>QKWM01000004.1:2415000-5756656 GCA_003248315.1 Streptomyces sp. SW4
AGAGGGTAAGACCCCCGTAGTCGAAACGTCAGCGGCTCGTTTGAGAGACACCCAAGTAGCACGGGGCCCGAGAAATCCCGTGTGAATCTGGCGGGACCACCCGCTAAGCCTAAATATTCCCTGGTGACCGATAGCGGATAGTACCGTGAGGGAATGGTGAAAAGTACCCCGGGAGGGGAGTGAAATAGTACCTGAAACCGTGTGCCTACAAGCCGTGGGAGCGTCGCTGATGGGCTTGCCCATCAGTCGTGACTGCGTGCCTTTTGAAGAATGAGCCTGCGAGTTTGCGGTGTGTTGCGAGGTTAACCCGGGTGGGGTAGCCGTAGCGAAAGCGAGTCCGAACAGGGCGTTTGAGTAGCACGCTCAAGACCCGAAGCGGAGTGATCTAGCCATGGGCAGGTTGAAGCGGAGGTAAGACTTCGTGGAGGACCGAACCCACCAGGGTTGAAAACCTGGGGGATGACCTGTGGTTAGGGGTGAAAGGCCAATCAAACTCCGTGATAGCTGGTTCTCCCCGAAATGCATTTAGGTGCAGCGTCGTGTGTTTCTTGCCGGAGGTAGAGCACTGGATAGGCGATGGGCCCTACCGGGTTACTGACCTTAGCCAAACTCCGAATGCCGGTAAGTGAGAGCGCGGCAGTGAGACTGTGGGGGATAAGCTCCATGGTCGAGAGGGAAACAGCCCAGAGCATCGACTAAGGCCCCTAAGCGTACGCTAAGTGGGAAAGGATGTGGAGTCGCAGAGACAACCAGGAGGTTGGCTTAGAAGCAGCCACCCTTGAAAGAGTGCGTAATAGCTCACTGGTCAAGTGATTCCGCGCCGACAATGTAGCGGGGCTCAAGCGTACCGCCGAAGTCGTGTCATTGCAGCATGAGGCCCAACGGCCGCTGTGATGGGTAGGGGAGCGTCGTCTGCCGGGTGAAGCAGCCGTGTAAGCGAGTTGTGGACGGTTGACGAGTGAGAATGCAGGCATGAGTAGCGATACAAACGTGAGAAACGTTTGCGCCGATTGACTAAGGGTTCCTGGGTCAAGCTGATCTGCCCAGGGTAAGTCGGGACCTAAGGCGAGGCCGACAGGCGTAGTCGATGGATAACCGGTTGATATTCCGGTACCCGCTGTGAAGCGATCAACATCGAATCCAGTGATGCTAAGCCCGTGAAGCCGCCCGCCTTCAGCTTTGCTGTTGGTGGGAGTGGTGGAGCCGGTGACCCGAGCTGGTAGTAGGTGAGTGATGGGGTGACGCAGGAAGGTAGTCCATCCGGGCGGTGGTTGTCCCGGGGTAAGGGTGTAGCCCGAGTGGTAGGTAAATCCGCCGCTCATGCAGGGTGAGACCTGATGCCGAGCCGATTGTGGTGAAGTGGATGATCCTATGCTGTCGAGAAAAGCCTCTAGCGAGTTTCATGGCGGCCCGTACCCTAAACCGACTCAGGTGGTCAGGTAGAGAATACCGAGGCGTTCGGGTGAACTATGGTTAAGGAACTCGGCAAAATGCCCCCGTAACTTCGGGAGAAGGGGGCCATTTCCGGTGACCGGATTTACTCCGTGAGCTGGGGGTGGCCGCAGAGACCAGCGAGAAGCGACTGTTTACTAAAAACACAGGTCCGTGCGAAGCCGTAAGGCGATGTATACGGACTGACGCCTGCCCGGTGCTGGAACGTTAAGGGGACCGGTTAGCTCCATTTCGGTGGGGCGAAGCTGAGAACTTAAGCGCCAGTAAACGGCGGTGGTAACTATAACCATCCTAAGGTAGCGAAATTCCTTGTCGGGTAAGTTCCGACCTGCACGAATGGCGTAACGACTTCTCGACTGTCTCAACCATAGGCCCGGTGAAATTGCACTACGAGTAAAGATGCTCGTTTCGCGCAGCAGGACGGAAAGACCCCGGGACCTTTACTACAGTTTGATATTGGTGTTCGGTTCGGCTTGTGTAGGATAGCTGGGAGACTGTGAAGCTCGCACGCCAGTGTGGGTGGAGTCGTCGTTGAAATACCAGTCTGGTCGTGCTGGATGTCTAACCTGGGTCCGTGATCCGGATCAGGGACAGTGTCTGATGGGTAGTTTAACTGGGGCGGTTGCCTCCTAAAGGGTAACGGAGGCGCCCAAAGGTTCCCTCAGCCTGGTTGGCAATCAGGTGTTGAGTGTAAGTGCACAAGGGAGCTTGACTGTGAGACCGACGGGTCGAGCAGGGACGAAAGTCGGGACTAGTGATCCGGCGGTGGCTTGTGGAAGCGCCGTCGCTCAACGGATAAAAGGTACCCCGGGGATAACAGGCTGATCTTCCCCAAGAGTCCATATCGACGGGATGGTTTGGCACCTCGATGTCGGCTCGTCGCATCCTGGGGCTGGAGTCGGTCCCAAGGGTTGGGCTGTTCGCCCATTAAAGCGGTACGCGAGCTGGGTTTAGAACGTCGTGAGACAGTTCGGTCCCTATCCGCTGTGCGCGTAGGAGTCTTGAGAAGGGCTGTCCCTAGTACGAGAGGACCGGGACGGACGAACCTCTGGTGTGCCAGTTGTTCTGCCAAGGGCATGGCTGGTTGGCTACGTTCGGGAGGGATAACCGCTGAAAGCATCTAAGCGGGAAGCCTGCTTCGAGATGAGGACTCCCACCTCCTAGAGAGGGTAAGGCTCCCAGTAGACGACTGGGTTGATAGGCCGGATATGGAAGCACGGTAACGTGTGGAGTTGACCGGTACTAATAGGCCGAGGGCTTGTCCTCAGTTGCTCGCGTCCACTGTGTTGGTTCTGAAACCACGAACAGCCATTGTGCTGGTTGTTGTTTGTTTCATAGTGTTTCGGTGGTCATAGCGTAGGGGAAACGCCCGGTTACATTCCGAACCCGGAAGCTAAGCCTTACAGCGCCGATGGTACTGCAGGGGGGACCCTGTGGGAGAGTAGGACGCCGCCGAACAATTCTTGATGAGAAGGCCTCGCACCTTTTGGTGCGGGGCCTTCTTGCGTTTCCAGGTCAGGACGGCTGCACGAGCTTGGTGTCGTACGCCAGGATCACCGCCTGGACACGGTCCCGGGAACCCGTCTTCGCCAGCACACGGCCCACATGGGTCTTCACCGTCGACTCGGCCAGGTGGAGACGGGAGGCGATCTCCGCGTTGGTCCAGCCCTTGCCGATGACGGTGAGGATCTCGCGCTCGCGGTCGGTGAGGGAGGACAGGCGGGGGTCCACCCTGCCCGCCTCCTCGGCCGCCGAGGCCCCTCCCCGCCCGCGGGAAGGTGCTGCACGTAGGCGTCCAGCAGACGGCGGGTCAGGCTCGGGCCACGACCGCGTCCCCGGTGGCCACCGCCCTGATGCCGGACAGGAGCTCCTCGGGCTGGGCGTCCTTCACCAGGAAACCGGAGGCACCGGCGCGCAGGCCGGCGTACGCGTACTCGTCGAGGTCGAAGGTCGTGAGGATCAGGACCCGGGTGCGGTCGCCGGACGCGATGACGCGGCGGGTCGCCTCGATGCCGTCGAGGCCGGGCATGCGGACGTCCATCAGGACCACGTCGGGATGGAGTTCGGCCGTCAACCGGACGGCCTCGCTGCCGTTCGCCGCCTCCCCAGCACCGTCATGTCGTCCTGGCTCTCCAGAAGCATCCGGAAGCCCAGGCGTTGCAACGGCTGGTCGTCGGCGATGAGGACGGTGGTCACTGCGGGGATTCCTCCGGGAGGTGAAGATGGACGCGCCAGCCCTGCTCGGGCAGAGGGCGTGGGCCGGCCTCAAGTGTGCCCCGTACAGGGCCGTCCGCTCGCGCATTCCCGGAAGTCCGCGGCCGTCGGCCGGCGCGCCGGACCGGCCGCCGCGACCGGTGTCGGTGATGGTCAGGGACACGGCGCCGCCGTCCCCGTAGGAGAGGTCGATGTCGGCCGTGGCGCCGGGGCCCGCGTGCTTGAGGGTGTTGGTGAGGGCCTCCTGGATCACGCGGTAGACGGCGAGCTGGCGGCCCGCCGGGAGGTCGGCGTCACCGTGGACGGTGGCGCGGACGGGGAGCCCGGCCCGGCGGACGCCGTCGATGAGCGGGCCGAGATCGGTGAGGCTCGGCTGCGGCGTCAGCTCGGCCTTCTGCTCTCCGTCCTGCTCGTCGTCGCGCAGGACGTCCAGGAGCCGGCGGAGTTCACCCAGGGCCTGCCGGCTGGTGTCGCCGATCGCGTCCAGGGCCTGGGCGGCCCGCTCGGGGACTTGGCGGCGGCGTACCGGCCGCCGTCGGCCAGGCCGGTGATGACCGACAGGTTGTGGCCGATGATGTCGTGCATCTCCCGGGCGATACGGGCGCGTTCGGCCGCGGCGGCGAGCTGCGCCTGCTGGTCGCGTTCGATCTCCAGGCGGCGGGCGCGGTCCTCCAGCGCGGCGGTGTAGTCGCGACGGGTGCGGACCGTGACGCCGATGAGCGCGGCCACGGCCAGGGACATCAGCTGGGCGCCGATCTGCTGGCTCCAGGTCCCCTCCTCGTAGCGGACCGCCGCGAGCAGGACCGGGGCGAGGACCAGGGCCGTCGCCCACCACAGGGAACGCAGCGGCAGGCGCAGGGTGATGTGGAAGACGACGAGGAGCTGGAGCATGGCAGCCTGGAGGATCGCGCCGCTCCACGCGTTGACCAGGGCGACCGGGCCATGACGAGCAGCACCGCCCCGGGACGGCTCCGGCGCCACAGCAGCGGGACCGTGAAGCCCAGACTCATGGCGAGCAGCAGCCAGCCGGGGACGTCCAGGTTGTGGGCGATGTTGCGCCAGCCCCCGCCGACGTAGTCGATGAGGGCGGCCGTCAGCCAGAAGCCGGTCAGATGCAGGTCCCACAGCAGCGGGTGGCGTCGGTCGAAGGCGCGCACCGCTGGTTGAGGCGTTGCAGGTACTCGGTGAGGGCTCCGTCGGGCGGTCGTCGGTCACGGCGTCCATGGTGACGGGTTCGGGTGTCTTCCGTCCCGTCGCTGCGGCGACGTCGACGCCGTGGTCGTAGGCCCTGGTCATGCCTCGATGGTGGCCGCACGGGCGCCGCCGCGCGTCCGGCCGTGTCCGTATGTGCGGTGCGCGGTGTCGTACCCCGGTACTACGGGACGACGGAAACGGCGGGGCTCTGGGACTGCGGGACGACGGAAACGGCGGGGCTCCGGGACTGCGGGACGACGGAAACGGCGGGGCTCCGGGACTGCGGGACGGCGGGCGAAGGGTTCCAGGGCTACGGGGACATGGGGACGGTCAGACGGGAAGTTCGTCGTGCGGCCAGCGGGTCCGGCCCTGTTCGCGGGAGCGGAGCAGGGCGAGGGTGGGCAGGCCCGGTCGGCTCCGGTGGCGAGCAGTTCCGGGAGCTGGGGGAGGGGGGCCACGGCGGCCACGTCGTCCAGGACGAGGGTGAGTGGTGGGTCGAGCCGACCGGAGGATGACCGTTCGGCCATGCGCCGGCCGTGCTCGACCACGCTTGCGACGAGTGCCGTCAGCAGCGGCATCGCGCCCGGGTCCGTCCTGGGGTCCTCGATGGACTCACCCACCACGTAAAGCGTTCCCCTTCGTGGACGAAGGAATCCAAGGCGAGGGCATCAGTTCGGTTGGGAGTGCACGCCTCGCGGACGTTGACCGTGGACAGTGCGGCCAGGGCCCGGGTGGTGAGCTGGTGGGCCATGTCCCGGCGTTCGGGGTGGGCGGTGAGGGCCGCCTCGAGTTCCCCCGCGGCTCCGGAGGCGGCCTTGGGGCTCGTCCGGAGGATGCGCACGGCGTCCTGGACGCCGCTGCCCTGGGACCAGCGGTGCAGATGGCGGACGGTACGGCCGTCGACGGCCGCGGCGTGCAGGTAGCTGCGCAGGAGGGTCTCGGCGGTGTCGGCCACCGCCCGGTCGAGTTTCGCGGTGGGGCGTACGGGGGCGAGGAGGGCGGCGGCCCGGTGGATCGCCGTCCGCTTGTCCTCACAGCCCGCCGTCGGGGACCAGTGGAGACGGGACGGGGTGTCGCAGCGGTGGGTGGGGTCGTAGAGGTGGACCGGCCCCAGTTTGGCGCGGGGGTCCTTGGTGTCCTGCCAGAGGGCGGGGTTCGAGGTGAGGACGACGGCCGGGCCCTCCGCGTCCTGGAGGGCACGGGCCGCGGTGGTGGCCCGGGCGGCCGGGGTGCCGTAGTGCACGGCGGGCTCCCGGCCGCCCGGGCCGTTGCCGCCCGGCCCGTTGCCGGCGGGCAGCGGGGACAGCGGGGGCAGGGAGGTGTTCTGGGGCGTCCGCTGCGGCTGGGGGGTCCTCGGGTCGGGACCTCGTGCGCCGGGGGTTCCTGGGGCGGTGCTTCGCGTACGGGGATCTCCCGGGCCGGTGCTTCCTGGGCCGGTGCTTCCTGGGCCGGGGCCGACTGGGCCGGCGCTTCCTGGACCGGAGCCACCTGGGCCGGAGTCGCCTGCGCCGGGGCCGCCTGCGCCGGGCCCCGAGTGCCGCCGGCGGCTTCGTCTCGTCCGTCTCCGCGCGCCTGCGCTGCCGTACCGCCTTCCAGCGGGCCAGCGTTCCGAGGACGAACACCGTCAGGACGACCAGCACCATCAGCTGGCCGATGAACAGGCCCCAGAACAGGCCGTAGCCGGACAGGGAGGCGGCGGGGGTGTCGGGCCAGGCGCCGGGGATGTCGTGGGGCTCGGCGACCAGGTGGCGCATGGCGAACGGGGTGCGGGCGAAGGTGACGCCGGCCGGCCAGGAACCGTGCGCGAACAGGCCGGCCAGGCCCGTCGCCGTCCAGACCAGCGCGGTCATCCCGAGCAGGAACCCGAGCGCTCCGACCAGCAGACCGTCCGGGATGCCGCCCTGGCCGCTCCGGCCGCCCTGGTCGCCCCGGCCGTCGCGGCGCTGCTCCTCCGGTCTCATGCGTTCCTCCCTGGGCCGCCGAACGCCCGCGCCCTACGCCACCGTCGACTCGGACGAGTCGCCGAGGTGCTGCTCCACGAAGGCCGCCGCCCGCTCCTCGGCCTCCAGCTCGGCGGCGCGCAACGCGTCGTCGGCCAGGTCGCTGGAGGACTCGGTCATCGCCCGGTCGGTGAAGACCAGGGGGCGTTCGGTCTCGGTGACCAGGTGCTTGACGACCTGCACGTTGCCGTTGACGTCCCAGACGGCGATGCCGGGGGTGAGCGTCGGGATGATCTCCACCGCCCAGCGCGGCAGGCCGAGGACACGGCCCGTGGCCCGTGCCTCGTCGGCCTTCTGGGCGTAGATGGTCCGGGTCGAGGCCATCTTCAGGATCGCGGCCGCCTCCTTCGCCGCCGCCCCGTCGACCACGTCGGACAGGTGGTGGACGACGGCGACGAAGGACAGGCCGAGGCGGCGGCCGAACTTCAGCAGCCGCTGGAACAGCTGCGCCACGAACGGGCTGTTGATGATGTGCCAGGCCTCCTCGACCAGGAAGATGCGCTTCTTCCGGTCGGGGCGGATCCAGGTGTGCTCCAGCCACACGCCGACGATCGCCATCAGGATCGGCATGGCGATGGAGTTGCGGTCGATGTGGGACAGGTCGAAGACGATCAGCGGCGCGTCCAGGTCGATGCCGACCGTGGTCGGGCCGTCGAACATGCCGCGCAGGTCACCGTCGACGAGCCGGTCCAGCACCAGGGCCACGTCCAGGCCCCACGCCCGTACGTCGTCTATGTCGACGTTCATCGCCTCGGCCGACTCCGGCTCCGGGTGCCGCAGCTGCTCGACGATGTCGGACAGGACCGGCTGGCGTTCGACGATGGTCTCGTTGACGTAGGCGTGCGCGACCTTCAGGGCGAAGCCGGAGCGCTCGTCCAGGCCGTGCCCCATCGCGACCTCGATGATCGTCCGGAGCAGGGCGAGCTGACCGGTCGTCGTGATCGCCGGGTCCAGGGGGTTGAGCCGGATGCCGTGGTCGAGGGCGGCCATCGGGTCCAGCCGGATGGGCGTTATCCCCAGCTCCTGCGCGATGAGGTTCCACTCGCCGACGCCGTCCTCGCCCTGGGCGTCGAGGACGACGACCTGCCGGTCCTTGAAGCGGAGCTGGCGCAGGACATACGTCTTCTCCAGCGCCGACTTGCCGTTGCCGGACTCGCCGAGGACCAGCCAGTGCGGGGCGGGGAGCTGCTGGCCGTACAGCTGGAACGGGTCGTAGATGTAGCCCTTCCCGGAGTACACCTCGCGGCCGATGATGACGCCGGAGTCGCCGAGGCCGGGCGCGGCGGTCGGCAGGTACACCGCCTGCGCCTGGCCCGTGGACGTGCGGACCGGCAGGCGCGTGGTCTCCACCTTCCCGAAGAGGAAGGAGGTGAAGGCGTCGGTGACGACGGACAACGGGTCCCGCATCAGGCTCAGCCCCTACCTTCGGATGCCGGTGGCGAACGGAAGTGTGTTCACGAAGGCACGGTGGTGCTCGCGGTCGCACCACTCCAGCTTCAGGTACGACTTTCCGGCCGAGGCCCTTATGGTCCGCTTGTCGCGGGCCAGCGCCTCGGGGAGCGGGAGGAGACGGTGATGTAGCCGACCAGGTTGACGCCGGCGGCGCCGCTCGCGAGGTCCTCGCCGCGCTGGTCCAGACGGCTGTGGGCGGCGACGTCGCGCGGGTCGACGGTGCGGTTCATCTTGGCGGCGCGGGAGGCCTCGGCGGCGTCGTTGGTCTTCTCGGTCAGCATGCGCTCGATGGCGACCTCGGTGGGTTCGAGGTCCATCGTCACGGCCACGGTCCGGATGACGTCAGGGGTGTGGACGAGGAGCGGGGCGAGGAAGTTGACGCCGACGGGCGTCATCGGCCACTCCTTGATCCACGCGGTGGCGTGGCACCAGGGGCGCGGGTGTTGGACTCGCGGGTCTTGGCCTGGAGGTACGTCGGTTCCGTGGCGTCCAGTTCGGCCGGCCAGGCGTTGCGCTTGGTCATCGCCTGGATGTGGTCGATCGGGTGGTCCGGGTCGTACATGGAGTGGATCAGCGAGGAGAGCCGGCCCTGGCCGAGCGGCTGGCGCACCCGGATGTCGGCCTCTTGCAGGCGCGAGCAGATGTCCGTCAGCTCACGCGCCATCACCACGGCCAGCCCAGCGTCGCGGTCCAGCTTGCGGCCGTGCTGCGGGCGGGCCGCGCGGGCCATGGCGTGCGCCTCGGCGGCCAGTTCGCGGGTGTAGTGCATGCAGGCGACGAGGTAGGCGCGGTGCTGCTCGCTGCTGGTGGACACCATCGACTGCAGCTGGTCGTACGACTGCTGGAGCCACGGCAGGGCCCTGTCGTCCCCGCGGACGGCGACGTCCTTGGCGTGGGCGTCGGGGTCGGCGGGCAGGGTCCGGGCGAGCATCTGGAGGCGGGTGACGAAGCCGTCGCCGTTGGCCACGTGCTTGAGCAGCGTGCCGAAGCGGTCGACCAGGGCCTCCTGGTCCTCCGAGTCGCGCAGGCCGACGCCGGGGCCCTCGATCTCGATGGCGGCGGTGACCGTCTTGCGGTCGGCGTGCAGCAGTACGGCGATCTCGTCGGGCCCGAAGGGCGCGGACAGCCACGTGATGCGGCCGATGCCGGGCGGCGGGCCGACCTCGACCTCGCGCCCGTCGATACGGGTGCCGGCCTCGATGACGCCGGAGCGGTAGGTGGCGCCCTGGCGCAGCGTCCGCTTGTAGCTGCGGTTGATCTCGAACCACTTGTAGAACGTGCGGTGCTTGTACGGCACGTAGACCGCCGCCAGCGCGAGCATCGGGAAGCCGGCGAGCAGCACGATGCGCAGGGTGAGGACGGGACGAGGAGCCCGCACATCATGCCGAGGAACGCGCCGACGACGATGAGCGCGATCTCGCCGGTCTCGCGGTTGCGTCCGACGATCGCGTTCGGCCGGGCGCGGCCGATCAGATAAGTACGGCGGGGCGTGACCGGATGGGACACGTGGGACTCGGTCGTCAACGCCCTTCACCTCCCGTGCGGTTGGTACTGCTGGTGCGGGTGCTGCTGGCGTGGGGCGTGTTCACCGGGCTGCTCGCCGGGGCGGCGGAGCGCGGTGCGGGTGCGGCGGAGGGGACAGGTCCGCCGCCGCCGTTCGAGGGGCGCGCGCTGTGCGCGGCGACGCCGCCGGAGGCGGGGTTGGTGGGGCGGGAGGCGGTGGAGCCGCCGTCGCCGCCCGGGTGGCCGCTCTGGTGGCTGCGGGAGCTGTGGGTCTTGATGCCCTGGGCGACGAGGGTCGCCGGGGAGCTCATGACGGCGGCGGCCTTGTTCTCGGCGCCCTGCATGAGGCGGTTGTTGCGGGAGCCGGCGATCTCGTCGCCGAAGCCGGGGACGAAGCGGTAGATCATCGCGGACGCGAAGATGGCGAGCAGGATGATCGCCAGGCCGGAGACGACGGCGGAGAAGGCGTCCGGCCCGTCGTCGGCGGAGAGCGCACCCGCCAGCCCGAGGACGATCACGATGACGGGCTTGACGAGGATCACGGCGATCATGATCCCGGCCCAGCGGCGGACGTGGCCCCACAGGTTCTTGTCCACGAGACCGGCGTAGACGACGGTGCCGAGGAGCGCGCCGACGTAGAGCAGGGCGGCGCGGATGACCAGCTCCAGCCAGAGGACGCCGGCGGCGAGGATGCTGACCAGGGACACGACGATCAGCATGATCGGGCCGCCGCCGATGTCCTCGCCCTTCTCCAGGGCGGCGGAGAAGGTGCCGAAGAACGTGTCGGTCTGGCCGCCGGTGGCCTTGGCGAGCACGTCGGTGACGCCGTCGGTCGCCGACACCACCGTGTACAGGATCAGCGGCGTGAAGGCGGAGGCCAGGACGGTCAGCCAGAGGAACCCGATCGCCTCCGAGATCGCGGTGGTGAAGGGCACGCCGCGGACGGCCCGCTTGGCGACGGCCAGCAGCCACAGCAGCAGCGTGAGGATCGTCGACGCGGCGAAGACGACGGCGTACTGCTGGAGGAACGTGGTGTTCGTGAAGTCGACCTCGGCGGTCTCCTGCACGGCGGCACTGAGCTTGTCCACCGTCCAGGCGGCGGCGTCGGCGCAGCCCTTGGCGAGGGAGGACAGGGGTCGAGGGTGGACGTGGGGTCGTCCAGGGTGCCGGCGCCACCGGATCCGCCGGTGGAGCCGGAGGCGCCGGTTCCTTGTTCGCGTTCGCAGTACTTCCTGGCAGGGCCGGCGATGAGTGAGCAGGCGTCGTCACTCGTCGTCGGAGACGGCGTGGGGTCTGCCACAGCGCGCGTGGCCAGTGCGATCAACGCGGTCTGGGTCGCGGCTACCAAGCCGACGAGCTTGAGCGCGCGGTGCTGGTTACCGGGCATAGGTGAACCCTCCGAACTCCTGGACCGCTTTGCTCATCTCGTCGGCCCCGGAGACGGGGTTGTCTCCGGGGACGGGAGTCGGGCCGGACTTCTGGGCAGTTTCGACGACCTTCCAGTCGTCGTTGCTCCAGCCCAGCTCCATGACGACGGTGAACCAGCTGCTCGTCACCGGATTGGTGGACTTCTCACCAGCAAGGCCGAAAAGGCCGTTGCACCAGACTTCGACGGTGGCGGCATCCTGGCTGAACGACGTCACCTTGGTGCCTGCCGGCAACGTGCGGTTGACGAAAGTGCTGCCCTTAGGGGCGGTTCCGTCCTCGCTGAGGCCGACCTTCTTGAGGAACGACGCGGAGTAGTCGGCGTCGAAGCCGGCCTGAAGCCGGTCCACGGAGCCGGGGGCAGCGATGGTCTGCACGATCTCGTGCCGCCGAGAGGGATCGAACATCGCGTCCGATCCCAACGCCACCGCATAGTTCGCCGCCGCGCTCTGCGCCCCCTGCTCGTCCCGGGCGAAGCCCGACTGCACCGGGCGCTTCCCGGTGGGGCCGTGGCCGCGGCCTCCGGCTTGTCGGCCGACTCGGCGCTCGGCGCGGAATCGTCCCTCCGCGGTTCGCGAAGGCGATCGCGGCGATCAGCAGGACGACCACGCCGACCACCGTGACCAGGCTGCGCGACGACGACCGGCCGGTTCTGCGCGGGCCGCCCTCGGGCAGCCGCGTGCGCGTCTGGCCCGTGCCGCCGTAACCGCCGGAGGCCTGGTGCTCGTCTCCGAGACTCATGCCGCGTACGCCCCCTCGACGTCGTGCGGAAACTCCTCGTGTCCCATGCCGTAGTAGTACGACGGTAGCCGTGCTGGTTCCCGCGCGGGCGCGGTGTGGTGACTCGACATCAGGGAAACGCAACCTCAGCCGGGGGCACGACGGGTGGGTGGGGTGGAGGAGAGGAGAAGGGGAGGGGGAGGAGAGGAGGCGGATCGGCGCCGGCCCCCGCTACACGGCCATGCCGTACACGATGGTGAAGAGGGTGCCGAGCGAGCCGATGATGAACACGCCCGTCAGCCCGGCGATGATGAGGCCCTTGCCCTGCTCCGCGCTGAAGGTGTCGCGCAGGGCGGTGGCGCCGATGCGCTGCTTGGCGGCGCCCCAGATGGCGATGCCCAGGCAGATCAGGATGGCGACCGCCATCACGACCTCGATCATCACCTTGGCCTCGTTGCCCAGGCTGCCGAAGGGGCCCCAATCCGGAGCGATCCCGCCGATGATGGTGTTGATGTCTCCCTCGTCGGCCGCAAAGAACATGTAAGTCACCGCCCCTGTTGGGTAGTTCCGTACCCTCTGCGGGCGCGCAGAGGTCAGGCCTCATTCTCGCCGACAACGACGCCACCGGATGTCGACTTGGCGTCATTGATTGGCGGGTTTCGTACGAATACCTTGCCACCGGTCCGCGCCGGGTCCTCGGGGCCGGTGCGGAGCGGTATGCAAAGAGTCGTATGGTCACTCTGTGTATCACGCCAGGTTACGCCGGGCAATGAGGCTGGAGCGCAACCTGGCGCGCGGTTGAGTCGTTGTGCCCTTCTCGGGGTGGCCGAGCTCGCCCGACCTCACGCCGCCGTGAGGCTACTCCTGCTGACGCCCCGTCGAGTCGGCGCGGGTGGGTCGGCAAGCGACGTCCGCTACCGTCCGTGGCCGATCGCCAGGGCGCTGCTGTCGAGCGTGGGCGCACGTCGAGAAGGAGTAGATGTGAAGATCCGACCGGTGCACCTGGCCGTCGGCCTGTCCACGGCCCTTGTCGCCCTCGCGGGATGCGAGAGGGCGGGGGACGGCTCCGGCGACGTTCCGTTCGCCGGGACGAGTACGTCGACGGACGCCGCTGATACGGCGGAGAAGGTCTCCAGCGGCCTCTACGACCTCATCGGCGTCAAGGGGAAGGCTTCCGACAGCCACTCGACAGTGGTGGAGTGCTCGGGACGGAACGCCGAGGAGTACTTCCGGATCCTCCACCCTTGGAGTTTCGTCCCGGCCGACGCCGATGACCTCGGTGTGGCGATGGAACAGCTCGAGAGGGGCTTGCCGGAGCACGGCTGGAAGATCCGTGACCACGGGCTGGACACCAGCAAGAACAAGAACCTCAGAATGACGGCCGACCACGACGGGCGAAAGGTGAGCGTGAGGATCATCGAGATGGCGAAGGGGACCCGCCGATGCTGAGCGTGTATGTGATATCCGGCTGCTACAAGGTTCCCAAGGGGCAGGAGATCGAGCGGTTCTGACGTTCACGGCCGGTGGTGAGCCCTCCGAAGCCGGTTGCTCCGGCCCGCGCCGTGGGCCTCCGAGGGGGCCGGCGCGCGGGTCGCGGGGCTGATCTCTGTGGCAAGGTCTGTGCCCGTGGACGCTCTCAGGGACCGGGATCCGGCGCACATAGGCACGTACACGCTGCTCGCTCGACTCGGCGCGGGCGGTATGGGGCAGGTGTACCTGGCCCGCTCACCCGGCGGCCGCCTGGTGGCGATCAAGGTGATCCGGGACGAGATCACGGACCACCCGGAGGCGCTGGCCCGGTTCCGGCGGGAGGTCGAGACGGCCCGGGCGGTACGAAGCGCGTACACCGCCAACGTCATTGACGCCTCGTTGGACGCGGCACCGTACTGGCTGGCGACCGAGTACGTGTCCGGACCGACCCTGAGCAAGGCGGTGGCGGAGCGGGGCCCATGCCGGCGGACACCTGCCGGGGGCTCTTCGCGGCGCTGGCGGAGGGCCTCGGGGCGGTGCACGGACACGGCGTCACCCACCGGGACCTCAAGCCGCAGAACGTCATCCTGGCGGCTCAGGGACCGCAGCTCATCGACTTCGGGATCGCCCGGGCGACGGGGCAGGCCGCGCTGACCGAGACCGGGTACGCGCCGGGGACACCCGGTTACACCGCGCCCGAGGTGCTGCTGCGCAACGAGGTCGGCCCGGCCGCCGACGTGTTCGCGCTGGGGGCGACGGTGGCGTACGCGGCGACCGGGCGTCCCCCCTTCGGGGCCGGCGCACCCGCAGGGGTGAGTTACCGGGCGGTGCACGAGCCCGTCGACGTCGACGGCGTGGACCCGGGCCTGGCGGCGCTGATCGAGGCGTGCGTGGCCAAGGACCCGGCGGCGCGTCCCGCGCTGGCGGAGATCATCGCGCGGTGCGGTGTGCGGGCGGCACTCGTCGAGGACCCCTTCTACGCCGCTCTCACCCGGCCGTCCGATGCGGTGCCGGTGCCGCCGGGGCCGGCCGGAGACGTGCCGCCGGTGCCCGCGGCGCCCCCGGTGGGCCGGCACGAGCTGCCGACGGTCGGTGCCTACGGCCCCGGCGACGGTTACCGCCCGACGTACGTGCCCACGCAGGTCTCCGCTCCGGGTGCGCCCGCCCGGCGTCGCAGGGCCGCCGTCTGGGTCACGGCGTCGGCCGCCGTGGCGGCGGTGGCGGTGGGCACCGCGTTCGTGCTCGCCTCCCGGGGCGGCGGCGACGGCGGGAAGGAGGCGGGCGGCGCGGGTGCCACCGGGACCGGGGCGTCCCCCTCGGCCTCGGCCTCCGCGTCGGGCGGCGCTCCCGCCTACGCGGCGGACAAGCTGGACCGCACCTTCTGGCTGTCCGAGCTGGGCCGGTGCCAACTCCCGACGGAGGAGAGGCCGGTGCCCCGGTTCCTGACGTCCCTCGCCGATCCCGAAGCGCCGGATGTCCACGACCCGGCGATGCTGAACCCCCGGAACAAGTTGACGATCGGTTTCAGTCAACAACTCACCGATTCCAGGGAGCCGTACTACGTCACCGTCAGCGTCAAGCCGCCCCACGACATCGATCCCGGTACGGGCAGGCCCGCCGCGGGCGTCGTCAGCGAGAACAGGAACATCGGCTACCTGAGCAAGCCGGTCGATCTGCGTGGCGGCGGCGGTCCGCAGGAGTGGAAGTACCTCACGTATCCGGACGACTTCCAGCAGTGGATCAACGGCGAGCGTCAGCCGGCCATCCCGCTGCGCAACGACCCGGGCGACTGGACCGTGCAGTTCCACCACATCCGCACCCCCGACGACTACACGAGCGTGGAATGCAGGGGCTTCACCGTGAAGTAGCTCGAGCAGCGCCGAAATGGCGCCACTCTCGCCGGAAATGGCGTTGAACGGCGGCTGGATGGGGAGGGTTGAGCCGTGCGCAAAGTGTGGGTGATCGGCGGTGTCGCGGTCGGGCTCGGCATGAGCTTCGTCATGCTGCTCGTCGTCGGTGTCTACGTCGTCGCCGGGAACATCGCCGGCGGCGTGGGCGGCGGTTCCAAGACGCTGGCCAAGGGCGCGGTGCCCGCCGCCTACCAGGGGCTCGTCGCGAAGTGGGGCAACCTGTGCCCCGCCATCAACCCCGCTCTGCTCGCCGCGCAGCTCTACCAGGAGAGCGGATGGGACCCGGACGTCGTCAGCCACGCCGACGCCCGCGGTATCGCCCAGTTCATCCCCGGCACCTGGGCGACGCACGGCATCGACGGCGACGGAGACGGGGACCGCGACATCTGGGATCCGAATGACGCGATTCCATCGGCCGCGTCGTACGACTGCGAGCTGGCCGGATACGTCAAGGACGTGCCCGGCGACCCGACGAACAACATGCTCGCCGCCTACAACGCGGGCGCGTACCGGGTGATCAAGGCGGGCGGCGTGCCGGCGATCCGGGAGACGCAGAACTACGTCAAGAGGATCCGTGAACTGGAGAAGAGCTTCGCTGCGCCCGTCGGGCGGGTGGATCCGTCGGAGCAGGCGGCGGGGCCATCGCTTATGCGCAGAAGAAGCTGGGGACGCCGTATCTGTGGGGCGGGAACGGCACGGCCGAGCAGGGTGGGCGGTTCGACTGCTCGGGGCTGACCAAGGCCGCGTACGAGAGTGTGGGGATCACCCTGCCGCGCGTCGCGAACGACCAGTACAACGCGGGGCCGCATCCGAGCCGGGACGAGCTGCTGCCCGGGGACCTGGTGTTCTTCTCGGACGATCCCACCAATTCCCGGGCCATCCGGCATGTCGGTATTTACGTCGGTGGGGGGTACATGATCGATGCGCCCCGTCCGGGTGCCGTCATCCGGTTCGACCCCATCGACACACCGGACTACTTCGGGGCCACCCGGGTCACCGAGGATGGCGCGAAAGCGCTCCCCACGGGGGTGTGAACGGTCCGTGAAGCAACCCCCTGAGCTGCGACGACGAGTCTCTCTTCGATAACGTCTGCGTGATCATTCAGTGGAGTGTGGAACGTATCAATGGGGACCGTGCGTTCCTGTTGTCGTAGGTGTGCGGACCGAGCGGATCTACAACCACGGGGTGGCAGGAGAGCGGCGTGCACAAGGGTGCGCCGAGGAGACAGTGAGGACGAAGGGGCCGCAGCACATGGCTGGACTCGCCGAATCCGGGTCGAACCCCGACGTCGAGCTGCTCTACGACATCAATGGCCTGGCCAAGGACGCGCCGCACTGGTTCGACCGGGTCATGGAGTTCGTGGGCGAGTACGGGCTGCTCCTCGCCATGGTGCTGATGGTGCTGTGGTGCTGGTGGTCCGTGCGGCGCCGGGGCGGGGAGGACGCCGCGGCGTCCGTGGCCGCGCTGGTGTGGGTGCCGCTCGCGGCCGGCATCGCGGTGCTGGTCAACGTGCCGATACGGGGCTTCGTCGAACGGCCGCGCCCCTTCTACACGCACGACGGGCTAGAAGTGCTCGTCGCCGGCAAGAACGACTACTCCTTCGTGAGCGACCACGCCACGCTCACCATGGCGATGGGCGTCGCGCTGTTCGTCGCCAACCGGAAGTTCGGCCTCGTCGGCATCCTGCTGGGCCTGCTGGGCGGGTTCTGCCGGGTCTACATGGGCGTGCACTACCCGACCGACGTCATCGGCGGGTTCGCGCTCGGCACGGCGGTGGCGCTGCTGCTGTCGCCGGTGGCCATGGCGCTGCTGACGCCGCTGACGAAGGCGATCGAGCGGTCGCCGCGGGTGGGATGGCTGATCAGCGCGCGGGGGCGATCGCCGTACGGGGGACGGGACGCCGTGATCCCCGGGGCGCGCAAGGAGCGGGCGTCCTCCCCTGAGGCGGAGGAGCGGGACCTGGCCGCGTAGCCTTCGGCGGTCTTCGACGGTCTTCGTCCGGCGCCCACCCCGTGCCGCCTGCCGCCGTCCGCGGTCAGGCCGGGGGCGGGGCGTGGGTCCTGGCGTCCGTGCGGGCCTGGCTCCTCGCCCTGCGGGCCGGGCCGCGCCAGCCGCAGGTGCAGGCGGCCAGGCAGAACGGGCCCCGCTCGATCGTCGTCGTGCTGTGTTCCGGGAGGTCCCGGGGAACGTCGAGTCCCTCCTGCTGCGCCACGCCGTCCACGTTACCGGGGTCGCCCGGCCGTCGTTAACCGGGCGGCAGGCGGCCCGGGACGGACGTGACGGCTGGGGTATGCGGGCGATGGGACGGGTGAGGATGCGGGGCGCCGGCGTGGTCGCGGGGGTCGCGGCCTGCGTCGGCGTGGGGGCGCTGTGCGGATGCTCCGGCGAGGGTGCCGCGGCCCAGGACGGACGGGGGCGGGACGCGGTCGCCGTGCTGCACCGGGCCGCCGACCGGCTCGTCGAGGCCGGCAGCTCCAAGGCCCGTACGTCGATGGAGATGGCCAGCGGCGGCACCCGGGTGACGATCCGCGGCGAGGGCGCGTACGACTTCGAGCGGCGGCTGGGGCGGCTGAAGGTGCTGCTGCCGCAGGACCCGGCCGGAAAGAGCGACCGCCGGCCGATCACCGAGCTGCTCGCGCCCGGCGCCCTGTACATGAAGAACCGGGGCGCGGGGGTGCCCGCCGACAAGTGGGTGCGGGTGGAGACCGCCTCGCTGTCCGACGGCAACCTGGTCACCGGCGGGGTGACCGATCCGTTCGCCGCCGCCGAGGTGCTGCGCGGGGCGCGGACGGCGACGTACGTCGGCGAGACGGAGGTCGCGGGCACGCGCGTGCGGCACTACCGGGGAAGGCCGATCTGGCCCGGGCGGCGCGGGACGCCTCGGAGGGGAACAGGAAGGCGCTGGCCGCGGCGGCGAAAGGGTTCGCCACCGCCGAGGTGCCCTTCGACGTCTACCTGGACGACGAGGGCCGGATCCGCAAGATCAGGCACCGCTTCAGCTTCGTCAACGGCGGATCGGAGGGAACCGTCGCCGTCGCCTCCACCACGCTGCTGTACGACTTCGGCGCCCCCGTCGCCGTACGGCTGCCGGACGAGGACGACATCTACGCGGGCAAGATCGCCGAAGAGGCGGGTGTCGAGAACTAGCCCGTCCGTGCCATGCGCGGTGCGTAGACCGCTCCCTACTCTAGGAAGCCGGTGACGGCAGAGAAGAGGTGACGCGCGTGGCTCCGGTGGGCGGTACGGCAGTTCAGGACCACGTGGCCCTCGCCGAGATCGAACTGTGCGGCGAGCTGATCATCGCCGCCTCGGCCGCCCGTGAGCGGCTCAGTCTGGAGAGCATCGACGAGGTGCTCAAGGTGGCCGAGGAGCGGGAGCGCGGGGGCGACGGCTCAGGTGCGCAGTAGGCGGCCGATCGCCTTCGTGGCCTCCTCCACCTTCGCGTCGATCTCGTCGCCGCCCTTGACGGCCGCGTCGGCCACGCAGTGGCGCAGGTGCTCCTCCAGGAGCTGGAGGGCGAAGGACTGCAGGGCCTTCGTGGAGGCCGAGACCTGGGTGAGTATGTCGATGCAGTAGACGTCCTCGTCGACCATCCGCTGCAGGCCGCGGATCTGGCCCTCGATGCGGCGCAGCCGCTTGAGGTGCTCGTCCTTCTGCTTGTGGTAGCCGTGCACACCGCGGTCGTGGTCGGTCACCACGGGGGAGGGCGCACCGGCGCCGGCCTCGGTGGTCGTCATCGCGTCCTCCTGGTTGTGCAGATTGCGGACAGATAGCCGGAGACATACCCCTGCCGGGTATATGGTAACGAACCTCTCGGGGTAGGGGGCCGGTGAAGTCGACGTCCCGGACCGCCCCCCTGCTCATCACTCTGCCTGATGGGCGACACTGGTGGACGGCCCGTTAGCCGTGGCCGGATGATGCGCCTAGCATCAGCCTGACCGAAACCGATGCACATAGAGGACCCCACGTGCGCTTTCGTCTGACCCCAGGGAGACGAGCTTCTACGACATGTTCGCCGCCTCCGCGGACAACATCGTCACCGGCTCGAAACTCCTGATGGAACTGCTCGGGGCGGACGCATCCGCCCGGGCCGAGATCGCAGAGCGTATGCGGGCCGCCGAACACGCAGGTGACGATGCCACGCACGCGATCTTCCACCAGCTGAACTCCTCGTTCATCACGCCGTTCGACCGTGAGGACATCTACTCCCTCGCGTCGTCCCTCGACGACATCATGGACTTCATGGAGGAGGCCGTCGACCTGGTCGTCCTCTACAACATCGAGGAACTGCCCAAGGGCGTCGAGCAGCAGATCGAGGTGCTGGCACGGGCGGCCGAGCTGACCGCCGAGGCCATGCCGAACCTGCGGACCATGGACAACCTCACCGAGTACTGGATCGAGGTCAACCGGCTGGAGAACCAGGCCGACCAGATCCACCGCAAGCTGCTCGCGCACCTCTTCAACGGCAAGTACGACGCCATCGAGGTCCTGAAGCTCAAGCAGATCGTGGACGTGCTGGAAGAGGCGGCGGACGCGTTCGAGCACGTGGCGAACACGGTGGAGACCATCGCGGTCAAGGAGTCCTGAGGCGCGTCCATGGACACCTTCGCTCTGGTCGTGACCATCGGGGTCGCGCTCTTCTTCACGTATACGAACGGCTTCCACGACTCGGCGAACGCGATCGCGACGTCGGTGTCGACGCGGGCGCTGACCCTCGGGTGGCGCTCGCCATGGCGGCCGTGATGAACCTCGCCGGCGCGTTCCTCGGCTCCGGGGTCGCCAAGACCGTCAGTGAGGGCCTGATCGAGACGCCCGAGGGCTCGACGGGCATGGGGATCCTGTTCGCCGCGCTCGTCGGCGCGATCGTCTGGAACCTGATCACCTGGTACTTCGGCCTGCCCTCGTCCTCCTCCCACGCGCTGTTCGGCGGCATGGTGGGCGCGGCGCTCGCCGGGGGACGTCCGTCTACTGGCACGGGGTGGTCGACAAGATCGTCATCCCATGTTCGTGTCGCCGGTGATCGGGCTGGTCGCCGGGTATCTGGTCATGACCGTGATCCTGTGGATCTTCCGGCGGGCCAATCCGCACAAGGCCAAGCGCGGGTTCCGTATCGCGCAGACGGTGTCCGCGGCCGGCATGGCGCTCGGGCACGGTCTGCAGGACGCCCAGAAGACGATGGGCATCGTGGTGATGGCGCTGGTCATCGCCGATGTCGAGGACTACGGCGATCCCATTCCGGTGTGGGTGAAGGTCGCCTGCGCGGTGATGCTGTCGCTCGGGACGTACGCGGGTGGCTGGCGGATCATGCGGACGCTGGGGCGGAAGATCATCGAGTTGGATCCGCCGCAGGGGTTCGCCGCGGAGACGACCGGGGCGTCGATCATGTTCGGGTCGGCGTTCCTGTTCCACGCGCCGATCTCCACGACGCATGTCATCACGTCCTCGATCATGGGGGTCGGGGCGACGAAGCGGGTGAATGCCGTGCGGTGGGGGGTTGCGCGGAACATCATCCTCGGGTGGTTCATCACGATGCCGGCGGCGGCGGTGGTCGCCGCGGTGTCCTTCGGCATCGTGAAGCTGGCGTTCCTGTAGGACGCGTCCCGGTTCCCCTCCGGCGGTTCGCCAGGCCCCCGGCGTTCGCGCTGAGGTCGGGGGTGTTGCGCTGCCCGGCGTTTGCGGGGTGCCGCCCGCGCCCACCCGTGCCGCCCCAGCGGCACGACTGCCCGCGGCTGGGCGGGGAGCCGCCCGCCGGCCCTGCGAGAGCATCCGGCAGTCGAGCGCGTGCCCGGCGTTGGCGCTGAGGTCGGGGGTGTTGCGCTGCCCGGCGTTTGCGGGGTGCCGCCCGCGCCCACCCGTGCCGCCCCAGCGGCACGACTGCCCGCGGCTGGGCGGCTACGTGAGGGGGTGGGGTGGGGGGTGTTCGCCCGGAGGGGCGTCGCGAGGCAACAGCGGTTCTTGTTCTGAGGGACGGTTTCGCGGCGTTCCGAGGACGGACACCCCCCAGCCCGCCCCCGACCCCACCCGCCCCGACCCCACCCGCCGCCGCGGCCGTCGTCGTTTCGCCGGGGAAGGGAAGGCCCGCCTCCGGGAGCCGGAGGCGGGCCGTGCCTCGCGGTGGCACCGCCATGCAGCACCGCGAGGGGATCGAGGGTGGCGGCGGATCAGCCGAAGCGGCCGGAGATGTAGTCCTCCGTCGCCTGGACCGACGGGTTGGAGAAGATCCGCTCCGTCTCGTCGATCTCGATCAGCTTCCCCGGCTGACCGACCGCCGCGAGGTTGAAGAACGCGGTGCGGTCCGAGACACGCGCCGCCTGCTGCATGTTGTGCGTCACGATGACGATCGTGAAGCGCTCCTTCAGCTCACCGATCAGGTCCTCGATCGCCAGGGTCGAGATCGGGTCCAGGGCCGAGCAGGGCTCGTCCATGAGCAGCACGTTCGGCTCCACCGCGATCGCCCGCGCGATGCACAGACGCTGCTGCTGACCGCCGGAGAGACCGGAGCCCGGCTTGTTCAGGCGGTCCTTCACCTCGTTCCAGAGGTTCGCGCCCCGCAGCGACTTCTCCACGACGTCGTCCAGCTCGGACTTCTTGTACTTGCCGTTCAGCCGCAGCCCCGCCGCCACGTTGTCGTACACCGACATCGTCGGGAACGGGTTCGGCCGCTGGAAGACCATGCCGACCTCGCGCCGCACGGCGACCGGGTCGATCCCGGCGCCGTAGAGGTTCTCGTCGTCGAGCATGACCTTGCCCTCGACCCGCCCGCCGGGCGTGACCTCGTGCATGCGGTTGAGCGTGCGCAGGAACGTGGACTTGCCGCAGCCGGACGGGCCGATGAAGGCCGTGACGGAGCGGGGTTCGATGGTCATCGAGATGTCCTCGATGGCCAGGAAGGAGCCGTAGTAGGCGTTGAGGCCGCTGACATCGATGCGCTTGGCCATGTGAATCACTGCTTCTTTCGGGTCGCTGACGGTACTGACTCTGGCCGCGTCAGCGACCGGTCTTCGGGGCCTTCCAGCGGGCGATGCCGCGGGCCACCAGGTTGAGGATCATGATGAACGCGATGAGCGTCAGGGCCGCCGCCCAGGCACGGTCGTAGGCCGCGCCGGAGCCGCCGCTGTTGGCGTACTGCAGGTAGATGTACATCGGCAGCGACGCCTGCGGGTCCTGGAACGGGTTGGCGTTGATGAAGTTCGTGACCCAGACCAGCAGCAGGACGGGGGCCGTCTCGCCGGTGATGCGGGCGATCGCGAGCATGACGCCCGTCGTGATGCCGCCGAGCGAGGTCGGCAGGACCACCTTCAGGATGGTCCGCCACTTCGGCACGCCCAGCGCCAGCGACGCCTCGCGCAGCTCGTTCGGGACGAGCTTGAGCATCTCCTCGGTGGAGCGGACGACCACCGGGATCATCAGGATCGACAGGGCCAGCGAGCCGGCGAAGCCGGAGGGGCCCATGTTCAGCATCAGGATCCAGACGCTGAGGATGAACAGACCGGCGACGATCGACGGGATGCCCGTCATGACGTCGACGAAGAAGGTCACGGCCTTGGCGAGCTTGCCGCGGCCGTACTCGACGAGGTAGATCGCGGTCAGCACGCCGATCGGCACGGACATCAGGGTGGCCAGGCCGACCTGCTCCAGGGTGCCGAGGATGGCGTGGTAGATGCCGCCGCCGGGCTCGGTGTCGGCGACGATGCCCATCGAGTGGGTCAGGAAGTACCCGTCGAGGACCTTCACGCCGCGCTTGACGGTCTCCCAGACCAGGGAGGCCAGCGGGATGACGGCGATGATGAACGCGACCCAGACGAGGCTGGTCGCGGTGCGGTCCTTGGCCTGCCGGCCGCCCTCGACGCGGGCGGAGATGCCGTACGAGCCGAGGACGAACAGGGCCGCGGCGATCAGCGCCCACTGGATGCTGCTGTCCAGGCCGGCCGCGGCGCTGATGCCGAGGCCCGCCGCGACGGAGCCCGCGGCGACCGCCCAGGGGAACCACTTGGGCAGCGTGGCGCCGCGCAGGGAGCTGGGGCGCTTGTCGGTGAGGGATGCGTGGCTCATGCGTTGGCCCCCGAGTACTCCTTGCGGCGGGCGATGATCAGACGGGCCGCGCCGTTGACCAGCAGCGTGATGACGAAGAGCACCAGACCGGAGGCGATCAGCGCGTCCCGGCCCATCACGGTGGCCTCGTT
This sequence comes from Streptomyces sp. SW4, assembly GCA_003248315.1. Lineage (GTDB taxonomy): Bacteria > Actinomycetota > Actinomycetes > Streptomycetales > Streptomycetaceae > Streptomyces. The sequence continues at coordinate 2,438,524 of QKWM01000004.1, forward strand.
GAACTTGCTGGCGATGTTCTGGGCGAAGGTGCCGCCGCCCGGGTCGAGCAGGCTGGCGCTGATGTCGAAGCTCGGGGAGAGCACCATGGCGACGGCCATCGTCTCGCCGAGGGCGCGGCCGAGGCCGAGCATCGAGGCGGAGATGACGCCGGAGCGGCCGAACGGCAGCACCGACATGCGGATGACCTCCCAGCGCGTGGCGCCGAGGGCCAGGGCCGCCTCCTCGTGCATCCGCGGGACCTGCCGGAAGACCTCGCGGCTCACGTTGGTGATGATCGGCAGGATCATGATCGCGAGCAGGATGCCGACGGTGAACAGCGAGCGCGGGGCGCCGCCGTGCCACTCGAGGACGCCGGTCCAGCCGAGGTACTCGTCCAGCCAGCCGTACAGGCCGTCCAGGTGCGGTACGAGGACGAGGGCGCCCCACAGGCCGTAGACGATGGACGGCACCGCGGCGAGCAGGTCGATGACGTACGCGATGGGGCCGCCCAGCTTGCGCGGGGCGTAGTGGGTGATGAAGAGGGCGATGCCGACCGCGATCGGGACGGCGATGACCATGGCGATGATCGACGACACGATGGTGCCGAAGGCGAGCACCGCGATGCCGAACTTCGGCGGGATCCCGCTCGGGTTCCACTCGAAGCTGGTGAAGAAGTTCGCCTCGTTCTCGCCGATGGCGAGCAGGGCGCGGTAGGTCAGGAAGGCCGCGATGGCGGCCATGATCACCAGTACCAGGATGCCGGACCCGCGGGAGAGCCCGAGGAAGACCCGGTCACCGGGGCGGGTGGCGCCGCGTGCCGCGCGCTTGTCCACGGTCACGGACGGCTGGGGTGTCTGGGGTGCTGTGGTGGTCTGTGTAGATGTGTCCATCGGGTTCTCCGGTCTGCGGAGCCGTGTCATGTGCGACGGCGGCTCGGGCGGAGCCGTGTTCCGTGTCGGAAGGCTCCTGGCGGCGGTGCACCGGACGGTGCGGTCCGGTCCCTGTCCGGGGACCGGACCGCACACTCGGGTCAGCTCAGGCCCGAGATGGTCTCGCGGACCTTGGTGATGATCTCCTCGGGCATCGGGGCGTAGCCCGCGTCGGCCAGCAGGGCCTGGCCGTCCTCGGAGGCGACGTAGTTGAGGAAGGACTTGGTGGTGGGCAGGGTCTCCGCCTTGTTGCCCTTGTCGCACACGATCTCGTACGTCACCAGGACGATCGGGTAGGCGCCCTCGGCGGACGGGGTGTAGTCCAGCTCCAGCGCGAGGTCCTTGCCCTGGCCGACGACCTTGGCGGCGCCGATGGCCGCGGTGGCGTTCTCGACGGTGGCCTTGGCCGGCTCGGGGCCTCGGTCTTGATGTCGACCGTCTTCATGCCGTCCTTGGCGTAGGACAGCTCCATGTAGGAGATGGCGCCGGCGGTCTGCTTGACCTGCTGGGCGACACCGGAGGAGCCCTGCGCGGACTGGCCGCCCTCGGCCTCCCAGGACTTGCTCGGCTCGTACGACCAGTCCTTGGGGCGGCTTCCTTCAGGTACGTGGTGAAGTTGTCCGTGGTGCCGGACTCGTCCGAGCGGTGGAAGGCCTGGATCTTCAGGTTCGGCAGCTTGGCGTCGGGGTTGAGCTTGGCGATCGCCGGGTCGTTCCAGTTCTTGATCTTGCTGTCGAAGATCTTGGCCAGCGTCGACGCGTCCAGGACGAGGGAGTCCACGCCCGGGACGTTGAAGCCGACGGCGATCGGGCCGCCGACCATCGGCAGGTCGATGGCCTGGCCGTCCTTGCAGACCTTCTTCGACTGCTCGATCTCCTCGGGCTCCAGCGCCGAGTCCGAGCCGGCGAAGGCGGTCTGGCCCTGGAGGAACGCGGTGACGCCGGCGCCCGATCCGGTCGGGTTGTAGTTGACCTGCACGCCCTTGCACGCCGCCGAGTACTGCTTGACCCAGGCGTCGATGGCGTTCTTCTGTGCGGAGGAGCCGGAGGCCTGCAGCTGGCCCTGGGCGTCGTCGCACTTGATGTTGCCGGCCTGCGTGCTCGCGGAAGCGTCGCCGGTGCCCCGCCCGTCTCGTCGGAGCCGCACGCCGTGAGGGCCAGGGCGCCGGAGACGGCAAGAGCACCGAGAGCGAGGGCCCGCCGGTTCATGCGCTGAAGCTTCACTTGAGGGAGTTCCTTCCAGGAGCCGCCGTCCTGATCGGCGGCGTGCGAGGAGTGGGCGATACGCACGCGTTTTCGGGATGCGCCCGTATCGGGTAAGGCCGAAATTAGGCAGAACAGGTGAAGCCGCCTGTGGGCGTAAATGAACGAGGGGTGAACCCCTGGGGACAGTGCGGTGAGGTCACGGAACGCTTACGTCGAGGACACGGGAGATTCCGGACGGGACCGGACGACTCCTCGCGGCGGGGCCGGGTGCGGCTTGTTCCGGCGGGGCGGGCTGTGTTTCGGCGGGGGCGGGCTGTGTTCCGGCGGGGCCGGGTGTGGCTTGTTCCGGCAGGGCCGGGCTTTGTTCCGGCAGGGGGCTGTGTTCCGGCAGGGCCGGGCTGCGTTCCGGCAGGGCCGGGCTGGGTTCCGACAGGGGTCGTCAACCCAGGCGCAGCGCGGCCGACAGGGCCGCTACGAGGTCGGCGTCCCTCGGCTGCGTGAGGCGTGCCCGGGCGGCGTCGGGGGCAGCCACAGGACGCGGTCCACCTCGTCGGTCGGCGTGAAATCGCCCCCGACGGCCTCCGCCGCCCAGTAGCGGACCTCCTTGCGCCGGCCCGCCACCGGGTACGACACCGTCGGCAGCTCGGCGCCCGGTACGGCCGTGCAGCCCGTCTCCTCGGCCACCTCGCGCAGGGCGCCGGCGAGCGGGTCCTCGCCCTGCTTCAGCTTCCCCTTCGGGTGCGACCAGTCGTCGTACTTCGGCCGGTGGACCAGGCAGATCTCTATCCCGCCGTGCACCGGCGACCGGCGCCACAGGACGCAGCCGGCCGCCAGGACGGGGGTTCGGGGTGGTGGGGGTGCCTGGCGATTCCCGGGTGCCTGGTGCTTTGTGGGTGCCTGGTGTTTCGCCGGTGTCTGGTGGTTCGGGGGGTGTCATGTGCCGACCGTTTCCTTGCGCCAGCAGCTCTGGAACGCGTACCGCGCCGCCTCCACCTCGTGCCGCTGGTCGGCGTGGAGCACCCCGAGCGCGTACGCCGTCGCCGGGGCGATGCGCGGGGTACGGGCCGCCTGCGCCGCCGCCGCGGCCGCCTCGGAGGCGTCCCGGTGCCGGTCCAGGGCCTGCCCGGCGGCCAGCAGCCGGACGTCGACCGGGGCGTCCTGGCCGAGCAGCACCTCGCGGGCGTAGCGGTGCAGCCGCAGCAGCAGCCGGACCTGGTGCCAGGGCGCGTCCTGCGGGTGCGGGGCCGGGTCCGGGGACAGGCCGTACACCAGCGCCTCCGCGTTGTACGGGCTGCCCGCGGTGATCAGCGGCAGCGCCGCCACCGCGTCCGCCAGGCGCTCCGCCGCGGCCGCCGCCAGGGGACGCAGATCGGCCGCCGCCGGACGGGCCCGGCCGGCCGCGGCGCCCGTACCGGTCGCCAGCGGGACCTCGCTGGCCAGCACCGCCACCTTGTCGGCCACCGCGTGGAAGCGGGAGGAGCCCAGCGCCTGGAGCGCCGTGGAATGCGCCCGGGTCCGGGCGAGCGTCAGCCGGCGGTCCAGCAGCGCGCCCGCCTTCGCCGCGCCCACGGTCAGGTTGCCGCGGTCCGCCGCGGCCGGGTGCGCCGCGCCGGGCCCGGCGTCGCCGTCCGCGCCCGCACTCCGGTCCGCGGGCTGGGCGGGCGGGCGCGCCGAGGCCGGGGGGCGAGGTGACGGAGCCGGGGGACGCGTCGACTGGGCGGGGAACGCCGACGAGCCCGACAGCCGGTGCAGGGCCTGGAGCAGCCGCTCCAGCCGGGACGCGTACGCGTGCTCCAGGGCCAGCGTCCCCGACAGCCAGGCCAGCTCCGGGCGCATGCTCTCCGCCCAGTCGGCGTCCAGCACCGCCTGGAAGGTGTGCAGGGTGCCGCTGATCCTGCGGGCCGCCCGGCGCAGGGCGCGGGCCGCGTCCACGGACCCCTCCGAGCCGTTCACGCCGTGTGCGCCCGCGCCCGACTCACGGTGCTGGCGCAGGGCCCGCAGGAACTCCGTGGCCTGGGCCCGCAGGTAGTCCGCGAGGGCGTCCACCCCCACCGGCTCGGCCGCGGGATCGGTCGGGTCAAGGTGCTGCTGTGCCACGCCGGCGCCTCCGGGCGTCTATGAGCATCTCCTGGATGTTGCGCAGGGGCTGGCCGTCCGCGTCCGTCGCGTGCCGGGTCCACTCCCCGTCCGGGCCGAGGTGCCAGGACGCGGTGGTGTCCGACATGCCGGTCTCCAGCAGTCGGTTCAGGGCCGCCCGGTGGGCCGGGTCGGTGACCCGGACCAGCGCCTCTATACGGCGGTCGAGATTGCGGTGCATCATGTCGGCGCTGCCGATCCACACCTCCGGCTCCCCGCCGTTCCCGAAGGCGAACACGCGCGAGTGTTCCAGGAACCGGCCGAGGACGGAGCGGACCCGGACGTTCTCCGACAGGCCCGCCACGCCGGGGCGCAGGGCGCAGATGCCCCGCACCCAGACGTCGACCGGCACGCCGGCCTGCGAGGCGCGGTAGCACGCGTCGATGACGGCCTCGTCGACCATCGAGTTGACCTTGATGCGGATGTACGCCGGGCGGCCGGCGCGATGGTGCTGGATCTCCTTGTGTATCCGGGAGACCAGGCCGTCGCGCAGCGACTTCGGCGCGACGAGCAGGCGGCGGTAGGTCTCGCGGCGGGAGTAGCCGGAGAGCCGGTTGAACAGGTCGGACAGGTCCGCGCCGACCTGCGGGTCCGCGGTGAGCAGGCCCAGGTCCTCGTAGAGGCGGGCCGTCTTCGGGTGGTAGTTGCCCGTGCCCACGTGGCTGTAGCGGCGAAGGGTCTCGCCCTCCTGGCGCACGACGAGCGACAGCTTGCAGTGCGTCTTGAGGCCGACCAGGCCGTAGACCACGTGACAGCCCGCCTCCTCCAGCTTGCGGGCCCACTTGATGTTGGCGTGCTCGTCGAAGCGGGCCTTGATCTCGACCAGCACCAGCACCTGCTTGCCGGCCTCGGCCGCGTCGATCAGCGCGTTGACTATCGGGGAGTCGCCGGACGTCCGGTACAGCGTCTGCTTGATCGCCAGCACGTCCGGGTCGTCCGCCGCCTGCTCCAGGAACGCCTGCACGGACGTCGAGAAGGAGTCGTACGGGTGGTGCAGGAGCACGTCCCGGCTGCGCAGCGCGGCGAAGATGTCCGGCGGGGACGCCGACTCGACCTCGGCGAGGTCGCGGTGGGTCCCGGCGACGAACTTCGGGTACTTCAGCTCGGGGCGGTCCAGGCCGGCGATGCGGAAGAGGCCGGTGAGGTCCAGGGGGCCCGGGAGGGGGTAGACCTCCGCCTCGCTGATCTTCAGCTCGCGGACGAGCAGGTCGAGGACCTCCCGGTCGATCGACTCCTCGACCTCCAGGCGGACGGGCGGGCCGAAGCGGCGCCGCATGAGCTCCTTCTCCAGGGCTTGGAGCAGGTTCTCGGCGTCGTCCTCCTCGACCTCCAGGTCCTCGTTGCGGGTGAGGCGGAAGGCGTGGTGCTCCAGGACCTCCATGCCGGGGAACAGTTCCTCGAGGTGGGCGGCGATCACGTCCTCCAGGGGGACGTAGCGGCCCGGGGACGCTTCGAGGAAGCGGGAGAGGAGCGGGGGACCTTGACGCGGGCGAAGTGGCGGTGGCCCGTGACCGGGTTGCGGACGACGACCGCGAGGTTGAGGGAGAGGCCCGAGATGTAGGGGAAGGGGTGGGCCGGGTCGACGGCGAGGGGTGTGAGCACCGGGAAGATCTGGTGCCGGAAGAGGGTGAACAGGCGGGCCTGCTCCTTCTCCGTCAGCTCGTTCCAGCGGACCAGGTGGATGCCCTCGTCGGCGAGGGCCGGGGCGACGTCCTCGTGGAAGCAGGCGGCGTGCCGGGCCATGAGCTCGCGGGAGCGGGCCCAGATCATCTCCAGCACCTCGCGGGGCTGGAGTCCGGAGGCGGAGCGGGTGGCGACGCCGGTCGCGATGCGGCGCTTGAGGCCGGCGACGCGGACCATGAAGAACTCGTCGAGGTTGCTGGCGAAGATCGCGAGGAAGTTCGCGCGCTCGAGGAGGGGGTGTGGGGGTCCTCGGCGAGTTCGAGGACGCGTTCGTTGAACGCGAGCCAGCTGCGTTCGCGGTCCAGGAAGCGGCCCTGCGGGAGCTGGGCGCCGCCGGCCTGGGACTCCTCCGACTCCTCGTACGCGTCGAGGTCGGCGTCGATGTCGGGTTCCAGGTCGGAGACCGTGGCCGCGACCGTGTGGGGGCGGTGGGCGGCGATGGAGCCCACGGAGGGCTGGGGGTGCTGCGGTCCCTGCAGGCCCTGGGCGTGCGGGGGCTGCTGCGGGTGGGCCTCGGCCTGGGTCTTCGACTGGCTCATGGACCCATTGTTCCGCGCCGCGAGCATGACGGGCGCGTCGGAAAGCGCGGGCGGGAGCGCGGTGGCCGCGCGGGCGTCTCCGTTGCTTTCCGCGCCCCCCTGCGGGGGTGGCGACGGCTCTGGCACGACGGGCTTCATTCGGCGAGCGTCGCAAGCTCGTCTGAATCGATGGTTACGGGGACGTGACGTGCGGGATAGCGGGGGCGGATCGCGGGTGCGGGTGCGGGTGCGGTGCGGGGCGGTGGGTGGGTCGGGGGTGGGGCGGGGGTGTACGTCCTCGGAACGCCGCGAAACCCGTCGGTTGCAAGGGCACCGCCCGCTCTCTCGCGACGTCCCTGCGGGCGCACACCCCCCACCCCACCCCCTCCACGCCGTACGCGGGCGCAGGCACCGCCGACGGACAACGCACGAACGCCCCCCACCCCAGCCGCAGGCTGCCGCCCAGCCGGGGCCAGCCACCCACTCAGCCGCAGCCTCGCCCTGCCGCAGCCTCCCGCCCACCTTGTCGCGGGCCGCCGCTGCCCCGCCCAGCCGCGGCCAGCCACCCACTCAGCCGCAGACTGCCGCCCCGCCCTGCCGCAGCCTCCCGTCGACCCTGTCGCGTGCCGCCGCTGCCCCGTCCAGCCGCGCGCGGGCCCGCCCACCCAGCCGCGGGCGCCGGCCCGCCCCGCCCAGCCGCGGGCAGTCGTGCCGCTGGGGCGGCACGGGTGGGCGCGGGCGGCGCCCCGTGAACGCCGGGCTGCGTGACGCCCCCGGCCTCAGCTGGAACGCCGGGTGGGTGGTTTGTCGGCGAGGGAGGGGTGAGCAAGGCGCGGGCGGTTCGCCGTCAATGTCGGGCTGCGTGACGTCCCCGGCCTCAGCCGGTCAGGATTCTGTGCGGTACATCAGGTCCGTTTCGTGGGTGGTGAAGCCCAGGCGTTCGTACACCGACACCGCCGCCTTGTTGTCGGCGTCGACGTACAGCATCGCCGTGGGCAGCCCCAGCCCCGCCAGGTGCCGCAGCCCGATCGTCGTCAGGGACTTGCCGAGCCCGCCCCCCTGGGCGTCGGGCCGGATGCCGAGGACGTAGACCTCGCCCAGGCCCTCCGCCGCGTGCACCTTGGTCCAGTGGAAGCCGATCAGCTCGCCGGCCCGCTCGGCCAGGAAGAAGCCGGCCGGGTCGAACCACGGCTCGGCCTTCCGGTCGTCGAGGTCCCGCTGCGTCAGCGCCCCCTGCTCGGGATGGTGGGCGAACGCCGCCGCGTTGACGGCCAGCCAGGCCGCGTCGTCCTGCCCGGGCACGAACGTCCGCACGGTCACCCCCTCCGGCAGCACCGGCTCGGGCAGTACGAAGTCCGCCAACGGCCGCCGCATCTGCCGCAGTTCCCGGAACAGGGTCAGCCCGAGCACCTGCGCCAGGTGCCGCGCCGCCGAATGGCCGCCGTGCGCCCACACCCGCAGCCGCTTGCCGGACGCCGCGAGGAGCGCCGAGCCGAGCGCCCGGCCGTGGCCGCGCCCCGGTGCGAGGGGTGGACGACCAGCTCGGCGGCCGGCGGCTCCACCGGATCGGTGTCCTCGAGCTGGGCGTAGCCGACGATGTCGTTCTCGCCGTTGCTGAGCAGCAGGTGTGAGACGCCCTCGCGGGCCCCGCCGCGCAGTTGCAGCCGGCCCTGCTCGGACACGGCCTGCTGACCGTCGTACCGGGCGGCCTCGGCGAGCAGGGCGAGGACGGCCTCGGTCTGCTCCGCGGTGAGTTCGGCGTACGTCTCGATCGAGCGGGTGCGGCCGGGCCCCGTCATGTCGTCGCTGCTCATGCGTACGAGAGTAAGGGGCCCGCCGGGAAAAGTGGCGGCACCCGGGAATCGCCCGCGCACCCGGCCCGGTGGCCGGTGGATACCGGGATGTGACCGGAAACCCCTACCGCGCTACGCGCGTTGACCCTAGGCTGCGCCGTCGGGCCGACTCCTCGGCCGTCCGACTCGACGCAGACCCACAGGGGGGCGCATGCCGACCTCAGCACAGCCGCACGACCCGCGCCGCAGACGCCGTACGCGACGTCGTCTCCTCGCGGTCGCCGCCGGTGCCGTCACCGCGGGCGCGCTCGCCGCCGCCGTCCTGCCGGCGACGGCCAGCGCGGGGAGGACAAGGGCCACGCCTCCTGGCCCGGCCGCTACCAGGACGTCCAGCTGCTCTCCTTCAACGACCTGCACGGCAACCTGGAGCCGCCCGCCGGCTCCTCCGGCCGGGTCACCGAGGCCCAGCACGACGGCACGACGAAGACGATCGACGCGGGCGGCATCGAGTACCTCGCCACACATCTGCGCCAGGCCGCGAGGGCAACCGGTACTCCATCACCGCCGCCGGCGGCGACATGGTCGGCGCCTCCCGCTGCTGTCCGGGCTGTTCCACGACGAACCCACCATCGAGGCGCTCAACCAACTCGACCTGGACGTGACGTCCGTCGGCAACCACGAGTTCGACGAGGGCGCCAGGGAACTGGCCCGCCTGCAGAACGGCGGCTGCCACCCCACCGACGGCTGCTACACCGACGAGGAGTTCGAGGGCGCCGACTTCCCGTACCTCGCCGCGAACGTCCTCGACGAGAAGACCGGCAAGCCCATCCTCAAGCCGTACTGGATCTGGCAGAAGAACGGCGTCAAGGTCGGCTTCATCGGCGTCACCCTGGAGGGCACCCCCGACGTCGTCTCCGCGGACGGCGTCAAGGGCCTGACGTTCAAGGACGAGGTCGAGACGATCGACAAGTACGCCAAGGAACTCCAGCGGCGCGGCGTGAAGTCGATCGTCGCGCTCGTCCACGAGGGCGGCTTCCCGGCCTCGAACAACTACAACTACGACTGCGACTCCCCGGGCGCCGGCGACGGCATCTCCGGCCCGATCGCCGAGATCGCCGAGAACGTCACGCCGAAGGTGGACGCGCTGGTCACCGGCCACACCCACGCGGCCTACGTCTGCACCATCCCCGACCCGGCGGGCAAGCCGCGCATGGTGACCTCGGCCGCCTCGTTCGGCCGGCTCTACACCGACACCACGCTGACCTACGACCGGTGGACCGGCGACATCGCCCGCACCGCCGTGAAGTCCGCGAACCACGTCGTGACGCGGGACGTCCCCAAGGCGCCCGACATGACCTCGCTGATCGACCGGTGGAACACCCTGGCCGCCCCCATCGGCAACCGCCCGATCGGCTACATCTCCGCCGACATCTCCAAGGACGGCACCGAGTCCCCCTCGGCGACCTGATCGCCGACGCGCAGCTGGCGCACGCCCGGGAGAAGGACCCCGAGGCCGACCTGGCCCTGATGAACCCGGGCGGCATCCGCGCGTCGCTGACGTACGCGGCCAAGGGCGGTGAGGGCGACGGCGTCGTGACGTACGCCGAGGGCTTCACGGTCCAGCCGTTCGCCAACACCGTGAACCTCCAGGACCTCACGGGCGCGCAGCTGATCCAGGTGCTCAAGGAGCAGGTGAGCGGGGCCAACGAGGCCGCGCCGAAGATCCTCCAGGTGTCGCGCGGGCTGACGTACACGCTGGACCTGACGAAGACGGGCGCCGACCGCGTGGTGACGGACTCGATCCGGCTGAACGGCGCCCCGATCGACCCGGCGGCCACCTACCGGGTCGCCGCGAACAGCTTCCTCGCGGGCGGCGGCGACGGCTTCCCGACGCTGGGTCAGGGCACGAACGACCTGGTCGGTGCCGACGACCTCACCGCGCTGGAGCAGTACCTGACGGCCAACTCCTCGGCGTCCGACCCGATCGAGCCGCCGGCGGCCGACCGGATCACGGTCGTGAACTAGGCCGACCGGATCACGGTCGTGAACTAGGTCGCATACCCGGGGTTCGGGTTGCGGGTGGGGGCAGTACGCGTGTTCGGATTGGGCGATGCGTACCCCCCACCGCAATGCGACGCATACGTACTCCGACCTGCCCGGAAGGAAGCCGAGGAACCCGTACGAGGAACTCGCCGCGCTCGACGACGGGCCCCTGGAGCCGACGCCGTTGGAGGACTTCCTCCGCGCGTCCTTCACCGGCCCGCTTCGTGAGGGCGGCAGCCGGACAGGCGCCTCGGGCGGCAGCCCGGCAGGCGCCTCGGGTGGCAGCCCGGCGGGCGCCTCGGGTGGCGGCTCGGGCAGTGGCCTGGGCGATGGCGACGGTGACGGTCACGGTCCGGGCAGTGGTCCGGGAGTCGGTCCCGGAGCCGGCCCGGGCGGTGTCGTCGAGGAGCCGCCGTGGGCGCCGCCCGTGCATCGGCGCGGCGGGCGACGGCGGCGGCGCGGCCGGCTCGGCCGGCTTCCTGCGACCGCCAAGGCGCTGGTCGTCGTGGCGACCGCCGCCGCCTTCCTCGTCCTCGCCGACCGCTGGGCGGTGCTGTACGCCGAACACCGTGCCGCCCGCGCCCTGGAGGACCGGCTCGGCCTCGCGGCGGAGCCGGAGGTGGAGATCGACGGCTTCCCGTTCCTCACCCAACTCGCCGACCGGCGCCTGGACACCGTCCGGCTGACCGTGCCGGACGTCGCCGCCGACCGGGTCTCGCTGTCCCGGGTGTCGGCGACCGCGCACGACGTACGACTGGAGGGCGACGGGCCGGCGTCCGTCACCGGCGCCCGGCTGCCCCGGCTGGACGGCGAGGTGCTGCTGTCCTTCGAGGACCTCGACCGTGAACTGGGCGCCTCCCAGGTGACGTTCACCGGCGCCGGGCGGGACCGCGTCGTCGCCCGCGGCACGCTCCCCGTCGCCGGGCACGAGGTGCGGATGCGGGCCGAGGCCCGGATCCGGCAGGAGGGCGACCGCGGCCTGGCCACCGAGATCGGCGGCATGCGCCTGGACATCGGCGACCTGGCGACGTACCGCCCCGGCACCGGTCCCGGGCAGGGCTGCACCTGACCCGGGAGTCGACGGCCCGCCTCGCCCGCGAGGCCGGGAAGGCCAGGGCCCTGCTGTCGGTGCCGTCCCTCGTCCGCGCCCTGGGTGTCCCGCCGTCCGCCGTGCGCGAGGCCCTGCGCAACGAGGACCGGCTGACCGAACTGACCGGCACCCCGCGCTTCGTCCGCCAGGCGATGCGCCTCAACCTCCTCGACCTGGCTCTGGACCACCCCGGGCTCCTGCGCCGCCTCGGTCTCGACCCCTCCCTGCCGAAGGCCCTGACCCGCCTCACCCGCCCGCCCTCGCCGACCGTCTCTCCTTCGCCGTCGCCCTCCCGAACCGCCCCAGGGCGAGATGCGGGTCCGGGACGTACGCGTCGAGAAGGACGGCATCAGGGTGCGCCTGGAGGGCGGGGGCGTGAGGGTCGGGCGGTAGTCGGCCGCCACCGTCCCTCGCAGGCCATCACCGGCCATCACCGGCCATCGCAGGCCATCACCGGCCATCACCGGCCACCGCAGGCCACCGGCGGGGCCGGGTTTCGGCCGACATTCCCCGCCGGCCCGGCATGGGCGTTGAAGCGGGGAGTGCCGCGCATACCGTTCCCGGCGTCGTCGCAGGGGTGCGTGCCTCGCTGCCCCTGGTGGCGGACACCGCCGGCCCTCCTCGCCACGCGCCCCGGCAGAAAGCCGCCCACCATGAGTGAAGCCCCACGCCCGAAGGAAGCCCCGCGGCCGACGGAAGCCGCATGTCCGCCGGAAGCCCGCGGCCGGCGGAGGCCGCTCGCCCGACGCATGCCGTCCGTCCGACGGAAGCCGACCGCCCGGCGCCGGGCCGGCGTCGTGGGGGCGGCCGGGTCGTCGTCATCGGCGGCAGCATCGCCGGGATGCTCGCCGCGGCCGCGGTCAGGGACCACGTCGGTTCCGTGGAGATCGTCGAGGCCCACGAGCTGCCGTCGGGGCCCGGCCCGCGGGCCGGTGTCCCGCAGGCCGCCCACATCCACTTCCTGCACCAGGGCGGAGCCGAGGCCATCGAGAGCCTCCTGCCCGGCACCCTGCAGCGTCTCGTGGCGGCGGGCGCCAACCGGGTCCCGATGACCACCGACATGGTGATCTGCTCGCCCGAGGGCTGGTACCGGCGCTGGCGGCGCGCCACCCACTTCCTCATCTCGGCGAGCCGCGATCTTACCGATCACGTGGTCCGGGAGCAGGTGCTCGACGATCCCCGGGTCACGGTCCGCACCGGCACCAGAGCCGTCGGTCTCCTCGGGGACCGCCGGTCCGTCACGGGCGTACGGGTCCGCACCGCCGCCGGCGAGGAGGCCGAGCTGCGGGCCGACCTGGTGATCGACGCGTCCGGCCGCGCCACGCGGACGCCGCGGTGGCTGGGGAGCTGGGCATCACGGGCCTCGCCGAGAAGCGCATCGACTCGGGACTCGTCTACGCCAGCCGCATGTACCGCGCACCCGGCCCCACCCGCGGCTGGCCCGTGGTCGGCGTCCAGGCCGACCCCCGGCTGCCCGGGCCGGGGAACGCCGGCGGCCTGCTGCCGATCGAGGGGACCGCTGGCACGTGAGCCTGATGGGAGCGCCGGGCGGGCAGCCCACCCGGGACCCGGACGCCTTCGAGCCGTTCGCCCGCACCCTGCGCCACCCGGTGCTGGCCGACCTCGTCGCCCGCGCCGAACCGCTCACCGACGTCAGCGTCACGCACAGCACGGCCAACCACCGCTACTTCTACGAGCGGCTGCCCGTCTGGCCGGAAGGGCTGGTGGCCCTGGGCGACTCGGTGGCGTCGTTCAACCCGGTGTACGCGCAGGGCATCCCCGTGGCGGCACAGGGGGCCCTCGCCCTGCGGAGGCTCCTCGCGGCGGGCCCGGCGGAGGGGTTCGCGCGCCGGGCGCAGCGCGCGGTGGCCCGGCCCGTCCACACCGCGTGGACGCTGGCAGTGGGCCAGGACATCCACTTCCCGACGACCACCGGCGCGGCCCCCGGCGTCGTCGACCGCCTCCTCCATCGCTACGTCGGCCGCCTGTCCCGCACGGCGACCGGTTCCTTCCGGGCCGCCACGGCCCTGACCGACGTCCTGGCGATGAAGGCCGCCCCCGCCTCGCTGCTCAAGCCGGACGTCCTGCTCACCGCCCTGATCGGCCCCCTGCGCCCCGACCGGCCGGACCCCACTTCACGGAGTCGGAACGGCGGTTGCTGGACGGCGTGGTGTCGGGATCCCGATGACGCCGAGGCCGGTCCGCCCGGCCGCCCGGCGCACGCATGACCGCACTGAGCCGTAGAACGTCCGCCCGGCGGTGCCACCGAACTGGCCGGATCCCTCTACTCAGGGCACGGTGACGTTGCGTCTGCAACCTGTGTCCGACAGGGCGCTGGGTACGAGATGAAGCAGTTTGACATCAGCGTATGAGGAAGCTGTTCATGGCTACAAGAATCCACCGGCCGCACGAAGAGGTGGGGCATCCGGACCCGGACCGGCTTCGGCAGGAGTTCAATTAGAGAGTCCTCGCGGACATTGAGGAACTGGAGGAGTGGCCGGACAGCTTTGGCATGACGTTCGCAGGTGCTCTGCACAATGCCAAGAACCAGTGCTCACTCGATCCCACCGCCGAAAAGCTCGAAACCTGGGAAGCCTGGGTCATGGCCATGCAGATTGGCTCTGCCCTCTTCGCCTCGGCGACCGCCCCACAGGGGTCCACCGTCGAGTGCATGATCGCTCACGAGGTGCGGTCGATCCCAGCGGTGGGTGTAACCCACTTCGTGGACGCCGGCACCTGGCTGGACGCTTACTGGCTGGCTGTCATCTGCCGTGACCAGAACAGGATGACCCAGCTCTGCCAGGTGCCGATCGAGACGCTGCGCGCTTCGGGTGCGGTGTTCGAGGAGTACATTTACGACTGGGTCGACGCGCTGCAGACATACTGGCTGGAGCGGCCGGGGCTGGGCGAGAAGCTGGTTGCTGCGTTCGACAAGACGGATCCGGACCGGATCCGTCTTGTCGACCGGGAGCTGGTGCTCAAGATCCTCTACCCGCCGATCAACATGTTCTACCGGTTCATCAGCCAGGACCCCGACAAGTTCAACGAGGCACTCATCCAGGCCGTCCAGTTGCACATGGAGTACTGGACAGCGGATGTCGCGGAAAGACAGGAGACGAGCGACGGCGACGTGGCCCTTGCTCCCCTTGCGATCGCCTGCCTCGCCTACGACGCCGGCCGCCCCATCGAGGTCGTGTCGGAGTACCTGCCGGAACACCTGCTGAAGCGCAGCCGGCTCGGTGAGTTCCCCACATGACCGCCCACGACTACGACAACCAGCTTCTCGAATCCGTCGCCGTGCGGCGTCGGCGGCTGCGGGGTCTGGTCACCCAGCTCACGTCGCTCCGCGCCGCCCGCGCGGACCTGACCGTGCCCGCGCGTCTCGAAGCGCCGCCGGTTCCGGTCGCCTTCACCCGGGCCGGCCACCACCACAGGCTGGGCGACGGGACGGACCCCGGTGCCTGGGAGCGCCTCGCGGAGTTGCTGCGGAAGCCGGCCCCGGAGGGCCGATAGGGGCGACGGAGAGGGCCGCGGGTCAGGGGTGGGCGGGTTTTGGGGGATCCTCGGGGGTGTCGTGTCCGGTGGGGGACCGGTGCGCCCGGCAGGCGGATCGTCGCCACCGTGCCGCCCGCGTCGTCCGTCGCCGGGGACAGGGTCACCTCGCCGCCGGCCTGCTGCACGGTCCGGGCGACGATCGACAGGCCCAGGCCCGAGCCGGGCAGGGAACGGGCCGACGGGGAGCGCCAGAAGCGGTCGAAGACGTGGGGGAGTTCGTCGGCGGGGATGCCGGGGCCGTGGTCGCGGACGGTGAGGACGCCGTCGGCGAGGCGGACGTCGATCGTGCCGGACGGCGGGCTGAACTTCACGGCGTTGTCGAGGACGTTGACGACGGCGCGTTCCAGGCGGCCGGTTCCGCGCGCACGTACCAGGGGTGCACGTCGGCCGTGATGGTCAGCTCCGGGCCGCGCAGCCGGGCCCGGCGCAGGGCCGACTCGACGATGTCCTGCCAGGCCAGGATGCGGGTGCGGCCGGTGTGCTGGCCGGTGTCCGGGCGGGACAGCTCCTGGAGGTCGCCGATCAGCGCGGCCAGCTCCGTCATCTGCGCCTTCACGGAGGCGAGGAGGGCCTTGCGGTCGGCCTCCGGGATCGGGCGGCCGGTCTCCTCGCTGCGGGTGAGGAGTTCGATGTTGGTGCGCAGGGAGGTGAGCGGCGTGCGCAGTTCGTGGCCGGCGTCGGCGATCAGCTGCTGCTGGAGGTCGCGGCTGCTGGCCAGGGAGGACGTCATCGAGTTGAAGGAGCGGGAGAGCCGGGCGATCTCGTCCTCGCTGTCGTCGTCGACGGGGATGCGGATCGCGAGGTCCTCGGTGCGGGCCACGTGCTCGACGGCCTCGGTGAGCCGGTCGACGGGACGCAGACCGGTACGGGCCACCGCGAGGCCGGCGGCACCGGCGCCGACGACGCCGATGCCGGAGACGAGGAGCAGGATCCAGGTCAGCGAGGACAGCGGCTTGGTGACCTCCGTCAGCGGCTTGGCGACGGAGACGGCGATGCCGGGCTGGATCTGCTGGGTGTTGCGTTCGAGGACCTGCCGCGTGTAGACGCGCACCTCGGTGCCGTCCGTCGTCTTCGAGGTGTGCAGCGCGGTCGTCTCCCGGCCGTCGGCGACGGCCAGGTCGGCCGCGTCGATGCGGACCTCCTTGTTGCCGGGGTTGGCGCAGGTGGAACCGTCGGAGTAGAGGATCGTGACGATCGGCGAGTTCGGCGGCTGGAACAGCTCCTGCGGGTCGGCGAGCTGGCAGTTGGCCAGCATGTCCCGCAGCAGCCCGGGCTTGACCTCGTTGTTCCGCAGCTCCTCGTCGAGCTGGGTGTTCAGCTGCTCCCGCACCAGGAACCAGCACGTCACCGACACCGCCGCCACCGCGAACGCCACCGCCGCCGCCACCAGCAGCGACAGCCGTGCCCGGATGGGCAGCGCGCGGTAGCGGCGGACGACACGGTTCATTCCGCGCCGCCCTGCCGCAGGACATAGCCGACGCCCCGGACCGTGTGCACGAGGCGCGGCTCGCCGCCCGCCTCGGTCTTGCGGCGCAGGTACATCACGTACACGTCGAGGGAGTTGGAGGTCGGCTCGAAGTCGAAGCCCCACACGGCCTTCAGGATCTGCTCGCGGGTGAGGACCTGGCGCGGGTGCGCCATGAACATCTCCAGCAGGGTGAACTCGGTGCGGGTCAGCTCCACCGGCCGCCCGCCGCGCGTCACCTCCCGCGTCGCCAGGTTCATGCGCAGGTCGGCGAAGACCAGCGTGTCGTCCGCGTCGGCCGTGCCCGCCACCTGGGCGGCGTACGAGCTGCGGCGCAGCAGGGCGCGGATCCGGGCGAACAGCTCGTCCAGCTCGAAGGGCTTGACCAGGTAGTCGTCGGCGCCGGCGTCGAGGCCGGTCACCCGGTCGCCGACGGTGTCGCGGGCCGTCAGCATGAGGATCGGGGTGGTGTCGCCGGCGCCGCGGATGCGCCGGGCGGCGGTGAGGCCGTCCATGCGGGGCATCTGGATGTCCAGGACGACCAGGTCGGGGCGGTACGCCGCGGTCTTCTCCAGTGCGTCCGCGCCGTCGACGGCGACCTCGGTGTCGTAGCCCTCGAAGGCGAGGCTGCGCTGCAGCGCCTCGCGCACCGCCGGTTCGTCGTCGACGATCAGGATGCGCTGGGTGTCACGGTCACGGTCGCCTTCTGCGGGGCTCATGGTCGTCGGTCCTCGGGTCCGTGGTGTCGTACGGTCGTACGCAGGCTGACGCTCTTCAGCCTCGCATGTTCCGCCCGGGGCGTGACGCCGGCCGGGGCGGTCGTCCCTCGGGAGGGCCGTCCGTCGGGAGGCCGCCCACTGGGGAGGCCGTCGGGAGGGTCGTCCGCCGGGAAGGCCGTCGGGAAGTCGTCCGCCGGGCGGGCTCCGGTGTCAGCCGTCCGCGCCCGCCCGGAGCTTCGGCAGGTCCGCCTTGACCGTGTCGATCGGGATCGCGAAGCCCAGCCCGACGCTGCCGGCGCTCGCGGACGACTCGGCCGACGAGTACATCGCGGAGTTGATGCCGATGACGTTGCCGTTCATGTCGATCAGCGCGCCGCCGGAGTTGCCGGGGTTGAGGGAGGCGTCCGTCTGGATCGCCTTGTACGTCGTGGTGGACGACCCGGTGTCGCCGTTGAACTCCCGGCCGCCGTACTCGAACGGCCAGCCGCCGTCCGGCTGCTGCCGGCCCTCGTCCGTGGAGACCGTCACGTCGCGGTCGAGGGCGGAGACGATGCCGCTGGTGACGGTGCCGGTCAGGCCCTCGGGGAGCCGATGGCCACGACCTGCTGACCGACCCGCAGCCCGTCGGAGTCGCCCAGCGTCGCCTCCTTCAGGCCGGAGGCGCCCCGGAGTTTGATCAGCGCCAGGTCCTTGCTGCTGTCGGTGCCGACGACCTCCGCGTCGTACTCCTTGCCGTCGCTGGTCCGCACCTTGATAGCGGAGGCGCCCGAGACGACGTGGTGGTTGGTGACGATCTCGCCGTCGTCGGTGATGATCACGCCGGAGCCGGTGGAGGACTCGGCGTTCGTGGCCGCCTTGATCTCGACGATGCTGGGGCCGACCGCCTCGGCGACCCCGGCGACCGTGCCCTTCTGGCTGGAGGGCACCACGCTGGTGCCGGACGACGCGGAGGCCATGGTGTCGCCGCCGGTCAGCTCCTGGATGCCGTAGGCCGTGCCGCCGCCGACGGCCGCCGCGACGATCGCCACCGCGGCGAGCAGCGCCACGGGCCGCCGGGCGCGCTTCCGCGGGCCGGCGGCGGCGGAGGGCTCGGCGGAGGGCTCGCCGGGAGGCTCCGCGGGGCAAGGGCGGAGGGCTGCGCGGAGGCGGAGACGGAGGGCTGCGCGGAGACGGAGGGCTGCGCGGGCGGTTGCGCGGGCGGCGGCGGCCACTCCGGGTTCACCGGGGAGGGTATCTCGTGCGCCGGCGAGGGTGCCGCACTCGCCGGTGAGGGTGCCGCACTCGCCGGTGAGGGTGCCGCACTCGCCGGTGAGGGTGCCGCACCCGCCGGTGAAGGCGCTGCACCCGCCGGTGAGGACGCCTCGTGGTACGTGCTCCGGTACGGGTTCTCGTACGCGCTCTCGTACTCGCCGCTACGGCGCATGCTCTCGGTCATGTCCACGAGCATCCGGCGCGAGGATGAGAGCATCCTGAGTCCCGCCTGAGAAGCCCGGCAGAACCGCGTATGCCCGAAATAAAGGGCGTCGGGCGGTCCCTACGCGCAGCCGCAGGACCTGCGGACCACCAGCCGGGACGGGAACACCTTCAGCCGCTCGCGGCGCGACCCCGACACCTGCAGCCCGTCGTCCAGGACGAGGTCGACCGCCGCCCGCGCCATCGCCGACCGGTCGGAGGCGACCGTCGTCAGCGGCGGGTCCGCCAGCGCCGCCTCCTTGATGTCGTCGAACCCGGCGACCGCCAGCTCGCCCGGCACGTCGATGCGCAGTTCGCGGGCGGCGCGCAGCAGGCCGATCGCCTGGTCGTCGGTCGAGCAGAAGATCGCCGGCGGGCGTCGCGGACCGGAGAGGATCTCCAGCCCGACCTGGTAGGCGTCGTAGCGGTTGTAGGGGCCTCGAAGAGGCGTCCCTCGGTGGGGAGCCCGGCTTCCTTCATCGCGCGCTTCCAGCCCTCGACGTGGTCGGAGACCGGGTCGCCGACGGCGGGCGTCTCGGCGGTGCCGCCCATACAGGCGACGTACTCGTAGCCGTGCTCCAGCAGATGGCGTACGGCGAGCTGGGCGCCGCCGAGGTCGTCGGTGACCACCGCGACGTCGTCGATCGCCTCGGGGCGCTCGTGCAGCAGCACGACCGGGCGTCCCAGGCCTCGATCTCGGCGGCGGCCAGGTCGTTGAGCGCGTGGCTGACCAGGATCAGGCCCGAGACCCGCATGCCGAGGAAGGCGCGCAGGTAGTGGACCTCGCGCTCGCCGACGTAGTCGGTGTTGCCGACGAGGACCATCTTGCCGCGCTCGGAGGCGGCCTGTTCGACCGCGTGGGCCATCTCCCCGAAGAAGGGCTGGCGGGCGTCCGGGATGATCAGGCCTATGAGGTCGGTGCGCCGGGAGGCCATCGCCTGGGCGACCCGGTCGGGCCGGTACCCCAGCTCCTTGATCGCGGCGAGGACACGCTCGCGCGTGGCCGGGGCGACCGGCCGGGGTCCGTTGTTGATGACATAGCTGACGACGGCGGTGGAGGTCCCCGCCAGTCGCGCCACGTCATCCCGAGTCACCTTGGCCACGCGCGGAGTCTACGCGGATGGACCCGTCCTGGGCAGGGCGTACCGGCTCCCGGTCGCTCCGGTAACGCTCCGGTCTCGATCCGCCCTCGGGACTTCGCTCAGGCCTTCGCCCGGGCCGGGGACTGGTCCGAGCCCGGCCGGGCGGCCCGGGCGGCGCCCTCGGCCGGGGGCCCGGTGGGGGCAGCGGCCGGTGACCCGGTGGGGAAGCGGGTGGGGCCGGTGCCCTGCCCTCCTCCGCGGCGCGGGCCGGTTTCTCCGGCTTCTCGGCGTCACGAACCGGTAGCCGACGTTGCGCACCGTGCCGATCAGCGACTCGTGCTCGGGCCCGAGCTTGGCCCGCAGCCGCCGTACGTGCACGTCGACCGTCCGGGTGCCGCCGAAGTAGTCGTAACCCCACACCTCCTGGAGGAGCTGGGCGCGGGTGAAGACCCGGCCGGGGTGCTGCGCGAGGTACTTCAGCAGCTCGAACTCCTTGAAGGTCAGGTCCAGCACCCGCCCCTTGAGCTTGGCGGAGTACGTCGCCTCGTCGACCGACAGGTCGCCGTTGCGGATCTCCATGGGGGAGTCGTCGCCGCCGATCTGCTGGCGGCCCATGGCCAGCCGCAGCCGGGCCTCGACCTCGGCGGGCCGGCGGTGTCGAGGAGGACGTCGTCGATGCCCCAGTCGGCGGTGACGGCGGCCAGGCCGCCCTCGGTGACCACCAGGACCAGCGGGCACCCGGGGCCGGTGGAGCGCAGCAGCTGACACAGGCTGCGCACCTGCGGGAGGTCCCGCCGGCCGTCGACGAGGATGACGTCGGCGCCGGGGGTGTCGACGAGGGCGGGGCCCTCCGCGGGGGCCACGCGCACGTTGTGCAGCAGCAGGCCGAGAGCGGGGAGCACCTCCGTCGACGGCTGGAGAGCGTTGGTCAGGAGCAGCAGAGAACTCATCGCGCCCCACCTGCCTGGGTCGTCCTACGTTCGTGCACGGTTCGCTCGCCCATAACGTCTTGGTTCCTCCTCGGTCCCTCGAGGACGTTTACGGCACTGCTACGTACGTGTGCTTCGTACGTGTGCGGGCCCGCGCCCTGGGTCCCGCGATGCGTCCGACGGCCCGTACACCCGCGGTCTCCCGCGTCGTATACAACGCTCCCGAAAGCACAAAAGGACCCGGGGGCTGCGCTGCCCGAGTCCTCTGCCCAGCAGAATAGCCGACATGAGCGACGGTCGGGCAGGTCATGTGGCGCGTTCCACGCACGGTCCGCATTCCGAGACACCCGGACGGACGGTGCCGCGCCGGCGGGCGCGCACGTTCCTGCGCACGTCCGACGGGGTCCGGATCGACGCCGTGTACGAGCCCGGGAGCGGCCGCGACCCGGTGTTCGTGCTCGCCCACGGTTTCACCGGCGACGCCGACCGGCCGCACGTCCGCCGGATCGCGGCGACCCTCGCCCGGCACGGCGCGGTGGTCACGTTCTCCTTCCGCGGCCACGGCGCGTCCGGCGGCCGGTCGACGGTCGGCGACCGTGAGGTGCTGGACCTGGCGGCGGCGGTCGGCTGGGCCCGCGCCTTCGGGCACGCGCGCGTGGTGACGGTCGGCTTCTCCATGGGCGGCTCGGTGGTGCTGCGGCACGCCGCGCTGTACCGGGAGGACGACGTGGCCCGCCCGGACGCGGTGGTGTCGGTGAGCGCGCCCGCCCGCTGGTTCTACCGGGGCACGGCGCCGATGCGCCGGCTGCACTGGCTGGTCACCCGGCCCGCGGGACGGGTCGTCGGCCGCTACGGCTTCCGCACCCGCATCCACCACCGCGACTGGGACCCGGTGCCGCTGTCGCCCGTGGAGGCGGTGCCGCGGATCGCGCCGGCGCCCCTCCTCGTCGTGCACGGCGACAGCGACGGCTACTTCCCCGTCGACCACCCCCGGATGCTCGCCGACGCCGCCGGTGACCACGGCGAACTCTGGCTGGAGCCCGGCATGGGCCACGCCGAGCACGCGGCCGGCGAGGACCTGCTGGACCGCATCGGGGACTGGGCGGTGGCCCGGGTTGGCTAGCCTGACGGTGTTCACCGTCAACTGATTGAGGAACGAGATGGCAAAGGTCACGGTGCGCTACTGGGCCGCCGCGAAGGCCGCCGCCGGGACGGCCGAGGAGCCGTACGAGGCGGCCACGCTCGCCGAGGCGCTCGACGCGGTGCGCGAGCGGCACCCCGGCGAACTGTCGCGCGTGCTGCTGCGCTGCTCGTTCCTCGTCGACGGGGACCCCGTGGGCACGCGCGGGCATGAGACGGTACGGCTGGCCGACGGCGGCACGGTCGAGGTGCTCCCGCCGTTCGCAGGAGGGTGACCGATGACGAACCAGCCGTACGACGAGCCGCACCGGCCGTACGAGGGGCCGCACGACCGGTCCTACGACCGGCCGCACGACCCCTCCTACGGGGGCACGGGGCCGCCGGCCCCTACGCCGGCCAGACCGTCTGGCCCGGACAGCAGGCGTACGACGATCCGCACGCCGCGCAGCAGTACACGCAGCAGTGGCAGGGGCAGACCTGGGAGACCAGCGTGCAGCCGCCGGTCTCCACGGAGGAGACGGCGTACCTGCCGCCCCAGACCCAGCAGGACCCGTACCGGCACCAGCAGCACCAGTACCAGTACCAGGGCCAGGGCCAGTACCAGGTCCAGGACCAGGGCCGGTACCAGGACCAGGGCGGGTACCAGGACCCGGGCCGGTCTCGGCCGCAGCAGCACCCCAGCACCCGCCGCAGTCGTACGAGGCCCGGACGCACGCCTCGTACGCGCCCCAGGCGCCCGAGGCAGCCGCTGTCACCGCGCCGCCGGCGTCCCCGGAGGCCTCCGCGCCGTCCGCGCCCGCCGCGGCCACCGCTGCAGCCACCGCCGAGGCCCCGAGTACGGCCCCGCCACCCTCGCCGGCAACGCCCGGATCACCGACGCGCAGCGGGCCCGCGCCGAGGGGCGGTCGCCGATCATCGAGCCGGGGATGCAGCCGGCCGGTCTCACGGCGCTGCTCGGGCTGCTCCTGGCCGGGGCCGCGGCCCTCGGGACGTACGCCCTGCTCGTTCCGCTCGTCGTCCTCCAGGCCGTCACGGCGGCCGGCTGGTTCCGGCTGAACGGCATGTGGCCGGCCCGCCAGGGCATCGCCCTGGGCTTCCTCGGCGCCGTCGCCGCCGACGTGGCGCTGCTGGTGTCGGACCGCTCGCCGTCGGCCATCCTCGGCACGCTCGGGGTCTGGGTGCTGCTCGCCCTGGTGCTGCAACTGCGCTCGCACGCCGACCCGGACGAGCGGATGTACGGCCTGATGGCGACCGTCGCCGCGGCAGCGCTGGCGATCGTCGCGGCCGGGTACCTCGCCGCCGACGCGGACGCCGTCGCCATCGGCGCGGTGGCCGTGGCGGTCGCCGTGGTGGCCCGTGCGCTGCCGCTGCCGACGCCCGCCTCCGTGGTCGCCGCGCTGCTCGCCGCGGCCGGCGCCGGGATCGCGGTCGGCGCGCTGACGGAGGTCGGGGCGCAGGGCGCGCTGCTGGGGCGGGCGCCGCGGTGTGCGCCCTGATCGGCCACCGGGTCGCGAGCTACGACTACCCCTCCCGGTTCGTGCACTTCACGGCGGGCGTGGCCCTGCCGCTGAGCGCCGCGGCCCCGGCGGTGTGGGTGCTGGGGCGCGCGCTCGGCTGAGCGGCGCGCCCGGGCGCGGGTCCCCTCCGGCTCCGGACGGGCCGTCTGCGGGTCCCCTCCGGCTCCGGACCGGGCCATCCGCGGGTCCCCCGGCTCCGGACGGGCCATCCGCGGGTCCCCCCCCGGCTCCGGACGGGGCCCGTCCGCAGGGCCGCTCCGGGTCGTCCGGACGGAGTCCGTCCGCGGACTCGGTGCCGCTCCCGCCGCGGTTTCCCGCGCGGCCCGGGCCGCGGCCTGTCACAGGTGATCGACAATTCCCCGGGCGGGCGCGCGGGCAGGGTTACCGTGTCGTGACCGTGGAGTCCGCCGAGGTGGGGAAAGATGCGCGCACTGCGAATACTGCTGATCGTCGTCGTGATCCTGGGCGGGCTGTTCGTGGCCGCGGACCGGCTGGCGGTGCACTTCGCGGAGGGCGAGGCGGCCGACAAGCTCAGAGCGGCCGAGAACCTGGCCACGACCCCGGACGTGTCGATCAACGGCTTCCCCTTCCTCACCCAGCTCGCCGGCGGTGAGCTGGACGACGTCGAGGTGCACATCGAGGACTACGAGGCGGCCACGGGCGACGGCGGCGAGAAGATCCGCATCGCCGACCTGCACGCGCGCATGAAGGGCGTCGAGTTCTCGGGCGACTACAGCTCCGCCACCGCCGCCACGGCCACCGGCACGGCGACGATCTCCTACGACGAGCTGCTGAAGACCGCTCGGTCCGAGCCGACCCAGGTCGCTCCGGGTGTGCGGGCCCGGGTCGTCGGCCTGTCCGACGGGGCGGCGGCAAGATCAAGGTCGCGGTGGAGGCGACCGTGTTCGGTGCGAAGCTGCCCGAGCCGGTCGCCGTGCTCAGCACGGTCCGGGTCGTGGACGACCAGGTCGAGGTGGAGGCCGACGCGCTGCCGGCGATCGGCGGCGTGGAGCTGGCCGAGTCCCGGGTCCGGCGGATCACCGACTTCCAGCAGACGATCGACCGGCTGCCCGGCGGCATCCGGCTCGACAAGGTCGAGGCCGCGGCGGACGGCGTGGAGATCACGGTGAAGGGTTCCGACGTCCGGCTCGCCGGGTAGGACGATGTCCGGCTCGCCGGGTAGGACGATGCCCGGCCGGAGGGCGCCGTAAGGGGGCCGTCCAGCTGGCGAGACGCCGACGTCCGCACCGCAGATGTGACGACGGCTACAGACGCCGGGCGGCCGCCCGGAGAGGGCCCCGACCCGATCCTCGTCCCGCATCGCGGACAATCACGTCTCACGATACGACACACCGGTGACACGCCCGCCGATCCGTCCCTACGATCGAGGCCATGAAGCGACAGGCGGATCTCACGAAGCGGCGGGCAGTGGACCTGTGCCGCGTTGCCGCCATGCTCTGTCGCCCGTTCTGAGCGGAAGCACCGCCTTCCGCGATTCCCCGCCCCGCACCAAGGGCACCCGTGCGCCGGCCCGCGACGCCGCGAGCGCGCACGCCCCCTCTCGTTCGCACGCCCCGCCGCAACTGCCCGGAGGAGAAAGAGCATGAGCCGCAGCGACGTCCTGGTCGACGCCGACTGGCTGCAGGAGCACCTGGACGACCCGACGATCGCCATCGTCGAGGTCGACGAGGACACCTCCGCCTACGAGAAGAACCACATCCGGAACGCCATCCGGATCGACTGGACCCAGGACCTCCAGGACCCGGTCCGCCGTGACTTCGTCGACCAGGAGGGCTTCGAGAAGCTCCTGTCGGAGAAGGGCATCGCCAACGACCACACGGTGATCCTCTACGGCGGCAACAACAACTGGTTCGCCTCCTACGCCTACTGGTACTTCAAGCTCTACGGCCACGAGAACGTCAAGCTTCTCGACGGCGGCCGCAAGAAGTGGGAGCTGGACGCCCGTGAGCTGGTGCCCGGCGACGAGGTCCCCGAGCGCCCGAAGACCGACTACAAGGCCAAGCCGCAGGACACCTCGATCCGCGCCTTCCGCGACGACGTGGTCGCCGCGATCGGCTCGCACAACCTGGTCGACGTGCGGTCCCCCGACGAGTTCTCCGGCAAGCTGCTCGCCCCGGCCCACCTGCCGCAGGAGCAGTCCCAGCGCCCCGGCCACGTGCCGAGCGCCCGCAACATCCCGTGGTCGAAGAACGCCAACGACGACGGCACGTTCAAGTCGGACGAGGAGCTGAAGGCCCTCTACGCCGAGGAGAACGTGGACCTGGCCAAGGACACCATCGCCTACTGCCGCATCGGTGAGCGCTCCGCGCTGACCTGGTTCGTCCTGCACGAGCTGCTGGGCGTGGAGAACGTCAAGAACTACGACGGCTCCTGGACCGAGTACGGCTCCCTCGTCGGCGTGCCGATCGAGCTCGGCGACGGCAAGTAATCCGGCGACCCAACCCCCTCTGGACCCCTCAGGAGTACGACATGTGCGGTGCGAAGGCCGGTGGCCCGGACGCCTCGACGATCAAGCCCGGTGAGACGACGATCCAGGGTCAGGTGACCCGCGACGGCGAGCCCGTGACGGGTTACGTCCGGCTGCTGGACGCGACCGGCGAGTTCACCGCGGAGGTCCCCACCTCCGCGACCGGTCAGTTCCGTTTCTACGCGGCCGAGGGCACCTGGACCGTGCGGGCCCTGGTGCCGGGCGCCACCGCCGACCGCAAGGTCGTCGCCCAGAAGGGCGGCCTGGCGGAGGTCGCGATCGCCGTCTGACGGCCCGTCCCACGGCTGAGGGGCCGCATCCCACGGGTTGGACGCCTGGGATGCGGCCCCTTCGGCATGTCCGGCACGCCCGGCCGAGGGCCGCCGGTCCTACGCTGGAACCATGTACGCACGGCGGCGCCACCGGTACTTCGCCCTGATGGGGACGTGCCTCGTGCTCTTCGTCCTCGCCTGGGCCGTCGTGCGCCTGTGGTCCGTGCCGGTGGCCGTCGGCATGTGCGTCGTCGCGATGGTCATCCCGCCGCTCGCGGCCGTCGTCGCCAACCGGCGCGGTCCGGACGACCGCTGGTGGGACGACCCCTCCGGCGACCCGCAGTCCGACGAGTGGTGGGACGAACTGGACGGCAGGAAGCGCCCGCGTCCCTGAGCCCCGTCAGCGGTGGCCCGGGGCCCCGGCGACGCCGTCGATGCCGCCCAGCCCGCCGAGGAGACGGGTCAGGCAGCGCACCGCGAGATCGGCCGGTGACCCGGGTCCCTCGACCCCCGCCCCGGTGCCGGCCCAGGTCTCCAGCGCGATCCGGATGGCGTCGGTGGCGGCGGCGGCCACCAGCCGCACCTCCAGTGCGTCCAGCGTCTCGTCGGCGCCGTCCGCCAGGCGCGCGATCACCGGGGCGAGCCGTTCCTCGGACTCCTGGTTCACGCGGTACCACACGGCCCGCAGCGCGGGGTCGTCGGCGACGGCCCGCAGCAGCCCGCGCGTTCGGAGCAGCGCCTCGGCGGACCGCTCGTCCGGTGCCGCCAGCGCCTGTTCGACGGCCGCCCGCAGAGCGGGTCCGAGGGCGGTCCCCGGCTCCGTGTCCTCCAGCAGCGCCCGCCACCGGTCGGCGCCGACCGTGAGCAGCGGGCTGACCGCGTCCTGCTTGGAGCGGAAGTACCGGTAGAAGGTCCGCAGCGCGACGCCCGCCCGGCGGGCGATCTCCTCCGCCGTCGTGGCGTGCGGGCCCTGAGCGGCGAACAGCTCGGCGGCGGCGTGCGCGATGTCGAGCTGGGTCGCGGCCTTGCGGCGCTCGGTCAGAGACGGGGGCGGCGGCTCGGTACTCACGCGAAAAGCCTACGACGCGGAGCCGCAAGGAGGCACGTCGTGACGTAGTGGCAAAACGTGCCACTTAGGCGTACCGTGAAGTCGTATCGAGGCGCCCGGCGGAAGAGAACAGGCGCCGTGACGACCCGGCCGGCCGGACAGCGACGGGCCGGAGGGGAGACCCGCATGAACCGCTACGAGGGCCGTCGCGCCCTGATCACCGGCGCCGGCTCCGGAATAGGCCAGGCCACCGTGGTGCGCCTGCTCGCCGAGGGCGGCACCGTCGTCGCCGCCGACATCAGCGAGGCGGGCCTGAAGGACACCGCCGAGAAGGCGGCGGCCCACGCGGACCGGCTCACCACGCGCGTCGTCGACATCGCCGACGAGTCCTCGGTGCGGGAGGGGTCGCCGCCGCCACCGACGTCCTGGGCGGACTGGACGTGCTGGTCAACGCCGCCGGCATCCTGCGCTCCTCGCACACCCACGAGACCGGCCTGGAGGAGTTCACGCGCGTCCTGCGGGTCAACCTGGTCGGCACCTTCCTGGTGATCCGCGAGGCCGTCCCGGCGCTCCTGGAGGGCCGGGACCCGGCGGTGGTCAACTTCAGCTCGACGTCCGCCGCGTTCGCGCACCCCTACATGGCCGCCTACGCGGCCAGCAAGGGCGGCATCCAGTCGATGACCCACGCCCTCGCCGCCGAGTACGCGGGCCGGGGCATCCGCTTCACCGCGGTGCAGCCGGGGTCCATCTCCTCCGGCATGACCGACGGCAGCGGGGTCAGCGGGCAGAGCGCCGGCCCCGGGCTGCCCGCCGACGCGGACATGAGCCTGTTCGCGAAGCTCTCCCCGGCGCTCGGGCAGGGCTTCGCCGGCCCCGAGACCGTCGCCTCCGTCGTCGCCATGCTGGCCTCCTCGGACGGCAGGTTCATCACCGGCACCGAGGTCCGGATCGACGGCGGCACCCACTTCTGAACCGGCGGGGCGAGGGCGGGTACCCCAACACGCCGATGGGCCGGGTCGGCGCGGCCCATGAGATCGCGGGCGCGGTCGTCTGCCTGCTCTCGGACGCCGCGTCCTACGTCACCGCCGCCGAACTGGCGGTCGACGGCGGCTGGACCACCGGCCCGACGGTCGCCCACGTCAGGGGGAAGTGACCCCGGCGGCGCCGGTCAGTAGACGAGGGCCTGTGTGTCGTCGGCGAGGGCCTCCTGCACGAAGACCTGCGCGCCGGCGATCCGCACGCCCTCCAGGACGTCCTTCTCGGTGATCTCCCGGCGGGCGGCGCACTGGGTGCACAGGGTGATCCGGCCCGCCGCCAGCACGGAGTCGATCAGCTCCGGCAGCGGCGCCGCGTGCGGCAGCTCGAACTCCGCGGCCCGGCCCGGCAGGGCGAACCAGGACGACTCCCCGGTCAGCCACAGGGACACCTCGACCCGCTGGCCACGGCCACCGCCGCGACGGTAAACGCCTGCGAGCAGCGCTCGGGGCGTCGGCCCCCGCGGTCACCTTGATCACCAGCTTCTTCGCCATGGCCGAATCGTAGTCAACCCGCCCGAAGCGCCGGGAGGCCCGTGGGACCCACCTCACCGGGAGGGCCGGGCCGGGGCCGCGTAAGCTGGGGCCCGGCCCTGTGCACACCACCGCCCGCTCAAGGAGCACCCCGTGATCGTCTTCTTCGAAGCCCTGCTGGTCCTGGTCTGCGTCGGCGTGCTCGCCTTCGCCGGGCTGACCGTGAAGAAGCTGTACCAGGGCCAGCGCTGACCGCCCGATCACCCCGACGTACGAAACGCTGAGCCGCTCATGATCGAGATCCCGTCCGACCTCCACAAGGACCTCGTCCCGCTCGCCTTCCTGCTCGGCAACTGGGCGGGCGCGGGCGTCCACGACTTCCCCGGCGCCGAGAAGTGCAACTTCGGGCAGGAGGTCACCTTCACCCACGACGGCCGGGACTTCCTCGAGTACCGCTCCCACACCTGGGTGCTCGACAAGGACGGCAACAAGGTCAGGCCGCTGGAGACCGAGTACGGCTTCTGGCGCATCGACTCCGCCCGCAAGGTCGAGGTGACGCTGACCCGCGACGACGGCGTCATCGAGATCTGGTACGGCGAGATGGCCGACCAGAAGCCCCAGATCGACCTGGTCACGGACGCGGTGGCGCGCACGCCCGGCTCCCGCCCTACACCGGCGGCAAGCGGCTGTACGGCTACGTCAAGAGCGACCTGATGTGGGTCGGCGAGAAGCAGACCCCGAGGTCGAGCTGCGCCCCTACATGTCCGCGCACCTGAAGAAGGTCGTCACGCCCGAGGAGGTCGAGCGCTGGGCCAAGGCCCTCCCGGACGACCTGCCGGACGACGGGATCGCCTTCTTCAAGTAGTCCTAGACTGGCCGGTGTGGTGAGCACCGACTGGAAGAGCGATCTGCGGCAGCGCGGCTACCGGCTGACCCCGCAGCGGCAACTCGTGCTCGAAGCCGTGGACACCCTGGAGCACGCGACCCCGACGACATCCTCAGCGAGGTGAGGAAGACGGCGTCGGGGTCAACATTTCCACGGTCTACCGGACGCTGGAGCTGCTGGAGGAGCTGGGGCTGGTCAGCCACGCCCATCTGGGGCACGGCGCCCCGACCTACCACCTGGCGGACCGGCACCATCACATCCACCTCGTCTGCCGCGACTGCACGACGGTGATCGAGGCCGATCTGTCGGTGGCCGCCGAGTTCACCGCCAAGCTCCGCGAGGAGTTCGGCTTCGACACCGACATGAAGCACTTCGCGATCTTCGGGCGGTGCGAGGACTGTTCCCTGAAGGGCTCAACTACCGAGTCGTAGGCTAGGCGTATGAAGAGCCCTTGCTGTCCCTGCCCGGCGCCGTCCCGCCGAGGGCGTGGACGAAGGCGTCGCCGCGCACTACGGCGACCTGTTCCGCGAGCAGCGCGCCCTCGCCGACGGCACCGGATTCGTCGACCTCTCCCACCGGGGCGTCGTCACCGTCACCGGCGAGGACCGGCTGAGCTGGCTGCACCTGCTGCTCACCCAGCACGTCAGCGAGCTGCCTCCCGGCCGGGCCACCGAGGCGCTGATCCTCTCCGCCAACGGCCACATCGAGCACGCGCTGTACCTCGTCGACGACGGCGCGACCGTCTGGGCCCACGTCGAGCCCGGCACCCGGGAGGCGCTGATCGCCTACCTGGAGTCGATGAAGTTCTTCTACAAGGTCGAGGTCGCCGACCGCACCGACGACCACGCGGTCGTCCACCTGCCCGCCGGGTCCATCGCCGAGGCACCCGAGGGCGTCGTCGTACGGGAGACGCCGTACGGCCGTGACCTCTTCCTGCCCGCGCGCGGCTGGAGGCGTTCGCCGCCGAGGCCGGGCCGCCCGCCGGGCTCCTCGCCTACGAGGCGCTGCGCGTCGAGCAGCACCGGCCCCGGCTCGGTTTCGAGACCGACCACCGCACCATCCCGCACGAGCTGGGCTGGATCGGCACGGCCGTGCATCTGCAGAAGGGCTGCTACCGGGCCAGGAGACCGTCGCCCGGGTGCAGAACCTCGGCAAGCCGCCGCGCCGGCTGGTCTTCCTGCACCTCGACGGCAGCGAGGTCCATCTGCCGGCGCCCGGCACCGAGGTCAGGCTCGCGGACGACGGGCCCGACGGGCGGAAGGTCGGGTTCGTCACCACGTCGGTGCGCCACCACGAGCTGGGCCCGGTCGCCCTCGCCCTGGTGAAGCGGAACGTTCCGGTGGACGCCCGGCTGCTGGCCGGGGACACGGCCGCCGCACAGGAGACGGTCGTCGAGCCGTAGGAGCCGGCCGGCCCCGGATCCGAGGCCGGCCCGGTCCTGGGCTCCGGCCGGCGGGGCCGGCACCGGAGCGCGGTGGCGGGGCCGGCCTCAGATCTCCAGCAGGACCGTGAACGGGCCGTCGTTGGTCAGGCCCACCCGCATCTGCGCGCCGAACCGGCCCGTCGCCACCGTCGCGCCCAGTGCGCGCAGCTGCGCCACCACCTCGTCGACCAGCGGTTCGGCCACGTCACCGGGCGCCGCGGCGCTCCAGGTGGGGCGGCGGCCCTTGCGGGCGTCGCCGTAGAGCGTGAACTGGCTGATCACCAGCAGCGGTGCGTCGATGTCGCTGCACGAGCGCTCGTCGTGCAGCACGCGCAGCGACCAGAGCTTGCGGGCCAGCTGGGCGGCCTTCTCCTTGGTGTCGTCGTGGGTGACGCCGACCAGGACGCACAGCCCCTCGCCCTCGATCGCGCCGACCGTCTCGCCGTCCACGACGACGCTCGCGCCGTCCACCCTCTGTACCACTGCACGCATGCGGCCATGATGCCGTGCGCCCCCGGGCGCCGTCACACGACCCCGTACGGGGTTTCTTTTCGCTCCCTAACCCCCATCTGGGGCCGATCGGGGGCACTCGGACACATAGCGGCCACGTCTGGTGGCACGATGTGCCCAGACGCCGGTCGAGGGGACGGTAGAGGCACATGAGCACACCGAGCACCGGGCAGCCGCCCGGAGTCGTCGCGTTGACGTACGCGGTCGGCCGGGAGGCCATCAGGCCGCCCGTGCAGCGCACGGACAGCCCCGAGCTGCCCGTGGAGACGGGGCGCGACCTGACCGCGCTGAGCCTGCCCGAACTGCGCACGCTGCGCCGGGAGGCCCAGCGCGAGGAGGCCGACCTCAGCTATGTACGACGGCTGCTGCAGGGGCGGATCGACATCCTCCGCGCGGAGCTGGCCCGGCGCCGGCCGGGCGCCGTCGTGGCGACGCCGGAGCCGTCCGTCGTCGAGCGGCTGTCGGAGATCCTCGCCGACGGCCCGGCCCGGCACCGTTCCTCCGCCCGCCACGTGACCCTGGGCACGCCGCACGGCGAGGAGTACCGGCGGCTGGCCGACGAGATGCTCGGCGAGGTGGAGCTGTCGGACCTGACGGCCCGCACCGAGCCGGAACTGACCGCCGCGATGGGGCGGCTGGTCCGCTACGAGCAGCAGGTCTCCCGGCGCCGGCAGCGGCTGCAGCGCACGGCCGACGGCTGCAGCGCCGAGATCGCGCGCCGGTACCGTGAGGGGGAGGCACAAGTCGACGACCTGCTCGTGTGATCCGCGGGCCCGGTGACCCCGGGCCGCCGGCCGGGCGGGTCCCTCGCCGGAAGACCACCGCCGATGCCCGCGTCCGCCGCGCCCTGGGGCCGGTCCTGGCGCGCGCCCCGGCCCTGATGGGCGTGGACGCCCCGGTCCTGGAGCGCATCGGCCGGGCCCTGCTGCCGGGCGGGGGCCGGCAGGTGGGGGGAGATCCGGGCGGTGTTCCGAGGGCGGTACGCGTTCCGTCGCCGCGGACGGCGGGCCGGGCCGTGCGAAATCACCGCGACGGCGGCGCGGCCCGCCGCCTAACGTGAGGCCATGACCCGCCCTGCCGACATCGACGTACGTCCCATCACCGAGTCCGAGTTCGCCGACTGGAACCGTGCCCTGAACACCGGGTTCCTGATGGCCCCCACCAGCCCCGAGGAGGTGGTGCGGGACCGCGCCCGGCAGTTCGTCCCCGGGCGGCTGCTCGGCGCCTTCGACGGCGACCGCTGCGTGGCGACCTTCCGGTCCTTCGCCCAGGAGATCACCGCCGTCGGCGGCGCCCTCCTCCCGTCCGACGCCGTCTCCAACGTCACCGTCAGCCCCACGCACCGCCGCCGCGGACTGCTCAGCCGCATGATGGAGCAGGACCTGGCGGCGGCGAGGGAACGCGGGGACGTCGTCGCGACGCTGATCGCGGCCGAGTACCCGATCTACGGCCGGTACGGCTTCGGCCCGGCCACCACGATGACCGAGTGGACGATCGACGTGCCGCGGGCCGGCCTCGACCCGCGCTGGGCCGGCCCGGAGGACGGCGGCCGGATCGACCTGGTCGACGCCGAGGAGGTCCGCAAGACCGGCCCGGAGCTGTTCGAGCGGCTGCGCCGGGCCCAGCCGGGCGCCGTCAGCAAGCCGGAGCCGTGGTGGCGCGTCCAGACCGGCGACCTGCGCTTCCAGCCGGAGTGGACCGAGCCCTTCTTCGCCGTGTACCGCTCCGCGGCCGGCGAGGTCGAGGGCATGGTGGCGTACACGGCGGACGACAGGTGGGGCGATGCCAAGCAGCCGCTGAACACCGCGTCCGTGAAGTGGCTGATCGGTCTGACGCCGGCCGCCGACCGGGCGCTGTGGCGCTACCTGTGCTCGATCGACTGGATCACCACGGTCAAGAGCGGCTGGCGGGCCCCGGACGACCTGCTCCCGCACTTCCTGCCGGATCCGCGGGCGGCCAGGATCACCACGCAGGCGGACTGGCTGTGGGTGCGGATCCTGGACGTCGTCCGCGCCCTGGAGGGGCGGACCTACGAGGCCCCGGGGTCGCTGGTGCTGGAGGTGGCCGACCCGGCCGGGACGGCCGGCGGGCGGTGGCGGCTGGAGGCCGCGGAGACCGGGGAGGCGTCCTGCACGCCGACCACCGAGAGCGCCGAACTCGCCCTCGACGTACGGGACCTGGCGACGCTGTGGCTCGGTGACGAGTCGGCGGTGCGGCTGGCGGCGCTGGGCCGGGTGCGGGAAGAACGAGCGGGCGCCGCCCGGAAGGCAGACGCCCTGCTGCGTACGTCCAGGCGGCCGTGGTGCCCGGACATGTTCTGACCTCGCTCCCTCCTGCCGACGACGGGTGGGCGTATCCGTAGCGTGCTCGTCGGCCGACCGGGCTCCCGGCTCCCCTCCGGAAGGGAGCCCGGACGGCTCACGACTCCGATGAGGTCGGCCAACCATCCTGAGAACTGACCATGTTGCTCAAGTTGGCTGCCAACTTCACTGTACTTATCTCCGCTTGGACGCGTCTCATAACCACCTTCCGCTGAACTGCCCAAAGATGGCGAGAAGTTGTAGTGTTTGGTCGTGGACCCGGAACACGCCTCCGCCACTGGACGGAAGAGGTCACAGCGGCCACAGAGAACACCCCGCGAGGTGGCCGACGAGCTGCGCGCCCGGATCAGGTCCGGCGTGCCGGCGCCGGGCCGGCGCATGCCCACCCAGGCCCGTCTGGCCGAGGAGTTCGGCGTCGAGCGCGGCACCGTCCGCCAGGCGCTGCGCATCCTCCAGTCCGAGGGGCTGCTCACCAACGTGACCAAGGGCGCCCCGGCCACCGTCGCGCCCGACCTCGGCCAGGCGCTGACCGGCCCCGCGGCCCCGCCGCTGCCCACCACGGTGGCGCTCACCTCCCGGATCGCCGCCGCGTTCGCCGCGCCCCAGGTCGTCATCGACGCCCTGTGCCTGACCTCGGTCTCCCTCAACCTCGCGCTCGGCGAGCCGCTGCGGGAGATCCACGCCGGGCGCATGAAACCGGCCAAGATCGACGTCCGGGTCCTGCTGCCCTCCCGTGACATCGACCTCGCCTTCCCGGTGCCGGTCCGGGGGCACGACGAGGACCATCTGGTCCACGAGCGGTGGGTGGCCCAGCGCAACGCCCAGGGGCAGGTCCTCCAGCACAATCTGCTGGCCCTGCGCGCCACGCACGGCATCGACGTGCGGGTGCGGTTCCGCGCGCTGCCGTTCACGCCCCCCGTGAAGCTGTACCTGCTCAACGGGTCGGAGGCGCTGTTCGCCTACTACACGCTCACCCGGCGGGAGCAGGAGATCGACCACGAGCACCTGGAGATGTACGACGCGGAGGGCACCCGGTCGATGCTGTTCGCCTTCACGCAGGGTGCCGCCGCGCGGGACACGACGTTCGTCGAGCAGTCGCACCTGTGGTTCGACGCGCTGTGGGAGACGATCAGTTCGGAGCTGGTGCTCACGGCCTGACGTCTCCCACGGTTTTTTCTCCCGGGCCCTGCCCGGTCACAGGGCGGGCCCCGCGACCAGCAGGGCGAGCAGCACCGCCCCGGCCGAGCTGACGGACGGGCTCTTCGCCTTGACGCCCACGGTGAGCAGCAGGAGACCGACGATGCCGGCCCCGCCGTACTGCCACTGCACGAGCTGTTCGAAAGCGACGACGAAGATCGCGGAGACGAGGGCGAGGACTGGCATGGTCTTTCCCCCTTCGGAAGTGGAGCTTCCGCACCAACTCGGAAGAGTTGGCAACCAACTCTGCTTGAGTTGTCCCCACTTGGCTACTACCTATAAACAACTCCCAAACAACTCCCCGTAGATGGGTAGGAGTTGTACCGTTTGGCTGTGACCCAGGAGAACGTGGCAGTGAACGGCAGCGGCAGGTCCTCGTCCCAGGAGATCGCCGACGTGCTGCGCGAGCGCATCCGCGTCGGCGAGCTCAAGGCCGGTGACCGCCTGCCCACCCAGGCCGAGCTGGCCGAGGAGTTCGGCGTCGAGCGCGGCGCCGTCCGCCAGGCCCTGCGGGCACTCCAGGAGGACGGGCTGCTCAGCAACGTCAGCAAGGGCAGCCCGCCGCGCATCGCCGCCCCGGCGCCGGCCCGCGGCGCACCGCAGCCGGCGATGGTCGCGCTGGCCCCCGGCTGAAGGAGGCCTTCACCGCCCCGCAGGTCCGCGTCGACGCCGCCTGCCTGACCGCCGAGACCCTGATGATCGCCCTCGGTGAGCCGCTGCGCCTGATCCACGAGGGCAGCATCCGGCCGGAGTCGGTCGACGTCCGCGTGCTCATGCCCTCCCGGGACATCAACCTGGCCTTCCCCGTCTCCGTCGACGCCCCCGGCGACGGCCCCGAGGACCCCGTCCACGAACGCTGGCTGCAGATGCGCAACGCCCAGGCCCGCGTCCTCGAGCACAATCTGCACGCCGTACGGGCCACGCACGGCATCGACGTCCGCGTCCGGTTCCGCGCCCTGCCCTTCACGCCGCCGGTGAAGCTGTACCTGCTCAACCGCGAGGAGG
Organism: Streptomyces sp. SW4; assembly: GCA_003248315.1. GTDB lineage: Bacteria > Actinomycetota > Actinomycetes > Streptomycetales > Streptomycetaceae > Streptomyces. Next base: position 2,474,418 of record QKWM01000004.1, read on the forward strand.
CGCTGATGGGCTACTACATGCTCACCCGGCGCGAGGAGGAGTGGGGCAGCCGCACCCTGGAGATGTACGACGCCCTCGGATCGCAGTCCCTGCTGTTCTCCTTCCTGCGGCGCGCGGGCCACCGGGACGCCGCGTTCGTGACCGAATCCGAGAAGTGGTTCGACGCCCTCTGGGAAACCATCACGTCGGACCTGACACTCTCCTAGTGACTTCCGATCCGGCGCAGACTGAAGCGGTGACGGCATCGACAGAGGACCTGCGGAGACTGCTCGCCCCGGTCCGGTACGTCCTGTGGGACCTGGACGGGCCGATCTGCCGGCTGTTCGCCGGCCATCCGGCCGACGGGGTGGCGCGGGAGCTGGTGAAACTGGTCGACCGGCTGGGGCTGGGCGCGCTGCTGACACCGTCCGAGCGCGAGCACCGGGACCCGCACGCCGTGCTGCTCGGCGTCAGCGGCCGGCACCCCGGCAACGACCTGGTCGGCGCCCTGGAGGAGTGGGTCACCCGGCAGGAACTCCAGGCCGTGCCGGGCGCGTTCCCCACCCCGCACGCCGACCCGCTCATCAGGACCTGGTCGGCCCTGGGCGCCGTCTTCGCCGTCACCACGAACAACTCGCCGCGCGCGGCCACCGCCTACCTGCGCACCAGGGGCCTGGAACGCTGCTTCGCGTACGTCTACGGCCGCACCGCCGACCTCGGCCTGATGAAGCCCCACCCGCACTGCCTGCTCCAGGCCCTGAACGTCATGGGCGCCGACCCCGCGCAGGCCCTCATGCTCGGCGACGCCCCGACCGACTTCGAGGCCGCCCGCAAGGCCCGCGTGCCCTTCCTCGGCTACGCCCGCAACGAGGCGAAGGCCCACGCCCTGCTGGAGGCGGGCGTGGGCCGCTCCCGCATCGTCACGGACCTGTCCGCCGTACGGGCCGCGCTGGTGCCGCGGGCCCGGTGAGGCTCGGGCGATGCTCAGGCCGGTGTGCTGTAGCATTCCCGCACCGATCGAGCAAACGCTCACTCCGACGCGTACGGGACGGAGCCACGGACCGGCTTCGAACAGGGCGTGCGCGGTGTCCCGCCCAAGGGTGGCGACTCACCCGTAGGGCCCAAGCGGACGCCTCTTCCGTGTGCGTGACCGCCGTCGCGCGCCTACCGTCTGCCATACCGTCCCCCTTCTCGTACCGGAGCGGCCCGTGGGCGCACCCCCTGAATCCCGGAGCGCCGCCCCGAGGCCCTGTACCGGGCCTTCGTGCGCCGGGCCGTCGCGGAGGGCCGGGCGGTCGGCGGCCGGCACCACGACACCTATGTGGCACCGCTGACGGAGCCCCTGGCCCGGCTGCTCGGCCGGGCGCCCGGCACCCTCGTCACGGTGCGCGTCCGGCGGCCCGGCGAGCCGCCCGCGGCGGCCCGCACCTGGCCGGACGAGGCGGCGGTGCTCCGCGCCGTCCGGACCGTCCTGCCGCACGTGCCCGAATGCCTGGTCCAGCACGACGACTTCGCCGTCCACAGCCATGTGGACGGCGTACCGCTCTCCGCCGTCTGCCGCGACGGCAAACCCGTCGACACGCTGCTCGTCGAGGCGCTCGCCGGTCTGCTGGCCCGCACGGCCCGGATCCGGCGCGGGGCGCTGCCGCCCCCGCCGCCCGGCCGGCCCCGCGACGGCACGGACGGCCAGGGGTTCCTGCGCACCCTGGTCCGGCTGGCCGACGAGCAGATCGGACGGCCCCGCCTGCGCGCGTTCGGCGGCCTGTTCGCCGCGCTCGGCATCGCCGAGGACGCCCTGCCCCGGCTGGCGGAGCGGATCCCGCCCCTGACCCGCCGGCCCCACGGCCTGCTCCACACCGACCTGCACCGCGACAACCTGATCGTCACCTGCCGGCCCGGCGCCCCGCCCCTGGTCGCCGTCGGCTGGGAAGGGGCCGCCTACGGCGATCCGCTCTACGACCTGGCCGCGCACCTGGTGCGGACGCGTTACCCCGCCCACCAGTGGCCCGAGGTCGTCGACGCGTGGGCCCGGGCTCTGGCGGACGTCCGGCCCGCCGCCGTCCACGGCCTGCACCGGGACCTGCGCCACTACCTCGCCTACGAGCGGGCGCGAGCCCTGCGCCCCGACGTGATGCGGGCCGCGCGCTCCCTGGAGGGGGCGTTCACCCAGCAGCGGCTGGAGGAGGCGACGGCACGGGTGCGCCGGGCCCTGGAGGCGGCCGCGGAGCCGCTCCGCCTGGGGAACCCGCCCGGGCGCGGAGAGATCGAGAACGCCCTCGTGCGGTGGCTGGCGTCCCGCGGGGAGGGCGGCGCCGGCGGCCGGAACCCCGTCGCGGCCGGGTACCGGTGGAGCCGCGACCGGCGGGTCCCGAGCGGCCCGGCTTCCCCGACGCCGCCGTGCGCCAGGCCCTGCTCGCCGAGGGAGCCGCACCCGCGGCCCACGTGTTCAAGGGGACCGCCCACCTCAACACGGTGGTGCGGGTGCCGGGCACGGACGCCCCCGTGGTCGTCCGGCGCAGACTGCCCGGCGTCTGCCGCCGGGAGCGCAGCTTCCTCAGCGAGCACGCCGTGCTCCGCGCCGTGGAGGACGTCAGCGGCGCGGTGGCGGCGCCGCGGATCCTGGCCCTGGGAGAGAACTCCCCGGACGACCCCTTCGCCATCCACACCTACGTCGGCCCGCCCGACATCGGCCGGTCCCCGGACCACCCCGTGCACGGCCTGCTGCCGCACGAGGCGGACGGCCTGGTCGACCAGCTGTGCGCCCTCACCCGGGTCAACTACCGGCAGGTCGACCCGACCGCCGGAGACGGCCGCTTCCACGACTGGCTCCGCGACCAGCTGGTGACGCTGGTCGCCGAGCTGCCGAAGGAGTCCCAGCAGCTCGCCCGGCTGCTCGGGCTGCCGGACGCCGGGCGGCTGCGGCAGATCCTGTCCCGCCAGCGGGTCGGCGAACGCCGGCCCGCGCTGCTGCACGGCGACCTGAACCCGTGGAACCTGGTCCGCCGGGACGACCGGCTGGCGCTGACCATCATCGACTGGGAGCTGGCGGTGGTCGGGGACCCGCTGTACGACCTCGTGCGGCACATGCACCTCACCCCGACCCGTCCGGAGATCCGGGACCGGATGTTCCGCCGCTGGGAGCGGAGCCTGGCCCCGGAGTACACCCGGGACTGGGCCAGGGACTGGAAGGTGTACCGCCGGCTGGAGATCGTGCGCTCCGCCTACGTCGACCTGGACCGCATCGTGACCGGCGCGGGCCTCGACGCGCCCAACGTCCGCCGGGCGGTGGACTCCTACGCGGTGACCCTGGCGGTGGCGGCCGGTGCGCTGGGCCTGCCGGCCCGCACCGGCGCCGGCCCCTACCTGGCCCGCGTCCTGGCGGCGGAGGTTCCCCGAGCACCTCCGCCACCCGGGTGTAGCCGTCCGTGCCGTGGCCGAGGGCGATGACCCGGCGGGCCTGGCCCTCGACCACGCGCATCAGGCTCGCGTCGATGCCGTGCCGCTCGGACGCGTGCACGACGTGGGCCATGGTGGAGGCCGCCGACGTGATCGGGTTCAGCTCGCCGGAGTACGTGCCGGCGTCGGTGTCCTCGGCGAACTCCGTGAACAGCGGCGGCAGGATCGCGGCGATGCCGTGGGCGAAGGGGACCAGCTCCCGGCCGGTGACGCCCTCCGCGCGGGCGAGCGCCAGGGCGTGCGTGTAGCCCGCCATCGCGGTCCAGAAGATGTCCAGCAGCGCGACGTCGTACGCCGCCGCCCGGCCGATGTCCTCGCCGAGGTGGGTGTGGGCGCCGCCGAGCGCGTCCAGCACCGGCCGGTGCTCGGCGTACAGGTCCTCGGGCCCGCTGTACAGGAACACCCCGTCGTCCGTGCCGATGGTCGGCGTCGGCGTCATGATGGCGCCGTCCAGGTAGCGGATGCCGTGCCGGGCGGCCCAGTCGGCGGTGTCCCGGGCGCGCTCGGGGACGTCGGCGCTCAGGTTCACCACCGTGCGGCCCTTGAGCGCGGCGGTGACGGCGTCCTGGCGCAGGACGGCGTCGGAGGCGTCGTAGTTCACCACGCAGACGACGGTCAGCCCGCTCGCGGCGACCGCCTCCTCGGCGGAGGACGCCGCGTGCGCCCCTCGGCGACCAGCTCGGTGTCCCGGCCGGGTGTGCGGTTCCAGACGGTGGTGCGCACCCCGGCGGCCAGGAACGCGCCGGCCAGCGCACGGCCCATGGGCCCGAGCCCCACGACGGTGACGGACCGGTCTGCGGACAGGGACGATGACATCGTTCAACTCCCGTAACATGTAAGGCAATTGCTGACGAAGGGGGCACGGCATGACGCACCGGCGCCATGATCCGGAGGTCTGCGGAGTGACCGCCGCGATCGCCGTGATCGAGGGCAAGTGGAAGACGACGCTGCTGTGGCAGCTGGAGAGCGGCCCGTGGCGGCCGGCGGAGCTGCGCCGGCGGCTGCCGGGCCTCAGCGAGAAGGTGCTGACCCAGGCGCTGCGCGAGATGGAGGCGGACGGACTGGTGCACCGGGAGGTCTACGACGTTCTGCCGCCGAAGACGGTGTACTCGCTGACCGACTTCGGCCGTGACCTCGCCGAGGCCCTGGGCCCGCTCTCCGACTGGGGGCACCGCCGCCTGGACAGGATGGCGGGGGCCCGTTCGGTCTCCTGAGGCGTTGCCGTTCCTCCGTTCTCCCTCGCCTCACGAACAGCTTCCGCGGCCGGCGGCCCCCTGCCAAGTACGCACAAAAAAGTGGGTGTCGGCGGAAGGGGGGCGGACGGCCGGCCGGGGCGGGCGGCCGGCGGGCAGCGGGGTCGGCGGGGAGCGGGGGCGGTCGGCGGGGAGTGGGGGTCAGCGGGCAGCGGGGGCGAAGGGGCCGCCGGGGGCGAAGGCCAGGGCGGCGAAGCGGTCGCCGATGCGCAGATGGGTCGCGGCGTCCGGGTGCAGGCCGTCGGGGAGCGGGAGTTCGGCGTGGTCGGCCTCGCCGTACAGGTCGAGGCCGTCGAGGTGGTACAGGTGCGGGTCGTCGGCGGCCCGCTGCCGCACGATGCGGGACAGCTCCTCGCGGATGACGGTGAGCGTGAGCTTGCCGGCGGCGCGCTCGGCGGGGTCGCCGGTGGCCCGGAAACCGAGCCGGCCGGCGGCGAGCGCGGCGGGATCGACGGCACAGGGCCCCGGGGTGTCCTCGTGGAGGGGGCAGTACAGCGGCGACACGACCAGCAGCGGGGCGGTGGGATGGCCCTCCCGGAGGGTGTCGAGGAAGCCGTGCACGGCCGGCCCGAAGGCGCGCAGCCGCATCAGGTCGGCGTTGACCAGATTGATGCCGATCTTGACGCTGATCAGGTCGGCGGGGGTGTCCCGCATGGCGCGGGCGGTGAACGGGTCGAGCAGCGCGCTGCCGGCGAGACCCAGGTTGACCAGCTCCACGCCGGCGAGGGAGGCCGCGCGGGCCGGCCAGGTGCCGGTGGGGCTCGCCGCGTCGGAGCCGTGGCTGATGGAGCTGCCGTGGTGCAGCCAGACGCGCCGGCCCCGGCCGGGTACGGCGGTGACGGGGGCATCGGTGCGCAGGGCGACCAGCTCGGTCGTCTCGTTGTGCGGCAGCCAGATCTCCACGTCCTTGTCGCGGTCCGGGAGGCCGGTGAAGCGGAGGGTGCCGGGCTGCCCCGGCAGGTGCTCGGTGGCGCCCGTGCCCAGATCGACGACGAGGGTGTTGCCGCCCGCGACCGTGGCCCGGCCGTGCGGGCGGCCGTCGACGAGGAGGTCGTACACCCCCTCCGGGCGGGGCGGGGCGCCGGGGTAGCGGCGCTTCGTGGGCAGCGTGTCCAGCTCCACGACGGTGGCCCGGGTGCGCAGGGCCAGCCGGACACCGGACGGCTGGGACTCGGCCAGGGCGAGCTGCGGGTCGGCGCACTGGGCGCGGGACCGGGCGGGCAGCCGGTGCGGCAGCAGACCGTGCGCGGTGCGCTCGAGTTCCAGGGCGCCGCGGACGAGGTCGGCGGTCAGGGGGGTGGTGATCAGGTGCGGGGAGGCGGTCATGGGGGCCTGTCGGTCGGGGGGTGGATGGACGGCGCCGGTCGCCGGTCGCCGGTGGGCGAGGACCGGCGGCCGGCGGGCGGCGGGCGGGGGCCGTCGGCCGGCGTGGGCAGTGGATCAGTGGGCGTGGGCCTGGATCAGTGGGCGGGGGCCGTGGGCCAGTTGCGCAGCAGGGCGTCGAGGGCGTCCAGGATGCGGTCCCAGGTCTCCTGGGTGTCGGGGGCGCTGTGACTGAACCCGCCGCCCATCTCCAGGCTCACGTAACCGTGGAAGGTGCTGCCCAGCAGCCGTACGGCATGGGTCTGGTCGGGCTCGGCGAGGTCGTAGCCGCGCAGCAGCGCCCGCGTCATCCGGGCGTGCCGGACGCCGGCGCTGGCGGCGGCGGTCTCGGGGTCGAGACGCAGCTGGGCGGCGGCGTAGCGCCCGGGATGCTCCCGGGCGTAGTCGCGGTAGACGTTGGCCAGGGCGGTCAGGGCGTCCTTGCCGGACCGCCCGGCCAGGGCCTCGGCGGCGCGGTCGGCCAGTTCCTCCAGGGCGAGCAGGGCGATGCGGGTCTTCAGGTCCTGGGAGTTGCGCAGATGGGAGTAGAGGCTCGCGACCTTCACGTCGAAGCGCCGGGCGAGGGCGGAGACGGTCACCTGGTCGAAGCCGACCTCGTCGGCCAGCTCGGCCCCCGCCCTGGTGAGCAGGTCGGCGGTCAGTCCTGCGCGTGCCATGCGGTGTCCTCCGTGGTGCCTTGCTGCGCTGACGCGGTCGGATACTGCCGTAGTCGATTATGCGTTTGCCTAATGGCTTTAGGCAAATTACGGTGGTCTTATGGAACCGTTGACCGAGCGTGAGATCCGGGCCGCCTTCGTGAACCGCACCAAGGGCGAGGCCAGGCGCCTGCACGTCCCACGCGACCTGGCGGACCGGCCATGGGCGGACCTGGACTACCTGGGCTGGCGCGACCCCCAGGCTCCCGACCGCGCCTACCTCGCCACCGAGCTGGACGGCCGCCCGGTCGCCGTCGCCCTGCGCTGCCCGAGCGCGGGCGCGGGCGCCTGGCACACGCGGCGCAGCATGTGCTCGGTGTGCGTGACGACCCACACCGGCGGTGTGTCGCTGATGGTCGCCCCGAAGGCGGGCCGGGCCGGACAGCAGGGCAACTCGGTGGGGGTGTACCTGTGCAGCGACCTGGCCTGCTCGCTCTACGTGCGCGGGCTGCGGGACGCCGGCGCCGGATCCCGGCTGCACGAGTCGCTCACCCTGGAGGAGAAGATCGCGCGCACCCGGGCCAACCTCGCGGGCTTCGTGGCCAGGGTGACGGCGTCGGACGCGCCGGCCGCGGCGTGACCGGCGGGACGACCACCGGCCCCCTCGCCGGACGCCCGGCCTCCTTCGGCGGGCGTCCGGTCGCCTTTGGCTGGCGCCGGGCCTCCCTCGGCGGGTGTCCGGTCCCCTTCAGCGGGTGTCGGGGGCGGCGTCCGCGTGGCCGTACGTGAAGTCGTACGCCGCCCAGTCGGTGAGGGGGCGGTAGCCGAGGCGCTGGTAGAGGGCGTTGCTGGTGGGGTTGGCCAGGTCCGCGAACAGCACGACGTCCCGCGCGCCCGCGGCCAGCGCGGCCCGGCTCACCTCCGCCGTCACGGCGGCCGCGTAGCCGCGGCCCCGCAGGTGGGGCGGGGTGTAGACGATGTCCACCTGGATCTGGCCGCCGATCAGCGGGTTCAGGCCCGCGATCGAGACGCCGGTGCCGTCCGGGGTCTCCCAGAGGGTGTAGCGCTTGTCGGCGTAGCGCGTGCGGGGCCAGGAGGCGGCGTCGACGGTGACGTCCTCACCGACCGCCCTGGCGAACGCACCGCACCAGTGCACGACCTGTTCGAGGTCATCGTCGCCGAGCACCCGGCCCCGGCCCGGGGGTGGTGGCTCCGGCGGGGTCAGCGTGCCCAGACGGTACAGGCGCAGCCGGGTGTCGCGGAGGCTCGCCGCGGCCCCGGTGTGCCGCCGCCAGGCCTCGGCGAACGCGGTGGCGGTGGCGTGGTCCGCGCTGACGGACGGCAGCAGGTGCCCGAGGGCGGCGAGGCGGGCGGCGAGCGCGTCGGCCTGCGCGGGGGTGAGCGGAGAGAGGCCCACACCGCGGGCGGGGAGCCGGTAGAACGTCCCGTGGACCTCGCCGGCCCGCTCCAGGACGCCGAAGACGGGCACCCCGGCGCCGACGGCGTCCGCGCCGCGCGTGCGCACCCTCTCCGCCCACGTCAGCTGCATGACGTGCGGGCCGGGCCGCGAGCGCAGGAAGTCCCCGGCGCGGGCGAGGAAGTCGTCGGCGTCTTCGGTGAGGTGCCAGTCGTCCGGAAGCATGCCTCATGATCCGCCGCGCGGCGATGATTCGGGGCCGGAACACCGGTCTTCCTCCCGAACACCCACACCGGCCGCGGGAGCCGGCCTCCCGAGCGGGCCGCCCAAGGCCGGCCGCCCTTGCCGGCCCGGACGGCGACCCCGCCCGTGCCCCGTGATCAGGAGAGACGCCCGTATGACCGACCCGGAGACGACAACGGCCCGCGACCCGGAACCCTTCTGCCCGAAGATCTCCCGCCGCTCGGCGGAGGCACCAGGCGCCCGCGACCCGGAACCGGAGGCACCAGGCGCCCGCGACCCGGAACCGGAAGCGCCAGGCGCCCGTGACCCGAAAGCCGAGACCTGGCACCGGATCCACACCGAGCGGGCGGCCCTGGCGGCCGACCTCGCGGACTTCACCAAGGAGCAGTGGGAGACACCCTCGCTGTGCGCCGGACTGACCGTCCGGGAGGTGCTGGCCCACCTCACCGCGGGGGCGAGCCTCGGCAGCGTGCGCTGGATGGCGGGCGTGATCCGCTGCCGGTTCGACTTCGACAGGCAGGTGGCCGTGCGGCTGGCCGAGCAGCTGGGCACGGGCCCGGCCGACACCCTCCGCCGGTTCCGCGGCCTCGTGCGGAGCACCACCAAGCCGCCCCTGCCCGTCACGGCCATGCTGGGCGAGACGATCGTGCACGGCGAGGACATCCGCCGCCCGCTGGGCATCCGCCGGAACCACCCCGTCGAGGTCGTGACGGCGGTGGCCGCGTACTACCGGGGCTCCGACCTGGTGGTCCCCGCCAAGAGCCGCATCGCCGGCCTGCGGCTCACCGCGGACGACGGCCCCTTCACCACCGGCTCCGGCCCCTGGTCTCCGGCCCCACCCTGTCCCTGGTGATGGCCATGACCGGCCGCTCGGCCCACTGCGACGACCTCCGGGGAGACGGCGTGCACCTCCTCCGCAGCCGCTGCGAGGCCGCCGCGCCCGGGTGAGCCGAAGGCCGGACGTCAGGACTCTGACCCAGGCGACGACCTCGTCGGCCCGGGCGGTCAGGCCCGGGGCCCGCAGCTCGACGGCGTAGTGCGCGCAGTCCCGGTCGACGGCGGACCGGTCGCAGAAGGTCACGGTCACCTCGGAAGCGTCCTGGCAGCGGACGGTCACGCCGCGCTGGCCGTCGTCCGGGCTCATGCGACGCCGAGTTCCGAGGACAGGCGTTGCAGTGCTGACCGGATGCCCGCTCCGTAGCCGTCGTCGCCGAGGGCGTCGGCGTGGTGATGGGCCTGCGTCAGGTGCGCACGGGCGCGGTCGTCGTCCCCCAGTTTGTGATAGTCGGCGGCCAGATTGAGGTGCAGGGACGGGTAGAAACCCCGGATCGCCAACGAGGCGTCGTGCTGCTTGGCCCGGTCGTCGGTCACGGCACCGGCCGCTTCCAGTGCCCGTAGATCCCAGGCGAGTTCGTCCTGCGGGTCCTGCTGGAGGTCGGCCATGTAGTGGGCGAGGACGCAGCGGTGGAAGGGATCACCGTCCGGCGTGATCTCCTCCCAGATCTCGGCGAACCGGCACCGGGCGCCCTCGCCGTCGCCCGCGTGCTGCAGGCCGATGGCCTCCTCGATGCGTTTCATCGTCGTGTCCACGGTGGTCACCGCGCCTCCCCCTGATCGTCCTCGACACGGGGAACAGTAGAGGCCCCCACTGACACCGCCCGCCCGGGCGGTGGCGGACCAAGCGACCTTCCTCGGCCCCGGCGCGGGGAGGCGGGCGGCGCGGGTGGCCGGGGCGGGTGGTGAGGGGCACTTTTGCAAGCGGGTGCTTGCAATAGTTAGCGGGGTCCGGCATGGTGGAGGCATGGCATCGCTCAACGTCGGCAATCTCGGGGAGTACCTGCGCGAGCAGCGGCGCAACGCGCAGCTGTCGCTGCGGCAGCTCGCCGAGGCCGCGGGGGTGTCGAATCCGTATCTGAGCCAGATCGAGCGCGGGCTGCGCAAGCCCAGCGCGGAGGTGCTCCAGCAGGTCGCCAAGGCCCTGCGGATCTCCGCCGAGACGCTGTACGTGCGCGCCGGGATCCTGGACGCCGAGCGCGACCGGGACGAGATCGAGACCCGCGCCGTCCTCCTCGCCGACCCCACGCTGAACGAGCGGCAGAAGCAGGTGCTGCTCCAGATCTACGAGTCCTTCCGCAAGGAGAACGGATTCGGGCCGGACGGCGAGGCCGGCCAGGACGGCCAGGGTGGTCCGGGTGGCGACGGGGCCCTCGGCGACGACACCTCCATATCCGGCCCGCGCACGGCCGACGGCGACGCCACCGCCGTACGGCCCCGCCCCGCACGACCGACGGCGGCAGCGACGACGCCGGCCCGCGCCGCACGGCCGGGTGAGCCGGCGACCACCGGCCGGCCGAGCGCGGGAGCACGACCGAACCCTCAGCTGAACGTGATCCGGGAGGACCGTCACCATGGCCATCACCGAAGACCTGCGCAAGACCCTGACCGACCCGACGCCGCTGTACTTCGCCGCGGGCACCGCCGACCTGGCCTGGCAGCAGGCCAAGAAGGTGCCGGTGCTGGTGGAGCAGCTGCGCGCGGAGGCGCCCGCCCGTATCGAGGCCGTGCGCAACACCGACCCCAAGGCCGTCCAGGAGAAGGCCACGGCCCGCGTCAAGGAGACGCAGGGGACCATCCAGACCAAGGTCAACGAGTTCCTCGGCTCCCTCGACACCGACCTGAAGAAGCTCGGCGAGACCGCCCAGGACCTCGCCCTGCGCGGGGTCGGCGTCGCCGCCGAGTACGCCGTCAAGGCCCGGGAGACCTACGAGAAGGTCGCCGAGCGCGGTGAGCAGACCGTGCGGACCTGGCGCGGTCAGGCCGCCGAGGGCATCGAGGACGTCGCCGAGGGCGTGGAGGAACTGGCCGTGGCCGTCGAGCCGAAGGCCGAGCCGGTCGAGGTGACGGAGGACAAGTCCGCCGGCGCCAAGTCCGCCTCCGCGAAGAAGGCCCCCGCCAGGAAGGCCCCGGCGGCGAAGAAGAGCACCACCGCCGGGACCGCCACGACCGCGAAGAAGACGACGCCGCCCGCCAAGTGAGCGCCGTCCGGGAGCGGCGGGGTGCGTCGCGGGCCGGGCACCTTTGGGGTGTCCGGCCCGTTCTCCGGGTACGGTGACCGCGTAGGGACGACCGAGTCTGGTGGTGGACGTTGTGCTGATGCAGGGGTTCGCGGGATTCATGTGGCTGCTGAGCGTCGCCCTGATCCTGTTCAGCGGTTTCGCGTTGTTCGACGCCGCGATCCGCCGCGAGGACGCCTATCGCGCGGCCGACAAGAAGACCAAGCCGTTCTGGCTGATCATCCTCGGGCTCGCCTTCGTGGTGAACCTGGTCTTCAACATCCTGTCGTTCCTGCCGATCATCGGTCTCATCGCCACGATCGTGTACATGGTCGACGTGCGGCCCGCGCTGCGCGGCCTGCCCGGCGGCGGTCGCAACGCCCGCCGCGGCTCCAGCAGCGACGGCCCGTACGGCCCGTGGAACGGCGGGCGCTAGCCGCACGGCAACGGCGAAGGGCGGCGCCGCCGCCCTCGTCCCGTCGGACCGAGCCCGTCAGCTCCCGTCGCACCGAGGCCGATCAGCGGTCCGTCACGCCGAACGGCTCAGCGGCTCGGCGGTCCGTCACGCCGAGCGGTCCAGCAGCAGGACCGCCACGTCGTCCGCCAGCTCGCCGCCGTTGAGCCTGCGCACCTCGTTCACCGCCGCCTGCAGCAGCGTCTCCCCGCGCAGCCCCTCCGCGAACTGCCGGCGGACCATCTCCACCATGCCGTCCTGGCCGAGCCGCTCCCGGCCCTCGCCGACGTGGCCCTCGATCAGGCCGTCGGTGTAGAGCATCAGGCTCCACTCGGCCCCCAGCTCCACCTGCATCCGGGCCAGCGGGCACCGGGCAGCAGGCCGAGCGCGGGGCCGTTGTTGTCGTACGGCAGCAGGCGGGCCGGCCGGCCGGGCGCGGCGACCAGCGGCGCCGGATGGCCCGCCAGGCACAGCCCGGCACGGCGGCCGTCCGGCGCGATGTCCACCGTGCACAGCGTGGCGAAGATCTCGTCGTCCGCCCGCTCGTGCTCCAGCACCTGCTGCAGCGTGCCGAGCAGCTGGTCGCCGCAGAGCCCGGCCAGGGTCAGCGCCCGCCAGGCGATGCGCAGCTCCACGCCGAGCGCCGCCTCGTCCGGGCCGTGGCCGCAGACGTCGCCGATCATGGCGTGCACGGTGCCGTCGGGGGTGCGCACGACGTCGTAGAAGTCACCGCCGAGCAGTGCGCGCGAGCGGCCGGGGCGGTAGCGGGCGGCGAACCGCAGCGAGGAGCCGTCCAGCAGCGGGGTCGGCAGCAGGCCGCGCTCCAGCCGCCGGTTCTCCTGGGCGCGCAGCCGGCCCTCGGCCAGCCGCCGCTCGGCCGACTCCGAGCGTTTGCGCTCGACGGCGTAGCGGATCGCGCGGCTCAGCAGCCGGCCGTCCAGCTCGTCGCGGAACAGGTAGTCCTGCGCGCCGACGGCCACGGCCTCCGCGCCGCGCTCGGCGTCGGTCGACGCGGTGAGCGCGAGGACCGCGTGCCGGGGCGCCAGCTCCAGCACGTGCTTGAGCACCGCCAGCTCGTCGTCGCTGCCGTCGTCGGAGCGGCCCGGCGCCGGCAGGGCGAGGTCCAGCAGGATGCAGTGGACGTCGTCGGTCAGCAGCCGCTCGGCCTCGGTGAGGTTGCGGGCGGTGCGGACGCGGATCGGCTTGCCGGCCTGGTCGAGCAGGTCGGGCACGATCGGCGAGCCGCCCGGGTCGTCCTCGATGAGCAGCAGCGTCAGGTTGGTCGGCGGCTGGGTGTTCTCGCGGCTGTCCGTGGTCTTCTCGCGGTGGTCGCTGGTGGTGCCGCGGTCGCCGGTGGCGCTCTCGCGGCCGTCGGTCGTGATCGCGCGCTGGTCCGTGGTGGCCGCGCGCCGGTCCGTGGTGTCCTCGACCGGGTTCCTGCCGAGCGGGGCCTGTTCCTTGGAAGGGCCGCCGCCCGGGGCCGCGGCCCGCGCCTGACCACTCTCCACGGCCGGGATCGCTCTCTGCCGCGGTACGGGTACGGGCATCGTCTTGGGTTCCTTCCCTCCCCCCGAGGGCATGGCGGGGCGAGGGACCTCGACCCACCGACGGGGACCATAGCGGGTGTCGGCGGCGCAGCGGAATGGTCCAGAACACTCGGCTCGGCCGTCCGCCGCTGTCATATGCCGCGTTCCGTACCGCAGTTGGACACCGCGGCCGGCCTGCGGGGATGACGAACGTCACGTCTCGCGGAGGTTCGGTGAAGGGCGTGTGCGCAGCAGGCGTGGAGTGCGTCACGTGGCGGGGGTCACGGGGGGCAGGGGGCACGGGGGCGGAGTTCACGGGGGCAGGGGGCGGCGGCAGGCGGCGGGCGGCAGGAGGCCGGAGGCCGGGGAGCCGGGGGCGCCCCTCCGCGTCCCCGTGGCGCGCGTCACGGGTGGGTGTGCCCGCGGCCGGGTGTGTTTGCGGCCGGGTGTGTCCGCGGCCGGTCATCCCTCCGGCCGGACCACTCCGAGGATCGGCATCGTCCCCGCGCCCGCGACGGTCACCGACCGGCCCGGCCGCGGGGCGTGGACGACCTTGCCGTCGCCGACGTACAGGCCGACGTGGCTGGCGTCCTCGAAGTAGATGATCAGGTCGCCGGGCCGCATGTCCTTCATCTCGACGCGCCGCAACTGCCTCCACTGGGCCTGCGAGGTGCGCGGGATGCCCTGCCCGGCCGCGGCCCAGGCCTGGGAGGTCAGTCCGGAGCAGTCGTACGCCTTCGGCCCCTCGGCTCCCCACTGGTACGGCTTGCCGATCTGCGCGGTGGCGTACGCCACGGCCCTGCGGCCCCGCTCGGTCGCCTCGCCCGTGACCCCCTCCAGCGCGCCCGAGCCGAGCCAGGCGGCCTGGGCCTCGGCCTGGGCCTGCCGCTCCAGCCGGTCCAGGCGCTCCCGCTCCTCCTTCTCCAGCTCGGACTCCAGCTTCTCGGCCGCCGCGATCTGCTTCTCGATCTTCTTCTGGGCCGCGGCCTTCTTCTTGCGGTTCGCCTCCAGCTTCTTCCACTGGGCGTCGGCGTCGGCGGCGTACGTCTTCAAGTCCTGCTGGGTGCGGGACAGTTCGTCGAGCAGGCCCTTGGCGCCGCGCTGGCCCTGGCGCACCCGGCCGGTGTTGTCGAGGAACTCCCCGGGGTCGTCGCTGAGCAGGAGCCTGGCCTCGTCCGGCAGCCCGCCCGTGCGGTACTGGGCGCGGGCCGCGGCGCCGGCCCGGTCCTGGAGCCGGTCCAGCTTCTTCTGCCCCTCGGCGATCTTCTCGGTCAGCTCCGCGAGCTCGGCGGACTGCTTGTCGGCCTTCTCCTCGGCGGCGTTGTACTCGTCGGTGGCGACGGCGGCGGCGCGGTAGAGATTGTCGAGCTTCTCGCGCACGGCCTCCAGGTCCCGGCCGGGTGCGGCCGGGGGCGTCGCCGACCGGGAGGGGGACGGGTCCGGTGACGGGTCCGGGGCCGCGAACGCCGTGCCCGGTGCCGCCAGCACGGTGGCCGCGCAGACCACGGCCACGGCCGCAGTGATCAGACCACGCTTGCCCGTCCCCATACCTCAGCCCCAAACGCACCTGATTAACCGTCAGTAACATCCGTTCGCTCGGGGATCGTGCCATGCCGGCGCGGAAAGCGACAGGGGTCGTCCCGACCCTCGTCCGCCCCCCCGGCACGGCGGCGTCCCGGCTGTGTGACGAACGTCGCACGGAGATCGTTCCCCGCCCGGTGCGGAGGCGGACGCTCCGCCGGCGGGGGCCGGGTGGCGGGCGGTCAGGTGCGGGGGGCCAACGCCGTCCAGCGCACCGTCACTTCGCCCTGGCGCCAGCGCACCGGCCCGTCCGTCACCGGCCAGTCGGCGGCCAGGTCCCGCACCGCCCGCATCCAGCGCTGGCGGGCGCCGTAGGCGGCGTAGGGCGCGGCGGTGGCCCAGGCGCGGTCGAAGTCGCGCAGGAAGGCGTGCACCGGCTCGCCGGGGACGTTGCGGTGGATGAGGGCCTTCGGGAGCCGTTCCGCCAGGTCCGAGGGGCGTTCCAGGGAGCCCAGGCGCGTCGCGAACGTGACCGTGCGCGGGCCCTCCGGGCCGAGGGCGACCCAGACGTGCCGGCGTCCGATCTCGTCGCAGGTGCCCTCCACCAGCAGGCCGCCGCGCGAGTGCTCGCCGGCCGGGGCCAGGCGTGCGCACAGGCGCTCCCAGACGGCGGCGACCTCGCCCTCGTCGTACTGGCGCAGCACGTTCGCCGCGCGGATCAGCTGGGGGCGGCGGGGGAGGGGGATCTCGAAGCCGCCGTGGCGGAAGGTGAGGCCGTCGCGCGCGTACGGCTGGGCCGCCGTCACGCGTGCCGGGTCGATCTCGACGCCGACGACGTGGGTGCGGGGGCGACGGTGCGGAGCCGGTGCAGCAGTTCGACGGCCGTCCAGGGGGCCGCGCCGTAGCCGAGGTCCACGGCGACGGGGGTGTCGGCGCGGCGCAGTTCGTGGCCGTGGACGGCGGCGATCCAGCGGTCCATGCGGCGGAGGCGGTTGGGGTTGGTCGTGCCCGCGTGACCGTTCCCACGGGGGCGGACGGAGCGCGGGGTGTCATGCGTACGAGGGTATGCGCGGGGTTGCCTCGCCCCGCCGCCCCTTCCCGTTCCGCTCCGGGGGCTCTGCCCCGCGCCCCGCTCCTCAAACGCCGGAGGGGCTGGTTAACCGGGGGCTCCGCCCCGGACCCCGCTCCTCAAGCGCCGGAGGGGCTGGATTTCTCCGGAGGGGCTGGATTTCTCCGGAGGGGCTGGATTTTCGCGGCCGGCTCGGCCTGCCAGCCCGTCCGGCGTTTGAGGACGAGGCCGTTCAGGCCGAAGCGGGGGTCTGGGGGCGGCAGCCCCAGGGTCGGGAACGGGAAGGGCGGCGGGGGCGAGATTCCGTGGCCCGCCCGACCGGGAGGGGGGTACGCACCCGAATGTCGAACGGTTGAGCGATAAGGGGTAATGATTCGGCAAAGGACGGGAAACCGGAAATGGAGCACAGCACTCCGGCGTTGCACCCCGGTGGAGGGCGCCGAGCCCTCAGGCCGGCCCGCCCGCAGCGAGGAGGAACGACACGTGAGCCACTACGCCGGCAGGCTCCAGCGTCGCTCCCCGGCGACCCCGCCGCGCCTGCGGCTGCACCGCCGCCCCCGCCGCGTCGCCATGCTCTCCGTGCACACCTCCCCGCTGCACCAGCCCGGCACCGGCGACGCCGGCGGCATGAACGTCTACATCGTGGAACTGGCGCAGCGCCTCGCCGCGATCAACATCGAGGTCGAGATCTTCACCCGGGCCACGGCCGGCGGACTGCCGCCGTCCGTCCAGCTCGCCCCCGGCGTGCTCGTGCGGCACGTCGACGCCGGCCCCTACGAGGGCCTGGCCAAGGAGGACCTCCCGGCGCAGCTGTGCGCCTTCACGCACGGCGTGATGCAGGCCTGGGCCGGCCACCGCCCCGGCCACTACGACCTGGTCCACTCCCACTACTGGCTCTCCGGTCACGTCGGCTGGCTCGCCGCCCAGCGCTGGGGCGTCCCCCTGGTCCACGCCATGCACACCATGGCCAAGGTCAAGAACGCCAACCTGGCCGAGGGCGACACCCCCGAGCCCGCGGCCCGCGTCATCGGCGAGACCCAGGTCGTCGCCGCCTCCGACCGGCTGATCGCCAACACCGCCGAGGAGGC
This sequence comes from Streptomyces sp. SW4, assembly GCA_003248315.1. Classification (GTDB taxonomy): domain Bacteria; phylum Actinomycetota; class Actinomycetes; order Streptomycetales; family Streptomycetaceae; genus Streptomyces. The sequence goes on from QKWM01000004.1 coordinate 2,491,495, forward strand.
CGACGAGCTGGTCCGGCACTACGCCGCCGACCCGGCCCGGGTCGCCGTCGTGCACCCCGGTGTGAACCTCGACCGGTTCCGTCCCGCCGACGGCCGAGCGGCCGCCCGCGCCCGCCTCGGCCTGCCGCAGGACGCGCTGATCCCGCTCTTCGCCGGCCGCATACAGCCGCTGAAGGCCCCCGACGTGCTGCTGCGCGCGGTCGCCGTCCTGCTGGCGGAGCGCCCCGAGCTGCGCTCCCGGATCCTCGTCCCCGTCGTCGGCGGGCCGAGCGGCAGCGGGCTCGCCAAGCCGGAGGGGCTGCAGAAGCTCGCCGCCCGGCTCGGCATCGCGGACGTGGTGTGCTTCCGTCCGCCGGTCGGGCAGGAGCAGCTCGCCGACTGGTTCCGGGCCGCCTCCGTGCTGGTCATGCCCTCGTACAGCGAGTCCTTCGGGCTGGTCGCGATAGAGGCGCAGGCGGCCGGTACGCCGGTGCTCGCCGCGTCGGTCGGCGGCCTGCCGGTCGCCGTGCGCGACGGGCACACCGGTTTCCTGGTCCAGGGGCACGACCCGGCGGCGTACGCGCGCGTGCTGCGCGACTTCGCCGACGACCCGGACCTCACGCCCCGCATGGGCGAGGCCGCGGCCCGGCACGCCCGGTCCTTCGGCTGGGACACCGCCGCCGCCGCGACGGCGGACGTCTACACGGCCGCCGTGCAGGCCCACCGCCGTCGCGTACGCTCGCACCATGGCTGACGGACAGAAGGCGGCACAGGTCCTCGAAGGCGCCCTGAAGGACGCCGGGCTGGAGTGGGAGAGCCCCGAGCCCGGCAACTACGTCGTGCAACTCCCCGGCACCCGCAAGCTGTCCACCACGGTGTCGCTGCTGCTCGGCCGCCACTCCCTCTCCCTGAACGCGTTCGTCATCCGGCACCCCGACGAGAACGAGGCCGGTGTCCACCGCTGGCTCCTGGAGCGCAACCTCAAGCTGTACGGCGTCGGTTACGCCGTCGACGGCCACGGCGACGTCTACGTCACCGCCAAGCTCCCGCTGGCCGCCGTCACCGCCGACGAGATCGACCGGCTCCTCGGCCAGGTGCTGGAGGCCGCCGACGGCGCCTTCAACACCCTTCTGGAGCTGGGGTTCGCGACGGCGATCCGCAAGGAGTACGCCTGGCGGGTCTCCCGCGGCGAGTCGACCCGCAACCTGGAGGCGTTCGAGCACCTCACGCGGCGCTCCGCCGACTGACCCCGGCGGGCTCAGCGGGCGCCGGCCCGGTAGCGGCCGGAGTGACGCCCACCAGCCGTTTGAACTGCCGGGTCAGATGGGCCTGGTCGTAGAAGCCGGTCTCGGCGGCCACCTCGGCCGGGGTGCGCCCGGCCAGCAGCAGACGGCGGGCCCTCTCGACGCGGCGGGACATCAGGTACTGGTGCGGGGCGATGCCGTACGCCGTGCTGAACGCCCGTACCAGATGGGCCGGGTGCGCGGGGACGAGTGCGGTCGCCTCGGTCAGGGTGAGCCCGTCCACGATCCGCTCGTCGAGCAGCTCCCGCAGCCGCCGGGCGAGCGCCGGGTCCCTGCGCGGCACCGGGTCCGCCGTCCGGCCGGGCCGCAGGTGGGCCCGCAGCCGCTCCGCGACGAAGGTCAGCCTGCTCTCCGCCTCCAGCTCGTCGCCGGCCCGGCGAGCACCGTGTGCAGCCGGCCGACCCGCCGGCGCAGCACCGGGTCGCGCAGGTCCGGCCCGTCCACGGCGGCACCGATCAGGTCCTCGGGCAGATGGGTGGTGTCCAGGTACAGCACCCGTTTGCGGAAGCCGTCCGGGGTGGCGGGCGAGCCGTTGTGCGGGACGTGCGGCGGCAGCAGCGTCACGGTGTCGTGCGGCGTGCCGTGCTCGTGCCGGTCCAGGTCGTAGCGGACCGCGCCGGCGTCCACGATCAGCAGCGTCCAGGCGTCGTGGACGTGCATCGGGTAGGCGTACTCGGTGAAACGGGCGTGGAAGACCTCCATGACGCCCGGAACACGCGGGCGCCACGCGGTGACGGTGGACTCGTTCCGCCCAGGGGCCATGCAAAGAACGTACAAGACGGTGCCGCGGGGCACCGGCAGTCTCGGGGCATGACCGAACAGCCCCTCCGCTTCGACACCAAGATCGCCGTCCTGCTGCGCGAGGACCTCGAGCCCTGGCAGCGCCTGAACGTCACCGCCTTCCTCGTCAGCGGCCTCGGCACCCGGGTCCCCGAGGTGATCGGGAGCCGTACGAGGACGCCGACGGCGTCGGCTACCTGCCGATGTTCCGCCAGCCCGTGCTGGTCTTCGAGGGCACGAAGGAGACGCTGACCAAGGCCCACGCGCGCGTGCTGGCCCGCTCCCTGCCCCGTGCGGTCTTCACGTCCGACCTGTTCACCACCGGCAACGACCGCGACAACCGCGCGGCGGTACGGGCCGTGCCGACCGCGGACCTGGACCTGGTCGGGCTGGCCGTGTACGGGCCGAGGAACGCGGTGGACAAGGTGCTCAAGGGGGCACGGATGCACCCCTGACCGGCGGGCGGCGGTACGGCTTCCCAGTGCCGAGCCGAGCCGAGCCGGGACGGGCCGGGCCGAGCCGGGACGGGTCGGGCGGCGGGTGTCAGGCGGCGCTGACCTCCGGCTTCGCGGGCGCCGGCGCCTCCGGGCCGGCCGGCTCCTCGGCCGGCAGCCGCCGCATCAGCGTCGCGTACCCGAGGCCCGCGACCGTGCCGACCACCGCGCACATGCCCCACAGCCAGTCGGCGCCGTACCGGTCGATGACCAGGCCCGACATCAGCGGGGCGACGAGCGAGGCGACCGACCAGGACAGGGTGTACATGCCCTGGTAGCGCCCGCGGCCCTGCGCCGGGGACAGCCGCACGACCAGCCCGGTCTGCGTCGGCGCGTTCACGATCTCGGCCAGCGTCCACACGCACACCGTGAGCGCGAAGACCCCGACGGACCCGGCGAACGCCGTGAGCCCGAAGCCGTACCCGGCCAGCAGCGCGGAGGCCACCAGCAGCCGCCGTGGGTCCCGGTGCTCGATGAACCGGGTGACCGGGATCTGCAGGACGACGATCAGCACGCCGTTGACGGCGATCGCCATGCCGTAGTCCGCGGCCGAGAACCCGGCCTCTCCCATGGCCACCGGCAGGCCCACCATGCCCTGCTGGAAGATCAGCGCGACCAGGAAGGACAGCACGACCACGCCCATGAACCGCCCGTCGCGCAGCACGGTGCCCATCGAGACGGCCTCCGAACCGCCCCCGGCGCCGGCACCGTCGGCCGCCACGGCCTGCGGCCGGGACTCCGGCAGCTTCACGAAGACGACGATCGCGCAGGCCATGGTCATGCCCGCCTCGAGCAGGAACCCGGCGAGATAGCTGAACTCGGCGATGAACCCGGCCGCCATCGAGGACACCGCGAAGCCCAGGTTGATCGCCCAGTAGTTGAGGGAGAACGCCCTGATGCGGTCCTCGGGGCGCACGATGTCGGCCATCATCGCCTGCACGGCCGGCCGGGAGGCGTTGCTCGCCATGCCGACGAGGAAGGCGACGACCGCGATGGCGACCGGGTCCCGCATGAAGCCGAGCAGCGCGACGGTCACCGCGGTCGAGGCCTGGGCGACGAGCAGCGTGGGCCGCCGTCCCAGCCGGTCGGTCATCACCCCGGCGCCGAGTGAGGAGACGACGCCGCCCAGCCCGTGCAGGGCCGCGACCAGCCCGGCGTACGCGGCGGAGTAGCCGCGGTCGAGGGTCAGGTACAGCGCCATGAAGGTGGCCACGAAGGCGCCGAGCCGGTTGACCAGGGTGCTGATCCACAGCCACCAGAACGCGCTGGGGAGTCCGGAGACGGACTCCCGTACGGCACGCCTCGCTTTGACGAGTGACATCGGCCCCCCACGGCATCAGTACGGTCTTGAAGTGCGGCTGTAAGTGCTCAACCCGGTGTGTGCAACTTACGAGGGAGGGGGTGGGAAGGCCACTCGATTAACAGATGCCGTCAACTGTCCGGCTGCCGGGCGCGGCAGGCGACGGGGCGAATGCGTGGATTACGCTCTGAGCATGGCCGACGCACCGTACAAGCTGATCCTCCTCCGCCACGGCGAGAGCGAGTGGAACGAGAAGAACCTGTTCACCGGCTGGGTGGACGTCAACCTCACCCCGAAGGGCGAGAAGGAGGCGACGCGCGCGGCGAGCTGCTGAAGGACGCCGGCCTGCTCCCGACGTGGTCCACACGTCCCTCCAGAAGCGCGCCATCCGCACCGCGCAGCTCGCCCTCGAGGCCGCCGACCGCCTCTGGATCCCGGTCCACCGCTCCTGGCGGCTCAACGAGCGCCACTACGGCGCCCTCCAGGGCAAGGACAAGGCCCAGACCCTCGCCGAGTTCGGCGAGGAGCAGTTCATGCTGTGGCGCCGCTCCTACGACACCCCGCCGCCGCCGCTGGACCGCGACGCCGAGTACTCCCAGTTCTCCGACCCGCGCTACGCGACCCTCCCGCCGGAGCTGCGCCCGCAGACGGAGTGCCTCAAGGACGTCGTCGTCCGCATGCTCCCGTACTGGTTCGACGCGATCGTCCCGGACCTCCTCACCGGCCGCACGGTCCTCGTCGCCGCCCACGGCAACAGCCTGCGCGCCCTGGTCAAGCACCTGGACGGCATCTCCGACGCCGACATCGCGGGCCTGAACATCCCCACCGGCATCCCGCTCAGCTACGAACTGGACGCCGACTTCAAGCCGGTCAACCCCGGCGGCACCTACCTCGACCCGGAGGCGGCCGCCGCCGCGATCGAGGCCGTGAAGAACCAGGGCAAGAAGAAGTAAGCGCCCACGCGTAAGCCCCCTGCCTGCGGGTTCTCCGCCGGGAGGGGCTTTTCGCTGCGCGGCTGGCAGACTTGCCGCTGGCCGTGGGGCTTCTGACGGGGCGTGATGAGCAGGCGTGTGAAGGGTGGCTGGTCGGCGGCTGGCTCGTGCTGGTGGTCGCCGGTTGGTCGTTTGCCGAGTCGATCGACGACGGGATCGAGCCGACGTCGGGCCCTCGGCCGGAGACCTCGTCCTCGGGTTCTGCCTCGGGATGCCCGACGCCGATGCCGACGCCCACGTCGACGCCGATGCCGACGCCGCCGCCCGGCCCGGAGCGCAGCCTCCCTGCCGACGCCGGCACGGAGCCTGATTTCGTCGCCACAGCGATCGTCTGCAAGACGTCAGACTGACCATGCCCCATCGAGAGCTACGGACCCGCGCCGTCGCGACGGTGGCGACTCACCGTCTTCGCGACGGCGGTGAGTCGCTGACCGCGTGACGGCTGTGCCCCGCCCGCAGGGGCGGGCCCGCTCCGCCGATATGTTCGGGTGATCGCAGTGGTGCGGACAGGGTGACGGAGGCCGAGGGGCGGATGGACGCAGCGACAGTCATCGCACGGTTGGACGGGGCACGGGGGCCGATGCGAGGACGCGGGACCGCGTCTGCGACGAGACGGCCGCCGCGCTGCTGGCGGCCGGGACGCCCCGGCGTTCGAGGTGCGCTCCGCCGACCTGCGGCTCGACCCCTTCTTCATGTGCGCCGACCGTTACTGGCGTGAGCACTTCCGGCGGCGCCCGACGGCCGCGACGGCCGTCGAGTGCGCGCGGTGGATGGCGGACCATGTCACCGACGACAGCTGGGGAGTCGTCGCGGAGCAGTGGGCGCTCGGCAACGGGTTCCTGAACCGGGGAGCCGTCGAGTCCGCCGACCGGATCGCGGCGGCCCTCGACGGGGCGGCGCCGGGCGGGGCGGGCACCGGCACGGACGCGGGGCGCGAGGGCGGCGCACCGCCTACTTCGTCACCCTCTTCCAGGCGGGCAAGCTGCGGGCCAACTTCTCCTTCGACGAACTGCACGCCTTCCTGGAGTTCTCGCCCGCCTCCGCGGCCGCCGGCCCGCTGCGCGGCGAGCCCGTCTTCGTCGCGCTCCGGTCGTTCGCGGCGTTCGGCAGCCGGACGCTGACCGTGGCGCACGCCGTCGACCTGCTGGAGACCGCCTGGTCCGACCCGGGACGCACCCGGCACACCGTGGACATCTGCCTCAACGGGCTGGCGTTCGCCGCCCCCTTCCCGGGCCAGGGCGAACTGCTGCGCCGCTACGCCGAGGAGGCGGTGCGGGCCCACCCCGGCGACCACATGTTCCACGCCCGCCTGGCGGCCGGACAGCACATGTGCGGGGAGCACGACGCGGCGCTGGAGAACATCGACACCGCCCTCGCGCTGCTCGCGGCGAGCCCCACGGCCAGCCTGGGCGTCCTCCAGGACCAGTACCTGACGAAGCGGGACGCGATCCAGGAGGGCAGGCTGCGCGCCCTGCGGGACGCGGAGCAGCAGCGCCGCTGGGAGCGCCAGGCTGCGGCCAACGCCCAGCTGGAACGCTCCCTGCACACCTCCTCGGTGCGGGCCGTCGAGGTCGTCGCCGTGTTCACGGCCGCCATCGCCTTCGCCGTCGGTTCCCTCCAGGTCACCCTCACCGGAGACCTCCCGCTGTCCGACCGCCTGTGGCTCCTGGCCGCGCAGGGCGCCGGCCTCGCGCTGTTCGCCCTGCTGATAGTCGGCGGGACGTGGTTCATCACCCGCGGCCGGCACCCGAGGGGCGGCGACCGCGAGTGACCGGCCCGGCCCGGCCCGGCCCGCTCCGGCGGGCGGCGGCGGGAGCGACGTGGTCGGGCGGCGGGAGCGACGCGGTCGGGCGGCGGGGGTTAATGCCTGGCGCGGGGCGGTGATGCGGGCGCAGACTCGTGCCCATGTCTGACATGGGGCGTTCCGGGAAGCGGTCACCGCGTGGGCGGCCGGAGGGTCCGAGCGGCCCGCCCGTGATCTGGCGGCGCGGCTGTCCGTCCGGGCGGCCGTCCTGCTCGAGGGGCCGAGCGACGTGGCGGCCGTCGACGCGCTGGCCGCGATGCGGGGCGGGATCTGGAGGCCGAGGGGGTCTGCGTCCTGTCCATGGGCGGGGCCATGAGCGTCGGACGGTTCGCGCAGATCCTGGGGCCGCCCGGGCTGGGGCTGTGGCTCACGGGGCTGTGCGACGAGCGGGAGCGGCCCTACTACGCCCGCGGCCTGGAGCGGGCCGGCGCCGCCCGGCAGGCGTTCTTCGTCTGCGAGGCGGACCTGGAGGACGAACTCGTCCGCGCGCTCGGTGTGGCACGGGTGAAGGAGCTGGTACGGCGGGAGGGCGACCTGCGCGCCCTGGAGACGTTCCTGCGGCAGCCGGCCCAGCAGGGCCGCGACCCGCGACAGCAGGTGCGGCGCTTCCTCGGCACCAAGAAGGGCCGGAAGATCCACTACGGCCGGGTCCTCGTCGAGGCCCTCGAACCCGACCGGGTGCCCGCCCCGCTCGCCGGACTGCTCGACATCCTGCTCGCCGGGGCCGGGGAGCAGGACGTCGACGGCGACGGCGTGGTCAGGTCCGCCGCCACAGCCCCGCGGTCACCGCGCTGACGGCCGTGGTCGCCGCCAGCGTCCCGATCATCACCAGGGCGACACCGATCCCGTAGAGCCCGCTCGCGTCGTCCGACCAGTCCCAGCAGGACGCCACGGTCAGGCCGGCCGTCGTGCCGAGCACCGCCGCGGCGAACCGCTCGCGGACCGCCGCCCAGCACACCGGCAGCAGCAGGCTGAGGACCAGGCCGATCACCTGCCAGGGCTGGTACGGGCCGCTCGTCGAGCCGTCGGCCGCCACGTCGCGGTGCTGGTCCCAGCCCAGCCACGCCGCCCAGGCGGCGACGCTCAGCGCGGCCAGGGCGAGGAGGGGCAGCGGCTGGGACAGGGGGTTCAGTGATCCTTTGCGCATGGCACGAGGGTCGCGCCGGCCGTGACCGGCGGCCAGAGTGCGGGTACTCAGTCCGGCCCGAGTACCCGCGCCATGTCGCCGGTGACGTCACCGGCGACGGTGTCACCGCCGGCGTCGCCGGCCGGGGCGTCCGGCTCCCAGCGGAGCAGGTCGCCGGGCTGGCACTCCAGCGCCTCGCACAGCGCCGCCAGGGTGGCGAACCGTACCGCCTTCGCCCGGCCGTTCTTCAGGACGGCCAGGTTGGCGGGGGTGATGCCGACGCGTTCCGCCAGTTCGCCCACGGACATCTTGCGCCGGGCCAGCATCACGTCGATGTCGACGGCGATCGGCATCAGATGACGCCCTCCAGCTCGGCCCGCATCCGGTTCGCCTCCGCCTCGCGGGCGACGGCCTGGGCGAGCAGCGCCCGCAGCACGAGCACGATCAGGGCGACGCCCAGGACGGCGAGGGACACCCCGCAGACCAGGCCGACGACGCCGGGAGCCACCGCCTCGCCGGGCGCGAGGACCACGGCGAACGTGAACACCAGCAGCGCGGCGGCCACGAACGCGCCGGTGACGGCGTCGACGTAGCGGAAGGCGGCGGGGGAGAAGACGGTGCCGCGGCGCACCATCGTCAGCAGCCGCCACACGCAGACCAGGACGACCTGGGCCGTCACGACGCCCAGCACGATGAGGAGCAGCACCGGCGTGCGCAGGTGCGCGACGTCCTCGTCCAGGCCCTCCATGTCCGACGCCAGCAGCGGCACCATCACCGCCTGCACGAACACCGAACCGGCCAGCAGTACCACCAGCACGGCGCGCAACGCATGCACGGTCAGCCGTCCCATCGCGTCTCCCTCGCTCGACCTACGATAGAAATCTATCGAAAGTCGATAGGTCAGGCAACGTCGGTCACCGGACTGCCGACCCGTGCGCGGCCGCTGGAGCCCGTTCAGACGGTGAGCGGCACCTCGTGGATCTCGTCGGCCTTGTGGCCCGCCCGTTCGTGGACGCGCTGGACCGCCTCCGCCGACGGCCCTCGGAGAGGCAGTAGACGGTGCCGGACTCCGGGTCGGCCCACGCCCGCTCGAAGTGGACCCCCTCGTCCTTCTCGATCGCGAGGTCGGCCTGGTGCGCCTGGTGCAGCTGGTCGGCGGTGATGCCCTCCATGCCGCGGTGTACGTCCATGAAGTGAGCCATGAACCTCGCACCTCCTTGTTCTTCCGTCCCCTTCGCCCCCCTTCCTCCCTTCCATGCTCCGCCCGGCCCGGCGGCGGGGCGACCCCGGCCGACCGGAGGGGACGGGGGCGGCGGCGCAGGACACGGCGAGGGCCCCGGCGTGGAACGCCGGGCCCTCCTCCTCGTCGTGCCCGTGACCGCCGTGCGCCGTCAGCCGCACTGGCAGGGGCCGCCGGACTGGCAGCCGCAGCCGCAGCCCGATCCGCAGCCGCACGCCGCGATCAGCGGCAGGTTCCTGATCTGGGGCGGCTGCTCGGTCCGGCTCTCCTGCGTGGGGTCGGGCGTGGTGCCGGGGGATTCGGCCATGGTCCCTCCTCGGGCTGGTGCCTGGGCCCGTTGCGTGCCCTCGCCTGCCATTGCATGCCCGAGGCGGCGGTCGCATCAACGGCGCACAGTGGCTCACGCGCGCCCTGAGCGACCCCCTTCGCGCCGGCCCGACCCCTTCGCGCCGGCCCGACCCCCGTCGCACCGGACCCCCTCGCGCCGGACCCCCTCGCGCCGGTCAGGCGCTCTCGACGCCCGTCACCGACGGGATGTCCTGCTGCAGCTCGTCCGCGTGCTCGCCCGTCACCAGGTACACCACCCGCTTGGCCACCGCCACGGCGTGGTCGGCGTACCGCTCGTAGTAGCGGCCGAGCAGCGTCACGTCGACGGCCGTCTCGATGCCGTGCTTCCAGCGGTCGTCCATCAGGTGCTGGAACAGCGTGCGGTGCAGCAGGTCCATCGCGTCGTCGTCCTGCTCCAGCTGGAGCGCCAGGTCGACGTCCTTCGTGATGATCACCTCGGCGGCCTTCGCCATCAGGCGCTGCGCGAGCTGGCCCATCTCCAGGATGGTGGCGTGCAGGTCGCGCGGGACCGCACGCTCCGGGTAGCGCAGCCGGGCCAGCTTGGCCACGTGCTGCGCGAGGTCGCCCGAGCGCTCCAGGTCGGCCGACATCCGCAGCGACGTGACGACGATCCGCAGGTCCGTCGCCACCGGCTGCTGCCGGGCCAGCAGGGCTATGGCCCGGGCCTCCAGGTCGTGCTGGAGCTCGTCGACCTTCTGGTCGGCCTCGATCACGCTCTCGGCCAGCTTCAGGTCGGCGTCGAGGATGGCGGTCGTGGCGCGCCCGATCGCCGACCCGACCAGCCGGGCCATCTCCACCAGACTGTCGCTGATCGAGTCCAGTTCCTCGTGGTACGCGTCCCGCATCTTCGGTTCCCTCTCGTACGTCATGTCAGGGGGCTCTCACTCCCACGCTTCCACGTTCCGGTCCGTACGCGTCCGTTTCCGGCACCCGAAATGAACCGGTCCTGGCTCCAAGGTGAACTCTGGGCGACGAGTGTTCGAGCTCGCACCCCGATGGCTGGGGGCGGGCCCGCCACCGTGCCTAACCTGGATGCATGGACGTGAACGCGGCGGTCGCCGCAGCGGCAGCGATCGCCGGGGTGCTCACCGGCGCCATCGCCGTGCTGGCGTTCCGCTGGAGCGAGCGCGAGCAGAAGCGCCCGACCCGCACCTCGCTGCACACCGACCCGGTGCTTCCGCCGGGCGTCGACACCGTCCTGTCCGTACTGCGTTCCTCGGCCGTCGTCCTGGACGAGGCCGACGCCGTCGTCAAGGCCAGCTCGGCGGCGTACGCCCTCGGCCTGGTCCGCGGCGGCAAGCTCGCCGTCGAGCCCATGCTGCAGATGGCCCGCGACACGCGACGGGACGGGGAGATACGCCAGGTCGAACTGGACCTGCCGCGCCGGGGGAACGGGCGGGGCGACGCCCTGGCCGTCTCCGCGCGCGTGGCGCCGCTGGGCTCCCGGCTGGTGCTGCTGCTGGTCGAGGACCTCACCGAGGCCCGGCGCATCGAGGCGGTCCGGCGGGACTTCGTCGCCAATGTGAGCCATGAGCTGAAGACGCCGGTCGGCGCGCTCTCCCTGCTCTCCGAGGCCGTCATGGACGCCTCGGACGATCCCGAGGCCGTGGAGCGGTTCGCCGGGCGCATGCAGATCGAGGCGACCCGGCTGACCAACCTGGTGCAGGAGCTGATCGACCTCTCCCGCGTCCAGAACGACGACCCCCTGGAGGACGCCGAGCCCGTCCGGGTGGACGAGCTGGTCGCCGAGGCCATCGACCGCTGCCGGCACGCGGCCGGCACCAAGCAGATCACGATGGCCGCGGGCGGCACCGCCGACCTGCACGTCACCGGCAACCGCGGCCAGCTCGCCGCGGCCCTCGGCAACCTCGTCGAGAACGCCGTCAACTACTCACCCGCACGCACCCGCGTCGGCATAGCGGCCCGCCGGGTGAACACCTCCGGCGGCGACATGATCGAGATCGCCGTCACCGACCAGGGCATCGGCATCTCCGACAAGGACAAGGAGCGCATCTTCGAGCGCTTCTACCGTGTCGACCCGGCCCGCTCCCGGGCCACCGGAGGCACCGGCCTGGGCCTCGCGATCGTCAAGCACGTGGTCGCCTCGCACGGCGGGGAGGTCACGGTGTGGAGCGCCGAGGGCCAGGGCTCGACCTTCACCCTGCGGCTGCCGGAGGCGGGCCCGTCCCGCGACCGCGCACGCCGGCGACCCGACCGCACCGGCCTCGCCGACGACGTCGACCGGTCCCCTCGTCCCCCACACATCCCCTTACGAAACGCTTCCCGCCCCGGAGGTCCTTCCGTGACCCGAGTGCTCGTCGTCGAGGACGAGGAGTCCTTCTCCGACGCCCTGTCGTACATGCTCCGCAAGGAGGGTTTCGAGGTCGCCGTCGCGACCACCGGGCCCGACGGACTCGACGAGTTCGAGCGCAACGGCGCCGACCTCGTCCTCCTCGACCTGATGCTGCCCGGCCTGCCGGGCACCGAGGTCTGCCGCCAGCTGCGCGGCCGCTCCAACGTCCCCGTGATCATGGTGACCGCCAAGGACAGCGAGATCGACAAGGTCGTCGGCCTGGAGATAGGGGCGGACGACTACGTCACCAAGCCCTTCTCCTCGCGCGAGCTGGTCGCCCGCATCCGCGCCGTCCTGCGCCGCCGCGGCGAGCCGGAGGAGGTGGCCCCCGCCGCCCTGGAGGCCGGGCCCGTCCGCATGGACGTCGACCGCCACGTCGTCACGGTCTCCGGCTCCAAGGTCGACCTTCCGCTCAAGGAGTTCGACCTGCTGGAGATGCTGCTGCGCAACGCGGGCCGCGTGCTGACCCGTATGCAGCTCATCGACCGCGTCTGGGGCGCCGACTACGTCGGCGACACCAAGACCCTCGACGTCCACGTCAAGCGCCTGCGCGCCAAGATCGAGCCCGACCCGGGCGCGCCCCGCTACCTGGTGACGGTGCGGGGCTGGGCTACAAGTTCGAGCCGTAGGCCGGCGCACCGGGCCGCGGGCCGGTACGACGAGAAGGGCGGGACCCCGTCGCGGGGTCCCGCCCTTCGTCGTGCCGTCGTGCGTGCGCTCAGTGGCCGGCGCCCGCCGTCGCGCTCGCGGAGGCGGCGTCGGTCGGCGTGCCGGAGGGGTCGGCCGAGCCGGTCGCCGCGTCGGAGGCGGCACCGGACGGCGTGCCGGAGGCGTGGTCCCCGCCCTCGGCCGGTTCGCCGGAGGCGTGGCCGTCCGCCGGGCGGACTCGCCGGCCGACGGCTCGGCGGACGCGCCGGGCGCCGCGGGACGTCGCTCGGGCCCCAGGAGGCGTAGTAGCCCTCGGCCGGGACGACGAAGGCCTCCAGGGTCACGTCGCCGGTCTTGCTGAAGGTGAACGTGACCTTCTGGGCGTCACCGTCCTTCAGCGCCTCCCCGCTCTTCGGCAGGGACGCCGAGGCGTTCCCCTTGCCGCCGAGGATCACCGAACCGCCGGCCGGGACGACCACGTCGCCGCCGCCCTTGGCGGGCTTCAGCTCGGCGGTCAGGTCGGTGCCGTTCACGCGGAGGGACTCCAGCGTCTGGTCGGCGCGGCCGTTGTTGAACACCGTCGCGGAGATCGCGGCCGGACCCGTCGACTCCGGGTCGGGCTGGGTGATCACGATCGCGTTCTGGATCTCGATGTCGCCGACGGAGGTCGCCGCGTGATCGGGCTTGATCTCCAGCGTCTGGGCGTTGTTGCCGGCGCCGCACGCGGCGAGCGGGAGAACGACGGCGATGGCGGCGGCGGCGAGGACGCCGCGTCGAAGGCTGCTGCTCACGGCGGCGGCAACTCCTTGACTCGAGCGAGGCGGCGGCCACGGATAAAGCCGCCCTAAGTGACTGTCAGCGGGGCTTAGGTTACCGAGCCGTTCCCGGGCCGCCGCACCCGACCCTCCCGCGGGGACATCCGGCCGTCCGGCTTCGCCCGGCAGGCGGTAGCGGTGCCCCGGCGCCCGGGGAACCGCGACGGGAGTGGCCCGAGTGACAGAAGTGGTGCCGGCCCACATTGATCGACACTCGTCCGTCATTCACATAAGTCCGTCGGGGAACCCAGGGCAGAACCCCGGCATACGCCACACGGCCGATCGCGAAATTTCCGTGAAGGAATGCGCGGACGCCCCGGAATTGATCACCGGCCGTCCGGCGGAGCGCCTCGTGATGCTCCTGTGATCGGGCTCCCGGCCGGGACCGTGATCAATTCCGGATTCGTCCGGAAGCCCGCACCGGCCACCGAACGGAGTAGCGGAAGTCGCACCCATGGAACCGGACATATGGGGACGTTCGGCCGGTGCGGCGGGGTCCGCGAGGCGTGTAACGTGCGCGTTTCGCTCGGCCCGGAGAGCCGCTCCCACCTGCGAATACCTTCTTCCGCTCACCCGGCGAAGCACGTCCCTGTCGCTGTTGTCAAGCCCCGAGATATGCCCTGACCTGCGAAAACGCCATTCAGAAGACGCCGTATCCGTGTTACCCTGGATAGCCACGGAAGGGGTACCTGTCACATGACGTTCAAGGTTGGCGACACCGTGGTCTATCCCCATCACGGGGCCGCGCTGATCGAGGCCATCGAAACTCGCCAGATCAAAGGCGTGGACAAGACCTACTTGGTGCTGAAGGTCGCCCAGGGTGACCTGACGGTACGTGTGCCAGCGGACAATGCGGAGTTCGTCGGCGTGCGTGATGTGGTCGGTCAGGACGGACTGGACCGGGTCTTCGAGGTGCTGCGCGCGCCGTACGCCGAGGAGCCCACGAACTGGTCGCGTCGCTACAAGGCGAACCTGGAGAAGCTCGCCTCCGGCGACGTCATCAAGGTCGCGGAAGTCGTGCGCGACCTGTGGCGCCGGGAGCGCGAGCGCGGACTCTCCGCCGGTGAGAAGCGCATGCTCGCCAAGGCCCGCCAGATCCTGGTGAGCGAGCTGGCCCTCGCGGAGAACACCAACGAGGACAAGGCCGAGGCCCTGCTCGACGAGGTGCTCGCCTCCTGACCCGAGGCGGAACCTGACACGAGGTTCACCACACCGAAATGCCGCGGTGCCCGATGACGTCTCTGCCGTCGCCGGGCGCTGCGGCATGTTCGTACCCGGACGCCGTCCGTACGCTCTCCCCGACCCCGCGTCCTGGGGTGCCGGGCCCGGGCACTGGCTCGACCGATGTCACGGAAGGGTCCGGTCAAGGCGTCGCGCCCGGCACTCCCCAGGCCATACCCACGCCAGGCCAGCACACAAACCTGACAGGAACCGATGTCTGACGAATCGCGTCCCTCGCCCGCGGCCGCCGCCGCGGACGTCCGCACCGCCGCCGTGATCCCCGCCGCCGGACGGGGCGTACGCCTCGGTCCGGGCGCCCCCAAGGCGCTGCGCGCGCTGGGCGGCACGCCCATGCTCATCCACGCCGTGCGGGCGATGGCCGCCTCCCGGGCCGTCTCCCTGGTCGTCGTCGTGGCCCCGCCCGACGGCGCCGCCGAGGTCAAGAGCCTGCTCGACGCGCACGCCCTGCCCGGGGACACCCCCAGCGGCAGCTGGGGAGGACCGACTTCCTCGTCGTGCCCGGCGGAGAGTCCCGCCAGGAGTCCGTACGGCTCGGCCTGGAGGCGCTGCCGCCCGGCTACGACATCGTGCTCGTCCACGACGCCGCCCGGCCGCTGGTCCCCGTCGACACCGTGGACGCCGTGATCGAGGCCGTCCGCGACGGCGCCCCGGCCGTGGTGCCGGCGCTGCCGCTCGCCGACACCGTCAAGCAGGTCGAACCGGCCGGCGAGCCGGGCGCCCCGGAGCCCGTCGTGGCGACGCCGGAGCGGTCCCGGCTGCGCGCGGTGCAGACCCCGCAGGGGTTCGACCGAGCGACCCTGGTCCGCGCCCACGAGACGGTGACCGGAGACGTCACCGACGACGCCGGCATGGTCGAACAGCTCGGTACGACGGTGGTGGTGATCCCCGGTCACGAGGAGGCGTTCAAGGTCACCCGGCCCCTCGACCTGGTCCTCGCGGAGGCGGTCCTCGCACGCCGGAGGCTCAACGATGGCTTCTGAGACGGGCGCCGCGCACGTGCCGGACGCCGGGTTCCCGCCGCTGCCGCAGGTCGGGATCGGTACCGACATCCACGCCTTCGAGGACGGCCGCGACCTGTGGTGCGCCGGCCTGAAGTGGGAGGGCGAGGGCCCGGTCTGGCCGGGCACTCCGACGCGGACGTCGTCGCGCACGCCGCGTGCAACGCGCTGTTCTCCGCCGCCGGGCTCGGCGACCTGGGGCAGCACTTCGGCACCGGGCGGCCGGAGTGGTCCGGGGCGTCCGGCGTGACGCTGCTGACGGAGGCGGCGCGGATCGTGCGGGACGCCGGGTTCCGGATCGGGAACGTCGCCGTCCAGGTCGTCGGGCCGCGGCCGAAGATCGGCAAGCGGCGGGACGAGGCGCAGAAGGTGCTGTCGGAGGCGGTGGGGGCGCCGGTGTCGGTCTCCGGGGCGACGACGGACGGGCTCGGGTTCCCGGGCGCGGGAGGGGCTGATGGCGGTGGCCACGGCGCTGGTGGCGCGGGTCGGCTGAGCGTCGCCGCGGGCGCGGAGTTCTCCGACGGGGGCTCCGCCCCCGACCCCGCCAGGGGCTCCGCCCCTGGACCCCCGGCCGGGGTGGGCGGGAATGGGGGCGAGGCACTGGCTCGGGGCTACTACCCTGGAGGCGTGACTATTCGCCTGTACGACACCAGCGCCCGGCAGATCCGTGACTTCACCCCCCTCACCGAGGGCTGTGTCTCGATCTACCTGTGCGGCGCCACCGTGCAGGCGGCACCGCACATCGGGCACATCCGCTCCGGGCTGAACTTCGACATCATGCGCCGCTGGTTCGCCCACCGCGGCTACGAGGTGACGTTCATCCGCAACGTCACCGACATCGACGACAAGATCATCAAGAAGGCGGCGGAGCAGAACCGCCCCTGGTGGTCCATCGGCTACGAGAACGAGCGGGCGTTCAACGACGCCTACATCGCCCTCGGCTGCCTGCCGCCCACCTACGAGCCCCGCGCCACCGGCCACGTCACCGAGATGGTCGAGATGATGCGCGGCCTCATCGAGCGCGGCCACGCCTACGAGGCCGACGGCAACGTCTACTTCGACGTCCGCTCGCTGCCCGGCTACCTCTCCCTGTCCAACCAGGACCTGGACGACCTGCGCCAGCCCGAGGGCGAGGGGAGACCGGCAAGCGGGACCCGCGGGACTTCGCCATGTGGAAGGCGGCCCGGCCCGGCGAGCCGAGCTGGGAGACGCCGTGGGGCCGCGGCCGGCCCGGCTGGCACCTGGAGTGCTCGGCGATGGCCCACAAGTACCTGGGCTCCGCCTTCGACATCCACGGCGGCGGCATCGACCTGATCTTCCCCCACCACGAGAACGAGATCGCCCAGGCCCGCGCCTACGGCGACGACTTCGCCCGGTACTGGGTGCACAACGCCTGGGTCACCATGAGCGGCGAGAAGATGTCGAAGTCGCTCGGCAACAGCGTGCTCGTCTCCGAGATGGTCAAGCGGTGGCGGCCCATCGTCCTGCGGTACTACCTGGGCACCCCGCACTACCGCTCGACCATCGAGTACAGCGAGGAGGCCCTGCGCGAGGCCGAGGCGGCGTTCACCCGCATCGAGGGCTTCGTCCAGCGCGTCACCGAGCTGGCCGGGGAGCCGTCGAGCCCGCCGCCGAGGTCCCGCCCGCCTTCGCCGAGGCGATGGACGACGACCTCGGCGTGCCGCAGGCGCTGGCCGTCGTGCACACCACCGTCCGGCAGGGCAACAGCGCGCTGGCCGCCGACGACAAGGAGGCCGCCGTCGCCCGCCTCGCCGAGGTCCGCGCCATGCTCGGCGTCCTCGGCCTGGACCCGCTCGACCCGCACTGGGCGAGCGAGGGCGACCAGGGCCAGGAACTGCACGGTGTCGTCGACGACCTGGTCCGCCTCGTCCTGGAGCAGCGGGAGGCCGCCCGGGCCCGCAAGGACTGGCCCACCGCGGACGCCATCCGCGACCAGCTGAACCGGTCGGGGCTGGTCATCGAGGACAGCCCGCAGGGCCCCCGCTGGAGCCTCGGCCCCGCTGACCCCCCCATGGCTTGATCAAGTGTGCCGCCCGGCCCTCCGGGCGGCACACTGCATACGACAGACGTACGACGCACACTCCCGTCAGAGAGCGAGACTGGTAACTCATGGCCGCGAACAACCGCCGCATGTCCGGCAAGAAGGGCGCGCAGGTCGGCAGCGGCGGCAAGCGGCGCCGGAGCCTGGAGGGCAAGGGACCCACGCCCCCCGCCGAGATGCGCAAGGGGCACGCCAAGCAGCGCGCCGCCCAGGCCAAGGCGCGCCGCGCCCAGGGCCGCACACAGGGCCGGCGCGGCGGCGGCCGGTCGACGTCCGAGCTGGTCGTGGGCCGCAACCCCGTCGTCGAGGCGCTGCGCGAGGGCGTGCCCGCCTCCACGCTCTACGTCCAGCAGTTCATCGACAACGACGAGCGGGTCCGCGAGGCGCTCCAGCTCGCCGCCGAGCGCGGCAACCTCAACCTGATGGAGGCCCCGCGTCCCGAGCTGGACCGGATGACCAACGGCCTCAACCACCAGGGCCTCGTCCTCCAGGTCCCGCCCTACGAGTACGCGCACCCCGAGGACCTCCTCGACGCCGCCGCCGACGCGGGCGAGGACCCGCTGGTCGTCGCCCTCGACGGGGTGACCGACCCGCGCAACCTCGGCGCCGTCGTCCGGTCCGTCTCCGCCTTCGGCGGCCACGGCGTCGTCGTACCCGAGCGGCGCGCCGCCGGCATGACCGCCGGCGCCTGGAAGACCTCCGCCGGCACGGCCGCGCGGACCCCGGTGGCCCGCGCCACCAACCTGACGCGCGCCCTGGAGGCGTACAAGAAGGCCGGGGTCGTGGTCGTGGGCCTGGCCGCCGACGGGGAGGCCGAACTCGGCGACCTGGAAGCGCTGGACGGGCCCGTCGCCATCGTCGTCGGCAGCGAGGGCAAGGGCCTGTCGCGGCTGGTCGGCGAGACCTGCGACATCCGCGTGCGGATCCCGATGCCGGGCGGCGCCGAGTCGCTCAACGCCGGTGTCGCCGCGGGCATCGTGCTGTACGAGGCGGCCCGCCGCCGTTCCTGAACGGCTGTTCGCGCGGTCCCCGAACAGGGTGTTCCGGGCGGTCCGGACAAGCTTGACGGGGTCCGGACAGATCCGGCCGGTCAAGACAGTGTCCTAACGTCACGTCACTCGGTTAGATGAGTGTGGACACCAGAACACCCCGCACACCCACGGGGGACCGCTCGTCGGGAATCGACGACGCTCCCGCGCTGAGCATGGTGAAGGTGCCGAGCGATCCGGCCCAGGTCATCGTCAATCACGCGAGTTTCCGCGTGCAGCTGGGCGCCTCGGCGCGACGCGCCCGCTCCCCGCGGGTCGCGCGGCACCTGACCGCCACCCAGGACACCGCGCCGATCCCCGCCGTCGCCCCGGCCGGGCACGCGGGCGCCGCCCCGGCCCGCCGCCGGCCCGTCGTCTGGAGCGGCAGGTCCGACCCGGACGACACCGGCGCCCACCGTCTCCTCCAGGCCGTGCGGGCCGGCGCCGGCCGCCACCCCGACGACCAGGCCGCCGAGGCCGCCGCGGACGCCGGAGCCACCCAGGTCATCCCCCGCGTCGACGGCGGCGGCTACGGCGACGGCTACGCGGACGGGTACGAGGACGACCTCACCACGCAGACCGTCCCCACCCCGTCGTCGGCGCCCAGCGCACCGCGGGCCACCCCGACGGCACCCGGCTGCTGCCGGCCATGCGCACCGTCGGCAGCGCCTACGACGAACCCGGCTACGGCGACACCGGCTACGCCGAACCCCCCTACGCCGCCGAGGACTTCGACGACAGCGACCCCGACACCGAGCCGGAGACCGGCGACCGGCCCTCCCGCCGGCACGCCGACGACCCCGCGCGGCACGCCTACTACCCCGGCCGCCGCATGAACCTCGGGGTCGTGCTGCTCCCCCTGCGGGTCTTCCTCGGCTTCATCTCCATCTACGCCGGCATGGGCAAGCTCTGCGACCCCGTCTACTTCGACGGCGGCAAGCGCGGCTCCATGGTCACCTGGCTCAACACCCTGCACCCCTGGGAAGTCGCCGAACCGCTGCGCCAGTTCGCCCTCTCCCACCCCGTGGGCTCCGGCCTGGTCATCGCCTTCCTCCAGGTCATCGTCGGTGTCCTCACCGTCCTCGGCTGCTGGCAGCGTGTCGCCGCCGTCGTCGGCGCGATGCTCTCCGCGGCCCTGCTCGTCACCGTGAGCTGGAAGGCCGTCCCCGTCTACGACGCGCCCGACATCATCTACCTCGCCGCCTGGTCGCCGCTGATCATCGCCGGCGCGCCCGTCTACTCCGTCGACGGCCGCCTCGCCGGCAGCGCCTGGCGCCGCCTCGGCCCCCTCGCCGACATCTGGGACCTGCGCCGCTACGTGCTGCGCCGCGGCGCCCTCGTCACCTTCCTCGTCACCGGCGTCACCCTGCTGGTCGGCTCGCTGCTCGGCGGTGCCGTCCGCGACGCCGACCGGGTCGTCGTCCCCGGTCCGGGCGAGGCCCCGCGCAACGAACTGCCCGGCTCCCCGCTCCCGAAGGAGCCCGGCGAGCGGCAGCGCACCAGCCCCGAGGCGTCCTCCTCGCCCACCCGGGGCGCCACCTCCTCCGGCACCACCGGCCCGTCCGGTTCCGCCACCACCCCCGGCGCCACCCGCGACACGGGCCGCACCGCGGGCGGCACGCCCAGCCAGACCCAGGGCACCACCGGCCAGGTCCCGCCGCAGCAGACCTCCCCGGCGGCGGCGCCCAGGCGCCCAGCACCAGCGCCGGGCCGACCAGCGGCGGCGGCGCCACCGGCGGCACCGGCAGCGGCCCGACCGGCGGCACCGGCAGCGAGACCGGCAGCGGCGACGGCGGCTCGTCCGGCACCGGACGGCCCGGACTCGTCGGCGGGCTGCTCGGCTAGCCGCGGCGGCGGTACACGACGGCGACGGGGTCCCGCACCGTGAAGGTGCGGGACCCCGTCGCCGTATCGATGCGACCGCCGGGCGGCGGCGCGCTCCACGCCCTCAGCCGCGACGCCCGGCGCTCAACGCCCCTGCGCCGCCAGCTCCTTCGCCGCCTCGGTCAGGTCCTTGGCCGTGTCGATCGCCCGCCAGTAGGAGCCCTGCGGGATCGGGAAACCGGCCAGCCGGCGCTCCCGGGCCAGCCTCGGGAACGTGGTCCGCTCGTGGTCGCCGCGCTCCGGGAGCATGCCGGCGAAGGCGGAGGAGAAGACGTAGACACCCGCGTTGATCTCGAACGTCGACGGCGGGGCCTCGATGAAGTCCGTGATGTGGCCGAAGCCGTCGGTCTTCACCGCGCCCCACGGCAGCCGCGGACGGGCCAGGGCCAGCGTCGCGACGGCGTCCCGTTCGGCATGGAAGTCCGCCATGTCACGCAGGGAGAACCGGGTCCAGATGTCGCCGTTCGTGGCGTACCAGGGCCGGTCCGGGTGGGGGAGGTGCGCGGCGGCGTACTTCAGGCCGCCGCCGCGGCCGAGGGGCTCCGTCTCCACGACCGTCGTGACGGAGACGGGCAGCTCGGTGGTGTCCAGCCACTCCTGGAGCACCTCGGCGAGATGGCCGCAGGAGACCACCACGTCCGTGACGCCCTCCTCGGCGAGCCAGGACAGCTGATGGCCGATGATCGGCGTCCCCGTACCGGGGATCTCGACCATCGGCTTGGGCCGGTCGTCGGTGTACGGACGCAGCCGGGAACCCTGCCCGCCGGCCAGGACGACGGCTTGCACGGGTCGGCGGGACGCAGCGCTCGGATCGGTCATGCCCGAACTGTACGTGGCGCCCCGCCCGGGTGGTTCAACCGCCGCCGTGCCCGGCCGCCGCCCCCCTCACCGGTGCGCGGCCAGCACGCCCGAGGCGAACGCGGTGTCGCAGACGGGCCGGGCGTAGGACTGCGCGCGGGTCGGGCCGTAGACCCGCACCGCGGCGCGGCCCAGGGCACGGGCGATGGACGCGCAGTGCCGGGCCAGCGAGGGACGGTCGTCGACCGCCTGCTGGAGGTGGGTGAGCGCGACGCCCGGGTCCTCCTCCTGCAGTTCGGTCAGCAGCCGGTCGCGCAGCACCTCGTGCGGGGCGCGGGACGCGGCCGGGGAGGAGGCCTTCGGCGAGGTCGCCTCGGACGCGGTCAGCACCGAGTCCGAGGGGCTGCCGGACCAGTTGACCCGGGTGACCGCGAGCGTCCCGGACAGCACCAGGACGACGGGCAGGACGAGGGCGAGGGAGCGGCCGATCCGGCGGGCGGGGCCCCGGCCGCGTCGCGTCTGTGGGGTGGCGGAGTGCTTCACGGAGTGCTTCACGCGAGTGAGGGTAGCGCCCGGTAATGATTTGGCGACATTTGGTCACCGTTTCGAGGGACGGTAAAAGGCTGGTGCGGGGGCGCGGTGTTGACGTACACCGCTCGAAAAGTCCGGTGTGCCGGGGTATTTGTCGACAACGAGAAGGGCCCGCAGCAGCCTGCGGGGCCCGTTTTCGTCAACACGGGTGAATCTCACCCCTGTTGAGGACTACTCCGGAGCGAGGGCCGCGCCGGAGGACGGCGTCAGTCGGACAGGCGCTCGCCCGTCGACGTCGAGAACACGTGGGTCTCGCCCGGCCGCGGCACGACGTGCACGGTCGCGCCCTTCTCCGGCACCGCGCGGCTGCTGACCCGGACGACGAGGTCCCTCGACTCGCCGCCGACGTCGACCGTGCCGTAGATGTAGCCGTCGGCGCCGGTCTCCTCCACGACGTTCACCGACACCGCCAGGCCCGCCGGGGCGTCGGCGGAGTCCTTCGACAGGGACGCGGCCGTGCCGCCGTTCAGCTCGACCACGTCGAAGTGCTCCGGGCGGACGCCGACGGTGACCGTGCGGTCGCCCTTGTCGGAGGCGGCCTTGAGGGCCTCGCGGCTGACCGGGACGACGCTGTTGCCGAACTTCACGCCGCCGTCGGTGATCGGCACCTCGACCAGGTTCATCGCGGAGAGCCGATGAAGCCGGCGACGAAGAGGTTCGCGGGCTTGTCGTACATGTTCCGCGGGGTGTCGACCTGCTGGAGCAGACCGTCCTTCAGCACGGCCACCCGGTCGCCCATCGTCATGGCCTCGACCTGGTCGTGGGTGACGTAGACGGTGGTGATGCCCAGGCGGCGCTGGAGCGAGGCGATCTGCGTCCGGGTGGAGACGCGGAGCTTGGCGTCCAGGTTGGACAGCGGCTCGTCCATGAGGAACACCTGCGGCTCGCGCACGATCGCGCGGCCCATCGCCACACGCTGGCGCTGACCGCCGGAGAGCGCCTTCGGCTTGCGGTCCAGGTACTGCGTCAGGTCGAGGATCTTCGCGGCCTCCTCGACCTTCTGCCGGATCTCCGCCTTGTTGACGCCCGCGATCTTCAGGGCGAAGCCCATGTTGTCCGCGACCGTCATGTGCGGGTACAGGGCGTAGTTCTGGAACACCATGGCGATGTCCCGGTCCTTCGGCGGCAGGTGCGTGACGTCGCGGTCACCGATGCGGATGGCGCCGGCGTTCACGTCCTCGAGCCCCGCGAGCATCCGGAGCGAGGTGGACTTGCCGCAGCCGGACGGGCCGACCAGGACGAGGAACTCGCCGTCCTCGATCGCGATGTCGAGCGCGTCGACGGCGGGCTTGTCGGAACCCGGGTAGATCCGGGTCGCCTTGTCGAACGTAACAGTGGCCATGGTGAATGGGCCCCCTTCTACCGGCAGGAACGTGCCGGACGATCCGTTGTAGGAAGGCGGAGCCACGACGGACGGGTCCGTTGTGGTGTAGTCCACACGCGTGAACTGGCTCAGGACCGTACCTGCCGTTCACCTGTTCTGTCAGTACCCGTGGGGCTGTGAACTTCGCCGGAACTCTTGCCGACGCAGGTAGAGCGCCGCTCTTTTGACCTTGCTCCGAGCTTCCTGCTTCGTCGCCGACCGCCGCTCACACACAGCTCCGGCGAGCTGCGCCTGACCGGTCTTACACAGGCTCCACAGGCATTCCGGCCGACGGCCCGTCGGTCCGTACCGCACCAGCCGCTGCTACGCGGCTGCCGAACAACGCTGCAGCTCCGAGGCCGTGATCACCGCGGGCGGCATCTTCCCGGGCGGCAGCCCAGCGGCCACCTGCCAGTAGAGGCGCATCCCTCGGCCCGGAGGTTCACGGCGGCGTTCACGTCCCGGTCATGGACCACACCGCACTCCGCGCACGTCCACTCCCGGACCGACACGTCCATCGCCGGCCCCTTGCGGTGGCACGCCGAGCACCGCCGGGTCGAAGGGAAGAAGCGGTCGACGATCACCACATAGATCGCCGTGTCCCGTGACCGCCCCTTCTTCTTCGGCCTCGGATGCTTCGCACGCCCTTTGAAGAACCGGCCGAAGGCCTGGTCCAGGTGCCGCAGGGACTGCTGCAGCACGGTGGACGACACCTCCGTCAGCCACGCCGTCTCCTCGGCCCGTTTCCAGCCCGTCAGTGCCCGACACGTCTCCGCGAAGCCCACCCTCACCCGGTGCTGCTCCCAGGCCCTCGACCGAAGTGCCAGACCCTCGTTGTAGACCCAGCGACAGGCGCCGAAGGTCCGCTGCAGTTGCTCCGCCTGCTCCCTGGTCGGGTAGAAGCGGAAGCGATAGAGGCGGTGGTGGGTGTCCGCCTCCTTGGCATGGCTCTTCGGAGGAGTCGCCCTGCGGGTGTGGTGCTTGCGGCGGTCGCCGATGCCGAGCGTCTCGCGCTTGATGCGCCTGGCTGCGTCGCCCACCACCGCCTCTGGCTTCGGCTGGTCCGTCCGCTCCCCATGTGCCCCCTGATGATCCGATCTTCGGAACGGCTCTTCAGTTCGGTCAACGAACGGGTGCGCGGATGGTTACGCACAGTGCCTCAGGGGCCGCTGAGCGGACAAGTTCGTGGAGGGAGGAAACGGGCTCTGTGTACAGTGGAGCCGCCCTTGCGTGCGGCGTCGACGTGCGCAGTGCCTCCTTAGCTCAATTGGCAGAGCAGCGATCTTGTAAGTCGCAGGTCGTCGGTTCGATTCCGACAGGGGGCTCCCACACACGGCCCTCCGCCTGTCGCAGGTGGGGGGCCGTCGGCGTTATCGCAGCAGGCGGGCGATGTGGAGTTGTTCCTCGTCCAGGGGGTCGCCGTCCTCCAGGTTCCACAGGGAGTTCTGGAGGACGCGGGCCAGGGTCCAGGCGCGGGCGCGGGGGCGGTCCAGGGCGAGGACGTCCGTCATGGCGTCGAAGCGCCAGCGGACCTCCGCGGGTCGTAGCGGTTGTCGATGGCCGGCAGGAGGTCGAAGCCGGGGTCGCCGGCGAGGGGCTTGGGGTCGATGGCGAGCCAGGGGGCGCGGTCGGAGGCGAGGACGTTCTCGTAGTGGAGGTCCCAGTGCAGGAGGCGGTCGCCGGGTTCGTCCACGACCTCGCGCAGGGCGGCGGCGCAGTCCGCGACGAGGGCCCGGGCGGCCGGGTCGGGGATGCGGGCCAGGGCCCAGGGGTCTGGTCGAGCATGGCGCGGGCGATGTCGCCGAGGCGGCGCATGCCGGGCGGGGCGGGGGTGGCCGTGAGGTGGGCGAGCAGCCGGGCGAGGGTGAGGACGGCCTCGCGGGAGTCCTCGACGTGGCTGAGCATGCGGGTCGGGTCGAGGCGTTCGAGGAGCATGGTGCCCGTGGCCGGGTCGTGGTCGAGGAGGCGTACCGCGCCGTCGCCGTTCCAGATGCGCAGGGCGGTCGGTTCGTCCTCGGTCTCCTCGTCGAGGATCTGGAGTTTGAGGACGGCGGGCGTGCCGTCGTGGCGGCGTACCACGGGCAGGACGAGGGCGGCCCAGCCGTGCATGGCGGGTCCGTCGAGGCGGAGGTCCCAGTGGTCGAGGCGGTCGGCGGCGAGGGCGGGCAGGCCGGCGATGAAGGCGCGGCCGGCGTCTCCGTTGTACTTCGCCTGGGCGGCGGCGAGGGCGTCCGGAATGTCGATCACACGGGGTGACGGTACGGGGCGGCGGGGGCGGGCGCATGCGGATATCCGGTGCCGGGCGGGGCGGGCGCATGCGGATATCCGGTGCCGGGCGGGGGCGGAAGTCCACGGATTCCGTAGCAGACAGGCGGTGCCGGGGCGGGTTAACGTCCCGGGCATGAGCAGCTCGACCAGCGGTGTCGTGAACGGTGGCATTTCCTTCTGGTACGTGGACGACGGTCTTCCGGCGGCGCGGGAGCCGCTCGGCGGGGACGCGTCGGCGGACGTGGTGATCGTCGGGGGCGGGTACACCGGGTTGTGGACGGCGTACTACCTGAAGAAGGCGGCGCCGTTCCTGCGGGTGACGGTGCTGGAGCAGAAGTTCTGCGGATACGGGGCGTCGGGGCGCAACGGGGGCTGGCTGTACAACGGCATCGCGGGCCGGGACCGGTACGCGAAGCTGCACGGCCATGAGGCGGCGGTGCGGTTGCAGCGGGCGATGAACGCCACCGTGGACGAGGTGATCCGGGTGGTCGAGGCGGAGGGCTTCGACGCCGGTGTGCACAAGGGCGGGGTGCTGGAGGTCGCGCGGACGCCCGCGCAGCTGGCGCGGCTGAGGGCGTTCCACGAGACGGAGCTGGCGTTCGGGGAGAAGGACCGGGAGCTGTACGGCGCGCGGGAGACGGCCGAGCGGATCAGGGTCGCGGGCGCGGTGGGGTCGTCGTGGACGCCGCACGGGGCGCGGGTGCATCCGGTGAAGCTGGTGAAGGGGCTGGCGGCGGCGGTCGAGGCGCTGGGGGTGACGATCCACGAGTCGACGCCGGTGACGGAGATCCGGCAGGGGCGGGCGGTGACGCCGTACGGGACGGTGCGGGCGTCGTACGTGCTGCGCTGCACGGAGGGGTTCACGGCGTCGTTGAAGGGGCAGCGGCGGACGTGGCTGCCGATGAACTCCTCGATGATCGCGACCGAGCCGCTGTCCGAGGAGCAGTGGGCGGCGATCGGCTGGGAGGGCCGCCAGACGCTGGGCGACATGGCGCACGCGTACATGTACGCGCAGCGCACGGCGGACGGGCGGATCGCGCTGGGCGGGCGGGGCGTGCCGTACCGCTTCGGGTCGCGGACGGACAATGACGGGAGCACGCAGGCGGCGACGGTGGAGGCGCTGCGGGAGATCCTGGTGGGCTTCTTCCCCTCGCTGGCCGGGGTGCGGGTCGAGCACGCCTGGTCGGGGGTGCTGGGCGTGCCGCGGGACTGGTGTGCGACGGTCACGCTGGACCGGTCGACGGGGCTGGGCTGGGCCGGCGGGTACGTCGGTTCGGGGGTGGCGACGGCCAATCTGGCGGCGCGGACGTTGTGCGACCTGGTGCAGCAGGCCTCGGGGCAGGCCGGGCGCACGGAGCTGACGGAGCTGCCGTGGGTGGGGCACCGGGTGCGGCGCTGGGAGCCGGAGCCGCTGCGCTGGCTGGGGGTGCAGGGGATGTACGCGGTGTACCGGGCGGCGGACCGGCGGGAGGCGTCGACGCACAGCGCGGGCTCGTCCCGTCTGGCCCGTGTGGCGGACCGGGTGGCGGGGCGCGGGTGACGGTGACGGTGGTACGCGGGGGCTCCGTGGGTCGCCCGTGCGCCGGCGGTGCGGGGCGGGAGGGCCGACCGGCAGCCGTGGCCCCTCCCGCCGTCCCCTCAGGCCACCGGTTCGGGCACCGGCCGGTCGGCCGGGGTGCCGTGTTTCGGGGCCCGGGCGGTCACCATCAGGCCCGCG
This sequence comes from Streptomyces sp. SW4, assembly GCA_003248315.1. Lineage (GTDB taxonomy): Bacteria > Actinomycetota > Actinomycetes > Streptomycetales > Streptomycetaceae > Streptomyces. The sequence continues at coordinate 2,518,629 of QKWM01000004.1, forward strand.
ACCAGGGCCGCCAGCAGCATGATGCCGGCGGCCAGCCAGATGGCGACCGTGTAGCCGTGGACGATGCCCTCCCGGGTGATCGGTTCCCGTCGGGCGGGATCGGTGAGGTGTGCGGTGCGCGGGTCGGCACCCGCGGGGCCGGTTTCCTCACCCGTCCGGGTGACACTCATCTGGCCAGAAGACCACGGATCGGGATGTTCCGCATCCTCGGCCTGTCCGCGGGGCGCCGCGCTCCTGTCCGCGGGGTGCACCGCTCGGGTCCGCGGGGCGCACTGCTCGGGTCCGCGGGCGCACCGCTCCTGTCCGCGTCTCCCGTCCGCCGCCGGCTCGGGGCGGCGCCGGTCGGTGCCGGTCGGTGCCGGTCATGGTTCCAGGACCACCTTTCCGATCGTTCCGCGGGACTCCAGGGCGCGGTGCGCGGCGGCGGCCTCGGCGAGCGGGAAGCGCTGGACGGCGGGGGTGAGGCGGCCCTCGGCGGCCTCGGTGAGGGCGCGGAGTTCGAGGGTGCGCATCGGGTTCGGCCCGCCCGCCTTCTCCAGCATCACGGGGCCGAGGACCTGTTCGGAGACGCCGTCGACGAGGTGGGGTGCGCCGTCGTGCAGGCCCTCGCCGGACCAGCCGAACACGATGTGCCGGCCGCCGGCCCCGAGGAGGGCGACGGCCTCGCGGGCGATGTCGCCGCCGACGCCGTCGAAGACGACGGTGGCGTGCCGTCCGCCCAGGTGGGCGCGGACCTTGTCGGGCCAGTCCGGTACCCGGTAGTCGACGGCGAGGTCCGCGCCGGCGGCCTCGACGTGGGCGACCTTCCGGGGGCCGCCGGCGAGGCCGACGACGGTGGCGCCGGCGTTCTTCGCGTACTGCACGAGCAGGGTGCCGATGCCGCCGGCGGCGGCCGGGACGACGGCCACCGTGCCGGGGCCCGGTTCGGCGAACTGCACGATGCCCATCGCCGTGCGGCCCGTGCCGATCATGGCGACGGCGGTGGCGAAGTCGAGGGTGCCGGGGATCTCGTGCAGGCGTCCGGCGTCGGTGACGGCGAGTTCGGCGTAGCCTCCGGGCGCGAAGCCGAGGTGGGCGACGACGCGCTTGCCGAGCCAGCGGTCGTCGGTGCCGTCGCCGAGGGCGTCGACGACGCCGGCGACCTCGCGGCCGGGGACGGTGGGCAGCTCGGTGGGTGCGGGGGCGGGGCCCTGCATGCCCTCGCGCAGGGCGGTGTCGAGGAGGTGGACGCCGGCCGCGCGGACCGCGATGCGGACCTGGCCCGGGCCCGGTACCGGGTCCTCGACCTGCTCGTACGTGAGGTTCTCGGCCGGGCCGAAGGCGTGCAGACGGATGGCGTGCATGGAGGCCCCTGTGGGTCGTCGGTCGTCCGGGGACCACTCAACGACCTCAAGCATGCTTGAGGTCAAGTTCCCGTCGGCCGAGGGCCAGGGACACGGCCGTGAGCGCGCTGGTGAACGACACCTCCGACAGCACGCCGGGCGCCGCGACCTGGTCGCCGGCCAGGTAGACGCCGTCGCCGCGGTCGATGGCGGGCCGGTCGCGCCAGGTGGTGCCGGGCGGGTCGACGGCCCCGGTACGGCCGTGGGCGACGGCCTCGCTCCGCCAGGTGACGCGTGAACGCCAGCCCGGGAACCCGAGGTCGAGCAGTTCCTCGGCGCGGGCGACGCCGGCGGCCTTGGACTCGGCGGGGCCGATGGGGATCTGGCCCTGGATCAGCTGCTCGCCCTCCGGCGCCAGCGTGCGGTCCTGGGCGGTGAACCGCTCGATCCAGCCCGGCGCGTCCAGGTCGGACACGGCGAAGGCGTCGCCGCGGCGGGTCCGCACGGCCAGGTCGAGCAGGGCGGTGCGGCCGCTCGGCCAGGTCAGGGAGGCGTCGCCGAGCAGCCGTCGCGCGGCGTCCAGGGAGGTGGCGACGACGACCGGGGTGTCGGTCGGGACGGTGTCGATCCGTGACAGCGTCTCCATCCGGACGCCCAGGTTCCAGGCGCGGGCGGCCATCCGGTCGATGACGGAACCCCAGCCGCCGCGCGGATAGTGCGCCTCCGGCGGCAGCTTCGCCGCGCGGCGCAGCCGTTCCTGCACGAAGGCTGCCGACAGCGAGCCGGGGTCGTGGTGGAACAGGGCGACGGCCGCGTAGTGGGCCGCCGCCTCGGCGCCCTCGGCACCGGCGACGCCGGTCGCCCAGGTGCGGAAGTCGACGTCCACGGGTGCCCGGCGGATGCCGCGCCGCAGCAGCTTGAGCATGGCGAACGGCGGGGTGCGGCGCAGGACGCCGTGGTGCCGCAGCCGGAGCCTGGCCGCCTCCAGCGGGGGCAGCGCGGCGAGCGGCCCGATCAGGTCCCGCTGCCGGAGCCAGGACCAGTGCGGGCCGCCGTTGTAGAGGGCGTGCGGGCCCTCGTTCGTGCGGTACGGGCCCTCGGCGGTCCGGGCCCGCCCGCCGAGGGTGTGGTGGGCTTCGTGGAGGGTCACCACGGCGCCCGCTTCGGCGGCGGTGATGGCCGCGGTGAGTCCGGCGAAGCCGCCGCCGATGACGGTGATCCGGTGCATCGGGGAATCTCCCTTGGTCGTCCGGTGGGTGCTGCTCTGCTCGTCGGTCTTCTGCGCCTTCCGGAGATACGACGGCCGGGGCGCGCGGGGTGTGACATCGCCCGGCGGGCCACCCGGCCGGGAGCCGCTCCATCGGCGCCGCCGCGGCCGTCCGCGCCGACCGGGCGGGTGTGCCGGTGCCGGGGTGCAGCATGAGGGGATGGTGAGGAGAGCGGTGGGCGGAGGCACGGGCGGTGCGACGGTGCGGGCGGCCCGGCGGCCCGGGTGCGGCTCGGGCCGCTGCGGGCGTACGGCGGCGGGGGGCTCGCCCCGGACGGCGACTACGACGGCGTGGAGTTCACGGACGCCGACCTCACGGGCGAGGACGCGGCGGGGGCCCGTTTCCTGGACTGCGCGCTGCGGGGATGCGTGCTGGACGAGGCGGTGCTCACACGCGCCCGGTTCCTCGACTCGGTGCTGACCGGGATCCGCGGGGTGGGCACGGGCCTGGCAGAGGCCACCCTGCGCGACGTGGAGCTGGTCGACGCCCGGCTCGGCGGGACGCGGCTGTACGGCGCGGTGCTGGAGCGGGTGCACGTCCGCGGCGGCAAGCTCGACTTCCTCAACCTGCGCGGGGCGCGTCTGCGGGACGTCGTCTTCGAGGACTGCGTCCTGGTGGAACCGGACTTCGGGGGCGCCCGGCTGGAGCGGGTGGAGTTCGTGGACACCGCGCTGAGGCGGGCGGACCTCGGCGCGGCGACGCTGGCCGACGTCGATCTGCGGGGCGCCGCCCCGCTGGAGATCGCCCGCGGCGCCGGCCGGCTGTCGGGCGCGGTGGTCAGCCCGGCGCAACTGCTGGACCTGGCGCCGCTGCTGGCGGCGGAACTGGGCGTACGGGTGGTGCCCGACGACACGCTCCGAGCGGGCGGCCAGGGCCTGCCGGACCGGCCCTAGGGCACCCGGGGAAGCGGGACTGGAGGGTCCAGATCGCGGGGTTGTCCGCGAGGTCCTCGTGCAGGTCGGTGAGGTCGGCGATCAGGTCGTGCAGGAAGTCGCGGGCCTCCCGGCGCAGTTCGGCGTGGGAGAAGGAGAGCGGCGGCTCGGACGGCGGCAGCCATTCGGCCTCGACGTCGACCCAGCCGAAGCGGCGCTCGAACAGCAGCCGGTCGGTGGACTCGGTGAAGTCCAGCTCCGCCCGCTGCGGCCGGGCGGCCCGGGAGCCGGCCGGGTCCCGGTCGAGGCGCTCGACGATGTCGCACAGCGCCCACGCGAAGTCGAGCACCGGCACCCATCCCCAGGCTGTGGACAGCTCCCGGTCCGTCTCCGTGTCGGCGAGGTACACGTCCCCGCAGAACAGGTCGTGGCGCAGCGCGCGCACGTCCGCGCGCCGGTAGTCGGTCTGCGGGGGTCCGGGAAGCGGACGGAGAGGGCGTAGCCGATGTCGAGCACGGGCCGATGGTGTCATGCCGGCAGCGGAGCCGGCCCGCGGCGGTCACGGCAGCAGCCGCTGCTCCTTCGCCACCGCGACCGCGCCGGCCCGCGTGTCGACGCCCAGCTTGTCGTAGATGCGCCGCAGGTGCGTCTTGACCGTGGCCTCGCTGATGAACAGGGCCCGCGCGATCTCCCGGTTGCCGAGGCCGCGGGCGAGCTGGGCGAGGATGTCGCGCTCGCGGTCGGTGAGGTGGGGCCGCGGGCTGCGCATGTTGGCCATGACCCGGCTGGCGACCGGCGGGAGAGCACCGTACGGCCCTGCGCGGCGGCGTGGATCGCGGCGAACAGCTCGTCGGGCCGCTCGGCCTTCAGCAGATAGCCGGTGGCACCGGCCTCGATGGCACGGGTGATGTCGGCGTCGGTGTCGTAGGTGGTCAGGACCAGGACGTGGGGCCGTCCGCCGTGGGCGCCCGCGGTGAGGCGGCGGGTGGCCTCCACACCGTCGATGCCCTCGCCCAGCTGGAGGTCCATCAGCACCACGTCCGGCGTCAGCCTCGCGGCCAGGGCGAGCGCCTCCTCGCCGGTGCCCGCCTCGCCGACCACCTCGATGCCGGGCGCGCTGTCGAGCAGGGCGAGCAGCCCGGCGCGTACGACGACGTGGTCGTCGCAGACCAGGATGCGCACGGGAGCGGGGGCTGCCGGGTCGGTCATCGGGGGCTCTCCAGGGGGACGGCTGCGGACAGGACGGTGCCCTCGCCGGGCGTGGACTCCAGGGTCAGGGTGCCGCCGAGCTGGCGCAGCCGGGCGCGCATGGCGGGCAGCCCGTGCCCGCGCACCCCGGCCGGGGAGTGGGGGAGCGCGGCGGGATCGAAGCCCCGGCCGTCGTCGGAGACGTCCAGCAGCACCTGGTCGTCCAGGACGGTGAGGGTGAGCGCGGCCGAGGTCGCGCCCGCGTGCTCGCGGACGTTGGCCAGCGCTCCCTGGGCGATCCGCAGCAGCGCCGACTGGACCCGGTCGGGCAGCCGGGGGAGCGCCCGCCGTCGTCCACATGGACGCGTACGGCGAGCCGCGGCCCGGACTCCCGCTCCGCGAGGGTGTGCAGCGCCGCCGCGAGGCCGCCGCCCGGGCCAGGTCGGCGGGGGCGAGGTCGTGCACGAACCGCCGGGCCTCGGCGAGGTTGTGCTCGGCGACGGAGGCCGCGGCCCGGACGTGGCCGCGCGCCTTGTCCGGGTCGGCCGTCCACACCCGCTCCGCCGCCTGGAGCAGCATCCGCTGGCTGGACAGCCCCTGCGCGAGGGTGTCGTGGATCTCCATGGACAGCCGCTGGCGCTCGGCGAGCGTGCCCTCGCGGCGCTCGGAGGCGGCCAGTTCCCGGCGGGTGCGCAGCAGGTCGTCGATCAGCGCGCGCTGCCGGGCGGTCTGCCGCTCGGCCCGCAGGAACACGGCCGCGGCGATCGCGGCGACGGCGGGCGGCGCGAGCAGCAGGTTCGGGTCGAAGCTGCCGGCGAGCCGCAGCTGCGCGCCGACCACGAACACCGTCAGCACCGCCACCAGGGCGAGCGCCGCCCGCGTCGGCAGGGTGCGCAGGCCGGTGTAGAAGAGCGGGACCGCGCACCAGGAGAAGCTGGGCGCGAGGACGACGAGCACCATCCAGGCGACCACGACCGCCCCCAGCCAGGCCGGCCGCCGCCAGCCGGTCCGCGCCCCGGCGTCGCCCAGCGCCGGCCCCAGCAGGTGCAGCAGCGCCAGGACGACGGACAGGGTGACGATCCACGGTGTGATCGGGTCTCCCGGGTGCCGGATCGTGAAGCGGGCCAGGGCGCCGCCGAGCAGCAGGAAGAACGCCACGTGCATGACGGCACCGAGCCAGCGGGCGTCCGGGTCGTCCGGCTTCGCCATCGGGCGCACCTCCTTCGGGGGACCCCGCGGTCCCGTGACCCACCGCGACCGGTCGGACCGGGCGGACACCGTCTGCGGTCAGGGCGGCCCGTCTTCGCGCGGACCGGCACCGTCTTCGTCGGGACCGGCACCGTCTTCGTCGGGACCGGCACCGTCTTCGTCGGGACCGGCACCGTCTTCGTCGGGACCGGCACCGTCTTCGTCGGGACCGGCACCGTCTTCGTTCGGACACCGTCCTCGGACAGGGCGAACACCCTCATTGTCACCGCCGGGCGGCCCGGCGCGGGTCAGCCGATCGGATGACCCCGGTGTCGACCGTTCCGCCGCCGGTGAGCAGCCGGAACGCCGACCGTCCGGCGGGGTCGGCGGGGTGAGGCTGGAGTGCAGACGGGCCGGACCGCAGTGGCCGCCCGGCCGACTCCAAGGAGCAGACGAGCATGAAGAAGACCCGCAGGACCCTGTCCCGGCGCGCCCGCATCGCCACCGGCGGTGCCGTCCTCGCCGCCGTCGCCGCCGGCACGTTCGGCACGGTGGCCGCGAACGCCGCCGCTCCGGAGGCTGCTCCGGCCGCCGCCCGCGCGGCCTCCGCCGACCGCGGGGACACCACCACCTCCACCCACCTGACCATCGACGCCGCCACCGAGGCCGCGCAGGCCGCGCTCAAGGCCGCGAAGAAGGAGAACCAGCGGATCACCGTGGCCGTCGTCGACCGCAACGGCAACACGATCCTCACCATGCGCGGCGACGGCGCCGGCCCGCAGTCGTACGAGTCGGCCGAGCGCAAGGCGTTCACCGCCGTCTCCTGGAACGCCCCACCTCCGAGCTGGCCAAGCGCCTGGAGCAGACGCCCAACCTGAAGGACATCCCGGGCACCCTGTTCCTCGGCGGCGGTGTCCCCGTGACCGCGCAGAACGCGCCGATCGCCGGTATCGGCGTGGCCGGCGCCCCGTCCGGCACGCTGGACGAGAAGTTCGCCCAGGCCGGCGCGGACGCGCTGGCCGACTGAGACGGCGTCCCACCGACCGGGAGGCGCCCTGCCGGCTGACGCGTGTCCTGCCGGCTGACGGGCGCCCGCCCGGCCGACGGGCGTCCCCCGCCGACAGGCGTTTCACGTGAAACGCCCCATAGGATCACGGTGTGCGCCTCCCCGTCCGCTCGCCGTGGTGACCGCCGCCGTCACCCTCGTGGCGTGCGGCGGCGTGCAGGGGACGCCCGGCGGCTCCGGGGTACGCGACCCGTACTTCCCGAAGGCGGGCAACGACGGCTACGACGTCACCCACTACGCCCTCGACCTCGCCTACGACCCGGCGAGCACCGCCTCTCCGGAACGGCGACCGTCACCGCCCGCGCCACCGAGGACCTCTCCGCGTTCAACCTGGACCTCAAGGGGCTGCGCGTCGAACGGGTCACCGTCGAGGGCCGCGCGGCCCGCTTCAACCACACCGGTCAGGAGCTGACCGTCCGGCCGCCCGTCGACCTCGACAAGGGCGAAAGGTTCCGGGCGGCCGTCCGCTACTCCGGCTCCCCGGTGACGATCACCGACCCCGACGGCTCCCAGGAGGGCTGGCTGCGCACGGCCGACGGCGCGCTGGCCCTCGGACAGCCGACGGGGTCGATGGCGTGGTTCCCCGGCAACCACCACCCCTCCGACAAGGCCACCTACGACCTCACGGTGACCGTGCCCGAGGGGCTGGCGGCCGTCTCCAACGGGAAACCCGCCGGCGAGCGCACCGCCGGCGGCCGGACCACGTACCGCTGGCGCACCGCCGAGCCGATGGCGAGCTATCTGGCCACCGTGGCCATCGGCGACTGGGACGTGCGCCGCTCCAGCGGGCCGCGCGGCCTGCCCGTCCTCACCGCCGTCGACCCGCAGCAGGTGAAGGCGAGCCGCCCGGTGCTGGCGAAGATCCCCGAGGTCATCGCCTGGGGCGAGGAGCGTTTCGGCCCGTACCCGTTCTCCTCGGCCGGCGCGATCGTCGACCGCCCCCAGGACATCGGGTACGCCCTGGAGACGCAGACCCGGCCGGTGTTCCCCGGCGCGCCCGACACCGTGCTGCTCGTCCATGAGCTGGCGCACCAGTGGTTCGGGACTCCGTCTCACCGAAGACCTGGCGGGACATGTGGCTCAACGAGGGCTTCGCCACGTACGCGGAGTGGCTGTGGCAGGAGGACCACGGCGGCGACAGCGCGGAGGAGATCTTCGACGCGCTGTACGCGGGCCGCTACTTCGCGGGGAGGAGGCGAACGCGGCGGTCTGGGCGTTCCCGCCCGCCGATCCGCCCGACGCCGCGCACATCTCCGGCGCCCCGTCTACCAGCGCGGCGCGATGGTCCTGCACAAGATCCGCCAGAAGACCGGCGACGCCGCCTTCCGGGACCTGCTGAAGGGCTGGGCGGCCGCCCACCGGCACGGCAACGCCGACACCGGCGACTTCACGGCCTATGTCGAGCGCCGGGCGCCGGACGAGGACTTCTCCGACGTCTGGGACGACTGGCTGTACGGCGAGGGCAGACCCGACCGCCCCTGACGGCAATGGCCCCCGGGACGCACCCGGAGGGCCTTGCCGGACGTGGCCGTCAGACGTTGACGCCGAAGTCCTGGGCGATGCCGACCAGGCCCGAGGCGTAGCCCTGGCCGACGGCGCGGAACTTCCACTCGGCGCCGTTGCGGTACAGCTCGCCGAAGACCATGGCCGTCTCCGTCGCCGCGTCCTCGGACAGGTCGTAGCGGGCGATCTCGGCGCCGCCGGCCTGGTTGATGATGCGGATGTAGGCGTTGCGGACCTGGCCGAAGTTCTGCGAGCGGTTCTCCGCGTCGTAGATGGAGACCGGGAAGACGACCTTCTCGATGTCGGCCGGGAGGGCGGCGAGGTTGACGTTGATCGCCTCGTCGTCGCCGGCGCCCTCACCCGTGCGGTTGTCACCGGTGTGGACGATGGTGTTGTCCGGGGTCTGCTTGTTGTTGAAGAAGACGAAGTGGGCGTCGGAGTAGACCTTGCCCTGCCCGTTGACCGCGATCGCCGACGCGTCGAGGTCGAAGTCGGTGCCCGTGGTGGTGCGGACGTCCCAGCCGAGGCCCACGGTGACGGCGGTCAGGCCCGGAGCCTCCTTGGTGAGCGAGACGTTGCCACCCTTGGACAGGCTTACAGCCATTGTTGGGAGTCCCTTCCCTCGTGTGCGTACGGCAAGAGCTGTACCGCAAGAAAGCTACAGCTACCCCTATGAACGACGCGGGGGGTCCACGAGGTTCCAGCTCCCTTTACTTTCTTTACCCGGCTTTCCCGGCCCGCGATATTCGGGTGACGTGGACCGGTCACGAGCGGGAACATGGACGGCATGTCCGGTCCCCACGTCATCCGCGGCTCCGTCTCCCTCCCGGAGGCCGAGCTGGTCTGGCGTTTCTCGAAGTCGTCCGGGCCGGGCGGACAGCACGTCAACACGACGGACTCCCAGGTGGAGCTGCGCTTCGACCTGGCCCGCACCGAGGCCCTGCCCGAGGTGTGGAAGCGGCGGGCGCTGGCCCGGCTGTCCGGGCGGCTGACCGACGGCGTCGTCAGCGTCCGCGCCTCCGAGCACCGCTCCCAGTGGCGCAACCGCGAGGCCGCCGCCGTACGCCTGGCCGCGCTGCTCGCCGAGGCGACCGCGCCGCCGCCCAAGCCCCGCAAGCCCACCCGTGTGCCGCGCGGTATCAACGAACGCCGGCTCAGGGAGAAGAAGCAGCGCTCGGAGACCAAGCGCGGCCGCTCCCGAAGCACTGGAGCTGACCGGGCGGTACCGGTGCCGGTTCAGCCCAGCTGGCGGTACCGGCCGCGGAAGTACGTCAGGGGGCGGCCGTCCGCGCTCGGCACCCGGGCGGTGAGCACGCGGCCGATCACCAGCGTGTGGTCGCCGGCCGGCACCCGCTGCTCGGTGCGGCACTCCAGCGTCGCCAGCGCCCCGCCCACCAGCGGCGCGCCGGACGCCTCGCCGCGCACATAGGCGATGTCCTCGAACAGGAGGCGGTCGCTGATGCGGCCCTTCATGGCGAAGCGGCCCGCGATGTGCCGCTGGCTCTCGGACAGCACGGAGACCGCCCACAGCGGCTGCTCGGCGAGCAGGTCGTCCATCCGCGACCCCTCCCGCAGGCTGACCAGCACCAGCGGCGGGTCCAGGGAGACCGAGACGAACGCGGTCGCCGTCATGCCGACGTCCTCGCCGCGGGGCGCGCCGGGGTCGTCCGGGTCCAGCGGCGGCTCCTGGGCGGTCACCAGGACCACTCCCGAGGCCAGCCGGGACATGGCGGCGCGGAACTCGTCGTTGCTCACCCCCTCAGCATGCCCGGCACCCGGGGACGGGAACGGGGAGGCGGGAGGGACGGGGGAGGCGGCGGTACGAGTGTTCGGCACCCCGCCACGCTAATCGCCGCCCCCGCGGCGGCGCATCGGGCCCCGGACCCAGCCGGGACCTAGGACCTCGGGACGAGCGCCTGCCCCCCGGCCGCCCCCGTCGGCCCTCCACCGGACTCCGCCGCCCTCCGCCGCCCTGCGCCGGACTCCTCCGGCTCCGCCGGCGAATCGTCCGTTTCCGTCGTCGACCGTTCGGTGAACGGACCGGAAAAACGCAGAAACTCGACTCAACTGTTCACGTTTCGCTGTGACTTGAGTCACAAGGGGCAGGAATTGTTGACCCTGTGTACCGAGTGGGCAGCGCGCTGTGATTCAGTGGCGGGAAGCCGCGAGGCACCACCGAAGACAAGGCGCCGAAGACATCCCTGATTCGCAACGAGGTCTCGGGGGAGGGCGAGCATGGAGACCGAGTCGGAGCCGTACGTCCGTCTTGCGTCCCTGCGACAACTGCACCAGGTCATGGCCGACATGAACACGGCCGCAGCCTGGCCGACACGTTGCAGACCGTCGCCGACGGCGCCGTCCACGCCCTCGGGTACGAGCTGGCGTGCGTCAACCTCGTCCGCCCCGACGGCGACCTCGTCGTCGCCGCCTTCTCCGGCAACCAGGCCGCCGAGGCCCTCATCACCGGCCGCGTGGGCTCCCGGGAGTCCTGGGACCGGCGGCTGAACATGGGCGAACAGTGGGGCGACCTGATCTTCATACCCCACACCGAGGGCTGGATCCTCGACGACGACGACGTCCCCCAGTGGTACACCGATGGGCCCGCGCCCCGCTTCGAGGACGAGTGGCACCCCGCCGACCGCCTCTTCGCCCCATGTACGCGCCCGGCCCGCAGGGCGGCGGCAACAGCGGCGAGCTGATCGGCGTCCTGTCCGTGGACCGCCCGCGCAACGGCCGCCGGCCCGGCGCCTGGGGCCGCGAGGCCCTCCAGATGTACGCCTTCCAGGCCGCCATCGCCATCAGCAACGCCCGGCTCCGCTCCAACATGCAGCGCGCCCTGGTCCGGCTGGAGCGCGAGCAGCAGGCCCTGCGCGCCAGCGAGGAGAGCTTCCGGCAGGCCTTCGAGTACGCCCCCTCCGGCATGGCCATCGCCGAGATGGGCGGCGACCAGCACGGCCGGATCCTGCGCACCAACGACGCCCTGTGCCGCCTGCTGGGCCGCCCCGCCTCCGCGATGCGCCGCTACTCCTTCTCCGACCTCGTCCACCCCGAGGACATAGGCACCCTGCTGCGCACCTCCGCCGAGGGCGGCCGGGCCGAGCTGCGCCTGGGCCGCCGGACGGCAGCTACGTCTGGGTCAGCCTGCGCAACAGCGTCGTCGCCGACGCCGCCGACGGGCCCCGCTTCCTGCTCACCCACGTCGAGGACATCGAGGAACGCAAGCGCCGCGAGCTCCAGCTCGCCCACCGCGCCTCCCACGACTCCCTCACCGGCCTGCCGAACTCCGCCGAGCTGCGCGCCCGGCTGGCCGCCCGCCTGTGCCAGCGCCCCCAGTCCGCGCACCCCGCCGAGCTGGACGCCATGGACACGGCCTACGGGCACCCGGTCTACGACTCCGGCGGCCACCGCTTCGACTTCCCGCCCGGCGCCGCCGTGCCGGGCGGCGACCCGTACGACGCCTACGACCACCACGTGCACACCGTCGCCCCGACAGCGGCCGGGACGACGGCACCAAGGGCCTCGCGGTGCTCTTCTGCGACCTCGACGGCTTCAAGTCGATCAACGACCGGTTCGGGCACAACGCGGGCGACGCCGTCCTGATCGAGGTCGCCCGGCGGCTGTCCGGCGGAGTGCGGGACGGCGACACGGTCGCCCGCCTCGGCGGTGACGAGTTCGTCATCCTCGCCGACGGGCTCGGCCGGGCCGACGCGCAGGACCTCGCCGTGCGGCTGCGCAACGAGATCATCCAGCCGATCCGGGCCGAGGGCCGGGCCGTGCGGGTGGGCGCCAGCTTCGGCATCGGATGGGCCCACTGCGGCATGACGGCCGACGAGGTGTTGAAATCCGCCGACGAACGGATGTACGTCGAGAAACGATCTCGTCCCAAACAACATCGCCGGGCGGGATGAGCCCAGGTCAGCGAGTCGATGCGAACTGAGTCACCCGTTCGGGTCAACGGAAGCGGGTAGGCTCGCCCTCTCACGACTCTTATCGCACACGCACCGCACCTGGTTAGGAGACCTAGGGATGACGCCCGGCAACAACGGCGCGAGCACGCCCGAGGACGACGACCCGTTCGGCTACCTCTACGCCGACGGTCAGGCCAACGGGGCCCAGCCGCCGTCCGGTGGCTACGGCTACCCCAACTCGGTCAACCGGGTGCGGACGGTCGGCGCACGGCAGTACGGCCAGCAGGCCCCGGCCGCCGCCCCGCCGCAGCAGGGCGCCTACGGCCGTCCGAACCCGCACTACGCCGCGCCGGAGACGTTCCCCGGCGGGGCGGCGCCGCCACCACCGTCCAGCACCAGCCGGCGCACGGCGGGGGCGGCGGGGCCGCCGCGGGCCCAACACCAAGGGGCTGCTGATCGGCGCCATCGCCGTGGTCGCCGCGGTCGTCGTCGGCATCGGCGTCGCCATGACCGGCGGCGACTCCGAGGACGGCGGGAAGGACGACCAGGCCGGCCCGGCCCCGACCCAGTCCCAGAGCAGCAAGCCGAGCCCGTCGGCGAGCAACAGCGCCGAGGAGCAGGTCGAGCTGCCCCGGATAGACGCGAAGGCGCTGCGCCTCGCGGGCGGCGCGACGGTCGCCTCGGACGTCGAGGGCGCGAAGGCGGACGGCGGGTTCTACGTGGCCGGGTTCAACCAGGTCGGAGCCAAGGTCACCTGGACCGTCGACGGCATCAAGGAGTCCGGTACCTACCGGCTGTACGTGCGGTACGGCATCCCGGGCGAGGACGCCGACGCCACCGTGGTGGTCAACGGCAAGCCCGAGTCCCGGCCGCTGAACATGAAGAACTTCGGTGGCACACCCAAGGGCGACTGGGAAAAGGGCTGGCAGACCACCTGGGCCAACGTGAACCTCACCGAGGGCACGAACACGATCGAGCTGGCCTGCAACGACGGCAACAAGTGCAACGCCAACCTCGACCAGTTCTGGTTGCAGACGGAGCAGGGCGGCTAGCGCCCGCCGCCGGTCAGGCCGCCGAAGCCTCCGGCGTCACCGTGACCCGGTCCAGCAGCCCCTCGTAGGCCTCCCGGTCGAAATCGCCCGCCGTCGGCGCCAGCACCGTCGCCGCCGACAGGGCGACCGCCCGGGCGAGCCGGTCCGGCCAGGGGAGCCGTTCCACCAGGCCGGAGAGCAGGCCCGCGACGGCCGAGTCGCCGGCGCCGGTCGGATTGCCGCGGACCCGGTCGGGCGGAGTGGCCCGCCAGCGGCCCTCCGGGGTCAGCGCGAGCAGGCCCTCGGCGCCCAGGGAGGCGACCACCGAGCGGGCGCCGCGGCGCCGGGCGTCCTGCGTGGCCCGCAGCGGCTCGTGGGCGCCGGTCAGCTCGGCCAGTTCCTCGGCGTTCGGCTTGATCAGGTCCGGCCGGGCGGCCACCGCGCGGCGCAGCGGCTCCCCGCTGGTGTCCAGCAGGACGGGAACGCCGGCCGCCCGGGCGGTGCGGACCAGCCCGCGTAGGCGCCCACCGGGACGCCGGGCGGCAGGCTGCCGCACAGGGCGACCGCCTCGGCGCCGGCGAGCAGATCCTCGTAGGCCTCCTGGAAGGCGCTCCACTCGGCGGGGTGATGTCCGGGCCCGGCTCGTTGAGCTGGGTGGTGTCGCCGGTCAGCTCGTCGACCACGGCGATCGTGCGCCGGGTCGTGCCCGACACCGGCACCAGCGCGTCCGCCACCCCCCGTTCGCCCCGCAGCAGCTCCTGCACGGACCGTCCCGTCGCGCCGCCCGTGAAACCGGTGACCGTCACCCCGTGGCCGAGGGCCGCCAGCACCCGGGCCACGTTCAGCCCCTTGCCGCCGGGCCGCTCGACGACCTCGGAGACCCGGTGGGACGCGTGCGGGCGCAGTCCTCGGACGCGGTAGGTGATGTCGAGAGCGGTGTTCAGCGTGACCGTGAGGATCACCCGGGCCGACCTCCCCCGATTGCTGCGAGTGCCTGGTGCCGGGGCACGTCCGCGGTACGGCCCCGAGGACACGATCATGCCAAACGGACGGCGGCCGGCCCAGTCCTGTGTCGGCCACCGTCCGCCCGGCCGGGCGGCGGGATCAGCCCCGCCGGGGTCGACCACCCAGGCGCCCCGGCGCATCACGCCCACCACGTCGAAACCGGCGTCCAGGACCACCAGGTCGGCGTCCTTGCCGGGCTCCAGGGAGCCGATCCGGTCGGCGAGCCCGAGCAGCCGGGCCGGGTTCGCGGACAGCGCCGCGACCGCGTCCTCGACCGGGATGCCGTCCACCGTCACCGCCCGCTTCAGCGCGCGGTCCAGGGTGAGGGTCGAGCCGGCGATGGAACCGCCCTCGACCAGCCGGGCCACACCGTCGGCGACCTCGACCTCCATCGGGCCGAGCATGTAGCGGCCGTCGCCGAAGCCGGCCGCGTCCATCGCGTCGGTGATGAAGGCGACCCGCGAGGCGCCCGCGTGCTGGAAGGCCAGCCGGAGCGCGGCCGGGTGCAGATGGACGCCGTCGTTGATCAGCTCGACGGTGACCCGCTCGTCCTCCAGCAGCGCGGCGATCGGGCCGGGGCGCGGTGGCCGAGCGGCGGCATCGCGTTGAACAGGTGCGTGGCGACCGTGGCGCCGGCGTCGATGGCCCGGAGCGTCTGCTCGTAGGTGGCGTCGGTGTGCCCGACCGCCGCGATCACGCCGTGCTCGGTGAGCAGCCGCACGGAGTCCAGGCCGCCGGGCAGCTCGGTGGCCAGCGTCATCATCGCCGCGTGGCCGTGCGCGGCGTCGATCAGCTTGCGGACCTCGGCCGGGTCCGGGTCGCGCAGCAGCGCCTCGTCGTGGGCGCCCTTGCGGCAGGGCGAGATGAACGGCCCTCGAAGTGGATGCCGGCGATGTCGCCCTGCTGGGCCAGTTCGGCGAGCATCCCGGTCTGCCGGGCGAGGAAGTCCAGGTCGCCGGTGACGGTGGAGGCGACCACCGTCGTGGTGCCGTGCCGGCGGTGGGTCTCGACGCCCTTGAGGACCTCCTCGGCGGTGCCGCCGGTGAAGGAGGCGCCGCCGCCGCCGTGGTTGTGGAGGTCGACGAACCCGGGACCACCCAGTGGCCGGTCAGGTCGACGGTCTCCGCGTCCGGCGGTGCCGTGTCCGCGATCCGGGTGCCGTCGACGACGACACGGCCGTCGTCCACGGTCCCGGTGGGCAGCACCACCCGGGCGCCGGCGAGAACCTTGCTGGGGGCCATCAGGCGGTTACCTCCGGGGAGTCGCGGTCGCGGTGTCATGCGCGGGGCGGGGCCCGCGTGGAGCAGGTCCCAGGCCAGCAGCCCGGCACCGAGGCAGCCCGCGGTGTCGCCCAGGGCGGCGGGGACGATGTCCGGCAGCTTCTGGAAGGTGACCCGCCGCCGCACGGCGTCGCGCAGCGGCGAGAACAAGGTTTCCCCCGCCTCGGCGAGGCCGCCACCGATGATCAGGGTGCGCGGGTCCAGCAGGGTGAGCGCGGTGACCAGCCCGTCGGCGAGGGCGTCCACCGCGTCCTGCCACACCCGGACGGCCCGGGGGTCGCCGGACTCGACGGCCTTGGCGCAGTCGGCGGCGTCCGCGTCCGGGTCCCCGCAGGCCGCGGCCCAGGCCTGGCTGACCGCGGCCGCCGAGGCGAACCGTTCCAGGCAGCCGCGCTGCCCGCACGGGCAGGGAGCGCCGCCGGGCCGGACGACGACGTGGCCGATCTCGCCCGCGAAGCCGTGGGCGCCGGCCTCCACCCGGCCGTCGATGCCGATGGCGCCCGCGATGCCGGTGCCCAGCGGTACGAACAGGAACCGGTCGGCGCCCGCCCGGCTCCGATCCGGCCCTCGGCGAGTCCGCCGGCGCGCACGTCGTGGCCGAGGGCGACCGGTACGCCGCCGAGCCGCGAGCCCAGCAGGGCGCGCAGCGGTACGTCGCGCCAGCCGAGGTTGGCCGCGTAGACGGCGGTGCCCCGTTCCTCGTCGACGATGCCGGGGACGGCGACCCCGGCGGCGACGGCGCTCCCGCCGAACCGGTCGGCTCCGTACGCGCGCAGCTCGGCGGCGAAGTCGAGGATGCCCGCGACGACCGCCTCGGGCCCGCGGTCCCGGCCGGTGGCGCGGCGGGCCCGGTGCAGCAGCTCGCCGTCCGCCCCGACCAGGGCGGCCTTCATCCCGGTGCCGCCCACGTCGAGGGCGATGACATGTCTCACGGGGACAGTGTGGCCCGTACACCCGCAAGAGGTCTAGTCCACTCGCGTGGTGTAGACCTTAATCCGGTAAACGAACAGAGCGGCGATCCGCGATCGGTGACCGCCGATCGTCGGGGCCGTCCGGGTTGGGGCAGGGATCAGTGCAGCGGCGTAGGGCAGGAACGATCGCGGTGGTGTCCGCACTGGGCATGACGGCGGTCCTGGGGGCTGCGGGATCACCGGTGGCAGCGACGAGGTGACGCTGCGGCTGGTCGCCGCCGACTACGGCGACAGCGAGGCCAACAGCTCGCGGAAGTACTGGGCCGACCTGGTCGCCGCGTACGAGGCCGGGCACCCCGACGTGGACGTCGAGGTCACCGTGCACTCCTGGAACGACGTCGACCGCGAGGTCCGCGAGATGGTCGAGGCCGGCAAGGCGCCCGACATGGCCCAGATCGGGGCGTACGCCGACTACGCGGCCGACGGCCTGCTCTACCGGGCCGACGACCTGCTCTCCATCCCGACCCAGGCCGACTTCGTCTCCCAGCTCGCCGGCGCGGGCCAGGTCAACGGCGTGCAGTTCGGGATGCCCTTCGCGGCCTCCACGCGCGTGCTCTTCTACAACAAGATCCTCTTCGACGAGGCCGGCATCACCCGCCCAAGAGCTGGGACGACCTCGCCGAGGCGGCCCGGGCGCTCGAGGCGGAGGGCGTGCGGTACCCGTACGCCCTGCCGCTCGGCCCGGAGGAGGCGCCGGCGGAGACCATGCAGTGGCTGCTCAGCGGCGGGGGCGGCTACACCGAGACCGTCGGCACGTACAGCGTCGACTCCGCCCGCAACGTCGGCACCTTCACCTGGCTCAAGGACGAGCTGGTCGGCAAGGGCCTGACCGGTCCGGTGCCGCCGGGGAAGCTGAACCGCGCCGACGCGTTCGCCGCGTTCGCCGCCGGGGACGTCGGGATGCTCAACGGCCACCCGACGCTGATGAAGATGGCCGAGGACAAGGGCGTGAAGTTCGGCATGGTGCCCACCCCCGGCATCGACGGGCCGAGCCGGCGCACGCTGGGCGTCACCGACTGGATGACGGCGTTCAAGCAGAACGGCCACCAGGAGGAGATCGGCGACTTCCTCGACTTCGTCTACAGCGAGGAGAACGTCCTCGACTTCTCCCGCCGGTACGACCTGCTGCCGGTCACCTCCTCCGCCTCCGAGACCATGAGCACGGCCGCCCAGGACAAGCACCTCAGGCCGTTCCTGGACGAGCTGGCCCTCTCCGAGCTGTACCCCGTGGGCAAGACGTCGTGGGCGTCGGTCAGCGCCGACATCAAGAAGCGGATCGGCCAGGCCGTGGCGCCCGGCGGCGACCCGAAGTCCGTGCTGGGGCTGATCCAGACGACGGCGGTCCGCAACGAGAGCGCGGAGTAGACGGGAGCGACGAGCGGCTGCGGGCGCGGGGCGAAGGCGGGAGCGCCGGGCTGCGTTGTCGGTGCCGGGCGTTACGGTTCCCGACATGAGCGAACGGCAGGAGCTGGGGCAGCGGGAGCGGGACGTCCTCGCGCTGGAGCGGCGCGGCTTCCCCGGCCCCGGCGCGAAGGAACGGGCGATACGCGAGGAACTGGGCCTCGCCCCGTCCGCTACTACCAGCTGCTCAACGCCCTGCTGGACGACCCGCGGGCCCTGGCCGCCGATCCGGTGACGGTGAACCGGCTCAGACGCGTCCGCGAGTCCCGCCGCGCCGAGCGGTGAGACGGGCGCGGGCGGCGGGCGGAGGCGTGCCGGGGGCGTGTGCGGGATAGGTTCGCCTCATGGGCAGCCACACGGAACCCTCAGCCTCCTTCACCGGCGATCTGCCGGAGCCGGCCACGAAGGCGGGGCGGGACGGTCTGGACGCCGTCCTCGCCCGCCCCGGCCGGGCGGTGATCGCGCTCGACTTCGACGGCACGCTCGCACCGATCGTCGCCGACCCCGAACAGGCCCGCGCCCACCCGGACGCCGTCCCGGCGCTGGTCGCCCTCGCCCGAAGGTCGCCTCCGTCGCGGTGGTCACCGGCCGCCCGGCCGAGGTCGCCGTCCGCCACGGCGGCTTCGCGGGCGTGGCCGGGCTGGAGCACCTCGTCGTCCTCGGTCACTACGGCGCCGAGCGGTGGGACGCCGCGACCGGTGCCGTCACCGCGCCCGAGCCGCATCCCGGGGTCGCGGCCGTCCGCGCCGAACTGCCGGGCTGCTGGAGCGGTCCGGGGCGGGGCAGGGCACCTGGATCGAGGAGAAGGGCCGCTCGGTCGCCGTGCACACCCGGCGGGCCGGCGATCCGCAGGCCGCGTTCGAGGCCCTGCGCGCGCCGCTCGCCGAGCTGGCCGGGCGGCACGGCCTGATCGTCGAGCCCGGGCGCATGGTCCTCGAGCTCCGCCCGCCCGGCATGGACAAGGGCGTCGCCCTGCTGGACCACGTCCGGCGGACCGGCGCCGGGTCGGTCGTCTACGCCGGCGACGACCTCGGCGACCTGCCGGCCTACGGGGCCGTCGAGAAGCTCCGCGCCGACGGTGTCCCCGGCGTGCTGGTGTGCAGCGGCAGCGACGAGGTGACGGAGCTGAGGGAGCGGGCGGACGTGGTGGTCGACGGTCCGCGGGGTGTGGTGGCCCTGCTCCGCGCACTGGCGTCCCGCCTGCCGTAGCCCCCACCGGGGCGCGGTCGCCTCCGCCGGCTGCGCGGCTGCGGGTCGTGGGCGGTCGGTCGCGCAGTTCCCGCGCCCCTTTCGGGGTGGTTGCGTCGGGTGCGGGTGGTGGGTGGTTTTGCGCAGTTCCCCGCGCCCTGTCGGGGGTGGGTTCGGCGGTTTTGTCGGGTGCGGGTGGTGGGTGGTTTTGCGCAGTTCCCGCGCCCCTGTCGGGTGGGCGTCAGGACCTGAGGGCTTCCAGTTGGTCCAGGAACCAGCGGGCCGGGGGAGCGCGGTGGCCGCCGCGGCCAGCCGCTTCGTGCGCTCCGCCCGTTCCGCCGCGGGCATCCCCAGCGCCTCGTGCAGCGCCTGCGCCGTCCGGACCACGTCGTACGGGTTGACGACGACCGCGTCCTCGCCCAGCTCCTCGTACGCCCCCGCCTCCCGCGACAGCACCAGCGCGCAGCCCTCGTCGGAGACGACCGGCACCTCCTTCGCGACCAGGTTCATCCCGTCCCGGACCGGGTTCACCAGCGCCACGTCCGCGAGCCGGTACGCCGCCAGCGACCGCGCGAAGTCGTCCTCGACGTGCAGCACGACCGGCGTCCAGCCCGCCGTCCCGAACTCCGCGTTGATCTCCTCGGCCACCCGCCGCACCTCGGCCGTGTAGTCCCGGTACACCGCGAGGTCCTGCCGCGACGGGTACGCGAACGCGACGTGCGCGACCCGCTCCCGCCACTCGGGGTGGTCCACGAGCAGCTGCCGGTAGGCCAGCAGGCCCGCACGATGTTCTTGGACAGCTCGGTCCGGTCCACCCGGACGATCGTCCGGCGGGCGTTGCCGTCCGGGTCCGTGCCGATCTCCTTCCGGAGCGCGGCCATCCGCTCGTCCACGTCCGCCTCGTGCGACCGCTTCCGCAGGAAGTCCGCGTCCGCGCCCAGCCCGTGCACCCCGATCCGCGTGTCGCCGAGCCCCCCGACCAGCGCGTCGCAGCAGCCGGTGAACGCGTCCGCCCAGCGCCGGGTCAGGAACCCGAGCCGGTCCGCGCCCAGCATGCCGCGCAGCACCTGCTCGGCGATGTCGTCGGGCAGCATCCGGAAGTACTCCACCGGCGCCCACGGCGTGTGCGAGAAGTGGCCGATCCGCAGGTCGGGCCGCAGCTCGCGCAGCATGCCCGGCACCAGCGTCAGGTGGTAGTCCTGCACGATCGCGACCGCGCCCTCGGCGGCCTCCTCGGCCAGCGCCTCGGCGAAGGCGCGGTTGTACGCCTCGTAGGAGGCCCACTGCCGCCGGAACTCCGCGTCGAAGACCGGCTCCAGCGGCGTCTGGTACAGCATGTGGTGCACGAACCACAGCACCGAGTTGGCGATCCCGTTGTACGCGTCGGCGTGCACGTCGGCCGGGATGTCCAGCATCCGCACGCCGTCCTCGCCGACCCCGCGCCGCACGGCCTCCCGGTCGCCGTCGCCGAGCGCCGAGCACACCCACAGCGCCCCCGCGTCCGGGCCGATCGCCGAGAGCCCGGAGACCAGGCCTCCGCCCCCGCGCCTGGCCCGCAGCGAGCCGTCCTGTCGCACCTCGTACGAGACCGGCCCACGGTTGGAGGCCACCAGTACCCGAGCAGCACCGAACGCAGACGTAGCAGTCCTAGAAGCCATAAGCCTCACCGTAGCCCGGGGGCGAAACGCTCAAACGTGGGTGCCGGGTGTTCACGCCACCTTCCGCGCCGCGTACTCCGGGATCTCCGCCATCGGCGGGCGCTCCTCGGTGTCCACCGAGTACGTGCGCGGCTCGAAGCCGTCCTCGGCCCGTTCGAACTGGGTCAGGGACGGGCGGACCAGATGGCCGCGGGCCAGCCGGAGCTGGGCGGTGCGGTAGATCGCGGCGGCCATCCGGCCGAGGGCCTGCCCGTCCTGGTGGCGGTGCTTGCGGACACCGACGTCCACCTGGGCGAGGGCGTCCAGCCCCACCAGGTGCAGGGCGTCGACCAGCATGCCCAGCTCCACGCCGTAGCCGACGGGGAAGGGGAGCTGTTCGAGGAGGGAGCGGCGGGCCGCGTACTCCCCGCCGAGCGGCTGGACGAACCCGGCCAGCTGCGGCCAGTGCATGTTCAGCAGCGGGCGGGCCATCAGCTCGGTGACCCGGCCGCCCTCGCCGGGCGAGCCGCCGAGCGGGCGGTCGTACATGGCCTTGACCAGGTCCACGTCCGGGTCGGTGAGCAGCGGGCCGACGATCCCGGAGACGAAGTCGGAGGAGAACTCGCGCAGGTCGGCGTCGACGAAGCAGACGATGTCACCGCTCGTGACCAGCAGCGACCGCCACAGCACCTCGCCCTTGCCGGGGACGGCCGGCAGCCGGGGCAGGATCGCGTCCCGGTGCACGACCCGGGCCCCCGCCGCGGCGGCCACCTCGGACGTGCGGTCGGTCGAGCCGGAGTCGACGACCACGATCTCGTCGACCAGCGGCACCTGCTCCACCAGGTCGTGCCGGACGACCGCGACGATGTCGCCGACGGTCTCCTCCTCGTTCAGGGCCGGGAGCACCACGCTGACCGACTGGCCGCCGGCCCGTTTCGCCGCCATGATCTGGTGCAGCGGCCGGTCGGCCAGCGACCAGGAGCGGGCGATGAGCCAGCGCTCGACTTCCTCCAGCACGGTCCGCGGCTCCTCCCTGTGACCTGTGATCCATCTCGCGCTTCGGACGACTATCTCAACGCCCGATGCCTTCGGTTACAGTCTTGAACAACGCGGACGACCCTCGCATGCCGGGGTCGGACGCACCCCACAACTTCATACAGCTCATCCAGAGGGGCAGAGGGAAACGGCCCGATGAAGCCCCGGCAACCCTCCAGTCGGTTCTTGTCACACGGACGTGGCGAGGCTCCCGGCTAGGGAAGGTGCCAAATCCGTCTCACGGCGAAGTGCGTCGTGAGGAAGATGAGGAGAAAGGGCCTCGCCTCACATGGCTGTGCAGACCGTCGCAAGCAGCACCGACTCCGCCTCCACCCCCGCCGTCGACCTCGGTCCGGCCACCGCGCTGTCCTGCCGCGAATGCGGCCACCGCGTCCCCCTCGGCCCGGTCTTCGCGTGCGAGGAGTGTTTCGGCCCGCTGGAGATCGCCTACGACTTCTCCGGGTACGACACCGAGGAGCTGCGCAGGCGCATCGAAGCGGGCCCCGCGAACATCTGGCGCTACGCGCCGCTGCTGCCCGTCCCCGCCGACGTGGCCGGCAAGCCGAACCTGAACCCGGGCTGGACCAAGCTGGTCAAGGCCGACAACCTCGCCCGCGAACTCGGCGTCACCGGCGGGCTGTACGTCAAGGACGACTCCGGCAACCCCACGCACTCCTTCAAGGACCGGGTCGTCGCCCAGGCCCTGGAGGCCGCCCGCGTCTTCGGCTTCACCACCCTGTCCTGCTCCTCCACCGGCAACCTGGCCGGCGCCGTCGGCGCCGCCGCCGCGCGGGCCGGTTTCCGCTCCTGCGTGTTCATCCCGCACGACCTGGAGCAGGGCAAGGTCGTCATGGCCGCCGTCTACGGCGGTGAACTCGTCGGCATCGAGGGCAACTACGACGACGTCAACCGCTTCTGCTCCGAACTGATCGGCGACCCGGCCGGCGAGGGCTGGGGCTTCGTCAACGTCAACCTGCGGCCGTACTACGCGGAGGGCTCCAAGACCCTGGCGTACGAGATCTGCGAGCAGCTCGGCTGGCGGCTGCCCGACCAGATCGTCGTCCCGATCGCCTCCGGCTCCCAGCTCACGAAGATCGACAAGGGGCTCCAGGAGCTGATCAAGCTGGGCCTGGTCGAGGACAAGCCGTACAAGATCTTCGGCGCGCAGGCCGAGGGCTGCTCCCCGGTGTCCACGGCCTTCAAGGCCGGGCACGACGTCGTCCGCCCGCAGAAGCCGAACACGATCGCCAAGTCGCTGGCGATCGGCAACCCGGCCGACGGGCCCTACGTCCTGGACATCGCCCGCCGCACCGGCGGTGCGGTGGAGGACGTGACGGACGAGCAGGTCGTGGACGCGATCAGGCTGCTGGCCCGCACCGAGGGCATCTTCGCGGAGACGGCCGGCGGCGTGACGGTCGGCGTGACGAAGAAGCTCCTGGAGACCGGCGCGCTCGACCCCGCCAAGACCACCGTCGTCCTCAACACCGGCGACGGCCTCAAGACGCTGGACGCGGTGGCCGGCACCGGCCTCACCGCCACCATCCGCCCGAACCTGGACTCCTTCCGAGAGGCTGGCCTCGCATGAGCGTGACCGTTCGTATCCCGACCATCCTGCGCACCTACACCGGCGGGCAGGCCGAGGTGAGCGCCGAGGGGGCGACCCTCGCCGAGGTCATCTCGGACCTGGAGAAGAACCACACCGGCATCGCCGCGCGCGTGCTGGACGACCAGGGCAAGCTGCGCCGGTTCGTCAACGTCTACGTCAACGACGACGACGTCCGCTTCGAGCAGGGACTGGAGACCGCGACCCCCGACGGCGCCGGCGTCTCCATCATCCCGGCGGTCGCCGGCGGCTGACCCGACACCGGCCGTTACCGACGGTAATGTCGGTGACACAGGGTTTTCCCTATTGCCCCCTCCGTGAGAGATGCGGAGGGGGCAATTCCGTGTGGTTGAGCGCGGTAGAGTTGGGGAACGCGATCCCGATCCGCGAGACCGGGAGCTCTGAATTCCTGCCGTACACCCGACAAGATGCAGCCAAACTGCGGGTGTCTTTCGCGGCTTTTGTTCCCTTCGCCCGGCCCGACTTGCCCGGGAATCGCACGAATTCTCGCCACATTCCGGACCGGGTACGTCCAGATTTCTCGTCCGATTGACCTGTTGCAGACGGCAGTTGGACAGATACATTCAGCCGCGGTCGACGCGTTCCGGCGCACGCCCCCAACCGTTGGGGGTGAGGTCTGACCCGGATCCGCGAAGTGTGGATCTGTGCAAGGGCCAGTAATAGGGGAGTTAGGCATGGCTCAGGGCACCGTCAAGTGGTTCAACGCGGAGAAGGGGTACGGCTTCATCGCGGTCGACGGTGGTGCGGATGTTTTCGTCCACTACAGCGCGATCCAGATGGACGGCTACCGCACCCTTGAAGAGGGCCAGCGGGTCGAGTTCGAGATCTCGCAGGGTCAGAAGGGCCCGCAGGCCGACATGGTTCGCGTCACCGCCTAAACGCGCGGCCGCAAGCGAACGGTCTTCTCAGAAGGGCCCGCGCCTCCCGGGGTGCGGGCCCTTCGCCGTGCCCGGCCCCCTGTTCGCCCCCGGCTGAGCCCCCGGCTGAGCCCGCGTCCGGACCTCGAAGGGCGCCCGCGCCCGTCCGTCGCCCGGCCGCCGGCCCTCGTCGAGGGCTCGCTTCGCGAGCGCGCCTTGCACTCTCCGGGGGCGAGTGCTAATCATTGGCGTTAGCACTCTGAAGGTGAGAGTGACAGCGAAGGACCGGGTCGGTGAGGCCCGCAGGCCGGGTGGGGCAAGGAACCACAAGGCGTGCGAGCCGTCCGTCGCGGGCGCGGGCGCGGTCCGAAGGAATCACCCCCAGTCCTGGAGGGACCACTTCACATGGCCAAGATCATCGCGTTCGACGAGGAGGCGCGGCGCGGCCTCGAGCGCGGCATGAACCAGCTCGCGGACGCCGTCAAGGTGACGCTCGGCCCAAGGGCCGCAACGTCGTCCTCGAGAAGAAGTGGGGCGCGCCCACGATCACCAACGACGGTGTCTCCATCGCCAAGGAGATCGAGCTCGAGGACCCGTACGAGAAGATCGGCGCCGAGCTGGTCAAGGAAGTCGCCAAGAAGACGGACGACGTCGCCGGTGACGGTACGACCACGGCCACGGTCCTCGCCCAGGCGCTGGTCCGCGAGGGTCTGCGCAACGTCGCCGCCGGTGCCAACCCGATGGCCCTGAAGCGCGGTATCGAGAAGGCCGTCGAGGCCGTCTCCGCCGCCCTGCTGGAGCAGGCGAAGGACGTCGAGACCAAGGAGCAGATCGCCTCCACGGCCTCCATCTCCGCCGCCGACACCCAGATCGGCGAGCTGATCGCCGAGGCCATGGACAAGGTCGGCAAGGAAGGCGTCATCACCGTCGAGGAGTCCCAGACCTTCGGTCTGGAGCTGGAGCTCACCGAGGGTATGCGCTTCGACAAGGGCTACATCTCGGCGTACTTCGCCACCGACATGGAGCGTATGGAGGCCGTCCTCGACGACCCGTACATCCTGATCGCCAACTCCAAGATCTCCAACGTCAAGGACCTGCTCCCGCTCCTGGAGAAGGTCATGCAGTCGGGCAAGCCGCTGCTGATCATCGCCGAGGACGTCGAGGGCGAGGCCCTGTCGACCCTGGTCGTCAACAAGATCCGCGGCACCTTCAAGTCCGTCGCCGTCAAGGCCCCGGGCTTCGGCGACCGCCGCAAGGCCATGCTCGGCGACATCGCCATCCTCACGGGCGGCGAGGTCATCTCCGAGGAGGTCGGCCTCAAGCTGGAGAACGCGACCCTGGACCTCCTGGGCCGCGCCCGCAAGGTCGTCATCACCAAGGACGAGACCACCATCGTCGACGGCGCCGGCTCGACCGACCAGGTCAACGGCCGCGTCAACCAGATCCGCGCCGAGATCGAGAACAGCGACTCGGACTACGACCGCGAGAAGCTCCAGGAGCGCCTGGCGAAGCTGGCCGGCGGCGTGGCCGTCATCAAGGCCGGTGCCGCCACCGAGGTCGAGCTCAAGGAGCGCAAGCACCGCATCGAGGACGCCGTCCGCAACGCGAAGGCGGCCGTCGAGGAGGGCATCGTCGCCGGTGGTGGCGTGGCCCTGCTCCAGGCCTCCCAGGTCTTCGAGAAGCTGGAGCTGGAGGGTGACGAGGCGACCGGCGCCAACGCCGTGAAGCTCGCCCTGGAGGCCCCGCTGAAGCAGATCGCCGTCAACGGCGGTCTCGAGGGCGGCGTCGTCGTGGAGAAGGTCCGCAACCTCCAGGTCGGCCACGGCCTGAACGCCGCGACCGGCGAGTACGTCGACATGATCGCCGAGGGCATCATCGACCCGGCGAAGGTGACCCGTTCCGCGCTGCAGAACGCCGCCTCCATCGCCGCGCTGTTCCTCACCACCGAGGCCGTCATCGCCGACAAGCCGGAGAAGGCCGCCGCGCCCGCCGGCGGCGGCATGCCGGGCGGTGACATGGACTTCTGATCCTCTCGGGGATCGGTACCGTCCTTCCGTGACCGAGGGCGGCACTCCTGGAATTCCACCAGGGGTGCCGCCCTCGGGCGTGTCCGGGGACGGGTCAGTAGGGCGCACAGGTGCCGTCGCTCACGTCCACGGTGAGGTTCGACCGGGTCTCGTCCACCGGCACTTCGACGACGTGCAGACAGAAGGCGGCGTCCGTGCCCGCGCCGGTGACGGTGAAGTCGTTCGCGTAGCTGTCCGAGGGGCCCTCGCCGTCCACCCGCGCCCCGTAGGAGGGGCCCTCACCGGTCTGTTCGATCGCGTCGTCGATCTGCATCTCCAGGCCCCACCACTCGCTCACGGTCCGCGGGCCCGCCTCCAGCCGGCCGGCCGCCTCGTGGACGGCGCTGCGCAGTTCGTCCTCGCTCCATTCGCCCTCGTCGTGCATCCACAGGAGCATGCCGGCGGTGAGGGCGAGCGAGAGGAAGATCAGGGCCAGGCCGACGGGGTTCCTCGGGTTGTAGACGTACCGCGCCGTCCCCCACTTGCTCTTGATGAACACCGGTTCGGTCATGGGCGTCATTCTCCGCCACGCCCTTCTGCGCGGGCCGGGGCTCTGCGGGGCGTCCGGGGCAGGCGGGTGTGACCTCGGTCACCGGCGGGTCGTCGGCGGAATGCCGTGGTGTGCGGGCCGGTTGGGCGGAGTGACCTGGTGCATGCGTGTGCACATACTGACCGGTATCTCCCGAGGAGTTCCCCGTGACCGTCACCGTTCCCGAAGCCGCGCGGCGTGCGGCGCAGGTGCTGGGGCGCCCGGCCGTGATCAACGGCCTCACCGTTCCCAACCGCATCGCCATGGCGCCGATGACCAGGATGTTCTCCCCGAACGGCATCCCCGGCGAGGACGTCGTCGGGTACTACGCCCGGCGCGCCGCCGCCGGTGTCGGTCTGATCGTCACCGAGGGGACCTACGTCGGGCACGAGTCGGCCGGGCAGAGCGACCGGGTGCCGCGGTTCCACGGCACGGAGCAGCTCGCCGGCTGGGCGAAGGTCGCCGAGGCCGTGCACGCGGCGGGCGGCACGATCGTCCCGCAGCTGTGGCACATCGGGATGGTGCGCGAGCAGGGCGACCCGCCGTTCCCCGAGGCGCCCGCCGTCGGCCCCTCCGGCCTGCGCATCGGCGCGGACTGGCCCACCGGCAGGGCGATGACCCGGCAGGACCTCGACGACGTCGTCGGCGCCTTCGCCCAGGCCGCCGCCGACGCCGAGCGGATCGGCTTCGACGGCGTCGAGATCCACGGCGCCCACGGCTACCTCGTCGACCAGTTCCTCTGGGCCGGCACCAACCGCCGCACCGACGCCTACGGCGGCGACCCCGTCTCCCGCACCCGTTTCGCGGCCGACATCGTCGCCGCCGTCCGGGAGCGGGTCTCCGCCGGGTTCCCCGTGATCTTCCGCTACTCCCAGTGGAAGCAGGACGCCTACGACGCCCGCCTCGCCGACACCCCGCAGGAGCTGGAGGCCGTCCTGGCCCCGCTCGCCGCGGCCGGCGTCGACGCCTTCCACGCCTCCACCCGCCGCTACTGGGTCCCCGAGTTCGAGGGCTCCGACCTCAACCTCGCGGGCTGGACGAAGAAGCTCACCGGCAGGCCCGCCATCACGGTCGGCTCGGTCGGCCTGAACGGCGACTTCATCAAGGCCTTCCAGGGCGAGGGCGCCGAGTTGGGCAGCCTCGACAACCTGCTCGACCGGCTGGAGCGCGAGGAGTTCGACCTCGTCGCCGTCGGCCGCGCGCTGCTCCAGGACCCCCACTGGGCGGCCAAGGTGCTCGCCGGACGCACCGGGGAACTGGCGCCCTACGACCCCGCGGCGCTGAAGACCCTCAGCTAGGGGGCTTCTGACGGATCTCCGCGGCGTCGCGACGCCCGGCAGTTACCAGGGCGTAGGGTCCGGGGGCATGACGACGCACCGCCCCGTGGCAGACCAGGAACAAGCGGAACACGTCGTGCGCACCGCCGCCGGTGCGGTGCGCGGACGCAGGGAGAACGGCCCGGCCGTCTTCCGCGGCATACCGTTCGCGCAGGCACCGGTCGGCGCCGCCCGGTTCGCCGCCCCGCGCCCGCCCCGCCGGTGGGACGGCGTGCGCGACGCGTACGCCTTCGGACCGCCGGCCCCGCAGGAGGCCGGCCTGCTGGGCCGCGCGGCCACCC
The DNA here is from genome assembly GCA_003248315.1 of Streptomyces sp. SW4. Classification (GTDB taxonomy): domain Bacteria; phylum Actinomycetota; class Actinomycetes; order Streptomycetales; family Streptomycetaceae; genus Streptomyces. The sequence continues at coordinate 2,547,186 of QKWM01000004.1, forward strand.
GGGCGCTCCCGGCGGGCGACGAGTGGCTGACGGTCAACGTGTGGACACCCGACCCCGACCCGGCCGCGCTGCGCCCGGTGATGGTCTGGATCCACGGCGGCTCCTACAAGTTCGGCCACTCCGGCAGCCCCGGCTACGACTCCCGCCTGATCGCCGCCGCCGGCGACGTCGTGGTCGTCACCCTCAACTACCGCCTCGGCATCGAGGGATTCGCCCGGATCGAGGGCGCGCCCGCCAACCGGGGCCTCCTCGACCAGGTCGCCGCACTGGAGTGGGTACGGGAGAACATCACGGCGTTCGGCGGCGACCCGGGCCAGGTCACGGTCTTCGGCGAGTCGGCGGGCGCCGGTTCGATCGCGGCGCTCCTCGCCATGCCCCGGGCGGCCGGCCTGTTCCGGCGGGCCGTCGCCCAGAGCGTCCCCGGCACCTTCTTCTCCGACGACCTCGCCCGCGACATGGCCGCGGCCCTCGCCGCCGAGGCCGGCCTGCGGCCCACCGTCGCCGACCTGTCGGCCACCGACCCGCGCGCACTGCCGTCGGCGGGCGAGGCCCTGGCCGCCAGGATGCCCGGGTACACCGGCCGCTGGGGCCGGGCCGCCCCCACCCGCACCCCGTTCGCCCCGGTCGTCGACGGCGACGTCCTGCCCACCACCCCGTGGCGCGCGCTGGCCGCCGGCGCGGGCCGGGACGTGGATCTGGTCGCCGGCCACAACCGCGACGAGTTCCGCCTGTTCACCGCCCTGGCCGGACGCCTCGGACAGGCCGGCGAGGAACAGGCGTCGCGGACGCTGCGCACGTACGCGCCGGGCCCGGACGGCGAAGCCGCCTACCGGGCGGCGTTCCCCGACGCGACCCCCGGCGAGCTGCACGAACGCGTCCAGACGGACTGGCTGTTCGCCATGCCCACCCTCCGCCTGGCCGAGGCCCAGGTGACCGGCGGCGGCCGCGCCCACGTCTACGAGCTGACCCTCCCCGCCCCGGCCGACCCCGCCCTGGGCGCCTGCCACGCCCTGGACCTGCCGCTGCTGTTCGGCACCTTCGGCGCCGACCTGGGCCTGCTGTTCTTCGGCGGTGCGGGGCCCGCACCGGAGGTCGCGGCGCTGTCGGACCTCATGCGCCGGTCCTGGACGGCGTTCGCGGCGACGGGCGATCCCGGCTGGCCGGCGTACGACCCGCAGCGGCGGCGGGTCCGGGTCCTGGACCGGGAGCCGGGCATCGCCCCCTACCCGGAGGAGACGTCCCGCCGGCTGTGGGAGGGCACGGACTTCGAGGCCCTGCCCCTGCTGGAGCGAGCCCCTGCGGGAGACGCCCCGAGGGCCCGTCCGGCACCCCCTAGGGCATCGGCTCGATGTCCGTGCGGACCGGTGTGCCCCAGACGCGGAGCACCTCGTAGTCCGTGAACTCGTGGACCAGACGGTAGGCCGGGGCCGGGTGCGGGCCGCGGCGCTGCGCCGCGAGGTACAGCTCGGCCTCCCGGCGGTCCCGGCGGGGCGTGCCGCACAGCTGCCACGCCTGGCCGTTCCACAGCTCGGGCAGCCAGCGCTGCTGGGGCTGGGGGCGGTCGCCGCGCACGCCGTACCGCGACGGGGCCGGTCCGGTGGCCGGCGGGCGGGGCGCCGGGCCGTTGAACTCCGCGCGGCGGGCGGCCCGGCGGCGGGTCTCGCAGAGCAGGCACAGGTCCGGCGCGCTCTCGTCGACGGGACCGGTGGGGTGCTCCGGGCAGCGGGTCGACGGGGAGCCGTCGTGACGCTCTCCTCCAGCAGGTCCAGCGCGCGCTTCAGGTCCGCCCCGACCTCGTGCAGCCGGGCGTCCGGGTGTCGGCGGTCAGGGCCTCGCCGTGCTCACCGAGGAGACGCAGGGCGCGGCCCAGGGCGGTCAGCTGGGCGTGGTTCATGGTCCTCAGAATCGCACACGCCACCGACGTCCCCGAGCCCGAAGAAGTACGTCGCCGCGAAACCGACGGCGTACCCGGTGAGCAGTCCGCCGCCGTAGACGGCCGCCGTCGCCGCCCAGCCGCCGTCGCCCGCCAGCAGCGGGAACAGGGCCCAGCCGGACGGCCCGATCGCCGTCGCGCCCGTCCGGGTGCCGAGCATCGCGAACAGGCCGACGAAGGCGCCGCCCGCCGCACCGCCCACGCAGGCGGTGAGGAAGGGACGGCCAAGAGGCAGCGACACGCCGTAGATGAGGGGCTCGCCGACGCCCAGCAGGCCGGCCGGCAGCGCGGACCTGATCGTCGTGCGCAGGGAGGTGTCGTGGCGGAGCCGGACGTACACCGCCGCCGCGGCGCCCACCTGGCCCGCGCCCGCCATGGCGAGGAGCGGCAGCAGGACGGTGTGGCCCTGCTGGTCGATGAGGGTGGTGTGGATCGGGATGAGGGCCTGGTGCAGGCCCAGCATCACCAGGGGCAGGAACAGGCCGCCGAGCAGCAGGCCGGCCAGGGCGCCCGTGGTCGTCAGCAGCCAGTTCGCCGCGGTGCCGATGGCCGACGCGACGGCGCCGGCCGTGGCCATGAGGGCGTACAGCGTGGCCAGGCCGGAGACCAGCACCGTGAGGGTGGGGGTGAGCAGGACGTCCGCGGTGCCGGGGAGCCGGGCGCGGCACCACCTCTCCACGCGGGTGCCGAGGAAGGCCGCGGCGAGCGCGCCGAGGACCCCGCCCTGGCCGGGGGAGAGCGGGGTGCCGAACGCCGTGACCTGGGCGACCCCCGGATACACCACCACGGCCGCGACCGCGCCGCCGAGCACCGGGGTGCCGCCGAACTCCCGGGCCGTGTTGTGGCCGACGAAGACGGCGATCAGCGCCATGAAGGCGGACGAGAGGGCGGTCAGCGCGGGGGTGAGGCCGGGGAGCCAGCCCGCGTTGCGCAGCAGCCCGGCGACGCCGGCCAGGACGCCGCAGCCGATCAGGGCCGGGATGAGGGGGACGAAGACGCCCGCCACCCGGCGCAGGGCCGTCTTCAGGGGGGTGCCGTCGCGCCGCCGGCGTCCCTCCCGCAGCCGCGCCCCGCGCGAGGCCGGCCGTTCCGCGGCCGTCGGGGCCGCGAGCAGGCGCTCGAACTCCTCGGTGACCCGCCCCACCACCCCGGGCCCCAGCACGACCTGGTAGGACTCCCCGTCCTCGACGACGCCCAGCACGCCCGGCAGCGCCCGCAGTTCGGCGTCCCGCACCCGGGACCGGTCGGCGAGGCCGAGGCGGAGGCGGGTGACGCAGTGGGCGACGGAGACGACGTTCTCGGGGCCGCCCACGAGGGGCAGGAGGGCGGTGGCCGTGGCATGGGGGTCGTGGGGCACCCCCGAGCGTGCGGTCAGCGGGCCGCGGCCGCCAGCGCGGCGCGCAGACGGCCGCCGGAGTCCTCCAGAAGGCGGGCGGCCGTCGGGCCGTCCACGTCGGCCAGCAGGGTCAGGATGGCGTTCTTCACCTCGCCGTCGGTGGCGGCCAGCGCCCGCTCGACGTCCGCGTCGCCGGCGCCCGTGGCGAGCGCCACGATCCGCCGCGACCGGGCGCGCAGCTTCTCGTTGGAGGCGCGGACGTCGACCATCAGGTTCCCGTAGGTCTTGCCGAGGCGGATCATCGTGATCGTCGACAGCATGTTCAGCACGAGCTTCTGCGCGGTGCCCGCCTTCAGCCGGGTGGAGCCGGCGATCAGCTCGGGCCCGGTGACGACCTCGATGCCGTGCTCGGCGGCGGCGGCCAGGGCGCTGCCCCGGTTGCAGGCGAGTCCGACGGTGAGGGCCCCGAGGGCGCGGGCGTGCTCGACGGCGCCGATCGCGTACGGCGTGCGGCCGGAGGCGGAGACGCCGACGACCGTGTCGTCGGCGGTGAGCGCGAGCGCGTCGAGGTCGGCGCGGGCCAGCTCGGCGGAGTCCTCGGCGCCCTCGACCGAGGTCACCATGGCCTCCGGGCCGCCCGCGATCAGGCCGACGACCTGGCCGGGGGCCGTGTTGAAGGTCGGCGGGCACTCGGAGGCGTCCAGCACGCCGAGCCGGCCGGCGGTGCCGGCGCCCGCGTAGACCAGCCGGCCGCCGCGGGCCATCCGCGCGGCCACGGCGTCCACGGCGGCGGCGATCTGCGGCAGCCGCTCGGCGACCGCGGCGGCCACGTTGGCGTCCTCGCCGTTCATCAGCCGGGCGATGTCGAGCGTGGGCAGCCGGTCGATCTCGGACAGCTCGGGCCGGAACGCCTCGGTGGTGAGCGTCTCCAGCTGGGAACGGAGGTCCCGGTGGCGGGGGTTGAGGTCATGGGTGCGGCAGCTCTCTCGGTGCGGTCTCGATGCTGGGGTGGTGCGGCGGCCCCCTACGGTCTCCCGCTCGCTCCGTGCCGGTGGGCCAGCGCCTCGTACGACGCCGACAGCGCCGGCGCCGCCTGGTCGTACGTCCGCTGCGCCACCCCCACGAACAGGCAGTCCACCACCAGCAGCTGACTGGTCCGCGACGACATCGCCGCCGGCCGCAGCTCGCTCTCCCGGGAGGTGGACGTGGTCAGCACGTGGTCGGCGTACTGGGTGACGGGGCTGTCGGGGCGGCCCGTGATGGCGACGGTCGTCGCGCCGCGGTCGAAGGCGACCCGCAGCGGCTCGATCACGTCGCCGGTGGAACCGGAGTGGGTGATCGCGATGGCCACGTCCCCCGCCCGCAGCTGCACCGCGTTGGTGACGGCGAGGTGCGGGTCGCCGGGCGCGTGGGCTATGAGGCCTATGCGCAGCAGCTTCTGGGTGAGGTCCTGGGCGACCAGCCCGGAGGCGCCGATGCCGTAGACGTCGGTGCGGCGGGCGGCGGCCAGCGCGGTGACGGCGGCGCCGAGCTGCACGGTGTCGAGGCCCGCGGCCGTGTCCGCGAGGGTCTGCTGCTCCTCGTAGGCGAGCTTGGCCACCACGTCGGCGATCGGGTCGTCCACGGCGATGTCGGTGGTGATGGCGGGCGCGCGGCCGGACTGCTGCTGGGCGGCGAGGCCGGCGAGGGCGAGGCGCAGGTCGCGGTAGCCGGGGTAGCCGAGCAGCCGGGCGGTGCGCACGACGGTCGCCTCGCTGGTGCCGGTCAGCTCGGCGAGGCCGGTGACCGTGAGGGCCGCGCAGCCGGCCGGGTCGCTCGCGACGGCCTCGGCGACCCGCTGCATGGAGCGGGTCATCGACGGGGCCAGGGTGCGCACCTTGGCCGCGAGGGCGGCGGGGGCGGGCGCCCGTGCGAAAGTTTCCTTCACTTCCTCGGTCACCTGTGAAAGATATTTTCGACCAGGCGGGCGCGTCAAGAGCGCGCCGGGCGTGCGCACAATGGGTGCATGGACCCCGTCAGCCCCCTGGAGCAGGCTCTGCACGCCGCGCGCGCCCTCGTCCTCGCCGATCTCGTGGCGGGCGAGGTGGCCGAGGCGGACGTGGTGTCGCTCGTCGAGGAGTCTGTCGCCCAGCGGCGGTGGTGGGTCGAACAGTGGCCGGAGGGCGCCGAGTTCGTCGCCGGTCTGGTCGCGCAGGACGTGCAGGACGCGCTGCTGGAGCGCTACGGGCGCTGGCCGCTGTGCCCGGTGTGCGGCTCCGGCGACCCGCACGCGCTGGACGTCGAGCCCGAACTGGGCCCCGACCCGCACTGGGTGTGCGGCAAGGCGGGCGTGAAGGTGGCGGCCGTGGGCTCCCTGGGGCGGACCGGCGGCGCCCCGTCCTCGTGACCGTCTACATCGACCCGCCGGCCTGGCCGGGGCACGGCCGGATGTGGTCCCACCTGGTCAGCGACGTCTCGTACGACGAACTGCACGCGTTCGCCGAGCGGCTGGGCGTGCCCCGCCGCGCCTTCGAACGCGACCACTACGACATCCCCTCCCACCGGTACGCGGAGGCGGTGGACGCCGGGGCGGTGGAGGTCAGCAGCCGCGAGGTGGTGCGGCTGCTGCACGGGGCGGGACTCAGACGCCGCAAGGGCACGGCCCCGGAGCGGGGCCCCCAGGGCGGCTAGCGCCGCAGTTCGTAGGCGAGATACCCGGGGTCCGCGGCCTCACCGGCCTCCGGGGCCGCCTCCCGGTCCGCGCCGCCGGCCGCCGGGACACGGGTGAAGCCGGCGCGGGTGAGGACCGCCTGGGAGGCGGTGTTGCCGGGCTCCGTCCGCGCGTACACGTGCGTCACCTCGGCCCGCTCCAGCGCCCACGCGGCGAGCGTGCGCAGCGCCTCCGTCGCGTACCCGTGGCCGCGGGCGGCCTCGGCCAGGTCGTAGCCGATCTCCACGCGGCCGTCCGCGTCCGGCGGCGCGTGGAAGCCCATGGCGCCGACCGCCAGGCCGTCCTCGCGCCGGACCAGCGCGAACATGCCCCACTCCGGCTGGTGCGCGCCGTCCTCGTACGCCTTCACCAGCAGCCCGGCGCCCTCGCGCGTGCCCTCGACCGGCCCGCCCTCGATCCATGCGAAGCCGCCGTCGCCGCCGAGGCTCAGGTCGGCCGCGGACGCGGGCCTGACGCCCTGGAGCGTGAGCCGCTCGGCCGGGTGCACGAGGTTGTTCTTCCAGCGCCACTGCGTCACCCGGGGCCGGCCGGGCAGCTCGCCCCGGCCGGTGGCCCACAGCAGTGTGCGCCAGGGGTCGGCGGACGGCTGGACGTGCGGGAAGATCCGGGTCAGCACATAGGCGCAGGCCTCGGCGGGCGGCGCGAACTCCACGCCCAGCGCCTCGGCCATGTCGTGGGTGTGCAGCAGCACCTCGGCGATGCCCATCGCGGCGAAGCCCTCGCGGTCCGCGCTGCGGAACGGGTAGGGGTGGAAGGCGCGGACCTCGCGGGGCGTGGTGCGGACGGTGGCGGCGAGCAGGCCGCCCATCGCCTCGATCACCCGGAGCGTGCCCTCGTTGCCGGTGCCCTCCTCCAGGGAGATCCCGAAGGGGACGTAGTCCTCGCCGGCACGCCCGGCGAGCTGCGCCGCGTACCCGACGAGGCACTCCGCGACGTGCGTCGCCGTCCCGCGCACGCTCCACTCCAGGCCGGCCGCCCGGACCTGGTCCCAGTCCCGGTCCGTGGCCCTCCGCAGCGCCGCCACGGCGCAGGCGACGGCCTCCGTCACGTGTTCCCCGCCCATGTTCCGCATGCCGGGCAGGTTACGGGGCGGGGGTGTCGTCCAGCGACAGCATTTCCAGTTCGGCGGTGAGGTTGTAGCGGGCGGTCGCCTCCCACTCGCGCTGCCCGTAGGGGGTGCGGAACAGCCGCGGCAGGGCGAGGAGTTGGCGCAGGACCGCGGCGCGGCCGGAGCGGAAGGCGTCGTTCGGCACGAAGTGGTACTCCTCCCGGACGGCCGCGGTGTAGGCGGCGTACGCCGACGGCGGGGAGGCGAGGACCGCCAGGTCGGCGTCGCACAGCACCTGGCCGTTGCGGTCGCCGTCGGCGGGGTCGTGCGACACGGTGAGCCGCACCAGGCGGGCGACCTCCGCGGTCGTCGCCTCCGGCACGCCGGCCTCGGGCAGCGCCCGCTCGGCGAGCCGGGCGGACCGCTCCTCGTTCTCGGACCGCTCGGGCAGGTAGACGGCGTCGTGGAACCAGGCGGCGAGGCGTACGGCGTCCGGGTCGGCGGCGTGCTCCCGGAGCAGGTCGACGTGGTCGAGGACGGCGGTGAGGTGGGCGAGGGTGTGGTACCGGCGCTGCGGCTCCCGCCAGCGGGCGAGCAGGTTGTCGGCGTACGGCGCGGGGTCGGGGCCGGCCGCGCCGCCGCGGGCTCCTCGAAGGGCGCGGGCGAAGCGGTCACGGAGGGCGTCGAGATCGGCCATGGCGCCATTCTCCCCGCCCTCGCACCCCTACCCCCTAGCGTGGAGGCATGACGACTCCTGCCGATGTGCACGACGTACGCGACCCCGAGCTGCCCGGGCGGCTGCTGGCCACCGAGCGGGACGACCTGGTGCCGCTGCTGCGGTCGCGCGAGGACGCGGACTTCGCCCTGCCGGTGGCCGCGTGTCCGGGCTGGACCGTGCGGGACGTGCTGGCGCACTGCTCGTCCGCGCTGACGCGGGCCGTGGAGAACCGCTTCGAGGAGGGTGTCTTCTCGCCCGAGGCCAACGACCGGGACATCGCCGAACGCGCCGACTGGAGCAACGCCCGGGTCGTGGACGAGCTGGAGCGCGGGATGACCGAGGCCGGGCCGGTGATCGGCCGGGCGGGCGGCGCGCTGGACGGCCTGGCGCTGGGGGAGTGGGTGCACGCCGGTGACGTGCGCGCGGCCCTCGGCGAGCCCGGGGCGTACGCGGGCGGGCCCTGCCGGAGGCGCTGGCGCTGCTGGCGTCGGTCACCCGCGAGCGCGGCCATGTGCCGCTCCACGCCGACCTGGACGACGTCGACGAACCGCTCAAGCTGGGCGGGGCGAGCGGTGACCGGCCGCCGGGGCGGTTCATCGGCGACGCCCCGACGCTGGTCCGGCTCTACGCCGGGCGGCCGGTCGACGGGGCGTCGTTCGAACTGGCCGGGGTGGAGGCGCGGGAACTCAACATCTTCGGGTGAGGCGGGGCGGGGACCGGGACCCCGGGGCCGGACAGGCGTAGTCTTGATTGGACTAGACCTCTAGTGCCATCCGAACCACGACCTGAACCACCCCGCAGCTCCGCGGAGCTGCGCCCTGTAGCCGCCGACGAATGGGGTCCCATGAGCAAGCGTGCAGTCCTGGAGGTGATCGCCCTCGACGTCGAGGACGCGGTCGCGGCCCGGGCCGGAGGCGCGGACCGCCTCGAACTGGTCACCGACATGGCGGCCGACGGGCTCACCCCGTCGGCCTCGACCGTCGCCGCGATCCGCGCCGCCGTCGACATCGACCTCCGCGTCATGCTGCGGCTGGCGGACGGGTTCGCCGCCGGGGACGTCGAGCGGCTGGTGCGGGTCGCCGGGGAGATGCGCCGGGCCGGGGCCGACCAGTTCGTGCTCGGCTTCCTGGACGCCCAGGGCGGGGTGGACCTGGCGGCGGTCGAACGCGTGGCGGGGGCGCTGCACGGCTGCCGGTGGACCTTCCACCGGGCGATCGACCGGGCCGCCGACCGGGACGCCGTCCGCAAGCAGCTCGGCGACCTGCCCGGGCTGGACGCCTACCTGACCGCCGGGGCGCCCGGCGGGGTCGACGAGGGTCTGCCGACGCTGCTCGCCGAGGCGCGGCGGCGCGGTGAGCCCGGGTACGAGCAGCAGCTGCTCGTCGGCGGCGGACTGCGCCTGGATCACGTGCCGGTGCTGCGGGAGGCGGGGGTCGACGCCTTCCACATCGGCGGCGCGGCGCGGCCCGCCGGCTGGAGCGGCCCGTCTCCGCGGAGGCGGTGGCCCGGTGGCGCAGAGCCCTGGACGCATGACCCCGCCCGCCCGCCCCGGTGACCCGCCGCGGGCGGGCCGGCCTACGCCGTCAGCTGGGGCGGCAGTTCGGTGCCGTGGGTGACGATCAGGCCGAGACCGCGCGGGTCAGGCAGACGTACAGCCGCCGCAGCCCGGTGCGTTCGTCGGGCTCGCCGTCGACGATCGCACGGGGCTCGTCCAGGACCACGTAGTCGTACTCCAGGCCCTTGGCCAGCGACGCCGGGACCAGCGTGAGCCGGGTGGCCCGCGTCGTCTCCTCGCCCGGCCCGAGATGGTCGAGGCCGGCCGCCGTGAGGGCGTCCGCCAGGACGGGGACGCGGGCGTCGGCGGCGATCAGACCGACCGAGCCCTCGTTGCGCAGCAGCTCCCGGCAGGCCGCCACGACCTCGGCGGCCTCGGCACCGGCCCCGGTCCGGCGGACCTCGAAGAAGCCGGGGTTCTCCCGGATGGACGCCACCGGCGTCAGGCCCGGCGCGATGTGCGGCAGCAGCCGGGACGCGTAGGCGATGACGTCCGTCGGGACGCGGAACCCGGCCGTCAGCTCCTCGATCACGGCCGAGTCCTTGCCGAGATGGCCGAGGGCCTCCTCCCAGCTCCGCGTCGCCCAGGGCGTGGTCCCCTGCGCCAGGTCGCCGAGGACCGTGGCGCTGCCGGTGGTGCAGCGCCGGCCCACCGCCCGGTACTGCATCGGCGACAGGTCCTGCGCCTCGTCCAGGACGACGTGACCGAGCGAGGGGGTGCGCTCGATCAGGTCGGCCGCCTCGTCGATCAGCACCGCGTCGGCCGGCGACCACCTGGCGGACTTCACCGACCGGGCCGGCCTGGCCCACAGGATCGTCTTCTGCTCGTCCTCGGAGAGGATCCCGCCGGCGTGCTCGGCGAGGAAGCCGGCGTCGGACAGCAGCCGCAGCACCAGCTTCGCCGGGTCGACGGCCGGCCAGACGGCCTTCACCGCCGCCTTGACCGCCGCGTTGCGGGCGACCGCGTTCTGCACCCGGTCGTCCGGCGCCTCGCCGGCCCGCTCCATCTGCACCAGCACCGCGTGCGCGATGCGCTGCGGCAGGGCCTCGCGGGCGGCGCCGTAGCGGATGTCGCGGGCGAGCAGCTCGCGCACGATCTCCTCCAGCTCGTACGCCGCCACCCGCCAGCGGCGCGAGCCGCGCACCACGACGACCGGCTCCGTCGGCATGGTGACGTGGGAGTACAGGGCCCGCCGCAGCACCTCGGCCATCCGCGCGTCGCCCTTGACCACCGCCGCCGCCGCGTCGTCCGCGCCGCACACCTCGACGTGCGCGACCAGGTCGTCCACCGTCGCCTGCCGGACCGTCAGCTCGCCGAGGGCGGGCAGCACCTGCTCGATGTAGTGCAGGAACGACCTGTTCGGGCCGATCACCAGCGTGCCGGTGCGGGCGAGGCGCTCGCGGTGGGCGTACAGCAGGTAGGCGACCCGGTGCAGGCCGACGGCGGTCTTCCCGGTGCCGGGTCCGCCCTGCACGCAGACGGTGCCGCCGAGCCCGGCGCGCACGATCTCGTCCTGCTCGGGCTGGATGGTCGCCACGATGTCGCGCATCGGCCCGACGCGGGGCCGCTCGATCTCCCGCTGGAGCAGCTTGCTCGTGGCCGCCGCCTCGCCCGGGTCGGACAGGTGCTCGTCCTCGTACGCGGTGAGGTCGCCGCCGGTGTAGCCGAAGCGGCGGCGCAGCGCGATGTCCATCGGGTCCTTCTTGGACGCCCGGTAGAACGGCTGCGAGACCGGCGCCCGCCAGTCGATCACCATGGGGTCGCCGTCGGTGTCGTGGACGTGCCGGCGCCCGATGTAGAAGCGCTCCCCGCCGGCTCCCTCGGCCTGCTCGGCGCCGGGGGCGTGCAGGTAGTCGAGCCGGCCGAAGAAGAGCGGGGTGTCGCTGAGGTCCGCGAGCGCCTCGATGCGCTGCTCGATCTGGCTCTCCAGGACCGCGGCGTTGACCCAGTTCGCGGTGACGTCGGTGATGTCGAGGGCCTCGACGTCCTCCCGCATGGCCCGCAGCGCGGAACGGGACGCGGCGAGGTGGGCGCGCTCCCGGTCGAGGGGGCCGTCGTGCGGGTGTCGCGGGGGTCGTCGTGGACGGGCGTGGACAAGGCGGTGCCTCCGGGGAAGACCTGCTGCGTGACGGGGCGCTGCGTGCGCGTGACGGCCGGCCGGTTTCCGTCCGGGCGGCGGCTCTCCGAGAGGGAGGCGGGCAAGAGCGGAGATTGTAGGAGGGGGCACCCGGCCACCGCCAACGATTTTCCCCGCGCCGCCCCGGCCCGCCCTGGCCTCCGGCCTCACCCACCGGCACCCCCGGCCCTGGCCCGCCCGTCGACGCCCCCGGCCCGCGCGAACCCGTCGGCACCCCGGCCCGCGACCCCTAGGGGGCGTCCCCTCCCGGGTGAGGGCCGGGCATCGGCCCACAGGTGTACGCCGGCGGCGCGCGAGGTGGGTCCGCAGACCGACGCGGGAAGCCCGGCCGCGGTCGCACCATGGAGACATGAGCGCAGCAACCATCTCCCCGCACCGGCGCCGGGCCGCCCGTCCGGCGCCACGCCCGTGGCCGGCAGCCACCGGCACCGGATCGGTGACGCCCTGCGCGCCGTCAAGGTGTTCGCGGGCGCCGCCTTCGACGTGATCATCCTCGGCGAGTACGGCGAGGAGGCGGGCGTCCGCCGCCGCTGACCGGCGGTTTCTCCCTCCGCCCGCCTCCTCGCACCCGACCGGTCCCGGCTCGTGCCCGAGCGGGCCCACCCGCCCGGGAGGTCTCAGCCCGTCTCAGCCCGCCAGGATCTCGTCCGCGTCCACGATCCGGTACGCGTAGCCCTGCTCCGCCAGGAACCGCTGCCGGTGGGCGGCGAAGTCCTGGTCGATGGTGTCGCGGGCGACGACGGAGTAGAAGTGCGCCTGGTGGCCGTCGGACTTGGGCCGCAGCACCCGGCCGAGCCGCTGCGCCTCCTCCTGCCGGGAGCCGAAGGTCCCCGACACCTGGATGGCGACCGTCGCCTCCGGCAGGTCGATGGAGAAGTTCGCGACCTTCGACACCACCAGCACGCTGATCTCGCCCTGGCGGAACGACTCGAAGAGCTTCTCCCGCTGGGCGTTGGACGTCTCGCCCTTGATCACCGGTGCGCCGAGGTGCTCGCCCAGTTCGTCGAGCTGGTCGATGTACTGCCCGATGACGAGGATCTGCTGCCGGCGAACCGGCGCACGATCGCCTCCGTCACCTTCCGCTTGGTCGCGGTGGTCGCGCAGAACCGGTACTTCTCCTCCGCCTCGGCGGTCGCGTACGCGAGCCGCTCGGAGTCGGTGAGGTTGACCCGGACCTCGACGCAGTCGGCGGGCGCGATGTAGCCCTGCGCCTCGATCTCCTTCCACGGGGCGTCGAAGCGCTTGGGTCCGATGAGGGAGAAGACGTCCGACTCGCGGCCGTCCTCCCGCACCAGCGTCGCGGTGAGGCCGAGCCGCCGCCGGGCCTGGAGGTCGGCGGTGAACTTGAAGACGGGCGCGGGCAGCAGGTGCACCTCGTCGTAGACGATCAGACCCCAGTCGCGGGAGTCGAACAGCTCCAGGTGCGGGTAGACGCCCTTCCGCTTCGTCGTCAGCACCTGGTACGTGGCGATGGTGACCGGGCGGATCTCCTTCTTCGTCCCGCTGTACTCGCCGATCTCGTCCTCGGTCAGCGAGGTCCGCTTCACCAGCTCGTGCTTCCACTGCCGGGCGGAGACGGTGTTGGTGACCAGGATCAGCGTGGTCGACTTCGCCTGCGCCATCGACCCGGCGCCGACCAGCGTCTTGCCCGCGCCGCACGGCAGCACGACGACGCCGGAACCGCCGTGCCAGAAGTTCTCCACCGCCTGCTTCTGGTACGGGCGCAGCGCCCACCCGTCCTCGCGCAGCTCGATCGGGTGCGCCTCGCCGTCGACGTACCCGGCGAGGTCCTCGGCCGGCCAGCCCAGCTTCAGCAGCGTCTGCTTGATCTGCCCGCGCTCGGAGGGGTGCACGGCCACGGTGTCGGCGTCGATGCGGGCGCCGACCAGCGGCGCGATCCGCTTGGACTTCAGCACCTCCTCCAGCACCGGCCGGTCGGTGGTGGTCAGCACCAGGCCGTGCGCCGGGTGCTTGGTGAGGGTCAGCCGCCCGTAGCGGTCCATCGTCTCGGCGACGTCGACGAGCAGGGCGTGCGGCACGGGGTAGCGGCTGTACTGCACCAGCGCGTCCACGACCTGCTCGGCGTCGTGCCCGGCCGCCCGCGCGTTCCACAGCCCGAGCGGCGTCACCCGGTAGGTGTGGATGTGCTCCGGCGCCCGCTCCAGCTCGGCGAAGGGCGCGATGGCCCTGCGGCACTCGTCGGCCAGCTCGTGGTCGACTTCCAGGAGCAGTGTCTTGTCGGACTGGACGATCAGCGGACCATTCACGGGCGGCACCCCTTCGCGCGTACGGCCGGACGGCTCGGCCAAACGTCCAGTTTGCCTGATCCTCGGGGCGGGCTAGGGGAGAGTGAGGTTGTTCACGAGGGGGCCTTCCACGGAGACGCCCTCGGTGACCAGGCGCTCGACGCCGGCGGACGGCAGCGGCAGCGGGGCGGCGGACGCCTCGGGGACGAGGGCCCCGAACAGCGCCGCGCCCGTGATCACGGCGGCGACGGAGAGGGCGAGGGCGGAACGGGCGGAGGAAGGCGCTTCAAAGGAGCGGGGACGCATGGCGGCTACCGGCCTTTCGCTGAGCGGTCGCGTACGGGGAGGCGGTGAGGGTCGGGGAGGGGGCCGGCCCCGCCGCAGCGGGGCCGGCCCGGACACGGGGGCGGCGGGGTCAGAAGGTCGCGCCTCCGGTGAGGTCGATGCCGATCGCCGCGGCCTCGGCGGCGAACGCCCCGAGCAGCGCGACGGTGGAGGTCAGGACGGTGGCGGCACGACGGATGGATCGCATCGGAAGCTTCCTTTCGCTTCGGCGGTAGGACACCCGGTGGCTGCCCGGCCGCCGACGGCCCGATGCGGAAGATGAAGGAACATGAGAAAAGCTCGCTCCGGGGTGGGAAAACCCCGGTGCGGCGTGCATGAACGCGCGCGTTCACCCGAACGTGGGCAAGAAGGCGGAGGCCGCCGCCCGGGTGCGTAAAGCCGGGGGTCACCATGCCGGCCCCGGGCGGCCGGCGGGGTGCGGGCCGCCCGGGGTGCGGGCCGTCCGGGGTGCGGGCCGTCCGGGGTGCCGGAGGGCCGGGGGCCGGGGTGCCGGGGCCGGGTCAGCCCGGCTCGTCGGCGAGCTCCGCGACCCCCGTGATCCGGTGCAGCGGATAGGTGCGCACCTCGTCGGCCGTGTGGTCGAACGCGGTGACGAACCCGCCCTCCACCCGGATCGGGGCGATCACCCGCTGGCTGGCGGCACCGTCGGCGTTCACGTAGCCGATCCACAGCGCCTCGCCGGTCAGCACCGCGGCCTGCATGGTGGCGAGGGTCTCCGCGGCGGACGTGCGCGGCAGCTCCCCGGCGTCCGCGGCGTCTCCGGCGTCCCCGGCGTCCGGGCGGGTTTGCGCGGCGCCGTGGCGGCCAGGTCGCCGGCCCGCACCGCGCGGATCGCCGCCGCCAGCAGCGTGTCGTCCGGCACGGGCGGGCCGTCCGGCACCGGCTCGGGCGGGGTGCGCGGCGGTGTGCGGCGGGCGTCGGCCCGGGTGATCAGCACATCGCCCTCGGCGGACTCCGCGGCCGGGGCGAACCCCATCGCCCGCAGCCCCTCCAGCAGCGCCGCCGGGTCCGCCTGCGCGGCGAGCACGGTCGGCGCCAGCCGGCGCAGCCCCAGGCCCGCGGACCGCTTGTCGGCCAGGATCTCGCCCAGCACGGCGTCGTCGTCGCACCGCACGTACGCCGAGGCGGCGCCCACCCGCAGGTGCCCGTGCCGGCGGGCCACGTCGTCGATCAGGTAGGCCAGCGGCTGCGGCACGGGCGTGCGGGAGTGCGCGGCGAGGAAGGCGTGCAGGTCGGCGGCGGTCCGGCCGGCGTCGAGGGCGCGGCGCACCGAGCCGGGCGTGAACCGGTAGACGGTCGCCCCGCCCTTGGACTCCACGTCCGCGAGCACGCCCAGCATCTCCGCGAGCGGACGCTCCAGCGGGCCCGGCGCCACCGCCGTCAGGTCGGCCTGGAGCAGCACGTGGTCCAGCGGCTCGGGCAGCAGCGGGGCCAGAAGCCGGGCCGCGGAGGCGGACGCGGCGGCCTGCTCGGCGGGGACAGCGGCGCGAGGGACGCGGGACGCGGTGGTGGTGCACCGGCAGCTTGTCCCCGGGCCCCTGCGGCTCCCCGCCGCGCCGGCCGGGCCCCTGCGGTTCCTCGCCGCGCCGGCCGGGCTCCTGCGGTCCCTCGCCCGGCCGGGCGGCCCAGCGCGGCTCCCCGCTCTCCCACCCGGCGGAGCCGTCGGGGGCCCCTTCCCGCCGACCGGGCCCCTCGGGTGCCCCGATCAGCGCCCGCCCCGGCGCCGACAGCGCGCCGCGCCCGGTCACGCCCAGCAGCTCCGCCTCCGACAGCGTCCAGCGGGCGAGCCGGACCCGCAGGTCGTCCTCCCGGCGCTGCGGGCGTTCCCAGCGCAGCCGGGCCAGCAGCGACTCGGCGTCCGGCGCGGCCCCACGGGCAGCTCCGCCAGCAGGGCCAGCACCCGGTGCCGTACCTCCGGCGCCGCCGAACGGTCCAGGCCCGGTCCCAGCGCCGACAGCGTCCGGTCCTTGGCGTCCCGCCCGCCGACCAGACCCGGCGTGCGGGTGGCCGTCAGCCATGCCTCGGCCAGCCGTGCCCAGCGTTCGGCCGCGGGCAGCTCCCGCCACTCGTCGTAGGCCGGGGTCGCCGCGTAGCGCTCGTCGGCCTCGCCGTCGGAGGCCAGCAGCCCGGCGGCGTAGGCCAGCTCCACCCAGAACGCGGCGACCGGCTCCGGCACGTCCAGGGCGACGGCCGTGCGCTTCAGGTCGCGCACGCTCAGCCCGCCGGCCCGCAGCACGGCCGGGCCGCCCTCGTCCCAGTCCTTCAGCAGCTCCTCGACGGTGGCCAGCGCCGCCAGGGCCTGGCCGGCCGCGGTGGCGTCCACCACCCGGGCGCCGTGCGCGGCGGCGGCCGTCACCGGCGGCGGAACCGGCTCGGGCGTGCGGTGGGCCCGTCCGGCCCGCAGGTGCAGGGCGACCTCACGGGCAGCACCACCGTGCCGGGCGCCGTCGGCAGCAGCAGCCCGCGGTCCAGCAGCAGGCGCAGCCGGGGCGCGGGATCGGCGGTGACCTGGCCGTAGGGCGGCCCCCAGACCAGGCGGTCGAGGGCCTCGCGGGAGTCCGCCGGGAGGCCGGCGAGCAGGGCCGCCATCCGCTCGCGGTCGGTGAACAGGGCGGTGAGCGCGGCCACGGCGGACACGGAGTCGTGCGTGGAGGCCAGGCCGACGGCGCCGAGGATCTCCTGGATGCGGCCGGGGGACATCCCGGCGGTGGCCTCCTGGACGGTGGGCCCCAGGCCGGTCGGGGACGGGTGCTGCGGGGTGGGCGCGAGCAGCTCGCGGGCCGTGCGCACCAGGCGCAGCCGGTCGTCGCCGCCCCACACCAGGGCCTGGTCGCGCAGGGTGCCGAGGGCGCGGGCAGGGCGGCGGCGACGGCCGGGTCGCGTGCGTCGCCCGCCATGAGCCCGAGCAGCTCCTCGTACGACGCCGGGTCCGCGGCGACGGCCAGCGCCTCGGCGGTCTGCAGCGCGAACCGGTCCAGCCGCTCCAGGGCGCGCACCACGGAGGCCCGGGTGCCGGCGCGGGTGGCGAGCTGGGTGAGGTCCGTGGGACGGGCGTGATGAGGTCGGGGCGGCTGCGCAGGAGGACGGCCAGGGAAGCGTCGTCCCGGGCGCGGAGCGCCTCCGCCAGGGACCGGGGGGCCGCGGGCTTCTCCTCGGTGCTCATCCGCCCCACGGTAGCGGGTGGGTACGGCGGCGACGCCGCGCCTCGGTGCGCACGGCGGCCCGGGTCGGACGGTACCGTCGTCCGACGGGGCATCAACACCTCAACGCCCCGGAGGGGTTCGTGGGCATCGAGAGCGATCAGGTCGTCTACGAGTATCTGAGCCGGGTCGGCGACGTGGCGCAGCAGCGGCAGCTGCCGTCGGCCGCGCGCATGCGCCTGGTCGCGGAGCTGCGCCGGGAGATCGACAGACGCCGGGCGAAGGCGGTCGTCGACTCGCCCGCCGCCGTCCGCCGGATCCTGGACCGGCTCGGCAGCCCGGACGAGGTCGTCGAGGCGGCCGGCGACACCCGTGACGGGTCCGGTGCGCAGCCGGCGGCGTCCGCCGCCGTGCCGGTCCAGCGCGACGGGCGGACCCGGCCGGCGCCGCACAAGGAGCGCCGCAAGGGGCTGGGGCTGCGCCGGGCGGCCTCCCGCCCGCGCCCGTCCGGGTCACCGCCCGGCACCACGACCGGCCGCGACGCCCCGGACGGCCCCGGCACCCCGACGGGATCCGGCACCGCGCCCGGGTCCGGTGCCGGGACCGGGTCCGGTGCCGCCCGGTCCGACGGGGCGTCCCCGCCGCACCTGGCCGCCGCGCACGAACTCGGCGACAGCGTCCGGCAGCCCGACTGGTGGCGGGCGGAGGGCAGCCCCCTCGGCGGAGGCGAGAGCGTGCCCGGGTTCGTCGGCGGCGTCGAGATCCCCGAACTCCTGAAGCCGCCGCCGGACACCCCGCCGGGCCCGGCCGGCGCCGGACCCGCCGAAACCCCGGCCGAGCCGGCCGCCGGGGCGGCGGGCGAGGCCGTCGAAGCCGCCGTCCCCGCCCGGCGCCGCCTGCCCCGGCTGTGGCCCGAGGGCGGCTGGAGCAACCCGGTGCTGGTGCTCGCCGCCGCCCTGCTGGTCGCCGGGGCGGTGCTCGGCAACCTGCTGCCGCTGGCCCTGGGCTGGCTGCTCACGTTCCTGTCCCGCCGGATCACCCCGGCCCAGGCCAAGTGGGCGGTGCTGGGACTGCCGGGGCTGGTCGCCGCGGGCGGGATCGTGTGGCTGTGGGGCCGCACCGACGGACGCTGGGGCGACCCGATCGCGGACGGCCAGATGGGCGCGGCGGTCGCCGCGACCTGGCCGTGGGTCCTGCGCGCCGCGGCCCTGGCCTCCGCCCTGTACCTCCTGTGGCGAGCCCGCCGCCCCGCCTCCTGATCCCGCCGCCCACGCGGGCGCGTGGGCGGCGGGTGGGCGCGGGTCAGGGCGCGAGCTTCGCCTCCAGCTCGTCGAGGATCTGGCCGGCGGCCGTGTAGCCGATGCCCATGAACCACAGGTCGTCGTTGACGTGGAAGGCACGGCCCGCCTTGACGGCCTTCATGTTCTTCCACAGGGCGCTGTCGAGGGTCTTGGACTCCCCGGACTTCGAGGAGTCGCCGAAGGACGTGTAGAAGACCGCGTCGGCGTCCGCCTTGTCGATCTGCTCGGGGCTGACCTCGTAGGCGAAGCCGTCCTCGGCCTTGTCGACGATGGCGGGCCGGCCGAGGCCGACGTCCTCGAGGACCGTGCCGATGTAGTTCTTGCGGCCGTAGAGGCGGATGTCGCCGCCCTCGACGAAGCGGGTGGCGCTGACCGTGATCTCGCCGGCCTTCTCCTTGCCGCCGAGCGCCTCGGTGACCTGCGCGGCGTGCTTCTCGTAGTCGGCGACGACCTTGCGGGCCTCCTCCTTCTTGCCGAGCGCGTCGGCGTGCAGCAGGAAGTTCTCCTTCCAGGGGTGGCCGACGCCCTCGGCGAAGACGGTCGGGGCGATCTTCGACAGCTCGTCGTAGCGGTCGGCGTCGCGGACCTTGCTGCTGAGGATGAGGTCCGGCTCGAGCGCCGCGATCTTCTCCAGGCTGGGCGCGGCGATGTTGCCGACCTGCTCGATGCCCTCGGTCCGCTCCTCGGGCAGGTAGCTGAGGAAGCCGTCGGCCACACCGGCGTGGGTGGCGCCGACCGGCTTCACGCCGAGGGTGATCGCGGAGTCCAGCTCGGCGGTGTCGAGGACGACGACCCGCTTCGGCTCGTTCGGCACGCGCACGTCGCCCATGACGGTCTTGACGACGTGCGTGCCGCCGTCACCGGCGGCCTTGCCGGAGCCGGAGCCGGAATCGGTGCCGGAGCCGCAGGCGGCGAGGGCGAGCGAGCCGACGAGCGCGGCGGCGGTGGCGAGCGCCGTGCGGCGCGTCGGCCGGGAGGTGCCGGTCGTGCCGGTCATGAGGGTCTTCCTTTCTGTGCGCACGGCGCGCGGGCCGCCGGGGCGCCGTGCGGCACCCGGGGAGCGGCGGCTCACGTCGTCCGCACGGGGGACGGGACGGTATCCGTGGGGGGCGTCTTGGGGGCCGGCGCCGGCTGCCAGGGGCGGCCGGGCACCACCAGCGGGCCGCCGGTCACCGGGTCCGGGACGACGACGCAGTCCAGCCCGAACACCTCGCGCACCAGCTCGGCGGTGACGACGTCGGCGGGCGGGCCCTCGGCGACGACGCGGCCGGCCTTCATCGCGACGAGGTGCCCGGCGTAGCGGGCGGCCTGGTTGAGATCGTGCAGGACGACCACGACGGTGCGGCCCTTGTCGTGGTTGAGCTGCCGGACCAGGTCCAGGACCTCCACCTGGTGGGCGACGTCCAGGTACGTCGTCGGCTCGTCCAGCAGCAGCAGTTCCGTCTCCTGGGCGAGGGCCATCGCGATCCACACCCGCTGGCGCTGCCCGCCGGAGAGTTCGTCCACGGGCCGGTCGGCGAGCGCCGCGACGTCCGTGCGCTCCATCGCCTCGGTCACCGCCCGCTCGTCGTCGTCCGACCACTGCCGCCACCACCGCTGGTGGGGCTGGCGTCCGCGGGAGACCAGGTCGCCGACGGTGATCGCCTCCGGGGCGAGGGCGTCTGCGGCAGCAGCCCGATCTGCTGGGCGATCCGCCGGGTGGGCAGCTCGGCCAGCGCGCGCCCGTCCAGCAGCACGGCGCCGCCCTTCGGCTTCAGCAGCCGCCCGAGGGCGCGCAGGGTCGTGGACTTGCCGCACGCGTTCGGGCCGACGATCACCGTGACCTCGCCGTCGGGACGTCGAGGTCGAGGTCGTGGACGACGGTGCGCTCCTCGTAGGCGAGGGTCAGCCCACGGGCGCTGAGCCTGGTCATGGGGGTGCCTCCGGTGCGGCTCGTCGGGGTGCCTGCGGTCCGGGCCGCCGGGGCGTCTCCGGTCCGGTTCGTCGGGGTGCCCGCGGCGCGGCTCACCGGGTGCCTCCGGTGCGGCCGCGGGCGATCAGCCAGATCAGGTACGGCGCTCCCACGGCCGCCGTCAGCACGCCCACCGGCAGCTCGGTCGGCGCGAACAGCCGGCGGGCCAGCAGGTCGCTGAGGACGACGATGACGGCGCCGAGCAGCGCCGAGCACACCAGCGGGAGCTGGGCGGTGCGGGTGAGGCGGCGGGCGATCTGCGGGGCGAGCAGCGCCACGAAGTCGACGGGCCCGGCGGCGCCGGTGGCCAGCGACGCCAGCACGATGCCGAGCAGCGCCAGCCCGAACCGCACCCGGTCCAGCCGCACCCGAGCGCGGTCGCCGTGTCGTCGTCGAGGCCGACGGTGCGCTGGGCGCGCGCCGCCCAGGCGACGGCCGGCAGGAGCAGCAGCAGCGCCCAGCCCAGCGGCGCGGACACCTCCCAGCCGCGCCCGTTGAGCGAGCCGGCCATCCACACCTGTGCCTGCTGGGCGACGAGGTACTCGCCCTTGGTCATCAGCAGCGTGGTCACCGACCGCAGGGCGATCGCGCAGCCGATGCCGATGACGACGAAGCGGGCCGCGTGCAGCCCGCCGCGCCAGGCGGCGAAGTACACCAGCAGGGCGGCGAGCAGCCCGCCCGCCACGGACAGGTACGGCAGCACGGCGTACGAGGTGACGCCGAAGGTCAGGGCGGCGACGGTGACCGCGCTCGCGCCCTGGCTGATGCCGATGACGTCCGGGCTGGCCAGCGGATTGCGGGCGACCGTCTGGATGAGCGCGCCGGCCACGCCGAACGCGGCGCCCACCAGCAGCGCGACGACCAGCCGCGGCGCGCGCAGCGTGCCGACGACCAGCTCGTCCGGGAGGGCCGGCCCAGGACGACGTCGAGGGCGGAGCCGGGGGAGACGAAGGACTCGCCCACGCACAGGGAGGCCAGGCAGGCGGCGGCGAGCAGCACGGCGAGGACGGCGGCGACGACGGCCGAGCGGCGGTGCAGCAGGAAGGCGGCCCGCCCGGGGCGCAGCACGGCGTACCCGGCGGGGCGGACCCGGGCCGCGGGGGTATCGGCGCCTGCGTCATGCGGGCACCGCCTTCCGGCGCACCAGCAGCACCAGGAACGGCACGCCGATCAGTGCGGTGGACACCCCGGCCGGGACCTCGCCGGGCGGGAAGACGATCCGGCCGACGACGTCGGAGACCAGCAGCATCACGGGCCCGAGCAGCGCGGCCAGCGGCAGCACCCAGCGGTGGCCGCCGCCGACGATCGCGCGGGCGATGTGCGGCACGGCGAGGCCGACGAAGGCGATCGGGCCGGCCGCGGCGACCCCGGCGCCGGTGAGGACGGTGGCGCCGAGGCCGCCGGCGATCCGGACGAGCGCCACCCGCTGCCCGAGGCCGCGGGCCACGTCGTCGCCGAGGGCGAGGGCGTCCAGGCCGCGGGCCACGGACAGCACCAGGACCAGGCCGGCCAGCAGGAACGGCCACACCTGGCCGGCGATCTCGGCGTCGCGGCCGGAGAGCGAGCCGACCTGCCAGAAGCGGAACTCGTCGAGCGCGGCGGCCCGGGTGGTCAGCACGGCGGTGACCACCGCCACCAGCAGCGCGTTGACCGCGGCGCCGCCCAGCGCCAGCTTCACCGGCGTCGCCCCGCCGCGCCCGCCCGCCGCGACGGCGTACACCGCGACCGCGGCGACCGCGGCCCCGGCGAACGCGAACCACACGTAACCGGCCAGCGTGTGCACCCCGGCGAAGGCGATGGCCAGCACGACGCCGACGGCGGCGCCCTGGCTGATGCCGAGGATGCCGGGGTCGGCGACGGGGTTGCGGGTGATGCCCTGCAGAACGGTTCCGGCCAGGGCGAGTGCGGCGCCGACCAGCACCCCGACCAGGGTGCGGGGCAGCCGCATCTCGCGCACGACCTCGGCGGCCTCGCCGTGGCCGCCGTGCAGCAGGGCCTCGTAGACCGCCGACGGGGCGACCGGGCGCGCTCCGACGGACAGGCTCAGCAGCATCGCGACCGCGAGGGCCAGCACGGCCGCGGGGATCGCGACGGCGCGTCCGGCTCGCATGGGGCCTCGCTTTCGACGGGGTCGGCCCGGTAAAGGTCAGGTAAGGCTTGGCTGAGTTTAGGCCACCGTCGGACACGATCACGTCACGGCCGGGTACGGCCCGTGTCCGCGGGCCGGCGTCCGGGGGCCGTGCCCGTGCACGGCGGCGCCCCGGCACAATGGCCGGTATGGCTCCCGCGACCCGCCCCGCGCCCACCGTCGGCTTCGACCTGGACATGACGCTGATCGACTCCCGTCCCGGCATCCACGCCTGCTACCTGGCGCTGTCGGAGCGGACGGGGACGTACGTCGACGCCGACCTGGCGGTGACCCGGCTGGGGCCGCCGCTGGAGCAGGAGCTGGCGCACTGGTTCCCGGCGGAGCGGGTGCCGGCCGTCGCCGACCTGTACCGGTCGCTGTACCCGGCGCACGCCATCGCCGCCACGCCCGCCCTGCCCGGCGCCGCCGAGGCCGTCGCGGCCGTGCGTGAGGCGGGCGGCCGGGCGATCGTCGTCACCGCCAAGTACGAGCCCAACGCCAAGCTCCACCTGGAGCACCTGGGCATCGAGCCGGACGCGGTGATCGGCGACCTGTGGGCGGAGCAGAAGGCGGTGGCGCTGCGCGAGCACGGCGCCGGCGTCTACGTCGGCGACCACCTGGGCGACATCCGCGGCGCGCGGACCGCCGGGGCGCACGCCGTCGCCGTCGCCACCGGCCCGTACGGCGCCGAGGAGCTGCGCGCGGCAGGCGCCGACACGGTGCTGGCGGACCTGACCGCGTTCCCGGCCTGGCTCGCGGCCTACCGGGAGGAGCCGCCGGCCGCCTGCCGGGCCTGACGGCGGCCCGCCGCGGCCGACCGGAGCACTCCGGCGCCCGCCATCGCGAAACCGACGCCCATCAGCATGCTCAGACCGAACATGTACGTGGGAAAGGGCGTCGTGCCCAGAAAGAGCGGGGCGACCGTGACCACGGTGGCCACGGCGCCGAGGAAGAAGACGATCGCACCGGCGCGGATCAGCCGGTCGCCGGGCTCGGCGGAATTCGTTCGGGTTTTGTCACGCACCCGACCAGGGTAGTTCCCTGCGCGAAGGAACAACCGGGCGACGTCTTGTCACCGGGTGGGAGACCATTAGCCTTGATACCGGCGGGTCATGGGCGACCCGCCTAGGTTGTTGTTGAGCAGTTTTCCGACGAGTACGAGGACGAGGACGGACGTGCCTACCGGCAAGGTCAAGTGGTTCAACAGCGAGAAGGGCTTCGGCTTCCTCTCCCGCGACGACGGCGGCGACGTCTTCGTGCATTCCTCGGTCCTCCCCGCCGGAGTCGAGACCCTCAAGCCCGGGCAGCGCGTGGAGTTCGGCGTGGTCGCCGGGCAGCGCGGCGACCAGGCCCTGTCCCTGACCCTGCTGGAGCCGGCGCCCTCGGTCGCGGCCGCCCAGCGCAGGAAGCCCGACGAGCTGGCCTCCATCGTCCAGGATCTGACGACCCTGCTGGAGAACATCACGCCGATGCTGGAGCGGGGCCGTTACCCCGACAAGGCCGCCGGCAAGAAGATCGCCGGCCTGCTGCGGGCGGTCGCCGACCAGCTCGACGTCTGAGCGCTCAGGGGAACCGCAGCGCGTCCGGGCCGAGGGGCGGCACCAGTCCCTCGGCCGCCGCGCGGGTGAGCAGGCCGCGGACGGCCGCGTAGCCGTCCTCGCCGAGGTCGGCGGTGAACTCGTTGACGTACAGCCCGATGTGCTGGTCGGCGACGGCCGGGTCCATCTCCTGGGCGTGCTCCATGACGTACGGGCGGGACGCCTCCGGGTCGTTCCAGGCCGCGCGCACCGACAGCCGGACCGCCTCCGCCAGTTCCGTCAGCGCGGCCTCGCCCAGCGACCGCCGGGCGATGATCGCGCCGAGCGGGATCGGCAGCCCGGTGGTGTTCTCCCAGTGCTCGCCCATGTCGGCGAGCTTGTGCAGCCCGTAGTTCCGGTACGTGAACCGCGCCTCGTGGATCACGAGCCCGGCGTCGACCTTGCCGTCCCGCACCGCCGGCATGATCTCGTGGAACGGCATCACCACGATCTCGCCGACCCCGCCGGGGACGGTGTCCGCCGCCCAGAGCCGGAACAGCAGATACGCCGTCGACCTCTCGCTCGGCACCGCGACCGTGCGGCCCCGCAGCCCCTCACCGCCCGAAGCGCCCCCGGTCCGGGGCTCGCGGGTGAGCACCAGCGGGCCGCAGCCCCGGCCCAGCGCGCCGCCGCAGGGCAGCAGCGCGTACCGGTCCAGGACGTACGGC
This sequence comes from Streptomyces sp. SW4, assembly GCA_003248315.1. Classification (GTDB taxonomy): domain Bacteria; phylum Actinomycetota; class Actinomycetes; order Streptomycetales; family Streptomycetaceae; genus Streptomyces. The sequence goes on from QKWM01000004.1 coordinate 2,571,979, forward strand.
AGCACCGCGTACGACACCTTCAGCACGTCGAACTCACCGCGCTCGGCCATGCCGTTGGTGACGTCGATGTCCGCGAAGGTCACGTCCAGCGCGGGGGCGCCGGGCACGCGGCCGTGGGCGAGGGCGTCGAAGACGAAGGTGTCGTTGGGGCAGGGGAGTAGGCGATCTGCAACGGCTCAACGGTCATGTGGGTTCCAACTCTCCAGGACGGGCGCGAGCTTCCCGAAGGCGTCCGTCAGGGCGGCGAGCGCGTCGGGGATGCGCCAGGCGGCCCGGTCGCGCGGGCCGACCGGGTTGGAGACGGCGCGCAGCTCCAGGACGGGCACACCGTGCGCCGCGGCGGCCTCGGCGACGCCGAAGCCCTCCATCGCCTCGGCCAGCGCCCCGGGTGACGGGTGCGCAGCTCCTCGGCGCGGGCGGCGGTGCCGGTCACCGTGGACCCGGTCAGCACGGTGCCGGTGCGGGCCCCGGTGGCGGCGGCCACCGCGCGGACCAGGGAGGCGGGCGGGCGGTGCGTGACGGTGCCGAAGCCGAGGTCGGTGACCGGCAGGAAGCCGTCGGCGGTCTCGGCGCCCAGGTCGGCCGCGGTGATCGCGTCGGCGACGACGAGCGAGCCGACCGGCGCGTGCGGGGCGAAACCGCCGGCGATGCCGGCCGAGACGACCAGGCCGTAGGGGCGCCCTCCAGGGCGGCGGCGGTCAGTGCCGCGGCGGTGGAGGCGGCGGCCAGGGCGGGGCCGACACCGGCGGCCAGCAGGTCGTACCGGCCGCCCGGCACCCGCAGCAGCCGCACGCCGGGCAGGTCGGCCGTGCCGGGCGGTCCCGGGAAGGCCTGGGCCACCGCGTCCCGCTCGACGGGGACCGCGGTGGCCACGAGGACGCGCGTACGGGGCAACGGGGACTCCGGGGCGCGGTCAGCCGTCCTTCTTCAGCTCGAACACCCACACCCCGGTGACGGCCTGGCTGTTCTCCTTGCCGTCGCGGGCGGCGATCGCCACGCTCGTGGAGTCGCCCTGGGCGCCGTACTGGACGTTGAAGAACACGCTGCCCGGGACCGTGCGGTAGGTCTTGGTGCTGTCCTCGACGAGCTGCTGACCGTTCATCAGGATGGTCCAGCGCTCGTCGGCGACCTCGGGGTCGACACCGAAGCGCACGGTCTCGTCCGGGTCGACGGTGATCGTCTCGGCGTCCTTGTCGCGGAGGCACTTGTTGATCTCGGCCTCCTTCAGCACCTTGCCCTCGCCGCCGCAGGTGGCCTCGGCGCTGACCGAGGAGCTGCCCACGGTGAGGGTCGCCATCGGGGTCGGCTGGTCACAGGCGGACAGGACGAGCAGTCCGGCGGATACGGCGCCGGCGGCGGCGACGGCGCGGCGGCGTCGCCCGGAGTGCATCGTGGTCATGGGCGAAGGCTATCGGGCACGCCCGGCCCGCCTCCCACCTGGGTACGGCGTGCCGTGCGTCACGCCACCCTCGGCCGGGTCGTCCCGCCGTGCCGCGCCGAGCCGACCAGGCCGCGGACGGTGGTCAGCCAGCCGGCGCCGACGAGGGCCGCGCCCACCGCCAGGCCCAGCGTGCCGTTGAGCGGCAGCGCGATGCCGATCGCCCCGCCCAGCACCCACGACATCTGCAGCAGCGTCTCCGACCGGGCGAACGCCGAGGTGCGCACCGGCTCCGGGACGTCCCGCTGGATCAGCGCGTCCAGCGACAGCTTGGCCAGGGCCTGCGCGAACCCGGCGACCGCGGCCAGGGCCGCGACCACGACCGGGCTGAACAGCACGGCGGCGGTGATCGCCGCGCCCAGCACACAGGCCACGACCGTCACGATGATGATCTCCGGTGCGCGGGAGCGCAGCCAGGCCCCGACCGCCGTGCCGAGGGCGTTGCCCGCCCCGGCCGCGACGCCCACGATGCCCAGCGACACGGCCGCGCTCTGCCCGCTCATCGGGTGCTCGCGCAGCAGGAACGCCAGGAAGAAGATGAGGAAGCCGGAGAGCGCGCGGATCGCGGCGTTGGCGCCGAGCGCGTGCGTCACGGCGATCCCGACCGTGCGCAGCCCCGGCCGGCGCAGCGGCTTGCGGTGCGGTCCGTGCAGATGGTGCTCGTCGGCGGCGAGCAGCGCGCCCTCCTCGCCCCGGGCCGAGTCGACCTTGGGCGGCAGGGTGAAGGACAGGAACGTTCCGGCGACGAAGATCACAAAGGCGCCGTACAGCGGCCAGCGCGGCCCGATCTGCTGGAGCCCCACCCCGATCGGCGCGGCGGCGCCGGTCGCCAGCAGCCCGCAGAGCGTGACCCGCGAGTTCGCCTTGACCAGCGAGAAGCGCGGCGGCAGCAGCCGGGGCACGACGGCGCTGCGGACCACGCCGTACGCCTTGGAGGCGACCAGCACGCCGAGCGCGGCCGGATACAGCTCGATGCCGCCGGTGATCACCGCGCCGGACAGCACCAGCGCGAGCAGCGCCCGCGCCAGCATCGCGCCCGCCATCGCCGCCCGCCGCCCGTGCGGGACACGGTCCAGCAGCGGCCCGATCACCGGGCGAGCAGCGTGAACGGGGCCATGGTGATGGCGAGGTAGAGCGCCACCCGGCCGCGGGCCTCGTCGGTCGGCACGGAGAAGAAGACGGTGGAGGCGAGCGCCACGGTGATCATGACGTCACCGGCGCCGTTCACCCCGTGCAACTCGATCAGCTTGCCCAGCCCGGACTCGCCGGCCCCGTGGGCGTGCGTCGCCCTGCGGATGCCGCGCGCGGTGCCGGTCACCGGCCGGCGCAGTGCGCGGCCGACCGCGCGGAAAAGCCCGGAGCCCCGGCCCCGGCCCCGCCCTTCTCGAACTCCGTCCGTGCGGCTGCCACCCCGTCATAGTGCCCCGAGAGGCGGCGGTATAGCGCCGTTGCGGCACGGATGGAGCTGATCGGGTCGGGTGAGCGGGGCGCCGGGCCGCGCGGGAAACTCCCGTCGGTGTAGGCCCAGCGCAGTCGAGCAGGTAGCGTGCACAGCGCGCCGTGGCGAACGTTCTCGGCCGCGCGCCGTACGGCCATCCCGCAGAATGGATGACGTAGGTGTGCCCGAGCGCGATCGGGCGCGGACGTCGACGCGGTCCCCGGGTCCGCTCCGTCCGCCCCCCCGCCTGGCAACCGGCGCACTCGTGAGACGGCGTATGGAGAGAAGCGATACCTGTGAGCGCAGCGACAACGCGAAGCCGCACCCCTGACCGCCTGTGCGCCGAGGCCGTCGACCTCGCCAGGGCCGCGGCCGAGGAGGCCGCCGCGCCCGGCGTCGTCGGCGAGCACGAGGGGCTGGTGTCGGAGGGCGACCGCGTCGTCACGCACTTCTTCGCCTGCAAGGAGCTGGGCTACCGCGGCTGGCGCTGGGCCGTGACCGTCGCCCGCGCCTCCCGCGCCAAGGTCGTCACGGTGGACGAGGCGGTCCTGCTGCCCGGCCCCGACGCCGTCCTCGCCCCCGAGTGGGTGCCGTGGAGCGAGCGGCTGCGCCCCGGCGACATGGGCCCCGGCGACCTGCTGCCCACCGACGCCGAGGACCTGCGCCTGGAGCCGGGCTGGTCCGGCGAGGACGAGCCGCCGCCGAACTCGGCCGTCTCCCACGAGATGGCCGACCTGGTCGAGGCCGAGGACGCCGAGGTGACCTCCGGCCGGCCCGCCGAGCTGCCCGCCGCCCCGGCCCGTGGCTCGATCGCTGCGGTCGCCGACGAGCTGGGCATGCGCCGGGCCCGGGTGCTCTCCCGCTACGGCCTGCACACCGCCGCCGACCGCTGGGAGGAGGCGTACGGCCCGAAGACCGCGATGGCCCAGGCGGCCCCCGCGTCCTGCGTCTCCTGCGGTTTCCTGGTCCCCATCGGCGGCTCCCTGGGCCAGGCCTTCGGGTCTGCGCCAACGAGTTCTCCCCGGCGGACGGCCGGGTCGTCTCCCTGGCCTACGGCTGCGGCGGCCACTCCGAGGCGGCCGTCATGCCCAAGCCCCGCAGCCGGCCCCGCCGGTCATCGACGAGACGCGGGTGGACCCGTTCCCGCTGCGCCCCGCGGCGGACTCCGGGTCGGTCCCGGCGGTCGAGGACGAGTCGTCGGCGGAGCTGGGCCACTCGTAGTCCCCGACGGGCCTGCGGCGGTCCATGCCGGGTCCTTGGCCGGCCCGTCCGGCGTCTGAGGCGGTCCATGCCGGGTCCTTGGCCGGCCCGTCCGGCGTCTGAGGACGAGGCCGTCCGGGCCGACGGGGTCCGGGGCGCAGCCCCCGGGGGCGCGAGCCACGGTGACCGGCACCCGGCGCCGTCGCCGCACCGCGCGGTACCTTCGACCTCACGCCGATCAGGGCCGATGAGGAGAGTGTGAACGTGAGCAAGTTCGTGCGGCCCGCAGCCGAGGGCGCCGACCCCTTCGGCACCGCCCGTCTCCGGCGAGGCGTGCTCGACGCCTGGGCGACCAGTCCCGCCCGGTTCCGCGAGGACGCCAACGCCGAGGAGGACCTCGTCCTCGGCGGCTACCGGGACCGGCTGGTCGTGGAGCTGGCCCAGAACGCCGCCGACGCCGCCGCCCGCGCGGGCGTGCCCGGCCGGCTCCGGCTCACCCTGCGCGACGGCGTCCTGGTCGCCGCCAACACCGGCGCCCCGCTGGACGCGGCCGGTGTCGAGTCGCTGTCCACCCTGCGGGCCTCCGCCAAGCGGGAGACGGGCACCGCGGCGGTCGGCCGGTTCGGCGTCGGCTTCGCCGCCGTCCTCGCGGTCACCGACGAGCCCGCCGTCGTCGGCCGGCACGGCGGGGTCCGCTGGTCGCTGGCCGAGGCCCGCGACCTGGCCGCCGAGACCGCCCGGCACAGCCCCGGCCTGGGCGACGAGATCCGCCGCCGGGACGGGCACGTGCCGCTGCTGCGGCTGCCGTTCGCCGCCGAGGGCACGCCGCCCGCCCCGTACGACACCGCCGTCATCCTCCCGCTGCGCGACACCCCCGCCGCCGACCTCGCCGAACGGCTGCTGAACGCCGTCGACGACGCCCGGCTCCTCGCCCTGCCCGGCCTGGAGGAGGTGATCGTCGAGACCGACGGGTCGCGCACCCTGCGCCGCCGCACCGAGGGCGGGCTGACCGTCGTGGAGGACTCCCTCACCGGCGCCACCCGCTGGCGCACCTCCGCCGCGCACGGGCCGCTCACCCCCGACCTGCTCGCCGACCGCCCGGTGGAGGAACGGCTGCGGCCCCACTGGTCGGTCACCTGGGCCGTCCCCGTCGACGCCGACGGCCGCCCGCTGCGGCCGCGCACCAGCCCCGTCGTGCACGCGCCCACCCCCAGCGACGAACCCCTGGGCGTGCCCGCCCTGCTCATCGCGTCCTTCCCGCTGGACTCCACCCGCCGGCACACCGCCCCGGCCCCCTCACCGACTTCCTGGTGCAGCGCGCCGCCGACGCCTACGCCGGGCTGCTCGCCGACTGGCACCCGGTGACCGACGGGATCATCGACCTCGTGCCCGGACCGCTGGGCAAGGGGAGCTGGACGGCGCGCTGCGGCAGGCGATCCTCGACCGGCTGCCGCGCACCTCCTTCCTGCCGCCCGCCCTCGCGCCGGGGGAGGAGGACGCCGAGCTGCCCGCCTCCCTGCGGCCCCGCGACGCGGAGGTGGTGGAGGGCGCGGGCGCGGACACCGTGCGGGTCCTCGCCGATGTCCTGCCGACGCTGTTGCCCGCCGGTCTGGAGCGGCGCGCGGAGCTGCGCACGCTGGGCGTGGCCCGGGTGCCGCTGACCGACGCGATCGACCGGCTGGCGGGGCTGGAGAAGGAGCCCGGCTGGTGGTGGCGACTGTACGACAGCCTCGCGGGCGTCGACCCGGACCGGCTGTCCGGGCTGCCCGTGCCGCTGGCCGGGGGTACCTCCCGGGCTTTCGGCTCCGGGGAGGGCGGACGACGATCGGTCCCCGGCAGGTCCTGCTGCCCACCCCGGACGCGGCCGGCATCGACCCGGAGACCCTCGCCCGCCTCGGCCTGAAGGTCACCCACCCGGACGCCGCCCACCCCCTGCTGGAGAAGCTCGGCGCGCTCCCGGCCACCCCGCGTGCCGTGCTCACCACCCCGCAGGTGCGGGCGGCCGTCGCCGCCTCCCTGGACGACGAGGGCGGCACGTCCTGGGAGGAGGACGCCCTCGACGCGGAGGAGCTGGCCGACACCGTCCTCGGTCTCGTCCGTGACGCCGGGCTCGAACCCGGCGAGGAGCCGTGGCTCGCCGCGCTCGCCCTGCCCGACGAGGACGGCGAGCCGGCCCCGGCCGGGGAACTCGTCTTCCCCGGCGGCCCCTTCGCCCAGGTCATGCGCGAGGACGAGCTGGCCGCCGTGGACGCGGAGGTGGCCGAGAAGTGGGGGCCGGAGCCGCTGGCCGCCTGCGGCGTGCTGGTGGACTTCGCGCTCGTGCGCGCCACCGACGTCGTCCTCGACCCCGACGAACTGGAGCCGCGCGAGGGGGACTACCCCGAGCCGGACGACGCCGGGCTGCTGGACGCCGTCGACGTGTGGTGCGAGGACATCCTCGACCGCTTCCCGGACAGCCCCGTCCCGCCGGTCGCCACCGAGATCGTCGCGGTACGGGACCTGGACCTCGTCGACGACGACAAGTGGCCGCAGGCCCTCGCGCTGCTCTCGCGGCCGCCGCTGCGGGACGCGCTGGTCCAGCCGGTGCGCATCCTGTTGCCGGACGGCACCCACGAGACCGTACGGCCGTACACGGCGTGGTGGCTGCGCGGGCACCCGGTGCTCGACGGCCGCCGCCCCGCCGGGCTGCGCGCCGCCGGCGGCGACCCGCTGCTGCGCGGCCTGTACGACGAGGCCGACGCCACCGGCTTCGACGACGAGCAGGTGCTGCGCGCCCTCGGCGTCCGCACCTCCGTCGCCGCCCTCCTGGACGAGCCGGGCGGCGCGGCCGAGCTGCTGGACCGCCTCGCCGACCCGGACCGGCCGGTGACCGCCGCCCAGCTGCACGCCCTCTACGGGGCCCTGGCCGACCTGGACCCGGAGCAGGTGACGCTGCCGGACGAGCTGCGCGCGGTGGTCGACGGACGGGTGGAGGTGGTGGACGCCGCCGACGCGGTCGTCGTCGACTCGCCCGACCTGATGCCGTTCACCGGCGGTGTCCCGCTGCTGCCGGTCCGGCCGGCCCGGGCCGCCGAGCTGGCGGAGCTGTTCCAGGTGCGGCGGCTGAGCGAGTCGGTCACCGGCGAGGTCGGCTCCGAGGGCACCGAGCACGCCGTGCCGGAGGCGGTGCGGGTGCTGCTCGGCCCGCGGACCCCGGCGTCCTATGTCGAGCACGAGGAGCTCGTCGTCGACGGCGTGGAGATCGACTGGCGGCTCACCGACGACGGCGTCCTGCACGCCGCGACCCTGGAGGGCGTCGCCGCCGGCCTGGCCTGGGCGGCCGGCCAGTGGCCCCGCCGCTTCGAGGTGGCGGCCCTCCTGGAAGACCCGACCCGCACGGAAGAACTGGCCACGTCCCGCTGGTTCGACTGACCCGCACGCACCGCACCGGCCCGGCCAGGACGACTCCTCCTCGGCCGCCGCCGGTGCCACGCCCCCAAGGGACACAGCTCGGCCGCCGCCGGTGCCACGCCCCAAGGGGCACAGCTCGGCCGCCGCCGGTGCCACGTCCCCAAGGGGCGCGGGAACTGCGCGACCGGCCACGACGGCGCCGCAGACGGACAACGACCCCAGCCCCACCCCGACCCCCAACCCCCCGACCACAGCGGAGCGTCATGCCGGGAAGCGGCGGTCCACCCACCTCCACACACCCTCCAGCGTGAGGGCCGCGACCGCCGCGATCCCGACCGCCGCCCACGGCATCGTCACCCCGACCAGCTTCAGCGCGAAGAAGTCCTGGAGCCACGGCACCGCCAGCACCACCAGGAAGCCCGCCCCCATCGCCGCGACGAGTGCGATCCGCCACCAGGTGTAGGGCCGGGCGATGATCGCCAGCACCCACATGGAGATCAGGAACAGCGTCAGCGTCGCCACGCTGGTCTCCGCGTCCAGCGCCCCGGGCCCGCTGTAGTGCCCGCGCGCCACCAGGTACGTCACGAAGGTCGCCGTCGCGGCGACGATCCCGCCGGGGACGGCGTACCGCATCACGCGCCGGACGAAGTGCGGCCTGGCCCGCTCCTTGTTGGGGCGAGGGCGAGGAAGAACGCGGGCACGCCGATGGTCAGCGTCGACAGCAGCGTCAGGTGCCGGGGCAGGAACGGGTACTCCACCTGCGAGCAGACCACCAGGATCGCCAGCAGCACCGAGTAGACCGTCTTGACCAGGAACAGGGTCGCGACCCGGGTGATGTTCCCGATCACCCGGCGGCCCTCGGCGACGACGGACGGCAGCGTCGCGAAGCTGTTGTTGAGCAGCACGATCTGCGCGACCGCCCGGGTCGCCTCCGAGCCGGACCCCATCGCCACCCCGATGTCGGCGTCCTTCAGGGCCAGCACGTCGTTCACGCCGTCGCCGGTCATCGCGACGGTGTGCCCGCGCGACTGGAGGGCCCCCACCATGTCCCGCTTCTGCTGCGGGGTGACCCGGCCGAACACGGTCGCCCCGTCCAGCGCCGCGGCCATCTCCTCCCGCTCCGCGGGCAGCCGGCGCGCGTCGACGGTGTCGCCGCTCAGCCCGAGCTTGGCGGCCACCGCGCCGACCGAGACGGCGTTGTCGCCGGAGATGACCTTGGCGCGGACGTCCTGGTCGGCGAAGTAGCGCAGGGTGTCGGCGGCGTCGGGCCGCAGCCGCTGCTCCAGGACGACCAGCGCGGTGGGCCGCGCCCCTCGGCGGCCTCCGGGTCGTCCGGCCCGCGGGTGATCCGGGCGAGCAGCAGGACCCGCAGGCCCTGCTCGTTGAGCCGCCCGGTCTCGGCGAGGGCGGGGTGGTCCTCGGCGAGCAGCACGTCGGGGCGCCCAGCAGCCAGGCGCTCGCCGCGCCGTCGCCCTCGCGGAAGGCGGCGCCGCTGTACTTGCGGGCGGAGGAGAACGGCAGGGCCTCGGTGCACTGCCAGCCGTCGGTGTCCGGGTAGGCCTCGACGATCGCCCGGAGGGAGGCGTTCGGCCGCGGGTCGGACGCGCCGAGCGCCCCGAGCACCTGCCGTACGTAGCCCTCGTCGGCGCCGTCGAGCAGGTGCAGCCCGGTGACGTCCATGCCGCCCTCGGTCAGCGTGCCGGTCTTGTCCAGGCACACGGTGTCGACGCGGGCCAGGCCCTCGATGGCGGGCAGTTCCTGGACGAGGCACTGCTTGCGGCCGAGCCGGATCACGCCGATCGCGAAGGCGACGGAGGTGAGCAGCACCAGCCCCTCGGGGACCATCGGCACGATGCCGCCGACGGTGCGGGCGACGGAGTCCTTGAAGTCGTCGTCCTTGACGACGAGCTGGCTGACGATCAGGCCGATCGCGGTGGGGACCATCATCCAGGTGACGTACTTGAGGATGGTGGAGATGCCGGAGCGCAGCTCGGAGTGGACGAGCGTGAACCGGGACGCCTCCTCGGCGAGCTGGGCGGCGTACGCCTCGCGCCCCACCTTGGTCGCCCGGAACGCGCCGCCGCCGGCGACGACGAAGCTGCCGGACATGACCGGGTCCCGGGCCGTTTGACGACCGGTTCGGCCTCGCCGGTCAGCAGGGACTCGTCGATCTCCAGCCCGTCCGTCTCGACGCACTCCCCGTCGACGACGACCTTGTCGCCGGGCCCGATCTCGATGACGTCGTCCAGCACGATCTCGGCGGTGCCGACCTGGGCGGCCGTGCCGTCCCGCCGTACCGTCGGGCGCACCTCGCCGATCAGGGCGAGGGAGTCGAGGGTCTTCTTGGCCCGCCACTCCTGGACGATGCCGATGCCGGTGTTGGCGAGGATCACGAAGCCGAACAGGCTGTCCTGGATCGGCGCGACGATCAGCATGATCACCCAGAGCACGCCGATGATCGCGTTGAACCGGGTGAAGACGTTGGCGCGGACGATGTCGGTCATCGACCGGCTGCTGCGCACGGGCACGTCGTTGACCTGGCCGCGCGCCACGCGTTCGGCGACCTGCGCGGCGGTCAGCCCGGTGACGGAGGAGGCGGGGGAGGGGTGGACAGGGTCGACAGAGGCGCCCGTGTCGAGGTGCGTCATGCAGTCGACGGTACGTGCGGCCGGGGGCCTTCACCTGCCGGACGGGGGAAGATCCGACCGGGGAGGACGGGTCACCGGCGGATCTGCTGCCCCGGTACGGCGGGTGTCGTGCCGTGGTACTACGCCTCGCGGCGGGACCGCTTGATCGCCGCGTCCCGCTTGCGGACGTACCAGATGCCGATGAGGCCGAGGCCGCCGCCGGCCAGGCAGGTCCACAGCCACCAGGTGTGGCCGTGGTCGTCGAACCAGCCGTAGAAGGGCAGCTGTGCGAGGAAGAGGACGAACCAGAGGACGGTGCCGCCGGTGATGGTGGCGACCACGGGCCCCTCCAGGGGCTCCGGCGCCTCGTGTCTAGGGGTCCACTTCGCCATGGCCCCAGCTTACGCAGGCCGCCGGCGGGGCCGGGACGGCCGTGCGCCCCACCGGTCTACGCGCGGAGATGGCGATCTCCCGCTCATACGTTCATACTGAATCCGTTTGTCTCTGACCACTTCTGTTCGTAGAAAACACCAAGAGGCCGTGGGGAACCTCCTGGTGATGAGGACTCCGCATGCCCACCTCGGCCTCCGCCAAGGTCCCCGCCCCGAGCAGCCCGAGGACCGCCCTCCCCACGGTGCCCTCGACCGCTACTTCAAGATCTCCGAGCGCGGCAGCACCGTCGCCCGCGAGGTGCGCGGCGGTTTCGCCACGTTCTTCGCGATGGCCTACATCATCGTGCTGAACCCGATCATCCTCGGCAGCGCGAAGGACATGTACGGCCACCAGCTCGACAACGGTCAGCTGGTCACCGCGACGGCCCTGACCGCCGCGTTCACCACGCTGCTCATGGGTGTCATCGGCAACGTGCCGATCGCGCTCGCCGCCGGTCTCGGCGTCAACTCCGTCGTCGCCCTCCAGCTCGCGCCCCGGATGTCCTGGCCGGACGCCATGGGCATGGTGGTGCTGGCCGGCTTCGTGGTGATGCTGCTGGTCGCCACGGGTCTGCGCGAGCGTGTGATGAACGCCGTGCCGTACAGCCTGCGCAAGGCCATCGCCATCGGCATCGGCCTGTTCATCATGCTCATCGGCCTGGTCGACTCCGGCTTCGTCTCCCGCATCCCGGACGCCGCCCAGACCACCGTGCCGCTCCAGCTCGGCGGTGACGGGCACCTGGGCGGCTGGCCGGTGCTGGTCTTCGTGCTCGGCGTGCTGCTGACGCTGGCGCTGCTGGTGCGCAAGGTGCCCGGCGCCATCCTCGTCTCGATCGTCGTGATGACGGCCGTCGCGATGGTCATCCACGCCCTGGCCGACGTGCCGTCCTGGGGCCTGACCACCCCGAGTGGCCGGGCAACCCGGTGGCCACGCCCGACTTCTCGCTGGTCGGCCAGGTCAGCCTGTTCGGCGGCTTCGAGAAGGTCGGCCTGCTGACCGGCGTGCTCTTCGTCTTCACCGTGCTGCTGTCGTGCTTCTTCGACGCGATGGGCACGATCATGGGCGTCAGCGACGAGGCGAAGCTCACCGACGCGCAGGGCCAGATGCCCGGCATCAACAAGGTCCTCTTCGTGGACGGCGTCGCCGTCGCGGCGGGCGGTGCCAGCTCCGCCTCGGCCACCACCTGCTTCGTGGAGTCCACGGCCGGCGTCGGCGAGGGCGCCCGCACGGGCCTGGCCAACCTCGTCACCGGCGGTCTGTTCGCGGTGGCCCTGTTCCTCACGCCAGTCGCCACGATGGTGCCGTCCCAGGCGGCCACCCCGGCGCTGGTCGCGGTCGGCTTCCTGATCCTCTCCCACGCGATCAAGGAGATCGACTGGGCGGACTACACGCTGGCCATCCCGGCCTTCGTGACGATGCTGATGATGCCGTTCACCTACTCGATCACCAACGGCATCGGCATGGGCTTCATCACCTTCACCGTGCTGCGGCTGGCGGCCGGCCGGGGCCGGGAGGTGCCGGTGGCGATGTACGCGGTGTCGGCGGTGTTCGCCTTCTACTACCTGATGCCGGCCCTGGGTCTGACCTGACCGGCGGGCGGGCGGTCGCCCGCGGGGCTCAGGTGACCCCGTAGAACCGTTCCGTCTCCTCGACGGCGGCCTGGAACCGCTCGTCGAAGTCATCGCGGATGAGCGTCCGGACGACATAGTCCTGGACGCTCATTCCTCTTTTCGCCGCATGGTGCCGGAGCCGTTCGAGCAGCTCCCCGTCTATCCGCAGGCTGAGCACGCTGGTCCCCATGGACACGAGCGTCACCTCACGAAGCCGGGTGACGCTCCAGTTTCCGGACATGACTCACTCGTACGGGTGATGGCAGGGTTCAGTGGCCGGGCTCACGGGCATAGGGGCTCCCCGCGGTGGTCCTTCGGCAGACTAATGAGTTACGCTAAGGAGATGCCGGACCTCAGCCATGGCGACGACGCTGCCGCCGTGAACGCCCTTCGATCCGCAGTGATGCGGCTGTCCCGTCGGCTCAAGCACCAGCGGGTCGACGAGTCGCTCAGCCCCACCGAGATGTCGGTGCTCGGCACCCTCTCCAACTGCGGCAGCGCCACCCCGGGCGAGCTCGCCCGCAAGGAACACGTGCAGCCGCCGTCGATGACCCGCATCGTGGCGCTGCTGGAGGCCAAGGGCCTGGTCCGGCTGGAGCCGCACCCGGAGGACCGGCGCCAGAAGGTCGTGACGCCGACCGAGCAGGCCGTGGTGATGCTCGAGGAGAGCCGCCGCAAGCGGAACGCGTTCCTGGCCTCCCTGGTCGAGGAACTGGACGAGGACGAGTGGGCGAAACTGCGCGCCGCCGCCCCGTGCTGGAGAAGCTCGCGCACCTGTAGGAGCACCGACGAGGAGGCGAACCCTGTTGAGTACGGGACCCGGAGCAGCTTCCGTCCCGCACCGCACACCCCCGACACCCCGGCCGGCCTCGCAAGGGCTCGATGTTCGCCTCCCTGAGGATCAGGAACTACCGCCTGTTCTTCCTGGGCCAGGTCGTCTCCAACATCGGCACCTGGATGCAGCGCATCGCCCAGGACTGGCTGGTGCTCGGCCTCACCGGCTCCTCGGCGGCCGTCGGCATCACGACGGCCCTGCAGTTCCTGCCGATGCTGCTGTTCGGCCTCTACGGCGGCGTCCTCGTCGACCGCCTGCGCAAGCGCCCCACGCTGCTGGTCACCCAGTCGGCGATGGCGCTGACGGCGCTCTTCCTCGCCGTGCTCACCCTCACCGGCCAGGTCCAGGTCTGGCACGTCTACGTCGCCGCCTTCGCGATGGGCCTGGCGACCGTCGTGGACAACCCGGCCCGCCAGTCCTTCGTCTCCGAGCTGGTCGGCCGCGACCAGCTCCAGAACGCCGTCAGCCTGAACTCGGCCAACTTCCAGTCCGCCCGCCTGGTCGGCCCCGCCGTCGCCGGCCTGATGATCACCGGGTCGGCACCGGCTGGGCGTTCCTCTTCAACGGCCTGTCGTTCGCCGCGCCGCTGACCGGGCTGCTGCTGATGCGCGCCCGCGACCTGCACGTCGTCGAGCGCGCCCGCGCGCCAAGGGCCAGCTGCGGGAGGGCCTGCGCTACGTCGCCGGGCGCCCGGACCTGATCGGCACCATCGCCCTGGTCGGCTTCATCGGCACCTTCGGCTTCAACTTCCCGGTCTTCCTGTCCGCCTTCGCCGACGACGTCTTCCATGCCGGGCGGGCGAGTACAGCCTGTTCAACACCCTCATGGCGGTCGGCTCGCTGGCCGGCGCGCTGCTCGCCGCCCGCCGGGGCACGGCCCGCATGCGGGTGCTGATCGCCTCCGGCGTGGCCTTCGGCGTCCTGGAGATCGTGGCCGCGACGGCGCCCGGCCTGTGGCTGTTCGCGCTGCTGATGGTCCCGATCGGCGTCTTCAGCATGACGGTGAACGTCACCGCCAACACCAGCATCCAGATGTCCACCGACCCGGCCGTGCGGGCCGTGTGATGGCCCTCTACATGATGGTCTTCCTCGGCGGCTCGCCCGTCGGCGCCCCGATCGTCGGCTGGATCACCGACACCTACGGCGCCCGGGTCGGCTTCGCCGTCGGCGGCGCCGTCGCGGCCACCGCCGCCGTGGTCATCGCCCTGGTCCTGGCCCGCGTCGGAGGTGTGCGGCTGTCGGTGGGCTGGCACCACGGGCACCCGCGGGTCCGGTTCGTGCCCGCGAGCGGCGCGAGGAGCTGGCGCGGGCGGCGTGAACCCGGCGGCCCGGGGCGGGCAGACTGGGACCCGATGAGACTCTTCGCCGCCGTACTGCCGCCCGAGGAGGCCCTGCGGGAACTCGCCGCCGAGGTGGAGCGCCTGCGTGCCCTGCCCGGCGCCGAGCGGCTGCGCTGGACGGGCCGCCCGGCTGGCACTTCACGCTCGCCTTCTACGGCGAGGTCGACGACGCCCTCGTCCCGCGCTGTCGGACCGCCTGGAGCGGGCGGCCGGGCGCACGCCGCCCTTCCCGCTGGCCCTGCGCGGCGGCGGCCAGTTCGGCCACGGCCGGGCCCTGTGGGCGGGGGCCGCCGGCGATGTGGCGACCCTGCGGCTGCTGGCCGGGCGGGCCGAGGCGGCGGCCCGCAAGGCGGGCGTGGAGACCGGCGAGCACCGCCGCTACCGGCCGCACCTCACGCTGGCCCGCGGCCGCGGGCCCGTCGACGTGCGGGAGCACCTGCGCGCCCTGGACGCCTTCGCCGGCGCGCCTGGACGGTGACGGAGCTGTGCCTGGTCCGCAGCAACCTGCCGCGGTCCGGCGTGCCGGGGAGCAGCCCCGCTACGAGACGGTCGCCCGCCGGCCGCTGGGCGGGGCCGGTTAGGCTCGAGGGCGTGGACCCGAAAACCCGGAACCGGATCATGGCCGGTGTGCTTGTGCTGATGTTCGCTGTGGTGGCGGTGGCGGCGGCCCTCGGACGGTAGGGCGTGTCCGGCGGTGGGCCGGACACGCCTCGACGGCCGTCCCGCGTTCACGCCCGCCGGTGGGTCACCAGGCGAACGCCTCCGGCGAGGGCCCCGGACCCGGGAAGATCTCGTCCAGCCCGTCCAGCAGCTCCGGCGGCAGCTCCAGCTCGACGGCGCGCAGCGCGGACTCCAGCTGCTCCGCGGTGCGCGGACCGACGATCGGCCCGGTCACGCCGGCCGGGTCAGCAGCCACGCCAGGGCGGCCTCGCCGGGCTCGACGCCGTGCTTGCCGAGCAGGTCCTCGTAGGCCTGGACCCGGGCGCGCACGGCGGGGTCCGCGAGCGCCTCGGCGGCCCGTCCGGAGGCCCGCCGCCGGCCCTCGTTCTCCTTCTTCAGGACCCCGCCCAGCAGTCCGCCGTGCAGGGGCGACCAGGGATCACGCCGAGCCCGTAGTCCCGCGCGGCCGGGATGACCTCCATCTCGGCCCGCCGCTCGGCGAGGTTGTACAGGCACTGCTCGCTGACCAGTCCGAGGGTGCCGCCGCGCCGGGCGGCGGTCTCGTTGGCCTGGGCGATCTTGTAGCCGGGGAAGTTGGACGAGCCGGCGTACAGCACCTTGCCCTGCTGGACCAGGACGTCGACGGCCTGCCAGATCTCCTCGAACGGCGTGCTGCGGTCGATGTGGTGGAACTGGTAGAGGTCGATGTGGTCGGTCCGGAGCCGCTTGAGGCTGGCCTCGACGGCCCGCCGGATGTTGACCGCGGACAGCTTGTCGTGGTTGGGCCAGACGGGGCCGCCGTCCAGGCCCATGTCGCCGTACACCTTGGTCGCCAGCACGACCTTGTCGCGCCGGCCGCCGCCCTGGGCGAACCAGTTGCCGATGATGCTCTCGGTACGGCCCTTGTTCTCGCCCCAGCCGTACACGTTGGCGGTGTCGAAGAAGTTGATGCCCGCGTCCAGCGCCGCGTCCATGATCGCGTGACTGTCCGCCTCGTCGGTCTGCGGGCCGAAGTTCATGGTCCCGAGGACCAGCCGGCTGACCTTGAGTCCCGTGCGTCCGAGCTGCGTGTACTCCATGGGAACCCAGCCAACGGCCTGGAGTGCGCTCCAGGCAAGACGCAAATGGTTTGCCGCCCGTCGAACGCGTCGGATAGGAAGCTCGCATGCTGAGGGGAACCAAGGTCGGGCTGCGGGCCCGCCACGACGAGGACATCCCGATCCTGCGGGCCGAGCTGTACGACGACGTGGTCAACGGGTCGCGGGCCGAGGGCGGTCCGTGGCGGCCGATCACGCCCGGCTCGAAGGACCCTCGGCTGGTGGTGGACGACAAGGAGCACAGGAGCGTCCCGTTCTCCGTGGTGGAGCTGGCCGGCGGCACCCTGGTCGGCACGGCGACGCTGTGGGGCATCGACACCCACAACCGGTCCGCGCACATCGGGCTGGGGCTGCTGCCGTCCGCCCGCGGCAAGGGGTACGGCACGGACGTGGTCGCGGTGCTGTGCCACTACGGTTTCGTCGTGCGCGGCCTGCACCGGCTGCAGATAGAGACGCTCGCGGACAACGTCGCGATGCTGCGCTCGGCCGAGCGCAACGGCTTCGTCCGCGAGGGCGTGCTGCGCTCCTCGTCCTGGGTGCTGGGCGAGTTCCTGGACGAGGTGCTGCTCGGCCTCCTCGCCGAGGAGTGGAAGCAGGCCCCGCAGGCCTGACGCCGTGGCGCTCCCTGCCGGCCGCTCGGCGGGCGGGTGCGCCTACGCCCGGCCCGGTAGGGCCGCCCAGGTCCCAGGTCTGGTGGAGGGCCGTCGCGAAGGCCTCCGCCAGGCGGTGTTCGCCGCTGGCGTTGGGGTGCGTGCCGTCGTAGGTGTCGGTGTGGATGTCCCACGCGGGCGGCGGCGAGGCCAGCAGGACCGGGGAGCGCGGTTCGTCCAGGTCGGCGGCGGTCTTGGCGAGGAGTTCGTTGAAGCGGGCGACCTGCTCGCCGAAGGGCGGGTCGGTCAGGGCCCGGATGTTGGGGATCACCGGCAGCACCACGAGGCGTATGCGGGCGTCGGCCTCCGGGCGCCGGCGACGAAGGCCCGGACGTTCTCCGCGGTCTGCTCCGCGTCGGTGTAGAAGCCGAGGTCGATCAGGCCGAGGGAGACCAGGAGCACGTCGGCGCGGGAGGTGCGCACCGCCTCGCCGATCAGCGGCGCCATGTGCAGCCAGCCCTCGCCCAGCCGGCCAGGTGCGCGCGGGGAAGTCCGGGTCGGCGTAGGCGAGCGAGGAGGGCGCGTCCGCCGCCTTGTCGTAGAGCGTCTCGCGGGGCCGACAAGCGTGAACGGGCCGCCGTACGCGGTGCACAGGTGCTGCCACAGCCGGTAGCGCCAGGTGTGTTCGCCCGCGCTCCCGATCGTCATGGAGTCGCCGACGGGCATCAACCGGAGCATCCGATCATCATGGACGATCGGCCCGCCGGCCGCGATGTGAGACCGGCCACCTCCCGCGAACGGCCCCGGCAGTGGCAGGCTTGGGGCATGCGCCGACCCTTCGCCCTCCTCGCCGCGGTCCTCCTCACGGGCGCTCTCGCCGTGCCCGCCTCCGCCGCGGACGGGACAAGGGGTTCACCATCGACGATCCGCGGATCACCGAGTCCAGCGGGCTCGCCGCCTCCCGCCTCCACCCGGGCGTCTACTGGACGCACAACGACCAGGACACCGGCCCGTACCTGTACGCCGTGGACGGCGGGACCGGCAGGACCGTCGCCCGGATCGCCCTGTCCGGTGTCGGCACGCCCCGCGACATCGAGGCGATCGCCATCGGCCCGGGCAACCGGATCTTCGTCGGCGACATCGGCGACAACGACGGCGTGACCTGGCCGTACGTGTGGATCTACGAACTGCCCGAGCCGGCCGAGCTGCGGGACGCGACCGTGCGGGCCACGCAGTACACGGTGACGTACGCGGACGGGCCGCGGGACGCGGAGTCGATGGTCGTGCACCCGAGGACCGGGCGGGTGTACATCATCGACAAGCAGGAGGAGGGCGGGCATCTGTACGAGGGACCCGCCGAGTTGTCCGCGTCCGGCGACAACGTCTTCCGGCCCACGGCCCCCGTCGGCCTGTGGGCCACCGACGCGGCTTTCTCGCCCGACGGCGAACAGCTCGCCGTGCGCGGCTACCTGGGCGGGATCTGGTACGCGTGGAACGGCGCGCGGATCGAGCGCAAGGGCCGGCTCAGCGTCCCGTTGCAGGGCAGGGCGAGTCCGTCACCTACAGCGCCGACGGCACGAAGCTGCTGTTCGGCAGCGAGGGCGCCGGGTCCCCGGTGCAGGCCGAGGACGCCCCGGCGGCGGCGCGCCGGCGGGCGGCGGGGACGCGGCCTCCGGCGGCGGTGACGGCGAGGGCCCCGCCGGCGGCCTGCCGACCGGTGCGCTGGCCGCCGCCGCGGTCGCGCTGGTCGCCGTCCTCGGCCTACGACGGCTCTTCCGGCGCGGCTGAGCCGGCCGCCGCGCGCCGCGCGTCCACGAACACCTCCAGCCCGTCCAGGATGCGCTGGAGCCCGAACTCGAAGTGGTCGAACTCCGGGCTCCAGGTGTCCTCGGAGAGGGACATCAGGACCGGGTAGCGGCCGGACTCCATGACCCGCTCCAGGACCGGGCCCTGGGCCTCGAAGAACTCGGTCGTCGTCAGGCCCGACCTGCGCTCGGCCTCCTCCTGGTAGATCTGCGTGCGCGCGGCGCCGACGACGTACCCGTCGACGAGGAGGAGCGCCGAGACCAGTTCGGGGTCGGTCAGCCCATCGGCTTGATGTGGGCCATCACCCGTTCCATGCCGTCGAGCGCGCCGGGGCCGAGGATCGGCCGGGACTGGTTGACCTGGAGCAGCCAGGGGTGCCGGCGGTACAGGGCGAGGGTCTCGCGGGCCAGCGCCTCCAGGGCCGAGCGCCAGGTGCCGTCGCCGAGGGCGGCGTGCGGGTCCGCGCCGGGGCGCTGGACCCGGTCGAGCATCAGGTCGAGCAGTTCGGCCTTGCCGGGGACGTAGCGGTACAGGGACATGGCGCCGGTGCCCAGTTCGGTGGCGACGCGGCGCATCGAGACCGCCTCCAGCCCCTCGGCGTCCGCGACCTGGACGGCGGCTTCCACGATCCGGTCCAGGGTGAGGCCCGGCTTGGGGCCGCGGCTGGGCCGGGGGCCGGCGTCCCACAGCAGTTCCAGGGTGCGGACGATGTCGCCGCTGCCGCTGGTCTCCGTGCCGGTCCTGGCTCCGCCGGTACCGGTGTCCGCGCTGCCCTTGCCGCTTGTCATAGGGCTCAGCTTAGATCCCTCCGCAAAAACTGAGTACGGCGTACGCGAAATCGGGTACGCTGTACTCAGTTCCTGGAAGGGGGACCCATGAGTGACGGATACGCGGTCCGGGCCGAGGGTCTGGAGAAGCGCTACGGCGACAAGCGCGCCCTCGACGGCTTCGACCTCGCCGTCCGCGAGGGCACCGTCCACGGCCTGCTCGGACCGAACGGCGCGGGCAAGACGACGGCGGTGCGCATCCTGTCCACGCTGGTGAGGCTGGACGGCGGACGCGCCCGGGTGGCGGGGCTGGACGTGGCCCGCCAGGCGCCCGAGGTGCGCGCCCGCATCGGGCTCACCGGGCAGTACGCGGCCGTGGACGAGGTGCTCACCGGCCGGCAGAACCTGGAGATGTTCGGCCGGCTGTTCCACCTGGGCGGCCGCCGGGCACGGCTGCGGGCCGCCGAGCTGCTGGAGCAGTTCGACCTGACCGACGCCGCCGACAAGGGCGTCGGCAAGTACAGCGGCGGCATGCGGCGCCGCCTCGACCTCGCCGCGTCGATGATCCTCGCCCCGGCCGTGCTGTTCCTCGACGAGCCGACGACCGGCCTGGACCCGCGCAGCCGCGGCGAGGTCTGGGAGTCGGTGCGCGCCCTGGTGGCGGGCGGCACGACGGTGCTGCTGACCACCCAGTACCTGGAGGAGGCCGACAAGCTGGCCTCCCGGATCACCGTCATCGACCAGGGGCGCGCCATCGCCGACGACACCCCGGACGGGCTGAAGGACCTCGTCGGCGGCGACCGGATCGAGGTCGTCCTCGCCGAACGCACCGACATCCCCGGGCGGTGAAGGCGGTCGCCCGGGTCTGCGACGGCGAACCGGAGACGGACGAGACCGAGCTGCGCGTCCACGCCCCGGTCACCGACCGGGTCGCGGCCCTGACGGACGTGGCCCGCACCCTCCAGGACGAGGGCGTCCGGGTCGAGGACATCGGTCTGCGCAGGCCGAGCCTCGACGACGTGTTCCTGCGCCTGACCGGACACCGCACGGAGAAGACGGACGAGGAGGCGGCGGCATGAGCGCCCTGGACCTGACCGTCCACAGCAGCCGGGGGCGGCTGTTCTGGATGCTGGCCGACTGCGGCAACATCGTCCGCCGCGGCCTGCTGCACTACCGGCGCCAGCCGGTCAACATCGCCTGGCAGCTGGGCTTCCCGATCCTGTCCGTGCTGCTGTACGGCTATGTCTTCGGCAGCGCCATGAAGGTGCCCGGCGGCGGGGACTACAAGGACTTCCTGATGCCGGGCATGTTCGTGATGACCATGGCCTTCGGCTTCATCAACACCGCGACACTCGTCGTCTACGACTCCACCAAGGGCGTCATCGACCGGTTCCGCTCCATGCCGATGGCCTCCTCCGCGGTGGTCGCCGGGCGCGGGTGACCGATCTCGTCGTCGCCTGCGCCGAGTTGGGGATCATGATGCTGACGGCGATGGCCATGGGCTGGCGGCCGGACGGCGGCCTCGGCTTCGTCGCCGCGTTCGGGCTGCTGCTGTGGCTGCGGTTCGCGCTGATCTGGATCGGCGTGTGGCTGGGCCTGCTGGTGCCCAACCCGGAGGCGGCCGGCGGGCTGTTCGCGGTGGCGTTCCCGCTGACGATGATCTCCAGCATCTTCGTCGCCCCGCAGCTCATGCCCGACTGGCTGGGCTGGGTCGCCGCCTGGAACCCCATCTCGTCCACGGCCGCGGCGGCCCGCGAGCTGTTCGGCACGCCGGTCGGCGGCGGCGACTCCTGGGTCGAGCAGCACGCGATGCTGATGGCGGGCCTGTGGCCGGTGATCCTGACGGCGGTCTTCCTGCCGCTGGCGGTGCGCCGCTTCCAGAGGCTCAGCAGGTAGCGGTACGACGACGAGGGGCGCCCGGCATGCCGCCGGGCGCCCCTCGTGCGCGTACGGGAGACCGTCAGAGCCGCTCGATGACGTAGTCGACGCACTTCGTCAGCGCCTCGACGTCCGCCGGGTCGATCGCCGGGAACATGGCGACGCGCAGCTGGTTGCGGCCCAGCTTGCGGTACGGCTCGGTGTCCACGACGCCGTTGGCGCGCAGCACCTTGGCGACGGCGGCGGCGTCGATGTCGTCGGAGAAGTCGATGGTGCCGATGACCTGCGAGCGCTTGGCCGGGTCCGCGACGAAGGGGGCCGCGTACTTGGCCTCCTCCGCCCACGCGTACAGCCGGGACGAGGAGTCCTTGGTGCGGGCCGTGGCCCAGTCCAGACCGCCCTGGCCGTTGAGCCACTCCAGCTGCTCGTTGAGGAGGAACAGCGTGGCCAGCGCCGGGGTGTTGTACGTCTGGTTCTTGCGGGAGTTGTCGATCGCCGTCGGCAGCGAGAAGAACTCCGGGACGTGCCGGCCGGAGGCGTGCACCCGCTCGGCGCGCTCGATCGCGGCCGGGGAGAACACGCCGATCCACAGGCCGCCGTCGGAGGCGAAGGACTTCTGCGGCGCGAAGTAGTACACGTCGGTCTCGGCCACGTCGACCGGCAGACCGCCGGCGCCGGAGGTCGCGTCGACCAGCACCAGCGCACCCTCGTCGGCACCCGCCACCCGCTTGATCGGCATTGCGACACCGGTCGAGGTCTCGTTGTGGGTGAACGCGTAGACGTCCACGCCCGCCTCGGCCACCGGCTCCGGGTGCGTGCCCGGGTCGGCGGAGACGACGGTCGGCTCGGCCAGCCAGGGGGCCAGCTTGGCCGCCTTGGCGAACTTGGAGGAGAACTCGCCGAAGGACAGGTGCTGCGACTTGTTCTCGATCAGGCCGTGGGTCGCGATGTCCCAGAACGCGGTGGAGCCGCCGTTGCCGAGGATCACCTCGTAGCCGTCGGGGAGCCGGAACAGCTCGCGGATGCCCTCGCGCACCTTCCCGACCAGGTTCTTCACGGGGGCCTGGCGGTGGGACGTGCCCATGAGGGACGTACCGGTGGCGGCCAGCGCCTGCAGCGCCTCCGTCCGCACCTTGGAGGGACCCGCGCCGAACCGGCCGTCGGCGGGCTTGATGTCAGCAGGAATCTGGATCTCAGCCACGGGCCGAGCCTAGCCGTTTCCGCAGACCGGAAGGGACTGCCGTCCGCCGGGTGAGACGGTGTTTCCCGCGGGCTGGTTTCCTGGAGACATGGCGGATCTCGAGGCGGAACTGCGCAGGAACGTCCGGGGCGAGGTCGGATTCGACGTCACCGCACGGGCGTTGACGACGATGGACGCGTCCAACTACCGGCGGGTGCCGCTCGGGGTCGTCGCCCCGCGCGACGCCGACGACGTGGCGGCGGTGCTCGCGGTGTGCCGGGAGCACGGTGTGCCGGTCGTGGCACGCGGCGGCGGCACCTCCATCGCGGGGCAGGCGACCGGCACGGGCGTCGTCCTGGACTTCACCCGGCACATGAACCGGCTGCTCTCGCTGGACCCCGGCACCCGGACCGCGGTCGTGCAGCCCGGCCTGGTGCTGGACCGGCTCCAGGAGGCCGCCGCCCCGCACGGGCTGCGGTTCGGGCCCGACCCGTCCACGCACAGCCGGTGCACCCTCGGCGGGATGATCGGCAACAACTCGTGCGGCTCCCACTCGGTGGCCTGGGGCACCACCGCGGACAGCGTGCGCGAACTGGACGTGCTCACCGCGCGCGGGCGCGCGCTGCGCCTCGGACGGGACTGGGCCGGGGCGCCCGAGGGCTGCGGGACCTGGTGGACGGCGCGCTCGCCCGGCTGCGCACGGGATTCCCCGAGCTGCCCCGCCGGATCTCCGGCTACGCCCTGGACGCGCTGCTGCCCGAGAACGGTGCCGACGTGGCCCGCTCCTTCTGCGGCTCGGAAGGCACCCTGGGCGTGCTCACCGAGGCGGTCGTCGCCCTGGTCGAGGCGCCCCGCGCGCGGGCGCTCGCCGTGCTGGGGTACGCCGACGAGAGCGCGGCGGCCGAGGCGGCGGCGGGCCTGCTGCCCTGGGGGTCCCCCGCTCGAGCGACGCCGGGAGCGGGGGAGGCCCGCTGACGGTGGAGGGCATGGCGGCCGACCTGGTGCCCTCGCCGGACGGGCTGCCCAGGGGCGGGGCCTGGCTGTTCGTGGAGACCGGCGGGGAGACGCCCGGCGAGGCACGCGCGCGTGCGGAGGCGATCGTGCGGGCGGCGGACGTCGTCGACGCGCGGGTGGTGACGGACCCGGCCGGGCAGCGGACCCTGTGGCGGATCCGGGAGGACGCCTCCGGCACGGCGACCCGGATGCCGGACGGGTCGGAGGCGTGGCCCGGCTGGGAGGACTGCGCGGTGCCGCCGGCCCGCCTGGGCGCCTATCTGCGGGACTTCCGGGGCCTGCTGGACTCCTACGGCCTGCGGGGCACGCCGTACGGGCACTTCGGCGACGGCTGCATCCACGTCCGCATCGACTTCGATCTGCTGACCGCGCCGGGGATCGCCGTCTTCCGCCGCTTCTCGGAGGAGCTGGCGGACCTGGTCGTGGCGCACGGCGGCTCGCTGTCCGGGGAGCACGGCGACGGCCAGGCCCGCGCGGAACTGCTGCCACGGATGTACGGCGCGCAGACGGTGGAGCTGTTCGAGCGGGCCAAGGCCGTCTGGGACCCCGACGACCTGCTCAACCCCGGCATTCTGGTCCGCCCGGCCCCGCTGGACGCCAACCTCCGGTTCGCGCCCCTGCCCCGCCGCCCGGTCGACGTGGCCTTCGGCTACCCGGCCGACGGCGGCGACTTCTCGGCGGCGGTCCGCCGCTGCGTCGGCGTCGCCAAGTGCCGTACGGCCTCGGTGTCCGGGCCCGCCGTGATGTGCCCGTCGTACCGGGCCACCGGCGAGGAGGAGCACTCCACGCGCGGCCGGGCCCGGCTGCTGCACGAGATGCTCGCCGGGGAACTGGTCACCGACGGCTGGCGGTCCACGGAGGTCCGCGACGCGCTCGACCTGTGCCTGTCCTGCAAGGGGTGCCGCTCGGACTGCCCGGTCGAGGTGGACATGGCCACGTACAAGGCGGAGTTCCTGCACCACCACTACGCGGGCCGCCGCCGCCCCGCCGCCCACTACGCGCTGGGCCGGCTGCCGCGGTGGCTGCGGGCCGTGTCCCGCACCCGCACGGCGCCGCTGGTCAACGCGCTGGCCCGGCTGCGGCCCCTGGCGTGGGCGGCCCGGCGGCTGGGCGGCATCGCGCCCGAGCGGGAGATCCCGAGGTTGGCGGCCCGCACCTTCACCCGCTGGTGGGAGCGGCAGCGCGGGACGGCGGCCGAGGGCACGGGCCCCCTCGTCGTGCTGTGGCCGGACACCTTCACCGAGCACCTCTCCCCGTCCGTCGGACAGGCGGCCGTCCGCGTGCTCCGGGCGGCCGGGCTGCGGGTGGCGCTCCCGCCGACCGTGCACCTGGCGAAGGCACCGGTGGGCGACGGCCTGTCGGTCGCCCTCGACCCCGTCTCCCTGCTGCGGGGCCGGGGCCGCGTCTGCTGCGGCCTGACGTACGTGTCCACGGGCCAGCTCGACCAGGCCCGTACGGTCATGCGCCGCACCCTCGACCTGATGGAACCGGTGCTCGACACCGACGCCCCGGTGGTGGTCCTGGAACCGAGCTGTGCCGCCGCCCTGCGCACCGATCTGCCCGAACTCCTCCACGACGACCCGCGCGCCGCCCGCCTCGCCGCGAAGGTCCTCACCTTCGCCGAAGCGCTGGAACGCCACGCCCCGACTGGGCCCCGCCCGCCCTGGACCGCCCGGTCACCGGCCAGACCCACTGCCACCAGCACGCGGTCCTCGGCGACGCCGCCGACCGCCGGCTGCGCGCCGCCGCGGGCCTCACCGGCGACCTGGCGGGCGGCTGCTGCGGCCTCGCCGGCAACTTCGGCTTCGAGAAGGGCCACTACGAGGTCTCGGTCGCCTGCGCCGAGGACCAGCTCCTCCCGGCCGTCCGCGAGGCCCCGCCCGGGTCGGTCGTCCTGGCGGACGGCTACTCCTGCCGGACGCAGCTGGAACAACTGGCCGGGGTACGGGGACGCCACCTGGCGGAGGTACTGGCGGAGGCGCTGGACGAGGGGTGACCGGGCGCGGTCAGTTCAGCCGGTGCAGTCTCCGTCCCCGGCTCTCGGCCACCCGCAGCGCGTCGGCGAGGGCGTCGGCCAGGCACTCGGCGAGGTAGCGGAGTTCGCCTTGAGGAGCGCCCGGGAGCAGACCGCGGGCGTGGGCGAGGAGTTCGGCGCCCATGGTCAGTTGCGTGGCCTCGGTGGTGTCGGCGAGCCGGGAGACGGGGCCGCCGGCGTCGTCGGTGATCAGGTAGCAGGGCTTGCCCTCCGGGCCGGACCAGGGCAGCAGACGCGGTTCGCGCGGCGCGCTCATGCCGCCTCCCCCCACGCGCGGGCGGGCAGGCGTCGAGGTACGGGCGCACGGCCACCGTCGCGGCGCCGTCCAGGACGGTCGGCAGGCCGTAGGGGCTGCGGTGCGGCGGGAGCGGGGGACGCCGGCCGATGGCGGAAGGGGAGGCGCGGGGCGGTGGTCCGGGCGCGGACCGGTGCGACGGTGCGCGCCCCGGGGGCCACCAAGACGCCCACCCACGCCGTGACGCGGCGGATAAGGTCGGTCATGTCATCGGTTCCGTTCTACCTGCGGTTGGTGACCACGCCCCGGACGGCTGCCACCGTCGCGGGGGTCTGATGTATGCAGAGTACTCCAGGCATGCTAGGCATGCTAGGGATCCCAGGTATCGCGCATAGCGCTAGGCGTGCTCATGCTGATGCGGTGATCGAGTTCGCTCCCGACATCCCTCGCTGGCGCCAGGTCGCGGACGTGGTACGCGGCCGTATAGCCGACGGCACCTATCCGCCGCGGACGCGCGTCCCTTCCGTCGTGCAGCTCACCGCGGAGTTCGGCATCGCCAACGCGACGGCGCACAAGGTCCTTCGGGCGCTGCGCGAGGAAGGGCTGACGTACACGGAGCCCGGCCTCGGCTCCTTCGTCGCGCGGAAGCCGGACGAGGCGCCGTCCTCCTGACGGCGCCGGTGGCCGGCTACGGGACGGTCTCGCCGCGGACCAGCGGGTGGCAGACCGGCTGGACGTCCTCGGGCAGGTCGTCCGGGCGGCACCAGCGGGCCTCCAGGATCTCGAACGGGTCGAGGCGCAGCTCGCCCCCGGTCAAACGGGCCTCGTAGGCCACTTCGAGGCGGGTGCGCAGGCCGCTGTTCAGCATGATCAGCCGGCCCGCCTCGACGTCGAGGCCCGTCTCCTCTCTGACCTCGCGCACCAGGGTGCGGCGGAAGTCCTCGCCCCGGCGCGCGAAGCCGCTCGGCAGGCCCCACTGGCGGCCCGGCGGCCACATGCGGTGCCTGAGCAGCAGCACCCGTCCCTCGTCGTCGCGCACGACGCCGGTCACCCCGACCACGAACTTGGCGTTCAGCAGCCATACGACGCGGCTCTGCACCGGGCGCAGCAGGCGCCAGACGCGGGCGGCGAGTCGTCTCACGGAACCTCCGGGGGTGCGGGGGCTGTCCAGTGCGGGGTGGGGGCCGGCGGGCCCGGCCCTGCGGACCGTACCGCGCTGCCGGGGGAGCGGTCCGTGCGGCCCCCGTCCACCCGCGGATTGCCGTTGACAGCCGCACACCCGCCCCCTGACAGTTGCGTAGAGGGCTACACGCCTGACCCAGTCCATTACTCTGGACCGTGGCGTACATCAGCATGAACGATCCCGATCCGTAGACCGTCCCGGAGCCTCACGTGAGCACCCCCAGCGCCGCCCCCGGCACCCCGACCCCGGCAGCCGCCGCCACCCCCACGCCGGCGCCGTCCACCGGTCGCGCACCCGCCCCGGGCCGCTGGGGCTCGCTGGGCCCGGTCGGCCTGGTCCTCGCCGGGGGCCTGTCCGTGCAGTTCGGCGCCGCGCTCGCGGTGAGCCTGATGCCCGCGCCGGGGCGCTCGGCATCGTGACGCTGCGGCTGGTCGTGGCCGCCGTCGTCCTGCTGCTGATCTGCCGCCCGAGGATGCGCGGCCACTCCCGCGCCGACTGGGGCACGGTGGTCGTCTTCGGCATCACCATGGCCGGCATGAACGGCCTCTTCTACCAGGCCGTCGACCGGATCCCGCTCGGTCCCGCCGTCACCCTGGAGGTGCTCGGCCCGCTCGCGCTGTCCGTGCTGGCCTCCCGGCGGCTGATCAACCTGCTGTGGGCCGCCCTCGCCCTCGCCGGCGTCTTCCTCCTCGGCGGCGGCGGGTTCGACAGCCTCGACCCGGTCGGCGCCGCCTTCGCCCTGGGGGCCGGCGCGATGTGGGCGGCGTACATCGTCTTCAGCGCCCGTACCGGCCGCCGCTTCCCGCAGGCCGACGGGCTGGCGCTGGCCATGGCGGTCGGGGCGCTGCTGTTCCTGCCGCTGGGCATCGCGGAGGCCGGTACGAAACTGATCGATCCGGTGACGCTGGCGCTGGGCGCGGCGGTGGCCGTGCTCTCCTCCGTCCTGCCCTACACGCTCGAACTGCTCGCCCTGCGCCGCCTGCCCGCCTCGACGTTCGCCATCCTGATGAGCCTGGAGCCGGCGATCGCGGCCACGGCGGGCTTCCTCATCCTGGACCAGGCCCTGAGCACCGCCGAGGCCGCCGCCATCGCCCTCGTCGTCGCCGCCAGCATGGGCGCGGTGCGCACCCAGACCCGGCGGCGCCGGACGCCGGAGCCGACGGGCCGGCCGGAGGAGACGGGCAGTCCGGCGCAGGCGGGCCGGCCGGCGGCGGACACCCCCTAGTCGGCGAAGGCGGGCAGCGCGAAGCGGGCGACGAGCGAGAAGCCGTCCTCGCGGGCGCTCCTGGCGTTCACCGAGTACACCACCGTCCGGGACAGGTCCCGGGTCGCGGCCAGCACCGTGTGGTAGCCGGGCCGGGAGCCCGTCTTGCCCCAGATCACCTTGCCGCCGACCTCGTGCCGCTGCCAGGCCATGCCGTACGTCGCCCCCTCCACGTCGGGCACGGTGAGCATCTCGTCCACGAGCCGCTCCGGGAACAGCCGGCCGGAGAACACCGCCACCAGAAACCGCTCCAGATCGGCGGTGGTGGAGATGAGGTTCCCGGCCGCCCAGCGGTCGGACATGTTCCACTCGGTGACGTCGGTGATCCGCCCGCCGATGTCCGCGTACGCCCGGTTGTGCGGGCCGTGGACACGCGGGTCGGGCCCGACGGGGAAGCCGCTGTGCCGCATGCCGAGGGGACGGAAGATCCGCACGTCGGCCTGGTGCTCGTAGCTGTCCCGCGTCACCTTCTCGACGAGCAGGCCGAGCACCGTGTAGTCGATGTTCTGGTACACCTGTCGCTCCCCCGGCGCGAACGCCGGCCCCTTGGCGACGGCCGTCGCGACGACCCGCTCCGGGGTGAGCGTGCGGAACCGGTTGGCGTACAGCTCCTCCGTGGTCGAGCCGAGGGAGGCGCCGGCCCGCAGCCCGCTGGTGTACGTCAGCAGATGACGCACCGTCGGCGGCTCGGTGAAGGAGGCCGGCAGCAGGCCGGGCAGATAGCGGGTGACCGGCGCGTCCAGGTCGACCCGGCCCTCCGCGACGAGCTGGAGCACGAGCGCGGCGGTGACCGTCTTGGTCGTCGAACCGGCCCGGAACCGCGCGTTCTCGAGCGCCGGCGCGTGCGTCCGCAGGCTGCGCACCCCGGCGGTGCCCCGCCAGCGGTCCTCGCCGCCGACCCGGACGAGCGCCGCCGACACGTCCCCGTCGGGGACGTCGGCCAGCTCCTTCTCCAGGGCCCGGACCCCGGGGCCCGCCTCACCCGGCGGCGGCGCGGCGGTCGCCGCGACGGGCACCGGGGCACCGGGTCCGGCGGTCGCGGCCGTGGCGAGGGGGCCGACGGCCAGCGAGGCCAGCAGCGCGGCGGCGACGGCGGTGCGGGCATGGGCGCGGGTGTTCATGGAAACGGGCTCCTGCTTCGGCGAGGGGAGCGTGCTTCGGACGGTCCCCATCCTGGTGATCACGCCCGCCGCCGGGATCCTGCCCGGTGAGGAGGCCGCCCCCACTCCGGGCCCCCGCACGTCGGGTCGGCCCTTAGAGGTCGCCTGCGGCGATGGAGGGGTGCGCGCGTCGCGCACCGCGTATTGCAACGATCGATCCAATACGGCTAGGCTGGCCGCATGGCCCGACCGCGGATGTTCGACGAGGAGCGGGCCCTGGACGCGGCGATGCGCACGTTCTGGGAGAAGGGTTACGAGGCCACTTCCACCCAGGACCTGTGCGAGGCCACCGGACTGGGGCGCAGCAGCATCTACAACACGTTCAAGAGCAAGCGCGACCTGTTCGAGCGTGCGCTGGCCCACTACATCGACACCATGACCACCGCCCAGCTGGCCGTCCTGGAGGACTCTCGGCGCCGTGCCGCCGATCGCATCCGTGCCCTGTTCGCCATGGTCGTCGACGGCGAGACCGAGCACCGGGTCGGCGGTCGCAGCCTGGGCTGCCTGACCGTGAACACCACGGTCGAGCTGGCCGCCCGGGACGGCCGGGCGGCGGGAATGCTGGAGCGGGACACGGCCCGCAGGCTGACGGCGCTCCGCGCGGTGATCGAGGAGGGCCGCCGGGACGGCAGTATCACCTCCCGGCGGGACGCCGAAGCGCTGGCCCGCTTCGTCAACGCGGCGATCGGCGGCATGCGCATCTCCAGCCAGGGCGGCGCTGACCGGACCACGCTGGAGTCGATCGCGGATGTCGCCCTCGACGCACTGACCCACTGATCCGCCGACCCGCTGACTCGCTGATCCACTGACCCGCTGATCCACTGACCCCGCTCCGGGGTCGCCCGCCCGTACCCGAGTTTTGTACTGGACAATCCAAAACTCTTCGTCATCACGCCCTCCGGCCCCGCGCCGGCCGGCGTCGACCCTCAAGGAGACCGAACCGTGCCCCGTGCCGTATACGTCCTGGCGCTCGGCATCTTCGCCATGGTGACCAGCGAGTTCGCGGTCGCCGGACTGATGCCTCAGATGGCCGACGGCCTGAACGCGAGCATCCCGCAGATCGGATACCTCATCACCGCGTTCGCGGTGGCCATGGCGGCCGGCGGGCCGTTCCTCACCCTGGCGCTCATGAAACTGCCGCCACGGACGGCACTGATGACGCTGTTCGTCGTCTTCCTGGCGGGCAACGTCCTGGCTGCCACCGCGACCGGCTACGCCACGATGATGACCGCGCGGATCATCACCGGCATCGCCTCCCAGGCCTTCTTCGGGGTCGGCATCTCGATGTGCGCTCAGCTCACCCGCCCCGAGATCCGCGGCCGGGCGATCGCGGTCGCCATGAACGGCCTCATGCTCGGCACCCTGCTCGGACTGCCCGTCTCCACCCTGGTCGGCGAGCGGTTCGGCTGGCGCGCGGCGTTCTGGACCATCAGCGCCATCACCGTGATCGCCGCCTTGGCCACCCTGTTCGGCGTGCCCCGCATCGAGCGCGCCGACAGCGGTGGCACCTTCCGGCAGGAGGTCGGCGTCTTCAGGAAGCCCAAGCTGTGGCTGGTGCTGTCCACCAGCACGCTCATCATCGGCGCGACGTTCTCCGCCTTCAGCTACTTCACCCCGATCCTCACCGGCCTCACCGGCTTCTCCGCGGGCACCGTCCCCGTTCTGCTGATCGCCTACGGCGCCGCCGGAGTCGTCGGCAACAACATCGTCGGCCGCTTCGCCGACCGCCACACCGTCCCGGTGCTCACCGTCGGTCTCGTCCTCAACGCCGTGTTCCTGGCCGGCTTCGCGGTGCTCGCCGACCTGCCCGCACCGGCCGTGCTCTGCATGATGGGCATCGGTCTGGCCGGCGTCACCATGAACCCGGCCATGGCGACCCGCGTCCAGCGCACCGGCAACGCCGGCCCGCTGGTCAACACCGTTCACACCTCGTTCATCACCCTCGGCGTCATCCTCGGCTCCTCCCTCGGCGCCGTCGTGATCGAAGCCTGGGGCCTGCGCGCCCCGCTCTGGCTCGGCGCGATCATGGCCCTGGCCGGCCTGGCCACCGTCCTGCCCGACCTCGCCCGCCGTTCCGCACCCGCACCGGCCGCCCCCGCCCCGTGCCCTGCCGGGCAGGCAGAACGCGTCTGAGCGTTCGCGTCATCCGGCAGGCGGGACCCGTCGCTCCACGATCGCCACGGGCCGGCGGGCGTCGATCACATCGATGCGACGACGCCTGAAGGGGCCCCCGAGGCCGTGAACGCATAGGCTGCGGCCTGGTCAACGCATCGGATCGAGGGGGAGGGGCCCGATGACCCACGCGACCGAGGCCTTCCAGCCGCTCCAGACGGACGACCCGCCCATGGTGGGCGGGTACCGGCTCGCCGCCCGGCTCGGAGCGGGCGGCATGGGGCGGGTGTATCTCTCGCACACCCAGGGCGGCCGGCCGGTGGCGATCAAGGTGGTGCGGCCGGAACTGGCCGACGACCCCGGCTTCCGGCGCCGTTTCAGCCGGGAGATCAAGGCCGCCCGGCGCGTGAAGGGCGCGTACACCGCCGAACTGATCGACGCCGACGGGGACGGCGTACCGCCCTGGCTGGCCACGCTGTACGTGCCCGGGCCCTCCCTGACACAGGCCGTGGACCGCAACGGACCGCTGCCGGTGCCGGCGGTGCTGTGGCTGATGGCGGGCGTCGCCGAGGCGCTCCAGGCCATCCACGGCGCGGGGATCGTCCACCGGGACCTCAAGCCGTCGAACGTGCTGCTCGCCGCCGACGGCCCCCGGGTCATCGACTTCGGCATCGCGGTCGCCGCGGACGGCACCGCCCACACCGCCACCGGCGCCGCCATCGGCACCCCCCAGTTCATGGCCCCGGAACAGGCGTCCGGGAGCGGCGACGTCACCGCGGCGACCGACGTCTTCGCGCTCGGCCAGACCGCGGCGTTCGCGGCGCTGGGCCGGCCGCTCTACGGCGACGGGCCGTCGGTGAGCGTGCTGTACCGGATCGTGCACTCCGAGCCCGACCTGACCCGGCTGCCCGAACCGCTCCGCGAGCCGATCGGCCGGTGCCTGGCCGCCGACCCGGCCAAGCGGATCACCCCGGCGGAGGTGGTCGCCTGGTGCCGGCGGCTCCTGGGACCCGACGCCGACGCGGGCGCCGGACCGGCCGTGTGGCGGGAGATCGCCGGGCCGCCGACGACGGTCCCGCCGCCCGCGCCGGCGGCCCCGCGCCCCGCACCCGCCACCCGCACGCCCCGGTACCGCACGCCCCGGCCCCGCACACGCTGCCGTTCACCGCACCGCTGCCCGCGGCCGGCCCGGCGTTCCCGCCCGCCCCGGGCAGCGCACCGACCCCGGGCGGCGGCCCGGCCGCGGGCGGCGCACGGCCCTCGTCGTGGGCGCCGGCGTGACGGCCGGCCTGCTGCTGCTCGCCGGCGTCACCTGGACCGTCATGGACGCCGTGGACCGGCTGGCCGACCGGAACCGCGCCCGGGACACGGCCGCGTCCGGCCCCTCCGGCGGCACCGCGTCCGGCGCTCCCGGCCGGGCGTCCGCCGGCTCCTCCGCGACCGGGGGCGGTTCCGCCCCGGAGGCGTCGCCCGGCACGGGGTCCGCGGCGGCGGCCGGCGCCGGGACCGGCGCGGACGCCGGCCGCCCGCCCTCCGCGTCCGGCGCGCCCGGGCGCTCGCCCTCCCCCGGTGTGGCTGGACGGGAAGACCTCGACCGACCTCACCGACATGGACCTGCGCAAGGACCGCAAGGGCGACATCCGCCTCGACTGCGCTGGGACCGGATGCGCCCTGGAGAGCGACGCCGCCGTGTTCAAGCTGCTGTACGGCGAACCGGGCGCCACGTACGAGACCTGCCGGTCGGCCCTCGACGGCGACCGGCACGACGGCCACCGTCTGCCGCTGGCGGCCGCGGCCCAGGGCAGCGAGATCTGCGTGCGCAACCGGAACGGGGACATCGCGCTGCTCGTGCTCACCGTGAAGTCGACCGCCCTGCCGGACATCGCCTTCGTCACCGCCGACCGGACGGTGTGGCGGGCGGCCTGACGCCGTGCGTGGGGCGGACGCCGTGCGCGGGCGGACGGGTTGACGCATGGGGGGCGTGCGGGCCGACGCCATGCGTGGGGCGTGCGGGCCGACGCCGTGCGTGGGGCGGGCGGCGCCGTGGATC
Organism: Streptomyces sp. SW4; assembly: GCA_003248315.1. Classification (GTDB taxonomy): domain Bacteria; phylum Actinomycetota; class Actinomycetes; order Streptomycetales; family Streptomycetaceae; genus Streptomyces. The sequence continues at coordinate 2,605,319 of QKWM01000004.1, forward strand.
AGGCGGGTCGTGCCGTGGAGCGGGCGGCCTGACGCCGTAGGGCGGGCGGGCCCGCGGCTCAGGGCGCCGCCACGGACCCGCGCACCCGTTCCGGCCATTTTCATGCAAGCATGCTTGATTGTTTTTGGCTCCGCTGCCATGCTCCTCAGCACGCCGCGCCAGCACACCGCGCCGCACGCCGCCGTGCCCGAGGGGAGCGCCCGTGTCCGACCCGACGCCCGTCATCGACGACCTGCGCGAGGAGAGCGAGGAACTCGACGCGCTGGTCGCCCGGCTGAGCCCCGGTCAGTGGAGGCGGCCCACCCCGGCCCCCGGCTGGACCGTCGCCCACCAGATCGCGCACCTGACCTGGACCGACCGCTCGGCCCTGCTGGCCGTCACCGACGCGGACGCCTTCCGCGCCCTGGCCGAGAAGGCCCTCGCCGCGCCCGGCACCTTCGTGGACGAGGGCGCCGAGGAGGGCGCCGCCCTGCCGCCCGCCGGGCTGCTGGCGGCCTGGCGGCAGGGGCGTACCGCCCTGGACGAGGCACTGCGCGGATCCGCGCCCGGAGCCCGCTTCCCCTGGTACGGCCCGCCCATGTCGGCCGCCTCGATGGCCACCGCCCGGCTGATGGAGACCTGGGCCCACGGCCTGGACGTCGCCGACGCGCTCGGCGTGCACCGCCCGCCCACCGGCCGGCTGAGGCACGTGGCCCGCATCGGCGTGCGCGCCCGCGACTACGCGTTCACCGTCCACGGACTCACCCCGCCCGCCGGGGAGTTCCGCGTCGAACTCACCGCCCCCGACGGCACCCTCTGGGCGTACGGCCCCGAGGACGCGGACCAGCGGGTCACCGGCCCCGCCCTCGACTTCTGCCTCCTCGTCACCCGGCGCGCCCACCGCGCCGACCTCGACCTGACCGCCGAGGGCGCCGACGCCGACCGCTGGCTCGGCATCGCCCAGGCCTTCGCGGGCCCGCCCGGCCCCGGCCGCCCGCCGAAGGGGGCGCCCGGTGACGGTCCTGCGCATCGGCAACGCCTCCGGTTTCTACGGCGACCGCTTCGACGCCATGCGGGAGATGCTCACCGGCGGCCCGCTGGACGTCCTCACCGGCGACTACCTCGCCGAGCTGACCATGCTCATCCTCGGCCGGGACCGGCTGAAGGACCCCGGCGCCGGGTACGCCCGCACCTTCCTGCGGCAGCTGGAGGAGTGCCTCGGCCTCGCCCACGAACGGGGCGTGAAGATCGTCAGCAACGCCGGCGGGCTCAACCCGGCCGGCCTCGCCGACGCCGTCCGCGCCCTCGCCGACCGGCTGGGCATCCCCGTCCGGGTCGCGCACGTCGAGGGCGACGACCTCAAGGACCGGTACCCGGACAGCCTCGCCGCCCACGCCTACCTCGGCGGCCATGGCATCGCCGCCTGCCTGCGGGCCGGCGCCGACGTCGTCGTCACCGGGCGGGTCACCGACGCCGCGCTGGTCACCGGGCCGGCCGCCGCCCGCTTCGGCTGGGCGCCGACGGAGTACGACCGGCTCGCGGGCGCCGTCGTCGCCGGGCACGTGCTGGAGTGCGGGACCCAGGCCACCGGCGGCAACTACGCCTTCTTCCACGACGGGGACGTGCGGCGGCCCGGCTTCCCGCTGGCCGAACTCCACGCCGACGGCTCCTGCGTCATCACCAAACACGACAACACCGGCGGGCTCGTCGACGTCGGCACGGTCACCGCCCAGCTGCTGTACGAGACCGGCGGCGCCCGGTACCCGGGCCCGGACGTCACCGCCCGGCTGGACACCGTACGGCTCCGGCAGGACGGCCCCGACCGGGTCCGGATCGACGGCGTGCGCGGTGAGGCCCCGCCGCCCGTCCTCAAGGTCGGCCGCAACCGCCTCGGCGGCTTCCGCAACGAGGTCACCTTCGTCCTCACCGGCCTGGACATCGACGCCAAGGCCGCGCTCGTCCGGGAGCAGCTGGAGCCCGCCCTCGGCAAGGTCACCGACGTGCGCTGGGAACTGGTGCGCACCGACCGGCCCGACGCGGCGACCGAGGAGACGGCCAGCGCCCTGCTGCGGCTCGTCGTCCGGGACCCCGACCAGCAGGCCGTCGGACGGGCGCTGAGCGGCGCCGCCGTCGAGCTGGCGCTGGGCAGCTACCCCGGCTTCCACGTCCTCGCGCCCCCGGGCAAGGGCGCCCCCTACGGCGTCTTCGAGGCGGCGTACGTCCCCCGGGACGCCGTCGGCCATGTCGCGGTCCTCCACGACGGGCGACGGATCGACGTCGCCGAGGCCGGGGACACCGCCGTCCTCACGGACGTACCGGAGCCGCCGCTTCCCGAGCCGCTGCCCGCCGGGCCGTCCCGGCGCGCCCCCCTCGGTCTCGTCGCCGGCGCCCGCAGCGGCGACAAGGGCGGCAGCGCCAACGTCGGCGTCTGGGCCCGCACCGACGACGCCTGGCGGTGGCTCGCGCACGCACTGACCGCCGACCGCTTCCGGGAGCTGATCCCCGAGGCCCGCGACCTGCCCGTCACCCGCCACACCCTGCCCAACCTGCGCGCCCTCAACTTCGTCGTGGACGGCATCCTCGGCGAGGGCGTCGCCGCCCAGGCCCGCTTCGACCCGCAGGCCAAGGCGCTCGGCGAATGGCTGCGCTCCCGCCACCTCGACATCCCGGAGGTCCTGCTGTGACCGTCCCCGTCCCGGACCCCGCCCCGGAGGTCGCGCCGTGACCGTCCTCGCCTCCGCGCTCGACCCCACCGCCCCCGAGCACCTGGCCCACCGCGAGGCCATGCTCGCCAAGCTGGCCGCCCTGGACGCCGAGCACGCCAAGGCCCTCGCGGGCGGCGGCGAGAAGTACGTCGCCCGGCACCGCAGGCGCGGCAAACTGCTCGCCCGCGAACGGATTGAGCTGCTCCTCGACCCCGACACCCCGTTCCTGGAGCTGTCGCCGCTGGCCGGCTGGGGCAGCGAGTACACCGTCAGCGCCTCCCTCGTCACCGGCATCGGGGTGGTCGAGGGAGTGGAGTGCCTGATCACCGCGAACGACCCGACCGTGCGCGGCGGCGCCTCCAACCCCTGGTCGCTGAAGAAGGCCCTGCGCGCCAACGACATCGCCCTCGCCAACCGGCTGCCCGTGATCAGCCTGGTCGAGTCCGGCGGCGCCGACCTGCCCTCCCAGAAGGAGATCTTCATCCCCGGCGGCGCGATCTTCCGCGACCTCACCCGGCTGTCGGCGGCCGGCATCCCGACCATCGCCGTCGTCTTCGGCAACTCCACGGCCGGGGCGCCTACATCCCCGGCATGTCCGACCACGTGATCATGGTCAAGGAGCGGGCCAAGGTGTTCCTCGGCGGGCCGCCGCTGGTCAAGATGGCCACCGGCGAGGAGAGCGACGACGAGTCCCTCGGCGGCGCCGAGATGCACGCGCGCACCTCGGGCCTCGCCGACCACTTCGCCGTGGACGAGCCGGACGCGCTGCGGCAGGCCCGTCGCGTCGTCGCCCGGCTCAACCACCGCAAGGCGTACGCCGATCCGCCGCTCGCCGAGCCCCCGAAGTACGACCCGGAGGACCTGCTCGGCATCGTCCCCGGCGACCTCAAGGCCCCCTTCGACCCGCGCGAGGTGATCGCCCGGATCGTCGACGCCTCCGACTTCGACGAGTTCAAACCGCTGTACGGGACGAGCCTGACGACCGGCTGGGCCAGCCTGCACGGCTACCCGGTCGGCATCCTCGCCAACGCCCGGGGGTGCTGTTCAGCGAGGAGTCGCAGAAGGCCGCCCAGTTCATCCAGCTCGCCAACCAGCGCGACATCCCCCTGCTGTTCCTCCACAACACCACCGGCTACATGGTCGGCAAGGAGTACGAGCAGGGCGGCATCATCAAGCACGGCGCCATGATGATCAACGCGGTCAGCAACAGCCGCGTGCCCCACCTCTCCGTCCTCCTGGGCGCCTCCTACGGCGCCGGCCACTACGGCATGTGCGGACGCGCCTACGACCCCGCTTCCTCTTCGCCTGGCCCAGCGCCAAGTCCGCCGTCATGGGCCCGCAGCAGCTCGCCGGCGTGCTCTCCATCGTGGCCCGCCAGTCGGCCGCCGCGAAGGGACAGCCGTACGACGAGGAGGGCGACGCGGCGCTGCGCGCCATGGTGGAGCAGCAGATCGAGTCCGAGTCGCTGCCCATGTTCCTGTCGGGGCGGCTGTACGACGACGGCGTCATCGACCCGCGCGACACCCGCACCGTCCTCGGCCTGTGCCTGTCCGCGATCCACACCGCCCCCTACCAGGGCGCGCGGGGTGGCTTCGGCGTCTTCCGGATGTGAGGGAACCCATGATCGCTTCCGTCCTCGTCGCCAACCGGGGCGAGATCGCCTGCCGGATCTTCCGCACCTGCCGCGAACTGGGCATCCGCACGGCCGCCGTCTTCTCCGACGCCGACGCCCACGCCCTCCACACGCGCGTGGCCGACACGGCCGTACGGCTCCCGGGGCGACGCCCGCCGAGACGTACCTGCGCGGCGAGGCGGTCGTGAAGGCCGCCCTCGACGCCGGCGCCGACGCCGTCCACCCCGGCTACGGCTTCCTCTCCGAGAACGCCGGCTTCGCGCGGGCCGTCCTCGACGCCGGCCTGACCTGGATCGGGCCGCCGCCGGAGGCGATCGAGGCCATGGCGTCCAAGACCCGCGCCAAGGAACTGCTCGGCATCGAGCCCCTGAAGGAGGTCACCGAGGCCGATCTGCCGGTGCTGGTGAAGGCGGCGGCCGGCGGCGGCGGACGCGGCATGCGGATCGTGCGGCGGCTCGCCGACCTCGACGCCGAGCTGACGGCCGCCCGCGCGGAGGCCGCGAGCGCCTTCGGCGACGCAGAGGTCTTCGTCGAGCCCTACGTCGAGAACGGCCGCCACGTCGAGGTGCAGATCCTCGCCGACACCCACGGCACGGTGTGGGCGCTCGGCACCCGCGACTGCTCCCTCCAGCGCCGCCACCAGAAGGTGATCGAGGAGGCCCCGCGCCCGGCCTGACCGAGGCCCTGACCCAGGACCTGTACGCGCAGGCGGTCCGCGCCGCCCGCGCCGTCTCCTACGTCGGCGCCGGGACCGTCGAGTTCCTCGTCGCCGCCGACGGCACGGCCCACTTCCTGGAGATGAACACCCGCCTCCAGGTCGAACACCCCGTCACCGAGGCCGTGTACGGCGTCGACCTGGTCGCCCTCCAGCTCCGCGTCGCCGAGGGCCACGCCCTCGACGCCGAGCCGCCCCGCGCGCGCGGCCACGCCGTCGAGGCCCGCCTGTACGCCGAGGACCCGGCCGCCGGCTGGGCCCCGCAGACCGGCCGGCTGCACCGCCTCGCCGTCCCCGGCGTCCGCCTCGACACCGGATACGGCGACGGCGACGACATCGGCGTCCACTACGACCCGATGCTCGCCAAGGCCGTCGCCCACGCGCCCACCCGCGCGGAGGCGATCCGCCGGCTCGCCGGCGCCCTGGAACGGGCGGCGATCCACGGCCCGGCCACCAACCGCGACCTCCTCGTCCGCTCCTTGCGGCACGAGGAGTTCACGACCGCCTGCATGGACACCGGCTTCTACGACCGCCACCTGGCCGACCTGACCGCACCGGCCCCGGACCCCCTGGCGCCGCTGGCCGCCGCCCTCGCCGACGCCCACGGCCGCTCCCGGTTCGGCGGCTGGCGGAACGTCCCGTCCCAGCCGCAGGTCAAGCGGTACGCCATGGCCGGCGAGGAGCACGAGGTGCGCTACCACCACACCCGCACCGGCCTCACCGCCGACGGCGTACGCGTCGTCCACGCCGACGCCCACCTCGTCGTCCTGGAGACCGACGGCGTCCGGCGCCGCTACGAGGTCGCCCGCTACGGCGACCGGGTCCACGTGAACACCACCGTCCTCACCGCCCTGCCCCGCTTCCCCGACCCCGCCGCCCAGCACGCCCCGGGATCGCTTCTCGCCCCCATGCCGGGCACGGTCGTCCGCGTCGCGGAGGGTTTGACCGAGGGGACCGCCGTCCGAGCGGGCCAACCCCTCCTCTGGCTGGAGGCGATGAAGATGGAACACAAGATCACCGCCCCGGCCACCGGCACGCTCACGACCCTGCACGCCGTACCCGGTCAGCAGGTGACGGTGGGCTCTGTGCTGGCGGTGGTCCGAGAGACCTAGGGGCGAGGGGAACCGCGCGACAAGCCACGACGAAGCCCGCAGCCAAAGGAGCCGCATGACCACCCTCATCGAATCCGAAGAGCACAAAGCCCTCCGCGCGGCGGTGTCCTCCTTCGCCCGAAGCCACCCCACCGGCGACAACAAGTCCTTCTGGCAAGAGGCCGCCAAGCTCGGCTACATCGGCGTCAACCTGCCGGAGGCATACGGCGGAGGAGGCGGCGGCATCGCCGAACTCTCCCTGGTCCTCGAAGAGATGGGCGCCGCCGGCAACCCCCTGCTGATGATGATCGTCTCCCCGGCGATCTGCGGCACCGTCATCGCCCGCTTCGGCACCGACGCCCAGAAACGGGAATGGCTCCCCGGCCTGGCCGACGGCACCCGCCTCATGGCCTTCGGCATCACCGAGCCCGACGCCGGCTCCAACAGCCACCGCATCACCACCACCGCCCGCCGCGACGGCGACACCGGCGACTGGACCCTCACCGGCCGCAAGGTCTTCGTCAGCGGCGTCGACATAGCCGACGCCACCCTCGTCGTCGGCCGCACCGAGGACGCCCGCACCGGCAGGCTCAAGCCCTGTCTGTTCATCGTCCCCCGCGACACCCCCGGCTTCGAGCGCCGGCAGATCGACATGGAACTCGACGCCGCCGAGAAGCAGTTCGAGCTGACCCTCGACGACGTACGGCTCCCCGCCGACGCCCTCGTCGGTGGGGCACCGCCCATGCTCTCGGCAGTGGGGAGAGGACGCCGGCCTGCTCCAGCTCTTCGCCGGCCTCAACCCCGAACGCATCATGACCGCGGCCTTCGCGATCGGCATGGGGCGGTACGCCCTCGGCAAGGCCCTCGCCTACGCCCGCGAACGCACGGTCTGGAAGACCCCCATCGGCGCCCACCAGGCCATCGCCCACCCCTCGCCCAGGCCCACATCGACCTCGAACTCGCCCGCCTGATGATGCAGAAGGCGGCCCACCTCTACGACGCCGGTGACGACATCGGCGCCGGCGAGGCCGCCAACATGGCCAAGTACGCCGCCGGCGAGGCCTGCGTGAAGGCCGTCGACCAGGCCGTGCACACCCTCGGCGGCAACGGCCTCACCCGGGAGTTCGGCCTCGCCCGCCTGATCACGGCCGCGCGCGTGGCCCGTATCGCGCCGGTGAGCCGGGAGATGATCCTCAACTACGTCTCCCACCAGACCCTGGGCCTGCCCAAGTCGTACTGACCCGGCACAGCGTTGTGCGAGGAGGAACCGTGTTCCGCAGCGAGTACGCCGACATCCCGCCCGTCGACCTGCCCATCCACGACGCCGTCCTGGCCCGCGCCCCGAGTTCGGCTCCGCCCCGGCGCTGATCGACGGCACGGACGGCACCACCCTCTCGTACGAGCAGGTGGACCGGTTCCACCGGCGCGTCGCCGCCGCCCTCGCCGAGGCCGGTGTCCGCAAGGGCGACGTCCTCGCCCTGCACAGCCCCAACACGATCGCCTTCCCCTCGCCTTCTACGCCGCCACGCGCGCGGGTGCCTCGGTCACCACCGTGCACCCGCTCGCCACGGCCGAGGAGTTCGGCAAACAGCTCCAGGACTGCTCGGCCCGCTGGATCGTCACCGTCTCCGCGCTGCTGGACACCGCCCGCAGGGCCGCCGAGACCGCCGGCGGGATCGAGGAGATCTTCGTCTGCGACAGCGCACCCGGCCACCGCTCCCTCATCGACATGCTGGCCTCCACCGCGCCCGAACCGTCCGTCGCCGTCGACCCGGCCGAGGACGTCGCCGCCCTTCCGTACTCCTCGGGCACGACCGGTGTCCCCAAGGGCGTGATGCTCACCCACCGGCAGATCGCCACCAACCTCGCCCAGCTCGCACCGGCCATGCCGGCCGTCCCGGGCGACCGCATCCTGGCGGTGCTGCCCTTCTTCCACATCTACGGGCTCACCGCCCTGATGAACGCGCCCCTGCGGCAGGGCGCCACCGTCGTCGTCCTGCCCCGCTTCGACCTGGAGCAGTTCCTCGCGGCCATCCAGAACCACCGCATCACCGGCCTGTTCGTCGCCCCGCCGATCGTCCTGGCCCTCGCCAAGCACCCCCTGGTCGCCGACTACGACCTGTCCTCGCTGCGGTACATCGTCAGCGCCGCCGCCCCCTGGACGCCGGCCTGGCCGCCGCCTGCTCCCGGCGGCTGGGCCTGCCGCCCATCGGCCAGGCCTACGGCATGACGGAACTCTCCCCGGGCACCCACGTCGTGCCGCTGGACGCCATGCGCGAGGCGCCGCCCGGAACCGTCGGCAAGCTCATCGCCGGCACCGAGATGCGCATCGTCTCCCTCGACGACCCCGGCAAGGACCTCGGCCCCGGCGAGTCCGGCGAGATCCTCATCCGCGGCCCCAGGTCATGAAGGGCTACCTGGGCCGCCCCGACGCCACCGCCGCGATGATCGACGCCGACGGATGGCTGCACACCGGGGACGTCGGCCACGTCGACGACGCCGGCTGGCTGTTCGTCGTCGACCGCGTGAAGGAACTGATCAAGTACAAGGGCTTCCAGGTCGCGCCCGCCGAACTGGAGGCGCTGCTCCTCACCCACCCCGGCATCGCCGACGCCGCCGTCGTCGGCGCCCCGGACGACGACGGCAACGAGATCCCCCACGCCCACGTCGTGCGCCGGCGGGACGCCGGGGAGCTGACCGAGAACGAGGTCATGATGTACGTCGCCGAACGCGTCGCCCCCTACAAACGCGTCCGCCGGGTCTCCTTCCTCGACGCCGTCCCGAGGGCGGCCAGCGGGAAGATCCTCCGCCGCGAACTGCGGGGGCGCCGGTGATCGCCCGCAGCCGCGCCCGGGGCGTCGAGACCCTCACCCTCGACTCCCCGCACAACCGCAACGCCCTGTCCGCCGCCCTCGTCGGCGAGCTGGCCGGCGCCCTCACCGAGGCCGGCGCGGACACCGGCGTCCGCGCCGTCGTCCTCGCCCACACCGGCACCACCTTCAGCGCCGGCGCCGACCTGCGCGACCCGCCCGACCCGGACGCCCTCGTCGCCCTGCTCCGGCAGCTCGTGGAACTGCCCAAGCCCGTCGTCGCCCGCGTCACCGGCCACGTCCGCGCCGGCGGCCTCGGCCTCCTCGCGGCCTGCGACATCGCGGCGGCCGCGCACACGGCGACGTTCGCCTTCACGGAGGTCCGCATCGGTGTCGCGCCCGCCGTGATCTCCCTGCCCGTGCTGCCCCGCACCGACCCGCGCGCCCTCGCCCGCTACTACCTCACCGGCGAGCGCTTCGACGCCGCCGAGGCCGCCCGCATCGGCCTGCTCACGGCGGCCGGCGACGACGTCGACGCCGTACTGGAACCCGTCCTGGACGGTGTGCGCCGCGCCTCACCCGAGGCCCTGGCCGAGACGAAACGGCTGCTCACGGCTAGGGTGCTGGAAGCCTTCGACCGGGACGCGGCCGGCCTGACCGCGCTCTCGGCCCGGCTGTTCTCCTCCGCGCAGGCCCGCGAGGGGATGACGGCCTTCCTCGAGCGACGGGATCCGGAATGGGTGGTGTGAACGGTGCCGTGAGCGCGGTCGACCGTGCGGAACGCGTCCCCAAGCAGGACCGCAGCCGGGTCACCCGGCAGCGGCTCCTGGAAGCCGCCGTGGCCTGCCTCGCCGAACACGGCTGGGCGGGCTCCACGGTCTCCGTCGTCGCCGAGCGCGCCGGAGTCTCCCGGGCGCCGCCCAGCACCACTTCCCGACCCGCGAGGACCTGTTCACCGCCGCCGTCGAGTACGTCGCCGAGGAACGCTCCACCGCCCTGCGCGCCGTCTTCCCCGAGGGCGCCTCGGCCGCCGACCGCCGGGCGGTGGTGGCCGCCCTCGTCGACCTCTACACCGGCCCCTCTTCCGCGCCGCCCTCCACCTGTGGGTCGCCGCCTCCAACGAGGACCAGCTGCGGGGCAGGGTGACCGAGCTGGAGGCCCGCGTCGGCCGGGAGACCCACCGCATCGCCGTGGAGCTGCTCGGCGCCGACGAGTCCCGCCCCGGCGTCCGCGAGACCGTGCAGGGCTTCCTCGACATGGCCCGCGGCCTGGGCCTCGCCAACCTCCTCACCGACGACACCGCCCGCCGGGAACGGGTGGTCGAGCAGTGGGCCCGCCTGCTGGACGACGCCCTGAGCCGGCCCGGGGAGCCCGGAGACCCGGTCAGGGGCTGAGCCGCTCCACCCGCCACGAGCCGTCCGGCTGCGCCACGTACCGCAGCCGGTCGTGCAGCCGGTTCTCCCGCCCTGCCAGAACTCCACCGAGTCCGGCACCACCCGGAACCCGCCCCAGTGCGGCGGCACCGGCACCTGCTCGCCCTCCGGATACCGCGCCGCCAGCTCGGCGTACGCGGCGTCGAGCTCGCCGCGCGAGCCCACCACGGAGGACTGGGCGCTGGCCCACGCGCCGAGCTGGGAGCCGTGCGGCCGGGTCCGGAAGTACGCGGCCGTCTCGTCCCGCCCGGTGCGCCGGGCGGACCCGGTGACGATCACCTGCCGTGCCATCGGATGCCAGGGGAACAGCAGCGAGACCCAGGGGTTCGCGTCGATCTCGCGCGCCTTGCGGGAGTCGTAGTTGGTGTAGAAGACGAAGCCCTCGCCGTCGAAGTGCTTCAGCAGCACCGTCCGGGAACTGGGCCGGCCCGCGGCGTCCGCCGTGGACACGATCATCGCGTTGGGCTCGAACAGGCCCCGTCCACGGCGGCCTGCTTGAACCAGCGCGCGAACTGCTCGACGGGTGTCGCGGCCAGCTCGCTCTCGGACAGGCCCTCGGCCCGGTACTGCTTGCGCATCGAGGCCAGATCGAACGGAACGGCGGGAGCCGCGGGCGCGGCGGAGTCGGCGGGGACGGCGTCTCGATCGGTCACGCCGTCATCCTGCCGCATCCCGCCCGCCGCCCGGCCGCGACGGTGGTCTACGTCACGCCCTGGCACTGAGTGCCGTAGCCACTCCCCAAAGGTGACACCCGGGGATATCGTGCTGTGACCGTCCCGTCCGGATGACCGCCGGCGGTGCGGGGCATCACAGGGGTGACCGCCCGGACCGCGAGTCGTGGCACGACGACCGTGGATCCAGGACGGAGGCGACCACGACGCACCCGCACGTGCGCGTGCCGCCACACACACGATCACGACCACGAGGAGCCGCCTGATGTCCGACTTCGTACCCGGACTCGAAGGAGTCGTCGCGTTCGAGACGGAGATCGCCGAACCGGACAAGGAGGGCGGCGCCCTCCGCTACCGGGGCGTCGACATCGAGGACCTGGTCGGGCACGTCTCCTTCGGCAACGTCTGGGGCCTGCTCGTCGACGGCGCCTTCAACCCCGGCCTGCCGCCCGCGGAGCCCTTCCCCATCCCCGTCCACTCCGGCGACATCCGGGTCGACGTCCAGTCGGCGCTGGCGATGCTCGCCCCGTCTGGGGCCTGAAACCGCTCCTCGACATCGACGCCGAGCAGGCCCGCGAGGACCTCGCCCGCGCCGCCGTCATGGCCCTGTCCTACGTCGCCCAGTCCGCCCGCGGCCAGGGCCTGCCCATGGTCCCGCAGCGGGAGATCGACAAGGCGCAGTCCGTCGTCGAGCGCTTCATGATCCGCTGGCGGGGCGAGCCCGACCCCAAGCACGTCAAGGCCGTCGACGCCTACTGGACCTCGGCCGCCGAACACGGCATGAACGCCTCCACCTTCACCGCCCGCGTCATCGCCTCCACCGGCGCGGACGTCGCCGCCGCCCTCTCCGGGGCCGTCGGCGCCATGTCCGGCCCCCTGCACGGCGGCGCCCCCTCCCGCGTCCTGCACATGATCGAGGAGATCGAACGCACCGGGGACGCCGAGGCGTACGTGAAGAAGACCCTGGACCAGGGCGAGCGCCTGATGGGCTTCGGCCACCGCGTCTACCGCGCCGAGGACCCGCGCGCCCGCGTCCTGCGCCGCACCGCCCGCGAACTGGGCGCGCCCCGCTTCGAGGTCGCCGAGGCCCTGGAGAAGGCGGCCCTGGAGGAGCTGCACAACCGGCGCCCTAACCGCGTCCTGGCCACCAACGTCGAGTTCTGGGCGGCCATCGTCCTGGACTTCGCCGAGGTCCCGGCGCACATGTTCACGTCCATGTTCACCTGCGCCCGCACCGCCGGCTGGTCGGCGCACATCCTGGAGCAGAAGCGCACCGGCCGCCTGGTCCGCCCCTCGGCCCGCTACGTCGGCCCGGGCCCCCGCGACCCGCGCGAGATCGAGGGCTACGCGGACATCACCGGCTGATCCTTCCGGCGCGACGAACGCAGACGACCCGCGAGTCTGGTTCCTCCGGAGAGGAGCCGGCCGGACGTACCGGCGACTCGCGGGTCGGGTGACTGCTGGGGATTGGGCCGGCTGCACGCGTCGCTCACGTGCTGGTCCGGCACCGCACTCGATGTGGTGGCGGACCGCTAGCCCGCAGCCACCTCACGCGTCCGGTTTCCATACATCTGCCGAACCACCTCCCTTCTCGTGTGCTCCACACCCTAGGAATCCCCCCGGCGCCCGGGCAACGGGTTTTTCCGAACCGCTAGCGTTGCCGCATGACCAAGGGCGGGAACGACGGGCGATCGTCAGCGGATCGGTGTTCGAGGAGCGGATCGGGTACGCCCGGGCCGTCGTCGACGGGACTGGGTCCACGTGTCGGGGACGACCGGGTACGACTACGCCACCATGACGATCTCCGACGACGTCGTGGAGCAGGCCGCGCAGTGCCTGCGCAACATCGGGGCGGCGCTGGCGGAGGCCGGGTGCACCTTCGCGGACGTGGTGCGGGTGCGGTACCTGCTGCCCGACCGGGCGGACTTCGAGCCGTGCTGGCCGGTGCTGCGGCGGGCGTTCGGGGAGGTGCGGCCGGCCGCCACCATGATGGTGTGCGGGCTCGCGGACGAGCGGATGCGGATCGAGATCGAGGTGTACGCGCGCCGGGGGACGCGACCGGGCGGCTGCGGATCGAGCGCGCCGACGGCGAGGACGCCCTGCGCGACTGGCGGCACGTGCACAACACGATCGTGCCGCCCGCCGCGATGTCCCCGAGGAGGTCCGCGAGCGCGGCCGGCGGTACCTGCTGGAGAACGCCTACCTCGACGACGTCCTCGTGGGCTGCTCGACGGTCCGGCCGCCGGAGGGCGAGGAGCGGGTGGCGACGGTGATCGCCCGGGTGCTGCCCGCCTTCCGGGGCGGGGGATCGGCGCCGCCCTGTACGAGCGGGGCCTGCGGCACGCGCGCGAGCAGGGCGCCGGCGCCGTCGAGACGGTCGTGCTGGCCGCCAACGGCGACGGGCTGCGGTTCGCCGCGGCGCGCGGCTTCGCCGAGCGGGAGCGGTACGTCCTCGACGGGGAGAGCGCCGAGTGGGTCGACCTCCGGCTGGTGCCCGGCGGCCCGTGACCGGACGGCCACCGGAGGCGACGGTGCTGGTGACAGCGGCGTATGCCGGGTCTCCGCCGTACAACGATTCCCGCAATCTTGCGGGAACCGGGTGTGGGCTGCGTCACGTTCGAGTTGAATGAAGGCCAGTGAGGATACCGACGTTCCGTACGGCGGACACAGCCTGCAGGGGGTCCAGGTGAGTGCTTCCCGGCGTAGGGGACCACGGACGAGCTGGGACCGGACGAGCCGGAGCGGCCCGATCCCGGCCGGCCCGAGCCCGGTCCCGAGCCCGAGCCCGAGCGCGACGGCGCGGATCTGCTCGCCGCGCTCCTCGACGGGATGGACGCGGCCCTGTGCGCCTTCGACGCGGACGGCGTCATCACGCACTGGAACCGCGAGGCGGAGCGCATCCTCGGCTGGACGGCCGCCGAGGCGGTGGGCCGGCAGGGCTTCGCCGGGTGGGCCGTGCGCACCGCGGACGCCGAGGAGGTCGAGGGGCGGCTGCTGTCCGCGATGCGGTCGCCGGGGCGGCAGGTGCACGAGTTCGCGCTGCTGACCAAGGACGGCGGGCGGGTGCTGGTGCGCACCCAGTCGGCGGCCGTGCGCGGACCGGACGGCGAGCCGGCGGGCCTGTACTGCGCGTTCAGCGAGGTGCACGCCCAGATCGACCTGGAGCGGTCCATCGCGCTGAGCGAGGCCCTGTTCGAGGACGCGAGCTGGGGTGTCGTCCTGGTCGACGCCGACCTGCGGCCCGCGGTGGTCAACGCGCACGCGGCCCGGTCGCTGGGCCGGGGCGCACGGCGGTGCTGGGCAGACCGCTGGGCGAGCTGCTGTCCCAGGGCGTGGAGGAGCTGGAGAGCGCGCTCACGCATGTGCTGGCCGAGGGCGCGCCGCCCGCGCCGACGGAGATCTGGGTGAGCGTGCGCACCCCGGAGGGCGACCGGCGGCGCTGCTGGCGCAGCGGCTTCCTGCGGCTGGCCTCGCCGCTGGCGGAGGAACCGGTGCCGCTCGGCGTCGGCTGGCTGTTCCAGGACGTCACGGACGCCAAGCAGGGCGAGCAGGAGGCGTCGCTGCTGCGCTTCCGCACCAGCCAGCTGCACCGCGCGGCGCGCGCGGCGGCCGAGTGCGAGGACCCCGCCGAGGCGGCCACCGTGCACCTGGACTTCGCGCTCGCCGGGTTCGCCGACCACGCGCTGATCGACCGGGTGGCCGGCGGGGCACGGGCCGACGGCGAGACGACGGGCCCGGTCCGGCTGGTCCGGGTGGCCGCGACACCGGCCGGGGCACCGGGACCGGGCCTGCCGCCCGGCGCGACGGGGCTGCCGGTGCGGTACGGCGAGGGACACCCGGCGGTGCAGTGCGCGGAGCGCGCCGGGTCGGTGCGGGCGAGTGCCGGGGCGATGGCGCCGGACCGGGCACGCGAGTGGGCGGCGGCCCGGCAGTGGCCCGAGGACGCGGTGCACGCCCTGTGCGCGGTGCTGCGCAGCCGGGGGCGGACGCTCGGCGTCCTGACGTTCCTGCGGAGCAGCGGACGCAGCCCGTTCGAACGGTCCGACGCGACGTACGCCGAGGACGTCGCGGCCCGCATCGCAGCGGCCCTGGACCTGGCCGGCACGGCCGACGGGCCGTAGGCGCCGGGACGGCGGGGAAGGGCCGGCGCACGTACCGGCGCCCGGGCCGGCGGGCTTTCGGCGGCCGGCGGGGCGGCGGGCGGGCGGCTCGGTCCGGTTCGGGGAGCCGGTGGGCGCCCCGTCAGGGTCAGTGACGGTAGAAGATCCGGTCGCGGTACTGCTCCAGCACGCGGCCGTTCCATTCGTGGCCGCCGTCGACGTTGCCCGAGCGCAGCAGCGGGGGCTCGATCCCGCGGTCGGCGAGGGCGGCGGCCGTGGTGGCCATCACGGCCTGGAGGAGGGCCGTGGTGACGACGGTGGAGGCCGGCGCGAAGGGCGCCGGGACGGTGTCCAGGCTCAGCTCCGCGTCCCCGACGGCGATCTTCGAGTCGAGCACGATGTCGCAGTGGTCCTTCAGGAACGACCCGGAGGCGTGCCGGGACTTCGTCTGCGCGGCGTACGCCACGGACGTCACGCCGATGACCTTGACGCCCAGGGCACGGGCGTTCAGGGCCATCTCGACCGGAAGAGCGTTGCGCCCGGACAGCGAGACGATCACCAGCGCGTCGCCCTCGCGGACCGGGGACGAGTCCAGGACCGCGCCCGCAAGGCCGTCGACCCGCTCCAGGGCGGAGCCGAGCGTGGCGGGCATCACGTCGACACCGACGACGCCGGGAGCGGCGAGCAGGTTCATCAGGGCCAGCCCCCGGCGCGGTAGACGATGTCCTGCGCGGCCAGGGAGGAGTGACCCGCGCCGAAGGCGAAGAGCCGGCCGCCCCGCTCCACGGTGTCGGCGAGCAGCGTGCCCGCCGCCTCGATGCCGGCGGCCTCCTCGTCGCGGACACGGTGCAGCAGGTCGATCGCCGCGTCGAGGAACTGGCCGGCCGGCGTGCGGTCGCTCATGGGGTCCCCTTCGGAAAGGCGGTGTCGCGGATCACGGTGCGGTCCGGACCAACGCGGTGTCAATACGGCACAGCCGGTGCGCCCGCCCACGCGGTTCCCGGCACCCCCTGCGGCCCTTCCCGGCGCCCTCTGCCACCCCGCGTTCCCGAGGGGCCGCACGGTTGTCAGTCGTATGCGTCAGAATTGGATGCAGGGCCAGCGCACGCGCCGGGGCCGACCAGCCCGCGGCAGATCTCATCGAGGGGCACGTATGTCCGGACTGATCGACACCACGGAGATGTATCTCCGCACCATCCTCGAGCTGGAGGAGGAAGGTGTGGTCCCCATGCGTGCCCGGATCGCCGAGCGGCTCGACCAGAGCGGACCGACGGTCAGCCAGACGGTGGCCCGGATGGAGCGCGACGGCCTGGTGTCCGTCGCCAGCGACCGCCACCTGGAGCTCACCGACGAGGGACGCCGGCTGGCCACGCGCGTGATGCGCAAGCACCGCCTCGCCGAGTGCCTGCTCGTGGACGTGATCGGCCTGGAGTGGGAGCAGGTGCACGCCGAGGCCTGCCGCTGGGAGCACGTGATGAGCGAGGCCGTCGAGCGCCGCGTGCTGGAGCTGCTGCGCCACCCGACCGAGTCGCCGTACGGCAACCCGATCCCGGGCCTGGAGGAGCTGGGCGAGAAGGACGGCGCCGACCCGTTCCTCGACGAGGGCATGGTGTCCCTCGCCGACCTCGACCCCGGCGCGGAGGGCAAGACCGTCGTCGTGCGCCGCATCGGCGAGCCGATCCAGACCGACGCCCAGCTGATGTACACCCTGCGGCGCGCGGGCGTGCAGCCCGGTTCGGTGGTGAGCGTGACGGAGTCGGCCGGCGGCGTGCTCGTCGGCAGCGGCGGCGAGGCGGCCGAGCTGGAGTCGGACGTCGCCTCCCACGTGTTCGTCGCCAAGCGCTGACCCCCGCGCGCAGGACGCCGGCTCCTCGCGGGACGCCGGTCCGCCCACCGCGGGGGACCGCCCCGCCGGCCCGCGACGTTTCGGGCGCGTTGCGATTCCCGTCGATTCCGCGCTTGCGTGAACCGAACGGCAGCGCCCGCAGGCCGCGCGTGCGAGGCTGTCGCCGAGGCATGTGACGCGGGTGCTCCCGGCCCGTGGCCCGACAGCGATGTCGCCGGGCCCCGTGGGGAGGGGAGCGGGCGCGACGAGGGGGTGGGGTGCCGTGAAGACGACAGAGGGCCCCGGCGCTGAGCGGCGCCGGGGCCTGTCCTCCCCTGTGCTGACCCGGAGCCCCGAGCTCTCAGGGTCATTCCCTCGGACCGGTTTCCCCGAGCGGTCCGCCTCCCGCTGAAGATCTCCCCTCGGCGGCGGCGGTCAATCCCCGGAGGCTGTCACTCGAATGAGGGGTGTTGCCTGCCGGTGCCGCATTTTCGAATAGAGGTTCGATAGCCTGCGGGTCGACGGCCGGCTGCGGGAAAGCGCGTTCGAGCCCCGGGGCCGCGGACGTCACCGCGGCCCGACGGGACGACAGCACCACCGGACGGCAGCACCACGGCACGACGGATCCACCAGCACGAGAGCACCACGCACGGCAGGACGGCCGCCCGCGGCCACAGCGCCGGCGGCAGCACGGCAGGACACGGTTCAGGACCGGACGCCCGACGGGCGGCGGGTGGTCCGAGCAGAGCTTGGGGGTGCCAACCAATGGCGCGACGCATCGACGTGATCGGG
Organism: Streptomyces sp. SW4; assembly: GCA_003248315.1. Lineage (GTDB taxonomy): Bacteria > Actinomycetota > Actinomycetes > Streptomycetales > Streptomycetaceae > Streptomyces. The sequence goes on from QKWM01000004.1 coordinate 2,623,073, forward strand.
ACGGGCGGCGTACGCCTGGCCGCCTGGGAGTTCGGCGACCCTCCCAAGACCGACCCGCCCAGGACCGACCCGCCCAGGACCGACCCTGCCGGGACCGACCCGGCGAGGACCGGCCGGGCGCCGGACGAGGCACCCGGGGCCGGCGACGGCGCCCGGCCGCCCGGCGTGCTGTTACTGCACGGCCTGATGGGCCGCGCCTCGCACTGGGCGGCGACCGCCCGCTGGCTCTCCGCCCGCCACCGCGCCGTCGCCCTGGACCAGCGCGGTCACGGCCGCAGCGACAAGCCGGCCGCCCGCTCCGCCTACACCCGGGACGCCTACGTCGAGGACGCCGAGGCCGCCCTCGAACAGCTCGGCCTCGGCCCGGCCGTCCTCATCGGGCACGCCATGGGCGCCCTCACCGCCTGGCAGCTCGCCGCCAAACGCCCCGACCTGGTCCACGGGCTGGTCATCTGCGACATGCGGGCCTCCGCCCTGGGCGCCGCCTCCCAGCGGGAGTGGGCCGAATGGTTCCGCGCCTGGCCCCTCCCTTCGCCACGCTCGCCGACGTCCGCAAGTGGTTCGGCGAGGACGACCCCTGGATGGAGCGGCCCAATCCGGCCCGCGGCGAGTTCTACGCCGAGGTGATGGCCGAGTCCCGGACGGCTGGCGGCCCGTCTTCGCGCCCGAGCAGATGCTCGCCTCCGCGAGTCCTGGGTCTACGACGCCCACTGGGAGGAGCTGGCCCAGGTGCGGTGCCCCACCCTGGTGGTGCGCGGCCTCGACGGCGAGCTGGGCCGCGCGGAGGCCCAGGAGATGGTCCGCGTCCTGCCGCGCGGCCGGTACGCCGAGATCGCCGACGCCGGCCACCTGGTCCACTACGACCAGCCCGACGCCTGGCGCGCCGCGGTCGAGCCGTTCCTCGACACCCTGCGTCCGCCGCTGCCCGGCTGAGCGGCCGCCCCTGCGTCCGCCGCTGCCCGGCTGAGCGGCCCCCTGCGCCCGCCGCCGCCACGCCGAGCGGCCGCCCGCCCTCACGCCTTGCTGACCGCCGTCAGGATCTCCGGCAGCCGCTCGGCCGTCCGCGGCGCGGCCAGCCGCAGCCCGAGCAGGGTCAGCGCCGCGCCGTAGACCACGCCCACCGGCAGCACCAGCCACACCAGGTCGTCGCCGCCCGCGCTCACGTTCAGCCAGATCGTGAGCGCGATGACCGGGGCGCACAGCAGGGCCGCGGCGACCATCCCGCCGAAGATGGAGATCCAGGCGAGCCCGACCTGACCGGGGCCACGTTCTTGTGGCCCTCCTGCGGAATGGAGTACGGGAAGCGGGCCGAGGTCCAGGCGCCGGTCGCGAGCATCGCGCCGAGCAGCGCGAAGGACAGCCCCAGCGCCTCCGGCAGGGTCCGCCAGTCGCCGAGCATGGCGGTGGTCAGGACGGTGACGAACGCGGCGTACGGCAGGGTGATCAGCAGCAGGGCGAGGGCGCGGGCGCGCAGCTCCACGTAGGCGTCCCGGGGCGAGGAGATCGTCATCGCGACCATCCAGAACGCGGACGTGTCCTGCCCGAACTGGTTGTACATCTGGATGCCGAGCATCCCGGCGGCGAAGCAGGCGAAGTAGACGGAGCCGGTGCCCTGCCAGGCGTTGAACACGGGAACGATCAGGCCGATCGCCAGCGACGTCACCCAGGCCGCCTTGGTCTTCGGGTCGCGCCACACGTACCGCAGGGTGCGCTCCATGACCGTGCCGGTGCGGCCCGCCGGGAGCAGCCGGGCCAGGCCGGTGGAGGTGCGCTCCCGCTCGGGCCGGCCGCCCGTCCGGAGCGTGGAGCCGTCGGGCGCGGTCATCAGCCGCGTCAGGTGCCGGGCCCACACCCACAGCAGCGCGGCGAGCACGGCAGCGGTCAGCGCGAGCTGCGCGGCCGCCACGCCGTACGCCCCCTCGCTCACCGCGTCCACCGCGCCGATCGCGGAGGCGGGCGGCAGCCAGCGCAGCACGTCGGCGGCCGGATCGAGCTGGCCGAGGCCCGAGGAGCCGAGCCGCTGGACGCCGAAGTTGACGAACTGCGCGCCGATCGCGACGACCAGTCCGCTCAGCACGGCCAGATCCCGTCCCTTGCGGCTGGTCAGCAGCCGTACGTTGGCGGCGGCGACGGCCCGGGCGAGCGCCACGCACACCAGCAGCGCCAGGGCGACGGCGACGACGCCCACGGCGAACGCCGCCCCGCCGCGGGCGACCGCGATCACCGAACCGACGAGCATGCACAGCGTGAACAGCGGACCGATGCCGACCAGCGAGGCCACGAGCAGGGCCCGCACCAGCGGCGGGGCCGCAGCGGCAGCATCACCAGCCGGGTCGGGTCCAGCGTCTCGTCCCCGCCGGGGAAGAACAGCGGCATCACGGCCCAGCCCAGGCCCAGGACCGCCACCAGCAGCACGATCAGGGCGTCGGCGTGGGCGTGCCCGCGCAGCGCGATCAGCCCGATCAGCTGGAGCGCGGTGAAGAGCAGGACGACGGCGGCGGAGGCGATGTAGGCGGCCCGGCGCCCGCCGGACTGCCGCAGCCCGTTGCGCAGCAGCGCCAGCTTCAGCCGTACGAAGACGGAGGTGACGGAGTCGGCGTGAGCGGTGGGGGCGGTGGGGGTGGCGGACGTGACCGAGGTGTTCACCGGGCGCCTCCGCCGCCCAGCCAGTCCAGTCCTGCGGCGGTGTCCCGGCCTCCGGCGCCGACGAGTTCGAGGAACACCTGCTGCAACGAGGCCGCCTCGCCGCGCACTTCGGCGAGCGTTCCGGTGGCCCTGATGCGGCCGGCGGCCATGACGGCCACCCAGTCGCACAGCGACTCGACCAGCTCCATCACATGGGAGGAGAACACCACGGTGGCGCCGGAACCGGTGTACCGCTCCAGGACGCCCCGGATGGTCTGCGCGGACACCGGGTCCACCCCCTCGAACGGCTCGTCCAGGAAGAGCACTTCGGGGTTGTGCAGCAGGGCGGCGGCCAGCCCGATCTTCTTCCGCATGCCGGTCGAGTAGTCGACGACCAGCTTGTGCTGGGAGCCGGCCAGGTCGAGCAGGTCGAGGAGCTGGGTGGCCCGCTTGTCGACCTCGGCGCCGGGCAGCCCGCGCAGCCGGCCCGTGTAGGCGAGCAGTTCCCGGCCGGACAGCCGCTCGAACAGCCGCAGCCCTCCGGCAGCACCCCGATCCGCGCCTTCACCTCGGCCGGGTCCCGCCACACGTCGTGCCCGACGACCTCGACGGTGCCCTGGTCCGGCCGGAGCAGCCCGGTCACCATCGACAGCGTGGTGGTCTTCCCCGCGCCGTTCGGCCCGACGAGCCCGATGAACTTCCCCGCGGGCAGGTCGAGATCGATCCCGCCGACGGCCACCTGCTCCCCGAACCGCTTCCAGAGCCCCCGGACCCGTACCGCGTCAGCACTCACCGCTTCTCCCTCCGTCACCTCGAACCCTACGGGGGAGTAGCGCCGGGGGAGGGCCGGAGGGCTACCGGTCCCGCCCGCACGCGTAGGCCAGCGGGGAGATCAGCTCCTCCACGTCCGGCAGCCACCGGTTCGTGGCGGTGGGCGGGCACGCCCACTGCACGGCCCCCGCGTCCCGTACCGTGTGGGCGGCGCGGCGACGTACTCGCCCTCGCCCAGCGCCGTCAGGTCGAGGGAGACGGGCGACCAGCCCAGCTTGCGCACCAGCTCCGGCACCTTCGCGGCGGCGCCCGGAAGCACGAAGAACCGCATCCGCCGGTCCGGCGCCAGCGTCACCGGGCCGAGCGTCAGCTCCATCCGCCGCATCCGCGCCAGCGCCAGGAACCCGGCCGTCTCGGGCACGACGATCGCGTCGAACGTCCGCCCCGTGGGCAGCAGGATCGACGCCGTGGGCCGCTGCTGCCACATCCGCCGGGCGACGGTCGCGCTGCCGGTCGCCTGGCTCGTCCAGTCCGCCGACGCCGGGTGCGCGCCCGGCGCGGCGCACGCCGGGTCGCCGCAGGAGCAGACCTGCACCCCGTCGGCGGCTTCCAGCCAGGTGCCGGGGAACACGTCCCAGTGGCGCTCCTCGGCGTAGCGAACGGCGGTCTCCAGCAGCGATGTCCCGCGCTGCTGGGGGATCTGTGCGGTCTGGGTGCCCGGGATCGTCTCTTCCACGTGGAACTCAACTCCGCCGCCCAGCCCGGGTTACGGCTCCTCCGCGCGCGGGGAGGAGCACCGCGCCGGTCCCGGGGCGCATGGGTGCACAGGCGGGGCGCGCGGGAGGAACCGCGGCGGGAGCTGGGTAGCCAGGTCTGGGGCCGGCGGCAGCCGTCACCCCGGCAATCCTCGCAAACCCCGCATCACCGGCATGTGAGCGGGGCATTGATCTTCACGGCCGGTTCCACGCACCCGGGTTCACCGCCGGGCCGCGGGAGCCGGACGCGCAAGACACGTCAACTCGGTGCGTGGGCAGGCACCCGAGCCATGAAGCAGGGGTTACGCCATGGCCGCAAGGCCTCTCGTCGCGCGGCAGCCGAACGAACGGCTGCAGGCGCTCATCCAGGAAGCCGGCTGCTCGAACGCGGGCCTGGCCCGCCGGGTCAACATGTGCGGCGCCGAGCACGGCCTCGACCTGCGCTACGACAAGACGTCCGTGGCCCGCTGGCTGCGCGGACAGCAGCCCCGGGGACGCGCGCCGGCGATCATCGCCGAGGCGCTGGGCCGCAAGCTCGGCCGTACGGTCACGATCGACGAGATCGGCATGGCCAACGGCAAGAACCTCGCGTCCGGCGTCGGCCTCCAGTTCTCGCCGACCGTACTGGGGGCCATCGAGCAGGTCTGCGAGCTGTGGCGCAGCGACGTCGGGCGGCGGGACTTCCTCTCCGGGTCCTCCGTCGCCGCCTCCGCGCTGGTCGAGCCCAGCCGCGACTGGCTGATCTCGGCGCCCGACGCCCAGGTGGCGCGCTCCGCCGGGCCGCGGGTGGGCCAGTCCGACGTCACGGCCGTGCGGGCCATGACCCAGGCGCTGGTCGACCTGGACCACCAGTACGGCAGCGGCCATGTGCGGCCGGTCGTCGTGCACTACCTCAACAGCGTCGTGTCCGGCCTGCTCGCCGGGTCCTACCGGGAGGCGGTGGGGCGGGACCTGTTCGCCGCCGTGGCCCGGCTGACCGAACTCGCCGGGTACATGGCCGTGGACACCGGCCAACCGGGCCTCGCCCAGCGGTACTACATCCAGGCGCTGCGGCTGGCGCAGGCCGCGGGCGACCGCGGGTACGGCGGCTATGTGCTGGCCGCGTCCATGAGCCACCTCGCCGCCCAGCTCGGAAACCCGCGCGAGATCGCACAGTTGGCGCGCGCCGCGCAGGAAGGAGCGCGGGGGCGCGTGACACCGCGCGCGGAGGCGATGTTCCACGCGGCCGAGGCGCGCGGGCACGCGCTGATGGGCGACGTACGGGCCGCGCAGACGGCGGCCGGGCGCGCGCTCGGCGCGATGGAGGCGGCCGACGCGGCCTCCGGTGACGACCCGGCGTGGATCGCGCACTTCGACGAGGCCTACCTCGCCGACGAGTTGGCGCACTGCCACCGGGACCTGGGGCAGGCAGAGGCGGCCGCGCGGTGCGCCCAGCAGTCCCTGGCGGGGCATCCCGAGACCCGGGCGCGCAGGCGGGCCATCGGCTATGTGCTGCTGGCCACGGCCCAGGTGCAGCAGCGCGAGATCGAGGAGGCGTGCAGCACGGGCCTGAAGGCGGTGGAACTGCTGCGCACCCTGCGCTCGGACCGCGGTTCGGAGTACCTGGAGGACTTCCAGCAGCGGCTGGAGCCGTACCGGGAGGAGGCGGTGGTACGGGAGTTCGGGGCGCGGCTCGACCTCCAGGCGGCCGCGTGAACATGCGGCCCGCGGCGGTGTGAACCGGCGGTGAACACGGGCGGCATGTGGCGGAGGTGACATCAACAGCGTGCCGCGGCACGGTTTTGTTACTGCTGTCACAGGGAAGAAGGTCGCGTCCTGTGCGGCGTGGCAAGGGGCTCAGGGGACCCGGTAGCGTGAGCCGACGATTGACGAAGGTCCCCCATTCGTAGGAGTCCCGGTGACGCAGAGTGGACAGGGCGAGGAGCCCTCGCGGCGCCCCGCGCGCGAAGGCATCGTGCTGCCCTCCGACGGCGGCGAACCCCTGCTGCCGGGCCCGGCGGGCGGTACCGCCGGGTACCCGGCCGGCGGGCCCGCGCCCTCCTCCGCACCCGCCTCCGCCCGGCCGGCGGCCAGGCCTGGGACCAGCCGTGGGGGCCCGGCCCGCAGCAGAGCCCGGCTCCCGCCCCCGGCCAGGGCTGGGCCGCCGCGCCCGGCCGGCCCTGGGACACCCCCGACGCCGCCCACCAGGCCCCGCCGGTCCAGCAGTCTTCCGGGGTTCACCAGGCCCCCTCTGCCCACCAGCCCCACGGGGCCCACCAGCCCCACGGAGCCCAGCAGCCTCAGGCGGGCCAGCAGCCTCAGGCGGGCCGGCCTCATGGGGCCCAGCAGCCTCACGCGGCTCACCAGTCCTCTCCGGCGCAGCAGGCCCCGCTGTCTCAGCAGCCCCCTGCGGCGCACCAGCCTCCGGTCGGCGGTCCGCCCGTGTCCGGGCCGGGCCCGCTGCCCCCGGAGGGCGCGCCCCCGGCCGGGTACGGGACCCGGCCGCCGTCGTACGACGGCCACCCCCGGCGGCCCACGACGGCCACCCCCGGCGGGCTACGGCAGCCCGGCCCCGGCGTCCTACGGCGGCCAGTCCCCCGCGTCCTACGGCGGCCCGGCACAGGCGTCCCACGGCGGCCCGGCGGCCGCATCCCCCGGCGCTCCGGCACCGGCGCCGCACGGCGGCCCGCAGGCGTCGTACGCCGCGCACGGGCAGGCCTCCGCGCCGCTGCCCGCGCCCGCCGACGAGGGCGCCACGCAGTACCTGCCGCCGGTGGCGGCCCCGGCCCCCGCCGAGGACGCGGCGACCCGGTACATACCGCCGGTGACGGCGTCCGCGGACGAGGGCGCGACGCAGTACATACCGCCCGTCGCACCGGGCGCGCTGCCGCCCGAGAACCCCGCCGGGCCCTCCTCGGAGGACACCCGCATGCTGCGCAGGCCGGCGTCCCCGGACCGCAGCCCGCCCCCGGCCGGCGTCCGCGCCGCTGCCGCCCGCCTCCGGCCCCGACGCCGAGGCCACGCAGTACATCGCGCCCGTGCCCGGGCGGCCCGCGGACCGGACGCCCTCCGGTGCCGCGCCCGGCGGGGACGCCGGACGGCAGCCGCCGGCCGAGTTCGACAACCTCTTCCGGAGCGAGCCGGGCGGCGACGGGGCGGCCTCCGCCACCCAGCAGCTGCCCGCCTTCGACGACCCGGCCCGCGCGGCCGACCGCCCCGGGTACGCCCCGCAGGGACCCGGCGGCGGTGGCGGCCGGCGGCGCGGCGGCCACGGCGGCAGCGGCGGGGACGGCGGACGCGGGCGCACCGGCTCACGCGTGCCGCTGCTCGCGGCCGTCGGTGTCGGCCTCGCCGTCGTCGGGATCGGCGCGGGCGCCCTGCTCGCCGGCGGTGGCGGCACGGACCGGGCCGACGACGGCAAGGAGCCCCTCTCCGCCACGGCCCCCGCGACCGAGGAGTCCGCCTCCCCGTCGCCGACCGTGGACCCGGCCGAGCAGCAGGCCGCCGAACTGGACAAGCTCCTCGCGGACAGCGGCGACAGCCGGACCACGGTGATCAACGCCGTCTCCGACGTGAAGTCCTGCGACAACCTCGGCCAGGCCGCCAAGGACCTGCGTGCCGCCGCCAAGCAGCGCACGGGCCTGGTCACGCGCCTGAAGGGGATCTCGGTCGACCGGCTGCCGAACCACGCGGAACTGACCACCGCCCTCACCAAGGCGTGGCAGGCCTCCGCCTCCGCGGACAACCACTACGCGGCCTGGGCCGACCAGACGGCCGGCAAGAAGGGCTGCAAGAAGGGCAAGGCCCGCACCACCGACGAGACCCGGGCCGGCCACCGGGCCAGCGGCGTGGCCAGCACCGAGAAGACCAAGGCCGCCAAGCTCTGGAACGAGATCGCGCGGAAGTACGGCCTGACCGAACGGCAGCCGACCCAGCTGTGACGGGCGGGGGCGGCGCGCCGCCCCCGCTCAGTTCACCTCGGCCCCGCGCAGCGTCTCCGTCGTGTCGAGGGAGCCCTTGCGGGCCGCCACCAGCCGCCCGTCCCGGACCACCTGCACGGTGACGTCGGTGTTGACCAGGCGCGGGAAGCCGACGGACGACAGCTTGTTGTCGAACTGCCACTGCAGGGTCGGCGTGAGCCCGCCCGTGCCGACCTCCAGCCCGTCGTCGAGGGCCCCGGTGATGGTGCCCGCGGTCACCTCGCGGTCGCCGAGGGCCTCGACGATCTCCTTGAACGCGGTGTAGGCGATCCAGGTGGTCTGCACCCCGGCGTCCGCCGGATCGATGCGGTTGTCGCCGAACGCCTCCTGCTGGATCACCTTCTTCATCCGGTCCCAGCGCGGGTCGGCCGACACCGGGTACCAGCCGGTGACGTACGACCCTCGTAGGGGCTGGAGGCGCCGCCGGTGGCGTTGATCACCGACTGGTCGACGCTGCCCAGCACGGTGCCGGTGCGCACGTCGGGGTAGTCCTCGCGGGCGCGCCGGAAGGAGTCCATGAAGGTGGCGGTGCGGTCGCCGAGCACCGGGACCACGCAGCCCTCCGCCGGCGGCTCGGCCGTCGCGTGCGCCAGCGCCTGCTCGGACTGGCCGCTGTACTCGGTGGCGTCCTCCGGCGCCCGCTGGTCGGCGGCGCGCGCGTGCCCGCCCGCCCGCAGCCCCGAGTCGAGCATCGCGGGCAGCTGGTCGCCGGCGATGGTGTCCGGGCGGACGAGGGTGACGGGGCCGCAGTTCCCGGACAGCGCGCTGCCCAGACCGGCCAGCAGCGACGGCAGGCCGCCGTTGACCGGGTAGGACAGCGGGCTGGTGAACTCGGCGTTGGTGATCCCGTACCCGCCGATGTACGGGATGCCGGCGCCCTCCAGGACCGGGAAGAAGGAGTCGGCGTGCTGGCTGTAGGAGCCGACGACGGCGACCGCGCCCTCCTTGACGGCCTGCCGGGCGCACTTGGCGGCGGCGATGCTGTCGTTGTGGTCGTTGCAGGTCAGCACCGTCAGCTCGCGGCCGTTGATGCCGCCCTGCTTGTTGATCCAGCGGGCGTAGGCCTGCGCGAAGGCGGGCATGCCGGGCTTGTTGGTGGCGCCGGTGTCCTGCGGCGCCCAGGTCATGACGGTGATCGGATCGTCCCCGGCGCCCCCCGTGACACCGGGGACGATCCCGCAGCCGGCGACGAGCGACGCACACGCCGCCAGCGCGCCCGCGGCCAGCGCGCGTTTGCCGGCGGGTCGGAGGAGGCGGGGGAGGAGGGTGCTGGGGATGCGTGGCCTGCCGGTCATGGTCCCGCACGATTCCGCCACACGACTAACCTGGAAGTGACCTCCGGTCAACGCAGGGTGACGTGGAGGTGAATTGCGGGGGCCGGTGGGGCATGCCAGGAGGGGAACGTACGATCGATGACCGTGCAAGGTTCGGAGAACTCTTCCCGTCGTGGCCGTCGCTCCTCCACCATGGGCGGCATGCCCCTGAACGACATGCCGTGGTGGCGCTGGCGCAGCAACGTGCGCTCGGCGCTGCACATGCTCTCCGACCCCGCCTTCCAGCGGGACGTCTGGCTGGCCGGCGTGGACGGCTACGGCGACGTCACCGACGCGGTGTACCGGCTGGTCGAGGACACCTGGCTGGACCACTGGTCCGCCGAGAAGTACGTCGGCACGATCTTCCGCGACTCCCAGGAGGCGGCGCTCGTCGACACCGCCGTGCTGCGGGTGCTGCGGATCATGCACCAGGTGGGCCCGGACGCCCCGGTGTCGGCGTACGTCGACCACCCCGCGTGGCCGGAGGCGGTGCGGGCGGCCAGGGACGCCCACGTGCGGCTGGCGAGCAGCGACGGGGAGGACCCGGACCAGCCGCCCCGCACGCTGGAGGTGCTGAGCATCCTGACGCGGTCCGCGTAAGGGGCCCGCGCGAGGGGTCCGCGTGGCGGGACGGGCGCCGGGCGGGGCGCCGGATATGGGACCCTGTCCTGCATGAACGAGCAGTCCTCCCCGGCCCCGGTCTCCGCCGACCAGTACGTCCTCACCCTCTCCTGCCCGGACAAGCAGGGCATCGTGCACGCCGTGTCCAGCTACCTGTTCATGACCGGCTGCAACATCGAGGACAGCCAGCAGTTCGGAGACCACGACACCGGGCTGTTCTTCATGCGGGTCCACTTCTCCGCCGAGGCCCCGGTGACGGTGGCCAAGCTGCGCGCCAGCTTCGCGGCGATCGGCGACGCCTTCCAGATGGACTGGCAGATCCACCGGGCCGACGAGAAGATGCGCATCGTCCTGATGGTCAGCAGGTTCGGCCACTGCCTGAACGACCTGCTCTTCCGCGCCCGGATCGGCGCGCTGCCGGTGGAGATCGCCGCGGTGGTGTCCAACCACACCGACTTCGCCGAGCTGGTGGGGTCCTACGACATCCCCTTCCACCACATCCCCGTGACGAAGGACACCAAGCCGGAGGCCGAGGCCCGGCTGCTGGAGATCGTCCGCGAGGAGAACGTGGAGCTGGTCGTGCTGGCCCGCTACATGCAGGTGCTCTCCGACGACCTGTGCAAGCAGCTGGCCGGGCGGATCATCAACATCCACCACTCCTTCCTGCCGAGCTTCAAGGGCGCCAAGCCCTACCACCAGGCGCACGCGCGCGGTGTGAAGCTCATCGGCGCCACCGCGCACTACGTGACGGCCGACCTCGACGAGGGCCGATCATCGAGCAGGAGGTCGAGCGCGTCGGCCACGACGTCACGCCGGACCAGCTGGTCGCGATCGGACGGGACGTGGAGTGCCAGGCGCTGGCGCGGGCCGTGAAGTGGCACGCGGAGCGGCGCATCCTGCTCAACGGGCGGCGGACGGTCGTCTTCGCCTAGGGATGGCCCCCCTTCCCCTCGGCCTTCGAGGGGCGCTCCTCGCCCTCACATCCTGCTGAGGCTGGCCGCCGCGAAGAGGACGTCCCGGATGGCGTCCCGGTCCCCGACCTGCCCGGCCGCGGCCTCCGCCGGCGGCACATGGCCGGCGGCCAGCCGGCAGAACTCCACGCCGTCCAGCGCGACGTGCGCCACCTCGTGCGCGGCCGAGCCGACCGCCGCCGGGGAGTCCAGCGGGATGAACCACTCGCCACCGCCCGAGCCCTCGATCTCCAGCCGCAGGCTCCGGCCCGGCTCCCCGGCCGCGACCAGGTGCCGGTGGGGCCCGGCCGAGGCGAGCCCGGCCCGGCGGCGCTCCGCCAGCACGCCCGGCAGCATCCGGGCCGCGAGGTCGATCATCCGGTTCAGATGACGCGGCGACGGCGGGTCGTACGGGTAGTCCACGGCGTCGGCGATGTCCTCCGCGTGCACCCAGCACTCGAACGCGCGGTCCAGCAGCGCGTCGTGCAGCGGCAGCTCGAAGTCCCCGTAGGAGACCGGCAGCCCGCCCGCCGAGCTGCCGGTGAAGGAGGCCGTGCGGACGATGCCGTGGACCTGCTCCCGCCAGGGCGCCCGCACCGTGCGCGTGGGCGGGAAGTGCGACGCCCGCCAGTAGGCCTCGGTGCGGCTCGCGGGCGCCGGCGTACGGGCCGTGATCTCGCCGAGCGGGTCGGGCAGGCCGAGGGCGACCGCCACCAGCCCGTCGACGGTCAGCAGGTGGGCGATGACCCCGGCGACGGTGGTCCGGCGGCTCGCCGTGTCGTCGCCGTCGAACCAGCGCAGCCGCACCGGGGCGTGCCACTCCGCGTCGCCGAAATCCTGGAGCAGGGCGTCCAGCCGCGCCGTCTCGGCGTCGTACGGGACCGCCCACTCGGGCACCGGGATGCGCGGCGGGCGCCGCTCCAGGCAGCCCTCGAGGACGCGGGTGCGCAGCGCGGGGTCCAGGTCCAGGGTCTCGGGGCGCTGGAGCAGCCCGACCGCGTCGCGCAGCCGCAGCGCCTCCTCGGCGCAGGCACCGCAGACGCCGAGGTGCTCGTCGACGGCGGCGCTCTCCTCCGCGGAGCAGGCGGCCAGCGCCCATGCCCCCAGCAGTGACCTCAGCACGTCGTGCTCCAGCACCAGCGGGCCGTTCCCGGCCGGGTCCCCGACGACCTCCGAGGGCGGCGGCAGCGGCACCGGGGAGTCCTCGACGGCGGCCCGCGGCAGCGGTATCCGCGGCGGTCCCTGCCCCGGCGTCCGGTCGCCGGGCTCCCCGGGACCGCGCCCGGCCCGGAGGCCCCGCCGGGCCGCTCCCGTCTCCGGGACCCGGCCCGCTCCCGTCCCCGCTCGTGTTCCTGTCTCCGGGACGGCTCCCGTGCCCGTGCCCGTTCCCGTTCCCGGGGCCGGGTGCGCGGTCCGCGCCGTCGGGTGCCCGCCGCTCGTCGTCGTGCGGCTCCCGCCCGGGGAAGGGGCCGCCCGCGGTCTCCGGGTCCTCGGGCCGTCCCAGCCCTCCGTACTCGCTCATGCCGCGCCCCCGTAGCCGGGCGGCGCGCCGGGTGCCCCCACGTCGTGGGCGGTGGCCAGCAGCTGGAGGCCCAGACGGAGCCGCCGGCGGGCCTCGTCCTCGGTGACGCCGAGGTCGGCGGCGGTCTGGCGGTAGTCCCGGCGCTGGAAGTAGGCCAGCTCCAGGGCGGCGCGCAGCGGCGCCGGCATGGACTGGACGATGTAGTCGGCGCGGGCGGCGACGGAGGCGTGGCGCACCTTGCTCTCCAGCTCCTCGGGGCTGCCGGTGCCGCCGCGCTCCAGGGCGGCGGTCTCCGTGGCGCGCAGCCGCTGCACGGCCAGCCGGTGGGTCAGGTTCGCCACCCAGGTGCGCAGCGGTCCCTGCCGGGGTCGTAGGCGTCCGGGTGCTCCCAGACGTGCGCGAAGACGTCGCGCGTGATGCCGTCGGCCGCGTGCTCGTCACCGAGCACCCGGTGGGCGAGGCCGTGCACGAGCGAGGCGAACCGGTCGTAGAGCTCGCCGAGGGCTGCCGCCTCGCCGCGCGCGAGCCGCTGCTGCATCTTGCGGTCCCAGCGCAGCGGCGCGTCCCTTTTCGCCATGCGGCCCCTTCACCCCCTGTCCGTCCCCCAGCCTGCGGCCCCCGCCTCCACGAATGTAGTCGGCACGTACGACGACGCACGCCCCTTTGTGGCAAAGCGCGCCCCCGCCGGTCCGCGGATGGTAGTGCCACCCGCAGGGCACCCGCTTCCCCCAGCGTGCGACCGGATACGATCGAACAGGATCGAAAGCGACTAAAACAAGCCTCTTTCGGTCGGTGGCCGTTTCCGGTGACGTGTTTGCGGGCACGGCCGGTGGGCAGGCGCGCGCCCAAGAAGCGTAGGCACAGCTTCCGTTTCGGATGAATCCGGACGAATCGCCGAGTGAAGGGCATGGTGGTGGCGTTCAATGTGACCGGAGCCGAGCAGGGCGAGTGGGCCGTGCTCCAGGTGTCGGGAGAGCTGGACCTGGTGACGTCGCCGGTACTGCGCCAGCGGGTGCACGACGTCGTGGCCGAGGGGCGTCACAGCCTCGTCCTGGACCTCTCCGACGTGCTCTTCTGCGATTCCAGCGGGGTGGGCGTCCTGATCGCCGCCCGCCGCCTCATACGTTCCTGCCAGGGCAGCCTGCGGCTGATCCTGCCGGCCCGGGGCGCCGCCGACGGCTCCCACGTCAACCGGGTCCTCGGCGCCCTCGGCGTCCGCCGTCTCTTCGACGTCCACCCCGACCTCGCCTCCGCGACCGGCGACGAACCCCGCCCGCTGTCGGCCTAGGCGGTCGCGCCGGCCGGCACCCCCACCCGTTCCGGTGTTGTCCCGGAATTTCCCCGGTCTTGGTACAGGCGCCGCCTTCCGGCTCCGCGGCGGCCCCCGGCGTCGTACGCTCCGTGCGAGAAGCACCCACCGACGTGACGTAAAGGCGGCCCGAAAAGACATGGTCAGCAGCGAGTACGAGCGCAGGATCGCCGCCCGGTTCGCCACCTTCGACCAGGACGGCAACGGCTACATCGACCGACAGGACTTCAACGGCGCGGCCAAGGCGCTGCTCGCCGAGTTCGACGAGCCGGCCCGCTCCGACAAGGGCCAGGCCCTCTACGGCGGTGCCGAGGCGTTCTGGCAGGGCATGGCCGGGATCGCGGACCGGGACGGCGACCAGCGCATCACCCGGGACGAGTTCGTCACCGGCGCGGTCAAGAGGCTGCGCGACAACCCCGACCGGTTCGCCGAGATCGCCCGGCCCTTCCTGCACGCCGCCCTGGACGTCGCCGACACCGACGGTGACGGCGCCGTCACCGTCGCGGACGCCGCGCGCGTGCTCACCGTGTTCGGCGTGCCCGGGAACACCGCCCGGGCGGCCGCCGCCGCGCTCGACGCCGACGGCGACGGAAAGATCGGCGAGGCCGAGATCGTCCCGGCGTTCGCCCGGTACTTCACGGTGCCCGAGTAGGGCGCCCGGCTCGGCCGGTGTCACGGATCGTGGCACACCGGTGTCACGGAGCGTCGATACCGGGTTGTGTCCTGCGCGGGTGCCGTCACGGCCCGGAGTCGGCCCCGCGCTCCGGTACCTTGTGGAAGATGCGAGTGGTCCGAGCGCGAACCGTGCCGGTGTTGCCCCTGGGGCGGCTCCGGAACCGCCGGTGCGCACCGCCGCTCGCCGGGCGGAACGGCCGCCGGCCGCCGCCTGTTCGACTCCCCGCAACGAGCGTCGCACAGTATGCCGCACGGGTACTCCTTCGTGCTGGAATATGCCCGAAGCGCTTGTTGGGGTGACTGTACGTCAACCATGCTGTCTCACAGGGGACTCACGTTCCGTGATCCCCGCCCCGGCCGTTGTTCTGGCCATGCAGAAAATGGCTACGATCGTGGCCCTCGTGAGGCGCGAGCCTTTGTGTCCGCCGGTTCGGATGGTGTGAGCGGTGCAGGTGCTTCAAGTGCAGCTGGAGATCCGGCCCGACCCCGCGGAGGTCGGGCGGGCCCGACGGTGGGCCCGCTCGAGGCTCGCCGGGTCCGGGATAGCGGCCGACGAGCCGCTCGCCGAGACCCTCGTCCTGCTCGTCTCCGAACTCGTCACCAACGCCGTCGTGCACACGGGCAGTCCCGCCGTCCTGAGCCTCTCCCTGCCCGGGACCGCGACCGAGGACGCCACCGTCCGCCTGGAGGTCGCCGACACCAGCGAACGGGCCCCGGTGCCCCGGTGCGTGGGCGGCGAGGCGACCGGCGGCCGGGGCCTCGCCCTCGTCGACGGACTCGCCGACCGCTGGGGCTGGAGCCCCGAGGGCGCGGGCAAGCGCATCTGGTGCGAACTCGACCGCTGCGCCGGCCGCGCCGAACCGGCCGCCCCCTGCGAGGCCACGGTGCTGTACGACGGGTTCGCCTACGAGGCGGTGTGACACGCGCGGAGCCCGCGTGAGCCGTGGGACGGGACGCCGGGGCAGGGATGCACGGGCGCACCGTCCCGCGGACCGGGGGTGTCGGCGTGCGCCGGTGTGTGCTTCCGTGCGCGTCCGCCCTGACCACCGCGCGAACAGGTAACCCCTTGGTGGGTATTGACGGCCCGTGACCGTTTGATCACGCTTGTGCTCAGCGATTCGCCGTGAGGGACGACGAGGGCCCGGTGACGGGGGCCCTCGACGAGTGTGGGTCGTGATCCGGCGTCGGCTCCCTCAGGGCCACGGGGAGCCGGGGCGGGACGCCGGGCCGGGTCGGCGGCGCGCGGTGCCGTGCTCGGGGCGGACAGCGCCGCGCCGCCGGTCGGCCGCCGACGCGCGTCCACAGGCTGTGGACAGAGCCCGGCCGGGGAACCGCCCGCCGGCCGACGGCACGTGGACCGACGGCACGTGGACCGACGGCACGTGGACCGACGGCACGGGGCCGACGGCACGGGGGCCGACGGCACGGGGGCCGACGGCACGGGGGCCGACGGCACGGGGCCTAGGGGCGGGAGCCGTCCTGCCCGGCGGCCCGGGGCCCGCCGTCCGGCCGGGGACCGGCCAGTCGCCCGGCGACGAGGGTGAGCCAGCCGCTCGGCGCGTACGGCGCCGGCGGGTCGACCTCCATGCCCAGCTCGGCGACGGCCACCGCGTACTCCGACTCCGCCAGGTCCAGGGCGAGCAGCTCACGCAGCTCTCCGACGACACGGGCCACGAGGTGCGGGTCGGTGGTCCTGCGGTAGTCCTCCACGGCGGCGTCGTGGTCGTCGAACTCGTCGGGCATGTCCTGCGAGAACCAGCCGCCGAGGAACTGGCCCAGCTCCGGGAACCGGGCGTTCCATTCCCAGTGGGTGGCGGGGACGGCGGGGGGCGGGACGAGCCCCTCCTCGACGCTGCGCCGGACGTGGTCGGCGACCACCGTCAGCCAGTCCAGCATCTGCGCGTCGGGCAGACCGACGTCCGGCAGGGCGTAGAACTCCCCGAGCCGGACCCGCAGTCGCCCCGGGGGATTGCGGGCGTACTCGCGCAGCTGGGTCTCGGCCGCGGCGAGGGCCCAGGGGCGGGTGTGCCAGGTGTGCCTCAGATAGGCCGTGAGGGCCAGGCTGGGCTTCTCCTCGGTGTCGTCCGCGGGAAGGCCGGTGTAGGCGCGGAGGACCTGGTCCAACTCGCCGTAGCGGCGGTCGTGTTCGAGCGGGGTCAGGGCCACGGTGGGACTGCTGCCTTCACAGGTAGACGGGGAAACTGGCGTGCACGGCGAACCCGTGCGCGGCGGACGGCTCGCGGCGCAGCACGACCCGCGCCGCGCGGACCTCGACCGCGCCCCGGCCGGCCAGCGCCATCGCCTGGAGCAGCACCCGTCCGACCGGCTCCTCCCGGGACGGCCACGCCGCCTCGATGGTCAGCCGCTGCCGGGTCGACCGCGCCAGCCAGCTGTGGATGACCTGTTCGTTGCGGGTGACCACGTGCTGGGTCGCCCATTGCGCGGTCTCACGGTCGGGATAGGTGGCGGTACGGGTGCGCAAGGGGCTCCTTCCGGGGCGGGGGCCGGGCCGGGATCCGTGGTCACCACGCATGGAAGGACCAGACCATCCCGACCTCCGTGTCGGAGACGAGGAACAGGCCGACGTCCCACACATGCCGGGAAATCGTGCTGCAGCCGGAGATCTTCTTATAGTAGTCGAGTTCCGCGCTGTCACGTCCGGTGTTGGCATAGAAGCGGGAACCGTCCGGGAAGCGCGCCAGGACGACGTCCGCCTTCTCTTCCCATTCGGCCCTGTGCTGCTCGAATTCCTTGGTCTTCTCGATATTCAGCCAGAGCGTGGAAAGGGCCACCAGGAGTTTCCTGGCGGAGGAACGCGGGATCTCGTGCACACGGGATCTGAGGGATTGCGCCTTCTCGGGATCGGACGGCACCTCGACGAACGGGTAGTACGGGTCGTCGACCCGCTCCGGTTCGCCCGCCTTGGGGTCGTTCACGCGCCAGCCGCGGATGTCGGGCGTGCTCTCGTGCATCAGCCTGCCGACGTCGAGCGCCCAGTCCTCGTGCTCCCGGCCGGTCACCTTCGCGATGGTGTACCTGTGCGCGTACATTCCGATCGCGTCGGCCCACGAGCGTGCGTCGGTCTCCGGCATTTCCGCTTCCCCTCACCTGTCACTGCGGCATGGACGTCAGAACGACGAACGGCGGGTCCAGGCTCGGCTCGTACTTGAGCACCGTCAGGACGCCGTGCGCGTCCTTGGGCGGCGTCGGGTGATTGTTCACCACTTCCGCCGTACGCCCGGTCACGGGGGAGCCGCCAGGGGGCCGTCGGTGACCGAGGACACCTCGAAGTCCTGCTTGTCGCCCACCGCCGGAGGGCCTTGCAGCCACTTGTCGATTTCCGCTGAATTCGCTCGGATATTGTACTGCGTGTACTTCTGAGCGGATTCCAGGTCGGTGAAGCTCGACGCCGCGGGGATGTCCGGCACTCCCGATCCGCTCGACTCGTCCCGCAGCCGCTGCGTCAGCTGGTCGTCCGTGAGACCGACGTGCTTGTCGATGCTGTGGCCGCCGTGCAGTTCCTCCTCGGTCGCCAGGTCGATGGAGTACTTGAACGGGATCTGGCTCTCCCCGGGCCGCTGCCAGCTGTGCTCCTTCTTGAAGTCGTTCAGGGTGCGGGCGCCGTACGCGGCGGCGCGGGCCGCCTCCGCGCGGAACGTCGGCACGCTGAGCAGGGCCTCGTCCAGCTGCGGCTCCAGCTTCCGCAGCTCCGCGGCGGCGGAGCTGAAGGCCTGGTGATACGCCTCGACCGCCTTGTCGGCGGCGGCCTTGTCCATGTGCGAGCGGAACGTCATCACGATCTCGCCGAAGGCCATCGTGGCCGCGAGCCGCGTCAGTTCGAACAGATCGAGGCCCAGGGTCAGGTCCTTGACCGTCGCCTTGGTGGCCTCCACCGCGAGCCGGGTCGTGGTGTCCCGCGTCTGCTTCCCCACCTCGGCCAGGTGATCGAGCTTCTGCTGCACCGTGTTGGCGGTCTCGTGCAGGATGTCGATGATGGGCCGCCGCTTCGCCGGCTGGACGTTGCGTTCCGTCTTCCACACCCGGCCGATGGAGACCCGGTTGCCCTGCGGGTCCAGCGTCCGGCCCCACTCGGTGGTGCCCCAGATCGTCTGGCAGAACGCCTTCATCGCGCCCTGCCACTCGTCGTTGCCCTTGTTGTTGGTGATGAACTTGATGGCGCTGTTGAAGTTGCTCGACGCGGCCTTCGCGTCCTTCTCGATCGCGCCCCAGGCCGTCGCCATCGCCTTGAACTCGTCGTCCCTGACGCCCGGCGTGATCTCGTGGGTCTTGCCGAGGCGCAGCCCGTGCTCGATCGCGGGCCGGATGACGTCGGCCAGGAAGTCCGGAATCTCGCCGAGGGCCCGGAGATCGCCCAGGAGTCCGCGTCCTCACCGGTGCCGGTCCACTTGATGTCGTTGACCGGGCCGTACCTGGGCGGGTTCTGGATGACGGCGGGCGGCTGCTTCTCGACGGGCGGCGGACCGTACATCCGGCGGGCCTGCCAGTCGGCCTGGACGTACTTGTTGGTCGTGTCGGTCAGACCGACGGCGACGCCGCCCACGCTGACCACGCTCTTCGCCCAGAGCTCCAGGTACTTCTCGGTCAGCGACCTGTACGCCGTCGCGAACTCGTCCGCGCCCCAGCCGGCGCCCGCCGACTGGCTGTACTGGTTCAGCACCTCGACCAGCGCCCTGGCGCCCTTGTCGTACTCGAACTGCCCGTCGCGCACCACGAGCGCGGTGTAGTAGACGTGCTGCGGCGCCACGTCGAAACCACCGCCGCCGCTCTTCTTGGGCGACGGGACCCGGGCCTCCCTGCGCTCCTGCGCGCGCTCCTCGTCGGTGGGCAGCTTGCCGTCGGCCATCAGGCGCCACCCCAGCCGCGCAGCACCGCGAGGTGGGCGGCCGTGAAGCCGCTGTGGCCGGTGGTCACCACCTCGTGCAGCCACTTCTGGGCCAGTTGCAGGTCCTGGGCGGAGCGGTCCCACTCGTCGAGCTTCTCGACGAAGACCTCGCGGGTCTCGCCCTGCCAGGACAGCACCACGGGCACGACCCGGTCGTAGAGGCCGTCCAGCTTGCTGTTCAGCTTCTTGAGGATGTCCTCGAGATCGCCGGCCAGCTCCTGCAGGGCGGTGAAGGAAACGGATATGTACTCGTCGGATTCGGAGCCGGTCGACATGATCCCCCTGTTTCGTCTCGGCGTTCCCGGTGGTGAGCGGGCTACAGGTAGTCGAGGCTGCTGCGCGGCGGGGCCGCCGGCGCCTGCGGGTTCGGCGTCGACAGGCGGTCCACCTCCCGCTCGACGTCCACCTCGATCTGCCGGATCCGGGCGAGCACTTCGAGGTCCTCCTTGGAGAAGCCGTCACGGCTCAGCCGTACCGCCTCCTCCAGCAGCTTCATCACCTCACGGATGCGCACGGCGTCCTCGGTGGCGGCACGGTGGAAGCCGCGGTACACGGAGGCGGCCGGGCCCTGCCACCCCGCCTCGATGCTGTCCACGATCGCGTCCATGCGCCGGACCTGCTTGTCGAGGTGGTCCTGCATGTCGTTCAAGTCGTCGGCGAGCTTGGTGAGGCCCTGGGCCGACACCCGCAGATCCGGGCCGCCCTTCTCTCCCTGGCCCGTTCCGGGCACACCCATGCCGTGCCACCGTCCCCCGTCACCCGGGCATCACCGGTCTGATGCCGTTGCGATGATCCTACAAGCGGCGTCGAGGAAGGGCAGGGAGCAACTCAGCTCCGGCGCGCGTGGGGTGACGCTCCGTCGGACGGGCGGGCGGTGCTGCGGAAGGTGCGCCGGTAGGCGGTCGGGGTGACGCCGAGGGCCGCCTGGAGGTGCTGGCGCATCGACTGGGCCGTGCCGAAGCCCGCTTCCCGGGCGACCTGGTCGACGGACAGGTCGGTGGACTCCAGCAGGTGCCGGGCCCGCTCGACGCGCTGCTGGGTGAGCCACTGCCCGGGGCTGATGCCGACCTCCTCGCGGAAGCGGCGGGTGAAGGTGCGTACGGACATGGCCTCCTGCTCGGCCAGGTCCCGCAGCTGGATCGGCTCGTGCAGCCGGCCCAGCGCCCACGCCCGGGCACCGGTGGTCGTCGCCTGCTGCGGATCGGGCACCGGCCGCTCGATGTACTGCGCCTGCCCGCCGTCCCGGTAGGGCGGCACGACGGTGCGCCGGGCCACGTCGTTGGCGACGGCCGTCCCGTGGTCGCGGCGCACGATGTGCACGCACAGGTCGATCCCGGCGGCCACCCCGGCCGAGGTCAGCACGTCCCCGTCGTCGATGAACAGCACGTCCGCGTCCACCCGCACCTTCGGGAACAGCCGCTGGAAGTGCTCGGCCGACGCCCAGTGCGTGGTCGCGGGGCGGCCGTCGAGGTACCCGGCCGCCGCCAGGACGTAGCCCCCGGTGCAGATCGCGACGAGCCGGGTGCCGGGACGGACGCGGCCGAGCGCGGAGGCCAGTTCCGGGGTGAGCACGCCCTCGGAGTGGACCGGGCCCAGCTCGTAGGAGGCGGGGACGACGACGGTGTCGGCGGTGGCCAGGGCCTCGGGGCCGTTCTCGACGAGCACGGCGAAGTCGGCGTCGGTCTCCACCGGCCCCGGCGGCCGGACCGAGCAGGTGACCACCTCGTAGAGCCGGCGCCCCTCCGCGTCCTTGGCCCGGCCGAAGATGCGCTGCGGAATGCCCAGTTCGAAGGGGAGCAGGCCGTCGAGCGCGAGGACCACGACACGGTGCGGGCGGTGCGGCGGGGCCGGCTGTTCCGGGGTCATGGCCCGATCCTAGCGAACAGTGACTTCCGGGCCACTCGTTCGGACGGGCCGGACATCGGAAGCTCTGTGACGTGACCCAGACAACCGACACCGCAGCAGCCGTGGAGCAGCCCGGGAAGCCCGCCCGTGCGCGCCGCGTCCGTCCGGGCCGCATCCGGGTGCACCGCGCCTGGCTCGTGGCCGCCGTCACCTTCGTGACGATCATCGGAGCCGCCGCCTTCCGCTCCGTACCCGGCATCCTGATCGACCCGCTCCACGAGGACTTCGGCTGGTCGCGCGGCACCATCGGCGCCGCCGTCTCCGTCAACCTCGCCCTGTACGGGCTGACGGCCCCCTTCGCGGCGGCCCTGATGGACCGCTTCGGCATCCGGCGCGTCGTCGCCGTGGCCCTGACGCTGATCGCGCTCGGCTCCGGCCTCACCGTCTGGATGGAGTCCGCCTGGCAGCTGATCCTGTGCTGGGGCCTGCTCGTCGGCCTCGGCTCCGGATCGATGGCCCTGGCCTTCGCCGCCACCGTCACCAACCGCTGGTTCACCGAGCGGCGCGGCCTCGTCAGCGGCATCCTCACCGCCGCCTCCGCCTCCGGCCAGCTGATCTTCCTGCCGCTGCTGTCCTGGATCGTCGCGACGTACCGCTGGCAGCCGGCCGCCGTCACGGTCGCCCTCGCCGCCCTCGCCGTCGTCCCCTTCGTCTGGCTGCTGCTGCACGACCATCCCGCCGACGTCGGCCAGAAGCCCTACGGCGCCCGGGAGTTCGTACCGAAGCCCGAACCCGTCCCGGGCGCCGCCCGCCGGGCCGTGGCCGTCCTGTTCTCGGCCATGCGCACCGGGCCGTTCTGGCTGCTGGCCGGCACCTTCGCCATCTGCGGCGCCTCGACCAGCGGCCTGATCCAGACCCACTTCATCCCCGCCGCCCACGACCACCACATGCCGGTCACCGCCGCCGCCTCGCTGCTCGCCGTCATCGGGGTGTTCGACGTCGTCGGCACGATCGCCTCCGGCTGGTTCACCGACCGCTTCGAGCCGCGGCGCCTGCTGGCCGTGTACTACGCGCTGCGCGGCGTCTCGCTCCTCTTCCTGCCGCTGCTGCTGGCCCCGACGGTCGAGATACCGATGATCTTCTTCATCGTCTTCTACGGCCTCGACTGGGTCGCCACCGTGCCGCCCACCCTCGCCCTGTGCCGGGAGCAGTACGGCGAGGACAGCGCGATCGTCTTCGGCTGGGTGCTCGCCTCCCACCAGGTCGGGGCCGCCCTGGTCGCGTTCCTCGGCGGCGTCGCCCGCGACGCCTTCGGCTCCTACGACGTGGTCTGGGTCGCCTCCGGGCCCTGTGCGCCGCGGCGGCGCTGATGGCGCTGGTGATCCGGCGCCGCACGGAGCCGGCGCCGGCGGCCTTGGCCTGATCGTCAGGCGGGTGCCCTGCCCGCACCCCGCCGGCGGCGCGGGGGCCCGGGTCAGCGGGGCAGACGGGAGACCTGGCCCGCGTGCCGCCTGGCGACGGCCGCCGCGATCCGGACCGCGTCGAGGCGCAGCTCGCGGAGCATGCCGCTGACGGGGTTGGTGAAGCCGGTGAAGTACAGGCCCGGCGCGTCCTTCGGGGTGCGGGCGCCGCGGACGACCGGCCCGCCCGCGCGTCCAGCACGCCGAGGTGGCCGACCAGCGGCTGCAGGCCACGGGCGTAACCGGTGGCGGCGATCACGGCGTCCGGGGCGATACGGGTGCCGTCGGCGAGGAGCACCTCGCCGTCCTCGAACCCCTCCACGGCGGCCACCACCTCGACCTTTCCGCGGCGCACGGCATCGACGACGCCGACGTCCTGCACCGGGATGGCGCCCTCGGCGGCCCGGCTGAACAGACCGGTGTCCGGGCGGGGCAGCCCGTGCGCCGTCAGATCGGGCACGGCCAGCCGGGCCGGCAGGCGGACGAGCAGGTCGGCGAGGCGGACCGGCAGGTGCCGGACGAGGACGCCGGTGTGCTGGGCCGCCCACCACACCGTCGAACGCCGCACCAGGTGCGGGCCGTGCGCACCGCCAGCCGCACCCGGGAGGCGCCGCCCTCCACCAGGTCGACGGCGATCTCCGCGCCGGTGTTGCCGACGCCGACGACGAGCACGTCGCGGCCGGCGTACGGGCGGGCGTTGCGGTACGCGGCGGCGTGCAGGAACTCGCCGGTGTAGGTGTCCCGGCCGGGCCACTCCGGTATCCGGGGGTGTGGTTGTAGCCGGTGGCGACCACCACCGCGGCGCCGGTCAGCTCCCGGCCGCCGGTCGCGCGCAGCAGCCAGCCGGAGCCGTCGGGCGCGCGTTCGACGCGGGAGACCTCGACGCCGGTGACGATCTCCAGCGCGTGGTGCTCGGCGTACTTCTCCAGGTACCGCACCATGTCGTCGCGGGCCGGCCAGCGGCCGAAACGGCGCGGCATCGGCAGTCCCGGCAGACCCGACAGACGGCGCGTGGTGTGCAGGCGCAGCCGGTCGTAGTGACCCCGCCAGGACGCGCCGACCCGGTCGGCACGCTCGAGGACGACGGCGCGCACGCCCCGGGCGCGCAGCGCGTAGGCGGCGGCGAGGCCGCCGGGTCCGCCGCCGATGACGTACACCGGCCGCTCCGCGGGGTGGCGCGGTTCCGGGTCCGTGCCGCGGGCCGGAGGCCGGTGCGCCGGGGCGGCGGCCGGTGCCGCGGGGCCGGCGGCCGGTGCGGCGGGGGCGTCGGGGACGCTGTGGAGTCGACCATGCGGCGAGCGTAACCGCGCACCAGGTTGATGGGTCTCGGTCAAGATGGAAAGTGGTTGCGGAATGGTCACGGGGGTGGCCGGCCTGGCGGGGCGAGGGGAGGGGATGGGCGGGCGCCCGTGAGGGGGCGCGGGCGGTCAGGCGGCGGCCGGTGATGGGTGGGCCGTGGTGGGTGGCGGCTCGTTATGGGCGAGGGCCGGGCGGCGAGGGGGCGGGCCGGTAATGATCAGGCGTCGTGCGGGCGGCTCGGCTTGAATGGGTTCATGGCCTCTGCACGCGATGCGCGGACCCTCTCCCCGCAGTCCCGGTCCCTTCCCGAGGTACGGGGACACGGCCTGTACCTGCGCCCGTGGGACCCGGAGTCCGACGCCGACGTGGACGCCTGGCTGCGCGGGGTCGCCGACCCCGAGTTCCGCCGGTGGAACACGCCGCTCAAGGACGTCGACGGCACCGAGGACGCGCGGGCCTCGCTGCGCGCCCGGATGCGGGACGCCGCCGAGGGGCGGTCGGCGTCGTTCCGGATCACGGGCGAGGACGGCGGTACGACGCTGGGGCACATCGGCGTCAACGAGATCAACCGGCCGTTGCGGCTGGCGCGGGTCGGCTACTGGGTCCTGCCCGAGGCGCGCGGGCGCGGGGTGGCGAGCCGTGCGCTGCTGGTCGCCGCGCGCTGGGCCTTCGACGAGCTGCGGCTGTACCGGCTGGAGCTGGGGCACGCCGTCGGGCACGACGTCTCCTGCCGGGTGGCTGAGCGGTGCGGGTTCGGGTACGAGGGGACGATGCGCGGGGCCATGTTCGAGGCCGGGCGGCGGGATGCGTTCCGGGATGCGCATCTGCATGCGCGGTTGGCGTCGGACGCGGAGCCGGGGGTGGAGGGGGAGTAGGTGCCGCCCCGCCGCCTTCCTCCGTTCCCTGCCCCGGAGGCTGCCGCCCCCGCCGCCCCTTCCCGTTCCCTGCCCCGGGGCTGCCGCCCCGGACCCCGCTTCGGCCTGGACGGGCCTCGTCCTCGAACGCCGGACGGGCCGGGTGTCCGCCCCTCCACCTCGAACGTCGGACGGGCCGGGCAGCCCCGGTCACGGCCACAGGAGGCGGGTGGTCCAGCCCTGGTGTGCGCGGTGGTACGACAGGCGGACGTGGCGGCGGTGGGCGTCGCCCTGGAAGAACTCGACCTCGTCGGGGCGCAGGCGGTAGAGGGTCCAGGTCGGGACGGGGGCGTCCGGCTCCCGGCCCGCGCGGGCCCACGCCGCCTCCGAGGCCCGGGCCAGCTCCTCGAGCGAGCCGAGGGGCCGGCTCTGCCGGCCGGTCAGGGCGGCGGCGAGCGCGCCGGTGGAGCGGGCGTGCAGGTCGGCCTGGCCCTCCGCCGACGGCGCGGCGGTGACCGGGCCGCGCACCCGCACCTGGCGGCCGAGGACGGGCCAGTAGAAGACGAGCGCGGCATACGGGCGGGCGGCGAGGTGCCCGCCCTTGCGGCTGTCGGCGTGTGTCGCGAAGGACCAGCCGTCGGCGTCCGCGCCGTGCAGCATCACGATCCGTACGTCCGGCAGCCCCTGCGCGTCCGCCGTCGCCAGCGACATGGTGTGCGGCTCGGTCTGGCCGGCCGCCACCGCCTCCGCGAACCACCGGGCGAACAGCGGCAGCGGGTCGGCGGGCGCGGCGTCCGGGTCGAAGGGCGGCAGTTCGGTGACGGCCGGGTCCCACACCCGCAGCGACCTCAGCAGTTCGTGCAGCTCTGGCGGTACGGGGGGTTCGTGCAGCTCGGATTCCATGCGCCGATTGTCACGCGCGGGCGCTCGCCGCCCCCGGCACTCCGCTCACACCGTCCCGAGGTCGGACGACACCCAGCGCTCGGGCCGCATCCGGACGACCGCCTGCTCGCCGTGGTTCTCCCACGCGAACTCGACGTACCCGTCGACCTTCTCGGCGGGCAGATAGCGGGCGGCCAGCTCTCTCAGCTGCTCCCGGGTGGCCGCAGCGGTGTCGACGACCGGTCCCTCCACCGACACGTACCTGATGGTGGGCTCCAGCCGGTCGACCATGAGCGAGAAACGGCCGGCCGCCTTGATCAGCTCGTACTTGCGGGAGTCGAACCCCGTCATGATCCAGACGTCGCCCCCGGGCGCGTACTGGTACCAGATCGGCACCGTCAGCGGGGCGCGGTCCGGACCCGCGTCGACCGCCAGCGCGGCGATGTGGGGCTCGGCCAGGAACTGTGCACGCTCTTCGCGGGTCAGGGCCATCGCGGTCTCCTCGACGGTGCGGGTGATTACCGAACGACGGGACAACGTCGCGGAACGTGACGGTGTTCCCGTCAGAACGTCGCCAGCCGCTGCACCAGCAGGAACGCGCCGATGCCCAGCATCGCCGCCCCGGACGTCCGGGTCACCGCCCGGGCCGCCGCCGGACGGGCGCCCAGAACGGCGCGGGCGGCGAGGCCGACCGAGAGGTACACGGCGGCGCAGCAGGCCATGTGCAGCAGGCCGAGGGCGACGGTCTGCACCGGCACCGGCAGATGGCCGCCCCGGTCGACAGGAACTGCGGCAGGACGGAGAGGTACAGCAGGAGCCCCTTGGGGTTGAGCCCGCTGATCGTGGCCCCGCGCAGGAACACGCGGGAGCGGCCGGCCGGGGTCGTCTGTTCGTCGGCGGCCCCCGGCGTGCCCGGCCGGCGCAGTACGCCCCAGCCCAGCCACACCAGGTACGCCGACCCCACCACCGTCAGCGCGGTGAGCAGGGACGGGGACCCGGCGACCAGGACCGCGAGGCCGGCCGCCGCGAGGGCCGTGTGCAGCGCGTAACCGGCGACCAGCCCGCCGACCGCCCATGTCACGGACCTGTCGCGCAGCCCGGCGGAGATCGCGTACGCCCAGTCCGCGCCCGGTACACACACCAGCAGAAAGTCCAGGGCGAGGAAAGAAATCAGCGTTCCCGAGTCCATGGAGGGAAGATTAGGCCGATATGGCGCGAAAGTGTTCCCGAAGATTCTCGGTGACAGCGAGGGCGTGGAAGGATTTCCTTCGTGGACGACATGGACCGGAAGATTCTTGCCGAGCTGCAGCAGGACGGGCGGCTGACCGTGACCGAGCTGGCCGCCCGCGTGCGGCTGAGCGTCTCCCCGTGCCACCGGCGGCTGCGGGAGCTGGAGCGGTCGGGCGCGATCAGCGGCTACCGGGCGGTGGTGGACCCGGCCTCGGTGGGGCTGACCTTCGAGGCGCTGGTCTTCGTGTCGATGAAGCAGGAGGACCGGGAGACGGTCGAGCAGTTCGAGCGGGCCGTGAGCGAGGTGGCCGAGGTGCTGGAGGCCCAGCGGCTGTTCGGCGAGCCGGACTATCTGCTGCGGGTGGTCGCCGCCGACCTCGCCGCCTACCAGCGGCTGTACGACGAGCGCCTGGCCACCCTGCCGGGCGTGCAGCGGCTGACGTCGACGCTGGTGATGAAGCACGTCGTACGGGACCGGCCGCTGCCCGCGTAGCGGACCGGCGCCGCCACCGGCCGGCTGCGCGGGCGGCGGCCCGGAACGCGACAGGCGGCGGCCCGCTCGGGAACCGCCGCCTGGCAGACAGGAGTTGCGTACGTCGTGGCGTCGTGAGGTGGGTGCGTGGGTGCGCCTCCGGCTACCGGGTCGGCTTCTTGCCGGTGATGCCGAGGTGGACCAGGAGCGCGAGGTTCGGCTTCAGCTCGGCCTGCTTCACCCCCCAGGAGGAGAAGCCCTTCTGGTGCGAGGCGACGGCCGCGAGCATCGCCACCAGGGAACCGGCGATCGCGCCGGGGTTCACGTCCTTGTCGACCTTGCCCTTGGCCTGCAACTCGGCGACGGAGTCGGCCAGCGAGCTGTTCACGGAGTTGAGGATCTTCATCCGGAGCTTGTTGAACCGCTTGTCGCCCTCGGCGGCACCGAGGTCGACCACGCGCAGGATGGCGTCGTTCTTCTTCCAGAAGTCCAGGAACCCGTCGACCAGTTCCTGCGCCGTCTGCCAGCCGGCCTTGCCGGTCCACGAGCGGCCCTCGACCAGCTCGGTCAACCCGGCGCCCTCGGCGGCCATTTGCTCGGCGATCTCCAGAACGGCGCCCTCGACGTCCGGGAAGTACTGGTAGAACGTCGCCGGCGAAGTGCCCGCCTTCCTGGCGACATCGATGACTTTGACATCCCGGTAGGGGGAGGAGCTGAGCATCTCGCTGAGGCAGTCGAGCAGCTTCTGCCGGGTCGCCTGCCCACGTCGACCGGCCACCCGGCCGTCGACGGTACGCACTTGTCCTGTCATGCCGTCAGCTTACCGACGGGTGATCCGAGCGCGATTCGGCCGACTGCAAATGGGGTGCACGGGTGCCGAGAGGCTGGTGTGCCTGGTCTGCGCGGTGCGGGAGGCGCGGTTACTTTGGCGGCATGGCCGAAAACAGGGCATCCGCGTACACCGAGGGCGACCCGTGCTGGGTGGACGCCCAGCTCCCCGACGTCGAGGCGGGCAAGCGCTTCTACGGCGAGCTCTTCGGGTGGACCTTCGACGAGCCCGGCGCCACCGAGGGGCCCGGCGCCACCGAGGGGCCCGGGGGCTCCGAGGGGTCCGGGGCCTCCGGCGCAACCGGCGCATCCGGCGACTCCGGTGACTCCGACGGTCTCACCGACTCCGGCGATCTCCGTGAAGCCGGTGGTGCGGGTGACTCGGGTGCCCCGGAGGGGCACGGTGCCCTGGGTGCCCCGGGTGCCCCGGGTGCCCCGGGTACTGCGGGTGCCCCGGCGGGGTCCGTGTGGGCGCGGCTGGACGGGGAGCCCGTCGCCGAGCTGGTCCGCAAGACCGACGGACGGATGCCCACGGTGTGGACCGTGTACTTCCACACCCCGGACGTCCACGCCCTGGCCCGCCGGATCACCGCGGGCGGCGGCCAGCTCGTCTCCGGTCCCCGCCCCGCCGGCCGCCGCGGGACCGCCGCCCTCGCCGCCGACCCGCAGGGCGCCGTCTTCGGCCTGTGGCAGCCGGCCGGCCACGCCGGTTTCGGGCGGCGGCACGAGCCGGGCGGCTTCGCCTGGGCCGAGCTGTACACCCGCGACACCGAGGCCGCCAACGCCTTCTACGGCGACCTCTTCCACGAGGCCCTGTTCGGGCCCGGCGCCGACCCCGACTTCGGCCGCGCCCCCGTCTCCTCCGTCTTCCCGGCCGAGATGCCGCCCCATTTCCTGGTGCACTTCGCCGTCACCGACGTCGAGGCGGCGCTCGGGACGGTGGCCCGGCTGGGCGGCCGGGTGCGGGTCCCGCCCTTCGAGACGTCGTACGGCGCAGTGGCCGTGGTCAGCGACGACCAGGGGCGTCGTTCGCCCTGCTCCAGGGCTGACGTACCGGCGACGACGGCTGATATCGGGCGAGACACCCCATTTGTCCCGGGTTCGCCAGCAGGGCTCCGGCCAGGAAGAATCAGGGTGCGTGCCGCCGCGGCGGTGCGGTGGTGAGACGCTGCACACGGTCGCGTACATAAGTGGGTGACGCGGCTCGTACGGGGAGGTGGCAGGCAAGTGGTGGATCAGCTGACGCAGCACGATCCTCGGCGGATCGGGCCGTTCGAGGTGCTGGGACGGCTGGGGGCCGGCGGCATGGGGCTGGTCTATCTCGCACGGTCGGCGTCCGGCCGGCGCGTGGCGATCAAGACCGTCCGCACCGAACTGGCCGAGGACCAGCTCTTCCGCGTCCGCTTCACGCGCGAGGTCGAGGCGGCCCGGGCCGTCTCCGGCTTCTACACGGCCGCCGTGGTCGACGCCGACCCCCGCGCCGCCGTGCCGTGGCTGGCCACCGCCTACGTGCCCGCGCCCTCCCTCGAGGAGATAGTGAACGAGTGCGGGCCGCTCCCGGCCCAGGCCGTGCGCTGGCTGGCGGCCGGCGTCGCCGAGGCGCTCCAGTCGATCCACGGCGCGGGCCTGGTCCACCGCGACCTGAAGCCCTCCAACGTCCTGGTGGTCGAGGACGGCCCCGGGTGATCGACTTCGGCATCGCCTCCGGCGTCTCGAACACCCGTCTGACCATGACGAACGTCGCGGTCGGCACCCCGGCCTACATGTCCCCGGAGCAGGCGAAGGACTCCCGCAGCGTCACCGGCGCCAGCGACGTCTTCTCCCTCGGCTCCACCCTCGTCTTCGCCGCCACCGGACACGCCCCGTTCCACGGCGCCAACCCCGTCGAGACCGTCTTCATGCTGCTGCGCGAGGGTCCCGACCTCGAGGGCCTGCCCGACGAGCTGCGCCCCCTGATCGAGTCCTGCATGCAGATGGAGGCCGCAGCCCGCCCCAGCCCCGCCGACCTCCAGGCCCAGCTCGCCCCGCACCTGTTCGGCTCCGGCTCGGACGACAGCGGCACGGCGTCGGCGTGGCTGCCCGAGCGGGCGGTCAGCCTCATCGAGGCCCGCCGGGGCGGCCGCCCGGCGGCCAAGCCCGCCACTCACGGACACGGCGCCGGTCACGGGCTCGGCGGACACGGGCCCGGCGGCGGCCGGAGCGGCGGCAGCGGCGGGGCTCCGCGCCCGCCCGTCGTCCCGCCCCCGCCGGCGCACGACCCCGTCGTCCCGGCCCACCCGGCGCCTGCCTCCGTCGGCGCACCCGACACCGGACCCGTGCAGCTGGCCGGCGCCGCCGTGCCCATCGGCCCCGGCCCCCGCGTCGCCGACATGCGTGCCGCCGCCGTCAAGGCGCCCCCGCCGGAGTCCGCCCTCGCCGGCTCCTGGTCCCGGCCCCGGCCCGGCGTCAACGGCGCCGACCCCGCCGTCGCCGCCGCGCCGCCCGCCCCGACGGCACCCCCGGAGGCGGCGGCCACCGGCTGGCGCCCCTGGCGGTTCCGCATGTCCAACGACGTCTGGGGCACCCCCGCCGTCGCCGACGACCTCGTCTACGTCACCTCCTTCGAGGTGCACGCCCTGGACGTGGCGACCGGCCGGCGACGCTTCAAGACCCGGGACGTCGCCTGGTCCATGGCGGTCGCCGACGGCCGTGTCCACGCCTCCGACGGCCCCACCCTCTTCGCCCTCGACGCCCGCGAGGGCACCGACCTGTGGCGCATCCAGACGGACGCCTGGGTGTACGCGCTGAAGGCCGACCGGGGCACGGTCGTCACCGGCACCCGCGGCGGCGGCGTCCAGGCCTGGGAAGCCGCCAACGGGCGCAAACTGTGGGAGATCACCGGCTGCCAGACCGACTTCGAGTCCCCGGAGGCCGGCCCGGCCCTCCACGACGGCACCGTGTACGTCTGGCAGGACGCCCGGCTGCGCGCCCTGGACGCCCGCACCGGCGACGAACGCTGGTCGTACCCCATCGGCGACGCCGCCTCCTGCGGCGGCGTACCCGTCCGCGTCGCCCAGGCGCCCGACGGCTACGCCTACGTCTCCGCCGGCACCCGGGTCCTCGCCCTCGACGTGGCCGGCGGACACGTCAAGTGGCACTTCGAGGCCCCGGCGGTCTTCCTCTCCCCACCCGCCTTCGTCCCCGGCCCGGCCGTCACCGGCGGCGGCGTCTACCTCGCCGACTACCTCGGCACCGTCTACGCCCTCGACGCCGCCGACGGCCGCGACCGCTGGCGCATCGCCACCGAGTCCCGCGCCTCGATCGACCCCGTCCTGGTCGCCGCGGGCCACGTCCACGTCGGCAGCGGCAAGGGCCTGTACACGCTGGACGCGGTCACCGGTACGCCCAAGTGGCGCTTCCAGGCCGGCGGCGACATCGTGGGCGCGCCCGCGGTGGCGGAGGGCCGCATCCACTTCGGCTCCACGGACCACCTCCTGTACACCCTCAAGGCCGACGACGGCCGCCTCCGCTGGAAACTGGCGACCGGCGGCGAGATCACCGGCTCGCCCGTCGTCCGGGACGGCATCGTGTACGCGTGCAGCAAGGACCGGTGCGTGTACGCGCTGGACGCGGAGAAGGGCACCGGGACGGCACGGACGGCGTGACACCGGTCCCGGTTCCGGCCCGCAGGGAGCCGGTACACGGCTGTCACGCCATGATGACCCTCCCGTGACAGACCGTCACTAGAGTGAAGGCATGCGCTCATCGAGGGAGGTGAGGACATGTACCCGACGGTTCGATCGGTGTGGATGGCGGGGACGGCCAGGCCGGTGATCCTCACCTCGGACTTCACTTGTCCATGACCCCGTGCCAGGAGGCGGGCCCCGGACACACCCCGGGACCCGCCTCTTGCCATGGGTGGGGCGGGGCGTTGGCGGGGCGGGGAGTCGGTGGGGCGCTGTCTCTGGGCGGGCGCGCGGGGGCGTTGGTGGGGTGCCGTCTCTTGGGCGGCGTGCGGGCGTTGAGGGGGGCTCCGCCTCTTGTAGCGGGCGTACAGGGGGAGTTGTGGGTGCCGCCTGATGGTGAGGTGACCGTCGGGGCCGCCCGCTTCCTTGTCAGTGTCGTGCTTCCGCGGGCCGAGTAAAGGGCGCTGCGCTTCGCTCCGCGTCGGCTGCGCCGATGGGCCTGCGGCCCACCCTTGACTCGTCCCGCTCCAGCACGGGGAAGAAGCGAGCGAGCGGCCCGGAAAGGCGGGTGGCCGACCGGCAAGCCCCATCAAGTCGGCCACGTCCTCACCCGGCGTTCGGGCCCGCATCCGCGCCTCGCCAGCACGCCGGGCCGGCTCGGCGGCTTGCGGTGGGTGGGGGTGGGGGGAGTGGGGGTGCGGTGGCGCAGAAGGGGCTTCGGGGCACGCCGGGTGGATTCGGCGGCTTGCGGGGGGTGTGGGGGTGCGGCGGTGGCGCGGTGGTGGCTCGGGCGTGCCGGGTCGGCTTGGCGGCTGACGACCGGTGGGTGGGGCGATGGGCGGTGGCGGGGCGGGTGCGACGGCGCGCGAGCGCGGCCTGGGGCCGTCACAGGGGTCTCACCCGCCCCGTCAACTGGGTGATCGGTGCGTTTGTCTCGCGGGTGGGGGCGGTGGGGGGCCCTCTGCCAGGGGATGGGGAGTGTGGGTGAGACATCGGCTCCGATCACTGCTCAAGGGGATGGGCGGTCCCGGCTCAGCCCTTGCCCTCAAACGCCGTACGCCCTTTCCCCGCCCACGGTCCGCAAGCCGTCGAACGTGCCCCCCATTCCCCCTTCGGCGCCACCGCACCCCGCCCAAGCCGCCGAGCCCACCCGGCGTGCCCGAGCCACCACCGCGCCACCGCCGCACCCCCACACCCATCCCCCGCAAGCCGCCGAGCTCGCCGGCGTGCCACCAGAGCACTCTCTGCGCCACCGCACCCCCACCCCCCCACCCCCACCCACCGCAAGCCGCCGAGCCGGCCCGGCGTGCTGGCGAGGCGCGGATGCGGGCCCCGAACGCCGGGTGAGGACGTGGCCGACTTGATGGGGCTTGCCGGTCGGCCACCCGCCTTTCCGGGCCGCTCGCTCGCTTCTTCCCCGTGCTGGAGCGGGACGAGTCAAGGGTGGGCCGCAGGCCCATCGGCGCAGCCGACGCGGAGCGAAGCGCAGCGCCCTTTACTCGGCCCGCGGAAGCACGACACTGACAAGGAAGCGGGCGGCCCCGACGGTCACCTCACCATCAGGCGGGCGCTCGGGTGCCTCCGGGTCGGCCCCCGCATGCGTCAGCCAGTGCCTCGCGGATCTCCCTCACCATCTGCTCAGGCCGGTGCAGCACGTCCTCGGCTCCGTATCTGAGCAGGCGCCGCACCTCGGGCAGCCGAGGATCTCGTTGAAGCGGGCCATGTCCCGGCGGTGGGCGTCGCGGGAGCCGTGGTAGGCGTAGCCCTCGATCTCCACGGCCACGCCCTCCGCCCGGAACAGGAAGTCCAGGTAGCGGCGGCGTCCTCGCGCCGTCCGCACTTCTGCCTGCGTCTCCGGGTGCAACCCGGCGTCCAGCATGCGCAGGCGGGCCAGCGTCTCCGCCGGTGACCCTGCGCCCCGGTCCGCGAGCCTCCACCACGTACGTGCACGGGTGCGACCCAGAAGCGGCGCCTCCAGGGCGAGTTCGACTGCGGCCGGGGTGATGAGCGGCGGGCGGCGCTTCCCGTCGACCCTGCGGTAGCCGAGCGCGGACTCCACGGCCACGACGGCGTCGTCCCTGGGGCCGCGCCGCAGCAGATCGGCGACAGTCCGGCCGACGTCCGTGACCCGTAGCCCGCCGCCCAGCCTCACGACGTCGGTTTCGTCGAGGGGGATGCGGTGTACGCGGGCGTCCGGCAGCCGTTGCCTGAACGTGAGCGCCGGGTCGGTGAATTCGAGGAGGGGGAGCCTGCCGGTCCCACGGCCGCCCGCCCCACGGGCGCTTGTGTCCAGCGTCTCGATTCCCCAGAGCCGGGCGGCCGAGCGGTGACTCACGACGAGGCGCGGGGTGACGAGCTGCGTGGTCCTCAGCCGGACGCCGAGGCCGACCGCGTCCCCGCGTGGTTCGGACCAGACCCCCTGCCGGACCGGTGTCCAGCCCTCCGACCTCAGCCGGCGGGCGAGCGTAGCCCGCGACCAGCCGGCCGCCAGCGCCCGCGAGCTGAGCAGCAGCCCGCCCTCGACCAGTTCGCGCAACTCCTTCCGCTCCACGGTCTCAGTGTGCCGCCGAACGGAACAGCCGTCCCGAGCCTGTGGACAACCGGGCTCGGGGCCTTGGCTCGTCACCGACCGGTACCGGACCCGGGTGGCCGGTGGCGGCCTCGACGCCGCTGAGGCCGAGGGCTTCGCTCGGCCTCAGCGGTGACCATGTGGGGCGTCAGGGCATGTTGTTGTCCAGCGGGGCGACGACCCCGTCGTGCGGGCTCACCGGCATCTGGTTGTCGGCCAGCGCCGGGCCCGCGGCAGCGCCCGTGACGCCGATGATCAGGGCGAGGGTGGCGAGGATCTTCCTGGTGAGGCTCATCGTTGCTCCTGGCTGGTGAGGAATCCCTGACGGTTGGGACGCTAGCGGTAGACGAGGCGGTGTTCGGACGGTCGAACACTTTGCGTCGCGCTTTGACGCGAACGCTTCTCTTGACACACGTCGGCCGCGGCGGCTCCCCTCCGCGCCGCCGCGGCCGACCCCCGCTGGGGAGTGGTCTACTTGCCGTCGCGGTCCAGAGCGGGCGGCGTCGGCATGGCGTTGTCCAACGTGGTGACGCCCTCTGTCTTGGCCGGCCCGCTGGGCATGGCGTTGTCGAGCGTCGTCACCGTCTCGCCGTCAGCCGGCGGCGTGGGCATGGCGTTGTCCTGAGGAGTGGCCTCTGCGTCCTTGTTCTTGTCGCTCATGTGGTCTCTTCCTTCGCCCTTGTGACGGTAGGTCAGGAATGCCCGTCCAGTAGCTCCCCGAGGGCCACCGGACGGGCGTTCGGAGCCGCACCCTACTGGTCAGGGCTCCCGGCCACTCCGTCTGCCCCCCGACGCGACGGTGTGCCAGGGACGAGATTGCCGGGCGCGGATAAACGAATGCTGAACGCCCCTGTCCCCTTCTGCAGTGCCTCAGGCCGCAGCCGAGGGCGCGAGCAGTTTGCGCACCTCGTCGGCCTCGGGCGCGGTGCACTGGTCGTAGAGATTGACCGCCTCGCGCCAGCACGCCTGCGCCCTGTCCACCTGGCCCAACCCGGACAGCGCACGCCCGAGGAGCGTCAGGACGTTACCGCGCATGCGGTCACCTCCGATGCAGCCCAGCGCCAGGGCCTGTTCCGCGTGCTGTGCCGCCCGCGCCGGGCGCCGGGCAGCCAGGTGGACCTCGGCGATACGAAAGTTGGTGGTCCCCTGCCAGAGACGTTGCCGGTGGTCCTCGAAGATCCGCAACGCGTCGGAGAACTGCTCCAGGGCCTCTTCGTGGCGGTCGGCCCTCGTGAGGGCGATCCCCAGGGTGAAGTGACCGTTGGCGAGGCGCATCGTGCGTCCGATGTCGAGGTGTGCCTCAAGGCCTCGGTGAGCGATCGACACAGCCTTGGCGATGTTGCCCATGCCCAGATGGGCGCGGGAGAGATTGGACAGGCTGAGGGCTTCGCCCGCGCGGTTGTCCGCCGTCCGGTATCCCTCGATGGCCTGCTCCAGGAACACCCTGCCATCCGCGAAGCGCCCCTGGTGCAGCGAGATGAGGCCCCGGTCGTTGGCCACCCAGCTGACTGCCGTCGTGTCACTCACGGACTGCGCCAGGGCCATGGCCAACTCAGCCTGTTCGGCCGCTTGCTGGATGCGTCCGGAGATCAACAGCACATTGGTGAGCGTGGTGCGTGCCCGGCCTTCCGCTCGGGGTCTCCGGCGGCATGGGTCGCGTCACACATCGCTCGGGCCGTCATCTCGTACTGACGTGAGTTCGCCCCGGACTCCGTCAGATCCTTCGCCGCCCACAGCAGATCAACGGCGCGCCGCAGCCTGTCCGTGCCGACGGCCTGCCGTACGCAGGCGAGCAGGGCTGCTGCCTCGGTGTAGAGCCAGTCCAGCGCGGCCGAGCCTTCGGTGAAGTCCAGCCCGGGGTACGAGGTCGGCTCCAGGCCGTCCACCAACCGATCCCCGGCCGTTCGATCGCGTACACGCCCGCTGCTGTCGCCAGGTAGAAGTCCAGCAGGCGGGACAGCGCCGCGTCCCGTTCGCGAGGGGGCCACTCGTCGCGTTCGGCGCAGGCGCGGGCGTACAGGCGGACCAGGTCGTGGAAGCGGTAGCGGCCGGGGGCCGCCGATTCCAGGAGGGACGTGTCGACCAGGGACTCCAGCAGGTCCTCCGTCTCCTCCAGGGGGAGGTCGAGGACCGCGGCCGCGGCGGCGAGGGAGATGTCGGGGCCGTCGGCCAGGCCGAGGAGGCGGAAGGCGCGGGCCTGGGCCGGCTCCAGTTGGCCGTAGCCCAGTTCGAACGTCGCCTCGACCGCCAGGTCGCCCGCCTGGAGTTCGTCCAGGCGGCGGCGTTCGTCCGCCAGCTTGGCGGCGAGGACGGAGACCGTCCAGGTGCGGCGGGCCGCCAGGCGGGACGCCGCGATGCGGATCGCCAGCGGCAGGAAGCCGCACGCCGCCACCACGTCCAGGGCGGCCTGGCGTTCCGAGGCCACCCTCTCCTCGCCGACGATCTTCGTGAACAGCGCCAGCGCCTCGTCGGGGGACATCACGTCCAGGTCGACCAGGTGGGCGCCGGCCAGGCCCACCATGCGGACCCTCGACGTCACCAGGGCCGCGCAGCCCGCCGTCCCCGGCAGCAGGGGCGGACCTGGGCGGCGTCGCGGGCGTTGTCCAGCAGGACGAGGACCCGGCGGCCGTCGAGCACGGACCGGTACAGCGCCGCCCGTTCCTCCAGCGTGTCCGGGATCGCCGAGTCCGGTGTGCCGAGCGCGCGGAGGAAGGAGCCGAGGACGGTCTCCGGTTCGGCGGCGCGGGGCCGGCGCCCTGCAGGTCGACGTACAACTGGCCGTCGGGGAAGGCGGATCGGGCGCCGTGGGCGACGTGGACGGCCAGCGTGGTCTTGCCGACGCCGCCGATGCCGGCCAGCGCCGACACGGCCATCACCCGTCCCTCGGGCTCGCGGTCCCCGGACGCCGATGCGAGGACGTCGCTCAGTTCGCGGACGAAGGAGGAGCGGCCGGTGAAGTCCGGCACCGTGGCGGGGAGCTGGGCCGGGCGGACCGGGGCCGCGGCCGGTTCCGCGGCGGGCGACGACGGTTCGGCCAGGGTGGGGTCGGCGCGCAGGACCCGCTGCTGGAGGTCGCGCAGCGCGGGGCCCGGGTCGACGCCGAGTTCCTCGGCCAGCAGGCGGCGGGTGTCGGCGTACACCGCGAGCGCCTCGGCCTGGCGTCCGCTGCGGTAGAGCGCCAGCATCAGCAGCTCGCGCAGGCGTTCGCGGAGCGGGTGGGCCGCCGTCAGCGCGGTCAGTTCGGAGACCGCCTCGGCGTGGCAGCCCTGCTCCAGGTCCATGTCGAGGCGGGTTTCGAGGAGTTGGAGGCGCCATTCCTCCAGGCGGACCCGCTGGGCCTGCGCGTACGGGCCGGGCACGCCCGCCAGTACCTCGCCGTCCCAGAGGGCGAGCGCGCGGCGCAGCACCTCGCGCGCCTGGCACAGGTCCCCGGCGCTGCGCGCCTTCTCCGCCTGTGCCGCCAGGTCCTGGGCGACCGCCAGGTCCAGCGCCCCGTCGGCCAGCCCGCGCACCGCGTAGCCCCCGACTCGCTGACCAGGACACCGGCGTCGAGGACCTTGCGCAGCCGGGACGCGTAGGTCCGCACGGCCGCCAGGGCCTGCGACGGCGGTTCCTCGCCCCACAGCGCGTCGATCAGCTCGGCGGCCGTGGCCGTGCGGCCCTCGCGCAGCAGCAGGGCGGCCAGCAGCGCGCGTTGCTGGGGGAGCCGGTGGCCAGCGGTTCCTCGCCGCGCCAGGCCCGCACCGGGCCGAGCACGCCGAAGCGCAGGGGTGCTGCCGCCGGTTCCGCCGTGGAGCCGTCGGCGCGCCGCTGCTCCGGGACCCGCGGTTCACCGTCCATGCCGTCGTCCCCCTAGACATCCTGAGCAACCCTGTCAGTTTGCCTTGTTCATGCCGACCACGTCAGCCGTGCGAGACGCCGATCACAGGCCGAAAGGCGCCGGATCACACGCTTCTCACATCCCCTCCTCAACCGGGCGGTCCGCCCCGCCGTCGGCCCGCCGGTGTCCAGGTCGATCCGCACCGTCAGGAGCCCCGCCCCCATCACCCGCACCCCGAGGCCGTTGAGCCGGGGGAGGAGCCGCAGCCGGGCCACGGGATCGTCGTCGGGCATCGGGTGGGCCGTCCCCGGTACCAGCGGCCCCGGAGGCGCACCCGCACGCGCGGGTCGGCCTCGATGTTGCGCACGTACTGCGAGCGCGTGCCGAACTCGGAGACCAGCCAGAACGTGTCCCCGACCCGGCGTCCGCCCACGGGTGTGCGGCGGGGCAGGCCCGAGACCCGGCCCGTGGTCTCCAGGAGCGTCTGGCCCGGCAGGCGCCGCAGGAGGGGGTTGACCCGGCGCTGGAAGGCCGTGACGGCCCGGTACTTCTTCGCGTGCCGCGCATCGGTCGACATGGTCCGTTCACGCTCCCGACTCGTGGGCCTCCACGTTCCCTGGAGAACCTCTGCCTCCATGTTCCCCGGAGAACCTCCGGGGTAGGGCGTGCACAGACGACGAGAGACGGGTGGTGCGGGCGTGCGCATCGTGACCTGGAACCTGTGGTGGCGGTTCGGTCCCTGGCAGGAGCGGCGCAAGGCGATCCTGGCCGTCCTGCGCGAGCTGGACCCCGACGTGGTCGGCCTCCAGGAGGTGTGGGACGCCGGCGGCGAGAACCTCGCGGTGTGGCTCGCCGGTGAGCTGGACCTGCACTGCGCCTGGGCGCCCTCGCCCGATCCCGGGCGCTGGCAGCGGCGCATCGGCGACGACGGCGTCGGCATCGGCAACGCGGTCCTCAGCCGCTGGCCGGTGCGGGAGCGGGCCGTGCTGCGCCTGCCGGCTCCGCCCGAACTGGACGACGGGCGGCTCGCGCTGTACGCCCGGCTGGACGCCCCCGGCCGGCCGGTGCCGTTCTTCACCGCCCATCTGACCTCGCAGGTGCACGCCTCGGCGGTCCGCTGCGAGCAGGTGCGGGCCCTCGCCCGGTTCGTCGACGCCCACCGGCGGGCACCGCCTTCCCGCCCGTCGTCACCGGTGACTTCAACGCCTGGCCGGACTCCGACGAGATCCGTCTCCTCGGCGGCTACCGGACCGCGCCCGCCGTGCCCGGCCTGGTCCTGCTCGACGCCTGGGAGTACGCCGATCCGGCGGCCCCGTCCGTGACCTGGGACCCGGCCAACCCGTACGTCGCACCGGGTGGTGAGCCGGGCGCGCGGATCGACTACGTCCACGTGGGGCCGCCCGGCCCGGGCGGGCGGGCCGGGTCCGGGCGGTACGGCGGGCGGGCGCGGGGCCCGTGGACGGCGTGTGGCCGTCGGACCACGCGGCGGTGGTCGCCGACCTGGCCGACGACTGACCGGTACGGGTGTGCCGTCGACCCGGCGGACGACTGACCGGTACGGGTGTGCCGTCGACCCGGCCGACGACAGACCGGTACGGAGGTGCCGCCGGCCTGCCCGACGACCGGCCGGTACGGGTGGTGCGGCGCGCCCGCCGGGCAGCCGGCCGGCGCCGGTGGCGCCCGGAGCGGCGCGGGAGGCCGGCCTGCCCGGCCGACCCCGTACGCGCCCGCCCGGCAGCCGTCAGCGTCGGCCGAGGAAGATCGGATTCGTGAACGCCGCAAGCGCCCCGGCAGCGGCCCGGCCGCCGCCTCGTGCCGCAGCTCCGCCCGGACGTACGCGGCGTAGGACGCGGTCGTCCGCCACTCGGCGACGCCCGCGCCGGACACCGGCAGCGGGGCGCTGGTGAACAGCACGCCCTGGTCGGTGACGAAGCGGACGGTGCAGCGGGGGGCGCCGGTCACCTCCAGGCGGACGGTGACGGGGTCGTCGCCGTCCACCGGCAGCCGCTCCCCGATCCCGGCGTGCCCGCCGCGCCCGCCGGACGCGGTGAACGCCAGCGTCACCTTCGAGGACTCGGCGACGTAGGACCGTCCGGCCCGGATGCCGTCCAGGACGGCCCGCCGGGTCAGGTCGTCGGCCAGCACGACGGTCTGCGGCGAGCCGATGACGTCCGGGTCGCGGTGGGCGTCGCTGCTGCCCATCGCCGGGATCCAGTCCCGGCCCTCGCGCACGGACGCCACCAGCATGCCGTCCCAGTCGGCCAGCGCCACCTCGTCGTCGGGCGTGTACGGCCCGTTCCACACCTCGACCGCGTCGGCCTCGCCGAAGCCGAACTTCCAGTTGCAGCCGATGCAGGTGGCGTGCGGGTGGGCCGGGACGACCAGGCCGCCGGCGCGGCGGATCCGGCGGGCGAAGTGGCCGAAGCGGTTGTCCCGGGCCCGGTAGCGCCAGTCGACGAAGGTGCCCGGGTCGGTGCCGAGGGCG
The DNA here is from genome assembly GCA_003248315.1 of Streptomyces sp. SW4. Classification (GTDB taxonomy): domain Bacteria; phylum Actinomycetota; class Actinomycetes; order Streptomycetales; family Streptomycetaceae; genus Streptomyces. Next base: position 2,663,885 of record QKWM01000004.1, read on the forward strand.
ACGACGTGCCCGTTGCGCGTCGTGACCTCCTCGCCGAGCAGGACGAGCAGGTCGTCGCCGGCGACATCGGCCCAGTGGGCGTGCGCGGAGTGGGTGTTGTGCTCGGCGGAGTTGATGAAGTCCAGCCCGGCCGCGCGGGCCAGCGCCCCGATCTCGGCCGGGGTGCGGCGGCCGTCGGAGTACCAGGAGTGGAGGTGGCAGTCGCCCCGGTACCAGGCCCGGCCCCGCCCCGGGCCCGCTCGGGCGGGTACACGGGCCGTACGGCCTCGCCCGGTTCGCCGTACGTCAGCGTGACCGTGAGCTCGTACGACAGGCCCTGCGGGGCCACGGTGTACGGGCCGAGCGCGATGTGCCACGTGCCCGGCCGCACCGGGCCGGGGAGGTATCCGGGCGTGGCGTCGTCGGCGCGGACGAAGAACTCGGTGCGCGCCCCGCCCGACCAGCCCCGGAAGCCGGGCCGCCCAGCCCGGTGCCGCGCTCGTCGAACAGGCCGATGTCGAGGGCGTTGCCCGGTGTCCCGGCGGGCACGGCGGGCCGGTCGTAGGTGTAGGAGACCCGGATCTCCCGTACCCCGCGCGGGACGTCGACCGGCACGTACACGAAGTCGGGGGATCCGGTGGGCAGCGTGCCCCGTACCGTCCTGCTCTCCCGCTCCCGGCCCGCGGCCGCCGCGAAGCTCACGGTCCCCAGCGTGAGCGCGGCGGCGGCTCCCGTCACGAACAGGGCACGTCTGCCCATACCGGTCAGGTGGTCCTCGCACATCGGGCTGCTCCCCACTCGTCGGGTGTGGTGCGCGCAACCTTCGTATTGAGCAGTGAACTCCGTTGTAAGGGAAGGGGATCGGCGGAAGAAGGAATCGCCGGGGGAGGGGCGGCGGGCGCCGGGCACGGGAGCCGCGGGAGCGGCCCGGGCCTGCGCGGCGGGCGCCGGCGAGGCGAGCCGTGCCGGCGGCCCGGGCCGCGTCCGGGCCGCGTCCGGGCCGGGTGTCGCTCCCCGGCACCGCCCTGATCAGCCCGCTCGTATGCTCGAGGGATGACGACTTCCGCGACCCCCGGAACCGGCTCCACCGGCCCCACCGGCCGCCCCACCGAGAACTCCATGCGTCGCGCCCTCAAACGCGCCCGTGACGGCGTCGCCCTCGACGTCTCCGAGGCCGCCGTCCTCCTCCAGGCGCGCGGCGCGCACCTGGAGGACCTCACCGCGTCGGCCGCCCGGGTCCGGGACGCGGGACTGGAGGCCGCCGGCCGCCCCGGCGTCATCACGTACTCCAAGAGCGTCTTCATCCCGCTGACCCGGCTCTGCCGGGACAAGTGCCACTACTGCACCTTCGTCACCGTCCCGGGCAAGCTGCGCCGCGCCGGGCACGGGATGTTCATGTCGCCGGACGAGGTGCTCGACATCGCCCGCAAGGGCGCGGCCCTCGGCTGCAAGGAAGCCCTCATCACCCTCGGCGACAAGCCGGAGGACCGCTGGCCCGAGGCGCGCGAGTGGCTCGACGCGCACGGCTACGACGACACGATCGCCTACGTCCGCGCGATCTCCGTCCGCGTGCTGGAGGAGACGGGCCTGCTGCCCCACCTCAACCCGGGCGTGCTGACCTGGACGGACTTCCAGCGTCTGAAGCCGGTCGCGCCCAGCATGGGCATGATGCTGGAGACCACCGCGACCCGCCTGTGGTCGGAGCCCGGCGGCCCTCACCACGGTTCCCCGGACAAGGAGCCCGCCGTCCGCCTGCGTGTCCTGGAGGACGCCGGCCGCTCCTCGGTGCCCTTCACCTCCGGTCTCCTCATCGGCATCGGCGAGACCTACGAGGAGCGCGCCGAGTCGCTGTTCGCGCTGCGGAAGGTGGCCCGCGCCTACCACGGCATCCAGGAACTGATCATCCAGAACTTCCGCGCCAAGCCGGACACGGCGATGCGCGGCATGCCCGACGCGGAGCTGGACGAGCTGGTCGCGACCGTCGCCGTGGCCCGGCACGTCATGGGCCCCGCCGCCTGCCTCCAGGCCCCGCCCAACCTGGTGGACGCCGAGTACGAGCGGCTCATCGGCGCCGGGATCGACGACTGGGGCGGCGTCTCCCCGCTCACCATCGACCACGTCAACCCGAGCGCCCCTGGCCGCAGATCGAGGAACTGGCCGCAAGGTCCCGCGCCGCCGGGTTCGCCCTGCGGGAACGTCTGTGCGTCTACCCGGAGTTCGTCCAGCGCGGGGAGCCCTGGCTCGATCCCCGCCTGCGCCCGCACGTCGCCGCCCTCGCCGACCCCGCCACCGGCCTCGCCCGCGAGGACGCCGTGGCCGAGGGCCGGCCCTGGCAGGAGCCGGACGAGGTGTTCACCGCCACCGGCCGCACCGACCTGCACGCCACCATCGACACCGAGGGCCGCACCGCCGACCGGCGCGACGACTTCGACGAGGTGTACGGCGACTGGTCCGCGCTGCGCGAGGCCGCCGCCCCGGCATGGCCCCGAGCGCATCGACACCGACGTGCGGGCCGCCCTGCGCACGGCCGCCGACGACCCCACGCGGCTCACCGACGACGAGGCCCTCGCCCTGCTGCACGCCGACGGGCCCGCGCTGGACGCCCTGTGCCGGGTGGCCGACGACGTCCGCAAGTCGGCGGTCGGCGACGACGTGACGTACATCGTCACCCGGAACATCAACTTCACGAACGTCTGCTACACCGGCTGCCGCTTCTGCGCCTTCGCCCAGCGCCGCACCGACGCCGACGCCTACACGCTGTCCCTCACCCAGGTCGCCGACCGCGCCCAGCAGGCGTGGGAGGTCGGCGCGGTGGAGGTGTGCATGCAGGGCGGCATCCACCCGGACCTGCCCGGCACCGCGTACTTCGACATCGCCCGCGCGGTGAAGGAACGCGTCCCCGGCATGCACGTGCACGCCTTCTCGCCGATGGAGGTCGTCAACGGCGCGACCCGCACGGGGATGTCGATCCGGGAGTGGCTGACCGCCGCCAAGGAGGCCGGCCTGGACTCCATCCCCGGCACCGCCGCCGAGATCCTGGACGACGAGGTCCGCTGGATCCTCACCAAGGGCAAGCTGCCCACGGCCACCTGGATCGAGGTCGTCGAGACCGCCCACGAGCTGGGCATCCGCTCCTCCTCGACGATGATGTACGGCCATGTCGACCAGCCCCGCCACTGGCTCGGCCACCTGCGCACGCTGGCCGGCATCCAGCAGCGCACGGGAGGCTTCACGGAGTTCGTCACCCTCCCCTTCATCCACACCAACGCGCCCGTCTACCTGGCCGGGATCGCCCGTCCCGGCCCGTCGGCCCGCGACAACCGCGCGGTCACGGCGATGGCCCGCCTCCTCCTCCACCCGCACATCCCCAACATCCAGACCAGTTGGGTCAAACTGGGCACCGAGGGGGCGGCGGAGATGCTCCGCTCCGGAGCCAACGACCTAGGCGGCACGCTCATGGAGGAGACCATCTCCCGCATGGCGGGCTCCTCCTACGGCTCCTACAAGTCCGTCCGCGACCTGATCGCCGTCGCCGAGGCCGCCGGCCGTCCCGCCCGGCCCCGCACCACCCTCTACGGCGAGGTCCCGGAGGAACGGCAGCGCGCCGCCCGCGACTCGGACGGCCATCTGCCGGAGCTGCTGCCGGTACTGGACTGAGGCCGCGACCGGACCGAGGCCGCCCGGACCGAGGCCGCCCGGACCCGAGGCCGCCCGGACCGGGCCCCGGCTGGACCGAGGGGCACGGCGGCCGCAGTACGATGATCGGAGGGTTCCTGTAGCTGAGGAGATGCGTGCCCGTGCCAGCCCGACTTCCCTCGTGGGCCTGGGTCACCGGACTGACCGTGGGCGCGATCGCGGCGGTGTCCGTCCTGGCCGTCCAGGCGGACCAGGGCCCCCAGCCCACGGCCTCGGCCGTCCGCCCGAGCCCCACCGCGTCGGCGGGCACGCATCCCGAGCCGGAGGAGTCCGCGACCCCGGCGGTGCCCGAGGGCTCCGGCACCGGGCGGCGGATCGTCTACTCCCTCGGCGACAAGCGCGTGTGGCTGGTCGACGCCAGCGACGCGACCCGGCGCAGCTTCACGGTGTGGCCGGGGACGGTCAGCCCCGCCCCCGGCACCTACACGATCGGCAGCCGCACCGAGGCCACGACCGGTTCGGACGGCGTCCAGGTGGAGAACATCGTGTACTTCGCCCTCGCCGAGGGCATCTCGGTCGGCTTCTCCAACGCCGTCGACGGCTCCTCGCCCCCGCCGCCCGCCTCCGGTGCGAAGACCGGCGGGATCCGGCTGCAGAAGGCGGACGGCGAGGCGCTGTGGGCGTTCGGCACGAAGGGCACGACGGTCACCGTCGTGAAGTAGCCTCCTGCGCGCCCCCGAGGCCGGGCAGGTGGGTCACGACCAGCACGACGCCGCTGAGCAGGAAGATCCGGGTCGCCGCGTCCAGCCCGTTCCAGGTCTCCGACTGCCACATCGCGAACCACTCGCCGCCGATGCCGATGAACCCGACGCCGAACAGCAGCATCACCATCAGCAGGCCGTAGGTGGAGATCCGCCGGGCGCCCAGCACGTCCCCGCGCGCCCACAGCCAGGTCCCGCGGACGAGCACCAGCGCGGCGAGCGTCTCCCACACGATGATCAGGACGTACGCCGCGTCCTGGATCCACCGGGTGGTGATGGCCCGCCACATCAGGTCCTCGTCCTTGAACGTGGTGTCCATGGCGAGGACGTGCCGGACGAACTGCTGGTTGGTGCCGAAGTCGGTGATGTTCCCGAAGGCGACGAGCGCCATGTAGAGGGCGACGGTCCCGGTGAGCAGCGTGGCGGCCAGGCTCAGCGCCCGCGAGGTCGTGGAGGTCATGCCCTGACTCCTCCCCACCGGGCGAGCCCGCGGAACTCCCCTGGGGCGGGGGCCGGAGGCGGCCGGGAGAGGCGGCCGGGAAGGAGACGGCACACGCCGTTTCACCGGTTTCCTGCCGGTGCGCAGCCCTGCGTACGCCGATGTCCGCAACGTCACCGCGTACGGCCCCGGCAGGCCGCCACCGCGCCCGCCCCGCCCCTGAACCGACCGCGTCCGTTCGATTACAGTGCTCGCGACGTGCGGGCGGACGGGCACCGGGAGGACGGGATGGGCGGTGGGGCAGCCGGTGCCGTCTGGGGCCGGGCCGAGCAGCAGGACTTCCGCAGCCGGGTGCGCGGGACCCTGCTCGGGGTGGCCGTCGGGGACGCCCTCGGGGCGCCCGTCGGCGCGCTGGACCTCGACGGGATCCGCGCGGCGCACGGCGCCGAGGGGCTCGCCGACCTGGCCCCGGCCCACGGGCGGCGCGGCGCCGTCACCCACCTCACGCAGCTCACCCTGTTCTCCGTCGACGGGCTGATCCGCGCCCAGGTGCGCCGCGACACCGGCGCCTGGCATCCGCCGACCGACCTGCACCGCGCCTACCGCCGCTGGCACGCCACCCAGCACGACTGGGGCCCCGACGAGCGCCGCAAGGAGGACGGGTGGCTGGCCCGGGAGGAGTGGCTCTACAGCCGGCGCGACCCGACGCGGGCCTTGCTGCTCGGGCTCGGCGACGACGTCATGGGCACCCCGGACGTGCCCAAGAACCCCGGCGAGCGCGGCCCCGAGGCGGCGGCCCGTTCGGCGCCGTTCGGGCTGCTCGTCGGCTGGGAGCCGCAGCTCGTCGCCCAGCTCGCCGTGGAGTGCGCGGCGCAGACCCACGGCCACCCGACGGCCACCCTGGCGGCGGGCGCGTACGCCGTCGTCGTGCACGCCCTGGCGCGCGGGGACGGTCTCGACGCGGCGGTGCAGCGGGCGCTGGCCCTGCTCGCCGCCCGGCCCGGGCACCCACCGGTGTCCGACGCCCTCCAGCACGCGCTGGGCGCCGTCCGGCAGGGGCTGCCCACCCCCGACCGGGTCGCCGAACTGCTCGGGGAGGGGACCGCCGAAGGCGCCGTGGCCGCCGCCGTCTACTGCGCCCTGGTCGGCGAGGACGTCCGGCACGGGCTCCGTCTCGCCGTCAACCACGGCGGCCCGTCGGCCGTGACCGGTGCCCTCGCGGGCGGGCTGCTCGGCGCCCTGCACGGCGAGACGGCCCTGCCGCCGGCGTGGCTGGCCGAACTGGAGGGCCGCCCGACCATCCTGGAACTGGCCGACGACTTCGCCATGGAGATGACCCAGGGCCCCGCCCTCCACGGCCCGGCCGGCTCGTCCCCGGGCTGGCTGGCCCGGTACCCGCGGGCCTAGGGCTGTCCGTACCCGGCGGAGGCGGTGGCGACGGCGGAGGCGGTGGCGACGGCGGAGGCGGGGACGGGGGCGGTGCCGAGGGCCCGGACCGTACCGCGGGGGCGGCGCCGGGAGTGCTCGTCAGCAGTGACCTCGGCGACTTCGGGCCCGACGCGCTGGACCGCTCGAAGCTGTCGGGCGGCTGGTCCCCGTGGCGGGCCTCGTTCGAGGGCGACGGCGCGCCGCGTGGGTGTCTGCTCAGCGACACCACCCTGGTCTGCCGGCTGCACGGGGAAGCGGGCCGGGTCTCGCTGGAGGCGCGGAACGCCGACGACGGGGCCTTCCGGTGGCGCTACCCGGCCGACGGCACCGGTGCCGGGACCGGCGGGGCCGAACCGGTCCTCGACGGAACGTACGCCTACGCGGTGTCGCCGGAGCGGGACGGCGTCGGCGTGCTGCGCCTGTCCGACGGCGAGCCCGTGGCCACCGTGGGCGGTACGCGGGGGAGCCCGCCGCGGAGGATACGCGTGCACGGCGACCGGCTCTACGTCGCCCACCGCGACGGTGACGGCACACTGGTCCGCGCCTTCTCCACCACCGGCGACCGCGAGCGGCTGTGGGAACGCCGCGTCGACGGGACGGATCCCGGATCGATGGAGACCGTGGGCGACTCCGTGCACCTCCACGGCCGTGCCGCGTCCCTCGCCCTCGACCCGGTGACCGGCAGGACGCTCGCCGAGGCCGGTGAGCGCTGCGAGCCGACGGCCGCCGGGACGGCGTACGTCACCTGCCCTTCCGGTGTCCGCGACGGCCGCACGCTGAAGCGGGTGCCCGCCGCCGACCCGGCCGGCCGCCTCCTGGCGGTGGGCCGCGACGGCACCCTGCTGACCAGCGGGCGGAGCACGCAGGAGGGCGTCGAGGCGGAACTGGCCGCGCGCGACCTCGGGACGGGCCGGGTGCGGTGGACGGCGCCCTGGTCGGGGAGGGGCGTCGCGCGGGTGGCCGGGGACAAGGTGGTCACGGCCGACGAGGACGGCGTACGGCTGCTGGGGCTGGCCGACGGTGTCGGAGGCCCCCCGTCCACCTTCAGCGGCTGGCCGCAGCGTGCCGGCGGGAAGGGCGGCCTGCCGCCCACCAGCGGGCTGGTGCACGGCGGGGCGCTCTTCGTCACCTTCGAGGACGGGACCGTGCTGTCCCTGCTGCTGCCCTAGGTGCGGCGACCGGTGGGGGCGGGGACCGCCGCGGCGGCTCCCGGCGCACCGTCGCCGTCGTCGTCCGTGTTGACCCGCTCGATGATCGCCAGCCGTTCCGGTGTGTCCTCCGGCTTGACGTAGCCGATCAGCACGTACAGCAGCAGGGACACCGCCAGCGGGATGGAGACCTGGTACTCCAGCGGCACACCGCCCTCGACGTTCCAGTTGATCGGGTAGTTGACCAGCCAGAAGGCGAGCAGGCCGGCGGCCCAGCTGGTGAGTGCCGCTGTCGGGCCGGAGCGGCGGAACGGGCGCAGCAGGCCGAGCATCATCGGGATGGCGATCGGGCCCATCAGTCCGGCCACCCACTTGATGACGACCGTGATGATGTCCTTGAACGTGGGGGAGTTGACCTGGGTGGCGACCGCCATCGACAGGGCCAGGAAGACGACGGTCGTCACGCGTGCCGCGACCAGGCCCGACCGGTCGCTCCAGCTGCGCGCCCGCGCCCACAGCACCGGCGCCACGTCCCGGGTGAACACCGCGGCGATGGCGTTGGCGTCGGAGGAGCACATGGCCATGGTGTGCGAGAAGAAGCCGACGATGACCAGGCCCAGCAGGCCGTGGGGGAGGAGCTGTTCGGTCATCAGGGCGTAGGAGTCGGAGCCGTCCGCCTTCTGGGACTGGACGAGCAGGGGCGACATCCACATCGGGAAGAACAGCACCAGCGGCCAGACCAGCCACAGCACCGCCGACAGCCGCGCCGAGCGCTCGGCCTCGCGGGCGGTGGGGTGGCCATGTAGCGCTGGGCCTGGTTGAGCATGCCGCCGTTGTACTCGAAGAGCTTGATGAACAGGAACGCGAGGAGGAAGACCGTGCCGTAGGGCCGACCAGCGGCTCGGCGTGGCCCTGGAGTTCCGGTTCGTCCCAGACGCCGAAGAAGCCGCCGTGGTCGCCGAGTTCGACGAGGACGGCGAAGAACATCGCGAGTCCCGCGAGCAACTGGATGACGAACTGGCCCAGTTCGGTCAGGGCGTCCGCCCACAGGCCGCCGATGGTGCAGTAGACGCCGGTGACGACGCCCGTGATGAGGATGCCCTGGTTGAGGGAGACCCCGGTGAACACCGACAGCAGGGTGGCGATCGCCGCCCACTTGGCGCCGACGTCCACGATCTTCAGCAGCATGCCGGACCAGGCGAGCGCCTGCTGGGTCGGCAGGTTGTACCGGTTCTTCAGGTACTCCAGCGGGGACGCGACGTGCAGCCGGGAGCGCAGCCGGTTGATGCGGGGCGCGAACAGCTTCGACCCGATGGCGATGCCGAGCGCGATGGGGAACGACCAGGTGACGAAGGACGTGACGCCGTAGGTGTAGGCGATGCCCGCGTACCCGGTGAACATCACGGCGCTGTAGCCCGACATGTGGTGCGAGATGCCGGACAGCCACCAGGGCATCTTGCCGCCGGCCGTGAAGAAGTCGCTGACGTCGTCCACGCGTTTGTGCGACCAGACGCCGATGGCGACCATCACGGCGAAGTAGCCGATGAGCACGGCCCAGTCGAGACTGTTCATGTGCCCCCTTCCAGGGTCCGTCATCTGAACGGCCCGCTCATGGTGGGCGTGGCGACGCGGGCACGACAAGGAAGGGGGAAGTCAAGGGAGAGTAAAAACGTTCGGGAAGCTGATTGCCGTTCAGCCCGTTGAACGCCCGGTTGGCCAGGTCAGGCCCTGGCCGGCCCCGCGTCGGCCAGGGGTCCGCGGCTCGGTGCGGCGGCTCGGCGCGGTGATGCCGCGCGCTGCTGCGGAGTGGTGGCTCAGCGCCACTCCTCCGGGCACGGCGTCCCGCGCGGCACGTCGTACGGGGCCGTCAGCCGGTAGGTGCCGGGTTCCGGGGCGAGCAGCACCGTCCACTTGTCGCCGTGGACGTCCTCCTCCGTCTCCATCAGGCAGCCGTGGAGGTTCTCGTACTCCTTCGGCTCCCCGTCCGGCCGGTCCTTCGACGCCTGCGTCTCCCGCGGCGGGGCGACCTTCTCACCGTCGGCGTCGACCAGGCTCAGCCACGGCGAGTACGGCATGCGCACCAGGATGCGGCCGGCCTGCTTCACCCGGATCGTCCACTGCTCCTGCGCCGCCTGCTCCACCACCGCGTGCGGCTCGGCCAGCGGTGTCGGGTCCGTCACCTCGAACAGCCGCCAGTTGGCGTCGCCCCAGATCTGCTTCAGATAGGGCAGGCCGCGCTGCACCAGCTCCCGCTCCCGCCGGCCGCCGTCACCGTCCGGCTCGTCCTTGGGCAGCACCACGTAGTGCACGGCCCAGCGCTTGAGCCACTCGTGGTAGTTCGCCGAGTTGAGCGTGTCGTCGTAGAAGAGCGGGTTGCGTTCCATGTCGGCCTGGCGGTTCCAGCCGCGGGCCAGGTTCACGTAGGTGTCGAGCGCCGAGGCCTCGCGGTGCGAACGGGCCGGCACGACCTCCACCCGGCCGCGCTCCGCGCCGACCTCCTGCAACTCGTTGACCAGCGGCGCCAGCTCTCGTGCCCAGGAGGCCCGCGGGTGGTGTGCACGACGTCGTTGACGGACTTGACGCCGATCCACACGACGAAGCCGGCGCACGCCAGGACCAGCGCGAACCACTTGCGCGAGCGCGGCACCGTGAACGGCAGCGCCGCCACCAGCGCCGCCCCCGCGAACAGCATCGACAGCCGGGTGATGTTCGAGCCGATCTGCGAGCTGATCACCCACACCAGCAGCACCGACAGGGCGTACACCGCCGCCGTGATCCGCACGGTCACCCACTCGCGCGGCACGAGCAGCGCGACCAGGACCGCGTACAGCAGCGGCATGCTCGCCGAGCCGAAGGACATCGGCTGCGTCCCGGAGAACGGGAACCACCAGGCCGACAGGGCCACCACGACGGTCGGCGGCACCCCGAGCGTCCAGGCGCCCGGCCGGCGCTTCGACAGGAACAGCGCCACCGCCACCAGGCCCACGAACAGCCGGAGACCGGCGAGGCCATGGTGGACAGAGCCGCCAGCGGCGCCGCACAGGCCGCCTTCGCCCAGCGCCGGTACCGCCAGCGGTACGGCCAGCAGAACACCGCGGCGACCGCGCCCAGCCCGAACAGCGTGCCCAGGCCGAACGTGACCCGCCCCGACACCGCGTTGCCCAGCAGCCCGAACAGGCCCATCAGCGCGGCCGGCAGCGGATGGCGCACCGCCCGGCTGCGCACCAGGACCAGCGTGAGCAGCCCGGCGGAGAGCGTGCCGGCGAGCATCATCGTCGTCCGGACGCCGAGCACCGACATCAGGTACGGCGACACCACGCTGTAGGACACCGGGTGCATCCCGCCGTACCAGGCGAGGTTGTACGCCGTCCCGGGGTTCCGGCCGACGAACTCCGCCCACGCGTCCTGCGCCGCGAGATCACCGCCGCTGTTCGCGAAGGTGAAGAACCACACGATGTGCAGCACGCCGGCCAGCCCCGTGACGAACAGGACGGGGTGGCGCACCGCGGCCCACTCGCGCAGCGTCCCGGCGGCCGACCGGAGCCGGGACGGCGGGCGCGCCCCCGAGGAGCCGCCGCCCTCCCGGCCACGGCCTTCCCGGTCACCGCTCCCGCGGCCGCCGCCGTGCTGTATTCGCGGGCCCGTACCCGGGCCCCGACCGGCGTCGTCGGCGTGTGTCGGCTCCGCAGTGGCCACCTGAAGGCACTCCCCGTGTCCCGTTGTCCGTCCCGTCCCCATTCTGGCCTCCGTGCCCGGCCGGACGGCCGGGCGGGGTCGGCCGGGACGGTCAGCCGAGACGGGTCAGCTTGTCGGCGAACGCGGGCTCGACCAGATCCTTCTGCAGGGCGACCGGGACCTTCACGGCCCCGCTCGTGCCGCCGTCGCCCACGGTCAGCGTGCCCACCTCGGTGCCCGCCTCGGCGGTGTGCGGCACGTCGTCCGCGGCGAACGTCAGCTTCACCGTCAGGCCCGGCCAGCCGACCGCCTTGACGTCCTGCGTGGCCACCACCGGCGTACGGCCGCCCAGACCGTCGTCCACGTAGCCGACGACATCGCCCTTCTTCAGGATCGTCGCCGACTCCAGCGCGTCCTGCGCGGCGCGGATCAGCTTGTCGGACGAGTCCAGCGCGGCACCGAGGATCGTGTTGTCCTTGCCGCCGGCCGGCTGCCGCACCACCGCGCCGACGATGGTCCGCGTCTCCCCGCCGACCTCCTTCTTCGCCGCGAAGACGAGGTTGCCGAGGGCCGAGCTGGTGGTGCCGGTCTTGATGCCGACGACGCCGTTGCTGCCGACGAGCTGGTTCCAGTTGGGGTGGTTGACCCCCTTGTAGTCGTCGTACGACATCATCGCCGCGACCTCGCGGAACGCCGGCTCCTTCATCGCGGCCTTGGCCAGCTTCACCTGGTCCACGGCCGTGCTCACCGTCGTGTTGTTCAGCCCCGACGGGTCGGTGTACGTCGTGTTGGTCATGCCGAGGTCCTCGGCGGTGGCGTTCATCTTCTCCACGAACGCCTTCTCCGACCCGGAGTCCCAGCGGGCCAGCAGCCGCGCCACGTTGTTCGCGGACGCGATGAGGATGCTCTCCAGGGCCTCGCGCTGCGAGATCGAGTCGCCCGCGTAGACGTTGACGGTCGACTCCTGGCCCGCGTCCGACTGCTCCTCGGCGGCCTGGTCGATCTTGATCTTCGGGCCTTCCTCGCCGCTCTTGAGCGGGTGGTCGCGCAGGATCACGTACGCCGTCATGACCTTGGCGACGCTCGCGATCGGCACCGGCTTCTGCTCGCCCGACGAGCCGAACGTGCCGATGCCCTGGACGTCGAGCGCCGCCTGCCCCGACGCGGGCCACGGGATCTCGGGCTTGCCGCCCTCGAAGGTGAAGCTCTCCTCGGCCGTGAGGTCGAGCGTGGGCTCCGGCAGCGGGCGCAGCGCCTGGACGACCGCGAAGACGATGAGCAGGAGCACCACCAGCGGCGTCCAGATCTTGACCCGGCGCACGGCCGTGCGCAGCGGGGTCTCCGGGGCGGCGGGGTGTTCGTCAGCTCCGCCAGCAGGTCCAGCGGCGGCTTCGGCGGCAGCGGCTGCTGCGTCGTCCGCTCGGGGCCGACCTGCGGGACGGCCGCGGTGGCCCCGGCGGAGGCCGCCGTCTGCGGGGCCTGGGGGCCCGGGGAGACCGCGGTGCCTCGGACGCCTCGGACGACCGGGGCGCCTTCGGCGGCGTCACCCGGGGCAGCGCGGTGGTCGCCTCGGCGGCGGGCGGCGGCTTGCGGGTCGACGGGTCGTCGAGGGGCTTGAGCGCGACGAACTTGCTGGTGCGCTCGGCGGGGGACTCCTCGTCGGCACCGCCGGCCTCGGCGTCCTTGGCCCCCTTGGCGTCCTTCGCGTCCTTCGCGTCCTTCGCGTCCTTCTCGGGTCCGGCGTCCTCGGCGGTCCTCGCGTCGGCCTTCGGCTTGGCGTCGCCCAGCTTCAGCATGGTCGTCGGCTGGTCGACGGCGGGGAGGGGGCCACGGCCTTGAAGACGGCGGTGGGCTGGTCCACGGGGGCGTCGTCGTCCCCGGCGTCCTCGGTGTCCCCGGCGTCGTCGGAGTCGCCCCCGGCGCCGGCAGCGGCGTCCTTGGAGTCGCCCCCGGCGTCCTTCGAGCCGGCAGCGGCGTCCTTCGGCCGGGCCTCGTCGCCGGAGTCTTCGGCGTCGGAGTCCTCGGCGTCGGTCTCGTCGTCCGCGTCCTGGCGGGCGTCCTCCGCCTCGCCGGCGTCCTCGGCCCCGCCGGTGCCCTCGGAGGCGGCGTCCGCGGAACGCACCCAGGCGGCCACGGCGTCCCGCAGCCGGCCGTCGCCCTCCGTGGAGTCGGAGGACCGGTCCGGCTCGACGGCCTCGGAGGCTTCGTCGGCGTCACCGGCGCCCGCGGCGTCCGCGTCCCCGGCGTCCGCGTCCTCGGCGGCGTCCTCGGCCTCCCCGGCGTCCCCGGTCTCGTCGGCCTCCTCGGCAGCGGCACCGCCGTCCGTCTTCGCGTCGCCGTCCGTCTGCTCGCCGCCCGGCGCCTCGTCGTCGGCCTCCGTGTCCCGCACCGACAGCACACGCGTCGCCGTGTCGACGCCGCCGCCCGCCCCGGCGCGCACCTCGGCGACGTCGGTCTCCCGGGTCATCGCCAGCCGCGGATCCCGCTTACCGGCCGCCCCCGCATCCGTCCCGCCCTGCTCGGTCCTCGCCTCGGGAACCGGACCCGCGCTCCCCGACGTCGGTTCTGCCGACGACTCGCGCTGCTTCGACCTGTCGGGGAACTCGCCCGCCACCGATGCCTCCTCCATGCGCCGCACGCACCGCGTGCGCGTAACGAACCATGTACCAGTGTCCTGTGTACGGGGAGAACCCCTGCGGTAGACGAGAACGACATACCTACCGGTTCCACTACGAACCGGTCACGCACCCTCGACAGACCAATGTGAGAGGGGTCACCCTGTCATTCATCCACGCGGGGAGGCATGGATGGGCAGGAGCCGCAGAACACTTCCGGAGGAGCTTCTGCTGCTGGCACTGGACCCGACCACGGGTACCACTGCACAGCCGCAGTCGCTCGACCTCGGTCTGGCCGGAGCACAGCTCGTCGAGCTGGCGCTGGCCGGACGGATAGCCCCAGACGGGGATCGTATCGCCGTGGTGGTGCCACGGCCGACTGGAGATCCGACACTGGACTGCGCGTTGGAGCTGCTGCGAAGGCGCGGCGCTCCGGTACGGGCCGTCCACTGGATCGGCGGGCCGCGTCTCGGGCTCCGCCAGACCTATCTCTCGCACCTGGAGCGGTGCGGCATGGTGCACGCCGTAGAGGGCCAGATGTGCGGGGTGCTGCCGACGACGCGCTACCAGGCGACGGACACGGCGATCAGCCGGGAGATCAGGGCCCGGCTGGATTCCGCGATCCGCACCGGCGTACCGCCGGACCCGCGGACGGCGGCGCTCGCCGCGCTCGCCCACGCGGTCGGGCTCGGCAAGCACCTGTACCCGGGCAACGAGGGACGGTCCTCGCGCTCCCGGTTGCGGGACCTCATCAGGCACGACCCCATGGGCGGCCTCGTGGCGCACGCCGTGATGGACGTCCAGAACGGCGTGGCGGCACAGCCGCGCCGCAGCCCCGGCCCGGCCGGCCGGCAGGCGGGCGCGGCCAGGCCCGCGACGGAACCCGCCCGCGGTGTTCCCGCGCAGCCGCGCCGAGGCCCGATGGCGAGGGCAGCGGCCCACTAGGGGCCGGACGGACCCCGGGCCCGGGGCGTCCCGAGACCCACACGGGAGCCGCAGGCCGCGCGGGGCGGCAGGACCGGACGTCCGGACGACGACACGGTCCCGCCGCCCCGCGCGGCCGCATGTCCGGACCCGCACCGCCCACGGGCCCGCACGGCCGCGCCCGGGCCCGCACCTCCGCACGGGCCCCGGACCGACGCGCCCGGGCCCGCACCTCCGCGCCGGCCACGGCGGCGCCGCCACCGGGCTTGCGAACTGGCGTGTACGCGGCGCATATCGACCGTTTCCCAGCGGTAGTAAGCACCTTGGTGGCAGTCTGCTCAGCAGCAGATACGCAAAGTGGCAAGTCGAGGCACGCAGCCGGAGGTGCACGTCCCGTGGCGTCCAATGTCAATCCCACCGTCAGGCGGCGCCGGCTGGGCCAGGAGCTGCGCAGGCTCCGTGAGCTCAAGGGCATGACCGCCGAAGAGGTGGCGGAGCGGCTGCTGGTGTCGCAGTCGAAGATCAGCCGGCTGGAGAACGGCCGCCGCAGCATCAGCCAGCGGGACGTCCGCGACCTGTGCGGGGTCTACGAGGTCGACGACCAGCGGATCGTCGACTCGCTGATGCAGATGGCCAAGGACTCCAGACAGCAGGGCTGGTGGCACGCGTTCGGGGACATCCCGTACAGCGTGTACATCGGCCTGGAGACGGACGCGGAGTCGCTGCGGACGTACGAACCCCAGATCATCACCGGCCTGCTCCAGACCCGGCCGTACGCCGAGGCGCTCATCCAGGGCGCGCTGCCGGAGACCTCGGTCGCGGACATCGAGAAGCGGGTGCAGGTCCGGATACGGCGGCAGGAGCGCATCACGGCCGACAGCAACCCGCTGCGGCTGTGGGTGGTCCTCGACGAGGCCTCGCTGCGCCGGGTGGTCGGCAGCCCGCAGGTGATGCGGGAGCAGTTGGAGCACGTCGCCGAGATGTCGCAGCAGCCGCACATCACCGTGCAGGTGCTGCCGTTCGACGTCGGGGCGCACCCGGGCATCAACGGGCAGTACTCCATCCTGGAGTTCGCCGACGCGGCCGACTCCAGCGTGGTGTACATCGAGGGCGTGACCAGCGACCTGTACCTGGAGAAGGCCCACGACGTGCAGAAGTACACGGTGATGTACGAGCACCTGCGGGCCCAGGCGCTGAACGTGGACCAGTCGCGGCAGCTCATCGAGGACGTGGCGAAGGAGTACGCCGAATACGCCCGATGACGGAGCGGGGCCGGATGCTACACCCCTGACGCGAGGAACAGGAAGGCGCTCCTGGAATATGCCATCCGGTCGGGTGAATGGCTGCTCCGAACGAGGAGGGCAGCGAGTAGCGTCGATCACGCCAACGATCACACGACATTGGCGCAAACCGTGCCGCGGGTCCGTCCGGGCCCACGGCAGGGCGACAGCAACTCGCTACCGGAGCAAACGGAGCAACCATGGCAATTCTTCAGGGCGCCACGGACACCTGGACCAAGTCCTCCTACTCCGGAGGAAACGGTGCGTGCGTCGAAGTGAAGTCCCCGGCCGAGACGGCACTCGTCGTCCGTGACTCCAAGGTCCCCGAGGGCCCGACGCTCGCCTTCCCGACCGACGCCTGGACCGCGTTCGTGACCTCGGTCAAGGCCTGACCAGCCGCATCCGATCCGCCGGCCGGCCCAGGTCGGGCGGCACCGCGGGCAGAGCCCTCTCGACCAGTTCGCCGTCCTTGCCGAGAGGGCTCGGTCCGCCCGGACCGGAGCCGTGCGGGCCGCTCAGGCCACGGGGAACGCCACGTCGCACACCGGATCGTCGGCGCCCGCCGCGTCCCAGTCGGCGAAGTACACCTCACGGCAGGGCCCGGCCTGCGTGAGCCCCTCGGCGGCGATCCACTCCTCCACCGCCTCGAACGCGGCCAGGATCTGCGGATGGGCCACCTGCGCCTTGCTGATCCGGGTGTAGGCCAGCCGCTGGGCGGGCTGCACCCGTACCCGGGTCTGCCAGGCCCGGCCGCGTTCCTCCGCCCACGCCCGCGCCGCCGCCTCGTCGGCGACCGGCACGCACGCCTCCGCGGGCCCGTCGCTCTCCATCGACACCTCGGCGTGGTACACGACGAACGGCGCCGCCGTCACGCCCCCGCACGCCCGGGCCGCCTCCTCCAGCCGCCCCAGTGACGCGCCGATCCACGCGGGCAGCTCGTCCGCCAGCGTGTGCCGGGTCTCGGTGATCACCACCTGCTCGGGCACGTCCACCGTCTCCACCACGAACCTGCCGTACATCTCGGAGCTCCTCCCCGACAGTCGTCCACGGAGGTACTCGGCGAGCGTGCGCTGCCCGGCGACCCGCGCCTCGACACCGGCCCAGTAGGCGCCGAGCCGGTCGGCCGCCCCGGCACCGTCACCCGCGTCGCCCGCGTCGACCACCTCCGCGATCGCCGCCAGCGGCATGTCCAGCTGGCGCAGCAACGCCACCAGCCGGGCCCGTTCGACCTGGCCGGGCCGGTAGTAGCGGTAGCCGCTCGCCGCGTCGACATGGGCCGGCACCAGCAGGCCCAGGCGGTCGTACAGGCGCAGTGCCTTCGGGGACAGCCGGGCCCGGGCGGCGAACGCGCCGATGGTCAGCAGACCGTCCGGGCGCGGGCCGCCGGGAGGCGGATCAGGGTGCTGCACGCCGTCATCCTCCGTCGCCGGGCGGCACCGTGCCGCCCGGCGAGAAGAACGCTCGGCCTTGCCCGGGGAAAGGTCAAGCGGCGGCCAGCTCCCGCTCGACGGCGGCGACGACCTCGGCCGCCTCCGGCTCGGTCTGCGGCGCGAACCGGGCGACGACCCGCCCGTCCCGGCCGATCAGGAACTTCTCGAAGTTCCAGCGGATGTCACCGCTGTGCCCCTCGGCGTCGGCGAAACCGGCCAGTCGCTCGTACAGCGGGTGCCGGCCCTCGCCGTTGACCTCGACCTTCTCGGTCATCGGGAACGTCACGCCGTACGTCGCCGAACAGAACTCGGCGATCTCCTCGGCGCTGCCCGGCTCCTGCCCCATGAACTGGTTGCAGGGCACGCCGAGCACGGTGAAGCCCCGGTCGCGGTACTGCTCGTGCAGCCGCTCCAGACCGGAGTACTGCGGAGTCAGCCCGCACTTGGAGGCGACGTTGACGACGAGCACGACCTGCCCGGCGTACTGGCCGAGGTCGGCCGAGCCGCCCTGGAGGGCGCCGATCTCGACGGCGAGCGGGGCGCGGTCGGTGTGGGTGGTGTGAGATGCGTCGGATGCCATGGGCGGATGCTAGTTCCGGTCGCTGACGCGCCCGTGACCGGGGCGTGACGCCTCGACGAGGACCTCGCCGGCGGCCGTGCGAGAGTACAGCACCGACCGGCCCGCCCGGCGCCGCTCCACCAGGCCCGCGTCCCGCAGCACCCGCAGATGCCGGCCGACCGAACCGAGGCCCTGCCCGGTGACCGCGACCAGCTGGCTGGTGCTCATCGGCGCGCCGAGCAGCACCAGCACCGCCGCCCGGGCCGGGCCCAGCAGCGCGCCCAGACCGGCGGGCACCGCGTCCCGGCCCCCGCCGTCGGCGAGGACCCCGGCGCACGGATAGACCACCGCGTACCGCTCGGCCTCCTCCCACGACACCCAGCCGTGCCGCTGCGGGGTGACCGGGACGAGGACCAGTTCGGCGCCGGAGATCTCCCGCGGGGGGTTGGCGAGCAGGTTGATCTGGAGCCGGTTGCCGCCGAGCCAGCGGGTGCCCGGACGCAGGGCGTCCAGCACGGCCGCCCAGCCTCCCCGGCTGACCTGCGCGGTCCGCGCGACGACATCGGCCTCCAGGACCCGGCGCCGCCGCTCCCAGGTCGGACGCACCGCCTCCGTCCAGACGTGCTCCAGCAGGGCCGCGGCGCGCTCGGGCAGGTCGTCGCGGTCCAGGGCGGCGGGCAGGGGACCGGCGAGGGAGACGGTGAGATCGGCGCGGGCCTGCGCGGAGGGCGCCGCCCGGACCCGGGCCACGCCCTCCTCGAACGTCTCCCCCTCCCGGGGCGTGGGGGTGAGGAAGTCGGCGACCCAGCGCCGCCCGATGCCGGACCGCACCAGCAGCGCGGTCACCGGGTCGCCGGCCAGCCGGCGCCGGTACCCCGGCAGATGGACGTCCAGCCAGGCCCGTTCGCCCGGGTGGGCGGCGACCGCGGCGTGCAGCAGCTTCAGGCAGGCGAACGTCTCGGCGAGCGGCGACAGGACGAACCGGCTCCGGGCGAGCGTGTCGGCATTGACCTGCCACCAGCCCATGACGATCCCCTCTCTTCCGACGGACGGGTGTGACGCGGGCGGCCGGGCCGGGGCGGACCCGTCCCGGGGCGGGCGCACCGCGGGCGGGCCCGTCCCGGGGCGGGCACACCGCGGGCGGGCCCGGCCGGTACGGGCGTACCGCGGCCAACCGGCTTCCGGGGCGCGGCACCCCGGGCCCCACCCCGCGCGCCCGCACCCGGCGCCCGTCACGCGGCGCCCACCGGCACCCGGTCCCACCCCTCTCCCGACTTTCGCGCACGCGCGAAACATTAACGGCGTCCGATGCCCCCGCCCGAGACTCCGCACATGTCCACCCGCACCTACCGATCCCTCTTCCGCACGCCGGAGTTCACGCCGCTCTTCCTCTCCTCCTCCACGCACACCGCGGCGCGGACCGTCAGCGGACTGGCCCTCGCCACCCTCGTGTTCCGGGCGACCGACTCGCCGCTGCTGTCGGCGCTGAGCATGTTCGGCCCGTCGCTGGCCCAGGTCGTCGGTGCGACGCTGCTGCTGTCCGGCGCGGACCGGCTGCCGCCGCGGGCGACCCTGGCCGGTATCTCCCTCGCCTTCGCCGCCACGACCGCCACGCTGGCGCTGCCCGGCCTGCCGATCGGCGCGATGTTCGCCGTGATACTCCTCCAGGGCCTGGTCGCCTCGCTGGGCGGCGGGGTCCGCTGGGGGCTGCTCAACGAGATCCTGACCAAGGACGGCTATCTCCTGGGCCGGTCGGTCTTCAACATGATGAACGGCGTCATGCAGATCGCGGGCTACGCGACCGGCGGCGTCCTCGTGACCCTGCTCCCGCCGCGGGTCTGCCTGCTGCTCGGCGCCTGCCTGTACGGTGCCGCGGCGGTCGGCATACGGCTCGGCCTGACCCGGCGCCCGCCCCGGACCACGGGCCGCCCGTCGGTCGCGGCGACCTGGCGCGCCAACGCCACGCTCTTCTCCGCCCGCCCCCGCCGCCACGTCTACCTGGCGCTGTGGATCCCCAACGGCCTGATCGTCGGCTGCGAGTCGCTCTTCGTCTCCTACGACCCCGGGCCGCGGGCACCCTGTTCGCCTGCGCCGCGCTGGGCATGCTGGCCGGCGACGTGATCGTCGGCCGCCTGCTCCCGCCCCGGCTGCGCCCGCGCCTGGGCATTCCGCTGCTGCTGCTCCTCGCGACGCCGTACCTGTTCTACGCCCTCCACCCGCCCCTGCCGGTCGCCGCCGCCTTGGCCTGCCTGGCCTCGGCCGGCTTCGCCGCGAGCCTGGTCCAGCAGGAACGCCTGGTCGCCCTCACGCCCGGCAGCCTCTCCGGCCACGCCCTCGGCCTGCACTCCGCCGGCATGCTCACGATGCAGGGCGTCGCAGCGGCCCTGGCCGGCACCATCGCCCAGGCGACCTCCCCCGCCACGGCGATGACGGCCATGGCGCTCGCCTCCCTGACGGCGACCCTGACCCTGGCGACGAGAAGCCGCCTCACCGCCGACGGCGGCCTCCTCCCCCACCGCTCTACCACCCCCCACCCGACCTGACCCGGCCCGCCCCGAGCCCGGGCGGCACGGGGCACCCCGGCGCCGGGGGTCACCCCCGCCCGTTCCTCCCGCCCACCCCCCGCCCGGCCCAGGCCCGGCCGCCCCAACGGGCCAGCGCGCCCACCACGAGGGACACCACGATCGCGCCCGCGTCGATCACATGCGGCAGGCCGGGAAAGAACGCGAAGAAGGCGAGGCTCCCGAGAAACCCCACGCCGAACCCGACGATCCCCCGACCCGCAACCGCCCCTCCCGCCGCCGCTCCACTCGCTGTTCCTGCTGCTCGACCATGCTCGGCTCACTTCGTGATGTGGTGACACTGGCTCACGCGGCGCACCCCATTGACGAAGAGGTGCGCACACGCCTTGCCATAACGAGGCAGACGCTGAGGGGAGTTGTTCCGCATCGGGTCGATCTTGCATTCCCTGTGGGTCCTGCCGCGTGAGGTCCGGTACGTACGGTTGTTGGTGTCGGCGTAGGTGAAGTCGATGCGCCAGTTGCAGAAGCCGCTCGTGAGGGCACCGGTGAAAGCACAGTCGACGCCGGCGTTCTGATAGGTGATCTTCCGGCCGCTGCCCCGGATGACGTGCGTGAACATGCAGCCCGTCGGCACCTTCATGGTCACGCCGCCCACGCTGTACTCGAAGGTGCGCACCGGAGTCGATCCGACAGCGGTGGCGTGGGCGGCCGCCGGCGCCGCCAGAACGGCGGCGGCAGTGACCGCGAGACCGGTGACGACGTGCGCGACATGTCGCAGGACCATGACACTCTCCCTGGTGATCGTCGGATAAGCACCAGGGAGAACGCCCGGGCCGGCGTCAGGTGTTGTGGGGGCGGGGGGGGTCCACCGGGATCGGTGATCATGGGAGCGCCGGGCTGACCGGTGGGGGCGGGCGGGGTGTGAACGATTGGGTCAAGGTGTGGCCGAGGGGGGTCTTCGGGGGTGACCCTTGCATAAGCTAAAGGACGGGACCAGGAGGACGCCCGAGCACTGTGCACGACCGATGAGGGTGGCCCGCGAGCGCTGCGACCGGAGTAGGCATGACCGCGAAGAAGTCGGCGCCCAGTGCCGTGGCGTTGGGCTGGATGCCCGTCGCGACCATGACGGTCGTGGCCGTGGTGGACGTCGTCGCAGGGCCGGACGTGGGGTTCCTGCCGCTGGTGTCGCTGGGACCGGCGTTCGCCGGGCTGGTCGGCGGCTGGCGGCGTACGGCGCTGATCGGGCTGCTCGCCCTGCTCCTCTGTGTCGGCCTCGGCGTCTACAACGGCCTGTTCGACAACAGCCGCGGCTTCAGCGCCATGGCGTCGGTGGCGGGCGTGACCGGCGTCGGCATCGCGGCGGCCGTCATGCGGTCCCGCCGGGAGGCGGAACTGGCCAGCGTCCGGTCGATCGCCGAGGTCGCCCAGCGCGTGCTGCTGCGCCCCGTGCCGCTGACCGCGGGCCCGTTGCAGGCCGCGGTGTCGTACACGTCGGCCGTCGCGGAGGCGCGGATCGGCGGCGATCTGTACGAGCTGGTGGCCTCACCGCACGGCGTCCGGGTCATCGTCGGCGACGTGCAGGGCAAGGGCCTCGCGGCCGTCGAGACGGCGGCCGTGGTCCTCGGAGCCTTCCGGGAGGCGGCGTACGACGAACCCGACCTGGTGCGACTCGGCGAGCGCCTCGAACGCAGCGTGGCCCGCGACCTGGACGACGAGAAGTTCGTCACCGCCATCCTCGCCGAGATCGGCACCGAAGGGTCGGCCGTCCTCCTCAACTACGGCCACCCGGCCCCCCTGCTCGTCCACCGGGACGGCACGGCCGACTTCCCGCAGCCACCCGCGTACGCCCTCCCCCTCGGTCTCGCGTCGCACGGCGGACCCGGTCCCGAGCCCCACCGCATCGACTTCACCCCCGGCGACCAGCTCCTCCTGTACACCGACGGCGTCACGGAGGCCCGCGACCACGACGGCCGCTTCTACCCGCTGGCCGACCGGGTCCACCTGCTGAAGGACTCCGACGCCCACCGCGCCCTCGACGCCCTCCGCGAGGACCTCGTCCGTCACGCCGCCGGCCCGCACCACGACGACGCGGCGATGCTGCTGCTGCGCTACCAGGGGCACCACTAGGGGAGCGGGCCGTCGTCCGGGACCTCCGCCTCGGCGAGGCGCTCGGCGATGTCGTCGGCCCACTCCTGCGCCCACCGCCGCAGGCCGGCCGCCGTCTCGCCGTCCAGCCCGCAGGCCGCGAACGCCCCGTCGTCGAGCCACTCGGCACCGGTCAGCCGCGACTGGAGATCGGCGAGGTCGAAGGCGTCCACCGCGTGCCGGCGGCCCAGTTCCTCCAGTTCGGCCCGGCTGCGCAGCCGGGAAGCGGCGTGCACGAGGACGAGGTCACGGGCGAGCCCGCGGTCCACGAGCGCCCGCACCCCGGTGCCGACGAGGTCCTCCAGCGACAGGACGGGACCGGCGTCCGAGGGCACCGGCGGCCCCCACAGCACCTCCTTCACCACGTCGACGACGAACCGCGCACCGCTCAACGGCTCCTCGACGACGAGCCGCGCCGCCAGCGGGTCCGTCTCCGCCGCCGCCACGCGCCACCCCCGCTCCTCCAGCCCGCGCCGCACCCCGCCGACGATCTCGGTCATCTCCGCGGAACTGTCCGAGGCGACGGTCACGCCCGGCCCGGGGTCCTCCACCAGCCCGTGCGCGCGGGCCGCCTGACCGCCCGCCAGCAGCAGCCCGTACGCCGCCCCGCGGCGAGCAGATCGGCCGGCAGCCCCTGGGACGGCTCAGGCATAAGGGCGGAAGGGGAGGGTGAGGGTGAGCGGGAGGGGGAGAGGAAGGGGCGAGGGAGAGGGGTGGGGCTTCAGGGGGGCGGGGAGCCGTGGGCGTGCGCGGGCATGCGGGGATTATGGCGCGCAGGTCGACGGAGGACGACGCTCCGCCGACCGTTTTGTGCCGGAAGATGTACGCCGTCCCCACCGCACGTTCACGACCGCGCACGGAACAAGCCGACCTGCCGGCGGGTGGCGGGCCGCCGTCCCGCCCGCCGTCCCCGGGGCCCGGAACTGCCCGGACGGACGCGTGATCTGAAGCCCTCACGCTCGTCCTCCGCGCCCTGACCGGGCGTCGCCAGCACCAACCGGCTCGCGAATTCGGCCGGTTGGCGACACCCGCCCGTTTACTCCCGCGAAAGCCCGCCCCTATCGTGCGTGACCGACCAACCCGGGTCCCCGCGACCCGCTCGACGGGGACCCGAAGCCATCGGACGGGGAGGATCATGCACACCGTACGCAAGCGTGCCGGGATGGCGGCGACCGCTCTCGCGACCGCGCTGGGCACCGCCCTGGCGCTGCCCGCGTCGGCCCACGCGACGCAGGGGCAGGACGGGGCGGCCGGAGCGGCCGGGGCAGCCGGAGAGGCCGGAGCGGCTGGAGCGGCCGGGACCGGCACCAGGGGGGCCGTGGAGTTCTCCCTCATCGACACCGGCGCCGGCATACCCCGGGACGGGACGTTCCGGCTGGGGGACCTCACGGAGTACGGCATCCCGCGCCAGACCACGGAGAAGCTCGCCGCGGGCGAACGCGTGGGGGAGCCCGCGCCGGCCGCGACCACGGCCGCCGCCCCGGACTACACCATCGTGCCGGGCGGCGAGTGGAAGGACCGGGACGGCTGGGACGCCGTGATGCGCCAGGGCTGGTGGAACGGGGCCAACGGCGGATTCGGCATGACGAAGATCGACCAGAAGCACAACCTCAGCCTCGACGCCGTCAAGGCGACGACCATGTACCCGCGTCCCGGCCCGTCGGGCAAGGAGCAGATCGGCCCGTCGACGTACAACTACCGCACCGAGGCGCTGCGCGTGCAGTGCAGCGGATGGTGGATCTTCCGCACCTGCCGGGTCACCGAGGTGATGACGGTGCGCGCCGGAATCGACTACCGCAAACTGGATGACGGCAAGAGCTTCGGAGCCGTGACGGCGTTCTGCGAGGGCGTGCCGGGCCGTTGCCCCGACTGGGTGCGCAACTCCATCAACATCTGACGACCACGACCACGACCACGACCACGACCACGACTCAGACCCAGATCCAGGCCACGACCACGACCGCGACCCCGTCACCGGCCCGGTCGCCGGCCCGGCCATCGCTTCGGAGGGGATGACGGATGGACACCCGACCCGCCCGCCCGTCCCGGCGGTGGCCCGCCGCGGAATGGTGGGCGCCGCTGGTCGTGGACCTCGCGGCGATCCAGCGGGGCAGCGCCCCCTGGGACTGACCGTCCGCCGCGTCCTGCTCACCTGGTCCGTGCCGGCCGTCCGCTTCACGTGGCCGGACGGCACGGCCACCACACTCCGTCCCGACCCCGAGGCCGGACTCCCCGCCCTCCTCGGCACCCTGTCCGCGACCGGCCCGGCGGCGCTCCCGCCCCCGGCCACGCCGAGACCCACTGGGCTCCCGGACCCGAGGCCGAGCCCCTGCTGAAGTACGCCTGGCTCCTGGACGAACTCGGCACCAGCAGCGACGCCTGGTACGCCTACGTCCCCGGGCCCGTCCACCTGCTGGAGATCCGCACCGACGGCACCGCCACGGCCGACGTCACCGCCGCCCGCCCGACCGCGGGGACGCGGTACGGGTACGGGTCCCCCTGGCCGGCCGGGGCGAGCCGACGGGCCTCGGGTACGCGGTGGCGGAACGCGTGGCGACGGCGGACGGGCCGTCACCGGCGGACTCGGCGGAGACGATCGAGGGCCTGCCGGTCGCCGAGGTGCCTCTCGGCACGGCATGACTGGCGGATGAAATAGTTCCGGCTTCTACAACCCCACAGGCTCTTCACGAGTCTCACACGCGTAATGCACACGCATGAGCCTCGGGGCCACGCATGAACCAGCAGTACCCGCAGCAGCCGAACCAGCCCGGTCAGCCCGGCCAGCAGTACCCGCAGCAGCCCGGCCAGCCCGGCCAGCCCGGCCAGCCGTACCCGCCCCAGCAGCCGCAGCAGCTGGGGTACGGCGGTTACCCTCCCCAGCCCGGCTACGGCGGCCCGGTGCCGCAGCCGCCGAAGAAGCGCGGCGTCGGCAAGATCGCCGGCCTCGGCTGTGCCGGCGTCCTCGTGCTCGCCGTCATCGTCGGTGTGGCGAGCTCGGGCGGTGACGACTCGAACGACACGTCCGCCAAGGACAAGGCCGTCGCCGCCGACGCCGACCCGAAGGGCGAGAAGAAGGAGGGCGGCAAGGAGGAGCCCGCCAAGGAGAACAAGTCCCAGGCCGAGCAGTTCAAGGCGTGCGTGGCCGAGAAGGGCACGGACCCGGAGAAGGCGGCCGTCGAGCACGTCACGAAGGTGACCGGCGCCGACACGCGCAACGACATCCTCGACGCGGCCGAGGTGTACACCGACTTCACCGGCGGGCTCGTGGGCCCGCACCAGGGCGACGGCAAGCTGATCGCCTCGGCGTTCGCCTCCTGCTACGAGTCGGACAACGGCCTGGTGACCGTGTACGACAAGGACGGCGAGATCCTGTCCAACGGCAACTACTGACGCCCGACGCCAACTACTGACGCCCGACGGCAACTACTGACGCCTGACGCCCGACGGCGACGGCTGATGCCTGACGGCGACGGCTGACGCCCGACGGCGACGGGCCGCCCACGAAGCCCGTGGGCGGCCCGCGCACGGCCCGTTCCCGCACCCGCGCCCGGCCTCGGTCAGGGGCGCGGCATCTCCTCGACCCGCTCCCCGCCGAGCAGGTACCGCGGCAGGTACGGCAGCCCCGTATCGACGGGGAACCCGGCGTCCCGGGCGAGGACGGCCAACGCCAGCGGGCCGAGCGCCACCCGGGCGCGCGGGGCCGCCGACCCGCCCCAGTAGGCGCCGTGTTCGGCGACGGCCTCGGCGAGGGTCTTGGCGAACGCGTCGTGATCCCGCGCGACGAGCCGGTGGAACAGCGCGACCGGCTGGTAGTCGATGGCGTTCACGAACTCGACCGGCGCGCGCGTCACATCGTCGGGACCGGACGTCCGCATGGTCGCGAGGAGACTCTCCACGACCGTGTCCATGGACTCCCGCGGGGAGAAGTAGGCCCGCAGGGCGTCGATCCAGTGCAGGACGTACGCGTCCACGGACGCGTCCTGCCGGAGCGCGTCACCGGGCGTCTCGCACAGCCGCCGGACGCGCTCCCCGTCCCGGCACACGATCGCCAGGTAGAGGGCGTCGAGCCAGCCGCGGGCGTCGGCGGGCGGCGCGGCGGGCACGGCCGGCAGCCGCCGGACGAGGTCCTCGCCGGGCCGGCAGTCCTGCGGCCGGGCCCCGGTGAACAGGGCGCAGCCGAGCTGTGCGGCGGTGCACCAGGCGTCCCACGTGTCGAGCCGCGCGGCCCCGGGTCGGCGGCGCAGCGGGCGTGGGCGAGGGCGACGGCGGAACCGAACGCGTCGCCGGGTCCCGCGGCCGGGTCCTGCCCGAGCGCCGTCAGGGCGTCGGCCGTGGTGCGGGCGAGCCGGTCCGGGTCGGGAGCGGGCGCCTCGGCGGCGGCCCGGGTGGCGAGCCGGCCGGCGCCGTCGAGGCGGACCAGGCCCCGCATGAGGTCGAGCAGCCGCGCCGGCGGCCGGACGGAGAAGGTGCGGCTGTCCTCGTCGACGACCGTCAGCGACGTCAGGCCGCCGCGATGCCACCAGTAGACCCGTGGGGACAGCGCACCGGGGCCGTCCTGGAAGGCGCCGAGCGCGTAGGCGGCGAGGTGGTTCACGGCGTCGGCCACGGTGCCGTCGGCGAGCGGGTGGTACACCAGGTTGTGCCGGCTCGGCACGACGACCAGCGCACCGGCGTGCGGCAGCGACGCGCCGGTGACCTCGCGGACCGCGGCGGCCAGGAACAGGGCCTTGCTGCTCACGAAGTGGGAGTCGCCGTAGAAGGAGTGCAGCACCGTCCCCTCGCAGGGGATCTCCTCGTGCGTGACGGGGACGCGCATCAGGTTCTCGTACGCCGCCTGCCGTAGTTCCTCCCGGCCGCAGCGTTCCACGTCGGGGTCGGTGAGGATCCGTACCTCGCCGGGCAGGTCGAGGGCGTAGGCGAGGACGAGGCCGTCGGCGACGGGACGGGCGTAGCGCAGGGAGCCGGCGATGTCCGGGGTGAGCGCGTCGGCGGGCAGCAGCCGGGCGTGTGCGGCGCGCAGCAGGTCGTCGGCGTCGCCGGGGGCGCCGGGTACGGGTTCCGGGTTCACGGCGCCGACTCTACGGAACCGGCCGCGCGGGGCGGTGGCGCCCCCGCCCGGGAACGGGGGCGCCGAGGCCGAACGAGCCTGCCGGGCAGGGCCGTTCGCGTATCAGACGAGGGCGTTCTTGTAGAAGATGCTGGACCGCCGGTCGCCCTCGACACCGCTGGCGAAGCCGAGGAAGAGGCGGGACTCGCCCGCGTCGGTGCGGTAGATGGCGAGCCCCTCGGGCTCGCGGAAGGTCAGGGTGGAACCGGCCTTGGTGAGGGTCGGGCCCTGGGCGATGGCGCCGGTGTTGATGTTGATGCTGGTGAGGTAGGTGTTGCCCGGCTCCGGGTTGGAGGACGAGTAGGCGTTGCCCGTCATGAAGTACATGTACGAGCCGTAGAGCGTGTAGCCCTGCGGGGTGCCGGAGATCGCGGGCGGGGTGAACCGGGCGACGGGGTTGCTGAAGTCGCCGCGGTCGGTGTCGGCCAGGTTGTAGACGGCGATGTGCTTGCCGCCGTCCTTGTGGTAGCGGACGATCATGCGGTTGTACACCGGGTCGATGGAGCACGTGTACTCGGTGGCCCGGAGACCGGCTGGAACCTGCCGAAGCTGGTGCTGGAGGAGTCGAGGGTGGCCCCGGCGGTGTACTTGATGTAGGCGAGCTTGCTGCCGTAGCCGTTGGCGTTGGCGTCCGACTCGATCCACAGGTAGCTGGAGCCGCCGCTCGGCCGGACGCCGAAGGCGACGCCGTGCCCGAAGCCGTTGAGGTGCATGTAGGAGACGTAGTTGCCGTGGAAGTCGAGCTCGCTTATGCACAGGTCCCCCGCCTCCTCCGTGCTGCCGGCCCGCTTCGCGGCGACGAACAGCCGCTTGTTGACCGAGTCGAAGGCGAAGCTCTGCTGGACGCGCTTGCTGTGCATGACCTTGTCGCGGAACAGGTCGTAGGACGGCTGCGACAGATCGAACCGCGGCGTCGACGGCACGGCCGCGGCCGCGCTCTGCGCCCCGTACCCGAGCCCGGCGGCGGCGAGCCCGACACCGACGCCGGTACGCAGCAGACCCCGACGGGTGAGGGTGGCGGGGAGTTGAGTTCCATGAAGTCTCCTGGGTTCGGTGAACGAAGCACCAGACCCTACGCACCCCCGCCGGCCGCCCTTTTCGGGGGGTGGGCCGTCGAGCGCGCCGGCGGCACCCCGCGCCCGTCCTCGCGGGGCGCGCCCGACGGCCGTCAGGACGGGTGAGGCGTGATGGTCACGGCCCGGTAGGCGTAGCCGTCCTGCCGGAAGCCGGGGCTTCCCACCGGAGGTCCACCCGCTGTCCCGGCGACAGGGTGCGGAACCCTTCCGTCTGGATGTGGGAGTAGTGCCCCAGCAACCCCCCGGCGTCTCCGGCGAGTCGAGCACCCCCCACCCCTCCTCTTCCCGCCACTCGCGGACGATCGCGGTCACCATGCGGAGACCCTAGCGGGGCGGGTCAGGTGTCGGACCGGAGAGGCCCGTCGGGGGCGCCGGCGGCGGACGGCCGGTTCGTGCGCAGGGCGTTGGGCGTGAGACCGAGGTGCCGGCGCATCGTGCGCGTGAGGTGGCTCTGGTCGGCGAAGCCGCACGCGCCGGCGATGTCGGCGATCGCGGTGTCGGTGGTGAGCAGGGCCCGGCGGGCCCGTTCGAGCCGCTGGCCGAGGACGTACTGGTGCGGGGAGCGCCCGGTGGCGGCGCGGAAGACCCGGGTGAAGTGGGACGGGCTCACGGCGGCGATCCGGGCGAGGTCCTCCAGGGTGATCCGTTCGGCGAGGTGGGTGTGGATGTAGTCGGTGACCTGCGCCAGCCGGCGCGGCGGCAGACCGGCGGGAGCGGCGGCGAGGCCGTTGCCCGGGAACCGGCGGTCTTGATCACGTGGGCCGCGACCGCCTGGACCAGCGACTGGGCGTAGAGGGGGTCGGCGGGACCCTTCTGCTCGTACTCCAGGACGAGACGTTCCACCATCATGGCGAGGAACGGGTCGGTGCGGTGGTAGTCCGGGGTGATCTCCAGGGTGCCGCGGAAGCCGCCCTCGTCGGCGAGCTTCTCCAGCCAGGTGGGGTCGAGGGCGACGAGCATCAGCTCGACGTCGTCCTCCCAGCGGGGCCGGGAGGCCCATCCGGCCGGGTTGATCAGGGACTGTCCCCGGTGGAAGCGTTCCCTGCGGGCCTGCCCGTCGGCGCTCCAGCGCAGATTCGTCGACGTGCCCGCGTGCACCACCAGCACGTGCGAGCCGGGGCCGACCGGGGGCTGGGCGACGGGATGCTTCCCGGCGGCGAGCTCTCTGTCGCGCTCCACGACCGCGTGGCCGAGGTCGGGTCCGCTGCCCGACAGATGCACGAGATGGGGCTTGATCAGCGACGTCACCGGACTCGACACGTCCTCCATTATCGGCGGGCCCGTCCTTGATCGCACAGATCCGTCCGGGTCCGGAGCCGGGGCGGGAGCCGGATCCGGGGCCGGGGCCGGGGTCAGGGCCGGGAGCGGCACCGGATGCGGGGCCGGGGTCAGGGCCGGGAGCGGCACCGGATGCGGGTCCGGGAGCGGCACCGGACGCGGGGCCGGATGCGGGTCCGGGAGCGGGGCCGGATGCGGCAGGCGGTGGACCGCGCGAGTTTCCGTGATCCGTTCGTTCCAGGACCGCCGGAACGTTCAAGAACGCGGCTTGCCCGGCGGGCGACAGTGACGGTGCACCTCGTACCGACACCGGAAGGAACCCCCATGAGCGCGAACCACTCGCTGTCCGGCAAGACCGTCCTGGTCGGAGCCGGTGCGAAGAACCTCGGCGGCCTGATCAGCACCACCGTGGCCCGGGACGGCGCCAACGTGGTGATCCACTACCACTCCGACGCCACCGCCCCGGACGCGCGGCGCACCGCCGAGGCCGTCGAGGCGGCCGGCGGCAAGGCCCTGACCGTCCAGGGCGACCTGTCGGACGTGAGCGAGGTCGAGCGGCTCTTCGCCACCGCCAAGGACCACTTCGGCGGCATCGACGTCGCCGTCAACACGGCGGGCATGGTGCTGCGCAAGCCCATCGTGGAGACCACGGAAGAGGAGTACGACCGGATGTTCGCGGTCAACTCCAAGGCGGCGTACTTCTTCATCCGCGAGGCCGGCCGGCACCTCGACGACAACGGCAAGGTGATCACCATCGTCACCTCGCTGCTCGCCGCGTTCACCGACGGCTACTCCACCTACGCGGGCGCCAAGGCCCCCGTCGAGCACTTCACCCGGGCCGCCGCCAAGGAGTTCGCCGCCCGCGGCATCTCCGTCAACAACATCGCCCCCGGCCCGATGGACACCCCGTTCTTCTACGGCCAGGAGACCCGGAGCGCGTGGAGTTCCACAAGTCGCAGGCGCTGGGCAACGACCTCACCAAGATCGAGGACATCGTGCCGCTGGTGACCTTCCTGGCCACCGACGGCTGGTGGATCACCGGCCAGACCCTCTTCGCCAACGGCGGCTACACGACCCGCTGACGGCCCGTTTCCCCACGGGCCGTTGCCGGGAGAACACCGGCAGGGGCGCTTCGGCGGCGTGGCGAAGCGCCCCTCGCTTGGGGCCGTCAGGGCAGGTCGCGACGGACCAGTGCCTGGGCGAACGGTTCTTTGGTGGCCCGGGCGTGAGCCATCCGCTCGCGCACCTCGCCGAGAGTGCGGGGGCGGTAGCCGGGCCGCCGCAGCAGCTCTTGTGGAAGCGCACGCCCGCGTGCAGCAGCACGGAGAGGACGCGCCAGGCGGCGGTGTCCCGCCTCCTGGGCGCCGCGAACGCCGAGCCGACGTGGACCAGCGGCCCGGCACAGCGTGGACAGACCCGGTCGCGGTCGTAGCGGCCGGGGTAGGGCTGCTTGTACGAGGCCCGGCAGGGCAGGCAGACGTACGAGGTCTTTGCGTGGGCCATGCGGGAAGGGTAGAGCCGCCGCAGCGTCGGGCTCGACGGACTTTCCGGCAGGCTGCCCGGGCTCCTCGGCAGATGCTCGGGTCCGGGGGGCCTCTCCGGCCCTCGATGCGGCCGGCACACGCAGGAGCCCTCCCGTCCGCTGGACGGGAGGGCTCCGCCTGGTGTTTCCGTGTGCCCCGGCAGGATTCGAACCTGCGACACCCGCATTGGGAGAGTGATTCTCGAACCCTCGCCCGCCGCTGGCGCTCCTTCCCCATCACCGAGGTTCTCGCGCTCCTCAGCGGCGCGATCGTTTTGGTGTGGCTGCGGGATCGACGCCGCCGACCGGCGCGCGGAGCAGCTGGCGAGGGAAGCGAACCGGTGGGGAACGGCCGTGTCGACGCTCGCGGGAAAAACGTGCGGGCTCTGCGCGCGCAGGTGAAGGCGAACGGGGAAACCCCCGTCCCGCCGACCCCGGAGTCGGCTGTGGAAGACCTCCCGAGCGGATCCGGGTGCCCGTGCCGACCCCGGGCCCGCCGGGCCCTCGCGGCGAGCCGGAGAAGCCCGGCGAGCCGCGGGCCTGCAGGCCCCCCTCGTGCCCGGCGGGGTACAGCCTCCAGCCATCGCCCGATGCCCCGGACGCCCTTGTGTGCCGCCGCGACGACGCCCCCGCCGGCGAGAACGGTGACGCACCGCCGACGAGCCCTCTGGCGTTGGCTCTGGACCTGCAGTGCCGCCAGTACCCGTGACGGCAGGTCCCCATCGTCTTCGGGCGATGGGCGCCGTTTCGTCATGTCAGGGGGTTGAGCGCCCGCCGGGCCCGGGCGATGACGTTCTGGGCGTCCGTGCCGTACACCGCAGACTCGCGCAGCGTTTCCCACACCCGCACGTATGAGGCGACCGTTGCGGCGTCATCGAGCCACAGCTCGGCGTGCCAGTCCTCTGTGATGACCAGTTCCTGGTCGAGGACCCAGAAGCCGTTCGCGGCCGGCACCTTCAGCGACGCGCCGAGCGGAACGACACCCAACTCCACGGTGTCCATACCGATCATCCCGGTGAGCCGGTCCAGCTGGGCAACGAGCACGGAGGGCGGGCAGACCAGGGCGTGCAGCGCAGCTTCCCAGACCAGTGCGCGGAAGACGCGGCCGCCCCGGTACAGCCATGCCTGCCGCTCCATCCGGGACCGCACCGCCTCCTCCGTGTCCCGCTTCGTCCCGTGCAGGTCCGCGTACCGGAGGAAGATGTGCCGCGCGTAGTCGGCGGTCTGGAGCATGCCCGGGATGACGGCTTCCTCCCAGGCCTGGATGACGCGCGCCCGGTCGACGGCCGCGTTCCAGGTGTCCTGGACGGGCCGGTGGCCGGCGGCCAACTGTCGCCGCCAGGAGCGGATGTGCGACTCGAAGCCGCGGAGCCGAGCGAGAAGTTCTTCGGTCGCGTCGGGCCGGCCGACGGCTTCGGCCCATGCGCGGAGGTCGTCGCTGGTGGCGGTCTGCCGGCCGCCCTCCAGCTTGTACACCTTGGAGTGGACCCAGCCGAGCCGCTCGGCGAGCTGGGGCCCGGTGAGGCGGCCACCAGCAGCCGAGAGGCGCAGCTCACGCAGGCGCGCGCCGAGGGCCTCCCGGGCCTGCTGGTAGTCCGTGCTCACCTGCGGTCGGTCAGCCCTTCGTGTCGAGCTGGGCGGCGAACTCGTCGTAGGGGACGGAGGCGTGGACCGCGGCGTCCCTCACCTGGCAGTACCGCAGCACTTCAGCAGGCTCGGTGATGATCTCGACGTCGTGGAACACGTCCTCGGCGTCGAAGCGGAGGATGGCCACGAGACGACTGTCGAAGATCCAGAAGTCCTCTGCCGGGAGGTGCGCCCGCTCGGCGTCCTCCCGCCACAGGTTCCGCACGTCCTCGCCGGTGGCCGCGTTGCACCGCGCGTACGAGAGCAGGAACAGCTGGCCCTCGGTCGGCGGATTGTCGACGACGCGCACCCGACCGACGTACTTCCCGCCTGCGTCTGGCGGCGGATGTTCCGGCACCAGTCACTGTCCAGGTCCGTCGGGGCCTGGCCGGTGTCCAGGAAGGTGGCGTACCCAGCGTCCTCCCGGTCGGAGGCATAGCCGCGGCGGGTCTCCAGGTGCCACGCCGAATGCTCAAACGTCTCGAAGAGCCGGCCGAACTCCTCGATGTCGATCAGCCTGGGCACGCGGTGCATCTCCTTCGGGCCGTGGTTCACGAGCAGTTCGCGGGGTACGACGATCGCCGCGTCGCCAGGGCCGAAGTGCTGGAGCTGGCGCAGCTCGGCGGGGTCGGTGACGGGCGTCCCCTGCACGATGATCTCACCGGTGTCCGCATCCTCATGCACAGCCGGGCAGCTGCCGTTTTTGCTGTCGGTGCCGTTGAACCGCAGTCGTCGCGTCATGGTCCCCTCCGTGGTCGGTCTCCGGGTCGCCTTCAGCATCACCACGCCAGGCGCCGCCTTCTACAGCCTGCGCCCGCCTCCGTGAGACCAAGAGAGAACATCCGGCCATGCTGCGGGAACATTCGAGAACACTGCATGGTGGCGGCCGTTATGACCCTCGTACGGTCCCGGACATGGCCACCCCGCAGCAGTCGACCGAGGTCGACCCCTTCGCCGCCGTGGAGTCGCTCCGCGCGGCCCTCGACGGCGCCCGGCATCGTGCTGCCGTCCCTCGCCGTGGACGCGGCCACCCCGAGCCCGGCCCTGGTGGACCTCGGCCGCGTCCGCGCCGACGTCGCCCTGCGCCTGGCCCACGCACTCCAGAGAAGGGCCGCAGCATGACCACCGTCGTACCCGAGGTGCTGGCGGTCCTCACCCTCCCGGACCCCGAGTCCCTGACGGACGCTCAGCGCCGCGGCGCCGTCTGCCTCTGGGGCAGCGAGCGACTCACCGCCGAGACGGCCGTGGACCTTGGCGAGCACACCGGCCCGATCGGCCGCTGGTGGCCGCGGGCCTGCCGCGAGCACGCCTCCCAGCGGGCGCAGCGCGCCCTGCTCGACCACGCGCCCGCGTGCGACGACTGCCGCGGCCCGGCCGAGTGCGAGGTCACCTTGGCCCTGTACCGGCTGATCCGCGCAGGGTGGGAGCGATGAGGCCCGAGGCTCTGCCGGTGCCGCCGCCGTTCATGTGGGCCTGCCAGCGGTGTTCCGATCTGCTGCTCCAGCTCGGCGACGGCCTCGAAGCGGCGGCCGTGGACCCGTGCGACGACTCGGCGGCCCGAGCACAGATCTACCTGGCCAGCCACCTGGCGATCAGTCACAGCGACGCCGTTCCTGCGGCGCACCAGGACTGCGCGCACTGTGACCGCTTCGCGCGGTTCGCCGATTCCCCGGAGCTGTGGGCGGAGCACCGGGCGCGGTCGCTGTTCCTGCCGCCGGAGATAGCCCGCCAGGCCTAGGCCCCGCAGACCCCCGTTGGTGCCGTAGGGCGAACGCGGTGCCAGCGGGCCCAACATGTGAGAGGACGACCATGCCGCAGGACTCCAAGGAGGCCGTGCAACGAGCTGCCTGCTCCGCTGGCCGGGCCGCCGGTTACTGCGCCGTGGAGTACGGGCCGCGGCGGCTGACCTGCACGAAGCGCCCGCTGCACCGCGGCGACCACTACAACCACTTCTTCGAGAAGTACCCGGTTGACCCGAGGACCACCGGCAGGACACCAGTCGCTCGCGTAGCTCGCACCGACCCGCCGCCGGACCGCACTACGCCGGCCGGTCTGGCGGCGCGACCGCGGCCCGCCCCTGCCTCCCCCGTCGGGGCGGGCCGCTCACCCGATGCGCGTGAGTTCGTGCACCTCGGTGCCGATGGCGTCGGCGATGCGGATGAGGGTGTCCAGCAGGGCGGAGGTGTGTCCCTGCTCGATCCGCGAGCAGGTGGCGATGTCGATGCCGAAGCGCTCGCACACCTCGCGTTGAGGCATGTTGTGCTGCTCGCGGACGTGCCGGATCCGTTCCCCGACCTGGCGGCGGCGGGCGATGGCCCGTTCGTCGGGCGGGGTGGGGCGTGGCACGCGTCCACGCTCTCCACGCCATGATCAAAATGGATTAGGGCCGACCCTGATTTGTTTGATCTTGGACGGGGTGGGAGCACAGCGGTCACTGAACGACCACTCAGCCCTGCGGCGGCCGTCTGGCAAATGCCGCAGGGCTACCTGTGTCGTGCAGAAATCGAACTCCTGTTCACGAGAATGGGTGATACCCGCGCGCGGCTACCGCTGGTAGAAGCGGACACCAACTGGCGTAGACCCCTCTACGGACCCAAGCGTGCCGGGCGCCACAGGGACGGTGCCCCCTCTCGGTGGTGGCCCGGCACACAACCCCCGCCTCCTGTAGGAGCGCGGGGGTTGGTTGTGTCCGCCCCCACCTGCGGCGACGTCATGATCGGTTAGGAGACGGACCCCCGTAGCGAGGGTGTATTCAGCCTGTAGGCAGTGTGTAGGCAGACTGGGACACGACGGTAGGAGAAAGGCCCCGGGCCCCCAGTGAACTGGGATTTCCGGGCCTTAGCCCTGTTCAACGCTGTGCCCCCGGCAGGATTCGAACCTGCGACACCCGCTTTAGGAGAGCGGTGCTCTATCCCCTGAGCTACGAAGGCCGGGCTGTGTCCGGGCGGTGCCGGCCCGGTAGGGCTGGACCACCGCGGACAGTGTAGCGGGTGGGGGTGGGGTCCGCCGGGGGCGACGGTCAGAGCGGGGGGACGGTGCGGAAGCGGCCGGCCACGCGGAGGTCCGCTTCGATCGCGGCCGCCGTGCGCCGCAGTTCCGGCAGGATCTCCTCGACGCACGCCTGCGGGGTGCGGCGGGCCGCGTGCACGGCCACGTTCAGGGCGGCGACCACACGGCCCGCGCGGTCGTGGACGGGGACGGCGACGGAGCGCAGGCCCGCCTCCAGTTCCTCGTCGACCAGGGCGTGGCCGCGTGCGTGGACGTCGGCGAGGACGGCGGCCAGGCGGTCCGGGTCCGTGATCGTCCGGGGGTCAGGGGGCGCAGGGCGCCGTAGGAGCGCTCCGCGGCCGGGAGGGCGGCCAGGAGGACGCGGCCGAGGGACGTCGCATAGGCCGGCAGGCGGGTGCCGACCGTGATGTCCGTGGTCATCACCCGGCCGGTGGCCGCCCGGGCCGTGTACTGGATCTCCGTGCCCGTGTCCGCCAGGACCGCCAGCGACGCCGACTCGTGGACGCGCTCCGACAGGGCCGTCAGGTGCGGTGCGGCGATCCGGGGGAGGGTGGTCCGGGAGAGGGGAGGGAAGCCGAGGGCGAGGACGCCGGGGGTGAGGCTGAACGTGCGGTCGGCCGAGGCCCGTACCAGGCCCGCGTATTCGTACGTGATGAGGGCCCGGCGGGCCGTCGCCCGTGTCAGGCCCGTCGCCCGCGCCACCTCCGTGAGGGTCAGGGCCGGGCGGCCCTCGCCGAACGCCGTGAGCACGGTCAGGCCGCGGGCCAGGGACTCGACGAACTCCCGGCCCAGTTCCTGCTTCGACGCCGACGTCCACGTGGCCAGGCCCGAGGGCGGCGCGGACGGCTCCGGGGGCGGGGCCGCGCGCAGGTCGTCCTCCATCGTCGTCACCGCCGAGCGGAGGCGGGGCAGGAGCGTCCTGCGCAGGTCCTCGGCGGTGTGGCGGCTGGTGTGGCTCACCACGCTGGCCACGCAGGCCACCGGGCCGGCCCCCGGCCGCCCGTCCGGCCCGGGCCCCGGGTGCCGTACCGGGACCGACACCGCGACCAGGCCCGGTTCGATCAACTGGTCGTCCAGGGACCAGCCGTCGGCCGCCGCCCGCCGTGTGCGCTCCTCGAAGTCCCCGGCCGCCCTCTCCCGCTCCGGCCCTCGCGGCGGTACGGCGGGGAAGGCGCGGTCCTGCGGGTCCGCCGCCCGGCGTGCGCGCCAGCGCTGCCAGTCCCGTTCCGTCCACTCGGCGGCGAACAGCGGGCCCGGCGCGGTGCGTTCGGCCGGGAGCAGGTCGCCGATGCGGAAGCTGAGCGACATCGCGCGGCGGCGGGTCGCCTGGTGGATGAAGCGGATGCCGTCACGGTCCCCGACCGCCAGGGACACCGACTCGTCCAGTTCGTCGGCCAGGGCGTCGGCCCGCCAGGACAGCAGGTCGGGGAGGCGGAGGGCGGCCAGATAGGCGTTGCCCAGTTCCATCAGCCGGGGGCGAGCGTCACGTCGCGGCCGTCCAGGCGGACGTAGCCCATGCGGGCGAGCGTGGCGGTGATGCGGTCGACGGTGGAGCGGGCCAGGCCCGTCGTCCTCTCCAGGGCGCTGAGGCTGAGTGTGCCGTCCGCGTCCGTCAGCCGGCGCAGGACGGTGATGCCGCGCAGGAGCGGGGTGACCGCCTCCGCCGGGACGGCGGCAGCGTCGTCGCCGGGCGCGCCGGATACTTCGGGCGCGTCAGCTGCGTCCGGTACGGGTGCATCCGGTACGTCGGGTGCATCCGGTACGTCGGGTGCGTCCGGCGCGTCGGGTGCGTCGGGGGCGGGGCTGGCGGGCATCGTCGGGCGGTCTCCGGTGGGCGGCGTTCGCGGCAGGGCTACCGTAAGCCCGGCCCGCCCGGGGTGCCGCCTTCGCGGCAGGGCCGCCGGGGGGGGGCTCCGCCTGACGCCCTCGCCCCGGCCCTCACTTCCGCGTCACGCGGATCCGGTGGTCCCCGTCCAGGTCGGCGCCGACCACGGTGATCGTCACGCCCGTGCGCGGGTCCTTGAACGTCTCGCCGGGGGTGAACGTCGCGTCGGAGAGTTCGGCGTGCACGTTGGGGCTGCGGGTGCAGCCGCCGCTGTCCCGGCGGGAGTCGTACACCTTCACCGGCCCCATGCCGGTGTCCACGCCGGCGTCGACCCGGTAGACCAGGACGCCGGGGCGGCACACCGCCTCGTCGTTGCCGGCGCGGGTGCGCAGCTCCACGGCGTAACCGGAGCGGGCGTTCAGCGGGACGAAGACCAGCTTGGAACCGCCCCGGTGCGCCAGCGGCGTCAGCTCGTACTCCGTCGTGCCGGGCTTCGCCGCGCAGTGCACCTGGTCGGCGTCGAGCCAGCCCAGCTTCCACTTGTGCCAGGCGAGCAGGTCGTTGTTGGCGCCCCAGTCCTCGCTCATGATGTCCCAGTGCCCGACCGCGCCGCCGCCCTCCTGGGTGTAGAGGTCGGGCAGGCCGAAGACGTGGCCGTTCTCGTGGGGGAGGACGCGGTAGCCGGTCCGGTCGTAGGAGCCGGAGCCGTCGTCCTGGCGGGAGTAGACGAAGGACGCGTTGGCGACGGGCACGCCGTCGGCGACCGCCGCCTCGGCGTTGCCGGCGAAGGTGACGGACAGCACCGTGTCCAGGGCCGAGGGGCCCGCGTTGGGGGTGACCAGCACGTTCAGCAGGTCGTACGCCTCGAAGTCCACCTCCGCGTCGGCCGTCGCCACGATGTCCTCGACCAGCTTGCGGTACCCGGGGTCGAAGGGCGCGCCGCGCTCTATGCCGTACTCGGCGAACGGCTTGGGCATGCGCAGCCAGTCCCGGACCGGGGTGGCGGGCGGTAGTCGAGACGGCCGTAGGAGCTGGTGCGGAACCAGTCCCGGGTCTGCGGGAAGAACTCCCCGTAGCGGTCGAGGGCGCTGCCCTCGCCGGGCGCGTCGGAGAAGTCGATCATCAGGGTCAGGGCGCGGACGGTGCCGGTGGAACGGGTGTACTGCCCGGGGTCGGGATGCCCTCCGACATCTGCACCTCGGGGCCGCCGGTGATCATGCAGGGGCCGTGCGCGGAGGAGCGGGAGAGGGACGCCGGTCCCGCTCCGGCCGGTGCGGCGCCCGGTGCGAGGTGCCCGGAGCCGGCCGAGGTGCTGACCGCGAGGGTCAGGACGGTGACGGTCGCCAGGCTGACCACGCGGCGCGGGCGTATCCGACGGCGCAGCGGCTGCATGCAGACCTCCCCGGACCACGGCAGCCACCCGTCGCCGGCTGCTCCCTTGGGCTCACCCTCCGTCGAGGTCCGCGGGGGCGCTCGCTGGAGCAGACCGATCGTGGGTTTCCCGGCGGTAGCCGGGCCGGGGTCGGGTGGGGCGCCGGGCCGTGGTCGGGCCGTGGTCGGGTGGGGAGCCGGGCCGTGGTCGGCCCGTAGCCGGTCGGGAGCCGGTCGGGAGTCGGTGGGAGTCGGGCGGGAGCCCGCCCTCGGGCGCGAGCCCTGCCGCCGCGCGGGGACTGTGACGCGGGTCACGGAAGAAGTCCCCGGTGCCGGGAAATAACCGGGGACGCTCTCCCCGTTTAGTCAGGTGTTCGCGTGAAACGGGGAATCCCTCCCGGATCGGATCGCGGCACCCGAGTCTCTTCCGTTGTTCTCCGTCCCTCCGTCCCTCCGTCCCTCCGTCCACTCAGTCTCCGTCCACGAGGAGTACGCCGTGCAGACCGCCACCCCCGCACAGCGCAAGGCCACCCGACCGCGGGCCGACGCCCTGCGCAACCGGGAGCGGATCGTCACCGCCGCCCGGGAGATGTTCGTCGAGCACGGCCCCGACGTGCCGCTCGACGAGATCGCCCGCCGGGCCGGCGTCGGCAACGCCACGGTGTACCGCAACTTCCCCGACCGCGACGCCCTGGTCCGCGAGGTCGTCTGCTCGGTCATGGACCGCACCGC
Organism: Streptomyces sp. SW4; assembly: GCA_003248315.1. Taxonomy (GTDB): domain Bacteria; phylum Actinomycetota; class Actinomycetes; order Streptomycetales; family Streptomycetaceae; genus Streptomyces. Next base: position 2,703,972 of record QKWM01000004.1, read on the forward strand.
GCGGGCCGCCGAGCTGGCACTCGCCGAGAACGGGGACGCGTTCGGGGCGCTGGAGCGCTTCGTGCACGCCGCCGCCGACGAGCGGATCAGCGCGCTGTGCCCGATGGTCGCCAGCACGTTCGACCAGCACCACCCCGACCTGCTGGCCGCCCGTGAGCGGGTCGAGCGGCTCGTCGCCGAGGTCATGGAGCGGGCGAGGGCGGCCGGGCAGCTCCGTGCCGACGTCGGCGTCGGTGACCTGATGGTCGCCGTCGCCCAGCTCAGCCGGCCTCCGGCCGGTACGGAGTGCCTGCGCGGCGACCGTTTCGTCCACCGTCATCTGCAGCTGTTCCTGGACGGGCTGCGGGCTCCGGCCCGCTCCGCCCTGCCGGGCACCCCCGCGACCATGGAGGATCTCCGCCGGTCCTGACCGGCCGGTCCGGCGCCCGGCCCCGAGCCCGCGCCCCCTCCCCGACCTGTAACCAGCACCCTTCGCTTCCCGGCCTTCCCGGCCTCTTCAGTTCTCCGTTCTTCTCGTCTCTTCTCGTCTCTTCTCGTCCCGACGTCCCGAAGTGGGTACCCCATGTCTCCGACAGCCGCCAAGGCTCAGTCTCCCGGCGTTCCCGACGCCGGCCGCTGGAAGGCGCTCGTCTTCATCGCGCTCGCCCAGCTGATGGTCGTCCTCGACTCGACCATCGTGAACATCGCCCTGCCCTCGGCCCAGCAGGACCTCGGCATCTCCGACGGCAACCGGCAGTGGGTCGTCACGGCCTACGCCCTCGCCTTCGGCGGTCTGCTGCTGTTCGGCGGCCGGATAGCCGACCTGTGGGGCCGCAAGCGCACCTTCGTCACCGGCCTGGCCGGCTTCGCCGCGGCCTCCGCGCTGGGCGGCGCGGCCACCAACGAGGCCATGATGTTCGGCTCCCGCGCCCTCCAGGGTGTCTTCGGCGCCCTGCTCGCGCCCGCCGCGCTCTCCCTGCTGGCCGTGATGTTCACGGACGCCAAGGAGCGCGCCAAGGCGTTCGGCATCTACGGCGCCATCGCCGGTGGCGGCGCCGCCGTCGGCCTGATCCTCGGCGGTTTCCTCACCGAGTACCTGGACTGGCGCTGGACGTTCTTCGTCAACATCCCGTTCGCCGTGGTCGCCGCGGCCGGCGCCTGGTTCGTCATCCGTGAGCCGGAGGGCAGCCGCAACCGCTCGGCGCTCGACATCCCCGGCGTCGTCCTGTCCACGCTGGGCCTGGTCGCGCTGGTCTACGGCTTCACCCGCGCCGAGTCCGAGGGCTGGGGCGAGGGCGTGACGATCGGCATGTTCGTCGCCTCCGCCGTGCTGCTGGCCGCGTTCGTCGCGGTCGAGGCGAAGGTCAAGGCCCCGCTGCTGCCGCTGCGCGTGGTGACCGACCGCAACCGCGGCGGCGTCTACCTCTCGCTCGGCCTCGCCATCATCGCGATGTTCGGCCTGTTCCTCTTCCTGACCTACTACCTGCAGATCGTGAAGGGGTACTCGCCGGTCAAGACGGGCTTCGCGTTCCTGCCGATGGTCGCGGGCATGATCACGGGCTCGACCCAGATCGGCACCCGTCTGCTGACCCGCGTCCCGCCGCGCCTGCTGATGGGCCCCGGCTTCCTGGTCGCCGCCGTCGGCATGCTGCTGCTGACCCGGCTGGAGATCGACACCTCGTACGCCGGGGTGCTGCTGCCCGGCATGCTGCTGCTCGGTCTCGGCATGGGTACGGCGTTCATGCCGGCCATGTCCATGGCCACGCAGGGCGTCCGCCCGCAGGACGCCGGTGTCGCCTCCGCGATGGTCAACACCTCCCAGCAGGTGGGCGGCGCCATCGGTACCGCGCTGCTGAACACCATCGCCGCCTCCGTGACCACGTCCTACGTCACGGACCACATCGGCTCGGCGGCCTCCCGGTCGCAGCAGCAGCTGGTCCAGCTCGAGGGCATGGTGCAGGGCTACACCAGCGCCATCTGGTTCGCCGTCGGCATCCTGGTCGCCGCCGCCGCCATCGCCCTGACCTTCGTCAACGCCGGCCGTCCCGGCGGCACGACCGTCGCCGGCTCCGGCGAGGGCGTGGAGGACGAGCTGCCGGTCCCGGTCGTCGCCCACTGACGACCTGCCGGTCCCCTCGGGCGCGTCGTCCGTGCCATCCGTACGGCGGGGAGGGGACGCCCCGCCCGTACGGCCCGGGACCCGCCCCGGCCGCGTCAGCGCAGCCAGGGCAGGTCCGCGCCCGCCTCGGCGGGCTGGAGTCCCTCGGCGACGATCCGCATGATCTCGCCGAGGGACTCCTGCTGTTGCGGCGTCAGCCGGTCGAAGACGGCCTGGCGCACCGCGGCCACATGGCCCGGCGCGGTCCGCCGCAGCACCTCGTAGCCCTCGTCCGTCAGCACCGCGAACTGGCCGCGCTTGTCGCCCGGGCAGTCCTCGCGCCGTACCCAGCCGTTCTTCTCCAGCCGTGCGACGGCGTGCGACAGCCGGGAGCGGGTGATCTTGGCGTGGCGGGCCAGCTCCGTCATCCGCAGCCGCCGGCGCGGCGACTCCGCGAGCTTGACCAGCAGCCCGTAGTAGACGTGGGGCATGCCGGCATCGCGCTGGAGCTGGCGGTCGAGATGGTCCTCCAGCAGCGTGCTCGCCTCGATGTACGAGCGCCAGACGCGCTGTTCCTCGGCGGTGAGCCAGCGGGGCTCGTCGGCGGGGGCGGAGGTGGATGCCGTGTTCATGTATCCACTGTACGAGGTGGCTACTTGAAACTTAAACAAAGCGGGCGTACCGTGAGGACCCGGGGAGATTGAAACTTCAAGCAAGATGCCCCGAGTGCCCGGAGGAGCCGACGCCATGTCCGTCACCAGCCAGGAGCGCATGCCCGCCCTGTACCTCAGCCACGGCGCCCCGCCGCTCGCCGACGACCCCGTCTGGCCGGGCGAGCTGGCCGCCTGGGCCGCCGCCCTGCCCCGCCCGAAGGCGATCCTCGTCGTCTCCGCCCACTGGGAGGAGGCCCCGCTCGCCCTCGGCGCCACCCGCACCGTCCCGCTCGTCTACGACTTCTGGGGCTTCCCCGAGCACTACTACCGCGTGCGCTACGAGGCGCCCGGCGCGCCGGAGCTCGCCGAGTCCGTACGCAAGCTGCTGCGCGCCCCCGGCCGGCCCGTCCAGGACATCCCCGACCGCGGTCTCGACCACGGCGCGTACGTCCCGCTCGTCGAGATGTACCCCGACGCCGACGTCCCCGTCCTCCAGGTCTCCCTGCCGACCCTCGACCCGGCCGGGCTCATGGAGATCGGCCGCCGGCTCGCCCCCCTGCGCGACGAGGGCGTCCTGATCGTCGGCTCCGGCTTCTTCACCCACAACCTGGCCGCGCTCCGGCAGGGCGGCGTCCCTCCTGGTCGGCGGAGTTCGACGACTGGGGCCGGCGGGCGCTGGACGCCGGTGACGTGGACGCCCTGCTCGACTTCGCCCGCACCTCCCCGGCCGGCGCGCTCGCCCACCCGCGCACCGAGCACTTCGCCCCGCTGTTCGTCACGCTGGGCGCGGCGGACGCCGCCGGCGGGGTACGGGAACAGAAGTCCGTGATCGACGGGTTCTGGATGGGGCTCGCGAAGCGGTCGGTGCAGTTCGGCTGAGCCCCGCGGCAACCATCGGGCGGCGGGGGCCGTCCTTCAGGGGGGAGCCGGACGTGTCCTTCCCGGGCGGGTCGTCGTGCACGCCGGGCCGGTCGCCGCACGGCCCGGGAAGGGTGGACGTGTCCTTCCGGGGCGGGTCCTTCGGGGGGCGTGCCCTTCCCGGACGGGTCCTTCGGGAGGGGTGGACGTGTCCTTCCCGGGGAAGCCGGACCGTGGCGCGAACGTGATGGGTGTCTCATCCACACGGTGGGGCCGGGGGCTCGTGGAGTACTCGAGGCGGCCTCGATCCGGCGCCTGACCTGCGTCTCCGTACGGGCCGACGGGACCGCGCCGCCCCTGTGGCGGGACAGGGTACTGCATGATCAGAAAAATTGCGGGCCGGGTTGGGAATTCTGTCCTGATTCCAGTCGTTGTTTCCATCGGATGCAGGGCACCCGAGGAGAGTCCGGGGAGACACCGCCAGACGGAGCCCGAGCGTTCCAAGGACCACCCGCTGACCGTCCCCCAGCGCCCCAGGGCCTGGGGGAACCCCAGTCGCAAGGGAGCACGCATGGCAACCCGTGCCGTCGCCCGTCGTCAGTCCGCCACCGGCGAGACGGCCGACGCGGCAACCAGCGTCCGCGCCAACGGCGGCGAGCTCGCCGACCGCGATCTGGTCGGCATGTACCTCGACGAGATCGCGCGGACCCCGCTGCTCGACGCCGCCAAGGAGGTCGAGCTGTCCCAGATCATCGAAGCGGGTGTGTTCGCGCGGCAGATCCTCGACGGATTCGAGGAGTCCGAGGTGGAGGCCAGCCGTGAAGAGCTCCAGGCCCTGGTCGACGACGCCGAGCGGGCGAAGGACGTCTTCATCCGGTCCAACCTCCGCCTGGTCGTCGCCGTCGCCCGCCGCTACCCCCGCAGCGGCCTGCCCCTGCTCGACCTGATCCAGGAGGGCAACGCCGGCCTGGTCCGCGCGGTGGAGAAGTTCGACTACCGCAAGGGCTTCAAGTTCTCGACGTACGCGACCTGGTGGATCCGTCAGGCCATTACGCGCTCGATCGCCGACCAGTCGCGCACCATCCGGCTGCCCGTCCACCTGGTGGAGGAGCTGGGCCGGATCCGCCGCGTGCAGCGCGAGTTCAACCGCGAGCACGGCCGCGAGCCGGAGCCGGCGGAGATCGCGGCCGAGCTGGGCTCGACGCCGGAGCGCGTGACCGACGTGCTCGACTGGGCCCGCGACCCGGTCTCGCTGAACATGTCGGTGGACGACGAGGGCGAGACCCAGTTCGGCGACCTGCTGGAGGACACCTCCGCCGTGTCGCCCGAGCAGTCCGTGCTGACGCTGCTGCGCAGCGAGGAACTGGACAGCCTGATCGGCCGCCTCGACCCGCGCACGGCCTCCATCATCAAGATGCGGTACGGCATCGAGGACGGCCGGGAGCGCACCCTGACCGAGGTCGGCAAGGAGCACGGTCTGACGCGCGAGCGCATCCGGCAGATCGAGAAGCACGCGCTGCTGGAGCTGAAGAAGCTGGCCCGCGACACGGGCTTCGAGGCTGCCGCGTAACGCTCCGGCCGCGCCGCTGCGGGGCGACACCCGTCAGGGCGACCCAGCGGCCCGCGGGTGCCCGGCACCCCGCGCCCGTGCGGGCGTGCCCCGGGGCCGGCCCATGGATAGGGCCCGCGGTGACGGTGGCTCCCATAGATAGGGCCCGCGGTGGCGGTGGCTGTGGTGGCGCGTACGCCGGCCGTCCGGGGGTGCGCGGGGTGGCGAAACCCGGCGCAAACATGGCCGTGGAACGCCGCTTAACCTCCGAGGGCCCGGGAACAAGACTTCAGGGCCCACCAGTTCGGGCCCCGGGGGCCACCCCCCTGGTCCCTTCAACCACGTCCCGTCGCACTCCCCCCGGCGCCGGGACTTCCCCGAGCCGGGCTCGGCGCTCCTCCCCCGGGCGCCCGAGCCCGGCTCGCCTTTTCGCCGAATCGTTCCGGCGGTGCGGTGCTCGTTCCGGCGGTGCGGGCAGGCGCCTTGCAAGGGCAGGCCCCTTCGAGGGCGGCGCCCTTCCGAGAGTGGGGCCCTTCCAAGGGCGGGTCGTCGGCCGGACTCGGGGAGAGCGCCGTCGCCCGGGCCGGCTGCGGGACCGGACCGCTGCGCGGCCGCACCGCTGCGTGGCCGGACCACTGCGGGGCCGGGCCGTTTCCGGACGTGGCCGCTCACCGGCGGAGCCGGTCGTGGGCGTGCCTGGACGACGGGCCACCCCGGACCTGAACCCCGGGGTGGCCCGCCGGATGGCAGATTCTGCCACAGGGGCATAGCCTGCCGAAGTGAGCAGCACCACCCCAGACACCGGCGGTTCCGCCGCCCCGGCCCGCCGCCGTGCCCCCGTCTCGCTGACCGAACGCCGCAAGGCCGAGACCCGCATGGAGATCGCCCGGGCCGCCGCCGCGCTCTTCGTACGCCAGGGCCTGCGGGCCACCCGCGCCGAGGACATCGCCCAGGCCGCCGGTATCGCCCCGCGCACCTTCTACCGCTACTTCGCCACCAAGGAGGAGGCCGTCGCCCCGCTCTACGCGGCGGGCGCCGAACGCTGGGCGGAGGCGGTGCGCGACGCCCCCGCCGAACTGGCCCCGCCGCAGGCCCTGGAGCACGCCGTGCGCCACACGCTGACGCCCGGCGCCGGGGTGTCGGCGGCCTCCTGGGAGTGGGTGCGCACCCTGATCCGGCTGGCCCAGGAGAGCCCTGCCCTGCGGAAGGTGTGGGCGGAGGTCTGCCACCGGGCGGAGGAGACGCTGGCGGACGTCCTCGCCGCCCGCGCGACCCTCCCCGCCCGCACCGCCGCTCCCACGGCCACCGTCGCCCAGGACGCCGCCGCCCCCACGGCCACCGTCGCCCAGGACGTCACCGCCGCGCCCACCGCAGCCGCCGAAGTCCCCGCCGGGGTCCGCGAGGACAACGTTGCCGGGGCCCTCGCCGCGTCCCCCGCGGTCCGGTTCGCCGCCGCCGTGGCCGGGGCCGCCGTGCGGGTGGCCGTGGAGCGCTGGGCGGTCGGCGAGCGGCCACCGGAGGGACCGCACGGCCCCGTCGACCTTGCCCTGCGCAACCTGCGGTCCCTGCACGGCTTCTCCTGGGACGAGGTCACCGCTCAGCGGGGCTGAGGCCCGCCGTCCGGCGCTCCCGGCTCCGCGGCCCGGGTCAGCCGCTCGCCCAACTCCCGGACACACCGCACCAGTTCCTCCGGCCGGCGGACCCGGAACTCCAGCCCCAGCAGCGCGAGCCGCGCCGCCAGCCACTCCGCCTTGTCGGACACCGTGGCCCGCAGCACACATGACGACCCGTCGGCGGACGCCAGAGGCGTGCCGAGCCAGCCCGGCAGGCGGGCCGCGACGACCTCGGCCGGCGCGGCGAAGGCGATCTCCACGTCGTAGGAGTCGCCGCGTCGGTGCATGGAGCGGCGCAGGTACTCCGCCGCGCTCCCGGTCGGCAGCTCCCGCGGAGCGAACCGCGCCCCCGTCGCGAACGGCTCGCTCACCCGGTCCACCCGGAAGGTCCGCCAGTCGGCGCGGTCGAGGTCGTAGGCGACGAGGTACCAGCGCCGGCCGGTCGACACCAGCCGGTACGGCTCCGTCAGGCGCCGTGACTCGGTGCCGTCCCCGGCCCGGTAGGCGAACCGCAGCCGTTCGCGGCCGGCCACCGTCGAGGCCATGACGGTCAGCGTCTCCGGCGCGATACTCGGCCCGTCTCCACTGGTCAGCGGCGTGGTCGCGGCCTGCAGGGTGGTGACCCGGTGCCGCAGCCGGGCGGGCAGCACCTGCTCCAGCTTGGCCAGCGCCCGCACCGACGCCTCGTCGACGCCCTCGACCGCGTGCCCGGCGCCCGCCCGCAGCCCGACCGCGATCGCCACCGCCTCCTCGTCGTCGAGGACCAGCGGCGGCATCGCCTTGCCCGCCACCAGCCGGTACCCGCCCTCCGCGCCCATGGTGGCCTGCACCGGATAGCCCAGCTCGCGCAGCCGGTCGATGTCCCGGCGCACGGTGCGCCGCGACACCCCCAGCCGCTCGGCCAGCTCACCGCCGGGCCATTCCCGGGGCGTCTGGAGCAGGGAGAGGAGCGTCAGCAGCCGTGCCGGAGTGTCCGTCGTCATGTCCTCGAGGATGGCGCACCACTAGGACACGACCTGTCCTAGTGGCCGCCTAGCGTCGCGGCATGTCCTTCACCGAGAGCACACCAGCTTCGCCCGTCCCGCCCGTGTCACCCGGCGGCGCCGACCGGCCCCCGGCCGGCGACCGCCGCCGGTGGTTCGCCCTCGCGATCGTCATGACGGCGGCCTTCATGGACCTCGTCGACGTCACGATCGTCAACATCGCGATCCCCTCCATCCAGCGCGACGAGGGCGCCACGTTCAGCCAGATCCAGTGGATCACCGCCGGCTACGCCCTCGCCTTCGCCGCCGGGCTGATCACCGGCGGCCGGCTCGGCGACATCCACGGCCGCAAGCGGATCTTCCTGGTCGGCATCGGCGGGTTCACCGTCGCCTCCGCGCTGTGCGGACTCGCCGTGAACCCGGAGATGCTGGTGGCCTCCCGGATCCTGCAGGGCGGCATGGCGGCGCTGATGGTGCCGCAGGTGCTGTCGATCGTGCACGCGACCTTCCCGGCCCACGAACGCGGCAAGGTCTTCGGCCTGTTCGGCGCGGTCGTCGGACTCGGCGCGGTCTCCGGTCCGCTGCTCGGCGCGCTGCTGACCGAGTGGAACCTGTTCGGCCTGGAATGGCGGCCCATCTTCCTCATCAACCTGCCGGTCGGCGTCGCCGGCCTGGTCCTCGGCAGCCGCTTCATCACCGAGTCCCGGGCGCCGCGCGCCCTCAAGCTGGACCTGGTGGGCGTCGCCCTGGTCACGCTGGGCCTGCTGATGCTGGTCTACCCGCTCACCCGCGGGCACGACCTGGGCTGGCCGCTGTGGGGGCACCTGTCCATGGCCGGCTCGCTCCTCGTCCTGGCGGCGCTGGTGGCGTACGAGCGGCGCAAGAGCGCACGGGACGGCTCGCCGCTGGTGGAACTGTCCCTGTTCCGGGTGAAGAGCTTCGCCGCGGGCATCGCCGTGCAGACCGTCTTCGGTCTCGCGCTGGGCGTCTTCTTCCTGGTCTGGACGCTCTACCTGCAGTTCGGCCTGGGCTGGGGTCCGCTGAAGGCCGGACTGACGGGGTGCCGTTCTCCCTGGCGGTGTCCACGGCCGCCGCGCTGTCGGTGCAGAAGCTCGTCCCGCGGTTCGGGCGCAAGGTGCTCCAGGCGGGCGCGCTGGTGATGGCCGCCGGGGTGCTGCTCTACCTGTGGGAGGCCGGCCGGTACGGGCTCGGCATCGCCCCGTGGCAGATGGCCCTGCCGCTGGTCGTGATGGGCATGGGCATGGGTCTGATCGTCGCCCCGCTGACCGACGCGATCCTGTCCGAGGTGCCGCGCGAGCACGCGGGGGCGGCCTCGGGGCTGATCAACACCGTGATGCAGATGGGCAACGCGCTCGGCCTCGGCCTGGTGTCGGTGGTGTTCTTCGGGGTCGTCGCCGACGACGTGACGCCGGCCCGCATCGGCCCCGAGTACGTCGACGCCTTCCAGCACGCGCTGGGCTGGGTCGCCGCGGTGCTCGGCGCCATCTTCCTGCTGATGTTCGCGCTGCCGAGGCGTCCCGCGCAGCACCTGGAGGGCGGCGGCCCGGAGGCCGCCGGCACGCAGGAGCGGGAGCCCGCGCTCGCCCGGTGAGTCCGGGGGCGCCGCGCCCGGACCGTACGCCCGAGGGGCCGCCTCGCGAAGGGCGGCCCCTTGCGCATGTCCGGCGCACGGCTTGCGCATGTCCGGCGCACGGTCATGCCCGTTCATGCCTGACTACGCCTGATCATGCCCGGATGTGTTTACTTTCCCGAAAACCGGGCGTAGCCTCCTCGTGAAACCACAGGTTCGGGCATCGAGCGGAGGAGAACGGGCATGTACGCACCGGAGCGGCAACAGGAGATCCTCCGGCTGGCCCGCGACGGCGGCCGCGTGGACGTCGTGTCGCTCGCCGAGGAGTTCCAGGTGACGGCGGAGACCATCCGCCGCGACCTGAAGGCCCTCGACCGCGCCGGCCTGCTCCGCCGGGTCCACGGCGGCGCCATCCCGGCCGGCCGCCTCGACTTCGAGCCGGACCTCGCCGAGCGCGAGACCACCGCCGCCGACGAGAAGGACCGCATCGCCAAGGCGGCCCTCGCCGAACTCCCCGCCGACGGCACCGTGATCCTGGACGCCGGCACCACGGTGGCCCGCCTGGCCGCGGCCCTCCCGCTGGACGCCTCGCTCACCGTCGTCACGCACAGCCTGCCGATCGCCGCCCGCCTCGCCGACCACCCGGGCATCCAGCTCCACCTCGTCGGCGGGCGCGTCCGGCACCGCACCCGCGCCGCCGTGGACGCCTGGGCGCTGCGCGCGTACGGCGAGATCCGCGCCGACGTGCTGCTCGTGGCCGCCAACGGCTACTCCGCCGAGCACGGCCTGACCACCCCCGACCTCGCCGAGGCCGCCGTCAAGCGCGCGGCCGTGGCCGCCGCCCGCCGCGTGGTCCTCCTCGCCGACTCCTCCAAGCACGGCCAGGAGCACTTCGCCCGCTTCGGCGACCTCAGCGACGTCGACCTCCTGATCACCGACAGCGGGCTCAGCCCCGAGGACGCCGCCGCCATCGAACGCGGCGGCACGGAAGTAGTACGCGCATGATCCTCACCGTCACCCCGAACCCGTCCCTCGACCGCACCTACGAGGTCCCCTCCCTCGACCGCGGCGAGGTCGTCCGCGCCACCGGCGAGCGGGTGGACCCGGGCGGCAAGGGCGTGAACGTCTCCCGCGCGGTCACCGCCGCCGGGCAGCGCACCACCGCCGTACTGCCGCTCGGCGGCGCGCCCGGCGCACTCGTCGCCGACCTCCTCGACGCCCAGGGCATCGAGGTCGCCCCGGTGCCGATCGCCGGGGCCACCCGCTCCAACATCGCCCTCGCGGAGGCCGACGGGGTCCTCACGAAGATCAACGCACCGGGTCCCGAACTGTCGGCCGCCGAGCGGGAACTGCTGCTGGAGACGGTACGCCGGCAGTCGCACGCCGCCGACTGGATCGCCTGCTGCGGCAGCCTCCCGCGCGGACTCGCCCCCTCCTGGTACGCCGACCTGGTCGCGCGGGCCCACACCGCCCGGGTGCGCATCGCCCTGGACACCTCCGGGCCCGCCCTGCTCCAGGCCCTGCGCGAGCGGCCCGACGTGGTCAAGCCGAACGCCGAGGAGCTGGCCCAGGCCGTCGGACGGCCGCTGGCCACCGTCGGCGACGCGGTGAAGGCCGCGGAGGAACTGCGGCAACTGGGCGCACGGGCGGTCCTCGCCAGCCTCGGCGCCGACGGGCAGCTGCTCGTGGACGACGCCGGCACCTGGTTCGGCCGCGCGCACGTGGACGCCGTGCGCAGCAACGTCGGCGCCGGGGACTCCTCGCTCGCCGGCTTCCTGATCGCCGGCGGCGCCGGACCGGAGGCGCTCGCCTCCGCCGTCGCCCACGGCGCCGCAGCCGTCCGGCTGCCCGGCAGCGTGATGCCGACGCCCGCCGACCTGGACCCGGACGCGGTGACCGTCACGGCCGACGTGCCGGTGGACCGCCCGCTGAAGGAGCCGGTGCCATGATCCCCGGCCGCGCCTTTGTCTCCCTCCCCGTCCCCCTCCCCGCCCGCCCGGCCCCGGGCGATACGCGAGCTAAGGAGCCCGCGATGAGCGACATGATCACCGCGGACCTGGTCGACCTCGACCTGTCCGCCGACACCAAGGAAGCGGCGGCCCGCGCCCTCGCCGAACGCATGGTGGCCCTGGGCCGGGTGACCCACCTCGACGGCTTCCTCGTCGACGTGGCCGCCCGCGAGGCGCAGATGCCGACCGGGCTCGACGGCGGCATCGGCATCCCGCACTGCCGCAGCGAGCACGTCACCGAGCCGACGCTCGCCTTCGGACGCAGCGCCCGGGGCATCGACTTCGGCGCGGCCGACGGCCCGGCCGACCTGATCTTCCTGATCGCCGCGCCGGCGGGCGCCGACGACGCCCACCTGACCATCCTGTCCTCCCTGGCCCGGCAGCTGATGAACACCGAGTTCACCGACGCGCTGCGGGCGGCGGGCGACGCGCGGACCGCGGCGGCGCTGATCCGCGGGGAGGAGGCCCCGGCCGCCGAGGCCGCAGCGGCCGGACCCGCACGGCCCGCCGCGTCCACCGAGCCGGCGGCGGCCGAGAACGCCGCGGCGCCGGCCGAGAACTCCGTGGCGGCGTCGGTGGCGGCCTCCGCCGGCGCCGCCACGGGCACCACCGGCCTGCCGGAGGCACCCGAGGCGGGGGAGGAGGACGGTGAGCGTCCGTTCCGGATCGTCGCCGTCACCTCCTGCCCCACCGGCATCGCCCACACCTACATGGCGGCCGAGTCGCTGGAGAACGCCGGCCGCGAGGCGGGCGTCGAGGTCGTCGTCGAGACCCAGGGCTCGGCCGGCTTCACCCGGCTCGACCCGGCGGTGATCGCGGCGGCGGACGGCGTGATCCTCGCCCACGACGTCGCCGTACGCGACAAGGACCGCTTCGCCGGCAAGCCCACCGTCGACACCGGCGTGAAGGCCGCCATCAACCGCCCCGGCGAGCTGATCGCCGAGGTCCGCGACAAGGCCGCGCGCGGCGAGGTCACCTCCGGCTCCCCGGGCGCGACACCCGTCGAGCGCACCGGCGACTCCGGCGAGGGCTACGGCACCAAGCTCCGCAAATGGCTCATGTCGGGCGTCAGTTACATGGTGCCGTTCGTCGCTGCGGGCGGTCTGCTCATCGCCCTCGGCTTCGCGATCGGCGGCTACGAGATCAACAAGGCGCCGGCGGTCACGGACCACTTCGTGTGGGGCCAGGCCGACAGCTGGGCGGCGCTGCTGTTCCAGATCGGCGGCGTGGCCTTCGCCTTCCTGGTCCCCGTCCTCGCCGGCTACATCGCCTACGGCATGGCCGACCGGCCCGGACTGGTCCCCGGCTTCGTGGGCGGCTCCATCGCCCTGACCGTCAACGCCGGCTTCCTCGGCGGCCTCGCGGCCGGCCTGATCTCCGGCGCCGTGGTCCTGGCGATCCAGCGGGTGCGGATCCCGGCGGCGCTGCGCGGCATCATGCCGGTGGTGGTGATCCCGCTGATCTCCTCGGCGGTCGTCGGATTCCTGATGTTCGTGGTGATCGGCAAGCCCATCGCCTCCGCGCAGAAGGCCATGACCGACTGGCTGAACGGCCTGTCCGGCGCCAACGCCGTCCTGCTCGGCGCGCTGCTCGGCCTGATGATGTGCTTCGACCTGGGCGGACCCGTCAACAAGGTCGCCTACACCTTCGCCACCGCCGGGATCGCCGTCTCCGACCCGAGCGACTCGGCGATGAAGATCATGGCCGCGGTGATGGCGGCCGGCATGGTCCCGCCGCTGGCCATGGCCCTCGCCACCACCGTGCGCGGCAAGCTGTTCAACGCCGCCGAACGGGAGAACGGCAAGGCCGCCTGGGTACTGGGCGCGTCCTTCATCTCCGAGGGCGCGATCCCGTTCGCCGCGGCCGACCCGCTCCGCGTCATCCCGGCGTCGATGGTGGGCGGCGCGCTCACCGGCGCCCTGTCGATGGTCTTCGGCGCCACCCTGCGCGCCCCGCACGGCGGCGTGTTCGTCGTCCCGCTGATCGGCAACCCGCTGCTCTACCTGGTCGCCATCGCCGCCGGCGTCGTCGTCACCACCGGGCTGGTCGTCCTGCTCAAGGGCCTGCGCCGGCCCGCGGACACGACCGCGCCGGGGCCGGGCCCCGCCGCGCCGCCCGCGGAGGCCAAGCAACCGGTCGCCGCGTGAGAGCCGGGGCGGGACCGTGCGGCCGAGTTCGCCCGCACGGTCCCGCCCCCGGCCCGGCGCCCGGTCAGGAGACCTGGGCCGCCCGGCGCTCCATCGCCCGCCGGGCCGCGTCCTCGCTGACGTACACCTCGCACATGTGCCGGCCGTCGGGAGTCGCCGTGTGCTCCACCTCCCACAGGGAGACCTCCTCGCCGTCACCGAGCAGGAACGCGTGCTCGTACAGCGAGAAGGACGTCCCGGCGCGGCCCGCCCGGCCGGGGTGGCCGAAGGCCTGCGTGATCCGGTAGGCGGACGCCGTCGCCAGCAGCGCGGAGACGTCCGCGCCGGGACGGTCGGGGTTCTCCGCGCGGCGCAGCAGCCGGCGCGCATGGTCCGCCGAACCGCCCTGCACGTAGGAACTGCGCGGGGCCGGGATCGACGCCGCCGGCGTCAGCACCGGCAGCTCGAAGTCCGGCGCGTCCGGCGGCATCGGCAGCCGGGCGGTCGCCGCCCGCAGCTCCTCCTCGTCCACGTACACCTCGTGCCGGGGCTCGCTGCCCGGGGCGGTGTTGTGCACCAGCTCCCACAACGTGAGCGCCGAGCCGTCCGCGAGAAGCCAGGTGTGCCGGTAGGTCTCGCGGTGCAGTCCCGCGCTGTGGTGCGCCGAGTGCAGCGAACCGTCGTACGCCAGCGCGCACTCCAGCCGGCCCATCGTCTCGTCGGGCAGCTCGTAGGAGTTCAGGGCGCGTCCGAGCAGGCGCGCGAGGTGGTCCTCCGGGGTCTGCGGCGACCCGGGTGGTTCGTACGCTGCGGTCTCGTACGGAACGCTCAAGGTTTCTCCTGGCGTTGCTGCAAGTCACCTGGTGGGTGCATACCGTAGCCCTCGGTCGGACATCGTGTCCGGGAACCGGGAAAACGTACGCACGAAAAACGTGACGGCCGCGCGAAGAGTTCCCGCAGCCCGCCCGGTCCGGCGGAAATCCGCTGGTCACACGACCCTTGCGGCGGCCCGCCCGGCCCGGCGGGGTTCCGGCCGGCCGCCGGGACCGCCGTCCCGCGGGCCGACCGGGACGATCACCGGCCGGTCCCGGGCGCCGGTCCGGTGCCGGTGCCAGGGGCGCCGGCCGGGTCCCCGTACAGCTCCTGGTACGACGGCCAGGTCCCGCCCGGCGCGTCCACGGACCGGGCCGCGCGCACCGCGCGCACGATCGCCCGGGTCACCATGTCCGCGCCCGCCGCCAGGATCTCGTTCAGCGCGAGCGGCCGGGCCGCGTCGAGGGCGCGGTCCCCGGTCGCCAGGGCGAACACCGTGTCCCCGTCGCTCAGCAGGTGCACCGGCCGCACCGCCCGCGCGATGCCGTCGTGCGCGGTGCCCGCCAGCTTCTGCGCCTGCGCCTTCGACAGCCCGGCGTCCGTGGCGACCACGGCGAGCGTCGTGTTCAGCGGCGGGGGCGCGTTCCGCGCCGCGGACTCGGCGAGGCGCCGCCGCGCCGCCTCGTGCACCTGCGCCGCCGGGTAGGACACCCGCCGCCCCTCGAACAACTCCCCGTACAGCACGCCCGTCCCGGGGTCCACCGCCGACCCCACGGCGTTGGCCACCACCAGCGCCGCCACCGTCACCCCCGAGTCCAGGACCGTGCTCGCGCTGCCCACCCCGCCCTTGAGCGGTCCGACCACGGCTCCCGTCCCGGCCCCCACGCACCCCTGCGGCACCGGCGCGCCGGGCCCGCTCGCGTCGGCCGCCTCGACCGCCGCCCGGCCGAGGGCCGCGTCCGGGCGGGCCCGGAAGTCCCCGCCCCGCCCCAGGTCGAAGACACAGGCGGCCGGGACCACCGGCACCACGTGCGTCGGACCGGGCCCGACCCGCACGCCGCGCCCCCGCTCCTCCAGCCAGGCCATCACCCCGGACGCCGCGTCGAGCCCGTAGGCGCTGCCGCCGGTCAGCACCACCGCCTCGACCTTCTGCACGAGGTTGCGCGGATCGAGGGCGTCGGTCTCCTTGGTGCCGGGGCCGCCGCCGCGCACGTCCACCGCCGCGACGGCTCCGCCCTCGGGGCGAGCACGACCGTCGTGCCGGTGAGCCAGCCGTCCCCGGTGCGCGTGGCGTGCCCCACCCGCAGTCCGGCCACATCCGTCAGTGCGTCAACTGTCATGCCGTCAGTCTCGTCCGCCGGCCCCGCCTCCGCCCTGGAGGGCGCCCGGCGGGCCGTGCGCGCCGTCAGCGTCACCCCGGTCGCCACCGCCAGAGCGGTGACGATCCCCGCCCGAGCACCGCCCGTCACCGAGGAACGTGCAGCAGATCACCAGCAGCGCGGTCACCGGCAGCACCAGCTGCTGGGCGATGCCCACCTTGAAGTGCCGGGCGTGCAGGGCCCACACCGTCAGCAGGTACAGGGCCGTCGGCAGGGTCACCGCGGCGGCCGCCGCCAGCGTGGAGATGTGGGCCTTGCCGACCGCGTGCTCGACCGCCACCTCCAGTCCCGCGCCGATCGCGGCGGCCGAGGCGAACACCAGGTAGTGGCCGTACCCCCACAGGAACGCCTGTCTGTTGGACCGCAGATGCCCGTGGACCGGCACCACGAAGTAGATCCACCAGGCGGCGAACACGATCAGCAGCCCGCCCCGGCGATCGGCAGCACCTCGGCCAGTGCGTCGAACTCGTCGACGCCCGACTTCACCGCGACGGTGGCCGCGAGGACGGTCTCGCCGAGCACGATGATCGTGAACAGCCCGTACCGCTCGGCGATGTGGTGCGGATGCCAGGACGACGGGTGGTCCTTCTCCGCGAACACCGGTACGCACATCTCCAGCAGCGCCATCACCAGGAACAGCCACGGACGGCCGCTCTCCGGCAGGAAGAGCAGCCCCAGCCAGCCGATCTGGCAGAACAGCACACCGCCGGCGTACCGCAGGGCCATCACGCGCTCGTCGTGCGCGGCGCCGCGGGCCGCCCGCAGCCACTGCGCCACCAGCGCCAGGCGCATGATCGCGTAGCCCAGCCAGACGGCCAGGAAGTCGTGGCCCTCGAAGGCCCGCGAGACCCCGGCCGCCAGCACCAGGACCCCGGCCATCTGCACCAGGGTGATCACGCGGTAGAGCACGTCGTCGTTGTCGTACGCCGAGGCGAACCAGGTGAAGTTCATCCACGCCCACCAGATGGCGAAGAACACCATCGCGTAGTCGAGGATCCCCTCACCGCTGTGGCCCTCGGCGACGGCGTGCACCAGCTGGACGCCCGCCTGGGAGACGGCCACCACGAAGCACAGGTCGAAGAAGAGCTCCAGCGGCGAGGCGGTGCGGTGCGCCTCGTCCCGGCCGCGTGCCGTCAGCCTGCGCAGCGGCCCGCGGCCGCCGGGGGCGCCCGGGGCGGGGAGCGGGAGTCGAGCTGGACATCATGGTGTCCAGCACAACAGAACCGGCGCGGACCCGCAGCGGAAGCGGCCCGGACGAGCACGCGGGCGGCGGTCCGGCGGGGCGTGGGCGGTGGCCCGGCGGGGCGTGGGCGGCGGTCCGGCGGGAGTGCGGGCGGTGGTCCGGCGGGGGCGCGGGCGGGTGGTCGCGGAAGGGGCCGGTTCCGGCGCCGTACCCTGGACGCATGAGCAGCACCCCCGACCCCGCCCCCGGCGCGGCGCGCGAGCCCCGCGCACCGAAGCCCGCGCTGGTCTTCGACGACCCGCTGGACCAGCAGTCCTCGGACGACACCGACCGCGGATGGGGCGAGCGGCCGGCCACCGACGGCGACGCCGGGGCCGACCTGCGGCGGTTCCTGGACGAGAAGCCGCCGCACCACCTCTGAGCCGGGGTCCCGGCTACGGCCGGTCGTGGCCCGAGCCGCGCTGGGCGACCAGGGCGTCCCGGATCTCCTTGAGCACCTCCAGCTCGCTCACCTCGACGATCTCCTTCGTGCCCTCCCTCGCCTTCCGGCGGGCCTCCTGGCGGGCCAGGTACTTGGACATGGGCAGCACCATGAGGAAGTACACGACCGCCGCCGTGATCAGGAAGGACAGCGTCGCCCGAGGACGGAGCCCCACAGGATGCGGACGCCCGTGGCGGTGTCGCCCGTGCCGGTGCACGGCCCCTTGAGACAGGAGCTGTAGCTGTCCAGGCTCTGGGTGCCGAACGCTCCGACCAGTGGGTTGATGACCCCCTTCACCACCGAGTTGACGATGTTGGTGAAGGCGGCGCCGATGACGACGGCCACGGCCAGATCGATGACGTTCCCTCGCATCAGGAAGGCCTTGAAGCCTTCCCAGACGCTCGGCTGCTTCTCGCTCACCTCGGGGGCTCTCCTCGCGTGAACCGGCTGGCCCGGTGGGACCGGCCGGTTCGGTCGAACCGGCTGGACCGGCTGTGGAACAAAACGCTCCGCAACCTACGTCAGCGTTGGGCCGTCCTGTCCAATCCGCTCGCTCGATCGAGGGACTTGACAGCCGATCGGTCACCACAGGGTCACCGCCAGGTGTTCCGTCGCGCCCGCCCCGGCGAGCCGGGGCGCCGCGGCGCGCGGAACCGAGAGGACGACCAGTGCGCCGCTCCCGTCGCCGTACCCCGCCTGCGGTACGCGCGTCACCCGCGCCCGGCGGGCCACGACCTCCGCCCGGCCGCCCGACACCGCGTCCGCGGCGGCGACGACGTCGACCCGGTCGCCCGGCCGCAGCAGCCGCACGGTGGCCGCGTCGGCGATCCGCACCGGCACGCTCACCCGGCCGGTGCCGGCGCCCGAGCCACCACCCGTCCCGGTGCCCGGCTCCGGCCCGGCGGGGGAGGGCGGATGCGGATGGCCGCGTGCCCGGTGGGCGGCGTCCCCGGGGCCGGCGGCCAGCAGCGCCGCGGCGGTCAGGGCGAGCCCGGCCGCGACCGCCCGCCTGCGGTGCCGGACCAGCCGGTGCAGCGGGTACCGGCCGCCACGCACCCGCACCGGGGCGAACCGCGGCACCGGACAGGTCGGCGGCACGTCGCTCCCGGCCGGGTGCGGGGAGAGGGACACGGGGAAGGGGCGGCGGAGGACGGCAGGGACGAGAGGAGGGAAGAGACGGACGGGACGGGGGACACGGCGACCACCACCTGCGACGACGGATCTGCGACGGATCTGCTGGCCCGTCCACGATGACCCGCCCCGCCGCACCGCGCCGCGACCCGTGCACAACCCCGGGTTGTGGACAACTCCGTCACCCGCACGTGTGGTCGAGCCAGTCGGTCAGCAGCCGGTCGACCTCCTCGGGGCGTTCCGCGGATGGAGACCGGCCGGCGCAGGCCCACCCTGGACGTGCTGGTGAGGCCGGCGAGGGAGTGAGGGAGCACGGCGTCTCCCTGGACGACCTGGCCGGCACCGCCCCGGCCTCCGGGCCCCGCGCCCCGAGGGCCCGCCGGCGGGTGGCGACCGCGCGGCCCACGGGCTCCCGGCGGCGCCCGGGCGCCGCGCCTACGGCAGCACGAACCCCGGGTCCATCCCGCCGAGCGCCCGCGTGCAGGGGCAGTCCCGTTCCCCGGTCGCCGGCAGCGCGGCCACCGCGTCGAACAGCACCCCGCGCAGCCGGTCCACGTTGGCGGCGAAGACCCGCAGCACCTCGTCGTGCGAGACGCCCTCACCGGACTCGGCGCCCGCGTCGAGGTCGGTGACCAGCGTCAGGGACGTGTAGCAGAGCTCCAGCTCACGGGCGAGCGCCGCCTCCGGGTGGCCGGTCATGCCCACCACGGACCAGCCCTGCGCCCGGTGCCACAGGGATTCGGCGCGGGTCGAGAAGCGCGGTCCCTCGACCACGACCAGGGTCCCGCCGTCCACCGGTTCCCAGTCCCGGCCGCGCGCGGCCTTGAGCGCCGCCGCCCGCCCGGCGGGGCAGTAGGGGTCGGCCAGCGAGACGTGCACGACGTTGGGCACCGTGCCGTCGGGCAGCGGCAGGCCGTCGAAGTAGGTCGTGGTCCGGGACTTGGTCCGGTCGACGAACTGGTCGGGCACGAGCAGCGTGCCCGGCCCGTACTCGGGCCGCAGACCGCCGACCGCGCAGGGGCCGAGGACCTGGCGCACGCCGAGCGCACGGAGCGCCCAGAGGTTGGCGCGGTAGTTGATCCGGTGCGGGGGCAGATGGTGGCCGCGCCCGTGCCGGGGGAGGAAGGCGACCCGCCGGCCCGCGACCTCGCCGACGAAGAGGGAGTCGCTGGGCGGCCCGTACGGGGTCTGGACGGGGACCTCGGTCACGTCGTCGAGGAACGAGTAGAAACCCGATCCGCCGATCACGCCGATCTCGGCCTGCACGCTGTTCGCCATGCCCGCACCCTAACCGCCGGACCGGTGCCCGAGAACGCCGCGGACCCCGCCGCCGCACACCGGGTGCCCGCCGCCGAAACCGCCGCGGACCCCGCCGTCGTACGACGGCGGGGTCCGGTGGGTCTGCGTTACGCGGCGGTGCTGCCGGCGCTCGAGGACGAGCCCGAGGACGAACCGGAGTCCGAGGAGGACGACGAGGACGAGGACGACGACTTCGACGACGCCGGCGAGCTGCTCGACGAGGAGCCGCGGCTGTCGTTGCGGTAGAAGCCGGAGCCCTTGAAGACGATGCCGACGGCCGAGAAGACCTTCTTGAGGCGGCCCTTGCAGCTCGGGCACTCGGTCAGGGCGTCGTCGGTGAACTTCTGCACCGCCTCGAGGCCCTCGCCGCACTCGGTGCACTGGTACTGGTAGGTCGGCACTGTCTTCCTCCTGGCACTCTCACTCAATGAGTGCTAACGACGGTCCATAGTGACGCATTCCCCGGGATCAGTCCACTGCGGCGGGCACGCGGTGACCCACGCCACGTGCGACCGTGCGTCCGCGCGGGGCGCCGCCAGCCGGGACCGCAGGGCCACGAGGGTCAGCAGGGCGAGGACCGTGCCGCCCATCGGCACGAGGAATCCCGCACCGTCCCACAGCCGGTCCTCCAGCTGGCCGGCGACCGTGACGGCCGCCGCCTGGCCGAGCGCGACGGCGCCGGTGAGCCAGGTGAACGCCTCCGTGCGGGCCCCGGCCGGCACCAGGCCCTCGACCAGGGTGTAGCCGGTGATCAGGGCGGGCGCGATGCACACGCCGACGAGCAGGCCGAGACCGGCCAGCACCGGAACCGAGTGCGCGGCCCACAGGCCGGACGCGGTCAGCGCGAGGGCGGTGTAGCCGACGAGCAGGCGGCGCTGGGGGCCACCTTCCACGCGACGGCGCCGCAGACGACGCCGGAGAGCATGTTGCCCGCGGCGAAGATGCCGTACAGGACGCCGTTCAGGCCGGGCTCGCCGATGGACTCGGTGAAGGCGGCCAGCGCGACCTGCATGCCGCCGAAGACGGAGCCGATGCCGAGGAAGGTCACGACGAGCACGCGCACGCCGGGGACGCGCAGCGCGGAGGCGTGCTCCACGCGCGCGTGGCCGTCGGCGGAGCCGCCGACCGGGGGCTGGGTGCCCTTCTGGGCGGCGAACAGCAGACCGCCCACCAGGGTCAGCGCGGCCTCCGTGACCAGGCCGGCGGCCGGGTCCACGGCCGTGCACAGGGCGGTGGCGAGCAGCGGGCCGACGACGAAGGTCAGCTCGTCGGTGACCGACTCGAAGGCGGCCGCGGTGGTCATCAGGGGCGAGCCCTTGAGCTTCACTCCCCAGCGGGCGCGCACCATGGGCCCGATCTGCGGCACCGAGGCACCGGTGGGAACGGCGGCGGCGAACAGCGCCCACAGGGGCGCGTCCCCGAGCGCGAGGGCGGTGAGGGCCAGGCCGGCGGCGGTGTGCACGAGCACGCCGGGGAGCAGGACGGCACGCTGTCCGTAGCGGTCGGCGAGCCGCCCGGTGTACGGCGCGAACAGCGCCATGGAGACGCCCGTGACGGCCGCGACGGCGCCCGCGGCACCGTAGGAGCCGGTGGTGTGCTGCACGAGCAGCACGATGGAGAGCGTCAGCATCGCGAACGGCTGGCGCGCCGCGAAGCCGGGGAGCAGGAAGGTCCAGGCGCCGCGGGTGCGCAGCAGCTGTCCGTACCCCGGGCGGGACGCCTTCCGGGACGCAGTGACCGTGGATGCCACGGCCCGTGCCTTTCCGCCGCCTGGTAGCGCGGCCCCGGCTTGTGGCCGGAGCGGCACCGAGAGCTGTCCTCTTGCGCGGACTGCGGTAGATACCGGAGCCCGCTGCGATGAGAGGGGGGCGTTCCGGCCGCCATACGGTCGCGCCAGCCCTGCGTCAGGCAGAGTTGGTTCGATCAGGTGACGCCCTCATTGTACAAGGGAGAACCAGCGGGATCCCTGTGAAAGCGAGCACGGGCGAATCCTTCACCTGCGATTCCCGCCCCGTTCGCCGACCCGGCCACGGACACCCGGCCACCGGCAGCCGGCCACCGGCCACCGGCACCGGCCCACGCACACCCGGCCCCGGCACAGGGCCACGCACACCCGGCCTCCGGCCCCCGGCCGGGTCACCCCGTGCCCAGCCACCCCGCCAGCTTGCCGCCGCGTCCGACCGCCCGCAGGCGCCGCTCGGCGGCGTCCCGGACCGGGTCGGTGGCGACCACGAGCAGCTCGTCCCCGCGCCGCAGCACCGTGGACGGCTGCGGCACGAAGGACTTCTCCTCGCGGACGACGAGGGTGACCGCGGCGCCGGTCGGCAGCCGCAGCTCGCCGACCTCGACGCCGTGCATCTTCGACCCCTCGGGGATGGCGACGGACAGCAGATGACCGCGCAGCCGCTCCAGCGGCGCCGACTCGATGCCGAGGTCGGCGGCCTCGGCGGAGTCCCCGAGGCGCAGCTTGCGCGCGAGCCACGGCAGCGTCGGCCCCTGGACCAGCGTGTAGACGATGACCAGGACGAAGACCATGTTGAAGATCGAGCGGCTGCCCGCCACGCCCTCCACCATCGGGATCGTCGCCAGGATGATGGGGACCGCGCCGCGCAGCCCGGCCCAGGACATGAGGGTCTGCTCCTGCCAGGGCACCCGGAACGGCAGCAGGCACAGCACCACGCTCAGCGGCCGGGCCACCATGGTCAGCACCAGGCCGATGACGAGCGCGGGCAGGATGTCGTCGACCAGTTCGTGCGGGGTGACCAGCAGGCCGAGCAGGACGAACATGCCGATCTGGGCCAGCCAGCCCAGCCCGTCGGCGAACCCCCGGGTGGCCGGCCAGTGCGGCAGCCGGGCGTTGCCCATGACCATCGAGGCGAGGTAGACGGCGAGGAAGCCGCTGCCGTGGGCCATGGCGCCGGCCGCGTAGGCGGCGACGGCGATGGCCATGACGGCGATCGGGTAGAGGCCGGACGCCGGCAGCGCCACGTGCCGCAGGCCCCAGGAGCCCAGCCAGCCCACCGCGAGTCCGATGGCGGCGCCGATGGCCAGCTCCAGCGCTATCTCGCCGATCAGCAGATACCAGTGTTCGATCGGCCCGGCGGTGGAGAAGGAGACCACCAGGATGACCACCGGGGCGTCGTTGAAGCCCGACTCGGCCTCCAGCGTGCCCGTCACGCGCGAGGGCAGCGGGATGCGGCGCAGGACCGAGAAGACGGCCGCCGCGTCCGTGGAGGACACCACCGCACCGATGATCAGTGCCTGCCGCCACTCCAGCCCGGTGAGGTAGTGCGCGCCCGCCGCGGTCACGCCGACGCTCACCGCGACCCCGGCCAGGGCCAGCGCGGAGGCGGCCGGCAGGGCCGGTTTGATCTCCGTCCACTTCGTGCCGAGCCCGCCCTCGGCCAGGATCACGACCAGGGCCGCGTACCCGATGACCTGGGTCAGTTCGGCGTTGTCGAAGTGGATGTCCCCGATGCCGTCCTGGCCCATGGCGATGCCGATGGCCAGGTAGAGGAGCAGGCTGGGGAGCCCGCTGCGCGAGGAGAGCCGGACCGCCGCCACGGCGACGAGCAGGACGAGCGAGCAGACGAGCAGGAGCTGGTTGAGGTGGTGGACAGTCAGCGGCCGTTCCCTTCCCTGGCACACAGAGGCGAGTGCGTGGACAGTCGAAAGCGAGTGCGAGTACGTGCGGGGATACCGGGCGCGCGCGGCGGCGCGCCGGCGTACGTACATGGCACACGAAGCCGCGGACATCGCGGCGAACTACTTCGTTACCTTACCTAACTCTTGACGATTTCTTGACGCTCGCCTTGGCAAGATCGAACGTCCGTGCGCGCCTGTACCCGACTCCGCGTCAAGGGGAGCGGGCCCTGCGCCTATGGTTGCTCCAGCGCTCAGTACGAAGCACAGCCAGCCCCTGCCGCTCGTGTTAGGACAGCAAGGACAGCGATGCCCCCAACACCACCGCCTCTACGGGTCAGCAGCCCGGCAAGTCCGGCAGGAAGAAGGGGCGCAAAGCCCGACTGATCGTCCTTGTCCTGGTTCTGGCCCTCGTCGGCGGCCTGGCCTACGGGGGGTACTGGTCGGTCAGCACCGTCCGCGCCTCCTTCCCGCAGACGAAGGGTCGATCACGCTGGAGGGCCTGTCGGGTCCGGTCGACGTCAAGCGCGACGGCCACGGCATCCCGCAGATCTACGCCTCCTCCGACGAGGACCTGTTCATGGCGCAGGGCTACGTCCAGGCGCAGGACCGGTTCTACGAGATGGACGTGCGCCGGCACATGACCTCCGGGCGCCTGTCGGAGATGTTCGGCAAGGGCCAGGTCGACAACGACGCCTTCCTGCGCACCCTGGGCTGGCACCGGGTGGCGCAGAAGGAGTACGACGAGAAGCTCTCGGAGTCGACGAAGAAGTACCTCCAGGCGTACGCCAAGGGGTCAACGCCTACCTCGAGGGCAAGGACGGCGCCGACATCTCGCTGGAGTACGCGGCCCTCGGGTTCACCAACGACTACACGCCGCAGAAGTGGACGCCGGTCGACTCGGTCGCCTGGCTCAAGGCGATGGCCTGGGACCTGCGCGGCAACATGCAGGACGAGATCGACCGGGCCCTGATGACCAGCCGCCTCGGTCCGAAGCAGATCGCCGACCTGTACCCGGACTACCCGTACGACCGGAACCGGGCGATCGTCCAGGAGGGCCAGTTCGACGAGCTGACCGGGACGTTCGACGGCGGCGGCGGCTCGGCCGGCGCCTCCGGCGGCACCGGGACGGGCACGGGCACCGGCACGGGCACGGGAACCGGCACGGGCGCGGGCACCGGCACGGGCACGGGAACCGGCACGGGCGCGGGCACCGGCACCGGCGGCTCCGCCCTGCAGAGCCAGCTCGCCGGTCTCCAGAACGTCCTGGACGACCTGCCCACCGCCGTCGGTGTGAACGGCAACGGCATCGGCTCCAACTCCTGGGTCGTCGCCGGCGAGCACACCATCACCGGCAAGCCGCTGCTGGCCAACGACCCGCACCTGTCGCCCTCGCTGCCCTCCGTCTGGTACCAGATGGGCCTGCACTGCCGCAGCGTCTCCGACGCGTGCCGCTACGACGTCAGCGGCTACACCTTCGCCGGCATGCCCGGCGTGATCATCGGCCACAACCAGGACATCGCCTGGGGCCTGACCAACTCCGGCGTCGACGTCACCGACCTGTACCTGGAGAAGATCACCGGCGACGGGTACCAGTACGACGGCAAGGTGGTCCCCTTCGAGACCCGCGAGGAGACGATCGAGGTCGCCGGCGGCAAGCCGAAGAAGATCGTCGTCCGGGAGACCAACAACGGCCCCCTGCTCTCCGACCGCGACGACGACCTCGTCAAGGTCGGCCAGAAGGCCACCGTGGACGCCGCCGCCCCCGACCGCGGCGACGGCTACGGCGTCGCCCTGCGCTGGACCGCGCTGGACCCCGGCAGGACCATGGACGCCGTCTTCGCCATGAACCGCGCCAAGGACTGGGGCGACTTCCGCGAGGCCGCCGCCCTGTTCGAGGTGCCCTCGCAGAACCTGGTCTACGCCGACCGCGACGACAACATCGGCTACACGCTGCCGGGCCGCATCCCGGTGCGCGCCGAGGGCCACGACGGCTCCGTCCCCGCCCCGGCTGGGAGCCGGAGTACCGGTGGACCGGCGAGTACGTCCCGCAGGACGAACTGCCCTACGAGTACAACCCGGAGCGCGGCTACATCGTCACCGCCAACCAGGCCGTCGTGGACGAGGACAAGTACCCGCACACCCTCACCACGGACTGGGGCTACGGCACCCGCAGCCAGCGCATCACCGCCCTGATCGAGCAGAAGACCAAGGACGGCGGCAAGCTCTCCACGGACGACATGCGCCAGATGCAGCTGGACAACAGCAGCGAGATGGCCAAGCTGCTCGTCCCGCACCTGCTGAAGATCGACGTCGGCGACCGGGACGTCCGCGAGGCGCAGAAGCTGCTGGAGGGCTGGGACTACACCCAGGACGCCGACTCGGCGGCCGCCGCCTACTTCAACGCCGTGTGGCGCAACATCCTCAAGCTGGCCTTCGGCAACAAGCTCCCCAAGGAGCTGCGGGTCAAGGGCCAGTGCCTGTGGGTCGACCCGGTGAACAGCACCCGGCCCGAGGACGAGGCGCGCAAGGTCCGCGAGTGCGGCCAGCGGGAGGCCGAGCAGGCCCAGCCCGACGGCGGCGACCGCTGGTTCGAGGTGGTCCGCACCCTGATGGACGACCCCGACAGCGACTGGTGGACGACGCCCCGGTCCGGCACCCGCAACGGCGCGGACCACAACCGCGACGACCTGTTCAAGCGGGCCATGGTCGACGCCCGCTGGGAGCTGACCGCCAAGCTCGGCAAGGACATCGACACCTGGAGCTGGGGCCGGCTGCACCGGCTGTTCCTGAAGAACCAGACCCTGGGCACCGAGGGCCCCGGCTTCCTGAAGTACGCCCTCAACCGCGGCCCGTGGGAGCTGAGCGGCGGCGAAGCTGCGGTCAACGCCACCGGCTGGAACGCGGCCGGCGGCTACGGCGTGATCTGGGTGCCGTCCATGCGGATGGTGGTCAACCTCGGCGACCTCGACAAGTCCCGCTGGATCAACCTCAGCGGCGCCTCCGGCCACGCCTACAGCTCCCACTACACCGACCAGACGGAGAAGTGGGCCGAGGGCGAGCTGCTGGACTGGCCGTTCAGCGACAAGGCGGTCGAGGACAGCACGGCCGACACGCTGGTCCTCAAGCCGTAGGGCGCCGACGCCCGGCACCGCGAACGGCCTCCACGCGCGCGTGGAGGCCGTTCGGCGTGTCCGGGGACCGGTGGTGCCGGCCCGTCAGCGGAACCGCCGCACCCCCGACGGCGTCACCACCGCGTCCACCGGCCTGTCGTGCGGCTCCGCCGGCACCCGGGGGACGACCTCGGCGTCGTACAGCAGCACCACCAGCGCGGGGTGCGCGGCCGCGCGCTCCAGCCGGGCCAGCACCCGGTCGTAGGAGCCACCGCCGCGCCCCAGCCGCAGGCCGCGCCCGTCGACCGCGAGACCCGGCAGCAGCACGGCGCCGGCCGCCGTCACGGCGTCCGCGCCGAGCCGCTCGCCGACGGGCTCCAGCAGCTCCATCCGCCCGCCGCCGTGCCGCACGGGCGCGAGGGAGCCCGGCCCCTCGTACACGCCCCAGTCCAGATCGTTGTCGGGCAGCAGCGCCGGCAGCAGGACGCGCACGCCCCGCGCGCGCAGCGCGTCGAGGAGCGCGGGCGTCCCCGGTTCGGCGCCCACCGAGACGTATGCCGCCACGGTGTGCGCCCGCGCCAGTTCGGGCAGGGCGAGCGCCTGCGCGGCCAGGGCCGCCTGCGTCTCCCGCAGGTCGCCCGCCGTCAGCGTGTTCCTCGCCGCGAGGATCTCGTGCCGCAGCGCCCGCTTCTCGGCTCGGGCGCCCGTCCGTCTGAGGTCACAGCCAGCTCCGTTACCTTTCAATGTGCTCATATGAGCGCCAACCGGCCCGAGTCACGGTTTCCCCCGATCGCACCGGCTATGGTGGCGGGCATGACTCAGGCGCAACCCAGGATCAGCAAGGCTGTCATCCCCGCGGCAGGCCTCGGTACCCGGTTCCTGCCGGCGACGAAGGCCACTCCCAAGGAGATGCTGCCGGTCGTCGACAAGCCGGCGATCCAGTACGTGGTCGAGGAGGCCGTGGCCGCGGGCCTCGGTGACGTCCTCATGGTGACGGGCCGCAACAAGCGGCCGCTGGAGGACCACTTCGACCGCAACTACGAACTGGAGTCCGCCCTCGAGAAGAAGGGCGACGCCGAGCGCCTGGCGAAGGTCCAGGAGTCCAGCGACCTGGCGATGATCCACTACGTGCGCCAGGGCGACCCCAAGGGCCTCGGCCACGCCGTGCTGTGCGCCGCGCCGCACGTCGGCGACGAGCCCTTCGCGGTCCTGCTGGGCGACGACCTGATCGACCCGCGCGACCCGCTGCTGCAGCGCATGATCGAGGTGCAGGAGCAGTACGGCGGCAGCGTCGTCGCCCTCATGGAGGTCGCGCCCGAGCAGATCCACCTCTACGGGTGCGCCGCGGTGGAGGCCACCGCCGACGGCGACGTCGTCAAGGTGAGCGGGCTGGTGGAGAAGCCGGACCCGGCCGACGCGCCGTCGAACTACGCGATCATCGGCCGGTACGTCCTCGACCCCGCGGTGTTCGGGATACTCCGCACGACCGAGCCCGGCCGCGGCGGCGAGATCCAGCTCACCGACGCCCTCCAGCAGCTCGCCGAGGACGAGAAGGCCGGCGGCCCGGTGCACGGCGTGGTCTTCAAGGGCCGCCGCTACGACACCGGCGACCGCGGCGACTACCTGCGGGCCATCGTCCGGCTCGCGTGCGAACGTGAGGACCTGGGCCCGGACTTCCGGACCTGGCTCCGCAGTTACGTAGCCGAGGAGATGTAACGACGTTGAGCAGCGCCGCGCCCCGCGCCACCGGCCACGCGGAAGGCCGGGGCACGACCACACCGGTCACGCCGGCCACGGCCACCCCGGTGACGACACCCCCCTGTGGTCCGTCGACGACCACCTGGAGGACATCCTCGCCACCGTCCGCCCCCTCGAACCCATCGAGCTGAACCTCCTCGACGCCCAGGGCTGCGTCCTGGTCGAGGACGTCACGGTGCCGGTCTCCCTGCCGCCGTTCGACAACAGCTCCATGGACGGGTACGCGGTCCGGGTCGCCGATGTCGCGGGCGCGAGCGCCGAGTTCCCGGCCGTCCTGGAGGTCGTCGGGGACGTCGCCGCGGGCCGGGCCGACCCGCTCGAGGTGGGCCCCGGCCAGGCCGCGCGCATCATGACCGGCGCGCCGCTGCCGCCGGGCGCCGAGACCGTCGTGCCCGTCGAGTGGACCGACGGCGGGCTCGGCGAGGGCCCGGTCGGCGGCATGCGCGCCCGCAGCCTGGCCCCCGAGGGCGCCGAGGGCCAGGTCCACGTGTACCGGCCGGCCGAGCGGCGCGCCCATGTGCGCGCCCAGGGCAGCGACGTGAAGGCCGGCGACCGCGCCCTGCGGGCCGGGACGATCCTCGGCCCGCCCCAGATCGCCCTGCTCGCCGCCATCGGCCGCGGCCGGGTCAAGGTCCGCCCCCGCCCCCGCGTGGTCGTGCTCTCCACCGGCAGCGAACTCGTCCAGCCCGACGAGGAACTGGCCCACGGTCAGATCTACGACTCCAACAGCTTCGCCCTCACCGCCGCCGCCCGCGACGCCGGAGCCATCGCCTACCGCGTGGGCGCCGTCGCCGACGACGCCGAGACCCTGCGCTCCACCATCGAGGACCAGCTGGTCCGCGCCGACCTGATGGTCACCACGGGCGGGGTGAGCGTCGGGGCGTACGACGTGGTCAAGGAGGCCCTCGCCCACGTCGGCGACGAGGACGAGCCGGGCGGCGGCGTGGAGTTCCGCAAGCTCGCCATGCAGCCCGGCAAGCCGCAGGGTTTCGGCTCCGTCGGCCCCGACCACACCCCGCTGCTGGCCCTGCCCGGCAACCCGGTGTCGTCGTACGTCTCCTTCGAGCTGTTCGTCCGTCCCGCCATCCGCGCCCTGATGGGCCTGCCGGACGTCCACCGCCCGGCGGTCACCGCCACGCTCGCCGCCGACCGGGCGCTGACCTCGCCGAAGGGCCGCCGCCAGTTCCTGCGCGGCCGGTACGACGCGGACGCCGGCTCGGTCACCCCCGTCGGCGGCTCCGGATCCCACCTGGTGGCGGCCCTCGCGCACGCGAACGCGCTGATCGTCGTCCCGGAGGACACCGAGTCCGTGGAGCCGGACAGCGAGGTCCGGGTGGTCCTGCTCGGCTGACCGCGCCGCCTTGGCGGTACCGTGTCGCGCACAACAGGCCCGCGTGCCGCACCGCGCCGGGCCCGGACCGGGAGCGCCACACGAGCATGAGCACGCACGATCCGCGGGAACCGCGGGACCGACAGACCCAGGACCCCCAGGCCCGGCTCACCCACATCGACGAGGCGGGCGCGGCCCGCATGGTCGACGTGTCCGGCAAGGACGTCACCGCCCGCACCGCCCGTGCGAGCGGGCGCGTCCTCGTCTCGCCCGGGTGGTGGAGCTGCTGCGCGGCGAGGGCGTGCCCAAGGGGGACGCGCTGGCCACGGCCAGGATCGCGGGGATCATGGGAGCCAAGCGCACCCCGGACCTGATCCCGCTGTGCCACCCCTTGTCGGTGTCGGGTGTGAAACTGGACCTGTCGGTCGCGGACGACGCCGTGGAGATCACCGCCACGGTGAAGACGACGGACCGTACGGGCGTGGAGATGGAGGCGCTCACCGCGGTCTCCGTCGCCGCGCTCACCGTGATCGACATGGTGAAGGCCGTGGACAAGAAGGCGGTGATCACGGACGTGCGCGTGGAGGAGAAGACGGGCGGCAAGTCGGGCGACTGGAGCCGGGCATGACACGGGACGCACCGGCCGGTGACACCCCCGGTACCGCGCCCTGGTGGTCACGGCGTCCAACCGGGCCGCGGCCGGGGTCTACGAGGACAAGGGCGGCCCGCTGGTCGCCGACGGCCTGGCGCGGTTCGGCTTCGCGGTCGACGGTCCCCGGGTCGTCCCGGACGGCGACCCGGTGGAGGCCGCCCTGCGCGCCGGCGTCGACGCCGGGTACGACGTGATCGTCACCACCGGCGGCACGGGCATCTCGCCCACCGACCGCACCCCGGAGGCGACCCGCGCGGTGATCGCGTACGAGGTGCCGGGCATCGCGGAGGCCATCCGGGCGTACGGCCGGGACAAGGTGCCGACCGCGGCGCTCTCCCGGGGGCTGGCGGGCGTGGCGCGGGGCACACTGATCGTCAACCTGCCGGGTTCCAGCGGCGGGGTGAAGGACGGCCTCGCGGTCCTGGAGCCCCTGCTGACCCACGCCGTCGACCAGATCCGCGGCGGTGACCATCCGCGACCGAGCAGTGGGAGCGCGAGCTGAACAGCCCTTCCTGGCCAGTGGAGCTGGTGGACGGCGACATCGTCCTCCGGCCCATAAAGCTGCGCGACCAGCGGGCCTGGCGTGAGGTCAACCGGCGCAACCGCGACTGGCTGCGCCCCTGGGAGGCGACGATCCCGCCTCCCGGGCCGGGCGGTCCGGTCGCCCACCGGCCGACCTACCGCCAGATGGTCCGGCACCTGCGGTCGGAGGCGAACGCGGGCCGGATGCTGCCGTTCGTGATCGAGTACCAGGGCAGGCTGGTCGGGCAGTTGACGGTGGCCGGGATCACCTGGGGCTCGATGTGCTCGGGCCACATCGGCTACTGGGTGGACGAGGCGGTGGCCGGCCGCGGGGTGATGCCGACGGCGGTGGCGATGGTCGTGGACCACTGTTTCCGCACCGTCGGGCTGCACCGCATCGAGGTCTGCATTCGCCCCGAGAACGGGCCCAGCCGCCGGGTCGTGGAGAAACTCGGATTCCGCGAGGAGGGCCTGAGGCCGCGATATCTCCACATCGACGGCGGCTGGCGCGACCATCTGGTCTTCGCGCTGACCGCGGAGGAGGTGCCCGAGGGGCTGCTGCGCCGCTGGCACCGCACCCGCACGCGCGACACCCGGCGCAACGCCCCGGGGAATCCGGCCCGGCCGGGCCCCGGAATTGAATAAACGTTCGAAATTGACCGGGCGCGGACCGGTAATTTCCCGTCCCTGACGGTCACCCGATCGCATCCATCACAAAAAAAGTTCGAAATATCAGCCAGATCGTGCGACACACCGGCTCAATTGGCGGATGGCCTCACGCAAACCCCTCTACGGTGTGAGGCGTGAGCAGCAGCGGCCTCATCTACGCAGTCATCGTCGGGGCCTGGGCCGCCTACTTGGTGCCGATGTGGCTCCGTAGGCAGGACGAGCTGAACGAGGCCCGTCCGACGGAACGCTTCAGCACCGCCATCCGGCTGCTGTCCGGACGGGCGGCCATGGAGCGCCGGTACGCCAAGGACCTGCGGGCGCGCTCCGCCGAGGAGGAGCCCGGTACCGACGACCCGGACGCCGTCACCGACTCGGTGGACGTCCGGGCCTTCGCCGTGTCCCGGACCCGCCGCCACACCCGGCCGTCCGTCCCGGCCCGGCCCCCGCCCCGAGCGGTCCGGCCCGGCCCGGGAGCCGGCGTCGCCCGCCCGGCGCGCGGCCTCCGCCGAGGCGGCGGCCCGGGCCCGCCGCTCGAAGGTGCTCGCCCGGCGCCGCCGCACCACCATCGTGCTGTTCCTCGCCTTCACCCTCGGCGCGATCGTCGCCGCGGTCGGCGGGCTGGCCTTCCTGTGGGCGCCCGGCGTGCCCGCGGTCCTGCTCAGCGCGTACATCGCCTATCTGCGCTCCCAGGAGCGCCGCCGCTTCACCTACCAGATGGACCGCCGCCGGGCGGAGGCCGCGGCCCAGCGGCTCCGCGAGCGCCAGCCGCGCCGGCGCGCGGCCGTCGAGGCGGCGGCCGAGGCCGACGCCGAGGAGCCCGAAGAGGAGCCCGGCACGGAGACCGACCCCGGCCTGTCGGCGCTCGCCGCCGACCGGCGGGCCCTCGTCGAGCAGACCGACCACGCCGAGTGGGTCGACCAGCAGCGCGAACGCCGGCACCGCCCCGGCCAGGGCGGCGACAGCTGGGACCCGGTGCCGGTCCCGCTGCCGACGTACGTCACCGCCCCGGTCGCCCCGCGCGCCACGAACGACGTGGACCTCGGCGCGCCGGACGCCTGGAGCTCCGCCCGCTCCAGCGCCGCCGCGCCGGACCCCGAGGAGGAGCCGGAGGCCGTCGCCGCCGACGGGCCGGGGGAGTCCGGCGCCGAGCTGCCCGCGCCCCGGTCCGACGACCGCCCCGGCACCGGCGCCCGCCGCGCGGCCTCCGCCCGCCGGGCCCGGGAGCGGGGCCGCACCCCGCTGTTCGACCAGTACGAGGACGGCGACCGCCCGCGGGCGGCCAACGAGTAGACCCCGTCCCGGGACGCCATCGCCGCGCCGCGGACCCCCCGCTCCGCCGCCTCGCGGAACGGATTTTTGAGCAGGCCGATCGGGGTGCTAAAGTTTCACTCGTTGCAAGGGCCTGTGGCGCAGTCCGGTAGCGCACCTCGTTCGCATCGAGGGGGCCAGGGGTTCAAATCCCCTCAGGTCCACGCATCTCGAAGCCCCGGTCGGTGAAAGCCGACCGGGGCTTCGCCGTGCGTGCGGACGCCCGTCCGCGCGCCCTTCGCCCAACGGGCGCGCGCAAGCGTGGAGTTCGCCGGCGCTCCGGGGGGCGACTCGGCCGGGTCCGTGCCTAGGGGGCCTAAAGGAGCTTGGCGTAGCAGAGGCTCTCCTCGTGGAAGCGGTAGTAGCCGAACTTCTCGCAGGGCTCGTAGCCGCTGGAGGTGTACAGGGCGACCGCCTCCGGCTGCTTGGTGCCGGTCTCCAGGACCATGCGGCGGCGGCCCGCGGCGCGGGCGTCCTCCTCCAGGGCGGCCAGCATCCGGCGGGCCAGCCCCCGGCCGCGCATCTGCGCTATGACGAACATCCGCTTCAGCTCGGCGTCCCCGTCCCGGTAGTTCTCCTCGTTCGCGTCCTGGGCGCGCCAGCCGCCCGAGGCGACCGGGACACCGTTGTCGTCGTAGCCGAGCAGGTACAGCCCCCTCGGGGGCGTGAAGTGCGACGGCTCCAGGTACGTGGCGTCGCCGCCGTCGCCGTAGCGGACGGCGTACTCGGCCTGGACCTCGTCGTTGAGCTTCACGGCGTCGGGGTGGTCGAAGGGGACCGGGCGAATGAACATACTGCCTACCGTATAGAGATGCGGCTGGAAACGGGACCTCGTCCAGTGTGCCGGTATCGTGCCGGGGTGTTTACCGTGACCTCCGTCAACGTCAACGGTCTCCGTGCCGCCGCCAGGAAGGGCTTCGTGGAGTGGCTCGCCGGGACCGAGGCCGATGTGCTGTGCCTGCAGGAGGTGCGCGCCGAACCGCACCAGCTGCCCGAGCAGGTGCGCGAGCCCGACGGCTGGCACGTCGTGCACGCCCCGGCCGCCGCCAAGGGCCGCGCCGGTGTCTCCCTCTACACGCGCCGTGAACCCGAGCGGGTCCGCATCGGCTTCGGCTCCCGCGAGTTCGACGGCAGCGGCCGGTACGTCGAGGCCGACCTGCCCGGTGTGACGGTCGCCTCGCTCTACCTCCCCTCCGGCGAGGTGGGCACGGAGCGGCAGGACGAGAAGGTCCGGTTCATGGGCGAGTTCCTCGCCTACCTCAAGGAGCTGCGCGAGCGGGCCGCCGCCGACGGCCGGGAGGTCGTCGTGTGCGGCGACTGGAACATCGCCCACCGCGAGGCCGACCTGAAGAACTGGCGGGGCAACACCAGGAACTCGGGCTTCCTGCCCGA
This sequence comes from Streptomyces sp. SW4, assembly GCA_003248315.1. Taxonomy (GTDB): domain Bacteria; phylum Actinomycetota; class Actinomycetes; order Streptomycetales; family Streptomycetaceae; genus Streptomyces. The sequence goes on from QKWM01000004.1 coordinate 2,738,103, forward strand.
GGAGCGCCAGTGGCTGGGCCGGGTCCTCGACCCCGCCGAGGGCGGCTACGTCGACGTGGTGCGGTCGCTGCACCCGGACGTCACCGGGCCGTACACCTGGTGGTCGTACCGGGGGCGGGCGTTCGACAACGACTCGGGGTGGCGCATCGACTACCAGTGCGCGACCCCGGGGCTCGCCGCGCGGGCGGTCAAGGCGGTCGTGGAGCGCGCCGCCTCGCACGCCGAGCGCTGGTCGGACCACGCGCCGGTGACGGTCGTCTACGACCGCTGAGCCGGCTTCTCGGGGCCGCGCATCCGCCGGTCCAGCGCCAGCGACAGTTCCGCCTCCACCACGCTGCGGGCCAGCGGGCGCAGCCGGTGGAGGTCGTCCTCCGCGGCGTGGCGCAGCACCAGCTCGGCGAAGAGCTCCGCCAGGGCGTCGGCGTGCTCGCGGACGCGTTTGCCGGCGTCGAGCACCTCCGCGAGCGGGATGCCCTCGCGGACCAGGGCGGAGGAGACGTCGAGCAGGCGGCGGCTGATGTGGACGATCTCGTCGCCGTCGGTGCCGACGTAGCCCAGTTCCATCGCGGCGGCCAGGTTCTCGGGGTGACCTGGCCCTCGAAGCGGGCGGCGAGCTCCTCGGGGGTGAGGCGGACCGGGGTCTCCTCGGTGGGCTCGCCGTAGCCGAGCAGGTCGCCGACGTCGCGGCCGTGGTCGAAGGCGTCGGCCAGTTCCGCGATGCCGTTCAGGGTGTGGCCGCGCTCCAGCAGCGCCGCGATGGTGCGCAGGCGGGCCAGGTGGTGGTCGTCGTACCAGGCGATGCGGCCCTCGCGGCGGGGCGGCGGGATGAGCTTGCGTTCGCGGTAGAAGCGCAGGGTGCGCACGGTGATGCCGGCCAGCCGGGCCAGCTCCTCCATCCGGTACTCGCGCTTCTCGCTCACGCCCCCGACCTTACGGTGTACCGCCGGTAACTTTCTTTCGCACGCCCCCTACCCATCGGTAGCCGCCTCCTCTACTCTCCCATTGCGCCAGTGTTCACTGGCGGAGTCGGCACGGGGCAACAGCGATGCGTGGAGGCGTCTGGATGGCCGAGCACAAGCATGTACGAGTCGCGGTGGTCGGATCCGGGTTCGGCGGGCTCGGCGCGGCCGTGCGGCTGCGCCGCGAAGGGATCACCGACTTCGTCGTCCTGGAGCGGGCGAGCAGCGTCGGCGGCACCTGGCGGGACAACAGCTACCCGGGTGCGCCTGCGACGTGCCCTCCCACCTGTACTCCTTCTCCTTCGCGCCCAACCCGGACTGGCCGCGCACCTTCTCCGGCCAGCGGCACATCCGCGCCTATCTGGAGCACGTGACCGACACCTTCGGGCTGCGCCCCCACATCCGCTTCGACTCGGAGGTGAAGCGGATGGCCTGGGACGCGGAGCACCTGCGGTGGGAGATCGAGACGGCGAGCGGCGACCTCACCGCCGACGTCGTCGTCTCCGCCACCGGGCCGCTGTCCGACCCCAAGATCCCGGACATCCCGGGCTGGACTCCTTCCCCGGCAAGGTCTTCCACTCCGCCCGCTGGGACCACGACTACGACCTCGCCGGCAAGCGCGTCGCCATGATCGGCACCGGCGCCTCCGCCATCCAGATCGTGCCGTCCATCCAGCCCGAGGTCGGGCGCCTGACCCTGTTCCAGCGGACCCCCGCCTGGGTCATGCCCCGCATGGACCGCGCCATCAGCGGCGCCGAGCGCGCCCTGCACCGGGCGCTGCCGGTCACCACCCGGCTGCGCCGCGGACTGCTGTGGGGCATCCGGGAACTCCAGGTCCAGGCGTTCACCAAGCACCCCGGTGAGCTGGGCTTCGTCGAGCAGCTGGCCAAGCGCAACATGGCCCGCGCCATCAAGGACCCGGCGCTGCGCGCCAAGCTGACCCCGGACTACCGCATCGGCTGCAAGCGCATCCTGCTCTCCAGCGACTACTACCCGGCGATCGCCCGCCCCAATGTGGACCTGGTCGCCAGCGGCCTGAGCGAGGTGCGCGGCTCCACCCTCGTCGCCGCCGACGGCACCGAGGCCGAGGCCGACGCGATCATCTTCGGCACCGGCTTCCACGTCACCGACATGCCCATCGCCGAGCGCGTGGTCGGCGCCGACGGGCGCACCCTCGCCGAGACCTGGAAGGGCGGCATGGAGGCGCTGCGCGGCGCGTCGGCGGCCGGCTTCCCGAACTGGATGACGATCATCGGGCCCAACACCGGCCTCGGGAACTCCTCCATGATCCTCATGATCGAGTCCCAGCTGAACTACATGGCCGACTACCTGCGCCAGCTGAACGTCCTCGGCGGCCGCGTCGCCCTCGACGCCCGCCCCGCCGCCGTTGAGGCCTGGAACCACCGGGTGCAGGAACGCATGAAGCGCACGGTGTGGAACACCGGCGGCTGCACCAGCTGGTACCTCGACGCCAGCGGGCGCAACACCACCATCTGGCCCGGCACCACCGCCGAGTTCCGCCGCGCGACGCGCCGCGTCGACCTCGCCGAGTACCAGGTGCTGCGCCCGGCCGCGAAGAAGGGCGCGGCCGGGGGAGCGGCAGGCCCGGATGCGGCCGCGAAGAAGGGCGCGGCCGGCTCGGGCACGGCCGGCGTCACGACCGCGGAGGTGAGCGCATGAGCCGCCCGGCCCCCGTCACCTCCGGCCCGTACGCCCCGCCCGTCCCCGCCCGCGAACTGACCGCGGTCTCCGCCGACGGCGCCCGCATCCACGTCGAGGTGCACGGTCCCGTCGACGACCTGGCCGCCCCCGCGGTCGTCCTCGCCCACGGCTGGACCTGCTCGACCGCCTTCTGGGCCGCGCAGATCCGGGCCCTGGCCGCCGACCACCGGGTGATCGCCTACGACCAGCGCGGCCACGGGCGCAGCCCGGCGAGCCCGGCGTGCAGCACCGACGCCCTCGCCGACGACCTGGAAGCCGTCCTGAAGGCCACCCTCGCGCCCGGCGAACGGGCCGTGCTCGTCGGGCACTCGATGGGCGGGATGACGCTGATGGCCGCGGCCGGCCGTCCGGCGGTGCGCGAGCACGCGGCGGCGGTCCTGCTGTGCAGCACCGGCAGTTCCCGGCTGGTGGCCTCCGCCACGGTCCTGCCGCTGCGCGAGGGCCGGGTGCGCACCTGGCTGACGCGGCGCGTCCTCGGCTCCCGCGCGCCCCTCGGCCCGGTCACACCGCTCGCCCGGCGCATCCTCAAGTACGGGACGATGGGCCCGCGTTCGGAGCCGCACATGGTCGAGGCCTGCGCCCGGATCGTGCACGCCTGCCCGCGCCGGGTGCGCCACGCCTGGTCGCACGTGCTCGACCTGCTCGACCTGGACCACGGCGTCCGGGAGCTGCGGGTGCCGACGGAGGTGCTGGTCGGCTCGGCGGACCGGCTGACCCCGCCGGTGCACGCCCGCCGGCTGGCCGCCGCCCTGCCCGACTGCCGGAACGTCACCGAGCTGCCCGGCATCGGCCACATGACGCCCGTCGAGGTGCCGGACCTGGTCACCGGGAGGATACGCACGCTGGCCGGCACCCACGTACGGACCGAGCACACGGCACGAGTCGAGGAGAGCGCATGAGAAGGGTCAGCCTGGAAGGGCAGGTCGCCGTCGTCACCGGCGCGGCGCGGGGCGTCGGGGAACTGCTGGCCCGCAAGCTGTCGGCGCGCGGCGCCAAGGTCGCGCTGGTCGGCCTGGAGCCCGACGCGCTCAAGGAGGTCTCCTCGCGGCTGCACAGCGAGAGCGACCACTGGCACGCCGACGTCACCGACCACGAGGCGATGGCGCGGGTGGCCCGCGAGGTCAAGGAGCGGTTCGGCAAGGTCGACATCGTGGTCGCCAACGCGGGCGTCGCCACCGGCGGTCCCTTCGTCGACTCCGACCCGGAGTCCTGGCGCCGGGTGATCGAGGTCAACCTCATCGGCTCGGCGGTCACGGCCCGCGCCTTCCTGCCGCTGCTGATCGAGAGCCGCGGCTACCTGCTCCAGATCGCGTCCCTGGCCGCGATCACGCCCGCCCCGATGATGACCGCCTACTGCGCCTCCAAGTCCGGCGTGGAGGCGTACGCGCACAGCCTGCGCGCCGAGGTCGGCTACCGGGGCGTGCGGGTCGGCGTCGGGTATCTGTCCTGGACCGACACCGACATGGTGCGCGGCGCCGACCAGGACGAGGTCATGCGCGAGCTGCGGCAGCGGCTGCCGTGGCCGTCGAACAAGACCTATCCGCTGGGCCCGGCCGTGGACCGGCTCGTGGAGGGCATCGAGCGCCGCTCCACCCACGTCTACGGGCAGTGGTGGCTGCGCGGCATGCAGAGCGTGCGCGGCGGTCTGCCCGGGCTCATCGGAACGGTCGGACAGCGCGAGATGCGCCGGTTCGCCGACCGGCTGACGGGCATGCGCACCGGCCTGGTCGGCGCGGGCGGCGCGGCCGACGAACAGCAGCGCACCACGAGGACTACGGTCCGTAAGTGATCGACATGCGGACGGTCACCGCCCGTGTGAATCTGATCGAGCCCGGCCCACACGATCCGGTCGGGCCCGATCTCACCCAGGAGTGAACCCACATGGGTATGAAGGACCAGTTCCAGGAGAAGTCCGAGCAGTGGCAGCAGCAGGGCCGGCAGAAGGCCGACCAGGCCAAGGAGCAGCTGCAGAACCGTGGCGAGCGCGGTCGCCGTCGTGACGACGACGACATGGACCAGCCCATGCGCCAGGACCGCCAGGAGTCCGACGACCGCTTCAACGCGGACTACGACGCCTGACGCACCGCCGCTGAGCGGCAAGGGGCGCCTCTCCGGAGACGGAGGGGCGCCCCCTCTTGCCGTGTGCGGCGGGTCTCGCCGTGTGCGCCGCGTCCTTGCCGGACGTCAGGGGCGCGGCGGGAGCCGGGGCCGGGAGCGGTCCGGGGCGTCGCGGTAGTCCGGCGGAGTGGCCGGCGGGTTGGTCTCCAGCAGCTCCAGCGCCAGCCGGACCGCCTCCTGCAGGACCGGATAGCGGCCCTCGGCCCAGTCCAGCGGGGTGCGCAGCACCGGCACGTCCGGCTCGACGCCCCGGTTCTCCACCGACCAGCCGTAGGCGTCGAACCAGGCCGCGTTCATCGGCACGGTGATCACCGTGCCGTCGCCGAGCCGGTGCCGGCCGGTCATGCCGACCACCCCGCCCCAGGTGCGCTGCCCGACCACCGGGCCCAGCTTCAGCAGCTTGAACGCCGCCGTGATCATGTCGCCGTCGGAGGAGGTCGCCTCGTCCGCGAGCGCCACCACCGGCCCGCGCGGCGCGTTCGAGGTGTACGACACCGGCTGCGCGTTGCGCGTGAGGTCCCAGCCCAGGATGGTCCGCGTCAGCTTCTCGATGACGAGTTCGCTGATGTGCCCGCCCGCGTTGCCGCGCACGTCCACGATCAGCGCGGCCGGGAGACCTCCATGCGCAGGTCGCGGTTGAACTGCGCCCAGCCGGAGCCGCCCATGTCGGGGATGTGCAGATAGCCGCAGCGGCCGCCGCTCAACTCCCGTACCACCTCCCGGCGTTTGGCCACCCAGTCCTGGTAGCGCAGCGGCCGGTCGTCGACGAGCGGCACGACGGCGACCCGGCGGGCCGGGCCCTCGCCCTCGGCGGGCGCGAAGGTCAGCTCCACCGTCGTACCGCCCGCCCCCGCCAGCAGCGGATACGGTCCCGCCACGGGGTCCACCGGGCGGCCGTCGACGTGGGTCAGCACCGCGCCCTCGCGGATGCCGGTGCCCGCCAGCGGGGAGCGGGCCCGGGAGTCGGAGGAGTCACCGGGCAGGATGCGCCTGACGACCCACCGGCCGTCCCGGCGGACGAAGTTGGCGCCCAGCAGGCCCTGCCAGCGCTGGTAGTGGGCCGGTCCCTCGTTGCGGCGGGCGGGGGAGACGTAGGCGTGCGACGTGCCCAGCTCGCCGAGGACCTCGCGCAGCAGGTCGGCGAACTCGTCGGGAGAGGCGACCCGTTCGACCAGCGGCCGGTACTGCGCCAGCACGCCGTCCCAGTCGATGCCGCACATGTGCGGCTCCCAGAAGTAGTCCCGGATCAGCCGTCCGGCCTCCGCGTACGCCTGGCGCCACTCGGCGGCCGGGTCGGCCTGGTGCAGGATGCGGCGCAGGTCGATCCAGGTGGTCGAGTCGCTGTCACCGGCCTCCGTGGCGGGGACCGCCCGCAGGTCGCCCTCGTCCAGCAGGACCAGCCGTGTGCCGTCACCGCTGACCCGGAACCAGTCCAGGTGGTCGACGAGTTCGGACTTCTTGGCCTTGGCGAGGCTGAAGTGCTCCAGCGTGGGCCGCTCGCTGGGGTCGTTCGGGTTGGCGAAGGTCTCGCCGAGGGCGCCGGAGATCGGCCAGCGCAGCCACACCAGTCCGCCGCCGGCGACCGGGTGCAGCGCCGAGTACTTGGAGGCGGTCACCGGGAACGGCGTCACCCGGCTGGCCAGCCCCTCGGCCTCGACGGTCACCGCGCCGCCCTCGCCGGGCCCGTCCTCGACCGGGTCCAGGCCCCGGCGGCCGGGCGGCCCTCCGGGTTCAGCGCGAACGGGGACGGGGTCGCCGAGGACAACGGCACCAGGTAGGGGCGGCAGCCCAGCGGGAAGGACAGGTCGCCGGTGTGCACGTCGTACACCGGGTCGAAGCCGCGCCAGGACAGGAACGCCAGATAGCGGCCGTCCCGCGTGAAGACCGGGTTCTCGTCCTCGAAGCGGCCGTCGGTGACGTCCACGACGAAACGGTCGCTGATCCGGGCGATCTTGATCTCCCGCAGCGACCGTCCGATGCCGGGGTGCGACCAGGCCAGCCACCCGCCGTCCGGCGAGAACGCCAGGTCCCGCACCGGCCCGTTGATCGACCGGATCAGCTCGGTGACCCCCGCGTCCGCGTCCCCGTCGCTCCCGTCGGTTCCGCCGCCGCCCGTGCCGCCGTGGTCGTCCTCGTCCCCTCCGCCCTCCCGGCCGCTGCTCCCCAGGGCCTCCTCGGACACGTCGAGCAGCAGCAGCCGTCCGTCGTGCGAGGCGACGGCCAGCCGCTCGCCCTCGGGGTCGGAGACCAGCTCCAGCACCCGGCCCAGCCGCCCCGACGCGAGCCGCCGCGGCTCCCGCCCGCCCGTGGCCCGCGGCAGGTAGGCGATCTCGACGGCGTCCTCGCCGTCGGCGTCGGTGACGTAGGCGACCCGTCCGCTGGCCCCGAGCATCTCCGGCAGCCGCACCCGCACGCCGGGGGTGTCGGACAGGGTGCGCGCCGGGCCGTCGCGGTGGGTGAGCCAGTACAGGCTGCCGCGCACCACGACGGCGCTCGCGCGGCCCGTCTCGTCCACGGAGAGGCCGCCCACGTTCTGCGCGGCGGGCACCTGGTAGGGGCGCCGGCCGGCGCGGGGGCCGCTCAGCCGCACGTCGAGCCGGCGCGGCCGGGAGTCGGGGGCGAGGTCGTCGACGATCCACAGATCGCCGGCGCACTGGTAGACCACCCGGGTTCCGTCGCTCGCCGCGTGCCGGGCGTAGAAGGAGTCGTGGTCGGTGTGGCGGCGCAGGTCGGAGCCGTCCCGGGCGCAGGAGTAGAGGTTGCCGACGCCCTCGTGGTCGGAGAGGAAGGCGATCCGGCCGCCGACGAACATCGGGCAGGCCAGATGCCCGTCGAGGTCGGCGAGCAGCCGCTGCCCGTGCAGCCAGAGCCTGCCCGTCGCACCGCCCCGGTAGCGCTTCCAGGAGGCGGGCTCGTGCGGCGGCGTGCCGGTCAGCAGCAGGCTCCTGCGCTCCCCGTCGACGTCGGCGACCTGGATGTCGGAGACCGGCCCCCAGGGCAGCTTGCGGCCCGGGTCCCCGGCCGGGTCGATCTTGTAGGCCCAGGTCAGGTGGGAGAACGGCTCGTCGTGGGAGGAGACGGCGAGAACGGCGGCCCCGGTGTCCCCGTCGGGGGAGCCCAGCCGCACACACGGGCGTCGAGGCTGCCCCAGTGGCTGAGCTGGCGGCCCGGCCCGCCGTCCACCGGCACCACGTACACCTCCGGCACCAGGGTGCGCCAGCTGCTGTACGCGATGTGCCGGCCGTCGGGCGAGAACCGGGGGTGGCCGATCTTGGTGCGGTCCACGGTGAGCCGCCAGGCGCGGCCCGGTTCGTCGCGCCCGTCGAGCGGGGCGAGCCAGAGGTCGTCCTCGGCGACGAAGCACAGCAGGTCGGCGTGGAGGTGCGGAAAGCGCAGATAGCTCACCCTCCCCATGCTTTTCCGGGGGCTGGGCGCCAGCAACTCGTGACGAGCGCTCCCCGGAGCCCCGGCGCGCCTTTACGCCGCCCTCACCACCGTGACCCAGAACACGAACGAAACCGTTTCGTTTCGTTTGGCGGGTGGGATACCTTGGACGTGTACGAAACCGTATCGTTCGGAGTGGAGGTGACCGGAGATGGCCGAGACCCCGGTGTCCCGTCGCAGCCGGCTCACGCCCGAGCGCGAGGCCGAGCTGTACGGCGCCGTGCTCGACCTGCTCCGCGAGGTCGGCTACGACGCCCTGACCATGGACGCCGTCGCCGCCCGCACCCGCTCCAGCAAGGCCACCCTCTACCGCCAGTGGGGCGGCAAGGCCGAGCTGGTCGTGACGGCGATCCGGCACAACAAGCCGGTCGAGATCGACGCGATCGACACCGGCTCCCTCCGCGGTGACCTGCACGCCCTGGTCGACCGCGAGGACGACTGCACCATGGCGCAGAACTCCGCGCTGATGCGGGGCGTGGCCATGGCGCTCCACCAGAACCCGGACCTGCGCCAGGCCTTCCGGGAACAACTGATCGAACCGGAGATGGAAGAGTTCCGGTGCCTGCTGCAGCGCGCCGTGGACCGGGGCGAGCTGCGGGCCGACTGCCCGGCACTGGACTTCATGCTGCCGATGCTGGTCGGCGGGTTCGCCACCCGCACCCTGCTGGACGACCAGCCGCCGACCCGCGCCTACCTCACCTCGTACATCGACGCCGTGGTCCTCCCCGCCCTCGGCGTGCCCACCCGCTGACACCTCCCCGCGCAAGCCCGCCCTGACGTCACCTCCCCGCTCGCCCCGAGGGCAGGGGAGGGGCCGCCGACGTCGTCGGGCTGATCCCCCCTGCCCTGAAGAACACGACTGACCGGGAGTACGCCTCCGTGGCCACGTTCCTCTACAAACTCGGCCGGCTCGCCTTCCGGCGACGCCACCTCGTCGCCCTGATATGGGTGGCGCTGCTCGCCCTCGCCGGTGTTGGCGCGGCCGGCGCGCCGCCCGCCGGGTCCACCTCCTTCTCCATCCCCGGCACCGAGGCCCAGAAGGCCTTCGACCTGCTGGAGCAGCGCTTCCCCGGCGCCGGCGCCGACGGGGCGACCGCGCGGGTCGTCTTCCAGGCCCCGGACGGCGAGAAGATGACGGACGCCGGTAACAAGGCGGCCGTCGACAAGACCGTCCGGGAGCTGGCCGACGGCTCCGAGGTCGCCTCCGTCGCCGACCCCTACACCGCCCGGGCGGTCAGCCGGGACGGCACCATCGCCTACGCCTCGGTCCGCTACGAGGTCCCCGGCATGGAACTGGAGCAGTCCAGCAAGGACGCCCTGGAGGACGCCGCCGAGCACGCGCGGGAGTCCGGACTGACCGTCGAGATCGGCGGTGACGCGCTCCAGGCGGTGCCGCACACCGGTGCCACCGAGGTCATCGGCATCGCGATCGCCGCGGTCGTCCTCGTCATCACCTTCGGCTCCCTGGTCGCGGCGGGCCTGCCGCTGCTGACCGCGCTGATCGGCGTCGGCATCGGCGTCTCGGCCATCACGGCCCTGGCGAGCGTGCTGGACCTCGGGTCGACCACCTCCATCCTCGCGATGATGATCGGCCTCGCCGTCGGCATCGACTACGCCCTGTTCATCGTCTCCCGCTACCGCGCGGAACTCGCCGAGGGCCGCGAGCGGGAGGAGGCCGCGGGCCGGGCGGTCGGCACCGCGGGCTCCGCGGTGGTCTTCGCCGGCCTGACCGTGGTCATCGCCCTGGTGGGCCTGGCCGTCGTCAACATCCCGATGCTCACCAAGATGGGCGTCGCGGCGGCGGGCACGGTCGCCATCGCGGTCGTCATCGCCCTGACGCTGATCCCGGCGCTGCTCGGCTACGCCGGCCGCAGGGTGCGGCCGGCGGGCGAGAAGAGCAGGCTGCTGGGCGGCGGCCGGGCCTCCGGCCGGGGCGACGCGCCGGCCCGGGCCAACCTCGGCACCCGGTGGGCGAGCTTCGTCGTCCGGCGCCCGGTCGCGGTCCTGCTGCTCGGCGTCGTCGGCCTCGGCGCGGCCGCGATCCCCGCCGCGGACCTCGAACTCGGCCTGCCCGACGACGGCTCCCAGCCGACGTCCACCACTCAGCGCCGCGCCTACGACCTGCTCTCCGAGGGCTTCGGCCCGGGCTTCAACGGGCCGCTCATGGTGGTCACCGACGCCGAGGGAAGCGACGACCCCGAGGCCGCGTTCGCCGCCGTCACCGGCGAACTCCAGGAACTGAAGGGCGTGGTGGCGGTGACACCGCCGCAGCCCAACAAGGCCGGCGACACGGCGATGATCACCGTCGTCCCGGACTCCAAGCCGTCCTCCGTCGAGACCGAGGACCTGGTGCACGCCATCCGCGACGCGGGCGGCGGCATCCGCTCCGAAACCGGCGCGGAGGTCCTGGTCACCGGCTCCACGGCGATGAACATCGACGTGAGCCAGAAGCTGAACGACGCGCTGCTGCCGTACCTGGTGCTCGTGGTCGGGCTGGCGTTCCTGCTGCTGATCGTGGTGTTCCGCTCGATCCTGGTCCCGCTGAAGGCGGCCCTCGGCTTCCTGCTGAGCGTGCTCGCCGCGCTGGGCGCCGTCGTGGCGGTCTTCCAGTGGGGCTGGCTGTCCGGCCTGCTGGGCGTCGAGGAGACCGGCCCGGTCATGTCGATGATGCCGATCTTCATGGTGGGCGTGGTCTTCGGCCTGGCGATGGACTACGAGGTCTTCCTCGTGACCCGGATGCGGGAGGCGTACGTCCACGGCGAGAAGCCCGCCCAGGCGGTGGTGACCGGTTTCCGGCACGGCGCCCGGGTGGTCACGGCCGCCGCGGTCATCATGATGGCGGTCTTCGCGGGCTTCATCGGCTCCAGCGAGTCCATGGTCAAGATGATCGGCTTCGGCCTGGCGGTCGCCGTCCTCTTCGACGCGTTCGTCGTCCGCATGGCGATCGTCCCGGCCGTCCTCGCCCTGCTCGGCAAGCGGGCCTGGTGGCTGCCGGGGTGGCTGGAGCGCGTCCTGCCCGACGTGGACGTCGAGGGCGAGGGCCTGCGGGCCCGGGACGAGCCCGACGGGCAGCGGGAGCCGGCGCGCGTGTGACGCGCCGCTCCCGGAGGGCCGGCCGGTGAGGGACCCGTGGGGACGGGGAGGCCCTCACCGGCCCCTGCCCTCAGGCCGGGTTGCGGATGCTCTCGAAGATGCGGGCGAAGCCCTCCTGCCCGTGCCCGGCGTCGATCTGGCGCCGGATGAGGTCCTGGACCATGGCGACCGCCTGCGTGCCGACGCCCTGGTCGGCGCTGGCGGCCAGGATGTCGTCGAGGCTGGAGAACTCCAGGCTCTGCTGGCCCGGGACCGTGTAGTCCCGCCGTCGATGACGGTGGCGTACCCCTCCAGCTCGCCGGTCATCGCCGTCAGCCAGGGCGCGGCCATGGCGGCGAAGTCGCGCGCCGGGACCCCGGCCGGCGCCACCATGGCCGCGCCGTGCATGAAGCCGGCGAACATGACGTACATGCTCGCGAGCAGGGCGAGGTCGTACAGGGAGGCCAGCCCGGCGTCCTCGCCGAAGTAGGTGCCGGCGCCCCACAGTTCCAGCAGCGGCCGGTACTCCTCGAAGACCTCGGCCGACCCGCTGTAGAGGATCGACGAGCCCGGCCGGCCGATCATGGACGGTACGGCCATGATGCCGCCGTCCAGATAGGCGATCCCGGCACCGGCCGCCCACTGCGCCAGTTCCCGCGACTGGGCCGGCGACGTCGTGGTGAGGTTGACCAGCGCCCGCCCGGCCAGGTCGCCGGCGAGCGGATCGAGCACCTCGTGGACCGAGGCGTGGTCCAGCAGGACCGCGACCACCACCCGGCCGGCCCGTACCGCCTCCGCCGCCGTGGCGGCGGCCTCGGCGCCCTGCGCCACCAGGGCGTCCGACTTCCCCGGCGTGCGGTTCCAGACCGTCGTGCTGTGCCCCGCCGCCACCAGCGCCGCGGCGAGGGCGCTGCCCATCGCCCGAGCCCGAGCACGCTGACCCGGACGTCCTTGTCGGCTGTCATGTCCCGAAACCCTTCTCGTCTGCGTCACTTCGTCCCTGGGACCGATCCTCGCCGCTGCCGGTACCGTTGACCAGTACGGACTAATTAGTCAGGTACTCACCTTCTGGTAAGTACCCCGAGTCAGCGCGGAGGAGCGGATGCCCGGACCGGCACGCCGTGGGCCCTACTTCTGTGGCGTCGACGCCGCCATGGACGTGCTCGCAGGCAAGTGGAAGTCGCTGATCCTGTGGGAGCTGGACCAGTACGGCACCCGCCGCTTCGCCGAGCTGCGGCGCGGGCTGCCGGGCGTCAGCGAGAAGATGCTCGTCCAGCACCTGAGGGAGATGGAGGAGGACGGGCTCGTCCACCGGGAGGTGTACCGGGAGGTGCCGCCCAAGGTCGAGTACTCCCTGACCGAGCACGGCGCCTCGCTCAACGCCGCCCTGGCCGCCCTCGGCGAATGGGGGACCGAGCGGATGCGGCGGATCGGCGCCGAGAAGATCACCGTCGAGACCCCGCGCCGGCGCGCCGCTAGCGCCCGGCGGGGCCGCCCGGACCGGCCCGCTCAGCCGAGAACCCGGTCGCGTGGTGTCTGCACGGACCGCTAGCGTGCCCGTCATGACCACCACCGACAGCACCGACAACACCGAGAGCACTGACAACGCGGGTGGCAGCGGCGGCAGCGGCGGCACCGGGGCGCACCCCCGCTTCGCCGAGGCCCTGCGCGAGCTGGGGCTCGGCGAACTCAGCACGCGGATCCGGCGGTTCCCGGAGGCCACCCGTACCGCCGCCGAGGCCGCCGCCGCGATCGGCTGCGAGCTGAGCCAGATCTGCAAGTCGCTGATCTTCGCCGCCGACGGCGTACCCGTGCTGGTCCTCATGGACGGCGCCTCCCGCGTCGACGTCGAGCGCGTGCGGCGGGAACTGGGCGCCGGGGAGGTCACCCGCGCCGACGCCGCGGTCGTGCGGGAGACGACCGGGTACGCCATCGGCGGCGTGCCGCCCTTCGGGCACCGCACGGCCACCCGTGTGCTCGCCGACCGTTCCCTCCTGGCGCACGACGTCGTCTGGGCCGCCGCCGGGACGCCGTACACCGTCTTCCCGATCGCGCCGAAGGACCTCGTCGCCCACGCCGGAGCCGCCCTGGTGGACGTGCGCGAGCACTCCTCGTGACGCCGCTGGTCACCGCCGCGGTCCTGCTCGCGGCGGTCACCCACGCCGGCTGGAACGCCATCGCCCACCGCATCACCGACAAGCTGACCGGGTTCGCGCTGATCTCCGGCGGCGGAGTGCTGATCGGCCTGGCGCTGGTGCCGTTCGCCGCCGTCCCCGCGGCGCCGGCCTGGCCCTACCTGCTCACCTCCGCCGCCGTCCACATCGCGTACTACGCGCTGCTCATGCGGTCCTTCCGGCTCGGTGACTTCGGCCAGGCCTACCCCATCGCCCGCGGGTCCGCGCCGCTGCTGGTCACCGTGTTCGCGGCCGTCTTCGCCCACGAGATCCCCGACCGCTGGGCCACCGCGGGCATCCTGCTGGCCTGCGCCGGCCTGACCGGCGTCGCCCTGTGGGGGCTGCGCGGGCGCCGGCCCGACTGGGCGGCGATCGGCGCGGCGCTCGCCACGGGCGTGACCATAGCCGCGTACACCGTCATCGACGGGCTGGGCGTGCGCGCGTCGGGCTCGCCGCTGGGCTACATCGCCTGGCTGATGGCCGTACAGGGCACGGTGCTCCCCCTCTGCTTCCTGTACCGGCACCGGGCCGGGGCCTGGGCGCTGCTGCGGCCGCACGCCCGGATCGGCCTCCTCGGCGCGGCGCTGTCCGTCACCGCCTACGCCCTCGTCCTGTGGGCGCAGACCCGCGCCCCGCTGGCGCCGGTCGCCGCCCTGCGGGAGTCCTCGATCCTCGTCGGCGCCGCGATCGGGGCGCTGTTCTTCAAGGAGCGGTTCGGCGCGCCCGGATCCTGGCGGCGGGCCTCCTGGTCGTCGGCATCGGGCTGATGCTGCACACCGGCTGACGCCGGCGCGAGGGCGGCGGCCCGGCCCCGCCCGGACCGGGACCGCGGTGCGGGGCGCGTGCGTGCGGCGCCGGCGAGGAGCACCCTGGAAGCAACGGTCGTGGAGGTGATCGTCATGATGCACACCGCTGTGGGATGGCATGTCGAGCTGGAGTTCATGGAGGACGACCAGCACACCAAAGCGGCGGCGATGGTGCGCCTGCCCGACGGCACCGAGGTACGGGCCCACGGGCACGCCAGCCGCCACCACTCCGACCCGAACCAGCCGCGGGTCGGCGAGGAGATCGCCGGTGCGCGGGCGCTGAACGAGCTGGCGATGCAGCTGCTCACCAAGGCGCACGGAGAGATCGACGAGGCGTCGGGGCGGATCTCCCACCCCATCCACGTCTGATCCGCGCGCTCCCGTCCGCGCCCTCGCCGCGCCCCGCCGTTCCCGGTCCGCGCCGGACGGGTGAACGGCGGGCGCACATCCGAACAGGTTGAGCCGGCCGCGCCGCCCCGCCCGCTAGGAAGATCACCGACATCGGCGATCTTCGAGAAGGGCGGTACGGATGCGTACCACCATCAGGCGGGCGGGCCCCGCCGCTGCCCGGCCGACGGCGACGGCCCCGGCCACGACGGCGGTCCCGGTCACGGCGGCGGTCCCGGTCGCGGCGGCGGTCCCGGTCGCGGCGGCGGTCCCGGTCGCGGCGGCGCGCCCGGTCGCGGCGGCGCGCCCGGTCGCGGCTGCGGTCACGGCCACCGTGGCGGTCGCGGCCCTGGCCCTCGCCGTCCTCACGGCGCCGGGCGCCGAGGCGTCACCGGAGCCGGAGCCGCGCCGGGCGTGGGTCACGGCCGGCACGGCGCCGCCCGGGAGCACCCTGGAGACCGTGCACGGCAGCAGGACCGAGGACGGCGGCTGCGCCTTCGGCCTCACGGCCTCCCTCGCCCCGCAGGAGACGGCCGTCCGCGGCGAGCAGGTCCGCTTCGACCCCGAGGCCTGCGTGCTGGAGGTGGCCGTCACCCGGGGTGCCGACGCGCCGCAGGGCCCGCCGGCCGCGCCCGGCGCCGTGGAGAGCGAGCAGGCCCCGCCCCTGCCCGACGGCCCGGCCGCGCGCACGCCGCACGACGGGGTGCGCGCCTACGTCGAGTCCCGAGGACACCTGCGGACCGCCTGGCGGGACCGCTCGGGCCGGGACGTCAGCGGGGTGCGCAACGAGGTCGACTGGTACTGGAACGCCTACAACTGCCTGGTGCCCGGCTGGGGCCAGTACGCCTACGACTGGGCGTCGGCGGGCGGCTGGCGGCTCGCGGACGACGACTGGCGCAACGTCCACGACTGCTCCCGCCAGACCTCCAGCTCCGCCGCCCGCTTCCACAACGACGGCGTGTTCTGCCCGGCTTGGCCACCGAGGCCCACTACGACCGCAACACCGTCCAGGGCACCTGGGACGGGCGGCTCCTCGGCGAGTGGCGCACCTGGGTCTCCGGCGGCTGCACCGGCGACCTCGCCTTCCACTACGAGCTGCGCCGCACCCGGTGACCCGCCGCACCCGGTGAGCCGCCGCCCCCCGGTGACCCGCCGCACCCGGGCGTCTCAGCCGGCGTCCAGAACCGTCCGCACCGCCCGGACCAGCGCCTGCGCCCGCGGGTCGGCCGTCACCGTCCCGCGGAAGCCGTTGGTGACGTAGCCGAAGGCGATGCCCGACCCGGGGTCGGCGAAGCCGAGGGCGCCGCCCCGGCCCGGGTGCCCGAAGGAGCCGGGGCCCAGGAACGGGGACGCGCTGCCGTGCAGCATGTAGCCGAGGCCGAAGCGGGTGCCGACCACCAGCACCCGGTCCGGGCCGGCCGATTCCTCGGCCCGGGCCAGCTCCACCGTCCGCGGCGCGAACAGCCGCACGCCGTCGACCTCGCCGATCAGCGCGGCGTAGAACCGGGCCAGGCCGTCGGCGGTGGCGACGGCGTTGGTGGCCGGGAGGGCCGCCGCCCGGTACGCCGGGTCGTTCTGGTCGGGGAACGGCGTGATCGCGGCGAAGGCGCGGCGGGTGAGCGAGCCGGGATCCTCGTAGGCCTCGGTGACCGCGCGCTTCGGCCGCAGGCGCAGTCCGCCGGAGGGCGCGGGGTCGTCGACCCGGCCGACGCGGCCGGCCCGGCCCGCCGCCTCCTCGGCGGCCGGCAGGCCCAGCCAGAGGTCCAGGCCGAGCGGCGCGGCGATCTCCTCGGCGATCCACTCGCCCGTGCTCCGGCCGCCGGTCACCCGGCGCACCAGCTCGTCCACCAGCCAGCCGTAGGTCAGCGCGTGATAGCCGTGAGCGGTGCCCGGTTCCCAGGCGGGCGCCTGACCGGCGACGGCCTCCGGCCCGCGCGCGGGGTCGAGCGCCTCCTCCGGCGTGAGCGGCACGTCCAGCACCGGCACCCCCGCCCGGTGGTTCAGCACGTGCCGCACCAGCACCCGGTCCTTGCCGTGCGCCTTGAACTCCGGCCAGTACGCCCCGACCGGCGCGTCCAGGTCCAGTTCCCCGCGCTGGTGCAGCAGCAGCGGCACGGCGGCGGCGACGCCCTTGGTCGCCGAGCGGACCACCTGGGCGGTGCCGCGCTCCCAGGGGGCCGTGCCGTCGACGTCGCGGGTGCCGCCCCACAGGTCGACGACCCTGCGCCCGTCCCGGTAGACGGCGACCGCCGCGCCCCGGTCGCCGAGCGCCGCGAAGTTCCTCGCGAACGCGTCCCTGACCGGCTCGAAGCCCTCGGCCACTGTGCCGTGCACGTCCACGTCCACCGTCCTGCTCTCCTTCGGCTCGCCTGCGACAGTGACGGCAACGCCCGGGTTCCGCCTGCGATTCCTGGGCGGAGCCGCCCCGGCAGGATCGTTACGTCGATGTTGCCGCGCCGCGCGGGTCGAAGCCGAAGGGCAGCTCCAGGCGGTGCGCCCGCATCAGCTCCGCGTCGGCCAGCAGCTCGCCGGTGGGGCCGTCCGCGGCGATCACGCCCTCGCTGAGCACCAGCGAGCGCGGGCACAGCTCCAGGGCGTAGGGCAGGTCGTGGGTGACCATCAGGACCGTGACGTCCAGGGAGCGCAGGATGTCGGCCAGCTCGCGGCGGGAGGCCGGGTCGAGGTTGGACGACGGTTCGTCCAGCACCAGGATCTCCGGCTCCATGACCAGCACCGTCGCCACGGCCACCCGGCGCCGCTGGCCGAAGGAGAGGTGGTGCGGGGGCCGGTCCTTGAAGTCGCGCATGCCGACCAGGTCCAGCGCCCGGTCCACCCGCTCCTCCAGCTCCGCGCCCCGCAGCCCGGCCGCCGCCGGACCGAACGCCACGTCCTCGCGCACCGTCGGCATGAACAGCTGGTCGTCGGGGTCCTGGAAGACGATGCCGACGCGGCGCCGGATCTCGGCCAGGTGCGCCCGGTCCACGGGCAGCCCGGCGACGGTCACGGTCCCGACGCCGCCGGACAGGATGCCGTTGAGGTGCAGCACGAGCGTGGTCTTGCCGGCGCCGTTCGGACCGAGCAGGGCGACCCGCTCGCCGCGCGCCAGGGAGAAGTCGACGCCGAAGAGGGCCTGGTGGCCGTCCGGGTAGGCGTAGGCGAGGCCGCGGACCTCCAGCGAGGCGGGCGCGGACGGGGATGCGGTCGTGTCGGTCACAGCGTCCATCCCAGCAGACAGACCACGAGCGCGGCACCGGGGAGGGCGAGCGCGTACGACCACTGCGCCCGGGAGGCGGTCACCTCGTCGATCACCGGCATGGCGCCCGCGTAGCCGCGGCTGATCATGGCGAGGTGGACGCGCTCGCCGCGTTCGTAGGCCCGGATGAACAGGGCGCCGGCGGACTTGGCCAGCACGCCCCAGTGCCGCACGCCGCTCGCCTCGAAGCCCCGGGACTCCCGGGCGATCCGCATCCGCCGCATCTCGCCGGTGATCACGTCCCCGTACCGGATCATGAAGGAGGCGATCTGCACCAGCAGCGGGGCAGCTTCAGCCGCTCCAGGCCGAGCAGCAGCGCGCGCAGCTCGGTGGTGGCCGCCAGCAGCACCGACGCCGCGACGCCCAGCGTGCCCTTGGCCAGCACGTTCCAGGCGCCCCACAGGCCGCCGACGCTCAGCGACGCCCCGAGCACCTCGACGCGCTCGCCCTCGGCCACGAACGGCATGAGCACCGCGAAGGCGACGAACGGCACCTCGATCAGCAGCCGTTTGAGCAGGAACCCGGCCGGGACGCGGGCGGCGCGGGCCACCGCCGCGAGCAGGACGGCGTACAGGCCGAACGCCCACACCGCCTCGCGCGGCGTCGAGACGACGATCAGCACGAAGGCGAAGACCGCCGCGAGCTTGGTGTGCGGCGGCAGCCGGTGCACGGGGAGGTGCCGGGCCGGTGGAGCCGGTGGGCGTGGCCGGCGCCCACGTCAGACGCGCTCCACGTGCTCGGCGGAGGCCGGCGCGGTGTCGTCGGTGCGCCGCCTGCGGACCGCCCAGAACACCGCGCTGCCCGCGACGACGGTCGCGCCGACGCCGATCACGCCCGCGAGGCCGCCGGAGAGCCGGGCGTCGTCGACGTCCTTCACCCCGTAGTCGGCCAGCGGGGAGCCGGCGGCCGCGTGCTCCTCGGTCCTGGCGTCGATGCCCTGGTCGGCGGCGACCTTCTCCAGCCCGTCGGGGGAGGCGGAGGCGTAGAAGCTGACGAACCCGGCCAGCACCAGCGAGGTGACCAGGCCGGCCGCCCAGAACCGGCGGGAGGAGCGGGCCGCGGCGGGCGCGGGGCCGCCGGGTCGGTGTCGGGGCGTCGACCAGGGCGCCGCCGACGCGCAGCTTCAGGCGCTGCCCGAGCCCCCGGGCGCCGTACACCAGGTCCGGGCGTACGGCGATGACGGCGCCGACGGTCAGCGCGGTGATGGCCGCCTCGCCGACGCCGATCAGCAGGTGCACGCCGACCATGGCGGTGGCGACCTTGCCGATCGCGACGTCCGTGGTGCCGCCGGTCCAGTACAGCAGCGTGAAGGCCAGCGCGGCGGCCGGCACGGAGACCAGCGCGGCGACGAAGGAGGCCGCGGTGACCGAGCGGCGCGAGCGCGGCAGCACCTTCACCAGGCCCCGGAACAGGGCGTAGGCGACGAGCGTGCCGACGATCGCCATGTCGGTGATGTTCACGCCGAGCGCGGTCAGGCCGCCGTCGGCGAAGAGGACGGCCTGCATGAGCAGGACGACGGAGATGCACAGGACGCCGGTGCACGGGCCGACGAGGATCGCGGCCAGGGCCCCGCCCAGCAGGTGCCCGCTGGTGCCGGCCGCGACGGGGAAGTTCAGCATCTGCACCGCGAAGACGAACGCGGCCACGAGCCCGGCCAGCGGGGCCGACCGCTCCTCCCCGAGTTCCCGGCGCGCGCCGCGCAGGGCGAGGGCGACCGTGCCCGCGGCGATCACGCCGGTCGCGGCGGAGGTGGGGGCGTCGATGAATCCGTCGGGTACGTGCACGCGTCGATGGTGCGGCTTGTTGCAAGGCACTTGCAAGAGCCCATGCCAAGCCTTTACCTGCCGCTTATCTCACATCTGCTATCCGCGCCGAAGGGCGGGAACCGGGAAATGTGCGACATTGGAGTGGGGGTGGGACGCACAGCTCGCATACAGGTGGCACAGCGTAAGGGGCCATCCGATGTCCGTAGTCGAACAGTACGCACGAGCCCACATCCTCACCGACACGGACGCCCCCGGCCAGGAGGACGGCGGGGCCGTACCGGTGGTGCTGCGGTACGACCCCGAGGACGACCCGCGCTGCGTGCGCATGGGCATACCCGTGCGCCGGCCCGGCGCCGCCCCCCGCTCCCGCGAGTGGACCTTCGACCGGTCCCTGCTGGAACAGGGGCTCAGGGCCCCGGCCGGCACCGGCGAGGTCCGGGTGTGGCCCTGCGGCCGGGTCCAGGCCGTCGTCGAGTTCCACTCCTCGCAGGGCTGCTCGGTGGTGCAGCTGGAGACCAAGGCCCTGCTGCGCTTCCTGCGCCGCACCTACGCAGCGACGGCCGAGCCCGTCCCGCACTAGGAGGCTCAGCCGCCCGCCCCGGCGTCGGGCCCGCGGCTCAGCCGCCCGCCTTCAGCAGTGCCGCCACGATCGGGCCCGCCGTCTCGCCGCCGTGCCCGGCCGCCTGGACCACGGCCGCCGCGGCCAGATCGCCCCGGTAGGCGGTGAACCAGCCGTTGGGCTTCTCCTGGCCGTCGACCTCCGCGGAGCCGGTCTTGGCGCCCATGTCACCGCCGACCCCGGACATCGCCCCCGCCGCCGTGCCGGCGGACGCGGTGTACGACATCAGCTCGCGCAGCTGCGCCAGCGTCCCCGGCGACATCGTGCGCTGCGCCGTGGCCAGCTCGCGGCCGTCCACCGACGGGGAGACCAGATACGGCTGGTGGAAGCTGCCCGACTTCACCGTCGCCGCGACCGACGCCATGTTCAGCGGGTTCATGCGCACGCCGCCCTGACCGATGAGGGAGGCGGCCATCGGCGCGGCGCTCTGCACCGGCACCGCGCCGTCGAAGGTGGGCACCCCCACCGACCAGTTGTTCCGCGCCAGGCCGAAGACCTGCTGGGCCTGCTTGGTCAGGTCGTCGTTCTCCAGCTCGGGCGCCTGGCTGATGAAGGCCGTGTTGCAGGAGCGGGCGAAACTCGCCTTGAACGTGCCGCCCTTGATCTCGAACTTGTCGTCGTTCTGGAACTTCCAGCCGCCGTAGCTGAAGTACTTCGGGCACGGGTGCTGCTCGTCCATCGACGCCAGCCCCTTCTCGATCAGCATCGACGCGGTGATCACCTTCATCGTCGAGCCGGGGGCCAGCGAGCCCTGGAAGGCGGTGTTGAAGCCGTGACCGCTGTTGGCCACCGCGAGGATCTCGCCGGTCGAGGCGCGCGTCACCACCACCGACGCCCGGGCCTTCCTCGCCACCTGCTCCTCGGCCGCCGCCTGCAGCTTCGGGTCCAGCGTCGTCTTCACGGTGCCCGGCGTGCCCTCGCTCAGCTCCAGCAGGGTCTTGTCGGACAGCTTCCGCTTCTTCGACTCCTCGCCGCGCACCACGCGCAGTTCGGTCCCGGCCGTGCCGCCGGCCTTGTCGCCGTACTTCTCGCGCAGCCCGTCCAGGACCGAGCCGAGCGAGGGGTACGCGTCCGTGGTCAGCTCCCCGCCGTCCCGGTCCAGCGCCTTCACCGGCGGGTCCCCGGCCTCGCCGGTCACCAGCCGGTCGCCCTCGCGCAGCTCGGGGTGGACCACGGAGGCCGCCCAGTCGACGCGCGGGGCGCCGTCGCCCGGCGCGCGGACCACCGTCAGCGCGCTGTCGTACGCCAGCGGCTTGCTGGTGCCCTCGTGCGTCACCGTCGCCTTGACGGAGAAGGGCACCTTGGCGCCGGCGGGCGTGCCCGGGGTGAGGGTGACGTCCTCGACGCGGGCGTCCTCGGCGTAGCCCTTGAGCAGGGCGGCGGCGGCCTCGGCGTCGTCGGTGACGGCGGCGGCCTGCTCGACGTCGCCCTGCTGCCAGGCGGTGAGGAAGCGGCGGGCCGTGTCGGTGACCTCGGCCCGGGTCGGCGGGCCGGTGCGCGTCCTGTCCTCGGCCGCTGTGGACGCCGCCCGGGTCTCCCCGGTGTCCGGCCCGCCCCACAGCGCGTAGGCGCCGGCCCCGGCGCCGCCGGCGACGACCGCCGCGATCACCCCGCCGATCACGGCGGGTCTGGTGTTCCGTCGCTCGGCGACGCGCCTTCTGTTGCCCACAGCTTCCCGTTCCCTCGTACGCCCTCACGCTCTCAACGACGGGACTCACGGTAGGGTCCCGCCGGTTGCAGTGAGATCAGCCACCCGCCCGCAGCACGTCGGCCACGATCGGGCCGGCCGCGTCGCCGCCGTGCCCGGCGCCCTGGGCCATCGCCGCCGCGGCGAGGTCGTCGCGGAACCCGGTGAACCAGCTGTCCGACACCTCCTGCCCGTCGACCTCGGCCGAACCGGTCTTGGCGCCGATGTCGCCGCCGAGCCCGGCCATGGCCTCCTGCCCGGTGCCCCGGGTCGCGGTGAGCCGCATCATCTGCTTCAGCTGGGCGGCGGTGCCCGGCGCCAGCCCCTCGGCGGTGGCCAGTCGCCGTCCGTCCAGGTCGGGGGAGACGAGGTAGGGCTGGCGGAACACGCCGGTGATGGCGGTCGCGGTCACCGACGCCATGTTCAGCGGGTTCATCTGCACCTGGCCCTGGCCGATGGCGCCCGCCGCCCGGTCCGGCCCGGCGACGGCCGGCACGCTGCCGTCGAAGGAGGGGATGCCGGTCTGCCAGTCGTCGCGGCCGAGCCCGAACCGCTGCCGGGCCTCGGCCGTCAGCGAGGCGTCCGTGAGCGGCTCCTCGTCGATCAGCTTGATGAAGGCGGTGTTGCAGGACCGCAGGA
Organism: Streptomyces sp. SW4; assembly: GCA_003248315.1. GTDB lineage: Bacteria > Actinomycetota > Actinomycetes > Streptomycetales > Streptomycetaceae > Streptomyces. The sequence continues at coordinate 2,760,749 of QKWM01000004.1, forward strand.
AGCTGTCGGCCAGCGTCGCGCTCTCGTTCGGGTCCATGCCGGTGAGGTTCTTGAAGGTCTGGCTCTGCCAGGTGGCGGTGTCCGGGCAGGGCGCGGGGCCGTTCATCGAGGTCACGCCGTTGTCGATGAGCATCGCCGCGGTGATGATCTTCATGGTGGAGCCGGGTGCGACCTTGCCCTGGAAGGCCGCGTTGAAGCCGTCGGCCCGGTTGTTCGCCACGGCCAGCACCTCGCCGGTGCTCGGCTTCACCGCCACCACCGACGACTCGGCGTACTTCTTCACCGCCCGCTCGGCCGCCGCCTGCACGCTCGGGCTGAGCGTGGTGCGCAGCCGGCCCGGCTCGCCCTCGGCCAGCGTCAGCAGCGGGGTGTCGGCGGCGCCGTCGGCCGTGTGCCGGACCACCAGCTCGACGCCGGGCTCGCCGCCCGCCTTGTCGCCGTACTTCTGGCGCAGGGTGTCCAGGACCGGGCCGAGGGAGGGGTACTCCTCCTTCGTCAGCACGGTGCCGTCCCGGCCGACGGCCTGGATCGGCGGGCTCGCCGACTCCTCGGTGACCAGCGTGTCGCCGTCCTTCAGCCGCGGGTGGACGACCGACGGGTCCCAGTCGACGAGGGCCCGCCCGGTGGTGGCCCCGCGCACGACGGTCAGCGTGCTCCGGTACGTCAGCGGCTCGGAGGCCCCGTCGTACGACACCGTCCCTTGACCGTGAACGGCACCTTCGTGCCGGAGGCGGTGCCCGGCACGACGGTGACGTCCTGGATGTGCGCGTCCTCCCGGTAGGCCGTCAGCAGCGCCTCGGCCCCGGTGGCGTCGTCGGTGTACCCCGCCGCCTCGGCCGCCCGGCCCCCCTCCCAGGCCGCGAAGAACTTCTCCGTCGTCTCCTTCACCTCGGCCGCGCTCGGCGGCCCGGATCTCGCCGCGCCGTCCCCCGACGCGCTGCCCGAGCCGCCGTTCACCGCCGAGACGATGGTGTAGGCGCCGTACCCGGCGCCGCCCACCATCGCGGCGAACACGCCGCCGACGACGGCGACCTTGACCCCCTGCCCATCGGCAGACCCCTCCCCTTGGGCCTCCTGCCCGCCCCCGATTTATTGAACGCGTTCAGAAAGCAGTTGTGGGTTGCATGCTATGCGCACGCAGTGACCGGCGGCAGGGCCGTGTCCGTTTGGTGGCCGAACGGAGACCGTCACACCCACGTGTCCAGCCACATCCGCGACCGCCAGTCGTCGATCGGGATGGCGGTGCCGGTGTACAGGGGCCAGAAGTAGATGAAGTTCCAGACGATCAGCAGCACCAGCACGCCCGCGCCCGTCGCCCCCGCCACCCGCCGGGCGTCGCCGGAGCCGGGGCGGCCGATGACCGCCCCCAGCAGCATCGCCACCGCCAGGCACAGGAACGGCAGGAACACCACGGCGTAGAAGAGGAAGATCGTCCGCTCCTGGTACAGGAACCACGGCAGATAGCCGGCGGCCAGGCCGCAGGCGATCGCGCCCGCCCGCCAGTCCCGCCGGAACGCCCAGCGCCACAGGACGTACAGCAGCGCGAAGCAGCCCACCCACCACAGCAGCGGCGTCCCCAGCGCCAGCACCTCGCGGGCGCACTTCTCGCCCGCGTCCACGGGGCAGCCGTCCGTGCCGGGGGCGGGCGACTCGTAGAAGTAGGAGACCGGACGGCCCAGGACCAGCCAGCTCCACGGGTTGGACTGGTAGGTGTGCGGCGAGGTCAGGTGGGTGTGGAAGTCCAGCACCTGCCACTCGTAGTGCCACAGGCTGCGCAGCCAGTCGGGAACAGCCAGGACCAGGCGCTGTCCCTGCCGTCGGTCGCCGCCCAGTTGCGGTAGTAGCCGCCCGAGCCGTCGGCGGGGGAGAGGATCCAGCCCAGCCAGGACAGGGTGTAGGTCAGCAGCGCCACCGGCACCGTCGACAGGAAGGCCAGCCCCAGGTCGTGCTTGAGCACGGCCCTCCGCGGCCGGTGCGCGCCCGCCACCCGGCGGGCGCCGACGTCCCAGAGCACCGCCATCACGCAGAACGCCGCCATGATGTACAGGCCGTTCCACTTCGTCCCGATCGCCAGCCCCAGCATCAGCCCCGCCGCCCAGCGCCAGGGCCGCGGGCCGAGCCGGGTGGTCCCGGCGACGTGCGCGTCCGGGCGGACCCGGCCGTCCTCGTCGACGGGGAGGGCGGCGGCGAGCCTCTCCCGGGCCCGGTCCCGGTCGACCAGCAGACAGCCGAACGCGGCCAGCACGAAGAACACCAGCACGCTGTCGAGCAGCGCGGTCCGGCTCATCACGAAGGCCAGCCCGTCGACGGCCATCAGCGCGCCCGCCAGGCAGCCGAGGAACGTGGAGCGGAACAGCCGGCGCCCGATCCGGCACAGCAGCAGCACCGACAGCGTCCCGAGCAGTGCCGTCATGAACCGCCAGCCGAACGGGTCGAAACCGAACAGCCACTCGCCGAACCCGATGACGTACTTGCCGATGGGGGATGGACCACGTACGCGGCGTCCACCGGGACCGGCACGTCACCCCCGACTTCAGGATCAGGTCGTTGGCGTTCTTGTCCCAGTTGACCTCGAACCCGCGGTGGATCAGCGCCCAGGCGTCCTTGGCGTAGTACGTCTCGTCGAATATCACCGCCTTCGGGCTGCCCAGGTTCCAGAACCGCAGCACACCCGCGACGAGCGTCACCAGCAGCGGCCCGAGCCAGCCCGACCAGCGCACGACCCGGTCGGCCACCGGCTCCGGCAGGCCCAGGAAGACCCACAGCCGGGGCCCCGGCCGCGTGTACGGCGGCACCAGACGGTCGCGGACGCCGCCCTCGGGCACCGCCGCGTGTCCGAAGCGGCGCAGGCGCTGCTGCCAGGACGGCCGCCGGTCGTGCGGTGCCTGGTCCTGCCGGGTGTCCGTGGAGGACGCGGTACTGGTCACCGCGCCATCGTAGGGAACCGGCCTGTGCGAGTCCCGCCGTTGCCCCCGCGCGGGGCGCCGCACCCCGCCCCGGCACCACACGCGGCCGGTCCCTGGAGGATGGGGCGTGACAAGCGCACCCGGAATCCTGGTCCTGGCCGGCACCCCCATCGGGAGCATCGCCGACGCCCCGCCCCGGCTCGCCGAGGAGCTGGCCGGCGCCGACGTCGTCGCCGCCGAGGACACCCGGCGGCTGCGCCGGCTCACCCAGGCGCTCGGCGTCACCCCCAAGGGCCGGGTCGTGTCGTACTTCGAGGGCAACGAGTCCGCCCGCACCCCCGAACTGGTCGAGGAACTGGTGAACGGCGCCCGGGTGCTGCTCGTCACCGACGCCGGCATGCCGTCCGTGTCCGACCCCGGCTACCGGCTGGTCGCGGCGGCCGTCGAGCGGGACGTCCGCGTCACCGCCGTGCCCGGCCCCTCCGCCGTCCTCACCGCACTCGCCCTGTCCGGGCTGCCCGTCGACCGGTTCTGCTTCGAGGGGTTCCTGCCCCGCAAGGCGGGCGAGCGGCGCTCGCGGCTGCGCGAGGTCGCCGGGGAGCGCCGCACCCTCGTCTACTTCGAGGCCCCGCACCGGCTCGACGACACCCTCGCCGCGATGGCCGAGGTCTTCGGGGAGCAGCGGCGCGCGGCCGTGTGCCGGGAGCTGACCAAGACCTACGAGGAGGTCAGGCGCGGCCCGCTGGGCGAACTGGCCGCGTGGGCGGCCGAGGGCGTGCGCGGCGAGATCACCGTCGTCGTCGAGGGGGCGCCGGAGACGGGACCCGAGGAGGTCGGCGCCGCGGAACTGGTGCGCCGGGTCCGGGTGCGGGAGGAGGCGGGGGAGCGCCGCAAGGAGGCGATCGCCGCGGTGGCCGCCGAGGCCGGCGTGCCGAAACGGGAGGTGTTCGACGCCGTCGTCGCCGCGAAGAACGCGGGCGCTTGACCTGCTCCTGACCTGCCGGCGGGTTGTGCCAAGGGACCGCCAAGCAGCGCCAAGCGGCGCCCAAATCGTCTCCAACACTCGGCAGACCCCATGGCGTCCCGGGCGGCCGGGGAGTCCACTGGACCCATGGACGAAACCGCAGGAAACGCCGCCGTGGTGCACGAGTCGTACTCCTTCGCCTGCATGCGCTGCGGGTACGGCTGGGAGCAGTCCTACGCGATCGAACACCACACGGACGCCGAGGGCCGGGCGTTCGTGCGGTACCTGGCCGACGGCCGGACCGTGCCCTCCCCGCTGACCCGGCCCGCCTGCCAGAACTGCGACGGCCACGTCGTCCGCATCATGCGGCCCGGACGGGTGGCGGCGGTGCGCGGCGGCCAGCCGCAGCGCCGGGTGCCGCCCGCCGGGCCCGTGGAGGTGCCCCGGGTCCCCGGGCAGACCCGCGCACCGGACCGCGGCGGCGAGCGCCACTGGCACCTGTCCGACCTGCTGCACGCCCTCCACCTGCACCGCAGGGCCGGCTGACCGCTCCCCGGGACCGCCCCGCACTCCGCTTCCGTAGGATCGGGGCATGTCTTCGAACGCCCCGGCCGAGCAGCGCGACAAGCACGCGCCCCCGCCGCTCCCGGCCCCCCTGCGGGTGCCGGTCGCCGACTCCCACACCCACCTCGACATGCAGTCGGGCACGGTCGAGGAGGGCCTGGCGAAGGCGGCGTCCGTCGGGGTGACGACGGTCGTGCAGGTCGGCTGCGACGTGAAGGGCTCGCGCTGGGCGGCCGAGACGGCGGCGGCCCACGACAGCGTCCACGCCGCCGTCGCCCTGCACCCCAACGAGGCGCCCCGGATCGTCCACGGCGACCCCGGGCGCACCTCCCAGCCCCCTGGGGCCGGGGGAGGCCGGTCCAGGCAGGGCGCCCGCGAGCCCGGCGGCGACGCGGCGCTGGACGAGGCGCTCGCCGAGATCGACCGGCTGGCCGCCCTCCCGCACGTCAAGGGCGTCGGCGAGACCGGCCTCGACCACTTCCGCACCGGCGAGAAGGGCAGGGAGGCGCAGGAGCGGTCCTTCCGCGCCCACATCGAGATCGCCAAGCGGCACGGCAAGACGCTGGTCATCCACGACCGCGACGCCCACGCCGACGTGCTGCGCGTGCTGAAGGAGGAGGGCGCGCCCGACCGCACCGTCTTCCACTGCTACTCCGGCGACGCCGAGATGGCCGGGATCTGCGCCCGCGCCGGGTACTACATGTCCTTCGCCGGCAACGTCACCTTCAAGAACGCGCAGAACCTGCGCGACGCGCTCGCCGTGGCCCCGCTGGAGCTGGTCCTGGTGGAGACGGACGCCCCGTTCCTGACGCCGGTGCCCTACCGGGGCCGGCCCAACGCGCCCTACCTGGTGCCGGTCACCGTGCGCGCGATGGCCGCCGTCCGGGGCATCGACGAGGACGCCATGGCGACGGCCCTCGCGGCGAACACGGCACGCGCGTTCGGCTACTGACCCGGCCACCGACCCGCCCGGTGCACGGTGTGTAGTCGCGTCGCTTTGGAGAGTGACCGCCGCTCGGCTAGGTTCTGGGGCCCGATCCGGAAAGCCTCTGGACCGCTGGAGCGTGACGGCGTGAGCAAGTCGCAGTTCGAGACGTACGTGCCGTACGACGGACCGTACGACGGACCCTACGGGGAGCCGCTCGGGACGGAGCCGCACCACGGGCCGTACGAGGAGCCGTACGAGCCCTGCGGCGAGCCCTGGGACGCGCCTCACGGCGAGCCCTGTGACGTGCACACCGCGCCGACGCTGCCCTACGGGGACACCTACCGCCCCGCCTACGCGTGGGCACCGGCGGCGCCCGGCGCCACCGAGGCGGTGCTGCCCCGGCAGAGCCCGCCGCCGTCCCGCCCCGGCGGACCCGGCGGTCGGGGCGTGCGCCGGCGCAGGGCGCGGTACACCGGGCGCACGGAGGGTTCCGTGCGCCGCCTGCTGCCGAGGGCGCTGGTCGTGGCGTTCCTCGCGGGCGGCACCACCGCCTTCGTCGCCGAGGACAAGGCGGTCCGCCTCACCGTCGACGGCGAGCCGCGCACCCTGCACACCTTCGCCGACGACGTGGCGGAACTGCTCGCCGAGGAAGGCGTCCAGGTCGGCGCCCACGACGTGATCGCGCCCGCCCCCGGCACCGAACTGTCCTCCGGTGACGAGATCGCCGTCCGCCACGGCCGCCCGGTGCTGCTCACCCTCGACGGCCACCGGCGCCAGGTGTGGACCACGGCCGACACCGTCGAGGGCGCGCTCCGCCAGCTCGGGGTGCGCGCGGAGGGCGCCTACCTGTCGACCTCGCGCTCGCGGCCCATCGGCCGTGGCGGGCTCGCCCTCGACGTGCGCACCGAGCGCGTGGTCACCGTCATGGCCGACGGCCGCGCCCGCACCGTCCGCACCAACGCGGCCACCGTGCGGGAGGCGGTCGAGGAGGCCGGCGTGACCCTGCGCGGCGAGGACACCACCTCCGTGCCGCCCGGCAGCTTCCCGCGCGACGGGCAGACGGTGACCGTGCTGCGGATCAAGGGCGAGCGCAAGGTCCACGAGGAGGCCGTGCCGTTCCCGGAGCGGCGCGTCGAGGACGCCTCGCTGTACCGGGGCACGGAGGTCGTCCAGCAGGCCGGGGAGCCGGGGCTGCGGCGCACCACGTACACCGTGCGCACCGTCAACGGGGTCCGGCAGAAGCCGCGCCGGATCGCGACGGAGCTGGTGCGCGAGCCGCGTCCGCGGATCGTGCGCGTCGGCACCCGGCCCCGCCCGGCCTCCGTGCAGGGCGCCGACCACCTGAACTGGCAGGGCCTCGCGGCCTGCGAGTCCGGCGGCCGGCCCGACGCGGTCGACCCCTCGGGGACGTACGGCGGCCTGTACCAGTTCGACGCGCAGACCTGGCAGAGCCTCGGCGGTCAGGGCCGCCCCGAGGACGCGCCGGCCGCCGAGCAGACGTACCGGGCGAAGAAGCTGTACCAGCGCCGGGGCGCCGGCCCGTGGCCCCACTGCGGCGCCCGCCTGCACCGCTGACCCCGCACCCCGGGCGGGCCGGCGGGCCCGGCCGGGCCGGTGGGGCGTTGGCGGAGCCGGTCCTCCCCGCCCCGGATACCCTTGCGGGGTGAGCAGCCCCACCCCGCACGACGCCCTGCTGGGCCCCGCCGACGTCCGTGACCTCGCGGCAGCCCTCGGCGTCCGCCCCACCAAGCAGCGCGGCCAGAACTTCGTGATCGACGCGAACACCGTCCGCCGGATCGTCCGCACCGCCGACGTCCGCCCGGACGACGTCGTCGTCGAGGTCGGCCCGGGGCTCGGCTCGCTCACCCTGGCCCTGCTGGAGGCCGCCGACCGGGTCGTCGCCGTCGAGATCGACGACGTCCTCGCCGCCGCCCTGCCCGCCACCGTCGCCGCCCGCATGCCCGAGCGCGCCGAGCGGTTCGCGCTCGTCCACTCCGACGCCCTGCACGTCACCGCCCTGCCCGGACCGGCACCCACCGCGCTCGTCGCCAACCTGCCCTACAACGTGGCCGTGCCCGTCCTGCTGCACATGCTCGACACCTTCCCGAGCATCGAGCGCACCCTCGTCATGGTCCAGTCGGAGGTCGCCGACCGCCTCGCCGCCGGACCCGGCAACAAGGTGTACGGCGTGCCGTCCGTGAAGGCCAACTGGTACGCCGAGGTCAAGCGGGCCGGCGCGATCGGCCGCAACGTCTTCTGGCCCGCGCCGAACGTCGACAGCGGCCTGGTGTCGCTGGTCCGGCGCACGGAACCGCCGGCGACGACCGCCTCCAAGGAGGAGGTCTTCGCCGTCGTCGACGCCGCGTTCGCGCAGCGCCGCAAGACCCTGCGGGCCGCGCTCGCCGGGTGGGCCGGGTCGGCCGCCGCCGCGGAGGCCGCGCTGGTCGCCGCCGGGGTGTCGCCCCGGGCACGGGGGGAGTCCCTGACCGTCGAGGAGTTCGCGCGCATCGCCGAGCACGCCCCCAGCAAGGAGCCCGCCACGTGAGCGTCACCGTCCGCGTCCCCGCCAAGGTCAACGTCCAGCTCGCGGTGGGCGCCGCCCGCCCCGACGGCTTCCACGAACTGGCCAACGTCTTCCTCGCCGTCGGCCTCCACGACGAGATCACCGTCACCCCCGCCGACGAGCTGCGCGTCACCTGCGCGGGCCCCGACGCCGCCCAGGTCCCCCTGGACCGCACCAACCTCGCCGCCCGCGCCGCCCTCCTCCTCGCCGAGCGCTACGGCCGGGAGCCCGCCGTCCACATCCACATCGACAAGGACATCCCCGTCGCCGGCGGCATGGCGGGCGGCAGCGCCGACGGCGCCGGCGCGCTGGTCGCCTGCGACGCCCTGTGGGGCACCGGCGCCCCCCGCGACGAACTGCTCGCCCTCGCTGCCGAACTCGGCAGCGACGTGCCGTTCAGCCTGACCGGCGGCGCCGCGCTGGGCACCGGCCGGGGCGAGAAGCTGACCGCCCTGGAGGTGGGCGGCACCTTCCACTGGGTGTTCGCCACGGCCCGGCACGGACTGTCCACCCCCGCGGTCTACCGGGAGTTCGACCGGCTCGCCGAGGGCCGGGACATCCCCGAACCGGCCGCCGCGCAGGCCGTGCTGGACGCGCTCGCCGACGGCGACCCCGGCGCGCTCGCCGTCGCCGTCTCCAACGACCTCCAGCCCGCCGCGCTCTCCCTCTGCCCCGAGCTGTCCGACACCCTCGCCGCGGGCCGCGCCGCCGGCGCGCTCACCGCGCTGGTCTCCGGCTCCGGACCGACCACGGCGTTCCTCGCCGCGGACGCCGGGGCGGCCACCGACATCGCGGGCGTCCTGCGGGCCTCGGGCACCTGCCGGACGGTGCGCACGGCCCAGGGGCCGGTGCCGGGAGCCACGGTCCTGGAGGAGCGGGCCGGACGCTCGGCGACGGCCGCCGAGCCGCACTGACTACCCTGGAGGGTCGATCGATCCCCAGGCAGGAGAGAAATGGCCGTCAACCTGGTCAATGTCGAGAACGTCAGCAAGGTGTACGGCACCCGTGCCCTGCTCGACGGCGTCTCCCTCGGCGTCTCCGAGGGCGACCGCATCGGCGTCGTCGGCCGCAACGGCGACGGCAAGACCACGCTGATCCGGATGCTGGCCAAGCTGGAGGACGCCGACTCCGGCCGGGTCACCCACTCCGGCGGCCTGCGCATGGGCGTGCTCACCCAGCACGACTCCCTCGACCCCGAGGCCACCGTGCGCCACGAGGTCATCCGGGACCTGGCCGACCACGAGTGGGCGGGCAACGCCAAGATCAGGGACGTGCTGACCGGGCTGTTCGGCGGCCTCGACCTGCCCGGGTTCCCGCAGGGGCTGGACACCGTCATCGGCCCCCTCTCCGGCGGCGAGCGGCGCCGGATCGCGCTCGCCAAGCTGCTCATCGACGAACAGGACCTGATCGTCCTCGACGAGCCTACGAACCACCTCGACGTCGAGGGCATCGCCTGGCTCGCCGGGCACCTGCGCGAGCGGCGCTCGGCGCTGGTCTGCGTCACCCACGACCGGTGGTTCCTGGACCAGGTCTGCACCCGCATGTGGGACGTGCAGCGCGGCGTCGTCCACGAGTACGAGGGCGGCTACTCCGACTACGTCTTCGCCCGCGCCGAACGCGAGCGCATCGCCGCCACCGAGGAGGCCAAGCGGCAGAACCTGGTCCGCAAGGAGCTGGCCTGGCTGCGGCGCGGCGCCCCCGCCCGCACCTCCAAGCCGCGTTTCCGCGTCGAGGCCGCCAACGACCTGATCAAGGACGTCCCGCCGCCCCGGGACAGCAGCGAGCTGATGAAGTTCGCCTCCTCCCGGCTCGGCAAGACCGTCTTCGACCTCGAGGACGTCACCGTCACGGCCGGGCCCAAGGTGCTGCTCAAGCACATCACCTGGCAGCTCGGCCCCGGCGACCGCATCGGCCTCGTCGGCGTCAACGGCGCCGGCAAGACCTCCCTGCTGCGGGCTCTCGCCGACGCCGCCGCGACCGGCGGCGAGCGGCAGCCCGCGGACGGGCACATCCGCGTCGGCAAGACCGTGAAGCTGGCCTACCTCTCGCAGGAGGTCGCCGAACTCGACCCCTCCTGGCGGGTGCTGGAGGCCGTGCAGCGGGTCCGCGAGCGCGTCGACCTCGGCAAGGGCCGCGAGATGACCGCCGGCCAGCTGTGCGAGACGTTCGGCTTCGGCAAGGAGAAGCAGTGGACGCCGGTCGGCGACCTCTCCGGCGGCGAGCGGCGCCGGCTCCAGCTGCTGCGGCTGCTGATGGACGAGCCCAACGTCCTCTTCCTCGACGAGCCCACCAACGACCTCGACATCGAGACCCTGACCCAGCTGGAGGACCTGCTCGACGGCTGGCCCGGCTCGATGATCGTCATCTCCCACGACCGCTTCTTCATCGAGCGCACCACCGACCGGGTCTTCGCGCTGCTCGGCGACGGCACCCTGCGGATGCTGCCGCGCGGCATCGACGAGTACCTGGAGCGGCGCCGGACGATGGAGGAAGCGGCCGCGGCGAACGTCCCCGCCGCCAGGCCGGCCGCCCGGACCACCGAGAAGAGCGCCTCCGACCAGCGCGCCGCCAAGAAGGAACTCCAGAAGATCGAACGCCAGCTGGACAAGATCTCCGAGAAGGAGACCGCCCTGCACGCGCGGATCGCGGACAACGCCACCGACTTCGCGAAGGTGGCCGAACTCGACGCCGAACTGCGGGAACTGGCCGGCCGGCGCGAGGAGCTGGAGCTGCGGTGGCTGGAACTCGCGGAGGACGCCTGAGCCGTCGTCCCCCTGGTTGTGCGCCGGGCGCGCGCGGCGTGAAGGGCCCGTGAAGGCGCGTAACGACGGCATCACGAGCCGGTCCTCCGTTGGGAACAGGGGTGGACGCGGCCCGGTGGGGTGTCGGCCCCGGGTGATAGAAAGGGCCCGCACAGCACCGCGCTTGTGACTGTCTGAGTCGTCTCTGAGACTGTCCGTACCTCAGGGCGTGGCTAAAAATCAGTGAGTAAGGGGGAACGCGCTGATGACTCAGCCGCCCAACCAGCCGCCGCAGCCCGGTGGCTTCGGAGCACCGCAGGATCCGCCGCCGTCGGGCGGTTTCGGAGCACCGCAGACCCCGCCGCCCCCGCAGGGCGCCCCGGGCACGCCGCCGCCCCCGCAGGGCCCGCCCGCCGGGCCGCCGCAGCCGGGATACGGCTACCCGCAGCAGCCCGGCCCGTACGGCGCCCCGCAGCAGCCCGGGCCCTACGCCTCCGGCCCGTACGCCCAGCCCCAGCAGCCGGGCCCCTACGGCGCCCCGCAGCAGCCCGGTTACGGCTACCCGCAGCAGCCCCAGTTCCCCGGCGCCCCCGGCACCCCGCCGCCCGGCTCCGGCAACCGGTTCAAGAGCAAGCCCGCCCTCGCCGTCGGCGCGGCCGTCGCCGCGCTGCTCGTCATCGGCGGCACCGTCTGGGCGGTCACCGGCGGCGACGACAAGAAGGACGAGAAGCCCGTCGCCCGGCAGAGCGACGACGCCAAGCCGACCGGCTCCGGCGACGCCCCGGTCAACCCCGGTGACGGCAGCGGCGACGGCGGCGAGGACCCGGACGACCTCAACGAGGGCCGGCAGGCCGGCGAGGCCAGGGTGCTCTGGTACAAGGAGGCGCCCGACGCGCCCGGTTCCGGCGCCGACGCCCCCGGCATGTGGATCACCGACAAGGCCGCGGTCAAGGCGGCCTACAAGCAGCTCTTCGCCTACCGCGTCGGAGACGGCAAGCCCGCCTGGGACGCCATCACCTTCCCGCAGAAGATCTGCGCGGTCACCCCGGAGAAGACCGCCGACGACAAGATCGTCGTCGCGTACATGAGCGGCTCCAGCGACCGTGCCGAGTGCAACCAGCTCCAGGAGATCGACCTCGCCACCGGCGAGAAGGGCTGGAAGGAGGAGGTCGCGGACGGCGAGCTGTTCGACTCCACCCTCTCCGTCGAACTGACGCTGTCCGGCGACATCCTGATGGTCGGCCGCTCCCAGTCCGGAACGGCCTACGACGTCAGGAGCGGCAAGAAGCTCTACGACAAGAAGCGGTACGGCGACGCCTGCTTCCCCGCCGGCTTCGCGGGCGGCGACGGCACGCTCGTCCAGGTCGCCTCCTGCGGCGCCGGCGGCGCCAATGAACACGACGAACTGCAGGGCCTGGACCCGAAGACCGGCAAGGTCCAGTGGACGTACAAGTACGAGAAGGGCTGGCGGGTCGAACGGGCCTACTCCGTGAGCCCGCTGGTCGTCTACGCCACCAACGAGGACAAGAAGGCCTGGAACATCTCCGCCTTCTCCGGCGGCAAGGTCACCTCGCAGGTCGACGTCGACGAGGACTTCGCCCCGAGTGCGGCTGGGCCATCCTCGAACGCGACCTCCAGGGCTGCCAGGGCGTCGCCGTCGACGGCAAGACCCTCTACCTGCCCACCGAGGCGGCCACCGGCGCCAACGAGATCGTCGCGATCGGCCTCTCCGACGGTAAGGAGAAGTGGCGCGTGAAGTCGCCCGCGGAGGAGTCGATGATGCCGATGCAGGTGGAGAACGGCAAGCTCATCGCCTACGTGCAGCCGTCCTACGACGCCGGCGGCCAGGTCGTCTCCATCCCCACGGGCGGTGGCGGCCACGAGCCGACGAAGCTGCTGCAGAACCCGCAGGGCGCCGCGGAGGTGGAGAACGGCTTCTTCTCCAAGGACATCGCCTGGGTGGACGGGCGCTTCTACATCTCCCAGACCCGGCTGACCGGGAACGACGACACGAAGGAGAAGTTGATGCTGGCCTACGGCAAGTGACCTCTCCCTCCGTCCTCCGCTTCCCCGAGTCCCGCTCCGAGTTCCCCGAGGTACTCCCGTCATGACCCAGCCGCCGCCCCCGCCCCCCAACCAGCCGCCGACGGGCGGAGGCTTCGGCCCGCCCCAGCAGCCGCAGCAGCCGCCGCAGCAGCCGGCGTCGCCCGAGAGCGGCCCGAACCTCGCCAAGTCCCCGGCGCCGGGGTACGGCTACCCGCAGACCCCGCCGCAGGGGCCGCCGGCCACCCCGCCGACGCCGCCGCAGGGGGCGCCGGCCACCCCGCCGACGCCGCCCGTCGGCGGGCCGCAGCCCGGGTACGGCTACCCGCAGACGCCGCCCGCCCCGCAGCCGGGGTACGGCTACCCCGGGCAGCCGGGGCCCGGCGGGTACGCCACCCGCCCGGCCCGTACGGCCAGCAGCCGCCCGGCCCGTACGGCCAGCAGCCGCCCGGCCCCGGGTACGGCTATCCGCAGGCCACCGTGCCCATGCCGTCCCAGCCGGGCCCCGGCGGGCCGGGCGGCGGGCGGAAGATCAACGCCCAGGTCGCCATCATCGTCTCGGCCGTCGTCGCCATCGCCCTGATCATCGGCGGCGGCGTGTGGTACGCCAACTCCTCCGGCGGCAAGGACGACGACAAGAACAACAGCGCCAAGGGCGGCGGCGACGCGAAGAACGGCACGGGCGGCCAGACCGCCGGCGGCAAGGAGAAGGCGCCGTCCGACCCGTCCGCCAAGGTGCTCTTCCAGGTCCCGGCCCCCGAGGTGAGCAAGGACATCAGGAGCGTCGTCGTCTCCGGCTCGTGGCTCACCGACAAGGTGTACGCCAAGAGCGGCGTCGCCGAGATCGTCGGCTACGACCCCGAGAAGGGCAGCCAGGTCTGGAAGCTGCCGCTGGACGGCCCCGTCTGCACGGCCAGCGACCACGTCACCGACGACAACAAGACGGTCGTCGTCTACCAGCCCGACATGCCGACCAAGGCCAAGAGCCACCACGGCTGCAGCCAGGTCGCGGTGATCGACCTCGACACCGGCAAGAAGGTGTGGACGAAGACCGGCAGCTCCGGCGACCAGCCGATCTCCTTCGACAACGTCACGATCAGCGGCGGCACGGTCGCGGCCGGCAGCACCAGCGGCGGCGTCGCCTGGGACGTCGAGTCCGGCGAGCAACTGTGGAGCCCGAAGCCGACCGACACCTGCTACGACTCCGGTTACGGCGGCGGGGAGAAGCTCGTCGCCGTCCGCAAGTGCGGCTCCTACGAGGCCCGTGAGCTGCACATCCAGACCATCGACCCGAAGACCGGGAAGGTGCTCTCGGAGTACAAGATGGCCAAGGGCATCGAGTACGCCGGCATCGTGTCCACGAACCCGCTGGTGGTCTCCGCCGACGTCGGCGACTCCGCCGGGGACGGCAGCGGCATCTCGGACTTCTTCTCCATCGACAACAAGACCGGCAAGCTGCGGGCGCGGATCTCCGCGCCGGGTGAGGAGTTCGCGGCCCGCTGCGACAACATCTCCAAGGTCGAGCAGTGCACGGGGCTCGCGGTCGGCAACGACCGGCTCTACATCCCGACCGAGGAGCACGAGGGCGGCGGCGAGGGCTACAGCCGGACCAACGAGGTCGTCGCCTTCGACCTCGCCACCGGCAAGCAGACCGGGCAGCGTGCCGACGCGGGCGAGGGCTACACGATCCTTCCGCTGCGGATGGACGGCGGCAACGTGCTGGCGTACAAGCGGCCGCCCTACGACAAGGGCGGGCAGATCGTGAGCATCGACGGCGGGTCGTTCAAGCAGACGACGCTGCTGGAGAACCCGGCCACGGAGCAGGTGCGCGACGTGGAGACCAGCATGTCGCCGGAGTACTCCGAGATGCAGTACGCGCAGGGGCGGCTGTACATGTCGCAGGTGTACGCCAGCGAGTCGTCCATCACGGGGACAAGGAGTATCTGGCGGTGGCGTTCGGCACGAGCGGCTGAGCGCGGCGCCGGCGCGTCGACGCGGCACGGCCCCGTTCCCGGGAAGGGACGGGGCCGTGTTGTGTATTGCGAGCAATTTCGGTGATCCGGGGCAGTTCTTACCGGTAGGGGAGCGTGATGTCGAACAAGCGTGTAGCTTCCGGGCATTGCGGATCAGGATCGGGGAGATCGGGGACTGGGGGTTGCTCGATGGGAGTGCGGCTGATGGTGGTCGACGACCACCGATTGCTCGCCGAGGCGCTGGCCTCGGCGCTGAAGCTGCGGGGGCACCGGGTGCTGGCCGCGGCGGCGCCCGCCGCGGGGCGGCGGAGCTGGTGATCAGCCGGGCGCCGGAGGTGTGTCTGCTGGGACGGCTACGCCGGCGGAGCCGGGGATCTTCGATCCGTCGTGAAGATCAAGCGGGAGCGGCCGCAGGTGGCGGTGCTGGTGCTGGGGCCGGTGCCGAGTCCGCGGGGGATCGCGGCGGCGTTCGCGGCCGGGGCGTCGGGGTACGTGCGGCACGACGAGCGCATAGAGGGGTCGAGCGCGCGATCATGAAGGCGCGGGCGGGGAGGCGGCGGTGGCGCCGGGGTTGTTGCAGGGGCGTTCGGTGAGCTGCTGAATCCGGTGGCGGAGCCGGACGACGAGGGTCAGCGGCTGCTGGAGATGCTGACGCCGCGGGAGGTGGAGGTGCTCGTGCGGGTGGCCGACGGGGAGGACACGCGGCTGATCGCGGCGGGCATGGGGATCGCGCCGTCGACGGCGCGTACGCATGTGCAGCGGGTTCTGATGAAGCTGGGCGTGGGCTCGCGTCTGGAGGCGGCGGCCCTGGCGGCCCGGACGGGCCTTCTGGACCGCGCGACGACGGCCGGGCCGGGCCCGCCCCCTGAGGCGGCTTCGGTGAGGGGTGGGGCGGGGCGGGGCGGGGGGTGTCCGTCCTCGGGCCGCCGCGAAACCGTCCGTCCCAAGTACGAACCGGCGCCCCTCGCGACGCCCCTGCGGGCGAACACCCCCCACCCCACCCCTCCCCGCCGTACCCGTCCGCGCCCACTACCGGACGCCCACCCGCGGCGCGCCGACCCGCCCAGCGGCGGTTCGCCGTGCTCGCCCAGCCGCGGGCTGCCCATCCCGCCCAGCCGCGGGCAGTCGTGCCGCTGGGGCGGCACGGGTGGGCGCGGGCGGCACCCCGGTGGCGCCGGGCTGCGCAACGCCCCCGGCCTTAGCTGCAGCGCCCCGCACCCGTAAGCCGCGGCGCGCCGGCCCCGCCCAGCCGCGGCGCGCAGGGCCCGCCCAGCGGCGGTTCGCCGGGCTCGCCCGGCCGCGGGCCGTCCATCCCGTCCAGCCGCGGGCAGTCGTGCCGCTGGGGCGGCACGGGTGGGCGCGGGCGGCACCCCGGTGGCGCCGGGCTGCGCAACGCCCCCGGGGCCCTCGGCGGTTACTGCCGGCGTTCCTCCGGGACGGGGGCCGGTGGGGGCGGGGCCGTGGGCCTGAGCTTGAGCCACAGGAGGAACAGGAGGCCGAGGACCAGCATCCCCAGACCGGTCCACAGGTTGATGTTGACGCCCTCCGCCTTCTCGATGTCGGCGTCGGACGCCGTGATCCCCGCGATGGTGACGATCACGCCGTAGATCACGAACAGCCCGCCGATGATCCGACGGATGTCGAACAGCTTCGCGGCCGTCGCGGACTTGGTCTCCAGCTCGGAGACCTCCCGCTGGACGTCCTTCTCGGAGTAGAACTCAGACATGCTTCCTCGATTCTCCCGCGATCAGAACGAGAACGGGATGTAGCAGGCGGCGGCCAGCACGACCGCACCCCAGCCCAGCAGCGCCGGCTTGCGGTACCACGCGTCGTCGCCCGCGGCCGGCGGTTCCGCCATGCCGGGCGAGCGCGTCCCGTAGACCAGGCCCTGCAGCTCGGACTCCGGCTTCGGCTTGGTGAACAGGGTCACGCCGACCATGACCACCGCGCCGGCCACGAACCCGGCGATCGCGGAGACGAAGTTGGCTCCCTGGTCGGAGGGGATGTCGATGATGCCCTGCTCGTAGATGACGAAGTAGTTGACCATCGCGGCGGTGGTGCCGGCGATCAGGCCCCAGAAGCCCGACTTCATGGACGCCCGCTTCCAGAACATGCCGATGATGAAGACCACGAACATCGGCACGTTGAAGAAGGAGAACAGCGTCTGGAGGTACGCCATGATGTTCGAGAAGGACGACGCGAGGAACGCCGTGCCGATGGAGGCCAGCACACCGAGCGCGGTGATCAGCCGGCCGAACCGCACGTAGTAGTCGTCCGGGCGGCCCTTGACCACGTACCGGCCCCAGATGTCGTTGGTGAACACCGTGTTGAAGGACGAGATGTTCGCCGCCATGCCGGCCATGAAGGCCGCGAGCAGGCCGGTGACCGCGATGCCGAGCACGCCGTTGGGCAGCAGCTGCTGCATCAGGTACGGGATCGCGTCGTTGTACTGGTAGCCCGACTCGGGCGTGCCGAACCGCGGGATCAGGGCCGCGGCGACCAGGCCCGGGATCATCACCAGGAAGACGATGAAGATCTTCGGGAACGCGGCGATCAGCGGGGTCCGCTGGGCGGCCGAGAGGTTCTTCGCGGACAGGGCGCGCTGCACCTCCGCGAAGTTCGTCGTCCAGTAGCCGAAGGACAGCACGAAGCCCAGACCGAGGACGATCGTCAGCCAGTTGGCGCCCAGCGGGTTGTCGCTGCCGATGCCCGTGCCGCCCCACGAGGTCATGAAGTCGGCCCGTGCTGGGCGGTGAGGTTGTCGGACAGGCCGTCCCAGCCGCCGACCTTCTTCAGGCCGAGGATGGTGATCGGGATGAGGGCGGCCAGGATGACGAAGAACTGGAGCACCTCGTTGTAGATGGCCGAGGAGAGGCCGCCGAGGGTGATGTACACGAGCACGAAGAAGCCGGCGACGACGATGGCCACCCACTGCGGCCAGCCGAGCAGTGCCTCGACGACGATCGCGAGGGCGTAGAGGTTGACTCCGGCGATCAGGATCGACGCCAGGGCGAACAGGATCGAACTCAGCAGGTGTGCGGCCTTGTCGAAGCGGAGGAGCAGGAACTCCGGCACCGAGCGGACCTTGCTGCCGTAGTAGAACGGCATCATCACCAGGCCGAGGAAGACCATCGCCGGGATCGCGCCGATCCAGTACCAGTGCGTGGTGTACACGCCGTACTGGGCGCTGTTGGCGGCCATGCCGAGGATCTCGGTGGCGCCCAGGTTGGCGGCGATGAACGCCAGGCCGGTCACCCAGGCGGGCAGGGAGCGGCCGGACAGGAAGAAGTCCAGGCTCGTCTTGACCGAGCGGCGGGCGGCGAAGCCGATGCCGAGGACGGCGACGAAGTAGATCCCGAGGATCACGTAGTCGAGCCAGTTGGTCGGGAGCCGAAGCTCCGCGGCCAGGTATGTGGGGGTTTCCATAAGCACTCGCTTCGTTGCGCGAACTGGTCCGGAGCGGAACCTACGCCTCCGTGTTCAGCAATTGAACACTTCTGGTGATGTTCTTTGTTTGATTGTGATGATCGGCAGGCTGGTGAGTTGTGATGTGTTATGTTTGATTGTGTTGGGTGTGGTGGAGCGGATGCAGGCACAGGCGCAGAGGAGTCCGGCAGTGAAGAAGACCTCGACCCGACTGGCCGACGGTCGCGAGCTCATCTACTACGACCTGCGGGACGACACGGTGCGCGACGCGGTGGACCGCCGGCCGCTGGAGCGGACGGTCACCACCTCCGAGATCCGCCCCGACCCCTGCTCGGCGACGCGGTCGCCGTCGCCTCGCACCGCCAGGGCCGCACCTACCACCCGCCCGCCGACGAGTGCCCCCTGTGCCCGTCCGAGGGCGACCGGCTGAGCGAGATCCCCGACTCGACGTACGACGTCGTGGTCTTCGAGAACCGTTTCCCCTCCCTGGCCGGCGACTCCGGCCGCTGCGAGGTCGTCTGCTTCACCTCCGACCACGACGCCTCCTTCGCCGACCTGGACGAGGACCAGGCGCGGCTCGTGCTCGACGCCTGGACCGACCGCACGGCCGAGCTGTCGCATCTGCCCTCCGTTGAACAGGTGTTCTGCTTCGAGAACCGCGGCGCCGAGATCGGGGTGACGCTGGGTCACCCGCACGGGCAGATCTACGCCTACCCCTTCACCACCCCCGCACCGCGCGGATGCTCCGTTCACTCGCCGCCCACAAGGAGGCGACCGGCGGAGAGAACCTGTTCGACGCGGTCCTGGAGCGGGAACTGGCGGGCGAGCGGGTCGTCCTGGAGGGTGAACACTGGGTGGCCTTCGTGCCGTACGCCGCCCACTGGCCGTACGAGGTGCACCTGTACCCCAGGCGGAGGGTGCCGGACCTGCTCGGGCTCGACGAGGCGGCGCGCGGCGAGTTCCCCCGGATCTACCTGGAGCTTCTCCAGCGCTTCGACCGGATCTTCGGGGAGCACGAGCCCCCGACGCCGTACATCGCCGCCTGGCACCAGGCGCCGTTCGGGCAGCCGGCCGAGTCCGGCGGCGTGACACGCGACGACTTCGCGCTCCACCTCGAGCTTTTCACGATCCGACGCACGTCCGGCAAGCTGAAGTTCCTCGCGGGTTCCGAGTCGGGCATGAACGTGTTCATCAACGACGTGCCGCCGGAGCGCGCGGCCGAGCGACTGCGAGAGGTAGCGAGTTGATGAGTGGGAAGTACCTGGTGACGGGCGGCGCGGGCTACGTCGGCAGTGTCGTCGCCCAGCACCTGCTGGAGGCCGGGCACGAGGTCACCGTCCTCGACAACCTCTCGACCGGCTTCCGCGAGGGCGTCCCGCGGGTGCCGCCTTCATCGAGGGCGACATCCGCGACGCCGCCAAGTGGCTGGACTCCGGCTACGACGCCGTGCTGCACTTCGCCGCCTTCTCCCAGGTCGGCGAGTCCGTGGTGAAGCCCGAGAAGTACTGGGACAACAACGTCGGCGGCACCATGGCCCTGCTGGAGGCGATGCGCTCGGCCGGCGTCCGCAGGCTGGTCTTCTCCTCGACGGCGGCGACCTACGGCGAACCGGAGCAGGTCCCGATCCCGGAGTCCGCCCCGACCCGCCCCACCAACCCCTACGGCGCCTCCAAGCTCGCCGTCGACCACATGATCACCGGTGAGGCGGCCGCCCACGGCCTGGGCGCGGTCTCGCTGCGGTACTTCAACGTGGCGGGCGCCTACGGCGACTGCGGCGAGCGCCACGACCCGGAGTCCCACCTGATCCCGCTCGTCCTCCAGGTGGCGCAGGGCCGCCGGGACGCCATCTCCGTCTACGGCGACGACTACCCGACGCCGGACGGCACCTGCGTCCGCGACTACATCCACGTCGCCGACCTGGCCGAGGCCCATCTGCTGGCGCTCGACGCGGCCACCCCCGGCGAGCACCTGATCTGCAACCTCGGCAACGGCAACGGCTTCTCCGTCCGCGAGGTCGTCGAGACCGTCCGCCGGGTGACGGGCCACCCGATCCCGAGGTGGTCGCCCCGCGCCGGGGCGGCGACCCGGCGGTGCTGGTGGCCTCCGCCGACACGGCCCGCGAGAGGCTGGGCTGGCGCCCGTCCCGCGCGGACCTCGCCGGGATCGTCGCGGACGCGTGGGAGTTCGCGCAGCGGCGCGCGAAGTAGGCATACGACCGAGGTCAGGGGTTCGAGGCATGAGCGAGGCTGTCGCGGAGCGGGTCGCCGAACGGTTCGGCGAGCTCTACGGGCAGGTCCCGGAAGGGGTGTGGGCGGCCCCGGGCCGGGTCAACCTCATCGGTGAGCACACCGACTACAACGACGGCTTCGTCATGCCGTTCGCGCTGCCGCACACGGCGGTGGCGGCGGTGTCGCCCAGGGCGGACGGCGTCCTGCGGCTGCACTCCGCGGACGTCGACGCCGGCGTCACCGAACTGCGGGTGGCCGACCTGGCCCCGGGTCCGACCGGACGTGGACGGCGTACCCGGCGGGCGTGGTGTGGGCGCTGCGGGAGGCCGGCCACGAGGTGACCGGCGCCGACGTGCACCTGGCCTCGACGGTGCCCGCGGGCGCGGGCCTGTCCTCGTCGGCGGCCCTGGAGGTGGTCGTCGCCCTGGCGCTGAACGACCTGTTCGGCCTGGGCCTGCGCGGCTGGCAGCTGGCCCGCCTGTGCCAGCGCGCGGAGAACGTGTACGTGGGCGCGCCCGTCGGCATCATGGACCAGACGGCCGCCGCCTGCTGCGAGGACGGCCACGCCCTCTTCCTCGACACCCGCGACCTGTCCCAGCGCCAGATCCCCTTCGACCTGGCGGCCGAGGGCATGCGGCTGCTGGTGGTCGACACGCAGGTCAAGCACTCCCACAGCGAGGGCGAGTACGGCAGGCGCCGGGCCGGCTGCGAGAAGGGCGCGGCGCTGCTGGGCGTGGACGCCCTGCGCGACGTCCCGTACGCGGAGCTGGACGAGGCGCTGGCGCGGCTCGGCGACGAGGAGGAGGTGCGCCGGCTGGTCCGGCACGTGGTGACGGAGGACGAGCGCGTCGAGCGGGTGGTGTCGCTGCTGGAGTCCGGCGACACCCGGGCCATCGGCCCGGTCCTGGTGGAGGGGCACGTCTCCCTGCGGGACGACTTCCGCATCTCCTGCCCGGAACTGGACCTGGTCGTCGACACGTCGCTGGCCGCGGGCGCCCTCGGGGCCCGTATGACGGGCGGCGGCTTCGGGGGTCCGCGATCGTCCTGGCGGAGGCGGGGGACGTGGAGCCGGTCACCAAGGCGGTCCAGGAGGCCTTCGCGGCGGCCGGTTTCACGGCCCCCCGGGTGTTCGAGGCGGTGCCGTCGGCGGGGCGCGGCGGGTGCGCTGAGCGGTGGCCCGCGGCCGGCTCAGGCCAGCCGCTTGGTCAGCGTGTACTCGGTGATCCCGGGCGGGTAGTCCGGGATCACGCACACCACCTCGTATCCCTGCTTCCTGTAGAACTCCGGTGCCTGGAAGTCCCAGGTCTCCAGCCGGGCGGACGTGCAGCCGCGTTGGTCGCGGGCGGTCCGCTCCGCCCGCTCCAGCAGGGCGGAGCCGAGGCCGGCGCCGCGGTGGGCGGCGTCGACCCACAGGTAGGTCACGTGCAGCCACGCCGTCCAGGTGTGGCCGACCAGTCCGCCCGCCAGGCCGCCCGTCTCGTCCAACGCCCAGACGTGCAGGGGTCGTTCGCGTTCGTGAGGGGTTCCGCGCAGGGCGCGCAGCACGGGGGAGGCGGCCGTGTTCGTCTCCCGCAGCCGGGTGTGCAGCAGATCCCGGCGGGCTTTGTCGACTTCTGTCACGAGACGGAACATGCGGCTCACCCTAAACGCGGCGGAGCGCGAGTTCTGCAAATTTCCTTCCCCTGTCCGCCCTCGTCCGTACCCTGATGAACAGCACCGGTGGGGGCCGGTGCCGGTCAGGGGGGCGGGACGGCCCGGGCGTGCGGCTGCGGTTCGGGATCCGTCCGACGTTCGGTCGCGTGCAAGGTCCGAGATCCGGGATCCACCGGTGGACGCGGGGCCCTCGGGGCGCCGTACCCGTGCCGGTGCCGTCCTCCGACGATGGGTACCCCCGCTCCACGGAGCGCGGGAAGGGGTTTCGTGGTTCGTATCCGAGTCCTGGTCGTCGACGACCACCGCATCTTCGCCGAGTCCCTGGCCGCCGCCCTGGCCGCCGAGCCCGACGTCGAGGTCGCCGCGGCCGGCAGCGGTCCGGCCGCGCTGCGCTGTCTGGAGCGCGCGGCGTCCGAGGGGCGCCGCTTCGACGTGCTGCTCGTCGACGCCGACCTGGGCGGCCAGGGCGCGGGGGCCCGTCCGGCCGCGCCGGTGCCCGTGCCCGAGGCCGGCGAGGACGGGCTCGTCGACGGGCTGTCGCTGGTCACGGGGGTGCGGTCGGCGCAGCCCGGCGTCCGGGTCGTGGTGCTCGCCGAGAAGGACGATCCGCGGCGGGCGGCCCTCGCCCTGCAGGCCGGGGCGTCCGGCTGGGTGGCCAAGGACTGCTCGCTGTCCCGGCTGCTCACCGTGATCCGAGGGGTGCTGCGCGACGAGACCCATCTGCCGCCGGCCCTGCTGACCGGTGTGCTGCGCGAGCTGACGGCCGCCCGCAAGCACCGCACCGAGAGCGAGCGGCTGGTGGAGTCGCTGACCCCGCGGGAGCGGGAGGTGCTGCGCTGCATGGTCGCCGGGCTCGGCCGCAAGGCCGTCGCCGAGCGGCTGTACCTGTCCCCGCACACCGTGCGCACCCATATGCAGAACGTC
This sequence comes from Streptomyces sp. SW4, assembly GCA_003248315.1. GTDB lineage: Bacteria > Actinomycetota > Actinomycetes > Streptomycetales > Streptomycetaceae > Streptomyces. The sequence continues at coordinate 2,783,662 of QKWM01000004.1, forward strand.
CTCGGCAAGCTCGGCGTGCACTCCACCCTGGCCGCCGTCGCCCTGGCCCGCAGGGCGGGCGTGGGGCCGGCCGACCTAACCGGGGATGTTGTCGAACGGGGCGGTCAGCTGGCGTAGCAGGGCGGCCAGTTCGCCGCGCTGGGCGCGGGACAGCTCCGCGAGGATCGCGCGCTCCTGGTCCAGCAGGCCGGCCAGGGCCTGGTCGGCGCGGTCGCGGCCCTCGTCCGTGAGGCGGACCAGGACACCGCGCCGGTCACTGGGGTCGGGCAGGCGTTCCACCAGGCCCTTCTTGGCCAGGCGGTCGATGCGGTTGGTCATCGTGCCCGAGGTGACCAGGGTCTGGGTGAGCAGCTGCCCCGGCGAGAGCTGGTAGGGGGTGCCCGCGCGGCGCAGCGCCGTCAGCACGTCGAACTCCCACGGTTCCAGCTCGTGCTCGGAGAAGGCCAGCCGGCGTGCGCGGTCCAGGTGCCGGGCGAGCCTGCTGACCCGGCTGAGCACCTCGAGCGGTTCCACGTCGAGGTCCGGGCGCTCCCGGCGCCACGCTGCGACCAGCCGATCGACCTCGTCCTCCATGACGATCAGTGTAGTCGTTGTGTCGACATGAAGTCTCTTGACGTCGAGATACTCGACGGCCGATGCTGGACACCGGGCCCCTCCCGATGCGGGGCACCGGGGCCCTCACGGTAACCCGGGCACCGGCGTCACCCGTACCCGGGCCGCCCGACGGCACCCCCGGCACCCAGGGCGCCGACGGAGCCCGGCGGGCACCCCGGGGCCCACGGCACCTCGGCCCCACGGCACCCCGGGCCCACGGCCCCACGGCACCCCGGGCCCACGGCACCCCGGGCCCACGCCCCCACGGCAGTCGCGCGCCGCCTGCCCCGGAGACGGGAGAACCCATGTCCACCACCGCGTCGCCCTCCTGGGACCCCGACCGGTACCTGCGCCACGCCGGGCACCGCGCCCGCCCCTTCACCGATCTGCTCGCCCGGGTCCCGGACCTGCCCGCACAGGCGCCGCGCATCGCCGACCTCGGCTGCGGCCCCGGCAACGTCACCGCCCTGCTCGCCGGCCGCTGGCCCGCCGCCCGCATCACCGGCTACGACAGCTCGCCCGAGATGCTCGCCCGCGCCGCGGCGCACGCCGGGCCCACCCCGGGCGGCGGCACCCTCGGCTTCGCGTCCGCCGACGTCCGCACCTGGCGGCCCGACGGCCCCACGACCTGATCGTCAGCAACGCCACGCTCCAGTGGGTGCCCGGGCACACCGGCCTGTTCGCCCGCTGGACCGACGCCCTCACCCCCGGCGGCACCCTCGCCTTCCAGGTGCCCGGCAACTTCGACGCCCCCAGCCACCGTCTGATGCGGGACCTTGCCGACAGCCCCGCTGGCGCTCCCGCCTCGCCGGCGTCCTGCGCCACGACGACGCCGTGCTCACCCCGCGGGAGTACCTGGACCACCTCACCGGCCTGGGCTGCACCGTCGACGCCTGGGAGACGACGTACGTCCACCTGCTGACCGGGCCGGACCCCGTGCTGGACTGGGTGAGGGGCACCGGGCTGCGGCCCGTCCTGGACGCCCTCGCCGCGGACCCGGAGGAACGCGACGCCTTCCTCGACGCCTACCGTGCCGCTCTGCGCACCGCCTACCCGCCCGGCCCGCACGGCACCCCGTTCCCGTTCCGCCGGGTCTTCGTCGTCGCCCGCAGGGACGGCGGCCGGTGAGAAGCCCCCTAACTCTTGCGGTGCCCTATCAGCCGGGGCTTCGGCTCCAGCCCGTCCAGGCCGTGCCACGCCAGATTGACCAGGTGCGCCGCCACCTCCGCCTTCTTCGGCTTGCGCACGTCCAGCCACCACTGGCCGGTCAGGGCCACCATGCCCACCAGGGCCTGGGCGTACAGCGGGGCCAGCTTCGGGTCGAAGCCGCGGCTCTTGAACTCGCGGCCCAGGATGTCCTCCACCTGGGTGGCGATGTCCGAGATGAGAGACGCGAACGAGCCCGTCGACTGCGGGATGGGCGAGTCGCGGACCAGGATGCGGAACCCGTCCGTGTACTCCTCGATGTAGTCCAGGAGGGCGAAGGCCGCCTGCTCGCACAGCTCCCGCGGGTGCCCCGCGGTCAGGGAACTGGTCACCATGTCCAGCAGGCGCCGCATCTCGCGGTCGACCACGACCGCGTACAGCCCCTCCTTGCCGCCGAAGTGCTCGTACACCACCGGTTTGGACACCCCGGCCTTCGCCGCGATCTCCTCCACCGACGTGCCCTCGAACCCCTTCGCGGCGAAGAGGGTGCGACCGATCTCCAGCAACTGCTGGCGGCGCTCGGCACCGGTCATCCGGGTGCGACGGGCGCGCCGCGGCTTGTCATTGCTCGGGGTGCTGCTGGAGTCGGTCGCCACGGCGTCAATCATGCCGCCTTCGCGGTCTCCGTCCGGCGCCGGGAGTCGTTCTCGCCCGTGTTACGGCGCGAATCGATACGCGAGCGTGACGGCCACCGCACGTCGTAGGCCCAGCCCAGCCGCTCGAACCAGCGGATCAGGCGTGCCGAGGAGTCCAGCTGGCCGCGCTCCACCCCGTGCCGCGCCGAGGTCGGGTCGGCGTGGTGCAGGTTGTGCCAGGACTCGCCGCAGGACAGGATCGCCAGCCACCACACGTTGCCCGAGCGGTCCCGGGACTTGAACGGCCGCTTGCCCACCGCGTGGCAGATCGAGTTGATCGACCACGTCACGTGGTGCAGCAACGCCACCCGGACGAGTGAACCCCAGAAGAAGCCGGTGAACGCGCCCCACCAGGACATCGTCACCAGACCGCCGATCAGCGCGGGCAGCGTCAGCGACACCGCCGTCCACAGGACGAACTGGCGGGAGATCGCGCGCATCGCGGGATCCTTGATCAGGTCCGGGGCGTACTTGTCCTGCGGCGTCTGCTCCTCGTCGAACATCCAGCCGATGTGCGCCCACCACAGGCCCTTCATCAGGGCCGGCACCGTCTCGCCGTACCGCCACGGCGAGTGCGGATCACCCTCCGCGTCGGAGAACTTGTGGTGCTTGCGGTGGTCGGCGACCCAGCGGACCAGCGGTCCCTCGACCGCCATCGAGCCCGCGATCGCCAGCGCGATCTTCAGGGGCCGTTTCGCCTTGAAGGAACCGTGTGTGAAGTGGCGGTGGAAGCCGATGGTGATGCCGTGGCAGCCGAGGAAGTAGAAGAACACCAGCAGGCCGAGGTCGAGCCAGCTCACGCCCCATCCCCACGCCAGCGGCACCGCCGCGACCAGCGCGAGGAACGGCACGGTGATGAACAGCAGCAGCGTGATCTGCTCGATCGAGCGCTTCTGCTCGCCGCCCAGCGTCGCCTTGGGCGGAAGGGTGTCGTCGGGCGCCTTCGGAGCGTCTGCGATCACATCGGAGCTCGTGGTCATACGCGTCCCCTGGGGGGTCGAGGGTTGAGGCCGTTGCCGGGCTTCGGTGACCATGCCCTTTCCTACGGTCCCGTAACCTACGGCGTCGTAAGTATGGCAGTGCGTCGCCCGGCGGCAAGAGCCCGCGGGCCTGCGCGTCCCGGCCGACACCTATCCTGGAAACCGGTCGGACAGCGCGGTCCGCTCTGAAGTTTTCTTCCCGGCCCGTCCGGCCCGTAAGCGGTACCCGCTGCCGGGACGGCCGTCCGGGTTCCCTCCCAGACGAGCTTCAACACTGCAAGGAGCCGCACCTGTGAGCAGTGCCGACGACCAGACCACGACGAGCAGCGCCGAGCTGCGTGCCGACATCCGCCGGCTGGGTGATCTCCTCGGGGAGACCCTCGTGCGGCAGGAGGGCCCCGAACTGCTGGACCTCGTCGAGAAGGTCCGCCGCCTCACCCGAGAGGACGGCGAGGCCGCCGCCGAGCTGCTGCGCGGCACCGAACTGGAGACCGCGGCCAAGCTGGTCCGCGCCTTCTCGACCTACTTCCACCTCGCCAACGTCACCGAGCAGGTCCACCGCGGCCGCGAACTGCGCGCCCGGCGCGCCGCCGAGGGCGGACTGCTCTCCCGCACCGCCGACCGCCTCAAGGACGCCGACCCCGAGCACCTGCGCGCCACGGTCGCCAACCTCAACGTGCGCCCCGTCTTCACCGCGCACCCCACCGAGGCCGCCCGCCGGTCGGTGCTGAACAAGCTCCGGCGCATCGCCGCCCTGCTGGAGACCCCGGTCCTCGAGTCCGACCGGCGCCGGCTGGACACCCGCCTCGCCGAGAACATCGACCTCGTGTGGCAGACCGACGAACTGCGCGTCGTCCGCCCCGAGCCCGCCGACGAGGCCCGCAACGCCATCTACTACCTCGACGAACTGCACGCGGGCGCCGTCGGCGACGTCCTGGAGGACCTCACCGCCGAACTGGAACGCGTCGGCGTGAAGCTCCCCGACGAGACCCGCCCCCTGACCTTCGGCACCTGGATCGGCGGCGACCGCGACGGCAACCCCAACGTCACCCCCCAGGTGACCTGGGACGTCCTCATCCTCCAGCACGAGCACGGCATCAACGACGCCCTGGAGATGATCGACGAGCTGCGCGGACTGCTGTCCAACTCCATCCGCTACACCGGCGCCACCGAGGAACTCCTCGCCTCCCTCCAGGCCGACCTGGACAACCTCCCCGAGATCAGCCCCCGCTACAAGCGGCTCAACGCCGAGGAGCCCTACCGGCTCAAGGCCACCTGCATCCGGCAGAAGCTGGAGAACACCAAGCAGCGCCTCGCCAAGGGCACCCCCACGAGCCCGGCCGGGACTACCTCGGCACCAGCGAACTCCTCGCCGACCTGCGCATCGTCCAGACCTCCCTGCGCGAGCACCGCGGCGGCCTCTTCGCCGACGGCCGCCTCGCCCGCACCATCCGCACCCTCGCCGCCTTCGGTCTCCAGCTCGCCACCATGGACGTCCGCGAACACGCCGACGCCCACCACCACGCCCTCGGCCAGCTCTTCGACCGGCTCGGCGAGGAGTCCTGGCGGTACGCCGACATGCCCCGCGAGTACCGCACCAAGCTGCTCGCCAAGGAACTCAGGTCGCGCCGCCCGCTCGCCCCCACCCCCGCGCCCGTCGACGCGGCCGGCGAGAAGACCCTCGGCGTCTTCCAGACCGTCAAGCGCGCCCTGGAGGTCTTCGGACCCGAGGTCGTCGAGTCGTACATCATCTCCATGTGCCAGGGCGCCGACGACGTCTTCGCCGCCGCCGTCCTCGCCCGCGAGGCCGGGCTCATCGACCTCCACGCCGGCTGGGCCAAGATCGGCATCGTGCCGCTGCTGGAGACCACCGACGAACTCAAGGCCGCCGACACCATCCTGGAGGACCTGCTCTCCGACCCCTCCTACCGGCGCCTGGTCGCCCTGCGCGGCGACGTCCAGGAGGTCATGCTCGGCTACAGCGACTCCTCCAAGTTCGGCGGCATCACCACCAGCCAGTGGGAGATCCACCGCGCCCAGCGCCGCCTGCGTGACGTCGCCCACCGCTACGGGGTGCGCCTGCGCCTCTTCCACGGCCGCGGCGGCACCGTCGGCCGCGGCGGCGGCCCCTCCCACGACGCGATCCTCGCCCAGCCCTGGGGCACCCTCGAGGGCGAGATCAAGGTCACCGAGCAGGGCGAGGTCATCTCCGACAAGTACCTCATCCCCTCCCTGGCGCGGGAGAACCTGGAACTGACGGTGGCGGCCACCCTCCAGGCCTCCGCCCTGCACACCGCCCCCCGCCAGTCCGACGAGGCCCTCGCCCGCTGGGACGCCGCCATGGACGTCGTCTCCGACGCCGCCCACGCCGCCTACCGGCGCCTGGTCGAGGACCCCGACCTGCCGACGTACTTCCTCGCCTCGACGCCGGTGGACCAGCTCGCCGACCTGCACCTGGGCTCCCGGCCCTCCCGCCGCCCCGGCTCCGGCGTCTCCCTCGACGGCCTGCGCGCCATCCCGTGGGTGTTCGGCTGGACCCAGTCCCGGCAGATCGTGCCCGGCTGGTTCGGCGTCGGCTCCGGCCTGAAGGCCCTGCGCGAGGCCGGCCTGGACACGGTGCTGGAGGAGATGCACGAGCAGTGGCACTTCTTCCGCAACTTCATCTCCAACGTCGAGATGACCCTGGCCAAGACCGACCTGCGCATCGCCCAGCACTACGTCGACACCCTCGTGCCGGAAGAGCTCCGGCACGTCTTCGACACCATCAAGGCCGAACACGAACTGACCGTCACCGAGGTCCTCAAGGTCACCGGCGAGAAGGAACTCCTCGACGCACAGCCCGTGCTCAAGCAGACCTTCGCCATCCGCGACGCCTACCTCGACCCGATCTCCTACCTCCAGGTCGCCCTGCTCAAGCGCCAGCGCGACGCCGTCGCCGCGGGCGAGAAGCCCGACCCGCTGCTCTCGCGGGCCCTGCTCCTCACCGTCAACGGCGTCGCCGCCGGCCTGCGCAACACCGGCTGACCCGCCCCGCACACACCGGTGCCCCCGCGCTCACCCCGAGCACGGGGGCACCCTCGCGTCCACGTCTCACACCGCCACGAACGCCGCCGTCAGCAACGCCACCCCGAGCCGGCCAGCACCCACGCCGCCCGCGTCCGGCGCAGCCCGCCCGCCACCACCACCGACGCCAGCAGCAGCGCACCGCCCATCGGCACCCACGCGTACAGCACGCCGCCCGGGCCCGACCGCACCGCCTGCCCGCCGCCCGGCTTCAGCACCACCGTGTACGTCCGCTCCTCGGCGACCGCCACCGAGTCCTCCAGGACGACCCGCTCCCGCGGCTGCGCCCCCGGAGACACCGGCACGAAGGGGCCCGAACACGTCCCCGCACCGCAGCGCGTCACCTCGACCGTGCCCCGCTCACGCCCCTTGGTCAGCATCACGTGCTGCGCCGTGCCCCAGGACGCCCACACACCGGCGATCAGGATCAGCACGGCAACCGTGCCCATCGCCGCCACCCGACCGAAGGAGAGGACCGCAGAAGGCATGGCCGCGATCCTTGGCCATGCCTCTACCCACGGTCAACCTCGCCGGGGGAAACGTCAGGAGTTGTACGAACTCTGCGCCCGCTCCAGCCCTTCCGTCACCAGACACTCCACCGCGTCCGCCGCCCGGTCCACGAACCAGTCCAGCTCCTTGCGCTCCGCCGACGAGAAGTCCTTCAGCACGAAGTCCGCCACCGGCATCCGCCCCGGCGGACGCCCGATCCCGCACCGCACCCGGTGATAGTCCGGACCCATCGCCTTCGTCATCGACTTCAGCCCGTTGTGGCCGTTGTCCCCGCCACCCAGCTTCAGCCGCAGCACGCCGTAGTCGATGTCCAGCTCGTCGTGGACCGCCACCACATGCGCCGTCGGCACCTTGTAGAAGTCCCGCAGCGCCGTCACCGGCCCGCCCGACAGGTTCATGTACGACATCGGCTTCACCAGCACCACCCGCCGGCTGCCCGGCCCCGGCGGGCCGATCCGGCCCTCCACCACCTGCGCCTGCGCCTTGCCGTGCCGCTTGAACCGCGCCCCGATCCGCTCCGCCAGCAGATCCACCACCATGAAACCGACGTTGTGCCGGTTCCCCGCGTACTCCGGCCCCGGATTGCCCAGACCGGCGATCAGCCACGGGGCAGCCGCGTCCGTCGTCACGTCCATGTCTCCTTCATACGCGTCGGCCGCTGCCCCGCGCGGGAACAGCGGCCGACGAACCGGTGAGCGACGAGGATCAGGCCTCGGCGGACGCCTCTTCGCCCTCGCCCTCGGCACCCTCGGCCGGGGCCTCCTCGGCCTGCGCGGCCAGCACCTGGAGAACCACCGCGTCCTCCTCGACGGCCAGCGTCACACCGTTCGGCAGCGCGATGTCCTTGGCGTGGACCGAGGCACCGGCCTCCAGGCCCTCCACCGACACCGTCAGCTGCTCCGGGATGTGCGTGGCCTCGGCCTCGACCGGCAGCGCGTCCAGGACGTGCTCCAGCAGGTTGCCGCCCGGGGCCAGCTCGCCCTCGGCCACCACCGGAACCTCGACCTGCACCTTCTCGCCCCGCTTGACCAGCAGCAGGTCCACGTGCTCCAGGAAGCCCTTCAGCGGGTCACGCTGCACGGACTTCGGAATGGCCAGCTCGTTGGTCTTGCCGTCGATCTCCAGGGAGATCAGCACGTTCGGCGTACGCAGCGCCAGCAGCAGGTCGTGACCCGGGAACGTCAGGTGCAGCGGGTCCGAGCCGTGCCCGTACAGCACACCCGGAACCTTGTCGGCGCGACGGATACGGCGGGCGGCACCCTTGCCGAACTCGGTGCGCGTCTCGGCGGAGATCTTCACCTCGGACATCTTCACTCCTCGTACAGAACTGGAACGGACAAGGTCACCCGGCCCGAACGGCCTGCTACGAAGAGCGCGTCGATAACGGACCGCCGCACCCGCGCCTCCACAGAAAGCGAAGACGAATGCGGCCTCCCTCGCCGAGCAACTGCAGCAGTCTACTCGGCCAGGAAGGCCACACCCAAAACGATCACGGGCCCACCCGGCGGTCCCGGGAACACCCGTGCAGAACGGTTACTGCTCGTCGAACAGGCTCGTCACCGAACCGTCCTCGAACACCTCGCGCACCGCGCTCGCGATCGTCGGCGCGATCGACAGCACCGTGATCTTGTCCAGCTCCAGCTCGTTCGGCGTCGGCAGGGTGTTCGTGAACACGAACTCGCTCACCTTCGAGTTCTTCAGCCGGTCCGCCGCCGGACCCGACAGCACACCGTGCGTCGCCGTCACGATGACGTCCTCCGCACCGTGCGCGAACAGCGCGTCCGCCGCCGCACAGATCGTGCCACCCGTGTCGATCATGTCGTCGACCAGGACACAGATCCGGCCCTTCACATCACCCACGACCTCGTGCACCGTGACCTGGTTCGCCACGTCCTTGTCCCGGCGCTTGTGCACGATCGCCAGCGGCGCGCCCAGCCGGTCGCACCAGCGGTCCGCGACCCGCACCCGGCCCGCGTCCGGCGACACCACCGTCAGCTTGTCCCGGTCCACCTTCGCGCCCACGTAGTCCGCCAGCAGCGGCAGCGCGAACAGGTGGTCCACCGGACCGTCGAAGAAGCCCTGGATCTGGTCCGTGTGCAGATCCACCGCCAGGATCCGGTCGGCACCCGCCGTCTTCATCAGATCCGCGATCAGACGCGCCGAGATCGGTTCACGTCCCCGGTGCTTCTTGTCCTGCCGCGCGTAACCGTAGAACGGCACGATGACCGTGATGGAGCGGGCCGAGGCACGCTTCAGGGCGTCGATCATGATCAGCTGCTCCATGATCCACTTGTTGATCGGAGCAGTGTGGCTCTGGATCAGGAAACAGTCGGCACCCCGCGCCGACTCCTGATACCGCACATAGATCTCGCCATTGGCGAAGTCGAAGGCCTTCGTCGGGACGACCCCGACACCCAGCTCGTGGGCGACCTCCTCGGCAAGCTCGGGTGGGCGCGGCCGGAGAAGAACATCATCTTCTTCTCGCCGGTCGTCTTGATCCCGGTCACAGCACTGTCTCCTCAGAGGTGTCACAGCTGGGCGTCATAGCTGGTTGCAGGCGGATGTCCCAGCCAAGGGGGTGCGGATGTGCACTTATCACGGTACGCCGACTTCGACGCACCGGTTTCCGGTCAGCCCTCGCCGCCCGGCTCCCGGGACGCCGCCTCGGCCGCCTTCGCCGCCGCGCTCCCAGGACGCTTACGAGCCACCCAGCCCTCGATATTCCGCTGCTGACCACGGGCCACGGCCAGCGAACCGGGCGGCACATCCTTGGTGATCACCGAGCCGGCGGCGGTGTACGCACCGTCCCGACCGTGACAGGAGCCACAAACATGTTGTCCGACCCCGTCTTGCAGTGCGAGCCGACGGTCGTGTGGTGCTTGTTCTCCCCGTCGTAGTTCACGAAGACGCTCGCCGCGCCGATGTTCGTGTACTCGCCGATCGTCGCGTCACCCACGTACGACAGATGCGGCACCTTCGTGCCCTCGCCGATCGACGCGTTCTTCGTCTCCACGTACGTGCCGATCTTGGACTTCACACCGAGCCGCGTCCCCGGACGCAGATACGCGTACGGACCCACGCTCGCCTGCGGGCCCACCTCGGCCCCCACCGACACCGTGTTGTCCACCCGCGCGCCGGCACCCACCCGGGTGTCCGTCAGCCGCGAGTTCGGGCCCACCTCGCAGCCCTCGGCGAGATGCGTCGCACCCAGCAGCTGCGTCCCCGGATGCACCACCACGTCCCGCTCGAACGTCACCGTCACGTCGACCCACGTCGTCGCCGGATCCACGACCGTCACACCGGCCAGCATCGCCTCCGTCAGCAGCCGGTCGTTCAGGATCCGGCGCGCCTGCGACAACTGCACCCGGTTGTTGATCCCCGCGATCTCCCGGTGGTCACCGGCGACCGAGGCACCGACCCGGTGCCCCGCCTCCCGCAGGATCCCGAGCACGTCCGTCAGGTACTCCTCACCCTGACTGTTGTCCGTGCGTACCTTCCCGAGCGCCTCCGCCAGCAGCCGGCCGTCGAACGCGAACACACCCGAGTTGATCTCCCGGATCGCCCGCTGCGACTCGCTCGCGTCCTTGTGCTCCACGATCGCCGTCACCGCGCCGGACGCACCGTCCCGCACGATCCGGCCGTACCCGGTCGCGTCCGGCACCTCCGCCGTCAGCACCGTCACCGCGTTGCCGTCCGCCGCGTGCGTCGCGGCCAGCTCCTGCAGCGTCCCGGCCGACAGCAGCGGCGTGTCCCCGCACACCACCACCACCGTCCCGTCGACCGTGCCGCCCAGCTCCTCCAGCGCCATCCGCACGGCGTGCCCGGTGCCGTTCTGCTCCTCCTGAACGGCGGTCCGCACGCCGGGGCGACCTCGGCGAGATGCGCGGTGACCTGCTCGCGGGCGTGACCCACGACGACGACCAGATGCTCGGGATCCAGCTCACCGGCGGCGGCGAGCACATGACCCACCAGGGAACGGCCACAGATCTCGTGCAGGACCTTCGGGGTGGCCGACTTCATACGGGTGCCCTCACCCGCTGCGAGAACGACGACGGCTGCCGGGCGGTTGGCGCTCACGGGATGCCCTTCGGCTTATGGGGTGGGGTTGGACATCCGCAGGATACCGGGGGTGGTTTCAGGGGGCATGGGTGCGGGCCCTGACTGTGCCGACAGGGCCCGCGACGTGGCAGCTCCCCCATCAGGATTTGAACCTGAACTTAAGGGACCAAAACCCTCAGTGCTGCCTGGTTACACCATGGGGGATGGAACTCGGCCAAACCGGGTGCCTGGTTCAGCTCGTCGAGTCGCCGTCCAACACTATGCCGTACCAGGCGCCTTCCATGCGACGGTATAGGTCCGCGCTCCGTCGGACATAGATCACAAGGCAGCCCCGGTAGGTGTCGCCAGTGTTCTTGCGGACTGTCCTGGGGTTGTGCTTCTTCAGCGTGGCCTTGCTGAACGCGGACGTCTCGACGCCGACGATGTCGGCCCAGTACTGCTCGGCTCCGCGTACGTCGGCACTCTCGTGAATGCTGACCCGAAGGGTCAGGCGGTCCCGGGACACGCCGAGCAGCTCCAGCCAGCGCAAGAACACCTTGATCACATTGGGATCGCTGTTGATGAAGTGAAGCGCCTCGGAGCGTCGGTAGGGCTTCGATTTGGCCCCCTCGGCCCAATACAGGGCGACTCCCGTGATGAACAGCTCGCGCTCCGAGAGCTTCCCCACGGCTGCTGCCGCGGCTTCCTTGGCCTGTGTCCTCTCGTCGTCCTGGGCCTTGCGCAGCTGTGCGAGCCCAGCGTTCATGAGCGCGCGCTGTTCCTCCGGGGTGTTGCGCGGCTTCGGTTTGGGCAGGTCTCGTACCCATAGCGAGACGGAACTCCTGGAGCAGCCCAACTCCCTCTCGATCTGGTCGTAGGTCCAGCCCTGGAGTCGCAGCTCGCGCGCCCTGGCCCTCAGGTCGTCCTTGGCGTTCGGGCGCTTGGTCCAAGCCGGCGGCGGCTCTCCCTTCACCAGCCGGCTGAGAACGTTGTTGCTGTAGACCTTCAGCTCGTCACTGATCTGACGAAGGCTGTAGCCCGCCCGGCGCAGTGCGACGGCCTGTGTGCGCAGGCCCTCGAAGTCGGCGTACTTGCTGTGTGGGTGTGCCATGGGGATACCGTCCGGCCGGAATCTCGTCCTCCGGACGTAAACGGGCGGACGTTCATCCGTTCGAGGGGTATCGCGTCACATCGCTTCTTGAACTCCCCGGAAATGCGCCCCTGTGCGCCCGTAGGCTGGAGGCATGACCACGACGGGGGAAGACCATGGACCGGCCCGGGCGGGCCCTGGTGGTGGGGCAGGCGGCGTAGTGCCGTTCTGGATGTGAGCCTGGCCGCGGTGTCCGCGGCGGAGTGTGCGGCGGAGGGGTCCCGTTCGCGCGGGAGGTCGGGATCCCGGTGGCGGCGGGGGTCGTCTTCGGGTGCTGGCGGGTTCGGTGCTGGTGGCGCGGCGGAGGTGGCCGATCGCCGTCGTGCTGGTGTCGGTCGCGATCACGCCCGCCGAGATGGGGTTCCTGCTGGCGATCGTCGGCCTGTACTCGCTGTCGGCGTCGGAGGTGCCGCGCCGGATCATCGGTTCGCTGGCCGGTATGCAGCTGGTGGGCACGCTGATCGTGATGTTCGTGCGGCTGCGGCAGGACGTGGCGCGCGAGGACCTGGACGTCGGGGACTGGATGGTCCCGTTCGCGTCGATCACGACGGCTCTGGGGCTGACCGCGCCCCCGCTGCTGCTCGGTCTGTACGTGGGCGCCCGGCGGCGGCTGATGGAGAGCCTGCGGGAGCGGGCGGACAGCCTGGAGCGGGAGCTGCAGCTGCTGGCGGAGCGTGCCGAGGAGCGGGCGGAGTGGGCCCGCAACGAGGAGCGGACGAGGATCGCCCGGGAGATGCACGACGTGGTCGCGCACCGGGTGTCGCTGATGGTGGTGCACGCGGCCGCTCTGCAGGCCGTCGCGCGGAAGGATCCGGAGAAGGCGGTGAAGAACGCCGCTCTGGTGGGGGACATGGGGCGGCAGGCGCTGACCGAGTTGCGGGAGATGCTCGGGGTGCTGCGCAGTGGGGCGGTGAGCGCCGGGAGCGGGGCGAGGTGCCGTTGGCTGCGGTGGGGGTGGCGGCCGCGGCGGCTGCGTCGCGTGCGGTGCCGGACGAGGGTGAGGGGCCCTGTCTGGCGGAGCTGGACGAGTTGATCGGGCAGTCGGCGGCGGCCGGGATGGTGGTCGATCTGTCCGTGGAGGGGGAGGTGCGGTCGTATCCGCCGGAGGTGGAGCAGACGGCGTTCCGGGTGGTGCAGGAGGCGTTGACCAACGTCCACAAGCACGCGGCGGGTGCGAAGACGTATGTGCGGCTGGCGCACCGGGTGTCGGAGATCGCGATGCAGGTGGAGAACGAGCCGCCGCCGGAGCCGGCGTCGGCGTCGTCGGCGGGGCTGCCGTCCGGGGGGAACGGTCTGGTGGGGATGAGGGAGCGGGTGTCGGCGCTGGGCGGGGTGTTCGTGTCCGGTCCGACGGACGCGGGGGGTTTCCGGGTGTCGGCGGTGATTCCGGCGGCGTAGCCCTGCGGGGTGTTCCGGGGTGCCGGCGGCCGGGCGGTGGGCCGGGGGCGGCCGGTGGTCTCAGGCGGTGGTGAGGCGGGTCGGGGTGGTGCCGGAGATCAGGGCGGCGAGGGCCTGGTCGATGCCGGCGCCGAGGTACCAGTCGCCGGTGTGGTCGAGGGCGTAGACCCGGCCGTGGGCGTCGATGGCGAGGAGTGCGCGGGTGTCGGTCTCGGTGCCCAGGGGGCAGACCTGGGTGTCGAGGGCGCGGCCGAGGTCGCCGAGGGTGCGGGCGAGGTGGAGGCCGTGCAGCGGGTCGAGGTGGACGGCGGTGGGGGCGATCTGGCGGCCGGGTCCGGTGGGGGTGATGTGGAGGCCGCCGAATTCGGCCCAGGCTTCGACGGCGGCGGGAAGACGCTGTGGCGGTGGCCGGCGGGTGAGGTGTGGTCGCGCAGGGTGTCGGCCCAGATCTCGGCCTGTTTGATGTCCCAGCGGCCGGGTTGCCAGCCGGCGGCGCGCAGGGCGGCGTCGACGGTGACGGGGAAGCGGGTGGTGGAGGTGCGGTCGGCGTGCATGTGCCTTCGTTCGTCGTCCGTGGTGTCGTGACGGGGGCGGGCGGGGTCAGTCGTCGGTGGCCGTGGGGTCGACGATGCGGACGCCGAAGTGGGCGCTGAGGGCGGTGCAGGCGCGGCAGGGGAGGCGAAGCTGCCGTGCAGGGGGTCGCCGTCCTCGCGGATGCGGCGGGCGGTGAGTTTGGCGTGTTTGAGCGCTTTGCGGGCTTCGCCGTTGGTCATGGGTCTGCGTGAGGCGCGTTTGCTGCGGGCGTTGTCCGCGGCGGTGATGTGCCGGGAGATGAGGATGGTCTCGGCGCAGCGGCCGGTGAAGCGGTCGCGTTGGGCGCTGGTGAGGGTGTCGAGGAAATCCTGTACGAGGTGGTGGAGGGCCGGTGGGGTGTCGCCGCGGGCGGCGGTGCCGGTGAGGGTGGTGCCGCGGACGGAGAGCGCGGCGGCGACGGTGGGGAGTATGCCGTCGCGGCGGTGGCGGAGGGTGGGTGCGGGGACGGTGTCGGCGGTGCTCCAGCCGATGCGGGGGTCGCCGGTGCGCGGGTCGGTGCCCGGGGTGCTGCGGGGGGCGGTCCGCGGGTTGTCCGGGCCGGCCGGATGTGGCCCCGTCTGTGTCGCACTCATGATCGTCATCCCCTCCTGAGCATCCCCCGGAGGTCACAGACTGCCAAATCGCGTGGCTGGTGCGGAAGCTGGGGCGGGGTGACACGCCCGGGAGTGGGTGGTTCGTGACGGTGGGGTGACGGCCGGTCACGGTGGGCGTCAGGGGGGTGTGACCTGTGCCGGTGACCGGTGTGGCCGTACCGCATAGGCTGTCGGGCACCGCGATGCGAGCGGTGATTCAGACAGTGCTGACAGACTTACGCCGCAGGGGGCAACCGCCATGACGACAGGTCGGCTCGGGCTGGGGGCACCGCCCAGCCGCCAGGCTGGGGGACACTCCGCGCCGCCGAACGCGGCCTACGCCGGGCAGGTCGTGCATTTCCCGGACCCGGTCAGGGCGGCCCGTCATCCCAGAGGGGTGCGGGTGGACGAGCGCGGTTACCCCGACTTCTCGCCGTATGCGCGGGCGGCGGTGGAGATCGCCGAGCCTCCGGAGGGGTTCGGCGTGGACGAGCTGCGGCTGACGGACTACGTGTCGGCGAACGCGGCGCTGGCGGCGTCGGGGCACGCGCTGTGGGACACGGTGCCGGCGGTGGCGACGCCGCACGGCTGGACGTGGCACCACGTGGTGGGCACGCGGCGGCTGGAGCTGGTGCCGGTCGAGGTGAAGGCGTTGCTGCGGCACCACGGCGGGATCGCGACGGCCGCGGTGGACCAGGACAAGCGGGGACGCGCCCGTTGCAGGAGACGCGTCCGGCGCACTTCGGTCTGCCGAAGTCGGGTGTGGCGGTGACGGAGCAGCAGGTGCTGGGCGTCGAGGAGGACCTGGGCTACCGGCTGCCGGGCGCGTACCGGTCGTTCCTGAAGGCGGCGGGCGGGTGCGCGCCGGTCGGGACGGCGCTGGACGCGGAGCTGGGGCTGCTGCTGGACCAGCCGTTCTTCACGGTGCGCGAGGAGGCGGCCGTCAACGACCTGGTCTACGTCAACAAGTGTCTGCGGACCATCTGACGAAGGACTTCCTGGGTGTCGCGTTCGTCCAGGGCGGGCTGCTGGCCGTGAAGGTGAAGGGCGAGCGGGTCGGTTCGGTGTGGTTCTGCGCGTACGACGACGCGCGGGACGTGGATCCGTCGTGGTCCCCGGCGGAGCGGGTGGAGCGGCTGCTGCTGCCGTGCGGTGAGGACTTCGACGCGTTCCTGTCGCGGCTGGCGGGGTCCCCGCCGGAGCTGGAGACCGTGGCGAACCTGATGGTGGACGGCGGTTTCGCGCGTGCGGTGCCCGTGTCGTCGGTAGGGGAGTGAGCTGGCCGTGGTGACGTTCGCGCAGGCGCAGGAGCGCGCCGAGGAGTGGATCAACGGCGATGTGCCGTCGTACCAGCATCGTGAGGTGCGGGTGCGGGAGTTCGAGCTGGGTTTCGTCGTCTGGGCGGAGGACCGGCGGAGGGGCCGCGTTCGGACGGTGGTGCGCAGCGGCTGGTGATCGCGCGGGACAGCGGTGAGGCGACGCTGTGGCCGTCGCTGCCGGTGGGTGAGGTGATCCGCCGGTACGAGGAGGAGTACGGCCGTCCGGAAACGGCCGGGGAGCCGGCGCCGGCGCCCGCGGAGCGGGTGGATCTGAACCAGACGTCGTTCCTGCTGACGCCGCCGGAGTGGCTGCAGGAGGCGGCGGACAAGCTGGGGATTCCGGACCGGCGCCGCGGTGACGGCGAGGGCGACGGCGAGGGCACGGGCGCCGGGGCGTCCGTTGCCGCCGGGGCGGGTTCTTCCGCCGGGGCGGCGGGGTCGTCCGGTTCCGCCGGTTCGGCGGGTTCCTCGGCGTTGCCGGAGACGCAGGCCGGGGTGCCGGTGGGGGCGTCGGGTGCCTCGGGCGCTTCGGGTGTCTCGGATGCGCCGGGTCCGGCGGGGGCTTCGGGCGGGCCGGGTGCCTCCGGTGCCGGCGAGGCCGCCGGTGGCGCCTCGTCGGGCGGCGGCACGGCCTGGCCGGCCGCCGGGGCGGTGGTGCGGCCGATTCCGGCACCGGTGGCGGTACGCCGTCGGGCTCGGCGCCGGTCGCGCCCGCGGGGGCGACGCCGTGGGCCGGGACCGACACCAACGCGGATGCGGGGGAGGACCGTTCGGTCCCGCTGCCGGAGACGGTGTTCGCGCCGCCGCTCAGCGGGGCCGACGGTGACGTGCCGCCGCCCTCGACGACGCCGGACGCCAAGACGGCGCTGATGTCGGGCGGCAGCCAGCTGCCGCCGACGGCGGTCGCACCGGCGATCGACGATCCGAACGCGCCGGTCGCCGGGCCGGGCACCCCGGCTTCCTCGGCTTCCCCGGCGCCGGGCGCGCCGCAGCCGCCCGCGTCGGGGCCGGGCACGCCGCCGCCTCCGCCGTCCGCCGCGGACACGCCGGCACGGCCGGCCGCGCCGCACGCCGGTGACATCGCGGACGCCGCGACCAGCAAGGCGACGCCGCCGCCGCGCCGGGGCGCGGGCGCGTCCACCCCGCCGCCGCCGAGTGCTCCGGGGACCCCCGGTGCCGGGCCGGGGCGGGAGCGGGGGCCACTCCTGCGCCGGCGTCCGGGCCGGGTGCGCCGGGGGCTGCGGCGGGCGGTTACGTGCCGACGCAGTTCGCGCCGGCGCTCGACCCGGCCAACGGGCCGGGCACGCCGCCGCCCGGACCCGGCACGCCGCCGCCCGGGCCGGGGACGCCTCCGCCGGCCCCGCCGCAGCCGCCGGCGTCCGGTCCGGGGACGCCGCCGTCGGGTGTGCCCCATGCGCCCGGCGCTCCGGGGACCCCGGCGGTACGCCGCCGGGCGGGGTGCACCACGCCGCCACGATGCTGGCCGACCCCGGGCGGCCGGGCGGCACTCCGCCGCCCCGGCGCCGCCCGGTGTGCCCGGCGCCCCCTCGGCCCCCGGCGCTCCCGGCGCCCCGCAGCCTCCCGCGGCTCCGGCGGCTCCCGGTACTCCCGGCGCTCCGGGTGCTCCCGGTGCTCCGGGGCCGGCCGCGGTGCCGTCCACCACGCGGAGACGATGCTGGCCGCGCCTCCCACCGGCGGCCCCGGCGCGCCCCGCCGCCTCCGGGCGCCGTACCGCCCCCGGCGATGCCGCCCGGTGCCCCTGGCGCTCCCGGTGCCCCGCTGCCTCCCGCGGCTCCCGGCATGCCCGGTGCCCCCGGGATGCCCGCCGCTCCCGGTGTTCCGGGCGCCCCGGGTGCCGTACCGCCTGCCGGTGCCGTACCGCCGCACGGTCAGCCCCCGGCGTACGGCTACCCGCAGCAGCCGGCCGGTCAGCCCACCGTGGGCCCCGGTTACCAGGCCGTGCTGCGCTACCGGGCGCACGACGGCTCCGAGCAGCAGCTGATCCGGCGTTCGGCGCCGGGCACCCCGCACCCGGAGTGGCAGATCTTCCACGAGCTGCGCGCCCTGAACGTGCCGCCGGACCAGGTGCTGGAGCTGCACACGGAGCTGGAGTCGTGCGAGCTGCCGGGTGCCTACTGCGCGCGGATGATCCGGGAGCAGTGGCCGCAGGCGCGGATCACCTCGATCGCGCCGTACGGCACGGACCACGCGAGCCGGCAGCAGGGCATGCAGCAGTTGCTCGCCCACCAGGGCGAGCTGCACCAGGTCGCCGACGGTCCGGCGCGTCCGGCTCCGGTGCGGGCGCCGCTGCCGCCGGTGCCGCCGGCGCCGCCGGTCCCGCCGGAGGCGATCGGGCAGGAGCTGGCGGCGGCGTTCGGTCCGGGCGTGTTCCGGTTCGAGCAGGCGGCGGTGTCCCGGCAGGGCGTGCCGCCGGTCGTGGCGCACACGCTGGTGGCCGCCGGGCTGCCGGTGGACATGGGCCCGTTCTTCTGGGCGCAGGCCCAGCCGGGGCGGCCGGTGCCGACGCTGGCGGAGCTGGCGGCCGAGCGCGGGGTGCAGCCGGCCTCGGACGCGGGTTCGTACCTGGTCGTCGGCAGCGACTTCGGCAAGGCGCTGTGCGTGCAGTACGGCACCGCGAACATCGTGGCCGTGCCGGTGGAGGGGGCCCGGGCGGTGCGCCGGTGCCGCCGCAGTTCGTGAACACCGGGCTGCCGGAGTTCGCGCGCTGCCTGGCGCTGCTGGGCCGGATGTGGCGGCTGCGGTACGGGCTGAACCAGGAGCAGGCGGGCCGCTGGACCGTCGATTTCCAGGCGCAGCTGGCCGCGCTGGACCCGGCGGCGCTGGGGTCGCCGGAGAGCTGGTGGTCGGTGCTGCTGGAGCAGATGTGGGACGGCCTGCTCTGACGGCGGGCGGCCGCTGACACACGCGACGGGCGGGCCCGGTCGGCCTTCGGGCGGCCGGGCCCCGCTCTCGTGCGTGCCGCCGTGCGCGGTGTTGCGTGCCACTCCGGGTGGCGTTTCGTGCGGTGTGTCGCATTATGTGCGCTTACGACCTGTCCATAAAGTCGGGTAAGTCCATTTAGTGCGGCAGGTTCACCACACAGGGGTGTTGAGCATGAGCAGCGCATCGGCGTCTCCCCACGGCTTCGTGACCGTCCGCGGACGCGAGCGCGGCTACCGGCCCGAGCAGGTCGAGGCGTGCGCCGCGGCCCTCTCCGAGGAGCGCGACGCCGCCTGGGAACGGGCCGCCCGTCTCACCGTGCTCGCCCGGCAGATGGAGGAGGAGCTGGCGGACCTGCGGGAGGAGGCCGGCCGGCTCGCCCCGCAGGACTACGAGGCGCTCGGGGAGAGCGCGCGGCGCCTGTTCCGGCTCGCGCAGGAGGAGGCGGACGCGGTACGGCAGGGCGCGCGGCGGACCGCGGAGCGGTGGGCCGAGGAGGCGCGGGCGTACGAGGCCGGTCTGCGGGAGGCCGCCCGGGCGCACGCCGACGCCGTGCGCGCCGAGGCGGACGACTGCGCCCGGCGGCGGCTGCTGGCGGCCCGCGCCGAGGCCGACGACCTGCGGATCGCCGCCCGGCGCGAGGTCAAGGCGAGCCGCGGCGAGGCGCTGGGCGCGCTGCGCGAGATGCGGCAGCGCACCTCCGGGATGCTCACCGAGCAGGCCAAGGAGCACGCCGAGCGGTGGGCCGAGGCCGAACGGGAGGAGGCCGAGCGGGCCGCGGCGCTCG
This sequence comes from Streptomyces sp. SW4, assembly GCA_003248315.1. GTDB lineage: Bacteria > Actinomycetota > Actinomycetes > Streptomycetales > Streptomycetaceae > Streptomyces. Next base: position 2,803,448 of record QKWM01000004.1, read on the forward strand.
AGGCGGACCACGCGGAGCGGCTGGCCCGCGCCGAGGAGGCGCTGGCGCAGGCGGAGCGGGACCTGGCCGATGCCCGGGAGGAGGCGCGGCGCCGGCCGGAGGAGGCGCGGGCCCGGGCGGCGGAGATCCTCGCTGCCGCGCGGGCGCGGCGGGAGGAGATCAGCCGGGAGACCGAACGGGTGCTGCGCGAGCACGGGGAGCGCTGGGACGACGTGCAGGCCCAGATGGACTCCGTGCGCAGCAGGCTCAGCGCGCTGACCGGCCGGGCGGTGGACTGACCCCGCCGCCGGGCGGCCGGGGCGCCCGGCAGCCCGGCCGCCCGTCCGGCGCCGCGTGCGTCAGCCGCCCCGGCGTACCGCCCCGGCGAGGATCCAGCCCTCCACCGCCTCGTACTGGCGCCGCTGTTCCTCCGCCCTGCCCCGGCCGGAGAGCACCGTGCCGAGCCAGCCGCAGGCGAAGCCCAGCGGGATGGAGACCAGGCCGGTGGTGGTGAAAGGGAACCAGGTGAAGTCGGCGTCCGGGAACGCCGAGACGGGCGAGCCGGAGACCAGGTTCGTGCCCGGCATCAGCACGACCACCGCCAGCGAGCCGCCGATGAGCGTGGCGAGCAGCCCGGTGCGGGTGTAGCGCCGCCAGAACAGGCCGTAGACCAGGGCGGGCGCGAGGGCCGAGGCGCCCAGGCAGAAGGACAGCGTCACCAGCGGCTGGAGGCTGCGGTGCTGGACCATCGTCGCCAGGACGATCGCCGGGACGCCGACCGCGAGCGCGGAGACGCGGGCGAGGGTCATCTCCCGGCGCGGCGACATCTCCCGCACGCGGGTGGCGAAGACGTCGTGGGCGAGGGAGTTGGCGCAGGCGAGGATCATGCCGGCGACCGAGGCGAGCAGGGTGAGGAAGACCGCCGTGGTGACCGTCGTGAACAGCAGCGTCTCCGCGGTGGACACCCGCGCGCCGAACGCGGCCTGCGAGCCCAGCAGATAGGCGGTGTTGCCCTGCGGGTCGATCCCGGCGACGACCGCACGCCCGACCAGCGCCGTCGCGCCGAACCCGACGACGGTGACGACCAGGACGAACAGCGCGACGCCGGAGACCGCCCAGGACATCGAGCGGCGCACCTGGCGGGCGGAGGACGCGGTGTACATGCGCATGGTGACGTGGGGAGGCAGGCGCCGCCGAGGACGACGGTGAGCTGTGAGGAGATCATGTCCAGGCCGGGGCTGGGCCGCCTGCGAACTGCAGTCCCGACTCCAGGAAGGACGGGCCGGCGCCGCTCCTGGCCGCCGCCGCGGCGAACAGCGCACCCGGGTCCCAGTCGAAGCGGCGCAGGATGAGGACCGCGACCACCGCGCCGGACCCGAGCAGCATCACCATCTTCAGGATCTGGATGAGGGCGGTGCCCTTCATGCCGCCGATGGCGGCGTAGCTGATCATCAGGATGCCGAGGCCGACGATGCAGCCGGTCTCCAGGGACTCGCCGGAGAAGCCGAGGACGAACGCGAGCAGCTGGCCGGTGCCCGCGAGCTGCACCAGCATCATCGGCAGCAGGGCCGCGAGGGTCACCACGCAGGTCGCGACGCGCACGCTGCGCCCGGGCATCCGGCGGGCCAGCGCGTCGCCCATGGTGAACCGGCCCGCGTTGCGCAGCGGTTCGGCCAGCAGGAACATCAGCAGCATCAGGGACAGGGCGGTGCTGAGGGCGAGGACCACACCGTCGTAGCCGAACAGCGCGACGACGCCGCAGGTGCCGAGGACGGTCGCGGCGGATATGTAGTCGCCGGCGATCGCGAGGCCGTTGCGCATCGGGGACAGGGAGCTGTAGCCGGTGTAGAACTCGTCGAGGTCGTCGCGGTCGGGGCCGGTCATCACGCACAGCAGCAGCGTGATGGTGGCCACGGTGGTGAAGCCGACGAGGGCCATCGTCTGGGCGTTGCCGCTGAACTCGGTCACCGTGCCGTCCCTCCCGCCTGGCGTCCAGCGCGGCCTCCTTGCGGATGCGGTCGGCCAGCGGGTCGACGTATCGGCGCGCGGTGTGCTCGTACAGGGCGATGGCCAGCCAGGTGACGGGCAGTTGGGCGAGGGCGAGCAGCAGGCCGACGGGGATGCCGTCGGTGACGGTGCCGGTCATGAAGCCCGGCGCGTAGGCGGACAGGACCAGGAACAGCGTGAAGTAGCCGAGCGCGGCGAAGGTGGCGGTACGCCGCTGCAGGCGGTAGGCGCTGCGCAGGACGCGCAGATCGCTGTGGCGCCCGAGCGGCGTCCGCCGCGGCGCCGCCGCCCGGTCCCGGTGCGGTACTCCGACGGATGCTCCGCGTACGCCGGACGCGACGGATGCGCCGGGTGCCCCGGGTACCCCGGCGGCCGGCCGCCCGGCGGCGCGTACGGATCGCGCGGTCCGTACCGGTCGTACGGGTCGTACGGGTCGTACCGGCCATGCCGGTCGTACGGATCGTGGGACATCCCGGTTCTCCTTGCGCGGCTCGGGTCCGGTGCGGCGGACCGCAGGGAGGGGTGGGGGCGGGAGCCACGCACGCTACTCGCCGGTTCACCGATGCGCGGCGTTTTGGCCGAACTGATCGGTCGGTACGCGCTCGCCCCCTGACCTCGGGTGTCACCCCCGTCGGCCAAGCCACGGCACCCGCACAGCGCATGCCCCCGTCCGGCCACCGCGGCAGTATTCGGCCACCGCACCGCCCGGGGAGGGGCGGTCAGTCCTTGAGGGCCGGGTGGTCCGGGGCCGGGGCGGGGGTGTCGTCGTCCTGGAGGACCGGGAACTTCCGGGGGCCAGGAGCAGCAGGATCGCGAAGGCCAGGGCGGCCGCGGCTGCCGCGCCCAGGTAGACGGCGTGCACGGCGTCGGCGATCGCGTGCCGGACGGCGTCGCCGGCGGTGCCCGCCTCCAGGGCCCGGGTCACCGAGTCGAGATCGTTCGCGCCGCCGAGCCGGGTGGCCAGGACGCCGTTGGCGACCGCGCCGAACAGGGCCGCGCCGAGGGTCTGTCCGGTCTGGCGGCAGAACAGCACCGACGCCGTCGTCGTACCGCGCTCCGCCCAGTCGACCGTCGACTGCACCCCGACGATCAGCGGCAGCTGGAACAGCCCGAGCGCGGCGCCGAGCAGCAGCATCAGCAGCGTCGGCTGCCAGGCCTCGCCGGGGTAGGGCAGGAGCGGGAAGGCCGCCAGCAGCAGGGCCGCCGTGCCGATGCCGAGGACGGCGGTGTTGCGGAAGCCGATCCTGCGGTACACGTGCTGGCTCAGCGCCGCCGACACCGGCCAGCTCAGCGTCCACACGGACAGCACGAAACCGGCGGCCACCGGTGCCAGGCCCAGCACCGCCTGCGCGTACGTCGGCAGGAACACCGTCGGCGCCACCATGAGCAGCCCCAGCGCGCCCAGCGCCAGATTGACCGCGGCGATGGTCCGGCGGCGCCAGACCCAGCCCGGCATGATCGGCTCCGCGGCCCGGCGCTCGATGACCACGACGGCCACCAGCAGCACCAGCCCCGTGCCGAACAGCGCCAGCGAGGGCGCCGACAGCCACGGCCAGGCCACCCCGCCCTGCACCAGCGCGGTCAGCAGCACCCCGCCGCAGGCGAACACGGCCAGCGCGCCCGCCCAGTCGACACGCGCGCGCGTGCCGGACGCCGGTTCCCGCGCGGGCTCGTGCAGATGACGGACGATCAGCCACAGCGCGACCGCGCCGATCGGCAGGTTGATCAGGAAGATCCACCGCCAGTCCGCGTACGCGGCGAGCACACCGCCCAGTCCGGGGCCCGCGACCGCCGACACCGCCCACACCGTCGACAGCTTGGCCTGGATCTTCGGGCGGTCCTTGAGCGGGTACAGGTCGGCGGCGAGGGTCTGCACCGTCCCTGGAGCGCGCCGCCGCCCAGGCCCTGGACGACACGGAAGGCGATGAGCGCGGCCATGTTCCAGGCCAGCGCGCACAGCAGGGAGCCGATCAGGAACACCGCCGCGCCCGCGACCAGCACCGGCTTGCGGCCGAAGGTGTCGGACAGCTTGCCGTAGACGGGCAGCGTGACGGTGACGGCCAGCAGATAGCCGGAGAACAGCCAGGAGAAGACGGAGAAGCCGCCGAGGTCGCCGACGATCTGCGGTACGGCGGTGGAGACGATGGTCGCGTCCAGCGCCGCCAGTGCCATCGCCAGCATCAGCGCGGCGACCACCGCGCCGCGCCGGTCCGTTCCGGCGCCTCGTGCGGTCCCGTCCACCGCGCCTCCGGTGCTGCCCACCCCGGTGCCCTCCCTGTCGTCCCGCGTGCACGCCTGTCGTTTCCCTATGCACGCATCCACGGCCATCAGCTTCCCACTTGTCCCTGACGCCGCGGGAGGCCCGAAGCCGGATGGGTCCTGGGGAGGAGACGACCCCGAGACGCGCTCCGCCGAAGGGCTGACCGCCCCTAGGGGTACCTCCGTACTACGGGTCGGGGCGGGTTCGTACCGCCGGAGGACGAGCCGGGACCCGTGCCGTCCTTAACCTGGCTTTACGCCGCTGGGGGCGGCGCACCGCAGCCACGGGGGTGGGTTTTCCCCCGCAGAAGTGTCCGCTGGACCCCAGCGCGCCCGGGACGCGGTTCGACCAGACTTCTCGGCACCACCCGCACCGCTGACGCACCACCGCCGGCACCGGCGGCTCATCTGATGACCGACATAGGAGACTTGCCATGACATCGGCCGTGACCATTCCCCGACACGGGAGCACCGGCGGGCGTACGGCCGTTGCCGCGAGGGCGCGGCAGGTCGTGAAGGCGTACGGGGCGGGAGAGACCCGGGTCGTCGCCCTCGACCACGTCGACGTGGACATCGCCCGCGGCCGGTTCACCGCGATCATGGGCCCCTCGGGCTCCGGCAAATCGACGCTCATGCACTGCCTGGCCGGCCTGGACACCGTGACGTCCGGTCAGATCTTCCTGGACGAGACCGAGATCACCGGCCTGAAGGACAAGAAGCTCACGCAGCTGCGCCGGGACCGGATCGGTTTCATCTTCCAGGCGTTCAACCTGCTGCCGACGCTGAACGCGCTGGAGAACATCACGCTGCCCATGGACATCGCCGGCCGCAAGCCCGACAAGGCGTGGCTGGACCGGGTCGTGGAGACCGTCGGGCTCGCCGGGCGGCTGGGGCACCGGCCGACCCAGCTCTCCGGCGGCCAGCAGCAGCGCGTGGCCGTGGCACGGGCCCTGGCCGCCCGGCCCGAGATCATCTTCGGGGACGAGCCGACCGGCAACCTCGACTCCCGCGCCGGCGCCGAGGTCCTGGGCTTCCTGCGCCGCTCGGTGGACGAACTGGGCCAGACCATCGTGATGGTCACCCACGACCCGGTCGCCGCCTCCTACGCGGACCGGGTGCTGTACCTCGCCGACGGCCGGATCGTCGACGAGATGTACAACCCCACCGCCGAGCAGGTCCTGGACCGCATGAAGGACTTCGACGCCCGGGGGCGCACGTCATGACCGTCGTCCGGACCTCCCTGCGCAACTTCTTCGCGCACAAGGGCCGCATGGCCCTCTCCGCCGTCGCGGTGCTGCTGTCGGTGGCGTTCGTCTGCGGCACGCTCGTGTTCACCGACACGATGAACACCACCTTCGACAAGCTCTTCGCCGTCTCCTCCCCCGACGTGTCCGTCGCGCCGAAGGACGCCGAGAGCGAGGACACCCCGCAGAACGGGGTGCCCGAGTCGCTGCCGGCGTCCACCCTGGAGAAGATCCGCTCCGCCGAGGGCGTGAAGTCGGCCGAGGGCGCCGTCATGTCGATGAACGTGACCCTCGTCGACGCCGACAACGACAACGTGGGCGCCACCAGCGGCGCCCCGACCCTCGCCGGCAACTGGACCCGCAACGACCTGCGGTCCATGGAGATCACCTCCGGGCACGCCCCGCGCGGACCCACCGAGGCCATGATCGACGCCGACACCGCCGACAAGCACGGCCTGGAGCTCGGCGACGAACTGCGCACCATCGCCCAGACCGGCGACTTCAGGACCCGCATCGTCGGCATCGCCACCTTCACCGTCACCAACCCCGGCGCGGCCGTCGTCTACTTCGACACCGCCACCGCCCAGCGCGAACTGCTCGGCGGCGCGGGCCGGTTCACCCAGTTCCACGTCACCGCCGCCGACGGCGTCTCCGACGCGCAGCTCAAGCGGAACGTCTCCGAGGCCCTGGGCGCCGCCGGCTACAAGATCCAGACGGCGAAGGAGGCCTCCGACGAGGGCCGCGAGGACGTCGGCGAGTTCATGAACGTCATCAAGTACGCCATGCTCGGCTTCGCCGGCATCGCGTTCCTGGTCGGCATCTTCCTGATCATCAACACCTTCTCCATGCTGGTCGCCCAGCGCACCCGGGAGATCGGCCTGATGCGGGCCATCGGCTCCTCCCGCCGCCAGGTCAACCGCTCGGTGCTGGTCGAGGCGCTGTTCCTCGGCGTCGTCGGCTCGGTCCTCGGTGTCGCGGCCGGCGTCGGCATCGCCGTCGGCCTGATGGAGCTGATGTCCGCCGCGGGCATGAACCTGTCCACCGACGACCTGACCGTCAAGGCGTCCACCCCGGTCGTCGGCCTCGTCCTCGGCGTCGTCGTCACCGTCCTCGCCGCCTACCTCCCCGCCCGCCGGGCCGGCAAGGTCTCCCCGATGGCCGCCCTGCGCGACGCCGGCACCCCGGCCGACGGCAAGGCCGGCTGGATCCGCGGCCTGATCGGCCTGATCCTCACCGGCGCGGGCGCCGCGGCCCTGTTCACCGCGGCCGGCGCCGACAAGGCGGGCGACGGCGCGTCGATGCTGGGCATCGGCGTGGTGCTCTCCCTGATCGGCTTCGTCGTCATCGGCCCGCTGCTGGCCGGTGTGGTCGTACGGGTGATCAGCGCGGTGCTGCTGCGGGCCTTCGGACCCGTGGGCCGCATGGCCGAGCGCAACGCCCTGCGCAACCCGCGCCGCACCGGCGCCACCGGCGCGGCCCTGATGATCGGCCTGGCCCTGGTGGCCTGCCTGTCGGTGGTCGGCTCCTCGATGGTCGCCTCGGCCACCAGCGAACTCGACAGGACGGTCGGCGCCGACTTCATCGTCCAGGGCAACCAGCGGATCGTGCCGCAGGCCGAGAAGGCCATGCGGGGCACGCCCGGACTGGAGCACGTGACCGGCTACAAGATGCTCGACGCGACGCTGACCTCGCCCGACGGCAAGAAGGACGACGACGGGGTGATCGCCGCCGACCCGTCCTACGCCGAGGACGTCCGCCGCCCCACCACCGCCGGCACCCTGACCGACGCCTACGGCCGGGACGCCATGTCCGTCGGCTCGGACTACGCGAAGAAGCACGGTGTGCGGGTCGGCGACACGATCTCCGTCGCCTTCCAGGGCGGTGAGACCGCGAAGCTGAAGGTCGCCGCCATCACCGACGACGACACCGCCATCGACCAGGGCGCGCGGTACATCAGCATGGACACCATGCGGGAGTACCTGCCCGCCGGGGCCGTCCCGCCGAACACGATCATGTTCGCCAAGGCGAAGGAGGGCCAGGAGGAGCGGGCGTACGCCGCGCTGCAGAAGTCGCTGGACGCCTACCCGCAGTACCAGGTGCGCGACCAGACCGACTACAAGCAGGAACTGAAGGACCAGGTCGGCCAGCTCCTGAACATGGTCTACGGCCTGCTCGCCCTGGCGATCATCGTCGCGGTCCTCGGTGTGGTGAACACCCTCGCCCTGTCGGTGGTCGAGCGGACCCGGGAGATCGGCCTGATGCGCGCCATCGGCCTCTCCCGCCGCCAGCTGCGCCGCATGATCCGCATGGAGTCGGTCGTCATCGCCCTCTTCGGCGCCCTGCTGGGCCTGGGGCTGGGCATGGGCTGGGGCGCCACCGCGCAGAAGCTGCTCGCCCTGGAGGGACTCAACGTCCTCGACATCCCCTGGCCGACGATCATCGGCGTGTTCATCGGCTCGGCGTTCGTGGGCCTGTTCGCCGCGCTGGTCCCCGCGTTCCGCGCGGGCCGGATGAACGTCCTGAACGCGATCGCGACGGAGTAACCCCCACACCCGCCCACCGCGGGCCCCGGCCGACGCCGGGTCCGCGGTGGGGGACCTCGCGGACGGGGGTCGCGGGGAAGAGCCCGGTGCGGACGGCCTCGAGGGCCTGCCCGCACCGGGCTCGCTCACACCCCCGCCCGCCCGAGCCGCCCCGGGGGTCCAGGGGGCGAAGCCCCCTCGGGGCCCGCTTCCCGGCCGACCGAGTCGGGTGGTGGGTGGGTGAGGGCCGGGGTCCGGGGCGGAGCCCTCTGGGGGCCTGCTTCCTGGCCGACCGAGTCGGGTGGTGGGTGGGCGAAGGCCGGGGGTCCAGGGGGCGGAGCCCTCTGGGGGGCGCTCGGGGCGGCGCCGGCCGCCTCCCCGGGCACGTACACCCCGGGCGGACGCCCACCCCGGCACACGCCCACCCCCCGACCGGCGTCGTCCACAGCCCCCGCCGCCCACGCCCCCGGCGTCGTACGCTGGAGACCCCCGGCCCTCACCCCGCCGGGCCCTTCGTGTTGCCCAGCCCGGACGGAAAGCGCACCCTCCATGAGCCTGCACGGTCTGCTCGACGCCGTCGTCAAGGACCCCGCCCTCGCGGAAGCGATCTCGGCGGCCGCCGACGGCAACCGCATGCACGTCGACCTGGTCGGCCCCCGGCGGCCCGCCCCTTCACCGTCGCCGCGCTGGCCCGCGACACGGGCCGCCCCGTGCTCGCCGTGACGGCGACCGGCCGGGAGGCCGAGGACCTCGCCGCGGCCCTGCGCTCCCTGCTCCCGCCCGAGGGCGTCGTGGAGTACCCCTCCTGGGAGACCCTCCCGCACGAGCGCCTCAGCCCCCGCAGCGACACCGTCGGCCGCCGCCTCGCCGTCCTGCGCAGGCTCGCCCACCCCCGCCCCGACGACCCCGAGACCGGCCCGGTCTCCGTCGTCGTGGCCCCCGTGCGCTCGGTGCTCCAGCCGCAGGTCAAGGGCCTGGGCGACCTGGAGCCGGTGGCGCTGCGCACGGGCCAGAGCGCGGACCTGGACGAGGTCGTCGACGCCCTCGCCGCCGCCGCGTACGCGCGCGTGGAGCTGGTGGAGAAGCGCGGCGAGTTCGCCGTGCGAGGCGGCATCCTCGACGTGTTCCCGCCCACCGAGGAACACCCCCTGCGCATCGAGTTCTGGGGCGACGACGTCGAGGAGATCCGCTACTTCAAGGTCGCCGACCAGCGCTCCCTGGAGGTCGCCGAACACGGCCTGTGGGCCCCGCCCTGCCGCGAGCTGCTGCTGACGCCGCAGGTCCGCGAGCGGGCCGCCGCCCTCGCCGAGCGCCACCCCGAGCTGGGCGAACTGCTCGGCAAGATCGCCGAGGGCATCGCCGTGGAGGGCATGGAGTCCCTGGCGCCCGTCCTGGTGGACGACATGGAGCTGCTGCTCGACGTCCTCCCCAAGGGCGCCATGACGGTCGTGTGCGACCCGGAGCGGGTGCGGACCCGGGCCGCCGACCTGGTGGCCACCAGCCAGGAGTTCCTCCAGGCCTCCTGGGCGGCCACGGCGGGCGGCGGCGAGGCCCCGATCGACGTCGGCGCCGCCTCCCTGTGGTCCATCGCGGACGTCCGCGACCGGGCCCGCGAGCTGGACATGATGTGGTGGTCGGTGTCGCCGTTCGCCGCCGACGACGCCCTCGACGAGGCCGACACCCTCAAGCTCGGCATGCACGCCCCCGAGACCTACCGCGGCGACACCGCCAAGGCCCTCGCCGACACCAAGGGCTGGCTCGCCGACGGCTGGCGCGCGGTCTACGTCACCGAGGGCCACGGCCCGGCCGCCCGCACCGTCGAGGTCCTCGGCGGCGAGGGCATCGCGGCCCGCCTGGACCAGGACCTGGCCGCGCTCAGCCCCTCCGTCGTGCACGTCTCCTGCGGCTCGATCGACCACGGCTTCGTCGACCCGGCCCTGAAGCTGGCCGTGCTCACCGAGACCGACCTGACCGGCCAGAAGGCCGCGGGCCGCGAGGGCGCCCGGATGCCCGCCCGGCGCCGCAAGACCATCGACCCGCTCACCCTGGAGGCGGGCGACTACATCGTCCACGAGCAGCACGGCGTGGGCCGTTACATCGAGATGGTGCAGCGCACCGTGCAGGGCGCCACCCGCGAGTACCTGGTCGTGGAGTACGCCCCGCCAAGCGCGGCCAGCCCGGCGACCGGCTGTACATCCCCACCGACCAGCTGGAGCAGATCACCAAGTACGTCGGCGGCGAGGCCCCCACCCTGCACCGGCTCGGCGGCGCCGACTGGACCAAGACCAAGGCGCGGGCGAAGAAGGCGGTCAAGGAGATCGCCGCCGACCTGATCAAGCTGTACAGCGCGCGGATGGCGGCGCCCGGCCACGCCTTCGGCCCGGACACCCCCTGGCAGCGCGAGCTGGAGGACGCCTTCCCCTACGCGGAGACGCCCGACCAGCTCACCACGATCGCCGAGGTCAAGGAGGACATGGAGAAGTCGGTCCCGATGGACCGCCTGATCTGCGGCGACGTGGGCTACGGCAAGACGGAGATCGCCGTGCGCGCCGCCTTCAAGGCGGTCCAGGACGGCAAGCAGGTGGCCGTCCTGGTGCCCACCACCCTGCTGGTGCAGCAGCACTTCGGCACGTTCAGCGAGCGCTACGCCCAGTTCCCGGTGAACGTGCGGGCGCTCTCCCGCTTCCAGACCGACACCGAGGCCAAGGCGGTCCTGGAGGGCCTGCGCGACGGCTCGGTCGACGTCGTCATCGGCACCCACCGCCTGTTCTCGTCGGAGACGAAGTTCAAGGACCTGGGCCTGGTCATCGTCGACGAGGAGCAGCGCTTCGGCGTGGAGCACAAGGAGCAGCTGAAGAAGCTCCGCGCCAACGTCGACGTGCTCACCATGTCGGCGACGCCCATCCCGCGCACCCTGGAGATGGCGGTCACCGGCATCCGCGAGATGTCCACCATCACCACCCCGCCGGAGGAGCGGCATCCGGTGCTGACCTTCGTCGGCCCGTACGAGGAGAAGCAGATCGGCGCGGCCATCCGCCGCGAACTGCTGCGCGAGGGCCAGGTCTTCTACATCCACAACCGGGTCGAGTCGATCGACCGGGCGGCGGCCCGGCTGCGCCAGATCGTGCCCGAGGCGCGCATCGCCACCGCGCACGGCCAGATGTCGGAGCAGGCGCTGGAGCAGGTCGTCGTGGACTTCTGGGAGAAGAAGTTCGACGTGCTGGTCTCCACGACGATCGTCGAGTCCGGCATCGACATCTCCAACGCCAACACCCTGATCGTCGAGCGCGGCGACAACTTCGGCCTGAGCCAGCTGCACCAGCTGCGCGGCCGGGTCGGCCGGGGCCGCGAGCGCGGCTACGCGTACTTCCTGTACCCGCCGGAGAAGCCGCTGACGGAGACCGCGCACGAGCGGCTGGCGACCATCGCCCAGCACACCGAGATGGGCGCCGGCATGTACGTGGCGATGAAGGACCTGGAGATCCGCGGCGCCGGCAATCTGCTCGGCGGCGAGCAGTCCGGCCACATCGCGGGCGTCGGCTTCGACCTGTACGTGCGGATGGTGGGCGAGGCGGTCGCGGACTACCGGCGTCAGCTGGAGACGGGCGAGGCCGAGGAGGAGCCGCCGCTCGAGGTCAAGATCGAGCTGCCGGTCGACGCGCACGTCCCGCACGACTACGCGCCGGGCGAGCGGCTGCGCCTCCAGGCGTACCGGGCGATCGCCTCCGCCAACACGGAGGAGGACATCAAGGCCGTCCGCGAGGAACTGACCGACCGCTACGGCAAGTTGCCGGAGCCGGTGGAGAACCTGCTGCTGGTGGCCGGGCTGCGGATGCTGGCGCGGGCGTGCGGCGTCGGCGAGATCGTCCTCCAGGGCACCAACATCCGGTTCGCGCCGGTCGAGTTGCGCGAGTCGCAGGAGCTGCGGCTCAAGCGGCTGTACCCGGGCTCGGTGATCAAGTCGGCCGCGCACCAGGTGCTCGTCCCGCGCCCGAAGACCGCGAAGGTCGGCGGCAAGCCGCTGGTCGGGCGGGAACTGCTCGCCTGGGTCGGCGAGTTCCTGACCTCGGTCCTGGGGTCCTGACCCCGGGTGAACGGGGGAAGCCGCCCGCGGGGACAGGTCCCGTGGGCGGCTTCGCCGTGTTCCGTGTGGGAGGGCTACTGCTGATCCGGCCGGTTGCCGCCGCCCTCGCGCCCGAAGCCGAGCCTGTCCTCGGCCTGCTGCTGCGCGGCGTCGACCTGCTTCTCGTACTTGCCGCCGGTCCTCTCGTTGACCTGGCGTTCGGCCGTGTCGGACATCTTGCGTGACCTGTCCTTGTCCTTGCCGGCCATGCTCTTCATCTTGTCGAGGATGCCCATGCAGAGCTCCTTCCGAGACGTGACTCACTGTCGACCGTACGACAGTTTTGTCCCGCATGCCCAATAAGCGCCCCTATGGTCTGAACCAGTCCCCGCTACCGTGATCACGGCACCGGCACGGGAGGGCACGCATGGTTCGGCACCGCGGGATCCGCACGGGATGGGCCAGGGGCGCGCTTGTCGCGCTGGTCCTGGTCACCGGCTGCGAGGGCGTCCCGAACGGCGGGTCCGCCCCGTCGCAGGAGGGGGCCGGGGCCCCGGCCGGCGGGCGCGCCGTCAGCCCCCTGCGCAATCCGGACGGCACCCGCCCGGGCCTGGCCCCTGTCACGCAGGAGGCCGACCGGGCGGCGGCCCGCACGCTCATCGAGGGTCTGCGCACCAAGGGGCGCGGGCCCCGGACGGGCTACGACCGGGACGAGTTCGGCCATGCCTGGATGGACACGGCCGACGGTGTGCCGCTGGCCCGCAACGGCTGCGACACCCGTAACGACCTGCTGAAGCGCGACGGTGAGGGGCTGCGTTTCCGTTCCGGCTCGGACTGCGTGGTCGTCGCGATGACGCTGCACGACCCGTACACCGGCGCCACCCTCCGATGGCGCAAGCAGGACGCCGCCGAGGTGCAGATCGACCATGTGGTGCCGTTGTCGTACAGCTGGCAGATGGGCGCGGCGCGCTGGCCGGAGAACAAGCGCCGCCGCCTGGCCAACGACACCCTCAACCTCCTGCCGGTCGACGGCGGCGCCAACGCGGCCAAGGGCGACTCCGGGCCGGCGTCCTGGCTCCCGCCGAACAAGGCCGTCCGGTGCGCGTACGCGGTGCGGTTCGCCCAGGTCGCCGACAAGTACGAGATGCCGGTCACGGCGGCCGACAAGCGGATGATGCTGGAGCAGTGCGGCGGCTAGCCGCGGCCGGCGACGGTGGTCACGGGCGGCCGGCGGAGCGGCCCGCGCCCGCAAATCCGTTTCCCGGCCCCCGGCGTGCTGGCTACGGTGACCGCATGGAGTTCAAGGTTTCGAGTCTGGCCGACCGGCCCGAGATGCGTGACGCGGTGCTCGCCATGGCCGACTCCTGGCCGGAGTTCAACACCGAGGACCTGGCCGGCAACGCCCACTACCCGCGCATCTCCCTGGAGCTGCCCGAGTACGTGCAGTTCGCCGAGGACGAGCGCGGCGAGGTCGTCGCGCACGCCCACAGCGTGCCGTTCGCCCTGCACACCGAGGGGCGCGGGACGCTGCCCGACCGCGGCTGGGACGAGATCCTCGTGTGGGCCTTCGCCGACCTGCGCCGCGGGATCCGGCCCGACACCGTGAGCGCCGTCTCCGTCACCGTCGCCCCGCACGCCCAGGGGCGGGGGCTGTCCGCCCTGATGCTCTCGGCCATGCGGGACAACGCCCGTGCCCGCGGCTTCCGGGAGGTCGTCGCGCCGGTGCGGCCCAGCGCCAAGCACCTCGAACCCCGCACGCCGATCGAGGAGTACGTGCGCCGGGTCCGCCCCGACGGGCTGCCCCACGACCCGTGGCTGCGCGTGCACGTCCGGGCCGGTGGCACCGTCGACTCGGTGGCTCCGGCCTCGATGACGGTCGGCGCCTCGCTGGAGAGGTGGCGCCGCTGGACCGGCCTGCCCTTCGACGAGGCGGGCGACGTCGAGGTGCCCGGCGCCCTGGTCCCGGTGCGCTGCGAGCCGGAACGCGGCTACGCCGTGTACGTCGAACCCAACGTGTGGGTGCGGCACGCCCTGTGAACACCCCGGTCCCGCCGGCAGGGGCGTCGGAACGGCCCGGCGCCGCCGGCGGGCATCAGCCGGTCTTCTTCCAGTCCTTGCAGCCGGTGGTCTTGAAGTAGCCGTCCGAGGCGCTGATGGTGACCACGGCCGTCCCGGTCGCGTTCCCGTTCGCGATGATCGAGTCGAGACCGTGCTCGGCGTCCTTGGCACGCTCCCAGTAGCACATGTCGTCGGTGTTGCCGGCGGACCGGTACGTGCCGGGGGCGATGTCCCGGCCCACGGCGAACATGCCGCCGTCCCCGGCCATTGCGGACGCCGGTGAGCCCTTGGCCTTCGGGTCGACGGCCTCCCAGTCGTTGCAGCCGCTCGACCTGAAGATCTTGTCGGTGGGCTTGACGGTGACGTAGGACGTGCCGCTGACGTTGTCGTTGGCCAGCAGCGAGTCCGCCTCGCCCGAGGCGTCCTCGGCGCGTTCCCAGTAGCACAGGCCGTCGTCGTTGCCGGTGGTGCGGTAGGTGCCCGGCTTCAGGTCGGTGCCGACCCGGTGGTCGCCGTCCCCGCGAACGCGGCCTTCTTTCCCGTGTCCCCGGCGGTGCCGCCGCCCCCGGCGCCGCCCGCCTGCCGCTGCGCGGACGCCGAGGAGCCGCCCGCGCCGCCGGTGCCGCCGTCCCCGTCGCCGCCGGTCGCCGAGACGGCGCCGATCACGACGATCCCCACGACGGCGCCCAGCGCGACCCTGCCCTTCATGCCCATGGCTGTGTCCCCTCCCGAAGCCGTGACCGTCTCCGTCCGACGGCCGCTCGTTCGCGGGGTCAATAAGAGCAGAGCATGTGAACTGAGTCAACACGGTTCACAGGAAGAGGGCTGTGCACGCATGTGAACGACGGGATCGCGAGGTCGCCGGTATGCTCGTCGCCACACACGGGACGAGGGGAGCGGCGCGGGTGCGGGAGCAGCGGGACGAGCGGGACGAGCGGGCGCGGCACCGGCGGGCGCGGGACACCGCGACGGAGGTGACCGCGGCGGGCATCGCCCGGCTCGCCGGGGTCGGCCGTGCGGCGGTGAGCAACTGGCGCCGCCGGCACGCGGACTTCCCGAAGCCGGTCGGCGGCACCGAGACCAGCCCGTCCTTCGCCCTGGCCGAGGTGGAGGCCTGGCTGCGCGACAACGGCAAGCTCGCCGAGGTGCCCCTGCGGGAACGCGTCTGGCAGCAGCTCGTCGGCCACCCCGGCGGAGCGGTCACCGCGCTGACGCACGCCGGGTGCCTGCTGCTGCTCATCCACGACCGCCCCACCCGCTGGCTGGAGCTGAGCGCCGGCTCCGACGAGCGGCTCGCCGCGCTGCTGCCCGGCGCCCTGGACGAGGTGCTCGCACCCCGCTTCGGGCCCCGGCCGGCCACCGCCGAGCACCCCTCCGCGCCGATGACGGCCGGCAGCACGTCCGCGCCGGCCGCCACCACGACGACCGCCCCGGCGACGACCGATCCGGCGACGACCGATCCGGCGACGACCGATCCGGTTGCGTCCGCCCCGGTGGTGCCCGATCCGGCGACGACCGACCCGGCGCTCATCACCCCGGCCGCCGCCCCGCCGGTGCACACCCCGCCCGCCCTGCACGGCCCCGGCGAGGCCGAGCTGCTGCCCTCCGCGCCCCTGCTGCGCGGCGTCGCCGAGCTGGCCGCCGAGCTGGGTGCCCGGCAGACCTTCGAGTTCCTGCTCGGGCGGCATCTGGACGCCAACCCGCGCCAGTACACGCTCACGCCCGCCGAACTCGCCGGTCTCATGGCCGATCTGGCCGGCCCCGCCCGTACCGTCCTCGACCCGGCCTGCGGCACCGGCGCCCTGCTCCGCGCCGCCGCGTCCGCGAACGCCGCGGCCCCCGGAAGCGCTTCGGCCTCCCCGGGCGCCGCAGCCTCCCCGGGCGCCACCCCGGGCCCCGGCGCCCGCCCCGGCCAGGAGCTGTACGCCCAGGACACCGCCCCGACCTGGCCGCCCTCACCGCGCTCCGCCTCGCCCTGCACACCCGCGCCGGTGTGCACGCCGCCGCCGGCGACACCCTGCGCGCCGACGCCCACCCCGGGCTGCGCGCGGACGCCGTGCTGTGCCATCCGCCCTTCAACGAGCGCAACTGGGGCCACGACGAACTCGCCTACGACCCGCGCTGGGAGTACGGCTTCCCGGCTCGCACCGAGTCCGAACTGGCCTGGGTGCAGCACGCGCTGGCCCGGCTGGTGGACGGCGGGACGGCCGTCCTGCTCATGCCGCCCGCCGCCGCCTCCCGCCGCTCCGGCCGCCGGATCCGCGCCGACCTGCTGCGCCGGGGGGCGCTGCGGGCCGTCGTCGCCCTGCCGGCCGGCGCGGCGCCGCCGTACAACATCCCGCTGCACCTGTGGGTGCTGCGCCGGCCCGGCCGGGCGTCCGGGCAGCCCGAGCTGCTCCTCGCCGACGTCGGACGGTTCGCGGGGGAGGGGCGCGGCGGGCCCGACTGGCGGGCCGTGCGGGAGGCCGTCCTCGACGCCTGGCGCGCCCACGACCGCGCCGGACGCCTCGACGAACGGCCGGGCCTGGCCCGCTCCCTGCCCGTCATCGACCTCCTCGACGACGACGTCGACCTGGCCCCGGCCCGCCATCTGCCGCCCCCGGCCGCCGCCGACGGCGCCGGCCGGCTCACGGACCTGCGCGAGCGGCTCGGCGAGACCCTGCGGCTGGCCGCCGACCTGACCCCGCCGCCCGCCGACACCGGCCGGCCCGCACCCCGCTGGCCGCAGACCACCGTCGGCGAACTCGCCCGCGGCCGGGCCCTGGTGCTGCGCACCGGCGGACACGGCGGCCACGCGCGCGTGCCCGTGCTCACCGACCACGACGTCCTCGCCGGCACCGCTCCCTCCGGTACGCTCCCCGAGAGCGACGAGGAGGCCGTGCTCACCGAACCCGGCGACGTCGTCGTCCCCGTCCTCGGCGGCGGGACCGTCGCCCGCGTCGTCGACGACACCGCCGCCGGCGCCGTCCTCGGCCGCAACCTGGTGCTGCTGCGCCCGGACCCCGCCGCCCTCGACCCCTGGTTCCTCGCCGGGTTCCTGCGCGGCAGCGCCAACCACCGGCAGGCCAGCAGCTACGCCTCCACGGCCACCCGGCTCGACGTGCGCCGCCTGCAGCTGCCCCGGCTGCCGCTGGACCAACAGCGCCGCTACGGCGCCCGGTTCCGCGCCCTCGACGAGTTCGAGCGCGCGCTGCGCCGGGCGGGCAGGCTCGGCGAGCAGCTGGTGCGCGGCATGTACGACGGCCTCACGGACGGCTCGGTGGCGCCCGACTGACGGCACGCACGGGGCGAAGTGATCAGTACGACAACGGTTCGGTACAACCCGGGACCCGTTGTCCGTGTCGGCCTATACGCTCGACCCCACACGTTTCCGTCCGGTCTCATCAGGTAATCCGGGAGCAGTCATGCACGGCCAGGGCTATTGGCCGCCGCCACCGCCACGGCGTCGGCCCTCGACCGCGGTGCTGGTCGTGCTGCGCGTCCTCTTCGTGGCCCTGCCGCTGCTCAGCATCGGGTTCCTCGCCTGGGTGTCGACGCTGTGGGCCGCGATCGTCGCCCGGCGCCCGCGCGAGTGGTGGGTCTTCGGGGCCACCGTCGCCGTCATGGTGGTCAGCTTCGGCCTGCTCGCCACCGACGACACCGACGACTTCAGCACCCCGGCGGGCACCACGGGGATGATCATCCTGCTGCTCAACGCCTGCTTCTGCGCGGGCTGGTTCCTCTACGCCGACGTCCGGCACTACCAGTCGCCGGAGTACGCCGGACCCATACCTCCCCAGCACCCGGCCGGTTACGGCTACCCGCACACCCCGCCCCCGCAGCCGTACGCTCAGACCCTCCCGCAGCACCTCGCCCCGCCGCCCCCGCACACCCCGCAGCCGCCCGTGCCGCAGCCGCCGACGGCCCCCCGGGCGCAGGCGCCCCAGCCCCCCGCCCCGCAGCCGCCGCGGAGCGCCACGCCGCCCCCGCAGCGGCCCGCCCCGGCCCGCATCGAGCAGGTGCGCGCCGAACTCGACGAACTCAGCGACTACCTCCGCCGGCACGGCGGCGGCCACGGCACCGGCGAGGGCGGACGGTGACCCTGACGACAGGACGCGTCGTCGCCGGGCGTTACGAGCTGTCCACGCTCATCGGCCAGGGCGGCATGGGCCAGGTCTGGACCGCCTACGACCAGCGGCTCGACCGGCGCGTCGCGGTGAAGCTGCTGCGCCCCGACCGGGTCGCCGGCCAGGAGGCCGACGAACTGCGCCGCCGGTTCGTGCGCGAGTGCCGGGTGACCGCGCAGGTCGACCACCCCGGCCTGGTCACGGTGCACGACGCCGGCAGCGAGGGCGAGGAGCTGTTCCTCGTCATGCAGTACGTCGACGGAGCCGACCTCGCCGACCACCTCGCCGAGCACACCCCGTACCCGTGGCAGTGGGCGGTCGCGGTCGCCGCGCAGCTGTGCGCCGTGCTCAGCGCCGTGCACGCCGTGCCGATCGTCCACCGCGACCTCAAACCGCGGAACGTGATGGTGAAGCAGGACGGCACGGTCACCGTCCTCGACCTCGGTGTCGCCTCCGTCATGGACAACGACACCACCCGCCTGACCCACACCGGCTCGCCCATCGGCTCGCCCGCCTACATGGCCCCCGAGCAGGCGATGGGCGGAGCCGTCGGCCCGTACACCGACCTGTACGCGCTCGGCGTGCTCCTGCACGAACTGCTCAGCGGCGACGTCCCGTTCGCGGGCTCCACGGCGCTCGGCGTCCTCCACCGCCACCTGTACGAACCGCCGCTGCCGGTGCGCCGCATCCGGCCCGAGGTCCCCGAGGCGCTGGAGGCCCTCGTCCTGCGCCTGCTCGCCAAGGACCCGCAGCACCGCCCCGGCTCGGCACAGGAGGTGTACGAGCACCTGGCGCTGCTCCTGCCCGCACGGGGCGTGCCCACCGGAGGGCCCCTGGACCCCACCCGCCCCTTCGTCCGCCCGCACGCCCCTGGCCGGACCGGGCCCGCACCCCCGCACCGCGGCCCGCGCCCGTCCCGCCGGTCGAGGAGGCCGGGAAACCGGACGTCGCCCGGGCCGTCGACGAGGTCAAGCGGCTCCTCGGCGAGGGCCGGATCACGCAGGCCGTGGACATCCTCGGCGCGATCCTGCCCGCCGCCGCCGAGCAGCACGGCGAGCGCTCCCCGGTGGTCCGCACCCTGCGCAAGCAGTACGCCGCCACCCTGCTCGACGACGGCCAGTACCGGCGCGCCCTGCCCGAACTGCGCCGCCTCGCCGACGAGCGCGCCGCCGAGGCCGGCCCGGCCGACCCCCAGTCCCTGCGCCACCGCTACGACGCCGCGCAGTGCCTGGAGCAGCTCGGCGAACCGGCGGCGGCCCTCGCCGAGTACCGCGCGCTGCTGCCGTACTACGAGAACCAGTACGTCGCCGCCGACGACCCCGGCCTCGCCTTCGACCTGCGCCGCCGCATCGGCCTGCTCCTGCTGGCCCTCGGCGACCGCGCCGCCGCCCACCCGACGCTGGCCAGGCTCCTGCACGACGTGGAGCACGCGCACGGCCCCGGCCACCCGCTCGCGGCGGAGCTGCGGCGCACCCTGGAGTGGCTCGGGCAGGTCCGCGGCTGACGCCGGTCCCCGCCCGGCGCGGCGGTGCCGGAAGACCCGGTGAATCGTTGGTCGAATGGGTTGGCCAATGCCTGGCCACTGCCTAGGATCGATCACCGCAAGACCTTGTGCACCGTCGCACAATCTCCACCGGGAGGTTCCCTTGCACCGCCGTCGTCGCACCGCGCTCCTCCTCACCGCCGCGATCGCCGCGGCGGCGCCCCTCCTGACCGCCTGCGGAAGCGACGCGCATCCCGGGGCGGCGGCCGTCGTCGGCGGCCAGCGGATCACCGTCGCACAGCTGGAGGACCGGGTCGGCGAGGTGCGGGCCGCGCAGCGGGCGGCCGTCCGGGACGAGGCCCAGTACGAGCAGGCCGTCGCCCGCACGGGCAGCCTGAGCCGCGACACCCTGCACGGAATGGTCCTGGACCGGGTGCTGCACCACGCCGCCCGCGAGGCCGGCGTGACCGTCAGCCGCAAGGAGGTCCAGGAGATGCGCGACGGCCTGGAGAAGCAGGCCGGCGGCGCCGAGGCGCTGGAGACGGTCTGGCTCCAGCAGTACGGCATCGCGCCCGAGCGCCTCGAGGAGAACCTCCGCCTCCAGCTGGAGGCCCAGAAGCTCGCCGAGCACCTCGGCACCGAGACCGGGCAGCCCGCCTTCTGGCAGGCCCTGTCCAAGGCCTCCGAGCAGCTCGGTGTCGACCTCAACCCGCGCTACGGCAGCTGGGACGCGGAGAAGAGCAGCCGCGTCGACGCAGCGACGCCGTGGCTGCGGGAGACCACGCGGGCCGGGACCGGACAGACGGCGTGACCCCGGCCCGGCCCCCGGTCGCGCAGCCCTGTGGACGACGCGGATGACCGTCGGCGGCGTGCGTTACGTTCGGTGGTGTGAACGCACCGAGCCCCGAAGCCGCCGCCACCGGCCCCGTGTCCGACCCCGGCCGGGTCGTCCTGCTCACCACCAGCCACCGGGTCGCGCCCGGCCTGCTGTCCTGGCCCGCCTGGCAGGCGCTGCGCGCCGCCGACCGCGTGCTGTGCGCGGACGGCGCCCACCCGCAGCTGCCGTATCTGCGCGAGGCCGGCATACCGGTCGACGAGGCGGCCCCGTCCGCGGAGCAGCTGGTCGAGGACTGCGCCGGCGGCCGCACGGTCGTGGTCGTGGCCACCGGCGAGGGCGAGCCGGCCCTCACCGACGGCCTGGCCCGGCTGGCCGGCTCCGGGCGCGTCCGCATGCCGGAGCTGGAGCTGCTCCCCGCCTCCTACGACCTGCCGGGTGCGCGCCTGCTCGACCTGGTGCAGGTGATGGACCGCATCCGCGCCGAGTGCCCCTGGTCGTCGCAGCAGACCCACAAGGGCCTGGCGAAGTACGGCATCGAGGAGGCGTACGAACTCGTCGAGGCCATCGAGGACGGCGACCGCGAGGAGCTGCGCGAGGAACTGGGCGACGTCCTGCTCCAGGTGATCTTCCACTCGCGGATCGCGGAGGAGGACGAGGAGGCCCCGTTCTCCATCGACGACGTGGCCGGCGGCATCGTCGCCAAGCTCGTCCACCGCCACCCGCACGTCTTCGGGGACGAGACCGCCACCACCCCGAGGAGGTCAAGGAGCACTGGCTGCGCACCAAGGCGGTGGAGAAGCGGCGCACCTCCGTCACCGAGGGCGTCCCGCTCGGCCAGCCCGGCCTGGCCCTCGCCGCGAAGCTCGCCTCCCGCGCCCGCACCGCCGGCCTCGACGTCCCGCTGCCCCCGGTGGAGGGCATCGGCTACGACCTGCTGGCGCTCGCCGTCCGCGCCGAGGCGCAGGGCGTGGACCCCGAGGCGGCCCTGCGCGCGGCGGCCCGCGCCTACCGGGACGCGATCCGCGAGACGGAGACCCGCACCTGACCCGTGCCGCTGCCCGGCCGGCCCCCGGGCGAGGCCGGTGCCAGTCCGGCCGGCCCCCTGGGCAAGGCCGGTGCCGGTCCGGCCCGCTCCCGACCCACGCCGCTGCCCGGCCGTCTCCCGGCCTGCTGCCGGCGCGGGGCCGGTGTGGTGGCGCGGGACCGGCCGGCGCGCGCCGGTGCGGCGTTCCGCCGGGCCGGCCCCCGGGCGCGGGCGTCGGGCGGGGGCCTCCGCAGGGGCGTATACCGTCGAGGGGTGACCGACCAGCGCCAGCCCGAGCCCTCCCGCACCACCCCGCTCCCGCCACCACCCCCGCTCCCGAGCTGTTCACCTGGGAGTTCGCGAGCAACCCCTACCCCGCCTACGCCTGGCTGCGCGAGCACGCCCCCGTGCGGTGGACGCGGCTGCCCAGCGGGGTCGAGGCATGGCTGGTCACCCGGTACGCCGACGCCCGGCAGGCGCTCGCCGACCCGCGGCTGTCGAAGAACCCCGCGCACCACGCCGAGCCCGCGCACGCCAAGGGCAGGACCGGCATCCCCGGCGAGCGCAAGGCCGAGCTGATGACCCATCTGCTCAACATCGACCCGCCGGACCACACCAGGCTGCGCCGGCTGGTCAGCAAGGCGTTCACCCCCGCCGCGTCGCCGAGTTCGCGCCCCGGGTGCAGGAACTCGCCGACGGCCTCATCGACCGGTTCGCGCCGAACGGCTCCGCCGACCTCATCCACGAGTTCGCCTTCCCCTGCCCATCTACGCCATCTGCGACATGCTCGGCGTCCCGCGCGAGGACCAGGACGACTTCCGGGACTGGGCGGGCATGATGATCCGGCACGGCAAGGGGCCCGCGGCGGCGTCGCCCGCTCGGTGAAGAAGATGCGCGGCTACCTCGCCGACCTCATCCACCGCAAGCGCGAGGCGCTGCCCGCCGACCCGGTCCCCGGCGAGGACCTCATCTCCGGCCTCATCCGCGCCTCCGACCACGGCGAGCACCTCACCGAGAACGAGGCCGCGGCGATGGCCTTCATCCTGCTCTTCGCTGGTTTCGAGACGACCGTGAACCTCATCGGCAACGGCACCTACGCCCTGCTCACCCACCCCGGGCAGCGGGCGCGCCTCCAGCGGTCCCTGGCCGCCGGGGACCGAGGCCTGCTGGAGACCGGCGTCGAGGAACTCCTGCGCTACGACGGCCCGGTGGAGCTGGCCACCTGGCGGTTCGCCACCCGCCCGCTCTCCATCGGCGGGCAGGACATCGCCCCGGCGATCCCGTCCTCGTCGTGCTCGCCGCCGCCGACCGGGACCCGGAGCGGTTCACGGAACCCGACACCCTCGACCTCGCCCGCCGGGACAACCAGCACCTCGGATACGGCCACGGCATCCACTACTGCCTCGGCGCCCCGCTGGCCCGGCTGGAGGGCCAGACGGCGCTCGCCACACTCCTGACCCGCCTGCCCGACCTCCGCCTGGCCGAGGACCCCGCCGACCTGCGCTGGCGCGGCGGGCTCATCATGCGCGGGCTGCGCACCCTGCCCGTGTCCTTCACGCCCGCTCCGTGAACCCCGCGTGAACCGGGCGGGAAGACCCCGCCGTCCACACAAAGGTGACACACGCTCAACTTTGTGATCTTCACGTGATCTGCGCGGCATGAACTTGTGACAAGTGATCGTCTGCCTATACGTTCACGGATCAGCGCGGCGCCCGAGCGCCACCCGCCGCGCCGGTCAGTGCTGTCTCCGAAAGGTCTTCGCATGCTCTCCGGGAACGGTCGTCACCGCCGCCCCCGCCAGGCCCCGGCCCTCGTCGTCGCGGCCGGAGTCACCGGCTCCGCCATCGCGATCCCGCTCCTCGGAGCCTCCGGTGCCAGCGCGGCCGACGGCACGACGTGGGACCGTGTCGCCGAGTGCGAGACCGGCGGCGCCTGGAGCCAGAACAGCGGCAACGGCTACTACGGCGGCCTGCAGTTGACCCAGGAGAACTGGGAGAGGTACGGCGGGCTCGACTACGCCCCGAGCGCCGACCAGGCCAGCCGGTCGCAGCAGATCAGAGTGGCCGAGAAGCTGCTCGCGGCCGAGGGCATCACCGCCTGGCCCACCTGCGGACTGCTCGCCGGTCTCGAGAACGACTCGCCCTCGGCGGTCGGCGGCGGCACCGCCGACGACGGTTCGGCGGAGCCGTCCGCCCCGCCCGCCACCCCCACCTCGCCCACGACGGACTCTTCGGGCACTTCGGACTCCTCGGGCCCGTCGGGCGCCGAGACGTCCCGGAGTCCGGCTCCACACCCGCTCCTGACGCCTCCTCGGCCACGGACCCCGGCGCGTCCCCCTCCCCGACCGCCCCTCCGGCACTCCCGCGGACGCGGGGAACGAATCGGTCGAGTCCGACACGTCCGGCGGAAACGGTGCATCGGCCGGCGCCTCCGCCGACCCGTCGGCGGACCCGTCCCGGACGAAGAGCGACGACCCGGACAACTCCGGGCAGAGTGCCGGTTCTTCGGGGCTGACCGACACGGGCCAGGCCGGCACCGGCCGGCACCGCGGCGAGAGCGCGGACGAGGGCTCCGCGGACGGCCGTACGGGCGGGTCCGCCGGGCGGCACGCCTCGCGCGGCGACGCGGCCGCACGGGACGCCGCCGACGGGACGTACACCGTCCGCTCCGGCGACAGCCTCTGGGGCATCGCCGACTCCCTTGAGCTGAGCGGCGGATGGCGGGCGCTCTACACCGCCAACCGGGAGACGGTCGGTGCCGACCCGGACCACATCCTGCCCGGTCAGACGCTTGCAGTGAGTGTCGAATCGGGCGAAAAGTAACGGGAGTTCGTGTCACGGTTCGGGCTTGATGTCCGGTTTAAATGCCGTGAGAGATAGGTCTCAGAAGCCCTGATCGTCTTTGAAAATCCGCGGAGCGCGTGTCTACGGTCATGACCGCTCGCCACCGCGGGCCCCGGCTGCCGCAACGCCGAATCCTGCCAGCGGCCGTCCGGGAACAGTCGTCGCGTCAAGCGCCGTAGGCAGGAGCGGGGGACCCAAGGTAGGTGCCGTACAGGGCGGTTGCGTCCGAGCGGCTAGGGGTGAAGCCGAGTTCCGTGAGGAACCCGGCCGGGCAATTCCACCGGCCCGAACCCGACAGCTCACCTCGCAGGCGTCGGTGAGGGGATCCATCCATGCTGTTTTCCGGCAAGGGCAAGCACCGTCGTCCGTCCAAGGCCACCCGCGCCATCGCCGTCGCCGGTGTCACCGGCGCCGCCGTCGCCGCCCCGCTGATGGCGGCCGGCAACGCCTCCGCCGCCACCGCCTCCGAGTGGGACGCCGTCGCCCAGTGCGAGTCCGGCGGCAACTGGTCCATCAACACCGGCAACGGCTACTACGGCGGTCTGCAGTTCTCCGCCTCCACCTGGGCCGGCTACGGCGGCACCCAGTACGCGGCCACCGCCGACCAGGCCACCAAGGCGCAGCAGATCGAGATCGCCGAGAAGGTCCTCGCGGGCCAGGGCAAGGGTGCCTGGCCGGTCTGTGGCAAGAACCTCTCCAGCACGCCGTACACCGGCGGCGGCTCCACCGGCTCCACCGGCTCCACCGGTGCCTCGGAGGGCGGCAGCACCGCCTCCGGCACCGAGAACCGCCAGGCCGAGCAGCCGGCCTCCCGCTCGCAGGAGCGCCCGGCCGCGCCCAAGGCCGAGGAGAGCAAGAAGACCGTCACCACCCCGACCGGCAAGAAGGTCAAGAAGGGCGACGGCGAGTACAAGGTCGTCAAGGGCGACACCCTCAGCTCCATCGCCGAGGAGAAGGGCGTCGAGGGCGGCTGGGAGAAGCTCTTCCAGCTGAACGACGACATCGTCCAGGACGCCGACCTGATCTACCCGGGCCAGCAGCTGCACCTGAAGTAGGCAGCGGCCCGCAGTCTCCCGCCCCGGTGTGTGTTCCCCCGTACACACCGGGGCGGGCCCGTGTCCGGGGCGGGTGTCCGTCGGCCCGTCCGTTGTCCTGTCCGTTGGCCCGGATCATTTGTTCCGTTCGGAAACAATTTACTCTCGGTTCTGTCCACAGGGTGGGTGACCGGCTGGCCGATCGCCCGGAGCCGGTTAGGCTCATCCCGCAGAGCCCCACGGCCGGCCCGCACAGCCACCGCGGACCTGCCCAACAGCGTCACATTCCACGAAGGAGATGCTCGTGCCGTCCATCGACGTCGTCGTAGCCCGGGAAATCCTGGACTCCCGAGGCAACCCCACGGTCGAGGTCGAGGTCGGCCTCGACGACGGCAGCACGGGTCGTGCCGCCGTCCCGTCCGGCGCCTCCACCGGCGCCTTCGAGGCCATCGAGCTCCGCGACGGCGACTCGAACCGCTACCTCGGCAAGGGTGTCGAGAAGGCCGTCCTGGCCGTCATCGAGCAGATCGGCCCGGAGCTGGTCGGCTACGACGCCACCGAGCAGCGCCTGATCGACCAGGCCATGTTCGATCTGGACGCCACCGACAACAAGGGCTCCCTCGGCGCCAACGCCATCCTCGGCGTCTCCCTCGCCGTGGCCCACGCCGCCTCCGAGGCCAGCGACCTGCCGCTCTTCCGCTACCTGGGCGGCCCCAACGCGCACCTGCTGCCGGTGCCGATGATGAACATCCTGAACGGCGGCGCGCACGCCGACTCCAACGTGGACATCCAGGAGTTCATGATCGCCCCGATCGGCGCGGAGTCCTTCTCCGAGGCCCTGCGCTGGGGCACCGAGGTGTACCACACCCTGAAGAAGGTCCTGAAGAACAAGGGCCTGTCCACCGGCCTCGGCGACGAGGGCGGCTTCGCCCCGAACCTGGACTCCAACCGCGCCGCCCTCGACCTGATCATCGAGGCCATCAAGGAGGCCGGCTACACCCCCGGCGAGCAGGTCGCCCTGGCCCTGGACGTGGCCGCCAGCGAGTTCCACAAGGACGGCGTGTACGTCTTCGAGGGCAAGGAGCGCACCGCCGCCGAGATGACCGCGTACTACGCGGAGCTGGTCGAGGCCTACCCGCTGGTCTCCATCGAGGACCCGCTGAACGAGGAGGACTGGGAGGGCTGGAAGACCATCACCGCCGAGCTCGGTGACAAGGTCCAGCTCGTCGGCGACGACCTGTTCGTCACCAACCCGAGCGCCTCCAGCGCGGCATCGACGAGAACGCCGGCAACGCCCTGCTCGTCAAGGTCAACCAGATCGGCTCGCTCACCGAGACGCTGGACGCCGTCGAGCTGGCCCAGCGCAACGGCTTCAAGTGCATGATGTCCCACCGCTCCGGCGAGACCGAGGACGTCACCATCGCCGACCTGGCCGTCGCCACCAACTGCGGCCAGATCAAGACCGGCGCCCCGGCCCGCTCCGAGCGCGTCGCCAAGTACAACCAGCTGCTGCGCATCGAGGAGATCCTCGACGACGCCGCGGTGTACGCCGGCCGCAGCGCCTTCCCGCGCTTCAAGGGCTGACCGGCCCGGTAGAAGGCAGCGTCGTCCGTACGTCCCCGTACCCGGTCCCGTACCGTGTGCGGGGACGTACGCGCGTGCACGGGAGGCGGAAGCGAGATGGCCGTGAAGGACCGGGACCGTTTCTCCACCGCGACCAGGATCCGGCTGCTGGGGGAGCAGACCGCGGCCCGGGTCTACCGCTCGCAGACCAGGCGCCAGGCCCGCCGTTCGCGGCTGACCGGCCGGGCGGCGCTGCTGGCGCTGGTGGTCTGCTCGCTCGTGGTGGCCCTGGCCTACCCGCTGCGGCAGTACATCGCCCAGCGCGCCGAGATCGCCGACCTCGAACGGCAGAAGGCGCGGGCCGCGCAGCGGGTCGAGGAACTGCGCGACCTCAAGGCGCGCTGGCAGGACGACGCGTACGCGGCCCAGCAGATCCGGCTGCGGCTGCACTACGTGCTGCCCGGGGAGACCGGGTACATCATGCGCAACCCCGACCCGGCCAGGAAGTCCCGCACCGGCCTCGGCGCGGCCGACCGCCCCTTCTACCGCAACCTCCTGGACGGGGTGGACAAGGCCGACGCCGCCGACCGCTGAGCCGCCCGGGCCGGCCCGACGCCCGGCGCGCCCGACCCCGAGGCCGGCGGGCGCCCGACACCGACCAGACAGAAAGACACCCTGAAGACAGCCATGGAAACGCCCCCGCCGCCCACCCCGCGCACCGAGCCCACGGACGCGGACGTCGAGGCCTTCAAGCAGCAGCTCGGGCGTCCGCCGCGCGGGCTGCGCGCCATCGCCCACCGGTGCCCCTGCGGGCAGCCCGACGTCGTGGAGACGGCCCCCCGGCTGCCCGACGGCACGCCCTTCCCGACGCTGTACTACCTGACGTGCCCGCGCGCCTCCTCGGCGATCGGGACGCTGGAGGCGAACGGCGTGATGAAGGAGATGACCGAGCGGCTGGCCGCCGACCCGGTGCTGGCCGCCGCCTACCGGGCCGCGCACGAGGACTACATCCGGCGCCGCGACGAGATCGAGGAGCTGAAGAACTTCCCCAGCGCGGGCGGCATGCCGGACCGGGTGAAGTGCCTGCACGTGCTGGTCGCCCACTCGCTGGCGGCCGGTCCCGGCGTCAACCCGCTGGGCGACGAGGCGCTGGCGATGCTGCCCGAGTGGTGGCGCAAGGGGCCGTGCGTGACGGCCACCGGCCAGGAGCAGGCCCAGGACCAGGAGCAGGCCCAGGACCAGGACCAGGACCAGGACCAGGACCCGGCCCAGGACCAGGGCCCGGCCGGCGACGGGTCCGGGAACGGGAACGGGGCGAACGGGGAGGACGCACAGTGACCCGGGTCGCCGCCGTCGACTGCGGTACGAACTCCATCCGGCTGCTGGTCGCCGACACCGATCCGGCCACCGGCGAGCTGACCGACCTCGACCGGCGCATGACGATCGTGCGGCTCGGCCAGGGCGTCGACCGCACCGGCCGGCTGGCCCCCGAGGCGCTGGAGCGGACCTTCGCCGCGTGCCGCGAGTACGCCGAGGTCATCAAGGAGCACGGCGCCGAACGGGTGCGCTTCGTGGCCACCTCCGCCTCCCGCGACGCCGAGAACCGGGACGAGTTCGTCCGCGGTGTCGTGGACATCCTCGGCGTCGAGCCGGAGGTGATCACCGGCGACCAGGAGGCCGAGTTCTCCTTCACCGGCGCCACCAGGGAACTGACCGGGCGGGCGGATCTGCACCGGCCCTTCCTGGTGGTGGACATCGGCGGCGGCTCGACCGAGTTCGTCGTCGGCGACGACCGGGTGCGCGCCGCCCGCTCCGTCGACGTGGGCTGCGTCCGGATGACCGAGCGCCACCTGGTCCGGGACGGCGAGGTGACCGACCCGCCCACCGAGGAGCAGATCGCCGCCATGCGGGCCGACATCGAGGCGGCCCTCGACCTGGCCGAGCGGACCGTGCCGCTGCGCGAGGCGCGCACGCTGGTGGGGCTGGCCGGGTCGGTGACGACGGTCGCGGCGATCGCCCTGGACCTGCCCGAGTACGACTCGGCGGCCATCCACCACTCCCGGATCGGCCTGGACCGGGTCCGCGAGATCTCCCGCCGGCTGCTGCACTCCACCCACGCCGAGCGCGCCGCGATCCCCTCCATGCACCCGGGCCGCGTCGACGTGATCGCGGCCGGCGCCCTGGTGCTGCTGGCGGTCATGGAGCGGATGGGCGCCGAGGAGGTCGTCGTCAGCGAGCACGACATCCTGGACGGCATCGCCTGGTCGGTGTCCTGACCGGATCCGGTCGGACCGGTCCGACCGGTCCGACCGGTCCGACCGGTCGGGCCGGACGGGACGGGCAGGTCGGGCCGGGACGGGCCGGGCGGCGCCGGGCGCTGTCGCGGGGCCGCGGGCCGGCCCGGTCAGCGGCCCGGTCAGCGGCCCGGTCAGCGGCCCGGTCAGCGGCCCGGTCAGCGGCCTGGTCAGCGGCTCGGCGGCGGGGCGGTCGCTCGGCGACGGTGACGGCCATCAGCGCCAGGTCGTCGGCGAGCATGCCGCCCGCATGCCGGTGGACCAGGCGGGCCAGGGTCTCCACCGTGGTCGGCGGTCCCTGCCGCCAGGCGGTGCGCAGCCCCTCCTCGGGGGAGAAGAACACGCCGTCGCCGTCCCGGGCCTCCAGCAGGCCGTCGGTGCACAGCAGCAGCAGCCCGCCGGGGCCGAAGGGGCGGGTCTCGTACGCCCAGGGGCCCGGGTCCAGCTCGCCGAGCCCGAGCGGGAGCCCGGTGTCGGCCGGCGCCCACTCCCGGACCCCGGCCTCGTCGGCGAGGTACGCCGGGCAGTGGCCCCGGCTCAGCAGCCGCACCTCGGTCTCGCCCGGCGGGATCTCGGCGAGGGCCGCGGTGATGAACCGCTCGCCGTCCGTTCCCGGGCACCGGCCGCCCCCTGCCCGGCGCGGACGGCGGCCAGGTCCTGGAAGTGCCGCGTGACGGCCTCGTCGAGGTGGCGGGCGAGCATCGGCAGCGTCCGAGTGTGGTGCGCCGCCTCCCGGAAGCTGCCCACCAGGGCCGCCACGGCCGGGATGGCGTCCAGGCCCTTGCCGCGGA
The DNA here is from genome assembly GCA_003248315.1 of Streptomyces sp. SW4. Classification (GTDB taxonomy): domain Bacteria; phylum Actinomycetota; class Actinomycetes; order Streptomycetales; family Streptomycetaceae; genus Streptomyces. Next base: position 2,833,556 of record QKWM01000004.1, read on the forward strand.
CGTCGCCGACGAGCAGCCGTACGCCGTACCGGGTGTGCTCGGCCGCGTACAGGTCCCCGCCCACGGCCGCCGAGTGCGAGGCGGCCTCGTAGCGCACGGCGATCCAGATGCGGCCCAGCCAGGCCCGGACCGGGGGCAGCACGGCGCGCTGGGCGAACTCGGCGGCCTTCCAGGCACCGGCGAGCCGCCGGCGCAGCGACAGCCGCAGGGCGGACAGGGGCACGGCGAACCAGGTGAGCAGGAGCAGGGCGAGATAGTCCGTGAGCCGGTGGCCGCCGTCGTCCGTCAGCTGCCGGGTGACCAGCAGCAGCAGTCCGGCCGCGCTGTTGAGCACCGCCAGCAGCACCACCATGGGCAGGGAGTACACGCAGGCGGCCATCATCGCGCTCAGGACCAGCAGCGAGTTGGCGGTGACGGCCGCGGGGGTGGCCGTCTCGATGACGACGGCCAGCGCGATCAGGGCCACGGGCAGCCACCGCGCCCACTGCGGCAGCGGGAGGTCCTCGGCCTCCGGGGTGTGGGTGAGCAGCCCCGTCGCGCGGCGGTGCGGACTCATGCGGCCCCTTTCTCTCTGCCGAGCACCCTAGGGACGACTGAGCAGGTCGGCTAACGTGCGAGCGCGTTCGGGGGTCCCGGGGCGGGCGCCGGAGGGCGCCGCGAGAAAGTTCGTGAAGTTCTTCACAAGGAATTGGGCCCTCTCGGACGACAAAAGGCCGTCCGTTGACCCTTTTGGGGCTCAACTGCCCTTTGAACACGTTCAGGAGGGCCTTCGCGGCGGGCCCCGCGGCCGGGCGGCGGCCCCTGGTGCGGCCCTGGCGGCGGGCCGGAGGAGCAGCTCACGCGGCATTGACAGCCGGTCGCCCTACACGCTGGTTCCCGTCCGGCGCCATGATCTCCGTCACTGAGCGGCGGATGGTAACACAGCCCTTACCGGAGCTTGTGAAGGGGCGCACGAACCACCCCCCTGGGGCGGGTGGATACTCGATGGCATGAGCACCACGGAGCGTCCCAGGATCCTCGTAGTAGGCGGTGGGTACGTAGGCCTGTACGCAGCTCGGCGCATCCTCAAGAAGATGCGTTACGGAGAGGCGACCGTCACCGTCGTCGACCCCGGTCGTACATGACCTACCAGCCCTTCCTCCCCGAAACCGCCGCCGGCAACATCTCCCCCCGGCACGTCGTCGTCCCCCTCAGGCGCGTGCTTCCCAAGGCGGAGGTGCTCACCGGCCGGGTCACCACCATCGACCAGGACCGCAAGGTCGCCACGATCGCCCCGCTGACGGGCGAGGCGTACGAGCTGCCCTTCGACTACCTGGTCATCGCGATGGGCGCGGTCTCCCGCACCTTCCCGATCCCCGGCCTCGCCGAGCAGGGCATCGGCATGAAGGGCATCGAGGAGGCCATCGGCCTGCGCAACCACGTTCTCGAGCAGCTCGACAAGGCCGACTCCACCACCGACGAGGAGATCCGCCGCAAGGCGCTCACCTTCGTCTTCATCGGCGGCGGCTTCGCCGGTGCGGAGACCATCGGCGAGGTCGAGGACATGGCCCGGGACGCGGCCAAGTACTACACCAACGTGTCCCGTGAGGACATGCGCTTCATCCTCGTCGACGCCGCCGACAAGATCCTCCCCGAGGTCGGCCCCAAGCTCGGCAAGTACGGCAAGGAGCACCTCGAGGGCCGCGGCGTCGAGGTCTACCTGTCCACGTCCATGGAGTCCTGCGTCGACGGCCACGTGGTGCTGAAGAACGGCCTCGAGGTCGACTCCAACACCATCGTCTGGACGGCCGGCGTCAAGCCGAACCCGGCCCTGGCCCGCTTCGGCCTGCCGCTGGGTCCCCGCGGCCACGTCGACTGCGAGCCGACGCTCCAGGTCAAGGGCACCGACTACATCTGGGCCGCGGGCGACAACGCCCAGGTCCCGGACCTGGTCGGCCGCAAGGCCGGCAACGAGAACGCCTGGTGCCCGCCGAACGCCCAGCACGCGCTGCGCCAGGCCAAGGTGCTCGGCGACAACGTGGTCTCCGGCATGCGGGGCTTCCCGCAGAAGGAGTACAGCCACGCCAACAAGGGCGCCGTCGCGGGCCTCGGCCTGCACAAGGGCGTCGCGATGATCGTCCTGGGCAAGACCAAGATCAAGCTCAAGGGCCGGCTCGCCTGGTACATGCACCGCGCGTACCACGGCATGGCGATGCCGACCTGGAACCGCAAGATCCGGGTCTTCGCCGACTGGACGCTCGGCATGTTCCTCAAGCGCGAGGTCGTCTCGCTCGGCGCGATCGAGTCCCCGCGCGAGGAGTTCTACGAGGCCGCCAAGCCGGCGCCGGTCGCCGCGCCCAGGGCCGAGGAGTCCAAGGCCGGCGAGAAGGCCAAGGCCTCCTGACCCCGGCTCAGCCGTAGGCCGGCCCGCCGCCCGCACGCGGCGGGCCGGCCGCAGGACCCGCGACCCCGTCCTGCTCCCGAAGGGGCCGCCCGCCATCCGTGGTGCGGGCGGCCCCTTCGGCGTGCCCGGGGCCGGCCGGGCCGGGCCGCGGGTCGGCCATTTTGCGCAGTCATGACCCCGTCGCGGGACTGCGCGACGGCGCCGGCGGTGTTTACGTGGTGACTGAGCATCCGGGCTCGTGTGTCACGGAGGTGTGCGCCATGGCAGACGCCGCGCTGCGGCTGAGGAACCTCGTCGAACAGCTGCTGGGAGTCCCGCTCCCGGTCCGCATCCGCGCCTGGGACGGTTCGCAGGCGGGCCCGCCGGGCGCCCCCGCGCTGGTCGTCCGCAACCGCCGGGCCCTGCGCCGGCTGCTGTTCAAACCCGGCGAACTGGGTCTGGCCCGCGCCTGGGTGGCCGGTGACCTGGACGTCGAGGGCGACCTCTACACGGCCCTGGACCTGATGGCCGGCCTGATCTGGGAGCGCGGCGAGGACGCCAGGACCCTCGGCCAGGCGCTGCGCGACCCGGAGGTCCGCGCGGCCGTCCGGGGGCTGGTCAAGCTGGCGGGGCCGCCGCTGCCGCCCGCCCCGCCCGTGGAGGAGGTCCGGCGGCGCCGCGCCCATCTGCACACCCGCCGCACCGACCGGCGCGCCGTCAGCCACCACTACGACGTCGGCAACGACTTCTACGAGCTGGTCCTCGGCCCGTCCATGGTCTACTCGTGCGCCTACTGGGAGGAGGGGCCCGGCGCCACGCTGGAGACCGCCCAGCGCGACAAGCTCGAACTGGTCTGCCGCAAGCTCGGCCTGAAGCCCGGTCAGCGGCTGCTCGACGTCGGCTGCGGCTGGGGCTCGATGGCCGTCCACGCCGCCCGTGAGCACGGCGTGAGCGTCGTCGGCATCACCCTCTCCCAGGAGCAGGCCGCCTACGCCCGCAAGCGCGTCGCCGACGAGGGGCTCACCGACCGGGTGGAGATCCGCGTCCAGGACTACCGGGACGTCGCCGACGGGCCCTACGACGCGATCTCCTCCATCGGCATGGCCGAGCACGTCGGCGCCGAACGCTACCTGGACTACGCCCGGAGCCTGTACGCGCTGCTCGCCCCCGGCGGCCGGCTGCTGAACCACCAGATCGCCCGCCGCCCGCGGCGCGACGAGTCGGCGTACAGCGTGGACGCCTTCATCGACGCCTACGTCTTCCCGGACGGCGAGCTGGCCCCGCTGGGCACCACCGTCACCCAGCTGGAGCGCGCCGGTTTCGAGGTCCGCGACGTGGAGTCGATCCGCGAGCACTACGCCCTCACCCTGCGCCGCTGGGTCGCCAACCTGGAGGACGGCTGGCCGCGTGCCGTGCAGCTCACCAGCCCCGGCCGGGCCCGCGTCTGGCGCCTGTACATGGCGGCCTCCGCGCTGTCCTTCGAGCGCAACCGCATCGGCGTCAACCAGGTCCTGGCGGTGCGGACCCCGGAGGCCGGCTCCTCCGGCCTGCCGCTGCGCACCCGCACCTGGAACACCTGATCCCACGCGACGGGCCCCGCTCCCTCGGCGGGGAGCGGGGCCCGGTCGGGTGTACCGGCGGCGGCCGGTGTCCGGCCTACTCCGTCTTGATCGCGGTCAGCATGTTCAGCCGCGCCGCCCGGCGGGCCGGCCACAGCGCCGCCAGGACGCCGACCACCGCGGCCAGGGCCAGGAAGACCGCCATCCGGCCCCACGGCAGCACCAGCTCGTACGTCGCCAGCGTCGAGCCCATCAGCTCACCGGCCGCCCAGCCGAAGAACACGCCGAGCCCGATGCCGAGCACCCCGCCGAACAGGGAGATCACCAGGGACTCCAGGCGGACCATCCGCTTGATGCCCCGGCGGTCCAGGCCGATCGCCCGCAGCATGCCGATCTCCTGGGAGCGCTCGAAGACCGACATGGCCAGGGTGTTGACGACCCCGAGGACCGCCACGATCACGGCCATGGCCAGCAGCCCGTAGAGCATGTTCAGCATCAGGGTGAACATCTGCGCGATCTCCTGCGAGATGTCCTTCTTGTCCTGGACCTTGATCGCCGGGTTGGTGCCCAGCGCCTCGGTCAGCCGGTCCTTCACCGCGTCCGAGGTGCCGCCGTCCGTCTTCACCATGACCTGCATGTCGACGGGGTCCTGCTGGTGCGGGGCGAGGGTGGCGGTGTCGAGGAGGATGCCGCGGATCATCTCGTTGCCCTGGTAGACCCCGGCCACCGTGAGCTTCTGCTTCGCGCCGTCCTCGTAGGAGACGGTGAAGGCCGAACCGGCCTTCCAGCCGTGCTCCTTCGCGGTGGTGTCGTCCACGACGACGTCCGTGCCGCCGACCCGGAACCCGCCGTCCTCGAGGGGGAGGTCGGTGAGCCGGCCGATGGTGGAGCCGTCGACGCCGGTGAGGTACTCGGTGGAGCCGTCGATCCGGGAGGGGGCGTTGCGCAGCGGGCTGGTGGCGGTGACCCCGTCGACCCGCCGGAGCTTCTCGGCGACGTCCGGCGACAGCGGGTTGTGGTTCGCCATCGAGACCACGTAGTCGGCCTCGATCGCCGACGACGCCATCTTGTCGATCGACTTCTGCAGGCTGCCCGCCATCACCGTCATGCCGGTGATCAGCGTCAGGCCGATCATCAGCGCCGAGGCGGTGGCGGCGGTACGGCGCGGGTTGCGCACCGAGTTCTGCCGGGCGAGCTTGCCCGAGACGCCGAACGCGCGCAGCACCGGCGCCGCGGCGGCGATCAGCGGGCGGGACAGCAGCGGGGTGAGCACGAACACGCCGATGATCAGCAGGACCGCGCCGAGACCCATCGGGGCCTGCCCGTCCGAGCCGCCCATCGTGGTCGCCGCGAGGACCACCGCGACGCCGGCCCCCGAGAACAGCGCGCCGATCGTGTTGCGCAGCACCAGCGACTTGGTCGTCGCCCGGGCGTGCAGGCTGCTCATCGCCGCCACCGGCGGGATCTTCGCCGCGCGGCGGCCCGGCAGCCACGCCGCCAGCATGGTGACCAGGACGCCGACCGCCAGGGCCGCGGCCACCGTGCCCGGGGTGACGACCAGGGGCCCGTCCGGCACGGTCGCGTCGAACGCGCCCATCAGGGAGCGCAGCCCGGCGCCGATGCCGACACCGGCGAACAGGCCGGCCACGGCGGCGACCGCGCCGACCACGAACGCCTCGATCAGCACCGAGCGGGTGACCTGCCGGCGGGAGGCGCCGACCGCCCGCAGCAGCGCCAGCTCCTTGGTGCGCTGGGCGACCAGCATGGTGAAGGTGTTGGCGATGATGAAGGTGCCGACGAACAGCGCGATGCCCGCGAAGACCAGCAGGCCCTGCTTCATCCCGCTCATCGACGAGGCGATCGCCTCCGCCTGGTCGTCGGCGAGCTGCTCGCCGGTGGTGGTCTCCACGACGCCCTTGGGCAGGGCCCGGTCCAGCTCGGCCTTGAGCGCGGCCTGGGTGACGCCGGCCTTCGCCCGGACGTCGATCTCGTCGTAGGTGCCCGTCTTGCCGAACAGCCGCTGCGCGGTCACCGTGTCGAACAGGGCGAGGCTGCCGCCGGCGGCGACGTTGCCGTCGTCGGTGGTGAAGACGCCGGTGATCTTCGGGGTGAGCACCGGGCCGTCGACCGACAGCCGCACGGTGTCGCCGACCCCGTAGCCGGTGCGCTCGGCGGTCTCCGCGTCGATGAGGATCTCGCCCTCGCCCCGGGGGGCGCGGCCGTCGACCAGCGGGTACCGGGGGTCCTTGTCGCCCCAGTAGTTGCCGCCCTGCGTGCTGAAGCCGTCGCCGATCAGCCTGCCGTCCTTGTCGGCGACGGCGGTGAAGCCGCGCACGACGCCGATCGCGGAGGCGGCGCCGGGCACCCGGGCGCTCCGGTCCAGCAGGGCGTCGGTCAGCTCCTGCTGCTTGCCGACCCGGTCGCCCCGGGCGTCCTGGTAGTCCGGTGTGACGGCGACGTCGACCTGGTCGAAGCCCTTGGCGGAGCTCTTCTGGTAGGCGTCGGAGATGGTGTTGGTGAAGACCAGGGTGCCCGACACGAACGCCACGCCGAGCATCACGGCGAGCACGGTCATCAACAGCCTGGCCTTGTGCGCGAGGACGTTGCGCAAGGCGGTACGGAACATGGGGGTCTTCTCAGTCCAGACAGACGTACGACTCAGGGGAACGAGGGGGGAGGAGGGCGCCGGCCGGTGGCCGCGGGTGTCAGCTGGTGCGGCCCTTGGCGTCGAACCGCTTCATGCGGTCCAGCACCGAGTCGGCGGTCGGCCCGTGCACCTCGTCGACGATCCGTCCGTCCGCGAGGAAGACCACCCGGTCCGCGTAGGCGGCGGCCACCGGGTCGTGGGTCACCATCACCACGGTCTGCCCCAGCTCGCGCACCGAGTTGCGCAGGAAGCCCAGCACCTCGGCGCCCGAGCGGGAGTCGAGGTTGCCGGTGGGCTCGTCCCCGAAGATGATCTCCGGCTTGGAGGCCAGGGCGCGGGCCACGGCGACGCGCTGCTGCTGGCCGCCGGAGAGCTGGGAGGGGCGGTGGCCGAGCCGGCCGGACAGCCCGACCATCTGGATGACGGTGTCCAGCCACTGCTTGTCCGGCCTGCGGCCCGCGATGTCCATCGGCAGGGTGATGTTCTCCAGGGCGGTCAGGGTCGGCAGCAGGTTGAACGCCTGGAAGATGAAGCCGATCTTGTCCCGGCGCAACTTGGTGAGCTGCTTGTCCTTCAGGGAGCCCAGCTCGGTGTCGCCGATGCGCACGGAGCCTGAGGAGAACGTGTCCAGGCCCGCCACGCAGTGCATCAGCGTGGACTTGCCGGAGCCGGAGGGGCCCATGATCGCGGTGAACCGGGCGCGCGGGAAGTCGACGGAGACCCGGTCGAGGGCGACCACCTGGGTCTCGCCCTGGCCATAGATCTTCGACAGCTCCGTGGCGCGCGCGGCCACGGCGGTGGACCGGTCGGCAAGAGGTGTGGTGGTCACGGGAGGGTGCTCCTGACGGTACGACGGTGTGTGCGGAACTCATCCATCGTCTCGGCCGCGGGAGGCCCTGGAGTCAGCCGCTGTTCCGGTTCCGGGGGGCGACTCGGGTCGGACGCCGGCCGGCCGCGTCATACCTGGGGAGGACGGGCGACCCCGACACCTGCGGTTTTCCGCCGACCGGGGGAGAACAGGTCGTACGCCCTGGTCGGGACGGTGAAATTCCGTCATTCCGCACCCGCGGCCGTCCGCCGCACGCAAGGCTGTTGGCAGGTGCTGAAGCCCGCTCGTGGGGCTGATGCTCCCTCAGACATCAATAAAATAAGACAACATCGGGTCCTCGCGCCGGTGTTCGACAGGTGGGTCCCGATAGGCTCGGGATCTCGACGCGGAGCCCACGGCCTGCCCGGATGGTGGAATGCAGACACGGCGAGCTTAAACCTCGCTGCCCCTTCGCGGGCGTGCCGGTTCAAGTCCGGCTCCGGGCACCTTCCACGCCGTCGATTCCCTCAGGACGTCACCGCCGACCCGTTGACAGTGAGCGGGCCCGGCCGGACACTCACGTCAGCACGTGGTGAAGGAAATTTCACTACGCGAACAGCGCCGCAGTGAGGCGCCGCGACGGCAACGACGCCAACCGAAGGGAACGACCGATGCGCACCACCGTCGGGATCATCGGAGCCGGCCCGGCCGGCCTGCTCCTCGCCCGGCTGCTCCACACCGCCGGAATCGACTCGGTCGTCCTGGAGAGCCGTGACCGCGCCTACGTCGAGCGCCGCCAGCGCGCCGGGATCCTGGAGCAGGGGACCGTGGACGTCCTGCGCGCGGCCGGCGCCGGCGAGCGGATGGACCGCGAGGGCCTGCGCCACGACGGCATCGAGCTGCGCTTCGACCGCCGGCGCCACCGCGTCGACTTCCCCGCCCTCACCGGCGGCAGGTCGGTCATGGTCTACGCCCAGACCGAGGTCTGCAAGGACCTCATCGCCCTCCAGACCGAGGAGGGCGGCCCGCTGCTGTTCGAGGCGGAGGCGCTCGCCGTCGAGGGCGCCGCCACCGACCGCCCGCGCGTCCGCTTCCGCCGCGGCGGCCCGCAGGGCGCCGAGGAGGTGCTGGAGTGCGACTACGTCGTCGGCTGCGACGGCTTCTGGGGTGTCGCCCGCAAGGCGATACCCGCCCACCTCGTCCGCACCTTCGAACGCACGTACCCCTACGGCTGGCTCGGCGTCCTCGCCGACGTCGCCCCTCGCACGACGAGCTGGTCTACGCCCGCCACGACCGCGGCTTCGCCCTGCTGTCCATGCGCTCCCCGTCCGTCTCCCGCCTCTACCTCCAGGTCCCCGCGGACACGGACGCCGAGAGCTGGGCCGACGAGGAGATCTGGGACGAGCTGGCACGCCGCTTCGAGACGGCCGACGACTGGCGCCTCGAGCGCGGACCGATCACCCAGAAGTCGGTCACCCCCATGCGCTCCTACGTGCACGAGCCGATGCGGCACGGCCGCCTCTTCCTGGCCGGGGACGCCGCCCACATCGTGCCGCCCACCGGCGCCAAAGGGCTCAACCTCGCCGTCGGCGACGTCGTCACCTTCGCGCGGGCGCTCACCCACCAGCGCGAGACCGGCTCCGCCGAGCTGCTCGACGCCTACTCCGCGACCTGCCTGCGCCGCGTCTGGCAGGCCGAGCGCTTCTCGTACGACATGACGACCCTGCTGCACCGGGCCCCGGGCGCCACCGGCTTCGACGACCGCCTCCAGCTCGCCCGCCTGGAGCGCATCGCCACCTCCCGCGCCGCCGAGACCGACCTCGCCGAGGCCTACACCGGCTTCCCCCTCAGGTGAACCCGTTCGCCCCGGCCGTGAGGGGAATCACGAAGCGGCGTAGCGTGTTGGCCAGCAGCACGAGGGAAAGATCCTCCCCAAGCACTAGGGTCAATCCTTTGCCGTTCTATTACTCTTGAGCCAAGGCCTCGCACTGTGGCCATGGAGGAGTGAAATGAGGAGCAGAAACCCGGTCTTCTCGCGACGGGGGTTCAGCCGCGACAACGGCTACGCGGGCTTCAACACCGCGCCGCAGGCCGGGGGACCCGCCGTCGCCACGCAGGCCAACCCGTACGCGCAGCCCACCGGCAACCCGTACGCCCAGAACCCCTACGCGCAGAACCCGTACGCCCAGCAGGGCCAGCAGTACGGCGCGCCGCCGCAGGCGCCGGCCGTCCCCGGCCGGATGACGATGGACGACGTCGTCATGCGCACCGCCAGCACCCTCGGCCTGCTCGTGGTCACCGCGGCGCTGTCCTGGGCCCTGCTGCCGGTCGACGAGGCCAACCTCGGCCGGTCCTACGGCATCGCCATCGGTGCCGCGCTGATCGGCATGGTCCTGGCGCTCGTCCAGTCCTTCAAGCGCAAGGCCTCGCCCGCGCTGATCCTGACGTACGCCGCGTTCGAGGGCGTCTTCCTCGGCGTGATCTCCAACGCCATCGACACCCACGTGGCGAACGGCGCGGCCATGCAGGCCGTGATCGGCACGATGGCGGTCTTCGCCGGCGTGCTGGTGGCGTACAAGGCGGGCTGGATCCGCGTCAACCGCCGCTTCTACGGCTTCGTGATGGCCGCCGCCCTCGGTTTCGTCCTGCTGATGGCGGTGAACCTGCTGTTCGCCGTGTTCGGCGGCGGTGACGGCCTCGGCTTCCGCAGCGGTGCGCTCGGTGTCGTCTTCGGCGTCATCGGCATCATCCTCGGCGCCTGCTTCCTCGCCCTGGACTTCAAGCAGGTCGAGGACGGCATCGCCTACGGTGCCCCGCGCGAGGAGGCCTGGCTCGCGGCCTTCGGCCTCACCCTGACGCTGGTGTGGATCTACCTCGAGTTCCTGAGGCTGATCTCGATCCTCAACAGCAGCGACTGACGCGACGGCCGGCACCCGCCGGCCCAGGCGCGCACAAGGGCCCCGGGATCTCCCGGGGCCCTTCGTCGTCGTGACGGTGCCCGCCTAGAGCAGCTTGCGCGCGGCCCTCCTCAGGTCGTACTCGTGAATGATCGCCTTGGCATGGCCGTAGGCGAGGTCGTATTCGTGGCGGAGCCAGCTGACCTTCTCCTCGAAGCGGAGAGCGGGGCCCTCTTCGACGGTACGCAGCCAGTCGGAGATCTCACGACCGGTGCACTGGGGGATACGGGCGAGCAGGTTGCGATGGGTCTCCTCGGAGAGGACGTGGGACATCGGCGCCTCCGGACGCATGGGATGTAAGCCGGTCCTTCAGGTCACCGTGCCTGAGCGTTCGCCCGTTGGCAACAGTCCCGCACCTCCGCGTACGCTCACGCCGTGGTTGATACGACGCCTCTGACCCGTGCGGTGGACCAGTTCGCCGATCGACTGCGGGCCGCCCCGCAGAGCCGCCTCCAGCGGGGGGCGGCCGCCGAGGCACTGGAGCTGGCCAGGGAACTCTCCCGCCGCGCCCAGCTCGCCGAGCGGCCCGGACACGAACCGCTGCGGATGCCCGACGCCGGCATGTTCGCCGCCGCCGACCAGGTCACCGTCGCCGCCCACGACCTGGCGCTCGTACTGAAGAGCGAGACGGAGATCGAGGAGGCGGTACGGCTGGTCGCGGACGCACAGAAACGCGCCGGGGTGTGAAACCCCGGCGCGCGATGCGGCCGCCCGTCCCGCGGGCCCCGGCTACAGCGACGCGATGACGCGGTCCGCCAGGATGTAGACGCTCTCCTCGCCGCAGGCGAAGGTCAGCGCGTACGCCCCGAGACGCCGGAGCCGCCCAGCAGCACCGGGGTCTCGCCCGCGCGCAGCGCGGCGGACAGACGCTCGGCGGTCTCCCGGTGGCCCGGGGTCATGCACAGGGTCGTGCCGTCGGCGAAGACGTACACGTCGAGGGTGCCCAGCGGGCCCGGGCGGACGTCCGCCAGCCCGACCCGGTCGGCGGCCAGCTCCTCCAGCGTGGCCACGGTGCGCTCGTGGTCGTCGACGGCCGGTGACGCGTGGGGCACGAAGTCCGGGTGCGAGGGGTGCCGGCGGCGGGCGGCGGCCAGTTCGGCGGACTCGCCGGACGGCTCGTCGCTGTCCGCGCCCGGCTCCGTCACCGGCTCCAGGCCCGCGAGGTCGGCCGGCCGCGGCAGGAACAGCTCGCTGTCGGGCAGGCCCAGCAGCAGCGGCGTGTCGGAGGCGTCCCGCGCCTCCTGGGCGGCCCAGAACGCACGCGCCTCGGCCAGCTCCCGCTCCCGCTCCTCGGCCAGGGCCTCGGCCACCGCGGCGCGTATCTCCTCGGCGTCGGCGGTGCGCGCGGCGGGCACCCGGGCCGGCGCGGCGGCCGCGCGGCTCTCGGTCAGCTCGGTGTGCAGAGCCGCGACCTGGCGGCGCAGCACCAGGACGCTGCGCAGGACGGCGACGCCCACGGCGCCGGTGGCGGCCGTGGTGAGCAGCAGGGCGATCTGTGTGGCGCTCACTGACGTACTCCCGGTTCAAAGTCGACCCCCGACTTCCTACATCAGCTTGAAGGGCGGACTAACCCCCTGTCAGTGCGTAACGTCACGAAACGGACAGGACTTTGGGCCCGGCGGGGAGCGGTGTGGCTGGTCTGACCTGCGAGATCTGTGGGGCGAGGGAGATAGGTCACATCCTGGGGAGATTGGGTCACAAAACGGCCCGGAACCCTGTCGTGCGAGGGGTTCCGGGCCGTCTGTCACGCTGGGTCTCCCAGGCGCTACTGACAGTCTTTCAACAGTGGCCGCCGGCCAGGCCGGCCGGCCCGGTCAGCTCAGGCGCTCGATGACCATGGCCATGCCCTGGCCGCCGCCGACGCACATCGTCTCCAGGCCGAACTGCTTGTCGTGCCACTGCAGCGAGTTGATGAGCGTGGTGGTGATCCGGGCGCCGGTCATGCCGAAGGGGTGGCCCACGGCGATGGCGCCGCCGTTAACGTTCAGCTTCTCCAGCGGGATGCCGAGGTCCTGGTAGGAGGGGATGACCTGGGCGGCGAACGCCTCGTTGATCTCGACCAGGTCGATGTCGTCGATGGTCAGGCCGGCGCGCGACAGCGCCTGCTTGCTCGCCTCGACCGGGCCGAGGCCCATGATCTCGGGGAGAGGCCGGAGACGCCGGTGGAGACGATCCGGGCCAGCGGGGTCAGCCCCAGCTCGCGGGCCTTGGTGTCGCTCATGATGACCAGCGCGGCGGCGCCGTCGTTGAGCGGGCAGCAGTTGCCGGCGGTGACCAGGCCGTCGGGGCGGAAGGCCGGCTTCAGGCCCGCGACGCCCTCCATCGTGACGCCGGGGCGGGGGCCGTCGTCCTTGGAGATCACCGTGCCGTCGGGCAGCGTGACCGGGGTGATCTCGCGCTCCCAGAAGCCGTTCTTGATGGCCTCCTCGGCGAGGTTCTGCGAGCGGACGCCGAACTCGTCCATCTCCTGGCGGGTGACGCCCTTCCAGCGGGCGAGGTTCTCGGCGGTCTGGCCCATCGCGATGTACGGGTCGGGCAGCAGGCCGTCCTCGCGCGGGTCGTGCCAGGTGGTGCCCTCCTGCTCGGCCACGGCCGCGGTGCGCGCCTCCGCCTCGGCGAACAGCGGGTTGTGCGTGTCCGGGAGGGTGTCGGAGTTGCCCTTGGTGAAGCGGGAGACCGTCTCGACGCCGGCCGAGATGAACACGTCGCCCTCGCCGGCCTTGATGGCGTGCAGGGCCATGCGGGAGGTCTGCAGGGACGAGGAGCAGTACCGGGTGATCGTGCAGCCCGGCAGGTGGTCCATGCCCATCTGCACGGCGACGATCCGGCCGAGGTTGTGGCCCTGCTCGCCGCCGGGCAGGCCGCAGCCGAGCATCAGGTCGTCGATGTCCTTCGGGTCCAGCTCCGGCACCTTGGCGAGGGCGGCCTGGATGATGGTCGCGGCCAGGTCGTCCGGGCGCAGGTCCTTCAGGGAGCCCTTGAAAGCGCGGCCGATGGGGAGCGGGCGGCGGAAACGATCACGGCTTCGGGCATCACGGCTCCAGTGGCTTACGGGGAATCGGGCGGGCTGCTTGGGAAATTACCGGGAGGTATGGGCTGGGTCACGGGTCCGGCGGTGTGACATGGACCGCAGATTTCTAAGCGCTTGCTTGGGTCCGCGGCGGTGGGTCGACATGAGCGGGCGGTAGTCGCGGCGAGCGCCCCGGAGCTGCGCCCCCGGACCCCCGTCGCCCCGGCCGGCCTCGCCCGCAGGTACCGGACGGGCTGGTCGTGCCGCCCGGCGCGGTCAGGCCGACGGGGTCGCACTCGCCGGCTCGGCCTCGGCCACCCGGCGCCGCCGCCGGCGCTTCAGCAGGGCCCACGGCCCCCGCGCCCCGTCGGCGCCGCCGCCGCGACCTCCGTGCCGGCGTCGGACGCGGCCTCGGCCGCGGCGCGCGCGACCGGCAGGAAGCCCTCGTACCGGCTCACGTCGGGACGCTCCTCCTCCGGCCACAGGCCCAGCGCCGCGCACACCGTCGGCAGCACCGCCATCGCCGCGGTGGCATAGCCCTCGGCCGAGGGGTGGTAGTTGTCCGGCCCGAACAGCTCCCGCGGGTTCTGCGCGAACTCCGGCCCCAGCAGGTCGCCCAGCGACACCGTGCGCCCGCCCTGCTCCACCACCCCGATCGTCTGCGCCGCCGCCAGCTGCCGCGACGCCCGCCGGGCCAGCCAGCGCAGCGGCTGCCGCACCGGCTCGATGGTGCCCAGGTCGGGACAGGTGCCGACGACGACCTCCGCACCGGCGGTGCGCAGCCGCCGTACCGCAGCCGAGAGGTGCCGGACCGAGTGGGTGGCCGGCATGCGGTGGGTGACGTCGTTGGCCCCGATCATGATCACGCAGATGTCGGGCACCGGGCCGGGATCCGCCAGCACCAGCCCCACCTGCCGGTCCAGGTCGTCCGAGCAGGCCCCGGGCAGCGCGACGGAGTCCAGCCGGACCGGGCGCTCCGCCACCGCCGCGAGTCCCGACGCCAGCAGCGCGCCCGGCGTCTGCCCGGCCCGGTGCACGCCCTGCCCGGCCGCCGTGGAGTCGCCCAGCATCACCAGCCGCAGGGGCGGCTCACCGGCGGTCGGCAGCGTGCCGCCGTAGATCCCCGCGGCGTTCGGCACCCGTCCCGGCGCGCCGTTGCCCACCCGGCGTCTGGCCAGCTGCACCTCGGCCAGCAGCAGGCCCACCGTGGCCGCGCCCGCCAGGCCGATGCCGCCGCCGCCGTAAGCCGCGCCGGCCGCGATCCGGCGGGCCACCCTCGCCCTCGACATGCTCGTCATGCGTCGCCGCCACCTCCTCACGAGCCGTACACCCACTGCTTGCCCCGTACGGACCGTCGTCCAATCTCGACGGAGGGTGAACGACCGTCACGGGGTCACGGGCCACCCGCAGGCCATAGGCTGGCTGGCGGAACCATCACGACCACTTCTTTTGCAGCATCCGGAGACAACGGTGCAATTCCACGACTCGATGATCAGCCTCGTCGGCAACACCCCGCTGGTGCGGCTCAACAGCGTGACCAAGGGCATCAGGGCGACCGTCCTGGCCAAGGTGGAGTACTTCAACCCGGGCGGCTCCGTGAAGGACCGCATCGCCCTGCGCATGATCGAGGCCGCCGAGAAGAGCGGCGAGCTGAGGCCCGGCGGCACCATCGTCGAGCCGACCAGCGGCAACACGGGCGTGGGACTCGCCATCGTGGCCCAGCAGAAGGGCTACAAGTGCATCTTCGTCTGCCCGGACAAGGTGTCCACCGACAAGATCAACGTGCTGCGCGCCTACGGGGCCGAGGTGGTCGTGTGCCCCACGGCGGTCGCTCCCGAGCACCCGGACTCCTACTACAACGTCTCCGACCGGCTGGTGCGCGAGACGCCCGGCGCCTGGAAGCCCGACCAGTACTCCAACCCCAACAACCCGCTCTCCCACTACCACTCCACCGGCCCCGAGCTGTGGGAGCAGACGGAGGGCGGATCACCCACTTCGTGGCGGGCGTCGGCACCGGCGGCACCATCTCCGGCACCGGCCGCTACCTGAAGGAGGCCAGCGACGGCAGGGTCAAGGTGATCGGCGCCGACCCGAGGGCTCGGTGTACTCCGGCGGCTCCGGGCGGCCCTACCTGGTCGAGGGCGTCGGCGAGGACTTCTGGCCCACCGCCTACGACCGGACCGTCGCGGACGAGATCGTCGCCGTCTCCGACAAGGACTCCTTCCAGATGACCCGGCGGCTGGCCAAGGAGGAGGGCCTGCTGGTGGGCGGCTCCTGCGGCATGGCGGTCGTCGCCGCGCTGAAGGTCGCCGAGCGGCTCACCGAGGACGACGTGGTGGTCGTGCTGCTCCCGGACAGCGGCCGCGGCTACCTCAGCAAGATCTTCAACGACGAGTGGATGGCCGACTACGGTTTCCTGGAGGACGCCGGTCCCAGCGCCCGCGTCGCCGACGTGCTGAACGACAAGGAGGGCGGCGCCATCCCGTCCCTCGTCCACATGCACCCGGACGAGACGGTCGGCCAGGCCATCGAGGTGCTGCGCGAGTACGGCGTCTCCCAGATGCCGATCGTCAAGCCCGGCGCCGGTCACCCGGACGTGATGGCCGCCGAGGTCGTCGGCTCGGTCGTGGAGCGCGAGCTGCTGGACGCGCTGTTCGCCAAGCGGGCCTCGCTGGAGGACCCGCTGGAGAAGCACATGTCCGCCCCGCTGCCCCAGGTCGGCTCCGGTGAGCCGGTCGCGGACCTGATGGCGGTGCTCGGCCGGGCCGACGCGGCGATCGTGCTCGTCGAGGGCAAGCCCACCGGCGTGGTGAGCCGGCAGGACCTGCTGGCCTTCCTGGCGAAGACCGGCGCGTGAGCCCCGGCCCCGTAAGCCCCGGCCCCGTAAGCCCCGGCCCGTAAGCCCGGCCCCGGGTGAACCGGGGTGAACGGGCGGTGCCGGGGGCCCGGACGCAGGCCGTGGGCGGCCGGAGCGGACTTCTCCGAAGTGGTACGCGCGTGTCACGTCCGCGCAGCACGTGCTTAACACCGGTCCGTCACAGTGGGGTTGTCGGCACAGGGGGTGGGAGCGGCTCCCCGCCTTCCGTCCGGCAGCGAACGGCGTCACGGACCTCCGGAGCGGCTCCCGGACCTCCCAGGACGCCACGGACGCGCCGCCCGGGCCCACGGCCCGGCCCCGCGTCCCTCGCGGGGACCGCCGTCGTCCCGCCCCCGGACACGGGGGTGCGGCGGTCCCCGCGCTTCGTCTTTGCGGGGCGGGGCCGTCAGTCCTGCCAGGCGTCGTCCCGGTCGCCGTCGCGTGCGGCGGCCTTGCGGCGCCGGAACAGGTCGGGATGGGTGCGGGCGGCCTGCACCACGTTGACGCCGACGATGCCGGCCCAGGCGACCAGCAGCCCGGGAGTTCGGCGATGCCGCCGCCGATCGCCGACAGCGGGACGGCGAGGACCAGCGACACGATCGCGAACCCGAACCGCTCCCCCAGGAGTCCGTGGGCCTCGGCGACCGGGCGTCCCGGGCCACCTGCATCCGCTGCTCCGCCAGCTGCCGGCGCATCCGGCGCTCCACCGCGCCGTCGATGCGCTGGTCGACCTTCTCCAGGAAGGAGTCGACCAGCGCGGACTCGTACTCCTCGCCCAGTTCCCTGCGGGCCTGGAGAGTGGCGTCGAGTTCCTTCTTCAGGTCGGTGTCCCGCGCGTCCATTCCGGTCATACGGCCCACGGTAGGCAGCGGGACGGCCGCCGGCACTGGGGTTAGCCCCCGTTTCGGGCGGGGGACGGCCCGGCCTCCCTGCCCTCCGCGGCTGTATAACGGTATGCAGAGTTGATGACGCCTGAATAGGCCGAGGGATCGAGGGGAGCACGTCATGAGCGGGACCGGAAGCGGCGCGGACGGCCCGGCCGCGCGGCTGCAGGCGCTCTTCGAGGGACACCGGCTCACGCCGACGCAGCGGCGCATCGCGCACAGCATGGTGCGGCGCGCCGCCGACGTGCCGTTCCTGTCCAGCGTGGAGCTGGCCGAGCTGGCCGGGGTCAGCCAGCCGTCCGTCACCCGCTTCGCCGTGGCCCTCGGCTTCGACGGCTACCCGGCCCTGCGCCGCCACCTGCGGGAGGTCGCCCCCGCGGAACCGGCCGCCGAGCCCGGCGCCCACAACGAATACCAGCAGGCCGTCGAGGCCGAGATCGAGAACCTGCGCCACCTGGCGGCCGCCCTGGCCGATCCGGGCCCCGTGCACGAGGCGGGGCGCGTCCTCGCCGCGAGCCGGCCGCTGCCGGTCCTCGGGCTGCGCGCCGCCGCCGCCCAGGCCCACGGCTTCGCCTACTTCGCCGCCAAGGTCCATCCGGACGTCCGGCTGCTCAACGAGGGCGGCACGATGCTCCACGACCGGATCGACGCCGCCGTGCGGGCCGGCGCGACCGCCCTGCTCTGCTTCGCGCTGCCCCGGCACCCCCGCGAGGTCGTCGACACCCTCACCCACGCCAAGGAGGCGGGGCTCACCGTCGTCACCGTCGCCGACTCCGCCTTCGCGCCCGTCGCCAAGGTGTCCGACCTGCTGCTGCCCGCCGCCGTCGGCACCGGGCTCGCCTTCGACACCGCGTGCGCGCCGATGCTGCTCGGCCGGGTCCTGCTGGAGGCCATGTGCGACGACCTGCCGGACGCGCAGGCACGGCTGGAGGAGTTCGACGCCAAGGCCGCGGCGCGGAACCTGTTCGTGGAGTGACGGCGCCCCGGCGGCCCTCTCCGGCCTCCCCGGCCCCCCCGGATTTCTCAGATTCGTCTCACGTTCCCGCACTAACGTGCCACGTCTCACACGCGAAACGCCGCGACCGGCAGCCCGGACGCCGGCCCGGACGACAGCCGTACGACGACGGACGGCGGCGGACGGCCACGGGCGGCCGCGGACGGCGGCGGACGATGGACGACGTACGCGAGACGAAGGACGGGAGACGGAGGCGGACGTGGCACGCGGAGGACAGGGGCTTGCTCGGGTGGCCGTCGTCGTGCGGGCGGGAGCGGCACCCATGTGGTGGCTGGGCGTACTCGCGGCGGGCATCGGCCTGCTGGTGCCGGGGCTGACCGGCCGGCGGATCGGCGTGCTGGCCGGGGCGGCCCTGTTCCTGGTCGCCGCGGCCGTCGTGGCGTACGTCCGCCGCGGCCGCTACACCGCGCTCGCCCGCGCTGCCGCCCGCGCGGGCAAGCACGACGTGCTCCAGGACCGCGCGGTCACCACGCGCAACTGGCGCCGGGGCCACCGCTGGTGGCTGCTGCTCGCCTTCCTCGCCGCCCTGGGCAGCGCCTTCGCCGCGCCCGCCGCCGGCGGGATGCTCCTGGCCGGCTGCGGAGCGGGCCTGTGGCTCAAGGCCGCCTGGCTGGGGCGCCGGGAACGCGCCGGGGACGCCCTGCTGTGGGTGCGCGTCGACTGGCTCGGCCGGGGCGCCGGCCGTCCCGCCGGCAAGGCGGTCAGGTCCTACCGCAGCACCGGCATCGCGGCGGGCGACGCGGCTCCGGGCGGATCCCGGCGGAAGGCGCCGGCACTCGTGTGACGCGGCCGGCAGGGGCGCGCCGTCGCCGAGGGGCGTGAGGGCCCGCGGCCCCGCCCCGCCTTTCGGCTCCCGCGCCCCGCGTCGGCCACACCCCTACGGCCTGCGGTCGCCGGTGAGCGCGTCGGCGTGCGCACCTCCGGCCTCCGCCACGATCTCCTCGACCGACTGCGCCTCGCGCACCACGGCGAAGGAGACGCCCCGTCGGAGTCCGTCCAGAAGCCGTACACCGCAGGCCGGGCCAGCGAGTTGTAGGCGTAGTGGTGCGCGAAGTAGTACGCCCCGTGTCCAGCGCCGCCACGTGGTCGCCCTGCTCCAGCAGCGGCAGCTTCCGGCCCGCCGCGAGCAGGTCGCCCGCGAAGCAGGCCGGCCCGGCCACGTCCTGCACCACGGCCGGCCCCTCCTTGGGCCTGCCCTTGGCGTCGTACGCGGCGATCCGCAGCGGCCAGGCGCCCGGCGCGTACACCGTCCGCGTGGCGACCTGCACGCCCGCGTGCGTGACCGCGACCGGACGGCCGCCGGCGCTCTTGGCGTACTCCACCCGGGCCACCACCGTCCCGTGCTTGGCCAGCAGGGACCGGCCGAACTCGGTGACCAGGCCGTACCGCCCGTCGAACAGCCCCGGCACCGCCTCCCGCAGCACCCGGACGTACTCGGCGAAGGTCGGCGTCGTCGCGTCCGAGGCGAAGTTCACCGGCAGGCCGCCGCCGATGTCGAGCGTGTCGATCTGCCGGCGTCCGGCGCGCGCGTTGATCTCCTCGGCCAGCGCGTACGTCTCCCGCACGCCCTCGGCCATCAGCGGCAGCGGTATGCCCTGGGACCCGGTGTGGGCGTGCAGCCGGGTCAGCCACGGCCGGTCCAGATACGCCCGCACCACCCACTCCCGGGCCCCGGGGTCCCGCAGCGCCACCCCGAACTTCGAGGTCGCCGTGGCCGTCGACAGCGCCTCGATCGCACCGCCGCCGACCTGGGGGTTCACCCGCAGGCCGAGCGGTGAGCGGCTCGGCGTCACGGCACCGGCTCCCGCGCCACCGGGGCCGCGGGGGCCATCAGCGCGTCGATGCGCTCCAGTTCCTGCGGGTTGTCCGCGTTGACGGCGATGCCCAGGGCCAGCGCCTGGCGCAGCTCGGCCGGGGTCTTCGCGGGCGAGTCCAGCACCGTGCGCTCGGCCGGCACCCCGGCGGCCCGGGCCAGCGCCAGTTCGCCGGGGCTGGCGACCTCCGCGCCGATGCCCTCCTCGTGCAGCAGCCGCAGCACCGGCACGAGCGGTGCCGCCTTCACGGCGAACGCGTGCAGCACCGGTGTCCCCGGCGTCGTCACCGCGTCGAACGCCGCCCGCAGCCCGGCCGCCGACTCCCGGATCCCGGTGACGTCGAGCAGTCCGGCCAGGGGCGCGTCCGGCCCGAGCAGCCCCTGCTCCACCGCCGCCCGCACGGCCTGGTCCCGCCGCGCGGACCGCTCCCCGCCGGCGCCGTCGTCGACCTGTCCCATCCGATCCCCGTCCCGTCGATGCCTGCACCCGTGGCTCCCATGCGTCCCAGCCAAACATCCGCGACGGCCCGGTGCCGAGCCCACCCCGTATTGACTAGCCATATTCACCAGGTCAGGATGTGAATAACGCAGCAACATTCCGTCGGGAGCGAGCCCAGCAGGAGGCACCATGTCCGGACCCCGTCCTGTCCGAGCGCCGCGCGGCACCACGCCGAGCGCCCTGGGATGGCAGCAGGAGGCCGCCCTGCGGATGCTGCAGAACAACCTGGACCCGGAGGTCGCCGAGCACCCCGACAAGCTCGTCGTCTACGGCGGCACCGGCAAGGCGGCCCGCGACTGGCGCTCCTTCGACGCCATGGTCCGCACCCTGAAGACCCTCCGGCAGGACGAGACGATGCTCGTCCAGTCCGGCCGCCCGGTCGGCGTCATGCAGACCCACGAGTGGGCCCCGCGCGTCCTCATCGCCAACTCCAACCTCGTCGGCGACTGGGCCACCTGGGAGGAGTTCCGCCGCCTGGAGGCCCTCGGCCTGACCATGTACGGGCAGATGACGGCCGGCTCCTGGATCTACATCGGCACCCAGGGCATCCTCCAGGGCACCTACGAGACCTTCGCCGCCGTCGCCGCCAAGAAGTTCGGCGGCTCCCTCGCCGGGACCATCACCCTCACCGCCGGCCTCGGCGGCATGGGCGGCGCCCAGCCGCTCGCCGTGACGATGAACGACGGCGTCGCGATCTGCGTCGACTGCGACCCGCGCGCCATCGACCGCCGCATCGAGCACCGCTACCTCGACGTGAGGGCCGACTCCCTCGACCACGCCCTCCAGCTCGCCGTCGAGGCCCGGGACCGGCGCAGGCCGCTGTCCATCGGCGTCCTCGGCAACGCCGCCGAGCTGGTGCCCCAGCTGCTCGCCATGGGCGCCCCCATCGACATCGTCACCGACCAGACCTCGGCCCACGACCCCCTGTCGTACCTGCCCGTCGGCATCGCCTTCGAGGACATGGCCGACGCCGCCGCCAAGGACCCGGCCGGCTTCACCACCCGCGCCCGCGAGTCCATGGCCCGGCACGTCGAGGCCATGGTCGGCTTCCTCGACGCAGGCGCCGAGGTCTTCGACTACGGCAACTCCATCCGCGGCGAGGCCAAGCTCGCCGGCTACGAGCGCGCCTTCGCCTTCCCCGGCTTCGTCCCCGCCTACATCCGCCCCCTGTTCTGCGAGGGCAAGGGCCCCTTCCGGTGGGCCGCGCTGTCCGGCGACCCCGCCGACATCGCCCGCACCGACCAGGCCATCCTCGACCTCTTCCCCGAGAACGAGTCCCTGGCCCGCTGGATCCGCATGGCCGGCGAGAAGGTCCACTTCCAGGGCCTGCCCGCCCGCATCTGCTGGCTCGGCTACGGCGAGCGCGACAAGGCCGGCGAGCGGTTCAACGACATGGTCGCGAGCGGCGAGCTGTCCGCGCCCGTCGTCATCGGCCGCGACCACCTCGACTGCGGCTCCGTCGCCTCCCCTACCGCGAGACCGAGGCCATGCGCGACGGCTCCGACGCCATCGCCGACTGGCCGCTGCTCAACGCCATGGTCAACGTGGCCTCCGGCGCCTCCTGGGTCTCCGTCCACCACGGCGGCGGCGTCGGCATGGGCCGCTCCCTCCACGCCGGCCAGGTGACGGTCGCCGACGGCACCGCGCTCGCCGGGGAGAAGATCCGCCGGGTCCTCACCAACGACCCCGGCATGGGCGTCATCCGGCACGTGGACGCCGGGTACGACATCGCCGAGTCGGTCGCCGAGCAGCGCGGGGTGCGGGTGCCGATGCGCGAGGGCGACGACGCGGGCCGGGGTAGCGACATGCGCGAGGGTGACCCGGCGTGAGCTTCCACAGCATGTGGGCGGAGCTGCTGCCGATCGGCCGCAGCTCCGCCTCCGGCGGCTACCGGCGCTTCGCCTGGACCGCGGCCGACGCCGACTGCCGGGCCTGGTTCGAGCAGCAGGCCCGCTCCCGCGGGCTGGCCTACGAGACCGACCGCAACGGCAACCAGTGGGCCTGGCTCGGCGACCCGGCCGCCGGGAACGCCGTCGTCACCGGCTCCCACCTGGACTCCGTACCCGACGGCGGCGCCTTCGACGGCCCCCTCGGCGTGGTCTGCGCTTTCGCCGCCCTCGACGAACTGCGCGGGAGGGGAGCGCGGTTCACCAGGCCCGTCGGCATCGTCAACTTCGGCGACGAGGAGGGCGCCCGGTTCGGCCTCGCCTGCGTCGGCTCCCGGCTCACCGCCGGCGCGCTCACCGTCGAGCAGGCCCACCGGCTGACCGACGGCGACGGGATCACCCTGCCGCAGGCCATGGAGGTCGCCGGCCACGACCCCGAGGCCATCGGCCCCGACCCCGAGCGGCTGGAGCGCATCGGCGCCTTCGTCGAACTGCACGTCGAACAGGGCCGCGCCCTGGACCTGTCCGGCGACGCCATCGGCATCGCCAGCGCCATCTGGCCGCACGGCCGCTGGCGGTTCGACTTCCGCGGCGAGGCCAACCACGCCGGCACCACCCGCCTCACCGACCGCCGCGACCCGATGCTGAGCTACGCCGAGACCGTTCTGGCCGCCCGCCGCGAGGCCGAACTCGCCGGTGCCGTCGCCACCTTCGGCAAGATCGCCGTCGAGCCGAACGGCGTCAACGCCATCCCCTCCCTGGTGCGCGGCTGGCTGGACGCCCGCGCCGCCGGGCAGGAGGCCCTGGACACCGTGGTGAACGGGGTGGAGAAGACCGCCCGCGCCCGGGCCGAGGCCCACGGCGTGGCCCTCGACGTCGAACGCGAGTCCTTCACGCCCGTCGTCGAGTTCGACCACGCCCTGCGCGACGAGCTGGCCCGCATCCTCGGCAAGGACACCGACCCGCGCTGCGGGTCCCCGTCCTCGGCACCGGCGCCGGACACGACGCCGGAATCCTCTCCGGACGCATTCCGACCGCCATGCTGTTCGTGCGCAACCCCACCGGTGTCTCGCACTCCCCGGCCGAGTTCGCCGCCGAGGACGACTGCGTGGCCGGGGTCACCGCCCTCGCCGACGTACTGGAAGGACTGGCCTGCTCGTGACCGTCTCGCAGCGGACCTACTGGCTGGAGCACGCCTGGCTCGGCACGCACGTCGAGCCGGGCGTCACCGTGACGGTGTCCGCCGGCGGCCCCGCGGGCGCGGGCGGTCGCATCACCGCCGTCCGCCGGGACACCCCCGCCCCGCCGCCCGGCGCCGAGGTCCTGCGCGGGCTGACGCTCCCCGGCCTCGCCAACGCCCACAGCCACGCCTTCCACCGCGCCCTGCGCGGCACCGTCCAGGTAGGCTCCGGCACCTTCTGGACCTGGCGCGAGGTCATGTACACCGTCGCCGACCGGCTGACCCCGGAGACCTACCACCAGCTGGCCCGCGCGGTGTACGCGGAGATGGCACTCGCCGGCATCACCGCCGTCGGCGAGTTCCACTACGTCCACCACGCCCCCGGCGGCACCCGCTACGCCGACCCCAACGCCATGGGCGAGGCGCTGATCGAGGCCGCCGCCGAGGCCGGCATCCGCATCACCCTGCTGGACACCTGCTATCTGTCGGCCGGCTTCGGGCAGCCTCCCGACCGCCACCAGCTCCGCTTCTGCGACGGGACGGCCGAGGCCTGGGCGGAACGCTGTGCAGTTCTCAAGGAACGGGATCACGCACGGATCGGGGCGGCCGTCCACTCGGTGCGGGCCGTGCCCGCCGGCGAGCTGACCACCGTGGCCCGCTGGGCCGAGGAACGGCGGGCGCCGCTGCACGTCCACCTGTCCGAGCAGACCGCCGAGAACGACGCCTGCCGTGAGGCCCACGGGTGCACGCCCGCCCGCCTGCTCGCCGACCACGGCGTCCTCGGGCCCCGCACCACCGGCGTCCACAACACGCACCTCACCGACGAGGACATCGCCCTGATCGGCGGCAGCGGCACCGGCACCTGCATGTGCCCGACCACCGAACGGGACCTCGCCGACGGCATCGGACCCGCCGCCGCCCTCCAGGCCGCCGGCTCACCGCTCAGTCTCGGCTCCGACAGCCACGCCGTCGTCGACCTCCTCGAAGAGGCCCGCGCGATGGAACTGAACGAGCGGCTGCGCACCCGCACCCGCGGCCACTGGACGGCCGCCGCCCTGCTGCGCGCCGCGACCGCCGACGGTCACGCCGCCCTCGGCTGGGACGGCACCGGCACCATCGAGCCCGGCGCCCGCGCCGACCTGACGACGATCGCCCTCGACTCGGTCAGAACGGCGGGGCCCCCGACCCGGCTCGGCGCCGAGACCGCCGTATTCGCCGCGACGGCCGCGGACGTACGGCACACGATCGTCGCGGGCCGGCACGTCGTCCGCGACGGGCCCACACGCTCGTCCCCGACGTGCCGCGGGCGCTGGCCCGTGCCGTCGAAGCCCTGCGGGCCTGACCACCGCCCGACCCCGCCCCCACGAGGACCTCACAGACACCATGAGCAGCAGCACCGTCATCACCAACATCGCCACGCTGGTCACCAACGACCCCTCCCTCGGCGACACGACCCCCTCGGACTGGTCCGGGACGCGGCCGTCGTCATCGACGGCGACCGCATCGCGTGGACCGGTGAATCCAGCAAAGCACCCGCCACTGACAACCGCGTCGACGCCGGCGGCCGGGCGGTGCTGCCCGGCTTCGTGGACTCCCACTCCCATCTGGTCTTCGCGGGCGACCGCACCGAGGAGTTCAACGCCCGCATGTCCGGCCGCCCCTACAGCGCCGGCGGCATCCGCACCACGGTCGCCGCCACCCGGGCCGCCACCGACGCGGAACTGGAGGCCAACCTCACCCGTTACCTCGACGAGGCCCTCCGCCAGGGCACCACCACCTTCGAGACCAAGTCGGGGTACGGCCTGACGGTCGCCGACGAGTCCCGCGCCCTGCGCATCGCCGCCCGCCACACCGACGAGGTCACCTACCTCGGCGCCCACATCGTCGCCCCCGAGCACGCCGACGACCCGGCCGCCTATGTCGCCCTGGTCACCGGCGAGATGCTCGACGCCTGCGCCCGCACGCCCGCTGGATCGACGTGTTCTGCGAGAAGGGCGCCTTCGACGGCGACCAGGCCCGCGCGATCCTCACCGCCGGCCGGGCCAAGGGCCTGCACCCCCGCGTCCATGCCAACCAGCTCTCCTACGGCCCGGAGTCCAGCTCGCCGTGGAACTCGACGCCGCCAGCGCCGACCACTGCACCCACCTCACCGACGCGGACGTCGACGCCCTCGCGGGCAGCCGGACCGTCGCCACCCTTCTGCCCGGCGCCGAGTTCTCCACCCGCGCCGAGTGGCCCGACGCCCGCCGCCTGCTCGACGCCGGCGCCACGGTCGCCCTGTCCACCGACTGCAACCCCGGCTCGTCCTTCACCTCCTCCGTCCCGTTCTGCATCGCCCTCGCCGTACGGGAGATGGGGATGACGCCGGACGAGGCGGTCTGGTCGGCCACCGCGGGCGGTGCGGCGGCCCTGCGCCGTGAGGACATCGGCCGCATCGCCCCCGGCGCCTACGCCGACCTGACCCTCCTCGACGCCCCCAGCCACGTCCACCTGGCCTACCGGCCGGGCGTTCCGCTGGTGGCCGGCGTGTGGCGCCGGGGCGTCCGGGTGGTCTGAGCGGGCGTCGGCGGGGGCGGGGCTCAGGCCCCGCCCGCCAGCGCTGCTCCGCCCGGCCCGACGCGGGCACCAGGACGACCGAGTCGCCGCCGCCCGGCGTCACCGCGTGCCCCGGCGCGATGCCCGGGCGGATCACCCCGTCCGCGTCCACGGCGAACCGCAGATGGGCGCCGTTGCGTCCGTGCACCGAGTCGCACTCCCAGATGCCGACGCCCTTGTCCACGTCGCCCCGGCTGTCCAGGCAGAAGTCGTCGTCGGCGTACGACTGGACCACGCCCCGGCCCGCGTCCACCCGCCACAACTGGGTGCGGGAGGAGGTGCACGGCGCCAGCAGGACGTCGTTGCCCTTCCAGAAGTCGCCGTCGCGCACGTCCAGGCAGCGCCCGGAGGCGACGTTCACCACCTGGGCGTACGCCCCGCCCGGAAGCCGGTGCGCGGGGGCGCTGCGGGTGGGGAGGGCGTCGGCCGGGCCGTGCGCGTCGGTGCCCGGCCGGCCGTGGAGGACGGCGACGGGGAGGCCGGTGCGCTCACCGAGGCCGGCGGGGAGGAGGAGGGCGGCGCGGAGACCGTCGCCGTCACCGTCACCTGTGCGGGCGGGGGAGCGGAGGGCACGCCGGCCGGTGCCGCCGCCCGCGGCGGGGACGACGAACCGCCCTGCGACACCAGCATGAGCAGCAGCGGGGCCAGCGCCACCCCGAGGGCCGCCGAGGCAAGGGCGAACCGCCGGGACGGCGGCCACAGCCGGGGCGCGGCGAGCGCCGGCCCGGCGGGCCGGTCCGCCTCCCGGGCCGCGTACGCCGTGCCCGCCCACGGCAGCAGTCCCTCGGCCAGCGCGGTGCGCGGGTCGTCCCGCAGGGCGCACTGCTCCTCGTAGGCGGCCGTGCAGTGCGCGCAGCGCGTCATGTGGGCGTGCAGGTCGGCGCTCTCGCGGGGGCTGTCCGGCCGTACCGACTCCTCGATGAGCCGGCGGAAGTCCGCGCAGCGCGGGTCGTCGGAGGCGGCCAGCCGGGCCCGTAGCGCGGCCCGGGCCAGCGCGGTGAGCGCGGGGCCGGTGCCGTACGCCACGTCCTGCGGGGTCAGGCCCAGCAGGACGGCCGTGCGCTCGGCGGGCTCGCGCTCCAGGACGCCGTACCAGAGCAGGCCCTGCGTCCGGGAGGGGAGCGTGCGGAACGCCGCGAGCAGAGGCGGCACGGGGGCGCCGGGGCCCGCCGTGTTCAGTACCAGCAGCAGGCCGGCGTCGAGCCCGGCGGACCGTTCGTCGGCCGCCCACTCGGCCGCGACCTCCCCGCCAGCACCAGCAGTTGGTGGCGCCAGGGGCCGCCGGAGTCGGTGCCGCGCGCGGCGTGACGGGCCGCCAGGGAGAAGGCGGCCGCGGCGAGTTGGCGTGCGGCGGACTCGCCGGCCGCGCACAGCCGGGCGTAGTCGAGCAGGGCGGGCTGGTGCCGGGAGCGCAGTTCCCGCAGCGCCGGGTAGGCGGTCGGGGTCTCGCCGCGCAGCAGTTCCGCCAGCCGCGCGTCGGACGCGCCCGCGTGCACGCAGTCGGCACCGGTGCCGTCGCCGCCGTGGACCTCGTACTCCGTCCCGTCGCCCCGGCCCATCGTCCGCCTCCTCGCACCACGCGGCGCCGCTGCCGCTCCGGTACTGACCTACCGGCCAGTTCGGGGGCCCATAGTGGTGGACGGGGGCCGGTGAGAAAAGAGGTGACCGCGGGTAACTGCCGTACGGCGGCGGCCGGTGGCCGTGAGCGAGGGGACGACTCGTGTCACGTCCCGCACAGACCGAGGGGGCGGCCGCACAGACCGAGGGGGCGGCCGCGCAGGCCGGGGGAGCGGCCGCACAGGCCGAGGGGCGGCCCGGAAACCGGACCGCCCCTGGACGACCGTGGACGACATCACCCCGTCGAGGTCACTCCTCGACCGTCAGCCCTTGCGCAGCCGCACCAGCGTCCGCGACAGCAGCCGCGACACGTGCATCTGGGAGATGCCGAGTTCGTCGCCGATCTCCGACTGGGTCATGCCCGCGACGAAGCGGAGGGACAGGATCTTCCGGTCCCGGGGCGGCAGTTCGGCGATGAGCGGCTTGAGCGACTCGACGTACTCGATGCCCTCGAGCCCGTGGTCCTCGTAACCGATCCGGTCGGCCAGCGCGCCCTCGGCGTCGTCCTCCTCCGGCTGGGCGTCCAGCGAGGCGGCGGTGTACGCGTTGGACGCCGCCATGCCCTCGACGACCTCCTCGTTGGAGATGCCGAGACGCTCGGCCAGTTCGGCCACCGTCGGCGCGCGGTCGAGCTGCTGGGCCAGCTCGTCCCCGGCCTTGGCCAGGTCGAGCCGCAGCTCCTGCAGGCGGCGCGGTACGCGCACGGACCACGAGGTGTCGCGGAAGAAACGCTTGATCTCGCCGATGATGGTCGGCATCGCGAAGGTGGGGAACTCCACACCGCGCGAGAGCTCGAAGCGGTCGATCGCCTTGATCAGGCCGATGGTGCCGACCTGGATGATGTCCTCCATCGGCTCGCTGCGCGAGCGGAAGCGGGAGGCGGCGAACTTGACGAGGGCGAGGTTGAGTTCGACGAGCGTGTTGCGTACGTACGCGTACTCGTGGGTGCCTTCCTCCAGTGACTCCAGCCGCTCGAAGAGGGTCTTGGACAGGGCACGGGCGTCGGCCGGTGCGACCTCGTCGTAGGCGGGGATGTCCGGAAGTCCGGCGAGTGAGTCGTCGTGGGTGACGACCGCGTCGGGATGCTCGATGGGATCCAGATGTTCCGGAGGGAGTGTCGACGTCGCTTCCTGGGTACGCGATCCGTCGAGCCGGGGTGACATGATGTCCTCCATCGTTCTCGGCATACGGCTGCCGAAGCCAGATACGTGCACTGCGGTGTGCGGCGCCTCCAAAGCCGGCCGTGTCGGTTACGTGTTCCTCTAGGCCTACCGGCTGCACCGAGCCCACCGCAAGTGCGTTATGTGCAGGTATGTCCGATTCTGTGCGGATGTTCGGCTGTCGAAGGGGGACGGGAAGGCGTAGTGTTCGAGGGCGTCAGAGCAGTCACGACCCCGGGAGAGAGAGACGGCATGGACCGCGGGACGGTCGGCAGCGCACAGTCTGGCCGGCTTCTGGTGGAGGTGCGGGAAGAGGGCCTCAGCGCCGTCGTGACCCCGGCCGGTGAGCTCGATCACCACACCGCCGACCTGTTGCGTGAACCACTCGAGGAGTGCCTCGCCAAGGGCTTCAACCGCCTTGTCGTCGACTGCTCCCGGCTGGAGTTCTGCGACTCCACGGGGCTCAACGTCCTGCTCGGCGCGCGGCTCAAGGCGGAGGCCGCGGGCGGCGGGGTGCACCTCGCGGGCATGCAGCCCGTCGTGGCGCGCGTGTTCGAGATCACGGGGCGGACGCCGTCTTCACCGTGCATGACACGCTGGACGCCGCGCTGGCGAACGAGTCCGGCTGAGCCGCCTTGAGCGGGCGGTGGCGGGTCTCGTGCGTCCCCTGTGACCGGCGTTTTTCGCCCCGCTCGGTGTTTCCTGCCGAATACAGGGGTGTTCAGCCGGTCCGGTCGGGCAGGAGACATCCTGAACATGTCGGCTGCCGGACGGGGGCATCGGGGTGGGTACACCGCTTGTACTGCGTGATCGACTGTGTACGACTTTGAAACGTGAACTGGTGAATCGGTGAGGTGAAGCGCTGATGAGCACCACCCGGCCCTACTCGCCGGGCGACCGCGGTCCGGAGCCCAGCGGCGCTTCCGGGGCGTCCGAGGGGGGCGCGACCGGCGAGCCCGCGGGAGCCGCGTCCGTGACCGGCGCGCCCGCGACCGGCGCGTCCGGCACGTCCGACGGGGGCGTGGCCGCGCCGTCCGCGACGCCGGCCGGGCGGCAGGTCCGCAGGCTGAGTTTCGACGGCGCGAGCGGCGTCGTACCGCTGGCCCGCGACTTCACCCGCCAGGCGCTGTACGCGTGGGGCTGGCTGCCCGCCGCGACGGCCGACCAGCGGGCCGCCGCCGAGGACGTCCTGCTCGTCGTGTCCGAACTGGTCACCAACGCCTGCCTGCACGCCGAGGGCCCGGACGAGCTGTGGATCAGCTGCGACCGCAAGGTGATCCGGCTGGAGGTCTCCGACCGCGGCACGGGCCAGCCGGCCCCGCGCACCCCGCACCGCGCCGGCCGCCCCGGCGGCCACGGCATGTTCATCGTCCAGCGCCTCTGCCTGGACTGGGGGTCGTGCGCACCCCCGGCGTCGCGGGCAAGACGGTCTGGGCAGAACTGGGCGCACCGGCATGACGCCCTCCTGCCGGGCACCAGCGCCCGGCAGGGAACACGGAAGCACCGTGCAGCGCCACGCCGCGCCGGAGCACCTGGAAACGCCCCGTGCACGGGAGCACCCGGAACGCCGCGCGCACCCCTGAAACCCCGAAGGGCCGCCCTGTCGCATCGCGACGGGGCGGCCCTTCGGCGGAGCCGGCGAGGCGCGGTCAGCGCACGTCGCCCATGAGCTCCTTGACCCGCTTGCGGTACATCCAGATCGCCACACCGGCGATCACGGCGAGGGCGGCCTCGGCGGCCACGATGCCCGTCTTGTTCAGGTCGACCCCGGCGATCGAGAGCAGACCGGTCGTGGCGTCACCGGCGGTGACGGCGAGGAACCAGACGCCCATCATCTGCGAGGCGTACTTCACCGGCGCCATCTTGGTGGTGACCGACAGGCCGACCGGCGACAGCATCAGCTCACCGCAGGTCTGGACGAAGTAGATCGCCACCAGCCACAGGGCCGCCGCCTTGTGGCCGCCGTCCGCGATCGCGAGCGGCGCGAGGAACAGGAAGAAGGACAGGCCGACCAGGACCAGACCGAAGGAGAACTTCACGATCGTGCTCGGCTCCTTGCCCCGGCGGGCGAGCGCCAGCCACAGCGTGGCGAAGACCGGAGCCAGGGCCATGATCAGGACCGGGTTGACCGACTGGTACCAGGAGACCGGGAACTCCCAGCCGAGGACGCTGTTGTCCGCGGAGGACTTGGCGAAGATCGACAGCGTCGAGCCGCCCTGGTCGTAGATCATCCAGAACACGGCCGCGGCCACGAAGAACCAGATGTACGCCGACATCTTCGACTGCTCGGTGCGGTCCAGCGACTTGTCGCGCTTGATGCGCGTGAGCACCATCACCGGGATGATCACGCCGAGCAGGGTCAGCGGGACCAGGATCCAGTTCAGCGTGTAGTGGCCGGTGAAGCCGACGATCGCGTAGAAGACGGCCGCGACCGCCGCCCAGAACGCCGCCTTGCGCAGCGTCGAGGTCTTCTCCTCGGCCGACAGCGGCTTCGGGACGACGCTGGAGTGGGCGGCGAGGTGACGGCTGCCGATCAGGAACTGGGCGACGCCCAGCGCCATGCCGAGCGCGGCCAGCGCGAAGCCCAGGTGCCAGTTGACGTTCTCACCGATGGTGCCGATGATCAGCGGCGCGGCGAAGGCACCGAGGTTGATGCCCATGTAGAAGACGGTGAAGCCACCGTCGCGGCGCGGGTCGTCCGGGCCGTCGTAGAGCTGGCCGACCATCGTGGAGATGTTGGCCTTCAGCAGACCCGAGCCGATGGCGACGAGGCCGAGACCGGCGTAGAAGGTGCCGGAGGACGGCAGGGCCAGCGTGAGGTGGCCGAGCATGATGATGCCGCCCGCGATCGCGACGGTCTTGCGGGGGCCCCACACGCGGTCGCCGAACCAGCCGCCCGGCATCGTGAGCAGGTACACCAGCGACAGGTACACCGAGTAGATCGCGGTCGCGGTGCCGGCGCTCAGGCCCAGACCGCCCGGAGCCACGAGGTACAGCGGAAGCAGTGCCCTCATGCCGTAGTAGGAGAAGCGCTCCCACATCTCGGTCATGAAGAGGGTGGCCAGACCCCGGGGGTGGCCGAAGAAGGTCTTCTCGGAGCCGGGGGTGCCCGGGGAGACCGAGTCCTTCGTCAGGCTGGACGCCATGGTCGATCCTTGCTGGTCGGGACGCGCTCACAAGGCGATGCGCGCCCGGTGGGGGGCGGCCGGCACCGGCGGCTTCGCCGTCCACCCCACGCCCACGGGGAGTCCGCTCCGGATCACGGAGCGGCGGACGGAGACCACCGGGATCCACGCCTCGCGGCGCGTCCATGCGCCGTGGGGCCCGGCCACAGGTCATTCCTTTCAAGGCTGGCCGCCGGCCAGCCCGCACACAAAAGAGACCTTCAGCGACGAACAGCGCCAAAGGTCCCCGTGGTGCTACAGGCGTTGGTTCACCATACGGCAGGACACCGACCGGTATGGAAGGACTTGTGTCACGGATCACAGGAGAAATTGGAACCGCACACCCTCTATCCAAGGTATCCAGCAGGATGGCCTCCCACTCCTCCAGGGTGCGGATTCATGCCCTATGCAGCCATCTCGGGCCCGGAAAGGCCCGGAAACGGCCCGGAAAGGGTCCGGGACCGTCCCCGGCGATCACGCCGCGGACGTTGGGCCGAGCGGACTACCATCGGCTCATGACCCGTGTACTGCTCGCCGAGGACGACGCGTCCATCTCGGAGCCGCTGGCCCGCGCACTGCGCCGGGAGGGGTACGAGGTGGAGGTGCGTGAGGACGGACCCACCGCGCTGGACACCGGGCTGCAGGGCGGCGTCGACCTCGTCGTGCTGGACCTGGGCCTGCCCGGCATGGACGGCCTGGAGGTCGCCCGCCGGCTGCGCTCCGACGGGCACACCGTGCCGATCCTCATCCTGACCGCGCGCGCCGACGAGGTGGACACCGTCGTCGGGCTCGACGCGGGCGCCGACGACTACGTCACCAAGCCGTTCCGGCTCGCCGAGCTGCTCGCCCGGGTCCGCGCCCTGCTGCGCCGCGGCGCCGCCGAGCCGCAGCAGCCGCCCGCCACCCACGGCGTGCGCATCGACGTCGAGTCGCACCGCGCCTGGATGGGCGACGAGGAGCTCCAGCTCACCGCCAAGGAGTTCGACCTGCTGCGGGTCCTCGTCCGCGACGCGGGCCGGGTCGTCACCCGCGACCAGCTGATGCGCGAGGTCTGGGACACCACCTGGTGGTCCTCCACCAAGACCCTCGACATGCACATCTCCTGGCTGCGCAAGAAGCTGGGGGACGACGCGGCCAACCCCCGCTACATCGCCACCGTCCGCGGCGTGGGCTTCCGCTTCGAGAAGAACTGAACCCCGCCGCGGGGACCCTGGGTAAGAGGACATGCGCCGCCGACTGATCCAGTCCACGCTCGCCGTGGTGCTCGTCGTGATCGCCGTCTTCGGCGTCTCCCTCGTCATCGTGGAGACCCGGACCATCAGCAGCACCGCGCAGGAACGCGTCGACCTGGAGGCGGCCCGGATCGCCAGCATCGTCGACAGCCGCCTGCTCGGCACCGGCACCGTCGACGCCGACGTCCTGCGCCGCCAGGTCGAGGGCGACCGCTACGCCGAGATCCGCATCCCCGGCCGCCCTGTGATCGAGGTCGGCACCGAACCCGGCGGCGACGTCATCCGCGGCGAGGCCACCGGCGAGGAGGGCGAGACGGTCGTCGTCGAGGAACCGAAGTCCTCCGTCACCCGGGAGGTCGGCCGGACGCTGCTGATCATCGGCCTCGTGGCCCTGCTCGCGGTGATCGCCGCGGTCCTGCTCGCCGTCCGCCAGGCCAACCGCCTGGCTTCCCCGCTCACCGACCTCGCCGAGACCGCCGAACGCCTCGGCTCCGGCGACCCCCGCCCGCGCCACAAGCGCTACGGCGTGCCCGAGCTGGACCGCGTCGCCGACGTGCTGGACGCCTCCGCCGAGCGCATCGCCCGGATGCTCACCGCCGAGCGCCGGCTGGCCGCCGACGCCTCCCACCAGCTGCGCACCCCGCTGACCGCGCTGTCGATGCGGCTGGAGGAGATCACCGTCGCCGACGACCCGGAGACGGTGAAGGAGGAGGCGACGATCGCGCTGACGCAGGTGGAACGCCTCACGGACGTGGTGGACCGGCTGCTGACGAACTCCCGCGACCCGCGCAGCGGCTCCGCCGTCACCTTCGAGCTGGACGACGTCATCCAGCAGCAGATCGCCGAGTGGCGCCCGGCCTACCGCAGCGCGGGCCGGGCGATCGTCAGCTCCGGCAAACGGCATCTGCAGGCCGTGGGCACGCCGGGTGCGGTGGCGCAGGTGCTGGCGGCGCTGATCGAGAACTCCCTCATGCACGGCGGCGGCACCGTCGCCCTGCGCACCCGGGTGACCGGCAACCAGGCGGTGGTCGAGGTCACGGACGAGGGCCAGGGCGTGCCGGCCGACCTCGGCGCACGGATCTTCGAGCGCACCATCAGCGGGCGGAACTCCACCGGCATCGGGCTGGCCGTCGCCCGGGACCTCGCGGAGGCGGACGGCGGACGGCTGGAACTGCTCCAGTCCAAGCCGCCGGTCTTCGGACTGTTCCTGTCGCGCACGCCGCCGTCGAAGCAGTCGTCGTCGGACTCGGGCCAGACGGTCAGATAGCCACGGGGGCCGGACGACCACGACGGTCGGACGACCATGGCGGTCGGATGGCCATGGCGGTCGGACGACCAAGGCGGTCGGACGGCCACGGCGGCCGGACGGCCACGGAGGTCAGCCGCGCGGGGTCGCCCGCCGGTGCGTACCCCGGTGCGTACGCCGCCGCTTCACGGCCGCCTGCCGGCGCCCACCCGCGTGGCGCCCGAGCCCCGCGTCGGCCCCGTGGCCCGGGTGCCGCCCGCCTCCCGCACCGCCGTCGGATGCTCGTGCTCCAGGAAGGACTCCGCGCGGGCCACGGGCGGCAGCGCCCGGAACACCCACGTGCGGTAGGACCAGAACCGGAACAGCGTGCCGAGGCCGATGCCGAGGAACTTGAAGATGTTGCTCTGCAGGGGCTGTCCCAGCCGAAGCCGTACGTGGCCGTGTAGAGCACGCCGTTCTCGATCACCAGCCCGACGGCGCTGAACAGCAGGAACAGCGACATCTCACGGGTCCGCCGGGTCTTGTCGCGGTCCCGGTAGGTGAAGTAGCGGAAGCCCAGGTAGTTGAAGACGATCGCGACGATCGTGGCGACGATGCTGGCCCGCACCACCTGGAGGTCGGTCGTGTGCCGTACGAGGTTGAAGACGGCGAGGTTGACCAGAACCCCGGCGCCGCCCACCGCGCCGAACTTCACGACCTCGCGGACGAGCCGCTCGACCCGCTGCCGCAGCGCCCCTGCGGGCGGCGCAGGGGCCGGGGAAGCCCCGAGGAACCATGTCCCATGGTCGTGCCGGCCCCCGTCCGTCGGTTGGCGTCAACCCAGCCATGCTAACCACCCGCACGCGCGATCTTCCTGCCGACGGCCGCGGCGGCCGGGAGGATGCCTCCGGACGGCCGGGAATCGGGTTGGCTCCGCGTGGCCGATACGCTAGGGGTGTGACGTTCCCGGTAGTCGGCATGGTCGGCGGGGGTCAGCTCGCTCGTATGACACACGAGGCGGGCATCCCGCTCGGCATCAGGTTCAAGCTTCTCAGTGACACTCCTCAGGACTCAGCGGCGCAGGTCGTCGGCGACGTCGTCATCGGCGACTACCGCGACCTGGACACGCTGCGCGAGTTCGCCCGCGGCTGTGACGTGATCACCTTCGATCACGAGCACGTGCCCACCGAGCACCTGCGGGCCCTGGAGGCGGACGGCATCCCCGTCCGTCCCGGCCCCGACGCGCTGGTGCACGCCCAGGACAAGGGCGTGATGCGGGCGAAGCTCGACGCGATCGGCGTGCCCTGCCCGCGCCACCGCATCGTCAGCGATCCCGAGGACGTGGCGGCCTTCGCCGCCGAGGGCGACGGTTTCCCCGTCGTCCTGAAGACCGTCCGCGGCGGCTACGACGGCAAGGGCGTGTGGGTGGTGGACTCCGTCGAGGAGGCCGCCGACCCGTTCCGCGCGGGCGTGCCGGTCCTCGCCGAGGAGAAGGTCGACTTCGTCCGCGAACTCGCGGCGAACGTCGTCCGCTCCCCGCACGGCCAGGCGGTCGCCTACCCGGTCGTGGAGTCCCGCCAGGTCGCGGGCGTCTGCGACACGGTCATCGCGCCCGCCCCCGGCCTCGACGAGGGCCTGGCGCTCGAGGCGGAGCGGATGGCGCTGGACATCGCCAAGGAACTCGGCGTCGTCGGCCATCTCGCCGTCGAGCTGTTCCAGACCCGCGACGGGCGGATCCTCGTCAACGAACTGGCGATGCGGCCGCACAATTCCGGCCACTGGTCGATGGACGGTGCCATCACCTCGCAGTTCGCCAACCACGTGCGCGCCGTCCTCGACCTCCCGCTCGGCGACCCGCGCCCGCGCGCGAAGTGGACGGTCATGGTCAACGTCCTCGGCGGTGACTTCCCGGACATGTACTCGGCGTACCTGCACTGCATGGCCCGCGACCCCCAGCTGAAGATCCACATGTACGGCAAGGACGTGAAGCCCGGCCGCAAGGTGGGCCACGTCAACACCTACGGCGACGACCTGGACGACGTGCTGGAGCGCGCCCGTCACGCAGCCGGCTATCTGAGAGGCACGATCACCGAATGAGCAGCCCCGTTGTCGGCATCGTCATGGGTTCGGACTCCGACTGGCCCGTGATGGAGGCCGCCGCCAAGGCCCTCGACGAGTTCGAGATCCCCTACGAGGTCGACGTCGTCTCCGCCCACCGCATGCCGCGCGAGATGGTCGCGTACGGCGAGCAGGCGGCCGACCGCGGCCTGAAGGCGATCATCGCCGGGGCGGGCGGCGCCGCCCACCTGCCCGGCATGCTCGCCTCGGTGACCCCGCTGCCGGTGATCGGCGTGCCCGTCCCGCTGAAGTACCTCGACGGCATGGACTCGCTGCTGTCGATCGTGCAGATGCCGGCCGGCGTCCCCGTCGCCACCGTCTCCGTCGGCGGTGCCCGCAACGCCGGCCTGCTCGCCGCCCGGATGCTCGCCGCGCACGACGAGGAACTGCTCGGCCGGATGCGGGAGTTCCAGCAGGAACTGAACGAGCAGGCCACGGAGAAGGGCCGCCGCCTGCGCTCCAAGGTCGAGGGCGCGTCCGGCTTCGGCTTCGGGAAGTGACGCCGGTGAGCGCCCTGGACCGGGCCCGGGAGCTGTTGCGTGAGTTTCCCGTCGTCGACGGGCACAACGACCTGCCCTGGGCGCTGCGCGAGCAGGTCCGCTACGACCTCGCCGCCCGGGACGTCGCCGGTGACCAGTCCGCGCACCTGCACACCGACCTGCCCCGGCTGCGGGCGGGCGGGGTCGGCGCGCAGTACTGGTCGGTGTACGTCCGCTCCGACCTGCCCGACGCGGTGCCGGCGACGCTGGAGCAGATCGACTGCGTACGGCAGCTGATCGACCGGTACCCGCGACAGCTGCGCGCCGCGCTGACGGCCGCGGACATGGAGGCGGCGCGCGCCGAGGGGCGCATCGCCTCGCTCATGGGCGCCGAGGGCGGTCACTCGATCGCCAACTCGCTGGCCACCCTGCGAGGCCTGTACGCGCTCGGCGTGCGCTACCTGACGCTCACCCACAACGACAACGTGGACTGGGCGGACTCGGCGACGGACGAGCCGCGCGTGGGCGGTCTGTCGGCCTTCGGCCGTGAGGTCGTGCGGGAGATGAACCGGATCGGCATGCTGGTCGACCTCTCGCACGTGGCGGCGACGACGATGCGCGACGCGCTGGACGCCACCTCGGCGCCGGTGATCTTCTCGCACTCCTCCGCGCGGGCGGTGTGCGACCACCCGCGCAACGTCCCGGACGACGTCCTGGAGCGGCTGCCCGCCAACGGCGGCATCGCGATGGTGACGTTCGTGCCGAAGTTCGTGCTCCAGGCGGCGGTGGACTGGACGGCCGCCGCCGACGAGAACATGCGCGCGCACGGCTTCCACCACCTGGACACCAGCCCGGAGGCGATGAAGGTCCACCGCGCCTTCGAGGAGCACGTCCCGCGCCCGGTCGCCACCGTCGCCACGGTCGCCGACCACCTCGACCACATGCGGGAGGTCGCCGGCATCGACCACATCGGCATCGGCGGCGACTACGACGGCACGGCCTTCACCCCGGACGGCCTGGACGACGTCTCCGGTTACCCCAACCTGATCGCCGAGCTGCTGGAGAGGGGCTGGTCGAAGACCGACCTGGCCAAGCTGACCTGGAAGAACGCGGTCCGGGTGCTGGGCGCGGCCGAGGACGTGGCCCGCGGTCTTCAGGCGACGCGCGGCCCGTCCAACGCCACCCTGGAGGAACTCGACGGGCGGTCGTCGAGCAAGGGGTAGTCGGTGTAGCCGTCCGCGCCGCCCACGTACATCAGGTACCGGTCCCGAACCTGGTTCAGCGGTGCGCCGAGGCGCAGGCGCCGGACCAGGTCGGGGTTGGCCAGGAAGGGCCTGCCGAGGGCGATGAGGTCGGCCCCGGCGGCCAGCAGCCGGCCGGAGGCGCGGTGCACGGCGGCGGAGGACATCTCCGTCAGCACCGGGTTGGCGACGAGCGTGCCCGGCCAGTCGGCGCGGACCGCCCGGAACACCGGGCTGTCGGGGTCGGCGAACACCAGGTGCAGATAGGCCAGGCCGAGCCCGCCGAGCCGCCGGGCGAGCGCCGGGTACAGCTCCTCCGTCTCGCCCTCCGCGATGCCGTTGACGGTGTTGCCGGGGGAGATCCGCAGCCCCACCCGGTCCGCCCCGATCTCCGCGGCCACCGCCTCCGTGACCTCCGCCGTGAAGCGGATCCGCCGCTCCACCGGACCGCCGTAGTCGTCGGTGCGGCGGTTGGTGTTGGCGGCGAGGAACTGGTGCAGCAGATGCCCGTTGGCGGAGTGCACCTCCACGCCCTCGAAGCCGGCGTCGAGGGCGTTGCGGGCCGCCCGGGCGAAGTCGCCGACGGTGGTGCGGATGTCCGCGGCCGTCATCTCCCGCGGCACGACCGCCGGCCGGTGCCCGCCGGGCGTGAAGATCGTCTCCGGCAGCGGCACGGGCGACGGCGCGACCGGTGTCAGCCCGCTGGTCGCCGGGTGCCCGACCCGGCCACCGTGCTGGAGCTGCAGGAACATCCCGCCGCCGCCGGCCTCCCGTACCGCCTCGGTGACCCGCCGCCAGCCCGCGACGTGGGACGGCGTGTGGATGGCGGTGATGTTCGGGTACGTCTGCCCGACCGCGTTGGGCGTCGCGGCCTCGGCGATGATCAGCCCGGCGGAGGCGCGCTGGGCGTAGTAGGTGGCCATGAGCGCGGTGGGGGTGCCGTCGGACTCGGCGCGGTTGCGGGTCAGGGGTGCCATCAGCAGGCGGTTGGGAAGGGTGAGGGGGCCGAGGCGGGCGGGTTCGAAGAGTTCTGCCGTGTGCGTCATGACCGTACGCTAGAACCTGACATTGGTGTCAGAATCAAGCCCCGGGGGTGGGACGGATGCGGATCGGCGAACTGGCCCGGCGCACCGGCGTGAGCGAGCGGTCGCTGCGCTACTACGAGCAGCAGGGGCTGCTCGCGGCCGAGCGGACGCCCGGCGGGCACCGCGCGTACCCGGAGGCGGCCGTCGACCGGGTCGTGCGGATCCAGGAGCTGTACGCGGCGGGCCTGTGCAGCAGCAAGATCGCCCAGCTGCTGCCCTGCATGCGGGACACGGACGGCGGCCCCTCGGCCGTCGCCACCCCGAAGCTCGTCGCCGACCTCGCCGCCGAGCGCGAGCGCATCGACCGGATGATCGCCGACCTGGTGCGGTCCCGCGACACCCTGGACGAGGTGATCGACGCGGCCCGCCGGCCCTAGGGCCCGCCCGGGTGTCCCGCCCGCCCCGCGACGCCCTCGGCTCCGTGCCGCGCGCCGGCGGGACAGCCGGGCGGGCCGTACCCCCGAACGCGCCGCCCGCCAGGAAGGACGCGCGGGCGCGTGCGACGGTGGCCGTACTGCACGACGACCGTACGGAGCCCGCCATGGCAGACCTCCAGGACGACCTGCACTCCCGCACCGAGGCCGGCGAGCTCGACGACCTTCCGGTGCCGTTGACGGCCGAGGCCTTCGCGCCGGAGCCGTACGCGCCCGTCTCCGACCCCGACGACGAGCCGCTGGCGCGGGCCCACGCCGTCCTGGCCGCCCACCCCGTCGCCGACGGGTACAGCGGGCTGCCGTGGGCGCTGAAGCACCTGCCCTGGTACGACCTGGAGGCCGGTGAGAGCGCCGTCGACACCGACGTGCCGAGGCTGCGGCAGGGACACGTGGGGGCGCTGTTCTGGTCGCTGCACCTGCCGGAGGGGATCGCCGGCGACCGGGCCGTCGGCGCGACCCTGGAGCAGCTGGACCTGGTGAAGCAGGTGGTGCGGACCCACCCGGAAGGGCTGCGGCTGGCCCATGACGCCGGGGAGACCACCGACGCCCGCAACTGCGGCCGCACCGCCGTGCTGCTCGGGCCCGCCGGTGCCGCCGCCCTCGGCGACTCGCTCGGCACCCTGCGCGCCCTGTACGCCCTCGGCCTGCGCGTGCTGACCCTGACCGGGGCGACCTGGGCGAGCGAGGCCGGCCTGACCCGGTTCGGCGAGGAGGTGGTCCGCGAGATGAACCGGCTCGGCATGCTCGCCGACCTGTCGGGTGCCTCCGCCGAGACCGTCCGCCGTACCTTCGCCGTCTCCAAGGCGCCCGCACTGTGCAGCCGCTCCGCCGCCCGCGCGCTGCGCCCCACCCGGCCAACCTCCCCGACGACCTGCTGGCGGAGCTGGGCGCGGCCGGCGGCCTGTGCCTGGTGCCGCTGACCGCCGAGCAGACCGGCCCGACCGTGCGCGACGTCGCCGACCACCTCGACCATGTGCGGGCGGTCGCCGGCCCGCAGAGCGTCGGCCTGTCCGGCACGTACGACGCCGGCACCGCGCACCCCCTGGAGCTGGGGGACGCCTCCTGCTACCCCCGGCTCATCGCCGAGCTGCTGCGACGCGGCTGGGAGGAGTCCGACGTGGCCCTGCTGACCTGGGGCAACGTCCAGCGGGTGCTGCGCGAGGCGGCGTTCGCGGCCCGCGCCGCCCAGCTGCGACGGCAGCCGTCCACGGCGACCATCGCGGAGCTGGACGCATAGCGCACGCCCCGGGGCTCACGCGTGCTCGACGCGGCACAGGCAGAAGGGGTGCCCGGCGGGGTCGGCGTACACCCGGAAGCCGCGGGTGCGGTCCTCGGTGTCCAGCGGCCGGGCGCCCAGCTCCAGCACGGCCTTCTCCGCCGCGTCGAGGTCCGGGACGTCGAGGTCCAGGTGGAACTGCTGCGAGTGGTCGGCGGAGGGCCACCGCGGCGGGACGAAGCCGGGGGCGGCCTGGAAGGCGAGGGTCTGCCCGCCCGGCAGCTTCAGGTCGATCCAGTCCGGCTCCTGGTCGTTCTCCTCGATCGTGCCCCGAGGACGGCCGCGTAGAAGCGGGCCAGTGCACGGGTGTCGGGGCAGTCCAGGACCACGGGACCCAGTTCGGCGACGGCCATGACGTCCTCCTCGAAGCCTGTGGTTACCAGCAAGGCGCGGGTAACCGGTAACGGTTACTGCATGCTGCCCTATTGGGGGTAACGTCGCAAGCATGAGTGAGAGATCGCCCGCGCCCGGAGGGCTCGCCCTGGTCGAGTCCCTGGTGAACACGCTGGACGTCGAGGCGGGCGCCGACGCGCTCGACACACCGCAGGGCCGGGCGCGCTTCGGCCTCACGGAGGACGACGTGCCGGGCGCGCGCGAGCTGCGCGAGTCGCTCCGCGCCGTCCTGCTCGCCCACGCCGGCCACCCGCCGCACCGCGCGGTGACCCCGCTGGGCGAGCTGCTGGCCGCGGCGCCGCTGGTGGTGACGGTCGACGCCGCCGACGGCACCGCTGCCCTCGCCCCGGCCGACGGCCGCCCCCTGCTCTCCCGGGTCGCCGCCGCGGTCGCCGAGGCGCTGGTCGCGGGCACCTGGACCCGGCTCAAGGCGTGCGAGGCCGCCGACTGCCTGTGGGCCTACTACGACCGCAGCCCCGCCGGACGCGGCCGCTGGTGCTCGATGCGGGTGTGCGGGGCGCGCGCGAAGATGCGCCGCTACCGTGCGGCGGCCAAGGAGGGCTAGGGGGACACCCCTGGGGGGTGTCTCGCCGATCATGCCGGGCTCGCGGCGCCCCGGCCGCGATTGGGGCAGAATGCAGCACGACGCCGGTTCGGCCGACTGAGCCTCGGCCGAACCGGCGTCACCCGTCCCCGTCCCGGGCTACGCCGTGGGGCGGCCCATCGCCCGGTACGTCCACCCGGCCCGCCGCCACGCCTCGGCGTCCAGCGCGTTGCGCCCGTCGAGGATCACCCGGTTCGCCGTGACCGCGCCCAGCTCCTCCGGGTCCAGCTCGCGGAACTCCCGCCACTCCGTCAGGTGCAGCACCACGTCGGCGCCGCGCACCGCCTCCAGGGCCGAGCCGGCGTAGCCGAGCGTCGGGAAC
This sequence comes from Streptomyces sp. SW4, assembly GCA_003248315.1. Lineage (GTDB taxonomy): Bacteria > Actinomycetota > Actinomycetes > Streptomycetales > Streptomycetaceae > Streptomyces. The sequence continues at coordinate 2,875,978 of QKWM01000004.1, forward strand.
AGCCGCCGGGCGTTGTCCATGCCCTTCGGGTCGTACACCGTGACCTGCGCGCCCTGGAGGTGGACCTGCCCGGCGACGTTCAGCGCGGGGGAGTCGCGCACGTCGTCGGAGTCGGGCTTGAAGGTGGCGCCGAGGACCGCGACCCGCTTGCCCAGGAAGGGCCCGCCGCCCAGCGCCTGCCGGGTCAGCTCGACCATCCGGCCGCGCTGGCGCATGTTGATGGAGTCGATCTCGCGCAGGAACGTCAGCGCCTGGTCGGCGCCCAGCTCACCGGCGCGGGCCATGAACGCCCGGATGTCCTTGGGCAGGCACCCGCCGCCGAACCCGATCCCGGCCCGCAGGAACTTCTTGCCGATCCGGTCGTCGTACCCGATCGCCTCGGCGAGCTTGGCGACGTCCCCGTCGGCGGCCTCGCAGACCTCCGCCATCGCGTTGATGAAGGAGATCTTGGTGGCCAGGAAGGAGTTGGCGGAGGTCTTCACCAGCTCGGCGGTGGGGAAGTCGGTGACGACGAACGGCGAACCCTCGGCGACCGGCGTCGCGTACACCTCCCGCAGCAGCTTCTCGGCCCGCTCGCTGCGCACCCCGACCACGATCCGGTCCGGGTGCAGGGTGTCCTGCACGGCGAACCCCTCGCGCAGGAACTCCGGGTTCCAGGCCAGCTCCGCGTCGGCGCCCGCCGGCGCGTGCTCGGCGAGGTAGGCGGCCAGCCGGTCGGCGGAGCCGACGGGCACGGTCGACTTGCCGACGACGAGCGCCGGCCCCTTCAGATGCGGGGCGAGGGAGGCGATCGCGGCGTCGACGTACGACATGTCGCACGCGTACTCGCCGTGCTTCTGCGGCGTGTTCACGCACACGAAGTGCACCTCGCCGAAGGCCGCGACCTCGGCGTAGTCCGTGGTGAACCGCAGCCGCCCGGTCGACCCCTCGATCCCTCGACGTGCCGGCGCAGCAGTTCCTCGAGGCCCGGCTCGTACATCGGCACCTCGCCGCGCCGGAGCATCTCGATCTTCTCGGGCACCACGTCGAGCCCCATGACCTCGAAGCCCAGCTCCGCCATGGCCGCCGCGTGGGTCGCGCCGAGGTAGCCGGTGCCGATCACGGTGATCTTGATGGCCATGGGTGCTCCAGGGGTCTGCGGCGGACGTGCGCGCCCGAGCATAACCGGGGTGTGGGACGGGGCCCCGCCGGGCAGTTTGCCGCTGTCGCCCAGCTCACCTATCCAGGAACACGGGCGGAGCTCTAAAATTTGGGTTACTTAACGGTAGTTAGCGTGACCAGCATCGCAGCTTTGGAGCGTGAGAGACCTTGGCCGGATCGGCTGACTTCGACCTGTACCGCCCGTCCGAGGAGCATGACATGCTCCGCGACGCCGTCCGCGCGCTGGCCGAGGCGAAGATCGCGCCGCACGCCGCAGCGGTGGACGAGGAGGCCCGCTTCCCGCAGGAGGCGCTGGAGGCGCTGGTCGCGAACGACCTGCACGCCGTGCACGTCCCCGAGGAGTACGGCGGCGCCGGCGCCGACGCGCTCGCCACGGTCATCGTGATCGAGGAGGTCGCCCGCGTGTGCGCGTCCTCCTCCCTGATCCCGGCCGTGAACAAGCTCGGCTCCCTGCCGGTGATCCTCTCCGGCTCCGAGGAGCTGAAGAAGAAGTACATGACCCCGCTCGCCAAGGGCGACGCGATGTTCTCGTACTGCCTGTCCGAGCCCGACGCGGGCTCCGACGCCGCCGGCATGAAGACCAAGGCCGTCCGCGACGGCGACCACTGGGTCCTCAACGGCGTCAAGCGCTGGATCACCAACGCGGGCGTCTCCGAGTACTACACGGTCATGGCGGTCACCGACCCCGCCAAGCGCTCCAAGGGCATCTCCGCCTTCGTCGTCGAGAAGTCCGACGAGGGCGTCTCCTTCGGCGCCCCGGAGAAGAAGCTCGGCATCAAGGGCTCGCCCACCCGCGAGGTCTACCTCGACAACGTCCGCATCCCCGCCGACCGCATGATCGGCGAGGAGGGCACCGGCTTCGCCACCGCGATGCGCACGCTGGACCACACCCGCATCACCATCGCCGCCCAGGCCCTCGGCATCGCCCAGGGCGCCCTCGACTACGCCAAGGGCTACGTCCAGGAGCGCAAGCAGTTCGGCAAGCCGATCGCCGACTTCCAGGGCATCCAGTTCATGCTCGCCGACATGGCCATGAAGATCGAGGCCGCCCGCCAGCTCACCTACGCCGCCGCGGCCAAGTCGGAGCGGGGCGACGGCGACCTCACCTTCCAGGGCGCCGCCGCCAAGTGCTTCGCCTCCGACGTGGCCATGGAGGTCACCACGGACGCCGTCCAGCTCCTCGGCGGCTACGGCTACACCCGCGACTACCCGGTGGAGCGCATGATGCGCGACGCCAAGATCACCCAGATCTACGAGGGGACCAACCAGGTCCAGCGCATCGTCATGGCCCGCAACCTGCCGTAAACGGCACGGCCGGCTCGACGGCCGGGGGGGGTGGCCGGCACCGGGCACCCCGCACGGCGTCGTGGACAGGCCGCCCCCGGACCGGCGCGGTGAGCGGCGAGCCGGGGCGGGTCAGTCGTCGAAGCCCTCCGCGGCGCGGCGCTCGCGCAGTTCCATGATCGCCCGGCGGCGGGCCAGCCGGTGGGTGCGGCGGATCTGGGCCTCCTGGTAGCGCCGCTTGTCGCGCTCGGTCTCGGGGATGACCGGCGGCACCTGACGCGGCTTGCCGTCGGCGTCCACCGCGGCGAAGACCAGGTACGCGGAGCCGACCTGGGTGGGCGGGGCGGACTCGTTCCAGCGCTCGGCCAGCACCCGGACGCCGACCTCCATCGAGGTCCGCCCGGTCCAGTTGACCTGCGCCTTCACATGCACGAGGTCGCCGACGCGGACCGGCTCGAGAAACGCCATCTCGTCCATCGACGCGGTGACGGCGGGCCCTCCGGAGTGCCGCCCGGCGACGGCACCGGCCGCGTCGTCGACCAGTTTCATGATCACACCGCCGTGCACCGTGCCCAGGAGGTTGGTGTCGTTGTGGGTCATGATGTGGCTGAGGGTGGTACGGGAGGCCGAGGTCGGCTTGCCCGGGATCTCCGGAGTTCCCGACTCGGCGGCCGAGGCCGGGTGTGCCTGGTCTGTCATGGCCTCCACCTTATGCCGAGGCGACATCGGTGTGATTTGTGTCAGCTTCGCAACAGGGCCGCCCCTATTTTCCGATGACCCTTGTCCGGCGCACCGCCGGGACCTGCACACTGGGGCGCATGAATGATTGGCCCGAGGGATGGTCCGGCGACAACCGCGGCAGCCGGTACGGACGCGGCAGTGCGAGCGCACAGCCCGAGAGCGCCCGTGTGATGCGGCAGGTCCGCCGCGGCCCCGCGGGCCCGGCCCGGGCCCGGCGGCACCGCCCTACGGCGGCGTGCCGCAGCAGCCGTCGTACGTCGACGGCCGCGGCCACGACGGCTACGGCCCCGACGGTCCCGGCGGCTACGACAGCGGCTACAACACCGGCCAGGTCTACGGCACCCCCGGCGGCCGGGGCCCCGGCCGTCCCGGACCGCGTGCCCCGCGGCCCGCGCCGAACTGGGGCAGACGCATCAAGCTCACGGCGATCACCCTGGCCACCGTGCTGGTCGTCACGTTCGTCGGCACCTACTTCTGGGCCGACTCCAAGCTCAACCGCGAGGTCGACCTGTCCAAGGTCATCGAGCGGCCCGAGGCGGGCGAGGGCACCAATTACCTGATCGTCGGCTCCGACAGCCGCGAGGGCATGACCGACCAGCAGAAGAAGGACCTGCACACCGGTTCCGCCGAGGGCAAGCGCACGGACTCGATGATGATCCTGCACACCGGCGACAACGGGTCCACCCTGATCTCCCTGCCCGCGACTCGAACGTGGAGATCCCCACCTTCGTCGGCTCCGACTCCGGCAAGCGCTACGAGGGCACCGGCCGGCAGGTGAAGCTCAACGCCGCCTACGCCGAGGACGGCCCCGAGCTGCTGGTGCGCACCGTCGAGTACAACACCGGGCTGCGCATCGACCACTACGTCGAGATCGGCTTCGCCGGCTTCGCGAACATCGTGGACGCGGCCGGCGGCGTCGAGATGGACATCCCGCAGGACATCAAGGACCCGAAGTCCGGCGCCGACCTGAAGAAGGGCAAGCAGACCCTGGACGGCCAGGAGGCCCTGGCCTTCGTCCGCACCCGCTACGCGCTGGCCGGCTCCGACCTGGACCGCACCAAGAACCAGCAGAAGTTCCTGTCGGCCCTGGCGAGCCAGGTGGCCACCCCGTCCACCGTGCTGAACCCCTTCAGGCTGTACCCGACCATGGGCGCCGGCCTGGACGCGCTCATCGTCGACAAGGACATGGGCCTGTTCGACCTGGCCGACATGTTCTGGGCGATGAAGGGCGTCAGCGGCGGCGACGGCACCTCCATGAACATGCCGATCGCGGGCAACGCCGCGAACGGCAACCTCCAGTGGGACACCGCCAAGGTCAAGGAACTGGTGAACCAGCTGAAGAACGACGAGAAGGTCACCGTCTCCGGCAAGTGAGCGCCCGCCCCGGCAGAGGTCAGGGCTTGCCGCAGACCACCTCGTCGCCGCGCACCACCGTGCCCGACTTCTCCGGCGGCTCCTCCGCCCGTACCGCGGCGACCTCCGAGAAGCCGGCGCCGGCGATCACCTTCAGCGTCGGCCCCTGGCCCTTGACCGGCCGCAGCTCGCTGCCGGGCAGCGCTGCGGCCAGGGACCTGGCCGAGCGGTCCCAGCGGGGTCGTAGGCGACGATGGTGCGCTCCGCCGACGGCGCCGGCGCGTTCACCGGTGTCCCCGTCGTGCGGAACCCGGCCGCGGCGAGCGCCTTGTCGACCCGCCTGCCCAGGCCCGGTGTGCGGGTGCCGTTCTCCACCTGGACCCGGATCTGCCCGGGGTCCACCGGCACGCGCACCGCGGGCCTGCCCGGGGCGGCGGGCCGGTGCGCGGCCAGCGGCTTGTCCTCGCGCAGCGCCCGGAAGATCCGCTCGGACTTCACCGGGTCCCACTTCAGGGTCGAGCCGACGCCCTTGACGGCGTAGCCCATCTGCCCGATGGGCACGGTCGTGAACTCCGAGGACGAGGGCGAGAAGTTCCGCATCGCCCGGCCGAGGGCCAGCAGTTCGTCGGTGCCGAAGCCCTTGTCGGCGCGGACCGAGCCGAGCACCGCGCGCGTGACGTCACGGAACTTGATCGGGTTCAGCAGGATCCCGGACGACGTCGCCCGGTCGATGAGCGCGGCCAGGAAGCGCTGCTGGCGCTTCATCCGGCTCAGGTCCGAGGCGCCGTCGACGTGCCGGGCGCGGACGTACTGCAGGGCCTCGCCGCCCTTGAGCGTGTGCGTGCCGGCCGGCAGGTCGAGCCCCGAGTGGCTGTCCTTGAGCGGCTCGGCGGTGCAGATCTCCACCCCGCCGAGCACGTCGACCGTCTTCATGAAGCTGGTGAAGTCGACCTCCAGATAGTGGTCGATCTTCACGCGGGTCATGTTCTCCACGGTGCGGATCGTCAGGTGGGGGCCGCCCTCGGCGTAGGCCGCGTTGAGCTTCAGCGGATGACCGCCGTGCCGCTTGCCGGTGTTCCGGTCGGTGTGCGGCGGCGTCATCGCGTACGAGTCGCGGGGAGGCTGACCACGCTCGCCCGGTCCCGGTCCTCCGAGATGTGCACGATCATGACCGTGTCGGTGCAGTGGCAGGGGCCCCGCCGAGCCGGTACTTCCTGCGGTCCTCCTCGGAGATCTCCTCCCGGCCGTCCGTGCCGACCAGCAGGACGTTCATGCCGTGGCCGGCCTCCGGGCGGTTCTTCATGTCCTTGAAGGCGTCCACCCGGTCGATGTCCGCGTCCAGCGTCGACAGCACCGCGTGCCCGATCCCGGCGGAGGCCAGCACCACCACGGACAGCGCGGTCACCGTCCGCATGGCCCAGCGCGGCCGCCGGCGCCGCGCGGGGGCGCGCCGGGGGGCCTGCGCGGGCCGCCGGGGCGGGGTGCCGCCCCGCGCGGGCGCGGCCGGGACCCGGGAGGCGGGGGAGCGGGGCGGCTTGGGCAAGGGGACACCTCCGCGAGGACGGGCCCGTGCGGGCTGCGGCCGGACGTGGGAACCCTGAGCACGGTAGGCCGATACGATCTGCGGCCCGGGGCAGCGACCCCGCGGCGCGCACCCGTGTCCCCCGTTCGCGGTAACGTGAGCACCGATGAACGCCAAGTCCGACGTGCGGCCCCCCGCCGTTTCCGTGATCATGCCCGTGCTCAACGAGGAGCGGCACCTGCGCGGCGCCGTCCAGGCCATCCTCGCCCAGGAGTACGCCGGTGAGATGGAGGTCGTGATCGCCCTCGGTCCGTCCACGGACCGCACGGACGAGATCGCCGCCGAGCTGGTCCGCGAGGACCCCCGGGTGCACACCGTGCCCAACCCCAGCGGGCGCACCCCGGCCGCGCTGAACGCCGCGATCAAGGCCTCCCGGCACCCGGTCGTGGTCCGCGTCGACGGCCACGGCATGCTGTCGCCGAACTACATCGCCACCGCCGTCCGGCTCCTGGAGGAGACCGGCGCGCAGAACGTCGGCGGCATCATGCACGCCGAGGGCGAGAACGACTGGGAGAAGGCGGTCGCCGCCGCCATGACGTCGAAGATCGGCGTCGGCAACGCCGCCTTCCACACCGGCGGCCAGGCGGGCCCGCCGAGACGGTCTACCTCGGCGTGTTCCGGCGCGAGGCGCTGGAGCGGCAGGGCGGCTACAACGAGGAGTTCATCCGCGCCCAGGACTGGGAGCTGAACTTCCGCATCCGCGAGGCCGGCGGGCTGATCTGGTTCTCGCCGGAGCTGAAGGTCTCCTACCGGCCCCGGCCGAGCGTCAGGGCGCTCGCCAAGCAGTACAAGGACTACGGCCGCTGGCGGCACGTCGTCGCCCGCTACCACTCCGGCTCCATCAACCTGCGCTACCTCGCCCGCCGACGGCCGTCTGCGCGATCGCGGCCGGCATCGTCGCCGGTGCGGCGCTCACGCCGTGGGGCTTCGTGGTCCCGGGCGGCTATCTGGCGGCCATCGTCGCCGGGTCGGTCCCGGCCGGCAAGGGGCTGCCGGTGAAGGCGCGGCTGCAGATCCCGGTGGCGCTGGCGACCATGCACATGTCGTGGGGCTGGGGCTTCCTGACCAGCCCCCGGTCCCTGGCCCGCAAGGTGATCGCCTCCCGGCGGCCCGCGGTGCGGGCGGAGGCCGGCTCCGCCCGCTGACCCTCACCAGGTGAACGCCGGGTCCACCTTCATGCAGGCGCTGTCGTCGGCGCCGTTGAGGGCGTCGGCCGACTCGGGCGTGGTGTCGTCCCGCTCCGGCGCCCGGTACTCCGTACCCTCGCGCCAGTCCGCGCCGACGACGAGCGTCACCCCGGAGACGTCCGTGGACCGCTGCACCGCACTCGCCGGGACGCCCAGCGCCTCGGCGACCCGCCGGGCGTCGCCCTCCAGGTCGGCGCTCGGGTAGCGGACCACCGTGCGCTCCTCGGACTGCACCGTGGACTGGTCGGCGACCGCCTGCGCGAAGCCCTTCTCCGTGAGCAGCCCCGCGATGGTGCCCGCACGCCCGCGGGCCGGCGCCAGGGTGTCGGTCCGGGTGCCGTTGCGCACCTGGACGGCGATCTCGGCGTCGTCGGCGGCCGGGTCGGCCGGCGTCTTCCCGGGCGTCTCCTCCGCCCCCTTCGGTTTCTCCGGCTTCGCACCCTTGCCGTCCAGCGGGATGTCCTCGCGCACCAGCCGGAACAGCTGCTCGGCGTCCTCGGTGGGCTCGACGCGGGCGCCCACGTAGCGGTTGGGCATCGTCGTCATGGTGATGCGCTCCGGCTTCACCCGGCGCAGCTCGGTGCTCAGGTCGTACAGCTTCTTGACGGTGTCCAGACCCGGGTCGACGGTGAGGGCCCTGGTGGCCTCCTCGGCCAGCCGGCGCAGCCTGTTGGGGCTGGCGAGGGTGGCGTTCTCACGCAGCTGACGGACCATCGCGCTCATGTACATGTGCTGGGCCTTGGCCCGGGCGAGGTCGCTGCCGTCCTCGAAGCCGTACCGGGTGCGCAGCCACTGCAGGGCCTGCTCGCCCTTGATGTCCGTGGTGCCCTTCTCCAGCTTCAGGCCCGAGCCCTTGCCGTCGGCGGTGCGCGAGTGGATGTTGGCGTCCACGCAGACCGGGACGCCGCCGACGGCGTCCGCCATCGCCACCACGCCCGCGAAGTCGACCATGATGAAGTGGTCGATGTGAATGCCCGTCAGCTCCTGCCAGGTGGCCACCGTGCAGCCCGGACCGCCGTGTCCGAGGCTCTGGTTGGTCATCGTGCGGCCCTGGCTCGCCGGGTAGACCTTCCCGTCGTCCGGGTCGGTGCACTTGGGGATGTGCACCAGGGTGTCGCGGGGCATGCTGACGACCGACATGTTGGTGCGGTCGGCGGACAGGTGCACCAGCATCTGCACGTCCGCCAGCGGGGTCGAGCCGAACGTCTCGCGGGCGCCGCCGAGTTCCTGGTTCTCCTCCGTGTCCCGCGCGTCCGAGCCGATGACCAGGATGTTCAGCGGGGTCTGGCCGGCGGCGTTCGGCGTCGGCTCGGCGACCTTGCTGTCGCCCAGGTTCAGCTGGTCCTTCCTGATGTTGCCGTTCAGGTGCCGGTAGTAGAGGTAACCGGCGCCGGCCGTGCCCAGTATCAGCAGGGCGAGGACCGTCGCCGTCCAGCGCAGCGCGCGGCGGCGCCGGGGCCGGCGTCCGGCGGCCCGGCCGCCCGCACCCGTCCCGTCGCCCTCCCCGGCCACCCCGTCGCGGGCCCGTCACCTCCGGTCTCGCCGCCGGTCCCGTCGCGGGTGCCGGTGTCGTCGGCGACCCGGCTCCGCCCGGCGGCGGTCCGCAGCGGCCCGGCCGCCGCCTCCCCCTGCACACTGCTTCGCGTCACGTCCTGTCCTCCCCACCCACGGGCCCCGGGCCCGCACACCCGCTGCGCGCCCGTCCCTCGTCCTGTCAGACGCGTGACGGGCCCGTCAGGTCACCGCACGGCCCCGGTGATGCGCCCGGACGGCCGGGGCCGGACGGCCGGGACCCGGTGGCCGGGACCCGGCGGCCGGAGTCGGCTCCCGCCGGTACGCGGCCGGTCCGGCGCCGCGACACGCCGTCGGTGACACCAGGGCAGACCCGCACAAGGCGCGGTCCCCTGCCGGTGACCGCGCCGTTCGGCGTCCTGCTCACGTATGTGACGGACGACCCGTGCCAAGGGTTGTGTCGCCGCGGATCATCCGTCCGCGTACGCGTACGCGTCCGTGCCCGTGCCCGTGCCCGTGCGGCGGACGGTGCCCGGCCGGGTCACTTGGCGCACTTCACCTTGTCCGCCGTGGACTTCTGCACGCCCTCCGGGGCCTTGCCGGACGAGCCGTTGAGCTTCACACCCGCGCCCTTGAAGTCCTTGCCCAGGGTCAGCGTCATGGCGGGCAGGCCCTGGGAGTTGGTCACGCTCTCGCCTTCCTTCATGGCGGAGCCGGACAGGCCGAGCAGGTCGGCGAGGCGACGTGCCTGGTCCGCCTGGTCGGGCGCGTACTCCAGCGTGGTCCTGGCCACGTTCTCCGGGCGTTGCCGGCGTTCTCGGACTTGGTGACGCCCGCCTCGGTCTGCAGCCAGGCCAGTTCCTGCTGGGCGCTGCCGGCCGGGGCCCCGCCGTTGAGGACGCGGACCCGGACCTCGGAGGCGTCGGCCTTGGGACCCTTCAGCCGGGCCGCGACGGCCGCCGCCTCTTGCTTCTTCTTCTCCTTCACCTCGGTGAAGGAGACGTCGTTGGCGATCATGTCGAAGACCTGCGGGGCCTTCGACTCGTCCAGGACGACCGTCGCCTTGACCGTCTCGGTGGGGTTGTCACGCACCGGCACCGTGGTGAACGTCAGGTTCTTGGTGTCGAGCTTGCCCAGCTCCAGCCCGAGGTCCTTCAGCTTGCCGATGCTGTTGAGCTTGCTGTCGACGGTGAGGGCCTCGGTGCCCGCCTCCGCCAGCTTCACCATCTTCGACGGGCTGGTGAGCGTGTCGTTGGACTTCAGCTTGCGCATCAGCGAGCTGAGGAACTGCTGCTGGATCTCGATCCGGCTCAGGTCGCCGCCGGTGCCCACGGAGTGCCGGGTGCGGACGAAGGCGAGGGCCTGCTCGCCCTCCAGGGTGTGCTCGCCCGCCGGCAGCTTCAGGTGCGAGTCCGGGTCGTCGATGTCCTTGCCCAGGCACACCTCGACGCCGCCGACCGCCGACGTCAGCGTCTTGACCGCGTTGAAGTCGGCCACCATGAAGTTGTCCGGCTTCACGCCGGTCAGTTCGGTGACCGTCCGCATGGTGCAGCTGGGCGTACGGCCGGACTGGCCGAGGCTGGTGTTGAAGCGGACGCCCTGCTCGCCGGGGATGACCTTGGTGGTGCCGTCCTCCTGCTCCGTGGGGCAGTCGGGGATGTCGACGATCAGGTCGCGGGGATGCTCAGCGCGGTGGCGTTCGACCGGTCCTTGGAGACGTGCAGCAGGATCGTGGTGTCGGCGTGCCCGGCGCTGCCGGCATCGCCGTAGCCCTCGTTGCCCGCGCCGGTGCGCTTGTCGGTGCCGATCAGCAGGATGTTGATGGCCTGGTCCTTGCGGAAGCCGCCTGTGCTCGCGCCGTCGTCGGAGACCGAGGTGATGTTGTCGTTCAGGTGCTCCAGGTAGAGGTACGCGGCCGCGGCGGTGCCCAGGACGATGAACGCCAGACCGCCGCCGGTCCACACCAGGGCCTTCTTCGCCGTCGACTTCTTCTTGGCGGGCCGGCGTCCGCGCCGTCCCGGCGGCGGCTCCGCCGGTGCCCCGCGCCGCCTGCGCGGGGCGGGACCTCGCGGCCGGGTGTGTCACGGCCGGGTGTGTCACGGCCGGGCCGGTCGCGGGCGGGGGCGCCGCGGCTGGGGCCCGCCGTCCGCCCGCGCGGCGCGGCGGCCGGCTCCGGGGCCGCCCTACGGGGTCCGGGAACCGTCGACTGCGGAGAGGAAGGGGCAGTCGCAGTTCGTATTCGCCGGTGCGCGGGTTGAGTACCCACTGGTCTGCGGGGTCGATGTTCTCCGCCCGCCCACGGCCTTGCGCGTCCACGGTTGTCCGAATCCTCCGTCGGGGCCACGCGGCGCCTTCCCCCTCAAAGGCGCTCGGGTCTCTCAGTCGGTGCACGACCGCGGGACTACGGCCTCGGGACGGGCACCGGATCGCTCACACTAACCGCCCAGTTCAGCGTCCGGCGACGCCGGTGACAAATTCCACGACGCTTACAACTGGGCAATCCGCCCAATTACATGGACAAGGGCTCGTTCCTGGGTCGTTCCTGTGAGCCGCCTTTGAAGCAGCTTTACCCGCAGCCGTCCTCCGCGGCGGTGTTCCCGCTGAACGTCGGCGCCGGTGAATCGCCCTCCGAGGGCTCGTTCCCGCGCATTTCCGGGGACGTTCCGTCGCCGCGCCCGTACGTTCCGTGCCCGGAGCGTTCGCGGGCGCCGTCCGTGTCGGCGACCGTCACCGGTTCGTCCGTCCGCAACCGCCCGAACAGGTCCTCCGCCTCCGGCTCCATGAGTTGGTCGCGATTGGCATCCCGTGCGTACGACTCCCGCGGAACGGTCAGGAACTGCACGCGTTCGGTGGGAATGTCGCGCAGCCCGCGCACGAGTTCGTACAAACCGCGCAGACTCGCGAGGGCGGGGTCGGTGGTGAGAGAGGACGTGGCGGCGTCCAGAACCGGGTACAGCTTCGCCGGATTCAGCAGGACGCCATTGCTGCGCACCTTGTTGACGAGCGCTCCGAGGAAGTGCTGCTGCCGTTCCATCCGGCCGGTGTCGCTGCCGTTGCCGAGCGACTTGCGGGCCCGGACGTAGCCGAGGGCCTGCTCCCCGTCGAGCGTCACCCGTCCGGCCGGGAGACGGAGCCGGGCCGCCTTGTCGTCGATGGGTTCCGTCAGACAGACCTCGACGCCGTCGACCGCGTCGACCATCTCCTTGAAGCCGTGGAAGTCGACGACCACGTGATGGTCGACGCGAATGCCCGTGAGTTTCTCCACCGTCCGGATCGTGCACGCCGAACCGCCCGCCTCGAAGGCGTAGTTGAACTGGGTGAACACCGGCTCGGTGCGGGAGCCGTCCGGGCGGCGGCAGCCGGGCACGTGCACCATCAGGTCGCGGGGGAGGGAGACGGCGGTGGCGCTGCGCCGGCCGGCCGCCAGATGCAGCAGGATCACCGTGTCCGACCGCTCGGTCCCCGGGTCGCGTCCGTAGCGGGCGTTGTCGTCGCCCGACCGCGAGTCCGAACCGATCAGCAGGATGTTCTGCGCGCCCCGCACCAGGGCCGTGGGCCGCTCCTTCTCGTACCGGGCCAGCTCGGCCGCGGCGGCCTCGTCGGGCGTGATGTTCCCGTTCAGCTTGGCGTACACCGCCCAGCCGCCGACGCCGGCGCCGGCCGCGAGGACGGTCACGGCGAGGGCGGCCCACGCCAGCCGGCGCCGGCGTCGCCGCCGGGCGAGCCCGGGCCGGACGCGGACGCGCCGGCGCCCGGTCCCAGGGTCCGGTCACCGGCCCCGGGAGAGGACGCCCCTGCCCTGTCGCCCACGTCTGGCGCCACCCCTCCTGCCGTGCCTGCCGTGTCGTGCGTGCCGCTGCTACGACCATGGCCCGGACGGGGGCGCGGGGCGGCCCGGGGTGAGCCGAACGGGGGGCGGCGGGGCGGTGGGGCGGTGAGGTGGGGCGGGAGCGGAGTGGTGGCTGGGGTGGGGGTGGTGGTCGGGAGGGCGGGCAGAGTGCCCCAGGGGTCAGTGGGCCGTCGTCGTCACGCGTTCCGCCTCGATCCGCTGGTCCAGCGCCTCCGCCGGCAGCCGGTCCAGGTGCCGGCACAGCACCACCGAGCCACCGGTCGCGAGCGGCCCGTACAGCCCGGCGTTCAGTCCCTCCCAGGTGTCGTACGGCAGCCCGGACAGCAACCGCGCGCCCGGTCCCGTGAGCCCCAGCGCCGTCGCCTCCGCGCGCGCCCGCTCCACCACCTCGGCCCCGCTGAACTCCCGTCCGGCCACGATGAGCGCGGGCTCCTCCGGGTCCACCGGCGTGTACGGGACGAAGCGGTCCGGCTGGCCCGGCACCTCCACGGCGTAGTCGGTGAACCCCTCCGGCGCCTGCGGGAACCGTCCGCCGAGCGGGCGCAGCGCCAGCGCGATGCGCGGCCCCGAGCAGGCCCGGGCGGCCTCGAGCGACTCCGGCTCCGGCCCGCTGACCACCACGTCCGCCGCCGCCGGGTCCCCGGCCACGTCGGCCACCACGCCGACCGACGCGCACGCCAGCAGCCACACCGCCGTCTGCCAGTGCGCGGGCAGCAGCAGCGCGACGCGGTCGCCGGGCTCCACGGACAGTTCGTCCTGGAGGAGGTTGGCGGTCTTGGCCACCCAATTGGCGAAGGTGGCCACGGAGAGTTCGACGCGTTCGCCCGTGGCGTCGTCGTAGAAGGTCACCAGGGGCGTCCCGGGTCCGCGGCGAGCGCGGAACTCAGCAGGTCGGCAGGGGTGCGGTCGGTCGCGTTCACCCGCGCAAGCGTACGCGTGCCACGCGGCGCGCACCGAGGGGAGGAGCCCTCGTCCGGCCACCGGATCGGGCGAACGGACCTGGCGGGCCGTCATGTTCCAAATGGACAGATTTGTACGACCATGTCCACGATCTGGTGCATGCGTGGATTCCTTGCTTCCTCGATCGGTGTCACGTGCGCAGCCGCCCTCGCGCTTCCGCTCGCCCCGCCCGCGGCCGCCGAGGCGCCCGTGCACGGGAGGCCTTCGGCGTCGGCCGAAGCGAACGGCGGGGGCCGGCGGGCCGGCCCCGGCCAACGCGGGTCCGGTGGGTCCGGTGGGTCCGGGCGGTGCGGTGGTTTCGGAGAGTCCGGTGGGTTCGGGGGTGCGGCTCTTTCGGAGCGTCTGGGGGTTCGGGGGTGCGGCTGTTTCGGAGCGTCTGGTGGTTTCGGGGGGTGCGGCTGTTTCGGAGCGTCCGGTGGTTTCGGGGGGTGCCGCCGTTTCGGAGCGTCCGGTAGGTCAGGGGGCGGCCGAGGTCGTCCCCGGTGCGCCCCACGTCCCCGGCAGCACCCAGTCCCTGCCCCTGAAGCCCCTCGCCAGCGACCGCACGCCCGGCGTCGCCGCGCAGGGACTGCCCCGCCGTGACGTACGGCCCTTCTCCCTCGTCGGCGTGGTCTGGGACGACCCGGGCGCCGAGCTGCACGGCAGCGTCCAGGTCCGCACCCGCGCCATCGCCACCGGCGCCTGGTCCGACTGGCAGGACCTCGAGACGCACAACGCCGAGCACGCCGCCGACCCGGGCACCCCGAGGGCGCGCCCGGACGGGCCCGCGGCGCCACCGCGCCGCTGTGGGTGGGAGAGTCGGACGGCGTGGAGGTCCGGGTCCGCGGTGAAGCCGGCACCGACCGCTCCGTGCCGTCCGCCGCCGCGCCGCTGCCCTCCGGGCTCCGCCTCGAACTCGTCGACCCCGGCGAGGGCGACCCCTCGCCCGCCGGCGCCCCCGCCGACGGGCCCCGCACCGGGGCCCTGAGCGCCGAGTCGGCCGAGACGGTGGCCGCCTCCGCCGTCAACGCCGACCTCGCACCGCTCGGCGCCGCCGAGATCCCCGCGCTCAGCCGCGCGCAGACGGAGAGCGAACTGCTCTCCCTGGGCGCCGGCGTGCTGACCGGGCAGCCGGGCCAGGCGGAGCAGCGGCAGGCCAAGCCGTACGTCGGTCCGCGCCCGCGCATCGTCACCCGACGCGGCTGGGGCGCCGACGAGAAACTGCGCGAGAGGAAGTTCGCCTACACCAAGAAGGTCAAGGCGGCCTTCGTGCACCACTCGGCCACGGGCAACAACTACCGCTGCTCGCAGGCGCCCTCCGTCATCCGCGGTATCTACCGCTACCACGTCAAGAGCATGGGCTGGCGCGACATCGGCTACAACTTCCTCGTCGACAAGTGCGGAAAGATCTACGAGGGCCGCGCCGGCGGCGTGGCGAAGCCCGTGCTGGGCGCGCACACCCTCGGCTTCAACAGCAACAGCATGGGGATCGCCGTCCTCGGCACGTACGGCTCCAAGAAGCCGTCCTCCTCGGCGGTGAAGGCCATCGCCCGGCTGACCGCCTGGAAGCTCGGCCTGTACGGCATGAACCCGCGCGGCAAGACATATCTGAAGTCCGCGGGTGGCAACCTCCACCGAAAGGGGAAGAACGTACGACTGAACGTCATCTCCGGCCACCGTGACGGATTCCGCACGGACTGTCCGGGACGCCAGCTGTACGGCAAACTCGGCACAGCCCGCTCGACCGCGGCCCGCTACCAGGGGCGCTGAGGGGCTTCACCGCCATCGGGGCTCGGGCGGATCGAGTGGGGGGACGGAACACACGCACCGCACGGCCATCGACGGCGCCATGGAACGGTCTGCATACACTGGCCGGCCGAAAGACAGTTCGGCCGGTCCCGGCAGGAAGCAGAGACGACAGGTGACAGAAGCGATCCTCCTGGTCGGCGGCAAGGGCACGCGGCTGCGCCCGCTCACGGTGCATACCCGAAGCCGATGGTCAGGGCGGCGGGGGTGCCGTTTCTCACGCATCAGCTGGCGCGGGCTAAGGCGGCGGGGGTGGAGCACATCGTGCTCGCCACGTCCTATCTGGCCGAGGTCTTCGAGCCGTACTTCGGCGACGGCTCGTCGCTCGGGCTCCACATCGAGTACGTGACGGAGGAGGAGCCGCTCGGCACGGGCGGGGCGATCCGCAACGTGGCGTCGCGGCTCCACTCGGGTCCCGAGGACCCGGTCCTGGTCTTCAACGGCGACATCCTGACCGGGCTGGACATCGCGGCGCTGGTGGACACGCACCGGTCGACGGGCGCGGACGTCTCGCTGCACCTGACGAAGGTGACGGATCCGAGGGCCTACGGGCTGGTCCCGACGGACGAGACGGGGCGGGTCCTGGCGTTCCTCGAGAAGCCGCAGACGCCGGAGGAGATCGTCACCGACCAGATCAACGCGGGGGCGTACGTCTTCCGGCGCTCGGTCATCGACACGATCCCGGCGGGCCGGCCGGTGTCGGTGGAGCGGGAGACCTTCCCGAGCTGCTGGCGAGCGGCGCCCATCTCCAGGGGATGGTGGACTCGACGTACTGGCTGGACCTGGGCACGCCGGCGGCGTTCGTCCGGGGCTCGGCGGACCTGGTCCTGGGGCGTGCCCCGTCGCCGGCGATACCGGGACGCTGCGGTGACCGGCTCGTCCTGCCGACGGCGACCGTCGCGCCCGACGCCAAGCTGGCCGGCGGGACGGTGGTGGGCGAGGGGCGTTCGTCGCCGAGGGCGCGCGGGTCTTCGGCAGCACGATCCTGCCGGGGGCGGTGATCGAGCCGGGCGCGGTCGTCACGGACTCCCTGATCGGCAACCGGGCCCGCGTGGGGCAGCGGTCGGTCCTGACCGGCACGGTCATCGGCGACGGCGCGGTCATCGGCGCCGACAACGAGCTGAGGGAGGGCGTCCGCGTCTGGTGCGACGCCCGCATCCCGGCGGGCGCGGTCCGCTTCTCCTCGGACACGTAGGCGGAACACCGGGCCGGGCGCCCGGTGGGTGGGTGGGTCGGGGGTGGGGTGGGGGGTGTCCGTCCTCGGAACGCCGCGAAACCGTCCCTCGGAACAGGACCCGGCGCCCCTTCGCGACGCCCCTGCGGGCGAACACCCCCACCCCACCCCCTCCGCGCCGTACCCGCCCGCGGGCACCCACGCCGCTCCGCCCAGCCGCGGGCGGCCGCTCCGGCCAGCCGCGGGCAGTCGTGCCGCTGGGGCGGCACGGGTGGGCGCGGGCGGCACCCCGCAATCGCCGGGCTGCGCAGCGCCCTCGACCTTGGCGGCGACGCCGGGCAGCCGCCCCACCCACCCGCGGGCACTCGCCCACCGGCAGTGGGCTGCCGGTCCGCCCAGCCGCGGGCAGTCGTGCCGCTGGGGCGGCACGGGTGGGCGCTGGGGTACCCCTCTGAGGGAGGCACCCCGTCAACGCCGGGCTGCGCAACGCCCCGGCCTCAGCACCCACGCCGGGCGGCCGTGCAGGCGGCGGAGGGAACCCCCGTAGGAGGAACCCCGTTCACAACCGCCCGATGTCCCGCACCGCCATCCGCGGCGCCCGCCTCGGCGGCACCCTCCCGCTCAGCAGAATCAACCGCGCCGCCCGATGCCGCTGCCCGCATACGGCTCCAGCAGGCGCAGCATCTCCTCGTCATCGGCCCCCGGTCCCCGCCAGCGCCCATCCCACGATCCCGGGCAGATGCAGATCCCCCACCGTCACCGCATCCGGCGCCCCATGACTGCGCTGCACGACCTCCGCCGAGGTCCACGGCCCGATCCCCGGCACGACCTCCAGCCGCGACTGCGCCGCCGCCGGTTCCATCCGCACGGCCTCCTCCAGCCGCGCAGCGACCCGCACCGCCCGCAGGATCGTGGACGCCCGCTTGTCGTCGACCCCCGCCCGGTGCCACTCCCACGACGGGATCAGCGCCCAGGTCCGCGGCGCCGGCATCACGTACATCCGCCCGGGCACCGGCCCCGGAGCCGGCTCCCCGTACTTCCGCACCAGCAGCCGCCACGCCTGGTACGCCTCGACCGTCGTGACCTTCTGCTCCAGCACCGACGGGATCAGCGACTCCAGCACCAGCCCGGTCCGCGTCAGCCGCAACCCGGCCGCCGGTGCCGGGTCACCGCCAGCAGCCGGTGCCGCGGCTGGAACGCCGACGGGTCGTCGTCCGCGCCGAGCAGCGCCGGCAACCGCTCCAGCAGCCAGTCGGCCCCTGCCCCAGGCCTCGCCCCGCACCTCCCCGCCGCGTGCCGCGACCCGCAGCGTGCCCGGCCCGGCGGGCGTCAGGCTGGCCCGCCACACCGACCCGTCCGGCATCGCCCGGAACGTGGGGTCGCCCGGCCCGCGCCGCAGCGGCCCGAGCACCAGCCCCAGGTCGAACGGCCCGTCCGGCACCCAGGTGCGGACCTTCGCCGGCGCCGTCTGACGCGGCACTCCCGCGGGCACGCCGCCCGGCCCGCGCACGGCCGTCCGTGCCGGCCGGGGAGCGAAACGTCCAGCCACGAGATGAGGTCCCGGAGAGAGTGAGGAGCGGATGAGGTCACTACGAGAGTAGGGGCTCGGAAGCCCGGCTCACCGCACTTCCAGGAACGCCCCGGCGTCCCGCGCGGGCCGCGGGCCCGGCTCCTGCGCCGGATGGCCGACCGCGACCGCGCCCATGGGGTCCCACTCCGCCGGCAGGTCCAGCACCTCCCGCACGACGTCCCGGCAGAACATCGTCGACGACACCCAGGCCGAGCCCAGCCGCTCCCCGGCCAGCGCCACCAGGAAGTTCTGCACACCGGCCCCGGCGGCCACGACGAACATCTCGCGCTCCGCCCCGTCCCGCCGTGCGTCCCCGTACGTGTGCGCGCCGTCCATGACCAGGCACGGCACGACGAGGTACGGCGCGTTGCGCAGGACGTCACCGCGGCGGATCCGCCGGGCGATGGACTCCTCGGACTTGCCGTCGGCCCGCAGATCGGCGATCCAGGCGTCCCGCATCGCGTCCAGCAGCCGGGTCCGGGACTCCGGGACTCCAGGAGGACGAACCGCCAGGGCGTCGTGTGGTGCGGCGCGGGCGCCGTGACCGCCGCGGCCACCGCCCGGCGCACGGCTCCCGGGTCGACGGCTCGTCGGTGAAGGCCCGTACCGTACGGCGCTGGGTCACCGCCTGCCGTACCGCCTCCGAGGTGCCCAGGCGGAACATGTCGTCCCGCGCGCCGCGCACCATCGCGCGGGCCCCTGCCCGTCGTCCCCGGACACCACGTGCGGCAGGCCGCGCACGACGGCGACGGGCAGCCCGGCCGCCTTGCCCTTGACCAGGTCGCCGGCGGCGGCGAGCTCGTCGGCGGTGGCCACGACGGTCGCGCCGAGCGTGTTGCCGTGCGCGTCCGTGCCGCCGCGCAGGTCGTCCAGGACCCGGACCCCGGCCGCGCCGATCGCCACGTCCGTCAGCCCGGCGCGCCAGGGACGGCCGAAGGTGTCGGTGACGACCACGCCGACCGTGACCCCGAGGGCGTCGCGCAGTCCGTCGCGGATCGCGCGGGCGGAGGCGTCCGGGTCCTCGGGGAGGAGCAGGACGGTGCCGGCGGGGGTGTTGGACGCGTCGACGCCGGCCGCGGCCATCACCAGGCCCTGCCGGTTCTCGACGATGCGCAGCGTGCCGCGCCGGGCCACCACGCGGACCGTCTCCGCGTCGATCGCCGCCTCCCGGTCGGCCGCCCGGACGACGCGCCCCTCGGCCTTGGAGACGATCTTGGAGGTGACGAGGAGGACGTCCCGTCGGCGAGCGACGGTTCGGCCGCGGCGATCAGCTTGGCCAGGTCGTCGCCCGGCCGGACCTCCGGAAGGCCGGGCACCGCCCAGACCCGGTAACCGCCCCCGCTCAAGCGCTCCGCACCTCCTCCGCCAGCGCCAGCGCCTCCCGCGCCATCTGCGCGGTCGCCTCGACGTCGGTCATCATCAGCGGTACCGCCCGGCACAGGATGCCGGCCGCCTTCACGCGCGTGACGGACTCGGCGTCGACCGTGTCGACCAGCCAGCCGTCCAGCAGCCCCGAGCCGTAGTGCTCGGCGACCGCCGCGGCCGTGGCCTCCACGCCGACCGCCGCGAGCACCTTGTCGGCCATCCCGCGCACGGGCGCGTCCCGACGATGGGGGACAGGCCGATCACCGGCACGCCGGCGTCGGCGATCGCCTCGCGGATGCCGGGCACGGCGAGGATCGTGCCGACGGAGACGACGGGGTTGGACGGCGGGAAGAGGATCACGTCCGCCTCGGCGATCGCCTCCAGCACGCCCGGCGCCGGCTTCGCCTGCTCGGCGCCGACCGGGACGACCGCCTCGGCCGGGACGGAGGCCCGCAGCCGGACCCAGTACTCCTGGAAATGGATCGCCTTGCGCTCGCCGTCCAGCTCCACCGCGACGTGGGTCTCGACCCGGTCGTCGGTCATGGGGATGAGACGCACCCCGGGCTTCCAGCGGTCGCAGAGGGCCTCCGTCACCGCGCTGAGCGGGTAGCCGGCGCCGATCATCTGCGTCCGCACGATGTGGGTGGCGAAGTCCCGGTCGCCGAGCCCGAACCACTCGGGTCCGACGCCGTACGCCGCGAGTTCCTCCTTCAGGTGGAAGGTCTCGTCGGCGCGTCCCCAGCCCTGCTCCTCGTTGATGCCGCCGCCGAGCGTGTACATCACCGTGTCGAGGTCCGGGCAGACCTTGAGTCCGAAGAGGTGGATGTCGTCCCCGGTGTTGCCGATGACCGTGATGTCCGCGTCCGGCGCGGCCTGCTTCAGACCGCGCAGGAACCGGGCACCGCCGATGCCGCCTGCCAGAACCACAATGCGCATGGCCCCAGTCTTGCAGGCGCGTACGACAGTGCGTCAGGCGGACGGGACGGCACCGGCCGCCGGCAGCGGGTCAGGCGGACGGGACGGCACCGGCGCCGTGCGGTGCGGAGGCCGCGCACTGTGCCGTGTACATCGTCATCTCGGTCAGGCCGGGGTAGTAGACGTGCAGGCTGACCGCCGGCTCCAGTGCGTCGTTGATCACCTCGTGCACATAGCCGGGGGCGAACACCCGCTGGTCGCCCGGCCGCAACGCGCGCGTGCCGCGCCGCGTGCGCTCGGTGAGGGTGCCGTCCAGGACGGTCAGCACGCCGGACGACGGGCCGTGGTCGTGCGGCCCGCTGCCCTGGCCGGGCACCCAGGACAGCAGCCACACCTCGTAGCCGGGGCCGGTGCGCAGCCGGTGGTACCAGCGGGTGGTGGCGTCGTACCGGACCAGGGGCTCCCACCGGGCCCGGTCGGCGGCGATGGAGCGGGCGAGGCCGGCGTACTCGGCGACGGTGGCCGGGTGCTCGCGCGGGGGCTGGAGGAGATGCGGGACTTCGAGGATGTCGCCGGCGATCTGGAGGTCGTTGTCGCTGTTCATGAGGTGCGGTGGTTCCTCGGCGGAAGAGGCGGAAGAGATGCGGGAGAGGGGGAGGACGGGCAGGGCACCGGGACGCCCGGGTGGGGGCGGGGCCGTGCGGTGGGTCGGGTGGACCCGGGGATCAGCCGGAGCGGGCGTGGCTCAACAGCCGGAACAGCGACAACAGCTACAGCGAGCGCGGGCAGCACCGTGGGACCCGGCGGAGCGGGTCGAGGTGAGTGCCGAGTTCGCGAGCATGCCCACAAGGACAGCGGTTCACACACGCAGTGTCAACTCGATGCCCGGTAAGTGGGACACGGTTCACCTCATCCGGTTCATCTCTCAGGTGAAAGGTTTGCTCAGGCGGTTGCCGGGACACATGGCGCACAAGCCGGGCGCACAACCCCCGTTGCGATCCTGTGATGCGAATGTGATCAAGTTCGCTTCGTGGAGTGTGCCGGAACGGGATCGAACGCGAGGGCGTCCTTCCCTGTACAGGCGCTGTACGGGGGTGGAGACCCTCGTGGGCCTCGTCGGTATGTCAAGGTTTATGGCGATTTGAACACTTTCCGCATGGCCTTGGTTCCGCAGAGTGAATAAGGGGCCCAATAGCAGATCTCGGCTTGACTCGCCCGGAGCAGCACACTTGTAATTTCACTCGTGTCGTTCAGCCGGAATCGGTAACGGCAACATCACGGGGACGCGAAAGACAGACGAGGGGCGCACATGACCGAGCTGGTGCAGCAACTGCTGGTCGACGACGCGGACGAGGAACTCGGCTGGCAGGAGCGCGCGCTGTGCGCCCAGACCGACCCCGAGTCCTTCTTCCCGAGAAGGGCGGCTCGACCCGGGAGGCCAAGAAGGTCTGCCTCGCCTGCGAGGTCCGCTCCGAGTGCCTCGAGTACGCCCTCGCCAACGACGAGCGCTTCGGCATCTGGGGCGGGCTGTCCGAGCGGGAGCGCCGTCGGCTGAAGAAGGCCGCCGTCTGACGGACGGCCCGTCAGCTCCGGGCCCGCGCAGGCTCCGTGCACACGCCGCAGACGCGCAGGCCGGACCGGTACATACGTCACGTAAGGCCCGTCGCACGTGGGTTGTCCACAGGCGGCGGGCCGCCTTGTTGCCCAGCCGCTAGTGTGGTCGCTCGTCCGAGACGCCCCGCCGCTCCCACCAGCCGCGGGCGTCCACCGCAGTCCACCGAACCGGGGCCCGTACCTCGATGTCCGTGCACAGCCACTCGGCAGTCCCCAAGAGGCGGCCGCCACCGCAGCGTTCGACCCGGCGCACGCGCCCGTGTTCGACCCGGCCCAGCCGCCCGAGTTCCCGCGTCACGTGGTGACCGCGGTCCTCGTCTCCCACGACGGCGCCCGCTGGCTGCCCGACGCGCTCGCCGGGCTGCTCGGCCAGGAGCGCCCCGTCCAGGCCGTCATGGCCGCCGACACCGGCAGCGCCGACGACTCCGCCCGGCTGGTCTCCGACGCCGTCGGCGACGACCGCGTACTGCACCTCGCCCGGCGCACCGGCTTCGGCCAGGCCGTCGAGGAGGCCGCCCGCACCGCCCCGGTCCTCACCCCGGACGACCTGCCGTACCTCAAGCGCCCCAGCGGCTGGGACCCCGTCACGCGCACGTGGCGCGACGACGCCTACGACCTGCCGGAGCTGCCCCACGGCGAGCCCGTCCAGTGGCTCTGGCTGCTGCACGACGACTGCGCCCCGAACCCGACGCCCTCGCCGAACTGCTCCGCGTCGTGGAGAACGAGTACGAACTCGGCCGCGAGGACGTCGCCGTCGTCGGCCCCAAGCTCCGCGGCTGGTACGACCGCCGCCAGCTGCTGGAGGTCGGCGTCTCCATCGCCAACTCCGGCCGCCGCTGGACCGGCCTGGACCGCCGCGAACAGGACCAGGGCCAGCACGACCACGTCCGCGCCGTGCTGTCCGTGTCCACCGCCGGCATGCTGGTCCGCCGCGACGTCTTCGAGGCCCTCGGCGGCTTCGACCGGCGGCTGCCGCTGATGCGGGACGACGTCGACCTGTGCTGGCGCGCCCACGCGGCCGGCTACCGCGTCCTCGTCGCCCCCGAAGCGGTCGTCCGGCACGCCGAGGCCGCCTCCCGCGAGCGCCGCACCGTCGACTGCGCCGGCCGCACCACCGCCTCCCCGCACAAGGTCGACAAGGCCGGCGCCGTCTACACCCTGCTCGTCAACGCCCGTACGGCCGTCCTGCCCTGGGTGCTGCTGCGCCTCGTCCTCGGCACCCTGCTGCGCACCCTCGCCTACCTCGTCGGCAAGGTCCCCGGCCAGGCCCTCGACGAGATCCGCGGCCTGCTCGGCGTGCTGCTGCGCCCCGAGCGCGTCCTCGCCGGACGGCGCGCACGCGGCCGCCCCCAGGTCGACAAGGGCGAACTGCGCGCCCTGTTCCCGCCGCCCGGCGCCACCGTCCGCGCCACCGTCGAGCAGGTCGCGGGCAACCTCGTCGGCCGCTCCGACCCCGAGGCGGCCGTCGGCGCCGGACGGCACGGCGGCGCCCAGGAGTCCGGGCCCGGCGACGACGACGCCGACTTCCTCCAGGTCGAGCAGTTCGCCCGGCTCAAGCGCATCGCCCGCAAACCCGGGCCGGTGCTCTTCCTGGTCCTGCTGCTCTCCTCCCTCATCGCCTGCCGCGCCCTGCTCGGCGGCGGCGCGCTGGCGGGCGGCGCCCTGCTGCCCGCCCCGGCCGGCGCCGGCGAGCTGTGGGCGCGCTACACCGACGCCTGGCACGCGGTGGGCGCCGGCGGCACCGCTGCCGCCCCGCCCTACCTCGCGCTCGTCGCCCTGCTCTCCTCGGTGCTGCTCGGCTCCACCGGCCTGGCCGTCACCGTCCTGCTCGTCTGCTCGGTGCCGCTGGCCGGCCTCAGCGCCTACTTCGCCTCCCGCCCGCTCGTCACCTCCCGGCTGCTGCGCGCCTGGGCGGCCGTCGTCTACGCCTTCCTGCCCGCCGCCACCGGCGCCCTCGCCGGCGGCCGCATCGGCACCGCCGTCCTCGCCGTCGTCCTGCCGCTCCTGGCGCGCGCGGCCGTCGCCGCCGCCGGCCTGGCCCACCCGGACGGTGTCCGCGGCAGCTGGCGGGCCACCTGGGCGTACGCGCTGCTGCTCACCGTCGCCACCGCGTTCACGCCCGTCGTGTGGCCCGTCGCGCTGGTCCTCGGCGTCGGCGTCCTCGCCCTGCGCCGGGGCGACATCACGGCGTACGGACCGCGCTTCCTCGCCCAGCTCGGCACGCCCCTGCTCCTCCTCGCCCCCTGGTCGCTGACGCTGTTCCCGTCCGGCTTCCTGACGGAGGCCGGACTGGACCACGGCGCGTCCGCCGCCTCCGCGCTCGACCTGCTCGGCGCGAGCCCCGGCGGCCCCGGCACCGTCAGCGGACTGATGCTCATCGGCATCGTGCTGGCCGCGCTCGCCGCCCTGCTGCGCTCCGAGCGCCGCCTCGCCATCCTGACCGCGTGGGCCGCCGCCCTGACCGGTCTGGTCTTCGCCGTGCTGTCCAACGGCTCCGCGTGGGCCGGACCCGCCACCCTCGTCCAGGGCATCGCCCTGCTGTCCGCCGCGGCCCTCGGCGCGGACGGGGCACGCGCGCGCGTGGCCGAGCAGAGCTTCGGCTGGCGCCAGCCCGTCGCCGCGCTGATCGCGTTCGCCTCGGCCGCGGGCCGCTGCTCGCCGCCGCCGGCTGGATGATCCGCGGCGCCGACGGCCCGCTGGAGCGGCGCGACCCCGTCCAGGTGCCCGCCTTCGTCGCCGAGGAGAGCCGCACCCGCGACCAGGCCCGCACCCTCGTCCTCGACAGCGACTCCACCGCGCGCGTGCGCTACGTCCTGGTCCGCGGCTCCGGCGCCCGCCTCGGCGACGCCGAACTCGCCGGCGCCGGCGGCAACGCCCGGCTCGACAAGGTGGTCGCCAACCTCGTCGCCGGTTCCGGTGCCGACCAGGCCGATCAGCTCGGCGGCTTCGCCGTGCGCTACGTCCTCGTGCACAAGGGCGCCCCCCGCCAGGTCACCCGCGTCCTGGACGCCACCCCCGGGCTGAGCCGGCTCAGCCAGCAGGACGGCAGCGCGCTGTGGCGGGTCGACCAGGAGGTCGCCCGGGCGGTCGTCGTCCCCGGCGCGGGGTCCCGGTCCGGCGAGCCCGTGCCGGTCGCCGCCGGGCCCGTGGAGATCCACAGCAAGATCCCGGCCGGGCCAGAGGGGCGCGTGCTGCGCCTCGCCGACACGGCCGACGAGGGCTGGACCGCCACCCTGGACGGCAAGCCGCTGACGCCGACCACGGTCGACGGCTGGGCCCAGGGCTTCGAGCTGCCCGCCGGCGGCGGCCGGCTCGACGTCACCTACGACGCCCCGTTCACCCACACCGCCTGGCTGTGGGCCCAGGGGCTGCTCGCCGTCGTCCTCGTCGTCCTCGCGCTGCCGGGCCGGCGCCGCGACATCGACGACGACCTGCCCGACGAGCCGGCCGTCCCGGCCCAGCCCGTCGCCGGCGAGGGCCGCCGCGCCCGCCGGCTGCGGGCCCAGGCCGAGGCGGAGGCCGGCACCCCGGCCGCCGCCCCCGAGGAGGCGCCGGTGCCGCCGGCACCGGCGGCGGTCCCGCGGCAGCAGGCCTACGACGAGTGGAGCCAGGCGGCCCAGCCGGCCGGCGGATACGGCGCCTACGACCCCTACGGCACCGGCCGGCCGTACGCGGAAGCCGGCCACGCCCAGCAGCCGTACGGGGAGGACGCCCACCACGCCGGGCAGTACGACCCGTACGCGTACGGCGCTCCGCCGCAGGCGGCGTACGACGGCACGTACGGCCAGACCTACGACCAGGGGTACGGCCACGGCGGTCACGGCACCGCGTACGACCCCGCACAGCCCCACCACCCGCACGGCACGGGCACCGAGCGTCCCGACGGGAGCCAGCAGTGAAGCGCACCACCCTGTCCCTTCTGGCCTGCGCCACCGCGCTCGCCGCCGTCACCGGGTTCGCGGCCGTGACGGCGCCCGCCCCCGCGGACGCGGACGGCGCGGCCGAGACGGCCGCCCGGCGTCCCGTGGAGCGCACCAGCCTGGTCTGCCCCTCGCCCAGCACCTCCGACCTCGCCGAGACGACGTACACGTCGTTCACGCCCGTCACGAAGGGCGCGGAGAAGGGCGGCCGGGCCGAACTGCAGGTCGCGAAGGCCGGCGCGGAGGACGGCGGCACGGCCGACGACGCGGAGCCCGGCAAGCCGGCCCTGGAACCGAAGACGCCCGGCACACCGGTCACCGGGGAGACGTCGGGCGGCGACGCCCCCGCGCTCGTGGGACGGCCGAGGGCCGGTTCGCGCCCGGCTGGACCGTGCAGGAGACCACGGAGGTCACCGCGGGCACCGGGCGCGGGCTGCTCGGCGTCGCCTGCGCGGCGCCCGACACCGACTTCTGGTTCCCGGCGCCGCCACCGACGCCGACCGCACCGACTACGTGCACCTGACCAACCCGGACGACTCGGCCGCCGTGGTGGACATCGAGCTGTACGGCGCCGACGGCGCGCTGGAGTCCACGGTCGGCGAGGGCATCACGGTGCAGCCCCGCGCGAGCGAACCGATCCTGCTGTCCACGCTCACCGACGAGAAGCAGAGCGACGTCACCGTGCACGTGACCGTCCGCAGCGGACGCGTCGGCGCGGCCGTGCAGGCCCTCGACGACAAGACCGGGGGCGACTGGCTGGCCCCGGCCGCCGACCCCGCGGGCAGCCTGGTGGTGCCGGGCATCCCCAAGGACGCGAAGGCCGCGCGGCTGGTGCTGTTCACGCCCGGGACACCGACGCGGACCTGAAGGTGCGGCTCGCCTCGCCCTCCGGGATGATCACGCCGGCCGGGCACGAGACGGTGCGCGTGAAGGCGGGCCGGACCACGGCCGTCGACCTCGGCGAGGTCACCCGCGGCGAGGCGGGGTCGCTGGTGCTCACGCCGACGGACCGGGCCGTTCCGGTGGTGGCCGCCGTTCAGGTGGTGCGCGGCGAGGGCGCCGACCAGGAGATGGCGTTCATCCCGCGACCAGCCCGATAGGAGCACGCGCCACCTCCTCCGACAACCGCGCCGAGGGCACCACCCTCTCCCTCACGGCACCGCAGGACACGGCCCGGGTGAAGGTCACGGCGTCGGCGGGCAGCGAGGGCGGCACGCCGGGATCACGGACGTACACGATCAAGGGCGGCACCACGCAGGACGTCGAGGTACCCGTCCCCGGGGGCCTGAAGGGTTCGTACGCCCTGACGGTCGAGCCGGTGTCGGGCGGCCCGGTGTACGCCTCCCGGACCCTGACGGCGCCCCGGGAGGACACCCCGTTCTTCACGGTGCAGCCCCTCCCCGACGACCGCGGCACGGTCCCGGTCCCGAGGCCGACCAGGACCTCTCCATCCTCCAGAACTGACCCCGGACGCCGGGCCCGATCAGGCGCGCAGCGCTGTTGGCCCGCGGGCAGTCGTGCCTCCGCCAGTGCCTGAACGGCCTGGGAGGCACCCCCAGGGCGGCACGGGTGGGCGCTGGGGGTACCCCTCCGGGGAGGCACCCCGGTAGCGCCGGGCTGCGCGACGCCCCCCAGACGCCATGCCGGGTGACCGTCGAACAACCCCCGCCTCAGTCCTCCCCGTACCGCGGATCCACCGTCTCCGGCGTCAGCCCCAGCAACTCCGCGACCTGCTCGACCACCACCTCGTGCACGAGCGCCGCCCGCTCGTCCCGCCCCTTCGTCCGGATCTCGACCGGCCGCCGGTACACGACCACCCGAGCCCGCCGCCCACCCGCGAGGGATCGTGCCGCCGAGCGGTACCGCCTCGTCGCTCCAGGCGTCCCCGGCCGCGCCGTCCAGCCGCGGCACCTCCAGCACGAGAAAGTCGATGTCCGCGAGCTGCGGCCACCGCCGCTCCAGCCGCTCCACGGAGTCCTGCACCAGGTCCGCGAACACGTCGGCACGGCTCGCGGCCAGCGGCACCTGCGGCGGTGCGATCGGCCCGCGCATGCCCCGCCCGTGGCGATCACGGCGACGGGGGCCGGGGCGGCCGGCGGAACAGGGCGTCACAGGGGTGTCCATCACTGGTGAAGGTTAGTACTCGCCCGCCCGCCACGCCGGGCCGAACACCACCCACCGCACCGGCACCGACCGCACCCGGCCGACGACCGGGCTCGTACCGCACCCGCCTCCCGGCCGGCGACCGGCACCCGCACCGCACCCGCCCCCGGCCGGTGACCGGACACGCCCGGAGCAACCCGTACCGCATGTCGCAGGATGACCATTCCAGCCAAGCTTGGGCTCGATTCCGTATCTCTCCGAGACCGGCGATCTCAAGGCAATTGGCACGGTTTGCGCACCGATGTGATCGCCCTCGGACCCGACCGATCTCCCCAAAACCGGCATCCGCGCAGGTCAGAGCCGCGATCGAAAGCGACCGTGTGGGGCGTTTCACAACGCGACACGGTGGAGTGACCTGGTGGAGATTCGTCGCGGACCGCTCAAGAGTGCGGTACCGTCCAACATCGTGAGCCCTGTACGTCGCTGTTCGCGCACCGCCTGCGGCCGTCCCGCCGTCGCGACGCTGACGTACGTCTACGCCGACTCGACCGCGGTCCTCGGCCCGCTCGCCACCTACGCCGAACCCCACTGCTACGACCTGTGCGCCGAGCACTCCGAGCGCCTCACCGCCCGCGCGGCTGGGAGGTCGTCCGGCTCCTCGACGGTTCGGCTCCCGCCCGCCCCAGCGGCGACGACCTGGAAGCACTGGCGAACGCCGTCCGCGAGGCGGCCCGCCCGCAGGAACGAGCCGCCCAGGCCGGCGGCGCCCGCTCGGCCGACCCCATGGAGGTCGCGCGGCGCGGCCACCTGAGGGTCCTGCGCTCCCCGGACAACTGACGACGCCGGGCACCGCCCCGCCCTCGCCCCACCGCACACTCCTTGCCGTGCACACCCATTGACTGTCCCTTGTCACGGACACGACCATTTCCTGAGCCGCGAGAAACCGCTTTCGCATGGCGGAACTCCGCATGCCGGAACTCCGTGTGGCGGAACCCGCATGCCCGAACTCCGTGTGGCGGAAGCCCGTGTGGCGGAACTCCGCACGGCGGAACCCGGGGAGGCACGTGTACGTCCAGGAACTCGAACCCGTCGCCGGCTCACTCGCCTTGTCCGCCCTCGTGGCGGCCCTGCCCCTGCTGACCGTCCTCGTCCTGCTCGGCGCCGTCCGCATGAAGGCGCACCGCGCGGGCCTGATCGGCCTCCTGGCGGCAGGCCTCGTCGCCTGCCTCGTCTACGGCATGCCGTTCTCCCAGGCCGCCTCCGGCGCCGTACAGGGCGCCGCCTTCGGCCTCTTCCCCATCATGTGGATCGTCGTCAACGCCCTGTGGGTGTACCGGATGACCGTCCGCACCCGGCACTTCGACATCCTGCGGCGGTCCTTCGGCCGGCTGTCCGACGACCCGCGCATCCAGGCCCTGGTGATCGCCTTCTGCTTCGGCGCCCTGCTCGAGGCCCTCGCCGGCTTCGGGGCGCCCGTCGCGATCAGTTCCGTCATGCTCGTCGCGCTCGGCTTCGACCCCGTGCGCGCCGCCGTCGTGTCGCTGGTCGCCAACACCGCGCCGGTCGCCTTCGGCGCCATGGGCACCCCCGTGGTGACGCTGGCCCAGGTCACCGGGCTGCCCCTGCACGACGTGGCCTCCGTGGTGGGCCGTCAGACGCCCCTGCTGGCCCTCGTCGTCCCCCTGGTGCTGGTCGGGCTCGTCGACGGTCGGCGCGGGCTGCGCGAGACCTGGGTGCCCGCGCTGGTGTGCGGCGCCGCCTTCGCCGTCGCCCAGTTCGCCGCCGCCAACTACGTCTCCGCCCAGCTCGCCGACATCGCCGCGGCCCTCGCGGGCGCCGGCGCGCTCGTCGCCGTACCGGGGCGCGCAGGCCCGCCCCCGAGCCCGTCCGTGCGGCCGTGCTGACCGGCGTACGCAGCGAGGAACTGGACGAGCGGGACCCGCGCCCGGAGGTCGTGCGCGCCTACGCGCCGTACGCCCTGATCGTCGCCGTGTTCTCCGTCGCGCAGATCCCCGCCGTCAAGGACTGGCTGGCCGGGCCACGCAGTCGTACGACTGGCCGCTGCTCGACGTCGCCGGCCCCGACGGCGACCCCGTCGGCGCCAACGTCTTCACCTGGCCGATCGTCTCCACCGGCGGCACGCTCGTCCTGATCGCCGGGGTGGCGGCCGCGTTCGTGCTGGGCGTGCACGCGCGCGTGGCGGTCAGGGAGTGGCTCGCGACCGTCCACGAACTGCGCCACGCCATCCTGACCGTCACCTCCGTGCTCGCCCTCGCCTACGTCATGAACCTCTCCGGGCAGGCCGCCACCATCGGCCACTGCGTCGCCGCCGCCGGCGCGGGTCTGGCCTTCCTGTCGCCGGTGCTGGGCTGGTTCGGCGTCGCCGTCTCCGGGTCGGACACCTCGGCCAACGCGCTCTTCGGCGCCCTCCAGGTCACCGCCGCCCGCGAGTCCGGGCTCTCGCCGGAGCTGCTGGCCTCCGCCAACAGCTCCGGCGGCGTCCTCGGAAGATGGTGTCCCCGCAGAACCTCACCATCGCCTGCGCGGCCGTCGGGCTCGCGGCCGCGAGGGCGACCTGCTGCGCAAGGTGCTGCCCTGGAGCCTCGGCCTGCTGCTGGTGATGTGCCTGATCGTCGTCGGCCAGTCCACGCCGGTACTGGGATGGATGCTGCCCTGACCTTCGCGAACCGCACGGCGGGCTGTCGGTGCGAGCGGGTAGTTTGGGCGCATCGACAGGACGTTCAGGAAGGTTGGCCGTGGCTGCTGATCTGTCGCAGATCGTGAAGGCGTACGACGTACGCGGTGTGGTCCCGGACCAGTGGGACGAGTCGCTCGCCGAGCTGTTCGGTGCGGCCTTCGTCCGGATGACCGGTGCGAGCGCCATCGTCACCGGGCACGACATGCGGCCCTCGTCCCCGGGCCTGTCGGCGGCCTTCGCGCGGGGCGCGGCGGCCCAGGGCGCCGACGTCACCGAGATCGGCCTGTGCTCCACCGACCAGCTCTACTACGCCTCCGGCGCGCTGAACCTGCCGGGCGCCATGTTCACTGCCTCGCACAACCCCGCCCAGTACAACGGCATCAAGATGTGCCGCATGGGCGCCGCCCCCGTCGGCCAGGACACGGGCCTCGCCGAGATCCGCGAACTCGTCGAGCGGTGGAGCACCACCGGCGCCCCCGAGCCCGCCGCCCGGCGGGCACGGTCACCGGCCGCGACACGCTGGCCGACTACGCGGCCCACCTGCGCTCCCTGGTCGACCTCGGCTCCATCCGCCGGCTGAAGGTGGTCGTGGACGCGGGCAACGGCATGGGCGGCCACACCGTCCCGTCCGTCCTCGCCGGCCTCCCCGTCGACCTGGTCCCGATGTACTTCGAGCTGGACGGCACCTTCCCCCACCACGAGGCCAACCCGCTCGACCCGGCCAACCTCGTCGACCTCCAGGAGCGGGTCCGCGCGGAGGGCGCCGACCTCGGCCTCGCCTTCGACGGCGACGCCGACCGCTGCTTCGTCGTCGACGAGAACGGCGACCCGGTCTCCCCGTCCGCGATCACCGCCCTCGTCGCCTCCCGCGAACTCGCCCGGCACGGCGGCCGGGGCACGGTCATCCACAACCTGATCACCTCCTGGTCCGTCCCGAGGTCGTCACGGAGAACGGCGGCACGCCGGTACGCACGCGTGTGGGCCACTCCTTCATCAAGGCCGAGATGGCCCGCACCGGCGCGATCTTCGGCGGCGAGCACTCCGCGCACTACTACTTCCGCGACTTCTGGAACGCCGACACGGGCATGCTCGCCGCCCTGCACGTCCTGGCGGCCCTCGGCGGCCAGGACGGCCCGCTGTCCGCCCTGGTCGCCCAGTACGACCGCTACGTCGGCTCCGGCGAGATCAACTCCACGGTCGCCGACCAGGCCGGCCGTCTCGCCGCGATCAGAGCCGCGTACGAAGGCCGGGACGACGTCACCCTGGACGACCTCGACGGCCTGACCGTCACCGCCGCCGACTGGTGGTTCAACGTCCGCCCCTCCAACACGGAACCACTCCTGCGCCTCAACGCGGAGGCCGTCGACGAGACGACGATGACCAAGATCAGAGACGAGGCCCTGTCCATCATCAGGGCCTGACCGCGGCGAGCAGGCGTAGGCGCCGGTGACCGCGAGGGCCGCGCCGTCGCCCTGCGCCGCCCCCGCCCCCACCGCCGACGAGCCCCCACCGCCGCACTCCGCCGACCGCCCAGCAGCCCCGGGACAGCAGCCTCAGGTTTTGGACGGCACCACCCGACAACGGGACCGCACGCCCCACGCTTCCCCCCCGACCGAGCCGGACACGGCTCCGCCGGGGAAGCGAGCGGGGGCCCGCCCTCCCTTCCACCCGAGCCGGGTGCCGCTTCCCCGGCCACCTGAGCCGGGCGCCGCTTCCCCGGCCGCCCGAGCCGGGACGGCGTCCCCGGCCCGAGCAAGTCGGTCACGGCCCCCGCCCGGCCAAGTGAGTCAACGGTTCTTCCCGGCCAAGCGAGCCGGACACGCCTTCTCCCGGCCGACCGAGTCGCGAGGCGGCCTTCGCCTCCCGGCTGGCCGAGCCGGACACGGCTCCGCCCGCGCGAGCGAGTCAGGCACGGTTCTTCCCGGCCGACCGAGTCGCGAGGCGACGTTCGGCTCTCGGCCGACCGAGTCGGGTGGTGGGGTGGGCACAGGCCCGGGGTCCAGGGGCGGAGCCCCCTGGCGAGGGCCGACCGACGCCGACACAGCCCTCCCACCGGCGGTACCCTGACCAGCACATCCGTACATCCACATCCGCGGCCGCACCCCAACCGCACAGGCCCGCGGACAACCGCACACCGGACAACCGCACACCGACCCGCACCACCGCCGCCCGAAGGGAACCCCCATGCCGCTCGAAGCCGGCCTCCTGGAGATCCTGGCCTGCCCGGCCTGCCACGCCCCCTCGAGGAGCAGGACACCGAACTGGTCTGCACCGGCCAGGACTGCGGCCTGGCGTACCCCGTCCGCGACGGCATCCCCGTCCTCCTCGTCGACGAGGCCCGCCGCCCGGCGTAGCACCCCGGGAAACGGGAAAAGGGACAGCCGGACACAGGGGGAGCCGCCCCGCAGCCCAAAGCTCACCGGTCACCCCCGGCCATCCCGCCGCCCCCGCTCCCGGCCCTCGGCCCCGCGTCGGCCCTCGACCTCGCGCCGGGCCCTTGGCCCCGCTCCCGCGCCCCGCCCCCGGGCCCCGCGCCCCCTCCCCCGCCCCCGGCGATCGGAGACTGCCGCCATGCTCGACGAATCGCTGCTCGACAGCCCCGACGGGCTCGCCGACGCCGACCGCCGCGGCCTGCTCCGCGGCGCCGCGGAAGCCGGCGCCCGCGTCCGCACCGCCGCCCGGCACGCCGCCGAGGCCGGCGTGGGCGACCTCCGGCCCGACGGCCGCCCCCGCGCCGTCCTGATCGCCGGCCCCGGCGCCGCCGCCACCCAGGCCGCCGACCTCCTCGGCACGCTGGCCGGCGCCGGCAGCCCCGTGACCCGCCTCGCGCCCACCGGCGTCGCCCCCGCGGCAGGCGCCCTGCGCTGGGAACTGCCCGGCTGGGCCGGCTCCGTGGACCTGCTGCTGATCGCCACCCCCGACGGCACCGAACCGGGCCTGTCCCTCCTCGCCGAGCAGGCCTACCGACGCGGCTGCACGGTCGTCGCCGTGGCCCCCGCCCGTTCCCCGCTCAGCGAGACGGTGAACGGCTCCCACGGCCTGTTCATCCCCATGGCCACGGCCCCCTACGACCAGGAGGAGCCGCTCGCCGCGGCCGCCCCCGGCGTCCTGTGGGCGCTGCTCACTCCGCTCCTCGCCCTCCTGGACCGCACCGGTCTGCTCAGCGCCCCGCCCGACGCCCTCCAGAAGGTCGCCGACCGGCTGGACCAGGTCGCCGAGCGCTGCGGGCCCGCCATCGCGACGTACAGCAACCCGGCGAAGACCCTCGCCGCCGAGCTCGCCGACGCCCTGCCCATCGTGTGGACCGAGGGCACCTCGGCCGGCCCGGCGGGCCGCCGCTTCGCCGCCGCCCTGGCCGAACTGTCCGGCACCCCGGCCGTCGTGGCGGAACTGCCCGAGGCGCTCGCCGCGCACAGCGCCCTGCTCGCCGGCCCCTCGCCGCCGGCGCCGACCCCGACGACTTCTTCCGCGACCGCGTGGAGGAGCCCCCGCCCTGCACGCGCGCGTGGTGCTCCTGCGCGACCGGCCCATCGGCGGCCTCACCGCCGCCCCCGCCGCCCGCGACGTCGCCCTCAGCCACGACACGCCGATCAGCGAGCTGGAACCGGAGGCGGGCGGCGAACTGGAGACCCTCGCGGAACTGATCGCCATCACGGATTTCGCCGCCGTTTACCTGGCGCTCGCCTCGGGCGCCTGATCTCAGGGGGTACTGAGCCCCGTACCGCGACGCACGTACCGCGACGCACGTACCGCGGCGGACGTACCGCAACCCGCACCGCGGCGGACGTACCGCGACCCGCACCGCGACCCGCACCGAAGAACCGGCAGAGAGAACTCATGGACCGCCTCCACAACACCATCCGCCCCTACGCCTGGGGTTCCACCACCGCGATCCCGGAGCTGCTCGGCGTCGAGCCGACCGGCGAACCGCAGGCGGAGATGTGGATGGGCGCCCACCCCGGCGCCCCCTCCCGGACCGGCCGGGGGACCCTGGCAGAGGTCGTCGAGGCGGCCCCCGAGCGGGAACTGGGCGCCGAGTCCGTCGCCCGGTTCGGTCCGCGCCTGCCGTTCCTCCTCAAACTCCTCGCCGCCGGCGCCCCCTCTCCCTCCAGGTCCACCCCGACCTCGAACAGGCCGCGCGGGGCTACGAGGACGAGGAGCGGCGCGGTGTCCCCGTGGACGCCCCGCACCGCAACTACAAGGACGCCAACCACAAGCCGGAACTGATCTGCGCGCTCACCGAGTTCGACGGCCTGTGCGGCTTCCGCGCCCCCGCCGAGACCGCAGACCTGCTCGACGGGCTCGGCGTCGACTCCCTCAAGCCGTACGTCGACCTGCTGCGCGCCCACCCCGAGGACGCCGCCCTGCGCGAGGTCCTCACGGCCGTCCTCACCGCCGACCCCGAGGAGATGGCCCGGACCGTCGCCGAGGTCGCCGCCGCGTGCGACCGCCTCGGCGGTGCGTACGCCCCCTACGCCGACATCGCCCACCACTACCCGGGCGACCCCGGCGTCCTCGCCGCGATGCTCCTCAACCACGTCCGGCTCCAGCCCGGCGAGGCCCTCTACCTCGGCGCCGGCATCCCGCACGCCTACCTCGACGGTCTCGGCGTCGAGATCATGGCCAACTCCGACAACGTCCTGCGCTGCGGCCTGACCCCCAAGCACGTCGACGTCCCCGAACTGCTGCGCATCGTCCGCTTCGAGGCGGGCGACCCCGGTGTCCTGCGCCCGGAGGCCGCCCCCGACGGTGAAGAGGTCTACGACACGCCCATCGACGAGTTCCGGCTCTCCCGCTACGTCCTCCCGAGGGCACCGTCGCCCACGACCTCACCCGCCACACCCCGCAGATCCTGCTCTGCACCGCGGGCTCCGTCCGCGTGGGCGAGCACGACCTGACCCCCGGCGGTTCCGTCTTCGTCCCGGCGGGCGAAAACGCACAGGTGTCCGGGGCCGGGACCCTCTTCCGGGCGACCGTACGACTCTGACGCGTACACGGCGGACGTCGGGGCACACGACGCCCCGGCGGGCTGCAACAATGGCGCACCGCACGGCACGGGAGCGGCCGACCCGGCATGCCCGGCGCCGGCCGCGCCCCGGGCGGCGTACGCCCCGAGCAGACGAAGATCCGGAAATTCGAAGGGACAACGCGACCCATGAGCGCGTCAGGCGGCACCAAGGCGATCGTGGCGGCACTGCTCGCCAACCTCTCGATCGCGGTAGCGAAATTCGTGGCGTTCCTCTTCAGCGGCTCCTCGTCGATGCTCGCCGAGTCCGTGCACTCGGTCGCCGACTCCGGCAACCAGGGCCTGCTCCTGCTCGGCGGCAAGCGGGCCAAGCGCGCCGCCACCCCGGAGCACCCGTTCGGCTACGGCCGTGAGCGCTACATCTACGCCTTCCTCGTCTCCATCGTGCTGTTCTCGGTCGGCGGCATGTTCGCCCTCTACGAGGGCTACGAGAAGATCAAGCACCCGCACGAGATCGAGCACTGGTACTGGCCGGTCGGCGTCCTGGTCTTCGCGATCATCGCCGAGACGATCTCCTTCCGGACCGCCATCAAGGAGTCCAACGCCCTGCGCGGCAAGAAGTCCTGGAAGGAGTTCGTCCGCCACGCCAAGGCCCCCGAGCTGCCCGTCGTCCTGCTGGAGGACCTCGGCGCCCTGCTCGGCCTGATCCTCGCCCTCGGCGGCGTCGGCCTGGCCCTGCTGACCGGCAACGGCGTCTGGGACGGCATCGGCACCCTCTGCATCGGCGTCCTGCTCATCCTGATCGCCCTCGTGCTCGCCGCCGAGACCAAGTCGCTGCTGCTCGGCGAGTCCGCGAGCCCCGAGGCGCTGCGGCAGATCGAGGCCGCCGCCGTCGCCGGCGACACCGTCACCGGCATCATCCACATGCGCACGCTCCACCTCGGCCCCGAGGAGCTGCTCGTCGCCGCCAAGATCGCCGTCCGCCACGACGGGACGGCCACCGAGATCGCCGCCGCCATCGACGCCGCCGAGTCCCGCATCCGCGAGGCCGTGCCGATCGCCCGCGTCATCTACCTGGAGCCCGACATCTACAGCGAGTCCGAGGCGGCCAAGGGTCCCGACCGCGACGCCACCCCGGGCGGCCCGACGCCGCACACCGCCCACTGACGCCTCTCGCACACACCGACGGGGCCCGCCGAACCATCTCGGCGGGCCCCGTTCGTGCATCCGGCACGGCAGGTCCGGTCATGGCACGTCAGCGCACGTCGCTCAGCACCTCCAGGACCGCCCGCTCGTCCGCCGCATCCAGCAGCCGTTCCCGGAAACCGGCGTCCATCAGCTTGCGCGACAGCAGGGCGAGGATCCGCAGATGCTCGTCGCCCGCCGCGGCCTCCGGTACGGCGATCATGAACACCAGGCGGGCCTTCGTACCGTCCAGGGACCCCCACTCCACGCCCTCGCCGGAACGCGCGAAGCCGACGACGGGCGCCGTCACCGCGTCCGTCTTCGCGTGCGGGATCGCGATCTCCTCGCCGAGCCCGGTCGTCCCCTGCTCCTCGCGCCGCAGCGCCGTCCGCACCAGTTCCGCCTCGTCGGCCACGCGGCCGCTGCGGGCCAGCAGCGCCGCCATCTCCCGTATCGCGGCCTCCTTGTCGCCCGCCTCCAGGCGGACCTTCACCGTCCGGGCGGTGAGATGCCCCGAGAGCACCTCGGGCTCGGCGTCCTCCGCGCCCTCTGCGACCCCTGCGCCCTCCGTGGTCTCCGTCGTCTTCCCGGTCTCCGAAGACCGCGTGGTCCCCCGACAGACCCGTGGTCCCCCCGCCAGACCCGTGGTCCCCCGACCTCAAGGCCCTCCGCCGGGCCGGCGATCGGCCCGCGCCGCCGCCTCCGCTCGGCGAGATCGACCAGCAGCACCGTGCTCACCGCCGTCACGACCGCCCCGGCCACCACGGCCACGAAGAACATCGGCACTGCGCCGACCGCGCCCAGCACCGCCACGATCGGCCCGCCGTGCGGTACGGCGTCCTCCACACCCGAGAGCCCGGCGATCGCGCCGGCCACCGCACCGCCGAGCATGTTGGCCGGGATCACCTGCGCCGGCCGGGCCGCCGCGAACGGAATGGCACCCTCGGAGATGCCGAAGCAGCCCATGAAGAGGGACGCCAGCCCCGTCTCCCGTTCCTGCTCGGTGTACAGCCGCCTGCGGATCAGCGTGGCCAGCCCCTGGCCGAGCGGCATGACCGGGATCGCGGCGGCGCACATGCCCATGACGGTCTGGTTGCCGGTCGCGATCAGCCCCGCGCCGAACAGGAACGCCGTCTTGTTGACCGGCCCGCCCATGTCGAACGCGATCATCAGCCCGAGAATCGCGCCGAGCACCACCGCACTGGTGCCGGTCATTCCGCTGAGCCAGCTGGTCAGATGCTCGAACACCCAGGAGATCGGCCTGCCGATGACATGGATGAAGAACAGGCCGAGAGCCGTCGTGGCCACGATCGGGATCACGATGATCGGCATGATCGGCTGCACGAACCTCGGGACCCTGACTTTCTTGATCCCCACGACCAGATACCCGGCGAGGAACCCGGTCACGATCGCCCCGATGAAGCCCGCCCCCGCCTTCGAGTCGTACAGCTCACCGGTGTTGGCGATCCAGCCGCCGATCATGCCGGGCACCAGCGCGGGCCGGTCGCCGATCGCGTAGGCGATGTACCCGGAGAGGATCGGCACCATCAGCGTGAAGCCGATCACGCCGATGTTGTTCACGTCGTTCCAGAAGGAGTCCTTCGGGATGACCAGGCCGCCCGACGGGTCGGTGTGCCCGCCCAGCGAGAGCGAGATGGCGATCAGCAACCCGCCGACCACGACGAACGGGATCATGTAACTGACGCCGTTCATCAGCGCCTTGTACACGACACCGCGCTCCTTGCCCCGCCCGAGCCCCTGGCGCCACCCGGACCCGTCGCGCCCCCGCCGGCGCTCGCGGATCCCGCTCCGGCGCCCGGCGAGTACACCGGCGCCGTCCGCACCCGCTCGATCAGCTCCTCGGGACGGTGGATGCCGTCCGCCACCCCGACCGTGAGCACCCTCTTGCCGCGAAGCGGCTCAGGTCCACGTCCTTGTCGGCGGCGACGATGATGCCGTCGGCGGTTCTGACATCGTTGTCATCGAGCGCGTTCTCGGCCCCGATGGAGCCCTGCGTCTCCACCTTGATGTCGATGCCACGGCTCGCGGCGGCCTGGGCGAGCTTCTCGGCCGCCATGTACGTGTGCGCGATGCCGGTCGGGCACGCGGTCACGGCGAGCAGCCGCACCCGTCCGCCTGCACCGTCGCCGCCCTCCACCGGGGGTCCGGCCGGACTGGTCACGTCGATCTCCTAACGCCTTCGTCATGCCGGACGCCCTGCTTCGGGCGCCCGCGAGACCGATCGGAGGTTCCGATCGTCCCCGCATCCTGCACCACCCGCCGGCTGTCTCAAAGTCGCCCCCGGGAGCAGCGGAGCCCCGCCCTCCGCTGCTCCGTCCGCCGCGGCGCGGGCTCTCGACGAGGGCTTTCCGCGGAGACTTTCGATGCGGACTGGGGACGCCCCGGCCGAGCGGTGTAGCTTGGGACGGAGCCAGACGTCGCTGCTGATGGCGGTCGGGCGGCCCCAGCGGGCCGGCCGAGGGAGAGAGGGCCTCCGACGGACTGCGCTGCGCGCACGCGGGCATGCCCGTGTCCTCCTTGGACACCCTGTGTCCGCCGCCGCGCAGGTCAGCCGTACCCACCTCGACCCCGATCCGAGGAGCAGCTCGTAATGACGACTGTCGACAACCGACAGGACTTCAAGGTCGCCGACCTGTCCCTGGCCGAGTTCGGCCGCAAGGAGATCACCCTCGCCGAGCACGAGATGCCGGGCCTGATGGCGATCCGCGAGGAGTACGCCGAGGCGCAGCCCCTCAAGGGCGCCCGGATCACGGGCTCCCTGCACATGACCGTGCAGACCGCCGTGCTCATCGAGACGCTGGTCGCGCTCGGCGCCCGCGTCCGCTGGGCGTCCTGCAACATCTTCTCCACCCAGGACCACGCGGCCGCCGCCATCGCCGTCGGCCCGAACGGCACTCCGGACAACCCCAGGGCGTCCCGGTCTTCGCCTGGAAGGGCGAGACCCTGGAGGAGTACTGGTGGTGCACGGAGCAGGCGCTGACCTGGCCGGACAGCCCCACCGGCGGCCCGAACATGATCCTGGACGACGGCGGTGACGCCACCCTCCTCGTCCACAAGGGCGTCGAGTACGAGAAGGACGGCAAGGTCCCCTCGCCCGACACCGCCGAGTCCGACGAGCACCGCGTCATCCTCGAACTGCTGACCCGCACCCTGGCGGAGAACCCCAGAAGTGGACCCAGCTCTCCTCGGAGATCCGTGGTGTGACGGAGGAGACCACGACGGGTGTGCACCGCCTGTACGA
Source organism: Streptomyces sp. SW4 (assembly GCA_003248315.1). Lineage (GTDB taxonomy): Bacteria > Actinomycetota > Actinomycetes > Streptomycetales > Streptomycetaceae > Streptomyces. Next base: position 2,916,165 of record QKWM01000004.1, read on the forward strand.
GATGCAGCGTGACGGCACGCTGCTGTTCCCGGCGATCAACGTCAACGACGCGGTGACGAAGTCGAAGTTCGACAACAAGTACGGCTGCCGGCACTCGCTGGTCGACGGCATCAACCGCGCCACGGATGTGCTGATCGGCGGCAAGACCGCGGTCGTGTGCGGGTACGGCGATGTGGGCAAGGGCTGTGCGGAGTCGCTGCGCGGTCAGGGTGCCCGGGTGATCGTGACCGAGATCGACCCGATCTGTGCGCTGCAGGCGGCGATGGACGGCTACCAGGTCACCACGCTGGACGAGGTCGTGGAGACGGCCGACATCTTCATCACGACGACCGGCAACAAGGACATCATCCTCGCTTCGGACATGGCGCGGATGAAGCACCAGGCGATCGTGGGCAACATCGGTCACTTCGACAACGAGATCGACATGGCGGGTCTGGCGAAGATCCCCGGATCGTCAAGGACGAGGTGAAGCCGCAGGTCCACACGTGGACGTTCCCGGACGGCAAGAAGATCATCGTGCTGTCCGAGGGCCGGCTGCTGAACCTGGGCAACGCCACCGGTCACCCGTCGTTCGTGATGTCGAACTCGTTCGCGGACCAGACGCTGGCCCAGATCGAGCTGTTCACCAAGCCCGACGCGTACCCGACCGGGGTGTACGTGCTGCCCAAGCACCTGGACGAGAAGGTCGCCCGGCTCCACCTGGACGCTCTGGGCGTCAAGCTGACGACGCTGCGCCCGGAGCAGGCCGAGTACATCGGTGTGAAGGTGGAGGGCCCGTACAAGCCCGACCACTACCGCTACTGACCCGCCGACGGCCGCCACGCCGCGGCCTGGCCGTGAGCGCGTCCGTGCACTGACGCGCTCACGCTGGCAGTCCGCTCACGGCAGCAGGTCCACCGAGACAGGCCCCCGCACCCCCGTGCCGGGGCCTGCCCCGTTGCCGGACCGCCGCATCGGACCAGCAGCACACCACCGCACCAGCGACAGCACCGCGCTGGCGACAGCACAGCGCTGGCGACAGCACCGCACCGGCGACAGCACCGCGCTGGCGACAGCACAGCGCCGGCGACCGTCGTCGGCGGCACCGCACCGACGACACCGGACCAGCCCGTCAGGACCCAGGACCCCATGCCCCGCGGCCGTTATTCGCTTCACGATCCGCACGATCACACCCCCCTCGGCGAAGAACACTTCCACTGCGCCGTCGGCCCCTCCGGCTGGCGCTACGTCTCACAGCTGACGGCACCCACCGGCGAACATCGCGGCTCCGTCGACCTCACCCTCGACGAACTCGGCCGTCCGATCCGCCTGGAACTCCACGCCGCGAGCTGGCAGGTGCGCGGTGCCGCCCTCGACGGAGTCACCTGGGTCCGGACCGACCCGACCGGGACCGAAGCCACCGAAGGCAATGTGCGCGCTCACGCCTTCGCCGGCAGCTCCCCGGCCTTCCTCGTCGCCATCGCCCGTCTCCTGCGCCTCACCCCCTCCGCGGCGGCCACCCGCCTGCGCGTCGTCACCTTCACGGACCCGGTCCTCGCCCCGCGCACCGTCGACCAGTCCTGGGCCCTGGTGAAAAGCGAAGCACACGCCACTGACAGCGGCCCCTGACCGTGGACGAATACCAGGTCACGGCCCTGGACACCGGCGAGCAGCACACCGTGCACCTCGCCGGTGACGTGGTCCTCGCGGCACCCGGCATCGAGTTGGAGGACCTGGAGTCCCCGCCGTCGGTCTTCCCGTGACGGCCGCCGACCGCTGCTCTACGCCGGCGGCACGAACCCGGTGCCGGCCCGACGTTCCCCCGGAGCGTCTCGCGGCACGTCGTGAGGCGCCGCGGGCCGAGAGGGCACGGCTGCCGGGGAGCCGCATTCGTCGTGGGAGCCGGGGCAGCCGGGGGAGCGGCCGGCGCCGCAGGGAACGCGGGGCCATGGAGCCACCGGGGCGGCCAGGGGAGCCGCCGGTGCCGCCGGAGCCTCCTGGCCCGCAGCGGGCCGGGCAGCCACGGCCGTCGCCCCGCCACCGCTCGCTCCGGAGCCGTGCCCGAAGGCCCGGCGTGCCTCGCGTGCCTGCCGCTCCTGCATCACCGCGGCGAGGAACTCGGCGGGCGGCACCCCTGCGGCGCCGGTGCCCCGTGCGCGCCGCCAGGTCCGCGGCCAGCCGCTGCGCCATCGCATCGCCGACCTGCGGGTCCAGCTGCCGCATCCGCGTCAGGTACTGCCGTACGGCCAGCCACAGATCATCCGGAACCGCCGACAGATCCAGCCCCGAGAACCGCCCCGCCAGCCACGGCGGAGGCGGCGGCACGAAACCGCCGGGAGTGGCCGGCACCCGCTCCCGCACCACCAGCGTCCCGGCGAACACGTCACCGATGCGCCGCCCCCGCGCCGACACCAGCGAGGCGACACAGGCGACGACCCCCAAGGTCATCAGGATCTCGATGACCCCGATCAGCCCCGCACCAGCGCGTGCCGGAACCTGATCGGACCGCCGTCGTCCCGCACCACCCGCAAACCGCACGCCACCTTGCCCAGCGACCGCCCGTGGCTGAGCGTCTCGACGGCTATCGGACCGCCGACCAGCACCAGCACGAACGTCCCTAGCGACAGCGCGGTCTGCGCCGCCACGTCCAGCGAGGCGGTGGCGGCCACCAGCCCCACCGTCACCGCGATGTACACGGCCACGGCCACCACGAGGTCCAGCAACACGGCCAGCGCCCTGCTGGGCAGTCTCGCGGGGCGCAGCTCCAACGCCACCGCCTCGCCCGTCACCAGCTCACTCACGCCTGCCGCCCTTCCCCTGACCTGCCCCGAACACCGCCAGTCTGCCAAGCTGAAGGCGCATCGCGCCCCAGTACGACAAGCTGACCACGACCGTCCGCCGACGACAGCCGAGGAGCAGGCACACCGATGGACCTCGACGTCTTCGTCTCCGCCCACCGAGCGGAGTGGGACCGCCTCGACGCCCTGCTCAAGCGCCAGCGCCGGCTCAACGGCGCCGAGACCGACGAACTCGTCACCCTGTACCAGCGGACGGCGACCCATTTCTCCCTCATCCAGTCCAGCGCCCCGGACCCGCAGCTGACCGGTCGCCTCAGCCAGCTGGTGGCACGCGCGCGTAGTGCCGTGACCGGAACCCGACGCGCCTCCTGGCGCGATGTGACCCGCTTCCTCACCCACGGTTTCCCGGCCGCCGTCTACCGAGCCCGCCGCTGGTGGGTGCCCACCGCGCTCCTCTCCACAGCGGTCGCGGCTCTCCTGGGCTGGTGGATCGGCACCCACCCCGAGGTGCAGGCCACCATCGCCGCTCCCAGCGAACTCCGGGAGCTCACCCGCCCCGGCGGCCAGTACGAGTCGTACTACTCGACCCACCCCGCGGCGTCGTTCGCCGCCCAGGTCTGGACGAACAACGCCTGGGCGGCCGCGCTCTGCCTGATCCTCGGCGTCTTCCTTGGTCTGCCGGTCATCTGGATCCTCTTCCAGAACATGCTCAACCTGGGCGTCGGCTTCGGCCTGATGTCCTCCGCCGGCCGCCTCGACACGTTCCTGGGCCTGGTCCTGCCGCACGGCCTGCTCGAACTCACGGCGGTGTTCGTGGCGGCGGGCACCGGCCTCCGGCTCGGCTGGACCCTCATCGACCCCGGCCCGCGCACCCGCCGCACGGCCCTGGCCGAGGAGGGCCGCGCGGCCATCGGCATGGCCATCGGCCTGGCGCTGGTCCTGTTCGTCTCCGGAGCCATCGAAGGCTTCGTCACCCCCTCCGGCCTGCCCACCTGGGCCCGCATCACCATCGGAGTCGTCGCCGAGCTCGCCTTCCTCGCCTACGTCTACGTCCTCGGCGGACGGGCCGCGAGGACCGGCGACATGGGCGACGTGGAGGAGGCCGAACGCAGCGCCACGGTGCCCACGGCCGCCTGATGTGCGTGCAGGGCCGGAGAGCTGCTAATCTCCTCTTCGCCCCACGAGAGCCGTTGACACGGAGCGAGCGGGGAGGTAGATTCGAACAGTTGCCTGGAGATGGGGTCACCCCACAGGGCAGCAGGTAGGATCTATCTGCTTCTCAAATTCTTGAAGAAGCCTCTCCGATGAATCGGAAAACGGACCCCGGTCAAACCGGCCCGGAACTTCTGATAAAGTCGGAATCGCCGGAAAGGAAACCGCGAGAGCGGAAACCTGGAAAGCACCGAGGAAATCGGATCGGAAAGATCTGATAGAGTCGGAAACACCGAAGGGAAGCGCCCGGAGGAAAGCCCGAGAGGGTGAGTACGAAGGAAGCGTCCGTTCCTTGAGAACTCAACAGCGTGCCAAAAGTCAACGCCAGATATGTTGATACCCCGTCTCTCCCAGCTGGGAGGGCGAGGTTCCTTTGAAAAACACAGCGAGGACGCTGTGAACGTCGGGACTATTCCTCCCGATGTTCCGCTCTCGTGGTGGTACCGGATCACCGGTAAGCATTCACGGAGAGTTTGATCCTGGCTCAGGACGAACGCTGGCGGCGTGCTTAACACATGCAAGTCGAACGATGAACCACCTTCGGGTGGGGATTAGTGGCGAACGGGTGAGTAACACGTGGGCAATCTGCCCTGCACTCTGGGACAAGCCCTGGAAACGGGGTCTAATACCGGATACAACCACTGGGGGCATCCTCTGGTGGTGGAAAGCTCCGGCGGTGCAGGATGAGCCCGCGGCCTATCAGCTTGTTGGTGAGGTAACGGCTCACCAAGGCGACGACGGGTAGCCGGCCTGAGAGGGCGACCGGCCACACTGGACTGAGACACGGCCCAGACTCCTACGGGAGGCAGCAGTGGGGAATATTGCACAATGGGCGAAAGCCTGATGCAGCGACGCCGCGTGAGGGATGACGGCCTTCGGGTTGTAAACCTCTTTCAGCAGGGAAGAAGCGAAAGTGACGGTACCTGCAGAAGAAGCGCCGGCTAACTACGTGCCAGCAGCCGCGGTAATACGTAGGGCGCAAGCGTTGTCCGGAATTATTGGGCGTAAAGAGCTCGTAGGCGGCTTGTCGCGTCGGTTGTGAAAGCCCGGGGCTTAACCCCGGGTCTGCAGTCGATACGGGCAGGCTAGAGTTCGGTAGGGAGATCGGAATTCCTGGTGTAGCGGTGAAATGCGCAGATATCAGGAGGAACACCGGTGGCGAAGGCGGATCTCTGGGCCGATACTGACGCTGAGGAGCGAAAGCGTGGGGAGCGAACAGGATTAGATACCCTGGTAGTCCACGCCGTAAACGGTGGGCACTAGGTGTGGGCAACATTCCACGTTGTCCGTGCCGCAGCTAACGCATTAAGTGCCCCGCCTGGGGAGTACGGCCGCAAGGCTAAAACTCAAAGGAATTGACGGGGGCCCGCACAAGCGGCGGAGCATGTGGCTTAATTCGACGCAACGCGAAGAACCTTACCAAGGCTTGACATACACCGGAAACATCCAGAGATGGGTGCCCCCTTGTGGTCGGTGTACAGGTGGTGCATGGCTGTCGTCAGCTCGTGTCGTGAGATGTTGGGTTAAGTCCCGCAACGAGCGCAACCCTTGTCCCGTGTTGCCAGCAGGCCCTTGTGGTGCTGGGGACTCACGGGAGACCGCCGGGGTCAACTCGGAGGAAGGTGGGGACGACGTCAAGTCATCATGCCCCTTATGTCTTGGGCTGCACACGTGCTACAATGGCCGGTACAATGAGCTGCGATACCGCGAGGTGGAGCGAATCTCAAAAGCCGGTCTCAGTTCGGATTGGGGTCTGCAACTCGACCCCATGAAGTCGGAGTCGCTAGTAATCGCAGATCAGCATTGCTGCGGTGAATACGTTCCCGGGCCTTGTACACACCGCCCGTCACGTCACGAAAGTCGGTAACACCCGAAGCCGGTGGCCCAACCCCTTGTGGAGGGAGCTGTCGAAGGTGGGACTGGCGATTGGGACGAAGTCGTAACAAGGTAGCCGTACCGGAAGGTGCGGCTGGATCACCTCCTTTCTAAGGAGCACTTCTAGGCCGCCTCGGCGGTCCAGAGGCCAGCATGCGAGCGAACGTCTCGCACTGGTTGCTCATGGGTGGAACGTTGACTACTCGGCCAGAGTCTGGGTCGGAGGCTGCTAGTACTGCTCGTAAGAGCGTGGAACGCACGATCTCCGGGTGGATGCTGGTCGGGCACGCTGTTGGGTATCTGAGGGTACGGCCGTGAGGCCGCCTTCAGTGCCGGCCCCAGTGAACTTGCCGTTTGTCGGCAGGGTGATGGGTGGTTGGTCGTTGTTTGAGAACTGCACAGTGGACGCGAGCATCTGTGGCCAAGTTTTTAAGGGCGCACGGTGGATGCCTTGGCACCAGGAACCGATGAAGGACGTGGGAGGCCGCGATAGGCCCGGGGAGTCGTCAACCAGGCTTTGATCCGGGGGTGTCCGAATGGGGAAACCCGGCAGTCGTCATGGGCTGTCACCCGCTGCTGAACACATAGGCAGTGTGGAGGGAACGCGGGAAGTGAAACATCTCAGTACCCGCAGGAAGAGAAAACAACCGTGATTCCGGAGTAGTGGCGAGCGAAACTGGATGAGGCCAAACCTACGACGTGTGAGACCCGGCAGGGGTTGCGTCGTGGGGTTGTGGGATCTCTCTTCTGTTGTCTGCCGGCAACAGGACGAGTCAGAAACCGTTGATGTAGGCGAAGGACATGCGAAAGGTCCGGCGTAGAGGGTAAGACCCCCGTAGTCGAAACGTCAGCGGCTCGTTTGAGAGACACCCAAGTAGCACGGGGCCCGAGAAATCCCGTGTGAATCTGGCGGGACCACCCGCTAAGCCTAAATATTCCCTGGTGACCGATAGCGGATAGTACCGTGAGGGAATGGTGAAAAGTACCCCGGGAGGGGAGTGAAATAGTACCTGAAACCGTGTGCCTACAAGCCGTGGGAGCGTCGCTGATGGGCTTGCCCATCAGTCGTGACTGCGTGCCTTTTGAAGAATGAGCCTGCGAGTTTGCGGTGTGTTGCGAGGTTAACCCGGGTGGGGTAGCCGTAGCGAAAGCGAGTCCGAACAGGGCGTTTGAGTAGCACGCTCAAGACCCGAAGCGGAGTGATCTAGCCATGGGCAGGTTGAAGCGGAGGTAAGACTTCGTGGAGGACCGAACCCACCAGGGTTGAAAACCTGGGGGATGACCTGTGGTTAGGGGTGAAAGGCCAATCAAACTCCGTGATAGCTGGTTCTCCCCGAAATGCATTTAGGTGCAGCGTCGTGTGTTTCTTGCCGGAGGTAGAGCACTGGATAGGCGATGGGCCCTACCGGGTTACTGACCTTAGCCAAACTCCGAATGCCGGTAAGTGAGAGCGCGGCAGTGAGACTGTGGGGATAAGCTCCATGGTCGAGAGGGAAACAGCCCAGAGCATCGACTAAGGCCCCTAAGCGTACGCTAAGTGGGAAAGGATGTGGAGTCGCAGAGACAACCAGGAGGTTGGCTTAGAAGCAGCCACCCTTGAAAGAGTGCGTAATAGCTCACTGGTCAAGTGATTCCGCGCCGACAATGTAGCGGGGCTCAAGCGTACCGCCGAAGTCGTGTCATTGCAGCATGAGGCCCAACGGCCGCTGTGATGGGTAGGGGAGCGTCGTCTGCCGGGTGAAGCAGCACCGGAAGGTAGTTGTGGACGGTTGACGAGTGAGAATGCAGGCATGAGTAGCGATACAAACGTGAGAAACGTTTGCGCCGATTGACTAAGGGTTCCTGGGTCAAGCTGATCTGCCCAGGGTAAGTCGGGACCTAAGGCGAGGCCGACAGGCGTAGTCGATGGATAACCGGTTGATATTCCGGTACCCGCTGTGAAGCGATCAACATCGAATCCAGTGATGCTAAGCCCGTGAAGCCGCCCGCCTTCAGCTTTGCTGTTGGTGGGAGTGGTGGAGCCGGTGACCCGAGCTGGTAGTAGGTGAGTGATGGGGTGACGCAGGAAGGTAGTCCATCCCGGGCGGTGGTTGTCCCGGGGTAAGGGTGTAGGACGTCGGGTAGGTAAATCCGCCTGGCACATAGTCTGAGACCTGATGCCGAGCCGATTGTGGTGAAGTGGATGATCCTATGCTGTCGAGAAAAGCCTCTAGCGAGTTTCATGGCGGCCCGTACCCTAAACCGACTCAGGTGGTCAGGTAGAGAATACCGAGGCGTTCGGGTGAACTATGGTTAAGGAACTCGGCAAAATGCCCCGTAACTTCGGAGAAGGGGGGCCATTTCCGGTGACCGGATTTACTCCGTGAGCTGGGGGTGGCCGCAGAGACCAGCGAGAAGCGACTGTTTACTAAAAACACAGGTCCGTGCGAAGCCGTAAGGCGATGTATACGGACTGACGCCTGCCCGGTGCTGGAACGTTAAGGGACCGGTTAGCTCCATTTCGGTGGGGCGAAGCTGAGAACTTAAGCGCCAGTAAACGGCGGTGGTAACTATAACCATCCTAAGGTAGCGAAATTCCTTGTCGGGTAAGTTCCGACCTGCACGAATGGCGTAACGACTTCTCGACTGTCTCAACCATAGGCCCGGTGAAATTGCACTACGAGTAAAGATGCTCGTTTCGCGCAGCAGGACGGAAAGACCCCGGGACCTTTACTACAGTTTGATATTGGTGTTCGGTTCGGCTTGTGTAGGATAGCTGGGAGACTGTGAAGCTCGCACGCCAGTGTGGGTGGAGTCGTCGTTGAAATACCAGTCTGGTCGTGCTGGATGTCTAACCTGGGTCCGTGATCCGGATCAGGGACAGTGTCTGATGGGTAGTTTAACTGGGGCGGTTGCCTCCTAAAGGGTAACGGAGGCGCCCAAAGGTTCCCTCAGCCTGGTTGGCAATCAGGTGTTGAGTGTAAGTGCACAAGGGAGCTTGACTGTGAGACCGACGGGTCGAGCAGGGACGAAAGTCGGGACTAGTGATCCGGCGGTGGCTTGTGGAAGCGCCGTCGCTCAACGGATAAAAGGTACCCCGGGGATAACAGGCTGATCTTCCCCAAGAGTCCATATCGACGGGATGGTTTGGCACCTCGATGTCGGCTCGTCGCATCCTGGGGCTGGAGTCGGTCCCAAGGGTTGGGCTGTTCGCCCATTAAAGCGGTACGCGAGCTGGGTTTAGAACGTCGTGAGACAGTTCGGTCCCTATCCGCTGTGCGCGTAGGAGTCTTGAGAAGGGCTGTCCCTAGTACGAGAGGACCGGGACGGACGAACCTCTGGTGTGCCAGTTGTTCTGCCAAGGGCATGGCTGGTTGGCTACGTTCGGGAGGGATAACCGCTGAAAGCATCTAAGCGGGAAGCCTGCTTCGAGATGAGGACTCCCACCTCCTAGAGAGGGTAAGGCTCCCAGTAGACGACTGGGTTGATAGGCCGGATATGGAAGCACGGTAACGTGTGGAGTTGACCGGTACTAATAGGCCGAGGGCTTGTCCTCAGTTGCTCGCGTCCACTGTGTTGGTTCTGAAACCACGAACAGCCATTGTGCTGGTTGTTGTTTGTTTCATAGTGTTTCGGTGGTCATAGCGTAGGGGAAACGCCCGGTTACATTCCGAACCCGGAAGCTAAGCCTTACAGCGCCGATGGTACTGCAGGGGGGACCCTGTGGGAGAGTAGGACGCCGCCGAACAATTCTTGATGAGAAGGCCCCGCACCTTTTGGTGCGGGGCCTTCTTGCGTTTCCGGGTGGGCAGGCCGCGGGATTTGCGGTCCCGCGTGCCCGCTTCTTATCCCCGCCCCCTATAGACGTCCCGCGGCCTTCAGGGCCAGGTAGGCGTCGGACAACGCCGGCGGCAGTTCCTCCGGGGTCGCGTCGACCACCGTCACACCGTGACGACGGAGCTGTTCCGCCGTCCGCTCGCGTTCGGACTGGGCCTGGGCCGCCGCTGCGGCCTCGTACACGGAGTCCGTGGTGCCACGGGCCTTCGCCATGCGGGCGACGTGCGGGTCCGCCACCGACGCCAGCAGGATCGTGTGCCGTTGGGTGAGCTGGGCGAGGACGGGGAGCAGGCCCTCCTCGATCGGCGCCGGGTCCAGCGTCGTGAGAAGCACGATCAGGGACCGGCGCGGCGCCGAACGCAGAGCGGTCGCCGTCAGCCCCCGGGCGTCGGTCTCGAGCAGCTCCGGCTCCAGTGTGGCCATCGCGTTGACCAGCGCGGGCAGCAGCTCGCCGGCGGTGCGGCCCTGGACACGGGCCCGGACCCGGCGGTCGTAGGCGAGGAGGTCCACGCGGTCGCCGGCGCGGGAGGCCAGGGCGGCCAGCAGCAGTGCCGCGTCCATGGAGGCGTCGAGGCGGGGGCGTCGCCCACGCGGCCGGCGGAGGTGCGGCCGGTGTCGAGGACGAGCAGGATGTGGCGGTCGCGCTCGGGGCGCCAGGTGCGGACGGCCACGGTGCTCTGGCGGGCCGTGGCGCGCCAGTCGATGGACCGGGTGTCGTCACCGGGGACGTACTCGCGCAGGCTGTCGAACTCCGTGCCCTCGCCGCGGGTCAGGACGCTGGTGCGGCCGTCCAGCTCCCGCAGCCGGGCCAGCTTGGACGGCAGGTGCTTGCGGCTGGTGAACGGCGGCAGGGCGCGGACCGTCCACGGGACTCTGTGGGTGCCCTGCCGGGAGAACAGGCCGAGGGGCCGTAGGAGCGGACCGTGACGCGGTCGGCCTGGTGGTCGCCGCGGCGGGTCGGCCGTAGGCGCGTCGTGATGCGGCGGCGCTCGCCGGCCGGAACGGTCAGACGGTGGCGGGACGAGGCCGTCTCCGTGCCCGGCTGCCAGCTGCTGGGCGGCCAGGCGTCGCGGAGACGGGCGCGGAGCGGACGGCCCGACGGATTGGTGAGGGTGAGGGTCACCTCGGCCGTGTCGCCCAGGCGTACGGAGGTGTCGCCGGAGCGGGCCAGCCGCAGGCGTCGTACGGGGGCCGCGAGGGCGTAGTCGCAGGCGCAGGCGACCGCCAGCGGGCCGTTCACCGCGAGGATGCCAGTCCAGCCGGGTTCCCAGATGCCGACGGGGAGGGAGCCGAGGGCCGCGAGGAGCGCGGCGCGTCCGGTGAGCGCCATCAGCGGGGAACGGGGACGTGGGCGAGGATCGCGTTGATCACGGAGTCGGCCGTCACGCCCTCCATCTCGGCCTCCGGGCGGAGCTGCACGCGGTGCCGGAGGGTCGGCAGAGCGAGGGCCTTCACGTCGTCCGGGGTGACGTAGTCGCGGCCGGTCAGCCAGGCCCACGCGCGCGCGGTGGACAGCAGCGCGGAGGCGCCTCGCGGGCTCACGCCGAGCGCGAGGGAGGGGGACTCGCGTGTGGCCCGGCAGATGTCGACGACGTATGCGGTGATCTCCGGGGAGACCGTGGTCTTGGCGACTTCGGCGCGGGCGGCGTCCAGGTCGGCGGCGTTCGCGACGGGGCGTACGCCGGCGGCGCGCAGGTCGCGCGGGTTGAAGCCCGAGGCGTGGCGGGTGAGGACGTCGATCTCGTCCTGCCGGGACGGCAGGGGACGGTCAGCTTGAGGAGGAAACGGTCCAGCTGGGCTTCGGGGAGGGGATAGGTGCCCTCGTACTCGACCGGGTTCTGGGTGGCCGCGACGAGGAAGGGCTCGGGGAGCGGGCGCGGGGTGCCGTCGACCGTGACCTGGCGTTCCTCCATCGCTTCGAGGAGGGAGGACTGCGTCTTGGGCGGGGTGCGGTTGATTTCGTCGGCGAGGAGGAGGTTGGTGAAGACCGGGCCGGGCTGGAAGGAGAACTCGGCGGTGCGGGCGTCGTAGACGAGGGAGCCCGTGACGTCGCTCGGCATCAGGTCGGGGGTGAACTGGACGCGCTTGGTGTCGAGTTCGAGGGCGGAGGCGAGGGCGCGGACCAGGAGGGTCTTGGCGACGCCGGGGACGCCCTCGAGCAGGACGTGGCCGCGGCACAGGAGGGCGACGACGAGGCCGGTCACGGCGGGGTCCTGGCCGACCACGGCCTTGGCGATCTCGGCGCGCAGGGCCTCCAGGGAAGCGCGGGTGTCGCGCGGGTCCCGGGCTGCCCGGCGTTGTCAGTGGTCGGGTCCATCATGGACGGCGTACCTCTCTTTCGAGGGCGTCGAGTCGGTCGGCGAGGGTGATGAGCGCTGAGTCGTCGGCGGGCGGAGGGCCGAAGAGGAGGGTGTGCGGGGTCTGCCCGCCGTCGTGTTCGCCGGTGAGGTGGGCGGACAGTGCGGGGAGCAGGGTCTCGGGCGTGTGCGCCTGGGAGACGGGGATTCCTACGAGGGGGCGAGGCGCGTGCGGGTGGCGGAGCGAAGAGCGGCGGCCGCGCGGTCGCGGGCGTCGGCCTTGCGGTAGAGGCGGGCGCGGCCTTCGACGGTCTCGGAGGCGCGGATCGCGACGGGGAGTTTCTCGGGCACGAGGGGGCCGAGTCGGCGTGCCCTCCACAGGGCGGCCAGGGCCGCGGCGATGAACAGCTGCAGCGTGCCCCAGAGCCAGCCGGAGGGGATCAGGTCGAAGAAGCCGCGTTCCTCTTCCGGGGCGGGGGTGCTGTCGGCGAGCGAGGGGAGGTACCAGACCAGATGGGGGCGGGAGCCGAGCAGTTGCAGGGCCAGCGAGGCGTTGCCGTGGTCGTCGAGCCGGTCGTTGAAGAAGATGTCGGGCGCGCCGAGGACGACCGTGTCGCCCTGGTCCGTCCCGGCGGGCGTCCCGGGCACCTCCTGCTGGACGTCCGGGATGCGCAGCAGGGTGGCCAGGCGCCGGCTCGGGTAGCAGCGGTCGGCGTCGAGGGTGGTGGTGTAGCGCAGGCCGCCGGTGTCGGCGGTGCCGGCGCGGCGGGCCGCGGGCAGCGCGCAGTGGGGGAGAGCGTCGAGTCGGCGCTGATGGCGGGGTCGGCGGTGACGCCGGGGGCGAGGCGTTCGACGGACGTGCCGCCGGGGGCGACCAGGACGGTGCGGCCGCCGGACGTGGAGGTGGCCGCGTACAGGTCGGACTGCTGACTCTCGGTCAGGCGGTCGGGGGCGGCGACGAGGAGGGTGGTGTCGGGGCCGGCCGCCGCGCGGGCCTCGGCGAGGGTCGTGACGACGCGGGTGGGCACGCCCCGGTCGGCGAGGAGTTCGGCGACGGCGCGGCTGCCCTGGGGGTCGGCGGAGCGGGGGTCGAGTTCGCCGTGCCGGGCGTCGGAGCGGACGACGGCGATCGCGACGGCCCCGGCGAGGAGCAGGACCAGGGCGAGGGCGATGCCTCGGGTGCGGGTCCACACCTGGCGGGCGGTGGGCGAGGCCGACGTGGACGGGAGGGTGGCCTCGGTCGTCATCCGGCGGCTCCCTGGCGGGTGTGGTGGTCCGCGGTGCGGGTGCTGCTGTCGGTGGTGTGGGCGCCGCCGTCGGACAGGTGCGGCTTGCTGCGTTCCAGGAGGCGGTCGAGGTCGGCGATGCGCCGGTACGACTGCTGCGTCGCCGTGCGGCCGCCGTATGTGACGTCGTCGAAGTCGCGGGCGGCCGCGCGCAGGGCGTCGGCATGGGCGGGCAGGGCGCGGCCGGCCTCCGTGGCGGCCTCGTCGGCGGTGCGGCCGGGGCGGGCGTCGAGGAGGGCGCGCTCCTCCAGGGCGCGGACGATGGCCCGCATCCGTTCCTGGACGGCCTGGTTCCAGTGGCCCTGGGCGGCGTGTGCGTCGGCAGCCGCGCGGTGGTCGGCGGCGCTGCGGGGCCGGTCGTCGAAGACGGCGGCCGAGGAGACGGGCCGGCGGCGGGGGGTGCCCAGGCGCCACCAGAGGGCACCGAGCACGGCGAGGACGGCGAGGATGATCACGATCAGTCCGAGCGTACCTCCCGGTGTCGCGGACGAGGCCGCGCCGAACAGGTCGTCGACCCAGTCCCAGAAGGTGTCCAGGGCGCGCTCGAACCAGCTGGGGTCGTTCTCGTGGTACATGCGCTTGGACAGCTCGCGCCGGGCCGCCTCCCGCGCGGGGTCGCGCGGGACGGTCAGCGGCGGTTCGTCGTCGGAGCGCGGCAGCGCCCGGACGACGGTGTCGCCGGCGCGCAGCGCCGCCCGTACGGCGGCGCCCGGCAGCGCCTCTGTGAGTACTCCCCCCGGCGTGCTCACCGCATCAGCCCCCGGGGTGGCGCCGGGCGCGCCGGAGGTGCCGGGGCCGTAGCCCTGGACGCCCGCGGCGCGAGCCAGTTCGAGGTCGAGGGCCTCGCGGCGGATGCGCCGGTCGATGTAGAGGAGCACGGTGACGCCGGCCGTGATCGGGAAGGTGATCGTGGAGCCGATCACCGAGCCGATGCCGCTGATGACGAGGAACGTCCAGCCGACGTCGCCGGTGCCTTCGAGGAAGCCGCTCATGCCGTCGCCGTCGACCGCCGCGGCGATGAAGGTGAACGGGATGACGATGATCGACGCGACGACGTTCGCGATGATCGTGGCGAGCAGCTGGATGCCGAAGATCCGCCACCACGAGCCGCGCACGAGCTTGACGGAACGGCCCATCGCCTTGCCGATGCCCTGCTTCTCCAGCATCAGGGCGGGGGAGGCCAGGGAGAAGCGGACCATGAGCCACAGGGCCACGACTCCGGCGGCGAGGATGCCGAGCACGGTGAGGGCCACCGCCGCGTCACCGCCCGCGGTGACGGCGACGAGCAGCCCGGGCAGGGCGCCGGCGGTCACGACGGCCGCGGTGATGAGCAGCAGCAGGACGATCAGGCCGAAGAGCTTCAGGACCTGCGGGCGGGCGTCCCCCAGGCCTCACGGGCCGTGACCTGCCTGCCGAGCACGGCGCGGCTGGTCACGGTGGTGAGCAGGGCCGTCGCCACGACCGTGCCGATCAGGGTGATCACGAACAGCGCACCGGAGCTGATCATGGCGTCGGCCAGGGCGTCGCCGAGTTCGCTCAGGGTGGCGCTGGGGTCGTCGAGGGCGTCCGTGCTGGTGTCCAGGACCAGGCCCTGGAGCAGGACGACGATGACCTCTATGACGACCGCGACGGTCAGGGAGATGCCGAGGACCGTGCGCCAGTGGGTGCGCATGGTGGAGACGGCTCCGTCGAGGATCTCGCCGACGCCGAGGGGTCGCAGCGGGATCACGCCGGGCTTGGCGGCGGGCGGGGGCCGCCCCAGCCGCCGGGGCCGCCCCAGCCTCCGTATCCGCCGCCGGGGCCGCCGTGTCCGCCGCCGTAGCCACCGGGACCGCCGGGGCCACCGGGGCCGCCGGGGGCGGGGCGCCCAGCCCGGGCCGGCGGGCGGGGAGGCGGGCTCTGGCCCGGGCCGGAGGGCGCGGACCACTGGCCGGGGGCGGCTGCTCCTTGGACCACTTCGCGCCGGAGCCCGGCTGCTCGGGTCCGGGACCGTCCGCCGGCTGCGCGCCCTGCGCCGGGCCGGGCCGGTCGGCCGGCTGCGCGCCCTGCTCGGGCGCCGGGCGGTCGGAGGGCTCGGCGGGGCCCGACGCGCCGGGCTGCCGCCCGTCGGACGGGGAGGATCCGGGCGAGGCCCAGCCCGGAGTGTCGTTCATCGTCGCTCCTTCACGGTGCCCGTCCGCGGTCGCGGCGGCAGGTTGGCAGCCATCGTGCCATGCAGTGGTCCGGTGAGGACCGGCCACGGTAGGGGGTGCGCACCTTCAATTGTCCGCCGGATCGGGGGCAGACTGACCGCATGGCTGATCAGTACGCGCACAGCGGCGAGGACAAGCGGCCGACCGAGATCCCTGCCATCCGCTGGGAAGAACCCCCGAGGGCCCGGTGCTGGTCCTGCTGGACCAGACGAGGCTGCCGTTCGAGGAGGTGGAGCTGGTCTGCACGGACGCGTCCGCGCTGGTCGAGGCGATCCGGTCGCTCGCCGTGCGCGGCGCGCCGCTGCTCGGCATCGCGGGCGCGTACGGGGTCGCGCTCGCCGCCGTGCGGGGCTTCGACGTGGACGAGGCCGCCGACGCGCTGGCCGGTGCCCGGCCCACCGCGGTGAACCTCGCCCTCGGGGTGCGCCGGGCGCAGGCCGCCCACCGGGCCGTGCTCGCCGAGGGCGGCGGTCCCGGGCGGGCCGCGGAGGCCGCGCTGGCCGCGGCGCGGACGCTGCACCGTCAGGACGCCGAGGCCAGCGCCCGGATGGCCGGGCACGGGCTGGCGCTGCTGGACGAGCTGCTGCCGGGCGGCGGGCACCGCATCCTGACCCACTGCAACACCGGGGCGCTGGTCTCCGGCGGGGAGGGCACGGCGTTCGCGGTGGCGCTCGCGGCGCACCGCGCGGGCCGGCTGCGGCGGCTGTGGGTGGACGAGACCCGCCCGCTGCTCCAGGGTGCCCGGCTGACGGCGTACGAGGCGGCCCGCAACGACATGGCGTACACGCTGCTCACCGACAACGCGGCCGGTTCGCTGTTCGCGGCCGGTGAGGTGGACGCGGTGCTGATCGGGCGGACCGGATCGCGGCCGACGGGTCGGTGGCGAACAAGGTGGGGAGCTATCCGCTGGCGGTGCTGGCCCGCTACCACCACGTGCCGTTCATCGTGGTGGCGCCGGTGACCACGGTGGACCCGGACACGCCCGACGGGGCGTCCATCGAGGTGGAGCAGCGCCCCGGGTACGAGGTGACCGAGGTGACGGCGCCCCAGGTGCCGGTGGCGGGACGGCGGGCGGGATCCCGATGGCGCCGCTGGGGACGCAGGCGTACAACCCGGCGTTCGACGTGACCCCGCCGGAGCTGGTCACGGCGATCGTCACCGAGGAGGGTGTCGTCTCGCCGGTGACGGCCGAGGGGCTCGCCGGGCTGTGCGCGGGTTCCCGCCAGGCGGCGTCCGGCTGAGGGGCACCGGGCCCGCCCGGCGGCCGCGGCGGGCGGCGGGGGCAGACAGTGACGGTGGCGTACGACTATCGTCACGAGGCAGTGACCTGCCTCACCTGCGCCTTCGCCACCGTTATGAGAATGGGATGATGTCGTTTATGAAGGGACGAGTCCTTGTCGTCGACGACGACACCGCACTGGCCGAGATGCTCGGCATCGTGCTGCGTGGTGAGGGTTTTGAGCCGTCTTTCGTAGCCGACGGCGACAAGGCGCTGGCCGCCTTCCGCGAGACCAAGCCCGATCTGGTGCTGCTGGACCTGATGCTGCCCGGACGGGACGGCATCGAGGTGTGCCGCCTGATCAGGGCCGAGTCGGGTGTGCCGATCGTGATGCTCACGGCCAAGAGCGACACCGTCGACGTGGTGGTGGGCCTGGAGTCGGGCGCCGACGACTACATCGTCAAGCCGTTCAAGCCGAAGGAGCTGGTGGCCCGGATCCGGGCGCGGCTTCGCCGCTCCGAGGAGCCGGCGCCCGAGCAGCTCGCCATCGGTGACCTGGTGATCGACGTCGCCGGTCACTCGGTGAAGCGGGACGGGCAGTCCATCGCGCTGACCCGCTGGAGTTCGACCTGCTGGTCGCGCTGGCCCGCAAGCCGTGGCAGGTGTTCACCCGCGAGGTCCTCCTCGAGCAGGTGTGGGGCTACCGGCACGCGGCGGACACACGGCTGGTCAACGTGCACGTGCAGCGGCTGCGCTCCAAGGTCGAGAAGGACCCGGAGAAGCCGGAGATCGTGGTGACCGTCCGTGGTGTCGGGTACAAGGCCGGACCGAGCTGACATGTCCGGGGACAGCGCCGCTTCGGCTCCCGGCCGGTCCG
Organism: Streptomyces sp. SW4; assembly: GCA_003248315.1. Lineage (GTDB taxonomy): Bacteria > Actinomycetota > Actinomycetes > Streptomycetales > Streptomycetaceae > Streptomyces. Next base: position 2,933,716 of record QKWM01000004.1, read on the forward strand.
GGGCCCGCGCCGGGCGGCCTGTCGGCCGGACGTCCGCGGGCTCCCGCTGGGGGCGTCTGCTGGAGGGCGGGCTGCTGCACGGCGGAGTGCAGGGCAGCCCGGTGCTCCGGCTGTTCATGCGCTGGGTGCGCCGGCCGCTGCTGCCCGTGATGCGGCTGTGGCGGCGCAACATCCAGCTCAAGGTCGTCGTGACCACGCTGCTGATGTCGCTGGGCGTCGTCCTGCTGCTGGGCTTCGTCGTCATCGGTCAGGTCCGCAACGGCCTGCTGGACGCCAAGGTCAAGGCCTCGCAGAGCCAGGCCACCGGCGGTTTCTCGGTGGCCAAGCAGCGGGCCGACGAGGCGGCGGCCAGCGTCACCGAGGAGGGCGGCACCGCCGCGGACGCCCGTCCCTCGCAGAACGTCATCCAGTGGATGAGCGAGCTGGTCAAGTCGCTCTCCAGCGGTGGCCAGGGCGCCTTCGAGGTGGTCACCCTGCCCGCGGGCGGCGACGGCGGCGCCGGGCGCGGTCCGCGCGCCTCCGGCCTGGTCGATCCGACGGCCAGCGTGCCCGAGGCCCTGCGGGAGCGGATCGACAGCAACCCCGCGGCGGCCCAGAGCTACACCCGCATCATCTACAACTCCAGTGAGGCGTCCCAGCCCGCGCTGGTCATCGGCAAGCAGGTCAACGACCCCAACGGCGACCCGTACCAGCTGTACTATCTCTTCCCGCTGACCCAGGAGGAGAAGTCGCTGAGCCTGGTCAAGGGCACGCTGGCGACGGCGGGTCTGTTCGTCGTGGTCCTCCTCGGGGCCATCGCCTGGCTCGTCGTACGGCAGGTCGTCACGCCGGTGCGGATGGCGGCCGGCATCGCCGAGCGGCTGTCCGCCGGGCGGCTCCAGGAACGGATGAAGGTCACCGGCGAGGACGACATCGCACGGCTCGGCGAGGCCTTCAACAAGATGGCGCAGAACCTCCAGCAGAAGATCAACCAGCTGGAGGACCTGTCGCGGATGCAGCGGCGGTTCGTCTCCGACGTGTCGCACGAGCTGCGGACCCCGCTGACCACCGTACGGATGGCGGCCGACGTCATCCACGACGCGCGCGTGGACTTCGATCCGGTCACCGCGCGGTCGGCCGAGCTGCTCGCCGACCAGCTGGACCGGTTCGAGACGCTCCTCGCGGACCTGCTGGAGATCAGCCGGTTCGACGCGGGCGCGGCGGCGCTGGAGGCGGAGCCGATAGACCTGCGGGACGTCGTGCACCGTGTCGTCAGCGGGGCGGAGCCGCTCGCCGAGCGCAAGGGCACGCGGATACGGGTCGTCGGCGACCACCAGCCGGTCGTCGCCGAGGCCGACGCCCGGCGGGTGGAGCGCGTGCTGCGCAACCTCGTCGTCAACGCCGTCGAGCACGGCGAGGGCAGGGACGTCGTCGTCCGGCTCGCCGCGGCCGGCGGCGCCGTCGCGGTGGCGGTCCGCGACTACGGCGTCGGGCTCAAGCCCGGCGAGGCGACCCGGGTGTTCAGCCGCTTCTGGCGCGCGGACCCGGCACGCGCGCGTACCACGGGCGGTACGGGCCTGGGGCTGTCCATCGCCCTGGAGGACGCGCGGCTGCACGGCGGCTGGCTGCAGGCGTGGGGCGAGCCCGGTGGGGGATCGCAGTTCCGGCTGACGCTGCCCAGGACGGCGGACGAGCCGCTGAGGGGCTCGCCGATACCGCTGGAGCCCGCCGACTCCCGGCGCAACCGCGGACTGGGCGACGCCGGCCTGTCCCCGCGGGGGACACGGGCGCGGCCGTGCCGGCGCAGAGTACGGCCGGGCAGGTACACGGTCCGGCCGGGCAGGCGCCGGCCGCCCGGCACCGGGACCCGATACCGCCGAAGTCGGCGTCCGCGGTTCCCGCCGACCCGGCGGCACTGCCCGGAAGCGGCGCACGCGTGGTGCCGCGGCCCGTCTCGGGCGGGCGCGCCGCGGGCGAGCCGTCCCGCACGCCGGGCGGTTCGGCCCCGTCCGGCGCGGAGGAGGGCACGGACGGCACCGGGCCGGAGGAATCGAACAGGCAAGGGGAGGCAACTCGTGGGCGCTGACCGCGAGGGGGCGGCCGGCGCCGACCGGCTCGCGCGGTGGTGTACGCGGCCTGCGGCGTCGTCCTGCTGGCGGGGTGCGCGTCGATGCCCGACAGCGGCGATCTGCGGGGCGTGGAGTCGACGCCGCGGCAGGACGCGCAGGTACGGGTGTTCGCGATGCCGCCGCCGGAGGACGCCTCGCCGACCGAGATCGTGCAGGGCTTCCTGGAGGCACTGACCAGCGACGACCCGAACTACGAGATCGCGCGCAAGTACCTGACCGGTCAGGCCGCCAGGACCTGGCGGCCGGAGCTGTCGACCACCGTGCTCGCGGGCGGCCCGGGGCCGGCGTCCGGTCCCTCCGTGCTCCGCGAGGACACGCGCGAGTACGCGCTCACCCTGACCGGCCTGAAGGTGGCCACCGTGGACGCGCAGCGGTCGTACACGCCCGCCGAGGGCAGTACCGGGAGCGGGTGCACCTGACCCGGGACGCCAAGAGCGGGCAGTGGCGCATCGACGCCCTGCCGCAGGGTGTCGTCATGGGCAGTCCGACTTCCAGCGCAACTACCTGTCCGTCAACAAGTACTACTTCGCCTCCAACGTCCCGGCGGACGACCGGGCCGGTACGGGCGGGCAGCCGACGGCCGTCGCCGACCCGGTGTACGTCCGGCGGCGGGTGGAACCGATGACGCAGGTCGTGCGTTCCCTGATCAACGGGCCGAGCAGTCTGCTCGGCCCCGTCGTCAGATCGAGTTTCCCGACCGGTACGGCGCTGGCGAAGGGCGGCGCCTCGCTGACCCCGACGACAACAGCAAGGTGACCGTGCCGCTGAACGACAGGGCCGCGGGCGTCGGCACGGACAAGTGCGAGGAGATGGCGGCCCAGCTGCTGTTCACGCTGCAGAGCCTGACCCCGACCGTCGAGGAGGTGGAGCTGCGGGCGGGCGGTGACTCGCTGTGCTCGCTCACCGGCGAGCAGGCCGCGGCGGTCGCCTCGCGCGGCTCGGCGCAGCACCCGGACTACCTGTACTTCCTCGACGACAAGCACCGCCTGGTGCGGATCCCGTCGGACAGCACCTCCGCCAAGCCCCACCCGGACCCGGTTCCCGGGGCGCTGGGCGAGGGGGACACGGCCCTGCGGTCGGTGGCGGTGTCACGCGACGAGCACACCGCGGCCGGGGTCCATCTCGACGGCAAGTCGCTGTACGTCGGCTCGCTGGTGACCGGGGGCTCGCTCGGCGAACCGGTGCTGGTCAGCCGGGGCAAGTCGGAGCAGGACCGGCTCACGGCGCCCAGCTGGGACGCGCACGGCGACCTGTGGATCGCCGACCGGAACCCGGCCGACGCGCGGCTGCTCGTCCTGCGCCAGGGCGCCGGTGAACCGGTGGAGGCGCGGGTCCCGCAGCTCGACGGACGCATTCAGGCGGTACGCGTGTCCGCCGACGGGGTGCGGATCGCGCTCATCGTGGAGAAGGACGGCGACCGCTCGCTGCTCATCGGCCGGATCGAACACGGGGAGACGCCCGGCGATCCGCCGTCCGTCCTCGAACTGCGGTCGGCCACACCCGAGTTGGAGGAGGTCCGGGCCATGTCCTGGGCGGGTGACAGCCGCCTGGTCGTGGTCGGACGCGAACGCGGTGGCGTCCAGCAGATCGGATACGTCCAGGTCGACGGTTCGACCCCCGAGGCCTCGGTGCCGGCGGCGCTGACCGGTGTGAAGGAGATCGCCGCGTCCGAGGACGAGCGGCTGCCGCTCGCCGCCTACTCGGAGGACGGGATCGTCCGGCTGCCGTCCGGGATGCAGTGGCAGAAGGTGACGGAGGGCAGCGCGCCGGTCTATCCGGGGTGACCTCCGGGATGACTTCCGGGGTGGGCTCGGGTGCCGGTGTGCGCTCGTGTGGGGGACGGGCGTCGCTCTGCGGCGCGAGCTGTCCACAGGGGGTTTTCCACAGGCCCGGCCGGTGGGGCCGGCGTCGGGCACAGTGGTGGCCATGCGCGGGTGGTGGCGGGACCTCACCGACCTGGTGCTGCCGGCCGAGTGCGGAGGCTGCGGCAGGGCACGCGCGGTGCTCTGCCCGGAGTGCCGTGCCGCTCTGAGCGGGGCGGCACCGTGCCGGGTACGGCCGGCGCCGGAGCCGCCGGGGCTGCCGGTGGTGCACGCGGCCGCCCCGTACGAGGACGAGGTGCGGGCCGTGCTGCTGGCCCACAAGGAGCGCGGCGCGCTGGCCCTGGCGGAGCCCCTCGGCAGCGCCCTGGCGGGGGCGGTCCGGGCGGGGCTGCGCGAGGCGACGGCGCGGGGTGCGGCGCCGGGTGCGGGGGCGCCGGTGCTGCTGGTGCCGGTGCCGTCGGCGCGGCGGGCCGTGCGGACGCGGGGGCACGACCCGGCGCGGCGCATCGCCCTCGCGGCCGCGGCGGAGCTGCGGCGCACGGGGACGCCCGCACGGGTGCTGGCCGCGCTGCGGCAGCGGCGGGCCGTGGCCGACCAGTCGGGGCTCGACGCCCGGCAGCGGCGGGACAACATGGCCGGCGCGCTGGCCGTGGCGCCGGGCGGCGGCCGGCTGCTGCGCGCGGGCGGCCCGGTCGTGCTCGTCGACGACCTCATGACGACGGGCGCGTCCCTGGCGGAGGCGGCGCGGGCCGTGCGGGCGGCGGCCGGGGTGAGGCCCGCGCGGGATGAACCGGGAGGCGGGACGGCACGTACGGAACGGGGGAGACGGCCGTGTATCCGCGGACAACGTGGGAAGGCAGAGAGGAACGGAAGGCCGCAGCGAGGAAAGCGAGGGTCGACCGGGCGCCCGGCCGGTGGGGAACGCCGGAGGCGGACCGGCGCGGCGACATGATCCCAGGCGTGATCGGCGCGGCCGTGGTCGCCGCTTCTCCAGATGCCTTTGCAATAAACCGGAACTGACGGAGATCTTGCAACGTTCCAGGTAATGAGAGGGCCAATTCACCTGAACGGAGGTACGCCGCGGTAGAGGGTGACGACTTCCGCCCAGGCGAGATATGTTCGGTTGTGAGGGAAAGCCGCAGGCCACACCTCTCGAATCCGAATGCCGTGCAGCGGGCTTTTCATCATCACCCGCGCCGGTGGAGTGGATAACTCGCCCACGGGGGAGGAGGTGGAAGTCACCGAGTCCGAGGTTCCGGGGCTCACCGGAACCTGGTGCAAAAGGGAGATGCTCCGCCACCGAAGCGGAGCGATCCGGGAACGGAGTTCTGCGTGGACATCGTCGTCAAGGGCCGCAAGACCGAGGTGCCCGAGCGGTTCCGGAAGCACGTGGCCGAGAAGCTGAAGCTGGAGAAGATCCAGAAGCTCGATGGCAAGGTGATCAGCCTCGACGTCGAGGTGTCCAAGGAGCCCAACCCCCGACAGGCCGACCGCAGTGACCGGGTGGAGATCACCCTCCGCTCTCGCGGGCCGGTGATCCGGGCGGAGGCAGCGGCGAGCGATCCGTACGCGGCGCTCGACCTGGCGGCGGAGAAACTCGAAGCCCGGCTGCGCAAGCAGCACGACAAGCGCTTCTCGCGACGCGGCGCACGCCGGATCTCGGCCGCCGAGGTCCCCAACCACGTCCCGGGCGTGGCGACGCTCAACGGGACCGGAAGCGCGGCCCCCAGGAGCAGCAGGAAAGCGTGCCGACCAAGAAGATCGGTTCGCTGGAGGTGCAGGGCGACGGTCCGCTCGTCGTCCGCGAGAAGACCCACTCGGCCGCGCCGATGACCCTCGACCAGGCGCTCTACGAGATGGAGCTGGTCGGGCACGACTTCTACCTGTTCATCGACTCCGAAACCAAGGAGCCGAGTGTCGTCTACCGGCGGCACGCCTACGACTACGGCGTGATCCACCTTCAGACGGACACGATGGTCACGCAGGCGCACGCCACGGAGGCGGGCGGTGCGCTCGGCGGCTGACCGCGCCGGCTGACCACAGAGGCGGTGCCCCTGGAGCGCGCGTGCGCCCCCAGGGGCACCGGTGTGCGACGGTGTGCGACCCCTTCGCGCACCGCTCCGGCACCCCGGTGCCGTCCGGGCATGGAATCATGGCCGCAGCGGCCCAACCGTTGGGTCGTTGCCTTGGGTTGGCGATGGCTCAGGAGCACAGGCCACAGCCGTCAGGGGAGGAACGATGGCGGACAGCTTCGGACCGATGCGGGACGACGACGCCGACGACGGCGCCGTCGGCATGGGCCCGGAGGCGGGCTCTCCACGCATGGAGCCGATCAGAGTGCTGGTCGTGGACGACCATGCCCTGTTCCGCCGTGGTCTGGAGATCGTGCTCGCCGCCGAGGAGGACATCCAGGTCGTCGGAGAGGCGGGCGACGGGGCGGAGGCCGTGGAGAAGGCCGCCGACCTGCTGCCGGACATCGTCCTGATGGACGTGCGGATGCCCCGGCGCGGCGGTATCGAGGCGTGCACCTCCATCAAGGAGGTGGCCCCCAGCGCCAAGATCATCATGCTGACGATCAGCGACGAGGAGGCCGACCTCTACGACGCGATCAAGGCGGGCGCGACCGGCTACCTGCTCAAGGAGATCTCCACCGACGAGGTCGCCACCGCCATTCGCGCGGTGGCCGACGGCCAGTCGCAGATCAGCCCGTCGATGGCGTCGAAGCTGCTCACCGAGTTCAAGTCCATGATCCAGCGGACCGACGAGCGGCGGCTGGTGCCCGCGCCCCGGCTGACGGACCGGGAACTGGAAGTCCTCAAGCTCGTCGCCACGGGGATGAACAACCGGGACATCGCCAAGGAACTGTTCATCTCCGAGAACACCGTGAAGAACCACGTGCGGAACATCCTGGAGAAGCTCCAGCTGCACTCCCGGATGGAGGCCGTGGTCTACGCGATGCGGGAGAAGATCCTCGAGATCCGCTGAGCGGCCGGGCCGGCCGGGCCGGCCAGCCCGACCGAGCGGGCGGTTCAGCCGCGTATGCAGCTCAAGCGCGTAGGCGGGTCAGCCGAGTATGCGCGTCAGCTCCCTCGTGAGCGGTTCGCGCAGGGCCGGGTCGTCGACCCGTTCCACGCGTACGTCGGTGCAGTCCACCCAGCTCGCCGCCTCGACCAGGGCCTGCGCGACGGCCGGCACCGCCTTCGGGCCGTCCAGCGTGATCTGCTTGGCCACCAGCGTGCGCCCCTGCCGGGCCGGGTCGACACGGCCGACCAGACGGCCGCCGGCGAGCACGGGCATCGCGAAGTACCCGTGCACCCGCTTCTGCTTGGGGACGTAGGCCTCCAGGCGGTGGGTGAAGCCGAAGATCCGCTCCGTGCGCGCCCGCTCCCAGATCAGGGAGTCGAACGGGGACAGGAGCGTGGTGCGGTGACGGCCGCGCGGAGGCGTCCGAAGGGCCGCGGGATCGGCCCAGGCCGGTTTGCCGCCCCAGCCCTCGACCGTGACCGGGACCAGGCCCGAGTCGGCGATCACCGCGTCGACCTGCTCGCCCTTGAGGCGGTGGTAGTCCGCAATGTCCGCGCGCGTGCCGACGCCCAGGGACCGGCCGGCCAGGCGGACCAGGCGGCGCAGGCATTCGGTGTCGTCCAGCTCGTCGTGGAGCAGGTCGGACGGGACCGCCCGCTCGGCCAGGTCGTAGACGCGCTTCCAGCCGCGGCGCTCGACGCACACGACCTCGCCGTACATGAGCGCCCGCTCGACCGCGACCTTCGTGCCGGACCAGTCCCACCACTCGCTCGTCCGCTTCGCCCCGCCCAGCTCCGTCGCCGTCAGGGGGCCCTCGGCGCGCAGCTGCTTGATGACCTGGTCGTACACGCCGTCGGGCAGGTCGTGATGCCAGTGCGGGCGGTCGCGGTAGGCGCGGCGGCGGAAGGCGAAGTGGGGCCACTCCTCGATCGGGAGGATGCAGGCGGCGTGGGACCAGTACTCGAAGGCGTGCGTGTCCTTCCAGTAGGCGTCCTCGACCGTTCTGCGGCCGACGGCGCCGAGGCGGGCGTACGGGACCAGTTCGTGGGAGCGGGCGAGGACGGAGATGGTGTCGAGCTGCACCGCGCCGAGGTGGCGGAGTACGCCGCGGACGCCGGCGCGGCGGTCGGGGGCGCCGAGGAGGCCCTGCGCGCGGAGGGCGATGCGGCGGGCGTCGGCTGCCGAGAGCTCCGTGGTGGGGCGCGGGGAGGTCGTCATACGTCCGCACGATAGAGGGTGGGACTGACAGCGGGGTCGGGCTCGGGTGGGGGCCGGCCGGCGCGGCGGCGTCGGCGTCGTGGCCACGTGGGTGTGTCGTGGCTACGTGGGCGTGGGGAGGTACGGGGTCGGTGTGGGGAGGGTCAGGTCCGAGGGGAGGAGGGAGGCTATCCAGCAGTCACGGCGTACGCCCTTGTTGTCGAGGCCCGCCCGGAGGGTGCCCTCCAGGGTGAAGCCGGCGCGTTCGGCCACCGCGCGGGAGGCCGTGTTGCCGGTCTCGGCCCGCCACTCCACGCGGTCGATCTTCCGTTCGGTGAAGGCCCAGCGGCACACGGCCAGGGCGGCCTCCGTGACGTAGCCGTTGCCGCGGTGCTCCTTGGCGGCCCAGAAACCGATCTCGGCGGTGCCCGGGGAGCGCATGGTCAGGCCGAGCATGCCCGTCAGGTCGCCGCCGGGCAGGAAGACGCCGAAGGTGAACATGGTGTCGCTCGCCCAGCCGTCGGGGACCATGCGCTCCGTGAAGTCGCGCGCGTGCCCGGGAAGGTAGGGCGAGGGGATCGTGGTCCAGCGCTGGATGTCGGGGTCCTGGCAGGCGGCGTACACCGCGTCGGTGTCCTGCGGGCCGACCGTGCGCAGGACGAGGCGGTCCGTGGTGAGCGTGACGGGTTCCATCGGCCGATTCTCCCGGGTGGCGGAGCGGTGGCGCCAAATGTTTTGCCGTACGTGCTCGGGCGATCACGTTTCGCGCAATTCGCCGGACGGACGCGGCACCATCCGCGGGCTCCGGACGTTGTCCTGTGTGAAGGCAGTGCGGGCCTCCCGGGGCGGTGGGGTCCTCGCTTACGATGGCCGTTGCTCAGTCACGTCACATCGGAAACCGACCGTCCCAGGCCCGACCGGCAAGGAGACCAACCCCCGTGTCCGTCCTCTCGAAGATCATGCGTGCAGGCGAAGGCAAGATCCTGCGCAAGCTGCACCGCATCGCGGACCAGGTCAACTCCATCGAAGAGGACTTCGTCGACCTCTCCGACGCCGAGCTGCGGGCCCTCACCGATGAGTACAAGCAGCGCTATGCCGACGGCGAGTCCCTGGACGACCTGCTGCCCGAGGCCTTCGCCACCGTCCGCGAGGCCGCCAAGCGCGTCCTCGGCCAGCGCCACTACGACGTGCAGCTGATGGGCGGCGCCGCCCTCCACATGGGGTACGTGGCGGAGATGAAGACCGGTGAGGGCAAGACCCTCGTCGGCACCCTGCCCGCCTATCTGAACGCCCTGTCCGGCGACGGCGTGCACATCGTCACGGTCAACGACTACCTGGCCGAGCGCGACTCCGAGATGATGGGCCGCGTCCACAAGTTCCTGGGTCTGGACGTCGGCTGCATCCTGGCCAACATGACGCCGGCCCAGCGCCGCGAGATGTACAACTGCGACATCACCTACGGCACGAACAACGAGTTCGGCTTCGACTACCTGCGCGACAACATGGCGTGGTCGAAGGACGAGCTGGTCCAGCGCGGCCACAACTTCGCGATCGTCGACGAGGTCGACTCCATCCTCATCGACGAGGCCCGTACGCCGCTGATCATCTCCGGTCCGGCCGACCAGGCCACCAAGTGGTACGGCGACTTCGCCAAGCTGGTCAAGCGCCTCAAGCGCGGAGAGGCCGGCCAGCCGCTCAAGGGCATCGAGGAGACCGGCGACTACGACGTCGACGAGAAGAAGCGCACGGTCGCCATCCACGAGTCCGGCGTCGCCAAGGTCGAGGACTGGCTCGGCATCGACAACCTGTACGAGTCGGTGAACACGCCGCTCGTCGGTTATCTGAACAACGCCATCAAGGCCAAGGAACTCTTCAAGAAGGACAAGGACTACGTCGTCATCGACGGCGAAGTCATGATCGTCGACGAGCACACCGGCCGTATCCTCGCCGGCCGCCGCTACAACGAGGGCATGCACCAGGCGATCGAGGCGAAGGAAGGGGTGGACATCAAGGACGAGAACCAGACGCTCGCCACGATCACCCTGCAGAACTTCTTCCGCCTCTACAACAAGCTCTCCGGCATGACCGGTACGGCGATGACCGAGGCCGCCGAGTTCCACCAGATCTACAAGCTCGGCGTGGTGCCGATCCCGACCAACCGCCCGATGATCCGCAAGGACCAGTCGGACCTGATCTACCGCACCGAGGTCGCCAAGTTCGAGGCCGTCGTCGACGACATCGAGGAGAAGCACCGCAAGGGCCAGCCGATCCTCGTCGGCACGACGTCCGTCGAGAAGTCGGAGTACCTGTCGCAGCAGCTCTCCAAGCGCGGCATCCAGCACGAGGTGCTCAACGCCAAGCAGCACGACCGGGAGGCGTCGATCGTCGCCCAGGCCGGCCGCAAGGGCGCCGTGACGGTGGCCACCAACATGGCCGGCCGCGGTACGGACATCAAGCTCGGCGGCAACCCCGAGGACCTCGCCGAGGCGGAGCTGCGCCAGCGCGGCCTCGACCCCGAGGAGCACATCGAGGAGTGGGCCGCGGCCCTGCCCGAGGCGCTCAAGCGCGCCGAGGAGGCGGTCAAGGCCGAGAAGGAGGAGGTCGAGAAGCTCGGCGGCCTCTACGTGCTGGGCACCGAGCGGCACGAGTCCCGCCGGATCGACAACCAGCTGCGCGGTCGTTCCGGCCGTCAGGGCGACCCCGGCGAGTCCCGGTTCTACCTGTCGCTGGGCGACGACCTGATGCGGCTGTTCAAGGCCCAGATGGTCGAGCGCGTGATGTCGATGGCGAACGTCCCGGACGACGTGCCGATCGAGAACAAGATGGTCACGCGCGCGATCGCGTCCGCCCAGTCGCAGGTCGAGCAGCAGAACTTCGAGACCCGCAAGAACGTCCTGAAGTACGACGAGGTCCTCAACCGGCAGCGCGAGGTCATCTACGGCGAGCGCCGCCGCGTCCTGGAGGGCGAGGACCTGCACGAGCAGATCCAGCACTTCATGGACGACACCATCGATGCCTACGTCCAGGCCGAGACCGCCGAGGGCTTCCCCGAGGACTGGGACCTGGACCGGCTGTGGGGCGCCTTCAAGCAGCTCTACCCGGTGAAGGTCAGCGTCGAGGAGCTGGAGGAGGCGGCCGGTGACCGCGCGGGTCTGACCGCCGAGTTCATCGCCGAGTCCATCAAGGACGACATCCACGAGCAGTACGAGGCGCGGGAGAAGCAGCTCGGCTCCGAGATCATGCGGGAGCTGGAGCGCCGGGTCGTGCTGTCGGTGCTGGACCGCAAGTGGCGCGAGCACCTCTACGAGATGGACTACCTCCAGGAGGGCATCGGCCTGCGCGCCATGGCGCAGAAGGACCCGCTGGTCGAGTACCAGCGCGAGGGCTTCGACATGTTCACCGCCATGATGGAGGGCATCAAGGAGGAGTCCGTCGGCTACCTGTTCAACCTGGAGGTCCAGGTCGAGCAGCAGGTCGAGGAGGTCCCGGTCGAGGACGCCGCGCCCGCGACGTCGCTGGAGAAGGGCGCCCCGCAGGACGCGGTGCCGGCGCAGGCGGGCTCGCGCCCGGAGATCCGGGCCAAGGGCCTCGACGCCCGCAGCGGCGGAACCTGCACCTGACCGCGCCCACCGTCGACGGTGAGGGCGGCATCATCGAGCGGGACGTCAGCGAGGACGGCGAGCCGGTGCGCTCCCCGGCCGACGGGCTGACGCGCGCGGAGCGCCGCAAGCAGGCCAAGGGCGGGCGGCGCCGCAAGAAGTGACGGTCGCCGTCGCCGCGGGTGCCTGTGGCGCCGGGGCGGCGGACCGGTGAGGAAGGGCCGGGACACCTCGTCGGGTGCCCCGGCCCTTCCGGCGTTTCCGGAGTCCCGGGCGCCGTGGGGCCGACGGTGGCGGTGGCGGAGCGTCAGTCGTCGTCGCGGGGCATGCGCGGGCCGCCCAGTTCCACCGCCGAGCAGCGCCAGCGCAGGTCGCGGCCCAGCTCCAGGCGGAACGCCATCGCGCGCAGCTGGTCACCGGCGCCGATCCGGGCGAAGACCTCCAGGGCGCCGGGGCGCGGGACGAAGTAGCCGATGTCGCGGACGACGGGCTGGGTCCCCGGGCGCGCAGGGGGCCGCGTTCGGCGAGCCAGGCCAGCTCGTCGTAGGCGCGGCCGACGGTGTGCCGCAGCATCGAGTGCACGGGACGCCGGCCGCTGAGCACGGCGAGGAGCCGTTCGGCGAAGACGTCGGTGGGGCGGGGCTGGGCAGCGGGAACCGGGCGGCGGGGGTCTGCGCGGGGACCGTCGGGGTGGCGGCCTGGGCGGAGGCCGTGGCCGTGGCCGGAGAGGAGGCTCGGCGGGTGGGCGGTGCGGCGGTGCCCGCGCGAGTGGAGGGCGTGTGGATGGAGGGTGTGCGGGTGGAGGGTGTGCGGGTGGAGGGCGTGCGGGGTGCGGTGGCCGAGGGCATACGGCCGCTCGGGCCCGACGGAGGCCGGGTGTCCGTGGGGCGCGTGCGGGAACGGGAGCGCTGGGTGGAGCGGCCGGGCGGCCGGCCGTCGGCCGAGGGCGGTGCGGCGCGCCGGCGACGGGGCCCCTGGGCGGCGCGCCGGCGGTGCTTCGAGGGGCCGTGCCGGGTGGTGCGCCGACGGTGTTCCGAGGGAGCGTGCCGACGGACTCGTAGGGCGGCCCTCCGGCCGGATGGCGGACGGTGACGGGAGCGGCGGCCGGAGGGGCGTGCGGTGAGCGGGCCGGAGGGCCGGTGCGCCGGCGGCCGGAGGCTGCTGCGCCCTGGTCATGACCTTGTACATGGAGTTCCCCGTTCGGAAGCCCGGGGATACCGGGCGGTAACTTGTGGTCGTGGATCTTGTACGGGGGCGGAGGGGGCGGCGGCAAGGACGTGACGGACCCGGGCGGGCGGGCCAGGGGTTCACCTATCCGGGTGGCGCGGGCGTGGACGGAGGCCAGGGCGCGGGCCGACGGGGGTGAATCCGCGGCCGCGGGTGGACGGCCCGGGCGTCACGGGCGGGAACTCGAAAGGGGACACGCCCGCGTATCCTGGGGGCCCGTTCTCCTGACGGTCCGTTCCAGCCGAGTCCGACCCACGAAAGCGGCGAGCATGCGCGTCTACGTCCCCTGACCCTGCCCGGTCTCGCCGAGGCGCACCGGACGGGCGAGCTGGGCACCGCGCCGTTCGTGGCGTACGCCGTGACGCCCGCGTTGCGCGAGTGGTACCTGTCGGAGGACGTGGAGGAACTCGAGTACGCCGCCCTGAGCCGGGCCGCACTGGCCTCGCTGCGGCTGCTGGCAGCCGACGCGGGCGCGCCGCGGCGCCGGGTCGTGGTGGCGGCCGACGTGCCGGACGGTGCGGCGAGCGTCGACCCCGACCGGGGGCTGGATCCGGCCGCGCTGGGCGAGGTGCGGGTCACCGTCGCCGTGCCGCTGGCCAAGGCGGCCGCGGTCCATGTCGATTCCGCCGATGCGGAGGTGGACGTCGCCGCCGCGGCCGAGGCGCTCCCGGCGGCGGACGGCGGGGACGACGACGCCCAGTTCGTGGTGGACGGGGCCGAGGACCACGAGCTGCTGTGGTACGCGACGCAGGAGATCCCCAACCTCGTCGGGTCCGGCGACTGAGCGACCGGCGTCGGGGCGGCCGGCGACGGAGCGGCCGGCGTCGAAGCGGTCGCCGGCGCCGGGGTGGTCGTCGCCGTCGAGGCGGTCGTCGGCGTCGAAGCGGTCGTCGCCGTCGAGGCGGTCTGCGGGCAGGTGACCGAGCCGGTGGCCGTCGTGACTGTCAGTGGTGGCGGGTACGGTTTTCGGCATGGGGATGCAGACAGGGGCACACATCGTCTGGGACTGGAACGGCACGCTGTTCCACGACAACGACGCGATCATCGGGGCGACGAACGCGGCCTTCGCCGAGCTGGGCATGGAGCCGCTCACGCTGGAGCAGTACCGGGCCATGTACTGCGTGCCGGTGCCCAAGTTCTACGAGCGGCTGCTGGGGCGGCTGCCCACCGACGCGGAGTGGCAGGTCATGGACGAGACCTTCCACCGGCACTACACCGAGCACCGGGTGCGGTGCGGGCTCACCGAGGGGCGGCGGAGCTGCTCGCGGGCTGGCGGGCGGCGGGGCGCAGTCAGTCGATCCTCAGCATGTACGGGCACGAGGAGCTGGTGCCGTTGGTGCGCGGTTTCGGCATCGAGGCGCACTTCATACGGGTCGACGGGCGTACCGGGCCCTCCGGGGGAGCAAGGCCGAGCACATGGTGCGGCACATCGCGGCGCTGTCGGGTGTCGATCCGGCGCGGACCGTGGTGATCGGGGATGCGGCGGATGATGCGGTGGCCGCTCGGCATGTGGGGGCGCGGGCCGTGCTGTACACCGGGGGTCGCACAGTCGGGCCAGTCTGGAGGGGTGGGGGTGCCGGTGGTGGATTCGCTGGCGGAGGCCGTGGAGGAGGCCGAGCGGCTGGCGGCGGCGTAGCGGGGAGGCCGAGCGGCTGGCGGCCGCGTAGCGGGGAGGTACCGAGCTGCCGTCGGGGCGTCTCTGTGCAGAACGTCAAACTTCTGGTCCCGGTTTTGTACACATACGGCTCATGACGGGGCCCCTGTGAGGAGCGATAGCCTTATGGCGTGATCAGCGCGATAGCTCGCGGAGGCACCGGTGCCTCCGCCCAGCGCCCGGTGAGCACGGACCACATCCGTGACCGGGCGGCGGTCGCTGATCCTCGCGGGCGGGACGGGGCGTCGAGTGCCCCCTGGACGCCGGGCACTCCCCGGGCGGTGACGTCGCGACGAGCGGCGCCCCGGCCGGCGGGCGCGTCGAGAATGGCTGATATGCCCCCGCTCATCTCACCTTGCGGCATAGCGTCTGACCCGACCGGTAACCCGTGTCCGGGCGTCACGCCGGAGGGCAGGAGACCGTACTTCCTTCAACGTCACGCAACGGCGCGCGACAGGAGCCAGAGGACAATGCAGACCAAGCTGGACGAAGCAAAGGCCGAGCTGCTCGAAAGGGCTGCCCGGGTAGCTGAGAACAGCCCGGTCGGGGGCACCTCTCGACTGGGACGACGGGCAAGGCCGCTCCGGACACCCCGGACCGCGAGTCGGTGCTCGCGTTCCTCCAGCGCTACTACCGGCACACCGCACCGGAGGACCTCACCGACCGCGACCCGGTCGACGTCTTCGGGGCCGCCGTCTCGCACTACCGACTGGCCGAGAACCGCCCGCAGGGCACGGCCAACGTCCGGGTCCACACGCCGACGGTGGAGGAGAACGGCTGGACGTGCAGCCACTCCGTCGTGGAGGTGGTCACGGACGACATGCCGTTCCTCGTCGACTCCGTGACCAACGAGCTGACCCGGCAGGGACGCGGCATCCACGTCGTGATCCACCCGCAGTTCGTGGTGCGCCGCGATGTCACCGGCAAGCTCATCGAGGTGCTCGCCGCCTCGCCCACCGGCGACCTTCCGCACGACGCGCACGTGGAGTCCTGGATCCACGTCGAGATCGACCGGGAGACCGACCGCGCCGACCTGAAGCAGATCACCGCCGATCTGCTGCGCATCCTGTCCGACGTCCGCGAGGCCGTCGAGGACTGGGGCAAGATGCGGGACGCCGCCGTCCGCCTCGCCGACGGCCTGCCCGACGAGCCCGCCCCCGGCGACCTGAACACGCAGGAGGTGGAGGAGGCCCGCGAGCTGCTGCGCTGGCTCGCCGACGACCACTTCACCTTCCTCGGCTACCGGGAGTACCAGCTGCGCGGGACGACTCCCTCGCCGCCGTCGCCGGCACCGGCCTCGGCATCCTGCGCTCCGACCCGCAGCACCACGCCGCCGACGACCACCCGGTCAGCCCGTCCTTCGAGCGGCTGCCCGCCGACGCCCGCGCCAAGGCGCGCGAGCACAAGCTGCTGGTGCTGACCAAGGCCAACAGCCGGGCGACCGTGCACCGGCCGTCGTACCTGGACTACATCGGCGTGAAGAAGTTCGACGCCGACGGCAACGTCGTCGGCGAGCGGCGCTTCCTCGGCCTGTTCTCGTCCGCCGCCTACACCGAGTCCGTCCGCCGGGTCCCCGTCATCCGGCGCAAGGTGGCCGAGGTGCTGGACCGGGCCGGGTTCTCGCCCAACAGCCACGACGGCCGGGACCTGCTGCAGATCCTGGAGACGTACCCGCGCGACGAGCTGTTCCAGACCCCGGTCGACGAGCTGCAGCACATCGTCACCTCCGTGCTCTACCTCCAGGAGCGCCGGCGCCTGAGGCTCTACCTGCGCCAGGACGAGTACGGCCGCTACTACTCCGCCCTCGTCTACCTCCCCGGGACCGCTACACCACCGGTGTCCGGCTGCGGATCATCGACATCCTCAAGGAGGAGCTGGGCGGCGTCAGCGTCGACTTCACCGCCTGGAACACCGAGTCGATCCTGTCCCGGCTGCACTTCGTCGTCCGCGTCCCGCAGGGCACCGAGCTGCCCCAGCTGTCCGACGCCGACAAGGAGCGCATCGAGGCGCGCCTGGTGGAGGCCGCCCGCTCCTGGGCCGATGGGTTCGCCGAGGCGCTGCACGCCGAGTTCGGCGAGGAGCACACCGCGGAGCTGCTGCGCCGCTACGGCAGCGCCTTCCCGAGGGGTACAAGGCCGACCACGGCCCGCGCTCCGCGGTCGCCGACCTCGCCCACCTGGAGCGGCTCGACGAGGAGCGGACCTTCGCGCTGAGCCTGTACGAGCCGGTCGGCGCCGCGCCCGAGGAGCGCCGCTTCAAGATCTACCAGAAGGGCGGCTCGGTCTCCCTCTCGCAGGTGCTGCCGGTGCTCAGCCGGCTCGGCGTGGAGGTCACCGACGAGCGGCCCTACGAGCTGAAGTGCTCGGACCGCACCACGGCCTGGATCTACGACTTCGGCCTGCGCATGCCCAAGGCCACGGCCGGCACCACCGCCGACTACCTCGGCGACGACGCCCGTGAGCGGTTCCAGGACGCCTTCGCCGCGACCTGGACCGGCCAGGCGGAGAACGACGGCTTCAACGCCCTCGTGCTCAGCGCCGGGCTGACCTGGCGGCAGGCGATGGTGCTGCGCGCGTACGCGAAGTACCTGCGGCAGGCGGGCTCCACCTTCAGCCAGGACTACATGGAGGACACCCTCCGCAACAACGTCCACACCACCCGGCTGCTGGTCTCGCTGTTCGAGGCGCGGCTGTCGCCGGACCGGCAGCGCGCCGGGAACGAGATCGTCGACGCGCTCCTGGAGGAGCTCGACGCCGCCCTCGACCAGGTGGCGAGCCTCGACGAGGACCGGATCCTGCGGTCCTTCCTGACGGTGATCAAGGCGACCCTGCGCACCAACTTCTTCCAGGAGGCGGCGGGCGGCAAGCCGCACGACTACGTCTCCATGAAGTTCGACCCGCAGGCCATCCCGGACCTGCCGGCGCCGCGCCCGGCCTTCGAGATCTGGGTGTACTCGCCGCGGGTGGAGGGCGTGCACCTGCGCTTCGGCAAGGTCGCGCGCGGCGGTCTGCGCTGGTCCGACCGCCGGGAGGACTTCCGCACCGAGATCCTCGGCCTGGTCAAGGCGCAGATGGTGAAGAACACCGTCATCGTGCCGGTCGGCGCCAAGGGCGGCTTCGTCGCCAAGCAGCTCCCGGACCCGAGCGTCGACCGCGACGCGTGGATGGCCGAGGGCATCGCCAGCTACAAGACGTTCATCTCGGCGCTGCTGGACATCACCGACAACATGGTGGCCGGCGAGGTCGTGCCCCGGCCGACGTGGTCCGGCACGACGAGGACGACACCTACCTGGTCGTCGCCGCCGACAAGGGCACCGCGACGTTCTCGGACATCGCCAACGAGGTCGCCGAGAGCTACAACTTCTGGCTCGGCGACGCCTTCGCCTCCGGCGGCTCGGCCGGCTACGACCACAAGGGCATGGGCATCACCGCCCGCGGCGCCTGGGAGTCCGTCAAGCGGCACTTCCGGGAGCTGGGCGTGGACACGCAGACCGAGGACTTCACGGTCGTCGGCATCGGCGACATGTCCGGTGACGTGTTCGGCAACGGCATGCTGCTCAGCGAGCACATCCGCCTGGTCGCCGCCTTCGACCACCGGCACATCTTCATCGACCCGACCCCGGACGCGGCCGTCTCCTACGCCGAGCGCCGCCGCCTGTTCGAGCTGCCCCGCAGCTCCTGGAGGACTACAACACCGAGCTGCTGTCGCCCGGCGGCGGCGTCTTCCCGCGCACGGCCAAGGCGATCCCGGTCAACGCCCACATCCGCGAGGCCCTCGGCATCGAGGAGAAGGTCACCAAGATGACGCCCGCGGACCTGATGCGGGCGATCCTCAAGGCGCCGGTCGACCTGCTGTGGAACGGCGGCATCGGGACGTACGTGAAGGCGTCCACCGAGTCGCACGCCGACGTCGGCGACAAGGGCAACGACGCCATCCGCGTCGACGGCGCCGACCTGCGCGTCAAGGTGGTCGGCGAGGGCGGCAACCTGGGCCTGACCCAGCTCGGCCGGATCGAGTTCGCCTCGCACGGCGGCCGGGTCAACACCGACGCCATCGACAACAGCGCGGGCGTGGACACCTCCGACCACGAGGTGAACATCAAGATCCTGCTCAACGGCCTGGTCGCGGACGGCGACATGACGGTCAAGCAGCGCAACAAGCTGCTCGCCGAGATGACCGACGAGGTCGGCCGGCTGGTGCTGCGCAACAACTACGCGCAGAACACGGCCATCGCCAACGCCCTCGCCCAGTCCAGCGACATGCTCCACGCCCAGCAGCGCTTCATGAAGCACCTGGTGCGCGAGGGCCACCTGAACCGGGCGCTGGAGTTCCTGCCCACCGACCGCCAGATCCGCGAGCGGCTGTCGGCCGGGCACGGTCTGACCGGCCCGGAGACGGCGGTGCTGCTGGCCTACACGAAGATCACGGTCGCCGAGGAGCTGCTGCACACCTCGCTGCCCGACGACCCGTACCTCAAGGGCCTGCTGCACGCCTACTTCCCGAGCGCGCTGCGCGAGCAGTTCCTCGACCGGATCGACAGCCACCCGCTGCGCCGCGAGATCACCACGACGGTCCTGGTCAACGACACGGTCAACACGGGCGGTACGACGTATCTGCACCGGCTGCGCGAGGAGACCGGCGCGTCGCTGGAGGAGATCGTCCGGGCGCAGACCGCGGCCCGCGCCATCTTCCGTTCCTCCCCGGTGTGGGACGCGGTCGAGGCGCTGGACAACAAGGTCGAGGCCGCCGTGCAGACCCGGATCCGGCTGCACTCGCGGCGGCTGGTCGAGCGCGGCACCCGCTGGCTGCTCAACAACCGGCCGCAGCCGCTCCAGCTCGCCGAGACGGTGGACTTCTTCGCCGAGCGGGTCGAGCAGGTCTGGTCGCAGCTGCCGAAGCTGCTGCGCGGCGCGGACGCGGAGTGGTACCAGAAGATCTACGACGAGCTGTCCGCGGCCGGTGTGCCGGACGACGTCGCCACGCGGGTGGCCGGGTTCTCCTCCGCCTTCCCGACGCTGGACATCGTCTCGGTGGCCGACCGCATGGGCAAGGAGCCGCTGGAGGTCGCCGAGGTCTACTACGACCTCGCCGACCGGCTGTCCATCACCCAGATGATGGACCGGATCAGCGACCTGCCCCGCACCGACCGCTGGAAGTCGATGGCCCGCGCGGCGATCCGCGAGGACCTGTACGCGGCGCACGCGGCGCTCACGGCCGACGTCCTGGCGGCGGGCAACGGCTCGTCGACGCCGGAGCAGCGGTTCAAGCTCTGGGAGCAGAAGAACGCGGCGATCCTGGGCCGGGCACGTACGACGCTGGAGGAGATCCAGAGCTCGGAGACGTTCGACCTGGCCAACCTCTCGGTGGCGATGCGGACGATGCGGACGCTGCTGCGCACGCACTCGTGACGCGCTGAGCGCAGGGGCGCCCCGGGCCGGTGACGGTCCGGGGCGCTTCGCTGTCCGGCCCGACGCGCTCTCGCGAACGGGACATCGCGGATAAATTGGGCGGGTGACCGAGCGTATCCCCCGGGTGGCCGCCGCACTCGTCGTCCTGCTGCTGGTCCTGGTCGTCGTGCGGCTGCCCTGGGCCGGCGACCTGGGGCTGCACGCGGCCACCGTCGAACGGCTGCGGCACAGCCTCACCGACCCCGGCAATCCGCTGGTCGACGCGGACACCCCGAGCCCCTACTACTCGCCGTGGATGGTGGTGCTCGGGCTGGTGGCCCGGATCGGCGACCCCTCGGTCTTCGTCGTGCTGCGGATCGGCGCGCTGGTCGCGCTCCCGCTGCTGGTGACGGGGGTGTGGGCGTACGTCCGCACGCTGAGCGCGCGGCGGGCCGCGCCGCCGCTGGCGCTGCTGTGCCTGCTGCTGCTGTGGGGGACCGCGCCGTTCGCCTGGAGCGGCTTCCTGGGGCTGAACTCGCTGGCGCTGACGGTGTCGTACCCGAGCGTGCTGGCGCTCGGGCTCGCCTTCCACTTCTGGGCGTGGCTGACGCGGGCGCTGCGCGCGGCGGAGCCCGCCGGGTGGGGGACGTGGGCGGGGCTCGGCGTGCTGTGGGCGGTGATCCTGCTGTGCCATCAGTTCTCCGGAGTGGTCGCCTCGCTGGGCGCGCTCGCCACGGTGCTCGCGGTACGGCCGGGGGCCGGGTGGCGGGCGGTGCGGTTGCGGCTCGGGGGCGGGGTGCTGCTCGGCCTGGCGGTGCTGTGGGCGTGGCCCTACTACGACTTCTTCGCGCTGTTCGGGGCCGGGGACGGGCTCGAGGCGGTGCACCGGCCGCTGTACCGGGACCTGTTCGCGCGGTACTGGCTGGTGCTGGTGGGGGTGGTCGCGCTGGCGCTGAGGTGGCGGCGGGACCGGCGGGACGTGCTGGTGGTCTTCTTCGCGCTGGGGGCGCTGGTCTTCGTGGCCGGTGCGGTGACCGGGCACTGGTCATGGGGCCGGGCGCTGCCGGCCGCGCTCGTCCCGGCGCAGCTCGCGGCGGCGCTGGAGGTGGCCGCCGGGGCGGGACGGCGGGCGGTGCGGGCCGGGTGGGCGGGTGTGCTCGCCGGGGCGCTGCTGGCGGGGGCGTGGGCCCAGGCGGGCACGGTGGGGTACGTGGCCGGCCGGGGGGTGCTGCCGCAGGCGGTGGCGGAGAAGTACCGGGAGCCGTGGGCGGGTTATCACTGGGTCACTCCGTGGGTGGGGTACGGGGACGTGGTCATGGCGCGGGTGCCGTTGCCGGCGCGGCAGATCCCGGCGTACGGGGCGTACACCGTGGCGCCGGGGTATCCCGACTTCTTCCTGCCGGACGAGGGGGTGCGGCGGGAGGCGGTGCGGCGGTTCTTCGCGCGGGGGTGCCGGGGAGCGAGCGGCGGGGGATTCTGCGGGAGTACGGGGTGCGGTGGGTGGTGGACCGGGGGGACGGGCTGCGGGGGGTCGAGGGGCTGCGGGTGGTGGAGGTCGGGCCCGGCGGCCAGGTGCTGTACGAGGTGGGGTGAGCGTGCCGCCTCCGCCGCGCGACACCCGAGGGCGGCCCGACGGTGCGGCCGGCGGTACGGCCGACCGCGGGCCGGGCGGGTCAGCGCAGGGCGCTTCTCAGGAGCTGGGCCGCCCTGCGCAGCCGCGGGTGGGAGAGGCGCCGGGCCAGGGGGCGTACCGCCCGTTCCGTCACCCCCGTCGGTTCCCAGCGCACCTGGAGGCGGCCCGGGTTGTGGCCCTCCGGCTCCACCGTGACGCGGTGCGGGGCGAGGCCGCCGCGGTAGGGGACGCGACCGGTGAACGCGGGGAAGGCCGTCGGGGCCAGGAGGACGCCGGTGTGGGACTGGCCCTGGTGGCGCAGGCGCAGGACGGGGTGGCGCAGGCCCTGGAAGCCGTGCAGCGGGAGCCGGGCCGCCGCCAGGTCCAGGCGGACCCGGCCCTCGTAGAGACCGGGGCGGACCGGGGAGAGGCGGAAGGGGACCGCCATGCGGCCGCGGCCGGGGGACAGCAGCAGCGTGGCGCGCTGGGGGCCGACCGGGAGGCGCAGCGCGGGATCGTAGGTGCGGACGGTCAGGTCGACGCAGGCGCCGGGGCCGCGGTCGACGGACGTGATCTCGTGGCGGAACAGGGCGGCGAAGAACGGGCGGGTGTCCGGCTCCAGGTCGGTCAGGTCCAGGTCGCTGCGGGCCGCGTCGGAGGCCGGCACCTCAGCGCCCCAGTACGTGCGGCCCGTCTCCGGGTCCACCGTCACCCGGCGCGGCCCCACCCCGTGGCCCAGGCCGCGGGCCGCGATCCGGGCGTCGGACAGCCGCCGGTCGCGGACGAGCCGGAGGACGACCCGCTCGGCGCGCGGCAGCCGGGCGCAGGCGCCGGGGGCGAGCGTGTCGAGGTACGGGTTCACGATGTCCGCGAACGACGCCAGCCACTCCTCGTCCCGGTACGGCAGGTCGCCGGCGTACATCCGGAAGTCGTGCTTGAGGAACTTGAAGTCCTTGTCCTCGCGCAGCGCCTCGTGCCCGCTCTCGGCGAGGAAGGCGTCGATGAGCCGCTGGACGTGGACGCGGTCGCGGACGTTGGTGAGCCGGTCGCGCTGGTTGGATATGGAGGCGGCGTCGGCGGCGGCGTACGGGGCCACGTACCAGCGGTAGACCGGTTCCGGGACGATCGTGAACGTCTTGGCCAGGCAGTACGCCTGCGCCGAGAACAGCTGGTCCTCGTAGTGGATGCCCTCGGGGAAGCGCAGGCCGTGGCGGTCGAGGAAGGACCGGGCGTACATCTTGCTGGTCGACAGGTGCTCGAAGAACAGCCGCGGGTCGGCCTCGATGCCGTCCAGGGTGCGGCGTTCGGCCACCAGGTGCGGCATCCACGTCGAGCGGCGGCCGTTGTCCGCCCGTATCCGCTCCACCGCGCCCATCGCGAAGTCCAGGTCCCGTTCCCGGTGGGCGGCGAGCAGCACCTCCACGGCCCGCTCGGGCAGCTCGTCGTCGCTGTCCAGGAACATCAGGTACGGCGCCTCGGCGATCTCCAGGGCGCGGTTGCGCGGCGCGCTGCACCCGCCGCTGTTCTCGTCCAGCCGCAGGTAAACGATCCGGGGGTCCTCGGCCGCGAGCCGGCGGGCCACCTCCGGTGTGGCGTCGGTGGAGTGGTCGTCGCTGATGACGATCTCGATGTTCGCGTGCGTCTGGCGGCGGACCGAGGCGACGGCCCGCGGGAGGCGGCCGGCGTCGTTGTAGACGATGACCGTGACGGTGACGTCCGGTGTGGTCATGCGACCTCCTCGGGGCGCGGGGCCGGGGTGCGCTCCTCCAGCGGCGTCACCGGCGGCAGGGAGTCCTCGGGCTCGCCCAGGAAGACCCGGCGCACCACGCGTTCGGCGGCGTGTCCGTCGTCGTACTCGCAGAACCGGCGCCGGAAGGCGGCCCGCGCCTTCGTGGCGCGCTCGTCGCGCCAGGCGTCCGTGGCGAGGATCTCCGTCAGCTCCTCCTGGGTGCGGGCCACCGGGCCCGGGGCCTCTTCCATGAGGTCGAAGTAGACGCCGCGGGTGGTGCGGTACGTCTCCCAGTCGTCGGCGTGGACGACGATCGGGCGGTCGAGGTTGGCGTAGTCGAACATGATCGACGAGTAGTCCGTGACGAGGACGTCGGCGGCCAGGCAGAGGTCCTCCACCGGGTCGTAGGAGGAGACGTCCACGACCCGGCCGGTGCGGCGCAGGCCGGTCAGCGGGGAGGCGGCGCCCTCGTAGAAGTAGTGGCCGCGCACCAGCAGGATCGTTTCTTCGCCGAGCCGGTCGGCGAGGGCGGCCAGGTCCAGGCGCGGGGTCCAGCCCGCCTCGTAGTCGCGGTGCGTGGGCGCGTAGAGGACGGCGCGGCGTCCGGGGGCTATGCCGAGGCGCTCGCGCACGGCGCGCACCTCGGCGGCACCGGCCGTGTAGTAGACGTCGTTGCGCGGGTAGCCGTGGTCGAGCGAGACGTAGCGGGAGGGGTAGGCGCGCTGCCACATGCGCGTGGAATGGCTGTTGGCCGAGACGCTGAAGTCCCACTTGTCGACGCGTTCCAGCAGCGCGGCGAAGTCCAGGCCCCGGGCGGCGGCCGGGTACGGCATCTGGTCCAGGCCCATGCGCTTGAGCGGCGTGCCGTGGTGGGTCTGCAGGTGCACCGCGTCGGGGCGCTTGACCACGGCGTTGGCGAAGTTGACGTTGTTGACCAGGTACTTGGCCCGGGCCAGCACCTCCCAGTAGCGGCGGCTGCCGGGGACGACGTGGTCGGTGCCGGGCGGCAGCAGGGCCGCGTTCTCCGCGGTCACCACCCACACGGGGCGGATGTGCGGGGCGCGCCGGCCCAGTTCGGCGGCGATGGCGGCCGGGTTGCACGCCACACCGCGGTTCCAGTACGCGGAGAAGACCGCGAGGCGGGGGTCGACCGGGCCGGCCAGCGCCCTGCGGTAGCCGAGGTCGCGGAGCCGGGCGCCGGCCCGGCGGCGGCCCGTCCTCAGGCTCCGGCG
The DNA here is from genome assembly GCA_003248315.1 of Streptomyces sp. SW4. Taxonomy (GTDB): domain Bacteria; phylum Actinomycetota; class Actinomycetes; order Streptomycetales; family Streptomycetaceae; genus Streptomyces. Next base: position 2,958,308 of record QKWM01000004.1, read on the forward strand.
GACCGTGCGGCGCGCGCGGTTGGCGGCCTGGAAGGCGCGGTACTTCGTGAAGGCGCCGTCCTCCAGCAGGGACCGGCGGACGCCCTCCAGGCCGCCGGGGGCCCGGTAGGTGTCGGGGCGGCGGCGCCGGGCCGCCAGCGAGGCGCGGCGGAAGAACTCCCGGGCGACAGGCTCGGGCATCCCGGCGCGGACGAACGTGCGCAGGCAGTCGCGGACCATGACGTCGTAGAGGACGGCCTGCGCGGCCGGGCGGTCCCGGGCCAGGTCCAGCAGCATCTCGTAGCGGTCGACCAGCGCGTAGTGTTCCTCGGCCGTGCGCTGCGGGAGGCTCTCGGAGCGCAGCCTGCGGTCCTCGTACGCCGGGTGCGGCAGGCAGGCGAGGCGGCCGGCCAGCAGCAGCGCGGAGTACGCGACGAACGGCTCGTCGTCCGTGGTGAGCCGGCGCTCGTGCGCCCGCCAGAAGTCCGCGCGGACCACCCGGGTGCCGAGCAGCGGCGTCAGCCGCAGCAGGGACGCCATGTCGTCCAGGGCGAGGTCGGCGCCGCCCGCGCGGGCGAGCCGGGGGCCGTCCGGGAGGGCAGCGCCGAGGCCCGCCAGGTGCTGCGGACGTGGTCGACGAGGAGGACGTCCACCGTGTCCGGGAGACCGGCGGTGTGCTCGGCGAGGGCGTGCGGGGTGCCCGGGGCAGCCCGTCCTTGGCCCGGACGAAGTGCAGCCAGCGGCCCGAGGCGTGCGCCGCCCCCGCCGTGCGCGCCGCGGCGTCGCCGGCGCCCTCCGGCAGCGGCACCACCCGGAACTCCGGGGTGTGCCGCTCGGCCGTCTCCCGGCCCAGTCGCCGACCGCGGCCACGATCACCTCGGTGCCGGGCAGGGGTGGGCGGCCAGGGAGTCGAGGAGGGCGGTGAGGTGGTCCTGGAGGTCGGGTCCGTGGACGACGACGCTGAGTTCGGGTGTCTCGGACATCGCGGCGGACTCCTCACTCATCGCATCGGGCACGCCTGTCCGGCCATAGTGGCACCGATCGGACGAAAGGGTTGACCGCGGCTGCGCCTCACGAGGGAACGGCCGCCCCGGAGCCGGTCCGCTGCCGGGGTGCCGGCGCGGGCTTCGGCGCGGGCTTCCTGTCCGGGCCGCCGGTGAAGGCCTCGTACTCCTTCAGCACCTCCTCCGTCGGCCCGTCCATGCGCAGTTCGCCGCGCTCCAGCCACAGGACCCGGTCGCAGGTGTCGCGGATGGACTTGTTGCTGTGGCTCACCAGGAACACCGTGCCCGCGTGCTTGCGCAGCTCGCGGATGCGGGCCTCGGACCGCTTCTGGAAGGAGCGGTCGCCGGTGGCCAGGGCCTCGTCGACGAGGAGGACGTCGTGGTCCTTGGCGGCGGCGATGGAGAAGCGCAGGCGGGCGGCCATGCCGGAGGAGTACGTCCGCATCGGCAGGGTGATGAAGTCGCCCTTGTCGTTGATGCCGGAGAAGTCGACGATCTCCTGGTAGCGGGCCTTGATCTGCTCCCGGGACATGCCCATGGCCAGCCCGCCGAGATGAACGTTGCGCTCACCGGTCAGGTCGTTCATCAGGGCCGCGTTGACGCCGAGCAGCGAGGGCTGGCCGTCGGTGTAGATCCGGCCGTTCTCCACCGGCAGCAGTCCCGCGATCGCCTTGAGCAGGGTCGACTTCCCGGAGCCGTTGGTGCCGATCAGACCGATGGCCTCGCCGCGGTAGGCGACGAAGGACACGTTCCGCACGGCGTGGACCCGGCGCACGCCCGCCGCCTTCTCGGCCCGCCCGCGCCGCAGGATGCGGTGGAGCGCGGCGGTCGCCGTGCCGCGTCCGGCGCCGGTGCCGTTGACCCGGTAGACGATGTCGACGCCGTCGACGACGACGGTGGGGGTCCTCTCGTCCGCCGTCCCGGCGGGTGTCGTGTCAGCCACGGCCGTACGTCTCCTCAGCCTTCCAGAAGTAGATGAAGCCGCCGACCGCGGCGAGCAGGGCCCAGCCCGTCGCGATCAGCCAGACGTGGTCGGGCAGCTGACCGGCGTGGAAGCTGTCGATCAGGGCGAACCGCATCAGGTCGATGTAGACGGCGGCGGGGTTGGCCTGGAGCACCGGGGCCACCCAGGACGGCAGGCCGCTGTGCGCGCCCGCCATGTGGGGGATGCTGTACATCACGCCCGAGGCGTACATCCACGTGCGCAGCAGGAACGGCATCAGCTGGGACAGGTCGGGGATCTTGGACCCCAGACGGGCCAGGACCAGCGACACGCCCGCGTTGAAGAGGAACTGCAGCAGCAGGGCCGGGACGGCCAGCACCCAGGACACGGCGGGCGGCACGCCGAAGGCGAGCAGGATGACGGCCAGCGCCGCCATGGAGAACAGCAGCTGCTGGAGCTGCTGGAGGCAGAAGGAGACCGGCAGCGCGGCCCGCGGAAGTGCAGGGCGCGGACCAGGCCCAGGTTGCCGGAGATCGCGCGCGTGCCCGCCATGATCGAGCTCTGCGTGAACGTCCACACGAACACGCCGGTGACCAGGAACGGGACGTAGTCGGCCACGCCTCTGCTGGTCTGCATCAGCACGCCGAAGATGAAGTAGTACACCGCCGCGTTCAGCAGCGGGGTCATCACCTGCCAGAGCTGGCCCAGCTTTGCCTGGCTGTACTGGGCGGTGAGCTTGGCGGTGGCGAAGGCGCCGATGAAGTGCCGGCGCGCCCACAGCTGGCGGACGTACCGGGGCAGGGAGGGGCGGGCGCCGCTGACCGACAGGCCGTGCCGGGCGGCGAGCGCGGCGAGGTCCCCGGCGGTCGGCGCGGGGGTCTGCGCGGAGCCGGCGGGGGTCGGGGCGGTGTGTGGAGTACGTGGCTCACAGCCGCTGCTTTCGCTCGGGTGGGGGGTGGGCGAGGGCTCGTGGGTGCCGTTCTGCGTCTGCGCCGGGGTGCTTCACTCCGACGTCTACGTCGGGACGGCACCGTATCGTCGCAACGTGAGCGTAGGCCCGATCGACGTCGCAACGCAACCGTTTCGTCGTGACGCAGCCGCGCCTATGCTTGGGCCGTATGACCACGAACGCCGACGACGCGCCCGCCGCCGACGCGAAGGCCGAGGCGGACGCCGGGGCTTCCCGGCCCCGCCCGCGGCGCCGGGCACCCGCCGGGGCGGCCGTGCTGCGCCAGGACGTGACGGAGGCCATCCGGGCGGCCGTCTTCGAGGAACTCGCGGCCGTCGGCTACGCGCGCATGTCGATCGAGGGCATCGCCCGGCGGGCCGGCGTCGGCAAGACGGCGGTGTACCGGCGCTGGCGCTCCAAGCTCCATCTGGTGCTCGACATCGTCTCGGCGCTGGCGGTGCAGGGGCTGCCGGCGCCGGACACGGGGGCGCTGGAGAGCGATCTGCGGCTGCTGTACGAGGTGACGGCGCGCGCGCTGCGCCATCCCGTGGCCTCGCAGATCATCCCGGACCTCCAGGCGGAGGCGGCCCGCAACGCCGACATCGCGGAGGCCCTGCGGAAGGCGCTGCGGGAGGGGCAGGAGGGCGTCGCCAGCAAGATCCTGGCGGCGGCGGAGCGGCGCGGGGAACTCCGTTCCGGGTTCGACGGCGAACTGGCCCTGGATCTCATCTCGGGGCCGTTGCACTGGCGTTCGGTGGTGATCCGCGGCGGGGAGCTGCCGCGGGGTACCTGGACGTGCTCGCCCGGGCGACGACGGCGGCGCTGAAAGCGCTGTGACGCCGGGCGGCTGCGTTCGGCGGGGGCGGTTGTCGGCGGGGTGGTCGGGGGCGGTCCGGTTGTCGTCCGGGTGCGGGGTGGTGGGGCTGGTCGCGCAGTTCCCCGCGCCCCTGAGGGGTGGCTGGTCGCGTGGTTTCCCGCGGCCCTGAGGGTGGCTGGTCGCGTGGTTTCCCGCGGCCCTGAGGGGTGGCTGGTCGCGTAGTTTCCCGCGCCCCTGAGGGGTGGCTGGTCGCGTGGTTTCCCGCGGCCCTGAGGGGTGGTGGGGGGTGCCTCGGTGGCGCCCCCGGCGTGGGTCAGGGGCGGGCGGTGTTCGGGTGGTGGTGGGTCCAGCCTGCCCAGGCCGACGTGATCATGTCCTGGACGTCGTACTTCGCCTTCCAGCCCAGTTCCGTGGCGGCGCGGTCGGCGGAGGCGACGACGCGGGCCGGGTCGCCGGGGCGGCGCGCGGTGACCGTCGGGGACGGTGGTACCCGGTGACGGCGTTGATGTGGTCGATCATCTCGCGGACGGAGGAGCCCTCCCGCGGCCGATGTTGAGGGTGAGGTCGCGGCCCGGGGACGCCTGGAGGGCGCGGGCCGCCGCCACGTGGGCCTCGGCCAGGTCCACCACGTGGATGTAGTCCCGCACGCAGGTGCCGTCCGGCGTCGGGTAGTCGTCGCCGAAGATGCGCGGCGCCTGCCCCTGCGTGAGCTTCTCGAAGACCATCGGGATCAGGTTGAAGACGCCGGTGTCGGCCAGCTCGGGGGCCGCCGCGCCCGCCACGTTGAAGTAGCGCAGCGACGCCGTGGACAGCCCCGTGGCCCGGCCCGTCGCCCGGACCAGCCACTCGCCCGCGAGCTTGGTCTCGCCGTACGGCGACATGGGCGCGCACGGCGTCTCCTCCGTGACCAGCTCCACGTCGGTCATGCCGTAGACCGCCGCCGAGGACGAGAAGACGAAGGACGGCACCCGCGCGTCCGTCACCGCCTCCAGCAGCACGCGCAGGCCCTCGACGTTCTCCCGGTAGTAGTGCAGCGGCAGGTCCACCGACTCGCCGACCTGCTTCTTCGCCGCCAGGTGGACGACGCCGGTGACCTCGTGGTCCGTCAGGGCCCGGCGGACGCGCTCCCCGTCCAGCACCGAGCCCACCACCAGCGGAACCCCGTCGGGCACCCGCTCGGCGATACCGGTGGACAGGTCGTCGTAGACGACCGTCCTCTCGCCCGCCTCGGTCATCGCCCGGACGACGTGCGCTCCGATGTAGCCGGCGCCTCCGGTGATCAGCCAGGTCATGTGCGGTCGTCCCCTCGTTCGTTCCCCTGTGTGCTCCTCTCAGTGAAGCAGGCGCCGGATCCTGCCGCGCACCACGGTGGTGACACCGCGGGGTCCGGGCGCCGTCCGCAGGGCCAGTGCGCCGGAGTGCGTGGCGTACGGCTGGACCAGGAGCACGCCGTGCCGGGCGCTCGGCAGGGCGCGGCGGCGCAGCAGTCCCTCGCCCGTGCGCGCGTGCGCCGTGACCTCGGGGCTCGCGCCGTCACGGAAGCGGAGGCGCAGGTACAGGTCCCAGGTGGCGGTCCCCGCGGCGGCCAGGGCGGACAGGTCCACCGGGGTCTGCGCCCACCACCCGTCCGGGGCCGGGTGAGGACCGCCGGGGGCAGCCGGCCGTCCGCCCGTCGTCGCGGTGGCGCCACTCGGCCGTGACGTCCAGCGGGCCCGCCGCCGCGACCCGCCCGTACAGCTCGTGCAGGCGCAGCCGCAGCAGGGTGCCGCGCGCGCGGGGGCGCAGTTCGGCGTCGACGGCCAGCGGCAGGGCGTCCACCGGGCAGCTCAGCAGGGGTTCGAGGGACACCTCGGGCAGGTCGTCCGACCAGACGGGCGCGCCGTCGGCGTCGCGCGCGTACGGCGGCAGCAGCCGGGCCGGGCGCCCCGCCAGCTCCCGCAGCCGGTCCAGGTCGCGCGGCTCGGGCGAGGCCAGCACGACCTGCCCAGCAGACCGCCGGGCGCGGCCGGGTCGTGCGCCCAGTCGGCCGGCTCGTAGCCGGCGAGGCACTCCCGGGCGAGCGACCACCACATGTGCTGGTAGCGCGCGTCGCGCACGCCCAGTTCGTGCAGGTACAGGCGCAGCTCGTGGTCGAGGAACCGGGCGCGGGCCGCGCGGGCCAGCTCCTTCTGCCCGGCGCCGACGAGGATGTCGTACGCCGTGCGGCACGCGTGCGTGCGCGCCCGCCAGTTGCCGTGGCCGCCGCGGGCGAGCGAGATGGACAGCCGCTCGGCGGACCGGCGCACGTGCCAGACGTAGACCCGGTCCGGGACGAGGGCGATGCGCGGACCGGCGGCCAGCACGCGCGCGCCGAAGACGATGTCCTCGTAGGGGAAGCGGCCGTCGGGGAAGCGGATGGCGTGTTCGCGCAGGAAGTCGGTGCGGTAGAGCTTGTTGACGCACAGGGCGTCGTGGACGAGTCCGGGGCACCGGGCGGGATGGTCGAGGACGGTGCGGGCCGCGTAGAGCGCCGGCTGCCACGGCACCTCGCGCCGCGAGGGCATCTCGCGGCGCACGCACAGGCCGCCCGCGACCTCCGCGCGCCCCGCGGTCGCCGCCGCGAGCAGCACCTCCACCGCGCCGGGGGCCAGCACGTCGTCGCTGTCCAGGAACATCACGTACGGCGTGGTCAGCGCGTCCAGTCCGGTGTTGCGCGGCGTGCCGCAGCCGCCGCTGTTGGCCGTGCGGCGGATCACCTTCAGCCGGGGTTCCGTCCGGGCCAGGCCGGCGAGCAGCTCGGCGCTGCCGTCGGTCGAGCAGTCGTCCACGGCGACGACCTCGCGCACGGCGGTGCCCTGCGCCAGCGCCGACCGTACGGCGTCCATGACGTGGGCCGCGTCCTGGTACCCGATGACGACGATGCCGACCGGGGCGCGCGGACTGACCCGGCGGGCTCGGGGAGTACGACTCATCACCACGGATCGTAAGTCGTACGAAAGTCGCACGAACCCCTGAAGCGGGCATCCGGCGTACCCGCCGGACGCGGGCGTCTCACGGCTCCGTCAGCGCCGCCGCGTCGAGGGCCGCCGTGAGCCGGTCGAGGCGGGCGCGCAGATCCTCGATCTCGTCGAGGCCGAAGCCGGTCGCGCCGGCGATCCGGCGCGGCACCTCCAGCGCCCGCTCGCGCAGCGCGAGCCCCTCCTCGGTCGGGCGCACCCGCACCGACCGCTCGTCGTGCGCGCTGCGCTCCCGCCGCACCAGGCCGGCCGCCTCCAGCCGTTTCAGCAGCGGCGACAGCGTGCCGGAGTCGAGCCGCAGGTGCTCGCCGAGCCGCTTGACGGGCAGCTCGCCGTGCTCCCAGAGCACCAGCATCACCAGGTACTGCGGGTAGGTGAGCCCGAGGTCCTTGAGCAGGACGCGGTAGACGCCGCCGAAGGCGCGCGAGGCGGCGTTCAGGGAGAAGCAGATCTGCCGGTCGAGGCGGAGCCAGTCGGCTGCGGGCGTGGTCATGGCTCCAGGGTAGCCGTGGCCGATGAGGCAATTTGATTGTGCACAACTGAATTGTGTGCTCTACTGGGGTCGTCGGGCAGCCGCCGGACAGCCGCCAGGCCGCTCCCCTGCATCGGGAGCGGCGCCACCCCCGTCACGGAGGGCCTCCATGAACGCGCTCTACACCGCCGTCGCCACCGCCACCCACGGACGCGAGGGCCGTGCCGTCTCCTCCGACGGCCGGCTCGACCTCCGGCTCGGCATCCCCGCGGAGATGGGCGGCAACGGACAGGGCACCAACCCCGAGCAGCTGTTCGCCGCCGGTTACGCCGCCTGCTTCGCCAGCGCCCTCGGCCTCGTCGGCCGGCAGGACCAGGTCGACGTGAGCGACGCCGCGGTGACCGCCGAGGTCGGCATCGGCAAGCAGGGCGAGGGATTCGGGCTCGCGGTCACCCTCCGGGTCGAGCTGCCCGAGAGCGTGGACGAGGCGACCGGCCGCACCCTGGTCGAGCGGGCCCACCAGGTCTGCCCGTACTCCAACGCCACCCGCGGCAACATCCCCGTCGCCCTGGTCGTCGAGTAGGTCCCGGAGTCCTCACCGAGGGGACGGCCGGCGGGAGGCCGTTCACCCGACCCGCGCCAGCACCTCGCCCGTCCGCTCGCTCCACGTCACCACGACCGCCTCCTCGGGCACCGGCTGCCAGCGCGTCAGCAGCAGCCAGCGCACCCCGTAGCGGCGCACGATCGCGGCGCGCTCGGCCCGGGTGGAACCGGGGTCGAGATAGGCCTCGACGTCGGCCAGGCGCCGCCGCCGCTCCCGCTCGTCCAGGGACGGGTCCGGCCAGGCGGGCGCGGCGAGGTCGGGGCCGTACCCGGCGATCGCGTGGACGGCGTAGTACCCGTCGGTGATCACCGCCTCGCCCGGCTCGATGTGCCGCGCCGCCCAGGCGTACGACGGCCAGTCCGGCGGCTGTTCGAAGCCGACCGGGTCCAGGGCGCGCGGCACCACGGCACCCGCGTGCACGGTGAGGAACCCCAGGCACGCCCCGCGGCCGCCGCCCCGCCCAGCAGCCGCCGCCACGGCCGCCACGGGCGGGGCGCCGCCAGCTCCACCGCCAGCGCGAACTGCAGCGGCACCAGGGTGAGTCCGAGGATCCGGCCGTAGGTGTAGTGGCCGCTGACCCAGCCATAGGCCACCACCAGGCAGTCCAGCGCGAACAGCAGCACCAGCGGGTCCCGCGCCGAGCGGCGCGCGCGCAGCCACAGCGCCGGCAGTCCGAGCAGCGCCAGCCAGAACTGGCCGGGCAGGTCCCGGTACAGCACCCGGTGCATCGCGTCCACGCTGCCGTCCCCGGCCAGCGCGAACACGTCGAAGTACGGCCAGGTCGCCGCCGTGACCACCGCGGTCGCACCGGTCACCGCCCACCGTCCCGCCACGGCCCGCCGCCACCCCCGCTGCCAGCCCGCCACGAACGCCACCGCGCCCAGCGCCGCCCCCACCGCCGTGATCGGGTGCACCAGCAGGATCAGCCCGTACAGCACGCCGAGCCCGGCGTAGCCGGTGAACCCGCGCAGGCCGCTGGGCCCGACGTAGCGCACCCGGCGCGGGTCCCGGGCCCGCGCCCCGGTCAGCGCCCACGCCCAGAAGGCCAGCCCGATCGCGAACGCCGACGGGTAGCCGAGGTTGCCGGTCATCGACATCAGTCCGAGGTAGCCGCTCCACCAGGCCCGCTCGGTGCCCCACAGCAGCGTCATGGCGGCCAGCGCCAGCACCGGCGCCCACGGCCGGGGCGTGAGCACCCGCACCAGGCGCCCGAGCCCGGTCAGCAGCACCAGCAGGTTCACCGGCCCGGCGAGCCGCACCACCTCCCAGCCGCCCAGTCCCGTCAGCCGGGCGACCGCGCCCTGCGCCACCGCGTACGGCGAGTAGTAGGCGCTGCCCGCACCCGGCAGGTCGGCCATCGGGTGGCGCGGATCGAGCAGGTCGGCCTTGAGCCGCTCGACGACGGCCGCGTGCTGCCCGGCGTCGCAGCACAGCGGCACCGCCCAGTACGCCAGCGTCATCACCAGCCAGAACAGCAGACCGGCGACCTGGTAGGGCGTGGGCCGCCACCGGCGCCCGCCGCGCAGCGCCGTCGCGCCGCCCACGGTCCGCCGGTCGAGGACTCCGGCGCTCACAGGGTTGTCGGGAAGGAGTGCTTTCGGGGCATTTGCCGTATGTTCCCGGGCGGGTCAACGGCATGACGTCAGATCACCTGATCGAGTGATAATCGACGTGCCCCTGCGCCGGCAGCGCCACCCGGCCGCCCCGGACCACCGGCTCCAGCAGCAGCGGCAGCCCCACCACCGGCAGCAGCCACGCCAGCACGATCAGCCGCTCGCCCCAGATGTTGATGTCCGGATGACCGGCCTGGGTGAGGAACCCGGTGAACGCCGCCGCGATCAGGAAACCGCCGAACGCCGGCCTCCGCAGCGCACCCCACGCGCCCGCGGCCAGCGCGGCCGCGAACAGCGGCTGCCACAGCTGCCGGCGCCCCCACTCCAGCCAGAAGTTGCCCTGCAACTGCACGAACTCCCGCCACGGCCGCTCCCGGTCGGGCCGGGAGAAGTGACCGGTGAGCAGGTCCTGCACGCTCTCCGACATCGACGGGTAGTGCAGCAGCCGCGCCAGCACCAGCGTCCCGGCGGCCGCGGCCAGACCCACGCCCGCCACCGCCCACACGCCCCGGCCCGCCGGCCGCCCCGCCTGCGCCGCCGCAGCGCGAGCACCGCGCCCGCGATCCCCAGACAGCCGCCGAGGAACAGCGACTGGGAGTGCTTGACCGTGAACAGCAGCACCAGCGAACCGGCCACCAGCGCCACCCCGGCCCGCTCCGCCGGCCCCGCAGCACCAGCGCGCACCCCCACACCGCCGCCAGCGTCAGCGCCATCATCAGGCCCTCCGTCATGGGCCGCATGGCGGTCGTCCCGCACGGCAGGACGTAGTACAGGGCCTGCCCGGTCAGCGCGAGCGGCACCGGCACCGACAGGGTGCGCAGGATCAGGAAGACCAGCACCCCGCCCGCCGCCGCGGCGACGACGCTCGCCGCCCACACCCCCCACGTCACACCCAGCACGGCGATGAACGGGACCAGGAACACCGGGTAGCCGGGGCGCACCTCGAAGATCCGCTGGAACCGCTCCGGCATGAACGGCACCGTGTGCCCGCCCGTCTGCCCGGCCGCGAGCCGCGTGTCCACCAGCCGCCACTGCTCCCGGTGGCACTCGGACGCCACCCGGCCGGCCGGGTCGGGCCGGTGGAAGTGGACCACGTCCACGCTCTGGGCGCGGCGGGCCGTCGACGCCGCGCTCAGGCAGAAGTGGTCGATGGTCGCCGCCGCGGCCTCCCGCTTGCCCTCGCCCATCAGGCTCAGCGCGTACGACAGGTAGTTCTTGGTGTCGGGGGTGTCCCGGCCGGTGACGTTCGCCAGCTGGAGCACGGCGAACACCGCGGCCAGAAGCACCACCCATCGGCGCGCGCTCACGACGAGGCCAGCGCGTCGCGGCCGGCGGGGGCGACCGAGCGGGCACCCGGGACCGCCGCGGACGGCGCCGGCATCTCCTCGCCGAGCATCAGCGTCCGCACCACCCGCTCGGCCGCCCGGCCGTCGTCGAACTCGCAGAACCGGTCCCGGAACGCCGAGCGCGCCCGCGCGGACTCCTCGTCCCGCCACGCCCCCGAGGCGAACAGCCACGCCAGCTCCCGGTAGGAGCGCGCCACATGGCCCGGCGCCTCGGCGGTGATGTCGAAGTAGGCGCCGCGGCTCGCCGCGTACGCGCCCCAGTCGTCGGCGTGCACCACGATCGGCCGGTCCAGGTTGGCGTAGTCGAACATCAGGGCCGAATAGTCGGTGACCAGCACGTCCGAGGCGAGCATCACCTCCTCGACGTGCGGCTCGTCCGTGGCGTCGACCAGCACGCCGCGCCGGTGCAGCTCCGTCAGGCCCAGGCCGCGCGCCGGCCCGCCGGCCAGCGACGGGTGCAGACGGACGACCAGGGTGTACCCGTCCCCAGGTCCCGTGCCAGGCGGGCCGGGTCGAACCGCTCGACGAGACCGCCCGGCGGTAGTCGCGGCGGGTCGGCGCGTACAGCACCACCGTGTGGTCCTCCGGATGCCGTACCGGAACCGGAAGGCGGCCCCGTCGTCCGGACCGGCGGCGACCAGGACGTCGTTGCGGGGGCTGCCGGTGCGCACCGAGGTGAAGTGGCAGGGGTAGGCGCGCTCCCAGACCAGCTCGGAGTGCCGGTTGGCGACCAGGCTGTAGTCCAGCGGTCGGCGCGGCGCAGCATCCCCGGCACGTCCACCTGGAACCGGGCGCCCGGCTTGCCGAGCAGGTCGGCGCCCATGTACTTCAGCGGCGTGCCCTGATGGGTGTGGATGTGCACACTGCCGGGCCGCTTGCGCACGGCACCGGGCCAGTTGACGTTGTTGACGAAGAACGTGGCCCGCTCCGTCACCCGGCGGTAGGCGGCGCTGCCCAGGATCACGTGCTCGGTGTCCGGCGGCAGCAGGGCGGCGGCCTCCTCGTCCCGCACCACCCACACCCGCGCAGCCGCGGGGCGATCTCCCGGGCCGCCCGGTAGATCGCCGCCGGGTCACCGAGCGCCCCCCGGTGGGAGAACGCGGAGTAGACGGCGAGGTCCGGATCCAGCGGCCGGTGCGCGCGCACCGCCGAACGGACTCTGCCCAGCCGGCCGGCGGCGGCCCCCGCGCCTGCCGGGTGCGCCGGCCCAGCTCCCGGCCGGCCCGGCCCGCCTGGCGCCGGACGCGGTAGGCGGACCAGCCCCGCTCCAGCACCCGCAGCTCGGCCGGGACCGGCACCCCTCGGGCCTGTGCTCCCGGAACATCCGCGCGGTACGGCGGAAGAACTCCTTCTTGTCGGCCGGGGGCAGCCGGTCCGGCTTGGCGAGGATGTCCAGGCAGTGCTCGCCCATCTTGGCGTGCAGGAACGGCCGCCACCCGGCCAGCGCCGGGCGGGCGTCGACGAAGGCGAACACGCGCTCGTACTGCTCGTGGATGTCGAAGTGCTTGCGGCTGGTGGTGGACAGGATGTTGCCCTGCCGCCGCTGCCGGTAGTTCAGGCAGATCCGGTCCAGCGTGGCGATCCGCCCGGCGCTGAGCATCACCGGGAACGTCCACGGCGTGTCCTCGTAGTAGCCGGGCGGGAAGGTGAAGCCCTCCCGCTCGACGAAGTCCCGCCGGTAGACCTTGTTCCACACCACCATCAGCAGATCGAGGATCTCCGGATGCTCGGCGGCGGTGAACGTGCCGTCGCCGGCCTCGGCGAGCACCCGGGCCAGGACGTTGCGGCGGGTCCCGCCCCACCAGTAGGTGCGCGCGTAGTCGAAGACCAGCACGTCCGGGTCGCCGGCCTCCTCCAGCCGGTCGGCCATCGCGCGCAGCGCGCCCGGGGTGAGGGTGTCGTCGCTGTCCAGGAAGAACAGGTAGTCGCCGGTGGCGTGCGGCATCCCCGCGTTGCGGGCGCGGCCCAGGCCGACGTTCTCCGGCAGGTGCAGCACGCGCACCCGGTCGTCGCGGGCGGCGTAGTCGTCGAGGATCGCGCCGCAGCCGTCGGGCGAGCAGTCGTCCACCGCGATCACCTCGATGTCGCGGTAGGACTGCTGAAGGACCGAGTCGAGGCATTCGGCGAGGAACCCCTGGACCTTGAAACAGGGGACGATGACGCTGAAGCGGGGCACTTCGGTTTCAGCTCCTTACGAGGGTGGCGGCGGCGGGGGCCGGGACGCGCTCCGCGAGCGGGGTCACGGGCGCGATCGCCTCCGGCGGCTCGCCGAGCAGGACCCGGCGCACGACGCGCTCGGCGGCCCGGCCGTCGTCGAACTCGCAGAACCGCTCGCGGAACGCCGCCCGCAGCGCGGCCGACTCCGGGCCCGCGTACGAGCCGTCGGCGAAGACCTTCGCCAGCTCCTCCGGGGTGCGCGCCACCGGGCCCGGCGGGGCCGCCATCAGGTCGAAGTAGACGCCCCGCGTCTCGCGGTAGACCTCCCAGTCGTCGGCGTACACGACGATCGGCCGGTCCAGGTTGGCGTAGTCGAACATGATCGACGAGTAGTCCGTGATCAGGGCGTCGGCGGCCAGGCAGACGTCCTCCGAGGAGCGGTGTCCGGTCACGTCGATGATCCGGCCGCTGCCGCGTCGGGTGCCCCGGTCGTAGAAGTAGTGGGCGCGCAGCAGCACCACCACGTCCTCCCCGGCCGCCTCGCAGAACGCCTCCAGGTCGAGGGGCCCGCGTCGAAGCCGGTCTCGTAGTCCCGGTGCGTCGGCGCGTACAGCACGGCCGTCCTGCCCTCCGGGACGCCCAGTTCGCGCCGGATCCGGGCCACGTCCTCGGCGGTCGCCGTGTAGTACACGTCGTTGCGCGGATAGCCGTACTCCAGCTGCTCGTAGGAGCCCGGGAAGGCGCGCTCCCACATGCGGGTGGAGTGGGAGTTGGAGGAGAGGTTGTAGTCCCAGCGGTCCACCCGGCCCAGCAGCTTGGCGAAGCTGCCGGTGGCCGCCGCCACCACCGGATACGTGGACTGGTCGACGCCCATCGTCTTCAGCGGTGTGCCGTGCTGCGTCTGCAGGTGCACGCTGCCGGGGCGCTTGACCACGCCCTCCGCGAAGTTGGCGTTGTTGATCAGGTAGGTGGCGCGGGCCAGCACCTCCCAGGCACGCCGGCTGCCGATGACGGCGTACTCGACGCCCTCCGGCATGGTGTGCGCCTGGTCGGCCTCCACCAGGAACACCGAGCGGATGTGCGGGGCCAGCTCCCGGGCCTTGGCGTGGATCGCGGCCGGGTTGCAGGCGTAGCCGCGGCCCCAGTAGGCGCAGTACACGGCGAGGTTCGGGTCGAGGGGGCGGCGCAGATGGCGCCGGTAGTGCAGCCGGGTGCGCAGCCCCCGGGGCGCGGCAGCGCCCGGACGGCACGGGCCGCCGCCCGGTTGGCGCCGCGCAGCGCCCGGAACGCCGCGTACGACCCGGCCGCCAGCAGCCGGTGCTGCACGCCGACCCTGCCGCCCGGCGGCCGGTGGCCGGCGGGGCGGTGCCGGCGGTAGAGCGCGCTCGCCCGGCGGAAGAAGGCGCGGCGCAGCCGGCGCGGCAGCCGGCGCCGGTGCGTGGCCGTCTTCAGGACCGCCGCGAACAGGTCGTCGAACACGGCCGCGCGGCGCTCGGGGACAGGTCCGCCTCCGCGACGCGCGTGAGCACGAGGTCGGCCTGGTCCAGCAGATCGGTGTGGTGGTCGCCCGGCAGATTGAGCCGGTTGCCCTGCCGCCGCACCAGATGCCGGACGAGGACGGAGCGCAGCACCGCCATGCGGGCGGCGCCCGCCGCGACCAGGCCCCCGAAGCCCACGTCGGTGAAGTGCCCGGCGGGGAACCACAGCTCGCGTTCGGTGAGGAACGCCCGCCGGTACGCGGCGCTCCACGCCGGCAGCCGTACGCCGGTGAGGTGCGGGGCCTGCTCGGGGAGAACGCCTCCTTCGGGGCCCCGGCGAGCAGCGGCGCGGCCGGGTTGCCGGGCTCGCCCTCCCACCAGGGGGTCCGTTCGTGCTCGAAGTACAGCACGTCGACGTCGCCCGTCCGGGCCAGCCGCGCGTCCAGCGCCGCCAGGGCGCCCGGGACGAGGGTGTCGTCGCCGTCGAGGAACAGCAGATACGTGCCGGTCGCGGCCCGCATCCCCGCGTTGCGCGCCCCGGCCAGACCGTCCGACGGCGGCGAGTGCACGGGCGCCACCCGGGAGTCCCGTCCGGCGAGGGCGGCGGCGACGTCCGCCGCGGAGCAGTCCGGCGTCCGGCACACCGGGATCAGCTCGAAGTCGCCGAAGGACTGGGCGAGGACCGAGTCCAGCGCCTGGGACAGCCGGCCCGCGACCCCATGGGACGGGACGATGATGCTGAAGCGGGGCATTCTGTTCTTTCTGTCGTCTTCTGCCGTGGGCCCTCGTGCCGCGGGGCGCCTCAGCCGGCGCGGGGCCGGCCCGACGGCCGTCGGGCCGGCGGCCGGGTCGGGGTGGGCCGCGAGGAACTGCGGAGCATGAGGCCTCCCTGTAGGCAACGGCGGTCAGCGGCTCGGGGTGACGGTGCGCGGGCCGGCCGGTTGCGGCACGGACGCCAGCGGCGAGCGCGCGAGGGCCGCGGCGGCCGAGGGGACCGGGCGGCGCTCGGCGAGCGGGACGACGGGCGGCAGATCGCCGGGGCGCTCGCCGAGCACCACCCGGCGCACCACCCGCTCGGCGGCGCGCCCGTCGTCGTACGGGCAGAACCGCGCGCGGAACGCGGCCCTGAGCTGGGCGGAGCGCGAGCCGCGCCAGTGCCCGGTGGCGAAGATGTCGATCAGCTCGTCCTCGCTGCGCGCGACCGCGCCCGGCGGGCAGGACCGCAGGTCGAGGTAGCTGCCGTGGACCGCCTCGAACGCCTCGGTCTCGTCGGCGTGCAGCACGATCGGGCGGTCCAGTCCCGCGTAGTCGAACATCAGCGACGAGTAGTCGGTCACCAGCGCGTCCGAGGCCAGGAGCAGGGACGCGACGCTCGGGTGGCCGCTGACGTCGATGAGCCGGCCGGAGGTGCCCGCGTGCCGGACGTGCGGCGCGCGGCACAGCACCACGAACCGGGGGCCGAGGCGGCGCAGCACCTGCTCCAGGTCCAGTCCGGGGCGCTGGGTGCGGCGATGGCCGCGGTGCGCGGGCGCGTACAGGATCGCGACCGCGCCCTCGGGACGCCGAGCAGCTCGCGCAGCCGGGCCACGTCGGCCGCGGTGGCCGTGTGCAGGGCGTCGGTGCGGGGCTGGCCCACCTCCAGCGTGGTGTAGCCGCCGGGGAAGACCCGCTCGCAGGTCAGCGTGGAGTGCCGGTTGGCGGAGACGACGTAGTCCCAGGCGTCGACGCCGCGCAGCATCCGGCGAAGTCCGTGCCCGGGGCGGCGGCCGGGCGCTCCTGGAGGTCCAGGCCGGTGTGCTTCAGCGGCGTGCCGTGCAGGGTCTGGATCAGCACCTGGCCCGGCGCTTGACCAGCCGCGGGTCGAAGTGGGTGTTGTGCACGAGGTACTTGGCGCGGGCCAGCTCGGTGAAGTACGCGGCGGTGCCCGGGCTCACCCGGCGCGGGCCCGGCGGGACGGTGTGGTGGTGCGCCGGGGCGGCGGCCCACGCGGTGCGGATGTGCGGCGCGAGACTGCGGAACGCCTGCTCCAGCGCTCCCGGTTGCAGCCGTGGCCGGCGCCGTCGTGGGCGGCGAAGAGGCGCGGTCGGCGCGGACCGGCAGCAGCCGCTGGAGGCGGTAGTGCAGCCGGAGGGCGGCGGCCCGCGCGGTGTCCAGCAGCCGGGCGGTGTGCCTGTGGACGCCGCGGGCCAGCGCCGACGCCAGCCGCAGGGCCCGGTAGGTGCGGTGCAGGCCCAGGCGGATGAGGGCGTGGTGCACGCGGGCGCGGGGGAGACGGGGGCGCCGGGGACCCGGTAGCGGCGGTAGTGGGCGCGGGCCCGGCGCAGGAACTCGGCGCGTGCGTCGCGCGGCAGGCGGTCGCGCCGGCAGTACACCGTCGCCAGATGGTCGACCATGCGGCGGAACAGCACCGGCCGCCAGCGCTCCAGCTCCGGTCCGACTCCAGGAACGCGAACACCCGGTCGTACTGGGCGAAGACGTCGAAGTGCCGCTCGTCGGGCGTGCCGAGGATGCTGCCCCGTCGGCGCTGCCGGTAGTGGACGCAGACCCGGTCCAGGGTGGCGATGGACCCGGCCGTCATCAGCACCGGATACGTCCACGGCGTGTCCTCGTAGTAGCCGGGCGGGAAGACGAAGCCCTCGCGCTCGACGAACTCCCGCCGGCAGGCCTTGTTCCAGGCGACCATCAGCAGGTGGAGCAGCCCCGGCCGGTCGGCCAGCCGGAACGGGGCCGGGCCGTCCTCGGCGAGCCGCGCGGCGGCCTGGTTGCGCACCGCCTCGCCCGTCCAGTAGGTGCGCGCGTAGTCGTAGACCAGCACGTCCGGTTCGTCGGTCTCCTTGAGCCGGTCGGCGATGGCCCGCAGCGCGTCCGGGGTGAGGGTGTCGTCGCCGTCGAGGAAGACCAGGTAGTCGCCGGTCGCCCGCTCCATCCCGGCGTTGCGGGCCGGGCCCAGGCCGGCGTTCTCGGGCAGGTGCACGGGCCGTACCCGCGGGTCGCGGGCGGCGAACTCGTCGATGATCGCGCCGCAGGCGTCCGGAGAGCAGTCGTCGACCGCGATCAGTTCGAAGTCCGTGTACGACTGCGACAGCACCGAGTCCAGGCATGCGTGCAGATACGCCTGGACCTGGTACGCGGGGACGATGACACTGAACCGGGGCACGGGACATCCATGGGTCGGCGCGGGCGTTCGGCCCGGGAACGGCCGATGGAGTGACTTGGTTACGGCTCCTACGGCAATCGGGGACCGGCAAGGGCGTGAAAAGGGGCGAACCGGTCATCCGGTCCGCCCCTCGACCTCACGCGTCACACGGCTACTTCACGGCGCCCGCCATCACGCCGGACACGAACTGCCGCTGGAACGCGAAGAACACGGCCAGCGGGATCACCATGGAGATGAACGCCCGGGCGCCAGGACGTCGATGTTGTTGCCGAACTGCCGTACCTGCGTCTGCAACGCCACCGTGATCGGCTGGTTCCCGGAGTCCGAGAAGATCAGCGCGACCAGCATGTCGTTCCACACCCACAGGAACTGGAAGATGCCCAGGCTCGCGATGGCGGGTCCGCCGAGCGGCATCACGACCCGTGCGAACAGCCGCAGTTCGCCCGCCCCGTCGAGCCGCGCGGCCTCCAGCAGCTCCCGCGGGATCTCCGCGAAGAAGTTGCGCAGCAGGAACACCGCGAACGGCAGGCCGAACCCGACGTGGAACAGGATCACACCGGTGATCGACCCGAACAGGCCGATGCCGCCGAACAGTTCGGCGATGGGGATCAGCGCCACCTGCACCGGCACCACCAGCAGCCCCACCACGCCCAGGAACCACCAGTCGCGGCCCGGGAACTCCATCCACGCGAACGCGTAGCCCGCCAGCGAGCCGATGACCACGACGAGCACCGTCGCCGGGACGGTGATCAGGACCGTGTTGACCAGGGAGTCGGTGATGTCGCCGTTGGCGAGCAGCTCCTCGTAGCTCTCGAAGGTGAGCTGGGAGGGCTTGGTGAACACCTCCCACCAGCCGCTCGCCGCCATGTCCCGCGGGGTGCGCAGCGAGGACAGCAGCAGTCCGATCGTCGGGACCAGCCAGAACAGCCCGACGACGATCAGGAACACCCGGACCAGTCCGCCGCTGACGACCTGGGCGAGCCGCGCGCCCAGCGCCCGCCGCCCGGAACCGGCCGCCTCGGGGCGGGTCGCGGCTCCGCCTTGGTGACGGAGCCCGCTTCCGCGGTCATCGCCGCACCTCCCGCCTGAGCCTACGGATGTTGAACCACATCACCGGGATCACCAGCAGCAGCAGGAACACCGCGATCGCGCTGGCGACACCCGGCTGGTCCGCGGCGAAGCCCTTGCGGTACAGCTCCAGGGCGAGCACGTTCGCGTCGTCCTGCGAGGAGCCGGGCGCGATGATGAACACCAGGTCGAAGATCTTCAGCACGTTGATCATCAACGTGACGACGACGACCGCGAGCACCGGCGCGAGGAGCGGGACCGTGACCCGCCGGAAGACCTGCCACTCGTTGGCGCCGTCCACCCGCGCCGCCTCCAGCAGCTCCCGGGGCACGCCCGCCAGGCCCGCCGCGATCAGCACCATCGCGAAGCCCGCCCACATCCACACGTACGCCCCGATGATCGCGGGCGTCACCAGCGACGGGCCGAGCCAGTTCAGGCCGTTGTACGGCTCCTTGAAGTTGTCGCCGGGCAGCCGCAGCAGCGCCCCGTCGGCCGCGGCGGGCAGCGTGAACGTGCCGTCGGCGGCGGCCGTCGCCGATGCGACGACCCGCCCGTCCTTCACCGCCTCGATCCGCATCCCGGCGTACCCCAGCTCCCCGGCGTCGACGCCGTTGAGCTGGCCCACGCCCTTGCCGCGGGTGAAGTCCTGCCAGGTCGTGCCGGTGACCTTGCCCGGCTCGGCCCGCGGCGCCGCGGCCGTCGCCGCGTCGTCCGGCATCAGGTCGGGGGCGACGCCGACCAGCGGCAGCGCCACCGGATCGCCCGCCCGGACCGGCTCCTTGGTGACGAACGCGCCGCCGCCGGCCGGCTGCAACGGCGACTCACGGCCCGGGTGCGCCTTCGGGAACGCCGACGACTGGGCGAACGTGTCGTGCACGCCGACCCACACCGCGTTGGCGACGCCCTTGTCCGGGTCCTGGTCGTAGACCAGCCGGAAGATGATGCCGGCCGCCAGCATCGAGATCGCCATCGGCATGAAGACGACCAGCTTGAACGCCGTTCCCCAGCGCACCCGTTCGGTGAGCACGGCGAAGATCAGACCGAGCGCGGTGGCCACCGTCGGAGCGAACACCACCCAGACGATGTTGTTCTTCAGCGCCGTGCGGATGCCGTCGTCGGTGAACAGGGCCTGGTAGTTGTCGAATCCGGTGAACGAGTCGCCGGACTGGTCGTAGAAGCTGCGGACGACCGAGTACCCGATCGGGTAGACCACGAGCGCGCCGAGCAGCACCAGGGCGGGCAGCAGGAACAGGGCCGCCACGGCCTTGCGGGTGCCGGTCACGCTCTTGCGCGGACGGGGAGCGGAGGGCGTCACCGGGGTCTTGGCGACACCTCCGCGGCAGCCGGCGTCATCGCGTCAGTTCCCGTAGGCGGCGGCCGCGTCGGCCTCCAGCTTCCGCTGCGTGCCGGCCACGTCCTTCGGGTTCTTCAGGAAGTCCTGCAGCGCCTTCCACTCGCCCTTGCCGGGCGTGCCGCCGAAGGCCTGCGGGGCCTGGTCGGACATGTCGAAGCGGAAGTCGTCGCCGGCCTCGACCAGCGCCTCGGCGATTCCGCGCTGCACGTCGTTCGGGTACGCGGAGGCGTCCACGTTCTTGTTCGGCGACAGGTAGCCGCCGAGCTTCGCCTGGATCGTCGCCGCGTCCGGCGAGGCCAGCCATGTGGCCAGGGCCTGGGCCGCCTTCGAGTCCTCCAGGATCACGGCCGCGTCGCCGCCGGAGACCACCGGGGCGGTGTCACCGACCGCCGGGAACGGGAACGCCTTCGCGTCCTGGCCGACCTTCGCCTCCGTCTCGGCGATGTTCACCTGCACGAAGTCGCCCTCGAAGACCATGCCGGCCTTCGGCTGGGCCCCGCCGGTGAAGGTCTGCGTCACCGACGCCGGGAACTCGGTCTGCAGCGCGCCGGACGCGCCGCCCGCGATGTAGTCCTGCTTGCCCCAGATCTCGGCGAGCGTGGTCAGCGCCTCCTTCACCGACGGGTCGGTCCACTTGATCTCGTGCTTGGCCAGCTGGTCGTACTTCTCCGGGCCGGCCTGCGAGAGGTAGACGTTCTCGAACCAGTCGGTCAGCGTCCAGCCGTCCGCGCCGCCGACGGAGAACGGCGTGACGCCGGAGTCGTAGACGGTCTGCGCGGTGGTGAGCAGCTCGTCCCAGGTCTTCGGTTCGCTGACGCCCGCGTTCTCGAAGACCTGCGCGTTGTACCAGATCAGCGACTTGTTGGCGGCCTTGTAGTAGACGCCGTAACTCTTGCCGTCGACCTTGCCGATGTCCTGCCAGCCCTGCGAGTAGTTCTCGCCCAGCTCCTTGAGCGCCTCGGCGCCCAGCGGCTTGGCCCAGCCCTTGTCCACGGCCTGCTTGATGGCGCCGGGCTGGGGCAGCATCGCCACGTCCGGCGGCGCCCCGCCCGCGATCTTCGAGCCGAGGAAGTTGATGATCGGGTCCTGGGCGGGGACGAACGTCACCTTGGCACCGGTGCGCTTCTCGAACTCCGCGAGGACCTTCTTGAAGTTCTCCTGCTCGGCGCCGGTCCACACGGCGGCGACCTCGAGCGTCTCGCCGTCCAGCCTGGGCAGGGTGACCGCGCTCTCCGTCTGCTGGTCGCCGCCCCCGCTGCGGCCGCCGTCGCCGTTGTCGCCGCCGTCGTCGTCACCGCCGCACGCGGTGAGCGAGAGCGCCAGCGCGGCGGCGAGGGCCGTCGCGGCTCTCGTGGTCTTCCTGACGGTCCTGCGTGTCCCGATGGTGCTGCTCGTGCGCATCACTGCCCCGTTCTTCGTGCATCGTCCGTCGAACGTTCGGCGCTGTCCCGTGCGGTCTGGTGTACGCCCGGGGAGTTGGGGGCGGCAAGAGCGCGTCCGGTGTCAAGTGGGAGATCGTGACACCGTCGTGACCAGGTGCCGGGTGCCGGGTGCCAGGCGGGGGCGGGGCAGGGGCGGGGGGCGTCGGGTGGCGGTGCCGGCCGGTACCGGGTGACGGGTGCCGCCGGGTAACGGGTGGCACCGGGTGGAGGATGCCGCCGGGTGCCGGGGTTCGGGCCGGCGGGGTGCCCGGCCGGTGGCCGTCGGGTGCCGCGGCTACAGCAGCGACGGCACCTGAGCCGCCGCGACCTCGCGGGCGGCCCGCTCCAGCGCGCTGGCGAGCAACGCCAGATCGGTCGGGCCGTTGCCCAGCTCCCGGACGGGGCGGCGGGCCGGGGGATCGCCCATGCGGTGCCACTCCAGCGGGACGACCGTCGGACGCAGGGTCGCCGTGCGCGGGATGCGCCCCGTGACGCGGCCCGCCTGCAACGGGACGACCCGGCCGTCGGGGGTCGCCAACCGGCCCCGTCCGGGCGCCGGTTCGTCCGGTCCCGGCGACGGAGCGTCCAGCGTGACGCGGAGCGTGGCCCGGCGCGCGGGCTCCGTCTGGGCCGTACGGCCACCGGGGCAGGCCGCCGCCACCAGGTGGACGCCGAGCCGCTCGCCCTCGCGGGCCACGGCCTCCAGCGCCCGCATCACGGACCCGGCGGCGGGGCGTCCCGGCGCCCCGAGCGCGGGGGTGACCAGGGCGTCCAGGTCGTCGACGACCACGACCAGCCGGGCAGCGGCGGCGCGGTCCGGGTCCCGCTGCGGGCCGCTGCGGGCCGCAGCCGCAGCGTCGAACTGGGCGGGGCGTCCAGGTCCGCGGCGCCGCGCGCCGCAGGGACGGCCGGTGCGGCGGACGAGGGCGGAGCGGAGGGCGCGGAGCCCGCGTCGGGTGCGGGAGCCGCGTCCGGCGCCGCGGGGTGCGCGGAGCCGCCGGCGCGGGTGCCGGTGCCGGTGGAGGCGGAGGTGCCCGTACCGGTGCGGGTGCCGGTGCCGGTGGTGCCCGTACCGGTGCCGGTGCTCGTGCCGGTGCGCCGGTCCGTGGCCGCCGTGCGCTGGGCGACCAGCCGGCCGGAGACCTCGCGGCCGGTGTGCCACTCGGTGAAGTCGGACCGTCCAGCAGCTCGGCGCGGCGCTTCAGCTCGGCGCTGAGCGACTGGGCGAACTCCCGCATGCGGACGGGGTCGTTGGCCGTCAGATGGGTCGTGACGTGCGGGACGTCCGTGCAGCTGCGCAGGCCCTCGCCCGAGCCGGCGCCGGAACCGCCGGTCCCCCCGCCGTCCCGGCCGTCGATCAGGACGATGCCGAGGCGGTCGGGACGCTCCGCCGAGGCCAGCGAGGCCACCAGGGCCCGCAGCAGCTCCGTACGGCCGCTGCCGGCAGGTCCCTCGATGAGCAGGTGCGGTCCCTCCGCCGCGAGGTCCACGGTGACCGGGCCGCGTGGCCCGGCGCCCAGCACGCCGTGCGCCCGGCCGCCGAGGGCGCGGGTGTCGTCCGCCGCGTCCGCCCACCGCGCCATCAGGGACGCCGGGGTGGCCCGGGCCAGGCCCAGTTCGTCGAGGAGCCGGGCGGCCTGGGGAGCGGTGCGGACACGCGCGGGTGCCGCGTGCCGGGGGTGCCCTCCGGACGCAGCGGCGCCAGCGCCCGCGCGAACCGCTCGGCCCACGCGAGGGAGACGGCGTCCACCGTGCCGAGGGTGCCGTGGCCCACGGGGCCGGGGAGGGCGGCGTCGGTACCGGTGCCGGACGCGGGGCAGGGGCGACGCGGAGCAGCCGCAGGGCCGTGGCCACGTCGCCGCTGAGCAGGGCCACGGCACCGCACTGCCGGAACACCGGCGACACCGAGCAGGCCGCTTCGTACGTCTCCGTCACCGGGGAGGCGGGGGAGGCCGCCGCCGTCTCGGCGAGGCACACCACGTGGATGCCGGCCCGGGGTCCCTCCACCGTGAGCCGTGCCACCGCTTCGCGGACGTCGGCGCCGCCGGGATCGCCGTCCACGACGACCACCGTGTACGGCCGGAGAAGCCGGCCGGCTCCTCGGCCTCCCCGTCGGACCGCGCCCAGGACGGCCGCCGGGCGGCGCCGGCCGGTCCGGAGGGCAGGCCCTGGCCCGACGGCACGCCGTCGGCGGAGGGCACGCCGTGCGCGGCGGGCGCCGGCTGCGGGGGCGTGGCGGCGGCGGACGCCGAGGAGGCGGGCGCCGCGCCGGCCGGGACGGCCGGGGCAGGGACGCCGGGCGCCGCCGGGGCGGCGCCACCCGGGACCCCGGAGACTCCCGAGCCCGACACGGAGGCGCCGGCCGGTCCGGTGGGGTACCGGGAGGCGCCGGCCGGTCCGGTGGGGTGTGTGGGTGGGCCGACCGGTCCGGTGGGACGCGTCGGGTGACCGGGGGCCCGGCCGCCGGGGCCGGCGTGCCGGGGGCGTCGTGGGCCGGTGCCCGGCCGCCGGACGTGCCGGGGGCCGGGGCCCAGGAGCCGGGCGCCTCGGAGGCCGGTACCGGTGCCCCCGCCGCCGGGTCCGGGGAGCCGGGTACGCCGAAGGCGCCGGTCGCCTGCGTCGGCGTCGTGGGGTGAGCCGTGCCGGACACGCCGGGCGGGCCGGCCGCGGGGTCCACCCCGTCCGGGCCGCCGGGCGGAGCGCCGTGAGCCGCCGGCTGCGAGGAACCGTGGGAGCCGCGCGACGGCGCCGGGGAACCGTCGGGCGCGGACGGCGTCCGGTCCGGCGTCGCCGCCGAGGCGGGCGCTCCGGTGGCCGGGTGTCCGGCGGGGACGGCCCCGGTCGAGCCGGTCGCGCCGGCCGAGCCCCCGGCTTCCGTACCCACCGGCGGTGCCGGCCGGAGCCTGCCCGAGCGGGCGTCCGCCAGATGGTCCTCCAGGCGGCGGACGAGTTCCCTTACGCGCGCCGAGGCCTGCTCGCGGTCGTGGGCGAGCAGGAGACGGCAGTCCTGACCGTGCCCCGGGCGCAGATGCGGCAGCCAGCCCAGCCACGACCACTCGGCCGTGCGCTCCTCGACGGACCGGGAGCGGTCCGCGCTGATCAGCACGATCTCCAGGACGTCGGGGGAGTGCAGCGCGGCGAGCTGGGCCAGCACCGCGCGCGCCAGCCCGGAGAGCCGCTCGCGCGGGCCGGCCAGGCCGAGCGCGCCGGCCTCGCGCAGCCCGGCGGTCACCGGCACCGCGGGCAGGGGCGCCGAGCCGCCGGGCGCCACCCGGTCGGCGGTGCCCAGCCGTACCGTGAGCGCCTCCGGGTGTCCGGGGCCGCGCTCCCACAGCCGGGGGCCGGGGCCCAGCGCCGTCAGGAGCAGCGCGGCCGGGTCCGGCCACCGCTCCGGCACCGGAGGCGCGGCGACCGGAGCCTCGGCGGCCACGGTCTCGCCGGCCGGTTCCGCGTCGTACGCCGGCTGCCCGGCCGTGCCCTGCTCGCCGCGCCCGCCGGTCAGCCGCCGGGCCCATGCCGCGAGCCCCCGCGCCTGCGCACGCCCTGGGGACGTCGGTACCCCGCACCGGCGTGCCCTTGCGCCCGCCGGTGCGGTCGCCGCGGTCCGGGTCCGGGGCGCCGGTTCCGGACCGGCCCGCGTGGGCGGCGTGCGCCGGGTCCGTCCCGTGGGCGGGGACGGCCCCCGCCGGGCGGCCGGGTCCGCCCCGGCGCCGTGGCTCTCGATCGACGGGGCGCCGCCCTGGCCCGGGACGCTCGGCCCCTGCGCGCCGCCGTGCCCGCGGGCGCCGGGCGCGGCGTCGGAGGCACCCCAGCCCGCCGTGCCGTACGCGTGCGGGGCGGCCTCGTCCGGCATCCCGTGCGTGCCCGTCGCGTGTATGTCGGCCGGTCCGTGCGTGCCCGCCGGTCCGTGTGTGTCCCGGAGGCCCTGTGGGTCCCGGAGTCCGTAAGAGTCCGGCAGCCCATGCGCGCCCCCCGCACGCACGCCTGCCGCCACGCCCCTGTGGGCCGGCGCCGCCACGCCCCCGTCGGCCGCCGCCACGCCCCCGTCGGCGGCCCCGGCGATCACGCCCCCGGCGATCACGCTCCCGTCGGCGGGCACGGCGACCCGCACGTGCCCCTCGCCGTCCGGCGTCGTCGCCACCCGCTCCGCGCCGCCGCGCCCCGGCGCCAGCCGCAGCGCGGACTCGCCGATCCGCAGCAGGGCGCCCGGCGCGAACGGGACGGGGCGGTCGCCCACCCGGGCGCCGTCCAGCGTGGTGCCGTTCGTCGAGCCGAGGTCGGCGACCGAGACCCGGCCGTCGGCGGCGACGGTCACCGCGCAGTGGAACCGGGAGACGTCGGGGTCGTCGAGGGCGACGTCGGCGTCGGCGGAGCGGCCGAGCCGGATCTGGCCGCCGTGCAGCAGATGGACGCCGCCCGCGTCGGGCCCGGCGACCACATGGAGCCGGGCCGGGGCGTCGTCCGCCTCCGGATGCGGCTCCGGCTCGCCGGGGGCGCCCAGCGTCAGCACGGCGCCGTCGATCAGCGGGGGCTCGCCCAGCGTGCAGCGCTGGGGGTCGAGGCGCCGGGCACCGGCGTACAGCACGACCGAACCGGAAGCGGAGGGGTCGCCGCCGGGGAGGGCCGAGGCCAGCGCCGACGCCACCGCGGCCAGCGCCGTGCCGGCCGGCGCGGTGATCAGCACGTCGCAGCTCGCGGCACGGTCCGGCGCCGCTGCGGAGGACGGGCGCAGCGGGTCCACGACGGTCAGCCGGATCTGCATCACTTCCCCACCGCCACACGAGCACGTCGGCCAGTACGGGAGGCATCCTCGCACCTGCCACCGACAACACGCCCGCCGCCCGCCTTCAAATGATCTTGATTGGTCGGCTCTGCCCGCAAAAGTGCCTGACCAGTGGCGCCCGGGTGATCGTTCGAGCGCCGCTTGAGATCGGTCACGTCCGGGCCCGGCAACCAACGGACCGGGCCGAGCGTCTTTCCTTCGAACACCCGCCGGAAGCGGAACGGCCGGCGCAGGTCGGGGACGGCCCGGGGACCGCCCGCCGGACCACGACCCGGCCGGCCGCGGGGCCGCGGGGTGACCGGCCGCGGGACTCGGGGAGATCACCACCGGATCACCGGATCACGACGGCCCGGTGCCGCCCGCGCGGCGGCATTACAGTGGGTCGGAAACGCCAGCA
Organism: Streptomyces sp. SW4; assembly: GCA_003248315.1. Classification (GTDB taxonomy): domain Bacteria; phylum Actinomycetota; class Actinomycetes; order Streptomycetales; family Streptomycetaceae; genus Streptomyces. The sequence goes on from QKWM01000004.1 coordinate 2,984,846, forward strand.
AGCAACAGGGAGCGCATGACGTGCGGCCGGTAGGCAGCAAGTACCTCCTCGAGGAACCGCTCGGACGCGGTGCCACGGGGACCGTCTGGCGAGCCCGCCAGCGCGAGACCGCGGGCGCCGAGGCGGCCGTACCCGGACAGCCCGGCGAGACCGTCGCGATCAAGGTCCTCAAGGAGGAGCTCGCGAACGACGCCGACGTCGTGATGCGCTTCCTGCGGGAGCGGTCCGTGCTGCTCCGGCTGACCCACCCGAACATCGTCCGGGTCCGCGACCTGGTCGTCGAGGGCGACCTGCTGGCGCTGGTCATGGACCTCGTCGACGGCCCCGACCTGCACCGCTACCTGCGCGAGAACGGCCCCTTCACGCCGGTCGCCGCCAGCCTGCTGACCGCGCAGATCGCCGACGCGCTCGCCGCCAGCCACGCCGACGGCGTCGTCCACCGCGACCTGAAGCCGGCCAACGTCCTGCTCAAGCAGGACGGCGGCGAGATGCACCCGATGCTCACCGACTTCGGCATCGCCCGCCTCGCCGACTCGCCCGGCCTCACCCGCACCCACGAGTTCGTCGGCACGCCCGCGTACGTGGCGCCGGAGTCCGCCGAGGGCCGCCCGCAGACCTCCGCCGTCGACGTCTACGGCGCCGGAATCCTGCTGTACGAGCTGGTCACCGGCCGTCCCCCGTTCTCCGGCGGCTCCGCCCTCGAAGTACTGCACCAGCACCTGAGCGCCGAGCCGCGCCGCCCGTCGACGGTCCCGGACCCGCTCTGGACGGTCATCGAGCGCTGCCTGCGCAAGAACCCCGACGAGCGTCCCAGCGCCGAGAACCTCGCCCGCGGCCTGCGCACCGTCGCCGAGGGCATCGGCGTGCACGCGAACTCCGCGCAGATCGCCGCCGCCGAGGGCGTGGGAGCGCTGCTGGTCCCGGACCCGGCGCCCGCCCCGGTGCCCGACACGCCCGGTGCCGCCGACCCCACACAGGTGCTGCCGCAGGGCGCGGGGGCGTACGACCCGAACGCCGCGACCAGTGTCCTGCCGCACACCGGCGGCCCCGCCGGCGCCGCCGACCCCACCTCCGTCCTGCCGCACCGGGGCGCGGCCGACCCGACCGCCGTGATGCCCCCGGTCCCGCCGGGACAGCCCGGTCAGCAGGGGCAGCAGGGGCAGCAGGGCCGGCCCGGCCAGGGCGGGGGACCCGAGGACCCGCACCCCTGGCAGAACCAGCTCCGCGCCGCCCGCGACCGCAACGAGCAGACGCAGATCCAGTACCTCGACCCCGCCGAGGACCCGCTGCGGCGCCGCCCGCAGCGCCAGGTCGCCCGGCCGCAGCAGCAGCCGCAGCGCCCCCGCAGGGCTACGGACAGCCGCCGCAGGGCCGGCCGCAGCGGTACGCCACGCCCCAGCCCCAGCAGCCCCCGCAGCACCAGCCGCAGCGGTACGCCCCGGCGCCCACGCCGGAGCCGCAGCGCCCCCGCCGCGAGCCCCGGCCGCCGCGGCAGCGCAGCGCCAACCCCATGCGCATCCCTGGGCTGGGCTGCCTCAAGGGCTGCCTGTTCACGATCGTCGTCCTGTTCGTGGCCGGCTGGCTGGTCTGGGAGCTGAGCCCGCTGCAGGAGTGGATCGGCACCGGCAAGGGCTACTGGGACCAGATCACCACCTGGATCGGCGACGTCACGTCCTGGATCCAGGACCTGGGCGGCGGCAGCGGCGACACCGGCGGCGCGTCCGGCGGCACCGGTTCCGGCACCGGCTGACCGTCCACCGCCCGGCCTTCGACCGGCCTTCGACCCGGCCGGCGTGCGGCCAGGTTGGCGACTTGTCGACATCCGGAGGGTGATTTCCGCCTCCGCGGTGAAGGCCGGCTCTCCGTACGCGTAGTTTTGACGACAACACGCGTCGGTAGGAGCAGTCTTGGCACGGAAGATCGGCAGCCGGTACACCGCCCATCAGATCCTCGGGCGGGGCAGTGCCGGCACGGTGTGGCTGGGCGAGGGGCCGGACGGCCCCGTCGCGATCAAGCTCCTGCGCGAGGACCTGTCCTCGGACCAGGAACTCGTCGGCCGGTTCGTGCAGGAGCGGACCGCCCTGCTGGGCCTGGAGCACCCGAACGTCGTCTCGGTGCGCGACTTGGTCGTCGACGGCAACGACCTGGCCCTGGTGATGGACCTGGTGCGGGGCACCGACCTGCGCACCCGCCTGGACCGGGACCGCCGCCTGGCGCCCGAGGCCGCCGTCGCCATCGTCGCCGACGTCGCCGACGGACTGGCCGCCGCGCACGCCGCCGGCGTCGTCCACCGCGACGTCAAACCGGAGAACGTGCTGCTGGACATGCAGGGTCCGCTCGGCCCGGGCGGCTCGCACCGCGCCCTGCTGACCGACTTCGGCGTGGCCAAACTCATCGACACCCCGCGCCGCACCCGCGCCACGAAGATCATCGGCACCCCCGACTATCTGGCCCCGGAGATCGTCGAGGGCCTGCCGCCGCGCGCGTCCGTCGACATCTACGCGCTCGCCACCGTCCTGTACGAGCTGCTGGCGGGCTTCACCCCGTTCGGCGGCGGCCACCCCGGCGCCGTCCTGCGCCGCCACGTCACCGAGACCGTCGTCCCCCTCCCCGGCATCCCGGACGAGCTGTGGCAGCTGCTCGTGCAGTGCCTGGCCAAGGCCCCCGCCTCCCGGCTGCGCGCCTCCGAGCTGGCCGCCCGGCTGCGCGAGCTGCTGCCGCTGCTGGCCGGGATGCCGCCGCTGGAGGTGGACGAGCCCGGTGCCGAGGAGCCCGAGGAGGCCCCCGCCGCCCCGAGGAACCGCTCGCGGCTCCCGGCGAGGCCGCGCGCCGCCGGGGAGCGGTTCCGCTGGTGCCCGGGGCCAAGCCGGCCGGCTCCAACCGCGACACGCACACGTCCATGCGGGTGCCGGCCCCCGACGAGCTGGCCGGCGGTGCCCGCGGCACCGCCCGCGCCCCCCGCGCGAGCGGCGCCCCGAGGCCCGGCTCGGCCCGCAACCGCGCCGCCACCCGGCGCCGCCGGGCCGCGCTCGGCGCCGGGGCACTGGCCCTGGCCGCCGCGCTCGGCGTCGGAACCTGGCTGGCCACGTCCGGTGACGACGCGGGCACGGACCCCCAGGACACCAAGAACTCCGCCCCGCCTCCCCTGACCCGGTCCGGCGGCTCCCCGGCCCCGCGCCCGGCGCCTCCCCGGCCCTGCGCCCGGCGGCTCCCCGGCCCTGCGCCCGGCGGCTCCCCGGCCCTGCGCCCGGCGGCTCCCCGGCCCTGCGCCCGGCGGCTCCCCGGCCCTGCGCCCGGCCGCTCCCCGGGCCTCGGCCGACCCCTGCCCGCCCCGGTCCTCCCGTGACCCGCCCTTCCGCCCTTCGTGGTGCGGCGCACCCGTCCGGTGCCCGCACCCGGCGTGGACCGGCCGGCGGAGCCGTTACGCTGGATGCGTGGCAGTCGTCGATGTATCCGAAGAGCTCAAGTCCCTCTCCTCGACCATGGAGTCGATCGAGGCCGTTCTGGACCTCGACAAGATGAGGGCAGACATCGCCGTGCTCGAGGAGCAGGCGGCCGCGCCGTCCCTGTGGGACAACCCGGACGAGGCGCAGAAGATCACCAGCCGGCTCTCCCACCTCCAGGCCGAGGTCAGGAAGGCGGAGGCGCTGCGCGGACGGATCGACGATCTCGCCGTGCTCTTCGAGATGGCCGAGGAGGAGGACGACCCGGACACCCGCGCCGAGGCCGAGTCCGAGCTGGCCGCGGTCAAGAAGGCGCTGGACGAGATGGAGGTCCGCACGCTCCTCAGCGGGGAGTACGACGCGCGTGAGGCGCTCGTGAACATCCGCGCGGAGGCCGGCGGCGTCGACGCGGCCGACTTCGCCGAGAAGCTCCAGCGCATGTATCTGCGCTGGGCCGAACAGCGGGGCTACAAGACCGAGGTCTACGAGACGTCGTACGCGGAAGAGGCCGGCATCAAGTCGACCACCTTCGCCGTGCAGGCGCCGTACGCCTACGGCACCCTCTCCGTCGAGCAGGGCACGCACCGCCTGGTGCGCATCTCGCCCTTCGACAACCAGGGCCGCCGCCAGACCTCCTTCGCCGGCGTCGAGGTGCTCCCCGTCGTCGAGCAGTCCGACCACGTCGACATCGACGAGTCCGAGCTGCGCATCGACGTCTACCGCTCCTCCGGCCCGGGCGGCCAGGGCGTGAACACCACGGACTCCGCGGTGCGCATCACTCACATCCCCACCGGCATCGTCGTCTCCTGCCAGAACGAGCGCTCCCAGATCCAGAACCGCGCCACGGCGATGAACGTCCTCCAGGCCAAGCTGCTGGAGCGGCGCCGCCAGGAGGAGCAGGCCAAGATGGACGCCCTCAAGGGCGACGGCGGCAACTCGTGGGGCAACCAGATGCGTTCCTACGTGCTGCACCCCTACCAGATGGTCAAGGACCTGCGGACCGAATTCGAGGTCGGCAACCCGAGGCCGTCTTCAACGGTGAGATCGACGGTTTCCTCGAGGCCGGTATTCGCTGGCGCAAGCAGCAGGAGAAGTAACCGGCCCGCGCGGACGCCGCTTTGTCGACAAGGCAACTGTCGCCCTCCGGCGGCAGTTGCCTTTCGTTTGCCGGTGATGTCCGGGTTTTACATCACACTCACGCCCTTCCTTCTCCGGCATACATCTCGTACCCGGACATCGCGTACGCAATGACCTTGACGTTGCTGGGAAAAATGGGAATGGTGAGGCGCGGCATGCGTATTTCTGGGGCGCATGTGAACCGGGGGACGTGACCTACTTGTAGCTGCCCCCGTCGATCACGGCCCGAACGCCGCCTCATCGACTATTCGGCTACTGGGGGTAGCAACTACATGACGAAGAAGACGCGGATCCGTGTCGCGCGCATAGCCGCGGGCGCGGTGATCGCCGCCGGCGCCTCGCTGACCGCTGCGGGTGCGGCGTCCGCCCTCGACATCGGCGTGGACGCGGGCGTCGGCAACGAGGGTGTCAACCTCGGTGTGAGCGTGCAGGGCGGCGAGGACGAGCCCGACCCCTGCGACATCGGCACCGGCCCGGAGTGCGAGGACGGCGGTACGACCGACGGTGGCACCACCGACGGTGGCGCCGACGGCGGCAGCACGGACGGTGGCGCCGCTGACGGCGGCCTGATCGGCGGCGGCGACGGTGGCGTGATCGGCGGCGGCGACGGTGGTACGGCCGACGGCGGCACCACCGACGGTGGCACGACCGATGGCGGCGTCATCGGCGGCGGCGACGGCGGTACGGCCGACGGTGGCGTGATCGGCGGCGGCGACGGCGGTTCGACCGACGGCGGTGCCACGGGCGGCAACGGCGGCAACGGCAACGGCGGCAACGGCAACGGTGGCAACACCGGCGGTGACGGCGGCGCCACGGGCGGCAACGGCGGCAACGGCAACGGCGGCAACACCGGCGGCAACGGTGGCAACACCGGCGGCGACGGCGGTGTCACGGGCGGCAACGGCGGCTCGACCGGCGGCGACGGCGGCTCGGTCGGCGGCGGGGACAACACCGCCCCGACGGCAACAACACCGTCCCGCAGGAGGAGGGCTCCTCCAACCTGACCGACACCGGCACGGACACCCCGGCCTCCGACGCCTCCGCCCAGGGCAGCGGCAAGGAGCTGGCCGAGACCGGCGCCACGGAGACCACCTTCCTGGTGATCGGCGCCGCCACCATGATCGCCGGCGGCATCGGCTTCCGTGTGCTGCCGCGCGTCATGGCCGGCCGCGGCGCGGCTGCCTGAGCGTAACCGCGGGCAACACGGCGAGGGCCCGGAGCGCACAGCGCTCCGGGCCCTCCCTGTGTCCGCGTCAGGCGGTCTGGTGGGCCAGCAGCGCCACCGCCGCGACCAGCACCGCCAGCAGCGCGACCAGCGCCATCGGGTTCAGGCCCGCGAAGAAGTTCTCCTGCTGCAGCCGCTCGCGGTTCGCCCGGCACACCGGGCACCGGCCCTCGCTCACGGGCGCCGCGCAGTTCGCGCACACCAACCGGTCGTACGTCATGCGCTCGCCCTCCTTGCACCGCACCGGTGTACCGATCCGTCGATTCACGTGTTCACGTACCCAACGTTCGCGGCCTCGCGAACGTTCCTCGTTCCACTGTGCCAGGTTCCGCGCGTCGCTGCGCGCCTTCCCCCGGGGCCGCGGTATGGACAAAACGCGCAACCGGCGCGCAACCCCGACCGGTGACTGCGGTCCCATACCCACTTCGCGTATGGTCACGCACATCTACCCCCGGCGACCCGTGGTGCATCCGTGATCCGATTCGACAACGTCTCCAAGGTCTACCCCAAACAGAACCGCCCCGCCCTCCGGGATGTCTCCCTGGAGGTCGAGAAGGGTGAGTTCGTGTTCCTCGTGGGGTCCTCCGGCTCCGGAAAGTCCACCTTCCTGCGGCTGATCCTCCGCGAGGAGCGGGCCAGCCACGGACAGGTGCACGTGCTGGGCAAGGACCTCGCCCGCCTGTCCAACTGGAAGGTGCCGCACATGCGGCGCCAGCTGGGGACCGTCTTCCAGGACTTCCGCCTGCTGCCGAACAAGACCGTCGGCGAGAACGTGGCCTTCGCCCAGGAGGTCATCGGCAAGTCCCGCGGCGAGATCCGCAAGTCCGTGCCGCAGGTCCTCGACCTGGTCGGACTCGGCGGCAAGGAGGACCGCATGCCGGGCGAGCTGTCCGGCGGTGAGCAGCAGCGCGTCGCCATCGCGCGGGCCTTCGTCAACCGGCCCAAGCTGCTGATCGCCGACGAGCCCACCGGCAACCTCGACCCGCAGACCTCCGTCGGCATCATGAAGCTGCTCGACCGCATCAACCGGACGGGCACCACCGTGGTCATGGCCACCCACGACCAGAACATCGTGGACCAGATGCGCAAGCGCGTCATCGAGCTGGAGAAGGGCCGCCTCGTCCGCGACCAGGCCCGCGGCGTCTACGGCTACCAGCACTGAGACCGCACGAGATGCACGGAAAGGCATAACCAGACGCCATGCGCGCCCAGTTCGTCCTGTCGGAGATCGGCGTCGGTCTCCGCCGCAACCTGACGATGACCTTCGCCGTCATCGTCTCCGTCGCCCTGTCGCTCGCCCTGTTCGGCGGGTCGCTCCTGATGAGCGACCAGGTCAACACGATGAAAGGCTACTGGTACGACAAGGTCAACGTCTCGATCTTCCTCTGCAACAAGAGCGACGCCGAGTCCGACCCGAACTGCGCCAAGGGCGCGGTCACCGAGGACCAGAAGAAGCAGATCCAGGCCGACCTCAAGGAGATGTCGGTCGTCGACACGGTGACGTACGAGTCGCAGGACGAGGCGTACAAGCACTACAAGGAGCAGTTCGGCGACTCGCCGCTGGCCAGCTCCCTCACACCGGACCAGATGCAGGAGTCGTACCGCATCAAGCTGACCGACCCGGAGAAGTACCAGGTCATCGCCACTGCCTTCGACGGGCGCGACGGCGTGCAGTCGGTGCAGGACCAGAAGGGCATCCTGGACAACCTCTTCGAGCTGCTCAACGGCATGAACTGGGCGGCCCGGGCGATCATGGCGCTGATGCTGGTCGTGGCGCTGATGCTGATCGTCAACACGGTGCGCGTCTCGGCGTTCAGCCGGCGGCGCGAGACCGGCATCATGCGCCTGGTCGGCGCCTCCGGCTTCTACATCCAGGCGCCGTTCATCATGGAGGCCGCCGTCGCCGGCCTCATCGGCGGCCTGGTCGCCTGCGGATTCCTGGTGGTCGCCCGGTACTTCATCATCGACCACGGACTGGCCCTGTCGGAGAAGCTCAACCTCATCAACTTCATCGGCTGGGACGCCGTCCTGACGAAGCTGCCGCTCATCCTCGCCACCAGCCTCCTGATGCCCGCGCTGGCCGCGTTCTTCGCGCTGCGCAAGTACCTGAAGGTGTGACACATGCCAAGAGGGCCGTACGGACAAGCGACCGTACGGCCCTCTCCGCTTGTCCTAGACTCACCGGCATGTCAGGTCGTGACCTGTTCTGCCGGCCCCGCCGCATGCGCCACGGGGCCGCCCTGACATTGGTGTTCGCCGGTGTCCTCGTGGCCGGCGCGGCCACCGGAACGCTCCCCGCGGCCGACCGGAAACCCGCAGCCGACCCGTCCCGCCGGGCCGCCCCCGCCGGGCGGCACGCGGAGGTGGCCCGCGCGGCGGCCGAGGCGATGGAGGACGGCAAGTCACCGGTCGAGGCGGCCGAACGCGCGGTCAGCCGCAGCGGGGACCGGTGGGGCGCCGTCTACTCCCGCGGCGAGTACGAGGAGTTGGCCCAGGCTCTCGACGGCCGGTACACCGGCGTCGGCCTGTCCGCGCGCCGCGAGCGCGACGGCCGGATCGAGGTGACGGGCGTGCGGCCCGGCTCGCCCGCCGCCGACGCCGGGATCCGGGAGGGCGACCGGCTGCGCAGCGTCGACGGCGAGAAGGTCGACGGGCGGCCCGTCACCGAGGTCGTCGCCCTGCTCCGCGGCGACGCCGCCGACGCGCCCGCCGGCAGCACCGTCCGGCTCGGCCTGGAGCGCGGCACGCGCGCGTGGACCGAGACCGTGCACCGTGCCGAACTGACCACGCAGCCCGTCACGGCCCGCGCGCTGGCGAGCGGCGCGACGGTCGTCAAGGTCTCCTCCTTCACCCGGGGCTCCGGCGACGCCGTGCGCACCGCCGTCCGCCAGGCGCCGCGGGGCACCGGCATCGTCCTGGACCTGCGCGGCAACTCCGGCGGGCTGGTCGCCGAGGCCGTCACCGCCGCCTCCGCCTTCCTCGACGGCGGTCTCGTCGCCACCTACGACGTCGACGGCGAGCAGCGCGCCCTGCACGCCGAGCCCGGCGGCGACACCGCCAGACCCCTGGTCGCGCTCGTCGACGGCGGCACGATGAGCGCGGCCGAACTGCTCACCGGCGCCCTCCAGGACCGCGGACGCGCGGTCGTCGTGGGCTCCCGCACCTTCGGCAAGGGCTCGGTGCAGATGCCGAGCACCCTGCCCGACGGCTCGGTCGCCGAGCTGACCGTCGGGCACTACCGCACCCCGGCCGGCCGGGGCGTCGACGGCGCGGGCATCACCCCCGACCTGGAGCTGGACGCCTCCGCCCCGGCCGCCCTGCGCCGCGCCGAGACGGTGCTCGGGGACTGGGCCGCTAGCGCCGCACCGGCCGGCGGACAGCCCGCCGCACCTCGTTAATCGACTTCCCGGGAACCCCTGCGTAGTGCGAAAATGGTCGGCACTATGGCTAAGGAAAAAGGGCGCAAGCTGATCGCGCAGAACAAGAAGGCGCGGCACGACTACCACATCCTCGACACCTACGAGGCCGGGCTGGTCCTCACCGGGACCGAGGTGAAGTCGCTGCGCCAGGGGCGGGCCTCGCTGGCCGACGGCTTCATCCAGATGGACGGGCACGAGGCCTGGCTGCACAACGTGCACGTGCCGGAGTACAGCCAGGGCACCTGGACCAACCACAGCGCCCGCCGCAAGCGGAAGCTGCTCCTGCACCGCTCGGAGATCGACAAGCTGGAGTCGAAGTCCCAGGAGACCGGGCACACCATCGTGCCCCTCGCCCTGTACTTCAAGGACGGCCGCGCCAAGGTCGAGATCGCGCTGGCGCGGGCAAGAAGGAGTACGACAAGCGGCAGACCCTCCGCGAGAAGCAGGACCGGCGCGAGGCCGAGCGGGCGATCTCCGCGATCCGGCGCAGGCAGCGGGCGTGACGGGGATCACCCGCCCGGCCGGGAATGGGCGGGCGCGGCCCGTCGTTGAACCTGCTGCCACGCCCGGGTGACCCCCGGGAACACGCTGGCACGGACGTGCATCGGTCACGTACGATGGCATCCGCACCGCACGCGGTGCAGGTGACTCCCTCCGGGGAGGCTTGAAAAATCAACATGGGGATGATCGGTTTCGACAGCGGCTGTCGAAGCAGGGGAAGCGTGTCGAGGAAGCGGCCATGATCTCGTAAACCACAGGCCGAAAAAAATAATCGCCAATACCAAGCGCGATTCCTCCCAGCAGGCCTTCGCCCTCGCTGCCTGATCTCAGGTAGCAGAGCGAGCCTCCTACTACGGGAGTGTCAGCCCGGGCTGTTCCCGACCCGGATCCTGGCATCAGCTAGGGAACTCCACCTCTAGACCCGGTCACGGGGTGTAGAGGAAAACCAAACAGTGACTGAGCCCGTCGGAGACTTGTCCGCGTGATCTCCGGGGCCGAGAAAAGCGCAGCGGACTGCACACGGAGAAGCCCTGGTTCCGCACCGTTGGACGCGGGTTCGATTCCCGCCATCTCCACAATCTCCATGGGTCGAGGGCCCGGTGGCAGCAGCCACCGGGCCCTCGACGTGTTCCCGGTCACCTCCGCGGGGACGGCAGGAGCGCGAGCAGCAGCGCCACCGCGGCCGCCGTGGCCGGCACCCCGTACCCGGCCGTGGCCGAGACGTGCTCCACCGTCCAGCCCCGGCGGCGCTGCCACAGGCGATGCCGCCCAGCAGGCCGGTCACCGCCAGGGTCATGCCCTCGTTGAGGCGGCCCTCCGGGGTGCGGCGCTGGACCAGCGTCATGGTCGTGACCATCGCCGGAGCGGTCGCCATGCCCCCCAGCAGCAGCGTGCCCGCGAGCAGCGTCAGGGAGCCGGTGGGCGCCGCGAGCACCGGCAGGGTCAGCAGCGCCGCCATCGCGGCGACGCACCACGGCAGCCGCGACTCGGCGGGCCCGGCCGGCCGCCACGCCCCGTACAGCAGCCCCGCCGCGCACGACCCGGCCGCCTGGAGCGCCAGCACCACACCGGCCGCCGTGCGGTGCCCCTGTGCGTCCGCGAAGGCGATGGTGACGACCTCCATCGCGCCGAAGACCCCGCCGAGCGCCAGGCAGACCACGAGCAGCGGCGGCATCCCGGGCGCCCGCAGCGGGGCCCTGCCCCGCGGACGCGGCCGGGCGGGCGGCTCGGTCGCGCGCTGGGCGGTGAACAGCAGCATGCCCGTCAGCAGCAGCACCGCCCCCACCAGCGTGCCCGCCTCCGGGAACAGCGTCCCGCACAGCACGGCCGCCAGCACCGGGCCCAGCATGAAGCACAGCTCGTCGGTGGCCTGCTCGAAGGAGTTCGCGGTGTGCAGGGCGTCCGGGTCGCCCTTCAGCAGATGGGCCCAGCGGGCCCGGGCCATCCCGCCGGTGTTGGGGGTGGTGGCGGTGGCGGCGTAGGCGGCGAACAGGGTCCAGTCGGGGCGCCGTGGCGCACGCACAGCAGCAGCGCCAGCGAGCCGAGGACCGCGAACACCGTGGCCGGTACGGCCACCCGGGCCTGGCCGTGGCGGTCGACGAGCCGCGCGGTCCACGGCGCGACCAGGGCGGTCGCCGCGAGCCCGGTCGCCGTGACGGCGCCGGCGAGGGCGTACGAACCCCGGGTGCCGGCGATCATCACGACCGCGCTCACGCTGAACATGCCCATGGGCAGCCGGGCGATGAGGTTCCCGGCCGTGAACGCCCGGGCGCCCGGGACGGCGAGGAGCCGGCGGTACGGTCCGGGTGGCCGGCTCCGCACGCGAGGAGGACGGCCCGGAGGCCGGTGACGGCCCGAACGCCGGCCGCGGGGGCCGAAGTCGGCGACGACGAGGGTGTCGGCGGTGACGGTGAGCAGGGGGCCCGGGCGCGACGTGCGTCGCGAGGTCGGATGCGGCATGCACACACCGTCGCCGACCGCCGATCACGGGGTCCAACACCTTCTCGTGGCCCATTGACGCACTCCGGTTGTAAGTTCACCGGGTGCCCGCTCCCGACCGCCAGGGCCCCTCAGGCCCCTCAGGCCCCTCCGACCTCTCAGACCCGTCAGTCCCGTCAGTCCCGTCAGGCCCCTCAGTCCCCTCCGGCCGCACCCGTCCCTCCGCCCGCTCCGGACATCCCGGCCATCTCGAACCGCGACTGCTGCGGGCCTTCGTCACCGTCGCCGAGGAACTGCACTTCACCCGGGCCGCCGCCCGGCTGTACGTCGCCCAGCAGGCGCTCAGCCGGGACGTACGGCGGCTGGAGCGGGAGCTGGGCGCCGAGCTGTTCGTCCGCAGCACCCGGCAGGTGACGCTCACCGCCGACGGCGAGCGGCTGCTGCCGTACGCCCGCCGCGTGCTCCAGGCGCAGGACGAACTGCTCGCCGCCTTCGGCCAGGCCCGCCCCTGCTCGTGGACCTCAACTCGCCGGGACTCGCCACCGGGCGCCGGGTCTTGCACCGGGCCCGCCGGCTCGCGCCGGACCTGGAACTGATGGCCCGTTTCGAGAGCGGCCTGACGCACGCCGCCGCCGAGATGCTCGCCGGCCGGCTCGACGCCTCGTTCGGCCGGTTCGCGGGACTGGCGCCGGCGCTGCGGGCCGGACTCGCCCACCAGCCCGTCCGGTACGAGCCGATGGCGGTGCTGCTGCCCGAGGACCACCCGCTGGCCGCTCGGCCGGAGGTACCGCTCGCCGCGCTGGCCGGGGAGGCCGTGTACGCCGGGGCCGGGAACCCGCGGACGCCGGAGTGGACGGACCTGGCGCACCGCCTGTTCGACGGCCGCGGCATCGAGGTGGCGGCACCGGCGCCGCTGGCCGTGGGCGAGGAGGAGTTCCAGCGCCTCATGGAGAGGACGCGCACCCCGGTCCTCGCGGTGGTGGACTTTCCGGCCATGCCGCGCACCGTGGTGCGTCCGCTGGTCGACCCGGTGCCGCTGTCGCCGGTGTCGCTCGTGTGGCGAAAAGGGCTGGTACACCCGGGGTTGGACGCCCTGCGCGAGGCGGCGGTCCGGCTCGCCGCCGAGAACGGGTGGCTCGGGCGGCCCGCGGGGCGTGGGTTCCGCCGGGCGACGCGACTGTGATGTGCGTCCACAACCGCGTCCACAACTGACACCGGGCAACCACATGTCCCCCGGGTGCGCTACATTCGTGGCCTGAGCACGGTGTGGTACAGGGGGCGCTCGAACCTGGTGGGGGCCGGTTCGGTCGACGGGTGCTCGGAGTCGTATGCGCACCCGGAACTGTCCCGTGGGGGAAGTGCGTGCGCGTGAGGAAATGGCAGAAAGACGCCCAACCGGAGTGGTCCGAGGCCACCGCCGCGACCCGTGAGCTTCCTGAGGCGCGGCCGGACGGGCACGTGACGCACACCTTTCCCGAGACCCAGGCGTTCCCCGGGACCGGCACCGGCGCGCGCCGCCCGGGTCCGGACGCCGCCCGACCCGGATGCCGAGTTCCCGAATGGACCGAAACGCCTTGGGCCCGGACCGCACCGCCGCGAACCGAATACCCACCGGCCGAATACCCGCCGACCGCCCGGCCGGTGACCGCGCGTCCGCCGACCGCCCGGCCGCGGACCGTACGTCCGCCGACCGCCCCGTCTCCGGATGGCCGGCCGTGGACCCGGCGCGTCGGGCGACCCGCCGGACCCGGCCCGTACGGCCGTACCCGCCGGCCGGTTCGGGCGGGGACGCCGACGCCACGGCGGTCCTCCCGCCGGTGGCGGCCACCCGGCCGGTGCGGCCGTATCCGCAGGCCCGCCCGGACGCGGACGCCGACGCCACGGACGTGCTGCCGTCGGTGGCCGCCACCCGGGCCCTGCCCGAATCCGGGCGCGCGGCGCGGGCGTACCCGCCGGCCGGTGGCCCGGGCGGGACACCGGACGCCGACGCCACGGACGTGCTGCCGTCGGTGGCCGCCACCCGGGCCCTGCCGCGGACCGGGCCCGTCACCGCGTCCGTGCGGGACCCTGGGGCGACGCCCCCGCCGGCGAGGAGACCGCCGCCGGGCACCCGAGGACCCCGCGCGGCCGCAGGCACCCGGCGCCGGGCACACCCACGACCCGCACGAGGTGACGGTCCAGCTGGACGCCGTCCAGCTCGGCGACGGAGTGCTGCGCAGGGCCGAGGGCGCGCCCGCAAGGGCCCGGACGGCACCGACGGCCCCGTCTTCGTCGACGCCTCCGGCCGCCGCAGCCGCCGGTTCCGCCGTCTCGGCATAGCCGTCGGCATCGCCTGCGCCGTCTACGCCGTCGTCATGGTCGTCACGCTCATGTCCGGCAACTCCAACGCGCCCTGGCTGCCCGTCCCGGGCCAGCAAGAGGGCAAGCCGGCCGGCCAGGTCGACACCACCCCGCTGCCCAAGGAGTCCGCCGGGCCCTCCGCGACCGCCGGCAGCACCGCCCCCGGCACCAGCGCCCCGGCCACCGAGGAGGCGACCACCGGCCCCGGCGCCGAGGCGCCCGCCTCCGGCACCACCGCCGACCCGAGCCCCCGCCGGCGCGGCCGAACCCGAGCCGACCGCGACCCGGACCACGCCCCGGCCGGGCGGCGGCGCCAGCGAGCCGGCCCGGGCGACAGCCCCGCGCCCCGGACCCGGGCCCCACCGGCCCCACCCCGCCCGACGGCGGCGGCGAACCCTCGCCCGACCCGTCCCCGACCACGGGCGGCGGCGACTCCGCGGGCACCGGCGGCGACACCGGAGCCGACACGGTCGTCAACAGCGCGACCGACCCGTCCCGCTCGCCGCCGCGCCCAGGGCGCCCGCACCTCCTCCTCGTCCCCGGAGTACACCCTCTGATGGCATCCCGCACCCGCCGTCACCGGGCCGCGACCGGAGCCCGTGACGGCTCCCCGCGGCGCCGCCTGCCCTGCGCCTGCTGCTGCCGGCCCTCGTCCTCGTCGCGCTCATGGCGATGCTCATGCTGCGCGGCTACGTGCACAGCGAGATCCTCGCCGACCACCGCGTCCAGCCCCCGCCGCCACCGACCAGGTCCCCGCGAGATCCTGGAGGGCGGCCCGGTCATCGACACCCGCGGCGGCCGCACCGAGAGCCTGAGCGTCCCCGACCACCGTCTCGTCCTCACCTTCGACGACGGCCCGGACCCGGTGTGGACCCGAAGGTCCTGGACGTGCTGAAGAAGCACGACGCGCACGCCGTCTTCTTCGTCACCGGCACCATGGCCTCCGCTACCCGGACCTGGTCGAGCGGATGGTGGACGAGGGCCACGAGATCGGGCTGCACACCTTCAACCACCCCGACCTCTCCTTCCAGTCGAAGAAGCGCATCGACTGGGAGCTGTCGCAGAACCAGCTCGCCATCACCGGCGCCGCCGGCATCCGCACCTCGCTGTTCCGCCCGCCGTACTCCTCCTTCGCCGACGCGATGGACAACAAGTCCTGGCCGGTGACCGAGTACATCGGCTCCCGCGGGTACATCACGGTCGTCAACAACACCGACAGCGAGGACTGGCAGCGCCCCGGCGTCGACGAGATCATCCGCCGGGCCACGCCCAAGGGCGGCGAGGGCGCCATCGTCCTCATGCACGACTCCGGCGGCGACCGCAGCCAGACCGTCGCGGCCCTCGACCGGTTCCTGCCCGACCTGAAGAAGCGCGGCTACGAGTTCGACAACCTCACCGAGGCCCTGGACGCGCCCAGCGCGCACAGCCCGGTCACCGGCGCCGACCTGTGGAAGGCCAAGGCGTGGATCGTCCTGGTCCAGGCGTCCGAGCACGTCACCGACGGGCTGGTGGCCGGCCTCGCGGTCATCGGCTTCCTGGTCATCGGACGGTTCGTGCTGATGCTGGTCCTCTCCGGCATCCACGCCCGCCGGGTGCGCCGCAAGGACTTCAGCTGGGGCCCGCCGGTCACCGAGCCCGTGTCGGTGCTGGTCCCGGCGTACAACGAGGCCAAGTGCATCGAGAACACCGTCCGTTCGCTGATGGCCGGCGACCATCCGATCGAGGTCCTCGTCATCGACGACGGCTCGACCGACGGCACCGCCCGCATCGTCGAGGGCCTGGGGCTGCCGGGCGTCCGCGTCATCCGGCAGCTCAACGCGGGCAAACCGGCCGCCCTCAACCGGGGCCTGGCCAACGCCCGGTACGACATCGTCGTGATGATGGACGGCGACACCGTCTTCGAGCCGGCCACCGTCCGCGAACTGGTCCAGCCCTTCGGCGACCCGCGGGTCGGCGCCGTCGCCGGCAACGCCAAGGTCGGCAACCGGGACTCCCTCATCGGCGCCTGGCAGCACATCGAGTACGTGATGGGCTTCAACCTGGACCGCCGCATGTACGACGTGCTGCGCTGCATGCCGACCATCCCGGGCGCCGTCGGCGCGTTCCGCCGCTCGGCGCTGGAGCGGGTGGGCGGCATGAGCGACGACACGCTCGCCGAGGACACCGACGTCACCATGGCGCTGCACCGCGACGGCTGGCGCGTGGTCTACGCCGAGAACGCCCGCGCCTGGACCGAGGCGCCGGAGACCGTGCAGCAGCTGTGGTCCCAGCGCTACCGCTGGTCCTACGGCACCATGCAGGCGATCTGGAAGCACCGCCGCGCGCTGGTCGAGAAGGGCCCTCGGGCCGCTTCGGCCGCGTGGGCCTGCCGTTCGTGTCCCTGTTCATGGTCCTGGCACCGCTGCTGGCCCGCTGATCGACATCTTCCTGCTCTACGGGATCGTCTTCGGCCCGACCGAGAAGACGATCGGGGCCTGGCTGGGCGTCCTGGCGATCCAGGCCGTCTGCGCGGCCTACGCCTTCCGGCTGGACCGCGAACGCATGACCCATCTGATCTCGCTGCCCCTGCAGCAGATCCTGTACCGCCAGCTCATGTACGTCGTGCTGCTCCAGTCCTGGATCACCGCCCTCACCGGCGGCCGGCTGCGCTGGCAGAAGCTGCGCCGCACCGGCGTCGTCGAGGCGCCCGGCGGTGCGCCCGCGATGCCGCGCCAGCGCACGCGCGGAAGTGACGACCGGAGGCCGGTGGCATGACCCACGGACACCCGAGCGGCACGGGCACCAGCCCGGAGCCGACCCCTCCCACGGCGTGCCCCGGCAGCCGTACGGCAGCCCCGGGCCCTCGTACGGCGTGCCGGGGGAGCCCTACCAGCCGTACGGCGCCCGCAGCCCGCGTACGGCGGGTCCACGGAGCCCTACGAGCCGTACGGCATCCCGCGGCAGCGGACCACGGACCCGAGCCGGAGCCCGCTCCGGAACCGGCGGCCCCGCGGCGCCCGCGAAGCCCGGCCGGGACCGCTACCTGGACCTGCTGCGCTCCCTCGCCCTGGTCCGCGTCGTCGTCTACCACCTGTTCGGCTGGGCCTGGCTGACGGTGCTGTTCCCGTCGATGGGCGTGATGTTCGCGCTGGCGGGCTCGCTGATGGCGCGGTCCCTGAACCGCCCCGCCCTCGGCGTGATCAAGAGCCGGGTCCGCCGTCTGCTGCCGCCCCTGTGGGCGTTCAGCGCGGTGGTGCTGGTGCTGCTGTTCGCGGGCGGCTGGAACCCGGCCGACGACCCCGACCACGGCGACACCTGGGGCCTGCTCGGCCTCGTCAACTACCTCGTCCCGATCGGTGCCCCGCCCTTCCCTGGCACATCGGCTCGCCGTCCGGGCTGCTGGAGGACACCTGGGCGGTGCAGGCCGCCGGGCCGCTGTGGTACCTGCGCGCCTACCTCTGGTTCGTGATCGCCTCGCCCCTGCTGCTGTGGGCGTTCCGCCGGGCCCCCTGGCCCACCCTGCTCGCTCCGCTGGGCCTCACCGCGATCGTCGGCACCGGCCTGGTCTCCATCCCCGGCGAGACAGGCAACGCCGTCACCGACTTCGCGGTGTACGGCGGCTGCTGGGTGCTGGGCTTCGCCCATCACGACGGGCTGCTCAAGCGGATCCCGCGCTACGTCTCCGTGTCGCTGGCCTCGCTGATCATGGCCTTCGGCCTGTGGTGGGCCTCCCGCCATCTGGGCCCGGACGGCTGGGACCTGAACGACATCCCGCTGGCGCAGGCCACCTGGTCCTTCGGCTTCGTCGTCATCCTGCTCCAGTACTCGCCGTCCTGGCGGGAACTGCCCGGCCCGCTGAAGAAGTGGGACCGGCTGGTGACCTTCTCCAACAACCGGGCGGTCACCATCTACCTGTGGCACAACATGCTGATCATGGCCACGATCCCGATCGTCGACCTCGCCTACGACCTGCCGTTCCTGCAGACCGAGCGGGCGGTGGACGCCCTCGGCAGCACGTACACGCTGTGGATGTTCTTCCTGGTGTGGCCGCTGATCGGCCTGATGATCGTCGCCGTGGGCTGGGTCGAGGACCTGGCCGCCCGGCGCAGCCCGCGGCTGTGGCCCAACGGCGCCGGCCGACGCTCCCGCGCCGGGTGACCCGAGGGAACCCGGACGGCCGTCACCTCTCACCCCGCCTCCGCGCGGGGTGAGAGCATCGTTCCCTTCCGGTCACTCACCGGCACAGGCCGGAAACGCGCCCTCCCTACCTTCGGAAACCCGAGTTCCGGAGCACGTGGAGGCGTCATGACAGGCCCTGGCACAGCCCCCGCACCCCGCCACAGGGGCGGCCGCTGGATCGAGCACTGGGACCCCGAGGACGAGACGTTCTGGCGGGAGACCGGCGCGAAGGTGGCCAACCGCAACCTGTTCTTCTCGGTGCTGTCCGAGCACATCGGGTTCTCGGTGTGGACCCTGTGGTCCGTCCTCGTCCTCTTCATGGGACCCGAGTACGGGCTGAGCCCCGCCGACAAGTTCCTGCTGACCTCCGTGGTCACCCTCGTCGGCGCCGTCGTCCGGGTCCCGTACACCTTCGCCGTCGCGGTGTTCGGCGGCCGCAACTGGACGGTCATCTCCGCGAGTCTGCTGCTGGTGCCGACGGTCGCCGCGTTCGCCGTCATGGAGCCGGGCACCTCGTACTCCACGTTCCTGCTGGTCGGCCTGCTGGCCGGCATCGGCGGCGGCAACTTCGCCTCCTCGATGACCAACATCAACGCCTTCTTCCCGCTGCGGAAGAAGGGCTGGGCGCTCGGGCTGAACGCGGGCGGCGGCAACATCGGGGTGCCCGTCATCCAGCTCGTCGCGCTCGCCATCATCGGCGCGGGCGGCGGTCCGCGCGTGCTGCTCGGGATCTACATCCCGCTCATCGTCGTCGCCGCCACCCTCTCCGCGCTGTACATGGACAACATCGCCTCCGTACGGAACGACACCGGCGCCGCCCGGGACGCCGCCCGCGACCGCCACACCTGGATCATGGCCTTCCTGTACATCGGCACGTTCGGGTCGTTCATCGGCTACAGCTTCGCCTTCGGGCAGGTGCTGCAGAGCCAGTTCGGGCGGACCCCGCTGCAGGCGGCGTACCTCACCTTCATCGGTCCGCTGCTGGGCTCGCTCGTCCGGCCCGTCGGCGGGCGGCTCGCCGACCGGTACGGCGGGGCGCGGATCACGCTGGGGACCTACGTCGCCATGGGCGCCGCCACCGCCGTCCTGATCGTCGCCTCCATGCAGAAGTCCCTGCACCTGTTCGTCGCCGCGTTCGTCGTGCTGTTCGTGCTCAGCGGGCTCGGCAACGGCTCGACGTTCAAGATGATCCCGGGCATCTTCCAGGCCAAGGCGCGGGCACTGGGGCTGCGGGGCGAGGAGGCCGCGTCCTACGGGCGGCGCCTGTCCGGGGCCTCCATGGGGCTCATCGGGGCCGTGGGCGCGCTCGGCGGCGTCGGCATCAACCTCGCCTTCCGGCAGTCCTTCCTCTCCCACGGCTCCGGCACCGGCGCCTTCGTCGCCTTCCTCGCCTTCTACGCCGCCTGCTTCGCGGTCACCTGGGCCGTATACCTTCGCCGCTCCGCCCCCGGCCGCCCCGCGACGGCGCCGCGACCGAGGCGAAACCGCAGCTCAGCTATGCCGAGGTGTGACGCCGAGAGGGACGGGCCGTGACGTAACACTGGTGACATACGACCGAACCCGGCCTGTCACGAGCCGTTGACAGGCTCGGTCGGCACCTGGTGTGAACGACGGGTGACAAGGAACCATCGGAGCGGGGCGAGTGCCATGGACGACGAACAGCAGCGACCGGACCACGGCCCGCTGGCCGGCTTCACGGTGGGCGTGACCGCCGCCCGCCGGGCCGACGAGCTGGGCGCCCTCCTGACCCGGCGCGGCGCGGCCGTCCTGCACGCCCCCGCGCTGCGGATCGTGCCGCTGGCCGACGACAGCGAACTGCTCGCCGCGACCAAGGAGATCATCGACCAGGCGCCCGACGTGGTGGTCGCCACCACCGCCATCGGCTTCCGGGGCTGGGTGGAGGCCGCCGACGGCTGGGGGCTCGGCGAGGCCCTGCTGGAGCGGCTGCGCACGGTGGAGCTGCTGGCCCGCGGACCCAAGGTGAAGGGCGCGGTCCGGGCGGCCGGGCTGACCGAGCGGTGGTCGCCGTCGTCCGAGTCCCTGGCCGAGGTGCTGGACCGGCTGCTGGCCGAGGGCGTCGACGGGCGCCGCGTCGCCGTCCAGCTGCACGGCGAGCCGCTGCCCGGGTTCGTGGAGGCGCTGCGGGCGGGCGGCGCCGAGGTCGTCGGGGTGCCGGTCTACCGGTGGCTGCCGCCGGAGGACATCGGCCCCGTCGACCGGCTGCTGGACGCCGCCGTCTCGCGGGGCGTGGACGCCGTGACCTTCACCAGCGCGCCCGCCGCCGCCTCGCTGCTCACCCGCGCCGAGGAGCGCGGGCTGCTGCCCGAGCTGCTGGCCGCCTTCGACCACGACGTGCTGCCGGCCTGCGTCGGCCCGGTCACGGCGCTGCCGTTGCAGGCGCGGGGGGTCGACACCGTCCAGCCCGAACGCTTCCGGCTCGGCCCGCTCGTCCAGCTGCTGTGCCGGGAACTGCCCGCCCGCGCGCGGACGTTCCCGGTCGCCGGGCACCAGGTCGCGGTGCGCGGGCACGCGGTGCTGGTGGACGGCGAACTCCGGCCCGTACCGCCCGCCGGGATGTCCCTGCTGCGCGCGCTGACCCGGCGCCCCGGCTGGGTGGTGTCCCGCGCGGAGCTGCTGCGCGCCCTGCCCGGCGCCGGGCGCGACGAGCACGCCGTGGAGACGGCGATGGCCCGGCTGCGCACGGCCCTCGGCAGCCCGAAGCTGATCCAGACCGTCGTCAAGCGCGGCTACCGCCTCGCCCTGGACCCGTCCGCCGACACCAAGTACGCCGACGGGCCCTGACCCCGCCCGCCGGTCCCGGCCCGGATCCGTCCGGCGCGGTCCCTGCTCCGTCCGGCGCGGTCCCTGCTCCGCCCGGCCGTCCCCGGCCCCGCCTGGCCGGTGCCGGCCCCGCCCGGCCGTCCCGGCCCGCTTGGCCGGTGCCGGCCCCGCCCGGCCGTCCCCGGCCCGCCGCCCGGCCGGTGCCGGGATCCTGCCGGGACGGTCCGGGACCGTCCCGCCGGTGGCCGGTGGCCGGTGGCCGGTGGCCGGTGGGCCTTTGGGCCGGTGCGCCGGGGCGGTCGCGGGAGGGGTTCCCGAGGAGGAGGCGGGCGGGCACTGTGGAAGGCAGCGCTTCTGCTTCCTGCTGGGGAAACCCTGGGCGGTGACAGGCACATGGCACTCGGTACGGCCACGTCCCCTACGACCTGCGGTTCGACACCGGGCGGATCTGTCTGGACCTCCTCACCACCAGCCATCCGGCCGAGCGGCTCACCTCCGTCGCGGTGCTGCGGGCCTGGATCACCGGCTGCGGACTCGTGCCGCCGGGCACTCCGCTGGACCACGCCGACCCGTCCTGGCTGACCGCGTTCCGGGAACTGCGCGCCCACACGGCGGCGTTGGTGCGCTCCCGCCCGCCCCGGACACCCGCCCCGCCCCCGACACCCGCCCCGCCCCGGCACCCGCCCCGTCCCCGCCCCCGCTCCGCGCGGCCTCGCGCTCGCCCGCGTCAACGACCTGGCCCGGGTCGCGCCCCCGGCCCGCGGGCCGTGCCCGGCGAAGACGGGGACCTGGTACGGGAGTTGACCGGCCCGCCGGAGTGCGGCGCGCTGGTGGCCGCGGTCGCCCGGGACGCCGTGGACCTGCTCACCGACCCCGTGGCCCGCGCGGCGCTGCGCCAGTGCGAGGGCGACAACTGCCCCATCGTCTACCTGGACACCTCCCGGGGCCGCCGCCGGCGCTGGTGCTCCAGCGAGATCTGCGGCAACCGCGAACGCGTCGCCCGCCACCGCCGCCGCACCGCCCTCGCCCGCGCCTAGGGGGTGTCCGCGAAGTCGCGTCGTCCGCCCGGAGGGCGGGCCTCGCGGCGTCTGGTGCGTGCTCTCGGCGTGCCGGGCGGACGCCCGCGTACTGGGCCGTACTCGGGGTTCGCCCGGTGCGGCGAGAGTGCGTGCCAGGCGTCGCGGGGCAGGCGCGACTTCGCGGACACCCTCTAGGGGGTGTCCGGCGAACTTCCGTCTCGCGCGAGGGGGGTTTGTGGCCTCATGTCCCGCTCGTCTCGCCG
The DNA here is from genome assembly GCA_003248315.1 of Streptomyces sp. SW4. Classification (GTDB taxonomy): domain Bacteria; phylum Actinomycetota; class Actinomycetes; order Streptomycetales; family Streptomycetaceae; genus Streptomyces. Next base: position 3,007,070 of record QKWM01000004.1, read on the forward strand.
CCCGCGGAAATCCGCCGCCTCCCGTTGAACACCCGGCGCCCGGCGTCCGTACCGGATGGGCGAGCGACCGACTCGGGGAACCCCCGGACATCGGAGGTGGGCGTGCGCAAGGATCCCGTCGTGGCCAAGGAACGCGGAGCGAGGGCCCGACATCGCATGTCCTCGCAGCCCTCGGAACCCGACGAGGAGCTGATGCGTGCGCTGTACCGGGAGCACGCCGGCCCGCTGCTGGCGTACGTGCTGCGACTGGTCGCGGGGACCGGCAGCGCGCCGAGGACGTCGTGCAGGAGACGCTCATCCGTGCCTGGAAGAACGCCGGTCAGCTCAATCGGGCGACCGGTTCGGTACGCCCCTGGCTGGTGACGGTCGCCCGGCGCATCGTCATCGACGGCCACCGCAGCCGGCAGGCCCGGCCGCAGGAGGTCGATCCGTCGCCGCTGGAGGTCATCCCGCGGAGGACGAGATCGACAAGGCGCTGTGGCTGATGACGCTGTCGGACGCGCTCGACGACCTGACCCCGGCCCACCGGGAGGTCCTCGTCGAGACGTACTTCAAGGGCGTACCGTCAATGAGGCGGCCCAGACGCTGGGCATACCCAGCGGCACCGTGCGTTCGCGGGTGTTCTACGCCCTGCGGTCGATGAAGCTGGCACTGGAGGAGCGGGGGGTGACGGCGTGATGGGCGGACACGGGGGCTTCCGGGGATACGGCCAGGGACCCGGCCACGGAGAAGGACCCGGCCACGGACACGGACCCGGCCGCGGAGAGGTACCCGGCCACGGACAGGGATACGGCCCGGGTGACACGGGTAACCCAGGACCCATGACCCCCCTGCAGGGACCACCGGTGCCGAACGAACACGAGACCGTCGGCGCCTACGCCCTCGGCATCCTCGACGACGCCGAGGCGACCGCGTTCGAGGCGCACCTCGCCGGCTGCGAGTGGTGCGCCCAGCAGCTCGACGAGCTGGCCGGGATGGAGCCGATGCTGGCCGCCCTCGCGGACCTGCCCGGCGCCGGCACCCCGGAGATCGCCGAGTCGCTGTCGGCGCGGCCCGGCCCGCGGATGACGGAGAAGCTCGTCGACGAGGTCGCCGAGCGCCGCGCCCGCAAGAAGCGCCGCAACCTCTACCTGGTGGGCACGGCCGCCGCGCTGATCATCGGCGGCCCCTTCGCCGCCGTGGCGACCACCGCCGGCGACGACGGAGGCGGCGGACGGAAGACCGAGGCGGCCCCGGAGGCCGGCCCCGCCGCGTCCGCGTTCGCCGCGATGCCGGACCGGGTCAGCGCCACCGACCCGGCCACCCAGGTCAGTGCGACCGTCGCCGTGGAGAAGAAGGCCTGGGGCACGCACGCCGTCCTGGAGCTGAAGAACGTCAAGGGCCCCCAGAAGTGCTCGCTGATCGCCGTCGGCAAGAACGGCGAGCGCGAGACGGTCACGTCCTGGTCGGTCCCGGACTGGGGCTACGGCATCCCGGGTGCCACCACCGAGCAGGCCAAGAAGCCGCTGTACGTCCACGGCGGCGCCGCCTTCGAGCCCAACCAGATCGATCACTTCGAGGTCATGACCTTCGACGGGAAGCGGCTCGTGGAAGTCGACGCGTAGCCTCCGGTGGCCCCCTTCGCGTACGGTTGACGGCTGCCCAGCACGTCAGAAGGGGGCCCGGTGGCCGCACAGGCTCAACAGGATTCAGCGGTCGGCTCGGTTCACGACTCCGTACGCGACCGAGAGATCAGCGTGGAGCAGGAACACCTGGACCGGGTGTACCGCCGCCTGGAGGAGAAGATCCACGAGGCGGAGTTCCTCATGGACGACGCCGTCCGGCGCGGCCAGGTCGGCACGCCCGGCGCGCTGGCCGAGCGGGACGCCCAGGTCTTCCGGGCGGGCATCCACCTGAACCGGCTGAACAACGAGTTCGAGGACTTCCTCTTCGGCCGCATCGACCTGCTCCTCGGCAAGGACGGCAAGAAGGGCCCCGACGGCGCCTACACGGCCGTGGAGCCCGCCGAGGGCGCCGTGCGGGAGGACAACACCGCCGACATCGCCGAGACGCTCCACATCGGCCGTATCGGCGTCCTGGACGCGGACTACGCCCCGCTGGTCATCGACTGGCGGGCGCCCGCCGCCGCGCCCTTCTACCGCTCCACGCCGGTCGACCCGGGCCGGGTGGTCAGACGCCGGGTCATCCGCTCCAAGGGGCGGCGCGTGCTCGGCGTCGAGGACGACCTGATGCGCCCCGAGATCACGGCCCGCCTCGACGGCGAGGAGCTGCCGGTGGTCGGCGACGGCGCCCTGATGGCCGCCCTCGGCCGCGCCCGTACGCACACCATGCGGGACATCGTCGCCTCCATCCAGGCCGAGCAGGACCTGGTGATCCGGGCCCCCGCCGCCTCCGTCACCTACGTCGAGGGCGGCCCCGGCACCGGCAAGACCGCCGTCGCCCTGCACCGGGCCGCCTACCTGCTCTACCAGGACCGGCGACGGTACGCGGGCGGCATCCTGATCGTCTCCCCGACCCCGCTGCTGGTGGCGTACACCGAGGGTGTGCTGCCGTCGCTGGGGGAGGAGGGGCAGGTCGCCATCCGGGCCATCGGCTCCCTGGTCGACGGCGCCGAGGCCACGCTCCACGACTCCCGGGCACCGCCCGCGCCAAGGGCTCCGCCCGCATGCTCAAGGTGCTGCGCAAGGCCGCCCGCGGCGCCCTGGAGCTGAACGATTCGCCGCAGCGGCTGCGGGTCGTCGCCTTCGGCCGCCGCCTCGAACTGGAGGCCGAGGAGCTGGCCGGTATCCGCCGCGCGGCCCTCGGCGGCACCGCGCCGGTCAACCTGCTGCGCCCGCGCGCCCGCAAGCTGCTCCTGGACGCCCTGTGGGAGAAGTCCGGCGCCGCCGCCCGGCACACCGACCCCGAGCTCGCCGCCGAGCTGCGCTCCTCCTTCGACGAGGACGTCTCGGCGGAGGACTCCTTCACGGCGTTCCTCGACGCCTGGTGGCCGGAGCTGACCCCGGCCGCGGTGCTGACGGCCATGGCCGACGAACGGCGCCTGGGCCGCTGGGCGCGCCGGGTGCTCAACCCCGGCGAGGTCCGCCGGGTCGCCCGCTCGCTGCGCCGCGAGGGCTACTCCGTGCACGACATCGCTCTGCTGGACGAGCTCCAGGCGATCCTCGGCGCGCCGGCCCGCCCGCGCCGCAAGCGCGAACTGGATCCGCTGGACCAGCTCACGGGCCTGGAGGAGCTGATGCCGCAGCGCGAGGAGAGCCGGCGCGAGCGCGCCGAGCGCCTGGCCCAGGAGCGCACCGAGTACGCCCACGTCATCGTCGACGAGGCGCAGGACCTCACGCCGATGCAGTGGCGCATGGTCGGCCGCCGCGGCCGGCAGGCCACCTGGACGGTCGTCGGCGACCCGGCCCAGTCGTCCTGGTCCGACCCGGACGAGGCGGCCGAGGCCCGCGACGAGGCCCTGGGCAGCAGACCGCGCCGCCGTTTCCGGCTGACGGTGAACTACCGCAACCCGGCCGAGATCGCCGAGCTGGCCGCCAAGGTGCTCGCCCTGGCCATGCCGGGCTCCGAGGCGCCGTCGGCGGTGCGCTCCACGGGGGTGCGCCCGCGTTTCGCGGTGGCCGGGGACACGCTCGCCGCCACCGTCCGGGAGGAGACGGCGCGCCTGCTGGACCGGGTGGACGGCACGGTCGGGGTCGTGGTGGCGATGAACCGCCGCGAGGAGGCCCGGCGCTGGCTGGACGGGCTCGGCGACCGGGCGGTGGCGCTCGGCAGCCTGGAGGCCAAGGGCCTGGAGTACGACGCGACGGTGGTGGTCTCGCCGGCCGAGATCGCGGACGAGTCGCCGGCCGGGCTGCGCGTGCTGTACGTCGCCCTGACCCGGGCCACCCAGCGGCTGACGGTCGTCTCCGGGGAGCGGGACGAGCCGGACGCGGCCGGGGTGCCGGACCTGCTGCGCGACTGAGCGGGACGACGTGAGGCCCGCACCGGCGACGGTGCGGGCCTCACGTGTGACGTCCAAGTGGCACCGACCCGCCATGCTCGCCTCGCGGCAAGTGGTCGCTCGAAGCGACGAAGGTTGGGCCCGGGGGCTTGGATCGAGCCGGTGCCACATCCACGGTAACAAACGATCGCCGCATGGCCATTCCCCCGTCCGGTCCACTTTCTCCCGTCCCCCGCCGGTCCGGGCGCCCCTGCGGTGCCGTACGCCCCTCGGTCTCCCGCCGGTCTTCCGTAGACCCCGAACTTCTCGTATGGTGGAAGTCGTTTTCCGAAAGACGGCTACCGCTGGCCGAGCGGCGCGCGAACAAAACGTTCGCAATCCGGGGTGGCTAACAGGTACTGGGCGGTAGGTGCGACGATCGGACGGCACAACACAGCCATACGGTGAAAGCAGAGGAAGTCGGCCATGGCAACGGCGCCCAGCGTCTCGTACTCGATGACGGTCCGGCTGGAGGTGCCCGCGAGCGGAACCGCCGTCTCGCAGCTCACCACCGCCGTGGAGTCCTCCGGAGGCTCGGTGACCGGCCTCGACGTCACCGCGTCGGGCCACGAGAAGCTCCGGATCGACGTCACCATCGCGGCCAGCTCGACCGCGCACGCCGACGAGATCGTCGAGAAGCTGCGCGGCATCGAGGGCGTCACGCTGGGCAAGGTCTCGGACCGTACGTTCCTCATGCACCTCGGCGGCAAGATCGAGATGGCGTCGAAGCACCCCATCCGCAACCGCGACGACCTCTCCATGGTCTACACGCCCGGCGTGGCCCGCGTCTGCATGGCCATCGCCGAGAACCCCGAGGACGCCCGCCGCCTGACCATCAAGCGCAACTCCGTCGCGGTCGTCACCGACGGCTCCGCGGTGCTGGGCCTGGGCAACATCGGCCCGAAGGCCGCGCTGCCGGTCATGGAGGGCAAGGCGGCCCTGTTCAAGCGGTTCGCGGCATCGACGCCTGGCCGATCTGCCTGGACACCCAGGACACCGACGCCATCGTCGAGATCGTCAAGGCGATCGCCCCGGGCTTCGCCGGCATCAACCTGGAGGACATCTCCGCCCCCCGCTGCTTCGAGATCGAGGCCCGGCTGCGCGAGGCCCTGGACATCCCGGTCTTCCACGACGACCAGCACGGCACCGCCATCGTCGTCCTCGCCGCCCTCACCAACGCGCTGCGCGTGGTCGACAAGGGCATCGAGAACGTCCGCGTCGTCATGTCCGGCGCCGGCGCGGCCGGTACGGCCATCCTCAAGCTGCTGCTCGCCGCCGGCGTGAAGAACGCCGTCGTCGCCGACATCCACGGCGTGGTGCACGCCGGCCGCGAGGACCTCGTCGACGCCGCCCCCGAGTCGGCCCTGCGCTGGATCGCCGACAACACCAACCCCGAGGGCCTCACCGGCACTCTGAAGGAGGCCGTGCGCGGCGCCGACGTCTTCATCGGCGTCTCGGCCCCCAACGTCCTCGACGGCGACGACGTGGCCGCCATGGCCGACGGCGCCATCGTGTTCGCGCTCGCGAACCCCGACCCCGAGGTCGACCCGGCAATCGCCCGTCAGACGGCGGCCGTTGTGGCCACCGGCCGTTCCGACTTCCCCAACCAGATCAACAACGTGCTGGTCTTCCCGGGCGTCTTCCGCGGCCTGCTGGACGCCCAGTCCCGCACCGTCAACACCGAGATGATGCTGGCCGCCGCGCAGGCCCTCGCCGACGTGGTGACCGAGGACGAGCTGAACCCCAACTACATCGTCCCGAGCGTCTTCAACGACAAGGTCGCCGGTGCCGTCGCCGGCGCGGTCCGCGAGGCGGCGAAGGCGGCCGGCGCCACCGCCTGACGCGGGCGCCGCGGCGGCTGTGAGGATCTTCACGGCCGCCGCACCGGCGCGTCGCGGAACCGGCGGAGCCGCGGGGCCCTCTAATGTGGCGGCCAGGCTCAGGCCCTCTCATCGTGTGACTCCCAAGGGTGTTCTCACGACTCCTGGGGGTGCCGGATTGGCTTTACCGCCGCAGGTGGAGGCAGGATGCCTCCCTGGGCGCGAGGGTCTGACGACGGACCCGGGTCCGGGACCTCACCGGGGACCCTGGCAGCATCGGCTTGGCCGTGCCCATCATGCGGCCCCGCCGCGTGGCACGCCGCAACGGCAAGAAGAACACGGGAGTAACAACATGAACCGCAGTGAGCTGGTGGCCGCGCTGGCCGACCGCGCCGAGGTGACCCGCAAGGACGCCGACGCCGTGCTGGCCGCGTTCGCCGACGTCGTCGGCGACATCGTCTCCAAGGGCGACGAGAAGGTCACCATCCCCGGCTTCCTCACCTTCGAGCGCACCCACCGTGCCGCTCGCACCGCTCGCAACCCGCAGACCGGCGAGCCGATCCAGATCCCGGCCGGCTACAGCGTGAAGGTCTCCGCGGGCAGCAAGCTCAAGGAAGCCGCCAAGGGCAAGTAAGGGCGCCCGCACGCCGTACCGGCTGGGCGTCACGGGCGACTGCGGGCCGGCCGCGGCTGGCCGCGCAGTTCCCCGCGCCCCTCTCCGGGGCGCACACCACAACGCCGATGGGGCGGTCACCCGAGTCCGGGTGGCCGCCCCATCGGCGTCGTGGCGGGCCGTCGGTCAGCCGAGCGCCTTGCCGGGCAGTTCGACCTTCGCGCCCAGCTCCACGAGCTTCTCCATGAAGTTCTCGTAGCCCCGGTTGATCAGGTCGATGCCGTGGACGCGGGACGTGCCCTGGGCGGCCAGGGCGGCGATGAGGTAGGAGAAGCCGCCGCGCAGGTCGGGGATGACCAGGTCGGCGCCCTCCAGCTTCGTCGGGCCCGACACGACCGCCGAGTGCAGGAAGTTGCGCTGCCCGAAGCGGCAGTGGGAACCGCCGAGGCACTCGCGGTAGAGCTGGATGTGGGCGCCCATCTGGTTCAGGGCGGAGGTGAAGCCGAGGCGGGACTCGTAGACCGTCTCGTGGATGATGGACAGCCCCGTGGCCTGCGTCAGCGCCACCACCAGCGGCTGCTGCCAGTCGGTCTGGAAACCGGGGTGCACGTCCGTCTCCAGCGCGATGGACTTCAGCTGGCCGCCCGGGTGCCAGAAGCGGATGCCCTCGTCCTCGATCTCGAAGGCGCCGCCCACCTTCCGGTAGGTGTTCAGGAACGTCATCATCGACCGCTGCTGGGCGCCGCGGACGTAGATGTTGCCCTCGGTCGCCAGCGCCGCGGACGCCCAGGAGGCGGCCTCCAGACGGTCCGGCAGGGCACGGTGGTTGTAGCCGCCGAGCTTGTCCACACCGGTGATGCGGATGGTCCGGTCGGTGTCCATCGCGATGATCGCGCCCATCTTCTGCAGGACGCAGATCAGGTCCTCGATCTCCGGCTCCACGGCCGCGTTGGACAGCTCCGTGACGCCCTCGGCGAGCACGGCCGTCAGCAGCACCTGCTCGGTGGCGCCGACCGACGGGTACGGCAGCCGGATCTTGGTGCCGCGCAGCCGCTGCGGCGCCTCCAGGTACTGCCCGTCCGCCCGCTTCTCGATCGTCGCGCCGAACTGGCGCAGCACGTCGAAGTGGAAGTCGATGGGCCGGCCGCCGATGTCGCAGCCGCCGAGGCCCGGGATGAAGGCGTGCCCGAGGCGGTGCAGCAGCGGGCCGCAGAACAGGATCGGGATACGGCTCGACCCCGCGTGGGCATCGATGTCGGCGACGTTGGCGGACTCCACGTGCGTCGGGTCGAGCACCAGCTCGCCGGGCTCCTCACCCGGACGGACCGTCACCCCGTGCAGCTGCAGCAGCCCGCGGACGACGCGCACGTCGCGGATGTCCGGCACGTTCCGCAGCCGGCTCGGAGCGCTGCCGAGCAGCGCGGCCACCATGGCCTTCGGTACGAGGTTCTTCGCACCGCGGACACGGATCTCGCCCTCGAGCGGGGTTCCGCCGTGGACAAGCAGTACGTCATCAGCGCCGTTGACGGTCATGAATCTCGCGTTCCGTGGGGTTGGGCAGGGGCCAGGAGGGAAAGGGTAGTCGTCCTCCACCCCCGTTCTGTAAGCCCACGCACCACCCGGGACCGTCGCAGGTCTGTCACAACACGAACCGTTCCGCGACGGGCACATGGGGTCACCACCGGCGCGCGTGCGCGGGGGCCGCACCGGTGCGCCTGACCTGCCCCTCACTCCCGTGCCCCGATTGCCTCCCATCGGCGGTCCCATGCGGGATCATGTCTGGCATGACCGAGGTGTCCTCGCTCACAGGGCGGCTGCTCGTGGCCACACCCGCCCTGGCGGACCCGAACTTCGACCGTGCGGTGGTGCTCCTCCTCGACCACGACGAGGAGGGCTCCCTCGGTGTCGTCCTCAACCGTCCGACGCCGGTCGGCGTGGGCGACATCCTCGAGGGCTGGGCGGACCTCGCCGGCGAGCCCGGCGTCGTCTTCCAGGGCGGCCCGGTCTCCCTCGACTCGGCCCTCGGCGTCGCCGTCGTCCCCGGCGACGCCGACGGCGAGGCCGCCCCGCTGGGCTGGCGCCGGGTGCACGGGGCGATCGGCCTGGTGGACCTGGAGGCCCCGCCGGAGCTGCTGGCCTCCGCCGTGGGCTCCCTGCGGATCTTCGCCGGGTACGCCGGCTGGGGCCCGGGCCAGCTGGAGGACGAGCTGACCGACGGCGCCTGGTACGTGGTGGAGTCCGAGCCCGGCGACGTGTCCTCCCCGTCCCCGGAGCGGCTCTGGCGCGAAGTGCTGCGCCGCCAGCGCAACGAGCTGGCGATGGTGGCGACGTACCCGGACGACCCGTCGCTCAACTGAAGCGTGTGAGCTTCAGTACCCTTGGCGTTTATGAGCACTCTCGAGCCCGAGCGCGGGACTGGTACGGGGACCCTCGTAGAGCCGACGCCGCAGGTGTCCCACGGCGACGGCGACCACGAGCGCTTCGCCCACTACGTCCAGAAGGACAAGATCATGGCGAGCGCCCTCGACGGCACCCCCGTCGTGGCGCTCTGCGGCAAGGTCTGGGTACCGGGCCGCGACCCGAAGAAGTACCCGGTGTGCCCCATGTGCAAGGAGATCTACGAGTCCATGGGCGCCGGCGGCGACGAGGGCAAGGGCGGCGACAAGAAGTAGCCTCCGCCCGGCCCGGCGAAGACCGGCGACAGAGGCTCGGCCCCGGGGTGCGTCCCGCGCGCCCGGGGGCCTTCGCATGTCACGAAATGGTCCAGACCTCTTGTGGCCGGCTCCCGCGCTCCCTAGCCTCCTGTGAGGTGTGCGGAGCGGAATCGCCATGGCGCATGGCGCAACGCGTGCCCGGGAGGTGCTCTGGCGTGCAGCTCGCCCTCCGGCCGGCCGCGCCCCTGGCCGCCGGGTGCCGGCCGTGCCCCTCGGCGCCCTGTCCGTACGCGTTCCGCGGGGCCGGGGAAACGGCGGGAATTCGGCCGGTGATTTCCCCGCGGGCTTCTCGCGACGCGCGCCGTCGTGACCGCCTCGGCACCGCTCGCGTTTCCCGCACGGCGGCCGTGCGGCGTTTTCCCGTTCCGCTTCCGGCCCAACCCGCCGGCCCTGTTCCCGGCGGCCCGGAGGAGGCCCGTGGAAGCGCTCCCCGCCGTTCTTCCCTGCCGCGGGACTTCCGTCCGCCGAACGCACCGGGCCCGCCCGTCCCGCCGCGCATCGCCTTCTCGCCGGCGTTCGCGATCCGGGCACCGCGGAATTCCGGCGGATCCGGTGCCGGCATTCCTCCTACTCGCGAAGGGCTCATGCGATGGATCTGATTCCCCGGCCGCGGCAGACGACGGTCCGTGAGGGGCCGGCGTCGAACTGGGCCCCGGCACCCGGGTGGCGACCGGACCGGGGACGGAGGAGGCCGGGCGCCGGCTGCGCGCCGCGCTGGGCGCCGCCACCGGCCTGCCGCTGGACCCCGTGACCGGCGACGGCGACGACGAGGGCGCCACGATCCGCCTGTCCCTCGACACGGGCCTGGACCCGGAGGGCTACCACCTCGAGACCGGGCCGTCCGGTGTGCGGCTGGCCGGCGGCGGGCCGGCCGGCCTCTTCTGGGGCACCCAGACGCTGCGCCAGCTCCTCGGCCCGACGCCTTCCGGCGCGCGCCGCTGCCCGGCCGGACCTGGAGGCTGCCGCCGGCCGACGTCCGGGACGCCCCCGCTTCCGCTGGCGCGGCCTGATGCTCGACGTCGCCCGGCACTTCATGCCCAAGGACGGCGTGCTGCGCTACCTGGATCTCATGGCCGCCCACAAACTCAACGTCTTCCACTTCCATCTGACGGACGATCAGGGCTGGCGGGTGGAGATCGAGCGGTACCCGAAGCTGACCGAGACCGGTTCCTGGCGGGCCCGCACCAAATTCGGGCACCGCGCCTCGCCGCTCTGGGAGGACAAACCCCACGGCGGTCACTACACCCAGGACGACATCCGCGAGATCGTCGCCTACGCCGCCGAACGGCACATCACCGTCGTCCCCGAAATCGACGTGCCCGGACACTCGCAGGCTGCCATCGCGGCATATCCGGAACTCGGCAACACCGACGTCGTCGACACCACCGCCCTGTCGGTCTGGGACACCTGGGGTGTTTCACCGAACGTCCTCGCCCCACCGAGGAGACCCTGCGTTTCTACGAGGGGGTGTTCGAGGAAGTCCTCGCCCTGTTCCCCTCGGAGTTCGTCCACATCGGCGGCGACGAATGCCCCAAGGACCAGTGGCGGCGCTCGCCGGCCGCGCAGGCGCGCATCAAGGAACTCGGGCTCGCCGACGAGGACGAGCTCCAGTCCTGGTTCGTCCGGCACTTCGACCGCTGGCTCACCGAGCGCGGACGCCGGCTCATCGGCTGGGACGAGATCCTGGAGGGCGGCCTCGCCGACGGGGCGGCCGTGTCGTCCTGGCGCGGGTACGCCGGCGGGATCGCCGCCGCCCGGGCCGGGCACGACGTCGTCATGTGTCCCGAGCAGCACGTCTATCTGGACCACCGGCAGGACGCGGGCGCGGACGAGCCGGTGCCGATCGGGTACGTGCGCACCCTGGAGGACGTCTACCGGTTCGAGCCCGTTCCCCCGGCGTTGACGCCGCGGGAGGCCCGGCACGTCCTGGGGACGCAGGCCAACCTGTGGACCGAGGTGATGGAGGACCCCGCGCGCGTGGACTACCAGGCCTTCCCCGGCTCGCCGCCTTCGCCGAGGTCGCCTGGAGCGCCCTGCCGGCCCCGGCCGCACGGGACTTCGCCGACTTCGAGCGCCGGATGGCCGCCCACTACCGCCGGCTCGACGCCCTCGGCGTGGCCTACCGGCCGCCCACCGGACCGCGGCCGTGGCAGCGCCGCCCCGGCGTGCTCGGCCGCCCGATCGACGGCCCCCCGCCCAACAGGTAGGCGGTCGCGGCCGACCGCGCGGGATCCGGCCGAGCGGACGGGATCGAACAAGCCGGAAACAACTCCCCGATCTTCACCGAAGAGTGCCAATCCGTACGGCATCGGCGAACCCCGTCGATGCCGTGCGAAAACGGACCATCTCGCCGACGAGGTGGGCGAATGCCCCTAGCGGACCCCCGCGTCCGGCCCTCGCGAAGATGTGCCAGAGTTGCCACGTCCGCCCTGTCAGCACGTACCGTACGGCAGCACAGGCGGGACCAGGTGGGACAGCGGGAAGGGGCAGCCGGTTTGAGCACGCACGCACCGCAGGCGGCGCAGGCCGTCACGCTGCCCGCGACCCTGGACGAGGCCGTGGCGGCGCTCACCGCCGTGCCCGCCGCCGTGCCCGTGGCCGGCGGCACGGACCTGATGGCCGCCGTCAACTCCGGGCAGCTCAGGCCCGCCGCGCTGGTCGGGCTCGGCCGCATCAACGAGATCCGCGGCTGGCAGTACCAGGACGGCCACGCACTGCTCGGCGCCGGTCTGACCCACGCCCGCATGGGGCGCCCCGACTTCGCCGCCCTGATCCCGGCCCTCGCCGCCGCCGCCCGCGCGGCCGGGCCGCCGCAGATCCGCAACGCGGGCACCCTCGGCGGCAACATCGCCTCGGCCGCCCCCACGGGCGACGCACTGCCGGTGCTGGCCGCCCTGGAGGCCACGCTGATCATCGCGGGCCCGGGCGGAGCGCGCCGGGAGATCCCGGTGTCGCACCTGCTGGCCGGCATGGAGATGCTTCGCGCGGGTGAACTCATCGGCTACGTGCGCGTACCGCTGCTGCACGCCCCCAGGTCTTCCTGAAGGCCACCGGACGGACCGGGCCCGGGCGGGCGGTCGCCTCCGTGGCGCTGGTGCTGGACCCGGCCCGGCGCGGCGTGCGGTGCGCGGTGGGCGCCATCGCGCCGATGCCGCTGCGGCCCCTGGAGGCCGAGCAGTGGGTCGGCGGGCTCATCGACTGGGACAACGACCGGGCGATCGTGCCCGAGGCCGTGCACGCCTTCGGCGAGTACGTCGCCGCGGCCTGCATCCCCGACCCCGCGCCGGCCGAGGACGGCTCCCCGCAGCAGCTTCCGCCCGCCGTACTGCACCTGCGGCGCACCGTCGCCGCGCTGGCCCGACGAGCACTGGGGAGGGCGCTGACGTGAGCGACGACCAGCACGGAGACCGGCACCCGGAGGGCGCCGCCCAGGGCGGCCGCTGGGACCCGCTGCCCCAGGGGGACTACGACGACGGCGCCACCGCCTTCGTCCAGCTCCCGAGGGCGGCGTGGACGCGCTGCTGGAGGCCCACGAGAGCCCGCTCGCCGCCCCGGCCACGGCTACACGCCGCCGCAGATAACGGTCACGCCCGCCACCACCGGCACCGACCCCGCGGCCACCGGCACCTGGACGATGCCGGCCGCGCCCGTCGACGGCGCCCAGTGGCACGTCCCGGACGCCCGGCAGCAGGCGCCGGACCCCTACGGCGCGGACGCCGGCTACCAGCAGCAGGACCCCTACGGCGCGGCCGGGCAGCAGTACGGCGCCGAGCACGGCTACGGCCATCCGCCGGCCGCCACCGGGCACTGGGACTTCTCGGGGGCCGTGCCGGAGGCCGAGGCCGCGGCCGTGGACGGCTCCGCGGGCGGCGGCGCGCCCGGCCACGACGTGACCGGGCAGTGGTCCATCCCCGTCGCCGGGGGCGACCTCCCGGACGAGTCGGGCGAGTTCACCGCCTCGTCGCTGGCCGAGCAGTGGGGCGGCACGGCCCCGGCCACCCTGCCGGCGGCGCCCCCGCGCCCTGGGCGGCGCAGGAGGTGGGGCAGCCGTGGTCCGCCCCGCCGCGCACGGCCGGCCGACCGGGCCCGGGCACCCCGCGGACCACGCGGCCGACTACCCCGCCGAGCACGCGGCCGGGCACCCCGCCGAGCAGCGGGACGGTGCCGTGGCGGCTCCCGAGGGCCCCGCCGGGCCGTCGGCCGAGCCGTTCCCGGCCCCGGCGTCCCGGAGGGCGGTTCCGCCGCGTCCGGGGGCGTGCGGGAGCCCGTGGCGCCCGTGGTGACGGAACCGCAGGAGGCGGGGGCGCCTCAGGGCGCGCCGGCGCCGGAGCGGCAGGAGCCGGAGCAGGCGGGGGACACGGGGGCGGAGGCATCCACCGGAGCACCCGGGGACGCCCGGCCCGAGCCCGGACACCGGCCCGGCCCGAGGACGAGCACCGTCCCGGCGGCGGGCACGCGCCCGGCCCCGCCGCCTCCCGCCCCGAGGCCGGGACCGACCCGGGCGCCGGGGCGGAGCCCGGCACCGGCTCGGCACCCGGGGCCCACGCCGGTCCCGAGGCCGGCCCCGAGCCCGTGGCGGAGACGGGTCCCGCGCCCGTGGCGGAGGCCGGTCCCGCGCCCGTGGCGGCGGCCGAATCCGCGGCCGGCTCCGACGCCGCGCACGCCCCCGGCACCGGTCAGGCCCCCGACGCCGGCACCGCGCACGCCCCCGACGCCGAGCACGCCCCGGGCACCGGACAGACCACCGACGCCGACCCGGCGGCCCCGACGCCGCGCCCGGCCCCGACGCCGACCCCGGCGCCCGGTCCGCGGCAGGCGGTGAGCCCGGCGCCGGTGACCGCTCCGAGCCCGGCGCCCGGCCCGGTGACGCCGCCCCCGACGCCGAGGCCGAGTCCCGCCCCGAAGCCGACGCCGAGTCCCGTCCCGACGCCGGCCCCACGCCGGACTCGGGCGCCACGCCGGACGCCGTCCCCGGGCGGACGCCGACGCCGGGCCGGAGGGGGCCGTATCCGCCTCCGGGGCCGCCGGTGACGGTGCCGGGCCGGCCCCCGCCGGCGCTCACGCGGAGCACCCCCTCGCCTCGTACGTGCTGCGCGTCAACGGCACCGACCGCCCGTGACCGACGCCTGGATCGGCGAGTCGCTGCTGTACGTGCTGCGCGAGCGGCTCGGGCTCGCGGGGGCCAAGGACGGCTGCTCGCAGGGCGAGTGCGGCGCGTGCAACGTGCAGGTCGACGGGCGCCTGGTCGCCTCCTGCCTGGTGCCGGCCGTGACCGCGGCGGGCAGCGAGGTCCGCACGGTCGAGGGCCTGGCCGCCGACGGCCGGCCCTCCGACGTGCAGCGGGCGCTGGCCCGGTGCGGGGCGGTGCAGTGCGGCTTCTGCGTGCCCGGCATGGCGATGACCGTGCACGACCTGCTGGAGGGGAACCCGGCGCCGACCCGGCTGGAGGCCCGTCAGGCCCTGTGCGGCAACCTGTGCCGCTGCTCCGGCTACCGGGGCGTGCTGCGGGCCGTCGAGGAGGTCGTCGCCGAGCGCGAGGCCCTCGCCGCGGCCGACGCGGCCGCCGGCCAGGACCCGTCCGGCGACGGCGAACCCCGCATCCCGCACCAGGCGGGCCCGGGCGCGGGCGGCGTCCACGCCTCGGTGTTCGGGACCGCGGCACCCGCCCAGGCCGCGCCCGGCGATCCCCACGGCGACCACCCGGGGACGACCGGTACCAGGACGACGACCACCCTCACGGCGACACGCCGTACGGCCAGGACGGAGGCCACGCGTGAGCAACGAAGCAGCCACCGCGGAGGCCGCGGGGACCGCGGAGGCGACCGCCGCCCCGAGCCGATCCCGCACGGCCTCGGCGCCTCCCTGCCGCCCGCCGACGCGCGGGCCAAGACGGAGGGCACCTTTCCGTACGCCGCCGACCTGTGGGCCGAGGGCCTGCTGTGGGCGGCCGTGCTGCGCTCCCCGCACCCGCACGCGCGCATCGTGTCCATCGACACCTCCCACGCGCGCGAGATGCCCGGCGTCCGGGCGGTCGTCACCCACGAGGACGTCCCCGGCACGCCGCTGCACGGACGCGGCCGGGCGGACCGTCCCGTCTTCGCCTCCGAGGTCGTACGACACCACGGCGAGCCCATCGCCGCCGTCGCCGCCGACCACCCGGACACCGCGCGGATGGCAGCCGCCGCCGTCATCGTCGAGTACGAGGTGCTGGACCCGGTCACCGACCCCGAGCAGGCCTTCGAGGCCGAGCCGCTGCACCCCGACGGCAATCTGATCCGGCACATCCCGCTCCGGCACGGCGACCCGGAGGCGGCCGGCGAGGTCGTCGTCGAGGGCCTGTACCGCATCGGCCGCCAGGACCCGGCCCCCATCGGCGCCGAGGCCGGTCTCGCCGTGCCGCGCCCCGACGGGGGAGTGGAGCTGTACCTGGCGTCCACCGACCCGCACGCCGACCGCGACACGGCCGCCGCCTGCTTCGGCCTGTCCCCCGAACGGGTGAAGATCGTGGTCACCGGGGTGCCGGGCGCCACCGCCGACCGCGAGGACCAGGGTTTCCAGCTGCCGCTGGGCCTGCTGGCGCTGAAGACCGGCTGCCCGGTGAAGCTGACCGCCACGCGCGAGGAGTCCTTCCTCGGCCACACCCACCGCCACCCCACCCTGCTGCGCTACCGCCACCACGCGGACGCCGAGGGCCGCCTGGTGAAGGTCGAGGCGCAGATCCTGCTCGACGCGGGCGCGTACGCCGACACCTCCTCCGACGCCCTGGCCGCCGCCGTCGCGTTCGCCTGCGGCCCCTACGTGGTGCCGAACGCGTTCATCGAGGGCTGGGCGGTGCGCACCAACAACCCGCCGTCGGGCCATGTGCGCGGCGAGGGCGCCATGCAGGTGTGCGCCGCGTACGAGGCGCAGATGGACAAGATCGCCAAGAAGCTGGGCCTGGACCCGGCCGAGGTGCGGCTGCGCAACGTCATGGCCACCGGCGACGTGCTGCCCACCGGCCAGACCGTCACCTGCCCGGCGCCGGTCGCCGAACTCCTCCAGGCCGTCCGCGACTTCCCGCTCCCGCCGCTGCCCAAGGACACCCCCGAGGACGAGTGGCTGCTGCCCGGCGGCCCCGAGGGCGCGGGTGAACCGGGCGCGGTGCGCCGGGGCGTGGGCTACGGCATCGGCATGGTCCACATGCTCGGCGCGGAGGGCGCCGACGAGGTCTCCACGGCCACCGTGAAGGTGAACAACGGCGTCGCGACGGTGCTGTGCGCCGCCGTCGAGACGGGGCAGGGCTTCACGACCCTGGCCCGGCAGATCGTGCAGGAGACCCTCGGTGTCGACGAGGTGCATGTGGCGCCCGTCGACACCGACCAGCCGCCGGCGGGCGCCGGCTGCCGGGGCCGCCACACCTGGGTGTCGGGCGGCGCGGTGGAGCGCGCCGCGAAGATGGTCCGCACCCAGCTCCTCCAGCCGCTCGCCCACAAGTTCGGCATGTCGACCGAGCTGCTCCAGATCACCGACGGCAAGATCACCTCGTACGACGGGGTGCTGTCGACGACGGTCGCCGAGGCGCTGGACGGCAAGGAGCTGTGGGCCACCGCCCAGTGCCGGCCGCACCCCACCGAGCCGCTGGACGAGTCCGGGCAGGGCGACGCCTTCGTCGGCATGGCGTTCTGCGCGGTCCGCGCGGTCGTGGACGTCGACATCGAGATCGGCTCGGTGCGGGTCGTGGAACTGGCCGTCGCCCAGGACGTCGGGCGGGTCCTGAACCCCGCCCAGCTCACCGCCCGGATCGAGGCCGGCGTCACCCAGGGCGTGGGCATCGCGCTCACCGAGAACCTGCGCTCCCCGCGCGGTCTGGTCCGCCACCCCGACCTGACCGGCTACGCCCTGCCGACCGCGCTGGACGCGCCCGACATCCGGATCGTGAAGCTCGTCGAGGAACGGGACGTGGTCGCGCCGTTCGGGGCGAAGGCGGTCAGCGCGGTGCCGGTGGTGGCCTCGCCGGCGGCGGTCGCCTCGGCGGTGCGCGCGGCGACGGGACGCCCGGTCAACCGCCTGCCGATCCGCCCGCAGGCCGCGGTGGTGACCGCCGGCTGACACCGGCCCGCCGTCCGGTGCGGACGTGCCGCCGGCGACAGGGCGTTGTCAGTGGCGGGGCGTAGGGTGCGAAGCGGTGGGACGGGTGCCGTGCCCACCGCGCACGGGCACGCACGGACGCGGGGAGACGATGCACGGGGCATGCGGGGCGCCACGGGGGACACGACGACGCGGGCGGCGCGGAGGCCGTCGCCGCTGACCCTGGTCCGGTTCGCGACGGCGGCGGACGACCCGTCCTGGACGCGCGGCGCCTCCCGGCGCCCGCCGGCGGGCTGCGAGGCGCCGCTGTTCTGGCGGGCGGCCGCGCTGATCGGATGCCTGGTCCTGGCCGCGGGCCGCGGCCCGGAGTCCGCCCCGGCCCTGGACCTGCCGCCCCGGCTGCTGGAGCGGGAGTTCGGCCGGGCCGCGTGGCCCGCTTCGAGGACATCGACTTCCCGGCGTCCCTCACCCACGAGCCCACCCGCCGCTTCCTGCGCGAGACGGGCCTGCCCGAGGCCGCCTTCCCGTTCCGTCTCGACGCCGACGAGATCGCCCTGCCGACCCTCGCCGAGTACGACGCGGACCCGGCCGTCCCGCAGGCGGACCACCTCGTCCGCCTCGGCCGGCTGGCCGACGGGCACGACGTGGTCGTCGACGGCCGCACCGGCGCGGTCCTGGCCCGCCACCCGGCCGACGACACCCTGTGCCCGCTGGCCCCGGACGTCTCCGCCCTGGCCTTCACCCTCTGGCTCCTGCACCGCGCCGGTTCCCCGGGCGGGTCGTAGGACCAAGGTCCGGGGCCCGGACCGTCTCACGACAGGGGTCAACTCGTGCTTCGGCCCTTACCCTGGCGAGCATGACCGTCCCTGAGCCCCGCGACACCGAGGTCGCCGACACCGCCGCCCGCACCGATCCGCCCGCCGCCCGCCGCGAGCAGCCCGCCGGGGACACCGAAGCCCCGGACACCGACGGGACGGTGCTGAGCCGCGCCTACCGGGCGCTGAGCATCGGCATCGTCTCCGTGGTCGTGCTGATCGCCTTCGAGGCGACGGCGGTCGGCACGGCGATGCCGGTCGCGGCCCGCGAGCTGGACGGGGTGTCGCTGTACGCGTTCGCGTTCTCGGGGTACTTCACGACCAGCCTGTTCGGGATGGTCCTCTCCGGGCAGTGGTCGGACCGGCGGGGGCCGCTGGCCCCGCTGACCTGGGCATCGCGAGCTTCGCGGCCGGGCTGGTGCTGTCCGGGACGGCCGGGGCGATGTGGCTGTTCATCCTCGGCCGGGCCGTGCAGGGACTCGGCGGCGGCCTGGTGATCGTCGCCCTGTACGTGGTCGTCGGGCGGGCCTACCCGGAGCGGCTGCGACCGGCGATCATGGCGGCGTTCGCGGCCGGCTGGATCGTCCCGTCCATCGTCGGCCCGCTCGCCTCGGGCGCGGTGACCGAACACCTCGGCTGGCGCTGGGTGTTCGTCGGCATCCCGGTCCTGGTCGTCCTGCCGCTGGCGCTCGCCCTGCCGCAGATCCGCAGCCGCGCCTCCGGCCCGGTCGGGGGCCCGGGGTCGGAGCCGGCCTCCTTCGACGGCCGCCGCATCCGCCTCGCCCTCGGCATCTCGCTCGGCGCCGGACTGCTCCAGTACGCCGCCCAGGACCTGCGCTGGGCCTCCCTGCTGCCCGGCGCGGCGGGCGCGGCGCTGCTCGTCCCCGCCGTCCTCGGGCTGCTGCCGCGCGGCACCTACCGGGCGGCCCGCGGCCTGCCCTCGGTCGTGCTCCTGCGCGGCGTCGCCGCGGGCTCCTTCATCGCCGCCGAGTCCTTCGTGCCGCTGATGCTGGTCACCCAGCGCGGCCTCAGCCCGACGCTGGCCGGGTTCTCCCTGGCCGCGGGCGGCGCCACCTGGGCGCTGGGCTCCTGGGTGCAGTCCCGGTCCCGCCTGGAGCCGTACCGCGAGCGGCTGACGACCCTCGGCATGGTCCTGGTCGCGGCGGCGATCGCCACCGCGCCGAGCGTCCTGGCCGAGGCGGTACCGGCCTGGACGGTGGCCGTCGCCTGGGCCTTCGGCTGCTTCGGCATGGGCCTGGTGATCTCCTCCACCAGCGTGCTGCTGCTGAAGCTGTCCGCCCCCGAGGAGGCCGGCACCAACTCCGCCGCGCTGCAGATCTCCGACGGGCTGTCCAACGTGCTCCTGCTGGCCGCCGGCGGCGCCGCCTTCGCGGCCCTCGGCGGCGGCACGGTGAGCCACGCCGCGACCCAGGCCACCGGCTCCCATCCGGCCGCCTTCCTGGCGGTGTTCCTGCCGATGGCGGCGGTCGCGCTGGCCGGGGCCTGGGTGACGACCCGGCTGCGGGTCCGCTGAGCCGGGAGCGACCGGCGGGGCCGCTGTGACGTCCGTCCCACCCGGGGGTGACCCGGCCCGGCCCCGGCGTCGGCCGGGCCGGACCGCCGGTAGGGTGGCCCGGTTGTCATACGTGCCCGAGCCGTTCTACCCCCTTCGGAGACCGTGACTACCACCGCCAGCTCCTCGCACCACCTGTCCCCGGCCTTCCCCGGCCGTGCGCCCTGGGGCACCGCCAGCAAGCTGCGGGCCTGGCAGCAGGGGGCGATGGAGAAGTACATCCAGGAGCAGCCCCGCGACTTCCTGGCGGTCGCCACCCCCGGCGCCGGCAAGACGACCTTCGCGCTGACGCTGGCGTCCTGGCTGCTGCACCACCACGTCGTGCAGCAGGTGACGGTGGTGGCCCCGACCGAGCACCTGAAGAAGCAGTGGGCGGAGGCGGCGGCCCGCATAGGGATCAAGCTCGACCCCGAGTACAGCGCCGGACCGCTCGGCCGGGAGTACCACGGTGTCGCGGTGACCTACGCGGGCGTCGGCGTCCGGCCGATGCTGCACCGCAACCGCGTCGAGCAGCGCAAGACCCTCGTCATCCTCGACGAGATCCACCACGCCGGCGACTCCAAGTCCTGGGGCGAGGCCTGCCTGGAGGCCTTCGAGCCGGCCACCCGGCGCCTGGCGCTGACCGGTACGCCGTTCCGCTCCGACACCAACCCCATCCCGTTCGTGACGTACGAGGAGGGGCCGGACGGCATCCGGCGGTCGGCCGCCGACTACACCTACGGCTACGGCTCCGCGCTCGCGGACGGCGTCGTGCGCCCGGTCATCTTCCTCTCCTACAGCGGCAACATGCGCTGGCGCACCAAGGCCGGCGACGAGATCGAGGCCCGTCTCGGCGAGCCCATGACCAAGGACGCCGTCAGCCAGGCCTGGCGCACGGCGCTGGATCCGCGCGGCGAGTGGATGCCCGCCGTGCTGCGCGCCGCCGACCAGCGCCTGACCGAGGTCCGCAAGGCCATCCCCGACGCCGGCGCCCTCGTCATCGCCTCCGACCAGGACTCGGCCCGCGCCTACGCCAAGCTGATCCGCGAGATCACCGGAGACAAGGCCACCGTCGTGCTCTCCGACGACGCCGGCGCGTCGAAGAAGATCGACGAGTTCAGCGCCGGCACCGACCGGTGGATGGTCGCCGTCCGCATGGTGTCCGAGGGCGTCGACGTGCCCCGCCTCGCGGTCGGCGTCTACGCCACGACCATCTCCACGCCGCTGTTCTTCGCCCAGGCCGTCGGGCGATTCGTGCGCTCCCGGCGACGCGGCGAGACCGCGTCCGTGTTCCTGCCGACCGTGCCCGACCTGCTCTCCTTCGCCAACGAGATGGAGCGCGAGCGCGACCACGTCCTCGACAGGCCGAAGAAGGGCGGCGAGGAGGACCCGTACGCCGAGGAGGACAAGCTCCTCAAGGAGGCCGAGCAGCAGAAGGACGAGGACACCGGCGAGCAGGACATGCTGCCGTTCGAGGCGCTGGAGTCCGACGCCGTCTTCGACCGGGTCATGTACAACGGCGCCGAGTTCGGCATGCAGGCCCACCCCGGCAGCGAGGAGGAGCAGGACTACCTCGGCATCCCGGGCTCCTCGAACCCGACCAGGTGCAGCTGCTGCTCCAGAAGCGGCAGGCCCGGCAGATCGCGCACAGCCGCAAGAAGCCCGACGCGGAGGCCGACCTGCTCGAACTGCCCGCCGAGCGGCGGCCGGTCGTCTCGCACAAGGAGATGATGGAGCTGCGCCGGCAGCTCAACAGCCTGGTCGGCGCCTACGTCCACCAGAGCGGCAAGCCGCACGGCGTCATCCACACCGAGCTGCGCCGGGTGTGCGGCGGCCCGCCCAGCGCCGAGGCCACGGCCGGGCAGCTGCGGCAGCGGATCGCCAAGGTCCAGGAGTGGGCGACCCGGATGAAGTGAGCGACGCCCTCGCCCGGGCGTGTGCTGTACGTATCGGGACAAACACTGTCGGTTTCCCTCGGTGACTGCCCGGATTCTGGACGGAGACTTCCGCTGAGCGGACCGGCTCGCTACTGTCCCTGCACGCACACGCCCCGTGGCAGCGCCGCCGCGGAGCGCAGCCGTGAAGCGACTCAGGTCCGGACCGCCGCCGGGCCGCCGGCCGATCGGCGGCCTCACGCGCGTCACCGACGGGACTCGGTGACGCATCCGCCGCGACGGGCCGCCGACCTCACCACTGAAGGAGTGGGCGTCGTGACCGCGGAGACTTCCCAGACGCTCGACAGAGGACTGCGCGTCCTGAAGCTGCTGGCCGACACCGATCACGGGCTGACCGTGACCGAGCTTTCCCACAAACTGGGCGTGAACCGGACCGTGGTGTACCGGTTGCTCGCCACGCTGGAACAGCACGCACTGGTCCGCCGCGACCTCGGCGGACGCGCCCGGGTCGGGCTCGGGGTGCTCGGCCTGGGCCGCCAGGTGCACCCGCTGGTCCGGGAGGCCGCGATGCCGGCGCTGCGGTCGCTGGCCGAGGACATCGGGGCGACCGCGCATCTGACCCTGGTGGACGGAGCGGAGGCGCTGGCGGTGGCCGTGGTGGAGCCGACGTGGACCGACTACCACGTGGCGTACCGCGCCGGGTTCCGGCATCCGCTGGAGCGGGGCGCGGCCGGCAAGGCGATCCTGTCCGCGCGGCAGCAGCAGCCCGACGACCCCGGGTACACCCTCACCCACGGGAGCTGGAGGCGGGGCGTGCGGGCGGCGGCGCCGCTGCTCGGGGTGTCGGGCGTCGAGGGCAGCGTCGGGGTGGTCATGCTCGCGGACGTGGTGCCGGAGCGGGTGGGGCCGCGCGTCGTGGACGCGGCGCGGGAGGTGGCGGAAGCACTGCGCTGACACGGGCATCGACGCGGGGTGCCGCTGCGCCCCCGCGGCACGACTGCCCGCGGGCGCGTGGCTCGCCCGCAGCCGCGTGGGCAGAGCCATGGGGCAGGGATCTTCGCCGGTGGGGCGGGTTAGATTGACTTCGTGTTCTCTCGTCTCTCCCGCCCCCGTGCCCTCGCCGTCTGTGCGCTGCCCGTCGTGGCGCTGCTCGCCACCGCCGTGTTCGCGCCGCTGCCGTTCTCGGTGGCGCAGCCCGGCCTGACGGCGGACGTCCTCGGCGAGAACCGGGGCACCCCGGTGATCACGATCTCCGGGGCGCCCACCCACGACACGAGCGGGCAGCTGCGGATGACGACGATCGTGGCCACCGGCCCGGACACGCGCGTCTCGCTGGGCGACGTGATCGACGGCTGGTTCGCCACCGACCGCGCGGTGATGCCCCGGGACGCGGTCTACCCGAGCGGCGACGACCTGCGGGAGATCGAGCAGTACAACGTGGAGCAGATGGAGGAGTCGCAGGACGCGGCGACCACGGCCGCCCTGGACCACCTCGGCCTCGACGCCGCCGACGTCGACGTCACCCTCCGCCTCGCCGACGTCGGCGGGCCGAGCGCCGGTCTGCTCTTCGCCCTCGGCATCGTCGACAAGCTGGACACCGGGGACCTCACCGGCGGCCGGGTCGTCGCCGGCACCGGCACCATCACCCCGTCCGGCAAGGTCGGCCCGGTCGGCGGCGTGCCGCTGAAGACGCAGTCCGCCCGCCGCGACGGGGCGACCGTCTTCCTGGTGCCGGAGGCCGAGTGCGGGGACGCCCGCTCCCAGCTGCCGAAGGGCATGCGGCTGATCCCGGTGGAGACGCTGGACGGCGCCGTCGACGCGCTCACGGCCCTGAGGACCGGCAAGGGCGAGGTCCCCTCCTGCTGAGCCCCGCCGCCGGGCCTCACCCCTCCTTCACGAACCCCTTCTCGATCATCCAGTCCAGCGCCACCTGGTGCGCGTCCTCCCGTCGACGTCCACCTTGGCGTTCAGCGTCTGCGCCACGTCGTTGGTCAGCGCCTTGGTCACGGGCGCCAGGACGTCGGCGATGGCCGGCCACTTCTCGAGCGTCGCCGTCCGGATCATGGGCGCGGCGTTGTAGTTCGGGAAGAAGTGCTTGTCGTCCTCCATCACCACCAGGTCCATCGCCCGGATCCGCCCGTCGGTGGTGAACACCTCGCCGTAGGTGCAGGTGCCCTTCGCCGTCTGGGTGTAGATGATCCCGGTGTCCATCGTCGTGATGTTCCCGGCCGGGATGTCCATGCCGTACGTCTTCTCCATGCCGGGCAGCCCGTCCGCCCGGTTGGCGAACTCGACCTCGACGCACAGCGTCACCGCGGAGGGGTCCTTCTTCGCCAGCGCGGCCACCTCGGACAGCGTGTCCGTGCCGTACTTCCTGTGGTTGGCCTGGTTCATGGCCAGCGCGTAGGTGTTGTTCAGCGGGGCCGGCGGCAGCCAGGTCAGGCCCTTGCGCAGGTCCTCCTCGCGCACGGCCCGCCACTGCTCCTGCTCGTCCGGGATGGGCTTGCCGTGTCCCAGGTACGTGATCCAGGCGGTGCCCGTGTACTCGTACGTGGCGTCGGCGTCGCCGTTCTCGACCGCAGCGCGGGTGCCGACGGAACCCTGGATGCCGGTGCGGTCCAGCACCTCGGCGCCGGCCGCCTCGAACGCGATGCCCATGATCGCGCCCAGGATGAGCTGTTCGGTGAACTCCTTGGAGACGACGGTGAGGTCCGCGCCCTCCAGGGGCCTGCCCTTGCCGATGCTGCCCGGCTCGACGTCGTCGACCATGGGGAGCCGCTGGTCAGGCCGCAGCCGGAGGCGGCGACCAGGGCGGCGGCCAGCAGCAGACAGGTGCGCGCTCTCATGTCCCCGCCTCCAGTCCGCGCGGGCGCAGCAGCAGTTCGGCCAGCGAGGCCAGCCAGTCCACCAGCAGGGCGAGGGCGACGGTGAGGATCGAGCCCAGCATCAGCACCGGCATCCGCTGGCTGGTGATCCCGGTGGTGATCAGCACGCCCAGTCCGCCGCCCCGCCGAACGTCGCGAGCGTGGCCGTACCGACGTTGAGGACGAGCGCGGTGCGCACACCGGCCAGGATCAGCGGCACGGCCAGCGGGAGTTCGACACGGGTCAGCACGCCGAGCGGGGACATGCCGATGCCGCGCGCCGCCTCCAGCAGCGTCGGGTCGTTGGCCTTCAGACCGGCGATCGTGTTCGACAGCACGGGCAGGACGGCGTAGACGATGATGCCGATCAGTGCCGCGCGACGGCCGATGCCCAGCCAGATCACCAGCAGGGCGAGCAGGCCGATCGCCGGGGTCGCCTGGCCCATGTTGGCGAACGCCAGCGCCACCGGCGTCGCCTTGCGGAAGGCCCGGCGGGTGAGCAGGACGCCCAGCGGGATGGCGATGATCAGCACGAAGAAGGTGGAGATCACCGTCAGCTGCACGTGCTGCCACAGCGCCTCGGTGACCCGCCCGTCCGACAGGGCGTTCCGGCTGAGGGAGTCCAGGTCGGCCTGCCGGAACCACAGCCAGGTCGCCAGCAGCACCGCGATCACCAGCGCCGGCAGGAAGGTCAGCTTCTGCCAGGTCACGCGCCGCTTCGTGGTGGCCGGGGACGGGGGCCCGGCTCGGGGGCGCCCTCGCCGGCGTCCGTGCCGGCGGCGTCGCCGTCGTCGTCGCGGAGGCGGACGTCCAGCTCGCCGTCCTCGGGCTCGTCCTCGGGGCGGCGCCGTCGGCGCCCGGGGAATCCGCTCACGCCTTCGCCTCCCCTCCGAAGCCCTCCTGCTCGGCGTGGGTGCGGTCGGCGCGGGCCTCCTCCAGGTCGTGCTGGTGCTCCAGCGCGTCCAGCCGGTCCGCCTCCAGCAGTTCGTGCACCGAGTTCAGCAGGGTCTCCATGTCGACGACACCCTCGTACTCGCCGCGCCGCCCGGTGACCGCGACCCGCCCGCTGTTGTCGGTCAGCACGGCCTCCAGGGCGTCCCGCAGGGTCGCGTCCCGGGTCACCGTGTCGGACACCAGGGTGCCGGCGCGGGCCAGCGAGCCCTTGGCCCGCATCAGGTCGCCGCGCCGCAGCCACTTGTAGGGCCGGCGCCGCTTGTCGAGCAGGAGGATCTCGTTGCTGCCGCTGTCCCGCAGCCGGTTGAAGATGTGCTGGAGCGGGTCGTCGACGGTCACCGTCGGATAGTCGGTGATCTCCACGTCCCGTACCCGGGTGAGGTTGAGCCGCTTCAGAGCCGCGCCGGCGCCGACGAACCCGGAGACGAAGTCGTCGGCGGGGTTGGTGAGGATGGCCTCGGGGGTGTCGAACTGCGCGATGTGGGAGCGTTCGCGCAGGACCGCGATCCGGTCGCCCAGTTTGATCGCCTCGTCGAAGTCGTGGGTGACGAAGACGATCGTCTTGTGCAGCTCGTGCTGGAGCCGGATCAGCTCGTCCTGGAGGTGGTCCCGGGTGATCGGGTCCACGGCGCCGAACGGCTCGTCCATCAGCAGCACCGGCGGATCGGCCGCCAGCGCCCGGGCCACGCCGACCCGCTGCTGCTGGCCGCCGGAGAGCTGGCGCGGGTAGCGGCCGTGGAACTCGCCCGGGTCCAGGCCCACCAGGTCGAGCATCTCCTCCACCCGGGAGCGGATGCGCGACTTGGACCAGCCGACCATCTTCGGCACCAGGGCGATGTTCTGCGCGACCGTCATGTGCGGGAACAGACCGGAGGCCTGGATGGCGTAGCCGACCTTGCGGCGCAGCTTCACCGGGTCCATGTCGGTGACGTCCTCGCCGTTGATGCGGATGCGCCCGCTGGTCGGCTCGATCAGCCGGTTGATCATCTTCAGGGTGGTGGACTTCCCGCAGCCCGACGGCCCGACGAAGATGACGGTCTCGCCCGCCTTGATCTCCATCGAGACGTTGTCGACGGCCGGCTGCGGATTGCCGGGGTAGCGCTTGGTGAGGTGGTGCAGCTCGATCATGGCGCCCGACGCGGACCCGGCGGCACCCGACGCGGACCCGGCGGCACCGGACGCGGACCCCGCGGCACCGGACGCGCCGGCCGGACTCCCGGACATCTCAGACACGGATCCCCCTCGGAATGGTCAGCCGCCCGATGAGCACGTACGCGGCGTCGAACAGCAGGGCGAGGATGATGATCCCGAGCGTGCCCGAGAGCACCAGGTTGAGCGCGTTCTTGCTGCCCAGCGAGGCGATCCCGCGGAAGATCTCGTTGCCGAGGCCGGGACCGGAGGCGTAGGCGGCGATCGCGGCGATGCCCATCAGCATCTGCGTCGAGACCCGGATGCCGGTGAGGATCGGCGGCCAGGCCAGCGGCAGCTCCACCTTCAGCAGGCGGGTCATCCGGGACATCCCGATGCCCTTGGCCGCGTCCACGAGCGCCGGGTCGACGCCGCGCAGCCCGACGATGGAGTTCCGCACGATCGGCAGCAGCCCGTAGAGGGTCAGCGCGGTCACCGTGGGCGGCACGCCCAGACCGACGATCGGGATGAGCAGACCGATCATGGCCAGCGACGGAATGGTCAGGATGGTGGAGGTGGTCAGCGTCGCCAGGTTGCCGGCCCACTCGCTGCGGTAGGTGACGACCCCGATGAGCACCCCGAGGACCGTGGCCACCACCATGCACTGGAAGACGGCGCTGGCGTGCTGGTAGGCGTCGGTCAGCAGCTGCTGATGCCGGTTGACCAGGAACTCCCAGAAGTTCACCCCTGCTCACCTCCGGCAGCCGGTCTCACTCGCGTCGGTCCCCGGCCGCCTGCTCCACCAGCGGAATGATCCGCAACGGAACCGGATTCTCCATCACGATCGCGGTCGCGGCCCGGACGATGCCATCAAAGCCGACAACCCGGTCGATCACACGCTGGAGATCGGCGTTCGAGCGGGCCACCAGCCGGCACAGCATGTCCCCGGTGCCGGTCGTGGTGTGCAGCTCCAGCACCTCCGGCACACTCGCCAAGTGCGCCCGTACGTCGGCGCCTTGGCCCTGCCGGATCTCCAGCGTGGCGAACGCGGTGACCGGGTAGCCGAGGGCCGCCGGATCGACCTGGGGGCCGAAACCGCGGATGACTCCGTTCGACTGAAGCCGGTCCAGGCGCGCCTGCACCGTGCCGCGCGCCACCCCCAGCCGCCGGGACATCTCCAGCACCCCGATCCGCGGCTCCCGCGCCAGCAGCCCGATGATCCGTCCGTCCAGTCGGTCGATCCCCACAGCCCTCACCCCTCCGGCTGGTCATCCTGTACAGAACGCCCGCCCCGACGGGCCTCGCACTGAGCAGATTGCCCAGTGGAAACGCAAACTATTGCGCACCTTGCGGGGGCGGGAGACCCTGCGGCTATGACGCAGACCACACACCACACTCCCGACACCGCACGGCAGGCCGACCCCTTCCCGGTCAAGGGAATGGACGCGGTCGTCTTCGCCGTGGGCAACGCCAAGCAGGCGGCGCACTACTACTCCACCGCCTTCGGCATGCAGCTGGTCGCCTACTCCGGACCGGAGAACGGCAGCCGCGAGACCGCGAGCTACGTGCTGGAGAACGGCTCCGCCCGGTTCGTGTTCACCTCGGTGATCAAGCCGTCCACCGACTGGGGCCGCTTCCTCGCCCAGCACGTGGCGGAGCACGGCGACGGCGTCATCGACCTCGCCATCGAGGTCCCGGACGCCCGTGCCGCGCACGCCTACGCCGTCGAGCACGGAGCCCGTTCGGTCGCCGAGCCGTACGAGGTCAAGGACGAGCACGGCACCGTCGTCCTCGCCGCCATCGCCACCTACGGCGAGACCCGCCACACCCTGGTGGAGCGCAGCGGCTACGACGGCCCCTACCTGCCCGGCTACACCGCCGCCGCCCCGATGGTCGAGCCGCCCGCCCAGCGCACCTTCCAGGCCATCGACCACTGCGTCGGCAACGTCGAGCTGGGCCGCATGAACGAGTGGGTCGGCTTCTACAACAAGGTCATGGGCTTCACGAACATGAAGGAGTTCGTGGGCGACGACATCGCCACCGAGTACAGCGCGCTGATGTCCAAGGTGGTCGCCGACGGCACCCTGAAGGTGAAGTTCCCGATCAACGAGCCCGCGATCGCCAAGAAGAAGTCCCAGATCGACGAGTACCTGGAGTTCTACGGCGGCGCCGGCGTCCAGCACATCGCGCTGAACACCAACGACATCGTGCAGACCGTCCGCACGATGAAGGCCAACGGCGTGCAGTTCCTGGACACGCCCGACTCCTACTACGACACCCTCGGCGAGTGGGTCGGCGACACCCGGGTGCCGATCGAGACGCTGCGCGAGCTGAAGATCCTCGCCGACCGCGACGAGGACGGCTACCTGCTGCAGATCTTCACCAAGCCGGTCCAGGACCGCCCGACCGTCTTCTTCGAGATCATCGAGCGGCACGGCTCCATGGGCTTCGGCAAGGGCAACTTCAAGGCCCTGTTCGAGGCCATCGAGCGCGAGCAGGCCAAGCGCGGCAACCTCTGACCGCCCCTAGGGGGCGTCTAGAACACGGGCGGGTCCTCCACCGAGGGCTCGCCCAGCCGGTCGAGGGCCCGCCTCGCCTCCGGCACGCCCAGCGGGGAGAAGTACGGGTCGATCCGCAGCGCCTCCTGAAGGTGGCGCCGGGCCGCCCCGTACCGTTCCAGCTTCCGCTCGACCATGCCCCGGTGGAACGCGTACAGGGCGCTGCGCACCCCGCCGCCCTGCTCGCCCTCCGTCGCCCGGACCGCGTACGGCAGCGCCTCCTCGTACTCCCCGGCCCGGTACAGCGCCCAGCCCAGCGCGTCGGCCACCTCGGTCGCCGGCTGCCGCTTCCACTCCGCCCGCAGCCGCCGGACCGCCGCCCACGCGTCCCCGTGGTCGGCCTCGAACCGCCCCAGCACCAGCTCCTCGTCCACCCCGGCCGCCGCGGCCCGGCGCACCCGGTCGCGCAACAGGCCGTACTGGACCCGCGCCGCCTGGTCCAGGCCCAGCGACTCGTACAGCTCGCCCAGCTCCAGCGCCCACTCCGCCCGCGGCTGCTTGGCCAGCGCCGCCCGGTAGGCCGCCAGCGCCTCGGAGGTCCGGCCCAGCGCCGCCAGCGCCCGCCCCTGGCCGGCCTGCGCGGCCCGCAGGTCGGGATCGGTGCGCAGCGCCTCCTGGAAGTGCCGCAGCGCCGTCTCCCGGTCCCCGCGCTCCAGCGCCAGCCGCCCGGCCTGCTCCAGGTACGCCGCCCGCTGGGCCGGCGTCGCCGCCGCCGCGGCGGCGTCGGAGATCTGCGCGGCCGCGTCCTCCCGCCAGCCCATGTCCCGGTAGACGGCCGCCGCCCGCGCCTTGACCGCCGGGCCCGACCCCAGCTCCGTCATCCGCTCCAGCGCCTTCGCCACCGCCTCGTGCTTCCCGAGCCCGGTGTACGCCTCGGCCAGCACCGCCTGCGCGGTCCACCGGCGCGGCGCCGCGTCGCGCGCGGCCTCGGCCCACTTCCGCGCCGCGGGGAAGTCCCGCCGGGCCACCGCGAGCGACGCCATCGCCTCCAGCGCCCGGGCGTCGCGCGGCCGGTGCCGCAGCGCGCTCTCCAGGGCCCGCCGGGCCCGCGGATACTGCCCGGCGTCCGCCGTGCGCCGCCCCAGCTCCAGATAGGCCGCCCCGAGCACCGCCCAGGACGCCGCGTCCCGGGGACGCTCCCGCAGCCGCGCCTCGTGCTCGTCGATCAGCACCGCCAGGTCGGACAGCGCGGCCGGCGCCCCGCCGGTCACCGCGCTGCGCGCCAGCGCCGCCGGTCCGGGCGCCGGCGGGGGAGCGGCCTCGCGCTCCCAGGGCGCCAGCACCAGCACACCGCCGAGCACGGCACCCGCCGCGGCCGAGGCGACCAGCGCCCGCCGGACCCGGCGGGCACGCCGCCGGCGGCCGGGAACGTCCAGAATGGTCATCACACCGCCTACTGTGCGCCGGACCCGTGAGCGCACCCGGGCAGCCGAAGGGTGCCGCCCGCGGGGTTCACACCGATGGCCCCCGGTGCGACCCTGTGATCATGAGCCGTATCGAAGCGCGCCCCGACGAGGACGGCGCGGTCACGGGCGACCTCGTCGGCCGGCTGCTGGCCGGCCTGCCCGCCGACGCCGTGCTCACCGACCCCGACGTCACCGCCTCCTACGCCCACGACATGGCGAGTTTCTGCCCGGCCGGCGCCCCGGCCGTGGTGGTCCTGCCCCGCACGGTCGAAGAGGTGCAGCACGTCATGCGCACCGCCACCGCGCTGCGCGTGCCGGTCGTCCCGCAGGGCGCCCGCACCGGCCTGTCCGGCGGCGCCAACGCCACCGACGGCTGCATCGTGCTGTCCCTGACCAAGATGGACCGCATCCTGGAGATCAGCCCCGTCGACCGCATCGCCGTCGTCGAACCCGGCGTCGTCAACGCCACGCTCTCCCGCGCGGTCGGCGAACACGGCCTGTACTACCCTCCCGACCCCTCCAGCTGGGAGATGTGCACCATCGGCGGCAACATCGGCACCGCCTCCGGCGGCCTGTGCTGCGTGAAGTACGGGGTCACCGCCGAGTACGTCCTCGGCCTCGACGTCGTCCTCGCCGACGGCCGCCTGATGTCCACCGGCCGCCGCACCGCCAAGGGCGTCGCCGGGTACGACCTCACCCGCCTCTTCGTCGGCTCCGAGGGCTCCCTCGGCGTCGTCGTCCGGGCCGTGCTCGCCCTGCGGCCCCGGCCGCCGCAGCAGCTGGTGCTGGCCGCCGAGTTCGCCTCCGCGTCGGCCGCCTGCGACGCGGTGTGCCGGATCATGGAGGGCGGCCACGTCCCGTCCCTGCTCGAACTGATGGACCGTACGACGGTCAAGGCGGTCAACGACCTGGCGCACATGGGCCTGCCCGAGTCCACGGAGGCCCTGCTGCTGGCCGCCTTCGACACCCCCGACCCGGCCGCCGACCTCGCGGCCGTCGGCGCGCTGTGCGAGGCGGCCGGCGCCACCCAGGTGGTCCCCGCCGACGACGCCGCCGAGTCCGAACTGCTGCTCCAGGCGCGGCGGCTGTCGCTCACCGCGCTGGAGGCGGTCAAGGGCACGACGATGATCGACGACGTGTGCGTGCCCCGCTCCCGGCTCGGCGACATGCTCGAGGGCGTCGAGCGCATCGCCGCCAAGTACGACCTCACCATCGGGGTCTGCGCCCACGCGGGCGACGGCAACACCCACCCGACGGTCTGCTTCGACGCCGCCGACCCCGAGGAGTCCCGGCGCGCCCGCGAGTCCTTCGACGCGATCATGGCCCTCGGCCTGGAACTCGGCGGCACCATCACCGGCGAGCACGGCGTGGGCGTGCTGAAGAAGGAGTGGCTGGCGCGCGAGGTCGGGCCGGTGGGCCTGGAGATGCAGCGGGCGATCAAGCAGGCCTTCGACCCGCTCGGCATCCTCAACCCGGGCAAGCTGTTCTGAGACCCGGGCGAGCCGCCGCGCCGGCCCCGGCGTGCACCGCCGCTCACTGGGCGAGCAGCTCGGCCAGACCGTCGTCCAGACCGAGCTGCTCGCCCTCACTGCCCGGGGGCAGGCGCGCAGCGTCCGCTCCAGCCAGGCCGACACCTGGGCCACGGGCGCCTCCAGCAGCGCGTCCCCGTCCGGGCTGCTCAGTGCCATCAGCACGACGCTGCGTCCGTCCGCCTTCGTCGGCCACACCCGCACGTCCCCGTGCCCGCAGGGCCGGAAGACGCCCTCGACCAGCAGGTCGCGGGCGAAGGTCCAGTGCACCGGCCGGTCGGAGTTGATGTGGAAGGTGATGTGGACGGCGTACGGATCGTCCGTCCGGTAGGCGAGCCGGGCGGGTACCGGAACGGCGTGCTCCGGCGACAGGATGAGCCGCAGTTCCAGCTCCCGCTCGACGACGGTGATGTGGTGCATGACGTGGCCGCCTCTCTCGTGTCGGTACGTGACCTGTGCTGGTCCGTCACGAGGGAGAGCGGCCGGGGCCGCGAGCATTACGCGGGTTCGCCGAAGATTTTTCGCGGACTTCTCCCGCCGGGGTGAACGCAGGCCCGCCCGGGTGTGAAGCCCTGTGCACGAGGTTGCCCGGAAAGGGGCGGGTCCGGCGGGAGTGGCGGTGCCCGGTGCGCCGGTCTGATAGATGTGGAGGCCCCATACCACCCATCGAGCAGATACGGGACGACGGACATGAGCGCCCCAACCCCGGCCCCCGGCGACGACAGGCCCCGCGAAGGGTATTACCCGGACCCGTCCATTCCTGGATACGTCCGGTACTGGAACGGCGCCGCCTGGGTGCCGGGCACCAGCCGGCCGGCGCCCAAGGACGGCGAGCCGCTCGCCCCGCCGCCCGGCGTGCGTCCCGCGCAGCCGTCCGTCGAGGAGACCGGGCCGCACTTCTTCGACGAGGACCCGGTCGAGGAGTCCGCCGCCCCCGCCGCGACGGGCACCCCCGCGCCGCGGCACGGCAGCGCGCCCGAGCCCGCGTCGGCGTGGGGCACCGACGAGGCCCGCCGCGCCCCGTGGCCGGCCGCCCCGCAGGGCGACGACCCGAGGCTGCCGTCCGCGTCCGCGCCGTCCTCCCCGTCCTCCCCGTCCGCGCCGTCCCCGGCCGCCGGCGGCTGGCCGGAGGCGGCGGGCTCGGCGGCGGCCGGATCGCCGGGGACCGGGCCCGCCGGTGCCGGCTCCCCGGGGGCGACGGCCGACGGCGCCGGATCCGGGTCCGCCGGTGCTGCCGGGACCGGGACGCCGGGGCTCCCGTACGTCCCCGCGGGCACGGTCCGCCGGGCGCGCCGCGGGCGCCCCGACGGCCGCATCCGGCGAGGCGGAGGCCGCGACGGACGGCACGTTCGTCTTCCGCCGCCCGACCGCCGAAGCGCCGCCGGCCCGCCCCGCCGACGAGGGCACGATGACCTTCCGCGCGGTTCCCCGCGCGCCGGGCGGCACGACGCGGAGGCCGGCGCCGCGTCCGGCGGACCCGGCGGCGCCGCCGGACGGACGGCCACCGCGCAGGGGGGACCGACGTCCTCCGCGCAGGCCGGGCCGGCCGCCCACGCCCCCACGGCCCTCTCGGGCCCCCAGCAGGCGAGCCCCGCCGGGCCTCGGCAGGCGAACCCCACCGTCCCCCCGCAGTCGGCGCCCGCCGCTCCCCAGCCGCCCGCCACGCCCCAGCACGCCTCCGCACCCCCACAGGCCGCCCCCGCTTCCCCACAGGCCTCCGCACCCCAGCAGGCCCCCGCGTCCCCGCAGGCCTCGCCGGCCGCCGCGACGCCGCTCACCAGCGGCCCCGGCGGCGGACAGTCGTCCTGGGCGCAGCAGGTGCACCGGCTCGCGGGCGCGGCCGGTGACGACCAGCCCGTCGCCCCGTGGAAGCCGCCCGTCGAGGACCCGTTCCAGGCCGCCGCCCGGCGCCAGGCGTCGGCGCGCCCCGCCGGACTCGGCAAGCGGCTGGCCGCCCGGCTGCTGGACACCCTCGTCCTCGGCGCCGTCACCGCCGTGGCCGCGGTCCCGCTCGGCATCCAGGCCGTCGACCACATCAACGGCAAGATCGAAGCGGCCAAGCTCTCCGGCGAGACCGTCACCGTCTGGCTCCTGGACGGCACCACCTCCGTCCACCTAGGCATCGTGCTGGCCGTCCTGCTGCTCGCCGGCGTGCTGTTCGAGGTGCTGCCCACCGCCAAGTGGGGCCGCACGCTCGGCAAGAAGCTGCTCGGCCTGGAGGTGCGGGACATCGAGGCCCACGAGTCCCCGTCCTTCGGCGCCGCGCTGCGCCGCTGGCTGGTCTACAGCATCCCGGGCTCCTGGTCGTCGGGGTCGTGGGCGTCCTGTGGTGCCTGTTCGACCGGCCGTGGCACCAGTGCTGGCACGACAAGGCGGCGCACACGTTCGTCGCCGGCTGACCGCCCGCCCGCCGCAGCCGGGGCGGCCGTACCCCGCGCCGTCCGCCGCTGCCGGGGCGGCCGTTCCCGTGCGGGTGCCGTACTCCGGACGGCCGCTCGCCGGATGCGGCGCCGTGGGGATCGCGGTCGACTCGGGCCATGAGCAGCGAACCGCCTCCCGGCCCCGGCCAGCAGCGGCCGGACGACGACGACCCGTTCAGGAAGCAGACCCCGCCGCCCGGACCGGGCCCGGGTGCGGGCGCCGGCAGTGGTGGCACCGGCGGCGGCTCCGGCTCGCCGTACGACAACCCCCCGCCCGGCGGCCCGCCCCCGCCCGGCGGCACCCCGCCCCCGGCGGCCAGCCCCCGCCGTACGGGGCGGTGGCGGCCCCTATGACGGCGGCGGCGGTCCCTACGGCGGCGGCCCCTACGGCGGTGATCCGTACGGCGGGGGCGGCTACCCGCCGACCCGCTGGCCGGGATGCCCCCGCTCGCCGACAGCGGCCGGCGCACCCTGGCCCGGATCATCGACATGATCCTGGTCGGCGTCGTGGTCTGGCTCCTCAGCTGGGCCTTCCGCGTCAACTCGTACGAGATCGACGGCGATCAGATCGAGGCGAGCAAGTCCATCGGCCAGTCGCTCATCGCCGTCGTGCTGTACATGGCGTACGACACGATCCTGACCGCCAGGCGCGGACAGACCCTCGGCAAGCAGTGGCTGGGCATGCGCGTGGCCAACCTGGACAACGGGTCGACGCCCTCCGTCCAGACCTCGCTGATCCGCGCGGCCGTGCTGTGGATCCCGTTCGCCTTCTGCTGCGCGTGCGTCTGGACCATCATCTGCGGCGGCTGGAGCTTCTTCGACAAGCCCTACAAGCAGGGCCTGCACGACAAGGCGGCCAAGACGGTGGTGGTCAGCACCGGTTGAGCCGCACGGACCCCGGGCCGCTCAGGCGGCCCGCTGGCGCACCGGCTCGCCGGTGCGCCCGCCCGTCCGGGCGACGGGCACCGGCTCTTCGTGCCGCGGGCCGAGGCGGGCCGGGGGCGGCCGCCGCCCGGCGCGGCCGGGGCGCGGCCACCGTCAGGGCGACCAGCAGCCCGAGAGCGAGGCCCACGACGGCGATGGCGGCGGTGACGGCGGCTCCGGGGGCGGAACCCGCCTGCGCCGCCAGCAGCATGGCGAGAGTCGAGAAGATCACGGTGCACGAGCCGTAGACGAACTGTGCGACGGTCGGGCGTGGCATGGCCATCGTGTCCTCGGCAGACATCGGGGGTGAAACGGGCTGTCGGCCTGGCTTTCCGCCGACGTCAGGGCGTTCCGCCAATCGACTCTAGTCGCCTGCATGCCCGAGGGAACGAACAGTAAGCGTGAGCTGACCAACAGTGCCGATGCACGGGGGGCGCACGGAGTCATGGCGTCCGGCAAGTGGACGGCCTCGCGCGCCCGTTCGGTGCCGCCGGCGGTTCGCCGTCCGTTCGCCGGCCGTCCGCAAAGCGGACGCCGGCTCCGCATAGTGCACTTGTTCTGCTCAAGTCAAGGTCTGTCTTTTCCGGCGAACCTCTAGTCAAATGTCGTCACTTGACAACACGCGTTGATCACGCGTGCGCGGACCCAGCACGTCCTCTGACCCCCATCCGCGCACGTGCACGCGGGGAGGAACTCAAGTGACCAGTAGACCCTGGACGTTGAGAGCGGCGGCCACCGCCGTCGCCATCGCCGCGGCCGGCGCCACGCTCTCCGCCGCCGGCGTCGCCCAGGCGGACGTCCCCGTCCGCCCCGAGGCCGTGGACCGCCAGGACCCGCACCCGGCGAAGGACGGCCACGGGCACGACCTCGAAGGCCCCCTGAGCAAGACGCAGGAGGCCCAGCGCGAGGAGGCCCTGAAGCAGGTCATCTCCGGCAAGGCCTCGGTGAAGAAGAAGGACGGCTCCAACGTCGTCCAGCTGAAGAGCAAGAAGGGCGACGCCAAGTACGTCGAGCTGGGCCGGGAGAAGACCGACAAGATCTTCACCATCCTGGTCGAGTTCGGCGACAAGGTCGACAGCCGGTACGGCGGCACCCCGGGCCCGCTGCACAACCAGATACCCAAGCCGGACCGCAAGAAGGACAACTCCACGGCCTGGAAGGCCGACTACGACCGCCAGCACTTCGAGGACCTGTACTTCGGCTCCGGCGAGGGCGTCAACTCGGTCAAGACGTACTACGAGAAGCAGTCCTCCGGCCGCTACTCGGTCGAGGGCGAGGTCTCCGACTGGGTCAAGGTCCCCTACAACGAGGCCCGCTACGGCAACAACGCGTGCGGTGACACCAACTGCCCGAGCGTGTGGAACGTCGTCAGCGACGGCCTGAACGCCTGGGTCGAGCAGCAGAAGGCGGCCGGCCGCACCGACGCCCAGATCAAGGCGGACGTCGCGCGCTTCGACGAGTGGGACCGCTACGACTTCGACGGCGACGGCGACTTCAACGAGTCCGACGGCTACATCGACCACTTCCAGATCGTGCACGCCGGCGAGGACGAGTCCGCGGGCGGCGGCGCCCAGGGCACCGACGCGATCTGGGCCCACCGCTGGTACGCCTTCGGCACCGACGCCGGCGCCACCGGCCCGAGCAGAACAAGCTCGGCGGCGCGCAGATCGGCTCCACCGGTGTCTGGGTCGGCGACTACACCATCCAGCCGGAGAACGGCGGACTCGGTGTCTACGCCCACGAGTACGGCCACGACCTCGGCCTGCCGGACCACTACGACACCGCGGGCGGCGAGAACTCCACGGGCTTCTGGACGCTGATGTCGTCCGGCTCCTGGCTCGGCACCGGCCGCAACGAGATCGGCGACCTGCCCGGCGACATGACCGCCTGGGACAAGCTCCAGCTCGGCTGGCTGAACTACGACACCGCCAAGGCGGGCGTGAACTCCTGGCACAAGCTGGGCGTCGCCGAGTACAACACCAAGCACAAGCAGGCGCTCGTCGTCGAACTGCCCAAGAAGGCCGTCACCACCGAGATCGTCCCGCCCGCCGAGGGCGAGACCCAGTGGTGGAGCGGCAGCGGCGACAACCTCAAGAACACGCTGAGCCGTTCGGTCGACCTGACCG
This sequence comes from Streptomyces sp. SW4, assembly GCA_003248315.1. Classification (GTDB taxonomy): domain Bacteria; phylum Actinomycetota; class Actinomycetes; order Streptomycetales; family Streptomycetaceae; genus Streptomyces. The sequence continues at coordinate 3,044,433 of QKWM01000004.1, forward strand.
GCAAGTCGAAGGCCGAGCTGACCTTCGACGGCTGGTACGACATCGAGGCCAACTACGACTACCTCTACACCGAGGTCTCCACCGACGGCGGCGCCAACTGGACCGCCATCGACGGCACCGTGGACGGCCAGCCCATCCCGCGCGACGGCAGCGACAAGCCGGCCCTGCACGGCACGCTCGACGGGTACAAGAAGCTCGCGTACTCCCTGGACGCCTACGCCGGCCGGAAGATCGACCTGCGCTTCCGCTACCAGACCGACGGCGGCGTCGCCCAGAAGGGCTTCACGGCCGACGCGATCACGGTCACCGCGGACGGCGCGGCGCTGTTCACCGACAACGCCGAGTCCGAGGACGCGGCCTGGACGAAGAACGGCTTCTCGCGCGTGGGCGCCTCCTTCACCAAGGACTACGCCCAGTACTACATCGCCGAGAACCGGCAGTACGTGTCGTACGACAAGACCCTGAAGACCGGCCCGTACAACTTCGGCTTCACCGCGCGCCCGGACTGGGTCGAGCACTACGCGTACCAGAACGGCCTGCTCATCTGGAAGTGGGACACCTCCCAGCAGGACAACAACACCAGCCAGCACCCCGGCACCGGTCTGGTCCTGCCGGTCGACTCCCACCCGACCGCGCTGAAGTGGGCGGACGGCACCCTGATGCGCAACCGGATCCAGAGCTACGACGCGCCGTTCAGCAAGTACCGCACCGACGGCATGACGCTGCACAAGGCGGACGTGGCGACGTACATCCCGGGCTCGAAGGGCGTGTCCGTCTTCAACGACCGGACGAACGACTACTACGACGAGTCGAACCCGACCGGCGGCGTCAAGATCACTGACACCAACACGAAGATCAAGATCCTCAAGGAGGCCAGGAACGGCTCGACCATCGAGCTGGAGGTCGGCCCCGCGGGTAGGTAGAACCACATCTTCGCAGGTCAGAGCGTGATCGGCGGCGACCCCCTGGCGGGTCGCCGCCGATCCGTGTTTAGGTGCGTCCTGTGGTTCTCTTATTGACACACGGATCGACACCGACCGACACGGGGGTATGACCGCATGGCCGCAGGAGGGTTTTCGAAGCTGCCGAACGGCACGGTGGTGGTGGCGCTGAACCTGCCAGCCCGCCGCCGACGGGCCGGGCAGCGTCCGGGTGCTCGTGCACGCGGCGAACCGGGCGCGCGCCCTGACCAGGCTGCGCAACCTGGGGCTGCGGGCCGTCTACCTGCGGGGCAACGCCGCCCGCCGAGCCCGGACGAGATCACGGCGGTCCTGCACCACCCCGACGGCCTGATATGGCGCACGGCCCCGCGGGCGGCGTCACGGGCCCGGACCCGGTCCAGGAGCTGTGGCACCCGATCCGGGCGCTGCTCGGACGCCCGCCGGCGCGGGCCTGACGGCTCGGGGCCGGCCTCCGCACGGCACGGTCCGGCGTCCGGGCACCGCACGGCAGGTCCGGCGCCGGGCACCGCACGGCAGGTCCGGCGCCGGCTACTGCACGACGGGCTTGCCGGAGAGCTCCACGCCGGCCTCGCGCAGCTCCTCCAGGGCCCGCTCGGTGGTCTCCGGGGCCACCCCGGCGGTCAGGTCGAGCAGGACGTGCGTGCGGAAGCCCTCGCGCACGGCGTCCAGCGCGGTGGCGCGGACGCAGTGGTCGGTGGCGATGCCGACCACGTCCACCTCGTCGACCTCCCGCCGGCGCAGCCAGTCGGCGAGCCGCACGCCGTTCTCGTCGGCGCCCTCGAAGCCGCTGTAGGCGGCGGAGTACGCCCCCTTGTCGAAGACGGCGTCGACGGCGCCGGAGGCGACGGCCGGGGCGAAGTTCGGGTGGAAGCCCACGCCCTCCGTGCCGGCCACGCAGTGCGCGGGCCAGGAGTGGACGAAGTCCGGGTTGTCGGCGAAGTGGCCGCCGGGCGCGATGTGGTGGTCGCGGGTGGCCACGACATGGCGGTAGCCGGCGGGCGCCTGCCCGATCAGCTCGGTGATGGCGGCGGCCACGTCGGCACCCCGGCCACCGCGAGGCTGCCCCCTCGCAGAAGTCGTTCTGCACGTCTACGACGATCAAGGCGCGGCGCATGGCGGGTGTCCTTCGGCTATGGGGTCCGGGAAGGGAGGGGGGACGGGGCGGGCCGGCCCGGAGGCTGCTGAACCTCCGAGCCTAGGGCTTCGAGGGCGGTCCGGGAGAGCGCACCGCGGGCTGCATCGCGTCGTCGCACCAGCTTTAGCTACCCGAGCCCCGTGGACGTACTCCGTCGGAAGAACCGGTTCCCCTCGGAGAGCTGGGTGGCGGAGAGCGGGAGGTTGGCGCGGGCGGCGATGTGCCGGTCGCGGGCGGCGTCCAGGGGCTCGCGGGCGACCGCCTCGCCGCCCTTGATCAGCTCGACCAGAAGCTGCCGGTCGGCCAGCCCGGCGGGGACCGGACCGGTGCCGACCACCTCGGCCTCGGCGGTCCCGTCGGCGTCCAGGCGCCGGGCGGCCCACTTGCGTCCGCCGACGGACGTCTTGCCGCCGGAGGACTTCTTGGCCACCGGCACCAGCGGGGCCTGCGGGTCGGCGGACTCGGCGCGGGCGACCAGCTTGTAGACCATCGACGCCGTCGGGTGCCCCGAGCCGGTCACCAGCTGGGTGCCGACGCCGTACGCGTCCACGGGCGCCGCCGCCAGCGAGGCGATGGCGTACTCGTCCAGGTCGGAGGTGACCACGATCTTCGTCTTCGTGGCGCCCAGCTCGTCGAGCTGCTGGCGCACCCGGTGCGCGACCAGCAGCAGGTCGCCGGAGTCGATCCGCACGGCGCCCAGGTCGGGGCCGGCCACCTCCACGGCCGTGCGGACCGCCTCGGTGACGTCGTAGGTGTCCACCAGCAGGGTGGTGCCCGGCCGAGCGTCTCGACCTGGGCGCGGAAGGCGTCCCGCTCGCTGTCGTGCAGCAGCGTGAAGGCGTGCGCGGAGGTGCCGACGGTCGGGATGCCGTAGCGGAAGCCGGCGGCCAGGTCGGAGGTGGTGGCGAAGCCGCCGACGTACGCGGCGCGGGCGGCGGCCACCGCGGCCAGCTCGTGGGTGCGGCGGGCCCCCATCTCGATCAGCGGGCGGTCCCGGCGGCGGACGCCATCCGGGAGGCCGCCGCCGCGATCGCCGAGTCGTGGTTGAGGATCGACAGGATCACGGTCTCCAGCAGCACGCACTCGCCGAAGGTGCCCTCGACCCGCATGATCGGCGACCCCGGGAAGTACACCTCGCCCTCGGGATAGCCCCACACGTCCCCGCCGAAGCGGTAGCCGGCGAGCCACTCCAGCGTCTCCTCGTCGACGATGCCCCGCTCGCGCAGGAAGCCGAGGACGCCCGCGTCGAAACGGAAGTTCTCCACCGCGTCCAGCACCCGCCCGGTGCCCGCGACGACCCCGTAGCGGCGTCCGTTCGGCAGCCGCCGGGTGAAGACCTCGAACACGCTCCGCCGCCCGGCCGTGCCCGCCTTCAGCGCGGCCTGCAGCATCGTCAGCTCGTACTGGTCCGTGAAGAGCGCCGTCGAGGGAACCTCCACCGGCAGCCCAAGGTCCGCTGTGTTCATGACGAGGATGGTACCCCCATTTCGTCAGTCTGACGATTTAGGGTCCGCCAGGGCTCACGGCGCGGCCCGCAGGCCCGTTTGTGCGAGTACCCCCCTGTGGTGGCAGCATGGGCCATGTGACGGCAGCCGCACCCATCGAGATCGAGAAGACCGAGTCGGCGGAGGAGGTCTCCGCCGTACCCGAGCCCGACGTGCCATGGGTGACGATCGTCCACAACGACCCCGTCAACCTCATGAGCTACGTGACCTACGTCTTCCAGTCGTACTTCGGCTACTCCAAGGACAAGGCCACCAAGCTCATGCTCGACGTCCACCACAAGGGCCGGGCGGTCGTCTCCAGCGGCACCCGCGAGGAGATGGAGCGGGACGTCCAGGCCATGCACGGCTACGGTCTGTGGGCCACCCTCCAGCAGGACCGGAAATGACCCACGCCCGCCCGCAGGACGGAAGTAGCTGAATCCCCTCCATGCCCGGACACTTCGAACCGCTCCCGGCGGCGGCGCGGCCGTCGCCCTCGACGACGTCGAGATCTCCATCATCCGGTCGCTGGCCGTGCAGCTCCTGGAGCTGATCGGCCCCGGCCCCGCCGAGGACGCGTCGGCCGACCCGCTCGCCGAGCTGTTCGCCGACGGCCCGAGCGAACCGCCCTCCGACCCGGTGCTGCGGCGCCTGTTCCCGGACGCCTACAGCGACCCCGAGGCGACCCCGGGCCCGCGCGAGGCGGAGGAGCAGCGGGCGTACTCCGCCGAGTTCCGCCGCTACACCGAGAACGACCTGCGCGCCGGCAAGCGCGACAACGCCCTCGCGGTGGTCCGCACCCTGGACGCGCTGGCCTCCGAGGCGGCGGGGGAGGGCGGGGCGGTGCTGAAGCTGTCCCCGGCGGAGTCCCGGCAGTGGCTCGGCGCCCTCAACGACCTGCGCCTGGCGATCGGCGCCCGCCTGGAGATCACCGACGAGAGCGACACCGATCTGCTCTACCGGCTCCCCGACGAGGATCCGCGCAAGCCGATGGTGATGGCCTATCTGTGGCTGGGCGGGCTCCAGGAGACGCTGGTCTCCACCCTCATGCCCTGAGGTCTCCGCTCCCGTGCCCTGAGGTCTCCACCCTCGTGTTCCGACCGGCCCCCGGCGCGGGCGTCCGTTCAGCGGAGTCTCAAATCCGGATAACGATCGCGTCACCGCAGCGCCCGGGAATGTCCCTTTCGGGCGCTCTTTGGGTGCTTCTGTTCGTGGAGTGCGTCACAGTGGGCCTCTGTGATCTCCGCCGCCGTCGTGGTAAATCTTCACGACCGCCCGGCGAACACCACCCGAATGTTCGGCCGGGTGCGCCACCGAGCCGGCGGACCGCCGGCCAGGCACGAGCGGACCTGCGTGGCCGCTCAGCTCCATCATCCGGGGGATCGAGACCCGATCCGAGGCCGACGCGAAGGTCCGGGTCGGCAATGGAGAAAGGCGCACCACACATGACCTCTGCGCAGGTCGACAAGGCGAATGCCCCGGAAGAGGGTATGAGCGCGGTCTGAACAGCCGCCAGGTCCAGATGATCGCCATCGGCGGCGCCATCGGCGTGGGTCTCTTCCTGGGGGCAGGGGCCAACATCGCCAAGGCGGGCCCCAGCATCATCCTGATGTACGCCCTCGCGGGCGTGATCATCTTCTTCATCATGCGGGCGCTCGGAGAGCTCCTGCTCTACCGTCCGGTCTCCGGTCCTTCGCCGAGTACTCCCGGGAGTTCCTCGGCCCGTTCTTCGGCTACTTCACCGGCTGGACGTACTGGCTGATGTGGGTGGTCACCGGCATGGCCGAGCTGACGGCCGCCGCCATCTACATCCACTACTGGTTCCCGAGATCCCGCAGTGGGTCTCCGCGCTGGTCTTCCTGGTGCTGCTGTTCGGTGCCAACCTGATCTCGGTGAAGCTCTTCGGCGAGATCGAGTTCTGGTTCTCGATGGTCAAGGTCACCGCCATCATCGGCATGATCGTGATCGGTCTCGGTGTGCTCACCCTCGGCTTCAGCCAGGCCGGCGACACCGCCGCCGTCTCCAACCTGTGGGCCTTCGACGGCTTCTTCCCCAAGGGCATCGGCTCCTCCCTGATGACCCTGCAGGGCGTGATGTTCGCCTACCTCGCCGTCGAGCTGGTCGGTGTCACGGCCGGTGAGTCGGAGAACCCGGAGAAGACCCTTCCCAAGGCCATCAACACCCTGCCCTGGCGCATCGCGCTGTTCTACATCGGCGCCCTCACCGTCATCCTGTGCGTGGTGAAGTGGACCGAGTTCGCCGAGGGCGTCAGCCCCTTCGTGAAGGCGTTCGCGGTCATCGGCATCCCGGCCGGCGCCGGCATCGTCAACTTCGTCGTGCTGACCGCGGCCCTGTCCTCCTGCAACTCCGGCATGTACTCGACGGGCCGGATGCTGCGGAACCTGGCCGAGAGCGGCGAGGCGCCCAAGGTCTTCACCAAGCTGTCCTCCACCAAGACCCGGCGCTCGGCATCGGCGTCTCGGTGGTCTTCATGGGCATCGGCGTGGTGCTGAACTACACCGTCCCGAGAAGGCGTTCGGCTACGTCACCTCCGTCGCCACCGCGGCCGGCATCTGGACGTGGCTGATGATCCTGATCAGCCACGTCCGCTACCGCCGCCAGGTGGTCGCCGGCCGGCTGCCCGCCTCCTCCTTCCCGGCTCCGGGCGGGTCGGTGTGCTCCTGGATCGCCATCGCCTTCCTGCTCTTCGTCACCTGCCTGATCGCCTACGACGCCGACTCCCGCGTCTGCCTGTACGTGATGGCGGGCTGGGCCGCGGCCCTCTCGATCGGCTGGGCGATCCTCAAGACCCGCAACCCCGACGTCACCGCGCGACGCGGCGACGCGGAGTTCGAGAAGGTCGGCTGACCAGCGCGTTCCCGCGCACCTCGGACGCCCGGCGGTACCGGGTACTCGTGGCACCCGGTACCGCCCGCCGCTCAGGGCGTCCGGCATGTGGGCCGTTCCGTACCACCCATCGGTACGGAACGGCCCTTCTGCTTATCCTGACCCCATGCTGACCATCACCCAGGCCCTGTACGACCAGATCGTCGCCCACGCGCGCGCCGACCACCCCGACGAGGCGTGCGGCGTGGTCGCCGGCCCCGTCGGCGAGGGGCGCCCCGAGCGCTTCATCCCGATGCTCAACGCGGCCCGCTCGCCCACCTTCTACGAGTTCGACTCGCAGGATCTGCTCAAGCTCTACCGCGAGATGGACGACCGCGACGAGGAGCCGGTGGTCATCTACCACTCGCACACGGCGACCGAGGCCTACCCCTCCCGCACCGACATCTCCTACGCCAACGAACCCGGCGCCCACTACGTGCTGGTCTCCACCGCCGACACCGACGGCGCCGGCGAGTTCCAGTTCCGCTCGTTCCGGATCGTCGAGGGCGAGGTGACCGAGGAGGAGGTCAAGGTGGTGGAGGCGTACTGACCGTCGGGTGTCTCGCCAACTGGACGCAGATCGACCGGAATGTGAAATCACACTCCGGGGACCGGACCGGGAATCGATACGATGAGCCCATGGTTCTTCTCGACGTGAGCGACAAGGCGCCGGGCACGCTGCTCGTGGCGCGGCTGCACGTCGACCTGTGCAGGCTGAACAGCGCCATCTGTTGACCTTCCGCCGCCGCGTACGACCCCGCTTCCCGGGCCGCGGCGGCGCCTGACGTGCGCCGTTTCCGACGAACCAACGACACCCTTCCGACAGGAGCCCTCAGCCATGGCCATCGAGGTCCGCATCCCGACCATCCTCCGCCAGTACACCGACGGCCAGAAGGCGGTGGAGGGCACCGGGGACACCCTCGCCGAACTCTTCGCCGACCTCGAGTCCCGGCACGCGGGAATCCAGGCCCGCATCGTGGACGGCGACCAGCTCCGCCGCTTCGTCAACGTCTACCTGAACGACGAGGACGTCCGGTTCCTCGACGGCATCGACACCAAGCTGTCCGACGGCGACAACGTCACGATCCTGCCGGCGGTCGCCGGTGGTATGGCCTGATCGGCGATGCGGTACGACTCCCCGCTGGCCGCGGTCGGCAACACCCCCTGGTGCGCCTGCCGCGGCTGTCGCCGTCCGACGACGTCCGCATCTGGGCCAAGCTGGAGGACCGCAACCCGACCGGCTCGGTCAAGGACCGCCCGGCCCTGCACATGATCGAGCAGGCGGAGAAGGACGGCCGTCTCACCCCGGCTGCACGATCCTGGAGCCCACCAGCGGCAACACCGGCATCTCGCTCGCCATGGCGGCCAAGCTCAAGGGCTACCGCATCGTGTGCGTGATGCCCGAGAACACCTCGCAGGAGCGCCGGGACCTGCTCGCCATGTGGGGCGCCGAGATCATCTCGTCCCCGGCCGCGGGCGGCTCCAACACCGCCGTGCGCGTCGCCAAGGAACTGGCCGCCGAGCACCCGGACTGGGTGATGCTCTACCAGTACGGCAACCCGGACAACGCCGGCGCCCACTACGCCACGACCGGCCCCGAGATCCTCGCCGACCTCCCCTCCGTCACCCACTTCGTGGCCGGCCTCGGCACCACGGGCACCCTGATGGGCGTCGGCCGCTACCTGCGCGAGCACAAGCCCGACGTGAAGATCGTCGCCGCCGAGCCCCGGTACGACGACCTGGTCTACGGGCTGCGGAACCTGGACGAGGGCTTCGTGCCCGAGCTGTACGACGCCTCCGTCCTCACCACGCGCTACTCGGTCGGCTCCGCCGACGCGGTCACCCGTACCCGGGAACTCCTTCAGCAGGAGGGCATCTTCGCGGGCGTCTCCACCGGGGCCGCGCTGCACGCCGCGATCGGCGTCGGAAGGAAGGCGGTCAAGGCCGGCGAGAGCGCGGACATCGTGTTCGTCGTCGCCGACGGCGGCTGGAAGTACCTCTCCACCGGCGTCTACACCGCCCCCACCACCGAAAAGGCCATCGCCACCCTCCAGGGCCAACTCTGGGCCTGACCCCCTTTCCCGTTCCGGGGCTCCGCCCCGGACCCCCGCTCCTCAAACGCCGGAGGGGCTGACTTGCCAGCCCGTCCGGCGTTTGAGGACGAGGCCGTTCAGGCCGAAGCGGGGGTCTGGGGCGGCAGCCCCCAGGGGCGGGTCACTTTCGGCCGCGGCGGCCCCAGCCGTCGATCAGTGCCGCGACGAGCGCCAGCAGCACCACCGCCGCCAACGCGAGCCACCACGCCGTACCCATACGACGACGTTACCGGCGCACGCCACATCCGCGCGCCCCCTCACCCACCCTGCACGCCCCGCGTCCAGCCGAACCGGTGACACCACAGGTGAGTTCGCCCACAACGGCCCCTGGCGGAGGAGCGACCCGAGGTTTTGCGCCTTACGCTCGACGGACCGCACGACCCCGTCCCGTCGTGTCCGCCAGTCATCCGCCAGCGGAGGTTTCTGCTCCATGAAGCTCACCGTCGTCGGCTGCTCGGGGTCGTTCCCGTCCGCGGAATCGGCCTGCTCGAGCTACCTCGTCGAGGCCGACGGCTTCCGGCTGCTCCTCGACATGGGCAACGGCGCCCTGGGCGAGCTGCAGCGCCACTGCGGTCTCTACGACCTCGACGCGATCTTCCTCAGCCACCTGCACGCCGACCACTGCATCGACATGTGCGCCTATTTCGTGGCGCGCTACTACCGGCACGACGGCGGCCGCTGCGCCCCCCTCCCGGTCTTCGGACCCGAGGGCACCGAGCACCGGCTCACCACCGCCTACGCCGACACCCCCTCCGCCTCGTCCATGAGCGAGGTCTTCGACTTCCACACGGTCAAGCCGGGCACGTTCGAGGTCGGCCCCTTCACCCTGCACACCGACCAGGTGGCCCACCCCGTCGAGGCGTACGGCGTCCGCGTCGAGCACGCCGGCCGGTCGCTGACGTACTCCGGCGACACCGGTGTCACCGGCGCGCTGGACGAGCTGGCCCGGGACGCGGACCTCTTCCTGTGCGAGGCCGCCTTCACCCACGGCAAGGAGTCCATCCCCGACCTGCACCTCAACGGCAGGGAGGCCGGCGAGACCGCGGCCCGGGCCGGCGCCCGGCGCCTGGTCCTCACCCACATCCCCCGTGGACCGACCCCCAGATCAACCTGGCCGACGCCCGCGCGGTGTACGACGGGCCGGTGGAGCTGGCGGCGCCGGGACGGACGTACGAGGTCTGAGCGCGGACGACGTACCAGGTCTGGGAGCGGACACGGCGAAGGCCCCGGAGCGTGTGCTCCGGGGGCCTTCGTCATGTCGCGGGGCCGCTCACGCCTTCGTGAGGTCCTCGACCTCCTCCTCGGGCTCCCGGCCCGGGGTCGGCAGGTTGAACTTGACGATGGCGAAGCGGAAGACCGTGTAGTAGACCGCCGCGAACACCAGGCCGATCGGGATGATCATCCAGGGCTTGGTGGCCAGGTTCCAGTTCAGCGCGTAGTCGATGAAGCCAGCGGAGAACGTGAAGCCGGCGTGGACGCCGAACGCCCAGGTGATCGCCATCGACAGGGCGGTCAGCACGGCGTGGATCACGTACAGCACCGGCGCGATGAACATGAACGCGAACTCGATCGGCTCGGTCACACCGGTGACGAAGGAGGTCAGCGCGAGCGAGACCATCATGCCCATCACGGCCTTGCGGCGCTCCGGGCGGGCGGCGTGCGCGATGGCGATCGCGGCGGCCGGCAGACCGAACATCATGATCGGGAAGAAGCCCGACATGAACTGACCGGCGTCCGGGTCACCGGCGAAGAACCGGTTCAGGTCGCCGTGCACGACCTCGCCGGCGGCGTTGGTGAAGTCGCCGATCTGGAACCAGGAGACGGTGTTGACGAACTGGTGCATGCCGATCGGGATCAGCGCGCGGTTGATCAGGCCGAACAGGCCGGCCCCGGCCGCCCCGAGCCCGGTGATCCACTCGCCCGCGTCCGAGATGACCTCGCCGATCGGCTCCCAGACCAGGCCGAAGAAGACGCCGACGGCGGTGCCGACGAAGGCCATGATGATCGGCACCAGACGGCGCCCGTTGAAGAAGCCGAGCCAGTCCACCAGCTTCTTGCGGTGGTAGCGCTGCCACAGCACCGCGGCGAGCAGACCCATCAGGATGCCGCCGAGGACACCGGGGTTGTTGTAGGTCGCGGCCACGTCCTCGCCGGCCTTGATCTGCGCCTCGGTGACGGGGAAGGCCTTCAGGACGTTGCTGTAGACCAGGAAGCCGACCAGGGCGGCCAGGGCCGTGGAGCCGTCCGCCTTCTTGGCGAAGCCGATGGCCACACCGATGCAGAACAGCATCGGGAGGTTGTCGAAGATGGCGCCACCGGCCGTGGCGAACACGGCCGCGACCTTGTCCCAGCCGAGGCCGTCCGCGCCGAAGACGTCGGGCTGGCCCAGGCGCAGCAGGATGCCCGCCGCCGGCAGGACGGCGATCGGGAGCTGCAGACTGCGGCCGATCTTCTGCAGACCCTGGAAAAGACCGGATCCCCGCTTCTTTGCGGGGGCCGCCTTGTCGGTGGCGGTGCTCATTGCTTCCTCCATCGGGTGGTGGTCTACACCACTCAGTGGTGTAGACCTGTTGTAGCACGATGAAGGGCCCATAAGGAACCCGCGATTCCTGCTACGGAACCGCTACGGGCAGTGCCGGAAAACGGCGTGGCGAAGGCCCTCGGACGGGGCCGTCCGAGGGCCTGGGAAAACCCTGCAAAAGGGTACGCGGGCGGTCGGTGTGACCTACACCTTGGTCACGTCCTCGACCTCTTCCTCCGGTTCCCGGCCAGGGGTCTTCAGATCGAACTTCGTGATGGCGAACCGGAAGACCGTGTAGTACACCACCGCGAATCCCAGCCCGATCGGAATGATCAGCCACGGTTTCGTCGCCAGGTTCCAGTTGATGACGTAGTCGATCAGTCCCGCCGAGAAGCTGAAGCCGTCCTTCACGCCCAGCCCCCACGTCACCGCCATCGAGACACCCGTCAGCACCGCGTGCACCGCGTACAGCGCCGGCGCGATGAAGAGGAACGAGTACTCCAGCGGCTCGGTGATGCCGGTCACGAACGACGTCAGCGCCACCGAGAGCATCAGACCGCCCACCTCCTTGCGGCGGTGCGGCTTGGCGCAGTGCGTGATCGCCAGCGCCGCGGCGGGCAGCGCGAACATCATGATCGGGAAGAATCCCGTGGTGAACAGGCCCGCGTTCGGGTCGCCCGCCAGGAACATGTTGATGTCGCCGTGCACCACCGTGCCGTCCGGCTTGGTGTAACTGCCGAACTGGAACCACATGGGCACGTTCAGGAACTGGTGCAGCCCGATCACCAGCAGCGCGCGGTTCGCCACGCCGAAGACGCCCGCGCCCCAGGCGCCCAGCCCGGTCAGCCAGTCGCTGAAGCTCTCCAGCGCCGACCCGATCGGCGGCCACACCCACAGGCACAGCGCCGCGAAGGCGATCGCCACGAACGCCATGATGATCGGCACCAGCCGCCGCCCGTTGAAGAAGCCCAGCCAGTCCACGAGCTTGGTGCGGTGGAAGCGCTGCCAGAAGAAGGCCGCGAGCAGTCCCATCACGATGCCGCCGAAGACCCCCGGGTTCTGGTAGGTGAACGCCGTCACCGTCCCGACCCGTCGGTGAGCTGGCACCCCACCTGCGGCACCGCCCGCGACCCCTCCGGGCAGTCCTCCGGGAACTGCCGCAGCACGTTGAAGTAGACGAGGAACCCCGCCACGGCCGCCAGCGCCGTCGAGCCGTCCGCCTTCTTGGCCATGCCGATGGCCACGCCCACGCAGAACAGCAGCGGCAGGCCCAGCGAGCCGTCCAGCAGCGCGCCGCCCGCGCCCACCATCACCTTGGAGACGTTGGTCCAGCCCAGCCCGTCGTCGCCGAACACGTCCGGCTGGCCGAGGCGGTTGAGAATGCCCGCGGCGGGCAGGACGGCGATGGGCAGCTGGAGACTGCGTCCCATCTTCTGCAGGCCCTGGAACCATCGGTTCCAGCGGGCACGGGCGGGGCTGACCGCGCTGTCGGCACTCATCCGGCTCTGGTCTCCTAGGGCGGGAGCGGTGCGGCGGCCGTCCACTACAGTGGCCACTAGAGTGGTGTAGACCAGTTGGCGGACGGTTCCGCTGTCGTGACGCCATCATTTCGGCACCCACGGCACGACCGCTCGCGAAGATGGGCCAACTGTGGGTTACTGCGACAAAGCGGTCCGGATCAGGGAGAAGGAACATGGCCAGCAAGGCTGAGAAGATCGTTGCCGGGCTCGGCGGCATCGACAACATCGAAGAGGTCGAGGGCTGCATCACCCGCCTCCGTACCGAGGTCTCCGACGCCTCGCTGGTCGACGAGGCCGCCCTCAAGGCCGCCGGAGCCCACGGCGTCGTCAAGATGGGCACCGCCATCCAGGTCGTCATCGGCACCGACGCCGACCCGATCGCCGCGGAGATCGAAGACATGATGTGAGCCCTCCGCTCACCCGCCGAGGGGGCCCTTTCCGCCAGGTCTCGCACCGGGGGAGGGGCCCCCTCCGCATGCGGCTAGGCTCACCCGCATGTCACGAATCGACGGCCGCACCCCCAACAGCTCCGCCCCGTCACCATCGAACGCGGCTGGAGCAAGCACGCCGAGGGCTCCGTCCTCGTCTCCTTCGGCGACACCAAGGTCCTGTGCACCGCCTCCGTCACCGAAGGCGTCCCCCGCTGGCGCAAGGGCAGCGGCGAGGGCTGGGTCACCGCGGAGTACGCCATGCTGCCCGCGCCACCAACACCCGCGGCGACCGCGAGTCCGTGAAGGGCAGGATCGGCGGCCGTACGCACGAGATCAGCCGCCTCATCGGCCGTTCCCTGCGCGCCGTCATCGACTACAAGGCGCTCGGCGAGAACACCGTCGTCCTCGACTGCGACGTCCTCCAGGCCGACGGCGGCACCCGCACCGCCGCCATCACCGGCGCCTACGTCGCCCTCGCCGACGCCGTCGCCTGGGCCCAGGACAAGAAGCTGGTCCGGCCCGGCCGCAAGCCCCTCACCGGCACCGTCTCCGCCGTCTCCGTCGGCATCGTCGACGGCACCCCGATGCTCGACCTCCGCTACGAGGAGGACGTCCGCGCCGACACCGACATGAACGTCGTCTGCACCGGCGACGGCCGCTTCGTCGAGGTCCAGGGCACCGCCGAGGCCGAACCCTTCGCCCGCGAGGAACTGAACGTCCTGCTCGACCTCGCCGCCGCCGGCTGCGTGGAGCTGGCCGAACTCCAGCGCAAGGCGCTCGGCTCCGTCCTGGAGAGGTGACCCGGCCCCGGAAGGTAAACAGGACACCAAGAGCGGACCAAGAAACGGCGGGCCGGCAGGCAACTGAGCCGCCCGCCGCCGCGTCCCTACAGATACGGGCGTGCGGCTCACCGCCGTACGCCCGGCGCAGCACCCACGCGGGCCCTCGGGCCCCACCGAACGGGAGGACCGCACCCATGGCCGCGACCCGACGCAGCCGCCGTCGCCGTACCGCCATCGCCGCCGCAGCACTGGCGGCCGCCGGCCTGACCGCCGGCCTCACCACCGGCTGCGACGCCGTCGGCAAGGCACTGGACTGCGTCCAGACCGCCGACGCCATCGCCGACAGCGTCACCGAGCTGCAGCAGGCCGTGGAGAACGCCTCCAACGACCCCACCCGGCTGGAGGAGTCCCTCGACTCCATCGACAAGAACCTCGGCAAGATCGGCGACCAGACCGACAACGCCGACGTCAACAAGGCCGTCGACGACCTCGGCAAGGCCGTCGAGAACGTGCGCACGTCGATCGAGAACGGCGACAACACCCCCGACATCAGCCCGGTCACCGACGCGGCCGGCGAACTGACCAAGGTCTGCACCCCGTAGCCCGCCGAGGCGGCCGCAGGACGCGGGCGGGCCCCAGGGATACTGAACCCCATGACCCGCCTGATCCTCGCCACCCGCAACGCCGGAAAGATCACCGAACTGAGGGCCATCCTCGCCGAGGCCGGCCTGCCGCACGAACTGGTCGGCGCCGACGCGTTCCCCGACGTCCCCGACGTCCGGGAGACCGGCGTGACCTTCGCCGAGAACGCCCTGCTCAAGGCCCACGCCCTCGCGCAGGCCACCGGGCTGCCCGCCGTCGCCGACGACTCCGGCCTCTGCGTCGACGTCCTCAACGGCGCACCCGGCATCTTCTCCGCCCGCTGGGCCGGCCGCCACGGCGACGACAAGGCCAACCTCGACCTCCTCCTCGCCCAGCTCTCCGACATCGCCGACGAGCACCGGGGCGCCCACTTCGCCTGCGCGGCGGCCCTCGCCCTGCCCGACGGCACCGAGCGGGTCGTCGAGGGACAGCTGAAGGGGACCCTGCGTCACGAGCCGGCCGGCACGGGCGGCTTCGGCTACGACCCGATCCTCCAGCCGGAGGGCGAGACCCGTACCTGCGCCGAACTGACGGCCGAGGAGAAGAACGCCATCAGCCACCGGGGCAAGGCGTTCCGTGCCCTGGTGCCGGTGGTGCGGGAACTGATCGGCTGACGGGCCGGGCCCGGGAGCGGTCCCGTCCGCGGGACGGGCTCTGGTGCGGCCGGAGGGACTCGAACCCTCACGGGAGTTACCCCACTGGGACCTAAACCCAGCGTGACTGCCAGTTCCACCACGGCCGCCGGTCGGTACTGCCCGGCCATGCTACTGGCCGGGCAGTACCGTCAGATCCCCAAGTCCTTGATGATCTTGGCCACGTGGCCCGTCGCCCGGACGTTGTACAGGGCCTTCTCGACCTTGCCCTCCTCGTCCACGACGATCGTGGAGCGGATGACGCCCATGTACGTCCTGCCGTAGTTCTTCTTCTCGCCGAAGGCGCCGTAGGCGTCCAGGACCTTCTTGTCCGGGTCGGCGAGCAGGGTGACCTTCAGGGACTCCGCCTCGCGGAACCGGGCCAGCTTCTCCGGCTTGTCGGGGAGATGCCGATCACGTCGTACCCCGCGCCGGCCAGCAGCTCCAGGTTGTCCGTGAAGTCGCACGCCTGCTTGGTGCAGCCCGGCGTGAGGGCGGCGGGGTAGAAGTAGACGATGACCTTGCGGCCCTTGTGGTCGGACAGGGACACCTCGTTGCCGTCGGCGTCCGGGAGGGTGAAGGCGGGGGCCACGTCCCCGGGCTGGAGTCGCTCGCTCATCGATCCAATGTAACCGGGGGTCCTGACAGTGCGGTCGGCCGGGAAGCTGACAGACTGTCCGGAACAAGCATCAGCATCACATCGGAGGCCGTACGGTGGCGGACACGTCGGACACCAGAACCCCGGCGCAGATCGAGGCGGACATCAAGCGCCGCCGCGAGGTGCTGGCCGAGACGCTCGACGAGATCGGGATGCGGGTGCATCCGAAGACGATCATGGGGGACGCCAAGGCGAAGGTCGCCTCCCACATCGACCACACCCTGGGGCGGGCCTATGTCGGCGCCAACCGCGTGGTCGGCGATGTGAAGGGCCGCTTCGTCGACGAGGACGGCTCGCCCCGGCTGGAGCGGGTCGTCCCCGTCGCCCTCGTCGTGGTCGGTGTCGTGGGGCTGCTCGCCCTCGGCACCCGGCGGCGCAAGGGCTGACCGGGAGCAGGTAGGTTCAAGGCGTGAGCGCCAACAGAAACGACCACAGCACCCCGCACGACAAGCTGCCCATCCGCATGCTGCACGACCGCGTGCTCGTGCGGCAGGACAACAGCGAGGGCGAGCGGCGCAGCGGGGGCGGCATCCTGATCCCCGCGACCGCGGCGGTCGGCCGGCGGCTGGCCTGGGCCGAGGTCGTCGCCGTCGGGCAGAACGTGCGCACCGTGGAGCCGGGCGACCGGGTCCTGTTCGACCCGGAGGACCGCGCCGAGGTCGAGGTGCGGGGCGTCGCGTACGTGCTGATGCGCGAGCGCGACCTGCACGCCGTGGCCGCGGACCGCTTCGAGGGCTCGGAGGACTCGACCGGCCTGTACCTGTGAGCCGTACCGGCCCGGTGCCGTACCGCCGCACATCGTCGGGCCCGAGGGGCTGGTGACCGTCGTCACCAGCCCCTTTGTCCGTTCTTTGCTACCGTGGAGGGACCCCGACGAGACGCGCCGTACCGGGTGAAGGCAAAGACGACGCACCACCGTTCAGTTCGCTTGCGTTCGCCTCGGAGGTGCCGTCATGGCCTGGGTTCTGCTGATCATCGCCGGTCTGCTGGAGGTCGGCTGGTCGATCGGGATGAAGTACACCGACGGCTTCACCCGTCTCGTGCCGTCCCTGTTCACCGGCGCCGGCATCGTCGCCAGCATGGTGCTGCTCTCCTACGCCGCCAGGACCCTGCCCATCGGCACCGCCTACGGCGTGTGGGTGGGCATCGGCGCGGCCGGCGCGGCGATCCTCGGCATGGTGGTGCTGGGCGAGCCGGTGACCGCCGCGCGGATCTTCTTCATCTCCCTGCTGCTGGTCGCCGTCGTGGGCCTGAAGGCGACCTCCGGTCACTGACGTCAGTCGGGGCGGGGCGTCCACGGGAACTGCCCGGAGCCCGTCCCGCCGTCCGTGGGCCCGCCGCCCCCGCCCGCGCCGTCGTCCCCGCCGTCGCCGCCGGTGGCGCCGCCCGATCCGGTGGAGGCGTCCCCGGAGGCCCCGCCGGCCGGCGGCTGCCCGGTGGCGCCGTCGCTGGGCTCGGTGTTCCCGCCGCCCGTGGCCGCGCCGCCACTCGACGCGTCCCCGGTGGCGTCGCCGCCCTCGGGCCGCCCGGACGGGCTGGGGGCGTCGCCGTCGCTCGCACCCGCGCTCGGGTGGGGCCGCCGGACGGGCCGTCGGTGCCGGTGCCGGACGACGGCTCGTCGGACGGCGGGGCCTGGCTCTCGCCGGCGCCCGACTGCAGCCGCAGCTCGAAGTCGGTGACCGGCTCGTCCTGGAGCGCCTCCCGGGTGAACTGGGCCCAGATCTCCGTGGGCGCGCCGCCGCCGTTGACCCGGGGCAGGCCCATCGCGCCGTACAGCGACTTGTGGGCGGCGGTGACCGGGTCCTGGCCCATCACGGCGACGACGGTCGCCAGCTCGGGGTGTACCCGGCGAACCAGGCGGCCGTGTCCTCCTCCGCCGTGCCGGTCTTGCCGGCCACCGGCCGGCCCGCGGCCTGGGCGGCGGTGGCGGTGCCGTTGCGGACGACGCTGCGCAGGATGTGCGTCGTGGTGTCCGCGGCCTCCCGGCTGACGGCCTGCCGCTCGCGCCGCTCGGGCAGCCGGATCTCCTCGTCCCCGTGGGTGACCTTCTCGACCAGCGTGTACGTGCCGTGCCGGCCGTGGTTGGCGAGGGTGGCGTAGGCCTCCGCCATGTCCAGGACGCTGGCGTTGGAGGTGCCGAGCGCGACCGACGGGCTGGCGACCAGCTCGGGGGTCTCGGGGACAGACCGAGGTCGATCGCGGTCTGCCTGACCTTGTCGGAGCCGACGTCCACGGCCATCTGCGCGTAGACCGCGTTGACGGACTTGTCGGTGGCCTCCTGCACCGTGATGTCGCCGTAGTCGTGGTGGTCCTCGTTCTCCGGCGCGTAGTGTCCGCCGGACCAGCCCTCGACGGGGCGCTCGCTGGTGCCGTCGTAGATCGTGTTCGGGGTGATCACGCGGCCGTCCTGCGTCTGGGAGTGGTTGTCGACGGCGGAGGTGAAGACGAACGGCTTGAAGGTGGAGCCGACCTGGAAGTCGCGGCGGGTGGCGTTCGGCGTGTACTGCTTCACGTAGTCGATGCCGTTGTACATCGCGACGACCTTGCCGGTCCGCGGGTCGACGGAGGCGCCGCCCGCGCGCACGTAGCTGTCGACCTTGCGGTTCTTCGGGTCCAGCTTGGACATCAGGTTGTCCTCGACGGCCTCGACGAAGGCGTCCTGCTTGTCCTTGTGCAGGGTGGTGGTGATGCGGTAGCCGCCGCGGTCCAGTTCCTCCTCGGCGACGACGCCGCTGCCGACCAGGTGGTCCTTGACGATCTGGACGACGTAGCCCCGCTGGCCGGACATGCCGGTGGAGACGGTGGTCTCCTTCGGCACCGGGAACGTCAGGCTCGCCCGTTCGGAGGCGGTGAGCCAGCCCTTCTCGACCATGCCGTCCAGGACGTAGTTCCAGCGGGCCTCGGCGGCCGGCCGGTTCTCGGGGTGGGCGACGACGTCGTACTGGCTCGGCGCGTTCAGCAGGGAGGCGAGGTAGGCGCCCTGGGCGGCGTCCAGCTCGGTGGCGTCCACGCCGTAGTAGGCCTGGGCGGCGGCCTGGATGCCGTAGGCGCCGCGGCCGAAGAAGCTGGTGTTGAGGTAGCCCTCGAGGATCTCGTCCTTGGTCTTCTCGCGGTCGAGCTTGATCGCGATGAAGAACTCCTTCACCTTGCGGGTGACGGTCTGCTCCTGGGCCAGGTAGTAGTTCTTCACGTACTGCTGGGTGATCGTCGACCCGGACTGCTTGCCCTTGCCGGTGGCGGTGTTCCAGGCGGCGCGGACCATCGCCGACGGGTCGACGGCGGACTCGGTGTAGAAGTCGCGGTCCTCGGCGGCGAGCACGGCGTGCTGGGCGTCCTTGGAGACCCGCGACAGGCCGACGTTCTCCCGGTTGACCTCGCCGTCCCGGGCCAGCACGGAGCCGTCCGCGTACAGGTAGACGTTGCTCTGCTGGGTCGCGAGGGCGTTGGCGGAGGGGATCTTCACCAGCGAGTAGCCGAGGAAGAAGCCGCCGACCAGCAGCAGGACGCCGACGACGCAGGCGGTCAGGACCATGCGCCAGGTCGGGATCAGCCGGCGCCAGCCGGTGCGCCGGGGACGCTTCGGGCCCTTGGCGCCCGCCAGGCCCTTCGGCCCGCCGCCGGCCGCCGCGGCGCGCTCGGCCTTGTCGGCCCCTTCGGGCCTCGGGGCGTTGCTGCGCGCCCAGCCCGGGATGGGCGGCTTCGGCTGCGGCTCGTCGCTCATGGTGGCGAAAGACTCCTGTGATCCCTTGCGGTCCGTTGCGTTCTGCGCCGGGACCGTACGTCTCGGGCGCTTTCGCGCGCCCTGGGAAGAAGGCCCCGGGAAGAAGACTGTCCCATCCCGCGATCAGTTCCCTGCGGCGGGGCCGTGTCGTGCCGGAAATTCCGTGGCGGGCCCGCGTCCGGCGGCACTAGGCTCCTGCGCTTCGGTGCCGGATGCCGGATGCCGGGTGACGGAAGCCGGTGCCGGGTGGCGACGGGCGGGCGGCGGGACGGGGCACGGGCAGGAGGTGGTGGCGGTGGCGGTGGCGGTGGGCGTGGGCGGTGCGGCACGGCTGTACGCCTCCGTCGCGGCGGGCGGCTTCCGCCGGTACGCGACCTACCGGGCGGCCACCGCGGCCGGGGTGTTCACCAACACCGTCTTCGGGCTGGTCCTGGCCTACACCTACGGCGCCCTGTGGGACGAGCGGCCCGGCCTCGGCGGCTACGACCAGGCGCAGGCGCTGACCTACGTGTGGCTGGGCCAGGTGTTCCTGTCGACGCTGGCCCTCGGGGCGGCGGCGTCGAGAACGAACTGATGGAACGCATCCGTACGGGTGATGTGGCGATCGACCTGTACCGGCCGGCCGACCTCCAGCTGTGGTGGCTGTCGGCGGACCTGGGGCGGGCGGGGTTCCAGCTGCTGGGCCGCGGAGTGGTGCCGTTCGCGTTCGGCGGGCTCCTCTTCCACCTCGCGCTGCCCGCCGACCCGGTGACCTGGGCGGCGTTCCTCGGGGCGGTCGTGCTCGGCATGGTGGTCAGCTTCGCGATCCGGTACCTGGTGGCGCTGACCGCGTTCTGGCTGCTCGACGGGACCGGGGTGACCCAGATGCTCATGCTCACCGGCACCTTCTGCTCGGGCATGCTGCTGCCGCTGAACGTCTTCCCCGGCGCGCTCGGCGAGACCGTACGGGTCCTGCCGTGGTCCTCGATGCTCCAGGCCCCGGCCGACGTGCTGCTCGGGAGGCCGACGTGCTCGGCACCTACGCCTTCCAGGCGGGCTGGGCGGTGGTGCTGCTGGCGGCCGGGCGGCTGCTGCAGTCGGCGGCGACCCGGCGGGTGGTGGTGCAGGGTGGCTGAGACCACCGGGGCCGTCGCCCGGATCGGCGAGGGACTGCGCGCCTACGGGCTGATCGCGGGGATGTGGATCCGCTCCACCACGGCCTACCGCACCTCGTTCGCGCTGACCGTGGCCGGGAACTTCGCGCTGACCGGGCTCGACTTCCTCGCGATCCTGCTGATGTTCTCCCGCGTGGACGCGCTCGGCGGCTACGGCCTGTCCGAGGTGGCGTTCCTCTACGGGCTCTCCAGCGTCGCCTTCGGGCTCGCCGACCTGTCGATCGGCTCGATGGAGCGGCTCGGGCGGCGGGTGCGGGACGGCACGCTCGACACGCTGCTGGTGCGTCCCGTGCCGGTGCTGGCCCAGGTCGCCGCGGACCGTTTCGCGCTGCGCCGGCTCGGCCGCGTCACCCAGGGCGCCCTGGTGCTGGGCTACGCGCTGAGCGTGGTCGACATCGACTGGACGCCGCTGAAGCTGCTGCTGATGCCGGTGACGCTGCTCAGCGGCGCGGCGATCTTCGCGGCGGTGTTCGTGGCGGGGGCCGCCTTCCAGTTCGTGGCGCAGGACGCCTCCGAGGTGCAGAACGCCTTCACGTACGGCGGGACGACGCTGCTGCAGTACCCCCGACGGTGTTCGGGCGGGAGCTGGTGCGCGGGGTGACCTGTGTGCTGCCGCTGGCCTTCGTCAACTGGCTGCCGGCCACCTATCTGCTGGGGCGGCCGTACCCGCTGCACCTGCCGGGCTGGGTGGCGTTCGCGTCGCCGCTGGTCGCCGTGGCGGCCTGCGCCCTGGCCGGGCTGGCCTGGCGGGCCGGGCTGCGTTCGTATCGGAGTACGGGGAGTTGACCGGGATGGACAGCGGGTGCGACGACGGCGGCTTCATCCGCCTCGACGGCGTCGAGAAGGTTTTCGAGGTGCGCAGGAGGACCGGCTTCCTGAAGCGGGAGCGGCGCCGGGTACGGGCCGTGGACGGGCTGTCGTTCACGGTGGCGCGCGGCGAGATGGTCGGCTGCATCGGGCCCAACGGCGCCGGCAAGTCGACCACGGTCAAGATGCTGACGGGCATCCTCACGCCCAGCGGGGGCCGGCTGCGGGTGGCCGGCATCGAGCCGTCCCGCGAGCGGACCCGGCTCGCGCACCGCATCGGGGTGGTGTTCGGGCAGCGCACGACGCTGTGGTGGGACCTGCCGCTGATCGACTCCTACCGGCTGATGCACCGGATGTACCGGATCCCGGACGCCCGTTACCGCGAGAACCTCGACCGCTGCGTCGAACTCCTCGAACTGGGCGGCCTGCTGGACGTGCCCGTGCGTCAGCTGTCGCTCGGCCAGCGGATGCGCGGCGACATCGCGGCGGCCCTGCTCCACGACCCCGACGTGCTCTACCTCGACGAGCCGACGATCGGCCTCGACGTGGTGTCCAAGGCCAAGGTGCGCGGCTTCCTGCGGGAGTTGAACGCCGAGCGCGGAACGACGGTGCTGCTGACCACGCACGACCTCCAGGACATCGAGCAGCTGTGCTCGCGGGTGATGGTCATCGACCACGGCCGGCTGGTGTACGACGGCCCGCTCGCCGGGCTGCACGAGGCGGGCGAGAGCGAGCGGACGCTCGTGGTGGACCTGGAGCGGGAACTGCCCCGATCGAGGCCCCGGCGCCCGCCCGGGTGGTACGGGTGGAGGGCCGCGCCAGTGGCTGGCGTTCCCGGCGTCGGCCTCGGCGGCCGGGCTGGTCGCGGCGGTCGCCGCCGCGTATCCGCTGGTCGATCTGTCCGTGCGGGAACCGGACATCGAAGCGGTGATCGCGAAAATGTATGCGGAGCGGGCGAGCGCGTAGTGCCGTCCAGCACGACCTCGTAGGCTGCTGTACATGACCGACGACGCCCCGGAACTGCGCGCATCCGACGCCGACCGCGAACGAGTCGCCGAGGTCCTCAGGGACGCCCTCGCCGAGGGGCGGCTGGACATGGAGGAGTTCGAGGAACGGCTGGACGCCACCTACAAGGCCCGCACCTACGGGGAACTCGCGCCGATCACCAGGGATCTGCCGGCCGGGGACGCGCCGAGGGTGTCCATGACCAAGGAGCCGGTGGCCGGCGACGACTGGTCCGGCCGGATCACGGGCGGCGTCGAGGGGTCGTCGAGCTGGGCGGTGGCCGTGATGTCCGGGTTCCAGCGCAAGGGGCGCTGGACGGTGCCCCGGCGGTTCAGCGCCTTCGCCTTCTGGGGCGGCGGGGAGATCGACCTGCGCGAGGCGTATTTCGCGGACCGCGAGGTCGAGATCAACTGCATCGCGATCATGGGCGGGATCGACGTGATCGTGCCGCCCGGCGTCCAGGTGATCGTCCGGGGCGTCGGGATCATGGGCGACTTCGACCACCGGGAGGACGGCGTGCCCGGGGAGCCGGGCGCCCCGCGGGTCGTCGTCAGCGGCTTCGCCTTCTGGGGCGGCGTCGGGGTGCGGCGC
Source organism: Streptomyces sp. SW4 (assembly GCA_003248315.1). Lineage (GTDB taxonomy): Bacteria > Actinomycetota > Actinomycetes > Streptomycetales > Streptomycetaceae > Streptomyces. Next base: position 3,067,457 of record QKWM01000004.1, read on the forward strand.
AAGCTGCCGCGGGCGCAGAAGCAGCGGCTGAAGGAGGAACGCCGGCAGGAGCGGCTGGAGCGCCGGCAGGAGCGGGCGGGGCGCCGCCGGGAGAAGCCGGTGGGCGAGGCGTCCCGCGGCGAACTGCCCCCGCCTCCCGCCCCGGCGGGCACGGCCTGGGAGCCGGCCTGCACGGCCTGAACCTGCACGAGCCCCACTCCGAGGAACGCGACCGGCGCCGGGAGGACTGAGCCCCGGGGCGGCCGGCGGACCGGTCGGTCGGCGGACCTGGTCGGTCGGCGGCCCCGGTCGGTCGGCCCGGGGGCCGGGCTCCGGCTCGGGGCACCGGGTTCGGTGGGCTCGGGGCACCCGGCGGCCCGGTCGGTGGGCTTGGTGGGTCCGGTGGGCCTGGTGGGCCTGGTGGGCCTGGTGGGCCTGGTGGGTCAGAGCTGGGCCGGGGCCGCGCCCTCGAGGAGGTCCAGGTCGAAGACCTCGGCCATCCGCGCGTACCCGCGGTCGCTGGGGTGCAGATGGTCGCCGCAGTCGTACACGTCGCGCAGCCGTCGCGGATCGTAGGGATCGCGCAGCTCCTTGTCGAAGTCGACGACCGCGTCGAAGACCCGCCCGGCGCGGATCTCGGCGTTGATCTCCTGCCGCACCGCCTCGCGGGCGTCGGTGTAGCCGCGGTGCCCGCCGAACGGCATCACGGTCGCGCCGATGACCTTCAGGCCGCGGGCGTGCGCCTGCTCGACCATGTCGCGCAGCCCGTCCAGGACGGTGTCCGGGGCGATGGTGCCCGGGTGGCGCAGGATGTCGTTGACGCCGAGGACGATCACGACCGCCTTGACGCCCGGCCGGCCCAGGACGTCCCGGGAGAACCGGTCGACGCCGGCCGGGTTGTCGGCGGGCCGGCCCCGGCCGCCGAGCAGCACGCGGTTGCCGCTGATGCCCTGGTTGACGACGCTGTAGCGGGGCACGTCCCGGCCGTCCGCGACCGCGGTGCGCAGCCGCGCGGCGAGCACGTCGGTCCAGCGGCGGTTGGCGTCCATCGTGGAGGTGATGCCGTCGGTGATGGAGTCGCCGATGACGACGACCGTCCCTCGGCCTCGTTGCTGAGCACGTCCAGCGAGGTCAGATAGCGCCAGTACGGGGTCTTCTCGGTGAACGCCGTGCCGGTCACGTCCCCGGTGTGCTCGCCCGTGGCGACGTAGCTGGTCTCCCGCGCGTGCGGGTGGTAGGTGACCGGGCCGGACGGGGTGGGGGAGTAGGTGGTGACCAGGAGGTCCGCGCCGTGCGGGACGGTGAGGCGCACGGCGTCGCTCATCACCTGGCCGCCGGCCGGGACGACGACCTTCGGGTTGCCGGCGAAGGTCAGCCGCCGCATGGTGTCGGCGACCGCCGCGGGGGTGTCCGGTCCGGCGGCGAGGGCGATCGACGCGTGCGTGATGGTCAGCGGGGACTGCCCGTAGAGGTTGGACAGCGTGATCCGGGCGCTCGTCCCCCGGTGGTCGCGTGGACGACGTTGCGCACCGACCGGCCGGCCATGCCGGTGATCTCGGTGCCCGGCTCCGCTCCCGCCGGGGAGGTGGACCAGGCGCCGACCCACGTGCCGGTGGAGGCGGGCTCGGCGGGATTGCCGGCGCGGCCGCCCGTGGAGAGCGTCGCCCGCTCGCTCGTCCCGTCGTCGGCCTCGACGCCCACGAAGATGGCGGCCGACAGGGCCACGATCGCGGCGACGACGGCGGCCAGGAGGGCACGGTGCTGGGTACGGGGTGCCCGCCCGTCACGACCCCGGGTCATGCTGTGGTGTTCTCCTCGGGAGATGGGAGCCTCGGGCTCCGATCCGATGAGCCCATGATGCGTCAGGGGTCCGGCCGGAGTGGTGGGACCCCCGGCATTACCCCGTCCGGACAGACGCCGGGAACTTGTGTTCCGTTCCAGGAGTCGGTCAGGAAGGGACAATGTGTGAGGGATCACCGAACGGGTGGAGCGGATGGATCGGACAGAACCGGAGAACCCGGACGGCGCGCGCCGTGCCGGGGACCAGGGCGCCGCAGCGCCGGATGCCGCGGTGCCGGATACCGCGGTGCCGGATGCCGCGGCACAGGGCGCCGCGGTGCCGGGCGCCGCGGGACGGGGTGCCGCGGTGCGGAGCGCTGCGGACCAGGACGTGGCCGGACGGGATGCCGCCGGGCGGCGTGCCGTCCAGGGGGTGGCGGGAGGGGGCGTCATCGGACAGGCTGCCCGCCCCGGCGCCGTCACGAACCGCGCGATGACCACGTTCAGCCCGGCGGACGAGGAGAAGCGGCGCGGTGTGCGCCGGATGAAGCTCACCGCCACCGGACTGCTGCTCTTCGTCGCACTGGTGTACGCCCTCGCCGAGTGGGCCTCCCACGCCGGCGCCGGCGCCTGGGCGGGCTATGTGTCGGCCGCCGCCGAGGCCGGCATGGTCGGCGCGCTCGCCGACTGGTTCGCGGTCACCGCCCTCTTCCGGCACCCCCTCGGCATCCCCATCCCGCACACCGCGATCATCCCGAAGAAGAAGGACCAGCTCGGCGTCTCGCTGGGCGAGTTCGTCGGCGAGAACTTCCTCTCCGAGGACGTCGTACGCCAGCGGCTGCGCGCCGTCGGCATAGGCAGCCGGCTCGGCGCCTGGCTCGCCGTCCCCGACCACGCCGACCGGGTCACCGCCGAGCTGTCCGCCGCCCTGCGCGGCGCCCTGACCGTCCTGCGGGACGCCGACGTCCAGGCGGTCGTCGGCGAGGCGATCACCCGCCGGGCCGACGCGGCGGAGATCGCGCCCGGCGTCGGCAAGATGCTGGAGAAGGTCGTCGCCGACGGCGGTCACAAGCGGGCCGTCGACCTGGTCGTCAGCCGTGCCCACGACTGGCTGGTGCTGCACCAGGACTCCGTGATGGACGCCGTGCAGGGCGGGGCGCCCGGCTGGACCCCGAGGTTCGTGGACCGCAAGGTCGGCGAGCGGGTCTACAAGGAGCTGCTGCGGTTCGTCACCGAGATGCGGGACATGCCCGCCCACCCGGCGCGCGGCGCCCTCGACCGGTTCCTCACCGACTTCGCCTCCGACCTGCAGTCCGACACCGACACACGCGCGCGGGTGGAGCGGCTGAAGACCGAGGTGCTGGGGCGGGACGAGGTCCAGGACCTGATCGCCTCCGTCTGGACGGCCGTACGGTCCATGATCGTCTCGGCGGCGGAGGACGAGCGCAGCGAGCTGCGGCTGCGTGTGCGGGCCTCGCTGCTGTCGCTGGGGCAGCGCATGGCCTCGGACCCCAAGGTGCAGGGCAAGGTCGACACCTGGGTCGAGGGGGCGGCGGTGTACGTCGTCACGACCTACCGGCGGGAGATCACCTCCCTCATCACCGACACGGTGGCGAGCTGGGACGCCGAGCACACGACGAAGAAGATCGAGGCCAACATCGGCCGCGACCTGCAGTTCATCCGCATCAACGGCACGGTGGTCGGGTCGCTGGCCGGCCTGCTGATCCACACGGTGTCGCGGGCCTTGGGGGCGTAGCCGCGCCCGCTGCGCCGCGCGGTCGTGCGTGACCGTGACCGTGCCTCTCCCGGCCGAGCGTGATCGTCCGGCTTCCGGGCACACGGGAGGAGTTCGCTCGACGGAGAGGGAGCCATGACAGCGGAATCGTCGCCGGGCTCGGTGCCCGCCTCCACCGGAACCGTCACCACCGCCGTTCCCGCCCGCCTGGACCGGCTGCCCTGGTCACGGTGGCACTGGATGATCGTGATCGGACTCGGCACCGTCTGGATCCTGGACGGCCTGGAAGTCACCATCGTCGGCAACGTCGCCGGCCGCCTCGCCGAGGAGGGCAGCGGCCTGGACATCACCTCGGCCCAGGTCACCGGCATCGCCGCCGCGCTGTACGTGGCCGGCGCCTGCTCCGGGGCCCTGTTCTTCGGGTGGCTGACCGACCGCTACGGCCGCAAGAAGCTGTTCATCACCACCCTCGCCGTCTATCTGGCGGCGACGGCCCTGACGGCGCTGTCCTTCGACTCGTGGTGGTTCTTCCTCTTCCGGTTCCTGACCGGCTTCGGCATCGGCGGCGAGTACGCGGCCATCAACTCCGCGATCGACGAGCTGATCCCGTCCCTCTACCGGGGCCGGGTCGACCTGATCATCAACGGCAGCTACTGGCTCGGCGCGATCGGCGGTGCCCTGCTGTCCATCGTCATGCTGGACACCGACATCTTCCCGATGGACCTCGGCTGGCGGCTCAGCTTCGCGCTCGGCGTCGTCCTGGGGCTGGTCATCCTGCTGGTCCGCAGGCACGTCCCGGAGAGTCCACGCTGGCAGTTCATCCACGGCCACGGCGAGAAGGCCGAGGCCCTGGTGGCGGGCGTCGAGAAGGAGATCGAGCGCGAGAAGGGCGAGCCGCTGCCGCCGCCGGCCGGCGAGATCACCATCCACCAGCGCAAGAGCATCGGCTTCGGCCTGATCGCCAGGACGGTCTTCGGCCGCTACCCGCGCCGCGCGGTCCTGGGCCTCGCCCTCTTCATCGGCCAGGCGTTCCTGTACAACGCCATCACCTTCGGCTTCGGCGCCATCCTCATCACGTTCTTCGACGTCCCGACCGGCAGCACCGGCTACTACTTCGCCGTCATCGCCGCCGGCAACTTCCTCGGCCCGCTGCTGCTGGGCAAGCTCTTCGACACCGTGGGCCGCCGGATCATGATCTCCGGCACCTATCTGCTCTCCGGCCTGCTGCTGTTCGGCACGGCGTGGCTGTTCGACCGCGGTTCGCTGACGGCGACGACCCTGACGGCCTGCTGGTGCGTGGTGCTGTTCTTCGCCTCGGCCGGCGCGTCCAGCGCGTACCTGACCGTCTCCGAGATCTTCCCGATGGAGACCCGCGCGATGGCCATCGCCTTCTTCTACGCCATCGGCACCGCCGCCGGCGGCATCAGCGGCCCGCTGCTGTTCGCCGAGCTCACCGAGTCCGGCGTGGTCGGCGACACGGTCCTCGCGTTCCAGATCGGGGCCGGGCTGATGTGCGCGGCGGGCATCGTCGCGGCCTTCCTCGCGGTGAAGGCGGAACGCCGCTCCCTGGAGGACATCGCCCGCCCCCTGTCGGCGGCGGGGACACCGGCCCCGGCGTCGAGCGCGGCACCGGGGGCGCCGGGGGCGTAGGGGACGCCCTCGGGCGCTGTTCTCGCCGCGGCCGGGGCCCGGGCGGCCTCGGCCCGGGGCGATGTCCTCAGCCGTGGCGGGGCGTCGGGCGGTGTTCCCAGCCGTGGCGGGGCCCGGGCGGTGATTTTCAGCCGCGGCGGTCGGCGACCGCCCAGGAGGCCAGGGCGACGGCGCCGGCGACGCCGAACACGGCGGGCCAGGCGCCGACCTTCTTGGCCAGCGGGTGCGACCCGGCGAAGGCGGCGACGTACGCGGCGGTCAGCGCCCCCGCCGCCGGACCACCGGCCCGCCGGCGCCACTGCTGCGCGGCCGCGGCGCCGGCGACGGCCAGCACAGCCCCGCCGAGCGGCCGCTTCTTCGTCCACCGGGCCACGCCGTATCCGCCGACGAGTCCGCTCGCGGCCACCGCGGCGCTGGGAATCCTGTGGGCACTGCTGGCCATTTCCGCCTCCTGAGGACCGGGTCTCGCCCGAGACTAATCCGCACGGAGCCGCCGTCCGCGCGGACCCCCTGCCATCCCGGGCCTGACCAGCGCAGACGCTTCCTTGAGTCGAGGCTTGTCAAGTTTCCTCTCCGGAGTTATATAAGAAGGAGCAACCAGGGCATCGCACAGAAGCGCCTGAACGAGAGGAGTGAACTGTGATGCTCATGCGTACGGACCCGTTCCGCGAATTCGACCGACTCGCGCAGCAGGTCTTCGGGAACGCGGCCCGGCCGGCCGCCATGCCGATGGACGCCTACCGGTCCGGTGACGAGTTCCTCGTCCACTTCGACCTCCCCGGCGTCGACCCCGAGACCATCGAGCTGGACGTCGAGCGCAACGTCCTCAATGTGCGTGCCGAGCGCAGGTCCCCCGCCCCGACGACGCCGAGACCCTCGTCGCCGAACGGCCCACCGGCGCCTTCACCCGCCAGCTGTTCCTCGGCGACACGCTCGACACGGACCGTATCGACGCCTCCTACGAGGCCGGCGTCCTCACGCTGCGCATCCCGGTCGCCGAGCAGGCCAAGCCGCGCCGCATCCAGATCTCGGGCGGCAGCGGCGAGCGCAAGCAGATCGGCGGCTGAACGAGCGGCCCGCCGCACCACGACGCGCGTCCCGCAGGTCCGGTACCGCCCTGCGGGGCGCGGTCCCGTCTGCCCGCCGGCCCGATTCGGCCCGTTGTTCCGATTCGTCCGTCACAACTGGAGAAGGAGCCCGCAGATGACCGCGCCGACGATGCCGAACCCCACGACGCCGGACCTCGCGACGCCGGACCTCGCCTCGATGCCGGACGGCCCGCGGCCCGCATGGACCGACCTGGTCGAGCAGGTGCGGGAGGCCGGTCAGTACCCGACCCGGGCGGAGGCCGAGCGCATCACCCGTATCGTCCTGTCCGCCCTCGGTGGGCACGTCGTCGGCGACGAACGCGTCGCGCTGGCCCGCGCGCTGCCGGAAGAGGCGGCCAGAGTGGTCGCCGAGCAGATACCGGCCACGCGCCCGCTGACCGCACCGGAGTTCGTCGACTCGGTCGCGGCCCGCATCGAGGGCGCCACCCCCGCCACGGCCCGCTGGGACGTCAGCTCCGTCCTCAGCGTCCTGCCGCCCCTGGTCGGCGACGACCTGGTGACCCGCGTCCTCGAGCAGCTTCCGCCCGGCTACGCCCTCCTGTTCGGCCGGGCCGAGCTCAGTCCGGCGGCGTGAGACACCCGCACGCGCATCTGCCGCCGGGGACGGCCCACGGCCGCCCCGGCGGAGTGACCCACCTCACATCCGGCGGTCCCGTCCGGCTGTCACACCCCGCCCGCCCGCTCCGTCATAGGGGTGTAAGGCAAGGCCACACAGCCGGAGGAGAGACCGATGGAAGCCCGTCTCAACATGTTCGAGAGCACCGTCGCGAAGAAGGTCGTGCAGCACCTCGGCTCGACCAACAAGGCCTTCACGGACGCGGGCCTGCCCACGACGGTCCAGGAACTGGTGAAGATCCGCGCCAGCCAGATCAACGGCTGCGGCTTCTGCACCGACATGCACACCAAGGACGCCGCGAAGGCGGGCGAGACGTCCGTACGCCTCAACCTCATCGCCGCCTGGCGGGAGGCCACGGTCTTCACCGACGCCGAGCGCGCCGCCCTCGAACTGACCGAACAGGGCACCCGCATCGCCGACGCCGCCGGCGGCGTCTCCGACGAGGCCTGGGAGAACGCGGCCAAGTACTACGACGAGGAACAGCTCGCGGCCCTGGCCTCCCTGATCGCCGTCATCAACGCCTTCAACCGTCTGAACGTCATCATCCGCCAGCCGGCGGGCGACTACGAGCCGGGGATGTTCGGCTGACGGACGGGTTGATCAACTCGCGGACGCCACCGCCGCATAGGTCCACACGTCGGCCGGCAGGTCGTGCTCCAGACGCCATCTGATGGACATCGGCCTGCTGCCCGTGTGACTTTCATAGGTCGCCGGGCCGAGCAGCATCCAGGGCTGGGGCTTGCCTATGTCGGAGTTCTTGTAGCGCCGCATGAACAGAAGGACGTGGCTGCCGCGCTGGGCATGCTCTCGGTACCGCCTGCCGGTAGGGGAGTCCGCTGCCGTGTTGTTCTGCGACTCCCAGTGGAAGAGACGCGGACTGAGCGCGTAGTCCTTGTAGCGGATGGTGGGGGAGAAGTCCTTCTCGTTCTTCTCCAGGGTGATCAGCAATGCGTCTGTCTGCAGGTCCTCCACCCACTGCACGCCCTGGGCGAAGGAGCGCGGCATCTGGCCACCGAAGCGGGCCACGCCTAGGGCCGCAAGGATCTCGGAGCGGTTGTAGGAGCTGTGCACCTTCAGAGGAACCTGGCTGAGGGCGCCGGAGAGCGGCAGGGGAAGGTGGTCCGCCTGGTCCATGACCCACGACAGAACCTGCGTCAATTCATCGCGGAAGGCCTTCTGCGGCCTCAGTGACTCCAGCCCTCGCCGAAGGTGGAGAACCCTCCGGCGTTGTCCCAAATATTGAAGAAGAGCATGCGGGCATAGGCCTGCTCGAGGGGCGTCAGCTCCTCATACGGGGGTGCGTCGTCACTCAACAGGCGCACATACGTCTGGGCGCGTTCCGGGTCGTCCACGTGCAGGAACGCGTGAACCCGCTTCAGGAGCCCGGCCTCTGCCGCGGGTGCTGCGCCCTCGATCAGGCCGGCTCGACGCAGGATGGTCGTCCAGGAGTTGTCACTCTTGTACAGCTCCTTGATCTCCCGGCGGCTTTCCCGGAGATAGTCGGCCAGGCGTGGCGTACTGTACGCCTTGACCTCATTGACCAGCGTCTTCACCGTAGCGCCCACTTGGCTACGGATGTTGTCGAGGATGAGTTTCTTCGACTTGCCCTCCAGGATGATCTGGCATCCGGAAGGCAACTGGGGGAAGTCGCGCTCGATGTGCTCGACGAGACGGTTTCGCGTCAGGTTGGTCAACGCGCGGAACTGCTCCTCGAATCGGAACTCGGCGCGATGCTGGCCGATGAAGTCCAGGACGGTGAGGACGGGCTTGGTCTCCGTCCGCCGTAGTCCCCGCCCCAGTTGCTGGAGGAAGACCGTGGCGCTGTTGGTCGGGCGCAGCAGCAGCAGGGTGTCGACGTCGGGAATGTCCAGGCCTTCGTTGAAGAGGTCCACCGAGAAGATCGCCTGGACCTTGCCGTCCCGCAGGTCGGTGAGGGCCTGGGTACGCACGTCCGCGGGCGAGTCACTGTCGAGCGCTACGGCCTGAAGGTTGGCCTTGCGGAAGAAGTCGGCCATGAAGTGGGCGTGTGCCTTGCTCACGCAGAACCCCAGGGCCCGCATCGCGCCCGGGTCGGACACCTTGTCGTGGACCTGTTTCAGCACGATCCGAGCACGGGCGTGGTTACCCGTGTAGAGGTTGTCGAGGTCCTGGTCGGCGTAGCTGCCCCGCTGCCAGCCCATATTCCTCAGGTCCGTGCCGTCTGGAATGCCGAAGTAGTGGAAGGGGCTCAGCAGTTCGTTCTCCAGAGCCTCCCACAGACGCATCTCGGCGGCGATGCGCCCCTCGAAGAACTCGTCCTGGACGTTGAGTCCGTCCATTCGCTCGGGAGTCGCCGTCAGACCCAGCAGTTCCTTCGGCTCGAAGTGGTTGATGACCCGGCGATATGTCGAGGCGGTGGCGTGGTGGAACTCGTCGATGACGATGACGTCGAAGTGGTCGGGAGCCAGTTGCTCCAGTCGCTGAACATTCAGCGACTGGACGCTGGCGAACACATGGTTCCACTCGTGGGGGTCCTCGCCGCCGTACAGCAGCTCTCCGAACGAGGCGTCGTCCAGCACTTCCCGATAGGTGCGCAGCGACTGATGGAGGATCTCCTTGCGATGGGCCACGAAGAGCAGCTTCGGGCGCGTGCCGTCCGCCTGCTTGCACAGCCCGCGGTAGTCGAGGGCTGCCATGACCGTCTTGCCTGTGCCGGTGGCCGCGACGAGCAGGTTCCGGTGCCGACCGCGGATCTCCCGTTCCACGGTGAGCCGTTCCAGCATGTCCCGCTGGTGCGGGAACGGGCGCACTTCGAGGCCCGAGAGGTTGATCTTGAGGTTGGTGGTTGAGCCACCTCCGCTCGCCTGGGTCAGCGCTTTTGCGAGACGGTCCGCGTCACGATCGGGGTCGTAGGTCTCGAAGGCGGTGTCGCTCCAGTAGGAGTCGAAGGTCGCCTCGAATTTGTCCAGCACCGCGGGTGTGGCGACGGACGACAGGCGTACGTTCCACTCCAGCCCGTCGAGAAGCGCCGCGCGGGACAGGTTCGAGCTGCCGACGTAGGCGGTGTCGAAACCCGTATGACGGCGGAACAGCCACGCCTTGGCGTGCAACCGGGTAGACCGGATCTCGTAGTTGACCTTGACCGTGGCTCCGAAGTCGCGCACGAGACGGTCGAGTGCGTGTCGATCGGTCGCACCCATGTAGGTCGTGGTGATGACCCGGATCGGGACGCCCCGCTCCTTGGCCGCGCGCAAGGCGTCCTCCAGGACCCGGATCCCGTACCACTTCACGAAGGCGCACAGCAGGTCGATGCGGTCGGCTGTGGCCAGCTCGGCCCTCAGCTCCGCACCGAGGCTGACGTCCTCCGGCGAGTTGGTGAGTAGGGAGGTTTCCGACAGGGGGGTAAGCGGCCGGATCGCGTAGGCACCAGGCGCCTCCTGCTCAGCCAGGGCCAGCAACTGCCGTGGCCCCTTGACGATGCTGCTGACCAGGTCAGGGGCGTCCTGCTCGGCCGGCCCGGCGGCCAGCGACTCCAGTATCCGGTTCGCGAACGGCACCTGCTGGTCAGGCGGGAGCCGAAGGAGTCGCTGGACCACTACATCGGCGATGTGACGTGCCAGTACATGGGGTGACGACTCCGCGCTCACCTCGGCGTCGATGGCCTTCCAACCCGCCGCTTCAAGCTGCGTCAGCTCTTTCTGCACGCGGTCCGTGATCAGCTGCTCGTAGACCCCCGCGACCGGCTCCGCCAGTCCCCCCGTGTCTCCCACCACGACCCCCCTCGATCAACACGTCGATGTGGCTCAGTTCTAACAGGAGCCACTGACAAGGGGGGAAGCAAGGCGGCGGGAAAGGGCAGGGTCAAGCGGTCCCGTGGCACTCCCCGTACCCCCGGCCCGACCCGCACCAGCAGGTGTCGGTCCGCTCCGGGGGCCACGGGGTCGCGCGGCCGCGGGCTGCCAGGGTGGTCGCGTACTGGGGGAGGAGCGTCGCGTCGTCCGGGGAGGTGCCCTCCGATGCGGCGAAGGCCTCGTAGGAGGGGACCGTGCCGCGGACCACGCCGAGGTTCGGGGTGCCGGACGCGGCCAGTTCGCGCAGGGCCGCCTCCGTCGCCGCGACGTGCTCCTCGTAGGAGGGGTACTCGGCGGACAGGGACGGGTACGCCTCCAGGAGTTCGGCCAGTTCGGCCGCCGGCCAGTGGAGCATCGCCACCGGGAAGGGGCGGGAGAGGGCCTCGCGGTAGGCGCCCAGTTCGGCGCGGAGGCGGGAGATCTCCGCCTGGAGGTCCGCCGGGTCGTCCGAGCCCAGCGACCAGACGCGGCCCGGGTCGTGCAGCTCGTCCAGGGACACCGGCATCGAGTGGACCGTGTCCGCCAGCGCGTCCCACTCGTCGTGGGGCAGGCCCAGCAGCCGCCGCACCCGGTGGCGGCCGATGAGGAGGGGCCGGGCCGGCCGCGGGGGCTCCGTCACGTCGGCGAGCAGCAGCCGCGCGGCCTGGGTGAACGTCTCGTGCGCCGCCTCCAGCTCGTCGTGGGACTCCAGGGCCTCCGCGACGATCACCCACGGGGCCGGGTCGCGCGGGGCGGCCGCGCGGACGCCGTCGATGATGGCCCGGGCCTCGGCCTCGTGCCCGTACTCCCACAGGTTGGACGCCTTCAGGGCGCGGACCAGGGCCGGGTTCTCCAGCCCGGAGGCCCCGGAAGGGCCGGAAATCCCGGAGGCCCCGGAAGGGCCGGAAGCCCCGGAAGGGTCGGCCGGGGTGTCCGGTGCCGTCGTCGTGGCCGCCGGCGCGGCCGGCGAGGACAGCAGGCGGTCGTAGAGCTTCGTCGCGGCGGGGCGGTCGCCGGACAGTTCCAGGTGGGCCGCGGCCCTCAGCAGCAGGGCCTCGGCGTCCTCGGGGTAGAGGCCGGCGATCCGCTCCAGGCGTGCCGCCTCCGCGGTGTGGTCGACGTTCTCGGCAGGAGTGTCGGGGCGCATGAGGGACACCGTACTGCCGACCGGTGACGAAGGTCAGGCGGCCGCAACCGGGTGGGCGCCCGTCCGCGTCCTGTACAACTGAGTCGTCGAGTGGTCGAAAGAGCGTACGGAAGGGGTGTCGGCGCATGCGTGACCGGTTCGACGCCCGTGCCCTCGTCGCCCTGCTGCTCCTCCTCCAGCTCGCCCTGCTCGACGCGGGCAGCCTCTCCGCCACCGTCGCGCTCGCCGCCACCGCCGCGGCCGGGGCCGCGCTCGCCGCGTGTGCCGTGATCGCCGCGCGCTGTGCGCCCGCCGTGCCGCCCACCCGGGTGCGCACGGCCATCCGCGACCGGGACCTGCGTACCGCTTTCCTGCCCCAGCGTGATCCCGACGCCGCGGGCCGCCGCCGGCCCCGGGCGCCGGGGCGGGCCCTTCCGGCGACCCCCGCGTAGGGCCTCGGAACCAGCAGTTCCGCCCCTGCGCGGGCGTGCCGTCCTGCCGCATCTCCTCTTCCCGGCACGACGAGACCCCCGGAGGGCTCACCCACCATGTCCGTTTCATCCGTCCTCGCCGGCTTCGCCGGTCTGGTCGAGCGGTTCGCCGACCTCCTCCAGCCGCTGTTCGGCGCCTGTGCCGCTGCCGCCGCCATCGTGCTGTTCACCGCCTGCGTACGGCTGCTGGTGCTGCCGTTGTCCCTCGCCGCCGCCCGCGGGCAGAAGGCCCGGGCCGCGCTCCAGCCGAGGATCGCCGAGCTGCGGCGCCGGCACGGCGGCAATCCCGAGCGGCTCCAGCGGGCCGTGCTGGAGCTGCACGCCGAACACAAGGTGTCGCCGCTGGCCGGGTGCCTGCCCAGCCTCTTCCAGCTCCCCGCGTTCTTCCTCCTCTACCACCTCTTCTCCAGCCCCTCGATCGGCGGGCGGGCCAACGAACTGCTCGCGCACGAGCTGTTCACCGCGCCCCTCGGCGGACGGTGGGCCGACGCGCTCGGCGCGGGCGGCGTCACCGGCGGGGCCGGGCTCGTGTACCTCGGGCTGTTCGCCGTCGTCGCGGTCGTCGCCGCGGTCACCTGCCGGCGGACCCGGCGCACGATGGCCGGCCGGCCGGTGCCGGACGGGCGTGTTCCGGGCGGGGACGGGCGGCGCGCGGGCGTCGCGGGCGTTGCGGGCGCGGGCCTCGCGGGCCCGGGCGTCGCGGGCGGTGACGTACCGGGCCTCGGCGCCGTCGGCAAGGTCGTGCCGTTCCTGCCGTTCCTCACCCTCGTCACCGTCGCCGTCGTCCCGCTCGCCGCCGCGCTGTACGTCGTCACCAGCACGACGTGGAGCGCCGTCGAACGGGCCGTGCTGTACCGGTGAACCCGCCCCCGTGCCGCGCCCGTACCGCCGTGACCTGCGCTGCTTACGGTCCAGTACGTGAACGGGGTATTGCGGAGTGGACCGCCATCTTGGAGGATCGACCAACTCCTCCGATGGCTGCGCCGGCCGCACCCAGTCGCACCTCATCGGGCGGGGCACCCGCGACGACGAGGGAGTTGGGGAACATGAAGCTGCTGCGAGTCGGTGCGGCAGGGGCCGAGCGGCCCGCGCTGCTCGACACCGACGGGACTCTTCGGGACCTGTCGGGTCTGGTACCGGACATCGACGGGAGCCTGCTCGCCGACGACGCGGCCCTCGGCCGGATACGGAGCGCCGCCGAGGCCGGTGAGCTGCCCGCGCTGGACGCGACCGGGCTGCGGATCGGGCCGCCGCTGGGCCGGATCGGCAAGGTCGTGTGCATCGGGCTGAACTACCACGACCACGCCCGGGAGACGGGGGCCGAGCCGCCCGCCGAGCCCGTCGTGTTCCTCAAGGCGGCGGACACCGTGGTCGGGCCCGACGACACCGTGCTCGTACCGCGGGGCTCCGTGAAGACCGACTGGGAGGTCGAGCTGGCTGTCGTCATCGGGCGCACGGCCCGGTACCTGGAGTCGGACGAGGCCGCGCTCGCGTGTGTCGCCGGGTACGCCGTCGCCCATGACGTCTCCGAGCGCGAGTTCCAGATCGAGCGCGGCGGGACCTGGGACAAGGGCAAGAACTGCGAGACCTTCAACCCGCTCGGGCCCTGGCTGGTGACCGCGGACGAGGTGCCCGACCCGCAGCGGCTGCGCCTGCGGCTGTGGGTGAACGGGAGCTGCGGCAGGACGGGACCACCGCGGACCAGATCTTCCCTGTGGCTCAGGTCGTGCGGTACGTCAGCCGGTTCATGACGCTCCACCCCGGGGACGTCATCAACACGGGCACGCCCGCCGGGGTGGCCATGGGGCAGCCGGAGCCCAAGCCCTACCTGCGGGCCGGCGACGTCGTGGAGCTGGAGATCGACGGGCTGGGGCGGCAGCGGCAGGAACTGAAGGACGCCTGACGGGGCGGGGACGCCGGAGAGAAGAAATCGCCGGGGAGGCGGCATCGCGCCTCCCCGGCGTTCTCGCGCCCCCGGCGGACTCCCGGCGTCCCGCGCCGGGAGTCCGCCCGCGTCGGCGCCCGCGGAATGCCAGCCCTCCGCGGGCGCCACGAAAGCGGGTTGCCGCCCTGCGCAGGCGCCACGAAAGCGGATTGCCCGCCCTCCGCAGGCCCTACGACAGCAGCGAGGCCAGCCGGCGCCAGCCCTCCCTCGGCAGGGCGTTCTGGTCGGTGCCCTCCACCACCTGGAGGGCGACGTGGTCCGCGCCCGCCTCGTGGAACTCCGTGACACGGCGGCGGATCGCGTCCTCGTCGCCCCACGCGAACACGGCGTCGATCAGCCGGTCGCTGCCGCCGCCGGAGACATCGGCCTCCGTGAAGCCGAGGCGGAGGAAGTTCTGCGTGTAGTTGGGCAGTTCCAGATAGCGGGCGAGGTAGGCGCGGGCGGTGGCCCGGGCGCGGGCCGGATCGGAGTCGAGGACGACCTTGAACTCCGGGGCCAGCAGCGGGCCCTCGCCCAGCCGCTCCCGCGCCTGCGCGGTGTGCTCGGGCGTCACCAGGTACGGGATCGCGCCCGCCGCCCGGTCCCGGGACAGCTCCAGCATCTTGGGGCCGAGGGCGGCCAGGACCCGCCCGTGGGCGGGCAGACCCGCCTTGTCCAGGGCGTCGAGGTACTCGACCATCGTCGAGTACGGGCGGCCGTACGCCCGGACCCGCGGCCCGTGGCTGACACCCAGGCCCAGCAGGAAGCGGCCCGGGTGCGCCACCTCCAGCTCGGCGAAGCGGGCCGCGGTCGCCGCGGCCTCGTGCTCCCAGATGCTCTGGATGCTGGTGCCGACCGTGATCCGCGAGGTCGCCGCGATGAGCGGGGCGGCGTGGGAGGCGTCGCTGTTGCCGCCGAGCCACACCGCCCCGTAGCCGAGTTCCTCCAGCTCGGCCGCCGCCTCCGCGCGCTCGGCGCGCCCGTCCTCGTTCTCGGCGCGCAGGCCGACGCTCCAGATGCCGTACCGTCCGACGGAGTCCTTCAGGCCGCTCGTCGCGTCGCGCATGGGTGCGATCCCTTCACTGGTGGGCATGGACCGGGTGCATGATCGTCGGTCCTACGTCGCGTGCCAACCAGCGGGCCGCGCCGGTGATTCCCGGCGGACGGGCCCTCGAGGTCACGCGCCCCGCTCGTCCAGGAACCGCTCCAGTGCCTCCACGACCAGCCGGTGGTCCTGCACCTGCGGCAGACCGGACACCGTCACCGCGCCGACCACCCCGACGCCCTCGACGGTGACCGGGAAGGATCCGCCGTGCGCCGCGTAGGTGTCGGGGTCGAGCCGGGACGACTCCTCGAACGTCGTGCCCTTGGCCCGGAACCGTTCGCCGACCTGGTACGACGCGCAGCCGTACCGCTCCACCACCCGGCGCTTGCGGGCGATCCAGGCGTCGTTGTCGGGCGTGGAGCCCGGCAGGGCCGCGTGGAACAGCTGCTGCCCGGCGCGGTGGATGTCGATGGCGACCGGCGCCTGCCGCTCGCGGGCCAGCTGCACCAGGAGCGAGCCGAGCGCCCACGCGTCGTCGTGGGTGAAGGAGCGGAAGACCAGGCGGCGTTCCTGCTCCTGGAGCTCCTCCAGGGTCGGGGCCGGACCGGGCTCGTCGTCCGCGGGGCGGGTTCGTCTCATGTGTCGTCACAGGTCACCGTCACTCCGTCCCGGGCCGAACGGCGGGCCGCCTCCAGCACGTCGAGGGCCGCGGCCGCCTCGTGGGCGCTCACCGGGTTGGGGGCGCCGTCGCGCACCGCCCGCGCCACCGCCGCGTAGTAGGCGGGATAGTCGCCGGGCAGGGACGGCTGCACGCGTCCGCCGCCGGTCGCCGGGGACTCCCGGAGCCGACGCGGCCCCACAGCGACTCGTCCTCCTCGCCCCAGCCGGGGCCCGGCCGCTTGCCCTCGCGCAGCGCCGCCTCCTGCGGGTCCAGGCCGTACTTCACATAGCCCGCCTGCGAGCCGAGCACCCGGAAGCGGGGGCCGAGCTGGGCCGTGGTGGCCGAGACGTAGAGATGGGAGCGGACGCCGTTCGCGTGCGTGATCGCGAGGAACGTGTCGTCGTCCGTCTCGGCGCCCGCGCGGCGGACGTCGGTCTCGGCGTACACCTGCGCGGCCGGTCCGAACAGCACCAGCGCCTGGTCGACGACGTGGCTGCCGAGGTCGTAGAGGAGTCCGCCGATCTCCGCCGGGTCGCCGGACTCGCGCCAGCCGCCCTTCGGCTTCGGCCGCCAGCGCTCGAAGCGGGACTCGAAGCGCCACACGTCGCCCAGGGCGCCGTCGGCGAGCAGGGCGCGCAGGGTGAGGAAGTCGTTGTCCCAGCGGCGGTTCTGGAAGACGGAGAGCAGCAGGCCGCGCTCCTCGGCCAGCGCCGCGAGCCCGCGCGCCTCGGCCGCCGTGCCCGCGAGGGCTTGTCGACGACGACCGGCAGACCGGCCTCCAGGGCGGTGGTGGCGAGCGGGACGTGCGTCTTGTTCGGCGACGCGACGACGACCAGGTCCAGGTCGGCCGCGCGCGCGAACAGCTCGTCCGGCGTCGCGACGGTCCGCACGTCCGGGAACTCGTCGCGGGCCTGCCGGGCGCGGTCCGGGTTCGAGGTGACCACCGTGTCCAGGACGAGGCCCTCGGTGGCGGCGATCAGCGGTGCGTGGAAGACGGAGCCCGCGAGGCCGTAGCCGACGAGGCCCACGCGCAGTGGGGTGCCGGGGGAGCGGGGGAGTACCAGTCATGGAACCCACTTTCGCAACGCTGTTGCCAAAGTGCAAGCAGCGAGGACAATGGGCGGCGTGAACAGGACTGACGGTGGCGGCACGGCGGGCGCGTCCCGAGGAGGGCGGCGGGTGCTCCTCGTACGGGGTCGGGGACGTTCCCCGGGCGGGGGCGCGGGCGGCCGGCGGCGCCAATCTGCTCGCGCTGCGCAGCCACAACGCGGCGCTCGTACTGGACCTGCTGCGCACCGCCGGCGAGGGCGGCATCAGCCGGCTGGAGCTGGCCGAGCGCACCGGGCTCACCCCGCAGGCGGTCAGCAAGATCACCGCCCGGCTGCGGCAGGACGGCCTCGCGGCGGAGGCGGGACGGCGCGCCTCCACGGGGGGCAAACCGCGGACGGTGCTGCGCCTGGTGCCCGAGGCCGGGCACGCGCTGGGCGTCCACCTGGACCGGGACGAGCTGCGGGCGGTGCTGGTCGACCTCAGGGGGACCGTGGTGGGGGAGCGCCGCTCCCGCTGGACCTCGGCGCGGGATCGGCGGAGGTGCTGGCCGGGGTGGCCCGGGCCGCGGAGGACCTCGTGGCCGACGCCCTGCGGCCGGACGGCCGTCCCCCGCTCGCCGCCGCGCCCACCCTGCTCGGCCTGGGCGTCGCCCTTCCCGGGCCGCTCGACCACGCCCGGGGCGTGCTGCACCGGGTCACCGGCTTTCCCGAGTGGGACGGCTTCCCGCTGCGGGACGAGCTGGCACGGCGGCTCGCGGTGCCCGTCGTCGTCGACAAGGACACCAACGCGGCGGCCCTCGGACTCGCCGTGGGAGTCGTCGGCGGGGAGGCGCCGTCGGGGCGGTGCCGGGGAGGCCTGCGGGACGGGGACGCCGGGGGCTTCGAAGCCGCCGGTGCGGGCGGGTACTTCGGTCGCGGCCGGGGTGGCCTCTTCGGTCCCGGTCAGGGCGGTTCCTTCGGTTACCTGCACCTCGGTACGGGCCTCGGCGCCGGGCTGGTGATCGGCGGGAGCGTGCACCGGGGGCCCGTACCGGGCCGGCGAGTTCGGGCACCAGGTCGTCCAGCTGGACGGGCCGCCCTGCACCTGCGGGGCCCGCGGCTGTATCGAGGCCCTGTGCCTGAGCGCCGTCGCCCGCGGTGACCTCGACGAGGCGGCCAGGGTGCTGGGGGCGGGCGCCGCCAACCTCGCCGGGTTGCTGGACGTCGACCTGGTCCTGCTCGGCGGGCGTACCGTCGCCGCCGCGCCCGAGGTCTTCGTCCGCGGTGTCGGCGCCGTCCTCGCGGCACGCGCCCGGCGCGCGGGGGCCACGAACGTGCCGTTCCGGTGCGGATCGCGCCCGGCGGGGAGCGCGGGGTGGCGGAGGGCGCGGCACAACTGCTGCTCGCTCCCCTGTTCGGGCGGGGGACGCCTGACGCCCGGCTGCCCGGAGGGCCGTCCGTCCTGACGCCCCGACCTCCAGGCGCCCCGACGCCGCCGCCGTACGCGCGCCGGCCCCTGCGGCTCGGCCGATCGGGCGGAGCCGCGCGGCGTCCGAGGGGCGTGGCCCGAATGGCGGTGTGCGAAGCCCCGGCCGACCGGCACGCTCATGTGTTCATGCGACTGTGTACGCCCGTGTCCTCCTGCCTGGTGGCGGCAGCCGCCCTCCTCACCGCCCAGGCGGTCGCCGCACCGCCCGCCGTGTCCGCCGCCGGCCCCGCGGCCCTGCCCGCCACCCGGCCCGCGGCCCTGCCCGCTGCCATGCCCGCGGCCCCTCCGCGGCCCTGCCCGCCGCCGACCCCCGCCCCGCTCCCCGGCTGCACCGCCCCCGAGGACCACACCTTCCCGCTCACCACCCGCCTCCGCGGCGGCCCCGGCCGGTACGAGGCCGGCGGCGGGTACGGCACCTGGTACCTGGACCTGACCAACACCACCGACCGGACGTGCGCCGGCATCCACCCCGTGATCGTGCTGGTCGACGAGAAGCGGGCGCTGGAACCGGAGCAGCCGCGTCTGGAGTTCTACGCGGACGGCCGCCCGCACCCCGTCCGCTTCGAGGAGACCGACGCGGACGAACTGGTCGGCGCCTTCACCGGCGAGGATGGCGCCTTCCCCGGCTTCACGGTCGCCGCCGGCCGGACCGTGACCGTGAAGCTGCGGCTCGCGGTGACCTCGGACGCCGTGGCCAACGAGGTCACCGCCAACGCCGCCGTGGTCCAGCGCCGGGCGGGCGACGGCGAGTGGGTCGGCCAGTCGAACGACTACCGCTTCCGGATCGCCGCCGACGCCACCGGCACCCCGTCCGGCGCCCCCACCGGGGACACCACGGACGAGGCCGCCACCGGCATCACCGGCACCGACGGGACCACCGGCACCGACGGGACCGCCGACCCCGGCACCGCCCCCGGCGTCGACCCGAGCGCCGGCCCGGACGCCGCCTCCCCGGCCCCACCGGCGGCCTCCCCGCGCCGACGAACTCGCCGGCACCGGACACGGCCGTACCGGCACGGCCCTGGCCGTCACCGCCCTGCTGATCGCCGCCGGAGCCGGAGCCGTGGTGCTGGGGCGGCGCGTGCGCCGCTGACCGGCGTGCCACGGCCCCGCCCCCGTCTGCGACGATCCCTGCGTGGACTACCCGAACGACCAGGCCCCCGGCGCCCCCGTCCGCTCCGGCATCCCGGAGCACGGCCGCGTGCCGAAGTACTACGCCGTCAAGGCGCGGATCGACCGTCTCGTCGGTGAACTGGGGAGGGCGCCGCCATCCCCACCGAACGCGACCTGTCCGAGCGCTACGAGGTCGCCCGCGAGACCGTCCGGCAGGCGCTGCGCGAACTGGTGCTGGAGGGCAAGCTGCGCCGGCAGGGCCGCGGCACGGTCGTCGCGGGCCCGAAGCTGGAGCAGCCGCTGTCGCTGGCCAGCTACACCGAGGGCGTCCGCCGGCAGGGCCGTACCCCCGGCCGTACGCTCGTCGGCCTCGACCGCTTCCCGTGCCCGGAGGCGCTCGCCGCCGAGACCGGCCTCACCCGCGGCGAACCGGTCTGGCACCTGGAGCGGGTGCTGCTCGCCGACGAGGAGCGCGTCGGTCTGGAGAGCACCTATGTGGCCGTGGCCCGGATCCCGGACCTGGACACCGACTTCGACCCGGACTCCTCCTTCTACGCCTACCTCGGCCGCCGGGGCATCGCGTTCGGGACGCCGACGAGCGCATCGAGACGGTGCTGGCCACCCGCGCGAGGCCCTGCTCATCGGCACCCCGCCCGCCCTGCCGATGCTGCTGATCCACCGGGTGTCGCGGGACACCGACGGCCGGCCGCTGGAGCGGGTGCGCACCCTCTACCGGGCGACCGCTTCTCCTTCACCACCCGTCTGAACGGCTGAAAATCGACGCTGCGGACCCCTGGAGACCGACCCGGAAGTATCACGGAAAGATAACGGGTCTAGCCCAAACGTGATGACCAGTTCACGCTCTCGTTGACGGCCGGATTCCTCCGGTTCCCCGATGCCGAGGAGCGTGAACGACGTGAGAGTGATAGTCGTCGGAGCCGGCGTGGTGGGCACCATGCACGCCTGGCAGGCAGTGAACCGCGGCCATGAGGTCGTACAGATCGAGCGCGAGACGGAGGCTCGCGGCGCCTCGCTGCGCAATTTCGGCCAGATCTGGGTGAGTGGCCGGGCGGGCGGCGAGGAACTGGACACCGCCCTGCGCGCCCGGGAGCTGTGGAGGAGATCGGCGGCCGGGTCCCGGCGCTGGGCTTCCGCCCCAACGGCTCCCTCACCCCGGTCCGCGGCGAGCTGGAGACCGCGGTCGCCGAGGCCGCCGTGGCCCGCCCGGACGCCGCCGCCCGCGGCTACAAGCTGCTGACCCCCGGCGAGGCCCGGGCCCTCAACCCCGCCCTGCGCGGCGCGTTCGACGCGGCCCTGTACTGCGAGCGGGACGCGGCCGTCGAACCGCGCACCGCCCAGCTCGCCCTGCGCGCCGAACTGCTGACGTCGCCGCGGTACACCTTCCTGCCCGGCCGCGAGGTCCGCGACGTCGTCGGCGAGCGCGCCGTCCGCGACGACCACGGCGACACGCACACCGGCGACGCGGTCGTCCTGTGCACCGGCGCCTGGCTCGGCGGCCTCGTCCGCGAGCTGGCCGGACCGGACCTGCCGGTGCGCCGGGTCCGCCTCCAGATGATGCAGACCGACCCGCTCGGCGAACCGCTGACCACCTCGGTCGCCGACGCCGACAGCTTCCGCTACTACCCGGCGTACCGCTCGCCCGCCCTGGACGAGCTGAACGCCCGGCAGCCGCAGCCGGCCACGGCCGCGGAGCACAGGATGCAGCTGCTGATGGTGCAGCGCGCCGACGGCGGCCTGACCATCGGCGACACCCACGAGTACGAGCACCCCTTCGCCTTCGACACCCTCGAGGACCCCTACGAGCACCTCACCGGTGTCGTCGAGTCCCTCCTCGGCCGCCCGCTGCCGAGGATCCGGCGCCGCTGGGCCGGTGTCTACGCCCAGTGCACCGACCCGAGCCGCGTCGTGCACCGGCAGCGGGTCCGCGACGGCGTCTGGCTCGTCACCGGACCCGGCGGCCGCGGCATGACCTGCTCGCCCGCGATCGCCGAGACCACCGCGAACGAACTTGGCTGGTGAACCCATGACCACGACCGACCCGACCGCAGACATCCGCCTCGTCGTCCTCGACATGGCCGGCACCACCGTCGCCGACGGCGGCCTGGTCGAGCGCGCCTTCGACACCGCAGCCCGCGAACTGGGCGTCGAACCGGGCACCGACGACCACGCCGACAAGCTCGCCTACGTCCGCGCCACCATGGGCGAGTCCAAGATCTCCGTCTTCCGGCACCTGTTCGGCGACGAGGACCGCGCCCGGCGCGCCAACGCCGCCTTCGAGAAGGCGTACGGCGAACTCGTCGACGGCGGTCTGATCGCCCCCGTCCCCGGCGCCCGCGAGGCCATCGAGGAACTGGCCGCCGACGGCCGGACCGTCGTCCTGACCACCGGGTTCGCCCGCGTCACCCAGGACGCCGTCCTCGATGCCCTCGGCTGGCGCGGCCTGGTGCCGCTCACCCTGTGCCCCGCCGACGCGGGCGGACGCGGACGGCCGTACCCGGACATGGTGCTGGAGGCCTTCCTGCGCACCAAGGCCGCCGAGGACGTGACCCAGGTCGCCGTCGCCGGCGACACCTCCTACGACGTGCTCAGCGGCGTGCGCGCCGGAGCCGGCCTGGTCGCCGGCGTCCGCACCGGCGCCCACGGCGACGACGCGTTCCGCGCGGCGGGCGCCACCCACGTCCTGGACTCGGTCGCCGGCCTGCCCGCACTGCTGCGAGGAGCCGGCTGATGACCACCGCGGGACACGCCACCGGCAGCGGCATCCGCTTCGACGCGGTCACCGTCGCCTACGACGGCAACGTCGTCCTGGACGCCCTCGACCTCACCGTCGCCCCCGGCGAGGTCATGGCGCTGCTCGGGCCGTCCGGGTCCGGCAAGACCACCGCGCTGCGGGCGGTCGCCGGATTCGTACGGCCCGCCTCCGGGCGGGTCTTCCTCGGCGACCGCGACGTCACCGACCTGCCGCCGCACCGGCGCGGCATCGGCATGGTCGTCCAGCAGTACGCGCTGTTCCCGCACATGCGGGTCGAGGACAACGTCGCCTTCGGGCTCAAGGCCCGCAAGGTGCCCCGGTCCGAGATCCGGGCCGGGTCACCGAGGCGCTGGAGATGACCGGCATGGCCGCCTACGCCCGCCGCCATCCGCGGGAGCTGTCCGGCGGGCAGCAGCAGCGCGTCGCCATCGCCCGCGCCCTCGCGATCCGTCCGGACGTGCTGCTGCTCGACGAGCCGCTGTCCGCGCTCGACGCCCAGCTGCGGTCCGGGATGCTCGCCGAGCTGGCCCGGCTCCACCGCGAACTTCCCGACGTGTCGATCCTCTACGTCACGCACGACCAGGTCGAGGCGCTGACCCTCGCCGACCGGATCGCCGTGATGGACCGGGCCCGCCTCCAGTCCTGCGGGACCCCCGGGAGCTGTACCGGGCGCCGGCCGACGAGTTCACGGCGTCCTTCGTCGGCAACGCGAACCTGCTGCCGGTGAAGGTCGGCGACGGGGCGGTGTCCTTCGGGGCGCCGAGCTCGACGTCGACACCGCGGGGGCGGCCCCGGGGGCGACGGCGACCCTGTGCGTGCGCCCGCACCTGGTCGGGCTCGGGACGGGCCCAACCGGCTGGCCGGGACCGTCCAGGAGATCCAGTGGCGGGGCGCGACGCACCGGCTGTACGTCGACGTGGACGGGCACCGGGTCATGGCCGACCTGCGGGAGCTGAAGGACCCGCCGGTGCACGGCGATCCGGTGAGCCTGCACTTCGCGCCCGAGGACGCGGTCCTGCTGCCCGCGGGGGTGAGCCATGGCTGAGGTCGTGGAACACGCGCGGGCGGTGCGGGAGGAGTCCCGCCCGCGCGGCGGCGGCCGCACCGCCCACCCGGGCCCGCGGCCCGTACGGCACTGCTGTGGGCCCTGCCCCCCGTGGCGCTGCTCGCCCTCGTCTTCCTCTATCCCCTCGCCCTCGTCGTCCAGCAGTCCTTCCAGCCGGACACGGGCGGGACCTCCGTCCAGCCCTACGCCGACGTCTTCGCCTCCCACGCCTTCCGGGAGGCCCTGTGGACCACCGTGTGGCTGGCCGTCGCAGCGACCGTGGGATGTCTCGTCCTCGGGTTCCTCCTCGCGCTGATCATCGCGTTCGTGCCGTTCCCCGGCGCCCGGGCCGTGTCCCGGTTCATCGACGTCTTCCTGTCCTTCCCGTCCTTCCTGATCACGCTGGCCCTGCTGTTCATCTACGGCACGGTCGGCATGGCCAACGGGCTGTGGACGGACGTCACCGGTGCCGACGCCGGGCCGTTCCGGTTCCTGACCACGCCGTGGGGCGTGCTCCTCGCCGAGATCACGTACTTCACGCCGTTCGTGATGCGCCCCCTGCTGGCGGCGTTCTCGCAGCTGGACACCGCACAGCTGGAGGCGGCCGGCTCGCTCGGCGCCCGCGCGCCCCGCATCGTCCGGCGGATCATCCTGCCGGAGGCGCTGCCCGCGCTCGCGGCCGGCGGCAGCCTCGTCCTGGTGCTGTGCCTCAACGAGTTCGGCATCGTCCTCTTCACCGGCGCGAAGGGCGTCACGACCCTGCCGACGCTGGTGTACAGCAAGGCGATCCTGGAGTCCGACTACCCGGGCGCCTGCGTGGTCGCCGTCGTCAACGTCCTGATCTCCGTGGGCCTGTACGGCCTGTACCGGGTGGTGAGCCGCCGTGCTGGTGCATAGCCGCAAGGCGAAGTGGGCCCTGTGGGCCGTGTTCCTCGTCCTGTTCGTGCCGCTGTTCGCGCTGCCCCTCCTCGTCGTGCTCGGCGCCTCCTTCGCCACCAACTGGTCGAGCGTCCTGCCCTCGGGCCCCACCACCGCCCACTACCAGGCCGCCACCCGCGGCGAGGCCCTCCAGGCCCTCACCACCAGCCTGGTCACCGCGCTCACCGCGAGCCTGCTGGCCCTCGTCGCCGGCACCTGGGCCGCGCTCGCCGCCGCGGCGCTGCGCGAACGCCACCGGAAGGTGATGGACGCCCTGTTCGTGCTGCCGGTCGCCGTGCCCTCGGTCGTCGTCGGCCTGGCCGTCCTGGTGGCGTTCTCCAGCCGCCGTTCCTCCTCAACGGCACCCGCTGGATCGTGATCATCGCCCACACCGTGCTGGTCACCGCCTTCGCCTACCAGTCGGTGTCCGCCGCGATCACCCGCCTGGACCCGGCCTACGAACAGGCCGCCGCCTCCCTCGGGGCCGGGCCCGCCCGCGTCCTGTGGCGGGTCAGGCTGCCGCTGCTGCTGCCCTCCCTGACGGCGGCCGCCGGGCTCTGCTTCGCCCTGTCCATGGGCGAGCTGAGCGCCACGATGATGCTCTACCCGCCCGACTGGACCCCCCTGCCGGTCCTCGTCTACGCGGCCACCGACCGCGGCGCGCTCTTCACCGGCTCCGCGATCGCCGTCGTCCTGATGGCGGCCACGCTGCTGGTCCTGCTCGCCGTCTCCCGGATCCGCACCCGGGCCTCCTACCGGTGACCCGGCCCCTCCACCCACCGACCCGCCCCGCGCAAGGAGTTCACCTCGCCATGCCCCGCAAGCCCCTGCTGCCGCTCACCGCCGTCTGCCTCCTCGCCCTCCCGCTCACCGCCTGCGGCGGCAACACCGCGGCCGCCGACAAGAACGTCGTCACCGTCTACAGCGCCGACGGCCTCAAGGGCGAGAACGGCGACGGCTGGTACGACCGGGTCTTCAAGGACTTCGAGAAGGAGACCGGCATCAAGGTCGAGTACGTCGAGGGCGGCTCCGGCGAGATGGTGCAGCGCGCCGCCCGCGAGAAGCGCAACCCGCAGGCCGACGTCCTCGTCACCCTCCCGCCGTTCATCCAGCAGGCCGACGGCAAGGGCCTGCTGCAGAAGTACACCCCGAAGGGCGCCGACCAGGTCAGCGGCGCCGACAAGGCCGCGAACGGCACCTGGACCGCCGTCGTCAACAACTACTTCGGCTTCATCCACAACACCAAGGAGCTGAAGCCGGCCCCCACCACCTGGGAGGAACTGCTCGACGGGAAGTACCGCAACAAGCTCCAGTACTCCACCCCGGCGTCGCCGGAGACGGCACCGCCGTGCTGATCAAGGCCATGCACGACTTCGGCGGCGAGAAGCCGGCCATGGAGTACCTCGGCAAGCTCCAGAAGAACAACGTCGGCCCGTCCGCGTCCACCGGGAAGCTCGCGCCCAAGGTCGACAAGGGCGAGCTGCTGGTCGCCAACGGCGACGTGCAGATGAACTTCGCCCAGTCCAGGTCCATGCCCAACCTGGGCATCTGGTTCCCGGCCCGCGAGGGCGGCAAGCCCACCACCTTCGCCCTGCCGTACGCGGCCGGCCTGGTCACCGACGCCCCGCACGGCGACAACGGCAAAAAGCTCCTCGACTACCTGCTGAGCCGCAAGGCCCAGGCCCAGGTCAGCGAGATCGGCGGCGGCTTCGCGGCCCGCCAGGACGTCGAGGCCACCGACGCCAACGCCGTCGAACTGGCCCGGCTCATGGACGGCGTGGAGGTCTTCGAGCCCGACTGGAACGACATCGCCGAGAACCTCACCTCCTACGTCGACGCCTGGAAGGCGGCGACCGGCAGCTGACCCCGCCACCGGCCGGCCCTCCGGCCGGCCACCACGGCACCCCCACGGCACCACCCCAGTACGACCACACCGCATACCCCTTCACCCACTGGAGTATCAGTGTCGTCCCACCTCACCCGCCGCACCGTCCTCTCCGCGACGGCCGCCACCGCGGCCCTCGGCGCGGTCTCCGCCGTCGGCGCGCCCCGGGCGCAGGCCGCCGCACCCGCCCTGCCGAACGGCACCAGCCAGGACAAGGTCCTGGTCATCGGCATGGACGGGCTGCGCCACGACCGCATCGACGCCGCCGACGCCCCGCACCTGAAGGCCATGATGCGCGAGGGCACGTACGGCACCTCCCTGCTGTACGCCGGCCCGATGGCCGCCACCTCCTCCGGCCCCGGCTGGTCCACCCTCTCCACCGGTGTCTGGCCCGACAAGCACGGCGTCAGGGACAACTCCTTCGCCGGCAAGAACTACGACCGGTACCCGGGCCTGCTGGCCCGCATCGCCCAGGTACGGCCCCGGCTCTCCACGTACGCCGCCGTCGACTGGAAGCCCCTCGACACCCAGGGCACCGTCACCGCCGGCGCGGACGCCAAGCTGGTCCTCGACGGCGACGCCGACGGCTACACCGCGCACGACGCCACCATCGCCGACCGGGCCGAGGCCGTCATCCGCGAGCAGAACCCCGACGTGCTCTTCGTCTACTTCGGCGACTCCGACATCGTCGGCCACGACGCCGGGGCGGCGAGCCAGGCCTACCTCGACGTGATCGCCCGGCAGGACGCCTACGTCGGCCGGCTGCGCGCCGCCATCGAGGCCCGCCCCACCTACGCCGCCGAGCGGTGGACCGTCCTCGTCGCCACCGACCACGGCCACCTGGACGGGGGCGGCCACGGCGGCTCCGCCATCGAGGAGCGCCGCACCTTCGTCCTCGCCACCGGCCCCGGCATCGCCGCCGGCGCCCGCCCGATCGACACCCGGCTCGTGGACGTCGTCCCCACCGTCCTCAAGCAGCTCGGCATCCCCGTCGACCCCGCCTGGGGCCTGGACGGCAAGCCGATCCAGGAGCGGTCCACCGACCCGTTCGACGCGCTGCACGGCTCCCTCACCACCCGCGTCGACGAGACCGGCATCCCCGCCTCGGTCCTCGGCTTCACCCACACCCCGCCCCGCGGCTGGTCCGTGATCAACAACGCCATGGGCACGGGCGGCACGACCGAGTGGCGCGGCTGGGCCTTCGCCACCGACGAATTCTGGTCCCGGACCCAGCGCGACCAGTCCCGCGAGCTGAACGTCCGCGCCCGCGGCGTCTTCGCGGTCGCCGACTCCGACGAGTGGGCGGACACGGCCCACTCCGGCACCTTCGACTCGACCCTGGTCACCCCGGCGTACGACGTCACCGGAAAGTCGGCCGTCCGCCTGGACTTCACCACCTTCTACCGCCAGGAAGGCGCCCAGACCGCCCAGGTCCTCGCCTCCTTCAACGGCGGCACCCCGACCGTCGTCAAGAGCTACACCTCCGACGTGATCTCCCAGCCCCAGTCGCTGACCGTCCCCGTGCCCGCGGGGGCGTCCACCGTCGGCTTCCGCTTCCGGTACACCGGGACGAACAACTGGTACTGGGTGATCGACGGGGTCAGGACCAGCACCTCCTGACTAGGCTGGGGGCGCCGGTACGCCGCGGTTCCGGCGCCCCCAGCCCTGTCCGCACGACGCCAGGAGTTCGCAGCACATGGCAGATCGCAAGCCCATCGAATCGTGGCTCACCGACATGGACGGCGTGCTCATCCACGAGGGGGTGCCGATCCCCGGCGCCGACGCCTTCCTGAAGAAGCTCCGCGAGTCCGGCAAGCCCTTCCTGGTCCTCACCAACAACTCCATGTACACCCCGCGCGACCTGCACGCCCGGCTGAACCGCATGGGCCTGCAGGTGCCGATCGAGTCCATCTGGACCTCCGCGCTGGCCACCGCCCAGTTCCTGGACGACCAGCGGCCGGGCGGCTCGGCGTACGTCATCGGCGAGGCCGGTCTCACCACCGCCCTGCACGACATCGGGTACGTCCTCACCGACCACGACCCGGACTACGTCGTCCTCGGCGAGACCCGCACCTACTCCTTCGAGGCCATGACCAAGGCCGTGCGGCTCATCAACGACGGCGCCCGCTTCATCGGCACCAACCCCGACGAGGTCGGCCCCTCCACCGAGGGCCCGCTGCCGGCCACCGGCGCCGTGGCCGCGCTGATCACCAAGGCCACCGGCAGGCAGCCGTACTTCGCGGGCAAGCCCAACCCGCTGATGATGCGCACCGGCCTGAACACCATCGGCGCCCACTCCGAGACCAGCGCCATGATCGGCGACCGCATGGACACCGACGTGCTGGCCGGCATGGAGGCCGGGATGCAGACGTTCCTGGTCCTGACCGGCGTGACCCGCCCCGACCAGGTCGAGAACTTCCCCTACCGTCCGTCCCAGGTCGTCGACTCCATCGCGGACCTGGTCGACCGCGTCTGAGCCGCCCCCTCCGCAGGCCGGTCCCGGCACCGGGACCGGCCCCGTCCATGGTGAAATGCCTTACGTCGCAAGGGACTCGGCAGCCACGGGGGACATGAGCGCATGACGGACACCAGCATGTACATCGGGCCCGACTCCGCCCCGACCGGTACCGGCTGCTGCGCTCCATCGGACGGGGCGGGGAAGCGGTGCTCTATCTCGCCGAGATCGAACTGAGCGGGGCGAGCGAGCCGGTCGTGATCAAGGTCTTCGACGCGGAGGCCACCCTGACCCCGGCCGAGCTGGCCAAGGTCAGCGCCCGGTGGAGCGAACAGGCCGAGCTGCTGCGCTTCGTGCACCGGCTCGGCGTCGTCGGGGTCCGCGAGCACTTCGAGGGCCGGCCCGCACACCGCAAGGGCGCCGTCGGTACGCCGCCGGGACGGTCCCTGTGCCTGGTCATGAACTACGTCGAAGGCGTCGACCTGCGCGACTGGCGGGCCGAACACCCGCTGGACACTCCCGCCGAGCGGCGGGAAGCCGTGCGGTACCTGGAGCAGCTGGCCGAGGTCCTGGACTGGCTGCACGCGGGCAAGGGCACCCCCTCCGGCCGGGTCGTGGTGCACGGCGATCTGTCCCCCGGCAACGTCATGGTCGACGCCAACGGCCAGGCCACCCTCGTCGACTTCGGGCTCAGCAAGCTGACCGCGGAGCACCGCACCGCCGAGGTCTGGTTCACCCCCGGCTTCGCCGCGCCGGAGGTCTTCGAGGGACGGCGGACCCCCGCCACCGACCGGTACGCCTTCGGGGCGATCGCCTACTTCCTGCTGAGCGGCGAGCCCCCGGCCCACACCCCGAACAGCTGCGCGCCCAGTTCCTCGCCCTGCCCGAGCTGACCGTGCTGTCCGCCGAGCGACGGGCCGAGCTGGCCGCCGTCTGCGCCACGGACGCCGCACAGCGCCCGGAATCGCTGGTGCGGTGGGTGTCCGGGCTCCGCGCCGCGGTGATCTCCACCGCGACGGCGTCCTCCCGCCGGGTGGCGGACTCCGTCCCCGCCGCGCCCCCGGCGGCCCCGCCGCCCCTGCCGCCGCGTCCCCCACCAAGGCGCCACCCCCTCCGGCCGCGCCTTTGACGGGCTACGTCCCGACCCGCCCGACGAACGCCCCCGCGGTCCCGTCCCAGCCGCCGGCCCCTCCGGCGGCGCCGCCCGAGCCACCACGGACCGCACCCGCCGACGCGCCTGCCTCGCCGCCCGAGCCGACCCCGGCGCCGCCCCCGCACGGCCCGTACACCGCTGCCGCGGCCACCCGGTCCGCGACACCGGCCCCGCCCTCGCCCCCGGCGGGCCCCAAGGGGTCGCGCCGCGCCCTGACGATCGCCGCCACCCTCCTCGCGGTGGCTGTGGTGGCCGGCGCCGGCACCTACACCGCCGTGCGTCTGACGGACGACGACCGCGCCGGCGCCACCGCCTCGCAGGACAGCCGGCCGCCCGCCACTCCCGAGGCCGACGCCACTCCGGACGCGAAACCCAGCCCCACGCCCACACCGTCGGACAGCTCCGCGGCCGACGACGGCACCGCGAGCCCGTCGGCCGGCGGCGCCGGCGCCGACAGGCTGCCGCTGACGTCACTGGAGGCGGTGGAGATGAAGAACATGGAACCGGGCTCCGCCACCGTGAACACCCGGGAGCACCAGGACGCCCTCCTCGCCGACGCGGGTTTCTGCTTCGTCAGCTCCGCGGAGTACAACCTCGCACGGGAGTGGAAGACCCTGCGGTTCACCGCGGGCATCACCGACCTCTCCGCCGACGGCATCCCCCGCAAGCTCACCGTCCACGGCGACGGGAAGCTGCTGACCAGCAAGACGCTGGATTTCGGTACCGCCGAGTCCGTGTCGGTGGACGTCAGCGACGTGCTGCGGCTACGCATCGAGGTCACGAACGTCGACAGCGACGGCTGCAGCAGCGACGTCGTGACCGCCGTGGCCGAGCCCGTGCTCACCAGGTGACGCCCCCGCCCCTCCCCGTCACCCGTTCGGCGTAGCCGCGGCGCGGCGCCGGATGCGGGGGCCGGGCCCCCGGGGAGTCTCCAGGTAACTGGAGGTACACGATGGGCTCACTGAAAGTCACTCTCTGTGCCGGAGCGGCGCTCGCCGCGGTGTTCAGCCCGACGGCGCACGCGGCGGACGGGGGCGGAGTCTCGGTGGCCCCGGCCAGTCCCGCGCCCGGCACCGACGTCACGCTGCGGGTGGCCGACTGCACCGAGAAGACGGCCGTCGCCGTGTCGGCGGCGTTCGTCACCGACGCCCGGCTGTCCCTCGCCAGCACGGACGGCGCACTCGTCGGCTCCAGCCGCGTGAAGTCCACGGTCACCGCGGGCGCCTACGCCGTGAAGGTCCGCTGCGGCGACGCCGAGCGCAGCGGCACCCTCACCGTCACCGACCGGGCCCGGCCCCGGCCGACGCGCCGGACCGGTCCGGCGCCCACCCCTCTCCCGTCGCCCCCGTCGACGCGGGCGGCGGCGGCACGGCCCGCCTGGCCGCCGCCGGCGGACGGGACGACGACGCCCGCGCGGAGGGCCCCGGCACGGCCCACGCGGTGACCGGCCTGGTCCTCGCCGGGGTCGCCGCGGTGGCGGTGGCGCTGCGCAGCGCCCGCCGGAGCCGCGGAACGGACTGAACGGACATGTCCGAGCGCAAGAGCCCCGCGGGCAGCGGCCGCCTGGCGACCGGCATCGCCTGGGCGGTACTGCTCCTCGGGCTGTGGCTGTGGGGCCGCGAGGCCACCGACGTCCCGAGGGCATAACCGGGCCGGCCACCGGCGACATGGCGGCGGCCGGCCGACCCCCGCACACCGAGCTCCCGCCCGCCCACCGGCCGCTCGACGCGGCCCTGCCGCAGCGTCTGGACATCCCCGAACTCGGCGTGCAGGCCCCGGTGATGGCCCGCGGCCTCGACGCGAAGGGCGCCCTGGAGGCACCGCCGTTCGACCGGGCCGGCTCCGTCGGCTGGTACGCGGCCGGCGCCAGCCCGGGGGAGGCCGGCACGGCCCTGATGGTGGGCCACGTCGACACCGAGACCCGGCCGGCCGTCTTCTACAAGCTCAGCACCCTGGAGCCGGGCGAGACGATCCGGGTCCTGCGCGACGACGCCGAGGTCGCGGAGTTCACCGTCGACGACGTCCAGGTCCTTCCCGGGACGCCTTCGACGCCCGCCAGGCCTACGGCCCGCACCGCACCGGCCGCGCCGAACTGCGGCTGATCACCTGCGGCGGCAGCTTCGACGACGCGAGCAACACCTACACGGCGAACGTGGTCGTCTCCGCCTACCTCACCGGAACCGGCCTGTAGCCCCCGCCGGGCGGGCGCCCGGGACCTCGTGGGTGCCGGAGGCGTATGTCAGGATTGAGCCTCGGAACAGTGCACCCAAGGGGGTTGGATGTACGGCAGCAGGGGGCCGGAACGTTTGCCGCGACCAAGGCGTCCGCGGCGGTGCTGGGGGTGGCGCTGCTGTTGGCCGGCTGTTCCTCCTCCGGAGACGGGGAGGGCGAGGAGCCGGGCAAGGACACGGGGGCCGGGATCACCCAGCAGCCCAAGGACGCGGCGCCGTTCTGGGTCAATCCGGACGGCACCGCGGCCCGGCACGTCGCCGAGCTGAAGCAGGACGGCAAGGAGAAGCAGGCGGAGGAGATCCGCAAGATCGCCCAGCAGCCGGTCGCCGAGTGGATCAGCCCGGAGAACCCGCAGGAGCAGGCGCGCGGTTTCACCGAGGCCGCCGACAAGGCCGGCCGCACCGCGCTGCTCGTCCTCTACAACATCCCGCACCGCGACTGCGGCCAGTACTCGCAGGGCGGCGCCGCCGACGGCAACGCCTACCGCGCCTTCGTCGACGACGTAGCCAAGGGCATCGGCGACCGCTCGGCCACGGTCATCCTGGAGCCGGACGCGGTGCTCCACCTGGTCGACGGCTGCACGCCGGAGCAGTACCACGAGGAGCGCTACGACCTCCTCAAGGGCGCCATCGCCAAGCTCAAGTCGCTGAAGAACACCAAGGTGTACCTGGACGCGGGCAACGCCGGCTGGGGCCACCCCGACCAGATCTTCGAGCCGCTGAAGTGGGCGGGCATCGACCAGGCCGACGGCTTCTCGGTCAACGTCTCGAACTTCTACACGACCGAGGACTCCATCGCCTACGGCAAGGAGCTGTCCGCCAAGGTGGGCGGCAAGCACTTCGTCATCGACACCAGCCGCAACGGCAACGGCCCCTACACCGAGGGCGACCCGGGCGAACGCTGGTGCAACCCGCCGGGCCGGGCCCTCGGCGAGACCCGACCACGAAGACGGCCGACCTGCTGGTCGACGCCTACCTGTGGATCAAGCGCCCCGGCGAGTCGGACGGCGAGTGCAAGGGCGGCCCGAAGGCGGGCCAGTGGTGGCAGGACTACGCGCTGGAGCTGGCGCGCTCGTCGGCGTCCTGACGCGACGGCGCTCCCGCGGCCCGTCACCGGGTCCGCGGGAGCGCCGTCGCGTTCGGGGCCGGGCCCTAGGGCACCTTCACCCACTGCGCCTTGCTCGGCACACCGTTCTTGTCCGTCACGAACAGCATGTACCAGCCGGCCTGGACCAGGTTCCGGTTCTCCGGCACGGTGACGGTCACCCGGTCCCCGGAGGTCTCGAAGTCCAGGGCGATCGACCGCTGGTCGACGTCGGTCACGTGCGTGGAGGCGCTCGGCCGGATCAGCCGCACCTTGTCGATCGACGCCGCAGCCCGGGACGTGAACGTCCCCGACCCACCGCGCTCGATGGTCTGGGGCCCGCCGGACAGGTCCGGCCGCTCCTCGCCGTACAGGTACGGCGGCGTGTAGATCTCGATGCGCTGCTCGAACTTGCCCGGCTTGGTGTTGGCCTTGTCGGCGAAGAGCGAGTCGGAGCCGAAGAACATCACGCGCCCGTCGGGCAGCAGGATCGACCCGGAGTGGTAGTTGCGGCCGACCAGCGGGTCGGCGACCCGCTTGAACGTGTTCTTCTCCGTGTCGTAGATCCGCGCCTGGAGGATGTTGGAGTCGCTGCGGCCCCGGTAGTCCTCGGAGCCGCCGGAGACCAGCACGTCGTCGTTGGGCAGGATCGAGGCCTGCGGGTAGCGGGTGCCCTTCTCCAGCGACGGGCCGTCCACGAACCGCGGGTCGTCGTCCTTCAGGTCGACCAGCCGGGTCTTCTCACTGGACAGCCGGGACTCGCCGACACCGCCGCCGCCGATCACCATGTACCGCTCGTCCTGCGCGGGCGGCAGCAGCACCGTGTTGGAGGTCTCCAGCCGGTCGGGGTGGCTCATGCCCGGGATCTTCGTGAACTCGTTGGTCTCCACGTCCCAGACGCCCGGGTCGCGGCCCACGTCGTCGGGGCCGTAGCCCGCGTTGGATCCCGAGTAGAAGACCTTCCCGTTCTGCATCAGGAACAGCGCCGGGTACGTCGGGAACTGACGCTCCTCCTCGGTGTACGTCCACTCCTTGGTCTTCGGGTCGTAGATCTCGTTCTTGCCCGGGACCAGCTGGCCGATGTCGTCGAGGCCGGAGACGCTGAGGATCTTGCCGTCGCTCAGCGTGGTGAGCGTCGGGTACCAGCGGGCCTCGTGCATCGGGTCGACCTTGACGTACTTCTCGGCGACCGGGTCGAACTCGAAGGTGTCCCGGATGCCCTGGAAGTCCTTCTTGTCGAGGGCGAGCTTCTCGGCGATGCCGTACGTATTGCGGGCGTCCTCGCCCTTCAGGCCCTGGATGCGGTAGTTGTCCTGGGTGCCGGTCTGGTACTTCCGGCCCTCCTTCTGCGCCTCGACGTAGACCCGGCCGTAGCCGGGGTGTTGCCGAGGAAGCGGCCGGTCGCCTTGTCGAAGTTCTTCTTCGCGCGCGGCACGAGGACCGGGTCCTTGGAGACGAACGTCTTGCCGTTCTCCTTGCCGGTGAACTTCGTGCCGGGCGGCAGCGTGATCGGCTTGTCCGGGTTCTCGTTGTGGACGATCATCAGGCCGCCGGCCTTCTTCACGTCACCCTTGAGCTTCTCGTACCGCTTGGTACCGCCGGCGATCAGCAGGTTGCCGTTGGGCAGCTGGGTGTGGCCGGTGCAGAACAGGTCGGTCGGGGTGGGGACCTTCTTGATGGTGCCCTTGACCGGGTCCCAGATCCGGGTGTCGTACTGCTTGGCGTCGAAGTTGTCCTGGTTGTTGCCGGACCCGGCGACCAGCAGCACCTTGCCGGTGTGCAGCAGCGCCGCGTGGATGGTGTTCTGCCGGTACTTCTCGGGGAACTCGATGATCTCCCACTTGCCGTTCTCGGCCTTGTACTCCGGCTTGTTGATCTTGTACTGGTGGTATTTCTCGGTTCCGAAGCGGTACAGCCACGGCCCGTTCATCCCGGCCAGCGCGACTACCACCGCCGTACCTATCGCGAAGCGACGGGCCCGGCGGCGGCCGGCACGGTCCTTCATTCCTTACGTCCCCCAAGTCCGCCAAGGGCGATCTGCATGGTCTGGTCGTTCCCCCGTTGCCCGCGCCCGCCGGCCCGGCCGTCCCGTCGGCCGCCCAGGCGGGCCGCTGCTGCGGCGCGTGCTGCCCGGGGCCGGTCGCCTGCTGAGGGATGACCGGCGGCTCGTACGCCGCGGCGGGCGTCGCGTCCCGCACGTCGTCGGCGGGGGTGGCGGCCGGGCGCTTCCTGGCCTGCCGCAGCCCGTGCCGCCAGGCGAAGATCGGTGTCGCGGTGATCAGCATGGCGAACGACGCCCAGATGATCATCGCGGGGTGGGAGTTGCCGAGGACGAGGCCGGCGACGATCGACCCACCGAAGATCACGATGAAGTACCAGTGGTACCGGAAGGTCCCCAGCCACCGGTCGGGGCTGGCCGAGTCGCCCTTGGGGGTCACCACGAACTTGCTCTTGCGGCGCAGCACCGAGTCGATCAGCGCCTTCGCGTACAGCGGCGCCGACAGCGCGGACATCACCATGCCGGCCACGCCGCCGGAGCCCTCGGGCTCGTGCGGGGAGACGTTGTGGCGGCGGTTCCAGACGTACAGGCCGATCTGGAGCGCGGAGGCGTTGCCGTAGAGCATCAGCCAGACCGCCGGGTCGATGTTCACACCCGAGGCGCCCAGGCCCAGGAACAGCGCGCAGCTCAGCGCCGCCAGGATCCAGTTCAGGGCCGACATCGGGTAGAAGATGATCATCATCGTGTAGTTGAAGAGCTTGCTCGGCGGCAGCGAGTACCAGCCCTTCCAGTACTGCTTGAGGATCGTCTCGTACGTCCCCCGGGACCAGCGCATCTGCTGGGTGAAGAAGTCCGTCCAGGCGTTGGGGCCCTCGCCGACCGCCAGCACGTCCGGGGTGTAGACCGAGCGCCACTTGCGGCCCGTCGCCGGGTTCTTGGCGCGGTGCATCTCGAAGCCCGTCGCCATGTCCTCGGTGATCGAGTCGTACAGGCCGCCGATCTGCTTGATCGCCTTGATGCGCACCGCGTTGGACGTGCCGACGAACATCGGCGCGCCGTAGCGGTTGCCGGCCCGCTGGATCAGGGCGTGGAAGAGGAACTGCTGGGACTCGGCGGCCTTGGTGACGAAGTTGTCGTAGTTGCCGTAGACCTGCGGGCCGATGACGAAACCGACGTCCGGGTCGCGGAAGAAGCCCAGCATCCGCTCCAGGTAGTTCGGCAGCGGCACGTGGTCGGTGTCGACCGAGGCGAAGAAGTCGTAGTCGTCGCCGTGCGCCTCCAGCCAGGCGTTGTAGTTGCCGTGCTTGGTCTTGGCGCGGTGCGGGCCCTTCTTCTGGTTCCACTTGGCGACGCCCTTGCGGGAGAAGTGGTGCACGCCCAGGCGCGCGCACACTTCCTTCACCTCGGGGTCGTCGCCCTCGTCGAGCAGCCAGACGTGCAGCAGACCGCGGTGGCGGATCCTGACGGCCGCCTCCAGGGTCTTCGTCACCATCTCCAGCGGCTCCTTGCCGGGCACGAAGGAGGTGAGGAAGGCCACCCGGGTGCCGGTCTCGGGCACCACCGGGATCGGGTCGCGGGCCACCAGCGTCGCATGCGCGTTCGACAGCACGTTCATGCAGCGGAAGAACTCGATCAGACCGATCGAGACGAGCATGACGACGTCGAGGGCGGGC
The DNA here is from genome assembly GCA_003248315.1 of Streptomyces sp. SW4. Taxonomy (GTDB): domain Bacteria; phylum Actinomycetota; class Actinomycetes; order Streptomycetales; family Streptomycetaceae; genus Streptomyces. The sequence continues at coordinate 3,104,227 of QKWM01000004.1, forward strand.
AGCCAGTCGAAGGCCGGGTAGTCGCGCTCGGTCCAGTGCGCCGGCTGGAGCAGCCAGAACAGCAGCACCAGGGAGAGCACCGGCGCCGCGGCCAGCATCAGGGTGATCCGGATGCGGTGCGGCTCCTGGGATATCAGCGAGCGGTACTGGACCTTGTACGGCTTGTCCGGGTCGGGCTGGGTGAGGGGGCCGGCCAGCCTGCTGTAGTGCTCGTAGTCGTAGCGCGGCAGGGTCTTCCTGATCCGCCGGAACGTGCCGGTCGTGCTGTTCCGGTGTGCGGGCACCCTGAGCTGGGTGGTCCGGGACGGATCGAAGTCCTCGCCCGTCGGCGTCGACGCCATGAGTCATCCCCCCACACGCGGTGCACCGCGTGTTTCGTCGCTTTCCTGCGTCTGCTCCGGTCCCCCTCGACCTTCACAGGCGTATCAGTGGTGGGCCGCTGTCACCACGTCATCCACACAGCTTATAGACATGGTCCGACGCCTTCCCGGTTGCATGATGCCCCCACGGCATCCGGTCCCGGGCGGGGCCCCTCTCCCCGCGGCGCCGGTCACCGGCCCTTCTCGCCCCCAACCGGACCAGGGTTCTACGGCGTTCCTCTTGATCGCAAGATGCGAAACAGGGTGTTTACCGGTCAAACGCGTTCATTGTGGCGCGTGGGGCGGCGGGGAGTGGTGGGGGGAGCGCACGACGAAGGCCCCCGCTCACGCGGAGGGCCTTCGCTGTCGGTGCGCCGCCAGGGACTCGAACCCCGGACCCGCTGATTAAGAGTCAGCTGCTCTAACCAACTGAGCTAGCGGCGCCGGCTGACGCGACAACTCTACCCGACCCCGGAGGGTGCTCCCGACCACCGGCCGGGGCCGCGCCGCCGGCCGGACCGCCCGGCGTACATCATTCGGACCGTCAGCATGCGCGTCCGGAAGACAGTTGAGAAACTGACGACGTGTACCGCCGCGGACATTTTCAGCAGGAGTGTGAGGGGAATCGCATGGAGGCTCCGGTATTCGAGGAATTCGACCCGGAGGGCGACTGCGACTGCCCGGGTTGCCGGCACTGGCGGCGCGTCCTGCCGCATTCCCCGTCCGGCCGCGTCTTCGCCCATCCGGCCGCCCACCGGACCCTGATCGTGGCGACCGCGGCCTCCGCCGCGCTCGGCGCGAGCCCGGCGGCAGCGCTCCCGGCCGCCGCCCACGCCCCCGACCGGCCCGGCGTTCCCGCAGGTGACGAGCCCGGAACCCCCCAGGGAGACCGGGCCCCGCTGTACGGCCCGGCGGGGCGCAATGCGGTCCCGCCGGCCGGCGCCCGGGTGCCGGAGACCACCCGGGCGGAGATCATCAACCGGGCCAAGAAATGGGTGGCCGCGAAAGTCCCGTACAGCATGACCGCCTACTGGTCCGACGGTTACCGGCAGGACTGCTCGGGTTATGTCTCCATGGCCTGGAACCTGCCCGGGAACGAATGGACGGGCAGCCTCGGGAAGTACGCCGACCGCATTTCCAAGGACGAGCTGCAGCCCGGGGACATTCTGCTGTTCCACAACACCTCCGACCCGCACGCGGGCTCCCATGTGGTGATCTTCGGCGGCTGGACGGACTACACCCGCACCCACTACACGGCCTACGAGCAGACCCGCCCGCACACCCGGAAGCAGTCCACCCCCTACGCCTACTGGAACAACTCCTCCCGCTACCTCCCTACCGCTACAAGGGCGTGGTGTCCTCCGCGCCCGACGCCGCCGGACCGGAGGCCGCGCCCGCCACGCGCTACCCGGGCGCCTCGTCCTTCGGGCCCGGCGCGAACAACGCGCACGTCACCCGGCTCGGGCAGATGCTCGTCGAGCGCGGCGCCCGGCGCTTCTACGCCGACGGGCCGGGGCCCCGCTGGTCCGACGCCGACCGCCGGGCCACCCAGGCGTTCCAGCAGGCCCAGGGCTGGCGGGGCACCGACGCCGACGGGCTGCCGGGCCCGGCCACCTGGGAGCTGCTCGTCACCGGCAAGGGGCGGGACATCCCGGCCGCCGCGGCCGGCGCTCCGGCCCGCCGCCCTCCTCGCACGGGGTGCCCGGCTATCCGGGCCGCGCCATGTTCCGCCCGGGCGCGCACAACGACCACGTCACCCGGCTGGGCCGGCAGCTGGTGAAGAAGGGGTTCGGCCGGCACTACACGACCGGGCCGGGCCCGCGCTGGGGCGAGGCGGACCGGCGCAACGTCGAGGACTTCCAGCGGGCCCAGGGCTGGCGCGGCGGAGCGGCCGACGGCTACCCGGGCCGGAGACCTGGCGACGCCTCTTCTCCTGACGCCCCGCCGCCCCCGCTCGCCGCCCCGCCGTCCCCGCTCGCCGTCCCCCTCGCCGCACCCGACCCGTCTCGCGGGACCCCGTCCCTCTCGCCGACCCTTGGTCTCGCCGACCCTCTCTCTCGCCGACCCTCACCCGTCCCGCCGTATCCCCACCCCGTCCCGCCGACCCCCTTCATCTCGCCGCACCCCTGTTCATGACGCATCTGGCGCGGAGGCTGGAGCACGCATGAGTACGACTTCCTCGACGACCACGTCACCGACCCCCGAGCCGAGCGGACCCGCGGAGGGCGCGGCCCGGCCCGTCCGGCTCATCCAGAACGAGGCCACCACCGAGATCCCCGTCCACCTGCTCTTCCGCGACGACCCGGATCCGGCGCCGGTGCCGGTGCGGCCCGCGGTGGTCGGCCGCCGGCAGGGCACGGGGGAGCAGCCGCGGCTGCGCCGGCCGGTCGCGGCCTCCCGCGGCCCGCGCCGCGGGTCGACCCGGACCTGGTGGAGCGCCCGGCGCGGGTGCTGCCCGGCGCGGTCGGCGTGCTCGCCGGGTCCTGCGGCGCGGCCGGCTGCGCGGTCACCACCTGGTGGGCGGGGATCCTGCCGCCGATCGCGGCCCAGGCGTTGCCGGCGTACGCGGGTGCCGGGCTCGGGCCGGCGCAGTGGGCGGCGTACGCGGCCGCCGGGGCGCTGGGGCTGTTCGGCTTCGGCGGGCTGGCCCGCGGCCGGACCGGCCGGGCCTGGGTGCTCGGTCTGTTCGGCCGGTACCGCGGGACGGTGCGGCGCACCGGCCTGATGTGGGTGAACCCGCTGGTGCTGCGCCGCCGGGTGGACGTCAGGCTGCGGCACTGGCGCAGCGAGCCGATGCCCGCGGCCGACGGCGACGGGGTGGCGCTGCGGGCGGTGACGCTGGTGGTGTGGCGGGTGCGGGACACCGCGCGGGCCACGCTCGGCGTCGAGGACCACGAGACGTATCTGCGCGAGTGCGTCGAGGCGGCGCTGGCCCGCGTGCCGGTGGAGATGCCCGGCGGGTCCCGGGCCGCGGCGGAGGCGGCGGCCGAGACGCTGACCCGGCTGGTGGCGGCGGACGCGGCGGCGGTGGGCCTGGAGGTGTTCTCGGTGCGGCCGGCCCGGGTGGAGTACGCCCCGAGGTGGCCGCCGCGATGCACCGCCGCCGGATCGCCGCCCTGGACGCCCGGCACCGGGCGAGCGTGCTCAGCTCGGTCGTGGACTCGGTGGAGGACACGGTGACGCGGCTGACCACGCGGGGGCTGGTCGCGCTCGACGACTACGAGCGCAAGGCGCTGGTGAAGGACCTGACGGTGGCCTTCTGCGCGGGCCGCGGGGAGACGGGTCCCTGACGGGTTCCTCGATTGGTATGGACATGTTCAACTAGCGGCAATAGTCTGGGACTTGGTCTAGACCTGCACGGCTCACTGAACCTCCCCCACGTCACAGGAGCGGCAGTATGCGCACAAGGACCAAGTTGTACGCCGGGGCGGTGGGACTGGCGACCACCGGTGCCCTGGTGTTCTCCTCGGGCGGTGCCAGCGGTCACGGCTACACCGACCTGCCCGTCAGTCGGCAGAAGCTCTGCCAGAACGGCTCCGTCAGCAACTGCGGTGCGATCCAGTGGGAGCCGCAGAGCGTCGAGGGCCCGAAGGGCTTCCCGGCCGGCGGCCCCGCCGACGGACAGCTCTGTTCCGCGAACAACACGCGGTTCTCCCAGCTCGACAGCCCGAAGACGCCCTCGGGCGGAGCCTGGCCGACGACCCGGGTGACCGGCGGGCAGAACTACACCTTCCGGTGGCAGTTCACCGCGATGCACGCCACGACGGACTTCCGGTACTACATCACCAAGCCGGGCTGGAACCAGAACCACAACCTGTCCCGGTCGGACCTCAACCTCACGCCGTTCCTGACGGTGCCCTACAACGGACAGCGCCCGCCGTCCACGCTCTCCCACAGCGGCCGGCTGCCGTCCGGGCTGAGCGGGCACCACGTCATCCTCGCGGTGTGGACGGTCCACGACACCGGCAACGCGTTCTACGCGTGCTCGGACGTCACCTTCTGAGGCTCAGCGCGAAGGGCCCCTCGCGATGCGAGGGGCCCTTCGGTGGTGCGCCGCCAGGGACTCGAACCCCGGACCCGCTGATTAAGAGTCAGCTGCTCTAACCAACTGAGCTAGCGGCGCATGACTCCCGCCGGCCGCGCGATGTTCTCCCGCGGGCGGCGACGAAGAAAATACTACCTGGTCCGCGGGGGTGCTTCCGACCACCGCCGGGTGAACGGACGGCCCCGGGCCCGAGGCCCCCGATCCAGGCGCCGAGCCGCACGCCGGTCCGCGAAGCCCCCTAGATCGCCAGCGAGAGCACCACCCGCGCCGCGTTGCGGTTCAGGGTGTCGGCCGCCCGGCGCAGCCGGTGGGCGTGCTCGACCGGCATCGACAGCGCCAGGCAGCCCGCGGAGGCGCCGGCCGTGATCGGGACGGCGGCGCAGACCGTGCCGACCGCGTACTCCTGGAGGTCGAGGACGGGCACCGAGGGCGGCTGCGCCTCCAGACGGGAGAGCAGCAGCTTGTCGCTGGTGATCGTGCGCGAGGTGAACCGGGCCATCTTGTGCCGGGCCAGGTGGTCCCGGCGGCCGGCGTGGTCCAGCTGGGTGAGCAGGCTCTTGCCGACCGCGGTGGCGTGGGCCGAGCAGCGGAAGTCGACCCACTCGTTGACCCGGGGCGCGGCCGGGCTGTCGGCGTACTGGGTGACCCGCACCTCGCCGTCGACGTACCGGCTGATGTAGACGGCCGCGCCGACCGAGTCGCGCAGTCCGTCCAGGGTGCGCTGGAGCTGCTCGCGCACCGCCTCCTCGCGCCCGTGCGCCGAACCCAGCCGGGCCAGCGCCTCGCCGGTGACGTACGCCCCCTCGTCGGTGCCGTCGGCGACCTGCTCGACGTACCCTCCCGGCGCAGCATCCGCAGTAGGCCCGTCAGCCGCCCGGGGGCGAGCCCGGTGTGCCGGGCGAGCCGCGTCTCGGTGACCCCGGTGCCGTGCCGGGCCACGACCTCCAGGACCCGCAGGGCGTCCTGGGCGGAGTGGTGCGGAGCGGTCGGCTTGTGCTGCAGCGCCACGGTGGTCTCCCTGCGCTCGCTCGTAGGGCCGTAGTCCGGACGGCGATCCCTCTCACGATAGCGGCCAAGAGGCCCCGGGGGAGCGGCCGTTGACGAGATTGTCCGCCCGCTCAGCAGGGGCGATGGACCTTGGCATATGCCGCAGGAATGCCCCAACGCCCGGACCTCGGGCGTTGGGGCCGGCACGCCCGGTGGTCACAGGACCGCGCTGAGAAACTCCCGGGTCCGGTCGTGCTCCGGCTCGCTGAAGATCTTCTCCGGCGTACCGGCCTCGATGACCCGGCCCGAGTCGAACATCAGGACCTGGTCGGAGATGTCCCGGGCGAAGTTCATCTCATGGGTCACACAGAGCATCGTGATGTCCGTGCTGCGCGCGATGTCCCGCAGCAGGTCCAGCACGCCCGCGACCAGCTCCGGGTCGAGCGCGGAGGTCACCTCGTCCAGCAGCAGCACCTTCGGCTGCATGGCCAGCGCCCGGGCGATCGCCACCCGCTGCTGCTGGCCGCCGGAGAGCTGGGCCGGGTGCGCGTCGCACTTGTCGGCCAGGCCCACCATGTCCAGCAGCCCCTTGGCCCGCTCCACCGCCTCGTCCCTGGACATGCCGAGCACGGTGACCGGCGCCTCGGTGATGTTCCGCAGCACGGTCATGTTCGGGAACAGGTTGAACTGCTGGAAGACCATCCCGATCTTCTTGCGGACCTCGCGCACCTCCTTGTCGGAGGCCGGGAACAGCTTCTGCCCGTCGACGGTGATCGTGCCCTCGTCGGGCTTGAGCAGCGTCATCAGCAGCCGCAGGATCGTGGTCTTGCCCGACCCGGACGGTCCGATCAGCGTGACGTGCTTGCCCGCGTCGACGGAGAAGTCGAGGTGGTCGAGGACGGTGTTGTCCCCGAACCGCTTGGTGACCTGTTCCAGCCGGATCAGCTCACCGCCGCTCGCCGCGGCGCTCGCCGGGGACTTCTTCTCGGGGTTCTTCTCGGGGTTGGGGAGAGTGTCAGTGGGCAAGGCGTCGCTCCAGGGCTCGCAGGGCAAGGGAGGCCAGGTAGGAGATGACGATGAAGGCCACGCCGATCACCGTCAGGGGCTCGGTGAACTGGAAGTGCTCCTGGGAGAACAGCCGGGCCTCGCCGAGCATCTCCAGCACGGTGATCGCCATCAGCATCGGCGTGTCCTTCAGCATGGAGATCACGTAGTTGCCGAGGGCGGGCACCACCCGGCGGACCGCCTGCGGCAGGATCACCGCGGTCCAGGTCCGCCGCAGCGGAAGGTTCAGCGCCGTCGCGGCCTCCCACTGGCCGACGGGCACCGCCTCGATGCCGGCCCGGTAGACCTGCATCGTGTACGTCGAGTAGTGCAGGCCGATGCCGATCACACCGGTGGTCAGCGCCGAGGCCGTCACGCCCCACTCGGGCAGCACGTAGAAGAGGAAGAACAACTGCACCAGCAGCGGGGTGTTCCGCACGAACTCCGTGACCACCCCGACCGGCCAGGTCACCCAGCGGGACGGCACCCGCATCAGCAGCGCCCAGACCAGGCCCAGCACGAAGGAGATCAGCGAGCCGAGCACCAGGATCTGCAGGGTGACCAGCAGTCCGTCCCAGAACTGCGGCATGAAGTCGGAGACCGCGCTCCAGTCCCAGGCCATCAGACGGCACCCCCCGCGTTGGACGTCTCGGGCCGCTTCAGCTCCAGGTCGGGACGCCGCTCGGGCCTCTTGCCGACCCCCGCCTTCAGCTTCTTCTCCAGCCCCCGCATCACCCGGGTGATCAGGAAGGCGATCACGAAGTAGATCAGCAGGACGTACGTGTAGATCTCCGCGCTCTCCTGGAGCGCCAGCCGCACCAGGTTGGCGCTGAACGCCAGGTCGCCCATGCCCATGATCGACACCAGCGCGGTGCCCTTGAGCAGCTCGACCAGCAGGTTGGAGAACGGCGGGATCATCTCCGGCACCGCCTGCGGCAGCAGGATCAGCCGCATCCGCTGCCAGGGCGTGAAGCTGAGGGCGATGCCGCCCTCACGCTGCGCCGGGTCGACGGCGCTCAGCGCACCGCGCACGATCTCCGAGCCGTACGCCCCGAAGGTCAGGCCCAGCGCCAGCGTGCCCGCCCACAGCGGGACCAGCTGCCAGCCGAACGCCGGCGGCAGCACGAAGAACACCCAGAAGATCATCACCAGCGCCGAGGTGCCGCGGAACACCTCGGTGTAGAAGCCCGCCAGGAAGCGGACGATCCACAGCCGATGGGTGCGGGCCACGCCGACCACGAAGGAGACCGCCGTCGCCAGCAGCCCGCTGAGGACGAGCAGCTGGATCGTTACCCAGACGCCCTGAAGTACGAGTTCCCACAGTCCGGAGGTCATCCGCCGCACAGCTCCTTCGCGGTCAGATCCGTCATCTCCGCCTCGGTGAACCCGAACGGCTTGAGGATGCGGAGCAGCTCGCCGCTCTCCTTGAGCTTGTGCAGCTCACGGTTGAAGGCGTCGCGCAGGCCGGTCTCGTCGGGCCGGAAGGCGAAACCGCCGCCGTCGACGTGCGGCTTGCCGTCGACGATCGGCTTGAACGGCTTCGTCACCTCGGCCTTGGCGGACTTCTTCACCACCTCGCGGGTGGTCAGCGCGGTCCCCGCGAACACGTCGACGCGGCCGGCCTCGACGGCGTTCAGCCCGGCCACCTGGTCGGGCACGATGAGGATGTCGCTCTCCTTGTAACCGGCCTCCACGGCGTACGCGATCTCCGCGTAGCCGGTGCCGGTCGCGAACTTCGCCTTCTTCTCGACGACGTCCCGGTAGTCGTGCAGCCCGAGCGGGTTGCCCTTGCGCACGATGAACGAGTCGAGCATCTGGTAGTCGGGGTCGGAGAAGATGACCTGCTGGCAGCGCTCGGGGTTGATGTACATCCCGGCGGCCACCACGTCGAACTGCTGCGAGTTCAGGCCCGGGATCAGGGAGCCGAACTCGGTCGGCACCGGCTGCACCCGGTCCACGCCGAGCCGCTTGAAGATGACCTTGGCCAGCTCCGGCGCCTCGCCGGTCAGCTCGCCGTTCTTGTCGATGTACCCGAAGGGGATCTCCCCGGCGATGCCGAGCCGTGCGACACCCTGTGCGCGGAGCCGCTCCAGCAGCTCACCCCCTTCCGTGTCCGAGGCGGTGGCCACGCGCGAGCATCCGGCGGCGCCCAGCGCACCGAGCGCCGCGACCCCCGCGAGCAGCGATCGGCGCGTGGGCCCGGACATCCCGGATATGCGGTCACGCCCGTCTGTCGGCGGAATTCTGAAAGGTGGAGAGGCCATGGGCGCGCGGCTACCCGAAGCCCTCCGAGTTATGCCGGTCTTTTTCGGACCGGTACCGCGCCGAGGCGCCCTTGACCCCGGCGGCCGGGGGCACTGCCATGGGGGGATGGCTGATCGCTTCATCGAAGTCTCGCTGGTCAAACGCGACATCCGCTGCACGGCCCGGCTGCTGGACGACCGCGCCCCGCTCACCTGCGCGGCCGTCTGGGACGCACTGCCGCTGGCCGGCGACGTCTACCACGCCAAATACGCCCGCAACGAGATCTACGCCCTGTTCCCGCCTTTCGCGGCGAAAGAGCCCCCACTGGAGAATCCGACCGTGACCCCGATTCCGGGCGATCTGTGCTATTTCGCCTTCGCGGGGACCGAGCTGGGCACCAAGGCGTACGGCTACGACCGCGAGGTGCGCCCCGGCACCACCCTCGTGGACCTGGCCCTGTTCTACGAGCGCAACAACCTGCTGCTCAACGCCGATGTCGGCTGGGTGCCCGGCATCGTCTGGGCCAGGTCGTCGAGGGACTGGACGCCATGGCGGAAGGCTGCAACGACCTGTGGCGGTCCGGGGCGGCCGGGGAGACGCTCAGCTTCCGCCGGGTGTGACCGGCGCCTGCGCCACCCCGGCCTCGTACAGCGCGTGGGCCGCCCGCAGCACCAGATCGTCCCGGTGCCGGGCGGCCACGAGCTGCATGCCGATCGGCAGGCCGTCCCCGTCCCGCCCGACGGGAACGGTCGCGGCCGGCTGCTGGGTCAGGTTGAACGGGTAGGTGAACGGCGTCCACCCCGTCCACCGCCGGTGCCCCGACCCCTTCGGCACCTCGGCGCCCGCCTCGAACGCCGTGATCGGCAGCGTCGGCGTGACCAGTACGTCGTACACCTCGTGGAAGCGGCCCATCCGGCGGCCCAGCTCCATCCGGACGTCCACCGCGGCCAGGTACTGCAGGGCCGAGTACCGCGCCCCGGCGCCGCACACCTCCCGCAGCCCGGGGTCGAGCAGCTCCCGCTGCGCCGGGTTCAGATGCTGCGTCACCCGCGCCGCCCCGCTGAACCACAGGGTGTGGAAGGCGTCCACGGGCTCGGCGAAGTCCGGGTCGGCCTCCGTGACGTAGGCGCCCAGCTCCGCCAGGCGCTCCACCGCGTGCCGTACGGCCGTCGCCACCTCCGGCCGCACCGCCACCTGGCCGCCCAGCGACGGCGAGTACGCCACCCGCAGCCCGCGCACCCCGCCCGACAGCGCCTCCGTGTACGAACCGGGCGGCGGGCCCAGCGCCGACCAGTCCGGGCGTCCGGCACCCCGATGACGTCGAGCAGCAGCGCCGCGTCCGCCGCGTCCCGGGTCATCGGACCCACGTGCGCCAGCGTGCCGAACGCGCTCGCCGGGTACAGCGGCACCCGGCCGTACGTCGGCTTCAGGCCGAAGATCCCGCAGAACGACGCCGGGATGCGCACGCTGCCGCCGCCGTCCGTGCCGAGCGCCAGCGGCCCCGCGCCCAGCGCCACGGCCGCCCCGGCACCGCCGCTGGAGCCGCCGGCGGTGCGGGCCGGGTCGTACGGGTTGCGGGTGACACCGCTCAGCGGCGAGTCGGTCACGCCCTTCCAGCCGAACTCCGGCGTCGTCGTCTTGCCGAGGAAGACGGCGCCGTGCTCCCGCATCCGGGCGACCGACGGCGCGTCCTCCTCCCAGGGCCCGTCCGGCGACACGGCCCGCGACCCGCGCAGCGTCGGATGGCCGCGCATCAGCAGGATGTCCTTCACCGTGGCCGGCACGCCGTCCAGCCGCCCGCGCGGTGCGCCGCCGCGCCACCGCCGCTCCGCCTCCCGCGCCTGGTCGAGGGCGTCCTCGGGGTGAGCCGGACGAAGGCGTTCACCTCCGGCTGGATCCGCTCGGCCCGCTCCAGCGCGGCCCGGGTCGCCTCCACGGGGCTGAATTCGCCCTTGCGGTAGCCGTCGAGGAGCTGTACTGCGGTCAGCTCGGTGAGGTCGGTCATCCACCCTCCAGGGGTCAGTGTCCGGGTACGTACCCGCGCTGCTTGTCGACCACGTTCGTCAGGGGCCTGCCGGCCGCCCAGCGCTCGTACAGCTCCACGAACTGCGCGCCGAGCTCGTCCGCCAGCCGACGGTGTCCCCGCTCATGTGCGGCGAGACGATCAGGTTCGGGACCTGCCACAGGGGGCTGCCGGACGGCAGCGGCTCGTCCTCGAACACGTCCAGGGCGGCACCCGCGATCCACCGCTTGGCCAGCGCCTCGGCGAGCGCCTCCTCGACCACCAGCTGACCGCGCCCGATGTTGACGAACCGGGCCGAGGGCTGCATCACGCCGAACCGCCGGGCGTCGAACATGCCCGCGTGTCCTCGGTCAGCGGCGCCGCCGCGACCACCCAGTCGGCGCGGGCCAGCAGCCGGTCCAGCTCCCGGGACCGTGGACGCCGGTGCGCGCGGCACGGCCGACCAGCGCCGTGGTGATGCCGAGCGCCGTGAGGGTGCGCGCGATCGCCCGCCCGATCGGTCCCGAGCCGACGACGACCGCCCGCCCGCCGCGCACCCGCTGCGTCTCCCGGTGCCGCCACGTCCGCTCCCGCTGCAGCTCCAGGGTCCTCGGCAGATCCTTGGCCATGGCCAGGACGAGCGCCGCGACGTACTCGGCGATGGGCTCGTCGAAGATCCCGCGGGCGTTGGTCACCACGGTCGGCGAGGCGGCGAGTTCCGGACACATCAGATGGTCCACCCCGGCACTCGCCGTGTGCACCCAGCGCGGCCGCGGCCCGTCGCCCGGCCAGGCCTTCCGCACGGCGTGCGAGGTGAAGTCCCACACGAGCAGCACGTCGGCGTGCGGCAGCCGCTCGGCGAGCGTCGACTCGTCCGCGTACTCGATCCGGGCGCGGCCGGTCAGCCGGCCCAGCCGGGCCGGGGCTCGGCGTCCAGCACGAGGAGCGTCGGGTGGTTCCGTGGGCGGGGCCGGGGATGGTCATCGGCAGGCGTCACTCCGGGGTGAGAGGGCGGCGGGCGCCCGGTACGGGGGCGGCCGGCCGGTCGCGGCGGCGGGCGGCACAGGGGCTGACGAGGGATTAACCAGCTGTTGACCTGCTGGTGACGCGGGCGGATTGACCACGCTCGCACCGGAACCTACCGTCGTCAACACGGCCGTGCGTACGGTGCGTTGTCCTCTCCTCCCTCAGTGTGAGGCCGGTGCGTGCCATGGACATCTCCTTTCTCGGCGGACCCGCCCCGCAACGCGGTGTCGGTGTCGTCGCTCCCTTCGATTTCGCTCTCGACCGCGAGCTGTGGCGCTGGGTGCCGGACGAGGTCTCGCTCCATATGACCCGGACCCCGTTCGTGCCGGTCGAGGTCGGTCTGGACCTGGCCCGCCTGGTCAGCGAGCACGAGACCCTGGAAGAGGCCACCCGGACGCTGAACGCGATCGCCCCCGAGGTCGTCGCCTACGCCTGCACCTCGGGCAGCTTCGTCGGCGGCATCGCCGGCGAACGCGCGATGTGCGAGGCGATGACCCGGGCCGGCGCCACCCCGTCCGTGACCACCTCCGGCGCGCTGCTGGAGGCCCTGGCCGAGCTGGGCGTCCGCCGGGTGGCGCTGGTCACGCCGTACACCGTCTCCGTCACCCGCGCCCTGGAGGAGTACGTCGCCCAGGCCGGCGTCGCCGTCACCGGCTGCGCCTTCATGGGCCTGACCCGGCACATCTGGAAGGTCGGGTACCGCGAGGTGGCCGACATGGCGCACCGGGCGGTGCCGCGACCGGGCGCGGCGGACGCCCTGTTCATCTCCTGCACCAACCTGGCCACGTACGACGTGATCCCCAGCTGGAGGCCGAGCTGCGCATCCCGGTGCTCTCGGCCAACCAAGTGACGATGTGGCGGCGCTGCGCCGGCTGGGTACCCTGCCGTGGGGCCCTACCAGGCGCTGATCGACCCGGCGGCCCGGTTCGGCTCCGTGGTGCCCGGGGTTCCCGGGGTGCCGGAGGCGGCTCCGGGTGCGCCGGGGCTCCCCGGGGTACCAGGGGTACCGGGAGTTCCCGGCGTCTCCGGTGTCTCCGGCGTCTCGGGTGTCTCCGGTGGTGTCTCCGGCGTCACCGGGCTTCCGGAGGAAGATCAGCAGCAGGAAGGGTGGACATGACAGCACTGGGATTCCTGTACCCGGGTCACTCCGGTGAGGACGACTACCCACGCATCGAGCAGCTCCTGGGCAGCGACATCCGGGTCGACCTGGTGCACACCGACATCGGCGAGGACGCGCACCGCGTGGACGCGCTGCTGGAGATGGGCTCCCCGCAGCGGCTGGCGGCCGGCGTGCAGGAACTGCGGCACGCGGGTGCCGACGCCGTGGTGTGGGCGTGCACCAGCGGCAGCTTCGTCCACGGCTGGAGGGCGCCCACGAGCAGGTCCGCACCCTGGCGGCGACGGCCGGCATGCCCGCCTCCTCGACCTCCTTCGCCTTCGTCCACGCCATCCGGGAGCTGGAGGTGCGCCGGGTGGCGATCGGCGCGACCTACCCGGAGGACGTGGCCCTGCTCTTCGCCGACTTCCTGCGCACGGCCGGCCTGGAGGTGGTCGGCGTGCGCAGCTCCGGGATCGTCACGGCGGCGGAGGTCGGCACGTGGACCGAGGCCGAGGTGCTGGCCCTGGCCCGCGCGGCCGACCGCCCGGAGGCCGAGGCGGTCCTCCTGCCCGACACCGCGCTGCACACGGCGGCGCACATCCCGGCGCTCGAGAAGGACCTCGGCAAGCCGGTCCTGACGGCCAACCAGGTGACGGTCTGGGAGGCCCTGCGCCTGGCCGACCGCCGGGTGAACGCCCCGGAACTGGGCGCCCTGTTCACGAGGGAACCGATCGTGCAGGCGTGACGGGCACGCCGGGCCGTCCGGCGCCGTGAGGGCGGACGGTCACCGGAGCACCTCCGGATCCACCGGACAACGCGAGAACCCCGGCCCGCCGAAGCGGAAGCCGGGGTTCTCCCTCGGAGCGCCGGGCAGGCCTTGCACCTGCATCTCCCCGCAGGAAGCGGGGCGTCTTTCCTTGGACCACCAACGCACTACCGGCTGCCGGGATTTGCCCCGTCGACCAGTGCGAGATGATCGTACCGCACTCCGACCCGAGACACGTAACCAGCAGAACCGGATGGCCATGCAGCCCCACCCCGCCGACCACGCACCGGTCGACCAGGAACTCGTCGAGGCCGCGGCCCAGGTGGCCCACACCCGCTGCCGGGGCGACAACCACACCATGGCCGCCGCGGCCCGCGCCCGGGACGGCCGGATCATCACCGCGGTGAACGCCTACCACTTCACGGGCGGCCCTGCGCGGAGCTGGTCGTGATCGGCGCGGCAGCGGCCCAGGGCGCCTACGACCTGGACACGATGGTCGCCGTCGGCGACCGCGACTGCGGCGTCGTCCCCCGTGCGGCCGCTGCCGCCAGGTCCTCCTGGACTACTTCCCGTCCCTCACGGTCATCGTCCCCACCAGCGCCGGCGCACGACCCGTCCTCATCACGGAACTGCTGCCCGCGAGCTATGTCTGGGCCGACCACCAGTTCGACGCCGATGGATGACGCTGGAAAAAGCAGGAGACTTCACTTGTACAGGCCGGTCGGTCCCAGGCAGGTGCCCGCGCAGCGGTAGGCCGCCGGCGGCGCTCGCGTCGGCCGTGGCCAGGGCGTACGAGAAGCGGGGACAGGAACCGCCCGACGCCGGGTGCTGTGGTGCCGAGTGGGACACGACGGCCCGGCCGCGAGCTACGGGCTCCTTCGGGCGCGTCGTGCTTCCTCGATCTCCCGCCGTAACCGCTCGTCCCGCTGCGTCGCGCGTCGCCGGGAGCGCGCCAGCAGCGGCCAAAGCAGGGCATACATCGCCGAGTACAGCAGGCAGCGGGTGACCAGGTCCCACCCCCACGACTGATCGGTGATCGCGGTCGTCAGTACGCCGCCACCGTGCCGCCGGCGACCGGCGCGCCGACCCGTCTCCACCGCGGACTCATGGGGTGCGGCTACCCGCGGGGCGGCTGGGCACCCGTCCGTTCCTCGATCACGCCGTACGGCGAACCGGTTTCGGTGCGTTCTCCAGCTCGCACCAGACGTACTTGCCTCGGTTGCCGTCCCTGGCGAGGGCTGCCAGCCCCATACGTCGGCGCAGGCCCGCACGAGGGCCAGGCCCCGGCCTTCTTCCAGTTCGGCCGCCTGTTCGAACGATCGCGGGGGTTCCGGGGGTGAGGGGTCGGCGTCCCAGGCGCCGATGCGCAGTGTGCTGGTTCCCGACCAGCGGACGCGGAGGGCGGCGGGGCCTTTGGTGTGGCGTACGGCGTTGGAGATCAGTTCGGTGGCGAGGAGTTCTGCGGTGTCGGCCAGGCGGATCAGGCCGTGCATGGTGAGGATGAGGCGGAGGGTGCGGCGGCAGACGGTGACCGCGCGGAGGTCGTTGGGGATGTAGAGGGAGTACTCCCAGGGCTCGAGTTCGGTTTCGGGCATGCGGACTCCTCGAAGCGGAGGGGGAGTTGCGGTGGGCGGGCGGTCCGGTGTCATTGCCGCATCCGTCATGGCAGGGCGGAGCGGTGCGCTTCCGGACACCGGATGCGCTATGTGTGCGCTGCGTCACCGACAGTAGACCTTAGAGTTAACCTGGAGCAAGCCGATCGCATAATCTAGCGCCCGAACGAGTCGCATCGTCAGGGGTGTTGAACGGAGAGCACATGGGGACCAGGCGCGAACCAACGGCCCGGCAGTTGCGTCTGGCCGTCGAGCTTCGGAAGCTTCGAGACGCGGCCGGGCTGAGCGCTCGTGAGGCGGCAGCCCTGCTCGCCGTGAACTCGGTCCAGATCAGCCAGATCGAGTCCGGGGTCACCGGTGTGAGCGAGCAGCGACTGCGTCGCCTTGCTGCCCACTACGCCTGCACTGACGTGGAATTGATCGACGCCCTCGCGGTGATGGCTTCGGACCGGACGCGGGGTTGGTGGGAGGAGTACCGGGGCCTTCTGCCTGCGTCCTTCCTGGACCTGTCCGAGCTGGAGCACCACGCCACCTTCCGCTGGGACGTGGACTTCCTGCACGTGCCCGGCCTCCTCCAGACCGAGGACTACGCACGGGCCATCTTCGCTCGCAGGGTGCCCGAACTGCCGGAAGAGGACCGGGAGCTGCGGGTCCGGCACAGGATGGCGCGGCGGGTCATTCTCGAAGGGGCGGACCCCACTCCGTACGTGGCCTTGATCCACGAGGCGGCCCTGCGTATCAGGGTCGGTGGCCGCAGAGCCTCCCGGGCGCAGCTCGCTCACATCCTCGAGCTGTCCGAGGCTGAACACGTCTGCGTGCGTGTCATCCCGTTCGACCTGGACGACTTTGCCGATGTCACGGCGGCCATGGTGTACGCCGGTGGGGCTGTGCCGAGGCTGGACACCGTCCTCCGTGACGGCCCGCACGGTGTGCTACTCATCGATTCCGAAGCGCAGCTGGGTGTCTTTCGAACGCTCTTCCGTAGAGTGGAGGCGATGGCGCTCGATCCCGACCGTTCGCGTGACCTGATGCAGAGGCTGGCGAAGGAACTATGAGGAACCCGGTGATCACTCCCGACGGTTGGCGGAAGTCGTCCTACTCGGGCAGCGGCGACGGCAACGCCTGCGTGGAGATCTCCCACCGCCACCCCCGCATAGCCGTCCGTGACTCCAAGGCGCCCGCCAGGGCCGCCCTCAGCTTCCCACGCGCGCCTTCGCCGCGTTCCTCGCAGGCCTCAAAGCTCAAGAGCGGGAGCGCTGAATCATGGCTGTGTTCCAAGGTCTCCGGTGGCAGAAGTCGTCCTACTCCGGCGGCGGCGAAGGCAACGCATGCGTAGAGATCTCCCACCGCCACCCCCGCATAGCCGTCCGCGACTCCAAGGCGCCCGCCCGGGCCGTCCTCACCTTCCCGGCACCCGCCTTCGCCGCCTTCCTCACCTCCCTCAAGGCTCCCCACCAGGAATAACCCGCCCCCGCCTCCCGTTGACCCCGGCGCGAACACAACCGTCTCATCGCCGTGTGCACCAGGAGGCACCCCCATGTCCGAAGACGCCGCAGAGGAGATCCGGGGCACCGCCCGCGGCACCGCGCCCGTACCCCTGTCGGTCCTGGACCTGGTCACCGTCGGTGCGGGACGGACCGCCACCGACGCCCTGCGGACCAGCGTCGGGATCGCGCGGCTCGCCGAGTCCCGCGGCTACCACCGGTACTGGGTCGCCGAGCACCACTCGATGCCCGGCGTCGCCTCCTCCTCGCCGGCCGTGATCCTGGCCCATCTGGCCGCCCACACCCAGCGGATCCGGCTGGGTTCGGGCGGGGTCATGCTGCCCAACCACGCACCCCTCGTGATCGCGGAGCAGTTCGGCACGCTGGAGGCCATGGCCCCCGGGCGGATCGACCTGGGCCTGGGCCGGGCCCCCGGCACGGACGGGGCGACCGCCGCCGCCCTGCGCCGCACCGACCGGCTCGGCGAGGGCGCCGACGACTTCCCGCAGCAGCTCGCGGAGCTGATCCGGTTCCTGGACGACGACTTCCCCGACGGGCACCCGTACCGGCGTATCCACGCCGTGCCCGGACCGGTCCAGGCGACGAGCCCGGGCGGCGTGCAGTCCCCGCACCGGCCGCCGGTCTGGCTGCTGGGCTCCTCGGGGTTCAGCGCGCGGCTGGCCGGCACCCTCGGGCTGCCGTTCGCGTTCGCCCACCACTTCTCGGCGCAGAACACCATCCCCGCGCTCGACCTGTACCGGGAGACCTTCCGGCCGTCCGCCGTGCTGGCGGAGCCGTACGCCCTCATCGGCGTGTCCGCGCTGGCCGCGGACGACGAGAAGGAGGCCCGGCGCCAGGTGATGGCCGCCGCGCTGAGCATGGTGCGGCTGCGGACCGGGCGCCCCGGTCTGGTCCCGACGCCCGAGGAGGCCGAGGCGTACGACTTCAGCCCGATGGAGCGGGAGTTCGTCGCCTCGTGGAACGCCAACGTCGTCCACGGCACCCCCGACGAGGTCCGCTCCGGCCTCGACGACCTGCACAAGCGCACCGGCGCCGACGAGCTGATGATCACCGCCAACGCGCACAGCGGCGACGTGCGGCTGCGCTCCTACGAGCTGATCGCCGACGCCTACGGGTTGCCGACGGCCGGCTGAAGCAGCAGCTCCGAGATGCGGTCGGGGAGACCGGGCGGGAGTAGAGCCAGCCCTGGCCGGTGTCGCAGCCGATCCGGCGCAGCCGCGTCGCCTGGTCCGACGTCTCCACGCACTCCGCGGTGACGGTGAGACCGAGGCGGTGGGCGAGCTGCACCATCGCCTCCACGATCACCTCGTCGGCCGGGCTGGTGCGGTCGGCGTCCGTCTCCGCGTCCCGCTCGGCGCTGCGGGCGTCGTACTGGAAACCGCGGACGAAGGAGCCGTCCAGTTTCAGGACGGAGACCGGCAGCCGGCTCAGGTAGGCCAGGTTCGAGTAGCCGGTGCCGAAGTCGTCGATGGCGATGTGCACGCCCATGTCGCTGAGCGCCTTCAGCGCCTGGAGCGGGCGGCCCGCGGACCCCATCACCGCCGACTCCGTCAGCTCCAGCTGCAGCAGCTCCGGCGCGAGGCCCGTCTCGGCGAGGGTCTCGGCGACGTCGGACACCAGGTCGGAGTCCCACACCTGGCGGACCGCCACGTTGACGCTGACGAAGATCGGCGGCTCGCCGGGGTGGTCGAGCTGCCAGCGGCGGGCCTGACGGCAGGCGGTGCGCAGCACCCAGCGGCCGAGGGGAACGATCGAACCGTCCTCCTCCGCCAGTGCGATGAACCGATTCGGCGCCAGTACGCCGAACTGAGGATGATTCCAGCGGATGAGCGCCTCGACGCCCCGGAGCCGGCCGTCCTCCATGCCGACGAGCGGCTGGTACTCCAGGGCGAACTCGCCGCGGTCGATGGCCGGGCGGAGCGTGGAGGCGAGCGCCTGGCGGGTCATCCGGTGCGCGTTGCGCTCGGGTCGAAGAGGGTCCAGCGGGCCTTGCCGTCCGCCTTGGCCCAGTACAGCGTGGTGTCCGCGGCCTGCATCAGGGCGGTGGGGGTGGTGCCCGCGGCGTGCCGCTCCACGACGCCGATCGAGGCGGTCACCGACAGCCGCCGCCCGGAGAGGTCGAAGGGCTCCTGGAGGGCGGCGAGGACGGACTCGGCGAGGTCGGCGAGCTGGTCGGTGCCCGTGGAGTCCTCGACCAGCAGCGCGAACTCGTCGCCGCCGAGCCGGGCCACCAGCGGGGTGCCGGCCCGGGCGTGGGCGGCCTCCTCCGCGCAGCGGGTGAGGCGTTCGGCGACGGCCGTCAGCAGCCGGTCGCCGACGCGGTGGCCCAGGGTGTCGTTGACGGCCTTGAAGCCGTCCAGGTCCAGGTAGCACAGCCCGATCCGGCCGCTGCCCCCGTGCTCGTACGACTCCGGGTCCAGGGCGGCGGTCAGGCGCTCGAAGAACAGGGCCCGGTTGGGCAGCCGGGTCACCGGGTCGTGCATCTGCAAGTGCCGCAGCCGGGCCTGGAGTTCGCGTCGGGCGCTGATGTCCGCGACCGACAGCAGCAGGCCGCGCGCGTCCCCGGCCAGCGGCGACACGGTGACCTGGGCCCACAGGGACTGGCCGTCGGGGCGCTTCAGACGCCGGGTGCAGCGCAGCCGGGGCCGGTCGCCCCGCAGCACCTCGCGGTAGGTGCTCCAGGTGCGGGCGTCGGAGGCGAGGTCCACCAGGTCCGCCGCCGCGCAGCCGGCCAGTTCGTCGGGGAGGTGCCGAGCAGCGCGCCGAAGGTGTCGTTGGCGCTGACGACCAGGCCCTCGGGATCGACGACGGCCATGGCGAGCGGGCCGCCGTGAACACGGAGCGGTAGGCCGCGGGCTCGCTCGTGCGGCCCGCGAGGCCCGTACGAGCAGCCAGCTCGATGTCACTGTCTGTGACGGCTGACCGGTCGAGGTCTGCCGCGGGCGTCGGCCCTTCGGACGTTCCGCTCACCGCTCGCTCCCGCAGTGCACTCGATCTCTGTCCGTGCCGGAAAGTGTGCCGATCATAGAGGCTGGCCGGGGCCCTTCCAGCCGCTTACCGGCCTCCCGGACGGACCGAGACCCCTGCCAGATCGTTTCTGCTCGCCTCGGGCCCGGTTCTAAACGCCTCCGACCAGTTGTGACGTTCCGTGAGTGGCCCGGGGGTGTCGGTTCCGGAGGTCCGAGGGAAAACCGGGCGGCTCACCCGACCGGTGCAGCCGGACAGGGCGTAGTACGACAAATATGCACAAGCTGGGTGCGGTGTCCCGCGAACCGCCCCGGAGGTCCATGTGCCGCGCCAGCTCCCCCTGAGGCGACTTCCCCGTGAGGCCCTCAAGGGGCTCGCGGGTGCGGGGCGCGGCGCGGGCGGCGGCACGGCGTGGCCCCGGCTGCGCAGCACGGCGGCCGTCGCCACCACCCTGTCGGCCCTCGCCGCGACCTCCCTGATGTCCGCCCCTCGGTCGCCGAGCCGTTCTCGCCCGAGCCGTGCGCCCTGAAGCGGACCGAGGCGCACCACTCCGAGGGCCTCGACACCTGGAACGCCGCCTATCCGCGGCCGACGCGGGCCCTGGACGCGGTGATGGTGTTCCTGTCCTTCCCGGACTCCCAGCCCCTGACCGCGCCGGCGGAGCTGGCCGCCGACCACTTCCCGGTCACCACCCGCTTCTTCCAGCGCGCTTCCTACGGCAAGTTCACGCTCCGCCCGCACCCGCTGCGGCACTGGGTCCGCATGCCGCGCCCCTCGACGGCGTACGCCATACAGCGCGACTGGGAGGCGCCGAACCGCGCCGCCTATCTGCGCGACGCGCTCGCCGCGGCCGACCGGCACGTGGACTTCTCCCGCTACGACATCGTCTACTTCGTCGCCGACCCGGACGCCCCCGGTGTCGACTCGGACGCCACGAAGGTCGTCAACCTCGACACCCCGCTGCGGGCCGACGACACCGACATCCGGCGGGTCGTCACCGTCTTCGAGAACCATCCGCCGGACCGGCTGGTCCTGGCCCACGAGACCGGCCACGTCCTGGACCTGCCCGACCTGTACCACCGGCCGGTGGACGGCAAGGGCGACTGGGACACCCACGTCGGCGACTGGGATCTGATGGGCAGCCAGTTCGGGCTGGCCCCGGACCTCTTCGGCTGGCACAAGTGGAAGCTGGGCTGGCTGGGCCCCCGGCAGGTGGTCTGCGTGCGGGGCACGGAGCCGACCCGGCTGACGCTGGAACCGCTCGGCGCGGGCCCCGGGGTCCCGGTGACGGGCGCCGCGGGGGCGCCGGCCTTCGGGCTCGGCCGGGGCGCCAAGCTCGCGGTGGTGCGCACCGGCGCCGACAGCGCGCTGGCGTTCGAGGCGCGCGGGCCGGTGGGCAGCGACGCCGGGGCCTGCCGGTCGGGCGTGCTGGTGTACCGGGTGCGCAGCGGGGCCGCGTCCGGGGGCGGGCCGATCGAGGTGGTCGACGCCCATCCGCGGACCGCGGCGTGCTGGGAGGACTCGGTCTACCCGCCGCTCGCGGACGCCCCCGTGGGCCTCGGCGAGAGCTTCACGGTGCCGGGGAGGGCGTACGGGTGGAGGTGGCGGGGCGGACGGCGTCGGGGGCGTGGACGGTGACGATCACCCCGGGCCGGCCGGCTTGAGACCGGGACTGCCGGTGGTCCGGCATGCGGGGGCTTCTGCGGTCCGGCACGCGGGAGCGCCTGTGGTCCGGCACGCGGAAAGGCCCCCCGCTCGCGCGAGGGCCTTTCCGTGTCGTGCGCCGCCAGGGACTCGAACCCCGGACCCGCTGATTAAGAGTCAGCTGCTCTAACCAACTGAGCTAGCGGCGCCTGCTGACGTCGTAGACCTTAGCATCCTGGTCGGCGGGAGGAAAAATCGAAATCCGCACGGCCGCGCGGGCCGCCCGGACGGCCGCCCACAGCAGCACCTCGGGCCGGGCAGCCAGGGGTGGCGGGTGTCGGGGGCCACCAGCCAGCGGGAAGCGGAACCGGGTCCGGGGGCCGCGCCGGGGCGCCCGGGGAGGCGGTGACGGCCGGGACGGTCACCGCGTCCCCGGTGCCGTGGCACAGCAGCGACGGCACCGTGCCCGTGCGGCCGCCCCACTCCTCCCACTCCAGCAGCGAGGGCAGGCGCTGGGCCGTGCCGGGCGCGGCGAACAGCAGGATCCGCCCGCGTGACTCGGCCACCGGCCCGGAACCCGGGCCGTCGGCCCACATCCGGTCCAGCATCCGGCGGCCGAAGATCGCGGAGGCGCTGACCACGTCGAAGCTCGAACCGCAGGGCAGCACCACCGGGGCGTCCGGCCGTTCCTCCCAGAGGGCGAGCGTGCTGCGCGGGTACGGGCCCGCCGAGGCCAGCCAGGCGGCGCCGTCCGAGGTGACGTGGGAGACGTGCGGTGTGCTGCTCATGGGATCTACATCTACCGCCCGTGAGCGGTGCGCTCCGCTGGGTTGCCGGAATCCGGGACAGAAGGCCGGGCCGGGCGGTATCTTGCCCACCTGGCATATGCCGAACACACGGGCGAGCCGGGCCGGCGCCGGTGGCGGACAGGGCGCGGGTGCGTGGACGGGCGGGTGCGCGGGTGCGCGGCGACCGTCCGCGACGGGATCAGACCGGGTCCACGTGCCCCCGGGTGCCCTCGACGCCGCGCAGCAGGTCCCGGCCGAACTCCACCATCTTCTTGGCGTAGTCCTCGGTCCACTCGGCCCGCTCGGCGATGTCCGCGGTCGTCAGCCGGTCGAACCGCCGCGGGTCGGCGAGCTGCGCCGCCGCCATCGCCTGGAACTCCATGGCCCGGTCCGCCGCCGCACGGAACGCCTCCGTCAGCTCCGTCGCGCGCTCCAGCAGGGCCCGGGGGTCGTCGATCGACTCCAGGTCGAAGAAGTGCTCGGGGTCGGCGGCGGCCGCCGCGGGCTCGAACAGCAGGGGCGCGGGGCGTAGCCGCGGTTCGTTCCGGCCCGGCGTGGGCTCCGCCATGTCGTCTCCTCACTCGTACGTCGCGCATGACCCTGCCCCGCGGGCACGGCCTCATGCGGGGGCACCCCGGTGGAGTGGGCCACCGTCCATTGTCCCGCGCCCGCGCAAGGGCGCGTCGGCCCGGCCGCACGCCCCGACGGGCGCCGGGCCACCCGGTGGCGGGCCCCTACGGGCGCCAGGTCACCCGGTGCCGGGACAGGTGGGCCAGGACGGCGTGGTTGGCCTCCCAGCCGTCGGGAACTTCACCAGCGTCCCCAGCTGGACCGGCTCCGTGGACGGGTACGCGTCGAGGAGCGCGTCCACGCCCGCGCGGCACACGACGATGCAGGCGTGCCGGTGCCGGGAGGCCAGCACGCACAGGCGGCCCGTCTCCAGATGGAAGGCGGTGGCGTCGGGGCGGCCGGACAGCGGGTGGAGGACCACCGTGACGTCGTACTCGCGGCCCTGGAGCCGGTTCGCCGTGTCGACGGTCACCTCGGTGATCCCCAGCTCCGCGAGGGCCGCCCGGACGGCCGCCGCCTGGTCGCGGTGCGCCGTGCCCACGGCGATCCGGCCGGCGGTCAGCGGCACCGGCTCCGGTGCGCGCTCCGACGTGGCCGCCCCGCGCCGGTCGAGCAGGCGCCGTACCACCGCCGCCACCGCCCGCACCGCCTCCGGGTCGGTCCGCGGGGTGTGCCCCGGGGGCAGCTCCAGCAGGCCCCAGCCGGATCCGGCCGCCTCGTCGATCACCCGGTCCGGGCCGGAACCGTCCGACGGGACGGCGAAGGCCAGGGCGCGGTCGCCGTGGTCCGTGCCGCTGCGGAACGGCGTGTACGGGTAGAACGCCTCCGAGACCAGGGGAGCCGCCGACGCCGGGAGCCGCCAGGAGACCGGCAGCCGGTGCTGGGGCAGCCCGGGGTTGTGCGCGAGCAGCGTCGTCACCGCCGACGCCGACGGGTCGTACGACAGGCCCGCCCACTGCTCGCTGCCCACGATCGCGAACGGGTCCAGCTGGCCCGGGTCGCCGACGAACAGCGCCCGCTCGAACAGCCCGGCCACGGCCAGCAGCGAGTCCGAGCGCATCTGGTAGGCCTCGTCCACGATGGCGTGCCGCCACGGCTCGTCCACCTTCACGTGCGCCCACTTCGCGGCCGTGGACAGCACGACGTCGAGCCCCGCCAGGTCGGCCGCCTTCGCCGACTTCCGTACGTTCGGCAGGTCGTCCAGCGCCTTGTCGTACGGGTCGGCGTCACTGCTGTGCAGCCGGCCCACGGGCAGCTCGGGTTCTTCTCGGCCAGCCGCAGCACGAGGTCGTCGACCTGCGCGTTGGTCTGCGCGACGACCATCAGCGGCCGCCCCGCCGCGGCCAGCTCCAGTGCGGCGCGCACGACGAGCGTGGACTTGCCGGCGCCGGGCGGGGAGTCGACGACGACGCCGCGCTCGGCGCCGTGCAGCGTGTCGTGGAGGATCCCGGCGGTGGCGCGGTCCGCCTCGGCGCCCGGGTCGAACGCCCCGGCGGCGGTCCCGTCGGCCGAGCCGGCGACGGCCTCGGTGGCCGGGGTCCCGGTGGCCGGGCTCCCGATGGCCGTGGTCCGGTGGGCGCGGTCACAGGACGTCCTCCTCGGTCGTCGGGTCGGCGGGCTCGGGCACGGGGTCCTCGCCGGGCGGCCCGCCGTGGGTCCACGGCGTCCGCTCCGGGTCGGGCAGCTTCGGGCCGCCGCGCTGCTCGTGCTCGAACAGCGTGAAGCACACCCGGTCGCCCTTCTCCGGCACCGACCCGGGCTCCGGCTCCCTGCCGCGGCCCATCCTGTCGACGATCCGGAGCACGAACACCCCCTCGCCCTCCTGCCCGGCGAACTCGGCCGCCTGCGGCTTCCCGCCCAGCGACCGGTACACCTTCGCCCGCCGGGCCAGGTGCGGACGGTCGTCCGTGCGCACGGTGACCAGCGGGCGCGGAGCGGGTCGCTTGCCCTCGCTGTACGCCATCACCACGTCCGTGACCTCGCCCGCGAACGCCTCCCCGGCGAGCCGGCGCCCGGCCATGACCAGCGGATCGTCCAGCGCCTCCTGCGCCTCCAGGCGGGCCTGCTCCCGCTCGCGGACGGCCAGCTTGTTCGCCGCCGTCACCGCGTCGTCGTGGCGCGGCTGCGGCGGCTCGCCGGCGGCGATCCGGTCCCGGTGTCCGGTGAACGACCACCGGTCACGGGTCCACCGCTCCTCGACGTGCGCCCCCTCGGGCAGCTCTCGCAGCAGGTCCAGGCCCCGCCACACCGCGTCCCAGGCCGGCCGGGTGTGCTCGGCGACCAGCGCGCGGATCTCCCGCTCGGCGGCGCTCAGCGCACCGAGCCGCTCGTCGGCCTCCAGCCCGTCCTCGGCGGCGGCCAGCGCCGTACGCGCCCGGTCGTAGCGCTCGACGGCCGGGGCCAGCCGCTTGTTGTCGAACGCCGGGTCGGTCGCCGGGCCGGCGGGCGGGCACAGCAGCTGGCCGTCGGCGTCCCGCGCCAGCTCGGCCCGCAGCGCCGCCTCGGCGCCGGACCCGCCCGCGGGCGGGTCGATCCAGGCGAGCAGCGCCCCCAGGTGCTGGTCCTCCAGCGTGGACTGGCCGGTGGCCCAGTGCCGGCCCAGCAGGTCGGTCATGGCCAGCAGCAGCGAGGAGCCGGGGACCCGGGCCCGCTCCCGTAGTGGGTCAGCCACCGGCCGAGCAGGGGCACGCGCGGCGGTGCGGGGTGCGGCGCCTGCGGGTCCTGCTCCGCCGTGCGCCTGAACCGCATGGAGCGCCCCAGCAGCCGCACGAAGTCGATGCCCGCGCGGCTCGGCACGATCAGCTGCGCCGCGTCCGCGCACAGATCGACCTCGACCTTGACCCGCTTGCCGGTCTCCGGATCGGTCTCGGTGCGCTCGGCCGTCTCCACGGCGTCGGCGTACGACTCCACGTACGGCAGCACGACGTCCGCCAGCTCGGCGAGGAACGCGAACCGCAGGTCGCGGTCGCGGGGCTGCGGAACGACCAGCAGGCGCGGCGCGTCCCGGTCGGTGCCGACGAGCGCGCCGAGCGGCGCTCCGGCCTCACCGGCGGTGGTGAGCGGCACGAACACCAGCGGCCGGTCGGACAGGTGGCGGTGCCGGACGGTGGCGGCGGGCTGGGCGCGCCCGGCGCGCACGGCCTCGAGCCGGGCGAGGGTGGTGATCAGCGACATGCCACCGCCTCCGACGTCCGCAGGGCCTCCGCCCGCAGCGCGGCGGCCCGGCGCAGCGCCGCGACCGCCGGGTCGTCCGGGTCACCGGCCTCGCCGTGCGCCGCGGCCAGGACCTCGTCCACCGTGGCCAGCCCGCCCAGCTCGGCGCGCACGGGCCGGCCGAGCCCCGTCACCGCACCGGCCGCCCGGGACCGGGCCCGGCAGTGGAATGCCAGCTCGCACGCCGCCAGGCACTCCGGCGCGTACGTGGCCGGGACCGCCTCCACCGCCGCCGTCAGCTCCTCGGCGGGCAGGGCGGGGGAGAAGCACGTCCCTCGGGCAGGTCGTCGGCGATCTCCTCGATGCGGGTGAGCCGGGCCAGCTGGCGGCTGGTCACGGCGTGCTGCTTGCGCACGTCGACGGCGGACGCGGTGGGCAGGTTGGAGAAGTCCTTGGGCAGACGAGCAGGACGCGCCGCCGGACGGCCGGGGCGGGGTCCAGCTTCCCGGCCACCTCCTCCAGCGCCAGCACGTACACCGCCGCCTGCCGGGCCGCCGCGCCGACCTTCGCCGGGTCCGCGGAGCCGTCCAGCATCGGGAACGACTTGATCTCCACGACCGTCCAGCTGCCGTCGGGGTGCACGACGACCGCGTCCGGCTCCAGGAACGCGGGGGAGCCGGCGACGTCCAGGGCGAGCATCGGATGGTCCAGCAGCGTCCAGCCGCCCGCGGCCGACGCCTCGCGCAGCGCCAGCGCCGTACGCGCCGCGCGGCCCTCGGGGCCGGTCGCGGACAGGTCGGGCACCGCCGCGCCCTCGGGCGGCTCGGCGCCCCGGTCCAGCTTTTCGTGCACCAGCCGCAGCAGCTCCGCGCCGCCGTCGGCCTTGACCCGCGCCTCGAAGGCGTTGCCGCGCATGAACGCGAACTGGGACTGGCCGAAGACCGACGGCGCGCCCAGCGCGCTCGCCAGCGCCGCCTTGTCCACCCCGCGCCGTCGAGGATCGCCCGTCGCCGGCAGCCGGGGTTGGCGGCGAGGGCGGCCAGGGCGCGGGCGTCCAGCGCCTTGGCCGGTACGTCGGGGCCGCGCAGGTCAGCGAGCCGGTGCCGGAGTGCCGTCCCCCGCTTGAGCGGGTGCGGTGTCCGGCTCGGCTCCGGACGGGAACCGCTGGTCGCGCTGGCGTGGAATTCGCTCACCCGCGGAAGTCTGGCATCCGGCACTGACAATCGGGGAACCCGTGTCGGCCGGGACCGGTGCGACGGGCGTGCCGCGCCGCGGGGCGCGTCCGGCGAGCCGGGCCCGCAGCAGGTCCGCGCACCGCATGACGTACGGCGTCAGCAACAGGCCCGCGCCCATCACGGCGGCACCGGCCACCGCGTCGAGGAAGTAGTGGTTGGCGGTGCCCATCACCACGATCGTCGTCACCAGCGGATAGACGACACCGGCCGCCTTGGCCGTACGGGTGCCGCCGTACCGCCAGAGGATCACCCCGCACCACAGCGCCCAGCCGACGTGCAGGCTCGGCATGGCCGCGTACTGGTTGGTCATCCCGCCCAGTCCGCGCGGCGCGCTGGCCTCGCCGCCCCACCAGCCGTACGAGCTGTAGTACGCCATGGTGTCGACGAAGCCGTGACCGGCATCCAGCAGCCGGGGCGGGCAGGTGGGCAGCAGGGTGAAGCCGATCAGGCCGATGAACGTGGAGGTCATCAGCCAGGTCCGGGCGGCGCGGTAGCGCACCGTGCGGGACCGGAACAGCCAGACGAGCACCGCCGGGGTCACCAGGTAGTGCAGCGACGCGTACCAGAAGTCGGCCGGGACGCCGAGCCACGGCTCACTGGTGAAGAGACGGTTCAGCGGGTGCTCGGCGTTGAGGTGGAGGGCCTTCTCCAGGCGCAGGATCGCCAGGCCGTGGTCGACGGCGTCGGAGACGTCGCCCCGCACCAGCAGACGGCCCGCGGAGTAGCAGGCGTAGACGACGAGGATGAGCGGGAGTTCGGTCCACCAGCGTGGCCGGGCGGGCGGGGCGGCCGCCTCGGTGCCCGGTATCTCGGTGTCCCGCATCCGATCGCCCTCCCCCTTCGTCCCTTGCGTCCCGGCCAAGCCGGGCGTGCCACTCTACGGCGTACGGGCGCCCTCCTTCGCCGGGCGCCCCCGGCCCTGATAGACGCGGGGACCGCCCTCCGGGTTGCTCCTGCACAGCGTGCGCGATGATGGAGGGGTCCCGCTCGCCTTTTCTCCCGGAGGGTCCCTTCATGGCTCCGCGCATCCTGCTCGCCCGGCACGGACAGACCGAGTGGTCGCTGTCCGGCAAGCACACCGGGCGGACCGATGTGCCGCTGCTGGAGGAGGGCCGCCGGGCGCCAAGCTGCTCGGCGAGCGGCTGCACCGGGCGCCGTTCGACGGCCTGTCCGGTGCGGAGGTGCGCACCAGCCCGCTCTCCCGCGCGCGGGAGACGTGCGAACTGGCCGGGTTCGGCGACCGCGCCGAGACCTGGGACACGCTGATGGAGTGGGACTACGGGGCGTACGAGGGCATGACCCCGGCGGAGATCCAGGCGGTGCGGCCGGGCTGGCTGATCTGGCGCGACGGGGTCCCGCGGGGGAGAGCCTGGCGGACGTCACCGCGCGCGCGGACGAGGTCGTGGCGTGGGCCCGCGAGGCCGACCGCGACGTGCTGGTCTTCGCCCACGGCCACATCCTGCGCTCGATCGGCGCGCGCTGGCTGGGCCTGCCGCTGGAGTTCGCGGCCCGCATCCGCCTGAACCCGACGTCGCTGTCGGTCCTGGGCTGGGCCTACGGCGAGCCGGCACTGGAACACTGGAACGACGTGGGCCACCTGCAGGGCTGACCCGGCCCGCGGCCACCGAAGCCGCGCGGGGCCGCGCGGCGCCCCCTCGGCGCACGGTCACCCGTTCACACCCGCCGCGCGCACGCTGCCGCGAACGGCGCTCACACCGGCCGCGGCATCGAGGCGTGGCGCTCCAGGAACGCCGCCACCCCCGGCGCCCGCCGGTGCGGCGACAGCACGCGCGCCGTGCCGCCCAGCATCGTCTGCACTCGCGAAGACTGCACCTCGCCCAGCAGATCCAGCACCCGCATCCCGGCCGCCGCCGCCTCGTCCGGGCGGCCGCCGCGCGCGAGATCGTCGGCCAGCTCGGCCGAGTACAGGGCGATGTTCCGGGTGAAGTGCGGGTCCTGGAGGTCGGCCGCCCGCCGCGCGTGCCGGGCGGCCCGACGCCAGTCGCCCAGCGTCGACCAGCACTGCGCCTCCAGCCCCTCCAGCTCGGCCTCCC
Source organism: Streptomyces sp. SW4 (assembly GCA_003248315.1). Taxonomy (GTDB): domain Bacteria; phylum Actinomycetota; class Actinomycetes; order Streptomycetales; family Streptomycetaceae; genus Streptomyces. Next base: position 3,133,328 of record QKWM01000004.1, read on the forward strand.
CGTAGAAGCTCATCCACTCGGGGTCGGCGTCCGACGGCCCCCGGGCGAAGAGGGCCTGTGCGCGGGCCAGCGCCTGTGTGCAGCCGGTCCGGTCGGCGAGGCCCGCCCAGCCGCCCGCCTCGCGCAGCGCCAGCAGCGACATCAGCCGGGCGGAACCCAGCGGCCGCGCGGCCCGTTGCGCGGCCTGCGCGGCCCGTACCGCCTCGCGCGGCCGGCCGGCGTCCCGGGCGAGGAAGGCCGTGTTGCAGAAGGCGTGCGCCTCCAGGCCCGGGTCGCCGTTCATCCGGGCGGTCGCGAGGGCCTCCGCGTAGTGCGAGCGGGCGTCGTCGAAACGCCCGGAGTCGTGGGCCAGCCAGCCCACGGAGATGGCCAGCTCACCGGCGCCCGAGTAGAGCCGGTCCGCCGTCGCCTGCCGGGTCGCCCCGGCGTCCAGCAGCGCGTACGCGGCGCGCAGCGGGGCGGCCGCGCGCCGGTAGAGGCCGTCGGCGCCGTGCCGGTCGTCCAGCAGCCGGATCCGGCGGACGGCTTCCTCCAGGGCGCCCGCGTCGCTCGCCCCGGGGCGGCGGGCCTGGCCCGGAACCGCGGTGGCCTCCCGGGTGAGAGCCAGGGGGCCCAGTGCGGCGGCGGCCACCGTGGCGCCCCGCCGGTCATGAATGCGCGACGCAGCACGTCGCTCTCCTCGAAGTCGTCGTGCGAGATGAACGGGTCCGGTGGGTCGTACGTGCCGGGGGCCGCGGGCGTCTCACCGCTCGCGCGCCGCCGTCCGCGTACCGACGAGCGGGGCGCGAACCCCAGATCGGTGAGCGTGCGGCCGGGGAACATGTGCAGGAACACCCGTTCGTACGCGTAGTTGGGGCAGCGGATCTCACCCGACTCGACGCGGCCGATGTAGCGCGCGTCACAGCTGACGCGCTCGCCGATCTCCCGCGCGGCACGGCGGACCGCCGCCGCGAACTCGGCCGGCGAGCGCTGTCCGCGCAACTGCCGGAAGACGAGGTTCGGCTGCGGTGGCCGCTCGGACCGGGAGGAGGTCACCGTTGACGACGCCATGGCCGGGCCCTCTCGTGCGAACCGTCGAACCATGCCGGAGCGAGGGCGAGTTGTCCGGGTAATGGCTTCATCGGCCCGTTTGCCGCCCTGTTTCCGGCGAGCAAGAACGTACCTGCTGTGACGGACCCGCCACGCGGTGTTTGGCTACAAACCGGATATCTCATCCGTCATCTGCCATGAAGTGCCATCCTTTGCGGCCGACTTGTGCCGTAGCCGTCGACGGTTCGCCGCGTTGGACAGGGTGGACCGGGAGGCTCCCGTCTCCCGACCTGCTCGTCCTAGGAGGGGTTCCGTGGTGGAGGCCGGGATGGATGCCAGCCGGATCGGCAGTTCGCGCAGTCCGCGCAGTCCCTTTCCCCGGGGGTCCGGGACGGATGCGTCCGGGACGCCTGCGACGTCGTCACCGTGCCCACGCGTCAGGGGCTGGAGGCCGTCGACATCCTCAGACGCGGTGCCGCCGACGCGGTGGGGCCGGTGCTCCACGACGACGGCTGCGACACCCTGGGCTTCCTCGTCCCGCCGGGCACGGCCGCCGCCTGGGACGTGCCGGGGAGCACCTGCACGCGGACCGACGGGCGGGGCCTGAGGCTCGCCCCCCGGCCCCCGTCGAGGGCTCGGACTGGCTCGTGCCGCCGGGAGAGGCCGACCTGGCCACCGACCCGGCCGTGCTGCGGGCCGCGCTCGGCGAGGCGGCCCGGCTGCTGGAGGCCGCGGACAACTGCCGCTGAGCCCGTCCCGCGGCCCGCTCTCCCGCGCCGGCCCCGACCGGTCCCCGTACCGCCCCCTCCCGTCACCCCCTCCGGGTGCCGCCCGGCCGGTCCCCGCCCTCGCCTGACCCTCGCGCTCCCGGAACCGGGCACCCCTCGACGCCCGGCCACCGGCGCCCCGGCCCCCATGGGCCCGGCCCCATGTGCCCGGCCCCCCGTGTTCCCGGTCCCCGATAATGGGCGGATGGGAAAGTCCAGGAAGGCCGGTGCGGCGGGGCGGGGCGCCCGCGGCGCGGGCGGGCCGCCGCGGAGACCGTCGTCGCCGACGTCGACGGCGGACGCGCCGAGCTGGTCCCCGACCGGGACCGGGCGCGGGCCTGGACCCTGCTCATCGACGGGGCCCCGCAGTCGCACGTCGACCTCGACGACCCGGCCCGTCTCTCCTTCGAGTACCAGCGCCGCCTCGGCCACGTCATCGACCTGGCCGCGCCGCCGGGCAGGCCGGTCCGGGCCGTGCACCTCGGCGGCGGCGCCTTCACCCTCGCCCGCTACGTCGCCGCCACCCGCCCCGCTCCACCCAGCAGGTCGTCGAGCGGGACGCGGCCCTCGTCCAGCTGGTCCGGCGCGAGCTGCCGCTGGACCCGGGCGCCCGCGTCCGGGTGCGGGCCGCCGACGCCCGCGCCGGGCTCGCCAAGGTGCCGGACGGCTGGGCGGACCTCGTCGTCGCGGACGTGTTCAGCGGCACCCGCACCCCGGCCCACCTGACGTCGGCGGAGTTCCTCGACGAGGTCCGCCGGGCGCTGGCGCCGGGCGGGGTCTTCGCCGCCAACCACGCCGACGGGCCGCCCCTCGCCCACCTGCGCGGCCAGATCGCCACCGCCGCCGCCCGCTTCCCGGAACTCGCCCTGATCGCCGACCCGGCGGTGCTGCGCGGCAAACGGTTCGGCAACGCCGTCCTCGTCGCCTCCGACCGCCCGCTCCCGGTCGCCGAGCTGACCCGCCGGGCCGCCTCCGACCCCCACCCGGCCCGCGTGGAGCACGGCCGGGCGCTGACCGACTTCGCCGGCGGGGCCGTGCCCGTGACCGACGCCGTGGCCGTGGCCTCACCGGCACCGCCTGCCTCCGTCTTCCAGTAGGGCTCCGGGTGGGGCGTGGTCAGACGTGGGCCGCCGGTGAGCGGTAGCGGCCGTTGAGGTAGTGGTCGCCGATCGCGCGCAGCCGGTGGGCGGCCGACCCCCGCGCCGTCAGCACCCGGGCGTTGCGCCAGAACCGGTCCAGGCCGGGGGCGTCGGCCAGCTCCAGCACCCGGGTGGTGATGTGCAGCGCGGCACGGGCGGTCACGGTCTCCGCGGTGTCCACGAGCGCGGCGACGGCGGCGGGTTCCTCGACATCGATGTCCGGTCCGGCGGCGAGCGCGCCTGCCATCGCGTCCGTCGCCCGGCCCACGACCGCCGCCGCGGTCTGCGCCGCCGAGGCCAGCTCCCCGTAGGTCAGCAGCAGGTCCGCGCCCGTGTCGTCGTCCGGGTGCGGGACGCGCGGGTGCCGGCCCAGGTCGCGGGCCTCGGCGAGGGCGCCCTCCACGATGCCGAGGCCGACGTGGCACAGGGCGAGGCGGAGCGCCGGAGCGGCGAGCGCGGTGAAGGGCGCGGTCGTCTCCGCGTCGTACGGCCGGGGCCGAGGACGTGGGCGGGGGCGACGGCCACCCCGTCCAGGACGAGGGAGCCGGCGCCGGCGACCCGCTGGCCGAGCCGGTCGTGGCGGGGCTCGGCCGACACCCCGCGGGCCGCGCGCGGGATTCGTACGACGAGCACCTCGCCGGTCACGGCGCACCGGGCGTCGGCGACGAACTGGTCCGCGACGGTCACCGCCGTGTCCACGCGGCGCCGCCCGGCGACGGTGTGCCCGTCGCCGTGCGGGGTGAGCGTCAGGTCCGGCCCGTCGGTGTCGCCGGGGGAGGGCGGGCCGTGCACGGCGCCCGCCCACAGCCACTGGTGCCGCGCCGTCTCCGCCTCCAGCACGGCGGCCCGCCGCGCCGGCCCGTAGAACCGTCCGCTCCAGGTGTGCACGTAGTGGCGGGCGAGGATCTCGCCGACGGAGGCGTCCGCCGCGGCGATCTCCTGGACGACCGCGCACCCGGTCCGCCAGTCCGTCCCCCGGCCCGGCCCGGGCGGGGTGAGGGCCGCCGGCAGCCCGGCCTCGCGCAGCCGGGCGGCCTCGTCCGCGGGCGGCATGCCCGCCCGGTCCCGGTCGACGGCGTCCGCGGCGAGGTCCTCGGCCACGTCGCGGGCCGTGCGCAGGAGGGCCCGCCGGCGCTCGTCGGCCGGCCCCGGTTCAGCCCCCGACACGGGTTTCCGGGGCGCCGGTCTCCGCGGCCGGCCCGGACTCGGCGGCCGGTGCGGCGGCCTGGGCCGGGACGGCGGTCCGGGCGGCCGCGGCCGTGCTCTGGCGGCGGTGCTCCTTGAAGGAGTAGGCCAGGGCGGCGGCCCACAGCGCGTAGACGACGCCGTAGACGGCCCACTGCGTGCCGTCGCCGGCCGCCACCCAGTCGCTGCGCAGGATGGTGCGGACGTTGGTGAGGACGATGAGGCCGCCCACCGCGGAGCCGAGCAGGCGCGGCGGGACATGGCGCACCAGCCAGGCGGCGAGGGGCGCGGCGATCAGGCCGCCGGCCAGCAGGGCCGCGGCCCAGGCCGGGTCCACGCCCTCGGAGCCGAGGCCGACGAGGAAGCCGACGCTCGCGGCCACGGCGACCAGGAACTCGCTGGTGTCGATGGAGCCGATGACCTTGCGGGGCTCCAGCCGCCCGCTGGCCAGGATGGCCGGCGTGCCCACCGGGCCCCAGCCTCCGCCGCCGGTGGCGTCGAGGAAGCCGGCGACCAGGCCGAGCGGGGAGAGGAACCGCTTGCGCAGCGGCTTGCCGAGGTTGCCCTCGGGCAGGCCGAGGAAGGTGAAGCGGCCCAGGACGTAGAGGCCGAGGGCGAGCAGGATCAGGGCCATCACGGGCGCGGCGACGTCCGTGGAGAGGCGGGAGAGGAACGTCGCGCCGGCGAAGGCGCCGACCGCGCCCGGAAGGCCGATCTTGGCGACGACCTTCCAGTCGACGTTCCCGAACCGCCAGTGGGCCGCTCCCGACGCGAGCGTCGTGCCGATCTCGGCGAGGTGGACGGTGGCGGACGCGGCGGCCGGGTTGGTGCCGACCGCGAGGAGCAGGGTGGTGGAGGTGACGCCGTAGGCCATGCCCAGGCTTCCGTCCACCAGTTGGGCGCCGAGCCCGGCAAGTGCCAGCAGTATCAGCGTTTTCACGGCCACCTCACCAATTCCTATTATCCCTATCGAATTGGCAGGGATAGTGGCCCGGCGGGGCCGTGACCGGCAAGAGCGTGTCCGGGATTCGGGCGCATCGGTCTCGCTGTGTGAGAACCCGCAGCTCAGTGACGGTGCGGTGGTGTCTCAGGGATTGGACCAGGCGGCGGGGTCCTGGGCCAGGGCGTGCACGAACTCGGGCAGGTCCCCGGCGGCGACCTCCGCCAGCGAGACGCCCTCGAGGATGCGGCGGACGTTCGCCCGCAGCGCCACCCACAGCGGCAGCAGCGACTCGGCCGGGCCGCTGTACGTCAGCTCCGGCGGCCGGACGCCGCGCACCGACACCAGCGGCCCGTCCACGGCCCGCACCACGTCGGCGACGGAGATCTCCGAGGCGGGCCGGGCCAGCCGGTAACCGCCGTGCGCGCCGCGCCGGCTGACCACCAGTCCGGCGCGGCGCATGTCGTTGAGGATGCCTTCCAGGAACTTGTGCGGGATCTCCTGCGCCTCGGCGATCGCCTCCGTCTTCAGAGGCTCGTCGTGGGCACCGGCAAGCAGGAGGGCAGCCCGCACCGCGTAGTCCGCCCTGGCTGAGATCCGCATACGGGCATTGTCCCGTACGGCCCTCCGTCAGGCGGCGACGGGCGTGTAGTGGGCGGCGTCGTCGCCCTCGACGGAGTAGCTGCGGCCGCCGTCGGCACCCACCGGGACGTCCCCGGCGACGGTGACCCGGTGCAGCAGCCGCGGCTGGTCGCCGTAGTCGTCGGGCGCGTAGTGCTGGGTGCTGCGGTTGTCGAACAGCACCAGGTCGCCCGGGTTCCAGCTGATCCGCACCAGGTTCTCGGGCGGGTCACGTACGCCTGGAGGATGCGCAGCAGGTCCCGGGAGTCGGACGGGCCGAGGCCCACCAGGCTCTGCGCGAACCCGCCGATGAACAGCCCGCGCTCCCCGCTCTCCGGGTGGACGCGCACCACCGGATGGGCGGTGCGGTAGCGGCGGGAGACGAACTGCCTGCGGTGCTCCGCCTCCTTCTCGCTCCGGGGTCCGGCGTAGTCGTAGGCGTTGGTGTGCACGGCCCACAGCCGGTCGGCGAGCTCGCGCAGCGGCGCGGGCAGGTCCCGGTAGGCGGAGACCGCGTCGGCGATCAGGGTGTCACCGCCGTAGGGCGGGACGACGAGCGCCCGCAGGGTCGACGCCTTGGGCGGGGCGGTCACGAAGGTGACGTCCGTGTGCCACCGGTTGGCGCGGACGCCCCCTTCGGCGTCGACCGGGAGGATGTTCGGCTGCCCGTCCACCGAGGGGACGGTGGGATGGGCGGTGGTCAGCTCGCCGAAGAGGGAGGCGAAGCGGAGCTGTCCCGCGTCGTCGAGGTGCTGGCCGCGGAAGACCAGGGCCTTGTGCTCCAGCAGGGCGGAGTTGAGCGCGGTGACGGTGTCGGGGGCGAGGTCGCCGGCCAGGTCCAGCCCGCTGATCTCGGCGCCGATGCGGCCGCCGATCCGGCGGAGCCCGAAGGGGGAGCCGGTGGGGGAGTCGGCGGGGGAGCCGGTGGACGCCGGGGGCGCGCCGGGGAGGCGGCGGAGGAGGGCGCGGTGGTGGTCATGTCGGGTGGTCCTTTCCGTTTCGGTGAGGGTCGGTCCCGTCCCCGGCGAGGGACGGGCGCTCGGGTCGCGTCGCGGACGAAGGCTCAGGAGGCGGGTACGGGCCCGCGGGACTCGTGCCGGGAGCGGCGGGGGCGGCAGGGGCGGCCGGGGTGGCGGGGGCCGGCCGGGCAGCCCGTAGTGCTCGCGCAGCGTGCGGCCCGTGTACTCGGTGCGGAACAGCCCCGGGCGCGCAGTACCGGAACCACCTCGTCGACGAAGTGGTCCAGCCCGCCGGGAAGATAAGGCGGCATGATGTTGAACCCGTCGGCCGCGCCCCGGTGAACCAGGTCTCCAGTTCGTCCGCGATCCGCTCGGGCGTGCCGACGACGACCCGGTGCCCGCGCCCGCCGCCGAGCCGGGCGATCAGCTCGCGCAGGGTGAGGCCCTCCCGCCGGCCCAGTTCGGCGACGAGCGCGAAGCGGCTCCGGTTGCCGTTGACGCTGCGTTCGTCGGGCAGCTCGGGCAGCGGGCCGTCCAGCGGCAGGCCGGTCAGGTCGGTGCCGAGCAGGGCGGAGAGCTGGGCGAGACCGTACTCGGGCACCTGGAGGTCGGTGAGCTGCTGCTCCAGGGCGCGGGCCTCGGCCTCGGTGGAGCCGATGACGGGGCACACACCGGGCAGCACCTTGACGTGCTCGGGGTCGCGTCCCTGCCGGGCCACCCGGCCCTTGAGGTCGCGGTAGAACGCCCGCGCGCCGTCGAGCGTCTGCTGGGCGGTGAACACCGCCTCGGCGTACCGGGCCGCGAACTCCTTGCCGTCCTCCGACGAGCCGGCCTGCACCAGCAGCGGGTGACCCTGCGGAGGGCGGGGCACGTTCAGCGGGCCGCGCACCCGGAAGTGGGGGCCCCGGTGGTCGACCGGCCGTACCTTCGCGGTGTCCGCGTAGACGCCGCGCGCCCGGTCCAGGACGATCGCGTCGTCCGCCCAGCTGTCCCACAGGCTGACGGCGACGTCGACGAACTCCCGGGCGCGGGCGTAGCGCAGGCCGTGGTCCAGGTGGGCGTCGCGGCCGAAATTGTGGGCCTCCTCGGGGTTGGCCGAGGTGACGATGTTCCAGCCGGCCCGGCCGCCGCTGAGGTGGTCGAGGGAGGCGAACGCCCGGGCCGTGGTGAACGGTTCGTTGTACGTGGTCGAGACGGTGGCGATCAGCCCGATGCGCTCGGTGACCGCGGCCAGCGCCGACAGCAGGGTGAGCGGTTCGAGCCCGCCGAGCGCGTTGTGGCGCACGGTGCCGGGCAGGGCGAGCCCGTCCGCCAGGAACAGCGAGTCCAGCCGGCCGCGTTCGGCGGCGCGGGCCAGCTCCTGGAAGTAGCCCAGGTCGGTGACGCGCTCGGGTGAGGTGAGGGGGTGCCGCCAGGCGGCGTCGTGGTGACCGGCGTTCATGAGGAACGCGTTGAGGTGCAGGTGACGGGGCGGGGACACGGGCATGGGCGGGGTCCTTGAGGAAGGAGAAGAGGGAAGGGGCGGGCGCGGGAAGGAGAGGCGTACGACGGGGCGCGGGGTCAGCCCGGTGCGGCGGGCCGCCAGGAGCTGAGCCGGCGCTCCAGGGCGACCAGGAGCTGGTTGAACGCCACGCCGATCGCGGAGATCGTGACGATCCCGGCGTACATCTGCGGGACGGCGAAGTTGAACTGGGAGGCGTTGATCAGGTAGCCGAGCCCCGCCTTGGCGCCGATCATCTCCGCGGCCACCAGCACCAGGATGGAGACCGAACCGGCGAGCCTGATGCCGGTGAACACCGCCGGCACGGACGCCGGGAGGATCACCTTCTGGAACAGCCGCAGCGGCGAGAGGTCCAGCGAGCGGGCCAGGCGCAGCAGGGTCGGGTCCACGGACCGCACGGCACTGATGGTGCTCAGCAGCACCGGCCAGGTGCAGGCGTAGACGACGATCGAGACCTTGGACGTCTCCCCGATGCCCAGCAGCAGGACGAACACCGGCAGCAGCGCGAGCGCCGCCGTGTTCCGGAACACCTCCAGCAGCGGCCCGAGCAGGTCGGCCAGCGGCCGGTACCAGCCGATCAGCAGCCCCAGCGGCACCGCGACCGCCACGGCGATGCCGAAGCCGCCGAAGGAGCGGACGAGGCTGGCCCGCGCATGCTCGGCCAGTTGGCCGTCGGCGGCCAGTTGCCACCATGCCCGCGCGACCTCGCTGACCGGCGGCAGGAAGGTACGGTCGACCAGCCCGAGGCGGGGCGCGGTCTCCCACAGCACGAGCAGCGCCAGGACGGCGGCCGACGAGGTGGCCGCCCGGCCCAGCCGGTACGCCGGCCGGTACGCCGCGCGCCGCGGCCGGCCGCGCGGTGCCGGGGAGGGCGCCGGCGGGGAGCGGGTTCGTCGGCGCCGGGAGCCGAGCCGGTGCGGGTGCCTGTGCCTGTGCTGGTGCGGGCCCCGGTTTCCGTCGCGATCCCGGCCCCGGCGTCCGGACCCGATCCGGCGCCCGTCCCGGCCTCGGCCCCGACGCCCGTTTCGGCCTCGGCCCCGGCCTGGGTCCCGGCGTCCGTTTCTGCCCCGGTCCCGGCGTCCGGACCGGGCCCGGCCTCCGGCCTGGTCAAGGACCTCATGCGGCCACCGCCCCCTCCCGCTCCTGGCGCTGGGCCACGGAGACCTCGTCGCGCAGCAGGGACCAGATCCGGTGCCGGTACCGGGCGAACTCGGGCGTGGAGCGCGGATCGTCGCCGCCCGCACCGGCGGGCAGCTCGATGGGGACGACCTCCTTGACCCGCCCGGGCCTGGAGGTCATGACGGCCACCCGCTGCCCGAGCCGCACCGCCTCGTCGATGCCGTGCGTGATGAACACGACCGTCTTGCCGGTGCGCCGCCAGATGCGCAGCAGCTCGTCCTGGAGGGACTCCCGGGTCTGGGCGTCGAGCGCCGCGAACGGCTCGTCCATCAGCAGCACGTCGGGGTCGTAGGCGAGACTGCGCGCGATGGCGACCCGCTGCCGCATGCCGCCGGACAGCTCGTGCGGATGGCGCCGCTCGAACCCGCCCAGGCCCACCAGGTCCAGGAACTCCCGGGCCCGGGCCGGGCGTTCGCGGCGGGGCACGCCGACCGCCTCCAGGCCGAACTCGACGTTGCCCTGGGCGGTGCGCCAGGGCAGCAGGGCGTACTGCTGGAAGACCACGCCCCGGTCGAGTCCGGGCCCGGTGACCGGGGAACCGTCGAGGAGGATGCGGCCCGAGGTCGGCCGGGACAGACCGCCGAGCAGGTCCAGCAGCGACGACTTGCCGCAGCCGCTGGGGCCGACCACGACGAGGAACTCGCCGTCGGCGACGGCCAGGTCGACTCCGTCGAGGGCGGTCACGACGGACCGGCCGCCGTCCCTGCCGGTGACGGGAACTCCTTGCGCACCCCGTCGAGCACGATCTTGGGGGCTGTGCGGTGTGGGCGGTCATGAGGGGGTCACCTCCCGCTCGTGGCGGTGTTGAAGTCGTTGGTGTAGAGGTCGCCGATCCGCAGCCGGCTCTTGTCGATGTCGCCGCGCCCGGCCAGCCAGTCGGCCCACAGCCGCAGCTCCCGGCCGTGATGCGGCCCGCGGGCCGCGCCACGCCGTAGGACTTCCAGTAGCGCAGCACTCCGGCGTCCTCGTTGCGCCGCCGCCGGGCGACGATCTCCGTCATGCGGGCGACGACCTCCTCACGGGGTGTGGCCCGCGACCAGTCCAGGGCGCGCCCGACGCCCGTCACGAACGTCCGCACGGTGTCCGGGTTCTGCTCAAGGAACCGTTTCGTCATGACGTACGTCCCGGCGCTGAACGAGCCGAGCAGCTGATGGTCGTTGAAGAGCTGCCGCAGGCCGCCCGCGGCCAGCGCCTTGTCGCGGAGGACGCCGCTGAGCACGGCCACGTCGATCTGCCCCGGCGCAGCGCCTGTTCCGTGCTGACCGGCGGCATGGCGAGGGGCTCGGCCCGGCCCGCCTCGGCCGCGCTCAGGCCGTTGCGCCGGAGGTAGATGTCGAGCAGCGCCTCGGAGTGGCCGCCGAGGGTGTTCATGCCGACCTTCCTGCCGAGGAGGTCGCGGGCGCCGCGGACCGGGCTGTCCTCGCGGACGTAGTAGCCGCTGTAGGAGGCCTTGTCGGTGCCGTAGTAGCTGATGACGGCCTTGAGCGGGGCGCCGCTCGCCGCGAGTTTCACCACGGCCCCGTTGAACGCGCCGCCGAAGTCCGTCTGGCCGGTGGCCGCCGACTGGATGTCCTGGGGGCCGCTGATGGTGTTGCCGACCCACTCCAGGCGCACGTCCTCCAGGTAGCCGAGGTCCTGGGCGAGTTCGGCGGGGGTGACCTGGCCGGCCCAGCCCTGGTAGCGCAGGGTGCGGGTGCGGCGGCCCGGGCCGGAGGCGCCGCCGCCGACGGCGGTGCCGCAGCCGCCGGTGACGGCGGAGAGGCCGAGCAGGGTGAGGAACCGGCGGCGGTTCGCCGGGCGGAGCGTACTCATGGGAGCGTCCTGTTCCTGGTTGCGGGACGGGAGGGGATCACGGAGCGGCGACGAGGGGGCGTGTCTCCTGGCCGGCCAGGGCGCGGGCGAACCCGTCCACGGCCCGCAGCAGACGCGGCTCCGCCTCGGGATCGACACGGCACGCGTGCGTGCCCAGACGCTCGATCGAGGAGTCGAGCAGGAACGCGCCGGGCACCATGTGCCGGGCGCCCAGCCCGGTCAGCACCGGGCGCAGGGCGTAGTCCAGGGCGAGCACGTGCGCGACACTGCCGCCGGTGACCAGCGGCAGGACCGTCTTGCCGGCCAGCCCGGACTGCGGGAGCAGGTCCAGGAACACCTTCAGCAGCCCGCTGTACGACGCCTTGTACACCGGAGTGCCGACGACGACGCCGTCCGCGTCGGCCACGCTCCGCAGGGCGCCGCCCAGCGCCGGGTGGGCCGCCGACCCGGTGAGCAGCTCGTGGGCCGGCAGGTCGCGCACGACGATGTGCTCGGTGCCGCACCCGTCGGCCGCGAGCCGGTCCAGGACGTGCCGGACCAGGCGGACGGTGCGGGAATCTGCGGACGGACTGCCGGAAATGGCGACGACGGACGGCAAAACGGCCTCCAGGCGGAAAACACGGCAGCGCGAAGGGACGCGCGGCTACCGGGAAACGGGGACGGGGGTGAAGGGGAGCGGCCCTGAGCGCGGGACGCGTACGCGCCGGCCGGCGGCTACGCGCGGCGGCGCGGAGGAACGGCGCCGGATGCGAACGGCGTCGGGCGCGCCCGGCGGGCGCGCGTCGCGGTCATCGACAGAGGGCGCCGGCCTGCCGCCGGAGATCGACGTGCAGCCGCGCGGTGAAGTTCGCTGACTGGCTCACGCCACGAGGCTGGCAGCGGGCCGCGGAGCGCGTCAACGCGGGACGGGTCGCCGTAGCACGTTCTGCATCCGCGGCAACGAGCGCGCAGTACGGCGTTCACACGGCGGCGGCCCGTTCACACGCCGTACCGCGGCGCCCGGCGGAGCCGCGTTCACCCGGCCGTGCCGGCTCGGCCGGCGGCGCCGCGCTCGCCGGCGGCGCGCGCGGGCAGGAACGGCCGGGCGCGCCGGACGGTCAGTAGCTGCCGATCTCCACCCGCGGCGGCCCGTCGTGCCAGGTGCAGAACACCGACACCCGCTGCGCGCCCGAGGTGAACTCCACCCGGATCCACGCCTCCGTCTTCCACACCTGCATGGACCAGCCGGCGGCCGGCGTGGCGGAGACCAGGGACGCCGAGGTCCGGCCGAGGTCGAAGACCGCGCGTCCGCCCGCGGTGTCGTAGCCCCTGACCCTGCCGGACGTGGCCGGGGACGGGCCGGGACGCTCGGACGGGGTGGTGTCCGGGGTCCGCGCGGGCGGGGCGCCGGACTCGCGCCGGGGCGACCGGCTCGGGGACGGCGTGGGCGGGCGCTCCGCCGACGGGGACCGGCGGGCCGTGGCGGACGCCCGCGGCTCCGGGGCCCGGGTGGCCGCGGCGTCGGCCCCTTGATGGGCAGGGCGCGGGGCGGGTCGTAGGCCGTGCCCGCCATGACCGTGTGGACACCCCACCACGACAGCGTGACCGCCGCGCCCGTGGCGAGCAGCCAGGCCAGTACGTGTACGAGTCCTCTGCGCATCGCCCGCCATACTGCCCCACCCGCCCCACACGTGTCGCCCGGCCGGGGACGAGCGGGAACGTCCCGCCGGGGACGGCGGGCGGGCGGCCGGAGGTGTGTTGTCCACAGGCCCGCACCGGGCTCGCCCGCATGGCGTACGGTGCGGGCCATGGCAAGTGTGCTCGTGGTCGAGGACGACCAGTTCGTACGCTCGGCGCTCATCCGGCACCTGACCGACGCCGCGCACACGGTGCGCAGTGTCGGCACGGCGCTGGAGGCGCTGCGCGAGGTCGCCCATTTCCGGTTCGACGTCGTCGTGCTGGACCTCGGACTGCCCGACCTCGACGGCTCCGAGGCCCTGAAGATGCTGCGCGGCATCACCGACGTGCCGGTGATCGTCGCCACGGCCCGGGACGACGAGGCGGAGATCGTCCGGTTGCTGAACGCCGGGGCGGACGACTACCTCACCAAGCCGTTCTCTGTGGAGCACCTGTCGGCGCGGATGGCGGCCGTCCTGCGCCGGGCCCGGTCCGGCGCCGGCGAGGCGCCCGCGGCGACCGTGCTGCGCGTCGGCGGTCTCACCGTCGACCCGCTGCGCCGCCAGGCCGAGCTGGACGGCGTCCGGCTGGACCTGACCCGCCGCGAGTTCGACCTGCTCGCCTTCCTCGCCCGCCGGCCCGGCGTCGTCGTCCCCCGCAGGGAGCTGCTGGCCGAGGTGTGGCAGCAGTCGTACGGCGACGACCAGACCATCGACGTCCACCTGTCCTGGCTGCGGCGGAAACTGGGCGAGACCGCGGCGCACCCCCGCTATCTGCACACACTGCGCGGGGTCGGGGTGAAACTGGAGCCGCCTGCCGAGGACCCCTCGGCCGCGGGGCCCGCCGGGGCGGAGCCGCCGCGATGAGGTGGGCCCTGGTCAAGGTGTCCCTCGCGGTCACCGTGATGGTCGTGGTCGCCTTCGCCGTCCCGCTCGGCCTCGTCATCCGGGAGATGGCCCGCGACCGCGCGTTCTCCAACGCCGAGCGGGAGGCGGCGGCGGTGGCACCCGCCCTGTCCATCACCACCGACCGGGACCAGCTGGAGCGGGTCGTGGCCGCCGCCGGTTCCGGCGAAGCCGGACTGGCCGTGCACATACCCGCCGCCGGCCGGGACCGCGGCCGGGTCGACATCGGCCGGCAGCGCGCCACCGACGCGGACATCCAGGCCGTCCGCGACATGGGCCGGGCCTCCACCACGGAGGTCGCCGGCGGGTCCACGCTGCTCCAGCCGGTCGCCCTCAGCTCCGGCGAGATCGCCGTGGTCGAGGTGTACGTCCCCGAGTCCGAGGTCACCAACGGCGTCGGCACCGCCTGGGCGGTCCTGGCCGCCGTCGGCGCCGCCCTGGTCGTCGGCTCGGTCGCCGTCGCCGACCGGCTGGGCGCCCGGATGGTGCGGCCCGCCCGGCGCCTGGTCAAGGGCGCGCACGAACTGGGGGAGGGCAGGCTCGGCGCCCGGGTCCCGGAGGAGGGGCCGACCGAACTGCGGCTCGCGGCCGTCGCCTTCAACTCCATGGCCGACCAGGTCGTCCAGCTCCTCGCCAACGAGCGGGAGCTGGCCGCCGACCTGTCGCACCGGCTGCGCACCCCGCTGACCGTGCTCCGGCTGAACGCGGCCTCGCTGGGCGACGGACCGGCCGCCGAGCAGACCCGGGCCGCCGTCGAGCAGCTGGAGCGCGAGGTCGACACCATCATCCGCACGGCCCGCGACGCCAAGCCGCAGACCGCCACGGCCGGCCCCGGCGCCGGGTGCGACGCGGCCGAGGTGGTCCGCGAGCGGATGGCGTTCTGGTCGGCGCTGGCCGAGGACGAGGGCCGCAAGTGGCGGGTGGCCGGCACCGACCGCCCGGTGCGCATACCCGTGGCCCGCGCGGACCTGGCCGCCGCCCTGGACGCCCTCCTCGGCAACGTCTTCCGGCACACCCCCGAGGGCACGGCCTTCGCCGTCGACGTGCACAACGGCGAGGACGCGGTGATCGTGCTGGTGTCCGACGCCGGGCCCGGCATCCCCGACCCGGAGGCGGCCATGGCGCGCGGCCGGGGCTCGGGCAGCGACGGTTCGACCGGTCTCGGCCTGGACATCGTGCGCCGGATCGCCGAGTCCACCGGCGGTGACGTGCGCATCGGCTCCTCCGTGCTCGGCGGCACCGAGGTGCGCGTCTGGATCCAGCTCGACGGACGCACCGCGCCGGTGCGCCGCGGGCACCGGGGGGCCGTGCGCCGCCGCCGGCACCCCCGCCGCCTGATGCGGACGCTCAGCCGCTCCCGGCCCCTGCCCTGAGCGCCCCGCGCTACACCACCGCCTCCACCGCCGGCAGCGCCCCCGTGCGGGCCGCCTCCGCGTACCACCGGGCGCTCGACTTCGGGATCCGCTCCAGCGTCGCGTAGTCGACGTACACCGCGCCGAAGCGCTTGCCGTAGCCGTACGCCCACTCGAAGTTGTCCATCAGGGACCACAGGTAGTAGCCGCGCACATCGGCGCCGTCGGCGATGGCCCGGTGCACCTCCGACAGGTGGCTGTGCAGGTAGGCGATGCGCTCGGGGTCGTGCACCCTGCCGTCCGGGTCCGGCTTGTCGTCGTAGGCGGCGCCGTTCTCGGTGATGTACAGGGGCAGGCCCGGGGCCTCGCGGGTGTACCGCATGATCAGCTCGTGCAGGCCGGACGGGTCGATCGTCCAGCCCATCTCGGTGCGCTCGCCCGGGGTCTGATGGAACGCCACGTCCTCCGCGCCCGGCCACGGCGAGTGGTCGCTCGCCCCGTGGCCGTCGGCGCGCGGACCGCGGGCGTCCGCGTCCCCGGCCGAGACCAGGGCCGGCGTGTAGTAGTTCAGGCCGAGCGCGTCCAGCGGCTGGTGGATGGAGACCAGGTCGCCGTCGTGGACGAACGCCCAGTCGGTGAGCGAGGCCGTCGCCTCCGTCAGGGACTGCGGGTAGGCGCCGTGCAGCAGCGGGCCGTGGAAGACGCCGTTGGCCAGGTCGTCGATGCGCCGGGCCGCGGCGAGGTCCTCCGGGCGCTGCGAGAGCGGACGCACCACCGAGGAGTTGAGGCTGAGCGCCACGGTGTTGCGGGCCGGCATCGCCGAGCGCAGCGCCGCCGCGCCCAGCCCGTGGGCCAGGTTCAGATGGTGGGCGGCGCGCAGGGCGGCCACCGGGTCGGTGCGGCCGGGGGCGTGGACCCGGAGCCGTAGCCCAGGAAGGCGCTGCACCAGGGCTCGTTGAGCGTGATCCACTGCTCCACGCGGTCGCCGAGCGCCTCCCCGACGAGCTGCGCGTACTCCGCGAACCGGTAGGCGGTGTCCCGCGCGGGCCAGCCGCCCGCGTCCTCCAGCTCCTGCGGCAGGTCCCAGTGGTAGAGGGTGACGGCCGGCCTGATCCCGGCGGCCAGCAGTTCGTCGACCAGGCGCCGGTAGAAGTCCAGCCCGCGCTGGACGGCGGGCCCCCGGCCGGTGGGCTGCACGCGGGGCCAGGAGACGGAGAAGCGGTAGGCGTTCAGGCCCAGCTCCGCCATCAACGCCACGTCCTCGCGGTAGCGGTGGTAGTGGTCGACAGCGATGTCACCGTTCTCGCCGCCGGCCGTCTTGCCCGGGGTGTGGCTGAAGGTGTCCCAGATCGACGGCGTACGGCCGTCCTCCCGCACCGCGCCCTCGATCTGGTAGGCCGACGTCGCGGCGCCCCAGAGGAAGGCGGGCGGAAAGGTCGCCGGGGACACCGGCGTTGCGGACTCAGGCATGGAAGCGCTCCAATGGAGGTCGTGAAGACCGACGGGCCACGGGGCACCGGCGGCACAGGAGGGGAAGGAGGAAGTGGGGGGAGAGGAGGGGGACGTGAGGGGGCCGGGGCGACGGCGGCCCGGCCCCCGGGATCGGGACGTCAGCCCTTGACGGCGCCCTGCATGATGCCGCCCACGATCTGCTTGCCGAAGACCGCGAAGACGACCAGCAGCGGCAGCGTGCCGAGCAGCGCGCCCGCCATGATCAGGGCCTGGTCGGGGGTGTAGCCGCGGCCCAGCCCCGCCACCGCGACCTGCACGGTGGGGTTGCCGTTCTGCGTCAGCACCAGGAACGGCCACAGGAAGTCGTTCCAGACCTGGACGAACGTCAGCATGCCCAGCACCGCCATCGCGGGCCGCGCCGCCGGGAACACCACGTGCCACACCACGCGCCAGCTGCTCGCGCCGTCCACCCGCGCGGCCTCGATGATCTCGTCGGGCAGGGCCTGGAGCAGGTACTGCCGCATGAAGAACACCCCGAAGGCGCTCACCAGCGACGGGAGGATCACCGCCTGGAGCTGGTCGGTCCAGTCCAGCTCGGCGACCATCATGTACAGCGGGATGACGCTCAGCTGGGGCGGCACCATCATCGTGCCGACCACGATCAGCATCAGCGCGCCCCGCCCCCGGAACCGCAGCTTGGCGAAGGCGAACCCGGCGATCGTCGACAGGAAGACGATGGTGAGCGACGAGACGCCCGCCACGACGGTGGTGTTGAGGAACGCCTCGCCCAGGTTGGCGTCGGTCCAGGCGACCTCCAGCTTGTCGAACAGGTTGGCGCCGAACCAGAACGGCGGCGGGTTCTGCGCGAGGCGCTGGTTGTCGCGGGACGCCGCGATCGCCGTCCACACCAGCGGGAACAGCGAGCCGACGGTGAACAGGGCGAGGATGACGTAGGCGATCGGCCCGGCGTGCAGCTGACCGCCCGCGCGGGCCGCCTTCGGGCGCCGGGTCCGCCTCGGCGGCGGGGCGCCGGTTCGGCCGGGGGTTTCGTCAGGGTCGTCGTCACGGCCGGTTCTCCTTAACTACTGGCGCGCAGCCGGCGCGAGATGACGTAGTTGACGATCCCGATCACGATGAGGATCAGGAACATCGTCCAGGCGATCGCGGAGGCGCGGCCCAGGTGCTGGTTGACCCAGCCCTGCTCGTACAGGTACAGGCCGAGCGTCTGGAACTGGTGCTGGGAGCCGCCGGAGGCGCCCTTGTTGGCGTCGAACAGCAGCGGCTCGCCGAACAGCTGCGAGGCGCCGATGGTCGAGACGACGACGGTGAACAGGATCGTCGGGCGCAGCGCGGGCAGGGTGACGTGGAAGAACTGCTGCCAGCGGTTGGCGCCGTCCAGCGCGGCCGACTCGTACAGGTCCTGCGGGATCGCCTGCATCGCCGCCAGGTAGATCAGCGCGTTGTAGCCGGTCCAGCGCCAGATGACGATGGAGGAGACGGCGATCTGGGAGGCCCAGTGGTCGTTCTGCCAGTCGACGGCGTCGATCCCGACGAGCCCCAGCGCCCAGTTGATCATCCCGTAGTCGCGTCCGAAGAGCAGGACGAAGACCAGGGAGGCGGCGGCGATCGAGGTCGCGTACGGCGCGAGCATGATCACGCGGTAGAAGGTCGACCCGCGCAGCTTGTAGTTGAGGATGTGGGCCAGGCCCATCGCCATCAGCAGCTGCGGCACCGTGGAGATGATGCCGATGGTCAGCGTGTTCCGCGCCGCGTTCCAGAAGAACTCGTCGTCGAAGATCCGGGTGAAGTTGCGCAGGCCCACCCATTCCATGTCCGTCGGCGCGGTCAGCTCCACCTGGTGCAGCGACGCCCATCCCGTGTACAGCAGCGGGAACAGGCCGAAGGCGAGGAAGAGCAGGAAGAACGGCGAGACGAACGCGTACGGGCTCCAGCGCATGTCGCGCTGCCAGCGGCGGGAGAGCCTGGCCCGCCTGCGCGCCGCCTCGGGCGACGGGGTACCGGCCGGGGGACGGCCCGGGGCCGCGCCCCCCTCCTTCACGGGGGGCGCGGCGGTGTCGTGCCTGGCTGCCATGCCGGTCACTGGTCCAGGTTGTTGTCGATGGTCTTCACGGCGTTGTCCCAGGCCTCCTCGGGCGACTTGCCCTGGGCGACGAGGATGACGCCGTTGTCGGTCAGGCCCTGCTGGATGATCTGGTCCTTCGCGCCGATGATCTGGACCGGGCTGCTCTTGGCGGCCTCCGCGAAGATCTGGCCGATGGGCGTGTCACCGGTCATCTCGTTGCGGGCGTCCTTGACGGCGGGCAGGTCGTAGGCGGTCTGCGCGCTCGGGAAGCTGCCCTGCACGGCGAACAGCTTGGCCTGCTGCTCGGGCGCGGTCAGCCAGGCGGCGAGCTTCGCCGCCTCCTCGACGTTCTTGCCGGACTTGGGCACCGCCAGGAAGGAGCCGCCCCAGTTGCCGGCCTTCGGCGCCGTGGCCACGTCCCACTTGCCGGCCGCCTCCGGCTTCGACTTGCCCTTGAGGTAGCCGAGCATCCACGGCGGGCAGGACATCGCGGCGAACTTGCTGTTGGCGATCGTGGTGTCCCAGGCCGGCTGGAACTGCGTCTGGTTGCCGACCAGTCCGTCCTCGGCGGCCTGCGCGGTCAGGTCGAACGCCTTCTTCACGGCGGGGTTCGTCTTGTAGACGACCTTGCCGGAGGCGTCGTAGAAGCGCTTCTCCTCACTGCTGAGGACGGCGTTGAGCAGACCACCGGGGAGTCGAGGAAGGTCGTGCCCTCGGGGGCGTTCTTCTGGTAGTCCCGGCCGACCTCGACGAACTTGTCCCAGCTGCCCGCCCAGAGCTTGCCGACCTCCTCGCGGTCGGTGGGCAGTCCGGCCTTCTCGAACATGTCCTTGCGGTAGCAGACGGCCATCGGGCCGACGTCGGTGCCCAGGCCGACGGTCCGGCCGTCCTCGGTGGTGGCCTGCTTCCACTTCCAGTCCAGGAAGTCGCTCTCCTTGCCGTACTCGGACAGGTCGACGAGCTTGTCGGCCTGGGTCTGCACGACCTCGGCGATGTTGCCGACCTCGACGCCCTGGATGTCCTGCAGGCCGCTGTTGGTGGTGAGGTGGTTGACCAGGGCGGGGTAGTAGTTCTCGTTGCGCTCGACGACCGTCTGCTGGATGTCGATGTCCGGGTGGAGCTTCTCGTACTCCTTGTAGAGGCCGGCCTCCTCGAATCCGAAGGCGCCGAACAGCCCGAGGGTGATCTTGGTCTTGCCGCTGCCGCCGCCCGACGACGAGCCGGCCTCGTCGCCGCCGTCGTCGGCACAGCCGGCCAGCAGCCCGGCGCCCAGCGTCGCGACGGCCGCGAGGACCAGCGCCTTGCGGGCGGTCGGGATACGTGCTGCTCGCATTGCGTCCTCCTGTTGCCCTGACGTGCCGACCCCCCGGCCAACTGCATGGTTGGGCCCGTTGCTTCATCTTCGTCCGTCGCTGCGGCTCGGGCGGGGAACGTGCGGGTGTGTACGTGCGGGATGTGTACGTGCGCAGTAGTGTGGGAGCGCTCCCACATGTGATGTGTTGAAGAGTCGTCGGTCCGGGCGGGGGTGTCAAGACACCGGACACGCAGACGTGGCTTCGGTTATCGGCCTGTTAACCGGGCGCCGCGAGCGCTACCCGGCTCCTGCGGCCGCGCGGGCGGCGCCCCCGGGGCCGGTCGCGGCGGCCGGCCGGCCTGTTAAATTCCAGGCCAGCCGCAGAGTGCGGGTTCTCGACGGGAGGCGAAGCCCATGGCAAGCCACGGAACGCGCGGGCGGAGCGGTGGTCGGCCCACGCTCGAACAGGTGGCGGCACGCGCCGGCGTCGGCCGCGGCACGGTCTCCCGGGTGATCAACGGCTCGCCCCGGGTCAGCGAGGCGACGCGGGCGGCCGTGGAGGCGGCCGTCGCGGAACTGGGGTACGTCCCGAACACCGCGGCCCGCGCTCTGGCCGCCAACCGCACGGACGCCATCGCGCTCGTCGTCCCCGAGCCGGAGACCCGGTTCTTCGCCGAGCCGTACTTCTCGGACATCCTCAAGGGCGTCGGTTCGGAGCTGTCCGAGACCGAGATGCAGTTGCTGCTGATCTTCGCGGGCGGCGACCGGGAGCGGCAGCGGCTCGCCCAGTACCTGGCCGCGCACCGGGTGGACGGCGTCCTGCTGGTCTCGGTGCACGCCGACGACCCGCTGCCCGACATGCTGGCCCAGCTGGAGATCCCCGCGGTGATCAGCGGTCCGCGCTCCGCCGGGGAGACGCTGGCGTCGGTGGACTCCGACAACTACGGCGGCGCCCGCTCGGCCGTCGAGCACCTGGTGTCCCGGGGCGGCGCCGGATAGCCCACATCACCGGCCGCCTCGACGTGTACGGCGCCCAGCGGCGCATCGACGGCTACCGCGACGCCCTGGCGGACGCGGGCCGGGAGGTGGACGAGGGGCTGATCGAGGCGGGGGACTTCACCGAGGAGGGGGGCCGCCGCGCGATGGCGGCGCTGCTCGAACGGCACCCCGGCCTGGACGCGGTCTTCGCCGCCTCGGACGTCACCGCGGCGGGCGCCCGGCAGGTGCTGCGCGAGGCCGGCCGCCGGATCCCGGACGACGTGGCGCTGGTCGGCTACGACGACTCGGCGATCGCCCGCCACATGGACCCGCCGCTGTCGAGCGTGCGCCAGCCCATAGAGGAGATGGGGCGGGCGATGATCGACCTGCTGCTGACGGAGATCGCCGACCGCCGGCCGGCCGCGTCGCGCGGACCGGACCGGCAGCACGTGGTGCTGCCCACGGAACTGGTGGCCCGTACGTCGTCGTGATCGGCGGGCCGGGAAGGGCGGGCCCCGCGCTCCGGGGCGGAACGCGAAAACAGCCGGTGGCCTTGCACGCAAGGCCACCGGCTGTTCACTCAGGGTGAGTGACGGGACTTGAACCCGCGACTTCCTGGACCACAACCAGGTGCTCTACCAGCTGAGCTACACCCACCACGACCGGTGCCCGGAACCTCTGACGAGGTGTTCCGTGGGTTTCCCCGACCGGCCGAGAAAAAGTGTACAGGGTCCGAAGGGGTGCTCGCGCACGTCTTACGCGGTGCCCCGTCCGGAGCCGTTCAGTGGGCGGGCAGGACGTGCTTGGCGGCGATCGCCTTGGCGGTCTCCGAGTCGGGGCCGGGCTGCGGGACGAAGACGGCCTCGCGGTAGTAGCGCAGCTCGGCGATGGACTCGCGGATGTCGGCGAGCGCGCGGTGGTTGCCGTTCTTCTCCGGGCTGTTGAAGTAGGCCCGCGGGTACCAGCGGCGGGCCAGCTCCTTGATGGAGGACACGTCGACGATGCGGTAGTGGAGGTAGTCCTCCAGCGTCGGCATGTCCCGCAGGAGGAAGCCGCGGTCGGTGCCGACGGAGTTGCCGCACAGCGGGGCCTTGCCGGGTTCCTTGACGTACTCCTTGATGTACGCCAGGACCTGCTCCTCGGCGTCGGCCAGGGTCGTGCCGTTCGGCAGCTCGGCGAGCAGGCCGGACGCGGTGTGCATCTGACGCACCACCTCCGGCATCGTCTCCAGGGCCCGCTCCGGCGGGCGGATGACGATGTCGATTCCCTCGCCGAGGATGTTCAGCTCGGAGTCGGTGACGAGGGCGGCCACCTCGATGAGAGCGTCGTCGGACAGCGAGAGGCCGGTCATCTCGCAGTCGATCCACACCATGCGATCGTTCATGCGAACACTGTATGCCGGGGCTCCGTCCCCGGTTCCCCGCCGTTCCTCGCCCCCGCCGCCCTTCCCGTTCCCGACCCGGGGCTCCGCCCCGCACCCCGCTCCTCAAACGCCGGAGGGCTGGTTAACCGGGGGCTCCACCCCGCACCCCCGCTCCTCAAGCGCCGGAGGGGCTGATTGATCGGGGGCTCCGCCCCGGGCCCCGCTCCTCGAGCGCCGGAGGGCCGGAGAAACCAGCCCGTCCGGCGATTGAGGACGAGGCCGTTCAGGCCGAAGCGGGGGCCGGGGGCGGCAGCCCCGGGGCTGGTCAGGTGCCGCTGCGCTGGCCCGGCAGGCTGGCGCGGGGCGGGGGACAGGAGTCCCGGTGCTCGCGGCCGTTGTCCGACCCCGCCGAGGCCGGCACCGGAGGCGCCGTACGGCGCGTCTGGTACGGAACCGGCTGGTCGGACGGCAGCGCCACGGGTGGCTGACCCTCGGCCGCAGCCGCGGACCGCCCGTTCCCGGAGCCTCCCGGCTCGGCCGGCTCCACGGAGCGCTCGCCCTGCGGCCGGCGGGCCCGGTAGGCGGCCCGGTACGCCGCCGGGGACGAGCCGAGCTGGCGCCGGAAGTGCCCGCGCAGCGCGACCGGCGAGCGGAACCCGCACCGGCCCGCGACCTCGTCGACCGAGTAGTCCGACGTCTCCAGCAGCCGCTGCGCCTGGAGCACCCGCTGGGTGATCAGCCACTGGAGAGGGGCCGAGCCCGTCAGCGAGCGGAAGCGGCGGTCGAAGGTGCGGCGGCTCATGTAGGCCCGTGCCGCCAGCGTCTCCACGTCGAACTGCTCGTGGAGGTGCTCCAGCGCCCAGGCGACGACCTCGGCGAGCGGGTCGGCGCCGATCTCCTCCGGTAAAGACCTGTCGAGGTAGCGCTCCTGGCCGCCGCTGCGGCGCGGGGGGACCACGAGCCGGCGGGCGAGCGCCCCGGCCGCCTCGTTGCCGTGGTCGGTGCGCACGATGTGCAGGCACAGGTCGATGCCTGCGGCGGTGCCCGCCGAGGTCAGCACGTCGCCGTCGTCGACGAACAGCTCCCGCGGGTCGACGTGGACCGACGGGTAGCGCTTGGCCAGCGTCGGCGCGTACATCCAGTGGGTGGTCGCGGGGCGGCCGTCCAGCAGGCCCGCCGCGGCGAGCACGAAGGCGCCGGTGCACAGCCCGACGATGCGGGCGCCCTCCTCGTGGGCCCGGCGCAGCGCGTCGAGCGCCTCCTGGGGCGGCGGCGAGGTGATCGAGCGCCAGGCCGGCACGACGACCGTCCCTGCGCGGGAGATCGCCTCCAGGCCGTGCGGCGCGGTGAGTTCCAGGCCCCCCGTGGTCCGCAGCGGGCCGTCCTCGCCGGCGCAGACCAGCAGTCGGTAGCGCGGCACGCCGGCGTCCTGGCGGTCGATCCCGAACACCGACAGCGGTATGGAACTCTCGAAGATGGGGCCGCCGCTGAACAGCAGCACCGCGACGATCTCCTTGCGGCGGCGTCCGGAGAGCTTCCGGGCCGCGGCTTCCGGCGCGGAGGTGGAGTCGTGGCTCATGGCTGCTAAGCCCCCTCGGTGGTCGCGGCTCCTCGGTTGTGTCGCTCCTGCACGTTTCCCCTCGGTCCTGCACGAGTCCCCCGCCGTAGACAGTCAAGATCGAATCTACTGTGTCCTGTCGCGCCCAGGTGGCCGGTTCGGCACTTGGGACATTGTCGACATGGCAACTTGGCGTAAAGCATTCGATCACGAAGCGTTGCACTCCGGGGCGTCGCAGGGAAGTGCGCCTCGTGGCGGTGGCCAATCCACGTAGGGTGCGCAGGCCCCCGAGACCCTTTCCGTGCAGGTGGAACGGGGGATGGGGGTCGTTTCGGCGGGTGATACCCCCTCGGAGAAGTTGGCTGAAAAGAGACGGGATCGTGCGCAGAAACCGGTCAGCCGCCCGGTGTCTCCCGCCCGGCGTGGCGGCCGCCGGGCCGCGCGGCGCGGGTCGCGCACCGCTCCGACCAGCGCAGCAGCAGCCGGCAGGCGGCGGTGACGGCGGCCAGGCCCAGGGCGGTGCCGACCGTGCCGGCGAGGGAGGCGCCGCACAGCAGGAGCACGACGGGGACGAGGAGGCAGCTGAAGGCGGCCCAGCGGACCAGGTCGGTGACGTCGTCCCGGGGCCGCGGGCGTCCGGGGGCTCCGGGGTGCCGTCGGGCCCCGGGAGGGTCCTGGGCGGCTCGGTGCGGCGGGGTCCGGGCATGTGCGCTCCCTGGGCTGGGTCACGGGGTTCAACGCCGTGCCGGGCCGTCGGTCACGAGGATGCGTCCGAAGGTTGAATCCTGTCTAAACCGCCTGTACAGCGCAGCAACCATTGCGTTACGGACGCACCCTCGTGCATGCTCCGGTGAACCCCGCGGCGGAGCGTCGCGGGATCTGGGCGAAGGAGGAGTGCCGCCGTACCCTTGGGGTATGGGGTTGGGAAGATGATTCCCGGACACAGCTCCGCCGCACACGGTCGTCCCACCCGTATAAGGATCACAACGCCGAGACAGCCATGGCCGGTCACGAATTCTTCGAACCCGCGGACCGCAAGCGGCCCGTCGCCGACCCCACGGCGGCCGAGCCCCTGGCGGCGGAAGAGCCACGCCATGCGTGCGACCCCGCGTTCAAGCACGGGGTCGTCGTCGGCTTCGACGGCTCCACGTCCAGCGAGCGCGCCCTGGCGTACGCCATCGGCATGGCGCGGCGTCTGGCGTCGGGCCTGATCATCGTCCACGTCGCCAACCGGCTGCCCACCACGGTGTGGGCCGGCTGCGAGCCGCCGGTCTTCGTCGACGTGCCGGATCACCGCACCGAGGTGCTGGGGCTGGAGCTGGCCTGTGCGGACTACCTCGCCGAGGTGCCGTGGATCCTGGTCGAGCGCGGCGGTGACATCTGCCACGAACTCGAAGAGGTGGGGCGCGAGTACGAGGCCGACGCGATCGTCGTCGGCTCCACGCACGGCATCGTGGGCCGTATCTTCGGCTCGGTCGCCGGGCGGCTCGCCAAGCGGGCGCAGCGGCCCGTCGTCGTCATTCCCTGATCCGCGTCCGGACTCCCGGCGGGCGCGTCGTCTCCCGTGCCAACTCCCTGAATCTACCGACCCGTAGAGGTGTTTGTGCCCTTGTGAAGGGCATATAGGGGTCACGCACGACTGCACCTGCACGAAGGGAGCCCGCCGTGGACAAGGACGTCTCCGCGGGAAGCACCACCTCGACCTCGATCGTCGGCCGACTCGCCCTCGGCATCACCCTGTTGGCCTTCGGCCTCGGCCACACCGGTGTCATCGACCAGGTGACGGCGGCCCGACGCCGTGACCGTCGCCCGGTACGTCGGCGGAGTCGCGCTCTTCGTCGCCGGCCTGATGGCGTTCCGCGACCGGGACGCGGGCACGGGGACGGCGTTCGCCGCGCTCGGAGCCCTCTGGTTCACGTGGGCCGCCGGGGTGGGCGGCCAGGCCTCCGACAACGCGGCCGGACTGTTCCTGCTGCTGTTCGCGCTCGTGGCGCTCACCCTGACCTTCGCCGGCGGGGACGTGCTCGGGCAGGGCACGTACGGGCTGCTGTTCGTCTCCCTGCTGCTCGTCGCGATCGCCCGCTTCGCCGGTGCGGAGGGGCTCGCCGGGGCGGGCGGCTGGTTCGCGGTCGCCGCGGGGGCGGTGGCCTGGTACGCGGCGACGGCGGCGCTGGCCCACTGGCCGACGGCCGTGCCGCGGCGCGGGGCGGGCCGGGGTGTGACGGCCACCGGTTAGCTGCCGCCGGCCGGGGAGCGAGGGGCGGCTCCCCGGCGATGAGGACGGCCCCCCGCGTGTGTGGTGGCAACACGCGGGGGGCCGTCGGCGCGTCCGGTGCTACTCGACCGTCACCGACTTCGCGAGGTTCCGCGGCTTGTCGATGTCCCGGCCCAGGGCCAGGGCCGTGTGGTAGGCGAGGAGCTGGAGGGGGATGCCCATGAGGATGGGGTCCAGTTCGTCCTCGTTCTTCGGGACGACGATGGTGTGGTCGGCCTTGGCCTCCTCCTGGTGGGCCACCGCGAGGATCTGGCCGCTGCGGGCCTTGATCTCCTCCATCGCGGCGCGGTTCTTCTCCAGCAGGTCGTCGTCCGGCACGATCGCGACCGTCGGCAGGGCGGGCTCGATCAGGGCCAGCGGGCCGTGCTTCAGCTCGGAGGCCGGGTAGGCCTCGGCGTGGATGTAGGAGACCTCCTTGAGCTTCAGGGAGGCCTCACGGGCGACCGGGTAGCCCCGGACGCGGCCGATGAAGAGCATCGAGCGGGCCTCGGCGTAGCTCAGGGCCAGCTTCTTGATCTCCTCCTCCTGCTCCATGATCTCGGCGATCTGCCCGGGCAGCCTGCGCAGTCCCTCGATGATCCGCTTGCCGTCGCGGACGGAGAGGTCGCGGGTGCGGCCCAGGTGCAGGGCGAGCAGGGCGAAGGCGACCGTGGTGTTGGTGAAGCACTTCGTGGAGACGACGCAGACCTCGGGGCCGGCGTGCACGTAGATGCCGCCGTCCGCCTCGCGGGCGATCGCCGAGCCGACGACGTTGACCACGCCGAGGACGCGGGCGCCCTTGCGCTTGAGCTCCTGCACGGCGGCCAGCACGTCGTAGGTCTCGCCGGACTGGGAGACGGCGATGTAGAGGGTGTCGGGGTCGACGACCGCGTTGCGGTAGCGGAACTCCGAGGCCGGCTCGGCGTCGGCGGGGATGCGGGCCAGCTCCTCGATCATCTGGGCGCCGATCATGCCCGCGTGGTACGAGGTGCCGCAGCCGAGGATCTTCACGCGGCGGATCCTGCGGGCCTCGCGGGCGTCCAGGTTGAGGCCGCCGAGGTGCACGGTGGAGAAGCGGTCGTCGATCCGGCCGCGCAGCACGCGGTCCACGGCGTCGGCCTGCTCGTGGATCTCCTTGTGCATGTAGGTGTCGTGGCCGCCCATGTCGTAGGAGGCGGCCTCCCACTCCACGGTGGTGGGCTCGGCGGTGGTGCGGGTGCCCTCGGTGGTGTAGGTGCGGAAGTCGTCGGCCTTGAGGGTGGCCATTTCGCCGTCGTCGAGCGTGACTATCTGCCGGGTGTGGGCGACCAGGGCGGCGATGTCGGAGGCGACGAACATCTCCTTCTCGCCGATGCCGAGGACGACGGGGGAGCCGTTGCGGGCGACGACGATGCGGTCGGAGAAGTCGGCGTGCATGACGGCGATGCCGTACGTGCCCTCGATCACCCGCAGGGTCTCGCGGACCTTGTCCTCCAGCTTCTCGGCCTGGGAGCGGGCGATGAGGTGGACGAGGACCTCGGTGTCGGTCTCGGAGAGGAACTCGACGCCGTCCGCCTCCAGCTTGCGGCGCAGGTCGGCGGCGTTGTCGATGATGCCGTTGTGCACGACGGCGACCTTGTTGTCGGCCGACATGTGCGGGTGGGCGTTCACGTCGGAGGGGGCGCCGTGGGTGGCCCAGCGGGTGTGGGCGATGCCGGTGGTGCCCTTGAACCGCGCCGGGACCCTGGCCTCCAGGTCGCGGACCCGGCCCTTGGCCTTGACCATCTTCAGGCCGGCGGCCTTCGGGGACGTGACGACGATGCCCGCCGAGTCGTAGCCGCGGTACTCCAGCCGCTGGAGGCCCTCCAGCAGCAGCGGGGCGACGTCACGCTTCCCGATGTATCCGACGATTCCGCACATAGATACGCATTCCTCAGCCGTAGACGATGCGGCGCAGCTGGCGGAGCGTCAGCTCCGGCGGTGCCACCGCCCGGTATTTCAGGTCCGCCTCGATCCGCTCGAAGATCGTCGCGTTGACCAGGCCCTGGGCCTGCAGTTCGCGGTGGCGGCGACGGACGTACTCCTCGGTCGTCTCGTCGAAGTAGGCGAGCACGTCCTGGATCACGCGCAGCGCCTCGCCCCGGCTCAGGGGGTGGTCCGCGTCAGATGATCAACGAGTTCGTCGTGCACCCGGTAGATCCTGGGGTACCGGTGCCGGTTTCGCAAGGAGCCTGCCCGATTTCGGGCAGGCTGCCGCTCGATCCGGCGTCCGCGGCCGATGCGCGGGGCTCACATGCGCTTGAGGATCGCCTGTTTGGCGAGCGCGAACTCGTCGTCCGTCAGCACTCCGGCACGGTGCAGTTCGCCCAGTTCCCGCAGGCGGCGCAGCAGGGCGTCGTGATCGTCCTCCGCGGCGGCCTTCTTCTCCGGGGCCGGGGGCGCGTCCTGCGCGGCGGCGGGGCCCGCCGGGTGCGGCAGACGGGCCTGGACGGCGGCGGCGACCAGCGCCATCAGCGGGTCCCGCTTGAAGCCCCACAGCTCCACCGCGTTCGGGTCGTACTTCGGCGGCGCCTCGGTGGGGGCGTTCCGCACGGTGAAGCGGAGGTAGCCGTTGTCCAGGCCGACCGCCGGATGCCACTCCACGGCGGCTATGTCGGCCAGGCCCAGGGTGCGGGTGCCGGCGGCGACCTTGGCGTCCTCGGTCTTCCAGTTCCACTCCAGGCGGACCCGCTCGCCGTCGAAGCTCGCCGTGCCGTCGCCGGCCGACACCGACAGCGGCACGGACGGGCCGGGGAGCAGATAGGAGTCGACGGGGCCGGACGGCACCCCCTCCAGGAGGAGGGCGTTGCGCACCTCCTCCACGAAGTACTCCGCGACGCCGTAGCGGTCGGATTCCACCACCAGCTGGTACGGGTCGTGCGGCTCGGTCAGCCGGCCGCCGGTGGCGTGCAGCAGGGGGTCGGCGCCGTCGCGCAGCCGCAGCCTGAGCCGGCCCGACTTCTTGCCCTGCTCGAACGACACCCCGGCCAACGCGCCCAGCGGGACGACGAGTTCACCCAGTTCCTTGCGGAGCAGACCGACGCTCTTGTCCCGGCCGGGCGTCAGTCGCAGGGCGTCGCCGTCGAAACTCCAGGTGCCGTCCTTCTGGATGATTTCCGTCATGGGGTGGATTGTTTCATCAGAGCGGGCGCCAAGTGGTCCAGACCTCTCGCCGCCCCCGGACCCGCTCGGCGCACCGGCGACGGACCCGCTCGGCGCACCGGCCCCGGACCCGCTCGGCGCACCGCCCGGACGCACTCGACGGGCGCCCCGGAGGACCGTACTCCGGGGCGCCCGTCCGTCCAGGGGCGCGGCCTAGCGGCCCGCGATCGGGTTCTTCAGGGTGCCCACCAGCTGGAGCGCGCCGGACGGGTCCGCGAGGTCCACCATCTGCTTGTTGTCCCGCAGCTGGAGCCGGTTGAGGCAGGACAGCGCGAACTCGGGCGCGAACATGTCGTACCGGTCGAACTTGTCGGCCAGCTCCGGCACCGACTCCTGGTACTCGCGGGTGACCTCCGCCACCGTGCGCCAGAAGTCGTCCTCCTCCAGGACCCCCTCGTCGGCCAGGTTCGCCGCGAGGAACCGGAAGAAGCAGTCGAAGACGTCCGTGAAGATCGACAGCAGCTTCATGTCCTCCGGGACCTCCACGGCGATCCGGGAGACCTCCGGCGGCAGCACCGCGTCCGGGTCCATCACCGCGATCTCCTCGGCGATGTCCTTGTAGACCGCCCGCTGCACGACGCCGTCCTTCAGCACCAGGATGACGTTCTCGCCGTGCGGCATGAAGACCAGGTCGTAGGCGTAGAAGCTGTGCAGCAGCGGGACGAAGTAGGCCCGCAGGTAGCGCCGCAGCCACTCGGTGGGGCCAGGCCCGACTGCTCGACCAGCGCGCCGGCGAAGGACGCGCCCTCGTGGTCGACGTGCAGCAGCGAGGCCATCGTGGCCAGCGACTCGCCGTCCTGGAGCGAGGAGACCGGGCTCTCCCGCCACAGCGCCGCCAGCATCTTGCGGTAGGGCGAGTAGCGGTCGGTGGCCCGCTCGTACTCCAGGTGCCGGTAGCCGACCGCGGCCCGCTCCCGGATGATCGTGAGGCCCGTCGACTTCAGCACCGGGTCGCTCTCGATGAGCTGGGCGAGCCAGTCGTTGATCGCGGGCGTGGCCTCCATGTAGGCCGCGGACAGGCCCCGCATGAAGCCCATGTTGATGACGGACAGGGCCGTCTTCACATAGTGCTTCTCGGGGTGGGTGGTGTTGAAGAAGGTCCGGATGGACTGCTGGGCCAGGTACTCGTCGTCGCCCTCGCCCAGGCACACCAGGAGCCCCCGGGCCACCTCGGCGGCGAAGGTGACGGTCAGCTTGTTCCACCACTGCCAGGGGTGGACCGGGATGAGCAGGTAGTCGGCCGGGTCCAGGCCCCGCTCGCGCAGCACGCCGTGGAAGCGGTCGACGGTGGCCTCGCCCAGCTCCTGCCGGAAGAAGGACTCGTGCTCGATGCCGACGCCGGCGGTGAACGCGGCGCGGGAGCGGTGCGCTGCCACCCACACCAGGCGGACCGGGCTCGCGGTCTCCGGCGCGTACGACAGGTACTCGTGGATGCCGAAGCCGAGCCGTCCGTTGTTGGCCACGAAGCAGGGGTGGCCCTCGGTCATGCCGGTCTCGATCGCCTGGAAGCCGGCGCGGGCCAGCTCGGCGGCCGGGATCTGCGGCTTGGTGAGCTTGTAGCAGGTGCCGGAGAGGGTGGAGGAGATCTCCTCCAGGTAGACGGGCAGGATCTGGTCGCTCAGGCCCAGGGACTCCTTCAGCTCGATGAAGAAGTCCAGGGCGGCGAGCGGCAGGTCGGCGCCGTCGCGGTGGCGGGTGATGGAGCCGGCGTCGACCTGCCAGTGGTCCAGGGCGCGGACGGTGGCGGTGAAGCGGTAGGCGGTCTGGCCGTCGTCGCTGCGGACGACGTACCCCTCGCCGTCCCGCTCGGGGGTCAGCAGCCGCTCGTGCGTGAACTCGGCGAGCGCCTTGCGGATCAGCAGGCGGTTGGCCTTCTCCCAGCGCTCGGGCGACAGGTGGGCCACGGCGTCGGCGAGGCTCATGCTCCCACCGCCTTCTCGAACTGCTCGCGGGTGCAGAAACTCAGCAACGCCTTCTTCTCCGGCTTCTGGATCTCGCGTTCGGGAACGAAGCCGACGGCTTCGTTCAGGGCGTGCACCGCCTTGTTGGCGACGTCCGGCTCGACCACCACGCGACGGGTGGCCGGGTCCGCGAACAGGTGGCGCATCACCGCGGTGATCACGGCCCGGGTGAAGCCGTGCACGGGCCGGTCGGTCGGCGCGACCAGGAAGTGCATGCCGACGTCGCCCGGCTCGGGCTCGTACAGGCCGACCAGCTCGCGGTGGGCCGGGTCGTACTTCTCCATCAGGAACGCGGGGACCCCGTCGTGCAGCCCGAGGTAGGCGTGGTGGTGCTCGTCGGCGGCGATCTCCATGTAGGCGCGCTCGACGTCCACCAGCGAGGCGTCCTGCATCATCCAGAACGCGGCCTTGGGGTGGGTCACCCAGCCGTGCAGCAGCTCGGCGTCCCGGGTGGGGTCGAGCGGGCGGAGGGTGAGGGCGCCGACGCCGGGGGTGTGGGGGAGGCGGTGGTGCTCATACGGCGAACTCCTGGAACGCGATGGTCTTCTCCACCGGGTAGTACTCGGTGCCGAGCAGCTCCCGGATGATGTAGCTGTTGCGGTAGGCACCCATGCCCAGGTCGGGGCTGGTGATGCTGTGGGTGTGGACACCCGCGTTCTGCAGGAACACGCCCTTGCCGGTGACGTCGATGGCGTAGTTGCGGGCCACGTCGAAGTTGCCCTGGGAGTCGTAGCGCAGGCGGTCGCGGACCGGCTTGAGGAACTCGGGCTCGGTGTACCGGTAGCCGGTGGCCAGGATCAGGCCGTCGGAGCGCAGTTCGAAGTCCTTGCCCTGCTCCTCCTGGCGGAAGGTGAGGGTGTAGGTGCCGTCGGCGTACCGGGCGTCGGTGAGCGCGGAGTTGGTCAGCAGCCGGGTGGGGACCGGTCCGCCCAGGTTCTTCTGGTAGAGCAGGTCGAAGATCTCGTTGATCAGGTCGCCGTCGATGCCCTTGAACAGGCCCTTCTGCTGGGCGGTGAGCCGGTAGCGGGTGGCCTCGGGCAGCGCGTGGTAATAGTCCACGTACTCCGGAGAGGTCATCTCCAGGGTGAGCTTGGTGTACTCCAGCGGGAAGAAGCGCGGGGAGCGGGTGACCCAGTTGAGCCGGTAGCCGTGGACGTCGATCTCGCTGAGCAGGTCGTAGTAGATCTCGGCGGCGGACTGGCCGCTGCCGACCAGCGTGATGGACTCCTTGCGCTGGAGCTCCGCCTTCTGCTGCATGTAGCGGGAGTTGTGGATGAAGTCGCCGGCCAGGCCCTGGCAGGCCTCCGGGACGTGCGGCGGGGTGCCGGTGCCCAGCACCAGGTGCCGGGCGCGGTAGGTGTCGCCGGTGGTGGTCTCCACGACGTACAGCCCGGCGCCCTCGTCGTACGTCACCTCGGTGACCGTCGTGCCGAAGCGGATGCTGCCCAGTTTGTTCGCGGCCCAGCGGCAGTAGTCGTCGTACTCGACGCGCAGCGGGTAGAAGTTCTCCCGGATGTAGAAGGAGTACAGCCGGCCCTTCTCCTTCAGGTAGTTGAGGAAGGAGTACGGCGAGGTCGGGTCGGCGAGGGTGACCAGGTCCGACATGAACGGGGTCTGGAGGTGGGCACCGTCCAGGAACATGCCCGCGTGCCACTCGAAGTCCGGCTTCGACTCCAGGAAGACGCCGTTCAGTTCGGCGATGGGCTCGGTGAGGCAGGCCAGGCCGAGGTTGAAGGGGCCGAGGCCGATCCCCACGAAGTCGTACGTCGTGGCGGACTCAGGAAGCGCGGTCAAGGGACTCTCCCAGGTACTGCTCGGCGTGGCCGGCGATCAGGTCGAGGACGGCGGCGATGTCCGCCGTCGTGGTCTCGGGGTTGAGCAGGGTGAACTTCAGGTAGTGGCGCCCGGCGACCTTGGTGCCCGCGACGACGGCGTCGCCGGAGGCGAACAGGGCCTTGCGGGCGTAGAGGTTGGCGCGGTCGATCTCGGCGGGGTCGGTGACGGCCGCCGGGATGTAGCGGAAGACCAGGGTGGACAGGGTCGGCTCGACCACCACGTCGAAGCGGGGGTCGGCGGCGAGCAGCTTCCAGCCCTCGGCCGCGAGGTCGCAGACCTCGTCGAACAGCTCGCCGATGCCGTCGGCGCCCATCACGCGCAGCGTCATCCACAGCTTCAGCGCGTCGAAGCGGCGGGTGGTCTGGAGGGACTTGTCCACCTGGTTGGGAATACGTTCCTGCACCATGCGGCGCGGGTTGAGGTACTCCGCGTGGTAGGTGGCGTGGCGCAGCGTCGAGGCGTCCCGCACCAGCACGGCGGACGAACTCACCGGCTGGAAGAAGGACTTGTGGTAGTCGACGGTCACCGAGTCGGCCCGCTCGATGCCCGCGATCCGGTCCCGGTACTTCAGGGAGGCGAGCAGCCCGCAGCCGTAGGCGGCGTCGACGTGCATCCAGACGCCGTACTGGCCGCACAGCTCGGCGATCTCCGGCAGCGGGTCGATGGAGCCGAAGTCGGTGGTGCCGGCGGTGGCGACGACGGCCATGGGGACCAGGCCGTCGTCGGCGCAGCGCTGGAGCTCGCGGGCGAGGGCGACGGTCTGCATCCGCTTGTCGTGGTCGACCGGGACCGGGACCACGGCGTCCTGGCCGAGGCCGAGGAGTTTCGCCGACTTCTTGACGCTGAAGTGGCTGACCTCGGAGGCGAAGATGCGCAGGTCGGCGAGGTTCTCGGCCTTCGCCTCCTCGCGGGCCAGCAGCAGCGCCTGGAGGTTGGACTGGGTGCCGCCGGAGGTGAAGACGCCGTCGGCGGCGGGGCCGAGGCCGATGCGGGCGGTCGTCCAGTCGATCAGTTTCCGCTCGATGAGCGTGCCGCCGGCCGACTGGTCCCAGGTGTCCAGGGAGGAGTTGACGGCGGACAGCACGGCCTCGCCCAGCACGGCCGGGATGACGACCGGGCAGTTGAGGTGGGCCAGGTAGCGGGGGTGGTGGAAGTAGATCGCGTCCCGGAGGTAGACGTCCTCCAGTTCGTCGAGGACCGCGGCCGTGTCGTGCAGCGGCTTGTCGAGGTCGATCTCCTCGATGCGCGGGGACAGGGCGTCGACCGTGACGCCGGTGAACGGACGGTCGGTGGCGGCGAGTTTGGCGGCCACCCGCTCGACTCCTTCGGTCACGGAGCGGCGGTACTGCTCCGCGGTGGCGTCGTTGAGCAGGTGCGAGCGCATGTGGGGGTCCTCCGGTGGGGACGGTCCGTGAGGGATGGAAGAGGCGGAACCCGGGGCGTTCTCGAGCTGAGCTCCAACTTAGGTAAGCCTAACCTAATCAGCGGCGGCGAAACGCGGGCTGGGGCGTGACGCGCATCACTCCTGCCCCAACTCCCCCCGCGTGCACGGCGGTTACGCCTGCTCCCGCATCTGCTCCTCCGTCAGCCCACGGCGCCAGTAGCCGACGAAGGTGACCCTGCGGCGGTCGACGCCGCGCTCGCCGACGAAGTGCCGGCGCAGTTGCTTCACGCGGCCGGACTCGCCCGCGAGCCAGACGTAGGGGTGCCGGGCGGCGGGGAGGCGCGCGGCGCGCACCGCGTCGAGGGCCAGGGGGGAGCCGGCCGCGGGGCCGGTGCGGTCCGGCGCCGCGTCCGCCACCAGCCAGGTGATCTCGGCGTCCGCCGCCGTCGCCGGCTCCTGGATGTCGCCGGCGTGCGGCACCTCCAGCCACACCCGGGCGCGGGTGCCGGGCGGCAGCGCCTCGAGGATGGCCGTGGCGGCGGGGACGGCGGTCTCGTCGCCCCAGATCACCACCAGGTCGGTGTCCTCGGGCGGCCGGAAGCGGATCGCCCGGTTGTCCGCGACCGCCGGACCGAGCACCAGCACCCGGTCACCGGCGGCGGCGCGCGCGGCCCAGCGCGAGGCGGGGCCGGCCGCGGTGGCGGCGCCGGGCTCCACGCCGTGCAGCACGAAGTCGATGTCGATCTCCGTGGTGCGGCCCTCGTCGTCCCGGCGCAGCGACCGCAGGGTGTACGAGCGCATCACCGCCCGTACGTCGTCGGGGAGTTCCCGCCAGCCCTGCCACCATCCGTCGCCCAGCTCCAGGGGGACCTGCGGCTCGCTCTGGCCGGGCTGCGGCAGGAACAGCGACAGGGACTGGTCGCGGCCGTCGGAGTGGAAGGCGTGCAGGTCGGGGCCCGCGAAGGTGACCCGGGTCAGAGACGGGCCGAGCCGCCTCGTCCGTACGACCTGGAGGGAGAAGAAACGGAACGGGGCGGCTACGGCGGTGGTCACGGGGCACTCCTGGATCGGCGGGAGACGACCGGCCCGACGGGGCGGCGGACTAGCTGACCTTCTTCGCCTTCTCGATGGCCTCGGCGAGGTTGTCGAGAAGCGGCGTGCACTTGTCGTACGACAGGATCGGCTCCGGCGAGCGGGCGATGACCTGGCCGGCCTTGACCGCGGGCAGCTTCTTCCAGGTGCCCTCGGTGATGTCGGCGGGCTGGATGGTCGAGGAGCGGTCGTCCATGATGATGACGTCCGCCGGGTACTTGTCGACGTTCTCCCAGCTCAGGCTCTCGAACCAGCCGCCGGTCGCCTTCTTGGCCTCCTCGGAGGGCTCGACGAAGTTCACGCCGAGGGCCTTGTAGTACTCCAGGTCCACCGAGAGGTTGGTGCCGGAGACGTAGAAGAGCTGGTCGCTCGCGGAACCGGCGAGCACCTTGATCTCGGGGCGGGCCTTGGCGGCCTTGCGCAGCCGCTCGGCGGCGGCCTCGAAGTCCTTCTTGGCCTGGACGACCTTGTCGGCCTTCATGTCGGCGCCCAGCGACTCGGCCAGGTCCCACATGCGCTGCAGCGGCTGGGTCAGCTGGCGGTCGAAGACGGAGATGGCGACGCTCGGCGCCAGCTTGGCGATCTTGTCCTTGGAGTCCTCGGGGACTGACCAGAGGGTGCCCACGTTGTCGAACGTGGTGGTGACGAGCAGCTCGGGCGCCAGGGCGGCGTACTTCTCGACGTTGAGCTTGCCCCACTCGTTGCCGAGGACGGTCACCTTGCTGACGTCCATGTCGCCGGCCTGGACGTCCGGCTTGCCGTCCTTGGTGGTGGTCGGGCCGAAGACGCCCTTGACCTGGACGCCGTAGTCCCACAGGGCGGCGGCGACGCCGGTGAACGCCACCAGGTTCGCGGGGACCTTGTCGAGCTTCACGGTCTTGCCGCGGTCGTCCTTGAACGACCAGGGGCCGGACGCGGCGGTGTTCGAGCCCTTGTCGGAGCCGCCGCTCTTCTCGTCGTCACCGCAGGCCGTGAGCACGGCGCCGAGGCCGAGGGCGCCGCCCGCGGCGAGGATTCCACGGCGGGTGAGGTGGGTAGCGCTGGCGTTGGGCATGGTGTGGCTGCTTTCGAACGGGGCGGAGCGTCCGCGGGACAAGTTCGAGGGTAGGTTAGCCTAACCTCAGATCTTGTCCAGTGGCTGGGGTCACTCCGCCCCGGTCCGAAGCGCCGCCGCGGCGGGCGGCCTCAGCTCACCAGCCCCAACTCCCGTGCGATGAGCATCCGCTGGACCTCGCTGGTGCCCTCGCCGATCTCGAGGATCTTCGAGTCCCGCCACATCCGGGCGACCGGGTACTCGTTCATGAAGCCGTAGCCGCCGTGGATCTGCGTGGCGTCCCGGGCGTTGTCCACCGCGACGGTCGAGGAGTACAGCTTCGCGAGCGCCGCCTCCTTCTTGAACGGCTCGCCCGCCACCAGCCGGGAGGCCGCGTCCCGCCAGGCGAGCCGGGCGGTGTGCGCCTTCATCTCCATGTCGGCGATCTTGAACTGGATCGCCTGGTTCGCGCCGATGGGCCTGCCGAAGGCGTGACGTTCCTTCGCGTACTTCACCGACTCGTCCACACAGCCCTGCGCCAGGCCCGTCGCCAGCGCCGCGATGGCGATGCGGCCCTCGTCGAGGATCCGCAGGAACTGGGCGTAACCGCGGCCCTGTTCGCCCAGCAGGTTGGCGGCCGGGACCCGGACGTCGTCGAAGGACAGCTCCCGGGTGTCGGAGGCGTTCCAGCCCACCTTGGAGTAGGCCGGGGCCACCGTGAAGCCGGGCGTGCCCGAGGGCACGATGATCGAGGAGATCAGCGGCCTGCCGTCCGGCTTGCGGCCGGTGACCGCCGTGACCGTGACCAGACCGGTGATGTCCGTGCCGGAGTTGGTGATGAAGCACTTGGTGCCGTTGATCACCCACTCGTCCGTCGCCTCGTCCAGCCGGGCCGTGGTCCGCGTCGCGCCCGCGTCCGAGCCGCCGTCGGGCTCGGTCAGGCCGAAGGCGCCGAGCATCTCGCCCGAGCACAGCTTGGGCAGCCACCGCCGCTTCTGCTCCTCGGTGC
Organism: Streptomyces sp. SW4; assembly: GCA_003248315.1. Taxonomy (GTDB): domain Bacteria; phylum Actinomycetota; class Actinomycetes; order Streptomycetales; family Streptomycetaceae; genus Streptomyces. The sequence goes on from QKWM01000004.1 coordinate 3,170,850, forward strand.
CGAACAGGTGCAGCGGCATCGCGCCCAGCGAGACCCCGGCCTCCAGCGTGATGGCGACCGAGGAGTCGACGCGGGCCAGCTCCTCCAGCGCGATGCCGAGGGCGAGGTAGTCGCCGCCCATGCCGCCGTACTCCTCCGGGAACGGCAGCCCGAACAGGCCCATGCGGCCCATCTCGCGGACGATCTCGTACGGGAACTCGTGCCGCTCGTAGAAGTCGCCGATCTTGGGCGCCACGACGTCGTGCGCGAACTCCTCCACCGTGCGGCGGAGTTCCTCGAGTTCCGGGGAGAGCCTGTGGTCCATGGTTGTCACTGCTCCTTGTGGGAGGCGGCGTCGGAGCCGGCGGGGGAGAGGGCTCGTACGGTGCGGGACGGGCTGGGGCGGCCCAGCCGGTCGGCCATCCAGACGCTTGTGGCGACGAGACGGCCGAGGTCGACCCCGGTGTCGATGCCGAGGCCGTGCAGCATCCACACCAGGTCTTCGGTGGCGAGGTTGCCGGTGGCGGATTTGGCGTACGGGCAGCCGCCCAGGCCGCCCGCCGAGGCGTCCACGGTCGTCACGCCGTACTGGAGGGCGGCGAGGGTGTTGGCGAGCGCCTGGCCGTAGGTGTCGTGGAAGTGCACGCCGAGCACCTCCGCGCCGATGCCGGCCTCGCCGAGGGCCCTCAGCAGCGCGGTGACATGGCCCGGGGTGGCCACGCCGATGGTGTCGCCGAGGCTCAGCTCGTCGCAGCCCATGCCGACCAGGGCGCGGCAGACCCGGACGACCTGCTCGACGGGGACCGGGCCCTCCCAGGGGTCGCCGAAGCACATCGACAGATAGCCGCGGACATGGCCGCCGGCCGCCCTGGCGCGGGCCACCACCGGCTCGAACATGGCCAGCGCCTCGTCCACCGTGCGGTTGAGGTTGGCCTTGGCGAAGGACTCCGTGGCGCTGGCGAAGACGGCGACCCGGCGGGCGCCGAGGGCCAGCGCCCGGTCGAGGCCGCGTTCGTTGGGGACCAGGACGGGCAGGTCCACGGAAGGTCCGCGACCAGCGGGTAGAGCCGCTCGGCGTCGGCGAGCTGCGGCACCCACCTGGGGTGGACGAAGCTGGTCGCCTCGATGGTCGTCAGACCCGCCCCGGCCAGCCGGCGGACGAACTCCGCCTTGACGTCCGTCGGGACGGTGGCCTGCTCGTTCTGGAGCCCGTCGCGGGCGCCGACCTCGTGGATGCGGACCCGGGCGGGCAGGCCGGACGCCGGGACCGTCATGGGCAGTCCGCCGGTCATGCCGTCGCCTCCTCAGCCGTGGCCCGCGTCGCCGTGTCCCCGTCCGGCGCGTCCTCCGCCGGGGCGATGACCGCGAGGACCTGGTCCATGGCGACGGCCGTGCCGGGGGTGACGTCGATCTCGGCGACCGTCCCGGCGTGCGGGGCGGAGATGACGTGCTCCATCTTCATCGCCTCGACCACGAGCAGGCTCTGCCCGGCGGCCACCTCGTCGCCGACGGCCACCTTCACCACCGTCACCGTGCCCGGCATGGGCGCGGTGAGCGAGTCGGCGCCCGCGTGCGCGGCGCGGGTGAGGGAGGCGGCGACCGGGTCGTGGTCACGCACGTGCCAGGCGTCGCCGTCCCGGCCCAGCCAGTCCCCGGCGCGGTGGAAGGTGTGCCGGACGCCGTCGAGCGTGACGCAGACCGTGTCGCCGGTGACGGTGTGGGTGCCGCGCGGGTGTGCTCGACGGGGTCGCCGGCGGCCTTCAGGCAGAAGGCGACGGGCTTGGGCTCGCCGCCCAGACGCCAGCCGCTCGGCACCGAGAACGGGTCCGTCCAGCCGGTGCCGCGGGGCCGCAGGGCGTCCAGGCGGACGGCCGCCGCCGCCTCGTACACCTCCTCGGGCACGTCCGTCGCGACCAGCGAGTCGACCTCGCGCTCGACCAGCCCGGTGTCCATGTCGCCGGAGACGACCGCCGGGTGGGCGAGCAGCCGCCGCAGGAACCCGGCGTTGGTCTGCACGCCCAGGGTCACCGTCTCCGCGAGCGCCGCCCGCAGCCTGCGCAGCGCCGAGGCGCGGTCCGGGCCGTAGGCGATCACCTTGGACAGCATGGGGTCGTAGAGGCTGCCGACCTCCGTGCCCTCGGTCAGCCCCGAGTCGGTGCGCACGCCGTCGCCCTCGGGCTCGCGCAGCAGCAGCACCGTGCCGCCGGAGGGCAGGAAGCCGCGGGCCGGGTCCTCGGCGCACAGCCGGGCCTCGACGGCGTGCCCGGTGAGCGTCACGTCGTCCTGCCCGAACGCCAGCGGCTCGCCCGCCGCCACGCGCAGCTGCCACTCCACCAGGTCCAGGCCGGTGACCAGTTCGGTGACCGGGTGCTCGACCTGGAGGCGGGTGTTCATCTCCATGAAGTAGTACTGCGACGGGTCGCCGCCGGGGACGATGAACTCCACCGTGCCCGCGCCCCGGTAGCCGCAGGAGCGGGCCGCCTGGACGGCCGCCTCGCCCATCGCCGCGCGGGTCTCCTCGTCGAGCAGCACGCTGGGTGCCTCCTCGATGATCTTCTGGTGCCGGCGCTGGAGCGAGCACTCGCGCTCGCCCAGGTGCACCACGCCCCGTGCCCGTCGGCCAGGACCTGGATCTCGATGTGCCGGGGCCGGTCGATCCACCGCTCGACCAGGAGCGTGTCGTCGCCGAAGGAGGCGCGGGCCTCGCGGCGGGCGGCGGCGATCTCGTCGGCGAGCACCGCCTCGTCCCGCACCAGCCGCATGCCCTTGCCGCCACCGCCGGCCGACGGCTTCAGCAGCACCGGGGTGCCGATCTCCCGGGCGGCGGCGACCAGCTGCTCGTCCGTCAGGCCGCTGCCGCTGGAGCCGGGCACGACGGGCACGCCCGCCGCCTTCACCGTCTCCTTGGCCCGGATCTTGTCGCCCATCAGCGCGATGGCGTCCGCGGGCGGCCCGATGAAGACCAGCCCGGCGTCCTCGCAGGCCCGCGCGAACCCGGCGTTCTCCGCCAGGAAGCCGTACCCGGGGTGGACCGCCTGGGCGCCGGTGCGGGCGGCGGCGTCGAGCAGCGCCTCCACCGACAGATAGCTCTCGGCGGCGGGCGGCGGGCCGATGCGGACGGCCGTGTCGGCCTCCCGGACGTGCCGGGCGTCGGCGTCCGCGTCGGAGAAGACGGCCACCGAGCGCACCCCGAGCCTGCGCAGCGTCCGGATGACCCGGACGGCGATCTCGCCGCGGTTGGCCACCAGTACCGTGTCGAACATCGTCGTACTCCCCCTCACATCCGGAAGACGCCGAACTGGGGGTCACCCAGGGGCGCGTTGGCGCAGGCGGTCAGGGCCAGACCCAGCACCTGGCGGGTCTCCAGCGGGTCGATGACGCCGTCGTCCCACAGGCGTGCGGTCGCGTAGTAGGCATTCCCCTGGCGCTCGTACTGCGCACGGATCGGGGCCTTGAACGCCTCTTCCTCCTGCGCCGGCCAGTCCTCGCCGCGGGCCTCGAGCTGGTCCCGCTTGACCGTGGCCAGCACGGAGGCGGCCTGCTCGCCGCCCATCACGGAGATCTTGGCGTTGGGCCACATCCACAGGAAGCGGGGGAGTAGGCCCGGCCGCACATCGAGTAGTTCCCGGCGCCGTAGGAGCCGCCGACCACCACCGTCAGCTTCGGCACGCGCGTGCAGGCCACCGCCGTGACCATCTTGGCGCCGTGCTTGGCGATGCCGCCGGCCTCGTAGTCCTTGCCGACCATGAAGCCGGAGATGTTCTGCAGGAACACCAGCGGGATGCCGCGCTGGTCGCACAGCTCGATGAAGTGGGCGCCCTTCTGCGCGGACTCGGCGAACAGGATGCCGTTGTTGGCGACGATCCCCACCGGGTGGCCGTGGATCCGGGCGAAGCCGGTCACCAGGGTCTGCCCGAACTCGGCCTTGAACTCCGCGAACCGGGAGCCGTCGGCCACCCGGGCGATGATCTCGCGGACGTCGTACGGCGTGCGCGGGTCGACCGGCACCGCGCCGTACAGCCCGCTGGGGTCGACCTTGGGCTCCACGGACTCGGTGACCTGCCAGGGCAGCGGTCCCCGGCCGGGCAGCGTCGCGACGATGTTCCGCACGATCCGCAGGGCGTGCGCGTCGTTCTCGGCGAGGTGGTCGGTCACGCCCGACACCCGGGAGTGCACCTCGCCGCCGCCCAGCTCCTCGGCGGTGACGACCTCGCCGGTCGCGGCCTTCACCAGCGGCGGGCCGCCCAGGAAGATCGTGCCCTGGTTGCGGACGATCACGGCCTCGTCGCTCATCGCGGGCACGTACGCCCCGCCGGCCGTGCAGGAGCCGAGCACCGCCGCGATCTGCGGGATGCCGGCGCCCGACATCCGGGCCTGGTTGTAGAAGATCCGGCCGAAGTGGTCCCGGTCGGGAAGACCTCGTCCTGCATCGGCAGGAACGCCCCGCCGGAGTCGACCAGGTACAGGCACGGCAGCCGGTTGTCGAGCGCCACCTCCTGTGCGCGCAGGTGCTTCTTCACGGTCATCGGGTAGTACGTGCCGCCCTTGACCGTGGCGTCGTTGGCGACGATCACGCACTCCCGGCCGGCGACCCGGCCGATGCCGGCGATCACCCCGGCGGCCGGGGCCTGCCCGTCGTACATCCCGTCGGCCGCGAGCGGCGCCAGCTCCAGGAACGGCGAGCCCGGGTCGAGCAGTCCGTCCACCCGGTCCCGCGGCAGCAGCTTGCCGCGCGCGGTGTGCCGGGCCCTGGCCCTCTCGCCGCCGCCGAGCCGGGCCGCGGCCAGCTTGGCGCGCAGCTCCTCGACGAGGGCGCGGTGCGCCTCCTCGTTGGCCCGAAAGGCCTCCGACGCGGGATCAGCCGCGCTCGTCAGCTCCGGTGCCTCATGCATCCTGCGGTCCCCTCACCCAGTGGTGCCTGTTAATGAGCGTTAACGCATGTCCCCTCAGGTTAACGACCGCTAACCTCCCTGTCTAGAATCGTCTCCATGGCCACCAGAACCGACGCCCCCACCCGCCGCGAGCAGATCCTCAAGGAGGCCGCCCGGCTCTTCGCCGAGCGCGGTTTCCACGGCGTGGGCGTGGACGAGATAGGCGCGGCGGTGGGCATCAGCGGGCCCGGCCTGTACCGGCACTTCGCCGGCAAGGACGCGATGCTCGCCGAGCTGCTGGTGGGCATCAGCGGTCAGCTCCTGACGGGTGCGAAGCGGCGCCTCGCGGAGGCCGAGGGCGCGGACGGCGCCGGCGGGCCGGCCCCCGAGGCGGTCCTCGACTCGCTGATCGAGGGGCACATCGACTTCGCGCTCGACGACCGCCCGCTCATCACCCTGCACGACCGTGAGCTGGACCGCCTCCGGGACAGCGACCGCAAGATGGTCCGCCAGCTCCAGCGGCAGTACGTCGAGCTGTGGGTGTCCGTCGTCCGCCGGGTCTATCCGGGCCTGGGCGAGCCCAGCGCCCGCTCGGCGGTCCACTCGGTCTTCGGCCTGCTGAACTCCACCCCGCACCTGGGCCGCCCCGGCTCCCTCCCGGGCCGCGCCACCACGGCCGCGCTGCTGCACCGGATGGCCCGGGGGCGTTCGCGGCGGCGGCCGACGGGGCGGCGGGCCCGGCCGGCCGTACGTGACCCGCGTCCCAGCGGGCGATACGCACGGGACCGGCACGGGCGGCTGCCTCACAATGGGTGGCATGCCGATAACCGGGACACCCAGCCGCGCCGAACTCGTCGAACACCTGGTCCGCACCCGCATCGCGGGCGACGTGGCCACCCCCGCGAGAACAACCTCTCCCACTACCGGAAGCTCGCGAACGGCGACCGCAACTACTGGCTCGGCCTGGAACTGGGCGACCGCTGGACCGACGAGCAGGACGTCCTCGCGGTGATGGCGGAGCGGGCCGGCGTCAACGACGACCCGGAGTACCGGTACGGCCAGGACACCATCGACCCGAGCTGACCGTCGCCGCGCTGGAGCGGATGGCCGGGCGGCTGCGCAAGGCGGCCGACGGCGGGCAGCGGGTGCTGTTCGCCACCGGCCACCCCGGCGGCCTGCTCGACGTGCACCGGGCCACGGCCGCCGCCCTGCGCGCCGCCGGCTGCGAGATCGTCGTCATCCCCGAGGGCTGTCCACGGACGAGGGCTACGTCATGCAGTTCGCGGACGTGGCGGTGCTGGAGCACGGGCCACGCTGTGGCACACGCACTCCGGCGAGCCGATGAAGGCCATCCTCACCGGCCTGGAGCGCGAGGGCCGCCCGCTGCCCGACCTGGTCGTCGCCGACCACGGCTGGGCCGGGTACGCCGGACAGCACGGCGTCGACTCCGTCGGCTACGCGGACTGCAACGACCCGGCGCTCTTCCTCGCCGAGTCCGAGGGGACCGTCCAGGTCACCGTGCCCCTGGACGACCACGTGGTCAGCCCCCGCTCCTACGACCCGATGACGGCGTACCTGCTGGCGGAGGCGGGACTGCTGTAACCCCGCGGCGCCGGAGGCGTCACGGCCGGTGTCAGGGCCAGGGGTCGAGTCCCGCCGAGCGGCGCTGCGCGAATCCGGGCGTCGGGTCCAGGTAGACCCGGCGCACCCCGGGCAGCGCCTCGCGCAGCCGCTGCTCCGCCTGCTCGCAGGCCCACTCGATCTGGGCCGCCGTCGCCCCGTCCCGGAAGTCGACCTTGGCCGCGACCAGGGCCTCGCGGGGCCCCTGCACCAGTGTCGTCAGCTCCAGCACCGCCTCGACGTGCGCCACCGCCAGCAGCTCCGCCCGCACCCGCTCCCGCATCGCCGGCGGCAGCGGCCGGCCGATGAGGAACCCGGCGTTGGACCGGCCGAGCACCCAGGCGACGTACAGCAGCACCGCGCCGATGCCCAGCGAGGCGGCGCCGTCCCACGCGCCCGATCCGGTGAACTGCCCGCCCAGCAGCCCGCCCGCCGCGAGGACGAGGCCGATCAGCGCGGCGGAGTCCTCCAGGACCACGGCCTTCACGGCGGTGTCCGGAGTGCGGCGCAGATAGCGGCCGAACGGGACGCGGAAGCGGGCCGCCTCGCCCCGCGCCTGGCGCACGCCCGTCCGCAGCGAGTAGGCCTCCAGCACGAAGGCGACGGCCAGGACGACGTACGCCACCAGCGGGTCGCCCGGCTCCTCGCCGCGCAGGAGGGTGTGCACACCGTCGTAGAAGGAGAACACCGCGCCGCCGACGAAGGTGGCGACGGCGGCGAGCAGCGCCCAGATGTAGCGCTCGGGGGCGTGGCCCAGGGGGTGGTCCTCGTCGGCGGGCTTCTCGCTGCGCTTGAGCGAGGCCAGCAGCATGACCTCGGTGACCGTGTCGGCGACCGAGTGCGCGGCCTCCGACAGCATCGCGCTGGACCCGCTGACCACCCCGGCCACCGCCTTGGCGAGCGCGATGCCCAGATTGGCGAGGGCGGCGACGACCACCGTGACGGTGCTCTCGCCGCCGCTCCCGACGTGTGCTTCCGGTCGTTCCGGTTCCGCCATGCCCCTCAGTGTTCCCGAGGGACGCGCACCACGCCTTCCTGGATCACCGACAGGGCGAGCCGTCCGTCCTGCGTGTAGATGCGGGCCTGACCGAGCCCCCGGCCGCCGTACGCCGACGGGGACTGCTGGTCGTAGAGCAGCCACTCGTCGGCGCGGAACGGCCGGTGGAACCACATCGCGTGGTCCAGCGACGCCCCGACGACGTCACCGACGGCCCAGCCGCCCCGGCCGTGCGCCAGCAGCACCGAGTCCAGCAGCGTCATGTCCGAGACGTAGGTGGCCAGCACGACGTGCAGCAGCGGGTCGTCCGCCAGCTTGCCGTTGGTGCGGAACCACACCTGCGAGTGGGGCTCGCGCGGGGTGCCGAAGCTGCCGAAGGGCGGGTCGTCGACGTAGCGCAGGTCGACCGCGGCGCGCGCCTCCAGGAAGCGCTCCACCGTCTCGGCGGGCAGGTGCGGGTAGCCGCGCAGCCGCTCCTCGCCGGTGGGCAGGGTGGCCGGGTCCGGCGCGGCCGGCATCGGCGCCTGGTGGTCCAGGCCCTCCTCGTACGTCTGGAAGGACGCGGAGAGGCCGAAGATCGGCTTGCCGTGCTGGACGGCGACCACCCGGCGGGTGGTGAAGGAGCGCCCGTCGCGCAGCCGGTCGACGTTGTAGACGATGGGCGCGTCCGGGTCGCCGGGGCGCAGGAAGTACGCGTGCAGGGAGTGGGCGTGCCGGTCCTCGGGAACCGTCCGCCCGGCGGCGACCAGGGCCTGGGCCGCCACCTGCCCGCCGAAGACGCGCGGGACGACGGCGGACCGGGACCGGCCGCGGAAGATGTCCTGCTCGATCCGCTCGAGGTCGAGCAGATCGAGCAGGGACTGCAGTGCCTCGCTCATGAGGTCAGTTGTACCGGCCAGGTATGTCCGGGCCCTTACAGGCCCATGTCCTTGGCGATGATCATCTTCATGACCTCGCTCGTGCCGCCGTAGATGCGGTTGACGCGGTTGTCCGCGTACAGGCGGGCGATCGGGTACTCGTTCATGTAGCCGTAGCCGCCGTGCAGCTGGAGGCACCGGTCGATGACGCGGTGGGCGACCTCGGTGCAGAACAGCTTCGCGGAGGCGGCCTCGGCGGGGGTCAGCTCACCGGCGTCCAGGGCCTCGGTGGCGCGGTCGGCGACCGCCTGGGCGGCGTCCACCTCCGCCTGGCAGGCGGCCAGCTCGAACTTCGTGTTCTGGAAGTGGGCGACCGGCTTGCCGAAGACCGTGCGCTCCTGCACGTACTGCTTGGCGAACCGGACGGCCGCCGCGGCCTGGGCGTAGGCGCCGAAGGCGATGCCCCAGCGCTCGGAGGCCAGGTTGTGGCCGAGGTAGGAGAAGCCCTTGTTCTCCTCGCCGAGCAGGTCCTCGACGGGCACCTTGACGTCGACGAACGCCAGCTCGGCGGTGTCGGAGGTGCGCAGGCCCAGCTTGTCCAGCTTGCGGCCGACGGAGTAGCCCTCGGACTTGGTGTCCACGGCGAACAGGGAGATGCCGAAGCGGCGGTCGTCCTCGCGCGGGGCGGAGGTGCGGGCGCAGACGATGACCTTGTCGGCGTGGACGCCGCCGGTGATGAAGGTCTTGGCGCCGTTGAGGACGTAGTGGGTGCCGTCCTCGCTGAGCTTGGCCGTGGTCTTCATGCCCGCGAGGTCGGAGCCGGTGCCCGGCTCGGTCATCGCGATGGCCCACATCTCCTCGCCGGTGACGAACTTCGGCAGGTAGCGCTTCTTCTGCTCGTCGGTGGCCAGCATCTTGATGTACGGCAGGGCGAGCAGCACGTGCACGCCGGAGCCGCCGAACTGGACGCCCGCGCGGGCGGTCTCCTCGTAGAGCACCGCCTCGAACTTGTGGCTGTCCAGGCCCGCGCCGCCGTACTCCTCCGGCACGTTGATCCCGAAGATGCCCAGCTCGCCGAGCTTGTAGTAGAACTCGCGCGGCGCCTGGCCGGCCTGGAACCACTCGTCGTAGACCGGGACGACCTCGGCCTCGATGAAGGCGCGGATGGTCTCCCGGAACGCCTCGTGATCCTCGTTGAACACCGTACGGCGCACAGCGCCACCTCCACCGGTACGTATGTCTAAGCGCTTGCTCAGATTTCACCGTACCCGCCGGTAGGGAGGGGCGTCCAGGGGCGTTCCGCGACCGCGTCGGGTAACGCTCGTCACTCCGCCGCCGCCCTGCAGGTCATGCCCTGCTCATGTCCTGCGCGTCACGCCCTGCGCAGGGCGAACCACAGCTCCATCCGCACGTCCGGGTCGTCCAGGTCGGCGTCGAGCAGGGCGGCGCAGCGGGCGATGCGCTGGCGGACGGTGTTGCGGTGCACGGAGAGCGCGACGGCCGTGCGGTCCCAGCTGCCGTGCAGGGAGAGCCAGGTGCGCAGCGTCTCGGGGAGGGCGGGGCGGCCGCGAGGGGCGCCAGGAGGGCGCGGGCGTGCGCCTCGGCCTCCTCGTCCGGGAGCAGGTCGGCGAGGGCGGGCCGGCCGGCGTGCCGGACCAGCGGGGTGCGCGTGGCGCGGGCGCGGGCCAGGGCGCGGGCCGCCTGCGCGTCGGCGGCCGGCCAGTCCCGCGGGGTGACGGGCGCGCTGACGCCCAGGATCCAGCCGGGCTGCGGCTGCGGGTCCCGGCCCGGCGGGACGAGGACGCGGACCGCGTCCGGCGCGGGTCGACCAGCGGGGAGCCGAGGGCGGCACCGAGCGCGGAGGCGGCCACCGGGTCGGGGCGGCGGTGGGGCCGGGGCGGTGGGAGGTGTCGGGGCACCCGTGCACGACACGCCACAGCCCGGCGCCGGGGTCCTGGCCGGGGGCGGCTGTGTCCCGGCCGGGGGCGCCTTGGTCCCGGCGGGGGGCGCCGGGATCCTGGCCGGGGCGCCGGCGGGGCCGGGGGCGGTCTCGGGGCGCCGCCGGGGGCGCCGCCGGGGCGCCGCCGGGGGTGGTGCGGGGCCTGGCGCCGGGGGCGCCGGCCGGTGACGTGTCCCGGGTGGTGGCGGGGGTGCCGGCCGGTGGCGTGTCCGGGGCGCGGGCCGCCGCGGTGGCGGGCGCCGGCGCGCCGTTCCGGTCCCCGGAGCCGCCGAGGAGGGGCGCGACCTCCTCCGGGGTGGCGCCCAGCAGGAGGCGGACCAGCGCCGAGGAGCGCGCCGCGCCGCTGCCGCTCTGCTGCTCACCGGTGAGCAGGGTGAGCAGCACGGCGGCGACGGAGGCGATGGTGTGGTCCCCGGACTCCCGCCGGGGTGCCGCGACACCGAGGACGAAGCCCCGCTGGGCGGCGCCGAGGGCGTAGGCGGACAGGTGGACCCCGGCGACCGCGTCGGTCGCGGTCGTGGAGGGCCCGGTGGCGACGAAGCGGGCCAGGTCGGCCAGGGCCGCCGCCGTCCGGCCGGGCTGCTCCCGGCCCGCCGCGGCGATCTCGGCCCCTCCGGCCCGTACAGCACCGCCCGGCCGCCGAGGCGGGCGGCGAGCCGGCGCAGCACCGCCGGCACCGGCTCCGCGGAGGAGGCCGCGGCGGCCAGGCTCTGCTGGGCCTGAGAGACCCGGCGCAGCTCGGCCAGCCGCGCCTGCGCCATCAGCTGCCACACCGCCCGGCCCACGGCGGCGAAGGTCGTCCGCTGCGGCACCTCCACCAGCGGCAGCCCGTGCCGTTCGCAGGCCGCCACCAGCGCCCGCGGCACCGTGTCGCGCACCGGCGCCACGCCGAAGCCCAGGGCGGCGCCGCCCGCGGCCACGATCCGGGAGACGTACCCGTCGAAGTAGGCGTCCTCGTCGGAGGCCTCGGGAATGTGCACGCCGGCCGTCAGCAGCAGCTCGCCGCCGAGCAGATACGGATACGGGTCGGACATCTCCGAGGTCTGGGCGGCGTGGATCACCACGTCCGGGTCGGCCGACGCGACGACCTCGCGCAGGCCCAGGTCCTCGCGGGACAGGAGGGCCGCGAGGGGTACCGGAGGCGTGGGCGGAACGGCCGGTTCCTGCATGATGGACGTTCCCTCCACTCAAGCGATCCCGAGTGGATGAAACGTACACTTCGCAGCCTCTTTTCGGCCACCTAGTGTCAATCCAGACCGGAATCCACACCGGCCGCCGCGGGTACGGGCGGATGTCCCCGCGAGGCGCACCACCGGTCCATCCCCATCAGCACGACACGCCACCGAGAGTGCGCGAAGGAGGGCCCCATGGCCGTCGACTACATCGTGATCGTCGTCTATCTGGCCGGCATGCTGGCCATGGGCTGGTGGGGCATGCGCCGCGCCAAGTCCAAGAGCGAGTTCCTGGTCGCCGGGCGGCGCCTGGGCCCCGCCATGTACTCCGGCACCATGGCCGCGATCGTCCTCGGCGGCGCGTCCACCATCGGCGGCGTCGGCCTCGGCTACCAGTACGGGCTCTCCGGCGCCTGGATGGTGATCACCATCGGCCTCGGTCTGCTGGCCCTGTCCGTGTTCTTCTCCGCCCGCATCGCCCGCCTGAAGGTCTACACCGTCTCCGAGATGCTGGACCTGCGCTACGGCGGCCGGGCCGGCGTCATCTCGGGCGTCGTCATGTGGGCGTACACCCTGATGCTGGCCGTCACCTCCACCATCGCCTACGCCACGATCTTCGACGTCCTGTTCGACGTGAACCGCACGCTCGCGATCGTCCTCGGCGGCTCGATCGTCGTCGCCTACTCCACGCTCGGCGGCATGTGGTCGATCACGCTCACCGACATGGTGCAGTTCGTCGTGAAGACCATCGGCGTGCTTCTTCTGCTGCTGCCCATCGCGGTCGTCAAGGCCGGCGGCTTCAGCGAGATGAAGGCGCAGCTGCCGACCTCGTACTTCGACCCGCTGGGCGTCGGCGGCGAGACGATCTTCACGTACGTCCTGATCTACACGTTCGGCATGCTCATCGGGCAGGACATCTGGCAGCGCGTCTTCACCGCCCGCAGCGACCGCACCGCCAAGTACGGCGGCACCATCGCCGGCACCTACTGCCTCGCCTACGCCGTCGCCGGCGCGATCATCGGCACGGCCGCCAAGGTGCTCTACCCGAACCTCGCCAACGCCGACGACGCCTTCGCCACGATCGTCAAGGACGAGCTGCCGATGGGCGTGCGCGGCCTGGTGCTGGCCGCCGCCCTGGCCGCCGTGATGTCCACGTCCTCCGGCGCCCTGATCGCCTGCGCCACCGTCGCCAACAACGACATCTGGTCCCGGCTGCGCGGCGCGGTCCGCAAGGGGACGGCGAGGCCCACGACGAGGTCAAGGGCAACCGCGCCTTCATCCTCCTCATGGGCGTCGCCGTGATCGTCGCGGCCATCGCGGTCAACGACGTGGTCGAGGCGCTGACCGTCGCCTACAACCTGCTCGTCGGCGGCCTGCTCGTCCCCATCCTCGGCGGCCTGCTGTGGAAGCGCGGCACCGTGCAGGGCGCGCTCGCCGCGGTCGCGGTCGGCGGCCTGGCCGTCGTCGGCCTCATGGCGGCCTACGGCATCCTCGCCAACGAGCCCGTCTACTACGGCCTGCTGGCCTCCCTGGCCGCCTACGTCGTCGTCTCCCTGGCCACCCGGCCCACCGACGCCGCCGTCCTCGCCGCCTGGCGCGAGCGCCTCGCGGGCCGGGTGCCCGAACCTGTGTCCGAAGCGGTGCCGACTCCCCAGTAGAGTCACCCAGTAAGTAGTACATACGCGACGAAGCGTACGAAGGAAGGCAGTTCATGAGCAGCAACGAGACGCCCCGCGGCCCCGTCGACTCCTCCCGCGTCCCGCGGTACGCCGGCCCCGCGACCTTCGCGCGGCTGCCCCGCCTGGACGAGGTCGGCCGTGCCGACGTCGCCGTCGTGGGCGTGCCGTTCGACTCCGGTGTCTCGTACCGGCCGGGCGCCCGCTTCGGCGGCAACGCCATCCGCGAGGCGTCCCGGCTGCTGCGCCCGTACAACCCGGCGCAGGACGCCTCCCCGTTCGCCCTCGCGCAGGTCGCGGACGGCGGCGACATCGCCGTCAACCCGTTCAACATCAACGAGGCCGTCGAGACCGTCGAGGCGGCCGCCGACGACCTGCTCGGCACCGGCGCCCGGCTGATGACCCTCGGCGGCGACCACACCATCGCGCTGCCGCTGCTGCGGTCGGTCGCCAAGAAGCACGGTCCCGTCGCCCTGCTCCACTTCGACGCCCACCTCGACACCTGGGACACCTACTTCGGCGCCGAGTACACGCACGGCACCCCGTTCCGCCGCGCGGTGGAGGAGGGCATCCTCGACACCGAGGCGCTCTCCCACGTCGGCACCCGCGGCCCGCTGTACGGCAAGCAGGACCTCACCGACGACGAGAAGATGGGCTTCGGCATCGTCACCTCCGCGGACGTCTACCGCCGCGGCGCCGACGAGGTCGCCGACCAGCTCCGCCAGCGCATCGGCGACCGCCCGCTGTACATCTCCATCGACATCGACTGCCTGGACCCGGCCCACGCCCCGGGCACCGGCACCCCCGAGGCCGGCGGCATGACCTCCCGCGAGCTGCTGGAGATCCTGCGCGGCCTGGCCTCCTGCAACCTGGTGTCGGCCGACGTCGTCGAGGTGGCCCCGCGTACGACCACGCGGAGATCACGTCGGTGGCGGCCTCCCACACCGCGTACGAACTCACGACGATCATGTCCCGCCAGATCGCCGCGGCCCGCGAGGCCGGTAAGGAGAACGAGGGCAAGTGACCCACGACCACGACCCGGTGCTCCGCCCGACCGCCGCCCAGACGGAGGCCGCGCTGAACCCTCCCCCGGCCGCAACGGCGGAGACCTGGTCGTGGAGACCCTGGCCGGGCTCGGCGCGACCACCGTCTTCGGCCTGCCCGGCCAGCACGCCCTCGGCATGTTCGACGCCCTGCGCCGCTCGGACCTGCGGTACGTCGGCCTGCGGGTGGAGAACAACGCGGGCTTCGCGGCCGACGCCTACGGGCGGATCACGGGCGAGGCGGCGCCGCTGCTGCTGTCGACCGGGCCCGGCGCGCTGACCTCCCTGGCCGCCCTCCAGGAGGCCCGCGCGGCCTCCGCCCCCGTCCTCGCGATCAGCAGCCAGATCCCGACGGCGGGGCTCGGCGGCGGCCGGCACGGCTACCTCCACGAACTCCCCGACCAGGCGGCGTCCTTCCGGGGCGTGGTGAAGTCGGTCCACACGGTCCGCACCCAGTCCCAGATCCCCTCGGCGATCGCGGAGGCCTGGCGGTCGGCGCTGACGGCTCCGCACGGCCCGGTGTGGGTGGAGATCCCGCAGGACGTGCTGCTGGCCAAGACCGCGCTGCCCGTCGTGACGGCCGTGGACGCGACGCCGGACGACCTGGCCCCCGCGTGGAACTGACGGCGGTGGCAGCCGATCTCCTCTCCCGCGCCGCCCGCCCGGCGATCATCGCGGGCGGGGGAGTGGTCCGCGCGGACGCCTCGGGCAAGCTGCGGCAGCTGGCGGAACGCCTGAACGCCCCCGTCGTGACCACCTTCGGCGGCAAGGGCGCCTTCCCCTGGGAGCACCCCCTCTCCCTCCAGTCCTGGCTGGAGGACCGCCACATGACGGACTTCCTGGAGGACGCCGACGTCCTGCTGGTGGTCGGCTCGGGCCTCGGTGAACTCTCCTCGAACTACCACACGTTCAAGCCGCGCGGCCGGGTCGTCCAGATCGAGGCCGACCTCGGCAAGCTGGAGTCCAACCACCCGGCCCTCGGCATCCACGCCGACGCCCGCCTGGCCCTCCAGGCCCTGCTGGAGACGGTGCGGGAGCGCCGCGACGAGACGGCCCCGGACCGTGTCCGCGAGGTCCTCGGCCGCATCCGCGACCGCATCGCCGCGCAGGACCTCGGCCTGGAACAGCGGCTCCTGGCCTCGGTCCGCCGCGCCCTGCCCGCCGCCTCCCCGTCCTTCTGGGACATGACCATCCTGGCGTACTGGGCGTGGTCGGCCTTCGACGCGGCGGGCCCCAACACCATGCACTCCGCCCAGGGCGCCGGCGGCCTCGGCTACGGCTTCCCCGCCGCCCTCGGCGCCGCGGCGGCCGACCCGACGACCCCGGTCCTCGCCGTCTCCGGCGACGGCGGGGCCCTCTACTCCATCGCCGAACTGGCCACGGCCCGCCAGTACGACCTGAACGTCACCTGGCTGATCGTCGACGACGGCGGCTACGGCATCCTCCGCGAGTACATGACGGACGCCTTCGGCCAGGCCACGGCGACGGAACTGACCCGCCCCGACTACGTCGCCCTGGCGGACTCCTTCGGCGTCCCGGGCGTCCGCACGACCCCGGAGTCCCTGGAAGCCGACCTGACCAAGGCCCTGTCGACCCCGGGCCCGTCGGTGGTGGTGCTCCCGGCGGTACTGCGGATGTTCGCGCCTACGCATCTGGCCGACGGCTGACGCGGGCGCTGCGGGACGGCCGCTGTCGGCATATCCTTCATATGCAGACGCCATAGGGAGGATATGCCGATGTCGAACCTGTACGTGGAGGTCGACGACGAGGCGCTCAGCGAGGCGGCCGAAATACTGGGCACGAAGACCAAGAAGGACACGGTCAACGCCGCCCTGCTGGAGGTCGCCAAGCGCCGCCGACGGCTCAAGGCACTCGAGGAACTGGCCGGCATGGGTGAGCGCGGCGACTTCGACGTCCTGCTGGACAAGGAGAACTACCGCCGGTGAGCCCGGTGAAGTACCTCATCGACACGTCCGCCGCCGTACGGATCCTGACCGTCGAGCGCGTGCGCGAGCAGTGGACCGATCACCTGGTCGAGGGGGTGGTGGGGCTCTGTGACATCACCGAGCTGGAGATGCTCTACTCCGCGCGTTCGCTGATGGACCGCTTGGCGAAGGAGGAACTCTTCGCCCAGCTCTTCAACTGGGTGCCCATGCCCGACGGTGTCTACGCGCGGGCCCGAGCCGTCCAGCGGGAGCTGACGGGTTCCGGCGAGCACCGCAGCGCCGGCGCCGTCGACCTGCTGGTGGCCGCCACCGGGGAACTGTCCGGGCTCACCGTGCTGCACTACGACGCGGACTTCGAGACCGTGGCCAAGGTGACCGGCCAGCCCACGTGGTGGGTGGCACCGGCCGGCACGCTGTAGGCGCGGAGCGCGCTTTCACGGCGATCGACCGCACCGACTTCACCACCCGGCCCCCCTCCGGCCACCCGTCCGCCCTACCGTGCCCCCATGCGTCTGCGATCTCTCCTCGCCACCGTCGCCGCCGGCCTCACCGCGGCCACCTGCCTCACCGCCACCGCCGCCCACGGCACCCCGCAACGCCCCCACCCCTGTTCCCCGTCCGTCGGCCTCACCGCCTACTCCGACGCCCTGGACAAGACCACCCACGACGGGACCTACGTCGGGAACCTCTCCGCCCTCGCCCCGGACCGGCACGGCACCATCGCCGCGCTCTCCGACCGGTCGGCGCTCTTCCGGCTGGACGCGCGGACCCTCGTGCCCGAGCGGGCCGTCCGGCTCGCCGACGAGAGCGGTGCCGCGCTCGACGCCGAGGGGCTGGCCGTCGACCGGGACGGGAGCTACCTCGTCTCCTCCGAGACCGAGCCGACCGTGCGCCGCTACTCCGCGACGGGACGGAGATCCTCGGCAGGCTTCCCGTGCCGGACGACCTGCGGCCCGCCCCCGACGGCCGCGCCCGCGCCAACGGCACCTTCGAGGGCTGACCCTGCTGCCCGGCGGACGGACCCTCGTCGCGTCCATGGAGTACCCGCTGGCCGGCGACCCCGCCGACGTCGTGCGGCTGCAGACCTGGCAGCGGACGCACCGGCACGACGAGTTCCGCCTCGGCGGGCAGTACACGTACCGCGTCGACCCCGGCCTCGGCGTCTCGGAGATCACCGCCACCCCCGACGGCCGCCTCCTCGTCCTCGAACGCGGCTTCACCTCCGGCGTGGGCAACACCGTCCGCCTCTACCTGGCCGCCCTCGACGACGCCGCGGCCGGCAAGCGGCTCCTCGCCGACCTCGCCCGCTGCCCCTCCCTCGGCGCCACCGCCAAGCAGCCCAGCCCAACCCGCTCCTCGACAACTTCGAGGGCATGGCCGTCACCGGCCGCACCCACGGCCGCCTCGACGTCACCCTCGTCAGCGACGACAACCAGAACCCCACCCAGACCACCCGCGTCCTGCACCTGCGGGTGCGCGTGTGACCGACACGGGACCGTGAGCACCGCGGGATGAAATCGCCGCCCCGGCGTGTTGGTGCCTTCCGGTAGATCAGGCCGGACGGGCCGGCGGTGCCGGCGGAGCGACGAGTACGGAGGGCACCCGCGTGGACGCGCAACGGGGATGGGCGAGACGACTGTGGGGCTATGCCTGGCGCCACCCGCAGGACGTCGTCCTCGCCCTCGGCTCCTCCCTCGCCGGCATGGGCGTCATGGCCGTCGTCCCGTTGATCACCAAGGTGATCATCGACGACGTCATCGGCGACAAGACCCGGGACATGGCCGTCTGGGCGGGGCTGCTCGTCGGCGCCGCCGTCCTCGTGTACGTCCTCACCTACATCCGCCGCTACTACGGCGGCCGGCTCGCCCTCGACGTCCAGCACGACCTGCGGACCGCGATGTACGGGACGATCACCCGGCTCGACGGGCGGCGTCAGGACGAGCTGTCCACCGGGCAGGTCGTGGGGCGGGCGACCAGCGACCTCCAGCTGATCCAGAGCCTGCTCTTCATGCTGCCCATGACCATCGGGAACGTCCTGCTGTTCCTGATCTCCCTGGTCGTCATGGCCTGGCTGTCGCTGCCGCTCACCCTCGTCGCGCTCGCCGTCGCGCCCGCCCTGTGGATCATCGCCAAGCGCAGCCGCACCCGGCTGCACCCCGCCACCTGGTACGCCCAGGCCCAGGCCGCCGCCGTCGCGGGCGTCGTCGACGGCGCCGTCAGCGGCGTCCGCGTGGTGAAGGGGTTCGGGCAGGAGGAGCAGGAGACCGGCAAGCTCAAGGAGGTCGGGCGGAAGCTGTTCGCCGGGCGGCTGCGGACCATCCGGCTGAACGCGACGTACACCCCCGCCCTCCAGGCCGTCCCCGCCCTCGGACAGGTCGCCATGCTCGCCCTCGGCGGCTGGCTGGCCGTCCGCGGCAACATCACCCTCGGCACCTTCGTCGCCTTCTCCACCTACCTCGCCCAGCTCGTCGGCCCGGTCCGCATGCTGGCCATGGTGCTCACCGTCGGCCAGCAGGCCCGCGCCGGCACCGAGCGCGTCCTGGAGCTGATCGACACCGAGCCGACCCTCGCCGACGGCCCCCGAGAACTGCCCGCCGACGCGCCCGCCACCGTCGAGTTCGACGACGTGTCCTTCGGGTACGACCCGAGCACCCCGTCCTCGACGGGCTCTCCTTCGAGATCCGGGCCGGCGAGACCCTCGCCGTCGTCGGCTCGTCCGGCTCCGGCAAGTCCACCGTCTCGCTGCTCCTGCCGCGCTTCTACGACGTCACCCGCGGCGCCGTCCTCGTCGGCGGCCACGACGTGCGCGAACTGACCCTCGACTCGCTGCGCGCCGCGATCGGGCTGGTCCCCGAGGACGCCTTCCTCTTCTCCGCCAGCGTCCGCGACAACATCGCCTACGGCCGGCCCGACGCCACCGACGAGGAGGTGGAGGCCGCCGCGCGGACCGCACAGGCGCACGGGTTCATCAGCGACCTCCCCGAGGGCTACGCCACCAAGGTCGGCGAGCACGGCCTGACCCTCTCCGGCGGCCAGCGCCAGCGCGTCGCGCTCGCCCGCGCGATCCTCACCGACCCCCGGCTGCTGGTCCTGGACGACGCCACCTCCGCCGTCGACGCCCGGGTCGAGCACGAGATCCACGAGGCGCTCAAGCAGGTCATGCAGGGGCGGACGACCCTCCTCATCGCCCACCGCCGCTCCACTCTCAACCTCGCCGACCGCATCGCCGTCCTCGACCACGGCCGCCTCGTCGACCTCGGCACCCACGACGAGCTGCAGGAACGCTGCGCCCTCTACCGCCGGCTGCTCACCGACCCCGACGAGCTGGGCGGGGTCTCGCCCGGTCACGCCCAGCCGCCCGCGCCGCCGGAGGACACCTCCGTCCGGGACGAACTGGACGCCGAGTTCGACGCCGAACGCGGCATCACCCCCCGGCTGTGGGCGGGGGAGCGCAGGCCGAGGGACGCGGCCATGGCGGGCAGCCCGGCCACGCCCGAACTGCTCGCCCAGGTCGACGCGCTGCCCCCGGCCACCGGCACCCCGGACGTCGACGAGGAGCGGGCCGTGCAGCCCGAGGCCTCCTACGGGCTGCGCCGGCTGCTGCGCGGCTTCGGGCTGCCGCTGCTCGTCAGCCTCGGCCTGGTCGCCCTGGACGCCGGCATGGGCCTGCTGCTGCCCGTGCTGATCCGGCACGGCATCGACGACGGCGTCACCCGGGCCGCGCTCGGCGCGGTGTGGGCGGCGTCCCTGCTGGCCCTGCTCGCCGTCATCGCCCAGTGGGCGGCGCAGACCGGCGAGATCCGCATGACCGGGCGGACCGGCGAGCGGATCCTGTACGCGCTGCGGCTGAAGATCTTCGCGCAGCTCCAGCGGCTCGGGCTCGACTACTACGAGCGCGAGCTGACCGGCCGGATCATGACCCGGATGACCACCGACGTCGACGCGCTGTCGACGTTCCTGCAGACCGGCCTCGTCACCGCGTTCGTCTCGCTCGTCACCTTCTTCGGCATCATGGTCGCCCTGCTGGTCATCGACGTCCAGCTCGCGCTGGTCGTCTTCGCGACCCTGCCGCCGCTGATCGTCGCCACGTACTTCTTCCGCCGGGCGAGCGTGAAGGCGTACGAACTGGCCCGGGAGCGGATCTCCACGGTCAACGCCGACCTCCAGGAGTCGGTGTCCGGGCTGCGGATCGTGCAGGCGTTCCGGCGCGAGCACGACGGCCGGCGGGCGTTCGCCGAGCGCAGCGACGGCTACCGGCGGGCCCGCATCCACGGCCAGTGGCTGATCTCGGTCTACTTCCCGTTCGTGCAGCTGCTGTCCTCCGCCGCCGCCGTCGCGGTGCTCGTCGTCGGCGGGCACCGCATCGACGACGCGACGCTGACCACCGGCGCGCTGGTGGCGTACCTGCTCTACATCGACCTGTTCTTCGCCCCGTCCAGCAGCTGTCCCAGGTCTTCGACGGCTACCAGCAGGCGTCCGTCTCCCTCGGCCGCATCCAGGAGCTGCTGCGCGAGCCGGCCTCCACCCGGACGCCCGAGCGGCCCCGCGAGGTCGGCTCCCTGCGCGGCGAGATCGCCTTCGAGGACGTGCGCTTCTCCTACGGCGACGAGGAGGAGGCCCTGCGCGGCGTCGACCTGCGCATCCCCGCCGGGCAGACCGTGGCGTTCGTCGGCGAGACCGGCGCCGGCAAGTCCACCCTGGTCAAGCTGGTCGCCCGCTTCTACGACCCGACCGGCGGCCGGGTCACCGTCGACGGCCAGGACCTGCGCACCCTCGACCTCACCGCCTACCGGCACCGGCTCGGCGTGGTCCCGCAGGAGGCCTACCTCTTCCCCGGCACCGTCCGCGACGCCATCGCCTACGGCCGCCCCGGCGCCACGGACGCCGAGGTGGAGGCGGCGGCGCGCGCGGTCGGCGCCCACGAGATGATCGCCACCCTGGAGGGCGGCTATCTCCACGAGGTCGCCGAGCGCGGACGCAACCTCTCCGCCGGGCAGCGGCAGTTGATCGCGCTGGCCCGCGCCGAGCTGGTCGACCCGGACGTGCTGCTGCTCGACGAGGCGACGGCGGCCCTGGACCTGGCGACCGAGGCGCAGGTCAACCAGGCCGCCGACCGGCTGGCGGGCCGCCGCACCACGCTGGTCGTCGCGCACCGCCTGACCACCGCCGCCCGCGCCGACCGGGTCGTCGTCATGGACCACGGCCGGGTCGCGGAGGACGGCACCCACGACGAACTCCTCGCCCGGGACGGGCACTACGCCCGGCTGTGGCGGACCTTCGTCGGCGCCGCCGAGCCCGAGGAGCCCGTCGGCGCCTCCCGGTGACGCCCCGCCCGGCGTGCGCCCCGGCGTACGCCGGGACCGCGACGGTCGTGCCACCGTCCCGCCACAGCCGTGCAACCATCCGGCCCGCGCCGGGCGTCCGTACACGCGTACGTCGAAGGACGGTGTACGGGAGGGGCGACAGTGGGCAGAGGTGCTGCGATACGCAGGCGGCTGGCACTCGGCGTGGCCGTGCTGACGGCGTCAGGACTGCTCGCCGTCGCGGCGCCCCAGGAGGCGCACGCCGCCGCCCCTGCCCCGGCCGCAAGGTCCGCACGCTCCCGTTCTCCACCGGCACCGTGTACGTCCACAAGCGCGGCGGCTACGTCTGCGCCTACACCACCCCCAAGAAGGCCGGCACCAAGCGCTTCATGTCCGTCGGCGTGCAGCCGCGCGGCGGCCGTCCGGTCGTCGACGAGGGCCGCTTCTCCCGCCTGGCCGGGCCGGTCACCGTGTACGCCGGCCAGCGCTGTGTGTGGGTGCGGGGCAAGGTGAGCCGCGCGGCGGTGAGTTCCGGCTGGATCCTGTGCTGACCGGCCGAGGACCGGTCGGCCGACCGGCCGGCGCGGCGGGGTGACCGAGGGGTTCACCTGCATTTGCCGATCTGCCCTGGTGCGCACCCGAGTTGCTCCGATAGCTTCCGGGCGCACATCTGTCTCACAGGGGAGAAGGCATGCGCAAGGCGCTCAGATGGCTGCTGGCGCTGGTGGTGCTCATAGGCACCGTCGGCACGGCCGGGACGGCCACCGCCGCCCAGCCGGAGGCCACCGGATCCCAGCCGGGGGCCACCGGATCCACCGACATCAAGGAGAGGCTGCTCTCCGTACCGGGCATGAGCCTGATCGAGGAGAAGCCGTACCCCGGCTACCGCTTCTTCGTGCTGAACTACACCCAGCCGGTCGACCACCGCCGTCCGTCCCAGGGCACGTTCCAGCAGCGGATCACCGTGCTGCACAAGGACACCGCACGCCCGACGGTCTTCTACACCGGCGGCTACAGCGTCTCCACCAACCCCAGCCGCCGCGAGCCGACCCAGATCGTCGACGGCAACCAGGTCTCCATGGAGTACCGCTTCTTCACCCCCTCCCGGCCCGACCCGGCCGACTGGTCCAAGCTGGACATCTGGCAGGCCGCCAGCGACCAGCACCGCATCTTCGAGGCCCTGAAGCCGATCTACCGGGAGAACTGGATCTCGACGGGCGGCTCCAAGGGCGGCATGACCGCCACGTACTACGAGCGGTTCTACCCGCGCGACATGGACGGCGTCGTCGCGTACGTCGCCCCCAACGACGTGGTGAACAAGGAGGACTCGGCCTACGACCGGTTCTTCGCCACCGTCGGCACCGAGGAGTGCCGCGACAAGCTGAACGCCGTGCAGCGCGAGGCGCTGGTGCGCCGGGCTCCGCTGACGAAGAAGTACGAGGCGTACGCCGCCGAGCACGGCTACACCTTCGACACCATCGGCAGCCTGGACCGGGCCTACGAGGCGGTCGTCCTCGACTACGTCTGGGGCTTCTGGCAGTACAGCACCCTCAAGGACTGCGCCGGCATCCCCGCGGACGCGAAGAACGCCACCGACCAGGAGATCTGGGACTCCGTCGACACGATCTCCGGCTTCTCCTTCTACACCGACCAGGGCCTCGCCCCGTACACGCCGTACTACTACCAGGCCGGCACGCAGCTCGGCGCGCCGACGATCCACTTCCCGCACATCGAGAAGAAGTACATCCGCTACGGCTACCAGCCGCCGCGCAACTTCGTGCCGCGCGACATCGAGATGCGCTTCGAGCCGTGGGCCATGCGGGACGTCGACAACTGGGTCAAGCGCAATGCCCGTCACATGCTGTTCGTGTACGGCGAGAACGACCCGTGGGGCGCCGAGCCGTTCCGCCTCGGCCACGGCGCGCGCGACTCCTACGTCATGACCGCGCCCGGCATGAACCACGGCGCCAACGTCGCCGGACTCGTCCCCGAGGAGAAGGCCTTCGCCACGGCCCGCATCCTTCAGTGGGCCGGCGTCGCCCCGGCGAAGGTCCAGGCGGACCCGTCGGCCGCGAAGCCGCTGGCGAAGTTCGACGCCAAGCTGGACAAGCGGGACGTCGAGCGGGAGCCCGCGCTGCGCCCGTAGCCCCTGAGCGCGCCCGGCCGTCACCCACGCCTCACAGCGGCCGGGCGCAGCCCACCGGGCGCTCACCGCCCAGCCGGACGTACAGAGCGGTCGACGACGGGCACCGCGCCCGCTCGTCGACCGCCTCCGTCACCTTGTACTGCGGTGTGCGCCGCCCCGTGCCGTCGCAGGCCGTCTCCCGGACCTTGCCGTCCCCGGCCTCGTAGACGCAGTCGCCGACGATGGTGCGGGGCCGCCCCCGCCGCCGGGGTCGCCGGGGTGCGGCGGCTGGAGGTTGCGCATACAGGCGTAGCCGGCCGGGACGGCGCCGTCGCCGTCCTCGTCGGAGGACGGGCGCCGTTCGCTGATGTGCAGCACGAAGTCGGTGGCCGGTGGGCACGGCGGGCCGCCGCGCACCCGGCCGTCGTGCCGGGCGACGACCCGCGCCGCCGCCCGTTCGCTGGTGCAGGGCACCTCGGTGAAGCGGGTCCGGCCGAACGAACTGCACTCGTCCGGCCCCAGGAACACCGCCCCGTACCCGAGGGCCGGGCCGCCGGCGTCGGCGTCCCGGTGCCGCCCGGCCGGACGTCGTCCGCCGCTCCCGGCGGACTCTGGCATCCCGTCAGCAGCGCCAGCAGCGCGCCCAGCGCCACGCCCGCGCCCCCACCGGCCGTCTCCCACGCATCGCCAACCCCCCGAGGGGCTCCCCGAGCCCCGTCCAGCGTGACCCGCCCCGGCAGGCGCACGCCAGACGCGCGGGTGCTTTGCGCCGGGTGCGGGGGCGCGCCCGGCGCGTGTCGTACCCGCCCTACGCCCGCTGGGGCAGGCGCGCCGCACCGGGTGCGGTTCCGCGCTCCCGGTCCGAGCCACCCCCAGGGGGTGTCTCGCCGATCATGCCGGGCTCGCGGCGCCTGGCACCGCGCCTCGCCGCGTTGTCGTCGGTCCCCGATGCTCCGCATCGGCTCCCTCCTCCGCCTTGCGATGCACGGCACCAGGCGCCGCTCCCTGATCCGGCCTGATCGACGAGACACCCCTAGCGGTACGACAGACCGTGCCCGAGGGGGTAGAGCACCGTCGACGGGTCGTCCGCCCGGACCACGGGCACCGGCAGCCGGCCGCGCGGCCTGTCCCGCCCCGCGATCACCCGCGCCGCCGCCCGTACCTCGACGTCCGTCCAGGAGTACGCGGCGAGGCAGGCGGGGACGTCCGGCAGCTGGGCCACGTCGTACGGGTTGCGGATCGCCACCGCGACGACGGGCCGTCCCGTCGCCAGCAGCCGGTTCACCAGCGTCCGCTGGCTGCTGCTCGCGGAGACGTTGTAGGTGGCGACCACGACGGCGTCGGCGTCCCCGGCCGCCGCGACCGCCGCGTCGATGGCGGCGGCGGTCGGGGAGATCCCGGTGGACCGGGCGGTCGCCGTGAAGCCCAGCTCGGTCAGGGCGGCGGCGAGCACCCCGGTCGGGGCCCGGTCGTGCCGGACGGCGAGGCCGGGTCGGCGCCGACGACGAGGAGCTTCGGCGTGCGGCGCCGGGACAGCGGCAGCAGCCCGCCCTCGTTCACCAGCAGCGTGGTGGTGCGCTCCGCGATCCGGTCGGCCTCGGCGAGGTGCCCGCGGGTGCCGACGGTGCGGTCCACGTCCCGGGCCGAGGTGTACGCGTCCCGGAACAGCCCCAGCTTCGCCTTGAGCCGCAGCACGCGCAGGATCGATTCGTCGAGCCGTTCCTCGGTCAGCTCGCCCTCGCGTACGGCCGTCAGGACCGCGTTCCAGGCCAGGTCCAGGTCGGGCGGGTTGAGCAGCTGGTCCACGCCCGCCTTCAGCGCCAGCACCGGCACCCGGTCGTCGCCGTACTTGGTCCGCACGCCCTGCATGCCGAGGGAGTCGGTGACCACCACCCCGTCGTAGCCCAGCTCCTCGCGCAGGATGCCGGTGAGGATCGGCCGGGAGAGGGTGGCCGGGTCGCCGGAGTCGTCGAGGGCCGGGACCATCAGGTGCGCGGTCATGATCGAGTCGATGCCGGCCTCGATCGCCGCCCGGAACGGCGGCGCGTCCAGCTCCTCCCACTCCTCCCGGCTGTGCGTGATGACCGGGAACCCGGTGTGGCTGTCGGTGGCCGTGTCCCCGTGCCCGGGGAAGTGCTTGGCGCAGGCGGCGACCCCGGAGCGCTGATAGCCCGTCACCTCGGCGGCCACCAGCTCGGCGACGGCCCGCGGGTCGGCGCCGAAGGAGCGCACGCCGATCACGGGGTTGGCGGGTTGACGTTCACGTCGGCGACGGGGGAGTAGTCCTGCCGGATGCCCATCGCGCGCAGCTCGGCGCCCGCGATCCGGCCGAGGGTGCGGGCGTCGGACCGCGACCCTCCGGCGCCGATCGCCATGGCGCCCGGGAAGAGGGTGGCCGGCTCGCCCACGCGGGCCACTATCCCGTGCTCCTGGTCGGTGGAGACGAGCACGGGCAGCCCGCGCGGCAGCTCCAGGGACGCCTTCTGGATGCCGTTGGACAGGTCGGCGATCTGGTGCGGGTCGCGGGTGTTGTGGGCCCAGGCGAAGTAGATGATGCCGCCCACCCGGTAACGGGCGATCAGCTCGGCCGCCGTGCGGACGCCGATCTCCTTGAGGTTGGCGTCGATGTCGGCCTGGTCGGGCGCGGTCGCGGAGTGGCCGTAGACCCGCATGACGAACAGCTGGCCGACCTTCTCCTCCAGGGTCATCCGGGAGATGAGGGCGCGCAGCGTGTCGTCGTCGGGCCGGCTGCCGCTCGCGTACGCGGTGCCGGCGCCGCCGGCCGCGACGGCGGCCCCGGCGGCGGCGGTCGCGGCGAGGACGGCGCGTCTGGAGGGTCGTGCGGTGCTTCCTGTGCTTCCCGTGCTGCTGTCGTGCACGTGCGCTCCTTCCGGAGGGGCCGCTGCTGGAACGTGCGGGAGCGTGCCGGGACGAGGCGGGGCCGGGTCCGGGCCGTGGTGAAGGAAACTTCCGAGGAGCCACCAATATCCGGGAAGTTTCTGCCAGTCAAGGGAACGCACAGGAGCCGCGCGGGAGCCGCGGGTCGTTCGCGCGGGAGCCGCACGGCAGCCGCGCGGGAGTCGTGGGGTGTTCGCACGGCCATCGCGCGGGTGCACGGAAGGGGGTGCCGTCGGCCGGGGGGGGGGGGGGGAGGGGCCGCCATCGGCGCTGTCAGGGGGGCGCGCCGATGGCGGCTCGCCGCCGGTCGCGGTGCGGCGGAGAGGGGCGTCGGCGATCGCAGCCGGCAGCGAGGGCCGACACCGCACCGCGCGACTCGTCCGGCAGCCTGCGGTGGGACGTGCGCGGGCGGCTGCGGGTTCCCGGTCGGCGCGCATCGGTACCAGCGGTGCCGCTGTGGCCGGCGGGACGGGCGGTCCAGCCGGCCTCCGGAATTGATCAACGGCTTTTCCTACCGTCTTCGGGATGCGCCGCTGAAACTATTTGCCGGGGAACCGCTTCACTCGATTGCCGCGCATCTGCGGGATCCGGGGCCGCGTTAGTCGGGATATGACCAAGGCGGCTGGGGAAAAATACGCCCCGCGACTTCGGGTGGGAGAACGTGACCACAGCACGGGCGGTCCCGGCGGGACCCTACGTATACATTCCGGCGCCGAAGCACTCCGTGGGCACGGTGAGAGGGGCTCTCACAAAGGACGGCCGCCTTATCACGCTCATGGAAACGGAAAGTATTCTGCGGGATTTCCTGAACGTCATGGGCGAACTACAGGCGGAGGCCGCCCGGCGGTGGGGCGAAACGCATTCCTGGTCCGCTTTCTCCAGGGCTGAGTGATCGGGTCATTTCGTGTACGACGGATACATGGACCATTCCCCGGACATCCCGGCCACTACGGAGGCCCGGGCGACGCGGGGACCGGGCGGCACCGCGCGCCCGAGCAGCAGGACCCGGTGCCCCTGGTGCCGCCGGACCCCTGTGGGACCCGGCCGAGGAGCTGGCCTTCATGCTCCAGGACGCGCGGGAGGAGGAGCGCCTGCGGATCCCCGCGCCGCGTGACGAGATCTCCGTCGCGGAGCCCGTGCCCGGCAGTCCGATGGGGATGCTCCAGGAGATCACCGCGGAGCTGCCCCCGCTGAGGGAGGCCGCCCGCAGCCACCGCAAGGTGCGCGAACGCCGGCGTCTGGGCGCCGTCCGGGCCGTCGGCCGCGTCGTCGCCGCGCTCGTCGCGGTCGGAGCCTCGGCGGTCGGCCTGTTCAGCGCCACGGTCGCCTACGACCCGCTGCGCGGTGTCGCCGAGTCGCGGCTGCAGGTCGGCGCCGTCGCCTGGTGGCCGCTGCTGGTCTACGGGCCCTGGCTGGTGGCCTCGCTGTCCGTGCTGCGGGCCGCTCTGTAC
The DNA here is from genome assembly GCA_003248315.1 of Streptomyces sp. SW4. Classification (GTDB taxonomy): domain Bacteria; phylum Actinomycetota; class Actinomycetes; order Streptomycetales; family Streptomycetaceae; genus Streptomyces. Next base: position 3,198,748 of record QKWM01000004.1, read on the forward strand.
CAGCGGCGGGCGACGCACTCGTGGTGCGTGGTGCTGGGCTTCTCGGTCATCGGCATGCTGCTGTGCGTCACCCAGGCGCCCCGGACCTTCACCGACGTCGCGGCGGCGGCGCTGCCGGGCCTCGCCTCCCTGGCCTCGTTCCAGCAGCTCGTACGGCAGATCACCCTCACCCGGCCGCCCCGGCGTCCGGCGCCGCGCCACCGGCTGCGGCCGGCCGCGGCGGAGGCGGACGCCGTGACGGAACGTCCGGCCGTTCCCGGCGCGGACGGCGGAGCGCCCGTCACCTCCCCGGCACCGGGCGCTCCGGCCGAGGGGCGGTCCGCCGCTCCGGCCGACGGCCGCCCGGGCGCTCCGGCCGGCGGCGCGCCGGGTGCCCGGCCGCGGGGACCGGGCCCCGGGCGCCGCGGCCGGACGCCGACGCCTATGTGATCAGCGAGTGCCGCACCGGCCCGGCGGAGGCCGCCCGGCCGCGGTTCCGCCCGGGCGGCCCCCAGGAACGGGTCAGGCCGACTCGTTGAGCAGGCGCGAGGAGCGGGTCAGGCCGACTCGCTGAGCAGCCGGGTGAGGTGCTCCCGCCCCCCGGCCAGCAGGCCGGGCAGCGGGGCGGCGGCCTCGTACCAGCGCTTCTCGTACTCCCAGCACAGCCAGCCGTCCCAGCCGTTGCGGGACAGGACCTCCACGCACTCGGCGAGCGGCAGGACGCCGGCGCCGAGGGGAGCGGGGTGGTGTCCTCGGCGGAGGCGATGTCCTTGACCTGGACGTAGCCGAGGTGGGGGAGAGGGCGGCGAAGGAGTCGCCGGGCTGCTCGCCGCCCAGCCAGGTGTGCATCACGTCCCACAGCGCGCCGACTCGGCGGTGGCCGACCAGGCCGAGGACGCGCATCGCGTCGGCGCCCGTGCGGTGCGAGTCGTGCGTCTCCAGCAGGATGCGCACGCCCGCGTCGGTGGCGTGCTCGGCGGCCGTGCCCAGCCGGCGGGCGGCGATCGCGTCGGCCGCCCCGGGGCTCTGGTCGCCGCCGCCGGGGAAGACCCGGACGTACGGCGCGCCCAGGTCGCGGGCCAGGTCCACCAGGGAGCGGATCTCGTCGACGACCGGCTGGTCCTCTCCCGGCGCGGCGACCCGCGCGTAGCCGGCGACGCACAGGATCTCGACGCCGGCGGAACGGAACCGGGCGGCCACGTCGGCCCGGTCGGCGGCGGGCAGGCCGGGGTGCACCGGCTCCTCGGGGTGGGCGCGCAGTTCGACGCCGTGGTAGCCGTGGGCGGTCGCGAGGCCCAGTACGTCGGCCGGGGGCAGGCCGGGGACACCGAGGGTGGAGAACGCCAGCTTCATGTCGTCGGACCCTACCCGCTGGGGCGCCGCTCACTCGGGTGTCGCGCGCAGGTCCAGCCGCCAGTCCTGGCCGACGAGGTCCTTGCCGAAGGAGTGGTGGGACTTCTCGGCGGTGAGGGTGAAGCCGTGGCGCTGGTAGATGCGGCGGGCGGCGCCGAGCACGTCGTTGGTCCACAGCACCAGGTCCCGGTAGCCGGCGTCGCGGGCGAACCCGACGACGGCCCCGACCAGGCGGTCCCCGATGCCCAGTCCCCGGGCCTCCGGTGCCACGAGGAGCAGACGGAGCCGGGCCGTCGCCGGCGCGTCGTCCCGGACGCACATCACGCAGCCGACCGGCCGGCCGTCCAGCTCGGCGATCCACACCCGCTCGGCCGCCGGGTCGTGGTCCGCCGCGAAGTCCGCGACGATCCGGGCGACCAGCGCCTCGTACTCGGCGTTCCAGCCGTACTCGGCGGCGTACAGGGCGCCGTTGCGCTCCACGATCCAGCCGAGGTCCCCGGGGGCCGGGCCGCGCAGCACCACGTCCTCGGCGCTCGGGCGGTGCCCCTCGGCGGCCGAGACGATCGCGCGCACCGTGCGCAGCGCCTCGGCGAGCCGGGGCCGGTCGGCGGCCGGCACGGCCGTCAGCAGCGCCCCGACCGAGGCGTTCGACCGCTCGTCCAGCAGCGCGGCGGCCTGCCGCCCGGCCTCCGTGAGCGTGACGCCCGTACGCCGGGCGTCGTGCGGGGCGGGCGTCCGCTCGACCAGCCCGTCCCGCTCGAACCTGTTGAGGATGCGGCTCAGGTACCCGAGTCCAGCGACAGCGCGGCCCGCAGATCGGCCGCGTCCGTGCGGGGCGCGTGCGCCAGCTCGTACAGCACCCGGGTCTCGGTCAGCGTGTACGGCGCGTGCAGGTGCCGGCTGTAGTCGAGGGCGCCGATGGCGCGCGTGTAGAAGCGGTTGAAAGCGCGGATGTCCTCAACGGTCATGACGGTCGCCCCCGGAAGATTGAGTGCCGCTCTTTCTCTGACTCGGTCAGAGATTTCTCTACGCCGAGAGTAGACCCCCTCCCGCCGCCGTCCACGGCCGGCGCCCGGGGCCGTCGCACAACCGGTGGTATGTACAGTCATCGTCGAGGTACGCGGCAGACAGCCTCGCCGCCCTGCGAAAGGACGCCGCCATGCCCTTCGTCCGCATCGACGCGCTGCGGGCCGGCCCGACCGCCTCTCCGCCCTCGGCCGGGCCGTGCACGACGCGCTGGTGGAGGTCCTCGGCGTCCCGCCCGACGACCACTTCCAGGTGCTGACCGACCACGACGGCACCACGAGCACCCTCCGGTACGGCGACTACCTCGGGGTCCGCCGTGACGAGGGGATCGTGTACGTGGCGATCACCCTGCGCGCGGGGCGCACACCCGACCGGAAGCGGGCGCTGTACCGGCGCATCGCCGAACTGGCGGAGGAGTACGCGGGCACGGAGCCGCGCAACGTGTTCGTGACGCTGACGGAGAACGCCTCGATCGACTGGTCCCTGGGGAACGGGGAGGCGCAGTACGCGCCGTAGCCGGAGGGCCGGCGCGTCAGGCCCGCGGGGAGTGTCCGCGACGCCGGCCGCGGAGGCTTCCGCCGCCGGCGGCTCACCCCCGCGGTGCCGCCGTCGATCCGCGCACCATCAGCTCGCCCCGCACCGTCGCGATGCCCCCGGGCGGCGGCTCCTCGCGGCCCATGGCGACGCGCCCGGCGCGCGCGCCCGCCTCGGCGAGCGGCAGGCGCACCGTCGTCAGGGCGGGCACGGCGTCGATGCTGAACGGCAGGTCGTCGAAGCCCGCCACGGACACGTCCTGCGGAATCCGCAGCCCCGAGTCGCGCAGGGCCGCGCAGGCGCCGAGGGCGACGGAGTCGTTCGCGGCGACGACCGCCGTGAGCGAGGCGTCCCTGCGCAGGAGTTCGAGCGTGGCCTCGTAGCCGGACTGCCGGTCGTAGCGGCCGTGGACCGTGCGGCGCGGGTCGTCCTCCAGGCCGTGCGCGGCGAGCGCGGCCCGGTGGCCCTCGAGGCGGTGGCGGGTCGTGGTCCGCTCCTGGGGGCCGGCGATGTAGCCGAGGCGGCGGTGGCCGAGACCGATCAGGTGCTCGGTCAGGGCCTGCCCGCCCCCGCGGTTGTCGAAGGTCAGCGCGACCGCCCCGGTCCCGGCGCCGGCGGCCGGCCGCAGAGCACCACGCGCGTCCCGGCGTCCGCCAGCTTGCGCAGCTTGGCCGCGACGGCCGCCTGGTGCGCCGGGTCCTCCACGGCACCGCCGGTCAGCACGACGGCCGCCGCCCGCTGGCGTTGCAGCAGCGTGAGGTAGGTCAGCTCGCGCTCCGGGGAGCCGCCGGTGTTGCAGACCACGGCGAGTCTCTCGCCGCCGGCTCTGCCGCCGGGCCCGCCGATCTCGGACTGGATGGCGCTCGCCATGATCCCGAAGAACGGGTCGGCGATGTCGTTGACCAGGATGCCGACCAGGTCGGACGTCGCGGCGGCCAGGGCGCTCGCCGGTCCGTTGAGCACGTAGTCCAGTTCGTCGACCGCCTTCAGCACCCGCTCACGGGTGGACGCGGCCACGGGGTAGTTCCCGTTCAGCACGCGCGACACCGTCGCGGGGGACACCTGCGCGCGGGCCGCCACGTCCGCCAGGGTCACCGTCATGTCCTCGTCCTCCGGTCGCGCGTCTCGCCGACGCTTCGTCGCTCACCCACAGGGATACCGGGACCTTAGGGCTGTCGCCCCCGTCTCGTGAGGGCCCGTCGCCCCCGTTGTTCGCCCGCTCGAACAACTCGCCCCGGCGGCAGTCTTGTCCGGACCACCGTCCACAGGCTAGCTTCGTCACCGATAGAAAGCGCTTGCTGCGGCGCTCACCAGTCAGCCGGCGACGTGACCGCCGGGGCTTCTGCGGCGCGCGGGGACGCGTACGACGCGTACGAAGGGAATGACGTGACACGCAAGACGGTGCGTATCGCCATGAACGGCGTCACCGGGCGCATGGGCTACCGCCAGCACCTGGTCCGCTCCATCCTGGCCCTGCGCGAACAGGGCGGCCTCCACCTCGGCGACGGCACCGTGCTGTGGCCGGAGCCGGTCCTGGTCGGCCGCCGGGAGCACGCGCTCAGGGCGCTCGCCGAGAAGCACGGCCTGGAGCACGTCTCCACCGACCTCGACGCCGTCCTCGCCGACGAGAGCGTCGGCGTCTACTTCGACGCCCAGGTGACGTCGGCCCGCGAGGAGGCGATCAGGAAGGCGATCGCCGCGGGCAAGCACGTCTACACCGAGAAGCCCACCGCGACCGGCCTCGACGGCGCCCTGGAGCTGGCCCGGCTGGCGAACGAGGCCGGGATCAAGCACGGCGTCGTCCAGGACAAGCTGTTCCTGCCGGGCCTGCTCAAGCTCAAGCGCCTGATCGACGGCGGCTTCTTCGGCCGGATCCTCTCCGTGCGCGGCGAGTTCGGCTACTGGGTGTTCGAGGGCGACTGGCAGGAGTCCCAGCGACCCTCCTGGAACTACCGCGCGGAGGACGGCGGCGGCATCGTCGTCGACATGTTCCCGCACTGGGAGTACGTGCTGCACGAGCTGTTCGGCCGGGTGCGCTCCGTCCAGGCCCTCACCGCCACCCACATCCCGCAGCGCTGGGACGAGAACGGCAAGCCCTACGACGCCACCGCCGACGACGCCGCCTACGGCATCTTCGAGCTCGACGGCGGCGCCGTCGCCCAGATCAACTCCTCCTGGGCGGTCCGCGTCAACCGCGACGAACTCGTCGAGTTCCAGGTCGACGGCACCGAGGGATCGGCCGTCGCGGGCCTGCGCACCTGCCGCGTCCAGCACCGCAGCGCCACCCCGAAGCCGGTCTGGAACCCGGACATCCCGGCCACGTACTCCTTCCGCGACCAGTGGCAGGAAGTCCCGGACAACCAGGAGTTCGACAACGGCTTCAAGGCCCAGTGGGAGCTGTTCCTCAAGCACGTGTACGCCGACGCCCCCTACCACTGGGACCTGCTGGCCGGCGCCCGCGGCGTCCAGCTCGCCGAACTGGGCCTGAAGTCCTCGGCCGAGGGCCGCCGCATCGACGTACCGGAGATCGCGCTGTGACCCTCCACCTGCCCGGACCCGGCGGCGAACTGCGCGCCTACGAGCCCCGCACCGACCCCCTCGCCCTCACTCCCGGAAGCGCTTTCACCTCCCGTACGGTCTTCTCCGCGGCGCACGTCGTCGCCGACCCGTACGCCGACGTGTCGCCCGACTCGCCGGCCGCCGTCGACTGGGACGCCACCCTCGCCTTCCGCCGTCACCTGTGGGCGCACGGCCTCGGTGTCGCCGAGGCGATGGACACCGCACAGCGCGGCATGGGCCTGGACTGGGCGGGCGCCGCCGAACTGATCCGCCGCTCCGCCGCCGAGGCCAAGGCGGTCGGCGGCCGGATCGCCTGCGGCGTCGGCACCGACCAGCTGGCCTCGGGCACGCTCGCCGAGGTCCGCGCCGCCTACGAGGAGCAGCTCGCGGTCGTGGAGGAGGCGGGCGCCCAGGCGATCCTGATGGCCTCCCGCGCCCTGGCGAAGGCCGCGTCCGGCCCGAGGACTACCTGGAGACCTACGGCCACCTGCTCCGCCAGGCCGCCGAACCGGTGATCCTGCACTGGCTCGGCCCCATGTTCGACCCCGCGCTGGAGGGCTACTGGGGCTCGTCCGACCTGGACGCCGCCACCGACACCTTCCTGGAGGTCATCGCCGCCCACCCCGACAAGGTCGACGGCATCAAGGTGTCCCTCCTCGACGCCCGGCGCGAGGTCGACCTGCGCCGCCGCCTCCCGCAGGGCGTGCGCTGCTACACCGGCGACGACTTCCACTACCCCGAGCTGATCGCGGGCGACGAGCAGGGCTTCAGCCACGCCCTGCTGGGCATCTTCGACCCGCTGGGCCCGCTGGCGGCCGAGGCGGTCCGGGTCCTCGACACCGGGAACGTCACCGGCTTCCGCGAACTCCTCGACCCCACCGTCGAACTGTCCCGCCACCTCTTCGAGGCCCCACCCGCTTCTACAAGACGGGCGTGGTCCTCCTGGCCTGGCTGGCCGGCCACCAGGACCACTTCACCATGGTCGGCGGCCTCCAGTCGGCCCGTTCCCTGCCGCACCTGGCCCGCGCCTACGAACTCGCCGACGGCCTCGGCCTGTTCCCGGACCCAAGCGGGCCGAGGAACGGATGCGGACCCTGCTGGAGATGTACGGAGTGACCCGGTGACCGCAGACCTGACCCGCTTCTCCGTCAACCAGATGACGGTCAAGCAGCTGTCCCTGCCGGAACTGGCCGACGCCTGCGCCGCACTCGGCATCCGCAACGTCGGCCTGTGGCGCGAGCCCGTCCAGGCCTACGGAGTGGAGGCCGCGGCCAAGCTGATGCGCGACGCGGGCCTGACCGTCACCACGCTGTGCCGGGGCGGCTTCCTCACCGACCTCGACCCGGTCCCGCGGGCCGAGGCGCTCGGCGACAACCACGCCGCGATCGACGAGGCCGCCACCCTCGGCACCGACACCCTCGTCCTGGTCTCCGGCGGCCTCCCGCCCGGCAGCAAGGACCTGCACGGCGCCCGCGAACGCATCGCCGACGCCCTCGCCGTCCTCGCCCCTACGCCGCCGAACGCGGCGTCCGCCTGGCCATCGAGCCGCTGCACCCCATGTACGCCGCCGACCGCTGTGTCGTCTCCACCCTCACCCAGGCCCTCGACCTGGCCGAACGCTTCCCGGCCGAACAGGTGGGCGTCACGGTGGACACGTACCACATCTGGTGGGACGACCGGGCCCCGCCGAGATCGCCCGCGCGGGCGCCTCCGGCCGCATCCACACCTTCCAGCTCGCCGACTGGACCACCCCCTCCCCGAGGGCGTCCTCAACGGCCGCGGCCAGCTCGGCGACGGCACGATCGACCTGCGCACCTGGCGCACCCACGTCGAGTCGGCCGGCTACACGGGCCCCATCGAGGTGGAACTCTTCAACGAGCAGCTGTGGTCCCGCGACGGCAGAGAAGTCCTGAAGGAAACCACGACCCGCTTCCTGGCCCACGCGATGTAACCCCCGCGGCCGGGGCAGGTGGCGGAGCGGGCGGGCACGCCGGACCCTCAGTCTTCCCAGAACGCCCAGAAGACGCCGACCTCCGTGTCCGACACGGCGACGAGGCCGCAGTCGGTGGTGTACACGGAGAGACACGCCCACTCCGCGCTGGGGTTCAGCAGATCGGCCTTCGGATTGCCCTGGGCGTCCGCCGCGTTGGTGAAGAAGCGGCCGTCCGGTCCGAAGCGGGAGAGGATCTTCCGGGAGCTGGTGAGGAGGGCGTCCCTTCGCTGCTCGAAGTCCGGGATCGCGGCGGCTTGGTACCCGTCTCCCTGGAGCGCGACAAGGAGCCGGCCGGCCGGGTCTCTCTCGACCTCGTACAGGGAGTCCGCGAGCCGGTCGGCGCTCCAGGGCATGAAGGGGGACCCGATGCCGCTGGGGTCCTCATTGATCTCCGGCGCATGGTCGACCGACAGCCAGTGGCGTGGATCCTCGGTCCGCAGCGCCATGACCGCAGCCACGTCGAGGAGCCAGTTTCCGTGGCTTCTCGGCCCCACGGCCGCGAACGTCCAGCCTCCGCCGAACAGGTCGAGCACGGCCGACGTCCAGGCAGCGGCATCGAGGACGGGCTCTTGGTTCACAGTTCCTCGCGAGAGTCGGCGGAGAAAATCTTCGGCGGTCCGTGCAACCCTTCCCCCTTCCGCCGGTCGTACTTGGCATCAGGGCGCCTCGGTGGGGGATCCGGGGGATTCGCGAGGGTCCTGGCAGGAGGGGAAACCCCGAGGGGGTCGGGTCCGTGATCCGGCCCCCTCGAAGCTGTCCGGGTGCGGGGGCGGTCAGAAGAAGACGCCGCAGCGCAGGAGGACGTTGGCGTACGGGCGGGCCTCGCCCGTGCGGACGACCAGGCGGGCGGAGGCCGACAGGGCCTTGAGGCGCTCGTGCGGGACCAGCTCCAGCGCGGGAAGTGCCCCGCCAGCAGGGCCGCCGCCTCCGGATTGGCGTGGCGCACCTCCTGCGCCGCCGTCGCCCCTCCGTCACCAGCTCCGCCAGCAGGCCGTCCAGCACCTCCGCGAAGGACGGCACCCCCGCCCGGAACGCCAGGTCCACCACCCGCGGCCCGTCCGGTACCGGCATGCCCGCGTCGCACACCAGCACCCCGTCGCCGTGGCCCAGCGCGGCCAGGGCGCCGGCCAGATGGCGGTTGAGGATCCCCGCGCGCTTCACAGCGCCTCGACCTCCGCCGCCGTCGGGTACGACTCCTGCGCGCCCGCCCGCGTCACGGCCGCCGCCCCCACCCGGGCCGCGTACGCCGCCGCCTCGGCGAGCGGGGCGCCCGTGCCCAGCCGCCAGGCCAGCGCCGCGGTGAACGCGTCACCGGCACCCGTGGTGTCCACGGCGTCCACCTTCACCGACGGCACGCGCGCCACCCCTTCCGCCGACGCCACCAGCGCACCCTCGGCGCCCAGCGTGACGACCACCGAGCGCGGCCCCTTCGCCAGCAGGATGCGCGCCCAGTCCTCCGGTTCCTCGCTCACCAGCGAGCCGCCGAGCAGCACCCGCGCCTCGTGCTCGTTGACGATCAGCGGATCGCAGGCGTCCATCACCTCGCGCGGCAGGGCACGCGGTGGGGACGGGTTCAGCACGAACCGGCTGCCCGGCGCCAGGCTCCGCACCACCTCCACCACCGTCTCCATCGGGATCTCCAGCTGCGCGGAGACCACCCGCGAGGCGTGGAAGAGGCTCGCGGCGGCGCGTACGTCCCCCGGCGTCAGCCGGCCGTTCGCCCCCGGCGACACCACGATGCTGTTGTCCCCGGACGGGTCCACCGTGATCAGCGCGACACCGGTCGGCGCCTCGCCGACCAGCACGCCCACCGTGTCCACGCCGGCCGCCCGCTGGGAGGCGAGCAGCAGCCGGCCGTAGTCGTCGTCGCCGACCCGCGCCAGCAGCGCCGTACGGGCGCCGAGCCGGGCGGCGGCCACCGCCTGGTTGGCGCCCTTGCCGCCCGGGTGGACGGCCAGGTCCGAGCCGAGCACCGTCTCCCCGGCCCCCGGGCGCCGCTCGACGCCGATCACCAGGTCGGCGTTGGCCGACCCCACGACCAGGAGGTCGTAGTCGTACATGGGTTGTCTCCCCACTCTGCCCGTGTCTCCCCGCGTTCTCCATGGCCCGCACGGCCGGAGCGGGCGGTCACCTCGACCGCCCGCCCGCACGCCGGTGGCTCAGCCGCCGAACCCGGCCACGTTCTCCTTCGTGACCACCTTCACCGGCACCTTCACCGTCTCCTCGGTCTTCTCGTCCTCGGCCGCGCGCAGCGCGTTCTCCACCGCGATCCTGCCCAACTCCTTGGGCTGCTGCGCCACGGATGCGTACAGCGTGCCCTCCTGGACCGCCTTCAGCCCGTCCGGCGTACCGTCGAACCCGACCACCTGCACCGACTTCCCGGCCTTCGCGCCGAGCGCCTTGATCGCGCCGAGCGCCATCTCGTCGTTCTCCGCGAAGACACCGTCGATGTCGGGGTGCGCCTGGAGGAGGTTGGTCATCACGTCCAGGCCCTTGGTGCGGTAGAAGTCCGCGGGCTGCCGGGCCACGACCTCGATGCCCGGGTACTCCTTCAGCCCCTCGGCGAACCCGGCGCCCCGCTCCCGGCTGGCGGAGGTTCCCGCCTGCCCCTGGAGGATGACGATCCTGCCCTTGCCGCCGAGCTTCTCGGCCAGCGCACGGGCGCCCAGCACGCCGCCCTCGACGTTGTCGGAGGCCACCAGCGCGGCTGTGTCGGCCTTGTTGACGCCGCGGTCGACGGCGATGACGGGATGCCGGCCTTGTTCGCCGCGCGCACCGCGGGCCCGGCCGCGTCGGAGTCCACCGGGTTGACGACGATCGACGACAGGCTGCCGCTGGTGAAGTTCTGCAGCTGGTTGGCCTGCTGCGAGGCGTCGTTCTGCGCGTCCGTGACCGTCAGGTCGACGCCCAGCTCCTCGGCGCGCTCCTCGGCACCCGCCCGGATCTGCACGAAGAACGGGTTGTTGAGGGTCGACAGCGACAGGCCGACCTTCTGCGTCTTCCCCGCGGAGGAACCGCCGTGCAGCAGCGAGGTCGCGCCGACGACCGCCACCGCCACCACGGCCGCGATCACGTACGTCAGCGCCTGCCGGCCCCTGCCGGTGCCGGAGGCGCCCGCCGCCGGCGTGGTCGCCCCGGCCTTGCGCCGCGCCGTGTCCAGCAGCACCGCCAGGGCGATGACGACGCCGATGACGACCTGCTGCCAGAACGCCGACACGGACAGCAGGTTGAGGCCGTTGCGCAGCACCGCCAGGATCAGCGCGCCCACCAGGGTGCCGGAGGCCCGGCCGGTGCCGCCCGCGAGCGAGGCACCGCCGATGACGACGGCGGCGATGGCGTCCAGTTCGTAGCCCTGCGCGGCCTGCGGCTGCGCCGAGGACAGCCGGGCGGCGAGCACGATGCCCGCGGCGGCGGCGAACAGCCCGGAGAACGCGTAGATGGCGAGCTTCTGCCGCTTCACCCGCAGCCCCGACAGCCGGGCGGCCTCCTCGTTGCCGCCGATCGCGTACATCGACCGGCCGATGTACGTCCGGCCGAGGACGAACGCCGTGACCAGCCCCAGGACGACCATCACCAGCACGGGCACCGGAAGCCAGCCGCCCAGCGTGTCCCCGAGGTGCGAGACGGACTCCGGGACGGCGATCGGCGAGCCCTGGGAGACGACCAGCGACAGACCGCGCGCGACCGACAGCATGGCCAGCGTCGCGATGAACGGCGGCAGCTTCCCGTACGAGATGAGGACACCGTTGACCAGGCCGCAGGCGATGCCGGTGGCGACCGCCAGCACCACCGCCAGCGGCACCGGCACCCCGGCCTCCGTCGCGGTCCAGGCCAGCACGGTGGCCGACAGCGCGGCGACCGAGCCGACCGACAGGTCGATGCCCGCGGACACGATCACGAAGGTCACGCCGAAGGCGAGGATCGCGGTCACCGCCGCCTGCACGCCGACGTTGAGCAGGTTGTCGGCGGTGAGGAAGTCGCCCGACAGCGCCGACAACGCGACGACGAGGACGATCAGCGCGGTCAGCGCGCCGTTGTCGAGCAGCAGGCGGCGCAGACCGCCGGAGGTGCCCCGCGCGCCCGCGGGCTTCTTGAGCGTGTCAGTGGCCACGGGAGGCCTCCGTTCCGTTGCTGGTTCCGTTGCCGGCGGGGTTGCTGACGGCCAGTGCCATCACGGCGTCCTGGGTGGCGTCCTCGGCGGCGAGTTCGCCGGCGATCCGGCCCTGCGCCATGACCAGCACCCGGTCGCTCATGCCGAGCACCTCGGGCAGATCGCTGGAGATCATCAGCACGGCGGCGCCGGCGGCCGTCAGCTCGTTGATCAGCTGGTAGATCTCGACCTTCGCGCCGACGTCGATGCCGCGCGTCGGCTCGTCGAGGATCAGCACCCTGGTGTCGGCCAGCAGCCACTTGCCGATGACGACCTTCTGCTGGTTGCCGCCGGACAGCGTGCGCACGTGCTGGCCGAGGCCCGCCATCCGCACGCCGAGCTGCTCGGCGATCCGGGCCGCGGCCGCCCGCCGGCCCTTGAGGTCGACGAGCCCCGCGCGGGTGGCCGACCGCAGGGTGACCAGCCCGAGGTTCTCCTCGACGGAGGCGTCCAGCACCAGCCCCTGGCCCTTGCGGTCCTCGGGCACGAGGCCGATGCCGGCGGCCATGGCGGCGTTCACGTCGTGCCGCCGCAGCCGCGTCCCCGCGACGGTCACGGCTCCCGCGTCGTACGGGTCGGCGCCGAACACGGCCCGGACGACCTCGGTCCGCCCGGCGCCGACGAGGCCCGCGATGCCGACGACCTCACCGGCGTGCACCTCGAAGCTGACGTCGTGGAAGACGCCGTCGCGGGTCAGTCCCTCCACCGTGAGCAACGCCCCGCCCCGGTCGGCGGGTTCCCGCGGGTACTGCTGCTCGATCGACCGCCCGACCATGAGCCGCACCAGTTCGTCCTCGGGCGTGGAGGCCGGTACCTGCCCGACGCTCCGGCCGTCCCGGATGACGGTGACCCGGTCGCCGAGGGCGGCGATCTCCTCCAGGTGGTGGGTGATGAAGACGATCCCGACCCCGTCCTCCCGCAGCCGCCGCACGATGGCGAACAGCTTCTCGACCTCCTCGGAGGTGAGCACGGCGGTCGGCTCGTCCATGATGAGCACGCGCGCGTCCAGGCTGAGCGCCTTCGCGATCTCCACCATCTGGAGCCGGGCGATGCCGAGTTCGCGGACACGCGCGCGTGGCGGGACGTCGACCCCGACCCGCCGGAGCAGGACCTCGGCCTCCGCCTCCATCCGCCTGCGGTCGATCACCCCGAACCGGCGCGGCTGCCGCCCGAGGAAGATGTTCTCGGCGACGGTCAGGTCCGGGACGAGGGTGAACTCCTGGTGGATGGTGGCGATCCCGAGGCGCTCGGAGTCCAGCGCGCCGTGGATGCGCACCTCTTCGCCGCCGACGAGGATCCGCCCGGCGTCGGGGGTGTGGGCGCCGGAGAGCATCTTGATGAGCGTGCTCTTGCCCGCGCCGTTCTCACCGAGCAGCACGTGCACCTCGCCCCGGCGCAGGTCGAAGTCCACGCCGTCGAGCGCGACCACGCCGGGGAAGGTCTTGCGGATGCCCTCGATGCGCAGCAACTCGTCCGGGTTGCTCACGTCGTACTCCTTCGTACGGGGGAGGGGGACGGGGCGGAGGGGGAGGCGGGCGGGACGGCCGCGCGGGCGCCGCCGGTTCGCCGCACGAGCGGCGCACGACGAGCCGTGCCGGCAGGGTGACCGACGCACCGGGCCGTCCCTCGATCCGGTCGACCAGGGCCCGCACGGCGGCCCGCCCCAGCTCGCCCGTGGCTGGGCGACGGCGGTGATCGGCGGGTCGGTGTGCACGAACCACCGGATGTCGTCGAACGCGGCCAGGGCGAGGTCGTCCGGGACCCGCAGCCCGCGCGCGCGTACGGCGTCCAGCGCGCCGAGCGCCATCAGGTTGTCGGCGGCGAACACGACCTCGGGCGGCTCGGGCAGGTCGAGGAAGCCCTCGGTGACCCGCCGCCCGCTCTCGGCCTGGAAGTCGCCCTGGCCGACGTAGGCGTCGGGGAGGGGCAGGCCGTGCGCGGCCAGCGCCTCCCGGAAGGCGTCCACGCGCTCCCGCCCGGTGGTGGTGGCGGCCGGTCCCGCGATGATGGCCAGCCGCCGGTGCCCGAGCCGGTACAGGTGTGCGACCAGTTCCCGTACGGCGCCCTTGCCGTCGGCCCGCACCACCGGCACGTCGACGCCCGGGATCCACCGGTCCACGAACACCATCGGGGTCCCGGCCCGCGCCGCCTCCAGCATCCGCGGGGAGCCGCCGTCGGTGGGCGAGACGAGGAGCCCGTCGATCCGCCGGTCCAGCAGTGTCGTGACGTGGTGGTCCTGGAGGTCGGGCCGCTCGTCGGCGTTGCCGATGATCACGCTGTAGCCGAGCGCGCGGGCCTCTTCCTCGACGGACCGGGCCAGCTCGGTGAAGTAGGGGTTCAGCACGTCGCTGATGACCAGCCCGAGGGTGCGGGTCTGGTCCGTCCGCAATGACCGGGCGACGGCGTTCGGCCGGTACCCCAGTTCCTCGACGGCGGCCAGCACGCGCGTGCGTGCGGCGTCGCTGACGGCGGGGTGCCCGTTGAGGACCCGCGACACCGTGGCGACGGACACCCCCGCCCGCGCGGCGACGTCCTTGATCCCGGCCATACCGCTTCCACCTCCTCGTGGAATCGTTTACACCCGGGATTGGAAACGATTACACAGGCGGGGCGCAAGGGTGGCCGAAGGCCCGAGACCCAATCGTGACCGTGCGGGGCGGCGGCTCGTGACCGTGCGGGCGGCGGCTCGTGACCGTGCGGGGCGGTGGCTCGTGGCCGGGGGCGGCCGGGATCCGGGCGTGACCGAAAACGGTGCGCCGACCGGTGGGCGGGGCAGTGCCCGGCACGGGCCGGCGGGTCAGCGGTCGACGCCGGATGCCGGCCGGCGGATCAGTGCCCGACGGGGGCCGGTACGCCCGCGTGCCGGGCGACCAGTTCGCAGGAGCGGAGCCGGTGCTCCAGGTCGTACACGGGGTGACCAGCATCAGCTCCTGCGCGCCGGTGCTCTCGACCAGCTCCGAGAGTCGCCCCACCACGGCCGGGGAGTGCCGTACGCCTGATGGGCGCGGAAGCCGTCCAGGCCCCGCCGCTCCTCGTCCGTGAACGGGTGCTCGGCCGCCTGCGCGGGCGTGGGGAACGCGATGTCGCTGCGTCCCTTGAGCAGTCCGGCCTTGACGACGTTCATCGGGCCGGCGAGCCGGGCCGCCTCCTCCTCGGTCGGGGCGCACACCGTCTCCACGCACAGCAGGACCCGCGGGTCGGCGCACCAGCGGGACGGCGTGAAGTGGGCGCGGTAGTGGCCGATCACGGCGGCGGTGTTGTCGGGCCGGATGTGGTGGGCGACGGCGACCGGAAGGCCCAGGCGCGCGGCGAGGGCGGCACCGGCGGTGCTGGAGGCGAGGAGCCAGGGCTCGGGGAGCGCCCCGAGGGCGGTGACGTCGTCCGCCAGGAACCCCAGGGTGGCGGCCACGTCGTCGCCGTACTCGTCGTCCGTGGGCGGCTCCGCGCCGCGCCGCAGCGCCCGCGCCGTGGGCTCGTCCAGCGTGCCCGGGCCCCGGCCGATCCCCAGGTCGACGCGGTCGGGGTGCAGCGCCGCGAGCGTGGCGAACTGCTCGGCCAGCATGATCGGCGTGTGGTTGGGGGCGAGGACGCCCCCGGAGCCCAGCCGGACGGTGGAGGTCGCCGCGGCGGCGTGGGCGATGAGGACGACGGGAGGGAAGGCGCCGATGGCGGGGGAGCGGTGGTGCTCGGCGTACCAGATCCTCCGGTAGCCCATCCCCTCCACCCGGCGGGCGAACTCGGCGGTGTCGCGCAGGGTCTCGGCGGCGTGGGTGCCGGTCTGCACCATCGCGACTTCCAGCACGGAGAGCGGCACGTCGATCATGCGATCAGTATGGCCGACACCGTGGTGGGGAACGGCGGCTTCCGGCCGTCCGCCGGGCGGGGTGCCGTCAGGCGGCCGGCGAGGACGCCTCCCCGGGGCTCGCGACCTCGCACCACACGTACTTGCCGCGGTTGCCGTCCCGGGCGAGCGGCTGCCAGCCCCACACGTCGGCGCAGGCCCGCACCAGGGCGAGGCCCCGGCCCTCCTCCGCCTCCGCCGCCTGCTCGAACGGCCGCGGCGGCTCCGGCGGCGAGGGGTCGGCGTCCCAGGCGCCGATGCGCAGGGTGCCGGTTCCCGACCAGCGGACGCGGAGGGCCGCCGGTCCCTTGGTGTGGCGTACGGCGTTGGCGACCAGCTCCGCCGCCAGCAGTTCGGCGACGTCCGCGAGGCGGATCAGACCGTGCAGGGTGAGGATCAGGCGGAGGGTGCGGCGGCAGACGGTGACCGCGCGGAGGTCGTTGGGGATGTGGAGGGAATACTCCCACGGTTCGTGCTCGGGCATGCGGACTCCTCGTCGGCGAGGGGAGTTGAGATCGAGCGGGCGTCCGGTGTCATTGCCGCGGCCGTCGTGGCAGGACGGAGCGGTGCGCTTCCGGAGGCCGGTGCGCTACGTGTGCGGTGCGTCACCGACGGTAGGGCTAACATGTCATACAGGGCAAGCCGGTTGCCTCATCTGACCCCGAACGGGTTGTATCGACACGCCCGTTGAACCGAGGAGCCGTCGATGGTCTTGAGACGCGAACCCACCGCACGGCAGATGCGTCTGGCCGTCGAACTGCGCAGGCTGCGCGACGCGGCAGGACTCACCGCCATCGAGGCGGCTGCGCTGCTCGGCGTGAGCCGGGTGCAGATCAGTCACATCGAGTCCGGGCTCGCGGGCGTGAGCGAGGAGCGGCTGCGTCGCCTCGCGGCGCACTACTCGTGCACGGACGAGAAGTTCGTCGACGCCCTCGTGGCCATGGCGACCGACCGCACGCGCGGCTGGTGGGAGGAGTACCGGGGGCTGCTGCCACATCGTTCCTGGACCTCTCGGAGCTGAACCACCACGCCACCTTCCGGCGTGACGTGGCGATCCTCTACGTCCCGGGCCTCTTGCAGACGGAGGAGTACGCCCGTGCCGTCTTCTCCGGACGAGTGCCCGAACTGACGCATGAGGAGCTCGAAGTCCGCGTCAGGCATCGGATGGAGTCCCAGAGGGTCACCGTTCCGTACGAGCTGGTGATCCACGAGGCGGCGCTTCGCATCAGGGTCGCCGACCGTGCCACGACGCGAACTCAGCTCATGAAGCTCCTGGAGCTATCCGAGGCGGACGCCATCACGGTACGGGTGATCCCCTTCGACCTCGACGGCTTCGCCAGGGCAGCGAGCACCATGACGTACCTGGGCGGCCCTGTCCCCAAACTGGACACCGTGGTACGGGACGTGCCCCACGGCTCGGCCTTCATCGATTCGGAAGCTCAGCTCAGCGCCTTCCGGACTCGCTTTCGTAAGGTAGAGGAAGTGTCACTCGACCGTGAACGGTCGCGCGACTTCATCAACCGGCTGGCGAAGGAGCTGTAAGACCGTGGACAACTGGCGGAAGTCCTCCTACTCGGGCCCCGACGACGGCAACGAGTGCGTGGAGATAGCGAACACCCGCACCCGCGTGGCCGTCCGCGACTCCAAGGCCCCCGCCCGGGCCACCCTCTCCTTTCCCGCCGCCGCTTTCGCGTCCTTTCTCGACGGCCTCAAGCGTCAGGAACCGGAGGGCTGAACCATGGGTTCGTTCCGGACTCTCCGCTGGCGGAAGTCCTCCTACTCGGGCCCCGACGACGGCAACGAGTGCGTGGAGATAGCGAACACCCGCACCCACGTGGCCGTCCGCGACTCCAAGGCCCCGCCCGGGCCACCCTCACCTTTCCCGCCGCCGCTTTCGCGTCCTTCCTCGACGCCCTCAAGCGGGCCGACGGCCCCGCGAGGGCCCGGTCGCCGGACGGGTCTCCGCGTGAGCGCGCCGCCCGACGGGCTGCCCGTCTACCGCGTCCTCACCGGACCGGACGACGCCTCGTTCTGCCGGCGGGTGAGCGAGGCGCTGGAGCTCGGTTACGAACTCCACGAGGGCCCCGCCGTCACCTTCGACGGCGAACGGGTCGTCGTCGCACAGGCGGTGGTCTGGCCGAAGCGCTCGTAGCGGCCGGTCCTGCTGTCACACCCCACCGGTACCGTCGGATCATGCCCAACCAGCCACCCGCCGCCCCGGTGAACGGCGGCTCGCCGTCCTCGAAGGCGTGCTCGAGCGCATCACGTACGCCAACGAGGAGAACGGCTACACGGTCGCCCGCGTCGACACCGGCAGGGGCGCCGGCGACCTGCTGACCGTCGTCGGCGCGCTGCTGGGGGCGCAGGTCGGGGAGTCCCTGAGGATGGAGGGGCGCTGGGGATCGCACCCCCAGTACGGCAAGCAGTTCCACGTGGAGAACTACACGACCGTCCTGCCGGCCACCGTCCAGGGCATCCGGCGCTACCTCGGCTCGGGCCTGGTGAAGGGCATCGGGCCGGTCTTCGCCGACCGCATCACGCAGCACTTCGGGCTGGACACCCTCAAGGTCATCGAGGAGGAGCCGAAGCGGCTCATCGAGGTCCCCGGCCTCGGGCCCAAGCGGACGAAGAAGATCGCCGACGCCTGGGAGGAGCAGAAGGCGATCAAGGAGGTCATGCTCTTCCTCCAGACCGTCGAGGTGTCGACGTCGATCGCCGTGCGGATCTACAAGAAGTACGGCGACGCCTCGATCTCCGTGGTCAGGAACCAGCCGTACCGGCTGGCCGCGGACGTGTGGGCATCGGCTTCCTCACCGCCGACAAGATCGCCCAGTCGGTCGGCATCCCGCACGACAGCCCGGAGCGGGTCAAGGCGGGGCTCCAGTACGCGCTGTCGCAGTCCGCCGACCAGGGGCACTGCTATCTCCCGAGGAGCAGCTGATCGCCGACGCGGTCAAGCTGCTCCAGGTCGACACCGGCCTGGTCATCGAGTGCCTCGCGGAGCTGGCGGAGCCCCCGGAGGACGGCGGCGACCCGGAGTCGTACGGGAGAGGGTCCCGGGCCGGACGGGGCGACCCCGTCACCGCGATCTACCTCGTCCCCTTCCACCGCGCCGAGCTGTCCCTCTCCGCCCAGCTGCTGCGCCTCCTGCGCACCGGCGAGGACCGGATGCCGTCGTTCCGGGACGTCGCCTGGGACCGGGCGCTCGGCTGGCTGAGGGCAGGACCGGTGCCGACCTCGCCCCGAGCAGGAGGCCGCCGTCAAGCTGGCCCTGACCGAGAAGGTCGCCGTCCTCACCGGCGGCCCGGGCTGCGGCAAGTCCTTCACCGTCCGCTCCATCGTGGAGCTGGCCCGCGCCAAGAAGGCGAAGGTCGTGCTCGCCGCCCCGACCGGCCGCGCCGCCAAGCGCCTCGCCGAGCTGACCGGCGCCGAGGCCTCCACCGTCCACCGTCTGCTGGAGCTGAAGCCCGGGGCGACGCCGCCTACGACCGGGACCGGCCGCTCGACGCCGACCTCGTCGTCGTGGACGAGGCCTCCATGCTGGACCTCCTCCTGGCCAACAAGCTGGTCAAGGCCGTTCCGCCGGGCGCCCACCTGCTCTTCGTCGGCGATGTCGACCAGCTGCCCAGCGTCGGCGCCGGCGAGGTGCTGCGGGACCTGCTGGCCGACGGCAGCCCGATCCCGGCCGTGCGCCTCACGCGCGTCTTCCGCCAGGCCCAGCAGTCCGGCGTCGTCACCAACGCCCACCGGATCAACGCCGGGCAGCACCCGGTCACCGACGGGATGAAGGACTTCTTCCTCTTCGTCGAGGACGACACCGAGGAGGCCGGCCGGCTCACCGTCGACGTCGCGGCCCGGCGCATCCCGGCCCGGTTCGGGCTCGACCCGCGCCGCGACGTCCAGGTCCTCGCCCCCATGCACCGGGGCCCGGCCGGGCCGGCACGCTCAACGGCCTCCTCCAGCAGGCCGTCACCCCCGGCCGCCCCGACGTGCCCGAGAAGCGGTTCGGCGGCCGGGTGTTCCGCGTCGGCGACAAGGTCACCCAGATCCGCAACAATTACGAGAAGGGCACCAACGGCGTCTTCAACGGCACCGTGGGCGTCGTCACCTCGCTCGACCCGGTGGACCAGCGCCTGACGGTGCTGACCGACGAGGACGAGGAGGTCGCCTACGAGTTCGACGAGCTGGACGAGCTGGCGCACGCGTACGCGGTGACCATCCACCGCTCCCAGGGCAGCGAGTACCCGGCGGTGGTGATCCCGGTCACCACGGGCGCCTGGATGATGCTCCAGCGCAATCTGCTCTACACGGCCGTCACCCGGGCGAAGAAGCTGGTCGTCCTGGTCGGTTCGCGCAAGGCGATCGGACAGGCGGTGCGCACGGTCTCGGCGGGCTGGCGCTGCACGGCGCTGGACTTCCGCCTCGCCGAAAAATGATCGATCAAATGAGTCGCAAAGGTCACAGAGCCCTTCCAGACGGGGAAGGAAGGGGCAGGATGAGCAAGTTGGCGGCACTGAGTGCCGCCGATAGGCCCGATGGTCGACCCGAGTGCACTCTCCTCAGCCAAGTGGGGGATGGTAGAGACAGTCAGGGCACCTCGAAGATGAGGCACTACGTCGGTGAGGGAAGACGTGAGCGACAACTCTGTAGTACTGCGGTACGGCGACGGCGAGTACACCTACCCGGTGATCGACAGCACCGTCGGCGACAAGGGCTTCGACATCGGGAAGCTCCGCGCCCAGACCGGTCTGGTGACGCTGGACAGCGGATACGGCAACACGGCCGCCTATAAATCCGCGATCACGTACCTGGACGGCGAGGCGGGCATCCTCCGGTACCGCGGCTACCCGATCGAGCAGCTGGCCGAGCGCTCCACCTTCCTGGAGGTGGCCTACCTGCTGATCAACGGCGAGCTGCCGACCGTCGACCAGCTCACCGCGTTCCAGAACGACATCACGCAGCACACCCTGCTGCACGAGGACGTCAAGAACTTCTACCGGGGCTTCCCCCGTGACGCGCACCCGATGGCCATGCTGTCGTCGGTCGTCTCGGCGCTGTCCACCTTCTACCAGGACAGCCACAACCCGTTCGACGAGCAGCAGCGCAACCTCTCCACCATCCGCCTGCTCGCCAAGCTTCCGACGATCGCGGCCTACGCCTACAAGAAGTCGGTCGGCCACCCGTTCGTCTACCCGCGCAACGACCTGGCCTACGTCGAGAACTTCCTGCGCATGACCTTCTCGGTCCCCGCCCAGGAGTACGAGCTGGACCCGATCGTCGTCTCCGCGCTGGACAAGCTGCTGATCCTGCACGCGGACCACGAGCAGAACTGCTCGACCTCCACGGTCCGCCTGGTCGGCTCCTCGCAGGCGAACATGTTCGCGTCGATCTCGGCCGGCATCAACGCCCTGTGGGGCCCGCTGCACGGCGGCGCCAACCAGTCGGTGCTGGAGATGCTGGAGGGCATCCGCGACTCCGGCGGCGACGTGGACTCCTTCATCCGCAAGGTGAAGAACAAGGAGGACGGCGTCCGCCTGATGGGCTTCGGCCACCGGGTCTACAAGAACTTCGACCCCCGCGCCAAGATCATCAAGGCTGCCGCGCACGACGTGCTCTCCGCCCTCGGCAAGTCCGACGAGCTGCTCGACATCGCGCTGAAGCTCGAGGAGCACGCGCTCTCCGACGACTACTTCACCGAGCGCAAGCTCTACCCGAACGTCGACTTCTACACGGGTCTGATCTACCGGGCCATGGGCTTCCCGACCGAGATGTTCACGGTCCTGTTCGCCCTCGGCCGCCTTCCGGGCTGGATCGCCCAGTGGCACGAGATGATCAAGGAGCCGGGCTCCCGGATCGGCCGTCCGCGCCAGATCTACACGGGCGTCGTCGAGCGCGACTTCGTTCCGGTCGAGGAGCGCTGACACCTGCCGGTGGGGGCGCCGTCCGCCCGAGGGTTCGCCGCTGAAGGAGCGTGGGCGACTGCGGGCCGCATGTAGCCGGTCGCGCAGTTCCCGCGCCCCTTCGGGGTGCGCCGTACAACCGGAAAGAAGAAGAAAAAGAAGAAGAAGGCGCCCGGCGCGCCGGTCCCCCACGGGCCGGCGACCAGGGCGCCTTCCCATGTCCCGGTGCGGATTCCCCCACGGGATCCGGGCCGGGCGCTTGTGAGGACAGCGCCTGAATCGCTGTGTTTACCTGCGTGCGGTCTGCCGGGACAGCGCACGCCCGGGAGGGCCGCTCAAAGCTTCCCGGTGTACGTGCCCCGGCAACGCATCTCCGGGGAAGTCCCCAAGACATCCCGGATGCCGGGATGCGCCCCCAAGACGCTGCCCGACATCGTCAACTTAGACCTTCGAACCCCTTCGATGGTTACGTTCGCATCACTGTGATCTGCGTCTCTTGCATATGTCCGATAGGTACGCAAGAGACCCGGTTCAGCGAACGAGACCCAGCGTAAGGAAGATGCGCGAGCCTTGTGAAGAGCTTATGTGAGTGGCGTGCCGGACTCCAGAGGGAGGGCGGGCTCAGCGGAAGGTCCGCAGCCGGAGGCTGTTGGTGACCACGAAGACCGACGAGAAGGCCATCGCCGCTCCGGCGATCATCGGGTTCAGCAGTCCGGCGGCGGCCAGCGGCAGCGCGGCCACGTTGTAGCCGAAGGCCCACACGAGGTTGCCCTTGATCGTCCCCAGGGTGCGGCGGGAGAGCCGGATGGCGTCCGCGGCCACCCGCAGGTCCCCGCGGACCAGCGTCAGGTCGGCCGCCTCGATCGCCGCGTCCGTGCCCGTGCCCATCGCCAGCCCGAGGTCGGCGGCGGCCAGCGCGGCGGCGTCGTTGACGCCGTCCCCGACCATCGCGACCGTACGTCCCTCGGCGCGCAGCCGCCGCACGGCGTCGACCTTGCCCTCCGGCAGCACCTCGGCGATCACCTCGTCGATGCCGACGCTCCGGGCGACGGATTCGGCCACGCGCCGGTTGTCCCCGGTCAGCAGCACGGGCCGCAGCCCGAGCCGCCGCAGCTCGGCCACCGCCCGGGCGCTGGTCTCCTTCACCGTGTCGGCGACGGCGACGACACC
Source organism: Streptomyces sp. SW4 (assembly GCA_003248315.1). Lineage (GTDB taxonomy): Bacteria > Actinomycetota > Actinomycetes > Streptomycetales > Streptomycetaceae > Streptomyces. The sequence goes on from QKWM01000004.1 coordinate 3,221,253, forward strand.
GCGCGCCACGCCGTCCCAGCCCACGACGACGGCCGTGCGCCCGTCCCGCTCGGCCTGCTCGACGGCGCGGGCGACGTCCGCCGGCAGGGTGTCGAAGAGGCGCCCCACCGCCACCTCGTGGCCCTCCACGCGCGCGCGTACGCCCCGCCCCGGTGCGTTCGCGAAGTCCTCGGCGTCCGGCAGGGCGCCCAGCCGCTCTTCCGCGCCCGCGGCGACCGCCCGGCCGACCGGGTGCTCGGAGGCCCGCTCCACGGCGCCCGCGAGACGCAGCACCTGCTTCTCGTCGACGCCCTCGGCGGCGTGGACCTCGTGCAGGGTCATGCGGCCGGTGGTGACGGTGCCGGTCTTGTCCAGGACGACCGTGTCCACGCGCCGCGTCGACTCCAGCACCTCCGGGCCCTTGATCAGGATGCCGAGCTGGGCACCGCGGCCGGTGCCGACCAGCAGCGCGGTCGGTGTGGCCAGCCCCAGCGCGCACGGGCAGGCGATGATCAGCACGGCGACGGCCGCCGTGAACGCGGCGACGGTGTCGCCGGTGGCGCCCAGCCAGCCGCCGAAGGTGCCGGCCGCGATCAGCAGCACCACCGGCACGAAGACCCCGGAGATCCGGTCGGCGAGCCGCTGCACCTCGGCCTTGCCGCTCTGCGCGTCCTCCACCAGCTTCGCCATCCGCGCCAGCTGCGTGTCGGCGCCCACCCGGGTGGCCTCGACCACGAGCCGGCCCCCGGCGTTGACCGTGGCCCCGGTCACGCCGTCGCCGACGCCCACGTCGACCGGCACGGACTCGCCGGTCAGCAGGGCGGCGTCGATCGCGGAGGCGCCCTCCACGACCGTCCCGTCGGTGGCGATCTTCTCGCCCGGCCGTACGACGAACCGGTCGCCGACCGCCAGGCGGTCCACCGGGATCCGGACCTCGCGCCCGTCGCGCAGCACCGCCACGTCCTTGGCGCCCAGTTCCATCAGCGCCCGCAGCGCGGCGCCCGCGCGCCGTTTGGAGCGGGCCTCCAGGTAGCGGCCGAGCAGCAGGAACGCGGTGACACCGGCGGCCGTTTCGAGGTAGATGGCGGAGGCGCCGTCGGTGCGGGAGACGGTGAGCTCGAACGTGTGCCGCATGCCGGGCATGCCCGCGTCGCCGAGGAACAGCGCCCACAGCGACCAGCCGAACGCCGCCAGGGTGCCGAGCGAGACGAGGGTGTCCATGGTGGCCGCGCCGTGCCGCAGGTTGGTCCAGGCGGCGCGGTGGAAGGGCAGGCCGCCCAGACGACGACGGGCGCCGCCAGGGTGAGCGACAGCCACTGCCAGTTGTCGAACTGCAGCGCCGGGACCATGGCGAGCAGGACGACGGGGGCGGCGAGCAGGGCGGAGACGGCGAGGCGCCGGCGCAGAGCGGACAGTTCCGGGTCCGCCGCCCGGCCTCGAGGCCGAGCCCGGCGTGCCGGACGCCCCGGACGCGGAGGGGGAGCCGGACGTGGATCCGGACGGGGAGGCGGAGCCGGACGCTCCCGCCTCGCCGGGCGTCCCGGTTCCCGTCCCCTCGGCGGCCGGGTCCTCGCGGGCCGGCCGCGGCTGCGGCGGCGGGGGAGCCTCGGCGGTGTACCCGGTCTTCACGACGGTGGCGATCAGGTCGGCGACGTCGACGCCCGGCGGGTGGCTGATCCGGGCCTTCTCCGTCGCGTAGTTCACCGTGGCGGTGACGCCCTCCATGCGGTTGAGCTTCTTCTCGACGCGAGCCGCGCAGGAGGCGCAGGTCATGCCGCCGATGCGCAGCTCGACCTCCGCGAGACCGCTCTCGGTGCCGGTGCCGGTCGCGGATCCGGGGTCGGTCCCGGTGCCGGGCGCGGGGAGGGGGTGCCTTCGGTGGTGCTGGTCATGGTCCGGGCTCCAGACGGCCGGCCGGGCCGTGCCCGCGGGGCGCGGCCCGGCCGGAGGGACTGCGGTGGCGGTCGGGTGTGCCGCTCAGGCCGTGCCGACGAGCTCGAAGCCCGCCTCGTCCACGGCGGCGCGCACGGCCGCCTCGTCCAGGGGCGCCGCGGAGACGACGGTGACCTCGCCGGTCGAGGCCACGGCCTTGACCGAGCTGACGCCGGGGAGCTCGGAGATCTCCCCGAGACGGCGCCCTCGCAGTGGCCGCAGCTCATCCCGCTCACCTTGTAGACGGTGGTGACGGAACCGGGGTGTCGGTGTGGGCGGTCATGTCGCAACTCCTCGTCGGAACGTGGGGGCGGGTACCCGGGACCGGGGCCGGTCGACCCTGGCCGGATCACACGCCTCCACCGTACCCCCAGGGGGTAGCCGTCCCGGAAGCCGCACCGGCGGCCGGCGGGGAGAGCGGCAGGGCGTCCGGGCGGGGCGGCCGGGGTGTCCTGGAACCGGACGGCTAGCGTTCCGTCGAGGACACCGGCCTCGGGCCGTCGCGCGGCGACGGCCCCGCCGTGCCGGTGCGCGAGCGGAAGGCGAGGGCGAGACATGCGGGCGGTGGTGTTCGAGCGGTTCGGTGAGCCCGCCGAGGTGCGTCGGGTGCCGGACCCCCGGCCGGCGGAACACGGCGCGGTGGTGCGGGTGGAGGCCACCGGCCTGTGCCGCAGCGACTGGCACGGCTGGCAGGGCCACGATCCGGACATCGTGCTCCCGCACGTACCGGGCCACGAACTGGCCGGCGTCGTCGAGGCGGTCGGCGACCGGGTCACCGCGTGGCGTCCCGGAGACCGGGTCACCGTCCCGTTCGTCTGCGCCTGCGGCACCTGTGCCGCCTGCGCTGCCGGCGACCAGCAGGTGTGCGAGCGCCAGACCCAGCCCGGCTTCACCCACTGGGGTTCGTTCGCCGAGTACGTGGCGCTCGACCACGCCGACGTGAACCTCGTGGCCGTCCCCGACGACATGAGCTTCGCGACGGCCGCGTCCCTCGGCTGCCGGTTCGCCACCGCCTTCCGGGCCGTCGTGCAGCAGGGCCGGGTCGCGGCGGGCGAGTGGGTCGCCGTCCACGGCTGCGGCGGGTCGGCCTGTCGGCCGTGATGATCGCGGCCGCCTCGGGCGCCCGGGTCGTCGCCGTGGACGTGTCCGGGGCCGCCCTGGACCTGGCGCGGCGGTTCGGCGCCGTGGAGTGCGTGGACGCGGCGCGGGCCGAGGACACCGCGGCGGCCGTCCGCGACCTCACCGGCGGCGGGGCCCATCTCTCGCTCGACGCCCTCGGCTCCGACGCCACGTGCGCCGCCTCCGTGGCCGGCCTGCGCCGTCGCGGCCGGCACGTCCAGGTCGGCCTGCTGCCGTCGCCGACCGGCACCACGCCGGTGCCGATGGCCCGCGCCATCGCCCTGGAGCTCGAGATCCTCGGCAGCCACGGCATGGCCGCCCACACCTACCCGCCCATGCTGGACCTCGTGCGCACCGGCGCCCTGCGCCCCGACCTGCTGGTGACGTCCGCCGTCCCGCTGGCCCAGGCGCCCGCCGCCCTGGCCGCGATGGACACGGCCCGGGGGGCTGGCGTGACGGTCGTCGAGCCGTGGCGGTGACGCCGAGCCGTGGTGGTGACGTCGGGTCGTCGCCGTGACGAGGGCCCCGCCGGCACCTGACCGGCGGGGCCCTCGTCCGGGGTCACTCCTGCCGCCGGCCCCGGTTGCGCGGCCGGGACGCCACCCAGGCGCGGATCGTGTCGGCGTACCAGTAGGGCTTGCCGGCCTCCACGTGGTCCGGCGGGGCAGCAGCCCGTGCTTGCGGTAGGACCGTACGGTGTCGGGCTGCACCCGGATGTGGGCCGCGATGTCCTTGTACGACCAGAGCCTGCGGTCGGTCATGCGTTGCACCTCCCCGCGCGCGCCGCGGCGGCGGCCGGGGACGGCCGTCCGGGGAGCCGGGCGCTGCGCTGGCGATCACCAAGCCTGTGACCGGTCAACGACGCCTCCCGGGGACGGGAGAGGGGCCGTGCGCGCGTGTGACGGAAGACCCGCGTGCGTGCGACACCTGTGACACGGCGGTGGCGTTTGTGACAGGAGTGCTGCACAGGCGTGCGCGGGCTCGCGGGCGCGGCGCGTTGACCCTGCCGCCTCGCGGTGGCCGTTCCGCCTCGCGGTGGCCGTTCGCCGGGACGACACCAGGAAGTCATCCGAATGTCCGGACAAACTGTTGACAGGCATGTCCCGCCGCACTAGAAACCGGGGAGAAGACCGCCTCCGGCGCGGGGGCAGGCCCCGCCCTGGCAGGAGCGGGGCGCGGGCGCCGACTCCCCGCCCGCCCCGGCCGCCGCGCCGGAGGCCCCGGCCCGAACCCCGTACCCCCGCACTCCGGACACGGCCGGCCCCGCCGCCCACCGGAACATGTGTCTACGCACGCACCCGAACCGCAGACACTGTGTCGGGCGCATACGGGGCCCGCGGCTGATGGATGTATTCGTGGCTGGGACCGCGGCCCTCACCCGCGGACCGGCCCCGAGCTGTACGAACGGCACGTCTGGACCCGACGCCGCCATCTGCGAAGGAGTACTCGGTCATGACGAAGATCGTCAACCACTGGATCGGCGGAAAGACCGTCGAGGGCGCCTCGGGCACCTACGGGCCGGTGACCGACCCGGCGACGGGCGAGGTCACCACCAAGGTCGCCTTCGCGTCGGTCGAGGAGGTGGACGCCGCCGTCGCCGCCGCCAAGGAGGCGTTCCGGACCTGGGGCCAGTCCTCGCTGGCCCAGCGCACGTCGATCCTGTTCAAGTTCCGGGCGCTGCTCGACGCGCACCGCGACGAGATCGCCGAGCTGATCACCGCCGAGCACGGCAAGGTGCACTCCGACGCCCTCGGCGAGGTCGCCCGCGGCCTGGAGATCGTCGACCTGGCCTGCGGCATCAACGTGCAGCTGAAGGGCGAGCTGTCGACGCAGGTCGCCACCCGCGTCGACGTGGCCGCGATCCGGCAGCCGCTCGGAGTCGTCGCCGGCATCACGCCGTTCAACTTCCCGGCGATGGTGCCGATGTGGATGTTCCCCATCGCCATCGCCTGCGGCAACACCTTCGTGCTCAAGCCCAGCGAGAAGGACCCCTCGGCGTCCCTGAAGCTCGCCGAACTGCTCGCCGAGGCGGGCCTGCCCGACGGTGTCTTCAACGTCGTCCACGGCGACAAGGTGGCCGTCGACCGGCTTCTGGAGCACCCCGACGTCAAGGCCGTCTCCTTCGTCGGCTCCACCCCGATCGCCCGCTACATCCACACCACCGCCTCCGCCAACGGCAAGCGCGTACAGGCCCTCGGCGGCGCCAAGAACCACATGCTGGTCCTGCCGGACGCCGACCTCGACGCGGCCGCCGACGCGGCGGTCTCCGCGGCCTACGGCTCCGCCGGCGAGCGCTGCATGGCGATCTCCGCGGTCGTCGCGGTCGGCTCCATCGGCGACGAGCTGGTGCAGAAGATCCGCGAGCGCGCCGAGAAGATCAAGATCGGCCCCGGCAACGACCCCGCCTCCGAGATGGGCCCGCTGATCACCAAGGCCCACCGCGACAAGGTCGCCTCCTACGTCGAGGGCGCGGCGGCCGAGGGCTGCGAGGTGGTCCTCGACGGCACCGGCTACACCGTCGACGGCTACGAGAACGGCCACTGGATCGGCATCTCGCTGCTCGACAAGGTGCCGACCACCGCGAAGGCCTACCAGGACGAGATCTTCGGCCCGGTGCTGTGCGTCCTGCGCGCCGAGACGTACGAGGAGGGCGTGGCCCTCATCAACGCCTCGCCGTTCGGCAACGGCACCGCGATCTTCACCCGGGACGGCGGCGCCGCCCGCCGCTTCCAGCTGGAGATCGAGGCCGGCATGGTCGGCGTCAACGTCCCGATCCCGGTGCCGGTCGGCTACCACTCCTTCGGTGGCTGGAAGGACTCGCTCTTCGGCGACCACCACATCTACGGCAACGACGGCACGCACTTCTACACCCGCGGCAAGGTCGTCACCACCCGCTGGCCGGACCCGTCCGAGGCCCCGGCGGGCGTCGACCTCGGCTTCCCGCGCAACCACTGAACCCGGGCGCCCGGCCGCCGCGTACCACGGACGCGGTACGCGGCGGCCGGGCCGTACGCCCCCGGGAGGTCCGGGAGTTCAGCCCCGGGACGCCCCCGCTTGTCGGCGGCGGCCCGTACCGTTGACGCATGGATCTTCGACTGCCCGGACCGCGAGCCCTGCTGCGGCGGCCACGGCGCGCCCTCGCCGCCGCGGCCGCGCTCGCCGTGCTCGCCGGCGCCGGCACGTGGACGGCCGTCGCCGCCTCCGACGACGCGCCCCCGGTGCACCGCACCGACCGGGTCATGACCGTCGGCGACGGAGTCCGCCTGGACACCTCGTACTTCACGGCGGGCCCCGCCGGCCGCCGCCCGGCCGTCCTGCTGGCGCACGGCTTCGGCGGCAGCAAGGCCGACGCCCGCGCACAGGCGGAGGAGCTGGCCCGGGACGGGTACGCGGTGCTGACCTGGTCGGCCCGCGGATTCGGCCGCTCCACGGGGAAGATCGGGCTCAACGCCCCGACGGCGAGGTCGCCGACGTCTCCCGTCTCATCGACTGGCTGGCGCGGCAGCCGCAGGTCGAGCTGGACGGCGACGGCGACCCGCGGGTGGGCATGGCCGGCGGCTCCTACGGCGGCGCGATCTCCCTGCTGGCCGCCGGGCACGACGACCGGGTGGACGTGATCGCCCCGGCGATCACGTACTGGAACCTGGCGGACGCCCTCTTCCCCAATGGCGTGTTCAAGAAGCTGTGGGCGGGCGTCTTCGTCACCATGGGCGGCGGCTGCGAGCGGCTCGAGGACCGGCTGTGCCGGATGTACGAGCGGGTCGCCCGCACCGGCACCCCCGACCCCGAGGCGCGCGAGGTGCTGGAGCAGCGGTCGCCGTCCGCCGTCGGCGACCGCATCGACGTGCCCACGCTGCTGCTCCAGGGCCAGTCCGACTCCCTCTTCCCGCTCGGCCAGGCCGACGCCGCCGCCAAGGCCATCCGGGCCAACGGCGCCCGGTCGCCGTCGACTGGGTCGCGGGCGGCCACGACGGCGGCGACATGGAGACCGGCCGGGTCCACGCCCGCGTGAAGGCGTGGTTCGACCGCTATCTGAAGGGCGACGAATCGGCCGGCACCGGCCCGCCTTCCGCGTCACCCGCACCCTCGGCACCGGCACCGGCGACGGCGAACCCCGCCTCGAAGGGGTCGGCGCCGACACCTACCCCGGCCTGACCGGCGCGCCGCGCTCCATCGAACTGCGCGGCCGGGAGCAGAGCTTCGGCAATCCGGCCGGCGCCGCCCCGCCCGCCGTCTCCGGTCTGCCCGGCCTCGGTTCCTCCGGCGGCCTGTCCCAGCTGTCCTCCCTCGGGCTCCACGTCTCCCTGGACTTCCCCGGCCAGTACGCCGCGTTCGAGTCGGCGCCCGTCCGCGGCGACCTCCAGATCACCGGTTCCCCGACGGCGACCGTGCACGTGAAGTCCACCGGGGAGGACGCCGTCCTCTTCGCCAAGGTGTACGACGTCGGGCCCGGCGGCGAGCGGCAGGTGCTCCCCTCCCAGCTCGTCACCCCGCTGCGGGTCGAGGACGCCGAGGCGGGCAAGGACGTGACGATCACCCTGCCGGCCATCGACCACGAGGTGCGCGACGGCCACCGGCTGCGCCTGGTCCTGTCCGCCACCGACCTCGGCTACGCCTCCCGGCGGCCCCGGCGACGTACACGGTGTCCGTCACCGGCCCCTGAAGGTGCCGACCGCCCTCGGCGCCACCGACCAGGCGGCCCGGCTCCCGGCGTGGGTCTGGTGGGCGCCGCTCGCCGGTGCCGCCGTCGCCGCGGCCCTGCTGCTGACGGCCCGCCGGCGCACGGCCGCCCCGCCGCCCGACCCGGCCCTCGCCGAGGTCCCGCTCCAGATCACCGGCCTGACCAAGCGGTACGCCAGGTCCGCCGACCGGTACGCGGTCCGCGACCTGTCCTTCCGGGTGGAGCAGGGCCAGGTGCTGGGCCTGCTCGGACCCAACGGCGCCGGCAAGACCACGACCCTGCGCATGCTGATGGGCCTGATCACCCGGACGGCGGCGAGATCCGCGTCTTCGGTCACGCCATCACCCCGGGCGCACCCGTGCTCTCCCGTGTCGGCGCCTTCGTCGAGGGGGCGGGCTTCCTGCCCCACCTGTCCGGCCGGGAGAACCTCGAGCTGTACTGGCGGGCCACCGGCCGCCCGCCCGAGGACGCCCACCTCGACGAGGCCCTGGAGATCGCCGGCCTCGGCGACGCCCTCGCCCGCGCGGTGCGCACCTACTCGCAGGGCATGCGCCAGCGGCTCGCCATCGCCCAGGCCATGCTGGGCCTGCCCGACCTGCTGATCCTGGACGAGCCGACCAACGGCCTGGACCCGCCGCAGATCCGCGAGATGCGCGAGGTGATGATCCGGTACGCGGCGGCCGGCCGCACGGTGATCGTCTCCAGCCATCTGCTGGCCGAGGTCGAGCAGACCTGCACCCACCTGGTGGTCATGGACCACGGCCGGCTCGTCCAGGCGGGCCCGGTCCGGGAGATCGTCGGCTCCGGCGACACGCTGCTGGTGGGCACCGCGGAGCCGGTGGACGCCCCCGTGGCCGAGAAGGTCGCCGCCCTGCCGGGCGTGGCCTCCGCGGTGCGCACCGACGACGGCCTGCTGGTCCGGCTGGACCCGGACGGCACCCCGCGCCGTCTGATCGCCGAACTGGTCCGCCTCGACGTGCCGGTGGAGTCGGTGGGCCCCACCACCGGCTCGAAGACGCCTTCCTCACCCTGATCGGAGACTGACGCATGAGCACGCTGGCCGACCGCGCCGACGTGGCCCACGGCTACCGCGCGGGCCGTACGCTGCCCGTGCGGGTCGAGCTGGTCCGGCAGCTCAAGCGGCGCCGCACGTTCGTCATGGGCGCGATCCTGTGCGCGCTGCCCTTCGTGCTGATGATCGCCTTCGCGGTCGGCGGCGAGCCGGAGGGCGAGCCCGGGCGCATCTCCCTGATGGACTCGGCGACCGCCTCCGGCGCCAACTTCGCCGCGGTCACCCTCTTCGCCTCCGCCGGGTTCCTGCTCGTCGTCCCCGTCGCCCTGTTCTGCGGGACACCGTGGCCTCGGAGGCCGGCTGGTCGTCGCTGCGGTACCTGCTCGCCGCACCGGTGCCGCGCGCCCGTCTGCTGTGGAGCAAGCTGGTCGTCGGGCTGGCCCTCAGCCTCGCCGCGATCGTGCTGCTGCCGGCCGTGGCGCTCGCCGTCGGCACCGCCGCCTACGGCTGGGGCCCGCTCCAGCTGCCCACCGGCGGCTCCCTGCCCACCGGCACCGCCGCCGCACGCCTCGCCCTGACGGTGGCGTACGTGTTCGTGTCGCAACTGGTCACCGCCGCGCTGGCGTTCTGGCTGTCCACGCGGACGGACGCACCGCTCGGCGCGGTCGGCGGCGCCGTCGGCCTCACCATCATCGGCAACGTCCTGGACGAGGTGACGGCCCTCGGCGACTGGCGCTCCTTCCTCCCCGCCACTGGCAGTACGCATGGCTCGACGCCGTCCGGCCCGACCTGGACCTCACGCGCATGCTCCAGGGCGTCTCGCTGTCGGTGACGTACGCGCTCGTGCTGTTCGCCCTGGCCTTCCGCGGTTTCGCCCGCAAGGACGTCGTCTCCTGAGCCGAGGTCCGCGGCGCCCCCTCCCTTGACTTTCTTACGCGTGGGTAAGTTGACTCTGGAGTAAGTAAGCCTGCCAGCACGTCACCCACCGCCGCGACCGGGAGCCGCCATGGGCGTACGCAAGGATCTGAAACGGGCGAAGCAGCGCAGCGACCTCGCGTCCCGCGCACGGACCGAGACCGTCCGGGGCGCCGACGGCACGATCCGTGAGGCCCGCACCCCGCCCCTGGCACCCCGCCCCACCACCGGCAGCACCGCCGACCTGCCCTTCACCAACGCCGCCGAGGCCCCGGCGCGGTGGTCCTGCGCCGGGAGACGCCGGCCGGCTGGCGGCCGGTGACGGCGGCGGCCTTCGCCCAGGAGGTGACGGGCGTGGCCAAGGGCCTGATCGCCGCCGGCCTGGAACCGGGCGACCGGGTCGCCGTGATGTCCCGCACCCGCTACGAGTGGACCGTCCTGGACTTCGCGATCTGGGCCGCCGGCGGCCAGTCCGTCCCGTCTACGCCACGTCCTCCGCCGACCAGGTCGAGTGGATCGTCCGCGACTCCGGCGCCCGGCACGTCGTCACCGAGACCGCCGGCCACACCGCCACCGTCCTGGCGGGCACGGCGGACCACCCGAACGCCCGCGCACCTGGGAACTGGACGCCGGGGCCCTGGACGACCTCACCGCGCTCGGCCGGGGCGTCCCCGACGAGGAGGTCACCAAGCGCCGCGCCGCACTGACCCCGGAGACGGTCGCGACGATCTGCTACACCTCCGGCACCACCGGCCGCCCCAAGGGCTGCGTCCTCACCCACGCCAACCTGCACGCCGAGGCCGCCAACACGGTGGAGCTGCTGCACCCGATCTTCAAGGAGGTCACCGGCCAGACCGCCTCGACCCTCCTGTTCCTGCCCCTGGCCCACATCCTGGGCCGCACCATCCAGATCGCCTGCCTGATGGCCCGCATCGAGATGGGCCACTGCCCGAGCATCAGGCCCGACGAACTCCGGCCCGCCCTGAAGGCGTTCCGCCCCACCTTCCTCGTCGGCGTGCCCTACCTCTTCGAGAAGATCCACGACACCGGCCGCGCCACCGCCGAGAAGATCGGCCGGGGCGCGTCCTTCGACCGCGCCCACCGCATCGCGGTCCGCTTCGGCGAGGCCCACCTCGACCGCTTCCTCGGCCGCGGCAAGGGCCCGGGCCCGGCCTGTGGGCCGCCTGGGCGCTGTACGACCTGCTGGTCTACCGCCGGGTCCGCAAGGAACTCGGCGGCCGGATGCGCTACGCCATCAGCGGCGGCTCCCCGCTCGAACGCGACCTCAACCTGTTCTTCTACGCCGCCGGGATCATGATCTACGAGGGGTACGGCCTGACCGAGACCACCGCCGCCGCCACCGTCGTACCGCCGCTCGGCCCCGCCCCGGCACGGTCGGCCGGCCCGTCCCGGCACCGCGGTCCGCATCGCCGACGACGGCGAGGTGCACATCAAGGGCGGCATCGTCTTCGGCGCCTACCGGAACAACCCGGCCGCCACCGCCGAGGTCCTGGACGACGGCTGGTTCGCCACGGGCGACCTCGGCTCCCTGGACGCCGACGGCTATCTGACCATCACCGGCCGCAAGAAGGACCTGCTCGTCACCTCCGGCGGCAAGAACGTCTCCCCGGCCGTCCTGGAGGACCGGCTGCGCAGCCGCCCGCCGGTCGGCCAGTGCCTCGTCGTCGGCGACAACCGGCCCTACGTCGCCGCCCTGGTCACCCTCGATCCCGACGCCGTCGCCCACTGGCTGGCGGTGCGCAAGCTGCCCGCCGGCACCCCGCTGTCCGAGCTGGCCCGCGACCCGCGGATGATCGCCGACGTGCAGAAGGCCGTCGACCACGCCAACCAGGCCGTCTCGCGCGCCGAGTCGATCCGGGCGTTCCGCATCGTGGACGGCGAGTTCACCGAGGAGAACGGGCTGCTGACCCCGTCGCTGAAGGTGAAGCGGCAGGCCGCGGTCACCGCGTACGCGGCCGAGATCGAGGCCCTGTACGCGGCCGGCCGCTGACACGCGGCGCGGCCGGCCGCCGGGAGACGACGAGGGCGGGCCACCGGGAACCCCGGCGGCCCGCCCTGCGCGGTCCTCGCGGAACGTCAGTCCTCGGTGTTGGACGACAGGACCGACACGTCCTCCAGCAGGTGCGCCAGCGCGCCGTCCCGCTTGGCGTTCGTGGAGTTCTCCGCGCACTGCTGCTGCTGGTGGTCGGAGAGGATCGGGATGTCCTGGATCGGGACGCCGATCAGGGCGCCGACACCGACCGGCAGGTCCTCAACGGCGATGCACGGCTTGTTGAAGGAGCCCTGGATCAGCGCCATCTGGGGGCTCATGTCGCCGTGGGTCGACGAGTTGCCGAAGTACTGCTCGGCGCCGTTGCCGTTCGCCGCCACCGGACCGCTGTCGTCGCCGATCGCCATCGCCTGGGGTGCCGCGGCAGCGGAGGCACCCATGACGGAAGCGGCGATCGCCGCGGAGGCAACAACCTTCTTGATCATTCGCCAGTCCTTTCAGAGAAAACCCGTCCACCGGAGCGCTTTGGTCAACTACGGGCCCTGTCGAGGGTTTCTCCCGTTCACTCTCCCGGCCGACGCCGGGTTGTTTGTGCGAGCCCTGTCCGCACGCCGGTTCCACCGGTGTGCCGAATGCGTCGAGGGGCCAACCGGGTGAACGCCCGCAACCATTCCGCGGGGCCGGGTTGATGTGGCCGTAGGACAGTGCGTCGCTACGAGGAAAGGAACGCGAAGTGCTCAAGAAGGCAATGGTCGCCGCGGCGGCCGCAGCTTCTGTCGTCGGTATGTCGGTGGCGGCTGCTCCGTCGGCGCTTGCCATCGGGGACGACCAGGGCCCGACGGTGGCCAACGGCAACGGTGCCAAGTCGGCGTTCGGCAACTCGTCGACCGACGGCGACATGAGCCCGCAGCTGTCGCTGGTCGACGGGACGCTGAACAAGCCGTGCGTCGCCGTGCAGGACATCCCCGTCGGCGTCGCCGCCCTCATCGGCGTCGTGGTCCAGGACATCCCGATCGCGTCGGACCACGTGCAGCAGCAGTGCGCCGACAACTCCACCAACACCAAGCGCGACGGCGCCGTCTCGCACGTCCTGGAGGACCTGTCGGTCCTCTCGGCGAACGGCGAGGGCGGCAACGGCTGAGCTTCGCCCCGCTCGGTTCCGGCGGCCCGCTGACTTCCCGCGGGCCGCCCGGTCGCGCAGCACCCATTTTTCCGTCGGGCTAGCGGAACGACGTCATCGCTCTTCCGGGCGTACGGCCGTACTGCGTTCCGGGGCATTCGAGTGAATTCCCCGGGGTGACAGGTTCCGCAGTTTCTCCGGCCGTCAATTCCTCGTTTGCAGGCTGCAGGTCATGGTGCGAGCCGTGAATGCTGTGCTCGCTCGGTTTCGGCCGTCACTCAGGCATGACCGCAGAGAAGGGAAAGTTCATGAAGAAGAGCGCTGCTGTCGTCGCGGGCGCCGTCCTGGCCCTGGGCATGGCGTCCCCGGCCATCGCCGACGCGGGCGCCGAGGGTGCCGCCGTGCACTCCCCGGGTGTCCTGTCCGGCAACGTCGTCCAGGTTCCCGTCCACGTTCCGGTGAACGTGTGCGGCAACACGGTGAACGTCATCGCCGCCCTGAACCCGGCGTTCGGCAACCAGTGCGAGAACGACTGACGTCGGTCCCGCACCAGCCGTCCGGCTGCGTCACGGCCGGCCCTGGCCAACTCGTTTGGCACCGGGGCCGGCCTTTTCCCACTTCTTCAAGCAGGAAGACAACAAGAGTGCGACAGACCCTGAGCAGGGAATGGTCGTGGCCGCTGCCGCGACCGGCGTCCTTTCCCTGTGCGGCAGCCCCGCCCTGGCCGACTCCGAGGCGGACGGGGCCGCCAAGAACTCGCCGGGCGTCGCGTCCGGCAACGCCGCCCAGGTGCCGGTGGACGTACCGGTGAACGCCTGCGGCAACACCGTGGACGTCATCGCCGCCCTGAACCCGGCCTTCGGCAACTCCTGCGCCCACACCTCCGACGACGGGGGCCACGGCGGCGGTGACCACGGCCACCCCGGCCCCGGCGACTCCGGGCACGGCGACTCCGGCTACGGCGGCGGGAGCCCCACCCCGTCCGGCTCCTCCGCCCACGGCCACACCGAGGGATCGCCCGGCGTCGGCTCGGGCAACAACGCCCAGGTGCCGGTCGACGTGCCGGTGAACGCCTGCGGCAACACGGCCGACCTGATCGGCCTGCTGAACCCGGTGTTCGGCAACTCCTGCGAGACGGACGGCAAGGAGACGCCGCCCGGGTACGGCGAGGAGGAGCCGCCGCCGTCGACGCCTCCGTCGACGCCGCCGCCCACCGAGCACACCCCGCCGCCCACGCCGCCGGACAAGCACACCCCGCCGCCCTCCGGCGAGGAGGAGCCCCGCCGCCCGCCGGCGAGGAACTCCCGCCGCCTCCGCGGGGCGACGAGAAGCCGCCGGTCCTGGCCGAGACGGGCAGTGACGTGCCCTCGCCGGCGCGGCGGCCGCCAGCGCCGCCCTGCTCACGGCGGGCGCCATCCTCTACCGGCGCTCGCGCCCGTCGTCCCACCGCTGACCCGGGGTGCGGCTGCCCCCACCCGGCCGCACCTCCAGCGGCACGGGTGGGCGCGGCCGGCCCCCGCTTTCGCCGGGCCGCGCACAACGCCTCCGGCCTCAGCCCCGACGCCGCGCACCCGTAGAACGCCCCCTCGGGGAGGGGCTCAGCAGCTGCCCGCCCGCTCGTCGTCCGGCCGCCCCGTCGGCTCGGCGGCGGCGCCTGCCCGGGCACCCGCGCCACCGGTGCCGCGCCCCCGCCACGGCCCGGCGCCGCACCCGCTGCCCAGCCGCCCGGCCACATGCCGGCCCCACAGCCCCACAGCGCCCGGCCGGGCCCCGGTCGTCCGCCGCGTGCCAGGCCAGCTCCCGCCCGCCCGCACCGGCCGCACCGCACTGAGCGGCGCGTAGTTCTCCACCACGAACGCCCGCCCCGGCACCGCCGCGCCCTCCGGCACGGGGCGATGTGTCAGGTCCAGGTGCAACGCCCGTACGACGTCCGTCCCGGCGGTGTCGGCGAAGAGCCGGAACTGCGCCCCGGACGCGGGTTGAAGTCCAGCAGGTGGTAGCGGCCCGACGCCCCGCAGCGGCGGAAGTCCAGGTCGAGGATGCCGCGGTACCCAGCTCCCCGGCGACCCGCTCGGCCAGCGCCCGCACCTCGGTGTTGGGCACCCAGCGCCCCACCGCCGTCAGCCCGGCGCCCCTCGGCCGGGACCGCGTCTTGCGCCCGGTACCGCCGGCCCGCAGCACCCCGGACCGGTCGGCGTACCCGTGGAAGAACCAGTCCCGGCCCGGACCGGGCGGCAGGAACTCCTGCAGCAGCAGGCGGCTCCCCGCCTCCTCCGCCCGCCGGCTCAGCTCCCGCGCCTGCCGTGCCTCCCGCACGAGAACCGTGCTGCGCAGCCCGCTGCCCGCCGGCAGCAGCCACGGACGGCTCCACTTGGCCACCACCGGCAGCCCGAGCCGGCGGGCCGCCGCCTCGGCTTCGGCCGGGCCGTCCGGCAGCAGGGTCCGCGGGTGCGGCACCCCGAGCGAGGCGCAGACCCCGGCCAGCTCCGCCTTGTCGGCGACCCGCTCGGGCAGCGCCGCGGAGAGGCCGGGCAGCAGATACGCGGGCGCCAGCTCCGCGCGCGCCCGTCCCACCGCCACGGCGCACGCGTCGTCCATCGGGATCAGCACGGCGGGACGGGCGATCCGCGCGGCCACCCGGCGCAGCACGGCCGCGATCTCGGCCGGGGACGCCCCGGGCGGCGGCGGGGTGTGCAGCCGGTGCACGTAGCGGGAGGCGCCGACGGGACTGTCCGCGCAGTCGGCGACCACGTGGACGGTCACGCCCGCGCGGCCGAGGGAGCGGACGGCGCCGAGTGTTCCGTGGTGAAAGGGGTTCCGGTCGGTCCGCAGCAGTACGGCCGGGACGCGGGTGTCGAACAGCGACACGGGAGTGGGTTCCTTCGGTTCGGGGAGGCCGGGGAGGCTTCGGGGAGGGGGACGGTGAGGGAGGGGAGACGGCGGGGAGGGCGCCGGGAACCGCGTCGGGTTCACCGGTGCGGGCGATCGGCCCACTCGAAAGCCGTACCGGCGGTGGCGTGAGTGCCTTTCATATGACTGACTGTCAGTAGATGACGAGACGTGAGGGAAGGAGCCGGCATGGCACCACAGCGGCCACGGGCCCGGTCCACGCGGCTGGCGTGTGTGGCGGTGGCGGTCGCGGCGTCCGCGGTCCTGGCGGCGGCCCCCGGATCCGCCGCCGGCGAACCACCGGCCCCGGCTCCGTCGGCACCACCCGCCGGGGTCCCGTCGGCACCGCCCGTCCCGGCCACCGCGACCCCGTCCGTCCCGTCCCCCGCCGAGCCACCGCGGTCGGAGCCACCGCGGTCCGAGCCGCCGGCGTCCGAGCCGCCGCAGTCCGCGCGGCCGTCGCCCGCCGCCGCCCCGGCCTTCGGGCGTACCTCGACTACGGCCCCCGCGGCGTGGCCCGGATGGCCGAGCTCAGCGACTGGCTGGGCGGCGCCGAGCTGCGCGTCGGCCACACCTACCTGCCCGGCGACCGCTGGAGCAACATCGAGGGCGCCCCGGGCTTCCTGGACGTGTGGGCGGACTGGCGGACCCACCGGGCCGACCGGATGCTCGTCCTCAACGTGCCCATGCTGGAGCGCAACGAGGAGGGCCTCGACGACGACGAGGTCCGCGAGCTGCTCCGCCAGGGAGCGGCGGGCCGGTTCGACCACCACTTCCGGGCCCTGGCCGAGCGGCTGGTGGCGCTGGACGTGCCGGACACCGTCATCGTCCTCGGCTGGGAGATGAACGGCACCACGTACACCCACCGCTGCGGGCCGGACCCGCAGGCCTGGAAGACGTACTGGAACAGGATCGTCACCGCGATGCGCGCGGTGCCGGGCCAGAAGTTCCGGTTCGACTTCACCCCGAGCCGCGGCCGGGACGCCATCCCGTGGACGGAGTGCTACCCGGGGGACGACACGGTCGACATCATCGGCATGGACGCCTACGACCAGCCGCGCGGCATGTCCTTCGAGGAGCAGGTGAAGGAGCCCTACGGCCTCCGGGCGCACGTGGAGTTCGCCGCGCGGCACGGCAAGCCCGTCTCGTACCCGGAGTGGGGACTGTTCCGCAACGGCGACAACCCCGCGTACATGAAGGGCATGCTCGCCTGGATGGACGAGCACAGGCCCGTCTACAACACGCTCACCGACTACTGCCCGCACGGCGTGTGGCAGTGCGACGACAACCCCAGGGCCTCCGCCGTCTACCGGTCCGTCCTGTTCGGCCGCACCGGCGAACCGGCGGCCGAGCCCAGCCCCGTGCCGTCCCCGGTGCCCACCCCGTGCCCACCCCGAGCCCTCCCCGCAGCCCGTGGAGCCG
This sequence comes from Streptomyces sp. SW4, assembly GCA_003248315.1. GTDB lineage: Bacteria > Actinomycetota > Actinomycetes > Streptomycetales > Streptomycetaceae > Streptomyces. Next base: position 3,238,333 of record QKWM01000004.1, read on the forward strand.
TCCGGGCCCGCCGGGCAGCGGCCGCCGGCCGGCTGCTCGCCGCTGGACCTCGGCGACTGGGTCGAGCACTGGCTCGGCGGGAAGCTCTGCATGCGCCTGGACTGGTGGTCGCGCAGCCGCTAGCGGCCCCGCCGGCGGCGGGCCCGCTCAGGTCCCGCCGCCACCGGTGCGCTCCCTTTGACGGCGCAGCAGCTCCTTGCCCCGGCGCCGCGCGGCGGCCCCGCCCAGGGCGACGGCCAGCAGCGGGGCCGTGTGCGGGCGGGCCAGCAGCAGCCGCCGGTTGACCACCGGCCGCGGGCGCCAGTGGTGCTTGTACGGCTCGTTGCCGCGCAGCAGGCTCAGCGTCCGGCGCTCCCCGTCGCACACCTGCCCGGCGCAGGCGTCCAGCAGCATCACCGCGACGTCCGCCCTGCGCTCCCGCAGCCCCGGATGGGCGCCGTACAGGTAGCCGCCCGCCAGCCGCCGGGCCAGCAGCGTCACGTCGACGGCGACGACCTCGTCGGCCAGCCGGAACTCGGTGACCACCGCGTCCCCGGCGCGCACCATCGCCCCCACCGACCGCACCAGGTGCTCGCGGAACCGGCCGCGCAGGTGCTCGGCCGTCACGTTCCGCCCCGCCCACTGCAACCGGTGCAGCTCCAGCAGCCGGTGCAGGGCGGGCTCGACCTCGTCGGGCAGGACGGCCCGGCTCTTGACGCCGAGGGCGTCCAGCTTGCGCAGCTTGGCCCGCACCCGCTGCTGGGCCTTGGCCGAGGGCAGCCGGGCGACCAGGTCCGCCAGGGGCACGGCGGGCAGCTCCAGGCAGAGCGAGTCGTCGACCCGGCGCCGCGGGCCGTGCCAGCGGTCGTAAACCCGTTCGGCGGCGGCGCCGGGCCGTACCTCGCGCAGGTCGACCAGCGCGGTCGCGGCGGCCGAGGACAGGCCCCGGGCGAGCGCGGCCGCCGCCTCGGGGCCGCGCGCGTCGTCCAGCAGCACGTCGCCGTAGTCCGAGATCTCCCCGCCCAGCGGCACCAGGGCCGGCACCGGGCGGTGGACCCGCATCAGCGGCGCGGCGCCGACCAGGTCACCGCCGTCGCGGGCCAGCACCAGCCGCAGCCGTCCGGGCCTGCCGTACGACAGCCACCAGGAGTGCAGCCACGCGTGGCTCTGGAAGGGCGTGGCCGCCGCACACCGCCGGTACAGCCCGGTCCAGTCCGCCGCCAGCTCGGCGAACCGGCCCGCGTCCGTGACCAGTTCGGTCGTGTACGTCACAGCTGCCCGCGGACGTCGGCGGCCGGGCCGGGGCGCCGGCCGGGCCCGGTACGGCCGGGGCGGCCGGGGCGGTCCGGCCGGCCCGCTCGGGCCGCCCGGCCGGCCCGCGGGCCGCACCAGCAGGCCCAGCCCGCCGAGCAGCCCGCCCGCGCTCGCCCCGACCAGGCCCGTGAGGGCGGGCGACGGCGAGGACGGCTCGGCCGGCTCGGTGGCCCGGGCGAACTGCCGCAGCTCCACCCGCGTGTCGTCGGCGGAGGCGTCCGCGTGCCGGGTCAGCGCCCGGGCGACGGCGTCGGCCATGTCGGCGGCCCGGCCGGGGCGGTCGGAGGTGGCGGTGACGGACACCATCGGCGCGTCCGGCGAGGTCTCGGCCCGCACACTGCGCCGCAGCGTGGCCACCGGCACGCCCGCCCAGACCTGCGCGTCGCCCAGCACCGCCAGCTGCGTGGCGACCCGCCCGTACGCCTGCGCGAAACCCAGCGCCGCCACCGGGTCGGACTTCTCGGTGGGGACGGCGACGACATAGCTCGTGGCCGTGTACTCGGGCGTGGAGACCAGGCCGTACGTGCCGCCCAGCAGCCCGCCGGCCAGGGCGCAGGACGCCACCAGGGCCGCGGCGGCAGGGCGCGGACGCGGGCCGCCAGGGCCGGGCGCCGGGCGGCGGGGGCGGGTTCTCGGTCATGCGGAACTGACTCCCTGGGGTACCGGGGACAACGGTCGGGTGAGGGCCGCCGCGTACACGTCCATCAGCTGGGCGGCGCTGCGGGTGATGCAGTAGTGGCGGGCGGCCTCCGGGGCGGTGCGCGTGCCGGGGCCCGCCGCGCGCACCTCGGCCAGGGCGCGCGCGAACTCCGCGTCGTCGGACGGCACCCGGCGGGCGGCCGGCGCCGCACCCGGCGGCAGGTCCTCGACGGCGGGGCAGGACGCGTACACCACCGGCAGGCCCGAGGCCAGGCCCTCCACGATCGCCAGGCCGAACGCCTCCTCCGGGGACGGCGAGGCGAGCACGTCCATCGCGGAGGCCAGCGACGGCAGATCGGGTCCGGGCGAGCCGTCGGGGACGTAGGGCCGCTCCCGGCGAGCAGCACGCGGTCGGCGACGCCCGCCTCGTGGGCGGTGCGGCGCAGCAGGTGCTCCTCCGGGCCGCCGCCGACCAGCAGCAGCCAGCAGTCCTCCGGCAGCCGGGCCAGGGCGCGCACCAGGACGTCGAACCGCTTGCCCGCCGACAGCCGGCCGACGCCGCCGACCACGTACGCGCCGTCCGGCAGGCCGAGCCGCCGGCGGGTGCGGTGGCGGGCGACGGGGTCGAAGCGGAAGCGGGCCAGGTCGATGCCGTTGGGGACGACCTCGACGCGCGGCGCCGGCACGCCCCAGCGGGCGAGGCGGTCGGCGACCGTGGGGGAGACGGCGACGGTGGCGCTGCCCAGCCGCTCCCGGCCCGGTACAGCGCCCGCACCCCGGCGGTGAGCGGGCGGCCCTCCATCTGGGAGTCGCCGAGAGAGTGCTCGGTGGCCACGATCGCGCGGACGCCCGCGAGGCGCGCGGCGAGCCGGCCGTAGACGCACGCCCGGTACAGGTGGGTGTGGACGAGGTCGTAGCCGCCGGTGCGGATGAGGCGGACCAGGCGGGGCAGGGCGGCCAGGTCGCGGTTGCCGTTCATGCCGAGGTGCACGACCGGCACCCCGTCGGCGATCAGCCCGTCGGCGACCGGGCCCGGGTTGGTCAGGGTCACGACCTCGCAGTGCAGCGGCAGGTGGCGCAGCAGCAGACGCAGTTGCTGCTCGGCACCGCCGACGCCGAGACCGGTGATGACGTGCAGGACCTTGACGTCGGTCACGGCTCACACCTCCCGCACCGCACGCCGGCGCAGCCGGTGCAGCCTGGTCTTCAGCAGCAGCCGTACGGCCGTGTCCCGCTGCCCGACGTGCACCCGGGCAGGGCGTGCCGGCCGGTCAGCGGGCCGGGGTCGATGGCGCAGGCGTAGGCGTACCCGGCGTCGCGGACGGCCTGGACGACGCGGGCGTCGACCGTGCCGTACGGATAGCAGAACCCGGCGACCTCACCGCCCGTCAGCTCCTCCAGCGCCCGGCGGCTCCGGCGGTCTCGGCGCGCAGCGTGGCGTCGTCCGCCCGGGTCAGGTCGAGGTGCGTCAGCCCGTGCGAGCCGATCTCGACGCCCTCGGCGGCGGCGCGGCGGATGCCGTCGGCGGTCAGCAGCGGCTTGCGCGGGCCCAGCGGGTCCCACGCGTTGTCGCCGCCGAGCCGGCCGGGCAGCACGAACAGGGTGGCGCCGCACGCCCAGCGGCGCAGCAGCGGCAGGGCGTGCTCGACGAAGTCGGCGTAGCCGTCGTCGAAGGTCAGGCCCACCAGGCCGCGGGCCTCGCCACGGGCCCGCGCCCTCAGCAGCGTCCCCATGGACACGCCGCGCAGGCCGTGGCGGCGCAGCCAGCCGAGCTGGGCGTCCAGCCGGTCCGGCGTGACGGTGATGCGGTACGGGTCGTCCGAGCGGTCGCCGACGGAGTGGTACATCGCCACCCAGGGCGCGGTGCCCAAGGCGGTGCCTTCGGTGCGGGTACGGGGCTCAACGAAGCTTGCGGAAGCGGCCATGCGGGAGCCTTCGTGTGAGGGTGCGGACGGACGGGAGCAGACGGAGGGCGGGGCGACGCCCGGCACGCCCAGGGCCAGGCCGAGCAGGGCGTAGACACCGGCGACGGTCGCCGCGCCGGCGGCGAGGGCGAGGGCGGCGGGCCGAGCGGGGCGGCGGCCAGGGCGCCGGCCGCCGTCGCGCCCGCCGCGGCCGGCACCGGCCGGGCCAGTTCGCCGAGCACCCGCCGGATCCGGACGGGGACGCTGCGCGGGCCCATCCCGGCCAGCAGCAGGACGGCGGTGACGGTGATCCCGGCGGCGTTGGCGGCGGCGATGCCCAGGACGCCCCAGGGGCCGGCGGTGGCCGCGCCGATCCCGGCGGTGGCCGCGATGCCGACGGCCATCGCGCCGAGCGGATACCAACTGGCCCGGCCGCCGAGAAGTAGGAGCGGGCCAGCGCGCCCACCACCGTCTGGCCGAGCAGCCCGAGGGCGTACACCCGCATCACCGCCGCCGTCGCCGCGGTGTCGGCGGACGTGAACGCGCCGCGCTGGAAGAGCAGTTCGACGATCTGCGGTGCGCAGGCGATGACGGTGGCCGCGCCCAGCAGCACCAGGCAGGCGGCCAGCGCCACGTCCCGTTCCACGCGGTCGCGGGCGCGCTCGGTGTCGCCGTCGGCCAGCGCCCGCGCCACCACCGGAAGGTGACCGTGCACAGCATCAGGACAGCGTCATCGGGATCTGCGCGACCTTCTGCGCGTAGTTCAGGTGCGAGATGGCCCCGGACGGCAGGCCGGAGGCGAGGAACCGCTCGATCAGCACCTGGGACTGCCGGCACAGCGCGAACAGCAGGACGGTGGTGAACAGGGCGAGCGCCAGCGGCCGCACCGGATCGCCGGGGGCGCGGGGCGGGGCCGGAGCGGTGGGCCGGGGTGGCGGGACGGCCGGGGCGAGGTGCGGGCATGGCCGTGGCGTCGGGCGCGGAGCCGGGCGCGGAGCCCGCCGCGGGGCTCCGAGCGGTGCAGGGCGCGACCCGGGGCGCTCGGCACCCTCCTCCGCGTTCCTCAGCCGCCCGAGCAGCGACGGCAGTTGGGCCGCCACCATCAGGCAGCCGCCCGCCGCGACCCCGACGGCCGCCGCCCGCACGCCGATCCGCCCGCCCAGCAGGAACATCGCGGTGATGATGCCGGTGTTGTAGACGACGTAGATCGCGGCGGGCGCCAGGAACCGGCGGTGCGCGCGCAGGGCCGCGCTGCAGTACCCGGCGAGCCCGAAGCTCACCACGCAGGTCGCGGTGATCCGGGTGCAGTCCACGGCGAGCGCGTGGTCGGCCAGCCCGGGCGCGAGGGCCCGCACCAGCGGATCCGCGCCCAGGACGACCAGCGCGGCGACCGCGGCGAAGACCGGCAGCAGCCGGGGAGCGTGCCGGCGACCAGGGCGCGGACCGGGTCCCGGCGGCACTCTGGGCCGGCGGGCCAGGGCCAGGCTGAACATCGGTACGAGGGCGAAGGCGAGGCCGTCCTCGATGAGCAGGGTCGCCGCGAACTCCGGGACCGTCCAGGCCACCAGGAACGCGTCGGTTTCGCTCCCGGCCCGAACAGACGGGCCAGCGACTGGTCCCGGGCCAGCCCGAGCACCGACCCGGCGACGGAGAGCGCGGCCGTGACGGCGGCGGCACGGGCGAGGAACCCACGCCCGCGCGACCGCCGTCGGCCGGGGGACGCCGGCCTGGGTGACGCCGGCCGGGGCGGTGCCGGTCGGGGCGGTGCCGGTGGTGGCGGTGATGTCACCGGGGGCGTCCGGTACGCCGGTGGTGGCGGTGATGTCACCCGGGGCGTCCGGTACGCCGGTGGTGGCCACACCACCCGTGGCGTGCGGGCCGCACCCGGCGGGCGGGGCCTCCCGAGGCTCGGGGCGCCCTCGGCGTTCCCCTGGCTCGGGGCGCCCCCGGCAGCCACCCCGCTCCCGGCAGCCACCGCGTCCTGCGCGGCCGCCGTCCCCGGGCATCCGCCGCTCCCGCGCATCCGCCGCCCGCCGGGCATCCGCCGCCCTCTCCGTCCCCTCGACGCCGGTCGCGTCCGCCGCGGTCACCGCTCCCGCGTCCCGTGTGGTCGCCTTCACGCCGCCGGTGCCTCCTCCGGTCGGGGGAGAGCGCCCACCAGGCGGCCAGCCCGAGGCAGACGGCGGTCAGGACGGTCGTGGGCCCGCCGATGTCGGCGTAGGCGAAGTTCGTCAGCTGCCAGAGCAGCAGCCCGCAGGCGATCAGCCCGCAGTCGGAGCGGGTGCGCCACAGCCGCCGCAGCCCGAGGACGAGCAGCGCCAGCCAGCTCCCGGCGAGGGCGAGCAGCCCCACCAGGCCCTGTTCGGCGAGGACGAGCAGGTACATGTTGTGCGGGGACAGCAGCGGCTGCTTCACGTACCCGGCGCCCGCGCCGTCGGTCTCGCTGCCGGAGCTGAGCGCCAGCGAGGCGTGCGAGTCCCGGTGCTCGGGAAGCCCTTGAGGCCCACCCCGGTCAGGGGCTGTTCGCGCCACATGCCGACGGCCGCCGCCCACATCGTGTAGCGGTCGGTCACCGACTGGTCGGGGCGTCGGTGACCCGGGTGATGCTGTCGACGCGTTCCTGGAGCATCGCCGTGCCCACCCCGAACCCCGCGATCAGCACCACGCCCGCGGCGACCGCCGCCGCGCCCACCGCCAGCGCCCGGCGCGCCCCGGCCAGCAGCAGTTGCGCCGCGCAGGTCACCGCCGTGGCGATCCACGCGCCCCGGCTGAAGGACAGCGCCAGCGGCAGCAGCAGCGCGACCGCGCACCCGGCGGCGGCGATCCGGTGCCGGACCCCGGACCGGCCCAGCGCCAGCCCGAGCGCGCACACGAGGCCCAGCGAGACGACCGTCGCCATCCCCATCACGTCCTGCGCCCGAAGGTGCCCACGGCCCGGACGCGTTCGCCCTGGTAGGAGGCGCCGGTCCCGGTGACGTACTGGTGCACCCCGACCGTCCCCTGCCACAGCGCCAGCCCCACCGTCGACCAGGCGAGCAGCCGGACGTCGCGCCGCTCGCGGACCAGCAGGAGCACGGCCGCCGGGACCAGCACGAAGATCTGGAGGTAGCGGCCGAACCCGGTGAGCGCCGGCCCCGGCGAGGCCGCGCCCACAGCGGCGAGCGCCGCCCCGGCCACGGGCAGCCCCAGCAGCACGGCGGCCGTACGGGTCAGGGGGCGCCGCCGGTCCCGTACCAGCCGCAGGGCGCAGTACAGCACCGCCAGCCCGGAGACGGCGTCGGCGGGATGCGCGCCGCCCCCGCCGCCCGGGCCGAGCGGCACGGCCAGCAGCGCGACCACCGCGGCCACCGCGGCCACCGGCGGCACGCTCCGCACGCGCGGCGCGGACCGGGGCAGGGCGAGGCTCACGGCTCAGCTCCCCGTCGGACGCACCAGCGACACGGCCGTGCGCAGCAGGATGCAGACGTCCTGCCACAGCGACCAGTCGTCGATGTACGCGTTGTCGAACCGCGCCCGGTCCTCGATCGAGGTGTCCCCGCGCAGTCCGTGGATCTGGGCCAGCCCGGTGATGCCGGCCGGCATGCGGTGGCGGGCCGCGTAGCCGGGGTAGGCCTTGCTGAACTGCGCCACGAAGTACGGGCGTTCCGGGCGCGGCCCGACCAGGCTCATGTCGCCCCGGAAGACGTTCCACAGCTGGAGCAGCTCGTCCATCGAGGTCCGGCGCAGGAACCGGCAGAACCAGGGCATCCGGTGCTCGTCCGCCACGCTCCACCGGGTCGCCGACTCGTGCTCGTCGGCGGGGCGGTGGGTGCGGAACTTCAGCAGGGTGAACGGGCGTCCGCCCAGGCCGATCCGTTCCTGCCGGAACACCACGCCGGGCCCGCCGCTGACCCGCAGCACCACCGCGCAGACCAGCAGCAGCGGGCTGACCAGCAGCAGCAGCGCCCCGGACAGCGTCACGTCCAGCACCCGCTTGCCCGCACCCGCCCCGCGGCCCCGCACCGGGGGCGCCAGCCGCCGGCAGGGAACCCGGCGAGGCGTTCGCCGCCCGGCCCGGCGGCCGAATCGGCGGCCGTCCCGGCGCCCGGCCCGACGCCCGTCCCGGCGGCCGGCTGCTCCGGTCCCGGATCGGCGGCGATCTCCCAGACCGCGCACCCGGACTCGGCCAGCACCCGGGCCACTTCCTCGTGCGCCGCCGCGGCGCCCCGCACCACCAGCACCTCCCGTACGCCGTTCTGCACGATCGCCCGCCGCACCTCCTCGCCCGTGGTCAGCACGGGGAGCAGCCCCTCGCCGCCGTCGGGTGCGCCGGTCACGACACCGACCGGCCGCACCCCGCAGCGCGGGTGGCGCAGGACGGCGGCGGCGACGCGCTGCGCGGTGCCGGCGGGCCCGACGACGAGTGCCGCGCTCGGGCGGTGCGCCAGCGCGGTGCGCCGCCGCCGGTACACGGCGCCGCGGGCCGCGCAGGCCGCCGCCGCGTGCAGCAGGAAGCCCGGCAGCAGCACCCCGGCGGGCAGCGCGTGCCGGGGCTCGTACGCCGCCGTGAGTGCCGCGAGCGCCAGCCACACGACGGCGATCCGGCCCAGTACGGCGGGGAGTTCGTCGAGGACCCCGGCCAGCCGCTCGGCCCGCCCCGGGGGACGCAGCAGGAGCGAGGCGCCCAGCAGCAGCGCGGCGAGCAGCGGCCGCCGCGAGGCGTCCGCGAGCGCGAGGGCCCCCGGCAGGGCGGCCACGCCGTCGGCGACGAGCAACGGCAGCGGGGAGGGCCGGGCCGCGCCGCGGGACTGCCGGCGGGGAACCGCGACCGGGGGCCGCGGGTGCGCGGCGCCAGGACCGACGTGGGGGAGGCGGCGCGCTCCCGCGGCCGGGCCGTGGGGGAGGCGCCGAGACCTCCCCGGGGCGGCCCGGCGGTCGACACGGCGAGCCGCCCGGCCGGGTCCCGGTGCCGCCCGGCCGGGGAGGCGTCCGGGTCCCGGTGCCGCCCGGCCGGGGAGGCGCCCGGGTCCCGGTGCTGACCGGCTCGGGAGGAGCCGGGGTCCGGGTGCTGTCCCGCCGTGGCGGAGCCGAGGTCCCGGTGCTGCCCGGCGGGGCTGGGGACGGTGCTTTCCGCGGTCACGAGTGGATGGACTCCCTGTACTCGATGGGCGCGTCGGCCGGCCCTGCGGTGGCCGGACCGCCGCCGAGCAGCTCGCGGTACACCGCCGTGACGGCCGCGGCCGTGTGCCGTACGTCGTGCGCGGACCGGACGTGCGCCCGCCCCTCGCGGCCCATCGCCCGCAGCGACGGCGGGTCGAGCAGCAGGGCGGTGAGGCGCCCGGCGAGGGCGGCCGGGTCCTCCGGGGGCACCAGGCAGTGCCGGGCGAGGGCGGGCGGCAGGCACTCCCGGGCGCCGTCCACGTCCGTCAGTACCACGGGCCGCCCGCAGGCCATCGCCTCCAGCGGGGCCAGCGCCATGCCCTCCCACCGGGACGGCAGGACGACCAGGTCGGCCGCCCGGTACCAGGGGGCGGCATCGGCGACGGCGCCCGCGAACCGTACGGACGCCGGCGCCCGGTCGCGCAGCCGTGCCAGGTCCGGCCCGTCGCCGACCAGCACCAGCCGGGCCGCGGGCAGCCGGCCGAGGACCCGTTCCCAGGCGGCGAGCAGGACGTCCTGGCCCTTCTGCCGGCACAGCCGCCCCACGCACACCACGAGCGGCGCGCCCGGGGCACCGACGGGGACGGCGCCGTCGGTGCCGGGGCCCGTGCCGGTGCCACCGTCGGGACCGGGGCCGAGGCCTCTTTCAGGGGGCGTGTCCGCGGCGCCGGACGGGCGGAAGCGGTCCGTGTCGACGCCGTTGGGGATCACCGACCAGCGCGCCCGGATCCCGGCCCGCAGCCCCCGCAGCCGTTCCGCCTCGCTCACGCACACCACCCGCCCCGCCCACCGGGCCGCCCGGCGCTCCCAGCCGAGCGCGAGGGCCGCCGCGGCCCCGTCGACCGCCTCGAAGGACCAGGCGTGCGGCTGGAAGACGGTCGGCACCCGGCCCCGTAGGGCCAGCCGCCCGGCGAGTCCGGCCTTCGCGCTGTGCGCGTGCACCAGGTCCGGCCGCACCGCGGCGACCACCCGGGCGAGGCCGCTCACCTCCGAGGCCAGCCACGGACCGGGCGCGCGCCGCGCCCGCCAGTGCCGTACGTCCGCACCCAGCGACCGCAGCGCCTGCGCGAGGCCGCCGCCGTCCGGGCACGCGACCGTGACGTCCAGGCCCGCCGCGAGCTGAGCCCGCGTCAGATCCGTGACGACCCGGGCGACTCCGCCGTCCACCGGCTGGGTGACGTGCAGGACCCGGAGCCGGGAGGCGGTGGGGGGCAGGTGCATGCGCGGCTTCCTCGCTCACGGGTGACGCTCGGACGGGCGGGAACGCGCCTCACTTCGGGTCTCGGCGGCGACAGAGGCGCACGCCGGCGCACACCGTGTCCCGCAGGGGAACGAGCCGAGCGGCCGAGTGGTCACCGGCGAGGTCCCGCCGCGCGGCACGGGGGTGCGTCGGATGGTGTGGACTCTAGCCGCTATCCGTACTAATCCGTCGAAACCGGGTAAGTGTGTCGGATTGGTGAAGACCGGCCCTGTCCACGTGACTTCGGCGGGTCTCGCCGGAGGCATCCGGACGGATCACTCCATTGGCGGCGCAACTCCCGCGCACGTCACGCGTTGACACTGCGCCGGGCACCCGCCCGGATGTTTGTGTCAACCCCAAGGAGCACCTCTCCATGTCGCGTATCGCGAAGGGCCTGGTCCTGACCTCCGTCGCCGCCGCCACGGTGGCGGGCGGCGCCGGTGTCGCCGCTGCCGACTCCGGCGCGCAGGCCGCCGCCGCCCACTCCCCGGGCGTGCTGTCGGGCAACGTTCTGCAGGTTCCGGTCCACGTTCCGGTCAACGTCTGCGGCAACACCGTCGACATCATCGGCCTGCTGAACCCGGCGTTCGGCAACGAGTGCGAGAACGACTGACGCCTGCACGACAGGCGTCGGCTCGAAAGCTGCGCCGGCCGTCCGCGCCGCGGTTCCTCCGCGAGCGGGCGGCCGGTTCGCGTGTGCGGGGCGGTGGCGTCCGGGGGGGCGTCCGGGACGAGGCGTCCGGGTCGGGGTGATCGGGACGGGGTGATCGGGACGGGGTGTCCGGGACGGGGTGAATCGGGGTGCTGGGGCGTGCCGGGCATGCGGGGGACCCTGCCCCGAATGGGGGGTGCGGGCCCCGACACGGAGCACGGGCCTTGACAGGCCGCCTCACCAGCGAGGACGTCGCCGGGCGCGACGGGAGCGAGCAGCGGAGGGTACTGGTTCGGTTGCAGAGCGCGACGGGCGCTTCCACGGTGGCAAGCACAAGATCCGACGCACCACCGAAAGGAACCCCCATGCGTCTGCCCGCACGGCGAATCGCCACCACCGCACTCTGCGCCGGCCTCCTGCTCGGCATCACCGGGCCGGCGGCACTGGCGGCCGACGGCGAATCGGTCCGGGAGCGCACCCACGCGGCGTCCCAGGCGCCGCTGCCCAACACCGACGAACTCAGCTCCCAGGTCGGCAGCCTCGCCACCCTGGGCACCGTCCTCACCCCCGTCACCGACCTGCTCGACGCCGTCCTGAAGGCCGACAACGGCCGACTGCCCGCCGCCGAGGCGGACAAGCTGGGCGCCGCCGCCAAGGAGGCCCTCGCCAAGGTGGAGGCGGCCGGCACGGCCACCGCTCCGGGCGCGGTCCAGCCGGGTGTGAACAACCCCGCCCAGCCCCCGGCGGTCAACGCGCCGGCCCAGCCGCCGGCCGCCCAGACCCCGGCCCAGCCGCCGGCCGGGAACGCGCCGAACGACGACGCCCCGGTCACGCTGCCCGCCCCGGTCGACGAGGCCGCGGCGCCCGGCGCCGACCTGACCGCCAAGGCGGTCGCCGATCTGCGCCGGCAGGTCGACGCGCTGGTCAAGGCCACCACGACCGGGACGCCCCAGCAGGTGAGCCCGGCCGTCGAGAAGGTCGTGACCGGCGCGGTCAACGTCGTCGCCGCCACCCTGGTCGGCAGCGGCCTGCCCGCCCCGGACCTGGCCGGCCTGCCGGCGCTGCCGAACGCGCCGGAGAGCGCCCCCGCCTCCTGACGCGGAGCCCCGCCTTCCGGGGCGGTGCCGCGTCTTCCGCCCCCGCTCCTGACGCGGGCGGAACGAGCGAGAACGGCTGTCGTGCGGATCCCCAGGGACCGCACGGCAGCCGTTCCGTATGCGCGCCCGTTCCGTGTGCGCGCCCGTTCGGCATGCGCGCCCGTTCCGTATGCGCGCCCGTTCCGCGTGCGCACCCGTTCGGGAAGCGCGCCCCCGCCCCGCATACGCGCCCTCCCGCCCCGTGGAAATCTCATATCTTCGGCGAACTCATATGAGGAGGGAGAAGTTTCTTCGTCCGGGGTTTCCGTACCGAGAGGAGTTCGTTAGGCACGGCGTCAGAATTCCCCGCGGTGACATGAGTTGCCGAAGAAAGGAACACGATGAAGTCCCTGAAGGCTGCCGCTGTCGTTGCCGGGTCCGTGGCCGTCGCCGGCGTCGCCGCGCCCGCGTTCGCGTACGACACCGCCGACCTCACGCCCACCAGCCTCAACGGCGCCGTGAACACGCTCACCAAGGGCCCCATCGACCCCATGCCGCTCAAGCAGCAGTCGCACGCGCTCGACACCGAGAACGAGGACTCCGCGCTGCACACGGTCAAGGGCGCGACCGAGAAGCTGAACTCCGCGCGCAGCCTCCTGGGCGGCCTGCCGCTGGGCGGCTGACCCCGCCCCGCCGCGCCGGGCGACCGGGCCGCTTCTCCGGGATGTCCCGCCGATTTCCCGCGAGGCCCCGGTCGCCCCGCCGCGGCCGCCCGGCGAACGTCGTACTACTGCGGCAGTCGGGGAATCCTGCGCTGATGACGTTCCCAGGATCGTTACGCGATAGGGGTGCCGGATCTCCGGAAATCCCCGCCGATTCCCCCTCCCCGTACCTCCCGAAGGGACCGTGCCTGACATGAAGTCGACCCGAGGAACCCTGGCCGCCGTCGTCACCGGCGTCGCCGCCGCGGTGGGTGTCGCCGCGACCCCCGCGGCCGCCGTGGCCGCGGTTCCCGTGCCGGTGCCGCTGGACGGCGCCGAGAAGGCCCTCGGCATGGAACTGCCCGAGGCCGGCGCCGAGCTGCCGCTGCCGAAGCCGGGCGCGCCCGACGGGCCCCGGTACGTCGAGGGCCGCCTGCTGCCGGAGCGGGCGCTTCCGCAGCTCCCGTTGCACAGCGGGCTCCCCGGCGCGGACGTCCGCCAGCCGCTGCCGCACGTCCTCGGCGACGACTTCGACCACGTCGCCGTGGACGCGCCCGCCTCCGACCTGCGCGCGCTCGCCCCCGGCCTGACCGCGGACGCCCCGCTCACCGGGCCCAGCGCCGACAGCTTCGGTCTGCCGACGACCAAGCTGCCCCAGGCGGGCGTGCTGGCCCCCGTGGTGCAGACGGTGCCCACCGCCGACCTCGGCGTCGGCCCGGGCCTCTAGGGGTTCGCCGTCCAGGGGGTGTCCGGCCTCCTGAGCCCCACCCCTCGGATGCCCCGTCCGGCCCCATGAAGGTGACCGGCCGGCCCGTCGGCCGGTTAGCCCGGTACGGATCACCGGACCGGACGAAGGAGTCAGCTATGGCGCACGGCGTGGACGGAGCGACGACGACGCGCGAGCAGGAGGAGCGGACGCCGGGATCCCCCGGGACACCGGCGAGAGACGGCGCCGCGGGGAGCACCCGGCGGGACCTGGTCCGGGGACTGCTCGTCCCGGCGCTCGCCGTCACGCTCGCGCCCGCGGCCGCCGCCTGCCGGCCCTTCCGCAGCGACCCGCACGCCGCGGGCCACACCGAGGGCGCCCACGGCGACCCGTTCGAGGGCGTCGTCTTCGAGGAGACCTACCGGGGCCGCCGTATCCGCGGCATCCGCACAGCGACCGGACGCGCCGTGGGCGCCGGGACCTGGCACGTGACCGTGGACGGCCGGCCCCTGCACCTGATGCGCCGCGCCGACGGCACCTGGCTGACCATGGTCGACCACTACCGGTCGTACCCCACACCGCTGGAGGCCGCCCGCGCCGCCGTGGACGAACTGGGGCCCGGCCGGCACCTCCGTGAGACGGGAGGGGCGCATGGCGTACACGCGTAAGGACGTCAGCACCCTGACCCGCACCGAGCGCCGCCGGTTCGTCAAGGCGCTGCTGGAGATCAAACGCACCGGCGAGTACGACGAGTTCGTCCGCACCCACATCGAGTACTACGTCTCCGACGGCGAGGACGAGCTGCGCACGGCCCATATGACGCCGTCCTTCCTGCCCTGGCACCGGCGGTTCCTGCTGGACCTGGAGCGGGCGCTGCAACGGGTCGACGCCTCGGTCACCGTGCCGTACTGGGACTGGACGAAGGACCGCGGCACCCGGTCCGCGCCCTGGACCGACGACCTGCTCGGCGGCACCGGCAGGGCCTCCGACCACCGGGTGACGACCGGCCCGTTCGCCTACGCCGAGGGCAACTGGACCCTCCGGGAGAACGTCACCGACACCGAGTTCCTCACCCGGGACCTCGGCCGCTCCCGCGACCCGATCCAGCTCCCGACCCGCAGCGACCTGGAGTGGGCGCTGAAGGACCCGGTGTACGACGCGGCGCCCTGGGACTCCACGGCCCGCAAGGGGTTCCGCAACAAGCTGGAGGGGTGGGGCAGCGGACGGGGCAGCACCTCCTGGCGCAACCACAACCGGGTGCACCGCTGGGTCGGCGGGGCCATGGTCGGCGGCGCCTCCGTCAACGACCCGGTGTTCTGGCTGGTGCACGCCTTCATCGACCTGCAGTGGAGCCGCTGGCAGCGCCGGCACCGGGGCGCCCGCTATCTGCCCGCCGAGCCGCCGGGCCGGGGCAGTGCGCAGTACCGGCGGATCGTCGCCCGGCACGAGCGGCTGCCGCCGTGGGACGTGACGCCGGACGAGCTGGAGGACGTCAGCGCCATCTACCGGTACGCGTGATGCGATCAACCGGTACGCGTGACGCGATCTACCGGTACGCGTGCGCGATCTACCGGTACGCGTGACGCGCACGGGCAGAGCCCCGGGCCGAGGGCGCCGGGGCTCTGCCGTGCGGGTGACGGGTGGCGTCAGCCGCCGTAGCCGTTGCCGCCGTTGCCCTTGTCGTCGCCGTTCTCACAGGCGTTGCCGAAGGCCGGGTTCAGCAGGGCGATCACGTTGACGGTGTTGCCGCACACGTTGACCGGCACGTGGACCGGAACCTGGAGGACATTGCCGGACAGGACGCCGGGCGAGTGGACGGCCGCGCCCTGCGCGCCCGCGTCGGCCACGGCCAGACCGGCGCCGCCGACCATGACGGCGCCGGCGCCCAGGGCGACACCGGCCGCCTTCGCGATGCGAGACATCACGTTCTCCTTCTGACTCGGGGGACTGCGGCGGCAGGTCGCGCCACCGCACTGTTCGTTCAACGCGTCCGCTCAGGGGTGGTCACGGCGGGAATGTGAGGATCACCCTTTTTGAACCCCGATCGTGAACGCCGGTACGGGCCGGCCGGCCGCCCGACCCGTACCGGCGAAAACCGCTGCCCTCCGGGCGGGAGCGTCCACTAGCCTCCCCGGCATGTCGAGTGACACGACCGGTGACCGCACCGGAAAAGGCGCCGAGACGGTCCTGCGCACCTTCGTCCGCGACGGGCGGCTGGTGCGCCTGCCCGCGCGGTGGAGCCGCCGCCAGGTGGTGCTGCGCCACATCGCCGAGCAGACCTTCGCGCCGGGCGTCCGGTACCCGGAGCGCACGGTGAACGAGAAGCTGCGGGCGTGGTGCGAGGGCGGCGAGGCCGACCATGTGTCGCTCCGGCGCCACCTGGTCGACGCGGGCCGGCTGCGGCGGAGCGAGGGCGTGTACTGGCGCCCGGAGGAAGCGGCGGGAGCCGCCTGAGAGGCGGAAGCGGGGGCGGGGGCCGCCCGGGAGGCGGGAGTGGGGCGGGGGGCCGCTCGGGCGGCGGGAATCTGCGGGCGTGCTCGCCGGCGTGGGGTGTGGTGAAGGTCACGGCGCCCTGAGGCGGCGCGGTGCGGGCGGGCGCGGCCCCGTCGCGCGGGGTGCCCGACGGGCGGTGGCGCCCCCGGCAGGACTCGAACCTGCGGCCAAGCGCTTAGAAGGCGCCTGCTCTATCCACTGAGCTACGGGGGCCTGGTGTGGTGGCCTCTGTCGTGGTGCCCGGGTGTGGGCCGGTCCCTGACGTCGCCGGGACAAGGATAGGGCTCCCGGCTCCTTGTCCCTGTTGCTTCGCCTCCGTGGCTCGATGTGGAGGTTCGGTGAAGCGGTCCTGATAATCGCAGGCAGGTACGAATCGTGCACCGCTTTTGGCGTCTCGCGCACCGGGTGTTGTGCACTCGTTATGCCTGGGCTGTGATCCGGCCCCACTCATCCCTTGTGCCCCTTGTGTCCGATCGGCGCGCAGACATGCTCATATGCTTCAGAATTCCCCTGAAATTGGGCATTCTTCGCATGTGGTGACCTTGGACGTACGGCCTCAGCTGCTCGACGCACTCTCCGCCCTGCGCGACCGTGTCGCGGCCGCACGCTTCCCGCTGCCCCTGGCCGGGGCCCCACGCGCGCGTGCCAACCGCGACGAACTGCTCGCCCAGCTCGACGACTACTTGGTGCCCCGGCTCAGAGAGCCCGAAGCGCCGCTTCTGGCCGTCATCGGAGGCTCCACCGGCGCCGGGAAGTCGACCCTGGTGAACTCGCTCGTGGGGCGCCGGGTCAGCGAGGCGGGCGTCCTCAGACCGACCACCCGCACACCGGTCCTGGTCTGCCATCCGGAGGATCATCACTGGTTCAGCGGCATGCGGGTGCTGCCCGACCTCACGCGCGTGTGGGTGCCGCACCAGGACCCCGCGGACGACCTCCTGCTCCCGGGCGAGAACCCCGCGCGCGTGCTGCGCATCGAGACCGCCGACACCCTGCCGCCCGGCCTCGCCCTGCTCGACGCGCCCGACATCGACTCCCTGGTCGCGGAGAACCGGGTCCTGGCCGCCGAGCTGATCTGCGCGGCCGACATCTGGGTGATGGTCACCACGGCCGCCCGGTACGCCGACGCCGTGCCCTGGCACCTGCTGCGCACCGCCAAGGAGTACGACGCCACCCTGATCACCGTCCTGGACCGGGTGCCCCACCAGGTGGTCGCCGAGGTGTCCCGGCAGTACGGTGCCCTGCTCACCAAGGCGGGCCTCGGCGACGTACCCCGCTTCACGGTGCCGGAGCTGCCCGAGTCGGCGTGGGGCGGCGGGCTGCTGCCGGCCACCGCCGTCGCCCCGCTGCGCACCTGGCTGGTGCACCGGGCGCAGGACCCGGCGGCCCGCGAGCACGCCATGGCCCGTACGGCCCACGGAGTGCTCGACTCCCTCCGGACCCGCATGCCCGAACTGGCCAGTGCCAGCGCCGCCCAGTACGCCGCCGCCCTGCGGCTCACCTCCGCCGTGGACGGGGCCTACGACAGCGAGCACGCGCGCGTGCGCGGGCGGCTGCAGTCGGGGGCCGTGCTGGCCGGGGACGCCCTGAAGCGGTGGCGGGCGTTTCCGCTGGACTGCACCGCGGGCGAACTCCTCGACTCCCTGGTGGAGAGCCTCAGCGCGCTGCTGCTGTGCGCGGTCACCGCCGCCGACGAGCGCGTCGGCGACGCCTGGCGGCGCGAACCGGCCGCCGCCGCCCCGGGCTGACGGACCGCGACGGGCTGCCGGAGAACGCCGAGCACCGCATCGGGTTGGCCGTACGGCGCTGGCGGCGGGAGCTGGAGGAGTTCGCCGAGGACGAGGTGCGCGAGCTGGAGCGGAGCCTCGCGCCGGACCCGGAGGTGGTCGCCGCGCTGGTCGCCACCGCGCTGCTGGGCGGGCGCCGGGGCCGGACGGCCGGGAGCGGCTCGCCGAGCGGCTCGGCGCCCACGGCGCGCTGCGGCTGCGGGACCGGGCCGGGCGGCTGCTCACCGAGCACGTGGACCGGATCATGCACACCGAACGCGAGCGCCGGCTCGCCCCGCTCGACGCCCTCGACGTCCATCCCGAACCCCAGGCCGAACTCATCGCCGCCCTGTCCGTACTGCAGAAGGAGAGGTGACCGGTGACCGCCGTCACTGACCAGGACCCCACGGAGCACACCGACCACACGGGGGACGCGGACGCCCGGAGCGAGGGCTCCGGGAACGGGCGTCGCCCCGACGGGGAGGCGGCCCGGGAGCCCGCACCCTCCTCGGGCTCGGACGGCTCGAACGGCTCCGACGGCGCCGCGGGCGCCCGGGACTCCCGGGGCTCCCGGGGCTCCGGGGGCGCCTCCGCGTTGCCGGAGGGTGCGCGGGCGACGACGAGACCGAAGAGGGCGCCGCCCGGGCCGGCGGTCGCGCGAACGCTGGCGACTGCTGGACCGGGGGCGGGACCGGGACCGGGACCGGGACCGTGACCAGGGCCGTGGCGGGAGCGGGACAGGGAACGTGAGCGCCGGGACGGGCGGGAACGCTCGGAGCGGGAGCGGGAGCGGGAGCGGGAGCGGGAGCGGCGTGGCCGTGGGCGTGGGGCCGGCGCCTGTGAGCACGGGGAGGAGGAAGGCGCCTGGGACGACGGGCTGATCGCGCGGCGGGTGAACGAGAACGCGGCGTCCGAGCAGTACGCCCCCGTCGAGCGGTACGCGCCCGCCGAACGCGGCAGGCCTCCGCACGGCGCCTCCCACGTGATGCCCCTGGCCTACGACGGACCGCTCAGGGCACGGCTCGACGCCCTGCGGGAACTCGTCGGCCTCTCCCGCACCCGGCTCGACAGCAAGACGCTGGCCGAGGCCGGGCGGGTCCTCGACGAGGCCGCCGCGCGGCGCAGGCTCTCCGGGCAGCACACCGTCGTCGCCATCGCCGGTGCCACCGGCAGCGGCAAGTCGCAGCTGTTCAACGCGCTCGCCGGCGTGACCATCTCGGAGACCGGCGTGCGCCGCCCGACCACGGCGGCGCCCATCGCGTGCAGCTGGAGCGACGGAGCGGCCGCACTGCTGGACCGGCTCGGCATCCCCGGCCGGCTGCGCAGGCGTCCCCTCCAGCACACGGACGCCGACTCCGACCTGCGCGGTCTGGTCCTGGTCGACCTGCCCGACCACGACTCGGCGGCCGTGCAGCACCGCGAGCAGGTGGACCGCATCCTGGCCCTCGTCGACGCCGTCATCTGGGTCGTCGACCCGGAGAAGTACGCCGACGCCGTCCTCCACGAGCGCTACTTGCGGCCTATGGCCGGGCACGCCGAGGTCACCTTCGTCGTCCTCAACCAGATCGACCGGCTGCCCGGCGAGGCCGCCGAGCAGGTCCTCGACGATCTGCGGCGGCTGCTCGACGAGGACGGCATCGCCCTCGGCGAGTACGGGGAGCCGGGCGCCACCGTGCTGTCGCTGTCCGCGCTCACCGGCGACGGCGTCGGGGAACTGCGGGAACTCCTCGGCCAGTTCGTCGCGGAGCGGACCGCTCCGGCCCGGCGCATCGCGGCCGACGTGGACGCCGCGGCCTGGCGGCTGCGGCCCGTCTACGTCACCGGGCGGCGGACCGGGCTGAGCGAGGAGGCGCGGGAGGAGTTCGCGGCGCGGCTCGCGGACGCGGTCGGCGCCACCGCGGCGGGCGACGCCGCCGAGCGGGCCTGGCTGCGCAACGCCAACCGCGCGTGCGGCACGCCCTGGCTGCGGCTGTGGCGCTGGTACCACGACCGGCGCGAGCCCCCACGGGGCGGCTGCCCCTGCGCGCCCAGGCCGAGGAGGAGGCCACCGCCCGCCAGCGCGTCGAGCAGGCGGTGCGCACCGTCGCCGACCGGGCGTCGGCCGGCCTGCCGGCACCGTGGGCCCAGGCGGTGCGCGAGGCCGCCGTCCGCGGCTCCCAGGGGCTGCCCGAGGCGCTCGACGAACTGGCCGCGCGCGCGGGGCTGCCGCCGGGACGCCCGCCGCGGCCCGGATGGTGGCCGATGGCCGTGCTGGCCCAGGCGTCGATGACGCTGCTGCAGGTGGTGGGCGGCCTGTGGCTGCTGGGGCAGATCATCGGGTCATGTCGCCGAACCTGGGCGTGCCGGTGCTGCTGATGGTGTGCGGCATCGTCGGCGGTCCCCTCATCGAGTGGAGCTGCCGGATGGCGGCCCGGGGCCGGCCCGGCGGTACGGGCACGAGGCGGAACGCCGATTGCGGGAGGCGGCGGCGGGCTGCGGCCGGGCCAGGGTGCTGGATCCGGTGGCGGCGGAGCTGCTGCGGTACCGGGAGGTGCGGGAGCAGTACGGGCGGGTCACGGGGCGGGGTGCGGTAGGCGCGGGGCGCCGTCGGACGCCCGCAGCGGTCCGCAGGGCGGGGTTCCCGTTCCGGCGGGGACGGTCCCTTTCCGGCGGAGGGACGGGCCCGTCGTCCGCGGAGGGCCCTTTCCGTGTGCGGGTTCCCTTCCAGGGTTCACCCGTCCGGGCGGCGAGGTTTTCCACAGTCGCATCGCCGGTCCACAGCGCCCGGCGGGCCCCGTCCCCGGGGCGGCAGTCTGGCCGTGCCGACCGCGAAGGAGCGGCGGCCGGACAGACGCAGCCCGCGGGACGGGCCCGCCGGGCGTTTGGCGCGAGGGGTGGACGACGATGAACGAGACGATGGTCTGCGCAGTGGGCAACGTGGCGACCCAGCCGGTGTACCGGGAGCTGGTGAACGGCCCGTCGGCGCGCTTCCGGCTGGCGGTGACCTCCCGGTACTGGGACCGCGAGAAGAACGCCTGGGCCGACGGCCACACCAACTTCTTCACGGTGTGGGCCAACCGGCAGCTCGCCACCAACGCCGCCTCCTCGCTCCAGGTGGGCGACCCGGTCGTCGTACAGGGCCGGCTCAAGGTGCGCACCGATGTGCGCGAGGGCAGAGCTGGACCTCGGCGGACCTCGACGCGGTGGCGATCGGTCACGACCTCGCGCGCGGCACGTCGGTGTTCCGGCGGCCCGGCCGTGCCGAGACGCCGGCGCAGGCGCCGCGACCGGAGCCCGACTGGGAGACACCGGCGGCCGACGAGGCGGACACGCGGGAGACGGAGGAGCACGGCGCGGAGCCCGCGGCCGTGACATGACGTCACTCCCTCCGACCGGCGGGCTGGTGGCATGACGTCACCCGCTCCCAAGGCAGGCCCGTGACGTGACGTCACCCGCGCCCCGGCCGGGCCCGAGCGGTGCCAGGCGCCCGCCGGCGGCGCGGGCCTCGGCCGGAGTGCGGCTTATCGGCCCATCCGTGCCGGACGGTCCCGAGGGGGCGGGCCGGCGAACCCGGCCCGCGGCGGGCCCGGCGATAACGATTCCGAGTCGGATCGGTGATCGGGCGGCATCCCCGTGAAGGGCGGTGCCGGAGATCCTTAGGATGCCGAACAGGCCTACAGAGCCTGCTGATTCTGCTGGTGGGACCATGCCCCCACGCCAACGGGTCCTGCTCGAAGGGGAATTTGGTGCTTGCTTCGTTGTCTGCGCTGTCCGTGACCGGGCGAGGGGCGGCGCGCCTCGCCGCCGCGACGGCGGTGTCCGCGCTCGCCGCCACCGCAGTGGTGGGCGGCGCCGGCCGGGCCGCGGCGGACGGGACGGCACCGCGGCAGGGCGGGGCGACGGCGACGATGAACGGCCTGAAGACCTACGGCGCCGCCGTCATACACGGCGCCGACGGCGACCAGCAGCTGTCGGCGGGCCTGTTCGAGATGTCCGTCGAGGGCGGCGGGATGCTCCAGACGTACTGCGTCGACGTCCACAACCCGACGCAGGCGGACGCCAAGTACCGCGAGACCCCGTGGCGCGGCACCTCGCTCGGCGTCAACGGGGACGCGGGCCGGATCCGCTGGATCCTGCAGAACTCCTATCCGCAGGTCAACGATCTCGCCGCGCTGGCCGACAAGGCCGGCGTGCGCGGCGGGCTCACCGAGCAGGACGCGGCGGCCGGCACCCAGGTGGCCATCTGGCGCTACTCGGACGACGTGGACGTCGAGGCCGCCGACCCGCAGGCCGAGCGGCTCGCGGACTACCTGGAGAAGAACGCCCGCCACCAGCGCGAACCCGAGGCCTCCCTGACGCTCGACCCGCCCGCGGTCTCCGGGCGCCCCGGGGAGCCGCTCGGCCCGATCACCGTGCACACCAACGCCGGCAGCGCCACGGTGACCCCGCCGGCGGACGCGGCCACGAGCGGGGTGCGGATCGTCGACAAGAACGGCAAGCCGGTCACCTCCGCCGCCGACGGCGACCGGATCTACTTCGACGTGCCCGAGGACGCCCCGGCCGGCACCGCGGCGCTGACCGTCCAGGCGTCGACGTCCGTGCCGGTCGGACGCGCCTTCGCCTCCGAGAGCCGCAGCCAGACCCAGATCCTGGCCGGATCCAGCGAGTCGACGGTCTCGGCGACGGCGAGCGCGACCTGGGCGGAGGAGGGCGCGATACCCGCGCTGTCCGTGGCGAAGAACTGCGCCGAGGGCGGCGTGGACATCACGGCGGTCAACAAGGGCGACGAGCCGTTCACTTTCGAGCTGATGGGCACCGAGCACACCATCGCGGCCGGCGAGACCCGGACGGTGACGGTGCCGCTCCAGGAGGACCGCTCCTACGACTTCACGATCCACGGGCCCGGCGGCTTCGAGCAGCGCTTCACCGGCGTGCTGGACTGCCGGACGAAGGGCGTGGCGACGGCCGGCGAGGCGACCCGGACCCTGAGCGAACCGAGCCCCGTCCCGCAGGGCGGCGCGGTCTCCGACACCAACCTCGCCGAGACCGGCAGCTCCGGCGTGACCCCGCTGATCGGCGGCATCGCCCTGACCCTGCTCGTCCTCGGCGGCGTGACGCTGCTGGTGGTCCGCCGCAAGAACCCGACGCCGGGCGACTGACCGGCGGGAAGCACCGCCCCGATCAGCGCGACGGCCCCGCGGAGTTGGGACGGGAACCGGCGTCCGCGCGGGGCTCCGCGCCAGGCTCCGGGGCGGTATCCGGCCCCGGCTCCTCACCGGTGCCCGCGTCGGCGTCCGGGCCGGCCTCCGGGTCCGGCACCGCGTAACCGGGCACGGACGGCCACCGGACGGTCAGGACCACCGACTCCTCTTCGGCGTACCACGAGTGGTCGACGCCCCGGCCCCACACCACGTAGTCGCCCTGCTGCTCCAGCAGGACACTGCGGCCGGGCAGCTCCACCCGGAAGCGGCCGCTGACGAGCACCAGGAGAGCCGTGCGCTGCTCGCCCCTCACCCACCGCGCCCGCCGGTCGCCGCGGGGATGGACACCCCACTTGATCTCCACGTCCTCGCTGTGCCGGGGATCGTCCGCCGCCTTGAAATGGCCGAGGAGCCATCCCCGGTCCAGCGCGGCGTCCTTGCCCGCGTTGCCCACGTACACCGTGCCGTCCACGGCCCCGGACGCTAGCACCGCCCACAAAACCCCAGGTCAGAGCCCCCGCACCATACTGGTTTCCCCCCAGGGGTGGCGGTCGGGCAAGATGGGGTGTTACTTACCGCGAGCGGGCATGAAAAGGCCCCTCACCAGCAGTTTTCCTGCCGATGAGGGGCCGTCTCAGGCAGCATGGGCCGTCTCTGGGCCGTCGTGGGCGTGACCGGCGGCCCGGTACATCGCGGAGATTGCTTTCCGGGTCCGTGTCTCGCTGGACGGCATGAGGTGCGTGTAGACCCGGAGAGTGAAGCCCGGGTCGCTGTGGCCGAGGTAGAGGCTCAGGGCCTTGATGCTCTCCCCGGCGTCCAGGAGGACCGAGGCGTAGAAGTGCCGGAGCGCGTGCATGCCGTGTTCGCGGGCGGCGGCGTAGCGCTGCCCCTTCTCGGGCGCTGGGATGATGCCGGCGGACGCGAGGGCGGGTTTCCATGCCTGATCGTTGAAGCCCTGGCTCCAGATGGCTGAGCCGACGCCGCTTGTGAAGAGGAGCCGGTGCGTGACCTTGGGGCCGGCCGGGGTCAGCCAGGGCAGGGTGACGTCGACGGGCGGGAAGGCCGCCATGTGCTCGCGGAGCGCCGTCGACACCTCGGCGTCGAGGGGGACGTCACGGAGCTTGCCACGCTTCGGCGGTGCGAAGACGAGCGTGCCGCGCACCTTCTTGACCTGCTGGCGGACGTAGAGCCAGCCGAGGTCACCGATGTTGTCGACGGCCAGGCCGAAGATCTCACCCTGCCGCAGTCCACACCCTGCGCCCAGGTCCACCATGGCTCGGTATCGCTCGGGCAGCCCGGCGCGTACGCCGAAGACCTGCCGGGCGGACCACGGATGCACGCGTGACGGCGCGGGGCGAGGTGCCTTGACCGATCGAGCCCGGCAGGGGTTCGAGGCCAGGAGACGGTCATCCACGGCCGCGTTGAGCACGGAGGACACCACGTCGAAGATGAGGCGCCGGTACTGGGCGGATGCCACGGTGTCTTCGAGCTGGCGGTTCCAGTCCCGGATGTGCTCGGGCTGGAACGAGCCGATAGGGCGCGTGCCGAGGTACGGCAGAGCGTGAAGGCGCAGCCTGCTTTCCACGGCGGCCCGGCTGGTGAGATCGGTGGTGAGGGCGGCGAGCCAGCGGTCTGTGTACTCGCGGAAGGTGACCCGTGCTGCTCTCGGATCGATGTACTGACCGCGTGCCATGTCCGCTTCGATGTTGGTCAGCCAGGCATCGGCCAAGCGCTTCTGCTTGTCCGGGAAGCTCTTGGACTTCTCCGTGCCGTCCGGGCCGATGTAGCGGGCGCGGTAGCGCAGGCCAAGACCGTGACGGTCGGTCTTGACCTTGCGGGTCTTGCCGTCCGGGCCGACCTCGGTCCGGAACCAGCGGTCCTGGACGTGGCCGGCCATCAGGCAGCCTCCCCGATCTGGGAGTCGATCCAGGCGCGTACGTCGGTCGGGTCGAAGCGGAGGTGCCGGCCGACTCGGAAGCCGCGGGGGCCGGTGCGCTTGCGCCGCCACTGGTAGACCGTTTCGACACTGGGCAGCTCGAACATATCGACCAGGTCCTCAGGGGTCAGGAACCGGTTCGGCAGCTCTGAGGACATGGTCAGCACTCCCTTTCGTCGGTGAGGTGGTCGCTTAGGGCTTCGCGGGCGGTTTCGCGGTTGAGCTGGAGGTCGCGGGCGATGGTGGCGGCCAAAGCGGACTCGCCGGGGTGTGGCCGTGGCCGGCGTACTGCCAGTCGGCGAGGACGAGGACGGTGTCCGGCTCGCGGTCGCCCAGACCGAGGGCGGCGTGTTCCTGTGCGGCGCGGTAGTCGGCGCGTGCCTGGCGGAGGGCGCCGAGGGTGGTGGAGTAGCGGCGGGACTTCGAGGAGAAGTGGCCGCGGAACCCGAGCATGTGCGCCCAGGCCCACAGCCGGCGGTCCGGATAGAGCGGGTCGAGATCGCGGCAGGCAGTGATCAGGCGGCGGGTGTGGTCGGGGACGCCGTGGCGGTCGAGTTCCGCTAGTTCGCCGATGCGGCGGTCCAGGGTGCCGGTGTTCTCGGCGGCCTTGGTGGCGTACTTGGCGACGTAGGAGGCGACTGCCTGTTCGGTGATGTCCGAGCCGTCGCCGAAGGCCTTCACGGGACGTACGTCGAGCTGGGTGCCCCAACGGAAGGTCCGGGCCGGTTGGTCGCCGGCGGCCGGGACAGAGACCGAGGTGTAGGAATGGGCCGCGGCTGCGCGGATGGCGTCGGCGAGGAGGTCCACGGTGGCCCAGGACGGCGGAGGGCTGTCGGGCCCGTCGGGTCCGTCGAGGCGGACCACGGCATGGAAGTGCACAGCACCGCGCTTCTGGAACTCGGCGACCTTGCCGTAGGAGAGCCGGGCGCGCTCGCGCAGTTCCCGTTGGGTGAGGCCGGCGCGGGCGGCGATCTCGCGGCGGAGCCGGGTGGTGAAGCGCTGCCAGAGCTGTCCGGCGTGGTTGTTGAACAGCACGGCGCCCGCGTAGTCGTACGTCTCCGGGTCGAGGGCGGTGCCCAGCTCCGGGGCGTCCGGGGCATGGCGGACGCCGCAGCGGCAGACGCCTCGGTCGGGCCGGTTGTGGACCGGGCCGAACGACGGCGCGGTGAGCGTGGCGAAGACGCGGGGGTGGTCGCGGACGGTGGCGGGGATGTCCCGGCGGTCGTCCCCGGCGAGGCCGGCGCGGATCAGGTGGTAGGTGTCGCCGGCGTAGGTCCAGGCGCAGGCGGGACAGCGGGAGGCTCGGCGGTTGCCGCAGGCGACGCGGAGACGCCCGCCCGGCTCGTGCTCGGTGGTGTAGTGGTGCAGGGTTTCGCCGGTGGTCTTGTCCTTGTGGAGGACCCAGCCGCGCAGGTGGACGGGGTCGGCGCAGCCGCCGGTGCGCTTGATCTGGTCTTGCCAGCGGTCGAAGCCGGGGGACCCGGCCACCCGCAGCAGATCGCCGAGGGTGATCGGGTCCAGGCCCGCCGGGGTGGCGGTGTCGGTCACGCGGTTACCTCCCGGCCCGGGCGACGGCGGCGGGGTGGTGTGGCCGGTGCCCCGGCAGGTGGGGCAGGCCACGCGGAGGGTGGCGCGGGTGCCGTCCGGGTGGCGGGTGCCGGTGGTGATGGCGACGGTCGCGAAGCCGTCGCAGTCGCGGCAGATGCGCGCGGTCGGGGCGTGCTGGGGCATCATGGGCGTGCCTTTCGGGTCCGGTGGATCTGGAAGGTGGTGGAAGGCGCCCGGAGCGGTCGAAACTTGGCGGTAGACGCCGCTCCGGGGGCCGTCAGCGACGCTTGGCGTCGGCGGTGAGCAGGGAGCGCAGGACGACGGCGCAGACGGCGACCGAGGCGCCGGTGATGGCGACCGCCAGGAGCATGGAGACCAGGACCGCGCCGACGACCAGGACCACGGCGGTGCCGCCGCCGACGAGGGCGAGCACGGTGCCGGGCGTGAGCTGCACGACCGGGCGGGACTGTGCCGGGGCGACGGGGGCCGGCGGCGTGGTCGGGGTTCCCGGCGTGATCGTGGTCGGTTCGATGACGGCGGTCGGGGTGACCGTGCCGGTGGGCTGGGGCATGGTCGGGAGCTTGGGCCGGAACATGAACGGTTCTCCTTCGCTGGTTACTTGACTGCGGGGTCGATGACGGGGCCAGCAGGCTGTCGGCGAGGAGGTAGCCGCCGAGGAGGAGTACGGCGACCAGCCACCAGGGCGGGCGAACGAGCTTGACGCCGAGGACTCCGACGACCAGCAGGGCGAGCCAGAGCGGGACATCCATGGCGGCGGCCTCCTAGCGGACCTTGCAGCGGTGGGTGCGGGCGGCGAGCTGGGCGGCGGACTGGCTGGTGTAGTCGGCGGACCAGCCGCAGCCGTCGTTGCTGCACACGGCCGCGTGCTTGGTCTGGCCGTGGCGGTCGCGGTGGGTGCCGATCTGCACCGGGCCGATCCGCATCACGGAGTGGAAGAAGTCGCGGGCAGGCATGTCAGTCGGTCTCCTCTCGGATCAGGTGAGTTGGGCGGCGATGGCGTCGGCCATGTGCGGCGGGACGCCGAGGCGGGCGCGAAGGGTGTCTGTGTCGATCCGGGACCCGGTCCGCTGTTCGTGGTCGGCGGCGACCTTGCGGGCGTGGTCGACCAGCGCGGCCGGGACCTGAACGGCCGGCGAGGAGGCCGGGGCCGGTTCGGCGACCGGGAGGGCGGGGTCTCCTCGGGAGGTGTGACGGCCGAGGGTTCCGGGTTCGGCTCGCTCACGGGCTCCGGATCGCGTTCTACTGCCGGGTCCGGGTCTTGGGCGGCGGGCGCCGGCGGAGCCGGGGGTGGCCGGGTGCGTGGGCGAGCAGGGTGCCGCCGAGGAAGGCGAGGGCAGGCCATCCGGCGACGCCGAGGCGGAGCAGGGCGGGCGGGTCTTCCAGGTCGAGGAAGCCGGCCGTGGCCACGTTGGCGCCGAGCGAGGCCACCAAAGCGATCAGGAACCAGCACCAGGCCAGCCGGGACGGGCCGTCAGTGCGGAGTCGGCGCCAGGCGGCGACCAGGAGCAGGTCGACGCTGATCGGGTAGGCCCAGGCCTTCCAGCCGTCCTGCCCGGCAGCGGCGGCAAGGTCATGCAGGTGGGCGAAGGACAGGGCACCGGCGATCACGGCCTGTACGAGGACGGCATCCGGGCGAAGTGCGGTGCGCATCGCGAGTGAGCTCCCTTCGGTCAGGCAGCGGCCGGGGCCGACTCGACAGCGGGGACCGACGCCGGGGCGGGGATGCCGATGGCCGGCCGGAAGGGCGCCAGGGCGGGCAGGTCCGGGGTGAGGTCTGCGTGCCGGTTGCAGATGTTCACGGCCTGGCGCAGCGAGGTGTGCGGGGCGCGGATGCGGGCCCAGCCGCCGGACGAGTCGCCGGTGATGGCGATGCCGGGAGTGTCGGTGGGGATCTGGATCGCAGCCAGCACGGCGTCCGGGGCGATGTCGCCGAAGGCCATGTTCGCCGACGACTCGTCGTTGACGCGGTGCGCGGTACGGCCGGTGAGCTGGGCGCGGAGCATGGTGATGCCCT
This sequence comes from Streptomyces sp. SW4, assembly GCA_003248315.1. Lineage (GTDB taxonomy): Bacteria > Actinomycetota > Actinomycetes > Streptomycetales > Streptomycetaceae > Streptomyces. The sequence goes on from QKWM01000004.1 coordinate 3,266,638, forward strand.
TGCCGAGTTCGGAGCCGAAGCGCTGACCGCAGATCTCCAGGTAGATGCCGGCGGCGCGGCCGAGCTGGGCGAGCCGGGCCAGAGCGGTGATGATCCGGTCCCGACGCTTCTCCTCGTCGCGGGTCGCGTAGAGGGCGAGTTCGGCGACCTCGTCGACCAGGACCACGATCGGCACCGGGCGAAGGTCCTCGGGCAGGGACCAGATGTCGGCGGCGATCTCCGCGTCCGGCACGTCGGCGGTGATCCGCTGCTCGGCCCGGATGAGCTGGTAGACGTCCTCCATATGGGACACGAGCGCGTCGAGGAGTTCGGCAGCGGTGTCCGGGTTGTCGGCGAGCGCGGAGAACCGGCGGGCCAGCGGGAACAGCTCGACCCCCTGCTTGCAGTCGATGCCGACCAGGGCGACCCGTTGCGGAGCCAGCGCGGCCACCAGGTTGCGCTGGTAGACGGACTTGCCGGACTCCGTGGCCCGAGGGTGAGCCCATGGGGCACGGCCCGGTAGTCGCGGTAGTGCACCGCTCCGTCCTCGCGCAGGGCGACCGGGACCCGCATCGGGTGGGTGTCGACCTTGCCCGGCATTTGCACCCGCTTGAGCACGTCGTAGCCGGTCATCCGCAGCTCGACCACGCCGGAACGCAGTTCCCGCGAGGTCACGCCGTACATGGCGAAGGAGTGCCGCAGCCGGTCACACGAGGCGGCCACGTCGAAGGCGTCCTGACCGGGACGGAGCTTGAGCCGCAGCACCAGCCCGGTTCGGGTCGGTCGCAGACGCAGGATGCGCGGGGCGCGGGGGCCGGGGATCGGTCGGTTCGTGGCCCGAGCCAGGGTGAGGCGCCAGCGCGAGGGCGGGACCGTCAGCCCGCAGGCGTCCATGACGGACGCGTACCGGACGAGGACCCGCACCACGGCGAGGGAGACGCCGAAGGTAAGCCAGTACCAGGCGGGGCGCCGCCACCGCAGGAGACCCGCGGCGGCGACGACCAGCACCAGGGCGACCAGTGACCAGGTCATGGTCAGGCCGCCTTCGGCTGCGAGGCGCCGGCGGCGAGGGAGGTCACCGCGACCGCGCGGAAGGCGATGCCGTGCCGCTTCTGGCCGTTGAACTCGTTCTCCCACGGCCGGGCGATCAGGCCCGTCAGCGCGACCGGCGTACCCATGGCCAGCTCACCCGAGATGCCGGACTCGGGGACGGTCACCGACAGGATCTCGACCTCACCGTTGGCCGCGAACATCACGTCGACGGTCGACAGGGCGGACCCGGTCTCGGCGTCCATCGCACGCTCACCGGTACGGCGGTCCTTCACCTTGGGCTGCGGGGGCTGAGCCACCATCACGGTGGCGGCGGAGGTGTCGACGGGGATCTGACGCATCGTCTGTCTCCTGATCTGGCGGGAGTTGAAGCCGCCGTTCGGCGGTGAGATCAGGAGACCGCGAGAGGTAGTGGACGCATCACGGTCTGTATGGACGTTTAGGGACGTCTGAGCTATCGTCAAAACGTCCCTACGGCGTCCCAGGGAAGGGCACGTGATGGCGAACGAGCGTCTGCGCGCGGCGATTTCATCGAAGGGCGAGACCATCCAGTCCGTTGCACAGCACGTCGGGGTCGATCCCAAGACGGTGGAGCGCTGGATCACGACGGACCGCACGCCGCACCGGGGACACCGCTGGAAGGCGGCCAACTTCCTGGGCGTCGATGAGGTCTACATCTGGCCCGCCGTTCAGAAGCAGGCCGAAACAGCCAGTACTTCCGAGCTGATCACGTACTACCCGCATCGAGGAGCGGTGCCGGCGACCCTGTGGTCATCGCTGATCGAGAAGGCGAAGGACCAGGTCGACATCCTCGTGTACGCGGGGCTGTTCCTCTTCGACAGCCACCCGGACCTTCCGGACCAACTGGCAGAGAAGGCCAAGGCCGGGGCGCAGATCCGCGTCCTGCTCGGTGACCCGGACTCGGAGATGGTCCGCCAGCGCGGCGAAGAGGAAGGGATCGGTGACGATCTGGCCGCACGCGCGCGGATCACCCGGCGGTACCTCCAACCGGCGATGACCACGCCCGGTGTCGAGGTCAGGCTGCACGACACGATCCTCTACAACTCGATCTACCGGTTCGATGACGACGTGCTGGTGAACCCTCACGTACTCGGAGCCCCAGCAGGACAGAACCCGGTGCTGCACTTCCGCTACATCCCGGGGCTCGGACCTTCCGGCACTACATGCGGAGCTTCGACTACGCGTGGGAGCGCGGGCGGCCCGAGTAGGCAGGCGCGCTGCGCCGCCCGCCGGCGGAGCGTGTAAGGCTTGGCTCATGGCCCGAGTCGACTACTTCAACGATCCGAACGCCCCGAAGGCGAACAGCATCGTGCCCTCGGTCACCGCCGTGGCGCTCAACGATGCCGGGGAAGTGTTGCTGATCCACAAGACGGACAACGACCTGTGGGCACTGCCGGGCGGCGGGGTCGACGTCGGCGAGTCAGCCCCTGACGCCGCGGTACGGGAGACCAAGGAAGAGACCGGCTTCGACGTCGAGGTCACGGGACTGGTCGGCATCTACACCAACCCGGCCCACGTCATGGCCTACGACGACGGTGAGGTACGCCAGCAGTTCTCGATCTGCTTCCGGGCCCGCATCGTCGGCGGCGAGCTGCGTACGAGCAGCGAGAGCAAGGAGGTGGCGTTCGTCCACCCCGGTCGGCTGGACGAGCTGAACATCCACCCGTCGATGCGGATGCGGATCGATCGGGGGCTCAGCGGCCGGCCCGATCCCTACATCGGCTAACCGCCGAGGCGAGAGCGCGTCCGTTCGACAGCGGCACCGAGATACGGGCGCGCCTTGCTGATCGCGTTGTGCACTTCGCTGCCCGGCTCGTACCGCTCCAAGATCTCATCAATGCGGCGGTCGAAGTCGAAGGACTGGCCGGCGGGGCCGGTCGTCATGTCCGCGTAGATCAACGCATCCAGCACGGGAGAGTCCTCCCGCTCGTACACATCCAGCTCAGCAGTCAGACCGCGCTGCTCTGCCTCGTACACGGCGCCGGAGTGGTGGGCGACGAGACACACGAGCCGGGCAGGTGCCCCGAGCGTCTCAAGGTGGCGGGCACCGTCGAGCGGGTGGAACCCGGTCTGCCGCAGCTCCGGGGCGTAGCCGATGTCATGCAGCCAGGCTGCGGCGACGAGAAGATCACGGTCCTGTTCGGACACGGCCGCGGAGGCTTCGCGCGCGCGAGCAGCCACCGCCTGTGTGTGCAGCCAGCGGTTCCCGAGCGGAGGCAACAGCGACTCGGCCAGTTCGGCCGCGCCGTGGGGCGTGTCCAGTCCAGAGGGCATAGATCGCACCGTAGCCCAGAGAGGGGCGTAGCCGACACCCCGAGAGTGATCAGCCGGAAACCAGAGCGCGGTAAGACTTTCCCTACTTCATCAAGGCCCGCGCACGGCGCGGGCGCGCGCTGCCTCTGCGGCGCGGCCTGCCTCCTGTCTGCGCCCCGGCTGGCCGCGCCCGGCGGCGCGCTCGGCGGCTGCGGGCATGAAGTGGGGAGACACTCTCTGTGGCTGGGGCGGTCGGCTCCACGGCTTTAGGCAGCCAATTTGGCGCGAGCCTCGAAGATCATGGCCCAAGATCGGGCACTAACGGGCAGGTTCACAAACCTGCCCGATCCGCGGGCTAGCGTAATGGGCCATGATCACTCGCGCCAAATCAGCTCCAGCCCAAAGCCGTTCCGCCAACCTCGGGAATGCAAACTCGAACTTACATACGCCAGCCATTATCTTGCAGGAATTGAATGAGCTTCCACATCGAAGTCCACGGATTCTTTTGCTTGCAGTGCGCATGAGGAGGGTAATTCCCATCCAGCACCTTCGCGCGATCCACCGCTCCAGGAATTCCGCTAGCTAGATCATCGAAGTTGAATACTTTCGAACTGTAACTGTCGATCTCTTGCTCCGCTAGCTGGCATATCTTCTTCGTCGTGTAATGACGATTGCAATCCTTGAGGTGAAGGATGAGCCACAGTTCAAAGCAGGGATTAGATACGGCGCATTGAATGTCGGCGGCGCGCGCGAGCTTTAGTGCCGAATCCAAGCTCGCGTGCGGCTCGGGAGCCTCAACGTCGAAAATGCACCACACTGCATCGTATGGATCCGTTTGGCGTGACTCCTCTTTCCGCTTTTTCGCACCCCGAACAATCTCCAATGGATTGCCGTTGCGATTTCCGGGGTCAATTACAATAGGAGCCCTCGCCTCTCTAAGTAGCTTACGAATTCCGTTGATGTAAAGCCGCTCAGTCTCGGCACCCTCGAAGTAAACCAGGAATCGTTTGTTCGGATCTCTTCTCTGGTAGGCTTTGCGGTTCCGGTCGAGCTTGTTCCTTGGCGGCATACTAAACCTCAGGCGACAATCTCCGAAACAACTTCGGCAAGAAGGGACTCATCGAAGAACGGCAGGGCTCCGTAGCGGCCGCCAAGATACCGCTTTTCGATATTCTCAATCGACCGAACCTTGAATCCAGCCAAAGGAAAGAGCTGTGTGGCTCCGCCCACCTTCTCGGTCAGCCACACCTGGTCGCGGCGCAGACGCGCCACAGCATCAGGGCCGAGCAGTGCCGCATCATGAGTGTTGAATACCAGCTGTGCACCGTTCGGATTCGTGCGCTCTTCTTGGAACAACCGCACGAATTGACCGGCCAGGTGGTGATGTAGTCGTGCGTCAAGTTCATCAATCACCAGAACGCTACCTGTTCGCAGCGTTGAGATAATGGGACCCGTGACGCCGAGCCATGTCTTGGTTCCACTCGATTCATAGTCCAGAGGCAGGGTAAACTCCTTTCCGCCATGCTTATGGGAGATTTCTACTTCAAGCCCCATGGAGACCTGACTGGGCGAGACTTCGGTATTCTCGATAGCACTGATGAGCTCGGCCAGCTTGGCCGCGTGCTCTGGCGCCAGTTTGTTATCAGAGAATTTGACGCCATCTGCACCGAGATCCGCATACTTCAGCAGTGCCAAAATAGCTTTAGATCCGTGCTTCTCCAGCAAGTGGCGAGTTTCTCGGAGTCGGCCGTCAAAGTTCCCTTCGGTGGCAATGCGGAGATTTGACTCAAACCAGTCATGCACTGGCTTGAGCTGACCGTGATTGTTGGCCGCAGCGGCAGAGAGGTAAAGACTGTTCGGCCGCACCATCTTTTCAATCTGTTTCCTCTGGCCGTGCAGCGTTGGACCAAAGTGGATTGGCTCTCCGAGTTTCCTTTCGAAGATTCTCCGTGGACGCCCTTCGGGAAATGCGAATAGCCACTCATCCGTAAACTTATCGGATTCACATAGGAATCCGTATTCATACCTCACGCCATCGGCGACGATCTCAATTTCAAACTTACTAGGCTCCCTACTCTTATGGGGGTCTAGTAGGAATGGGCGACGAGGGATCTCATCGGACGGACGCCACCGCTGATGCGAGTCCGTCACGGCCCGCTTCATGAAACCAAGGGCAGAAACGATGTTACTTTTCCCTGATGCGTTGGGTCCGAAGATACCTACGCAAGGGAGGGTCATGTGATTCGACTCTGGGACAGGGCGCACCGCAAGATCGTCATGGCGATCAGCAGCGATCGCGCTGAACTCCTGCTCATCGCGGATCGATGCGAAGTTGGCCACCGCGAAGCGAAGTAGCATCTGTCGACCTCCTGTGGGGGCCATGGTGGGCGTTAGAACCCATCCTGAGGCAAACTTTGCTCTCAGCCAAGCCCAAATGAGCCCTTTGAGAGAGACAGACCACCAGATGGAGTTACGGCTCCCGGCCTGGCGCCACATGCGGCTAGATCGAGCTCCTGGGGCTCTTGTCAGCCCGCACCACGCGCCCACAAGCACGAGCGCCCTCCCGGGCCGTCCTCGGGCCGTGGAAGGGCGCTCAGCGATGACCAACGCCGACAACTGCCGGCAGCTCAGCAGCAGGTCAGGACGCTGATCGTTTAGACGGCCGCAGGTCACGGCCGCCGATGATCAGTTGTGGCTGTACTGAACGGGCGGCACAGGAGGACAAGGCCGGCCGACAAGCTGTTGGCGTCGGGCTCGACCGCCCGGCAAGACAAGAGACGCAGCGTCGCTGAGATCGGTGGGGGCGCAGCGAGGCATACGCGCGCCTCGTAGGCCGGCGGACCCGCCGACGTGGCTGACTGTCGTCGGCTGAGGTTCGGGCGGCCCACGTCGATGGTGACCCCCGTCGGGCGAGTGCCCGCGGTGATCCGCTGTGGGCCGTCCCTGGGCCGTGCGAGGGTGCCCGAGGCCGACCGACGGCGACCGGGAGTGACAGGTGAGCCGCAACCGCCACCGGCAAAACACCAGGTCAGAGCCCTCGCACCATACTGGTTTCCCCCAGGGGTGGCGGTCGGGCAAGATGGGGTGTATCTGCCCACTGCCAGATTCAAGCTGCCGGACGGTTTCTCTTGGCTGAGTTCATTTACACCATGCGCAAGGCGCGCAAGGCGCACGGCGACAAGGTGATCCTCGACGACGTCACCCTGAACTTCCTCCCCGGGGCGAAGATCGGCGTCGTCGGCCCGAACGGTGCCGGTAAGTCGACCGTTCTGAAGATCATGGCGGGGCTGGAGCAGCCGTCGAACGGTGACGCTTTCCTCACTCCCGGTTACACCGTGGGCATCCTGCTGCAGGAGCCCCCGCTGAACGAGGAGAAGACGGTCCTGGAGAACGTCCAGGAGGGCGTCGCCGAGATCAAGGGCAAGCTCGACCGGTTCAACGAGATCGCCGAGCAGATGGCGACCGACTACTCCGACGAGCTCATGGACGAGATGGGCAAGCTGCAGGAGCAGCTCGACCACGCCGGCGCCTGGGACCTCGACGCCCAGCTGGAGCAGGCGATGGACGCGCTGGGCTGCCCGCCCGGCGACTGGCCCGTCACCAACCTCTCCGGTGGCGAGAAGCGCCGCGTCGCGCTGTGCAAGCTGCTGCTGGAGCAGCCCGACCTGCTGCTGCTGGACGAGCCCACCAACCACCTCGACGCCGAGTCGGTGAACTGGCTGGAGCAGCACCTCGCCAAGTACCCGGGCACCGTCGTGGCCGTCACCCACGACCGGTACTTCCTGGACAACGTCGCCGGGTGGATCTGCGAGGTCGACCGCGGCCGGCTGCACGGCTACGAGGGCAACTACTCCAAGTACCTGGAGACCAAGGCCGCCCGTCTGAAGGTCGAGGGCCAGAAGGACGCCAAGCGGCAGAAGCGCCTGAAGGACGAGCTGGAGTGGGTGCGCTCCAACGCCAAGGGCCGCCAGGCCAAGTCCAAGGCGCGTCTGGCCCGGTACGAGGAGATGGCCGCCGAGGCCGAGAAGATGCGGAAGCTGGACTTCGAGGAGATCCAGATCCCGCCGGGCCCCCGCCTGGGCAACGTCGTGGTCGAGGTCAACAACCTCAGCAAGGCCTTCGGCGACAAGGTCCTCATCGACGACCTGAGCTTCACGCTGCCGCGCAACGGCATCGTCGGTGTCATCGGGCCGAACGGCGCCGGCAAGACCACCCTGTTCAAGATGATCCAGGGCATCGAGCAGCCGGACTCCGGCACCATCAAGGTCGGCGACACGGTCAAGATCTCGTACGTCGACCAGAGCCGCGAGAACATCGACCCGAAGAAGACGCTGTGGGCCGTCGTCTCCGACGAGCTGGACTACATCAACGTCGGGCAGGTCGAGATGCCGAGCCGGGCGTACGTCTCCGCGTTCGGGTTCAAGGGCCCGGACCAGCAGAAGCCGGCCGGGGTGCTCTCCGGCGGTGAGCGCAACCGCCTGAACCTGGCGCTCACCCTCAAGCAGGGCGGCAACCTGCTGCTCCTCGACGAGCCGACCAACGACCTCGACGTCGAGACGCTCTCCAGCCTGGAGAACGCGCTGCTGGAGTTCCCCGGCTGCGCCGTGGTCGTCTCCCACGACCGGTGGTTCCTGGACCGCGTCGCCACGCACATCCTCGCCTACGAGGGCGAGTCCAAGTGGTTCTGGTTCGAGGGCAACTTCGAGTCGTACGAGAAGAACAAGATCGAGCGGCTCGGTCCGGACGCCGCCCGTCCGCACCGCGCCACCTACAAGAAGCTGACCCGGGGCTGATCGATCTTGCGGCACATCTACCGCTGCCCGCTGCGCTGGGCGGACATGGACGCGTACGGCCACGTCAACAACGTGGTCTTCCTCCGGTACCTGGAGGAGGCCCGTATCGACTTCCTGTTCCGCCCGGACAAGGACTTCCAGCAGGGGTCGGTGGTGGCGCGCCACGAGATCGACTACAAGCGGCAGCTCGTCCACCGGCACCACCCGGTCGACATCGAGCTGTGGGTCACCGAGATCCGGGCCGCCTCCTTCACCCTCGCCTACGAGGTGAAGGACGGCGACCAGATCTACGTCCGGGCCTCGACCGTCATCGTGCCCTTCGACTTCGAGGCCCAGCGGCCCCGCCGGATCACCGCGGAGGAACGCGAGTTCCTCCAGGAGTACACGGACGGGCCGGACAAGGAGCAGCGGCAGCCGAAGGCGGGCGACGACGAGGAGGAGGCCGTCGCCGCATGACGGTGCTCCACCTCGCCGACGAGGGGAAGCGGCGGACCTCGCGGCCTTCCTCTCCCGGCTGCTCCACTACGACCGCTCGGCGGCGGTCCGCCTCCAGGCGGCCGGCACCGCGCTGGCCGTCTTCGGCCGGCCACCGTCGTTCGAGGTGCTCGCCGTCCGCGCGGTCCGGCTCGCCAAGCCCTACGAGAACGGGCTGGACGTCACCCTCGACGTGACCGTGTCCGCCGGTGAGCTGCTGGAGTCGGTGGACGAGGCGGGCGCCACCGCCGCCGTCCCCGCCGCGGTGACCGGACCGCCGTGGGCGGGTGTCCTGCCGCCCCGCGGCGGCTGGCGGCCGGAGCCGGGGCTGCCGCCCCTGGACGCCCTGCGCGCACTGGTGGCCGCCGGGGTCGCCGAGTTCCGGCGCCGGACACAGGAGCTGCCGCCCGAGGCACGGACCCGGGCGGAACTCGACCGCATCGGACGGGACATCTGGTCCCGCACGGTGGGGGACACCGGGCTGCCGGTGCGGGCCGTGCACGCCGCCCAGTCGCTGGGCTTCCTGCGGCCGGCGGGTCCCGAGGGGCACCGCGGCTCTTCTCGTCCGGGCCGTGGCTGCGGCTGCGCACGCCGTACGGGTCCGTCGCCGTACGCCGGGCCGGGACGGGCACCCTGGGCATCAGCGTGGGCTGACCGCCGCCCGGCGCGGGAGTCAGCCGCGTTCGGCGTCGTCGGGGCGGACGGCGATGTGGTCCGGCTCCAGTTCCAGCGCCACCCGGTCGCGCATGCCGAGCGCCCTGGTGTACTCGGCGGGCAGCTGGAGCCGGCCGGCGCGGTCCAGCATGGCGTACTCGCGCGCCACCACCGTCTCGTCGCCGGTCACGGCGTCCACCTCGCTGCGGCGCAGCACCTCCGTGGAGGTCCGGCCGTCGCGGATCGCGACCGTGCGGCGGACCTCTCCCGCGACCGCCTGGTCGTGGGTGACGATCACGATGGTGGTGCCGAGCCGTTCGTTGGCGGTGCGGAAGGCGGCGAAGATCTGTTCCGCCGTGTGCGAGTCGAGTTCGCCGGTGGGTTCGTCGGCGAGCAGCACCGACGGCTCGTTGGCCAGGGCGACGGCGATCGCCACCCGCTGCTGCTGGCCGCCGGACAACTGCGCCGGGCGACGGTCGCGGCAGGCGCCGACGCCCAGCAGCTCCAGCAGCTCCCGGGCGCGTTCGGCCCGGGCCCGCCGTGCCGTCCGCCCGCCCCGGCCGGACCCGCGGCGGGCGCCGCCGAGCTGCATCGGCAGGACGACGTTCTGGGCGGCGGTCAGATACGGCAGGAGGTTGCGGGAGGTCTGCTGCCAGACGAAGCCGACGACCTCCCGGCGGTAGGCCAGCCGGTCCTTCGCGGACATCGTCAGCAGGTCCCGGCCGGCGACGCGGGCTGCGCCGGCGGTGGGGGTGTCCAGGCCGGCCAGGATGTTCATCAGTGTCGACTTGCCGCTGCCGGACGCGCCGACCAGCGCCATCAGCTCGCCCTCGCGGACCAGCAGGTCGAGGCCCTGCAGGGCCTGCACCTCGACGCCGTCCGCATGGAAGATGCGGACCAGGCGGTCGCAGGTGATCAGGGCGTCGTGGCCGTAGACCGGGCGGTTGCGGGCGGCGGTGGCGCGGTCGGCGAGGTCGGTGAGGGTCGGGTCCGTGAGCGTGCGGTCGGTCGTCATCCGGTCTCCTGAGGGGTGCCCTGGGCGGCGGCTGTGGCGGCTGGGGCGCGGCGGTGGCAGGGGTGACGGCTGCTGCGGCGATGGTGGCTGGGGCGGCGGCTGTGGCTGGGGCTGGGGCGGCGACGGTGGCTGGGGCGGCAACTGCGGCTGCTGCGGCTGTCGCGGCGGTGCGAGTGGCGCGGGTGGCGCGGGGAGGCGGGGCGTCACGGCCGTCATCGGGCATCGCCCGCCCGCAGCTCCACCACCGCACCGCGGCGGCCCGACCACCAGGCCTGCGCCCCGGCGACCCCCACCGTCACCAGGAGCACCGCCGCCGCGGGGAGCGCCAACGACCAGGGGTCGGTGCGCAGTTCCGCCGCCTCCCCGGCGGGGGACGCCGTCGCCGCCAGGGCGATCGTGCTCAGGTCGACGCCGGGGGAGAGCAGACGCACGGTGGCCCAGCCGGTCAGGACACCGCCCGCGGCGGCCAGGAACGCCTGCGGCAGGGACTCCAGGACGAGCAGCCGCCGGCCCTGGGCACGGGTCAGGCCCATGGTGCGCAGGCGGGCGAGGAGCGCGGCGCGTTCCGGGGCGGCGCGCACGAACGACAGCAGCAGGGCGAGGACGGCGTAACCGCCGCCGGCCGCGACCGCCGCCGTGTAGACCCGCTCGGCGCCGGACTGGAGCGGCGAGTCCACGTACCGGGCGCGTTCCTCCGACCGCAGCCGCACGGACTCCGCGTCCCCCGTCGCCCGGCGCAGCGCCCCTCCGTCCAGGGCGGTGCCGGACAGCAGCAGCACGGTCGGACGGGCCGCCTCGGCGGACAGCCCGGCGCGGTCCACGACCAGGAACTCGGTCCCCGGCACGGCCGGTGTGCGGTCCCGGACGAGCGCGATCCGGACGCTGACCGTCGTGCCGTCGTCCATCCGCACCGGGAAGGGCTCGGTGCCGTACCGCTCCGCGACCTCGGACGAGGCCAGCGCCGGCAGGGGAGCCGTCGCCTTCCCGGACCGCCGCAACGCGCCCGCGTCGAAGGCGCCCAGACCCGTGCGGGCCGCCAGCCCGGCGTAGGCACCGGGGTCCACGCCGGCCACCGGTACCGGCTGCCGGTCGCCGTGGACCTTGGCCTGCTGGGCGAGCGCCACGGCGGCCAGCCCCTCGACGCCGGGCACCTCGCGCAGCCGGCCCGGCAGTGCGGACGGCAGCGGACCGGCGGCCTCCACGCGGGCGTCGGCCCCGAGGGCGAGCAGCGCCGCCCGGTCCCGGGCGTCCTCCACACCGGCCAGCACCGAACCGCCGAAGGCGGCCGTGGTGAGCGCGGTCAGCAGCGCGAGCAGCGGCAGCACCGCCGAGGCCGACGTGCGGCCGGCGCGGGCCAGCGACAGGTGGGCGACCGCGCCGCGCAGCCGCCCGGCCGGACGGGCGAGCCGGCGCAGCGGCAGCGGGTAGAGCCGCACCAGCACCAGCGCCGCGACCGCGCCCACGAGCACCGGCGCCAGCGACACCGGGCCGGCCGAGGCGCCCCGCCCGCGCAGCAGTGCGACCGCGCCGAGCGCCGACACCACCAGCGTCAGCTCCGCGACCAGTCGGCGCCGGGACGGGCGTACCGCCGCCACGTCCCGCCGGCCGTCGTGCACCCGGACCGCGCGGTGCGCCACGACGGCCCGTACGGGCAGCGCGGCACAGGTCAGGCCGGTGACCGCGGCGGCGGCCCCGGCCGCGGGGCCGGTACGGCCGCCGGGCAGCGCGAGCAGGGCGACGGCCAGGCCGAGGGCGCCGGCGGGCAGCGCCACCACCGACGTCTCCGCCAGCAGCCGCCCCGCCACCCCGGTCAGGGAGGCGCCGCGGGCGCGCAGCAGCACCAGTTCGGCGCGGCGGCGGTCGGCGGCCAGACCGCCCGTCATCAGCAGGACCACGGCGGCGACCGTGCCGGTGCCGGCCGCGGCGACCGCGACGAGCGGGCCGATGTCGCCGCGCAGCCGCCCGTAGGAGACGAGCACCTCGTCGAGGCCGGTGCCGATCTCGGCGTACGGGTGGACGGCCGAGCGCAGCCGCTGGAGTCCCGGGCCGGACTCGAACGCGGCCACGGCGGCCTCGAGCCGGTCGAGGTCCCGTCCGTGCAGCGCGTCGCCGTCCGGGGCCAGATGCCAGTAGCGCTGGGCGCTGCCGGCGGTGCCCAGCAGCACCGGCGCCGCCTCCGGGGCGAGCAGCACGGCGCCGAGCCAGTACCGGGGGGCCTCCGGGCCGTCCGTGCCGGGCACCCGCATCAGGGCGGGGTGCGCAGCACCGGCGCCGTCGCCCAGTACGGGCCGTCGGGTTCGCGGGGCTCGACGATGCCGGTCACCCGGACCGCGAGCGGGGCCCGTCCGGCGGGCACGTGCAGGACGGAACCCACCTCGATGCGCAGGGTCTTCGCCGTCTCGGCGGTCACCGCCGCCTCGACGGCACGGGTCCCGGCCGTCGTGTCGCCGGCGGCCCGGGGCAGGCGGCCGGAGCGCAGCCGGGCGTGGTCGCCGAGGCCGTGCGGGGCGGCGAGGACCGTCTGCGCGGGCAGTCCGCTGGGCCGGGGCAGCCAGGTCTCCCGCACGTCCAGGCCCTCGACGGTGCGCACGCCGTAGGCCGAGCGCGACCGGTCGACGGCGAGCGGGGCCGGCACCGCGTCGAGGACGGTGCGGTAGTGGGCGGCGAGCACCTCGGATCTCAGCTCCGCCTCCCGTTCGCGCGCGCCGAGTCCGAGGTCGGGTTCGGGGCGGTGACCAGCAGGCCGGCGCGGTCCGGGTGGGTGCGGGCGACGGCACGGCTCAGCCCCTCGTCCTCGTACCGGTCCAGCGCCCGCGGGAAGGCGGCGGCCAGGAACGCGGTCAGCGCGACCAGCAGGGCCAGCGCCACCGCGGCACCGGGGGCGGCCCGCAGCCGCGTACGCACCCAGGGCACGGCCACCCGCTTCACCGTCCCTCACCTCCTCGCCCGCCGTGTGCCCGCCCGGTCCCTCCGTGTCGCCGCTGTGCGTCCGGCGCCGCGGGGCGCGCCCGCCGCGGGCCCCCGTAGCCCCCGTGGACCCCGAGGCTCCCGTGGACCGCGGGGATCGCGGGGCGGCCGGGGGACGGTCGCGCGGGTCATCGGCCCTCGCCTCCCTGCTCGCGGAGCGCCGTCACCGGGTCGGGGCGGCGCGCCGCCAGCACCACCGTGACGAGCAGCGGCGTCGCGGCCACCGCCGCGAGGAGTACGGCGACCTGCCCGGCCGGCAGCGCGACGTGCACGTCGGGGACCGGCCGGGTGGCCTGCGGGGTGAGGACGATCAGCGGGATCACCGCCCGGGCCAGTACCGCGCCCAGGGCCGTGCCCACCAGCAGCGCCAGCCCGACCAGCACCCCCTGCTCGGCCGCGACCGCGCGGGCCAGCCGGCGCCGCGGGGCGCCCAGGGCGCGCAGCACCGCGAACTCCGCGCTCCGCTCCCGCAGCGACCCGGCCGCGCTCACCGCGAAACCGACCGCGGCCAGCGCCGCCGCCACCCCGGCCGCCGACGCGAACGCCGCCTCGGGGCCCGCGCCGAACGGGTCGTCACGCAACTGCCCGGCCAGCTCGCCGCGGACCACGACCCGCGCCGGGTCCACGTCCGGGAAGGCCCGCAACGCCGCCACGACCTCGTCCGTCTCGCCCGGCGCCGGCCGCAGCCACCACTCGGTGGGCGTGAGCGCCGCGCCGTACCGGTCCTGCAGCACCCGGTTCACGGCCCGCAGATCGACCAGCAGCGCACCGCCGTCCTTCGCGGACGGCGTCGCGGGCGCCGTGGTCGGCAGCTCCCGCACGGCGTGCGCGATCCGCACCCGGACCGTCTCGCCGCCCAGCGCCACGTCCAGCCGCTGCCCGACGCGGGCCCCCGCCGAGGCCAGGAAGCGGTCGGTGGCGACGGCCGGGACCGGGGGAGGCGCCGGCTGCGTCACCCCGAGCCGCACCGTCAGCGTGGAGCGCAGCCAGGCGTCGGCGGGCGTGTAGCCGGTGCCGTACTCGACCGACGGCGGCGCCGACGAGCGGATCCGCGGCTCGGTCGGGGCGGCCTCCTCGTCCGGCGCGCTCTCCTGGCCGTCGCTGTCGCCGCTCGCGGTCCAGGCCCCGCCCAGCGGCAGCCGTCGTACCGTCCCGTCGGCGGCCGTGGCCGTCACCCCGGACACGGTCAGGCGGTGCCGCTCGGCACGGTCCTGCGGTTGCAGCGTCAGCAGTTCCACGCCGGTCAGAGTGAGCGGCCCGCCCGTCACCCCGACGGACAGGGCGTGCTCGCGGCCGTCGGCGGGCAGCTCGCCGGCCGGCAGCCGGTAGGGGATGCCGTACCGGTCCTGGACGGTGACCGTCACGCTCGCCGTCATGGCCGAGTCGCGGACCGAGCTGCGCAGCGCCGCCGTCAGCGCCAGCCGCGCCGTGCCCGCGGGCACCCCGACGCCCGCCGGCGCGCCCTTCGGGGCCAGCCCGGACAGCAGCGGCCCCACCGGCCGGTCCGCCAGGTCGGGGCGCAGCAGCAGCGCGTCCGCCGCGCGCGAGGTGTCCAGGGCCAGCACCGTCGCCGTCCGGTCACCGGAGAGCGTCAGCTGGGAGCGTGCCGCGGGGGCGATCTCCCGGACGCCGGGCACGGCCGCGTACGTCCCGGTCCGGCCCGGTTCCGCCTCGCCGTCCGACAGCACGCGCACCGGTGCCCCGGCGCGGAAGTCGGCCTGGTCGTCCTGCGAGCGTTCCCAGGAGGCGCCCTGCCCGATCGCCAGCATGCCCAGCGCCACGGCGAGCACCAGCAGCAGCACCGGGCCGGCGCCGCGCGTCGGGCGCCGGCTCAGCTGCCAGCCGGCCAGCGCCGCGGCCAGCCCGCGCCCGCCCGCCGCCCGGCGCTCGGCCAGCCGGGCCACCGGCGGCAGCAGCCGCAGCGTCAGCACGGTCCCCGCCAGCAGCGCCAGCGCCGGCGCGGCGACGAGCAGCGGATCGGCGCCGAGGGCGCCGGTGTCCGCCCCGCCGGCACCGGAGCCGCCCGGGCCGGCGGACGCGGCCGTGCCGGAGGTCTGCCGGTCCAGCTGCCAGTAGGCGAGGCCCGCCACCACCAGCAGCCCGACGTCGGCCCCCGCGCGCAGCGGCGCGGGCAGCGGCCGGGCCCGGCCCCCGGCCGCCAGGGACGCGGTCAGCGCCGGCAGCGTCACCGCCAGCGTGCAGCCGAGCGCGGCGACCGCCGCCGCCAGCCACACCTCGGGGCTGCCGCCACCCGGCACCTCCCAGCGCAGGCCGATCCGCTCCAGCGGCCCCTGACCGGCCAGCAGCCGGGTCAGCGGCCCGGCGAGCAGCGGCGCGCACACCAGCGCGGGCACCGCCAGCAGCAGCGCCTCCAGCGCGGACATCCCGGCGAGCCGGGCCCGGGAGGCGCCGCGCGCCCGCAGCAGCCGCAGCTCGCCCGCGCGTTCGGCGCTCAGCAGCCGGGCCACCAGCAGCAGCGCGCAGCCCGCCAGCAGCGCGAGCTGGACGGCGACGACGAGGACGGTGGAGCGCGACACGGCCAGCGAGCGGTCGAGGCGGTCCAGGATCTCCGGCAGCCCGGTGGCCGCGGTGGTCGCCCCGCCGAGCACCGGCCGGCCGCGCAGCCACGCCGTGCCGTCCCGCGCGGACTCGCGCAGCGCCGCCGTCCGCCCGGCGGTCAGCGACGCGTAGTCGGCCGAGGCCAGCCATCCCGAGGCGCCGGTGCTCACCGTGCCGCCGGTCACCACTCCGGGCGCGGCGAGCAGCGGCCCGTACGTCGTGAAGGCGCCCTTCTTGACGCCGCGGCCCTCCAGGTCGTCCAGCCGCCAGTACGCCGCCGTGTCCTGCGCGGGCCGGTACAGGCCGGTCACCGTCACCCGCACCGCGGGGCCGTCGAGCCGGTCGGCGAGGGTGAGGCGGGCGCCGGGGGCGACGCCCAGCCGCTCGGCGGCGCCGGCGGGGAAGGCGGCCTCGACGACGCCGTCCTGCCGCGCGCGGGGCATCCGCCCGCCGGTGAGACGCACCTGGCCGGCGTCCAGCTCCGCGAAGTACGTCAGGTCGGGGTCGTCGGACGGCTCGGCGGTGCGGGGGCTCGGGCCGGCGGGGAGCGCGTACGGGCCGGAGCGCTTCAGGGTGCGCACCGTCACCGGCAGTCCGCCGAAGATCCGCTCGGCGCCCTCCCGTACGACGGCGTCGGCCTCCGCGCGCCGTTCCTCCGGCACGTCCGCCTCGACGACCAGCGCGGCGTCGGCGGCGGTCCGCGGTTCGCGCAGCGCGTGCCGCAGGGCGGCGTCCCCGATCGTGCCGGCGTAGGCGGTGAGGGTGGCCAGGACGGCCGTGGTCAGCAGGACGGTGAGCAGGGCGGCGGCGACCAGCAGCCGGTGCGCGCGGGCGCGCAGCAGCACGAACCCCGTCGTTCCCCCGAACCCCGTCAACCCCGGCCCCCGCCGTTGTCGTCCAGACTTCCGGTGATGTTGTCAGACGGGGCGCGCGCGAGGTAAGCGCCGGAGAGCGGGACTTGACCGGATCGTGACCGGAATCCGGCGTCCGGCCACCGGAATGCGCGCGTCAGGGCCGACGGGCGCCCGGCCGGACGTCAGGGGGTGTGTTCACTCGTGGGGTGCCGGCCGGACGTCAGGGGGCATGCTGACCACCGGGGTTCCACCGGGGCGCCCGGCCGGACGTCAGCCCGGGGTGTTCACCATGGAGGCGGCGGCGTACGTCAGGTAGTTCCACAGCGTCCGCTCGTGCTCCTCGGACAGGCCCAGCTCGTCGACGGCCACCCGCATGTGCTTCAGCCAGGCGTCGTGCGCCGCCCGGTCGACGGTGAACGGGGCGTGGCGCATGCGCAGCCGGGGGTGGCCGCGGTTCTCGCTGTAGGTGGTCGGGCCGCCCCAGTACTGGATCAGGAAGAGCGCCAGCCGCTCCTCGGCCGGGCCCAGGTCCTCCTCCGGGTACATGGGCCGCAGCAGCGGGTCCTCCGCCACGCCCTGGTAGAAGCGGTGGACGAGCCGGCGGAAGGTCTCCTCCCCGCCGACCTGCTCGTAGAAGGTCTGCTCCTGAAGCGTGCCGCGCCGAATCTCATTCACGCCGTCCATGGTCTCAGACGGCCCGGCATAGGACTCAAGGCTTAGGACCGCCCCCCTTCCGGCCCTCCTTCCGGCCCGCCTCCCGGCCCGCCGATCACCCGCCGGCCGCCCGCCGATCGCCGCCCGTGCCGGTGCCGGAACCCCCTAGGCTGGAGGCATGGGCGGGCACGCGCCGGGCGAGGACCTGGACCGACTCGCCGCCTCCGCGCGGGCGGCGATGGTACGGGAGATCGAGCTGAGCGGGGCCTGGGCGGACGACCCGGTGTGGCGGGCGGCGTTCGAGGCGGTCCCGCGGCATCTGTTCGTTCCGTACTACTACGTCGCCGGCCCCGGGGGCTACGAGCGCCGCTGGGGCGAGCACCCGGACCCCGCGGCCCGCGAACGCTGGGTGCGCGGCGCCTACGCCGACACCCCGCTGGCCACCCGGCTGCGCGACGGGGAGCTGCTGTCCTCCAGCAGCCAGCCGTCGCTGATGGCGACGATGCTGACCGCGCTGCGGGTGAGGGACGGCGACCGGGTCCTGGAGATCGGCGCCGGCACCGGCTACAACGCGGCCCTGCTCGCCCACCGGCTCGGCGACGACGGCCTGGTCACCACCGTCGACCTGGACCCGGAGATCACCGAGTCCGCGCGCCGCCACCTGGACGCCGCCGGGTACCACCCGGCCGTCGTCACCGGCGACGGGGCGCGCGGCGTACCCGAGCGCGCTCCCTACGACCGTGTCATCGCGACCTGCGCGCTGCCCCGTGTCCCGCGTCCCTGGCTCGCCCAGTGCCGCCCCGGCGGCCGGATCCTCACGCCGTTCGCCACCGGCCTGCTCGCGCTGACCGTCCGGGACGCGGACCACGCCGAGGGGCGCTTCCTGCCCACCCCGGCCTACTTCGTGCCGCTGCGCGGGGCCGAGCAGAGCCGCCCGGAGACGCCGGGGCTGGGCGGGGTGCCGCGCCGCGCGCGGGAGGACGACCTCTTCCGGTTCCTGCTGGCGCTGACCCGCGGCAGCCTCGACCCGCAGGAGGCCTACGCGCTGTGGGAGCGCGAGCGCGCGCCGGGGCGCGAACGCTACGGCGTGACCGTCGGCGACGGAGGCACGTGGGCGTGGCTGGACGACCCGGCGGGGCCGTACGTCTGGCCCCTGCCGTCCTGATCCCGGCCGGCCGCGACACTCCGGGCGTCCGCGACACCCCGGGCGGGCGGGACCCGGCCCCGGCGTCCGGGACCCGGCCCCTCCGGCGTGCGGGACTCAGCCCCGGCGGATCGTGATCGTCGTCCAGGCGCCGACGTGCACCCGGTCCCCGTCCTGCAACGGGACCGGCACGAAGGGCTGGATGGGCTCCTCGCCGCCGTTGACCGTCGTGCCGTTGGTCGAGTTCTGGTCGACGATCGCCCAGCCGCCGTCCGGCTGCTGCACCAGCACCGCGTGCTGGTGCGAGACGCCCGGGTCCTCCGGCGGCACCGACAGGTCGATGTCCGGGGTGTCGCCGGTGGAGTGGCGGCGGCGTCCGATGGTGATCTGGTTCCCGGTGAGCGTGCGCTGCTGCTCGGGCGAGTACGCCGGCAGGTTCAGGCCCGCGGCCTCGGGGCCGGAGCGCTGCATCATCGCCATGAAGTACTCGCGGTCCGGGCCGATGGTCGCCGTCCAGGTGACCTGCTGGGGCTGCTGCGGCTGCTGGTGCTGCTGCGGCGCCTGCGGCGGCTGCGGGAAACCCGGGCCGGGCGGCGGAGGCGGGGGCGGGGCCTGGGTGGCGCCGGGCTGCGGGTAGCCGTAACCGCCGCCCGGGCCGGCACCGCCGGGGCCGTTCGGGCCGCCGGGGCCGCCGGGACCGTTCGGGCCGCCGGGACCGCCCGGCCCGGTCGACGGAGGCGAGAGCAGCCAGTCGTCGTCACCGCCGCCGAAGGACGGACCGCCCTGCGGCCGGCCGGTCTCCTGCGGGGGCGCGGGCGGAGCCGCGGGCGCACCCTGCTGGAACCCCTGCGGGGCACCACCCCGCGCGCCCTCCGGGCCGCCACCGGCACCGGGGTGCCCGAAGACGTCGGAACGGGTCGGGCCGCCCGGCCCACCGGGACCACCCGGCCCACCCGGCCCACCGGGACCGTTCGGCCCACCGGGACCGCCGGGTCCGTTGGGTCCGCCGGGACCACCCGGTCCGCCCGCGCCGTTCGGGCCGGCGGGCGGCGGGAAGCCGTAGCCCCCGGGACCGCCCGGCGCACCCGGACCGCCCGGCGCACCGGGACCGCCCGGTCCTCCGGGGCCACCCGGGCCGGGAGGGGGCGGGACGGGGCGCGACGGGTCGCCGCCGAAGCCGGGCGGACCCGGCGGGATCGGCTCGGCGGGGCGGTTCATCTGCGACGGACGGGAGCTCTGGTAGTCGTAGCCCTCACCGCCGCCGTACGACGGCCCGGGGCCGGGCGGCTGCGGGAAGCGGCCGCCGGGACCGGGCGCCGGCGCCGGCGGGCGCGGGGCGGCCGGCGTGTACGAGGTGGCGGTGTTCGTCAGGAAGTTCCACCGACACTCCTCGCAGAAGGGAGCTGCGCCCTCGCGGGGCGTACGGCACTGGGGGCACAGCTGCGGCTCGGCGCCGGGGCCACCCGGCCCACCGGGACCGCCCGGACCACCCGGGCCACCGGGACCGCCCGGACCACCGGGGCCGTTCGGGCCGCCGGGGCCGCCCGGGCCGGCTCCGGGGCCGCCGGGCGGCGGGAACCCGTAGCCGCCGGCCGGGGGCGGCGGCGGGGAGGCGGCGGCACGGCACCGGCCATGCGGTGACCGCAGACCTCGCACCAGTCGTCGGAACCCGACTGGTGTCCGTTCGGGCAGGTCGGCATGTCGGTGCTTCCCCCTCTTGCGGAGCTTCTCGCGTGTTGTCCTGTGTCACTTCTTGACGCGAACGGTCTTGGTGGACCGGGTCTCGAGAGTCATCTCGTCGGCCTCCTCGACCTTCGCCTTCAGTCGCACAGTACCTGCCGCGGCGTCGACCACGTCCACCACCTTCGCAAGCAGTTTCGCGGTATCCGCGTTCCCGGAGGCCCCGGCGAGCTGAACCGCCCGGCCCAGTTTGGCCGTTGCTCCGTCGATGTCTCCCGCTTTGCGCAGTTCGAGCCCCTGCTGGATGGCTTGTGCCAGTTCCGCCTGGCCGGTGTAGTGGGCGACCTGGGGGTTGATCGAGGTGGAGGCGACCATGTC
Organism: Streptomyces sp. SW4; assembly: GCA_003248315.1. GTDB lineage: Bacteria > Actinomycetota > Actinomycetes > Streptomycetales > Streptomycetaceae > Streptomyces. Next base: position 3,287,113 of record QKWM01000004.1, read on the forward strand.
GTCCGTCCACACCGCCCGTACGAGACCCTGCGCCCCCAGGTTGTGCGCCGAGCCGTCGGGCTGCGGAACCACCAGGGAGACCCGGGCGGCCAGCATCTCCTGGCCGATCGCGGCGGGCGGGACCTCCACGCAGACGTGGTAGTCGCGGGACTCGTCGCCCAGGAACCGGTGGGGTAGTCCCCGCCCGCGGCCCGGCCTCCGTACGGCGGTCGGTCAGCTCCTCCACCGTGGGCGCGACCTGCTTGACGAACTTCACCGTGGTGCCGACCGGGGTCCACAGGCGCAGCGCGACGTCCGCGACCTCCTTGCCCATGGCCGTCTCCATCATCTGCGTGAAGTCGGTGGCCAGGCCCGCCGGGTCGGCGACGATGTCGGCCGTGCCGAGCAGCGCCGAGGCGATCCCTGTGACTTCTTTCACTTCCCAGTCGGTGCCCACGCCCCGCGCGTCGCAGGTGAACCGCCCGGCGCAGGCGTCCAGGGCGGCCTTCAGCTCCTCGGGCGACTCGTGCTCGTTGCGGCCGTCGGTGAGCAGGATGCCGTGCCGGATGGCGACGTCCGCGGAGCCGAGCAGCCGGTCGGCCAGCCGCAGCCACGTGCCGATGGCCGTCCCGCCGCCCGCGGCGAGCTTGCGCAGCGCCTGCTTGGCCTGCTCCCGGGTGGCCGGGTCGGCGACCGCGAGCCGGCCGCCGCCCGGGTAGACCTCCTTGGCCACGTGCGTGCCGCCGACCACCGCGAAATGCACGCCGTCGCGCAGGGTGTCGATGGCGGCGGCCGTCGCGTCCCGGGCGTTGCGCATCTTGCTCGGCGGGTAGTCCATCGAGCCCGAGCAGTCGACCATGATCGCCACGGCCGCGGACGGCCCCTGGCCGGGCGAGTACAGGTGCGGTGCGGTGACCGCGCTGCCGATCGTGCCCCGCCGGTGGCGGTCACCGTCACGATCGCGTTGACCTCGCCGGCGCCCTCCGGCAGGTACTCGTTCTGGTACACGTCCACCGAGAACTGCGGCACGTTCGACTTCGAGAAATTGGCCATGCCCGATCGCGTCCCCCTCGACCTCGCATCCCCCCACGGCGGTGGGGCGACGGCTGACTGCGGACCGCCCCCTGCGGCCCGCGAGGCCGGCCGCCCCGGGCGTGACCCACCCCCGCGGCCGACGGCCTCAGGCCGATACCTACCCCTGCGGCGGGCCGGGAACGGCACCACGGCCACTGTTACGTTGTCGTGGCCCCCGCCGTCCAGGGCGTGTCCGACGAGCACCCGGGCGCTGTGCAGCGGGCGCTCGGCGGCGTCCGGCGGGACGACCTCGGCCATCTCCTCGGCCGCCTCCGCGTAGTTCCACAGGCCGTCGGTGCAGACCACGACCACGCCGGCCCGGTCCGGCTTGAACGACGCGGTGTGCGGCTCCAGTTCGTAGGCGTCCGCGCCGAGCCAGCCGGTGATCGCGTGGGCGCGCTCGTCGGCGTAGGCCTCGGCCTCGTTCATCAGGCCGGCGGCGACCATCTGTGCCGCCCACGAGTCGTCCTCGGTGAGCCGGGCCGCCGGCGCGGTGCGGTCCGCGGGCACCCAGTAGACGCGGCTGTCGCCGACCCAGCCGACGACCAGCAGCCCGCCCGTCACCACGGCGCCGACCAGGGTGCAGGCCGGGGCGTTCTGGTGAGGGGCCTGCTCGCGGGCCGTGGCCGGCTCCTGCGCCAGCGCGTTGACGGCGTGCGAGGCGGCGACGATCGCCTCGTGCATGGCCTGCTGCGGATGCGTGCCGCGCGGCAGCGCCGCCAGCAGCGACTCGCTCGCCGCCCGGGACGCGGCCAGGGAGGCGTCGTCGGGCCGGGTCGCCGAGGAGACGCCGTCGCAGACCACGGCCACGGCCGCCGGCGTGCCGTCGGGCAGCGCGGTGTGGCCGACGGCGAACGCGTCCTCGTTGCGGTGGTGGCGCAGGCCCCGGTCGCTGACGGCGGCGACCGGGCCGGACTCCTGCTCCATGTGGTCGCGTTCGCGCGGCTGGGCGTGCCCGCAGTTCTCGCAGTAGCCGTCGTCGTCGACACGGCCCGCCCGGCAGGCCACGCACGCCGGCCCGGCGGCGGCGGGCGTAGGGAGGGGGCGGTGGCGGGGTCGGCGTGCGGGGCGGGCGCGGCCGGCTGCGGGGCGCCGCCAAAGGTGCCGGCGAGGCGGGCGGTGCGGCCGGCGCCGGTGCCTGGGCGGGCGGCTGCGCGGGCAGGTCGGCGGCCAGGCGCGGGTCGGGCGCCTGCAGCGGGTACTCGTCGGGCTCCTGCGGACGGTCGAACCGCACGCCGGACGCGGGCTCCTGCGCCTGCGGCGGCAGGGGCCGCTGTGCGTCCGGGAGCCGCCGACCCGGCTGCGGGGGTGCCTGAGGCTGCGGCGGTGCCTGCTGGGGCGGGGGTGCCTGCGGGGCAGGGGCGCGCCGCCCGAGTCGGTGCCCGGCAGGTCCGTCGGCAGGTGGACCGGCGCGCCCCGGCCGGAGCCGTCCGGCGCGGGCGCCGCCGGCCAGGGCGCTCCGGGCGGCGGCGACGGCGCGGCGGACGGTCCGTCACCCGGCGGGCCGGGTGGGGAACCGCGCCGCCGTCGAGGGCGATCGTCGGGTCGTCCTGCGGCCGTTCCGGCACGGCGGACAGGTCGTATCCGCACGCTCCGCAGAAACGGTCACCCGACTCGAGGGGTTCCTCGCAGCTCGGGCAGGCGGACAACTGGGGCATCTGCGACATCAACTACACCCACGTCCGGGGCGGTAACGGTTGGCTCGTTCCACCAGGTCGATCCTCTCCTCGCCGCCCGCGCCAGCCGGGCCAGCGTGCGGTACGAACGCTCCAGGCCGAACCTGAGGCCCCGTTCGTCCAGGTCACTGCCGAGCAGTGTCCGTCTCCCGGCGGCGGGGGGAGCGGAACCCTGGCCACCGGAGAGTACCCAGTCCAGGGCGGAGCCGAGGACCTCGGCCGCCAACTGCTCGCGCCGGGCCGGGTCCAGACCGTACGCGTCCAGCGCCTCCACCTGGCCCGCGGCGGCGGTCAGGTCGTCCAGGAAGGGGACGTCGGATCCCACGGCCGTCCGCTGTCGCAGCCGTGCCCGCACCGCCGCGACACGCGCCGCCGTGTAGTGGATGGACGACTCCGGCACCGACTCCAGCGTGCGTACGGCGCCGCGCCGGTCGCCGGCGGCCAGCTGGACCCGGGCCAGGCCGAAGGCGGCACTCACATAACTGGGGTCGGTCGACCACACCAGCCGGTAGTACTCGGCGGCGTTGTCCAGTTGACCCAGCACCTCCGCGCACAGCCCGAGCCCGAGCTTGGGCGCGATCTCGCCGGGGAAGGCGTCGTAGATCGCGTCGAAGGCGAGCGCGGCGCTCTCGTGGTCGCCGGTCACCAGCGCGGTGACGCCCCGGTACCAGACCACCCGCCAGTCGTCGGGCCGTTCGCCCTCCAGCGCGGCCAGGGCGTCCAGCGCCGCCCCCGTGTCACCGTGCTCCAGCCAGGCGCGGATCTGCCGCAGCCGGGTCTCGACGGACGGCGCCGGCGCGGCGGCCAGCGCCGGCAGCAGCTCGCCCGGCGCGGAGGCCATGAGGCCCGCCAGAAAACCGGCGTTGGGGTCGCCGGGGTCGACCCGGGGGACCGGCAGGGCGAGGGAGGCGCGCGGGGCGTCCACGGGCTTGACCAGGGACGGGGTGGCGGGCGCGCCGGTGCCGAGGGCCGGGGGCGTCCCGGCCGGGGCGGCAGCGGGGCGGCCCGGCGGGGCCGGACTGCGGGGGACCGGACGGGGCGGAACCGGACCGGGCGGGACCGGCGTGCGCGGGGCCCGGCTGCGCGGGACCGGCCTGGGCGGGCAGCGCGGGGCCGCCGGGCCGGTGGCGGCCGGACGGCCCGCCGGCGACAGGGCGGTGGCCGTCCGGGCGCGCCCGGACACCGGCCGCGCCCCCAGCCGCGACACCTCGCCGTCCAGCTTCGGGAACAGCTCCGTGTCCGTCACCCGCACCTCCGGGCCGAACAGCGTCGACAGGGCGGGCCGGGCGCGTCCCGTCTGGAGGGAGACCACCTCGCGCAGCACGCCCGTCAGCTGCTCCGCCATCTCCTGCGCGGAGGCGAACCTGCGGCCGGGGTCGGGGTCGGTGGCGCGCACCAGGAGCCGGTAGAAGGACTCGTAGCGGCGGAAGACCTCGATGGTGTCCGGGTCGGGCAGCGAATCGGCGTAGACGCTGGTGTACCCCTGGAAGTCGAAGGTCAGCACCGCGAGCGTCCGGCCGACCGTGTACAGGTCGGAGGCGACCGAGGGGCCGACCTCGGCGACCTCCGGCGCCTGGTAGCCGACCGTGCCGTAGATCGCCGACTCGTCGTCGTCCATGCGGCGCACCGCGCCCATGTCGATCAGCTTGAGCTGGTCCTCGGTCTGGATGGCGTTGTCGACCTTGAAGTCGCAGTACAGCAGGTTCCGGCTGTGCAGGTGGGCCAGGGCCTCCAGCGCCTCGATGCCGTACGCGCAGGCTTGCTCCACCGGCAGCGGGTCGCGCCGCCCGTCGGGTGTGCGGCGGGCGTTGGCGATCTCCTTCAGGGACTTGCCGCCGACGTACTCCATGACGATGTAGCCGTCGAGGGAGCCGGTGCGCTGGTCGAGGTGCTCGACGAAGTTGTAGATCCGGACGATGTTGGCGTGCTCGATCTCGGCGAGGAAGCGCCGCTCGGAGATCGCGGCGGCCATCGCGTCCTGGTCGCCGGTGTCCAGCAGGCCCTTGAGCACCACCCACCGGTCGGAGACCGCCCGGTCGACGGCGAGGTAGATCCATCCGAGTCCGCCGTGCGCGAGACAGCCGACGACCTCGTACTGGCCGTGCACCACGTCCCCGGCCGCCAGCTTCGGCACGAACGAGTACGGGTTGCCGCACTTGGTGCAGAACCCTTCCGTCCGGCCCGGCCGGTCGCCGCGCGAGCGGCCGACCGGCGCCCCGCAGTCGGAGCGCGAGCAGAACCGCTTGCGCTCCGGTACCTCCGGGTCCGCCAGCACCATCGAGCGCGGGTCGGGGCGGGGGATCGGCGGGACCTGCACCAGGCCCGCGCCCAGCCGGCCGCGCGAGCCGGAGGCGGTGCCCGAGCCCGAACTGCGCACCGACACCGAGCGGCCGGTCGACCGGCCCGACAGGGAGCGCGACAGACGGCCGGAGACCGAGCGGCGCGACTTCGACGACTGCGACGACGTGCGCGCACTGCGGCCGCTGGAACGGGAACTCCCGCTGCCCCGCGAGCCGCGGGAGCCCCGCCGCCCCGCCGCCGGTGACGCCGGTGGGCGTCGAGCCGACCAGGCCGGAGGCGGACACCACCGGCGCCAGCCCGCAGGTGTCGCAGTACAGCTCGCCGCCGCCCATGTCCTCGTAGCCGCCGTCGCAGCCGGGGCGCTGGCAGCGGCTCGGCGCGGACGGCCGCGCGGACGGGCCCGGGGCGCCGCCGGCCGGGGCCGAACCGGCCGGACGGAGGGCCCGGACGGGCCGGACGGGCGGGGCGGCCCGGACGTGCGGGAGGGCCGGACGGGCGGCCGGAGGCGGACGGGTCCGGTGCCGCGCCGCACGTGTCGCAGTACACCGCGCCGCCGCCCATGTCCTCGTACCGGCCGTCGCAGCCCGGGCGCCGGCAGGAACCCTCTGCCTGACTCATGACGTCGCCTCCCCTCGTCCCTCACGCGCCGGGCCTGGTGCTGCCGAGCTGCTCCGCCGCCGCCTGCTGGTAGCGCAGCACCGCCTGCTCGGCGACGCGCAGGTCGCAGGGGCGCTCCACAGCATGCGGCGGGCCTTCTCGTACTTCTCGACCAGCTCGGGGTCCTCGGCCAGGCCGTGCCGGGCCACCTTGGCCTTGTACGCGTCCAGCCGGCCGCGCAGCTCGGCGCGGACCGCGAGCGGCGCGGTGACGGCCGTCAACGACTCGCGGGCCCGGACCAGTTCGTCCTCGGCCTTCTGCTCCAGGGACTCCAGCAGCGGCGACAGCCGGTGCCACTGGGCCTGCCTGCGGTACTCGGCCGCCGCCGCCAGCTGCTCCTGGAGCACGGTCGGCGGCCCGCTGACGACCGGCACCTCCGTCGCCGCGATCTTCGCCAGCACCTCGCCGCGCGCGGTGCGGGCCTCGGCCAGGGTGCGGTCCGCGCGGGAGAGCACGTCCCGCAGCCGCACGATCCGCTGCTCCGCGTCCTGACGGACCGTCAGGACGGCGTCGATCTCCCGGCGCACGTCCTCCAGGTCGCGAGCCTGCCGGTCGTAGACCGTGGTGTCCGGCCGGCCGCCGCCGGGCGCCGAACTGCCCTCCGCCGGAACCCAGAAGGCCAGCGGGTCGGAGACCACCTGCTCGCGCAGCCGCGTCAGCGTGCGCGTGATCCGCTCCAGGTCGTCGCCGGCCGGGTGCTCGCCGGGCCGGACGCCGACGGAGTGGGCGAGCTGCCGGGTGCGCTGGAGTTCGGCGGCGAGTAAATCGATCCGGGCGGGCAGCGCCGACCACACCGCGTCGGCGGCGACCACCACGTCCAGGGAGGTCGCGTACAGCTCGTTCATCCGGTCCACCAGCGTGGCCAGCGAGAACCGCTCGCTGAGCCGGGGGCCGCCCGGAGTGCCGGGGAGCGTGGGCGCGTTGGCCGTGGCGCCCGCGCTTCCGGCCACCGTCACGGACTCGCCGCGCAGCAGCTCGGTCAGCTGCACCAGGTCCTCCCGGCTGGACCAGCGCCGCCGGCGCGCATCTCCCGGGCGGTGCGCAGCGCGCCCGTGTACGCGTCGAAGTACGTCCACAGCAGCGTGATCGACGCCTCCGTGGCCGCCCAGCGCTCGGCGGTCAGCCCCGTGAGGTCGGCGCCCTCGAGGAGTCTGCGGCCGGCGTGGTCCTGCAAGGCGAGCAGCGAGGTCTCGATCGCCTCGTGCTCCGCGCCGAGCCGCCCCAGCGCACGGTCCACCTCGTCCCGGTCCATCACCGGCCCGGTGGGTCCCGTGCCGCCCATCGATCACCTCTCGCTGTGTCGGACGTGTGCTCTTGCGTTCCTGTGCGGTCGCGCGCCGTTCCCGGGTGCCGTCGCCTCAGCTCTCGCGCTCGTACCGCGGTGCGGGCGGCTTTGACTCCGTCGGGTCCGCGCCCATCGTCGCCGACAGCCACCGGCGGTACGAGGCCTGCCAGCCGCCCGCGGTGTCCTTGCGGTAGTCCTCCAGAATCCGGTTGACCCGGCGTACCAGATCGTCGGCGTCCTTCTTCATCGCCACGCCGTAGTACTCGGTCGTGAACGGGTCGCCCTTCAGTTCGACGGTGGGGTCCTGCGCGGCCTGGCTCGCGGCCAGCGCGCCGTCGGTGACGACCGCGTCGACCTCGCCGAGCTGGAGCCGGACCAGACAGTCGAGCTGGTTGGGGACGGTGGTGGACAGGTCGGCGGAGGCGACCAGGTCGCCGTCCTTCCGGTCCTCCTCCAGGGTGCTGAACGCGGTCGAACCCGCCGCCGTGCAGATCTTCTTGCCGGCCAGCGTCTCGTCGTACCCCGTGACCGGGGAGGACTTGGGGGCCAGCAGCTGCTGCCCGGTCCGGAAATACGGGGCGGAGAAGGCGACGTCCTGGATGCGGTCGCAGTTGATGGTCATCGTGCGGACCACCATGTCGACGCGGCCGTCCTGGATCGCCGGGATGCGCTGGTTGGTGGGGATGGCCTTGAACTGGACCGCGTCCGGGTCGCCGAGGATGTCCTCGGCGATGCGGCGCACCAGGTCGATGTCGAAGCCCTCCAGGCCGGCGCCCTCGCCGCTGTTGGGATCGCGGTACCCCCAGCGGTAGCTGTTCTGGTCGACGCCGACGACCAGTTTGCGCTTCTCGCCCTGGCGGCTCTTGATCGCCTCGATGGTGGGGCCGTCGGCGCCCGAGGGGGCGAGCGTCTGCTTCTCCGGGTCCGTGCACTCCGCCTCGGCGCGGGCCTGGCTGCCGTGGGCCACGCCGTCGCCGCCCCGCCGCGCACCGTCGCCCGCGCCGCGGGACTGGGTCAGCGGAAGGAGCAGCGCCAGGACCGCGGCCAGGGCGCAGACGGCCGCCATCGCGCCCACCCCGCCCCAGCCCCGCAGGCCGGCCCGCAGTCGTCGTGCACCGCTCATCGCGCCCCCTGTCATCGGTACTCCGACAGTCTGCGGCCGATGCCCAGCACCACGCCGGCCGCGCCCAGCACGGCGAGGACCGCGGCGCCCGCCGGGAGCCCGGTCATCGCGTCGCGCCCGTCGCCCGCCGCCCGCCGGAACTCGCGCTGCTCGTGGGCGAGAGCGTCGGCGAGGTCGGCGTCGACGTTGTCGAAGCACTCGACCGTGGCGGGGACCTCGGGGTCGCCGCCGATCACCCGGTCCAGCGCCTGCTGGTAGTTGCCGTTCTCGTCCTGCTCCCGCGCGGCGGCGTGGCGCTTCTTCCACTCCGCCATGTTGTCGGCCGCCGCGTCGACCGGCCGCTGCCCGCTGGTGTCGTCGGCCAGCCGCTCGGCCTCGGCCAGACGCGTGCCGAGGGTCTTCATGTTCTGCTGGAAGTCGTAGTCGTAGGCGTCGTGGACCGTGCCGCCCACCGTGACGGTCTCCGCTCCGCGGGCGACCAGCGTCAGGTTCTCGTTGCCGCGGGCCTTGAGGGAGGCGATGCGGGCGTCGTGCAGCACGTCGAGCGAATCGACGCCGTGCGTGCGGGACTCGAACAGGTTGGCTCGGGCGACGCTGTGGCCGACGACGAGCCACAGCAGGACGACCGTGGCGGCGGCGGTGGCGGCGACCAGGCCGTGGTTGAGGACGCGGTTGGTGCGCCGGTAGGTGCGGTGCTGGGCCCAGGCCAGCGCGGCGAGCGCCGCCACGCCGAGGGCGATCGCGGCCCACGGGTAGGGCGTGGCGTCCGCGTAGTCGGCGCGCAGCCGCTGGTTCTCCTTGGTGTAGAGGTCCTCCGCCGCCGGGAGCATCTCCTTCTGCATCTTCTCGTTGGCGTACCGCAGATAGGCGCCGCCGACCGGGAAGCCCTGCCGGTTGTACGTGCGGGCACGCTCCACCAGGCCCTTGTACTCGGGCAGCAGGCGGTTGAGCCGGTCGATGGTCCGCGCCGACGCGGAGCCCGGCTCGGAGTGGGCGGCGGCGTTGACCAGGCCGGCCGCCGCGGTGCGGATGCCCTTCTCGTACCGGTCGCGGGAGGCCTTGGTCTCCTGCCCGCCGGCGAGGAAGCCGCTGGACGCCGCGGTGTTGGCGTCGGCGAGGGAGCGGTAGATGTCGGCGGCGTCGGACGTGAGCGGCTGGCTGCGGGTGAGGACGTCACCGGCTGCGGAGGCCCGGTGGGTGGTCTGCCAGGCCGTGACGGTGCCGAAGGCGATCAGGAGAAGCGCGAGGACGGCGCCGATGGCGCGCAGCCGGCCGGGCTCGGTCGTCGCCGCGGCCCGCAGCCGGTCGACGCCCTCGGCGAACGCGGTACGGCGGGGCTGGAGCCGGCCCTGGGCGGGGGCGCCCGCCGGCGTCGCGGGGCCCGGCTGCGGCGGTACGGCCGGCAGGACGGGCGTGCCGAGCGGCGACGGTGGCGCCGCGCTGCCCTTCGGCGGTCGTGTCACTGCTGACCTCCCCCATGGTCATCCCTCGCCGCAAGTATCGCCCCCGGCACCGACATCCGCACCGGCCTTCACCCGATCTTGATCCGATCCCGCGCCCCGCACCACCCCCTGCCCATGAATACGCCGACGGAATCGGTTCGGTTCCCACCCGTCCCGGGCGTCCGGCAGACCGACGGCGCGTCAGGCGCCGTACCGCGCGCGGACTCGCTCGCGCGCCCCCTCGGCGGCGCCCAGGTGGTCCAGCCCGAGCAGTACGGCCCCCAGGACCGGCCGAGCCGTCACCACGCGGGCCACGGCCTTCGGGCGCGCACGGCGAGCAACTCCCGCACGCGCGTGTCGAGTCGCGGGTGGCGCGCGGCCAGGACACTGCCCCCAGCAGGACCGGGGTCCGCTCCTCCAGCAGCCCCAGCCGGGTCAGCGCCACGGTGGCCATGGCCACGACCTCGTCGGCCTGCCGGTCGACGATCGCCCCGGCGACCGGGTCGCCGCCGGCGGCCGTCGAGAACAGCACGGGCGCCAGTTCGTGCCTCCGCACGTCCGCGATCCGGCCCAGGTGCAGCGCCTCGACGAGGGCGTACACCGTCGGCAGCCCGAAGTGGGCGGGGAGCGTGCGGGCCAGCGCGGTCGCCTCCCCGCGCCCGTCCTCGGCCCGGGCGGCGTGCCACAGCGCCTCCTCGGCGAGCCCCCAGCCGCCGCCCCAGTCGCCGGAGATGCGGCCCAGGGCCGGGAAGCGGGCGGTGCGGCCGTCGGGGAGCATGCCGACGCAGTTGATGCCGGCGCCGCACACCACGGCGACGCCGCGCGGTTCGGCGACCCCGGCCCGCAGGATCGCGAAGGTGTCGTTGCGGACGTCGACGCTGTCGCTCCACGCGCGCGCGTGGAGCGCGGCGGCCAGCCGCTCCTCCTCCACGGGCAGGTCGGCGTTGGCCAGGCACGCCGAGACGTGGTCCACGGCGGCGACCCCGGCCTCGGCGAAGGCGCGCGCGACCACCTCGGCGAGGGTGTCCACCGCCCGTTCGACGCCCACCGCCGGCGGCCGGAAACCGCCGCCCCGGGCGGTGGCGAGCACCTCTCCGCCGGCCGTCACCACGGCCACGTCGGTCTTGCTGTTGCCCGCGTCGACGGCGAGCACGGTCGCGGTCACGCCCACGCCAGGTGCTCCCGGTTGTGGGCGATCAGCCGGTCGGTGAGCTGCTCGGCGAGGGCGTACTGGCCGACGAGGGGATGCGCGAGCAGCGCCCGGAACACCCGGTCGCGCCCGCCGTGCAGGGCGGCCCGCAGCGCCAGGTCCTCGTACGCCGTGACACCCGCCATCAGCCCCGCGTACAGCGGGTCCACCTCCGGCACGGGCAGCGGCGTGGCCCCCTTGCGGTCCACCGCCGCCTGCACCTCGATCACCGCGTCGTCGGGCAGGAAGGGCAGCGTGCCCCGGTTGAGGGTGTTCACCACCTGGTACGGCGCGGCGCCGGCGCCCCCGAGGAGCGCCGCCGCCAGGTCCACGGCCGCTTCCGAGTAGTAGGCCCCGCCCCGCTTCGCCAGCAGCGCCGGCTTCTCGTCCAGGGCGGGATCGGCGTACAGGCCGAGCAGTTCGCGCTCCATCGCCGCCACCTCCGCGGCCCGGGACGGCTTGGTGCGCAGCTCCTCCACGACCCCGTCGTGGGAGTAGTAGTAGCGCAGGTAGTAGGAGGGGACGACGCCGAGGCGGTCCAGGAGGGGGCGGGGCAGCCGGAGGTCCGCGGCGATCGCGTCGCCGTGCCCGGCCAGCAGCCGGGGCAGCACGTCCTCCCCTTCCGGGCCGCCCAGCCGGACGCCCGTCTCCCAGGTCAGGTGGTTCAGGCCGACGTGGTCCAGGTGTACGTCGGCGGGGGCGACGCCGAGCAGGGCGGCGAACTTGCGCTGCAGCCCGATCGCCACGTTGCACAGCCCGACCGCCTTGTGGCCGGCCCGGAGCAGGGCCCGGGTGACGATGCCGACCGGGTTGGTGAAGTCGATGATCCAGGCGTCCGGGTTGGTGCGCCGGACTCGTTCGGCGATGTCCAGGACCACCGGGACGGTGCGCAGCGCCTTGGCGAGGCCGCCCGCGCCGGTGGTCTCCTGGCCGACGCAGCCGCACTCCAGCGGCCACGTCTCGTCCTGCTGGCGGGCGGCCTGGCCGCCGACGCGGAGCTGGAGCAGGACGGCGCCGGCGCCGTCCACGGCGGCGTCCAGGTCGCCGGTGGTGACGATCCGGCCGTGGTGCTCCTGCCGGGCGAAGATCCGGCGGGCCAGTCCGCCCACCAGCTCCAGGCGTTCCTCGGCGGGGTCGACGAGGACCAGTTCCTCGACGGGGAGCGTGTCCCGCAGCCTGGCGAAGCCGTCGATGAGTTCCGGGGTGTAGGTCGAACCGCCGCCGACCACGGTGAGTTTCATGTACGTCAGCCCTTTGCTCCGGTCGGTGTGAGGGACGGGGAGGGAAGCGGAAGAGGGGGCGCGGAAGCGGAGGAGGCGGGGTGGGGGCGGGGCCGGTCAGCGGGACGTGTCGAAGACCTCGTCGCGGGTGGCCGCGAGCGCGCTCTCCAGCGCGCCGCGCAGGACGGGGTCGTCGGTCACCTCGCCGAGCACGAGCCGGGGCCGGGGCGCGGCCAGCTCCTCCAGCTCGGCCTGGACGAGGGCGCGCAGGGTCTCGCCGCCGGAGGTGAGGGCCGTGCCGCCGAGCACGACGAGTTCGGGGTCCAGGACGGAGACGAGGGAGGCGAGGCCGGTGGCGAGCCGGGTGGCGTACTCCCGGAGCAGGCGGCCGTGCGGGCCGTCGCCGTCGAGGCCGGGTCCGGCGGCCCGGGCGAGCAGCGCGGCGGCCGCCTCGGCGTACGGGCCGGACGGCACCTCGGGGACGCCCAGCTCGCGGGCGAGCCTCGGCAGGGCCTGCGCGCCGGCCAGTTCCTGGAAGCCGCCGCTGCCCGCACGGCCGACCTGGCGGACCAGCGGGGTGCCCGCACCGGCAGGAACCCGACCTCGCCGGCCCCGCCGGTGAAACCGCGGTGGAGCCGGCCGCCGAACACCAGGGCGGCGCCGAGCCCCTCCTGGTTCCACAGCAGCACGAAGTCGCCGTGGCCGCGGGCGGCACCGAGCCGCTGCTCGGCGACGGCGACGAGATTGACGTCGTTCTCGTGCTCCACCGGCATCGGCAGCGCGGCCGCGAGGTCGTCGAGCAGCGTGGGGGAGTGCCAGCCGGCCAGGTGGGAGGCGTAGCGCAGCCGGCCGGTGCCGGGGTCGACGGCGCCCGGGGTGCCGATCACCAGGCGGTGGACGGCGGCCCGGGTGAGGCCGGCCGCCTCGGCCGCGCCGTCGAGGGCGTCGGTGACCTGGCGGACGACGGGGTGGCCGGCGCGCCGGCCCGGCGTGGGCAGCTCGTACCGGCCGACGGTGCGGCCGGTGATGTCGGCGACCGCGGCCAGGATGCGCCGCGGGGTGACGTGGAGGCCGGCGGCGTAGGCGGCGGCGGGGTTGACCGCGTAGAGCCGGGCGCCGGGCCCCGGGCGGCCCTCGGTGGTGCCGCCGGCCAGCACCAGGCCCGCCGCCTCCAGGCGGGCCAGCAGCTGCGCGGCGGTCGGCTTGGACAGGCCGGTGAGCGTGCCGACGCGGGTGCGGGACAGGGGCCGTGCTCCAGCAGGAGGTCCAGGGCGGCACGGTCGTTCATGGCGCGCAGCACGCTCGGGGTGCCGGGGGTGTGCGGTGTGCCCGGGGCGCCCGGGGTGCGCGGCGGGCCGGCGGTTCCTGCCACGGCTGTCCACCTGCCTCTCGGCCGCCGGTCCGCGCCGGAGGCGACTGTCAGGAAAGTTTCCTGTCGTCGGCTGACGGTAGATCCGCCCAGGAGAGGCCGTCAAGGGGCCGCCCCCGCGGCGGAGTGGTCGCCTGCGGGGGCGGAGGGGTGCGGAAGCCGGGGGGCGGGACCCGCGGGCTACTTGGTGGTGCTGGTCGGCCCGGACGGTCCGGGCAGCGGCGAGGCGGCGACCGACTGCGGCGACACCGAGCTGGCGTAGGCCGACGGCGCCGCGACACCCGCCGTCGGGTCGGCGGCCCCCGCGTCGTCGCCCTGGACGTCGGGGCGGCCGACGATCCGGATGTCGGCGGCGTCGAAGGCCCGCTTGATGCGCCAGCGCAGCTCGCGCTCGACGGTGAGGGACTTGCCCGGCATGGTCTTGGCCGAGACGCGGACCACCATGGAGTCCAGGTAGACGCTGTCCAGGCCGAGCATCTCGATCGGCCCCCACAGCAGCTCGTTCCAGGGCTCCTCCTTGCCCATGCGCTCGGCGACCGCGCCGATGGTCTCCTTGACCTTGTCCAGGTCCTCGTCGGCCCGGACGGTCACGTCGACGCCGGCCGTGGACCAGCCCTGGGAGAGGTTGCCGATCCGCTTGATCTCGCCGTTGCGGACGTACCAGATCTCGCCGTTGTCGCCGCGCAGCTTGGTCACCCGCAGCCCGACCTCGATGACCTCGCCGGAGGCCACGCCCGCGTCGATCGAGTCGCCGACGCCGTACTGGTCCTCCAGGATCATGAAGACGCCGGAGAGGAAGTCCGTGACGAGGTTGCGGGCGCCGAAGCCGATGGCCACGCCGGCCACACCGGCGGAGGCCAGCAGCGGCGCCAGATTGATCTGGAAGGTACCGAGGATCATCAGGGCGGCGGTGCCGAGGATCACGAAGCTGGCGACCGAGCGCAGCACCGACCCGATGGCGGCCGACCGCTGACGGCGGCGCTCGGCGTTGACCAGCAGCCCGCCCAGCGCGGTGCCGTCCACCGACTGCACGGTGCGGTTCATGCGCTCTATCAGCTTGGTGATCGCCCGCCGCACCACGGCCCGCAGCACCGCCGCGATGACCACGATCAGCAGCACCCGGAGCCCGATGGCGAGCCACGTCGACCAGTTCTGCTCGACCCAGCTCGCGGCGTTCGTCGCGCTCTCCTGGGCGTCCTGGAGCGTGGGCACGGCCGGCGTCGTCGACCTGTCGTCCGGGGACGGAGAGGGGGACGGGCCGGCGGCCAGTAGGGCGGCGGACAGGGACACGGCGGATACCTCCAGATGCAGCGGCCCGCCCTCCGGGCACGGCGCGGTCGGCCGCGAGGACCGCGACCGTGACCGGGACGGGGCCGGGATGCGGGGTCGGTCCGAGGTCACGGAATGGTCACCGGACGGGCGGAATCACCACACTAACGGGGCACGGTGTGCGGATCGCCCGAAGTGCGCGGAAGAGACGGTGCTCACCCGCGCTTGAACTGGTCACGGCGTGGGGGATGTATCGGATGTGGTCGAAAACACTCCCAGCCCGTTACCGGGACATGGTGGCGCTTCCACCAGGCCTGAGGGGAGACTGACTACGGATCGTCCCGGCGCGAGCCACGCGCCGCCGGCGTACAAGGAGGCATCCGTGCCGCATGTCCTGGTCCTCAACGCGTCGTACGAGCCGCTCGGCGTCGTACCGCTCCGCCGCGCGCTCGTCCTCGTCCTCGAGAACAAGGCCGTATGCCTCGAGGAGTCCGGCGCCTACCTGCACAGCGCGACCGTCACCGTCCCCGCACCCAGCGTGGTCCGGCTCAAGCGATTCGTGCGGGTTCCCTACCGGGGGCCCGTTCCTCTCACCCGGCGGGCGCTGTTCGCGCGCGACGGAGGCCGGTGCATGTACTGCGGCGGCGTCGCCACCAGCGTCGACCACGTCATCCCGCGCAGCCGCGGGGGCAAGCACGTCTGGGACAACGTGGTGGCGTCCTGCCGCCGCTGCAACCACGTGAAGGCCGACCGTCACCTCGGCGAGATCGGCTGGCGGCTGCGCCACAAACCCGCCCCGCCCACCGGCCTGGCCTGGCGCATCATCGGCACCGGCCATAGGGACCCGCGCTGGCTGCCCTACTTGCAGCCGTACGGCGCGGACGACGCCTTGGCCCGGATCGACGGCATCTCCGCCTGACGTCCGGGCCTTCGCGTGCTCCCCCGACCGCCCGGCGGGGCACTCGGCGCACCCGGCTCCCGTGGGCCGGGTACCCCCGCTCAGTCCGTGACCGCGTAGGCCTCCACCGCCCACAGGGAGTACCCGTACTGCGTCGCCCGCTTCTCGCCCTGGACGCGGATGTGGCGCACGTCGCGGGCGTCCATGCGGACCGACTCGTGGCCGCCGCGGGCGTTGCGCACGGTGGCCGCCGTGCGCCAGCGGCGGCCGTCGGAGGAGACCTGGACGCGGTACGCCGACGGGTGCGCGTCCTGCCAGTGCAGCGCCACCCGGCCCAGCCGCACCGGCCGCTCCAGCTCCACCTGCCACCAGGCGCCGTCGTCCACCGGGGACGACCAGCGGGTGGCGGGTCGCCGTCGTTCGCCGCCGACGCCGGGAAGTCCGGCGTCTCGTCGGCCGAGGAACTCGCCGGCCGCCGCGCGCCAGGTCGGCTCCGCCGGTGCGCGGGAAGGCGCGGACGGTCAGCTCACGGGACGTGCCGCCGAACGACAGCCGCACGTCGTACGACCGCGTCGGCGTCCCCGGCGCCACCGTCACCTCCACCGGTACCTCCACGTGCTGACCGCGCGGCAGCGTCAACGGGCCTTCCGGCACCCGCACCTCGACGCCCTCGGGAGCCCGCGCGGTGAGCCTGCCGCGGACCTCGCCCGGCCGCTGCGAACCGAGCCGCACCGTCAGCCGTCCGGTGCCGCCGATCTCCGCGTCCGTCGCCTCGCCGGGCAGGTCCAGCGACACGTCGCCCGTGTCGCCGAACCACGGCACCACGTGCCGCAGCCGGGCGGCGTCCGCACCGGTGACCCGCACGGCGTCCACCGTGCCCCGCCCTTCGCCGGGCGCGACCTCCGTCGCCCCGCTCGCGTCCAGCGCCCCGGCCCGGCGCCAGCCCTGCCCGGGGACGTGCACCTCGACCGCGCCGCGCGTGCCCGGCTCGGCGAGCACCGTCACCGCGGACACCTCACGCGCGCGGGCGAAGCGGACCGTGCGCCCCTGCGAGGCGCCGCCCGCGCCCGCCGCCGGTTCCCGGTCCAGGCCGGCCCACGCCGCATACGCCTTCTGCGCCCGCCCGAGGAAGGGGTCCAGGACGCCCTTGCCGGCCGTCACCCGCGCCGACCGCAGCCGCTCGCGCTGCCCGCCGAGGCTCCGGTACGCCGTCCAGGCCGCCGCCGCGTCCCGGCGCGCTGCGCCCGCAGCATCCGCAGCGCCGTCCGGCCCGCCTCGCCGTAACCGGCCAGCTTCCGGGACCAGGGGGCCACTTCCGCGCCGAGCCCGTCGCCCGCCAGCCGCTCCGGCAGCCCGGCCAGCACCTCGAACGCCTCGCGCAGCCGCCGCTCCGCCGTGCCGTCGCCCGGCTCGCCCGCGGCGTGCTCCCGCCAGAACGCCTCGATCAGCGGGCGCAGATACGCCGATTCCCGGGACTCCAGGACCGACGACGCGTCGTTGCCCGCCAGCGCCGCGAGCGCCTCCTCGCGGCGCTCGTCCCCGCCGGCGAGCGCGTCGATGGCCGCCCGCCAGGACTCCCCGGGCCGGTAGGCGCGCGGGTTCCAGGCGTAGTCGGCCGTGGTGAACAGCGGGATGCGGGACGCCTCCGGCTGCTCCATCGCGTTGGCGAGCAGCGCGGCCGAGCCGGTCGCCACCGCCGGTTCACGGCCCTGGTAGGGGCCGAGGAAGAGGCGGCCGGGGGCGTAGTCGTTGACCGGGTAGTTGTCCAGCGTCACCAGCCGGTGCCCGAACACCCGCCGCGCCTCGGCCAGTTCCCGCCCGGTGATGGTCCGCGGCACCACGCCCACCCCGGTCCACGCCACCTGCACGTCCTTGTCCAGCGTCCGCGCCAGCGCCCGGCGGTAGGCGGTCGAGCCGTCCTGGTAGTACTCCGTCGGCATCACCGTCAGATCGACGGGCTCCCGGTACCGTTCGGCCAGGTGCCGGGCGACCGCGTTCGCCACCCGGGCCTGGGCCCGCGCCGCCGCCTCGGGCCCCGAACCGAACCGCTCCGCGTCCGCCCCGCAGTGCCACTCGCTGTAGCTGACGTCCTGGAACTGGAGGTGGAACGACCGGAAGCCCAGCGCCCGCATCGCGTCCAGCTTCCGGGTCAGCGCCCGGACGTCCTCGTCGGAGGAGAAGCACATCGCCTGCCCCGGCGCCACCGCCCAGCCGAGGGCGACGTGGTTGCGCCGGGCCCGCTCGGCCAGTTCCCGGAACTGCGCCCGCTGCCCGGCCGGGTAGGGCTCGCGCCAGCGGGCCTGCCGGTAGAGGTCGTCGCCGGGGGCGTACAGATAGCGGTTCTGCTTGGTGCGGCCCAGGAAGTCCAGTTGCTCCAGGCGCTCCCGGTGCGTCCACGGGGTGCCGTAGAAGCCCTCCGCGATGCCGCGGACGGCGGTGCCGGGCCAGTCCCGCACGGTCACGGCCGGCAGTGTGCGGTCGGCGCGCAGCAGCTGACGCAGGGTCTGCACGGCGTGGAACAGCCCGTCCTCGCCGGCGCCGGTGAGGGTGACGGAGCCGCGCTCGACGGTCAGGCGGTAGCCGCCCGACGGCAGGGAGTGCCGGGGGTCGCCCCCGGGCCGCCGCTCGGTCTGCGCCCGGACCACCAGCGCCCCGCGGGCCGGTCGCTCGTCCCCGGACGGCGTGGTGACGTGCACCCCGGCCTCGCCGAACAGCGCGCGCAGCTCCCGGACGGCGTACGGGTCGGCGTCCGCGCCGGCGAGCAGCGCCACCTCGTCCGGGACCGGCACGGGCGCGCCCGTCACCCGCAGCGACTGCGGCCGGGGCCAGACGGCGACCTCGGCCGCAGCCGACTCGCCGGCGGCCGCCGCCGCGCCCGGGAGGGCGGCGAGGGCGGGGCCGCCGCGGCGGGGGCGGTACCGAGCGCTCCGGCGAGCACGGCCAACGCGAGGGCCGTCGCCCCCTTCCTGCGCCGCACCGGCACGTCCCCCTCCTGGTCGCTCGGCATTCCCCGCCCTCCGCGGTCAGGTCACGGAAGCATCACAGAGACACCGAGCCCACCACTCGTGCACCGAACGTGTCAACGACAGTGACTCCAGTGACGGAATTGCCCGGATCTCGAGGTTGCCTTCCGGGGCAGAATGTGACCAGGTTCACGTTCGCCGATCCGATACGTCTGTCCCCGCGTCCACTGGGTAGGGCTGCAACAACCCGCAAGCCGTGCTCGACCGTGCTCGACAAGGAGACCCCGTGGCCGCACCGGCACACCTCTCGCTCCCCGCCCAGTCCAAACCCGTGGCGGAGCCGTCCATCACCCCCCTGGTGGAGTCCTCCGCCGAGTCCGCGACCCCCCACGTCTGCGCCTTCAGCGCCGAGGGGACCTGCGCCGAGGCGCCGCTCACCAGCGAGCCGCCGCTGCCCGACGCCGAGCCCCTCACCAGCGAGTCGCCGTTCACCGACGCGATGCCGCTCACCAGCGAGTCGTCACCCGAGCTCACGGCGGTCGTGCCCGAGCAGGGCACGGCGTCGTTCGCCGTACCGGAACCCACGATGCCCTAGGCGGCGCCGGGCCCGGCACCACCGCGGGCCCCGCAGGCCCCGGGCCCTGGACGACCGTCAGGTCCTGATGACAGCGAGGTGCTGGATGACAGCTGCCCGGCCGGCCGATCCCCCCGCCGAGGACCTGTCCCGGCTCGCCGCACTGCACGGCGTGGCCACGTCCTACAGTCCGTCCCCGGGCCGTACGGTCCCGGCCTCCGTCACCGCCGTCACCCTCGCCCTGGCCGCCCTCGGCGTCGACGCCGGCAGCCCGCAGGCCGTGCGCGCCGCGCTCGACGCCCGCGAGGCCGAGCTGCGCGCGCGCCTGCTGCCGCCGACCCTGGTGCGCTGGGGCGACGGCGAGGTCCCCGCCGCGCTGGCCGCGCTGCCCGAGGGCACCCGGCTGAGCGTCGAGACGGAGCAGGGCGAGACCCGCACCGCCCGCACGGGCCCGCCCGGCTCGTCCGGACGGGCCGGTTCCCCCGGCTCGCCGGGATCCCCCGCTGCCGCGCCCGGTCCCTCGGGCCCCTCCGGCGCCCCGGGCCCCTCCGGCGATGGCGACGGTCTCGCCGGACTGCCGCCCGGCGTGCACCGGCTGACGGCCACCGCACCCGACGGGCGCACCGCCCGCTCGTACCTGGTCGTCGCCCCGCCCCGGCTGCCCGCACCGCCCGGACGCTCCTACGGACTGCTCGTCCAGCTCTACTCCCTCCTCTCCCGCCGCTCCTGGGGCATGGGCGACCTGGGCGACCTCGGAGAGCTGACCGCCTGGGTGGGCCGCACCCTCGGCGCCGGATTCGTCCAGGTCAACCCGCTGCACGCGGCCGTGCCCGGCGCCCCCACCGACCCCTCCCCGTACCGGCCCTCCTCGCGCCGCTTCCCCGACCCCGTCCACCTGCGCGTCGAGGACGTCCCCGAGTTCGCCCACGTCGACGACCCCGGCCGGGTGCGCGGCCTGCTGGAGCGGGCCGCACGGCTGCGCGACTCCGTCCTGGAGAAGGACGCGCTGATCGACCGGGACGCGGTCTGGGACCTCAAGCGCGAGGCGCTCGGCCTGATCCGGGAGGTGCCCCTCGGACCCGGCCGCCGCGCCGCCTACTGCGACTACCTCGCCGCCCAGGGCCAGGCACTGGAGGACCACGCCACCTGGTGTGCGCTCGCCGAGGTGCACGGCTCCGACTGGCACCGCTGGCCCGCCGGGCTGCGGGACCCGCGCTCCGCCGAGACCGCCCGGGCCCGCCGGGACCTGATGGACCGCGTCGACTTCCACAGCTGGCTCGCCTGGCTCACCGAGTCCCAGCTCGCCGCCGCCCAGCACACCGCCCGCGCCTCCGGCATGCAGGTCGGGATCGTGCACGACCTCGCCGTCGGCGTGCACCCCGGCGGCGCCGACGCCTGGGCGCAACGCGACCACTTCGCCGCCGGCATGTCGGTCGGCGCCCCGCCGGACGCGTTCAACGCCCGCGGCCAGGACTGGGGCCTGCCGCCCTGGCGGCCCGACCGGCTCGCCGAGTCCGGCTACGCCCCCTTCCGCGACCTCCTGCGCGCCCTGTTCCGCTACGCGGGCGCGCTGCGCATCGACCACGTGATGGGGCTGTTCCGGCTGTGGTGGGTCCCGCAGGGCCACCCGCCCACGGAGGGCACCTACGTCCGCTACGACGCCGAGGCCATGCTCGCCGTCCTGGTGCTGGAGGCCTCCCGGGCCGGCGCCGTGGTGATCGGCGAGGACCTCGGGACCGTCGAGCCCGGGGTCCGCGAGGCGCTGCGCGAACGCGGGGTGCTGGGCACCTCGGTGCTCTGGTTCGAGCGGGACTGGGAGGGCGACGGACGCCCCCTGCCGCCCGAGCGCTGGCGCGAGGACTGCCTGGCCACCGCCACCACCCACGACCTGCCGCCCACCGCGGCCCGCCTCACCGGCGAGCACGTGGAACTCCGCGCCGGCCTCGGGCTGCTCACCCGCCCGGCCGAGGAGGAGCGGGCGGAGGCCGCGGCCGACACGGGGGAGTGGCTCGGGCTGCTCGCCCGGCTCGGTCTGCTCCACGGCGGCGGCGGCAGCGACGCCTCCTCCGAGGAGGCCGAGATCCAGGCGCTGTACCGCTACCTGCTGGCCACCCCGGCCCGCATGGTCGGCATCTGGCTCCCCGACGCGCTCGGCGACCGCCGCCCGCAGAACCTCCCCGGGACCTGGGACCAGTACCCCAACTGGCGCCTGCCGATCGCCGACGCCGAGGGCCGGCCGGCGACCCTGGAGCGGCTGGCCGCCTCACCACGGCTGCGGGCGCTGATCGAGGCGCTGCGCGGATGAGCCGGGCCCTATATGGCACCCCGGCCGCGCGGCCCGGACCGCCGTGAACTAACTTGGGCCCCGTGGACAAGAAGAACGCCCTGCGCGCCGGCACCCTGGCGGCCGGTACGACGCTGATGATGCTGCTCATGTCGTCCCCCGCGCTCGCGCTGACCCGCGACGACGGTGACGACCCCGGCACGGGCCTGAGCGTCATCGAGACGCTGGGTCTGTTCGTGTTCGCCCCGATCGTGCTGTTCCTGGTCATCGCGGGCCTCACCATGGTCCTCGACCGCTCCAAGCCGGAGCACCGGGTGACCAGCCGCAACATCAAGACCAAGGAGACCGTGAAGGCCGAAGCCAAGGCCTGACCGGGCGTCACCCTCCGCTGTCCGGGAGCGTCCGCACTCCACCGAGGGCGCCGGCCCCGTCCCGCGTACGCGCGTCAGCCGTACGGGGGGCGAGGCCGGCGCCCTCGTGCGTTCCCGTGGCCCGGGAACCGCGCGGAACGTTCAGTTCAGCTGAAAGGAATCGTCGAAAAGATTCGATGGACGTGACAGATGTCCGGCTGCGACGGTGGATCCCGGCGATCACCGGCCTCCACCAGCGAAAGGACCTCTGTGCCCCAGCCCCCGACCGGACCGGCACCTCCCCGACCACCTCCACGGCCGCCTCCACGGCCGCCCCCGCGACCACTCCGGCGACCCCGGGCGTCCCCGCGACCACTCCCGCGACCCCGGTCGTCCCGCGACGGCGCCCCCGGCGGAGCCCGCCGACCCCACCGCGCCCCGACCGCGACCGGCCCCACCGCCTCCGCCAGGACGACCGCCCCCGTCGCCCTCGGTCTGGCGTTCGCCGCCCTCGCGACCCTCGTCTGGTCCGGCAGCTTCGTCACCTCCCGGGCCCTCGGCGACAGCGTCCCGCCGGTCCAGCACGCGTTCTGGCGCTGGGTGATCGCGCTGGCCGCCGTGGCCCCGTTCGGCGCCCGGCAGGCCTGGCGGCAACGCGCCCTGATCCGCCGCCACCTCGGGTTCGTGCTCCTCGCCTCGCTGCTCGGCGTGGCCGCCTACAACACCCTGGTGAACCAGGCCGGCGTCACCACACCCGCCGCCAACATGGGCATGATCATGGCCGCCTCACCGGTGCTGATGGCGGTGTTCGAACGGGCGGGCGGCGTCCGGCTCGGCGCCCGCCGGGTCGCCGGACTGCTCATCGCCTGCGCGGGCGTCGTCCTGCTCGTCGGCGGCTCCGGGGAGGTCGGCCTGGCCCCCGGCGACCTGTGGATGATCGCCGCCGCCTGCTGCTTCGGCTCCTACAGCGCGCTGCTGCGGCGCAGGCCCGCCGAACTGGGCGGCACCGCCTTCCTGTTCACGACCTTCCTCCTCGGCACCGTCATGCTGCTGCCCGTGCAGGCCGCCAGCCTCGCCGTCCAGGGCGGCTTCGCCCCGACGCCCGGCACCGTCCTGCCGCTCCTCTACGTCGGCGTGGTCTCCTCCGCCCTCGCCTTCTTCGCCTGGAACAAGGCCGTCGCCCTGGTCGGCGCGACCCGCGCGGGCATCGTCTACTACCTCCAGCCCGTCTGCGTGGCCCTGCTGTCCTGGGCGCTGCTCGCCGAGCCGACCGGCTGGGCGCAGGCCGGCTGCATGGCGCTGATCCTCGGCGGTGTCGCCCTCGGCGCGGGGACGGCCGGCAAGGACGGCTAGATTGCGGCCATGGCCGAGTGGGACATCCGTAAGCTGCAGATCCTGCGGACGCTGCGGGAACGGGGGACGGTGACCGCGACGGCCGAGGCGCTGCGCATGACGCCGTCGGCGGTGTCCCAGCAGCTGACGAACCTCTCCCGGCAGCTCGGCGTCGAGCTGCTGCGGGCACAGGGCCGGCGGGTCCGGCTGACGGACGCGGCCCGGCTGGTGCTGCGGCACGCCGAGGCGGTCTTCGAACAACTGGAGCGGGCGGACGCCGAGCTGGCCTCCTACGTGCACGGGGACGCCGGCGAGGTCCGGGTGGGCGCCTTCTCCACCGCCGTGCCCGCGCTGGTCGTACCGGCCGTGACGGCGCTGCGGTCGGCGCACCCCGGGGTGACGGTGCGGGTGCGGGAGGCGGAGGCCCAGGAGGCGTACGAGCTGCTGGCCGCCGGGGACGTGGACCTCGCCCTGTCCCTGGCCGCCCAGGCGCCCACCGCCGCCGACCCCCGTTTCACCCGGGTTCCGCTGCTCGCCGACCCGCTGGACGTCGCCCTGCCCCGCGACCATCCGCTGGCCTCAGCCACGGGGCTGCGGCTGGCCGACCTGGCCGCCGAGCCGTGGATCTTCGGCGGCAGCGGGCCCTGGTCGGACATCACCCGGTCGGCCTGCGAGACGGCCGGCTTCCGCCCCCACCAGGCCCACGCCGCCGCCGGCTGGACGGCGATCCTCGCGATGGTCGAGGCCGGGATGGGCGTCGCCCTGGTCCCCGGATGGCGGCGGTGCCCCGGGACGGCGTGGCGATGCGGGACCTGAGCGAGGACCGGCCGGTGCGCCATGTCGTGGCGGCGGTCCGCAGGGGCGCGGGGAGGGAGGGGCGGTGGGCAGAGTGCTGGACGCGCTGCGGACGGCGGCGGGCACCTGACCCACCGACGGCCCGCGGCCCGCCCCGGATCCGCGAGGCGCGCCCGGCACCGGACCGAGCCCGCCCCGCACACGCGAGGGGCGCCCGGTGCGGAACCGGGCGCCCCTGCCGTACGGCGTCCTACTCGGCCGCCGCGTCCGCCGCCTGGGCCCGCAGGGCGCGTTCCACGCCGGCGCGGGACTCGGAGACGAGACGGCGCAGGGCCGCGTTCGGCTCGGCGGACGACAGCCACGCGTCCGTCCGGTCCAGCGTCTCCCGCGACACCTGCACCGACGGGTACAGGCCCACGGCGATCTGCTGGGCCATCTCGTGCGAGCGGGACTCCCAGACGCCCTTGAGCACCTCGAAGTACTTCTCCGCGTACGGCGCCAGCAGCTCCCGCTGGTCGACCTGGACGAAGCCGGAGATCACGGCCTCCTGCACCGCGTTCGGCAGCTTGTCGGACTCCACGACCGAGGCCCACGCCTCCGCCTTGGCCTCCGGCGTCGGACGGGCCGCCCGCGCGGTGGCCGCGTGGCGCTCGCCGGCGGCCGTCCGGTCCCGCTCGTACTCGGCGGCGATCTCCGCCTCGTCGAACCGGCCCACCGCCGCGAGCCGCTGCACGAACGCCCAGCGCAGCTCGGTGTCGACGGCCAGGCCCTCCACCGACTGCGAACCGTCGAGCAGCGCCTCCAGCAGGTCCAGCTGTTCCGGCGTCCGCGCGGTCGCCGCGAAGGCGCGCGCCCAGGCCAGCTGGTGGTCGCTGCCCGGCGTGGCCGCGCGCAGGTGCGCCAGCGTCGCCTCCGTCCAGCGGGCGAGCAGCGAGTCGCGGGCCGCCGGGTCGGCGTACAGGTCGATGGCCAGCTTCACCTGGCGCTGCAGCGACTGCACCACGCCGATGTCGGACTCCTTGCCGATGCCGGACAGCACCAGGGACAGGTAGTCGCGGGCGGCGAGTTCCGCGTCCCGGGTCATGTCCCAGGCCGAGGCCCAGCACAGGGCGCGGGGCAGGGACTCGGCGAAGTCGCCGAGGTGCTCGGTGACGAACGCCAGCGACTGCTCGTCCAGCCGGACCTTGGCGTAGGACAGGTCGTCGTCGTTGAGCAGCACGACCGCCGGGCGGCGGGTGCCGACCAGCTGCGGCACGTCCGTCAGCTCCCCGTCGACGTCCAGCTCGACGCGCTCGCCGCGCACCAGCTTGCCGCCCGGGTCGAGGTCGTAGCAGCCGATGGCGATGCGGTGCGGACGCAGCGTCGGCTCGCCCTTGGCGCCGGCCGGGAGCGCCGGGGCCTCCTGCCGGATGGCGAAGGAGGTGATGTTCCCCTCGGCGTCCGTGTCGATCACCGGGCGCAGCACGTTGATGCCCGCCGTCTCCAGCCACGCCTTCGACCAGGTCTTCAGGTCCCGCCCCGAGGTCTCCTCCAGGGCGCCCAGCAGGTCGGACAGGCGCGTGTTGCCGTAGGCGTGGCGCTTGAAGTAGGCCTGCACGCCCCGGAAGAACTCGTCCTCGCCGACGTAGGCGACGAGCTGCTTCAGCACGGAGGCGCCCTTGGCGTAGGTGATGCCGTCGAAGTTGACGAGCACGTCGTCCAGGTCGCCGATGTCCGCCATGATCGGGTGGGTGGACGGCAGCTGGTCCTGCCGGTAGGCCCAGGTCTTCATGGAGTTGGCGAACGTCGTCCACGAGTGCGGCCAGCGCGAGCCGGGCGCCGCCGCCTGGCAGGCGATGGAGGTGTAGGTGGCGAACGACTCGTTCAGCCACAGGTCGTTCCACCACTCCATCGTCACGAGGTCGCCGAACCACATGTGGGCCAGCTCGTGCAGGATGGTCTCGGCGCGCATCTCGTACGCCGCGTCCGTCACCTTGGACCGGAAGACGTACTGGTCGCGGATGGTGACCGCGCCCGCGTTCTCCATCGCGCCCGCGTTGAACTCGGGCACGAACAGCTGGTCGTACTTCTCGAACGGGTACGCGTAGTCGAACTTCTCCTGGAACCAGTCGAAGCCCTGCCGGGTCACCTCGAAGATCGCGTCCGCGTCGAGGTGCTCGGCGAGCGAGGGACGGCAGTAGATGCCGAGCGGCACGGACTGGCCGTCCTTCTCGTACACGCTGTGCACGGAGTGGTACGGGCCGACGATCAGGGCCGTGATGTACGTCGAGATGCGCGGCGTCGGCGCGAAGACCCAGACGTTGTCCTGGGGTTCGGGGGTGGGCGAGTTGGAGACGACCGTCCAGCCCTCGGGCGCCTTCACGGTGAACTGGAAGGTCGCCTTCAGGTCGGGCTGCTCGAAGCTCGCGAAGACCCGGCGGGCGTCCGGCACCTCGAACTGGGTGTACAGGTAGGCCTGGTCGTCGACCGGGTCGACGAACTTGTGCAGGCCCTCACCGGTGTTGGTGTACGCGCAGTCGGCGACGACACGGAGGACGTTGCGGCCCGGCAGCAGACCGGGCAGGGCGATCCGGGAGTCCGCGAACACCTCGGCGGGGTCCAGCGCGTCCCCGTTGAGCGTGACCTCGTGGACGGCCGGCGCCACCAGGTCGATGAAGGACTCCCCGCCCTCCCCGGCCACGTCGAAGCGCACGGTGGTCACGGACCGGAAGGTGTGGCCCTCCTGCGCGCCGGAGAGATCCAGATCGATCTCGTACGAGTCAACGGTGAGCAGCTTCGCCCGCTGCTGCGCTTCTTCGCGAGTCAGGTTTGTGCCAGGCACGCGGTCATCTCCTCGTGATGTGTCGGTGGCGTCATCCTTCCACGGCCACCGTGCCGAACGCGATGTCCGTTTCCCGCCGGTCAGCGGCACGGGCACGCCCCAGTCTGGGGGCATGACCCACACGTACACCGCGCGCCCCGTCCCGGCGCGGACACTCAAGGAGCTGGCCGTCGCCGACGACGCCGGCCGTGCACCCGTCCCCTTCACGGACGAGGAGGGCGGAGCGCCCCTGCGCTGCTGCCTCAGGCGCAGCACACCGGGCGAGCGGATCGCCCTCGTCTCGTACGCGCCGCTGCGCCGCTGGGCGGCGGAGACCGGCGCCGACCCCGGGGCCTACGACGAGCAGGGCCCCGTCTTCGTCCACGCCGGGGAGTGCGCCGGGCCCCGGACCGGCGCCCTGCCGTTCACGAACGCCCCCGGGTGGTCCGCCGCTACTCGGCCGAGGGCCGCATCCTCGGCGGGCGGCTGGTGACGGAGCCCTCCGCGGCGGCCTTCGAGCGGGCCTTCACCGAAGCGTTCGACGGCCCGGACGTGGCGTTCGTGCACGTCCGGGCCGTCGAGTACGGCTGTTTCCTCTACGAGGTGCGAAGGCCCTGACCCCGGGCCCCACCGGGGTCACAGGCCGGCACAGAAGTCACGCGCCCCGGCCGGCTCCTTCTTCACGCCCGCGTCGCCCACCACCGGGCCGATCAGGGCGGCCGCCACCAGCGGCCCGCGGCCGCGGGCGGGACGACGACGGGGCGGGGGCCGGCCACGGGTGGAGCCGTCAGCCCTTCAGCTCGGCCGCCACCAGTTCCGCGATCTGGACGGCGTTCAGCGCGGCGCCCTTGCGGAGGTTGTCGTTGGAGACGAACAGGGCCAGGCCGTTGTCCACGGTCTCGTCCTTGCGGATGCGGCCGACGTAGGACGGGTCCTGGCCGGCGGCCTGGAGCGGGGTCGGCACGTCGGTGACGACCACGCCCGGCGCCTCGGCCAGCAGCTCCTTGGCGCGCTCGACGCCGATCGGGCGGGCGAAGCGGGCGTTGACCTGGAGGGAGTGGCCGGTGAAGACGGGCACGCGCACACAGGTGCCGGAGACCTTCAGGCCGGGGATCTCCAGGATCTTGCGGGACTCGTGGCGGAGCTTCTGCTCCTCGTCGGTCTCGTTCAGGCCGTCGTCGACGATCGACCCGGCCATCGGCAGCACGTTGTACGCGATCGGCGCGATGTACTTCTCCGGCTGCGGGAACGTGGCGGCGCCGCCGTCGTGCGTGAGCTTCGGGCGTCCTCGCCGACCTTCTTGACCTGCTCGAACAGCTCGTCGACGCCCGCGAGGCCGGAGCCGGACACCGCCTGGTAGGTGGCGACGACGAGGGCTTCGAGGCCCGCCTCGGCGTGCAGCGGGCGCAGCACCGGCATCGCGGCCATGGTGGTGCAGTTCGGGTTGGCGATGATGCCCTTGGGGCGGTTCCGGATCGCGTGCGGGTTCACCTCGGACACCACCAGCGGCACGTCCGGGTCCCGGCGCCAGGCCGAGGAGTTGTCGATCACGACCGCGCCCTGGGAGGCGACCTTCTCGGCCAGCGCCTTCGAGGTCGCGCCGCCCGCGGAGAACAGCACGATGTCCAGCCCGGAGTAGTCGGCGGTCGCCGCGTCCTCCACCGTCACGCCGTCCAGGTCCCGGCCCGCGCTGCGGGCGGACGCGAACAGACGCAGCTCGTCGACCGGGAAGTTGCGCTCCGTGAGAATCCTGCGCATGACCGTGCCGACCTGACCGGTGGCTCCGACGATTCCGATCCTCACGACGACTCCCTTTCGTGACTTGCGTGTGCCCGCCTTGTGCGGCCGGGGCTTTTCCATCATGCGGCCTTCCCCGGCCCACCTGTCCAATTCTTTGGCCGGTGAGCCCACGGGATGGGACGCCGCGGCTCGGACGGCGGACGCGGTCCTTCTGTCTCCACCCCTGCCGAGCTGCAGATATTGCCCCCGACAGGGCCCCGCGCCGCAAGCTGTGCTGCCTCGCCCCTGCCCCTTTCCCCGCGGGCCACACCCGGTGTGACGTACGCCTCGCCGGGCCTGCCGGGCCCGCGGCGAGGCGTTTCGCCGTCCCCCGCGTCATGGGGAGCGGGCGGACACGGCGAAGGGGCGGGCGCCCACCGGACGCCCGCCCCCCGGGCCCGCGCGGGGCCCGTGCCGTACCGGACCTACGGCACGACCTTCTCGATCGCCACGCTGCCCGCGCCCGCGACCGTGCCGCGCGCGTTGACCAGCCGGACCTGGCCGAAGAACGCCCGGCCCTCGGGAGCGGCGGCGCGCACGGTGACGCTCGCCGACACCGTCGCCGACTCGCCCGTGCCGAGCCGCACCGGCGCCGCCCCGTCCACCGAGACCTCGCCGAGGGAGCCGGCGAAGTACACGTCCCGGTAGTCGTACGCCGTCGAGCCGGACGGGATCGCGTAGCCGAAGACCTGCACGGTGTACGTGCCGGCGGCCGGCTTCGGCACCGACACCGACTCCTCGGAGTCGCCGTCGGCGGACTGCCCGACCACCTTGCCGTCCTTGTCGAGGACGGTCAGGTCGAGGTCGGCGGCGGCGTCGGAGACACCGCCGATGACGACGTCCAGCGACTCGGCGCCCGCGGGCACCTCCACCGTGGTGGTGTGCGTCTCACCCGGCTTGATCGTCGGGCGGGTCGTCCGGGCGGAGCCCAGGGGCCGCCGGCCGGCTTGCCGTCGATCGGGGCGAACCGGTTGGTCACCTTCCAGGAGGCGTCGACCGGCGTGCCCACCTCGGCCTCGGGCACCGTGACGACCTCCGGCTCGAAGTCGGCGCCGAGCACGGTGACGTCCAGCTCGTAGGGGTTGTCCAGCAGCGGCGAGGTGCGCCGCGACTCGACCTCGATCTCCCAGACGCCGGGCTGCGGGTCGGCGTAGGCGCGCACGTCGGGCCGGCAGCCGTTGCCGTCGAGATAGTTGTTGTAGCAGTACGGCGTGGAGGTGGTGTCGGCCGGGACGCCGTACGGGTGGATGGCGATGAACCGGGTCTGGCTCTTGTCCTTCAGACCGCCGATCGCCACCTCCAGGGTCTTCGCGCCCTCGGGGACGGTCACGAAGTACGACTCGGTGCTGTTGCGCTGCACGGAGCCGGAGGCGGAGAAGCCGCGCTCCAGCGGGGCCGCGGCCACCACCGTGGTCATGACCTGCTTGTCGACGCCCTCGGTGCGCGGGTCGTCGACCTCCAGCACGGCGCTCTTGAGGCCCTGCGACCGCGGACGGGCCTCGACGGTGACGGCCACCGGCTCGTTCAGCGGCAGCCGCACCTCGTCGGAGCCGACGATCCGGAAGGTGCCCCCGGCGTTGTTCTCGAAGTCCAGCTCGTGCCGGATCGCCCGGTCCGCGCCGGAGGTGCGGGTGACGGTGATGGTGTAGCGCTTCTTCTCGCCGGCCTTCAGTCCGCCCTCGCGGTCGTACAGGCCGGTGCCGTGACCGGGCTTCTTCAGGAACTGGTCGATCGCGGTGTCGACCGGCGCCTCGACCGTGTACTCGTGCGCGGTGGCGCCGTCGCGGATCGCCTCCCAGGCGTCCACCACGTCGATCAGGCCGGCGCCCTGCTCGTACGCCTGCACGCCCTTGATCTGGTCGGCGGTCGACGTCAGCGCGGTGCGCAGCTTCGCCGGGGTGAGGTCGATGCCCTTCTGCTTCGCCGCGGACAGCAGCAGCGCGGCCGCGCCGGCGGCCTGCGGGGAGGCCATCGAGGTGCCCTGGAGCATGCCGTAGCCGGCGGGCAGGTCGTACCCCGCCTCCGGGACCGGCTGGCCGGGCACCCAGGTCTGGATGGTGTTGATGGCGGCGCCGGGCGCGGCCAGGGTCGGGGCGAACCCGCCGTCCTCACGCGGGCCGCGCGAGGAGAACGGCATCATGGCGTACTTCTTCTCCACCACGGAGCCGTAGTTGGCCGCCCAGGTCTCCTTGGAGGCGGACGCGCCGACCGAGATGACCTTGTCGGCCAGGGACGGGTCGCCGATGGTGTTGGCGCCGGGGCCGGAGTTGCCGGCGGAGATCACCAGCTGGACGCCGTAGGTGTCGATGAGCCGCGTGTACAGCTCGGCACGGGCGTTGTTGCCGTCGTTGAGCGCGGGCAGGCCGCCGATCGACATGTTGACGATGTCGACGCCGCGGTTGACGACGAGGTCGATCATGCCCTCGGTGAGCGCGACGTTGGTGCAGCCGCCGGACCAGGTGCAGGCGCGGGAGGAGACCAGCTTGGCGCCGGGCGCCGCGCCGTTCATCCTGCCGCCGAACAGGCCGTTGGCGGCGGTGATGCCGGCCACGTGCGAGCCGTGCGAGCCCTCGATGACGCCGATGTTGACGAAGTCGGCCTTGGCGCCGGAGGGGTTGTGGACGACGTCCTTGCGGATCTCGACCACGAACGGCTGGCGCTCGGCCACGTCGGTGGACGGGTCGTCGGTGCCGAAGTAGCCGACCTGGAAGCCGTCCTTGTACGGCTTCATGGGGCGTCGTCGGTGAAGTCGTTGTTGTCGTTCAGGTCGACGCGGACCGTGCCGGCCGCCGGGTCGTACAGCATGCCCCAGACGTCGGTGGTGTCGCCGTCCCGGTTGGCGTCGCCGTTCGCGTCTCCGCCGACCGTGTAGGACTCGCGGAAGGCGTTGACCCGGTACGAGCCCGCGGGCGCCTTCCAGCTCTCGCCGCCGTAGGTGAAGGCGGGCCCGGAGACGGAGGTGGTCATGGGGCGCCAGGTGCGGTCGCCGTCGACGACCGGGTCGGTGGCGGTCACCCAGTCGACGATCTTGCGTTCGCCGGTGGTGGTCTTCTGCAGCGCCGGGTGGGCGAGGTCGACGCCGGAGTCGAGGATGCCGATGGTGATGCCGCGGCCGTCCGCCTTCGGGTTCTTCTTCACGAAGTCGACGGCGCCCGTCTCGTGGGACGGGTTGTACGGGTTCTCGGCGGGGGTCCGGCGGTCCGGCCCGGAGTAGCCGCCCTCGGCGGCCCTGGGGGCGCCCTCGGCGCGGTCGGCGCGCGGCGTCGGGTCGTCGAGCGGGATCTCCTCGCGCAGGTCGATGCCGTGCACGGCGGAGAGCTTGGCGGCGGCGGCGATGGCCGCGTCGGCCCGGCCGGTGGGGACCGTGGCCCGGACGTAGCCGAGCTTGTCGTAGGTGCGGCCCACGGTGCCGCCCTCGACGGCGTCCAGCTGCTTCGCGACCTGCTCGGTGCCGCCGGGCGCGGTGGCGATCATCATGGTGACGTTCTTCTCGCCGTCGGCCTTCGCCTCGGCGAGGAGCTCCGCGTCGTCGGAACCGAGCTTGTCGTGGGCGGACTTGGCCGTCTCGTCGGCGGGGACGGTCGCGGCGGTCCCGGCCGGGTCGTCGGCGGCGAGGGCCAGGGGATCGGTCCGGCCGCGGACAGCGCGGCGACGAGACCGGCGGCCACGGCGACACGGGCCACGCGTCTCGCGGCCGGTATCGCCTCACGCTGGGGGAGTGGGTCATCGGCATCCCTTGGGTAAAGGAACGTTCGGGGAACGACCGGAGCCGACCGGCCCTGGCCGTGGCGGTCCGGAATACGATCCCGGACGATCGCCGAGCTTTACGCAAGGCGCACGTCTTTGGGGAGAGTTGACCGAATCGCAATGGATGCATGGGGAAAACCCCGATGCTCTTATCCGGACAGGACCCCGCGAAGGCACCAAGTCACCGGCCGGGCCGGGGTAACGTCCCGGCGTGCGACAGACGTTGAGGGTGGCGGCCTACGCCGTGGTGGTGCGCGACGGCCGGCTCCTGCTCGCCCGGTCCCCGGGGCCGGGAGGGGTCCCCGAGTGGGTGATGCCGGGCGGGGGCATGGAGCACGGCGAGGACCCCTGCGACACCGTGCGGCGGGAGGTCGAGGAGGAGACCGGCTACCGGATCGAGGTCACCGGACTGCTCGGCGTCGACTCCCTCCGCCGCCCGCTCCCCGGCCGCCTGGGCCGCAGCGTCGACCACCACGCCGTACGGCTCGTCTACGAGGGCCGCGTCACCGGCGGTGACCTCCGCAACGAGGTGAACGGCTCCACCGACCTGGCCGCCTGGCAGCCCCTGGACGGCGTCCCCGGACTGGTCCGCGTCCCCCTGGTCGACACCGCGCTGCGCCTGTGGCGGGAGCGGCCGGCGACGGGGCGTCTCACCGGCCCGCCCCCGAAGACGGACTGAGTCCCGGGCACCGGCCGGGACGACGGGGGAGGGCAGCGAGGAGGGGCCGCCGGTGCTCCGGCGGCCCCTCCTCTCCCTCCTGGCGCTGCCCGGTCCGTCACTACCGGGGCAGCACCACGACGTACGCGGCGGGTTCCCGGTCCGCCGCCGCCATCAACGCCGTACGCACCACCGCCGCCTGCTGCTCCAGCGAGTCGCGGAGCTTGCGGGGCGTCAGGTGGACGACCGTGATCCCCAGCCTTTCCAAGTGCTCGCGCTTGCGCGTGTATTCCGACCACAGCGCGTCCTCGTCGTGCGTGCCGCCCTGCCGGTGGGCGCGGGTGTCCAGCTCGACGGCGACCGCGTGCTCCGGCCAGTAGGCGTCCAGGCCGCCCAGGTGGGGCCCGCCCGGGAGCCGCAGGTCGACGTTCCACACCGGTTCCGGCAGACCGTGCTCGCGCACCATCCGGTACAGCCGGTCCTCGGCGAGCGCCCGCCCCTCGGCCAGCAGCGTGTCCACCGCGTCCACCACGTGCGGCCGGTTCAGCAGCCGGGCCCGGTTCAGCTCCCGCACCACCGCGGCCGGTTCGCAGTGCCCGCCGCGCACCGCCTCCGTCAGCAGCCGGCGCACCGCCCCCGCGTCCGTCAGCTCGGCCACCGCGTCGGCCAGGGCGCGCGCGACCGGCGCCACCGGAACCCCGGTGACCTGCTCCGCGACGGGCAGGGCGGCCGTGCGCACGATCCGCGCGCAGCCCGCCGACCGCAGCCGGCGAAGCCGGGGGACGAGGACGTCGAAGGTGTCCAGGGACGGCAGCGGGGGAGCGGAGGCGAACCCGTGCAGGGTCAGCGCGGCCAGCCCCGTGATCATCGCCTCCGGTCCGGCCTGCGGCCCGCCCCGGGCTGCGCGGGGACGGCGGTGCCGCCCTCCCGGGACGCGTACAGCAGCACCGCGTGCAGCCGCTCCTCGCTGGTCGGCGGCCCCGGGTGGAGCAGGACGACGCCGGGGAGCAGCTGCTGCCAGGGCCCGCCCGGCCGGCACTGCGCGTCGGTCTCGGCGGCGGAGACGCCGTGCGCGCGCAGCTGAGCGGCGGTCAGCACGCCGGGCCGGCCGGCGGCGAGGTCGTGCAGGGGCGGGGCGAGAGCGGGGTGTTGTGGGTCATGACCGGGGACTTCCCGCCCGCGATCCGGCCTGTAACCGCTGTTACACGCCCGTCGACAAATACGGACAACGCTGCCCTAAAGGACGGGTGTTCGGATGCCGAAAACCCCTGGTCCGTTCGGGGTCACGGCCCGGGTTACGGCCCCTTTTGTAACGTTGACGGAACGCCCAATCCTTGGCCAAGGCATGAGGGCGTTCCGGCACGCTCCACGGGGTGCGGGCCGGCCCCCGCACCCCCTTCGGGATCAGTCGCCGGCGGCCCTGTCGCACGCCTGCGCCCGCAGCGCCCGGGCCAGATCGTCCCGGGCCTCCAGCACCAGCCGGCGCAGCGCCGGAGCCGCCCCCTCGTGCGCGGCCAGCCACGCGTCCGTCGCCTCCAGCGTCGCCGGCGAGTCCTGCAGCGACGGGAACAGGCCGCGCACCACGTGCATGCCGATCTGGATCGACCGCTCGCTCCACACCCGCTCGATCGCCGCGAAGTACTTCTCGGCGTACGGCGCGAGCAGCTCCCGCTGCGAGGCCTGCCCGAAGCCCGCGATGGTCGCCTCCACCAGGGCGTTGGACAGCTGGTCCGACTCCACCACCTGCGCCCAGGCCTGCGCCTTCACCGCCGCCGAGGGCCGCGCCGCCAGGCAGCGCACCTGGTGCCGCTTGCCGGACGCGGTGTCGTCGCGGGCCAGTTCGGCGGCGAGCACGGACTCGTCCGCCGCCCCGTGCGCGGCCAGCGGCCCAGGAACGCCCAGCGCAGCTCCTGGTCCACGTCCAGCCCGTCGATCTTCTCGGTGCCCTCCAGCAGCCCGCGCAGCAGCGCCAGGTCCTCGTCGTCCGAGGCCACCGCCGCGAAGAACCGCGCCCACGCCAGCTGCTGCTCGCTGCCCGGCGCCGCCTCCCGCAGCTCCCGCAGCGCCCCCTCGGCGAGCAGCCGGCCGCCGGTCTCCCGCCAGCCGGGGGCGGCGTAGTGCACCAGCGCCGAGTCCGCCCAGGCGTGCAGCATCTGCAGCACGCCGATGTCCGACTCCCGGCCCGCGTACCGCAGCACCAGGTCGACGAAGTCCCGGGCGGGCAGCAGCGCGTCCCGCGTCATGTTCCACAGCGCCGACCAGCACAGGGCGCGGGCCAGCGGGTCGGTGAGGTCGCCGAGCCCGGCCCGCAGCGTGGCCAGCGAGGTCGTGTCGAAGCGGATCTTGCAGTACGTCAGGTCGTCGTCGTTGACGAGCACCAGCTCCGGCGCCTGCTGCCCGGCCAGCTCCGTCACCACCGTGCGCGGCCCGTCGACGTCCGCCTCGGCGCGCGCGTACCGCTTCAGGGCGCCGCCCTCCTCGCGCCGGTACAGGCCCACCGCGACCCGGTGCGGGCGCAGCTCCGGGTGGGACTCGGCGGCGTCCTGCACGACGGCCAGCTCCTCGATCCGCCCGTCGGTGCTCAGCAGCACCTGCGGGGTGAGGGAGTTGACGCCCGCCGTCTGGAGCCAGGACCGCGCCCAGGCCGCCATGTCCCGTCCGCTGGTCTCCTCCAGCACCGACAGCAGGTCGCCGAGCCGGGTGTTGCCGTAGGCGTGGCGCTTGAAGTAGCGCCGGGCGCCCTCCAGGAACGCGTCCTGCCCGACGTACGCCACCAGCTGCTTGAGCACCGAGGCGCCCTTGGCGTAGGTGATGCCGTCGAAGTTGAGCTTGGCGTCCTGCAGGTCGCGGATGTCGGCGGTGATCGGGTGGGTGGAGGGGAGCTGGTCGGCGCGGTAGGCCCACGCCTTGCGGCGGTTGGCGAAGGTGATCCAGCCATCCTTGAAGCGGGTCGCCCCGACCAGCGAGAACGCGCCCATGAAGTCGGCGAAGGACTCCTTCAGCCACAGGTCGTCCCACCACTCCATGGTGACCAGGTCGCCGAACCACATGTGCGCCATCTCGTGCAGGATCACGTTGGCGCGGCCCTCGTAGGACGCCTGCGTCACCTTGCCGCGGAAGATGAACTCCTCGCGGAAGGTCACCAGCCCCGGGTTCTCCATCGCGCCCAGGTTGTACTCGGGCACGAACGCCTGGTCGTACTTGCCGAACGGGTACGGGTAGTCGAAGTGGTCGTGGAAGAAGTCCAGGCCCTGCTTGGTGACCGTGAAGACGTCCTCGGGGTCGAAGTGCGGGGCCAGGCCCTTGCGGCACATCGCGCCGAGCGGGATCTCCAGCCGCGTCCCGTCCTCGAACACCCGCTCGTAGGTGTCCGTCACATAGTGGTACGGGCCCGCCACGACGCACGTGATGTACGTGGAGATCGGCTTGGTCTCCGCGAACCGCCACACCCCGTCGGTGCGCTCGCCCGCGCCGTTGCTCCACACCGTCCACTCCTCGGGCGCCCGCACCTCGAAGCGGAACGGTGCCTTGAGGTCGGGCTGCTCGAAGTTGGCGAAGACCCGGCGGGAGTCGGCCGGCTCGTACTGGGTGTACAGGTACACCTCGCCGTCCTCGGGGTCGACGAAGCGGTGCAGGCCCTCACCGGTGCGGGAGTAGGCGCACTGGGCGTCGACCACCAGCTCGTTGTCGGCGGCCAGGTCCTCCAGGACGATCCGGGAGCCGTCGAAGACCTCGCTCGGGTCCAGGTCGCGCCCGTTGAGGGAGACGGCCGTGACGCTCGGCGCGATCAGGTCCGCGAAGCTGGTGGCGCCGGGCTCGTTGCAGCGGAAGCGGATCGTGGTGACGGACCGGAAGGTGCGCGGACCGTCCCCGGGCGCCTCGCCGGTCGCCGAGCGCACGTCGAGGGACACCTCGTACCCGTCGACGGACAGCAGGGCGGCCCGCTCCCGGGCCTCGTCGCGGGACAGATTCTCACCGGGCACGGGCGGCACTCCCTCGGCTCGTGTTCAGGATGTGGACAGCACCGATCCTGCCATGCGCCCCTGACGCGCCGCGTCGGGAATGGCCGGGCGGGCCGGTCCGTTCCCTGGAGGAACGCTCGGTTGCGCCGCCTCACGAGGAGAGACATGTCCGACAAGACGCCCGTCGACTTCTGGTTCGACCCGCTGTGCCCCTGGCCTGGATGACCTCCCGCTGGGTGCTGGAGGTGGAGAAGATGCGGGACATCGAGGTCCGCTGGCATCTGATGAGCCTCGCCGTGCTCAACGAGGACAAGCTCGACGAACTGCCCGAGGAGTACCGCGAGATGCTCGAGACCAAGGCGTGGGGCCCGGTCCGGGTGGTCATCGCCGCCCAGGAGGAGCACGGCGCGCAGGTCCTCGGCGACCTCTACACCGCCCTCGGCACCCGCTTCCACAACCAGGGCGAGGGCCCGAGAAGGAGACGGTCGCCGCCGCCCTGAAGGACGTCGGCCTGCCCGAGTCCCTCATGGACCACTGGGACGGCACCCCCTACGAGCCGCAGCTGCGCGCCTCCCACAAGGAGGGCATCGACAAGGTCGGCCAGGAGGTCGGCACCCCGGTCATCGCGGTCCCCGGCGCGGACGGCGGGCAGATCGCCTTCTTCGGCCCGGTCGTCACCCCGGCCCCCAAGGGCGAGGACGCCGCCAAGCTCTGGGACGGCACCCTCGCCGTCGCCTCGGTCCCCGGCTTCTACGAGATCAAGCGGACCCGCACCAAGGGCCCCGACTTCAGCAACCTGTAGCCGGCGCCGCCGGGCGGGCCCCCGCCCACGCCCGCCGGATCAGGTCGTGCCGTGCGCCGGCGGTTCCCCGCGCAGCCAGCGCCCGACCTCCTCGGCGGCGGCCCGCGCCGCCTTCCGGGCCGCCGCACCGGTCGCCCCGCCCAGACGCGGGGTGACCAGCACCCGGTCGGTGTGGGCGCGCAGCCGCGGATGGGCGGTCGCGGTGTCCAGCGCCGCCGCCGACACCCGGCCGCTGTCCAGCGCGTCGCACAGCGCCTCCTCGTCCACCAGCGCGCCCCGGCCGTGTTCACCACGACCGCGCCGCGCGGCAGCAGCGACAGCTCCCGCGCGCCGATCAGGCCCCGTGTGCCGGGGCCGTCCCCGGCGTGCAGCGTGACCACCCGGGAGCGGGCCAGCAGGTCGTCGAGGGAGGACACCCGCAGCCCGTGGATCTCGCCGCGCACGTACGGGTCGTACACCATCACCCGGGCGCCGAAGGCGCAGAGCACCCGGGCGACCCGGTCGCCGACGGCCCCGTGGCCGACCAGCCCCACGGGCAGGTCCTCCAGCTCCAGCCCGGCCCGCTCGTGGTCCGGGGCGTCGTGCCCGCCCACGGCAGACGGCGCAGGACCGCCAGCATCAGGCCGAGGGTGTGCTCGGCGGCGGCCGCGGCGTCGCAGCCGGCCGCGTGGCAGACGCGGACGTCCCGGGTCTTGGCCGCGTCCAGGTCGACGCCGGCCGGGCTGCCGGCGCACACCGCGACGAGCCGCAGCCGCGGACAGGCGTCCAGCACGCGTTCGGTGACCGGGGCCGGCCGCGTCACCAGCACCTGCGCCCCCGACAGCGCCCCGATCAGCTCCTCCTCCGCGTCCCCGCGGTCCGGCCCGTCTCCACCTGCCGGATCTCCAGCGGGTGATCGCCCAGTTCCGCGCCGAGCGCCCGCGCGATCAGGGACGGCGGGAGGAAGGGGTCGCCGGCGGCCACGAGTCGTACCGGATCGGTCATCGCAGGGTTCTCCCGTCTCGTCGCTGCTCCTCGGTCGCACTGTTCCTGGGGTCACGGCACCTGAGGGCACTTGAGCGCGCCGGAACGGGTGCGTCAATCCCCGCGGGGGCGAAAATCCGCGTCACCATGGGGAGAAGACCCCAACCGGCCGGTCCCGGCCGACGAACCGGAGGCGAGCAGTACCCCATGACGGAGATCGACACCTCCGTGCCGCACTCGGCGCGGATCTGGAACTACTGGCTGGGCGGCAAGGACAACTACCCGGTGGACGAGGAGGCCGGTGACGCCTACACCGCCGTCTTCCCGGCATCGTCACCATCGCCCGCAGCAGCCGCGCGTTCCTCGGCCGCAGCATCGGGTACCTGGTGCGGGAGGCGGGGTACGGCAGTTCCTGGACGTGGGCACCGGGCTGCCGACCGTGGACAACACCCACGAGGTCGCCCAGCGCCTCGCCCCGAGTCGAGGATCGTC
This sequence comes from Streptomyces sp. SW4, assembly GCA_003248315.1. GTDB lineage: Bacteria > Actinomycetota > Actinomycetes > Streptomycetales > Streptomycetaceae > Streptomyces. The sequence continues at coordinate 3,326,096 of QKWM01000004.1, forward strand.
TACGTCGACAACGACCCCCTGGTCCTCGCGCACGCCCGCGCCCTGCTCACCTCCAGCCCGAGGGGGCGACCGCCTACGAGGACCTGAGCCTGTACGAGCCGGAGAAGATCCTGGAGGCGGCCGGCCGCACCCTCGACCTGAGCCGCCCACGGCCCTGATCCTCAGCGGCATCCTCGGCCACGTCCCCGACCACGGTGTCGCCCGCGACCTGGTCCGCCGGCTGATGGCCGGCCTGCCCTCCGGCAGCTATCTGTGCGTCAACGACGGCTCCCGGGCACCGACCCGGCCTACGAGGAGGCCCAGGACGGCTACAACGAGACGGGCGCCGTCCCCTACTTCCTGCGGCCCGTCGAGCAGATCGAGGCGTACTTCGAGGGTCTGGAGCTGGTCGAGCCCGGCGTCGTCTCGGTGCCGCTGTGGCGGCCGGACCCGACCCGGACGGCCCGGCACCCGGGCCGATCGGCCAGCACGGCGGCCTCGCCCGCAAGCCCTGACCCGGCCCCGGCACACGGAAGGCCCCGCGAGTCACGTCCTCACGGGGGCCTTCCCTCATCCGCCTGCCGCCGTGAAGGGTGAGAAGACGATCACGAGGCAGGACGCTTCACGGGGGGCGCTCAGGGCGCCAGCAGCAGCGCGTCGGTGCGGGACTTCGCGGCCTCGTAGCGCCGCGCCACGTCCTGCCAGTTGACGACCCGCCACATCGCCTCGATGAAGTCGACCTTCTGGTTCTTGTACTGGAGGTAGAAGGCGTGCTCCCAGGCGTCGAAGACCAGGATCGGGGTGGAGCCCTGGCCGACGTTGCCCTGGTGGTCGTAGACCTGCTCGACGATCAGCCGACCGCTCAGCGGCTCGTAGGCCAGCACGCCCCAGCCGGAACCCTGGGTGGTCGCGGCGGCCTTGGACAGCTGCGTCTTGAAGGCGGCGAAGGAGCCGAACGACTCGGCGATGGCGTCGGCCAGCTCGCCCACGCCGTCCTTCTCCAGCGGCTCGCCGCCGCCGTCGCCGGTCATGTTGTGCCAGTAGATGGAGTGCAGGATGTGGCCGGAGAGGTGGAAGGCGAGGTTCTTCTCCAGGCCGTTGATCGAGCCCCAGGCCTCCTTGTCCCGCGCCTCGGCCAGCTGCTCCAGCGTGTCGTTGGCGCCCTTCACATAGGCCGCGTGGTGCTTGTCGTGGTGCAGCTCGATGATCTCGGGGCTGATCACGGGCGCCAGCGCGGAGTAGTCGTACGGCAGTTCAGGAAGCGTGTAGACGGGCATGGCGGTATCCCCTCCGACCTCTTATTGCAAAAGGCTTGCAACTGCACGCTAGCAGCAAGACCGTGCGGGCGCGTGCGGGGGCACGCGAAAAAGGGCCCCCGCACGAGGTGGTCTCGTGCGGGGGCCCTGAGGAGCCGGGGGCGCCGGGGGCGTCAGGCCTTCCGGTCGGGGCCTGCTCGCGGGCGCCGCCGCGCGTGCGCTGCCAGGCGTAGCCGACGGCGGCCAGGACCAGCGTCATACCGCCCGTCGAGTACAGCTGCACCCGCGTGGCGGGCTCGCGCGCCATCAGGACGAACACCGCCGCCATGCCGGCCAGCGCCACCCAGGTCAGCCACGGGAACGCCCACATCCGCACGACCAGCTTCTCGGGCGCCTCGCGCTCCAGGCGGCGGCGCAGCCGCAGCTGCGAGACGGCGATGAAGATCCAGACCACCAGGATCACCGCGCCGATCATGTTCAGCAGCCACGAGAAGACGTCGTTCGGCCGCCAGTAGCTGAGCAGCACGCAGCCGAAGCCGAAGACGGAGGAGGCGAGCACGGCGATGCGCGGCACCCCGCCCGACACCCTGCCCAGCGCCTTCGGGCCCTGACCGCGGTCGACCAGCGAGTAGGCGATGCGCGAGGCGCCGTAGATGTTGGCGTTCATCGCGCTCAGCAGCGCCACCAGCACGACGACGTTCATCAGCTGCCCGGCGCCCGGGATGCCCAGCTCGTTCAGGGCGGCGACGTACGGCCCGTGCTCGACGACCTCGGGGGAGTCCCACGGCACGAGCGTGACGATGACGGCCATCGAGCCGACGTAGAACAGCGCGATGCGCCACATCGCCGTCCGCACGGCGCTCGCGACGCCCTTGACCGGGTTCTCCGACTCGGCCGCCGCGATGGTCACCGTCTCCAGGCCGCCGTACGCGAAGACGGAGGCGAGCAGTCCGATCACCAGCCCCTCGCCGCCGTTGGGCATGAAGTCGGTGAGGTGGCTCGCCCCGGCGAGTCCGTGCCGGGCAGCACGCCCGCGATGGCCAGCACGCCCAGCACCAGGAACAGCGTGATCGCGCCGACCTTGAGGGCGGCGAACCAGAACTCGAACTCGCCGAAGTTCCGCACGGCGGCCAGGTTGGTGGCGCAGAAGACCACCATGAACAGCGCCACCCACGCCCACTCGGGCGTGCCCGGCAGCCAGCCGCTGACGATCTTCGCGGCGCCGATGCCTCCAGGCCGACGGCGGTGCACAGCAGCACCCAGAACGACCAGCCCGCGGTGAACCCGGCCCACGGACCGATGGCCCGCTCGGCGTGCGCGGAGAAGGAACCCGACGACGGATACGCGGCCGACATCTCGCCCAGCATCCGCATCACCAGCATCACGAGGAGGCCGGAGAGGGCGTAGGCGAGGACGATCGAGGGGCCGGCGGCGGCGATGCCCGCGCCGGACCCGACGAACAGGCCGGCGCCGATCACGCCGCCGAGGGCGATCATGGAGAGGTGGCGCTGCTTGAGGCCGTGGGACAGGGAGGCGTCGCCCGACTTCGGCGGCGTCCCGGTGGTGGTGCTGGACATGAGCGGCTCGTCCAATGCGTGCGGTGGCATGCGGAGGGCAAAAACCCAGCCAGTGTCCGTGCCGACGACGCCCGGGAACACCGCTTGCCCACGATGTGGACGGTCTCGGCACGGTGGGTGACCGTCCGGTTCCGGTCGGGTTCCGGCCCGCTCGCACGTGCGCTGCCGGCCGCCGCACCGCACCGGCGCCCGCGTGCTTTGGTGGATCCCTACAGCCGTCGCCGCCCGGACGGGCCGTGACCAGGACCTCCCCACCTCAGTGACCCGTCTCACGCCGCACCGGGTTACGGCCCGGCCCTTTGTCGGGAGCCCACCACGCGGTCGCTCGACCCTTTGTCGAGCGCTGATGGTGATCGGCTCCGGCGCGCTGGGATAGCGTCACCGTGTCCGACATGTCCACAACCACCGCGGAGTCCCCATGAGCACCGCTGCCGCAGCCCCCGCCCGTCCGGAACGGTCCTCGCCGACCTCCTGCCGTCCTCCCGAGTCCGGGACGCCGCGCTCGTGCTCGGCGGCGCCGCGCTCACCGGTCTCGCGGCCCAGATCTCGGTGCCCGTGCCCGGCTCCCCGGTCCCGGTGACCGGCCAGACCTTCGCCGCGCTGCTCGTCGGCACGGCCCTCGGCGCCGGCCGGGGCCTGCTCTCCCTTGCCCTGTACGCGCTGGTGGGCATGGCGGGCGTGCCGTGGTTCGCCGGGGGCGCGTCCGGCGTCGCCGCCCCGTCCCTCGGCTACGTCTTCGGCATGATGCTCGCGGCCGCCGCCGTGGGCGCCCTCGCCCGCCGCGGCGCCGACCGCTCCCCGTGGCGCACGGCCGGTGCCATGCTGCTCGGCGAGGCGATCATCTACGCCGTCGGCGTCCCCTACCTCGCCCTCGCCACCGGCATGTCCGCCACCGCCGCCGTCGCGGCCGGCCTCACCCCGTTCCTGGTCGGCGACGCCCTGAAGGCGGTGCTGGCGATGGGGCTGCTGCCGAGCGTCTGGAAGCTGGTCGACAAGCGCTGAGGGCTCGTGCGGAACCCACGGCGCGAGGAGCCGGGGAACCGCGGCGCGGAAGAGAAGAGCGAAAAGACGGACACCTCGTCCTCCGCACCGGCGGCGCCGGGCAGGAGGACGAGGTGTCCGTCTTTCACGGGACGGGGTGCCCGTCCTTCACGGGGTGTCCGTCCCTCACGAGGGTGTCCGTCCCTCACGAGGGGGCCGGGCGCTCACGCGGGCGGCGTGAGCGCGGCGCCGGGCGGCTTCCGTCAGCCGTCCGCGGCGGTCCCGCGAGGGCGGCCCGCTTCTTCTTCGCGATCCGCTCCTTGACGAAGGCGATGACCAGGACGATCGCCGCCACGAGCAGCGACAGCAGCATGGTCCGGCGCCCGTCGTGCTCGGTGTCGGTGAGCATGTAGCCCAGCACGAACACGATCAGCGCGGCCGCGGCCCAGGTCAGGTACGGGTACAGCCACATCTTCACGACCAGCTTCTCCGGCGCCTCGCGCTGGATGATCTTCCGCATGCGCAGCTGCGAGAAGCAGATCACCAGCCACACGAAGAGGGCGACGGCACCGGAGGAGTTGACGAGGAAGAGGAAGACGGAGTCGGGGAACTCGTAGTTGAAGAAGACGGCGACGAAGCCGAAGACGACCGAGGAGAGGATCGCCGCGCGCGGCACGCCCCGCTCCGTGGTCCGGGCGAACGCCTTCGGCGCGTCACCGCGCTGACCCAGCGAGAAGGCCATCCGGGACGCCGTGTACAGCCCGGAGTTCAGGCAGGACAGCACGGAGGTCAGCACGATGAAGTTCATGATCTGGCCGGCGTGCGGGATGCCGAGGGAGTTGAGGGCGGCGACGTAGGAGCCGTCCTCGGTGATCGACTTCGCGTCCCAGGGCAGCAGCGTCACGACGACGAAGATGGAGCCCAGGTAGAAGACGCCGATCCGCCAGATGATGCTGTTGGTCGCCTTGGTGACGGCGCGCTGCGGGTCCTCCGACTCGCCGGCCGCGAGGGTGGCGATCTCGCTGCCCATGAAGGAGAACACGACGAGCAGGATGCCGGTCAGGATCGCGCCGGCGCCGTTGGGCAGGAACCCGCCGTGCGCGGTGAGGTTGGCGAGCCCCGCCTGGTCGCTGTCGACGCCCGGCAGCACGCCGAAGACGGCCAGCCCGCCGACGACGATGAACGCGGCGATCGCCACGACCTTGATCCCGGCGAACCAGAACTCGAACTCGCCGTAGGAGCCGACGGAGACCAGGTTGGTGGCGGTCAGCACGACCATCACGATGAGCGCCCAGGCCCACTGCGGCACGGCCGGTATCCAGCCCTCCAGGATCACCGCACCGGCGGTCGCCTCGACCGCCAGCACGACGACCCAGAAGAACCAGTACAGCCAGCCGATGGAGAAGCCGGCCCAGGACCGAGGGCCCGGTCGGCGTGGGCGGAGAACGATCCGGACGTCGGATTGGCCGCCGACATCTCACCGAGCATGCGCATCACCAGCACCACGAGCGTGCCGACGAGGGCGTACGACAGGAGGATGCCGGGACCGGCGGTGGCGATGCCGGAACTGGATCCGACGAAGAGACCGGCGCCGATGACGCCGCCGATCGCGATCATCGACAGATGGCGGTTCTTGAGGCCGGCCTGCAGTCCGGAACCGGTGTTTCCGGATGGTTGGGGACTTTCGTCGGCCTGGGTGAGCGTCGGCTGCGAGGTCATGCGGTGGATTTCCTTTGCGCCGGTGGAGCTGTCTCTCGTACGGGAAGATCGAGGGGTGTACGAGCCGGACCAGTGAAACGGAGGCCTTCGGATTCGGGAACCTCTGAATCCATATCGTTACTTGAGGTTTCCCTGAGGTTCTGTAGCGAGACTCACATTTTCCGGGGTTCTTCCGGACCGGCCACCCGGGGCTGCTGCCCGCCTGCGCCCATGTCACACTCGTCGCATGCGCGTGTACCTCGGCTCCGACCATGCCGGCTTCGAACTCAAGAACCACCTCGTGGAGTGGCTCAAGGCCGCCGGCCACGAGCCCGTCGACTGCGGCCCGCACATCTACGACGCCCAGGACGACTACCCGCCCTTCTGCCTCCGCGCCGCCGAGAAGACGGCCGCGGACCCCGGTGCCCTCGCATCGTGATCGGCGGCTCCGGCAACGGCGAGCAGATCGCCGCGAACAAGGTCGAGGGCGTACGGGCCGCCCTGGCCTGGAGCGAGGAGACGGCCGCGCTCGGCAGGCAGCACAACAACGCCAACGTCGTCGCGGTCGGCGCGCGCATGCACACGCAGGAGGAGGCGACGAAGTTCGTCGAGACCTTCCTGAACACCCCGTTCTCCGGCGACGAGCGCCATGTCCGCCGCATCGACATGCTGGCGTCCTACGAGACGACGGGCACCCTGCCTCCCATCCCGGCGCACCACCCCAGCAGTGACGCAGTGAAGCCGGGCCGGACCCCACGGGGCCCGGCCCGGAGCCCGGGGCGCCGCCCCTCGGGCGAGCCCGAAAGGAACCGCACCCGTGCCGGAAGGGCACACCATCCATCGCCTGGCGCAGGACTACACCACCGCCCTCGCCGGCGGCGAGCCCGTCCGCGCCAGCAGCCCCAGGGCAAGTTCAGCGACGCCGCCGCCCTCGTCGACGGCACGCCCCTGCGCACCGCCGACGCCCACGGCAAGCACCTCTTCCTCGGCCTCGGCCCCGCCGAGTGGGTCCACATCCACCTCGGCCTCTTCGGCAAGGTCACCTTCGGCCAGGCCCCCGCGCCCCGCCGACCGACACCGTCCGGCTCCGCCTCGCGAACAGCACCGCGTACGTCGACCTGCGCGGCCCGACGACCTGCGCCCTGATCACCGACCCGGAGAAGCAGGCGATACACGACCGCCTCGGCCCCGACCCCCTGCGCCCCGACGCCGACCCGCAGGCGGCCTACGCCCGCGTCCGCCGCAGCCGCACCACCATCGCCGCCCTGCTCATGGACCAGAAGGTGGTCGCCGGCGTCGGCAACGTCTACCGCGCCGAGGTCCTCTTCCGGCACGGCATCGACCCCTACCGCGCGGGCAGGGACATCACCCCGGCGGAATGGGACGCCCTGTGGTCCGATCTCGTGGATCTCATGCGCGAGGGCGTCCGCAACAACCGCATCGACACCGTCCGCCCCGAGCACACCCCGGAGGCGATGGGCCGCCCGCCGCGCGTCGACGACCACGGCGGCGAGGTCTACGTGTACCGCAGGGCCGGCCTGCCCTGCCACATCTGTGGCGGCGAGATCCGCACCGCCGGTCTCGCCGCCCGCAACCTCTTCTGGTGCCCGGCCTGCCAGCACACCTGACCCGGCACCCGACGGGGCGCGGGGCCCGGCACCGGGACGGGCGCGGGACCCGGCGCCGGGCCGGCTCCGGGTCCCGGCACCGGACCGGCTCCGGGATCCGTCAGAACCCGTGCGGCATCCAGGGCGCCACGTCGGACGCGAACGCCACCGACGCCTCCGCCAGCGCCCCCGGCCGCAGCTCCCGCACCCGCCCGGCCGCGGCCAGCGAGCCGAGGGTCACGCCTCCGAGGTAGGCCGCCGCCAACTCCCGTACCGACAGCGCGAGATCGGCGGCGTCGGACGTGCGCACGCAGGACGCCCCCTTCAGGTCGCCGGTGAGCCGCCAGCGCCCCGCGTTCCACGGGCAGAAGGCGTCCTCCACCTCGAACACGACGTCCACCGGCACCTGGTAGGTCCGCGCCCGCAGCGCCTCGCCCACGTCGACCAGCCGCACGTACAGCCCGTCCCGCAGCCGGGGCTGGCAGCGCCGGATGTCCGAGACCTGGTACTGCCACGCCTCGTCCACGGGCCGCCCCTGCACGGTCAGCTTCGTCGTCAGGTCGATGCCGAACAGGAAGCGCCACAGCGCCGCGTCCGTCGCCGGGTCCAGCGCGTTCAGCTCCTTCAGCAGCACCGTCCCGTCGTGTCCGCCCGGCCCCCAGCCGGGCCGCACCCGGAACCGCGCGAACCCCGTGACCTCGCCGTCCCGGGACGCGACCACGCACTGCAGCGGCGACGCCCCGCCCCGCTCGCTCTCCGGGTCCAGCAGCCCCACCCGTTCCCAGCCGGGCCGCCGGGCCAGCATCCCCGGCCGCCGCGGCACCAGCCGGGCGTACACCTCCTCGCACGCGTCCAGCACGTCAGCGGGCGCCGCGTACCGCAGCCGTACGTCGTCGGTGCCGGCCGGCACCCACAGCCGGGTCCGGCTCGTGTCGATCTCGGCGCTCAGCTGGAACGTCGCCGCGCCGTACCCGAACCGCCCGTAGATCGCCGGCTCGGACGCCGTCAGCACCGCCAGCGGCTCCCCCCAGGAGCGGACGTCGTCCAGCTGCCGCCGCATCATCGTCGTCAGCACGCCGCGCCGCCGGTGGGTGGCCGCGACACTGACCATGGTCACGCCCGCCGCCGGCACCTCGGCCCCGCCGGGCACGGTCAGCCGCAGGCTGAACGCCCCCGCCGTGCCGACGCACTCCTCCCCGTCCCAGACGCCGAGGGACCGGTCGGCCTCGGTCAGGGAGTCCCACATCTCCCTCTCCTCGGCGGCCTCCGGGACCCCGCCGAACGCCCGGATCAGGGTTCCGTACCAGGTGTCCCACTCCTCGCGCCGCAGGACCCGCAGCTGTGTGCCGTCCGCGCCGGTCCCACCGCGCGCGCCGCCCGCGCCCTCTGTGCCGTCTGCTCCCATACGGCCATGCCTACCAGGGCATCGCGGGCGGGGCGAGGCAATTTCGGCCCGCCGGCCGCACGACGGCCCGCGGTGAAGTTCACTGTGAAGTCCGGCCTCGGACGGGGGACAAGTGGGACCTCCCGTGCCAGGCGGCTCTTCCGATGGATAGGGTCCCGAACTGATGGCAGCAGGACGACAGCGGCGCGCGGAGGCCGAGACGTTCCCGGCCCGGTTGAAGAAGCAGTGGCACCGGGCCCGCGTCGGCATGCGCCGGGCCGCCGTCGACTACTTCCGCGGCGACGGCTCCGACTGGGTCGCCCTGGCCGGCCTGCTGCTGACGATCCCCGTGATCACCGCCAGCACCCTGGTCAACTCGGTGTGGGTCGCCCCGGCCGCCCTGGTCCTGCCGATCGTGGCCGGCGGACTGCTGCTGCGCCCCGCCAGCCTGCTCGGCCTGTACGCGGCGGCGGCCACCGCCCTGATCGTGGAGTCCGTGCAGCTCGGCCCGTACACCGAGGGGCCCTCCCGGGTCACGCCGGGCGTGGTCCTGGTCGTCGCCGCCTGCGGCTTCTTCGGGTTGCTGCTCGCCCAGTTCCGCAGCCGGGTCGGCGTGCCCTGGCGGCGCGGCGGAACCATGCTCTTCGACCTGCGCGAACGCATCCGCGTGCAGAGCAAGCTGCCCAAGCTGCCCACCGGCTGGCACCGGGAGATGGCCCTGCGCCCGGCCGGCGGCCAGTCCTTCTCCGGCGACTTCGTGGTCGCCGCCCGCACCAACGGCGGCAGGACCCTGGAGGTCGTCCTCACCGACGTCTCCGGCAAGGGCATGGACGCCGGTTCGCGCGCCCTGCTGCTGTCCGGCGCGTTCGGCGGCCTCCTGGGCAGCCTGCCGCCGCACGCGTTCCTGCCCGCCGCCAACGGCTATCTGCTCCGCCAGGACTGGGACGAGGGCTTCGCCACCTCCATCCACCTGGTGCTGGACCTCGACTCCGGCGACTACGAGCTGTACTCCGCCGGGCATCCGCCGGGCCTCCAGCTCAGCGCGGGCAGCGGCCGCTGGGAGCAGAAGACGGCCGAGGGACCGCTGCTGGGCGTGTACGACGGTGCCCAGTTCGACCCGGTCAAGGGCTCGCTCCGCCCCGGCGACGTGCTGATGCTGTTCACCGACGGCCTGGTGGAGACCTCCGACCGGGACATCGTCGAGGGCATCGACCGGCTCACCGGCGAGGCCGACCGCTATGTGGCCGGCGGTTTCCACGGCGCCGCCTGGCATCTGATCGAGGCCGTCGCCAAGGACGTCAACGACGACCGGGCGCTGCTGCTGATCTGCCGGGAGGGCCCCACCGCCCAGGCCCAGGCGCAGGCGCAGGCGCAGGCCAGGGCCCGGGCCGAGGCGGAGGCCCTGGAGGCACACTGAGGGGTGAGCGACACACCCCTGCTGTCCCCGGCCGACGTCGAGGCGATCGCCCGCGCCGCCCACGAGGGCCAGACCGACAAGGCGGGCCGCCCGTACGCCGAGCATCTCGCGGCCGTCGCCGACGGCGTCCGCCGGCGTGGCGGCGACGCCGAGCAGATCGCGGCGGCCTGGCTGCACGACGCCGTCGAGGACGACGCCCTGAGCGAACGGTGGCTGCGCGAGGCGCCGCTGAGCCCCCGGACGAAGGCCATCGTGCTGGCGGTGACGAAACGCGCGGGCGAGTCCCCCGAGGCCTACGCCGCCCGTATCCTCGCCACTCCCGGCGCGCCGCTGGTGAAGGAGGCCGATCTCGCCCACAACGCCGATCCGGCCCGGCTCGCGGTCCTGGACCCGGCCACCCGGACACGACTGACCGAGAAGTACGCCCGGATGCGCGCACTTCTCGGTCTGCCCGCCGCGCAGGACCCGGCCGGTTAGACCGGCACCTTCTCGTCCGCCGTCCGGGCCTTCGCCGCCGCGTCGCCGTTGCGCCGCTCGCGCTGCCGGGCGCTCTCGCCGGGGTCGCCGCGGAAGGCCCACTCCATCCTCGGCTCGACCACGCCCTTGAGGACCGACTGCACGGGCTTGGTGCACAGCAGGGTGATGACGACGGCGGCGAGGACGGTCACCGCGATCTCACCGAGCGGCCGGTCCAGTACGGGGTTGTCCCACCAGCCGAGGTACAGGGCCTCCTTCACCAGGAAGCCGTGCAGCAGATAGCCGTAGACGGTGCCTGCGCCGAGCGCCGTGAACCACATGCGCCGGCTCGGGACCCAGGCGAAGAAGCAGGCGCTGAGCACCACGGAGCAGCCGAACAGCGCGAGCGTCACGACGGGCCCGGTCCACCAGGGGGCGCCGCTGTCCTGTGCGGCGGCGTTGCGCCAGAACCAGGACATGTTCATGCGGTCCACCGACCACCAGGCGACGGCCAGCGCCGCGGCCGCCACGGGCACCGACGCGATCCGCACCGAGCGGCGCCGCACCAGCTCGAAGTGCTCGGGCCGCAGCAGCAGGCCCAGCACGAAGCACGGCAGGAACTGGAGCACGCGCTGCATGTCCAGGTCGCTGCCGATCGCCGGCGTCATGGAGGCCAGCGCCGCGATGGCCAGGGCGATCGGCAGCGGCCAGCGGACCGTCTTCCAGATCGGCGTGGTCAGCCGCCAGACGAACAGCGCGGCCAGGAACCACATCAGGTACGTGGGGTCGAGCAGGCTGACGTCGTAGTCGTAGTCGTGGTCGCTGAAGCGGCGGTGCAGCGTGTAGGCGGTCTCGAAGACGACGTAGGGCAGGGCGACCCCGGTCAGCAGCCGTCGGACCCGCCTCGGGCTCATGTCGAAGCTGCGCGAGAAGTAGCCGGAGACGATGATGAACGCCGGCATGTGGAACGTGTACACGACCCGGTACAGCGCCTCGACCGTGTGGTTCCCGGCCAGCAGCTGCCCCCAGGCGTGCCCCACGCCCACCAGCACGATCGCCAGGTACTTGGCGTTGTCGAAGAACGCGTCGCGCCGGCCCGGCGGGTTCGTGCCGCGGTCCTGCGGCGTGGGCCGCGGGCTCGGAACCCCCGACACCGACGACTCGGCCGGGGGGAGGGGCGTACTGCGGTGGCCATGCGGTCGCAGCGAGTTCGTCATGGACCCTCCCGCCGGGAAGTCGGCGAGCAGATCTGGAACCTCGCTGCGCTTACGGGGGACGTGGCAGCGGTGAACATCTGAGGCACCCTAGCGTCGTGTCTGCTATTCCGTAAAACGCCTGGCGCCGGGCCCGGCGTGGATTTGCATATCGCTCCCGACTACCCGCTATTCACGGCTGGTTGACATGTCCGGCGGTGTGACCCCGCCCACGCCACCAGGGGGTCGGGGAGCGGGCCGGCTCGCCCTGCTTGTCACGATTCTTCGTGACTCACCACCCCATAAGGCCGGCGGGCGACTCCGGTGACATGTCTGATTCGGCGTGCTTTTCAGGACGGTCGGCGACCCCGACCGTGTAGGTGCCGCCACAATTCGAAATGCCTGCGAACGTGTTGTGTGGACATGGAAACGAAGTGATCCAATTCCTCGTCCGCGTGGCATGTCGAATTTCTGTGCGGGGCAGGCCGATACGCTTTCCGCCCGCCCGCCGGATCATGCGGGCGCGCAGGCCCCGGGGCGGGTGCCGCCGTACGGACTCGGCCAAACGTTGCGTCACCCGCCGCATGGGGCGGCCGGGTTGGTGGCACGATGGTTCTGGCGGGGGTGCGAGGGGCTGCATCCCCGGGCCGGGAGAGCGGACCGACCGAGGGTGTGATCAGTTGTGGCCATTTCACTGTCAGTGGTGCTGCTGTTGGCGATCATCCTGGTGGTGCTCCTGCGAGGAGGCTCCCTCAAGGCCGGCCCCGCGATCGTCGCGGTCCTCTTCGGCTTCTTCCTCGCCTCGACCGGCATGGCCCCGTCGATCAACCGCTTCCTCGACTCGATAGCGGACACGATCAACTCGATCAGCTTCTGACCCGCCCCCACCGGCACGCCCGCCACGACCGGCCGGACGGCCGTGCCCCGCGACCGCGGCGCCCCTGGCCCACGGCCGACCGGGGCCCGGGACGCGGTCACCACACGGGAAAACGATCAGGGCCGGGACCGCCCGGGAAAACGCTCAGGGCCGGGCGGAGGAAGTGACCTCCGCCCGGCCCTGAGCCGTACAGAGCGGGCGACGGGAATCGAACCCGCGTAGCCAGTTTGGAAGACTGGGGCTCTACCATTGAGCTACGCCCGCACAGCGCGCACCGCGAGCCGGTCGCCGCGGTACGAAGTGCATCGTAGCGGGTCGCACCCCGTCACCGCACACCCCGTTTCCGGTCGCGGCGGAGCGCCGATGGCGCCCGGGAAATGCGGCCGCCCGGGGCGCCCGGCTGCATGTACCCTACGTCTCGCACCAGACGGGGTGTGGCGCAGCTTGGTAGCGCGTCCGCTTTGGGAGCGGAAGGCCGTGGGTTCAAATCCCGCCACCCCGACCACCGCCGGGATCCCGCGCCGGCCGGGTCCGCGGCCGGCCGCCACTCGCCGCCGTCCGCCCCGCCCGCTGCGCCCGTCACGGGCCGCCGGCCCCGTCACCGGCCGTTCGGCCGACCACCTGGCGGGATCGTCCGTGATCGCCTTTTGGGCCGTGTACCCGCTGCCGTTACTATGCAAGCTGCACGCCCGTGTGTCTCATCCTGTGCAGTCCTCCGGGCGGCGAAATCGGCCGGGCCGCTCTGGCTCCGGCAGAACCCAAGAAGTCAGCCACAAGGAGACCGAACCGTGAAGAGCGCCGTGGAGACCCTGAACCCGACCCGGGTTCGGCTCACTGTCGAGGTGCCCTTCGAGGAGCTCAAGGACAGCCTCGACGCGGCGTACAAGAAGATCAACCAGCAGGTCACGGTGAAGGGCTTCCGCAAGGGCAAGGTCCCGGCCCGCGTCATCGACCAGCGGTTCGGCCGCGGTGCGGTGCTGGAGGAGGCCGTCAACGACGCCCTCCCGAAGTTCTACACCGAGGCGGTCAACGAGGCCGACCTGAACCCGCTGGGCCAGCCCGAGGTCGACATCACGGAGCTGAAGGACGGCGAGACGCTGAACTTCACCGCCGAGGTCGACGTCCGCCCGGCCATCGAGATCCCGGACTACTCCGGCATCGAGGTCGAGGTCGACGCCGTCGAGGTCACCGACGAGGACGTGGACAAGTCGGTCGAGCAGCTCCGTGAGCGCTTCGCCTCCACCTCCCCGGTCGAGCGCGCCGCCGAGGACGGCGACGTCGTCACCATCGACCTGGAGGCCAAGGTCGACGGCGAGGTCCTCGAGGACGGCATCGCCAACGGTGTCTCCTACACCATCGGCTCCGGCGAGCTGCTCGACGGCATCGACGACGCCGTGAAGGGCCTGTCCGCCGGCGAGGAGGCCACCTTCACCTCCGAGCTGAAGGGCGGCTCGGCGGCCGGCAAGGAGGCCGAGGTCACCGTCAAGGTCACCCAGGTCGCCAAGCGCGAGCTGCCGAGCTGGACGACGACTTCGCCCAGCTGGCGTCGGAGTTCGACACGCTGGAGGAGCTGCGCGCCGACAGCCGCAAGCGCCTGGCCAACATGAAGCAGTACGACCAGGCCACCCAGGCCCAGGAGCGGGTGCTGGACAAGCTGCTCGAGCTGGTCGAGGTCCCGGTCCCGAGAAGCTCCTCGAGGACGAGATCAACACCCGTAAGCACAACCTCGAGCACCACCAGCTCGGCCAGATGGGCCTGACCCTCGAGAAGTACCTGGAGATCCAGGGCAAGACCGTCGAGGAGTTCGAGACCGAGACCCGCGAGGCCGCGGTCAAGGGCATCAAGACCCAGTTCGTCCTCGACGAGCTGGTCAAGCAGGAGAAGCTCAACGTCAACCAGGAGGAGCTCACCGAGCACCTCATGCGGCGCGCTGCCTCCTCCGGCATGTCCCCGACCAGTTCGCCCAGGCCGTCGTCGAGCAGGGCCAGGTCCCGCTGCTCGTCGGCGAGGTCGCCCGCGGCAAGGCCCTGGCCGCCGTGGTCGAGAAGGCCACGGTGAAGGACACCAACGGCGAGATCGTCGACCTGGACGACGAGGAGGAGACCGAGGCCGCCGAGGCCGCGGACGCCCCCGCCGAGGCCGAGGGTGACGACAAGGGCGAGGAGAAGGCCGAGGGCTGAGCCCCGCGCCGCCTCGCACGGCCGTAGGACGGGCCCCGGACGATCTTCGCCGGGGCCCGTTCGTCGTACGGCCGCAGCGCGTCCCGGCGCGGGCGGGCGGCCACCCGGTGGGGTTCCCGCGCTACGCCCCGGCGAACACCAGCGGAACCGGGATGGCGCCGCAGGCCCACCGCGTTAGGGTCCATGAATACGAGGGCAGGGGAGTCCCCGAAGCGGCTCCAGCCCCGCAGGGAAACGTGAGACGGCCCGGCGCCGTCGTAAGACGAGCAGGTGGATACGTGACGAATCTGATGCCCTCCGCCGCCGGCGAGCCTTCCATCGGTGGCGGCCTCGGTGACCAGGTCTACAACCGGCTGCTCAACGAGCGGATCATCTTCCTCGGCCAGCCGGTGGACGACGACATCGCCAACAAGATCACCGCGCAGCTGTTGCTCCTTGCCTCGGACCCCGACAAGGACATCTACCTGTACATCAACAGCCCGGCGGTTCGATCACGGCCGGCATGGCGATCTACGACACCATGCAGTACATCAAGAACGACGTGGTGACCATCGCCATGGGTCTCGCGGCGTCCATGGGACAGTTCCTGCTCAGCGCCGGCACGCCGGGCAAGCGCTTCGCCCTGCCGAACGCCGAGATCCTGATCCACCAGCCCTCCGCCGGCCTCGCCGGCTCGGCCTCGGACATCAAGATCCACGCCGAGCGGCTGCTGCACACCAAGAAGCGCATGGCCGAGCTCACGGCCCAGCACACCGGCCAGACGGTCGAGCAGATCACCCGTGACTCGGACCGCGACCGCTGGTTCGACGCCTTCGAGGCCAAGGAGTACGGCCTCATCGACGACGTGATCGCCACGGCCGCCGGCATGCCGGGCGGCGGCGGCACCGGGGCCTGACCCGCTCCCGCGCCCAGCCCGAGCCGACCGCCTCAGCCTTTACAGGAGACACTGTGAACGACTTCCCCGGCCGCGGCCTCTACGACCGCATGACCGCCGTGCAGGACATGCGCGCCGCGCAGGGCCAGTACACGGGCCCGCGGGCCGAGTCCCGCTACGTCATCCCGCGCTTCGTCGAGCGCACCTCCCAGGGCATCCGTGAGTACGACCCGTACGCGAAGCTCTTCGAGGAGCGGGTGATCTTCCTCGGCGTCCAGATCGACGACGCCTCCGCCAACGACGTCATGGCGCAGCTGCTGTGCCTGGAGTCGATGGACCCCGACCGCGACATCTCGGTCTACATCAACAGCCCCGGCGGTTCCTTCACGGCGCTCACGGCCATCTACGACACGATGCAGTACGTGAAGCCGGACATCCAGACGGTCTGCATGGGCCAGGCGGCCTCCGCCGCCGCCGTCCTGCTGGCCGCCGGCACGCCCGGCAAGCGCATGGCCCTGCCCAACGCGCGCGTGCTGATCCACCAGCCGTACAGCGAGACGGGCCGCGGCCAGGTCTCCGACCTGGAGATCGCCGCCAACGAGATCCTGCGGATGCGGACGCAGCTGGAGGAGATGCTGGCCAAGCACTCCACCCAGTCCGTCGACAAGATCCGCGAGGACATCGAGCGCGACAAGATCCTCACGGCCGAGGACGCGCTCGCCTACGGCCTGATCGACCAGATCATCACCACCCGGAAGATGGACAACGCTTCCCTGCGCTGAGGCAGGAGGCTGTATCGTCTGCCGCCCTTGGCATGGTTTGGCGGGGTTCACGTCAAAGCGAACCGTGCCAAGGGGGGCCCGAACGGGGGGCCCGGCAAGGTACCGTCGGACATAAGGCAGCACCAGGAGTCCGCTGGACGGCGACGCCGAGTCGACCTCCAGGAGTCTCCCAGGCGAAGGGGAAGCACACCGTGGCACGCATCGGTGACGGCGGCGATCTGCTCAAGTGCTCGTTCTGCGGAAAGAGCCAGAAGCAGGTCAAGAAGCTCATCGCAGGGCCCGGTGTGTACATCTGCGACGAGTGCATCGATCTCTGCAACGAGATCATCGAGGAGGAGCTGGCCGAGACCAGCGAGGTCCGCTGGAGGAGCTGCCCAAGCCCCGCGAGATCTACGAGTTCCTCGAGGGCTACGTGGTCGGCCAGGAGGCCGCCAAGAAGGCCCTCTCCGTCGCGGTGTACAACCACTACAAGCGGGTCCAGGCCGGTGAGAACGGCGGCGCCCAAGGCCGCGACGACGCCATCGAGTTGGCGAAGTCCAACATCCTGCTGCTGGGCCCGACGGGCTCCGGCAAGACGCTGCTGGCCCAGACTCTCGCCCGCATGCTGAACGTCCCGTTCGCGATCGCCGACGCCACGGCGCTCACCGAGGCGGGGTACGTGGGCGAGGACGTCGAGAACATCCTGCTGAAGCTGATCCAGGCCGCGGACTACGACGTCAAGAAGGCCGAGACCGGCATCATCTACATCGACGAGATCGACAAGGTCGCCCGTAAGAGCGAGAACCCGTCGATCACGCGCGACGTCTCCGGCGAGGGCGTCCAGCAGGCCCTGCTGAAGATCCTGGAGGGCACCACCGCCTCGGTCCCGCCGCAGGGCGGCCGCAAACACCCCCACCAGGAGTTCATCCAGATCGACACGACGAACGTCCTGTTCATCGTGGGCGGTGCCTTCGCGGGCCTGGAGAAGATCATCGAGGCGCGGGCCGGCGCCAAGGGCATCGGCTTCGGCGCGCAGATCCGCTCCAAGATCGAGCGCGAGTCCCAGGACCACTTCCAGGAGGTCATGCCGGAGGACCTGGTCAAGTTCGGCATGATCCCCGAGTTCATCGGCCGGCTCCCGGTCATCACCTCGGTCCACAACCTCGACCGCGAGGCCCTGCTCAAGATCCTGGTCGAGCCCCGCAACGCGCTCGTCAAGCAGTACCAGCGCCTGTTCGAACTCGACGGTGTCGAGCTGGACTTCGAGCGCGAGGCCCTGGAGGCCATCGCCGACCAGGCCATCCTCCGCCAGACCGGGGCCCGTGGCCTGCGCGCCATCATGGAGGAGGTCCTCCAGGGCGTGATGTACGAGGTCCCGTCCCGCAAGGACGTGGCCCGGGTCGTCATCACGGCGGACGTGGTCCTCTCCAACGTCAACCCGACCCTCATCCCGCGGGACTCGCGGGGCGGGGCTCCGGGGAGCAGAAGACGGCGTGACGGACGTACGGAAGGGGCCCGGTCGGCCGACCGGGCCCCTTCCGTTGTCCGCCGTCGGCGTCAGGCCTTGACGCGGATTTCCTCGCGGAGCTTGGTGGTCAGGTCCACGGCCGTGTCCTTGCCGATGCCGTTGGTGACCTCGCCCGGCGAGACCATGGCGATCGTGCTGTAGTCGGCCCAGGCGCAGAACCAGTCGGTCTTCACCTTCTTGGTCTCCGGGTTCTTGCCCTTCGCGGCCTGGCACTTCATCACAGCGCCGTCGAGCTCCACGTCCTCCGGTTCACCGATGAGTTCCGCCTTCTCGCCGTCGGAACCGGAGCTCTCCCGGGACGACTTGTTCGCGTCGCGGAAGAACTGGTCCAGAGCCGCCTCGGGGTCGGCGATCTCACCGTAGGCACCGAAGACCGTGACGGTCTT
Source organism: Streptomyces sp. SW4 (assembly GCA_003248315.1). GTDB lineage: Bacteria > Actinomycetota > Actinomycetes > Streptomycetales > Streptomycetaceae > Streptomyces. Next base: position 3,344,250 of record QKWM01000004.1, read on the forward strand.
GTAGTCGGTCGGGACCGAGCTGGGGTCGCTCGGGTCGACGCTGGTGGGGTCCGCGGTGGAGTAGACACCGAAGGCGGACTTGCCGTTCTTGATGCCGCTCTTCTCCATGTCCTCGGCCGAGTCGTCACCAGTGGTGGCGCCGTCCTTGGTGACACGCTTGTACTCGCCGAGCACCGTTTCCGGCGTGGCCAGCTTGTGCGGGCCGTCGTCCTCCAGGCCGCCCGCGCCGCCGCCTCCGCCGAAGACGAAGTACGCGCCGACGCCGATGGCCGCCACCACCGCGACCGCGCCGATGATCAGGCCGGTCTTCTTCTTGCCGCCGCCCTGCCCGGCCGGGGGCTGGGGCATGCCGTACGGGGCCTGGCCGTGGGGCGGCTGCTGGCCGTACGGGGGCTGCTGGCCGTAGGGAGGCTGCTGCGGCGGTACACCGCCCTGCTGCGGGTAGCCGTAGCCCGGCTGGGGCTGCGCGGGGGCGTCTGCTGGGGTAGCCGTAGCCGGGCTGCGGAGCCTGCGGCTGCTGGCCGTACGGTCCCGGCTGGCCGTACGGTCCGGGCTGCTGGGGCTGCCCGCCGTACGGGCCCGGCTGGTTGTAGCTCATGTTCTGGGTTCCCCTCCAGATGCTTATGCGTTGCTGACATCCTGACGCAGACATGGCGGGGGCAGGTCACCGGGGGCCGCACCGTTACAAAGGAATCGCGTTTCGGGACTGGGTCGTGACACCTCTAAACTGACCCCGTGACCGAGAACTCTCAGCAGCCGCAGCAAGCGCCCACCACCGAACTGCCGACCCAGTACACGCCGGCCGAGGTAGAGGGGAAGCTGTACGAGCGCTGGGTAGAGCGGGGTTACTTCGAGGCCGACGCCAAGAGCGACAAGCCGCCGTACACCATCGTCATCCCGCCGCCGAACGTCACGGGCAGCCTGCACCTCGGGCACGCCTTCGAGCACACCCTCATCGACGCCCTGACCCGCCGCAAGCGCATGCAGGGTTACGAGACGCTGTGGCAGCCCGGCATGGACCACGCCGGCATCGCCACGCAGAACGTGGTCGAGCGGGAGCTGGCCAAGGAGGGCAAGTCCCGGCACGACCTGGGCCGCGAGGCCTTCGTCGAGCGCGTCTGGCAGTGGAAGGCCGAGTCCGGCGGGCAGATCGGCGGGCAGATGCGCCGCCTCGGCGACGGCGTCGCCTGGTCCCGTGAGCGCTTCACCATGGACGAGGGCCTGTCCCAGGCCGTCCAGACCATCTTCAAGCGGCTCTACGACGACGAGCTGATCTACCGCGCCGAGCGCATCATCAACTGGTGCCCGCGCTGCCTGACCGCCATCTCCGACATCGAGGTGGAGTACCAGGACGACGACGGCGAGCTGGTCTCCATGAAGTACGGGGACGGGGACGACACCATCGTCGTCGCCACGACCCGCGCGGAGACGATGCTCGGCGACACGGCCGTCGCCGTCCACCCGGACGACGAGCGGTACAAGCACCTGGTCGGCAAGCTGATCAAGCTGCCGCTCACCGACCGCTCCATCCCGGTCGTCGCCGACGAGCACGTCGACCCCGAGTTCGGCACCGGCGCCGTCAAGGTGACGCCCGCCCACGACCCGAACGACTTCGAGATCGGCCAGCGCCACGACCTGCCCGCCATCGCGGTCATGGATGAGCACGCCGTCATCACCGCCCACGGCCCCTTCCAGGGCCTGGACCGGCTGGAGGCCCGCTCCGCCATCGTCGCCGCGCTGCGCGCCGAGGGCCGGATCGTCGCCGAGAAGCGGCCCTACGTGCACAGCGTCGGCCACTGCTCGCGCTGCAAGACCACCATCGAGCCGCGCCTGTCCATGCAGTGGTGGGTCAAGGTCGGCCCGCTCGCCAAGGCGGCCGGTGACGCCGTCCGCGACGGCCGCGTCAAGATCCACCCGCAGGAGATGGAGAAGCGGTACTTCGACTGGGTCGACAACCTCCACGACTGGTGCATCTCGCGCCAGCTGTGGTGGGGCCACCGCATCCCGGTCTGGTACGGGCCGAACGGCGAGGTCGTCTGCGTCGGCCCCGACGAGGAGCCGCCGAGCGGCGAGGGCTGGCACCAGGACTCCGACGTCCTGGACACCTGGTTCTCCTCGGGCCTGTGGCCCTTCTCCACGCTGGGCTGGCCCGAGCAGACCGAGTCGCTCGCGAAGTTCTACCCGAACTCCGTCCTGGTCACCGGCTACGACATCCTCTTCTTCTGGGTCGCCCGGATGATGATGTTCGGCCTGTACGCGATGGACGGCACCCCGCCGTTCCACACCATCGCCCTGCACGGCATGGTCCGTGACCAGAACGGCAAGAAGATGTCCAAGTCCTTCGGGAACGTGGTGAACCCGCTGGACTGGATGGACAAGTACGGCTCCGACGCCCTGCGCTTCACCCTGGCGCGCGGCGCCAACCCGGGCGTGGACGTCCCGATCGGCGAGGACTGGGTCCAGGGCTCCCGCAACTTCGCCAACAAGATCTGGAACGCGACCCGCTTCGCGCTGATGAACGGCGCGACGGTCGAGGGCCCGCTGCCGGACGCGTCGAAGATGTCCCCGACCGACCGCTGGATCCTCTCCCGGCTGAACTCGGTGGTCGCCGAGGTCGACGCGTACTACGAGGACTACCAGTTCGCGAAGCTCTCCGACGCCCTGTTCCACTTCGCCTGGGACGAGGTCTTCGACTGGTACGTCGAGCTGTCCAAGACCACCTTCCAGGCGGGCGGCGAGGCCGCCGAGGTCAGCAAGCGCGTCCTCGGCGAGGTCCTGGACGTCACCCTGCGGCTGCTCCACCCGGTCGTGCCGTTCGTGACGGAGACGCTGTGGACCACGCTGACCGGCGGTGAGTCCGTCGTCATCGCCGAGTGGCCGAAGGACAGCGGCTTCCGCGACGCCGACGCCGAGCGGGAGATCGAGACCCTCCAGTCCGTCATCACCGAGGTCCGCCGCTTCCGCGCCGACCAGGGCCTCCAGCCCGGCCAGCGGGTCCCGGCCCGGCTGACGCTGGACGGCACGGCGCTGGCCCCGCACGAGCCGGCGATCCGCCAGCTCCTGCGCCTCCAGCCGGAGGGCGACGCCTTCACCGCCACGGCCACCCTGCCGGTCGCGGGCGTGGAGGTCGCGCTGGACCTGTCCGGCGTGATCGACGTCGCGGCGGAGCGCAAGCGGCTGGCGAAGGACCTGGCGGCCGCGGAGAAGGAGAAGGCCCAGGCCACGGCCAAGCTGGGCAACGAGGCGTTCCTGGCCAAGGCCCCCGACCACGTGGTGGACAAGATCCGCACCCGCCTAGCCAAGGCGGAGGAGGACATCACCCGGATCACCGCCCAGCTGGAGAAGCTGCCGCAGGCGTGAGGCCGCGTACGTGAGGCAAGGCCCCCGGTGCCGGAAACACCGGGGGCCTTCGCCCGTGCGGCTCCGTAGGGCGGGGGCTGCGGGGCTGTGCGGCTCGTGGGGCTGTGCGGCTCGTGGGGCTGTGGGGCTGTGGGGCTCTGTGGGGCTCTGCGGCTTCGTAGAGAGGTGCGGCCCGGTAGAGCTGTGCGGCTCCACCTCTGTCGGTGCCGCTCCGTAGACTGGCCCTGTGAGCGACAACCCCGGCACCAGCGACCAGAGCGACCAGCCCGACCCCTCGACTCCTTCGACGAGATCATCGAGGCGGAGACCAGCCGCGACCCGGACCTCGCGGTGATCGAGGCCGGCAGCCGCACCCTGCGCACCCAGGGCGGCCCGCCGCAGGCGGACGTCCCGCGCGGCCGCAGGACCCGGAGGTCGACAAGGCACTGCGCGAGGTCGAGGCCGAGCTGGCGACCCGCTGGGGCGAGACCAAGCTGGAGCCCTCCGTCAGCAGGATCAGCGCGCTGATGGACGTCCTGGGCGAGCCGCAGCGCTCCTATCCGTCGATCCACATCACGGGGACGAACGGCAAGACGTCGACGGCCCGGATGATCGAGGCCCTGCTCGGCGCCTTCGAGCTGCGCACCGGCCGGTACACCTCGCCGCACGTGCAGTCGGTCACCGAGCGGATCAGCCTGGACGGCGCCCCGGTCTCTGCGGAGCGGTTCATCGAGACGTACCAGGACATCAAGCCGTACGTCGAGATGGTCGACGCCCAGCAGGAGTACCGCCTGTCGTTCTTCGAGGTGCTCACCGGCATGGCGTACGCGGCCTTCGCCGACGCGCCCGTCGACGTCGCCGTCGTCGAGGTCGGCATGGGCGGCACCTGGGACGCCACCAACGTCATCGACGGGGACGTCGCCGTGGTCACGCCCATCGACCTCGACCACACCGACCGGCTGGGCGGGACGCACGCCGAGATCGCCACCGAGAAGTCCGGCATCATCAAGCAGGGCGCCACGGTCATCATGGCCCAGCAGCCGGTGGACGCGGCGCAGGTGCTGCTGAAGAAGGCCGTCGACGTGGACGCCACCGTCGCCCGCGAGGGCCTGGAGTTCGGGGTGGTCTCCCGGCAGGTCGCGGTCGGCGGCCAGCTGCTGACGCTGCGCGGGCTCGGCGGCGAGTACACCGACGTCTACCTGCCGCTGCACGGCGCCCACCAGGCGCACAACGCGGCCGTGGCGCTCGCCGCCGTCGAGGCGTTCTTCGGCGTCGGCGCCCAGCGCGCCGAGCCGCTGGACGGCGACACGGTGCGCAAGGCGTTCGCCGCCGTGGCGTCGCCGGGCCGTCTCGAGGTCGTGCGGCGGTCGCCGACCGTCGTCCTGGACGCGGCGCACAACCCGGCCGGTGCGCGGGTCACCGCCGAGGCCGTGGGGGAGGCCTTCCAGTTCAGCCGGCTGATCGGTGTGGTCGGGGCGAGCGGCGACAAGAACGTGCGCGGACTGCTGGAGGCCTTCGAGCCGATCTTCGCCGAGGTCGTCGTCACGCAGAACTCCAGCCACCGCGCGATGGACGCCGACGAGCTGGCCGCGCTGGCCGTCGAGGTCTTCGGCGAGGACCGCGTCCAGGTCGAGCCGCGCCTGCCGGACGCGCTGGAGGCGGCGATCACGCTGGCCGAGGAGGAGGGCGAGTTCGCCGGCGGCGGTGTGCTCGTGACCGGCTCCGTCATCACCGTCGGCGAGGCCCGACTGCTCCTGGGGAGGGGCTGACATCCCGTGCGTACGCTCTGTTCATCGACCCTGATCGGCGAGTTCTTCGTCATCGGCTTCGCCGGGCTGGTGGCCATGAAGGAACCGGACCTGTCCATGTCGACGGTGTGGACGGTCAGCGGCATCGCCATGGCCCTGTGCCTGCTGCTGTGCGGCCTGGTGACCCGGCCGGGCGGCGTCGCCCTGGGCTGGGCCCTTCAGGTCGCCCTCATCGCCTCCGGTTTCGTGGTCCCGATGATGTTCGTCCTCGGCGTGATCTTCGCGGCCCTGTGGTGGGCGTCGGTCCACTACGGCCGGAAGATCGACGAGGCGAAGGCGAGATTCGCCGCCGAGGCCGCCTCCGGCGCCTCCACGGCCGACGCGGCCTGACCGCCGGAGCACGGCCCGGGGTCGGGTTCCCCGCCGCGGGCGGTCACGGGACGACGGCCGTGACCGGGGCGGGCGACGCCCGAGGGCGGGGCGGGCGACGCCCGAGGGCGGGGACAGGGTTGCGGCCGTGGCCTGGACGGTGCGACGGCGGCGAGCGGTGTGCCGAGGGCCGGGACCAAGGCGGCGGGCGGTGTGCGGAGGCCGGGACCACGGCGGCGGGCGGCGTGCCGAGGGCCGGACCACGGCCGAGGGCGCGGCGGGCGGAGGCCGGGGCGACGGGTGCCTCGGGCCGGCTCAGGTTGGCTCAGGCAGGCGCCGGCCCCGCTTCGGCTGACTCTGCGTGACAGGCGGCGCGACACGCCCGGTAACCTCTGTCATCACCTCGCACATCCCCTATTCCAAGGAGCCCGTCGTGACCCAGCGCACCCTCGTCCTCCTCAAGCCCGACGCCGTCCGTCGTGGCCTGATCGGCGAGATCATCAGCCGTATCGAGCGCAAGGCGGACTGGCGGATCACCGCGCTGGAGCTGCGCACGCTGGACACCGAGACCCTGGAGCAGCACTACGGCGAGCACAAGGGCAAGCCCTTCTACGAGCCGCTGGTGGAGTTCATGTCCTCCGGGCCGGTCGTGTCCATGATCGTCGAGGGTGAGCGGGTCATCGAGGGCGTGCGCGCCCTGGCCGGCCCGACCGACCCGATCGCCGCGGCGCCCGGGTCCATCCGGGGGGACTACGGCGTGATCGTCCGGGAGAACCTGGTCCACGCCTCCGACTCCGAGGAGTCCGCCGAACGCGAGGTGAAGATCTTCTTCCCGGGCCGCGCCTGACCGCCCGCGGACGACCCGCCTCCCGACCACGCGGTTTCCTGACGCCGTGTCAGCCGAATGGCGCAGCTGACCTGGGCGGTCGCGCATCGGCGACCGCCTCGTGACATATGCGTGCCGATCGGGGGAACGATTGCCTCCGTCGGCCCGTCTCCACAAGCGAGGCGGCGCGCCATCTGCTGACAATGGCGAAGACCCTCGCGCAGTGTTCGTGAAAGCGCGTCTACGATGGAAGCATTCACGTCACAGCAACCCACCTCGCCGACCTGAAAAGCCCTCAAAAGCTCCTGGGAAGGCCAGTCGAATCCTGATGGGGAACTCTATGTCGTTCATCGGCCGTGACATGGCTGTCGACCTCGGGACCGCCAACACGCTGGTGTACGTCAGGGGTCGCGGGATCGTACTCAACGAGCCGTCCGTCGTCGCGATCAACACCAACACCGGTGGCATCCTCGCGGTCGGCGCCGAAGCGAAGAAGATGATCGGGCGCACGCCCGGCAACATCGTTGCCGTGCGTCCGCTGAAGGACGGCGTCATCGCCGACTTCGAGATCACCGAGCGGATGCTCCGCTACTTCATCCTGAAGATCCACAAGCGGCGGTATCTGGCTCGTCCGCGGGTCGTCGTCTGTGTGCCCTCGGGTATCACGGGCGTCGAGCGTCGTGCCGTCATCGAGGCGTCGTCCCAGGCCGGCGCCCGCCAGGTGCACATCATCGAGGAGCCCATGGCCGCGGCCATCGGCTCCGGCCTGCCGGTCCACGAGGCCACGGGCAACATGGTGGTCGACATCGGCGGCGGCACCACGGAGGTCGCGGTCATCTCGCTCGGCGGCATCGTCACCGCACAGTCCATCCGCGTCGCGGGCGACGAGCTGGACAACGCGATCATCCAGCACATCAAGAAGGAGTACTCCCTCCTCCTGGGTGAGCGGACGGCCGAGCAGATCAAGATCACGATCGGTTCGGCGTACGACCTCGACACTGACGAGCACACCGAAATCCGCGGCCGGGACCTCGTCTCCGGGCTGCCCAAGACCGTCGTCATCTCCGCCGCCGAAGTGCGCAAGGCGATCGAGGAGCCCGTCAACGCCATCGTCGACGCCGTCAAGACGACGCTCGACAAGTGTCCGCCGGAGCTGTCCGGCGACATCATGGACCGGGGCATCGTCCTCACCGGCGGCGGCGCGCTGCTGCGCGGCCTCGACGAGCGGCTGCGCCGGGAGACCGGCATGCCGATCCACATCGCCGAGGACCCGCTGGACAGCGTGGCGCTGGGCTCCGGCAAGTGCGTGGAGGAGTTCGAGGCGCTCCAGCAGGTGCTGGACGCCCAGCCCCGCAGATGACATAACACTTCGATTCCGCCGTACGAGACGATCTCCTCTCGTGCGGCGGATCGTTGATATAGAGACAGGACACCGCCCATAACGCCCGCCGTCGGGCGTTCCCGGGCAGGACAACCGAATCCCCGCTCCACCGAATCCCCGCTCAACACCGACGAATTTCCGAATTCCGACGAGGAAGGCACGGCCGCCGCACGTGAGGGACACGAAAGAGAGCCGGCTGCTCCTGGTGCTGCTGATCGCCGTAGCGTTCGCGCTGATCACGGTCGACATCCGCGGCGGGGAGGACTCACCGGTCGACGGTGCCCGCCAGGCCGCGGCCACCGTGTTCGGCCCGATCGAGAACGGGGTGTCGGCCGCGGTCGACCCCGTCGGCAACGCGATCGCCGCCGTCCGCGCCTCCGGCGAGCGCCACGACCGGCTCGCCCGGCTGGAGCAGGAGAACGCGGCCCTGAAGGCGAAGCTCGGCAGCGACGACCGCAGCCGCAGCCGGCTGGGCCAGCTCGAGAAGATGCTGAAGACCGCCGGCAAGGGCCAGTACGGCATCAAGGGCGCCCAGGTCATCGCCATAGGAGCCGCGCAGGGCTTCTCCTGGACCATCACCATCGACGCCGGCGCCAACGACGGCATCGAGCGCGACATGACGGTGCTCAACGGCGACGGCCTGGTCGGCCGGGTCACCACCGTCGGCCCGAACACGGCGACGGTCCTGCTCGCCACCGACCCCGACTTCACCGTGGGCACCCGGATGGAGTCCACCGACGAACTCGGCTTCGCCTCCGGCCAGGGCGACCGCCCGCTGCGCGTCGAACTGCTCAACGGCAAGGCGGACGTCAAGAAGGGCGACCGCCTGGTCACCTTCGGCTCGCAGGCCGACAAGCCCTTCGTGCCCGGCGTGCCGGTCGGCACCGTCACCCGCGTCGACCCCTCCGGCGGCGACCTCACCCGCACGCTCTACGTCACGCCGTACGTCAGCTTCACCAAGCTCGACATCGTCGGCGTCGTCGTCCAGGCCCCCGAGAAGGACCCGCGCGACACCGTGCTCCCGGACAAGCCCAAGCCGACCCCCGACCGACCGTGACGGTGACCGTGACCCCCGGCGCGGACCCGTCCGCCGACGCGCCCGCCGACGGCCAGGTGCAGCCCGAGCAGCCCGAGCAGTAGGAGCCTCGATTCCCATGCGCGTCAACCGGATCCTGCTCTCCGTCTCCCTGGTCGTCGTCGCCCTGGTGATCCAGGTGAGCGTCCTCGCCCGCCTCCACCTGCCCGGCGCCGTCCCCGACCTGCTGCTGCTCACCGTCCTCGGCTTCGCCCTGGTCTACGGCCATGTCGGCGGCGCCCTCATCGGCTTCGGCGCCGGACTCCTCGCCGACCTCGCCCCGCCCGCCGACCACGCCGCCGGGCGCTACGCCCTGGTGCTGTGCGTCATCGGCTATCTCGCCGGGCTCGTCAAACCGGAGAACGGCCGGCTGAGGTCGGCCACCGGGCCCATGGTCGTCGTGTTCGCCGCCGCCATCGGCTCCACCCTGCTCTACGCCGGGGTCGGCGCCCTCGTCGGCGACACCGCCGCCCGCCACGTCGGGCTCCCGGGCCTGCTGTTCACCGCCGCCCTGTACGACCTGCTGCTCGCGCCGTTCGTCGTGCCGGGCATCATGGCCCTCGCCCGGCGCGCCGAGAACGACCCGCTCGCCGACACCAACTCCGCCGCCCAGGGAACCGACATCTCCTCCGGCTGGCTCTCCTCGGGCACCGGCCTGCGCATCGGCGGGCAGCGCAACGGGCTGCGGGTGAAGGCGGCGCGGGCCCGGGTGGCCCGGGCCGGGCGCATCAAGGGGGTCAAGCGCCTGTGAGCACCGGACGCGTCACCGGATCGGGTGATACCGACGCCGGCAGGAACGCCGCCTCGCCGGACGGGCGTTCACATCTCGTACACGCACTCGCGTACGCGCACTGAGAGGGGGAGGCAGCCGCAGTGACCAACATTCCCGAGACCGGCCGGAGCCCACGCGTCCAGATCCGCCTGGTCGTCATCCAGATCCTCGTCCTCTCCCTCCTCGGCACGCTCGGCGGCCGGCTGTGGTACCTCCAGATCCGCCAGGGCGACGAGTACGCCAAGGAGGCCTCCGGCAACCACGTCCAGCAGGTCGTCCAGCCCGCCACCCGCGGCTCGATCCTCGACGCCCGCGGCGTCGCCCTCGCCGACAACGAGACCCGGCTGGTCGTCTCCGCCTCCCGCACCGACCTGCTGAAGATGAAGGACGACGGCAAGGCGGTCCTCACCAAGCTCGCCGGCGTCCTCGGCATGGAGCCCAAGGAGGTCATGGAGAAGGTCCGGCTGTGCGACGCGGAGACGCCCCAGCCCTGCTGGAACGGCTCGCCCTACCAGCCGATCCCCATCACCGACGAGGCCACCCCCAAGCAGGCCTTGCAGATCCGCGAGCGCGCCGAGGACTTCCCCGGCATCACCGCGGAGCCGCAGGCCGTGCGCCGCTACCCCAGCCCCGGCCAGGCCAACACCGGCCAGGTCCTCGGCTACCTCTCGCCGGTGACCGACGAGGAGATCCAGCGGGCGCAGGACACCGACTCGCCCTACCTCCGCTCCGACATGGTCGGCCGCTCCGGACTGGAACGCCAGTACGACAAGGCGCTGCGCGGCAAGGCCGGCGTCACCCGCTACGAGGTCGACAACCTCGGCCGTGTCATCGGCCAGGCCGAGTCCGACCCCGCCGAGCCCGGCTCCAGCCTCGTCACCAGCCTCGACGCCCGGGTCCAGCGCATCGCCGAGTACGAGCTGAACGAGGCGATGAAGGAGGCCCGCAAGCAGTACGACGACAACACCGGGGAGAACTACAAGGCCGACGCCGGCGCCGTCGTCGTCATGGAGTCCAAGACCGGACGCGTCGTCGCCATGGCCTCCAACCCGACCTACGACCCGAACGTCTGGGTCGGCGGCATCTCGGCGAAGGACTACAAGAAGCTCACCGGCAAGGACTCCCACTACCCGCTGCTCAACCGCGCCATCCAGGGCCAGGCCGCCCGGGCTCCATCTTCAAGGTGGTCTCCACCGCCGCCGCGGTCGAGGCGGGCTACGACTTCGACGGCGGCTACAACTGCTCCAGCTCGTACTCCGTCGGCGGTCAGGTCTTCAAGAACTTCGAGTCCCAGAGCTTCGGCTCCATCGACCTCGGCCGGGCCCTGGAGGTCTCCTGCGACACCGTCTACTACCGCCTCGCGCACGAGGAGTGGAAGAAGGACGGCGGCATGAAGCCCAAGAAGCCCAACGACTACTTCTACAAGGCCGCCCACCAGTTCGGCCTCGGCAAGGAGACCGGCATCGACCTGCCCAACGAGGTCACCGGCCGGGTCCCCGACCGCGAGTGGAAGCGCAGCTACTGGGAGGCCAACAAGGACGCCTGGTGCAAGACGGGGAAGAAGGGCGGCTCCTACGTCGAGAGGCTCGCGTACGAGGGCTGCCTCGAGGGCGACAAGATGCGCGCCGGTGACGCCATCAACTACTCCATCGGCCAGGGCGACACCCTGGTGACCCCGATCCAGATGGCCACCATCTACGCCGCCATCTCCAACGGCGGCACCATGTACGACCCGTCCATCGGCAAGGCCATCATCAGCCCCGACGGCAAGCAGATCACCCGGATCGAGCCCCGGTCGCACGGCAAGCTGCCGATAAGCCAGGCGACGCTGAAGAAGATGGACGACGCCCTGGAGGGCGTGGCCACCCGCGGTACGGCCGCCTGGCGGTTCGAGGGCTGGCCGCAGGACGAGATCCCGATGCACGCCAAGACCGGTACGGCGGAGGTCCACGGCAAGCAGACCACCTCCTGGTTCGCCACCTACACCGAGGACTACTCGATCGTCATGACGATCTCCCAGGGTGGTACGGGATCCGGTGCCTCCGGACCGGCCGTCCGCAACATCTACGACGCGCTGTACGGCGTCCAGGAGGACGGCTCGATCGACGCCAGGAAGGCGCTGCTGCCCAAGCCGGAGCAGGGCCTGCCGAAGATCAAGAGCGACGGGACCATCGCCTCGCCGAAGATCTCCGGCGACCCGGTGAAGGAGATGCTGGCCCAGCAGGAGGCCGCCGAGGAGGGCGCGGACACCCCGGCCGGCCAGGACCAGCAGAACCAGGGGGCGACCGTGTCGCCGCCGCAGTCGGAGAACCGTGAGACCAGGCGGCGCGGACGCGGGCGCGGCGGCCGGCGGAACCGGAGGGTGCGCACATGACCGGCGCGAACAGTTTCCAGGTCTCCGGGTACGGGCCCGAGCGCGCCGGCTGGACGCGGGTCTTCGCCCGGGACGGGGTCGCGCGCCGGCTGGACTGGCCGATACTGCTGTCGGCCACCGTGCTGTCCCTGCTCGGCTCGCTGCTGGTCTTCTCCGCCACCCGCAACCGCACGGACATCAACCAGGACGACCCGTACTACTTCCTCGTCCGGCACCTGCTCAACACCGGCATCGGGATCGCCCTGATGATCGGCGTGATCTGGCTCGGGCACCGCACGCTGCGCACCGCCGTGCCGATCCTGTACGGCGCCTCGGTGTTCCTGATCCTGCTGGTGCTCACACCCCTCGGGACGACGATCAACGGCGCCCACTCCTGGATCAAGCTGCCCGGCGGCTTCTCCCTCCAGCCCTCCGAGTTCGTGAAGATCACGATCATCCTGGGCATGGCGATGCTGCTGGCGACCCGGGTGGACGCGGGGGACAAGCAGTACCCCGACCACCGGACGGTGCTCCAGGCGCTCGGCCTGGCCGTGGTGCCCTCGCTGATCGTGATGCTCATGCCCGACCTGGGGTCGGTCATGGTGATGGTCGTCATCGTGCTGGGCGTGCTGCTCGCCTCCGGGGCCTCGAACCGCTGGGTGCTCGGGCTGATCAGCGCCGGTGCGATCGGGTCGATCGCGGTCTGGCAACTGGGCATCCTGGACGACTACCAGATCAACCGGTTCGCGGCCTTCGCCAACCCCGAGCTGGACCCGGCGGGCGTGGGCTACAACACCAACCAGGCCCGTATCGCCATCGGCTCCGGCGGCCTCACCGGCGCCGGCCTGTTCAACGGCTCGCAGACCACCGGCCAGTTCGTCCCCGAGCAGCAGACCGACTTCGTGTTCACGGTGGCGGGGAGGAGCTGGGCTTCGTCGGGGCCGGCTTCATCATCGTCCTGCTGGGCATCGTCCTGTGGCGTGCCTGCCGCATCGCCCGGGACGCCACCGACCTGTACAGCACGATCGTCGCCGCGGGCATCGTCGCCTGGTTCGCCTTCCAGACCTTCGAGAACATCGGCATGACCCTCGGGATCATGCCCGTGACGGGCCTGCCGCTGCCGTTCGTGTCGTACGGAGGCTCGTCGATGTTCGCCGTGTGGATGGCGGTGGGCCTGCTCCAGTCGATCACGGTCCAACGCCCGATGTCGGCATGACGGCGCCCCCCGTGCCGCCCGGCCAGGGGCGGCACGGGCAGTCCGTGCCCGTGACCCGCTCCACCGACGGGACTAGATTCACCCCATGGCGGACACCAAGCGAGAGATCGAGCGGAAGTACGAGTCGAACGACAGCGGCCTCCCCGACCTGACCGGCGTCGCCGGCATCGCAGCCGTCGTCGACAAGGGCGTCGCCCGTCTCGACGCCACCTACTACGACACCCCCGACGAACGCCTCGCCGCCTCCGCCATCACCCTGCGCCGCCGCACCGGCGGCTCCGACGCCGGCTGGCATCTGAAACTGCCCGTCGCCCCCGGAGTCCGCGACGAGATCCGGGCCCCGCTCTCCGACCGCGTCCCGCGCGCCCTCGCCGGCCTGGTCCGCTCCCGTGTCCGCGACATCGAGCTGATCCCCGTCGTCCGCGTGGTCAGCGAACGGGACGTCCGCGACCTCGTCGACGCCGACGGCCGTCTCCTCGCCGAGGTCGGTGTCGACGCCGTCCACGCCGAACGCCTCGCCGGACCGGGCGCCGGCGCGGCCGCCCAGTGGTCCGAGATCGAGGTCGAGCTGGCCGACGGCGGTGACCCCGCCCTCCTCGACAAGATCGACAAACGGCTCCGCAAGGCGGGCGTACGCCCCTCCCGTTCGGCGTCCAAGCTGGCCAGGGCCCTGGCCGAGACGGCACCGAAGAAGGCGAAGACGCGCCGCGCGTCCGAGGAGCGGGCGTCCGCGGGGAAGCCGGAAAAGCGGGCGTCCGTGAAGGGGGCCTCGGGCAAGCGGGCGTCCGCGGACGGGGCGTCGGGGAAGCGGGCCACCGCGGAACACGCCCCCGGGAAGGCCACCGTCGGGCACGCCCCCGGGAAGGCCACCGTCGGGCTCGCCCCCGGGAAGGTCACCGTCGAGCACACTCCCGGGAAGGTCACCGTCGGGCACGCCCCCGGGCAGCGTGCGCGGCACGCCTCGCCCCCGCCCCCGGTCACCGCCGGCGAGCACGTGCTCGCCTACGTCCGCGCCCAGCGGGACGCCCTCGTCGCCCTCGACCCCGACGTGCGCCGGGACGTCCCCGACTCCGTGCACCGCATGCGCGTCGCCACCCGCCGCCTGCGCAGCGCGTTCCGGTCCTACGCCAGGGTCCTCGACCGGGCCGCCACCGACCCGATCGGCGCCGAGCTGAAGTGGCTGGCCGCGGAACTGGGCGCCGGCCGCGACCAGGAGGTCCTCACCGAGCGCCTCACCGCCGCCCTCGCCGGCCTGCCGCGCCCCCTGGTCACCGGCCCCGTCCGCACCCGCCTGCGCACCTGGTCGCACGCCCGCGGCGGCGGCTCCCGGCGCCGGCTGACCGCCGTCCTCGACGGCCGGCGCTATCTGGCCCTGCTCGCCTCCCTCGACGAACTGCTCGCCGACCCCCCGCTGCGCGCCCCGGCCCGCGCCCGGAAAGCGGGGAAGGTGGTCGCGGCGGCGGTGCGCAAGGACTTCGGCCGGGTCGCCGAGCTGGTCGAGAGGGCCCTCGCCCTGCCCCCGGGGCCCGAGCGCGACCTGGCGCTGCACGACGCCCGCAAGGAGGCCAAGCGGACCCGGTACGCGGCCGAGGCGGCCGTGGGACTGCTCGGCGAGCCGGCCGCGGGCCTCGTGCTGTCGATGAGATCGCTCCAGCAGCTCCTCGGCGAGCACCAGGACAGCGTGATGACCCGCGAGGCCCTGCGCGGCCTGGCCCGGCAGGCGCACGACGCCGGTGAGAGCAGTTTCACGTACGGCCTGCTCTACGGCCGCGAGGAGCGCCGCGCCGCGGAGGCCGAGGCGGCGCTGCCCGCGCTGTGGGAGACGATGCGGGGCGGGCCGGTGTTCCCGGGCCTTCCGTAGGCGGTTCGGGGGATCCGGCCGGTCGGGTTAGTCTGGATGGTCACCCGCCCCCAGCCTCCGGCCGGGGGACCCCCAGCCAGCACACGAAGGTTCCGCGAGATGCCTGCCGAAGCCACCGAGTCCGTGTCTTCTGTGTTTCCGCAGCTCGAAGCGCTGCTCCCGCATGTGCAGAAGCCGATCCAGTACGTCGGCGGCGAGCTCAACTCCACGGTCAAGGACTGGGACTCCTGCGACGTCCGCTGGGCCCTGATGTACCCCGACGCCTACGAGGTCGGCCTGCCCAACCAGGGCGTCATGATCCTCTACGAGGTCCTGAACGAGCAGCAGGGCGTCCTGGCCGAGCGCACGTACAGCGTGTGGCCGGACCTGGAGGAGCTGATGCGCGAGCACGGCGTCCCCCAGTTCACGGTGGACAGCCACCGCCCGGTGAAGGCCTTCGACGTCCTCGGCCTGTCCTTCTCCACGGAGCTGGGCTACACCAACATGCTCGCCGCCCTCGACCTGGCCGGGATCCCGCTCGAGGCCAAGGACCGCGGCCCGGACGACCCGATCGTCCTGGCCGGCGGCCACGCGGCCTTCAACCCCGAGCCCATCGCCGACTTCATCGACTGCGCGGTGATCGGCGACGGCGAGCAGGCGGTCCTGGAGATCACCGCGATCATCCGCGCCTGGAAGGCGGAGGGCCGCCCCGGCGGCCGCGAGGAGCTGCTGTTCCGCCTGGCGAAGACGGGCGGCGTCTACGTGCCCGGCTTCTACGACGTCGAGTACCTCCCCGACGGCCGTATCGCCCGTGTGGTCCCCAACCGTTCGGGCGTGCCGTGGCGCGTGTCCAAGCACACGGTCATGGACCTCGACGAGTGGCCCTACCCCAAGCAGCCGCTCGTCCCGCTGGCCGAGACGGTCCACGAGCGCATGTCCGTGGAGATCTTCCGCGGCTGCACCCGCGGCTGCCGCTTCTGCCAGGCCGGCATGATCACCCGCCCGGTGCGCGAGCGGTCGATCACCGGCATCGGCGAGATGGTCGAGAAGGGCCTGCAGGCGACGGGCTTCGAGGAGGTGGGCCTGCTCTCGCTCTCCTCCGCGGACCACTCGGAGATCGGCGACATCGCCAAGGGTCTCGCCGACCGCTACGAGGACGACAAGATCGGCCTCTCCCTGCCCTCGACCCGCGTCGACGCCTTCAACATCGACCTGGCCAACGAGCTGACCCGCAACGGCCGCCGCTCGGGCCTGACGTTCGCCCCCGAGGGCGGTTCGGAGCGCATCCGCAAGGTCATCAACAAGATGGTCTCCGAGGAGGACCTGATCCGCACGGTCGCCACCGCGTACGGCAACGGCTGGCGGCAGGTGAAGCTGTACTTCATGTGCGGCCTGCCCACGGAGACCGACGAGGACGTCCTCCAGATCGCCGACATGGCGACGAAGGTCATCGCCAAGGGCCGCGAGGTCTCGAAGTCCAACGACATCCGCTGCACGGTGTCGATCGGCGGGTTCGTCCCCAAGCCGCACACGCCCTTCCAGTGGGCCCCGCAGCTCTCCGCCGAGGAGACCGACGAGCGCCTCGCCAAGCTCCGCGACAAGATCCGCGGCGACAAGAAGTACGGCCGTTCCATCGGCTTCCGCTATCACGACGGCAAGCCCGGCATCGTCGAGGGCCTGCTCTCCCGCGGCGACCGCCGCGTCGGCGCCGTCATCCGCGCCGTCTACGACGACGGCGGCCGCTTCGACGGCTGGCGCGAGCACTTCTCGTACGACCGCTGGATGGCCTGCGCGGAGAAGGCGCTGGAGCCGTACGGCGTGGACGTCGACTGGTACACCACCCGTGAGCGCACCTACGAGGAGGTCCTTCCCTGGGACCACCTCGACTCGGGCCTCGACAAGGACTGGCTCTGGGAGGACTGGCAGGACGCCCTCGACGAGACCGAGGTCGAGGACTGCCGCTGGACCCCGTGCTTCGACTGCGGTGTGTGCCCCCAGATGGACACCCACATCCAGATCGGCCCGACCGGCAAGAAGCTGCTGCCCCTGACGGTCAAGAACAGCGCCCCCGCCCCGAGCGCCCACACCCACTGACGCACCCCGCCCATGCCTGAGCCCCCTCCCGCCCGGGAGGGGGCTCAGGCATGGGCGCGCCAGGTGACGTCCGCAAGGCGATGTCCGGGGCGGCGATCGCTGGATACAGTCGTCCCCTTACCACCGGTTGTGGGGACAACCGGGGTGTGGTCGGCGATGCCGACGTCCTGGGGAGGGCCTGTAGCGCATGAGTCGTCGCTCTGCTGGTTTTGTCGGTGCGTGGGCTGAGATACAGCGTCAGCAACAACGTCAGGCGGAAGCCGAGGCGAGACGGCGCCGGGAGGAGGCACGCCAGGCACGGGAGCATCAGCGGCTGGCGGCGCAGGGACACCGCGACCACTGCCAGGCGGAGGCCCAGCGGCGTACGCAGGACCTGGAGGACCAGGTCGCCGGCCTGCGGAGTCTGCTCGCCACGGGCTGCCGGGGGCCGGCCTTCAGGGCCTCGTCCCTGATGCGCGCGGAGGACGTCCCGCCGTTCGACCCGGGGCACCTCGCCCGGCCCGTGCCGCTGCCCGATCCGCGCCGGTACCAGGCGCACGGCGGCTGGACCGCCGGCCGGCGCGCCCAGGCGCAGGCCGAGGCGCAGGCCCGGTTCGAGCGCGACTGGCACGCCGCGCAGGCCGCCGAGGCACAGCGACAGCAGCAGGTGGCCGCGTTACAGCGGGAGCACGATCGCAGGGCGGAGGCCCGGCTGGCCGAGGTGCGCCGGCACAACGCCGGGGTCGCGGCGACGACCGAGGGGGTCGGACGCGGCGACCCCGACGCGGTGGTCGAGTACTTCTCCGCGGTGCTCTACGCGTCGACGGCCTGGCCGCAGGAGTTTCCCCGGCAGGTGGCGGCGGCCTACGACGCAGCGGGGCGCCAGCTGGTACTGGACTGGGAGATGCCCGCGTACGACGTCGTACCGGAGGCGAAGTCCGTGCGGTACCTGTACCGGGAGGACCGGTACCGGGAGGCGCCGCGTCCGGTCGGCCAACGCCGGGCGCTGTACCGGGAGGTGCTGGGGCAGAGCGTGCTCCTGGTGCTGCACCAGCTCTTCGCCGCGGACGAGTACGGCAGCCTCGACTCCGTGGTCGTGAACGGGTTCGTGGACGCTCCCGACCCCGCGACCGGGCGGCGGACGCAGGTCTGCCTGGCGACCGTCATGGCGTCGCGAGCGGCGTTCACCGACCTCCGCCTGGAGCAGGTCGAGCCGGTGAGCTGCCTGACCGACGCGCTCAGGGGCCAGCTCGCGGCACGGCCCGACCAGCTCACCTCCGTGCGGCCGAGCAGACGGCCCCAGGACGTCGGGAGCCCGGTGGCCGCCCACGGCGGCGATCACGAACCGGACCTGTACACCATGGACCCGGTCGCGTTCGAATCGCTCGTCGCCGACCTCTTCCGTGCCATGGGCATGGAGGCCGTGACCACACAGCGCTCCCACGACGGTGGCGTGGACGTCGACGCGACGGACCCGACGCCCATCCGGGGCGGCAAGATCGTCGTCCAGGTGAAGCGCTACCGTTCCACGGTGCCGCCCACGGCGGTGCGCGACCTGTACGGCACGGTCCAGGACGCCGGCGCCAACAAGGGCGTCCTGGTCACCACGTCGGGTTTCGGCCCCGGCTCGCACACCTTCGCCGGGGCAAGCCGCTGGAGCTCGTCTCGGGCGGTGAGCTCGTGGACCTGCTGCACCGGCACGGTCTTCGCGGACGCCTGGGCGAGGGCCGGGCCGCCCCGGCGCGGCCGGCGCCGCCCGACCCCGCGCCTGTGCCGGACGACTACAACGTGCTGGGCATGGCGTGGTCCGGCAGCGTCGCGCTCGACGTGTGCGCGCTGGTCTGCCGTGGCGGCCGTGTCCTCAGCGAAGAGCACTTCGTCTTCTTCAACAACCCGCGGACACCGGACGGATCGGTCCGTGCGGTGCCCGCGGCCGAGCCGGACAAGGCGGCCATCCGCGTCTCCTTCGACGCGCTGCCGCAGGCCGCCGACCGGCTGGTGCTGGTGGCCGCCGTCGACCCGGAGGTGAACCCGGACGCCGATCTCTCCGGCTTCACCGACGCCCGCATCCGGCTGCTGGACCCGGCACTGACCGAGCTGGGACGGCTGGAGGTCTCCGACGGGCGCGCCCGGGAGACCGCGCTGGTGCTCGGCTCCTTCAGGCGCAGGAGCAACGGTGACTGGGACTTCGTGCTCGGCGGCAAGGGGTACACGGGAGGCCTGGAACAGCTGGTCCAGGAGCACGGCATCGACGTCGAGTAGGGCTGCGTCCGCCGGGCAGGACGTGCATCCGCAGTGGGCCGGATGGCGTCTCCATGGGTATGGAACTGCAGAAGGCGTCGGAGCCGGCGCCCCAGGGGTGTCTGACGGTCGCGGTCCGGGTGCCGGTGCGGATCGTCGTCTTCGTTCTCGTCGTGCCCGTGCGCGTGGTGTGGGACGCGCTCGTGGTCGCCGGGCGGTTCCTGTACGACGCCGTGCTGCGGCCCGTCGGGCGGGCCCTGGCATGGGTCGGGCGGGCCCTGTTCGTGTGGCCGTTCGTCGCCCTGTGGCGGTATGTCCTGGTGCCCGTGGGACGCGGGCTCGCCTGGCTGGGGAAGGTGCTGGTCGTCGTGCCGGCCGGGTGGCTGTACCGGTGGCTGCTGGTCCCCGTCGGACACGGGCTGCTGTGGCTGTACGCGCGCGTGCTGACACCGGTCGGGCATGCCGTGCTGTGGGTGCTCAGGGGCATCGGCGCGGGTCTCGCCGCCGTCGGGAGCGCTCTGGCCCGGCTGGGGCACCTCCTCGTCGTCGTACCGGCGGTGTGGGTGTACCGGTGGGTGCTGGCTCCCGTCGGGCGGGCCGTCGCCTGGTGCGTGCGGACCGTCGTCACCGGGATCGGCGTCGCGCTGTACTGGACGGCCCGGATCCTGCTGGTGCTTCCCGCCCGGGCCCTGTGGCGGTGGGTGCTGGTGCCCGTGGGCCGGGTCCTCGCGGTGGCCGGACGCGAGATCGCGGACGCCCTGGGGCACGCCTGGCGGGTGGCCGGGCACGTCTCGCGTGCCGTCGGACGGTTCTTCGCGACACTCCTGCGGTGGATCTTCGTGGAACCGGTGCGCCGGGTCTACCGGACGGTGCTGACGCCCGTGGGGCACCTGGTCCGCGACGCCGTGCTGCGGCCCGTCGCCGCGGCCTCCCGCCGGGCGCTCGACGCCGCCCGCGCCTCCGTCCGGCAGGCCCGCGCCGACCTGCGCCGGATGCTGTTCGGACAGCCGGAACGGCCGCCCGCGGTGGACCGGCGGGAACCTTCCGGCGGCGGGCGACGTACTCTTGGTGGCAGTACGACCGCTCTCACGAAGGACTGAACGACACTGGGCAAGCGACAGCCCGAAGGCCCGCCGCCGGTACCCGCGGTGCAGCGCATCCGTCTGCGGTACACCAAGCGCGGCCGCCTCCGGTTCACCAGCCACCGTGACTTCCAGCGCGCCTTCGAGCGTGCGCTGCGCCGCGCCGAGGTGCCCATGGCGTACTCGGCGGGGTTCACGCCGCACCCGAAGGTGTCGTACGCCAATGCCGCACCCACCGGCACGGGCAGTGAGGCGGAGTACCTCGAGATCGCGCTCACCGAGGCGCGCGACCCGGAGCAGCTGAGGGTGCTTCTCGACGCGTCGCTGCCCGCCGGGCTCGACATCGTCGACGCGGTCGAGGCGCACACGTCCGGGCTCGCCGACCGGCTGACGGCTTCCGTGTGGGAGCTGCGGCTGGACGGGGTGGACCCGGCCGACGCCCGCCGCGCGGTCGAGGCCTTCAACGCGGCCGAGACCGTCGAGGTCCAGCGCAGGACGAAGAACGGGATGCGCACCTTCGACGCCCGCTCCGCCGTCGTGAGTCTCGAGAGCACGGAAACGCACGGTTCTCCGGCTGATAGGCCGACCGACCAGCCCTGTGCGATACTGCGGCTGGTTGTTCGGCACGTGACGCCTGCCGTACGACCCGACGACGTCCTGTCCGGTCTCCGCGCCGTGGCCGACCTGGCGCCGCCGGTCCCCGCAGCGGTGACCAGGCTGGCGCAGGGGCTGTTCGATGAAGAGACCGGCACGGTGACCGACCCGCTCGCGCCCGACCGCGAGGCAGCAGCGACCGCGCCGCACAAGGCCGCCGCCACTGCCGCCGCGACGGCGCCGGCGTAAGGAAGGTTCCGCGTAGGGACGGACGTCGTAAGCGCCGCCCTCGAACTCGGGAGCCACCTGGGTCGGGCAGCGCACCGACCAGAAGACTTTCGCCAGGCCGTACGCGACAAGGCGTACGGAACCGGCGAGACAGGACACAGGAAGCTCCCGAGCGGCGCCCGCGCCCCGGACGGCGGCACCGCGCACCGCGCGAGCCGCGGACGTCACCGGCGGTCGACTCGATCGACGCCGGACCAGGCGCGGCGCCCGGGAGCCCGACGGGAGAAACGCCCGCATGCTCGAACCGACCGAAGCCACCGAGTCCGCCACGGGCTCCGCATCGAACACCCCCAGCGACACCCTGCCGCCGCGCCGCCGGCGCCGGGCCGCGTCCCGGCCGGCGGGTCCGCCGGCCGCCTCCTCCGAAACCCCGGTGGAGACCGTCGAGCCGGCCGTCCAGGTCGCCGGGACGGAGGACGTCGCCGAGGCCGTCGACGGCGGGGACACCACCCGCACGGAGACGCCAGCCGAGGCCCCCGAGGCCGCTGCCGGGAAGACGGGCGGCACGGAGTCCGTACCCGCCGGCCGCCCCGGCGCCGCGTCGTCCGCCGGGCCTCCGCGCCCGCCGGCGCCCCCGCCGCGGCGGAGGCCGCCGAGACCGTCGTACCGGCGCCCGCCGAGACCGGGACCGGGACCGAGGAGGACGAGGCGCAGGCCGAGGAGACCGTCGCGGCGACCGAGGCCGCCGCGGTCACCGAGAGCCCCGCGCCGCGCCGTACGCGCCGCCGTGCCACGCGCACCCTCTCCGCGCCCGCCGCGGCCACCGCCCCGGAGCCCGGGGCCACCGAGGCCGCCGCGACCGGTGAGTCCGAGGGGACCGCCGAGTCCGCCGCGCCGGTCGAGGCCGCCGAGTCCGCGCCCGCCGAGGACGCGCCCGCCGAGGACGCGGCTCCTCGCCGTACGCGCCGCCGAGCCACCCGGCGCACCTCCACGCCGACCGCCGCCGAAGCCGCCGAAGCCGTCGGATCCACCGGCTCCGCCGAGGCGCCCGAGGCAGCGGCCACCGAGACCCCGGCCCCGCCGCCGAGCAGGCCGCCCCCGCCGCGGAGCAGGCCCCCGCCGGCAAGGCCGCGACTGCCGCCGAGAAGGCCCCCGCCGAGAAGGCCCCCGCCGGGAAGGCGTCCGCCCGCAAGGCCGCGCCCACCACCGAGCCGGTCGCCGCCACCGAGCCCACCGCTCCGGCCGCGCCCGCCGCCGAGGAGGCCGCCCCGAAGGGCCGCACGCGCCGTCGCGCCGTCCGCAAGGCCGCCACCGGCTTCGCCGCGCCCGCCGCCACCGAGTCCGCCGCCCCGCCGCGCCCGCCGCCGAGCCCGCCCGGGCCGAGGCGCCGCAGCGCCCGGCACGGCCCGCCGTCGCCCTCTTCCAGCCGCCGGTCTTCACCGAGCCCCGGTTCCAGACGCCCGAGCGCGCCGCCGCCGAGGCCGCCGCGGAGGCGTCCGAGGCCGAGGTCGAGGAGGCGCCCGAGGCCGTGGCGCCGCAGCGGACCGAGGAGCCCGCCGAGGAGCAGGCCGCCGGAGGCCGCCGTCGCCGGCGCCGCCGGGGAGCCGCCGCCGAGGAGACCGAGGACCGGGCCGCCGAGTCCGCCGAGTCCGCCGCCGACGAGCAGGACACCGAGGACGAGGCCGACGAGGCCGACGAGACCGACGAGGCCGAGTACCACGACGAGGGCGACGCCGGCGAGGAGACCGGTTCGCGCCGCCGTCGGCGCCGGGGCGGCCGTCGCCGCCGCCGGGGCGACTCCGCCGACGCGGACTCCGGTGACGCGCTGGACGCCGACACCGAGAAGGCCGCCGTCACGCAGGCGGTCCAGGACGCCGAGGACACCGCCGAGCAGGTCGAGGAGGACGCCGAGGAGGCGGCCGAGGAGACCGGGGACCGCGGCGAGGAGCAGAGCGCCGCGAGCGGCTCCAGCAGCAGCCGTCGCCGCCGCCGTCGTCGCCGCCGCGCCGGCGACGCCTCCCCGGAGGCCGAGCCGTCCGCCGACGACCCGGAGCGCACGGTCGTCAAGGTCCGCGAGCCCGCGCGAAGGCGGAGCCCTCCGACGAGGTGCAGTCCATCAAGGGCTCCACGCGCCTGGAGGCGAAGAAGCAGCGCCGCCGTGAGGGCCGCGAGCAGGGCCGCCGCCGCGTCCCGATCATCACCGAGGCGGAGTTCCTGGCCCGCCGCGAGGCCGTCGAGCGCGTGATGGTCGTCCGCCAGCACGGCGACCGCACGCAGATCGGCGTCCTGGAGGACGGGGTGCTCGTCGAGCACTACGTCAACAAGGAGCAGGCCGTCTCGTACGTCGGCAACGTCTACCTCGGCAAGGTGCAGAACGTCCTGCCGTCGATGGAGGCCGCCTTCATCGACATCGGCAAGGGCCGCAACGCCGTGCTGTACGCCGGTGAGGTCAACTTCGAGGCGCTGGGCATGGCGGGCGGGCCGCGCCGCATCGAGTCCGCCCTGAAGTCCGGCCAGTCGGTGCTCGTGCAGGTCACGAAGGACCCGATCGGCCACAAGGGCGCCCGCCTGACCAGCCAGGTCTCCCTCCCCGGCCGCTACCTGGTCTACGTGCCCGAGGGCTCGATGACCGGCATCAGCCGCAAGCTGCCCGACACCGAGCGGGCCCGGCTGAAGACCATCCTCAAGAAGATCGTCCCGAGGACGCGGGCGTCATCGTGCGCACCGCCGCCGAGGGCGCCAGCGAGGACGAGCTGCGCCGCGACGTCGAGCGGCTCCAGGCGCAGTGGGAGGAGATCCAGAAGAAGGCCAAGAACGGCAACGCGCCGACGCTGCTGTACGGCGAGCCGGACATGACCGTCCGGGTCGTGCGCGACATCTTCAACGAGGACTTCTCCAAGGTCGTCGTCAGCGGCGACGACGCGTGGGAGACCATCCACGGCTACGTCTCGCACGTGGCGCCGGACCTCGCCGACCGCCTGTCCCGGTGGACAAGCGACGTCGACGTCTTCGCCACGTACCGGATCGACGAGCAGCTCGCCAAGGCCCTGGACCGCAAGGTCTGGCTGCCCAGCGGCGGTTCGCTGGTCATCGACCGGACCGAGGCGATGGTCGTGGTCGACGTCAACACCGGCAAGTTCACCGGCCAGGGCGGCAACCTCGAGGAGACGGTCACCAGGAACAACCTGGAGGCGGCCGAGGAGATCGTGCGCCAGCTCAGGCTGCGCGACCTCGGCGGCATCATCGTGATCGACTTCATCGACATGGTGCTGGAGTCCAACCGGGACCTGGTGCTGCGGCGCCTGCTGGAGTGCCTGGGCCGGGACCGTACGAAGCACCAGGTCGCCGAGGTCACCTCGCTGGGCCTGGTCCAGATGACCCGCAAGCGGGTCGGCCAGGGGCTCCTGGAGTCGTTCTCGGAGACCTGCGTCCACTGCAACGGCCGCGGGGTGATCGTCCACCTCGACCAGCCGTCCGCCGCCGGCAACGGCGGGGGCAAGCGCCGCAAGCGGGCCCGCGCCGGTGCCGCGGAGCAGCCGCACGAGCACGAGGCCGTGGCCGCCGTCGAGGCCGCCGAGACCGCGGAGCAGGAGGCGGAGACCGAGTCCGAGGCGGAGGTCGCCGTCGAGGCCGCCGCGCCGGCCGCGCTGCCCTCCCCGGACTTCGCGCCCGACGAGGAGCTGTTCAGCAGCGTCGCCGAGGCGGAGGCCGCGGCCAAGCGCGGGCGTACGCGGCGCCGGGCGAGCCGGCGGGCGTCCGCCCCGGCCGGCGCCCCCGTACGGCCGAGCCCGAGCAGGCCGAGCAGGCCGAGGAGGCGCCCGCCGCCAAGGGGGCCAAGGCCGCCAGGGGCGGCAGGGGCAAGGCGAAGGCCGAGCCCGAGCAGGCCCCGGCCGAGGCGCCGACCGCGCAGGACGTCACGGTCCAGGAGGAGATCGAGCGTCCCGTGCGGCAGGAGCCGGCCGCCGAGGTGCTGGCGGAGCCCGCTGCCGTCGAGGACGCGGTCTCCGGCGCGCACGCCGCGGCCACCCGTGAGGCTCCGGCCGCCGAGGAGGCCGCGCCCAAGGGCCGTACGCGCCGCCGGGCGACCCGCAAGGTGTCCGCGCCCGCCGGTTCCCCCGCGGGGGCCGAGGCCGCCGTGGTGACCGTCCCGGAGACGCCGGCCGCCGAGCCGAGTGCCGACCGGGCGCCCGAGCCGGCCGCCGCGGAACAGCCCGAGGCCCCGGCCGAGTCCACCGCGCCGGCCGAGTCCGCCGCCCCGGCCCGTCCGCGGCGCCGGGCCGTGCGCAAGCCCACCGCGCCGACCGCACCGGTGGAGACGGCCGTCGTGGTCGTCCCGTCCGCCCCGGCCGCACAGACGCCGGCCGGCCAGACGCCGGCCGAGGCGGAGGCCCCGGCGTCTGCGCAGGCCCCGGCCGAGCCGGCCGCCGCCGCACAGCCCGAGGCCCCGGCCGAGGCGGAGGCAGCCGAGGCCGCGCCGGCCAAGAAGACCGCCCGCAAGGCGGCCAAGAAGGCGACGGCGAAGAAGGCCGCCACCACCAAGAAGACGGCGGCGAAGAAGACGGCCGCCAAGAAGGCGACGGCCAAGAAGGCCGCCACCACCAAGAAGACGGCGGCGAAGAAGACGACCGCCAAGAAGGCCACGGCCAAGAAGACCGCGGCGGCGGAGCAGTCCGCCCCGTCCTCGGTCAGCGCCGTGACCGACGAGGGCTGAGCCCCGGCGCCGTACGTGTGGTCCTGTCCGCTCGCGGGCAGGACCACACGTTTCCCCGGGGCCGACGGCACCTCACCCGGGCGCCGGGCCCCTCGCGCGCCCGCAGCACCGCCAGTAAGGAGAGAACCGCGATGATAGGCCTCGTGCTCGCGGCCGGCGCCGGACGCCGCCTGCGGCCCTACACCGACACCCTGCCCAAGGCCCTGGTGCCCGTGGCGAACGAAGGTTCCCAGGACGCGCTCAGCGTCCTGGACCTGACCCTGGCCAACTTCGCCGAGGTGGGGCTGACCGAGGTGGCGGTCATCGTCGGCTACCGCAAGGAGGCCGTGTACGAGCGCAAGGCGGCGCTGGAGGCGAAGTACGGGCTGAAGCTCACCCTCATCGACAACGACAAGGCCGAGGAGTGGAACAACGCCTACTCCCTGTGGTGCGGCCGGGACGCGCTGAAGGACGGCGTGATCCTCGCCAACGGCGACACCGTGCACCCGGTCTCGGTCGAGAAGACGCTGCTCGCGGCCCGCGGCGACGGCAAGAGGATCATCCTGGCGCTGGACACGGTCAAGCAGCTCGCCGACGAGGAGATGAAGGTCGTCGCCGACCCGGAGAAGGGCGTCCGGAGGATCACGAAGCTGATGGACCCGGCGGAGGCGACCGGCGAGTACATCGGCGTGACCCTGATCGAGGGCGAGGCCGCCGCCGAGCTGGCCGACGCGCTGAAGGCGACCTTCGAGCGCGACCCGCAGCTGTACTACGAGGACGGCTACCAGGAGCTGGTCGACCGCGGCTTCAAGGTCGACGTGGCCCCGATCGGCGACGTCAGCTGGGTCGAGATCGACAACCACGACGACCTCGCCAGGGGACGGGAGATCGCGTGCCGGTACTGACCAGGCTCATTCCCTCGCCGGTCGTCGTCGACATCCGGCCCGGTGCCCTCGACGACCTCGCCGGCGTCCTGGTGGACCAGCGCATATCCCCGACCGGCCACATCGCCGTCGCGGTCAGCGGCGGCTCCGGCGCCCGGCTGCGGGAACGGCTGGCGCCGGCCCTGCCCGGCGCCGACTGGTTCGAGGTGGGCGGCGGCACGATCGACGACGCGGTGCGGCTGGCGGACGAGATGAAGGGCGGCCGCTACGACGCGGTCGTCGGGCTCGGCGGCGGCAAGGTCATCGACTGCGCGAAGTACTCGGCCGCCCGCATCGGCCTGCCCATGGTCGCGGTCGCCACCAACCTCTCGCACGACGGCATCTGCTCCCCGGTGTCGATCCTCGCCAACGACGCGGGCCGCGGCTCGTACGGCGTGCCCACGCCCGTCGCGATCGTGGCCGACCTGTCGGTGATCCGCGAGGCTCCCGTGCGGTTCGTCCGCTCCGGTATCGGCGACGCGCTGTCCAACATCTCCGCCGTCGCGGACTGGGAGCTGGCCAACCGGGTCAACGGCGAGCGGATCGACGGCATCGCCGCCGCGATGGCCCGGCAGGCCG
This sequence comes from Streptomyces sp. SW4, assembly GCA_003248315.1. GTDB lineage: Bacteria > Actinomycetota > Actinomycetes > Streptomycetales > Streptomycetaceae > Streptomyces. The sequence goes on from QKWM01000004.1 coordinate 3,371,579, forward strand.
GCGAGGCCGTGCTGCGCCACCCGGGCGGCTGCGGCGACGACGGCTTCCTGACCGTGCTCGCCGAGGGCCTGGTGCTGTCCGGGATCGCCATGTCGATCGCGGGCCACAGCCGGCCCTCCTCCGGCGCCTGCCACGAGATCAGCCACGCGCTGGACCTGCTCTACGCCGGGCGGGCCGCGGCCCACGGCGAGCAGGTCGGCATCGGCGCAGCCTTCGCCACGCACCTGCGCGGCGAGGCGGAGGCCGCGCGCCGGATGGCCGGGGCGCTGCGCAGGCACGGGCTGCCGGTGGTGGCGGAGGAGATCGGGTTCACCGACGAGGAGTTCGTCCGGGCCGTGGAGTTCGCCCCGCAGACCCGGCCCGGCCGGTACACGATCCTGGAGCACCTCGACCTGCCGGCGGCACGGATCGCGGAGCGGTACGCGCAGTACGTGGCCTCCGTCGCGTCCGTCACCGGCTGAGCCCGGCCGGGGCCGCGGGGGTCCGGTTTGACCCCCGCGCGGCGGCCCCGTAACCTTGACCGTCGGCGTGTCCACTGACCCGCCACATCCCCGTAAACCTCTTCCTCCCGGGCGCGCAGCGTGATCGGGAGAGGCCGTCCGCGTTCGGCGCGGGACGGCTGGCCTGCGGGGGTGCCGTTTCTTCGAGCGTAGAGAGTGAGTTCCGCGTGTACGCGATCGTGCGCAGCGGTGGTCGGCAGCACAAGGTTGCTGTCGGCGACATCGTCGAGGTTGACAAGATTTCCACCGCCAAGGTCGGCGACACGGTCGAGCTCTCGACCCTGCTCGTTGTCGACGGCGACTCCGTGACCAGCGACCCGTGGGTGCTGGCCGGCATCAAGGTCCAGGCCGAGGTCGTGGACCACCACAAGGGCCAGAAGATCGACATTCTGCGCTACAAGAACAAGACCGGCTACCGCCGTCGTCAGGGCCACCGCCAGCAGTACACGGCGATCAAGGTCACTGAGATCCCCACGGCTGCGAAGTAAGGGACTGAAGAGACATGGCACACAAGAAGGGCGCATCGTCCACCCGGAACGGTCGCGACTCCAACGCCCAGCGGCTCGGCGTGAAGCGCTTCGGCGGTCAGGTCGTGAGCGCGGGTGAGATCCTGGTCCGCCAGCGCGGCACCCACTTCCACCCGGGCGCCGGCGTCGGCCGCGGCGGCGACGACACGCTGTTCGCGCTGCAGGCCGGTTCGGTGCAGTTCGGCACCAGCCGTGGCCGCAAGGTCGTGAACATCGTTCCGGTCGCCTGACCGAACGCATCGTTTCGCGAGGCGGACCTCACTTCCCTTGCCGGGAAGGCGGGTCCGCCTTTCGCGTGTTATGACCGGTGGAAGACCCGGTCGTCAAGACCCCCCTCACCTGTTACGTCTCTGGAGGCACCCCACCATGACCACCTTCGTGGACCGCGTCGAACTGCATGTCGCCGCGGGTAACGGAGGCCACGGCTGTGCCTCCGTCCATCGGGAGAAGTTCAAGCCGCTCGGCGGCCCGGACGGCGGCAACGGCGGCCGGGGCGGCGATGTGATCCTCACCGTCGACCAGTCCGTCACCACGCTGCTGGACTACCACCACTCCCCGCACCGCAAGGCCACCAACGGCAAGCCCGGCGAGGGCGGCAACCGCTCCGGCAAGGACGGCCAGGACCTGATCCTGCCGGTGCCGGACGGCACCGTCGTCCTCGACAAGGCGGGCAACGTCCTCGCCGACCTGGTCGGCCACGGCACCTCGTACGTCGCCGCGCAGGGCGGCCGGGGCGGCCTCGGCAACGCGGCCCTGGCCTCCGCCCGGCGCAAGGCACCCGGCTTCGCGCTGCTCGGCGAGCCCGGCGACCTGCGGGACGTCGTCCTGGAACTGAAGACGGTCGCCGACGTCGCGCTGGTCGGCTACCCGAGCGCGGGCAAGTCGTCGCTGATCTCGGTGCTGTCGGCGGCCAAGCCGAAGATCGCCGACTACCCCTTCACCACGCTCGTGCCGAACCTGGGCGTGGTCACGGCCGGCTCCACCGTCTACACCATCGCCGACGTGCCCGGGCTCATCCCCGGCGCCAGCCAGGGCAAGGGCCTCGGCCTGGAGTTCCTGCGGCACGTGGAGCGGTGCAGCGTGCTCGTGCACGTCCTGGACACCGCCACCCTGGAGTCCGACCGCGACCCCGTCTCCGACCTCGACGTCATCGAGGAGGAGCTGCGCCAGTACGGCGGCCTGGACAACCGTCCGCGCATCGTCGTCCTCAACAAGATCGACGTGCCCGACGGCCGGGACCTCGCCGAGATGGTCCGGCCCGATCTGGAGGCGCGCGGCTACCGGGTCTTCGAGGTGTCCGCCGTCGCCCACATCGGCCTGCGGGAGCTGTCGTTCGCCCTCGCCGACCTGGTGGCCAAGGCCCGCGCCGCGCGGCCGAAGGAGGAGGCGACGCGCATCGTCATCCGGCCCAAGGCCGTGGACGACGCGGGCTTCACCGTCACCCGCGAGGAGGCCGGCGGCGAGCCGCTGTTCCGGGTGCGCGGCGAGAAGCCGGAGCGCTGGGTGCGCCAGACCGACTTCAACAACGACGAGGCCGTCGGCTACCTCGCCGACCGGCTCAACCGCCTCGGCGTCGAGGAGGAGCTGATGAAGGCCGGTGCCCGTGCCGGGGACGGCGTGGCCATCGGCCCCGAGGACAACGCGGTCGTCTTCGACTGGGAGCCGTCGGTGACCGCCGGTGCCGAGATGCTCGGCAGGCGCGGCGAGGACCACCGGTTCGAGGGCGCCCGCCCCGCGGCCCAGCGTCGCCGGGACCGGCAGGCGGAACGGGACGAGGCGGAGCGGGAGTTCGACGGCTTCGAGCCGTTCTGACGGGCGCTCCGCAGAGCGTTCGCGCCGTCTGCGGAAACGGAGGAATCCCTCGGCGGACCGGGAAGGTCCGCCGAGGGATTCGTCGTCGTCGGCCTCGGGCGGTGCGTCAGAGTTCCCGGTCGGCGTAGTCGCGCAGCCAGGTCCGGAAGTCCGGGCCCAGGTCCTCACGTTCGCACGCGAGCCGGACGATGGCCCGCAGGTAGTCGCCGCGGTCGCCGGTGTCGTAGCGGCGGCCCTTGAAGACCACGCCGTGCACCGGGCCGCCGGCCTTCTCGTCCTCGGCGAGCTGCTGGAGGGCGTCGGTGAGCTGGATCTCGCCGCCGCGGCCGGGCTCGGTCGTGCGCAGTATCCCGAACACCGCGGGGTCGAGGACGTACCGGCCGATGATCGCGTAGTTGGACGGCGCGTCGGCCGGGTCCGGCTTCTCCACCAGCCCGCTCACCTTGACGACGTCGCCGTCGGCGGTGGCCTCCACCGCGGCGCACCCGTAGAGGTGGATCTGCTCGGGCGCGACCTCCATGAGGGCGACGACGCTGCCGCCGTACTGCTCCTGCACCTCGATCATGCGCTGCAGCAGCGGGTCGCGCGGGTCGATCAGGTCGTCGCCCAGCAGGACCGCGAAGGGCTCGTCGCCGACGTGCGGCGCGGCGCACAGCACCGCGTGGCCGAGGCCCTTGGGGTCCCCCTGGCGCACATAGTGGATCATCGCCAGGTCGCTGGACTCCTGGACCTTCGCCAGGCGCTCGGCGTCGCCCTTCTTCTCGAGGGCGGACTCCAGTTCGTAGTTGCGGTCGAAGTGGTCCTCCAGCGGCCGCTTGTTGCGGCCCGTCACCATGAGGACGTCACCGAGGCCCGCGGCCACGGCCTCCTCGACCACGTACTGGATCGCCGGCTTGTCGACGACCGGCAGCATCTCCTTGGGAGTGGCCTTCGTCGCCGGCAGGAACCGGGTACCGAGCCCTGCCGCGGGGATGACAGCCTTGCTGAGGCGGGAGGCCATGTGGATGCCTGGGCCTTTCGAGACGTTCGGGTTGCTTGCTCTGCGGGGGAGCCGGGTGCCGCGTACACATGCGCGTCCCCGCCGCCCAGCTCGGTGGACGGCGGGGACGCCGGGGTCACGCGTCGACGAGGCCGGCCTCGGTCTCACCCGTCCGCTGCCGCACGATACGGGCGGTCAGGGCGGCCGGCGCGGGAGCCGGGGTGCGCTCGCTCAGCGGCAGCACCGCGGGGGAGGGCTCCTCGCCGAGGAAGAGGCGGCGCACCACGCGCTCGGCCGCGTACCCGTCGTCGTACTGCACGAACCGCTCGCGGAAGGCGGCCCGCAGCTCCGCCGCGCGGTCGCTCTTCCAGGCACCGGACCGGAACGCCTCGATGAGCTCCTGCTCGCTGGTCGCGGTCGCCCCGGGCGTCTCGCCGGGCCGCCCGGACAGGATGTCGAAGTACACGCCGCGGGACCGGCTGTAGACCTCCCAGTCGTCCGCGTACGTGACGATCGGCCGGTCCAGGCAGGCGTAGTCGAACATGATGGACGAGTAGTCCGTGATCAGCGCGTCGGCGGCCAGGCAGAGGTCCTCGACGACCGGGTACCGCGAGACGTCCTTGATCAGGCCGCGCTCCTGCAGCGCCTCCAGCTCCGGGTCGCCGCCGTAGAAGTAGTGGGTGCGCACCAGCACGACGTAGTCCGGCCCGAGCTCGCGGCAGAACCGCTCCAGGTCGATGCGGGGCACGTAGCCCTTCTGGTAGTCGCGCACCGTCGGGCAGTAGAGGATGGCGGTCTTGCCGGGCTCGATGCCCAGCTCGGCGCGGATCCGGGCCACGTCGTCGAGCGTGGCGTGGAAGTAGACGTCGTTGCGGGGTAGCCGTACTCGACCGCCTCGAACGCGCAGGGGTAGACCCGCTCCCAGATCTCCGTGGAGTGCTGGTTGGAGGTCAGGCTCAGGTCCCACTTGTCGGCCCGCTCCAGCAGCTTGCTGAAGCTCATGTTCTTGGCGGCCGCGGGGAACTTCTGCTGGTCGATCCCCATCTGCTTCAGCGGCGTGCCGTGGTGGGTCTGCAGGTAGACCTGGTCCGGGCGCTTGACGATGTTGTTCGGGAAGTTGACGTTGTTGACCAGGTACTTGGCGCGGGCCATGACCTCCCAGTACCGCGGGGAGTTGGCGACCACGTAGTCCACGCCGTCCGGGACGTTCTCGACCTCGCTGGGCTTGACGACCCAGACGCCGTGGACGTCGGGGGCGAGCTCCTTGGCCTTGTGGTAGATCGCCGCGGGGTTGCAGGCGACGCCGCGGTTCCAGTAGGCGGCGTAGACGGCGAGCTTGTCGTTCACCGGGCGGCGCAGGTGCAGCCGGTAGAGCCGGTTGTAGGCGCTCTTGCCGAGCTTGGTCTTGGCCTTCGCGGCCCGCTGCACGACCTCGCGGCGGGTGTTCGCGGCGAACGTGACGGCCGCGTACGCGGCGTAGGAGCCGCGGTCCAGCAGCTGGAACCGGGTGCCCTGGGAGCCCTCGGGAACGACGAAGCCGCGCGGCTTCAGGCGCCGGTACTGCGCCGAGGCCCGCTTGAAGAACTCCGCCCGGTCCTTGGGGACGATGCGGTCCTCGCGGGCGAGGGTGAACAGGAAGTGGCTGGCCATGCGCTCGAACAGCAGCGCCCGCACCGGCTCCAGGTGGGGCCGCTCGTCGAGGAACTCGAAGAGCCGCGCGTACTGCTGGAAGATGCCGAAGTGCTTGCGGCCGGGGGTGCGCATCGAGTTGCCCTGGCGGCGCTGGCGGTACTCGACGCAGACGTGGTCCGTGGCGGCGATGCGCTCTGCCGTCAGCATGGTCTTGTAGACCATGAGGGCGTCTTCGTAGATGCCGTCGGTGAAGGTGAAGTTGTGCTTGTCGACGTAGAACTCGCGGCGGTAGGCACGGTTCCACACGACGGCGAACATCGTGAGGTACTCGGGACGCTCCAGCGCGGTGAAGACGTCGGTGCCGGCGGCGGCGAGCATCTCGCCCGCGGCGCTCGCCTGGACGCGGTTGGTCCAGTACGTGCGGACGTGGTTGAGCAGCAGGATGTCCGGGTCGCCGGTGGCGTCCAGACGGTCGGCTATCGCCTGCAGCGCGCCCTCGGCGAGGGTGTCGTCGCTGTCCAGGAAGAGGATGTAATCGCCGCGGGACTTCAGCGCACCGGCGTCCCGGGCCTTGCCTATACCGCGGTTCTCTTCCAGGTGGACGGGTATGACCCGGCTGTCCAGGGCGGCGTATTCGTCGAGAATGCGTCCGCAGGCGTCCGGCGAGCAGTCGTCGATGGCAATGACCTCGAAATCACCGAACGACTGCGAAAGGATGGAATCCAAGCACGCCCGAAGGTACCCCTGGACCTTGTAAACGGGTAGGACAACGCTGATCCTCGGCGAAGTGCTTCCATTCGCAACGGTCATGCTGGGGGCTCCTGGACTGTCGGTCAGACTCAACCGCCTCCCGCGGCGCCGGGCCGGGGCGGGCTGCGAGAGGCACAAGAAGTGCAGGTTAACGTTTGGAGAAGCGTACTGTACGCGGCCCGCTCCCCAGTTCGGCCCCGGCTTCGACCTGTTGTCCTGACATGAGGGGGGTCGTGGGTCAAACCGGCAGCGCACGGGCCTGGCCGACGGCGGTCTCCCGGACGGTTCTCCGAGGACTGTGATCTTTCGCTCGGCGAGAGGCCGGGATCGGGGCCGGAACTTGACTCAGATGTTGCCGTCCGGAGACGCCGGGGCGCCTTCGGGGACGACCGCCCGGGGCGGCCCGGCCGGCGAGTTCGGTTGCCGGAGCCGGGCCGCCGTCCGAAACAGCGCCTTCGCGCCCATGCTTTTTTCGTGAAATTCCGTGAAGGTATTCGGACCGGGCTTCACTTTCTCGTTTCCGGGCCCGATATCACCCGCGGTTTCCCGAGCGGTTCAGGCCGCCTCGCCCATGTCGAGCGCCTGAGCCGGGGTGGGCACGCGGGGGCGTTCGTCGAGCGGGACGACGGGCAGGGGAGTGCGGTCGCCCAGGAAGACACGGCGTACGACGCGTTCGGCCGCGTGTCCGTCGTCGAACTCGCAGAAACGCCGACGGAAGGCGTCCCTGCGTTCCGCGGCCTCCGCGCTGTCGTAGGCGCCGGACACGAGCAGCCGCAGCAACTGCTCCTGCGTCGTCGCCACCGCGCCCGGCGGTTCCTCCAGGAGGTCGAAGTAGGTGCCGCGGACGGCGGAGTAGATGTCCCAGTCGGGGGCGTAGGCGATGATCGGGCGGTCCAGCACGGCGTAGTCGAACATGGCCGACGAGTAGTCGGTGACGAGCGCGTCGGCGGCCAGGTACAGCTCCTCCACCCGCGGATGCCCCGAGACGTCCACGATCCGGCCGCGCCGGCGCAGCTCGGCGACGTGCGGCGAGGTGCCGTAGAAGTAGTGGCCGCGGATCAGCACGGTGACGTCGGGCCCGAGTTCGCCGGCCAGCCGCTCCAGGTCGAGGCTCGGGGTGAAGCCCGGCTGGTACTCCCGGTGGGTCGGCATGTACAGGAACACCTTGGTGCCGTCCGCCAGCCCCAGGGCGGCGCGGGCCCGGCGCACGTCGTGGGCGGTCGCGTTGACCAGGACGTCGTTGCGCGGGTAGCCCGTCTCCAGCGATGTGAACGAGCAGGGGTAGACCCGCTCCCAGATCGCCGTCGAGAAGCTGTTGGAGCTGATGCTGTAGTCCCAGCGGTCGCACCGCTTCAGCAGCTTGGCGAAGCTCATGCGGGTGGACGCCGGGTACTTCTGCTGGTCCAGGCCCATCGTCTTCAGCGGCGTGCCGTGGTGGGTCTGCACATGGATCTGGCCCTCGCGCTTGACCACCGAGTCCGCGAAGTTCACGTTGTTCACGAGGTACTTGGCGCGGGCCACGGCCGCCCAGTACTCCTGCGAGCCCACGCGCACGTACTCCACGCCCTCGGGCACGGTGTCGACGGCGTCGGCCCGGACGGCCCACACCCGGCGGATGTGCGGGGCCTGCCGGGCCAGCTCGGCGGCGATGGCCGCGGGGTTGCAGGAGACGCTGCGGCCCCAGTAGGCGGAGAACACCGCGAGGTTCTCGTCCAGCGGCAGCCTGAGCTGGGACTTGTACCAGAGGCCCATGGCTCTGCGCTTGGACCGCTGGACCGCCTTGCGGGTGCGCTGCGTCGCCGTCTGGCGGACCTTCGCGGCGGTCAGGGCACCCGCCATGAGCGCGTACGCGTCCCGCTGGAGCATCGTGTACTTGTGGCCGCGGTTGCCGGCCGGCGGCGTGAACCCCTCGGGCAGGCGGGCGCGGTAGTCGGCCGAGGCGCGCCGGAAGAACTCGGCGCGCGCGTTCCGCGGCAGCCGGCCCGGGCGCTCCAGCACGGTCAGGTAGTGGTCGACCATCTTGCGGAACAGCGGGCCGCGCCACCGGCCGAGTTCCGGGTGCTCGTCGAGGAAGTCGAAGACCCGGCGGTACTGGTCGAAGATGTCGAAGTGCTTGCGGCTGACGGTCTTGAGGATGTTCCCCCTTCCCGCCGCTGCCGGTAGTGCACGCAGACGCGGTCCAGGACGGCCATGCGCTCGGCGCTGATCATGGAGCAGAACGTCCAGGGGGCGTCCTCGTAGTACCCGGGCGGGAAGGTGAGGCCGACGCGGTCGATGAAGTCCCGCCGGTAGGCCCTGTTCCAGACGATCTGCAGGAGGTCGAGGAGTTCGGGCCGGTCCTCCAGGCGGAAGACGTCCGGGCCGTCCGCGGCGAGCAGGTCCGCCCGCTGGTTGCGCAGGGTCCCGCCGTTCCAGTAGGTGCGCAGGTAGTCGTAGACGAGGATGTCCGGGTCCCCGGTGGCGTCGAGGCGGTCGGAGATCGCCGCGAGGGCGCCCTCCGCCAGCGTGTCGTCGCTGTCCAGGAAGATCACGTAGGTGCCCCGGGCGTGCTCCAGCCCGGCGTTGCGTGCGCGCCCCAGCCCCACGTTCTCCGGGAGGTGGACCACGCGCAGGCGCCCGTCCCGCTCCGCGTAGTCGTCCAGGATCTTCCCCGACCCGTCCGGTGAGCAGTCGTCGACGGCTATGACCTCGAAGTCCGCGTGGTCCTGCCCGAGTATGGAGTCGAGGCACTCGGCCAGGTAGGCCTGCACCTTGTACACCGGGACCACGAGAGAGAGCTTGGGCATCCTTGCACCTGTTCCGGAAGCGACTACGGGAGCGGGGGCTGGTGTGTGGCGGGTTCCGAGGACTGGCATGGGCGGGGCTGCCGACGGATCAGCGTAGGTGATGCGTGTGAAGTTTCCGTAAGCGCGGCCAAGGCGTTCCGGGCGGTCCCACGGGCCCTTCAGGGACATCCGGCGACATCCGGCGACATCCGGCGCCATCCGGGGACCCCGGGGGACCTCCAACGGCCCGGGGACCTCCAACGGCCCCGGGGCAGGGCCGGGGAACGCCCGGCGCCGGTCAGGCGGTCGGCGGGGCCGTCCGCGTCGTCCCCTGCGTCGCCGTCCGTGCCGTCGTCGCCTGCGTCGCCGTCCGTGCCGTCGCCTCCGCGTCCGGGCGGCGTGGTGCCGGCAGTCCCGCCGCGGACGGCTCGGCCGCCCCCGCCGCGCCATCCGGGCCCGGTGCTCATCCGCCGCCTCGCACAACGCCCGCACCGCCGCCGCGAACCGCTCCTGCGCCGCCGGCTCGGCCGGCCCAGCAACCGCCGGCCAGCGCGGCCCGCGCCTCGGCGAGGTCGTCCTTCTCCGGATGCCGCACCGCCTCCAGCAGCCCCGCCACCCCACCGGCGTCCGGTGTCAGCACGGTCGCCGCCGCCACGGTCGGAAGGCCGCACGGAACGCCTCCTCCGACAGCCCCCCGGTGTTCGCCACGCGTACGGCTTGCCGCTCGCCAGGAAGTCGCTGATCACGCTCGACACGTCGCTGATCAGCAGGTCCGCCCGGTCGAAGCAGGAGTAGAGCGCCGGGCGGGCGTCCGTGACGACCTGGTGCTCCCACGCCGGCAGCGCCGCCCAGTACGCCTCCTCCCAGGCAGCGGTCGCCCGCGCCACCCGCTCGGCGCGCCCCGCGGCGGTGCCGGCTGCCGCAGCATCCGCTCCACCTGGTCGGCGGCCGCCCGGAAGCCCGCCGCGGTGAGCCGGTCCAGCTCGGCAGCCCGCCGGTCCCGCTCGGCCGCGGCCGAGGGGTCCGGACGCGGTCCGCCCCGCTCCCGGTTCGCCGCCCGGATCAGTTCCCGGATGCGCAGGTCGGCGGCCCCGGCCCGCGGGTCCACCGAGCCCGTCAGCGGATGCGGCTTGTACAGCAGCCGCACCCCGGGGTCCGCCAGCAGCGCCCGCACGATGTTCTCGCCGGCGGCGATCAGCGAGGTGTTGCCGGGGTTGCCGTCCCAGCCCTCCCAGGTCGGCGCGTACAGCACGGTGGTGTACGGCCCGCCGGCGGCCCCGCGTACGGCCGGACGGCGTCCAGCTGCGGACGCCCGATCTCCACGACGTCCTCGTCCTCGACCCCGACCTCCGCCAGCGCGTACCGCTCGCGCGCCGCCGGACCGGCCACCCACACCTCGTCGTACGCCTTGGCGTACGGGTTGCAGGAGGACAGCTTGTCGCTCTCGCCGTGGTTGACGAAGGCGTGCTTGATCGTGGGGATGCGCAGCACCTGCGAGGTCTTCCCGGAGTTCGACGGGTGGAGCAGCACCCGCAGCGTGGAGTGCTCCAGGCGCATCAGCGTCGACACCTTCGGCAGGCAGACGATGGGGACGTCCGTCTCCGCGATCTTCTGCACCATGAACCGCTCGCGCAGCACGATCACCGGCCGGCCGCCGAGCCGGGCCAGCGGCTCCAGCCACATGTTCGCCTGGTACGCCGAGGAGGCGCCGCCGGAGAAGTACAGCCCGACCGTAGGCCGGTACCGGGCCAGCCACTCGTCGAACCACTCCAGCACCTCCTGCTCGCCGGCCGGCCGCCGGCCCGGCAGCAGCCGCAGCAGCAGCGCGGTCAGCCCGGCCAGGGAGACGGCCAGCGACAGGGCCAGGCCCACCGCTCCGTACAGCGGGGCGTCGGCGGCCGCGGTCGCCAGCAGTCCGGCCGTCGCCGGCAGCCCGAACACCGGCAGCCGGTGCCCGGGGCGGCGCAGCAGCACCGGCGGGGCGGGGACAGCCGCAGCGCCGACGCGTCGATGTTCCGGGTCACCACGGGCAGCGTCCGGGTCCGCCGGACCAGCACGGAGACCGCCTGGATCGCGCAGTGCAGCGCGTAGAACGCGAGCAGGCCGGCGACCAGCGGCGCGTACACCGACTCGCGGTGCTGCTCGCCGAGCCGCAGCAGGCCCACCACCAGCAGCAGGTCCCGCAGGACGTGCCGCACGGTGACGTCCGCCTGTGACTTGGCGAACAGCGACACCATGCCGCGCTGCCAGCGGTACAGCACGCCCTCCGCGGCGAGCGACGCGGCGGTCGCCGCCAGCAGCAGCGGTACGTGCGGCAGGAGCGCGCCGGCGGCCTGCGCGGTGCACGCGGCCGCCAGCACGCCCAGGACGAGCAGCTTCCCGGCGGTCTTCGGGCGCGGGAGGCGGGCGACGAGCCGCCGGGGGAGGGTGGGTACGGGCACTGCGGTCACTCCAGGGTTGTCGCAGAGGGGCGTACGGGTTAACGCGCGCCGGCCTTCGGACGACACGCGCGTGTCCTCGGAGCCGCGACGGCCGGCCTGTGCTAGGCCCGCGGCCCGGCCCCGCCCCGGCCGGCCTCGCCTCGCCCCGGCGGCCGTGCCCGGTTCGGTCCCGCCCCGGCCCGTCCCCGGCGGCCGTGTCCGGTTCGGCGTCCGGCTCCCGGCCGCAGCCCGGCGTCCGGCTCCCGCCCGGCGTCCGGCGCCCGCGCCCGGGTCGGTGCCGGGGCCCGGCTCCCGCCGGACGGTCGGCGTCCGCGCCGGGTCGGTGCTTGGGGTCCGGCTCCCGGCCGCCACCCGCCACCCGGCGCCCGCGCCCGGGCGGTGCCCGGGGTCCGGCTCCGCCCGACGGTCGGCGCCCGCGCCCGGGTCGGTGCCCCGCGTCCGGCTTCCGCCCGGCTCCCGTCCGGCGTCCGCTGCGTGTCCGCGCAGTGAAACCCGCGCGCGGGCCACGGCCGCCCTCGCGTAGATTGCGGTGCGGGGCACCCGGACGGACACGAGGGGAACAGCGCAGGTGACAGGGGCAAGGCAGGCCGTGGGCGAGGCCCGCAGGATCGTCGTCAAGGTCGGGTCCTCGTCGCTGACGACCGCGTCCGGCGGGCTCGACGCCGACCGGGTCGACGCGCTCGTGGACGTCCTGGCCAAGGTCCGCAGCGGAGGGGAGCGCGAGATCGTCCTCGTCTCCTCCGGTGCCATCGCGGCCGGCCTCGCCCCGCTGGGGCTGCGCCGCCGCCCCCGGGACCTGGCCCGCCAGCAGGCCGCCGCCAGCGTCGGCCAGGGCCTGCTCGTCGCCCGCTACACCGCCTCCTTCGCCCGCTACGGCGTCCGCGTCGGCCAGGTGCTGCTGACCAGCGACGACATGAGCCGCCGCGCCACCACCGCAACGCCTCGCGCACCCTGGACAAGCTGCTGGCCATGGGCGCCCTCCCGGTCGTCAACGAGAACGACACCGTCGCCACGGACGAGATCCGGTTCGGCGACAACGACCGCCTGGCCGCTCTCGTCGCCCACCTGGTCCGGGCCGACCTGCTGGTCCTGCTCTCCGACGTGGACGGCGTCTACGACGGCGACCCGAGCAGGCCCGGCACCTCCCGGATCGCCGAGGTGCGCTCCCCGGCCGACCTGGCGGACGTCGAGATCGGCAGCGCGGGCAAGGCCGGCGTCGGCACCGGCGGCATGGTCACCAAGGTCGAGGCGGCCCGGATCGCCGCCGCCGCCGGGATCCCCGTGGTGCTGACCAGCGCGGTGCACGCCGCCGACGCCCTGACCGGCCAGGACACCGGCACCTACTTCCACCCCACCGGCAAGCGCTCCGCCGACCGGCTGCTGTGGCTGCAGCACGCGTCCACCCCGCAGGGCGCCCTCACGCTGGACGACGGCGCGGTGCGGGCGGTCGTGGAGGGGCGCAAGTCGCTGCTGCCGGCCGGGATCGCCGCCGTCGAGGGCGAGTTCAGCGCCGGCGACCCCGTGGAGCTGCGCGACGGCGAGGGGCGCGCTGTGGCCCGCGGCCTGGTCACCTTCGACGCCAAGGAGATCCCCCGGCTGCTGGGCCGCTCCACCCGGGAACTGGCGCGGGAACTCGGACCGGCGTACGAACGCGAGGTCGTACACAGGGACGATCTGGTGATCCTGCACCCGTAATGGGTCGAAACGTCCCCGCACCGGTGGTTGACGTTCCGCAAAACCCCCACAAGATTGCCTGCGGCCTGCTCAACTTTGTCTCAGGGACAGGCCCGGTCCACGGCCGGGCGGAGGTGAGCACTGGAGGAGGCCGTCGTGACACGAGTGCGCCCCGGCACGGCAGCGTCCCGTGGTGCCGGCTCCCGTGGTGCCGGGTCCCGCGGGCCGGTCCTCGGGAGCCGGTTCCCGAGGTGCCCCCGGTTCGCGCGCGCCCGGCGAGGAGCGCGCTCTGGCCAGCGTCTCGGCCGGTGACCGCCGCACGGACGAGGAACCCGCGGACACGCCCCGCCTGTGGCACGTGACCCTCAGCGTCTCCGGCGCGCGGGCCCCGCTGGGCGAGGTCCGGCGTGCGCTGGAGCAGCTCGCCCACGACCACCCCTTCCTGCTGACCAGCCGGTACGCCGCCGACCACGCCGAGATCCGGTACTGGGAGGAGGCCCGCGACCTGCACGACGCGGCCGCCGTCGCCCTGCGCCTGTGGGGTGAGCACCGCCGCAGCGCCGGTCTGCCGCCCTGGGAGATCGTCGGCCTGGAGGTCATCGACCGCGCCACCTACCACCAGCGCATCTCGGCGGGCTACGGCCCGGCCCCGGCGACCCCCGTCGGGGTCCACCCCTTCTGACTGACGCGGAGCCCTGCGACTTCTGACGCGGAGCCCCGCGTCGCTGCCGGCGCCGAAGCCCCGCCCCGGCGCCGGACCCCGCCCGGACGCCCGGCCCGACGTGAGGCCCCGCTCGGCGCGGACGGCCGCCGCGGCCGGCGCAGCGGGTGTCTCGCCGTGTGGGACATCGCGTGGACCGCCCCGCCCGGCGCACTACCCTTCCCCCATGACCACGCTCTCGCCGTACGACTCGATGTCCCCGGTCACCCGGGCCGCCTACCGCGCCAAGGCCGCCGCCGCCGACCTCGCGCCGCTGCCGCGGGCCGCGAAGGACGACGCTCTGCTCGCCGTCGCGGACGCCCTCGAGGTCCGCACGAGCGAGATCGTCGAGGCCAACGCCCAGGACGTCGCCAAGGCCCGCGAGGCCGGCACCGCCGAGGCGATCATCGACCGGCTGACGCTCACCCGGAGCGGGTCCGCGCCATCGCCTCCGACGTCCGGGACGTCGTCGCACTGCCCGACCCGGTCGGCGAGGTGGTCCGCGGCAACACCCTCCCCAACGGCATCGACCTGCGCCAGGTCCGCGTCCCGCTCGGCGTGGTCGGCATCATCTACGAGGGCCGCCCCAACGTCACCGTCGACGCCGCCGCCCTGTGCCTGAAGTCCGGCAACGCCGTCCTGCTGCGCGGCTCCTCCTCCGCGTACCAGTCGAACACCGCCCTCGTCCGGGTGATCCGCGACGCCGTGGGCGGGGCCGGGCTGCCCGCCGACGCCGTCCAGCTGGTGCCCGGCGAGAGCCGCGACAGCGTGCGCGAGCTGATGCGCGCCCGGGGCCTCGTCGACGTGCTCATCCCGCGCGGCGGCGCCTCCCTGATCAACACCGTCGTCCAGGAGTCCACCGTCCCGGTCATCGAGACCGGCACCGGCAACTGCCACGTCTACGTCGACGCCGCCGCCGACCTCGACACGGCCGTCGAGATCCTGATCAACTCCAAGGCCCAGCGGGTCAGCGTCTGCAACGCCGCCGAGACCCTCCTGGTCCACCAGGACATCGCCGCCGACTTCCTGCCGCGCGCCCTGGACGCCCTCGCCGACGCCGGTGTCACCGTGCACGCCGACGAGCGGGTGATGGCGTACGCCAAGGACACCCGGGCCACCGTGGTCGAGGCCACGCCGGAGGACTGGGAGACGGAGTACCTGTCGTACGACATCGCCGCCGCCGTCGTCGACTCCCTCGACAAGGCCGTCGAGCACATCCGGCTGTGGACCTCCGGGCACACCGAGGCGATCGTCACCACCTCGCAGCAGGCCGCCCGCCGGTTCACCCAGCTGGTCGACTCCACCACCGTCGCCGTGAACGCCTCCACGCGCTTCACCGACGGCGGCCAGTTCGGCTTCGGCGCCGAGATCGGCATCTCCACGCAGAAGCTGCACGCCCGCGGCCCGATGGGCCTGCCGGAACTGACCAGCACCAAGTACATCGTCACCGGCGACGGGCACGTACGGCGCTGAGCGCGGCCGGCCGCGTCCGTCCGGGCGTCCGCGGGAATGTCCGTACCGTCTGCCCAAAATGACCCCCCAGGTCTACTCTGGATCCGTGCCGGAGGACGTGGGGGCACGCCGTTCCCTGACGGCTGGGAGCCCGACGACGACCACGACCGCGGGTGTCGGACGAAGAGTTCGCCTCCGTGGTCTTCGACGAGGCCTTCGTACGGGCGGCGGCGGTGCACGAGCCGACGGCCGTCGAGCGCCTCCTGGCCGCCGCCCAGGCCAGAGCCGAGGCCTCCGAGGCGGAGGCCCGCAGAGCCCGCGCCGGACGCGAGCGCTACGACGACGGGTACGGCGACTTCGGCCGCGATCCCGACGACCACGGCTTCGACGGGCCCGACGACGACGTCGACCCCCTCGACCGCCCGTACGGCGCGCCCGCGTCCTACGGCAAGCAGGTCCGCTGGCACCGTCCCGTGGCCTGGATGCTCGCCCTCGTGATGGGCGTGGGCATGGTCGCGCTGGCCTTCGCCGCCGTCTACCGCGGCGCGTCCGCCGGCGACGACCGGGACCGGGTCCCGCCGCCCGCCTCGACCAGCCCGGAGCAGGGCGCACCGCCCGCCCCGTCCGCCTCCGCCGACTACTCGCAGCCGGCCGTCCCGGTGATCCCGCGCAGCACCTGAGCGGGCGCCCGCGGGGACGCCCCGGGACCGCCCCGGACTTGGTGAGAACCTGTCAGAACTTGCGCCGGAGCACGGCGTTTACGGCGGCCGCCCCCGACCTACCCTGAAGGTATGGGAGGGCCTGCGGACCCGCCCGACGGGGCCCCGAGGGCGCCCCCGGAGGCGGCGAGGACGAATACCGGTCCGTCGTCTTCGACGAATCGTTCGTCCGCGCTGCCCGCCTCCAGGAGTCCTCCGCCCAGGAGCGGATCGGCGATCACGCGCCCGCCGTCCGGCGCCGCCCGCCCCTGCGGCCGGGCCTGTCCCGGCAGGCGCTCGTCCTGGTCGTCCTGATCGCCGTGGCCTTCGGCACCGCCGTCTTCATGGGCCTGCGCAACCCCGTGCAGGGGCCCACCGCCCACCCGGCCGCGCCGTCGCTGCGGACGACCGTCGTACCGCTCGCCCCGCGGGGCCCGGTCCCCGGCGCGGCCGACGCCGGTCATCTGTACGCCCACAGCCCCGCCGCGCGGTTCCGCGTCGGCGCCGAGGGCGTGCCGCTGCCGGCCGCCCGGAGCACCGCGCACTTCACCGACGAGCAGGTCACCAACGCCCTGACCACCGCCCGCAGCTACATCGTCCGCTCCGCGCTCGACCCGGACGTGCTCACCGGCGGGGCCGTGCGGTCCGTGCGGGTCCTGCTCGCCCCCGACCAGCTGGAGCAGTTCGACGCCAGCTTCGAGCGGCCCGCCGCCGACGGCCGGCACGCGGCCACCGGCTGGCTGGTGCGCTTCGACTCCGCCCGCACCGAGCTGGCCGACGACGAGATCCGTGTCCGGGGCACTCTGCGGGCCGCCGAGAGCGACGCCTCCACCCTGGAGGTCACCACCGACCACACCGTCGTCTACGCGCTGCGGCCCGCCGGCGACGACCGGGCCGACGTCTCCCTGTTCACCGTCCGACGCCAGCTGCAGTTCCGCTTCGACCGCGACGACCTGCGGCTGCACCAGACCCGGCTGGTCGTCGCCTCCGTCCAGGCCGGGCCGCTGTCCTGCGCGGACGACGCGGCGGACACGCTGCGCCCGCTGCTCGCCGGGCAGAGCGCCGAGCGGGGCGGCCCGGCCGGCACCGACCCCTACTCCACGGACGGCGCCACCGCACTGTGCGGCGCCCTGGCCGACCGCGCACAGCCGGACGTCTGACCGGCACCCCGGCCGCCCGCAGCCGGACGTCCGACCGGCCCCCGGATGACCGCCCCCAGGGTGACCGCCCCCGGGTGACCGCCCCCGGGTTCAGGCCGTCGAGCCGCCGCCCGGGCCGTCGGTCCCTCGGTGCCGCCGCCCTCGTCCTTGCCGTCCGTCCCGTCGGTCTTCGGAGGCCTCGACTGGGACCCGGTGAACCCGCCGAAGCCCCGCCGCATCCGCTCGCCCAGGTCCCCGGCGCCGCCGGTGATGTCGTTCACCAGCTTCATCAGGGGGTCCTTGGAACCGCGCACGTGCGTGGCGTAGCTGGACGCCGACTCCCGGAAGGAGTCCCGGACCGAGGCGTCCTTGTCCTCCTCGCGCTTCGGGTAGTGGCCGTCCATGATCCGCTGGAAGTCGCGGGAGGCGGCCCACTTCTTCAGCTCGGCGGCCCGCACGGTGGTGAAGGGGTGGGAACGCGGCAGGACGTTGAGGATCTTCAGCACGGAGTCGCGCAGGTCACCGCCTGCCTCGTACTCCTCGGCCTGCTCAAGGAACGCGTCCACGTTCATCTCGTGCAGGTGGTTGCCGCCCGCGATCTTCATCAGTCCGCGCATGGAGGCCTGGAGGTCCTGGCCGACCAGCAGTCCGGCCCGGTCGGCGGACAGCTCCGACTTGCGGAACCACTCGCGCAGCGCGGTCACCACCGCCATGATCGCCACGTTGCCCAGCGGGATCCAGGCGACGCGGACGGCGAGCGAGGTCAGGAAGAGCAGGATGGTGCGGTAGACGGAGTGCCCGGACAGCGCGTGCCCGACCTCGTGGCCGACGACCGCCCGCATCTCCTCCTCGTCGAGCAGCTCGACGAGACCGGTGGTCACCACGATGATCGGCTCGTCCAGGCCGATGCACATCGCGTTCGGCGTCGGGTCCTGGTTGACGTACATCGGTGGGACCTTCTCCAGGTCCAGGATGTAGCAGGCGTCGCGCAGCATGTCGTTGAGGTGGGCGAACTGCCGGTCGGAGACGCGCACCGAGTCCGACAGGAACAGCAGCCGCAGGCTGCGCTCCGGCAGCAGGCCGCTGAGCGCCTTGAAGACCGTGTCGAAACCGCTGAGCTTGCGCAGGGCCACCAGGGCGCTGCGGTCCGCCGGATGCTCGTACGCACGCGAGGAGATCCCCGGGAAACGCCTGCGCTGCCTGCTCGGCACGTGCTCGTGCCCGTTGTGCTGGTGGCCGTCGGACATGTCTTCCCCAGGTGCGTCTGTGTGGCCCTCTGCCGGGCCGTCATGGCCCTGTGCGAACCCTTGTGCGGGTCTCTTCGTGCCCCCGAAGCAGAGCCCAGCCTAGGCGGATATACCGTGGAAACGCAGTACAGCGAAGGAGTCCGCGTCATGGAGCACACCCCCGACACCACCTGGCTCGCCGAGGCCGCGAGGGCCGCCGCCGAGCAGCAAGGGCGGGAAATCTGCTCCGGGTCGTCCTGATCGTGATGGTGGTGGGCTGCCTGCTGACCGCGTGGTTCCTGCTGCGGGGTACAAGCGGAAGGACGACTGAGCCGATCGGAAGGTTCCCCGCGGGTACCCAACGGCGGAGTCGGCGTGATCGCCCGTCGCGGGCCCGCATACGATGAGCCGACGTCCTTATCCCGCCCACACCTGATAGGTCCTGCCGAAGATGAGCTTCCCCAGCACCGCTTCCCAGTTGGTCACCGTCGCCGCCGAGGGCGGCGAGGGGCACGGCGGCAACCACGAGAGCCTCAGCCCCTACGTCACCGGCATCGGCGCCTTCGTCATCCTGATGCTCCTGCTGTGGATCACCACCCGCTTCAACCGCGACCGCTGAGCGCGGGCCGGAACCGGGGCCTGTCCGGCGGGACCCCGCAGCCGGGCCGGTAGGGTCTGCACGCATGGGAGAGCAGGACATGCCTACCGGTCCGGCGGACGGCACGGCGCACGGCGCGCGGCGCGGCACGGCGCCCGGACGTGACGCGGCGCCCGGTCGTGACGCGGGCCCCGGCAGCGGCCCGGCGCGCTCGGGCAAGCGCCGCCTCGGCGTCATGGGCGGCACCTTCGACCCGATCCACCACGGGCACCTCGTGGCGGCCAGCGAGGTCGCCGCCCTCTTCCACCTCGACGAGGTGGTCTTCGTCCCCACCGGTCAGCCGTGGCAGAAGAGCCACCGCACCGTCTCCGCGGCCGAGGACCGCTACCTGATGACGGTCATCGCGACCGCCGAGAACCCCCAGTTCTCGGTGAGCCGCATCGACATCGACCGCGGCGGCCCCACCTACACCGTGGACACCCTGCGCGACCTGCGCGCGCTCAACCCGGACACGGACCTGTTCTTCATCACCGGCGCCGACGCCCTCGCGCAGATCCTCACCTGGCGCGACAGCGAGGAGCTGTTCTCCCTCGCGCACTTCATCGGCGTCACCCGGCCCGGCCACCACCTGACCGACGCCGGGCTCCCGAGGGCGGTGTCTCCCTCGTCGAGGTACCGGCGCTCGCCATCTCCTCCACCGACTGCCGCGCGAGAGTCGCCAACGGCGATCCCGTCTGGTACCTGGTGCCGGACGGCGTCGTGCGCTACATCGACAAGCGCCAGCTGTACCGCGGCGAGTGAGCCGAGAGGGGCACCGGTGAACGACCCATACGACGCGGGGTACGGCGACGGCGGCGCCGGCCCGTACGAACTCGTCGGCTACGACGAGTACGGCCGGCCCGTCTACCGCCAGGCCGCGGCACAGCCCGCCGAGCAGCAGCCGTACGCCGGCTACGACACCCCCGCTCCCTACGGCCACCAGGACCAGTACGGCCGGCAGGACCAGTACGGGCAGGCCGATCAGTACGGGCAGCACGAGCAGCGGTACGGACAGCAGGAGCAGTACGGACAGCAGGGTCACGGCTACGACCCGTACGCCCAGGACGCCCGGCAGTCCGCTCCGCCGTACGAGCCGTACGAGCCGTACGGCGGCTACGGCGCCGGTCCGCAGCAGTCCGCCCCGCCTACGACCCCTATGCCTCCGGCACGCGCGCGTACGACGACCCGTACGACCCGGCCGGCGGGCGGACCGCGGCCGGCGGCGGGCAGCCCCGCACCGCCGAGCAGACCGCCTACATCCCGCAGCAGGCCGGCCCGCCCGAGGAAGCGCGCCCCCACCCCGCCGACGGCCACCGCACCCCCGCCGCGGACGAGCCGGAGCACCCCTCCGGCCGGCCGGAGCACCCCTCCGGGCAGGACGAGCACGACAGCGGGCAGCCGGAGTACCGCACCGAGCAGTTCGCCTTCGTCGAGGAGCCGGACGACGGCTCCGAGGACGTCATCGACTGGCTGAAGTTCACCGAGAACCGCACCGAGCGCCGCGAAGAGGCCCGCCGTCGCGCACGCGCGCGCGTGATCGCCCTGGCCGTGGTGCTGGCCCTGGTGGCGGTGGGCGGCGTCGGCTACCTCTGGTTCGCGGGCAAGCTGCCCGGGGCGTCGTCCTCGGACGGCAGCGCGGGCGGCACGACGGCGGCCGGAGCCCAGAAGCGGGACGTGCTCGTCGTCCACCTGCACGACACCGACGGCGGCGGCACCACCACCGCGCTGCTCGTCGACAACACCACCACCAAGCGCGGCACGACCGTCCTGCTGCCCAACTCGCTCGCGCTGACCGGCGAGGACGGCACCCCCGCCACGCTGGCCAGGACGGTCGACGAGGCGGGCCCCGACGCCACCCGCACCGCACTCGACTCCGCGCTCGGCACCGACATCGAGGGCACCTGGCGCCTGGACACCCCCTACCTGGAGATCCTGGTCGACCTGGTCGGCAACATCGAGGTCGACACCGACACCGACGTGCCCGACCCGGAGGCCGAGGACAAGGGCGCCGCACCCCTCGTCCGCAAGGGCGAGAACCAGACCCTCAGCGGCAAGACGGCCGTCGCCTACGCCACGTACCGGGGCCCGGGGGAGGGGCAGAACGCCCAGCTCCAGAGGTTCGGCCAGGTCCTGCAGGGTGTGCTGCGCAAGCTGTCCTCCGACCCGCAGGGCGCGACCACCACCGTCGAGACGCTGGGGCTGATCCTCGACCCGCCGCTGACCGAGAAGGATCTCGGCACCTTCCTCGCCTCCCTCGCCGACCGCGCCAAGGGCGGCGACTACGACACGACCCTGCTCCCCGTCGAGGCCGACGGCAGCCTGAGCCCCGAGGCGAGCGACTCCGTCGTCGAGGACGTGCTCGGCGGCACCGCGAACAGCCCCGACGAGGACGCCGCCGTCAGCGTCTCCGTCCGCAACGCCACCGGTGACGCGGACAACACCGGCAAGGCCCGCGTCGTCCTGCTCAACGGCGGCTTCACCTTCCGCCAGGCGGGCACCGCCCCTTCCGCGCAGGCCACGTCCGAGGTCGTCTACGCCGACGAGGCCGACAAGGAGAACGCCGTCGAGGTCGCCAAGACCCTGGGCCTGCCCGCCGGCGCCGTCACCCGGGGCGAGGTCGCCGGCAACGCGGACGTCGGCGTGGTCCTCGGCCAGGACTACCGGCCGTCGTCCTAGCCACCGGCGCCCGCCCCGGGCGCCGGCGGCCGTCGGGGCCGGTCACCGGCGCCCGCGGTGGCGGAGAGTAATCACGTGGGGTGTGGTCGGCGGTCGTGAGACCCTTGAGGTCAAGTGACCGTCGACCGAAAGCCTCGTAGTGACCGCGACCGACCGCTCTCTGGAACTCATCAACACCGCCGCCCAGGCGGCAGCCGACAAGCTCGCGCACGACGTCATCGCCTATGACGTCAGCGACGTGCTGTCGATCACGGACGCCTTCCTGCTGGCCTCCGCGCCCAACGACCGCCAGGTCAAGTCGATCGTCGACGAGATCGAGGAACGCCTGAACAAGGAGCTCGGCGCCAAGCCGGTGCGCCGCGAGGGCGACCGCGAGGCCCGCTGGGTCCTGCTCGACTACGTCGACATCGTCGTCCACGTCCAGCACAGCGAGGAGCGGGTCTTCTACGCCCTGGAGCGGCTGTGGAAGGACTGCCCCGAGCTGGAGCTGCCCGCCGACGCCAAGGCGACCCGCGGCAAGGGCGAGGAGCACGCCCGGCGACAGGCCGCCGAGGAGGCCCCGGAGACCGGCGGAGACTGGCGATGAGCGCCACGGGCGAGGTCTCGGCCCGCGACACGGGCCGGGCCGCCGCGTCATCCTCTGGCGGCACGGCCAGACCGCGTGGAACGTGGAGCGCCGCTTCCAGGGCACCACGGACGTCGAGCTGACCGAGACCGGCATCGCCCAGGCCCGCCGCGCCGCCCGGCTGCTGGCCGGGCTGAAGCCGGACGCGATCATCGCCTCCGACCTCAAGCGGGCCGCGCGCACCGCCGCCGAGCTGGCCGCGCTCACCGGCCTGGACGTCACCCTCGACGAGGCCCTGCGCGAGACGTACGCGGGCGTCTGGCAGGGGCTGACGCACGAGGAGATCATCGAGCGCCACGGCGAGCAGTACGCGGCGTGGAAGCGCGGCGAGCCGGTGCGCCGCGGCGGCGGCGAGCTGGAGACCGAGGTCGCCGACCGCGCGGCCCCCGTGGTGCTGCGGCACGTCGAGAAGCTGCCCGAGGACGGCACCCTCGTCGTCGTCAGCCACGGTGGCACCATCCGCACCACCATCGGCCGTCTCATCGGCCTGGACCCGCACCACTGGGAGAGCCTGGGCGGCCTCACCAACTGCTGCTGGTCCGTCCTCGGCGAGAGCGTCCGCGGCTGGCGGCTGCTGGAGCACAACGCCGGCACGCTCCCGGAGCCGGTGCTCGGCGACGACGACTGACCCGGCCCGGGCGGGGCCCGTGCGGTGCCCGGGACCTCGATTTCACTTTCCGGCAGGTCGCAGGCTAAAGTTCTTCTTGTTCGCCCCGCCGAGCGGGAAGAACACAGGCCAGGGGCTATAGCTCAGTTGGTAGAGCGCTTGCATGGCATGCAAGAGGTCAGGAGTTCAATTCTCCTTAGCTCCACAGTTCCACGGACGAATCCCGCCCCCTCCGGGGGCGGGATTTTTCGTTGCCCCGCCGTTGAGCACTCCGCGGCCGGCGGGCGTATACCTCGGTGGAGGTCTTCCGGTCCGTGCGGGCGTCGTGGCCGGACTGGTACTGAGGCGTCGCTGACCGTGTCGGCCCGGTCGTGGCAGAATCAAACGGCCGGAAGGGGGCGCGGCCCGACGGAGGGAGCAGTGATGCCTGCGAGCATCCTCGAGGAGGTCGACGGCCTCCTCGACGTGGCGTTGACACGGAACACGATCACTCGCCTCAGCTGCCCTTCCTGTGGTTCCGCGCACGTCGCCCAAGTCCTCGGCGACAACGGCGGGATCTCGTACGTGTGCACGGCCTGCGGCCACAGCTGGAGCTGATCGATGGGTGCACACAGGCGGAAGTGCGACTGGTGCGGCAGCGGTACGCCGATCGTCCGCGACATGGAGCCGATCAATCCCGAGTACCAGTACTGGTGCGAGGAGTGCGCGCGGGCGCTGATCATAAAGGGCGACCCGATCGAGACGTACCGCGAACTCGAGGGCGAGCCGATCTACGGCCGGCTGCTCGAGGAGCACTGCACGCTCAAGCGGTTCTACTCGTTCGTGACGGCGTGACGGCGTGACGGCGTGACGGCGTGACAGCGTGACTGCTGGCCAACCTCGGGCCCGAACATTCTGCTCAAATCGGGCAGATCGGAAACGATTTGGTGTTGGACCAGGGGAACCGTGTAATGTTGGCGTCGCCGCCGGGGAAACCCCGGAAGCGACAAGGGGCTATAGCTCAGTTGGTAGAGCGCTTGCATGGCATGCAAGAGGTCAGGAGTTCGATTCTCCTTAGCTCCACAGACAAGGATCCCCGGGTCATCGACCCGGGGATCCCGCCGTTTCGGGGCTGCCGCGGTCAGCGCCCCAGGGCGCGGCGACCGCGTCCCGGGGAGAGCACCGGCAGATTGCTGCGCGAGGGCACCGGCCCGCGGGTGTCCTCCTCGAGCCGCAGGGCGAGCGCCGGGCAACGGCGCACCGCGCGCAGCGCCTTCGCCTCCGCGTAGCGCGGCACCTCCGCCTGGGCGACCGTCGGGAACCCGTCGGCGCCGAGCTGGAAGACCTCCGGGAGGATGTCCGCGCACAGGCCGTGCCCCGGCACAGCGTCCAGTCGACGTAGATCTTCTGCCGGCTGGGCCCGTTCTCCCGGCCGCCCCGCCGCCCGGGACGCCCGTCGGCGCCCTGCCCCCTCGAAGAGCGGCAGCACGCCGTGCACGGGCCGCCCGCAGCCGTTGCCGAGGACATGGGCGGCCAGATCGTCGGTGAACGCCTTGACGGTCGACTCCAGGAACATCGCCGAACCGTCCGGGTGCGAGCAGGCGCCGCGCCGCTTGACGTTCCCGGCGACCTGCTTGAGCGCCTCCAGGGCGGCCGGGCCGCCGCCGTTCAGGATGTCCTCCATGCCGCGCGCGGCGGCCGGCAGGCCCAGGTAGCAGGGGCCGCACTGGCCGGCGCTCTCCTCGGCCAGCCACTGCGCCACCCGCAGCGACTCGCCGAGCGGGCAGGTGTCCTGACCGATCGGCAGGATCGCGCCCGCGCCCAGGGAACCGCCCACCGTCTCCAGGGAGTTCCGGGAGACGATCGCCTCGTCGACGGCCGCCGCGTCGATCCACTTGCCGTGGTAGCCGCCGGTCAGCACCCCCTGCGGGACCGGCGGGGCGCCGGCCAGCTGGAGGACGTAGCGCAGCGGCACCCCCGTGGGGACCTCGATCACCATGGGCGGGCCACCGCGCCGGAGACCGTCAGCATGACGGTGCCCGGTTCGTCGTACAGGCCGGTGTTGCCGTAGCGGTCCGGGCCGATGCGGGCGGCTATGGCCAGCTGGGCGAAGGTCTCGGCGTTGGACAGCAGCGTCGGGGCGCCGCCGACGCCGCTCCTCGAGGCGCTGATCTTGCGCCCGGGCGGGATCGCCGGGCCGCCGTCGATGGAGCGGATCAGCGAGGCCGCCGCGCCCGTGACCATGCGCACCGGATTGCGCTGCACGCGCGCGCGGAGCGCGGAGCGGCGGCCGTTGCTCAGGCCGCGTTCGGCGAGCGCGGCCTCCATGGAGCGCTGCGTCGACTCCCGGGTGACCCCCACCACGAGCGTGCGGGCACCCAGGGCCTCGGCGCACAG
The DNA here is from genome assembly GCA_003248315.1 of Streptomyces sp. SW4. Lineage (GTDB taxonomy): Bacteria > Actinomycetota > Actinomycetes > Streptomycetales > Streptomycetaceae > Streptomyces. The sequence continues at coordinate 3,396,795 of QKWM01000004.1, forward strand.
CAGCGCGCCGTCCAGGATGAGATGCGGGGCGCGGTTGATCAGCACCGTGTCCTTGCGGCAGGCCGGTTCGTCCTCGCTGCCGTTGACGACGACGACCGGCCGCACCCCGCGCTTGATCGCGGACTCGGCGACCGCGCGGAGCTTCCTGTGGAAGGGGAAGCCCGCGCCGCCGCGGCCCTGAGGTTGATGCGTTCGGCGAGCTGGGCGAGCTGTTCCCCGCCCATCGGTTCGAGGGGCCCGTGCACCTTCAGGTGCATGGGCAGATCCAGTCGTTCGACAAGGTCGAAGCCCGACGTGAGCTGGGGAAGCCCGACCACGCGGACTTCGGGACGTCGGGCAGGGCCTCGTTCACTTCAGGCCTCCGGAAGGCGTGTTCCAAGGTTCGCCCGAGCCCGGTGCGCCGCCGTTGTGGCCGTACGGGCACCGGGGGTCGGTTCGGTTGCGGGACCGCTGAGATACGTGTCGTTCGGGTAGTACGTGTCGTGGGCCGTGTTCGTCTCACCGGTGTCGTACACATCACCCGGCCGGGGCCGGCGGCGTCCGCGGAGCCGTAGGCCGGGATGGTGTGCCCGGTGTCGTCGAGGGGGTCGTACGCGGACGGGGGCGCCTCGCCGACCGGCGGCGGGGACGGGACGGGCCAGCTGCCGGAGCCGCCGACCCGGTCCATGCCCTGGGTGGACCGCAGGTCCGGCGGCACCTCCATGGGCGAGGTGTGCTCGGCGCCGAAGTCCTGCCGCGCGCGCGGGGGCTCGACACGGCCCGGTAGGCGGCGGAGAAGCCGTTCGCGGGCCGTCCCCGGGACGCCGGGCGCTCGGCCGGCTCGTACCGCGGCGGTGGCGGGGCCGCCCACCCGCTCCCGTAACCGTCCGGCATCTCCTCCCGGCCGCTGCCCGGCCACGGGACCGCCTGCCGGGCCGGCCACCGGAGCGGCCGCCGGCCGGCTCGCCGTAGCCCGGCAGCGCGGCGCCCGCGCGGGCGCGGCTCGCCTCCAGCTCCTCGCGGACCCGCCGCTCCCCGGCCCGAACAGCCCGCCGAGCGCGTCGGCGACCCGCCGCTTGACGGGGCCCGGGCGGCGCGCAGGGCGAGCGCCGCCATGACGCCGAGCACGGACAGCCCGTACAGGAAGGTGAAGACCGGCTTCGCCGCGCGACCCGCGTAGAGCCCGTGCAGCAGGGCGAAGCACCAGGCCGGGTAGGCCAGCATGTGCAGGGCGCGCCAGCGGGAGGCGATCAGCGCCGGGACGGCGAAGCGGTTGCGCAGGGCGCCGGTGACGCCGACGAAGAGCATCAGCAGCCCGGCCAGCGTGCCGAAGCCGATGAGCACCTCGCGGCTGGCGAACTCCTCGGAGTCGGTGGCCAGCAGCCCGAAGGGGACCACCGCCGCGACCCACGTCGTGTGCTCCAGGGCCAGCTTGATCCCGATGTGCACCAGGAGGAAGACGATCGAGGCCACGGCCGTCACGCGGTGCACGGCCTGCGCCATGATCCGCTTGCGGGCGTCGAGGAGGATCCGGTCCTGGGCCACGAGACCCCAGATGACCGAGCAGCTGAGCAGGACCAGCGAGAAGACTCCCGCGCCGAAGTTGAGGAACTCCGCGAACGAGGTGTCCACCGTGCTGTCGTTCGTGGTCTCCACGATGCCGTCCGCGGTCAGCACGGGCTGCCTCCCCCCGCCGTGCCACGGGGCGGGAGCGGAGGGGTACTGCGTGAGGGGTTCATGGGGCGACTCCGAGCGGTTCGGGAAAGAGCGGTCCCGCTGCCGCACTCTAAGTCGCGCCGTACCCACGGGTACGGGGTTTGAGTTATTGCGCTGTTATCAAACGACAATCTGATTGCTGTAATGCCCTTAGTGGCTGTTACGCCGAGTAATCTTTGACCTTGGTTCAGGTTTCGGCCGGTGACGGGCCCGTCGCACCCCGCTCGGCGACTGCGGTACCCTGACGCCATGCGTGCCGTACGCCTTCTGCTTAGCGAGCCGCGCTGATCAGTCCCGACCACCGGCGCTCCGGATGGTCGGAATCGGCGCGGCGTCCCCTCCTGTGCGAGGGGATTTTTCATTTCCGGAAAGTCGCAGCCGCAGGCAGTAACGATCGATGGAGCTTTGAGGATCATGAGCGAGACGAACCCCGCCGCTACCGCCGAGGTGGCGGCGCCGCACCGCTACACGGCCGCCCTGGCGGCCGAGATCGAGGCACGCTGGCAGGACTTCTGGGACGCCGAGGGGACCTACGCGGCGCCGAACCCGAGCGGCGACCTGGCGGGCGACCCGAGACGGTCGCCAAGCCCAAGAAGTTCATCATGGACATGTTCCCGTACCCCTCGGGCGCGGGTCTGCACGTCGGCCACCCGCTGGGCTACATCGCCACCGACGTCTTCGCCCGCTTCCAGCGCATGACCGGGCACAACGTCCTGCACACCCTGGGCTTCGACGCCTTCGGCCTGCCCGCCGAGCAGTACGCGGTGCAGACCGGCACGCACCCGCGCGTGTCCACCGAGGCCAACATCAAGAACATGCAGAGCCAGCTGCGCCGACTGGGCCTGGGCCACGACAAGCGCCGGTCGTTCGCCACGATCGACCCGGACTACTACAAGTGGACCCAGTGGATCTTCCTGCAGATCTTCAACTCCTGGTACGACGAGGAGGCCCGCCGCGCCCGCCCGATCGACGAGCTGGTCGCCCAGTTCGAGTCGGGTGAGCGCCCCGTCCCCGGCGGCCGTGCCTGGTCGGAGCTGAGCCACCGCGAGCGCGCCGACGTCCTGGGCGAGTACCGCCTGGCCTACGCCTCCGACGCGCCGGTCAACTGGTGCCCCGGCCTGGGCACCGTGCTGGCCAACGAGGAGGTCACCGCCGAGGGCCGCTCCGAGCGCGGCAACTTCCCCGTCTTCAAGGCCAAGCTGCGCCAGTGGAACATGCGCATCACCGCCTACGCCGACCGGCTGCTGGAGGACCTGGAGGAGCTGGACTGGCCCGAGGCCATCAAGCTGCAGCAGCGCAACTGGATCGGCCGCTCCGAGGGCGCCCGCGTCGACTTCCCGATCGACGGCGAGCGCATCACGGTCTTCACCACCCGCCCCGACACCCTGTTCGGCGCGACGTACATGGTGCTGGCCCGGAGCACCCGCTGGTCGAGAAGTTCACCGCCCAGGAGTGGCCGGAGGGCACCCACGAGGCGTGGACCGGCGGCCACGCCACCCCGGCCGAGGCCGTCGCCGCCTACCGCGCGCAGGCCGCCGCCAAGTCCGACGTCGAGCGGCAGGCCGAGGCCAAGGACAAGACCGGCGTCTTCATCGGCGCCTACGCCACCAACCCGGTCAACGGCGAGCGCGTCCCGGTCTTCATCGCCGACTACGTCCTGATGGGCTACGGCACCGGCGCCATCATGGCGGTGCCGGCGCACGACAGCCGCGACTTCGCGTTCGCGCGCGCCTTCGAGCTGCCCGTGCGGTGCGTCGTCGAGCCCACCGACGGCCGCGGCACGGACCCGTCCACCTGGGACGACGCCTTCGTCTCGTACGAGGCGGACATCGTCAACTCCACGGGTGCGGACGTCTCCCTGGACGGCCTGGGCGTCGTCGAGGCCAAGGCCCGCATCACCGCATGGCTGGAGGAGAAGGGCGTCGGCGAGGGCACCGTCAACTTCCGCCTGCGCGACTGGCTGTTCAGCCGCCAGCGCTACTGGGGCGAGCCCTTCCGATCGTCTACGACGAGGACGGCGTCGCCCACGCGCTGCCCGAGTCGATGCTGCCGCTGGAGCTGCCCGAGGTCGAGGACTACAGCCCGCGCACCTTCGACCCGGACGACGCCGACACCCAGCCCGAGACGCCGCTGTCGCGCAACGAGGAGTGGGTGAACGTCACCCTGGACCTGGGCGACGGACCGAAGAAGTACCGGCGCGAGACCAACACCATGCCCAACTGGGCGGGCTCCTGCTGGTACGAGATGCGGTACCTGGACCCGCACAACTCCGAGAAGCTGGTCGACCCGGAGATCGAGCGGTACTGGATGGGCCCGCGCGAGGGCCAGCCGCACGGCGGCGTCGACCTGTACGTGGGCGGTGCCGAGCACGCCGTGCTGCACCTGCTGTACGCCCGCTTCTGGTCCAAGGTGCTGTACGACCTGGGGCACGTCTCGTCCGCCGAGCCGTTCCACAAGCTGTTCAACCAGGGCATGATCCAGGCCTACGTCTACCGCGACAGCCGTGGCATCGCGGTGCCGGCCGCCGAGGTGGAGGAGCGCGACGGCGCCTACTGGTACCAGGGCGAGAAGGTCACCCGGCTGCTGGGCAAGATGGGCAAGTCCCTGAAGAACGCGGTCACCCCGGACGAGATCTGCGCCGAGTACGGTGCCGACACGCTGCGCCTGTACGAGATGGCGATGGGCCCGCTGGACGTCTCCCGGCCGTGGGACACGCGCGCGGTGGTGGGCCAGTTCCGGCTGCTGCAGCGACTGTGGCGCAACGTGGTCGACGAGGACAGCGGCGAGGTCACCGTCGTGGACGCCGAGCCCGACGAGGAGACGCTGCGGGCCCTGCACAAGGCGATCGACGGTGTGCGCGGCGACCTGGAGGGCATGCGGTTCAACACCGCCATCGCCAAGATCACCGAGCTGAACAACCACCTGACCAAGGCGGGCGGCCCGTTCCGCGGCCGGTCGCCGAGGCGCTGGTGCTGATGGTCGCCCGCTGGCCCCGCACATCGCCGAGGAGCTGTGGCGCCGGCTGGGGCACACCGACTCCGTCGTCCACCAGGACTTCCCGGTCGCCGACCCGGCCTACGTGGTCGACGAGACCGTCACCTGCGTCGTCCAGATCAAGGGCAAGGTCAAGGCCCGGCTGGAGGTCGCCCCCTCCATCTCCGAGGAGGAGCTGGAGAAGGCGGCGCTGGCCGACGAGAAGGTCGTGGCCGCGCTGGGCGGGGCGGGTGTCCGCAAGGTCATCGTGCGGGCGCCGAAGCTGGTGAACATCGTTCCGGCGTGAGCGCGGGTGACCGGGTGCCGGGTGACCGGGTGGCGGGTGCCGGGTGACGCGGGTGCCGGGTGCCGGGTGCCGGGTGACGCGGGTGCCGGGTGTCCGGGTGCCGGTGCTGGGCGGCTGAGGTGCGGGTCGGCGTGAGTGCCGGGGCGCGTGAGGGCCGGGCGGCTGGAGTGTCGGCTCTGTGGCCGGGCGCCGTGCTGTGAGCATGGAGGTGTCCGGCCGGTCGGCGGGCCGTGCGCGGCTCGGGGGCGTCCCTACGGGCAGGTTCGGGGTTCTGCTGGAACCTCGGGCCTGCTCGCTGCGTTTACCGTGGAAGAGCGGCGCGTGGTGCGCCGCCCGACGGCCGGTGTGCCGAAGCGGACGGCCGCAGTACCGAAGGAGGAGCACCGTGGAAGCAGTGATCGCAGTGCTGGGCCTGCTTTTCGTGCTCTTCGTCGCCCTGGGCGCCTACGCCACGGTGAAGGTCGTCGGCGCCGCCAAGCGCTCGGCGGACCGCCACATCACCCAGGCCCGCCGCACGGTCGAGGACCACACTCTGCGGGCCAAGTCCCTGGTCCAGACGGGCCCCGCGAGCGAGCTGGCCCAACTGCGGCTGAGCCTGCGCACGTCGATGCGGGCCACGCAGGACGCGCTGCATGCGGGCGTGGCCGAGGACGAGTCCCTCAAGGAGTCCCTGGGCCTCTTCGAGCGGCTCAGCGCGCACGGGCACGAACTGGACGCGGAACTCAGGCGCCTGGAGTCCGAGCCCGACCGCGCCAAGCTCACCGAGCGCCTGCCCGAGCTGCGCGAGCGCACCGAGCGCATCACCGGGGCGGCCGACTCCCTGCGCTGGGCGGCCCGCGACCGGGCCCGCCGCTTCGCGGACGACGACCTGGACACGCTCAGCGCCCAGATCGACGTCGAGGCCGGTGCCCTGCGGCACTGGACCCGGACGGAGAGCTCGGCGACGCCGCCGCCGTGGCCCGAGGCCCCCGCCCCGAGGGCAGCGGCCGGCAGACCTGGCCGGGGCCCCGGAGCGGGGCCCGGCGGAGGAGACGGCCCGGCCGGCCATCACGCCGCCCGACCCGCGCCCGGCCTACCCCTGGCAGAAGAAGGCCCGGCCCGAGAACACCACCTGACCGAGCCTCCGTTCACGATCGTGCCCGGCCTCCCGCCCGGCCCGGCGGGCGTTCACGTGCGTGACCGTGGCGTGGTGGTGACGGGGCCGGACTGCCGCGCGGGCACTACGCCAGGTAACCTCCAGCTCATGTCCCGCCATGTCGCGATCGTCACCGATTCAACGGCCTACCTTCCGGCCCGGACGATGGAACGCCATGGCATCACCGCGGTACCCCTGACCGTGGTCCTCGGCGACCGCGCGCTGGAGGAGGGCACCGAGATCTCGACCCGCTCGCTGGCGCAGGCCTTGCAGAAGCGACGCCCGGTCACCACGTCCCGGCCGAGTCCCGAGCAGTTCGCCGAGACCTACCGCAGGGTCGCCGAGACCGGCGCCACCGGCATCGTCTCCCTCCATCTCTCCGCCGAGCTGTCGGGCACGTACGACGCGGCGGTGCTCGCGGCCCGCGAGGCACCGGTCCCGGTGCGGGTCGTGGACACCGGGATGATCGCGATGGCCCTGGGCTTCTGCGCGGTCGCCGCGGCCGAGACGGCGGACGCCGGCGGCACGGTGGACGAGGCCGTCACGGCCGCCGAGAAGCGTGCCGCGGGCACCTCGGCCTACTTCTACGTCGACACCCTCGACTATCTGCGGCGCGGCGGCCGGATCGGGGCCGCGCAGGCCCTGCTCGGCTCGGCCCTGGCCGTGAAGCCGCTGCTGGAGCTGAGCGGAGGGCGGATCGAACCCCTGGAGAAGGTGCGGACCGCGTCCAGGGCCATCGCCCGGCTGGAGGAGATCGCCGCCGAGCGGGCGGGCAGCGCGCAGGTCGACATCGCTGTCCACCACCTCGCCGCACCCGACCGTGCCGCGGCCCTCGCCGACCGGCTGGCCGCACGGGTGCCGGGCCTGGCCGACCTGCACGTCAGCGAGGTCGGTGCGGTGATCGGGGCGCACACGGGGCCCGGGTTGCTCGGGTCGTGGTGGCGGCACGGTGAGCTGAGGCTCGGGTGTGTGTTGCTCGGGTGTGTGTTTGCTCGGGTCTGCGTCGCTCGGGTCTGTGGTGCTCGGGTCTGTGGTGCTCGGACTCTGTCGCTCGTGTGGGTGACGGAGTTTTCCACAACCGGGCGGTAGTCCCCGGGAATCGACCAAGATCATCGCGGGGCGGGGAGCTGTCCCATCCTCGTCGCATGGCACTGCGATCAGGTATTCACGCCGCCCGTCCGGCCAGTGGTCCGGGCCGCGGCCCCGCGTCCGACGTCCGCACCCGGCACCGCCGCCCCTCCCGCACGCGCGGCGGTGCCCGGCACCTTCGCCGCCGGGCGACCGCGGAGGAACTGCGCCGGCGAGCGGAGACGCTGTTCGGCGAGGCGGCCGTGCGTCCACCAGGGGCGGGGAAGGGGCCGCCTCCGCGGCGGCGTGACGCGGGCGACGGCCGGGCCGGGGCGGGGCCGGTGCCGTCCTGGGCGCGGCGCGACGCGGACGACGGGGGGTCCGAGGCGAGGGCCTGCCGGGCACGGGTGGATGAGGACCAGGGCGCTGGCCGGGTTGCGGAAGCCGAGGACGGTGCTCGTCCGGTACGGGGCGCTGGCGAGGGCGTGGGTCCGGACCGGGGCGCTGGCGAGGGCATCGGTCGAGACCGGGAGGCGGACGAGCGCGTGGGTCCGGGCCGGGAGGCGGGCGAGGGCGTTCGTGGGAGCGGGATGCGGACGATGAGGGCGTTCGTGCGGAGCGGGCCGGCGACACCTGGCGGCAGCGCGCCGGGCTCGCCCTGCGGGAGCGCATGCCCCTGTGGGTGCAGTCGCGCTGCGGGCTGGAGCGGCGCAGCGTCGTCGCGCTCACCGTCGTCCTCGTCGCCGCCGCGGCCCTCGCCGTGCAGCACTTCTGGGCCGGCCGTACCCAGCCCGTGCGCCCGCCCGAGATGGTGCGGGCGGCCCCGGCCCACGGCGCCGAGTCCGACGGAGCGGGAGCCTCGGCGGCGCCCGCTGCCGCGTCCGGTGCTCCCGGCGGCACGGCGTCGCCGGGAGCGCAGCTCGTGGTGGACGTCGCGGGCAAGGTCCGCGATCCCGGTGTGCACCGCCTCCCGGCCGGGTCACGGGTGGAGGACGCCCTCCGCGCGGCCGGCGGCGTACGTCCGGGCACGAAGACCGACGGGCTCAACCGCGCGCGCTTCCTCGTCGACGGCGAGCAGATCCTCGTCGGTGAACCCGCGGGGGAGCGGGACCGGGCGCGGCGGCGGGGACGGGGGCCGGTGGCTCGCCGGGCGGGGAGCGGCCGGGGCCGCACCCGGAGCGGCGCCCGCGGCGCCCGTCTCGCTCAACACGGCGACGGTCGAGCAGCTGGACACCCTGCCCGGCGTGGGCCCCGTGCTGGCCCGGCACATCATCGACTACCGCACGCAGCACGGCGGCTTCCGTTCGGTCGACGAGCTGCGCGAGGTCAACGGCATCGGCGACCGCCGCTTCGCCGACCTGCGACCACTCGTCCGGCCATGAGGCGGCAGGGCGACACCGCGTCCGCCCCGGCGCCCGAACCGTTGCGCCGGCCGACCGCACCGGCCGTTCCGGCCCAGGCGCCCACCGTTCCGGCTCCCGCGCCGGCCGTTCCGGCCCAGGCGCCCACCGTTCCGGCTCCCGCGCCGGCCGTTCCCGCCCCGGCGCCGGCCGTTCCCGCCCCTGCCCACGCCGGCCGGAGCGCCGTGCACGCCGCGTCCGGGAAGCGGCTGGGGGCTTCCCGGCCCCGGCAGGACGGGCCGGGGGATCTGCGGCTCGTGCCGCCCGCGCTGGCGGCCTGGGCGACGGCGGCGCTGATGGTGGGTGCCGCGCCGGGACGGGCGGCCGCCGTCGTGGCCGTGTGCCTGGCCGTCGCGGCCGCCTTGCTGGTCGCCCGGCGACGACCGGAAGGGCGCCAGGACTCCCCGGCGCGGCCCGTCCCCGCACGGCGGTCGCCGCGGTGCTGCTGTGCGTCGCCGCGTCGGCCGCCTCGGCCGGACTGCACGGCGCGGACCTGCGCCGCGGCCCGGTGCCCGAGCAGGCCCGGCGGTACGCCACCGTGACCGCCGAGGTGGAGGTCACCTCCGATCCCCGGCTCACCCGGCCCCGCGTCCGTGGCAACCGGGCGGCTCCGCCCGCCGTACTGATCCGCGCCGACGTACGGCAGGTGAGGGGGACGGACGGCTCGGTGCTGGCCACTCGGACGCCGGTACTGCTGATCGTCGACCACGGCGGTGCGGACAAGGGCGCGACGGACCCACCCCCCGACACCCTCGGCGGCACCTCGGCCACCCTCGGCGGCAGCTCGGCCACCCCCGGCCGCACTCCCGCCGCTCCGGACGCCGAAGGCGCCCGAAGCACCTCGCCGTGGCTCGGTCTGCTGCCGTCGACGCGGGTGCGGGTGACGGCCCGGGCGGCGCCGCCCCTCGCGGGTGGCGGCGACCGGATCGCCGCCGTGCTGCGGGTGCGGGGCGGGCCGGCACCGGACGTGGTGGCCGGCCCGTCGGCGGCGCAGCGGCTGGCCGGCCGGCTGCGCGCCGGCCTGCGGGAGGCGACGGACGGCCTGCCGGCCGACGCGCGGGCGCTGCTGCCGGGCCTGGTCGTCGGGGACACCGCACGGGTCACGCCCGAGCTGGAGGAGGCGTTCGAGGAGACCGACCTCGCGCACACGCTCGCCGTGTCCGGCGCCAACTTCACCATCCTGCTCGCCCTGTTGCTGGGCCCGCCGGGACTGGCCATGCGCAGCGAGCGCCGGGGCCTGGCGCCCCGCCTGGGCATCTCACTGCGGGCGACGGCCGTGCTCGGCGGCGCGCTCGCGCTGGGGTTCGTCGTCGTCTGCCGGCCGGAGCCGAGCGTGCTGCGCGCCGCGGCGTGCGGAGCGGTCGCGCTGCTCGCCCTGGCCACGGGGCGCCGCCGGTCCCTGGTGCCGGCGCTGGCGGCGGCCGTCCTGCTGCTGGTGCTCTACGACCCCTGGCTGTCCCGCAGTTACGGCTTCCTGCTGTCCGTGCTGGCCACCGGCGCCCTGCTCACCGTCGCACCACGGTGGAGCGCCGCCCTGCGCCGGCGCGGGGTGCCGCCCCGGCCGGCCGAGGCGCTGGCCGCCGCGGGCGCCGCGCAGGCCCTGTGCGCGCCGGTCGTCGCGGTGCTGTCGGCACGGGTGAGCCTCGTGGCCGTGCCGTGCAACCTGCTCGCGGAGTTCGCCGTGGCCCCGGCCACGGTGCTGGGCTTCGGCGCGCTGGCGACGGCGCCGCTGGCGATGCCGGTGGCCGAGGCGCTCGCCTGGTGCGCGAGTTGGCCCGCACAGTGGCTGGCCGGGGTGGCGCGGACGGGCGCGGCGCTGCCCGGCGCCGGGGTCGACTGGCCCGGCAGCTGGAGCGGGGCGGCGCTGCTCGCGCTGGTCACGGTGGTGGTGCTGCTCGTCGGCCGGCGGCTGCTGCGGCACCCGTGGTGGTGCGCCGCCTGCGCGGTGCTGCTGGTACTGGCCGTGGTGCGGCCGCAGCCGCTGCCCCGGATGATCACGGGCTGGCCGCCGCCGGACTGGCGGCTGGTGATGTGCGACGTCGGGCAGGGCGACGCCCTCGTGCTGTCCGCCGGGGAGGCCACGGGTGTCGTCGTGGACGCCGGACCGGACCCGGTGCTGGCCGACCGCTGTCTGCGCTCGCTCGGCATCACCCGGATCCCGCTCGTGCTGCTGACGCACTTCCACGCCGACCATGTGGCGGGGCTCCCCGGCGTCCTGCGGGGCCGTTCGGTGGGCGCCGTCGAGACGACCGGATTCGAGGAGCCCGCCGGCCAGGCGGACTTCGTCCGGCGGCAGGCGGCGGCCCGGCGGATCCCCTGCGCCACGCGGTCGCCGGGGAGGAGCGGCGGGCCGGGGACCTGTCCTGGCGGGTGGTGTGGCCGCCCGCGGCCCCCGGCCCCGGCGCGCCGCCCCCGGAGGGGCCGAACGACGCCAGCGTCAGCCTGCTGGTGCGGACGGCCGGGCTGCGCCTGCTGCTCCTCGGCGACCTCGAACCACCGGCCCAGCGTGCCCTGGCGAGGTCACCGGCGGCGACAGCGCTGGAGGGGGTCGACGTGCTCAAGGTCGCGCACCACGGCTCGGCGTACCAGGACCCGGACCTGATACGCCGTGTCGCCCCGAGGCTGGCGCTGATCTCCTGCGGTGAGGACAACCCGTACGGACACCCGGCACCCGGCACGCTCGGGGCCCTGCGCGCGCAGGGCGCGACGGTGCTGCGGACCGACCGGGACGGGGCGCTCGCGGTCACCGGCGGCGACGCGGGTCTGGGCGTGGCGACGGACTGACGCCCGTGCCGGGGCACGGGAGACTGGGGGCATGAAACCCGCACAGGCCGATGCCTACCTCCGTCGCCTGGGAGTCCCCTACCCGGCGTGGCCCACCCTGGAGGTGCTGCGTGAGCTGCACGTGCGCCACCTGCGGGCGGTGCCGTTCGAGAACCTGTCCGTCCATCTCGGTGAGGAGATCGTCCTCGACGAGGACCGGCTGGTGGACAAGCTGACGACCGCCGGCCGGGCGGGTTCTGCTACGAACTCAACGGCGCCTTCGGGGCGTTGCTCACCGCCCTGGGTTACGAGGTGACCCTGCTCGCCGCCCGGGTCTACGGGGAAGGGGACCGGCTCGGCATCCCGTACGACCATCTGGCGCTGCGGGTGCGGACGGTGGACGGCGGCGACTGCCTGGCCGACGTCGGTTTCGGGGCGCACAGCCACGGGCCGCTGGCGTTCGGGGAGCGTGGCGAGCAGAGCGACCCCGGCGGCACCTTCCGGATCGCCGAGGCGGGGCCGGATGCCGCCGGTGTGCGCGGTGGCCACGCCTCGGCGCGCGCCGCGGACCTGGACGTCCTGCGGGACGGGAAGCCGGTGTACCGGCTGGAGACGCGGCCCGGGTGCTCGGTGACTTCGTGACCGGGGCGTGGTGGCACAGCACCTCGCCCGAGTCGCACTTCCTGCGGTCCCTGGTCTGCTCGCGGCTGACCGAGGACGGCGGGAGGGTCACGCTGAGCGGCAGGCGGCTGACGCTGACGTCACCGGGCGGGGAGAAGGAGGAGCGCGAGCTGGCGGCGGACGAGGACGTGCTGGAGGTCTACCGGGAGCGGTTCGGGATCGGCCTGGACCGGGTGCCGACGGTGCGAAACCCGTTGCGGAGCGGGTGATTCGGTCCACAGGGGAGCGACTCGGTGCACACGGTCCGGACAGGCCAGGTGACCCCGTGTTGCCCCGAAAGCCTCATCAGTGGTCGAATGTCCCTTCGGTAATTGGTGCATGCACGTGTCGACGCGTGCGGGAAAGTCGTGCAGAGGGTGTCGCTGATGATCGGCCGTTGGCTGGAGAGCCGAATGAAGCGAGTGCAACGGACGAGTCCTCTGGCGGCGCTGCGGACCCCGCCGAACGCCGGCGTGCTGAGCTGCCGGGTGCTCGACCCGGTCAACGAGCCGGTGTCGCACGCGGAGTTCACGGTCACCGACGCCATGGGGCGCAAGGTCGTCGGCGGCGGCACGGATCCCTTCGGGACGTTCGTGGCGACCGTGCCGGCGGGGGAGTACCGGCTCGCGGTGTCCGCCGAGGGATACACGCCGTACCGGGCGAGCGTCACGGTCGCCGAGGACACGCTCGCCTCGCTGGGTGACGTGACCCTGCAGGTCGCCGCGCCGCCGGAGCTGCCCGCGCCGGGCGACTGGGAGATCGAGCCGGCGCACTCCTCGATCGCGTTCACGGCCCGGCACATCGGGCTGGCCCGCATCCACGGCCGGTTCAACTCCTTCGCCGGGGCGGTCCGCATCGGTGAGGACATGCAGCAGTCGGCGATGCACGTCGTCATCGACGCGGCCTCCATCGACACCAACGTGAAGATGCGCGACGACCATCTGCGCTCGGCGGACTTCCTGGACGTGGCGCGCTTTCCCACGCTGGAGTTCTACAGCGACCGCTTCACCCACCGCGGCGGCAGCCGCTGGGCCGTGACCGGGGCGCTGTCCCTGCACGGCGTGACCCGGACCGTGACGCTGGACACGGAGTACCTCGGCCTCGGCAACGGCATGGAGGGCGAGACACGGGCGGCCTGCCGGGCCACCACGGAACTGCACCGCGACGACTTCACGGTGAGCTGGCAGACGATGCTGGCCCGCGGTATCGCGGTGGTCGGCCCAGCATCCGGATCGACCTCGACGTGCAGATCGTGCCGAAGTCCTGAACCCCGGTGCCCGGGAACAGAGGCCCGGGGCCTTGGGACAATGGCCGACGTGAGTGACGTCAGACACCTGCTCGTACTGCCCGACCGGGACGCGGCGGAAGAGGCCGCCGAGGCGCTGGGGGAGCGGTTCGCGCTCGCCGAGGAACCCCGCATCGTCCGGGACGCGCTCGCCGGCGAGGACGACGCCGAGGACGCCCAGTGGCTCGTCGTCCTGCGCGACGAGGAGCACCGGCTGGACCCGGCGGAACTCGATGAGTTCGCGGCCGAGTGGGACGGCTGGCGCGAGGAGCCCTAGCGGGCGCCCCTCCCCGGCGGTCCCCTAGCGGGCGTCCCGCCCCGGGCGGACACGGCCCACGCCGAGGCCCGCCGGTCCTCGCCGGCTCCCGGCACCGTTTCGCGCAGCGCCCCGCGATCGCCGCGCCCGGCGTTGTCGGTGCCGCGTGCGATGCTTGTCGCGATGGCCAGGAAGACTGCGAACGACGACCCTCTCGCCCCGGTGACCCTCGCCGTGGGCCAGGAGGACCTCCTGCTCGACCGTGCCGTGCAGGAGGTGGTGGCTGCCGCGAAGGCCGCCGACGCCGACACGGACGTACGCGACCTCACCCCGGACCAGCTGCAGCCCGGCACGCTCGCCGAGCTGACCAGCCCCTCGCTCTTCGCCGAGCGCAAAGTCGTGGTCGTACGCAACGCGCAGGACCTCTCCGCCGACACGGTCAAGGACGTGAAGGCCTACCTCGGCGCCCCGGCCGAGGAGATCACCCTGGTGCTGCTGCACGCGGGCGGGGCCAAGGGCAAGGGGCTGCTGGACGCCGCGCGCAAGGCGGGCGCGCGCGAGGTGGCGTGCCCGAAGATGACCAAGCCGGCGGACCGGTTGGCCTTCGTCCGGGCGGAGTTCCGCACCGCCGGCCGCTCGGCCACGCCGGAGGCCTGCCAGGCCCTGGTCGACGCGATCGGCAGCGACCTGCGGGAGCTGGCCTCGGCGGTGGCGCAGCTGACCGCCGACGTCGAGGGCACCATCGACGAGGCGGTCGTCGGGCGGTACTACACCGGACGGGCCGAGGCCTCCAGCTTCACGGTCGCCGACCGGGCCGTCGAGGGCCGGGCCGCCGAGGCCCTGGAGGCCCTGCGATGGTCCCTGGCCACCGGCGTGGCACCGGTGCTGATCACCAGCGCCCTCGCGCAGGGCGTGCGGGCCATCGGCAAGCTGTCGTCGGCGCGCGGCGGGCGGCCCGCCGATCTCGCCCGGGAGCTGGGCATGCCGCCCTGGAAGATCGACCGGGTCCGCCAGCAGATGCGTGGCTGGACACCGGACGGTGTCGCGGTGGCGCTGCGCGCGGTCGCCGAGGCCGACGCCGGGGTGAAGGGCGGCGGGGACGACCCCGAGTACGCCCTGGAGAAGGCGGTCGTCACCATCGCCCGCGCGGCCCGGTCCAGGGGCCGGACCTAGGGGGCTAACCGGACCGCCGGGGACGAGCTCACGGACCCGGACGAGTGCCGGGAGGACCCACGGACGTGGACGAGTGCCGGAAGAACCCACGGACGTGGACGAGTGCCGGAAGAACCCACGGACGTGGACGAGTGCCGGGAGAACCCACGGACCTGCACGAGGGCCTGAAGGGCCACGGTCCTCGGCGAGGGCCTGCCTGGAGGGCATCGACGCCGCCGGCGATGTCTGCGCGTGACCGGCCCGGCCTCCGGCGCGTGGCTGGCGGCGGGTGCATGCCGAAGGCCCCGCCCGGCGCCCTGGGGAAGGGCGGCGGGGCGGGGCCTTGCGGTTCGAGCTCGTGGACCCGTGCCCGCGTGGCGAACGCAGGCCGCGCACGGATCCGGGGTGCCGGTCGGGAGCGGATGAGAGAGGGCCCGCCCTGGGTCCTTCCGGCGATCAGACCAGATAAGGGGTTCAGCCCTTGAGGGCGGCGACCTTCTGCGCCAGCGCCGACTTCTTGTTGGCGGCCTGGTTCTTGTGGATGACGCCCTTCGAGACGGCCTTGTCGAGCTGACGCGCGGCGGCGCGCTGGTACTCGGTGGCCTTCTCGACGTCACCCGCGGCAGCGGCCTCGCGGGCCTTGCGGATCGCGGTCTTCAGGGAGGACTTGACGGCCTTGTTGCGCAGCCGGGCCTTCTCGTTGGTCTTGATCCGCTTGATCTGGGACTTGATGTTCGCCACGAATGAGCCTTTTCAGGTTCTGGCACGAACCTCACGGGTGCCGCACGAGGCGACGGGCCCGGGAAGCCGTACCGGTGATTTGTTCTGAACGGTGCCTCGCGCTGAGAGGGCATGAGACACAGCCCCCCACACTACCAGCGGCCCATTCCGTGGCCCAAACCCGTCACCGGTCCCCACCCGTGGGACCATGGAAGCTACGTATCGATCCGACCCGAGACCGCAGACACTGCGGACGCCTCAAGAATCAGGACCCTGCGTGCCCGCGATCCCTAGCCATGTGCCCGAGCCGAGCCGTACCGACCCGGCTCTGATCCGCAATTTCTGCATCATCGCGCACATCGACCACGGCAAGTCCACGCTCGCCGACCGGATGCTCCAGCTGACCGGTGTGGTCGAGCAGCGGCAGATGCGCGCCCAGTACCTCGACCGCATGGACATCGAGCGAGAGCGCGGCATCACGATCAAGTCCCAGGCGGTGCGATTGCCGTGGGCCCCGACCCACGACAAGGGCAACACGCACATCCTCAACATGATCGACACCCCGGGGCACGTCGACTTCACCTACGAGGTCTCGCGGTCGCTCGCCGCCTGCGAGGGGACCATCCTCCTGGTCGACGCCGCCCAGGGCATCGAGGCGCAGACCCTCGCCAACCTCTACCTGGCGATGGAGAACGACCTCACGATCATCCCCGTGCTGAACAAGATCGACCTGCCGGCGGCGCAGCCCGAGAAGTTCTCCGAGGAGCTGGCCAACCTGGTCGGCTGCGAGCCGGAGGACGTGCTCAAGGTCTCCGCCAAGACCGGCATGGGCGTCGAGGCGCTGCTGGACAAGGTCGTCGCGGAGATCCCGGCCCCGGTCGGCGTCAAGGACGCGCCCGCCCGCGCGATGATCTTCGACTCGGTCTACGACTCCTACCGCGGCGTGGTGACGTACGTCCGGGTCATCGACGGCCAGCTCAACAAGCGCGAGCGCATCCGGATGATGTCCACCGGCGCCACGCACGAGCTGCTGGAGATCGGCACGAACTCCCCGGAGATGCTGCCGGCCGACGGTCTCGGCGTCGGCGAGGTGGGCTACCTCATCACCGGGGTGAAGGACGTCCGCCAGTCCAAGGTCGGTGACACCGTCACCAGCCAGCACAAGGGCGCCGAGGAGCCGCTGGGCGGCTACAAGGACCCCAAGCCGATGGTGTTCTCCGGCCTCTACCCGCTGGACGGCTCGGACTACCCGGAGCTGCGCGAGGCGCTGGACAAGCTCCAGCTCAACGACGCCGCCCTGGTCTACGAGCCGGAGACCTCCGCCGCCCTCGGCTTCGGTTTCCGCGTCGGCTTCCTCGGCCTGCTGCACCTGGACGTGATCCGCGAGCGGCTGGAGCGCGAGTTCGGGCTCGACCTGATCGCCACCGCCCCCAACGTGGTCTACCGCGTGATCATGGAGGACGGCACCGAGCACACGGTGACCAACCCGAGCGAGTTCCCCGAGGGCAAGATCCAGGAGGTCTTCGAGCCGGTCGTGCGGGCCACGATCCTCGCGCCCACCGAGTTCATCGGCGCGATCATGGAGCTGTGCCAGACCCGGCGCGGCACCCTGCTCGGCATGGACTACCTCTCCGAGGACCGCGTCGAGATCCGCTACACCCTCCCGCTCGCGGAGATCGTCTTCGACTTCTTCGACCAGCTGAAGTCCAAGACCCGCGGCTACGCCTCCCTCGACTACGAGCCGACCGGCGAGCAGTCCAGCTCCCTGGTGAAGGTCGACATCCTGCTGCACGGCGACAAGGTCGACGCCTTCTCGGCGATCACCCACAAGGAGCAGGCCTACGCGTACGGCGTACGGCTCGTCGCCAAGCTCAAGGAGCTGATCCCGCGGCAGAACTTCGAGGTGCCGGTGCAGGCCGCCATCGGCTCCCGGGTGATCGCCCGCGAGACCATCCGCGCCATCCGCAAGGACGTCCTCGCCAAGTGCTACGGCGGTGACATCTCCCGTAAGCGGAAGCTGCTGGAGAAGCAGAAGGAGGGCAAGAAGCGGATGAAGATGGTGGGTTCCGTGGAGGTTCCGCAGGAGGCCTTCATCGCGGTGCTCTCCAGCGACGACGGCGCCGGATCGGGCAAGGGCAAGAAGTAGCCGCCATCAAAAGGCGCACAACGGGGTCCGTCGTACGAAAGTGCGGCGGGCCCCTTCGTGTGTGGGCGGGGGCTGTCTGGAGGAAGTGACAGGGTGCGGACTCTTACGCGGGGCCGACCTGCCTCTACTCTGTCCCTGCCCGATGGTTACTCATGAGTTAAACAACCGCGCGAGAGTCGAACCCGAGAGCTGAACCAGCCCCCACCTGAGCCAGCCGCAACGAGCCAGCCGTAACGAGCCAGCCGCACCGTCGCGGGCCCGGAGGATGTCGTGAGCGACACACAGACACTGATCGAGAACCGTCCGCCGTCCGTGGCGGGCCTCTTCCTGGAGCGCGTGGCGGCCACGCCGGACGCCGAGGCATACCGCTATCCCGTACCGCCGGCCTCCGGTGAGGGCCCGGACGACTGGAAGTCGCTGACCTGGGCGCAGGCCGCCGAACGCGTGTACGCGATCGCGGCGGGCCTCATCGAGCTGGGCGTGGAGCCGGAGCAGCGGGTGGCGCTGGCCTCGGCGACCCGGATCGAGTGGATCCTGACCGACCTCGGCATCATGTGCGCGGGCGCGGCGACGACCACGATCTATCCGCAGACCAACGCCGACGAGTCGGCGTACATCCTGTCCGACTCCGGCAGCCGGGTCCTCGTCGCCGAGAACGCCGAGCAGCTCGCCAAGGCCCGCGACAAGCGCGCCGAGCTGCCCGAACTCACCCACGTGGTGGTGATCGACCCGGCCGGTGCCGACACCTCCGAGGAGTGGGTGCTGACCCTGGAGGAGCTCCAGGCCCGCGGCAGGGCGCGCCTGGAGAAGGACCCGGAGCTGATCGAGCAGCGGGTCGGCGCGCTCACCAAGGACCAGCTCGCCACCCTCATCTACACCTCCGGCACCACCGGCCGCCCCAAGGGCGTCCGCCTGCCGCACGACAACTGGTCGTACATGGCGAAGGCGATCGCCGCGACCGGCCTGGTCGGAGCGGACGACGTGCAGTACCTGTGGCTGCCGCTCGCGCACGTCTTCGGCAAGGTGCTCACCTCGGGCCAGATCGAGGTCGGCCACGTCACCGCCGTCGACGGCCGGGTCGACAAGATCATCGAGAATCTGCCGGTGGTCCAGCCGACGTACATGGCGGCCGTCCCGCGCATCTTCGAGAAGGTCTACAACGGGGTCGCGGCCAAGGCGAAGGCCGGCGGCGGCGCCAAGTACAAGATCTTCCAGTGGGCCGCCGAGGTCGCCCGCGAGTACGCCAAGGTCACGCAGGACAACTTCCGCCGCACCGGCGCCGCCACCGCCCCCTTCGGCCTGCGCTCCAAGCACGCCGTCGCCGACAAGCTCGTCTACGCCAAGATCCGCGAGGCCTTTGGCGGCAACCTGCGCGCCTGCGTCTCCGGCTCGGCCGCCCTCGCGCCCGACATCGGCTTCTTCTTCTCCGGCGCCGGCATCCACATCCTGGAGGGATACGGCCTCACCGAGTCCTCCGCCGCCTCCTTCGTCAACCCCGGCGAGGCCTACCGCACCGGTACGGTCGGCAAGCCGCTGCCCGGCACCGAGGTGCGCATCGCCGACGACGGCGAGATCCTGCTGCGCGGCCCCGGCATCATGGAGGGCTACCACAAGCTGCCCGAGAAGACCGCCGAGGTGCTGGAGCCGGACGGCTGGTTCCACACCGGCGACATCGGCGAGCTGTCGGCCGACGGCTACCTGCGGATCACCGACCGCAAGAAGGACCTCATCAAGACCTCGGGCGGCAAGTACATCGCGCCCGCCGAGGTCGAGGGCCAGTTCAAGGCGGTGTGCCCGTACGTCTCCAACATCCTCGTCCACGGCGCCGACCGGAACTTCTGCACCGCCCTCATCGCCCTCGACGAGGCCGCCATCACCGAGTGGGCCAAGGAGAACGGGCTGGAGGGGAAGCCGTACGCCGAGATCGTCGCCGCGCCCGCCACGGTCGAGATGGTGCAGGGCTACGTCGACCAGCTCAACGCCGGGCTCCAGCGCTGGCAGACGATCAAGAAGTTCCGGCTGCTGCCGCGCGACCTCGACGTGGAGCACGGCGAGATCACGCCGAGCCTGAAGCTGAAGCGGCCGGTGGTCGAACGCGAGTACAAGGACCTGATCGAGGAGATGTACGAGGGACGCGCGAGGCCTGAGCCCCCGCGCGGCACCCGCGCAGGACGGGACACCGCGGTGAGCGACCCGGCCCGGACGGAAGCCGTCCGGGCCGGGTCGCTTCGGGTCGGGGCCCTTCCGGACCGGTCCCGATCGTCTCTGTAGCACGACCGTCACCTTTGGTGGCCCACTTCGGTAACTCGGTGCGTACGCGTGCGGCCGGTCTGTCACTCTGTCGGCAGCGACCGCGGCGTACGCGCACGATTCCAGGGGGGCCGTCCATGGGGGCCGTTCCGACGCAACGGGAGAGCCCGTCCCGTGCCGCTGGGGTGCCCGCGCACTCCGCGACCTCCGGGCAGACGAGCGCGACCCTGCCCGGAAGCTCCCTCGCGCCGGGAGCCGCCCGCGCGCTGCTGCGGGCCGCCCGCGCCGAGTGGACCGGCGACGGCCTGCCCGGCGCCGAGCACCTGACCGACCACCTGCTCGACGACGCCCTCGTGGTCGTCAGCGAACTCGTCACCAACGCCGTCGTGCACGCCGGCACCGAGGTCGAGGTGACCTGCCGGCTGGAGGAGAGCGGCGCCCTGGTCGTGGAGGCGTGCGACCGGCGCCCCTCCCGCGCCCCGGGCGGCGGCGCCCCCCGCACGCCGTACGACACCCCCGAGTACGGCCGCGGGCTGCGCCTGGTGGCCGCCCTCTGCGAGGCCTGGGGCATCACCTACCGGGCCGGCGCCAAGACCGTCTGGGCGCGCCTCGGCCCGCCGACGGGACCGGACGCCCCCGTCACCGACGGCCCGGACGGCCTCGAACACGACCTGCGCTGCGCCGGGCTCCTCGCCCCCGACCCGCCGGAACTCGGCCGCGACGACCGGGAGTGGCTGGGCCGCGCCGCGCTGTCCTTCCTGGCCGAGGCCTCCGACCTGCTCGCCGGACAGCTCGACGAGGACCTCGTCACCTCCCTCACCGGGCAGCTGATCGTGCCCCGCCTCGCCGACTGGTGCGCGGTGTGGCTGGAGGACGAGTCCCTGGGCCGCTCCGCCGCCGGTGCGCGGCTCGCCCGCGTCTGGCACGCCGGCGAGAGCCGTATCGAGGAGCTGCGCCGGGTTCTGGAGAAGCACCCGCCCCTCCCGCCGGACGCCGTGGACCCCGGCCCGGTCGCCCATCCGTGGCCCGGCGCCGCGCTCGGCCCCCACGAGACGCGGGGCGCCGCCCTCGCCTACCGGCTCACCGCCGGCGGACGGCCCCTGGGCACCCTGGTCGTCGGCCGGGCGGGCCCCTCCCGCTTCCCCGACGAGATCACCGGCCTCCTGGAGGACCTCGGCCGCCGGGTGGCGCTCGCGATCGGCGCCGCCCGCCAGTACGCCCGGCAGGCCGCCATCAGCGCCGTGCTCCAGCGCGGACTGCTGCCCGGCGCCGTCGCCGAGATCCCCGGGGTGCGCACCGCCCTGGTCCACGAGCCGTGCGTCAAGGGCGGCCCCAGCGGCGACTTCTACGACCTCTTCCCGGCCGGCGACGGCCGCTGGTGCTTCGCCGTCGGCGACGTCCAGGGCAAGGGCCCGGAGGCCGCCGTCGTCATCGGCCTGGCCCGGCCCTGGCTGCGGCTGCTGGCCCGCGAGGGGTACGGAGTCCCCGGCGTCCTCGACCGCCTCAACCAGCTCCTCCTCGACGACGCCACCGAGGCCGCCGACGCCGCCGCCCGCGCCCTGGTCGCCGCCGGCGCCCGCCCGGCCGCCCCGGCGACGGCCCGCAGACCCGCTTCCTGTCCCTCCTCTACGGCGAACTGGCCCCTTCGACGGCGGCGTCCGCTGCACCCTCGCCGCCGCCGGCCACCCCTGCCGCTGCTGCTCCGCCCCGACGGCGGCGTCCGCACCGCCGCGCAGCCGCAGACCCTCCTGGGAGTGATAGAGGACACGGCGTACACCAGCGACACCGTCGAACTGCGCTCCGGCGACACCCTGCTGTGCGTCACCGACGGGGTCACCGAGCGGCGCGACGGCTCCCGCCAGTTCGACGACGGCGACGGCCTCGCGGCCGCGCTGGCCACCTGCGCCGGGCTCGGCGCCGAGCCGATCGCCGAGCGCATCCGGCGGCTCGTGCACGACTTCGGGGACCGGCCGCCGGAGGACGACCTGGCGCTGCTGGTGCTCCAGGCGGAGTAACGCCGCCGGTACGGGACAATGGAGGGCATGCCCTCCGCACTCCCCGACGGCGAGCCCGTCCCGGCCGACGGCGCGCTCCCCGCCTCCGCGCTCGCCGGGGCCGCGGACCGCCCCTCGGCTTCTACCTGCACGTCCCGTACTGCGCGACCCGCTGCGGCTACTGCGACTTCAACACCTACACCGCGACCGAGCTGCGCGGCACCGGCGGCGTCCTCGCCTCCCGCGACAACTACGCCGAGACGCTCGTCGACGAGATCCGCCTCGCCCGCAAGGTCCTCGGCGACGACCCGCGCCCGGTCCGCACGGTCTTCGTCGGCGGCGGCACGCCCACGCTGCTGGCCGCGGACGACCTGGTGCGGATGGTGCGCGCGATCCGCGACGAGTTCGGGCTGGCGCCGGACGCGGAGGTCACCACGGAGGCGAACCCGGAATCGGTCGACCCGGCCTACCTCGCCGCCCTGCGCCAGGGCGGCTTCAACCGCGTCTCCTTCGGCATGCAGAGCGCGCGGCGGCACGTGCTGCAGGTGCTGGACCGCACCCACACCCCGGCCGGCCCGAGGCGTGCGTCGCCGAGGCCCGCGCGGCCGGGTTCGAGCACGTCAACCTCGACCTGATCTACGGCACGCCCGGCGAGTCCGACGACGACTGGCGGGCGTCGCTGGACGCCGCCCTCGGTGCCGGGCCCGACCATGTGTCGGCGTACGCGCTGATCGTGGAGGAGGGCACGCAGCTCGCGCGGCGCATCCGGCGCGGCGAGGTGCCGATGACCGACGACGACGTGCACGCCGACCGCTATCTGATCGCCGAGGAGCGGCTGTCGGCGGCGGGCTTCGACTGGTACGAGGTGTCCAACTGGGCCGCCTCGGACGCGGGCCGCTGTCTGCACAACGAGCTGTACTGGCGGGGCGCCGACTGGTGGGGGCCGGGCCGGGCGCGCACAGCCACGTGGGCGGGGTGCGCTGGTGGAACGTGAAGCATCCCGGGGCGTACGCGGCGGCGCTGGCGGCGGGCGGTCGCCGGGGCCGGGCGGGAGCTGCTGTCGGCGGAGGACCGCCGGGTGGAGCGGATTCTGCTGGAGCTGCGGTTGCGGGAGGGGTGCCGTTGTCGCTGCTGCGGGAGGCGGGGCGGCCGCGGCGCGGCGGGCGGTGGCGGACGGGCTGCTGGACGTCGGGCCGTTCGAGGAGGGCGGGCCGTGCTGACCCTGCGGGGCCGCCTGCTCGCGGACGCGGTCGTCCGCGACCTGGTCGACTGACGGAGAGGTTCCGCCCCCGCCGCCCTTTCCCTTCCCGACCCGGGGCTGCCGCCCCGGACCCCCGCTTCGGCCTGGACGGCCTCGTCCTCAAACGCCGGACGGGCTGGCAAGTCAGCCCCTCCGGCGTTTGAGGAGCGGGGGTCCGGGGCGGAGCCCCGGGACGGGACCTCAGGTCGTCACGAAGTCGATCAGTTCTTCCACGCGGCCCAGCAGCTCCGGCTCCAGGTCCTTGTACGAGCGGACCCGCGACAGGATCCGCTCCCAGGCCGCCCCGTGTTCTCCGGCCACCCCAGCGCCCGGCACACCCCCGTCTTCCAGTCCTGCCGCGCGGCACCCGCGGCCAGCCCTCGATGCCGAGGGACGACGGCTTCACCGCCTCCCAGATGTCGATGTACGGATGGCCCACCACGAGCGCGTGCTCGCTCGTCACCGCCTGCGCGATCCGCCACTCCTTGGAGCCGGGCACCAGATGGTCCACCAGGACGCCCAGCCGCGCGTCCGGCCCGGGGGCGAAGTCGGCGACGATGGACGGCAGGTCGTCCACGCCCTCCAGGTACTCCACGACCACGCCCTCGATGCGCAGGTCGTCGCCCCACACCTTCTCGACCAGCTCGGCGTCGTGCCGCCCCTCGACGTAGATCCGCCCGGCGCGGGCCACGCGCGCGCGGGCGCCGGGCACGGCGACCGAGCCGGACGCCGTGCGCGTGGGACGCACCGGGCCGGCGGCGGGCCTGACCAGGGTCACCGCGCGTCCCTCCAGCAGGAAGCCGCGGGGTTCGAGCGGGAACACCCGGCGCTTGCCGAAGCGGTCCTCCAGCGTCACCGTGCCCGCCTCGCAGCCGATCACCGCGCCGCAGAAGCCGGTCCCCGGCTCCTCCACCACCAGGCCCGGTTCGGCGGGGACCTCCGGCACCGGCTGCGGCTTCTTCCACGGCGGGGTCAGATCGGGGGAGTACTGGCGCATTCTCCCGACGATAGGAGCATTGCGCCGTCCGTGATCAGTGCGACACGCCGTGACGGGCCGCCAGCGCGTCCCGCTGGGCGCGGACGAACGCCGCGTCCACCACCGCGCCGTGACCGGGCACGTACAGTGCGTCCTCGCCACCGAGGTCGAGGAGCCGGTCGAGGGCGGCGGGCCAGTGCGCCGGCACGGCGTCGGGACCCGCCTGGGGCGCCCCGGACTCCTCGACCAGGTCGCCGCAGAAGACGACCTCCGGGTCGCCCGGTACCAGGACCGCCAGATCGTGCGCCGTGTGCCGGGGCCGAGGTTGGCCAGCAGCACCTGCCGGCCGCCGCCCAGGTCGAGCGTCCACTCGCCGCACACCTGGTGGCGCACCGGCACCAGCGCGTCGGCCGCCTCCTCCGCCCGGCGCGCGTCCAGCCCGTGGGCGATCGCGTCGGCGCGCAGCCCGTCCCGGCCGGAGGCGGTGCCGAGGACGGTGTCCACGCCCACCGCGCCGTACACCTCCGCGCCCGCGAAGGCGGCGGCGCCGAAGACGTGGTCGAAGTGCGGATGGGTCAGCGCGAGATGCGTCACACGGTGACCCGCGAGCGCCTGCGCCTCGGCGCGCAACCGCGCGCCCTCGCCGAGGCTCGACCCGGCGTCGACGAGCAGCGCCGCGCCCCGGCCGACGACGAGCCCGCCGTGCAGTCCCACACCGGCAGCCGGCACCGTCCGACACCGGCCGCGACCCTCTCCCATCCCAGCTCTTCCCAAGTCACCGTCATACCGCGACGCTAACGGGGACGGCGGGCGCGGGCACGACGGGCGCGGGACCGGCCTTGCCCGCGGTGTACCCCACGGCCGTACACTGGCCGGGGAAGTCTGGCACTCACACGCGCCGAGTGCCAGGAGGGGCGTCCGGGCGAAGGACTTCTGGAGGTGTGCGCGATGCTCAGTGAACGCAGGCTTCAGGTGCTGCGCGCCATCGTCCAGGACTACGTCGGCACCGAGGAGCCCGTCGGCTCCAAGGCCCTCACCGAGCGGCACAACCTCGGCGTCTCCCCGGCCACCGTGCGCAACGACATGGCGGCGCTGGAGGAGGAGGGGTTCATCGCCCAGCCGCACACCAGCGCCGGGCGCATCCCCACGGACAAGGGCTACCGGCTCTTCGTCGACAAGCTCGCGGGCGTCAAGCCGATGTCCGCGCCGGAGCGCCGCGCCATCCAGAACTTCCTGGAGGGCGCCGTCGACCTCGACGACGTCGTCGCCCGCACGGTGCGGCTGCTGGCGCAGCTGACCCGGCAGGTCGCCGTCGTGCAGTACCCGTCCCTGACCCGTTCGACCGTGCGGCACGTGGAGCTGCTCTCGCTCGCGCCCGCGCGCCTGATGCTGGTGCTGATCACGGACACCGGGCGGGTCGAGCAGCGGATGGTCGACTGCCCGGCGCCGTTCGGCGAGACGTCGCTGGCGGACCTGCGCGCGCGGCTCAACAGCCGGGTCGCCGGCCGCCGCTTCACGGACGTGCCGACGCTGGTGGAGGATCTCCCGGACGCCTTCGAGCCCGAGGACCGCGGGACGGTCTCGGCGGTGCTCTCCACGCTTCTGGAGACGCTCGTCGAGGAGAACGAGGAGCGGCTGATGATCGGCGGCACCGCCAATCTCACCCGCTTCGGGCACGACTTCCCTCTCACGATCCGGCCGGTGCTGGAGGCGCTGGAGGAGCACGTGGTGCTGCTCAAGCTGCTCGGCGAGGCCAAGGATCCGGGCGTGACCGTCCGTATCGGTCATGAGAACGCCCACGAAGGACTCAACTCCACGTCCGTCGTGTCGGTGGGCTACGGTTCGGGCGGCGAGGCGGTTGCCAAGCTCGGCGTGGTCGGACCGACCCGCATGGACTACCCGGGAACGATGGGAGCGGTACGCGCAGTGGCACGGTACGTCGGACAGATCCTGGCGGAGTCGTAGGTGGCCACGGACTACTACGCCGTTCTCGGCGTGCGCCGCGACGCGTCGCAGGAAGAGATCAAGAAGGCCTTCCGGCGGCTCGCGCGCGAGCTGCACCCGGACGTCAACCCCGATCCGAAGACCCAGGAGCGGTTCAAGGAGATCAACGCCGCCTACGAGGTGCTGTCGGACCCGCAGAAGAAGCAGGTCTACGACCTCGGCGGCGACCCGCTCTCGCAGTCCGGCGGCGCGGGTGGCGCCGGCGGCTTCGGCGCGGGCGGCTTCGGGAACTTCTCGGACATCATGGACGCGTTCTTCGGCACGGCGTCGCAGCGCGGACCGCGCTCGCGCACCCGCCGCGGCCAGGACGCGATGATCCGCATCGAGGTCGAGCTGGACGAGGCCGCGTTCGGCACGACCAAGGACATCCAGGTCGACACGGCCGTCGTCTGCACCACCTGCAACGGCGAGGGCGCGGCCCCGGGCACGTCCGCGCAGACGTGTGACATGTGCCGCGGGCGCGGTGAGGTCTCCCAGGTCACCCGGTCCTTCCTGGGCCAGGTCATGACCTCCCGGCCCTGCCCCAGTGCCAGGGCTTCGGCACCGTGGTGCCGACCCCGTGCCCCGAGTGCGCCGGCGACGGCCGCGTCCGCTCCCGCCGCACGCTGACGGTGAAGATCCCGGCCGGTGTCGACAACGGCACGCGGATCCAGCTGGCCGGCGAGGGCGAGGTCGGACCCGGCGGCGGCCCGGCCGGTGACCTCTACGTCGAGATCCACGAGCTTCCGCACCCGGTCTTCCAGCGCCGCGGTGACGACCTGCACTGCACGGTCACCATTCCGATGACGGCGGCGGCCCTCGGGACGAAGGTGCCGCTGGAGACGCTGGACGGGGTGGAGGAGGTCGACATCCGGCCCGGCACCCAGTCCGGGCAGTCGATTCCGCTGCACGGCCGGGGTGTCACCCATCTGCGTGGTGGCGGGCGGGGTGACCTCATCGTGCACGTCGAGGTGCAGACGCCCAGCAAGCTCGATCCGGAGCAGGAGCGGTTGCTGCGGGAGCTGGCGA
Source organism: Streptomyces sp. SW4 (assembly GCA_003248315.1). Classification (GTDB taxonomy): domain Bacteria; phylum Actinomycetota; class Actinomycetes; order Streptomycetales; family Streptomycetaceae; genus Streptomyces. The sequence goes on from QKWM01000004.1 coordinate 3,423,827, forward strand.
AGCTGCGGGGTGAGGAACGGCCGCAGGGGCAGTTCCAGCCGGGTCAGCAGGGCCTCTTCTCCCGCCTGAAGGACGCCTTCAACGGCCGCTGACCCCCTGTCTCTTCCTCGCCCCCGCCGCCCCTGCCCGTCCCGTCCCGGGGGCTGCCGCCCCCGGACCCCGCTTCGGCCTGAACGGCCTCGTCCTCAAACGCCGGACGGGCTGAATCCAGCCCCTCCGGCGTTTGAGGAGCGGGGGTGCGGGGCGGAGCCCGGGTGGGAAGGGAAAGGGCGGCGGGGGCGAGGGAACGTGGGGTGGGGGACGTGACAACATGCCGTCATGTCCTCCGCACTGACCGATCTCTTCCCCTACCCGATCGTGCAGGCTCCCATGGCGGGCGGCGTCTCCGTGCCACGGCTCGCCGCCGCCGTCTGCGAGGCCGGAGGGCTCGGTTTCCTGGCCGCCGGGTACAAGACCGCGGACGGGATGTACCAGGAGATCAAACAGCTGCGGGCCTGACGGCCCGCCCCTTCGGCGTCAACCTCTTCCTGCCGCAGCCCGAGACGTCCGACCCCGCCGCGGTCGACGTCTACGCCCACCAGCTCGCCGGAGAGGCCGGCTGGTACGAGACCGAGCTGGGCGACCGGGACAGCGGCCGGGACGACGGCTACGACGCCAAGCTCGCCGTCCTGCTCGACAACCCGGTGCCGGTGGTCTCCTTCCACTTCGGCGTCCCAGCCGCGAGGTCGTCGACTCCCTGCACCGCGTCGGCACGTTCGTGCTGGTCACCGCCACCACGGCGGAGGAGGCCCGGGCGGTGGAGCGGTCCGGCGCCGACGCGGTGATCGCGCAGGGCGTGGAGGCCGGCGGCCACCAGGGCACCCACCGGGACCTGCCGGAGACGGACGGCTGCGGCATCGGCCTGCTGGCGCTGGTCACCGAGATCCGCGAGGCGGTCGGCCTGCCCGTCGTCGCCGCGGGCGGCATCATGCGCGGCGCCCAGATCGCTGCGGTCCTCGCGGCCGGGGCGAGCGCCGCCCAGCTGGGCACCGCGTTCCTCGCCACCCCGAGTCCGGCGCGCACGCCCTGCACAAGCAGGCGCTGACCAACCCGCTGTTCGTCCGCACGGAGCTGACCCGCGCCTTCTCCGGCCGCCCGGCGCGCGGCCTGGTCAACCGCTTCCTGCGGGAGCACGGCCCGTACGCGCCGGCCGCCTACCCCGAGGTGCACCACCTCACCGCCCGCTGCGGAAGGCCGCCGCGAAGGCCGACGACGCGCAGGGCATGGCGCTGTGGCGGGGCAGGGCCACCGCATGGCCAGGGAGCTGCCGGCCGGGCAGCTGGTGGAGGTGCTGGTCGCCGAACTCGCCGCCGCCGGGACAGCGTTGTCGGCGTACTCCCAGGGAGGTGCGGGCCGATGACGGCGCCGGTGTTCGTGGTGGAGCGCCTCGACGCGGCCGGCGGGGGCCGGTTCGTGCTCGACGGCCCGAGGGCCGGCACGCGGTCTCCGTGAAGCGGCTGCGGCCCGGCGAGACGGTGGTCCTCACCGACGGCGCCGGGCGCTGGGCCGAGGGCGAGGTGCTGGAGACCGAGGGCAAGGACCGGCTGGTGCTGCGCCTGGACCCGGTCGCCGAGGAGCCCGCCGAGCAGCCCCGCATCACCGTCGTGCAGGCCCTGCCCAAGGGCGACCGCGGGAACTGGCCGTCGAGACCATGACCGAGGTCGGGGTCGACGCGATCGTGCCGTGGGCGGCCTCCCGGTGCATCACGCAGTGGAAGGGCGAGCGGGGCCTGAAGGCCCTCGGCAAGTGGCGGGCGACCGCCCGCGAGGCCGGCAAGCAGTCCCGCCGGGTCCGCTTCCCCGAGGTCGCGGACCTGGCGACCACCAAGCAGGTCGCCGCGCTGCTGGCCGGCGCCGACTTCGCCGCCGTGCTCCACGAGTCCGGCGAGGAGCCGCTGGCCGGCGCCGAACTGCCCGCCGCCGGTGACATCGTGCTGGTGGTCGGGCCCGAAGGCGGCGTCTCCCCGGAGGAGTTGGACCTGTTCGCGCAGGCGGGAGCGCGGCCGTACGTCCTCGGCCGGACGGTGCTGCGGACCTCCACGGCCGGCACCGCGGCGGCCGCCCTGCTGCTGGGGCGCACCGGCCGCTGGAGCTGACGCCGCACCGGCCGCTGGGGCTGACCGAGGGCCGCCGCGGAAAGGGCGGCGACGCGGTGGCCGCCGGGGTGGTGCACCGTGGCCGTATGCGCCCTACCGTCCCGCGCCCGTCGGTGGCAGGCTGCCCGGCATGGGGCATGGAGGCGGATACTGGGCGCCGGGATCGCCGTGCTCGCCGCCGGCGCGGTCGTCGCGTGCGAGCCGGGCGGGGTGGGTTCCGCGTCCGTCGCGTTCACCACCGACGAGACCGTGACGCGGGAGCTCCAGCGGCGCGGGACCGAGGTGCGGTGGCTGAGCTGCACCGCCGACTACGGCCAGAAGGCGTCCTCCGGCCGGGCCGCGTCGGCGTCGGCGTCCGGGAGGACCGTCGCCGAGGTGCACTGCGAGGGCGAGACCGACGACGGCCGGAAGATCACCGTGGACGGCACGGTGACCCGGCTCGTCGACGGCGCCTGTGTGCGGGGCGAGCTGACCGCGACGGTGGACGGCAGGCGGCTGTTCCGGGTCGAGGGCTCGGCGACTGCGACGCCACCCCGACCCCGGCCCCGGACGGCCCGGGGACCAACCGGGACAGGACGGCCCCCGGCCCACGGTCACCGTGACGGTCACCCGGACGGTGTGGTGCCAGGAGCGCCCCGACTGCTGGCCCGAGGGCAAGTGATCCGAAGTGATCCAAACCCCTGTCCGGGGCCGCCGCCGCTGCATAGGGTGAGGGCGTGACACAGTCCGCAGCGCCTGCCTACCTCCGGTTTCCGCACCCGCACGGCGAGTTGGTCGCTTTCACCGCCGAGGACGACGTCTGGCTCGCCCCGCTCGACGGCGGACGTGCCTGGCGGGTCAGCGCCGACAACGTGCCGGTGACCCAGCCCCGCATCTCGCCCGACGGCTCCACCGTCGCCTGGACCTCCACCCGCGACGGCGCCCCCGAGGTGCACGTCGCGCCCGTCGACGGCGGACCGGCCACGCGGCTGACGTACTGGGGCAGCCTCAGAACCCAGGTGCGCGGCTGGACCCCCGACGGACACGTCCTGGCCGTCACCGCGCACGGCCAGGCCAGCCTGCGCCGCACCTGGGCGCAGGCCGTGCCGCTCGACGGGGGACCGGCCGCCACCCTGCCGTACGGGCCCGTCGGCGACGTCGCCCACGGCCCGCACACCGTGCTGCTGTCCGCGCCCATGGGCCGGGAGGCCGCCTGGTGGAAGCGGTACCGGGGCGGCACGGCGGGCAAGCTGTGGATCGACCGGGACGGCGACGGCGAGTTCGTCCGGCTGCACGAGGACCTCGACGGCAACATCGAGTACCCGCTGTGGGTGGGGAGCGGATCGCCTTCCTCTCCGACCACGAGGGCACCGGCGCCCTGTACTCCTCCCTCGCCGACGGCTCCGACCTGCGCCGCCACACCCCGCTCGGGGGCTTCTACGCCCGGCACGCCGCCACCGACGGCACCCGCGTCGTGTACTCCAGCGCCGGTGAGCTGTGGACGCTGGACGACCTGGACGGCGCCGAGCCGCGCCGGCTCGACGTCCGGCTCGGCGGTCCGCGCGTCGACCTCCAGCCCTACCCGCTGAACGTCTCCCGCTTCTACGGCGCCGCCGCCCCCGACCACACCGCGCGCGGCAGCGCCGTCTGCGTCCGCGGCGGCGTCCACTGGGTGACCCACCGCTCCGGCCCCGCCCGCGCCCTGGCGGCGACCCCCGGCGTGCGGGCCCGGCTGCCGCGCACCTTCCGCGCCGAGGGCGAGGAGTGGGTGGTGTGGGTGACGGACGCCGAGGGCGACGACGCCCTGGAGTTCGCGCCCGCCACCGGACCGGCCCTTGGCACGACCCCGCGCCGGCTCGCCGCCGGACGGCTCGGCCGGGTGCTGGAGCTGGCCATGGCCCCCGACGGCAGCCGGGCCGCCGTCGCCTCCCACGACGGACGGCTGCTGCTCGTCGAACGCGAGACCGGCGAGGTCCGCGAGGTCGACCGCAGCGCCGACGGCGACGTCTGCGGACTGGTCTTCTCGCCCGACTCGGCGTGGCTGGCCTGGTCGCACCCCGGCCCGCGCCCGCTGTGCCAGCTGAAACTCGCCAACACCACCGACCTGTCGGTCACCGAGGCGACCCCGCTGCGCTTCCAGGACTACGCCCCCGCCTTCACCCTCGACGGCAAGCACCTGGCGTTCCTGTCGGCCCGCTCCTTCGACCCCGTCTACGACGAGCACGTCTTCGACCTCGCGTTCGTCGAGGGCGTCCGCCCCTACCTGATCACGCTGGCCGCGACCACGCCCTCGCCGTTCGGCCCGCAGCGCCACGGCCGTCCCTTCGAGACCCCGGACCGCGACGAGACCCCCGACAGCGAGGGCATCCCCACCACCCGCGTCGACCTGGAGGGCCTCGCCGACCGGATCGTGCCGTTCCCCGTGGAGGCCGCCCGCTACTCCGGGCTGCGCGCCGCCAAGGACGGCGTGCTGTGGCTGCGGCACCCGGTCACCGGCGTCCTGGGCGCCTCCCGGGCCGTCCCGGACGACCCGGACCCCAAGACCGAGCTGGAGCGCTACGACCTCGCCCAGCAACGGATCGAGCACCTCGCCGCGGACGCCGACGACTTCGAGGTCAGCGGCGACGGCAAGCGGGTGCTGCTGTGGACCGACGGCCGGCTCAAGGTGGTGCCCAGCGACCGGCGCGCCTCGAACGACGACGACAGCGACACGAACATCACCGTCGACCTGTCGCGGATCCGCCAGCGCGTCGACCCGGCGGCCGAGTGGCGGCAGATGTACGAGGAGACCGGCCGCCTCATGCGGGACCACTTCTGGCGGCCGGACCTGAACGGCGTCGACTGGGACGGCGTACTGGACCGCTACCGTCCCGTCCTCGACCGGCTCGCCACCCATGACGACCTGGTCGACCTGCTGTGGGAGGTCCAGGGCGAACTCGGCACCTCGCACGCCTACGTCATGCCGCGCGGCGGACACGGCGGCGGCGCCCGGCAGGGGCTGCTCGGCGCCGACATCTCCCGGCACGAGGACGGCACCTGGCGCATCGACCGGGTCCTGCCCTCGGAGACCTCCGACCCGCACGCCCGCTCCCCGCTCGCCGCGCCCGGTGTCGCGGTGCGCGCCGGGGACGCGATCGTGGCGGTCGCCGGGCAGCCCGTCGACCCGGTCACCGGGCCGGGACCGCTGCTGGTGGGCACGGCGGGCAAACCGGTCGAGCTGACCGTCTCGCCGGCCGGCGGCGGCGACCCGCGGCACGCCGTCGTGATCCCCCTCGCCGACGAGGAACCGCTGCGCTACCACGCCTGGGTCGCCGACCGGCGCGCCTACGTCCACGAGCGGTCCGGCGGCCGGCTCGGCTACCTCCACGTCCCCGACATGCAGGCGCCCGGCTGGGCGCAGATCCACCGGGACCTGCGCGTCGAGGTCGCCCGGGAGGGGCTCGTGGTCGACGTGCGGGAGAACCGCGGCGGCCACACCTCCCAGCTCGTCGTCGAGAAGCTGGCCCGGCGGATCGTCGGCTGGGACCTGCCGCGCGGCATGCGCGCCGAGAGCTACCCGCGGGACGCGCCGCGCGGACCGGTCGTCGCCGTCGCCAACGAGTTCTCCGGCTCGGACGGCGACATCGTCAACGCGGCGATCAAGGCGCTGGGCCTCGGCCCCGTGGTCGGCACCCGCACCTGGGGCGGGGTCGTCGGCATCGACAGCCGCTACCGGCTGGTCGACGGCACGCTCGTCACCCAGCCCAAGTACGCGTTCTGGCTGGAGGGGTACGGGTGGGGCGTGGAGAACCACGGCGTCGACCCGGACGTCGAGGTGCCGCAGCGCCCGCAGGACCACGCCGCCGGCCGCGACCCGCAGCTGGACGAGGCGGTCCGGCTGGCCCTGGAGGCCCTGGAGCGGACCCCGGCGAAGACCCCGCCGGCCCTGCCCCGGGACTGAGGGCCGCGACGATACGATGCCGCACAGAAGATCACCGGTGTGAGGAGGCCCCATGGCAGGGGAACCGCAGGACGACTGTCTGTTCTGCAAGATCGTCGCGGGGACGATCCCGGCGACGATCGTCCGCGAGACGGAGACCACCGTCGCCTTCCGGGACATCAACCCGCAGGCGCCCACCCACGTCCTGGTGATCCCGAAGGCGCACTACCGGGACGCCGCCGCGCTCGCCGCCGGCGCCCCGGAGCTGGCCGCGGACGTGCTGCGCGAGACGCAGGCCGTCGCCGACGAGGAGAAGCTCGACAGCTACCGCATCGTGTTCAACACCGGCACCGGCGCCGGCCAGACCGTGTGGCACACCCACGCCCACGTCCTCGGCGGGCGCGGGCTGGAATGGCCCCCGGGGTAAGCCGCCTTGTCCGTACGCGAACTGGTGGTCCTCGGCACCGCCAGCCAGGTCCCGACCCGGCACCGCAACCACAACGGCTACCTGCTGCGCTGGGACGGCGAGGGCATCCTGTTCGACCCCGGCGAGGGCACGCAGCGGCAGATGCTGCGCGCCGGGGTCGCCGCGCACGACCTGAACCGGATCTGCGTCACCCACTTCCACGGCGACCACAGCCTCGGTCTCCCCGGCGTCGTCCAGCGCATCAACCTGGACCGGGTGCCGCACCAGGTCACCGCCCACTACCCCCGGTCCGGGCAGCGCTTCTTCGACCGCCTCCGCTACGCCACCGCCTACCGCGAGACCGTCGGCCTCACCGAGGCCCCGGTCGACGCAGACGGCCCCCTGGCGGTCACCCCCGCCTACACGCTCTCCGCCCACCGCCTCTCCCACCCCGTCGAGTCCTACGGCTACCGGCTCACCGAGCCCGACGGCCGCCGCATGCTGCCCGACCGCCTCGCCGCGCACGGCGTCACGGGCCCCGACATCGGCCGCCTCCAGCGGGAGGGCGAGCTGAACGGCGTGCGGCTGGAGGACGTCAGCGAGGTGCGCCGCGGACAGCGGTTCGCGTTCGTCATGGACACCCGGCTGTGCGAGGGCGTGCACGTCCTCGCCGAGGGCTGCGACCTGCTCGTCATCGAGTCCACCTTCCTCGACGAGGACGAGGACCTCGCCGTCGAGCACGGCCACCTGACCGCCGGACAGGCGGCCCGCGTGGCCCGGGACGCCGGCGTGCGGCACCTGGTGCTCACCCACTTCAGCCAGCGCTACCCGGACCCCGGGGAGTTCGAGCGGCAGGCGCGGGCCGCCGGATACGACGGCGAGCTGACCGTCGCGCACGACCTGCTGCGGGTGGCCGTTCCGAAACGCCGGTGAGGGCGCCGTACGATGCACTGATGCCCCTGCCCATAGCCGAACTGCACCTGCACGTCGAAGGCACCCTGGAACCGGAGCTGGCCTTCGAGCTGGCCGACCGCAACGGTGTCGCCCTGCCCTACGCCGACACCGGCGCCCTGCGCGAGGCCTACCGCTTCGCCGACCTCCAGTCCTTCCTGGACCTGTACTACGAGCTGATGGCCGTCCTGCGCACCGAGCGGGACTTCGCGGACCTCGCCGACGCCTATCTGGCCCGCGCCGCCGCGCAGGGCGTGCGGCACGCCGAGATCTTCTTCGATCCGCAGGCCCACCTGTCCCGGGGCGTCGGCATGGACACGGTGGTCGAGGGACTGTGGCGGGCGCTCGGCCGCAGCGAGGAACGGCACGGCGTCTCCACCCGGCTGATCATGTGCTTCCTGCGCGACGAGTCCGCCGAGTCGGCGCTCGAGACACTGCATCTGGCCGAGCCCCACCTCGACCGGATCACCGGCGTCGGCCTGGACTCCGCCGAGGTCGGCCATCCCCCGGCGAAGTTCCGCGAGGTCTACGAGGCGGCCGCGGCCCTCGGGCTGCGCCGGGTCGCGCACGCCGGCGAGGAGGGCCCGCCGGAGTACATCACCGAGGCGCTCGACGTGCTCGGCGTCGAGCGCGTCGACCACGGCCTGCGCTGCCTGGAGGACCCGGCGCTGGTCGAGCGGCTGGTGCGCGAGCGGGTCCCGCTGACCCTGTGCCCGCTGTCCAACGTCCGGCTGCGCGCCGTCGACACCCTCGCCGAGCATCCGCTGCCCGCCATGCTGGACGCCGGCCTGATGTGCACCGTCAACTCCGACGACCCGGCCTACTTCGGCGGCTACGCCGGCGACAACCTCGACGCCGTGCGCGACACCCTCGGCCTGCCGCCGGAGCGGCTGCGCGAGCTGGCCCGGAACTCCTTCCTCGCCGCGTTCCTGGACGACGACGAGGAGCGCAGGGCCCGCTGCCTCGCGGAGGTCGAGGCGTACTCCTTCCGGCGTAGCCGGACCCAGGGCCCCTCGGGCCCTAGCCTCCGGACCCCGGCGTGGCCGCCGTCTGCCGGGGTCCGGCCGTGTCGTAGGCCCGCTGGACGGGCACGGCGCCGGCGTCCACGGGGATCTCGACGACCGGCTGCTCGGGGCGCCGACCTCGGGGACCGCGCCGCTGGGCGTGCCCGTGTGGGCGGCGACCACGGCCGCGGGGTGGCCGCCGCGGCGGCGGACCGCGCCGGGCAGCAGCGGGCGCCCGCCGGTGTGCACGGCCACGGCCGTCATCGGCACGGCGACCAGCAGCAGGCCCGCGCCGAGGACCAGCCCCATGCCCGGGTAGCCGGCCTGCGCGGACAGCGCGCTGCCGGTCAGCGGCCCGGCGGCGGTGCCGAGCGAGGACGCCGAGCCGACGAGCACCGCCCACCGGCCGCGCGGGTCGAGCGAGGCGGCGAGGCCGATCAGGTACGACAGCACGACCGGGTACAGGGTGTTCCAGGCGATCTCGCCCGCCGCGAAGGTGGCCGGGCCGGTCGCGGACGCGGTCAGGGCGATGCAGCCGGCGATCAGCACGGTCCCCGCGCCGATCGGCACCGCGCGCCCGAGCCGCGCCCCGAGCGCGCCGGCCGCGAGGACGCCGAGCAGCCCGGCGCCCAGCGCCACGGCGAACACGACCCCGAGGGCGGCGTCGCTCAGGTGGGCCTGGGTGAGCCCGATCCGGCCGCTGACGCCCCACAGGGAGTTCTGCGCGAGGGACCAGAACACGATGGCGGCGGCCAGGACCAGGCCCGAGCGGCGGCGGGGGAGCGGGGCGCCGGGCCGGCCGCTGACGGCGGGGGCCTCGGCGCCCGCGCGGTCCCCGGTGCGTCCGTCCGCGGCCTCCGCCGTGCGTGTGCCGCCCGGCAGCCGGGAGGTCAGCGGCCACACCGCGAGCGCGGTCAGCGCGATCGCGGCCAGCGGCAGCCCGTGCGCCCGGCCGAGGTGCGGCACCGTCAGGTACACGGCGCCGGCCAGCGCGGACACGGTCAGCAGGCCGAGCGTGGACGCCCGGTGCGGGTCCCTCTCGGCGGCGATGCGCGTGGCGGCGACCGTGGTGGCGGTCCCCGAGCCGAACCCGCCCACCATCGCGCCGGCGACGACGACGGGGACGTCGGTGGTGAGGGCGGCGGTGCCGTAGCCGAGGGCGGCCAGGAGGAGGCCGAGGCGGGCCAGCGGCCGTGCCCCGACGCGGTCCACGCGGGAGGCGAGCAGGAAGCCGGCCGTGGCCGAACTCAGCAGCAGCGCGCTGCCGACGGCGCCGGCCTGCGTGGCGGACAGCGGCAGACCGGTGTCCAGCCGGCCCACGGTGGTGGGCAGCAGATACGGGGCGAGGTACCCGGCCGTGAAGAGGGCGACGAGGGGCCAGGGGGCGGTGCGGGCGAACACGGGCGTTCCCAGGGCATGCGAAAGGAGGGGTGCGGAAGAGGAGGGGGCGACGACCGTCGACGGACAGGAACGCGCGGGCAATTTGTATCAAGCACACAGTCGTGCGGGCGAAGCCGGAGGCTGTGATGTGGCCCACTTTTGTGTTTGGTGCCCGAAGGGCTGGGTAGCAGCGGTCGCTAGCGCCAGTGAACCGGCCCGATTCCGCCCGGAATGGTCGCCTCCACCTTGCTTCTGATCTCCCGCATCACCGCCACGATCCGCTCCTCGTGACCGGGCGTCAGCCGGGCCACCGGCACCGAGCAGCTGATCGCGTCCTGGGCCGGGCTGTCGTAGCGCAGCGCGAAGCCGAAACCGACGATGCCGAGCACGCCCTCCTGCCGGTCGACCGAGTAACCGCGGGCGCGCACCCCCGCGAGGTCGGCCGCCAGTGACTCCCGGTCGGTGCGGGTGTGGGGCGTGAGCGCCTCGTACGGCCCCTCGGGCAGCTCCTCGTCCGGCCGTTCCGCGAGCAGGGCCTTGCCCAGCGCGCCCGCGTGGGCCGGCAGTCTGCGGCCGACCCGGCTGATCGTCCTGAGGTACTCGTGCGACTCCCGGGTCGCCAGGTAGGCCACGTCCCGGCCGTCCAGCCGCCCCAGGTGGATGGTCTCGCCCAGTGCCTCGGAGGCCTCGTCGAGATACGGCCGCACCGCCCGCACCCGGGGTCGGAGTCCAGGTAGCTCGTGCCGGTGAGCAGGGCGTGGATGCCGATGCCGTACAGCGAGCCGGTGACGTCGGTGCGGACCCAGCCGCGCGAGATCAGCGTCTGGAGCAGCGCGTACATCGAACTGCGCGGCACGCCCAGCTCGTCGGCCAGCTCCTGCAGCCGCGCCGGGCGGTCGCCGCGCGCGGCCAGCAGTTCCAGCAGCTCCACCGTGCGTGCCGCCGACTTCACCTCGCGCACGCCGCCCGTCTCCGACATGAGCCGATGGTAAGCGGGCGGGCGCCGGCCGAGATCGGGGTGTCGCGGCCATTGACGCTCGCTGTTCACGTCCTTAGTCTCCATCTCCATACATGGACGCCATCTACATAGGGAGATGAACATGGTGGTTTCCGAGGCCGGTCCCGGCCCGGATGCCGTGGCGCGGCGGCTGCGGACGGGCATGGCGGAGGGCGTGCTGTCGTTCCCGCTCACGAGCTTCCACGCCGACGGCACCCTCGACCCGGACGGCTTCCGCGCCTACGTCGCCGCGCAGATCGCCACCGGCCCCGGAGCGGTCTTCCCCGCCTGCGGCACCGGCGAGTTCTTCTCCCTGGACGAGGAGGAGTACCGGCAGGTCGTCACCATCGCCGTGGAGGAGGCCGGCGGGCGCCTCCCGGTCGTCGCCGGCACCGGATACGGCTGGGCGCAGGCCACCCGGTTCGCCCGCATCGCCGAGGAGGCCGGCGCCGACGCGCTGCTCGTCCTGCCGCACTACCTCGTGGCCGCCCCCCAGGACGGACTGGTCGCCCAGCTGGAGCGGATCGCCGAGCGCACCTCCCTGCCGCTCATCGCCTACCAGCGCGGCCAGGTGGCCCTCACCGCCGGCTCGCTCAGGCGGGTCGCGGCGATCCCGGGCGTCATCGGCCTCAAGGACGGCCACAGCGACCTCGACCGCCTCCAGCGCCTCACCCTCGCCGCCCCCGAGGGCTTCCTCTTCTTCAACGGCGCCGCCACCGCCGAGATCCAGGCCCGCGCCTACGCCACCGTCGGCGTCCCCGCCTACTCCTCCGCCGTGCACGCCTTCGCCCCCGAGATCGCGAACGCCTTCTTCACCGCGCTGAGGAACGGCGACGACGGTACGACCGAGAAGCTGCTGCGCGACTTCTACGTCCCCCTCGTCGAACTGCGCGACCGGGTGCCCGGATACGCCGTGTCCCTGGTCAAGGCCGCGGCCCGGCTGCGCGGCCGCCCCGTCGGACCCGTGCGCGCCCCCCTCACCGACCCGTCGGCCACCGACCTGGCCGACCTCGAACGCCTCCTGACCACCGGACTCGACCTCGTAGGAGCCTCCCTGTGAACCTCACCGTCACCGACGTCCGCCTGACGCCGATCCTGGTCGCCGACCCGCCGCTGCTGAACACCCAGGGCGTCCACCAGCCGTACACCCCCCGCCTGATCGTGGAGGTCGAGACGGCGGACGGCGTCACGGGCGTCGGCGAGACCTACGGCGACACCAAGTACCTGGAGCTGGCCCGCCCGCTCGCCGAACGGCTCGTCGGGCGGCGGGTCTGCGACCTCAACGGTCTGTTCACCGCCGCCGACGAGGTGGCCGTCGACGCCTCCCGGGTCTCCGGGCAGGTCGACGTCGGCGGACTGCGCGGCGTGCAGACCGCCGACAAGCTGCGCCTGTCCGTCGTCTCCGGCTTCGAGGTCGCCTGCCTCGACGCCCTCGGCAAGGCGCTCGGGCTGCCCGTGCACGCCCTGCTCGGCGGCAAGGTGCGCGACGCCGTGGAGTACAGCGCGTACCTGTTCTACAAGTGGGCCGGACATCCGGAGGCGGTGGCGAGCGAGAAGGACGACTGGGGCCCCGCCCTCGACCCGGCCGGCGTCGTCGAGCAGGCGCGTATCTTCACCGAGCGCTACGGATTCACCTCCTTCAAGCTCAAGGGCGGCGTCTTCCCGCCCGAGGAGGAGATCGCCGCCATCCGCGCCCTCGCCGAGGCGTTCCCCGGACACCCCCTGCGCCTCGACCCCAACGGCGCCTGGTCCGTGGAGACCTCGCTGAAGGTCGCGAGGGAGCTCGGAGACGTCCTGGAGTACCTGGAGGACCCGGCGCTCGGCACCCCGGCCATGGCCGAGGTCGCGGCGAGGACGGACGTCCCGCTCGCCACCAACATGTGCGTGACGACCTTCGCCGAGATCAAGGAGGCGTTCACCCGCGACGCCGTGCAGGTCGTCCTCTCCGACCACCACTACTGGGGCGGACTGCGCAACACCCAGCAGCTCGCCGCGGTCTGCCGCACCTTCGGCGTCGGGGTGTCCATGCACTCCAACACCCACCTCGGCATCAGCCTCGCCGCGATGACCCATGTCGCGGCCACCGTCCCCAACCTCCACCACGCCTGCGACTCCCACTACCCCTGGCAGTCGGAGGACGTCCTCACCGAGCGCCTCACCTTCGACGGCGGCAAGGTCACCGTCTCCGACGCACCCGGCCTCGGCGTCGAACTCGACCGCGACAAGCTGGCGTTCCTCCACCGGCGCTGGCTCGACGACGACGGCACCCTGCGCGACCGCGACGACGCGGCGGCGATGCGGGTGGCGGACCCGGAGTGGGTGACACCGTCCGTACCGCGCTGGTGAACAGCGCTCCCCCAGAACCCCCGTTGGTGAGTCTCCCCCTTCCCCCTGCCCACGATCGGAGCCGCTCGTGTCCGCAGCCACACCACCAGCACCACCCGTAGAGCACCCGCCCGCCGTCCGGTCGGCCATCCGCAAGATCTTCCGCCGCGTGGTCCCGCTCTTCTTCGTGATGTTCGTCGCGAACTACATGGACCGCGTCAACCTGGGCTTCGCCCAGGACGAACTCCGCGCCGACGTGGGGCTGTCGGCCGCCGCGTTCGGGCTCGGCGCCGGCATCTTCTTCATCGCCTACGCCCTCTTCGAAGTCCCCTCCAACATCCTCATGGAGCGGTACGGGGCCAAGGTGTGGCTCACCCGCATCATGATCAGCTGGGGTGTCGTCGCCACCGCGATGGCCTTCGTCAACAGCGTCGAGATGTTCTACGCCCTGCGCTTCCTGCTCGGCGTCGCGGAGGCCGGCTTCTTCCCCGCCGTCATCTACTACTTCAGCCGCTGGCTGCCCGACAGCCACCGCGGCAGGGCCACCTCCGTCTTCCTGATGGGCTCCGGCACGGCCACCGTCATCGTCGGCCCCGTCTCCGGCGCGCTGATGGAGATGCACGGCATCTGGGCCACGCCGGCTGGCAGTGGATGTTCTTCATCGAGGGCATCTTCTCCGTCGTCCTCGGTTTCGTCGTCTACCGGTTCCTCGACTCGGGCATCGACAGCGCCACCTGGCTCACCGACGAGGAGAAGGCCGGCCTGGTCGCGGTCATCGACGCCGAGCAGCGCGAGCGCGAGGCCGAGCGCGGCACCGCCCGCGTCTCCCGCTGGAAGCTGCTCGCCGACCCGCAGATGCTGCTCTTCCTGTGGATCTACTTCGCGATCAACGTGGCCCTGTACGCGGTGACGTTCTGGCTGCCGTCGATCGTGGACGACATCGGCGGACTCAGCAGCCTCCAGGTCGGCTTCCTCACCGCCGTGCCCTGGCTGTGCGCGATCGCCGCCGTCTACGTCAGCGGCCGGGTCTCCGACCGCATCGGCAAACGCCGTCCCGTCCTCGTCACCCTGCTGGTCCTCGGCGGCTGCGGCACCCTGCTCGCCGTGTACGTCTCGCCCTGGGCGGGCCTCGGCGCCCTGTGCCTGGCCGCCATGGGTTTCAAACCGGCCTCCCCGGTGTTCTGGACCATCCCGCAGAGCTATCTCGACGCCCGCGCCGCCGCCCCCGGCATCGCGCTGATCAACTCCATCGGCAACCTCGGCGGCTTCGTGGCCCCCACCGCCTTCGGCCTCATCGAGGACGCGACCGGCTCGACCAGGGCCGGCCTGGTGGGGCTCACCGTCGTCGGCTTCCTGGCCGCGCTGAGCGTGCTGCTGGTGCGCGGCGGCGGACGCAACGACCGGGTCCGCGCGCGCCCGGCGAAGGAGCCGGCCGCCCCGGCTCCCGAGGCGGCGCCCGGCACCGCGCGCAGCGCGCTGGAGGGGCCCGCGCCGGCCTGACGCGCGCACGCGCCCCGGCGTTGTCGGTCGCGTGGTGCACACTGGCCTGATCCGCACCATGCCAGGGAGCGCACCGTGACAGCGTCCACCGTGTCCACCGCCTCCGCCGGGGAGGCACCGCACCGAGAGGCACCCCACCGTGACGTGTCCCGCCCGGACGGGTCACGGCCGGGGACGCCGCGACCGGAGGTGCCCCGCCCGGAGATCTCCCACCGGGAGGTCTCCCACCGGGAGGTCTCCCACCGGGACGGGGCGCACCACGAGGGCGCCCGCCAGGAGGCGGCGCAGCGCGACGGCGTCCACCGGCACCCGCAGGTCGACCCCCTGGCCGCCGTCCGCACCGCGGACGACCCGCCCTGCGACGTGTACCTGACCGGCACCGTCTTCCTCGACATCGTCTTCACCGGGCTCGACTCCGCCCCGGTCCGCGGCACCGAGTCCTGGGCCCGGGGATGGGGTCGAGCCCCGGCGGCGTGGCCAACATGGCGACCGCGCTGGCCCGCCTCGGCCTGCACACGTCGCTCGCCGCCGCCTTCGGCGACGACCACTACGGCGACTACTGCTGGGACGCCCTGGAGCAGGGCGAGGGCATCGACCTCGCCCTCTCCCGCACCGTGCCCGGCTGGCACTCGCCGGTGACGGTCTCGATGGCGTACGAGGGGAGCGCACGATGGTCTCCCACGGCCACGAGCCCCCGCCGGAGGAACCGGCGCCCGACTGCCCGCCCCGCGCGCGGGCCGCGATCGCCTCGCTCACGCCCGGCCACCGCGCCCCTGGATCGCCCAGGCCGCCGCGCAGGGCACCCGCGTCTTCGCCGACGTCGGCTGGGACGACACCGGCGCCTGGGACCTCGCCGGGCTGGCGGACCTCGCGCACTGCGAGGCCTTCCTGCCGAACGCCGAGGAGGCCATGCGCTACACCGGCACCGACTGCCCGCGCGCCGCCGCGCACGCGCTGACCGAGTACGTGCCGCTCGCCGTGGTCACCCTCGGCGCGGAGGGCGCCTACGCGGTGGACCGGCGCACGGGGGAGACCGCCGAGGTCCCGGCCATCGCCGTGGAGGCGCTGGACCCGACGGGGGCGGGGGACGTGTTCGTCGCCGGGTTCGTCACCGGCACCCTGGCCGGCTGGCCGCTGGCCGACCGGCTCGCCTTCGCCGGCCTCACCGCCGCCCTGTCCGTGCAGGAGTTCGGCGGCTCCCTGTCGGCGCCCGGCTGGTCGGAGATCGCCGCCTGGTGGCGCACGGTCCAGTCGGTGGAGGACCAGTCCCCGGCGGCCCTGCGCCGGTACGCGTTCCTCGCCGGTCTGGTCCCGAGGAACTGGTCAGACCGTGGCCCTGCGCCGGGCCGTCCCGACCATCGGCTTCCGCCCGCCCCACTGACGCGCACGCGGCCGGCCGGCACCGGGCCCCGGCCGGACGGCACCGGACGGCCGGCGGCGGTGGCCGTCAGAAGCCGAGGCGGCGCAGCTGCTTCGGGTCGCGCTGCCAGTCCTTGGCCACCTTCACGTGCAGGTCCAGGAAGACCGGCGTCCCAGCAGCGCCTCGATCTGCTTGCGGGACTTGATGCCGACCTCCTTCAGCCGCTTGCCCTTGGGCCGATGATGATCCCCTTCTGGCTGGGGCGCTCGATGAAGACGTTGGCGTGGATGTCGAGCAGCGGCTTGTCGGCGGGGCGGTCCTCACGCGGCAGCATCTCCTCGACGACCACCGCGATGGAGTGCGGCAGCTCGTCCCGGACGCCCTCCAGCGCCGCCTCCCGGATCAGCTCGGCGACCATGACCTGCTCGGGCTCGTCGGTCAGGTCGCCCTCGGGGTAGAGCGCGGGCCTCGGGCAGCAGCGGGATCAGCAGGTCGGCCAGGAGGTCGACCTGCTTGCCGGCGGTGGCCGACACCGGCACGATCTCCGCCCAGGTGATCCCCAGCTCCCGGCCGAGCTGGTCGACGGCGATCAGCTGCTCGGCGAGGGCCTTGGAGTCCACCAGGTCGGTCTTGGTGACGATGGCGATCTTCGGGGTCTTGCGGATCCCCGCCAGCTCCTTGGCGATGAACCGGTCGCCCGGGCCGATCTTCTCGTTCGCCGGCAGGCAGAACCCGATCACGTCGACCTCGGCCCACGTCGTGCGCACGACGTCGTTGAGCCGCTCGCCGAGCAGCGTGCGCGGCTTGTGCAGCCCCGGCGTGTCCACCAGGATCAGCTGCGAGTCGGGCCGGTGCACGATGCCCGCACGGTGTGCCGGGTCGTCTGCGGCCGGTTCGAGGTGATCGCCACCTTCTGCCCGACCAGAGCGTTCGTGAGGGTGGACTTGCCCGCGTTGGGACGGCCCACGAAGCAGGCGAAGCCCGCGCGGTGAACGGCCTCGGACGACGCCGGCGGCTCGGATGACTGACTGCGAACGCTCATGGCGCCCATTGTCCCTGATCCACGGGCCCGCTCCGCACCGTACGCCGCGACGAGCGGCGGTCAGCCCGCGGTCACCGTCGCCCGGACCGTCCCGTCCGGCCCCGCCACCAGCACCGGCGTCGCGGGCCCGCCCAGGTCGCGCACGGCCGCCCGGTCCTGCGGCGCGGCCTCCGCCGCCTCGGTCACCACGGCCGCCGCCTCCAGCGACTTCGCCCCGGACGCCACCGCCATCGCCACCGCCGTCTGCAGGGCGCTGAGCTTCAGCGAGTCCAGGTCGACGGTCCCGGCGACGTACGTCCGGCCGGTCTCGTCGCGCACCGCGGCGCCCTCGGGCACGGCGTTGCGGGCCCGCGCGGAACGGGCCAGGGTGACGATCTTGCGGTCCTCGGGTCGAGCGCGCTGCTGTCGGTCATGATCCGAGCATACGTAGCGCCCGGCGCGCCGGTCCCCCTCACCCCGCCACCGGGTACATCGCCCCGCGCCGCCCCTCCGGGGAGGCCAGCCACTCCAGCTTGGCCGCGCTGTTCGCCTCGTCCAGCGGCGTGTGCAGCACGATCATCAGATCCGGCCGGGCCGGCACCTTCAGCGCCGTCGACTCCAGCACCAGCAGCCCCACCAGCGGATGGTCCAGCTCCTTGCGGATCTGCCCGGCGTCCTCGATGTCCCGCTCGGCCCACAGCCTCCGGAACTCGGCGCTGGCCGCCGACACCCGCTCCAGCACCTCCCGGAACCCCTCGTCGTCGGGGGCCGCCGAGCACGCCGCCCGGAACTGGGCCACGACCGTGCGGGCGTTGTGCTCCCAGCTGTGCGCACGCGAGCGGTACAGCGGGTCGGTGAAGAAGTCGACGAGGCAGTTGTGCGTGGCCCCGGGCTCATGCCCAGCACCACGGCCGCCGCGTCGTTGTGCATCACGAAGTTGTAGTACCGGTCCATGATGTGCGCCGGGTACGGCATCCAGGTGTCGATCAGCCGGCGCAGCCCGTCGCACATGTCCCGCTTCTCCGGCGCCACCTCGGCCGCGGGCGGATTGAGCCCGGCCAGGACGTACAGATGGCGCCGCTCGGCGTTGCTGAGCCGCAGCACCCGCGCGACCGCGTCCAGCACCTGCGGCGACACGGAGATGTCCCGGCCCTGCTCCAGCCACTGGTACCAGGAGGCGCCCACCCCGGCGAGCACCGCCACCTCCTCACGGCGCAGCCCCGGCGTCCGCCGCCGTCCCCGCCGTCCGGCAGACCGACGTCGGCGGGCGAGAGCCTGGCCCGGCGGCTCATCAGGAACTCCCGCAGCTCGACCCGGCGTCCGGCCCTGTCGCCCGCCCCGGCCACCTTCATGTCCGGCACGCGTCCCCCGTCTCCATCCCGTCCGTTCCCAACCGGGACGCCCACCCTGCCTGGTGGCGCCACCACCAGGACAACTGGCCGCTCCCACGGCTATTCCGGCGCCCGCAGGCTCGTGCCCATGGCGATCGACACCACCACCCCCGTCCGTGAACCGGCCGCGGCGCGGCTCACGCCCGCGACAAGCTGGTCCTCTTCGTGCTCTGCGCGGCCCAGTTCATGGTCGCGCTGGACTTCTCCGTCCTGAACGTCGCCCTGCCGGTCCTCGGCGCCGACCTGGGCATGAGCACCTCCGCCCTGCAGTGGGCGGTGACCGCGTTCGCGCTGCCGTCCGGAGGCTTCCTGCTGCTCTTCGGCCGGATCGGCGACCTCTACGGCCGCCGCCGGCTGTTCCTGGCCGGACTCGCCCTGTTCGGCGCCGCCTCCGTGCTCGCGACGTTCGCGTGGGACCCGGCGTCGTTCCTCGCCGGGCGCGCCCTGCAGGGCGTCGGTGCCGCGGCCGTCGTACCGACCGGCATGTCGCTGCTGACCACGACCTTCCCGAGGGGCCGCCCGCGACCGCGCCCTCGGCATCTCCGGCACGCTGCTGTCCCTCGGTTTCACGGTCGGCATGGTGGCCGGCGGCGTCCTGACCGACCTGCTCGGCTGGCGCTCCACGATGGGACTGCTCGCCCTGGCCGCGCTGATCGTGCTGCCGCTCGCCCGGGCCTGCTGCCCGAGTCGCGGACCCCGGAGAGCCCCCGCCTCGACGTCCCGGCGCGGTCACCGTCACCGGCGGCCTGCTCGCGCTGATCTACGCCCTGACGACGGCCGCCGACCACGGCTTCGGCCGCGCCGACGTGGCCGTCACCCTCGTCGCGGGCCTGCTGCTCCTGACGGCGTTCGTCGTCGTCGAGTCCCGCTCCGGCTCCCCGCTGGTGTCCCTGCCGATGCTGCGGCGCCGCACGGTGGCGTGGGGCAACGCCGGCGGCCTGGTCACCTTCTCGATGATGTCGACGGTGGTCTTCGTCCTGACCCTGTACCTCCAGGAGGTCCTGGGACTGTCGGCCTTCCTCACGGGTCTCGTCTTCGGGGTGCAGGGCGTGCTGTCCGTCGTCGCCGGCGCGTACGTGCCGCGGGTCGTCGGCCGGATCGGCGCCCGCCGCACGCTCGTGGTCTCGCTCGCCGGACAGGGCCTGCTCGGCGCCGCCCTGCTCGGGCTCGGCGAGTCCGGCTGGTCGGTGTGGCTGGCGACGGCCGCCGTGTCCCTGGCCAGCATGTGCCACCTGGGCGCGATCATCTCCTACGGCCTGACCGTCACCTCCGGCGTCCCCGACGCGGAGCAGGGCCTGGCCACCGGCCTGGTCACCTCCACCCAGCAGGTCGGCATCACCGTCGGCATCCCGCTGCTCGGAGTGCTGGCAACCACCGCCACGGACCTGATGGCCGGGGTGCGGACGGTGCTGGCCCTGGACGCGGCGATCGTGCTGGCGGCGGCGGTCCTGGTGGCGGTGGGCCTGCGCACGGCCGCCGGGAGGGCTCAGGGCCGGTCGAGACGCAGCCGGTCGGCTCGCGGTAGACCGGCCACCACCAGGTCGTAGGAGTCCTCGACGAGCTCCCGGACGAGCCGGTCCGGGAGCCCGCCGTCGACGGTGACCGTGTTCCAGTGGCGCTTGTTCATGTGCCAGCCGGGCACGATCAGCCCTCGTGCTCGCGGCGCAGCCGGACCGCGTCGTCCGGGTCGCACTTGAGGTTGACCTTCAGGGGCCGCGCGTCCAGGCGCGTCAGCGCGAACATCCTGCCCAGCACCCGGAACACGGAGAACTCCGGGCCGAACGGGAAGTCCTCCGTCGCCGCGTCGAACGACAGGCACAGGGCGCGCAGCCGCTGCGGGGTCACTCCGGCCCGGCCTCCCGGAGGCGCGCGCCGGGGCCACCGGCTCCGCCAGCACCGTCACGATCTTGTTCCGGCGGCCCGCGGCGGCCTCCGCCGTCAGCCGCAGCTCCCGGCCGTCGGGCAGCTCGACCACCGACGAGGCCCCGGCGATCGGCACCCGGCCCAGGGCCTTCGCGAGCAGGCCGCCCACCGTCTCCACGTCCTCGTCGTCGAAGGCCTCCAGGCCGTACAGCTCGCCGAGGTCGCCGATGTCGAGGCGGGCGGTGACCCGGAACCGGTCCTCACCGAGCTCCTGGACGGGCGGCAGCTCCCGGTCGTACTCGTCGGTGATCTCGCCGACGATCTCCTCCAGGATGTCCTCGATGGTGACGATCCCGGCCGTGCCGCCGTACTCGTCGATCACCACGGCGACGTGGTTGCGCTGCTTCTGCATCTCGCGCAGCAGGTCGCCGGCGTTCTTGGTGTCGGGCACGAAGAACGCCGGCCGCATCGCCGTCGACACCAGCTCGCTCTCCGCCTCCCGGCTGATGTGCGTCTTGCGGGCGAGGTCCTTGAGGTACACGATCCCGACGACGTCGTCCTCGCTGTCCCCGGTGACCGGGATCCGGGAGAAACCGGAGCGCAGGGCGAGCGTGAGGGCCTGCCGGATGGTCTTGTAGCGCTCGATGGAGACGAGGTCGGTGCGCGGCACCATGACCTCCCGCACGAGGGTGTCGCCCAGCTCGAACACCGAGTGCACCATGCGGCGCTCCTCGGCCTCGATCAGCGACTCCTTCTCGGCCAGGTCGACCAGCGCGCGTAGTTCCGCCTCGGAGGCGAACGGGCCGCGCCGGAACCCCTTGCCGGGGTGAGCGCGTTGCCGATGAGGATCAGCAGGGAGGGGACCGGGCCCATGATCCGGGCCAGCGGCACCAGCACGTACGCCGCCGCCGTCGCCGTGTTCAGCGGGTGCTGGCGGCCGATGGTGCGGGGGAGACCCCGACGGCGACGTACGAGACGAGGACCATCACCGCGATGGCGACGAGCAGTGCCTCGGTGGTGCTGGGGAACTCGTTCAGGCACGCGTACGTGACCATCGCCGCGGCGGCCATCTCGCAGGCGACGCGGACCAGCAGCGCGACGTTCAGATAGCGGGTCGGGTCGGCGGCGACCTTGGCGAGCCGGGCGCTGCCGCGCCGCCCGTTGCGCACGGCCTCCTCCGCCCGGAAGCTGGAGACCCGGGCGAGACCCGCCTCCGCGCAGGCGGCCAGCCAGGCCACGACGACCAGGGCGACGGCTCCGGTGACGAGCGGCAGACTCATGACACGGTCGGGGCCGGGGACGGGCCGGTCAGGCCCTTCTCCGCGCGCCAGCCGTCCACGATGGCGGCCTGGAGGCCGAACATCTCGGCCTTCTCGTCCGGCTCCTCGTGGTCGTAGCCGAGCAGATGCAGCACACCGTGGACGGTGAGGAGCTGGAGCTCCTCGTCCATGGTGTGCTGCGTCGGTGCTTCCCTGCCCTGCTTCTCGGCGACCTCGGGGCACAGCACGATGTCGCCGAGCAGCCCCTGCGGCGGCTCGTCGTCGTCCTTGGACGGCGGGCGCAGCTCGTCCATCGGGAAGGACATGACGTCGGTGGGGCCCGGCAGGTCCATCCACTGGATGTGCAGCTGCTCCATGGCGTCGGCGTCCACGACGATCACCGAGAGCTCGGAGAGCGGGTGGATGCGCATCCGTGCGAGCGCGTAGCGGGCGATGTCCAGGATCGCCTGCTCGTCTACCTCGGTGCCGGACTCGTTGTTGACGTCGATCGACATGGTCGTGCTGGTCTACTTCCCCTTGGAACGCTTGGCGCCGGACGCCTTGCCGTGGGCCTTGGGGGCCGGGCCGCCGTTCTCGGTGCCGTGCTTGCTGTCGTACTTCTCGTAGGCGTCGACGATACGGCCCACCAGGCGGTGCCGTACGACGTCGTGGGACGACAGCCGGGAGAAGTGGACGTCCTCCACCCCGTCGAGGATGTCCTGCACCTGCCGCAGGCCGGACTTCTGCCCGCCGGGCAGGTCGACCTGCGTCACGTCACCCGTGATCACGATCTTCGAGTCGAAGCCGAGCCGGGTGAGGAACATCTTCATCTGCTCGGGGCTGGTGTTCTGCGCCTCGTCCAGGATGATGAACGCGTCGTTCAGCGTGCGTCCGCGCATGTACGCCAGCGGCGCCACCTCGATCGTGCCCGCCGCCATCAGCCGCGGGATCGAGTCGGGGTCGATCATGTCGTGCAGCGCGTCGTACAGCGGGCGCAGGTACGGGTCGATCTTCTCGTAGAGCGTGCCGGGCAGGAAGCCGAGGCGCTCGCCGGCCTCGACCGCCGGGCGGGTCAGGATGATGCGGTTGACCTGCTTGGACTGCAGGGCCTGCACCGCCTTGGCCATCGCCAGGTAGGTCTTGCCGGTGCCCGCGGGACCGATGCCGAAGACGATCGTGTGCTGGTCGATCGCGTCGACGTACCGCTTCTGGTTCAGCGTCTTCGGGCGGATCGTGCGGCCGCGCGAGGAGAGGATGTTCTGGGTGAGCACCTGGGCCGGGTCTCCTGGCCGTCGCTCTCGCCGTTCTCGCTCGCCTTGAGCATGGCGATCGAGCGTTCCACTGCGTCCTCCGTCATCGGCTGTCCGGTGCGGAGCACCAGCATCATCTCGTCGAACACGCGCTGGATGAGGGCGACCTCGTGGGAGGCGCCGACCGCGCTGATCTCGTTGCCCGGACATGGATGTCGGCCGCCGGGAAGGCCTTCTCGATCACGCGCAGGAGGGAGTCGCCGGATCCCAGCACGGTCACCATGGGGTGCTGGGCGGGGACGGTGATCTGTGCTCTCGCCTGCCCCTGCGCGGGGTGTGAGCTGAGGGTGTCTGAGTCATGGGCCGGCGCTCGAGGCCTGCACGTCCTCCTCTGCGGCGTGTGCCGCGTGACTGGCGTGGTCTGACGGTTTCCAGCGTACGACTCCGCGCCGACGGAGCCGAGAGCTTTTCCCCACCCCGGCCGGACCCCGTCACGCCGTGCTCCGGAGCGTCACGCCACGCTCCTGATCCGCCCCACCAGCACCGCCCCGGCCGGCCCGACGGCCGCCGCCACCGCCCTCGGGCGTTACGCGCCCTCCTTCAGGACCCGGGAGACCAGCCGCCGCTGCTCCTCCGTGAGCCGGGGGTCGGCGGCGTACACCGTCCGGCCGTCCACGGTGATCCGGTAACTGAACCCGTCCGGCACCCCGACGGGGGCGAGGTCCGCCCCGCCGCGACCGCCCGTTCGGCCAGGGCCTGCCACTCGGCCGCGTCGGGGCGGCCCGCGGTGTCCACCTCCGCGTGCCGCTCGATGCCCGCGAAGCCTCCTGTGCGCCACACCTGAATCCGCATGGGTCCGTGTGTAGTACGGAACTACAGCAGCCGCACCCCGACCTGTTCCCAGGCCTTGCGCACCGCCTCCAGTTCCTCCGCGTCGCCGTACCGCTCCCGGGCCGCCTTCACCGTCAGCGTCGCGAAGTCCGCGAAGAGCGCGTCCTGCTTCAGCTCCCCGCCGGTGAGCACGTCGAACCAGATCTGCCCGGCCCGCTCCCAGGCGTGCCCGCCGAGGGCGGTGGCGGCCAGGTAGAAGGCGTGGTTGGGATGCCGGAGTTGATGTGGACGCCGCCGTTGTCCCGGCCGGTGCGCACGTAGTCGTCCATGGTCGCCGGCTGCGGGTCCTTGCCGAGCACGTCGTCGTCGTACGCCGTGCCCGGCTCCTTCATCGAGCGCAGGGCCACGCCCGTCACCCGCGGCGCGAGCAGCCCGGAGCCGATCAGCCAGTCGGCCTCCGCGGCGGTCTGGCCGAGCGTGTACTGCTTGATGAGCGCGCCGAAGACGTCCGAGACGGACTCGTTCAGGGCCCCGGGCTGGCCGAAGTAGGTCAGGTTGGCCGTGTACTGGGTGAGCCCGTGGGCGAGTTCGTGCCCGATGACGTCGACCGGGATGGTGAAGTCGAGGAAGATCTCGCCGTCCCCGTCGCCGAACACCATCTGCTCGCCGTTCCAGAACGCGTTGTTGTACTCCCGGTCGTAGTGGACCGTCGCGGTCAGCGGGAGGCCGGCGCCGTCGACGGAGTCGCGGCCGTAGGCCGACAGCAGCAGCTCGAAGGTGGCGCCCAGGCCCGCGTAGGCGCGGTTGACGGTGGCGTCCCGGACGGGCTCGTCGCCCTCGCCGCGCACCTTCTTGCCGGGCAGCTCCGTGCCGTGCCGGGCGTCGTGGATCGTGCGGCGGGGCCGGGCCGGCTCCGCCTCGGCGCGGGGTGCCGCGGTGGGGGCGCCGAGGACCGTGGTCAGGCGGCGGTGGGTGCGCTCGTAGGCGTCGCGCTGCAGGGTGCGGCGGGCCGGACCGGCGAGCACCGGGTCCTCGGCCTGGGCGAGCCGGTCGAGGACATGGGGCGGGACGATCGTGCAGAAGACGGGCTCGAAGCCCCTTTGGTGGTCATGTCCGGCACCTTCGCACTGCGTGATCCCGCTGTCACCACCCGCCACCATGATCTGGTGAAATGCGGTGGCCGAAGGGGCCTCGGAGGGCCGGGAAGTGGTATGCGGCACTTTTTGTCCCGGTTTCCTCCTGGTCCCGCATACTGATACGGACCCGCGGATCCGGTGTGGTCTCGGCTAGGCTGCGGAGCACCATGCGTTTCGGGCTGCTTCTCCTTAGCTGCCGCGGCGAGGGCCTGTAGTCGAGGCCGACTCCCTCCCCGCGGAGCTTGGCGTTGCCGTCGGCCGTCCATCCGGATACCCGCGGCGACCGCGGACACCCAGAGGAGCCCACGCCACCATGGCGAACCGCCAGCAGCCCAGTCCCATGCCGATCAGCAAGTACCGCGGCTACGAGCAGGTCGACCTCCCCGACCGCACCTGGCCGGACCAGCGGATCACCAAGGCCCCCGCTGGCTCTCCACCGACCTGCGCGACGGCAACCAGGCCCTGATCGACCCGATGTCGCCCGCCGTAAGCGCGCGATGTTCGACCTGCTGGTCAAGATGGGCTACAAGGAGATCGAGATCGGCTTCCCGGCCTCCGGCCAGACCGACTTCGACTTCGTACGCTCCATCATCGAGGAGCCCGGCGCCATCCCGGACGACGTCACGATCTCCGTCCTGACCCAGGCCCGCGAGGACCTGATCGAGCGCACGGTGGAGTCCCTGAAGGGCGCCAAGCGGGCCACCGTCCACCTGTACAACGCCACCGCGCCGGTCTTCCGCCGGGTCGTCTTCCGCGGCTCCAGGGACGACATCAAGCAGATCGCCGTCGACGGCACCCGGCTGGTGATGGAGTACGCCGAGAAGCTGCTGGGCCCGGAGACGGAGTTCGGCTACCAGTACAGCCCGGAGATCTTCACCGACACCGAGCTGGACTTCGCGCTGGAGGTCTGCGAGGCGGTGATGGACGTCTACCAGCCCGGCCCGGGCCGGGAGATCATCCTCAACCTGCCCGCCACCGTCGAGCGCTCCACGCCCTCCACCCACGCCGACCGCTTCGAGTGGATGGGCCGCAACCTCTCCGCCGGGAGTACGTCTGCCTGTCCGTCCACCCGCACAACGACCGCGGCACGGCCGTGGCGGCGGCCGAGCTGGCCCTGATGGCCGGCGCCGACCGCGTCGAGGGCTGCCTGTTCGGGCAGGGCGAGCGCACCGGCAACGTCGACCTGGTCACCCTGGGCATGAACCTGTTCTCCAGGGCGTCGACCCGCAGATCGACTTCTCCGACATCGACGAGATCCGTCGCACGTGGGAGTACTGCAACCAGATGGAGGTCCACCCGCGCCACCCGTACGTGGGCGACCTGGTCTACACGTCCTTCTCCGGCTCCCACCAGGACGCCATCAAGAAGGGCTTCGACGCCATGGAGGCCGAGGCCGCCGCGAAGGGCGTCACCGTCGACGACATCGAGTGGGCCGTCCCGTACCTGCCGATCGACCCAAGGACGTCGGCCGCTCCTACGAGGCGGTCATCCGGGTCAACTCGCAGTCCGGCAAGGGCGGCATCGCCTACGTCCTGAAGAACGACCACAACCTGGACCTGCCCCGCCGGATGCAGATCGAGTTCTCCAAGATCATCCAGGCGAAGACGGACGCCGAGGGCGGCGAGATCACGCCGAAGGACATCTGGGCGGTCTTCCAGGACGAGTACCTGCCCAACCCGGACAACCCCTGGGGCCGCATCCAGGTCAGGAACGGCCAGTCGACGACCGACCGGGACGGGGTGGACACCCTCACCGTGGAGGCCGAGGTCGACGGCGTCGAGACCACGCTGGTCGGCACGGGCAACGGCCCGATCTCGGCGTTCTTCCACGCGCTGCAGGGCATCGGCGTCGACGCCCGGCTGCTGGACTACCAGGAGCACACGATGAGCGAGGGCGCCTCCGCGCAGGCCGCCTCCTACATCGAGTGCGCCATCGGCGACAAGGTCCTGTGGGGGATCGGAATCGACGCGAACACGACGCGCGCCTCGCTGAAGGCCGTCGTCTCCGCCGTCAACCGGGCGGCTCGCTGACCAGCCGAATCGGTGGTTTCGGGCCCCGCTCGCCGCAGACCGGCGGGCGGGCCCCGTCGTATACCGGCCACATCCCCGTGGAGGTCACGGAAAGGTCTCGTACGAGGTACTGACTCGGCGTCGGCGATGTGGCTAACATCACGCCAGCGCGGCGATGTTGCCGCGCGGTTACGGAGGTGCGACGTGCTGCCTGGACGGGGACGAAACGGCCGAGCTGCCCTGCTGCCGCGCATCGCGGGCACCCGCACCGCATGGACACCGGTCGGCGACGGCGAGTTCTTCTGCCCCGGCTGCGGGGGCGACCGCAACTACCAGCGCCTCACCGGCCGCCGCCGCTTCACCCTGCTCGGTCTGCCCGTGCTGCCGCGCGGCGAGACCGGCCCGGCGATCGAGTGCGCCGCCTGCCGCCGCCACTTCGGCACCGACGTCCTCGACCATCCCACCACCACCCGCTTCTCGGCGATGCTCCGCGACGCCGTCCACACCGTCGCCCTCGCCGTCCTCGCCGCCGGCGGCACCGCCTCCCGCACGGCGCTGGAGACGGCCGTCTCGGCGGTGCGCGCGGCCGGCTTCGACGACTGCACCGAGGAACAGCTCGACACCCTCGTCGAGGCCCTCGCCGCGGACACCGGCCGGTTCCACGGCGAGCCCTGCGTGCCCGGGCTCGCCATAGAGCTGCACGAGGCCCTGGACCCGCTGGCCCCCCACCTCGCCCCCGCCGGCCGCGAATCGATCCTGCTCCAGGCCGCCCGCATCGCCCTCGCCGACGGCCCTTACACCCCCGCCGAGCGGGACACCCTGGCCACCGTGGGGGCGGCCCTGACGATCTGCTCCACCGACGTCACCCGGCTGATGGCGGCGGCACGCACCCCCTCCTGACGGCCCCCGCTACTCCCCGGGGAGTACGGCACGCCCCGTGCCACCCCGGGCAGTACGCCGGAACTCGGCCCCACGCGCGACGATTCCGCGCTCCCTCGGCGGAAGGCTGGATCCGCATCCAGACACCGCGCCGAAGGGGAGGGGCCGATCCATGCAGGCCGACACCACACGGACACAGCGCAGAGCCGTCCCATGGCTGCTTCTCGCGCTGTGGATCGGACTTCTGGCGGTCGCCGCGCCGTTCGCCGGGAAGCTCGAGGAGGTCACGCACGACCGCGTCACCGACTACCTGCCCTCGAACGCCGACTCCACCCAGGTCGCCGAGCTGCAGGAGCGGCTGCCCGGCGGCGAGACCACCCAGCTCGTCCTCGTCTACAGCCGTGACGGCGGGCTCACCCCCTCCGACCGGCGGACCGCCGAACGGCAGATCGAGAGGATCGCCGGCGAGCACGACCTGCTCGACACCCCGCGGGGCGTGCCCTCCAAGGACGGCACGACGCTCATGTACCCGGTCACCAGCAACGAACCCGGCACCGACGAGAAGCTGCGGGACGCGTTCGTCGAGGACGTCCGCGACACCGCCGCCTCCACCGGCGGACTGACCGTCGAGGTCGGCGGCCCCAGCGCCGTCCAGACCGACTCGGCCACGGTGTACAACTCCCTGGGCGGCCCCCTGCTCTACACCACCGTCGCCGTCGTCGCCGTCCTGCTGATCCTCATCTACCGCAGCCCCGTGCTGTGGCTGATCCCGCTCGTCGTCGCCGGCGTGGCCGACTTCCTGTCCATGGGCGTCGCCTACGGCCTCAACCAGGCGTTCGGCACCTCCATCACCGGCGCGGGCACCGGCATCATGACCGTCCTCGTCCTCGGCGCCGGAACCGACTACGCGCTGCTCATCGTGGCCCGCTACCGGGAGGAACTGCGGCGCGTCGAGCGGCCCTACGACGCCATGGCCGCCGCCCTGCGCGGCTGCGGGCCCGCCGTCGTCGCCTCCTCCGGCACCGTCGCCGCGGGTCTGCTCTGCCTGCTCGCCGCCGACCTCAACTCCAACCGCGGCATGGGCCCCCTCGGCACCGTCGGCGTGCTCTGCGCGCTGGCCGCCATGCTCACCCTGCTGCCCGCGATCCTGGTCCTGCTCGGCCGCCGCGTGTTCTGGCCGTTCATCCCGGCGTTCGGCAGCGAGCCGAAGGAGAGCCGGTCGCTCTTCGCCGCGATGGGCGGCTCCGCGGGCCGCCGCCCGGTCACCGTCCTCGTCGCCGGCACCCTCGCGCTCGGCGCGCTCGCCCTCGGCATGCTCAACCTGCCCGGCACCGTCAAGCAGGAGGACTCCTTCGTCGACCGGCCGGAGTCCGTCTCCGCGATGCGGACCTTGGCCGAGGCCTTCCCGAGAGCTCCAGCCAGCCCATCGTCGTCATGACCCCGGCCGACCGCGTCGAGGCCACCGTACGGGCCGTCTCCGACACCGAGGGCGTCGCGTCCGCCCGCATCGGCCGGACCGGCGAGGGCTGGACCGAGGTCTCCGTGATCGCCGCGGCCCCGCCCCAGTCGGACGCCGAGAACCGCACCATCGAGACCCTGCGCGACACGCTCGACGGCTCCTACGTCGGCGGACCCAGCGCCCAGCAGATGGACCTGAAGGACACCCACGCCCGCGACCAGCGGGTCGTCGTGCCGATCGTGCTCCTGTCCGTCCTGCTCATCCTGATCGTCCTGCTGCGCTCCCTGGTCGCCCCGCTGATGCTGATGGCCGCCGTGGTCGCGGTCTGGGCCGCGGCCCTCGGCATCGGCGGCCTGGTGTTCGGGCCGGTGTTCGGCTTCGAGGGCGTCGACGGCGGACTCGGCCTGCTGTCCTTCGTCTTCCTGGTCGCCCTCGGCGTCGACTACGGCATCTTCCTCATGCACCGCATGCGGGAGGAGTCCCTGACCGGCGCGGAACCCGCCGCGGCCGCGATCACCGCCCTGCGCACCACCGGCGGTGTCATCGCCTCCGCGGGCCTCGTCCTCGCCGCCACCTTCGCGGTGCTGATGACCATGGGCCTGGTCCAGCTCGTCGAACTCGGCTTCGTCATCGCGGTCGGCGTGCTGCTCGACACCTTCCTGGTCCGCACCTACCTGGTCACCAGTGCCGCCGTCGCGCTCGGCCGGAAGGTGTGGTGGCCCGGGGCGATGTCGAAGGCGCCACGGCCCGCCGCCCCGGACCGGGAGCCGGAACGCGTCTGACGCCCCCCGGTCCCGTGTGAGCCGACGGGCGCCTCTCCCTCCCGGAGAGGCGCCCTTGTCGCGGAGGATGAGCCCGTGCCCCAGCAGAACGCAGCCCGCACCCCGGCGAACGGCTGATGGCGGTCGTCAACCGCGATCCGCGCACCGCCCCGCACGCCACCCGCAACGACGTCCTGGCGGCCGTGGCCGTCGGCGCGGTCGCCGTCGTCGTCGCCCTCGTCACCGACCCGGCCCGGCGGCCGGACGCGCTGGGCTGGACCCTGCTGCTCGCGGCCCATGTGCCGATCGTGTGGCGGCGGCGCCGCCCGCTGCTGATGCTGGCGGCGGAGGCTGCCCTGCTGCTGCCGTACCACTCTCTCGACAACAACCACACCGCGCCCCTCCCGGTCTCGGTCGTCGCCGTGTACAGCGTCGCCACGACCTGCCGGCCCCTCTACACGCTGCTCACCACCGGCACGGCACTGGCCGCGGCGCTGAGCGTCATGATGACCGTCAACAAGCACCAGGCCGCCGAGGCGCTGCGGACCTCCGGCTGGGTGATCGCCGTCGTCTTCGTCGGCATCGCCGTGCGCTTCCACCGGCAGTACGTCGCCGCCGTCGTGGAACGCGCCGTACGCGCCGAACGCACCCGCGAGGAGGAGGCCCGCCGTCGGGTCGCCGAGGAACGCCTGCGCATCGCCCGCGACCTGCACGACCTCCTCGCCCACAGCATCACCCTGATCGGCGTGCGGACCTCCGTCGCCGCGCACGTCCTGAACGCCGACCCTGGACGCCTCGACCGCGCGGCCGTCGCCAAGGCCCTCGACGACATCGCCGAGACCTGCCGCACCGCCCGCGGCGAGCTGCGCACCACCCTGGAGGTGCTGCGCGAGCACGGCACCGCCGGCGCCCGCGACCCGCTGCCCGACCTGCACGGCCTCGAGGGCCTGGCGGAGGCCGCCCGGAGTGCCGGGGCCCACGTCGAACTGACCATCGACGCCGGCGAGGTGCCGCCCGCGGTCGGCGCCGCCGCCTACCGGATCGTGCAGGAGGCGCTCACCAACGCCGTGCGCCACGGCGGCCGGCGCGACCTCGGCATCCGCGTCGGGGTGCGCGCCGGGGAGGCCGCCCTGCGGGTCACCGTCACCGACGACGGCGCCGGCACCGGCGACAGCACCCCCGGGCTCGGGCTCGTCGGCATGCGCGAACGGGCCCGCAGCGTGGGCGGAACACTGGACGCCGGGCCGCTTCCGGGAAAGGGTTTCGAGGTCACCGCCGTGCTGCCCCTGGGAGGGAACCCGTGACCATCCGCGTACTGCTCGCCGACGACCAGACGCTCGTCCGGGCCGCGTTCGCGATGCTCGTCGAGTCGGCGCAGGACATGGCGGTCGTCGGAGAGGCCGGCACCGGCCGGGAGGCCGTCGAACTGGCCCGCGCTGAACGCGCCGACCTCGTCGTGATGGACATCCGCATGCCCGACCTGGACGGCATCGAGGCGACCCGGCTGATCGCCGCCGACGAGGATCTGGCAGGGGTGAAGGTCCTCGTCCTCACCACCTACGACACCGACGAGCACATCGTCGAGGCCCTGCGCGCCGGCGCCTCCGGCTTCCTGGTCAAGGACACGCGCCCCGCCGACCTCCTCGACGCGATCCGCACGGTCGCCGCCGGTGAGTCCCTGCTGTCGCCCGGACCGACGGCCCGCCTCATCGAACGGTTCCTCCGCAGCGCCGCCGCCCCGCCCCCGGCCGGCGGCCCCGAGTGCCTGTCGGACCGGGAACGCGAGGAGCTCACGCTGGTGGCGCGCGGACTGAACAACACCGAGATCGCCGACTCCCTCGGGCTGAGCCCGCTGACCGCGAAGACCCACGTCAGCCGCATCCTGGGCAAGTTGGGCGCCCGGGACCGCGCCCAACTGGTCATCGTGGCCTACGAATCCGGGCTGGTCACCCCCGGCATCCGGTGACGCCCCCCGCCGGGCGCCGTTCGGCGCGGGCGAGGAGAAGCGAGGCGTCAGGCCCCGACGGTTCGTACGAACGCCGTCCAGGCCGCCGCGCCGACGACGACCACGGGCCCGTCGTCCACCTTGCTGTCCCGGACGGGAACGACCCCGACGACCCCGTCGGCGACCTCGACGCAGTTGCCTCCATCGCCGTTGCTGTAGGAACTCTTGCGCCAGCCGGCGGCGCCGGGGAAGTCGTACGCGACCTCGACGCAGGCTTCGCCGCCGTTGCCTCCGCTGTAGCTGCTCTTGCGCCAGCTGGCGTTCGTCAGGTCGTAGTCGCGCATCGTCTGTAGTCCTCCGCCGCCGACTCGATCAGGGCCAGGGACGCCTCCGGCGACAACGCGGCAGCCCTGATCAGATCGTAGGACGCCCGTGCCTGCTTCACTACAGCCGGATCGTCGAGCAGGCTTCCCGAAAGCACGCCTTCTGTATAGACCGTTGGCGGGGCGTCCTCGAACTCCATGAGCCACATCAGCTTGCCCATGTCCGGGTGAGCCCCGGCTGCGAAGGGCAGTACCTGCAACACCGCCTTGCGTTCCCGCACGAACCTCGCGATGTGGTCCAGCTGCTCTGCCATGGCCATGGGGCCGCCGACGGGGACACGCAGGACTGTTTCATGGAGCACGGCCCAATACACGGGCCTTGTAGTGCCCTTGAGAAGCTGAGTTCGGTCCATGCGGCCCTTGAGCAGCTCTTGGATGTACTCCTCGGCGGCGAGCGGCTTGTTGGCGAGGAACATCGCCAGTGCGTAGTCCCGCGTCTGAAGAATCCCCGGGACCACTGCCGGAGCGAACTCACAGATCTCTGTTGCCCGCCGCTCAAGCTCAGCCGCATGCGCAAAGTACTCGGTGAACGGCTGTTCCTTGATGAGCTTCCGCCAAAGTCGCTCGAAAATACCGTCGGTTTGCAGGGTCTCGTCGATGCGCTGGGCCACGTCCAACTGGGGTTTCCGAATAGCCTGTTCGAACTGGCCGATGTAGCCGCCGGACACGAACACCCGCGCCCCCAGCTCCACCTGCGTGATCCCCGCGTCCTCGCGCCTCCGCTTCAGCTCCGCGCCGAAGAATTCCCACGCCGCCTGCCGCGAACCGTTGGCCAAGGCCAACCACCCCTCGCTGAGCCCCACTTGTAGTGCACGGACTCCTGCCGAGTGTAGGCAATGAAGGGCACCGTCGAGGTAAGAAGAGTGAAACGCGAAAGGGAAGGGAAGCGCGGTGGATGCACAGCACTCGGAACGGCACTCGGCGTTCTGCGTCGAGGAAGCGGAGGAAACCGTGAAGGAATTGCGGGCGGCGCTCGCCAAGGCCGGAATTACCCTGCCGTCACTCGGCCTCGACCCGGTGAGTCTTGCGCGGGAGGCGCCCTGTCCGCTCATCGAATTGGGGCGCTGCTCCGTGGAGACCGCCCAGCGGCTCGCCGCGGCGGTGGCCCGGTGAAGCCGGCCGTGGGCGCGTACGTCGTCGACACCCGCTCCGGGCGCGTCGGCATCGTGATGGGGCACGAGGGCCCGTACGTGCAGCTGCGGCCGTACGGGGGCGGGCGGGAGTGGGACGCCGAGCCGGGCGCCGTCCGGGAGGCGACCCCCGCCGAGCGGCTGCGCGCGGCCACCGCCTACGCCAACGCGCGAAGCCGCGGGAGGTCCCTTGAACGTAGGAGACAATGGGCTCCATGAGTCTGTTCCGCGACGACGGCATCGTGCTGCGCACCCAGAAGCTGGGCGAGGCGGACCGGATCATCACGCTGCTCACGCGCGGTCACGGCCGGGTACGCGCGGTGGCGAGGGGCGTGCGCCGGACGAAGTCGAAGTTCGGGGCGCGACTGGAGCCCTTCTCCCACGTCGACGTGCAGTTCTTCGCGAAGGGCAGTGAGCTGGTCGGCCGCGGGCTGCCGCTGTGCACGCAGAGCGAGACCATCGCTCCGTACGGCGGCGGGATCGTGACCGACTACGCCCGGTACACCGCCGGGACGGCCATGCTGGAGACCGCCGAGCGGTTCACCGACCACGAGGGCGAGCCGGCCGTGCAGCAGTACCTGCTGCTCGTGGGTGCCCTGCGGACGCTGGCCCGGGGCGAGCACGCCCCGGGGCTGGTCCTCGACGCCTTCCTGCTGCGCTCCCTCGCCGTGAACGGCTACGCCCCACGTTCGGCGACTGCGCGAAGTGCGGGATGCCGGGTCCGAACCGGTTCTTCTCGGTCGCCTCGGGCGGCTCCGTCTGCGTCGACTGCCGGGTCCCCGGCAGCGTCGTACCCTCGCCGCAGGCCCTGGAGCTGCTCGGCGCGCTGCTCGCGGGAGACTGGGAGACGGCGGACGCCTGCGAACCGCGGTACGTCCGGGAGGGCAGCGGGCTGGTCTCCGCGTACCTGCACTGGCACCTGGAGCGCGGGCTGCGCTCCCTCAGGTACGTCGAGAAGACCTAGACAAGCGACACAGCGACCACAGCACGAGGAGACGAGAGACACATGGCCGTACGCGGGATCCTGGGGCGTCAGCGCCGGGAGTACAGGACGCCGGAGCCGCACCCGTCCGGCGCGCGGCCACCGAAGCTCCCCGGCGAGCTGGTCCCGGAGCACGTGGCGATCGTCATGGACGGCAACGGGCGCTGGGCCAAGGAGCGCGGCCTGCCGCGCACCGAGGGTCACAAGGTCGGCGCGGAGCGGGTCCTGGACGTGCTCCAGGGCGCCCTGGAGATCGGTGTGGGGAACATCTCCCTGTACGCCTTCTCCACCGAGAACTGGAAGCGCTCCCCGGAAGAGGTGCGCTTCCTGATGAACTTCAACCGCGACTTCATCCGCCGGACCCGGGACCAGCTCGACGAGCTGGGCATCCGGGTGCGCTGGGTGGGCCGGATGCCGAAGCTGTGGAAGTCCGTCGCCAAGGAACTCCAGGTCGCCCAGGAGCAGACCAGGGGCAACGACCGGCTGACGCTGTACTTCTGCATGAACTACGGCGGCCGCGCGGAGATCGCGGACGCCGCGCAGGCCCTCGCCGAGGACGTGCGGGCGGGCCGGCTCGACCCCTCGAAGGTGAACGAGAAGACCTTCGCCCGGTACCTGTACTACCCGGACATGCCGGACGTGGACCTGTTCCTGCGGCCCAGCGGCGAGCAGCGCACCTCCAACTACCTGCTGTGGCAGAGCGCCTACGCGGAGATGGTCTTCCAGGACGTCCTGTGGCCGGACTTCGACCGGCGCGACCTGTGGCGCGCGTGCGTCGAGTTCGCCTCCCGCGACCGTCGGTTCGGCGGCGCGATCCCGAACGAGCAGCTGCTCGCCATGGAGGGCCGCACGCAGGAGACCCCGAGCTGACCGGACGCCGGTTCCCGCGGCGCCCCTCGCGGGGCGCCCCGAACCGCGCTCAGCCCGCCGCGCACTCCGCGCAGGTGCCGAAGATCTCCACCGTGTGCTGCACGTTGACGTAGCCGTGCTCGGCCGCGACGGCCTCGGCCCACTTCTCCACGGCCGGGCCCTCGACCTCGACCGCCTTGCCGCAGGAGCGGCAGACCAGGTGGTGGTGATGGTCGCCGGTGGAGCAGCGGCGGTAGACGGACTCGCCGTCGGCCGTGCGTAGGACGTCGACCTCACCGGCGTCGGCGAGGGACTGCAGGGTGCGGTAGACGGTGGTCAGGCCGACCGAGTCGCCCTTGTGCTTGAGCATGTCGTGGAGCTCCTGGGCGCTGCGGAACTCCTCGACCTCTTCGAGGGCCGCCGCCACGGCGGCGCGCTGCCGGGTGGCCCGGCCTTCACGGGCGGTCCAGCGGTGGTCACCGGTTGCCTCCTCACGTCTGCTCCTGCCGGGCCATTGTGCCAGCCCGGCACGGCAGCGGTCAGACGCCGACCTCGTCGCCGGGGCCCCGGCCGGCCGGAATCGCGCACTCGGCCGGGTCCGGCGCGGGCCGTGCCGCGGCCGCCGCCCGCGCGCGTCGCCGGGCCAGCGGGGCGGCCAGCCCGGTGAGCACGACGAACGCGGCGATGGTGAGCAGCACGATGGTCGCGCCGGGCGGAACGTCCTGGTAGTACGAGGTGACGGTGCCGCCGATCGTCACCCCCACGCCGATCGCGACGGCGATGGCGAAGGTGGCGGCGAAGCTGCGGCTGAGCTGCTGCGCGGCGGCCACCGGGACGACCATGAGCGCCGAGACCAGCAGCAGGCCGACGACCCGCATCGCGACGGTGACCGTCACGGCGGCCGTGACGGCCGTCAGCAGGTTCAGCGCCCGCACCGGCAGGCCCGTCACCCGGGCGAACTCCTCGTCCTGGCTGACCGCGAACAGCTGGCGGCGCAGGCCCAGCGTGACCAGGACCACGAACGCGGCCAGCACGCAGATCGCGGTGACGTCCGACTCCGAGACGGTCGACAGCGAGCCGAAGAGGTAGGAGTTGAGGTTGGCGGTGGAGCCGCCGGGGGAGAGGTTGATGAACATCACGCCGCCGGCCATGCCGCCGTAGAACAGCATGGCGAGGGCGATGTCGCCGCGGGTGCGGCCGTACCAGCGGATCAGCTCCATGAGAACCGCGCCGAGGACGGAGACCAGGGTCGCCATCCACACCGGGGACCACGAGAACAGGAAGCCGAGGCCGACGCCGGTCATGGCGACGTGGCCGATGCCGTCGCCCATCAGGGCCTGGCGGCGCTGCACGAGGTAGATGCCGACCGCGGGGGCGGTGATGCCGACCAGGACGGCCGCCAGCAGGGCCCGCTGCATGAAGGCGTAGTTCAGGATTTCCATCGGATCGCTCAGTTCCGCTCGGTTCAGCTCAGCAGGCCCGTGCGGACCGGTTCGGCGCCCGCGGGTGCGTGCGGGTGGACGTGGTCGTGGCCGGGCAGCGCGTGCTGGCCGACCGCCTTCGGCGGCGGGCCGTCGTGCAGGACACAGCCGTCCCGCAGGACGACCGCCCGGTCGATCAGCGGTTCCAGGGGACCCAGCTCGTGCAGCACCAGCAGGACGGTGGTGCCCTGCGCGACCTGCGCGCGCAGGGTCCGGGCGAGGACCTCCTGGCTGGCCAGGTCCACCCCGGCCATCGGCTCGTCCATGAT
Source organism: Streptomyces sp. SW4 (assembly GCA_003248315.1). Taxonomy (GTDB): domain Bacteria; phylum Actinomycetota; class Actinomycetes; order Streptomycetales; family Streptomycetaceae; genus Streptomyces. The sequence continues at coordinate 3,460,680 of QKWM01000004.1, forward strand.
CAGCAGCTCGGGCTCGGGGGCGAGCGCGCGGGCGATCAGGACCCGCTGGTGCTGGCCGCCGGAGAGGGCGTCGACGGAGTCCTTGGCACGGTCGCCCATGCCGACCAGGTCGAGCGCCGCGCGCACGGCCTCCCGGTCGGCCTTGCGGAGCACGCCGAAGCGGGCCCGGGACAGCCGCCCGGAGGAGACGACCTCGGTCACCGTCGCGGGCACGCCGCCCGCGGCCGTGGTGCGCTGCGGCACGTAACCGACCCGCGCCCAGTCGCGGAACCGGCGCCGGTCGGTCCCGAACAGCTCGATCCGCCCGGCGCTCACCGGCACCTGGCCGATGACGCTGCGCACCGCGGTCGACTTGCCGGAGCCGTTCGCGCCGAGCAGCGCGACGACCTCGCCGCGGCGCACGGTGAGGTCGATGCCGCGCAGCACCGGGCGCGAGCCCAGCTCGGCGCGGACGCCGTGCAGGGATATGACGGGCTCGCTCACGGGCTCGGTCATGCCGTCCTCCGAAGGTGGTTCACTTGGCGCCGAGCGCCTTCTGCAGGGCCTGGAGGTTGGCCTCCATGACCTGGATGTAGTCGTCGCCGCGGGACTTGTCGGTGATGCCCTCGACCGGGTCGAGGACGTCCGTCTTCAGACCGGCGTCGTCGGCGAGGGTCTTCGCGGTCTTGTCGCTGACCAGTGTCTCGTAGAAGACGGTGGTGACGCCGTCCTCCTTCGCCATGGTCTGGAGCTGCTTGACGCGGGCGCCGCTCGGCTCGGACTCGGGGTCGAGGCCGCTGATGGCCTCCTCGGTCAGGCCGTAGCGCTCGGCGAGGTAGCCGAAGGCGGCGTGCGTGGTGATGAAGACCTTGGTGTCGGTGTTCTTCAGCCCGTCCCGGAACTTCGCGTGCAGGGCGTCGAGCTTGCCGACCAGCGTCTCGGTGTTCTTCCGGTAGTCGGCGGCGTGCTCGGGGTCGGCCTTCTCGAAGGCCTTGCCGACGCCCTCGGCGACCTCGGCGTACCGGACCGGGTCGAGCCAGATGTGGGGGTCCTTGGCGCCCTCGCCGTGGTCGTGGCCGTGCTCGTCCTCGGGGGCGGACTCCTCGTGGGCGTGGCCCTCCTCGTGCCCGTGCTCGTCCTCGTGGGCGTGGCCGCCGGCCTCGGTGCCGTGCACCTCCAGGGAGGTCAGCGTGGCCGCGTCGATCTTCGTCTTGATCCCGGACTGGGCGATCGCCTCGTCGACGGTGGGCTGGAGGTCCTTGAGGTAGAGGGCCGCGTCGGCCTCCTGGAGCTGCGCGGTCTGCTTGGCGCTGATCTCCAGGTCGTGCGGCTCCTGGCCGGGCTCGGTGAGGCTGGTGACGTTGGCGTGCTCCCCGCCGATCTGCTCGGCGAGGTAGGCCATCGGGTAGAAGGAGGCGACGACGTCGAACTTCTCCGTGTTGCCCGCGCCGCCGGCCGCCGTGCTGTCGCCTCCGCAGGCGGACAGGGTCGTCAGGCCGAGCGCGGTGGCCGCTGCGACCGCTATACCGGATATGTGGCGTCGTCGTACGTTCATGACAGTCATTTTCAACGAATCTGGAAACCGTTGTCAACAAGCGCCCGTTTTGGCCCCGGAAGGCCCCCGTGCGGCCCCCTCCGGCCCGGGAGAGGCCCCGATTTGATTGAGGGGGAGTCCGCGCCGGTAACCTGAAGCATTCGCTGGAAGCATCTCGCTTCGTCGCCCGTCGTCGTAATGAAGAGAGCACCGTGGCCGCCGACAAGATCGACACCATCGTCAGCCTGAGCAAGCGCCGTGGCTTCGTATTCCCCTGCAGTGAGATCTACGGCGGCCAGCGTGCCGCCTGGGACTACGGTCCGCTGGGTGTCGAGCTCAAGGAGAACCTCAAGCGCCAGTGGTGGCGCTACATGGTGACGTCGCGCGAGGACGTCGTCGGTATCGACTCGTCCGTGATCCTGGCCCCGAGGTGTGGGTGGCCTCCGGCCACGTCGCCACCTTCACGGACCCGCTCACCGAGTGCACCTCCTGCCACAAGCGGTTCCGCGCGGACCACCTGGAGGAGGCGTACGAGGAGAAGAAGGGCCGCGCCCCGGAGAACGGCCTCGCCGACATCAACTGCCCGAACTGCGGCACCAAGGGCCAGTTCACCGAGCCCAAGCAGTTCTCGGGTCTGCTGTCCACGCACCTCGGCCCGACCCAGGACAGCGGCTCCGTCGCCTACCTGCGCCCCGAGACCGCCCAGGGCATCTTCACCAACTTCGCCCAGGTGCAGACCACCTCGCGCCGCAAGCCGCCGTTCGGCATCGCCCAGATGGGCAAGTCGTTCCGCAACGAGATCACGCCGGGCAACTTCATCTTCCGCACCCGCGAGTTCGAGCAGATGGAGATGGAGTTCTTCGTCAAGCCGGGCGAGGACGAGAAGTGGCACGAGTACTGGATGGAGCAGCGCTGGAACTGGTACACCGGCCTCGGCCTGCGTGAGGAGAACATGCGCTGGTACGAGCACCCGGCCGAGAAGCTCTCCCACTACTCCAAGCGCACCGCCGACATCGAGTACCGCTTCAACTTCGGCGGCAGCGAGTGGGGCGAGCTGGAGGGTGTCGCCAACCGCACCGACTACGACCTCGGCGCCCACGCCAAGGCCTCGGGCCAGGACCTCTCCTACTTCGACCAGGAGGCCGGCGAGCGCTGGACGCCGTACGTCATCGAGCCCGCGGCCGGTGTCGGCCGGGCGATGCTGGCGTTCCTCCTCGACGCCTACGTCGAGGACGAGGCGCCCAACGCCAAGGGCAAGATGGAGAAGCGCACCGTGCTGCGCCTGGACCACCGCCTCGCCCCGGTGAAGGTCGCCGTGCTGCCGCTCTCCCGCAACCCGGAGCTGTCGCCGAAGGCCAAGGGCCTCGCGCAGACCCTGCGGCAGAACTGGAACATCGAGTTCGACGACGCCGGCGCCATCGGCCGCCGCTACCGCCGCCAGGACGAGATCGGCACGCCGTACTGCGTCACCGTCGACTTCGACACGCTGGACGACAACGCCGTGACCGTGCGTGAGCGCGACTCGATGAAGCAGGAGCGGGTCTCGCTGGACCAGATCGAGGGCTACCTCGCGTCGAGGCTCGTCGGCTGCTGACGTCCGGCCCGGCCCGCGACCGGCCCCGGTGGAGGATCCCGAGTGGTCCTCCACCGGGGGCCGTCGTGTGCGCCGCGTACGGGATCCTGGCTGCGGCGGAGCTTCGCCGGGTCGTTCGCGGCGCCGGGGCCCAGCCGGCGTTCACCGCGCGGTGACCCGGCGCTCAGCCCACCGCGCGCGGCAGCCGCAGGCTCAGCAGACCCGTCAGGACGATCGCCCCCACCTGGACCAGCAGCGTCACCACCAGGGCGGTGCCCATCCCCAGCCCGGGACCAGGGACAGGAACAGGCTGCCGAGCGTGGCCACGCCCAGCGTCAGCGACGACTGCTGCGTGGTCACCATGACGCCGCTGCCCACACCGGCCCGGTCCGGCGGCACCTCCGACAGCACCACCCGGAAGACCACGGGCAGCTGGAGCGCCTGGCCGGCGCCCGCCACGGCCGCCCCGGGCAGCAGCTCGACGAAGCCGAGATCCGGCCAGAACCGCCAGGCGGCCAGCGCGATCAGGCCCACGCCCACGCCCTGGAGCACGGCGCCCGCCGTCACCACCCGCGTGCCGTACCGGGCGACCAGGCGCGGTCCGGCCAGCGACACCAGGAAGAACACGACCGCCAGCGGCGCCAGCGCCAGGCCCGCGGCGACCGGGCCCAGCCCCGCACCGTCCTGCAACGCCACCGCGATCACGAACATGAAGCCGCTGAAGCCGATCGAGAACGGCAGGATCAGCAGCAGCCCCCGCCGCAGCGACACCAGCGCGAACAGGCTCGGCGGCACCAGCGGCGTACGGCCCCGGCGGTCCGCCGCGCGCTCCACCGCGTAGAACGCCGCCGCCAGCGGCGGGACCGCCGCCAGGGACAGCCAGGTCCACAGCGGCCAGCCCGCCGCCCGGCCCTCGGTCAGCGGGGCGAGCAGCGCCAGCAGCGCCGCCGCCAGCAGGACGGTGCCCGGAAGGTCCACCGGCTCCGGACGCTCCGAGCGGGTCTCCGGGACCGCCCGGGCGGCCAGGACCAGGCCCACCAGCACCACCGGCACGTTCACCAGGAACACCGCGCGCCAGCCGGTGCCCGCCACGTCGGCGGCGACCAGGACACCGCCGAGGATCTGGCCGGCCACCATCGACAGGCCCGCCGTCGCGCCGTACAGACCCATGGCCCGCGCGCGCCGCGCACCCGACGTGGTCGCCTGGACGGTGGCCAGCACCTGCGGCAGCATCGCCGCGGACGCCGCCCCCTGCGCCACCCGCGCCGCCACCAGCGACCAGGCGTCCGGGGCCAGCCCGCACGCCAGCGACGTCAGCCCGAAGGCGGCCATGCCGCCCAGGAACAGCCGCCGCCGGCCGAACAGGTCGCCGAGCCGCCCGCCGAGGACGAGCAGCACCGCGTACGCCACCCCGTACCCGGCGACGACGAGTTCGAGGACCGCCTCGTCCGCCGACAGATCGGCGCCGATGGCCGGCAGGGCGACGTTGACGATGAAGAAGTCGACGAGGGGAAGTGCCGCGCCAGCAGCACCGTGAACAGTCCGAGGCCGCCCAGCACGGGGGGAGCCGGGGCGGGCCGGACGGGACGTGAAGTGATGGTTTCGGTCACGAGGACGAGGCTGCGCCCGCGCTCAGGCTGGTACCAGAGTCTCCTTGTCCTGGTACCAGAAGCACCTGGCAACAGGCTCCACGCGACGGCAGTCTGGAAACATGACGACCATGGCCCAGGAGACCGCACCGGACACCCGGCCCCGGGCGGCGCGGCGTCAGGAACTCGCCGCCTTCCTGCGCAGCCGGCGCGAGCGGATCAGCCCGAGCAGGTCGGGCTGCCCCGCAGGCCGGCGGCGCCGCACCCCCGGCCTGCGGCGCGAGGAGGTCGCCCAGCTCTCCGCCGTGGGCGTCACCTGGTACACCTGGCTGGAGCAGGCCCGGGACATCCAGGTCTCCGTGCAGGTCCTCGACGCCCTCGCCCGCGCCCTGCTGCTCGACCCGACCGAGCGCGCCCACCTCTTCCGGCTGGCCGGCGCCGTCGACCCGGCCCCCACGACGGACTGCCCGGCCGTCACCCCGGCCCTGCGGGCCCTGCTGGAGCGGATCGAGCCCTACCCGCCTGCCTCCAGAACAGCCGGTACGACATCCTCGCCCACAACCGCACCTACGGGCTGCTGCTCTGCGACCTGGACGCCGTGCCGCCCGAGGACCGCAACTGCCTGATCCTCTCCTACACCAACGACGAGTGGCGGTCGTCGATCGTGCACCTCGCCGAGACCCAGCGGGTGATGGCGGCCCGGTTCCGCACCGCCATGGCCGGCCATCTCGCCGAGCCCGCCTGGAAGATGCTGCTGGACCGGCTGCACGAGCAGTCGCCCGAGTTCCGCGCCGCCTGGGACCGGCACGAGGTGGTCGCCCACCGCACCAAGCGCAAGGAGTTCCGCAACCGGTACGTCGGCCGGCTCACCGTGGACCACACCGACCTGTGGCTCGGCCCGGAGAGCGGCCCCCGGATGGTCACCTACGTCCCGGCCGACGACACCACCCGGGAGCGGCTGGAGGCCCTGCACGCGATCGCGCTGGAACAGCGGGGCGCTTCGGCGGGATGACCGCCCGAAGTGCGGGAACCCGGGCCATGACGGAAGGTGATGTTCTCAATCGGGTTCACCGGGACCGCCCGGCACAGCGGGCCGCGCACGGCCCGCCGGACCCGTCGAGCGAGAACGGTCGTGGAGGACAGTCATGGCTGAGCAGAAGTCGACGCGGACGCTCCCGCAGCCGCTGCACGCCGCCGCGTCGGCGGTGCGGCATCTGCCGGGCGCCGGCATGGTCGGCAGGGCGGCCGGGGGAGCGCTGGACAGGATCGGGGCCGTGTCGCCGCGCGGGCGGCGGATCGCGGTCTACACGGGGGCCGGGGCGCTGGGCGTCGCCGGACTGGTGGAATGGCCCGTGGCCCTCACCGGGGCGGCGGTGGCGTGGCTGACCCAGCCACGGCCGAAGGAGACCGCCGAGGCGCGCGCCGTGCGCGAGGCGGGGAACGCGGACGGGACGGGCACGGCCGCGAAGAACGGCGCCCGGAGCAGCACGGCCAAGAAGAGCACGTCGGGCACGACGGCCGCCAAGTCCGCCGCCTCGTCGGCCGGGTCGGCCGCGTCGAAGGCGGCCTCGTCGGCGAAGAAGAGCACGACCGGGGCGAAGAGCACCACGTCCGGGTCGAAGAGCAGCACGACCGGGGCGAAGAGCAGTACGTCCGGGTCGAAGAGCACGGGCCGCGGCTCGGCCGCCAAGAGCACGGCGAGCAAGAGCGCCGCCAGGAGCACTACCAAGAGCGCCTCCCGGGCCAAGAGCACGACGGGGCCGAAGAGCGCCTCCGGCGGCAAGACCTCCTCCCGGGCCAAGCCCAAGAGCGCGTCCGCCTCCCGCGGCGGGACGGCACGCAAGACGACGGCATCCGGATCGCGCAGCAGGAAGGCGGGCTGAGACACAGCGATGGGCGTGGGACTCCTGACGCGTTCCTCGGGCGCAGTGGCCGGCATCGTGCTGGCCGGGCCCCGGCTGCTGGCCCGCGGCACCGCGCCCGCGGTCGGCGTCGCGGCCGGCGCGGTGGCGGGCACGGCACGAGCCGGAGTGCGGAGCGCGGACTTCGCGGCGCGGGCGGCGAGAGTCGCCCGCGCCGCGCTTCCCGGCGGCACCCGCGACTGGCGGGCCGGCGACCGCACCCACCTCGCGCTGCGGCCGGCCGCGGCGGAGAAGGTGCGCCGGGCGGGCGGCCTCGAACGGGTCGCCCGCCGGGTGGCGAAGGCGCTCGCCGAACACCCCGACGTCGCCTTCGCCTACTGGGACGACGGACTGGCCCGGCTCGTGGTCGCCGCCACCGAGGACGCCGTCACCGACCGGGTGGTGGACCGGGCGGGCGAACTCGCCGAACAGCACGGGCTGCGCCGCGCCGACGACCTCGTGGAGGAACTCGCCCACCCCGGCGACCCCACCTCCGTCCGGGTCGCCGCGACCGCGCTCGGCGCCGACGCCCTCGGCATCGCCGCCGCGCTGACCGGCTCCGCGCTGCGGCTGCCGGCCTCGCCCCGGCTCGTCACCGCCGTCGCCACGCTCCTGCGCGAGAACCCCACCTTCCGGGCCTGGCTGCGCGAACGCCTCGGCCCCGCCCGCATGGACGTTGCCCTGGCCGCCGCCAACGCGGCCGTCCACGGCGCCGGCCAGTCCCCGACCTCCCTGGTGCTCGACGGCGCGCTGCGCGTCTGCCAGCTGGGGGAGGCGGTGTCCCGCACGGCCGCCTTCGAGGTCGTCCACGACCGGCTGTGCGCCCCGGGCCGCGCCAGCCTGCCCGGCGACCCGTCCCTGCGCCCGCCGCTGCGGTCCTCGCCGGCCCAGGAGTACGCCGCCCACGCCTCCACCGGCAGCGTGGCCGGCGCCGCGGCCACCCTGCTCGTCAAGCACGACCTGACCGAGGCGGCCGAGGCCGTCCTGGCCGGCTCGCCCAAGGCCGCCCGGTACGGGCCCGCCGCCTTCCACGCCGTGCTGAGCGCGGCCCTGTCCCGCACGGGCGTCCTCGTGCGCGACCCCGAGCGGCTGCGGCAGCTGGAGATGGCCGCCACCGTCGTCCTGCACCCCAGCGCGCTGCGGCTGCCCGACCAGGGCGCCGACCCGTGGACCGAGGACGTGCTGGACGCGGCCCGCCGCGCCGGGCTCCGCGTCGTCATGGTGCACGACCCGGCCCTGGCCGACTTCACCGGACTCGCCGACCAGGTGGTCGGCGCGCAGCGTCCCCTGCGCGACGTCGTCGACGACCTGCGGGCCGACGGCGGCGTCATCACCGTCGTACGGCCCCGGCCCGGTGACGACGACTCCCTGCTGCACGGGCTGCTCGGCGGCGACGTGGCCGTCGCCCTTGCCGACGCCGACGCCCCGGTGGCCTGGGGCGCCGACGTGCTCGCCCCGCACGGCCTGGCCGACGTGTGGCGGCTGCTGCGGGCGGTGCCCGCCGCCCGCGGGGTCGGCCGGCGCTCCCAGGTCCTGGCCCGCTCCGGTGCCGCCCTGTCCGGGCTGCTCGTCGCCGTCGGCGAGGCCCGGCAGAGCAAGGGCGCGAGCCGGGGCCCCTCGTCGCTGCTCGGCATGCGGCACGCGCCGGTCGACGCGAGCGCCGCCGCCGCCCTGTTCTCCGGCACCCGCGCCGCCCTCGGCGTGGCGATGGCCCGCGCCCCGCGCCCCCGGCCGCGGGTCGCCTGGCACGCGCTCGACGTCGAAGGCGTACGCCGGCGCCTGGCCCGGGAGAAGGAGCCGGAGCCGTCGGTGACGGAGCAGCTCGCCGCACGGCTGCGCGCCGCCGCCGGCCGGGCGGGCCGGGTGCCCGCGCTCGCCCCCGTGAAGTGGACCTGGCAACTGGGCCGGGCCGTGCGCGGCGAACTCGACGACCCCCTCACCCCCGTCCTCGCGGTCGGCTCGGCCGCCGAGGCGATCCTCGGCTCCGTCATGGACGCCCTCCTCGTCGTCGGCGCCCTCGACCTGAACGCGCTGGTCGGCGGCTTCCAGCGGCTGCGGGCCGAGCGGGCGCTGGCCGGACTGCTGGCCCAGCAGAAGCAGAAGGCACGGGTCGCCGAGGAGGAGACGCACGACGCCTCGGCCGAGGCCCGCGTCGTCGACGCCGCCAAACTGCACCCCGGCGACATCATCGACCTCAAGGCCGACGACGTCGTCCCCGCCGACGCCCGGCTGCTGTGGGAGGACGGCCTGGAGATCGACGAGTCCGCGCTCACCGGCGAGTCCCTGCCGGTGGACAAGTCCGTCGACCCGGCGCCGCAGGCCCCCGTGGCCGAGCGGTACTGCATGGTCTACGAGGGCACCACCGTGGTGGCCGGACGCGCCCAGGCCGTCGTCGTCGACATCGGCGACCACACCGAGGCCGCCCGCGCCGTCTCGCTCGCCGCCCGCACCCGGCCGCCGCCGGCGTACAGGCCCGCCTCCAGGAACTGACCCGCAAGGCGCTGCCGCTGACGCTGGCCGGCGGCGCCGCCGTGACCGGCCTGTCCCTGCTGCGCGGCGCCCCGATCCGGCAGGCCGTCAGCGGCGGAGTGTCGGTGGCGGTGGCCGCCGTGCCCGAGGGCCTGCCCCTGGTGGCCACCGTCGCCCAGCTCGCCGCGGCCCGCCGGCTCAGCCGCCGGGGCATGCTGGTGCGCACCCCGCGCACCCTGGAGGCGCTGGGCCGGATGGACACCATCTGCTTCGACAAGACCGGCACCCTCACCGAGAACAAGCTGCGGCTGAAGAAGGTGTCCACCGCGGACGGCACCGTGTACAAGGCGGCCGAGCCGGAGGCCGCCGACGTGGTGCGCACCGCGGCCCGCGCCTGCCCCCGGCTCAACGGCGACGGCGGCGGCCGCCCCACCCACGCCACCGACGAGGCCGTGCTGGACGCCGCCGGGGACGACCCCGCGTGGACGCAGGTCGAGGGCCTGCCCTTCGAGACCTCCCGCGGCTACGCCGCCGCGGTCGGCCGGGAGGCGGACGGCGCGCCCGTCCTGGTGGTCAAGGGCGCTCCGGAGACCGTGCTGCCCGCCTGCGCCGGACTGCCGGACGGCGCCTCGCGGACGGCCCACGACCTGGCCCGCGCCGGCTTGCGCATCATCGCCGTCGCCAAGCGGCCGCTGGCGGGCGGCGAGGACCCGGGCGAGGTCCTGGAACAGCCGCTCGCCGGGCTGGAGTTCACCGGCCTCGTCGCCCTCGCCGACGTGGCCCGCGAGACGTCACCGGCGCTGGTGCGCGGGCTGCGCGAGGCGGGCGTACGGCCGGTGGTGCTCACCGGCGACCATCCGCAGACCGCCCGCGCCATCGCCGCCGACCTGGGCTGGCCCGAGGACGCGGTCGTGGTCACCGGCGACGAACTGGCCGCCGCCGACCGGACGGCACGCTCGCGGATGCTGCGCGACGCCGACGTGGTGGCCCGGGTGGCGCCCGAGCAGAAGCTCCAGGTCGTCGAGTCCCTGCGGGACGCCGGACGCGTCGTCGGCATGGTCGGCGACGGCGCCAACGACGCCGCCGCCATCCGCGCCGCCGACATCGGCGTCGGCATCAACGCCCGCGGCTCGGCCGCCGCGCGCAACGCCGCCGACCTGGTCGTCACCGGCGACGACCTGCTGGTCCTGACCGAGGCGGTGCGCGAGGGCCGGGCCCTGTGGCACAGCGTCGCCGACGCCATCGCCATCCTCATCGGCGGCAACGCCGGCGAGGTCGGCTTCGGCATCGTCGGCACCGTCCTCGGCGGCTCGGCGCCGCTGTCCACCCGGCAGATGCTGCTGGTGAACCTGTTCACCGACCTGTTCCCGGCGATGGCGGTGGCGGTGACCTCCGTGGAGGACGCCGACGACGACGCGACGGCGGCCACCGACGCGCCGCTCGGCACCGCCGTCCTGGGCGAGCCGCTGATCCGGCAGATCCGGCACCGGGCCCTGACGACGTGTCTGGGCGCCACGGTGGCCTGGCTGTTCGGCCGGTTCACGCCGGGCACGGCCCGCCGCTCCACGACCATGGCCCTGTGCGCGGTGGTCGGCACCCAGCTGGCGCAGACCCTCGCCGACCGCCGCGGCAGCCGCCTGGTCCAGGTCACCTCCCTGGGCTCCGCCGCGGCCCTGGTCGCCCTGGTGCAGACCCCGGTCGCCAGCAACCTCTTCGGCTGCACCCCGCTGGGCCCGCTGGCCTGGGCCGGCGTCGCCCTGGCGATCACCCTCGCGCTGGCCGGCCAGCGGGCCGTCCCGCACGTGGAGGAGGCGGTCACCAAGTGGTGGCCCAAGCTCGCGGATCGGCTGCCCGTGCCGGCGACGTGACCGGCGCCGGAACCCGGGGCGGCACGGTCACCGGCGTCCGCCACCCGGGGCGGCACGGCGCCGCCCCGAGGCCCGGTCACCGCAGGGTGAGCGGGGTCTCGGACTCGACGCGGGTCAGCTTCTCCGGGTTGCGGACGTAGTAGATGCCCGAGATGCGGGCGTCCTCCATCCGGAAGGCCATGACGCCGTCCAGCTCGCCGTCCAGCCGCACCAGCAGCGCCGGGCTGCCGTTGATCGTCGTCGGCTCCGTCGTGATCGGGAGGTGAGCTTGCCGGTGCCGCCGACGATGAAGCGGGCCGCCTTCTGCGCGCCGAGGATCGGCCGCAGCGCGGCCTGCTTGACGCCGCCTCCGTCGCCGACGACCACCACGTCGGGGGCGAGCAGGTCCATCAGGCTCTGGGTGTCCCCGCTCTCGACCGCCCGCCGGAACGACTCCATGACGGCGCGGGACTCGTCGGGCGTGACCGTCGCCCGGGCCGGCGGGCGTCCACGTGCCGCCGGGCCCGGTGCGCGATCTGGCGGACGGCCGCCGGGCTCTTGTCGACGGCGGCGGCGATCTCGTCGTAGCCGACGTCGAAGACCTCGCGCAGGACGAAGACGGCGCGCTCGGTCGGCGACAGCGTCTCCAGGACCAGCATCAGCGCCATCGACACGCTGTCCGCCAGTTCGACGTCCTCGGCGACGTCCGGCGTGGTCAGCAGCGGCTCGGGCAGCCACTGGCCGACGTAGGCCTCCTTGCGGCGCTTGAGCGTGCGCAGCCGGTTCAGGGCCTGCCGGGTCGTGATCCGGACCAGGTAGGCCCGCTGGTCGCGCACCTGGTCCAGGTCGACGCCGACCCAGCGCAGCCACGTCTCCTGCAGGACGTCCTCGGCGTCCATCGCCGAACCGAGCATCTCGTAGGCCACGGTGAACAGGAGATTGCGGTGGGCGACGAAGGCCTCGGTCGCCGGATCCGTGGTGTGATCGCGCATGGTGTCTCCTGTCTCCCGAGGTGTCCGGACACAGGACACCGAGGGGCCGGCGGGTGTGACAGCGGAACACGGCAGGATCTGCCGTGATGTGCGTCACGGTCCGCGGCGGTCCGCTCGCGGCGGCCCCGGACCGGCAGGACTCGCTCGCCCGCCGGCGATGAGTTCCGCCCGCCCCGGCGGTCTGCCCTGCGACGGTACGACAACGGAGCAGGAGGAGTGACGTGAGCCAGCTGCTGAGAGTCCACAACTTCGTCGTCTCGAGCGACGGTTTCGGGGCCGGCGAGGGCCAGAGCCTCGAGCGGCCCTTCGGGCACGCCGACCCGGCGGAGCTGTTCGCCTGGGCCGGCGCGACGGCGAGCTGGCCCAACCGCACCGACCCGGGCGGGAGCCGCGGCCTCGACGACTACCTCACCCGGGACTTCCACCGGAACATCGGCGCCGAGATCATGGGCCGCGGCAAGTTCGGCCCCCAGCGCGGCCCCTGGCAGGACCACGAGTGGCGGGCTGGTGGGGCGAGGAGCCGCCGTTCCACACGCCGGTGTTCGTCATGACCCATCACACCCGGCCGTCGTTCCGGCTGTCCGACACCACGTTCCACTTCGTCGACGGCGACCCGGCCACGGTGCTCCGCCTGGCGCGCGAGGCGGCCGGCGGCAAGGACGTCCGGCTCGGCGGCGGGGCCGCCACCATCCGCCAGTTCCTCGACGCCGGCCTGGTCGACACCCTGCACGTGGCGGTGGCACCGGTGAAGATCGGCGCCGGGTCCCGCCTGTGGGAGTCCCCCGACGACCTGCTCGACCGCTACCACCGCGACGTCGTCCCCAGCCCGAGCGGCATGACGCACCACCTGTACTGGCGCCGGTGAGCCCCCTCCCGCACCGGGGCGCCGAGGCACTGCCCCGGTGCGGGCACAATGGAGGAATGTCCACGTCGTCCGCGCCCACCACGCACCCGTCGCTGCAGATCGGTCCGCACACCGTCCAGCCGCCCGTCGTCCTCGCCCCCATGGCCGGGATCACGAACGCGCCCTTCCGCACCCTGTGCCGGGAGTTCAGCGGAGGCAAGGGGCTGTTCGTCAGCGAGATGATCACGACCCGGGCGCTGGTCGAGCGGAACGACAAGACGATGCAGCTGATCAAGTTCGACGCGAGCGAGCGCCCGCGCTCGATCCAGCTCTACGGCGTCGACCCGGTGACCGTCGGCAAGGCCGTCCGCATGATCGCGGAGGAGGACCTCGCCGACCACATCGACCTGAACTTCGGCTGCCCCGTCCCGAAGGTGACGCGCAAGGGCGGCGGCTCGGCCCTGCCCTACAAGCGGAACCTGCTGCGGGCGATCCTGCGCGAGGCCGTGAGCGGGGCCGGCGACCTGCCGGTGACCATGAAGATGCGCAAGGGCATCGACGACGACCACATCACCTACCTCGACGCCGGCCGGATCGCCGTCGAGGAGGGCGTCACCTCCATCGCCCTGCACGGCCGCACCGCCGCCCAGCACTACGGCGGCACCGCCGACTGGGACGCCATCGCCCGGCTGAAGGAGCACGTCCCGGAGATCCCGGTGCTCGGCAACGGCGACATCTGGTCGGCCGAGGACGCCCTGCGCATGGTCCGCGAGACCGGCTGCGACGGGGTCGTCGTCGGCCGCGGCTGCCTGGGGCGGCCCTGGCTGTTCGCCGACCTGGTCGCCGCCTTCGAGGGCCGTACGGACGCCTTCGTACGGCCCACCCTGCGGGAGGTCGCCGACGTCATGGTCCGGCACGCCACCCTGCTCGGCGAGTGGCTCGGCGACGAGCAGCGCGGCGTGGTCGACTTCCGCAAGCACGTCGCCTGGTACCTCAAGGGCTTCGCCGTCGGCTCCGAGATGCGCAAGCGGCTCGCCGTCACCTCCTCCCTGGAGGAGCTCCGGGCCGGGCTGGACGAGCTGGACCTCGACCAGCCCTGGCCGGCCGGCGCCGACGGCCCCCGCGGCCGCACGTCCGGCAACAACCGCGTCGTGCTCCCCGACGGCTGGCTCAAGGACCCCTACGACTGCGCGGGCATCGGCGAGGACGCCGAGCTGGACACCTCCGGCGGCTGATCCGTCCCGCCGGCGCGGTCAGCCCCGGACGGGTGGGGCGTCGAGCCGTACGCCGTCAGGAACCGGTCACGGAACGCGTCCATCCGCCACACCGGGGCGTCCTCGGCGGGGCGCAGGCCCTCCGTCCAGTTCCAGCCGTCGACAGCGTCCAGCACGTCGGGGTCCTTCGCGACGATCGTCACCGGCACGTCCCGGCTCGCGCCCTCGCCGGAGACCCGGGAGCGGGGCTGGTGGTCGCCGAGGAAGACCAGCACGGTGTCCTCGTCGCCGTAGCGCTCCAGCCACTGGGTGAGGCTGGTGAGCGAGTACGCGACCGACTCCCCGTACGCCCGGCGGGACCGGGTCGTGTCGGAGACGACGTCGGCCGGGTCCTCGCCGGCCCGCTCGACCGGACCGAAGACCCGCCCGTCACCCAGCTCGTCCCAGCCGACCATCGTCGGGGTCGGCGCCCACGGCTGATGGCTGGAGGTGAGGATGACCGCCGCCATCAGGTTCCTCGTCCGTTCCCTGCCGTGCTCCAGGCGCTGGAACGCCTCCAGCGCGTACTGGTCCGGCATCGTCGACCAGCTGAACTTCGGGCCCTCGTAGCCGAGGTCGTGGGCGTCGTAGACCCGGTCGAGGCCGTAGAACTCCGCCTCCGGCCAGGCCTTCTGCACGCCCGGCATGATCCCGACCGTGTCCCAGGCGCCGGCCTTGCCGAACGCCTTGGTCAGGGTGAGATGGTCCCCGGCGGTCACCGTGCGGTACCGCTGCTGGCTGGAGACCCACAGACCGGACAGGAACGTGGAGTGGGCCAGCCAGCTGCCGCTGCCGAACGTCGCCGAGGTCAGCCAGCCGCTCCTCGCCCCGTACCCGGCCCGCGTCAGCTTCCGGGAACCGGTGTCCAGGGCCCGCCCGACGCCGGGCGCGATCAGCGGATCCTCCAGGGCGGTGCGGCCGTAGCTCTCGATGAACGTGAAGATCACGTCCTTGCCGCGCAGACCGGGCACGAGCTGGTCGCCGGGGGTGGCGCCGAAGGCGTCCCGCCCCGCCTCCTTCGCGAACGCCGCCTCGTCCCGCAGGGTGTGCACGGTCAGCCGGGCCTGGTTCTCGGCCGCCCAGGTCGCCTGGCGGGCGGCGAGCGGCACACCGAAGAACTGCAGGCCCAGCGCGGAACAGGTGATCCACGCCGTGGCCGCGACCAGCGTGCCCCGCCTCGCCCGGACCCGGTGCGCGGCCAGCAGCCCGGTCAGCCGCACCGTCGCCAGCGCCAGGAGCACCGGCAGCAGCAGCGCCAGCGCCACGGCACCGGCCGTGGCCAGGGCCGCGGTGGCCCCGCCCATCGAGTCGGCCACGAACGACCGGGCGTCGTCCAGCAGCTCCCAGTCCAGGACGATGTTGAAGCCCCGGCCGAGGTACTCCCGGAACCCCATGTCCAGCACGTTCACCACGGTCAGCGCGCCGAGCGCCGCGCCGGTCAGCGCCGACGCGGCGATCCGCGGCCGGCGCGGCAGGACCGGGAGCACCACCGCCGCGACGACCGCCTCCGCCGGGATGCGCGCGAACCGGCCGGGCTGGAGCCCGGCGACGGTGTTCGGCAGCAGCAGCGCCCCGAGCACGAGGACGGCGGAGAGCACGGTGAGGACGGGGGCGCCCCGGCGCCGGAGGGGCGCGAGGCGGCCGTGGAGGGGTGCGAGGCGGTCGCGGAGGGGTGCGAGGCGGTCGCGGAGGGGTGCGAGGCGGTCGCGGAGGGGTGCGAGGCGGTCGCGGGAGGGGGCCAGGCGGCGGGTGAGGCGGGCGAGGCGGTCCTTCGGGCGCGGGTGCGGGGCCGGGCGCGCGGCGGCGTCACGGGCCCCGGCCGGGTCCTCGGCGTCGGCCCCGGCGTCGGCCCCGGCGGGCGGGTCGGGCAGCTGGCGAGAGCGCGTGAAGACCGGCACCCGGAGGTCCTTCCGTACGAAACCCGTTGGACGGCGGACCCGGCGTGGGGGACCGGGCCCGCCGCAGTCCCGTACGGCCCGCGGGAGGGCTCCGTTCAACGGAACCGGCCCGGATTTGGCCGGAAGTCCCTGCCCGGGGCGGCCCGGGACGCGAGCGGCACGCGGCACACGGGCCGGGCCGAGGGCGCGGGCAGGTTCGGCGAGCCGCACCCCGGGCCGGTGAGAGGCCGGTGACGGGCGCGTTCCCGGCCGGCCCGCCGCCCGGGGACGCGTCCGCATGGTGAAATCCGGGCAGCTGTGGCAGCGTGATTCTCGCCACCCCTGATAAGGGTGGCGCTCAGATGAGCGGATTTCGAGCGGCTGCACTTCTCAAAGAGTGGCACTGAGTGCCACGCCTTGATCGTTCATCGAGCGAACTCAGACGTAGGAAATGACGCTCATATGAGCGGCCAGATGGCCTCTACGGGAGTTGATTCGTTCAAGAAGTAAATACATGACCGTCCGGTGCCTTGCCAAGCCTTGACTTTCGATCCGCTGGCGGACGAGTGGTTACAGGCGCATGACGCACAAGTGGACGTACCCAGGTGCCTTTGATCTGGGTACATTCCTCGCCGTCAGGGCAGCCACCGCGTCCTCGAGGAGTCGAGACCCGTGTCGGAAAACAAAGATCCCCAGGTAGCTCAGCCGGGCACGAGCGTTGAGGGCGTGAAGTTCGTTTACGACTTCACCGAGGGCAACAAGGACCTCAAGGACCTTCTCGGCGGCAAGGGCGCCAACCTCGCCGAGATGACCAACCTGGGTCTGCCGGTCCCGCCCGGCTTCACCATCACCACCGAGGCCTGCAAGGTCTACCTGGAGAGCGGCGAGGAGCCGGCGGCACTGCGTGACGAGGTGAGTGCGCACCTCGCCGCCCTCGAGGAGAAGATGGGGAAGAAGCTCGGCCAGGCCGACAACCCGCTCCTCGTGTCCGTCCGCTCCGGAGCCAAGTTCTCCATGCCGGGCATGATGGACACCGTCCTCAACATCGGCCTCTCCGACAAGTCGGTGCAGGGCCTGGCCAAGCAGGCCGGCGACGACCGCTTCGCGTGGGACTCCTACCGCCGTCTCATCCAGATGTTCGGCAAGACCGTCCTGGGCGTCGACGGCGACCTCTTCGAGGACGCGCTGGAGGCGGCGAAGGCGGCCAAGAAGGTCACGGTCGACACCGAGCTGGAGGCCGCGGACCTCAAGAAGCTCGTCACCAAGTTCAAGAAGATCGTCAAGACCGAGGCCGGCCGGGACTTCCCGCAGGACCCGCGCGAGCAGATGGACCTCGCCATCAAGGCGGTCTTCGACTCCTGGAACGGCGAGCGCGCCAAGCTCTACCGCCGCCAGGAGCGCATCCCGCACGACCTGGGCACCGCGGTCAACGTCTGCTCCATGGTCTTCGGCAACCTCGGCCCCGACTCCGGCACCGGCGTCGCCTTCACCCGCGACCCCGCCTCCGGCCACCAGGGCGTGTACGGCGACTACCTCCAGAACGCGCAGGGCGAGGACGTGGTGGCGGGCATCCGCAACACCGTGCCGCTCGCGGACCTGGAGTCGATCGACAAGAAGTCGTACGACCAGCTCATGCAGATCATGGAGACCCTGGAGAACCACTACAAGGATCTCTGCGACATCGAGTTCACCATCGAGCGCGGCCAGCTCTGGATGCTCCAGACCCGCGTCGGCAAGCGTACGGCGGGCGCGGCCTTCCGCATCGCCACCCAGCTCGTCGACCAGGGCCTGATCGACGAGGCCGAGGCGCTGACCCGCGTCAACGGCGCCCAGCTCGCCCAGCTGATGTTCCCCCGCTTCGACGAGAGCGCCAAGGTCGAGCAGATCGGCCGGGGCATCGCGGCCTCGCCGGGCGCGGCGGTCGGCAAGGCGGTCTTCGACTCGTACACCGCCGTGAAGTGGTCCCGCTCGGGCGAGAAGGTCATCCTGATCCGCCGCGAGACCAACCCCGACGACCTCGACGGCATGATCGCCGCCGAGGGCATCCTCACCTCGCGCGGCGGCAAGACCTCCCACGCGGCCGTCGTCGCCCGCGGCATGGGCAAGACCTGTGTCTGCGGCGCCGAGGAACTGGAGGTCGACACCAAGCGCCGACGCATGACCGTCCCCGGCGGCCACGTCGTCGAGGAGGGCGACGTCGTCTCCATCGACGGCTCCACCGGCAAGGTCTACCTGGGCGAGGTCCCGGTGGTCCCCTCCCCGGTCGTGGAGTACTTCGAGGGCCGGATGCACGCGGGTGCCGAGGACGCCGACGAACTGGTCGAGGCCGTGCACCGCATCATGGCGTTCGCCGACCGCAAGCGCCGGCTGCGGGTGCGCGCCAACGCCGACAACGCCGAGGACGCGCTGCGCGCCCGCCGCTTCGGCGCCCAGGGCATCGGCCTGTGCCGCACCGAGCACATGTTCCTCGGCGACCGGCGCGAGCTGGTGGAGCGGCTGATCCTCGCCGACACCGAGGCCGAGCGCGAGGAGTCGCTGAAGGAGCTGCTCCCGCTCCAGAAGCAGGACTTCGTCGAGCTCTTCGAGGCGATGGACGGGCTGCCCGTCACCATCCGCCTCCTCGACCCGCCGCTGCACGAGTTCCTGCCGGACATCACGGAACTCTCGGTCCGCGTGGCCCTCGCCGAGTCCCGTCAGGAGCCGCACGAGAACGAGCTGCGCCTGCTCCAGGCGGTGCACCGCCTGCACGAGCAGAACCCGATGCTGGGCCTGCGCGGCGTCCGCCTCGGCCTGGTCATCCCCGGCCTGTTCACCATGCAGGTACGGGCCATCGCGGAGGCGGCGGCCGAGCGCAAGGCCGCCAAGGGCGACCCGCGCGCGGAGATCATGATCCCGCTGGTCGGCACCGTCCAGGAGCTGGAGATCGTCCGCGAGGAGGCCGACAAGGTCATCGCGGAGGTCGAGGAGGCGTCGGGCGCTCGGCTCAAGCTCTCCATCGGCACGATGATCGAGCTGCCGCGGGCCGCGCTGACCGCCGGTCAGATCGCCGAGGCCGCCGAGTTCTTCTCCTTCGGCACCAACGACCTCACCCAGACGGTGTGGGGCTTCAGCCGGGACGACGTGGAGGCCTCGTTCTTCACGGCGTACCTGGAGAAGGGCATCTTCGGCGTCAGCCCGTTCGAGACGATCGACAAGGACGGCGTCGGCTCCCTGGTCGCCGCGGCGGCGAAGGCGGGCCGCGAGACCCGGCCGGACCTGAAGCTCGGCGTCTGCGGCGAGCACGGCGGGGACCCCGAGTCCGTCCACTTCTTCCACGAGGTGGGCCTGGACTACGTCTCCTGCTCCCCGTTCCGCATCCCGGTCGCCCGCCTGGAGGCAGGCCGCGCGGCGGTCACCTCCCAGGGAGCGACCACCGCTGAGCCCCTTGCGGGCCACTGAGCCCCGGAGCCGTCGTCTGTCACCCGACCACCCTCACCGATCGGCGACGGCTCCGGACCACGGAGAGAGGGCGGCACCCGTGCGGGGGGTGCCGCCCTCTTCGTCATGACCGGTGTGCAGGTCACGTCACCTGATGGGATGGCCGGCCGCCGCAAGAAGGATTCGGCATGTCAGCGTGGCGCTACGTTCTGTGACCGACGGGGCGGCCGGTGGGGCCGCTCCGACCATGAGAGGTCACTGATGAGGAACGCAGTGGTGGGTGCGGTCGCGGCCGGGCTCTTCTTCGGCGGCGCGGGGGCGGCTGTGGCGGCTTCCTGGCACGAGTTGCCCCAGATGCACACCACGGGTGTGGAGTTCGCAGACGGGGAGTACAAGTTCAACCCGGCCGGCAAGAATCACGGCTCATTCGAGTGGAGGGGATATCTCAGGGACGACGCCCCGCGCGACGGCCACAACGTGTACATGCAGGTGAAGGTCGAAGGGCACGGCTGGGTCCGCTACAACGGCAAGCAGCGGAAGACGGTCCACATGCACCACTCCAACTGGGACGGCGCCCAGCGCTACACCGAGAAGGCGTACATCCGGGCGTGCCGGGACCGGGGCAGCCTCAGGCCGGACAACTGCTCCCCGGAGCAGTACCGCCACCGTTAGGCCGGTCATCACCGTGCGGACCCGGGCGCTCGCCCGGGTCCGTCCTGTCGCGTCCCCCGTCTTCCCGGAGACTGTCATCAGCGCACCAGCAATCCTCACAGCCAGCGGAATCGATCTCTTCTACGGCCGGGCGCACGCGGTCAGAGAGGCGTCCATCACCCTTCACCGCGGCGAGGTGGCCGCGATCACCGGCCACAGCGGCTCAGGAAAGTCGTCCCTCCTGTACTGCCTGGCCGGCGTGCTGCCTGTGGCCGGCGGTGAGGTCCGGTTCGAGGGCCGCCCCCTCGACGCACTCGACGACGAAGAACTCAGCGCCCTGCGCCGCGACCGCTTCGGATTCGTCTTCCAGTACGGGGAGCTCTTGCCCGAACTGACCGTGGAGGAGAACGCCGCCTTGCCTCTTCGGCTCGCCGGTCGACGCAAGGCCGAGGCTCTGGCCGCCGCGGGCGAGGTACTGGAGCGCCTCGGGCTCGCGGCGCTGCGGGACCGGCGCCCCTCGCAGGTGTCCGGTGGGCAGAGCCAGCGGATCGCCGTGGCGCGTGCCCTTGTCCACCGGCCCGCGGTCGTGTTCGCGGACGAACCGACCGGATCGCTCGACAGCGCCAACGCCGCCCAAGTCCTGGAAGAATTCCTCACACTCGCCCGTTCGCAGGGGACCGCGGTGGTGCTGGTCACCCATGACGAGAAGATCGCGTCCCGAGCGGACACGCGCTACACGATGACCGACGGGACGCTCCGCGCGAACGAGCGGGAGGAGTTGTGACCTCGCTTCTGCTCGGCCTGCGCCTGCTGCTGGGCGCGGGTCGCGGGAACAGGGTGCGCTTCGCCCTGATGGCGATCGGCGGCTCGGTCGGAGTGTGTTGCCTGGCCGTCGTCCTGTCGATTCCCGGCATCCTCGCGGCCCAGGACGGTCGTATGGCGGCGCGAGAATCCATCCAGCCCAGGAAGGCGGACGGCCGCCTCATCGACGACGGACATCCGCTCATCCTCGTCCTGCCGGACGCGTACGGCGCCAGGCCGCTCGTCCGCGTGTTCATCGCACCCGGCTCCAGGAAGGTCGAGCCCCCTCCGGGCCTCAAGGCGCTCCCACGCCCCGGACAGGTCTTCGTTTCACCCCGCTTGCGCGAACTGATCCGGGAACGGCGAGGCCTGGAGCAACGCTTCCCCGGACGGCAGGCAGGAGTCATCGAGGCGGACGGCCTGGCCCGGCCTGGCGAACTGATCGGGTACGTGGGCGTCGACCGGGCAGATCTGCCCGGGGGCCTGCCGTTCAAGGGCTTCGGAAGCCGTTACCCGCCCACGGAAACGGTCGAGCCCGGCACACTCGACATCGTCCGCTTCACGATGGCAGGCGTCGTGCTGCTTCCGCTCGCGGTCTTCCTTTCCGTGTGCGCACGGCTGTCGGCGGCCGAACGAGCTCGCAGACTGGCCGCGCTGCGACTGCTGGGCATGAGCGCGAAGGCCACCCAACGGGTCAACGCCGTGGAAACCGTCGCAGCGGCCGTGGTGGGATCGGCCGTGGGGCTGGGGGAGTACTGGCTTCTGAACCAACTCGTCTCTCGCGTCGGCCTGCCGGGCTTCACCTGGTACCCGGCTGATGGGGCGTTGTCCTCGACGACGCTCGCCGTCTGCCTCGTCGGCTGTCCGATGCTGGCCTGGTTCGTGGGGCGCGCCGGTGCCCGCAGGGCGGCGTCAGACCCGCTGGCGGTACGCCGCAGCGCCGTGGACGCACCGCCGTCGCGGTGGGGGTTCCTTCCGCTGCTCGCCGGAACGGGCATTGCTGCGGGGTATTGCGTCGCCGGGGCGACCGGTCACGCTCCTCGGGAGACTTCCGTCTCGTCGGTGCTGATTCCCCTGGCCGTGATCCTGATCGGTATCGGACTGGCGGCGTCACTGCCCGCACTGTCCCGCTTCGTCGCCCGGCGCACGGCCGGTTCGACGGAGTCGCTCTCCCTGGGCCTGGCGATGCGGCGCAACGAAGTCGAGCCCGGCGGAGCGCTCCGGGTCGCCACGGGCTCGTGCTGCTCGTCTTCGCGGCGTCCCTCGTCCAGGGGGTGCTCATCGAACTGGACCAGGTCTCCAGGAACACCTCCCCGGTGCAGGAGTACGACATCGATTACGAGGAGATCGACGCGGCCCAGCGGCGCGCGATCGCGGGCCTGCCCGACGTCCGAGTCGGCCTCCTCAACATGCAGTCGGACAGCGGCGACGACGCCCGGACCCCGTCGACCACGGCATTCGTGGCAACGTGCGACCAGGTGCGCAAGGCGGTTCTGTGGGTCGGTGAGTGCGTCGACGGTCGACCGGCGAGACTGTGGGACACCCGTCAGATCCAGGACTCGTTCGTCAGCGCCGGAGACACCGTCCGCTACACGTTCGTGAGCGGAGAGCGGAGCAAGCAACTCGCCCTCACCGTTCCGGCACGGAAGGTGCAGTTCCGCGACCGTGAGCTCTCGCCCTTCATCCACAGTGGCGACCTTCTGCTGCCGCCGTCCATGGTGCCCTCGGACATGCGTCCCACGCGGGCAACCCTTTCGTTGCTGAGCCGCTCCGATGCGGACACGGTCGGGCGGGTGCTGAACGGCATCGGAAAGATCGCTCCGACCGCCGACGTCCTGCCGCAGGCGCTCAACGTCGAGGCGCTTCAGCAGATCTCCGTCGTCAAGAGCCTGCTCGGCGTCGGTATGGTGCTGGGGCTTGTCATCGGTGTCGCCGCCTATGTCGTGGCTGCCGCCGACCGTGCGGTGGAGCGGCGTCCGCAGGTCACCGCGCTCGCGCTGCTGGGGCCCGGACCCGCACACTGCGGGCCGTGCAGGTCGTGCAGGTCGTCGTGCCGCTCGGCGTGGGACTGGTGCTCGCGGTGGTCGCCGGGAAGGTGGCCGAGTCCGGGTATCTCGTCACCGGGGGCGGGTCCGTCTTCTGGGACGGGGACGGGGTGCCGTTGTTGCTGGGGTGCGCGGTGGGGGCCGTCGCCGTGGCGGCGCTCGGGGCGTTGCCGCTCGTCGGGCGGCGGATCGACCCCGAGCTGATCCGGCGGGACTGACGCCGGCCGCACCGGAAGGGGACCTTGGGCGGCACCCCGGGCGTGCGGGGTGCCGCCGTCGCGCCGGGGGCGTCAGGTGCGGAAGGGGCCCCGGACCTCGTACGTGATGCCGCCCGAGGAACTGCCGCTCGTGCCGCGCTGGCTGGAGAAGTACAGGCGGCTGCCGTCGGGGAGAACGCCGGGCCGGTGATCTCCGAGCCGGACTGGCCGTCGATGCGCAGGAACGGGGCGATCACGTCGTCCGGCGTGATCACGCAGATCTCCATGTTTCCGCCGTCCTCCGCCACGAACAGGTCGCCGGAGGCGGAACCGGTGACGTTGTCGACGCCGGTGAGCGGCGCCGTGCCCGACGTCACCAGGGAGTCGTCGTAGGCCAGTTCGATCGTCTGGGCGGCGGCGTTGTACTGCCAGACGCGGTTGTCGCCCTTGGTCGTGAACCAGCACGTGTCGTCGGCGTAGTAGCAGCCCTCGCCGCCGTTGAAACGCTTGGCGCCGGAGACCTGGTCCCGGGTCGCGGTGGCGCCGGTCGGGTCGGGGACGCGGGCCCACGTCACCGGGCCGCTGGTGCCGGAGCCGGCCACGAGGACCTCCAGGGTGCCGGACGACAGGTCGCCCCAGGTCGTGGGACGGAAGCGGTAGAAGCAGCCGTCGGACACGTCCTCCGTCATGTAGACGACCTTGCGGACCGGGTCGGCGGCCGCCGCCTCGTGCTTGAAGCGGCCCATCGCGTCCCGGCGGACCGCCGCCTTCACCCCCACGGGTCGGTCTCGTAGACGTAGCCGCGGTCCACCTCCTCGCAGGACAGCCAGGTGTTCCAGGGCGTCTTGCCGCCGGCGCAGTTCTGCCGGGTGCCCGACAGCACGCGGTACGCCGCGGTGATCGCGCCGGTCGAGGAGAACTTCACCGCGCTCGCGCCGCCCGACGGGGTGATCTCCGAGTTGGACACGTAGATCCAGCCCGACCCGTCGGCGTAGCAGGCGCCGCCGTCGGGGGCGTTGTGCCAGGTGTACGAGGTGCCCGGGACCTTCTGGCCGGACCGGGCGACGACGCGGCTGGTGAAGCCCGCGGGGAGCCGGATGCCGCCCGCGTCGGGGAACCCAGCGGGCCGTACGGGCCCGTGCCGGGCTGGGCGGGGGCGGCGTACGCGGCGCCGCGCCACAGGGTGCCGCCCAGCGCGGCCGACGAGCCGCCGAGGGCGACCGCACGCAGGAGGGTACGACGTTCCACTCTTACTCCCAGAGTGCCGTGACCGCCCCGCCGCCGGGTGACGGCGAGGTCGCGCGGTCACGGACCCTAGGAGAGCCGGATGGACAGGGCATGGACATGTCGTAACGGGCGGTGGTACGGGCGTGCGGGCCGCCCTCGCCAGCGGTGACGGGGCGTCAGTTCGCGCCGCGGCGCCGGCGGGCCGCCAGCACCAGGCCGCCGCCCGCGAGCAGCACCGCCGCGCCGCCCGCCGCGAGGTACGGCGTGCTGTCGTCGCCGCCGGTCTCGGCCAGGTCGGTGTCCTTCTGTCCCGAGGACCCGGACCCGCCGTCCGCACCGGAGCCGGTGTCGCTGCCGGTGTCGCCGGCGTCGTCCTGGCCGCTGCCCGAGTCGCCCTTGTCGTCGGCGGGACGAAGTCGGCCGGCGGCCGGTCGCAGCCGGTGCCGTCGCCGTCGCGGTCGAGGTGCTCGCCGTAGTGCTCGTCGCCCTTGGCGATGTTCTTGTAGCCCGCCTCGTAGGCCTCGGTGCAGTTCTCGAACGGGTGGTTGCCGTCGTGGGCCTGGGCGGCGGTCGCGGGCAGGGCGGCCAGGGCCAGGGCGGTGACGGCCAGGGCGGCGGACCGGTGAAGCTTGCGCACGGAAGATCCCCCGGATCGGTTCGGTGTGTGCTCGGGGTGTGAGATGACGAACGTAGTGAGGGGCGGAAGGTGTGGTGGAGATATGGAGGACCCGTGATGCGAATGTGACGTGACCGGACGGTAACTCTCCGTTCGCGGGTCGCGGGCGCGCTCGTCCACAGGGTGCCCCGCCGGTCGGTGCGGGGACTACGGTGGAGCGTCGGGACGACGGGGAGGGAGACGGCGATGGCCGGCTGGAGCGTGCGGGACATCCCCGGCCAGGACGGGCGCGTCGCCGTCGTCACCGGGGCCAACAGCGGACTCGGGTACGTCGTCGCACGGGAACTGGCGCGCCGGGGCGCGCGGGTGGTCCTCGCGTGCCGGAGCGAGCGGCGCGGGAGCGAGGCGCTGGCCCGGCTCGGCGCCGAGGTGCCGGGCGCCCGGGCCGAGATGCGGCGGCTGGACCTCGCGGACCTGGGCTCCGTACGGGAGTTCGCCGGCGGCCTGCCGTACGGCCACGTCGATCTGCTCGTCAACAACGCCGGGGTGATGGCCCTGCCGTACGGGACCACGGCGGACGGCTTCGAGACCCAGTTCGGCACCAACCACCTCGGGCACTTCGCCCTCACCGGACTGCTGCTCCCGGCGCTCTTCGCCGCCCCCGGCGCCCGCGTCGTGACCGTCTCCAGCCCGCTGCACGCCCTGGCCAACGTCGACCTGCGCGACCCCCACGCCACCCGGCGCTACCACCGCTGGACCGCCTATGCCCGCTCCAAGTCCGCCAACCTCCTGTTCACCCACGAGCTGGCGCGCCGGCTGGCGGAGCACGCCCCGGACGTCGTGGCCGCCGCCGCCCACCCGGGCTACGCGGCGACCAACCTCCAGACCGCCGGGCCGAGCGCGGAGGGGCGCCGGGCCGTCGTGTGGCTCGTGCGCGGCGCCAACCGGCTGTTCGCCCAGCCGGTGGAGGCGGGCGCGCTGCCCGTGCTGTACGCCGCGACCGCGCCCGGCGTGCGCCCGGATTCCTTCACCGGCCCGTCCTTCGCGATGTGGCGCGGCGCGCCCGCCCCGTCCTGGCGGGCACCCTGGACCCTCGACGACACGATGGGCGAGCGCCTGTGGGCCGCCTCCGAGCGGATGACCGGCGTGACCTACGAGGCGCTGAACGGGTAGGGGCGCCGGGTTCCGCACCCGGCCGGCCGGGTTTCCCCGCCCGTCCGCGTCCCGGCGGTGGCCGGTCCCGTCCCGGCGGTGGCCGGCCCCGTCCCGGCGGTGGCCGGTCCCGTCCCGGCGCGGCCGGCCCCGGCGGTCAGGCCGTCGCGCCGCCGTCGACCACCAGGTCCGCGCCGACGACCGACGCCGCGTCGTCCGACGCCAGGTAGAGGACGGCCGCGGCCACCTCGTCGACCGTGGAGACCCGGCCCAGCGGGGCCTCGGTGCGCATCCGCTCGGCGCGTTCGGCCTCCGTCTCGCCGGGCTTGAGCGACATGGCGGTCTCGGTCGGGCCGGGGCTGACCGCGTTGATGCGGACGCCGTCGGCGATGTGGTCGAGGGCCGCGCCCCGGGTGAGGACGGACACGGCGGCCTTGCTGACCGCGTACCCGGTGGTGCCCGGCAGACGGCTGTGCAGGCCGATGCGGGAGGCGATGTTGACGATCGCGCCGCCGCGGGGCTGGGTGCGCATCTGGCGCACCTCGGCCCGCAGGGCGAGGAACACGCCGGTCACGTTGATGTCCATCAGCCGGCGCCAGGCGTCCTCGTCGACGTCCGCGACCGGTCCGCGGCCGTCGAGGACGCCCGCGTTGTTGACCGCCACGTCGAGGGAGCCGAAGCGGTCGACAGCGGTGGCCACCAGCGTCTCCACGTCGGCGGCGCGGCTGACGTCGGCGGTGACGGCCAGCGCCTTGCCGCCCGCCGCCTCGGCGAGGGCCACCGTTTCGTCGAGCGGCTCGCGCCGCCGCCCCGCGACGACGACGTTCGCGCCCTCGGCGGCGAACGCGAGCGCGACGGCCCGGCCGATGCCGGAGCCCGCGCCGGTGACGAGGGCGGTCCGGTGGGTGAAGCGGTTGGCCATGATCTCCCTTTTCTTGACCGATCGGTTCAGTATGAGGGCGCACGAAAGGACGCGCCCTCGGTGTGGCGTCTCACGCCCGCGGCGGGGTGTCCCGGTCCAGCAGCGCCAGCGCCTGCTCCGCCGCGTCCCGCACCCGCGCGGGATCCGCCGACGCCTTGCCGACGACCCGCAGCCCCTGGAGGAACACCAGCAGCATGCGGGCGAGGGCGAGCGGGTCGCGGCCGGCGGGCAGTTCGCCCTGGGCCCGGGCGCGGGCCAGCGCCGTGTGCAGCACGGTCTCCAGCTGGTCCCAGTTGCGCTCGACCCGCCGTGCGGCGGCCGGATCGTGCGGGGCCAGCTCCGCCGCCGTGTTGGTGACGAAGCAGCCGCGTCCGCGCAGCTCCTCGGAGGCGGCGTCGGCGGCGAAACGCCGGACCAGCGCGCGGACGCCCGGCAGGGCGGGGCCCGGCCGGGACAGGTCCTCCAGCAGCTCCGGCAACCGCGCCTGCTCGTAGCGCTCCAGCGCCTTCAGGTACAGCTCGCGCTTGTTGCCGAACGTCGCGTAGATGCTGGCGCGTCCGATGCCGAGATGCCCGACGAGGTCGGCCATCGACGTCGCCTCGTAGCCGCGCCGCCAGAACAGCTCCAGGGCTGCCCGCAGCGCGGCGTCCGGATCGAACTCCTTGGTCCTGGCCACGCGTCGCAGCCTAGGTCTTTCTGAAACGATCGGTCAAGAACAGGGGTCAGGCGGCCTTCACCTCGTACGTCGCCACCCGTACCGACTCCTCGTCCAGGCACTGCCCGGAGAGCAGATCGAAGCGCTGCTTCAGCAGCGGGGAGGCCACGAACGGGCGCCCCCGATGGGTGCCGGTCAGGCCGCGGGAGAGGACCGCCGCGCCGGTGAACGGGTCGCGGTTGTCGACCGCGTACAGCTCGCCGGCCCGGTCGCGGAACAGGGCCGCCTGCCGGCCGTCCGGCAGCAGCACCGCCACGCCGCGGCCCGGCACGAGCACGCTCAGGTCACAGGCCGTGAACCAGCCGTCGGTCAGCCGGAGCCGTACCTTCAGGTCGGTGGTCTCGGGTGCCAGGGTCATCGCTGGGCGCTTCCTTCCAGGATCTCGCCGGCGGGACGCCGGCCGATGTCGAGCAGCGGCAGGTCGGGCTTGATCTGGTCGCGTTCGGGACGAACGCGACGACCGGGTCGGGGGTGTCCGGGGCGTTCACGAAGGACACGAACCGGGCCAGCTTCTCCGGGTCGTTGATCGTCTCGGCCCACTCGTCGCGGTAGTGCGCGACGTGGGCGGCCATCAGGGACTCCAGCTCCTCGCAGATGCCGAGCGAGTCGTGCACCACCACGTCCCGGACGTGGTCCAGGCCGCCGGGGATCCGCTCCAGCCAGGTCGAGGTGCGCTCCAGCCGGTCGGCGGTGCGGATGTAGAACATCAGGAACCGGTCGATCAGCCGGACCAGTTCGGCGTCGGAGAGGTCCTGCGCGAGCAGGTCCGCGTGGCGCGGGGTGGCGCCGCCGTTGCCGCCGACGTACAGGTTCCAGCCGTTGGCGGTGGCGATCACACCGAAGTCCTTCGACTGGGCCTCGGCGCACTCGCGCTGGCAGCCGGAGACCGCCGACTTCAGCTTGTGGGGCGACCTGAGCCCCCGGTAGCGCAGCTCCAGGTCGATCGCCATCCGTACGGAGTCCTGGACGCCGTAGCGGCACCAGGTCTGCCCGACGCAGGACTTCACCGTGCGCAGGGACTTGCCGTAGGCGTGCCCGGACTCGAAACCGGCGTCCACCAGCCGCGCCCAGATCAGCGGCAGCTGCTCGACGCGGGCCCCGAACATGTCGATGCGCTGACCGCCGGTGATCTTCGTGTAGAGCCCGAAGTCCCGGGCGATCTCGCCGATCACGATCAGCTTCTCGGGCGCGATCTCACCACCGGGGATGCGCGGCACGACCGAGTACGAGCCGTTCTTCTGCAGGTTGGCCAGGAAGTGGTCGTTGGTGTCCTGCAGGGCCGCCTGCTCGCCGTCCAGGACGTAGTTGCTGGCGCCGATCGTCGGGGCGAGGGAGGCGATGATCGAGCCGACGGCCGGCTTGCAGATCTCGCAGCCGTCGCCGCCCCGGGCGCCCTCGCGGCCGTACCGGTCGAGCAGGTCCTGGTAGGAGGTGATGCGCAGGGCCAGGACGATCTCGTACAGCTCCTCGCGGGTCCGGGAGAAGCAGCCGCACAGGCCCTTGTCGACCTCGACGCCGCTCGCCTCCAGTTCGGCGGTGACGAGCTGGCCGAGCACCTTCACGCAGCTGCCGCAGCCGGTGCCGGCCTTGGTGCACTTCTTCACCTCGGGCACGGTGGTGCACTGGTGCTCGGTGACCGCGCCGCGGATGGTGCCCTTGGTGACGTTGTGGCAGGAGCAGATCACCGCGTCGTCCGGCAGCGCGGAGGGCCCGAGCTGGGCCGGGGCCCCGGCGCCGGCGGGCAGGACGAGGGACTCGGGCGCGACGGGCGGCACCGATCCGGTCAGGGCGCGCAGGGTGCCGTACGCCTCGGCGTCGCCGACCAGGATGCCGCCGAGCAGCGTGCCGTCGCGGCCGATGACCAGCTTCTTGTACAGCCCGGCGCGCGAGTCGGAGTAGACGACGTCCAGGCAGTCCCCGGCGGTGCCGTGCGCGTCGCCGAAGGAGGCCACGTCCACGCCGAGCAGCTTCAGTTTGGTGGACAGGTCGGCGCCGGTGAACGCGGCCTCGTCGGAGGCGATGGTGGCCGCCGCCGTCTCGGCCTGCTCGTAGCCCGGCGCGACCAGGCCGTACACCCGCCCGTCCGCCGCGAGGGCGCACTCGCCGATCGCGAACACGTGCGGGTCGGTGACCGTGCGGCACTGCTCGTCGACGGCGATCCCGCCGCGCTCGCCGACCGCGAGACCGCAGTCCCGGGCGAGCTGGTCCCGGGGGCGCACGCCGGCGCTGAACACCACCATGTCGGTGGCCAGTTCGGAACCGTCCGACAGCTTCATGCCGGTGACGGCACCGTCCTCGCCGACGACGATCTCCTGCGTGCCGACACCCGTGTGCACGGACAGGCCCATGCCCTCGATGGTGCGCAGCAGGGCCGCGCCGCCGCCCTCGTCCACCTGCACCGGCATCAGCCGGGGCGCGAACTCCACGATGTGCGAGGTCAGTCCGAGACCCTTCAGCGCGCCGGCCGCCTCCAGGCCGAGCAGCCCGCCGCCGACCACCGCGCCCACGGCCGCCTTCTTCGCGTACGCCTCGATCGCGAGCAGGTCCTCGATGGTGCGGTAGACGAAACAGCCCTCGGCGTCCTTGTTCGGCACGGGCGGCACGAACGGGTACGAGCCGGTGGCCAGCACCAGGACGTCGTAGCCGACGACCAGACCGGAGCGGGCCGTCACCGTGCGCGCCGCGCGGTCGACGGCCTCGGCCGGGTCGCCGACGTGCAGCTCGATGCCGTGGCGCTCGATGAACTCCATGTCCGTCATGGACAGGTCCTCGGGGTCTTCCCCGAGAAGTACGAGGTGAGCTGGACGCGGTCGTAGGCGGGGCGCGGCTCCTCGCAGAGCACGACCACGCGGTGCGTGGCGGTCAGGCCGCGCTCGGCGAGCGCTTCGAGGAAGCGCTGGCCGACCATGCCGTGGCCGACGAGCACGATGGTGGGGACGCCCCCGGGGTGGCGGTCATCAGGTCCTCCGCGGTGGATCCCCGGCTTCGACCGGGGGGAGGAAACTCGGCTCCTGTGGAGCAGGGCAGGGAAAGGCGGCTCGGCGTCAGGGCGATGGGGCGTCTGCGGCCACCGAAAGACACCGGCCGCTCAAGCGGGAGCTGATTGAATGCGAAGTGTGACGCAGCAGGTCAAACGGGCATTCAAGTACCGCTTCTACCCCACGGACGAGCAGGCGGCCGAGCTGTCGCGCACGTTCGGCTGCGTCCGCCTCGTGTACAACAAGGCGCTGGAGGAGCGCACACGGGCCTGGTTCGGCGAGCAGCGTCGCATCTCCTACGCGCAGTCGTCCGCCGCGCTGACGGAGTGGAAGAAGACCGAGGAACTCGTCTTCCTCAGCGAGGTGTCCGCGGTTCCGCTCCAGCAGGCTCTGCGCCATCTTCAGACGGCGTTCTGGAACTTCTTCGCCAAGCGGGCGAAGTACCCGCGCTACAAATCGCGGAAGAAGTCCCGCGCGTCGGCCGAGTACACCCGCAGCGCCTTCAAGTGGCGCGATGGGGAACTGACCTTGGCGAAGGTGGACGGGCCGCTGGACATCCGCTGGTCCCGTCCGCTCCCGGAGGGGCGGAGCCGACCACGGTGACGGTGTGCCGCGACAGTTCGGGCCGCTGGTTCGTGTCCCTGCTGTGCGAGGACACCATGGCCACCGCGCCCGCCGGGAATGCGGCGGTCGGTCTGGACGCCGGGATCACGTCCCTGGTGACCCTGTCCACCGGGGAGAAGATCGCCAACCCGAAGCACGAGCGTCGCGACCGGGCCCGCCTGGCCCGATCGCAGCGTGAGCTGTCCCGCAAGGCGAAGGGCTCCGCGAACCGGGAGAAGGCCCGCCGCAAGGTTGCCCGGATCCACGCTCGGATCGCCGACCGGCGCAGGGATTTCCTCCACAAGCTCACCACTCGTCTCGTCCGTGAGAACCAAACGGTCGTGATCGAGGACCTGACCGTCCGCAACCTGCTGAAGAACGGCCGTCTCGCGCGTGCCATCACGGATGCGGCCTGGGCGGATCTCCGCACGATGCTGGAGTACAAGTGCGCCTGGTACGGGCGCGAACTCGTCGTGGTCGACCGCTGGTTCCCCAGCTCCAAGCTGTGTGGGAACTGTGGCACGGTCGCGGAGAGACTGCCGCTGAACGTCCGCGAGTGGACGTGTGACTGTGGCGCCGTACACGACCGCGACGTGAACGCGGCACGCAACATCCTGGCCGCCGGGCTGGCGGTGTCTGCCTGGGGAGACGGTGTAAGACCTCAACGGGAGTCCTCCCGGAAGGGGCGGTCGTCGGTGAAGCAGGAAACCCAGCGGGCGACCGCTGGAATCACCCGCCTCGGCGGGTGAGGAAGTCAACAGGAGCCTCCGTCGTTGGTGAGCAGGTGGAGCAGGGGGCCGCCGTCGGACGGGAGCGGCTCTGCTCCCTCCCAGGCGCGGGCGAGCGCGCCGACGGTGCCGAGTTCGCCGACGAGGACCCCGCCGACCAGGCGGTCGTCGCGGACGACGACCTTGCGGTAGGTGCCGCGGGTGGCGTCGGCGAGCTGCACGACGTCGTCGCCGGGGCGGGGCTCGGTCTCGCCGAACGCGGCGAGGTCGAACGGGCTGTCCGGCCCGGTGAGGGTCAGCCGGGTCAGTGAACGGGTGCCGGTGTAGCGGGCGCCGGAGTCGCCCGCGAGCAGTTCGGCGAGGACCCCGGCCTGTTCCAGCGCGGGCGCCGCCAGGCCGTACACCGTCCCCGCGTGCTGGGCGCAGTCGCCGAGGGCGCGCACGTGCGGGTCGGAGGTGCGCAGCTCGTCGTCGACCAGCACGCCCCGGTGCACGGCCAGGCCCGCCTCCCGGGCGAGGCCGACGCGCGGACGGACGCCGCAGGCGAGGACGACGAGGTCGGCGTCGAGGGCGTAGCCGTCGGCCATCTCCACCGAGCGCACCGCGCCGCCGACGCAGCGCACGTCCCGCACCCGGCACTCGGTGTGCACCTCCACGCCGAGGCCGGTCAGATGCCGGTGGACCAGCGCGGAGGCGGCGGGGTCGAGCTGGCGCTCCATGAGCCGCTCGGCCTGCTGGGCGAGGACCACCTGGGCGCCGCGCACGGCCAGCGCGCGGGCGGCGGACACCCCGAGCAGGCCGCCGCCGACGACCACCGCCCGCACCCCCGGCCGTACCGCCTTGGACAGGGCCAGGCAGTCGTCCAGGGTGCGGAAGGCGTGCACGCCCTCGGGCAGCTCGTCGCCGGCGGTGAACAGGCCGCGCAGCGGCGGCAGCACCGGGTTGGAGCCGGTGGCCAGCACCAGCGTGTCGTAGGCGATCCGGGAGCCGTCGGCGCACCGCACCGTCCGCGCCGCCCGGTCGATGCCGGTGATCCGGCCGCGCCGCAGCCCGGCGGGCGCCGGCAGGGCGATGACGTCCGGGCCGTAGCGGCCGGCCAGCACCTCGGCGAGCAGCACCCGGTTGTAGGGGCGGTGTTCCTCGTCGCCGAACAGCAGCGCGGGGTGCCCAGCTCGCCGAGCCGGCGGGCGAGCGTCACGCCCGCCAGTCCGGCGCCGATCACCACCACACGCGAAGTCGAGGTCATGGCGTCGAGCGTGCGGTGCGGGTGTTACCCGGCGGCATCGCACCTGTTTCCCGCACGGAACGCTGCCCTCAGCGGGGAGGGCGGCGGGTGTGAGGGGGCGGGGCGGGCCCGGCAGGCCCGGAAGGCGGGCCCTGCGGGCTCAGTGGCCGGGTCCTGCGGGCTCGGGAGGCGGGCCTTGCGGGCTCCGGAGACAGGCCTTGCGGGCTCAGGAGTCCGGCCCGGTGGGCTCAGTGGTCGGGCCCCGTGGGCTCAGTGGTCGGGCCCTGCGGGCTCAGGAGTCGGGCTCCGCGGGCTCGGAAGTCGGGCCCGGCAAGCTCAGAAGACCCTCATCTCGATGGACGGCACATCCATCCGCTCCGTAGGGTCGCGATCATGCCCGACATATCGCTGACCGCGCTCGCCCTGCTCTGCCTCGCGGCCCTCGCCGCCGGATGGATCGACGCCGTGGTCGGCGGCGGCGGGCTGCTGCTCCTGCCCGCGCTGCTGCTCGGCCTGCCCGCCGGCACCCCGGCCGCGCACGCGCTGGGCACCAACAAGGCGGTCGCCATCGTCGGCACCACGGGTGCGGCGGTGACGTACGCCCGCAAGGCGCCGGTGGACGTGGGCACCGCCGTCCGGATCGGGCTGGCGGCGCTGGCCGGGTCCTCGGGCGGGGCCTTCTTCGCCGCCGGGATGAGCACCGAGGTCCTCAAGCCGGTGATCATGGTGGTGCTGCTCGGGGTGGCGGCCTTCGTGATCCTGCGCCCCTCCTTCGGCACCGCCCCCGCCGCCGGGCCGGCCACCCGCCGGCAGAAGCTCGCCGCGATCGGCCTGGCCGGCATCGGCATCGGCTTCTACGACGGCCTCATCGGCCCCGGCACCGGAACCTTCCTGGTCCTGGCGCTGACCGCGCTGCTCCACCTCGACCTGGTGACCGCGTCCGCCACGGCGAAGATCGTCAACTGCTGCACCAACGCCGGCGCCCTCGCCATGTTCGCCTGGCAGGGCGCGGTGCTGTGGCAACTGGGCGCGCTGATGGCCGTCTTCAACCTCGCGGGCGGCATGCTGGGGGCCCACACCGCCCTGAAGCGGGGCAGCGGGTTCGTCCGGGTCGTGCTGCTGACGGTGGTGTTCGCCCTGGTGGCGAACCTGGCGTACGAGCAGTGGCTGGCGTGAGCGCGACGGCGGGCGGGGGTGCGGCCGGGGCCGGGCACGGCAGGGAGGGCACGGCAGGGGCCCGTCCCGTCGCCGGCCCGGGGTCAGCGGCCGTGCAGCCAGCTGCCGTGGTCGGCCTGGTCGACGAGGTCGTAGAGGCCGAGCGCGGCCGGCGCGACCACCAGCGCGAGCGTGCCCAGCCGCACCAGGGCCGGGGCGACCACCGTCGGCGCCTCGAACTGGCCGGTGACGGTGCGCCAGTCCCGCCACCGCCGGATGTCGCCGCTGCAGGCGGACCAGAAGAACAGGCCGATCAGCAGCAGCGCCCCGCCGCAGACCAGGCACAGCCCGCCGACGACGGCCAGGAACTCCTCCCGGTCGTGGTGGTCGCGGACGCACAGCGCCGCGACCGTCATCACGACCACGGCACCCAGCCCGAACAGCACCCCTCGCAGCAGCACGTCGCGCAGCCGCAGCCGGGGCAGCAGCACGCCCTCCTCGTCCCGTTCCATGCGGGCACCCTAGAACGCCCGGTCGAGCGGCTGCCGGCCAGGTGGCGGGGACGGCGGAACGCCGGGTTCAGCGGCTGCCGGTGAGGTGGGCGAAGACGACGACGTTGCCCTGGTAGCCGGTGGCCCGGGAGTAGCCGCCGCCGCAGGTGATCACGCGCAGCTCGGGCCGTCTCGCCGCCCGTAGACCTTCTCGTCGGGGAAGTCCCGTGCCGCGTACACCTCGACCGCGTCCACGGTGAACACGGCGACGGAGCCGTCCCGCCGGTCCACCTCGATCCTGCTGCCCTTGCGCAGGGCGCCCAGCCGGTAGAAGACGGCGGGCCCTCGGCGTTGTCGACGTGCCCGGCGACGATCGCGGTGCCCCTCTCGCCGGGCGTGGTGCCGGCCTCGTACCAGCCGGCGAGGTTCGTGCGCTCGGCGGGCGGCACGTCGAGGCTGCCCGTCTTCGTCAGGCCCAGGCCGGTCAGCGGCGCGTCGACGCCGATCGCCGGGATGCGGATGCGGTCCGGTGGGGAGGGGCGAGCGCGGGCGCGGCGGGCGCCCTGAGCGCCTGCCCGGTGCGGGCCTCGGCGGCGGACGGCTGCGGCGGCGGGCCGGATCCGTCCCCGTGGCTCAGCAGCCACGCCCCGGAGCAGAGGGCGACCACGGTGACGGCCGCTATGGCGGTGTTGCCGACCCTGCGCATGACGACCCCTCTCCGATCGGGCTCCCCGGCCCCCTCCGGGCCGCGAGGGGCGTCGGACCCGGAGGGGTGGGGAAGTGCGGTACCGGCGGACGGACAGCGGAGGGTGCCCGTCAGATCCCGTCGCCTCTCGCCCGGCGATGCAGGAGCCAGGTACCGCCCGCGGCGGCGACGGCGAGAGCCGCCACGCCGGCCGCGGTCTGCACGGGGTCGGGGCCGAGTGCGCCGCCGACCCCCGTCTTGACGCTTCCTCTGGGGCTACCTGTCCGCGTGCGGACGTCAGCGTGACCACTAGGTCGCCCGCCACCTTCCGGCCGCCCTCGGCGCAGGTGGCGACGATCTCGTACGTCCCGGCTGCGCGCCCGGCGGCACCCGGAACTGCCCGATCGACTCGCCCTCGTGGGTGCTCGGCGTCATGGTGAAGGCGCCGGCGCCGACCGCGCTGGCGTCGCCCGCCGCCGTCCCCGCGTCGCCGCACGCCGTGGTGGTGACCGTCGCCCGGTCGCCGGGGACGACCGAGGACGGGTACACGTCCAGGCCGCCGGCTCCCGTGCCGTCGGCGTACGCGGGCGCGGCGACGAGGCCCGCGGCGGCGACGGCGAGAGCGGTACCGGACAGCAGGCGGGCGGTACGTCGCATCGATGCTCCTTGCGCTCTTCGGTGGCCCTGCCCTACCGAGGAAAGTCGCACCGCACCCGGCCCGCTTCCCGAGAGGACGCCGGGAATGAGGTGAACGGGTGGCGCGGGCGTCCCCGAGCCTCCGTGCGGCACGCCGTTTCGGCAGGTCACCGCGGTGCGGCGGGTGCCGGGCGGAAAGAACCCGAAGGGCCCACGGCGCGGGGGTGAACGGGTGACCGCCGGCCGTGGCAGGGCAGCGGAGACCACCGCTTGACCTCAACAAAACTTGAGGTATCAGGCTGTCCGCATGAACACCGACACCGCACCTCTCGACGTGACCCTGGTCATCGGCAGCAACCGCCACGGCCGCTTCGGCCCGTCGTCGCCGACTGGCTGCTGGAGCGCATGCACGCCCACGAGGACCTGGTGCCCCAGGTCGTGGACGTGGCCGGCATCGACCTGCCCATGTCCTTCGCGCGGGGCCCGGAGGCGGCCGCCGCGCTGGCCGGGGTCACCCCGAAACTGGCCGCCGCCGACGCGTTCGTCGTCCTCACCCCGAGTACAACCACTCCTTCCCGGCCGGGCTGAAGAACCTCATCGACTGGCACTACGCCGAGTGGCAGGCCAAGCCCGTCGGGCTCGTCTCGTACGGCGGCCTGGCCGGCGGCCTGCGTGCGAGCGAGCATCTGCGCCAGGTCTTCGCCGAACTCCACGCCGTCACGGTCCGCGACACCGTTTCCTTCCACAACGCGGGCGCGTCCTTCGACGACGCGGGGCGCCTGCGCGACCCGGCCGGGCCGGACGCCGCGGCCAAGACGATGCTGGACCAGCTGGTGTGGTGGGGCGGGCACTGCGGGACGCCAAGCGGCGGCACCCGTACGCCGCCTGACCGCCCGCCGAGCCCGCCCCGCCCCTCCCCGCAGCACGGCCGGCCCCGCGGCACGGCCGGCCGGCACCCCCGCGCCGCGAGGATGCCGGCCGGCCCCGGCCGCGCCCGGTCAGCCCACGTTCACCGCGCTCCAGGCCGCCGCCACCGCGCCGCGCTCCGCGCTGCCGGCGCCGTACAGGTCCTCGGCCGCCTTCAGCGTCGCCGTCCGGGCGCCCGCGTAGTCGGTGGAGGACGTCATGTAGACCGTCAGGGCCCGGTACCAGATCGCGCCCAGCTTCTCCTTGCCGATCCCGGTCACCGTGGAGCCGTCGCAGGTGGGCGAGGAGTGCCGCACGCCGCCCACGGTCTTCGTACCGCTGCCCTCGGCCAGCAGGTAGGCGAAGTGGTTGGCGACGCCGGAGGAGTAGTGGACGTCCAGGTCGCCCAGCGAGGTGCTCCAGCAGTCGGCCGAACTGCCGTCCCGGCTCGGCTCGTCCATGCGGCGCAGGGACTCCCGGCCGAAGCCCGCGCGGACCACCTTCTCGCCGATCAGCCAGTCACCGGGGTCGGCCGGGTTGGCGGCGTGGAACTCCACGAGGGTGCCGAAGATGTCGGACGTGGCCTCGTTCAGGCCGCCGGACTCGCCCGAGTAGGTCAGCGCCGCCGTCTTCGACGTCACGCCGTGCGTCATCTCGTGCCCGGCGACGTCCAGCGACACCAGCGGCCCGAAGGTCGTGCCGTCGCCGTCGCCGTACGTCATGCAGAAGCAGGTGTCGTCCCAGAAGGCGTTGTTGTACCGGGTCCCGTAGTGCACCCGGTTGTACGAGCCCTTGCCGTCGCCGGCGATGCCGCTGCGCCCGTGCACGTCCTCGTAGTAGTCCCAGGTGACGTCCGTGCCGTACTGCGCGTCCACCGCGGCCGAGGCGCGGTCGGACTCCGTGCCCGAGCCCCAGTGGTTGTCGGCGTCCGTGAACACAGTGGACGGGGCCCGGTTCAGGCAGATCGTCAGCACGCACAGGTCGGTGCGGTTCGCCGCGTCGCCGGTGTAGGTGCCGCCGCGCGTCGGGTCCTTCAGCTCGTACCCCGACCCCGACGGCGTCGTCGTGAGCGGCACCGTCCCGCCGTACAGCGACTTCCCGTCGCCCGACGCCGTCTCCAGGGCGTCCCAGGCGTCGATCCGGGCGCCCGTGCCCGCGTCGGTCAGCACCGTGCGGGCGACCGGGTTGCCGGCGGAGTCCAGCGCCACCGCGTGGGTGCGCCAGGCCAGCCGCGGAGCGCCGTGCAGCGCGTCGACGACCAGCTGCGGCTTGGCGGTCAGCCGCTTCAGCAGCTCGCCCGGGTGCGCGGCGCGCAGGAGGTTCGCGGCCAGGTCGGCGGCCTTGGGCGCCGCCACCTTCGGGGTGACGGTGGCCGGCGCCGGGGATCCCTCTGCCGCGCGGTCGGCGCCGCGGAAGGTGCCGTCGGGGGCCAGGTGGACCACGAAGTCGCCGCCGAGGACGGGCAGTCCGCGGTAGGTGCGGTCGTAGCGGACGTGCTGGGCGCCGTCGGGATCGACGACGACGTCACGGACCTTCGTCCTCTGGCCGTCGGTCAGGCCCAGGCTCGCCCCGTGCTCCGCGAGGACGGCGGCCGCGTTCCGCACGGCCTCGGCGCGTCCGGGGCGGTCGGCCGCGTGCGCGGCGGGGGAGAGGGCGGCGACCAGGAGGGTCGCGGTGGTGGCGGCGAGGGCGACCGTGGCGGACGGGGACCTCGGGCATGCCGTATTC
Source organism: Streptomyces sp. SW4 (assembly GCA_003248315.1). Taxonomy (GTDB): domain Bacteria; phylum Actinomycetota; class Actinomycetes; order Streptomycetales; family Streptomycetaceae; genus Streptomyces. The sequence goes on from QKWM01000004.1 coordinate 3,499,416, forward strand.
GGCTCATCGCTCTCCTAGGGGGAGGCACCTGCGGCGCGGGTGGGGGGAGTCGGGGGTGACTCAGATTCAAGGGCCCGCCAACCAGCCATGTCCATGACGCTCAGGTGGAGATCATGAGGGGGATGGGCGAGGGAGGACGGGGAGCGGCGGGGACGACGTCGGAGCCCGGCGAGGGACGCCCCCCGGGGGCGGGGGCCGGGGACGGCACGGGCGCGCAGGGGCGACAATGACGTCCGTGGAAGCAGCGCGCCTGCCGTTCTTCGTCTACGGCACCCTCCGCCCGGGCGGCCCCAACCACGCCCTCTTCCTGCGCGGGCGCGTCCGCGCCGAGGAACCGGCCGTCCTGGCCGGCGCCGTGTTGTACGAGGGACCCGGCTATCCCTACGCCGTGGAGGATCCGGACGGCCGGGTGAAGGGGAGCTGGTCACCGCGGCGCCCGAGGCGTACCCCGCGCTGCTGGGTGCCCTGGACCGGCTGGAGGAGTACGTCCCGGGCGACCCGCGCCGCCTCTACGACCGGGTGGCGCGGGACGTCGTCCGCGCCGCCGACGGCACGCCCGTCCGGGCCTGGGTGTACGTCGCCGCGCCCGCCGTCGCCGCCCGGCTGCGCCGGACCGGCCGGCGGATCGAGGGCGGCGAGTGGTGCCCCACCGGGGCCTAGGAGGCGGGGTTCCGGGGCGCGAGGGCGGCCGGTAGGCAGGGGTTCCTGGGCCTGAGGGCGGCCGCGAGGCGGGGTTCAGGGGCCCGAGGGTGGCCGGGAGGCGGGGTTCCGGGCCCGAGGGCGGCCGGTGGGCAGGGGTCAGGGGTGCGAGGGCGGCCGGGAGGCAGGGGTTCGTGGCCGCGAGGGCGGCCGGGGCCGGGTGCCCGGGGCGCCGGCGCCTGCGGGGTCAGCGCTCCACCGCCTCCAGCCGCACCGCGCACACCTTGAACTCCGGCATCCGCGAGGTGGGGTCGAGCGCCGGGTTGGTCAGGGTGTTGGCCCGGCCCTCGCCCGGCCAGTGGAACGGCATGAAGACGGTGTCCGGCGGATGCCGGTCGTGATGCGGGCCGGGGCCACCGCCCGGCCGCGCCGCGAGACCACGGCCACCGGATCTCCCTCGGCCGCCCCGAGCCGTGCCGCCAGTCGCGGGTGCAGCTCCACGAAGGGGCCGGGCGCGGCGGCGTTCAGTTCGGCGACGCGCCGGGTCTGGGCGCCGGACTGGTACTGGGCGACGACCCGGCCGGTGGTGAGCAGCACCGGGTACTCGTCGTCCGGTTCCTCGGCGACCGGGCGGTGCGAGACGGGCGCGAACCGGGCCCGGCCGTCGTCGGTGGCGAACCGGTCGAGGAACAGCCGCGGCGTACCGGGGTGCGCCGCGCCGGCGCCCTCGGTGTCCCGGGCCGGGTCGTCGGCCGGCGCGGCCGTGTCGAGCGAGGCGTCCTCGGCGTCCTCCGCGCCCTCGGGCGCCTCGTCGGCGGCCGTCTCCGTCTCCGGCGTCGCCGGGCACGGCCAGAACACGCCGTTCTCCCGCGCCAGCCGCCGGTAGGTGATCCCGGAGTAGTCCGCCGGGCCGCCCGCGCTCGCCCGCCGCAGTTCCTCGAAGACCTCCTCGGGATCGGTCGGGAAGCCCTTCTCCACGCCGAGCCGCGCGGCCAGCTCGTGCATCACGTACAGGTCGCTGCGCACGCCCCGCGGCGGTGCGACCGCGCGGCGCCGCAGCAGCACCCGCCCCTCCAGGCTGGTCGTGGTCCCCGTCTCCTCGGCCCACTGGGTGACCGGCAGGACCACGTCGGCGAGCGCGGCCGTCTCCGACAGCACGACATCGCAGACGGCCAGGAAGTCCAGAGCCCTGATCCGCTCCTCGACGTGCGCCGCGCGCGGTGCCGACACCACCGGGTTGGAGCCCATCAGCAGCAGCGACCTGATGTCCGTCCCCAGCGCGTCCAGCAACTCGTAGGCGCTGCGCCCCGGCCCGGGGAGGCGGTCCGGGTCCACGCCCCACACCTCGGCGACGTGCCGGCGCGCCGCCGGATCGGTCAGCTTGCGGTAGCCGGGCAACTGGTCGGCCTTCTGCCCGTGTTCACGCCCGCCCTGCCCGTTGCCCTGCCCGGTCAGGCAGCCGTAGCCGGACAGCGGGCGCCCGGCCCGCCCGGTCGCCAGGCACAGGTTGATCCACGCGCCCACCGTGTCGGTGCCCTTGGACTGCTGCTCGGGCCCGCGGGCGGTCAGCACCATCGCGGCCTCCGGCGCGCAGAACAGCCGCACCGCCTCGCGCAGCTGCGGGACGGGCACCCCCGTGACCCGCTCCACGTACTCCGGCCAGTGGGCCATCGCCGCCGCCCGCGCCTCCTCCCAGCCGGACGTGCGCCTGTCGACGTACTCCTCGTCCACCCGGCCCTCGGCGACGACGAGGTGCAGCAGCCCCAGCGCCAGCGCGAGGTCGGTGCCGGGGCGTGGCGCGAGGTGCAGGTCGGCGTGGTCGGCGGTCCTCGTGCGGCGCGGGTCGACGACGATCAGCGTGCCGCCGTTCGCCTTGAGTTCGTCGAAGAAGCGCAGCGCGGGCGGCATGGTCTCCGCGAGGTTCGACCCGACGAGGATCACGCAGCCGGTCCGCGGGATGTCCTCCAGCGGGAACGGCAGCCCCCGGTCCAGGCCGAACGCCCTGGTCCCGGCCGCCGCGGCCGACGACATGCAGAACCGTCCGTTGTAGTCGATCTGCGAGGTCCCCAGCACGACGCGGGCGAACTTGCCCAGCGCGTAGGCCTTCTCGTTGGTCAGCCCGCCGCCGCCGAACACCCGACCGCGTCCGGCCCGTGCTCGGCGCGCACCCGGGCGAGGTTCGCGGCGATCCGGTCGAGCGCCTCGGGCCAGCTCGCGGGCACCAGCGTGCCGTCGCCGTCCCGCACCAGCGGGGAGGTCAGCCGCACCCGGGAGGACAGCACCTCGGGCGCGGTCCGCCCCTTGCCGCACAGGGCGCCCCGGTTGACCGGGAAGTCGGCGCGCTCGGTCACCTCGAGGGTCCCGTCGGCGGCGGGCGTGAGGTTCATCCCGCACTGCAGGGCGCAGTACGGGCAGTGCGTCGGCGTCGGCACCGCTGTCGGCGCCGGCGTGGCGGGACTCTGCATGTCACCCACAGTGCGGCCCGCGTGTTACGCGCCCGTGCGGCTCCTTGTTACGCGGCCGGGACGGCGGCCTCCCCGCCGCCGCCCGGCCGCCGTGAGGTGCCGGTCAGCTCCCGTCGGCGACCTTCGTGTGCAGGACGGCGCGGGCCTGCTCCGCGGCGCGGGCGGTGCTCTCGCTGACGAAGTCGAGGAAGCGGGCGATGTTCTCCAGGCGGGCGCCGGCCGGGGTGTCGGGGCTGAGCACGGAGACGCCCTGCCGCGCGGTCTCGACGACCTGGGCGATGGACCGGGCGCTCGCCATCATCGACTCGTACCAGACGTCGTCGTCCACGACGTAGCGCTCCCGGCGGCCCTCCTCGCGTTCCCGGCGGACGAAGCCCTGGGTCTCGAGGAACGCGACGGCCTTGGAGACGGACGCCGGGCTGACCTGGAGCCGCTGGACGAGCTCGGCGGCGGTGAGACTGCCGGCGTCGGTGAGCGTGAGGCAGGCCATCACCCGGGACATCATCTTGGGCATGCCGGACCCCATGAGGACGGTGGTGAACAGCTCCTCGTACTCGCGGACGGCCTCCGGGTCGCGGCCGTACTCCTGCGGAGGCAGCCCCGGCGCGCGGGGGCGGTCCGGCGGCGCCGGTGGGCGCGGCGTTCGGTGGCGCGGTGGGCCAGGTCGGCGCGGTAGCCGGTGGGGCCGCCGTTGCGCATGACCTCGCGGGTGATCGTCGAGGTCGGACGGTCCAGCCGCCTCGCGATCTCCGCGTAGGCGAGTCCGTCGGCCAGCCCCAGCGCGATCTGCTGACGCTCCTGCTGGGTGAGCCTGCCTCCCGGCATCGGGGTCTCCTTCGTGGTCCGTGGTGGGCCCAGTATGACCTTCACCCTCATTCCATTGCAACGGACCTCTCCTGGGCTGTTGCGTTATCCGCGAGACCATTGCAATGATTTCACGTCGTTGGCCTGTGGTTAAGGGGTTTTGGCGCAACGCGGTGATTGCTCGTTCTGTGAATGCAACGTAGCTTTTCTGGTGTCGGAAACAGTCGGTCCGAGTTTCGAGTCCTGAGGAGCCCGTGATGCAGAAGTTCGCCACGCCCGCCCCGGTCACCGCCGTGCTGGCCGTTCCCGCTGGCCGGGTCCGGTTCATCGCCGGCGACCGCACCGACACCGTGGTCGAGGTCCTGCCCGCCGACCCCTCCCGGGCCCGCGACGTGGCCCTGGCCGAACAGACCGAGGTCTCCTTCACCGACGGCGTCCTGCACGTCCGGGCCCCCGGAAGGCGGCCCGCCGCATGGGACCCTCCGGCGCCGTCGAGGTCACCGTCCAGCTCCCCGCCGGCTCCCGCGTCGAGGCCCGCGCCGCCGCCGCCGAGTTCCGCGGCGTGGGCCGGCTCGGCGACGTCACCGTCGAAAGCGCCCAGGGCACCGTCCGGCTCGACGAGACCACCCGCGCCCGCCTCACCCTCGAGGCCGGCGACATCACCGTCGGACGCCTCACCGGCCCCGCCGCCCTGCGCACCCGCCAGGGCAACCTCCACATCACCGAAGCCGTCCACGGCACCGTCACCCTCCGCACCGACCGCGGCGACATCACCGTCGGCGCCGCCCGCACCACCTCCGCCACCCTGGACGCCGCCACCGGCCACGGCCGTATCCACAACGGCCTGCGCAACACCGACGGCCCACCGCCGGCCTCGCCCTCCACGCCACCACCGCCCACGGCGACATCACCGCCCGCAGCCACTGACCGAAGCCGCGCACCGCTGAACCTTCCAAGGGAGCCCTCTCATGACGAATCCGGCCATCGCGGCGAACGGGCTGCGCAGGTCCTACGGGACAAGACGGTCCTCGACGGCATCGACCTGACCGTTCCGGAAGGGACGATCTTCTCCCTGCTCGGTCCGAACGGCGCCGGCAAGACGACGGTGGTCAAGATCCTGTCGACGCTGATCCGCGCGGACGGCGGGCAGGTGCGGGTGGCGGGGCACGATCTGGTGGCCGAGGCGCAGGCGGTGCGGGCCGCGATCGGGGTGACGGGGCAGTTCTCGGCGGTGGACGGTCTGATCACCGGTGAGGAGAACATGCTGCTGATGGCGGACCTGCACCATCTGTCCAGGCGGGAGGGCGGCGGGTCGCCGCCGATCTGCTGGAGCGGTTCGGTCTGACGGAGGCGGCGCGGAAGCCGGCGTCCACGTACTCGGGTGGGATGAAGCGGCGTCTGGACATCGCCATGACGCTGGTCGGCGGGCCGCGGGTCATCTTCCTCGACGAGCCGACGACGGGTCTGGACCCGCGTTCGCGTCATGGCATGTGGCAGATCGTCAGGGAGCTGGTGGCGGGCGGTACGACGGTCTTCCTGACCACGCAGTACCTGGAGGAGGCCGACCAGCTGGCCGACCGGATCGCGGTGCTGCACGGCGGGCGGATCGCCGCGGAGGGCAGCGCGGAGGAGCTGAAGCGCCTGGTCCCCGGCGGGCATGTGCGCCTCCGCTTCACCGACCCCGCCGCCTACCGCCGCGCCGCCGCCGCGCTCCGCGGGACCGCCCCGACGACGAGGCCCTCGCCCTGCAGATCCCCAGCGGCGGAAGCCAGCGCGAACTGCGGGCCGTCCTCGACCGGCTGGACGCCGCCGGCATCGAGGCCGACGAACTCACCGTGCACACCCCCGACCTGGACGACGTGTTCTTCGCCCTGACCGGCGGCACCGTCCCCGCCCAGCCGAACCAGCCCGAGGAGACCGTCCGATGAGCACCCCCCTGGCCCCGGCCCGCCCGTCCCCCGTCCACCCGTCCGGGATCGCGCTCGCCCTGCGCGACTGCGCCACCATGCTGCGCCGCAACCTGCTGCACGCCCGGCGCTACCCCTCCCTCACCCTCAACCTGCTGCTCACGCCGATCATGCTGCTGCTCCTCTTCGTCTACATCTTCGGCGACGTGATGAGCGCGGGCATCGGCGGTGGCGGCGCCGACCGCTCCACGTACATCGCCTACATCGTCCCCGGACTGCTGCTGATGACCATCGGCAGCACCACGATCGGGACCGCGGTCTCCGTCTCCAACGACATGACCGAGGGCATCATCGCCCGGTTCCGCACCATGGCGATCCACCGCGGCTCCGTGCTCGTGGGGCACGTGCTCGGCAGCGTCCTCCAGTGCGTGCTGAGCGTCGTCCTCGTCGGCGCGGTCGGCGTGGCCATCGGCTTCCGCTCCACCGACGCCACCGTCGCGGAGTGGCTGGCGGCGCTCGGGCTGCTCGCGCTCTTCGCCCTCGCGCTCACCTGGATCGCCGTCGGCATGGGCCTGATCAGCCCGAACGCCGAGGCCGCCGGCAACAACGCGATGCCGATGATCCTGCTGCCGCTGCTGTCCAGCGCCTTCATCCCGGTCGACACGATGCCGGGCTGGTTCCAGCCGATCGCCCAGTACCAGCCGTTCACCCCGGCCATCGAGACCCTGCGCGGGCTGCTGCTCGGCACGGAGATCGGTCACAACGGGTGGCTCGCCGTCGCCTGGTGCCTGGGCCTCGCGGTGCTCGGCTACGTCTGGTCGACCGCCAGGTTCGCCGGCGACCCGAGGTAACCGCCGGCGCGACGCACCACCATGACGACGCGGGCGGCTCCCGCACCCCGTCCCACCCGAAGGGGCGGTGCACCCGGCACCCGGCCGGAGTGCGCCGCCCCGTTCCGGTGTGCGGGCCCGCCCGGCTGTCCGGGCCCGGCTCCGGGTGTGCGCGGGCCCCGCTCACCGGCCGGTGTCCGCGCCCCCCTCACCGGCCAGTGCCCGGGCCCGCTCACCGGCCAGTGCCCGGGCCACGCCGGGTTCCCTCGGTCCGAGGAACCGCGGGTCCGGTTCGAACACGGCGTCCACGGCCGCCTTGCCCGCCGCGAGCACCTCCCGCGCGCCCCCGTAGTACCAGGTCAGGTCGTGCACGGCGGGCACCCCGACCCCGTGGGAGGCGACGCCCGCCTCCTCGCAGAGCGCCACCGCCCGCCGGATGTGGAAGTCCTGGCTGATCAGCACCGCCCGCTCCACCCCGAAGATCTTCCGCGCCCGGACGCAGGAGTCCCAGGTGTCGAAGCCCGCGTAGTCGCTGACGATCCGCCCGTCGGGCACGCCCTGCCGGACCAGGTAGGACCGCATCGCGTCCGGCTCGTCGTAGTCCTCGCGGCTGTTGTCGCCGGTGACCAGCACCACCTTCACCCGCCCCGTCCGGTACAGCTCGGCCGCCGCGTCCAGCCGGTGCGCCAGGTACGGCGACGGCTCCCCGTCCCACAGGCCGGCGCCGAAGACGACGGCGACGTCGGTGCGCGGCACGTCCCCGGTGGCGTACAGCCGGCCCTCGGTGACCAGCCGCAGCCAGGCCCCCGGCAGCAGCGCCAGCACGCAGACGGCCATCACGGCCCGCACCAGCCGCCGCCGGCCGGTGCGCGTGCGCGGCGGATACGGTCGGCCCGGTCTCGCTCGGCGCATCGCCTGGTCCCCTCCCGGTCGCCCATCGACAGTCAGGGACGCCCGGCGCGGCCGGACGGTTCACCGCCGCCCGCACCCGCGGCGGCCGGCCACGGTGCGACGCCGTCCGCCCCGGCCGGTTCACGCGGCCGGCCGCCGGCGTGTGAAGCGGCGGAAAACGTCCGTGACACCGACGCAACGGGGAGGCAACGTCCGGCGGACACGATCGCTGCATGAAAGCCCCTCCCGCCCTGGTCGTCGTCGCGCACGGCAGCCGTGACCCGCGCGCCCCGCGCACCGTCCGCGCCCTGCTGGACCGGGTCCGCACCCTGCGCCCGGACGTCCCCGTGCACCTGGGACACATCGAGCTGAACGAGCCCCTCCTCCCGGACACCCTCGCCGCCCTCGGCGACACCGACGCGGTCCTCGTCCCGCTGCTCCTCACCCGCGGGTACCACGTCAAGCGGGACATCCCCGAGATCGCCGCGGCGGCCCCGGCCCGCACCCGCGTGGCCGCCCCGCTCGGCCCGCACCCCCTGCTCGTGGACGCGCTCCACGACCGGCTCCTCCAGGCCGGCTGGCCCGGCGGCGCCCCGCGCGGGAAGAGCGCCGTCGTCCTGGCCGCCGCCGGCTCCCGCGACCCGGACTCCCGCCGCGACACCGCCCGCACGGCCCGTCTCCTCTCCGCCCGCCTCGGCGTCCCGGTCGTCCCGGCGTACGCCTCGGCCGCGGCCCCGACCGTGCCGCAAGCGGTCGCGTCCCTCACCGAGCGGGGCCGCCCCCACGTCGCCGTGGCCTCCTGCTTCACGGCCCCGGGCCGCTTCGCGTCGGAGTGCGCGGCGGCGTCCCCGGGGATCACCTCGGCCCCGCTCGGCACCCACCCGGCCATGGCCCGCCTCGTCGCCGGCCGCTACGAGGAGGCGCTGGCGGCGGCGCCCGCCGGGGCCGCGGGACACCACGCGATCGGCCACCGCCGGCCCGCACTCGCCACGAAATGAGAACCCGGCGGACGCGGACGCGCTTACTGTCGACCCATGGAAGGCACCGCACCCGAGCCCCGCACCGCACTCACCGCCGGCTACGACCCGGCGTCGACCGCCCGCTGGGCACCCGAGCCGGACAAACGCCCCGGCCGCACCGCCTTCCAGCGCGACCGCGCCCGGGTCCTGCACTCCGCCGCGCTGCGCCGCCTCGCCGGCAAGACCCAGGTCGTCACCCCGACACCACCGGCCGGGGCCCGGCCTGGACGCCAGTCCCCGCACCCGTCTCACCCACTCCCTGGAATGCGCCCAGGTCGGCCGTGAACTGGGCGCCGCCCTCGGCTGCGACCCCGACCTGGTGGAGACCGCCTGCCTCGCGCACGACCTCGGCCACCCGCCCTTCGGACACAACGGCGAACAGGCCCTGAACGAGTTCGCCGAGGACTGCGGCGGCTTCGAGGGCAACGCCCAGTCCCTCAGGCTCCTCACCCGCATCGAGCCCAAACGGTTCACCCCGAGGGGTCCGTCGGCCTCAACCTCACCCGGGCCGCCCTGGACGCCGCCACCAAGTACCCCTGGCCGCGCGGGCGCACCCCACCGACCCGGCTTCGGCCAAGTTCGGCGTGTACGAGGACGACCTGCCGGTCTTCGCCTGGCTCCGCGAGAACGCCCCGGCACCCGCACCTGCTTCGAGGCCCAGGTCATGGACTGGTCCGACGACGTGGCGTACTCGGTGCACGACGTCGAGGACGGCCTGCACGCCGGCCACATCGACCCGGGCTGCCTGCTCGCCGACCCCGAACGGGACGCGGTCTTCGAGGTCGCCGTCGGCCGCTACGTCCCCGCGGACACCGACCCCGCCGAGCTCGCCGCCGCCCTCGACCGGCTCCTCGCCCAGGAGTGGTGGCCGCACGGCTACGACGGCTCCGCGCTCGCCCAGGCCCGGCTGAAGGACGCCACCAGCCAGCTCATCGGCCGGTTCTGCCTGGCCGCCGAGGCCGCGACGCGGACGGCGTACGGCGCCGGGCGGCTGACCCGGTACACCGCCGAGCTGGTCGTGCCCCGCGAGACCCGCCTGGAGTGCGCCGTCCTCAAGGCCGTCGCCGACCGCTACGTCATGCAGCGCGCCGAACAGGAACGTCTCCGCGCCGACCAGCGGATCGTCGTCGCCGAACTCGCCGAGGCGCTCACCGCCCGCGCCCCCACGGCCTCGACCCCCAGTTCCGCGCACTGTTCGACCAAGCGGGCGACGACCGCGCCCGCAAACGGGTGATCGTCGACCAGATCGCCTCCCTCACCGACAGCTCCGCCCGCTCCCTTCACGCCCGTCTGACGGGCGCACGCGAGACTGACCTGATCGGGCCACTCCCCTTCCCGCAGCACGCTCCGTGCGGGACGCTCGCATGTGGCGGCATTCCGACGAGGAGGCAAACACGTGGTCGACGCGGATCAGACATTCGTCATCGTCGGAGGGGCCTGGCCGGCGCCAAGGCCGCCGAGACGCTCCGCGAGGAGGGCTTCACCGGCCGGGTGATCCTCGTCTGCGACGAGCGCGACCACCCCTACGAGCGCCCGCCCCTGTCCAAGGGCTATCTGCTCGGCAAGGAGGAGCGCGACAGCGTCTTCGTGCACGAGCCCGCCTGGTACGCGCGGCACGACATCGAACTGCACCTCGGGCAGACGGTCGTCGAGATCGACCGCGACGCCAGGACCGTCCACTACGGCGACGACGGCACCCGCGTCCGCTACGACAAGCTGCTGCTGGCCACCGGCGCCGAGCCGCGCCGCCTCGACGTGCCCGGCACCGACCTGGCCGGCGTGCACCACCTGCGCCGCCTCGCCCACGCCGAGCGGCTCAGGGGCGTTCTGGCCGCCCTCGGCCGGGACAACGGCCACCTGGTGATCGCCGGCGCCGGCTGGATCGGCCTGGAGGTCGCGGCGGCCGCCCGCGAGTACGGCGCCGAGGTCACCGTCGTCGAGCCGTCCCCGACCCGTTGCACGGCGTCCTCGGACCCGAGCTGGGCGGCGTCTTCGCCGAACTGCACCAGGCGCACGGCGTCCGCCTGCGCTTCGGCGTGAAGCTCACCGAGATCGTCGGCCAGGACGGCGTCGTCCTCGCCGCCCGCACCGACGACGGCGAGGAGCACCCGGCGCACGCGGTGCTGGCCGCGATCGGCGCCGCCCGCGCACCGCCCTCGCCGAGGCCGCCGGCCTGGAGATCGCCGACCGGTCGCAGGGCGGCGGCATCGTCGTCGACGAACGGCTGCGCACCTCCGACCCCGACATCCACGCGGCCGGCGACGCGGCCTCCTTCCACCACGTCCTGTTCGACACCCGGCTGCGCGTGGAGCACTGGGCCAACGCCCTCAACGGCGGACCGGCGGCGGCCCGCGCCATGCTCGGCCGGGACGTGGTCTACGACCGCGTGCCCTACTTCTTCTCCGACCAGTACGACCTCGGCATGGAGTACTCGGGCTGGGCGCCGCCCGGCTCCTACGACCAGGTGGTGATCCGCGGGACGCCGCCAAGCGCGAGTTCATCGCGTTCTGGCTGCGGGAGGGCCGCGTGCTCGCCGGGATGAACGTGAACGTGTGGGACGTCACGGAGCCGGTCCAGCGCCTGATCCGCTCCCGGGCCCGCGTGGACGCCGAGGCCCTGGCCGACCCACACGTCCCGCTCGAAGGCCTCGTCCCCTGAATCCCGGGGGCTGGTCACCGCGGCCGGGCCTGTCAGTCGGCGCCCGTAGAATTCACGCGTGGCAGGACGGATCAACGACGAGGACGTGAAGGCGGTACGGGACGCGGTCCCGATCGACGCCGTGGTGTCCGAGTACCTCCAGCTGCGCAACGCGGGCGGCGGCAACCTCAAGGGGCTGTGCCCGTTCCACGACGAGAAGTCCCCTCCTTCCAGGTCAGCCCCAGCAAGGGCTGTTCCACTGCTTCGGCTGCCAGGAGGGCGGCGACACCATCACGTTCGTGATGAAGATCGACCACCTCACCTTCTCGGAGGCGGTCGAGCGCCTGGCCGGCCAGGCCGGCATCACCCTGCGCTACGAGGAGGGCGGGTACAACCCCGCCCACCAGCGCGGCGAGCGGATCCGCCTGGTCGAGGCCCACAAGATCGCCGCCGAGTGGTACGCGGAACAGCTCGCCACCAGCCCGAGGCCGAGACCGGCCGCGTCTTCCTGGCCGAGCGCGGCTTCGACCAGGCGGCGGCCGTCCACTTCGGCGTCGGCTACAGCCCCCAGGGCTGGGACCACCTCACCCGCTACCTGCGCGGCAAGGGCTTCAGCGACAAGGAGCTGATCCTCTCCGGGCTCGCCCAGGAGGGCCGCCGGGGCCCCATCGACCGCTTCCGCGGCCGGCTGATGTGGCCCATCCGCGACATCGGCGGCGACGTCGTCGGCTTCGGCGCCCGCAAGCTCTACGAGGCGGACAACGGCCCGAAGTACCTGAACACGCCCGAGACCCCGATCTACCGCAAGTCCCAGGTCCTGTACGGCATCGACCTGGCCAAGAAGGAGATCGCCAAGACCTCCCGCGCCGTCGTCGTCGAGGGCTACACCGACGTCATGGCCTGCCACCTCGCCGGCGTCACCACCGCCATCGCCACCTGCGGCACCGCCTTCGGCGGCGACCACATCAAGATCCTGCGCCGGCTGCTGATGGACAACGGCTCGGCCCGTGTCATCTTCACCTTCGACGGCGACGCCGCCGGCCAGAAGGCGGCCCTGCGCGCCTTCGAGGACGACCAGAAGTTCGCCGCCGAGACCTACATCGCCATCGCCCCCGACGGCATGGACCCCTGCGACCTGCGCCTCGCCAAGGGCGACGAGGCCGTCGCCGACCTGGTCGAGCCGCGCACCCCGCTGTTCGAGTTCGCCCTGCGCCAGATCGTCTCCCGCTACGACCTGGACACCCCGGCCGGCCGCGCCGCCGCCCTGGACGAGGCCGCCCCCGTCGTCGCCCGGATCAAGAACAGCGGCGCCCAGCACGAGGTCGCCGTCCAGCTCGCCGGCATGCTCGGCATCCTCGACACCCAGTTCGTCGTCAAGCGGGTCGCCCAGCTCGCCCGCTGGGCCCGGAACGCGGCGGCAAGGGCCCCGCGCCCGACCGGCAGCACCGCGCCGCCCCCAGCGGCAGTACGCCGCCGCGCCCGCCGCGCCCGCCCCGCGCGGACCGGCCCTCAACCTCCGCAACCCCGTCCACGCCACCGAACGCGAACTGCTCAAGCTCGCCCTCCAGCGCCCGGAGCTGGTCTCCCCGGCCTTCGACGCCTACGGAGTCGACGAGTTCACCGCCCCGCCGTACGCGGCCGTCCGCCAGGCCATCCTGGAGGCGGGCGGCGCCGAGACGGGCGTCGCCGACCCGCAGGACTACCTGGTCCGCGTCCGCGAGGCCGCCCCCGACGACGCCGTCCGCGCCATGGTCACCGAACTCGCCGTCGAGGCGATCCTGCTGCGCCGCGAGGTCGACGAGGCCTACGCCGGCGCCCAGCTGGTCACCGTGCGCCGCCGCGCCGTCGAGCGCCGCGTCCGCGACATCCAGAGCCAGCTGACCCGCCTGTCCGCCCACGGCGACCCGGCCCAGCTGGCCGCCGTGCAGAACGAACTCTGGGTCCTCCAGCAGTACGACCAGGCCCTGCGGGAGCACGGCGCCGCCGCCCTGTGACCCCCGGGCCGTCCCCCGCCCGGACGGCCCCCGCCCCGGGACGGGCGCACCCGCGCCGGAGATAACCGCGCGGTCACGGACCGGATGCAAAAAGTCACCGCACGCCCCTCGTGGCGGCGATGTGTCGTACCCCACACTGGGTTCCGGTGCCTGAGTCCTCGGAGCGCGGCCGATCCGTCCCCACGGGTCCGACACTCCCGCGGTTCCGCTCATCGCGAATGGGACGGACAGCGGCGAGGCCGCCGACTCCGCCCCCGAAGAACCGCTGCCGCACGCCCTGGCAGCGATCATCCTGGAGGTCGCCCCCGTGCAGACCCAGACCCTCACCCACCCCGAGCCCGGTACCGACGGCCCGGAGGCCGAGGCCGGCGTCCTCGTCGCGCGGCCCCGCTCGGCCGGGCCGTGCACCACCCCGGCCACCGGCCGGAAGAGCCGCCGGCCGGAACGCCCGGCCCGGACGGCCGGCCCGAGGAGCCGCCGGCCGAGGACCGGCCGGAGGAGCCGCCGGCCGAGGAGCTCGAGGACGCCGAAGCGGTCGAGGCCGAGCCGGTCGAGGTGCCGCCCGCCCGCGCCGAGACCGGCGGACCGTCCTCGGACCTGTTCCGCCAGTACCTCCGGGAGATCGGCCGCATCCCGCTGCTCACCGCGGCCGAGGAGGTCGAACTCGCCCGCCGCGTGGAGGCCGGCCTGTTCGCGGAGGAGAAGCTCGGCAACACCCCCGACCTGGACAGCAGCCTCGCCCACGACCTCGACCGGCTCGTCGTCATGGGCCGCATGGCCAAGCGCCGCCTCATCGAGGCCAACCTGCGGCTCGTCGTCTCCGTCGCCAAGCGGTACGTCGGACGCGGACTGACCATGCTCGACCTGGTCCAGGAGGGCAACCTCGGCCTGATCCGGGCGGTGGAGAAGTTCGACTACGCCCGGGGCTTCAAGTTCTCCACGTACGCCACCTGGTGGATCCGCCAGGCCATGTCGCGGGCGCTGGCCGACCAGGCCCGCACCATCCGCGTCCCCGTCCACGTCGTGGAACTGATCAACCGGGTCGTCCGCGTCCAGCGCCGCATGCTCCAGGAACGCGGCTACGAACCCACCCCGGAAGAGGTCGCCGCCCACCTCGACCTGCTCCCGGAGCGGGTCAGCGAGGTACTGCGCCTCGCCCAGGAGCCCGTCTCCCTGCACGCGCCGGTCGGCGAGGAGGACGACGTGGCCCTCGGCGACCTGATCGAGGACGGCGACGCCACCAGCCCCGTGGAGTCGGCGGCGTTCCTGCTGCTGCGCGAGCACCTGGAGGCGGTGCTCTCCACCCTCGGTGAACGCGAACGCAAGGTCGTCCAGCTCCGCTACGGCCTGGTCGACGGACGCCCCCGCACGCTGGAGGAGATAGGCCGCATCTTCGGCGTCACCCGCGAACGCATCCGCCAGATCGAGTCCAAGACCCTCAACAAACTCCGCGACCACACCTTCGCCGACCAATTGAGGGGCTACCTCGACTGAAGCCCGCAGCGCCGTGCCGGGCGGCCGCCGGTGCGGGCAGAGCCCTCAGTCGACCTCGGCGACAGCCTGCGCGAACTGGGCCCGGTACAGCCGGGCGTACGCCCCGCCGGAGGCGAGCAGCACCCGGTGCGACCCCTGCTCCACGATCGACCCGTTCTCCATCACCAGAATCGTGTCCGCGTCCCGGATCGTCGACAGCCGGTGCGCGATCACGAACGACGTCCTCCCGGCCGCCAGTTTCGCCATCGCCTTCTGGATCAGCACCTCCGTCCGCGTGTCCACGGAACTCGTCGCCTCGTCCAGCACCAGGATCACCGGGTCGGACAGGAACGCCCGCGCGATGGTGATGAGCTGCTTCTCACCGGCGCTGACGCCCGTGCCCTCGTCGTCGATCACCGTGTCGTACCCGTCGGGCAGCGTCCGGATGAACCGGTCGGCGTGCGCGGCCCGCGCGGCCTCCTCGATCTCGCCCCGCGTGACCTCCCTGGACGCCCCGTACGCGATGTTCTCCGCGATGGTTCCGCCGAACAGCCAGGTGTCCTGGAGCACCATGCCGATCCCGGCGCGCAGTTCGTCCCGCGACATCCGGGCGATGTCCACACCGTCCAGCGTGATGCGCCCGCCGGACACCTCGTAGAACCGCATCAGCAGGTTGACCAGCGTGGTCTTGCCCGCCCCCGTCGGCCCGACGATGGCGACCGTGTGCCCCGGCTCCACCGTCAGCGACAGATCCTCGATCAGCGGCTTCTCCGGGTCGTACCGGAACGACACGTGCTCCAGCTCCACCCGCCCGCGCAGCTCGGCGGGCCGCTCGGCGGGCACCGGGTCGGCCTCCTGCTCCTCGGCGTCCAGCAGTTCGAAGATCCGCTCGGCGGAGGCGACGCCCGACTGCACCAGGTTCGCCATCGACGCGACCTGCGTCAGCGGCATGGAGAACTGCCGGGAGTACTGGATGAAGGCCTGCACGTCACCGATGGACAGCGAGCCGGACGCGACCCGCAGCCCGCCGACGACGGCGACCAGCACATAGTTCAGGTTGGACACGAACAGCATCAGCGGCTGCATGATCCCGCTGTTGAACTGCGCCCGGAACCCGGCCTCGTACAGGGCCTCGTTCTGCTCGGCGAACTGCCGCGCCGACTCCTGCTGCCGCCCGAACACCTTCACCAGCGCGTGCCCGGTGTACATCTCCTCGATGTGCGCGTTCAGCGTGCCCGTGGAGCGCCACTGCTGCACGAAGTGCGGCTGGGACCGCTTGCCGACACGGGTGGCGACGACGAACGACAGCGGCACGGTCACCAGCGCGACCAGCGCCAGGATCCAGGAGACGTAGAACATCATCGCCAGCACGCCGATGATGGTCAGCACCGAGTTGATCAGCTGGCCCATCGACTGCTGGAGCGTCTGCCCGATGTTGTCGATGTCGTTCGTCGCCCGGCTCAGCACCTCACCGCGCTGCCGCTTGTCGAAGTACGACAGCGGCAGCCGCGACAGCTTCGTCTGCACGTCCTCGCGCAGCCGGAACATGGTCCGGTTGACCGCCCGGTTCACCAGCCGGGTCGCCACCGCCATCAGCAGCCCCGCCACCGCGAACGTGCCCAGCGCCAGCAGCAGGACGTCGCCGACCGCGCCGAAGTCGATGCCCTCGCCCGGCGTGAAGTCGGTGCTGCGCAGCATGTCGGCGACGTCGCCGTCCCCGCGCTCCCGCATCGACTCCAGCACCTGCTCCTTGGTGGTGCCGGCGGGCATGTCCCGCCCGACGACACCGGAGAAGACCAGGTCGGTGGCGTGGCCGAGGATCTTCGGCCCGATCACGTTCAGACCGACGCTGATCACCACGCACAGCAGGAGCAGGCCGATGGTCGCCCGCTCCGGCCGGAACCGGGCGACCAGCCGCTTGCCGGAGCCCGTGAAGTCCAGCGACCGCTGGTCCGGGCCGCCCCCGGCCATCATCCGTGCCGCAGGCCCGGCCATCAGGCAGCCTCCGCTTCCGTGAGCTGGGAGAGGACGATCTCCCGGTAGGTGTCGTTGGCCGCCATCAGTTCGTGGTGCCGGCCGGAGCCGACGACCCGGCCCTCGTCCAGCACCACGATCCGGTCGGCGTCCCGGATGGTCGCCACCCGCTGGGCGACGATGACGACGGTCGCCTCCGCGGTCTCGGCGGCGAGCGCCGCGCGCAGGGCGGCGTCGGTGGCGTAGTCGAGGGCGGAGAAGGAGTCGTCGAACAGATAGATCTCCGGGCGCTGCACCAGCGTCCGCGCGATCGCCAGCCGCTGCCGCTGACCGCCGGAGACGTTGGTGCCACCCTGCGCGATCGGCGCGTCGAGGCCGCCTTCGAGCCGCTGCACGAAGTCCCTGGCCTGCGCCACCTCCAGCGCGTGCCACAGCTCCTCGTCGGTGGCGTCCGGGTTGCCGTAGCGCAGGTTGGTCGCGACGGTGCCCGCGAACAGGTACGGCTTCTGCGGCACCAGGCCGACGGTCCGCGCCAGCAGCCGCGGGTCGAGGCTCCGCACGTCCACCCCGTCGACCAGCACCTCGCCGTCGGTGGCGTCGAACAGCCGGGGGACCAGCCCGAGCAGCGTCGACTTGCCGCTGCCGGTCGAGCCGATCACGGCGGTCGTCTCGCCGGGCCGGGCCACCAGGTCGATGTTCCGCAGCACCGGCTCCTCGGCTCCCGGGTAGCGGAAGCCCGCGCCACGGATCTCCAGATGCCCGTGCCGGCGCAGCTCCGTGACCGGCGCCACCGGCGGCACCACGCTGCTCTCGGTGTCCAGGACCTCCTGGATGCGCTCGGCGCACACCTCCGCGCGCGGCACCATCATGAACATGAAGGTGGCCATCATCACGGACATGACGATCTGCATCAGATAGGCGAGGAACGCGGTCAGGTCGCCGATCTGCATCCCGCCGCTCGCGATCCGGTGCGCGCCGAACCACACCACCGCGATCGACGACAGGTTCACCACCGTCATGACCACCGGGAACATCAGCGCCAGCAGGTTCCCGGCGCCCAGCGCCACCTCGGTCAGATCGGAGTTGGCCTTCTTGAACCGCTGCTGCTCGTACGCGTCGCGGACGAAGGCGCGGATGACGCGGTTGCCGGTGATCTGCTCGCGCAGCACCCGGTTCACGGTGTCCAGGCGCTGCTGCATGGCCCGGAACAGCGGGCGCAGCCGGCGCACGATCAGCGTCACGCACACGCCGAGCACGGGCACGACCCCGACCAGCACCCCGGACAGCGGCACGTCCAGACCGAGCGCCAGCACCACGCCGCCGACGCACATGATGGGCGCCGACACCATCAGCGTGAACGTCATCAGCGCCAGCATCTGCACCTGCTGGACGTCGTTCGTGGTCCGCGTGATCAGCGAGGGCGCGCCGAAGTGGCCGACCTCACGCGCGGAGAAGGACTGCACCCGGTCGAAGACGGCGCCCCGCACGTCCCGGCCGAGCGCCGCCGCCGTACGGGCGCCGTAGTACACGGCCCCCACGTTGCAGACGACCTGGGCGAGCGAGATGCCGATCATCAGGGCGCCGTAGCCCAGGATGTAGCCGGTGTCTCCGCGGACGACACCGTTGTCGATGATGTCCGCGTTCAGGGTCGGCAGGTAGAGGGTGGCGCAGGTCTGCAGGAACTGCAGTGCCACCAGCAGGGCGATGGGTCTCTTGTAGGGCCTGAGATAGGTCCTCAGCAGTCGTATGAGCACACTGGTCTCTCGGAGTCGGCGACAGGGGCCGGATGGTTGCCCTGGCCCCTATCGTCGGACACTCCGGTGGTGTTACCTCAACCGATTAACCCAACAGGGCCAGCGCCCCGGCCCCTGCGGCTCGCACGCCCCGCCCTGCGAGGCCCCGATCGCCCCGCCCTACGGCCGCATCGCCCCCGGATGGGTCTGCTCGCGCACCGACACGAACTGCTGCCGCACGGCCTGGCCGACCGCCAGGTCCTCGCCCGGCTCCAGCACCTGGGCGACCGCCCCCTGCCAGGCCGGGGGAGTGCGCGGGTCGAGCGTGCCCTGCGACACCCGAGCGCCCACGCCGCCTGCCGGGCGGCACCGATCGCCGCGTAGTCCGCCGGCTGCGGTACGACGACCTGCGCACCGAACAGCGACGGCGCCGCGGCCTGCACGGCCGGCAGCTCGGCAGCCGCACCCAGCAGGAAGATCCGCCGCACCTCCACGCCCCGGCCGCGCAGCACGTCGAGGGCGTCGGCGAGTCCGCAGATCATGCCCTCGAACGCGGCCCGGGCCAGATGCTCCGGCTTCATCGACTCCCGCCGCAGACCGGCCAGCGTGCCGGCGGTGTGCGGCAGGTGCGGGGTCCGCTCGCCCTCCAGATAGGGGAGCAGCACCAGCCCGTGCGCGCCCGGCGTCGACTTCATCGCCAGCTCGGACAGGGTCTCCAGATCCGGCGTCCCCAGCAGCTCGGCGGTGCCGCGCAGGGCCCGTACGGCGTTCAGGGTGGTGACGACCGGCAGGTGCATGCCGGTGGCGTCCGCGAGGGAGGTGATCATGCCCGTGTGGTCGACCAGGGCCTCGGGGTGGACGGCCATGACCGAGCCCGACGCGCCGAGCGACACCACCGCGTCGCCCAGCCCGATGCCCAGTCCGAAGGCGGCGGCCTGGGTCTCGCTCGTCCCGGCGGAGATCAGCAGCCCCTCCGGGTGGTGCCCGCCGCGTCGGCCGGCCCGATCACCTCCGGCAGCACCGCCTGGTGCCCGAGGGCGAGTTCGACGAGGTCGGGCCGGTAGCCGCCGGTCGCCGCCGACCAGTACCCGGTCCCGGACGCCCCGCCGCGGTCCGTGGTCCGCCTGACCGGCCGCCCGAGCAACTGCCACACCAGCCAGTCGTGGGCCTGGAGCAGGACGGCGGTGCGGGCGGCGTTCTCCGGCTCGGTGCGGGCCAGCCAGCGCAGCTTGGCCACCGGCTGCCCGGCCTGGGGCACACACCCCACGGCCTGCGCCCACGCCTCGCGCCCGCCGAGGGCGTCGATCAGATCGGCGGCGGCGACCTGCGCCCGCTTGTCACCGCCGGTCATGGCCGGCCGCACCGTGGCGCCCTGCGCGTCCAGCGGAACGACCGCGCCCGCCTGCGCGGACACGCCGATGGCCTGCACGCCCTCCAGCAGCCCGCCGCCGGCCGCCTCGCCCAGCGACAGCAGCCACGCCTGCGGGTCGACGTCGGAGGGGCGGGCGCCGGATCCCTCCGGGGCCTGCGAAGGGTGCGGCGCGTAGCCCTGCCGCAGAACGGCGCCCGTGTCCGAGTCGCAGACGACGATGCGAGTGAAATCGGGTGAGCTGTCCAGCCCGGCGACTATCCCCATGGCGAAAATTCTGCCGTACCGCGAGGCCCGTGCGGGCCACGGGCGTCGCGGGGGCGCCGTCAGGTGTTGCTCGTGCCCCAGTCGTCGCCGCCGCTGCCGTTCGCGCTGCGCTCGCGCAGGGAGCGGACCCGCTGGGCCACCGAGTCGGGCATGCGGTCGCCGACCTTGTCGCTGACCGCGTGGTAGGCCCGGTCCGCGTAGTGGCGGCCCTGCTGCGCGGCGGACTCCGCGGTGTTGCGGACGGCCGGGTTCTGGGCGACCTGGCGGGCGGCCTTCCTCAGCTGCTCGTAGCGCTCGCGGCCGGCCCTGGTGCCCAGGACGTAACCCACGGCGAGTCCGACGACGAACGTGAGCCGGTAACGCATGGCAGCCACCCTTCCCTTGCCTGTCTACGGTGCCGGGGAGGTACCGATTGGCGGAGCACCCCCTGCTTGCGCTAATGTATGTGTCGCAGCGAGCGCGCGCCCCTGGCGGATACCCAGGGAGGTACGTTCGATGCATCGAGACATTCCTCGGTAGCTCAATTGGCAGAGCAGCCGGCTGTTAACCGGCAGGTTACTGGTTCGAGTCCAGTCCGGGGAGCTCGGTCCTCCGTAGCTCAATTGGCAGAGCAGCCGGCTGTTAACCGGCAGGTTACTGGTTCGAGTCCAGTCGGGGGAGCACGGTGAACGAGGACCCTTCGGGGTCCTTTTTCATGTCCGGTCCCGCTCGCGGGAACCGGACGGGCCGCGGCGGAGTCCTCAAGGTCAGGAAGGGTGCCGTGGAAGCCGACCATCCGAGGCAGGAGATCGTATGAGCGGCTATGCTGCGGCAGACGGCGCGCACACATGTACGCGACACGCCGCTATGGGGCGGTAGCTCAGCCGGTTAGAGCAGCGGACTCATAATCCGTCGGCCGTGGGTTCGAGTCCCACCCGCCCCACCGCGAGGTTCTCCCAGAGAACCGTTTCTACGTGCGATGACGTGATGACGGGGGCCGCCACTCCAGGGAGGCGGCCCCCGTTCATACGTTCAGCGCAGGAGCCGCGGGTCCGCGCGCTCCTCTCCTCCCGGGAAGGTCATCGGTCGTCCGGGGGAGTGTCGGCCCCGCCGGGCTTATCGGCGAGGAGGCTGGAGCCCGCGAGCAGGTACCCGAGTTGGGCACGGCTGTTGCTGCCGAACCGCTCCGCGACCTTGCGGATGTGGGACACGACCGTACGGCGGCTCAGGCCTATCCGGCGGGCGATGCGCTCGTCCGTCTCGCCCTCCACCATGGCCCGCAGGATGGTGCGCTGGAGGTCGTCGAGGAACGCGCCGTCCTCCTGGCGGGACGCCGAGCGGACGACCGGTGCGGCCCGCACCCAGGAACGCTCGAACATCTCCCTGAGGTACCGGACCAGGTCCGGATGCCTGGCGATCATCATCGCGTGCCCCCGTCCTCCCCGGCCGGGAGGAACGCGGCGTCGCGGTCGCAGACGATCAGCTGGTCGGGAGTCTCCGCGAGGGTGCGGACCTCGGCGCCGTCGGTGAGGAGCCGTTCGATGTGGGCGAGCGTCGGCTTGTGGGTGCGCGCCGAGTGCTGGTACAGCGTGCGCTGGCGCACGCCACGCGCCAGCAGGGGCAGGCTCAGGACGAGGCCCCGGTGCAGCAGCCGGGCCGGCAGCCCGCCTCCCGGCTGGGAGACCAGCAGCTCCTCGGTGCAGCTCTCCACGGCGGCCTGGAGCGCGTGGTGGATGGCGCGCTCGCCGTAGATGACGGTGACGGTCTCCTCGCCCTGGCTCCTGGCCTCGGAGTACACGGTGTCGTAGGCCGCCATCGTGGCGCGGATCCGGGCCGCCTCGCGCCGCAGGCGCGCCATCTCCTCCTCGACCGGCCGGAGGGCCGCCTCGGCGGCGACGGCCGGCGGCACCGCGTACGCCTGCCCGTCCTCCTGGCCCGAGGTGATGAGGAGTTGGAGCTTTCGCAGGCAATCGGGTATGTCGTCGCTGAAATTATCCCTTTCAACTATCGCTCGGCGGTACAGATCCCTCGCCCAATCGCAGGGAGCCTTCGGATCGGCTTCGCCGCAATTGGGGCGGTCGCGCACGGTTGATGCCGCTTCACAGATGTGCAATGTAACATCAGGCAACTGCCCTCGATGGCCTCGCGAGTGCGGGCTGAGTAAGGATTGAGGGTGAGGATCGCCGTGCGGGGGAACGGGGTTGTCTTGCCATACCCTCGCCTGATCTGTGCACCTGATTCACGTCGGCAGGGTAGGTGGCTCGATGCGTATGTCTCATTCCGCCCGCGCCGGCGCCGGTGTTGACGCGCCGGTCGCCGGGGGCGCCCGTCCCGGGCTCGCCGGGGCGCTCTGACGGCGCGGCCCGGCGACACGGGCCGGCCTTCCCGTACCGATGCACATGGCGCGCCGGGGGCGCTTCCCGGCGTGCGGCTCGTATGCGGTTCGCCGCTGAAATCTGAACAACGGGGGAGCGAAGTGGGCGATATCGTCCGACTTCAGGTAGGAGCATGTGTGGACATACCGGTATCGGTCTCCTTGCAACCCGGTATGTCGGTTGTTTCCTTACTGGCCGACACCTTCGGGATGCCCCAGGGCGTTCCGGTCGGCCTGCGCAGGTCGCTCAGGGCGGTCTGCCCGGCGTACCTGTCCGACGCGGCGGCGACCCTCACCTCGACGGGGTCCTTCCACGTCCCGCCCCTTCTCTGGATGGGCGGGGACGCGGACGGGGAAAGCATTCGCCGCGAGACGCAGCGAATTGCCGAGACGGCGCCGGAGGCGTTGGTGTCCGAGATCGGCCGGATGTACGGCGGAAATGTGCCGCTCATGTGGCGGAAAGTCGTCGCCGGTCCCTCCGCATTTCTCCTTGCGTACGCCGCCATGGCACGCGAGGTGTGGGAGACGCTGTCCCGGATCTGGCAGCGGAGTAAACCCCTCCTCGAAAGGGAGATCGGGCGCATCGGTGTGGCATCCGTCACCGGGCAATGGGGCCGGTTCTCGAGGGGTTGAGTCCCCGGATCTCCTTCGTGGACGAAAATCTCGTTCTTCCGGTCAATACACCGGTCACCGAGCCGGTCGCACTGCGCCGGCTGACGCTCACGCCCCTCGTCTCGGGCACCCGCGCCTGCGTCGCCCGCGTCGACGCCGACGGCCACGCCCACATCGGCTATCCCCTGACGGGCCTGGCCGGGCTGCTGAGGGGACCGACGGCACGGAGCGCGCCCCGGCCGATCCGCTCGCCCTGACGCTCGGCGAACTGCGGGCCGTCATCCTGCGCAAGGGCACGCAGTCGGTGTCCATGGGGACCCTGGCCGACCTGCTGCACTGCACCGCCGGCACGGTGACGTACCACTGCCGGCAGCTCGAACAGGCGGGGCTGCTGTGCCGCGAGCGGCAGGGCCGCGAGGTGCGGGTCTCCCGCACCCTGCGCGGCGACGCACTGGTGGACGCGCTGTCATGACCTTTGTGGAAACGACGCGTTCCCCGCCCGCCTGGTCGTCCTGGTGTCCGGCAGCGGGACGAACCTGCAGGCCCTGCTCGACGCGTCGGCCGCCGACCCGGAGGGATTCGGCGCGACGGTCGTCGCCGTCGGCGCCGACCGGCCCGGCGTCGCCGGCCTGGACCGGGCCGCACGGGCGGGTGTGCCGGGCTTCGTCTGCGCGCTCGGGGACCACGACTCGCGGGAGGCGTGGGACGCCGCGCTCGGGGAGCGGGTCGCCGCGTACGAGCCCGACCTCGTCGTGTCGGCCGGCTTCATGAAGATTCTCGGCAAGGGGTTCCTCGGCCGGTTCGGCGGCCGGGTCGTCAACACCCACCCCGCCCTGCTGCCGAGTTTCCCGGGAGCCCACGGCGTGCGCGACGCGCTCGCCCACGGCGTCAAGGTCACCGGATGCACCGTGCACTTCGTGGACGAGGGCGTCGACACCGGTCCGGTCATCGCCCAGGGTGTGGTCGACGTGCGGGACGGGGACGACGAGGCGCTCCTGCACGAGCGGATCAAGGAGGTCGAGCGGACCCTGCTGGTCGACGTCGTCGGGCGGCTGGCCCGGCACGGTTACCGCCTCGCGGGACGGAGGGTGCTGATCCCCTGAGCGGACGCGCCGCCGATCCGGGGCTGTGGCCGTCCCCACCCGGGGACGGCCACAGCCCTTCCGCTCTCCGCGGGCCGGTCAGGCCGGAAGGCCGGGAGGGTGGTCGTGTGGGCGGTGCGCAGCTCGTCCAGGGTGAGCGTGAACGCGCCCTGGACCTCGACCGTGTCGCCGTCGACGACGCCGATGCGGGTGGCCGGAGGCCGCGGGCACCGCACATGTCGGTGAAGCGGACCTCCTCGGAGCGGGGGACGGCGACGACCGCGCGGCCCGCCGACTCGGAGAAGAGGAAGGTGAACGCGTCCAGACCGTCGGGGACGATCAGGCGGGCGCCCTTGCCGCCGAGCAGCGCCGACTCCACGACCGCCTGGATCAGGCCGCCGTCGGACAGGTCGTGCGCGGAGTCGATCATGCCGTCGCGGGAGGCGGCGATCAGGATCTCGGCGAGCAGGCGCTCGCGCTCCAGGTCGACCTTCGGGGCAGGCCGCCGAGGTGGTCGTGGATCACCTGGGACCAGGCCGAGCCGCCGAACTCCTCACGGGTGTCGCCGAGGAGGTAGAGCAGCCGGCCCTCCTCCTGGAAGGCGACGGGGGTGCGGCGGGCCACGTCGTCGATGACGCCGAGGACGGCGACGACCGGCGTGGGGTGGATCGCCGCCTCGCCCGTCTGGTTGTAGAGCGAGACGTTGCCGCCGGTCACGGGTGTGCCCAACACGAAGCAGGCGTCCGCCAGACCGCGCACGGCCTCCGCGAACTGCCACATGACCGCCGGGTCCTCGGGCGAGCCGAAGTTGAGACAGTCCGAGACCGCGAGGGGCCTGGCGCCGGAGGCGGCGACGTTGCGGTAGGCCTCCGCCAGAGCGAGCTGCGCGCCCGTGTACGGGTCGAGCTTGGCGTAGCGGCCGTTGCCGTCGGTGGCGATCGCGACGCCGAGGCCGGTCTCCTCGTCGATGCGGATCATGCCGGAGTCCTCCGGCATCGCCAGCACGGTGTTGCCCTGCACGAACCGGTCGTACTGATCGGTGACCCACGCCTTGGACGCCTGGTTGGGGTGGGCGACCAGCTCGAGGACCTGCTTGCGCAGTTCCCCTGCGGAGGACGGCCGGGGCAGCGTGTTCGCGTCGTCGGCCTGGAGGGCGTCCTGCCACGCGGGGCGGGCGTACGGGCGCTCGTAGACCGGGCCCTCGTGGGCCACGGTGCCCGGAGGTACGTCGATGATCTTCTCGCCGTGCCAGTAGATCTCCAGGCGGTCGCCGTCGGTCACCTCACCGATGACGGTGGCGATGACGTCCCACTTCTCGCAGATCTCCAGGAAGCGGTCGACGTGCCGCGGCTCGACGACCGCGCACATCCGCTCCTGCGACTCGCTCATGAGGATCTCCTCCGGCGAGAGCGACGCGTCACGCAGCGGCACGGTGTCCAGTTCGATCCGCATTCCGCCGGTGCCGGCGGAGGCGAGTTCGCTGGTCGCGCAGGACAGGCCCGCGCCGCCGAGGTCCTGGATGCCCGCGACGAGCTTCTCCCCGAAGATCTCGAGGGTGCACTCGATGAGGAGCTTCTCCTGGAAGGGGTCACCGACCTGGACGGCGGGCCGCTTCTTCGGCTTGCCCGTGGCGGAGCCACTGTCGGACGCGGCGTCGAAGGTCTCGGAGGCGAGCACCGAGACCCCGCCGATGCCGTCGCCGCCGGTCCGGGCGCCGTACAGGATGACCTTGTTGCCGGGGCCGGAGGCCTTGGCGAGGTGGATGTCCTCGTGCCGCATCACGCCGATGCAGCCGGCGTTGACCAGCGGGTTGCCCTGGTAGCAGGCGTCGAAGACGACCTCGCCGCCGATGGTGGGCAGGCCCAGGCAGTTGCCGTAGCCGCCGATGCCGGCGACGACGCCGGGCAGGACGCGCTTGGTGTCGGGGTGGTCGGCCGCGCCGAAGCGCAGCGGGTCCACGACGGCGACCGGGCGGGCGCCCATGGCGAGGATGTCGCGGACGATGCCGCCGACACCTGTGGCCGCGCCCTGGTAGGGCTCGACGTAGGAGGGGTGGTTGTGCGACTCGACCTTGAAGGTGACCGCGTAGCCCTGGCCGACGTCGACGACGCCGGCGTTCTCGCCGATGCCGACGAGCAGGGCGTCGTTCTCGGGGCCTTCTCGCCGAACTGACGGAGGTGGACCTTGGAGGACTTGTACGAGCAGTGCTCGGACCACATGACCGAGTACATGGCCAGCTCCGCGCCGGTGGGGCGGCGGCCCAGGATCTCCCGGATGCGCGCGTACTCGTCCTTCTTCAGGCCGAGTTCGGCCCACGGCTGGTCGAGGCCGGGGTCCCGGTGGCGTGTTCGACGGTGTCGGGAGTCATCATGCGTCGGCCAGCTTCTTGAGGATCGAGGTGAAGAAGGGGAGGCCGTCGGTACGGCCGGTGCCGGTCAGCGGCTCCACGGCGTGCTCGGGGTGCGGCATCAGGCCGACGACGTTGCCCGCCTCGTTGGTGATGCCGGCGATGTCGTTGAGCGAACCGTTGGGGTTGCCGTATCCATCAGCGGCTTCGCCGCGGGCGAGGTACCGGAAGGCGACGCGGCCCTCGGCCTCCAGCTCGTCCAGCGTGTACGCGTCGGCGACGTACCGGCCGTCGATGTTCTTCAGCGGGATCCGGATCTCCTGCCCCTGCCGGTACTCGGCGGTCCAGGCGGTGTCCGCGTTCTCCACCCGCAGCCTCTGGTCGCGGCAGACGAAGCGCAGGCGGTCGTTGCGCAGCATCGCCCCGGGCAGCAGGTGCGACTCGGTCAGCACCTGGAAGCCGTTGCAGATGCCCAGGACCGGCATCCCCGCCCTGGCCTGCTCGACGACCGCTTCCATGACCGGCGAGAAGCGGGAGACGGCCCCGGCGCGCAGATAGTCGCCGTAGGAGAACCCGCCCGGCAGGACGACCGCATCGGCCTGCCGCAGGTCCCGGTCGCGGTGCCAGAGCGGGACGGCCTCCGCGCCCGCCAGGCGGACCGCGCGCAGCGCGTCGCGGTCGTCCAGCGTCCCGGGAAGGTGACGACCCCGATCCGCGCCGTCACGACTCCACCCTCACGACGAAGTCCTCGACCACGGTGTTGGCGAGGAACGTCGCGGCCATCTCACGCATACGGGCGACGGCCGCCTCGTCGGCCGGCCCCTCCACCTCCAGCTCGAAACGCTTCCCCTGACGGACGTCCGCGATCCCCTCGAACCCGAGCCGCGGCAGTGCGCGCTGCACCGCCTGCCCCTGCGGGTCGAGGATCTCCGGCTTGAGCATGACGTCGACCACGACGCGTGCCACTGGCACTCCTAACGCGAGAGTCTTCAGCAGGTTCATTCGGCGGAGAAAAAGTGACGCAATTCACTCTCCGTCGATGCCTGGTCGAAGTCATTAGGCGGAGGGCGGACCCGGGAAGTCAAGCGACCGCCGGGTTCTCGCCCGTCGCTTCAAAGTCCTTGAAAGTCACTGGAGCCGGGGTCGAGCGGTGCGGCACTCTTCAGGCATCCGACGTCGCACGGTGTGCGTGGCGTAGGTCGTGAACTCAATGGGGGAATTGACGCACATGGCAGAACCACAGAACGATTCGCGTCCGGTCGCTGTGATCGGAGCGGGGCCTTCCGGTCTGGCTTCACTGAAAAGCCTCACCGATCTCGGTATTTCCTGTGTGGCCTACGAGTCCCACTCCGGTGTCGGCGGCATCTGGGACATCGACAACGCGCGCAGCTCGGTCTACCAGAACACGCACACCATCACGTCCCGCGAAGTGACGGGGTACGCGGACCTTCCGATGGACCGGGGCTCCCGGCGTACCCCCGCCACGACCAGGTGCTCGGATACCTCCGGCAGTACGCGGAGCGGTTCGGCCTCCTCGAACTGATCCGCTTCGGCTCCGACGTCACCGGGGTCGAGCGCCTTCCGGACGGCTGGAGCGTCACCACCGCCGACGGCGAGACGCACGAGCACAGCGCGCTGATCATCGCCAACGGGCACAACTGGCACCCCTATCTCCCGTCCTTCTCCGGAAAGTTCGACGGCGAGATCCTGCACAGCCGCGACTACACCAACGCCGCCTCGCTCACCGGCAAGCGCGTCCTGGTCGTCGGCGCCGGCAACTCCGGCTGCGACATCGCCGTCGAGGCCGCCGGCGTCGCGGACCACGTGGCCATCAGCATGCGCCGCGGCTACCACTTCTTCCCCAAGTTCATCTTCGGCAAGCCGGCCGACCAGGTCTCCGAGTCGAGCCAGCACCTCCGTCTGCCGCCCCCGGTGGCGCGCGCCGCGTACCGCACCATGCTGAAGCTGAGCATCGGGCGCCCCGAGCAGTTCGGACTGCCCAAGCCCGACCACGAGCCGCTGGAATCCCCGCCGATCGTCAATTCCCTGCTGCCGTACTACTGCGCGCACGGCCGGGTGAAGGTCCGCAAGGCGCCGGTGCGATTCGACGGGAAGTTCGTCGAATTCTCCGACGGAACCTCCGAGGAATTCGACGTCATCATTCTCGCCACCGGTTTCCGGATCCACATCCCCTTTGTCGGCGAGGAACACCTCGACTGGGTCAAAGGCCGCCCGGACTTCTACCTCCTGGCTTTCTCGCCCCGCTACGACGACCTGTTCATCGCCGGTATGACCGACGGCACCGGCGGTCATTTCCCGACCGTGGAACTCCAGTCCCGGGTCATCGCCGGCTACCTGGCGGCACGGAAACGCGACCCCGAGGCGGCCCGCCGGTTCGACGACATGAAGCGGCAGCGGAGCGTGGACATCACGGGCGGCATCAACTTCCTCGACTCCCGGCGCAACCTCACCCAGTTCGAACTCACCACGTACCTGCGCATCCTGCGCGACCACCTGGCGGTGCTGGGTGGCCAGGACACCACGTACGCACGGCGGCCCTCGCTCCTGCAGCAGGCGGCCGGGCTCCTCCAGGGAGGTCGCAAGTGAACACCGTCGGTGCGGCGCTGCTGAGCGACGTGCAGAAGGAGGTCCTCGACGAGGTCCTCGTGGGCGTCCCGTACAACAGCGCCTCCCAGTTCCACGAGTACTTCGGCACCAAGGCCGCCCCGCCCCGCCTCGGCATGTCCTGCGCGTGGCAGTCCTTCACGGCCGGACGCATGGTGAGGGAACGCTCCGGCATCACCGCCGACTACCTCATCGACGGCCGCCACGTGGCAGCCGTCTACCGCTCGGACGACGGCCTCGTCATCCTCGACCCGTACCTGCTGCACGGCGAACCGCTGCGGCTCGACCGCGGCGCCGCCGTCGACGGCACCGTCCGGACGACCGTCGACGCCTACCCCTTCCGGGTCAAGGCCGACGGCACCCCGGCGCCGAGCCGCGTGCGGCCACCTGGAACCTCGACGACGACACCGTCCGCCTCGACTACCTGCGGTACAGCCCGCGGCGCGGCCACAACACGGCGTCCCGGTCGTTCCTGCTGCGCCCCGACTCCCGGCTCGAGACGGTGCCGCCGGCGGCCGACTTCGTACGACGCCTGCTGGTCCACCCGGAGCAGCACAGCGTCTCCGTCCGCGTCCTGCACCCCGTCAGCCGCGAGATGGCGGAGCTGATCCTCCCGCTCGCGGGGCGGCCCGCGGGCATCGCCGAGGACACCGCCCTGATGCTCACCAAGGACAACCAGGGAGCCGTCCACACCCACGGCGACGCCCGCTTCCAGCGCGACCTGGAGGTCGTCGCGGACGCGGTGTCGGCCCCCGCCGGCGAGGTGGTCGCCTTCCTCCTGGAGGCGGCGGCGATCCACCGCGCCGCGGCCCCGCCGGGCTCGACCTGGCGCCGTACTCCCAGGAGGACGAGTGACCGCCCTCGACGCCCCCGGCGCGCCCCCGGCGACCCGCTCCTACTTCCTCGCGGGCACCATGCAGGGGGCGCGGACCGGGGCGGACCTCGCCGACCAGACCTACCGCGAGCGGCTCACCGCGGCCCTGCTCGCCCGCCGGCCCGGGGCCGTCGTGCACGACCCGGGCGTCGTGATGGCCGAATGGCTCGCCGCCCACCCCGGTGTCCGCGCCGCGCACGCGGCGCTCGCGGGCCGCACGGTGCTGCACCACGAGCGGCTCGACCCCGAACTGCGGGAACTCACCGCGCTGTTCCACCGGCTCACCGAGCTGGCCGCCGCCAGCGACGTGTGCGTGGCGTGGCTGCCCGGCCACGAGCCCAGCATGGGCACCGCCGCCGAGATGCTCTCGGCCCACCGCGCCGGACGGACGGTCGTCTCGATCACCGGCATGCGCCAGAACCTGGCGGTGCTGTCCTGCTCCACCGTGATCCTGCCCGACCTGGACGCCTTCACCGACTGGCTCGACGCGGACGGGGACACCTCGTGACCGGCGGCCGGACCGACACGGACAAGCCCCGGGAGGCCTGCGGCGTGGCCGGCGTCTGGGGCCCCGCGGGCCACCACGCCGCGGTCGTGCGGGAGATGCTCGTCGCGCTCCAGCACCGCGGGCAGGAGAGCGCCGGCATCGCCGTCGGCACGGGCGCCGCCCTGGTCGCCCGGCACGGCGCCGGCACCGTCGCCCAGGCCCTCCCCGACCTCGACGGGCTGCCCCACGGCCCGGTGGCGGTCGGCCACGTGCGGTACGCCACCCACGGCACGCGCGACGCGCTGGCCGGGGCGCAGCCGGTCGTGCTCGACCGCCCCCCGCTGGCCGTCGCCCACAACGGCACGCTCGTCGACCCGCACACGGCACCGGGAGCCGACGCCCTCGGCCCGGGGAGTGGTTCACCGACAGCGAGGTGCTGACCCGTCTGCTGCTGGCGGCCCGCACGGAGAAGGGCCTCGACACCGTGGCCGCGCTCCACGCGGTGCTCCCCGCCCTGAAGGGGGCGTACGCCCTGACCGTGTCCGACGGGCACCGCCTGTACGGGGTCCGCGACCCGCACGGCTTCCGGCCGCTCGCGGTGGGCCGGCGGGGCGGCACATGGCTGCTCGCCTCCGAGACCGCCGCGATCACCGCCGTCGGCGGCGACGTGGTACGCGAACTGGAACCGGGCGAGGTGCTGTCGATCGGCCCGCACGGTACGGCGAGCAGCCGGCTGGAGGTCCCCGACGCCAAGACCGCGGCCTGCCTCTTCGAGTACGTGTACTTCGCCCGCGCCGACTCGACCCTGTCCGGGCGCAGCGTCTACCAGGCGCGCTTCCGGGCCGGGCAGGCGCTCGCCGACCACGCGCCGGTGGGCGGCTCGCCGCGTCCGGTGGTCGTGGCCACCCCGGAGACGGCCCGCGTCGCGGCGGACGGCTACGCCGAGCGTGCCGGGCTGACCGTCGTCCAGGGCCTGCTGCGCCCCGGCCAGGCCGGCCGCAGCTTCATCGCCCGTGACCAGGAGGCACGGCACCACGCCGTCCGCCGCAAGCTCAGCCCCGTCCCGGCGGCCGTCGCGGGCCGCCGCGTGGTCCTCGTGGACGACTCGCTGGTCCGGGCACCACCATGCGGGCGGTGGCGCGGATGCTCCGCGACGCCGGGGCGCTGGAGGTCCATCTGCGGGTGGCCTCACCGCCGTACCGCTGGCCCTGCTTCTACGGCATCGACACCGGGCGCCCCGAGGAACTGCTCGCCGCCCGGCTGTCGATGACCGAGCTGGCCGGGCAACTGGACTGCGACAGCGTGGCGTTCCTGTCGCTGGACCGGCTGCTCGAAGCCGCCGGAGGCGACCGCTCCGGCTACTGCACGGCCTGCCTGACCGGCCGCTACCCGACCGCCACGCCCTCCGGAACCTTCCCGCGCCCGCCTGCGGCACGGCGTCGGGCACCGCCGCGCCCGGAGCCGGCACCACCACCGCCCTTGCGTCCCAAGGCACCGCCGAATGAGGAGAACCCCAGCAGTGAACACGCCAACCAAGGCGACCGCCACCCGCGCGCCGGCCGAGGCGCACACCGGCCGGGACGCCCGCACCGTCGTCGAAGCCCTCATCGCCCGCGCCCAGGGCCCGGACGCCGACCGCGTCCTGGTCACCGCCCTCGACGCGGACGGCGAGGTGGCCGAGACCCTCACCCCCGTCGAACTCGACCGGCAGGCCCGCGTGCTCGCCACCGTGCTGCGCCGCACCGGCCGCCCCGGCGACCGGGTGATCGTCCCCGCGCTGCCCGGGCTGGAGTTCCACATCGGCTTCCTGGGCTGCCTGTACGCCGGCATGATCGCCGTACCGGTGCCCGCCTTCCGCGCCGCCGCCCGGACCAGCACCACCTCCCGCGCCGAGCGGCTCGCCGCGATCTGCGGCGACTGCACCCCGTGCGCCGTCCTCGTCTCCACGCAGCAGGACGCCGAGGACGCCGGCGAGGACCTGGCACCCGGGGTGCACTGGGTCGCCGTACGCCGCCCGGAGGACGAGCCGGCGGACTCCGCCCTGCCCGACCCGCTGGCGCTCGACCCGGAGACCACCGCGCTGCTCCAGTACACCTCCGGGTCCACCGGCGACCCGCGGGGCGTCGTCGTCCGCCACGGCAACCTGGTCGCCAACCAGGCGGCGATGCGCGACCGCTGCGAGGTGGAACCGACCACCACCATCGTCAGCTGGCTGCCCTTCTTCCACGACATGGGCCTGTGCACGGCGGTCGTCCTGCCCCTGGTGTCCGACGCCACGACCGTGACCATGGAACCGGCCACCTTCGTCCGCAACCCGCGGGTGTGGCTGCGGGCCATCTCCGTCGAGGACGACGTCTTCACCGCCGCCCCCGACTTCGCGTACGACATCTGCGTCAACCGGATCCCGGCGGACGAACGCGCCGCGATCGACCTGGCCTCGTGGCGCGTCGCGGTCAACGGCTCCGAGCCGGTCCGCGCCGCCACCCAGCGCCGGTTCGCCGAGGCGTTCCGGACGAGCTACTTCCGCGAGGAGGTCTTCTCGCCCGGCTTCGGCCTGGCCGAGTGCACCCTCGCGGTGAGCGTGAGCCCCTCCCTGGTCCCCACCGTCGTCGGGCTCTACGACCGTGAGGCGCTCGCCGAGGGCAAGGCGGTGACGACCACGGTCGCGGCCGAGGGCGTCGAACTCGTCGGCTGCGGACCGGTCGTCGACGGCGTACGCGTCGCCATCGTCGACCCGGAGACGCACCGGCCGCTCGCCGACCGGGTCATCGGCGAGATCTGGGTCGACTCCCCGGGCAACTGCGGCGGCTACTGGCGCCGCGAGGAGGAGTCGGCCGGCATCTTCGCCGCCCGCCTCGCCGGCACGGACGGCGACGACGACCGGACCTACGTCCGCACCGGCGACCTCGGGTTCGTCGACGACGGCGAGCTGTTCATCACGGGCCGCATCAAGGACGTGCTGATCATCGGCGGGGAGAACTACTTCCCGCAGGACGCCGAGGCCGTGGCCCTGGACGCGCACCCCGCCTTCGCCCGGCAGCGGGCCGCCGCCTGGCCGCTGAGCGAGGACGACAAGGGCGTGGCCGTGGTCGTGGAGACCATCGAGCGCGACCCGCGGACGCTGGCCGCCGCCGTACGGGCGGCCGGTATCGCCGTGGCCAGGGTCCTGCCCACCGCGGTCAGCGTCTACGCCGTTCCGCGCAACAAGGTGCCCCGCACCACCAGCGGCAAGATCCGCCGCCGGGCCTGCGCCGAGCAGGTGACCTCCGGCCGGCTCCAGCCCCTGGCCCAGTGGTCCAGCCGGCGCGCGGGCGGTGCGGCATGAGCACCGGACAGGACGTCACCCCGGCGCAGGTCCCGCTCGACCGGGAGGCGGTGACGGAACGGCTGCGGCTGCTGCTGGCCGAGCTGCTGGAGATGGAGCCCTCGGACTTCGACGACGAGGTGCCCCTGAGCGCCTTCGGCATCGACTCCATGACCAGCTTCGCCGTGATCTCCGACGTGGAGAAGTGGTGCGGCGCACGGTTGGGCGGCGCGGGTGCGCTGGGCAGCCTGACGATGACCGAAGTGGCAGAAGAGGTCGTGGCCCTGCTGCGACCGCATCCCGAAGGGAATTGACAGCATGGCACTCGACGCATTCGGGTTCCTCTTCACCGGACGCGGGCTCGACCCCGACCGCGACCGCACGGTGATCGAGCGGGACGGGTTCCATGCCGTCATCGTGGGCATGGCCGACCCCGCGCAGGGCCCCGAGGTCGCCGCCGCCCTGGTGGACGAGGGCATCCAGCTCATCGAGCTGTGCGGCGGCTTCGGGCCCGTGTGGACGGCCAGGGTCATCGAGGCCACCAAGTCCCGGGTGCCGGTGGGCTCGGTCGGGTACGGGCCCGAGTCGATCGACGGCATGGCCGCGCTCTTCCCGCCGCAGGGCGGCTGAACCCACCGCAGGTCCGCCACCGGGGCGGTGCGCATCGGGCGCGCACACCTCTCCGCCCCGGGGGCGGCCGGCCCCGGCCGGTCATACGCCGGCCGTCACCTGGCTCCCGGGCCACCGCCCCGCCCCTGGGGGCCACCGTCCCGCCCTCCGGGCCGCCTGCCCAGGCGCCCCGGGCCGACGACCCGGCCGGTCCGCGCGACCACCGGCCGCTGGGGGCCACCATCAAGCCCGCGGGGGACCACCGGGCTCGGGCTCTGGGGCCACACACCAGGCTCCTGGGCCACAGGGCCCCTCGGTCACAGCCGGCCGCCCCCGGGCCACCAGACCGCCCCCCGGCTCCCACTCCCGGCCCCCGCCCCGCCCGGCGCGGACCGCCCCCGCGTACGGCCCCGCCGCCCGTACCGCCGGGTCGCCCCGCCGCCCGGTGCCCCGATCTCCTGCCGGGCCCCCTCCGTCGGCCTTCCCCCGGGTCCCGGAGGGAGCCCGGCAGGCCCTTCGCCGTGTCCGCAGCCCCGCGCAACGACGAGATGGATCACCATGAACCGCGCCGAATTCCACGAACTGCGCGTGCTGGCAGCCAGCCGTCCCGCGCTGCCCTCCTGCTGCACGCGGGCCGGCTGGCCCGCCCCCTCAGGCGCGTCCCCCGCGTCGGCTGGGTCACCGCCGACGCGGCGACGGCGCGGTCCGTCCTCACCGACCCCGAGCACTTCACCGTGCTCGACCGCGGCGGCGTCGGCCGGCTGTGGGCCCAGCTCCTCGGCGACTGGGTCGACGACCTCTTCGACGGGGAGGGGCACCGCGCCCTGCGCACCGCGACCCGCGACCTCTTCGGCGAGACGGCCGCCCGCGCCCTGGTGGACCGCGTCATCGGCGCCAGACTGGCCGAGGCCCGGATCCGGCTCGCCTCCGGCCGGCCCGTCGACGTCGCCGCCCTCGGGCGGACGCTCGTCGGCCGCATCGTGACGGAACTGCTGCGGGTCCCCGTGGCGGGCACCGACGACGCCGCGTACGAGAAGGTCTTCGCCACCGCCCGCGAACTGGCCGCCCTCTCCCTGGAGGCCGCCGGCGGCGCGGACCTGACCGCCGAGACCGTCGCCCGGGGCCGCCGGGTCGTCGCCCGCCTCACCGGGCACGTCGAGGACGAGTGGCGCACCGGCTCCGCCGAACACCTCGTCGGCCGGTGCCGGGACGCCGGCCTGGACGCCCACCAGACCGCCGGGATGGCCGCCCTCGTCGGTGTCGCCGCGACCGAGACCGCGGCCAGCGCCATCACCCGCACCGTCGCCCTCCTGCACGACACCGGCGACCAGCACCGGCTGCTCGCCTCCCCCGAGCTGGTACCGGACGCGGTCCGCGAAGGACTGCGCGTGACCGCCCCCGCTCCCGTCATCGGCAGGACCGTACGCGGTGACGTCCGCCTCGCCGGCCGCACGCTCAGGGCCGGAGAACGCATCACCCTGCTCAACTACACCGCCAACAGCCTCACCGGAGGCTTCCGTCTGGGCCGGCCGCCGGAACCGGCCAACCGGGAGCTGTGGTTCGGCGCCGGACGGCACCGCTGCCTCGGCTCCGCCATCGCCCAGGCGGAGATCGGCCGGACGCTGGAGACCCTGGCCGGCGTCGGACGGCCCTGGCGGATCGTCGAGCGACGCTACAGCCGCCGCGTGGTCATCCCCACGTACGAGCGGCTCACCGTGACACTCGTCTGACGGGAGACCAGCCCATGCCCGCAATCCACGCCCGGCTCGCCGGTGTGGCCGTGCACCTGCCGGAGAACCTGCGCAGCGCGGCGGACACCGAGAGCCGTGTCGCCGCCGCCTCCGCCGGCTTTTGCCCCCGCCCGGACTCGTCCGGCGGCTCACCGGTGTCCGGCAGACCCATGTCATGCCCGACGACTGGCAGGCGTCCGACGTCGCCGCGGCCGCCGCGCGCAAGCTGCTCGCCGACACCGGCACCGACCCCGGCGACATCGACCTGCTCCTGTTCGCCGCGGCCAGCCAGGACATGATCGAGCCGGCCACCTCGCACATGACCGCCGACCGGCTCGGCCTGCGCTGCCCCGCCTTCGACGTGAAGAACGCCTGCAACAGCGTGCTCAACGCGCTGGAGACCGCGCACGCGCTCGTCGCGCAGGGCAGCTACCGCCGCATCCTGATCGCCTGCGGCGAGTCCCCCTCCCGGGCCGTGCGCTGGTCCGTGCCCGATCTGCGCGCCTACCTCACGTCGATCCCGGATACACCCTGTCCGACGCCGGTGCCGCGCTCCTGGTCGAGGCGTCCTGCGAACCGGGCGTCCTCGGCAGCGGGTTCACCGCCGACTCCTCCGCCTGGAGCGTCGGCACCCTGCCCTCCGGCGGCTCCGCCCACCCGAGGGCGAGGAGCACACCTACTTCCGGCTCGACGGAGTCGGCCTGCGCCGCGCCTTCGAGCGGCTCGGCCCCGAGGTGCTCGACGACACCCTGGACCGGCTCGGCCTCGGCTGGCACGACATGGCCGCCATCTGCGTCCACCAGGTGTCCGAGCCCTATCTGGTGCAGCTCGCCGACCGTTTCGGCCTGCCCCTCGACAAGATCCCGTCACCATCACCGACCACGGCAACGCCGCCTCCGCGAGCCTGCCCCTCCAGCTCCTGCGGGCGCGCGAGAGCGGCAGGGCCGCCCCGGCGACCTGGTCGCCCTGGTCGGACTCGCCGGTGGCATCAGCATGGGAATGAGCGTGATCCGGCTGTGAACCTCTGGGTGGTGGTCCCCGCGTACAACGAGGCCCACGGCATCACCGCGACGCTGGACGCGCTCGCGTCCCAGACCGACCGGGACTTCTCCCTCGTCGTCGTCGACAACGACTCGACGGACGGCACCGCCGACGTCGTCCGGTCGTTCCCCTTCCCCGCCGAGGTGGACGTGCACGTCGTCCACGAGACACGCAAGGGCACCGGCGCGGCGGCCGACACCGGCATGCGGTACGCCATCGCCCGCGGCGCCACGCACCTCGCCCGCACCGACGCCGACTGCCTGCCCGCGCCCGACTGGACCGCCCGCGTCCGGGCCGCCTTCCACTCCGGACTGCAGCTGGTCGCCGGGCGGTTGCGGCCCCGCACCGACGAGGCGCCGCTGTCCGTGCCGCGCCGCACCGCCCTCGTCGCCGCCACCGAGGCCGCCGCGCTCTTCGGCCGGTACCGGCCGGGCAACCGGGGCGACGGCTACCTCGGGCCGTACATCATGGCCCCCGGCTGCAACATGGCGATCACCGCCGGGCTGTACGAACGCGCCGGCGGCTTCCCCGCACCGCGATCGAGGAGGTCCACGAGGACCGCGCCCTGGTCAACGCGGTCCGGCTGCTGACGACGGCGTACGGCCTGCGCAGGGACGTACGGGTGCGGGGCTCCGTCCGCCGGGTGCGCGCGTGGGGCCTGCGCCGGACCCTCGGCTGGTACGCGGACCACCGCTACCGTCCCGAGGCGGTGGACATCCGTTGACCGCGCTCACCACCGTCCCGGACACCACCTGGCAGCGGTGGGAGCACCGGGTCCAGACCTCCGCCCACCCGGTGGCCTACCGGCTGCTGCGCGGCATCGCCGCCCGCGCCCGGTCGTCCGCGTACCGCGCGTGGGGGTCGTCGTCAGCGACGCGGCGCTCGCCCGGGACGTCCTGTGCGACACCGCGCACTACACCAAGACCGGGCCCGGCTCCCCCTCCGACCTGTGGACCCCCGTCCTCGGACCGGCCGTGCTGCTCAACATGGAGGGCCCCGACCACACCGCGCTGCGCCGCCGGCTCTCCGGCCTCTTCACCCCGGATACGTCACCGGGCTCTGCGACCGGGTGCTGGCGCAGCCGCTCGCGGACCTCACCGGGCGCCTCGCGGCGGGCGGGGAAGCCGACCTCGTCACCGTCGCCAAGTCCTGTGCCGGCGCCGCCATCTGCGCCATCACCGGCCTGCCCGCGGAACCCGGGCGGTTCGCCGCGGCCCACGCGGACGCCTCGGAGGTGACCAGGGCGGTACGGCTGTGGCGCCACTCCCTGCCACCGCGGCACGTCCGGCGGGCACGCGAGGCGCTGGGACGCCTCACCGCCTCCGCCGTGGACGCCTACCGGCGCGGGGGCGACGACACCCTGCCCGGCAGGCTCCGGGCCTCGGGCTCACCGAGGAGGAGGCCCGCGGCGCGGTCGGCGCGTTCCTCCTCACCGGCACCGAGACCCTCGTGTCCTTCATCCCGCGGCTGATCGCGATCTGCCACGACACCGGCCTGCTCGACCGGCTCCGCGACGGCACCGCCGACACCGCCACCGTCGTGGAGGAGGCCCTCCGGGTCACCGTCCCCTCGCCCGTGATGCTGCGCAGTGTCGCCCGGGCCACCGAGGTCGGCGGCGTACCGGTGGCCCCCGGCGACCGGGTCGTCGTCGCGACCCTGCTGTGCGCCGCCGCGTACGGCGGATTCGACCCCGGCCGGCCGCACCCGCCGGAGCTGCGCCGGCTGTGGTTCGGCGCGGGTCCGCACTTCTGCATCGGCATGCCCCTGGCGATGGCGCAGATCCGGGCCGTGCTGGACGCGGTCCTGGCCGCCGGGCCGGTCGTGGTCGCCCGGCGCCGGACCGCCCGCCGGGTGCTGATCCCCGGA
Organism: Streptomyces sp. SW4; assembly: GCA_003248315.1. GTDB lineage: Bacteria > Actinomycetota > Actinomycetes > Streptomycetales > Streptomycetaceae > Streptomyces. The sequence continues at coordinate 3,538,348 of QKWM01000004.1, forward strand.
TACGCCCGGCTCACCCTGACCCGACGGAGCGCGCCTTGACCGACATCCCGCACCTGCCCGAGTCCGCCGGGACCGCCGAGTCCGCCGGGACCGCCGCTACGGGGGCACCGCCCTTCCCGCCGGACCACCGTTCCCGCCGGGACCGTCGACGTGCTCACCGCGCTGACGGAGAGCGCCCGGCGGCGCGGTGACGCCCCGGCACTGACCGGGCCCGGCGGCCCACCCTCGGTCACCGGCAGCTCGCCGACGCCGTCGGGGCCACCGCGCGGGGCTGCGCGAGGCCGGCATGGCACCGGGGGAGCGGGTCCTGTTCTCCGTGCGCCCGGGCCCGAGGGCGTGATCCTCGCCCTCGGCGTCATCGCGGCCGGCGCCACCGTCGTCTTCGTCGACCCCGGCGCCGGGCCCGGACTCTTCGCCGCGCGCCGGGAACTGGCCGCGCCCCGCTGGGCCGCCGCCGAGTCGCTGCTGTACGCCGCCGCCCGCTACGGCCGCCCGCTGGCCCGCCGCCGCGGGCTGCTGCTGCCCGACTACCACCGGCTCGGCCTGCGCCACATCCACGCCGGGCGGTGGCTGCCCGGTGTGCCCGCGGGAGCACTGTCCGCCCGGCGGCTCGCCACCGGGCCGGCCGGCTCCTTCGCGCCGGAGCCCGCGCCCGGACAGGAGGCGCTCGTCGTCTTCACCTCGGGCACCACCAGCGCCCCCAAGGCCGTGGTGCACACCCGCGGTTCGCTCGGCGCCGGCCTCGCCGGCTGCGGCCACGCCCTGCGGATCGGCGCGGGCGACACCGTGCACACCGACCAGCTGATGATGGGCGTCCCCGCCCTCATCGCGGGCGCCCACTGGACCATGCCGCCCCACGGCTTCGCGCCCGCCGCCGACCCCGCCCGGTATGCCGCCGGACTGGGCGCGGCGACCCACACCTTCTGCGTGCCGGCCGACCTGCCCGCCGTGCTGGGTGCCGTCGAGCGGGGCGAGGCGGCCGTCCCCGCCTCCCTGCGGTACATGGTCCTCGGCGGCGCCCCGGTGCTGCCCGGGCTGCTCCGCCGCGCCGCCCGCGCGCTGCCGGACGTCACGTTCCTCGCCGTGTACGGCATGACCGAGATCCTGCCGGTCGCCGTCGCCACCGGCGAGGAGAAGCTCGCCACCGCGGGCCGGGCGACCTGCTCGGCACCCCGCTGCCCTCGGTGGCCGTCCGCACCGCCCCCGACGGCGAACTGCTGGTCTCCGGGCCGAACCTGTGCCGCGGCTACCTCGGCCGGCCGCCCATGGACGAGCACGCCACCGGAGACCTCGCCCGGCTGGAGGACGGCCGGCTGGTGCTGCACGGCCGCAAGAAGGACATGCTCATCCGGGGGCGCACCAACATCTATCCCGGGCTCCACGAACCGGCCATCGCCGCCCTGCCCGGCGTGGCCGAAGCGGTCATCGTCGGCGTCCCCGACGACTACGGCGACGAGCGCGTCGTCCTCGCCCTGGTCCCCGAGGACCCCGGCGCCGCCCCGGACGCCCTCGCCGGCTCCGTCCGCGTCCGGCTCCCGTCGCTGCTCGACGCCGCCGCGCTCCCGACGACGTGGTGGTCCTGGACCGCGTCCCGGTCGCCGGCCGCTCCCGCAAACCGGACCGGGACGCGCTGCGCACCCTGCTGCGCTCCACCGCCGCCCGGGGGACGGGGGCCGCCCGATGAGGATCGCCGTCACCGGCGCCCGCGGCTTCGTCGGCGGCGCGGTCTGCCGCGCGGCGGAGGAACGCGGCTGGACGGTGCACGCCCTCACCCGCACCGACTGGGACCTCACCACCGGCCCCGGGCCGACGCCCCCCGGGTCGACGCGGTGGTGCACGCGGCGGCGGCCGTGAGCGACTGGGGCGCACCCGGGCCCGTGTGGCGGGCCAACCTCACCGGGACCCGGCACGTCGCCGCGTCCTTCCCGGCACCCGGCTCGTCCACATCTCCACCGCCAGCGTGTACGACCCGTTCCGCCCGACCGTCCACGCCGACGAGTCCGAGGCGCCCGTACGGCGCTATCTCACCCCGTACGCCGCGTCGAAGGCCGCCGCCGAACGCGCCCTCGAGGGCCGCCCCGGCACCGTGGTGCTGCGCCCGCACGCCGTCTACGGTCCGGGCGACCGGACCCTGCTGCCCCGGGTGCTCGAAGCCGTGCGCGGCGGGCGCCTGTTCCTGCCGGGGGACGGCACGGCCCCGCAGTCCCTCACCCACATCGGCAACCTGACCGCCGCCGTGCTGCGCGCCTGCGACCCCGCCGCCCCGCCCGGCACCTACAACGTCGCCGACGCCGAACCCGTACCCGTCGGGGAGGCGCTGTGCGCCCTGCTGGCCGCCCGGGGCGTCCGGGTGCGCCTGCGGTGCCTGCCGGCGCGGGCCGCGGAGGCCGCCGCGGCCGCCACCGAGACCGCGTGGCGGCTGGCCCGGCGGCCCCGCCCCCGCGGCTCACCCGCTACGCGATCGGCCACCTCGCGGTGGAGCGCACCCTCGCCCTCGACGCGGCGCGCCGGGACCTCGGCCTGGACCCGGCGCCCACCTCGTTCGACGGGGCCGGCGCCTGGTGACCCGGCCCCACCGACCCCTTCCGAAAGGCATGACCGTGACCTCTGACACCGGCGCGAGCTACGCGGCCGCGGGCGTCGACATCGCGGCGGGCGACCGCGCCGTCGAGCTGATGAAGCAGTGGGTGGGCACCACCGCCCGCCCGGAGGTCCTGGGCGGCCTCGGCGGCTTCGCCGGCCTCTTCGACGCCTCGGCCCTCCGGCGCTACGAGCGTCCGCTGCTGGCCTCCGCGACCGACGGTGTGGGGACGAAGGTCGACATCGCCCGGCGGACGGGCGTGTACGGCACCATCGGCCACGACCTGGTCGCCATGGTGGTGGACGACATCGTCGTGTGCGGCGCGGAGCCGCTGTTCATGACCGACTACATCTGTGCCGGCCGGGTCCGCCCCGAGCGGATCGCGGCGATCGTCAGGGGCATCGCCGAGGGCTGTGTGCTGGCCGGCTGCGCCCTCGTGGGCGGTGAGACGGCCGAGCACCCCGGGCTGCTGGGCCCGGACGACTTCGACGTCGCGGGGGCGGCACGGGGTGGTCGAGGCGGACCGGCTGCTGGGCGCCGGCCGCGTCCGGGCGGGGGACGCGGTGATCGCGATGGCGTCCTCCGGGCTGCACGCCAACGGGTACTCCCTGGTGCGGCACGTGCTGTTCGACCGGGCCGGGATGCGGCCGGAGCAGCACGTCGCGGAGCTGGGCCGGACGCTGGGCGAGGAACTGCTGGAGCCCACGCGGATCTACGCGCCGGACTGTCTGGCGCTGACGCGGGCGACCGAGGTGCACGCCTTCAGCCACATCACCGGCGGCGGCCTGGCCGCGAACCTGGCGCGGGTGGTCCCGGACGGGCTGCACGCCCGCGTGGACCGGTCGACCTGGACGCCGGCCGCCGTGTTCGACCTGGTCGGCAGGGTGGGCCGGGTCGAGCGGGCGGAGCTGGAGCGGACGCTGAACATGGGCGTGGGCATGATCGCCGTGGTCCCGGCCGGGTCGGCCGGCGCCGCGCTGGCCGCGCTGGCCGGCCGGGGCGTCGGCGCCTGGGTCGCCGGAGAGATCACCGAGCGCGGTGACGAGACCACCGCAGCCGCCCTGACCGGCACCCACCCGGTCTGATGGATCCCGCGCACCGCACCCCTCGTCAGTTACCCGGCGGTAAGGAATGATGGCGGGCAATCATCCACACGGCCGGGCTGGGGTAGCGGTGACGACACACGAGGAACGGACCACGGTGCACGCCTTCCGGGACGACGCCCTGGGGAGCACGACGCCGTCGGCCTCGCCGAGGCGATCCGCCGCGGGGAGGTCGGTGCCGCGGAGGCCGCCCGCGCCGCCGCCGAACGGGTACGGGCCGTCGAGGCCCGGCTGAACGCCGTCCAGGTGCACGTCGACGGCCCGCTGCCCGCGGCCGGGGCGGACGGCGCCTTCGCCGGGGTGCCGGCCTTCGTCAAGGACAACGTCGACTACCGCGGCCTGCCCACCGGCCACGGCAGCGCCGCCTTCACCCCGAGGCCCGCCCGGCGGCACGCGCCGTTCACCCGGCAGTTCCTCAGCAGCGGGGTCACCGTGCTCGGCAAGACCCGGATGCCCGAGTTCGGGTTCAGCCCCACCACCGAGTACGAGGGCGCCGAACCCGTCCGCAACCCCTGGCACACCGGCTGCTCGGCCGGCGGCTCGTCGGGCGGCAGCGCCGCGCTCGTCGCCGCCGGGGCGGTGCCGGTCGCCCACGCCAACGACGGCGCCGGCTCGATCCGCATCCCCGCCGCCGTGTGCGGCCTCGTCGGCCTCAAACCCACCCGCGGCCGGGTGGTGCTCAACGCGCAGGGCCGGCAGCTGCCCATCGACCTCGTCTCCGACGGCGTCGTGACCCGGTCCGTGCGCGACACCGCCGCCTTCCTCGCCGCCGCCGAACGGTACTGGCGCAACCCCGCGCTGCCACCGCTGGGCCTGGTCGAAGGGCCCTCGGAACGCCGCCTGCGCATCGGTTTCCTGGTGGACTCGCCCAACGGTGTCGCCGCCGACTCCGCGACCCGCGCCGCCGTCATGGAGACGGTCGCGGTCCTCCAGCGGCTCGGGCACACCGTGGAACCGGTGGAGATCCGTCTCGACCCCCGCTTCACCGCCGACTTCCTCACCTACTGGGGCATGCTGTCCTTCCTCATCGGCGTGACCGGCCGGACTCTCGGCTCCGGTTTCGACCGGCGCCGCATGGACGGCCTCAGCCGGGGACTGCGCGAGAGCTACGTACGGGAATGGCCCCGCACCCCCGGCGTCCTGCGCCGGCTGAAGCGCACCAAGGTCGCGTACGCGGCGGCGTTCCGCGGCCTCGACCTCGTGCTGACGCCGGTGCTGGCCCACACCACGCCCCCGATCGGGCACCTCAGTCCCGAGGTCCCGTACCGGCTGCTGATCGAGCGGATCCTCGCGTACGTGGCCTTCACCCCGCTCAACAACGTCGTCGGCACCCCTCCCTGTCGCTGCCCGCGCCGCGCACCACGCCGGAGGGCTGCCCGTCGGCGTCATGTTCTCCGCCCGCCCCGGCGCCGAACGCACCCTCCTCGAGATCGCCTTCGCCCTGGAGGCGGAGTGCCCCTTCCCGCGCATCCAGGACCGGGCTCCCGCCGGACCGGCATGACCGGGGCCGGACCGGGTAGGGGCGTGTCGTCCGGGAGCATGGGAGACGAGCGTGGGCACTCGGGACGACGTGCCGAACGGAACGGGCGGCGGGGCGCCGCTGCTGACCGTGTCAGCGCTGCCCGGGCGCAGAGGCGTCAGGGCGGTGGGGAAGTGGGACTGACGACACGTGACACGTGGCAGCGGGTGCTGGAACAGGCGGTGAGCGAGGGCGCGGACGCCAGGAAGGGCGGCGAGGACGAGGACGTGTACTACCTGGAGCTGTCAGCGGTGACGTTCGTCGACGTCGCCGGGGCCGGGGAGCTGGCCATCGCCGCCCAGCGGCTGCCCGACGGGCACCGCTTCGTGCTGCACCGGCCGCCGCCCACCCTGCGCCGGGCCCTGGACATGTTCTGGCCCGGCCTCCCGGCGATCGAGGTGTCGATGTCATGAGTGCCGTGGCGCCGCTCCCCGGGTCCGCCGAGCCCTTCGTCCATCCCGCGCTGTTCTACCGGGACGACGAGGAGTACCTCGCCGGTACCGTGCCGTTCGTGCGGGACGGCCTGGCGGCCGGGGAACCGGTGGCCGTGGCCGTACCGGGGGAGCGGCTCCGGCTGGTCCGGGACGCCCTGGGCGGTGACGCCGGCGCGGTGCGGCTGCTGGACATGCGCGAGGCCGGGCGCAACCCCGGGCGGATCATCCCCGGTGTGCTGCGGGCCTTCGCCGACGCCCAGGACCCGGGCCGCCGGGTGCGGATCATCGGGGAGCCGATCTGGGCCGGCCGCACGGCCACCGAGTACCCGGCCTGCGCCCAGCACGAGGCGCTGATCAACGCGGCCTTCGCCGGGCGCGCCGTGACCATCCTGTGCCCGTACGACGTCCGGGGCCTCGACGAGCGGGTCATCGCCGACGCGCACGCCACCCACCCCACGGTCATCACCGGCGGCTCCGCGGCCGGGCGGGACAGCGCCGCCTACGACCCGTCCGGCGTCGTCGGCCGCTACAACGAACCGCTGCCGCCCGTGCCGGACGCGCTCGTGTTCCCCTTCGACCGCACCTCCCTGTCCGAGGCCCGGCACGTCGCCACCGGCGAGGGCGCGCGGCTCGGCCTCACCGGTGTCCGGCTCGACGACCTGGCCCTGGTGACCGCCGAACTCGTCACCAACAGCGTCGTGCACGGCGGCGGGAGCGGCGTGCTGTCGGTGTGGGCGCAGGACGGCAGGGTGGTGTGCGACGTGCGCGACGGCGGAACCCTCACCGACCCGCTGGCCGGACGCCGGCCCGCGCCCCGCGACCGGCGCGGCGGACGCGGGCTGCTGCTGGTCAACCTCGTCTGCGACCTCGTCCGGATGCACACCTCGCCGCACGGCACGACCGTGCGCTGCTGGTTCGACGTCTGACGGGCCCTCACACCGGTGACTGCCAGGTCACCGTCGTCCCCGGCCCGCTGTCGTCGGACACCGTCAGCCGCACCCCGGGCCGCCCGTCCGGCAGGGTGACCGTCGCGTCGACGCCGACCTCGACCCGGCTCGCGGCGGGACGCCGGGCCGTCCCGGCCAGCGCCCGGCGCAGCGCGGCCAGCAGCCGGTCCGCGACCCCGTCCGGTACGCGGCTGTCGACGGCGCCCGTGAAGTGCGCGGACGGCCGGAACCCCAGCCGCCCGGCGGCGGCCTCCGTCTCCCGCAGCACCCGGCCGCGCAGGCCGGCGGACCGCTCGGCGGGCGGCTGCTGGAGCGTGAGGATCGCCGAGCGGACGTCCTGCACGGTGGAGCGCAGCTCGTCCACCGCCTGGCCGAGGATGTCGCGGACGTCGTCCGCGCCGGGGCGGCGCCGGGTGGACTCCAGCATCAGCCCCGTGGCGAACAGCCGCTGCACCACGAGGTCGTGCAGATCCCGGGCGATCCGGTCGCGGTCCTCGTAGACCGCCAGGCGCCGGCGGTGGCGGTGCGCGTCGGCGAGGACCAGGGCGAGCGCCGCCTGGGAGGCGAACTGGGCCGCCAGCAGCCGCTCGACACCGGTGTAGGGGCGGTCGCCGCGGCGCCGCGGCAGCGCCAGGGTGCCGATCAGCCGGCCGCCGGCCTCCAGCGGCAGCATCATGCTGGGCCCGAACCGGTGCCGGACCTCCGTCGTCATCCGCGGATCGGTCGCCGAGTCCTCGACGAACACCGGCTCACCGCCGAGGAGCTGTTCCAGCACCGGGCTGCCGGGCTCGATCGTCGCGCCGACCAGGCCGTCCGGTTCGCCGGGCGCCGACGCGGCCGTGATCGCCATGCCGCCCTCGGCGGTGGGCTCCAGGATCACGCCGGCCGCCGCGTCCGCCAGCAGCCGCGCCCGCTCGGCGACGGTCGGCAGGGCGTCGCCCGCGGGCCGGCCGGTGAGCAGCGCCGTGGTGACGGCCGCCGCGCCCTCGATCCAGCGCTCGCGCTGCCGGGCCGTCTCGTACAGCCGGGCGTTGCCGATGGCGATGCCGGCCTGGGCGGCCAGGACCCGCACCAGCTGCTCGTCCTCGGCGCCGAACGGGCCGCTCCCCGGCCGGCCGGTGAGCCGCAGCTCGCCGAACTCCTCGCCGCCGACCAGCACCGGCACCCGCAGCCGGGGCGCCACCGGTCCCGGCCCGGCGTCGGGCCCGGCGGCCGGCGCGGTGCCCGGCCCGCCGTCCGGTGCGGTGTCCGGCCCGGAGGCCGGGGCGGAGGAGGCGCGGACCTCCGTGAGGCTGTCCGGGCCGGGCGCGGCCGGCGTGAGGACCCCGTGGGCCGCGCCGGTCAGGTCCACCGCGCCGTCCACCAGATGCCGCAGCGTGCTGCGCAGGTCCAGGTCGGCGCCGATGCCGAGGACCGCCTCGAGCAGGCGGGTGAGCCGCCGGGCGGGGCCGGGCGGCCGTCCTGCCGTGCCGTCGGGGCGCACCGCGCCCGGTCAGTCGGCGGACGTCGGGTTCAGCGCCAGCGGCTCGACCTTGCCCTCCAGCATGGTGCCCAGGCCCTGTACGGCGCAGATGTCGGGCCGTTCGGCGATGTGCACCGGCATGCCGGTGGCCTCCCGCAGCATCTGGTCGAAGCCGGGCAGCAGCGCACTGCCGCCGACCATCATGATCCCGCGGTCGGCCAGGTCGGCGACCAGGTCCGGCGGGCAGTCCCGCAGCACCTTGCCGATCCCGTCCAGCACCGCCGTCAGCGGCGTCTGGATCGCGTCCCGCACGGCGGCCGTGTCGACCTGCACGCTGCGGGCCAGGCCGGTGGCCACGTCCCGGCCGTGGATCTCCGTGGACTCCGGCCCCTGCGGGGTGAGCCCGTTGCCGGACAGCGCCAGTTGCAGCGGCCGTACCGACTGGCTCGGCAGCACCAGCTCGTGCTGGTGGCGAAGGTGCTGCACGATCGCGTGGTCCACGGCCTCGCCGCCCACCGGGATCCGCTCGGCGGTGACGATCGAGCCGAGCGAGAGCACCGCGACCTGCGTGGCGTGCGCACCGCACACCATGATCATGGTGGCCTCGGGCTGCTCCACGGGCAGCCCGCAGCCCACGGCGGCCGCGATGAGCGTGTCGACCAGCTCCACCCGGCGAGCCCCGAGCCCGACGAGCGTCTCGATCGCCGCGCGCTGGGCCAGCGGGTCGGCGTCGTGCGGGGTGCAGGCGGCCGCGCGCAGCCGGGGCTTGCGGCGCAGCGCCCGGCGGATCTTGTCGCCCAGCAGGTGCCGCAGCATCCGCTGCGCCATCTCGATGTCGACGACCGTGCCGCCGTGCACGGGCCGGACGACGCGGATGTAACCGGGGGTGCGGCCGGTCATCTTCTCCGCGAACTCGCCGACCGCGATGAGCGCGCCGGTACGGGTGTTGACGGCGGCGGCGGACGGCTGGTCGACGACGAGACCCGCCCCCTTCACGTACACCCGTGTACGCGCCGCCCCCAGGTCGACGGCGAAGTGGCAGCGGCGCAGCTGCTCCAGACTGGCGGTCATGCGGATCCTCCCGAGAGCGCGGGCCGAGCGGGCCGCCGGGTGGCCGGCCTCCTTCGCATCGTGTGCGCGGCCGGGGCACCGGCGCCCGCTGGAGGGGCCGGGAGAGGGGCCGCTGAATGGGGGTTGTCGGGCCGTCAGCCCCCGTCGCCGGAGCCGGTGACCCGGCGGACGGCGTACCCGGGCAGGGTCACCCGGGCGAGGGCCGCGGCGAGGTCCTCGCCCAGGTGGAGGGCCTCGGAGACCTCGGCGGCGAGCGTGCCCGCCGGGTCGGCCCCGGGGTGCGCCGCGGCCCGCACGGGATCGTCGACGCGCCAGGCCACCTCCTGGTCCCCGGTGACACCGCGGCTCAGCCGGTGCTCCCGCAGGTCGACCTCGGCGTAACGCCAGCGTGCCAGCTCGGCGGGGGACGCCGACCGCACGGCCGCCGCGTCCGCCGGTACCGGGTCGCCGTCGGGCGGGAACAGCACGACGGCCTCCAGGCCGTCGCGCGGCTCGGGGACCCAGCCGCCGGACGGCATCGGGTAGGGGCCGCGCACCACGGCGCCGGGGCGGTGGCCGGCCCCGGGCACCGGGTGGAACCAGCCCGAGCCGCCGTCCAGCGGGAGGAAGACGCCGGGCGGGTACGGGCGGGTGCCGTCCTCGTGGTCGGCGTCCTCCTCGTCGTACACCGTGCTCGACACCGCGACGACCGCCTGCGCCCGCGTCTCCTCCAGTGCCGCGTCGACCGCCTCGGCGTCGGCGCGGTAGACCTGCTCCGAGTTCTCGGACGGCCAGGACTCCACCAGCCGGAAGTCCGCCGTCAGCCGCAGACCGCCCAGGTGCGCCAGCCGGCCGGCCAGCCCCTGCACGGTGGCCCGCAGCAGACCGGTGGCCGATGACCAGGGGAGACGTCGACGAGGACTCCCGTGTCGTCCTCGGACAGCCGGCACAACTCGCCCCACCCGCCGTCCTCGACCAGCTCCGTGACCAGTCGCCGCAGCGCCGCCCGCGCCGGGGCGCCGCGGGGGCCGTCGGCGAGGGCGAAGCGGGCGCGGTGGCTGTAGACCACGTCGTCCGGTTCGTCCCAGTCCAGCAGCGCCTCCGGGCCGTCCTCCCCGTCGTCCTCCGGACCGTCCTCCCAGTGGTCCGGCCGGCCGTCGTCCCGGTCGTCCTGGCCCTCCGCGTCGTCCTCCTCGGCCGCGTCCGTGCCGTACCCGCCCTCCGCGTCCTCGTCCCGAGGCGCGCGGCGCCAGAGGGCGTCGACGTACACCGGGTCCCCCTGCGACGCCTCCTCCGGCTCCGACAGCAGCGGCGTCCACTCCTCGTCCTCCGTCGGGAACGGCCCCTCCGGCAGCTCGTCCGGGGCGGACACCGCGTCCCGGGGCACCCGGTCCGGGGCGAGCGGCCCGGCCGGGCCGTCGTCGGGGTGGTCGTCCGCCGGGTCGCGGTGGTCGGCGCGCAGTTCCCGGCCGAGGGCCAGCAGTTCCGGATTGCGGCCGCCGGACAGCTCGTACTCCTCGTACACCTCCAGGGCCTCCTCCACGCGTCCCTGGCGGCGCAGCGCGATCAGGTAGAGGCGGCGGAAGTCCTCACGGAACGGATGGGCCTCCAGCAGACCGGACAGATCGGCGGCCGCCCGGTCGGCGTCGCCCAGCGCCAGGTCGAGCCCGGCGCGCCTGCTGTACAGGGTGTGCCGCAGCCGCACCAGGCGGTTGCGGGCGGTGCGGGCGGCCGGACCCGGCACGTCCGCCAGCGGATCGCCCGGACGCCACAGCGCCAGCGCCTCGCCGACGTGCCGTCGCGCCTCGGCGTACGCGCCCGCCGCCGTGGCCGCGTCGGCGCGCCGCACCAGCTCGTCGCAGAGCACCACGTCCACCCGGTCGGCGCTGGTGTGCAGGGCGTAGCCGTGGGACGGCGTCGCCAGCACGCCGGGGCCGAGCGCGTCCGCCAGCCGTGCCGCCATGGCGCGCACCTCGCCCCGCGGGTCGCGTGGTTCCTCACCCGGGTCCCACAGCCCCCACCGCAGCTCCTCGTGGGTGACGGTGCGGCCGTGCTTGAGCAGCAGCACGGCGAGCAGCGCCCGCTCCCGCGGGGCCAGGTCCGGCGAGCCGCCGGGTGTCTCGACGACGAGGGGGCCGAGGGCCCGGTAGACCCGCGGGGCGTACGCCGCGCCCGCCCGCCGGGCGAGGTCGGGGGCGGTCAGCAGGTCCCGGCCCAGGGCCTGGGTGTCCGGGGTGGGGGACATCAGCAGGTCGAGGATGTGCGAGTACGCCGTGCGCAGGTCCTCGGGCAGATGCGTGAGGCGCCGGGGGTCGACCGGCACGGTCACGTGCGAGGTGCCCGACGTCAGCCGCAGCAGCACCTCGCACAGGGCGCGCAGATCCTCCGACCGGCTGCCGGGGCGCCCGGACCGGCCGGGTGAGAAGAGGCTGAGCTTGGCCGTCCCGTCCGGCAGCAGCACCACCCGCGACGTCTCCAGCGCGCCGTGCGTGACGCCGGCCTCGTGCAGGGCGGCCAGTGCACGCGCCAGCTGGTCCCCGACCGACACGGTCAGCGGCAGCGGCAGCCGGTGGCCGTAGGGCCGGGCGAGGACGTTGAGGGCGATGCCGTCGAGGTGCTCCATCACCACGTACGGGGTGTCGTCCTCGATACCGGCGTCCAGGACCCGCACCACGTTGCGGTGGCCGATGCCGGTGAGCAGCCGCGCGTCCCGCAGGAACGCCGCGCGCCGGGCGCGGTCGGTGAGCGCCTCGTGCAGCCGGACCACCACGGTGCGGCCGGTGCCGTCCTCCGCCAGCCACATCCTGCCGGTCGGCTGCAGCCGCCGCACCAGCCGGTAGCGGCCGCCCAGTCCCGCCGGGAACGGCGTCCGCCCGGCCCCCGGGCCCGATACCGCCGCCGGCCGCCGGGCCGGGACCAGGGCACGCGACGACGGCCCCGGGGACGGGGGTGCCGGGGACGGTGGTGTCCGGGACGGGGACGGCGGTGCCGGGGACGGGGGCCCCGGGGACGGGGGCGCCGGGGGCGGCGGTTCGGTGGCCGACAGCCGCCGCGCCGTCTCCGGACTGACCACGGCGATCGCCTCGCCCGCCGCGCCGCTCTCCGTGCCGTCCGGGGCCGGGGTCAGCGCACGGAAGTCGCCCGGTGCCCGGCCCGCCCGCTCGTCGATCAGGCCACCGGTGCGCAGCAGCAGGTCATGGGTGCGGGCCCGGGCGGTGCGCGGCAGCCCCCGCAGCAGCACCTCGGGCACACCGGGACGGAAGGCGTACGAGCCGGGCGGCCCGGCGACGGCCGTGAGCATGCCGCTGAGGATCACCTCGGCCAGGTGCTGCGGGCGCGGCCGCGGCTCCACGGCGGCCTGCACCAGCCGCATCACCGGCAGGTCGGGCCGGCCCAGCGCCAGATGCCCGGCCAGCCGGAACGCCTCCGGGGAGGCGGTCGCGCGGAACCGCAGCACCAGTTCCTCGGGGGACAGCCGCGCGACGTCGGTCCGGTCGTCGGCGTCGGCGGGCAGCGGACGGTGCAGCAGCGCCGCGGCGCCCGGGTACGCGGTCCCGCCCGGACTCGCCACCAGGGCGGCCCAGTTCGCCAGCCACTGCGGGCCCGGCTCCAGCACCGGCACGGGCACGGCGCCCTCGGGACCCGGCGCCTGCGCGGTGTCGTACGGGGTGAAGGACAGCGCCGCGGCGGGCGCCGCCCGGTGGGGCGCGGTCAGCCGGCCCGCGACCGGCGGCAGCGCCGTGTCCCGCCACAGGTGCTCCGGCAGCGGCTGGACCACGGCCAGCGGCATCCGGCGCGCCCAGCGGCGCAGCGTGGCGAACCAGCGGGTGCCGGCCGGGCCCGCGCGCCACTGCGGGCCCATGCAGTCGCTGATGAGCAGCGTGACCGTCCGGCCGTCGGCGGGGGCGTCCCCGGCGGCGCCCCGCACGGTGCCGTCCGGTTCCGCCCGGTGCAGGGTGACGGTGCGGAAGACGCCCGACTGGGCGAGCGCCGTGTGCAGTTCGCGGACCAGCGGACGCCACACCGGCATCGTGGGCCCGGCGTCGTACAGCAGGTTCAGCCGCAGCCAGCGCTCGCGCACCGGGCGCATCACCGGCAGCCACCAGCCGGGGTCCGCCACACCGAGCCGGGCGATGCGGTCGGCGGTCGCCGCCTCGTCCACCTCCTGCCCCGCCGGGGCGTCGGCGCGGCGCTTCAGCGGGCGCAGGGACCGCTGGAGCGCCAGCGGGTGCGGCAGCATCGGCGGGGCGGGCGCCAGCAGGGCGGCGTGCGGACCGTCCGCCGTCCCCGCCGGGCCGGGGCCCGGCGGCCGTCCGGGCTCCCGCCCGGTGCCGGAGGGCGGGGGCGGCAGGTGCAGCGGGGCGCGCGGGGCCCGCGGCGCGGCGGGCGGCTCCTCGTGGCGGGGGCACGGCCCGGACGCCCGGCGACCGGACGGGGCCGGGGGGCCGGCGGGGCCGGCGTCGGACGCCGGCTGCGCGGACGGCGGCGCCGCCGGGGCGTCCCGGGGCCGGGCGCCATGTGCCCGGCGAGCCACAGCAGTTCGGCCAGCTCGCGCGGGTGGGACGCACGCCGGACGCCGCCCGGGCCAGGACGTCGGCCAGGCGGGACAGCGGCTCCCGTGGCTCCTGCGGGTGGTCAGAAGGCATCGGGCTGCGGGGACCGCCCCAGGTACGGCATCAGCTGCTCCGCCAGCTCGTCCAGGGAACCGGCGTCCAGACCGGAGGCCCGGGCGAGGTAGATGGCGTTCAGCAGCTGGTCCGTGGCCAGCTCGCCGCTGTCGATCCGGGACAGGAAACGCGTGATGAGCTGCTCGGCGTAGGCGTCGGGCTCGCCCAGGTGCGCGCGGACGATCCCGGCCAGCTGCCGGTCGTCGGGCTGCCGCAGCCGCAGGGTGACGCAGCGGCGCAGGAAGGCGGGCGGGAACTCGCGTTCGCCGTTGCTGGTGAGGACGACGAACGGGAAGGCCCGGCAGCGGACCCGGCCGCGCTCCACCGGCACCCGCCGGTCGGAGCCGTCGATCATCACCTCGGCCCGGCCGTGGTCGCAGTCACGGGAGGCCCGGACCAGTTCGGGGATCTCGTACTGGCCCTCCTCCAGGACGTTGAGCAGGTCGTTCGGCAGGTCCAGGTCGCTCTTGTCGATCTCGTCGATGAGCAGCGCGCGGGGACGGGCGTACGGCAGGAGGGCGGTGCCGAGCGGGCCGAGGCGCAGGTGGTTCTCGATGCCCGTCGCGTCGCCGTCCGCCTGGCGTGCCGCGTACAGCCGGGAGAGCGGGTCGTAGGTGTACAGGCCGTCGTGGAGCGTGCTGCGGCTGGTGATGTTCCACCTCAGGACCGGGCCGAGGCGCAGTTCCCGGGCGACCGCGTACGCCAGGGACGACTTGCCGGTGCCGGGCGGGCCGGTGACCAGCAGCGGACGGCGCAGGTACAGAGCCGCGTTGACGAGCTGCACGGTCTGCTCGGTCGCCTGGTAGGTCGCGGCGCGGTGCGCGCGGTCGGGGGAGGTGGCCGCCTCGTCCTCCCCGTCGTCCGGCGGGTCGAGCACGGGCCGGCCGTCGAAGGCCCGCCAGGGCGGGGGCGGCGGCAGGCGCGTGATGCCGTCGTGCGGTTCCGGCGCGCCGGTGTAGACGGGCCACAGGGGCATGGTGGTTCTCTCTCCGGGGTCAGTCGACGGGCGAACGGAGGCTGGCGGCGGGCTCGGGGAAGCAGCGGGGGTCGTCCCACAGCAGCTGGACGTCGCGCGCCCAGTGCTCCTCGGGGACCTCGGCCGCCTCCGCCGCCATCCGCAGTTCCATCACCAGGCGGGGAGGGCGGACGGGGGCACGCCGGCCACGGACTCGGCCAGCTCGTCGAGGAACGCGGTGCCCCGGCACGGGCCCTCGTGCCCCGTGCCGGGGCAGCCGTCGCGCGGCCACAGCAGGACGGGCACGGGCACGGTGAGGCCCACCTCGAAGTGCTCCCGCGCCCTGCCGGGTCGGTGGCGAACCCGGTCAGCTCGGCGTCGTCGCGCAGCCGCACGCGCAGCCCCGCGGGGCGCTCCCGGCTGCCGCACTCGACGCGGTACAGGGTCGCGCCGTGGCCGGCGTCCAGCTTGCGCCACTTCTTGCGCAGCTGGTGGCGGAGCCGGCCGCCGCGGTGCCGGGACCGGTCGGTCACCACCAGCGGGTAGGCGCAGCCGAGCGGCGTCCGGTCCTCGGGCCGCACTCCCAGTGCGCCACCCCGAGGTTCAGCAGCTCCCGCGGCAGGACGAACGTCAGGAGCTCGTCGGCGCCCGGGGCCAGGTGCGTGCAGGCGTCGTCGATGCGCTGCTGCACGTAGGAGCGGACCGCGGACCGCGGCAGCCGGCGGGCGCCCACGGGCCGGCGCTGCCCGTCCCGGTACGCGGACACCTCGACGGTGACCTGGTCGGCGCCGGCGCCGCTGTGCTCGATCTCGACGACGATGGGGGACCAGCGCGCCGGGCTCGGCGGCGGGGCGTCCAGCAGCTCCTGGAGCCGGTCGGCGAACCGGGTCACGGCGTCCGGGTCCGGGACCTCCCACTGCACGAACGCGGCCGCGGCCCACAGGGAGGCGAACCCCCGCTCGGGCGGTGGCGGGGCGAAGGCGTCCACGGCCGACGCGTACAGCCGGCGGGGGTCGCAGGCCAGGCCCGTCTCCTCGGCCCGGCGGACCAGCCCGTACAGCCGTCTCAGCGCGTCCACGCGGTGGCCGGGCGTGGGCACCAGCTCGCCGAGCCCCGCCAGTAGCGCGCCATCACCTCGACCGGCAGCATCCGGCCGACCCGCACGTCCCGGGCGCCCGCGACCGCCGACACCATGCCGACCACGGTGCCGTCGGGCAGCGTCACCGCGGCGCCGCTGAACCCGCCCGCCAGCGGCTGCCCGTGCGCGGTGAGCGCCTCCAGCTGCACCCACTCGCCGGAGATGAGCGGCCCCGGCAGGGCCCGGTAGGAGGCGAGCATGCCCTCGTCGTATCCCTGCGGGAAGCCGTAGGCGACCAGTTCGGCGCCCTGCTCCGCGCCGGGCGGGGCGAAGGCCGCCGGGGTGAGGGACACCTCGCGGTCCAGCTCCAGCACCGCGAGGTCGCCGGGGTCGGCCGGGCCGCCCTGCCAGCCGCCGTGCACGGCGACGGTGGCGGTCAGGCGGCCGAGCCCGGGGTGGCCCGGGAAGCCGACGGTGATCTCCGCCCGGTCGCTCCACCGCACGACGTGCGCGCAGGTGAGCACCTGGCGTGCGGTGACGAGGAAGCCGGCGCCGACCTCCTTGCCGCACTCGATCCGGGCGTGCCACGTGGTGCCGCTCATGACCGGCCGGCGGCCTCCCCGTCCGCACCCGCGGAGCCCGCGGCACCCCCGGCCCCCGGGGACCAGGTCAGCTTCACCACCAGGTGCCCCTCCGCCGCGCCCTTGGCGATGATCGCCCCGGTCTCCGCGCTCAGCCGCACCCCGAACTCCAGCTCCACGGTGTCCGGCCGGAGCGAGCCGTCCCGGAAGACCCGCAGCGCGGACTCCGCCGCCGCCCGCACACCGTCCAGCGCCCCTTCGAAGGTGCGCGTCGCCCGGGCCGGTCCGTCGCCCCGGGAGACCAGCCGGGCACCGGACTCCTCGTCGACCGCCTCGACCACCACCTGGGCGCCGTCCTCGGTCCTGAACTCCACCAAAGCGTCCATCGGCGCCGCTCGTCCCCCGCTCCTGTCGTTCTCGACCGCGAACTCCGTCGCGTTCCTCGGTGAACACCATTGTGACGGAAGGTGCTTGACGATGGGCCGCTCCATGTCGGCCGTCCCCCGCACGACTGGCGGAAACCCGCCAGGGCAGCAATCCGCCGCCCTCCGTCAACTCCCTGCCGCACAAGGCCCCTGAGACTCTGTCGCAGCACTCGACGAAGAGAGGTGTGCATGAGCGGCTCACTTGTCAGACGCGGGGCGGCCCTCCTGTCGGCCGGACTGGCGATCGCGCTGCTGCCGGCGGCCGGGCCGGTGGCGGCGCGGGAGGCGGCGGCGCGCGACGGCGCCGGCCCCCCGGCCGGCGCCCGCACCGTCACCCTGGTCACCGGCGACCGCGTGACCGTCTCCGAGCTGGGCGAGGGCCGCAGGACGGTCACCGTGGAGCGGCCCCGGGGCGCCACCGGTGCCGTGCGCACCCAGGCCGCGAACGGCTCGGTCACCGTCGTACCGGACGAGGCGCTGCCGTATCTCCGGGCCGGCACGCTGGACGAACGGCTCTTCGACGTGGACGAGCTGCTGCGGCAGGGGCTCGCCGACGCACGGACCGGCGAACTGCCGCTGATCGTCACGTACGCACAGGGCGCGCGGGCCGGCACGCCGCGCGGCACCGAGCGGACGCGGTCGCTGCCGAGCGTGCGCGGCGCCGCCGTCGCGGCGGACAAGGGGCGCACCTTCTGGCGGGAGTTCACCCGGCGCACGGACGCGATCACGGGCGTGTGGCTCGACGGCCGGGTCCACGCGGACATGGCCGAAAGCAATGCCCAGATCGGCACGCCGCACGCGTGGTCGGCGGGGCTGACCGGCAAGGGCGTCACCGTCGCCGTGCTGGACAGCGGCGTCGACGCCGGCCACCCGGACCTGGCCGGGCGGATCGCCGCGTCCCGCAGCTTCGTCGAGGGAGAGGAGGTCGCCGACCGCAACGGCCACGGCACGCACGTCGCCTCCACCGTCGGCGGCAGCGGCGCGGCCTCCGGCGGCAAGGAGAAGGGCGTGGCGCCCGGCGCGGCCCTCGCCGTCGGCAAGGTGCTCGGCGACCAGGGCTCGGGCAGCGAGTCGCAGATCATCGCCGGCATGGAGTGGGCCGCACGGGACGTCGGCGCCGACATCGTCTCGATGAGCCTCGGCTCCACCGAACCCAGCGACGGCACCGACCCGATGGCACGGGCCGTCGACACCCTCTCCCGTGAGACCGGCGCCCTGTTCGTCGTCGCCGCCGGCAACACCGGCTCCCCGTCCTCGATCGGCTCGCCCGGGGCCGCCGACGCGGCCCTGACCGTCGGCGCCGTCGACTCCGCCGACCGGGCCGCCTGGTTCACCAGCGCCGGGCCGCGCCACGGTGACCAGGCCCTCAAACCCGACCTGTCCGCCCCGGCGTCGACATCCTCGCCGCCCGCTCCTCGCTCGGCGAGGGCAGCGGCGACTACACGGAGATGAGCGGTACGTCGATGGCGACACCGCACGTCGCCGGGGTGGCCGCGCTGCTCGCCGAGCGCCGCCCCGACTGGACCGGCGCCCAGCTGAAGGACGCCCTGATGTCCACGTCGCAGCGGCTCGACGCCTCCGCCTACACCCTCGGCGCGGGCCGGGTCAGCGTGCCGGCGGCCGTCGACGCCGCGATCACCGCGACGGGCAGCGCCGACCTGGGCTTCCACGCCTGGCCGTACGAGGAGAACGAGCCGGTCGCCCGGACCCTCACCTACCGGAACTCCTCGGACACCGACGTGGAGCTGACGCTGTCCGCCGAGGGCGCCCCGAGGGCGTCGCCGTGCTCGCCGACACCACCCTGACCGTGCCCGCGCACGGGACCGCGTCGACCACCCTGACCGGGGACGCCGCCAAGGCCCCGTGGGCACCACCAGCGGGCACGTCGTCGCCTCCGCCGGCGGCAGGCCCTCGCGCACACCGTGTTCGGGCTGGTCAAGGAGGAGGAGCGGTACACGCTCACCGTCCACGTCAAGGACCGGGCGGGCGCCCCGGCCGACGCCGACCTCGTCGTGCAGCACCTCGCCGAGGGCGTCGACCCCGTCCCCGCGCACGTCGGCGACTCGGGCACCCTGCGGCTGCGGCTGAAGCCGGGCACCTACAGCCTGACCTCCTTCCTCGAGGTGCGCGGCGGCAACGGCGCCGACTCGCTGGGGCTCGGCTTCCTCGCGGCGCCCGAGATCCGGCTCGACCGGAACCGGGAGGTCACGCTGGACGGGCGGGAGCTGCGCGAGATCCGGGCCGACGTCGGCCGGCGCACCGAGACCCGGCAACTGCTCATGGAGTACGCCCGCAGCGCGCACGGCTCCGACCTGTTCGGCGCGGTGCAGGTGCCGGTGACGTACGACAGCGTCTTCGCGGCGCCGACCGGGAAGGTCACCGAGGGCGAGTTCGAGTACCGGACGGTGTGGCGGCTGGGCAAGCCGATGCTGGAGGTGCGGGGCGTCCGCGAGGCGGTCGTGCAGCCCGGCGGCACGCCGACCGAGGGCCGTACCCGGCTGCCCCTGGCCGATGTCGGCGACGGCCCGTTCACCGGTGTCGCCGGCAAGGCGGTCCTCGCCCGGCTCGGTGACGGCACCGACCCGGCGGACCTCGCGCAGGCCGCGCAGGACGCGGGCGCCGCGGCGCTGTTCGTCACCGACGACCGGCCCGGCCGGCTGAACGCCTGGTGGGGCACGGAGACCGGCGACAGGCCGTTGCCGATCGCCACGCTGAACGCCGCCGACGCCGAGCGGCTGCGCGAGGCCGGCCGGGTCGACATGACCGGCACGCGCAACACCCCGTACACCTACGACCTGTCGGAGGGCCACCCCGGGGGCGTGCCCGACCGGGACCTGACCTACGCGCCCGGGCGGCGCGACCTCGCCGTCCTGGACACCCGGTACCACGCGGTGAAGCCGGTCGGCGGCGGGGAGTTCCGGTACTCCCTCACCGGCACCTTCCCGGTGGGCGTGGGCTTCCGGGAGCGGATCGACCTCCCGGCCGAGCGCACCGAGTACGTCTCCACCGGGCCCGGCCAGCTGTGGCACGAGTCCGTCACCGCCGCCGGTGAGGCGCTGGAGCAGCGCAGCGGGCTGGTGGCGTACCGGGGCGGCACGCGGACCGGCCTGGACTGGTTCCGGCCGGTGTGGCACCCGTGGCTGGGCACCGGGCTCGGCTGGGGACAGCAGCGGATGGGCGGCCAGTTGCGCTTCAACACCCCCGGCTGGGGCGACTCCGGACCGGACCACACCGGCTTCGGCGACGTGTGGAGCGAGGACGGCGGCATGTCCCAGACCACGGCCGTGTACCTGGACGGGGAACTCGTCGACGAGGGGACCGGCTCCACGGCCTACGTCTGGGACGCGCCCGCAGAGGAGCGCACCTACCGGGTCGTCACCGACACGGCGCTCGACCCCGGCCGGTGGGAACTGGGCGTGCGGGGACACGCCGAGTGGACCTTCCGGTCGGCGGCCACCCCGGGGACCGCTGGACCTTCCTGCCGCTGATCAACCTCGCCTTCGACGTCGGCACCGACCTCGCGGGCGACGTGCCCGGCGGGCGGAAGGTGCCGGTCGGTCTCGACGCGCGGTACGTCGAGGGCGCGCCGGACACCGGCCGGATCGGCGGGGCAGGACTGGAGGTGTCCTACGACGAGGGCGCGACCTGGCAGCGGGTCGCGCTCACCGGAGACGGGGCCTCCTGGCGGGGCACGCTGCGCGTGCCGCGCGACGCGCGGTACGTCTCGCTGCGGGCGTCGGCCCGGGACGACCGGGCGGCTCGGTGACCCAGGAGATCATCCGGGCCTTCGGGGTCCGGTAGGCCTCACCCGCGCCGTACGACGCGGACGGCGCCGCCTCCCTGGGACGGGGAGGCGGCGCCGCCGGTGTTTTCTCGGGCCGTCAGACCAGCCAGCCGACGAAGTGGACGAGGCCGGCGAGGATGTCGGTGAGAAGGTTCATGATCGTGCTACTCCTTGCGGTGTTGCCTGATGTGGGACCTGTGCGACAACTACGGTCTGCAGCCCGTTGCTTGCACACCGTCAGTCTCGTTGGTCTCACGGGCCTCAGGCGTGCTCATGAGCGACGATCACCTGTTCCAGGGAACACCTGATCCCCTGTTCGGATTCTGATCACGCCCAGCGCCGCCAAGTCGCCTGGCGCGAGGCGGAGTTGGTCCGCGGTCGCCTCCACCTGCGCCGGCGGGCGCTTCAGGATCGCCGCCGCCAGTTCGGGCGCGATGACGGAGAAGTAGCTGTCCGGCGTGGCCCAGGTGTTGCCGGGCGCCGCCAGCGCCAGCGCGCCTCCCGAACCGCCCTCGCCGATCACCAGCGTGGTGATCGGCGTACGGGCCTCGGCGACGGCGCCGAACAGGGCGGCGACGGCCGGCCCCACGCCCTCCCGCTCCGCCGCCGCGTCGTTGGCGGCGCCCGGGGTGTCCACCAGTGTCAGCACCGGGATGCCGAGCCGGTCCGCGAGCCGGATCAGCCGGGTGGCGGTGCGGTATCCGGCGGGGCGGGTCGCGGCCCCGTCTGGGCGGCGTAGGCGATCGTGCGGCCCGCGTGCTCGCCGAAGCCGCACAGCATGCCCTCGGGATCGGTGCCGCCGCAGCGGTCGCCGCTGATCTCCACCCGGTCGGTGAAGTAGGCGTCCAGATAGGCGCGGGCCCGGGGGCGTTCGGGCGCGCGGGCCCGGCGCACCGCCTCCCGGCCGGTGGCGGCCGGACGGGTCGCGCCGAGCGGCTCGGGCACCGGCGCCGGCGCGGCGGACGGCGCCGTCAGCAGCCGCAGCCACCGGCCCAGCGTGCCGCGCAGCTCGCCGGGGGCCACGACGGCGTCCGCCGACCCCGCCGCGACCTGCGCCTCAGCCGTGTACGCCGCCGGGTCCGCGTCCGGCGGCCGGACCCGCGAGCCGGCGAAACCGACCTGGGCGCCGGGCAGCGCGAGCACCACGTCGGCCCCGCGCCGAGCGTGGCCCAGCCCCCGCCGGTCGCCGGGTCCCGCAGGACGGCCACCTGCGCCAGGCCGGCCCGCCGGGTCAGCACCGACTGGCGCGCCACCCGCTGCAACTGGGTCAGCGCGAGCATGCCCTCCTGCATCCGGCTGCCGCCGGTCCCGACGAGCGGCACCACCGGCAGCCGGTGGGCGCGGGCGTGCTCGTACGCCGCCTCCAGGCGGTCGCCGGTGCGCTGCCCGAGCGAGCCGCCGAGGAAGCCGAACTCGAACGCGATCAGCACCGCCCGGGTGCCGTCCACGGTGCCGGTCCCGCACACGACGGACTCCCGCTCGCCGGTGCGCTCGGCGGCGCGGGCGCGGGCGGCGTCGTAGCCGTCCCAGCCGAGCGGCCCGTCGGGGGCGGAGTCCCGCTCGGGCAGGGCAGTTCGGCGAAGTCGTCGGTGACGAGGGCGAGGACCTCGCGGGCGGAGAGCCGGGCGGCGGCCGGGCGGGACGGGTCAGCCATGGGTCAGCGCCCGCTTCATGACCTTCCCCATGTCGTTGCGGGGGAGGGCGTCGAGGTGGCGGACGACGCGCGGCCGCTTGTGGGGCGCGAGGCGCTGCGCGACGTGCTCGGCCAGTTCCTCCAGGGCCGGCGGCGCGTGCGGGTCCGCCGGCACCACCCACGCCACGATCCGCTCGCCCAGATCGGGGTCCGGCTCCCCGGTCACGGCGGCCTCCCGCACCGCCGGGTGCTCCAGCAGGGCGTTCTCGATCTCCCCGGCGCCGATCTTGTAGCCGCCGCTCTTGATCAGGTCGGTGGCCTTGCGGCCGACGATGCGGACGCAGCCGTCGGGGTCGCGGACCGCCATGTCGCCGGTGCGGAAGAAGCCGTCGGCGGTGAAGGCGGCGGCGGTGGCCTCGGGCCGGTTCAGGTACCCGGTGAACAGGTTCGCCCCGCGCACCTGGATCTCGCCGACGCTCTCCCCGTCGAACTCCGTGACCGGCGTGCCGTCCTCCGCGACCAGCCGCAGTTCGACCCCCGGCAGCGGCACGCCCACCGTGCCCGCACGCGCCGGTCCGTCGGCGCGGACGCTGGTGTTCATCAGCGTCTCGGTCATGCCGTACCGCTCGACGACCCGCCGGCCCGTCGCCGCGGCGATCCGCTCGTGGTCGTGCACGGGCAGCGCGGCCGAGCCGGAGACCAGCAGCCGCGCCCCGGCGAGCGCCTTGACCAGCTCCGGCTCGTCCGGCAGGGCCTCGGCGATGCGGTGGTACATCGTCGGGACGCCGAACAGCATGGTCGCCCCGGAGGTCAGCTCCCGGGCCACCCCCTCGGTGCTGAACCTCCCGAGGTGGCGCACCGATCCGCCCCGGCGCAGCGGCCCGAGGATCCCGAGCACCAGCCCGTGCACATGGAACAGGGGCAGGGCGTGCACCAGCACGTCGTCCGCGGTCCACCGCCAGGCGTCGGCGAGCGCGTCCAGCGTCGCGGCGATCGCCCGCCGGGGAAGGACGGCGCCCTTGGGCGGGCCGGTGGTGCCGGAGGTGTAGACGACCAGCGCGGGGGCGGCCGGGTCGAGGTCCCGGTCGTCGGGCACGTCCCCGGTCGCGGCGTGGGCGGCGGGCACGCCGACGTCGAGGCGGGGCAGTCCGGCGAGCGGGGCGGGCAGGTCGCCGGCGTCCGGGGCGGCGAGGACCAGCGACGGCTCGCTGTCGCCGACGATGTGCCGCAGCTCCTTCTCCCCGGACCTCGGGTTGAGCGGCACGGCGGCCACCCCGGCGAGCAGCGCCGCCACGACACCGACCGCCGTCTGCGGCGCCGGCGTCGCCCAGACGGCGACCCGCCCGGCGCCCCGGATCCGTCCGGCCGTGACACCGGCCGCCGCGGCCAGCTCCGCATAGCTCAGGGAGCGTTCACCGAACCGAAGGGCGGCCCTGCCACCCGGGTCGCCCGTCAGGGCGGGAAACAGAGAGGGCACAGGAACTCCTCGTTCGTTCGCTCGTGCGTGCCGGTGCGGGGACAACTCTGCCGGTTCCTACCCCACGGACCGAGGCGTTCCGCACGGCAGACAGGTTGATCCACGTCACGCCGCCGCGAGGTCAGGAGAGCCGGACCGGGGCCGGGGGTCGGGTCGGGGAGGTCAGGTCAGGGCGGCCGAGACCAGGGGGCGGATGTCGTCCTCCGGTACGTGGCCGCCGGTCACCAGGCGGTCGAAGACCAGGCCGTCCACGCAGGTCAGCAGCCGTACGGTGCGGGGGCCGGGGTCCGGCACGCCCCGGGCCGCCAGGAAGTCGTGGACGGTCTGCCGCGCGGTGTTCCGGCGCGGGGCGAGCACCACCCGCAGTTCGGGGTGGTGGACGCTCTCGATGGCGCAGGCGTAGCGCGCGAGGGAGCGGCGTCGGCCCTCTCCCGTGAGCCGGCGCCCGGCGAACGCGGTGAGCGCGGCGACCAATTCCTCGGCGTCGCGCGGTGCGGGCGTGCGGCCGCCGGCCTCCCGCAGCTCTGCCTGGTCGAGGGCGACCAGCCGTTCGGCCAGGGCGGTGAGCAGCGCCTTGCGGGTGCGGAAGTAGGCGGAGGTGGTGCCCGGCGGGAGCCCCGCCGCCCGGTCCACCGCGCGGTGGGTCAGCCCGCGCATCCCTTCGTCGGCGAGCACGGAGACGGCCGTGTCGGCGAGGAGGGTACGTCGATCGTCGGTCACCCCCATTTCTACACCTGTAGAAGGGCGGCGGTATCCTCGCGGTGGCGCCGGCTTCTACAGCTGTAGAAGGCGGCGGCGGACGTGGCCGGGACGGCGGAGAGAGGGGTTCGGCATGAACGGCAGCGCGGTGGTCGTGGGGGCGGGCATCGGCGGGCTGGCCGCCGCCATCGGCCTGCGCCGCATCGGCTGGGAGGTGACGGTCGTCGAACGCGCCCCACCCTGGCCGACGCCGGCGCGGGCATCTCCCTGCACGCCAACGGCATCCGCGCCCTGGACGTCCTCGGCGTCGGCCGGGCGCTGCGCGCGGCCGCCCGGCCCCAGTACACCGGCGGCACGCGCACCCCCGCCGGCACCTGGCTGGCCCGGATGGACGGCAGGGAGCTGGAGCGGAAGCTGGGCACCGCCATCGTCGGCATCCCCCGGGCCGAGCTGCACCGCCTGCTGCGGGAGGCGCTGCCGCCCGGATGCCTGGTCATCGGGTCCGAGGTGACCGCCGTCGACCGCTCGGACCCCGACCGGCCGCGCGTCGCGGCGGGAGACCGCGTCCTGGAGGCGGACCTGGTGGTGGCGGCCGACGGCGTGCGCAGCAGGCTGCGCCGCGCCCTGTTCCCCGGCCACCCCGGCCCCGTCCACAGCGGCTCGACGGTGCTGCGCGCCATCACCGAGCGCCCGGTGGAGCTGCGCACCGACTTCGAGGTGACCTGGGGCAGGGGCGCCGAGTTCGGCCACATCACCTTCGCCGACGGCCGCGCCGAGTGGCACGCCGTCCTCAACGCGCCGCCCGGCAGGCGCCACCCGGACGCCCTCGCCGCGATGCGCCGCCGCTTCGCCGGCTGGCACGACCCGATCCCCGCGCTGCTGGACGCCACCCGGCCGGAGGCGGTGCTCCACCACGACATCCACGAACTGGTGACGCCCCTGCCCTCCTTCACCGACGGCCGGATCGTCCTGCTCGGCGACGCGGCGCACGCCATGACCCCCAATCTCGGCCAGGGCGCCTGCCAGGCCCTGGAGGACGCGGCCACGCTGGCCGCCGCACTCGCCACCGGTCCCACGGTCGCCTCGGCGCTGGCCCGGTACGACGCCGAGCGCCGTCCGCGCAGCCAGTCCGTGGCGCGGGCCGCGCGTCAGGCGGGCCGGATGGGGCAGCAGCTGGCCCATCCGCTGGGCATCGCCCTGCGCAACGCCGCCCTCCGGCTGGCCCCGTCCGGCGCGACGGTACGGGCCATCCTGCGGCACGCCGACTGGACGCCGCAGCCGCTGGGCTGACGCCCCCTCACCGGTCCGACGCCGCCGGCCCGGGGCCGAAGCGGAGGAAGCCCGCGACGCACGGGGAGAACGTGAGCTCGGTCCGCTCGCCGAGCGCCGCGCGCACGCCCTCGGCCACCTCGGCGTCCGGTTCGCCGAACACCTCGAAACGTTCCACCTCGCAGTGGCGCATCACCTCCTGGATGTACGGGTCGGCCAGCTTCCAGTGGGTGCGGACCGCGTCGGAGTCCTGGTAGAGCTGGAAGCTGTGCGCGAGCATCCGCTCCTCGTCGACGAACGTCTGCACCATCAGCTGCGGCCCGTGCCGCTCCGCGAACGCCACGGCGTGCTCGATGGCGTCGCGGAAGGCCTCCAGGTGGCCCTCGGTGATGCGCATGGTGTTGCGGAACAGGAGCATCGTGCCGTCGGAAGTCGTCATGGCCCCACCCTGTGACCTCGACCAAGGTCGAGGTCAAGGGCTTCCACCGCCGTCCGCTGCAGCAGCCCCCACGTGAACTCCGCGACCACCGGCCGGGGCACCCCCTCGGCGTCCGGCGCCGTGAAGGCCAGCCCCCAGCGGGTGGGGGCGGAGCCCTGGAGGGGGCGGGCGGGGGCGAAGGCGCGGGCCGCCTCGTCGACCGTGCACGACCAGGGGGAGAGGTCGTCCAGGGTGCGCAGCTCGGGGGCCCGGGCCCCCGGTGCGCGCACCAGCCACTCGTTCCAGACCGCGCCGTTCGCGGCGACGAGGACCTCGAAGCGCAGGTCGGGCCAGAGGGGGAGCGGCCACAGGCGGGCCTCGCACTCCAGGTCGCCGATCCGGCGTGGAGTCACCGACTCCGGTTCGCCCAGGACCGAGCGGTAGCGCGACGCGGCCGAACGGGAGCGGGGCGAGCGGACCATCGCCTGCCAGCGCTTGTTCGCCTCCCGCATGTCCGTGATCGAGGCGCCCAGCGCCCGGCGGGCGTCCGCCACCAGGTCCGGGTTGTGGTCGGCCATGCGGCGCAGCAGGACGAGCTGGAAGTCGAGCCGTGTGAAGGGGCTAGCGGGGCGCTTTCCGGTCGGCATGGGTCCCATCGTCGCCCACGGAGCGCGTTCCCGGGCGCCGGCCGTCCGGCAGGAACAGCACCGAGTTGACGTACCGGGGGCCGGAGCGGAACGGCAGGATCCGGGGGAGCAGCCCGCCGGTCACCACCCAGGAGGCCGCGGCCTGGTGCGACTCCAGCGGGAAGTCGGCGAGCGGCACCCACGAGGAGCCGGGCAGCACCCAGCCGTCGTAGCCCAGCAGCGACAGATAGGTCACGACCGGTGCGATCGGCTGGATACGGGACTCCAGTTCGACGAAGAGGGCCGGGCGGTCGCGGGCCAGCAGGCCCGTCGCCCCGCGCAGCACCGCCGCCTCGCTGCCGTCCACGTCGACCTTGACGAACCCCACGTCCGTCAGCCCCAGGTCGTCCAGGGCGACGCACGGCACGTCCAGGGCGCGGGCGTGGATGTCGCGCCGGATCAGCGACGACACGCCCCGGTCCCCGGTGTCGTCCGCCGGCAGCCACAGGCGGGCGATGCCGGGCCGGTCGGAGGCGGCGGCCCGCACCACGCGGACGTTGGCGGGGGCGCCGGCGGCCAGCAGCCGGGCCAGGTGGGGGACCGGCTCGACGCACACCACCTCCCGGGCGTGCCGGGCCAGCCGGTGCGTCCACGGGCCGTACCAGCCGCCCACGTCGACGGCCGTGCCGCAGCCGGGCGGGCACAGCTCGGCCAGCCGCGCCAGCTCCGGCTCGAACCGGGGGTAGACCGCCCGTGCCGTCGCCGCCACCAGCCGCCGGGGCAGCAGCGGCGCGAGCCGGGCGGCCAGGGTGCGGGGCGCGGCGCCGGTCACCGCGCCATCCGCCGCAGCAGGTCCTCGTGCTCGTCCTCCGGGACCTGCACCCCGGAGGAGGGCAGCAGCTGCGGGATGCCGTCGACGATCGGGTAGCGACGGTGCAGCCGGGGGTTGTACAGCGACTCCCCCTCGGCGGAGCCGGCCCGGGGCACCAGCAGGTGCAGCGGGCCCTTGTCGAGCGGGCAGGCGAGGATCTTCAGCAGCGGGTCGTCGGGGGTCATGGCGGGGTCAGCTCCTTGGCGCCGATGGGGGGTCGGGGTGCGGCGTCGTGCTTCGGCATGCTCAGCAGCACCGCGAGGGCGAGCACCGTGCCGGTGACGCGCAGCGCCAGCCGGGCCGGGTCCTCGGGCAGGGCCTCGCCGAACGAGAACGTGCCGAGCACCGCCGTGTACAGGCAGGTCACGGTCGTGCACACGGGCACGATCAGGGAGGCCCGGCAGCGTTGCAGCGCGGCCTGCGACATGACCAGGCCGAACGCGCCGGTGAACAGCAGCAGGTACGGATAGGGGGAGCGCAGGACGTCCAGCAGGGCGCCGCCCGGCCCGTCGGCCGACAGATGCCCCGACACGCCCTTGATGGCGAGGGAGCTGACGCCGTAGAGCAGGCCGACCGCCACCCCGTACTCGACACCCGTCGTCGGCAGCCGGTGGCGGCGCCCGGCGCGGCGCTCGGCCGACCGGTACAGCCACACCCCGGCCGCCAGCGAGGGCACGCACACCAGCAGCACCAGCGGGTACGGCGCGTCCTCGCCGACCGTCTCCGCGCCCTCGCGCAGCGACAGCACCACCATCAGCAGCGCGCCGAGGATCGCGGCGAGCGCGTACCGCTCCCGGCCGCTGGTCTCCTCGCCGAGCAGCCGGGCGGACAGCAGCACCAGCAGCACCAGGCCCGAGACGAAGATGCCCTGCGCGGCCGCTATCGGCAGGGTGCGGTAGACGACGAGCTGCGCGGCGAACCCGGAGGCGAGGGCGAGCGCTCCGCCGATCCACAGCGGGCTGCCCAGCACCAGCCGCAGCAGCCGGGCCGGCCGGCGCACGCTCACCTCCGGCAGGGCGGCCAGCGCCCGCTTCTCCAGGACGAACCCGGTGCTGTACAGCACGTTCGCCAGCAAGGCGGCGGCCACTCCCCACCACATCCGCAGCGCCCCCCTCTACGTCCGGCGCGCGTGCAGCAACAGGATCGACGCCAGCGACGGCCGGGCCGACGCCAGCCGGTCCAGCGGGCGCAGCGGGCGCGGCACCCCGTGGAAGGGCGCGCCCCCGAGACGTACGACGTCGAAGCCGGCCGCCGTCACGAACTCCCGCAGCGCGCGGGCGGTGTACAGCCGCAGGTGACCGACGACCTCCGAGCCGGGGCGGCCGTGGACGGCCCGCAGGCTCACCTCGGAGAACACCGGCTGGACACCGGCCAGCAGCAGCGCCCGGTTGTACCAGGCGGCCAGGTTGGGGGTGGACAGCATCAGATGGCCGCCCGGACGCAGCACGCGGCGGATCTCGTCCAGGGCGGAGTCCGGGTCGACCAGATGCTCGACGACCTCGCTGAACAGCACCGCGTCGGCCGCCCCGGTGCGGAACGGCAGCCCGCCGCCGGTGAGTTCGCCGCGCACCGCGTGCCCCATCCGGGTGCGGGCCCGGCGCAGGGCGTCCTGGGACCAGTCGACGCCGACGATCCGGTGCCCGGGGAGGTAGGGGCGGCGCTCGCGGCGGCGGTGCCGTCGCCGCAGCCGACGTCCAGCACCGTCTGCGGGCCGGCCTCGGAGCGCAGCGCCCGCGCCAGCATCCGGGCCTGGCGGATGCTGCGCCGCGTGCCGGAGGCGACGGGGACGGCGGGGTTCTCGTAGAAGTCGCGCAGCCCGGCGGGCCGGGCGGGGCCGAGGTCACGGCGTCACCTCCGTGGCGCGCAGATGGTGCTCGAACAGGTCCCGCAGACGCGCGCCGTCGCCGTGCCCGAGCAGCGACCGCGACCAGCGCAGGACGAGGTGGAGGCGGCCGGCGGTGGAGGCCGTGGTGACGGTCAGGCCGCGGGGCATCCGGGCCGGGGCCGAGAACCACACGGCGTGGGCGCGGCCGGCGTCCTCGCCGAAGTCCAGCGGGTAGGGGATCCGGCCGATGTTGCTGAGCAGGGTCGTCGACGTCCACGGCGCGGCGGCCCGGCGCAGGGCGCGGGTGAGGGCGGCGCGGGCGGCGACCGGCGCCCA
The DNA here is from genome assembly GCA_003248315.1 of Streptomyces sp. SW4. GTDB lineage: Bacteria > Actinomycetota > Actinomycetes > Streptomycetales > Streptomycetaceae > Streptomyces. The sequence continues at coordinate 3,568,088 of QKWM01000004.1, forward strand.
GGGGGAGGTGAGCAGGGCGGCGCCGTGACCGAGCTGCGGACGCGGCAGCGCCTTCAGGGCGCGGGTGCGGGCGGCCGTGCGGCGCAGCAGCGCCGGCAGGTCGTCGGTGTCCGTCTCCTCGGAGGCGAAGGGGACCTCGACCAGGCGGGTGCCGTTGCCGATGGGCATGCCCGCGTCCCGGGGGCGGTCGTCGACCGGCATGGTGATCCGCAGCGGGCGGGGCCGGGCGCCGTGCTCCCGGTTCCAGTGGGCGACGGTGCGGCGGTGGCGACCATGAGCTGGTCGTTGACGGTGTAGGCGGCGCCCCTGGGGCGGTGCGGCAGGGCGAGTTCGGCGACCAGCATGCCGTTGCCGGGGGACGGTTCGGGGGAGCCCGGGGCCACCCGGGCCGGGCGGGACCAGGGGAGGGCCGGCGATGTCCCGCGGTATCTCGTCCACGGCGCGGACGGGCGCTGCCGCGGGGAGTTGTCCCGGCCGCCGTACAGCTCCGCGGCCGTGGCCAGCACCCGCAGACAGGCGGGGCCGTCGAGGGCGGTGTGGTTGATGGTGAGCAGCAGGACCGTTTCCCCGCCGCCCGGGTCTCCCGGCCCGCGTCCCGCACCACCTCCAGCCGGACCGGCGGCGCCGCCGACAGCGGGGCGCCTTCGCCAGCGCCCGGGTCCGCGCGTCCCGCAGCGCTCCGCGCCCCGGCGGCGCCACGCTCACCACGTCCAGATCGGGCGCCGGGGTCAGCTCCCACTCGTACCGGCGGCGGTACCAGGGGCCCGGCGCCTCCCGCATCAGGATGCGCGGGTGACGCAGCAGGGCCTCGGCGACGGCCCCGCGCAGCCGGGGCACGTCGATGCGGCCGGGCAGGTGGACCTCGATGTGGACGGTCTCCGGCTCCTCCTCCTGGAGGCAGTGCCGCGCCACCTCGTCCACCACCGGGAACGGGATGCGCACCGGTGCCGTGGCCCGGCCGGCCCCCACGGCCGTCATGCCCGCTCCCCTCTCTCCCCGGCGACGCCGGGCAGCGGCCGGGTCGGCGCGTCCGGGTCGCTCACCGGCTCCGCCGGGGAGCCGGCGGCGGGCTCCGGCGGGCCCCAGCTCACCAGCGCCGCGAACAGTCCGACGAGCGCCAGCAGTTGCGCGACGTGACCGAAGGCGCCCGCACCCGCCCGGGCGGCTCACCGGCCCCGGTCGCGGCGGCGATGCCGGCTCCCGCGAGGGCCGCGAAGGCCACCGGCGCCAGCAGTGCCGCACGCCGCCACGCCAGGACCGCGAGCGCCGGCACCAGCAGCGCCCACCATCCGGCGATCACCACGCCCACCAGCGTCACCGCCACCGTCCCCAGCCAGGGCCGGGCGCCGGGGCCGGCGGCTGCGGCGCGTCCGGGCCGGGTTCGCGCCGCCGCCACAGCGCCAGGCCGATCAGCGCGGCGATGCCCACGCCGGAGCCGATCAGCGCGGCGTCGTACGTCGTCGCCGGCTCGTACGACAGCTTCACCGAGCCGCCGGCGCCCTCCGGGACGCGCCAGCCCTGCTGCCAGCCGTCCAGCCGCACCGGCGTCAGCTCCTCGCCGTTCAGCGTGGCCTTCCAGCCGTCGTTGACGTTCTCGTACATGGTCAGGTAGGACGCGGCGCCGGAGCCGACGGTCAGCTCGCGGCGGTCGCCCAGCCAGTCGCGGACCTCCAGCTTCCGCCCGGCGGCGGGGGCGTCGCCGAGCGAGCCGCGGGTCAGGGTCACGCCGGTCAGCGTCAGGGGGCCCGCGTCACCGCCCTCCAGCCGGTGCGCACCGGCCGGCAGCTCCACCTCGGCGTCCTCCCGGCCCTCCTGGCACAGCGTCACCCGGACCGGCCGCCGCTCGGCCAGGTCGCCCACCGTGCCCTCGACGGAGGTCTGGTACAGCTCGCCGTCCAGTGCGACGTCCGGGCCCCGGCCGCAGGGCAGCGTGAACTCCCGGCCGGCGTCCGGCCGCGGGGTGCGCAGCTCCTCCAGTGCCGGGACGTGGGCCTCGGTCAGGCCCACCGGCAGCCGGAGCTTCTCGTCGACGACCGGGTTGTGCAGGGTCAGCGGGGCCGTTTCGGTGACGGTGATGTCCAGCCGGTCGGTGGTGATCGGCTCGAAGCGGACCCAGCCGTTCTCGTCGACTCCGGCGATCACCGCGCCGTCGGGTGAGCTGATGTGCACCTGGGTGGGCCGGGTGGACAGCCCGCCCGCGGCGGCCAGCACCAGCTTGTCGACCGGCACCTTGCCCGCCCAGCGCAGATGGATCGTGGGCCGGTCGCCGGCGATCCACGCCGTCGTCAGATCGCCGTCGGTGAGGTTGCGCGCCGACAGACCCGCGCCGAGGCGCGCGGTGGAGTCGGCGGTGGCGGTGATCCGCGCCCGCCGCTCGGGCGCCACCTCGTACAGCAGCTCGTCCAGGGCCGGGCCCGGCACGGGCACCGCGCTCGCCCGCACCTCGAACGTGCCGTCGGCGGCCGTGGTGAAGCGGCGGTGCAGCCCCGCCTCGGTGCCGGTCGGGGACAGCCCGGTCGGGTCGGCCGCGCGGTGCAGGGAGACGATCTCGGCGGCGGACGCCGAGCGCGCCGCGTCCGTGGGCAGCCGCAGCAGGCGGGTGACCTGGATGTCCGGCAGCGCGATCTCGGCGAAGCCGGCGCCGGTCAGCCCGGCCCTGCGGGCGGTGGAGTCGACGATGGTCAGCCGCATCCAGTCGGTCGCCCCCGCGGGCGCCCGCACGGTCTGCGCCGTGCCGTCGGCCCGCAGGAAGCTGGTGCGCGTGCCCCGCTCGGTCTCCACCTGCACCCGGGTGGCCGCCGGCCGCACCCCGTCCTGCGGCAGCGGCGTCACCTCGAAGGAGTCCGGCATGTCGTAGGAGCCGTCGAAGCCGATGCGCAGCCACTGCCCGTCCGGGGAGCCGGCCGAGCCCTCCGTCCAGGCGGTGTCCGGGTCGCCGTCGAAGGCGTTGACCGGGTCGTACTGCGGCAGGTGGAACAGCCAGTTGCCGTAGGAGGAGGCGGTGACCGAGCGGGCGCCGCGCAGCTCGGCGACGGTCTGGTGCTCCAGGCCCTCGGTGGGCAGGATCTGGTGCGGCTTCTCGCCCGGGTTCTGCACGGCGTCCGGCGCGTTGCGCTCGTGGCGGGTGTACGTGTACGAGGTGTTGGCGTTGACCAGGCCGAACCGGGTGTCGGCGCGGCGCAGTCCGTCGCCGGTCACCCGCACCTCGGGGTCGGTGAGGCCGGGGTGGCGGTCGCCGGTCAGCACGGCGGGCCGGCCGCGCAGTCCGGCCGCCAGCGGCAGCAGCGCCTCCGGTCCGCCGGAGACGACGGCCGTGCCGGCGACGGGGGCCAGCCCGGCCTGCCCCGGCCGGGGCACGTCCGCATCGGCCGGCCGGTAGATCTCCACCGCCCGCTGCCGCGGGTACAGCCCTCCACCTGGAGCGGCGTGTCGTCGGCGATCACCCCGCCGGTCGTCACCGGGCCGAGCCCGGTCACCCGCTCGTACCCGGACTGCTCCAGCGCCCGCTTGACCGTGGCCGTGGGGACGTGGCCGATCTGGTCGGGGTCGAGGTCGTTGCGGACGACGACGTAGTGGATCCCGGCGCGGCTCAGGAAGTCGGCGAGGCCCGGTATCTCCCCGCCGGTCATCAGGGCCTGCTCGACGGCGTCCATGGCGCGCCGGTTGCCGGGGGTGCCGAACGGCACGTAGTCGCGCTGCGCCCAGCGGGAGTCCGCGACCGCGTCGAGCGGCTGGTCGATGGTCGACCCCCAGGTGTGGATGCCGTGCGCCGTCGCCGGGACGACCAGGGCCCGGGAGTCGGGGGAGTACTTCTCCAGCCAGTCGGCCGTGGCCTGCCAGTACGCCGGGATCTCCCGGAACGAGCCCGGGCTGAGGATCCCGCCGTTCAGGTACGGCCACAGCAGCCCGGGCAGGATCAGCACGGTGGCCGCGAGCGGCGGGAACCGGCGCGCGCGGGCCGCCGCCCGGCGCGGGAGGGACGCGGCGGCCGTCACCTGGGCCAGGCCCAGCACGAGGGCGAGCGCCAGGCCGGTCTGGAACTTGTAGATGTTCCGGAAGGGGGCCAGCCAGCCGTCCAGCCAGTCCCGCACCGAGTCGTGGAACGGCGCGCCGAACGCGCCGCCGTATCCGGCGAGCAGCACCAGGGCCGCCACCAGCACGGTCAGCACCAGCCACCGCCGCTCCGGCATGTCCCGCCGGGCCAGCCCGGCCAGGCCCAGCCCGGCCGCGAGCGCCGAGCAGACGACGACGAGGACGCTGGAGGCCACCGTCCAGCCCGCCGGCAGCCACGCCTCGCCGAAGTGCAGATAGGCCACCCAGTTGCCGGCGCCGCGCAGCGCCTCCGTCGCCGACATGGTGGACGTGGTCGTCTCGGCGGTCTCGATGTACGGCAGGAAGTTCTCCCCGTAGGCGCCGAGGAGCAGCAGCGGGATCCACCACCAGGCCGTCACCACGACCACCGCCGGCGCCCACCAGGCGATCAGCCGCCACTTGCGGGGGCCGGGCGGCCGGGACAGCAGGTACAGCCCGACCGGCAGCAGGGAGGCCAGCGTCGAGGCGGCGTTCACCCCGCCCATGAACGGCACGAGCAGCGCCGAGCGCAGTGCCGCGACGCGGGCGGCGTACCGCGGGTCGGCCAGCGGCAGCAGCACCCACGGCAGGAACGCGCCGGGCAGCGCGGCGGCCGACGTGGAGCCGACGACGATCGTGAACACCGGCCACAGGGCGTACGCCGTCGCCGCGAGCAGCCGGGAGGGGCCGCTGCCGACGCCCAGCCGTTCCGCGAGGCGCAGGGCGCCCCAGAAGGCGACGGTGACGATCAGCGACATCCACAGCCGTTCCGCCACCCACACCGGCAGCCGGACCAGGTCCGCCACCCAGTAGAAGGGGAGCATCGGCCACAGGTAGCCGACGTACTGGTCCTGGATGCCGCCGAAGGAGTTCTGGTCGTGCCAGAGCCCGCCCAGGCCGCCGAGGAACCGGCCGGGGTCGACGGTCACCCCGAGTTTGGTGTCGAAGGTCTGCCGGCCCGGCTGCGCGGCCAGGAACAGCACGAACACGACGGCCCAGAACCCCAGCAGCCAGCGCCGTGAGCGCGGGCCGTCCGGCGGGCCCGCATGGGCCGCGGGGGCGGGGGCGGCTGCGGGTGGGGGAGCCTGGACCGTGGTCGTCATGAAGGACACCGCCGGAGGATGAGGAGGAGGTTCCAGGTGGCGAACTCGCGGATGCCGGGCGCCTTGACGACGGCCTCCGCGAGGAAGGGCCAGTAGCGGGAGCGGGCGGCGACGACGCGGACGTCGTCGCGGGCGCGCACCTGCCGCAGGGTGGTGCCGACGTGCACGGGGAACAGGTTCTCGCCGAGGGTGTGCTTGGCGTCCCTGCCGGTCCGGCGCCGGTAGCGGGCGCGGGCCCGCTCGGCGCCGAGGTAGTGCCACGGGGCCCACTCGTGCCCGCCCACGGCGACAGCCAGTTGGTGAAGGAGACGTAGATCAGCCCGCCGGGCCGGGTCACCCGCGCCAGTTCGCTCAGGAACGTCTGCGGATCGGCCACGTGCTCCAGCACGTTGGAGGAGAAGGTGATGTCGGCGGCGCCGTCCGGCAGCGGCAGCAGATAGCCGTCGGCGATCACGGTCCCCTCGGGGGGCCGCTCGCCCAGCTCCCGCACGTCGGGCTCGCACAGCAGGGCCTGCGCGCCCCGCCGCCGGAACTCGGCGGTGAAGTGCCCGCTGCCCCGCCGACGTCGACCACGACGCGCCCGGCGAGCGGGCCGTCGTAGTGCTCCAGCTGGTCGGCGGCGTCCCGGGCGAGGACGGAGTAGCAGGTGTCGGGGTCGTCCTGCTCGCGGAGAAAGGCGCGGAAGAGGGCGAGCGACCGTCGAAGCGACGGGTCTTTGACTCGCCGGGACGGAGACGCCGGGAAGGGGCGCGGGGAACTGCGCGACAGGCCACGACGAACCCGCACTCGCCCGACAGCCTCACCCGCACGGCGATTAGGCGACACCGTCACCGCCCCCGCCCCTCACCGCCTCCGCGGCGACCGCCCGGAACTGCCGCACCGTCCGCTCCCAGCGGTAAGCCGCCGCCCGGTCCCGCGCCGCCTTGCCCATCAGCTCCCGGCGCCGTGCGGACAGCGCCAGCGTGCACCAGGCCGCCGCGAACGACGACTCGCCGTGCGCCAGCACCCCCGTCTCGCCGTCCACCACGGAGTCCCGCAGGCCGGGCACGTCGAAGGCGACCGTGGGGGTCCGGCGGGCCGCGGCCTCGGTCACGACCAGCCCCCAGCCCTCCACCGCCGACGGATGCAGCAGCAGCCAGGCCGCGCACAGCAGCCGGTGCTTCTCAGCCTCGGACACATGGCCGGTGAACTCCACGCCGGGGCCGGCCAGCCGCTCCAGCCGCTCCCGTTCGGGCCCGTCGCCGACGATCAGCAGCCGGCCCCGGTGACGGGGCGGACCCGTTCCCACAGCCGCAGCAGCAGGTCGATCCGCTTGTACTCGACGAGTCGTCCCACCGCCACGAACAGCGGCTCGGGGGAGCGGTCGGCGCGCGGGCCGGGTTCCTCGACGCCGTTGTGCACGACCCGGATGCGCTCGCGTTCGACGCCGATGGCGCGCAGGGCGTGGGCGGTGGACGGGGAGACGGCGACGAGGAGCCCGCGCTGCCGGTAACCGGTCAGCGCCCAGTGCTCCAACCTGCGGCCGAGCCGCGCGGCCGGCGCCAGCGGGCCGCCGAACCGCATCCGCCACAGGTCGGTGTGCACGTGGTTGACCAGGCACAGCGTGGGCCCGCGGTGCCACAGCGGCGCCAGGTACGGCATGCCGTTGCACACCTCGACCAGCAGGTCGGTCTCGCCGACCTGGCGGGCGAAGGCCGAGCGGGCCCGCAGATAGTGGCCGTAGGCGCCGCCCGCGGACACCACGCGGTAGTCGCGGCAGGACGCGGGCCCGCCGCACAGCAGGGTGACCTGGTGGCCGAGCCGGGTCAGTCCGTCGGCGAGCCGGTCGACCAGCAGCTCGGATCCGCCGGCCGACGGATTGCCCAGGTCGCGGTGGGCGAGGAAGGTGATCCGGCGCGGATGCGGGGGGAGCGCCGGAGGGTGCTGCGGCGCGCTGGGGGACGCGGGGCGCAGCGAGGAGGGCACGTGCTGGGGCATCGGTGCTCCAACTCGTCTCGGAGTGCGGAACTCGGCGTGGGGAGGGGGCGGGGGCCGCGCTGCGGCCGGGCCCCGGTGGTGCCGTGCTGTGGGGTTCCTGAGCCGTTCCTGGGAGGGGGGTGTGGACGGGATGTGCTCGGGTGGGGTTGGACAGTTTTCGCCCAGCCGTTCGCCAGGGCTACTCACCGGCGTGACAATTTCGCGGCCTGCGAGAGCTGACGTCACGTCATTTCGTGAGGGTGGTGCGCGGCGTTTCCGGTGATTCCGGCATACCGGGACCGGTCCGGGGTTTCCGGCCACGGGCCACCAGAACCCCACCGGTCACCGCGAGCACACAGCCGGCGGCGGCCGCTCCGACCGGCAGCGTCGTGCCCAGCAGACGCAGCCGGCCGCTGTCGCTGCGCGCCTGGTCCACCGCGAACTTCTGCGTCGCCTCCGTGAACGCCAGCTTCCGGCTGTCCAGGAGCACGGCCGCGTCCTTCTCGCCGCCGGGGGCGCGCAGGGTCTGGCGCGGACCGGTCCGCGCGTAGACGACCCGGCCCGTGGCCTGGTCCACGACCAGCTCGATGCCGTGGTTGGCGTACCACTCCTCGGCCAGCACCTGGGGCCGGTCCGGCTCGCCCACGAGCCTGCCCGGGACCAGCCGGGTGCCGGTCCGCGTGGCCGGGACCTCGGCGGTGAAACGCATCCCCTCGTAGCCGCGGATCCGCTTGCGGCCCTCGTAGTGCAGGACCACCGTCGCGCCGAGGGTGTTGTCCCACCAGCGGTAGGACCGTTCCTGCACGTCGAAGGGGAACTTCAGGTACGCCTCGCCCTCGATGTAGGGCTTCTCGCCGCAGCAGTGCACCGGGCGGTTGGTGTCGCGGTCGCTGACCCACCGGTGCGGGGTGAAGTCCAGCGCGTCGTGCGGGTCGGAGGCGGGCAGCGACTTCTCGGTGTCGACGGACGTGATCACGTCCCAGACCGCGGCGCCGCTGCGCTCGCTCTCGGCCACGTCGCCGCGGACCCGCTGGGTGACGGTGATCTTCTGGCCGGGCACCGTCTCGACGCGTTCCAGGTCGAAGACGCTGCCGGTGCCCTCGTAGACGGCGGTGGTGTCGATGTCGATCGGGTTCACCGCGGCACGCGGTTCCACGTACCAGGCGAGCAGTGGGGCGAGGACCAGCAAAAATGTGCCGAGACCCAGCGTGATCAGGGAAAACGGGGAGGCATGACGGCGCATCCGGGCGCTCCAGGAAGTGGAGGAACGTGACGGGAACGTGCGCGTTCGGTATGGGCCGGGAACCGTAGGCGCCTCTTGACGAGGTGTCAATGCTTGTCGAAACTGGCCCGGACAGGCAGGGGCGGGACGCCCGGGTGGGGCATGACCGCGCACCGAATCCGGACGGATCCGGACAGAGAGGCTGACCCTGCGATGTCCAGACTGCTCGCCGCCGCACTGACCGTCGCGCTCGCCGCCGCCCTCGCCGTGGGCGCCGCGCTCGGCGTCGTCGCGCTGCTCCAGGCCACGCCCGACCAGCCCGGCACCCCCATGATCACGTACGAGCACGCGGGCCGGGAGGACTGACCGGTGGCGCCCGCCGCCCGTCCGCGCACCGCCGCCCGTTCGGCCTGGCAGGACGTGCCCGACGTCCGGGTGCGCCGGTTCGCCGCGACCGCCCTGGCCGAGGCGCCCTCGCTGGCCGAGGAGATCCTCCGCGAGATCCGGCGCGAGTACCCCCATCTGCCCGTCGTCCTCGACGACTCCGGCGAGCCGATGGCGCTGGTCGGCATCCGGCGCGCCATCGAGTCCTTCGTCAAGCACCTGGAGCACGCCGCCGCCGACCCCGGCGGCCGGCCCACCGTCCCGCCCGACGTCTTCCAGGAGTTCGGCCGCGGCGAGGGCCTGCACGGCCGCTCCCTCGACTCCCTCCAGGCCATCTACCGGATGGGCGTACGGCTGGCCTGGCGCCGCTTCGCCGACATCGGACAGCGCGTCGAGATCCCGCCGCCGGCCATGTACGAACTGGTCGACGCGGGCTACGAGTACCTCGACGGACTGGTCGACCAGTCCGTGCGCGGCTACGCCGAGGCGGCCGCCCGCCAGGCCGGGGAGCGCCTGCGCCTCCAGCGGCGGCTGATGGAGCTGCTGTTCAGCGAGCACCACCGGGGCGACGCGGCCGAGGCGCTGGCCGAGCGGGCCGCCCGGATCGGCTGGCCGCTGCCGCGGAAGGTCGCCGTCGGGGTGCTGCTGCGCCCGGCGCGGGAGGCGGTCGCGCCCGCCGTCGGACAGGGCGTGCTGCTGGACATGGAGTACGAGCAGCCGCGCATGGTCGTGCCCGAGCCGGACGCCGCCGGCCGGCCCGAACTGCTCGGCCGCGCCCTGACCGGCTGGGCCGGCGCCATCGGCCCGCCCGTCGCGCTCGCCGACGCGGCCAAGTCGCTGCGCTGGGCCGAGGCCGCCGTACGCCTGATGGAGCGGCGGCTGCTGCCCGCCGGGGAGGTGCTGCACTGCACCGAGCACACGGAGGCCCTCGTGCTGCTCCAGCCCGAGGAGCTGATCGACGACCTGGCCCTGCGGTGCCTGGCGCCGCTCGCGCACTGCGGTCCGGCCCACGGCCGGCGGCTCGCCGAGACGCTGCTGGCGTGGCTGGAGACGCGGGCGGCGCGCCGGAGGTGGCGGCCCGGCTCGGGGTCCATCCGCAGACGGTCCGGTACCGGCTGCGGCAGATCCGGGAGCTGTGGGGGGACGAGATCGACGACCCGGACCGGCGGTTCGAACTGGAACTGGTGCTGCGCGCGCAGCGGCTGCGGGGGGAACTGGGACGCCCGCGGCGGGGGTAGGCGGGGGCGCCTGCGGGACCGTGGCCGTCGGCGGGCTCCCCTGCGGGGAGCTGCGGCCGGCGCGCTCCCGCGCCCTCGGGGGTGCCCGGCCGGCGAGGCCCACCGCCCCGGGAGCGGCGTCGGGTTCGGGGTGGGGTCGGCAGAGCCCGTTGCCCTGCGGCGGGGCTGTGACTAGCCTTGCGTTCGTCATGTCGATCGCCTGTTGAAATTTCGAACGCAGGCTGGATCCAGGGAGGGGCCGGACCGTGGGACGTCTCGTACCCGCCGTGACCCGGGCTCTCGACATTCTCGAGCTCTTCCTCGACGGGGACGGCACGCTCTCCGCCCCCGACATCGTGCGCCGGCTCCAGCTGCCGCGCACCACCGTGCACGAGCTGGTCACCACGCTCGCCGCCCGGAAGTACATCGTCCAGGTGCCCGGCCAGCCCGGCCGCTACCGGCTCGGCGTGCGGCCCTACCAGCTCGGCGCCCGCTACGCCGAGCACCTCGACCTCGCCGCCGAGGGCCAGCAGGTCGCCCGGTCCGTCGCCGAGACCTGCGACGAGACCGTGCACGTGGCGATCCTCGAGGACACCGACGTCATCTACATCGCCAAGGTCGACTCCACGCACGCCGTGCGCATGGTCTCCGCGGCCGGCCGCCGGCTGCCCGCCACTGCACGTCCGTGGGCAAGATGCTGCTGGCCTCCCTGCCGGAACCGGAGCTGGCCGCCCGCGTGCCCGACGGCGCCGAACTGGCCGCGATGACGCCGAACAGCATCACCGACCCGGCCGCGCTGCGCGAGGCCCTGGCCGAGATCCGGCGGCGCGGCATCGCCGTCGAGAGCCGGGAGTCCAACCCGGACGTGAGCTGTGTGGCCGCCCCGGTCCGCGACCGCACCGGCCAGGTGGTCGCCGCCCTGTCCATCTCGGTGCCGATGATCCGCTGGAGCGAGGAGCGCCGCGCCGAACTGGAGCAGCTCGCCGTCAAGGGCGCCGCCGACCTCTCCGAGCGCCTCGGCCACCGGAGCGCGGCATGAGCTACGAGGTGGCGGTACGGGCCGAGGCGAGCCTGGGCGAGGGCCCCACCTGGGACGCGGCCGCCGGACGGCTGGTGTGGGTGGACATCCTCGGCTGCCGGGTGCACACCTACGACCCGGCCACCGGCCGGCGGACGGTGCGCGTCACCGAGCAGCACGTCGGCGCCGCCAAGCCCCGCACCGGCGGCGGGCTCGTGCTGAACCTGCGGGACGGCATCGGCCTGGTCGACCCCGACGGCACCTACCGGCGACTGCTGCACGACCCGGTCCCCGGCCGCCGCGGCAACGACGCCGCCGTCGCGCCCGACGGCAGCCTGTGGGCCGGACCATGCGCTACGACGAGGCGCCGGGAGGCGGCACGCTCGGCCGGGTCACCGGCGACGGCACGGCGCGCGTGGTGCTGGACGACGTGACGGTCAGCAACGGCACCGGCTGGAGCCCCGACGGCCGGCTGATGTACTACATCGACTCGCCGACCCGCCGGATCGACGTCTTCGACCACGACGGGGACGAGGGCCGGATCGGCGGACGCCGCACGCTGGCCCGGATCGAGGACGGCGCGGGATTCCCCGACGGCCTCACCGTGGACGCCGACGGCTGTGTGTGGGTCGCCCTGTGGGACGGCGCGGCCGTCCGCCGCTACACCCCCGACGGGCGCCTCGACCGCGTCGTCGGCCTGCCGACGCGCCGGGTCACGGCCTGCGCGTTCGGCGGCGCCGGCCTGACCGACCTCTACGTCACCACGGCCCGCACCGGCCTGGCCGCACCGCACCCGCTCGCCGGCTCCGTGCTGGTCGTGCCGGACGCGGGCCGGGGCCTGCCCCAGCCGGCGTTCGCGGGCTGAGAGCCCCGAGGTGCCGCCGCACCGCAAATCCGGGGGACCGCGTGCCGGGCCGGCCGGGGCTCGCGTGAGCGGGCGGCTCAGCCGGTGGCGAGGGCGTGCAGGATCCGCCGTTCGTCCTCGGTCAGCGGCGGCTCGGCGGCCGGTGGCAGGGCCGGTCCGGTCAGCGTGGCCAGCAGGGCGCCCGGGCGCAGCACCCGCGCCGGGCCGGACCGCATGCTGGTGACGTCCCACAGCGCGGCGGCGGCCGCGTACGAGCCGGTCGCCGCCCTGGTCAGCCGGCGCGTGCAGGCGGCGGCGAGATGGTCCACGGGGCCGGGCCGGCCGCCCCGCACGCCGGGGTACATCACGTCCTGGCCGACGGCCGTGGCCCAGGCCCCGTCGACCGACCGGGCCGCGCCGCGCTGCACACGGCGGGCGAGACCGGGCGCGGCCGGCCCGCCGCGCCGCACCTCCCGGGCGAGGACCCGGGCGCCCAGCGCGGCCACCGACATGCCCTGCCCGTAGGCCGGGTTGAAGGTGGCCAGCGCGTCGCCGAGGACGACGAACCCCTCGGGCCAGTGCCGGGCCTTCTCCGCGTACCGCCGGACGTTGCTGGTACTGCGGCTGACGTGCACGTCGGTGAGCGGCTCGGCGGCGGAGATCAGCCGGCCCACGATCGGGTGCGGCAGGCCGAGCGTGTAGCGCAGGAAACCCTCCGGGTCGGCCGGCGGCTCCGCGCCCCGGGTGCCGGCCAGGCTCACCATCCAGCGGCCGCCCTCGATGGGCAGCACCATGCCGCTGCGGCCCGGCCGGGAGGAGTACGGGTCGGGCTGGACGACCGTCAGCGGGAAGCGTCCGGCGCCCTCGGGCACCCGGTAGACACGGGTGGCGTTGACCAGGCCGGAGTCCACGCTGCGCTCGCGGACACCGGACACGCCCAGCTCCCGCAGCCAGGTGAGGAAGCGCGAGCCGCGCCCGCTCGCGTCCACCACGAGCGCGGCCTCCACCTCCTCCTCGCCGGAGCCGGTTCCGGTGCCGGCGGCCGCACCGCTGCTGCCGGTTGCGGCGCCTGCCGCACCTGCCGCACCGGCGGCGATCCGGACCCCGGTGACCCGGTCCGCCCCGCCGGTCAGCCCGACGGCGCCGGCCCGGCGTATCGCGACGCTGGGGAGGGCCGTCACCGCCTCGCGGACCACCCAGTCCAGCAGGGCCCGGCTGCACGTCAGCATCGAGGGCCCCGGGTGCCGCCAGCGCCGGAACCAGCCGTCCGGGGTCAGCACCACCATGCCCTGCCCGAGGGAGACCTCGTGGGCGCCGGCGGCCAGCAGCCGCTCGCGCAGGCCGGCGCCGGGCACCAGTTCCTCCAGGGCGTCCGTGCCGCCGGCCATCAGCAGGTGCGCGTGGCGGCCCTGCGGCACGCCCCGCCGGTGCCGGGGACCGTCGGGCAGCTCGTCGCGTTCGAGCACGGTCACCTCGTCGACGGCGGTGGACAGCGCCGCCGCGGCCAGCAGGCCGGCCAGTCCGGCACCGATGACGACAGCTCTGACGGGCATGTGACTCCTCGGGTTCACCGGCTCGCGGTCAGCCGTGGTTCCAGCCGTGGGCGGCCCTCACCGTACCTTCACGTACGGCGTTCGCGGCAGGCGATGCGGCCAGCGCCTCCGCCAGTTCCACGAGCCCGCTGGTGCCGCAGACCTCCGTGGCGTGCAGCCGGTGGGTGCTGGGGGCCTCCAGCGGCGCCTCCCGGGCGGCGGCGCGGCGCGCGGCGTCGGCGAGCATCGCCGCTTCCGCCGCCAGCCGGGCCTGGTGGGCGGAGCGGCCCGCGCGCAGCGCCGCGTCCCGTTCCCGGGTGCGCACCCGGTCGTCGAAGTACGGGGCCAGGGCGAGCAGGGCGTCGTGGATGGAGACCTCCCGCCACTGCAGCCGCTCCCGGGGCAGCTGCCACCAGGCGGCCGGCGGCTTCGGCGCGGTCGTGACGAACCGCAGCAGGGACCACAGCGGGCCGAGCCGCCGGTAGTCGTCCAGCCCCCGCCAGTGGGCCAGGGCCGCCGGCAGCAGCCGGGGCAGCACGAACCCGGCCGAGCAGGTCAGCGCCCCGAGCGAGGCCATCGGCGGGGCGACGGCCGTGGACAGGAAGTCCAGGTCGTGCCCGGCCCAACGGGCCGCGACGGCCGCGTACTTGGTCAGCTGGAAGCCCACCACGTCCAGCAGGCACCCGGTCAGGATGAGGTGCAGTCCGGTGCGCAGCAGCCCGGTGACCTCACGGCTCCACCGGACGCACACCGCGCACATCATGAGCATCGCGGCGGTGTGCCCGAGCAGATAGAGCAGGATCATCCCGCATGAACGGCGTGGTCGCGTAGTACGTGTCGAGGTCGGTGAGCCGCTCGGTGTGCGTGTCCGCGAGGGCGAACAGCACGACGACGGCGGCGATCAGCAGCGCGTAGGCGGCCATGGTGCGCAGCACCCGGCGGCGGACCCGTTCGCGGGGCCCGCCCCGCCAGTTGATCAGCAGCACGACCAGGGAGCAGCTGTAGGCCGACAGCATGCCGTAGGTCAGCGGCGCGCCGAAGTTGGTCACCCCGGTCCAGTCGTTGACGGCGGCCAGGGTGAGCGGGGCCGAGCAGACGAAGACGAGGGCGCCCAGGAGGATCGCCGCGCAGGTGGACACGGTCAGCGGGTCGCGGACGGCCGTGCGCGGCCGGCGCAGCAGCACGACACAGGACAGGGCGAAGACCAGGGCCGCCAGGTAGACGACGAGGTTCATGCCGGTGAACCTCCCTCGGGAACGGCCCCGTTCATACGGTGCCCGTGGGGGTGGCGGCGCCCTGCTCGCGGGCGGGGCGCTCCCGGCCGGACAGCGTGTCGGCGACGCGCGCGAGCACGCCGGGCCCGGGCACGGGCAGCGCCGGCCGCTCCGGCTCGCCGGGCGCGGTCACCGCCCGGGCGGGCAGCTCCGCCGCCTCCCGGACCGCGGCGGCGACCACCGCCGCCCAGGCGGCGGCCACGGCCCGCTCCGGCTCGCCGCTCTCGCGCAGCACGGCCTGCCGGGTCCGCTCGTACAGGGACCGGTCGAGGCGGGCGTCCAGGTAGCTCAGGGCGTTGTGGATGCTGGTCTGACGCCACATCAGGCGGGTGGTGGGGGAGGCGAAGCGGGGCCGGGGCAGCCGCAGCGACCGGGCGGAGAGCACGCCGGACAGCTCGCGTTCCAGCGGCTCCAGCCGCGTGTACATCCGCCGGGCCCGCCGCCAGTCCGCCAGCTGCGGTCCGGCCAGCGGGATCAGCACACCGGTGACGGTGACCAGGGCGCCCAGCCCGGCCGCGGCCGTGGCGACACCGGTGGACAGTCCCGACCAGTCCCGGCCGGCCCAGTGGGCGCCCACGGCGACGAGCTTGGTGACGCTGTACCCGGCGTTGCACAGCGTGCCGACGCCGAGGACCGTCAGGCCGGTCCGCAGCGGGCCGCGCACCTGCCGCGCCCAGCGCAGCGCGGACACGGTGGTGACGCCGACGGCGGCGAGGTGGCCGGTCAGGTAGAGCACGATCATGTGGCCGATGTAGGGCGTGGTCGCGTAGTAGGTGTCGAAGTCGGTGCGCCGCTCCACGGGCGCCTCGCCGAGGGCGAACGTGCCCGCGATGCCGAGGACCACGCAGGCGTAGCCGACGACCCAGCGGCGGGCCGTGCGGTGCACGCGGGGCCCGCCCCGCCAGTAGACGATCAGCACCTGGCTCGCGGCGCTGTAGGCGGTGATGGCGGCGTACGTCAGCGGGGCGGCGAGGTTGGGGCGCCGGTGAGGCGGTTGACGGCGCCCACCGTCGGCGGGGCGCCGAGGAGGAAGCAGAGTCCGGCCAGGCCCAGCACCGCGCAGATGGCCCGGAGATAGGGGTCGGAGCGGTGCCGTACCAGATCGGGCGCCTTCACCAGCAGGCCGAGCCAGAGCACGGCGCAGCTGACGTAGTTGACCAGTCCGCTCATCCGCGGGTCCCGCGGTAGTTGAGGGCGGCCCCGATCCGGCCCGCGAGGCCCTGGGTGTCGCCGCCGCGGGCGGCGTACACGGAGTCCTCGGAGGCCTCCAGCCAGGTCCGCAGCCGACGGCCCATCAGCATGCCGAACCGGTCGGCCTCCTGCTCCTCGGCCAGGCTGAAGTCGGTACGGGCGGCGACCGGCCGGGGGCCGCGGCGGCGGGCCTGTCACCGGCCGGGCGGCGGTTCATGTGCCACACCTCGTGGCAGAGGATGACGATCTGGTGCCAGACGGCGGCCCGCCGGTCGACGACGATCACGTCGTGGGTCTCGCCCTCCAGCCAGAGCCCGCTGGCGGTGTGCGGCGGGAAGGTCTCGCGGCGCACCACGATCTCCCGGCCCCGCCACGCGGCGACGGACCGCACCAGCGCCTCGAACAGGACCTCGGGGTCGGCGGGGATCGGAACCCGGATGGGGTCGATGAGAGCGTCGGCGAGGCGCCGCATCTGCCTGCTCGTCCGCACCGTTCACCCCTTGGTCGCATGGTTGCGCGGTCACCTGTGCAATATGCCAAGACATACGTCCTCCCAGCCAGCCACCGGTCAGTCCCCGACCGGAACATTGCCTTCCTGGGCGGCGGCACGGTCCCGTACCGCACGGACGTCGTCGGGGCGGCGCAGGGCGCGGGAGACGGCGCCGATCTCCCGCAGCAGTTCGGTGGTGTCGCGGTCGCCGTCGGCCGCGCCGGGGCGCGGGCGGGAGTCCACGGCGTCCAGGACGGCGACCGCCGCGGCGAGCGCCTTCGCCCGCTCCGGCGGAAAACCGAGGCCGCGGGCCGCGGTGTAGCTGCGGCGGCGCAGCTCCTCGTCGATGCCGCGGGCCAGCGGCAGCAGCGCGTCGCGGATGAACGTCTCCCGGCGGGTCAGGCGCAGTTCGGGGCTGGCGCGCAGCGCGAACGGCACGCCGCCGCCGTGCACGGTGCGCATCAGCGCGTACAGCGGCCGCAGTTCGTGGTGGGCGAGCCGCAGCCGCCAGCGCTCGTGCAGGTACTGGCCGGCGTGCGGAAGGATGAACCCGACCGCGATGAGGACGGCCGACAGACACGCCACCGGCGGTGCCACGTCGGTGTTGAGCCGGTCCAGGTCGCCGCCGGTCCAGCGGGCGACGACGGCCGTGAGCTTGGCGGCGTCGAAGACCAGGTTCATCGCGTACCCCAGCCCGAGGAACTTCAGCCCCCAGCGCAGCCAGGCGTCGAGGCCGTCGGTGCGGATCCAGTTCCGGATCAGCTTGGAGGTGATGAGCGCGGCCGTGGTGTGCGCCAGCAGGTAGAGCAGGATCAGCTCGCGCATGTAGGGCGTGGTGGCGTAGTACGTGTCCAGGTCCTGGCGCCGTTCCACGGAGGCGTCGGCCAGGGCGAACAGCACCCACAGGGCGACGATGACGCCGCCGTAGGCGGAGACGACCCAGCGCCGGGCGCGGCGGGTGGCGGACGAACGGTCGGACAGGCCGTTGCGCCAGGCGATGATCAGCAGCAGGCAGGAGCCGCAGAAGGCGGTCAGCAGGGAGTACACCCAGGGCGCGGAGATGTTCGGCACGCCCGTCACGCGGTTGACCCAGGCGATCGTCGAAGGCGCGACGAACACGAACACGGCGCAGGCGAGCAGCAGCAGCCCGCCGACGGCCCGCAGCAGCGGGTCGTTCCAGAAGCGGATGATGGTGGGCAGTTTGATGGCGAGCGCGGCGGCCAGGACGGTGGCCGGCACCCACCAGAACTCGGTGTAGAACCCGCTGAGGAACCCGCCCATCGCTCCCCCCTTCCCACCGCCGGTCCGCGGCGCTGTCGAGCGTACGCGCTGGAAAGTCGTGCGCAACCCGTTGACGGGGAGGGCCGCTGAATCTACCGTCCCGTTCGAAGTTACGAGCGCCATTCGAAATATCGAACGTTGGAAGATCCGCAACGGATTCAGATCTCGCAACAGATGGGCAGGGCATGGGACGACCTGGCCTGGATCGCAGACAACTCCTCGCCGCCGCAGGAGGGTTGACGGTCGCCGGAAGCTTCGGCTTCGCGGCACTGGGGACCGGGGCCGACGCACTCGCCTCCGGCGCCGACACCCGGGTGCGCTACTGGAACCTCTTCAGCGGCGGCGACGGCGCCAACATGATCGCGATGCTGGACGCCTTCCGCGCACAGCACCCCGGCATCGAGGTGAAGGACTCCACCCTCCAGTGGGGCAGCCCCTTCTACACCAAGCTCGCCATGGCCGCCGCGGGCAGCCGCGCCCCCGACCTCGGCGTCATGCACCTGGGCCGGGTCCCCGGGTTCTCGCCGGGCCGCCTCCTGGACCCCTGGGACGTCGAACTGCTCGCCAGATACGGGGTGCGGGAGGCCGACTTCAACCCCGCCCTGTGGCAGCGCGCCGTCGTCGACGGCCGGCTCTACGCCCTCCCGCTCGACATCCACGTCCAGCTCTGCTTCTACCGCAGGGACGTGCTGAGGAAGGCGGGACTGCTCGGCGACGACGGCCGGATGGTGCCGGTCACCTCCGCCGACGCGTGGTTCGAGGTGCTGAAGGAGGCGAAGAAGGCCACCGGGAAGGGGCTGCAGACCATCGGCCTGTGGCACAACGACCAGAACTTCCAGTGGTGGTTCTTCGTCGCCTTCTACACCCAGCTCCGCGGCACCTGGTTCGACGACGCCCGCACCCAGGTCACCTTCGACACCGACAAGGCCACCCGGGTCCTGGAGTTCCTGCGCCGGCACATCACCGACGGCTACGCCGACCCCGGCTACGGCGGCGGCGCGGGCGCCGAGCAGTTCGTCAACGGCGCACCCTTCTGCTGGGAGGGCAACTGGTCGGTGCCGGTCTTCGACGGCGCGCGCATCGACTACGGCGCCACCCCGCTGCCGCCCGTCTTCGGCAGGCCCGCCACCCACGCCGAGTCCCACGCCTTCGTGCTGCCGCACCAGGCCGGCCGCGGCGGCGCCACCAACGACGCCGCCCACCGGCTCGCCGCCCACGTCGTCACCCACGCCCGGCAGTGGGCGGCCGGCGGCCACATCCCCGCCTACACGCCGACCCTGACCTCACCCGCGTACCAGAGGCTGAAGCCGCAGAGCGAGTACGTCTCGGCCATGGACCACCAGGCCACCGAGCCGAAGGTGTGGTTCGCCGGCTCCACCGGCATCCTCGCCCAGCGCGTCGGTCCGCTCGTCGTCTCCGCCACGACCGGCTCCGCCCGGCCGGACGCCGTCGCCCGGCGGATGAAGAGCACGCTCGCCCGGCTCCTCGCCGCGAAGAACCCCATGGACGGCAGGACCGCCGCGCAGGGAGGTGCGGCCGCATGACCGCGACCAGCGCCGAGACCGTCGTCCGGCCGGTGCGCGCCGGCGCCCTCGCCGGCAGCGTGCCCGTCCGCCGCAAGCAGGGCTTCCAGCACGGCGGCTGGTTCGTCGCCCCGTTCCTCGCCCTGTTCGCGCTGTTCGTGATCTGGCCCCTGCTGCGCGGCCTCTACCTCAGCTTCACGGACGCCAACATCTCCGGCGAGGGCACGGGTTTCGTCGGCCTCGACAACTACCGCGAAGCCCTCCGCGACCCGGTGATGTGGGACGCGCTCGGCCACAGCACCGTCTTCACCCTGCTCGTCGTGCCCTGCATCACCGTCCTCGCCTTCCTCCTGGCGATGCTGGCCCACCACATCGAACGCGGCAAGTGGCTGTGGCGGCTGTGCTTCTTCCTGCCGTTCCTGCTGCCGTCCACGGTCGCGGCCAACCTGTGGCAGTGGCTGTTCAACCCGGGCACCGGCATGGTCAACCACGTCTTCGGCCTGGACACGCCGTGGCTGACCGACAAGTCCTACGCGCTGCTCGCCGTCGTCGTCTGCACCCTGTGGTGGACGGTCGGCTTCAGCTTCCTGCTCTACCTCGCCGCCCTCCAGGGCATCCCCGCCCACCTCTACGAGGCCGCCGAGCTGGACGGCGCGAACGCCTGGCACCGCATGGTCCGCATCACCCTGCCGATGCTGCGCAACATCACCGGACTCGTCGTCGCCCTCCAGATCCTGGCCTCCCTCCAGGTCTTCGACCAGGCCGTGGTCATGCAGGACTTCACCCCGGCCCCGAGGAGTCGACCCGCACGTTCGTGCAGTACACCCTCGAACAGGGCTTCACCAGCTACCGCGTGGGCTACGCCTCGGCGGTCTCCGTCATCTTCTTCGTACTCATCGCGGCCGTCGCCCTCGCCCGGATGTGGCTGCTGCGCAACCGTGAGGAGGGCGGCCGATGACCACCGCCGCAGCACAGGCACGGACCCGGCCGCGCCGGGCGTGGACGCCCGGCCAGATCGTGCTCACCCTCCTCGGCGTCGCCGTCAGCGCCGTGTTCCTCGCCCCCCTCGCCTGGGCACTGTTCACCTCGCTGAAGTCGGAGACCGAGGCCGTCGAGGTGCCGGCGCACTGGCTGCCCCGGGACTGGACGGGCCAGGCATGGACGGCCCTGTTCGAGACCGGCAACATCACCAACTGGTTCGTCAACTCCCTGGTGGTGTCGGTCTGCGTGACCGCGGTCGTGCTGCTGGTGAGCGCGCTGGCCGGATACGGCTTCGCCCGCACCGAGTTCCGCGGCAAGGGGCCGCTGATGGGCCTGGTGATGGCGGGCCTCATGATCTCGCCGGCCGTGCTCGGCGTCCCGCTGTTCACCACCGTCCAGCAACTGGGGATGGTCGACACCTACTGGGGCATGATCCTGCCGCAGTGCGCGCCCGCCGCGATGGTCTACATCCTCTACAAGTTCTTCCAGGGCGTTCCCCGCGAACTGGAGGAGGCCGCGTTCATCGACGGCGCGGGCCGCTGGCGGGTCTTCTTCACGATCGTCCTGCCGCTGTCCCGCCCCTCCCTCGCGGCGGTCGGCATCTTCACCTTCATCAGTTCCTGGAACAACTTCCTGTGGCCCTACATGGTCACCAACAACCCCGACCTGATGACCATGCCCAACGGCATCGCCACCGTCATGAACTCCTACGGCATCCAGTGGGCCCAGCTCATGGCCGGCGGCCTGATGGCCGGCCTGCCCCTGATCGTCGTCTTCGTCTTCTTCCAGCGGCAGATCGTGGCAGGCGTCGCCCACACGGGACTGGCGGGACAGTGACCCAGGAGCGCGGGGCCGTGTCCGGCACGCCCCACACCACCCGCGGACGACAACACCGAGAGGACCCCATGCGTACCGCCCGCTTCACCCTCGACCCCGCCTTCACCGTCGGCGACGTCGACCCCCGTCTGTTCGGCTCCTTCGTCGAGCACCTCGGCCGCTGCGTCTACACCGGCATCTTCGAACCGGACCATCCCACCGCCGACGAGGCCGGACTCCGCCGGGACGTCCTGGACCTCGTCCGCGAACTGGGCGTCACCGCCGTCCGCTACCCCGGGGGCAACTTCGTCTCGGGCTACCGGTGGGAGGACTCGGTCGGCCCCGTCGAGGACAGGCCCCGCCGCCTCGACCTCGCCTGGCGGACGACGGAGACCAACCGCTTCGGCCTCTCCGAGTTCATCGCCTTCGTGAAGAAGATCGGCCCCCGGGCCGAGCCGATGATGGCCGTCAACCTCGGCACCCGGGGAGTCGCGGAGGCCATCGAGCTCCAGGAGTACGCCAACCACCCCGGCGGCACCGAACTGTCCGAGCGGCGTATCGCGCACGGGGACAAGGAGCCCTTCGGCATCCGCCTGTGGTGCCTGGGCAACGAGATGGACGGCCCCTGGCAGACCGGCCACAAGACGGCCGAGGAGTACGGCCGCATCGCCGCCGAGACCGCACGGGCCATGCGCCAGATCGACCCGTCCGTGGAACTGGTCGCCTGCGGCAGCTCGGGCCGGTCCATGCCGACCTTCGCCGCGTGGGAGGCGACGGTCCTCGAGGAGACGTACGAGCTGGTCGACCACATCTCCCTGCACGCCTACTACGAACCCCTCGACGGCGACGTCGACTCCTTCCTCGCCTCGGCCGTGGACATGGAGGCGTTCATCGAGGACGTCGTCGCCACCTGCGACCACGTCGGCGCCCGGCTGAAGTCGAAGAAGAAGATCAGCCTCTCCTTCGACGAGTGGAACGTCTGGTACCTGTCCCGGACCGACGCCGAGGTCGCCGCGCTGGACTGGCCGGAGGCGCCGCGGCTGCTGGAGGACAACTACAGCGTCACCGACGCCGTGGTCTTCGGCTCGCTCCTGATCGCCCTGCTCCGGCACGCCGACCGTGTGACGGTCGCCTGCCTCGCCCAGCTCGTCAACGTGATCGCCCCGATCATGACCGAACCCGGCGGCCCGGCGTGGCGGCAGACGACGTTCTTCCCCTTCGCGCAGGCCTCCCGGTACGGCCGCGGCGAGGTCCTGGACGTGCGCGTGGACTCCCCGGTGTACGAGACGAGGAAGTACGGCGAGACCGACCTGCTGCACGCCACCGCCGTACGCGCCGAGGACGGCACGGTGACCGTCTTCGCGGTCAACCGCGGCCGCACGGAACCGCTGCCGCTGGAGGTCACCCTGAGCGGGCTGGACCTGAGCCGGGTCGTGGAGCACAGCGCCCTCGCCGACGCCGACCCCGACGCCCGCAACACCCTCGCCGAGCCCGAGCGGGTCACCCCGCACCCGGTCGACGGCACCGCGATCCGGGACGGCCGGCTGGAGGCCGTCCTGGAACCGCTGTCCTGGAACGTGATCCGGCTGGCGTAGCCGCCCGCGCCGGTCACCGCCGGCCGGGCGACTCGACCGGTGTCACCGGCACCCCTCCGGCCGCGGCGCCCAGCAGCCGCAGCCGTACCTCACCGGGCCCGGCGGGGGTGTCGCCGTCGGCCAGGACGGCCAGCGCCAGGGTGTTGGCGGCGCCGCGGGTGCGCAGGACGCCGGCCGGCAGGGCGAAGGTGTGCGCAGGGCCGCCGCCGTTCACGTACTGCCCGAGGTTCCAGCCGTTGAGGAAGACCTGGACGCGGTAGGCGCGGTCGGCGTCGTCGGCGAGGACGAGGCCGACCGAGGCGTCCACGTGCGGGTCGATGTCGAGCCGGAAGGCGGTCCGGTACCAGGTCACGCCCTGGCGCCGGTCGGCGCGGGGGAGTGCGGTCTCCTCCCAGTCGCCGTCGTCGTGGCCCGGCAGGTGCCAGCCGTGCCGTTCCCCGTACAGGCCGCCGTTGTTGAGCGGGCCGCGCACCGGGTCGGGCGCGGCGGCCCCGCGCAGCCGCCACCGCACCTCGGGCACGGCGCCCTGGAAGCTCGCGCCGATCAGGCCGCGCGCGGCCTTGTGGGTGCCGCGGGCGTCGACGTCGGCGCTGTGCCCCTGGGGCCGGACCAGCACGGAGAGCACGGGCGAGGCGGCCCCACCGCCCGTCCGCAGCCGCTCGCGCAGCCCGGCGGGAACCGTGAACCGGGCGGTGTCCGTCCGGGTGCGCCGCGCGGCGTCCGCGTCACCGGCCTCCGGCATCCGGCGGGCGCCCAGCGGTTCGCCGTCCAGCCAGGCCATCAGCACGCCGCCGGAGGCCGCGCCCCAGGTGAGGGCGACCGACTCCACGCCCGCGGCGTTCACCAGCCGCCCCCGGTACCAGACGTCGCCGTAGTGGAAGCCGTAGTCGTCGGCGAACAGCACGGGCTGGTGGCGGGGGACCGGCGTCGGCCCGGCCGACGTCCGCTTGTCGGCGACCGTCCAGTCCCGGTCGTCGAAGTCCGGCGCCGCCTCGGGGTTCTCCGTGCGGCGCCGCCAGCCGCCGAGCGCGGGCAGCACCGGGGACGGCGCGCTGCGCGGGGCTGTGCGGCCGTCATGCTCCCGTCCAGGCCGCGCTTGTTGCGCAGCACGGTGCCGTTCCAGCTGACCCGGGTGGCGCCGTGCGGGCCCCACACCTCCACCCCGAGGTCGTCGACGGTGTCACCGGTGAGCACGACCGTGCCCTCGCGCACGGCGGCGGAGCGCAGCAGGGCCGGGCCGTAGACGAGGAACGTGCCCGACGGCACCGTGCACGGCCACAGACGCAGCGAGGTCTCGTCGTCGGCGAAGAGCAGCAGCAGCGTCCGGTCCGATCCGCCGCCCTCGACCCGGACCCGGGTCAGGCCGCCTTTGCCGAGCGGCGCGGTCACGTGCAGCCGGCCCCGCTCGTAGACCCAGGCCGCTTCCCGGTCCAGCCGGGTGGGCTGCGGATCGCTCGGGCAGTCCAGGACGACGTGGGCGGTCTCGTCGTGCGGCCCGGTGAACACGGCGATGTCCCACCGCCCGGCGGACAGGAACGCCATCGGCTGGACGGTGCTGTAGACCAGCTTCCGGTCTCCGCCCAGGGGCACGCCGGTGACCAGCAGCCGGGCGTCCCCGGGAGGCACGGTGACCGGCGTGGCGACGGCGGTGCCGGGCAGCGCCGAGGTGACGGCCGCGCCGGTGTCGTTGCGCAGCACGTACACATGGGCGCCGGTGTCGGGGTTGGCCAGGTGCGTCACCGCGAGCCGGTCGTCGGACGCCCGCACCCCGGCCGCCCGGTCCAGCCGGGCCAGGTCCGGCAGGTGCCGCAGCAGATGACCGAGCTGGTGGGTGACGGCCAGTTCGTCCGTGGGCTGCCGGCCC
Source organism: Streptomyces sp. SW4 (assembly GCA_003248315.1). Classification (GTDB taxonomy): domain Bacteria; phylum Actinomycetota; class Actinomycetes; order Streptomycetales; family Streptomycetaceae; genus Streptomyces. The sequence goes on from QKWM01000004.1 coordinate 3,592,450, forward strand.
ACGTCGAGGGCGGCCCCGGCGCCGTGCGCCACGCCGGCGCCCGCCGCGGCCAGCCACCCCCACGACGTGCCGCCGTAGGCCAGCGACACGTTGGGGCGCGCCCCGCCCTCGGTGAGCCGTTCCAGCCGCCGCTGCCGCTCGTCGCCCGCCCCCCGGCTCGGGCGCCGCTCGGTGTACCCGGTCACCAGCGGCACGTCGATGCCGTCGGCGCGCACCTTGCGGCGCAGCCGGCCCCGGTAGCGGGCGTCGGGGGCGTCCTCCAGCTCGTAGAGCAGGACGGTGCCGTCGCCGCGGGTGTACAGGTGGCGTACGGCCACGGCGTCGACCGCCGTCAACCAGGCCTCCGCGTGCCGCAGATACGCCGGATCGGCGGTGCGGGCCCGGCCCTCGACGGCCGTCAGCCATCCCGGCAGTCCGCCGGCGTCGACGTCGTCCCCGGCGAGGTACGGTCCCGGTCGCAGGACGACGTACAGGCGCTCCTCGGCCGCCGTGCGCAGCAGCAGGTCCAGGTCCCGCACACCGGTGAAGTCGTGGCGGCCGGGGGCGGGGCAGTGGTGGTTCCACGGCACGGGCACGCTGACCGCGTTGTACCCGTGCGCCCGCATCCGCTGGAGCACGTCCCGCCACAGGGAGGGGCTGGGCAGCCGGAAGGCGTGCAGTTCGCCGGGGAACAGCAGCAGCCGGCGGCCGTCCACCAGCAGGGAGTCGCGGTCGAAGCCGACCTGGTGCCGGCGGCCGTCCGCGGTGGGCGGCGCGGGGGCGGGCCGGTGAGCACCTCGGGGCCGCCGTCGGAGGACCGCGCCGCACCGATGCTGCCGCCGCCGAGCGTGAGTCCGAGCACGGTGGTGCCGGCGAGGGCGCTGAATGTACGTCTGGTCAGCTCCAAGGGAGCGCCTCCTGTTGCCTGTGCTGTGCGGCGTGCCCGGTGCGTCGGCGCGGATTCATGCGCCGTTCATCACCGGGCCATTGTGTACGTCCGCGCGGTGAGGGCCGAATCCCGGTGCGGTGCGGCGCCGGACACCCGTGCGTTCCACGCCCGGTTGTGCGGGTGTCCAGGGCCGGGGACGCCTCTGTCCGAGGCGAGACCGTCCGCGCGGAGGCCGACGTACCGGGACGGCTGCCCCTCTTCGGGCCCGTCCGCCGACCGCCGCTGTTGCGCGAACCGTTGACGCGCGAGCGGTTCGATTCTACGGTCCGTTCGAAAGTGCGAGCCCTGTCCGAGATATCGGACAGATGCGAACCCCATCCGCAAGGAGGACCCGCGTGAGCCGCACCTCCCGCTCTCTTCGCAGGCGCACCGCCCTGACCGCCCTCCCCACCGCCGCCCTGCTGGCGCTCATCCCGTCCACGGCCTCGGCGTACCCGAACCCCGGCCGGGTAACCGGCTCCGTCGTCACCCACGACCCGTCGATGATCCGCACCCCGTCGGGCAGTACCTGCTCTACGCCACCGGCGGCGGCATCTCCCACAAGACCTCGTCCGACCGCATCGCCTTCCGGGCCGGTGCCGACGCGTTCGCCTCGCGGCCGAGCTGGTGGTCGCGCTACTCCTCGGTCCCGGAGGCCTGGGCGCCCGACATCTCGTACCACGGCGGCAAGTACCTGATGTACTACTCCGTCTCCTCGTTCGGCTCGAACACCTCGGCCATCGGCCTCGCCGGTTCCACCACCGGGCAGCCCGGCAGCTGGACCGACCACGGGATCGTCCACACGTCCAGCTCCTCCAGCGACCACAACGCCATCGACCCCAACCTCTTCGTCGACGACGACGGCACGTGGTGGCTGTCGTTCGGCAGTTGGTGGACCGGCATCAAGATGATCCGCATCGACCCGGCCACCGGGAAGCGGCACGCCTCCGACCGCACCCTCCACTCCCTCGCCTCCCGTCCGACCGGCACCAAGGCCGTGGAGGCCCCGTTCGTCGTCAAGAGAGGCGGCTACTACTACCTGTTCGCGTCCTACGACACCTGCTGCTCCGGCACCAGCTCCACCTACAAGGTGAAGGTGGGCCGCGCCACCAGCGTCACCGGGCCCTACCGCGACCGCAACGGCGTCTCGATGATGAACAACGGCGGCACGCCCGTCCTGGAGTCCCACGGCAGCGTCATCGGCCCCGGCGGCCAGTCGATCATGAAGGATGCCGACGGCGACCTGATCGTCTACCACTACTACGACGGCAACGACAACGGCACGCCCAAGCTCGGCATCAACCTCCTGGACTGGAGCAGCGGATGGCCCGTCGCCCACTGACCCCGGCGGCGACGCCTAGCCCGTCCGGCCCATCCCCGCCGGGTCCGGCCAGGCCGGGGCGGTGGCCGGGACCGCCCCCAGGCCGTCGGTGCCGCGCACCTGCGCCGCGGTGAGACCGCCGCGGGCGGGGACACCGGGCGGTGTGGGGCCGGGCGCGGGCATCACGGCCACCGGCAGGGGCTGCGGGGCGGGCGTGGGTGCCGCCGGCAGCGGCATCCCGGCACCGGCGGCCTGCGCGGCAAGCCCCGGGTGCCGCCCCCGTTGGTCTCGCTCACCAGGCGGTCCACCGCCGCCGTACCCGAGCTGTAGCCGGTCCCTGTGGCCGGCCCGGGTACGGCGGCTCCCCTCCTGGACGTCCCGTAGAGCACCTCTTCCAGGCCGGACACCAGGCGACGCACGTCCACCTGGGGGCGCACCACGAGACGCAGGAAGCGACTGGACGAACCGATCTTGTTGCCGCACTCGCGGACCAGGACACGGTGCTCGGTGAGCATCCGGTCCCGGACCACGGTGCCCTCGGCGCCGAGGGGAGGCGCACGAAGAGGAAGTTCCCCTGGGAGGGGTAGACGGTCAGGCCGGGCAGCGCCGACAGCCGGCCGGCCATGTCGAGCCGGTCGTGGCGGATCCGGGTGAGGCTCTGCGCGTACTCGGCCCCGTGCTCGCGCAGCATGAACACCACGTGCTCGGCGAAGGAGTTGAGGTTCCACTTCGGCAGCGCCGCCCGCACCCGGCCGGCCAGCGCCGGATTGGCGACCAGGTAGCCGAAGCGGACGCCGTGCAGGCCGAAGTTCTTGCCGAGGCTGCGCAGGACGACGACGTTGGGGCGCAGCATCGCCTCCTGCACGACGGAGGGTTCGGCCTCGGCGTCGGCGAACTCCAGGAAGGACTCGTCGATCACCACCAGGTCCCGGTCGGCCATCGCGTCCATGAACTGCACCACGGAGTGCTTGCGCAGATAGCCGCCGTCGGGGTTGTTCGGGTTGCAGACGACGACGGCCCGGGTGCCGCGCGCCCGGACGAACTCGGCGTACCGGGCGAGGTCCAGGGCGAAGCCGGCGGACTCCTGGAGCGGGAACATGTCGACCCGCTTGCCGGTCTCCACCGGCTGGTCGGTCCAGCGGCCGAAGGTGGGGACGGGGACGGCGAGGGACTCGCGCACCAGCAGATGGTCGAGCCAGGTGATCAGCTCGGTGGAGCCGTTGCCCATGGCCACGCACTGCGGCGGCAGCCGGAGCAGCCCGCACAGCTCGGCGGTGATGGTGCCGGCGTCGCTCGGGTAGTACGTGAGGATGTCCCGCAGGCGGGCCGCCATCTCCTCGAACATCCCCGGGGTGGGGAAGTAGGGGTTGCAGGGGATGCAGAAGTCCACCGGGCCCGTGCCGTCGCCCTCCCGCGCCAGCTCCGCCATCGACGGGCTGTGCGCCGCGGTGCTGCGGAACAGCGAGGTGACGTTGCCTGACAAGGGATCCTCCGTCTCCGGGCGGCCCGCGCGGGGAGCGCGGGCCGCCCATGAGTACGAAGACGGACGCACCCTCGTTCAGCTCATGTGAGGAAAATGTGACGGCAGGGGTTCAGGAGTCGTCCGGGTGTGGTCACGCGTCGAACGAGTGGACCGTCGTCGTCCGGTACGTCTGCCCGGGGCGCAGCACCGTCGAGGGGAACGCCGGCTGGTTCGGCGAGTCCGGGAAGTGCTGGGTCTCCAGGCACAGCCCGTCGCCCTGCCGGTAGACGGAGCCGCCGGTGCCGGTCAGGGTGCCGTCGAGGAAGTTGCCCGAGTAGAACTGCAGGCCCGGCTGGTCGGTGGCGATCCTCAGGGTGCGGCCCGAGGCGCCGTCCCGGAGCGTGGCGATGTGCTCGGGGCGGCCGGTGACGCCCTTGTCCAGCACCCAGTTGTGGTCGAAGCCCTGGGCGGTGACCAGCTGCGGGTGCCCGGCCCGCAGGTCCCGGCCGATCGGCTTGGGGCGGCGGAAGTCGAAGGGGGTGCCCGCGACCTTCGCCAGCTCGCCGGTGGGATCAGGCCCGCGTCGGTGGGGGTGTAGCGGGAGGCGGCGATCGACAGCTCGTGGTCCTCGACGGTGCCGCTGCCCTCGCCGGCCAGGTTCCAGTAGACGTGGCTGGTGAGGTTGACGACGGTGGCCTTGTCGGTGGTCGCCTCGTAGTCGATCCGCCAGTCGCCGCGCCGGGTGAGGGTGTACGTCACCGTCGCCCGCAGGGTGCCGGGGTAGCCCATCTCGCCGTCGGCGCTGGTGTAGGAGAGCCGCAGGCCCACGTCGGATCCGTGCGCGAACGGCTCGACGTCCCACACCCGCTTGTCGAAGCCCTGCGCGCCGCCGTGCAGGCTGTTGTCGCCGTCGTTGACGGAGAGCTGGTACTCCCTGCCGTCCAGGGTGAAGCGGCCGGAGTCGATCCGGTTGCCGTAGCGGCCGATCAGGGCGCCGAAGTACGGGCTGGAGGCCACGTAGTCGTCGAGGTCGCCGAAGCCCAGCGAGACGTTGGCGTAGCGGCCCCGGCGGTCGGGGATCTCCAGCGACTGGACGATCCCGCCGTAGGACAGGACCTTCATCCGGGTCCCGCCGTTCTCCAGCGACCACCGGTACACCTTCGTGCCGTCGGCGAGCTTCCCGAAGAGTTCCTTCACCGGCTTCCTGCCTCCCGTGGCGTGCGCGGTGCCGGTGCCCGCCGCGGTGGCGGCGATGCCGGCCGCGGCGGCCCCTGCGATGACCGTGCGTCTGCTCAGTTCCATGTGCGGCTCCTGTACTCCCGTGACGAGAAGCGGGCCCCGCCGGACGGCGGGGCCCAGGTGCGTTACGAACCGACCCTGCGCTTGTTCCACACGTCGAACCCGACCGCGGCCAGCAGCACCAGGCCCTTGATGACCTGCTGCCAGTCGGTGCCGATGCCGACGAGGTTCATGCCGTTGTTGAGCACGCCGAGGACCAGGCCGCCGATGATCGCGCCGAGGACCGTGCCGACGCCGCCGCTCATCGACGCGCCGCCGATGAACGAGGCGGCGATGGCCTCCAGTTCGAAGTTGAGGCCGGCCTTGGGCGAGGCCGCGTTGAAGCGGGCGGCGAAGACGAGTCCCGCCAGGGCCGCGAGCATGCCCATGTTCAGGAAGACCAGGAAGGTGACCTTCTTGTCCTTCACGCCCGACAGCTTGGCCGCGGGCAGGTTGCCGCCGATGGCGTAGATGTGACGGCCGATGACCGCGTTGCGCATCACGTAGCCGAAGCCGACGACCAGCGCGGCGAGGATGAGCAGCACGATCGGCGTGCCCTTGTAGCTGGCGAGCAGCAGCGTGACGACGAGGATCGCGGCGACCAGCGCGACCAGCTTGAGCAGGAACAGCTTGGCGGGCAGCACGTCGAGGGCGAACTCCTGCTGCCGCCGCCGGTCGCGGACCTCCTGGAACACGACGAACGCGATCAGCGCGAAGCCGAGCAGCAGGGTGAGGTTGTGGTAGTTCGTCTCCGGGCCGACCTCCGGCAGGAACCCGTTGGCGACCTTCTGCAGCCCCTTCGGGAACGGGCCGAGGGTCTGGCCCTCCAGGAAGATCTCGGTCAGGCCGCGGAAGAGCAGCATGCCCGCCAGGGTCACGATGAACGACGGTATGCCGCCGTAGGCGATGAAGAACCCCTGTACCGCCCCGCGAGGGCGCCCACCGCCAGGCACAGCACCACGGCGAGCGGCCAGGGCATGTCGTTCCTGACCATGAACACCGCGGCCATCGACCCGACGAACGCCGTCAGCGAGCCCACCGACAGGTCGATGTGGCCGGAGATGATGACCAGCATCATGCCGATCGCCAGGATCAGGATGTAGCTGTTCTGCAGCACCAGGTTGGAGACGTTGCGCGGCAGCAGCAGGTCGCCGTCGGTCCACACGGCGAACAGCGCCACGATCAGGCCGAGGGCGATCAGCATGCCGTACTGCCGCATGTTGCGGCGCATGCCGTCCAGCAGCAGCCGGAGCAGGCCGTCGCCGGCGCCCGCCCCTGACTTGCCGGGCGGCGCGGGGGCCGGTGTCCTGGCGGTCACGTCCGTGCTCATCGGGATACCTCTTTGTCCTTCGTCATCTGACGCATCAGCGCTTCCTGGGAGGCCTCGGCCCGGGAGAACTCGCCGGTCAGCCGCCCCGCGGCCATCGTGTAGATGCGGTCGCACATGCCGAGCAGCTCGGGCAGCTCGGAGGAGATGAAGACGACCGCCTTGCCCTGGGCGGCCAGTCGGTCGATGACCGTGTAGATCTCGTACTTGGCGCCGACGTCGATGCCGCGCGTCGGCTCGTCCAGGATCAGCACGTCCGGACCCGCGAAGATCCACTTGCTGAGGACGACCTTCTGCTGGTTGCCGCCGGACAGCTTGCCCACCGGCTCGAAGACGGTCGGCGCCTTGATGTTCATGGAGGTGCGGAAGCCCTCGGCGACCTGCCGCTCCTCGTGCTCGTCCACCACGCCCCGCTTGGCGACCTTGCCCAGCGCGCTGAGCGAGATGTTGCGGTGGATGGTGTCGATGAGGTTCAGGCCGTAGTGCTTGCGGTCCTCGGTGACGTAGGCGATGCCGTGCTTCACCGCCTCGGGGACGGTCTTCGTACGGATCTCCCGGCCGTCCTTGAGGACCGTGCCGCCCGCGTACCGGCCGTAGGTGCGGCCGAAGACGCTCATCGCCAGCTCCGTGCGGCCGGCGCCCATCAGCCCTGCGATGCCGACGATCTCCCCGCGGCGCACCGAAAGCGACACGTCGTCGACGACCTTGCGCTGCTGGTCGATGGGGTGGTGCACGGTCCAGCCCCGGATCTCCAGGGCCGGGGCCCGGCCCTCCTCCGGCCGGTGCGGGGTGCGCTCGGGAAGCGGTGCTCCAGGTCGCGGCCGACCATCCCGCTGATGATCCGGTCCTCGGTGGTCCCGGGTCCTTGACGTCCAGCGTCTCGATGGTGCGGCCGTCGCGCAGGATCGTCACCGAGTCGGCGACCCGGCGGATCTCGTTGAGCTTGTGGGAGATGATGATGGAGGTGATGCCCTGCTTCTTCAGCTCCAGGATCAGGTCCAGGAGCTTGCCGCTGTCCTCGTCGTTGAGCGCCGCCGTCGGCTCGTCGAGGATGAGCAGCTTCACCTTCTTCGACAGCGCCTTGGCGATCTCCACCAGCTGCTGCTTGCCGACCCCGATGTCGGCGACGCGCGTGTCGGGGTGGTCGGACAGGCCGACCCGCCGCAGCAGTTCGGTCGCGTGCCTGAGCGTCTCGGTCCAGCTGATGACGCCGCGCCGGGCGTGCTCGTTGCCGAGGAAGATGTTCTCCGCGATGGAGAGGTAGGGCACCAGGGCCAGCTCCTGGTGGATGATCACGATGCCGTGCTGTTCACTGGCCCGGATGTCCCTGAACGCGCAGACCTCCCCTCGAAGAGGATCTCGCCCTCGTAGCTGCCGTGCGGATGGACGCCGGAGAGCACTTTCATCAGGGTCGACTTGCCGGCGCCGTTCTCCCCGCAGATGGCGTGGACCTCGCCCTGCCGGACGGTCAGGGAGACGTCCGACAGCGCCTTGACGCCGGGAAAGGTCTTGACGATCGAGCGCATTTCCAGGACGGGTCCCGCCATGGTCGTGCCTTCCAATCACTCGGTTCCGGCGGTCAGCCGAGGTCGCTTTCCTTGATGTAGCCGGAGTCGACGACGACCTCCTTGTAGTTGGCCTTGTCCACGGCCACGGGCTCCAGCAGGTACGCCGGTACGACCTTCGCCCCGTTGTCGTAGGTCTTGGTGTCGTTGACCTCGGGCTTCTTGTCGTTGAGCAGGGCGTCGACCATGTTGGAGGCCACCTTGGCGAGTTCGCGGGTGTCCTTGTACACGGTCATGGACTGCTGGTCGGCGATGATCGACTTCACCGAGGCGACCTCGGCGTCCTGGCCGGTGACGATGGGCAGCGGCTTGTCCTTGGTGCCGTAGCCGTCGGACTTCAGCGCGGACAGGATGCCGATGGAGATGCCGTCGTACGGCGAGAGCACCGCGTCGACCCGGTCGCTGCGGTAGGCGGAGGTGAGGATGTCGTCCATGCGCTTCTGCGCGGTGCCGCCGTCCCAGCGCAGCGTGGTGACCTGGTTCAGCTCGGTCTGGCCGGACTTGACGACCAGCTGCTTCTTGTCGATGTAGGGCTGCAGGACGTTCATGGCGCCCTGGAAGAAGTAGCGGGTGTTGTTGTCGTCGTTGGAGCCGGCGAACAGCTCGATGGTGAACGGGCCCTTCTCGCCGCCGTCCTTCAGGCCGAGCTTCTCGACGATGTAGGTGCCCTGGAGCTCGCCGACCTTCTCGTTGTCGAAGGAGGCGTAGTAGTCGACGTTCTCGGTGCCGAGGATCAGCCGGTCGTAGGAGATCACCGGGATGCCGGCGTCCTTGGCCTGCTGCAGGACGTTGTTCAGCGACTTGTTGTCGATCGCGGCGACGATCAGGGCCCGGACGCCCTGGGTGATCAGGTTCTCGATCTGGGAGACCTGCTGGTCGGGGTCGTCCTCCCCGTAGACCAGCCTGGTCTTGTAGCCCTTGGACTCCAGGTCCTTCTTGACGTTGTTGCCGTCGGCGATCCAGCGCTCGGAGGACTTGGTCGGCATCGCGATGCCGATGGTGGCGCCCTTGGCGCCGCCCTTGTCCTCCTCGCTGCCGCCCTCACCGCTCTGACCGCAGGCGGTCAGGGTCAGGGCGAGGGAGGCGGCGGCCATGGCGGCGAGTGCGGCTCTGCGGTGGGGCATGGTCATCATCCTTGACGTGTGCCTGATAGGACCGAGACGAGGTGTGTGGGATTGTGCGCGGTCGTGTGCCCTTTTGTGAAGGGAGTTTCCGGAACGTTATGACGGGATCTCGAACCGGTTGAGCGCGCCGGGCAGCCGGCTGCCGAGCGGGCCATGTCCGCGTCCGCGCCGTGCCGGGCGAGCAGATCGAGGGCGAGCCGTCCGCGCCGCACCCGCTCCTTGGCGCCCGCCAGCGTCAGATCGCGCAGGTGGTGGCCGTACGGATAGATCCCGGGCGCCTTGGCGAGGCCGAACTTCAGGTACAGGGGGGCGCCGCGCCGGATCAGCTCGGCCACCTCGTACATCCGCACATAGCCCCGAGGTCGTCCGGCGCCTCGATGTACATGTCCATCGGGGCGGCCGAAACCCGGCGGATCTCGGTGAGGTGATCCAGCGTCAGATCGCTGGGCACGTTGACCGAGTCCGCGCCCAGCCGCTCGTACACCGCGAACGCGGCCGGGTTGACCGGACCGATCAGCGCCGACACCTTCAGCGTCGTGTCGGCCGGGATCAGACCCGCCGTCCGCGCCCGGTGCAGCGTCCACAGCACCCCTTCGTCGGCGACCAGCAGGCACCTGACGCCCAGTTCGGTCGCCCGGACGGCGTCCTCGACGCAGCCGGCGACCGCGTCGTGGCCGCGGGCCCGCAGCCCCGCGCCGCCGGAGTCGGTCCGCGTGGAGCCGCCGATGTCCCAGGTGCCGCGCGGCCCCGTGAACAGGCACAGCTCGATGTCCCGTTCGGCACAGGCCTCGACCATCTCGGTGATCTCGGCGTCGGTCAGCATCCACACGCCGCTGCCCTGACTGATGCGGTGGATCGGCACGTCCAGCCGCGAGGACTCCTTCAGGACGACCGCCAGCGCCTCCGGCCCCTCGCAGGAGGGGATCTCGGTGCGCCAGCGGCCGCCGCCGGGGAAGCCGTGCGGCGAGGCGTCGGCGGGGTCGGGGCGGGCGCGCCCAGGCCGAGGGCGGCGAGCAGGTGCTCACCGGGCCTGCGGGCGGCGGCGGAAGCGTCGGTCACAAGCGGTCCTTAGTGTTCGATATGCCGGACGAGGTTCGCGGCACAGGGCGGGAAAAGGCGTGGAGGTACGCCGGTACGGGAGGCCGTCAGGACGCCCCCGTACCGGCGTACGGCTACGGGGCTACCGGCTCCCGGGGCGCAGCAGCACCTTGCCGACCTTCGGGTCGCCGGAGCCGGCCAGCTCGATGGCGTGCGCGAAGTCCTCCAGCGGCAGTTCGTGGGTGACCAGCGGCAGCGGATCGAGCAGCCCGGCCGCGAACACCCGCACCGTGTGCGCCCACGCCGCCGGCGGCGCCCCGAAGACGGTGTGCACCTCCAGCTGCCGTACGACGAGATCGGTGGGGTCGAGGCCGTCGGCGCCCGGCGCCGGGATCCCGGTCAGCACCAGCCGTCCGCCCCGCCGGAGCAGGCCGGCGGCGGTGCGGGCGGCGTCGCGCGAACCGGCGGTCTCGATCACGACGTCGAAGTCGCCGGGGAGGGGCTGGTCCTTGGTGCGGAAGCCGGTGGCGCCGTACCGCCGGGCGAGCGCCTCGCGGTCGCCGCGCGTGCCGACGGCCAGCAGCTCGGCCGGGGAGCCCGCGGCCAGGAACTGCACCGCGAACATCCCGAGGGTGCCGGTCCCGACGACGGCGACCCGCTCACCCGGGCGGGCGTTCGCCTTCAGCGCGGCGGCGGCGACGCACGCGGCCGGCTCCAGCAGGGCGGCGGCGGTGAGGTCGCAGTCGTCCGGGAGGGCGTGCAGAAGGCGGGCGGGGAGGGTGAGCGTCGGCGCCATGGCGCCCGGCTCGGTGAATCCCGTCTCCTCGTACCCGGCCGTGCACAGCGTCGTCTCGCCCGCGTGGCAGCGGTCGCAGACCTGGCAGTTGCGAAAGCCCTCCCCGACCACCTTGCGCCCCACGAGGGAGGCGGGCACGCCGGCGCCGACCCGCTCCACGGTCCCGGACCACTCGTGCCCCGGGACGAGCGGGTACCGCACATAGCCCTCGGGCCGGTTGCCCTGGTAGACCTCGCGGTCGCTGCCGCAGATCCCGGTCGCGTGCACCCGCACCAGGGCCTCGCCGGGGCCGGGCTCGCGCGGCTCGTGCGCCACCAGCCGGTGGACGCCCGGCGCCTCGACGACGACCGCGCTGCTCACCGCTTCGTCCCCTTCGGCCTGCGCTGCTCCCAGCCCTCGGCCCACAGGTCGAACCGGGCCTGCTGCTGCGGGAACTCGGCCGCCGCGTCCGTGTCCAGCTCGACGCCGAGGCCGGGGCGTCGGAGAGGTGGAAGCAGCCGTCCTCCGGGTCCACCACGGGCGCGCCCTTGACCACCTTCTTGATCTCCGCGTCCGCGAAGTCGTTGAAGTGCTCCAGGATCTTGAAGTTGGGGGAGGTGAAGCCCACCTGGAGCGAGGCGGCGGTCAGCACGGACCCGCCGACGTTGTGCGGGGCGACCAGCATGTAGTGGGTCTCCGCCGTCGCGGCCAGCTTCCGGGTCTCCCAGATGCCGCCGATGTGACCGACGTCCGGCTGGATGATGTCGGCCGACTGGTCCTCGAACAGCTCCCGGAACTCGATCCGGTCGTGGATGCGCTCACCCGTCGCCACCGGCAGGTCCACCTTCTCGGCGACCTTCTTCAGCGCCTTGAGGTTCTCCGGCGGCACCGGCTCCTCCAGCCAGGCCGGCTTGAACGGCGCCATCTCCTTGGCCAGCCGCACGGCGGTGGCGGGGGAGAAGCGGCCGTGCATCTCCAGCATCAGCTCCGCCTCGGGGCCGATGGCGTCGCGCACGGCCTCGATCAGCGACACCGCGTACCGGGTCTGCTCGTGGTCCAGCTCGAAGTGCCCGGTGCCGAAGGGGTCGATCTTCAGCGCCCGGTACCCGCGCTCCATGACGCCGCGCGCGGCCTTGTGGTACGCCTCCGGCGTCCGCTCGGTGGTGTACCAGCCGTTGGCGTACGCCTTCACCTTGTCGGTGACCTTGCCGCCCAGCAGCTGCCACACGGGCACGCCGAGGGCCTTGCCCTTGATGTCCCAGCACGCCATCTCGATCACGGCGATGCCGGACATCACGATCTCGCCGGCGCGGCCGTAGTCGCCGTACTTCATCCGCTTGACGAGATCCTCGACGGCGAACGGGTCCGAGCCGAGAATGTGGTTGGCCTCGGCCTCCTTCAGATAGCCGAGGAGCGCGTCGGTGTGCCCCAGCATCCGGGTCTCGCCGACCCCCGTGACTCCTTCGTCGGTGTGCACCTGAACGTACGTCAGGTTGCGCCACGGCGTCCCGACCACGTGCGTGCTGATTCCGGTGATGCGCACGGCAGTTGCCCTTCGCTGCGTTCGATATTTCGTCACTCGTTCGAAATGCTGGCGTGACAGTAAGGACGGGGCGGCGGGGGTGTCAATGGGGTGGACACATAACGGTTTCGGGAGTTTCCGCCGCGGGGTGCGGAGGGGGCGCGCGGGTTTCCCACACAACCTTCACAGGGGCCTCTGGAGGCGTAACCCCGCGGAATCTAACCTTCCCGCGTCATGGACTACTGCCACCCGTGCCGACGGCACCTCAACGGCGCCCTCGCCTGCCCGGGGTGCGGCACCCCGTCGAACAGCTCCGCCTGCCCGAGGAGGGGGACGGCCGGGGTACGGCGCCGAGGACGACGGACGCGACGCCGATCCGTACGGTGGCCCCACCGAGGAGCCCGGCAGGGCGGCCCGCCGCCGCGCCCGGGACCCGGAACCGCCCCCGCCCCGGCCTCCGGCGGTCCGGCCGGCGGAGGGCGCGCGGCGCCGGGACCAGCCGCCGGGACCGCAAGGCCGCGGCCCACCGCCGGCGCCGGCGCCGGACCCTGCTGGTCACGGCCGGCTTCGTGCTCGCGGCGGGCGGGCTGAGCCTCGCCGAGCTGGGCACGGACGCGCCCGCCGACCCGCCCCGCCCGCCGCCGCCGGGAACCAGTCGCCGGACGGCTCCGCCTCCTCGGAGGCCGGCACGGGCCCCGTGACCCGCCGGCCGACGCCGCCCGCCGCTCGGGCGCCCCCACGTCCTCGCCGTCGCCGGACGGCACCTCGGCGTCCCCGTCGGCCTCGGCGTCGGAATCGCCCGCGGAGTCGCGGGCGCCGTCGCCGTCCCGGCCGGACCCCGCCGACGCCCCGCCCGCGGACCCCACCACCGGCCCCCGGCGGCGGACTCCCCGCCCCACCGGCCGACCGCACACCCCGCCCGCGAACCCGACGGGGGAGGAGACCCCCTCCCGGACCCCACCCCCACGGAAACCTGCGAACGCTTCCTGTGGTGGTGCACGTAGCCCCCGCCCCTTCACCACCGGCGCGAACCACACGCCCCAGAGGGCCGCGGGGAACTGCGCGACCGGCCCAAGACCACCCGCACCGCCGCACGCGCCCGGCCCCGAGCCCCGACGCCGCCCCCTCCGCCACCGGCGTGAACCGCACGCCCTGAAGGGGCGCGGGGAACTGCGCGACCAGCCCAAGACCACCCGCACGCACCCCCGAACCGCACCCCCACCCCCTCACCGCCCCCCACCCCCTCACCCGGACGCTGCCCGCGTCACTCCTCCCCGAGCATCCGCCGCAGCAGCCCCCGCAGAACCTCCCGCTCCGCCCCGGACAACCCCGCCAGCGGCTCCCGGGCGAACCGCAGCGACTCCCGCAGCTCGCGGGCCATCCGCCGCCCCTCGTCCGTCGCCGCCGCCACCTTCACCCGCCGGTCGGCGGGATCCAGCCGCCGCTCCACCAGCCCCCGCGCCTCCAGCCGGTCCACGATCCCCGTGACGTTCGACGGCTCGCACTTCAGCTTGTGCGCCAGCTTCCGCATCGGCAGCGGCTCCAGCGACAGCAGACTCAGCAGCTTCGCCTGCGCCCCGGTCAGCGCCTTCTCGGCGGCCGCCTCCTCGTAGTCGGCGGAGAAGCGGGCCACGACCTCGCCGATGAGCTCGACGACTTCCTGGGTCAGCGGGTCCGGACGCCGGGACTGCGGTGAGGGAGGAACCATGCGCCCAGAGTACAGGTGTTTGACAACCTGAAATATTCAGGCGCATCGTTGTTTCAGGTACTGAAGCATCTGCCCCCGCTGCGAAAGGCACCGTCATGACCGACTCCCCCTCCCTCCCCGCCGTCAACCGCGAGTGGCACCTGCTCCGCCGCCCGGTCGGCTGGCCCGAGCCGGAGGACTTCGCCCTGGTCGAGGCCCCGATGCCGGAGCCGGGCGAGGGCCAGGTGCTGGTCCGCAACCTGTACGTCTCCGTCGACCCCTACATGCGCGGCCGGATGAGCGCCGCCAAGTCCTACGTCGCCCCCTTCGAGCTGGGCAAGGTCATGCAGGGCGGCGCGGTCGGCGAGGTCGTCGCGTCCAACGCCGACGGCCTCTCCGCCGGCGACCACGTCCTGCACTTCTTCGGCTGGCGCGAGTACGCCGCCGTGGACGCGAAGAACGCCGTCAAGGTCGACCCGGAGGCCGCGCCCCTGTCGACGTACCTCGGCGTCCTCGGCATGACCGGCCTGACCGCCTACGCCGGCCTGCTGCGCACCGCCGCGTTCAAGGAGGGCGACGCCGTCTTCGTCTCCGGCGCCGCCGGGGCCGTGGGCAGCCAGGTGGGCCAGATCGCCAGGCTGAAGGGCGCCTCGCGGGTCGTCGGCTCGGCGGGCTCCGACGAGAAGGTCAAGCTCCTCGTCGAGGAGTACGGCTTCGACGCCGCTTTCAACTACAAGGACGGCCCGGTCAGCGAGCAGCTGCGCGCCGCCGCGCCCGACGGCATCGACGTCTACTTCGACAACGTCGGCGGCGACCACCTGGAGGCCGCGATCGGCTCCCTCAACCGGGACGGCCGGATCGCGGTCTGCGGCATGATCTCGGTCTACAACAACACCGAGCCCGCCCCCGGCCCGAAGAACCTCGCCCGCCTCATCCAGACCCGGGGCCGCATCGAGGGCTTCCTCGTCGGTGACCACTACGACCTCCAGCCGCAGTTCGTGCAGGAGGTCGGCCCCTGGGTGCGGGACGGCTCGCTGAAGTACCGCGAGACGGTCGTCGAGGGCATCGAGAACAACCTGGAGGCGTTCCTCGGCGTCCTGCGCGGCGACAACATCGGAAAGATGGTCGTCAAGCTCTGACCGCACGCCACGAGAGGCCCCGGCCGGGGAGCGCACGGAGCGCCCTTCCCGAGGATTCCGGCATGCGGTAGCTTCTTTCCGATATCCGTCGCGATCGTGGGCGCGAGTCGCGGCGGACCGAGGAGGAAGACACCGCATGCCCATCCAGCAGTCCGAGGTCCTGTACACCGCGGTGGCCACCGCCGAGAACGGCCGTGACGGCCGGGTCGCCACCGACGACGGCAAGCTCGACGTGGTCGTGAACCCGCCCAAGGAGATGGGCGGCAGCGGCGACGGCACCAACCCGAGCAGCTGTTCGCCGCCGGCTACAGCGCCTGCTTCCAGGGCGCGCTCGGCGTCGTGGCCCGCCAGGAGAACGTCGACGTGACCGGCTCGACCGTCACCGCGAAGGTCGGCATCGGCAAGAACGACGACGGCTTCGGGATCATCGTCGAGATCTCCGCCGAGATCCCGACGGTGGACGCCGCCACCGCCCGCTCGCTGGTCGAGAAGGCCCACCAGGTCTGCCCGTACTCGAAGGCGACCCGCGGCAACATCACCGTGACCCTCGTCTGACGCGAGCCCCGTGACCCGCGTCCGACGCGGTTCGTCGCGCACGGCGGGAAGGCCGCACCCCGGGACGCGGGGTGCGGCCTTCCCGCCGTCCCGCGCCGTGGGCCCGGCCCGATAGAGTGCGGGCCATGCGCGATCTTGGGGCGGGATTCGGTCACCTTCTGAAGGGCCAGCGCTGGGTGGCCCGGCACGGCAGGAGTCTCGGCTTCGGGCTGGTCCCGGGCCTGATCACCCTCGTTCTCTACGCGGCGGCGCTGGTGGCGCTGGCCCTGTGGGGCCCGGACGCCGTCGCCTGGGCGACGCCGTTCGCCGACGACTGGTCCAGCCCCTGGCTCGGGCTGTTCCGCGGCTTCCTCACCGCCGTGCTGTTCGCCCTGTGCCTGCTCCTCGCCGTGCTCACGTTCACGGCGGTGACCCTGCTGATCGGCCAGCCCTTCTACGAGAACCTCTCCGAGCGCGTCGACCGGGACGTCTCCCCGGACGGCGTCGCCCCCGAGTCCGGCCTGCCCCTCTGGCGCGAACTGTGGATCTCCGGCCGGGACAGCCTGCGCATCCTGGTCCGCGCCGCCCTGTGGGGCGTGCTGCTCTTCGCCTGCGGCTTCGTCCCGGTCGTCGGCCAGACCGCCGTGCCGGTGCTCGGCTTCTTCGTCACCGGCTTCTTCCTCACCGAGGAACTGACCTCGGTCGCCCTCCAGCGCCGCGGGGTCGAGCTGCGCGAGCGCCTCGCCCTGCTCCGCTCCCGCAAGACCCTGGTCTGGGGGTTCGGCACCCCGCTCGCCCTGGCCTTCCTCGTGCCGTTCGTCGCGGTGTTCCTGATGCCGGGCGCGGTCGCCGGCGCCACCCTGCTCGCCCGCGAGCTGCTGGGCGAGGAGACCGAGGACGGCGAACCCGCACCCGAGGGCGAGCAGCGGACCGTCGGCTGACCGGCGCCCACCCCGTACCGGACGCCGCGCACCGGACGCCGCGCACCGGACGCCCGGCCCCGTGCCCCGCCGTCAGTCCCGCGCCCGCTCCGCCGCGCCGGGACCCGGCGCCGCCCCGACCGCGACGGCGACGATCGCCCGCGTCTGCGCCACGATGTCCAGCCGGTTCCGGACGAACTCCGGGTCGGTGATCCCGGTGGTGTTCCCGGCGGCGAACCGGAGCACCGGCGTGTGCACGTGCCCGCCGGGCAGCCGGTCGTGCAGACCCAGCCGGTCCCGCAGCAGCGTGGCGCGGTAGGCGATCTCGTTGGACAGGTAGTCCCCGCCCCGCCGGCCCGCGCCGTCGACCCGGGTGTGGGCCCGTCCGGCCGGACGACGGGCCCGGTGCCTCCCCCGGCCGGGATCTCGGTGACGGAGGTGTTGTCGTACACGGGGAACGGCCCGGTGTCCGCCGCGACGACGGCGGCGTACGGCAGGGTGGTCGTCGTCCACTGCGGCTGCGAGGCCAGGTCGGCGACCGGGATCGTCTCGGGCCGGCCGGTGTTCTCGTTGTCCGCGAACCCGCCCCGCCAGGCCCCGTTGGTCCGCTCGAGGTCGAACCGGCCCACGCGCCCCTGGCTCACGGTCGCGAACAGGTCCACCGCCGGCAGATGGGGCCGCAGCGCCCGCTCCACCGCCCCCTGCGTGAAGTCCCGCCACCGCACCGGGAACACGGCCGTCTCCACCCGTGCCGGCCCCCGGGCCGTGCGGATCACCGTGCCGTCGAGGGCGAGCGCGGCGGCGCCGGAGGGGTTGGAGATGCGGATGTCGCGGTCGAGGGTGAACGGGTCGAAGCCCGTGACCAGCACCCGCTTCAGCCCCTTGCCGACCGGGTACCGCAGGTCGCTCTGCCCGCGGGAGGTGCGCTCCAGCTCGCCCAGCAGCGCCTGCCGTTGCCGGTCCGCCAGGGCGAACCCCGGCTCCCAGGCGCGCAGTTCCCGGGTCATCCCGAGCCGCGCCCAGTACAGCGGCCGGTCGTCGTCCCTGCTGAGGTCCCCGCCGGCCGGGCCCCGGCCCTGCACCCGGTCCACGGCCCGCCGCCACAGGGCCTCGCCCGCGCGGACGACGACCCGCCGGGCCTCGGCGTACGAGCCGGCGCCGCGCAGGTCCCGGGCGAACGCCGGTGCCACCGTGTCGAATCCGGAGCGCCGCAGGATCTCCCGGGGTGCCTCCCGGTCGAGCCGCTGCTCCTCCACGGTGGGGGAGGGCGCGGGATGCGGTGGGGGCGCGGCCGTCGCCGTCGCCGGCGCCGCGATCCCCGCCACCAGGGCCAGTCCGAGTACGCCGGCGCGTATACGTAGGGAGTTCAAGGCAGTCCGGGTCCTTCCGTCGCCGTGGGGTGCGTCCGCTGGACGGGCGCAGTATGGCGTGACGGAAGTGACGTGCGCTACAGGGCGGTTCGGGCCTCGCCGAGCGGGGCGGCGGTTCAGGCCTCGCCGAGCAGGGCCAGGAAGTCCCGGAAGGCCCCGGCATGTCCACCGATTCCGGGTCCAGCAGCCACTGGTACTGCAGACCGTCGAGGACCGCCACGACCAGCGGCGCCGCCCGCTCGGGCGTCAGCCCGCTCGGCAGCCGGTCGCCGTACTCGGCGCGCAGCAGATCCGCCATGTAGGAACGCACCCGCTGGTAACGCTCGGTGAAGAACGCGCGGGCCGGATGGCCGTCCGTGACGCTCTCCCCGAGCAGCGCCGCGAACGTCTGGATGATCGCCGGCCGCATCGCGTTGTACTCGACCAGGGCGGCCAGCAGGTCCAGCCGGAGCCGCTCGGCCGGCAGCGCGTCCCAGCGGTCGCGCTCGTCCAGGACCGCCACCAGCAGCGCTTCCTTGGTCGGGAAGTGGTGCAGCAGCCCCTGCTGGGTGAGGCCGACCCGCTCCGCCACGGCGGCCAGGCTCGCGCCCCGGTAACCGCGCTCGGCGATCACCTCCAGGGCGGCCCGCACGATCTCCGCGCGCCGTTCCTCGCTTCTGGCCCTGGTCGTCATGGCGTCACGGTACGCCACCACGCCCGCCCCGCCGAGCGCTTCGTAACGCTAACATAACGAAGCCTACCGATCGCCAGGTTGCGCGGGCAGGATGGCGGGCGACCCGACGGCTTTCGACGAGGAGGTGCCGCGGTGGCGAGGTCACAGGCACAGGCGCACGCAGGGGCACAGGGGCGGTCCGAGGCGCGGACGGCGGCCGACGCGGCCCGCGAGGCGGCCGTGGAGGCGGCCCTCGCCGGGCTGGACCTGGACGCCAAGACCCGGCTGCTGTCCGGGCAGGACATGTGGACCCTGCCCGCCCTGCCGGAGATCGGCCTGGGCTCCCTGGTGATGTCCGACGGCCCGGTCGGCGTGCGGGGCGTGCGCTGGACCGCCGACGACCCGTCCGTGGCCCTGCCCTCGCCGACCGCGCTGGCCGCCACCTGGGACCCGGAGCTGGCCCGCCGAGCCGGGGAACTGCTCGCCCAGGAGGCCCGCCGCAAGGGCGTCCACGTCCTGCTCGCTCCCACGGTCAACCTGCACCGCTCCCCGCTCGGCGGCCGGCACTTCGAGGCCTACAGCGAGGATCCGTACCTGACCGGGCGCATCGGCACCGGCTACGTCACGGGAGTGCAGTCCGGCGGCGTCGCCACCACCGTCAAGCACTTCGTGGCCAACGACGCCGAGACCGACCGCTTCACCGTGAACAACGTGGTCTCCGAGCGCGCCCTGCGCGAGCTGTACCTGGCGCCCTTCGAGGCGATCGTCGCCAACGCCCGCCCCTGGGGTGTCATGACCGCCTACAACCAGGTCAACGGCACGACGATGACCGAGCACCACCACCTGGTCAACGAGGTCCTGCGCGGCGAATGGGGCTTCGACGGCTGCAACGTCTCCGACTGGGTGGCCGCCCGCTCCACCACCGGCGCGATCAAGGGCGGCCTGGACGTCGCGATGCCCGGCCCGCGGACCGTGTACGGCGAGGCGCTCGCCCGTGCCGTGCGGGACGGCGAGGTCGCCGAGGCCGAGGTCGACACGGCCGTCCGCAACGTGCTGCGGCTCGCCGCCCGCGTCGGCGTCCTCGACGGCGCCGACCCCGTCGTCCCCGAGCCGCCCGCCGAGGCCGACGGCGAGGCCCTGGCCCGCGAGATCGCCCGCCGCTCCTTCGTCCTGGTCCGCAACGAGCGCGGGGCCCTCCCTCTCAGGCCCGGCACGGTCGCCCTGATCGGAGCCGCCGCCCGCGACGCCCGCGTCCTCGGCGGCGGCTCCGCCACCGTCTTCCCGGCCCACGTAGTCTCCCCGCTCGACGGCCTCACCGCCGCCCTGCCCGAGGGCAGCCTCACGTATGCCGTCGGCGCCGACCCGAACACCGAACTCGCCGCCGCCGGGCCGGGCTTCGCCCTGCGCGCCGTCTGCCGCGACGCCGACGGCCGGGTCCTCGGCACCGGCTCCGCACCGGGCGGACAGATCCAGTGGATGGGCGACGACCTCCCCGACGGCGTCACCCACGAGGCGCTGCACAGTGTCGAGCTGACCGGCACCTTCACCCCGCGGGAGTCCGGCCCGCACACCTTCGGCATCAAGGGCGTGGGACACCACACCCTCACCGTCGCCGGCCGGACCTGCTTCGACGACGTGCAGCGCCTGGCGAAGGACGACCCCTTCGAGGCCCTCTTCGGCGCCCCCGTACCCCACGCCGTGGTCGAACTGGCCGCCGGCGAGCCGGTCGAGGTCTCCCTCCGCCACGTCGTCGAGCAGCCCGAGGGCGTGCCGATGAAGGTCGTCACCTTCGCCCTGTGCCACGCCGGGCCCCAGCGCGACCCGGACGAGCTGATCGCCGAGGCCGCCGAGGCCGCGCGGGGCGCTGACACCGCCGTGGTCGTCGTCGCCACCACCGAACGTGTCGAGTCCGAGGGCTTCGACCGCACCGACCTCACGCTCCCGGGCCGCCAGGACGACCTGGTCCGCGCGGTCGCCGCCGCCAACCCGAACACGGTCGTGGTCGTCAACTCCGGCTCCCCGGTGGAGCTGCCCTGGCGCGACGAGGTCGCCGCCGTGCTGCTGAGCTGGTTCCCGGGCAGGAGGGCGGTGCCGCCCTCGCCGACGTGCTCACCGGCGCCCATGAGCCCGGCGGCCGGCTCCCCACCACCTGGGGCTCCCTCGCGGACGCCCCCGTCACCCGCGTCACCCCCACGGACGGCGAACTGCCCTACGAGGAGGACCTGTTCATCGGCTACGCGGCCTGGGAGAAGGCGGGCCGCACCCCGGCCTACCCGTTCGGCCACGGCCTCGGCTACACCGACTGGGCCTACGAGGCCGCCGAGACCGACGGCACCACCGTCCGGGTCCGCCTGCGCAACACCGGCGACCGGCCCGGCCGCGAGGTCGTCCAGGTCTACCTCGCCCCACCCGCCCCAACGCCTCCCGCCCCGCATGCCGGCTCGCCGGATTCGCGGGCGTGGAGGCCGGGCCGGGCGAGGTGGCCGAGGCGGTCGTGGAACTCCCGCGCCGCGCCTTCGAGGTCTGGGACGAGACGGCCGGCTCGTGGGCCTTTGTGAAGGGTTCGTACGAACTCCGCATCGGGCGGTCGATCGCGGACCGCCGGATCACCACGACGGTTACCGTCTGAGACGGGACGACGGTCCCATGAGCAGCCCCGGCCCGGAACCTGACGGCCGGGCCGGGGCTCGGCTTCCCGACGCGGGGGCCCCTGACACGGGGCTCCCTGACGCGGGGCTCCCTGACGCGGGCTCCGTGACGCGGGGCTCCCTGACGCGAAGCTCCCGGACACCGGGCTTGATGACGCGGGGTCAGCCCCGGTCCGCGGTGACGGTGCGGTAGGCGATCTCCGCCAGCCGTGCCTGGCCGTTCACGCTCGGATGGAACCAGTCCCAGCGGCTCAGCTGCCCCGTGCCGAACCGGTACGCGTGCACCGCGCCGCCGTCCGTGCGGCACCGGCGGTCCTTCGCGCAGACGTCCCGCAGCACCGCGTTGTAGTCCCGCACCCGCCGGTCCACCGTCTCCCGGCGCTCGACCGCCGCCGCGTCCAGGGAGTCCGCGTCACCGAGCATCGTCGGGCAGATGCCCAGCTTCCACACCCGCTTGCCCAGCGGATCGGCGCGCCCCTGCGACCAGAGCCGCTTCAGGTCCGGGATGCTCGCCACATACACCTGGGTCCTGGGCAGAGCCTTGCGCAGGGTGCTCAGCGCGTTCTCGAACTGGGTCCGGAAGTCCGCCACCGGCGTCATCGCCGACGTCGAGGACCGGCAGGCGTCGTTCGCCCCACCAGCACCGTGACCAGCTCCGGCTTCCGCGCCGCCGCGCGGCGCATCTGCCCGGCGAGATCCGCCATCCGGGCCCCGCTCACCGCGTGGTTCCAGCTCCGCTCGGCCGCCCCGGCCCTCCCGAGCAGGCGCACCGCCAGACTGTCGACCTCGGGGCTGCTGCCCGTCGCCCACGACACCTCCGGGCAGTCCGACAGCACCGCGCACGCGTCGAACCCGGTGGTGATGGAGTCACCGACCGCCGCGACCGACTCGGGGCTGGTGTCCCAGACCGGCGTGGGGAGGGCCGGGCCCCGCGCTCGGCCGGTGCGGAGGCGTCGCCGCCGACGGCGTCGCACCCCGCGACCCCGAGGACGGCCGCGCACAGCACGGCGAGCACAGCCCGCGACCGGCGACCGCGTCTTCCCCGCTCCATCCGGTCCCTCCCTCGCTCGACCCGCACCGACTCCTCATGCTGCTCAACCCATGACACCGCGTGTGGGTTCCCGGAGCCGCCGATGCGGCCGCTCACACCCGCACAGGCGTCCTGCCGGGTGAATGGCGCATGTTTCCCGGCACCGGGACCGACGGTACGTCACACTCCTTGCGCCGCCGCACGGTAGCCTCGCCCTCAACACGGCCCGCCCGGCCGCGGCCGTTCCGAGATGTCCCGCTCAGCCCGGAGGTTCCGGTGACGACACGTGGAGTCCTGTACGTGCACTCCGCTCCGCGCGCGCTCTGCCCGCACGTCGAGTGGGCCGTCGCCGGAGTGCTCGGCACGCGCGTCAGCCTGGACTGGATCCGGCAGCCCGCCGCGCCCGGCACCTGGCGTTCGGAGTTCTCCTGGCAGGGCGAGGCCGGCACCGCCTCCAAACTGGCCTCCGCGCTGCGCGGCTGGCACCTGCTGCGCTTCGAGGTGACCGCCGAGCCCTGCGCCACCGCCGAGGGCGAGCGCTACAGCTGCACCCCGACCTCGGCATCTTCCACGCCGTCACCGGCATCCACGGCGACATCCTCATCCCGAGGACCGCCTGCGCGCCGCCCTGACCCGCTCCCAGCGCGAGGAGACCGACCTGGAGCTGGAGATCGCCAAGCTCCTGGGCAAGCCCTGGGACGACGAGCTCGAGCCGTTCCGCTACGCGGGCGAGGGCGCCCCGGTCCGCTGGCTGCACCAGGTGGTCTGACGCCCCGCGCCGCGAGCGCGCCGCGACGACGACGGCCCGGACCCCCGACGGGGTCCGGGCCGTCACTCATGACGTCCGGTTCACACGGTGCGGAACGCCAGCACCACGTTGTGGCCGCCGAAGCCGAACGAGTCGTTCAGCGCGGCGATCCGCCCGTCGGCGGGCAGCTTCCGCGCCTCACCGCGCACGATGTCCGCGTTGGCCTCGGCCTCGGGGTCGATCGTCTCGACGTTGATGGTCGGCGGCGCCACCCGGTGGTACAGGGCGAGCACGGCCGCGACCGACTCCACGCCGCCCGCACCGCCGAGCAGGTGCCCGGTCATCGACTTCGTGGCGGAGACCGCCATGTGGTCGGCGTGGTCGCCGAACACCTTCCGCAGCGCCTTCAGCTCGGCGATGTCACCGGCCGGCGTCGAGGTGGCGTGCGCGTTGACGTGCACGACCTCGGCCGGGTCCAGGCCGGTGCGGTCCAGCAGGTTCTGCAGGGCGTGCGAGATGCCCCGGCCCTCCGGCTCGGGCTGCACGATGTCGTGGCTGTCGGCGGAGATGCCCTGGCCGACCGCCTCCGCGTAGACGCGGGCACCGCGGGCCGCGGCGTGCTCGGCGGACTCCAGCACCAGCACGCCGGCGCCCTCGCCGAGGACGAAGCCGTCACGGGCGACGTCGAAGGGACGCGAGGCGCCCTGCGGGTCGTCGTTGTTCTTGGACATCGCCATCATGTTGCCGAACGCGGCGATGGGCAGCGGGTGGATCGCCGCCTCCGTACCGCCGGCGACGACGACGTCGGCGCGGCCGGTGCGGATCATCTCGATGGCGTAGCCGATGGCCTCGGCGCCCGACGCGCAGGCGGAGACCGGCGTGTGCACGCCCGCCCGGGCGCCCACGGCGAGCCCCACGTTGGCCGAGGGGCTGTTCGGCATCAGCATGGGCACGGTGTGCGGGGAGACGCGGCGGACGCCCTTCTCCTTCAGCACGTCGTACTGGTCCAGCAGCGTCGTGACACCGCCGATGCCGGAGGCGATGACCGCGCCCAGCCGGTCGGGGTCGACACCGGCGCCCTCACCGGCCTTGGACTCGAAACCGGCGTCCTTCCAGGCCTCCTGGGCGGCGACCAGCGCGAACTGCGCCGAGCGGTCCAGCCGGCGGGCCTGCGGCCGGGGGATGACCTCGGTCGGCTCCACGGCCACGGGGGCCGCGATGCGGACCGCCTGCTCGGCGGCCCAGTCCTGCTCCAGGGGCTTGACGCCGGAACGTCCGGCGACCAGGCCCTCCCAGGTCGAGGCTGCGTCGCCACCCAGCGGTGTGGTTGCGCCGATACCGGTGACGACCACGGTGCGATTGGTCGAGCTCACGGGAATTCTTTCTCCAACGGGAAGCGGATTCGTACGGCGCCACCGCCGGGTGGCGGGGCAGTTCAGCCCACAGGCAGTGATCGGCTGATCAGGCCTGGTGCTTGAGGATGTAGTCGGTCGCGTCGCCGACGGTCTTGAGGTTCTTGACGTCGTCGTCCGGGATCTTCACGTCGAAGCGCTCCTCGGCGGCGACGACGACCTCGACCATGGACAGCGAGTCGACGTCCAGGTCGTCGGTGAAGGACTTGTCCAGCTGGACGTCCTCAACCGGGATGCCGGCGATCTCGTTCACGATCTCCGCGAGACCGGCGACGATCTCTTCCTGAGTGGCGGCCATGATGGCGCTCCTTCGTAGATGTTCCAGAGGGTTGTGGCGTCCGCCGCGTCGGCGGCGGCCGGTGCACGGTTTCCGCACCGGATCGCATGATCCGGCACGGAGTGCCTAAGGGAGGGTAACGACCGTCGCGGCGTAGACGAGACCCGCCCCGAAGCCGATGACGAGCGCGGTGTCGCCGCTCTTCGCCTCGCCGGTCGCCAGGAGCCGCTCCATCGCGAGCGGGATCGAGGCGGCCGAGGTGTTGCCGGTGGTGCGGATGTCACGGGCGACCGTGACGTGCTCCGGCAGCTTCAGCGTCTTCACCATCGAGTCGATGATCCGCACGTTGGCCTGGTGCGGAATGAAGACGTCCAGGTCGTCCGGGGTGATCCCGGCCGCGTCCAGCGCCTGCTGCGCGACCTTCGCCATCTCGAACACGGCCCAGCGGAACACCGCCTGGCCCTCCTGCGTGATCGCAGGAAACTTCACGTTGCCCTCGCTGTCGAGGGCAGACGGGAGACGTCGCCGATGCGGTACTGGTCCCAGGGGACCGTCTGCTTGATCGTTTCGGCCTTGTCGCCCTCGGAGCCCCACACGGTCGGGCCGATCGCGGGCTCCTGGGACGGGCCGACGACGACCGCGCCCGCGCCGTCGCCGAACAGGAAGGCGGTGGCCCGGTCCTCCAGGTCGGTCAGGTCGGACAGCCGCTCGACACCGATGACGAGCACGTGCTCCGCCGAGCCCTCGACGACCATGCCCTTGGCCAGGGTGAGGCCGTAGCCGAAGCCGGCGCAGCCCGCCGAGATGTCGAAGGCCGCGGCCTTGTTCGTGCCCAGCTTGTCGGCGATCTCGGTGGCCACGGCCGGCGTCTGGCTGAAGTGCGACACGGTCGAGACGACCACCGCGCCGATCTGCTCGGCGTCGATCCCGGCGTCCGCGATCGCCTTGCCGGCCGCCTCGACGGACATCGCCGCGACGGTCTCCTCCGGCGAGGCCCAGTGACGGGTCTCGATGCCGGAGCGGGAGCGGATCCACTCGTCGGACGAGTCGATCTTCTCCAGGATCACCTCGTTCGGCACGACCCGGGTCGGACGGTAGCCGCCCACGCCGAGGATGCGCGCGTACGGGGCGCCCTTGCTGGGCTTGATCTTCGGCATGCTCTCGGGCTCCTTCAGCCGTGCTCGGCGATCAGCTCGCGCGCGGCGTCGAGGTCGGCGGGGACTTCAGGGCCAGCGTCTTCACACCCGGCAGGGCGCGCTTGGCCAGCCCGGTGAGCGTGCCGCCCGGGCACACCTCGATCAGCGCGGTGACGCCGAGTTCCTTGAACGTCTCCATGCACAGGTCCCAGCGGACCGGGTTGGCGACCTGCCCGACCAGCCGCTCGAGCACCTCGGCGCCGGTGGCGACGGTCGCGCCGTCCTTGTTGGAGACGTAGGCGACCTTCGGGTCGGCCGGCGTCAGCTCCTTGGCGGCCTCGGCCAGCTTGTCGACGGCGGGCGCCATGTGGTGGGTGTGGAAGGCGCCGGCGACCTTCAGCGGCACGACCTTGCGCACGCCCTCGGGCTTGTCCTCGTTCAGCGCGGCGAGCTGCTCCAGCGTGCCGGCGGCGACGATCTGGCCCGCGCCGTTCATGTTCGCCGGGGTCAGGCCGAGCTTCTCCAGGTGCGGCACGGTGACCTCGGGGTCGCCGCCGAGCAGCGCGGACATGCCGGTGGGGGTGACGGCGGTCGCCTCGGCCATGGCCAGGCCGCGGGTGCGCACCAGCCGGACGGCCTCCTCGTCGGGCAGGACACCGGCGAGGGCGGCGGCGGCCAGCTCGCCGACGCTGTGGCCGGCGACGGCGCCGACCTTGCGGGGCAGCTCGGCCGGGTCGTCGAAGAGCAGGTAGGCGGAGGCCAGCGAGGCGGCGACGAGCAGCGGCTGGGCGACGGCCGTGTCGCGGATCTCGTCCGCGTCCGCCTCGGTGCCGTAGCGGATCAGGTCGAGACCCGCGGCGTCGGACCATGCCTCGAGGGCACCGCGGACGCCGGGCAGGTCGAGCCAGTCAGTCAGGAAGCCGGGCGTCTGGGCGCCCTGGCCGGGAGCGACGAGTACGAGCACTCTCACACTCTCTCTTGGGACGGCCACGGCCGCCCGTGGGGACAGGGACGAAGAACACGAGGGGTTTTGTGGGCCCCGACAAAAGCCTAGGGTTGCTGATCTCCATCGGCCAGACGCCCGAGGATCAGCGCGATCCGCAGGGTGAACGCAGACCGTACATCAGACGGCGACCACCCGGTGACGTCAGTCACACGTCGGAGCCGGTAGCGCACGGTGTTGGGGTGAACGAACAGCATCCGCGCGGCGCCCTCCAGACTGCTGGCCTGTTCCAGATAGACGCTCAGCGTCTCCAGCAGCGCCGCCCCGGCCTCCTCCAGCGGTCTGTAGATCTCCTCCACCAGCTGTTCGCGCGCCGCGGGGTCTCCGGCGATCGCGCGCTCCGGCAGCAGATCGTCCGCCAGCACCGGCCGCGGCGCGTCCTGCCAGGCCGAACACGCCTTGAGCCCGGCGGCGGCGGCCTGCGCGGACCGGGTCGCGGCCAGCAGGTCGGGAACGACCGGCCCGGCCACCACCGGCCCCTGGGCGAACGGCCCGATCAGCGACTTGGCGACCGCCAGCGGGTTGTCGCTGCCGCCCGCGATGACCACCAGCCGGTCGCCGAGCACCCCGGTGAGGACCTGGAGCTTGGCGTGCCGGGCGGCGCGCCGGATGGCCTCCACGGTCAGCTCGGAGTCGCCGTCCGGGGCCGTGCCGAGCACGACGCACACGTGCTCGGGGAGTTCCAGCCGAGGGCGGCGGCCCGCGAGACGGCCCCTCGTCGGCCTCTCCGCTGAGCACCGCGTTCACGACCAGCGACTCCAGGCGCGCGTCCCAGGCACCGCGTGCCTCGGCGGCCTGGCGTACACCTGGGCGGTGGCGAAGGCGATCTCCCGGGCGTACACCAGCAGCGCCTCGCGCAGCACCGACTCGTCGCCGGGCGCCGCGACCTCGTCGATCGCGGACTCCATCACCTCGATCGTCGTGCGGACCATCTCGACGGTCTGCCGCAGCGTGATCGCCCGGGTCAGCTCGCGCGGCGCCGTGCCGAAGACGTCGGTGGAGATGGCCTGCGGGGCGTCGGGGCGCCGGAACCACTCGGTGAACGCGGCGATGCCCGCCTGCGCGACCAGACCGATCCAGGAACGGTTCTCCGGGGGCATGGCCCGGTACCAGGGCAGCGTCTCGTCCATCCGCGCGATCGCCTGCGCGGCGAGCGATCCGGACGACTTCTCGAGCCGCTTCAGCGTCGCCGAGTGCGGATGGAGGTCGTGGCGGGCGGCCGGGTTCTTGCTGGATTCGGGTTCGGGCACGGGACAAGACTGCCTTATCGGGACGGCCCGGCGTGCGGCCGGGTCTACGGTGGGCCTCGTGATGGACGTACGGCGCGCCGACGAGCGCTACCCAGGAGGCGACCCGGCGGCCGGGATCGAGTCGCGGCACGCCTTCTCCTTCGGGCCCCACTACGACCCCGGCAATCTGCGCTTCGGCGCGCTGATCGCCTGCAACGAGGAGCGGCTGGCACCCGGTGCCGGCTTCGACGAGCACCCGCACAGCCACACCGAGATCGTGACGTGGGTGGTCGAGGGGAGCTGACGCACCGCGACACCACCGGGCACGAGACGACGGTCCGCGCCGGGGACGTCCAGCGCCTCAGCTCGGCGTCCGGCGTCCGGCACGTGGAGCGCAACGACGGCGCCGGCCCCTGACCTTCGTGCAGATGTGGCTGGCCCGCGCGAGCCCGGCGGCGAGCCGTCCTACGAGATCGTGCACGGCATCGCCGACGCCACGCCGTACGCCGTCCCGGAGGCCGGCGCGATGCTCCACGTGCGGCGGCTGGCGGCCGGGGAGCGGACGGCGGTGCCGGACGCCGCGTACGTGTACGCGCACGTGGTGCGCGGCCGGGTGGCCCTGGACGGCACGGAACTGGGCCCCGGTGACGCGGCGCGGATCACCGGCGCCCGGGGCTGGAGGCGGTGGGGACGACGGAGGCCGAACTGCTCGTGTGGGAGATGGCCGGCTAGCGGGCCTCCGCCAGCACCGCGTCGGTGAACGGCGGCCACGCCTCGACCGCCCACGGGCCGAAGGCGCGGTCGGTCAGCGCCACGCAGGCCACAGAGGCGTCGGGGTCGATCCACAGGAACGTACCGGACTGCCCGAAGTGCCCGAAGGTGCGCGGCGAGGAGGCGGATCCGGTCCAGTGCGGGGACTTGCCGTCGCGGATCTCGAAGCCGAGGCCCCAGTCGTTGGGTTCTGGTGGCCGTAGCCCGGCAGGACGCCCTTGGTGCCCGGGTACTGCACGGTCATCGCCTCGGCGACCGTCCGCGGGTCCAGCAGGCGCGGGGCCTGCACCTCGGCCGCGAACCGCAGCAGGTCCTCGACCGTGGAGACGCCGTCCTTGGCGGGGAGCCCTCCAGCGAGGTCGCCGTCATGCCCAGCGGCTCCAGCACCGCCTGGCGCAGGTACTCGGCGAACGGGATGTCCGTGGCCTTCGCGATGTGGTCGCCGAGCTGCTCGAAACCGGCGTTGGAGTACAGGCGCCGGTCGCCGGGCGGGGCGGTCACCCGGTGCTCGTCGAAGGCCAGCCCCGAGGTGTGGGCGAGCAGATGCCGGACCGTGGACCCGGAGGGCCCGCGGGCTCGTCCAGCTCGACGGCGCCCTCCTCGTAGGCGACCAGTGCCGCGTAGGCCGCGAGCGGCTTGGTGACCGAGGCCAGCGGGAAGCGCCGCCCGACGGGGCCGTGGGTCCCCAGGACCGTGCCGTCGGCCCGTACGACACCCGCGGCCGCGGTGGGACCGGCCAGTTCTCGATCGACGCGAGGCTCTTCAAGGACATGCCTGCGAGCCTAAGCGGCGCGACGGGCCGCCCGCAGGCAGGGGTCCGCTCCGCGGCCGCCCGGGCCGCCGGGTCCCCGCGGGGTCGCCGGTTTCTCACCGGACCGGCTTGCTTGGAGCGCACTCCAAGGTCCTAGCGTTGAGGACATGACGGTGACGGAGAGCACGGCCACCCGACCGACAGCAGCGCCGGACCGCTCCGGCCGGGCCGGCGGCCGGACGGCCAGGACAAGTACACGATCAGCGAAGTCGCCGCCCTCACCGGCCTGACGGCCCACACCCTGCGCTGGTACGAGCGGATCGGCCTGATGCCGCACGTCGACCGCTCCCACACCGGCCAGCGCCGCTACCGCAACCGCGACCTGGACTGGCTCGACCTCGTCGCCAAGCTCCGGCTCACCGGCATGCCGGTCGCGGACATGGTGCGGTACGCCGAACTCGTGCGCGAGGGCGACCACACCTACGCCGAGCGCTTCGCCCTGCTGAAGGCGACCCGGGAGGACGTGCTCGCCAGGATCACCGAACTGCAGGGCACGCTCGCCGTGCTCGACCGCAAGATCACCTTCTACGCGGACGCCGGGCGCGCCCCGGCGTCGGAGAGGTCCCGATGACGGACAGCAGGATCGCGACGGTACGCCTGGGCGCGGACGGCCCCGAGGTGGGTGTCCAGGGCCTGGGCTGCATGGGCATGAGCTTCGCCTACGGGCCCGCGGACGCCGACGCCTCGCGGGCGACCCTGGAACGGGCACTGGAGCTGGGCGTCACCCTGTACGACACGGCC
Source organism: Streptomyces sp. SW4 (assembly GCA_003248315.1). Lineage (GTDB taxonomy): Bacteria > Actinomycetota > Actinomycetes > Streptomycetales > Streptomycetaceae > Streptomyces. The sequence continues at coordinate 3,622,877 of QKWM01000004.1, forward strand.
GACGTGTACGGGCTCGGCGAGAACGAGAAGTTCCTGGCGCCGTTCCTGCGGGCGCACCGCGACGAGGTGGTGCTCGCGACCAAGTTCGGCCTGAGCCTGAACGACGTCGACCCGACGAAGCGGATCGTCCGCAACGACCCGCCGTACATCCGGCAGTGCGTCGAGGCGAGCCTGAAGCGCCTCGGCGTCGACGTGATCGACCTGTACTACATGCACCGGCGGACGTGAACGTGCCCGTCGAGGAGACCGTCGGCACCATGGCCGAGCTGGTGCGCGAGGGCAAGGTGAAGCACCTGGGCCTGAGCGAGGTCACGGCCGACGAGCTGCGGGCCGCGCACGCCGTGCACCCGATCGCGGCCGTGCAGTCGGAGTGGTCGCTGTTCAGCCGGGACATCGAGGCGCGGGTCGTGCCGGCCGCCCGTGACGTGGGCGCCGCCCTCGTGGCCTACTCACCGCTCGGCCGGGGCTTCCTCACCGGCGCCGTGACCGGCACCGACGGGCTCACCGCCGACGACTTCCGCCACCAGCAGCCCCGTTTCCGCGGCGAGAACGCCCGGGCCAACGCCGCACTGCTGGAACCGGTCCGCACGGTCGCCGAGGCGCACGGCGCCACCCTCGGCCAGATCGCCCTGGCCTGGGCCCAGCAGCGGGCCGAGGTGCACGGCCTGCCGGTCGTCCCCATCCCGGGCACGCGCAAGCCGGCGCGGGTGGAGGAGAACGCGGCGGCGACGCGGATCGCCCTGACGCAGGACCAGCTGGCGCTGCTCGACCCGATCGCCGGGAAGGTGGCGGGCGACCGGTACGCGGACATGGCGTTCACCTCCGCCGGCAGGGAGTAGCCGGCAGGGAGCAGCCGAGAGGGAGCAGAGCGGCCGGTCCGCCGGAAAGGGCGAGCCGTCGGTCAGCAAAACGAGCCGCTGCTCCGCAAAAGGGGAGAGGCCGGCGGACGCTAGAGCTCCGCCAGCAGTTCCGCCTTCTTCGAGGAGAACTCCTCGTCGGTCACCAGCCCCGCCTGGTGCAGTTCCCCCAGGTGCCGGATCCGCTCGGCGATGTCCGCGGGATCGCGCCGCGGCACCGCGGCGGCCGGCACCGCGACCGGCCCCGCGCTGCGCACGGCCGCGAGCACCGCCGCCGCGAACGGCAGCGACTCGTGCACCGCCCCGTACCCGAGCCCGAACACGACGGACGCCGGGTCCTGGTCGGCCTGCGCGGGGGTGGAGGCGGCCGCGTCCCGGCGCTGCAGCCGCAGATACCCCTCGAAGACCTCGGGGAGCGCCACTCCACCCCGCTGAGGTCGGCGACCGCGAACGTCTGGTCGCCGGCCTTCCACTTCGCGGACGACGCACCGGTCCAGAACCACCGGAAGGACACGGACGTCCCGTCGAAGGACGCCTTCCCGTCGTAGGCCTTGAAGTGCAGCGGTGCCTCGGGCGCCGCCACCAGGTACTCCCCGGCCGGACCGTCCCGGTCAGCCGGGCGCGCAGTTCGTCGGCGTAGTACTCGGCGAGCGTCTCCCGCTCGGCGGGCAGCACCAGCCGGTACGGGTCGGCGCCCTCCTTCAGCTGCCCCGCCGCCGCCTCCAGCAGCGGATCGGCACCGGGCCGCAGCTCGGCGCGGAGCACGACCGTGCCCCGCCGGCCGGGCGTGAGCGTGACCCCCTCGATCGCCGCGAGGGGCACACGGCGCTCCCCAGCGCCTGGAACAGCTTCGGTGTCCGAATCCCCCGTTCGTAACGGATGAGCACGGAGTCGGACTCGAACTCCCAGGCGGCATGAAATCCGGCCAGTACGTCACCCATGCGGCTCATCGTATGCGGCACGAGCTCCTTCGTCCCCTCCCCGCGCAGACCGCGGTTCTTTCGCCTCTACGCGCGTCAGGCCGTCGCCGTACCGGACAAACCGGCCCGGCAGGCCTCGTTTCCGTGCGCACAGTCGACCGCTCGGTATGCGCCGACGCCGATCTCCGCGAAGTTCGTCAGGCTCTCCGTGCCCGGCACGAAGTAACCGCTGTGCCCTTGGCGCCGTGTGCCGACAGCACCCGCGCCCCGAACGCCGCCGACACCGGGTCGGCGCCGTGGCCGAGCCCGCCCAGCTCCAGGTACGGCACGTCCTGGATCCAGTCGTCGGCGTCCCGCATCGCCCACACCCGGGCGGAGGTGCGCAGTCCCGAGGCCTTCTCCGCGCGCATCCCGGGACTGCCGGCCACCGCTATGTCGGTCACCCGTCCGGGCAGCCGCTGTGCGGCGAGGCCGCACACCACCGACCCGTAGCTGTGGCAGAACAGCGAGACCTCGGCCGTACCGGGCAGGGCGCGCACCAGGGAGTTCAGGCGTACGGCCCCGTCCGCGGCGAGCGTGGCGGTGGCCGCCTCCATGCCCAGGCCGCTGGGCGCGGTGTAGTCGGCCCAGGCGATGACGGCCGTCCGCGTCCCCGGGCTGACCTCCCGTTCCGCCCGGTACAGCGACTTGGCCATGCCGACCGGTGCGGCGTACCGGCGGTGGGTGCGCTGGAAGGTCAGCAGGTCGGTGTCGGACCCGGGGACGACGACGGACACCCGCTCGGCGCGGTCCAGGTCGCCGAAGACCTCGGCGACCCTGCCGGAGCCCGCCGGGTCGAAGGCGAGGATCTTCCGGTCCGGCTTGAGCAGCGACTCGTACCGGTGCATGCGCCGGCCCGCCTCGCGCTGCCCCGACGGGGAGAGGCGGCTGTCGCGCATGCGCTGCCGCTCCTGCGACCGCGCCTCGCGCAGCGCCACCCGGTTGGCCCGGTAGCGCAGTTCGACGGGGGCGCCGTTCATGTTGCCGACGGCGAGGGGATAGCGCTCGGCCAGTCGGGCCCGCTGCTGCTCGGTGAGCGAGGCGAAGAAGCGGGCCAGCCGGGCCGGGGCCGCCTGCGCGTCCGGCAGGGCGCGTCCGCCGATCCGGCCGTCCTCCCAGGCGGCGACGGAGGCCTCCAGGGGCGGCGCCGCCCGCTGCTGGCGCAGGGCGGTCCAGCCCGTGGTGGCCAGCATCACGAACACCACGGCCAGAGCGAGCAGTGCGCGCCAGACGTTCAGCTGCGGGGACGTCTCGAACAGGTGCGGGGAGGTGTCGAAGGAAGTCACTGGGAGGACACACTAGGAGAACGGCAGGGTCTCGCGTGAACCAAGTGACGCGGATCACGTTTCGGTCATGTGATAAGGGGATCAGCTGCTCCGCCAGTTGCCGGTGAGCGCCGGGCCGACCTGGTCCAGATACGTGGTGGTCAGCTCACGGAGCGCGGCGAGACCCGCATCGTCCCGCGCGGACCAGATCCGTTCCGTCACCCGCATCACCGCGCCGAAGACGGCCACCAGCACGCGCGGGCGCGGGTCCGTGTCGACGTCGAGGCCCTCGCGGGCGGCGACGATCCGCGCGATCTCCTCCTCCAGCTCGGTCGCGCGCCGCAGGTGCGCCGCGAGCAGCGCGGGTGTGGACTCCACCACCCGGTAGAACCGCATGTGCAGTTCGAGCGGCACGAGCTGCTCGATGGCGGCTCCGATGCCGTCCCAGCTCTCCGTCAGCGCCTGGCAGAGCACCTCGAACGGCGCCTCGCCGGTCGGACGCCCGCGCACGGCCTCCACGAAGCGCGCCTCGGCGAGCCGGGCGACGAAGAACGCCGCCTCCTCCTTGCTGGCGAAGTACCGGAAGAAGGTCCGCTGGGAGACGTCCACGGCCGCCGCGATGTCGTCGACGGTCGTCTCCTCGTACCCCTGCTCGGTGAACAGCTCGAGGGCGGCGCGCAGCAGTGCGTCCCGGGTGCGCCGCTTCTTGCGCTCGCGCAGCCCCGGTGCGGGTGCCGCCGGCGTGCCGGACATGCTCGACGGGGCGCTCAAATGGGCTCTCCTCGGCTCTCCTCCAAGTTTCCCCAGTTCAGGCTATACGGGGATGACGTGTCAGTTACCGACTAGTGAATTGGTTTGTCAATTGTCAGTGGCTGTCATTAGCCTCGAACACATGACTAGTCAGACCACCATCGAGGCGACGGGGCCGGGGACAAGGCGTCATCCCCGTCGGGCGCGGCGCCGGCCGGGGGCCTGCGCGGGCACCCCTGGCTCACGCTCATAACCGTCGCGGTCGGGGTCATGATGGTGGCCCTCGACGGCACCATCGTGGCCATCGCCAACCCGGCCATCGCCAGCGATCTCGGCGCCACCTTCGCCGAGGTGCAGTGGATCACCAACGCCTACTTCCTCGCCCTCGCGGTCACGCTGATCACCGCGGGCAAGCTCGGTGACCGGTTCGGCCACCGGCAGACCTTCCTGATCGGCGTGGTCGGCTTCGCCGCCGCGTCCGGGCCATCGGCCTGTCCGACAGCATCGCGATGGTCATCGTCTTCCGCGTCTTCCAGGGCCTGTTCGGCGCGCTGCTGATGCCGGCCGCGCTGGGCCTGCTGCGGGCCACCTTCCCGGCCGAGAAGCTCAACATGGCCATCGGCATCTGGGGCATGGTCATCGGCGCCTCCACCGCGGGCGGCCCGATCCTCGGCGGTGTGCTGGTCGAGCACGTCAACTGGCAGTCGGTGTTCTTCATCAACGTCCCGGTCGGCGTCCTCGCGGTCGCCCTCGGCGTGTGGATCCTGCTCGACCACCGCGCGGAGAACGCGCCGCGCTCGTTCGACGTGCCCGGCATCGCCCTGCTGTCCGCCGCGATGTTCTGCCTGGTCTGGGCGCTCATCAAGGCCCCCGAGTGGGGCTGGGGGACGGCAGGACCTGGGCGTTCATCGGCGCCTCCGTGGTGGGCTTCGTGCTCTTCGCCCTGTGGGAGCAGCGGGTGAAGGAGCCGCTGATCCCGCTGGCGCTGTTCCGTTCGGTGCCGCTGTCGGCGGGTGTCGTCCTGATGGTCCTGATGGCCATCGCGTTCATGGGCGGCCTGTTCTTCGTCACCTTCTACCTGCAGAACGTGCACGGGATGAGCCCGGTCGACGCGGGTCTGCACCTGCTGCCGCTCACCGGCATGATGATCGTCGGCTCCCCGCTGGCGGGCGCGATGATCACGAAGGTCGGCCCGCGGATCCCGCTGGCCGGCGGCATGGCCCTCACGGCGATCGCGATGTACGGCATGTCGACCCTGGAGAAGGGCACGGGCAGCGGTCCGATGTCGCTGTGGTTCGCCGTGCTCGGCCTCGGGCTCGCGCCGGTCATGGTCGGCGCCACGGAGGTCATCGTCGGCAACGCCCCGATGGAGCTGTCGGGCGTGGCGGGCGGCCTCCAGCAGGCGGCCATGCAGATCGGCGGCAGCCTCGGCACGGCGGTGCTGGGCGCCGTGATGGCCTCCAAGGTCGACAACGACCTGGAGGGCAACTGGGCGGACGCCGGGCTCCCGCCGCTGACGCCGGAACAGGCGGCGCAGGCGTCGGAGGCCGTCCAGGTCGGCGTGGCCCCGGTGCCCGAGGGCACGCCGGAGCAGGTCGCCGCGCAGATCACGGACGTCGCCCACGACACGTTCCTGTCCGGCATGAGCCTCGCCTCCCTGGTCGCGGCCGGGGTGGCGGTGGTCGCGGTGCTGGTCGCGTTCCTCACCAAGCGGGGGGCGAACGCCGAGGCGGGCGCCGGCGTCGGACACATCTGACGGCGATTCCCTCATCAGGGTGAGAGAACGCCGGGGCCCTCCCGCCCTGACGGTCTCTCACGTCACAGTGGGTCAAGTCCTCCGCAGGACATGAGGGAGGGCGGCGATCAGGCTGCGGCGCGCTGCCGGAGGGGGGCAGCGCGCAGGCAGCCTCATCGGCGTTTTCGGGGGTACCTGCACAGCGAGGCCGCCTCGCAGGCGGTCTTCGGACGAGGGACCGCGCGGGAACCCCCGCCGACGTGGCTGCCCCAGCCCACGCCCCGGGCCGGACCGCGCGCCCCACCCGCCCAGCGGCCGGACCGCGCGCCCCACCCGCCCAGCGGCCGGACCGCGCGCCCCACCCGCCCAGCGGCCGGACCGCGCGCCCCGAACGCCGGGCAGCCGTCGACGGCGAACCGGCGTCAGGCGAACCGCAGGTTCACTCGTCCGCCCCCACCCGCCCCGCACCCCGCAGCGCCGCCACCTCCGCCCGCAGCGCCCGCACCTCCTCCGCCAGCACCCGGATCGCCTCCGTCTGCCGCCGCTCCTCCACGTCGTCCTTCTCGAACCGCGCGATGAACCACGCCGCGATGTTCGCCGTCACGACACCCAGCAGCGCGATCCCGGACAGCATCAGCCCCACGGCCAGCAGCCGCCCCAGCCCGGTCGTCGGCGCGTGATCCCCGTACCCGACGGTCGTCATCGTCGTGAAGGACCACCACACCGCGTCCCCGAGGGTCCGGATGTTCCCGCCCGGCGCGTCCCGCTCCACCGACAGCACCGCCAGCGAGCCGAACATCAGCAGCCCCACCACCGACCCGGCGACGTACGTCGTCAGCCGCACCTGCGAGGCCATCCGCGCCCGCCGCCCGACCAGCAGCAGCGTGGAGACCAGCCGCAGCAGCCGCAGCGGCTGGAGCAGCGGCAGGAGCACCGCGCACAGGTCGAGCCAGTGCGTGCGGACGAACCGGGCACGGTCCTCGGCGAGCCGCAGCCGCACCAGGTAGTCCGCGGCGAACGCCCCCCACACCACCCACTCGACCACCGCGCACGCCGAGGCCACCGCCCGGCTCACGGAGCTGTCCACGATCGGCACCGCGTAGGCGACGGCGAACAGCACCGCCAGTGCCAGCAGCGGACGCTGTGTGCGCCGCTCCCAGCGCTCCTGTGCGGTCGGTTGTGCGAGGGCCTCGGTCATGCCCGCATCGTAAGGACCCCGCCGTGCGCCCCCGCCGCCCCCGGACCCGCCGTGCACCCCCGCCGCCCCGGACCCGCCGTGCGCCCCCGCCGCCCTTGGACGCCGCCATGCGGACCCCGCCGCCCCGGACACGGCCGAGGGCGGCGGAGCCGTGGCCCCACCGCCCTCGCACCGCACGGGACGACCGTCCCGCCGGCGCCCTACGCGTCGCCGCCCGCGGTGCCGGGGTCCGCCGCCGTCACGTCGAGCAGCTGGTACCGGTCGACGGCCTGCTTCAGCACCGAACGGTCCACCTTGCCCTCACGGGCCAGCTCGGTCAGGACCGCCACCACGATCGACTGCGCGTCGATGTGGAAGAACCGCCGCGCCGCGCCCCGCGTGTCCGCGAAGCCGAAGCCGTCCGCGCCCAGCGACTGGTACGTGCCCGGGACCCAGCGCGCGATCTGGTCCGGCACCGAGCGCATCCAGTCGGACACGGCCACGAACGGCCCCTGCGCGCCGGTCAGCTTCCGCGTCACGTACGGCACCTGCTGCTCCTCCTCCGGGTGCAGCAGGTTGTGCTCCTCGCACGCCACCGCCTCGCGCCGCAGCTCGTTCCAGGAGGTCGCCGACCAGACGTCCGCCCGCACGTCCCACTCCTCGGCGAGGATCCGCTGGGCCTCGACCGCCCAGGGGACCGCCACGCCGGACGCCATGATCTGCGCCGGGATCGAGCCGCCCGTGCCCTCGCTGAACCGGTAGATCCCCTTCAGGATGCCCTCGACGTCCACGTTCTCCGGCTCGGCCGGGTGCTGGATCGGCTCGTTGTAGACGGTGAGGTAGTAGAAGACGTCCTCGCCGTGCGGGTGCTCCTCGGAGGCGCCGTACATCCGGCGCAGGCCGTCCTTGACGATGTGCGCGATCTCGAAGCCGAAGGCCGGGTCGTAGGCCACACAGGCCGGGTTCGTCGACGCGAGCAGCTGGGAGTGGCCGTCCGCGTGCTGCAGGCCCTCGCCGGTCAGGGTCGTGCGCCCGGCGGTCGCGCCCAGCACGAAGCCGCGCGCCAGCTGGTCGGCCATCTGCCAGAACTGGTCGCCGGTGCGCTGGAACCCGAACATCGAGTAGAAGACGTACACCGGGATCAGCGGTTCGCCGTGCGTGGCGTACGCCGATCCGGCCGCGATCAGCGAGGCCGTGCAGCCGGCCTCGGAGATGCCGTCGTGCAGCATCTGGCCGTTCGGGGCCTCCTTGTAGGCGAGCAGGAGATCGCGGTCCACCGACTCGTACTGCTGCCCGAGCGGGTTGTAGATCTTCGCACTCGGGAAGAACGAGTCCATGCCGAACGTGCGGTACTCGTCCGGCGCGATCAGTACGAAGCGCTTGCCGATCTCCTTGTCCCGCATGAGGTCCTTCAGGAGCCGGACAAAGGCCATGGTCGTCGCGATGGACTGCTGACCCGAGCCCTTCTTCACGGTCGCGTATGTGCTGTCGACCGGAAGGGGCAGCGGCCTGGAGCGCACGACGCGGGTCGGGACGTACCCGCCGAGCGCCTTGCGGCGGTCGTGCATGTACTGGATCTCCTCGGTGTCCCGGCCGGGGTGGTAGTACGGCGGCGGGCCGGACTCCAGCTCCTTGTCGGAGATCGGCAGGTGCAGCCGGTCGCGGAAGCGCTTGAGGTCGTCGACCGTCAGCTTCTTCATCTGGTGCGTGGCGTTGCGGCCCTCGAAGTTCGGGCCCAGCGTCCAGCCCTTGACCGTCTTGGCCAGGATGACCGTCGGCTGGCCCTTGTGCTCCAGGGCCGCCTTGTACGCGGCGTAGATCTTCCGGTGGTCGTGACCGCCGCGGCCCAGGTGCAGGATCTGGTCGTCGGTCATGTTCTCGACCATCGCGCGCAGCCGGTGGTCGTCGCCGAAGAAGTGGTCGCGGATGTACGCGCCGGACTCGGTGGCGTACGTCTGGAACTGCCCGTCCGGCGTCGTGTTCATCTTGTTGACCAGCACGCCGTCCCGGTCCTGCGCGAGCAGCGGGTCCCAGGTGCGGTCCCACACCAGCTTGATCACGTTCCAGCCGGCGCCCCGGAAGACCGACTCCAGCTCCTGGATGATCTTGCCGTTGCCGCGCACCGGGCCGTCGAGCCGCTGGAGGTTGCAGTTGACGACGAAGGTCAGATTGTCCAGGCCCTCGCGCGCGGCGATGGTGAGCTGGCCGAGCGACTCCGGCTCGTCCATCTCGCCGTCCCCGAGGAACGCCCACACGTGCGACTTCGAGGTGTCCGCGATCCCGCGCGCGTGCATGTAGCGGTTCATCCGCGCCTGGTAGATCGCGCCGATCGGGCCGAGGCCCATCGACACGGTCGGGAACTCCCAGAAGTCCGGCATCGAGCGCGGGTGCGGGTACGACGACAGCATGTACGGCGCCTTGGACTTCTCCTGGCGGAAGCCGTCGAGGTGCTGCTCGGTCAGCCGGTCCAGCAGGTACGCGCGCGCGTAGATGCCCGGCGAGGCGTGGCCCTGGAAGAAGACCTGGTCACCGCCGTCGCCCTCGTCCTTGCCCCGGAAGAAGTGGTTGAAGCCGACGTCGTACAGGGACGCCGAGGAGGCGAAGGTGGCGATGTGGCCGCCGACGCCGATCCCGGGGCGCTGGGCGCGCGAGACCATCACGGCCGCGTTCCACCGGGTGGCGTTGAGGATCTTCCGTTCGATCTCCTCGTTGCCGGGGAAGAACGGCTCGCTCTTGGTGGGGATGGTGTTGACGTAGTCCGTGCTGCGCATCTCGGGCACGGCCACGCGCTTCTCGCGGGCCCGCTCGATCAGCCGCAGCATCAGATAGCGGGCCCGCTCCCGGCCGCGCTCGTCCACCGCGGCGTCGAGGGAGTCGAGCCACTCCTGCGTTTCCTCGGGGTCGAAGTCAGGAACCTGACTCGGAAGGCCGCCAATGATGATCGGACTGCGATCGGATGCGGAAGCCACGCTGTTCCTTCACTGTCAGAGGGCCGATTGCCGGTTCCCCCCGGTTTCCCGGGCCTGTCGCCGGGTGTGCGCCGGGAGCCTGCACCGGACCCCATCGTGTACCCAGCGAGGGGAAACGTCATCTCTACCCTGAGGTAACCGGTTCCCCACGGGGAACCGGGGCACGTTCATTCGAGACTCGTACCCAGGGATGGTTCCCAATTACGCAAACGGGGCAGAAGGGTGTGGTGTACGTCACCTTCGGTCCGGGACGGCATGGCTGGAGTTGCGGCGACACGGCCGGGATCGTCACCGTTTCGGCGGTCCCAGCCGCCGGGTACTTGCGCGATCCGTCCCGCCCGTGTGGACTACGGCCAATGCTTCGCGCACGCGCGTGGCTGAGATTCCCCAGGCCCCGGACGGGACCCGGGGCACCCCCATTCCAAGACATGATCAGGAGGCAACCCGTGAGCGCGACCGCGGACCACGCGGAGGAGCGGACGAACCCTGCCGCCAGGCTGGGGTTCCAGCCCGGGCAGGTGGTCCAGGAGATCGGCTACGACGAGGACGTGGACCAGGAGCTCCGCGAGGCCATCGAGAGCGCCGTCGAGGGCGACCTGGTGGACGAGGACTACGACGACGTGGCCGACGCCGTTGTGCTGTGGTTCCGTGACGACGACGGCGACCTGACGGATGCGCTGGTGGATGCCACCACGTACATCGAAGAGGGCGGCGCGATCCTGCTCCTCACGCCGAAGACCGGACGTTCCGGATACGTCGAGCCCAGTGACATCTCGGAAGCCGCGACGACGGCGGGGCTGACCGCCTCCAAGAGCGTCAGCGTCGGCAAGGACTGGAGCGGCAGCCGGCTGGCGACGCCGAAGGCCGCCAAGTCCAAGCGGTAGTCCCCACCGTCCCGGCTCCGTCCCCGTGACACCGGGCGGACGGGCCGACGCCAGCCGTCGGCCCGTCCGCCCTGCCGTCGTGACCCCTGCGTAGGGTGTTCCCAGCGAACATCGGCTCCGAAGGGACGAACACGACGATGGCGATCCAGGTCGGCGACAAGGCCCCGACTTCGAGCTCAAGGACAACCACGGCGCCACGGTGCGGCTGTCCGACTTCCGCGGCCGGAAGAACGTGGTGCTGCTCTTCTACCCGTTCGCCTTCACCGGCGTGTGCACCGGCGAGCTCTGCGAGGTCCGCGACAACCTGCCGCAGTTCTCCGACCGCGACACCCAGGTGCTCGCCGTCTCCAACGACTCCATCCACACCCTGCGCGTCTTCGCCGAGCAGGAGGGCCTGGAGTACCCGCTGCTCTCCGACTTCTGGCCGCACGGCGACGTCTCGCGCGCGTACGGTGTCTTCGACGAGGACAAGGGCTGCGCCGTGCGCGGCACCTTCATCATCGACAAGGAGGGCGTGGTGCGCTGGACCGTCGTCAACGGCCTGCCGGACGCCCGCGACCTCGGCGAGTACGTCAAGGCGCTCGACACCCTGTGATTCGTCGGCCGCAAGGCCTGCGAGCGGCGGGAACCCGTCACTAGGATCGAATCGTTGATCCGGTATCCACCGCAATCCACCGCACGACATCCGACGCACGACGGGGCGAGGGCGCCCCTGGACACCAATGGAGGACTCGTGGGAGTCAGCCTCAGCAAGGGCGGCAACGTATCGCTGACCAAGGAGGCCCCCGGCCTGACCGCGGTCATCGTCGGTCTGGGGTGGGACGTCCGCACCACGACCGGCACCGACTTCGACCTGGACGCCAGCGCGCTGCTGCTGAACAGCGCCGGCAAGGTCGCCAGCGACCAGCACTTCATCTTCTTCAACAACCTCAAGAGCCCGGACGGCTCCGTCGAGCACACCGGTGACAACCTCACCGGTGAGGGCGAGGGCGACGACGAGCAGATCAAGGTCGACCTGGCCAATGTGCCGGCCGACGTCGAGAAGATCGTCTTCCCGGTCTCGATCTACGACGCCGAGAACCGCCAGCAGTCCTTCGGCCAGGTCCGCAACGCCTTCATCCGCGTGGTGAACCAGGCGGGCGGCGCCGAGATCGCCCGCTACGACCTCAGCGAGGACGCCTCCACGGAGACCGCGATGGTCTTCGGCGAGCTGTACCGGCACGGCGCGGAGTGGAAGTTCCGCGCCATCGGCCAGGGCTACGCCTCCGGCCTGCGCGGCATCGCGCAGGACTTCGGCGTGAACGTCTGAGCGAGCAGCTCGTCCGTCCGGCGCCGCACGGTTTGCGTGCGGCGCCGGACGCGCAGAACAACCAGGTACCGGCACCCGGGAGGGACCAGCAACATGGGCGTCACGCTTGCCAAGGGGGCAATGTCTCCCTGTCCAAGGCCGCACCGAACCTCACTCAGGTGATGATCGGTCTCGGCTGGGACGCGCGCTCCACCACCGGAGCCCCCTTCGACCTCGACGCCAGTGCGCTGATGTGCACCGGTGGCCGGGTGATGGGCGACGAGTGGTTCGTCTTCTACAACCAGCTCAAGAGCCCGGACGGCTCGGTGGAGCACACCGGTGACAACCTCACCGGTGAGGGCGACGGCGACGACGAGTCGCTGCTGGTCGACCTGTCCAAGGTCCCCGCCCAGTGCGACAAGATCATCTTCCCGGTGTCGATCCACATGGCCGACGAGCGCGGCCAGACCTTCGGCCAGGTCAGCAACGCCTTCATCCGGGTCGTCAACCAGGCCGACGGCCAGGAGCTCGCCCGCTACGACCTGAGCGAGGACGCCTCCACGGAGACCGCGATGATCTTCGGCGAGCTCTACCGCTACCAGGGCGAGTGGAAGTTCCGCGCGGTCGGGCAGGGGTACGCGTCGGGGCTGCGGGGCATCGCTCTAGACTTCGGAGTCAACGTTTCGTAAAGCCGAGTACGGCGACGGGGGAGGCCCTCCCCAAGCTTCGCTTGGGTGGGACTCCTAACAAGGATTGGGTAGCCAGTGGTTCTGAAAACCTTCGGCTGGTCGTTCGCGGTCACCGCGGCCGGCCTGGTCGCGGCGGTCTTCTACGGGGGGTGGGCCGCCTTCGGTGTCGTGGCGATCCTCTCCGTCCTGGAGATCTCGCTGTCCTTCGACAACGCGGTGGTCAACGCCGGAATCCTGAAGAAGATGAATGCCTTCTGGCAGAAGATCTTCCTCACCATCGGCATCCTGATCGCCGTCTTCGGCATGCGGCTGGTCTTCCCGGTCGTCATCGTCGCCGTCAGTGCCCAGCTCGGGCCGATCGAGGCCGTCGACCTCGCACTCACCGACAAGGACCGCTACCAGGAGCTGGTGACCGACGCGCACCCGTCGATCGCCGCGTTCGGTGGCATGTTCCTGCTGATGATCTTCCTGGACTTCATCTTCGAGGACCGGGACATCAAGTGGCTCGGCTGGCTGGAGCGCCCGCTGGCCAAGCTCGGCAGGATCGACATGCTGTCGGTCTGCATCGCCCTGATCGTCCTGCTGATCTCGGCCACCTTCTTCGGCGCCCACGCCCACCAGCACGGCGGCACGCACGCCGACAAGACGGAGACGGTGTTCCTGTCCGGCATCGCCGGCCTGATCACGTACATGATCGTCGGGGTCTCTCCGGGTTCTTCGAGGACAAGCTCGAAGAGGAGGAGGAGCGCGAGCACGAGGCCGAGGAGCAGGCCGCGCGCGAGGGCAAGCCCAAGTCGGCGATCAAGCTGGCCGGCAAGGCCGCGTTCTTCATGTTCCTCTACCTGGAGGTGCTGGACGCGTCGTTCTCCTTCGACGGCGTCATCGGCGCCTTCGCCATCACCAACGACATCGTCCTGATGGCCCTGGGCCTCGGCATCGGCGCCATGTACGTCCGTTCGCTGACGGTGTACCTGGTCCGCGAGGGCACCCTCGACGAGTACGTCTACCTGGAGCACGGCGCCCACTACGCGATCGGCGCCCTGGCGATCGTCCTCCTGGTGACCATCCAGTACGAGATCCACGAGTTCATCACCGGCATGATCGGCGTCGTCCTCATCGGCGCCTCCTTCCTCTCCTCCGTCCGCCGCAACCGCGCGATCGCCGCGGCCGAGGGCGGATCGGCACCCAAGACGGAGGTCTCCTCCGGGGTGTGAAACACCCCCGGAGCGGGTCCGGTTCGCTCCCGGTGCGCCCGCACCGCTGGTGTGAACCCGCCCGCCGTGAGGAACGCTTCTGCGGGCGGCCGTCGAGGACGACTCCTCGGCGGCCGCCCCGTTTCTCGACGAGGCACCGGACGTGGGGGCGGGCATGGGTTTCCTGGACAGACTGTGGCGCGGCCGTGAGACCGACTTCGACTCGGGCAACGCGGCGACCAACGCGATCGAGCTGACCAAACGGCACAGCCAGGTCTCCCTGACCAAACAGGGCGCGGCCACCGGCCATCTGCGCATCAACCTCGCCTGGCGGATGCGCACCTCCGACCTCTCCGGCTCGCAGCGGGAGAGCCTGCTGCGCCACCCCCTCAGGGCGCTCAAGCCCCCGGAGGTCCTCGGCCACAGCCAGAGCATGGTCAACGTCGACCTCGACCTCGGCTGCCTCTACGAACTCCAGGACGGCGCCAAGGGCGTCGTCCAGCCCCTCGGCGGCTTCTTCGGCGACATCAACGCCGCGCCCTACGTCAAGCTCAGCGGCGACGACCGGTTCGGCTCGGCCTCCGGCGAGACGATCTACATCAACCTCGACCAGCGGGACGCCATCAAGCGGCTGCTGGTCTTCGCCTACATCTACGACCAGACGCCCGCCTTCGACCGCACCCAGGCCATCGTCACGCTCTACCCGAGCAACGGCCCCCGCATCGAGATCAGCCTCGACGAACGCCACCCGCAGGCCCGCTCCTGCGCCGTGGTGATGATCGAGAACGTCAAGGGCGAGATCCTCGTCCGCCGCGAGGTGAAGTTCGTCTACGGCTTCCAGGGCGAACTGGACCGGCTGTACGGGTGGGGCCTGCAGTGGGGGAGGGGCTACAAGGCCAAGGCGGAGCGGTAGCGGCGGGCGCGGCCCGCGCCGCGCCTACCGCCCGATGAACTGCGGCCCCTGCGGGGGCATGCGGAACTCCGGGTCCGGCACCACGGCGGCCGCCGGCGGATACCCGTACGCGGCCCGGCGGCCGGCTGCGGATATCCGTAGGCGGGCTGTGCCGACGGCTGCTGCGGATAGCCGTACGCCGGCTGGGACGGCACCGCGCCCGCCGGGGGCTGCTCCGGCGGCAGCGGACGCGAGACCTCGGCCGTCGGCGCGGCGGGGCTCACCGCCGGCGCCGCGGGCGTCTGCGCGGGCTGCCCCGCCTCCTGCGCCTCCGACTCGTCCACCGAGATCCCGAAGTCCGTCGCCAGGCCCTGGAGCCCGTTCGAGTAGCCCTCGCCCAGCGCCCGGAACTTCCAGCCCTCGCCGCGCCGGTACAGCTCTCCGCAGATCAGGGCGGTCTCCTCGCCCGTCTCCGGCCGGATGTCGAAGGAGGCCAGCGGCTCCGCGTCCGGTGCCGCCGCGTCGTAGAGCAGGATGCGCAGGTCGGGCACCCGGTCGAAGGGGACGCCGTCGGCCGAGGCGACCAGCAGGATGCGGCCCACGGACCGCTCCACCCCGGACAGGTCCGTCTGGATCGTGTCGGTCAGGCCGTCGGCGCTCCGCTTCTTGCCGAGCCGCCAGACCTTCCCGAGGGGTGGCGGGCTGGTTGTAGAAGACGAAGTCGTCGTCGGAGCGCACGCGGTCGTCCGGGCCCAGCAGCAGTGCGGAGGCGTCGACCTCGGGCACCCCCTGCCGGGGCGTCCAGCGCAGCACGGCGCGTACCGTGGTGGCTTCCAGCGGGACGTTGGACCCCTTCAGCATCGCGTGCGTCATGCCCGTCATCCTGCCCTCTCGGTCCTGGTCACGACAACGCGGGGCGGGCTCGCGGGTTGCCGGCTCCATCGACGGGTTACCTGGAATTCATGCCCGGCGGGAACCCGGACACGGATTGCTACGTACTATTACCGGCCACCTTCGGACGGTTCACAGGTCGCCCAGACACCACGGGGGAGTTCATATGCGTCATTTCGGGCACGTCGCGCCTGAGGTGCGGAAGCGTCTCTTCCACAAGGAGCCCGTCACCTTCACCGCGGACTCCCCGGCCCGGCTGCTGTCCGCGGCCCTGGGCGCCACGCTGTACAGCCCGGCCACCCGGCCCCGCCTCGCCGACGACGTGCTCAAGCAGGGCGGACGCGGTGTCGTCTCGATGGTGCTGTGCCTGGAGGACTCCATCGACGACGCCGACGTCACGGCCGGCGAGGAGAACCTGGTGCGCCAGCTCACCGACCTCGCCGCTCGCCCCGGGGCGGACGTGCCCCTGCTGTTCGTCCGGGTCCGCACCCCCGAGCAGATCCCCGACCTCGTCCGCCGCCTCGGCGGGGCCGTCCGGCTGCTGTCCGGATTCGTACTGCCCAAGTTCACCGAGGAACGCGGCATGCCGTTCCTGGAGGCCCTCTCCGGCGCGGAGGCCGCCAGCGGCCGCCGGCTGTTCGCCATGCCCGTCCTGGAGTCGCCCGAGCTGCTGTACCGGGAGTCCCGGGTGCCCACCCTCGAGGGCATCTTCCGCGCGGTCGACAAGTACCGCGACCGCGTCCTCGCCCTGCGCCTGGGCGTGACCGACTTCTGCTCCTCCTACGGCCTGCGCCGGGCCCCCGACATGACGGCCTACGACGTCCAGGTCGTCGCCTCCGTCATCTCCGACGTGGTGAACATGCTCGGCAGGGCCGACGGCACCGGCTTCACCGTGACCGGGCCGGTGTGGGAGTACTTCCGGGTCCAGGAGCGCATGTTCAAGCCGCAGCTGCGGCAGAGCCCCTTCCTCCAGGTGCAGGCCGCCGAGCTGCGCCAGAAGCTGATCGAACACGCCATGGACGGCCTGCTCCGCGAGATCTCCCTGGACCACGCCAACGGCCTGCTCGGCAAGACCTGCATCCACCCCTCCCACGTGCTGCCCGTCCACGCACTGTCCGTGGTCAGCCACGAGGAGTTCAGTGACGCCCAGGACATCCTGCGGCCGGAACGCGGCGGCGGGGGTGTGCTCAGGTCGGCGTACACCAACAAGATGAACGAGGTGAAGCCGCACCGCGCCTGGGCCGAGCGGACGCTGCTGCGCGCCGAGGCCTTCGGGTGGCGAACGAGGACATCGGCTTCGTGGAACTGCTCGCCGCCGGACTGCCCGGCTGATCACCAGGACGCCATGAACGACGCACGCGACTGAGCACAAGGACGCCATGAACGACGCACGCGACTGAGCACAAGGACCCCATGAACGACGCACGGGACGACATACAGGACGGCTCGCCGGGCCAGGCACCGGACGAGCCGGGGAACGAGGCAGGGTACGTGGCAGGGGACCGCACCGCGGACGCGGAGGACACCGCGATGGACCGGCACACGGACGAGGGGACGCACCCCGGCGGGCCGGCCGAGGAGGTCTGGTCCGGCAGCTGGGTCGCCGAGCGGCTCGGCGTCGGGCTGACCGGCGACGACCGGCTCACCGGCCTGCTCGGGCTGGCGCTGCGCCGCAACCCCAAGCGCGCCCACCTCCTGGTCTCCCGGGCCCTGGGCAAGCACGTCCCCAGTCGCCCTCCGTCGTCCACGGCCACGGCCTCGCCCTCGGCCGGCGGGTCCGCGAACTGCTCGGGCCCGGCGAGGCCGCCTCCGCCGTCGTCCTCGGCTACGCGGAGACCGCCACCGGCCTCGGCCACTCGGTCGCCGACGGCCTGGGCCGCGCCGCCTACCTGCACTCCACCCGCCGGCCGGTGGCCTCGGCCGCGCAGGCGGGCGGCTTCGAGGAGTCCCACTCGCACGCCACCTCCCACCTGCTGCTGCCCGAGGACCCCGGTCTGCTGGCCGGCCCCGGGCCGCTCGTCCTCGTCGACGACGAGTTCTCCACCGGCAACACGGTGCTCAACACCATCCGCGCCCTGCACGCGCGCTACCCCCGCGAGCGGTACGTCGTCGTCGCCCTCGTCGACATGCGCTCGCCCGCCGACGCCGGCCGGCTCCAGCGGTTCGCCCGGGAGATCGGCGCCCGCGTCGACCTGGTCACGGCGGCGTCCGGACCGTACGGCTGCCGGACGGGGTGCTGGAGAAGGGACAGCAGCTGGTGGCGCGGTACGAGCGGGACGACGCCCCCGCCCCCGCGGCCACCGCGCCCGGGGCGAGGTCCGGCGCGTCGACCTGCACTGGCCGCCCGGCCTCCCCGACGGCGGACGGCACGGCTTCACCCCCGCCCACCGGGCCCGGCTCGAAGCCGCCCTCCCCGCGATGGCCGGCCGCATCGCGCGGGCCCTGCCGGCCGGCGCGCGCCGCGTCCTCGTCCTCGGCTTCGAGGAGCTGATGTACGCCCCGCTGCGCCTGGCCTGCGAGCTGGAGCGGACCGCCGGCGCCGAGGTGCGCTTCTCCACCACCACCCGCTCGCCCGTGCTCGCCGTCGACGACCCCGGCTACGCGATACGCACCCGCCTGGTCTTCCCCGCCCACGACGACCCCGCCGACGGGCCCGGCGACCGCTACGCCTACAACGTGGCCGGCCAGGACTTCGATGCCGTCGTCGCCGTCGTCGACAGCCGCGCCGACACCCCCGCGCTGCACGCGCCGGACGGCCTGCTCGCCCGGCTCGCCGCCCATGTCCCGCACGTCCTGCTCGCGGTCGTCCCGTCGTACGTCCCCGGGGCGCCCGCCCCCGGAGCGCCGCCCGCCCCCGAAAGGCCCGCCATGCTGCCCGAGCCCCTCCGCGGCCCCGCCTTCTCCTCGTACGCCCCCGAGGAGGTCGGCTGGCTGCTCCAGGACCTGTCGGAGGCGACGCTGGAGGCGCCGACCGAGGAACGCGAGGAGGCGATCCAGAGCGGCGGCGCGCACTACGCCGAGTCGCTGCCGGTGGAGTACCAGCCCAGCGAGGAGTACCAGCGGCTGTTCCACTCCGCGCTCGAGGCGTCCGCCGCCCGGCTGGCGCAGGCCGTGGGCACCGTCACCGAACTGGTGCTCGCCGAGAGGTCACCGCAGCCCGTCCTGGTCTCCCTGGCCCGCGCGGGCACGCCCGTCGGCATCCTGATGCGCCGCTGGGCGCAGTACCGGCACGGCCTGGACCTGCCGCACTACGCGGTGTCCATCGTCCGCGGCCGCGGCATCGACGCCAACGCGCTGCGCTGGCTGGCCGCCCACCACGACCCCGCCGACGTCGTCTTCGTGGACGGCTGGACCGGCAAGGGCGCCATCACCCGCGAGCTCGCCGACGCCCTGCGCGCGTTCGAGGCCTCCGACGGCGTCACCGGCTTCGTCCCGGAGATCGCCGTACTGGCCGACCCCGGCTCCTGCGTGCGGACCTACGGCACCCGGGACGACTTCCTCATCCCCTCCGCCTGCCTGAACTCCACCGTCTCCGGACTGATATCGCGCACCGTGCTCCGCGCCGACCTGGTCGGCCCGCACGACTACCACGGCGCGAAGTTCTACCGCGACCTCGCCGGCGCCGACCTGTCGGGCGTCTTCCTCGACGCCGTCTCCGCCCGCTTCGGCGACGTCGTGGACGCCGCCGAGGCCCACGCCAAGGAACTCCTCGCCGGCGACCGCACCCCCACCTGGGAGGGCTGGTCGGCCGTCGAGCGCATCAGCGCCGAGTACGGCATCGGCAACGTCAACCTCGTCAAGCCCGGCGTCGGCGAGACCACGCGCGTCCTGCTGCGCCGGGTGCCGTGGAAGATCCTGGCCCGCTCCGGCGCCGGCCGCGACCTGGACCACGTCCGGCTGCTCGCCGAACAGCGGGGGGTGCCCGTGGAGGAGGTCGACGGCCTGCCCTACACCTGCGTCGGCCTGATCCATCCCCGGTACACGCGCGGGGCGACCGGCGCCGACGGCAAGGCGGTGACGGCCTGATGACCGTGCTCGTGGCGAGCGACCTCGACCGGACGCTCATCTACTCCGCCGCCGCGCTGGCGCTGACCATGCCCGACGCCCGCGCCCCCCGGCTGCTGTGCGTGGAGGTCCACGAGAGCAGGCCGCTGTCCTACCTGACGGAGACGGCCGCCGGGCTGCTCACCGAGCTGGGCGACGCCGCCGTGTTCGTGCCGACCACGACCCGCACCCGCAAGCAGTACCAGCGGATCAACCTGCCCGGCCCGCCGCCCGCGTACGCGATCTGCGCCAACGGCGGCCATCTGCTGGTGGACGGGGAGACCGACCGGGACTGGCACGCCCGCGTGACCGCGCGGCTGGCCGACGAGTGCGCCTCGCTGCACGAGGTGCAGGAACACCTGATGCGGACCGCGGACCCCGTCTGGGTGCGCAAGCACCGCACCGCCGAGGACCTCTTCGCCTACCTCGTCGTCGAACGGGAGCTGCTGCCCGAGGACTGGGTGAAGGAACTCGCCGTGTGGGCCGAGAACCGGGGCTGGACGGTGTCCCTCCAGGGCCGCAAGCTCTACGCCGTCCCAAGCCGCTCACCAAGAGCGCCGCCGTCCGCGAGGTCGCCCGCCGCACGGGCGCCGGCCTCACCCTCGCCGCCGGCGACTCCCTGCTCGACGCCGACCTGCTGCTCGCGGCGGACCGGGGCTGGCGCCCGGGCCACGGGGAACTGGCGGACGCCGGCTGGACGGCGCCGGCGATCAGCGCCCTGCCCGAGCGCGGGGTGCTCGCCGGTGAGCGGATTCTGCGGGAGTTCCTGCGGGCGGCCCGCTCGTCCGGCTGACGTCGCCGGGGCGGGTGCCCTGCGGCTCCTCGCGGTGCCCGCGCCCGCCCCGCCTGCGCCGGCCGGCCCCCGGCCGCAGCAGCCGTACGACGACGAACGCGAGCAGGGCCACGGCCGCCGCGACGAGGACGACCTTCGAGTAGGCGGAGGCGATGTCCGTCACCCGGGACCAGTTGTCGCCCAGGGTGTAGCCGGCGAGGACGAACGCCGTGTTCCAGATCGCGCTGCCCAGCGTGGTCAGGCCCAGGAAGACGGGCAGCGGCATCCGCTCGACACCGGCCGGCACGGAGATCATGCTGCGGAAGATCGGGATCATCCGGCCGAAGAACACCGCCTTGGTGCCGTGCCGCTGGAACCAGGCCTCGGTCTTCTCGATGTCGGCCACCTTCACCAGCGGCAGCCGGGCCGCGATCGCCAGGGTGCGGTCGCGGCCGAGCAGCGCGCCCACCCCGTAGAGGGCGAGGGCGCCGATCACCGACCCCGCCGTCGTCCACAGCAGGACGGCGAGCAGATCCATCCGGCCGGAACTCGCCGCGAACCCGGCGAGGGGCAGGATCACCTCGCTCGGCAGCGGCGGGAACAGGTTCTCCAGGGCGATGGCGATCCCGGCGCCGGGTGCGCCGAGCCCGTCCATCAGGTCGTTGATCCACTGCGGTGCGGCCGTCATGGGGCCCAGGCTACGGAAACGGACCTGAAGGGAACCTGAGGGCGTCCCTCAGCCGCAGCAGCCGCCCCCGCAGCAGCCGCCGCCTCCGCCGCCGGAGGGGGCCGCCGGCGCGGACCCGGTGGAGGAGCCGCCGACCGCGACCGTCGACAGGAGCTTGACCGTGTCGTCGTGGCCGGCGGGCAGGGGGCGGGGGCGGAGGACTCGGCCATGGGACGGCTCAGTTCGAAGGTGTCGCCGCAGCTGCGGCACCGGTACTCGTAGCGAGGCATGCGCTCAGGTTAACCGGCGTCCCGGTCCCCTCCCAGGTCCCCGCGGGAGCCGGGGGTGTCGCTCAGTGGCCGGCGCCGCGCTCCTCGCGGATCCGGGTGACGACGCCGGCCACCGTCCGGCGGACCGCCTCCGTCTCCGTCAGGAAGTGCCAGTAGTCCGGGTGCCGGCCCTCCAGCGTGGCGACGGCGCGCTCCAGGCGGGCCACCGAGTCGTCCAGCGGGCGCGCGTGCCGCGGGTCGGGGGTGTTGCGGCCGGCCATGGCGAGGCGCTGGGCGTCGCGGATGGCGAACCGGGTCCGCTCGATCTCCTGCTGTGGGTCCTTCTGCACGGCGTTCAGCTGCCGCAGCCGGTCACCGGCGGCCGACATGGCGTCGTCGGTGGCGTTCAGCAGGGCGCGCACGGTCGACAGCAGCGCCGTGGCGTCGGGCCAGCGCTGCTCGTCCCGGGCGGCCTGCGCCTCGGCGAGCTTCCGCTCGGCCTGCCGGACGTTCTCGGCGGCCTGGTCCGGCACGTGCTGGAGGTCCTGCCAGCAGGCGACGGTGAAGCGCCGCCGCAGCTCGCTGAGGACCGGCTCCACCTGCTCGGCACGGGTGGTCAGGGCCTGGGCGCGGGTGCGCAGCGACACCAGCCGGGTGCTGATCTCGGCGGCGCGCTCGGGGAGCCGCTCCGCCTCGGCGCGGACCGCCTCGGCCTCCCGGGTGACCCGCTCGGCGCGTTCGAGGGTCTGCGGTACGCCGTGCCGCCCGGCGCCCTGGTTCAGCTTGGTCAGCTCCGGGCCCAGCGCGGCCAGCCGGGCGGCCAGGCCGTCCGCCTTCAGGCCCGCGTTCCGGGTGGCGTCCAGGGCGTCGGAGGCGGCGAGCAGGGACTGCCGGGCGCGTTCGACGGCCGGCGCCAGCCGGGCCAGCTGGGTCTCGGCCTTGCCGATGAGGGGGCCCAGGCCCTCGGCGAACCGGTCGAGGTCCCGCTTGACCCGGACCAGCTCGTCCTTGGCGGCGGTCAGCTCGGTGCGGGCGCGGGCGGCGGCGGACGCCTCCAGATCGTCCCGGTCGAGGTCATGGGCGTCGACGGCGCTGATGTAGCGGTGGCTGACCTCGTCGATGCGCCGGCCGAGGGCCTCGAAGTCGGCGACGGCTCGCCGGGCGCCGGGGGAGTCGTCGACGGCCGTGATGGTCTCGATGGAGATCCGCAGGTCGCGCTGGGCGGTGTCCAGTTCGTAGAAGGCCTCGGCGGCGGCGTCCTTGGCGGCCTGGGCCTCCGCCCGCTGGCTCTCGGCCCGGCCCCCGAACCAGCGCCGGGTGCCGCCGCCGGCGAACGCGGTCGGCAGCACCAGCGCGGCGACCAGCGGCAGACCCGCGAGCGCGAGGGCGTCCCGCAGCACCCCGGCCCGGCGCCGGCGCGGCACACCGCGGGAGACGCGGGGGTCTGCCGCACGGGAGGTGCGGGGGCCTGCCGCACGGGAGGGGCGGGGGCCTGGTCCGGGGGACGCGTGAGGCGCTGTTCCCTGGGACACGGGCGCGCACGGCACCCTCGGCGGCGATTCCGGCTGCGCTGGTGTCGCCGTCACATCCCTCTCCCGTGTCGTCCGCCCTGCCCGGGTTCATTCTCCCACCCGTTAGGGACGAACACACGGCCCGGTCAGTTCGCCGTTCGCACGGTGACTTCGCCGTCGGCGGTGCGCGCCTTCACCACATGGGCGCTGGACTCGTCGCGGGGCACGGACACGTCGACCGAGCCGTCGTCGGTGGTGGCCGTCACCTTGTAGGCGGCCCGGGGCAGGCCGACGGTCACCGACCCGTCGTCGCTGCGCGAGTCCACCAGGTCGGGCACGGCACCCAGGTCGAGGCGGACCGAGCCGTCCTTCGTGTGCGCCTTCACGGTCCGGGACGAGACCTCGGCGCGGACCGCACCGTCGTCGCTGCTGAGGTCGAGCGGTCCGGTGGAGTCGGTGACGTGCACGGATCCGTCGGCGGTGCGGATGCTCAGCGCGTCGCGGAACCCGCGTGCCCGCACGCTGCCGTCGTCCTCCTCGGCCCGGACGGCGACGCCCCGGGGCACCTCGATCCGGTGCTTGGCCGAGCAGTCGGCGACGAAGCCGGAGCAGTGCAGCCGCAGCACCAGGCGGTCGTTCTCCATCGTCCACGTCACCTCGGGCTCGTCGCCGACGGCGACCGACCCCTGCCACCACCGGGTGACCTCGACGCGGCCCGGCTCGGCGCCGTCCACGGCGACGATCTCCAGCGCGGAGTCGTCGGAGTCCACGGTGAGTGTGCGGCCGTGGAGCGCGAACGTCCGGTGCTCGGGCTCCTTGTCCTGCGCGGCGGAGGAGCAGGCGCTCAGACCCGCGACGAGCACGGCTGCGGCACCGGCGACGGCGAGCGCGCGGACGGGGACGGTGCGGGTGCGGGTACGGGCGGGCATGGCGGTCTCTCCCCTGCTGGCGGTCGGCGGATCCGGCCGGCACCCGAAGGGGGCGCGAGCGGACTCCTCGACCGTACGGAGCGGGGGTCCGCGGCGGGATCCGGGACGCTACCGGATCCGGGGTGGGGTTAACCCCAGGCCCCGCGACCGCGGGCCGTGGACCGGGGCCCGCCGGGGTTTGCGGCGCAGTGCCCCGGGCAATGTAGGCTGTCGACTCGTCCTGGGTGCGTAGCTCAGGGGTAGAGCGCCTGCCTTACAAGCAGGATGTCGGCGGTTCGAAACCGTCCGCGCCCACCAGGACCGACGTCGGACGTCGGTGACGAGGCCCCCGGGAGACCGCCCGGGGCCTCTTGTCGTGGCTTCCGTAGGATGTGGCCGTGATCAGTGCCGGGCAGCGCGTGTGCCGACCGCCGACGCGGTGGTGGCGGGCCGTGTCCGTGCTCGCACTGCTGGCGGGCCTGCTGGCCATGCACGGCCTCGCCCCGGGCGGCGGCCTGCCCGGCCCCTCCGGCCCGCACGCCGGGAACCACACCCACCACCACGCCCGGCCCGCCGCGTCCCACGCCCAGGCCCAGGCCCGGCCCGCCGCTCACGCCCAGGCCCGATCCGCCGCCCCCCACGCCCTGTCCGGCGCCACGTACGCCCGGACCAGCGGGCAGGACGGCTCCGGGCCCGCCGCGGACGTCGCCCGTGCCCACGCCCGCGCCCACGCCTGTGCCGACGACGGGCACGACGGCGGCGGGCACCCCCGGCACGCCGACGCCACCTGTGCGTCGGGCGCCGTCGCGGGCGGTCCGGCGCTGCCCGCACCGGTGCCCGGCCCGGTGGCGGCCGTGGCGGACGCCGAGGCGGTACGGACGGGTCCGGCCGAGGCGCCCGACGGTGCCCGGTCCCCGCCGTCCCTGGCGGAACTCCAGCTGCTGCGGATCTAGACACCGCCCCGTGCCGCGCCCCGGCGGGCGCGGTGCTCACGCGCGTCGACATCCCTTCCACCAGCAGGAGTTCACACCATGACGCACACCCGGCACACCCGTACCCGCATCCGTACCCGGGCCCGTACCCGAGGGGCCCTCGCGGCCGCGGCGGCGACCGCCGCCCTGCTCCTCGCCGCCTGCGGCGGCAGCAAAGACGCCGACGGGGGCCCGGCCGGCGGTCACGACGGCCACGGCTCGTCGTCCGCGAGCGCGGGCGCCACGCCGTCGGCGGGCGCCTCGGCCGCCGACGGCGCGCACAACGCCCAGGACGTCGCCTTCGCGCAGGGCATGATCCCGCACCACCGGCAGGCACTGGAGATGGCGCGGCTCGCGGCCGGCCGGTCCGCCTCCGCGCAGGTGAAGGACCTCGCCTCCCGCATCGAGCGGGCCCAGGACCCGGAGATCCGGACCATGTCCGGCTGGCTGCGGGCCTGGGGCGAGGACGTGCCCCCGGCGGCCTCCCCGTCCGGACCGCACGGGTCGGACCACGAGGACCACTCGGGCCACTCCGGTATGCCCGGGATGATGGACGCCGAGGAGATGGCGGAGCTGGGGACGGCCGAGGGCGAGGAGTTCGACCGGCTCTTCCTGACCCTCATGGTCGAACACCACGAGGGCGCCGTGGAGATGGCCACGACGCAGCGGGAGAAGGGCCGGTACGGTCCGGCCAAGGCGATGGCCGAGGACATCGTCCGCGCCCAGAAGGCCGAGATCACCGAGATGAACGGGCTCCTCGGCAAGGGCTGACCCGCCCCGCTCCGGCGGTCGTGTCGCTGCCGCCGCCGGCCCGCCCGGCGCGGCGGCCCCGCCCGCCGGGCGGCTCCCGTCGCGGCTACGAGCCCTGCCCGGTGTCCTCGCCGGGCGGGGTCTCGTGGGCGTGCTTCAGCCGGCTGCGGGCGTGCACCGCTTCGGGGCCGGTGAACTCCGACCAGTACCGGTGGGTGCTGACGAACACGGCCAGCTCGCGCTCGCGCCGCCGCAGCTTCTCGACCTCGGCCTGTTCGTCCGCCGTCCAGCCCGGGGAGGCCGGGCGCTCGACCTTGCGCCAGCCGGTGTCGTCGGAGAAGCCGTCCAGCGGTTCGACGGACCAGGGGAGCCGTTTCAGCAGGGCCGACAGCTCGGCCCGGACCTGATGCAGTTCCTCCTGACCGGCGAGGAGGTCACTCGGAAAGTCATAGGTCGTAGCCACGGCCCAATGATACTCCTGTTCGATTTTGTGGCGCGCGTTCCTCGGGCTCGTTCCCGGGGTTCACTCGAACGGGTGCCGGGAGGTCCGGTGCGGGGTCAGACTGGGGTCATGTGCCGCAGCATCAAGACCCTTCGCCCGCCCGTGCTGGCCGACGAGGCCACCGAGGAGGAGATCCGGGCCGCCGCCCTGCAGTACGTGCGCAAGGTCTCCGGCTTCCGGGCCCCGGCCGCGCACAACCGCGCGGTGTTCGAACAGGCAGTGGAGACGATCGCCGGGGCCACGGCCGACCTGCTCGCCGGTCTGGAGGTCCGCGGAGCGGGCGCCCGCAGGGCGGGCTGACCCGCCGTCCGCCCTACCGGGCTCCCGCGGCGCGCGGCTGCCGCCGTACCAGGTACGCCGCGCCCGCGCCCGCCGCGAACAGCGCGACCAGGGACACCCCGGTCGCCAGCCAGGTCGCGCCCAGCCACTGGCCGCCGAAGTACCCGAGCGCCACGCTGTAGCCGGCCCAGGACAGGCCGGCCAGCGCCGACCAGGGGACGAAGTCGCGGGCCCGGCGGTGCGCCGCGCCCGCCACCAGCGAGACGACCGAGCGGCCGGCCGGGGCGAAGCGGGCCAGCACGACGAGCGCGCCCCCGCCGCGGGCCAGGGCGCCGCCGAGACGTTCCTGCGCCGTGGTCAGGCGGCGCGACCGGGCGATCGCCCGGTCCAGCCGGGGACCCCCGCGCCAGGCGAGGAGATAGGCCACCAGGTCCCCGAGCACGGAGGCCGTGGCGGCGCAGAGCGTCAGGGCCAGGATGTCGGGGACGTCGTCGGGGACCGCGGCGGCCGCCGCGCCGGTGCCCGCGGCCGTGCCCGCTGCCGCCGCCGTGGCCGCGGTGATCACCAGAACCCCGCTCGGCAGCATCGGCAGGAACACGTCGAGGAGGACCGAGAGGGCCACCAAGGCGTAGATCCACGGGCTGCCGACCAGCGACCCCACACTCTCGAACACCGCGACTCCCCGTGACTCCCCGTCGGCCGGCCGGCCGCGACGCGCGGGGAGCGGCTGGGGCGGCCATGACAGCCACACAGCGTACGCCCGGGGTGTGACAGAGCGTTCACAGGGGGCTCGGGTGTCCGGCACGCGTCGTTCACCCGGCTGCCGTCCTCCGAGGGCGGCCCGGGCCGGTGTCCCGTAGCAACGACGGTGGGGACCGCGGCGGGGCACGGCCGCGCCCGGCGTCGCCCGGCGCGGCGTGGACCCCCGTCATTCCCGTCGGTCCCGTCGACAGCGTCGACTTCGGAACCTCGGACTTCAGAACGGAACACATCATGGTGGCAGGAATATGCGCGGGCGCGGTGGCCGCGGCCGTGCTGGCGAGCGGTGCCGCGACCGGCGGCGAGGGCGTCTCGCTGCGCACGGACGCCCGCTTCGACCGGCCCGGCGGCAACGGCGTGCCGCTCGCGGTGACGTACGACGAGGGGCTGGTCCCGAGGGCTCCTGGATCGAGGTGCGGCAGTACACCGCCGACAGCGGTGAGACCACGGTCAAGCTGCGGGTGAAGGGCATGAAGCCCGGTCACGCCTACGGCGTCCATGTGCACCGCAAGCCGTGCGGCGCCGACCCCGCCGCCGCGGGCGGCCACTACCAGCACCGGCCGTCCGACGACCCCCGCGCCGCCAACCCGGACAACGAGGTCTGGCTCGACTTCACGCCCGGACCGGGCGGCCAGGCCAGGGCCCGCGCCCACCACGACTGGGGCTTCCGGCCGGGCCAGGCCAACTCCGTCGTGATCCACGACGAGCCGGGCAACCACGGGGCCCGGGTGGCGTGCTTCACCGTGCCGTTCCGGCCGGCGCGCTGACCGGTCCGGACGCGACGGCGCCCTCCCGCGCGGACCCGGCGGATCCGTACGCGCGGGAGGGCGCCCTTCGGCCGGTCAGGCCGCGACCGGCGTCCGCTCCTCGGCGGTGCGCTGCTCCCCGGAGCCGCGCCGGGCGAGCAGCCGGTCCACGCCGAAGGCGCCGGAGCCGGTGAAGACCAGCAGCAGGAACGCCCAGCAGAACAGGGCCGCTCCCTCGCCGTTGTTCTGCAGCGGCCACAGGCCCTCGGGCTGGTGGACCGTGAAGTACGCGTACGCCATCGAGCCGGAGGCGAGGAACGCGGCGGCCCGCGTGCCCAGGCCGAGCAGGACGAGGCCGCCGCAGACGAGTTCGATCACGGCCGCGTACCAGTTCGGCCAGGCGCCGGCCGCGACGGTGCCGCCGCTGCCGTCGGCGCCGCCGAGCACGCCGAACAGGCCGGCGGCGCCGTGGCAGGCGAAGAGCAGGCCGAGGACGATGCGGAACAGGCCGAGGGCGTAGGGCTGGGCGCTGTTGAGGCGTCCGGTCATGTGGGGGGTGCTCCTTCGGTCGGGCCGGCCGTGGGGGGCCGGTCACTGGGGGACGGAACCGAGTGAGGCCACGTTAGGCGCACCTAACCAGTACTTGCAACTTCAACATTTAGCCAAGGCTTCACCCCTGTGGGATGCCCGTCAGGCGCCTCTGAGGCGCTTGTGAGAAGTCTCTGAGGCGCCTGTGCGGCACCTGTGGTGCCCGTAGGGGCAGGCCTGTCCGGCCAGGAGGCCGCACGGGCCGCCCCCGACGACGGCTCAGGAGGACAGCTGCGTCTCCTTCACCGCCCGCAGCGCCGGTCCGCCGCCCGTCGCCTCGGCCCGGTCCAGGCGCAGCCGGGCCGAGCGCCCGCGCAGGGTCAGCGTCATCAGCTGGTTGCCGAACCAGGGGCCGCCCCGCTTGCGCCAGTGCACCGTCGGCAGCGGCAGCCGCCCGTGCCGGGCGAAGAGCCGGCCCAGGGCGCGCGCCGGGGCGCTCCAGCCGAACCGGAAGCCCAGGCGGATGGAGAGCGGCACCGAGTTGTGGACGGGCGAACAGGTCAGCTGCACCACCCGGGCCCCGGTCGCCGTCCCGTCCGCCAGGACGGCTCGGCGACGTACGCGTGGTGCACGTCCCCGGACAGGACGCACACCGTGGCCGGCGCCCCCGGCCCGAGGCGACCTCGGCGATCATGTCCGCGAGGGCGCCGAACGAGGACGGGAAGGCGGCCCAGTGCTCCAGGTCGGCGGCGCGCCGCAGCTTCTCGCCGAACCGGGCCCAGCGGGTGCCCCTCTCGCCCGCGCACAGCGCCGCGTTCCACCCCTCGACGTCGTGCACCAGATGGGGCAGGAGCCAGGGCAGCGAGGAGCCGATGAGGAGATGGTCGTAGGCGCCGGGCCCCTCCCCGTCGCGTCCGTCGAGCATCTGGTCGCGCAGCCAGAGCGCCTCGCCGGGGTCGAGCATCGCGCGGCGGTCCTCGGCCAGGACGCGCGCCGCGCGCGTGTCCACCATCAGCAGCCGGACCCGGCCGAAGTCGCGCCGGTAGCTCCAGCGGACGGCGGAGAAGTCGGCGTCGGCCTTCGCGGCGAAGGTGCGCAGCGCGTCGGTGCCGTCGGGGGTGGCCCGGACGGCGGCGTAGAGCGGGTCGGCGGCCAGCTCGGCCGGGGAGAGGTTGCCGAGCTGCTGGTAGACCCAGTACGACATCAGGCCGCTCAGCAGCCGCTCGCGCCACCAGTTCGTCGCCCGCATGTCGGCGAGCCAGGCGGCGGAGGTGTTCCAGTCGTCGACGACGTCGTGGTCGTCGAAGATCATGCAGCTCGGCACCGTGGACAGCAGCCAGCGGACCTCGGGTCGAGCCAGGACTCGTAGTACAGCCGCGTGTACTCCTCGAAGTCCGCGACCTCGGCGCCCGGCGGCTCGCTCAGGTCGCGGCGGGCGGCGAGCCAGCGGCGGGTGTCGTCGGAGATCTCGTCGGCGTAGACCTGGTCGCCGAGGAGCAGCAGCAGGTCGGGCCGGCCGGCCGCGGGGTCGGCCGCCATGCGGGCGGCCAGGGCGTCCAGCGCGTCCGGGCCGACCGGGTCCTCGTCGCCCGTCGGCGGGCCGCCAGCGGCAGGAGCCGAAGGCGACGCGCAGGCCGCCGGCCTCGTCCGGCGTGCTGATCACGGAGGGCGGGAAACCGGAGTCGGGCAGCGGCCACACCCGGGTGCCGTCGAGGAACACCTCGTACGACGTCGAGGTCCCCGGGGTCAGGCCGCCCACCTCCACCAGGGCGTAGTGGTGCCCGGCGATCTGGAAGGTGCGGGCCGAACCGGTGCTGCCGTCGGCGCAGCGCACCTCGGCCGTGCACGGACGGCTCGTCTCGACCCAGACGGTCGCGGACGAGCCGTCGGCGTACCTCAACAGCGGTCCCAGGCGCAGTCTCGCCATGGTCCTCCCTTCTCCGTCGCCCCGTACCGTACGGAACGACGGAGGCCGACGGGGAGGTTCCGCGCCGATCGGCGCGGCACGCCACCGGAGCGGACGCGGTCAGCAGCTCGCGAGGTGGTTCTGGAGCGCGGACTTCTCGGCGGAGTCGACCGAGAGGCCGTAGTAGTGCTTCACCTGCACCCAGGCGCGGACGTAGGTGCAGCGGTAGGCGGTCCGCGAGGGCATCCAGGTGGCCGGGTCCTGGTCGCCCTTGGCCTGGTTGACGTTGTCGGTGACCGCGAGGAGCTGCGGCCGGGTCCGGTCGTTGGCGAAGGCCTCGCGCCGGGAGGTGGACCAGCTGCCGGCGCCGGAGTCCCAGGCCTCGGCGAGCGGGACGAGGTGGTCGATGTCGACGTCGGAGGCGGCGTACCAGGTGGCGCCGTCGTAGGGGAGTACCAGCTGCCGCTGACGGCGGCGCAGGAGGAGTCGGTGACGACGTTCGTGCCGTCGCGCTTGAGGATCGTCTCGCGCGTGTTGCAGGCGCCGCTCACCGTGGACCAGTGGGGAAGAGGTCGCGGTCGTAGCCGGAACGATTCTCCGTCTTCACGGTGAGGGAGGCGAGGTAGCTGCGGGCGGTGCTGGCGCTGATGGGGTGGGGAGGGCGGCGGAGGCGGACGGGGCGCCCGCGAGCGCGACGGTGGCCAGGGTTCCGGTGAGCGCCGCGAGGATGCCGAGCCGTCGACGCGCGTAGAACTTGGACATGCGAACTCCCTTGTGGGGGTTGGGTTTTCGGACGCGAGCGGTGTGCATGCTCGCGACGCCGCGTTGCGCACGGGTGTGCGGTCGGTAAGAAGCTAGTGACGCGTACATGTCGCGTCTACGGGATGACGGGAAATCGTTTCGGCGGGGCCTGTCCGGCGAGGCGTTCCGGGGGTGCGTGCCGGGGCGGGACCTTCGGCCCCTGCACGGCCGCGCGGGCGCTCGCGTACGATGGACGGCGCAGAAGGGGAGTAGCTCTTCGCCGGACCGTCGACATACTGCTCAGCTCGCTGAGCCGGCGCCCGGAGGCAGGCCTCGCGCGAGGCCCGCCAGCGAGACCTTCGGCAAGCAGTGCATGCCCGTGCCGTGCGGCGCGGGTGCCCGTGTGCTGCCGTGCCGAGGTGTCGTCGCAGGATTCAGCACTCTCGGTGGGGCAGCCCCGACCGATTGAGGACCCGTTGATCAGCTTCACCGTGACGGCGCTCGTGTTCGGCGTCGTCTTCCTCGCCGAACTGCCGGACAAGACCGCGCTGGCCGGGCTCGTGCTCGGCACCCGCTACCGGGCGTCCTACGTCTTCGCCGGCGTCGCCGCCGCCTTCGCGCTGCACGTCGCGCTCGCCGTCGCCGCCGGCAGCGTGCTGACGCTGCTGCCGCAGCAGATCGTGCACGCGATCACCGGCGTGCTGTTCCTGGGCGGCGCGGCGGTCCTGCTGATGAAGAAGGACGAGGACGAGGAGGAGATCCGCAAGCCGGAGAACCAGTCCTTCTGGAAGGTCTCCGGGGCGGGCTTCATGCTCATCCTGGTCGCCGAGTTCGGCGACCTGACGCAGATCATGACGGCGAACCTGGCCGCCCGCTACGAGGACCCGCTGTCCGTCGGCCTGGGTGCGGTGCTCGCCCTGTGGGCGGTGGCCGGTCTCGGCATCGTCGGCGGGAAGGCGCTGATGAAGCGGGTGCCGCTGAAGCTGATCACGCAGATCGCGGCGCTGCTGATGCTGGGGCTCGGCGTGTGGAGCCTGTGGGAGGCCGTGGCCGGGTGACGCCGGCGGCGCGCCCGGAGCGGGTGCCGTGGTCCGGGTGTGGTGGTCCTGGCGGGCGCGGGCGGTCGCCCGGTGGTCGCGCGGGGCGCGGAGTGCGGGGTCCTGGCGGGTGCGCGCGGGTGCGGGCGGGCCCCGTGGTCGCGCGCCGCGCCGGTGGGGGCGGCCGTGCCGGTTGAACGGTGGATGAACGAACGCCGGGGCGCTGGCGCGAGGGCGGGTCGGTTTTGTACCGTGGAGGAACAAAGTGGCTCCCGCTCGCTTTCCCTGACCGGCGGGCGGGGCCGCCTTGTCCTCGGGGACACCCACCCCTGTGCCCCCTCTCTCCTGCGCCTTGGAGTCTGCCGATGACGGCCACCGCCACCGTTCTCACCGCCCGTGCCCTCCTGCTGGACATGGACGGCACGCTCGTCAACTCGGACGCCTCCGTCGAGCGCGTCTGGCGGCGCTGGGCCGACCGGCACGGGCTGGACGGCGACGAGGTGATGAAGGTGGTCCACGGGCGGCAGGGCTACGCCTCCATGGCGCTGCTGCTGCCCGACCGGCCCATGGAGCAGAACCACGCGGACAACGCCCGCATGCTCGCCGAGGAGACCGCCGACACCGAGGGCGTCGTCGAGATCCCGGGTGCCACCGGGTTCCTCGCCTCGCTGCGGGGGCTGCCGCACGCGCTGGTGACCTCGGCGAACGTCGCGCTGTCCACCGCGCGGATGAACGCCGCCGGGCTCGTGATGCCCGAGGTGCGGATCACGGCCGAGTCGGTCGGCGCCAGCAAGCCCGATCCCGAGGGCTTCCTCAAGGGCGCCGCCGAGCTGGGTGTCGACCCCGCGGACTGCGTCGCCTTCGAGGACTCCGGCGCGGGCATCACCGCCGCGCGGGCCGCCGGGATGAAGGTCGTCGGCGTCGGCGACCGGGCCGGCGTCCACCGGCCGGACGCGCTGGTGCGGGACCTGACGCAGGTCCGCGTCGAGGCGTCGCAGGACGGGACGATCCGCCTCCGCATCACGGACGCCGCGGCCTGATGCCGCTCCCGGGCGGCCGCTACGGCTCCCGGGTCTCCGACTCCAGCTGCCGGCGGGTCTCCGGCCCGTACGCGCCGAGGTCGTCGGAGCGGATGCCGCGGGCCCACTGGTAGTTGCGGAGCGCGCTCTCGACCTCGTGGCCGAAGTAGCCGTCGATCTCCCCGTGTAGAGGTAGAGCTGGCCCAGCCGGTGCTGGAGCTCGGCGACGTCCGGGCCGCTGTCGCCGCGCCGCAGGACGGTGCCGTCACCGGGCTGGTCCTCCCGGTTCCCCCGGCCGCGCCGGTCACCCGGCCCCGTTCCGGGTCGTCGGTGCGGGCCGTCGTCGCGGTCTGCGTCGGACCGGCCGACGGCGTCGGTGCCGACGAGCCGTCGGAGGCCGACGCCGATGCCGAGGGGGACGGCGAGGGCGACGGGCTCGCGCTCGGCGAGGCGGAGGCGGACGGGGAGGGCGACGCGGACACGGGCGGGGCCGAGGCGGTGCTCGGTGCCGCCCCCGCCGAGGACGCCTCGCCGGACGACGGGTCCGGCACCTCGGCCCGTACCTCCTTCGCCGCCGCACCGTCCCGCGACGGCGTCTCGTACGAGAACAGCCCGCCGGCGTAGGCGGTGGCACCGAGCACGGCCGCCACCGCCCCCGCGGCGCCCAGCAGCACGCCCCGCCGCCGGCGCGGGGACGCCCCGCCGGCGCGGCGGGCCGGCCCGGCTCGGCGGCGCCGGGCTCCGGCGCGTCGAACAGCCGCAGATCGTGCGCGCTGGGCGCGCCGGCCGGCGGCGCGAGCGGCGTCGGAAGCACCGAGGTCGCCTCGGACGCCTCGACGCCGGCGGCACGCGACGGCGTCGTCGCCTCGGGCACTTCCCCGTCCACTGCACGCAACGGCATCGTCGCGTCGGGGTCCGCCGGCGCGGGCGGGGCGCCGGGGCCCGGCCGTCCGGGCGGGCGCGGGCACGGCGTCGCCGGCCGCGCCGTCCGGCGTCCCGTCCAGTTCGACGTACGGCCTGATGCGCAGGGGATCGAAGTCCTCCGCCGCCGCGGCCTGCGCCGTCCGCGCCTCGCGCAGGGCGTCGGAGGCCCGCGCTCCGCAGCCGCAGGCGGGGGTGTTGTCCGGCCTGCGGTGCGCCCCGCACTCCGGGCACGGATGTCCCGGCGACCGAGGCCGCTCGGGCCCCTCCGGCTGTCGCATGGCGTGTCGTCCCTCCCGAGCCCGCGTCCCCTCGCGCACTCTCGCGTCCCTCGCGAACTCCAGAGATTATGCAGACCTTCTCCACACCCCGGACGCCGCGACCCCCGGAACACCGGCCTCCGCCGGGTCCGGCCCGGGCTGCCGGAGGACTGAACCGGCCATAACGGGTGACACCGACCACGAGGGACCGGTGACGAGAGCCTCGGAGGTCCGCATGGCCGGGAAGCGCACGAGACGGCCGCCGAGGGCGGGTGGAACCACCCTCCGGGACACCGGGCGGCGCGACGGCCCGGGACACCGGCCGGACCGGCGTCACCGGCCGCGGTGACGTCCCGGCACCGGCCCGACCGGCACCGGCCCGACCGGCACCGGCCCGGGCCGGGCCGGCGGGGAACACGTACCGGGCAACGTGCTCGTCTCCATCGGAGCGCTGCTGCTCGGCATGCTGCTCGCCGCCCTCGACCAGACCATCGTGGCGACCGCGCTGCCCACCATCGTCAGCGACCTCGGCGGCATGGACCACCTGTCGTGGGTGGTGACCGCGTATCTGCTGGCCGCGACCGCCGCGACGCCGCTGTGGGGCAAGCTGGGCGACCAGTACGGGCGCAAGCCGCTGTTCCAGGCCGCGATCGTGCTCTTCCTGGCCGGCTCGGCGCTGTGCGGCATGGCGCAGGGCATGGCCGAGCTGATCGCCTTCCGGCCGTGCAGGGGCTCGGCGGCGGCGGGCTGATGGTGCTGTCCATGGCGATCGTCGGCGACCTGGTGTCACCGCGCGACCGCGGCCGGTACCAGGGCCTGTTCGGCGCGGTGTTCGGAGCGACCAGCGTCCTCGGGCCGCTGCTCGGCGGCCTGTTCACCGAGCACCTGAGCTGGCGCTGGGTGTTCTACGTCAACCTGCCCGTCGGCGCCGTCGCCCTGGCGGTCATCGCCGCGGTGCTGCACATCCCGCGCCGCTCCACCCGGCACGTCATCGACTACCTCGGCACCCTGCTCATCGCCTCGGTCGCCACCTGCCTGATCCTGGTCGCCTCCCTCGGCGGCACCACCTGGGCCTGGGGCTCCCGCAGATCGTCGGGCTGGCCGTGCTCGGCGTGGTGCTGGCCGGCGCGTTCGTGGCCGTGGAGCGCAGGGCGGCCGAGCCCGTCCTGCCACTGAAGCTGTTCCGCATCCGCACCTTCGTCCTGTCCGCGGTGATCAGCTTCGTCGTCGGCTTCGCGATGTTCGGCGCGATGACCTACCTGCCGACCTTCCTCCAGGTCGTGCAGGGCGTCACACCGACCATGTCCGGTGTGCACATGCTGCCCATGGTGATCGGCCTGCTGCTGGCCTCCACGGCCTCCGGGCAGATCGTCAGCCGCACCGGCCGCTGGAAGGTCTTCCCGGTCGCCGGCACCGGCGTCACGGCCCTCGGGCTGCTGCTCCTGCACCAGCTCGACGAGACCAGCCCCACCGCGGTGATGAGCGCGTTCTTCTTCGTCTTCGGCCTGGGCCTCGGCCTGGTCATGCAGGTCCTGGTGCTCATCGTGCAGAACGCGGTGGCCTACGAGGACCTGGGCGTCGCCACGTCCGGCGCCACGTTCTTCCGCTCCATCGGCGCCTCCTTCGGCGTCGCCGTCTTCGGCACCGTCTTCGCGAGCCGCCTCGGCGACGAGCTGACCGGCGCCTTCGCCGGCGCACCGCTGCCGCCCGGTGTCTCCGTCGGCGCGCTGGAGTCCGACCCGCGCGGCATCGCCGCCCTCCCGCCCCCGCTGCGCGCCGACGCCGTGCACGCCTACGCCACCGCCATCACCGACGTCTTCCTCTACGCGGCGCCGGTCGCGCTGCTCGCCTTCGCACTGGCCTGGTTCCTCCGGGAGGACCGGCTGCGGGCCTCGGTCACCGCACCCGACGGCACCGAGACCTTCGCGAGCAACCCGGTCGAGCGCTCCTCGCACGACGAGGTGTGCCGCGCGCTGTCGGTGCTCGGCACGCGCGAGGGCGCCGCGAGATCTACCGGAGGATCACCGAACGGGCCGGGTACGACCTGCTGCCCGCGGCGAGCTGGCTGCTGCTGCGCGTGCGCAGGTACGGCCGGGTGGAACCGGCGGTCCTCGCCGAGCGCGGGCCGGTGCCGCTGACCGTCCTCATGGAGGCCGCCCGGCAGGTGGAGGTGCGGCACCTCGCCGTGCGCGAAGGGCTCGACCTCGTCCTGACCGACCGGGGCCGGGAGGTCGCGGACCGGCTGGCGCGGGCCCGTGAGGAGTCGCTGTCCGAACTGCTCGGCGACTGGTGGGGCCCGGACCGCCCGACCGATCTGGTGCGGCTGGTGCGGGAGCTGAACGGAGAGCTGTGCGGCTCGGACGCGGAACGCCCCACGGACGGGCGCCGGCCGCAGGAACGCCCGGTGCCGCAGTACCGCTGAGCCGGCCTCAGGCGAGCCGCTTGGCGAACCAGTGCTCCGCGTACGGCTCGCTGTTGTGCGGCTCGGTCTCCGTGTAGCCGAGCCGTGCGTACAGCGCGCGGGCCTCCACCAGGTCGGAGCGGGTGTCCAGCACGATCCGGCGCGCCCCGAGCGCCCGCGCCGCCTCCTCGGCCGCGGCCACCAGCAGCGGCGCCCCGCCCCGGCCCCGCATCCCCTCGGTGACGAACACCCGCGTCAGCTCGGCCGTCGTGGCGTCCAGCAGCCGTACGCCCGCCGTGCCGGCCGGCTCGCCGCCGTACCGCGCGAGCAGCAGCCGGCCCCGCGGCGGCGCCAGGCCGGCACCGGACTCGGCGGCGATGCCCGCTCCAGCTCCTCGGGGTCGGTGCGGCGCCCCTCGTGCAGCAGGTACCAGCGGTCGCTGACCTCCGTGTAGTACGCCCGCCAGAGCGCGACGGCAGCGGGGAGTCGTAGGCTTCCGGGGCGATGGTCCAGGTCATGACCGGCATTGTCGAGGCCGGGCCGGGCCGGCGGCGAGCGTATTTTCCCACCGGTGCGCCGGTCGCGCGCCCCGAGCGCCGTTTACGGGCCGTCCGCGGGCAACCCGGACGGCGAGCCGGCTCGCACGGAGGGCCGGCGCGGCCGAGAACCCGGAAGGCATCCATGTCCACTGGCGTGATCATCGCTCTGATCGTGATCGTGGCGGCCGTGCTCGTCGTCGCGGCCGTACTGACCCTGCGCGCCCGCCGCTCCCGGGGCGGGAACCTCGAGCGGCGCTTCGGACCCGAGTACGAGCGGACCGTCGCCCGGCACGACGGCGACACCAGGGCCGCCGAGCGGGAGCTGGCCGAGCGCGTCGAACGGCACGGCTCGCTGCGGACCAGGCCGCTGGAGCCGGCCGAGCGCGACCGGTACGAGGCGCGCTGGACGGCGGCGCAGGAGCGCTTCGTCGACTCCCGCGCGAGGCGGTCGCCGAGGCGGACCGGCTCCTGGCGGAGCTGGCCGGTGCCCGCGGCTTCCCGGACGGCGGCCAGTACGAGGAACAGCTCGCCGCGCTGTCCGTGCACCACCCCACCACGTCCACGGCTACCGGCGCGTGCACCGCGCGGCGCGCGCGGACACGGCCGGTGTCCAGGGCGAGGCCGGCACGGAGGAGCTGCGCGAGGCCATGGTCGAGGCCCGGGCCCTGTTCGAGGACCTGGTGCGCCCGGCGCGGCACGACGGCGGCCGGCACCGCGGCGGGGCGGGCGGCGACGGACGCGCCCCGGCCCGTGGCCACCAGCCGTGGGCGTTCGGCCGACGGCACCCGAAGGAGAGTTGAGCCCCATGTCCGACCTGACACCCCGGCATGCCGGCCGAGGCGCGGCCGCCGGCCCGCCCGAGGAGCCCGGCCGGCCGCCCGCACCCGACGCCCGCGGCGAGAGTGCCCTGGGCACCGGCCCGGCGACCGGCGACCCGCGCGGCACCGGCGCCACGCCGCCACCCTCCGGCGCTCCTCCGACCCCGCACCCGGCACCGACGCCGCAGCGGACGCCCCCCGGCCCGGACCGGACTCCGGGCAGGCCGCGGTCCCTGACCGGGCCGCCGGTTCCGCCGCGGCCGGGGACGGCACGCGGCTGCTGGGCGGCGAGGAGTGCGACAGGCTCGGGCAGCGGCTGCAGCACGCCGTCGCCGGATTCGTCGACGCACCCCGGTCCTCCGTGGAGGAGGCCGACCGGGTCCTGGAGGAGATCGCCTCCCGCTTCACGGACGCCGTGGCGCGGCGCCGCCGTACCCTGCGCACGGCGTGGCAGGGCTCTCCCGCGGGCGAGGAGGGGCCGGTGACGAGCGCCGACACCGAACAGCTGCGCCTGGCCCTGCGCGACTACCGCGAGCTGGCGGACCGTCTGCTGCACCTGTGAACCGCCCCGGCACACCCGCAGCGCGCGCGTGGGCCGGCGGGCCGGCCTACCGGTCCGCCCGGCCCTCGCGCCACTGCCGGACGACCTCGTCGACGTCGTACGGCTTCAGGCCCAGCGGCGGGCCGGGCGGGGCTTGAGCAGCATCTCGCGGATCTTGGCGTTGAGGTCCTCGACGATCCTGCGGACGATCCGTTCCGACGGCGCCTCGGCCGCCTTGAGCAGCTCGTCCTCGGCCTCCTTGCGCAGGGCGAGCGCCGGCGGCAGGACCGAGACCCCTCGCGGGCCATCTTCCGCTTGATCCACCACAGTTCGTCGTAGGTGGCGTCCACGTCGCGCGGCAGCGGTCTGCCCGCCCCGGCAGCCCGTCGAACGCGCCGCGTTCCTCGGCCTCACGGATCTGCTTGTCGACCCAGGATTCGAAGTCGACGCCGGGTGGCTTCCGCTCCGTCATGGCACCCATTGTGCCGGACAGCGCCCCGCCGGCCGATCTATCATGCGGCGGCGGCAGGCCGGCCGGCCCGCCGCCGAGGGCCGTCTCAGGAGGAGCGCACGTGCTCGAACTCACCATGGCCACCGTCTCCGGGCGGACGCGGGCGCCACGGCCGGCATGCAGATGGCCGACGCGCCGAGCGAGCCCGGCGCCGTGCTGCGGGTGGGCCGGGACCGGTCCGTGTGCCGGCTGGTGACGCCGGACGACTGGCTGTTCGTCTCCCGGGTCCACCTGGAGTTCCGGTGCGGACCGGACGCCGGCTGGCAGCTGACGTGGCTGCGCGGCTCGCAGGCCGATCCGTCGTCCGAAGTCCGGCTGGTCGTCGGCGAGCACACGCAGCCCGTGCCCTACGGCGGCACGGTGGCGCTGCCCCGGGCGGCAGCGGCGAGGTCGTCGTCCAGGACCGCACCGGTCCGCGCAGCGTCGACGTCGGCTTCTACCACGAGCTCTGAGCCGCGCGGCGCCCGACGGGCTCACGCCAGGACCCGGGCCACCGCGAAACCGTCGTAGCCCTTCGCCCCGACCGTCTGGAGCGCGGTGCCGCTGAGCCGCGGATGGCTTCCGATCATCTCGATCGCGGCCCGCGTGCCGCGGACGTCCTCGCTGTCGGCGGCCGGGTCGGCGACCCGGCCGCCGCGCACCACGTTGTCGAGGACGATCAGGCTGCCGGTGCTGGTGAGCCGCAGCGCCCACTCCAGGTAGTGCGGGTTGTTGCCCTTGTCCGCGTCGATGAAGACCAGGTCGAAGGGCGGGGGTTGTCGTCGGCGAGCATGGGGAGCGTGTCCAGGGCGGCACCCACCCGCACCTCGACCAGCCGGTCCAGCCCCGCCCGGGCGATGTTGCGGACGGCGACCTCGGCGTGCCGGGCGTTGTGCTCCAGCGACACCAGCCTGCCGTCGGAGGGCAGGGCGCGGGCCAGCCAGATGGTGCTGTAGCCGCCGAGGGTGCCGATCTCGAGGATGGTGCGGGCACCCTGGACCTGGGCGAGCAGCTGGAGGAACTTGCCCTGGGCCGCGGTCACCTGGATGGGCGGCAGCCCGGCGGCGGCGCTGTCGCGGAGCGCGGCCCGAGCGCCTCGTCGTCCGGCGCGAGGCGGGAGCCGAAGTAGGCGTCGACCGCGTCCCAGACCTGCGACTCGCTCATGCGTGTGCCTTTCGTGTGTCCGGTTGACCGCCAGCGTACGCAGGCGGTCCCGGTACCACCGGACTCACGCACGGGGGTGTCGCGGGCCGGGCGCGGGCCGGCGCTCCACGCAGGGGGCGGGAGCGGGCTCAGCGCTCCACGGACGGGGCCGAGCCGGGGAGGGGCCGGCCGGCCGACTCCGACATGTACCAGACGGCGACACCGCCGATCACGGCCGCGGCCATCATGTAGTAGGCGGGCATCATCATGTTGCCGGTCGCGCCGATCAGCGCGGTCACCACCAGCGGCGTCGTCCCGCCGAACAGGGACACCGAGACGTTGAAGCCGATGGACAGCGAGCCGTAGCGCACCCGGGTCGGGAACAGCGCCGGCAGCGCGGACGGCATCGACGCGGTGAAGCAGACCAGCAGCAGCCCAGGGCGCCCATGCCGAGCGCCACCGCGAGGAGGCTGCCCTCACGGATCAGCAGCAGGGCGGGCACGGACAGCAGCAGGAACCCCGCGCAGCCCGCCGCGATCACCGGCCGCCGCCCGACCCGGTCGGTCAGCGCCCCGGCGAACGGCTGCACGATCATCATCAGCGCCATCACGCCGAGCACCACGAGCAGCCCGTGCGTCTCGTCGTAGTGCAGCTCGCTGGTGAGGTAGCTCGGCATGTACGACAGCAGCATGTAGTCGGTGACGTTGAAGACCAGGACCAGGCCCACGCACAGCAGCAGCGCCTTCCACTGCCCGGCGACCATCTCGCGCAGCCGGACCTTCGGGCGGGACGCCTCGGCCTTCTCCACCTCGGCGGCGAAGGCGGGCGTCTCCTCCAGCCGCATCCGCAGGTAGAGCCCGATGAGGCCCATCGGACCGGCGATGAGGAACGGGATGCGCCAGCCCCAGGAGGTCAGGTCGTCCTCGGAGAGCAGCGCGGTCATCAGCGTGACCAGCCCGGCGCCGCCGATGTACCCGGCCAGCGTGCCGAACTCCAGCCAGCTCCCGAGGAAGCCGCGCCGCTTGTCGGGCGCGTACTCGGCGATGAAGGTGGAGGCGCCCGCGTACTCGCCGCCGGTGGAGAAGCCCTGGACCAGCCGGGCCACCAGCAGCAGCACCGGGGCCCACACGCCGATCGACGCGTACGACGGGACCAGCCCGATCGCGAACGTCCCGCCGCCATCATGATCATCGTCAGGGCGAGCACCTTCTGCCGCCCGACCCGGTCGCCGAGCGGTCCGAAGACCATGCCGCCGAGCGGCCGCACCAGGAACGCCGCCGCGAACGCGCCGAACGTCGACAGCAGCTGGGCGGTCGGGTTGCCCGACGGGAAGAAGACCTTGCCCAGGGTCACCGCGATGTAGCTGTAGACACCGAAGTCGAACCACTCCATCGCGTTGCCGAGGGCGGCCGCCTTCACGGCCCGCCGGACGAGCGCGGAGTCGGTGACGGTGGCCTCGGGGGCGTGGGCGGTGGACCCGGGGGAGCG
The DNA here is from genome assembly GCA_003248315.1 of Streptomyces sp. SW4. GTDB lineage: Bacteria > Actinomycetota > Actinomycetes > Streptomycetales > Streptomycetaceae > Streptomyces. The sequence continues at coordinate 3,664,436 of QKWM01000004.1, forward strand.
GGGCGTGGGGGACGACGCGGCGACGGTGGCAGCCGACAAGACTTCGCTCGCCTACCTTTCGACGGGGACAGGGACCGGACCCGCACGGCGGCGCTGTCGCCGGGCCGAAAAGCGACCTTAGGCGCTGATGTGACGCTTACGCCCGGTACGGAGTTCGTTGCGCAGGGCACGGAAACGACGCGCATGCTGGGGCGTCCCGGGCAGGTGGGACGCCGTTCCGGCCGCCCCGCTGTGATCTTTCTCGCTCCCGAACGGCCGAGCGAAGCCGCGCCGCGCTGTCGTCATCCGGACAAAACGAGAGCGGCGGTCAGGTGAAGCGGGGGTTGACCGCGTCTCTCCCCGGGGGTGGTGCGGGCCATAGGGTTCGCACCAACACCCCACGTACGGGACGTGCGGGACGGACGGGGCGGGAGGCCGACAGGGCGTGGCGAATGCGGAGCACAGTGGGCGGCCGGCGGGTGCCCCGGGAGCGACGGTCCTCGGCGCGGCGGCGGCCGACGCGGTACGCCTGCGCGTGGTACGGGTCGGGCTGTGGCTGGTCGCCGCGGTCCTCGTGGCGCGGCAGCTGGCCGTGGTCCTCGCCACCCCGCGCGGCGAGCGGCTGACGGACCTGGAGACATGGGTGGGCCCGGAGGGAGTGCTGCACGTCGAGGGCTCCCTCTACGACTCCACCGAGTTCACCGGCACGCCGTTCACCGGTCTCGTCCTCAAACCGTTCACCCGGGCGGCCGAGCAGGCGCTCGGCTGGGCTGGACCTTCGGCACCCTCCTGCTGGTCGTGGCCCTCGGCCTGGTCGCGGCCCGCGCCCTGCCGCAGCCGGTGGGCCGGCGCACCGCGCTGCTGGCCGCACCGGTCGCCGTCAGCCTGCTGATGCTGTCCCTGCCGGTCCGCAACACGCTGTGGCTCGGCCAGACCAGCATCATCCCGGTGCTGCTGGTCCTGCTGGGCTGCTTCGCCGTGCGCGGCCAGCGGGCCGGCGGCGTGCTGATCGGCGTGGCGGCGGCGTTCCAGCCCACGGTGCTGCTCTTCGTTCCGCTGCTGTGGTTCACCGACCGCAGACGCGCGGCCCTGACGACCGGGGCCTCCTTCGCCGTGTGCACCGCGCTCGCCTGGGCGGCGATGGCGCACGACTCCTACACCTACTGGGTGCACCACATGGCGGGCGTCGGCCTCGGCGGCGCCGCCGACGACCTCGCCAACCAGTCCCTGCACGGCTCCCTGCTGCGCTTCGGCCTCTTCGGCCCCTGGAGATCGTCCTCTTCCTCCTCCTCGGCGCCGCCGTCGCCGTCCTCGCCCTGCGCCGCGCCGTCCGCTACGCGCGCGACGGGCAGCTGCTGCTCGCGGTCGCGATCACCGGCTGCGCGGCCGTCGCGGTGTCGCCCACCACCTGGCAGCACCAGCTCCTGTGGGTCCTGCCGGCGGTCGTCGGCCGGGTCGGCAAGCGCGCCTCCGACCGGTACGTGTGGCCGGTCGCGGTCGTCCTGGTGATGACGCTCCCGGCGAAGATGATGCTGCCGAACATGGCGGTCCTGCACCCGCTGCGGGACAACATGGTGCTGCTCGCCGCCGTGGCCGCCGCCGTCGCCGTGCCGTTCCTCTCGCGCACCTCGCCGTACTTCCAGGCACCCGTCCCCGCCGAGTACGCGCCCGCGGTCCCCGCCCGGTTCCGGCACGTGCCGCTGCTGCCGTTCCTGCGCCGGATGCTGACCCGCCCGAACCTCCTGCTGGAACTGCTGCTCATCCGGGTCACCTACGCCGCCTACTCCCAGGTCCGTCTCGCGGCGACCGGCGGCCGGGACCGGGCCGAGGAGCACGGCCGGCAGATCCTCGACCTGGAACGCGTCCTGCATCTGGACATCGAGCACGCGGTCAACCACGCCGTCGTCGGGATCGGCTGGCTGCGGGCTTCTTCGACTTCTACTACACGTCGTTCCACTTCGCCGTCCCGCTGGCGGTGCTCGGCGTCCTGTACTGGCGCCGCCCGGTCGACTACCGGTGGGCCCGCTCGGCCCTGGGCTTCACCACCCTGCTCGCGCTGCTCGGCTTCTGGCTCTACCCGCTGGCGCCGCCGCGCCTGATGCCCGGCCTCGGCATCATCGACACCGTCCACGGCGTGCAGGACTTCTCCCAGCCCGACTACGGCACGCTGACCGCGCTGACCAACCAGTACGCCGCGATGCCGTCGCTGCACTTCGGCTGGTCGCTGTGGTGCGGCGTGGTGATCGCGGTCATCGCGCCCCGGCCCTGGATGAAGGCCCTGGGCCTGCTGCACCCGCTGTTCACCGTCTCCGCGATCGTCGCGACCGGCAACCACTGGGTGCTGGACGCGGTGGGCGGCGCGCTGGTGGTCGGCGCGGGCTTCGCGCTGACCTACCTGCTCCAGGGCCCGCGGGCCCGGACGGTCACGGCCCGGGCCCGCGCCGCGGGGAGGAGCCGGTCCGGCCCCGGTCCGCCGCCGGGTCCGGCGCCGACGTGGACGCCGAGGTCGGCGGGCGCTGACCGGGGCCGGACCGGGGAGCCCGGCCGGTTCAGGCGAGGGAGTCCTGCGACGGGACGACCACCCCGTACAGGTCGGTGACGGTGGCCAGGGCGCCGGCGTGCACCTGCTGGGCGGCCACCTCGGTGTCCCCGGCCGGCAGCGCCCGGGTGGCGCAGGCGTCGGCCACGACGGTGGGGCGGTTGCCGCGCAGGAAGGCGCCCTGGGCGGTGAAGAGCACGCACATGTGGGTCATGAAGCCGGCGATGACGAGATCGTCGTTGCCCGCGGCGTCGACGTGCCGGCCCAGGTCCGTGCCGACGAAGGAGTCAGGTGCCTTCTTGACGACGACGGGCTCCCCGTCGACGGGGCGACCTTCGGGTGGATCCGCCGATCTCGGCCCGGATGTCGTACGGGGTGCCCTCGCCGCCGTCGTGCATGACGTGGACGACCTTCGCGCCCTCCCGGCGGGCCCGGGCCAGCAGCGCGGCGGCGGCGTCGAGGGCCGCCTCCCAGCCCTCCAGCTCCAGCACACCGGTCGTGTAGGTGTTCTGGTAGTCGACGAGGACCAGGGTGGAGCCGGCGAGCTTCGCGGGGTGTCGTCGAGGCCGTTGAGCTGACGCAGCGTCGTACGGGGCATGGGAAACCGCCTCAAGGTGATGGGACCGGATCGGTGAGTGGCGGGTCACCGGCGCGGTGACCTGCGCCTACGACGCTATGACCCGGACCGGGTGTCGGCAATGTCGTCTAACATGCAGTTACCGACATCGACAGATGTCGAACACCGACGGGTGCCGGAGACCGGCGGCCCGGAACCGACGCGCCGAACGGGGAGGACCCTTGGACACCGTGTGCCGGCTGATCGTCGTCGTCCTCTTCGACGGCGTCGACCTGCTCGACGTCACCGGCCCGCCGGAGGTCTTCTCCCTCGCCCGGCGCGAGACCCGCAGGCGACGGGCTACGAGGTGCTGCTCGCCGCCGAGACCACCGCACCGGTCACCACCGCCGCCGGGGTGCGGGTCCTGCCCGACACCACCTTCGACGACCTCGGCGGGAAGGCCCTCGACACGCTGATCGTGCCCGGCGCGGTCGAGGTCGACGACCGCCGCCGCGTCCACGCCCTCACCGACCCGGCGTGGTGGAGCGGGTACGGCAGCTCGCCGGCCGGGCCCGCAGGACCGCGTCCGTGTGCGTCGGCGCGCACCTCCTGGCCGCCGCCGGGCTCCTCGACGGCAGGCGCGCCACCACCCACTGGTCGACCGCGCGGCAGCTCGCCGAGGACCATCCGGAGGTCGCCGTCGACGCCGACCCGATCTTCGTCCGGGACGGCGACGTGTGGACCGGCGCGGGCATCAGCGCCTGCCTCGACCTCTCCCTCGCGCTGATCGCCGACGACCTCGGCGAGGCCGTCGCGCTGCGCGTCGCCCGCCAGCTGGTGATGTACCTGAAGCGGCCGGCGGCAGAGCCAGTTCAGCGTGCCGCTGGAGCAGGTCTCCACGACCCGGCGCGTCGAGGAGCTGCGCCACCACATCCTGAGCCACCTCGCCGAACCGCTCACCGTCGCGGACCTCGCCGCCCGGGCGCACGTCAGCGACCGGCAGCTGACCCGGATCTTCAAGAGCGAACTCGGCACGACCCCGCACGCCTACATCGAGTCGGCCCGCGTGGAGGAGGCGCGCCGGCAGCTCGAGTCCACCGACGCCACCCTGGAGCGCGTCGCGACCCTGTGCGGCTTCGGCACGGTCGACACCCTGGTCAGGGCGTTCCGCCGGCGGCTCGACACGACCCCGACGGAGTACCGGCGCCGGTTCCGCACGGAGCACGGCTGACGGCCGGCGGCCGGCGGCCGGCCCCGTGCCGGCGCGCGGGACCCCGGACGGCAGGAAGGCGGCGGCCCCAGGGGATCGGGGGCCGCCGCCTGCTCTGTGTGCGGGGTCGGGTCAGTACCAGCCGTTGGCCTGCCAGAAGCTCCAGGCGTCGCAGGCGCTGCCGTAGCGGTCCTTCATGTAGTCCAGACCCCACTCGATCTGGGTGGCCGCGTTGGTCTTCCAGTCGGAGCCGGCCGAGGCCATCTTCGAGCCCGGCAGGGCCTGGACCAGGCCGTAGGCGCCGCTGGAGGCGTTGGTGGCCGTGACGTCCCAGTCGCTCTCGTGGTCGACGATCTTCGAGAAGCACTGGTACTCGGCCTGGTCGCCGATCATCTTCTTCGCGGTCGCCTGTGCCGAGGAGGCCGGCGTCGCGGCCTGGGCGGGCGCGGCGGCGATGAGGGTGCCGCAGGTGGCGGCGGCCACGGCGGCACCGGCGAGGGCCTTCTTCGGGGCGGCGGCACGGCGGAGGAGGGAAACGGCGGACAAGGCGGGAGCCTTTCGTCGGGGACGGGGGCGTCGGCACACCGGCGGCATGCGTGGGCGCCTCGGCCCCGGCGGGGGCGTCGGCGCCTGGCGACCCGTCCACGGAAACAGCCCGGAGCCCGGTCCGCAATCACCCTTTTGCTAGTGCTGGTCGTATGTGGGGAAACGCCCGCTCTGTGATCCGGGTCCCGATGCGCAGGTCGCAGCGGTGACCGGGGCCCGCCGGCGGGGGCCGGGCGGCTACGACCCGGATCGTAGGTGAAGCGGGTCACGTGGGGTGCTTCACCTTCGCCGGGTCCTCGAATGTGACCGGCGCCTCGAACGCCGCCCGGCGCGTGGCCCGGCGCAGCGCCCGCAGCAGCGGCGCTCCCAGCGTCAGGGTCAGGACGACGGTGACGACCGCGCGGCCCAGGTCCCAGCCGAGGGACGTGGCCAGGCAGTAGGCGACGAAGCGGGCCAGGTTGGCGGCGACCGGCGCCTGCGGGTCGAAGCCGATGTCCGACGCCAGGGTGCCCATGAACGGCCAGCCCGCCATGTTCATCGCCGTGCCGTAGGCGAACGCCGCGAGGAAGCCGTACGCCGCCAGTACCACCAGCTCCGTCCGGCCCGCAGCCGGTCGGGGAACGGCAGCAGTCCCGCCCCATCGTGAACCAGCCCATCGCCAGCATCTGGAACGGCATCCACGGCCCCACCCCGCCCGTGAGCAGCGCGGACGCGAACATCGTGACCGAGCCGAGGACGAAGCCGAACCCCGGGCCGAGGACCCGGCCGCTGAGGACCATGAGGAAGAACATCGGCTCCAGGCCGGCGGTCCCCGCGCCCAGCGGGCGCAGCGCCGCGCCCGTCGCCGCCAGGACGCCGAGCATGGCCACCGCCTTCGGACCGAGACCCGACTCCGAGATCGTCGCCGCCACCACCGCCACCAGCAGCACCAGCAGGCCCGCGAACAGCCAGGGCGCGTCCTGGGCGTGGGCGCTGACCTGCGAGGTGGGCGGGCGAAGAACGGCCAGCCGAACCCCGCCACGCCCACCGCGCTCACCAGGGCGAGGGCGGCGGTGGAGCGGGGACCGAGCCGGACGGCCCGCACCTGGCGCCGGCGGGCGGGCGGCACCGGGGCCGTACCGGCAGCCGGATCGGGGGCCGGGCCGGGGGCAGGGCGCAGGGGCCTGCGGCCGGTCATGCGAGGGCCTCCCGCACCTGGGCCACCGTCAGCCACTTCTGCGGCGCCAGGATCTTCGCGACCTGCGGGGCGAACGACGGGGAGGCCACCGCCACGTCCGCCGTCGGGCCGTCGGCGATCACCTCGCCCTGGGCGAGGAGCACCACCCGGTGGGCCACCTCGACGGCCAGCTCCACGTCGTGCGTGGCCAGCACGATCGCGTGGCCGTCCGCCGCCAGGGAACGCAGGATCCCGGTCAGCCGGGCCTTCGCCGCGTAGTCCAGGCCCCGGGTCGGCTCGTCCAGCAGCAGCAGCGGGGGACGGGCCGTCAGGACGACGGCCAGCGCCAGGGTCAGCCGCTGCCCCTCCGACAGGTCACGGGGATGGGTGCCGTCGGCGACCCGGGCAGGAGCTCCGACAGCAGGTCCCGGCAGGTGCCGGGGCCGCGCCCGCGTCCGCGTCGGCCGCCGCGCACTCGGCGGCGACCGTGTCGGCGTAGAGCAGGTCCCGCGGTTCCTGGGGGACCAGGCCGGCGCGGCGGACGAGATCGCGCGGGGCCGTGCGGTGCGGCACGGCGCCCGACGCGCGGACGGAGCCGGCGGACGGCTCCACCAGCCCGACGAACGCGGACAGGAGCGTGGACTTGCCGGCGCCGTTGCGGCCCATGAGGGCGACCGTCTCGCCGGGGGAGACGGTGAGGTCGACGCCGTGCAGCACCTCGGTCCGGCCGCGGCGCACCGACAGCGACCGGGCCTCGGCGGCCGGACCGGAGACCGGCGGCGGGGCGACGCGCCGGGACGCGCGGCGCAGCAGCGGCCGGCGGGCCACGGGAGCGGCGGGCACCTGCGCCGGGGGCGCCGGCGGCGAGGACTCCGGCGCGGACCGCACCGGCCGCGGGGACTGCGTGCGCGGCACCTCGCGGCCGGCGAGCCGCTCCCGCAGGGGGACGCCAGCCGGCGGGCGTCGCGGATCGTCAGCGGCAGCGGGACCAGCCCGCCAGGCGGCCCAGCTCCACCACCGGCGGGCAGACCGGGGAGACCGCCATCACCTCGGCCGGCGTGCCGACGACCGGGGCCGCGCCCGGGCGGGCAGGAGGACGACCTGGTCGGCGTACTGGACGACGCGCTCCAGGCGGTGCTCCGCCATGAGGACCGTCGTGCCCAGGTCGTGGACGAGCCGTTGCAGCACCGCGAGGACCTCCTCCGCGGCGGCGGGGTCCAGCGCGGACGTCGGCTCGTCCAGGACCAGCACCTGTGGGTGCGGGGTGAGGACCGAGCCGATCGCGACGCGCTGCCGCTGCCCGCCGGAGAGCGTCGCGATCGGGCGGTCGCGCAGCTCCGCCAGGCCGAGCAGGTCGAGGGTCTCCTCGACGCGGCGGCGCATCACCGCCGGGGCGAGTCCGAGGGACTCCATGCCGTAGGCGAGTTCCTCCTCGACCGTGTCGGTCACGAAGTGGGCCAGCGGGTCCTGGCCCACCGTGCCGACGATGTCGGCCAGGTCGCGCGGCTTGTGGGTGCGGGTGTCGCGGCCGGCCACCGTCACCCGGCCGCGCAGGGTGCCGCCGGTGAAGTGCGGCACCAGTGCGCCGACCGCGCCCAGCACGGTCGACTTGCCGACGCCCGACGGGCCGACGAGCAGCGCGAGTTCGCCCTCGGGACGGTGAAGTCCACGCCCCGCACAGTGGGTTCGCTCGCCCCGTCGTACGTCACGGAGACGTCCTCGAAGCGGATCACGGCGACTGCTCCTTCGCGGTCGGGGCGGATGCGGGCGGCGGTGCGGGGGCGACGAAGGCGGGGAGCAGGCCGAGCAGGATCGCGGCGGCCGGCCACAGGGGGAGCGCGGGGGCGACGAGCGGGGTGACGCCGGGGTTCAGCGCCGCCGGGTCGCCGGCGGCGGCGAGGGCGAGGAGGGCGGCGACCGCGGCACCGGAGGCGGCGACCAGCCAGGCGCGGGCGTCCCAGCGGTCGGGGCGGTAGCGGGTGCGCAGCGAGCGGCGCCCGCCGAGCCACAGTCCCGCGAGGGCGGCGGCGAGCCCGGCCAGCAGGACCGGGACGCCGTACGTGCCGCCTTCCGCGGTGAGCGTCCCGTACGTTCCCGCGCAGACGCCGAGCAGGCCGGTCAGGGTGAGGGCGGCGGTGGTCCGGCGTACGGCGGCCGGGACCTCGGCGGTACGGCCGTAGCCGCGGGCGTCCATCGCGGCGGCGAGGGCGACGGACCGCTCCAGGGCGCCCTCCAGGACCGGCAGCCCGACCTGGAGCACGCCCGCAGGCCCCGGTCGGGGCGGCCGCGCAGGCGGCGGGCGGCGCGCAGACGCTGGACGTCGGCGATGAGGCTGGGCGCGAAGGTCAGCGCGACGACGACGGCCACGCCGGTCTCGTAGAGGGCGCCGGGGAGGGACTTCAGGAGGCGGGAGGGGTTGGCGAGGGCGTTCGCGGCGCCGACGCAGACCAGGAGGGCGGCGAGCCGCATCGCGTCGTACAGGGCGAAGGCGAGGCCCTCGGCGGTGACCCGGCCGCCGAGCCGGATGCCCTGGGCCCAGTCGGGCAGCGGGAGTTCGGGAAGGGTGAGGAGGGTGTGGCTGCCGGGCACGGGGGAGCCGAGGACGACCGTGAACGCGAGCCGGATGGCGAGAACGGCCACAGCCAGCTTCACGAAGGCGTGGTAGGAGCGCGACCAGGGCGCGTCGGGGCGGCGGGCGGTGACGACGTAGGCGGAGACGGCGACGAGGAGCGCGAGGAGCAGGGGGTTGGTGGTGCGGGTCGCGGCGACGCCGAGGCCGATGGCCCACAGCCACCAGGCGCCCGGGTGCAGGGACGAGCGGTGGGGGTGGCGACGGGCGGGCGCGCCCTGCGCGGCGCCCCGGGCGCGCTCCGCGCGGGGGACGCCCCCGCGGCCCGCCGGTTCCGCCGCGGCCGTACGACGTCCCGCGGCCCGCCAGCGGCCGTCCGCGGGTCCGGGAGTCGTCCGGACCGCGGGCCCGCGGTCACGCATTCCCGCGCCGCCGCGCCTGCCACACCGCCGCCCCGCCAGGGCCGCCACCAGGGCGCCGCCGGCCAGCAGGCCCACCGAGGGCCCGCCGTCGTCGTCCTTGGGGGCCCGCGCGGCGTCCGAGGGCTTCCCGCTCGATCCGGGCTCCCGATCCGCCTCCTCGTCGCCGGAGACCTGCTCGCCGCACCCCGTCCGGGGTATCCGGCGATCGCGCACAGCAGGGCGTCGGCGTTGTAGCGGAGCGGACCGGCGACGGCGGCCAGGGCCTCGGCGGTCGTGGCGTCGGGGGAGACGCGGGCGCAGGCGGTCCGGCCGTCCGGCGGGGTCTCACCGGACGGCGCGTCGGCCGCCGTGCCGAAGTCGAGGACGAGGGCCACCCGCTTGGTGCCCTCCTTCGCCGGCGTCCCGGCGCAGACCGCCGCGAAGTCCGCCGTGCCCCGCGGCCGGGCGGCGTCGCCGGAGTCCGCGCTCACGGAGAAGCGGAAGCCCTGGACGGCCCCGTCCGACGGGCGGGCGGTGGAGGGGCCCTCGGTGGCGTACGTCCAGCCGGCGCCCTCGCGCTCCCAGAAGGACCAGTAGCGGTACCCGGCGGCCTGGGCGCCGCCGGCGCCGGCGGCGAGCAGCGCCGCGGCCAGCGCGAGGACGGCGGTCAGGACGGCGGCCAGGGCCGTCGGCGTGGTGCGGCGGGTCACGGCTGCCGCTTCCGGTTGCGGCCGCTGAGCAGGAAGCCGATGCCGATGCCGAAGACGAGGCAGACGCCGACGAACCACCAGACGCCGAAGCCGTCCTCGCCGTCCTTCTCGTCCTGCGCGCCGGTCTCCTCGCCGTCCTTCGCCGCGGCCGTGTCCCTGGCCTCGGCTCCCTGCGGCGCGGGCCCGGTCGCGTTCAGCCGCTCGACGAGGTCCGTGCCGCCGAAGTCGCGCGGGTCGGTGCCGGTGGCGTGGGCGGCGAGGATCAGCTGGGCGTAGGCGGCGGGGCCGCTCTGCTTCGCCCAGGCCGCCGCGTTCTTCTCCAGCCAGGCCAGCGGCTTCGCGGCCCGGCCGGCACCGCCCTGGGCGGCCAGGGCGACGACGGCGTCGGCGGTGTTGCCGTAGTCCGGCTGGTCCTCGGCGCCGGCGAGGGCCGACGTCAGGTGGCCGTCCCCGGCGACGGCGTCCGCCAGGTACGCGGCACCGTTCGCGGCGGCCCGGGCGGGGCCGTCCGGCTCGGCGCAGGAGGTGTCCGCGGTCTTCTCGCCGGGCTCGGCCACCAGGCCCTTGCCCAGCGCGCCCAGCACACCGGCCGCGGTCGCGTCCGCGTTGGCGGCGAGCTTTCCGTCCTCGTCGGGCTGGAACGCGAACGCCCCGGCCCCCTCGCCCTCGCAGGGCAGCGCGAACGTCAGCAGGGCGTCGTAGGGCGACCGGCCGTCCTTGCGCACCTTCTGCGGGTCGGTGCCGGTCGCCGCGAGGGCGCCGACGACGACGGAGGTGGAGTTGGCGTCGCTGGGGCCGCCGGGGTGTAGCCCCAGCCGCCGTCCTTGTTCTGCACGGACTTCAGCCAGCCGAGGGCGTCCTCGACGACGTCGCCGTGACCGCCGAGGGCGGCCAGGGCCTGCACGGCGGCGGCGGTGCTGTTGGTGTCGACGGGCGTCCTGGCGTCGCAGGGCTTGTCCGCGTCGGCGCGGAAGGGCGCGAACGCCCCGTTGCCGCACTGCTGCCCGGTCAGCCAGTCCACGGCCTTCGGCGACGGGATCACACCGGCCGTGTCCTGCGCCAGCAGGGCGAGGGACTGGCGCCAGACGCCGTCGTACGTGGGGTCGGCCGTGCCGTACAGCCCGGCGGGCACCTTCGCCGAGGGCGACGGGGACGGATCGGCGGCGGCCGCGGGCGCGGCTGCGGCGCCGATCACTGCTATGGCGGCCAGGGCCGCTGCACTGCGGCGGACGTTCATGGGCGGCGGGTGCCTTTCGCTGCGAGGAGCCGGGCGGCACGGGGCGCCCCCGGCGGCTCGGCTCCGTGTACCTCGACGGTGCCCGTGCGCCGGCGGGTGCCGGGCACGTGGGCCGGTCACGGTCCCGTCCGGGGCGATCCGGCTCACCGTCCGCGGCGAGGGCGACGGTCCACGGTGAGGGTGCCTCCCGGGCCGTCGGGCGCCGGGGAGGACCGGCGCCGGCGATCGCACCGGCTTCCCCCGGCGTACGGGTGTGATGACGGCCCGGCCACTTTACCCGCAGGCGTCCGGCCGCCCGTGGGGCACCGCCGCCGACCCCGGGGTACCCGGATTCGCCGATTTTTCTCGGTTCAGGGGGTTTCATCTGACGATGGGCGGATTATCCTGGAATCAGCCTACGAGGCGAGTGAGGGAGTTCGACCGGAGTAGCCGACTTGGGCGAGAGGCGACGACGTCTCCGCCGAGGCCGACGTCGACGGTCGGGCTGAGAGGCCGGAAGGCGCGAGCCGGACGGCGACCCCCATCACCTGATCCGGGCAATGCCGGCGAAGGGAACCCGTCTCGTAGGTCTTCGCATGCCCGCCGCGCCGGCGCCCCTGCCGTCCGCGGCGCCGCCTCACCGGCGTTCGGGGTCCTCCGTCAGGCCGATCAGCCGGCACGCCGTCTCGATGTCGGTCGTCACCTGGTCCGTCGAGGCGCGGCCCGAGAGCCAGGTGATCAGCGCCGAGTGCCAGGTGTGCGCGACGACGCGGACCGCCGAGAGCTGCTCGGGGGTCGGGTCGGCGGTGCCCATCGCGTCCAGGACGATCGCCGTGGTCCGCCGGGAGACCTCGTCGACCTCCGCGGAGACGCTCCGGTCGGCGAAGGTGAGCGCCCTGACCATCGCGTCGGCCAGGTGCGGCTCCCGCTGGAGCGCGCGGAAGGCGCGCATCAGCGTCTGCGCCACCCGCTCCGCCGCCGTGCCACCCGTCGGCGGCCTCTCGCGCAGCGTGCCGTGCAGATGCTCCAGCTGGTCCCGCATGGTCGCGACCAGCAGATGGATCTTGGACGGGAAGTACCGGTAGAGGGTGCCCAGGGCCACCTGCGAGGTCTCCGCGACCTCCCGCATCTGCACGGCGTCGAAGCCGCCCCGGGCGGCCAGCCGGGTGCTCGCGTCCAGGATGCGGCGCCGCCGCGCCTCCTGCCGCTCGGTCAGGGGCGGGACCGCGGCGGAGGCGGGAGGCGCCGGGGACGCGGCCCCCGGCGGGAGCCCCCGCCCGCCCTGCCCGCGTCGGCGGCGTTCTTCACCCTGCTCACCCCGGCTTCCGTGGCGCGAATCACCTGATCCACTGGTTGCAGCATCCCTACCGGCCGGTAGATTCGGGAGCCTCTGGACGATCAAGTCTGAAACTTGTTCTAGGTTAGCGTCCCGGCGTACTCTCGCGGGGCAAAGCAGGCAGAAGGGGGCCCGGAGTGACCGCTGAGGCCAGTCAGGCGGGTCCCCGCCCGGACCTCACCGCCGCTGGGGGCGCCTCCCGCTCGAGCGAGGCCGGAAGCGGGGGTCACGGCCCCTGCGCATCGCACTCCTCACCTACAAGGGCAACCCTTCTGCGGCGGCCAGGGCGTCTACGTCCGGCACCTCTCCCGCGAACTGGCCCGTCTCGGCCACCGCGTCGAGGTGATCGGCGCCCAGCCCTACCCGGTCCTCGACGAGGGCTACGACGGTCTGAGCCTCACCGAGCTGCCCAGCCTCGACCTCTACCGCCAGCCCGACCCCTTCCGCACCCCGAAGCGCGACGAGTACCGGGACTGGATCGACGCCCTCGAGGTCGCCACCATGTGGACCGGCGGCTTCCCCGAGCCCCTGACCTTCTCGCTGCGCGCCCGCCGCCATCTGCGGGCCCGGCGCGGCGACTTCGACGTCGTCCACGACAACCAGACGCTGGGCTACGGGCTGCTGGGCGACATCGGCGCGCCCCTGGTGACCACCGTCCACCACCCGATCACCGTGGACCGCCAGTTGGAGCTGGACGCGGCCGACGGCCCCGGGCGCCGCTGGTCCGTGCGCCGCTGGTACGCCTTCACCCGCATGCAGAAGCGCGTCGCGCGCCGCCTGCCGTCCGTGCTGACCGTCTCCGGCAGCTCCCGCCAGGAGATCGTCGACCACCTCGGCGTACGCCCGGACCGAGTGCACGTCGTCCCCATCGGCGCCGACACCGACCTGTTCTCGCCCGACCCGTCGGTGCCGAAGGTGCCGGGCCGGATCGTCACCACCTCCAGCGCCGACGTGCCGCTCAAGGGCCTGGTCTTCCTCGTCGAGGCGCTGGCCAAGGTGCGCACCGAGCACCCCGACGCCCACCTCGTCGTCGTCGGCAAGCGGCCCGCCGAGGGGCCCGTCGCCCAGGCGGTCGAGCGGTACGGCCTCGACGGCGCCGTCCGGTTCGTCAAGGGCATCTCCGACGCCGAACTGGTCGATCTGGTGCGCTCCGCCGAGGTCGCCTGCGTGCCGTCCCTGTACGAGGGCTTCTCGCTGCCGGCCGCCGAGGCGATGGCGACGGGCACGCCGCTGCTGGCCACGACCGGCGGGGCGATCCCGAGGTCGCCGGGCCCGACGGGGAGACCTGCCTGGCCGTTCCCCCCGGCGACGCGGGCGCGCTGGCCGCCGGCCTCGGCCGGCTGCTCGGCGACCGCGAGCTGCGCACCCGGCTCGGCCGGGCGGGACGCGAGCGGGTGCTCGCGCGGTTCACCTGGGCGAAGGCCGCCGAGGGCACCGTCGCCCACTACCGCGAGGCCATCGCCCGGTCCGGCGGCACCGCCTCCCGCCGCCCGGAGCGGGACGGCCGCGTCCCGGCCGCCGCAGCCGTTGACGTTGTATCCGACCGCGAAAGCAGGGCCACGTGCTGACCGTCGACTTCTCCCGGTTCCCGCTCGCCCCGGGCGACCGCGTCCTGGACCTCGGCTGCGGTGCCGGCCGGCACGCCTTCGAGTGCTACCGGCGCGGCGCGCAGGTCGTGGCGCTGGACCGCAACGGCGAGGAGATCCGCGAGGTCGCCAAGTGGTTCGCGGCGATGAAGGAGGCCGGCGAGGCCCCCGCGGGCGCCACCGCCACGGCGATGGAGGGCGACGCCCTCGCCCTGCCCTTCCCCGACGAGTCCTTCGACGTCGTCATCATCTCCGAGGTGATGGAGCATATCCCCGACGACAAGGGTGTCCTCGCCGAGATGGTGCGGGTGCTCAGGCCCGGCGGGCGCATCGCCGTGACCGTGCCGCGGTACGGCCCGGAGAAGGTGTGCTGGGCGCTGTCCGACGCCTACCACGAGGTCGAGGGCGGCCACATCCGCATCTACAAGGCGGACGAACTCCTCGCCCGGATGCGCGAGGCGGGCCTGAAGCCGTACGGCACCCATCACGCGCACGCGCTGCACTCGCCGTACTGGTGGCTGAAGTGCGCGTTCGGCGTCGACAACGACAAGGCGCTGCCCGTGCGCGCCTACCACAAGCTGCTGGTCTGGGACATCATGAAGAAGCCGCTGGCCACGCGGATCGCCGAGCAGGCGCTGAACCCGCTGATCGGCAAGAGCTTCGTGGCGTACGCCACCAAGCCGCACCTGCCGCCGGTGGACGCCGCGTGACCACTCCGCGCACGGAACACCTGGTCCTGCCCGGCGTGCTCACGGCCGGCCAGGCCGCCGCGACCGTGCGGGGCATCCTCGGCGTGCAGCGCGAGGACGGCGCGATCCCCTGGTTCCGGGGCCACCACCTCGACCCGTGGGACCACGTCGAGGCGGCGATGGCCCTGGACACCGCCGGCGAGCACGAGGCGGCGGCCCGGGCCTACGCCTGGCTGGCCCGCCACCAGCAGCCCGACGGCTCCTGGTACGCGGCCTACGCCGACGGGGACGCCACCGACGTCACCGACCGGGGCCGGGAGACCAACTTCGTGGCCTACGTGGCCGTCGGCGTCTGGCACCACTACCTGTCCACCGGCGACGACGCCTTCCTGGACCGCATGTGGCCGGTGGTGTACGCGGCCGTCGAGTTCGTGCTGCGCCTCCAGCAGCCGGGCGGGCAGATCGGCTGGCGACGCGACGACGACGGCACGGCGACCGCGGACGCCCTGCTCACCGGCAGCTCCTCGGTCCACCACGCGCTGCGCTGCGCGCTGGCCGTCGCCGAGCAGCGCGAGGAGCCGCAGCCGGACTGGGAACTGGCCGTGGGCGCGCTGCGGCACGCCATCCGGCGCCACCCCGAGCGGTTCCTGGACAAGGGCCGCTACTCGATGGACTGGTACTACCCGGTGCTGGGCGGCGCGCTGACCGGCGCGGAGGCCAAGGCCCGCATCGAGGAGGGCTGGGACCGCTTCGTCGTCCCCGGCCTCGGCGTGCGCTGCGTGGTGCCCAACCCCTGGGTCACCGGCGGCGAGTCCGCCGAACTCGCCCTCGCCCTGTGGGCGGTGGGGGAGTCCGACCGGGCCCTGGACATCCTCCAGTCCATCCAGCACCTGCGGGACCCCGGCACCGGCCTGTACTGGACGGGGTACGTCTTCGACGACGACGCGATATGGCCGCGGGAGCTGACCACGTGGACGGCGGGCTCCCTGCTCCTCGCCGTGGCCGCGCTCGGCGGACACGAGGCGACCTGCCGGGTCTTCGGCGGCGACGACCTGCCCAGGGGCCTGGACCCCGACTGCTGCGCCTGAGGTCAGTGCCGGTGCAGTCGGCCCGCGATCGCGTGGCCGACGAACAGGTAGACGACCGCGGCCAGTCCGTACCCGGCGACGACCCTGGCCCAGGCCTCGTCGAACGTGAACAGGTCCCGGGACCAGGCCGCCAGCCAGTCGGCCGCGTGCCGGACGAACTGCACCAGGTCGTTGCCGCGGTTGGCGTCCAGCAGGTACATCAGGATCCACAGCCCGAGGATGACGGCCATGACGTCCGCGACCACCGCGACGACCGTCCCTGCGGAGTTGGTTCCGGAGCGATATCGAGGGGACATGCCTTCCGTCTGGCCCCGAAAGCCCGGCTGAAACCCCGCTGACGGCCCGTCGGCCGCCGGCACCCGCCGGACCCACGGCGACGGCCCCCGCCCGAAGGCGAGGGCCGTGACGCGTGTGCCTGAGGGGGCGTCAGCCGCGCTGGATGCCCGAGGTGTCCTGGAGGACGCCGCGGCGGCCGTCCTGGGTCTGGGCGACCAGACCCGGGCCGCGCTGCTCGACCGCCAGGTACCAGGTGCCCGGCGCCAGTTCCGCGATCGGCGTCGGCGAGCCGTCCTCCGCGAACAGCGGACGCGGCACCGGCACGGCGAACCAGAACGGCGAGAAGTCCCCGGCCGGCTGCGGCTGCTGGGGCTGCTGCGCCTGCTGGGGCTGCGGCTGGCCGCCGTAGGGCTGGCCCGGCTGCGGCTGCCCCGGCTGACCGCCGTACGGCTGCTGCTGGGCGCCCGGGTAGCCGTACCCGCCCTGCGGCTGACCGCCGTAGGGCTGCGGGGCGGCAGGCCGCGCCGCGGGGATCAGCGAGCCCTTGAGGGCGGGCAGCAGGGGCGTGACGACGGCGGCGGCGGCCATGAGGAGCGTGGCGATGAGCGCCAGGACCAGGCCGGTGCCGGCGCCGATGTTGTCCAGGCCCCCGTCGTTGTCGAAGGCGCCGGCCGGGTCGAAGATGTTCCCCAGCGCGCACCAGGCGGCGAAGACCGTGAACGCGACGCCGAACTGGCCGAGGTCGAGGCCCGCGACCTTGAGCGGCTGCGGCAGCATCCGGGCCACGACGACGAGCGCGGCGCCGATGATGCCCGCCAGCACGACACCGAGCACCACCGGCCCGCTGCCCACAGGCTGGGAATGTCGGCCTCGTCCGACGCACCGTCGATCGAGTAGATGTCGAGGAACGACGCGATGAACAGCAACACCGCTGCTCCGATCACCACGCCGTCGCCTCTAGTGAGGGAGCGGATATTCACTTCAGGTCCTTCGTAGGTCGTCGTCTCGTCGTCGGTGGAGGCGTCGCTGTCACCATGTCGCCGTCAGGCCCCGGTGTGAAGCGCGGGGGTGGCCCCTCATCGTAGGGACGACACTATCGCCCGCACGATCAGGCTGTCCGCCGGGACCGACGGGTGGACGGCTACCCGCCCAGGAATCCCACAATTCCCTCAGAGATCCCTTGCGCCGCCTTCTGCCGCCAGGCCCCGCTGGTCAGCAGCGCCGCGTCCTTGCCGTCACGCATGTTGCCGCACTCGACGAACACCTTCGGAACCGTTGACAGATTGAGACCGCCCAGATCCGTGCGCGTGACAAGTCCGGTGCCGTCACCGACGTAGTTGGAGGGCGCGCTGCCCGTGACGCTCACGAACCGGCCCGCGATCCGCGTGCCCAGGTCGCGGGAGGGCCCGACGATCGCGCGGGTGTCGGCGGCGCCCTTGTTCACCGGTCCCGGCAGGATCACGTGGAAGCCGCGGTTGCCGGGGCCCGAGCCGTCGGCGTGCAGGGACACCGCGGCGTCCGCGCCGGCCTCGTTGCCGATCCGGGCCCGCTCGTCCACGCACGGCCCGTACGGCCGGTCCGCGTCGTGCGTCAGCTTCACCGTGGCCCCCTGCTCCGTCAGCAGGTCGCGCAGCCGGTGGGCCACGTCCAGGGTGAACTTCGCCTCGGGCCAGCCCGCGTCGGTGGCGGTGCCCGTCGTGTCGCACTCCTTCCAGTTCGTCCCGATGTCCACCTTGCGGTTGATCTCGGACGAGTGCTGGAAGTTGCCCGGGTTGTGACCCGGGTCGATGACCACGATCTTCCCCTTCAGCGGACCCGAGGCGGCGGGCGCCGACGCCGACGCGGAGGGCCGCCCGGACCCGGCGCCCGTGGGCGAGGGCGAGCCGCCGCTCGGCTTCTTGGCGTCTTCGCGCGGCGGGGCCGGGCGGCCGGAGGACGGCGCCGGGGACGAGGCCCGCGCGGTCGCCGCCCGGTCCGTGCCGCCGCCGTCACCGTCGCCCGGCCCGCCGACGGCCGCGTACACCCCCACCCGAGCAGCGCGCCGGGCACGAGCGCGGCCAGCGCGACGGTCAGCGGGCGGCGCAGCGGGAAGCGGCGCGGCGGGGACGGTTCGAACTCCGGGCCTGTGTACGACACGTCAGCGACTCTAACCGCGGGTCGGTTCCCGCGCCCGTTCGCCGCAGGACGCGCAGGGAGCCGGTCACCGAGACCTCGGTGAACGCCCCGGACTCCAGCGCCCTGAGGTACACCCGGTACGGGGCCTGCCCGGTGAACTCGTCCACCGGGTCGGGGAAGACGTCGTGGATGACGAGCAGGCCGCCCTCGGCCAGGTGCGGGGTCCAGCCCTCGTAGTCCGCGCTCGCGTGCTCGTCGGTGTGGCCGCCGTCGACGAAGACCAGGCCGAGCGGCGAGCCCCACAGACGGGCGATCTGCGGGGAGCGGCCGACCAGGGCCACCACGTGGTCCTCCAGGCCCGCCCGGTGCAGCGTGCGGCGGAACGCGGGCAGCGTGTCCATCAGCCCCACCTCGGATCGACCGTCTCCGGGTCGTGGTACTGCCAGCCCGGCTGCTGCTCCTCGCTGCCGCGGTGGTGGTCGACGGTGAGCGCGGTGACCCCGCGTCGGCGGGCCGCGTCGGCGAGCAGGACCGTGGAGCGCCCGCAGTACGTACCGATCTCCAGCAGCGGCAGCCCGAGGCCGCCCGCCTCCATCGCCGCCGCGTACAGGGCCAGGCCCTCGTCGGCCGGCATGAAGCCCTTCGCGCTCTCGAACGCGGCCAGGACGTCGGCGGCGGGCTCCGGTGGCGTGGGCATGAGGTCTCCCGGTGGTGCGGTGGCGGACGGCGCCCCATCGTGCCGTACGCCCCGGCGGGGCGTGCCGGAGGGGTGCCGGAGGGTCGGCCGGGGCCTGTGGGCTGCCGGGGTCGTCCGGGGCCGGCGGGGCGCCGGGGGGGGGCCGTCCGGGGCCTGCGGTGTGCCGGAAGGTCGGCCGGGGCCTGCGGTGTGCCGGCGGGGCGCCGGGATGGCTGCGGGCCGTTCCGGAGGTCTGTCCGGGTGTGGGCGACGGTCGAGGGGGGGCCGGATCTACGCCGACACGGTCTCGCCCGGCAGGGACAGGTCCAGGCCGGTCGGGCGGTCGTCGCCCGGGTGCGTGGCGGCGTGGGCGAGCGGGCCGTGCCCCGGGGCGCGGGCGGCCAGCACGTACGGGCCCGCCGCGGGCACGGCGAGGGCGTAGCTGCCGTCGTCGGCGGAGACCGTCGCGCCCGCCTGCCGGCCGTGCCGGTCGATCAGCGTGACCTTCGCGCGGGCGACGGGCGTGCCCTGCGCCGACAGGACCCGGCCGCAGAAGCCGCGCAGCGCCTGTCCGGCACGGGCCAGGTTCTCGTCCTCCTCGCTGCTCGCGCGCAGCTGCGTCGTGGCCGCCGGGCGGCGCCGCGGCAGGAAGAACGCGAACACCAGGCCGGCGGCCACGGCGGCGGTCGCGATCAGGAAGGAGACCCGGAAGCCGTGCATGGTCGGGATCTCCACGCCGCCGACGGTGTCCGACGTGCTGGCGAGGACCATGCCGATGACGGCACTGGAGACGGAGGTGCCGATGGACCGCATCAGCGTGTTGAGGCCGTTGGCCGCGCCCGTCTCGGAGGCCGGGACCGCGCCGACGATCAGGGCGGGCAGGGACGAGTAGGCCAGGCCGATGCCGGCGCCGAGCAGCACCGAGGTGACGACCGTCTGCCAGGCGGCGTCCATCAGGCCGAGCCCGCCGGCGTAGCCGACGGCGATCACCAGGAGACCGATGATCAGGGTGGTGCGGGGGCCGTAGCGGGCGGAGAGCCGGGCGTACACCGGGGCCGTGAACATCATGGTCAGGCCGAGCGGGGCGACGCACAGACCCGCGACGACCATGGACTGGCCGAGGCCGTAGCCGGTGGCGGACGGCAGCTGGAGCAGCTGCGGCAGGACGAGGGAGACGACGTAGAAGCTGACCCCCACCATGATCGACGCCAGATTGGTCAGCAGGACCTCGCGGCGGGCCGTGGTGCGCAGGTCCACCAGGGGTGCCTTCAGGCGCAGCTCCATCAGGCCCCACAGGACCAGGACCACGGCCGCCGCGGCGAACATGCCGAGGGTGGCGGGCGCGGTCCAGCCCCAGTCGCCGCCCTTGGTGATCGGCAGCAGGAACAGGACGAGGCCGGCGGAGAGGCCGAGGGCGCCGGGCAGGTCGAAGGAGCCCCGGGCGCGCAGCGGGGACTCCGGGACGACGGCGAGGGTGAGGGCGATCGCGAGGACGCCGAGGCCGGCGGCGCCGTGGAACAGGACGTGCCAGTCGGTGTGCTGCGCGACCAGCGCGGCGGCGGGCAGCGCCAGGCCGCCGCCGACGCCGATCGAGGAGCTCATCAGCGCCATCGCCGAGCCGAGCCGCTCGCGCGGCAGCATGTCCCGCATCAGGCCGATGCCGAGCGGTATCGCGCCCATGGCGAAGCCCTGGAGGGTGCGGCCGACGATCATCGGGAGCAGGGCGGCCGTGAACGCGCTGACCAGCGCGCCGGCGACCATCACCGCGAGGCTGGCGACCAGCATGCGGCGCTTGCCGTACAGGTCGCCGAGGCGGCCCATGATCGGCGTGGCCACGGCGCCCGAGAGCAGGGTGGAGGTCAGGACCCAGGTGGCGTTGCCCGGGCTCGTGTCCAGGAGCTGGGGAAGATCCTTGATGACCGGGACCAGCAGGGTCTGCATCACGGCGACGACGATGCCGGCGAAGGCGAGCACCGGGACGACGGCGGCGCCGGCTCGCCGGGCGGGCTCGTCGGTCGTCATGGGGTCATCCGGGGGGCCTCCTGCGGGGTCGGGAGCGGACGGTGGGCACCGGCCGGGCCGGCACGAGGGTGTGCCTGCGCCGGCACGGGTACGTGAGTCATGAACTCCGTGCGCCTGGGCAACTATTCCGTTGTTTTGAGCCGCTAACAATTTCTTGACCTTCTCTTGGTGCCGCAGGGGTGCCGAAGCCGCACGGCCGCGGCGCACCGCCGCACCGGGGTGGGCCCGGGCCTAGGCCCGACGGCGGAGCGGGACGGCGACGAAATCCTGATGGAAACCGGGGCGGCCGGGTTGAGAGCATGGCGGTCATGCTCGAAGCCGCCGACGCCCGCACCGCCGCCATATCCCGCACCGCAAACCCCCGACCTGGCTCGTCGTCGCGCTCGCGTGCGCCGGGCAGTTCCTGGTCGTGCTGGACGTGTCCGTCGTGAACGTCGCGCTGCCGTCGATGCGGACCGACCTCGGCCTGGACGCGCACGGCCTGCAGTGGGTGGTCAACGCCTACGCCATCGCCTTCGCCGGGTTCATGCTGCTCGGCGGGCGGGCCGGCGACCTCTACGGGCGCAAGCGGATGTTCCTCGTCGGGCTGGCGCTGTTCACGCTGGCCTCGCTCGCGGGCGGACTCGCCCGGGAGGGCTGGGAACTGCTGGCGGCGCGGGCCGTGCAGGGGCTGGGCGCCGCCGTGCTGGCGCCCTCGACGCTGACGATCCTCACCGCCGCCGTGCCCGAGGGCGCCGCACGGGCGCGGGCCATCGCGACCTGGACCGCCGTCGGGGCGGGCGGCGGCGCCGCCGGCGGCCTGGTCGGCGGCCTGCTCGTGGACGGGCTGTCGTGGCGCTGGGTGCTGCTGATCAACGTGCCGGTCGGGGTGGCCGTCCTGGCCGCGTCCGTGGTGTGGCTCGCCGAGAGCCGGGCCGGGGAGCGGCGGCGGCTCGACCTGCCCGGCGCGGTCCTGGTGACGGCCGGGCTGGCGGTGCTGGCCTACGGCATCTCGCAGACCGAGGTCGCGGGCTGGGCGGCCGCGGGCACAGTGGTGCCGCTGGCGGCGGGAGCCGTGCTCATCGCCCTGTTCCTGGTCGTGGAGGCGCGGACGGCGGCGCCGCTGATGCCGCCGGCGCTGCTGCGGCGCAGGGCGGTCGCCTCGGCGAACGTGGCGATGTTCGTGTGCGGGTCGGCCATGTTCTGCATGTGGTTCTTCATGACCCTGTACGCGCAGAACGTGCTGGGCTACACCCCGCTGGAGGCCGGGCTCGCGCTCGTGCCCAGTTCGCTGGCGGTGGTGCTGGGCTCGAAGCTGGCGCCGCGGTGGATGCGGGCGCTGGGGAGCGGACCGTGGCCGTGCTGGGGACCGCGGTGGCCGCGGCCGGCTTCGGCTGGCAGTCGACGATGAGCGCGCACGGGGCGTACGTGACCGCGATCCTGGTCCCCGGCGTGCTGATGATGCTGGGCGCCGGGCTGGCGGCGACCCCGCTGGCGGCGCTGGCCACCTCCGGGGCGGCGCCGGGGGAGGCCGGACTGGTCTCCGGGCTCGTCAACACCTCCCGGACGATGGGCGGTTCGCTGGGCCTCGCCGTCATGTCGACGATCGCGGCGGCGCGGACGGGCGGGAGCGCGTCGCCCGGGGCGCTGACGGAGGGGTACGCCCTGGTGTTCCGGACGGGGGCGGTGGTGCTGGTGGCCGGGGCGGTCCTGATGCGCGTGTGGCTGCCGGCCGCCCGGCGCGACGCTCCCTAGGGCCCGGCCTACAGCCAGCCCTGGTGGCGGGCCTCGCTGAGGGCCTCGGCGCGGTTGCGGGTGCCGGTCTTGCCGATGGCCGAGGAGAGGTGGTTGCGGACCGTCGACTCCGACAGGTGCAGGGCGGCGGCGATGTCGGCCACGGTGGCCCCGCCGGCGGCGGCCCGAGGACCTCGCGCTCGCGGGCGGTGAGCGGATTGGGGCCGGCGGCGAGCGCGGCGGCGGCGAGCGCCGGGTCGATCACCGTCTCGCCGGTGAGCACCCGCCGGATCACGCCGGCGAGCTCCTCCACCGGGCCGTCCTTGACGAGGAAACCGGCGGCACCGGCCTCCATCGCCCGGCGCAGATACCCGGGGCGGCCGAAGGTGGTCAGGATCAGCACCCGGCAGTCCGGCGCCTGCTCGCGCAGATCGGCGGCGGCGTCGAGACCGCTGCGGTTCGGCAGCTCGATGTCGAGGAGGGCGACGTCGGGCCGGTGCACGAGCACGGCGTCGACGACGGCGTCACCGGTGCCGACCTGCGCGACGACGTCGATGTCCGCCTCCATCCCGAGCAGCAGCGCCAACGCCCCGCGCATCATGCCCTGATCCTCGGCGAGCAGCACCCGGATGCCCTTGCCGGGGCGGTGGGAACGGGGCATCTCGTCGTGCACCCGGTAAGCGTAGGACGGATTCCGCCATCCCGCCCTCCGGCACCGAGGCGGGCCGTGCTCCGCCGCTCCTGACGGGGGCACAGATCCGGAGCCGGAACTTCCGAAGACGCCAACTTTCGCCCCTGGGTTGCCTGTTGCGCCGTACATCACACCGGCAACTTCCGTCGCAATCTTCAATTTTCACGTAGCATCATCACACAATCTCCGTTTTTCATACTCCTGGGGGGGAGCACTCTCATGTCCGATGGACAGCAGCTGGCCGCAACCGGTGCGGGCGGGCTCACGGTCGCCGGCGTGACCGTCTACACCGGCTGGTGGATGCTCGCCCTGGCCGCCGGCGTCGTCCTCGCGGGGATCATGGTCACCCGCGTGGGCTTCCGCAGGCGTCAGTCCGTGGGCGAGGAGTGAGTCGCAGACGACGCAGCCAGGCACCGGTGCTGTCCGCGCGACAGCACCGGTCGGGCATGGTCCTCATCGGAATCTGCGGCCTGGCCCTGCTCACCGTCTGGACCGCGCACCACGCGCTCGTGGTCTCCGACTGGGACGCCGAGACCACCAACCGGCTCTCCTTCGTCTGGCTCGGCATGTTCGTGCTGTTCGCGATCCAGGTGACGCTCTACCACCTGGACCGGCCCACCCGCGTGCCCGCCCGGGCACAGGCGCGCCTCGACCGGCTGCACGTGTCGATCCTGATGCCGGTCTACAACGAGGACCCGGGCTACCTGAAGCTCGGCCTGGAGTCCTTCCTGCAGCAGAGCCGGCGCCCCGACAGCGTGCACGTCGTCGACGACGGCTCCACCACCACCGACTACGCCGAGGTCCGCGACTGGTGGCTGCGGGCCGCCTGGCAGGCGGGCGTCCGCACCACCTGGCAGCGCGTCCCCAACGGCGGCAAGCGGCACGCCCAGGCGGTCGGTGTCGAGGCCAGCCCGTACGCCGACATCTACATCACGGTCGACTCCGACTCCTACCTCGATCCCCGCGCCGTCGAGGAGATCCTCAAGCCCTTCTCCAAGCGGCGCGTCCAGTCGGTCGCCGGCATCGTCATCGCCACCAACAACCACGGTCCCGGCCGCCCCGGTACACGCCGCCCGAGGGGCGCGCCACGCGCCGGGCGATCCGCCGCGCCAAGCGGGAGCACCGGAAGGCGGTGCTGTACTGGCGCAGCAGTCAGCTCCTGGCGCGGACCACCGACCTGTGGTTCGTGACCTCGCAGATGGTCGACCGTTCCGGCCAGTCCGCCGTCGGCGCCGTCATGGTCAACTCCGGTCCCCTCGCGGCGTACCGGGCCGGCGTCGTCCGCGACAACCTCGGCTCCTACCTGAACGAGACGTTCATGGGACGCGGTGTCGCGTTCAGCGACGACAGCATGCTCACCCTGTACGCGCAGGAGCGCGGTCTGACCGTGCAGCAGAGCACGGCCATCGTCTTCACGGCCATGCCCGAACGCTGGAACCACTTCGGCCGCATGTACCTGAGATGGATGCGCGGCTCGACCATCCGCTCCATCTGGCGCATGCGCTACCTGTCGATGGCCCGGCCCGCCTTCTGGCTGCACACCATCCGCTGGGTGCAGATGGTCCTGACGCAGATGGTCACCGTCTGGCTGCTCGTCGTGGAACCGGTCGCCTACGACAACCTGCCGCCGCTGAGCATGCTGTGGATCCCCTTCCTCCTCGGCTGGGCCCAGGGGCTCCGCTACCTCGGCATCGTCCGCACCGACGAACGGATCCGCTCCCGCTTCCTGACCTGGCTGATGATGCCGCTGGCCATCGTCATGGCCTGGACCTGGTTCCGGTGGCTGCGCTGGTACGGCATCTTCACCTGCGCCAAGACGGGGTGGGGCACCCGCCAGAACGGCGCCGAGGTCTCCCTGGGCAGCGGCGCCCCGTCCTCGCCGGCTCCGGCGGCACCCCCGTGGCGCCTCCGGCGGCGCCGGTGCACGCCACCACCGACCCCTGGGAGCAGGAGGCCACGCCGACACACCCGTACTGGCCGCCGACGGTCGCCTCGTCCCCTGACCGCGCCGCTCATCCGACCGGCAGTTCCGCGGTGACCGTGAAACCGGTGGGTGGGGTCGGGGTCGCCGTCAGGGTGCCGCCTGCTGTGGTGAGGCGTTCGGTGAGGCCGGTGAGGCCTGTGCCGGCGGGGGAGGCGGGGGGCGTGGTGCCGTCGTCCGTCACCGTCAGGCGGACCCGGTCGGCGGTGGCGGTCACCGTGATCTCGCAGCGGCCGGCGTCGCTGTGCCGGACGACGTTCGTCACCGCCTCCCGGACCACCCAGCCCAGCAGCGCATCGGCGTGCGGGGGCGGGGCGGGCCGGAGCGGCGGACCACCGGCTCCACGGACGCCGCCGCCAGGACCGAACGGGCGCGGTCCAGTTCCGTGGAGAGGCCGCCGTCGCGGTACCCGGTCACCGCCTCGCGGACCTCGGTCAGCGCCTGGCGGCCGATCGACTCGATGTCG
The DNA here is from genome assembly GCA_003248315.1 of Streptomyces sp. SW4. Lineage (GTDB taxonomy): Bacteria > Actinomycetota > Actinomycetes > Streptomycetales > Streptomycetaceae > Streptomyces. The sequence goes on from QKWM01000004.1 coordinate 3,689,957, forward strand.
GTGATCTGGTGCACGGCGGCCGCGAGGTCGTGCGGTGCCAGCCGGCGTGCCGCCTCCGACTTGACCACGATCACGGAGAGCGTGTGGCCGAGCAGGTCGTGCAGGTCGCGGGAGAACCGCAGGCGCTCCTCCTCCACCGCCCGCCGGGCCAGTTCCTCGCGGGCGGCGCGCAGTTGCCGTACCGCGTCGGACAGGGCGAGGATCGCCGCCGTCACCATCGTCGACAGGAACGTGCCGTAGGCGATGCCGATGGCGTCCCAGCCGTCCTTGACGCCCGCCACGGCACCGGCCAGCGCCGCCAGGGCCACGCCCCACGTGGCCGGACGCCCGCCGCGCAGCGCCGCGCCCGCGGCCAGGCCCAGCAGCGGGAAGAACAGCAGCCAGGTGCCGCCGTAGCCCAGGCCCAGGGCGCAGGTCAGCACGGTCATCGCCGCCAGGGCCAGCCGGGTCGCCGGGGCACGCCGTCGTCGCTCGTCGAAGGCGCGGAACGCCACGAACAGGTACAGCGTGTTGAAGGTGAGCAGGCCCAGCCCGCTGAGCCAGGGGTTCGCGGTCTCGCCCCGGAAGACGTTCGCCAGGGAGCCCAGGCCCATCAGCAGCCAGGGCAGCAGGGTGAACGCCGTGGGCGGCCGGCCGGCCGGGTTCGCGGGCGGCCCGGCGGGCCGCGGTCCGGGCATCGTCGGTCTCTCAGTCCGCACGGCGGTAGGACAGCACGGCGTAGGCGCCGAAGGCCAGGAACCAGGCGGCCAGGACCAGGACACCGGTGGGCGGCGGGGCCTGGCCGGCCGCCACGCTCCGGCCCAGCTCCGCGAACCGGTGGGCCGGCGTGTACGCCGCCACCGTCCGCAGCCAGCCGGGGAACAGGGCGAGCGGGAACCACAGGCCGCCCAGGACCGCCAGGGCCAGGTTGGCCAGCATGTTCACCACGCCCGTCGTCTGCCCGGTCAGGCGGTATCCGTTGCCCAGGCCGAGCAGGGTGAAGGGCACCGAGCCCAGCCACAGCACCCCCGCCAGGGCCGCCCACTGCCAGGCCGCCGCCCGGGCGCCACCGGCGAGGCCGCCCGCGGCGAGCACGGCGGTGATCGACGGCAGGACGGTGACCGTGCCGGTCAGGGCGCGCCCGAGAACCACCCGGTGCGGCGGCAGCGGCGTCACCCGCAACTGCCGCAGCCACCCGACGGCCCGGTCCTCCGCGACCCCGCCGCCGGTGTTCAGCGCCGAGCCGACCGCGCCGTAGGCCGCCATGCCGACCATCGCCCCGGTCGCCCACGTGCCGGTGAGACCGTCGCCGAGACGGCTGAACAGCAGATACATGAGGACGGGCACCGCCACGCCGCCGAGGGCGAACCCCGGGTCGCGCAGGGTGCGGCGCACCTCCAGGCGGACGTAGTCCCTCATCGGGTCCGCTCCCTCGAGGTCAGGGACAGGAACGCCTCGTCCAGCGAGGCCGGCGCCACCTCCAGGCCGCGGATCGCGTCCAGCCGGGCCAGCGCCGTCACCGTCGCGTCGGGGTCGTCGGTGTGCAGGACGGCGCGGGCGCCGTCCGTCTCCAGCGCCCGGACCCCGGAAGCCCCGCAAGGCGGTCGGCCGTTGCGGCCGTGACGTCGATACGGACCCGGCCGCCGCCCGCCGCCCGGCGCAGCTGAGCCGGTGTGCCGTCGGCGACGATCTGGCCCCGGTCGAGGACCAGGACGCGGTCCGCGTGCGCCTCCGCCTCCGGCAGGTGGTGCGTGGAGAACAGCACCGTCCTGCCACGGCCGGCGTACGCCCGCATCGACCGCCAGAAGGCGTGCCGGGCCTCCACGTCCAGCGCGGCGGTGGGCTCGTCCAGGACCAGGAGACCCGGATCGCCGGCCAGGGCCGCCGCGACCCGCACCCGCTGGACCTGGCCGCCGGAGAGGCGGTCCACGCGGCGGCCGGCCAGCGCGGCGATCCCGGCCAGTTCCAGCGCCCGGGCGACGGGCATCGGCGCCGGGTAGCACCCGGCCACGAACCCGACCAGTTCGCCCACGGTGACCCGGGGGACCGCCCGGCCCTCCTGGAGCATCGCCCCGACCCGGCCCGCCCGCACCGCGTGCTCCGGGGCCGCCCCGAACAGGCGCACCGTGCCCGCGTCCGGCGCGGTCAGGCCGAGCAGCAGGGCGATCGCCGTGGACTTGCCCGCGCCGTTGCGGCCCAGCAGGGCGACGGTCTCGCCGGGTTCGATCGCCAGGTCCAGGCCCGCCACCGCGCGGACACCGCCGTACGTCTTGACCGCCCCGCGCAGCGGACGGCCTGCGGGGTCGCCCCCGTGCTGCCAGTCATGGGTGCGACGCTACGGGCGCCGGGCGCGGTGCCGGCAGAGCCGCCCGTACGGAATCCGGCGGGACAAATGTCCCGGGTGACGCCCGTGACCGACGCTCCGCCGGTCACGGGCGGCGGTGACGGCTCCCTGGGGAGCGTCCCGCCGGAGCCCGTCGGACACCCCTAGGGTGGCCGGGCCCGGAGGCCGTAGACCGACAGGAGACCCATGCCCATCGACGCAGCCGCGGCCCTCGCCGCCGCGCCCCGTACCGGCCGGATCGCCTGGGAGGCCAAGGACGTCCAGCTCTACCACCTCGGCATCGGCGCCGGAGTCCCCGCCACCGACCCCCGCGAACTGCGCTACACCCTCGAGTCCCGGCTGCACGTCCTGCCCAGCTTCGCCACGGTCGCGGGCGCCGGTGCCCCCGGGGTGATCGCCGGGCTGTCCATGCCCGGGGTCGACGTCGACCTCGCCCGTGTCCTGCACGGCGGGCAGAGCCTGCGCGTGCACCGGCCGATCCCGGTCCGCGGCACCGCCACCGCCACGTCCCGGATCACCGCCGTGTACGACAAGGTCACGGCCGCCGTCCTGGTCCTGCGCACCGACGTGGCCGACGAGGAGGGGCCGTTGTGGACCGGCGAGGCGCGGATCTTCGTCCGCGGAGAGGGCGGGTGGGGCGGCGAGCGCGGGCCGTCCGGGCGGGCGGACGCGCCCGCCGGGGAGCCCGGCGCGGTCGTCGAACGGCGGGTGCGCGAGGACCAGGCGCTGCTCTACCGGCTGTCCGGCGACCTCAACCCGCTGCACGCCGACCCCGGGTTCGCCGCCCGCGCCGGGTTCGACCGGCCGGTCCTGCACGGGCTGTGCACCTACGGCATCACGCTCAAGGCCGTGGTGGACACGCTGCTCGACGGGGACGTCACCCGGGTCCGCGACTACACCGCCCGGTTCGCCGGGGTCGCCTACCCGGGCGAGACCCTGCGGGTGCGCATGTGGGAGGAAGCCGGGGAGCGGAAGCCGGGGGAGCGGAAGTCGGGGCAGCGGAAGTCGGGGCAGCGGAAGTCGGGGCAGCGGAAGTCGGGGGAGCGGAGGGCGGGGAGCGGAGGGCGGGGGTGTGGTGCGTGCGGGCGGGGAGCCCGGCGGTGTCGTGCGCGAGGGCTGGTACGGGTCGTGGTGAGCGCCGTCGAGCGGGGCGACGTACCGGTGCTCGACGGCACGGTCGTACGGCGCCGGTGACGGCCCCGCCCGGGAGGTGCGCCCGTCTGGGAGGTGCGCCGTCCGGGAGGTGAGCCGGGCGCGGAGGTATGCCGTCCGGGAACTGCGCCGTCCGGAAGCTGGACCGTCCGGGAGGTGTGCCGGGCGCCCGGACACGGCGGCGGCCCCGCCCGTCGACGTGACGTGCGGGGCCGCCGTCCTGCGTGTGACCTGCCGTCAGGCCGCGTTCTCGGCCTCCTCGGCCGGCTTGCGGTGCCGGCCCCGGGGGGCCGTCTCGGCATCCTGCGTGGAGACCGGACCACGGTGCCGGCCGTGGCCGGCGGCGATCTCCTGGACGTCCGCACCGTGGGCGTGCGTCGGCTGGTTCGTGCTGGCGTCGCTCATCGGAAGGAATTCACCCCGTCAACATGATCTTTCCTACAGCCGGGCGAGTGTAACCGGCCCACTGCGGACCGAATCCAGACGGCCACGCCAACCGCCACTACTTCGTTACAAGTCGTGCCAGAGGCGCCTGTTGGAGCGGAACCGGGCGCGGTGCGGCGGGACCCGGCGCCTCCGGTTCCGCCCGGTTCTCCCCGGCCCCGTGCGCGGCCCCGTCCGCGGGTCCGCCCGCCGGCCCGGCGCCCTGCCCGTCCGCCCGACCGCCGTCAGTCCCGTCGCCCGTTCCGCCACCCGGCCCTGTGCCGGTCCGTCCGGCGCCGCGTCCCCCGTACCGGCGTCCCGGCCCTCGCCCCAGGCCGGGGCGGGCAGCCGGGCCAGGCCGCACGGAAGGTCCGGCGTCGCGTACGGCAGGTGCAGCACACCGTCCGCCGTCCACGTCCCGCCGCCCGCCAGCCACCCCTGCGGCGCCGCGAGGTGATGCACCTGCCGTTCGGCCGGCCGCCACACCCCCACCCAGGTGCCGAACGGCCCGTCCAGCCGCAGGGCGACCGCGCAGCGCTCCGGCGTCAGCACCTGACCCGGCTGGATCGCGAACGGCGTCACCTCGCAGTCCGGCAGCCGCAGGCACTCCGGGAAGCGCACCGGCAGCGTGCTGCCGAGCACGCCCCACCCCAGCCGGGGTGCCCGCCCGGGCTCGGGCGCGTCCGAGCCGATCAGCAGCAGTCCGCTGTCCGGATCGGCCAGCAGGAGCCGGTCGTCGCTGTCGGCGGCGATCTGCAGCAGCGGCGACACCTCGCCGCCCCGCTCCAGATCGACCACGACCGCCTTGGTGCGCCCCCCGGTCTCCCGGTCCAGCGCCAGCATCCGCGCCGTACGGTCCAGCCACACCCGCCCGAGCAGCGCCCGGGCACCTCCGCGAGCTGCTCGGGCCCGAAGGCGCCCCCGGCCACCAGCCACACGGCCGTCGCACGCGGCCCGACGGCGAGGGCGTACGCCCGCTCGCCGCCCGGCGCCGGCGGCAGCAGCCGCAGTCGGGTGGTGTCGTCCGGGCACTCCACCGCGCCGAGGGGGAGCTCGCCGGTGCCGGGCCCGGTCGGGTACAGCAGCGTGAAGACGTGCCGGCCGGCCGTCCGGCGGTGGATGAGGACCCGCCCGTCGCCCATCGGCTGCACCTCCGTGCCGGGCTCCTCCGGCTGGTTGCCGGGCAGCGGCACCGCGTACGGCTCCGGGCCGTCCAGCGTCCAGCGCTCCGGGTACCAGGAGTCGCCGCTGCGGGCCAGCCGGGCGGCGTAGGCGCCGTCGGCGGTGATGGCGCATTCCGCGCGGGGCGCCCCGCCGTCCTCAGGGTCCGCCGAAGGTTCGATGGCACAGGCCGTCATCGTTCGGTCACCTCCGGCGACGAAGCTAGTTTTCGCACGCACGGGCGGGGCACCGGCGGCCGTCCGCTTCACACATACGGGTGGGAGAGGAACGATTCGGCTGAGGAAGCGGCGCTGCATGTGCTGTTCCGGGGCGGGCGGGGCGCGGGCCCCCGGCGGTGGCGGTACGCCGGAGTGGACGGCGGCGCCCGGAGCGCGGATGCGGCAGCGGGGGCCGGTCCGCGAATGCGGCGGCCGGACCCCGGAGACGGGGCGGCCGGACCTTGGATGCGGCGGTGGCCGGTTCGCGGAGGCGGCGACGCCTGGTCCCTTGAGGCGGCGACGCCCGGACCGTGGAGGCGGCGACGCCCGGACCGTCGAGGCGGCGGTGGCCGAACAGGAGAGACGGTGGCGGTACAACGGCGAAGAACGGCCAGGTAGCCTTGCCTCCGTGCCCCGTCTGTCAGAAGTCATCGCCGCGCTGGAGAACCTGTGGCCCGCCGAGCGGGCCGAGTCCTGGGACGCGGTCGGCACCGTCGTGGGCGACCCCGGCCAGGAGGTCACGCGGGTCCTGTTCGCCGTCGACCCCGTGCAGGAGATCGCCGACGAGGCCGTGGCCCTCGGCGCCGACCTGCTCGTCACCCACCACCCGCTCTACCTGCGCGGTACGACGACGGTCGCGGCCTCCACCTTCAAGGGCCGCGTGGTGCACACGCTGATCAAGAACGACGTCGCGCTGCACGTCGCCCACACCAACGCCGACACCGCCGACCCGGGCGTCTCCGACGCGCTCGCCGGCGCCCTCGGCGTACGGGTCGTACGCCCCCTGGTGCCGGACCCGAGCGACCCCGAGGGCCGCCGGGGCCTCGGCCGGATCTGCGCCCTGGACCACCCGCTGACCGTGCGCGAGCTGGCCGGCCGCGCCGCCGAACGGCTGCCCGCGACCGCACAGGGCATCCGCGTGGCCGGCGACCCCGACGCACTCGTCCGCACGCTCGCCGTCAGCGGCGGCTCCGGCGACAGCCTCTTCGACCACGTCCGCGCCGCCGGTGTCGACGCCTTCCTCACCGCGGACCTGCGCCACCACCCGGCGTCCGAGGCCCGCGAACACAGTCCTCTCGCGCTGCTCGACGCGGCGCACTGGGCCACCGAATGGCCCTGGTGCGAGCTGGCCGCGAGCCAGCTCGACGAGATCTCCGACCGCAACGGATGGGACCTGCGCGTCCACGTCTCCAGGACGGTCACCGATCCCTGGACCGCCCACGCGGCGTCCCCGACTCACCCGCAGGAGCCCCCAACTGAACGCCGCGCCCGCCGACCAGATCCGACTCCTCGACGTCCAGGACCTCGACGTCCGCCTGCAGCAGCTCGCGCACCGGCGCCGGTCGCTGCCCGAGCACGCCGAGCTGGAGTCGCTGACCAAGGACCACGCCCAGCTGCGCGACCTGCTCGTGGCCGCGCAGACCGAGGAGAGCGACTGCGCCCGCGAGCAGACCAAGGCGGAGCAGGACGTGGACCAGGTGCGCCGCCGCGCCGCCCGCGACCAGCAGCGCCTGGACTCCGGTGCCGTCACCTCCCCCAAGGACCTGGAGAACCTCCAGCGCGAGATCGCCTCCCTCGCCAAGCGGCAGGGCGATCTGGAGGACGTCGTCCTGGAAGTGATGGAGCGCCGCGAGTCCGCTCAGGAGCGGGTGGCCGAGCTGACCGACCGGGTCGCCTCCGTACAGGCGAAGATCGACGACGCGACCGGGCGCCGGGACGCCGCCTTCGAGGAGATCGACGCCGAGGTCGCCTCGGTGACGAAGGAGCGCGAGGTCGTCGCCGGCTCGGTCCCCGCGGACCTGCTCAAGCTCTACGACAAGCTGCGCGAGCAGCAGGGCGGCATCGGCGCGGCCAAGCTCTACCAGCGGACCTGCCAGGGCTGCCGCCAGGAGCTGGCCATCACCGAGCTGAACGAGATCCGCTCCGCCGCCCCCGACACGGTGGTGCGGTGCGAGAACTGCCGCCGCATCCTGGTGCGCACCTCCGACTCGGGCCTGTAGGAGGCCGGCCGGTGGAGGACGCGGTGGGGGACGAGGCGACGCGGGACCAGGCGACGCGGGAGCAGGCGATGCGGGCCGGGGGGACGCGGGCGGGGTCCGGCGGCGACTTCCTCGTCGAGGCCGACGGCGGGTCGCGGGGCAACCCGGGCCCGGCCGGTTACGGCGCGGTGGTGCGGGACGCGGCGACGGGCCAGACCCTCGCCGAGACCGCCGAGTACCTCGGCGTCACCACCAACAACGTCGCCGAGTACCGGGGCCTGCTCGCCGGTCTGCGGGCCGCGCACGCGCTGGACCCGGAGGCGACGGTGCACGTCCGGATGGACTCCAAGCTGGTCGTCGAGCAGATGTCCGGCCGCTGGAAGATCAAGCACCCGGACCTCAAGCCGCTCGCGTCCGAGGCGATGCGCGTCTTCCCGGCGGACCGCGTGACGTACGAGTGGATCCCGCGCGCGAGCAACAAGCACGCCGACCGGCTGGCCAACGAGGCGATGGACGCCGGGGCGCGCGGCGAGGCGTGGTCGCCGTCGGCGTCGACGGCGGAGCTGCACACCGGGGCGACGGCCGGGGCCGAGACCGACGCCGACGCCGGCCCGCCCGAGCCCGCGGCGTCCCGTGGTGACGACGTGGAGGCCGAGGCGGGCGCGCGAAGCGGCGCGACCGGAGCACCGGGCGCCGTGACGGGGACGCGAGGCGGCGAGACGGGAACGCCGGCCGGCGAGACGGGAGCGCGGACCGGCGAGACGGGGGCGCGGGCCGGCGAGACGGGGGCGGTCCGGGCCGACGTGCGTGCCGCGAAGACCGTCGCCTCGCCCGGCTGGGGCCCGCCGGACATGGGCGCGCCCGCCACCTTCGTCCTGCTGCGGCACGGCGAGACCCCGCTGACCCCGCAGAAGCGGTTCTCCGGGAGCGGCGGAACCGACCCCTCCCTGTCGGCCGTCGGCCGGGAGCAGGCCGAGCGGGTCGCCGAGGCGCTCGCCCGGCGCGGCACGATCCAGGCGATCGTCTCCTCGCCGCTGGCCCGCACCCGGGAAACGGCCGCCGTCGTCGCCGACCGCCTCGGCCTCGACGTGACCGTCGACGAGGGCCTGCGGGAGACCGACTTCGGCGCCTGGGAGGGGCTGACCTTCGCCGAGGTGCGGGAGCGCCACCCCGAGGACCTGAACGCCTGGCTCGCCTCTCCGCACGCGCAACCCACCGGCGGCGGTGAGAGCTTCGCGGCGACCGGCGCCCGGATCGCCGCCACCCGCGACAGGCTGGTGGCCGCCCACGCGGGCCGCACCGTCCTGCTCGTCTCCCACGTGACGCCGATCAAGACGTTCGTCCGGCTGGCCCTCGGCGCCCCGCCCGAGGCCCTGTTCCGGATGGAACTGTCGGCGGCCTCGCTCTCGGCGGTCGCGTACTACGCCGACGGCAACGCCAGCGTCCGGCTGTTCAACGACACGTCACACCTGCGGTAGCCGCCCGGCGCCGTTCACCCGGCGCGCAGCCGGGCCGCCTCGCGGGCCAGTGCCGTCACGCGGTCCCAGTCGCGGGCCGCCACGGCCTCCTTCGGCAGCATCCAGCTGCCGCCCACACAGCCGACGTTGGGCAGCGCCAGGTACTCCGGCGCGGAGGCCGGGCCGATGCCGCCGGTCGGGCAGAAACGGGCCCCCGGCAGCGGACCGGCGAGCGACTTCAGATAGGCGGTGCCGCCCGCGGCCTCGGCCGGGAAGAACTTCATCTCCCGCACCCCGCGCTCCAGCAGCGCCACCACCTCCGAGGTGGTCGAGACCCCCGGCAGGAACGGCACCCCGGACCCCCGCATGGCGTCGAGCAGGGCCTCCGTCCACCCCGGGCTGACCAGGAACCGCGCCCCGGCGGCCACCGCGTCGGCGACCTGCCCCGGCGTGATCACGGTGCCGGCGCCGACCACCGCGTCCGGCACCTCGGCGGCGACGGCGCGGATGGCGTCGAGCGCGGCCGGCGTCCGCAGCGTCACCTCGATCGCGGGCAGCCCGCCGGCGACCAGCGCCCGCGCGAGCGGTACGGCGTCGGCGGCGTCCTCGACGACCACGACGGGGACCACGGGAGCGAGGTCCAGGACGGAGGCGGACGCGGCGGCGGACGGTGATGAGGTCATGACCTCATCGTGCCCGCGACAAGCAACCTGCGCAAAGGCCGTTGCAGAGCATGCAACGGCCTTGGGTGGGGATGCCTCAGTGGATCTCCGTCACCAGCACGTCCAGCGACCACGCCCGGCCCGCCTTGGCGGGGGCTTCCGCCTCCACCTCGTACCCGAGGTCGCGCAGCGCCTCCACCAGCTCCGCCGGGTCCTTCGGCACGGTCCCGGAGACGAGCAGACTCCGCACGATCCGCCCCTTGGTGGCCTTGTTGAAGTGGCTGACCACCTTCCGGGTCGGCGCGTGCAGCACCCGCACCGTCGCCGTCCGCGCGGCGACCTCGCCCTTCGGCTTCCAGGCGGCGGCGTACGCGGCCGACCGCAGGTCCAGCACCAGCCCCTCCCCGGCGGCCTCCGGCAGCACCTCGGCCATCGGCCCGCGCCAGTGCCCGGCCAGCGCGCCCAGACCGGGCAGCTTCACCCCCATCGAGCAACGGTAGGACGGGATCCGGTCCGTCACGCGGACCGCGCCCCACAGCCCCGAGAACACCAGCAGCGACCGGGCGGCCCGCCGCTTGCCGGCCGCGTCCAGGGAGGCCAGGTCCAGGGCGTCGTAGAGCACCCCGGTGTAGATCTCCCCGGCCGGCCGGGCCCCGGCGGTGCGCAGGCCCGCGTTCTTGGCGACCTCGCCGCGCAGCCCCTCGCTGAGGCCGAGCACCTCGCGTGCCTTCTCCTCGTCGGCGGAGCACAGCTCCACCAGCTCCTCCAGGACGGCCTCGCGGGCCGCGCCGAGCCCCGGCAGCGACAGCGACTCCGGCTTCAGCGGGGCGCCACGGCCGGACGGCGCCTTCCCCTCGGACGGCGGCAGCAGGACAAGCACACGTACTCCTTCGCTCTGAGGCCCCCCGACAGGGTACGGCGTGCCCGGTGCCGCTAGGCGTCCCGGACCAGGGCGGACCGGGCCTCGGCGAGGGCCCGTACGAGCCCGTCGGCGTCGTCGGCGTGGCAGCGCACGACCCGGACCTCGCGGCGCCGCCCGAAGAAGGAGACGTGGGTGACGGGCTCGGTGAGTTCCAGGGTGAGCGAGGTCTGCGCGCCCACGTCCACGGTCAGCTCGCCGTCGGCCCGCTCCCGGCTCGTGCGCAGCTCACGGCGGACGCGGCCGATCCGCTCCAGCGGTATCCGTACGTCCACCTGGACGGCCCGGCGGACGCGGAGGACCCCGGCGCCGGTGTCCAGCACGTGCGGACGCACCACGGAGGCCGCGTGCAGACCGACGACGATGACGATCGTGACCGGCGACCGGACCGGCGCCCGCACCGGTGACCGATCGGCGCCCGGCCCGGCGCCCGGACCGGTGACCGACGGCGGCCGTGATCCCGCGCCCTGCGGATCCGGCATCCTGCGCCCTGGGGATCCGGCATCCTGCGCCCTCCGGATCCGGCCTGGACACCGCGGACTTCCTCTGGTCGTATCCCTCTCTGATCGACCCCCGGGCGGGAGGGGGCGAGGGACGCCAGGAGGGGGCGCGAGGCGTGGCCGTACGAGAGCAGACCAGGTGGACCAGGGCTCACCTCGGCCCCGGCGGCCCGCCCCTCGACCTCCTCACCGCCCGTTTCGACCGCCACGTCTACGCCCCGCACGCGCACGACGAGTTCACCGTCGGCGTCACGGTCGGCGGACTGGAGGTCATCGCCTACCGCGGCGGGCACATCCACTCCGGCCCCGGCTCGATCGTCGTCCTCGAACCCGGCGAGATGCACACCGGCGGCCCCGCCGCCCCGGAGGGCTACGCCTACCAGGCCCTGTACGCGGCCCCGTCCCTGCTGACCGACGGCACCCGCGGCGGGAGCCTCCCGCACTTCCGCGAACCGGTCCTGCAGGACCCGGAACTGGCCCGCGCCCTGCGCGCCGCCCACACGGACCTGGCCCGCTGCCCCGACCCGCTGGAAGCGGAATCCCGCATCCCCTGGCTGCTCACGGCGCTGGCCCGCCGGCACTCCACGGCCCGCGGATCCGACGACACGGTCCCCGGCGCCGGCCACATCGCGCGCGCCGTACGCGACCGCCTCGCCGACGAACTCCTCGCCCCGCCCTCCCTCGCCGCCCTCGCCACCGACCTCGGCCTGTCCCGCTACCAGCTCCTGCGCGCCTTCCGCACGGCGATGGGCGTACCGCCGTACGCGTGGCTCGCCCAGTACCGCGTGACCAGGGCCCGAGCCCTCCTCGACGCCGGCCTGCGCCCGGCCGAGGCGGCGGCGCTCGTGGGCTTCGCCGACCAGGCCCATCTGACCCGCTGGTTCCGCCGGGTGATGGGCGTGACCCCGGCGGCGTACCGCAACAGCGTTCAAGACGACGGCCGCTGAGGCCGCGCAGACTCGCCGCATGACTGCACGCGGCTGGTTCCTGTTCTCCCTGATGGGAGTGGTCTGGGGCATCCCCTACCTGATGATCAAAGTGGCGGTGGACGAGGTGTCGCCGTCCGGGGTGGTGTTCGCGCGGTGCGCGCTGGGCGCCGCGCTGCTGCTGCCCTTCGCGCTCCGCCAAGGGGGCCTCGCCCGCACCGTGCGGACGCACTGGAAGCCCATGCTGGCCTTCGCGGTCGTCGAGATCGTCGGCCCTGGTGGACCCTGACCGACGCCGAACGCCACCTCTCCAGCTCCACCGCGGGCCTGCTCATCGCGGGCGTCCCGATCGTCGCCGTCCTCCTGGCCCGCTTCTTCGGCGCGGAGGAACGGGTCGGCGCCCGCCGCGCGACCGGACTCGCCCTCGGCCTCGCGGGCGTCGCGGTCCTCACCGTGCCGCACCTCACCGGCGGCGACGCCCGCTCGCTGGCCGAGGTGCTGGTGACGGTCGTCGGCTACGCCACCGCGCCCCTGATAGCCGCCCGCCACCTCAAGGACGTCCCCACCCTCCAGCTGATCACCCCCTGCCTCACCCTGGCCGCCGTGGTCTACGCTCCCGCGGCCTTCCTGACCCGCCCCGCCGCCCTCCCTCGGGCGAGGCCCTGGCCGCCCTGGCCGGCCTCGGCGTCGTCTGCACCGCGATCGCGTTCGTGGCGTTCCTGGAGCTGATCAAGGAGGTGGGCCCGACCCGGGCCGGCGTCATCACCTACGTCAACCCGGCGGTCGCCGTCGCCGCGGGCGCCCTGTTCCTGGGAGAGACCCTGACCCTCACCATCGGCGTCGCCTTCACTCTGATCCTCGCGGGCTCGGTCCTGGCCACCTCCGCCGCCGGTCCCCGGCGTCCGGCCCGCCGGGTACCATGGTCGACACGGCAGACGAGCCGGGCGGACGGCCGCGTGGAGTCCCCTAGGGGGCTTCCCGAGGAACGTCCGGGCTCCACAGGGCAGGGTGGTGGCTAACGGCCACCCGGGGTGACCCGCGGGACAGTGCCACAGAAAGCAGACCGCCGGGGACCTCGGTCCTCGGTAAGGGTGAAACGGTGGTGTAAGAGACCACCAGTGCCCAGGGTGACCTGGGCAGCTAGGTAAACCCCATCCGGAGCAAGGTCAAGAAGGAAGCACCCCGGTGCTTCTGCGCGGATGTTCGAGGGCGGCCCGCCCGAGTCCGCGGGTAGACCGCTGGAGGCCGGTGGCAACACCGGTCCTAGATGGATGGCCGTCACCCCGGCTCCCGCGAGGGACCGGGGCACAGAACCCGGCGTACAGCCCGACTCGTCTGCCCTTCCCCTCTGGCCCACGGCTGTTCTTCGCCAGCTTCAGTGCGGACTGGCGTGCGCTTCACCACGGCTATACGTGCTTTTCTTAGCGATACGGGTCCCACTGCGCTGTGCTGCCCCGCCAGGCTCGCATCTCTTCCTGTAAACGGGGTGAGTACTCGCGCCACCGCACACGGTCGGCCACGCGTCATGGCGTGGTTGCAGAGAGAGTGGGGGAAGCCGGGGATGGGAGGAGACCGAACTGGATACGCGGCCATTTCCACGGTGGAAGGATGATGGTCTGGCCCGACCACCTTGGGGGTAGTTTCGCGTGCACGCTCAGGAAACAACTTCAGCAAGCTCATCCAGGGCGAGAAGCAGTTCCAGGTACCGCTTTACCAACGTACGTACAGTTGGGAGCGGGATGAGCTGCAGCAGCTTTGGGATGATGTGCTGGATTTGGTCGAGGAGCACTTGGAGGGCCGGACCCCTGCGGCGCACTTCCTGGGCTCAGTAGTGCTGGCACCCGGCCGGATCAGCGCGGGCGGCATTCAACGATGGCTCGTCGTCGACGGCCAACAGCGGCTCACGACCCTCATGCTGGCCTTCGCTGCCCTGCGTGACCGACATCGGGAACGCGGCGCGGAGCGGAAGGCCGAGCGTATCCATGACCTCGTGCTCGTCAACAAGTACCGAAGCGGCGACGACCACTACCGACTTCTGTCGCGGCGCTCATCGGCACCCACGCCGTCCCGGTCGGCCAGCACCTGGCGTCCAGGGCGAATGTGCACGGCGCCTACCGGGTGCTGACGGCGGACGGCCGCGTGTCGGCGGGCTTCCGCTGGCCGGACGGCCAGGAGTCGGGAGACGTACGGACCCGTCTGGAGGCGGAGGGCGTCCCCTTCGACGAGGCGGGCCGGGCGCGCCGGTCCCACCGATTGACCACCGCCGACCTGGCAGCCCTGCTGGGCAAGGACATCGCCGAGGATGTCGAGCCGTCACCGCAGGCCGACGACGAGCAGCAGTCGGCGGCCGGCCGGTTCGAAAAGCAGCTGCGGGACAACCAGACCAAGGAAACCGTCGACGGTGTCCTGAACGTCCTGCGTTTCTGGGAGCGACAGGGCGGTCATCTCGCATACGGGCGGGCGAGCGAGACCAGTTGCTTCCCCACGGCGCGTTTCGGCAGTACCCCCGGTTCCCGAGCACTGTGGCCACTGTGATGGCGCTTCCTGAAAACGGCCACCCGTGATCTGGTGGGTGGCCAAACCTGCTCGGTGGATCTCCCCACCCTTCGTGTGACTGTCTTCAGTCTCTTCGCGTGATCTGGCCCGGCGTGTCGTCTTGGGGCCGGTGTGTCGTGGACAGCCTGCGTGCGCTTGAAGGTCGGCCTGTTCGGGGGCCTGGATGCTCACGCTGGAGGAGGACGTGGACGCTCACGCTCTGCGTCGGCAGGGGTGGACGATCTCGGCGATCGCCCGGCATCTGGGTCGTGACCGCAAGACCATCCGTGCCTATCTGAACGGGGAGATCACGCCTGGCCAGCGGCGGCAGGCGCCGGATGCCTTCGCGCCGTTTATGGAGTACTGCCGGCAGCGGCTTGCCGATGATCCGCATCTGTGGGCGACCACGCTGTTCGACGAGGTGAGGGAGCTCGGCTATGGGGGTGCGTACTCGACGTTCACCCGGGCCTTGCGACGTCATCAGGTGCGTCCGCACTGCGAGCCGTGCCACGGGGCGAAGGGCCGCGACACGGCTGTGATCGCTCACCCGCCGGGCGAGGAGATCCAGTTCGACTGGCTGGAGCTGCCGACACCGCCGGTGGGGTGGGGTGTTGGCGAGCATGCGCATCTGCTGGTCGGGGCTTTGTCGCATTCGGGCCGCTGGCGGGCCCAGCTGGCCGAGTGCGAGGACTTCCCGCACTTGGTCCAGGCCCTTGATCAGGTGTTGCGCAAGCTGGGCGGGACCGCCCGGCGGTGGCGGTTCGACCGCATGTCGACGGTCTGTTACGCCTCCAGCGGGCAGATCACCGCGGCGTTCGCCGGCGTCGCGAAGTACTACGGCGTCGGTGTCGACATCTGCCCGCCGCGTCGCGGCAACCGCAAGGGTGTGGTGGAGAAGATGAACCACTCCGCTGCCCAGCGGTGGTGGCGCACGGTCCCCGACCAGCTCACGGTCGAGCAGGCCCAGTCCGGCGTCGACAAGCTCGCCGTGAGGATGGACGAGCGCCGCCGCACCGTCGGCGGGGCCCGGACGACGGTGGGTGAACTCGCCGCGGCGGAGCCGCTGCTGGAGATCCCGGCCCTGCCGTTCCCGGCCGAGCTGGTGGTCGAGCGGACCGTGACTGCGCAGGGCCTGGTGCAGTTCGAGGGCAACTTCTACTCCGTCCCGCCGGGCCTGCCCGGCGCGAGAGTCCTCGTGGTCCACCGCCTGGGCGAAGACGTGGTGAGCATCGCCACTGCCAGCCGGGCGGTGATCGCCCGCCACCGGCGGGCGCCTCGCGGGGCCGGGCAGACCGTCCGCGACGCCGGCCATGTGATCGCGCTGGAGCGCAGGGTGCTGGAGTCCTTCTCCGACCGGGCTCCCTGCAAGACCAAGGTCCGCCGCCCGCCGTCCGCAGCTGCCCTCGCCGAGGCCGACAAGCTGCGGAGCCGGCAGGCCACCGGGTCGACCGCGGAGCGGGTCGTGGTCGACCTCGCCCACTATGCCGCCGTGGCCGAGGGGCTGCGGTCCGTTCCCCCGCCGAAGGAGGAGGAGAACGCGGAGTGAACACCACGCCGATGCAGATGAGCGAGGCCCGCCGCTATCAGCAGCTGCGAGCCCACCTGTCCTACCTGAAACTCAACGACGCCGCCGAGGCCCTGCCGCGGGTGCTGGACCAGGCCCGCTCCGAGCGGCTGTCGCTGACCGCCGCGCTGGAGCGGCTGCTGGAGATCGAGGTGGAGGCCACGGAGGCCCGCCGGCTCGCCTCCCGCGAACGCTTCGCCTGCCTGCCCGAGCCGTGGACCTTGAACGACTTCGACTTCGCCGCCCAGCCCGGCGTCGACGAGAAACTCGTCCGCGACCTGGCCACCCTGCGCTTCCTCGACGATGCCTCCAACGTGCTGTTCGTCGGCCCGCCCGGGGTCGGCAAGACCATGCTCGCGGTCGCGCTCGGCCGGGCCGCGGTCGACGCCGGCCACCGCGTCTACTTCACCACCGCCGCCGAACTCGCCGCCAAGTGCCACAAGGCCGCCCTCGAAGGCCGCTGGAAGAGCTGCATGCGGTTCTTCGCCGGCCCCCGCCTGCTGATCGTCGACGAACTGGGCTACCTCCCGCTGCCCGAGGACGGTGCCTCCGCCCTGTTCCAGGTGATCAACCAGAGGTATCTGAAGTCCTCCACGATCCTGACCACCAACGTCGGCATCGCCGACTGGGCCGGCGCCTTCGGGGATGCCACCGTCGCCGCGGCCATGCTCGACCGGCTCCTGCACCGGGCCGCGGTCGTCGGCATCGACGGTCCCTCCTACCGGTTGCGCAACCACCAGAATCAGGCCGACGCCTTGCGGACGGGAGTGAACGCACGTGTCTCCTGACCAGCCCATTGCCCCGAGGACACCGACGCCATGGCCCGACGCTGCCCGGTCTGCGAAACCGTCTTCACCGTCACCAGCAGCACCAGCCGGCAGGTGTTCTGTTCACCCACCTGCCGCGAGACCAACCGGCAGAAGACGCCCATCCAGATGACCTGCCCGGTCTGCACCAGCGAGTTCACCGCCTACGGCCGGGCCAAGCGCCGCATCTACTGCTCCGCCGAGTGCCGGCACAAGGCGTTCAACAGCAGCGACTACCAGGAACAGCGAACCTGCCCCACCTGCGAGAACGTCTTCGAGGCCCCTACGACGGTCCGTCGGATCTACTGCTCGCCCGCATGCCGCAGAGAGGCCGAACGACAACGTGAACATGAACGCGACGAGGCCCGGGCCCGCCGCCTGGGCGAGGCGCCCAAGTCATCGTCCCCCGCGCGGCCCGAGCTCCCGCCCCCACCCAAACCCGCCAGCCGACCTGGACGCCAACTCGCCCCGCAGCGGGACCCGTTGGAACCCACGGCAACCCGCAACTGTCCCCACTGCCAGCAACCCGTCACCATCGTCGCTCTGCTGGCCACCCCGGAAGCCGCCCGCCCCGCCATGCCGACCGGTCCCGACGTCATCCCGATGCGCAGACTCCCCTGACACACCCAGGTGACCGTCACCGATCCCCAGGGGCCGCCGACCTCACGGTCGGCGGCCCCTCCCACATGCTCGTACTCCCCAACCTCCCCACACCCTTCAAAACCAGATCAACTGGGGAGGAAGAGCACCTCTGGCCGAATTCAGGGAGTCCCATCAACTGGCGCTCTATCCGATCTCCGGCACGGTTGAGGTCCGTCTTCCAGTATCTGAAGCGGCTTCCCCCGTTCGACGACGAGCCGCTGCGGCGGGAGCTGATGACCCGGCTGAACGAGATCCGGGGCATCGACTTGGCCGAGGCCAAACTGGACCTGCGCCCGTCCTTTCCGTTGGAGGTCTTCGCCGAGCACAGTGAGGAAATCTGCGGAGTGCTGGAGTGGTTCGCGCACACAGCCGCGCTCGCGGAGGCCCGACGCATGGTGGACGGAAACCCCGACACCCTCTGATAACGCCAGGTGAACTGTGGGGGCATAGGTACTTCGGGCCCCACATGTGTCGAGCAGAGTCCCGCACGCCACGCGTGCGGGACGCGGCGCTACGGGCGCGGCGTGGTGACCGGTGCCAGGAACGGACTCGGCACACCGTGCCAGGACACCCGCAGTGCTTCCCGAGCCCTCGTACACGCCACGAACAGCAGGCTCAGCTCGCTGTTCAAGTCCTCCTGGTGCTGCTGGGCGTCGACGTCGACGGCGGTTACGGCCGATTTCATCGGCACGGTGCCGTCATTGACGCCTGCCACGGCGACACAGCGGAACTCCAGTCCCTTCATCCGGTGCATGGTTCCGATGCGCACGCCGGGACCGCCGCGACCGGCGCCGAGCACGCATGCCGCGATGCCGGCCTGCTCCAGGGCATGCGCGATGTCCCGCCCCAGCTGGATGAAGCGCACCGCCACCCCGATGTCCTCCGCGTCCACTCCCGCGCCGACCCAGTCCCGCACCTGGGCGACCAGTGCCTCGATCTCCTCGGACTTGGTGGCGTATCCGGCCGTCTCCGGCCGCTCACCGTGCATCGTGGAGCGGTACCCGGCCAGTGTCTCGTCGCCGCCGTCCATGTCGTCGGGTTCTTCTCCGGTCAGCAGTGAGGAGGACCAGGCCAGGATCTCCTGCGTGGTGCGGTAGTTGATCCGCAGCCGGTGCGAGCGCCCGACGACCGGGATGCCGAGTGAGCGCAGCGAAACCCGGTTCCCGTAGATCCGCTGGTAGGTGTCCCCGGCGAGGAAAAGATCGTCCTGGCCGGGGCCACCAGGGCCCGCAGGAACCGCCACTGTACGGGGTGCAGGTCCTGTGCCTCGTCTATCACGACATGGCGGTACGGCCTCTCCCCCGGTCGTCCAGGATACGTGCCGCCTCCGCGCACACCTGTAGGAACGTCCACTCTCCCGCCTGGCGCAGCTGCTCCTCGAAGGCGGAGACCGCCCGCCACACCTGAAGCCGTTTCAGCGGCGGGAGCGCGGTGCCACGACCGGTGCGCGGCGCCTTCAGGTACTCCTCCGGTTCCGTCAGCGCTTGCGCCAGGATGACTTGACGCCATTCCTGGTCGAGGAAGACATCGGTGAAGTTGATCCCCAGCCGCCGCGCGATCCGAGCCCAGCGGGCGGTGATCTCCTTCTGGTCGAAGACCAGCTTCAGTGGGGCGCCGCCACGCTCCGCCCGTACGATCTCATTGGCCAGGGCGTCGACGTTGATCACTCGTATCCTCGCCCGGACGTCCTTCTCCTCGACCAGCAGCGCCAGGCAGCGTTCCAGTTCTGCGGCGAGGTCCTTGGTGTATGTGGTGAGCAGGACGCAACCGTCGGGGGCGTCGGCGGGCAGCCGCCGCGCCAGGTGGTACGCCCGGTGCAGGGCGACCACGGTCTTCCCGGTGCCGGGTCCGCCGGTGACGCGGGCCGGCCCGGCGTAGCCCTCGTGATAAGCGACGCGGTACTGGCTCGGGTGCAGGAAGACCCGCCAGGCATCGAACGGGCGCTCCAGGATCCCCTGCAGTTCAACGGGACCCGACACGAGAGCGACCCGGCCACGGGAACGGGCCATCGCGGCTCCCAGCTCATCAGCGTCGTCGGCCGCGGGAGCCTGCGCGGCGGTCCGGGCGTACGCCTGCACCAGCTCCCGGTCGATCGCTTCCGGCGTCATGCCGGTCGCGAGGCCCAGCAGCACGTCGTACTGATGCTCCGGGAGCACCTTGTGCAGCGCCTCCAGATGATCCTCGTCCGGGATCAGCCGGATGATCGGCAGGATCTCCTCGTCCACGCCGAGGCTGCGCAGCGTCTTGTCCGGATACTTGGAGGCGGGAAACAGACGGGACGACTCCTCGCCGACCAGTGCCCGCAGCCCGGCCGTGGCTCGCTCCAGAGCCACGTCGTTGCGTATCTCGATGCCCTGCGTCGCGTCGTTCACCGACGCACGGTGCTTGGCGGCCCAGTCGTTGGCCTTGTCGTGGGGAGGACTTTCAGCAGCAGATAACTGCTACCGGTCTCGGCCTTGAGGACGACGCCTCGCCAGAAGTCAGTGATGCGGATGGTCCGCAGGCGCGGATCCCTCTGGTGCGTCAGCTTCTCCAGGTGCAGCCCTGCGTGCGTGGCCGCCGCGAACTTCTCGAACACCTCGAAGACGCGTTTCTGGACGGGTTTCTCCAGCACTGCGAACTCCAGCAGGAAGTCCCGGTGCATCCCCAGCGTCGCCATCAGCGCCCCTCCGGCCGGCCCCTCAAGAAAACATCCTCACCTTACTGACCAGCTGCGGCGCGGGAGGCAGACCCGTGCATTCATGGGCACGGACGGAGTGATCCGCCGCCCGCTTGGAGCGTTGCGCGTCAGTTGACTCGGCGATTGCCGGGCGGAACCTCGCTCCGGTGCATCCCGACGACGACGGATCCGGCCCTCCGACGGACAGACTCTCGCGTATCAGGTCGATGACGTAATCCCAGCTGGTGCCGCGCGTGCCGATCCAGCCGTCCCTGAGCAACGTGGTGAAGGTGGTGTTGTTCAGGTACCGGGGAACCGACTCCTCGACGATGCGTGTCCCACCGGACGGCCCACCGGACTCGGGCGCTGGAGCAGCTCCCAGAAGTGCTCCCGGGTGAGGTACATGCCGGGATGAGGGCGGCCGAGTTCATCATGAAGGGGACGGTCCGGCACAGCTTGACCATGCTCGGCGTGGTGACCAGGCGTGGATCTCCCAGTGACCCGGAGCCCGGGTGGCTGGTCCGAGCCCATTCGTCCTGGGCCCTGCATTCCTCGTCCACGGCTTCCATCCGCTTCAGCTCCCGCTCACCGGTGCTGTCGTGCCAGT
Source organism: Streptomyces sp. SW4 (assembly GCA_003248315.1). Lineage (GTDB taxonomy): Bacteria > Actinomycetota > Actinomycetes > Streptomycetales > Streptomycetaceae > Streptomyces. The sequence goes on from QKWM01000004.1 coordinate 3,710,490, forward strand.
AGACCCAGCTGCGTCCGCTCTGGCGCATGCGCTTGTACTGGACCATGGCCACGCTGCGCGTGTGCTCGTTCACATAGATCATGTCGACGCCCATGACGGTCTCGGCATGCGTGCGGTTGGCGTTGTACACGAACAACCGGTGAGGGGATTCGGAGTTGCGGCGGTAGATCCGCCAGCCGACCTGTACGGCGTCGTCTCCCTGCATGCCGGGAAAGCGCATGTAGTCATGGATGATCTGCTGATCCTCAATCTGCCGGAGGTCGGGCAGCCCTTCGAGAAAGGGGACGGATCGGGGATGGGGATCGTTCCCACCGTGCGGCGGCTGCCACGCTTCGAGCGGATCGCGGTCCGCTCCGAATGCCTCGAGGAGGGTGCCCACAGCGTCCTTCTCGAGGCTCAGCCGTTCCCCCACCTCCCCTGTAGGAGGATTGGCTCCGAGACTGTTCTGCAGATCGTCCAGCGTCTTGTTGAGTTCCGGCCGCAGCTGCCGGACACCGTTGAGCAGATTGTCGCCGGCGGCGGGGGACATACGGCCGTCGTCGCGAAGAAATCTCCGGCCCGCTCCCATAGCGCCCTCGAGATCGACGAGCGGCAGGGGCCACTGGAGTGCCGTGAAGTCACGCGTGAGCAGAGACCGCTCGTAGGTGCCCGACCGTCTGCCGGGGAAGACGCTGCCGACTCCGATGATTTTGCGCTGCCCGTAGCGTTCGTGGCCGTCCGTGAAGAAGGCGAGACACCACACGCGCGGCTTTCTCCAGTCCTTATGCGGGTAGGCGAAGGTTCGCTCGCCCCGGGTCAGCCACTTCGGGGGCTTCTCGGGTAGCCGCTCCATCATCAGCGCAGTGCTGTGTACGAGAGCGACAGCGACCATCTGTGACCTCCTGCATCTGGTGGGACTGGAGGCCCACATTGTTGGGCAGGTCCCGGCCATCAGAGTGGAGTAGCTGACAACCAGCCACGTGAATGGCGCTGATGCGACGGTGATGACGTCGACGAGGCGTCGGTGCGGGCGGCGTCAGGGAGTGCCCTGCCAGCGCGCCAGAACCCCTCGGCGCTGCAGTTCCCGTATGTGGTCCGCCATCCGACCCGGCATGGGGCCGCCCTTCAACAGCACACCCGCCTCGATGTTGCGCTCGGCGCCCGACGCCGTGAGGTTGGCGCTGGTGAGGAAGAGGATCCGGTCGTCGGCCACCGCCAACTTCGCGTGCAATCGACCGCCGGGAGTGGCGCGCCGGGAATTCGGCCAGTGCCAGAGCCGCAGCCCGGGTATGCCGGAGAAGGCGTCGGCCGGCTCGCCTCCGGAGAGAAGTCCGCCCGCGCCTTCCAGCGTCTCGACGACGATGTCGACCGTGACGCCGCGAGTTACGGCCTTGGAGAGCGCCGCGGTCAGCGGCGCGTACGAGCGGGCCGAGTAGGTCACGGCGACGATCCGGTGTTCCGCGGCACCGACCACCTCCGTGAGTACCTGGGCGGTGGCGCGGACCGGCGTCCCCGGCGTGGAGGGACCGCTCCACACGGCTCGGACCTCGGTGTCCTCGCGCCGCCGGGTCCAGGCCGCCGCGTATCCACGCAGATACGCCGCGGCCTCAGCCGGAGGCACGCCGTCCCCGTGATCGAGACCAGCAGGGAGGAGATGGCCTCCAGCGCGGCCGGTGTCTGGAACTTGCCGAGGATGTACGCGGGGGAACGCCCCTGGGCGAGGAGCGTGGCCAGGGTCTTCGTCCGTGTGGGTCCGAGCGAGGCGGCGGCCGTGGCGGCCGCCGCCTCGAAGCGCTTGCGACTCACGCGCTCATCCGCTCACCTGAAATCCGGTATGAGTGCCAGCGGTTCCGTGTCACCCGGCAGCGGGGTGATGAACCGCCGGTCCAGGAAACGGTTACCGCGCTCACATGTGGTCTCGGACACGAACAAGCAGGAGTGGCAGGCCGCGCCGTGCAGGAAGTCCTCCGGCGCCTGGGGAAGCCGCTCACCGCACAGCGGGTCCGAGGAGCACCGCCCCGCCTTGTGCAGTGCCGTGCGCACGATCCTCGTCAGCCGGCTCTCCCCGGTGCTCGGGTCCTGATCGGCAAGGGACACCAGGCCGCCGAGGGTGCCCTCGGCATCCGGGACCGCCGTGTAGATGAGGATGCCGGTCCGCCGCTCCTCGGCGTCGCCGCTGTAGATCCGCTCGGCCAGGCTCGCCGAGTTGTAACCGCACTCCATCGCGATGGTCCGGATGAGGAGATGGGAGAGTGTGTGCAGCGCGATGTAGCGGCTGCCCGGCCAGCCATGCATCGGGTCGGAACTATCCTGAACGCGTTCGGACCTGCGGTGTTCACGGAACCGGCGGAACGCCGCCGCGTGGGCGGCGAGCGCCTCGCTCGACGCCACGCGCTTCTCCCAGTGCTCGATCAACCGATCGTCCACCCGCAGGAACAGCCCCTCGCCGCGAACCTCACTGGCCGGCACCCAGCCGCGTTCGCGCCGTCCCAGCTCGACTCGGGTGACCAGGCCCGGGTCCTCCGGGTCGGGCGCGTCGAGCCGGGTGAACCCGATCAGCGCCCGCACCTCGCGCAACCGTTCCACCTGCCGCACCTGGGAGAAGACGGAGGACAGGGGCTCGCTGAGCGAGGCGTCCACCAGGGCGAAGTCCTCGGTCGGGTCGGCGGTCCTCGCCGCGGACAGCACCTGCCACTCGGGGGTCAGCAGATCCGGAGGACCCGGCGGTTGCTCGGCCTCGCCCTCCTCACCCGAGAGGGCCGCCCGGTAGGCGGAAATGGCCTGCCACACCTGCTCTGGCTCGTAGTCCCGCAGATAGCGGTGGTGCTTGGACTTCTTGGCGAACATGGCGATCTCATGCTCGTCCTCGAAGTCCTCCAGGTCCGGCCAGCGTTCCTCGACGAGCTTGCGCAGCGAGTCGGTCCCGGTGTCGGGCAGCGCCAGCGCGCTGAGCGTCACGGGGAACCACTGGTTGGACGCCCCCACGACCAGCAGGTAGGGCTGCTCGTCACAGTGGTCGTAGACGCCGTCGAACTGCGGGTGCCGGCCGCGGCAGCGGGGCAGGTTCTCCCGGCCCTTGTCGCCCATCGCGTCCCGGATGTTGCGCTTGGCTTTCTTGCAGACCAGGCATTCGAGGGAGACGTTCGCCGCGAGGTTGCCGCCCCTGTCGCGCATACGCAGCGTCGGGTATGTCGTGTCGGGGCAGCCCCGGCCCTCGTGGACGAACTCCGTGTACGGGAACTCGTCGAGGTGTCCCCTGGTGCAGGCGAGGGCGAAGCGGGCGGCGACGGCGAGGGGCTTGCGGCCCTTCTTCTTCCGGTAGCAATTCTCGTGGTAGAAGCGTGCCTCGTCGGGGCGCCGGGGGTTGTTGTTCTCGAACCCCCATTTGCCCGAGCCCAGGGAGGCCAGCTCGTTGCACGCGGTGCAGCGCAGCCACTGCGGGAAGGGGGTCACGGGCACCCCGATCCTCGCCGCGAACCCCTTCGGGTCGGTGTCGGTTCCGGGAATCCACGGCGCACTGCGCAGTTCGGTCACCTGGTTCGGGCCGTAGCGGCGCAGCGCCCGGTTGACGGCCCGGCGCAGCCGGGGCTCCTCGATCACCGGATCGGGCACACCCGCGTAGCTCCAGTGGTCGAGGCCCTTCACCATGACGGAGAAGTTGGGCAGGTCGACGAGCGCGCCGACGCCGCCGGTGAACATGAGGTGGCTCGGCCGTACGGCACCCACCCGCCTGAAGTACCCACTGCTCATGACCGCTGCCCCCTGGCCCCGCGCCGTTGCCGTCGGAGCCCGGCACCTCGCCGAACTCGTCGCCGCTTACCGTGTCCGCGATATCGCCGTCACCGGTCTCGGCCGACGGCCCGAACTCCCATGCCTTGCCGGCCGGAGCCGTCAGCACCGTGTCGGCGGGCAGCAGCATGTTGATCTCGTTCTCCGTCTCACGCATCGACTGGGCAACGGTGAGGACGTCCCATCCGCTGCCGTCCGCGTTGCGCAACAGCCCCAGAAGCGTCTGCTTCTTCCGGGTCTGGCCCCGGTAGCCGAGCCTGCCCTGCTCGCCCTTCTTGGCCAGCCAGGCATCGCGCAGGGTGTCGATGCGCTCAGCGAGGTACTCACGGGCGCGCTCTCCGTCCACCGACTCGGCACGCGCCAGCAGCCGCCGCTCGACCTCCCGCACCCGCGGGTCGTCGAGGTCCACTTCCCCGCGTCCACGTTGTCGGAGAACTCGTCGCAGGCCTGCCGAACGGCCGAGACGTACGTGGCGGTGGTGCCCCGGTCGAGCGCCCGCCGTGTGAAGGGGGTCACCGACAGCGCCTCGACCTGCCGGTAGAAGGTGGCGTGGTAGTGCTCGAAATCCTCGAAGTGGGCGAGATCCCGGGGGCGTGCCCAGTTGTAGAGCGTGATCACGATCCCGGGCCGCTTGGCCTGACGTCCGACACGCGACGAGGCCTGGATGTATTCGGCGGTGTTCTTCGGCTGCCCGGTGACGACCATCAACCCGAAGCGGGAGACGTCCACCCCACCTGCAGCATCGACGTGGCCAGCACGTAGTCGACCGGCCTGCGGTGCGGCAGGGCGGGCAGGACCCGCGGCCGGCGCGCCTTCCCCGCGTCCCGGAACTCGTCGATGATCGCCTGCTTGCGCACCGACGTGTCGTGCTCCGGGTTGAAACCGATCTCCAGCCGCTTCAGCGTGGCGCTGATGTCGGCCGACGAGATGCGGGAGGTCAGCTCCTGGAGGTTGAGCATGTCGGTGTCGCGCAGCAGCCGGTCGGCGATGCCCCGGCGGCGTCCGTTGGCCCGCAGCCTGCTCGGCACGTCGTCGTCGAGGACCCGCCGCATACCGGCGAGCTCCTTGGTCGCGTTGAAGTACCCGACCACCGTCATATACGGATCGGCGGGTGCACCGTAGAGGTCGAACATGTGCTGCCCGGCCAGCAGCAGGATCTCCGCGACGCGGATCTCGGCGGCCTTCATGCGCACACCGTGCGCGCACACCCCGTAGTAGCGCCGCCCCGGGTTCTCGCGGGTGACGTCCACCTGCTGGGAGAAGAAGGTGTCCCCGACGTCCACCACCTGCGGCGGGAAGATCGCCAGGTCCCGGGCGAAGATCCCCAGCACCTGGGCCCGGGCGTTGCGGGTCGTGGCCGTCGACGCGACGATCTTCGGCCCGGTCTCGCGGAGCTCCCCGCGCGCGTCCTTCACCCGCCAGGTGCACAGCTGGTCGACGGCCGACTCGAACAGTCCCACGGTGGTGCCCAGCGCTCCGGAGATCAGATGCAGTTCGTCCTGGATGATGAGGTCCGGCGGCCGCAGCCGCCGCGGCATCGGCCGGCTGGTCACGGCTTTGTGCTTGTCCTTGGCGTTGTGCCGGGAGCCGCAGCCGATCTCCTCGTCCAGGTCGTCGTGGCGGTAGCCGTGCCGCTCGCAGTACTCGGTCACGCGCCCGAACAGCAACCCCGCATAGCCGCGCCACGGCAGCTGCGCGAGCTTGTCCACGGTCGCGATCAGCAGACTCGGCACCAGCCGGTAGATCTCCTCGTCGACCGTGAGGATCGGCAGCCCCTCGCCGGGTGCCATCACCCGGGAGAACGGGCAGGGCTCCGCGTCCTCACCGCGCGGGCAGTACACCAGGATCCGGCGCCGCACGTCGTCCGGCGTCACGTCCCGCCACGCCCGCAGTTCCTCGCCGCACCACGGGCAGGACAGCACCTGCAGTACGTTCGCATGCTGTCCCGAGGCGGACTCGGTGGCCTCGGCGATCTGCTGTGCCGCGTCCCCGTACCAGTTCGGCGACACACCGGCGCCCACCCACAGCCCGATGCGGAACGGGCGGCGGCCCCAGACGTCCTCGTCCTCCCTGCGCAGCACCTCCGCCGCGCACACCAGGGCCGATGCCCGCTGGAACTGCTGCGCGGTCAGCAGCCGCAGGGTGTAGCGCATCAGTGCGGCCACACCGTCACGCCCCTCGCGGGCGTCCTCTCCCTCCCGACGACCTTCTGCAGCCGGCGGATGGCGAACGTGTAGGCCGCCAGGCCCAGGTACGCCTCCGTCTTGCCGCCACCGGTCGGGAAGAACAGCAGGTCGACCGTGGCGGTGCTGTCCGCCCGGCGCTCCTTGTGCGCGGGGTCGGTGAGCGAGCACAGGTTGAGCAGAACGAACGCCAGCTGGAAGGGGTACCAGCTCGCGGCCGCGGCGCCGCGGCCGCGGACCTCCGCGTACGCCGCCGCGTACGTGGGCGGGTTCTCGCCGCCCTCGGCCCGCAGCGCGGCCGTCGCCGTGGCCCGCCGCTGCATGGCCATCGCCCGGTTGGCGAAACGGAACGCGCGCAGCGCGTCGCGGTCGGCGTGCAGCAGGTCGATGCCGAGCGCGATCCTGGCGCACGCGTCGCGCGCCTCCTCGACCGCCCGCAGCGCGGTGGTGCGCAGCTCGCCGGAGAGCGACTGCGCCTTGGCGGCCTGCTGCTGCAGCCAGCCGTCGTAGCCGTCGGCCAGCGGCTGCAGGACCTTCAGCAGCTCGTCGCGGCGCTCCCACACGGCCAGTTCTGCGAGCTTGTCCATGCTCACTTCGAGTCCCGCGAGGAGCGGCTGCTGCGCCGTGCTCGGCGCGACCGTGGCGGGCACGTCCTTCACCGGCAGCCAGGTCGTCTCCAGCTTGACCGCACGGCGCCCCTTCGGCAGGACCTGCGCGTGCACGGCGACGTTCCGCCCGTGCGCGTGCTTCAGCTCCTGCCGGTACAGCAGCCGCAGATGCTGCTCCTCGGGGCTCTCCTGGATGCGTCCGGGCTCGTCGGACAGCGGGTCGTCGATCGGCAGGAAGACGCTGGACTGCCCGTCGAAGGAGGTGACTTCGAGCTTCGTCTGGAACAGCCACTGTCCGTCCCGCTGCTCGCGCGACTCCTCCAGCGCGTTGATCAACGACACGTCGACGAAGCGCAGGTTGCCCGCGCCGTCGACCGTGCCGGGCCGCTCCCGCACGTGCACGTCGAGCCGGATGCAGGGAAGGTTCGGATCGCTCTCGTCGACGCCCTCCAGGACCTTGCGGAGGGTGCCCGGCGCGTCGACGGGAATGTCCACCTCGTGCCGGACCGGCTCCCGCGACCATGTGCGGACCGTGCGACCGTCGTCGGTCCTGCCGTCGCTCTGCCGGTACCGTCCCCACGAGGCGACCACACTGAGCATGCCCACGTCGGCCGGTACCAGGAAGCTCAGTCCCATGGACGACGCCCACAGCCGTCCGGCCGCCTGAGGGGTGAGCCGGTCCGTGAGTTCCGCGTCCTGCCCGTCACCCTCCCCGCCGACCTCGGTCTCCGCCTGGCCGACCGCGACCTTCACCGGCTGGTCGGTCGGCGCGGGGCGGGGCCCGAGCAGCCCGACGAGGTAGCGGTCGCGGGGACCCGCGCTGTTGGGCGGCAGCGTTTCGGTCTCGTCGTCCGCCCACGGCCCCAGGAGGTCCCATGAGATCAGCTTGCCGAGTTCCTCGCGGACGTCGTACGACGAGCCGGGCCGGAAGGTCTGGGGGACCTCGTCGACTGGGTGCGGAACGCCGGGTGTCGGAGCGGCGGCGTTCTGTGGTGACGGCATGCGCGTTTCCCTCCCTGGGCGCCGATGGGCACCCGCGAACAACGATAGGGCGGTCCACCGACACGACGGTGTCCGCACAAACTGCGCACGCCAAGGATGTCACTTGTGTACTGAGTTCACAAGTGACTTCTTCTGTTGTCTCGCGTAGTGTGCGGACTGGAAGGCACCAGCTGACACATGGTCAATCATGGTGCAAGTAAGAGCAGTTGCTGAGGGGCGGGAAGTGGACAACGGCAGGGAGTTCTCCGACGCCGGAGCCGAGTGGTGGGAGGGCATCATCCAGGAACTGGCGTACGAACTGGACTCCGCCTGCCCGGGGACGGAACGATTCCTCCCGAAGACCTGGGAGACCTCACCCTCGTACAGGCCATGCTGATGGTCCGCACGGCGTTGCGCGACCAGCGGGTGACCGTGGCCACCGACATCGCCGACGAGCTCTACTCGCTCTGGCCGGACCGGGAACCACCCCTGGAGGCCTGCGCCGACCTGGTCGCACGCCTCCTCCGCCACCTGCACGAGCACGCGCTCCCGCTGCTGCGCTCCTGGCGCACGTCCGACCTGTGGACCGGCCTCCTCCAGTTGTACGCCGCACGACGGGCGGCAGCCGTCGGCGCCCTGCGCACGGCGCGCGAACTGGACGAACGCTGGATGCTCGACCCGCGTGCGATGAGCGACGGATCCTTGGACCGGCCCTTGGACCCGGGAGCCCGGTGGCAGTCCTTCGCCTCCTACCTGCGCACCACCCAGCGGGACAACGTCACGGGAGCCGCCCTCGGACTGCTGGACCGAGCCGCTGTCGCCCGGCACCTGAGCAGTTCGGCCCAGTGGCTCGGGGAGTACCTCGGAGAGGCCCGGCACCTCGTCGCACTCGGCAGTGAGGCGCAGGCCGCGGAACACGTCCGCCACCGGGCCGATGAGTTGAGCTCCGGCACGGGCGGCGGCCTCTGGAGGGACGTGGCGGCCGCGGCGGCGGACTACGCCCGAGTCTGGGAACGGGTGCGTGAGGGCCTCACGACCTACGAGCAGGAGCTGTTCCGGGCGGCGCACGACGACCGGAAGCGCGACCAGGAGCTGATGCTGGAGGCCTACCTCGCGCGGGACGCCGGCGCCGGCCCCACCCGAGACCCCTCCTGCCGGGCTCGCAGGCGCCGGCACCGGGCTGGATGACGACCATGGTCGAACTGCGCGCGGGGACCGCCCGGGGCGCCACATCGAAGACCTTCACCTGGCACTCGCTCCCCGGCCACACCCCCTGGTGGTTCTGCGCGGTGCGCCCCGGCCCGAGGAACGCATGGCGGCCAGGCTCGGCCACGACGGCCGGATCCAGTTCGAGGTGGGCAAGGAACGGCCGGGAGACCTGCTCATCGGCCTCCCGGACGACGAACCGGAGAGCTTCCTCCACCACCTGCGCTTTCGGTACGACGAGGACGACCGCGACGACCTGTCCCGGTTGCTGATGCTCGCCACGACCGGATGGGCCCGACTCGACATCCTGGCCGCCAGGCAGGCGGGCGGACTCCGGACACTGCGCACGATCAGGGTGGACGTACCCGAGCCGTTGAGGGACCTGTGCGGGGAGTACGCATACGCCAGGCTGAAGCGGCTGACCGAGATGGCGGACGAGCCCGGGGCGGAGTCCGCGGCGGCGGGGCAGGAGTGGTGTGGTACCGGGCTGCGGCTGGACGGACGAGAAGCGGAAGGCCCCTCACCCTACGAGGCCCCGCTGGCCGAGCAGGAGCGGGGGCTTCGGCGGTCTTCGACGGGGGACTGTTCCAGCGCGACGACACACTGTTCTGATCGCGTGGCCGACTCCGGGGTTCAGGACCGCCCTGTCGGGGACGGACGACGACCGACGTCCAGCTCGCACCAGACCGTCTTGCCCGAGGGCGGGTACGGCTCGACGCCCCAGCGGGTGGCGAGCGCCTGGACGAGCAGCAGCCCGTGCCCGCCCTCGGACTGCGCGGTGGCGAGGCCGTTGCACGGATCGGCGTATGTCCGGGCCCTCGCGGGCGGCTGCGGCAGGCACTCACCGCGCGGATCGGTCACCTCGATCCGGAGTGCGGGAGACCGCTCGCCCTGTCGATCGGCCGGGGCCTCGTCCACCGTGAGCCGTAGCCGGAAACCCCGGCCGGGCACCCGCCCGTGCAGTACCGCGTTCGACGCCAGCTCGGCGACGAGCAGCGCACCGGTCTGCGAGAGCTCCGTGCCGTGCGGCCAGCCCCAGGAATCGAACTGGTTCACCGCGAGAAGACGGGCCAGCCGCGCGCCACGTCGGGTGGAGCTGAACTGCTGGGTGAAGGTCCGGGCGGGACGGTCAGGCCCGACGCGGGGAGGAGGGTAACTCGAAAGGGAATTCACAACGTAACCGTCCCGTCACGCATTTAACGTGAACAGGGAGCTCGGAGGTACGTACCGCTGGTGTACGACCCGGGTTCGTGTCTGTACGGGCCGCCGACCGTGACGCGAAGGCCGCCGTGGGGGTTGGTCCGGTCCCTGCCGCGATCGAGGAGGGTGCGTATGGGTGACCGCCAGACTGTCAGGCGCAAGGGCGGCGGAGGGGGAGGCGGTGACGATCGCCCCGGATCTGGACGGGGTACGGGAAACTGGTTAAACACTTCCGCGAACTGGCCGGACTCACCCAGTCGGAACTGGCCGACGCCGTGGGCTACTCGTGCGAGCAGGTGGCCTCCATTGAACAGGGCCGGCGCCCGGCCAAGGCGGCGTTCACGGACGCGGCGGAACGCGTGCTGAACGCGGGTGGCGCGCTGCGGGCCCTCCAGGAGGACGTGGACCTGGCGCGCCTGCCGCTGTTCTTCCAGGACTTCGCGGCGATCGAGGCGGAGGCGGTGAGCCGGTTCTCGTACGACCCGTTGCTGATTCCGGGCTGTTGCAGACGGAGGAGTATGCGCGGGCGTTGATCTCCGGGCACTGCCCGCCCTTGAGCGATGAGACCATCGAGCAACACGTCGAAGCGCGTCTTGACCGGCAGCGGCTGCTGAGCCGAGAACCAAGCGTCGAGCTCTGCTTCATCATCGGCGAAGCAGCCCTTCACAACCCCATTGGAGATGCCGATGTCATCCGCGTTGCGTTGAGGAAGATCCTCAAGCAGTCCGAGCTACGCAACGTCGAGGTGCAGGTGATGCCGACTGCTAAGGGCTTTCATCCAGGGCTCAATGGGCCGTTCGTACTGATGGAAACACTTGAACATCAACACGCCGGCTACATCGAATCGCAGGAGATCGGCGTGGTCGTGACCGACCCTTCGAAGGTCAGCGCGTTCGGGCTGCGGTATGGCAAGCTGCGGTCGCAGGCTCTCTGAACGTCATGGAGTCAGCGCGGCTCATCGAGCAACTGGCAGGGGAGCTATGACTGTTGAACGTGAGCATCCGGCACCGTCTGGACTGATCTGGTTCAAGAGCAGCTACAGCGGGTCGGGGGGAGGTGACTGCGTCGAAGTCGCGATATCTCCGGCAACCGTGCACGTGCGTGACTCGAAGAGCAGCCTCGGACCGCAGCTCGCGCTTGCGTGCACGGTCTGGGAGGCCTTCCTTGCCCTGGCGAAGGCAACGAGCAGTTGATGGCTGATTGGTCACCGGTGCTTCCACAGAGCGCGTAGGCGCAGCACGTCCACGGCCCACTCGCTCCGGAGAGCCGCATCCGAGAGGGGAACGTCCCGGCCGAGGGAGAAGGCCACGTGCCGGTACAAGGGATGGATTTCGCCGTCTCCCACGACGATGAGGCTCGACAACAGGGGCTCATCGGCCGGAGTGTCACGGTCGACAGCGACGAGGACCTCGCCTTGATCATCCGGGTGAAGGCGAGGAAGGACGCTCTCCCGAGCCGCCGTCGTAGGTCACTCCATGTTGTCAGGGACCGACCCCGTGCGGTCTGCTCCAGCAAAGGGCGCACGACGGAGGCAAGATGGAGAATCTGTGACCGGGAGAGCCGCCCTTCGGTTACAGGCTCGCCCTTGGACGGATCGCTGCCTGAAGTGAGCTGCTCCGCTTCGCGTCGCGCCTGGAGGTGGTGCTGCCATTTGGCGAGATCCTTGCGCTCGGAGTCGGACAGCGTGACGCGTTCGCTCAATGCCTCCGCTTCCGCAAGCAGGGCCGCCAGGCCGTCGGTGCCGATGGTGTCCTTCTCTTCCCGCATCTGGTGGATCAGACGACGGCAGCGCTTGAGAAGCGCCGAGGAACGGTTGGGTTGCTGCACGCCCACCCACGTCCTCATCTCCGCGACGATCGCCTGGTTCCGGTGCTGGGCTGCGGGAGACAGTTGCGTTCTGTGGAGGGGACCGGCCATGCGGTAGATCTCTTCCGCCCGGTCGACGTCGAGCACGCGCTGAGCCTCCCTGAACTGCTCGACGAGCGAGTCGAACTGTTCAGCGGCCACCTCCTTGGGCGACTTGTGTACCGCTGCTTCGGTCGGCTGCGCCGAGGGCGCAGGCTCGGTGGCGACAGGCGGTGAAGCCGGTTGTGCAGGCTCGGGCGTCTCTGTCTTGGGAACCGGCTCGGGGTGAAGTGGTCCTCCGTTGTCCTGATGGCCCGCAGCAAGAGCTGAGCATGGTGACTCAGCGAACCACTGTGATTATTCAACTGGTCGACGTAGGTTGTCCCCTTAGCCTTTGCGGCGTAGTGAGCATCGAGGCGTGCCCTTGCTTTCTTCATGGCCTTGGACAGCCTGGTGTGAGCGGGGCCACTTGTCACACGCAACAACTCTTGCCCACGGGCCATGGCGCTGATGAGCTCTTGGAGACCGTCTTCCAGCATCTTTAGACGCCGTGAATTGGGAGTAGTCAGACCCCCTTTGGATCGTGGCATCGCCGGAGGTTCGGATGCCCGGCCATCGGCACCGATGGCCAGCCGGGCCGGGATCATGCGGACACGTGATGTGCTATGGGCGTGGTAGGCGCGATCCTTCTCGCGGTCACACCACAGCCTCAAGGTGACGTCATCGGCGGGTGGATGAAGCCCGAGTTCACGGTTGATCGTGGTCATATCCGGCAGCGGGCGGCCGCCGGAGTCGCGTACCAGAGCCGACAGTACGGGCTTGTCCGGGGTGACGGGACGATCAACGGCGATGAGGAGGTCCCGGCGTTCGGCGGGGGACAGCCGCATCAGGTTGAGTTTGGCAACAGCTCCCAGCGTGCTCCACGTCGTTGGGGTGCGACGCCTGGCGAAATCTTCCAGCGCTTTGCGAACCCGGACCACCATTTCCGGATCCGGCCTTGTGGGAGCAGCACCACTCGATGATTGCGTTGAGCCGACTCGGCCGTATACGGCAGTGGCCTGCTCCGTGGCGGTGCGCTGGGCGGGACAGGAACGTCTGACGCTCTCCCCACCCGTTGGGGAAGAGCGATGCCGGGGCGCCACAAACCGGTGCGCTCCGCTTCGATGCCGCCGAGCTGAACGACGCCATCGGCCCGCACCGCCCACTGCACGCCGTCTCGCGGATCGGGATCGGTGAGGAGGAGACGGGCCACTCCGTACAGCCGGTATACATACCGCTCGCCCGGCATAGGGACGTCATCCGGAAGGGACACGTGCGCTCGGATGATCCTGCTGCCGGCGGGCTTCACGTCCGCGGTGATGATGTAGCGGCCCTCGGCCGCGAGTGGGGAGTGCTTCGGTGCCGGCGCTTTGGTGTCGATGGCGAAAACGATCTGGTCGGCCCGGAGGGGGAACGTTGCGGGCCGGAGCCAGGCACCTTTACCGCGCTGAATCGCACTGTCGTCGCTGAGTAACTCCTCCAGTGCTGGCGTGACCAGCCCGTCAGGAGTGAGTCGGCAATCGTCGAGAGCTGACCAGACGACAGGCCGATCGGCACGTTCGACCCCGATCAGAACGCGTCGGTCCGAGCCGTGCGTCTCACATTTCACGCGGAGTGCGTAGCCCTGCCGTTGCACCATGTTGGCGGAGATGGGCCCTTCGGCGCCGAAGACCCAGTCCATCTGTTCAGACGATGTGCTGAGTTCTTGTTCGGCCCGGTACCAGGTGCGGTAGTCCTGGGGCAGAGCTGGAAACGCATCCGTTGGCGAGTCTTGGGCAGCCACAAGTCCACCGCATCGCCGGGACTGGTTCCGAGGTTGCGAAGCTCGGCTTGAACCCGAATCCCCTGTGCCTTGAGCCAGGCCGTCAGGTCCCTCTTGATGAAGAGATGGTCGGCGCTGTCGGCGCCGTTCGCGACGCGATGACACACGGGAGCAGTGCCGGTGTGGTCCGGGTAGTGGGCGAAGTGGCAGACCTTGGTCTCGTACCGCTTGGTCATCAGCTCCCCGCCACAACCGCCGAGCAGCGTGCCGCACCAGAAGCGCTTGCCGTGGAAGTGCCGGCGGAACCGATCGAGGTTGTGCGGCTCTTCGGGAGGATGACGGGCTGGTCCGAGTCCTTCGTGCCGATGACGGCAGTCTGAACGAGCCGGGTGTCGACGACAGCCATGACGCGCTCCACTGGGCGGGAGTGAATGGGGTCTGGGTGTTGCGCGTGGGGGAAGAGCGGGTCGCCGCCCGGTGTTGTGAGTGGCGGCGACCCGGCGGTGTTTCAATCAGAAGAGAGAATCCTGCGGCGGAAAGATCCCGTTGTCCTCGAATTTTTGAACTGGGTCGCCCTCCTCGGCGCAGAGAATTTCCTCCCGTTGCATTATTTTCTTCGCTGCGCCCTTCCCTCGCCTCCCATTGCTGCCGGACTTTCCTTTGTGAAGTCCGGCAGCGACCTCGGCGGCGTAGCGCTCGTGATTCAACTCGCGGAGGCGGTCAATGATTTCGGTGCGGACGATGAGTCCCACGGTATAACGGGTGCCTTGATCGGTCTCATGGAATCCGTGTTCCAAACGGTTGGATGTTTCCAAGAGGTCGTCCCAGCCGTATGCCCTGGCAGCAGCCTCGTCGATCTGTTGCAACAGAACACGAAGGCTAACAATTTCATGATCTTCGTTTTTTTGATCATTCAACATGTTGTAAATGCTGGTTAGCCCCACCCTTCGCTCGATGCTGATTCTGCGACGTTCAACGTGAAATTTTTCCCCCACGTCTCGTAGTTCGCTGGTGAGGGGTGGGAAAGGGAATGATGCGAAGGTGCCAGAAAGCGAGTAAGTGGGGAGGGCGCCTGCGGCTCCCGCTCCAGATAGCCAGGCTTGGTGTATTGATGAGCACAGTGTCGCCAGAAAAGCGGCATCGCTTGAGGCGAATACAGCCAACTTGTGCTGGTAAACCTGCCCATTGGCGGTGAATTCTGGATAGAAGTTCCTGCTATTGGTCATCACGATGACTCGATCAAGACCGCTAATTGCCCGATAGAGTTCCGGGCGGTGGCGGGCATGACGCCACCAAGAAGTGCTCGGAATTTGACTGGTCGGCGTAATTCCCAATTGCCTGGCGACGTGTTGCATGCATGCCGGATAGTTTCTTGCTTCCTCGTACGGCATGTCCCGGAAGTCGATAACCCAGCGGCTTGCGGTTGCCCCTGGTCGCTGGTTTACGTCTCGGCCGCCAAGGAAAGGGCGAATTATTTCACTGCTGCGCGCGTCAAGTTTTTCCAGGATATTTTTTTCCTCTTCCGAGATAATGAATCCCGGCCCGTCTGCCTTTGATCCTTCGAAAGCTATTCCTGAATTTTCTGCCAAGGGCTTTCTGCTCTCAGTTGACCGCGAAGTCGGCAGCAAATGAGGCGTCACGCCGTGGACGGGCCTCCCGTTCAATTTTGCTTGTGTCTGCAGATCGGTCGCTCGTGCGGTCCAGATCGCACAGTAGTCAATATTGGCATTTTTTGAAGGCCATGGGCGCATTGATTCGGCAACTCGAATTTTTCGCCCCAAGCTCTCAATTTTTGCTAGTCCTGCCTTCGCGGTGTCCCCATAAGCTAGAGTCTGGGTTGCGATTAGTCCGCACTGTCCTGAAAGCTTCAAAAGCTTGTGAGAGCGGAGGAAAAAGAAAGCTACGAGATCCGCCTTGTCTGTTCCTGTGCCTGCAATGGTTTCCGCGGCGTTTTTGCGGTACGAGTCGCCAGAGGTGCCTTTAATTTTTGTTCCCTGAAGAAAAGGCGGATTCCCGATCACCGCATCAAACCCACCCCCCTCAAACACCTCCGGAAACACCAACGGCCAATGCACCGGCTCCCTCTCGAACCCGCCTTCCGGCAGATCCGTGGCGAGCCACTCCCGTGCCAGCGAGCGGGCCTCCTCCGTGGCTCCCTCAAGCCCTTTCGCCACGGCGAAGCCCATGCCCGCCGCGGCCATGGGAGCCTCGGACCGCTTCAGGGACCAGCCGTGCCGGGCCATCTCCTTCTTCAGGGACTCCCGAGCCGGCAGTGGACCACTGCCGTGCGAGGCAAGAGCGGCCCCCGCCGTCAGGTCGGCGAGAAGGTTGACCCGCTTCGCCCGCTCCTGGACGTCCGCCAGTATCGTCCGCTTGTCCGCGATGTCCTTCAGCGTCTCGCCCGGCATGTCACCGATCCGCTTGCGGTCCTCGGCGAGTTCGTGGACCAGCTCGCGCACGCCCGCCGTGAAGTCGATGACGCCCCGCTTGTGCCGCTCGCGGCCCCGCCGGGCGTCGAGGTCCATGACCTCCAGCTGTTCCAGGGACGTGATGCCCAGCAGCGAGTCGCCCGCCACCAGCCGGTCGTCCAGGAACGTGAAGGGCCGTTCCGGGTCCATGGAGATCAGCCACAGCGACAGCTTGGCCATCTCCACGGCCATCGGGTTGATGTCCACGCCGTAGAGGCAGTGCTCGATGATCAGGCGTCGAGCGCGGATCACGACCGGGTCGCTCTCCGCGTCCGCCGCCGTGACCGCGCCCGCCTGGTCGCGGTGGCTGCCGCGGAAGGCCAGGGCCTCCTCGTCCTCCTCCTCGACCCAGGCGTCGATCAGCTTGTCCGCGAGGTAGCGGCAGGCGGCGACCAGGAACGCCGCCGACCCCATCGCGATGTCCGCGACCTTGAGCTTGAGGATCTCGTTCGCTTTGACGAGCTTCCACTGTTTCTTGTCCGCCGTCTGCAGCGGGCCCGGACGGTAGACCAGCGGCTCCAGCGCTCCCTCGGCGACCTGCTGGGCCAGGGCACGCGGCGTGTAGTGGGTGCCGGTGTTCTTGCGGAGGCGGGACTCCGTGACGTACAGGCCGTCCTCCGGGATCACCACGGGCAGGCCGCGCAGGTCCTCGCGGAGCAGGCCGTGGAAGGGGAGGATGCGTTCGGCGAGTTCGCGGTCATTCTCGGTCACCGCGAGCAGGCGGTGAAGGGCCTTGCCTCGCGCCTGTTCGTCGCCGGGGGCGAGCAGCTTCTCCATCTTCGACGCCGTGGCCGGCGGCTTGGGGTCCTTGAAGCGCTCGTACAGCTTCTTCGCGAGGCCGGGCAGGTCGGGCTTCTGACCCGGGACGGCGCGCGCGCCCACGCCGAACGGCGCCGCCAGTTCCTCCAGTTTGGTGAGGCCCACCTCGTGTTCCAGGCCGGGCTTGCCGATGAGCCCGAGCACGGTGTCCTGGGCGCGCTTGCCGTCGTAGGAGAGCAGGCCCTCGTACACGTAGCCGATCTGCTCGACGTCCAGGGCGCGGAAGGTGAGCCGGCGGCGTTCCTTGTTGACGACGACGAACTGCACCGAGTCGAGGACGTGCAGGACGGTGCGGTCGTCGATCGGGAGGAGGGAGGAGTGGCCGTCGGCGGCGCGCGTGGCGTCGGCGTCCGTGCCGTCCGCGCCCTCCGGGACCGCCTCCAGCCAGGGGAAGCGCTTGGGGTCGAAGATGGAGCCGTCGTACGCGGGCAGTGTGAGCAGCGGGTGGTTCACTCCGCCGTGCACGGCGTGGAAGAGGGCGATCAGCCGGTGCCAGGCGGCCGTGGTGTGCTCCAGCGAGTCCTCGCCGTCCGCGCGGCGGCGCTCGTCCAGCGTCTCGTACAGCCGCCCGGCCGAGTACGCCTCCGCGTACAGCTCGTTGTCGGCGGGCAGCAGGCCCCGTTCCTCCGCGAAGAGCAGGAAGACGACGCGCATCATGACCGCGACGGCACCCCGGTAGACCTCGCTCGCGGGTACGCCGGACAAGCCCTTGCCGCCGCGCTTGACCATCTTGGCCTCGGCGCGGCCGATGGAGTCCACGAGGAGTTCGACGGCCTGGCGGACCTGGATGCCGAGGGCCTCGGTGACGTCTTCCTGACCGTCCAGGCTCTCGCGCAGCAGCGCGGGGAGGAGTTCGTCCTCGGGGCGTCCGAAGAACCGGCCGCGCCGCAGCAGGGACACCCAGGCGCGGACCGCCACCAGGTCCGCGGACTCGTTCCAGGCGATGGTGTCGAAGGTGGCGCTGGTCGTGACGCCGCCGGGCGGCGCCCAGACCAGGGACCACCAGCGGCCGTCGGTGACCAGGCCCAGCTCGACGCCGTGGTGGCGCAGGACGTGGGCCAGCCGGTCGACTCCGCTCGCCGACCAGGAGTCGCCCTTGATACGCCGGGTCGGCACGGTGTCGGGCGGCAGGACCAGGCCGAGGATCGGTACGTGGCGAGTGGGGGCGGCGGTGTCCGGTTCGGCGGCGGGGTCGGTTCCGGGGCGGACGAGCGCGAAGTCGGGGCGGACGGTGGTGTCGGACCCGGGGGGGCTGACGGCGAACCGGTCGAGCAGGGCGTCGTCCTCGGCAAGGCTCTCGCCGCTGTCGCCGAAGAGTCCGGCGCCCTCCCGCAGGTTCAGGGCGTCGCCCCACTCCAGCAAGGTGCGCAGCTGGAAGTCGATCCAGCCCAGGCGGCCGGCGCCCTTGCGGTCGTCCTGCCAGATGCCGTGGTGGAGGCGGATGTCGGCGCGGCGCTCCTTGGGGACGCCCTCCAGCTGCGGCCAGGTGCGCAACAGGACCGGCAGGGTGAGGAAGGGGCCGGAGACCTCGACGAGGTTCAGCCAGTCCAGGTGCTGCTGCTTGCCGTCGGACGCCTTGGCGGCGCGGATCGCGGCGGCGGAGGGGCGGCGGCCTCGGGAGCGGGGCGCGGGGCTCATCAGTAGGCCTCCTTGGCGGGGATGACGAAGACGACGGCGACCGGGAAGAGGTGGTCCTGCGGGTCGCGGTAGCGGGCGGCGATCGCGGCGAGCTCGCGTTTGCGCTCGTCCTCCAGGCCGTCGAGCCGGGCCCGCCAGCGCTTGCGGTCGTCGGCGAGCTGGCGGCGCTCGTCGGGATCCTTCAGCTCGTCCAGGCCGAACAGCGCGTCCGTCGCGCCCGCGGGGGAAATTGTGCCGGGGGAGGTCTCGCCGAGCCGGTTGCGCAGCGTGCGCTGGAGACGGTCCAGGGTGGCGTTGATGCGCTTCTCCTCGTCGGCCTGGCGCTCGGCCAGCCGGTCGATCAGGGAGGCCTTGCGCTCCTTGCCGCGTGCCTCGATGGACTGGGTGAGGCCCTCGTACGTCTTCGGCCAGCTCTGCCGGAGGCGGTGGAGGAGACGGTCCCGGGCGGGGCGGCCCTCGGTGAGCGCGCGGTCCAGGATCGCACCGACCGCCTCCACCCCGCGCAGCCGGCGCTGCCAGCCGTTCTCGCCCATCCAGCCGCCCGCGTGCAGGATCTCTTCGTGGAGGCGCTGCCCGTCCGTGCCGACGAGCACGAAACGGGCGTACGCGCCGACGAATGTGGTCTCCAGAGCGGGATCGTCGCTGACGATGGCTGTGATGCGGCGCAGGTCGACGTTGTCCGCGTTCCACACGGCCGCGCGCAGCAGCCGGGTCGACATGGCGACCAGCGGGTGGTTCAGATGGGCCAGGACGATGTCGGGGCGTCCCGAGGCGGCCTTCGCGTCGAAGGTCACCGGGCGCAGGACGTCGGGGCGGAGTTTGTCGGGCAGGCCGCGGGTGGCCCGCTCCCAGGAGCCGGTCAGCGGCGGCACGGTGAACAGGCCCTGCCGGAAGTCGTCCTCGGATTGTGGGTTCTCGTCCAGGCAGGGCACGAGGGGCTGCTGCCTCGCCAGATTGAGCGCCGTGTTGACGACGCGCGCGATCCGGTCCGGGGTGATGCCGAGTTCGGCGGTGGTCTGCTTCAGCTGGGCGCTGAGCCGCCGCACCTGCTCGGTGACGTTCTGCTCGGCGTCCACCTTGCCGCCCGTGGGGCGGCCCTTGATCTTCTTCGCACGGGCGTGCTCGATGTCGAAATCACTGAGCTGCCCGGTCATCCGCAGCTGCACCTTCTCGGCGAGGACGGCGTTCACCTCGCCGAGGTCCTCCTCCATCTGCGCGACCTTCCTCGCGATACGCGCGAGGAACTCCAGGTCCGCCTCGTACACATCGGTCCTGGCTTTGTCCCAGGAGGCGCCGACGAAGTGCATGATCTGCGGTTTGTGGCGCTGGCCGTAGCGGTCGATACGGCCGATGCGCTGTTCCAGCTTGTTGGGGTTGAACGGGATGTCGTAGTTGATCAGGTGGCGGCAGTGGTCCTGGAGGTCGATGCCCTCGCTGGCGGCGTCGGTGGCGATGAGGATGCGGACCTTGCCCTCGGGGGTGTGGGGCGGCTCCTGGAAGGCGAGCCGGATCTGCTCCCGTTCCTCGGCGCTCTTCCCGCCGTGGAGGGTGAGGACGCGGCCTTCCTGCGCGAGGCCCTCCTGCTGGAGCAGAGTCAGCAGCCAGTCCTGGGTGTCGCGGTACTCGGTGAACACGACGACCCGCTCGTTGCCCCACGTCCCGCCGGTGAGGCAGATGGCTTTCAGGGTCTTGATGAGTTCCTTGGCCTTGGCGTCGGGGGAAGCCTGGTGGGCCTGACCCCAGAGGGCCATCCGCTCCAGCAGCTCGGCCTCGTCCGTGGAGGATCCCGGGGTGACGGTGGCGGCGCGGGTGATCGCGTCGTCCTCGGCCTCGGACAGCTCCTCGTCGTCGAGTTCGGCGGCATAGTCCTCGTACTGCGTGATCCACAGCGGTGTCTCGACCGGGGCTTGAACGTCCTTGGCCCCGCTGGCCTTGGCACGCACCGACTCCAGGTGGACGCCGACCGTGTGCGCGAAAGCGGCGGGGGAGGAGAACAGCCGCTTCTTCAGCAGCAGGGTGACCAGGTCGACGGCTTTGCGGCCGCCGCGCCGGTCGGGGGCGACACGCTTCTTGCGCAACTCCGCGTAACGGGTCACCAGGGCGTGGATCTCACGTTCCGTCTCCGGATATTCGACGGGCAGCGCCTTCGACTCCCGGGTGTGGAAGCGCGGGTTGCCGTCCTCGTCCGTCACCGAGGTCTTCAGACGTCGTACGACGGTGTCGTCGAGGGCGTCCTTGTCGGGTTCGACGCCCCGGAAGAAGCGCTGGTTGTCGATGAGCTCCAGCAGCGCCGTGTAGGACTCCTGGTAACCGTTGTGCGGGGTGGCAGACAGGAAGAGCCGGTGCTCGAAGTGGGGGGCGAGGCGCCGGATCAGCTTGGTCTGCTGGGAGTCGACGGCGTAGACCTGCTTGGGGGCGCTCGGGGCGACATGGTGCGCCTCGTCCAGGATCAGCAGATCGAAGGTACGGCGGCCGGGGCGGCCCGGCAGCTCCGTTGATCCACCCGGCGGCAGCACCTCGTCGATGAGCCGCTGCGCCTTGGGCGTACGCAGCCAGGGGAGGCTGACGATGGTCATCGGGAACACCCGGAACGGGTTGGCGGCGCTGCTGTGCGTCCGGCGCAGCTCGGCGCAGCACGCCGAGTCGACCACGGTGAACTCCAGGCCGAACTTGTCCGCCATCTCGTCGCGCCACTTGAGGGTGAGCCCGGCAGGACAGACGATCATGATGCGGTGGGCTCGGCCGCGCAGTCGCAGCTCCTCGGCGACCAGGCCGGCCTCCACGGTCTTGCCGAGACCGACGTCGTCGGCGAGCAGCAGATTGACACGGGGGGCGCCGACGGCGCGGGCGACCGGCTCCAGCTGGTACGGCTCGATGGCCATCCCGGACCGGAAGGGAGCCTGGAGCGTCTTGACGTCGGCGGAGGCGACGGCGGACCAGCGGACGGCATCGAGGAAGGCGGCCAGCTGCTCGGGCGGGTCGAACCCTCCCGCGGAGGCGTCGGGGAGGGAGCCGGCGGGGAGCACGCGGCGTCCCGGCTCCACCTCCCATATCACCGAGAGAGTGTCGCCGTAGCGGCCGTCGGCGACGGACTGCAGATGCACCACCGTGGCATCGCCGGCGGTGGCGGCCTCGACACCGGACACCACCCAGTTCTGGCCGCGCACCTGGACGAGATCGTTCTCCTTGGGTGGCGCGACGATTGCGGAGGCTTCGGAAGTACGGGCGGTACCGGGCATGCGGACATCCTCCACTATCGGCGAAACGGCGGTGCCTACCGGGACGCTCATCCTAGCGAGCGGCTCGTTCGTTGACAGAGTTCACGCACATTCTTTTTTGGGGTTGTGACGGATGGCTGTCGGGCTACCTCAGGAGAGGGAGGGTGCGGATCAGGCGGCTCAGACGGTTGATCAGCCGCTCCACCTCGGCATGGGCGGGATGGTCCGGAGGCAGCGCGGTTCGTTGATCGTCAGCGAGGGAGCGCAAAGCCTCGAGGGCTTCACCGGGCGAGCCCGAACCCGCCAGCACAGTGGCGATCTCCCGCCGGGTCTCCAATACCTCCGGATGCAGCGGGGAAAGCACCGTCTTCTGAAGATCGAGCGCCTCACGAAGCTCCCGAAGGGAGTCGGAGTTGTGTCCGAGTCGAGCAAGGCAGCGGGCGGCCATCACCCGGCACGTCGCGAGGTCCGCGTCCGGTGCGGAACGGGCCGACGCGAGGGTGTCCGCGAGCTCCAGACAGCCGTCGCGCACAGCTTGCAGCTCCTGGGCCTCTAATTGCAGCCGCAAGATGCCGAGTCGGCGGGAGACGACCTCCGGATCAGCGGGGCCGAAACGAGGCAGCACCGCGTCGAGATCCCTGCTCAACAGCTCCAGCGCTTGGGAAAACCGTCCATCCGCGGCAAGGCCTCGCGCGCGCTCGCGCAAGTCACCGGAGCCCACGTGCGTGGGTGATCCGGTGCCGGAGGGAGATGGTGATCGCTGCGGCTGGGAGCGAGACTGTGCTGCCGGGGGAGGAGCTGGCGCCTGCTCCGGGGAGGGGGCGTGCCCTTGGCCCGGAACAGGCTTGCCCGGACGGCCGAGCCCGCCCCGCGAAACACTTACGGTGGCTGTGCCGGGCCCTAGAGCCGCCGCACGGGTGGCCTTCGGTACCGCCTGCTCGGCCCACGGTGCGAGGACCTCCCGGACCTCGGCCGCGTTCGCCGGGCGGTCCTCCGGACGCTTCGCGAGCAGGCGGGAGACCAGATCGCATAGCTCGGCCGGTACGTCCTCACGCAGCCGGTGCAGTGGGACCGGGTCGTCGGTGATGTGCTGGACCACTAGGGCCAGCGGCTCGTCGGCGATGAACGGTGGTCGCCCACCCAGGATCTCGTACAGCACGCATCCCAGCGCGTACAGATCACTGAGGGGTGTCGCCACCTGGCCCCTGCCCTGCTCGGGCGAGATGAAGCCCGGGGTTCCCGCCACCGTGCCGGCGCCGGTCAGCCGTGGCCCGTCCGAGCTCTGCAGGGCGGTGGCGATCCCGAAGTCGAGAACGCGAACCGTGCCGTCCGCTGTGAGCATTACGTTACGGGGCGTGAGATCCCGGTGTACGAAGCCGCGTCCGTGGGCCTGTGTCAGCACGGAGCACACCTGGGCGCCCACCGCTGCGGCCCACTCCACGGGAAAGGGCCCGCGCTGAAGCACTAGCCGGTCCAGGGTGTGCCCGTACACGCGCTGCATCACCAGATAGAGGCAGCTCGCCCGATGGGTGCCCGCGTCATGGATGACCGGTACGTACGGATGCTCCAGCTTGGCCATCAGCCGGGCTTCCCGGGTGAACCGGATGACGGCGGGATCCTGTGGATCGAGTCGGCGCGGCACCCCGGAGACGGTCGTCGGCGGCCTCAGCAGCTTCACCGCCACGGACCGATCGAGCCGCTGATGGTACGCGGCCCACACCTCGCCCATGCCGCCTCTGCCGAGCAGCTCCGCCAGTTCGTAGCGGCCGTCGATCAACTCGCCTGCCGTCACACGGTGGTCCCTCATCGCTCCCCCGCATTCCGCCGTGGACCCGGGCCGCCGGCGGTCGCGGAGAGGCCGGGTACCGGAACGGTCGAGTGACGTCCATACCTGCGTGCGGAGCGGAGCCCCACGAGGCGTCGGGTGCCGACGGAGGGACATGGGCTGCCAGGAGCGAGTACACCGACGCGGCGTCGGCGGGACGCTCGTCGGGGTCCTTCGCGAGGAGTCGGAAGACCAGATCCTCGAGTTGCAGTGGGATGTCGGGGCGGAAGGCGGTGAGGGCCGAGGGTGTGCTGTCCCGGTGTGCCAGCACGACGAGTGCCGGTGTCGGGGCGGTGAACGGGGGTTTCTCGGCCAGCATGAAGTGCAGCAGGCAGCCGAGCGAGTAGAGATCGGCCCGATGGTCGACGCGGGAATGGGGGCCACCTGCCTGCTCCGGGGCCCGGTAGTCCGGTGCGCCGATGTCCTCCCCAGGGGCAGTCAGCCGTGTAGGGGCGGCGCCGGGCGCAGTGACCAAACCGAAGTCGATGATCTTCAAGGCGCCGTCGGGAGCGACCATGACGTTCTGCGGCTTGAGATCCCTGTGCACGAGACCAGTCGCGTGTACGGCGGACAGCCCGGCAGCGATCTGTGCGCCCGCGGCGGCGGCTTCCTCCACAGTGAGCGGACCGCGCTCCGACACCAGATCCGCCAGAGTCGCCATGCCCGGGACGAGCTGCATCACGAGGTACTGCATCGCCTTCCACTCACCGGCGTCGTACACGGTCGCGACATGGGGATGGTCGACTCCGGCGAGTGCGGCGGCCTCACGCCGGAAGCGCCGAACGACGCGCTGACGTTCGTCATGTGAGTCGAGGAGGGCCGGACGGATGAACTTGAGTGCGACCGGTCGCTGAAGGCGCAGATCGGTGCTCTCCCACACTTCGCCCATCGCCCCGTGACCGATGGGCGCCAACAGCTCATAGCGACCGGCAATCCGCTCACCCCGAGGCACTTGACGGCCCCCAAGCTCATCCATGACCCGTACGTTCCCGCCCTGTCACTGCGGGTGAGTAATCGTTGACGATCCTAGGTCAGTCCGAGGGCACCTAGGGCGGAAGGTAAGTCAACCGGGCAGAGAACGCCTTCCCGGGCCTGGCTGGGCGCAGGTCGCCATTCACTAAGCGCGCCCCGTCCGCCAGTGGGCCAGGGAGGCGGCCGGGAGGCGGTAGCGGAGCTCAGCGCGGCTCGGTCTCCTGCACCCTCTCCACAGCCGCAGCCTGCGCCGGGATCGTCAAAGCAAGCTGCTCCCAGTCCGTCTCCTCCGGCTCGGGAGCCGTCTCGACGCCCGGGGCCGCCCCGTGTCCGGGTCGGCGTCGGAGGCGGAGTCGATGGCCTCGCGCCCTTCCCCGCCGTCCTCGTTCTGGGTCGGCAGGACGTACTCCTGGGCGAGCCCCGCGAGGTGCAGGGGCAGCGGCAGGCTCAGCGCGTCCGGCAGGTCGGGGGCCTGCCGCAGCTGGTGCACGGCGAGCGCGAGCGCTTCCGGAACGTCGCCGTCGCCGGGGTGGCACCCCAGAACGGCGATCTCCACCAGCCCGGGGTTCCAGGCGGCCTTGTCCGTGTCGATGGTGACCTTGCCCTTGGTGTTCACGCGGGGCGCCAGCTTGTCGGCGGCGACCGACAGCTTGAAGGTGCGGGCCTTGGGCGTCGTGGACCAGAAGACGCGGGCCTTGTCGGGGTCAGCGGTCGGGTCCGTCCACAGGTGGGCGGCCAGACCGTTGGGGCCGTCCGGGTTCACGCCCCACCACTGGGCGGTCTCCCGGTTGCGTGCCGTACGCACCCGCACCAGCCGCAGGTCCGGGTCCAGGCGGCGCGAGGGGGCGTGGCCGTCGCGGAACTTGTCCGCCACCACGGTGCCGTCCTGGAGCCACGTCCAGTGCGAGCGCATGTTCTGCCCGTGGGCCAGCAGTACGGTCGGCGTGCCGCGCAGCGTGCGGCGCACCCGCTGGAGCCATTCCTCGGTCGCCCGCCGCTGCTGGGCCATGTCCGCCCACCAGGACGGCCTCGTCACCGGGGCCTCGCCGTCGCGCGGCGCGGGGACGACGTCCTTGGGTACCTCGCACTGCCTGGTCAGCTTCAGCAGCATCATCGGGTACGGCACCCAGGCGCGTGCCTCGTCGTCCCAGCCCTCCACCCGGGCCATCCCTGACCGGACGGATCCGGGGTGACCAGCACGGCAACGGGCACATGTCCCGCCCACCGGGTGCGGCTGCGCCGGTTCTTGCGCACCATCCACACCGCCGCGTACCGCATGCCGGCGGGCAGACGCTCGCCGAGGCTGTGCTCGGGGTGGACCCTCACACCCAGCTGCCGCAGTCCGTCGTCCCAGGCCTTCGCCGCCCGGAACTCCTTGTTCTTCTCGCTGTTGTAGCCCTTGGCCTTCTTGGGCACGGCCATGAACTGGGTGAGCACGCCGGCGTCCGCGCAGCCCAGCCGCAGCGCGAATTTCGCGTCGTGGTCGGGGACGAGAAGTCCTTGGCCCGGTCGATCTCCACCAGGGCGAGCGTGGGCGCGGACGAGGAGACGCCCTCCTCGGTGAGGAAGGCCGTCATCTCCCGCCGGCGGTCGCGGATCGCGGCGGTGACCGCGGCACGCGAGTGCCGGGTGCCCTCCGGCAGGGCGAGGTCCTGGCCGAGGGAGCGGGAGAGCCGGCGGCAGCGCAGCCGCACGGTGAGTTCGGGGGACTGCCACTCCAGGACCACCGTGCCGTCGTAGGCCTCCTCGGTCGCCGGCGCGCCGCCGTCGCCCTTCAGATCCAGGTGCGCGACGAGAGCGTTGATCGCGGTGTCCCGCATGACCGGGGTCTGCCACAGCAACCGCGCCTCAAGGGTGGGAAGTTCACCCGGGGAGATGTCATGGGAGAGGTGGCGCAGTGCGAAGGCCGTGCCGCTCCGCCGGGCCTCCGCGCGCCTGCGCTCCTCCTCGGTCTTCGCCGGCTCCTTCGAGGGCTCCTGGCGGGGGTTGCCGGGCGTGCTGCCCGACAGGCGGGTGCGGATCAGCGCGGGCACCGGCTCCAACTGCTCCGGAAGTGCCTGCAGGGCCCACTCCACGATCTTCGAGCGCTGGTCCGTCATCAGGCCGGGTCCGACCTCGTGCGTCCCCATGGCCGTGCTGTACAGGACCGCCGCACGCATGTCGTCCGCCAGCCAGCCGGCCGGGTCGGTGAGGATGGCGTCGGCGTCCGGGAACGACTCCGTGAGAGACATGCTCCGCAGCATCCCGGCGGGCCCGCCGCCGACCCAGTCGTACCCGCCCCGGCTCCAGGCGAGTCGCGCCACAGCGAACCGGTCGCTCGCCGGCGCCCCGGGCAGCCACGGCACGCGCGGCCGCAGCAGTACCGTGGTGCGGCGGCCGAACGGCAGGTACAGCCGCCCCGTCCTGGCGCTCACCCGAGTCGCGTACCGGCGGATGTGGCTGTGCACATGGAAGCGGGGCAGCGGGTCGAAGGGGACCGTCTGCAGCGTGATGTTCAGAACGACGGAGTACCACTCGGGACCCCGGCTTCCCTCGAACTCCAGTGCCTGGGAAACGAGTTCGGCGCCCCTGTCCATCGGCCCGCGCGGCATCGCCCGGAAACGCAGTCGGCCGCCCGCGAAGTCATAGGGCTCCAGGGCGAGGATGCGCCGGGCAAGCCAGTCGGTGGACAGCTGGAACTGGCGCGGCTCCGGAGCGGCCGTACCACCGTCGGTGGGCCGCTCGTGGCGCAGCAGCTCCACGGGGACGCCCTCCTGCCACTGGGGAGGGTTCTCCAGCAGCGCCGAGCGGGTCTCGGACAGCAGCGAACGGAACTCGGGCTCAGGCCGCAGGTCCTTCAGCCAGGCGCCGAGGAGCCCCGTGAGCGCCGCGTCGGGCAGCGGATCGGGCACGTCCTCGGGAGCGTACAGCCAGAAGTCCGGCCCTCCCCGCGGTGGCGGTTGGGGCGGGGCCGCACCAGGATGTCGGGGGCGAGCGCCTGCACGACCTGGTCCATACGGAACGTGGGCACCGTCTCCAGCGGCTTGTCACGGCCCGCGTTGCACAGGGCCAGCAGCGCCCCGGTCCACTCCTCGGGAAAGGGCAGCGCGCGGTATCGCTCGACCACCGAGGCGTTGGAGGAGACGGGACGTGCGGCGGCGGTGCGGATGGAGTCGTAGGGGCGAGCCATGATCAAGGGTCCTTTCGGATGCGGGTCAGCAGGTGTGGTGTGCGATCTCGCGCAGCGCCTTGTACAGCGGCGCGTACAGCAGCCGGGCGACCGCGGGGTCCGCGGGATCGGGGCAGTCGGGCGGCGGGGCGCCCTCCGCGAAGTAGGGGGCGAGCACGTCGCGCAGACCGGTCAGCAGGCCGTCCTCCTGCGGAAGCGGTGCCGCCGCGGCGCCGGGTGACAGCAGCTTGGCTGTACGCGGCGCGAACCGGGCGTCGACGAAGACCACGCGGGCGGGCACCCCACCTCGCACCAGACGGCCGATGACCTGCCAGATCGTCACCAGCTGGTCCCAGGTGAAGGACGTCTTCTCGTGGTCGGACAGGCGGGAGTAGATGTAGCGGCGGGACAGCAGCCGGCGCCACTCGGCGCGCGCTACGTGCCGGAAGGCCAGCCCGGCCGCGTTCAGGTCCGCCCCGGCCGTGACCAGCTCGCTGAACGTGCCCTGCGGCAGGCCGGGTTCGTCGCGGGCGAACCGGGTCGCCCAGTCGTTGATCGCGAACACGGCCAGGGCGAGGTCGTCCGGGCGGGGATGCGGCCGGGCGAGGAACAGGGCCGTACCGAAAGCCGCGTTGCGCTGGGCGTTGAGGATGTTGTGTCCGCGCTCGACGGCCATCAGTGGGGCCACGAGGATCTCCGCCGTGGTGTCCTGGGCGAACATGGCGAGGTCGCCCCGGCGCAGCGCCGTGACCCGGTCCGCCTCCGACCGGGGCGGCGCCGAGCCGCGTACGGCCTGCTCCAGGTCGGCGTCGTCGGCGGTCAGCACACGAACGCGGCCGTGCCAGCGCTCCATCTCGTGCAGGACCTCCGCCGCGGTGTGCGCCTCCTTGTAGCTGCCGACCAGGAGGATCGCCCGGCGTCGGCGGCTGTCGGCGACCCTGGCCAGTTCCTGCTCCAGCGGGCTCGGGGCGCCGCCCGGCCGGGGGAGCCGAGCCGGCTGACCATCGCCCGGCAGGCGGCGGGCCGGGCCTTCGGCTCGGTACCCGACAGGCTGAGGGGGCGGCCCTCGTCGTCGTAGAGGAAGTGCGTACTGAATTCCGACTCACTCACGGCCTTGAGGGACCGTGATGAGGGTGTCAGGACCGCGCCCACCGGGGCGACCACGTGCGCGCGTGTCGAGGTGCCCGCCCAGCTGGTACCGGACATCAGCACGACGTGCGGTCCTCTGCGCCCGCGGCCTGGGTCGGCTCCCACGTCGGGCAGCGAGAGAAGGAGTTCGCGGCCCACGCCCGCGCACCGGAAGAAGCGCAGGGTGCCGCTGTGCCGCCCCTCGACATCGCGTTCCCGATCGTCGGGCAGGTACTGGAACCCCAGAACGTTGCCCATCGGCGCCTCCGGGACCAGCGGGGCGTAGTCGAGCGGCGGACGGCGGGACAGCTCGTTGCCGGTCGAGTCAAGGTGCAGGGCCGCCTCGACCTGTGGCCAGAGGAAGACCAGCCGCTCTAGACGCTGGTGGAGGGCGCTGAGCAGCAGCATGAACTCCAGGCGCCGCGCGGTTAGATCGAGCCAAGCCTCGTCCTGGATCCGGGTGGAGGCGGGGGTGTCCGCGAGCAGCGGGCGCAGCATGGCGAGGACGCGCTCGCGCGTGTCGGAGGAGGACAGCGTGGTCAGCAGGTCCTGGGCCAGGCGCACCAGTTGGTCCGTCGTATTGCCGTATGGGCCTCGGCCACCCAGGGGATCGTCCCGGAAGTCGTCGAACTGCTCGGTCAGTTCGGCGCGGTGGGCATCCATCTCCGGCCCGGCCGACTCGGGCTCCAAAGCGTCGTCCTCGTATGCCTCGTACAGCTCCGATTCGTCGGACACCCCGTCCGGAGCGCCGGAATCGGTATCGCCCGCGAACCAGGAGCTGAGCAGCTTCTCCTGGAGCGTCCAGGGGCTGAAGTACTCGATGTCGGCCCACTCGCGCAGGTCCGCGTCGGAGATCAGCAGCTTGTACAGGCGGTCCGTGGCGGCGTGCACCACCGTGAGCGACGAGGACCAGCGCTCGACTTCCTGGTCGGTGAGCGGCAACCGACCCTGCCGGGACAGCTCCTCGATGCGGTGGGTCTGCACCTGGTCCAGCCAGGATTCGGGGCCGGGAGAAACCAGCGTTGCCGAGGGCGCGAAGATCTCGTCCAGCTTCATCTGCACCGAGTCGGCTTCGTCCACGACGATGATGTCGCTGCGCAGGCAGGCCAGTTCCAGATGATGCAGCCGCTCCTCGCCCAGGTGGCGCGGCACGGCCGACTGCACGAGGCTCGCCGGGTTGGCCACCCAGATCAGGGAGTCGACCAGCTCCCGGGCCGCACGGTGACGCGGGCACACGTACCACAGAGGGCACCCGTGCGGGGTTCCCTTCACCTCCGTCGGGCGGTCGTCCTCGGACGGGGACCGCCGCTGCCCCGGCCGGTAGGGCTCGGGCAGTACGCCGGAGTCCGGGTTCTCGTCCCGCGTGCGCTTCTTCTCCGGGTAGAGCGAGGTGCACGGCGCGTCCGCGAACCGCAGGGGCTGTGCCGCCTCGGTCCCGCGCAGCGCGTCCACCACGCACACCGTGCTCAGGTGGTCGAAGCCCGGGTCGTCGTGGTCCAGCAGGTTGTGCACCTCACGGGAGGCGAGCCGTCGGTGCAGCCGCTGCACATGGGTCTCCCGTGTGGTCAGACCCAGCACCGGCGTGGCGGTGAGTCCCAGATCGCGGAACAGAGCCGTAAGGCGCAGTTGTTCGGCCACGTCGCCCACGACGAGCGTGGTGCGCAGCGCTGGAGTCCGGCGAGCTCCCCAGACCGCGAGGAGCGTCATCAGGGTCGACTTGCCCGCACCGACCATGCCGGCCAGGTGCAGCAGTCCGTCGAGCCGGAGATCACCCTCCTGCGAGAAGCCCATCCCGTCCGCGTCACGCGGGAAGATGTGCAGCTCGGTGAGGCGGTCCTCCCAGTGGCCCGGGTTCTCGACCTCGTTCTCTCGCTCCGTCGCGTCCATCCAGCGGGCGGTCTCGATGAGTTCAGTCCGGCTGATCGTGAGCGGGTCACCCTTCCCTGGCCGTCCCGCCTCCGGGGCGTGACCGGGAACGGGGTCGGGACGCAGTTCCTCGGGCAGCGTCACGGAGGTGGGACGGCGCCGGTCGACGAAGGTGGCGCGGCCGGCCGGCGCGAGGGGCAGGGCCTTGCGGGCCAGCGGAGGCAGCGCGGTGAGGGCGGCGTCGTACACGGCGAACCGGTCCGAGGCGACGGCCGGCTCACGCCGCCGCGCCGGCCGGTCGAGCGCGGTGACCTCATAGGCTCGCAGCCGGTCCGGCAGGCCCCGGTAGGTCTCCAGGGTGCGCTCCCAGGCGCGGCCGCGGCGCAGATGCCACAGCAGGTGACGGCCCGCGATGAGCATGACCTCATGCTCGGGGAGGTGACGTATCCCGGGCGCCGGCGAACTTGTAGCCGCCGAACAGGACGTAGGCACCGCGGGCGGGCTCATACGGCGCGATGTGCTCCAGGATCCGCAGGGCCAGTTCCGCCTGACACAGCAGGCTGGGCTTGACGTCGCCGAGCTCGGCGGGCACCTCGTCCCACAATCGGGTGAGCTCCCTGCTGACCGGATGGTGCCAGCTGTCGCGGTCACGCATCGCCGGTGGCCTCCTTACGCGTGGCTCCGCCGACGCGCGCGAGCCGGTCCTCGGCGCGGGCGAGCAGGTGAGTGTCGGTGAGCAACGGAACTCGGCGGGCGGCGGCCGGGCGGTTGCGCTCATAGGTGGCGATGTAGCCCGGCCGGTCGTCGACACGGTCCTGCGGCACGACCCAGAAGGCCTCGTCGTACCGGGGCTCCTGCGGCACCGGCCGGGCGGCCCGCCCCAGGAACGCCGGATGGGCCCAGTCCTTCACGTCCACCGCCCACACCCAGCCGTCGGGAAGGTGACATGCACGTCGTACGCGTCGTACGCCGGCCACATCCGCACCTTCAGCCCGAGCGCGGTCAGCCGCCCTTCCAGTTGCATCTCCGCCCGTCCAGGACCGGTGACGAACTGGCGCAACGGCCTGGCCAACTGGAGCAGCTCACCGGCCTCCTCCTTCGCGATGCGACGCCCCACCGGCGGCCGGCCCCGGCGGCGGCAGCGGTCCCGCTCGCACCACCAGCCGCCATCGGGCAGCGGCGTCAGCAGGGTGAGGCACCGGCCGCAGGTCGCGTAAACATCACCGCGCAGATAACTGTCCGGAACGGGGCGGTAGATGCGGCGCAGAAGCTCCTTCACCGGGTCGAGTACATGGTCCATCGACACGGCCCACTCCTCGGCCGAGGTGAGGACGGGCCGGGTGACCAGGAGCCGCCGGAACTCGGTGTACGCATCCTCCTCGCCGTACTCGCGGCACAACCGCAGCGCGGCGCGGATGATCTCACGGTCGTAGAGAACGAGCGCGCTGTCCGAGAACTGCTCCGCCCACTCGTAGCACAACTCGGTGGGGCGCGAAGACTCCGGGTCGAGCAGCAGGTCGTCCGGTCCGGCCGCCTCGGCCGGCAGGTCCACCGGCCAGTCCGCCACCGGTCGCTCGCGGCACCAGGACAGCAGGTCCGGAAGGCTCACCGGAGGCTCGGCCCCGCGCTCCAGGCAAGCCAGCACCGTCCGGTCGAGGGCGCGCTGGACCTCGGGCGGGTAGGGCAGGGAGAAGGCCTCGGGCCGGTGGCCGCGTCGAGCACCGTGAGAGCGGTGGCGAGCGTGCGCATGAGAGGGATGCCGCGATGGGCGGACCAGTCGGTGTCGTGGGTCGGCATTCCGTTGCCGGTCGTCGCGGTCACTGTGCCTCCAGGTGCGCGCGGCCGGCCGCGCAGTGCGTGAGCACCTCGCAGTCGCCGCAGTGACCGCCGGGCGTCGGCGCGTACGTCTCGTCCACCGCCCAGGGGCCGGCGAGCCCGGCGATGATGCGGCGTGCTTCGGTCCGGGTGTCGGGATCACCGGGATCGATCTCCTCGCAGCGCGACTTCCCGGTCCCTTCCGCGTCCAGGTACAGCACCTCCAGCTCGATCAGCGACCGGCGCGGATCACCACCGGGCACTCCGGCGGACATCATCAGCACCGCGAAGGCGAGCTGCGGGTACGTCTCCATCAACGCGCGCCCCTCCCAGGGGGGTTTCGCAGCCGTCTTCGTCTCGTGCCAGATCCAGCCTCCGGAACGGGTGTACAGGAGGTCAGGATCGGCGATCAGGACGACGTCCAGTTCGGGGTCGTACGCGGTCAGGCGTGGCTGCACCCGTACGACCTCGTCGGACGGCAGGCCGTCGAGAGGGCAGGCCCGTTGGTGTTCGGCGAGCAGGGCGAGGGCGGTCGGCAGTTCGGCGGGGAGAGGCCGGGAAGAGTGTCCGGGAGGGGGGCCGTGCGGCAGCATCCGTTCTCGTGACGCAGGTTGAGCCATTCGTCGACCGCACGTCCCCTGCGGATCGGCTCGCTCTCCGGATCCCCCGACTTCAGGTGCAGTACCCGGGTGAGGTGGAACTGCGCCGGGCAGCGCGCATGGACGCGCAGGTCGCTCGCGGACACGGAGCGGCGGGTGCGGGGGCGGCGTGGCCCGGGAACCCCGAGAACGCCGCGAGCCCGGAGCGGCTGTTCGCAACCCACCAGTCCTTCGCAACGCGTGCAGCTGGAGCCGGGGTTGAGCCGGTCGTCCTCGACCACCCGGCGCAGCACGGGCTTGGCGTGCTCGGTGAACCGCCGCTCGACCTCGTCGGCGTCCCAGTCGGCCAGCACGTCATGATCGCCGCTGCCGCAGCCGATGCCTACGATCCGGACGCGCTGCGGTCGGACGGTGCTGCCGGGCGCGGGACGGAAGATGTCCCTGAATGCCGACTGGGAAGGGGTGCCCGTCAGTGCCACGGCTGCCGCCTCCGCGATCTCCGCGGGCGGCCGGTCCCCTTGACGGAGTTCACGGAGAGCAGCCACAGCTCGCGTTCCGCCCCGTCGGCGGACGCGTACCGGCGTCCCCACGCCGTGCGCTCGTAGCGGATCGCACCGCGGGCGTCCGGTACCTCGCTCTGGGTGCTGGCCGTCCACTGGGCGCGCACCGGCAGGGTCGGCGGGCGCCCGAGCACGCGCCGCTGCGTTTCGCGCGCCGTGCGCGCCAGCAGGTAGGAGCGAACGGCTGATTCGGTCCAACTCGCGTGTCCTGCATGGTACTTCTGATTCTTCAGAAGCCGCGTCAAAGCACTGTCGACGTCCTCTCCCTCGTGCTCGACCGCGTCCAGGACGCTCATGACCGGCCCGAGGGCGAAGTCCTCGACGGGCTTGCCCCGCGGGCGCGGCGGAACCTGAGCGAGCAGTGCCCTGGCGCGTAGGGCGTTGCCGCGCGGGCAGTCCTGAGGGTCCTCGCGCAGCAGTGGCAGCGAGGTGCGGATGAGTCGGATGTCTCCGTTCGTTCCGGGCGGAGGCAGGTGGAGCGACACGATGCACCCCTTACGGGCGTGGTGAGACGAGAGCGCCAACGCACCCAGGGAAGCTTATGTGTGTGAACTGAGTCAAGCGATTCACTCGATGTGATCCGTGAACCGCTACAGTGTGGCTGACACCGTGTCATGAACAGCCGGGGTGAGGCGTGGAAGCCGGGGAAGTCCTCGACGACCGCTACCGAGTCAAGGAAGCGCTCGACCAGGGCGGCATGGGCACGATCTGGACGGCCACCGATCTGGAAACCGGGCAGTTGGTCGCCGTCAAGGTGCTGCGGCTCGACGCTTACACGCAGGGGCGATTCACTCCGGCGGAGCGCGCGCGACGCCGGGTCGAACTGCTGAAACGGTTCGAACGCGAGGGTGTCATCCTCGAGGAATTGAAGCACCCTGGGATCCCGCGCCTGCTGCACCGTGGCTACCTGGGCGAGGAGCCCTTCCTCGTCATGGAGTACGTCGAGGGGGTCAGCCTGCGCGAATTTCTGGACATGCGCCGGCCATTCCCGTTCGACGCCGCGGTCGCCGTCGCCGTTCAGGTCGCCGAAGCCCTGGGGCACGCGCATGCGAACGGCGTTGTGCACCGTGACCTGAAACCGGGCAACGTGGTCATCGCCTTCGCGAACGGAGCAGTGAAGCTCCTCGACTTCGGCATCGCCTACCTCACCGACCCCGACGCGACCCGTTACACCGCACTCGGTGCGACGCCGGGCAGCGCCGGGTACATGGCCCCGGAGCAGTTGCGGGGCCAGCAGGACATCTCCGCCTCGGTGGACCTCTATGCATTCGGCTGTGTGCTGTTCGAACTCCTCACCGGCGAGAAGCCCTTCGAGGACAAGCCGGACCGGAACAGGGACACCCAGCACCTCGAGGACCTGCCGCCGCGCCTGCGGAGCATCAACATCGGCATTCCCCAGGAACTGGACGACCTGGCCTGGGACCTCCTTGCCAAGGCCCCGGCCGACCGCCCCGAGACCATCGACGAAGTACTGGACGTTCTTCGTGACTTCCTGCCGAAGCCAGGTGACCCCGCCCCGGATCCGGAGCTGGATCCGGACCCGACCGCACGCTATCGGCTGCGGGAGAGCCCGGTGGCCGGCACGGCGGACACGCGTCCCACCCTCCGGGCCACATCACGACGTCCGGTCCGCCGTCGTGGCGGGTGGCTGGGGCGCAACCAGTTCGCTGGGCGGATCGCGCAGGCTCGGGCGGAACTGCTCACCGACGGTCCTGGCGACCGCTGCACCGAGCTCCTCGACCTGTTGCCCAAGGCGGTGTCGGACTGGGGTGCCCGCGAGCCGATCGTCCTGGAGGGGCGGCTGGTGTGTGCCGACGCCGCCCGGCTGGACGGTCGTACGGGGGAGGCGAAAGAGCAGTACCAGCACGTGGCCGAGAACGGAGACCCCTCGGATCCTCTCGTGCTGGAGGCCCGCCTCGGGGTTGCCGAATGCCTGATGCCCGAGGGGACTTCGCCGGGGCGTTCAGTGGCTGGCGCGCGGTGGTGCACAGCCTGTCTCTCGTCGCCGTGCCGGATTCCCACCGGCTGACGAGCCGCTGCCGCGAGGTCGCTGTCGAGCTGGCTGAATCCGGTTACGAAGCGCAGGTGGCCGACCTCCTCGCCCGGCTGCCCGAGCCGTAGCCGGGTCAGTCCCGGGGAAGGTGGCCCGCGGCCAGCAGGTCCCCCAGCGCCCGGCTCAGCTCGCCGCCCACACTCTTCATGTCGGTCATTTCGCGTTCGAAGGCGGTGATCTTCCGGTAGATCTCCCCGTACCGGCGCTGTTCCTCCAGCGAGAGCCTCGGGACGTGCAGACGCCTTACGTCGATGCGTGACGTGGTGGACGCGTGCGTGCCGGCCCTGTGCACATTGGCCGGGGCACGCAAGCAGCCGGACAGGAACCATGGGTCGAGGACCGCGGGATTCGCCCTGAGCGCCGCGAGCTGGGGCCCCAGGACGGACGGGGCGTCGGTGTCCACCCGTACGTCGAAGGCCCGGGCCAGCACCGAGACGATGACGTCCTGGGACGCTGTGACCGTGAGCGAGCCGTCCTGCTCGCCCGCCGCGACCGCCGACGCCGGGAGCCACAGCTGCGCCTGCCCGGACAGCGGAGCACCCGTGAGGACGCGCGCTTCGTCCTCCTGACGCTCCCCGCGGCGCACCAGAGACTCGGGCAGCCCCTGTCCGGTCCGGATTTCCAGGGCTCCGGCTCGTTCCAGCTCGCCGATGCTGATGAGCGGGACCGTTTCGTCGCCGTCCGCGGGTACCAGTGCCGAGAGGGCGTCGGCGGCATCGCGAAGTTCCCTCATGTACGCGTCGAACCGTGTCCAGAGACGCTTGAGGTCAACGATGGTGGCAACCCGTGTCCTCGGAACACGCCGTGCAGGCGTGAGGTCCACCTGATCGTCCAGCAGGTCGACTACGGGCACCGAGACGCTTCCCAGCGTGCTTGTACCGTTGAGAACCCCCACGATTTGTGCCGTCACGGCGGACCAGTCGACGCCGCCTCTTTCAACGGACTCGGGACGGGCGGTGTGTGTAGTGTCCACGAACGTGATCGCCGCGCGGTCTGCTCCGCCCGGGGCTTCGGCACCGTTTGCGCACAGGATCCACAGATGCAGCCCGACGCCGTAAGGCGGGGCAGCACCGGGTGGCAGGGCGATCACGGTCCGGAGCAGGCCGGACCGCAGGAGACCGGCCCGGATCCGGCGACCCGCGCGGCGCGCCGCCACAGCGGGGGCAACACGAGAACCGCAACGCCGCCGGGAGCCAGAGCCGCCGCGGCATGCTGCACCCAGGCGAGTTCCGGCTCGGTGCGCGGCGGCTGCCCGTACACCCAACGCGGATCTGTGGCGAGATCCGCGTGACCCCAGTCTCGCTCGTTCGACGGCGGGTTGGAAAGGACCACATCGGCCCGCGCTCCGGGGTGGGCATCGGCCCGCAACGTGTCACCCGCTGCCAACGAGATGTTGGACAGGTCACGCTCGGCAAATCCGCCGACCGCCAGGCGCGCCTTGGTCAGCTCCACAAGAACCGCGTCGCTGTCCTGGCCCAGGAAAGACAATCCCGCCGTACGGTCAGCAGCCCACTGTCGGCCAGCTGCGACGAGCAAAGTCCCCACCCCGCACGCAGGATCCAGGACGGTCCGTACTGGTCCTGGGTGGTTCATGGCTGCGGCTTGGGCCATGAGCCGGGCCAGCTGCATCGGAGTCGTTGTGATCTGCCGCACGTGGGTCCGCAGCCACCGCTCAAGAAGGAGGTCGAAAGTCCTGTGCTTCTCGTCCGGCTCAGCCAATTCGAGAGTGCGCTCCAGAAGGCGGGTCTGACGCTGATCAAGGAGCGGGCCCAGCGTCGGGCTGCTTGCCTTGACGCTACTCTGCAGGAGTCCTACCTGGGCCACCAGCAGGCCCGTCGTATCCCGGTCGCCCAGGGACTCGTACTCCGGCCAGAGCCGGTCGAGCGGGTTCAGCCCCGTCTTGAGTTTGTTCTCCCGCCTGAGCCACTCTTCGACTTGCGGAAGTGAGAAGTGCGGGCTCGTGTCGGTGCCGCCGACAGGGGAGGGAAAGTTGTCGTACCGCCGCCGCCAGTTGCTGACGGCGGCGCGCCCTACTCCCGCGATGCGGGCGATCTCTGCCAGGGTGACGACAACCGGGACGACCCTGAGGACGTGGACATGATCTCCTCCGGAGCTCGTGGCGGCCTCACGCCCAATGGATCCTTGACCACCTGCGTATGGGGGGCGCATTGTTTGACTGAGTTTACGCATAGGCTGCGCCCCGCTCCGCGCACCTCGCATGGCTCGCTTGGCCGGTCCCGGGCCAGGGCCTGTCCTGGTGGACAGGCCCTACGCCTGAGTGGGTGCGATTCCTTGGCGTGCCGTATGAGGCCTGTGGGGGAGATAAGCGTGTGCCTTTGCCGTGTGCCCCCTGAGCGCAGGCGATCTGTCTCGTCTGTCACCCAAGTTGACCTCCTCGTTGTGGTGCCTTTTGCTGGGGCAATCTGTCGTCCGCGCAAGTGCGTTATGGCCGGCCGAGACGCCGATCGCCGCCTCTGCGGTCTCGCCGCCCCCGACAGCTTCAGGAGCCAGCAGCATGCTTTCCCGCCCGCAACGGGTGGTTGGTCTCCAAGCCGGGGACCACAGCTCGCGCCTCGGAGCGGAGCCTGTCGCGGCCTCGGTCGAATCAGAGCGTTTTCCTTCGACTGCCTCTGCAACCCGTCCTAGCAGGTCACAGCCGTTTCAATACCGGAAATTCGCAGGTCAGAAGGGTGTACCAGGAAGACCCGGTGCACAGCCTCACTCGTCTGCCCCATCTTCGCGCATCCCATTGCCGCTCCCCTCAAGGCGCCCCCGGTACCGCTGTCGGGGCCGGGGAGGTCGCCGGGGCCGCCGATAAGACGAGGCAGAACAGTGACGGGGGTAGGCACTGGGCGATGCGAAGCGTGTCCTTCTCCTGGCACGGGGAGTCGTCGGGATGGCCGCAGAAGGCCGGGTCGGCGGACGGGCTGGAGCAGCCCGACGAGGGCTCGGTGTCGTACGGGCTCGGTGGGTGGGCCTCGGGCTTCGTGCTGTCGACGTAGACCGTCGCCGCGTAGCCCGCCGCGCTCAGGATCAGGGGTGCCGGGAGGAACAGGCGGGTGGCGCAGGGGAGGCGCGCACGCTCGGGCGGGGCGGTGGAGCCGGAGGCTTTGGTCGTGTGGTTCAGCCCTGCAGGGCGGGAGGTGGCTGACCGCGGTGGGCCCGACGTCGCGCGGGAAAATGCAGGTGCGGACGCGGTCGACTCCTCGTTACGGTCCTGGTGTTCGAAAGAGGGGGACGACGTGGCGAAACTGAACCAGATCATCGCCGTCGAGAAGGGCGTCAAGAGCAAGGCGCTCCAGGACGTGACCGCGGCTCACCACAAGGTGCAGAAGCCGGCGCTGCTCGCCGGATCTCGCGGACCTACCAGCCCAAGGACGAGGAGGGCGAGCAGCTGCCGCCCGAGTCCACGCGGGTGCAGGTCATGGCCGAGGACGTACTGCGCGAGATGTCCGCGTCGCTGACCCGGCTGTTCGACGTCACCGCCACCAAGGACTGGGCCAACTGCACCGCCCGGGCCGACGTCGTGGTCGACGGGCGCACGATCCTCGCCGACGTGCCGGTCAGCTACCTGCTCTTCCTGGAGAAGCAGCTCACCGACCTGCACGCCTTCGTCAAGAAGCTGCCGGTGCTGGACGCCGCCGAGTCCTGGTCCCTCGACCCGTCGACCGACTGGTGGAAGACCGACGCGGTGCGCACCATCCGTACGAAGAAGGTGCCGCGCAACCACGTCAAGGCCGAGGCCACCGACAAGCACCCGGCCCAGGTCGACGTGTACTACGAGGACATCGCCGTCGGGTACTGGACGACGGTGAAGTTCTCCGGCGCCCTTCCGGCGCGGCGGGTGAACGAGCTGCTGGAGCGGGTCGAGAAGCTCCAGCAGGCGGTCAAGTTCGCCCGTGAGGAGGCCAACGGGGCCGAGGTCACCGACCAGCGGGTCGGGGACGCGGTGTTCGGTTACCTGTTCGGCTGACGGCGCGGCCACGGGTGGTATCCACGAACGCCCCCGCGTGCGAGCGCGGGGGTGCGCCACAGGCGCGGGCAGGATTGAGGACCGGTCCGCGCGATGAGCGCAAGCTGAAACTGAAGGTCAGCCTGAACCGGCGCGGGGCGTTCAGCCTCCGTGCCGTCAATCTCAGACTCTCGCTCCAGCTTCAGCATCGCCGCCGATCGCCGGTGCGACCGGGGGTGGACGGACACCGTCGGGTGCGAGTTCGAATCTCGTCTGCACCTCTTCCCGGTGCGGTAGTTCAATGGCAGAACACGACGGTCTGACGACTGATCCGCCCTCTTCGACGACGCCGGCGTGCGCACGGGTGGCATCCCCAGGGGCCCGGGAGCTGGACAAGACTCCCGGGCTCCGCCACGTCCGCGGCGTGTGGTGGGCCGGCTCGATGGTGGCGCGTCAGGTGCCCAGGGAGCGCCGCTTCACCCGGGTCAGGTGGCGGGCGAACACCTCGCGTGTCTCCGGTGTCAGCGAGCGCAGCGCGACCAGTGCCGTGATCACCACGTCGCACAGTTCCGCCTGGACGTCGTCCCAGGTGTGCGTGACGCCCTTGCGCGGGTTCTGGCCCGTCGCGCCGATCACCGCCTGCGCGGTCTCGCCGACCTCCTCCGACAGCTTCAGCACGCGCAGCAGCAGTCCCTCCCGGCCATGGACCGGTGAGCCCGCGTCCACCCACTTCCACAGGTCGTCGATGGTGTCCCAGAGGTCGCCGCCATAGCCGCCATAGCCGCCATCGCCGCCGTAGCCGCCATCGCCGCGGTAGCCGCCATCGCCGCCGTGGCCGTCGGAGGTGTCGCCGCCAGGGTCGTTCTCGTCCATGCAGGCAGCTTGCCATGGGGGCCGGCGCTCCGGCCGTACTCAGGCGAACAGGGGTTCCTGTTCGCCTTCCGCCGCCTTCCGTACCCGCTTGTTCCGCGCCCCGACGACCACCGCCGTCGCCGCCGCGACCGTCGCGAACGCCGCCGGCACCATCCAGCCCCGGTTGACGGCGTGGCCCAGGGCGTGGTCGACGGAGAGCCGCCCGGGGCCGGTGACCGCGAGGCCGGCGGCGGTCAGGCCGAGGGACACCGCGTACTCGTAGCCGCCCGCCTGGGCGAAGAAGCCGGCGGGGGCGTGGACCGCCGCCGCTCCCGCCATCGCCCCGGCCGCCGCCGCTCCGGCCGCCGGTGTGGCCAGGCCCAGTGCGAGCAGCACTCCGCCGCCCGCCTCCGCCAGGCCCGCGGCCGTCGCGCTCGCCTTGCCCGGCGTGTAGCCGACCGACTCCATGAACTGGCCCGTCCCCTCGATTCCGCCGCCCCGAACCAGCCGAGCAGCTTCTGCGCGCCGTGCGCGGCCAGCACGCCGCCTGTGCCGAGGCGGAGCAGCAGCAGACCGAGATCGCGCCGGTCGTAACAGGTCACGTCGACTCCCTCGTGAGAACGTGCGGGCGAGCGGGGCTCCGGCGTCACGGCAACGGCCGGGCACCGGCCTCCACCGTCGCACCGGCGGTCCTCGGGCGACCTGTCACACGCGCCGTTCGGGTGGTCCCCGGGCCCGCCGCCGCGCACGCTCGACCTCGTGCCGGCCGCCCGCCCTCACCACCGTCCACCCCTGCTCCGCCCCGTGCCGCGCCCGGGTGGCGGGCCTCGGGGGCCGGTGTGACGCTGACCGGCATGACGATTCAGCAGAACCGACTCAGCGACCCGGCGGTCCGGGCCTTCGTCGCCGCCGTCAACGCCCACGACCGCGAGGCCTTCCGCTCCGTGCTCGCCCCCGACGCGACGATGGCGGACGACGGCACGGACCGTGACCTCGACGAGTGGATCGACGCGGAGATCTTCTCCTCCAACGGCCACATGGAGGTCGACAACGAGTCCAACGGCGGCCGGGCCCTCATCGCCCGCTACCGCAACGACACCTGGGGCGAGATGCGCACCCGGTGGATGTTCGACGTCGACGAGGACGGACGGATCCGGCGGTTCGAGACGGGCCAGGCCTGACCGGCCGCCCGCGCGGCAGCCGTCGCGCGAAAGCCGTCCGGCCCGCGCGCCCGCGCGGCAACCGTCCGCCCGCCGTCCGTGCGGCAGCCGTTCCACTCGTCGGCGCAGCGCTCCGCGGTCCCGCGCGGAGCCCACCCCGGCCGACGGTGTGGAACGGCTGCCGCCCTCCCCCTCGGTATGGCCTGTGGAGGTCAGCTGTCCACCCGTGCTCCGTTTGTGAAGCTCTGGTGGAGGAGAGTTGAGCATATGCTCCCCACCGGCCGCAATAGTGCGGAAGTTCAAATTCCGATTGTGTGAACCCCGGCGGGGACGGCCTTGTTCGGCTCGTTCGGGTCCTCAGCCCCGCCCCACGTACGGCATCGCCGTCGCCAGCACCGTCGCGAACTGCACGTTCGCCTCCAGCGGCAGCTCCGCCATGTGCCGCACCGTGCGCGCCACGTCGGCGACGTCCATCACCGGTTCCGGCGCCACCTCCCCGTTCGCCTGGAGCGCGCCCGTCTGCATGCGGGCCGTCATGTCGGTCGCCGCGTTGCCGATGTCGATCTGCCCCACCGCGATGCCGTAGGCCCGCCCGTCCAGCGACAGCGACTTGGTCAGGCCCGTCAGGGCGTGCTTGGTCGCGGTGTATGCCGCCGAGTGCGGCCGGGGCGTGTGGGCCGAGATCGAGCCGTTGTTGATGATCCGGCCCCCTGCGGGTCCTGCTCCTTCATCTGCCGGTACGCCGCCTGCGCGCACAGGAACGCGCCGTTGAGGTTGGTGTCCACCACGTGCCGCCAGGCGTCGTAGGACAGCTCCTCCACCGGCACCCCGCCCGGCCCGAACGTGCCGGCGTTGTTGAACAGCAGGTCCAGGCGGCCGAAGCGCTCGCGCACCGCGGCGAACAGGGCCGCCACGTCGTCGGGGCTGGAGACGTCGGTGCGCACGGCGAGGGCCGTGGCGCCCGGCACCAGCGCCGCCGTCTCCTCCAGCGTCTCGGTGCGGCGGCCGGCCAGGGCCAGCGACCAGCCCGCGCGCAGCAGTTCCACGGCGACCGCGCGGCCGATGCCGGAGCCCGCCCCGGTGACCACGCCGATCCTGTGCCGTTCCGTCATCGCGGACGCCTCCTCGCCGGCCGTTGCCTCGGCCGCAGCTACGGCCGTTCCTTCCGTCGCCGCTCCGGCCGTTCCCTCGGTAGTTCTCACGGTGTTCATGGGTCCGCAGCGTACGTGTGGGGACATCGGGCGGAACTCATCACTCCGCAACGGAGTGGTCATGTCCCTGCCCATCCCGGGTCGTCGCGGGCCGTTCGAATGCTCCCCACAGCCATCGCCAGGGGAGGAACGGATGACACCCGCGCACCACCGGACCCCGCACGCCCCCGAACTCCGCGCGGCCGCCCGCCACGTGGGCCGCCGCCGCTTCCTGACCGTCACCGGCGCCGCCGCGGCGCTCGCCTTCTCCGTCGGCCTGCCCACCGCGGGCACCGCGAGCGCGGCCGAACTCGACGCCGCCCGGCTCACCGACGACCCGTTCACGCTCGGCGTCGCCTCCGGCGACCCGCGGCCCGACTCCGTCCTGCTGTGGACCCGCCTGGCCCCCGCCCCGTACCAGGCCGACAGCGGCCTGCCCGCCCAGCGCGTCACCGTGGAGTGGGAGCTGGCCCTCGACGAGCGGTTCCGGCGCGTCGTCAGACGCGGCCGGGCCACCGCCCACCCGGAGTACCACCACGCCGTACACGTCGAGGTCGCCCACCTCGCCCCGGCCACGTCTACCACTACCGCTTCCGCGCCGGCCGGTTCGTCAGCCCGCCGGCCGCACCCGCACCGCGCCCGCCGACCGCAGCCGCGCCTCCGCGCTCACCTTCGGACTGGTCTCCTGCCAGCGCTACGACCAGGGGTACTACACGGCGTACAAGCACCTCGCCGAGGAGGACGTGGACGTCGTCTTCCACCTCGGCGACTACCTCTACGAGTACGCCGTCAACTCCTCCGCCGGCGCCCGCGCCTACCCGGCCGGCACCCTGCCCGACCTGTTCCGCCGCGAGACGGTGACCCTGGAGGACTACCG
This sequence comes from Streptomyces sp. SW4, assembly GCA_003248315.1. GTDB lineage: Bacteria > Actinomycetota > Actinomycetes > Streptomycetales > Streptomycetaceae > Streptomyces. Next base: position 3,754,222 of record QKWM01000004.1, read on the forward strand.
CCTGCGGTACGCCCTCTACAAGACGGACCCCGACCTTAGGGCCGCGCACGCCGCGCACCCCTTCGTCGTCACCTGGGACGACCACGAGACCGAGAACAACTACGCCGCCGACACCCCCGAGAACAGCGTCCCGCCGGAGGAGTTCCTGCTGCGCCGCGCCGCCGCCTACCGCGCCTACTGGGAGAACATGCCGCTGCGCCGCCCGCAGCTCCCCGACGGCCCCGACCTGAGGCTCTACCGCCGTCTGCACTGGGGCCGGCTGGCCCAGTTCGACGTCCTCGACACCCGCCAGTACCGCACGAACCAGGCCTACGGCGACGGCTGGAAGTACCCCGGCCCCGAGTCGGAGGACCCGAGCCGCACGCTCACCGGCGACGCCCAGGAACGCTGGCTGATCGACGGCTGGCACCGGTCGGACGCCGTGTGGAACGTGGTGCCGCAGCAGGTCACCTTCTCCCGCCGGTACGACACCACCACCCCGCCGTCCAAGGTCTCCATGGACGCCTGGGACGGCTACCCCGCCTCCCGCGAGCGGGTGCTGGCCGGCGCGCAGGCCGCCGGCGTCCAGAACCTGATGGTCCTCACCGGCGACGTGCACGTCCACTACGGCTTCGACATCAAGCGGGACTTCGACGACCCGGACTCCCGGACCGTCGGCACCGAGATCGTCACCACGTCCGTCACCAGCGGCGGCAACGGCTCGGAGAAACCGGCCAACTGGGAGACCCTCATGGCCGCCAACCCGCACATGAGGTTCTACGACGGCCGGCGCGGCTACGTCACCGTGTCTCTCGGCCCGGACGCGGCGCGCGCCGACTTCAGGACCGTCTCCCACGTGACCACCCAGGGAGCGCCTGTGACCACGGCCGCGTCCTTCGTCACCGAGGCCGGCAACCAGGGCCTCACACCGGCGTGACCGGCCGCTCCCGCCGGGCCTCGCCGGGGTAGCGGACGCCGACGCGGTCCCGGATCGCGTCGAGCGTCCGCATCACCGCGAGCGTGCCGTCCAGCGGCACCAGCGGGGACTCGGTCTCCCCGGCGCGCAGGGACCGCATCACCTCCCGGGCCTCGTGGTGGAGACCGCCCCGCGGCCCGTCGGCCGGGTCGGCCGCGAACTCCTCGGGCTCGCGGCCGTCCCGGTGCAGCACGAACCGGTCGGGGTGGAAGAAGCCGTACGGCACGTCGATGCGGCCGGCGGACCCGGTCACGGACGCCGTGTTCGCCGTCCCGCCGACGATCGAGCAGTGCAGCGACGCCAGCGCACCGCTCTCCCAGGACAGCAGCGCCCCGGTCTGGAGGTCGACGCCCTCCTCCGAGAGCACCGCCCGGGCCGTCACGTCCGCCGGCTCCCCGAGCAGCAGCTGCGCGAACGACACCGGGTACACGCCGAGGTCCAGCAGCGCGCCGCCGCCCTGCGCCGGGTCCCGCAGCCGGTGCGACGGCGGCAGCGCCCCGTCCCTCGCCTCCGGGAGGAGGTGGCCCGCCAGCCCGAAGTCCGCCTGCACGCTGCGCACCTCGCCGATGGCCCCGTCGTCCACGAGCGCCTTCAGACGCCGCACCAGCGGGTTGCAGTACATCCACATCGCTTCCATCAGGAAGCTCCCGCGCTCCCGGGCGAGGGCGACCAGCTCCTGGGCCTCGCGGGCGTTCAGCGTGAACGGCTTCTCGCACAGCACGTTCCGGCCGGCCTCCAGGCACAGCCCGGCGGCCGCCCGGTGCGCCGCGTGCGGGGTGGCGACGTACACCACGTCGACGTCCTCGTCCCGCGCCAGCCGCGCCCAGTCGCCGTACGCGCGGCCGATGCCGAAGCGTTCGGCGAACGCCTTCGCCGACGCCTCGCCCCGCGACGCCACCGCCACGATCTCCGCGTCCGGCAGGTCCAGCAGATCCGCCGTGAACCGCGCCGCCATCCCGCCGGTCGCCAGAATCCCCCAGCGCACCCTCTGCCCGGTCACCCTCGCCCCCACCCTCACTGCCCCCACTCGCTCGCTCCCGCTCCCGCTTCGGCGGTCCGTCCCCAGCGCCGCGCGAGCACCCGCCCCCACAGTCGTACGAGCAGCCGTGGAAGCAGTCGCAGCAGCGGTCCGGGCGAGCAGTCCGTGCGGGCGGTTCAGACGAACTGTTCGTACGAACAGCTCGTACGAACAGTTCGTACGAGCTGAGAGCATAGGTGCCGGATCCGTAGAAGAGGGAGGGGCCGCATGCCCGAGCGCGGGGCATCCGTACCGGACACCACATCACCGCACAGCCCGCCACCGACCACGTCCCGCACCCTGCGGGAGGCCCGCCGCACGGGTCTGCTCGTCACCCTCCTCCTCGGCGGCCTGACCGCGACCCCGCCGCTGGCGATGGACATGTACCTCCCGGCCCTGCCGGAGGTCACTCGCGCCCTGCACGCGCCCGCCGCCACCGTCCAGCTCACGCTGACCGCGTGCCTGGCCGGCATGGCGCTCGGCCAGCTCGTGGTCGGCCCGATGAGCGACCGCTGGGGCCGCCGCCGCCCGCTGCTCGCCGGACTCGCCGTCTACGTCGTCGCCACCGCCCTGTGCGCCCTGGCGCCCACCGCCGGGACACTGGTCGCCTTCCGGCTGGCGCAGGGCCTCGCCGGCGCCGCCGGGATCGTCATCGCGCGGGCCGTCGTCCGCGACCTGTACGACGGCTTCGCCATGGCCCGCTTCTTCTCCACCCTGATGCTGATATCCGGCGTCGCACCGATCGTCGCGCCGCTGCTGGGCGGGCAGATCCTGCGGGTGACCGACTGGCGGGGCGTCTTCGTCGTCCTCACCGTGCTCGGCGCGCTGCTCGGCGCCGTGGTCTGGGCGAGGCTCCCGGAGACCCTGCCCGCCGCCGAACGGCACACCGGGGGCGTCGGAGAGGCGCTGCGCTCGATGCGGACCCTCCTCGCCGACCGGGCCTTCTCCGGGTACCTGCTCGCGGGCGGCTTCGCCTTCGCCTCCCTGTTCGCCTACATCTCGGCGTCCCCGTTCGTCGTCCAGGAGATCTACGGCGCCTCCCCGCAGACCTTCAGCCTGCTGTTCGGCCTGAACTCCGTCGGCCTGGTCCTCGTCGGGCAGATCAACGGCAAGATCCTGGTCGGCCGGGTCCGGCTCGACCGGGTGCTGGCGCTCGGCCTCGCGATCGTCATCGCCGCCGCGGCCGCCCTGCTGCTGATGTCCCTCGGGGTGTTCGGCGACGTCGGGCTGGTTCCGGTCGCCGCCGCGCTGTTCGTGCTGATGTCCGCGATGGGCATCACCCTGCCCAACACCCAGGCGCTCGCGCTGATGCGGGTCGAGCACGCCGCCGGCTCCGCCTCCGCGCTGCTCGGCACGTCCTCCTTCCTCATCGGCGCCGTCGCCTCCCCGCTCGTCGGCATCGCCGGTGAGGACACCGCCCTGCCCATGGCCGTGGTGCAGCTCGGCGCGGCACTGCTGGCCGCGGGCTGCTTCCTGGGCCTGTGCCGCCCCTGGCGTACCGGCACCACCGGTACCGCGGGCACGACCGGCGCGGCCGGTGACGCCCGCGCGGACGCGGAAGGAGCGGCGAGCTGAGCGCGCCGAGACTGCGCAGGGACACGGCGGAACGGGCCGGCCTCGACCCCGGGCGGCTGGACCTCCTCGTCCGGGAGGTCCGCGCCCTCACCGCCGGGGAACGCCCGTGGGCGCCGGGTGCCGTCGTGGCCGCCGGGCGCGGCCCGGTGCTCGCCGTCGAGGAGGCGGCCGGCTGGGCCGTGCGCCACGCCTCCTACGACGCCGGCCGCGACGCGCCCGTGGAACTGCCGCCCCGGACCGGGTGCCGGTCACCGTCGGCACCCCCTTCGACCTGGCGTCGCTCACCAAGCTGTTCACGTCCGTCGCCGCCGTCCAGCAGATCGAGCGGGGCACGCTCGGCATCGACGCCGAGGTCGGCGCCTACCTCCCGGACTTCCACGCCGCCGCCCGGCATCGCGTCACCGTACGGCAGCTGCTCACCCACACCTCGGGGCTGCGGCCCGAACTGCCGCTGTACGACGGCGCCGACGCCGCCGAGCGGCTGGAGATGCTGCGCGCCGAAGCGCCCGTCGGCGTGCCCGGCACCTACTGCTACTCCGACCTGAACATGCTGCTCCTCCAGCAGGTCCTGGAACGCATCACCGGCCGGTCCCTCGACGTCCTGGTCCGCGACGGGATCACCCGCCCGCTGGGCATGACGGCCACCCGGTTCGGGCCCTGCCCCGAGGCGGCGGCGACCGAGGACCAGCGGCGGCCGTGGACCAAGGCCGACCGGGGGATGCTGCGGGGCGTCGTGCACGACGAGAACGCCTGGGCGCTGGGCGGGGTGGCCGGCCACGCGGGGCTGTTCTCGACGGCCCGTGACCTGGCCGTGTTCTGCCGGGCGCTGCTCGCCGGCGGCGCCTACGGCCCGGCCCGCATCCTCGGCCCCGACTTCGTCGACCTGCTGCTGACGCCGCCGGGCCTGGGCTTCGCCCTCGACCAGCCGTGGTTCATGGGGAAGCTGGCCGGGCGCGGGGCGGCCGGGCACACCGGCTTCACCGGCACGATGCTGGTCCTCGACCGGGCGACGGACACGTTCCTGGTGCTCCTGGCCAACGCGGTCCATCCCGCCGCCCGGCCCGGCCGGACAGCCGCCCGCGCGCCGCGGTGGCGACCCACCTGGCCCACGCGATCCGCGCCCGCTGACCCGGCCGCCGGCGGGAGGCCCGCGGGGCCCGGGTGACGAGCGCGGGGCGAGGCTTCGCGGGCAGGCGGCTTCCCGGGCAGGCGGCTTCCCGGGCAGGCGGCTTCCCGGGTGAACGGGGGTGAGGGCGGCTGAGCGGGACGGCGAGCGGGGGTGAGGGCGGCTGAGCGGGGCGGCGAGCGGGGGTGAGGGCGGGGTGGGCGTGGCGGCGGCCCGGGGGCGAGCGGCGATCGGGGCGCGGACGCCCGCCCCGTAGAATCGCCGGGTGAACGTGCCCGCCGCCCCGCCGCCGACACCCTGCGGTCCGCCCTCGCCGGACTGCTCGACGGGCTGCCGGCCCGGCAGGCCGCGCAGGCCGTGGAGCGGCTGATCGCCCACTACCGCGGGGCGACCCCGACCGACGCGCCGATCCTGCGGGACCGCGCCGACGTGGCCGCCTACGCCGCGTACCGGATGCCCGCGACGTTCGAGGCGGTGCGGTCGGCCCTGGCCGCGTTCGCCGCCGCCGTCCCGGGCTGGGCGCCCGGCGACCACGTCGACGTCGGCGGCGGCACCGGCGCCGCCACCTGGGCCGTCGCCGACACCTGGGCGGGCATCCGGCCCGTGACCGTGCTCGACTGGGCGGAGCCCGCGCTCGCCCTCGGCCGGGAGATCGCCGCCGCGGAGCCGGCGCTCGCGGACGTCCGCTGGCGGCGGGCCCGGATCGGCTCCGGACTCACCCTCGACGGCACCGACCTGGTCACCGTCTCCTACGTCCTGAACGAGCTGACCGCCGCCGACCGCGTCGCGCTCGTGGACGCCGCCGCGTCCGCCGCCCGGGCCGTCGTGATCGTCGAGGCGGGCACCCCGGCCGGGTACGAGCGCGTCATCGAGGCCCGGGGCCGCCTCGTCGCCGCCGGCTTCCGGATCGCCGCGCCCTGCCCGCACAGTGCCGCCTGCCCCATCGCGCCCGGCACGGACTGGTGCCACTTCTCGGCGCGGGTCAGCCGTTCCTCCCTGCACCGCCAGGTCAAGGGCGGCTCCCTCGCCTACGAGGACGAGAAGTTCAGCTACGTCGCCGCCGTCCGCGCCGGCGTCCCCGCCGAGCCGGCCGTCTCCCGGATCGTCCGGCGACCGCAGATCCGCAAGGGCCAGGTCCTGCTCGACCTGTGCGAGACCGAGCCGGCCCTGGACCGGGTGACGGTCACCAAGCGCCACGGCGACCTGTACCGGGCGGCCCGCGACGCCGACTGGGGCGACGCCTGGCCGCCCCGGCCACCGCCTAGCCGACGTCCGCGGCCGCATCCCGGGCCTACGGTCACCTCCCGGGCTCACGGCCGTCCCGGGCCCACGGTCGCACTGCCTGGCCGTCGCCGCTCACCGGCTCCTGCCGGGACCCCGGCGCCTGCTCGGGCCCTTGTCCCTGCTCGGGCCGTTTTCCCTGCTCGGGCCCTTGCCCCGCTCGGGCCGCCCTTGCTCCTGCCTCTGCTGTTTCTCCCGCATCCTCCGGGCCAGTTCGCGCTTGTGCGTCCTGGCGTCCGGGTGGGCGCCGAACCCGGCGCCGCCGGCGCCGCCGCGCAGGGCCTCGCGGCCGAGGTTCCGGCGCGGTCCGCCGACGCCCAGCATGTTCCCTGCTCCGCCTCGGGTCATGGGGGTGTCCTTCCTCTCCGACACTCGCGACGAGACGGTTCGTCTCGCACAAAGAACCCTCCACGAGACGCAGCGTCTTGTCAACTGGTAAGTTCGGGCCATGTCCGAGCAGAAGCCAGACCACAAGCCCGACCAGGGCTCCGCCCAGAAGCCCGACCACAAGCGCCGCAGCCAGAGGTCCCGCCAGGCCATCTACGACGCCGCCCTCGCGCTCGTCGCCGAGGTCGGCTACCCCAGGACCACCATCGAGGGCATCGCCGCCCGCGCCGGCGTCGGCAAGCAGACGATCTACCGCTGGTGGTCGTCCAAGGCCGACGTCCTGCTGGAGGCCTTCCTGCACATCGGGGAGCAGGACGCCGGGACGGGGAGCGGCAGCCGTACGCCTTCCCGGACACCGGCGACCTCGCCGCCGACCTCAAGCTCGTCCTGCGGGCCACCGTGGACGAACTGCGCGACCCCAGGTTCGAGGGGCCCAGCCGGGCCCTGGCCGCGGAGGGCGTCGTCAACGAGGAACTCGGCCGCGTCGTCGTCGCCAAGCTGCTGGAACCCTCGCTCCAGCTCTACGTCGAGCGGCTGCGCTCCGCCCAGGAGGCCGGACAGGTGCGCCGCGACATCGATCCGAGGATCGCGCTGGAGCTGTTCGTCTCGCCGCTCGCCCAGCGGTGGCTGCAGCGCACCGCCCCGTTCTCGTACGAGTACACCGACACCCTCGTCGACTACGCGCTGTACGGCCTCGCTCCCCGTTGACCTGGGAAGTTTGTCCGTCCGCGACCCCGACGCACGGATTGGTGCGACCATAGGGCATGCTGGAGCGCACGACGGCGAGGCGAGGGATAGATGAGCGCGGAGTTCGGCGGCCGGACCGGCCGGCAGGGCAAAATCTCCCAGTGGCTGCGCGGACGCCGGCCCAAGGAGGCCGCCGGAGACGGCGGCCGGGAGGCTCTGCTGCTGGCCACCGCCGGGGCGGGCCTGCCGCTCGCGCCCGCCGCGCACCCCGCCGGCTACATGTGCTCCTGCGACCGCGTCGGCTGCCCCACCCCGGCCCGGCACCCGATCTCGTTCGCCTGGCAGACCCAGTCCACGACCGACCGCGCCCAGATCGAGCGCTGGGCCCGGCACCAGCCGCAGGCCAACTTCATCACCGCGACCGGCATGGTGCACGACGTGCTCGACGTGCCGCTGGAGGCCGGCCGCGAGGCGCTGGCGCGGCTGCTGGACGGCGGCGTCGAGGTCGGCCCGGTCGCCGAGAGCGACGACGGCCGCATGCTGTTCTTCACCCTCACCCGCGGCACGCCCGAGGAGGAGGACGAATGGTGGCCCTGCGAGCTGGACTGCCATCCCGAGACGATGGACGAGCATCCCGGCCTGCGATGGCACTGCCGGGGTTCGTACGTCCTCGTCCCGCCCGCCCGGCTGCCCGGTGACCAGGCGGTGCGGTGGCTGCGCGGCCCCGAGCACGCCCTGCCCGACCCCCTCACGCTGCTGGAGGCGCTGACCGACGCGTGCGCGCGGTACGCGCAGTCCGGCGGCGACCACGCCGGGGCCTGGCCGCTGCGCCACTGACCGACGCGCCCCCGCCGCGACGATCCCGGGCCGCTACGACCCCTGGGCCGACGTCAGGCCCTGCACCCGGCCCAGGATCTTCACCCCGTCGTCGGCGGAGTCCTTCGCCGGGTTCACGGCGACCGCGTTGGAGACGAACTCCATCGTCAGGGACTGCTTGATCTCGCCCTCCGTCAGCGCCAGGACGCTCTCGTTCGGGGTGGGCACCGAGGCGCCCTGCGCGGCGGTCTGCTTCTCGTAGTGGCGCGTGGTGAAGAACACCAGCGCCCCGCCGTCCTGCGTGCGCAGCGCCAGCGGCGCGTAGTCGCCGTTGGTCAGCGGCTCGTCGATGTACTGCCGGGCGAGGCCCGGCCGGCGCTCCTGCTTCTTGCGCAGCTCCCGCCAGCCGCTGGTGTGCGTGCCGTCCGCGAAGGTTCCGCCGCCGTCCTGGAGGTAGTCGGCGTAGTCCTCGCTCAGCTCCTTCGGGGGACCGCCAGGCCGGCGGTGTCGGCGGGCACGGCCTCGGCCCAGCCGTTCTCGTCCGTCGGGAACCGGGGCACGGAGCCGGGGCGACCAGCGTCAGATAGGCCACCTGCCAGGTCTCGTCCAGGCCGTGCCGGGTGAACACCAGCAGCCAGCGCGCGTTCCCGCCCTTGTTGCCGCGGGCGTCGGCGAGGAACCAGCGCGGCCAGCCCGCCTTCTTCGGGATCGTGTACTTCACGTCCGTCAGCTTCAGCGGGGTGTGCCGCGGGTTGCCGTCGGGTGGTTGGCCTGGCCGGCCTCCAGCCGCGCGGAGTCGATGTCGGCGAGGGCGCCGGTCGTGTACTCGGCGTCCAGGGAGGGATCGTAGGCCTTGTCGGCCTTGTTGTACGCGGTCGTGAACCGCTCCAGGGCCTTGGCGGCCTCGGCCCGGGTGGCCGCCGGGAGCACCTCGCGTTCGCCGTGCACCACCACGCACCCGCTCGCCGTCACCGCCAGGGCGGTCACCGAAGCCGCCGTCAGGACGCCCCGGTTCAGCCTGCGAAGCCTCTCAGTGCCGCGATCCCTGCTCATCAGGTTTCCTTCACCTTCCCCTTCCCGGAGGCGAACCCTACCGGGACCCGGTGACGCGCGGACGCCCGGACCGGGTACAGCGTCCACACCGTGACCCGGCCCGCCCGGACGTGCCGTACGCGGGCGCCGCCCCGCCGGCCACCGGCGACGGGCACGGTGCGGTGGAGGACCGGGACGGCCGTCCGTCCGCTCCGCCCCGTTTGCTTGAATGCCCCCGTGACCGACTACGACGTCCTGCGCGTCTTCTGTGCGCCGAACGGCGGCTACGGCAACGAACTCGGGGTCGTCCGCGACGGCTCGGCGCTGCCCGATCCGGACGAGCGGCAGGCGTTCGCCGCCGAACTCGGCTTCAGCGAGACCGTGTTCGTCGACGACCCCGAGCGCGGCGTCGTCGACATCTACACGCCCTCCGCGCGGCTGCCGTTCGCCGGCCACCCCTGCGTCGGCACGGCCTGGCTCCTCGACGTGCCGGAACTGGTCACGCGGGCCGGGGTGGTGGGCGCCCGGCTGGACGGGGAGTTCAGCTGGATCGAGGCGCGGGCGGAGTGGGCGCCGCCGCGCACCCTGCGCCGGTACGCCACCGCCGCCGAGGTCGACGACCTGGCCGTGCCGCCGCCGGGGAGTGGGTGTACGCCTGGGCCTGGCAGGACGAGGCCGCGGGACGGATCCGCGCCCGCGGGTTTCCCGGCCGCGGCGACGGCGTCGACGAGGACGAGGCGACCGGCGCGGCGGCACTGCTGCTGACCGACCGGCTGGGCCGCGCCCTGAACATCACCCAGGGCGCGGGCTCGCAGATCCTCACGGCCCCCAGCCGGGCGGCTGGGTGGAGGTCGGGGGACGGGTGTCCCTGGAGCGCTGAGCCTCAGGCGCTCAGCGGGAACTCCTCGCCCAGGGCCCGGAAGACGGCCGTGTTCAGCGCGAACGCCTTCTTGCACTCGGCGATCACCCGCTGCTTCTCCAGGTCGTCCGCGCGGATGCCGTCCAGCAGCGCGCGGTACTCCCGCTTGAACGCGGCCGGGTTCCCGATCCCGTCGAAGACGTAGAAGCGGACGCCGTCGCCCTTCTTCGCGAAGCCCCAGGTGCGCTCGGCCTTGTCGCGGATGATCTGCCCGCCGGACAGGTCGCCGAGGTAGCGCGTGTAGTGGTGGGCGACGTAACCGCCGGGCCAGCGCTCGGCGCACTCCCGCACCCGGTCCGCGTACGCCCGCGTGGCCGGCAGCGCGGACAGGGAAGCCCGCCAGCCGGGACCCCGCAGATGCTCCAGGTCCCGCTCCAGCGCGGCCACCCGGAACAGCTCCGGCCGGACGAACGGCCCGGCCACCGGGTCCGCCGCCAGCCGCTGGGCGCCGCTCTCCAGCGCCTCGTAGACGAACCACAACTGCTCGGTGTAGCGGGCGTAGGCCTCGACGCCGAGTCGCCCGCCCAGCAGGTCGCTCATGAACGTCGAGGTCTCCGCCTCCGTGTGCTGCTCGTGGGACGCGGTGCGGATCAGCGTCGAGAAGGAGTCCATGTGACCGATCTTCTGTGGTTAGGCTTACCTAAGTCAATAGGTTGCCGACGGGCTGTCGGTAAGACAGTACCCATCCGGGCACGAAAAAGACCCGCCCTCCGAAGAAGGCGGGTCCGGGTGCGGCCGACGGGCTACGGCAGGGTCAGGATCTCCGCGCCGGTGTCCGTCACCACCAGCGTGTGCTCGAACTGGGCCGTCCGCTTGCGGTCCTTCGTCACGACCGTCCAGCCGTCGTCCCACATGTCGTACTCGTGGGTGCCCAGCGTCAGCATCGGCTCGATCGTGAACGTCATCCCCGGCCGCATCACCGTCGTCGCGTGCGGGCTGTCGTAGTGCGGGATGATCAGGCCGGAGTGGAACGAGCTGTTGATGCCGTGACCGGTGAAGTCCCGCACCACGCCGTAGCCGAAGCGCTTGGCGTAGGACTCGATGACCCGGCCGATGACGTTGATCTGCCGGCCCGGCCGGACGGCCTTGATGGCGCGGTTCAGCGCCTCCCGGGTGCGCTCGACCAGCAGCCGGCTCTCCTCGTCCACCTCGCCGACCAGGTAGGTGGCGTTGTTGTCGCCGTGCACACCGCCGATGTACGCCGTCACGTCCAGGTTGACGATGTCGCCGTCGCGCAGCACCGTCGAGTCCGGGATGCCGTGGCAGATCACCTCGTTGATCGAGGTGCACAGCGACTTGGGGAAGCCGCGGTAGCCCAGCGTCGAGGGGTAGGCGCCGTGGTCGCACATGTACTCGTGCGCCACCCGGTCCAGCTCGTCCGTGGTCACGCCGGGCGCGATGAGCTTCGCGGCCTCGGCCATCGCCCGCGCCGCGATCCGCCCGGCCACCCGCATCGCCTCGATCGTCTCGGGCGTCTGCACCTCCGGACCGGTGTACGGCGTGGGCGCCGGCTTGCCGACGTACTCGGGCCGGCGGATGTTTCCGGGTACGGAACGGGTGGGAGACAGCTCCCCTGGAACGAGCAGCGACTGGCCAGACATGCCAGCGAGTCTAACCAGCGGGCATACGAGACCATGTTCCCTGGCGAAAGGAGCCGGTCATGGCCCTGTTCAAGAAGCGCACGGTCGGAAAGCCGGGCGAGTGGTACTACTGCCTGGAGCACCAGACGGTCGAGGAGGGCCCGGACTGCCCGGGCAAGGACCGCTTCGGCCCCTACGCCTCCCGCACGGAGGCCGAGCGCGCGATGGAGACCGCGCGCGAGCGCAATCTCCAGTGGGAGAACGACCCCAAGTGGCACGACGCGCCGGCGTCGCGGCCGGAGGACTGACCCCTCACGGCCGGGCGGACGGGCGCGGGCGGTTCCCCGCGTCCCTGGAGAGGCACGTGGTGCTGATCCGCCTCCGGGGCGCGGGGAACCGCGCGACAGCCACTCGGCGTCCGGCGACGGCCACTCGGCGTCCGGCGACGGCCACCGCGGCGGGCGGCCGCGCGCCACCACCCAGGTGACGCCGCGCGCTACCACCTCGGTGGCGGCGACGCCGTCAGATGGTCCGCCAGTCGGGACAGCCGGTCCCTGAGGCGCCCCCGCCCCGCGGCAGCGGCCCGTTCTCCCCGGCCGCCGCGCTCACCAGGTGCTGCACGGTGTCGAGGTCCAGCTCCGCCCCCTCCGGCACGGCCAGCGCCTCGTGCGCCATCGACGTCAGCTCCCGCTCACCCGTGCCCAGCGTCAGGACGGTCGCCCCCGCCCGCCGCACGTCGTGCACCCGCTCCAGCAGCGCGGCCCCGGCAGGTCCGGCGCCACCACGAGCAGCGTCTCGCCGCGCCCGGCCGCCGCCAGCCGGCCCGGCCCCACGGCCAGATGCGCGGGATCCGACGGCCGCGCCCCGTGCCGCACCAGCGTCGGGGCCAGCTCCGGCGTCCCCGACCAGGCGGCCTCGTCCACCAGGTGCGCGGCCAGATGCCAGGGCTCGTACTCCTCCGTGCCCACCAGCAGCAGCCCGCCGCGGTGCGAGACGACCGACCCCCGCAGCGCCCCCGCGAATCTCCGGGTGGCCCCAGCCACTCCGTCCCGGCGAGCACTTCCCGCAGCAGCGCGACCCGTACGGCGTCCATGAGGCCGCATCCTGCCCCACGCACCCCGCGCGGACCCGGCGTTCCCGGGAAATCCCCCGACCCGGCGACGGCACCGGCGCGGCCCCGGGACGGCCCCGCAACCGTCTTCGGGCGGGGGCGGGGACGGTGCGGAACGCCCCGCCGGACGCACGTAGAGTCGTGGCCATGACCTCTTCCGACAGTGCCGCACAGGGCGCTCAGAAAGCCCCGCCAAGGACCCCTGGGACCTGCCCGACGTCTCCGGGCTCGTCGTCGGCGTGCTCGGCGGGACCGGACCGCAGGGCAAGGGCCTCGCCTACCGGTTCGCCAAGGCCGGCCAGAAGGTGATCATCGGCTCCCGGGCCGCCGAACGCGCACGGGCCGCCGCCGGGGAACTCGGCCACGGCGTCGAGGGCGCCGACAACGCCGAGACCGCCCGCCGCAGCGACGTCGTCATCGTCGCCGTGCCCTGGGAGGGACACGGCGAGACCCTCGCCGCCCTGCGCGAGGACCTGGCCGGCAAGCTCGTCGTCGACTGCGTCAACCCCCTCGGCTTCGACAAGAAGGGCGCCTACGCGCTCAAGCCCGAGGAGGGCAGCGCCGCCGAGCAGGCCGCCGCCCTGCTGCCGGACAGCCGGGTCACCGCCGCCTTCCACCACCTGTCGGCCGTCCTCCTCCAGGACCCGGAGATCGAGGAGATCGACACCGACGTGATGGTGCTCGGCGAGGCCCGCGCCGACGTGGAGATCGTGCAGGCGCTGGCCGGCCGCATCCCCGGCATGCGCGGCATCTTCGCCGGGCGGCTGCGCAACGCCCACCAGGTCGAGTCGCTGGTCGCCAACCTGATCTCCGTCAACCGCCGCTACAAGGCCCACGCCGGGCTCCGCGTCACGGACGTCTGAGGCGATGGGGACACTGGGGGTGCAGCAGTACCCGCACGTGTCCCCGACAGGAGCCCGCCCCATGCCCCGCCTCGCCCTCTACGCCCTGACCGTCTGCGTCCTCGCCGTGGCCGCGGCCGTCGTCTCCTTCGTGCGGGACAGCGTGCTCATGGGCGTCGTCTGGGTGCTGATGGCGGGCGTGTCGTCCAACATGTGCTGGTACTACGTCAAGCGCGCCAAGGACGCCCGCCGCGCCTCCTCCGTCACGGGCTGACCGCGCAGATCTCGGCCGTCTGCCAGAAGCGGTACAGCTCGAAGCCGCACGCGGTGTCGAACTCGTCGATGCCGAGGCCGCGCAGGATCGCGTCGATCACGTCGAAGAACACGCCGTTGACCGCCGGGATCCACAGCAGCGCGAACACGATCAGCAGCCCGAACGGCGCCAGCGGCTCCAGCTGCCGCCGCACGTGGTACGACAGCCAGGGCTCGATCACGCCGTAGCCGTCCAGGCCCGGCACCGGCAGGAAGTTCAGGATCGACGCCGTGACCTGGAGCAGCGCGAGGAACGCCAGCGCCAGCCGGAAGTCGCGCGGCACACCGTCCAGCGCGTCGAGCCAGAACGGGGCCGTGCACACGAGGGCGAACAGCACGTTCGTCAGCGGGCCCGCCGCCGAGATCAGACTGTGCTTCCAGCGGCCCCGGATCCGCCCGCGCTCGATGAACACGGCACCGCCCGGAAGCCCGATACCGCCCATGATCACGAAGAGCACGGGGAGCACGATGCTCAGCAGGGCGTGCGTGTACTTCACCGGGTTCAGCGTGAGGTAGCCCTTCGCACCGACCGAGATGTCCCCGCTGTGCAGCGCGGTGCGGGCGTGCGCGTACTCGTGCAGGCACAGGGACACGATCCACGCGGCCGTCACGAACAGGAACACCGCCAGCCCCGGCTGCTCGGCGAAACCGGTCCAGGTGGCCCACCCGGTGACCGCGGCGACGGCCGCGATCCCCAGAAACACAGGACTGACCTTCCGGTCACCGGAACGTACGGGGGCGGTGGTCATGGGGCTCCTCTTCGGTGGACGGTGGGGCAGGTTCGGTGGACGGTGGCACAGGCCCGGCCCGGGAGCCCGGCTGAATGACAGGATCCTGCAGTTCCGGCTTCCGCATGTGGACGCTGCCGCGGCCCGAGGCGCCCCCATGGTGCCATCGGGAGCGGCGGACAGCCGAGGGCGGACGGAGGAGACCGTGGGAGGCGACCCGGACGTGACGATCGTCGGCACCGGTCCGAACGGTCTGGCAGCGGGGGTGACGCTGGCTCGGGCCGGATTGCGAGTCGCCCTCTATGAGCAGGCACGGAGCATCGGAGGCGGACTGCGAGAGGCATACCTCTTCGACAGGGACATTTCCCACGACCTCTGCGCCGCGGTACATCCCATGGCCGTCGCCTCCCCTTCTTCCGTGCCTTCGACCTGGGGGCGCGTGGCCTCGACGCCCCGGCTCCGGAGGTCAGCTACGCCCATCCGCTCGACGACGGGAGAGCCGCACTGGCATTTCGCAGCCTGGAGGAGACCTGCGCGGGCCTGGGACGGGACGGGCCGCGCTGGCGGCGGCTGATGGGGCCGCTGCTGCGGCACAGCGACGGTGTGGTGGACATGGTGATGTCCGACCAGCGAGCGGTGCCCACGGACCTCGTCGCCGCCTCCCATTTCGCCCGCCGAGCACTCGTGCACGGCACCCGCCTGGCGCAGAGCGTCTTCCGTACCGAGGAGGCGCGTGCCCTGCTGACCGGCGTGGCAGCCCATGCCGTGGGGCCGCTGCCGAGTCCGGCGTGGAGCGGTGGCGCTGCTGCTCGGGCATCTCGCCCACCGGGGCGGCTGGCCGGTCCTGCGTGGTGGCAGTGCCCGCCTGGCCGAGGTTCTGGCCGAGGACATCAGGGCACACGGCGGGGTGTTCCACACCGGCCGACGCATCGACGATCTGCGTGAACTGGGCAGGCCGAAGGCGGTGTTGCTGGACGTGTCACCCAAGGGCCTGGCACGCCTCGCGCACGGCCTGCCGGCCGGGTACCGGCGCAAGCTGGCCCGCTTCCGGTACGGCCCCGGTGCGGCGAAGGCCGATTTCCTCGTCAGCGAGCCCATACCCTGGGCCAACCCTGAGGTCGGCATGGCCGGCACGGTGCACCTGGGGGTACTCAGGCGCAGATCTGGGCGCAGGAAACCGGTACCTCGCGGGGTCGGGGCACGGGTGAGCCGTTCGTGCTCGTCGTCGATCCGGCCGTCGTCGATCCCGGGCGCGCCAGACCCGGGAAACGGCCGGTATGGGCGTATGCCCACGTGCCGAACGGTGACAACCGGGCCCCCGCGGACCTGATCCGCCAGCGGATCGAGCAGTACGCGCCTGGCTTCTCGGACACCCTCCTCGCGCAACGCGGCATCAGCGCTCACGACTACGAGGCACACAACCCGAACTACGTCGGCGGTGATATCGGGGCCGGAGCGGTGACGCTCAGGCAGAGCATTCTGCGCCCCACAGCGCGGCTGGACCCCTACACCACCCCGCTGCCCGGCATCTACCTGTGCTCGGCGTCCACACCGCCGGGGCCCGGTGTTCACGGCATGGCCGGCCATCTCGCGGCTCGCTCCGCATTGCGCCGAGAATTCGGCATCCACGACGCACCTTCGCTCGCGCCGACCGGAATTTCGGGACCGGAAAGACGTCCGTGATTCAAGCGCTGGCAGGAAGTTGTCGAGGGTTTTCCGTTTGCTGAAGCTCCCGTACCCAACAGGGCTCTTCGGTGATGGAATGATTTTCCGTGACGGTGACTGCTGTCCGGTCGGCACGGGTGAGGAATCGCCCGGGCTTGGACGGAGGAATTCACTGGCGCATGGAAAGCCAATCAGGGGAGCAGGATGGAGAAGGGTATCGCTGCGGCCGGGCTCGTGCTCGGAGCAGCTGCGATGGTCGTGACCACGCAGGGGCTGCGCAGGCACAGCCCGTCGTGCCGGCGAAGCCGGCGGTGCAGCAGGCCGCCGCCGATGACGACGCGCGACCGGCCGCTCTCGGTGGTCTGGTGAAGGCGGCGGGCAAGGCCGTGGGCAAGGCCGCGACGAAGGCCGGCAAGGCAGCCAAGAGCGCGGCCGAGAAGGGTTACGTCCACGCCAAGGCGGCGGGTAGCACCAGGGCAGTCCGTAACCAGGTGGGCAACGTGGTCCGGATAGCCAGCCTGGGCGGTGCTCCCGCCAAGGCCGACGCCCGTCAGGTCGAGTCCGTGGAATCGGTTTTCGACAAGTGAGGGACCACCCTGTGGCCAGGAGGGCGGCGCTGCTGGTCGGTGCTGCCCTCCTGGGCGTCTACTTCGCGCTGGCCGCCTTCACTCAGGCGCCACTGAGCCCGGCGAAGATCCGCTACGGCGACCAGGCCGAAAGCGCCCTCAGTCCCTATTTCTCACAGGACTGGCTTCTTTTCGCCCCTGAGCCACTGGCCGATGACCGCGGTATTCTCGCTCGGGTCTCCTGTTCCGACGGAACCCGGACCCCCTTCTATGACGTGACCAACCCCTATATCGAACGCACGCAGAACGACCGCTTTTTCCCCTCGCGTATGTCCCGGCTCGTCTCGGGCGGACTCCAGGCCATGGAGAACAGTGATCCGTTCCTGAACCGGCTGCGGCGCCAGGAAGCCGAGCGTGACAAGCCTGTGCTGCCGCCGCTTCCCTTCGAGGAACGCAGCCGCGAGAGCGCTGTGCGATTCCTGGCACGATACTCCCTCACACAGATGCCGGGCGTATGCGAAGGTCACCCGGAGAAGGTGCAGGTACGGCTGTACGTGCACGAGTTCCGTCCGTGGTCCAAGCGCAACGACCCCAAGGCCGAAGAACCCGTCCATGTGGAGGACTTGGCGTGGCTGACGGCAGGTGAGCTGCGTTGACCAGCCGAAGCGTACGCGTGACCACGCTGTTGGACCGTCTCAGCGCTTCGCCTGTCGCCGTGACAGGTGTGTCGGGCACACGTGCCCTCCTGGGTTTCGTCGGCTTCATGTTCTATGCCAGTCATTACGGCGAGCGCAGCTATCTGTTCGGTCCGCACGGCGTGTACCGATGGCAGGAATTCCTCGACGGCCTGAGGGAGAACTCCACATTCAGCCTCTACGCGCTCAGCACGTCTCCGGCCTGGTTCGAGTTCGTCTTCCACCTGGGCATGCTCGCGGCCCTGGCGGTCACTCTCGGCATCGGAGGTCGCCTCGTCCTCGCCGTGCACTGGGTTTTCCTGTGGTCGGCGTACCAGCGCATCCCTCTGATCCTCGACGGAGGCGACAACCTGGCCTACATCGTCCTGCCGATGCTGATGCTCACGCGCTGTTACGACAGGTTCTCCGTCCCCACAGGTCTCGTCAGGAGATGGGCCGAGCGCATACCCGGGGCACTGCGCGCGATATCGCCTGCGCTGCACAACGTGGGAGTCGCCGCCGTAGCCGGGCAGATCTGCCTGGTGTACGTCGTCAGCGGGCTGTACAAGGTCCAGGGCAGGATGTGGCAGGACGGTACGGCGCTCTTCTACGTACTGCGCATCCCCGAGTTCGAGTGGCCGGGTGTTTCCCGCCTGCTGTACGAGAACGACCTTCTGGTCGTGGCGGGCACATATGCGGTCACCCTCTTGATGGTCTACTTCCCACTCGGCGTCCTGGTGCCGAGTCTGCGTCCATGGGCCGCTCTGGGTTCCATAGGTCTGCATGTGTCCATCGCGCTGCTCATGGGCCTGACCGGTTTCGCGCTGACCATGGTGGCCTGTGACCTGATTTTTCTCAGCAAGGGAGTGGAGTCGGGCGTGCGCCGAGCGCGGGAATCCGGGCGACGGCTGAGCCGTCTCGTACGCCGGCGACCGGGGTGGCCGGAAAACGTCTCAACACCCGGTGCCGCCGAACACAATGGCGAAATCGAGACCTCGACCTGTGATGACGAGAAGGTGGAATCGACACGTGGCAGCAGCGGACACGCCGAACGAGGGACCGCTCAGGCGGTCTGACGAGGTCCCGGGGACGGTGCCATGGTCGGGCTCTTCTGGATCGACCGGAGCGGCTGCTGGCTCGGTGCCCCGCCCGGCTCCAGCGGGACGGGTGTCCGGCTGACGGACGAGGGGCTGACACCGGTGGGCGCCCCCGCGGCGGTGCAGCTGGAATGGGCGGATGTGCAGGGGCTGACGGTGCCCGACGCTCCGGCCCGCTCGGGGTTCCGGCGGGGCTGGCCACGGCGATGAGTCTGGCGACGACGATGGTGGGGTGGGGCGGGCCGGACAGCGGTCACCTCATGACCGTGCGGGTCACGCACGGTGACGCCGTCAGCGAGTACGAGGTGCTGTCGGCTGCCGCACCCGCCTACACGCAGGAGGAGG
Source organism: Streptomyces sp. SW4 (assembly GCA_003248315.1). Classification (GTDB taxonomy): domain Bacteria; phylum Actinomycetota; class Actinomycetes; order Streptomycetales; family Streptomycetaceae; genus Streptomyces. The sequence goes on from QKWM01000004.1 coordinate 3,772,938, forward strand.
TCCAGCTCTCCCATCGGCTGCTCGGGCGATTCGTCACGGGTGAGGCGAGTCCGTCGGCGCTCGTCGGGTGGTGGCGTTCCACCGGTCGCCGCTCAACTCCCGGTGCGGCAGAGCGAGAAGAAGTCCTTGCGCAGCTCCTGGCCGGGCGGATCGCGACATGAGCCCGCTGTTGCGACGCCGCGCCGTTCCGACGTGCGTCCTGCGCCCGGGACGGGAACCCCGCCTGACGAACGGCCACGCCGAGGACCGGTTCGTCGAGATCGGCTCACTCACCAAGGTGCTCACCGGGACGGCCCTGGTCCGCATGGAGTCGGCGGGCGTGCTGGACGCCGACGACCCGGTGGAGCGCTGGCTGCCCGCCGCGCCCGCGTCCGGCATCACCCTGCGGCATCTGATGGAGCACACCTCGGGCCTGCCCCGAACACCTCCGGGGACCAGAGGCCTCAGCCGCGACCCCTACCTGGCGTTCACCCCGCAGTCGCTCTCCGAGTCGCTCACCGGACTGGACCGTCTCGCCGTGCGCCCTGCGGGGCAGCGAGAGGAGTACTCGAACTTCGGGTACGCCGTCCTGGGTGCGGCCCTCGCCTCCGCAGCAGGGCAGACGTATCCGGAACTGCTGAGGTCCCACGTCCTGGACCCTCTGGGGATCGCCGACGAGGTGGTCGTGGAGCCGCCGGCCGGCCGGTCCCTGCGGGCGCGAGGCCGGTTCGGCGGCCGGCGGAGCGCCTGGACCATGAGCGGCGCCATCCTGCCGGCCGGTGGCCTGTGGGCCACCCCCGCGCCCTGGCCACCCTGGTGAGCGGTCTGCTCGTGGAGAAGAGGCTCGGCGCTCCCTCGCCCGCCTGGCAGGCGGCCGGCCGACTGCTGTGGCACAACGGCGCCACGCGAGACGCCTCCGTCTTCGCCGGAGCGTTCACCGACACCGGGGACTGGGTCGTGGTGCACCGGCTCGGAGGCTCACCGGACGGCACGGACGCACTCGGCGTCGACATCCTCGCGGAAGGACGGCCCACAGCCTCCGGCACGAGCGAGGCCGCGTCCTGACCGGTCCCGGAGAGCGACGCACGTGCTCTCCGGGACCGTCGCCTTTCAGATCCAGCCGCGCTCGCGCGCCGCCAGCGCGGCCTGCGCCCGGTTGCCGGCGTTCAGGGTTGTCAGCAGGTCCGCGATGCGGCGACGGTAGGTCCGCACGGAGACGCCCAGAGCACGCGCACCGATCTCGTCCTTGCTGACCTGGCACATGAGGGCGAGGATCTGCTTCTCTCCCTCGGTGGGAGCCGAAACCCCTCGAACCGGTCTCCGTCGACCAACGTCCGGGCACCGTCCCACACTCGGTCGAACAACGAACGGAGATTTCTGACCAGGGCCGCTTCCTGCACCACCAGCGCGTCCCGCGACGTACCCGCGTCCTCGGCGGGCACCACGGCGATCCGGCCGTCGAAGAGCGACACCTGTTCGCCGAGGCGGCTCGCCACCCTGAACTCCGCACCGTGCCGGGCAGCGCTCGTGATGTCCGCCAGCGTCGGCCGATCGTGCAGAGCTTCTCGCGACACCACGCAGCGAACGCGCACTCCGCGGCGCAGCGCGCGCCGGACGGGCGGATGCGCGTCGCCGGGAAGCGGGCGCACGATCATGATCTCCCTCCGAGCCATCAAGGCCAGGCGTTCGACCCGGCCTCGCACTGCCGCCTCGCCCCGCAGCCGTTCGACGGCCGCGGCATGGACACCTCCGGGCCCCTGCGCCGCACGCAGCTCACCCACCAGGCGGCGGGACCGGGCGATGCCTCGGAGTTCCTCGTGCAGTTCCTGCAGCCGCAGGTCGGTGAGCCGGTCGACGGCCGTCTCAGGCGCGACCGCGAACACCTTGTCCCCGTCGACGATGTCCAGCAGACCTAATTCACGGAGACGTTCCACGGCGTGCTCCACCCGACTGCCGGACTCTCCCGCGACCTCTGCCTCGGATCGTGTCGCGCCGGGATTGCTCAAGAAATACTGATAGGTGTTCCCTTCGTGCGCGGAAAGTCCAAGAACTGACAGATCCACACCGGACACAGTTCCCCCATGTCGACATCACCGAAGAGGGCCCGTTCGGCCCGGCCCGCGGATGGTCAGACCGCGTAGATGTTCCGGTGCCGCAGGGCGCCCACCGGAAATCTACCGGCGGGTCCACCGTTCCGAGTACGGAGTGATGATCATCACTGCCCGGGGCGGAGACCACCCGCCACCGCCTCGGGCGGCCCGCGGGCGCCGTGGTGCCGGCGGGCGAGGCGAAACCATGTGACCGGCCCCGACCCTCCAGGGACAATGGACCCCGTGCGCTATCGCATTCTCGGCACCACCCAGGCGCTCCGCCCGACGGCACCGTCGTTCCGGTCGGCGGGGCGCGGTTGCGTGCCCTGCTGACCGTGCTCGCCCTGCGGGCCGGCCGGACCGTGCCGGCGGGGCTGCTGGTGGACGAGGTGTGGGCCGGTGACCCGCCCGCCGACGCCACCGGGGCTCTGCAGGCCCTGGTCGGGCGGCTGCGGCGGGCGCTCGGCGCGGACGCCGTCGCCTCCGCCGACGGCGGCTACCGGCTGGCCGCCGCCCCGACGACGTCGACCTGCACCGGTTCGACCGGCTGGCCGGCGAGGGGCCCGCGCCCTGGCCGACGGCGACGCCCACAAGGCCGCCGTCGTCCTCGACGACGCCCTCGCCCTGTGGCACGGGCCGGCCCTCGCCGACCTGCCCGACCGCAGCGCCGAGGCGGCCCGCTGGGAGACCCGGCGCCTGGACGCCGTACGCGCCCGGCACACCGCCGCCCTGGACCTCGGGCACGCCGAGCGGGCGCTGCCGGAGCTGACCGCCCTGTGCGACGCCCACCCCTGGACGAGCCGCTGCAGGCCCTGCGTCTGCGCGCCCTGCGGGCCACCGGCCGCACCGCCGAGGCGCTCGCCGCCTACGAGGAGGTACGGCGGGTGCTCGCCGACCGGCTCGGCTCGGATCCCGGCCCGGAGCTGCGCTCCCTGCACGCCGGTCTGCTGCGGCCGGATCCGCTGCCCGAGCCGGAGCCCTCGTCCGCGCCGGGGCCCCGGGCCGCCACGGGGTCGCGGGCCGCCACGGGGGCCCGGGCCACGGGGGAGCGGCCCGCCCGGGGAATCTCCGGGCCCGGCTCACCTCCTTCGTCGGCCGGGACGCCGACATCGAGGCCATCCGCGCGGACCTGGCCGGCACCCGGCTGGTCACCCTGCTCGGCCCGGCGGCGCCGGCAAGACCCGGCTGTCGCAGGAGGCCGCCGAGGGGGCCGGGACCCCGCCCGCGACGGCGTGTGGCTGGCCGAACTGGCCCCGGTGGACGACCCCGACGCCGTGCCGGAGGCCGTGCTGACCGCGGTCGGCGCCCGCGAGACCGTGCTGTACGGCGCCGGAGCCGAGGAGATGCGGGCCGTCGCCGACCGGCAGACCACCGCGCTCGAACGCCTCGTCGAGCACTGCGGCCGGCGCCGCATGCTGATCGTCCTCGACAACTGCGAGCACGTGATCGAGGCCGCCGCCCGCCTCGCCGAGGAACTGCTCGCCCGCTGCCCCACCTCACCGTCCTCGCCACCAGCCGCGAACCCCTCGGCGTCCCCGGCGAACTGCTGCGCCCGGTGGAGCCGCTGCCGGAGCCGGCCGCCCTGCGGCTGCTCGCCGACCGCGGCGCCGCCGCCCGCCCCGGCTTCCGCGTGGACGACGACCCCGAGGCCTGCGCCGAGATCTGCCGGCGCCTGGACGGCCTGCCCTCGCCATCGAACTGGCCGCGGCCCGGCTGCGGATGCTCACCCCCCGCCAGATCGCCGACCGGCTGGACGACCGCTTCCGCCTGCTCACCTCCGGCAGCCGCACCGTCCTGCCCGCCAGCAGACGCTGCGCGCCGTCGTCGACTGGTCCTGGGACCTGCTGGACGCCGGCGAACGCGAGGTGCTGGGCCGCCTGTCGGTGTTCGCCGGCGGCTGCGACCTGGCCGCCGCCGAGGCCGTGTGCGGGCCGGCCGCGCTGGAGGCCCTCGGCTCGCTCGTCGACAAGTCGCTCGTCGTCGCCGCCCCGCCGGCGACGGGGAGATGCGCTACCGGCTGCTGGAGACCGTCGCCGAGTACGCGGGCGAGCGGCTGGACGAGGCCGGCGGGCGCCGCGAGACCGAGCGGGCCCATCTGACGTACTACGCGAACTGGCCCGCACCACCGACCCGTTGCTGCGCGGACCGGACCAGCTCGCCGCCATCGAGCGGCTGGAGCGGGAGTACGACAACGTCCGCACCGCCCTGCGCCACGCCGTCGCCGACCGCGACGAGCAGGAGGCGCTGTGCCTGGTGCTGTCCCTGGCCTGGTACTGGCAGATGCGGGACCTGCGGGTCGAGGCCCGCACCTGGTGCAGCGAGGTCATGGCGCTGGGCCCGGACCCGTTCGCCGGTCCCGTCCGGCCCGCCGCCCCGGTGTGGGAGCGGTGCACCGCCGAGCCGCCCCCGATGACCGGCGAGGTGCTCGCGGAGGCCCGGCGCGGCGTCCACCTGGCCCACATGGCCTGCATGGACACCGAACTGGACGCCTGGCAGACCCCGGCCGCGCAGGCCAAGCTGCGCGCCGTCGCCGCCACCTACGAGCCGGGCCTGCCGCAGACCTGCCGCCCCCGGGCATGCTCTGGTTCTACGCCGTGATGCTCACCGGCGACATGGAGCGGCTGCGCGAGATCCTGGACGCCACCGTGCGCACCTGCCGCGCCACCCCGGGCTACGAGTGGGAGCTGGCCGGCAGCCTCCAGATGCGCGCCAACCTGCTCGCCAACCGCACCGACTGGGCGGGCGACGCGGCCCGCGACGCCGACGAGTCCCTGGAGCTCTACCGGCGCCTCGGCGACGCCTGGGCACCGCCGAGGCGCTCTCCGCGCGCGCCGAGGCCCGCGAGCGCAAGGGCGACCATCTGCTCGCCGCCGCCGACTACGCCGACGCCGCGGAGCACGCCGAACGCCTCGGCGCCCGCGCCCAGGTGGCCGTGCTCGGCGCCCGGCTGGGCAGCGCGCTGGTCGACAGCGGCGACCCGGACGAGGCCGAGCGCGGCGAGCGCATCCTGCGCGAGGTGATCGAGGACCAGGCGGGGACGGCGCACAACGGCGCCCTGCCGCGGCCCGGCTCTTCCTCGCCGGGCGGCTCGGCATGACCGGCCGGGTGGCCGAGGCGCGGGAGCAACTGCGGCTGCTGCGCGAGGAGTTCACCATCTCGCACTTCGTCGTCTTCGACGCCTTCATCCTCGCCTCCGAGGGCTGGGTGGCCACCCTGGAGGGCCACCACGAGGAGTGCCTGGCCAAGGTGCGGCAGGCGCTGGACCGGGCCGACGACCCGCTGTCGCTGGCCATCGCCCCGCACATGCGCTCCGCCTATCTGACCATCGCCGCGATGGCGATGGCCCGCGTGGACGGCGGCCGCCGGGCCGGGACGCCGCCCGCTGCCTCGGCGCCGCCGTCGCGATGATGCCGAGCGGCCACGTGACGACGGCCATGGAGCGGGACAGCCGGAAACTGGCCGCCGCCCGCGTCCGCGACGTCCTCGGCGACGACGCCTACGAGGCCGCGTACGCCGAGGGCGGCAGGCTCTCCGGAGAGGAGGCCGCCGCCCTGGTCTGACCCGTCCGGCACCGCGTACGGGCCGGTCAGCTCTTGGTGCGGAACTTGTGGATCGCGATCGGCGCCATCACCGCCGTCAGCGCCACCGACCAGCCGACCGTCAGCCACAGGTCCTCGGCGACCGGGCCGCCGGTCATCAGGCCCCGGGCCGCGTCGGCGAGGTTGGACAGCGGGTTGTAGCGGGTGAACGCCTCCAGCCAGCCCGGCATGGACGTCGTCGGCGCGAAGATCGACGAGCCGAACTGGAGCGGCATCAGCACCAGGAAGCCCATGGCCTGCACGGACTGGGCGTTCTTCATCACCACGCCGAGGGTGAGGAAGATCCACATCAGGGCCGAGCCGAACAGCACGGACAGTCCGACGGAGGCCAGCAGCCCCGGCCAGCTGGTGATGTCGAAGCCGACGAGGACACCGACGACCATCAGCACGGCGGTCGCGAACAGCATCCGCACCAGCTCCACGGCGATCTTGGCGAACAGCACCGAGCCGCGCCCGATCGGCAGCGACCGGAAGCGGTCCATCACGCCGGAGTTGAAGTCCTGGTTGAAGCCGGTGCCGACCCCCTGGGCCATGTTCATCCCCATCATGGCCATCAGGCCGGGGACGACGTACTGCACGTACGCGTCCTGGCCGCCGCCGAGGGCCTGGCCGATCGAGCCGCCGAAGACGTACACGAACAGCAGGGTGAAGACGATCGGGAACAGCAGGGCGTCGAACATCGACTCCGGGTCCTGGCGGATCCACAGCAGGTTCCGGCGGACCAGGGCGCTGGTGTGCCGCACATGGCCGCGCAGCGGGATCCGGGCGTCGGGGGCAGCGGTCGCGGTGGTCATACGGCGACCTCCTCACGGGTGTCGGCGGGCGCGGGGTCCTGCGGGGCACTGGCGCGGTGGCCGGTGAGGGACAGGAACACCTCGTCCAGGCTGGGTAGTTCGGTGGTGAGGGCGGCGATGGTGGTGCCGTGCGCGGTGACCGCGCCGACCACGGCGGTCAGCTGCTCGTCGCTGAGGATCGGCACCAGGACGCTGCCGCGCTCCGCGTCCACCGTCGAGGACGCGAGCCCGGTGATGCCGAGCGCGTCCAGGTGGGCGGCGAGCGGGCGCAGCTGGAGCGGGTCGGCCGGGCGGATGCGCAGGGTGCGGCCGCCGACCTTGGCCTTCAGCTCCTCGATGCCGCCGCTCGCGACGATCCGCCCGCGGTCCACCACGGTCAGCTCCGAGGCGAGCTGCTCGGCCTCCTCCATGTACTGCGTCGTCAGCAGCACGGTGACGCCGTCCCCGACCATGCGCTGGACCTCGTCCCACACCTCGTTGCGGGTACGCGGATCGAGGCCGGTGGTGGGCTCGTCGAGGAAGAGGACGACCGGGCGGCCGATCATCGAGGCCGCCAGGTCCAGCCGGCGCCGCATGCCGCCGGAGTAGGTGGCCGCCGGCCGCCGGGCCGCCTCGGTCAGGGAGAAGCGTTCCAGCATCTCGTCGGCACGTGCGCGGGCGTCCTTGCGGGACAGGTCGAGCAGCCGTCCGATCAGGTAGAGGTTCTCCCAGCCGGGGAGCTTCTCGTCCACGGAGGCGTACTGCCCGGTCAGCCCGATCACCCGGCGCAGCTGCCGGGGCTGGCGGAGCACGTCGTAGCCGGCGACGGTGGCCCGGCCGGCGGTCGGGGCCAGCAGGGTGGACAGGATGCGTACGAGGGTGGTCTTGCCGGCGCCGTTCGGTCCGAGGACACCCATCACGGTGCCCTCGCGCACGTCCAGGTCGACACCGTCCAGCGCCTTGGTCTCGCCGTAGTGCTTGACCAGCCCCCGTACGGTGACCGCGCTGCCCGCGGTCTCGGGGTGGTTGTCGATTCGCGTCATGCCGTCGACGGTGTCAGCGCCCGCCGACATTCCGCCGACAGATCACCGACGGAACCGACAGCCCGCCGACACCCGCCCGGGCCCGGACGTGCGGCAGCCCGCCGACGGGGGAGGATCGGCGGGCTGCCGTGGTGCGGCGATGGTTCAGTGGACGGAGTGCTCCTCCTGAGGGAACGTTCCGCCGACGACGTCCTCGGCGAAGGCCTTCGCCGCGTCGCCCATGACCCGGCGCAGGTCGGCGTACTGCTTCACGAACTTCGGCACCCGCCCGCCGGTCAGCCCGAGCATGTCGGTCCACACCAGCACCTGGGCGTCCGTCTCGGGTCCCGCGCCGATGCCCACCGTCGGGATGTGCAGCGTGCGGGTCACCTCGGCCGCCAGCTCGGCCGGCACCAGCTCCAGCACGACCGCGAAGGCACCCGCGTCCTGCACGGCCTTGGCGTCGCGCAGCAGCTGCTGGGCGGCCTCCTCGCCGCGGCCCTGGACGCGGTAGCCCATGGCGTTGACGGACTGCGGCGTCAGGCCGATGTGGGCCATCACCGGGATGCCGGACTCCACCAGCAGCTCGATCTGCCGGTGCGAGCGCTCGCCGCCCTCCAGCTTCACGGCGCCCACCCCGGCCTCCTTCACCAGCCGGGTCGCCGAGCGCAGCGCCTGCACCGGGCCCTCCTGGTACGAGCCGAAGGGCAGGTCGCCGACGATCAGGGCGCGGCGGGTGCCGCGGACCACCGCGGCCGCCAGCATGGTCATCTCGTCGAGGGTGACGGGAACGGTGGTGTCGTACCCGAGGTGGCAGTTGCCGGCCGAGTCGCCGACCAGCATCACCGGGATGCCGGCCTCGTCGAACACGGAGGCGGTCATCGCGTCGTAGGCGGTGAGCATGGGCCACTTCTCGCCCCGCTCCTTGGCCGCGGTGATGTCACGGACGGTGATGCGGCGGGTGCTCTTGCCCCCGTACAGCGCCTTGCCGCCGTCGGAGGGCCCGCCCTGCGGGCCGGGCGCGGAACGGGCAGCCGAAAGCTGCGTCATCTCAACAGCTCCTTCATGTCATCTCGAGGCGCCCTGACGGCGTCCCCGGACTCCCCACCATGGTGGCACCTCCCACCACCGAGGGCCAGAGCACCCCGGCGCGGGGCCGGCGCCGCCTAATGTGCGTGTTTGGTCACAGACCCCACGGGCACCGCTGGTCACCGGAACTCCGCGGGCGGGTGCGGTCGTCCTCGTGCGCGTACGGCCGTCACGGACGGCGGGAGAGGAACCGATCATCCCCTAGGGTTCTTCCGGGGCACGGGGGCGACGGTGTGCACGGCAGGTAGTGAGGCGACGGTATGGCGCAGCAGGCGTACGTGACGGAGACGGACAGCGGCGGCTCGGAGCCCGGGCGCCGGGAACCCCGGGTCCGCCGCCTGCTCGGCCGGTACGCCGCCGGCTGGCGCGGCGACCGCCGGATCTGGCGCCGGGGCCTGCTCACCGCCGCCGTGGCCGTGCTGCTGTCCGGCGTGCTGGCGGCGCACGCCCACATCCCGAACGCCGTCGGCAACCTCGGCAGCCTGACGGAGACCTTCCTGCCCTGGCTGGGCCTCGTGATCCCGGTCCTGCTGGCCGTCGCGCTGGCCCGCAGGTCCGCCACCGCGCTGATCGCCGTGCTGCTGCCGGCCGTCGTGTGGCTGAACCTCTTCGGCGGCCTGCTCACCGACAAGACCGCCGCCGGCGGCGACCTGACCGTCGCCACGCACAACGTCAACGCCGACAACGCCGACCCGTCCGGCACCGCCCGGGCCGTGGCCGCCTCCGGCGCGGACGTGCTGGCCCTGGAGGAGCTGAAGGCGTCCGCCGTCCCCACGTACGAGAAGGCCCTCGCGGAGGCCTACCCGCACCACGCGGTGGTCGGCACCGTCGGGCTGTGGAGCAAGTACCCGATGAGCGACGTGCGGGCCGTCGACATCCGGCTCGGCTGGAAGCGGGCGATGCGCGCCACGGTCGCCACGCCGTCCGGACCGCTCGCCGTCTACGTCGCCCACCTGCCGTCCGTGCGCGTGAAGCTGGAGGCCGGGTTCACCGCCCGGCAGCGCGACAAGAGCGCCGACGCGCTGGGCGAGGCCGTCGCCGCCGAGCCGCTGGAGCGGGTGGTGCTGCTCGGCGACCTGAACGGCACCATGAACGACCGCGCGCTCAACGCCATCACCTCGCAGATGCGCTCCACGCAGGGCGCGGCGGGCGACGGGTTCGGCTTCAGCTGGCCGGCCTCGTTCCCGATGGCGCGCATCGACCAGATCCTGGTCAGGGGCGTGGAACCGGTGACGAGCTGGACGCTCCCGCAGACGGGCAGCGACCATCTGCCGCTGGCCGCGCGTGTGAAGGTCGACACAACCGGGTCGTGAGATTTCGAGGCGGAATACTCGGCCTGAGAGGCTTTGTTCCGTACGGGAACATACGAAGCGTCCCGTACGACATTCCGCTCTCGAAAGGCGACCCCTCATGCCCTGGCCCTGCTCGCCCTCGCCGTGGGCGCCTTCGGCATAGGCACGACCGAATTCGTGATGATGGGCCTGCTGCCCGACGTCGCGGACGACCTGAACGTCTCCATCCCCACCGCCGGCCACCTCGTCTCCGCGTACGCGCTGGGCGTGGTCATCGGCGCCCCGCTGCTCGCCGCCCTCACCGCGCGCATGCCGCGCCGCACCGTCCTGATCGGCCTGATGGTCCTGTTCGTGGCCGGCAACGCCCTGTCGGCCCTCGCGCCCGGCCACACCTCCCTGCTCGCCGCCCGGTTCCTCAGCGGTCTGCCGCACGGCGCCTTCTTCGGCGTCGGCGCCGTGGTCGCGACCGGCCTGGTGGCCCCGGAACGCAAGGCCCGCTCCGTCTCCCTGATGTTCCTCGGCCTGACCGTCGCCAACATCGCGGGCGTCCCGTGGCGACGCTCATGGGGCAGAACCTGGGCTGGCGGGTGACGTTCCTCGGGGTCAGCGCCATCGGCGTGGCCGCGATCGCCGCGCTGGCCCTGCTCATCCCGCGCGACGGCGCGCCCGCCCCCGAGGCGGGCCTGCGCGGCGAACTCGCCGCCCTGCGCTCCGTCCCCGTCTGGCTGGCCCTCGGCACCACGGTCGCCGGGTTCGGCGCGCTGTTCGCCGCGTACAGCTACATCGCGCCGATGCTCACCGACGCCGCCGGGTACGGCGACGCCAGCGTGACCCTGCTGCTGGCGCTGTTCGGCGTCGGCGCCACCGCGGGCAACCTGCTGGGCGGGCGCCTGGCCGACCACTCGCTGCGCGGCACCCTCTTCGGCGGCCTGGCGTCACTGACGGTCGTCCTGGCCCTGTTCCCGGTGCTGATGCGCACCGAGGCCACGGCCGCGGTCGCCGTCGCGCTGCTGGGCACGGCCGCGTTCATCACCGGCTCCCCGCTCCAGCTGATGGTCATGGAGAAGGCGTCGGCGGCCCCCTCCCTGGCCTCCTCCGCCAACCAGGCGGCCTTCAACCTCGCCAACGCCGGCGGTGCCTGGATCGGCGGCCTCGCCCTCGCGGCGGGGCTCGGCGTCACGTCGCCGGCGCTCGCCGGTGCCGCCCTGGCGGTCCTCGGCCTGGTGGTGGCCGCGGCGGCCTACGCGGTCGACCGGCGCGCCGCCGGTCCGTCGGCGGGCCGTGAGCGGGTGGTCGCCGGGCACCTGCCGGAGACGCCGGAGACGGTCCGCCGCTAGGCGCGGCGGCGGGCGGAGGCTGTACTACCCGACGCGGTCCTCACGCTCGACCGGCGGGACTTCCGGGCCGTGCGCCCGCTGGGCCGCCACAAGGCCTTCCGGCTGCTTCCGGACGACCTTCCGCTCTGACGCGGGAACCGCCGTGGGGCCGAGCCGACGGTCCGTCACCGTCGCCTCGGCCCCACGGGCGTGTCCAGGGGCGTCGTCGCTACAGCACCGGCAGGTTCTTGCGGAGTTCGAACGCCGTGACCTCGGAGCGGTACTCCTCCCACTCCTGGCGCTTGTTGCGCAGAAAGAAGTCGAAGACGTGCTCGCCGAGGGTCTCGGCCACCAGGTCGCTGCGGTCCATCAGCGTCAGCGCCTCGCCCAGGTTCTGGGGAAGGGGCTCGATGCCCATCGCGCGGCGCTCGGCGTCCGAGAGCGCCCACACGTCGTCCTCGGCGCCCGGCGGCAGCTCGTAGCCCTCCTCGATGCCCTTCAGGCCGGCCGCGAGGAGGACGGCGTAGGCCAGGTAGGGGTTGGCGCCCGAGTCCAGGGAGCGGACCTCCACCCGCGCCGAGCCCGTCTTGCCCGGCTTGTACATCGGGACCCGCACCAGCGCCGAGCGGTTGTTGTGGCCCCAGCAGATGTACGAGGGGGCCTCGCCGCCCGCGCCGGCCGTGCGCTCCGAACCGCCCCAGATGCGCTTGTAGGAGTTGACCCACTGGTTGGTGACCGCCGAGATCTCCGCGGCGTGCTTCAGCAGACCCGCGATGAAGGAGCGGCCGACCTTGGAGAGCTGGTACTCGGCACCGGACTCGTAGAACGCGTTGCGGTCGCCCTCGAACAGGGACAGATGCGTGTGCATGCCGCTGCCCGGGTGCTCGGAGAAGGGCTTCGGCATGAAGGTGGCCTGCACCCCCTGCTCCAGCGCCACCTGCTTCATCACCAGGCGGAACGTCATGATGTTGTCCGCCGTGGACAGGGCGTCGGCGTACCGCAGGTCGATCTCCTGCTGGCCCGGCGCCCCCTCGTGGTGGGAGAACTCCACCGAGATGCCCATCGACTCCAGCATCGTGATCGCCTGGCGGCGGAAGTCCATGCCGATGTTCTGCGGGGTGTGGTCGAAGTAGCCGGAGTTGTCGGCCGGGGTGGGCACCGAGCCGTCGACCGGCTTGTCCTTCAGCAGGAAGAACTCGATCTCCGGGTGCGTGTAGAACGTGAAGCCCGAGTCGGAGGCGCGGTTCAGGGCGCGCTTGAGGACGTAGCGGGGTCGGCGAAGGACGGGGAGCCGTCCGGCATGAGGATGTCGCAGAACATGCGGGCCGTGCCGGGGGCCTCCGCGCGCCACGGCAGGATCTGGAAGGTGGACGGGTCCGGCTTGGCGATCATGTCGGACTCGTAGACCCGGGCGAAGCCCTCGATGGCGGAGCCGTCGAAGCCGATGCCCTCGTCGAAGGCCTGCTCCAGCTCGGCCGGGGCCACCGCGACGGACTTCAGAAAGCCCAGCACGTCCGTGAACCACAGGCGTACGAACCGGATGTCCCGCTCCTCCAAGGTCCGGAGCACGAACTCCTGCTGCTTGTCCATCTTCCGCTTCCCCATCCTTGCTGGCCAGGTCGCTTGTCTCCGGTACCGCGGGAGGCGGTCGGGTACCCGAGCATGACACCACAGCGCCGTTTCGTGCGCGTTGCGGGCCACCGTCCCGTACCGCTCTCTCCGCAGCGTAGAGGCCGTGTGTTCGATGAGGCCATTCCGGGGGCGGGCCGTCGGCTCCGTGGGGCGGGGGTTCGGGGTGGGGGTTCGGGTGGGGATGGGTGCGGGGTGGTGGGTGGGGGTGAAATGCGGGTCCGGGTGGGGTGTGGGTTTGGGTGGGGGTGCGGTGCGGGTGGGGTGCGGTGCGGGTGGGGTGTCGGGGTGGGTGCGTGGCTGGTTGGTACATCGTGTCGGTTTGACGATTACACTGGCGGCGTGCCTCAACTACGACTCGCCCTGAACCAGATCGACGCCGCCGTCGGCGACCTGTCCGGCAACGCCGAGACCATCGTCCGCTGGACCCGGCACTCCGCCGAGCAGGGAGCGCATCTCGTCGCGTTCCCGAGATGGCGCTGACCGGGTACCCCGTCGAGGACCTGGCCCTGAGGTCGTCCTTCGTGGAGGCCTCCCGCGCCGCGCTCCGCGCGCTCGCCGCGCGCCTCGCCGAGGAGGGGCTGGGGGAGCTGCCGGTCGTCGTCGGCTACCTCGACCGCAGCGAGACCGCCCAGCCGAAGTACGGGCAGCCGGCGGGCGCCCCGCAGAACGCGGCGGCCGTGCTGCACCGGGGTGAGGTGGTGCTGACGTTCGCCAAGCACCACCTGCCGAACTACGGCGTCTTCGACGAGTTCCGCTACTTCGTGCCGGGCGACACCATGCCCGTCGTGCGGGTGCACGGGATCGACGTCGCGCTCGCCATCTGCGAGGACCTGTGGCAGGACGGCGGGCGGGTGCCGGCCGCGCGGTCCGCGAAGGCGGGGCTGCTGCTGTCCATCAACGCCTCGCCGTACGAGCGCAACAAGGACGACACCCGGCTGGAGCTGGTGCGCAAGCGGGCGCAGGAGGCCGGGTGCACGACGGCGTACCTCGCGATGATGGGCGGGCAGGACGAGCTGGTCTTCGACGGCGACTCGATCGTGGTCGACGCGGACGGGCAGGTCGTCGCGCGGGCGCCGCAGTTCGCCGAGGGGTGTGTCGTGCTGGACCTCGACCTGCCCGCGGCGGCGCCCGACGCGCCGAGCGGGGTCGTCGACGACGGGCTGCGCATCGAGCGGGTCGTGCTGTCGGAGGAGCCGGTCGCGCCGTACGAGCCCGAGGTGAGCGGGGGGTACGCGGAGCGGCTCGACGACGACGAGGAGGTGTACTCGGCGCTCGTCGTGGGGCTGCGGGCGTACGTCGCGAAGAACGGGTTCCGGTCCGTGCTGGTCGGGCTGTCCGGCGGGATCGACTCGTCGCTGGTCGCGGCGATCGCGTGCGACGCGGTGGGGGCGGAGAACGTGTACGGCGTGTCGATGCCGTCGAAGTACTCCTCCGAGCACTCCAAGGACGACGCGGCGGAGCTGGCGCGGCGCACCGGGCTGAACTACCGGACCGTGCCGATCGAGCCGATGTTCGACGCGTACATGGGGCGCTGGGGCTGACGGGGCTGGCGGAGGAGAACCTCCAGTCGCGGCTGCGGGGGACGCTGCTGATGGCGATCTCCAACCAGGAGGGGCACATCGTGCTGGCGCCGGGGAACAAGTCGGAGCTGGCGGTGGGCTACTCGACGCTGTACGGCGACTCGGTGGGGGCGTACGGGCCGATCAAGGACGTCTACAAGACGTCCGTGTTCCGGCTGGCGGAGTGGCGCAACCGGGCGGCGCGGGAGCGGGGGCAGACGCCGCCGATCCCGGAGAACTCGATCACCAAGCCGCCGAGCGCGGAGCTGCGGCCGGGCAGGTCGACACGGACTCGCTGCCGGACTACCCGGTGCTCGACGCGATCCTGGAGCTGTACGTCGACCGGGACCGGGGCGCGGACGAGATCGTCGCGGCCGGGTTCGACCGGGAGCTGGTGACCCGGACGCTGCGGATGGTCGACACGGCGGAGTACAAGCGGCGGCAGTACCCGCCGGGGACCAAGATCTCGGCGAAGGGCTTCGGCAAGGACCGGCGTCTGCCGATCACCAACCGCTGGCGGGAGAGCGGCTGACGCGGGGCGCGTGGTGTGGGGGCCGGGGGTGGGGCGGGGGGTGTACGTCCTCGGAACGCCGCGAAACCGCCGGCTGCCACAGTCGCCCCCGCCCCCTCGCGACGTCCCTGCGGGCGCACACCCCCCACCCCACCCCTCCACCCGCCGCCCCGCGGGCCCCAGGGGTACGCCCCCTACACCCCCGCTCCGGCCGCGGGCAGGCGCGCGGCCGGGGCGGAACGACCAACCGGGGTGCCCCCGCCCAGCCAGCCGTCCGCAAGCCGCGGCCAGCAGCCCGCCCAGCCCCTGGCAGCCGCTCCCGCCCAGCCCTGGCAGCCGCTCCCGCCCAGCCCCGGGCAGCCGCTCCCGCCCAGCCCGGGCAGCCGCTCCCGCCCAGCCGCGGCCAGCCGCTCCCGCCCAGCCGCGACCAGCCGCTCCCGCCCAGCCGCGACCGGCCGCTCCCGCCCAACCGCGGGCAGTCGTGCCGCTGGGCGGCACGGGTGGGCGCGGGCGGCACCCCGCCAACGCCGGGCTGCGCAACGTCCCCGACCTCAGCGGGAACGCCGGGCAGGACGCCGCAAACGCCGGGCTGCGCAACACCCCCGACCTCGGCACGAACGCCGGGCGACCCCGCAAACGCCGGGCTGCGCAACGCCCCCGACCTCAGCGGGAACGCCGGGCGGCACCCCGCAAACGCCGGGCTGCGCGGCGCCCCCGGTCTCGGCAGGACGTGCCGTTCGGTCAGCCCGGTTGCTGGGACTTCAGCTGGGCCAGGAGTTTGTGGAGGGGCTCCTCCGCTCGGCGGCGGTACTCCTGGACCGACCAGCCGTTGCCGTCCGGGTCGGTGAAGTACATGAACGTCGCCCCGTCGTCGGGCGCGTACCGCACCGGCTCGGAGATCTCCAGCCCCCGCGCCACCAGCTGCGCCCGCGCCGCCTCGATGTCGGCGACACAGAGCTGAAGACCCTGGTAGGAGCCGGGCGCCGGTTTCGTCTCGCCCCGGGTCATGTCCCAGATGGCGTCCCCGAGGGCGATCGAGCAGCCGGACCCCGGCGGCGTCAGCTGCACGATGCGCATGCCCGGCATGACCTCCTGGTCGATGTCGACGTGGAAGCCGACCTTGTCCCGGTAGAAGTCCCGGGACCGGTCGATGTCGGTCACCGGGAGCGGGATCACTTCGAGCGTCATGTCCATGGCGTCACATCCTCCGTAGGGGGTCGTCAGCCGGCCGGCTCCTTTCACCGAAGCGGAAAACGGCCCCCGGCGCCACCGGATCGCCGGGTCCCGGGGCGCGGCCCGCACCCGGTGGTCCGTTAGGCTCTGGCCAGGACGACCTCGATCCGACGGGAGGCCGGGGATGACGGCGCCGGGGCGCAGGAGCAGCACCTTCACCCGACTGCTGCGGCACGGTTTCACCGACCCCTCCGCCGCCGAGCGGCTGCTGGACAGCGTGGAGCTGGCCGCCGTCCGCGACGACCCGGTGCTGCTGGAGGCGCTCGGCGCCACCGCCGACCCGGATCTCGCCCTGAACGGCGTGGTACGGCTGCTGGAGGCCCAGCCGGACCCCGCGGAGCGGCGCGAACTGCTGGACACGCTGATCGCGGCCAAGCCGCTGCGCGACCGCCTGCTGGGCGTGCTCGGCGCCTCCGAGGCGCTCGGCGACCACCTCGCCCGGCACGCCGGGACTGGCGGGCCCTCGTGACGTACGAGCCGCAAGACCTGCACCGCGGCGTCGAGGAGTTCGAGCGGGGGCTGGCCGAGGCCGACGACCCCGTCTCGCTGCGCGTGGCCTACCGGCGCTGTCTGCTGTCCATCGCCGCCCGCGACGTGTGCGGCACCATCGACGTCGCCGAGACCGCCGCCGAGCTGGCCGACCTCGCCACGGCCACGCTGCGCGCCGCCCTCGCGCTCGCCGAGGCGGCCGCACCGCAGGACGCCGCCCTGTGCCGGCTCGCCGTGATCGCCATGGGCAAGTGCGGCGGCAACGAGCTGAACTACGTCTCCGACGTCGACGTCATCTTCGTCGGCGAGGCCGTCGACGGCGCGGACGAGGCCAAGGCGCTGCGGGCCGCCACCCGGCTCGCCTCCCACCTGATGCGGATCTGTTCCGAGACCACCGTCGAGGGTCGATCTGGCCGGTCGACGCCAATCTGCGGCCCGAGGGACGCAACGGGCCGCTGGTGCGCACCCTCAGCAGCCACGTGGCCTACTACCAGCGCTGGGCCAAGACCTGGGAGTTCCAGGCGCTGCTCAAGGCCCGCCCGGTGGCCGGCGACGCCGCGCTCGGGACGCCTACGTCGAGGCGCTCCAGCCGCTGGTCTGGCAGGCCGCCGAGCGGGAGAACTTCGTCGCCGACGTGCAGAAGATGCGGCGCCGGGTGGTGGAGACCATCCCCGCGGCCGAGGTCGACCGGCAGCTGAAGCTGGGCCCCGGAGGGCTGCGGGACGTCGAGTTCGCCGTGCAGCTGCTCCAGCTCGTGCACGGGCGGGCCGACGCCTCGCTCCGCAGCGGCACCACCCTGGACGCGCTGAAGGCGCTGGCCGCCGGCGGGTACGTCGGCCGGGCGGACGCCGCCCAGCTCGACGAGGCGTACCGGTTCCTGCGCTCCATGGAGCACCGGATCCAGCTGCACCGGCTGCGGCGCACGCATCTGGTGCCCGAGGACGACGGTGACCTGCGGCGGCTCGGGCGGTCCCTGGGCATGCGCACCGACCCCGTCACCACCCTGCTGCGGGAGTGGCGGCGGCACGCCTCCGTGGTGCGCCGGCTGCACGAGAAGCTCTTCTACCGGCCGCTGCTCGACGCGGTCGCCCAGCTCGCGCCCGGCGAGGCCCGGCTGAGCGCCGAGGCCGCCCGGGAACGGCTGGTCGCCCTCGGCTACGCCGACCCGGCCGCCGCGCTCAGGCACCTGGAGGCGCTGGCCTCCGGGGTCAGCCGGAAGGCGGCGATCCAGCGGACCCTGCTGCCGGTGCTGCTGGGCTGGTTCGCGGACTCCGCCGACCCGGACGCCGGTCTGCTCAACTTCCGCAAGGTCTCGGACGCGCTGGGCAAGACGCCCTGGTACCTGCGGCTGCTGCGGGACGAGGGAGCGGCGGCCGAGAACCTCGCCCGGGTGCTGTCCGCCGGGCGGCTCGCCCCGGACCTGCTGATGCGGGCGCCGGAGGCGGTCGCGCTGCTCGGGGACGGTGACGGCGGGGGCTGGCGCCGCGCGGCCGGGCCCAGCTGGAGCAGGAGATCCTCGCGGCGGTGCGGCGCGCGGACGGCGCGACCCAGGCCGTCACGGCCGCCCGCGGGGTGCGGCGGCGGGAGCTGTTCCGCACGGCCGCCGCCGACATCGTCGGCTCCTACGGCACCGAGACCCAGCCCGCCGAGGCCGACCAGGGCGCGCTGGTGGACCGGGTCGGCGGCGCCGTGTCGGACCTGACGGCGGCGACGCTCGCGGGCACGCTGCGGGCCGTGGTGCGCGAGGGCTGGGGCGACGTCCTGCCGACCCGGTTCGCCGTCATCGGCATGGGCCGGTTCGGCGGCCACGAGCTGGGCTACGGCTCGGACGCCGACGTGCTGTTCGTGCACGAGCCGCGCGACGGGGTCGGCGAGCGCGAGGCCGGGGACGCCGCCAACCGGGTCGTCGCCGAGATGCGGCGGCTGCTCGCCCTGCCAGCGCCGATCCGCCGCTGCTGGTCGACGCGGACCTGCGTCCGGAGGGCAAGTCCGGGCCGCTGGTGCGGACCCTGAAGTCGTACGAGGCCTACTACCGGCGCTGGTCGCTGACGTGGGAGTCGCATGCCCTGCTGCGCGCCGAGTTCGTGGCCGGCGACGAGGACCTGGGCCGGCGGTTCATCGAGCTGGTCGATCCGCTGCGCTACCCGGCGGACGGGCTCGGCGACGACGCCGTACGGGAGATCCGGCGGCTCAAGGCCCGGATGGAGTCCGAGCGGCTGCCGCGCGGCGCCGATCCCAGACTGCACGCCAAGCTCGGCCCGGGCGGGCTGTCCGACGTCGAGTGGACGGTGCAGCTGCTCCAGCTGCGGCACGGCCGCGAGGTGGCGGGGCTGCGCACCACGCGCACCCGGGAGGCGCTGGCGGCGGCCCGGGAGGCCGGGCTGCTGACCGAGGAGCACGCCGGGACCCTGGACGAGGCCTGGGTGCTGGCGACCCGGGTGCGCAACGCGGTCATGCTGGTCCGGGGCCGGGCCGGGGACACGTTCCCCTCCGAGAGCCGGGAACTGGCCGCGGTCGGCCGGTACCTGGGATACGGCCCGGGGCACGTCGGCGACATGCTCGACGCCTACCGCCGCACGACCCGGCGGGCCCGCTCCGTGGTGGAGGAGCTGTTCTACGGGGGGTGAGCCGCCGGGACGGCCGTCCACCGTGACACGGCCGGACGCCGCGGCCCGGGCGATGATGTCGGCGATGTCGTCCGTCGATGCTGTGGAAGACCTCATCGACGCTCACGGCTGCGGAACACGCACTGCGCGCGATCTCTCCCACGCAGCTTCCCACGTCCGCAGCATCCGGTTCGCCTTCCGGCTGATCCCGGAGGACGAGCCCTAGGCCCCGGACGGCACCAGGGGGCCGCCGCGTGCCGGGACCAGCCGGGGCAGGGCGTAGGGGAGGCTGCCGTACCAGACGCGGGCCAGTGCGTAGCCGAAGGCCAGGCACAGGACGCCGCCCACCGCGTCCAGCCAGAAGTGGTTGGCCGTCGCGACGATCACCACCAGCGTCAGCGCCGGGTAGAGCAGCCCCAGGACGCGGACCCACGGGACGGCCGCCAGGGCGAAGATCGTCAGTCCGCACCAGACCGACCAGCCGATGTGCATCGACGGCATCGCGGCGTACTGGTTGGACATGTTCTTCAGGTCGCCGGACGCCATCGACCCCCAGGTCTGGTGGACCATGACGGTGTCGATGAAGTGGCCGCCGTTCATCAGCCGGGGCGGGGCCAGCGGGTACAGGTAGTAGCCGAGCAGGGCGATGCCCGTGGTCGAGAACAGGACCAGCCGGGTCGCCGCGTAGCGGCCGGGATGGCTGCGGTACAGCCACACCAGGACACCCAGGGTGACGACGAAGTGGAGGGTGGCGTAGTAGTAGTTCATGCCGACGATCAGCCAAGTCACCGAGTTGACGGCGTGGTTGACCGACTGCTCGACGGCGATGCCCAGTTGCTGTTCGGCCTTCCAGATCCAGTCGGCGTTGCGCAGGGCCTGCTCGCGCTGCTCCGGTACCGCGTTGCGGATGAGCGAGTACGTCCAGTAACTGACCGCGATCAGCAGGATCTCGAACCACAGCCGGGGCCGGCGCGGGGTGCGCAGCCGCTGCAGCGGACTCAGGGGGTCTGACCCGTCTCGGCCGCGACGGGATGCGGAGCGGCCTTTTCCCGGCCTTCCGTCGTCGTCACGGTCGCGTCACCCATAGGCACAGAGTCTGCCAGAAAAGCTTTCCCTCACCGATCATCCCCCGTCGGGTTCTGGACGCATGTTCTACACCGTCCGGAGGCCCGTGTCTCCTACCGTCGCACGGCGGTCCGCGCCGGTTCTCCGACTTGAGGATGATTCAGGGTGATTTCAGGCGCGCCCGCGGTCGCCGGGCGCCGACGCCGTCGAACCGCGCACCACCAGCTCGGGCATGAACACGAACTCGCTGTGCGGCGCCGGGGTGCCGCCGATCTCCTCCAGCAGCGTGCGCACCGCCGCCTGCCCCATCGCCGGGACCGGCTTGCGGACGGTCGTCAGCGGCGGGTCGGTGAAGGCGATCAGCGGGGAGTCGTCGAAGCCGACCACCGACACGTCCCGGGGACCTCCAGCCCGCGCTGCCGTGCCGCCCGTATCGCGCCGAGCGCCATCATGTCGCTGGCGCACACCACGGCCGTGCAGTCCCGCTCGATGAGCGCGGAGGCCGCCGCCTGACCGCCCTCCAGCGTGTACAGCGAGTGCTGCACCAGCTCCGACTCCACCGTCGCCGCGCTCAGCGCCAGCTGCTCCTGCATGGTGCGCACGAAGCCCTCGATCTTGCGCTGCACCGGGACGAACCGTTTCGGTCCGAGGGCCAGCCCGATGCGGGTGTGGCCGAGCGAGACCAGATGCGTGACGGCGAGGTTCATCGCGGCCCGGTCGTCGGGGGAGATGAACGGCGCCTGCACCTTCGGCGAGAACCCGTCCACGAGGACGAACGGCACGCCCTGTGCGCGCAGCCGCTCGTAGCGCTGCATGTCGGCGGTGGTGTCGGCGTGCAGTCCGGAGACGTAGATGATGCCGGCGACCCCGCGGTCGACCAGCATCTCGGTCAGCTCGTCCTCCGTCGAGCCGCCCGGCGTCTGGGTGGCGAGCACCGGGGTGTAGCCCTGCCGGGTCAGCGCCTGGCCGATGACCTGCGCCAGCGCCGGGAATATCGGGTTCTCCAGCTCGGGGGTGATCAGGCCCACCAGCCCCTCGCTGCGCTGCCGCAGGCGCACGGGGCGCTCGTAGCCCAGGACGTCGAGCGCGGCCAGCACGGACTGGCGGGTGGTGGCGGCGACGCCCGGCTTCCCGTTGAGGACGCGGCTGACGGTCGCTTCGCTCACCCCCGCCTGAGCAGCGATGTCGGCAAGCCGTGTGGTCACAGGGGTGGACTGTACCGGCCGCGTGACGGCTTGCACACCGGCTGCACGCCTGGCGCGCGCGGTGGAGCGGGCCGCTGCGGGTTGTTGCGTCATCGCGATCCCCTGTCGAAGCGTGTGGCAAGTCCTTGCAGAGTCTTGCACAAGTGACCGACTCCCCGTCGTACGGGCGGAAACTCCGGCTCAAACTCGATCTACGGGCATCTCGCGACGGTCGAGACAGGGTCACGGGCGGATAACTGTCGGCAGTCCTTGCACATTTTTTCTGCAAGGTCTTTCGCAAGGCCGGGCAGCGCGGCTAATCTCACCGACGCCCGGCGGGCCTCCAACGGCGCGGTCGGCACGACGGCGGCAGGGGGACGGGACCCCTCCGCACCACACGGGCATTCACCCTCAAGGAGAACCTCATGCGGCGTGGCATAGCGGCCACCGCCCTCGTGGCGTCCCTCGCCCTCGCGGCGACGGCGTGCGGCGGGGACGGCAGCAGTGACAGCGAGTCCGGCGGGCCGGTGACCATCACCTGGTGGGACACCTCCAACGCGACCAACGAGGCGCCGACGTACAAGGCCCTGGTCGAGGAGTTCGAGGCCGCCCACAAGGACATCAAGGTCAACTACGTCAACGTCCCCTTCGACCAGGCGCAGAACAAGTTCGACACCGCCGCCGGTTCCAAGGGTGCCCCGACGTCCTGCGCTCCGAGGTCGGCTGGACGCCCGCCTTCGCCAAGAAGGGCTTCTTCCTGCCGCTGGACGGCACCGAGGCCCTCGCCGACCAGGACAAGTTCCAGCCCAGCCTGATCGAGCAGGCGAAGTACGAGGGCAAGACCTACGGCGTCCCGCTGGTCACCGACACCCTCGCCTTCGTCTACAACAAGGAACTGTTCGCCAAGGCCGGCGTCGAGGCCCCAAGACCTGGGACGACCTGAAGAAGGCCGCCGCCACCATCAAGGACAAGACCGGCGTCGACGGCTACTGGGGCTCCACGGCCGGCTACTACGCGCAGCCGTTCCTGTACGGCGAGGGCACCGACACGGTCGACGCCGAGGCGAAGAAGGTCACCGTCAACTCGCCGGAGGCCAAGAAGGCGTACGGCACCTGGCTGAGCCTCTTCGAGGGCAAGGGCCTGCACAAGGCCGACGTCACCGCCGACGCCTACGCGCACATCCAGGACGCCTTCGTCAGCGGCAAGGTCGCCTCCATCATCCAGGGCCCGTGGGAGATCACGAACTTCTACAAGGGCTCCGCCTTCAAGGACAAGGACAACCTCGGCATCGCCACCGTCCCGGCCGGCTCCACCGGCACGGCGGGCGCCCCGACCGGCGGCCACAACCTCTCGGTCTACGCCGGCTCGGACAAGGCGCACCAGGAGGCGTCGCTGAAGTTCGTGAAGTTCATGACCTCGGCGAAGTCCCAGGAGACCATCGCCCTGAAGAACTCCACCCTGCCGACCCGCGACGACGCCTACACCGCCGAGGTCAAGGCCGACCCGGGCATCGCCGGCTACCAGGGCGTCCTGGCCGCCGCCCAGCCGCGCCCGGCGCTGCCCGAGTACAGCTCCCTGTGGGTCCCGCTGGACGACGAGCTGCCGCAGATCGCCAGCGGCAAGAAGTCCCTGGACAAGGGCCTGGGCGACGCCGAGGCCGCCATCACCAAGCTGGTGCCGGACTTCGGCAAGTGAGCCGGCGCGGCCGCCGGGCCTCCCGTACCGGGGGAGGGGCCCGGCGGCCACCGGCCGGCGCGCCGTACGTCCCTCCGGCCCGGGGGCGTCGATCCCCGCCCCCGCGGCGCACCCTTGATCCGCAGGACTCCGAGAAGGTTGTCGAACCATGACAGTCGCCATCGACCGCGCGACCGGCAGGCGCCGCGGTGACCAGACCCCGCGGCCCGGACTGGGCCGGCGCCTGAAGCACGGGTACCAGCGGCACTGGTACGCCTACGCCATGATCGCGCCGGTGGCCCTCGTGCTCGGCGTCCTGGTGCTGTACCCGCTGGGTTACGGCTTCTACCTGACCCTCACCGACGCCGACAGCCTGAACAGCGCCCGCACCATCGGCGTCAACGAGATCGAGGCCACCTACGAGTTCATCGGGTTCGACAACTACGCCGACATCCTGTGGGGCGAGACCGCCTACGAGCGCTTCTGGTCCCACTTCATCTGGACCATCGTGTGGACGGCCGCCTGTGTGGCCCTGCACTACTCCATCGGCCTCGGCCTGGCCCTGCTGCTCAACCAGAAGCTGCGCGGCCGCACCTTCTACCGGCTGATCCTGATCCTGCCCTGGGCGGTGCCCACCTTCGTCACCGTCTTCGGCTGGCGCTTCATGCTCGCCGACTCCGGCATCGTCAACGCGGCGCTGGAGACGCTGCACCTGCCGACGCCGCAGTGGCTGGAGGACACCTTCTGGCAGCGGTTCGCCGCGATCATGGTCAACACCTGGTGCGGTGTGCCGTTCATGATGGTCTCCCTGCTGGGCGGCCTGCAGTCGATCGACTCCTCCCTCTACGAGGCCGCCGAGATGGACGGGCCAACGCCTGGCAGCGGTTCCGCTACGTCACCCTGCCCGGTCTGCGCTCGGTCAGCTCCACCGTCGTCCTGCTCGGCATCATCTGGACCTTCAACCAGTTCGCCGTGATCTTCCTGCTGTTCGGCAACACCGCGCCGGACGCGCAGATCCTGGTCACCTGGGCCTACCAGCTCGGCTTCGGACAGCAGCCCGCGAGTTCGCGCAGTCCGCGGCCTACGGAATCCTGCTGCTGGCCATCCTGATCGTCTTCACCTCCTTCTACCGCCGCTGGCTGAACCGCGATGAGCAGCAGCTCGCGATCTGAGGCAGGAGCCCCCATGAGCACCCCCACCGTCACCAAGGCGTCCGCTGCGGCGGACCGGGGCCCCGTACCCGCCGGCGCACCGCGCCCCGCGCGCCGGCGCGGCCGCAACCCGGTCGCCACCCTCGCCTCGCACGGCATCCTGGCGGCCGCGAGCCTGATCGCCCTGTTCCCCATCGCCTGGCTGGTGTACCTGTCCCTCGGCCCGGACAAGGACGACTACCTGCACCCCGAGCGCATCTGGGGAAGATGACGCTCGACAACTACGTCTTCGTGCTGGAGAACACCAACTTCTTCGACTGGCTGAAGAGCTCGCTGATCGTCTCGCTCGGCACCACGGTGATCGGCGTCATGGTCGCGGCCACCACCGGCTACGCCGTCTCCCGGATGCGCTTCCCCGGCTACCGCAAGCTGATGTGGGTCCTGCTGCTCACGCAGATGTTCCCCATCGCCGTGCTCATCGTGCCGATGTACCAGATCCTGTCCGAGCTCCAGCTGATCGACAGCTACCTCGGCCTGATCCTGGTCTACTGCTCGACCGCGGTGCCGTACTGCGCCTGGCTGCTCAAGGGCTACTTCGACACCATCCCGTTCGAGATCGACGAGGCCGGGCGGGTCGACGGGCTGACCCCGTTCGGCACCTTCTTCCGGCTGATCCTGCCGCTGGCCCGCCCGGGCCTGGCCGTGGCCGGCTTCTACAGCTTCATCACGGCCTTCGGCGAGGTCGCCTTCGCCTCCACGTTCATGCTGTCCGACACCAAGTACACGTTCGCCGTCGGTCTGCAGAGCTTCATCAGCGAGCACGACGCACAGCGCCATCTGATGGCCGCCACCGCCGTGCTGATCGCGATACCCGTGTCCGCCTTCTTCTACCTTGTCCAGAAGAACCTGGTGACCGGCCTCACCGCGGGCGGCACGAAGGGCTGACGCCCGACGCGAGGAACGTCCGGCCGCGGTGCCCATCCGACCCCGCTGCGCCGCGGCCGGCCACCTCGCCCCGCCGACGCACGCCCCACCGACCGATACCCGTCACGCATCAAGGACGACATGAGCCAGCACTCCGCAGCCCCGGCCCGACCCCGGCCACCCCGACCGCGTCCGCCGTCGCGACCGTCGCCAGGCGCCGCGACTGGTGGCGGGACGCGGTGATCTACCAGGTCTATCCGCGCAGCTTCGCCGACGGCAACGGCGACGGCATGGGCGACCTGGAGGGCATCCGCACCCGTCTGCCGTACCTGCGCGACCTCGGCGTGGACGCCGTGTGGCTCAGCCCCTTCTACGCCTCCCGCAGGCCGACGCCGGCTACGAC
Source organism: Streptomyces sp. SW4 (assembly GCA_003248315.1). GTDB lineage: Bacteria > Actinomycetota > Actinomycetes > Streptomycetales > Streptomycetaceae > Streptomyces. The sequence goes on from QKWM01000004.1 coordinate 3,798,529, forward strand.
GTCGCCGACTACCGGGCCGTCGACCCCATGTTCGGCACCCTGCTCGACGCCGACGCACTGATCCGCGACGCGCACGCGCTGGGCCTGCGCATCATCGTCGACCTCGTGCCCAACCACTCCTCCGACCAGCACGAGTGGTTCAAGCGGGCGCTCGCCGAGGGCCCCGGCTCCCCGCTGCGGGAGCGCTACCACTTCCGTCCCGGCAAGGGGGCGAACGGCGAACTGCCGCCCAACGACTGGGAGTCCATCTTCGGCGGCCCGGCCTGGACGCGGGTGACCGAGCCCGACGGCACGCCCGGCGAGTGGTACCTGCACCTGTTCGCGCCCGAGCAGCCCGACTTCAACTGGGAGCACCCGGCCGTCGGCGACGAGTTCCGCTCGATCCTGCGGTTCTGGCTCGACATGGGGGTCGACGGCTTCCGCATCGACGTCGCCCACGGCCTGGTGAAGGCGGAGGGCCTGCCGGACCTCGGATCCCACGAGCAGCTGAAGCTGCTGGGCAACGATGTCATGCCGTTCTTCGACCAGGACGGCGTGCACGAGATCTACCGGCAGTGGCGGCGCATCCTGGACGAGTATTCGGGCGAGCGGATCTTCGTCGCCGAGGCGTGGACGCCGACCGTCGAGCGCACCGCCCACTACGTGCGCCCCGACGAGCTGCACCAGGCGTTCAACTTCCAGTACCTCAGCACGCACTGGGACGCACGGGAGATGCGCGAGGTCATCGACCGCACCCTGGAGGCGATGCGGCCGGTCGGCGCCCCGGCCACCTGGGTGCTGTCCAACCACGACGTCACCCGGCACGCCACCCGCTTCGCCAACCCGCCCGGCCTCGGCACCCAGATCCGCCTGGCCGGCGACCGCGAACTGGGGCTGCGCCGGGCCCGCGCGGCCACGCTGCTGATGCTGGCCCTGCCCGGCTCGGCCTACGTCTACCAGGGCGAGGAACTGGGCCTGCCGGACGTCGTGGACCTGCCCGACGAGGTGCGCCAGGACCCGGCGTACTTCCGCGGGGCCGGCCAGGACGGGTTCCGCGACGGCTGCCGGGTGCCGATCCCGTGGACGCGCACCGGGCCGTCGTACGGCTTCGGCGGCGGGGGCAGCTGGCTGCCGCAGCCGGACAGCTGGGGCGAGCTGAGCGTCGAGGCGCAGGCCGGCGTGCCCGGCTCCACGCTGGAGCTGTACCGCGCCGCGCTGGCCGCCCGCCGCGCCCACCCCGACCTCGGCGCGGGCGACGCGGTGGAGTGGCTGCGGGCCCCGGAGGGTGTGCTCGCCTTCCGGCGCGGGGAGTTCGTGTGCGTCGCGAACACCACCGGCGAGTCGGTGGCGCTGCCGGCGTACGGGCGTCTGCTGCTGGCCAGCGGTGAGGTGACGGAGGCGGACGGCGAGGCGAAGGTGCCGGCCGACACCACCGTGTGGTGGACCACGGCCACGGACTGACGGCCGCCGGGCCCGGCGGCGCCCCGGCGGGGAGCCTCCGGCGGCGGTCCGCCGAAAAATCCTCGTTGAACTTCGTACGGCCCGCTGCCCTTTCGGGCGGCGGGCCTTTAACATCTGCGTCACCGCAAGTTTTCTGAAGCTTTCAGCAAGCAGCTTCAGCGGCTTCGCTGCTTCAGGGCTTGCGGCTCCCCACAGTGCCTTCGATGAAGAAGGAACCCCACATGGCACGCAGAATCCTCGCCGGGGCCGCCGCCCTCACGGCCGCCCTTGTCATGGCCCCGACGCCCGCACAGGCCTCGCCGCCCGGCGCCAAGGACGTCACCGCCGTCCTCTTCGAGTGGAACTACGCCTCCGTCGCCCGCGAGTGCGCGAACTCCCTCGGCCCCGCCGGGTACGGATACGTCCAGGTCTCCCCGCCCGCCGAGCACATACAGGGCGCACAGTGGTGGACCTCGTACCAGCCCGTCAGCTACAAGATCGCCGGCCGGCTCGGCGACCGGGCCGCCTTCAAGAACATGGTCGACACCTGTCACGGCGCCGGGGTGAAGGTCGTCGTCGACGCCGTCGTCAACCACATGTCGGCCGGCAGCGGCACCGGGACCGGCGGGTCCCCGTACACGAAGTACGACTACCCGGGGCTGTACTCCGGCTACGACGCCGACGACTGCCGCTCGGAGATCACGAACTACCGGGACCGCTACAACGTCCAGCACTGCGAACTCGTCGGCCTCGCCGACCTCGACACCGGCGAGGAGTACGTCCGCGGCCGGATCGCCGGGTACCTGAACGACCTGCTCTCCCTCGGCGTCGACGGCTTCCGGATCGACGCGGCCAAGCACATCCCGGCCGGGGACCTCGCGAACATCAAGTCCCGGCTGAGCAAGCCGGACGTCTACTGGAAGCAGGAGGTCATCCACGGCGCGGGCGAGGCCGTCCAGCCCGGCGAGTACACCGGCACCGGCGACGTCCAGGAGTTCCGCTACGCCTACGACCTCAAGCGGGTCTTCACCAGCGAGAACCTCGCCTACCTGAAGAACTACGGCGAGGGCTGGGGCTACCTGAAGAGCTCCGTCGCCGGCGTCTTCGTCGACAACCACGACACCGAGCGCAACGGCTCCACCCTCAGCTACAAGGACAACGCCACCTACACCCTGGCCAACGTCTTCATGCTGGCCTGGCCCTACGGCGCCCCCGACGTCCACTCCGGCTACGAGTGGTCGAACCACGACGCCGGACCGCCGAACGGCGGCCGTGTGAACGCCTGCTGGCAGGACGGCTGGAAGTGCCAGCACGCCTGGCCGGAGATCCGGTCCATGGTCGCCTTCCGCAACGCCACCCGGGGCGAGGCGGTCACCGACTGGTGGGACAACGGGGGCGACGCCATCGCCTTCGGACGCGGAAGCAAGGGCTACGTGGCCGTCAACCACGAGTCCTCCTCGCTGACCCGCACCTACCAGACCTCGCTGCCCGCCGGGACGTACTGCGACGTCCAGGGCGGGCGGACGGTGAGCGTGAACGGCTCCGGACAGTTCACGGCGACGCTGGGGAGCAACACCGCGCTCGCCCTGTACGCGGGCAAGTCGAGCTGCTGAACGGACGCTTCGGGCAAGGGGCGTGAAAATCCTTGCCGATGGTTTCACGCCTCTTGCCGCAAGTCTTGCGCCGACGCTACCGTCTCGCCGGGGTCGGACCCGAACGAGCCGCAATCGCAAGGAGTTCACACCGGTGATACCGAGATGGCCGGCGCCCCCGAGGCGTCGAACAGCCGCAGTCCCACGGGTCGCGGCCCTCACGGTCGCCGCCCTCGCGGCGACACTCCTCCAGCCCCTGGCCGCGCGGGCCGCCACCGCCCCGCCGCCCCCGTCCGACGCGCAGCTGGCGAAGACCGCCGCGCGCCACGACCTCACCCGCGAGCAGTTCTACTTCGTCCTGCCGGACCGTTTCGCCAACGGTGACCGCCGCAACGACAAGGGCGGCCTGACCGGCTCCCGCCTCTCCACCGGGTACGACCCCGCCGACAAGGGCTTCTACCAGGGCGGCGACCTCAAGGGCCTGACCGACCGGCTGGACTACATCAAGGACCTGGGCACCACCGCCATCTGGATGGCGCCCATCTTCAAGAACCAGCCGGTGCAGGGGACCGGAGATGGGGGTACCTCCCAGGCATCGAGCACTGGGGAGCCTCGGCCGGCTACCACGGCTACTGGATCACCGACTTCACCCAGGTCGACCCGCACTTCGGCACCAACGCGGACCTGGAGCGGCTGATCGACAAGGCCCACGCCAAGGGCATGAAGGTCTTCTTCGACGTCATCACCAACCACACCGCCGACGTCGTCGACTACGAGGAGAAGTCCTACGGCTACCTCTCCAAGGGCGCCTTCCCGTACCTCACCAAGGACGGCGAGCCGTTCGACGACGCCGACTACGCCGACGGCTCCCGCCGCTTCCCGCGGGTCGACGCCGACTCCTTCCCCCGCACCCCGGTCGTCCCCGAGGCCAAGAAGAACCTCAAGGTGCCGGGCTGGCTCAACGACCCGGCGATGTACCACAACCGGGGCGACTCCACCTGGGCCGGGGAGTCCACCACCTACGGCGACTTCTCCGGCCTGGACGACCTGTGGACCGAGCGCCCCGAGGTCGTCGAGGGCATGAAGCGCATCTACCAGCGCTGGGTGAGGGACTTCGGCATCGACGGCTTCCGGATCGACACCGTGAAGCACGTCAACATGGAGTTCTGGACCCAGTGGGCCACCGCCCTCGACGCCTACGCGGCGAAGAAGGGCCGCGACGACTTCTTCATGTTCGGCGAGGTCTACTCCGCCGACACCTCCGTCACCGCCCCCTACGTCACCCAGGGCCGCCTCGACTCCACCCTCGACTTCCCCTTCCAGGACGCCGCCCGCGCCTACGCCTCCCGGGGCGGCAGCGCCGAGCGGCTGGCATCCGTCTTCGGTGACGACTGGAAGTACACCACCGACAAGGCCAACGCCTACGAGCAGGTCACCTTCCTCGGCAACCACGACATGGGCCGCATCGGGCACTTCCTGAAGCAGGACGACCCGGAGGCGACCGACGCCGAACTGCTGAAGAAGGCGCGGCTCGCCAACGAGCTGATGTTCCTCAGCCGCGGCAACCCGGTGATCTACTACGGCGACGAGCAGGGTTTCACCGGCTCCGGCGGCGACAAGGACGCCCGCCAGACCATGTTCGCCTCCCGCACCGCCGACTACCTCGACGACGACCAGCTCGGCACCGACCGCACCCACGCCGAGGACGCCTACGACCGTCGGGCACCCCTCTACCGGCAGATCAGCGCCCTGGCCGGACTCCGCAAGGCGCACCCGGCCCTCGCCGACGGAGTCCAGACCGAGCGGTACGCGGCCGACGGCGCCGGCGTCTACGCCTTCTCCCGCACCGACGCGAAGAGCGGCGTGGAGTACGTCGTCGCCTTCAACAACGCGGACGGGGCGAGGACGGCGACCTTCCCGACCGAGTCGGCGGGCATGACCTTCCGGGGCCTGTACGGCACCGACGCCACGGTGCGGACCGGCGACGACAAGAAGATCACCGTCACCGTCCCGGCCGGCTCGGCGATCGTCCTCAAGGCCGCGGGCCGGATCACCGAGCCCGCCGCCGAGCCCACGATCACCCTCACCGCCCCCGCGGCCGGCGCCACCGGCACCGTCGAGCTGACCGCACAGGTGGACGGCGGCGGCCTCAACCGGGTGGTCTTCGCCGCCCAGACCGGCAACGGCGCCTGGCGCACCCTCGGCTCCGCCGACCACGCCCCCTACAAGGTCACCCACACCATCGGCGAGGACGTGCCCGCCGGGACCGCCCTGCGCTACAAGGCGGTCGTCGTCGACGCGGCCGGCCGCACCGCGAGCGCCACCGCCGCCTCCACCACCGGCACCCCGCCCGTCGAGCAGCCCCCACCGCGTCCTCCCGCGACTACGCGATCGTCCACTACAAGCGCGCCGACGGGAACTACGACGACTGGGGCCTGTACGCCTGGGGCGACCTCGCGGAGGGGGAGGCCACCGAGTGGCCGGACAGCCACCCCTTCACCGGCCGTGACGCCTACGGCGCCTTCGCCTACGTCAAGCTCAGGCCCGGCGCCTCGGACGTCGGCTTCCTGGTCGTCGACAAGGACGGCAACAAGGACGTCTCCGCCGACCGCACCATCGACGTGACGAGGACCGGCGAGGTCTGGATCGAGCAGGGCGAGGAGGAGATGCTCACCGAGCGCCCCGAGTACCCGGCGCAGGACACCTCCAAGGCCGTGCTCCACTACCACCGCCCCGACGGGAACTACGAGGGCTGGGCCTGCACGTCTGGTCCGGCGCCGCTCGGCCGACCGACTGGGCGAAGCCGCTGATGCCGGCCGGGACCGACTCCTACGGCGCGGTCTTCGAGGTCCCCCTCGCCGAGGGTGCCACCAGCCTCAGCTACATCCTCCACAAGGGCGACGAGAAGGACCTGCCCACCGACCAGGCCCTGGACCTGCGGGCCGACGGGCACGAGGTGTGGCTGCTGAGCGGCCAGGAGAAGTACCTGCTGCCGCAGCCCGCGGGTTCGGCCGCCGCCCTGGACCTCTCCACGTCCAAGGCCGTCTGGATCGACCGGAACACGGTGGCCTGGAACGGCGCGGACGGCGCCGCCTCCACCCAGCTGGTCTCCTCCCGCGGCGGCTCCCTCGCCGTGGAGAACGGCACGCTGACCGGTGACGACGAGCGGTGGCTGCGGCTGACCAGGACCGCGCTCACCGACGCCCAGAAGGCGAAGTTCCCGCATTTGAAGGACCACACCGCCTGGTCCGTCGACCCGCGCGACCGCGACCGGGTGCGCGAGGCCCTGCGCGGCCAGGTCGTCGCCTCCCAGCGCACCGCCGACGGGGCCGTGCTCGCCGCGACCGGCGTGCAGATCGCCGGCGTCCTGGACGACCTGTACGCCGCCGACGCCACCAGGGCGAAGCTCGGCCCGACGTTCCGCCACGGCCGTCCCACCCTGTCGGTGTGGGCGCCGACCGCGCAGGACGTCTCGCTGGAGATCGACGGCCGCACGGTGCGCATGCGCCGCGACGACGACACCGGCGTCTGGTCCGCCACCGGCCCCGGCTCCTGGAAGGGCAAGCCCTACCGGTACGCCGTGAAGGTGTGGGCGCCCACCGCCCGCGAGATCGTCACCAACAAGGTCACCGACCCCTACTCGGTCGCCCTCACCACCGACTCCGAACGCAGCCTCGTCGTCGACCTGGCCGACCGGTCCCTGAAGCCGCGCGACTGGTCGACGTACGACAAGCCGGAGGCGGTGCCGCTCAGGGACGCCCAGATCCAGGAACTGCACATCCGGGACTTCTCCGTCGCCGACCGCACGGCGAAGGACCGGGGCACCTACCTCGCCTTCACCGACAAGGACAGCGACGGCAGCAAGCACCTGCGGAAGCTGGCGAAGGCCGGCACCTCCCACGTGCACCTGCTGCCCGCGTTCGACATCGCCACCATCCCCGAGAGGAAGTCCGACCAGGCGACCGTCGACTGCGACCTGGCCTCCTACCCGGCCGACTCCGACCAGCAGCAGGAGTGCGTCGGGAAGACCGCCGCGAAGGACGCCTACAACTGGGGCTACGACCCCTACCACTACACGGTCCCCGAGGGCTCCTACGCCACCGACCCGGACGGCACGGCCCGCACGGTGGAGTTCCGGAAGATGGTCAAGGCGCTCAACGAGGACGGCCTGCGCGTCGTCATGGACGTCGTCTACAACCACACCGCCGCCAGCGGCCAGGCGAAGACCTCGGTCCTGGACCGGATCGTCCCCGGCTACTACCAGCGGCTGCTGGCCGACGGCTCGGTCGCCGACAGCACCTGCTGCGCCAACACCGCCACCGAGAACGCCATGATGGGCAAGCTGGTCGTGGACTCGGTGGTCACCTGGGCCAAGGAGTACAAGGTCGACGGCTTCCGCTTCGACCTCATGGGCCACCACCCCAAGGCCAACATCCTCGCCGTCCGCAAGGCCCTCGACGCGCTCACCCTCGAGAAGGACGGCGTCGACGGCAAGAAGATCATCTTGTACGGCGAGGGCTGGAACTTCGGCGAGATCGCCGACGACGCCCGCTTCGAACAGGCCACCCAGAAGAACATGGCCGGCACCGGCATCGCCACCTTCTCCGACCGCGCCCGTGACGCGGTGCGCGGCGGCGGCCCCTTCGACGCCGACCCCGGCGTCCAGGGCTTCGCCTCCGGCCTGTTCACCGAACCCAACGGCTCGAAGGCCAACGGCACCCCGGCCGAGCAGAAGGCCCGGCTGCTGCACTACCAGGACCTCATCAAGGTCGGGCTGTCCGGCAACCTCGCCGGCTACCGGTTCACCGACACCAGCGGCAAGGAGGTCGAGGGCTCCGAGGTCGACTACAACGGCGCGCCCGCCGGATACGCGGCGGCCCCCGGCGACGCCCTCGCCTACGCGGACGCCCACGACAACGAGACCCTGTTCGACGCGCTCGCCTACAAGCTGCCCGCCTCGACGAGCGCCGGCGACCGGGCCCGGATGCAGGTCCTCGCCATGGCGACGGCCGCCCTCTCCCAGGGCCCGGCCCTCTCCCAGGCCGGCACCGACCTGCTGCGCTCCAAGTCGCTGGACCGCAACTCCTACGACAGCGGCGACTGGTTCAACGCCGTCCACTACCGGTGCGCCGACGGCAACGGCTTCGGCCGGGGGCTGCCGCCGGCCGCCGACAACAAGGACAAGTGGCCGTACGCCAAGCCGCTGCTCACCGCGATCGAGGTGGGCTGCCCGCAGATCGAGGGCGCCTCGGCCGCCTACCGGGACCTGCTGAGGATCCGTACGAGCGAGAAGGACTTCTCCCTCGCCACGGCCGCGCAGGTGCAGTCCCGGCTCTCCTTCCCGCTGTCGGGCACGGACGAGACGCCCGGCGTGATCACCATGCGCCTCGGTGACCTGGTCGTCGTCTTCAACGCCACGCCCGGCGCCCAGGAGCAGCGGGTCGCCGAGCTGGCGGGCGACGCCTACCGGCTGCACCCCGTCCAGGCGTCGGGCGCGGACCCCGTCGTCAAGGACGCGGCCTACGCGAAGGGCTCCGGCACCTTCACCGTCCCGGGCCGCACGGTGGCGGTGTTCACCCGGGCCGGCTGACCCGGGCCCCGGCTAGGGTGCTCCTGTCCGGACACAGAACAGGAGCACCCATGCCGCAGATCACCGTCGACTACTCCGAGCAGCTCGCCGAGGACTTCGACCGGCCGGGGTTCGCGAAGGCGCTGCACGCCTCCGTCGTGGAGATCGCGGCCGCGCGGCCCCCGGCCTGCAAGACCCAGTTCCGCCGCACCGAGGACACCGCGGTGGGCCCCGACACCGAGGGGCACGCGGTCGTGCACGTCGTGATCGGGCTGCTGGCCGGCCGTACCGAGGAGACCAAGGCGCGGCTCACCGAGGCCGTCCTCGACCTGCTCCGCCAGTACGTGAAGCCGGCCCCCGGCCTCGCCCTGCACGCCTCCGCCGAGGTCCGCGAGCTGGACGCCTCGTACCGGAAGTACGAGAGCCGGTAGCCTCCCCGCCGGGCAGCGGCCGGACAGCGGGCGGCGGCACCGTCCCGCGGCTCAGCCGGCCGGGGCGGCCCCGGACTCCTCGGACGCGAGGGCGACGAGCCGGGACACCAGGTCGGCGAACGGGCCGTCGGCCGGCTCGTCCTTCAGGATGCGGCGCAGCAGGGCGCCCATCTCCTCGTCGTAGGCGGCGCTGACGGCGAGGAGTGCCGCGAGGTCGTGCACGAGCTGGGCCTGAAGCTCCGCGCGCGGGATGCGCCGGCCGTCCAGCCAGATCAGCGCCGTCGACTCGGCCAGCGAGATCCACGAGCGGATCACCAGCTCCAGCCGGGCGGGCGGCTCGCTCACCCCAGATGGGAGAGGATCTGGTCGTACGCGGCCTGCCGTACGGAGTCGATGAGCGCGTTCGTCGTGGACGAGCCGACCGCCGGGCCGCCGCGCATCAGCGCCGCGAAACCCGGGCCGTGCTCGTCCACGAAGTCGAAGAACCGGCCCATCACCTTCAGCAGCCGCGCGGCCAGCGGCCCCTGCGGCGGCTCCACGAAGCGGGCCGCCAGGTCGTCGGCGGCCCGCTGCAACGCCGCCTCGTACAGACTGAGTTTGCCGGGAAGTAGTGGTAGACGAGCGGACGCGAGATGCCCGCGGCCGACGCTATCTCGTCGATGGACACCTCGTCCGGCGACCGGCGGCTGAACAGGTCGAGGGCCACGCCGATCAACTGCTGCCGCCGCTCCTCGACTCCCATCCTGCGGCGCACCCCGGTAGTCATGCGAACACCTTACCGATCGGATCCGGCCGCGGAACGGGCCGGACCGGGACCGGCGTTCACATGTCCAGGACCAGCCGCTCCCGCGGGCCCGTGAGACGCAGATGAGCATCGAGTCACCGCGTTCCATGTCCGTCAGCAGCTCGTCCCGGTGGTCGATCTCCCCTTCCAGGACCCGCTGTTGGCAGGTTCCGCACCAGCCCTGCTCGCACGAGTACGGCGTGTTCGGCAGCTCTTCCCGCACCGCCGCCAGGATCGAGGTGCCGGGTGCCACGGCCAGTGTCCGCCCGCTGCGGCGCAGTTCGACCTCGAATTCCCGCTCGCCGTCGGCGCCCGTCCGTGGCGCGAAACGCTCCAGGTGCAGCGCGGTCCCCTCCGGGAGCCGCTCCTCGACGGCCGCCATCAGCGGCTCCGGGCCGCAGCAGTAGACGACCGCGTCCTCCGGCAGACCGGTGAGGAACGCGTCGAGGTCGGGCAGCCCGGCCTCGTCCTCGGCGACCACCGTGACCCGGGCGCCCTCCGGGTCCAGTTTCTCGATCTCCTCCAGGAACGGCATCGACGCCCGTGTCCGCCCGCCGTACAGCAGCCGCCAGTCGGTGTCCTCCGGCAGCGCCCGCAGCATCGGCAGCAGAGGGGTGATGCCGATGCCGCCGGCGACGAAGACGTAAGCGGGCGCGTCCACGAGCGGGAACCGGTTGCGCGGGCCGCGCACCTCGATCTCCATGCCCTCCTGGAGCTGCTCGTGCACCTCCCGCGAGCCGCCGCGGCCGTCCTCGACCAGCCGGGTGGCGACCGTGTACGAGGAGGTGTCCTCCGGGTCGCCGCACAGCGAGTACTGGCGGACCAGCCCCGAGGGCAGCACCAGGTCCAGGTGCGCCCCGGGCTCCCAGCGCGGCAGGTCGTGCCCCTCCAGGCGCAGCCGGACCACGCCGTCGGCGATCCGCTCGTGCGCGGTGACCAGCAGCGTCAGCGCCCGCGACCGGGGCTGCCCGGATATCGGCGGTTCCAGCGCGGGCATCGGCCACAGCGGTGAGCCCTGGACCCGGCCGCGCAGGGCCCGCCGGGCGAGCAGCGCCGCACCCGCGACCAGGACCAGGGTCTTCAGCTTCGGCATCAGGCGGTTCCCTTCTCGGCGTGCGAGGCGTGCGAGGCGTGCTCGGTGCGGTCGGTGGCATGGGTGGGACCGGACCGCTCGGACCGCTCGGCCTGCTCGGCGGCCCGGGCGGCGGGGGAGGAGGCGAGGTAGGCGACGGCCTGTTCGGTCGATCCCTCCTGCGACGGGTGGTAGGTGCGGCTCAGATAGCGCGGGACGGAGCGGAGCAGGGCCCCCGTCGAGGGCAGCACGCCGCGCCGGCCGCGCAGGTGGAAGTCGCGGAAGCGGGCCCGGCCGTCCACGAGCGTCGGGTCGTGCGCCAGGAAGAACCGCACCCCGCGCTGCCAGAGGAAGACCAGCGCCGTGAACGCGACCGCCCAGGTGCGCACCCGCCGGCGGTAGCCGCCGTCCAGGTGCACGAACAGGTCGAAGGCGACCGAGCGGTGCTCGACCTCCTCGGCGCCGTGCCAGCGCAGCAGGTCCAGCATGGTCGGGTCGGCCCCGCGCCGGTCCAGTTCCTCGGCGTTGAGCACCCAGTCGCCGAGGAACGCCGTGTAGTGCTCGATGGCCGCGATGAGCGCCACCCGCTCCCTCAGCCACCACCGGCGCGCCCGGGCCGGCGACGGGGGTGCCACCACGCGCCGAGCGGTGGGGAGGGCGGTCGCCCAGCAGCTTCTCGAAGAGCCAGTCGACCTGCGCGGTGTACGGCGTCGGGTCGAGGCCCTGCTCCCGCAGGTGCGGCAGGACCCCGTCGTGCGCCTGGGAGTGCATCGCCTCCTGCCCGATGAACCCGATGACGTCCTCGCGCAGCCGCTCGTCCCGGATGTACGGCAGCACCTGCTTGTACACGTGCGCGAACCACCGTTCACCGGCGGGCAGCAGCAGGTGCAGCACATTGATGGTGTGCGTGGTGAACGGGTCCCCCGGCACCCAGTGCAGCGGTGTGTCCGCCCAGGAGAAGGACACCTTCCGTGCCTTGAGCGGTATGCGCTCGGACTCCACCGGCCGGGGCAGCCGGGCCTGCGTATTAGACATGGCGTCAATGTACTGACGGGTAAGTCGCGGGGAACCCTTCGGGCGCGACTTGTTGACGCCGCTGTCAGCAAGGGGTCGCCGTGCCGCCCCGCGCGGGGACGGGCGGCCCGTCCCGCCGCCCCGCGTGTGGGGCCGGTGGTGGTCCCGCCGGCCCGGCGGCTCAGCGCAGCCCGGTGATCTTCCGGCCGTCGTCCAGGGTGCCCGACAGGTCGGCGCGCGCGCCCTGTTCGGCCTGTGCCGTCAGCACGTTGCCGTCCGCGGAGGCGGCGATGCCCCCGGTCGCCCGGATCGACGCCGTGCCGCGGTCGGCGGCGGCCAGCAGGTACCAGCCGCCCGCCTCCGCCTTCCACAGCACCCCGGCCAGCACGTGCGGATCGCGCGCGCCGCACGCCGGCACGTCCTGGGCCCTGGCCGCGACGGCCCCCTGCCGGCCGCCCGGCGTCCGGAACTGGGCCAGCACCCGGGCACCGTCGCCCCGCCAGGTCTCGGCCCGCGTGCACACCCAGGACCCTGAGCCCGCCTCGCCGCCGGGCAGCGGCTGCTCCGCGAACGCCCACGCGTTCACCGACCGCACGCCCTGCCCGCGCACGGCGCCCAGCGAGCAGGCGAACGGCGCCCAGGTCCGCAGCGCCTTCGCACCGGACGCCTCCCGGGCCGACGCCGGGTGCCCGGCGGTGAGACGGGCCGGGACCAGCTCCCGAGGTCGGTCATCAGGCGCCGGTCGTCACCGTCGGTCAGCTCCAGCACGTTCCACGACGTGCACGCGCCCGGTTTCTGCGCCGGGCTGGCCAGCGGCGAGGTGACGCCGTCCGTCAGGGTCAGCTCCATCGCCCCGGCGCCCGGCCGTGTCAGGTCCCGCTCCTTCGCCCCGGTCACCCAGGGAGCCGTCAGATAGCGGACGTTGCCGTCGGACCGGCCCAGCACCACGGCGTTCGCCTCGGCCCGCGTCGCCCCGTCGGCCCGCGCGAAGTCCAGCGCCGCGCCGGCCGTGCCGTCCTCGGGCTCCGCGTACCGGGCGATGCGCAGACCGTCGTACAGGATGACGACGCGGGCGGCGTCCACGGTGCCCGCGTACAGCAGCTGCGGCGGTCCGGCCGGGCCGCCGGTCGGGGTGCCGGGCGTCGCCGAGACCCGTACCGTCTCGCCGGGCCGGGCCCAGACGGCCAGTGCCCGGCGCAGCAGTTCCTCGTCGCCGGTGAGGTCGCCGCGGGCCGGCCACACCGAGAAGTCGGTGCGGTCGGAGGTGCGCCAGGCGGCCGGCGCCGCCTTCGTCACCCGGCCGGGGTCGAGGGCGGCCTCGGCGGCCGGGTTGCGCGCGTACGGCGGGGCGGCGGCGCCGTCCGGGCCCCAGCCGTCACCGGGCAGTCCGAGCAGCGCCCCGCACACCACCAGGGCCGCCCCGGCCACCAGCACGGCCTTGGTGTGCTGCCGCCGGCGCATCAGGTCGGTCGGCCGGGCCTGCAGCGAGCACGGGTCGAACTCGGGGGAGGCGAGCAGCGCGTACTGCCCGGGGACGGTGTCGGCCTCGCGCAGCGCCGCGTCCACGTCGTCGACCCCGGCCTCGGTCAGCAGCTGGCGCACGTCGTCGTCGGCGAGCTTCTCCAGGCCGCGCAGCGCGTAGGCGGCCCGGCCCGCGCCGGACAGGGCCGACAGCCGCTGGTCCAGGGCGAGTTCGTCGGCGCCGCCCGAACGCGGGAACAGCTTCAGCCCCACACCTGGGCAGGAACGGCGGCAGCTGGGCCCGCCTGGGCAGGGCCCGGCGCCGCAGCGGCAGCCCCGCCTCCAGCGCGGTGCGGACCACGCGGGCCCGGACCAGCGCGTACCCGGGGTCGCCCTCGCGGCCGGTGGACTGGGCGGGGATGGCGGGCGGTGCCGTGCGGTTGCGCGGCAGGGCGCGCTGGGTCAGGGAGTGCGCGGTCAGCACCCGGCGGCTGCGGCCGAGGCCCGGCGGCAGCACGAGATAGGCGAGCCGGGCCAGCCGCGGGTAGTGCTCGACGAGCGCGGCCTCGGCCTGTTCGACGTCGACGGCCGGGGCGGCGGCGGACGGTGCGGGGCGCGGGGCGACATCCTGTGACTGCACGTTCAGCAGAACGAGCGAATCGTCGGATGGTCACCGGACGGCGGAAGGCGGCTCCTCGGGCTCGACGAGCGCACGCGCGTAGTTCGCCATCGACCGCTGGTAGCGCGGCAGATGGGCGGCGAGCGCGCCCAGCACCAGGGACAGCCCCTCCCGGTCGCGGCCCAGGCTCGACAGGCACAGCGCCAGCACCGCCCGCACCGCGTCGTCGAGTTCGTCGGACGGCGCGTCCAGTTCCGGTGTCAGCAGCGCGACCCCCTCCTCGGGGCGGCCGAGGTTGCGCAGGGAGCTGGCGAGCTGGATCCGGGCCCGGCGGGCCTTGTACCCGCTGACCTCGGCCAGGCCGCCCGCCAGCGCCTCCCGGTAGAGCGCCACCGCCCGGTCCGGGTGGCCCGTCGAGTCCCAGGCGCAGGCCCGCTCGAACGGGCCGAGGGGGCTGTCCGGCGGCGCCTCGGCGGCCAGCGCGTCGATCACCGCGCGGAACGCCGCAGCGTCCTGCCCGCCGTCGCCGGGCGCGTCGAACGCGGCCCACGCGGCGGCCACCCGGTTCTCCCAGTCCTCGTTCTGCCAGTCCTTGGTCATCCGGCCAGGCTCGCACGCGCGGGCCGCCCGCGGCACCGGGATTTTGAGCACCGTGCGCGGCACAGCCGTATCGATGACGACGGAGGAGGAAGACATGAGATCGACCCGACCGACGCTCGTGCCGGCCGGCCTTGCGGTGCTGCTCGCGCTGACCGGATGCGGATCCGACGGGGGCGGCGCGCCGGCCGTGCCGGAGACGGCCACGGGGAGCCTGGAGCATCTGGCCGCCGAGGTGCGGTGCGCGCCGGACATGCAGACCGACGCCGACACCATCCGCCAGGCCATCTGCGAGAAGGGCGACGAGAAGTACGTGCTGGCCACGTTCGCCACCGACCGCGGGCAGCGGGAGTGGATCGACACGGCCAAGGACTACGGCGGCCACTACCTCGTCGGCCGCAAGTGGGTGGCCGTCGGCCACCGGGACGTCGTGACGGAGCTGCGCGCCCGGCTCGGCGGCACGCTGGAGGAGGGCGCCGACCACGGCGGCACCGACCACGGCGGCACCGGTCACGGCGCCGGTGAGCACGGCGCCGGTGAGCACGGAGGCGGCGACCACGGCGCCGACCACGGAGGCGGCTGATCGCGTGCACGGCGGAAGCCGGCCGCACCCGTGTCCGCCGGACGCGACGGGGGCCGGTGGCGGAGCGTCCGCCACCGGCCCCCGGTCCGGCTTCTGCCGCCGGGCGGGCCCGCCGGGACTACCGGCAGTCCTCGCCGCTGTTGATGCAGTCGACCACCTGGTCCATCAGGTCCTCGTCCATGACGTTGATGAAGTCGTTGTGGTCGGTGACCGGCTTGTGCAACTGCTCCGGGAAGCTGTCCACGGCGTACGGGTTGCGCACCTGGCCGTTCTCGACGACCGGGGCCGGAATGTCGTACACCAGGCGGATCTGGAGCTGCGGGACGGCCTGGAAGCCGTCCGGGCAGCTGCCGTCCTCCCGGACGAACGCCATGTGGTCGCGGTGGTTGGCGCTGTCGGTGTTCCGGCCGTCCCAGCAGCTCTGGAAGTTGGCCGTGCGCACGACCTGGCTGCCCTCCGGGCACAGCGGGTACTTGTCCGTCACCTGGCGGTCCTCGAAGCCCGTGCAGCTCCAGGAACTGTTGGCGTTCTTCAGGCCGTTGGTGAAGGACTTCGCGTCCCCGGTGATGATGCGCAGGAAGCGGGGCATGGCGACGACGTCGCTCCGCTTGTTGCCGACGAACGTGATCTCGGCCTCGGCGGGCTTCAGGATCCGGCCGACGTTGCCGTCCGCGCCGCCGCCCAGGTCACCGGCGTCGAACTCCTCGGTGCCGTCCTGGAGCCGCAGCACCGGCCAGTAGTAGGTCGACTTGTCGCCCTGGTTCCGGCAGGAGGTGTCCGCGTTGGCGAGGTCCTCGTCGCTGGAGAAGGCGTCGTTGTCCTGGTTGCCGACGTAGTCGTGGGTGTGGTGGGCGCCGTTGTCGACACCGGGGCCGCGATCAGGTTGTCGCTGTTGAACAGGTTGTTCTCGTTGACCCCGCACTCCGTGGTGAAGGAGCCGGTGGAGCCCGACTCGCCGTTCGCGGCGAGGCCGTTCTGCAGCCCGCGGGCGTTCGGCTCCACGTCCTGGATGTCGACGAAGTCGTCGGCGACGGGGCCGGCGGCGCCGTTGCCGTTGTCGTCCTGGCCCTGTCCGTCGTCGCCGTCCTGGCCGGCCTCCTGGCCGCCGTTCTGGTCCTGGCCGTCGCCGTCACCGTCGCCGCCCCCGCCGTCGGCGGGCTGTGGCTGCTCGGCGGGCTTGCCCTGGCAGGCGGCCAGCTCGTCCAGGTTCTCGTCGGCGCTGCCCCCGGCCCGGTCGATCTCCAGCTGGATGCGGTCGATGATCGCCTTCCGCCGGTCCTGGAGAGGACCGAGGATGGTGTTCTGCACGAACCGCGGGTCCTCCGACTGCGCCCGGCGCGTGGTGGCGAGGCGGTTGTAGGCGTTGGTGATCTGCTGGTCCAGCGTCGCCAGCTCGCCGTCGACCTCCCCGCGGGCGCGGTCCGGCACGTCGGAGAGCTGCTGGCCGACGTCGGGACAGTCGATCGTCGCGACCTGCGCCGCCGCGGACCTCGTCCGGTTCTGCCCCGCGTCCTCCTCGTGAGCCGAGGCGTGGACGTTGGCCCAGACCAGCCCGCCCCCACCGAGCGCCAGGGCCGCCACCCGGCAACGGCCTTGGCGGCCAGCGGCGTACGGCGTTTTCTTGTGTTGCGTCCCATGGAACTCCTCTGACTTCCTTGCGGGGCATCGAGGGCGCCCGTCAGGAGTGAAGCGGCTCCGTTCCATACGGAGGCCGCCTCGGAGGTGTTCAGTTCTCACGGGAATCGACCGCGGTCCCGGAGGGCGACTCCGGTCACCGTCCGGAGGGCGCCCCCGGTCACGAGGCGGGGCCGGTCCCGCCTCCGCCCGCCGCCAGCACCTTCGCCTCCACGTCCGGGTCGAGGCCCTTGGCCGTCCGGTCCGGGCGGTGCGGCGCCGTGCCCCCGAGGTCGCTCAGCCACCGCCAGGTGTCGGCCACCGTCTCCCGCACCGGCCGGCAGCGCAGACCCGCGGTGACCGCCCGGGAGACGTCCGCGGAGTGCAGGGCGTCGTGCAGGTCGGTGTCCGGCGGCACCCACACCGGCAGCTGCGTCCACGGTTCGATGCCCGCCTCGAGGATCGTCCGCGGCGCGGTCCAGCGCAGTTCGGCCGCGCCTCCGGTGACCTCCGCGCAGGCCTGGAGCAGCTCGCCGATGGTGCTGTGCCCCTGCGGGGAGATCAGGTTGTACGGCCCGCTCAGCTCCCGTTCCGCCGCCCGAGGAGCCACGCGGCGAGATCGCGGACGTCGACGTACTGGAGCGGCAGGTCCCGCGGCCCCGGGGCCAGCACGGGCCCGCCGCGCGCCATCCGGGTCAGCCACCAGGGCAGCCGGCCCACGTTCTCGTACGGGCCGAGGATCAGCCCGGCCCGCGCCAGCACCGAGCGGTCCGCGCCGAAGAACTCCGACACGGCGAGTTCCCCGCCCCGCTTGTCGTGCGCGTAGTCGGTCGGGCCCGCGTCGGCCGCGGCGCCCTCCACGACGGGAGCGTCCTCGGTGTACCCGGCGGGCGGCGCCCACCGGTACACCGAGCAGCTCGACACGTACACGTACCGTCCGGCGCGGTCCCGCAGCAGCCGGGCCGTGTCCCGCACGGCCCGCGGCTCGGCCGACCAGGTGTCCACGACCACGTCCCAGTCGCCGCCGGCGGCCAGCTCCGCGAGCCCGTCGGGCGCGGTGCGGTCGCCGTGCAGTGCCCGCACTCCGGGCGGCGGCGCGTGCCGTCCCCGGTGGAAGACGGTCACGTCCCAGCCGCGTCCGAGCGCCGCCTCCACGACGGCCCGCCCCACGAACTCCGTGCCGCCCAGCATCAGTAGCCTCATGGCGGTCACTGTGCCCGGTGCGGGGTGCCGCGGGAACAGGGCTCTGCTCTCGGCAGAGGAACACCGGGACGGTACCGGTGACGGGGGTGGGGAGGGAGCGGGCCGGGCCGGGCGGGTCCGTCGGCGTCAGCGTCCGGCCGGGGGCGCGTACTTGTATCCGACCCGCCGCACCGTCTGGATCGCGGCGCGGTGCTCGGCGCCCAGCTTGCGGCGCAGCCGGGCGATGTGCACGTCGACCGTGCGGCCGTCGCCGACGTGGCCGTAGCCCCACACCGTGGTGACGAGGTGGTCGCGGGTGTGCACCCGGTACGGGTGGGCGACCAGGTGGGCCAGCAGCTCGAACTCCAGGTAGGTGAGGTCCAGTTCGCGCCCGCCGACGGTGGCGGTGCGGCGCGCGCTGTCGACGCGCACCAGCGGGTCGCCGCCCGGTCCGGCGGGCCGGGCGCCGTCGTCCGGGGTGGCCTCGGTGGCCGGGGCGGGGTGCCGGTCGGCCGGACGAGCACCAGGTATCCCACCATCGGCGGCCGGCCGGGCAGCTCGGGAAGGGTGTGCTGGGGGCGCGCAGCCAGGTGGCGCCGGGCGGCAGCAGGTCGGCCACGTCCACGGGTTCGTCCGGGCCGACGGCGCGCAACCGGTGCCGTGCGCCGGCCGGGGCGGGGGAGGAGAGGGCAGGGAACGGGTGGTGGTCGCCATGAGAGGTCAGCTCTTTCGCGCGAAGGAGTCCGTCGGGACGTACGTCGGGTCGCGCCGGCCGGAGCCCGGGTGAGAGCGTGTCAGCGGGCCGGCGCGGTCAGCGCGCGGCAACACACCCGGTCGAAGTCGTGGTGCTGACGGGAGGGCCAGAAGGGCTCGAGGTCATGGCGACCCGTCGCGGAGAACTTCTGGTAGCTGGCCATGCGCCCATTGAAGCAGACACCCGTACGGGGCCGGACCCCCGTCTCGCGGCTCGGACGGCTCTTGGCCGGAACCCGATCCCATGGTTGTCAACCGCCAGGGGAATCAGGCCAGTTCACGGGCCTGGAGGTACTCAGTCGGGCCGGATCGGCGTCTCGCATCCTGGACGCCCGCTGAGCAGGAAGGGGCGCCCGCCGTGACGGCGGACGCCCCTCGGGCCGTGGCGGGCGGATCAGACCTGGCCGGCCTTCTCCAGCGCCGTGCAGCAGGTGTCGACGAGCAGGCGGGTCACCACGTACGGGTCGACGTTGGCGTTCGGGCGGCGGTCCTCGATGTAGCCCTTGCCGTCCTTCTCGACCTGCCAGGGATGCGGACCGAGGCGCCGCGGTCGGAGACGCCGTACGAGTACTTGTCCCACGGGGCGGTCTCGTGCAGGCCGGTCAGCCGGTCGTCGATGCCGGCGCCGTAGTTCTTGACGTGGTCCAGCGGCTTGGAACCCTCGCCCAGCGACTCGCACGCGGTGATGATGGCGTCGTAGGACTCGCGCATCGCCTTGGTGGAGAAGTTGGTGTGCGCACCGGCGCCGTTCCAGTCGCCCTTGACCGGCTTCGGGTCGAGCGTGGCGACGATGCCGAAGTCCTCGGCGGTGCGGTAGAGCAGCCAGCGGGCCACCCACAGCTGGTCGGCGACCTCCAGCGGCGCCAGCGGACCCACCTGGAACTCCCACTGGCCCGGCATGACCTCGGCGTTGATGCCGGAGATGCCCAGGCCCGCCTTCAGGCAGTTGTCCAGGTGCGCCTCGACGACGTCACGGCCGAAGATCTCGTCCGAGCCGACGCCGCAGTAGTAGCCGCCCTGCGGGGCCGGGAAGCCGCCCTTGGGGAAGCCGAGCGGGTAGCCGTCCTTGAAGAAGGTGTACTCCTGCTCGATGCCGAAGATCGGCTCCTGCGCGGCGAACCGCTCGGCGGCCTCGGCCAGCGCGGCACGGGTGTTGGAGGGGTGCGGGGCCAGGTCCGTGTCGAGCACCTCGCACAGCACCAGCACGTCGTCGCCGCCGCGGATCGGGTCGGGGCAGGTGAAGACCGGCTTGAGCACGCAGTCCGAGGAACTGCCCTCGGCCTGGTTGGTGGAGGACCCGTCGAAGCCCAGATCGGCAGGGCGTCCAGGCCGGCGGGGGCACCCGGGATGATCTTCGTCTTGGAACGGAGCTTGGCCGTCGGCGAGGTGCCGTCGATCCAGATGTACTCAGCCTTGAAGGTCACGGGGGCCACATCCTTCGGGGTGGGTCTGGGCGCACTCTGCGGTGCTGCGGTGCTTCGGTGCTGCGGCACCGGGGCGCCGCCTCCACTGCCCGGCAGCCTGTCAACAGGCGATTTCCCGGCCATTGCCCGTATGTGAACCCCGTGTTACCTGGGCCTTTCCGTGACGCACCTCACGCGCGCGTTTCCCCCTCCCGGCCACCGGATTCCCCTCCGTCGAACCGGTGACCGGGCCGCGGGCGCCACGCGGGGACCGGGGGGGGGGGGACCGGGGGAGGGCGAGGACCCTCGTGGCCCGTGCCCCGTCCCCGCCCCCGCCCCCGTGTCCTCACGGACGGGTCGGTCTCACCCCACCTTCTCGATCAGCGCCCGGCGGATCAGGAACTTGCCGGGTTCGCGGACCTGCTCGAACGCCGCGTCGTTGAGCAGCACACAGCTGCCGGACACCGAGGTGACCTCCACCGTCGTGGACTTGTCGTTGTCCAGGTTGGTGACCTTCAGCCGCGTGCCCGCCGGGAACTGGTTGCTGGACGCGGCGGGAGCGCCGCCCTCGCCGGAGAGCGTGACGGTGGAGCCGGCGCACACCTGCTCACCGGCCGCCGCCTCCCCGGCGCCACCGCCTTCCCGGCCCCTTGCCCAGCTCCCTGGGACTCCTGCCCGGCGCCCTCCTCGGCCCCTTGCCCGGCGCCCTCCCCGGCCCCTTGCCCGGCGCCCTCCTGCGCGTTCTGCGGCGGCTGGGCGGCCTGGGAGCCCTGAGCCGACTCCCCCACCGCGCACCCGGACGCCTCCTGCTTGCGCTTGATCTCCTCGATGACCGCCTCGCGGTTGGCGATCCGGGCCTCCGACTGGGCGTCGGGGGCGGCCCGCTGGCCGTCGATGAAGCGCTGGTTGTTGCCGAGGGCGGTGGCGAGCCCCTGACAGACGGACGAGTCCTGCGCGGCCGTCGTCCGGGCCGGGGTCTGTGAGGCGTTCGAGGTGCTCGCCATCACGAAGGCCCCGGCGCCCGCCACCGTCGCCGCGCCGACGAGCAGCGCGACCTTCTTCTTCGTGCCGAGAGTTCTCCTGCGCGACATGCGCGCCTCCTGAAGAGGTAGGGGAGCGTACGCCGCTATGTACGCGATGCCGAACGAGGTCGCTCACCGGTCACGGCCATGGCGCGAGTAACCTGCGTCACAGGCCGCTGGGTGACTGCCCGTTCGCCCCGTCGCCCGGCGGGCCGGGCCGGCCCCGGTCAGCGGGACAGCGCGTCGCGGACCGCCTCCTCGGTGCGGGCCACGACCGCCGTGCCGTCGTCGGCCGTGATGATCGGGCGCTGGATCAGCTTCGGGTGCTCGGCGAGCGCGGTGATCCAGCGGTCGCGGGCCGTGGCGTCGCGGGGCCAGTCCTTCAGGCCCAGCTCCTTCGCGGCGGCCTCCTGGGTGCGGGTGATGTCCCACGGTTCGAGTCCGAGCCGGTCCAGGACGGCGCGGATCTCGTCCTCGCTCGGCACGTCCTCCAGGTAGCGGCGGACGGTGTAGTCGGCGCCCTCCGCGTCGAGCAGGCTGAGCGCGCTGCGGCACTTCGAACAGGCCGGGTTGATCCAGATCTCCATGCGGCACACGGTAGCCCGCGGGAGACGAAACCCGTTTCTCCCGCGCGCCACAGCGCCCCAAAGCCCCTTGGCCAGGGCCTTTTGTCAGTGG
The DNA here is from genome assembly GCA_003248315.1 of Streptomyces sp. SW4. GTDB lineage: Bacteria > Actinomycetota > Actinomycetes > Streptomycetales > Streptomycetaceae > Streptomyces. The sequence goes on from QKWM01000004.1 coordinate 3,820,322, forward strand.
TCGGCCGTAAAATAGAAGCAGTGTTCGAGGGTGTCGGCCGGGTCTCCGGCAGGCGCCCTGACCGCGACAGGAGGATGCCTGTGCCCGCTGCCGCAGTGAAGCCGAAGCCGGAATCGAAGCGCAAGCCGTTGCCCACCCAGTCGACCGCCAAGCGGCCCGTCCTGCTCGACCTGCCGTACGCACCCGTGGAGAAGCGGCCGCTGCCGGCCGGCCGCCCCCGCGAGTGGTACGTCACGCACAACCGCCGGCTGAAGGCGATGCGCCTCGCCATCGCCCTGCTCGACTCCGGCGTCTACCTGCCGAACCAGGCCCGCAACGAGACGATACGGAGCACCGCGGAGACGATCGGCGTCCACCCGCCGTCGGATACGACGTGCCACATGGTGCGGGCGCTGATGCGGTACTCCCGGTGAGCACGGCGCCGGGTGCCCTGTCCCGTGACGGGGCGCCCGGCGCGGTAGGGCCGTCGCGGGGGCTGCGGTCCCGGGGCCCGCTTCGGCATGCGGGGGCTGCCGTCCCGGGGCCCGCTTCGGCATGCACGACCCTCGTGCGCGAAGCCCTCCACCGGTGGCATCCGGCACGCCCGGACCGTCTGGTGCCTCACCGGCACCGTGAAGGCCAGCCCGTCAACTCCCGCTCCAGCGGCGTCCGGAAGCGCGGTGTCACCCGGGTCTCCGCCACCCAGCCCCGCAGCCGCTCCGCCTCCGCCGCGATCGCGGCCTCCGCCTCGCGTCCGACGCCCGCGCCGTCCAGGATCCGCCAGACGATCTCGCCGTCGGGCCGCTGGGCCCAGCCGCCGACCACCCGGCCGTCCCACCACACCGTCGGGCCGACGTTGCCGCTGCGGTCGAACAGCATCGGGCGCAGCTCGGGGCGAGATACCAGTCCCGCTGCTGCCAGCCCATCGCCGTCGGGTCCAGGGCGGGCAGCAGCGCGGCCCAGGGCTCGGCGGGCGCCGCGACGGGACCGGCGTCGCCGGCGGCGACGAACCCCGTGCCCTCGTCCAGACGGACCGTCTCGGCGCCGATCGCGGCCAGCGCCCGCCGCACGTCCGCGGCCCGCCACCGCGTCCACCACTTCAGGTCGGTCTCGGTCGCCGGGCCGCAGGCCAGAAGCCAGCGGCGCAGCAGCTCCGCCTGTGCCCCGGCGGTCTCCAGCTCGGGATGCCCGGGCGCGAGCGCCCAGCGGAACCGGCCCGACGTCCACGAACCCAGCGGCCGGTCCCGGACGACCTTGCCCTCCACGCCCAGCACCCTCAGCAGCCGGGTGGCGACCGTGTGCACGCCCTCGTAGCGCTTGCCGGCCGCGTACACGAACTGCTCCCGCAGCCTCGGCTCGGCCCGGGCCAGCTCGGCCGCCGTCGCCCGGCCGAGCCGGCCCAGCGCGTCGAGCGTGGACTCCTCCACCTCGGCGAGCCAGACCGCGTCCGGCGCCCCGGCCGCCGCCATGTCCTGGACCAGCGCGGCCCGCTCCCGGGCGGCGACCGCGACGGCCGTCGAGGCGTGCACGACCGCCGTCAGCTCCGTGGGGAAGACGAACACCGTGTGCCGCATGCCGTGCATCCGGACCAGCGTGCGGTCCTCGTACAGGGCCCGCTCGGTCTCGCCGACCGTCTTCGCCGGGTCCGCCAGCCGGGCGCCGACGGCCAGGAAAACCGTCGCCGGGTCCGAGCCGTGCAGCGCCACCAGCGAGGCGGCGACCTCCTCCGGGGCACCGGCCCGGGCCGCCCCGGCCAGCCGGTGCCGCACCGCCAGCCGCGCCCGCCGCTCGGCCACCCCGACGAACCTGCCCCCGTCACCCATGCCGGCCTCCCTCCGCTGGCCCGCCGTCGTCCCGCCCCCATCATCCCGGGCCCCACCCACAACCGCCGCACCCCCGGCAGCGCCCGACACCGGCACGGCGCCGGCTCACGCCCGGAGGCCGGCCTCCCACATGCGCCGCTTCAGCACGTGCTCACTGAACAGATGCCGGGCCCGGTTCAGCAGCTCGCCCACCTCCGGGTCCCCGCGCACGGTGTCCGCCCCGGGCCGCCAGCCCTGCACGGACTGCCCGGCCCACGTCCTCAGCCGGGATCCGGATCCTCGAGCAGCGCAACGGCGGCCCGCAGCCGGACGATCCCGCCGCACGCGTCCAGCAGCCGGAACGCCGCCACCCGTGCCGGCCGCGGCCGGTCAGCGGCGAGCCGCGCCGCCAGCCACGGCTCGGGAACGAGCCGGGCGGACGGCAGCAACGCCTCGGCCGTCTCGCGCACCACCGCGGGCGCGTCGTCGTCGAGCAGCGGCAGCAGCCGGGCCACGTCGGTCGTGCCGAGTGTCCGCAGCCCGGCCACCGCGCGTGCCCGGACACCCTCGGCCGGGTGCCCGAGCAGCGGCCACAGCAGCGCGGCGTCCGCGCGTTCCCCGCACTCCGCCAGTCCGATGACCGCGCCGGGCGGCAGCGCCGGGTCCCCGGGGTCCCCGCACCGCTCCCGGTACCAGACGAGCGGGTCGCTCCCGCCCTGCCGTACGACGTACCGCGCACAGGCCCGCACCAGCGCGGACCGGTCCGCGAGGAACCCGGTCGCCCGCTCGGGCCGCCCGGCGGTCCGCAGCGCGGTGACACCGGCGGACCGGGGGCGCGGACCGCGGGCGGCGAGGAGCGGCTCGAGCACCTCGTCGTAGGCGCCGCTTGCCCGCGCGGCGGCCAGGGCGGCCTCGGCGCACAGGTCCTGCACCACGGTGTCGTCGTCGCGGGCGGCGGCGCGGGCCAGCTCCCCGGCGGGGAGCAGCCCCTCGTCGACCGCCAGCCGGCAGGCGAACCGCCGCACCGCGCGGTCGGGGTGGGCGATCAGGGCGGCGAGTGCCGGGCGCGGCGTCGTCCGGCGCAGCGTCTCGCGCAGCAGATCGACGCCGTACCCGCCGTGGGCGCGCCGGCCGACGCGGAGGACGAGAGCGGCCAGGTCGACCGCCGAGGCCGGATCGAGAGCGGCACGCAGCACCTGCCGTGCCCGCTCGCGCACCGGGGCGGCCCAGTCGGCGCAGCGGACGACGACCAGGGGCAGCAGCGCGGACGATCCGGCGGCCCTGGTGAGCGCGGCCTCGCGGATCCTGCCGTCCGGGTGGCACAGCGCGAGTGCGAGCCGGGGCCCGTCCAGGGGCACGGGCAGTGTGCCGCGGCCAGGGCCCTCGCTCCCCGACGTGCCGGGCAGCCACCCGGGTCGCCACGCGGCCGCCACGCGCACTCCCACGTCCAGATTCGTCCAGGCCGCCGGGTCGGCCGGGTCCAGGACGTCATGCAGGTCCGCGCCCGAGCCCAGTCGTACCGCCGCCGTCTGTCCGCTCCGGATGTCCTCGCGCATACCCCGCCCCGCCCCGCTGCTCGCGGTCGATCGTAGTCGAGCGGTCCGCGGACGCCGGGCCGCTCCGCGAGGGCCCGGAAGGGCGTGGCTAGTACGGCGCCCGGAAGTTGATGTAGCCCAGCAGGAGGATCACCGCGGCCACGCAGCCCAGGATCACGGCCGTGGAGATCCAGGACGACCGGCGGCGGGAGCCGGCGTGGTCCGGGTCGGCGCGGAACGGGACCGGGGCGGGAGGGTTGTCCTTCCAGCGGGCGGCGAGCATCCGGGCGCGGGCCGAGGGCTCCTTGTGCTCGGCGTCGTCCGCCCACTTGAGGTCGAACTCACGCTCGTGCTCGTCGCGTTCCGACATCCCGGCCTTCTCCCCGTCACACTCGAACAATCGTGTTAGTACCCATGATTGCCGCCCGCGCGGGGCTGTGAAGCGTTTTCGGCCAGGTGCAGCGGTGCCCCGCTCCTGACGGCAGGAGCGGGGCACCGGGCGGGACGGGTGTCGATCACACGTCGAAGTACAGCTCGAACTCGTGCGGGTGCGGACGCAGCTGCAGTGGCGCGATCTCGTTGGTGCGCTTGAAGTCGATCCACGTCTCGATCAGGTCCGGGGTGAAGACGTCACCCTGGAGCAGGAACTCGTGGTCGGCCTCCAGGCGGTCCAGGACCGCGGCGAGCGAGGTCGGGACCTGCGCGACGTTCGCGTGCTCCTCCGGAGCCAGCTCGTAGAGGTCCTTGTCGATCGGCTCGGCCGGCTCGATCTTGTTCTTGATGCCGTCCAGGCCGGCCAGCAGCAGCGCCGAGAAGGCCAGGTACGGGTTGCCGGAGGCGTCCGGCGCGCGGAACTCGACGCGCTTGGCCTTCGGGTTGGAGCCGGTGATCGGGATGCGCATCGCGGCGGAGCGGTTGCGCTGCGAGTAGACCAGGTTCACCGGGGCCTCGAAGCCCGGCACCAGGCGGTGGTAGGAGTTCACCGTCGGGTTGGTGAAAGCCAGCAGCGACGGGGCGTGCTTGAGGATGCCGCCGATGTAGTAGCGGGCGGTGTCGGACAGGCCCGCGTAGCCCTGCTCGTCGTAGAAGAGCGGCTCGCCGTTGCTCCACAGCGACTGGTGGACGTGCATGCCCGAGCCGTTGTCACCGAAGATCGGCTTCGGCATGAAGGTGGCCGTCTTGCCGTTCTTCCACGCCACGTTCTTCACGATGTACTTGAAGAGCTGGAGGTCGTCGGCGGCGGCCAGCAGCGTGTTGAACTTGTAGTTGATCTCCGCCTGGCCGGCGGTGCCCACCTCGTGGTGCTGGCGCTCGACCTTCAGGCCGGCCCGCTCCAGCTCCAGGGAGATCTCGGCGCGCAGGTCGGCGAAGTGGTCGACCGGCGGGACCGGGAAGTAGCCGCCCTTGTAGCGGACCTTGTACCCGCGGTTGTCCTCCAGGGCGCCGGTGTTCCAGGCGCCGGCCTCGGAGTCGATGTGGTAGAAGGACTCGTTCGCGCTGGTGGCGAAGCGGACGGAGTCGAAGACGTAGAACTCCGCCTCCGGGCCGAAGAACGCGGTGTCGGCGATACCGGTGGAGGCGAGGTAGGCCTCGGCCTTCTTCGCCACGTTCCGCGGGTCGCGGGAGTACTGCTCGCCCGTGATCGGGTCGTGGATGAAGAAGTTGACGTTCAGCGTCTTGTCGCGGCGGAACGGGTCGACCCGGGCCGTGGACAGGTCCGCGCGCAGCGCCATGTCGGACTCGTGGATGGCCTGGAAGCCGCGGATCGACGAGCCGTCGAACGCCAGCTCCTCGTCCGGGTCGAAGGCCGTGGCCGGGATCGTGAAGTGCTGCATGACGCCCGGCAGGTCGCAGAACCGGACGTCGATGAACTTGACGTCCTCGTCCGCGATGAACTTCTTGGCCTCGTCGGCGTTCTGGAACATCCAGCTCCTCCTACTCCCGACCGTCCCGCCGGGGTGGTAGATCGTTCGTGCGGCCAGTGCGGGTGGCACACGGTGCCCTCGACCCTAGGGACGGGTGATTTCTCGGGCGTGACCCATTTGTTTCGCAGAAGTTAACCGGCTTCTGTTCCAGGCTAGCCCTGACACACCCCGCCGTCTCCCGGTCATATACGGGCGCAGTACCGTGTACGGGTGGACAAGAGGCAAGCAATCGGATCATGGCTCTCCGGGCCCCGCGCGGCCATGGAGGGCGCCGGTGCCGACTTCGGATACCGGGTCGGGACCTGGGCCTCCCCGAGGAGGGACCGGGCTCGATCGCCCGGCCCGGCCGCCGGCTCGGCGCCCTGGCCGTCGACTGGAGCCTGTGCCTGCTGATCGCATACGGCCTGATCACCGACGGCTACGGGCAGGCGACGTCCAACTGGGCGCTGCTCATCTACTTCGTCCTGAGCGTCCTGACCGTCGGCACCCTCGGCTTCACCCCCGGCAAGCGGATCTTCGGCCTGCGGGTCGTCGAGCTGGAGACCGGCCGCGTCAGTCCGCTGCGCGCCCTGCTGCGCTCGGTCCTGCTGTGCCTCGCCGTCCCCGCGCTGATCTGGGACCGCGACGGCCGCGGCCTCCACGACCGGGTGGCCCGCACGGTGGAAGTGCGGATGTAGCGCGGTCCGGCCTGCACCCGGCCGTACGACGAAGGGGCGCCCGGAGAGGATTCCGGGCGCCCCCTTCGTCGTACGGCGGCGGCGTCAGCGCTGGCGCGGGCCTCCCTTGGGCATCCGCATGCCCTTCGGCATCGGACCCTTGGGCAGCGGCATGTTGCTCATCAGGTCGCCCAGGGCGCGCAGCCGGTCGTTGGTCGCGGTGACCTGCGGGCCGGTCAGGACGCGGGGCAGCTTCAGCATGGTCGTGCGGAGCTTCTTCAGCTCCACCTGGCCCTCGCCGGTGCCCACGATCAGGTCGTGCACGGGGACGTCGGCGACGATCCGCGCCATCTTCTTCTTCTCGGCGGCCAGCAGGGACTTCACCCGGTTCGGGTTGCCCTCGGCGACCAGCACGATGCCGGCCTTGCCGACCGCGCGGTGCACCACGTCCTGGCTGCGGTTCATCGCCACCGCGGGGGTCGTCGTCCAGCCCCGGCCGATGTTGTCCAGCACGGCCGCGGCGGCGCCCGGCTGGCCCTCCATCTGGCCGAAGGCCGCCCGCTCCGCGCGGCGGCCGAAGACGATCGCCGTCGCGAGGAAGGCGAGCAGCAGTCCGAGGATGCCGAGATAGATCGGGTGCCCGATCAGGAAACCGATCGCGAGGAAGACACCGAAGGTGATGATGCCGACAGCCGCGAGTACAAGACCGATCTTCTTGTCGGCCCTGCGGGTCATCTTGTACGTGAGAGCGATCTGCTTCAGTCGCCCGGGGTTCGCGGCGTCCGCCGCGTTGTCCTTCCTCGCCATGGCACGAAGTCTACGTGGCCGCGCGAGCGCCTTCGAAGGCAGTGCCCGCTCCCGTGGCGGGGCCGGGTCAGGGGCGGCCCGAGACGGCCTGGCGGAGCACGCGCTCGGCCTCGACCCGGTCCTTGGCGCGGCGGCGGTCCTCCAGCACGGAGGTCCAGGCGTTGCGGCGGGCCGTGCGCTGGCCGCCGCTCATGAGCAGCGCCTCGACGGCGCGCAGGGCGTCGGCGAACGACGGGATCGCGGTGGCGCGGACGGGTGCGGCCGGCATCGGCATCGTGGAGGTCCCCCCTCGGGACGGCGCTGGGCACGGGTGCACGTGGCGTGATTCCAGGGTCACTGATTGGTGTTACCAGGGCGTGACCGGCCGGTCAAACAGGCATGAAGCCCCGGTGTGCGCCGCCGGCCGGGGGCCCGGACGCCGACGCGGCCCCGACGGCGTCCTCATCTGCGAGGACGGTCGGGACCGCGTCGCACCGGTCATTACCGGCCGGTAGTAGCTTGTGCGGGAATTCACACGCGCGCCCTCGGCCCGTGCGGACCGCCGCTCAGACCGCCTGCGCGGCGATGTGGCCGTCCTCCGCCCGGGGGCCGGCCGACTCCCGCTGCTCGATCGCCATCCGGTACAGCCGCCCGGCGCGGTACGAGGAGCGCACCAGGGGACCGGACATCACGCCGGAGAAGCCGATCTGCTCGGCCTCCTCCTTCAGCTCCACGAACTCCTGCGGCTTGACCCAGCGCTCCACCGGGTGGTGGCGCACCGACGGGCGCAGGTACTGCGTGATGGTGACCAGCTCGCAGCCCGCCTCGTGCAACTGCTTCAGCGCCTCGCTGACCTCCTCGCGGGTCTCGCCCATGCCGAGGATCAGGTTCGACTTGGTGACCAGGCCGAAGTCGCGGGCCTCGGTGATGACCTTCAGGGAGCGCTCGTAGCGGAAGCCGGGGCGGATCCGCTTGAAGATCCGCGGCACCGTCTCGACGTTGTGCGCGAAGACCTCGGGACGGGACTCGAAGACCTCCCGCAGCAGCTCCGGGACGGCGTTGAAGTCGGGGGCGAGCAGCTCGACCTTGGTCCGGCCGCCCTCGCGCCCGGCGGTCTGCTGGTGGATCTGGCGCACGGTCTCCGCGTAGAGCCAGGCGCCGCCGTCCTCCAGGTCGTCGCGGGCGACGCCGGTGATCGTGGCGTAGTTCAGGTCCATGGTGACCACGGACTCGCCGACCCGGCGGGGCTCGTCGCGGTCGAGCGCCTCGGGCTTGCCGGTGTCGATCTGGCAGAAGTCGCAGCGCCGGGTGCACTGGTCACCGCCGATGAGGAAGGTCGCCTCGCGGTCCTCCCAGCACTCGTAGATGTTGGGACAGCCGGCTTCCTGGCAGACCGTGTGCAGGCCCTCGCTCTTCACGAGGTTCTGCATCTTGGAGTACTCGGGGCCCATCTTCGCCCGGGTCTTGATCCACTCGGGCTTGCGCTCGATGGGGGTCTGGCTGTTGCGGACCTCGAGGCGCAGCAATCGCCGCCCGTCAGGGCTTGGCATTTGCTTCCCGTCGGGTGCGACTGCGGACACGACCGGCTCCCTAGCGATTGGTTCTTCGGCGCCCTCAAGGGTACGCCCGTGGTTTTGACAGCCCGGTGCCGTGTCAGGCCGCGGGCTGCTTCTCGATCTCGCGCGGCTTGAGGTCCGCGTTCTCCAGCACGTCCTTCAGGTGCCGCTCGGCGACCGGCAGCACGTCCTCGATGGTGACCTCGCGGCCGAGTTCGTACGAGAGGGAGGTCACGCCCGCGTCGCGGATGCCGCACGGGATGATCTTGTCGAAGTTGGAGGTGTCCGGGTTCACGTTCAGGGCGAAGCCGTGCATGGTGACGCCCTTGGCGACGCGCACGCCCATGGCGCAGATCTTGCGGTCCTCGCGGCGCTGGCCCGCGTTGGAGGGCGCGTACTCGGGGCCGTTGAGCCGCGGGTCGAACTCCGGGTCGGCGGTCCGCGGGTCGAAGTCGAGGGTGAGCCCGCCGAGCGCGGGGCGCTGCTCCACCGGGTCGCCCAGCACCCAGACGCCGGCCCGGCCCTCCACGCGCGAGGTCGCGACGCCGAACTCGGCACAGGTGCGGATCATCGCCTCCTCCAGGCGGCGCAGATGCGCGACGACGTCCACCGGGCGGGGCAGCTTCTGGATCGGGTAGCCGACGAGCTGGCCGGGGCCGTGCCAGGTGATCTTGCCGCCGCGGTCCACGTCGATCACGGGGGTGCCGTCGAGCGGGCGTTCCTCGGGCGCGGTGCGGCGGCCCGCGGTGTAGACCGGCGGGTGCTCCAGGAGCAGGCAGGTGTCCGGGATCTCGTCGGCGAAGCGGGCGGCGTGCACCCGGCGCTGCTCGTCCCAGGCGACCTGGTAGTCGACCATGTCCGCGCCGAACCCCATCCGGACGAACCGCAGCTCACTCACGGCAAGCGCCTCCTCGAAGTCGTAAGGCATGAAACGCGCCCACGCCACTGTACGTCCGCCGGATCCGCCCCGGATCGACCGGACCCACGTCAGCCGTGCGGACAATCCTCACACGATCGGATGAATGCCTGTCGAAGTGTGCGATCGGATGCTTACTCTCCGCTACATTCACGCCGTCCACCAGGCCATAAGGGCTGCTCACAGGCAATCCGGGCACTTCGAACGCCGGAAGGCAGGAGACCGCACCGCACCATGACGGAACGACCCGCGCAGCGCACTCCCAACCGCCAGCTCGCCGCGCTCATCGCAGAAGCGGGGTTCTCCAACGCAGGTCTCGCCCGTCGCGTCGACCAGCTCGGCCTCGAACACGGACTGGACCTCAGATACGACAAGACGTCCGTCACCCGCTGGCTGCGCGGCCAGCAGCCCCGCGGCACGACCCCGGCCCTGATCGCCGAGGTCTTCACCCGCCGCCTCGGCCGCCGGCTGACCGCCCAGGACCTCGGTCTGGACGCCTGCGCGCCCGTCTACGCCGGCCTGGAGTTCGCCGCCACCCCCGAGGAGGCCGTCGACATCGTCAGCGGCCTGTGGCGCAAGGACTCCGGCAGCCACGCCGAGCTGCGCAAGATCGCCTTCACCCCGGCCGGGCTCGTCGTGCCCAGCCGGGACTGGCTGATCGGCCGCCCCGACGAGAAGGTGGCCCGCGCCGAGGTGCCGGTCCGGGTCCCGGCGCAGGGCCGCCCGGCGACGCCCCGGACGACGCTCCCGCCGGAGCCCGGCGTCCGCCGGCGGGTGACGGCCGAGCGCGGGCCCGGCCAGAAGGTCTGCGCCGGCGACCTGGCCGCCCTGCGGTCGGTCGGCGAACTGTTCCGCACCCTGGACGACCGCTACGGCGGCGGCCACGCCCGGCAGGCCCTCGTCCGCTACCTCGAACACGAGCTGGAGCCGATGCTGCGCGGCACCTACGGCGAGCAGACCGGCCGCCGGCTGTTCGCCGCCGCCGCCGACCTGACCCGGCTCGCGGGCTGGACCTCGTACGACATCGCCGCGCACGGCCTCGCCCAGCGCTACTTCGTCCAGGCACTGCGCCTGGCCCAGGCGGCCGGCGACCGGGCCTACGGCTCCTACGTGCTGGTCACCATGAGCCGGCAGGCCGTCTACCTCGGCCACGGCCGGGAGGCGGTGCAGCTGGCCCGGGTCGCCCAGCAGGGGGTCGGCACCGGCGCGCCGCCGGTGGTGCAGGCACTGCTGCACGCCGCAGAGGCGCGCGGGCACGGCGTGCTCGGCGAGGTGCGCGCCTGCACCTCCGCGCTGGTGCGCGCGGAGCGGGCGATGGACGCCGCGCGCCCCGGTGACGAGGTGCCGCACTGGGCGCGCTGCTTCGACGAGGCCCAGCTCGCCGACGAGTTCGGGCACTGCCACCGCGACCTCCAGCAGTTCCGCGCGGCCGCCCAGTACGCGGAGCGCTCGCTGCAACTGCGCGCCCCCGGGTACGCCCGCAGCCGGCTGCTGTGCCGGGTCGTCCTCGCCACCGCCCGCCTCGGCCTCGGTGAGCTGGACCAGGCCTGCCAGCTGGGTGCCGAGGCGGCCGGGCAGGCCGCGGAGATGCGGTCGGTCCGGGCCGTCGAGTACGTGCGCGACTTCGAGCGGCGGCTGGAGCCGTACAAGGACGCGGCGCCGGTGCGGGGCTACCGGGACAAGGTCGCCGCGCTCGGCTAGGGAGCCTCGGGCCGGATCACCTCTCGGCGGCGTGACGCCGGCCGCCCGGTGCGGGCGGCCGGCCTCGCGGTCCGGGTGGCCGGCCTCGGGGTCCGGGCGGTCGGCCTCGCGGTCCGGGCGGCCGGCCGCCGGGCCGGCGCCCGCGGCGGTCAGGCGGCCCGCGCCGTCGGCAGCGGGTCCGCCGTGTGCATCGGGCGGCCCGCGCCCAGATCCGCCAGCACCGCCGCCGCGGCCCGGTGGCCGGAGCGCAGGGCGCCCTGGACGGTGCTGGTGTCGCGGTGGTCACCGCACACGTACAGGCCGGTCAGCAGCCGCACCGGCCGGCGCAGGTCGTGCGGCGGGCGCATGGCCGGCACCGCCTCGGGCGTGTGGTGCACGGCCAGGGTCTCCCAGCGGGCCGTCGAGACGCCGTACAGCCGGGAGAGGTGCGCGCGTACGGCCGTGTCGACGTCCGGCGGGGGAGTGCCGAGGACCGTCGAGGTGACCAGCGCCCGGCCGGCCGGCGCGCGAGCCGGGTCGACCTCGCTGACCACCGCGGTGTGGGCGACCGGACCGCCGCGGTCGGCGTCGAGCAGCAGGGCGTCGCCGGTGGCCGGCGGTTCCTCCGTGGTGTGGTGGACCACGGTCACCTGATGGAAGTCCGGCACCCGCAGGCCCGGCAGCAGCTCGGCGGCGGCCCGGGCGTCGGTGGCCAGCAGCACGGCGCGGCAGCGGACGACGCCGTGCTCGGCCGTCGTCACCGCGTTGGTCGCGATCGAGGTGACCCGGACGCCGGTGTGCACCGTGCCCGGCGGCAGGGTGCTCGCCAGCAGCTCCGGCAGGGCCTCCGCGCCGCCCTCCGGCAGGCACAGCCGTCCGCTCGCGAAGGAGTGCAGGGCCAGGTCGGCGCACCGGCTGGAGGTGGTGAGGTCGGGGTCGCACAGCAGGGCCGCGAGCAGGGGGCGCAGGAACCCCTCGACGGTGCGGCCGGGCAGCCCGCGGGCCGCGAGGGCCTGCGCGGCGGGCAGCTCCGGGCGCGCCAGCAGCCGTTCGACCGGCGTGCCGGCGAGCCGGGCGAGGGCGGCGCCGAGCCGGGCCTGGTCGACGGCGGTGCCGAGCGGGGCGCCGGGACGGGAGCGGGTCCCGGGCGCGCCCGGGCCGGCGGACGCGTCGGGCAGCGGTGCCGGGCGGCGGCCGGGAGCCGTCGCGGGAGGCCGGGCCGGGAGGGGGCCGGGCGGGGCCGGCCGGGCGGGCACGGCACCGAGCCGCCGGGGGACCGAGCCGAGCCGGGCCGGGAGGGACCCCCAGCGTCCGGGCAGCGCCCCCAGCCGCCCCGGGGCCGCGCCGGACCGCCGGCCGGGGAGCGGACCGAGCCGTCCGGGGCCCGGCTCGCCCGGCCGGCCTCCGACGGCCACCCGCCGTCCGGCGCTCCGGGACCACCCCCTACCGCCACCGGCCGCGCCGGAACCGACCGGGGGCGCTCGCGAGGGCGCGTACGGCGCCGAGTGCGCCCCTTGCGCCCCCGGCGCCGCCCGCCGGGACGCCCGCGCGGTGATGGCGCCCGTCGCTGTACAGCAGCACCCCGGGTGCGAAAGGCCGCAGCGCGAGGCCGGTCAGTCCTGGGGTGAGCCGCAGCTCGGGACATGCCGTGGACAGCAACTGCCCGATTCTGTCGAGCCGGAAGCCGTCGACCTTCTCCGTCGCCATGCGGCCGCCCACGCAGTGGGCGGCCTCCAGCACCACGGTCGACACTCCTGCGCTGGTCAGCCGATGCGCCGCGGCGAGTCCGGCGATCCCGGCCCCCACGACGACGACGTCCGCCTGGTACGCGGGCTCAAGCACGTGCCCCTCCTCGAGGTTGCGCGGCCGCTGGAGACGTCATGCCCCAACAGGCTCCCGGGATACCCGAGTTCGGCACGAGGTTAGGGCCGCCGGCGGTCGGAGGAAGTCGCGCACGAGCAGGGCACGGTCGCACGGCGGTCGCATACGGCTGGAATCGGTCGGACGCGGTCGGGTACGGCCGGCCCGGTGAAACAGGCCGGACGGAACCGCTCGCGGGGGAGGGGGCGGACGCTCGTGCACCGGCCTCCGGCCACGACACCGGCGACGGTCCTCCGTCGCCGGCACCGGCGGGGGCCTGCCGTCACGGGCACCGGCGGGGCCTGCCGTCACGGGTACCGGCGAGGGCCCGCCGTCGCCCGCCGCCGACGGTCGCTGTCCCCCCACCGCCGACGGCCCCGTCACCGCACCGCCGATGGCCGCCGCCACCGCTTCGGCGCCCGCCTGTTCCCTCACCGCGCCGGCGCGCCCGCGTCCGCCCGTCGCCCGCTCACAGCGCCGCCCGGATCGCCCCGTCGATGTCGGGGAACGCGAACCGGAACCCCGACTCCAGCAACCGCGTCGGCCGGACCCGTGCGCTGCCCAGCACCTCCCCGGCCATCTCCCCGAGAACCGCCCGCAGGACCGGTGCCGGCACCGCGAAGGGCGTCGGGCGGTGCAGCACGCGTCCCATGGCCGCGGTGATCTCACGGTTCGTCAGCGGCTCGGGGGCGGTCAGGTTGAACGGGCCCGACAGGTCGTCCCGGTCGAGGAGATGACGCAGCGCCGCCACCACGTCGTGCAGCGCGACGAACGACCAGTACTGGCGTCCGTCGCCCAGCCGCCCGCCCAGCCCCGCCCGGAACAGCGGGAACAGCCGCCCCACGCCCGCCCCGGGCGGCGACGACGAGGCCCGTCCGGGCGAGGACCGTCCGGACGCCCGCCTCCCGTGCGGGTTCCGCCGCGGCCTCCCAGTCCACGCAGAGCGAGGGCAGGAAACCCCGCCCGGGGGCGCGTCCTCGTCGACGGGACGGGCGCCGGTCTCGCCGTAGTAGCCGATCGCGCTGCCGTTCACGAAGACCCGCGGGCGGGGTTCGAGCGTGGCGACCGCTTCGGCCAGCGCCGCCGTGCCCCGCACCCGGCTGCGGCGCAGCCGGGCCTTGTGGGCGTCGTTCCAGCGGCGGTCGCCGATCCCCGCGCCCGCCAGGTTCACCACGGCGTCGCACCCGGCGAGTCCCGCCGCGTCCACCCGCCCGTGCTCGGGGTCCCACCGGACCTCTCCGGGCCCTGTGGGCGCCCGGCGCACCAGGCGCACCACCTCGATCCCGTCGGCGGTCAGGGACCGCACCAGGGCGCTGCCGATCAGACCGGAGGCGCCGGCCACCGCGACGCGGGAATCTGCCATGCGCCCATCCTGCCCGCTGCCCCGGCGATCGCGGCCCGGCCCCGCCGCCCGGTGCGTCGCCCGAGACGGACCGTCCGGCCCGCGGGGCAGGCCCCGCCGGTCGCCGCCGCGTCGATCCGGGGCCGGGCCGCCGTGCGCCCGGGACGACGGCAACCCGGGCCCGTCCCGGTCGTCCGGGCCGTACAGTGATCGCCATGTCCGCTCCGCACATACGCCCGGGCCGGCCCGAGGACGAGCAGCCGCTGCGCCGGCTGGACCGGGAGACCTGGTCCCCCTCCACGCGGTCGCACCCCGGCCGGGCCCGACGACCCCTTCTTCCGGGAGCGCTGCGGCCCCGGCGACCACCTGGTCGCGGAGCTCGACGGCCGGGTCGTCGGCTACGTCCGGCTCGGCTTCCCACCGACCTCGCCGCCAACGCCCACGTCCGGCGGATCAACGGCCTCGCCGTCGCCGACGCGGCCCGTGGCCGGGGCGTCGGCCGGGCCCTGCTCCGCGCCGCCGTCGAGGAGGCGCGCGGCACCGGCGCCCGCCGGATCACCCTGCGCGTCCTCGGCCACAACACCGCCGCCCGGCGCCTGTACGAGTCCGAGGGCTTCGTCGTCGAGGGCGTCCAGCCGGAGGAGTTCTGCCTCGACGGCACCTACGTCGACGACGTGATGATGGGGCGGTCCCTGCGCTGACCGCCCGCCACCGGACGGCCGGCTACGCGTCCACCGGCGCCCCGTGTCCACGGCCGGCTACGCGTCCACCGGCGCCCCCGTGTCCACGGCCGGCTACGCGTCCACCGGCGCCCCCGTGTCCACGGCCGCCGTGGCGTCCGCCGCGCGCCGGGCCTCGTCGGCGACCTCCGCCGCCGTCAGCACGTATCCGGTCCGGGCGTCGGAGGTGGAGCGGGCGAAGACCACGCCGTACACCCGGCCGTCCGTGGTCAGCAGCGGTCCGCCGGAGTTGCCCGGGCGGACCGTGGAACGGATCGAGTAGATCTCCCGCGTGACCGTCTCGTCGCTGTAGATGTTCTGGCCGGTCGCGTGCACCCGGTCGGCGACCGTCGCCGCCCGCAGGTCCAGGTCGCCGTCGTGCGGATAGCCCGCGACCACCGCGGGGTCCCGCGCTCGGCGCCGTCGTCGAACCGCAGCACGGGCGCCCGCAGATCCGGCACGTACAGCACGGCCACGTCCTTGTCCGGGTCGAACAGCACCACCCGCGCCTCGTACGCCGGCCCGACCCCGCCCACCCGGACCGTCGGGTCGTCGATGCCGGCCACCACGTGCGCGTTGGTCATCACGTGCTCGCGCGCGTACACGAACCCGCTGCCCTCCCGGCCCTGGGTGCCGGTGACCCCTCCACCTTGACCGTGCTCAGCTTGGCGGCGTCGGTGGCCGCCGGTGTGACGCTGTCGCCGGACGGCTCGGCGACCCGGGCCGTCGACTCGCTCTCGAACGGGTTGAACACCTGCGGGAACCCGGCCTCGGTCAGCGCCGAGGTGGCCCGGGAGAACCACGCCGGCGTGGTGTCCGGCATCGTCCGCTGCACCGCGCCCAGCAGCGCGGAGTCCCGGATCGCGGAGGTCAGCAGCGGGGACGACGACGCCGCGAGGACGCTCGCCGCCACCCAGGCCACGATCAGCACCGCCACCGAGTTGGCCGCCGCCCCGCCGGCCCCGTCGGCCGCCCGGAGCGGCCCGCGGTCCAGCTCCCGGCGCAGCCGCAGCGCCGGCCGCCCCGCCAGCTCGTGACCGACCGCCGCCGGCACGAGCACCGTCAGCACGGCGGTCACCGTCGCCGCCGTGCCGCCCGCGGACACCGCGTCCATCACCCACGGCAGGATCCACACGCCGACCACCGCGCCGCCCACGAAGCCGGCCAGCGACACACAGCCGGCCACCAGCCCCGCCGGTAGCCGGAGACCGCGTACGCCGCGATCACCAGCACCAGCACGATGTCGAGCAGGTCCACGCGAGCCGCCTTTCCGCCGGACACCTCGACCCGGCCTACCGGACATGGATACGCGGGGAACCGGCCGGGTGATCAGCCGGACCCGCACCGGCGGCCGGGGAAGCGGCCCCCTGTGCCGGTACCGGGAAAACGCCGCGGACCGGGACGATGGTTCCACCGGGTGGCACAGCACACATCGCGGGCGGTCCGATTCCGGCGGACAGTGGGTCCATGCGTGGAGTGCGAAGGGCGTCCGGGGCACGCGGACGCCGTGCGGCGCGCGTTCCGGGCCCGGCCCTGGTGCTCCTCGGCTGCCTGCCCGGCCTCGCCGCCGTCCTCGCCCTGGCGCTGTGCGCGGCCGGGGTGGAACGGTCCGTCGCGGCGCAGGCCCGGTCGGCCGCCCGCTCCGCCGACCCGTACACGGCGCCCCGGCCGCGCATCGTGCCCCGGTCCGCCTGGCTGGGCGACGCGGCCCGCGACCAGCCGCCGCCGCGCTACGACGACCGGGTGGTCGCCGTCTTCGTCCACCACACCGACACCCTCAACGGCTACGACTGCGCCGACGCGCCCCGCATCATCCGCGACCTGTACACCGGGCAGACCGGTGCCCGGGACTGGGACGACCTCGGCTACAACTTCGTCGTCGACCGCTGCGGCACCATCTACGAAGGCCGCGCCGGCGGTGTCGACCGCGCCGTCACCGGCGCCCACACCCAGGGCTTCAACCACCGCACCACCGGCGTCGCCGCGCTCGGCACCTTCACCGCCGGGTCCCCGTGCCCCGGGCGCTGACCGACGCCATCGCCGCCCTGGCCGCGTGGAAGCTGGGCCCCTCGGGAACCGATCCGCGTGCCACCGTCCGCCTGGTCTCCAGCAACGGCCTCAGCCGGTACGCCGCCGGTGCCACGGCCACCCTGCCGGCCGTCGCCGGTCACGACCAGGGCTACCAGACCAGCTGCCCGGGCGCCGCCCTCAGCGCCCGCCTCCCGGAGATCAGGCAGCGCGCCGCCGCCCTCCAGGACCGCCCCTAGTCGCCGCCGAACCGCTCCCACAGGCGCGGGAGACGCTCCGCCAGCGCCCGGTCGTCCTCCAGGTCGAGGGGGGTGCCCAGCGGTTCCGCGGGGCGGGGGCGATGCCCAGGTCCGGGCGACCGTGCCGGTCAGCTGCTCGTAGGCCTCGTCGGCCGCGTAGCCCAGGTCCTCGCCGTCGCCGTCCAGCTCCTCGTCGAACTCCTCCAGCAGCTCCGCCAGCGCGTCCGGGTCGTGCACCGCGCCCTCGTACACCTCGCGGCCCTGGCCGATCAGCCAGCACCGGAAGTAGTCGAACGCGTCGTCGCTCGCCCCGCCCAGCAGCACCCAGGCCGCGCCCCACAGATCCCAGGTGAAGGCCCGGTTGTAGCGGGCCTCGAAGTGACGGGCGAAGTCCAGGACCATGTCCGGGTCCAGCTGGAGGAGCCGTTCGACGAGCAGGTCGGCCTGTTCCTCGGGGTCGCCCTCGGCGGCCTCGCGGGTGGCGTCGATCAGCTCCCAGAACTCCGTCTCGTCCATCACGGGTCCAGCATCGGCCCTGGGCGTGCGCGGCGCACGCGGAATGCGGCGGTTCGTCCGTCCGGGGGCACGGCCCGAGGGACACACCGCCCGGACCGCACCGCGCGGGACGCCCCTAGTCCTCGTACAGCCCCGCCAGCCGCCGTGCGTCCCGGGCGAACCGCTCCCGCAGGCCCGCGGGGGCCAGCACCTCCACCTCCGGCCCCAGGGCGGTCAGCTGCGTGTGCGCGACCTCCTCCGACTCCACCGGCACCGTCACCGTGACCCGGCCCTGGGCGTCCGGCGCGTCCGCACCGGCGAGCGCCTCCCGGCGGAGAGCGCGCCCACGGCGTGCGGCAGCGCGCGCACCCCCTGCGGAGTCAGCCGCACCACCACCTCGGCCCGCAGGATCGACCGTGCGAACTGCTCGGCCCGCTCCGCCCAGAAGGCGGGCAGGTCGAACTCCTCGTCCCGCTCGAACCGCTCCGCGCCGGCCTCCACCGAGGCGAACCGGTCGATCCGGTAGACCCGGAACGAGCCGCCGCCGCCCGCCCGGACGGCCCGCGCGCACAGGTACCAGACCCCGGCCTTGAGCACCAGCCCGTACGGCTCCAGCTCCCGGCCGACCTCCGTCTCCCCGCGCCGGTAGCGGGCGGTGATGCGCCGGTCGTCCCACACCGCGTCCGCGACCGCCGGCAGCAGCTCGGGCGTCTGCGGCTCCCGGAACCAGTTCGGCGCGTCCAGGTGGAAGCGCTGCGCCGCGGTGCGGGAGGCGTCCCGCAGCGAGGGCAGCAGGGCCGCGGAGACCTTCAGCCGGGCCGCGGAGGCCGCGTCCTCCAGGCCCATCTCGCGCAGCGCTCCCGGCACCCCGACAGGAACAGCGCCTCCGCCTCGCTGCGGTGCAGGCCCGTCAGCCGGGTGCGGTAGCCGCCGATCAGCCGGTAGCCGCCGGCCCGCCCCCGGTCGGCGTAGACCGGCACCCCGCCTCCGACAGGGCCTGCGCGTCCCGGGTGACGGTCCGCTCCGACACCTCCAGCTCCCGCGCCAGCTCGGCGGCGGTCATGGACGGGCGGGACTGGAGCAGCAGGACCATCTTGATGAGGCGGGCGGCGCGCATGGCCACATGATGCAGGAAACGCGGGAGGGCCCCGCCGCGGCGGGGGCCCTCCACACGACCGTCCGGCCCTTACAGGCCGTAGCGCTCGCGCGCCTCCTTCACGGCCGTCGCCTTGACCTCGCCGCGCTTGGCGAGCTGCGCCAGCGCCGCGACGACGATCGACTCGGCGTCGACGCCGAAGTGGCGGCGGGCGTCCTCACGGGTGTCCGACAGGCCGAAGCCGTCGGCGCCCAGCGAGGACCAGTCCTGCTCGACCCACTGCGCGATCTGGTCGGGGACCTGGCGCATGTAGTCGGACACGGCCAGCACCGGGCCCTCGGCGCCCTGCAGCGCCTGGCGGACGTACGGCACCCGCTCCTCGCCGCGCAGCAGCGCCGCGTCGGCCTCCATCGCGTCCCGGCGCAGCTCGGTCCAGGAGGTGGCGGACCACACGTCGGCGGCCACGCCCCACTCCTCGGCGAGCAGCTTCTGCGCCTTCAGCGCCCAGTGGATCGCCGTGCCGGAGCCCAGCAGCTGGATGCGCGGGGCGTTCGCCGCCGGGGTCAGGCCCGCCGACTCCGCGGTGTTGAAGCGGTACAGGCCCTTGACGATGCCCTCGTCGATGCCGAGGCCCTGCGGCTTGGCGGGCTGCGGCAGCGGCTCGTTGTAGACCGTCAGGTAGTAGAAGACGTCCTGGTCCTCGCCCGGCTTGGCCTCGCCGTACATCCGGCGCAGACCCTCCTTGACGATGACCGCGATCTCGTACGCGAACGCCGGGTCGTACGTCAGCGACGCCGGGTTGGTCGCGGCGATCACCGGGGTGTGGCCGTCGGCGTGCTGCAGGCCCTCACCGGTCAGCGTGGTGCGGCCGGCGGTGGCGCCGATGAGGAAGCCGCGGCCGAGCTGGTCGCCGAGCTGCCACATCTGGTCGGCCGTGCGCTGCCAGCCGAACATCGAGTAGAAGATGTAGAACGGGATCATCGTCTCGCCGTGCGTCGCGTACGACGTCGACGCGGCGATGAAGTCGGCCATGGACCCGGCCTCGGTGATCCCCTCGTTGAGGATCTGGCCGTTGGTGGCCTCCTTGTAGTACATCAGCTGGTCGCGGTCGACCGGCTCGTACGTCTGGCCCTTCGGCGAGTAGATGCCCAGCGACGGGAAGAGCGACTCCATGCCGAAGGTGCGCGCCTCGTCCGGGACGATCGGCACCCAGCGCTTGCCGGTCTCCTTGTCGCGCACCAGGTCCTTGACCAGACGCACGAAGGCCATGGTCGTGGCCACGTTCTGCGAGCCGGAGCCCTTGTCGAAGGCGGTGAACGCCTTGTCGGCCGGGGCCGGCAGCGGCGCGACCGGGTGGACGCGGCGGGCCGGGGCCGGACCGCCGAGGGCGGCGCGGCGCTCCTGGAGGTAGCGGACCTCGGGGAGTCGGCGCCCGGGTGGCCGTAGGGGACCACGCCGTCGACGAAGTCGCTGTCCTTGATCGGCAGGCCGAGCAGGTCGCGCATGTTCTTGAACTCGTCCACCGTCAGTTTCTTCATCTGGTGGTTGGCGTTCTTGGACGCGAAGCCCTCGCCGAGGGTGTGGCCCTTGACCGTCTGGGCCAGGATCACGGTCGGCGCGCCCTTGTGCTCCACGGCCGCCTTGTACGCGGCGTAGACCTTGCGGGCCTCGTGGCCGCCGCGCGAGACGTGGAAGCACTCGAGGATCTTGTCGTCGCTCAGCAGCTTCGCCATCTCGACGAGCGCCGGGTCCTTGCCGAAGAAGTCCTCGCGGATGTAGGCGGCGCCCCGGGTCTGGTACGTCTGGATCTGCGCGTCGGGTACCTCGCGCAGCCGGCGTACCAGCGCGCCCGTGGTGTCGAGCTGGAACAGCTCGTCCCAGGCGGTGCCCCACAGCGTCTTGATCACGTTCCAGCCGGCGCCGCGGAACTGGGCCTCCAGCTCCTGCACGATCTTGAAGTTGGCGCGGACCGGGCCGTCCAGGCGCTGGAGGTTGCAGTTGATGACGAAGGTGAGGTTGTCCAGCTCCTCGCGGGCGGCGAGCGCGAGGGCCGCCGTCGACTCGGGCTCGTCCATCTCGCCGTCGCCGAGGAACGCCCACACATGGGAGTCGGAGACGTCCTTGATGCCGCGGTTGGTCAGGTAGCGGTTGAACCGCGCCTGGTAGATCGCGGAGAGCGGGCCGAGGCCCATCGACACGGTCGGGAACTCCCACAGCCAGGGCAGCCGGCGCGGGTGCGGGTACGAGGGCAGGCCGTTGCCGCCGGACTCGCGGCGGAAGTTGTCCAGCTGCGTCTCGTTCAGCCGGCCGTCGAGGAAGGCGCGGGCGTAGATGCCGGGGGAGGCGTGGCCCTGGATGTAGAGCTGGTCGCCGGAGCCGTCACCCTCCTTGCCGCGGAAGAAGTGGTTGAAGCCGGTCTCGTAGAGCCAGGCCGCGGAGGCGAAGGTGGCGATGTGGCCGCCGACGCCGTACTTGCTGCCGCGGGTCACCATCGCCGCCGCGTTCCAGCGGTTCCAGGCGGTGATCCGCTGCTCCATCTCCTCGTCGCCGTCCACGGCGGGCTCGGCGGAGGTGGGGATGGTGTTGACGTAGTCCGTCTCCAGGAGCTTCGGCAGGGCGACGCCGGCTCCCTCGGCTCGCTCCAGCGTGCGGCGCATCAGGTACGCGGCACGGTGCGGCCCGGCCGCCTTGGCAACGGCGTCCAGGGAGGCCTGCCATTCGGCGGTCTCCTCCGGGTCGCGGTCCGGGAGCTGGTCGAGCTCGCTCGGCTGGATGGCGTTGGGGTCGGTCATGTCGCCGCCTTCCTCAGTCGAAGGGGGTTCCCTCATCGGTAAGGGGATCGGGGGTGCCCTTGGTCTTTGGCAGGACAGGGCGCGGGGCTCTGGTGCGAGCCCGTCGGTGACTGTAACTCCCTGATCGATGATCGATCAAAGGGTTGAGGGCGAAAACCTCTCGATCCCGAGAAAGTCGGCACGGGGTGCCTTCGGCGATGGCACGGGGTGACTGCTGAGGTCGGGGGTTTGTGCAGGTGAGAGGGGTGGTGCGCGGATGAGCTCGGGGGTTCGCGGGTGTGCGGCGGCTGCGGGTTCGTGGGTGCTCGCCCGCGCAGTTCCCCGCGCCCCTTTCACCGGCGTCGGCGCCGGCGCCCCTTCAGGGGCGCGGGGAACTGCGCGACCAGCCCCGACGAACCCGCACCCGCCCGACACACCGCGCCCCCCGAGCTCTCCGGCGTCCGCACACGGGGGTCCGGGGGCGGAGCCCCCGGGGACGGGACGGGAAGGGGCGGCGGGGGCGAAGAACTAGGCGCGGGGCGCGCAGCCCAGGACGTGGGCCTTGACGATCTCGGCGATACGGGGATCGCGGCGCCGGAAGGCCGCGACCAGCTCCTCGTGCTCCTCCGCGTACGACTGCTGCACGGTCCCCAGCCACCGGATCGACAGCGCCGTGAACACCTCGATCCCCAGCCCCTCCCACGTGTGCAGCAGCACCGAGTTGCCGGCGGCCCGCACCAGCTCCCGGTGGAAGGCGACCGTGTGCCGCACCTGGGCCGTGCCGTCGGCGGCGCGGTCGGCCTCGTACAGCGCGTTGACGTGCGGTTCGAGCGCCGAGCAGTCCCGCGCCAGCCGGTCCGCCGCCAGCTCCGCGGCGATGGCCTCCAGACCGGCCCGCACCGGGTAGCTCTCCTCCAGGTCGGCCGCGGTCAGGTTCCGCACCCGCACGCCCTTGTTCGGCGCCGACTCGATCAGCCGCAGCGACTCCAGCTCGCGCAGCGCCTCCCGCACCGGCGTCTGGCTGACCTCCAGCTCGGTGGCGATCCGCCGCTCCACGATCCGCTCGCCCGGCTGCCAGCGACCGCTGATGATCCCCTCCAGGATGTGCTCGCGGATCTGCTCGCGCAGCGAGTGGACGACGGGGGCGGTCATGAGGGCTCCTTCGCGGGGGCCGCGGCCGGCCCCGAGGGCGTTGACGCTTAGACAATACGGCCGCGAGCGCTCGGCGGAAGGGCGCATACGGGCGCTTTCACGCAGGTGAGACGAGACTTACACGCCGTGGCCGGGCGGGAACGACGGCGCCCCCGCCCGGAAACACCGGACGGGGGCGCCGCAGGATCACGGGGATCAGAGACCGAGCTCGACCTCGAACTCGCCGGCCTCCAGGATGGCCTTGACCGCGGTCAGGTAACGCGCGGCGTCGGCACCGTCCACCAGACGGTGGTCGTAGGACAGCGTCAGGTACGTCATGTCACGGACGCCGATGACCGGACCGTCCTCGGTGTCGATGACGGCCGGACGCTTGACCGTGGCACCGATGCCGAGGATCGCGACCTGGCCCGGCGGCACGATGATCGTGTCGAACAGCGCGCCGCGCGAACCGGTGTTGGAGATGGTGAAGGTCGCGCCGGACAGCTCGTCCGGGGTGATCTTGTTGCCGCGGACCTTGCCCGCCAGCTCCGCCGTGGCCTTGGCGATACCGGCGAGGTTGAGGTCGCCGGCGTTCTTGATGACCGGGGTCATCAGGCCCTTCTCGGAGTCCACCGCGATACCGATGTTCTCGGTGTCGAAGTAGGTGATGGTGCCCTCGGACTCGTTGATCTTGGCGTTGATGGCCGGGTGGGCCTTCAGCGCCTGGGCCGCCGCCTTGACGAAGAACGGCATCGGGGAGAGCTTGACGCCCTCGCGGGCCGCGAACGCGTCCTTGGCCCGGGCGCGCAGCTTCATCAGGCGGGTGACGTCGACCTCGACGACCGACGACAGCTGCGCCTGCTCGTGCAGCGCCTTGACCATGTTGTCGCCGATGACCTTGCGGATGCGGGGCATCTTCACGGTCTGGCCGCGCAGCGGGGAGGCCTCCAGGACGGGGGCCTTCTTCGCGGCGGTGCCTCCGGCGGCCGCAGCCGGGGCGGCAGCGGCCGGAGCCGGGGCGGCCTTCGCGGCCTCGGCGGCGGCGAGGACGTCCTGCTTGCGGATGCGGCCGCCGACGCCGGTGCCCTTGACGGTGGACAGGTCGACGCCGTTCTCGGCGGCGAGCTTGCGCACCAGCGGGGTGACGTAGGCGCCCTCGTCGGCCGGCTTGGCGGCGGCCGGGGCGGCGGGCGCCTGGGCCGGAGCGGCCGGAGCCGGGGCGGCCGGAGCCGGAGCGGCCTGGGCCGGCGCGGGCGCCGGGGCCGCCGGCTGCTGCGGGGCGGCCGGGGCCTGGGCCTGCGGGGCCGGCTGCTGCGGCGCCGGGGCGGGCTCGGGCTGCGCCGGGGCGGCGGGGGCCTCCTGCGCCGGCGCGGCGGCCGGGGCAGAACCCGCCTCACCGATCACGGCGAGCTTGGCGCCGACCTCGGCGGTCTCGTCCTCGCCGACCACGATCTCCAGCAGCGTGCCGGAGGCGGGGGCCGGGATCTCGGTGTCGACCTTGTCCGTGGAGACCTCGAGCAGCGGCTCGTCGGCCTCGACGGTGTCGCCGACCGACTTCAGCCAGCGGGTGACGGTGCCCTCGGTGACGGACTCGCCGAGCGCGGGCAGGACCACGTCCGTGCCCTGGGCGGAGCCGCCGCCGGAGGAGGCCTCGGCGGTGGGAGCGGGCGCCGGGGCGGCCTGCTCGGTGGAGGGGGCGGCCGGGGCGGGCTCGGGGGCCGGCTCGGCGACCTGCTCGGCCTGCGGGGCCTGCTCGGCGGCCGGGGCCTCGGCCGGGGCGCCGGAGCCGTCGTCGATCAGCGCCAGCTCGGCACCGACCTCGACCGTCTCGTCCTCGGCGACCTTGATGGAGGACAGCACGCCGGAGGCGGGGGCCGGGATCTCGGTGTCGACCTTGTCGGTGGACACCTCGAGCAGCGGCTCGTCGGCCTCGACGCGCTCGCCCTCGGCCTTCAGCCAGCGGGTGACAGTGCCCTCGGTGACGCTCTCGCCGAGCGCCGGAAGGGTTACGGAAACCGCCATGGTTTCGGTTGCTCCTTACGAATTACGGAAGTCTGTGTCGTCGCGCCGAGGGCTGGATCAGTCGTGCGCGTGCAGCGGCTTGCCCGCCAGGGCGAGGTGGGCCTCGCCGAGCGCCTCGTTCTGCGTCGGGTGGGCGTGGACGAGCTGGGCGACCTCGGCCGGCAGCGCCTCCCAGTTGTAGATCAGCTGGGCCTCGCCGACCTGCTCGCCCATGCGGTCGCCGACCATGTGGACGCCGACCACGGCACCGTCCTTGACCTGGACGAGCTTGATCTCGCCCGCGGTCTTCAGGATCTTGCTCTTGCCGTTGCCCGCCAGGTTGTACTTCAGAGCGACGACCTTGTCCGCACCGTAGATCTCCTTGGCCTTGGCCTCGGTGATGCCGACGGAGGCGACCTCCGGGTGGCAGTACGTCACCCGCGGCACGCCGTCGTAGTCGATCGGGACGGTCTTCAGACCGGCCAGACGCTCCGCCACCAGGATGCCCTCGGCGAAGCCGACGTGCGCGAGCTGGAGCGTGGGCACCAGGTCGCCGACCGCGGAGATGGTCGGGACGTTGGTGCGCATGTACTCGTCGACGAGGACGTAGCCGCGGTCCATGGCGACCCCGGCCTCCTCGTAGCCCAGGCCCTGGGAGACCGGGCCGCGGCCGACGGCCACCAGCAGGACCTCGGCCTCGAACTCCTTGCCGTCGGCCAGGGTGACCTTGACGCCGTCCTGGGTGTACTCGGCCTTCTCGAAGAAGGTGCCCAGGTTGAACTTGATGCCGCGCTTGCGGAAGGCCCGCTCCAGCAGCTTGGAGCTGTTCTCGTCCTCGACCGGCACGAGGTGCTTCATGCCCTCGATGATCGTGACGTCGGTGCCGAAGGACTTCCAGGCGGACGCGAACTCGACGCCGATGACGCCGCCGCCGAGGACGATCGCGGACTTCGGCACGCGGTCCAGGACGAGGGCGTGGTCGGAGGAGATGATGCGGTTGCCGTCGATCTCCAGGCCGGGCAGGGACTTCGGCACGGAACCGGTGGCCAGCAGGATGTGGCGGCCCTGGATCCGCCGGCCGTTCACGTCGACGGACGTCGGGGAGGACAGCCGGCCCTCGCCCTCGATGTACGTGACCTTGCGGGAGGCGACCAGACCCTGCAGGCCCTTGTACAGGCCCGAGATCACGTCGTCCTTGTACTTGTGGACCGCGGCCACGTCGATGCCCTCGAACGTGGTCTTCACGCCGAACTGCGCGCTCTCGCGGGCCTGGTCGGCGATCTCGCCCGCGTGGAGCAGGGCCTTGGTGGGGATGCAGCCCCGGTGCAGGCAGGTGCCGCCGACCTTGTCCTTCTCGATCAGGGCGACGTCCAGGCCCAGCTGCGCCCCGCGCAGGGCCGCGGCGTAACCACCGCTACCACCGCCGAGGATCACTAGGTCGAAAACGGTGCTGGCGTCGTTCGCCACGTCACGTCCTCCATGCATGTGCGCCGTGCGCCGGTCGTCGGTGACCGGCAGGCGGCTGGTGTCCGGCCGCTCGTTCTTCGGCCCTTAGGTGGGGGCCCTGTCCTGCCGGGCTCCATCTTTGCACTTGTCCGCTCCCCACGAGACGCCGGGCCGGTGTGTGAGACGCCCCACGTTTCCGCGAGGGAAGCGGCCGAGCGGCCCGGGGCCGGCGGGGCGGCCGGCGGCGGACCAGCCGGCCGGGGCGCGGGGAACCGCGCGACGAGCCACGGCTCACCGGCAGTCGCCCGCGCTCCCCGGGGCGCCGGGCTCCCGGGCGGACCTCAGCCCAGATCGCCCGCGGCCGTCAGCTCCGCCAGCCGCACCAGCGTCCGCACCGCGGTGCCCGTGCCGCCCTTCGGCGTGTACCCGAACGGCCCGCCCTCGTTGAACGCCGGCCCGGCGATGTCCAGGTGCGCCCAGGTGATGCCCTCGCCGACGAACTCCCGCAGGAACAGACCGGCGACCAGCCCGCCGCCCATCCGCTCGCCCATGTTCGCGATGTCCGCGGTGGGCGAGTCCATGCCCTTGCGCAGGTGCTCCGGCAGCGGCATCGGCCACGCCGGCTCGCCGACCTCCTCCGCCGCCTCGTACACCGCGGAGCGGAACGCGTCGTCGTTGGCCATGATCCCGAACGTCCGGCTGCCCAGAGCCAGCATCATCGCGCCGGTCAGCGTCGCCACGTCGACGATCGCGTCGGGCTTCTCCAGCGACGCCGCCCACAGCGCGTCGGCGAGCACCAGCCGGCCCTCGGCGTCGGTGTTGAGCACCTCCACCGTCTTGCCGCTGTACATCTTCAGCACGTCGCCCGGCCGCGTCGCGGAGCCGGACGGCATGTTCTCGGCCAGCGCCAGCCAGCCGGTGACGTTCACCTCCAGGCCGAGCCGCGCGGCGGCGACGACCGCGGCGAAGACCGCCGCCGCGCCGCTCATGTCGCACTTCATCGTCTCGTTGTGGCCGGCCGGCTTCAGCGAGATGCCGCCCGAGTCGTAGGTGATGCCCTTGCCGACGAACGCCAGGTGCTTCTTCGCCTTGGACGACGTGTACGACAGCTTCACCAGCCGCGGACCCGACGCCGACCCGGCGCCCACGCCGAGGATGCCGCCGTAGCCGCCCTTGGCCAGGGCCTTCTCGTCGAGCACCTGCACCTTGATGCCGTGCTCCTTGGCGGCGGCCTGCGCGACCGCGGCGAACGCCTCCGGGTTGAGGTCGTTCGGCGGGTGTTGACCAGGTCGCGGGCGCGGTTCAGCTCCTCGGACACGGCGACGGCACGCTCGACGGCCGCCTTGTACGCCTTGTCGCGGGGCTTGCCGCCGAGCAGCGCGGCCTCGGCCAGCGGCGCCTTGCCGTTCTTGCCCTTGGCGTCCTTGGCGCGCTCCTTGTACGCGTCGAAGGAGTACGCGCCGAGCAGCACGCCCTCGCCCACGGCACCCGCGTCGGCGGCGTCGGCCAGCGGCAGCGCGAAGGCGGCCTTCTTGCAGCCGGCCAGCGCGCGGGCGGCGACACCGGCGGCCCTGCGCAGCGCCTCGCCGTCGTACCCGGCGTCCTTCTCGGGCTGCGCGCCCAGCCCCACCGCCACCAGGAGCGGCGCCTTGAAGCCGGCCGGCGCGGGCAGCTTCGTCACCTCGCCCTCGCCGCCGGTGGCGCCGAGGGTCTCCAGCACGCCGGCGAGCCTGCCGTCGTACGCCTTGTCCACGGCCTCGGCGCCGGGGCGACGAGCGGCCCGTCGTCGCCCTTGGCGACACCGATCACGATCGCGTCGGCCCGCAGGCCGGCCGCCGCGGCGGCGGAGAGAGTGAGAGCAGTCACGGTGGTGAATTCTCGCTTCCGTATGAAGTGTGTCGGCCGATTGCGGTGGGTCGACCGGGCCCGACAGCCGACCCTAGATCCCTCGGCCCCGGTCGTCCCTACCAGGGCGGGGGAACGCCCGCCACGAGCCTACGCGCGCCCCCGTGTTCGCTCATTCCTCCGAGCGTTCACCTCTGGGTGGCGTCGTGGCCGCTTCCTGATCCTCGCACCCGGTGAGCTGAGTCACACTCATCGGGTTCCGGTGAGCGTACTGCTCACCGCTTTGCATGATTTCCACGAATCCTCCCGGAACCGACCCCCGGGAGGATTGTGCTGGGGGAGGAACCACCATGGCGCAGCAGCACGCGCGTCGTCCGCACCGCCCGAGAGGATCCGCCGCCGTCCTGGCCGCGGCCGGACTGCTGGTCCTGGGGCCGGGGGTCCCCGGGGCGTCGGCCGCCCAGGCCCCGCGCGTCGACCTGAGGGTCCTGGTCGTGGACGACGGCGGCAGCCCGGTGCGGGCCATCGCCGACCGGCTGGAGAGCACCGGCATCCCGTACACCACCGTCGACCTGGGCGACCCGGACCGCCCGCGGATCACCGGGGCGTTCCTGAGCGACACCGTCTCCGGCCGGCCCCGGGCCAGGTACCAGGGCGTCGTCCTGCCCAACGAGGCCCCGTTCGGCGAGGGCTCCGCCGAGCAGAGCGCGCTGGAGGCCTACGAGCGGACCTACGGCATCCCGCAGGTCGACGCCTACACCTGGGCGCACCCCGGCGTCGGCCTCGACCACACCGGCGACGGCGGCTGGGCCGGCGGCCTCGACGGCCGCGCCGCCACCGTCACGGACGCCGGGAGGAGCGGGCCGTTCGGCTACCTCGACGGCGCGTTCTCCTTCGAGGACAACTCCCCGGCGGTACAGGAGAGCTACGGCTATGCCGCCCGCCCCCGGGAGGGCTTCACCAGCTACGTCGAGGTGCCCGTGCCCGGCGGCACCGGGCGGGGCAGCCTGCTCGGCGAGTATGCGCACGACGGCCGCCGCGAACTGGTGGTGACCTTCGCCTACCACCGCCACCAGCGCCAGTTCCAGCTGCTGGCCCGCGGGATCGTGGAGTGGCTGACCCAGGGCGTGCACCTGGGCCGGGACCGCAACTACTTCGCCGTGCACGTCGACGACGTCTTCGCGCCCGACGCCCGCTGGGACACCGAGCGCAACTGCACGCCCGGCGACCTGGACTGCGCCGGCGGCGGCGAGCAGGCGGCGCCGATCCGGATGACCGCGGCCGACGCGGCGTACACCGCCCAGTGGCAGCGCGAGCGCGGCTTCACCCTCGACCTGGTCTACAACGCCGGCTCGGGCGAGGAGTGGAAGGCCGCACACGGCGGCCGGGACCCGCTCACCGACCGCCTGCTCGCCGACAGGGCCCGCTACCGCTGGATCAACCACACCTACACGCACCCCTATCTGGGCTGCGTGCAGGACACCAGCACCGTGCCCTGGTCCTGCGCGAAGGACGCCGACGGCACCACCCGGTGGAAGAGCCGCGCCGAGATCTCCGCGCAGATCCGCGACAACCACCGCTGGGCCGTCGCCAAGGGCCTGCCCGTGGACCGCACCGAACTGGTCACCGGCGAGCACTCCGGCCTGAAGCGGCTGCCCGTCCAGCCCGAGGACAACCCGAACCTGGCCGGGGCCCTCGCCGACAACGGCGTGAAGTGGATCGCCTCCGACAACTCCCGCGAGCCGCGGCAGCGCGCGGTGGGCGCCGCCCGCACCGTCCCCGGCACCCGATGAACGTGTACTACAACGTCGGCACCGCCGCGGAGATGACCGACGAGTACAACTGGATCTACACCTCCCGCGCCGACGGCGGCAGCGGGATCTGCGAGAGCGACCCGGCCTCCACCTGCCTGGACGACCCGCTCGACCCGGCCACCGGCTACAGCTCGCACATCGTCCCGCAGGAGGCCCGCACCGCGCTGGGCCACGTCGTCTCCAACGACCCGCGCCCGCACTACGTCCACCAGTCCAACCTCGCGGAGGAGCGGCTGCTCTACCCGGTCCTGGACCGCGTCCTCGAGGACTACGCGGCCCTGTTCGCCGCCAACACCCCGCTGGAGAACCTCGCCCAGGCCGACATCGGCACCGAGCTCCAGCGCCGCGCCGCCTGGGAGGCGGCCGTCGAGGCGGGCCGGGTCACCGCCTACCGGATCGGCGACACGGTCACCGTCACGGCGCCGGCCGGCACCCACATCCCGGTCACCGCACCCGAGGGCACCCGCAAGCAGCGCCTCCTCGGCACCACGGCCTTCGGCACCCCGTACGCGGGACAGCGCTCGGCGTGGACCACGCCGGAACCGCTGCAATCGGGGGTGACTCTCCAACTGCCCTGAAGGGCAACGCCCTGAGAGGGGCGCGGGGAACTGCGCGACCAGCCACGACGAACCCGAAGCCGGGCGCCGGGCGGCAGTTCCCCCTCCATGATCCGCACAGGGGGAAGCAAGCGCAGCCATGCGTACCGGCCGTCACGTCACCATGCTCACCGAAGGCACCTACCCGCACGTCCACGGCGGGGTCAGCACCTGGTGCGACCAGCTCGTCCGGGCATGCCGGAGGTGGACTTCCACATCGTCTCGCTCACCGGCAGCGGCCGCGAACCGGTCGTCTGGCAGCTGCCGCCCAACGTCCGCCGGCACACCTCCGTACCCACCTGGGGGCCGCGCCCCGGCCGGGCCCGGCCCCCGTACGGCCGCGCCCGGCGCCGCTTCACCGACGCCCACGAACGCCTTCTGCTCGCGTTCCTCGACCCCGGGTCCGGCTGCGACTTCGGCGCCGCGCTCGACGAACTGACCCTCCTCGCCCGCGACGGCGTGCTCACCGCGGCGCTGCGCACCGAGTCGGCGCTGCGCTCGCTGATGTGGATCTGGACGATGCCGCACCTGGCGACCGCCGCCGCCCGCCCCACCGTGCACGACGCGCTGACCGCGACCGACCTGCTCGAACACGCCCTGCGCCCGCTGGCCACCCGCATCCCGGAGGACGGCGTCGCGCACGCGGTCAGCAGCGGGCTGGCCACCCTGCCCGCGCTCGCCGCCCGGCGGCTGGACGGCGTGCCGTTCCTCCTCACCGAGCACGGCATCTACCTGCGCGAGCGCTACCTCGGCTACCGCGGCGGCGCCCAGCGGTGGCCGGTCAAGGCGTTCATGCTCGGCTTCTACCGGGAGCTGAACTCCCTCGGCTACCGCACCGCCGACCTCATCACCCCGTGCAACCGGTACAACCGGCGCTGGGAGGAACGCGGCGGCGCCGACCCCGGCCGGATCCGCACCGTCTACAACGGCGTCGACCCGGCCGCCTTCCCGCACGCCGGTCCCGAGCCGGCGGTGCCCACCCTGAGCTGGTGCGGCCGGATCGACCCGATCAAGGACCTGGAGACCCTGATCCGCGCCTACGCCGAGGTCCGCGCCGAGATACCCGAGACCCGCCTGCGGCTCTTCGGCCCGGTCCCGCCCGGCGGCGAGGCCTACCGCACCCGGCTGGAGAAGCTCGCCGCCGAACTCGGCGTCGCCGACGGCCTCACCTTCGAGGGCCGCGTCACCGAGGTGTGGCGGGCCTACGCCGCCGGGCACGTGGTCATGCTGTCGTCGATATCCGAGGGCTTCCCGTACTCCCTCATCGAGGCCATGTCCTGCGGCCGGGCCACGGTCTCCACGGACGTCGGCGGGGTCCGCGAGGCCGTCGGGGACACCGGGCTCGTCGTCCCGCCGCGCGAGCCCGAGAAGATGGCCGCCGCCGCGCTCACCCTGCTCCGCGACCCCGGACGGCGCCGGGCCCTCGGCGAAGCGGCCCGGCAGCGGGTCGTCGACCGGTTCACCCTGCGCCGCTCGATCGACGCCTTCCGCACCATCTACCGGGAGCTGGCCGGCCTGCCCGAGGTGTACGAGCCCACCCTGGAGACGGTCGCCGACTGGACCCTGGAACTGCGCGACCCCTGGTACGCGGCCGTCGCCACGGAAGGGGCCGGCCGGTGAGCGGCAGCGTCTGGCTGCCGCCCGGCTCCCGCCCCCAGACCCTGCCCGCCGTGCCCCGCCCGCGCACCCCCCGCTGGGCCGGGCCCGACCCCGTGGACGAACTCGCCGGCCGCCTCGGCGACGCCGTCGCCGCCGCCGTCCACCCCGACGAGATCGCCGCGCTGCTGGAGTCCGACGGACTGTCGGACGACCGGATCCGCGAACGGTACGGCGTGAAGGACTCCTTCGCGCTCGCCGAGGCCCTCTGCGAACGCGTCGAACGCCGCTACCCCGAACCCGAAGGCCCCCTCCACGACCCCTGGCGGGCCGGGCTCCTCGGCTGCCTGCTGCGCGGGGTCGTCTTCGCCCTCCCCGGCCTCGCCTACGTCCTCGGGGCACCCCTGCTCGGCACGGGCGCCGGCGACCTCGGCCTCCCGGCGGGCACCGTGCCGGTGCTGGCCGGCGCCCTGTGCGGCTGGACCTGGAACCAGGGCCTGGCCCACCGGGCGTACTCCTGGCTCGGCCTGGGCGACCGCTCCGCCGCCCGCCGCGCCCTGCTGGTCGGCGCCCCCGCCGGCGCGCTGCTCGGCTCGCTCGTCGCCCTGGCGTCCGCGGGGCCGGCCGGCACCGGCGCGGCCCTCTTCGCCGCCGGCCAGTCCTGCTACCTGGGCGCGGCCACCGTCCTGCTGGTGACGGGCCGCGAACGGGCCCTGCTCGCCGCGCTGCTGCCGATGGCCGCGGGCGCCGCCGTGCTCCCGGCGACCCCGGTGCCGGAGCCGCTGCGGCTGCTCCTGCTGCTCGGTTCGCTCACCGTGGTGGCCGCCCTGGCGCTGCGGGAGGTGGCGCCCGCCGTGAAGGACCTCGGCGACGGCTCGTGGACCGCCGGGCTCACCGCCCTGCTGCCCTTCGGCGCCCTCGGCGCCCCGGCCCGGGAGCGGGGCAGCAGCCCGCCCTGGCTCACCGGCTCCCTGCCGTACGCGCTGTCCGGCCTGGGCACCGGCGTCCTGGTGATGCATGCGGCGCTCGGCGACGTCCTGGCGGGCCGGGAGCACGGCGCCGCCGCGGCACCGGCGGCCGTGGCACTCACCCTGAGCATGGGCCCGGCCGAATGGCTGCTGTACCGCTTCCGCAGCGGCAGCCTCGCCGGCCTGCGCGCGGCGAGCACCCCGTCCGCGTTCCGGCGGGCCACCGCCCGCACGGTCGCCACCTGCCTGTCCGCCTACCTCGCCGCCCTGCTGGCCCTCGCCGTGGCCGTCTCCGCGCTCTGGCCGCACGGCCCGGGACCCGGCGACGGCGCCCGTCTTGCCGCGCTGCTCCTGCTCGGGGTGGTGCTGTGGACCGGCCTGCTGCTGCAGTCCTTCGGCGCGGTGCTGAGCGCGGCGGCCATCGCCTGCGCGGCGGCCCTCGCCCAGACCCTGGCGCTGCTCACCGGCACGGGCGGCCCGCACGCCGCCGCCCTCGCGGTGTACGGCACGGCGGCCGTCGTCCAGGCCGTGCTGGCCTGCGCCCTGCTGGGGAGGGCGACCGCCCACCGATGAGCCTGCTGGTCCCGTACTACGAGCATCCGTCCGTCCGCCCCGCCGAATGGGACGCGATCGTCGCCGCCGCGCCCCGCCTCCACGGCGTCGTCCTCAACCCGGCCAGCGGCCCGGCGACCGCCCCGACCCCGCCTTCGCCGGTGTCGCCGCCCGGCTGCGGGAGGCGGGGACCCGGGTCCTCGGCTACGCCGACACCGCCTACGGCCGCCGGCCGCACGGCGAGGTGGTCCGCGACCTCGTCCGGTACCGGGACTGGTACGGCACGGACGGCGCGTTCCTCGACCAGGCCGCCGCGGACCCCGCCGGGTTCGCCCACTACCAGGGGCTCGCGGTCGCGGCCTGGGGCGCCGGCTGCGGCACCCTCGTCCTCAACCACGGCACCCGGCCGCACCCGGTGTACGCCAGGATCGCCGACGTCCTCGTCACCTTCGAGGGCCCCTGGGCGGCCTACCGCGACCTGCCCGCCGAGCCGTGGCCGGGCGGTGGCGCGGGGGTGCGGCTGTGCCACCTGGTGTACGGGGTGCCGGCCGGCGCCGACGCGGAGGGCCTGGCCCGCGCCCGGGGGCCTCGGTGCACTGCGCGGTGCCCGGGACGGGAGATCATCCGTGGGGTACGTTGCCGCACACCCTGGAGCCCGCCCGTGAATCGCCCGGCCCCGCTGATCGCCCTCCTGCTGCTGCTCCTCGCCGGCTGCACGTCGTCCCCGGACGGCCCGGACGGCCCCGGCGGCAAGCCGGGCGACGGCGGCGGCGAGCGCTGGCGGCCACGGCCCGGCACCGCCTGGCAGTGGCAGCTCAGCGGCCGGCTCGACACCTCGGTGGACGTCCCGGTCTACGACATCGACGGCTTCGACCACCCCGCCCGCACCGTCGCCGCGCTGCACGACGACGGCCGGAAGGTGATCTGCTATCTGTCCACCGGCGCCTGGGAGGAGTTCCGCCCGGACGCGGGGAGTTCCCGGAGGAGGTGCTGGGCCGCGGCAACGGCTGGGAGGGCGAGCGCTGGCTGGACATCCGCCGCCTCGACGTCCTGGAGCCGCTGATGGCCGAACGCGTCGACATGTGCCGCGAGAAGGGCTTCGACGCGGTGGAGCCGGACAACATGGACGGCTACCGCAACGACACCGGTTTCCCGCTCACCGCCGCCGACCAGCTCCGCTACAACCGGCTGATCGCGCGGCTGGTCCACGACCGGGCATGGCCGTGGGCCTGAAGAACGACCTGGACCAGATCCCGCAGCTGGTGGACGACTTCGACTTCGCGGTCAACGAGCAGTGCGCCCAGTACGACGAGTGCGAGGCACTGACGCGGTTCGTCGACGCGGGCAAGGCCGTCTTCCACGTCGAGTACGAGCTGCCCACCGAACGCTTCTGCCCCCGGTCGCGGGAGCTGGGGCTCAGCTCGATGCGCAAGGAGTACGACCTGGGGGCCTGGCGCCGGGCCTGCTGACCGGCGGCGGACCGGACGGCCCGGGCGCCGGCGACCGGACGCAGGCGGTCAGCCCAGGGCGAGGACGACCAGCGCCGTGGTGGCCGCCGTCTCCGCGACACCCCGAACACGTCCCCGGTGACCCCGCCGAACCGGCGGACGCAGTGCCGCAGCAGGAGTTCGGCGGCGGCGACCGCGACGAGCACCGCGAGCGCCGCCCGCACCCCGGCCCCGGCCCGGAGGCCGCGCCCACCGCGGCGGCGCCCAGCGTCACCGCCGTGGCCACGCCCAGCGCCCCGCCCGCCGGCACCACCCCGGCGACCGCCGCGCCCAGCCCCTCCGGGCGGGCCGCCGGCACCCCGGCGCGGGCCGCCAGGGTCAGCGCCAGCCGCGCGGTGACCGCCGAGACGACGGCCGCGCACGCCCCCGCGTCCAGGAGTCCTCGTAGGCCTGGGCGAGCGCGGCGGTCTGGGCGAGCAGCACGAACACGAGGGTGAGCACGCCGAACGGGCCGATGTCCGACTGCTTCATGATCCGCAGCGCGTCCTCGGCGGGCTTCCCGCTGCCCAGCCCGTCCGCGGTGTCGGCCAGCCCGTCCAGGTGCAGCCCCCGGGTCAGCACCGCCGGCACGGCGGCCGTGGCGACGGCCGCGAGCAGCGGACCGGCGCCGAGCAGGAGCAGCGCGAGCCCGACGGCGGCGGCGGCCGCGCCGACCACCAGGCCGGCCAGCGGCGCGCACAGCATGCCGCCGCGCGCGGCCGGGCGGTCCCAGCGGGTCACCCGGACCGGCAGCACGGTGAGCGTGCCGAAGGCGAAGCGCAGGCCGTCGGCGGAGGGGTTCCTGGGCACCGGCGCAGACTACCCGGCGCTCGGCAGGGCCACCGGGGCGCCCGGGGATAAAGTTCGCATATGGGAGAGTGGTGGCACAGGAACCTCGTCGAACCCGGCAAACTGCCGCTGCTCCTCGCCCTCACCGCCTTCGTGCTGACCTTCGTCGTCACCCGCGTCATCACCCGGCTGATCCGGGCGGGCAAGGGGCCCTTCGGCAACGTCGAGGCGGGCGGACTGCACATCCACCACGTGGTGCCCGGGATCGTCCTCACCGTCATCGGCGGCTTCGGGGCCGTCGCCGGCGGCAGGCACGGCTTCGGCTCGGCGGCCAGCGCCGTGATCTTCGGGATCGGGGCGGGGCTGGTGCTGGACGAGTTCGCGCTGATCCTGCACCTGGACGACGTGTACTGGTCGGAGGCGGGGCGGCGCAGCGTGGAGGTCGTGGTGCTGACCGCAGCCCTGGTCGGGCTGATGCTCGTCGGCTTCTCGCCGTTCGGCGTCGACGGCCTCGACGAGAACGAGATGCAGAACCGTGCCACCGTCATCCGGACGGTCGCGACGAACTTCCTCTTCTCGCTCGTCGCCCTGAGCAAGGGCAAGGTACGGCTCGCGATCTTCGGGGCGGTGATCCCGCTCGTCGCGATCGTCGGGGCGGTCCGGCTGGCCCGGCCCGGCTCGCCCTGGGCCCGCCGCTTCTACGCGCGCCGGCCCGCGCCCGTGCGAAGGCCGCCCTGCGCGCCTATCACCACGACCGCCGGTGGGCGGGGCCGAGCCGCGCCGTTCAGGACTGGATCGGCGGGCGGCCCGACCCCGTGCCGAGCCGGTCCCCGGACCGCCGCTGACGCACGGCCGTCGCGGCGCACAGCAGCAGGACGGCGGCGATCGCCGCGAGGTGCTCCTTGCCGGCGAGATTCGGCTTGACCAGCACCTCGGCGACCATGCCCAGTACGACCACCCCGGCCGTCGCGTACGCCCGGTAGCGCCATCCGAGGTACACCGCGAGGCCGACCACCGCGGCCG
This sequence comes from Streptomyces sp. SW4, assembly GCA_003248315.1. GTDB lineage: Bacteria > Actinomycetota > Actinomycetes > Streptomycetales > Streptomycetaceae > Streptomyces. Next base: position 3,856,955 of record QKWM01000004.1, read on the forward strand.
ACGGGCCGGTGTCCACGACGTGCGCGTCCGCGGGCGGCAGCCCGAGCAGCGGCACGTCCGGTCCCAGCCGGACGCCGAGCCGGGCGTACAGGGTGCCGGCGAGGGTGGCGAGACCGGCGACGGCGAGCGTGCCGGGCCGGCCGAGACAGATCTCCGCGAGCCCGAACACGAGCAGGATCTGTGCCAGCGCGCCCCACACCGGCAGGTCCAGGGCGGGGACGAACACCGACAGCGGGGTGCGCAGCAGGGCGAGCCACAGCGGGTCGGCGGCCCGCACGGCGCCGACGTCCTGCACGAAGCCGTAGCCCCAGGGCTGCCGGTGCACGACGTGCAGGACGGCCGTCAGGGCGACCGCCCCGAGCGTCATCGCGAGGGCCCGCGGAAGCCGGCGGACCGGCACCGCCCGCACCGCCGCGCACAGCGGTCCCCATTCGGCCCGGGCCCAGCGGGCGAGCGTGTGCATCCGGCGTCTTCCTCATCCGTGCGGCGACCTACGGGCGGGACTCGCCCCACCCCGACCGAAGACGACCGGAACACCGACCACGTTGAGTGCCCCGCGGCCCCCACCATCCTGCCCCGCCCCCACCCGCCCGCACGACCACACGCCCCGAGCCGCAGCCGACCCCGCCCCCAAGCCGCGCCCCACCACCCCGCCCACCCACCGACCACCGCGCCCACCCGGCCGCGGGCAACCCGATCACCCACCCGCGCCCCGCCGCCCCGCCCATCCGCAGGCAGCCCGGCCCTCCACCCGCGGGCGCTGGGCCCGCCCAGCCGCGGCCAGCCATCCCCGCCCAGCCGCGGGCAGTCGTGCCGCTGGGGCGGCACGGGTGGGCGCGGGCGGCACCCCGTCAACGCCGGGCTGCGCAACGCCCCCGACGCCGACGCCCACGCCGGGCTGCGCAACGCCCCCGACGCCGACGCCCACGCCGGGCTGCGCAACGCCCCGACGCCGACGCCCACGCCGGGCTGCGCAACGCCCCCGACGCCGACGCCCACGCCGGGCTGCGCAACGCCCCCGACGCCGACGCCCACGCCGGGCTGCGCAATGCCCCCGACGCCGATGCCCACGCCGGGCTGCGCAATGCCCCCGACGCCGACGCCCACGCCGGGCTGCGCAATGCCCCCGACGCCGACGCCCACGCCGGGCTGCGCAATGCCCCCGACGCCGACGCCCACGCCGGGCTGCGCAATGCCCCCGACGCCGACGCCCACGCCGGGCGCCACGCCCCCGACACCGGCGCCCGGCGGCGTAACGCGCCGGACCTCAGCGCAACGCCCGCCCCCCGGGCGAACCGTCGGCTACTCCGGCTCCGCCTCACCCGGCGCCATCGGGACCGCCGAGGTCCCGACCTCCTCCGCCGCCTTCTCCTCCCGCTCCGGCAACTCCGCCGCAAGCGCCGCCGCAGCCTGCACCAACGGCAGCGCCAGCAACCCCCCGGCCCCCTCGCCGACCTTCACCCCGTGCGCCAGCAGCGGCTCCAGCGCCATCCGGTCCAGCGCCTTCGCCTGCCCCGGCTCCCCGCTGTCGTGCGCGGCCAGCCACCAGTCCGGCGCCCGGAACGCGATCCGCTGCCCCACCAGCGCACACGCCGCCGTCACGACCCCGTCCAGGATCACCGGCATCTTCCGCACCGCCGCCTGCACGAGGAAGCCCGTCATGGCGGCGAGATCGGCACCCCCCACCGCCGCCAGCAGCCGGAGCTGGTCCCCGAGCACCGGCCGCGCCCGGCGCAGCGCGTCCCGGATCGCGGCGCACTTGCGCATCCAGGCCAGGTCGTCGATGGCCACCCCGCCCCGCCCGGTGACGACGGAGGCGTCGGTCCCGCACAGCGCCGCGATCAGCACGCCCGCCGCCGTCGTGCCGCCCACGCTCACATCACCGAGGACCACCAGATCCGTACCGGAGTCGGCCTCCTCGTCGGCCACCGCGACCCCGGCCCGGAACGCGGCCTCCGCCTCCTGCGGGGTCAGCGCGTCCTCGACGTCGATCCGCCCGCCGGCGCGCCGCACCCGGTGCCGGACGACCTCCGCCGGAAGCGACTCCGGGTCGCAGTCCAGGGCCATGTCGACCACGCGGACCGGGACGCCCAGCCGCCGCGCGAGCACGGAGACCGGCCGCGCCCCGTCCAGCACCTCGCGCACCAGTTCCGCCGCGCTGCCCGCCGGCCGCGCCGACACGCCCAGCTCGGCGACCTTGTGGTCGCCGGCGAAGAGCACCACCCGCGGCCGTTCCACCGGCCGCACCGGCACGGCCGACTGCGCCGCCGCCAGCCACTCACCCAGGTCGTCCAGCCGGCCCAGGGACCCGGGCGGCACGACCTGACGCTCCCGGCGTGCCTCCGCGTCGCGGCGCACCCCGCCGTCGGGGCGCTCGATCAGATCGGTGAAGTCGTCGAGATTCAGCGAGCTCATTCGCCGAACAGTACCGGCCCCGGCCGAACGGCAGGCCGCCACGTCGGGGCCCCGCCGGGGCGGCGTCGTTGCACCCAAGATCCCCATCCCATACGTTCCGTTTTGCAGCGGAATGTCGACAGGTCCGTGCGTCCCGCCCGTCACGTCGCCTGCCGCGTCCCCGCGCCCCGCCCGTCTCGCCCGGGAGCCCGCATGACCGCACCGTCCCCGCCGTCCGCACGCCCTGTACCCCCCGTCCCGCTCCACGAGCCGCGCCGTGAGGACTGCCCTGGTGCGGATCGCGCCGGCTGCTGACCCGGCGGCGCGGCGCCGACCCGCGCGGGCCCGTGCCGGCCGGCCCCTCCGCCCTCGAACAGTGCCGGGACTGCCGCCACACCTTCCACAACCCCCTGATCACACCGGGCCGGGAACGCCCCGCCGGCCCCGTCGTCCGGGCCGGCGTCCGCCTGCGCCGGCTGCTCGCCGCCCGCGCCGTGCTGCGCCGCTGCCCCGAGCCGGAGAGCTGGCTGGACGTGGGCACCGGCGACGCCGGCTTCCCCCTCACGGCCCGCGGCCTCTTCCCGTACACGTCCTTCGACGGCCTGGACCCGACCCACCGCGTGCTGCGGGCCCGGGCCGCCGAACGCGTCGAGGAGGCGTACGTCGGCCGGCTGACGGACCCGCACATCGCGGCCCGGCTGCGCGCCCGCTACGACGTCGTCAGCCTCTTCCACCACCTGGAGAACACCCCCGACCCCCGGGCCACGCTCCGCGCCGCCCTGCACGTCCTGCGTCCCGGCGGACATCTGGTCGTCGACGTGACCGACCCCCGCGCGCTGTCCCCGCACCCGTTCGCCACCCGGCCGTCGGCCCGGCTGCGCGCCGAACTGCGCGCCCTGGGCTGCACGGTCCTCACCCCCGCCCGCTCGCTCCGCGTCATCGCCCGCAAGGAACCACCGCCCCGGACCTCCGAGACACACCCGGACCCCCTGACACACCAGGACTCTCTGACACACCCGGCACCCGAGACACATCCGGCACCCGAGACACATCCGGCCCCGAGGCACCCCCGGCTCCGGTGGCGCCGCCACCGTTGCCGTCCGTGCCCCCGCCGCCGGCCGCACCGCCGCCGGCGCCGTCCGGGTCCGCACCGCCGCCGGCGCCTCCCGCACCGCCGCCGGCGCCCCCCGCGCCGCGCGGGCCGTCGGCCGCCGAACACGACGACCCGTCGTCCCCGTAGCAGCGCCCGGCCGCGCAGCGGACGACGCCTCAGCCCCGCAGCACCAGCGCCTGTCCCGCCACCACCAGCAGCACCTGCTCGCACTCGTCGGCGAACGCCGCGTTGAGCCGCCCCAGTTCGTCGCGGTACCGGCGGCCCGACGCGGTGGCGGGCACGATCCCCGACCCCACCTCGTTGGAGACGGCGACCACCGTGCGCCGGGTGGCGCGCACCGCCTCCGTCAGCTCCCGGACCCGGCCGCGCAGGGCCCGTTCACCGCCGTCCGCCCACTCCGCGTCGTCCCACGCCCCGACGGCGTCCATCGCGTCCGTCAGCCACAGCGACAGGCAGTCCACCAGCAGCGGCGGACCGTCGTCCTTCAGCAGCGGCACCAGGTCGCAGGTCTCCACCGTCCGCCACGACCCCGGCCGCCGCTCCCGGTGGGCGCTCACCCGTGCCTCCCACTCGGTGTCCCCGCCGCGGGTGCCGCCCGTCGCCACGTACAGCACGTCGGGGAAGGCCTCCAGCCGCCGTTCCGCCTCCACCGACTTGCCCGACCGCGCCCCGCCCAGCACCAGCGTCCGGCGCGGCACGTCCGGGACGAACTCGTACACGCCCACGGTCAGCGTCGACCCGTCCGGCACCGCCCGCGCCCCGGCCGCCGCGAGCCGCCGGTGCAGTTCCGCGCCCGGCGGCACCTCGTGCCCCAGGTGCACGGCGACCACGTCCGTGGTCGGCCCGACCGCGCCCAGCGCCCGCAGCTTCGCCAGCGCGTCCGGCCGGCCCACCACGTCCGCCAGCACCATGTCGTAGGGCCCGGCGGGCTCCTCCAGCCCGGCCGGCGCCCCGCCCGGCGGCAGGTACAGCAGCCGCTGCCCTTCCGGGCCGGTCACCGCGTAGCCGGTGCCCGGCGCGTCCAGCGCCACGGCCCGCACCCGATGCCCCGTCAGCAGCGCCAGTTCCCGGCCGTCCGGCACCCGGCCCGGCTGCGGCAGCCCGGCCGGCACCTCCACCGGCGGCCCGTCGTGCGGATGGGACAGCAGCACCTGGGCGACCCCGCCGAGCGACCGGCCGGCCCGCGCGGCGGCGAACGCCGCGCCCGGCGTCAGGTCGAGCAGCAGCGCCCCGTCCACGAGCAGCGCGGTCGCCGCGCGCGCGTCCGCGCCGAGCGCGACCGCGCAGGCCGCGCAGGAACAGCCGGGTCGGGGGAGTCCGTCGGGGCACCGGTGCCGAGCAGTGTCACGTCCACGCCCCGATTTTCCCCGGTCACCGGCCGGACTGCGCGCCCGAGACCCCACTTGGGCCCCTCCGCGTCCGGCGGCCCGCTACGGCACGTGCGGCGGAGCGCATAGGCTGCGGACGGGACCGGACCAAGATCCGGCTCCCGCTGATGCATGTGCTCACATCAGGGAGGCGTACATGGCGGCATGGACGTGGCGGTTCGAGACGGCCGACGGGACGGAGGTCACGCCCGCGGTGCAGCCCGAGGAGTTCACCACGCAGGGAGACGCCGAGTCCTGGATCGGGGAGCACTGGAAGGCCCTCCAGGAGGGCGGCGCCGACCAGGTGCGGCTGTTCGAGGACGCCACGGAGATCTACGGGCCGATGAGCCTGCACGCCGAACAGGCGTAGCGCACCGGCACGTCGGGGGGCGGTCCGTCACGGGCCGCCCCCTTCCCCTGCCCGCGCCACCCGACCGCCCGCCCGCGCCGGCTCACTGTTCGCCCAGCGTCACCTCGGCCGTGCGCTCGTCGCCGTCGCGGGTGAACCTCACCGTCGTCCGGTCGCCCGGCCGCATCGACGCCAGGGCCTCGGCGAGCGAGGTGATGGTCGTGACGCGGGTGTCGCCCAGCCCGGTGATGACGTCCCCGGACCGGATGCCCGCGTCGTCGGCGGCGCCGCCGTTCTCCACCTCGACGACGGCCACGCCGCTCGCCCGGTAGTCGGCGTCGACGACCGTGCGGCCGACGATGCCGAGGGCGGCCCGGCCGGAGTCGGTGACCCGGCCGTGCTCGATGATCTGGCCGGCCACCGTCCGCACCATCGAGGCCGGGATGGCGAACCCGATGCCGGGCGCCTGGCCCTCGCCGAGCCCGGGATCGGTCGCGGCGAGCGTCGGGACGCCGATGACCTGCCCGTCCAGGTTCACCAGCGCGCCACCGCTGTTGCCGGGGTTGATGGCGGCGGACGTCTGCACCATGTTGACCAGGGTCGCGCCGGTGCCGCCCCCGTCACCGCTCTCGGTCACGGTCCGCCCGACCGCGGAGACGATGCCCTGCGTCACGCTCGACGACAGCCCGAGCGGCGAACCCATCGCGAGCACGATCTGCCCGACCTCGACGTCGGCGGAGTCCCCGAAGCGGGCGGCCTTCACCCCGTCGGGCATCCGCTCCAGCCTGATGACGGCCAGGTCCTGCTCGGGATAGGACGAGACCAGCGTGGCCGCGACCGGTTCCTCGCTGTTGGCGGTGGTGACCCGGAACGACCGCGCGTCCCCGACGACGTGCGCGTTGGTGACGACGTGCCCCTGGTCGTCGTACACGACGCCCGAGCCCAGGTCGTCGCGGGCCTGGATCTGCACGACCGACGGCAGGACGTCGTCGATGACCCGCTGGTAGTCCGCCTGGAGGTCGTTGGCCGCCCGGGGCGCGGCGGCCCGGGCGGTCCCGGCCTTCGGCTCCCGCTGCGCGGGAGGTGCGGCTTCGGAGCCCGAGCATCCGGCGAGGACCAGCAGCGAGCACACGAGAGCGGCCGCCGGTGCGCAGAGCCGGGCGGCGCGGCGGGAGGAGACGTCCATGCCCGCAGTCTCACCGCGCCGGGCACGGTGGGCCCCCGCTGCTCCCCCGATCGGGCGCACCGGCCCGCGCCGCATGCGGTGCCGGGCCCGGCACCGGGGAGCGGGCCCCGCCCGTTCCAGCGCCGACGACGACGGCCCTGCCGGTGCTCAGCCCCGTACGCCGCACAGGTGCAGCAGGGCCGCCACCCCGCGGTAGGGGTCCGTCCGTCCGGCGCGTTCCTCGACCGCCAGCAGCGTCTCCAGGTCGTCCGCGGCGGGCGCGCCGCCGGCGGTGTCGGTGAAGACCCGGACGCCGTACCAGCTGTGCAGCGGGGCGCCGATGCCCGCGAGCGTCGCCGTCAGGGCCGCCCGGCGGTCCGCCCGCACGCCCGCCGCCGGCCGGGCCGGGGCGTCCTCGTCGGCGTCCGCGGCGACCCGGGGGTGGGGCAGGGACACCGCGGCGTCCAGCGCGGCCAGGGCGCCCGCCCAGTCGCCGTGCAGGCCGGGCCGCATCGCCAGCGCGTCGCCGTTGCGCACCAGCAGCGACAGCAGGCCGCCCGGCGCCAGCATCCGCGCCAGCCCGGCCAGCAGCGGGTCGGGTTCCTCCACGTGCATGAGCACCCCGTGGCAGAGCACGACGTCGAAGCTGCCCGGCAGGAAGTGCACGCCGGTGTCCCGGCCGTCGCCCTCGAGGATCCGCATCCGCTCCCGGATGCCCTCGGGCTGCCCGGCCAGCGCGTCACGCGCCGCGGCGATCAGCACCGGGTCCTGCTCCAGGCCGGTCACCTGGTGCCCGGCCCGCGCCAGCCGCAGCGCCTGCGCGCCCCGGCCCATGCCGACGTCGAGCACCCGCAGCCGCCGCCCGACCGCGAACCGTCCGGCGATCTGCTCGTCGAGCTGCCGGGCCACCAGCTCCTGTCGTACGAGGTCGCGCAGCCCACCCGGCCTGGCCGGCGCCGCGCCCCCCGGCAACGGCGTCGTGGTCAGGGCCGCTCTCCGCGCTTGACCTGCGGCTTCGGCAGCCGGAGCCGGCGCATCTGGAGGGAGCGCATGAGCGCGTAGGCCACCGCGCCGCGCTTGTTGTCGTCCGGGAAGCGCTCGCGCAGCGCCTTCTTCAGCCGGAAGCCGGTGACGATCGAGTCGAGCACGATCATCACGATCACGACCAGCCAGAGCAGCAGCGCGATGTTCTGCAGCTGCGCGACCCGGATCATGCTCAGCACGAGGATGAGCACGGCCATCGGCAGGAAGTACTCCGCGATGTTGAACCGCGAGTCGATGAAGTTGCGGGCGAACTTGCGGACCGGGCCCTTGTCACGGGCCGGCAGGTACCGCTCGTCGCCGCTCGCCAGCGCCTGACGCTGCCGCTCCAGCGCGGTGCGCCGCTCCTCGCGGGCCCGCTTCGCGGCCTCCTTGCGCGTCATCGGCGTGTTGGCGACGCTGCGGCGCTGGGTCCGGGCCTCACTGCGCTTCGGCGTGGGGCGGCCCTTCGGGGCCTGCGGGTCGCGGGGCTGCTTGGAGTCGGTCACCGGCGCCTTGACGGCGGACGGGGCCTTCTCTTCCTTGGCACGGCTACGGAACACAAAACCCAAGGGTACGGGGTCGCACGCTTAGGCCCCAGCCCCACGGGGAACGATCCGGCAACACCGGACGTCTGTATGGGGACAGAGGGGACAGACAGGGGACAGACAGGAGACACCGCGTACACCCCCGGCCTCCACCTACTCCTTACGCCGGATCAGGAGCGTACGCAGTCGTCCTTGGGGATGAGCGCATCCGTCCCCGAACAGTGCGGTAATGGATGCAGGGCCCGTACTGTGGGTTCTGTCGCAGGTGCTGGAGCTGGAGTCGGTCAGAAGGGGGCGCGCGAAGCCCATGAGCGGTGTCATGAAGCGTATGGGGATGCTCTTCCGCGCGAAGGCGAACAAGGCCCTGGACCGGGCCGAGGATCCGCGCGAGACCCTCGATTACTCGTACCAGAAGCAGCTGGAGCTGCTGCAGAAGGTGCGCCGCGGCGTCGCCGACGTGGCGACCAGCCGCAAGCGGCTGGAGCTCCAGCTCAACCAGCTCCAGTCGCAGTCGTCCAAGCTGGAGGACCAGGGCCGCAAGGCGCTCGCGCTGGGCCGCGAGGACCTGGCCCGCGAGGCGCTCTCCCGCCGCGCCGCCCTCCAGCAGCAGGTGACCGACCTGGAGACGCAGCACGCCACGCTCCAGGGCGAGGAGGAGAAGCTCACCCTCGCGGCCCAGCGGCTCCAGGCCAAGGTCGACGCCTTCCGGACGAAGAAGGAGACGATCAAGGCCACGTACACCGCGGCCCAGGCCCAGACCCGGATCGGCGAGGCGTTCTCCGGCATCTCCGAGGAGATGGGCGACGTCGGCCTGGCCATCCAGCGGGCCGAGGACAAGACCGCCCAGCTCCAGGCCCGGGCCGGCGCGATCGACGAGCTGCTCGCCTCCGGCGCCCTGGACGACCCCTCCGGCATGCACAAGGACGACATCCAGGCCGAGCTGGACCGCCTCTCCGGTGGTACGGATGTAGAGCTGGAGCTGCAGCGCATGAAGGCCGAGCTGGCCGGCGGTTCCACGAGCGGCCAGCAGGCCATCGAGGGCGGCGGCCAGACGCAGCAGAACCAGCAGCAGCCGCAGGACACCCCGCGCTTCGACAAGCAGTAGCCCACGCCGAGGAGGGCGACATGATCGTACGGATCATGGGGGAGGGGCAGGTGAGGCTGGCCGACGGCCACCTCGCCGAACTGAACAAGCTCGACGACGAGCTGCTGGCCGAGATGGAGAACGGCGACGGGCCGGGTTTCCGCCGCACCCTCCAGGCACTGCTGGACAAGGTCCGGGAGCTCGGCGAGCCCCTCCCGGACGACTTCCTGGAGCCGTCCGACCTGATCCTGCCGTCCCCGGACGCCACCCTCCAGGACGTCCGGGAACTCCTGAGCGACGACGGCCTGATCCCGGGTGCCTGACCGGGCCGGGCCCGCCCCCGCCCCGTCCCGCGCCCTCGGGCACCCGTGGCCCGTCCGGCACCTCGCGGCCCGTCCGGCACCCGAGTCCGGGGCCGCTCCGGCAGCCGAAGCGGGGGCCCCGCCGGGGCGGCGGCCCTCACGGACCCCGCGCCCATACCGGGCCTCGCGCCGACGCCGGGCCTCGCGCCCGTGCCGGGCCTCGCGCCCGTGCCGGGCCTCGCGCCCGTGCCGGGCCTCGCGCCGACGCCGGGCGCCGTAACGGCCGGCGCCCGCCCCGGCTACCGTGAACCCCCGTGAGCACCCTGGACCGCGCCCGGTGCAGACTCGGCGCCCACCCCTGCGCCCTCGACGCCGCCCTCGCGGCCGCCGTACTGGCCTGCATGATCGCCGGCTCCTTCGCCGACCCGCACGGCCCCGACGGCGTCACCTGGGGCGTCCGCGCCCCCGACCCGCTCAGCCTGCTCCTGATGGCGGCCGGCGCGGCGGCGCTCGTCTTCCGCCGCCGCGCCCCCAAACCGGTCCTCGCCGTCACCGGCGTGGTCTCCCTGGTGGAGAGCGTCACCGGCGACCCCCGCGCCCCCGTCGTGATGTCGGCCGTCGTCGCCCTCTACACCGTCGCCGCCACCACCGACCGCCCCACCACCTGGCGGATCGGCCTGCTCACCATGACCGTGCTCACCGGCGCCGCCATGATCGCCGGGCCGCTGCCCTGGTACGCCCAGGAGAACCTGGCCGTCTTCGCCTGGACCGGCATCGGCGCCACCGCCGGCGACGCCGTGCGCAGCCGCCGGGCGTTCGTGCAGGCCATCCGGGAACGGGCGGAGAAGGCCGAACGCACCCGCGAGGAGGAGGCCCGGCGCCGCGTCGCCGAGGAACGGCTGCGCATCGCCCGCGACCTGCACGACGTCGTCGCGCACCACATCGCGCTCGTCAACGTGCAGGCCGGGGTTGCCGCCCACGTCATGGACAAGCGGCCCGACCAGGCCAAGGAGGCCCTCGCCCACGTACGGCAGGCCAGCCGCTCCGCGCTGGACGAACTGCGCGCCACCGTCGGCCTGCTCCGCCAGTCCGACGACCCGAAGGCCCCGACCGAACCGGCCCCCGGCCTGGACCGCCTCGACGAACTCGCCGGCACCTTCCGCAGCGCCGGGCTGCACGTCGAGGTCGCCCGCGCCGACCAGGGCACCACCCTGCCGACCGCCGTGGACCTCGCCGCCTACCGGGTCATCCAGGAGGCGCTGACCAACGTGCAGAAGCACGCCGGTCCGGGCGCCCGGGCCGAGGTCAGCGTCGTCCGCGTGGGACCGCACGTGGAGATCACCGTCCTCGACGACGGCGGCGGCACCCCCGGCGAGGACGCCGCTCCGCCGGCCGGCGGCGGTCACGGGCTGCTCGGCATGCGCGAGCGCGTCGCCGCCGTGCGCGGCACCCTCACCACCGGCCCCCGCTACGGAGGCGGCTTCCGGGTGCATGCGATCCTGCCGGTCGAGAACCCCCCGGCCGGGAACCCGCCGGCGGGCGACCGCACCGACGCCGCGGAGGACCCCGTATGACGATCCGTGTCCTGCTCGCCGACGACCAGGCGCTGCTGCGCAGCGCCTTCCGGGTGCTCGTCGACTCCGAGCCCGACATGGAGGTGGTGGGCGAGGCCTCGGACGGCGCCGAAGCGGTGCGGCTGGCCCGGGAACAGCGGGCCGACGTGGTCCTGATGGACATCCGCATGCCCGGCACGGACGGCCTGGCCGCCACCCGCATGATCAGCGCCGACCCGGATCTGGCCGGGGTCCGCGTGGTCATCCTGACCACGTTCGAAGTGGACGACTACGTCGTGCAGTCGCTGCGCGCCGGCGCCTCCGGCTTCCTCGGCAAAGGCTCCGAGCCGGACGAACTGCTCAGCGCCATCCGGGTCGCGGCCGGCGGCGAGGCGCTGCTGTCACCGGCCGCGACCAAGGGCCTGATCGCCCGCTTCCTCGCCCAGGAGTCCACCACCGGCGAGGACCGCGATCCCGCCCGCGCCGAACGCCTCGGCTCGCTGACCGGCCGGGAGCGCGAGGTGCTGGTGCAGGTCGCCGGCGGGCTCTCCAACGACGAGATCGCCGAGCGGCTGGAGGTCAGCCCGCTCACGGTGAAGACCCATGTGAACCGGGCCATGGCCAAGCTGGGCGCCCGCGACCGGGCCCAGCTGGTGGTCATCGCGTACGAGTCGGGGCTGGTACGTCCAAGGGTGGAGTGACCCTCGCACAGGTGTACTGCGGCCGGAGTACGCGCCGGTGCGGAAATGGACCTGGGGCCTAGGGAACGGGGCTTCCGCGTGGCCCAGGGTGTGGGGTGGGCGCTCGACTGCGCCCGTTCTCCGCTCAGGCCACAGAAGAGAGACCCCGATCCATGTCCTGGCTGTCGAGATTCAGCCTCGCGCAACGGGCCCTGACAGGGCTGGTGGCGATCGTCGCGCTCGTCTTCGGCGCGATAGCCGTCCCGCAGCTCAAACAGCAGCTGCTGCCGACCATCGAACTGCCCATGGTGTCCGTGGTCGCGCCCTACCCGGGCGCCTCGCCGGACGTCGTCGAGAAGCAGGTCGTCGAGCCCGTCGAGAACAGCCTCGAGGCCGTCGACGGCATCTCCGGCGTCACCTCCACGGCGAGCGAGGGCAGCGCCGTGATCATGGCGTCCTTCGACTACGGCAACGACAGCCGGCAGCTCGTCGCCGACGTCCAGCAGGCCGTCAACCGGGCCCGCGCCCAGCTCCCGCAGGACGTCGACCCGCAGGTCGTGGCCGGCTCGACGGACGACATCCCGACCGTCGTGCTGTCCGTGACCTCCGGCAAGGACCAGCAGGCCCTCGCCGACCAGCTCGACCGCACGGTCGTCCCGGCGCTGGAGGACATCGACGGCGTCGCCCAGGTCAGCGTCGACGGCGTCCGGGACCTCCAGGTCACCGTCACCCCGGACGACGCGAAGCTGGCCGAGGCGGGCCTGACCGCGCAGCACCTCGCCCAGGCCCTCCAGGCCGGCGGCGCCACCGTCCCGGCGGGCTCCTTCGACGAGGACGGTGCCAACCGCACCGTCCAGGTCGGCGGCGGCTACACCTCGCTGCGGCAGATCCAGGACCTCATGGTCACCGGCGAGGGCGTGAAGAAGCCGGTGCGCCTCGGTGACGTGGCCCGGGTCGAGCAGCAGGAGGCCAGGGCCGACTCGATCACCCGGACCAACGGCGAGCCCAGCCTCGCCGTCGCCGTCACCATGGACCGGGACGGCAGCGCGGTCGCCATCTCCCGGGCCGTCGAGGACAAGCTGCCCGAGCTGCGCCGGGACCTCGGCTCCGGCGCGACGCTCACCGTCGTCAGCGACCAGGGCCCGGCGGTCTCCAAGGCCATCGAGGGCCTCACCACGGAGGGCGGCCTCGGCCTGCTCTTCGCCGTCGTCGTCATCCTGGTCTTCCTGGCCTCGGTCCGCTCCACCCTGGTCACCGCGGTCTCCATCCCGCTGTCGGTGGTGCTGGCGCTGATCGTCCTGTGGACCCGCGACCTGTCGCTGAACATGCTGACGCTGGGCGCGCTGACCATCGCCATCGGCCGGGTCGTCGACGACTCGATCGTGGTCCTGGAGAACATCAAGCGGCACCTCGGCTACGGCGAGGAGCGCCGGGCGGCCATCCTCGCCGCGGTCCGCGAGGTGGCCGGCGCGGTCACCTCCTCGACGCTCACCACGGTGGCCGTGTTCCTGCCGATCGGCCTGGTCGGCGGCATGGTGGGCGAGCTGTTCGGCTCCTTCAGCCTGACCGTCACGGCCGCGCTGCTCGCGTCCCTGCTGGTCTCGCTGACGGTCGTGCCGGTCCTGTCGTACTGGTTCCTGCGCGCCCCGAAGGGCACGCCCGAGGACGCGGCCGAGGCCCGTCGCCTGGCCGAGGAGAAGGAGGCCAGAAGCCGCCTCCAGCGCTTCTACGTCCCCGTCCTGCGCTTCGCCACCCGGCGCCGCCTGACCAGCGTGGCCATCGCGGTCGTCGTGCTGATCGGCACGTTCGGCATGGCCCCGCTGCTGAAGACCAACTTCTTCGACCAGGGCGAGCAGAAGGTCCTCAGCGTCAAGCAGGAGCTGAAGCCGGGCACCAGCCTGGCGGCCACCGACGCCCAGGCGCGGAAGGTCGAGGAGCTGCTCGCGGACACCGAGGGCGTCGAGGACTACCAGGTCACCGTCGGCTCCTCCGGCTGGATGGCGGCCTTCGGCGGCGGCACCGACACCAACCAGGCCTCGTACCAGGTGATGCTGGCCGACTCGGCGTCCTTCGAGGACGTCCAGCAGCACATCGAGGACGGCCTCGCCGAGCTGGACGGCATCGGCACCACCACGGTCGCCGCCGGTGACGGCTTCGCGAGCCAGGACCTGAGCGTGGTCGTCAAGGCGTCCGACCCCGAGGTGCTGCGCACCGCCACCGAGCGGGTCCGCGAGACGGTCGCCGGGCTCGACGACGTCACCGACGTCACCAGCGACCTCGCGCAGAGCGTGCCCCGGATCTCGGTGCGGGCCGACGAGCGCGCCGCCGCGGCCGGGTTCACCGACCAGAGTCTCGGCGCCGCCGTCGCCCAGGCCGTGCGCGGCACCCCGGCCGCCAAGGCGGTCCTGGACGACACCGAGCGGGACGTCGTGATCAGGTCGGCGCGGCCCGCCGACACCCTCGCCGAGCTGAAGGCGCTGCGCCTCGGCCCGGTGAAGCTCGGCGACGTCGCCACGGTCGAACTGGTCGACGGCCCCGTCTCGATGACCCGCATCGACGGCCAGCGCGCGGCCACCGTCACCGCGAAGCCCACCGGCGACAACACCGGCGCGGTCAGCGCGGAACTCCAGTCGAGGATCGACGCCCTGGAGCTGCCGGCCGGCGCCACGGCCGAGATCGGCGGGGTCACCGAGGACCAGGAGGAGGCGTTCGCCAACCTGGGCCTGGCGATGCTCGCGGCGATCGCCATCGTGTTCATGCTGCTGGTCGGCACGTTCCGCTCGCTCGCCCAGCCGCTGATCCTGCTGGTGTCCATCCCGTTCGCGGCGACCGGCGCCATCGGCCTGCTGGTGGCGACGGGCACCCCGATGGGCGTCCCCGCGATGATCGGCATGCTGATGCTGATCGGCATCGTGGTCACCAACGCGATCGTGCTGATCGACCTGATCAACCAGTACCGCCGGCAGGGCTATGGCGTGGTCGAGGCGGTCGTCGAGGGCGGCCGCCACCGGCTCCGCCCGATCCTGATGACGGCCCTGGCGACGATCTTCGCCCTGCTGCCGATGGCGCTGGGCATCACCGGCGAGGGCGGCTTCATCGCCCAGCCGCTCGCGGTGGTCGTGATCGGCGGCCTGATCACCTCGACCCTGCTCACCCTGCTCCTGGTGCCGACGCTCTACGCGATGCTGGAGCTGCGCAAGGAGCGCCGCGCGAAGAAGCGGGCGGCGAAGAGGGGCGAGGTCCCGTCGCAGGCGGCGGCCTCGGACGAACCGGAGGCGGCGAAGGTCTGAGCCGTCCGCACACCGCTAAGGCCCTGCCCGGCACCCCCACAGGTGCTCGGGCAGGGCCTCGGCCGTGCCGGACGGTACGGGCGGACGGGAAGCGTCCGTTACGGCAGCGCCAGCATCCGCTCCAGCGCCAGCTTGGCGAACGCCTCCGTCTCCTTGTCGACCTCGATGCGGTTGACCAGGTTGCCCTCGGCCAGCGACTCCAGGGCCCACACCAGGTGGGGGAGGTCGATGCGGTTCATCGTCGAGCAGAAGCAGACCGTCCTGTCGAGGAAGACGATCTCCTTGCCCTCGGGCGCGAAACGGTTCGCCAGGCGGCGGACCAGGTTCAGCTCCGTCCCGATGGCCCACTTCGAGCCGGCCGGGCCGCCTCCAGGGTCTTGATGATGTACTCCGTCGAACCGACGTGGTCGGCCGCGGCCACGACCTCGTGCTTGCACTCGGGGTGCACCAGGACGTTCACGTCCGGGATGCGCGCGCGCACGTCGTTCACCGAGTCCAGGCTGAAGCGCCCGTGCACCGAGCAGTGGCCCCGCCACAGGATCATCTTCGCCGCGCGCAGCTCCTCGGCGGTCAGGCCGCCGTTCGGCCGGTGCGGGTTGTAGACGACGCAGTCCTCCAGCGACATGCCCATGTCGCGGACGGCGGTGTTGCGGCCGAGGTGCTGGTCCGGCAGGAACAGGACCTTCTCGCCCTGCTCGAAGGCCCAGTCCAGGGCCCGCTTGGCGTTCGACGACGTGCAGATGGTGCCGCCGTGCTTGCCGGTGAACGCCTTGATGTCGGCGGAGGAGTTCATGTACGACACCGGCACGACCTGCTCGGCTATGCCGGCCTCGGTCAGCACGTCCCAGCACTCGGCGACCTGCTCGGCCGTCGCCATGTCGGCCATCGAGCAGCCGGCCGCGAGGTCGGGCAGGACGACCTTCTGGTCGTCGGAGGTCAGGATGTCGGCGGACTCCGCCATGAAGTGCACGCCGCAGAAGACGATGTACTCCGCCTCGGGGCGCGCCGCCGCCTCCCGGGCCAGCTTGAAGGAGTCACCCGTGACGTCGGCGAACTGGATCACCTCGTCGCGCTGGTAGTGGTGACCCAGCACGAAGACCTTGGTCCCGAGCTTCTCCTTGGCCGCACGGGCGCGCTCGACCAGGTCCGGGTCGGAGGGCGAGGGCAGGTCGCCGGGGCACTCCACGCCGCGCTCGCTCCTCGGGTCGGCCTCGCGGCCGAGCAGCAGCAGGGCGAGGGGCGTCGGCTGTACGTCGAGCTCCTGGGCTTGGGCGGTGGTCACGACACGCACCCTTTCTACTTTTCGTCTAACTGACGCTATATATCATAACCGCTTCACGTCACTTTGACGATGGCCATAGTGTCGATGTGACGTGAATCCCGGTCCCGGCCGGACCGGACGGGAGCCGTCCGCGAAGCCCCGGACGGACGCCGTCCGGGGAGCCGACGGCGGCGCTGTCCGCAGCCCGGGTGCGTGTGCGAGCATGAGGAGGAAGCCGGGGAGAAAGCCGGGTCCGCCCGGAATGAATCCGCGGCCCCGCCGGTTGGAACCGTCGGCAAGCAGTCTCCGTACAACCCGGGAGAGATGTAGATGTCCGTATCGGACGAGACCAGCACCGTCACCGACGGCATCATCCTGACCGACGCCGCCGCGGCCAAGGTCAAGGCCCTGCTCGACCAGGAAGGCCGTGACGACCTGGCGCTGCGCGTCGCCGTCCAGCCCGGTGGCTGCTCCGGCCTGCGCTACCAGCTCTTCTTCGACGAGCGCTCCCTCGACGGCGACGTGGAGAAGGACTTCGGCGGGGTCAAGGTCGTCACCGACCGCATGAGCGCCCCGTACCTGGGCGGCGCGACCATCGACTTCGTGGACACGATCGAGAAGCAGGGCTTCACGATCGACAACCCGAACGCGACCGGCTCCTGCGCCTGCGGCGACTCCTTCAGCTGAGTCGCGGCCGCACCGCGTCACGCACGACGGAGGCGGGGCTTTCCGGGAACCTCCCCGGAAAGCCCCGCCTCCGTCTGTCGTACGTCCCGCGTAGTCCCGTGCGGCGGATTCAGCGCGCCTCGGACGGCGCCGGCAAACGCGCCCCCGGCTTGGCGAGCGGGATCCTCTCGCCGTCGGAGCCGATCACCGTCCGGTCGCCCAGCGGCTCGTCCAGCGGCACGGTCAGCTCGTACTCCTTGGCGATCAGGATGCAGACCTTCCCCGGCTGCGAGGTCTCGGTCACCCGGACCCGCACCTCGTCCCGCGGCCCTCGGCCTCCGCCTCGTAGGAGGCGCACACCCCGCCGGTGAAGTGCACGGTCAGCTCCGTGCCCGCGGTCGTGTACCCGGTGACCTCCACGTCCCGCGTCGTCGGCGCCGAGGTCGGCTCGTCCTGGCCCGGATCCGAGCCCGGACCGGACGGGGCGGGGGAGGGCGCCGAGGACACCAGGTACTCGGGTCGACCGCCGGATACGTCACCGTCAGCGCCTCCTGCGCGCCCGGCGACCGCACCTCGAACAGCCAGGACGGCACCAGCGTCTGCCGCCCCTGCACCGGATGCGCGGCCAGCCCGAACACCGCCCGCTCGACGGTCAGCGTCCTCTTCTCCGGCGTGCCCGGCGTGCCCGGCGTGCACGGCTCCGTCCCGGACCCGCCGCCCGCCGAAGACCCCTCGTCCAGCGGTACGGGACCGGTGCAGCCGCCGATGCCGGCCCGCGCGTCCGTCCCGGGCGCCGCGTTCATCAGCGCGAGGGTCCGCTCCGCGTCCAGGACCGGATACGTGTCGCCCTTCACCGGCTTCTTCAGCTGGCCGCTGCCGCCGGCCACCTCGCCCCGCGGGCCGACCGTCACCCCGGTCGTCCAGCCGTGCGTGGGCAGCCCCCGACGTCCGGCCGGGCGTTCACGACCCGCTGGGCGCCCATCACCTCGGTGGCGTCCAGCTTGGCGGAGTCCTGGCCGACCGCCTTCAGCACCGGCGCCGCCGCCTTCCTCGCCGCCGCCTCGCTCACCGGCCCGGCGTCCGCGGGGGCACCGTGCAGGCGGGGCCCTTGCGGCAGTTGTCGGTCCCCGGCAGCGCCCGGTGGAACGTCCACGTCCCCGGCGCCTGCCGGTTCACCCGCAGCACCGGCCCCGACCCGTCCCGGTCGCCCCGACCGTCCAGGCCCGCCCCTGCTCCACGGGGGCTCCCTCGACGCCGAGCGCCTTCGCCAGCCGGGCCACCTCCTGGGCGGTGACCTCGCCCTCGGCGCGGTACACCGGCGCCGAGCCGGGGCCGTCCGGGAGCGGGCCGCCGGCCCGGTAGACGACGCCGTAGGGTCGGGCTCGCCGGGCGCGATGCCCGGGGCGCCGCTCCCGGAGGGCGGGGTGTGGCCGTCGAGGGCGAGCGGCGGGGGTGTGCCGTCGCCGGACGCCCCGGGTGCCGTACCGCCGCCGGGGCCGCCGGACGCGGTCGTGGCGAGGTACGCCCGCCGCCCCCGACGAGCAGCACGGCGGCGGCCACGGAGGCGGCGATCACCGTGCGCCGCCGTCCGTCGCGCCGGGCGGCGGCGGTGGTGGTCTCCTCGGCGTCCGCGCGGAGCCGGCGGGCTCGGCGGCACCGGCCTCGGCGTCGTCGTTGTCGGGTCGCTCGGTGTTCACCGCATCGCTCCTTCGGCTGTCATGGGGGACAGCGATGGGACGCGGCGGGGAACATCCGGTTCCCCGGCGGCCCGGCGGCGTCACCCGGACGGCCCGCACACCGGGGCGGGGCTCAGTCGCCGTAGTCGGACATCGCGTCCAGCAGCCGTGCCGACGCCGGCGGCACGGTCACCCGTGGATGAGCGAGGGGGAGACGTGCGGCGCGGCGCCCCGCTCGGCGGCCGGCCAGTGCGGCACCATCCGCGCGCAGTCGCCCCGCAGCGACGCCAAGTCCCCGTCCTGCTCGGCCGGGGCGGGGAGTGGACCTCGAGGTTCGTCATGACGGCACCGTAGGCACGCGGCGGGCGGCGAAGAAAGATCTACTATCGGGTAGTTTTCCCTCTTCGGGGTCCTTCCGGCCGCTTCCGCCCGGAGGGCGCTCCCGCCTCTTCAGCGGCGCGCGGACGACCCGGTAGCGTGAACTGTCAATCCGCCTCCCCTGGAGAGAGTCCACGTCGTGCGCATCGCAGTCACCGGCTCCATCGCCACCGACCACCTCATGACCTTCCCCGGCCGCTTCGCCGACCAGCTCGTCGCGGACCAGCTGCACACGGTCTCGCTCTCCTTCCTGGTCGACAAGCTCGACGTGCGCCGGGGCGGCGTCGCCGCGAACATCGCCTTCGGCATGGGCCAGCTCGGCACCCGGCCGATCCTGGTCGGCGCCGCGGGCTCCGACTTCGACGAGTACCGGGCGTGGCTGGACCGGCACGGCGTCGACACCAGCTCCGTGCGCATCTCCGAGACCCTGCACACCGCGCGGTTCGTCTGCACCACCGACGCCGACCACAACCAGATCGGCTCCTTCTACACCGGTGCCATGAGCGAGGCCCGCCTGATCGAGCTGAAGACCGTCGCCGACCGGGTGGGCGGACTCGACCTGGTCTCCATCGGCGCCGACGACCCGGAGGCGATGCTCCGCCACACCGAGGAGTGCCGTTCGCGGAACATCCCGTTCGCCGCCGACTTCTCCCAGCAGATCGCCCGGATGGACGGCGACGAGATCCGGATACTGCTGGACGGCGCCACGTACCTGTTCTCCAACGAGTACGAGAAGGGCCTCATCGAGTCCAAGACCGGCTGGACGGACGAGGAGATCCTCGGCCGGGTCGGCCACCGCGTCACCACCCTCGGCGCCCAGGGCGTGCGCATCGAGCGCGCGGGCGAGGCCCCGATCGAGGTCGGCACCCCGAGGAGGAGCGCAAGGCCGATCCGACGGGTGTCGGCGACGCCTTCCGCGCCGGGTTCCTGTCCGGGCTCGCCTGGGGCGTCTCCCTGGAGCGCGCCGCGCAGGTCGGGTGCATGCTGGCGACGCTCGTCATCGAGACGGTGGGCACGCAGGAGTACCAGCTGCGCCGGGCCCACTTCATGGACCGCTTCACCAAGGCCTACGGGCACGACGCCGCGGCCGAGGTCCAGGCGCACCTCGCCTGAGCCGCCCCGGCCGGACCCGCGCCGGCCGGGTCAGGTCGCCCGGCGGACCAGGTACGCCGTCGCCCGGTCCGCCGGCTGCTCGCCCACGTACTCCTGGCCCCGCATCGCACACCACGCCGGGATGTCCAGCCGGGCCGCCTCGTCGTCGGCGAGCACCCGCACCAGGCCCCCACGGGCACGTCGCCGATCACCTTGGCCAGCTCGATCACCGGGATCGGGCACAGTTTGCCCACCGCGTCCACGACCAGGACGTCCCCTCGGCCGCGGCGGACGGCACGGGCGCGCCGAGCTTCTCCCGCACCCCGGCCACCACGCCCGGCAGCACCCGCAGGAACCGGTCGACGTCGGCCGCCTCCGTGCCGGGCGGCAGCGACACCCGCACGTTGCCCTCGCTGAGCACGCCCATCGCCTTCAGCACATGGCTCGGCGTCAGCGTGCTGCTGGTGCACGACGAACCGGAGGACACCGAGAAGCCCTCCCGGTCCAGCTCGTGCAGCAGGGCCTCCCCGTCGACATAGAGACACGAGAACGTGACGGTCCCGGGCAGCCGCCGCTCCGCGTCCCCCACGACCTCGACATCGGGCACCAGTTCGGGCACCCGCGTCCGGATCCGGTCCGTCAGCTCCCGCAGCCGCGCCGCCTCCTGGGCGGCCTCGGCCCGCACCGCCCGCAGCGACGCCGCCGCCGCCACGATCGCCGGAATGTTCTCGAAACCGGGCGCCCGCCCCGACTCCCGTTCGTCCACCGGCCCCTGCGGCGCGAACCGGACACCCTTGCGCACCACCAGCACCCCCACCCGGAGGGCCCGCCCCACTTGTGCGCGCTCGCGGCGAGCAGCGACCAGTCGCCCTCCACCGGCCCCAGCCCAGCGACTGCGCCGCGTCCACCAGCAACGGCACCCCGGCCGCCCGGCACGCCCGCGCCACCTCCGCCACCGGCTGGACGGTCCCCACCTCGTGGTTGGCCGACTGCAGGCACGCCAGCGCGGTGTCCTCGCGCAGCGCCGCCGCGTACGCCGCCGGGTCCACCGCCCCCGTCCGGTCCACGGGCACCTGGGTGACCGTGCCCCCGCCGGCCTCGTGCGCCTCGGCCGCGTGCAGCACCGAGGAGTGTTCGACCGCTGACACGATCAGGTGACGTCCGGCCCGCCGCCGGCCCGCCAACGCCCCCGCCACGCCCGAGTGCACGGCCCGCGTTCCCGACGGGGTGAACACGACCTCGTCCGCCCGGCAGCCCACCGCCTCGGCGACGGTCTCCCGCGCCGCGTCCAGCAGCATCCGCGCCCGGCGCCCTTCCCGGTACAACCGCGCGGGATCCGCCCACCCCTCGTCGAGCGAGGCGTGCAGCGCCTGCCGGGCGACGGGGTGCAGAGGGGCGGCGGAAGCGGCGTCGAAGTAGGCCATACGGCAACGCTAGACGCCCGCCCGGCCGAACGCCGCCGAGGGGCGCGGGGAACCGCGCGACCGGCCACGGAGCCGCCGCACCCGCCAAACCAGCGAACCCCCACCCCACTAGGCACCCCTCCTCGTGAACCCCGGAGGGCGTGGGCTAGGGTTTGGTCCGCATAAACATCCAAACCCCTGCCCGACGCAGGGCGGCGACCGACCAGCGAGAAGGCCGCAGCCGATACGCGCGGGCGAGACTCTCGGGAAGGCGCTACGTGAGTCCCAACGGCTCCGACCGCTCGCCGCGGCGCCCGATGCGGCGGAAGCTGCTGCAGGCACTGACCGCGGGCCTGGTCCTGGCGACCGCCACCGGTTGCACATGGGAGGACTTCCCCCGCCTTGGTATGCCCACCCCACCACGGAAGAGGCTCCGCGGATCCTCTCCCTGTGGCAGGGGTCCTGGGCTGCCGCGCTCGCCGTCGGCGTGCTGGTGTGGGGCCTGATCCTGTGGAGTGCTTTCTTCCACCGGCGCAGCCGCACCAAGGTCGAGATCCCTCCGCAGACCCGGTACAACATGCCCATCGAGGCGCTGTACACGGTTGTTCCGCTCGTCATCGTCTCGGTGCTCTTCTACTTCACCGCCCGCGACGAGTCCGAGCTCCTCAAGCTCAAGGACAAGCCCGACGTCACGGTCAACGTGGTCGGCTTCCAGTGGAGCTGGTGCTTCAACTACGTCGAGAGCGTCCAGGGCTCCTCCGGTGACGCGACGAAGTCCAAGGAACTGGCCGCGATCCCGGACCGGTTCAAGGAGGACTTCCCGGCCGACGCCGGCGGCGTCTACGACTGCGGTGTCCCCGGCACCCGGAACCCGCAGACCGACAACCCCGGTCCGACCCTCTGGCTCCCAAGGGCAAGAAGGTCCGCTTCGTCCTGACCTCGCGCGACGTCATCCACTCCTTCTGGGTGGTGCCGTTCCTGATGAAGCAGGACGTCATCCCGGGCCACACCAACGCCTTCGAGGTGACCCCCAACAAGGAGGGCACCTTCCTGGGCAAGTGCGCCGAGCTGTGCGGCGTGGACCACTCCCGGATGCTGTTCAACGTGAAGGTCGTCTCCCCTGAGCGCTACGAGCAGCACCTCCAGGACCTCGTGAAGAAGGGGCAGACCGGTTACGTTCCCGCCGGCATCGCGCAGACGAGCCACGAGAAGAACCGGGAGACGAACCAACTGTGAGCATCCTCAACGAACCCCAGGGTGCCGCGGCAGCAGGGTCCCACTACCAGGACGAGCTGCCGGTCCGGCGCCAGAGGCGCGGCGAGATCGTCGTCAAGTGGCTGACGACCACCGACCACAAGACGATCGGCACGCTGTACCTGGTCACGTCGTTCGCGTTCTTCTGCATCGGCGGCGTCATGGCTCTGTTCATGCGCGCCGAGCTGGCCCGCCCGGGCCTGCAGATCATGTCGAACGAGCAGTTCAACCAGGCGTTCACGATGCACGGCACGATCATGCTGCTGATGTTCGCGACGCCGCTGTTCGCCGGCTTCGCGAACTGGATCATGCCGCTGCAGATCGGCGCGCCCGACGTGGCCTTCCCGCGGCTGAACATGTTCGCCTACTGGCTCTACCTGTTCGGCTCGCTGATCGCGGTGGGCGGCTTCCTCACCCGCAGGGTGCGGCCGACTTCGGCTGGTTCGCCTACTCGCCGCTGTCCGACGCGGTGCACTCGCCGGGCATCGGCGGTGACCTGTGGATCATGGGCCTGGCCTTCTCCGGCTTCGGCACCATCCTCGGCTCGGTCAACTTCATCACCACGATCATCTGCATGCGCGCCCGGCATGACGATGTTCCGCATGCCGATCTTCACCTGGAACGTCCTGCTGACCGGTGTGCTGGTCCTGCTGGCCTTCCCGGTCCTGGCGGCCGCGCTGTTCGCCCTGGAGGCGGACCGCAAGTTCGGTGCGCACATCTTCGACTCGGCCAACGGCGGTGCGCTGCTGTGGCAGCACCTGTTCTGGTTCTTCGGCCACCCGAGGTGTACATCATCGCGCTGCCGTTCTTCGGCATCGTCAGTGAGATCATCCCGGTCTTCTCCCGCAAGCCGATGTTCGGCTACATGGGTCTGATCGGCGCGACCATCGCGATCGCGGGTCTGTCGGTGACGGTGTGGGCGCACCACATGTACGTCACGGGCGGCGTGCTGCTGCCGTTCTTCTCCTTCATGACGTTCCTGATCGCCGTCCCGACCGGTGTGAAGTTCTTCAACTGGATCGGCACCATGTGGAAGGGCTCGCTGTCCTTCGAGACGCCGATGCTCTGGTCGCTGGGCTTCCTGATCACCTTCGTCTTCGGTGGTCTGACCGGCGTCATCCTGGCGTCGCCGCCGATGGACTTCCACGTCTCGGACTCCTACTTCGTGGTGGCCCACTTCCACTACGTGGTGTTCGGCACGGTCGTCTTCGCGATGTTCGCGGGCTTCCACTTCTGGTGGCCCAAGTGGACCGGCAAGCTCCTCGACGAGCGCCTGGGCAAGATCACGTTCTGGACGCTGTTCATCGGCTTCCACGGCACCTTCCTGGTCCAGCACTGGCTGGGTGCCGAGGGCATGCCCCGCCGGTACGCGGACTACCTCGCGGCCGACGGCTTCACCGCCCTCAACACGATCTCGACGATCGCCTCGTTCCTGCTCGGCATGTCGCTGCTGCCGTTCTTCTACAACGTGTGGAAGACCGCCAAGTACGGCAAGCCGGTCGGCGTCGACGACCCGTGGGGCTACGGCCGCTCCCTGGAGTGGGCGACCTCCTGCCCGCCGCCGCGCCACAACTTCCTCACCCTGCCGCGGATCCGCAGCGAATCCCCGGCGTTCGACCTGCACCACCCGAGATCTCCGCGCTGGACCAGCTGGAGAACGTCCCTCAGGGTGAGAAGGCCCTCGCTGGCGGCAAGGAGGCCGGCAAGTGAAGATCCAGGGCAAGATGTTCATGTGGCTGAGCGTCTTCATCCTCGTCATGGCCGTGGTCTATGGCGTGTGGTCGAAGGAGCCGGCCGGTACCACCGCCCTCTTCCTGGCCTTCGGCCTGGCGATCATGATCGGCTTCTACCTCGGCTTCACGGCCAAGCGGGTCGACGTGGGCGCGCAGGACAACAAGGAGGCGGACGTCGCGGACGACGCCGGCGAGGTCGGGTTCTTCAGCCCGCACAGCTGGCAGCCGCTGTCCCTGGCCATCGGTGGCGCGTTCGCCTTCCTGAGTGTGGCCGTCGGCTGGTGGCTGATGTACTTCTCGGCCCCGCTGATGCTCATCGGCATCTGGGGCTGGGTCTTCGAGTACTACCGCGGTGAGAACCGCACCCAGTAGCACAGGGCGCACGCCCGAGCGGCCCGGACACTCCGTCAGGAGCGTCCGGGCCGCTCTTTTGCGCTCGTTCGCAGGACGGACCGTCCCCGTCCGGACGACCCACCGCGCCGCCTCCGGTGGAAGTTCCTAGCGTGAGGTCATGAGCCACAACCTTCACTTCCACGCGAGGGGGCGCGCCGTCGTCGGCTGCACGCTGCTGGCGGTCGCCCTCGGTGCGGGCGCCACCGGGTGCAGCGGCGACGACAACCCGCTGGCGGCGGCGCCGTACGACGCGGCCGGCCAGATCACCTTCAGCGGCCCCACCGGCGCGGGGAAGAAGGCCGACCCGGACAAGCCCCTGGAGGTCGTCGCCGAGGACTCCGACGGGCGGATCACGGACGTCACGGCCGTGGACGCCGCAGGACGCCACGTGGCGGGCGAACTCTCCGCCGACGGCTCCCGGTGGCACAGCACCTCACCGCTGGCCGCAGGCGCCCAGTACACGGTCCGCGTGAGCACGGAGAACGGCGAGGGCGCGCCCGGCCGGAAGGTCCTCACCTTCGAGACGGGGACCCCCACCACCAAGAAGCGGCTGAACGTCACCTTCGGCCCGAGGCCGGCACCTACGGCGTCGGCCAGCCCGTCACCGCCGAGCTGAGCGAGCCCGTCCGGGACCCGGCCCAGCGCAAGGTCGTCGAGCGCGCCCTGAAGGTGGAGTCCACGCCCGCCGTGGAGGGCGCCTGGCACTGGGTGGACGACAAGAAGCTGCACTACCGCCCAAGGACTACTGGCCCACCCACGCCACCGTCCTGGCCCGCAGCACGCTCGACGGCATCAAGGTCGGCGACCGGCTGTGGGGCGCCCCGTCCAAGCCGCTGAAGCTGACCACGGGGGACCGGGTCGTCGCCGTCACGGACGCCGCCGCGCACACCATGACGGTCTACCGCAACGGCGAGGAGATCAAGCAGATCCCCGTCACCACGGGCAAGCCCGGCTTCGAGACCCGCAACGGCGTCAAGGTCGTCCTCGGCAAGGAACGCTTCGTACGTATGCGCAGCAGCACCGTCGGCATCGCCGAGGGCTCCTCCGAGTCCTACGACCTCCCGGTCCACTTCGCCACACGCGTCACCTGGAGCGGCGAGTACGTGCACGCCGCCCCCTGGTCGGTCGGCTCGCAGGGCTCCGCCAACGTCAGCCACGGCTGCGTCGGGATGAGCACCGCCAACGCCGAGTGGTTCTTCGACACCGTCCGCGAGGGCGACCTGGTCCAGGTCGTCAACTCCGAGGGGAACCTGATGGAGCCCTTCGGCAACGGCTTCGGCGACTGGAACATGGACTGGGCCAAGTGGCAGACCGGCAGCGCCCTGACCGGAGGCAACCCCAACGCCCCAAGCCGGAGGACGCGGCGCGCCTGCGCCCGACGGTGGCGTAGCCGCCCCGCCGGGGCGACGGGGGCCGCGCGTCAGGCGCTCTGCAGATGCTTCTGCCGCAGCAGCGAGGCCAGCGCCTGCGCGAACTCCACCGGGTCCACCGGGAGCGTCACCGCCGCGTCCGCCCGGCTCCACGTGGCCAGCCAGGCGTCCTGCGGGCGCCCCATGAGCAGCAGCACCGGCGGGCACTGGAAGACCTCGTCCTTGATCTGCCGGCACACGCCCATGCCGCCCATGGGCACGGCCTCGCCGTCCAGGACGCAGACGTCGATGCCGCCCTTGTCCAGCTCCCGCACGACCGCGGCCGGCGTCGCGCACTCCACGAACTCGACCAGCGGGGCGTCCGGCGCGGGCCGCCGGCCGGTCGCGAGCCGCACCTGTTCGCGGGTGTTGGAGTCGTCGCTGTAGACCAGCACCGTGGCGGTCGGCTGCATGCTTCCTCCGTGACGTCGGCGTCGTGGCAATCGTCGTAGGGACGGGCCGTGGGTCGGGATGCTACTCCCTGAACACCACGTCAACACCGTTCCGGAGCAGGGAGACACTCCGAACGGCACCCCCCGGAGTGAGGGCGGGATAAGCGACCGACATAATGTCGGTCGTGGCGACAGCAACGACAGTAGAAACCGGGCACGCGCACCCGTCGGTCAATCGACCGAACCTCACCAGCGTCGGAACCATCATCTGGCTGAGTTCCGAGCTGATGTTCTTCGCGGCCCTCTTCGCGATGTACTTCACCCTGCGATCGGTGACCGGCCCGGACTTCTGGTCCGAGAAGGCCGACGCCCTGAACTTCCCGTTCTCGGCGACGAACACCACGATCCTGGTGCTCTCCTCCCTCACCTGTCAGCTCGGCGTGTTCGCCGCCGAGCGCGGTGACGTGAAGAAGCTCAGGATGTGGTTCATCGTCACCTTCATCATGGGTGCCATCTTCATCGGCGGTCAGGTGTTCGAGTACACCGAGCTGGTCAAGCACGAGGGCCTGTCGCTCTCGTCCGACCCGTACGGCTCGGTCTTCTACCTGACCACCGGCTTCCACGGCCTGCACGTGACGGGCGGACTCATCGCCTTCCTGCTGGTCCTCGGCCGCACCTACGCGGCCCGGAGGTTCACCCACGAGCAGGCGACCGCCGCCATCGTCGTGTCCTACTACTGGCACTTCGTCGATGTCGTCTGGATCGGCCTCTTCGCCACGATCTACATGATCAAGTAGGCGCGGACCGCTCCCGCGCACATCCCAGAAGCATCGACGCAGAAGATCCTGACACCGGGGTAATCCGTGAAAAAGCTCTCCGCACGACGACGCCATCCGCTGGCGGCACTCGTCGTCCTACTCCTCGCGCTGGCATGCACCGGGGGCTCTACGCCGTGTTCGCACCCGCGGACAAGGCGCAGGCCGACGAAACGGCCCAGTCCCTCGCCATCGACGAGGGCAAGAAGCTCTACGCCGTCGGCTGCGCCAGCTGTCACGGCACCGATGGTCAGGGCACCTCCGACGGTCCCAGCCTGGTGGGCGTGGGCGCCGCGGCCGTCGACTTCCAGGTGGGCACCGGCCGTATGCCGGCCCAGCAGCCGGGCGCGCAGGTTCCGCGCAAGAAGAACATCTACTCCCAGGCCGAGATCGACCAGCTCGCGGCGTACATCGCCTCCCTGGGCGCCGGTCCGGCCGTCCCGACCGAGGAGCAGTACGGGCCCGAGGGCGCGGACATCGCCAAGGGCGGTGAGCTGTTCCGCACGAACTGCGCGCAGTGCCACAACTTCACCGGCAAGGGCGGCGCGCTGACCCACGGCAAGTACGCGCCGACCCTCGAGGGTGTCGACCCGAAGCACATCTACGAGGCCATGCAGACCGGCCCGCAGAACATGCCGTCCTTCCCGGACACCGTGCTGACGGAGCAGAACAAGAAGGACATCATCGCGTACCTGAACGCGGTCAACAGCGACGAGACCGTTGACCCGGGTGGTCTCTCCCTGGGCGGCCTCGGGCCGGTCAGCGAGGGCCTCTTCGGCTGGATCTTCGGCCTCGGCACCTGCATCGCCGTCGCCGTGTGGGTCGCCGCTCGGACCGCAAAGGCCAAGAAGTCATGAGTAGCCAAGACATTCCCGAAGAGAACCTGCCGGAGAAGCGTCCCGCAGGACACGACGAGCACGCGCACGAGCCGGTGAAGCGGGCGGACGACGAGAACCCGTTCGCCGACCCGGGTCTGCCGCCGCACGAGCACCGGATCCAGGACATCGACGAGCGGGCCGCCAAGCGGTCCGAGCGCTCCGTGGCCCTGATGTTCACGGTGTCCATGCTGGCCACCATCGGCTTCATCGCCTCGTTCGTGGCGATCCCCCACGACAAGTCGATCTACGTCTTCCCGATCGGCCACATCAACGCGCTGAACTTCGCCCTCGGCCTCACCCTGGGCGTGGCGCTGTTCTGCATCGGCGCCGGCGCCGTCCACTGGGCGCGCACGCTGATGTCCGACGTGGAGATCGCCGACGAGCGTCACCCGATCGAGGCGTCGCCCGAGGTCCGCTCCAAGGTGCACGCCGACTTCCGGCAGGGCGCCAAGGAGTCCGCGATCGGCCGCCGCAAGCTGATCCGCAACACCATGTTCGGCGCCCTCACGCTGGTGCCGCTCTCCGGCGTCGTCCTGCTGCGCGACCTCGGTCCGCTGCCCGAGGACAAGCTGCGCCACACCCTGTGGTCCAAGGGCAAGCTGCTCGTCAACATGAACACCGACGAGCCGCTGCGTCCCTCCGACATCGCCGTCGGCTCGCTCACCTTCGCCAAGCCCGAGGGCCTGGACGAGCACGACCACGGCTTCCAGAACGAGATCGCCAAGGCCGCCCTGATGCTCGTCCGGCTCGAGCCGGAGGACATCAAGGACAAGCGCGAGCTCGACTGGTCGCACGAGGGCATCGTCGCCTACTCGAAGATCTGCACCCACGTCGGTTGCCCGATCTCCCTGTACGAGCAGCAGACGCACCACGTGCTGTGTCCCTGCCACCAGTCCACCTTCGACCTCGCCGACGGCGCCCGGGTCATCTTCGGTCCCGCCGGTCACGCCCTTCCGCAGCTGCGCATCGGTGTGAACGACGAGGGTTACCTCGAAGCGCTCGGCGACTTCGAAGAGCCCGTCGGTCCTGCTTTCTGGGAGCGCGGATGAGCACTACACCGAACGAACCGAGCACGTCCGCCGCCGGTGCGGCGGGCCGCTCTCGAGGGAAGGCACCGGCCGGCGAGCGCGTCGCCGACTGGGCCGACGGCCGGCTCGGGATCTACTCCCTGGCCAAGGCCAACATGCGCAAGATCTTCCCGGACCACTGGTCCTTCATGCTGGGTGAGGTCTGCCTCTACAGCTTCATCATCATCATCCTCACGGGTGTGTACCTGACGCTGTTCTTCCACCCGTCGATGAACGAGGTGGAGTACCACGGCAGCTACGTCCCGCTGCAGGGCCAGCTGATGAGCGAGGCGTACAAGTCGACGCTCGACATCAGCTTCGACGTGCGCGGCGGTCTGCTGATCCGGCAGATCCACCACTGGGCGGCGATCATCTTCCTCGCCGGCATGTTCGTGCACATGATGCGCGTCTTCTTCACCGGCGCGTTCCGCAAGCCGCGCGAGATCAACTGGCTGTTCGGCTTCCTGCTGTTCGTCCTGGGCATGTTCACCGGTTTCACCGGCTACTCGCTCCCGGACGACCTGCTCTCCGGCACCGGTGTCCGCTTCACGCAGGGCGCGATCCTGTCCGTGCCGATCGTCGGCACGTACATCTCGATGTTCCTGTTCGGCGGGGAGTTCCCCGGCGACGACTTCGTCGCCCGGTTCTACTCGATCCACATCCTGCTGCTGCCGGGCATCATGCTCGGCCTGGTGGTCGGCCACCTGATCCTGGTCTTCTACCACAAGCACACGCAGTTCGCGGGTCCCGGCAAGAACAACAAGAACGTCGTCGGCATGCCGCTGCTGCCGGTGTACATGGCCAAGGCCGGAGGCTTCTTCTTCCTGGTCTTCGGTGTCATCGCGGCCCTCGCCGGCATCGCGTCCGTCAACCCGATCTGGGCCCTCGGCCCCTACCGGGCGGACCTGGTGTCGACCGGCGCCCAGCCCGACTGGTACATGGGCTTCGCCGAGGGTCTGGTCCGCGCCATGCCGGGCTGGGAGATCAACTTCTGGGGTCACACCCTCGTCCTGGGCGTGTTCATCCCGCTGGTGATCTTCGGTCTGTTCCTCGCGGTGATCGCGGTGTACCCGTTCATCGAGTCCTGGGTCACCGGGGACAAGCGCGAGCACCACATCCTGGACCGCCCGCGCAACGCCCCGACCCGCACGGCCTTCGGCGTCGCCTGGGTCACCGCGTACATGATCATGCTGATCGGTGGTGGCAACGACATCGTCGCCACGCACTTCCACCTGTCGATCAACGCGGTCACCTGGTTCGTCCGCATCGGCTTCTTCGTCGGTCCGGTCATCGCCTTCGTGATCACCAAGCGGATCTGCCTCGGCCTCCAGCGCCGCGACAAGGACAAGGTGCTGCACGGCCGCGAGTCGGGCATCATCAAGCGCCTGCCGCACGGTGAGTTCATCGAGGTGCACGAGCCGCTCAGCCAGGAGCAGCTGCACAACCTCACGGCGCACGAGCAGTACAAGCCCGCCGAGATCGGCCCGACGGTCGACGAGAACGGCGTCGAGCGCAAGGTGAAGGGCTCCGAGAAGCTGCGCGCCAAGCTCAGCAAGGCGTACTACGGCGAGGGGAACCAGATCCCGAAGCCGACCGTCGAGGAGTACAAGGAGATCACGAGCGGCCACGGCCACCACTGATCCTCCGCGTCGCCACACCACGCCAGGGGCCCCGTCCGGTGTTCGGACGGGGCCCTTCGGCGTCCCCCGGGTCGATAGGGTGGAGCCGAACCCATCTCTTTCGATGTCAGGAGCGGCTGATGAGCGCTGTGACCCCCGCTGGAGGCGACACCGCGGCGGGCCGCTCCTGGCCCGCCCTGCTGAACGGCCTGCTGGACGGCCGCGACCTCACGGCCGACGACACCGCCTGGGCGATGGACGTGATCATGCGCGGGGAGGCGACCGACGCGCAGATCGCCGGGTTCGCGGTGGCGCTGCGGGCCAAGGGCGAGACCGTCGAGGAGATCGGCGGCCTCGTCCGGACCATGTACGAGCACGCCAACGTCATCGACGTGCCGGGGGACACCGTCGACATCGTCGGCACCGGCGGGGACGGCGCCAAGACGGTCAACATCTCCACCATGTCGGCGATCGTCGTGGCCGGCACCGGCGCCAAGGTCGTCAAGCACGGCAACCGCGCCGCCTCCTCGGCCTCGGGCGCCTCCGACGTCCTGGAGAAGCTCGGCGTCAACCTGGAACTGACCCCGCGGCGGGTGGCCGAGGTCGCCGAGGAGGCCGGGATCACCTTCTGCTTCGCCGTGAAGTTCCACCCCTCGCTGCGCCATGTGGCCGCCGCCCGCGGCCAGCTCGGCATCCGGACCGTGTTCAACTTCCTCGGGCCGCTCACCAACCCGGCGAAGGTGCGCGCCCAGGCCATCGGCGTCGCCGACGCCCGGATGGCGCCGATCATCGCCGGGGTCTTCGCCGAGCGCGGCAACTCCTCCCTGGTCTTCCGGGCGACGACGGCCTCGACGAGCTGACCACGACCTCCACCTCGAAGGTGTGGGTGGTACGGGACGGCAGGGTGACCGAGGAGTCCTTCGACCCGCGTGACGTCGGCATCGAGCCGGTCCCGGTCGAGGCACTGCGCGGCGCCGACGCCTCCTACAACGCCGACGTGGCCCGCCGCCTGCTGAACGGCGAGACCGGCCCGGTGCGGGACGCCGTCCTGCTGAACTCGGCGGCAGCCCTGGTGGCCCTGGAGCCCGGCGGCGAACCGCTGACCGAGCAGCTCAGGGCCGGCATGGCCAGGGCGGCCGAGTCCATCGACAGCGGGGCCGCCCGCCGGGTCCTGGAACGCTGGGTGGCGGCCAGCAACGCCTGAGGCCGCCGCGTCGTACGTCCCGCGATCCGGACACGGGTTGCGGGACGTAGATCTTTTCGCGTAGCTTCCTGTGCAGGTCATGAGTGACAGTCATTCGGCCCCGGCCGACTGTCCGGCAACCCTCCGTCCGTGGCGGGGTGCCCCGGGTGAAGACCAGGTCGTGAGCAGCAGGGCTCACGACAAGCGCGGACCCCTCGCACGCTTCGAGAAGTGTGGGCCAGGGGTCCTGGTCGTCGAGGGAGTCTTCCGTGATGCAGCGAATGCGCTAGGGCCGCAGAGCCCCGCCTCCGCACCCCCTTTTTCCTTTCGTCCCGCGCTCGAGCGCCGTCGTGCCGCTCGCGCGGTGATCCGCACGCCTTCACGGGAGTACCCCCATGTCCGTCACCACCGCTGCCGCCGACCAGTCGCTTTGTACCCCCCTGCCCGTTCTGGGGCGGGACGTCACCGTCCCGCTCGTCACCGGCGGCGAGGTCACCTACGCCGCCCTCGACTACGCCGCCAGCGCACCCGCTCTCCAGCGGGTCTGGGACGACGTCGCCGCGTACGCGCCGTACTACGGCAGCGTGCACCGGGGCGCCGGATACCTGTCGCAGCTGTCGACCGACCTGTTCGAGAACGCCCGCCGCACCGTCGCCGAGTTCCTCGGCTGCCGGGACGCGGACCAGGTCGTCTTCACCCGCTCCACCACCGACTCGCTCAACCTGCTCGCCGCCGCCCTGCCGGCCGGCTGCCGGGTCTTCGTCTTCGAGACCGAGCACCACGCCTCGCTGCTGCCCTGGCGCCACGCCGACGTCACCTACCTCGACGCCCCGCGCACCCCGGACCAGGCCGTGGCGACCCTGGAACGCGCCCTCGCCGACCGCGAGCCCCACGGCCCCGCCCTCGTCTGCGTCACCGGCGCCTCCAACGTCACCGGCGAGCTGTGGCCGGTGCGCGAACTGGCCGCCGCCGCGCACGCCCACGGCGCCCGGATCGTGCTGGACGCCGCCCAGCTCGCCCCGCACCACCCCGTCTCCGTGACCGACCTGGACGTCGACTGGGTCGCGTTCTCCGGGCACAAGCTCTACGCCCCCTTCGGCGCCGGCGTCCTGGCCGGCCGCGCCGACTGGCTGCGCGCCGCCGAGCCCTACCTCGCCGGCGGCGGCGCCAGCCGCCGGGTGACCCGGCGCGCCGACGGCGGCGTGGACGTCGAGTGGCACGACACCGCCGCCCGGCACGAGGCCGGCTCGCCGAACGTGATCGGCGCCTACGCCATCGCCTCCGCCTGCAAGGCGCTCACCGAGGCCGGGTTCGACACCCTCGTCGCCCGCGAGCGCCGGCTGATCGCCGCGGTGCGCGAGGGGCTCGCCGACGTCCCCGAGGTCCGGTTCCTGTCCCTCTTCGGCGACGACGCGCCCCGCGTCGGCGTGCTGTCCTTCGTCGTGGACGGCTGGAACAGCTCCCACTTCGCCGCCGCACTGTCCGCCGAGTACGGCATCGGGGTCCGCGACGGCCTGTTCTGCGCCCACCCGCTGGTGCGCACCCTGCTCGGCAGCGACCCGCAGACGCAAGGGGAGTGCGGGGCGCCGGAGGCCGCGCCCGGTGAGAAGTCGCTCAACGCCATCCGGGTCAGCTTCGGCGCCGGCACCCCGGACGAGCACGTCGAGCGGTTCGTCGGCGCGGTCCGGGAACTGGTCCGCGACGGGGCCAAGTGGAACTACCGCACCGAGGACGGCCGCTGCGTCCCGGACACCTCCACCGCGGCGGTGTGAACGGGCAGGCGGGCGCCCAGCAGGATCATCCGCAGCGCCCGCTCCGTGGCGTCCGTCAGCAGCTCCGCGCCCCGCACCAGCGCCTCCGCCAGGGCCATCGGCGCGGGCAGGATGCCGTGGCAGGCGTCCACGCCGGGCACCTCGTGCGCGCCCTCGCCGAGGGTGCCCGCCAGGGCCAGCACCGGACGCCCGTAGAGCTTGGCGCGCCGGGCCACCTCGGCCGGGACCTTGCCGCGCGGCGTCTGGTGGTCCAGGGCGCCCTCCGCGGTGAGCACCAGATCGGCGCGGGCCAGCCGCTCGTCCAGGTCGAGCTGGTCCAGCAGCACGTCGAAGCGGGGCAGCAACCGGGCGCCCAGGGCGGCCAGTCCCGCGCCGAGGCCGCCCGAGGCGCCGGTGCCGGGGCCCGAGCGCAGGTCGGTGCCGGTGACGCCGAGGTCGCGGGTGAGGACGTACGCCCAGTTCTCCAGGCCCGCCGACAACTGCTCGACCTGCGCCGGACTCGCGCCCTTCTGCGGGCCGAAGACCCTGGCCACGCCGCGCTCGCCGCACAGCACGTTGAACGGGTTGCAGGCGACGCGCAGCTCGACGTCCTTCAGGCGGGCGTCCAGCCCGGAGGGGTCGATCCGGGCCAGCCGGGTCAGCTCCCGCCCGCCGGGCGGCAGTTCGAAGCCGTCGGCGTCCAGCAGCCGCGCCCCGAGCGCCTGCAGCGCACCCGCGCCCCCGTCGGAGGTGCCCGAGTCGCCGCAGCCGACCAGGATCCGCCGGACGCCGGTGTCCAGCGCGGCCCGGATCAGTTCGCCCACCCCGTAGGTGGTGGTGGCGCCGGGGTCGCGCAGGGCGCGCGGCACGAGGGAGAGGCCGGCGACCGCCGCCATCTCCACCACCGCGGTGTCGCGGGAGCCGAGCAGTGCGAAATGGGTGCCGACGGTGTCGCCGACCGGCCCGGTGGCGGGCAGCGCCACCAGCCGGCCCCGGTGGCTGCGGCCAGGGCGACGGCCGTGCCCTCGCCGCCGTCCACCAGCGGGACGCGGTCGATCTCGGCGTCCGGCAGGACGCGGCGCACACCGGCCGCGATGGCGTCGGCGGCGGCCTGGGCGGACAGGGACTCCTTGAAGCCGCTGGGGGCGACGACGACACGGTTCAGCATGGCGGGACTCCTTCGGGACTGCGTCAGCGGGTCACGGGAACGCCGAGCAGCGGCCAGACCGCGACGGCGAAGAGCAGGACCAGCGCGGCGGTCGACGGGGCGAGGACCGCGGACAGGCGCAGCAGGTCGCGCGGGGTGTAGGTGGGGGTGCCGGGGATGTCCGAGAACAGGGCGACCGGCTTCGCGGAGGCCGGCAGGGTGTGGCAGAAACCGGCGGCGGCCGTGGAGGCCAGCGCGGCGGCGACGGGGTTGACGCCCGCGCCGACGGCCGCGGCGATCACCAGCGGCACCAGCACGGAGGAGCGCGCCGACCGGGACTGCAGGACCAGATGGGCCGCGGTGCTGACCACCACGACGACGGTGAGGAAGACGGCCGGTCCGATGCCCGAGGGCAGCCCGGACACCAGCCACTTCGCCGCGCCCGAGTCGGCGAGCGCGACGCCCATCGCCATCGTCGCCGCCATGAACAGCAGCAGCGACCAGGGCACCGTCTTCAGCGCGTCCTTCAGCCGCACGGTCCCCAGGGCGGGGGAGGAGGCGACGACCGCGCCGATCAGGGCGACGACCGCCGGCGGAACGTGGTGCAGCGGCTCACTGCACCACAGCACCACCACGGTGGCCAGCAGCAGGGCGCAGCGCTTCTCGGGCTGCGACCAGGGACCGGTGACCGGGGTGTCGGTGTGCCGCTGTATCTCCTCGGGCGTGATGCTCACCGCGCCCTCCCGGTCCGCCCGCCGGGTCGTGGTCCACAGCACGATCTCGGCGGCCAGGTGGGAGGAGGCCACGGCCAGCGGCAGGCCCAGCAGCAGCCACTCGGTGAACCCGACCCGGTCGCCGGTCGCCTCCCACAGCACCGACACGGTGATCAGGTGCGCGCCCGCGCCGATCAGCGTGGCCACCGCCGACAGCAGGATCACGGTCGGGAACAGCAGCGCCAGCATGACCACCAGCCGCCTGCGGTCGGCGAGGGCCTTGGCGAGCGCGAGGAACACCGGCAGGGCCAGTGCGGCCCGGCCCGAGGTGGCCGGCACCGCGAACGCCGTGACGACCAGCGCGGCGGTGGTCAGGTGCACCAGCTGCCGTACCGTGCGCGCCCCGCCGACCAGGAACACCGCGGCACGCCCGGCGAGCCCGGTCCGGGTCACCGCGGCGGCCAGCACGAAGGCGCAGATCAGCAGCCACACCGTCGAGTCGCCGAGCGTCCCGAACAGGGTGTCGCTGCTGATGACGCCGGTGGCGGTCAGCGCCAGTCCGGCGCCGAGCGCGATGTAGGTGTCGTCGATCGGCGTGCCGATCCAGGCGCAGGTCGCCAGCGCGAAGACGGCCAGCGTCAGGCGCGCGTCGCCGCTCAGGCCGGGGAAGTTGGTGGGGACCGCCACCAGCGCGCACAGCGACAGCGCGACACACAGGGCCGTGGTCAGACGGAGATTCAGCGTCACGCCATCGAGGGTTCACCCGGGCGGTGAGTCTCCAATGAGCCGAAGATGAAGGAAACTTCACCGGGGCCGGCCGCCGCCGGGGCCGGCCGCCGCACGCCACCCGCCGCCCGGGCCGGCCGTCCTCACCAGGCCGGCAGCCGGTACCCCATCCCGCGCACCGTCTCCACCTGCTGCGCGCCGAGCTTCTTGCGCAGCGCCCGCACGTACACGTCCACGATGTTGGAGCCGGGTCGAAGTCGTAGCCCCACACGTGGGAGAGGATCTGCTCGCGGGAGAGCACCTGCCCGGGGTGGCGCAGGAACAGCTCCAGCAACACGAACTCACGGGCCGTCAGATCGACGGTGCGGTCCCCGGCCCGGGCCCGGCGGGTGCGCAGGTCGAGGCTGAGGGCACCCGACCTCAGCACCGTCACCTCCGGCGCGCGGGCCGCCGTGCGCAGCCGCAGCCGCACCCGGGCGAGCAGCTCCTCGAAGCGGAACGGCTTGGTCATCCAGTCGTCCGCGCCGCCCTCCAGCCCGGCCACCGTGTCCCGTACGGAGTCCCGCGCGGTCAGCACGATCACCGGGTGGTCACCCGGGCCTCGCGCAGTTCGCGCAGCACCGTGAACCCGTCCCGGCCGGGCAGCCCGATGTCCAGCACG
Organism: Streptomyces sp. SW4; assembly: GCA_003248315.1. GTDB lineage: Bacteria > Actinomycetota > Actinomycetes > Streptomycetales > Streptomycetaceae > Streptomyces. Next base: position 3,894,038 of record QKWM01000004.1, read on the forward strand.
ATCAGGTCGAAGCCGCCGGTCAGCGCGTACTCGTAGCCGGCCTCGCCGTCGGCGACGGCCGTGGTGGTGAAGCCGTTGGCGCGCAGGCCCTTCTCCACGAAGGCGGCGATGCGTTCCTCGTCCTCGACGATGAGGATGCGGTTCATGAGCGTGTCTCTTCCAGAGTGAGTACGAAGGTGGCGCCGCCGCCCTCGGTGTCGTGCAGGCCGACCCGGCCGCCGTGCCCTCGGCGATCGCCTTGACGATCGACAGCCCGAGTCCGGCGCCCGAGCCGCGGGCCCCGCGCCGTGCCGTGCCCGCCGGAACCGCTCGAAGATCACCTCGGCGTCCTGCGGCTGCACCCCGGGCCCGGTGTCGGCGACGTACAGCTCGATGCGCGCGCCGGCCGCGCGGGAGCCGATGCGGATGGTCTGCCCGGCGGTGGTGTGCTGCACGGCGTTCTGCGCGAGCTGCACCATCGCCTGGGTGATCCGCTGCGGGTCCAGCCGGGTCTCCCGGTCGGCGACCTCGGCCAGCACCCAGTCGCGGTCGCCGAGCGTGCGGGCCTTGACGAAGACGTCGGCGGTGAGTTCGGCGAGCTGCACCGGCTCGGGGGTGACGAAGTCGGGGCGTTCGGCCTTGGCGAGCAGCAGCAGGTCCTCGACGATCCTGCTCATCCGGTCCAGCTCGTCGGTGACCAGCCGGACGGTCTCCTCGCGCTCGGCGGGGTCGTCGCCCATCAGTTCCAGATGGCCGCGCACGATGGTGATCGGGGTGCGCAGCTCGTGCCCGGCGTCGTCGACGAACAGCCGCTGGGTGGCGAAGGCCCGCTCCAGCCGGTCCAGCATCGCGTTGAACGTCTCGGCGAGGGCGGCCACGTCGTCGTTGCCGTGGACCGGGATCCGCCGGGTGAGGTCCTGCTCGGTGAGCTGGGCGGCGGTGGCGCGCACCAGCCGTACGGGCTTGAGGATGCGTCCGGCGACCACCCAGGCGATGCCGGTCGTCATCAGCAGGGCGACGCCGGAGATGGCCAGCAGGACCCGGAACACCTCGTCCGCGCGCTCCTGTTCGCGTCCCGGGTGGAAGGCGACCACGAAGGCCGCCGCCGGTTCGCCGCCGTACCGCGCCACGATGACCTTGGCCCAGCGGATCTCGCCCTCCGGCCGGTGCAGGGTGCCGGTGGACTCGGGGAGGCGTAGATGCGCCGCTCGGCCTCGGAGTCCCGGTGCAGGGGCAGGTCCACCGGGATCTCGCGCTGCTGGACGATGTGCGCCGGGTCGCCGCCCGGCTCGCCCACCAGGCCGATCAGTTCCTCGTCCAGGTCGGCGTACTGCCGCTGCAGGAAGACCTCCAGCAGCCGCTTCGGCTCGGTGAACGGGCGGCCGGTCTCCGGGTCGAAGCCCTGCTTCTGGAAGTTGGCGAACTCGGCGGCCTCCTGCGCCAGCAGGCCGTTGATCCGCTGGTCGGTGTCGCGCAGCAGGATCGACCGGGTGGTCGCGGCCACCGAGGCGAGCGCGACGGCCATCACGAGCAGCAGCCAGAGCAGGATGCGGACCCGGGCGGTGACGCGGCGGCGTTCGCGCGGCTCGCCGCGGTCAGCCGTCGTCGCCCGGCCCGTCGTCGTCGGCTCCGTCGGAGGCGGAGTCGTCCCGGTGTTCCGGCCGCGGTCGTCGTCATCGTCCTCATCCGGAGGGCTGTCGGTCACCGGCGGCCGGGACACCACCTGGTCGCTGGGCGTCGGCTCGGGCCGGGCGGGGGTGGGCGAGGGTGAGCCGCTCTCCAGCTCCACCTTGGCGGGGACCTTGGGGTCCGGGGGAGAGTCCGTGAGCGCGAAGCTGGTCGCGGCGATGCCGAGGGGGATCAGGACGACGGCCGCCAGGGCCGCCATCCGGCGTGAGAAGACCATGCCGTTCATGGTGCGCCTCGCGGGTGCCCCGCGGATGAGTCCCGGATGAAGAACTCTTCATCCGCGCCGGTGCGCCGCCGGCCGTGCACGCCCCGGGCCGCGTGCTCCCCGCGCCCCTCGGGGGCGGTCCCCGGCGGGGTGCTCAGTTGTCCAGGCCGATCGAGAACGCGGCCTCGAGGTCGTGCTGCGAGTAGGTGCGGAACGCCACGTGCGTGTCCGTGCCCTCCACGCCCGGGATCTTGCTGATCCGGCCGGGGATGACCTCCGCCAGTTCCTCGTGCTCCTTCACCCGCACCATCGCGATCAGGTCGTAGGTGCCGGTGACGGAGAAGACCTCGCTGACGTTCTCCAGCGCGGCGATCCGCTCCGCGATCTCGGGGATCCGGTCCACGCTGGTCTTGATGAGGACGATCGCGGTGATCACGGCTGGTTCTCTCCCTCGGGGCCGGTCGCTGGGGCGCTCCTCACTCTAGTCGTACGCCCGGGAGGCGGGCCGTGCGCCCGAACCGCAGCCAGGCGTAGCAGAAGCCCAGACCGAAGCCGACCAGGTGGGCCAGGTAGGCCACGCCCGGGTCGTCGCCGGCCCGGCCCGCCGCCAGCCACTGCAGGGCCGCCCAGAACGGCAGCACCACCCAGGCCGGGAAGCGCAGCGGCAGGAAGAACAGGAACGGCAGGAGGCTGGTCACCCGGGCGCGCGGGAAGAGGTGGAGGAACGCGCCGAGGACGGCCGAGATCGCCCCGGAGGCGCCCACCAGCGACTGCTGGGAGTGGGCGTTGGCCACCGCGTAGCCCAGCAGGGCCAGGTAGCCGCAGCCGACGTAGAACAGCAGGAACTGGAGCCGGCCCATCCGTTCCTCGGTCATCGCCCCGAAGACATAGAGGAACAGCATGTTGCCCAGCAGATGCACCCAGCTTCCGTGGACGAACAGGGCGGTGGCCGGGGTGAGGGCCGCCCGGGGGAGTCCTCGAACAGTTCTGCGGGGATCACGCCCCAGCGGCGGAACCAGGCGCGCTGGGCGGCGAGCAGCTCCTCGCCGGAGCCGTACGCCGGATTGATCCCCGCCGCCGGCCCGACCAGGAAGACCAGGCAGCACACGGCGATCAGCCCGTACGTCACCGGCGCCGCCGAGGCCCTGCCCGTGCGGCCGGGACCGGCCCCTCGCACCCTTCTGCCGACGGCCACGCTCCACTTGCGGATCATGAGTACAGAGCATGACGTAACGGGACGCAACCGGCCGGACCGCCTCGCCGCCGTGGACGGACGGGCGCCCGGGACCCGCCAGGCCGTAGGGTTACGAGCCACACGCCCCGGGGAGTCCGGGCGTCGCCGACACTGGAAGAAAGCGAACACAGTCACGATGACGGTTCCCCTGCCGACCGCCACCACCCGGTGGCGCTGCACCCTCTGCGGCAACCTCACCCGCTTCGACGTGACCCGCTCGTCGAAGGTCGTCGAGTACGTCCACCTCGACCTGGCCGGCGAGCCCACGGTCGAGGAGCGCGAGGTGGTCAGTGAGACCATCGAGTCGGTGCGGTGCCGCTGGTGCAACGCCGTGGACCAGGTGGAGCTCGTGGACCGGCCGGGCGCCGGTTCCTGACGGCGCACGGGCGGCGCGGGCGACCGGCGTACGGTACCGGGATCGCGGCACGACGGTAATGGGAGTGACGGATGGTGGAGACACACGGCGGGGGGCCGGGCGACGGCGCCGCTGAGGTGCTCGACCGTCCACTGCCCGACGGCGTGCGCCGCCGGGTCGTGCAGATCGTGTCCGACGGCTTCGGGGGGCTGACCCCCGCCGAACTGCCGACCCAGCTGCGGCAGTACGCCCGGTTCGCCCCGAACCGCCGGGCCAAGTTCGCGGGCAACGCGATGGCCGCCGCCCTGGAGACCGATCCGCTGTTCCGCCAGCGCATCGGCGACAGGCTCAGAGAGGCGCAGCCGGAACTGTCCGGCGCGCTCGACTCCGGCTCCCCGCCCCGGCCGCGGACCCGCTCGACGTGGCGGCCGCGGCCTACGTACTGCGCCCGGCGGGCTGGGTGAAGCTGGTGGCCGCCGCCGGCGAGGAGGCGCAGCGGGCCCACGCCGAGCGGGCCGACGAGGAGAGCCGCGCGGAGCTGGAGCGGCTGCGCACCGAGCTGTCCCGGGCCCGCGAGCACGCCAAGGCCGAGACCGAGCGGCTGCGCGGCGAGCTGGAGGCGGCGAAGAAGGAGGCGGAGTCGCTGCACCGCAAGCTGCGCTCCGCGCTCAGCGACGTCAAGCGCGGCGAGGCCGCCCTGCGCAAGGCGCACGCCGAGCTGGAGGCCGTGCGCGCGGAGGGGCAGGCGCAGGTGTCCGCCGCCGAGAGCGAGACCCGGCGGCTCAAGGCACGGCTCGGGGAGGCCGAGTCGGCCCTGGAGGCGGCGCGGCGGGCCGCCCGTGAGGGGCGCAGCGTCGAGGACATGCGGGTACGGCTGCTGCTCGACACCCTCCTCGACGCCACCCAGGGGCTGCGCCGCGAGCTGGCGCTGCCGCCGGTGTCGGTGCGGCCGGCCGAGACGGTGGACGCCGTGGAGCCGGGCCGGATGACGCCCAAGGACATCGCGGCCCGTGCGCTGTCCGAGCACGATCCCGCCATCCTCGACCAGTTGCTGGCGCTGCCGCAGGCCCATCTGGTCGTCGACGGCTACAACGTGACCAAGACCGGCTATCCGCAGATGCCGCTGGAGAAGCAGCGGCTGCGGCTGCTGGGGCAGCTCTCGCAGCTCGCCGCGCAGACCGGCGCGGAGGTGACGTGCGTCTTCGACGGGGCCGAGCTGGCCGCGCCGGTGCTGCTGGCGCCCCGCGCGGGGTGCGGGTGCTGTTCTCCAAGCCGGGCGTCACCGCCGACGAGTTGATCCGTCAGCTCGTGCGGGCCGAGCCGCCGGGCCGGCCGGTCATCGTCGCCTCCACCGACCGCGAGGTGGCCGACGGGGTGGCGCGGGCGGGGGCGCGGCCGGTGGCCTCGGCCGTGCTGCTGAAGAGGCTTTCCTGACCCCTCGTGCGCATCCGCACCAACGGCAACGTTGGGGCCGGATGCCGGAATTGGCGGTTCCGTCACGCGACGTAGCGTCAACCGGGCAACACGGCGCGTGAGTTACGGCAAAGAATGCTGTGCCTGACGGGGTTTTTGGGGCGGAGGATTTGAACTGATCACGAGTGGGTCACTAGGGTCTGCCTTCGAACCCGCGATCGGGTGATCACTCACACGAAGGAGTTCGCCTCCCGTGGCGTCCCACCGTCGACCCAAACAGCCCAGCCGCGCGCGCGTCACCGTGCTCACCACCGCCGCTGCCGCCGCTGTCGCCCTCAGCTCGCAGGCCGCCAACGCCGCGCCGAGCGAGAAGCCGAGCAAGGACGAGGTCAAGGCCAAGGTCGACAAGCTCTACCAGGAGGCGGAGCAGGCCACCGAGAAGTACAACGGCGCCAAGGAGAAGCAGGAGAAGCTCCAGAAGGAGATCTCCACCATCCAGGACAACGTCGCCCGTGGCCAGGCGGAGCTCAACGAGCTGCGCGACGGCCTCGGTTCGATGGCGAGCGCCCAGTACCGCTCCGGCGGCCTCGACCCGTCGGTACAGCTGTTCCTCTCCGCGGACCCGGACGACTACCTCGACAAGGCCTCCACGCTCGACCAGCTCAGCAGCCAGCAGGTCGAGGCGCTGAAGAAGATCCAGGAGAAGCAGCGGGACCTCGCCCAGCAGCGCGCCGAGGCCTCCGACAAGCTCAAGGACCTCTCCTCCACCCGCACCGAGCTGGGCAAGAAGAAGAAGGAGGTCCAGGGCAAGCTGGCCGCCGCGCAGAAGCTGCTGAACAGCCTCACCGCCGCGGAGAAGGCCGCCCTGAAGGAGGAGGAGCAGCGCGCCACCCGCACCAGCGAGCGCGAGGCCCTCACCGACGCGCCGGCGTCCGCCTCCGGCCGGGCCGGCGCGGCCTTCTCCGCCGCGCAGAGCAAGCTCGGCACGCCCTACGTCTACGGCGCCACCGGCCCCTCGTCCTTCGACTGCTCGGGCCTGACCTCCTGGGCCTACGCCCAGGCCGGCGTCTCCATACCCCGCACCTCCGAGGCCCAGTCCGGCATCGGCACGCGCATCACCTCCGTCAACGACCTCCAGGTCGGCGACCTGGTGTTCTTCTTCAACGACCTGCACCACGTCGGCCTCTACGCCGGCAACGGCCAGGTCATCCACGCCCCCGCACCGGCACCGTCGTCCGGTACGAGTCGATGAACACCATCGGCGGCCCGTTCATGTGGGGCGTGCGCGTCTGACCCTCGCCGAGGGCCACCCGATCAACCCGGCATGCCGCCCGAACGGGCGAATCCCCGGCCGTGCACCGAACCCGCGCCCCGCCGCTGACCTGCGTCAGCGGCGGGGCGCCGGGCTGTGGGCCCCGTCCGGGTCGTTGGTCGGCCCCGGTCGCGGGGCTACTGTCTGCCGCGTTTCCCTGTCCGCCAGCGGAAGGAGCGCGGCTTCCCGTGGGGTCCCATCGCCGCCATGCACCGACCGGGTCCGACCGGCGTGCCCGTGTCACCATCGGGCTGCTCACCGCCGCCGCCGCGGCCCTGGGCGCCGTACCGGCCGCCGTGGCCGCGCCGCACGACGACGACCGCGCCGAGAAGACCCGCGCCGAGAAGACCCGCGCCGAGGTGGACCGCCTCCACGAGGAGGCCGAGAAGGCGACCGAGGCCTACAACAAGGCCGACGAGCGCACCGACGCGCTGCGCAGGGAGCTCGGCACCGCCCAGGAGAACATCGCCCGGCAGCAGGCCCGCATCAACTCCATGCGCAACGCGCTCGGTTCACTGGCCGGCGCCCAGTACCGCTCCGGCGGCCTCGACCCCTCCCTGGCGCTGCTCTTCTCCGCGGACCCGGACGACTACCTCGACCGGGCGTCCGTCCTCGACCGCATCAGCACCCACCACGCCGGTGAGCTGACGCAGCTCCAGGAGGCCATGCGGGAACTCGCCCAGGACCGCGCCGAGGCCACCCGGAAACTGGAGCGGCTGAACCGGAGCCGCGAGGCCGTCGCCGCCCACAAGAAGACCGTGGAGCGCAAACTCGCCGAGGCCCGGCGGCTGCTCAACTCCCTTCCCGCCGAGGAGCGCGACGCCTACGGCCGGTCCTCCCGCTCCGGCCGCGCCGACCTGCCCGGCCTCACCGGTGCCGGACCCGTCTCCGGCCGCGCCGCCGCCGCCGTCGCCGCGGCCCGGTCGGCCGTCGGCAAGCCCTACATCTGGGGCGCCAACGGGCCCAGCGGCTTCGACTGCTCGGGCCTGACCCAGTGGTCGTACGCCCAGGCCGGCGTCGCGCTGCCGCGCACCTCGCAGGCGCAGGCCGGCGCCGGGCGGCGGGTCTCCCTCTCCGAGGCCCGGCCCGGCGACCTGGTCGCCTACCGGGACGACGCCAGCCACATCGGCATGTACGTCGGCAACGGCCAGGTGATCCACGCCCCCTACCCCGGCGCCCCGGTGCGCTACGACCCGGTCGGCATGATGCCGGTCTCCTCCGTGACCAGGGTCTGAACCCCGCCCCGCCGCCCGGCCGGCCCGGCGACCGGCGCGAGCCGGCCGCCGACGCCCTCTGACCGGCGGCGCGCGCTCCCCGTACGATCGGGAAGATGGCTGGTCGAAGGCGGGTGTCGGGATCCTCGGTGATCGCGCTGTGCCTGCTGCTCGTCTCCCTGGTCGCCTGCGGCGGCGGCCCCCGGCCGACGCGGTCGCCGCCGAGGTGCAGCGGCTGCTCGACCGGCGCGCCGAGGCCGTCCTCGCCCGGGACGCGGACGCCTACGCCGCCACCGGCACCCGGTCCGGCTTCGACCGGCTGAGCGCCGTACCGCTCGCCGACTGGGAGTACGACGTCCGGGACGTCGACCGCCGCGGCGACACCGCCACCGCCGACGTCGAGCTGCGCTACCGCCTCGACGGCCACGACCCGGGCCCGGTGGCCGCGGCCCGCACCGTGGAGCTGAGCCGGACCCGGGACGGGCACTGGAGCGTCGCCGCCGACCGCCCCGCCCGCCGGTCCGGCCAGCAGCCCTGGGACCAGGGCCGGGTCCGGGTGGTCCGCGGCGAGCACAGCCTCGTCCTCGGCGTCGGCCAGTCCACCGGCGTCCTGCGCCGCTTCGCTGAGCTGGCCGACCGCGCGGTGCCGGCCGTGTCGGACGCCTGGGACGCGGACTGGTCCCGGCGCGTGGTGGTGTACGTGCCCGCGTCCCTGGAGGGCATGGCCGGCCTGCTCGGCTCGCCCGCCTCCTCCTACCGCGGTATCGCCGCGGTCACCACCGGCGAGACGGGCGGCGCCGGCGACGCCCCCGCCGACCGCGTGATCGTCAACCCCGACGCCTACGGCCTGCTCGGCACCGTCGGCAAGCAGGTCGTGCTGACCCACGAGACCACCCACGTCGCCACCCGGGCCCACACCAGCCCCGCCACCCCGCTGTGGCTCTCCGAGGGCTACGCCGACTGGGTCGGCTACCGCGGCACCGGCCGCACCCCCCGGCAGGCGGCCCCGGAACTGGCCCGGGCGGTCACCGACGGGCGCGTGCCCGAGAACCTGCCCACGGACGACGAGTTCGGCTTCACCGGCGACGCGGCCGAACTGGCCCGGGCCTACGAGGCCGGCTGGACGGCCTGCCGGCTGATCGCCGACCGCTGGGGCGAGGACCGCCTCGCCCGCTTCTACCGCGCCGTGGGCGCGCACCGGGAGCGCGAGCAGCGCGAGCGGGCGGTCGAGGAGGCGATGGCGGAGGTCCTCGGCACCACCCCGGAGGAGTTCACCGCCCGGTGGCGGGACGAGCTGCGCGCGGAGTTCGGCTGACCTGTCGAAGCCGTCGAAGCCGTCGGATCCGTCGGACCCGTCGGCTCAGGAGGAGACCGGGGTGCCCGGCGTCCGGGCGGTCGTGGCGGGCACGGCCGCCGAGGCCGTCCGGCGCGGGACCGTCGCCCGCCACAGCACCCGGGACGCGGCGACCGTCGCGGCCACCAGCAGGCCGTTGCGCAGGAACAGCAGCGTGACCCCCAGGGCGTCGCTGGCGACGACGTGGCCGAACCAGACGGGGAACTCCAGCACCGTCACCAGGCTCGCCGCCAGCACCAGGGCGACGGGCACCCGCATCCGGCTCGCCCGGAAGCACAGGCACACGGCGGCCAGACCGACCAGCCACACCATGTACTGCGGGCTGATCACCCTGCTGGTGGTCGTGAACATCAGCACCGCCACGAACGCCGCCTCGGCGGCCGTGTGCGCCTCGAAACGGGTGGCCGCCAGCCGCCACAGCAGCAGCCCGCCGAACGCCATGCCGGTGAGGACCAGGGCGCCGGTGCTCACCACGTCCACGTACGGGCCGAGGAACTCGACCGAGCCGTAGTTGAGGAGCACCTGCCCCTCCCAGCCGTACTGCCGGGCGACGTGGAAGACCAGCGCCCCCAGCGACTCCACCTCGGTGCCCCGGTCGCGCTGGAACGTCAGGAACGCGAACGCCCCGGGCATCGCCAGCGCGAAGGCCCCGGCCACCACGGCCCCGGTGACCGCGGCGGCGGCCCAGGAGGCGCGGCTGCGGACGCCGATCAGCACCAGCGCGGGCCACACCTTCAGCAGCGCGCCGAACGCCGCCAGCGCCCCGGCCAGCCGGGGGTGCCGGGCGGCGGCCAGCAGCGCGGCCACCGCGACCGCGGTGACCATCACGTCGTAGCGGGCGTACACCGTGGGGCCGAGCAGCGGGACGCCCGCCACCCACACCCACGCCCCGGCCCGCGTCCGGCCGGGCCGGGCGGCGCCGCGCAGCAGCATCAGCAGGACGGCCAGGTCGGCGACGCAGGCCAGGACGAAGAAGGCCGTCGTGTACTCGAGGAACGGCAGCAGACCGGGGGAGAGGATCGCGAGGGCCGCGGCGGGCGGGTACTGCCAGGTGACGTCGTCCAGCGGAAACGTTCCGGTGCGCAGGACGCCGTACCAGCCCTGGTAGATCACGGACACGTCGCTGGTGACGTCCGGCCCCGGGAAGACGTACACCTTGAGCACGAACAGCAGCAGCATCAGCCTCGTCGCGGCCCAGGCCGCCGCCGGCCATGCCGGGGACCGCCCCGCGCCCGTCGTCTTCACGTGGTCCCCTGCCCGCTCGCCTGCCGTTCGATGGGCCCATGATGTCCCGAACAGGTGTGTGTCTGCCACACACGCGGCCGGGAGCCGTGGTGAACGGGGGTTTCGGTAGGGTCGGCGGCGATGCACAAGACCCTGATCGTGACGAACGACTTCCCGCCCCGCCCCGGCGGCATCCAGGCCTTCCTGCACAACATGGCGCTGCGCCTGGACCCGGACCGGCTGGTCGTCTACGCCTCCACCTGGAAGCGCGGCCGGGAGGGCGCCGAGGCCACCGCCGCCTTCGACGCCGAGCAGCCCTTCACCGTCGTACGGGACCGTACGACCATGCTGCTGCCGACGCCGGCGGCGACCCGGCGGGCGGCCGGGCTGCTGCGGGAGCACGGGTGCACCTCCGTGTGGTTCGGGGCCGCGGCACCGCTCGGGCTGATGGCGCCGGCGCTGCGGAAGGCCGGGGCCCGGCGGCTGGTGGCCACCACCCACGGGCACGAGGCCGGCTGGGCCCAGCTGCCCGCCGCGCGGCAACTGCTGCGCCGCATCGGCGAGAACACGGACACGATCACCTACCTCGGCGAGTACACGCGCTCCCGCATCGCGACCGCGCTGACGCCCGGGGCCGCCGCGCGGATGGCGCAGCTGCCGCCCGGCGTCGACGAGAAGACCTTCCACCCGGGCAGCGGCGGCGACGAGGTGCGGGCCCGGCTCGGCCTGACCGAGCGTCCGGTGGTGGTGTGCGTCTCCCGGCTGGTGCCCCGCAAGGGCCAGGACACGCTGATCCGGGCCATGCCGCGGATCCTGGCCGCCGAGCCCGACACCGTGCTGCTGATCGTGGGCGGCGGCCCCTACGAGAAGGACCTGCGCCGCCTCGCCCGGGAGACCGGCGTCGCCGCCTCCGTCCGCTTCACCGGTTCCGTGCCCTGGTCCGAGCTGCCCGCCCACTACGGCGCCGGGGACGTCTTCGCGATGCCGTGCCGCACCCGGCGCGGCGGCCTGGACGTCGAGGGCCTCGGCATCGTCTACCTGGAGGCGTCCGCGACCGGCCTGCCCGTCGTCGCCGGCGACTCCGGCGGGGCGCCGGACGCCGTCCTTGACGGCGAGACCGGCTGGGTGGTGCGCGGCGGCTCCGTCGAGGAGAGCGCCGAGCGCATCGTCACCCTCCTCGGCGACGAGCAGCTGCGCCGCCGCATGGGGGAGCGGGGCCGCGCCTGGATCGAGGAGAAGTGGCGCTGGGACCTGCTGGCGGACCGCCTGAAGACCCTCCTGTAGCAGCACCCGCCAGGGGCGCGGGGAACGGCGCGAGGAACCACGACGATCCCGCACGTGCCCCCGGCGAGGAAGGGGCACCCGCTAGGGGCGCGGGAACGGCGCGAGGAACCACGACGATCCCGCACGTGCCCCCGGCGAGGAAGGGGCACCCGCCAGGGGGCGCGGGAACGGCGCGAACAACCACGACGACCCCGCACCCGCCCCGGCGAGGAAGGGGCACCCGCCAGGGGGCGCGGGAACGGCGCGAGCAACCACAACGACCCCGCACCCGCCCACGGCGAGGAAGGGGCACCCGCCAAGGGGCGCGGGGAACGGCGCGAGCAACCACGACGATCCCGCACCCGCCCACGGCGAGGAAGGGGCACCCCGGAAGGCGCCCCCGCCCCCCTCACTTCGCGTAGATCGCCTCGATCTCGTCCGCGTAGTCCTTCGCCACGACGTTCCGCTTCAGCTTCAGCGACGGCGTCAGATGCCCCGACTCCTCCGTGAACTGCGCCGACAGGATGCGGAACTTGCGGACCGACTCCGCCTTGGACACCGCCGCGTTGCCGTCGTCGACCGCCGACTGGATCGCGGCGAGCAGGTCGGGGTCCTCCCGCAGGGACGCGGCCGTGGAACCGGCCGGCTTGCCGTGCTCGGCGCACCAGCGCCCGAGGAACTCCTCGTCGATCGTGACCAGCGCGCCCACGAACGGCCGCCCGTCGCCGACCACCATGCACTCCGCGACCAGCGCGTGCGCCCGGATGCGGTCCTCGATGACCGCCGGGGCGACGTTCTTGCCGCCCGCGGTGACCAGGATCTCCTTCTTGCGGCCGGTGATCCGCAGATAACCGTCCTCGTCCAGGGTGCCGATGTCCCCGGTGTGGAACCAGCCGTCGGCCAGCGCCTCCGCGGTCGCCCCGGGGTTGTTCCAGTACTCCTTGAACAGGTGCTCGCCGTGCAGCAGCACCTCGCCGTCGTCGGCGATCCGCACCACCGAGCCCGGCAGCGGCTGCCCGACCGTGCCGATCTTCTGCCGGTCCCACGGGTTGAACGCCGTCGCGGCACAGGACTCGGTCAGGCCGTAGCCCTCCAGGACCGTGAAGCCGATGCCGCGGAAGAAGTGGCCGAGCCGCTCGCCGAGCGGGGCACCGCCGGAGATCGCGTACTCGCCCCGGCCGCCCAGGACCGCGCGCAGCTTGCTGTAGACCAGCTTGTCGAAGACCTTGTGCTTGATCCGCAGCCCGACGGAGGGGCCCGACGGCGCGTCCAGCGCCTTGCTGTAGGCGATCGCCGTGTCCGCCGCCTTGTCGAAGATCCTGCCCTTGCCGTCCGCCTGGGCCTTGGCGCGGGCGGAGTTGTAGACCTTCTCGAAGACCCGCGGGACGCCGAGGATCAGCGTCGGCCGGAAGGACGCCAGTTCGTCGGTGAGGTTCTTGATGTCCGGGACCATGCCGAGTTTGATCGGCGCCACCATCGGCGCGATCTGCACCATGCGCCCGAAGACGTGCGCGAGGGGCAGGAAGAGCAGCACGCTGCACTCGCCCGTGCGGAACAGCGGACGCAGCCGTTCGACCACGTTGCCGCACTCCGCGAAGAAGCTGCGGTGGGTGAGCACGCAGCCCTTGGGCCGGCCGGTGGTTCCGGAGGTGTAGACGATGGTCGCCGGGTCGTCGGCCTTGGCGATCGAGCTGCGCTCCTCCACCGCCGCGTCCGTGACGTCCGCGCCGAGCCGCCCAAGCTCGGCGACCGCCCCGGCGTCGATCTGCCACACGTGCTTGAGCGCGGGCAGCTGCTCGCGCACCGACTCGACGGCGGCGGCGTGCCCGGCCGACTCCACGACGCACGCCGTGGCGCCGGAGTCGCTGAGGATCCACTGCACCTGCTCGGCCGAGCTGGTCTCGTACACCGGCACGGTGACGGCGCCCGCGCACCAGATCGCGAAGTCCAGCAGCGTCCACTCGTAGCGGGTACGGGACATCAGGCCCACCCGGTCGCCCGGCTGCACGCCGGAGGCGATCAGGCCCTTGGCGGCGGCGTGCACCTCGGCGAGGAAGTCCCGGGCGGTCACGTCCTGCCAGGCACCACCGGTCTTGCGGGCGATCACGGCGACGTCCGGATGCTGCGCGGCGTTTCTGCGGACGATGTCGGTCAGATTCCCGTCCGCAGGGACCTCGTACAAAGCCGGAAGGCTGAACTCGCGCAAGACTGCTGCTCCTCATAGGGCGCCGGCGCCACGACGTTGTGTGATGCGACGGTGCGGTCCAAGGCTCGGGCAAGTGCTCGGATCTCAGCTGTTGAAAACCTGAGCACGTCTGGACTGCCCGGACGTTACCCGCCGGTATGGCGTCTCCGACAGGGGGTCCCGGCGAGATGTTCGCTGCGTCACACGCCGGTGTTTCCTTCGCGCAGAGTAGTCGACCCGTCAACCGACCAGCCAGTAACCGCAGGTCGGACCGCCACTGTTCACAAGGGCCCCGCTCTTCCTACCCTTGATCGTCATGACACCCGTACCGGCCGGAAACCCGACGACCCGCGTCCACGTCGTCAGCGACGTGCACGGCAACGCCCGTGACCTCGCACGGGCGGGCGAGGGCGCCGACGCCCTGGTCTGCCTCGGGGACCTCGTCCTCTTCCTCGACTACGCCGACCACTCCCGCGGCATCTTCCCCGACCTGTTCGGCACCGAGAACGCCCACCGCATCGTGGAGCTGCGCACCGCGCGGCGCTTCGCCGAGGCCCGGGAGTTCGGGGCCCGGCTGTGGGCCGGCGTCGACGGGGACCGGAGCGCGGTGATCGAGCAGGCGGTGCGCAAGCAGTACGCCGAACTGTTCGCCGCGTTCCCCACCCCGACGTACGCCACCTACGGCAACGTCGACATGCCGCCCCTGTGGCCGGAGTACGCGGGCCCGGGCACGACCGTGCTCGACGGCGAGCGCGTGGAGATCGGCGGCCGGGTCTTCGGCTTCGTCGGCGGCGGCCTGCGCACCCCGATGCGCACGCCGTACGAGATCAGCGACGAGGAGTACGCCGCCAAGATCGAGGCGGTCGGCGAGGTCGACGTGCTCTGCACGCACATCCCCCGGAGGTCCCGGAACTGGTCTACGACACGGTGGCCCGGCGCTTCGAGCGGGGCAGCCGGGCGCTGCTGGAGGCCATCCGCCGCACCCGTCCCCGGTACTCGCTCTTCGGGCACGTGCACCAGCCGCTGGCGCGGCGGATGCGGATCGGGGCCACCGAGTGCGTGAACGTGGGGCACTTCGCCTCCACGGGGAAGCCGTGGGTCATGGAGTGGTGAGCGTCCCGGCGCCCCCGCGGCGCGCCGGGGCCGGAAGCCGCGCAGGTGGGGGTGACGGCGGCCGCCGCCGTGCGCGGTAGCCTTCACGCTGCACCCACGTGCGTACGCAACCTCTCAACCGGCCCGCATCTGGAGGAGCCACGGCGATGGCGGAACACACCAGCTCGAGCATCACGATCGAGGCGCCACCGGCCGACGTCATGGGGGTGATCGCCGACTTCGCCCGCTACCCGGACTGGACCGGCGAGGTGAAGGAGGCCGAGGTGCTCGCGACCGACGCCCAGGGCCGCGCCGAACAGGTCCGGCTGGTCATGGACGCCGGGGCGATCAAGGACGACCAGACGCTCGCCTACACCTGGAACGGCGAGCACGAGGTGTCCTGGACGCTGGTGAAGTCCCAGATGCTGCGCGCCCTGGACGGCACGTACCTCCTCAGGCCGTCGGGCTCCGGCACCGAGGTCACCTACCGGCTCACCGTCGACGTCAAGATCCCGATGCTCGGCATGATCAAGCGCAAGGCCGAGAAGGTCATCATCGACCGGGCGCTGGCGGGACTGAAGAAGCGCGTGGAGTCGGGCGCGCGGTAGCCCGCCCGACGGCGGCCGGCCGGCCCGGGGCCGCACGCCCCGACGGCCGCCGCCCCCGCGTACCCCGCGTTTCACCGCCGCGCGCGAAGGTACCGTTCAGCCTCATGCGCACCATCCTGATCACGGGCCCCGGCGGCAGCGGCCGCTCCACCGTCGCCGCCGCCACCGCGCTCGCCGCCGCCCGTGCGGGCACCCGCACCCTGCTCCTCGGCGCCGACCACGACGACACCCTGGGCGCCGCCCTCGGCACCGCCACCGGCCCGGCCCCGGTCCGCGTCGAGGAACGCCTCACCGTCCGCCGCCCCGACCCGGCCCAGGGCTTCCGCGACGGCCTCGCCGCCCTCCAGGACCGCGCCGCCACCGCCCTCGACCTCCTCGGCGCCACCCGCCTCGACCCGGAGGAACTGACCCCGCTGCCCGGCGCCGGGGAACTGGCCCTGCTGCGCGCCCTGCGCGACGCCGCCCTCGCCGAGGGCGACGGACTCCACGACCTCGTCGTCGTCGACCTCCCGGCCGCCCCGCGCGCCCTCGCCCTGCTCGCCCTGCCCGAGGAGCTGCGCCGCTACCTGCGCCGCCTGCTCCCGCCGGAACGGCAGGCCGCCCGCGCGCTGCGCCCCGTCCTCGGCCGGCTCGCCGGTGTGCCCATGCCCGCCGAGTCGCTGTACGAGGCCGCCGCCCGCTGGACCTGGAACTGGCCGCCGCCGAGGCCGTCCTCGCCGACCGGGGCACCACCGTCCGGCTCGTCGCCGAACCGGGCCCGGTCGGCGCGGACGCCGTGCGCACCGCCGCCCTCGGCCTGGCCCTGCGCGGCCTGCGCACGGACCTGCTCGTCGCCAACCGGGTACTGCCGAGGACGCCCCCGCCGACAGCTGGCTGGCCGGGCCCGTCGCCCAGCAGCGCAAGACCCTGGAGGAGTGGCGGGAGTCGTACGACGTCCATCCCCTCGCCCACCTCGGACGGGACCCGCGGGGCACGGACGACCTGGCGGCCCTCGCCGCGCCCGGCGCCGGCCCGGACCCGTCCCCGGCCGGGTGGCCCGTCACCGACCGGCTCGCCGACGACGGCGTGCTGGTGTGGCACATCCCGCTGCCCGGCGCCGTGCGCGAGGAACTGGACCTCGTCCGGCGCGGTGACGAACTCGCCGTCGCCGCCGGGCCCTTCCGCCGGATCGTGCCGCTGCCGTCCGCGCTGCGCCGCTGCACCGTCGAGGGCGCCGCCCTGCGCGACGGCGAGCTGCGCGTCCGCTTCGCCCCCGATCCCCGGCTGTGGCCCCGGAGCCGGTGAATCCGTTACCTCCGTTCGGGTAACGTCGTAGGGACGAGCCGTAGTCAGGAGTCCGTCATGAGCGAAGAGCTCCCCCGTCCGACGCCGCCCGCGACGCCGCCGAGGACCGGGCCGGCGCGGCAGCCCCGTCGGACACCGGCGAGCAGGTGCGGGCGAGCGACGCCGACGCCGACGCCTGGGCGACCGCGTGCGCCGAGGACCTGGAGGCCGAGAAGGCCCGCCGCCGCGCGCAGTACGGACCGCCCCGGGGTCGGCCGCCGAGGAGCTGCGCAAGCTCGTCGACACCGTCGCCGAGAAGCTCTCCGGTCTCCAGTCCCCGCTGTTCGGCGCGGTCGCCGGCCCCGCCGCCCAGCAGGTCGTCCGGCAGGTCGTCCAGCAGGCGAAGGCCGCCGTCGAACCGGTCATCGAGCGCAACCCCGACGTCTTCGACCACCTCGCGGCGGCCGGGAACGAACTGCTCGCCGCCTACCGCTCCGCCGTGCAGCACCAGGAGCGGCGCTGGACCACGGGCACCGCCGGCGAGGCCGGTCCCCGCGACCCGCGCGACCTGGACGGACGCCGCGACGACGGCGACGAGGGCACCGGTCCCGGCCAGCGCATCGACGTGGACTGACGGCCCCTCGCGGCAGGGCCTCGGGTACGGTTGGCCGTAGCGGGGCTCGACCGAAACTGAGGGATTCATGGGACTCACCATCGGCGTCGACATCGGCGGCACGAAGATCGCGGCCGGCGTGGTCGACGAGGAAGGCAACATCCTCTCGACCCACAAGGTGCCGACCCCGGGCACGCCCGAGGGCATCGTGGACGCCATCGCCTCCGCGGTGGAGGGCGCACGCGCGGGCCACGAGATCGTCGGCGTCGGCATCGGCGCCGCCGGCTACGTCGACCGCCAGCGTTCGACGGTCTACTTCGCGCCGAACATCGACTGGCGCCAGGAGCCGCTGAAGGCGAAGGTCGAGGCCCGCGTCGGCCTCCCGGTCGTCGTGGAGAACGACGCCAACGCCGCCGCCTGGGGCGAGTACAAGTTCGGCGGCGGCAAGGGCCACCGCAACGTCATCTGCATCACCCTCGGCACCGGCCTCGGCGGCGGCATCATCATCGGCAACAAGCTGCGCCGCGGCCACTTCGGCGTCGCCGCCGAGTTCGGCCACATCCGCATGGTTCCCGACGGCCTGCTGTGCGGCTGCGGCTCGCAGGGCTGCTGGGAGCAGTACGCCTCCGGCCGCGCCCTCGTGCGGTACGCGAAGCAGCGCGCCAACGCCACCCCCGACCAGGCCGAGATCCTCCTCGGCCTCGGTGACGGCACCCCCGACGGCATCGAGGGCAAGCACATCTCCGTGGCCGCCCGGCAGGGCTGCCCGGTCGCCGTCGACTCCTACCGCGAGCTGGCCCGCTGGGTCGGCGCGGGCCTGGCCGACCTGGCCTCCCTCTTCGACCCGTCCGCCTTCATCGTCGGCGGCGGCCTGTCCGACGAGGGCGAACTGGTCCTGGGCCCGATCCGCAAGTCCTACAAGCGCTGGCTCGTCGGCGGCAACTGGCGCCCGGTCGCCGAGGTCCGCGCCGCCGAACTGGGCAACAAGGCCGGCCTCGTGGGCGCCGCCGACCTGGCGAGGGAACCCGACCCGATCATGTGACGCCCGCCTGACGAGCGACGGCACCCGCACGCCCGCAGGGGCGCGGGGAACTGCACGCGCAACCACCGGCGACCCGGCACCCGCGCACGCACCCCCGCGCCCCGAGCTCCCGGGCGTACATTGATCACCATGGAGCCGCTCCCCACCTCCCGCACCGAACCCGACGGTTCCGCCGTCATCCGCGTCCTGAGCTACAACATCCGCTCGATGCGCGACGACACCGCCGCCCTGGCCCGCGTCATCAGGGCCTGCGCCCCCGATCTGGTCCTGGTCCAGGAAGCCCGCGCTTCTTCCGCTGGCGCAAGAAGCTCGCCCGGCTGGCCCGCGCCGCCGACCTGGTCGTCCTCACCGGCGGCGCCACGGCCGCGGGACCGGCGATCCTCTGCGGCCTGCGCGCCACCGTGGAGCGCACCGAGGACGTGCTGCTCCCGCTCACCCCCGGCCTGCACCGCCGCGGCTTCGCCACCGCCGTCGTCCGCTTCGGCAAGGCCCGCCTCGGCGTCCTGTCCTGCCATCTGTCGCTGCAGAAGGACGAGCGGTACGCGCAGGGCGGCATGCTCCTGGACCGGCTGGCCGGCCTCGGCGCGCCCCACGCGGTCGCGGGCGGCGACCTCAACGAACGCCCCGAGGGGCCCACCTTCCGCCGGCTCGCCGCCGGCCTGACGGACTGCCGGGCCGCCGCACCCTGGGGCGGGGAGGCGACCTCCACCCCGGCCGACCCGCACCAGCGCATCGACGCGATCTTCGCGACCCGGGGCATCGAGGTGCTGGGCTGCGGGGTGCCGCACGGGGCGCCGGGCGTGAGCGAGGACGACCTGAGGGCGGCCACGGACCACCTTCCGGTCCTGGCCGCCCTCAGGGTCCCGGCGTAGCGACCCCCTAGACCACGGCTCCCCGGCCGGGGTCGTCGTCGTCCTCGTCGTCGTCGCGCATCCGCATCACCAGCGTGGCGAAGCCGCCGAGGAAGCCGCCGATGCACAGCGTCGCCAGCCACCACGTCATGTGCCAGCCGAGCAGCACCGCGAGCAGCATGAGCACCGGGCCGCCGAGGACTCCCAGCCAGGCGAACTTGGCGGTCGCGTCCGCCTCGGGCAGCGGCGGCGGCTCCGGCGGCACGAAGTGGCCCTCGTCGTCGGCGTCGAAGTCGTCGTCGGAGGGCTCGGGCGTGCTGTAGTCGCGCGGCCCCGGGCCGACGCCGGGCGCGAACGCGACGGAGCTGCCCAGCGGCCGGGCGGAGGCGGCGGGGCGCTCCTCGTCGGCCTCGGGCCGGTCGTCGTCGGCCCCTTCTCCAGCAGGGCCAGGTCCTCCACCGACTTGAACGGCTTGGCGCCCGGCGGATCCGGGGCTCCTCGCCGTACCCGGCGACGATCGCCGCCCAGGCGGCGTCCTCGTCGACGGGCACGCCCCGCTCCTCGGGCGCGTCACCGCGCCGGCCGGCGGGCTCCTCCCGCTCCTCGCGCCGGTCCCGCTCCTCGCGGTCCTCGCGGTCGGCGTCGTGCTCAGCCACCTGCGGTCGTCCCTTCCTTGCCGAGGCCGGGCTCCGGCTCCTTGACGAGACCGGGCGCGAGCCGGGCGACGAACGCCGCGCTCTCGGCGAAGATCCGGTCCGCGTCGTAGTCCAACGTCGCCACGTGGTAGCTCTGTTCCAGCAGGATCTCGGTCACGTCCGTGGACGACACCCGGGCGAGGACGCGGGCCGAGTCGGCGGGCGGCACCACATGGTCCTGCGGGCTGCGCAGGAGCAGCAGCGGCTGGGTGACCTGCGGCAGCTCGCCGTCGACCAGACGGAAGAAGGTCCGCAGCGAGTGGGCCGCGTGCAGCGGCACCTTCTCGTACCCCAGCTCCGTCGTCGACGGCCGGGCGATGTCGCTGGCGATCCCGCGCGTCGACCTCAGCAGGTGGCGGATCACCGGCAGCGCGTGCTGGGCCACGCCGTGCATGCGGTTCGCCGGGTTCACGACCATCACGCCGCTGACCGCGTCCCCGTGCCGGGCCGCCAGCCGCAGCGCCAGCGCGCCGCCCATGGACAGGCCGGCCACGAACACGCGCGTGCAGCGCTCGCGCAGGACGCGCAGTTCGCGGTCGACCTCCGCGTACCAGTCCTGCCAGCCGGTGAGCTGCATGTCCTCCCAGCGGGTGCCGTGCCCGGGCAGCAGCGGCAGGGCGACGGTCAGACCGCGGTCGGCGAGATACTCGGCCCAGGGGCGCAGCGACTGGGGGAACCGGTGAAGCCGTGGCAGAGGAGGACGCCGACTTCCCCGCCCTCGTGGCGGAACGGCTCGGCTCCGGGGAGGACCGGCACGTTTCGGTCTCCTGTTCGTGATGAGGCTGGCACGACGGATGTGACGCAGAGCCGGCACGAGGGATCGTGACGGCCGGCACGACGAGTGCAGTCACCTCACCGTACGCGACCGCACTGACACCGACCAGGGCCGCAGGCGCCTTTGCCGGTGCGCCGGGATAAGGTCTGACCCACAGACACAGGAGGCACTCGGTTGTTGTACGGCGCGATGAAGGTCACCGTCGGGGGCTCGCTGAAGCTTGCCTTCCGCCCCTGGGTGGAGGGCCTGGAGAACGTCCCCGCCGAGGGCCCGGCGATCCTGGCCAGCAACCACCTGTCGTTCTCCGACTCCTTCTTCCTGCCGGCGGTCCTCGACCGCAAGGTGACCTTCATCGCCAAGGCGGAGTACTTCAACACCCCCGGGTGAAGGGCCGGCTGACCGCCGCGTTCTTCAAGGGCGTCGGACAGCTCCCGGTGGACCGCTCCGGCGCGCGCGGCGCGGGCGAGGCCGCGATCAAGAGCGGCATAGAGGTCCTGGAGCGCGGTGAGCTGTTCGGGATCTATCCGGAGGGCACCCGCTCGCCCGACGGGCGGCTCTACCGGGCAAGCCGGGTGGCCTGGCGCGGGTCGCGCTCGCCACCGGGGCCCCGGTCATCCCCGTCGCCATGATCGACACCGAGAAGATCCAGCCGCCCGGCAAGGTCGTGCCGAAGCTGATGCGGCCGGGCATCCGCATCGGCAGGCCCCTGGACTTCACCCGCTACCAGGGCATGGAGCACGACCGCTTCGTGCTCCGCGCGGTGACCGACGAGGTCATGTACGAGATCATGAAGCTCTCCGGCCAGGAGTACGTCGACATGTACGCGACCGCCATGAAGCGGCAGCTCGCGGAGGCGGCCAAGGCCGGGAAGGAGGCGGGCAAGGCGGCGAAGGCCGCGCTGGCCCGCGCCGAGAAGGAGCAGGCGGACAAGGAGCGGGCCGAGAAGGAGCGGGACGGGAAGTAGCCGCGGCGGGCCGTACGGCAGGGGTGGGGAGATGGCCAAGCGCGAGCGAGTCATGAGGATGTCCGTCGAGCAGCCGCTGTGGCGTGCGCTCACGGCGTACCGCGTGCTCACCCTGCTCTACGCGATCGGTCTGTTCGCCACCGCCCACGACGAGTTCACCCGCCCCTGGCTCGCCGTCGCCTACTTCGCCGTGCTGGCCGTGTGGACCCTGGCCACCCTGCCCAGGGTCGCCGGTGCCGCCGCCTGCACCCGGCGCTTCCTCGCCGCCGACCTCACCATCGCGCTCACCGGCATCCTGCTCACCCCCTCGCCGACGCCCCGGAGCGGGTCGCGGACGGCGGCCCCACCATGCCGTCGATATGGACCGCCGGATCCGTCCTGGCCTTCGCGATCAAGGGCGGCTGGCGCTGGGCGGCGCTGGCCTCCACGCTGGTCGCCGTCGCCAACCTGATCGAGCGCGGCTCGCCCGCCCGCGACACCGTCCACAACGTGATCCTGGTCTGGGTCGCCTCCATCGCCATCGGCTACGTCGTCGAGGTCGCCCGCGCCTCCGAGCGCACCCTCGCCCGCGCCCTGGAGATCGAGGCGGCGACCCGGGAGCGGGAGCGGCTCGCCCGCGACATCCACGACAGCGTCCTGCAGGTGCTGGCCATGGTCCAGCGGCGCGGCGCGGTCCTCGGCGGCGAGGCGGCCGAGCTGGGCCGGCTCGCGGGCGAACAGGAGGTCGCCCTGCGCACCCTGGTCTCCGGCGGCATCGTGCCCGCCTCCCGGGTGTCGGAGGACACCGCGCGAGGAGCCGTCGTACGGGCGGTGGACGAACCGGAGCCGGACGGGACGGACGGTCCCGTCGACCTGCGCACCCTGCTCGCCCCCTACGCCTGCGCCCGGGTGAGCCTCGCCGAGCCCGGCGCACCGGTGCCCCTGCCGCCGGACGCGGCCCGGGAGATCGCCGCCGCCGTCGGGGCCGCCCTGGACAACGTCCGCCGGCACGCCGGGGAGCGGGCGCGCGCCTGGATCCTCGTCGAGGACGAGCCGGACGAGGTGATCGTCACGGTCCGCGACGACGGCCCCGGCATCCCGGAGGGCCGGCTCGCCGAGGCCGAGAGCGAGGGCCGGCTCGGCGTGGCCCTGTCGATCCGGGGCCGGCTGCGCGACCTGGGCGGCACGGCCGAACTGGTCTCGGTGCCGGGGCAGGGCACCGAGGTCGAGCTGAGAGCACCGAAACACCGCAGTACCGCACGGGGGAGGACGACCGCCGATGAGTGAACGACAGGAACCGATCAAGGTGATGGTGGTCGACGACCACCCCATGTGGCGCGACGCCGTCGCCCGCGACCTGAGCGAGTCCGGCTTCGAGGTGGTGGCCACCGCGGGCGACGGCGACCAGGCCGTGCGCCGGGCCCGGGCCACCACCCCCGACGTCCTGGTGCTCGACCTCAACCTGCCCGGCAAGCCCGGCGTGCAGGTCTGCAAGGAGGTCGTCGGCGCCGACCCGGCCGTGCGGGTGCTGGTGCTGTCGGCGAGCGGGGAGCACGCCGACGTCCTGGAGGCGGTCAAGTCCGGCGCCACCGGATACCTGCTGAAGTCGGCATCGACGGAGGAACTCCAGGACGCGGTGCGCCGCACGGCCGCCGGCGACCCGGTCTTCACGCCCGGCCTGGCCGGTCTGGTCCTCGGCGAGTACCGCCGCCTCGCCTCCGAACCGGCCCCCGCGCCGGAGGCCGGCCGGCCGGACGCGCCGCGGCTGACCGAGCGGGAGACCGAGGTGCTGCGGCTGGTCGCCAAGGGCCTGAGCTACAAGCAGATCGCCGAGCGCCTGGTCATCTCCCACCGCACCGTGCAGAACCACGTCCAGAACACCCTGGGCAAGCTCCAGTTGCACAACCGCGTGGAACTGGTGCGGTACGCGATAGAGCGGGGCCTCGACGACGCGTGAGGCGCACGCCGGCCGCGTCCCGCGCCGGCGCTCGTGCCGAGGGGACGCGACCGGGCGCCGGGGCCGCGCCGCGCGCCCCCGCCGTCGCCGGGGCGCGGATCGCCGTATATTCGCCGGTGCGGACAGGCGTGACGAAACGCCCTGGACCCGGTGAAACCGCGCGACCCCCGGAGGGCCCCTTGGAGATCCTGGCGTTCGGTGTGCAGGCCGACGAGAAGCCCCTGATCGAGCAGGCCTTCCGGGATCTGGACCCGGTGCGCTGCCTGGACGTCTTCCTCACCGAGGACACCGCCCCCATCGCCGCCGGCCACGAGATCGTCTCCACGTCCGTCAACGCCGACCTCGGCGCGGGCGTGCTGGAGATCCTGGCGGCCGGCGGCACCCGGATGGTCGCCCAGCGCTCCACCGGCTTCAACAACATCGACCTGACCACCGCCGAGCGCCTCGGGATGACCATCGCGCGCGTGTCGTACTACTCGCCGTACTCCGTCGCCGAGTTCGCCTGGACCCTCGCCATGGCCGTCAACCGCCGCGTCGTGCGCGCCTCCACGCGCACCCGCGACTTCGACTTCCGGCTGCACGGGCTGATGGGCCGCGACATGCACGGCCGCACCGCCGGTGTCCTCGGCACCGGCAAGATCGGCGCGGCCTTCGCCCGGATCGCGCACGGCTTCGGCATGCGGCTGCTCGGCTGGGACCTCGCCGAGAACCCGGCCTGCCTCGAACTGGGCATGGCCTACGTCCCCAAGGAGCAGCTGCTCGCCGAGTCCGACCTGGTCAGCCTGCACGTGCCGCTGATGCCCGAGACCCGGCACCTCATCGACGCGGACGCGCTGAAGGCGATGAAGGACGACGCCGTCCTCGTCAACTCCAGCCGCGGCGGCCTCATCGACACCGCGGCCCTCGTGGGGGAGCTGCGCGCCGGCCGCTTCACGGGCGTCGGCCTGGACGTCTACGAGGCGGAGGCGGGCCTGTTCTTCCTCGACAAGTCCCTGGAACCCATCGCGGACGACACCCTGGCCCGCCTCGTCACCTTCCCCAACGTCCTGGTCACCTCGCACCAGGCCTACTACACCGAGGACGCCGTCCGGCAGATCGCCGGCACCACCGCGCGCAACGTCGCCGACTACCGGGCCGGCCGCCGCTCGGAGAACGTGCTGGTGCCGCACAGCTGACCGGCCAGCTCCCGCACGATCGCGGCGCCGTTCAGCGTCAGCACCGACTCCGGGTGGAACTGCACCCCGGCGAACCCGGGACCCCGCAGCGCGTGCACCTCGCCGCCCGCCGACCGGCTCACCTCGATGCCGTGCGCGGCCAGCTCCTCGGCGGCGGCGTCGTCGCAGCGCGCGACGAAGCTGTTGTAGAAGCCGACGGTCTCGCGCCGCCCGAACAGGTCGATGTCCACCTGCGCCCCTGGTACGGCACCTCCTTGCGGACGATGTCCAGCCCCAGCTCCGCCGCGATCAGCTCGTGCCCCAGGCACACCCCGAGCACGCCGTGCCGGTGCCCGCCGATCACCTCGGCCGCCAGGGCGCGCAGGAACCGCATCTTCGGGTCGGCCGTGTCCGAAGGATCGCCGGGGCCGGGGCCCAGCACCACCGGACCGGTGTGGCCGAGCACCGCCTCCCGCAGCCCCGGCTCGTCGAACCGCCGGACGGTGACGTCCAGCCCGCCCGCCCGCAGCAGGTGCGCGAGCATCGCGGTGAAGGTGTCCTCCCCGTCGACGACCAGGGCGTGCCCGTCGAGGGCCTCGGAGCGGACCTGCATCCGCAGCCAGAACGGGGCCAGGCAGGCACGGCGCCCGTCCAGCGCGGCCCGCACCCGGGGTCGTCCGCCAGCCGCGGACGCGCCGCCTCCGCGGACGGCCGGGCCGGGCGCACGCCCAGCGCGGCCAGCACGCCGGCCGCCTTGGCGTGCGTCTCGGCGACCTCCCCGGCCGGGTCGGAGCCGCGCACCAGCGTCGCGCCGACCGGCACCCGAAGCCGCCCCGCGCGTCGATGTCGGCGGTGCGGATGAGGATGGGGAGTCGAGGGACTGGGCGCCGGCCGCCCCTTCCCGCTCCCTCCCGGGTCGGTGCCGATCAGCGCCAGCGCCCCCGCGTAGTAGCCCCGTCCGCCGCTCTCGTGCCGCTCGATCACCCGGCAGGCGTTCTGCACCGGCGAGCCGGTCACGGTCGCCGCGAACATCGTCTCCCTCAGCACCTCCCGCACGTCCAGCGAGGACCTGCCGCGCAGCTCGTACTCGGTGTGCGCGAGGTGGGCCATCTCCTTCAGCCGGGGGCCGACGACGACCCCGCCCGGTCGCCGACGGTGCACATCATCTTCAGCTCCTCGTCGACGACCATCGACAGCTCCTCGATCTCCTTGCCGTCGGCGAGGAAGCCGAGCAGGTGCTCGGGGGTCGGGCCCTCGGCGGGGTAGCGGTAGGTCCCGCTGATCGGGTTCATGACGACCGTGCCGCCGGACATCCGCACGTGCACCTCGGGGCTCGCCCCGACCAGCGTCCGCTCCCCGGTGTGCACGACGAACGTCCAGTACGCCCCCCGCTCGCTCTCCAGCAGGCGCCGGAACAGGGCCAGCGCGTCGGCCCGGCCGAACCCCGGGATCCGTCCCTCGTACGTCCGCCGGATCACGAAGTTGGCGCCCTCCCGCGCCCGATCTCCTCGTCCAGCACCCGGCCGACGATCCGGGCGTACTCCTCGTCGCCGACGTCGAAGCCGCCGCCCTCGACCCGGACGTCGTGCGCGGGAAGCTGCTCCAGGGCCTGCGCCAGCGGCAGCTCGCCGCGCTCCTCGGGGGTCAGCACCAGCAGCGGGGTGCCGTCGTCGCGGACGTCGAAGCCGCGCTCCCGGATCTGGCGGAACGGGACCAGCGCCAGGCAGTCCCCGGGCAGGTCGGCCAGGCGCTCACGGACGCCGACCGGGCCGACCAGCACCTCGACCCGGTCGTGGTCGCGGCCGGGCGTGCGGCGGCGGAGCAGGGCGAACGGGCGGGAGTCCTTCAGCAGGCCGTGCAGGTTCATGGGTCCGTACTCCTTCTGAGTGAGACAGGAGCGGACCGCCGGGAACGCCGAAGGCCGCCCCTTCGGGCGGCCTTCGCGATGTCGTGGGTACGCGCAGTCAGCGGGCCGCCGGAGAAGCGGTCCACCACCAGTTCCGGGCCGGGCAGGTCCGGAGTGCGTGCGCGAACATGCCGCAACCCTAGCGCATGAGCAGCAGGGCCAGCGCGCGTTCGAGATGGCGGGTCAGCTCGTCGCCCTCGGGCAGCGTGGCGGGGACCGCGTGGCCGAGCTGCACATGGCCGAGGTACACGCTGTAGGCGAGCAGCGCGCGCCGGCGCGCCTCCGGCTCGGGGAACCCCGCCTCGGCGAACAGCCCGGCGATGTAGCCGACGCGCCGTTCGGTGACCCGTTCCAGGGCCGCGGCGACCCGGGGGTCGTCGGCCGTGGCCAGCAGCGTGACCTCCAGCGGGTCGTCGGCCGCCGAGCGCACCGCCTCGACGAACAGCCACCGCAGCCGCTCCTCGGGATCGGGCGTCACCTCGGCCTCGAGCGTGTCGATGTGGGCCTCGGTGTCGGTCTGAGCCCAGCGGGCCAGGGCGGCCTCGATGAGCGCGTCCCGGCCGGCGAAGTGCCAGTAGAAGCTGCCCTTCGTGGTGCCGAGCCGGGCGGCCAGCGGCTCCACCGCCACGGCCGCCAGCCCGCCCTCGCGCATCGCGGCGAGCGCCGCGTCGGCCCAGTCGCGGGCGGTCAGCCTGGCCTTGCGGCTGCGTTCGTCGTTCCCCGGCCGTTGCACCATGCCCGTACGGTACCGTACGGTTGACCATACGCCACCGTATGGAGGTGCTCCGATGAGTGCCGTACGCAATGTCCACGCCCGGACGATCGAGGCGCCCGCCGGGCGGGTGGGTGCGCTGCTGGACCGGCTCGCGTCCGACGACGACCCGCTCTTCCCGTCCCCGGCGTGGGCCCCGATCCGCTTCGACCGCCCCCTCGGCGCCGGCGCCGCCGGCGGCCACGGGCCGGTCCGCTACTCGGTCACCGTGCACGACCCGGGTCGCCGCCTCCGCTTCGCCTTCGACCCGCCGGGCAACGGCTTCCACGAACTGTCCGTCGAGCCCGTCGGCTCCGGCCGCTGCCTGCTGCGGCACGTCCTGGAGCAGGACCTGCGGGGCGCCGAGTACCTGGGCTGGCTGCTCGCCGTCCGGGCCGTCCACGGCACGGTGATCGAGGAGCTGTTCGACAACGCCGAGCTGGCGGCCACCGGCACCCTGCCCCGCCCCGTGCGCCGCGGGCGGTACGTCCGCCTCCTCCAGCGGCTCGACTGGGACCGCCCGGCCGCCGTCGAGGTCCCGGACGGCGCCGTCCTGCTGCGCGCCGCCCTCCCGGGCCCGACCACACCGACGCGTTCGCGCTGGAGCTGCGGCCCGGGATGCCGGCCGACCCCGCCGCCTGGGAGCGGGTGACCGGTGCGGCCGGCGTCCTCGGCCGCACCGACCGCGAAGTCCTGCTCGGCGAGGACGGCGAGCACCTCTCCTTCCGGGTGTCGGTGCTGGTGGACACCGCCGCCCGCCGGGTGACCCTGAGCACCGCGGTCCGGCTCCACGACCGCGCCGGCCGCCGGTACTGGTCACTGGTGCGGCGCCCGCACGCCGTCGCGGCCCGGCTGCTGCTGCGCCGCACCCACCGCCGGCTGGCCCTGGCGGCGCCCCGCGCGGGGGAGCGGGCGCACGGAAGCGGGGTTCGTCTCACTTCGTGAGCGGCGGAATGGACGGCCGGGCCGACCCCGTAATGTTGAGGGCGTGACCGTGAACGCTAAGACCAGCGCGACTGCTGGCAACACCTGGCGAAACCTGCCCGCGGCGCAGCAGCCCGAGTACCCCGACGCCGAGGCTCTGCGCGCAGTGATCGCGGACCTCGAGTCGTATCCGCCGCTCGTCTTCGCGGGCGAGTGCGACCAGCTGCGCGCCCGGATGGCGGCCGTCGCCAAGGGAGAGGCGTTCCTCCTCCAGGGCGGCGACTGCGCCGAGGCCTTCGACGCGGTGTCCGCCGACCACATCCGCAACAAGCTCAAGACGCTGCTCCAGATGGGCGCCGTGCTCACCTACGCCGCGTCCGTCCCGGTGGTGAAGGTCGGCCGTATCGCCGGCCAGTACTCCAAGCCGCGCTCCAAGCCGACCGAGACCCGCGACGGCGTCACCCTGCCGACCTACCGCGGCGACTCCGTCAACGGCTTCGACTTCACCGAAGAGGCCCGCGTCCCGGACCCCGAGCGGCTCAAGCGCATGTACCACGCGTCGGCGTCCACGCTGAACCTGGTGCGCGCCTTCACCACCGGTGGCTACGCCGACCTGCGCCAGGTCCACGCCTGGAACCAGGACTTCGTGAAGTCCTCGCCGTCCGGCCAGCGCTACGAGCAGCTCGCCCGGGAGATCGACAACGCGCTGAACTTCATGCGCGCGTGCGGCACGGACCCGGAGGAGTTCAAGACGGTCGAGTTCTACGCCTCGCACGAGGCGCTGCTGCTCGACTACGAGTCGGCGCTGACCCGCGTGGACTCGCGCACCGGACAGCTGTACGACGTCTCCGGCCACATGCTGTGGATCGGTGAGCGCACCCGGCAGCTGGACCACGCGCACATCGAGTTCGCCTCGAGGATCCGCAACCCCATCGGCATCAAGCTCGGCCCGACCACCACGGCCGAGGAGGCGCTGCAGTACATCGACCGCCTCGACCCCGAGCGGGAGCCGGGCCGGCTGACCTTCATCGTCCGGATGGGCGCGGACAAGATCCGTGACCGGCTGCCGGAGCTGGTGGAGAAGGTGACGGCCTCGGGCGCCACGGTCGCCTGGGTGACCGACCCGATGCACGGCAACACCTTCGAGGCGGCCTCCGGTCACAAGACCCGGCGCTTCGACGACGTGCTCGACGAGGTCAAGGGCTTCTTCGAGGTGCACAAGGCGCTCGGCACCCACCCGGGCGGCATCCACGTGGAGCTGACCGGCGACGACGTCACCGAGTGCGTGGGCGGCGGCGACGAGATCTTCGTCGACGACCTGCACCAGCGCTACGAGACGGCCTGCGACCCGCGGCTGAACCGCAGCCAGTCGCTCGACCTGGCGTTCCTGGTCGCGGAGATGTACCGGGACCAGTGAGGACGTGCCCGTGACACGGGCGGGAAATGGGGCGCGGGTCACACAGGATCCGCGCCCCTTCCACTTTTGCGCCCCTGGCGGGATGGGTAAGGTTAGGTTTGCCTCACCGAGTCGGCCCGCCGGTCATCGGTACGGCACGACCTTGTACCCCGCTCGGGAGGTGAACCGCGTGTTCGTCTGCAGCTGCTTCGGTGTCACCGAGGAACAGGTGAAGAGCCACGCGGCCGCCGGCGCGTGCACGCCCCGCCAGATCGCCTCCGCCTGCAAGGCCGGGACCGACTGCGGCGGCTGCGTCCGGCGCATCCAGGCGCTGCTCGGCCGGGGCGCCTGCCCTCGTCGGCAGCTGATCGACCAGGGCGAGCCCGCGCTCGCGTCGGAGCTGCCCGAGGCGGCCTAGCCGCCCCGCCGGCACGGCCCGGACCGGGTTTGCGGTCCTAGAGCGAGTCCGGCCCCGAGGAGTCCGGCTGGGACTGCTCGATGACCGTGGACAGGTACAGCGACTCGCCCAGCTTCTCGATCAGGTCCAGCTGGGTGTCCAGGTAGTCGATGTGGTGCTCCTCGTCGGCGAGGATCGCCTCGAAGATGTTGGCCGACGTGATGTCGTTCTTGCTCCGCATCACCGCGATGCCCCGGCGCAGCCGGTCGATCGCCTCGACCTCGATCTCCCGGTCGGCCTGGAACATCTCGGTCACCGTCTGCCCGACCCGGACGTGGAACAGCCGCTGGTAGTTGGGCAGGCCGTCCAGGAGCAGGATGCGGTCGGTCAGCACCTCCGCGTGCCGCATCTCGTCGAAGGACTCCGCACGCGTGTACTTGGCGAGCTTGGTCCAGCCCTTGTGGTCCTGCAGCTTCGAGTGCAGGAAGTACTGGTTGATCGCGGTCAGCTCGGCGGTCAGCTGCTCGTTGAGGAACTCGAGGACCTCGGGGTCGCCCTGCATCGCATGGGCTCCTTCCGCACGGGGAACTGGCAGGATGCGCCGCATGATTGCACCGGTAGCGAAGATCGTCCAGTAAGTCTTGACTTAGTAAGTAAGTACATGCTTAGTCGGAGCTGACGTATTCGTCCGCACTTGTCCGACATCGCGTTCACCCGTTCCGGAGCACGGCCGCCCGTCTGTCAGGATGGAGGCATGGGTCAGCCGGTGGGACGCGAACAGGGAGAAGGCGGTACAGGAGGAGCGGCACAGCCGGAGCTCCCGCCGGGGCAGCGCGTGCAGCGCGGCTGGCCCGTCACGCACTACGGCCCGTCCCCAAGTTCCGCCCGGAGCGCTGGGAGTTCCGGGTCTTCGGCGCCACCGCCGACGGCGAGAAGCACAGCTGGAACCACGACGAGTTCACGGCCCTGCCGTACACCACCGTCGTGGCCGACCTGCACTGCGTCACCAAGTTCAGCATGCTCGGTTCCGAGTGGGGCGGCGTCCCCGCGGCCACGATCCTCGACCTGGCCCCGCCCGCCCCCGCCGTCACCCATGTGATGGTGTGGGCCGAGTACGGGTTCAGCTCCAACCTCCGGCTGTCCGACTTCGCCGCCGAGCGCACCCTGTTCGCCACCCACAAGGACGGCGAACTGCTCACCGCCGAGCACGGCTTCCCGCTGCGGCTGATCGTCCCGCACCTGTACGCCTGGAAGGGCCCGAAATGGGTCCGCGGCGTCGAGTACATGACCGCCGACCGCCGCGGCTTCTGGAGGAACGCGGCTATCACAACATCGGCGACCCGTGGCGGGAGCAGCGCTACTCCTACCAGGAGGAACCGGGGGACGGCCCGGAACTCTGAGCCGCGCGCCGCCCGGGCGGGCCCGAGCTGTCGGCCGCGTGGCCGGCGCGGCCGGTGCGGCCGGTGCGGCCGCCCGGTTCCGCCGGTGTCCGCCGTGTCCGCCGGTCAGTCGTCGCGGAGCTTCTTCAGCCGCTCCACGTCCGCCGCGTGTCCCTCCTTGCCGCCCGGTGTCTCGATGACCAGCGGCACGCCCGCCGTCGCCGGGTGCGTCATCAGCGCCCGGAACGGGTCCTCGCCGATGTGCCCCGCGCCGATGTTCGCGTGCCGGTCCTTGTGGGCGCCGGCCACGTCCTTGGAGTCGTTGGCGTGCACGAGCTTCAGCCGGCCCTCGCCGACGGTGTCCACGAGCAGGTCCAGCGTCCGGTGCGTGCCGTGCGGCTCGGCCAGGTCGTGCCCGGCCGCGAAGACGTGACAGGTGTCCAGGCACACGCCCAGCCGCGGATGGGCGTCCAGCGCCTCGAAGTACGGCCCGAGATCCGGAACGAGGGAGCAGAGGAGGCGCCCTGCCCGGCCGTCGGCTCCAGCAGCAGGTACGGGTCGTCGTCGTGGGTCAGCTCGTCCAGCAGCGGCAGCAGGTGCTCGCGGACCTGCTTCAGCGCCACCTCCCGCGCCCGGCCGCCGGTCGCGCTGCCGGTGTGCACCACCACGCCGAGCGCGCCGATCGCCCGCCCCCGCCGCAGCGAGTGCCGCAGCGACTCCACGGACCGCTCCACGGTCGCCTCGGTGTGCGAGCCGAAGTTGATCAGGTACGGGCGTGGACGTACGCGGGACCGACCCGGCCGCACAGGCCTCCCGGAACGCCTCGTCCTGCCGCGGGTCGCCCACCGGTGTGGCCCAGCCGCGCGGGTTGGCGACGAAGACCTGCACGGCCTCCGCCTTCAGGTCACGGGCGTAGGAGAGACCCACGGAGTGCAGGCCGCCGGCCACGGGGACATGGGCGCCGACGGGGTTGCGGACGGGACCGGACGTTTGCGTGTTCACCCGTTCAGGGTGTCATGCGCGCGGGACCGGTCCGTCGCGGGAGGGGCTCCGCATCCGGTGAACGGCACGGTCACCGGATGGTGAGGGTGACGGTCGAGCCCTTCGGCGCGGTGTCCCCGCCCTCCACGGACTGCTTCTTGACGGTGTCGCCGAACAGCCCGAGCAGCCCGCGGTCCTCCTCGACCCGGAACCCGGCCTCCTCCAGCTCCCGCCGGGCGTCGTCGACGCTGTCGCCGACCACGTCCGGGACCTCGACCATCTCGGGCCCCTTGGAGAGGGTCAGCGTCACCGTGTCGCCCTCGGCGGCCCGGTGGCCGCTGCCCGGCGTCTGCCGGCCACCTGGCCCGCGTCGTGCTCGGAGGTGACCCGCGCGGCCGCGACCTTCACCTTCAGCCCGGCCTCCTCCAGCTCGGCCCTGGCGTCGTCCAGGTCGTCCCCGGTGACGTCCGGGACGTCGACCGGACGGCCCTTGCTGACCGTGAGCGTGACGGCCGAGCCGGCGCGCACCTTGGTGCCCTTGGCCGGCCCGGTGGAGATCACCAGGCCCCGGCGCACGTCCTCGCTGAACTCCCGCGTGACCATGCCGGGCTCCAGGCCCTGCTCCTTCAGCAGGGACCGCGCCTTGTCCAGCTGGTAGCCGTCGACGTCGGGCACCCGGACCGTCCGCGGGCCCTTGGAGAGGGTGAGCGACACCGGGTCGTGGCTGCGGATGCGGGCGCCCGCCTCCGGGTCGGTGCGGATCACCGTGCCCCGCTCCACGGTGTCGCTGTACGCCTCCGTCACCCGGCCGACGTCCAGCCCGGCTTCCTCCAGCCGGTCCCGGGCCTGCGCCTCGGTCTTCTCCAGCAGCGGCGGGACCTTGGTGAACTGGCCGGAGTTGATGTACCAGACCCCGTGCCGACGCCCAGCACCAGCAGGACGGCCACGACGATCGCCATGGGGCCCCGGCGCACCACGCCCCGGCGCCTTGGCGGCAGCGGCGGCGGGCTCCCGAAGCGGCTGGTGCGCTCGACCCCGTCTCCGCCGTCCGGTGCGTCCCCGTCGACCGGCAGCGGCCGGGGCAGGGTCAGGGCGCGCGGGATCACGCTCGTGCGGTCCTCCGCGTTGTCGTGCTCCGCGGTCAGCGCCTGCGGCGGCACCGCGTCGAGCTGGTCGTCCGAGAGCCGCGCCCGCGCCTCGCGGACCCGCGCGAGCAGCGCCACGGCGTCGTGCGGGCGGATCTCGGCGTTCCGCGCGGTGGCGGAGGCGACCAGCTCGTCCAGTTCGTACGCCGTTCCCGGCACGGTGGCCGAGGGCGGCGGCACGTCCTCGTGGAGGTGCTGGTAGAGCACCTGGGCCGGGGAGTCCCCGGTGTGCGGCTTGCCGCCGGTCAGCATCTCGTACAGCACCACGCCGCACGCGTAGACGTCGACGCGCGGGTCGGCGGTGCCGTGCTCGATCTGCTCGGGGGCGAGGTAGGAGACGGTGCCGAGGACGGAGCCGGTGCTGTGGGTGACGGTGTCCACCGCCCGCACCAGGCCGAAGTCGGCGACCTTGACCCGGCCGTCGTCGCCGATCAGGACGTTCTCCGGCTTCATGTCCCGGTGCACGAAGCCCGCGCGGTGGGCGGCGCCGAGCGCGGCGAGCACCGGCTCCAGGATGTCCAGCGCGGCCCGCGGCTGCAGCGCCCCGCGCTCGCGCAGCACGTCGCGCAGCGTGCAGCCGGAGACGTACTCCATCGCCAGGTAGACGTACGGCCCGTCGGTCCCCTGGTCGAAGACCTGGACGACGTTGGGGTGGGCGAGCCGGGCCACCGACTTCGCCTCACGGATGAACCGCTCCACGAAGGAGGCGTCGGCCGCGAGCGTCGGGTGCATCACCTTCAGCGCGAGCACGCGGTCCAGGCGGGTGTCCACGGCCCGGTAGACCGTGGCCATCCCGCCGACCGCGATCCGCGCGTCGACGCGGTACCGGCCGTCGAGCACCTGCCCGACCAGAGGGTCCTGAAGGGTCGTGTCCACGCAGGTGAGTGTACGAGCCACGACCGACACCCCGCCGACCGGAAGCCCGGCGGTACCGGTCCTGCAGCGGACCTGTGACGCACCCCACGCGGGCCGCTCAGAAGGCGGGCCGCTCCGGATCCAGCGCGGCCATGCCCGTCACCGGCGAGGACGCCTCCGCGAAGTGCCGCCGCGGGATGCGTCCCGCCAGCCGCGCCAGCCGGCCCGCCTCGACCGCGTGCCGCATCGCCTCGGCCATCAGCACCGGCTCCTGCGCCCGCGTCACCGCCGAGGCGAGCATCACGCCCGCGCAGCCCAGCTCCATCGCCAGCGCCGCGTCCGACGCCGTGCCGGCACCCGCGTCCAGGATCACCGGTACGCCCGCCTGCTCCACGATCAGCTGGAAGTTGTGCGGGTTGCGGATGCCGAGGCCGGAGCCGATCGGCGAGCCGAGCGGCATGATCGCCGCGCACCCGACGTCCTCCAGCTTCCGCGCCAGGACGGGATCGTCGTTGGTGTACGGCAGCACCGTGAACCCGTCGTCGACCAGCGTCTCCGCCGCGTCCAGCAGCTCGATCGGGTCCGGCAGCAGCGTCCGCTCGTCGGCGATGACCTCCAGCTTCACCAGGTCGGTGCCGAGGGCCTCGCGGGCGAGACGGGCGGTGAGCACCGCCTCGCCCGCGGTGTAGCAGCCCGCGGTGTTCGGCAGCACCCGGATGCCGAGCTTCTCCAGCACCGACAGCACGGACCCGTGCACCGACGGGTCCACACGCCGCATGGCGACCGTGGTCAGCTCCGTGCCGGAGGCCACCAGCGACCGTTCGAGCACGTCGAGGCTGGGCGCCCCGCCGGTGCCCATGATCAGGCGGGACGTGAACGTCGTACCGCCGAGGACGAAGGGATCGTCGGCCATGGGTCAGCCTCCTTGGACGGCGGTGAGGACTTCGACGCGGTCGCCCGCCGACAGCGTGGTGGACGCCCACCGCGCGCGCGGGACGACGGTCTCGTTCAGGGCGGCGGCCACGCCGGACGGCGCCTCGGTGAGGGTGCGCACCAGGGCGTCCAGCGCGGTGCCGGCGGCGACCTGCCGCGGCTCGCCGTTGACCGTGACGGTGACCGGCGTCCGGGTGTCCTGCGGACTCGTGGCGCCCGGGGTGTTCGAAGGGGTGTTCATGCGGGCTGCTCCGTGAGGGCGGGGCGGCGGCGAAGCGCCGCGGTGTGAAGGGACGGGCCTCGTCCGGGAGGTCGCCCGTGGTCAGGACGTGGGCCATGGCGTCGCCGGTGACCGGGGTGAGCAGCACGCCGTTGCGGTAGTGGCCGGTGGCCAGCAGCAGGCCGTCCAGCGCGGTCGGGCCGAGCATCGGCGCGTTGTCCGGGGAGCCGGGCCGCAGCCCCGCCCGGACCTCCGCGAAGGGCAGCTCGGTGAGGCCCGGCACCAGCTCGTGGGCGTCGCGCAGCAGCTCGTACACGCCGCCCGCGGTCACCGTCGTGTCCCAGCCCATCTCCTCGCTGGTCGCGCCGATCACCAGCTCACCGCTCTCCCGGGGCACCAGGTAGACGTGGTTGCCGCGGACCACGGCGCGCACGGTCCGGTTCAGCAGCGGGGCCGGGTGCAGCGGCATCGTCAGCCGCAGCACCTGCCCTTCACGGGCCGTACCGGCGGCACGACGTCGTCCGGGACGCCGGCCAGCCGCCCGCTGAAGCTGCCCGCGGCCAGCACGGTCCGTCCCGCGGCGAGCCGTGTGCCGTCCGCGGTGACGACCCCCGTGGCCCGGTCGCGGTCGACCGTGAGGCGCTCCGCGCGCACCCGGTGCAGGGCCACCCCGGCCCGTTCGCAGGCGGTGACCAGCGCGCGGGCGAGTCTGCGGGGTCGATCTGGTGGTCGCCGTCCACCCGGAGCCCGCCGCGCACGCCCGGCGCGAGCATCGGCTCCAGGCGCCGGCACTCGCGCCCCGACAGCCACTCCGACTCCAGGCCGCACTGCGTCTGGAAGGCGTGCAGCTCCCGCAGATGGGCGCGGTCGTCGGCGTCGAGCGCCACGGCCAGGGTGCCGCACCGGCGGTAGCCGAGGTCCTGCCCGGTGGCGTCGGCCAGCTCGGCCGCGAACTCGGGTAGCGGCGGGCCGACGCGAGGTTCAGCGCGAGCAGCGTCTGCTCGCCGTAGTGCAGTTCCGTGACGGCGGCCAGCATGCCGGCCGCCACCTGGGCGGCCCCGCCGCCCGGTTCGGGGTCCACCACGGCCGTGGCGAGCCCGCGCTGCGCGGCCCGCCACGCCGTGACCAGACCGATGATCCCGCCCCGACGACGAGGACGTCCGGCGTACCGGCGCCACCGGTACCTCCTGTGGGCGACATGGGCGTCCAGCCCCTCCCTTCGCCGGCATGACCCGGATCAGGTTCGTACGGTCGGAGGCCGCCAGCCTCCCTCTCAGCCCGGTGCGTCCGGGCTCCCGCGAGTGCCTTACGTTGGCCACCCTAACGGTTCGTCCCGCGCCTCTGTAAGGAGCACCCGCCCGTGGCACGCTCGCTCGACGGTCTCGTCCTGACCCCGGTCGCCGACCAGGCACCCGGCCAGGTGGGCACCGGTACCCGCTTCGTCTACCACGAGAAGGACGGTGAGATCTGGGCCGAGTACGCGGGCGGCGACATCGTCCGCGGCCGGCTGGTCGGCACCCGCGAGGGCGACCGGCTGGACTTCCGCTACGTGCAGCTCACCACCGACGGCACCACGGCCTCGGGCACTGCGTGTCGGTCGTCGTCGACCTGCCGGACGGGCGGGTGCGGCTGGAGGAGACCTGGGAGTGGGAGTCGCGGCCGGGCCGCGGCACGAGCGTGGTGGAGAGCCTCGCGCAGCCCGCCGCGGAGCGGTCGGGGCCCGCGGCGAACGGGCGGAGGCCGCTGTGGAGCAGGTCACGGCGCACGGCCGCTGACTGACGCTTTGTCAGGTGTCTAAGGTGATCAGGTGAGCGAGCAGACGCGGGAACGAGCGCGGGAACACGGCACACCGCCGGGGCGTGTGGTCGTGGTCGGCGCGGCATGGCCGGGGTGCAGACGGCGGTGGCCCTGCGCGAACAGGGCTTCGCCGGCACGGTGACGCTGATCGGCGCGGAGCCCCACCAGCCGTACGACAGGCCGCCGTTGTCCAAGGCGGTGCTGCTGGGCACGGCCGAGGGCTCCGCCTTCGACGTCGACTTCGAGGCCCTCGGCATCGAGGTGCGCCTCGGCTGCGAGGCACTGGGCCTCGGCCCCGGCGCGCACGTCCTCGACACCTCCGCCGGGCCCGTGCCCTACGACGTCCTCGTCCTGGCGACCGGTGCCGAACCGATCCGGCTGCCCGGCGCCGAGGGCGTGCCCGGCGTGCATCTGCTGCGCACCCTGGACGACGCCGAACGGCTGCGCCCGGTGCTGGCCCGGCAGCACGACATCGTGGTCGTCGGCGCCGGCTGGATCGGCGCCGAGTTCGCCACCGCCGCGCGCGAGGCGGGCTGCGCCGTGACCGTCGTGGAGGCGGCCGACCGGCCGCTCGCCGGTGCGCTGCCCGCCGAGGTCGCCGCCCCGATGGCCGCCTGGTACGCCGACGCCGGCGCCGATCTGCGCACCCACGCGCGCGTGGAGCGCGTCGAGCCGGGCACGGTCGTCCTCGACGACGGCACGCGCGTGCCGGCCGGCGCGGTCGTCGTCGGCATCGGCGCCCGGCCCGCCACGGCCTGGCTCGCCGGGAGCGGCGTCGAGCTGGGCGCGCACGGCGAGGTGGTGGCCGACGCCCACCTGCGCACCTCGGTGCCCGACGTGTACGCGGTCGGCGACTGCGCCTCCTTCCCCTCCGCCCGCTACGGGGAGCGGCTGCTCGTGCACCACTGGGACAACGCCCTGCAGGGCCGCGGACGGTGGCCGCCAACATCCTCGGCGCCGCCACCGGCCGCCCGCCTGCCGTCTACGACCCGGTGCCGTACTTCTGGTCCGAGCAGTTCGGGCGCTTCGTCCAGTACGCGGGCCACCACGCGTCGGCCGACACCACCCTGTGGCGCGGAGACCCTGCCGGACCCGCCTGGACCGTCTGCTGGCTGCGCGAGGACCGTCTGGTCGCCCTGCTCGCCGTGGGGCGTCCGCGCGACCTGGCACAGGGCCGGCGGCTGATCGAGTCCGGTACGCCGATGGACCCGCGGCTGCTCGGGACCCGGCGCGCCCCCTGAAGGCGGCGACGGCGTAGGGGCCGCGGAACGCGGGTGCCCGAGTGGTCAGGGTGACGGGGGACCGGGAGGCCTGAGGTGACTGACGTGACTGACGTGACCGCGGTGAGCGTCGGTGGCCAGGGTGACGTCGGTGGCGAGGGTGACGGCGGTGGCCGGGGTGACGGCCGGTGAGGAGGGTGGCCTGGGTGACCGGTAGGGACGGGGTGAATCGGGGCGATCGGGACGACGGGGGCGGATCGGGAGGTTCTCACCCGTCCGCCCGGGCCGGACGGGTCCGGCTTCCGACTGTCAGTGGCAGATGGCAGGCTTGAGACGTGACCGAGATTGACGCAAAGACCGAGGCTCTCGTCCCCGCCTGGCTCACCCTTCCCGACATCGCCGAGATGCTCGGCGTCGAGGTGACCCGGGTGCGGCAGCTGGTCAAGGAGGGCCAGCTCATCGCCGTACGCCGGGGGGAGAACAGGGCGCTGCACGTCCCGGCGGACTTCATCGACGGAGACAAGGTCGTCAAGGGCCTGTCCGGGACGCTGACGCTGCTGCGGGACGACGGCTTCACGGTCGAGGAGATGCTGGAGTGGCTCTTCACTCCCGACCCGTCCCTGCCCGGCACCCCGCGCAGGCGCTGCGCGAGAACCGCGGCACGGAGGTGAAGCGCCGGGCCCAGGCGCTCGCCGTCTGACCCGACGCCCGACCGGCGTACGGACCACGCCCGACCGGGGCCACGGCCGGCCACGGCCCGGCCCCGGCGGGGCGGCGCCGTACGCCACCCACACCGACCGGGAGCACCCGGTCCGCCACCGGCACCCACCGGCTCCGCCGGTCCGCCACGACAACGGGGGACACCCACGCATGGCCGCAACCGCAGTCACCGCCCGCGCCCGGCTCGCCGACGCCCGGCTCTACCTGTGCACGGACGCCCGCAAGCGCCAGGGCGACCTGCCCGAGTTCCTGGACGCGGTGCTGGCCGGCGGCGTGGACATCGTGCAGCTGCGCGACAAGGGCATGGAGGCCGCCGAGGAGCTGGCCCACCTGGAGGTCTTCGCCGAGGCCTGCGCCCGGCACGGCAAGCTCCTCGCGGTCAACGACCGGGCGGACGTCGCCCACGCCGCCCGCGCCGACGTGCTGCACCTCGGCCAGGGCGACCTGCCCGTCCCCGCCGCGCGCGCCATCCTCGGCGACGACGTCCTGGTGGGCCGCTCCACGCACGCCGAGTCCGAGGCCGCCGCTGCCGCCGCCCAGGAGGGCGTGGACTACTTCTGCACGGGCCCCTGCTGGCCGACCCCCACCAAGCCCGGCCGCCACGCACCCGGCCTGGATCTCGTGCGGTACACGGCCGGGCTGGGCACGGACCGCCCCTGGTTCGCCATCGGCGGCATCGACCTCGGCAACCTCGACCAGGTCCTCGACGCCGGTGCCCGCCGGGCCGTCGTGGTCCGGGCGATCACCGAGGCGGACGACCCGGGCGCCGCGGCGGCCGAGTTCGCCAAGCGCCTGCGCCAGGTCTAGCGGCCGCGGGTCGCCGCGGTCGCCGCGGTGGCTTCGGCTTCCGTGGTCGCGGCGGGTCCGGGGCGCGCGGGCGCGTCCGGCGGGCGGCTGTCCAAGGGGTGGACGGAAATCCGGCAATCCGGACAAAACGCCTGCGTCCGGTTGGGGACCGTCGCCCCCTGGCTAACCTGCCCGTATGGCCCTCGGAACCGCATCCACCAGGACTGATCGCGCACGCACCGTCCGCGACATGCTCGCGACCGGCGAGACGACGTACTCGTTCGAGTTCTGGGCGCCCAAGACCGAGAAGGGCGAGCGGAACCTGTGGAACGCGCTCCGCAGGGTCGAGGCGGTGGCCCCCAGCTTCGTCTCCGTGACGTACGGAGCCGGCGGTTCCACACGCGCCGGCACGGTGCGGGCGACCGAGCAGATCGCCGCCGACACCACGCTGACCCCGGTCGCCCACCTCACCGCCGTCAACCACTCCATCGCCGAGCTGCGCAACATCATCGGCCAGTACGCCGACGCGGGCATCCGCAACATGCTGGCCGTGCGCGGCGACCCGCCCGGCGACCCGATGGGCGACTGGGTGCCGCACCCGCAGGGGCTGACCTACGCCGCGGAACTGGTCCGGCTCATCAAGGAGTCGGGGGACTTCTGCGTGGGCGTGGCCGCGTTCCCGGAGATGCACCCGCGCTCCACCGACTGGGAGACGGACGTGGCGCACTTCGTGGACAAGTGCCGCGCGGGCGCCGACTACGCGATCACGCAGATGTTCTTCCACCCCGAGTCGTATCTGCGCCTGCGCGACCGGGTCGCCGCGGCCGGCTGCGACACCCGGTGATCCCGGAGGTCATGCCCGTGACCAGCGTGAAGATGCTGGAACGGTTGCCAAAGCTCAGTAACGCCTCGTTCCCCGACAGCCTGAAAGAGAGGATCCTCGCAGCGAAGGACGATCCGGCGGCTGTACGCTCCCTTGGGATCGAGTTCGCCACGGAGTTCTGCGCGCGACTGCTGGACGAGGGTGTCCCCGGACTGCACTTCATCACGCTCAACAACTCCACGGCGACGCTGGAAATCTACGAGAACCTGGGTCTGCATCACCCCCCGCAGGCCTAGACCTGCCGCACGCACGTACGACACACTGCGTAGCGGTCACTGGGAGAGGGGCGTACATGGGCTGGACGGTCCTCTACATCGCGTTCGGCATCGTCGCGTTGTGGCTTCTCGGCGAGGTGCTGCTGCAGTACAAGGCGCGCTTGCGCTGGCGGCTGCTCGCGTTCGCCGGCTTCCTCGGCGTGGTCGTCGGCGTGCTGATCCCGTCCGTCGTCGTCATCGCGCTGGGCGCCGCGGCGTTCGCGGTCGGCCAGACCTACGTCACGCTGTCGTTCCGCCGCGGCTTCGCGGCCGGCTGGGCGGTCAACGCCCCCGCCGGCCTCGTCGGCAGCCGGCGCGCCCGCCCCGACCGCGGACGCAGTGAGCCGACACTGGAGGTCTCCGGCCTGGAGGCGTCCGAGCCGGAGTACGCCGACGACGACCGCACGCGCGAGCGCGACGGCGCCGCCTACGGCTACGGCCACGACGACCACGACCGCGACGACGTCTTCACGCCCGTGCGGCCCGCCGAGCCCACGGCCGCGGAGACCACCGCGGTCTACGAGCCGCAGCCGATGCCGGACGACACCGGCTCCTACGGCGTCTACGGCGACCCCGGCCACCTGCGCGACCAGCAGGTCCCGGCCGCCGCCCACACCGCCGACGCCTCCTACGCCTACGACTACTCGGGCTACGGCCAGCAGGGCTACTACGACACCCCCGGCGAGCAGCAGTACGCCGCCTACTCCGACCCGTACATCGGCACCCACACCTACGGCGGCGCCGGGTACGACACCGGCTACGACGGCACCGGCCGGCAGGACTACGGCCAGCAGGGCTACGGACAGGACCAGTACGGCACCGGCGGCTACGGCGAAACCCCTCCGGGCGGCGTCTGGGTCCCGCAGCAGCGCACCACCGACGACCCCTACGGCGGGGAACTCCCACCCGAGCAGCCCTACCCCTACCAGGGCAGCGGCCAGCCCAGGGACAGGGACAGGGACAGACGCAGGGCTACGACGAGCAGTACCGCTTCTGAGGTCCGTACCGCCGACCGGTGGCGGTCACCGGGGCGGCCGGCCGCCGGAGGCGGTCACTGGGAGCCGCGGAACTCCGGTCCCTCCACGATCAGCCCGGCCACCAGCGCCCCCGACATGCCGGCGTGCGGCAGTCCGCCGCCGGGGTGCGACCAGCCGCCGACGGTGAACAGCCCCGGGGTGCGCGTGGTGTTCGACGCGTGCAGCAGCCGGCCTCCCGCCGCGGCCAGCGCCGGCGGCGGCACGGCCCCGCCCTCCGCGCCGGTCGCCTCGGCGATCCCGGCCGGGGTCAGCGTCTCGTGCCACAGCAGGCGCTCGCGCAGATCCGGTACGGCGCGCTCGGCGGCCGAGAGCAGCGCCTGCGCGTACCCGTCGGCGCCCGGCCCGCCCCCCGGCGTCCCGGCGGGGACGACCGCGCTGACCGTCACCGCCTCGTGCCCGGCGTCCGGGACCAGCCCCGGATCGTCCGGGCGCAGCACCGTCACCGTCGGGCGCGGGCCATTCCCGGCGCGGCGCCGAACAGGGCGTCCAGCTCCGCGTCCCGGTCCTCGGCGTGCACCACCGTGCGGTGCGGCGTGCCCTCGGGGCGGCCGCCGCGCAGGGCCAGCAGCACCGTGCATCTGCTCGCCGCCGATCGCCGCGGCGGGACCCCGTCCGCGCCGCGCACCGCCACGCCCCCGGCGATCCGGTCCAGCACCCCCGGCGCGACACCGGCGACGACGAAGTCGGCCTCGGCCACCTCGCCCCGGCCAGCTCCACCCCGGCGGCCCGGCCGTCCTTCTCCACGATCCCGGTGACCTCGGCGCCGAAGCGGAACTCCACCCTGCGGGCCAGGCAGCGCTCGTACACGGCGCGGGCCAGCTCGCGCAGGCCGCCGCGCACGTACCAGGTGCCGAAGGCGTGCTCCATGTACGGCAGCACGGCCGCGCTCGCCGGGGTGCCGCGCGGGTCCAGGCCCCAGCCCAGGGCGTGGCTCTCCAGCAGGGCGGTGAGCCGGGCGTCGCGCAGCTCCCAGGCGCCGACCTCGGCGAGCGTCCCGGCCCGGCGGGTGCGCAGCAGCCGCTTGTGCGGAACCGCCGGATAGGGCTCGCGCTCGCCGAGCACCTGCCAGTCGGGCCACAGCGGCTCCTCGAGCAGCGGTCTGCGCGTCCGGTCCCAGGCCTCGCGGGCCCGCACCAGGAAGTCGCCCCAGCGCCGCGCCGCCTCGGCCCCCAGGGCCTCGTCCAGGGCGGCGACGACACCCGCGCGCGACGCGTTCGGCAGGGAGACCCGCGTGCCGTCCGCGAACACGTGGTGCGACGACGGGTCGACCTGCACCAGCTCGACACACCGCTCCAGCGGCTCCTTGCCGGTCTTGACGAACAGATCGCGCCAGACCGCGGGCAGCGGCAGCAGGCCGGGACCGGTGTCGAAGGCGAAGCCGTCCCGCTCGACGCGGCGCACCGCACCGCCGTACGTCCGCGTCCGCTCGTACACCGCCACCCGGTGGCCCGTGACGGCCAGCCGGGCAGCCGCCGCCATCGCGCCCATCCCGGCGCCGATCACCGCAATCCGTGCCATGCCAGGGACTTTATCGACCGCCTCCGACAATCCCGTCCCAGGGGCCGGTGACCTGCGGTGTTCCCGCTGCCTGGGCGGGAGTGCGCAGGTCTGAGTATCCGTACCTAGCCGGCGGGATGAGTACGCGCGCGGATGGGACCCGGCCTGCGCGAACGACACAGTTGAGGCACGGAGAGGGGCACGGCTCCGGCACCGGCGGCACGGGGCGCCGGAACGGAACCGGGCCCGCGATCCGCTCCTTCCGCCGGCCCCGGTCGGCGGGAGCGAGACACGGGGGGACCCGGGGACGACCGAGAAACGGGGGTTCCAACGGGGGACGTACGGGGGAGCACGAGGGAGCGCCGGTCCGGCGCCGGCCCGCGGGGGACGCGGCCGCACGGACCGGCGCTTCCGGCTTCCCGCCTGCCGTCCCGAGCTCGCCCGCCGCGTCCGGCGGAGGCCCGGGGCAGGGTCCGGGGCGGGCTCAGGGCATCCGGGCAGGCTCAGGGGCGGCCGGACACGCGCCCCTGGAGGAGCCGGGACAGGGCCGCGTGCACGTCGTCCAGCGAGCGTTCCGGCTGGAAGGACTTCCAGTCCAGGGCGGCCACCAGCACCATCCCGACCAGCGCGGCCGCCGTCAGCGGAACGTCGATCTCCGCGCTGAACTCACCGGCCGCCACACCCTCGCGCAGC
The DNA here is from genome assembly GCA_003248315.1 of Streptomyces sp. SW4. Taxonomy (GTDB): domain Bacteria; phylum Actinomycetota; class Actinomycetes; order Streptomycetales; family Streptomycetaceae; genus Streptomyces. The sequence goes on from QKWM01000004.1 coordinate 3,938,232, forward strand.
ACCCCCTCCACCACCGCCACGGCCTCCTGGCGGACCACCAGCAGCGTCGACTGCCAGGCCCGGTTGGTGCGCCACAGCTCGGCCACGTACAGCTGGGTGAAGGCCGGGTAGCGGTCGATGAAGACCAGGCCCGCGCGGACCATCGCGTCCAGGGCGTCGACCTTGCTGCCGCCCGCGCGCGCGGTGGCCTCCGCCGCCTCCTTCAGGGACGCGGTCAAGAGCCCCACGCCGTGCCGCAGCAGCTCCTCGAAGAGCACGGACTTGCTGGCGAAGTTGTAGTAGACCGTGCCCTTGGCGACCCCGGCCCGCTCGGCGATCTCGTCCACGGTGGTGGCGGAGAAGCCCTGCTCGGCGATGAGGGTGACGGCCGCCTCGTAGAGCTTCTGCCGGGTGGCCTCGCGCCGGCCGCGGCTGCCGGGCGAGGCGGTGCTGCTGCTGTCCATGGCCCTGATTGTCACAGGAACCGGCGCCGAAGATCGCACGGAACGGCTCACAGGGTCAGCTCCGGGTGCAGCCGGTCCAGCGTCCACACCTGCCGGCGGCGGGCCGACAGCGCGGTCAGCGCGAGGGCGCCCAGCGTGAACGCCGCCAGCACCGCGCACCCCTGCCACACCGGTTCCAGACCTCCGCCGGTGATGAGCCGGCGGAGGGCCTCGACGACGTAGCTCATCGGCAGGAACGGGTGGAGCGCGTTGAAGAAGCCCGGAGACGTCTGCACGGGGTAGGTGCCGCCCGCCGAGGTCAGCTGGAGCATCAGCAGCGCGAGGACCAGGATCCGGCCCGCCGCCCCGAAGCGGGCGTTCAGCCACTGCACGAGGGCGGTGAAGCAGGCCGTGACCAGGAACAGGAAGCCGACCGTGCCGGCCGCCCGGGCCATCTCCAGGCCGACCGCCCAGTGCAGCACCGACATCAGCGCCACCGTCTGCAGCATGCCGATCGCCACCACCGGCAGCCAGCCGGCCAGCGCGATCCGCCAGGCCGAGGCGCCCGCGGCGAGCGCCCGCCGGTTCATCGGCGCGATCACCATGTACGCGACCATCGCACCCACCCACAGGGACAGCGGGATGAAGTACGGGGCGAACCCGGTGCCGTAGTTGGGCGCGCGGTGCAGGTTGTCGGAGACGAGCCGCACCGGGTCCGCCATCACGCCGGTGCGCCGGTCGCGGTCCTGCTCGTCGTAGTCGGGGATCTGCTCCGCGCCGTCGTGCAGGCCGCCGGCGAGCTTCGTGGAGCCGTCCACCAGCTTGAACATGCCGCCTTCGAGATCGTCCGCGCCCGTCTTGAGCCTGCCGACGCCCTCGTCCAGGTCCACGGCACCGGTCTTCGCCGTGCCGAGCCCTTGCGCAGCTTCTCGGCGCCCGCCGCGACCTTCCCGGCGCCGTCGTTCAGCTTGTTGACCTTCTTGACGGCGTCGTCCAGGTCCTCGGAGAGGTGCGGGGCGTCCTTGGCGAGGGCCGCGGCCTGCTTCTCCAGCAGGGCGAGGTTCGCGTCCAGCTTCTTCAGGTCGCCGTCGTGGTCGGCGACGATCGTGTTGAGATCGTCGGCGATCACCGCGACGTCGGCCGCCGCGTCCTTGGCCTTCTTCAGGTCGGCGCAGGCGGCGTCGGGCAGGGCCGGCTCCTCGCAGCGCCGCTTGTGGACGCCGCTCAGCGCGTCGCTCGCCGCGTGGGCGCCCTTGGCCGCGGCCGGCGCCCGCTCCACGAGCGTGTCGAGATGGTCGCGGACGAACCCGGAGGAGTCGGCGACGAGCCGGGCGGTGTCCCCGATGGTCTTCTCGTTGTCCTTGAGGAAGGGGCCCACCTTCCCGTTCAGCCCGTTGACCTTGTCGGCGAGCGTCTGGGTGCCGTCGGCGACCTGCTGGGCGCCGTCGTCGAGGTCGCGGGCGCCCTTGTGCAGCTTCTTCAGGCCCTTGGCGAGATCACCGCTGCCGTCCTGGGCGTCCTTGAGGCCGTCCGCGAGGTCCTTGGAGCCCTTCTTCGCCTTGCCGATGCCGCCCTTCAGCTTGTCGGCGCCCTCGGCCGCCTTCACCGTCTCGCCGTGGATGTCGGAGAAGGAGATGAAGATCCGGTCCAGGAACGAGCGCGACGCCTTCGTGGACGCCGCCTGCCGCACCTCGGCGAACACCGTCCGGGAGATCTGCCCGACGATGTAGTTGTTCGCGTCGTTCGTACGCACCTGGAGGGCGCCGGTCTCCGGGGAGTCGCCCGAGCTGGAGGCGATGCGCCGGCTGAAGTCGGCGGGCATGGTGAGCGACAGGTAGTAGGTGCCGTCCTCGACGCCCCGGCGGGCCTCGGCGGCGCTCACCTCGTGCCAGTCGAAGACCTCGCTCTCGCGCAGCCGCTCGGTGATGTCGTCGCCGGCGGTCAGCTTCTCGCCGCCGGCACTCGCCCCCGGTCCTCGTTCACGAGGGCCACGGGGATGCGGTCCAGGCGGCCGTACGGGTCCCAGAAGGACCACAGGTACAGGGCGCCGTACAGCAGGGGCAGCACCAGCAGGGCCACCAGGGCGGCACGCGGCAGACGCCCCCGCCCGAAACGCCTGAGCTCAAGCGCGGCCAGCCTCGGCGAGCGCATCGCCTGCCTCCTCGGTGTCGTCGGTGCCGTGGTCGGTGCCGCCGTCGGTGCCGTCGGCGGTGTTGTCGGTGCCGTTGGCGGTGCTGTCGGTGTCGTCGGTGTCGTCGGTGCCGTCGGCCTCCGGCGCCCCGCCGGGACGCGGCTCCGCCCCCCGGGTGGAGACCCGCACCGCGCCCTCGGGCGCCTCGGCGCACACCGCGACCACGGTCGTGCCGGACTCGGCGATCGACGTCAGCAGCGACCAGACCTCGTCCCGCTCGGCGGCGGAGAGCTTGAGGTCGGCGTCGTCGACGCCCAGCAGCCGGGGACGGCCGAGCAGGGCGAGGGCGATGGACAGGCGCAGCGCCTCCAGCCGCTCCAGATCCCTTACGGCCGTGCGGGAGCCCTTGGGCAGCGCCTCGCGGTCGAGGCCCGCGGCCTCCAGGGCCCGGTCGATGCGCAGGCGCGCCTCCGTCGCCCGCCGGCCCCGGGGGCCGAACAGGCCGCGCAGCGAGTCGCCGAAGCGGCGCTGCAGCAGCACCCGCTCCCGCAGGTGCTCGCCGACGGTCAGGGCGGGCTCCAGATCGGTCACGCCCGGCACGTGCGCGAGGGCGCTGACCCGGCGCAGCGCGGCCATCTGCCGGGGCAGCCGCATGCCGCCCACGGCGGCCGAGCCCTCGGTGGGCTTCATCCGCCCGGTGAGCGCCAGCAGCAGACAGGTCCGGCCCGATCCGGACGGCCCCTCCACCGCGATCAGCGACCCCGGCCCGGCGTCCACGTCCACCCCGCGGAACGCCCACCCGCGCGGTCCGCGCAGTCCGAAGCCGCGGGCCGTGACGTCCAGCCCGTGCGGACCGTCCACTGCTCCCACCCCCTGGCGGGCGCCGGCCGCACCGGCACCCGAATTTGAACTGACTGGTCAGTGCAAAAGCTAGCCCGAACTGCCGATCGAGGCAAAAGCCCTGGTCAGAAGGGATTGTCAGTGCCATACCTCACGATGGGCACATACGGCACCCCGTATGAGGACGTGCCGTCACGCAGACGACAGGAGGTTCGTCATGGCCCACCCGTCCGCAGCCGCCGCCCGCCGGCGCCGCGCCGCAGGCCCTGCCCCTCACTGACCGGCCCGGCGAGCGACGTGCACCCCGTGCTCCGCCGGGCCACCGCGCCTCCCGCCGCCCTCGACCTGCTGGCCCAGGCCCGCGCCGGACTGGAGGAGGCGGCCGTCCTCGAAACGCCGAACGAGCGGTACGCGCGCGCCCACCTCGCCGCCCTGCGCACCGCCGCCGCCGTGCTCGCCGCGCGGGGCCGCCCGGAGACCTCGCCGCGGGCCCGCGCCCGCATCCGCAGCGCCTGGGAGGTGCTCCCGAGATCGCGCCCGAGCTGACCGAGTGGAGCGCCCTGTTCGCCTCCGGCGCCCGGCGCCGGGCCCGGGCCGAGGCGGGCATCCAGGGCGCGGCCAGCAGCCGGGACGCCGACGACCTGATACGGGACGTGGCGATGTTCCTGCGCCTGGTGGAGCGGATGCTGGTCCTCCAGCCGGTCCTGCCGCAGCCGCGCCCCGACACGGACCTGCCCGACACGGACCTGCCCGACACGGCGCGGCCCGGGCCGGGCCCGTCCCGGACAGGCCTGCCCGGACCGAGCCTGCCCGGACCGGACCGGGGCGATCTCGGGAGGCGGGACATGCCGGACGCGGGATGACTCCCGTGACCGGCGCCTCCATGACCGCGTCGGCCACGGGAGGCAATAGGGTGGGGGACGCCTGAAGCCCGTCCTTCCCGGACCAGTGCCGGGAAGGCACCCCGTTCGCTCCGCCCTGTCAGAGGCGGTGCACGCGCCGAGGAGTCACTGCCGTGCCGGACCCCATGCGCCCCGCGCTGCCCTTCGTACCGCCGTGGTCTGGGAGGTCCTCCAGGACGCCCTCGACCGCAGGGTCAAGGCCACGGGCCGCCAGGCGCTGGACGTTCTCGACGCCGGGGGCGGCAGCGGCAACTTCGCGGTGCCGCTGGCCCGTCTCGGCCACCGCGTCACCGTGGTCGACCCGAGCCCCAACGCGCTGTTCGCCCTGGAGCGCCGCGCCGCCGAGGCCGGCGTCGACGACCGTGTGCAGGGCGTCCAGGGCGACGCTCACGGCCTCTTCGACGTCGTCGAGCGCGGCGGGTACGACGCCGTGCTGTGCCACGGCGTCCTGGAGTACGTGGACGACCCGGCCGAGGGCGTCCGCAACGCGGTCGCGGCGCTGCGCGGCGAGGGCGTGCTCAGCCTGCTCGCCGCCGGACTGGGCGGAGCGGTGCTCGCCCGCGCCCTCGCCGGACACTTCAGCGAGGCCCGGCAGGCCCTCGGTGACCCGGACGGACGCTGGGGGGCGGGTGATCCCATGCCGCGCCGGTTCACGGTGGAACAGCTCACCGGGCTGGTCGAGAGCGCCGGCCTGCGCGTGGGCGCGGTGCACGGCGTGCGGGTCTTCGCCGACCTGGTCCCGGTGTGCTGGTGGACACCGAGCCCGGGCCATGGACGCGCTGCTGAAGCTGGAGGCCGCGGCGGCGGAGCTGCCCGCCTTCCACTCCGTCGCGACGCAGCTCCATGTGCTCGGTGAGGCCTCTGGGACCCAGGAGGCCTGAGAGGCCGGCGGTGCTCGCGTCACCCGCGTGACGCGCCGCTGATCAGCTCCTCGGCTGCAGATGGAGTACGCCACAGGCCCCCGAACGGGGGCCTGTCGCCGTATGATCGAGGGAGACCGCCCGGCATGACCGGTCGGCCGCCGGGGAATGGGAACCTCAGCGAGCCGGGACGTTCATGGCGGAGACCGGTTGGCCAATTGGCGCAGAGGGGCGGGTTTCACGGGGCGATTCCCTGCCTATCCTGAAGGGACCCCCGGGTCGCCCCGGCGACTGCACGATGAGGAGGACTCCGTGCCGCTCTCGGAGCACGAGCAGCGCATGCTCGAGCAGATGGAGCGAGCGCTGTACGCCGAAGATCCCAAGTTCGCGACAGCGCTCGAGGGTAGCGGGCTGCGTACGTACACCCGGCGACGGGTCTACCAGGCGGTCGCGGGCTTCCTCGTGGGTATTGCGCTCCTCATGGCCGGTATGGTCGCCCAGCAGGTCTGGCTCAGCGTCGTGGGATTCCTCGTCATGCTGGGCTGTGCGGTCCTCGCCGTGACCGGCTGGCGCAAGGCCCCAAGCCGGGCGAGCAGCCCGCGGCCGGGGCCGCAGCACCCCATGGACGCCGACAGGGACGGCAGAAACGCTCCATGATGGAGCGCATCGAGGAGCGCTGGCAGCGGCGCCGCGATGAGCAGCAGGGCGGGCATTAGCCGTCGGTCCGCCCGACATCTGAAGACATGCGTGAGGGGGTGGCCACCCTGCCGGTGGCCACCCCCTCACGCATGCCCCCCGCCCCTCGGCGCCGCGCCCGCCCCGGCCGGACGCCGGCGCCGCCGCCGGAGGCGGAGGGGTGCGCCCAGCTCAGGCCAGGGGCCCGTCCCCGCCGGCGTCGGGCTGAGGTCCGCCGGGGTGGGGACTGGAGACCTCCTCGGTGGGGGGCTGAGGTCCGCCGGGGGGTGGGAACTGAGACCTCCTTGGTGGGGAGGGCTGCGTTCCGCTGGGGCGAGGACTGAGGCCTGCTCGGTGGAAGGCTGCGTTCCGCTGAGCGGCGTCGGGGCTGTCGCCCGGGTCCCCACTGCGGGCGGGCCGCCCTCGGCCCCCGTAGGGCGGACGGCGTCGGTCCGCAGGCCCGGACGCCGCCGGCGTCCGGGACCCGTGCCGGGTCAGCCCCGCTGGCCCGACGGTCTGCGCCAGGCCGGCCGCGCCGCCGCGATCCGGCTGCGGACGCCCGTCCACCAGGCCGAGGCCGCCCAGGCCACCCGCACGGTCGAACGCGGCAGGAACAGGGCCCGCAGCCGCGTGCCGCGCCCCGCCGCCGCCCGCAGACCGGCGGCCACCCGGTGGACGTCGACCGTCAGGCCCGCCACCGCCTGGGGACGGGGCGCGTACAGGACCTGCTCCACGGCGTCCGCGACCCGGTGCACCGATGCCGCCGCGGCCGGTTCGAGACGGCCCAGCCGGGCGATCCGCGCCGCCGCCCTGCGCGGGGTGAGCGACTCGTCCGGCGCGATCCCGAAGTCCCACGCGGTGTCCGTCAGCTCCTGCCAGACCGCCAGCGTGGACGGCGCCACACCGGCCTCGCCCGGGCGTGCGGACCGAGCCTCACCGCCCGGCCGCGCATCCGCCACAGCATCGGGGCCAGCGGGACGGCGAGGACCGCGAGCCCGCCCAGCACCCACGCCAGCAGCACGTACCACTTCGGCCCGTCGCCGCCCGCCGGCACCACGGCCTGCGGGGCCTCGGTCTCACAGGCCCGAGCTGCCGCCGCTCACCCGAGCAGCTCTCGCTCGCGGAGGGCGCCGCCGAGGGCGCCGACGACGCCTCCTGGGAGGGCCGGGCCACATCCGGCGTGCTGCTGCCGGGGGAGTCCGGGACGGTGTAGGGAGGGATCGACCCGCGGGTCGGGGTCGGCTCGAAGCGGGTCCAGCCCACACCCTCGAAGTACAGCTCGGGCCAGGCGTGCGCGTCCCGCAGCCCCACCGACACCGTGCCGTTCGCCTGCGGGGAACCCGGCGCGAAGCCGACCGCCACCCGGGCCGGGATGTCCAGCGACCGCGCCATCGCCGCCATGGCGAAGGAGAAGTGGATGCAGAAGCCCTGCTTGTCCCGCAGGAACCGGGCGATCGCCTGCGATCCGCTGCCGACCGCCACCTCGGTGTCGTACTCGAACCCGCCGTTGACCGCGAAGTACTCCTGGAGCCTGACCGCCTGGTCGTAGGCGTTCGAGGCGCCCGCCGTGACGTCGCGGGCGGTGCGCGCGACGACCGCCGGCAGCGAGTCCGGCAGCTGCGTGTACTCCTCCCGCACGGCCGACGGCGGCTGCGGCGCCGACGCCAGCTGCTCCGCCGTCGGCTCCACCTGAAGGCTGCGCACCTGGTACGTCAGGCCCGGGTGTTCTGGCCGTGGTCGCCGACGAGCGTCATGCCCACCGGTTCGTACCGCCAGTTGCCCGCGACCCGCACCCCGCTCGGGGGTACGGCATCGGCAGCCAGTCCTGCGCGTACCAGTCCGCGGCCGTGATCGTCGACGCGACCTCCGTGCGCCGGATGTCGGGACCGAGGCCCGGCGGCGTCGGGAACGCCCCGTCCGGGACCGCGGTGATCTGCCGCTTCGACGGCTTCCACGTGGTGCCGTCGAACTCGTCCAGGGACACGATCCGCAGGTACAGGTTCGCGTAGTCGTCGGCCTCGGTGCGGACCGTGAGGACCTCGCGGTTCTCGTCCACGTTCAGGCTGTCGCGCAGGGAGACCAGCGGGTTCACCGCCGAGATCGTGCCTCCGCCGCCGGTGCCGGAGCCCACGCCCGTGCCCGTGCCGTCCAGCAGACCGCCGTTCATCGCCGGCAGGGCGAGCGGCACGACGACGGCGACGCCCAGTACCACCACGCCGATGCGCCGGCCGGTGCGCACGGGGCCACGGCGCCGCCCGGCTCGGCGCCCGGCGTCCGCGGCGCTCCGCCGAAGACACGGCCCCACTGGGCGAGCCGGTCCCGCCCCTCGGCCAGCAGCAGCATCAGATAGCCGGCCGCCGCGACCAGGAACCACAGCCAGTCGGCGGCGCCGTCGGACAGTCCCGCCGCCACCGAGTACAGCGCGAGCAGCGGCAGCCCGGCCGGGGCGGCGCTGCGGAACGTCACCGCGAGCGTGTCCACCAGCAGCCCGATCACCAGGACCCCGCCGACCAGCATCAGCCGGATGCCGTCGGACTCCAGGGGCGCCGGGATCGCGTACCGCGCGATGTCGTCCCCGCCCTGGCGCAGCAGCTCGGCGAACCGGGCGAACGCCTCCGGGCCGGGTATCAGCCCGGCCAGCGCCTGCCCGCGGGCGAAGACCACGGTCAGCAGCAGCAACGCCACCAGCGCCTGGGCCGCCACGGTCAGCGGCCGGGCCAGCGGCACCCGCCGGGCCGCGGACCCCACCACCGAGACGACACCCAGCAGGAACGCGGCCTGGAAGATCCACGTGGCCGGTTCGACCAGGGGCAGCAGCGCACAGGACGCCATCAGCGTGGCCGCCCACGCGCACACCGTCAGCCGTGCCCGCCCGCTCATCACGCCCCCTCCCCGCCGCTCGCCGCCGCGGCGCCCGAACGCTCCCGGTCCGCCCGGCGCCACAGCTCCTCCAAGGAGACCCCCCGCGGCACGCTCACGGCCGTCCAGCCGGCCTCGCGCAGCGACCGCAGCCGCTCCTCCGCCCCGTCCAACGGTCCGGGCACGCCGGCCGGTTCCCGCTGCCACGCGTCGCTGTCCAGGACGAAGGCGAGGGCGCCGCCGCTGCGCTGCCGCATCCGGGCGGCCACCGCCGCCTGCTCCTCGTCGAGGTCGCCGAAGAAGGCCACGAGCAGCCCCTCGCCGCCGCCGCGCAGCACGTCGTAGGCCCGGGACAGGCCCGTGCCGTCGGAGTGGTCGATCACCGCGAGGGTGTCCATCATCAGCCCGGCCGCGTCCGCCGACTCCTGGCTCGCGCCCGCGAAACCGTCGGCGCCCTCGCCGGGCACCACGCTGCCGGTGTCGGTGAGCAGCCGCACCGAGAAGCCCCGCTCCAGCATGTGCACCAGCACGGAGGCCGCACCCGACACCGCCCACTCGAACGCCGAGCCGGGGCCCGCGCCCGCGAAGGCGACGCCCCGGGTGTCCAGCAGCACCGTGCAGCGGGCGCGCTGCGGCTGCTCCTCGCGGCGCACCATCAGCTCGCCGTACCGCGCGGTGGAGCGCCAGTGCACGCGGCGCAGGTCGTCGCCGTAGCGGTAGCCGCGGGGGATCACGTCGTCCTCGCCCGCCAGGGCCAGGGAGCGCTGCCGCCCCTCGCCGTACCCCTTGGCCTCGCCGCCGAGGCGCACCGGCGGCAGTGCCTCGACCCGCGGGATCACGGTGAGCGTGTCGTAGGTGGAGAAGGAGCGGGTCAGCTCGCACATGCCGAACGGATCGGTCAGACGCAGCTGGAGCGGCCCCAGCGGGTACCGGCCCCGCAGGTCGGAGCGGACCCGGTAGGACACCTCGCGCCGGCCGCCGGCCTCGACCCGGTCGAGCACGAAGCGGGGGCGCGGGCCGAGCACGTAGGGCACCCGGTCCTGGAGCATGAGCAGGCCGGTGGGCAGCCGCGAGACGTTCTCGACGCGCAGATGGACCCGGGCCTCGCTGCCCGCCGGGACCCGTCCGGGGGAGAGCCGGCGGCTGCCCGCGACGCGGTAGCGCGTGCGGTACAGGACCAGGACGCACACCAGCGGCAGCACCGCCAGGAGCAGGCCCACCCGGAGCAGATCGCTCTGCCCGAGGACGTAGGCGCAGACACCCGCGGCGATACCGGCGGCGAGGAAGGACCGGCCGCGGGTGGTCAGGCCGGCCAGGGCGGTACGGACGCCGCCCCGGTCGCCCCGCTCGCCGTCCGCCGGCCCCGTCCCCCGCCGGACATCACAGCCTCCGCGGCGGCTGCTGGCCGTACGCCGGGCCGCCGCGGCCGAGTCCGAAGGCGCCCGCCTGCTGGGGTGCGGCGGCGGGCACCGGCGTACGCTGCAGGATCTCCTGGACGACCTGCTCGGCGGTGCGGCGGTTGAGCTGGGCCTGGGCCGTCGGCAGCAGGCGGTGGGCCAGGACGGCGACGGCGAGGGCCTGCACGTCGTCCGGCAGCACGTACTCCCGGCCCTCCAGGGCGGCGGCCGCCTTCGCCGCGCGCAGCAGGTGCAGGGTGGCGCGCGGCGAGGCGCCGAGTCTGAGATCGGGGTGGGTGCGGGTGGCGGCGACCAGGTCCACCGCGTACCGCCGGACGGGCTCGGCGACGTGCACGCCGCGGACCGCCTCGATCAGCTTCACGATCTCGTGGGCGTGGGCCACCGGCTGGAGGTCGTCCAGCGGGTTGACCCCGCCGTGCACGTCGAGCATCTGCAGCTCGGCGTCCGCGGACGGATAGCCGATGGACACCCGGGCCATGAAGCGGTCGCGCTGCGCCTCGGGCAGCGGATAGGTGCCCTCCATCTCGACCGGGTTCTGCGTGGCCACCACCATGAACGGGCTGGGCAGCTCGTAGCTCTGGCCGTCGATGGTGACCTGGCGTTCCTCCATCGACTCCAGCAGCGCGGACTGGGTCTTCGGCGAGGCGCGGTTGATCTCGTCGCCGATCACCACCTGCGCGAAGATCGCGCCGGGCTTGAACTCGAAGTCACGGCGCTGCTGGTCCCAGATCGACACGCCCGTGATGTCCGAGGGCAGCAGGTCGGGCGTGAACTGGATGCGCCGCACGGAACAGTCGACGGACCGCGCCAGCGCCTTGGCCAGCATGGTCTTGCCGACCCCGGGGACGTCCTCGATCAGCAGGTGTCCCTCGGCGAGCAGCACGGTCAGCGAGAGCCGTACGACCTCGGGCTTGCCCTCGATCACGCCTTCCACCGATCCGCGTACGCGCTCGACCACCGCGGTCAGATCCGTGAGGCTCGCTCGATCGTCATAGGTCGTCACCCGGCCCTCCTCGGCCCGTCCCCACGCTCACTGAGGAGCAAGGGGTTACCCCAGATTTCCGGACCGATGCCCTGGCACTGCGGACCGGCCCACCCCGAACACGGACACCACGCGGGAAAAGTTCCGCGCGACGCCACTTCCCGCATTCTTGCCGCCGTTACCGATTCGTGTCACTCGCCTGTGGACAACTGGCCGCGAATTGTCAGACGTTACGACGGTTTGCGGCGCTTCTCGGCGGGTGGGCCGGACCGGTGGTCAGCCCTCGGGGTCGATTTCGCGCAGCAGACCCGTCTTCACGTCGTACACGAAGCCGCGCACGTCGTCGGTGTGGAGCAGGAAGGGCGAGGTCCGCACCCGCCGCAGCGACTGCCTCACGTCCTGGTCCACGTCCCGGAACGACTCCACCGCCCAGGCCGGGCGCTGGCCGACCTCGGTCTCCAGCTCGCCGCGGAAGTCCTCGGTGAGGGTCTCCATGCCGCAGCCCGTGTGGTGGACGAGCACCACGCTGCGCGTGCCCAGCTTGCGCTGGCTGATGGTCAGGGAGCGGATCACGTCGTCCGTGACGACGCCGCCCGCGTTGCGGATGACATGGGCGTCGCCGTTGCGCAGCCCGAGTGCGGCGGTCACGTCCAGCCGTGCGTCCATGCAGGCCACGACGGCGACGTGGAGGGCGGGGCGCGCGTCCAGGTCCGCGTCGGCGAACTCGGCGGCGTACCGCTCGTTCGCCGCGACGAGGCGGTCGGTGACGGAGCCGGCGCCGGCTATGGCGGACTCGGAGCCTGCGGGAACCGATGCAGAAGTCGTCATACCCATGACGTTACTGGTCACCGGCGGTCGGGGCCCGCCGTGAGGGGGCCCCGGACCGGGCCGGAGAGGCACAAAGAAAGGGACAAAGAAGGGGACAAGGGGCAACAACGCGCGTCGACGGGTGCCGGTGTGAGTTAACCCACGGGGGTCATGTGACTCCCTCCGTCCGGGTGACGACCCGCGGCCGGGCGCTTCGAGGCCGCCTCGGCCCGCGACGCGCAGGCCGGTTGATTGACCGGGAGACAGGGTGGACTAAAGTGACGCGAAGCGGGAGGCGAGGCTCTCCCCGCTGGTGAATGACCCGGAGACCTGGGCGCCGCAGACCCCGGATCTCCCCACGTGCGCGGCGCGTACGCACGGCTCGGCCTCCCCCGCTCACGGTCGGCTGACGCTTCCGGCGCCGGCAGGCCTCCCCTTCTCCGGGGGTTCCCTGGCTTGCCGGGGGAGGGCGGGGACCCGGGGTGCGTGCCGTCGCGCCGGACCTGAGAGGCCGTCCCCGTTGAGCCAGAGTCGACACGTCCCGGTGATGCTCCAGCGGTGCCTGGACCTGCTGGCACCCGCCCTCCAGGAGCCGGGCTCCGTGGTCGTCGACTGCACGCTCGGCCTCGGCGGCCACAGCGAGGCGCTGCTGGAGCGGTTCCCCGAGGCGCGGCTCGTCGCCCTCGACCGCGACAAGGAGGCGCTGCGCCTGTCCGGCGAGCGGCTCGCGCGGTACGGGCAGCGCGCCACGCTGGTGCACGCCGTCTACGACGAGCTGCCCGACGTCCTCGACCGGCTCGGCGTCCCGCGCGTCCAGGGGATCCTGTTCGACCTCGGTGTCTCCTCCATGCAGCTCGACGAGGCCGACCGCGGCTTCGCCTACGCCCAGGACGCCCCGCTCGACATGCGCATGGACCAGACGACCGGCATCAGCGCCGCCGAGGTCCTCAACACCTACCCGCCCGGCGAGCTGGTGCGGATCCTGCGCGCGTACGGCGAGGAGAAGCAGGCCAAGCGGATCGTGGCGGCCATCGTGCGCGAACGCGAGAAGGAGCCGTTCACCACCAGCGCCCGGCTGGTGGAGCTGATCCGGGCCGCGCTGCCCAGGCCGCCAAGCGCACCGGCGGCAACCCGGCCAAGCGCACCTTCCAGGCGCTGCGCATCGAGGTCAACGGCGAGCTGTCGGTGCTGGAGCGGGCGATCCCCGCGGCCGTGAAGGCGCTCGCCGTGGGCGGGCGGATCGCCGTGCTGTCCTACCACTCGCTGGAGGACCGCCTGGTCAAACAGGTGTTCGCGGCCGGTGCCGCCAACACCGCGCCGCCCGGCCTCCCGGTGGTCCCGGAGCGCTACGCACCCCGGCTCAAGCTGCTCACGCGCGGTGCCGAACTTCCCACCGAGGAAGAGATCGCCGAGAACCGGCGCGCGGCGCCGGCCCGGCTGCGCGGGGCCCAGCGCATCAGGGAGGACGTCGAGTGAGGCAGCCGAGGCGCGGGCAGGGGCCGGTGGCGGCCCCAGGGGGTGTCCGCACGGTCCCGCCTGCCCAGCGGGGCCAGGCCTTCGGGCCGGCGGCGGGACGACGCGGGCACGCGCCGGGATCCGGTGCGGGCGGGGCGGCCGTCACGGGGAGGGCGAGTGAGCAGGAAACCGGAACTCAAGGGCAGGGCCGCGCGGCTGGCCCGGCTGCTGCCGGCGGGCCGGGCGCGGGCCGCCCGGACGCCCTTCGTCCTCCTCGTCGTCCTGCTGCTCGGCGGCGGTCTCATCGTGCTGCTGGTGCTGAACTCCGCCCTGAGCGAGGGCTCGTTCCGGCTGGACGACCTCAAGGAGGAGACCAAGAACCTCACCGACCAGGAGCAGGCCCTCCAGCGCGACGTCGACGCCTACTCCGCCCCGCAGGCGCTCCAGCGCCGGGCCCGTGAGCTGGGCATGGTGCCCGGCGGGGACCCCGCGTTCCTCGCCCCCGACGGCACCGTGAAGGGGTCCGCCGGCCCCGCGTCCGGCCCCGCCACCCCCCTCGTCGTCGCCCCCGAGGCGCTCATCGGGCCGCCGGAGCCGCTCGCCACCACGACCCCGGCCGTCCCGCCCCCGGCGCCACCGCGCCGGGCACCGCCCCGGCCCCACGCAGCCGCCGACGGCACCGGCCGCGACACCCGCCGCGCCCACGCCCACCCCGACCCCTACCTCCGGCAGGTGACACAGGTGTCCGACAGGGAACCGCCGCGCCGCCGCGTGCCCGGACCCGCCCGGCCCGCCCGCTCCGGCGGCCAGGGGCGCAGGCCGGGGCCCGGCGCGCGCCCGCCCCGCCGGCCCGGCCCCGGCCGCCCGGCCGCGCCGCGCACCATCCGGCTCGGCAGCCCGCGGCCCCGGCTGCGGCTGATCGGCCTGGCCCTGACCCTGGTCCTCGTCGCCTTCACCGTGCGGCTGCTCCAGGTGCAGGCCGTCGACGCCGGCACCTTCGCCGCCCGGGCCGAGCAGAACCGCTACGTCGTGCACACCCTCCCGCCGAGCGCGGCGGCATCACCGACCGCAACGGCGTGGCCCTGGCGACCACCGTGGACGCCTACGACATCACCGCCGACCCCACGATGTTCACCCGCGAGCAGCTGAAGGTCGGCGACGGCCCCGAGCAGGCCGCCGCGCTCCTCGCCCCCATCCTCGGCGTGGACCAGGAGGACCTGGTCGCGAAGCTCCGCCCGGAGAACGAGGAACTGCGCTACGTCCGCCTCGCCCGCAGCCGCACCCCGCAGGTCTGGAACCAGATCAAGGACCTGAAGACGGCCCTGGCCAAGAAGGCGGAGTCGGACCGGTCCACGGTCAACGTGCTGGCCGGCGTCTTCGCCGACCCCAGCAGCAAGCGTGTCTATCCGAACGGGACCCTCGCCGCCGGAGTCCTCGGCTGGGTGAACTCCGAGGGCGAGGGCAGCGGCGGCCTGGAGCGCAAGCTGGACAAGACGCTGGCCGGCAAGGACGGCAAGATCCGCTACGCCCAGTCCGGCGGGCTCCGGGTCCCCACCGTCGGCTCCACCGAGACCCCGGCCGTGCCCGGCAGCGACGTCGAGCTGACCATCGACCGCGACATCCAGTGGGCCGCCCAGCACGCCATCAGCGAGCAGGTGAAGAAGTCCGCGGCCGACGGCGGCTATGTCATCGTCCAGGACACCCGCACCGGCGAGATCCTCGCCATGGCCAACTCACCCGGTTTCGACCCCGGCGACCTCGCGCACGCCGACCCCGAGGCGCTCGGCAACGCCGCCCTCCAGGACGCCTTCGAACCCGGCTCGACCGCCAAGGTCATGTCGATGGCCGCGGTACTGGAGGAGAACGTCGCCACGCCGCTGACCCGGGTGACGGTCCCCAACCGGCTGCACCGCGGCGACCGGCTGTTCAAGGACGACGTCGACCACCCCACCTGGTACCTCACGCTCAACGGCGTGCTGGCCAAGTCCAGCAACATCGGGACCATCCTGGCCACCGGCCAGCTGGGCGAGAACCAGGCGGAGTCCAACCGGGTGCTCCACTCCTACCTGCGCAAGTTCGGCATCGGCGCCTACAGCGGGCTCGGCTTCCCGGGCGAGACCAAGGGCATCCTCGCGCCCCCGGACCAGTGGTCGACCTCGCAGCAGTACACGATTCCTTTCGGCCAGGGCGTGTCCGTCAACGCGCTCCAGGCGGCGTCCGTCTTCTCGACGATCGCCAACGGCGGCGTCCGGATCGAGCCCACGCTCGTGCGCGGCACGAAGGGCCCCGACGGCCGCTTCACCCCCGCCCCGAAGCCCGAGAAGACCCGTGTGGTCAGCGAGAAGACCGCGAAGACGCTCGCGCAGATGCTGGAGTCCGTCGTCGACGACGAGGAGGGCACCGGCACCAAGGCCCGCATCCCCGGCTACCGGGTCGCGGGCAAGACGGGCACGGCCAACCGCGTGGATCCGGCCACCGGCAAGTACAAGGGCTACACCTCGTCGTTCGCCGGGTTCGCCCCCGCCGACCAGCCCCGGGTCACCGTCTACTGCGCCATCCAGAACGCCACCAAGGGCAGCTACTTCGGCGGCCAGATCTGCGGCCCCATCTACAAGCAGGTGATGGAGTTCGCCCTGAAGACCCTCCAGGTCCCGCCGACCGGCGCCGCCCCCGCCGACATCCCGGTCACCTTCACACCCTGATCAGCACCGTTGCCGTACCGAGCCACCAGGAACCACCCGTGACAACGATCACCCCCGATCCCGGGAACCACAGCGGCCCCGAGGCCTCCCCCCGCCCCTCGCTTCGCCCGGAAGCGGGTGCGCCCGGTACGCTCACCGCCGTGCCACAGCCTGATCAGTCCCAAACCACCCAGAAGGGCCAACCCGTGACATACCCGGGACCGCCCCGGCCGACGCAGGTCTCCGCCACACCCCTCGCGGAACTCGCCGGCCAGCTGGGTGTCGCTGCGCCGGAGGGCTCCGCCGAGATCACGGGCATCACCCATGACTCGCGCGCCGTCCGCCCCGGCGACCTGTACGCCGCCCTGCCCGGAGCCCGCGCCCACGGCGCCGACTTCGTCACCCAGGCCGCCGGTCTGGGCGCCGCCGCGGTGCTGACCGACCCGTCCGGCGCCGAGCGCGCCGCCGCGGCCGGTCTGCCGGCGCTCGTCGTCGACGACCCGCGCGCGCGGATGGGCGAGCTGGCGGCCACGATCTACGGCCACCCGGGCCGCGACCTGCTCCAGATCGGCATCACCGGCACCTCCGGCAAGACCACCACCGCCTACCTGGTCGAGGGCGGTCTGCGCACGGCGAAGTCCACCGGCCTGATCGGCACGGTCGAGATGCGCATCGGCGACGAGCGCATCAAGTCCGAGCGGACCACGCCCGAGGCCACCGACCTCCAGGCCCTGTTCGCGGTCATGCGCGAGCGCGGCACCGAGGCGGTCGCCATGGAGGTCTCCAGCCACGCCCTGGTGCTGGGCCGGGTCGACGGCTGCGTCTTCGACGTCGCCGTCTTCACCAACCTCAGCCCGGAGCACATGGAGTTCCACTCCGGCATGGAGGACTACTTCCAGGCCAAGGCGCAGCTGTTCACGCCGCTGCGCAGCAGGCTCGGCGTGGTCAACGTCGACGACGAGTACGGCCGCCGGCTGGCCAAGGAGGCCGGCGTCCCGGTGATCACCTACTCCGCCGAGGGCCACCCCGACGCGGACTGGCGCGCCGAGGACGTCGAGGTCGGCCCGCTGGACTCGGCGTTCACGGTCGTCGGCCCCGAGGGCGAGCGGATCGCCGCCAAGTCCCCGCTGCCCGGCCCCTTCAACGTGGCCAACACCCTCGCCGCGATCGTCGCCCTCGCCGCCGCCGGCCTCGACCCCCGGTCGGCCGCCGACGGGGTGGCCGCCGTGCCCGGTGTGCCCGGGCGCCTGGAGCGGGTGGACGCCGGCCAGCCGTACCTCGCGGTGGTCGACTACGCGCACAAGACCGACGCCGTCGAGTCCGTCCTCAAGGCGCTGCGCAAGGTCACCGAGGGCAGGCTGCACATCGTCCTCGGCTGCGGCGGCGACCGGGACACCACCAAGCGCGCGCCGATGGGCGCCGCCGCGGCCCGGCACGCCGACACCGCCGTGCTCACCTCCGACAACCCCCGGTCCGAGGACCCCCTCGCGATCCTCGCGACCATGCTCCAGGGCGCCGCGTCCGTGCCGCGCACGAGCGGGGCGAGGTCCAGGTCTTCGAGGACCGGGCCGCCGCCATCGCCGCCGCGGTCGCCCGCGCCGAACCCGGCGACACCGTGCTGGTCGCGGGCAAGGGCCACGAGCAGGGCCAGGACATCGCCGGCGTGGTCCGCCCGTTCGACGACCGCCAGGTGCTGCGCGAAGCCATCCAGAAGTCCCAGGGCCGTTGACCCTTCGAAGGACCCGGGGATGACAATCCAGAAGATCCAGGGGATGAACTTGTGATCGCCCTCTCTCTCGCCGAGATCGCAGAAGTCGTCGGCGGGCAGATGCACGACATACCGGATCCGTCCGTCGAGGTCACCGGGCCGGTCGTCCGGGACTCCCGCGAGGCGGGGCCCGGCAGCCTCTTCGTCGCCTTCGTCGGCGAGCGCGTGGACGGCCACGACTTCGCCCAGGCGGTCGTCGAGGCCGGAGCGGTGGCCGTGCTCGGCTCCCGCCCCGTCGGCGTGCCCGCGATCGTGGTGGACGACGTGCAGTCCGCCCTCGGCGCCCTCGCCCGCCACGTCGTACGGCGCCTGGGGGCCACCCTCGTGGCCCTCACCGGCTCCGCCGGCAAGACCAGCACCAAGGACCTCATCGCCCAGGTGCTCGAGCGCAAGGCGCCGACGGTGTTCACGCCCGGCTCGCTCAACAACGAGATCGGGCTGCCGCTCACCGCCCTCAGCGCCACCGAGGAGACCCGTTTCCTGGTGCTGGAGATGGGCGCCCGCGGCATCGGCCACATCCGGTACCTCACCGAACTGACCCCGCCGCGCATCGGCCTGGTCCTGAACGTCGGCTCCGCACACATCGGCGAGTTCGGCGGCCGGGAGCAGATCGCGCAGGCCAAGGGCGAACTCGTGGAGTCGCTCCCCGCGGCCGACGACGGCGGGGTGGCGGTCCTCAACGCGGACGACCCCTACGTACGGGCCATGGCCTCCCGTACGAAGGCGAAGGTGGTCTTTTTCGGAGAGTCCGACGAAGCGGACGTCCGTGCCGAGAACGTGCGACTCACGGACACCGGACAGCCCTCCTTCAGGCTTCACACACCCTCCGGTGCGAGTGATGTGACCATGCGCCTGTACGGTGAGCACCACGTGTCGAACGCGCTCGCCGCGGCCGCCGTCGCCCACGAGTTGGGCATGTCCGCAGACGAGATCGCCCGCGCGCTCTCCGAGGCGGGCTCCCTCTCCCGCTGGCGGATGGAGGTCACCGAGCGCCCGGACGGCGTGACGGTCGTCAACGACGCCTACAACGCGAACCCCGAGTCCATGAAGGCCGCCCTGCGCGCGCTGGCGGCCATCGGCAAGGGGCGCCGGACGTGGGCGGTGCTCGGCAAGATGGCCGAGCTCGGGGACGAGGCGCTCGCCGAGCACGACGCGGTCGGACGGCTCGCCGTCCGGCTCAACGTCAGCAAGCTCGTCGCGGTCGGCGGCAGGGAAGCCGCCTGGCTGCAACTGGGCGCATATAACGAGGGTTCGTGGGGTGAGGAGTCGGTGCACGTGTCCGACGCACAGGCGGCGGTCGACCTGTTGCGCAGCGAGTTGCGCCCGGGGGACGTCGTACTCGTGAAGGCGTCCCGTTCGGTGGGGCTGGAGAGCGTCGCGGCGGCGCTGCTCGAGCCCGGCGCCGAGGGTGAGGTTGCCGCCCGATGATGAAGCAGATCCTGTTCGCAGGAGTCATTGGCCTCTTCCTCACCCTGATCGGCACCCCGCTGCTGATCAAGCTCCTGGCCCGCAAGGGCTACGGCCAGTACATCCGCGACGACGGACCGCGCGAGCACGCCAGCAAGCGCGGTACGCCGACGATGGGCGGCATCGCCTTCATCCTGGCCACGGTCGCCGCCTACTTCCTGGCCAAGGTGATCACCAGCTCGCTGGACCCCGAGGCGGACGCGGCGCCGACCTTCTCGGGCCTGCTCGTGCTCGGCCTGATGGTCGGCATGGGCCTGGTCGGCTTCCTCGACGACTACATCAAGATCGTCAAGCGGCGTTCGCTGGGTCTGCGGGCCAAGGCGAAGATGGCCGGCCAGCTGATCGTCGGCATCGCCTTCGCCGTGCTGTCGCTGCAGTTCGCGGACAACCGCGGCAACACCCCGGCCTCCACCAAGCTGTCGTTCATCACCGACTTCGGCTGGTCGATCGGACCGGTGCTGTTCGTGGTCTGGGCGCTGTTCATGATCCTCGCGATGTCGAACGGCGTGAACCTCACCGACGGCCTCGACGGCCTGGCCACCGGCGCCTCCGTCCTGGTCTTCGGCGCCTACACCTTCATCGGCGTCTGGCAGTTCCAGGAGTCCTGCGCCAACGCGCAGACCCTGACCAACCCGGGCGCCTGCTACGAGGTGAGAGACCCCCTCGACCTGGCGGTGGTCGCGTCCGCGCTGATGGGCGCCTGCCTCGGCTTCCTGTGGTGGAACACCTCGCCGGCCAAGATCTTCATGGGCGACACCGGTTCGCTCGCGCTCGGCGGCGTGCTCGCGGGTCTGGCGATCTGCTCCCGCACCGAGCTGCTCCTCGCCATCCTCGGCGGCCTGTTCGTCCTGATCACCATGTCCGTGGTGATCCAGGTCGGTTCGTTCCGCCTGACCGGCAAGCGGGTCTTCCGGATGGCACCACTCCAGCACCACTTCGAACTCAAAGGCTGGTCCGAGGTCCTTGTCGTGGTCCGCTTCTGGATCATCCAGGGCATCTGTGTGATCGTCGGACTGGGCCTCTTCTACGCGGGATGGGCAGCGGACAAGTGACCTCCTCGGTGTCTTCGGAGTCCTCGGAATTCTCCGGCAAGCACGTCACCGTCGCCGGGCTCGGCGTCTCCGGCGTCCCGGCGGCCAAGGTGCTGCACGGGCTCGGCGCGATCGTCACGGTCGTCAACGACGGCGACGACGAACGCGCCCGGGCCCAGGCGGCCGAGCTGGAACGGCTCGGCGTCACCGTCCGCCTCGGCGACGGCGACACCCTCCCCGAGGGCACCGAGCTGATCGTCACCGCACCGGGCTGGAAGCCCACCAAACCGCTGTTCGCCGCCGCCGACGCGGCCGGCGTGCCGGTCTGGGGCGACGTCGAACTGGCCTGGCGGCTGCGCGGCCCCGACGCCGCGCCCTGGCTCTGCGTGACCGGCACCAACGGCAAGACCACCACCGTCCAGATGCTGGCGTCGATCCTGAAGGCCGCCGGGCTGCGCACGGCCGCCGTCGGCAACATCGGCGTCTCCCTGCTGGACGCGGTCACCGGCGAGGAGCGGTACGACGTCCTGGCGGTGGAGCTGTCCAGCTACCAGCTGCACTGGGCGCCCTCGCTGCGGGCCCACTCCGCGGCCGTGCTCAACCTCGCCCCCGACCACCTCGACTGGCACGGCTCCATGGAGGCGTACGCCCGCGACAAGGGCCGCGTCTACGAGGGCAACCGGGGCGCCTGCGTCTACAACGTCGCCGACAAGGCCACCGAGGACCTGGTCCGCGAGGCCGACGTCGAGGAGGGCTGCCGGGCCATCGGCTTCACCCTCGGCACCCCGGCGCCCTCCCAACTCGGCGTCGTGGAGGGCATCCTGGTCGACCGCGCCTTCGTCGCGGACCGGCACAAGAACGCCCAGGAGCTGGCCGAGGTCTCCGACGTGAACCCGCCGGCGCCGCACAACATCGCCAACGCCCTCGCCGCCGCGGCCCTCGCCCGCGCCTTCGGCGTCCCCGCCGCGGCCGTGCGGGACGGGCTGCGGGCCTTCACCCCCGACGCCCACCGCATCGCGCACGTCGCCGACGTGGACGGCGTGGCCTACGTCGACGACTCCAAGGCCACCAACACCCACGCCGCCGAGGCGTCCTTGGCGGCGTACGAGTCGATCGTGTGGATCGCCGGAGGGCTCGCCAAGGGCGCCACCTTCGACGAACTCGTCGCGGGCGCCGCGAAGCGGCTGCGCGGCGCCGTGCTCATCGGCGCCGACCGCGCCCTGATCCGCGAAGCCCTGGCGCGACACGCCCCGGAAGTACCCGTCGTGGACCTCGACCGGACCGACACTGGGGCGATGCTCCAGGCCGTCCAGGAGGCGCGGCGGCTCGCGAGGCCCGGCGACACGGTGCTGCTCGCCCCGGCCTGCGCCTCGATGGACATGTTCACCAACTACAACAAGCGCGGCGACGCGTTCGCCCAGGCCGTTCGCGAACTCGGCGCGCAGTAGACCCGGCCGCCTGTGCCGGGCGACCTCGGGAGGGACGCGTGGGACGCGCGAGTGACAGCGGAGGCGCCGATGCCCGTTAGCCGCACCGGTCGGCCGCCCGTGCAGCGGGCGCCCCGCCGCCCCGCCCCGCCGCCCCAGCGCGAGAATCCCGTCGTACGCCTGCACACGCGCCTGCGCCGCGCCTGGGACCGGCCGCTCACCGCCTACTACCTGATCCTGGGCGGCAGCTCGCTGATCACCGTCCTCGGCCTGGTGATGGTCTACTCGGCCTCCCAGATCACCGCGCTCCAGCTGTCCCTGCCGGGGTCGTACTTCTTCCGCAAGCAGGCCCTCGCCGCCCTGATCGGCGCGGGCTGCTGCTGCTCGCCATGCGGATGCCGGTGAAGCTGCACCGGGCGCTGGCCTACCCGATCCTGGCCGGTGCCGTGTTCCTGATGGCCCTGGTGCAGGTGCCGGGGATAGGGATGTCGGTCAACGGCAACCAGAACTGGATCTCGATCGGGGGCCGTTCCAGCTCCAGCCGAGCGAGTTCGGCAAGCTCGCCCTGGTGCTGTGGGGGCCGACCTGCTCGCCCGCAAGCAGGACAAGCGGCTGCTGACCCAGTGGAAGCACATGCTGGTGCCGCTGGTGCCGGTCGCCTTCCTGCTGCTCGGTCTGATCATGCTCGGCGGTGACATGGGCACCGCCATCATCCTCACCGCGATCCTCTTCGGCCTGCTGTGGCTGGCCGGCGCCCCGACCCGGCTGTTCGCCGGCGTGCTGGCCGTCGCGGCGCTGCTCGGCGCGATCCTCATCAAGACCAGCCCCAACCGCATGGCGCGGCTCGCCTGCATCGGCGCCACCGACCCCGGACCCGACGACGCCTGCTGGCAGGCGGTGCACGGCATCTTCGCCCTGGCCTCCGGCGGACTCTTCGGTTCCGGGCTCGGGGCCAGTGTGGAAAAATGGGGCCAACTCCCCGAAGCGCACACCGACTTCATCTTCGCCGTCACCGGTGAGGAACTGGGCCTGGCGGGGACGCTGTCGGTGCTCGCCCTGTTCGCGGCTCTAGGCTATGCGGGTATCCGCGTGGCCGGACGCACGGAGGACCCCTTCGTGAGGTATGCCGCGGGAGGCGTGACCACCTGGATCACGGCCCAGGCCGTGATCAACATGGGTGCGGTGCTCGGTCTGCTGCCGATCGCCGGCGTCCCGCTCCCGCTGTTCTCCTACGGGGGTCGGCCCTGCTGCCGACCATGTTCGCCATCGGGCTGCTGATCGCCTTCGCGCGCGACGAGCCCGCTGCGCGGGCGGCGCTCGCGGTGCGGCAACCTCGCTTTGGTAGAAAGCGGGGGACCGGGGGCACCGGGTCCAAGCGGAACCCCCGGAGTTGGAACACGATGCGACGGCGTGCCTCGGCGGCGCGCTCGTCCGGAGAGCGGTGAATTTCGGTGCATGTCGTACTCGCCGGCGGAGGAACCGCGGGCCACATCGAGCCCGCGCTCGCCCTCGCGGACGCCCTGCGCAGGCAGGATCCGACCGTGGGCATCACGGCCCTGGGCACGGAGCGCGGCCTGGAGACGCGGCTGGTGCCCGAGCGCGGCTACGAGCTGGCGCTGATCCCGGCCGTGCCGCTGCCGCGCAAGCCCACCCCGAGCTGATCACCGTCCCGGGCCGGCTGCGCGGCACGATCAAGGCGACGGAGCAGATCCTGGAGCGCACCAAGGCGGACGTCGTGGTCGGCTTCGGCGGCTATGTCGCCCTGCCCGGCTATCTCGCCGCCAAGCGGCTCGGCGTGCCGATCGTGATCCACGAGGCCAACGCCCGCCCGGGCCTGGCCAACAAGATCGGCTCGCGCTACGCCTCGCAGGTCGCCGTGGCCACCCCCGACAGCAAGCTGCGCAACTCCCGCTACATCGGCATTCCGCTGCGCCACTCCATCGCCACCCTCGACCGGGCCGCCGCCCGCCCCGAGGCCCGCGCGATGTTCGGGCTCGACCCCAACCTGCCGACGCTGCTGGTCTCCGGCGGTTCGCAGGGCGCCCGCCGGCTCAACGAGGTCGTGCAGCAGGTCGCGCCCTGGCTCCAGCAGGCCGGCATCCAGATCCTGCACGCGGTCGGCCCGAAGAACGAACTGCCGCAGGTGCACCAGATGCCGGGGATGCCCCCGTACATCCCGGTAAGTTACCTGGACCGGATGGACCTCGCGTACGCCGCGGCCGACATGATGCTCTGCCGTGCGGGCGCGATGACCGTCGCCGAACTCTCCGCCGTCGGACTCCCGGCCGCCTACGTCCCGCTGCCCATCGGCAACGGCGAACAGCGGCTCAACGCCCAGCCGGTGGTCAAGGCCGGCGGCGGACTGCTGGTCGACGACGCGGAGCTGACGCCCGAGTGGGTGCAGCAGAACGTCCTGCCCGTGCTCGCCGACCCGCACCGGCTGTACGAGATGTCCCGCGCCGCCGCCGAGTTCGGCCGCCGGGACGCCGACGACCTGCTCGTCGGCATGGTGTACGAGGCGGTCAACGCCCACCGTGCACACCGTTAGGCCCCTTTGACGGAAGGCAGGAAGCGTGGCCGGACCGGCGACCGCCGAGCGCGGTGAACGTCAGCAGGAGTCGTCGTCCGGCCCGCCTCCCGGCCGGCGGTTCACCCGCCCCCGCCTTCGTACGATCGTCGTCCTGGCCCTCGCCCTGGTCCTCCTCGCCTCCGGCACCGTCTGGGTGCTCTACGGCTCGAACTGGCTGCGCGTGGAACGGGTCTCGGTCAGCGGCACCCGCGTCCTCGCCCCGGCCGAGGTGCGGGAGGCCGCCGACGTCCCCGTCGGGGACCCGCTGGTCTCCGTCGACACCGGCGCGATCGAGCGCCGGCTGGCCCGGAGGCTGCCCCGGATCGACACCGTGGACGTCGTCCGTTCCTGGCCCAGCGGAATCGGGCTGAAAGTGACCGAGCGGACGCCGGTTCTCATGGTGCGAAAAGGCGGGAAATTCGTCGAAGTGGACGACGAGGGTGTCCGGTATGCCACGGTTTCCCGTGCCCCCAAAGGCGTTCCGGCGCTGGAATTGTCGCTCTCCCGCGAGGGTTCCGCCGCCGCGAGCCTGCGCCGCTTCGGCGAGGGCCGTCTCGTCCGCGAGGCGGTCCGGGTCGCCGCGCGGATTCCGGCCGCGGTCGCCCGTGACACACGGACCGTCAAGGTCCGTTCCTACGACGACATCTCGCTGGAGCTGAGCCGGGGCCGCACCGTCTCCTGGGGCAGCGGCGAGAACGGCCGCGACAAGGCGCGCGCCCTCACCGCGCTGATGAAAGCCGCGCCCGATGCACGGCACTTCGACGTAAGTGTCCCCAGCGCGCCCGCGTCATCGGGGAGTTGACGCACATCAGCGCAGGCCAGCACCCTGGTTGGGCAGCGCTACGGCTGATCACATAGGGTGAAAAGAAAAACGGGAGGTTCGGCGTGTTCGTTGAACGCGCGCCACGTGTCGACTTAGTGTCCTGTTCAGAAGACTTCAGGGAACAGACACACTGGTAACCCTAAACTTCAGCGTTAGGGTTCGGGTCGGCGCTACGGACCGTCCCATTCGGCATCAGTCGTCGGTTCACGGGGCAGCACAGCCCCGGCGATCCGTCGACACGTAACTCGAGGCGAGAGGCCTTCGACGTGGCAGCACCGCAGAACTACCTCGCAGTCATCAAAGTCATCGGTGTCGGCGGCGGTGGTGTCAATGCCATCAACCGGATGATCGAGGTCGGTCTCAAGGGTGTCGAGTTCATCGCCATCAACACGGACGCTCAGGCACTGTTGATGAGCGACGCCGACGTCAAGCTCGACGTCGGCCGCGAACTCACCCGCGGACTCGGCGCCGGAGCCAACCCGGCCGTCGGCCGCAAGGCCGCCGAGGACCACCGCGAGGAGATCGAGGAGGTCCTCAAGGGGGCCGACATGGTCTTCGTGACGGCCGGTGAAGGCGGCGGCACCGGCACCGGCGGGGCGCCCGTCGTGGCCAACATCGCACGCTCGCTCGGCGCACTCACCATCGGCGTGGTCACGCGCCCGTTCACCTTCGAGGGGCGGCGCCGCGCGAACCAGGCCGAGGACGGCATCGCCGAGCTGCGCGAAGAGGTCGACACCCTCATCGTCATCCCCAACGACCGGCTGCTGTCCATCTCGGACCGCCAGGTCAGCGTGCTCGACGCGTTCAAGTCCGCCGACCAGGTGCTGCTGTCCGGTGTGCAGGGCATCACCGACCTGATCACCACGCCGGGCCTGATCAACCTGGACTTCGCCGACGTCAAGTCGGTCATGTCCGAGGCCGGTTCGGCGCTCATGGGCATCGGCTCCGCCCGCGGCGACGACCGCGCGGTGGCCGCGGCCGAGATGGCGATCTCCTCGCCGCTGCTGGAAGCCTCCATCGACGGCGCGCGCGGCGTGCTGCTCTCCATCTCCGGCGGCTCCGACCTCGGCCTGTTCGAGATCAACGAGGCCGCCCAGCTGGTCAGCGAGGCGGCCCACCCCGAGGCCAACATCATCTTCGGCGCGGTCATCGACGACGCCCTCGGCGACGAGGTGCGGGTCACCGTGATCGCGGCCGGCTTCGACGGCGGGCAGCCGCCGGCCAAGCAGCGGGACAACGTCCTCGGTTCCTCCTCGGCCAAGCGGGAGGAGCCCGCGCCGGCCCGGCAGACCGAGAGCCGCCCGTCCTTCGGCTCGCTCGGCAGCGTCAAGCCGAAGGAGGAGCCCGAGCCGGCCGCGCCGGAGCCGGCGGCCGATCTGCCGCCGGTCGCCCCGCCGCCTCCGGTTCCCCCGTCGCGGACCTACTCGGACAGCGCGGCCGAGGAACTGGATGTGCCGGACTTCCTCAAGTGATAGGACAGCGCGACACCGCGAACGGCGCGCACTTCGCCTTCACCGACAGGTGGGGCGGAGTGAGCGCCGTTCCGTACGAGGAGCTCAATCTCGGCGGAGCGGTCGGCGACGACCCCGACGCCGTCCGGTCCAACCGTGAACGGGCCGCCGCGGCCCTGGGCCTCGACCCGGCGCGGGTGGTCTGGATGAACCAGGTGCACGGCGCCGACGTCGCCGTGGTCGACGGACCCTGGGGCGAGGGGCCGGTACCCCGGGTCGACGCGGTCGTCACGGCCGAGCGGGGACTCGCCCTCGCCGTCCTCACCGCCGACTGCGTCCCCGTCCTGCTCGCCGACCCCGTCGCCAAGGTCGCCGCCGCGGCCCACGCCGGCCGGCCCGGCATGGTCGCCGGCGTCGTCCCCGCCGCCGTACGCGCCATGACGGAACTCGGCGCCGACCCCGGCCGCATCGTCGCCCGCACCGGGCCCGCCGTGTGCGGCCGGTGCTACGAGGTGCCCGAGCAGATGCGCGCCGAGGTGAGCGCCGTCGAGCCGGCGGCGCACGCCGAGACCGGCTGGGGCACGCCGGCGGTCGACGTGAGCGCCGGGGTGCACGCACAGCTGACGCGCCTCGGGGTGCGCGACCGGGCGCAGTCGCCGGTGTGCACGCTGGAGTCGCAGGACCACTTCTCGTACCGCCGCGACCGCACCACCGGGCGGCTCGCGGGCTATGTCTGGCTGGACTGATGGGGCATGACGGACCGTAAGGACGAACTCGCCGGAAACCTGGCGAAGGTGGAGGAGCGGATCGCCGGCGCCTGTGCGGCGGCCGGACGCCCCCGCGAGGACGTGACCCTGATCGTGGTCACCAAGACCTATCCGGCGAGCGACGTCCGCGTCCTCGCCGAACTCGGCGTCCGGCACGTCGCCGAGAACCGGGACCAGGACGCGGCGCCGAAGGCCGCCGACTGCGCGGATCTGCCCCTCAGCTGGCACTTCGTGGGCCAGTTGCAGACCAACAAGGTGCGCAGTGTGGTCGGTTATGCCGACTTCGTGCAGTCCGTGGATCGTCCCAAGCTCGTCACAGCTCTGTCGAAGGAGGCGGTGCGGGCCGGACGCGAGGTCGGGTGCCTGATCCAGGTCGCCCTCGACGCGGGGGAGAGCGGGCGCGGTGAGCGCGGGGGCGTGGCCCCCGAGGGAATCGAAGAGTTGGCCGACCTCGTCGCCGGTTCGCCGGGGCTCCGGCTCGGCGGACTGATGACCGTGGCTCCGCTGACCGGGGAGTACGCCGGGCGCCAACGGGCGGCGTTCGAGCGCCTCATGGATTTGTCGACCGACCTGCGCCGAGCCCATCCGGCTGCGAACATGGTCTCCGCAGGGATGAGTGCGGACCTCGAGGAGGCCGTGGCCGCCGGAGCGACACATGTGCGCGTCGGCACCGCGGTACTCGGAGTCCGCCCCAGGCTCGGGTAACGTCGCCAAGAAGTCGGACCACAGCAGAAAATATGGTCATTACCGTCGAAAGGCGGACGTAACGACCTCGTGGATCGCAGGGACTTGGCAGTCGTCAGCCGATCCACCACAGAGCGGAGGACTCAGAGCATGGCCGGCGCGATGCGCAAGATGGCGGTCTACCTCGGCCTCGTGGAGGACGATGGGTACGACGGCCGGGGGTTCGACCCCGACGACGACTTCGAACCGGAACTGGACCCGGAGCCCGAGCGGGATCACCGCCGGCACGAACCGTCGCACCAGTCCCACGGTTCGCACGGCTCACATCAGCCCCAAAGGGACGAAGAGGTGCGAGTCGTACAGCCGCCCGCACCGCGGGAGCCGGTGTCCCGGTCCGCTTCGCTGCCCGCGGAATCCGGCCGTCCGGCGCGCATCGCGCCCGTGGCATCCATCACACAAGAACGCGCAAGCCTGGAAAAGAGCGCACCGGTCATCATGCCCAAGGTCGTGTCCGAACGAGAGCCCTACCGGATCACCACGCTTCACCCTCGGACCTACAACGAGGCCCGTACCATCGGGGAACACTTCCGTGAGGGCACGCCGGTGATCATGAATCTCACTGAGATGGATGACACAGATGCGAAGCGACTTGTCGACTTTGCGGCCGGTTTGGTGTTTGGTCTTCACGGCAGTATCGAGCGGGTGACGCAGAAGGTGTTCCTGTTGTCGCCTGCTAACGTCGATGTCACGGCGGAGGACAAGGCCCGCATCGCAGAGGGCGGGTTCTTCAACCAGAGCTGAGACGCACCACCGGTGAGAGCACGAAGCAGGGAACGGATCCAAGCGATGGAAGCGATGGATCAGGGGAGAGGGAAGCACAGGTCATGAGCGTGTTCCTGGATGTCGTGTACATCGCGCTGATGTGCTTCCTCATCGTGCTCATCTTCCGGTTGGTCATGGACTACGTCTTCCAGTTCGCCCGCTCGTGGCAACCCGGCAAGGCGATGGTGGTCGTTCTGGAGGCCACCTACACTGTCACCGATCCACCGCTGAAGCTTCTGCGGCGGTTCATCCCGCCGCTGCGTCTCGGGGGCGTGGCGCTCGACCTGTCCTTCTTCGTACTGATGATCATCGTCTACATCCTGATCTCGATCGTGAGCCGGCTGTGAGCGATGAGAGAGATACGGGCTTGCCGAATGCCGACGACAACGTTGAGGTGAAGAGATGCCGTTGACCCCCGAGGACGTGCGGAACAAGCAGTTCACGACCGTCCGCCTCCGAGAAGGCTATGACGAGGACGAGGTCGATGCCTTCCTCGACGAGGTCGAAGCCGAACTGACCCGTCTGCTCCGCGAGAACGAGGACCTGCGTGCCAAGCTGGCCGCGGCCACGCGTGCGGCCGCGCAGAACCAGCAGAACATGCGGAAGGGTCCTCCCGAGCAGCAGCAGGACGGGCAGCAGGGCGGCATGCCTCAGCAGGGCATGCGCGGTCCCGGCGCTCCCGTGCCCGCCGGCATATCGGGCCCGCCGCAGCAGCAGATGGGCGGCCCCATGGGTGGCCCGCCCCAGCTGCCGAGCGGTGCCCCGCAGCTGCCCGCCGGTCCCGGCGGTCAGGGTGGCCCGCAGGGTCCCGGCCCGATGGGCCAGGGTCCGGGGCCGATGGGCCAGGGCCCGGGTCCGATGCAGGGCCAGATGGGTCCCGGTCCGATGGGCGGCCCCATGGGCGGCCCCCAGGGTCCGGGCGGCCCCGGTCTGCCCGGCCAGGGCGGTCCCGGTGGCGACAGCGCCGCGCGCGTTCTGTCGCTGGCCCAGCAGACCGCCGACCAGGCGATCGCCGAGGCCCGGTCCGAGGCCAACAAGATCGTCGGTGAGGCGCGTTCGCGTGCCGAGGGTCTGGAGCGCGACGCCCGAGCCAAGGCCGACGCCCTGGAGCGGGACGCGCAGGAGAAGCACCGCGTGGCGATGGGCTCGCTGGAGTCCGCGCGCGCCACGCTGGAGCGCAAGGTCGAGGACCTGCGCGGCTTCGAGCGCGAGTACCGGACGCGGCTGAAGTCGTACCTGGAGTCGCAGCTGCGTCAGCTGGAGACCCAGGCCGACGACTCGCTGGCCCCGCCGCGGACCCCCGCGACGGCGTCGCTTCCGCCGTCCCCGGCGCCGTCGATGGCTCCGGCCGGTGCGAGCTCCCCGTCGTACGGTGGCAACCAGTCGATGGGCAGCGGTCCGAGCCAGTCGTCGTCCGGGCCGTCCTACGGCGGTCAGCAGCAGATGTCGCCGGCGATGACCCAGCCGATGGCGCCGGTGCGGCCGCAGGGGCCGTCGCCGATGGGTCAGGCGCCCTCGCCGATGCGTGGGTTCCTGATCGACGAGGACGACAACTGACGGCCGCCGTCGGCCGGTGACGACCGGTAGTACGGCGCTGTAGTCGGCAGCGTTCAGGGCGGGCCCCGGGTTTCTGACCCGGGGCCCGCCCTTGTGCTACGCGGGTTGCGGTGCCGGGGTGTTCGCGCCGGGGGCGGTCGCGGCGGGTGCCCGGTGTCGGGGGCGTCGCGCGGTCCGGCGTCGGCGGGATGCCTTCGCCTCCCGGGCCGTTCGGGCACGCGGTGCTCCGCCTCCCGGGCCGTTCGGGCATGCGGTGCTCCGCCTCCCCGGCCGTTCGGGCACGCGGCTCCTCCGCTTCCCGGGTCGTGCCGGCGCGGGGCGAGGCGCGGCCGTCCGCGGACTGCGCGGGGCCGAAACCGGCGATCACATGGAGAAGGGCCCGGCACCCCGTGGTGGGTGCCGGGCCCTTCTCCGTCGGTCAGGCCTTGCGGAGGCGGAAGGTGAGGGTCAGGGGCTCGTCCGTGAACGGGGAGCCGTAGCTGTCGTCGGCCTCGCCCTGGGCGAAGTCCGTGGCGAGGACCTCGTCGGCGATCAGGGAGGCGTGGTCGGTCAGGGCCGCGGCGGTCGCCGGGTCCGTGGCCGTCCAGCGGAGCGCGATGCGGTCGGCGACGTCCAGGCCGCTGTTCTTGCGGGCCTCCTGGATCAGGCGGATCGCGTCCCGGGCGAGGCCCGCGCGGCGCAGCTCCTCCGTGATCTCCAGGTCCAGGGCGACCGTGGCGCCCGAGTCGGAGGCGACCGACCAGCCCTCGCGCGGGGTCTCCGTGATGATGACCTCGTCGGGGCGAGCGTGATCGTCTCGCCGTCGACCTCCACCGACGCCGTGCCTTCGCGCAGGGCGAGGGACAGGGCGGCGGCGTCCGCGTTCGCGATGGCCTTGGCCACGTCCTGGACGCGCTTGCCGAACCGCTTGCCCAGCGCGCGGAAGTTGGCCTTGGCGGTGGTGTCGACCAGGCTGCCGCCGACCTCGCTCAGCGAGGCGAGGGATTCGACGTTCAGCTCCTCGGTGATCTGCGTGCGCAGCTCGGGGGAGAGGCCCTCGAAGCCCGTCGCCGCGATCAGCGCGCGGGACAGCGGCTGGCGCGTCTTGACGCCCGACTCGGCGCGCGAGGCGCGGCCCAGCTCGACCAGGCGGCGGACCAGGACCATCTGCCGGGACAGCTCCGGGTCGATGGCCGACAGGTCGGCCTCCGGCCAGGAGGACAGGTGGACCGACTCCGGCGCGCCCGGCGTGACCGGCACGACGAGGTCCTGCCAGACCCGCTCGGTGATGAACGGGGTGAGCGGGGCCATCAGCTTGGTGACGGTCTCGACGACCTCGTGCAGCGTGCGCAGCGCGGCCTTGTCGCCCTGCCAGAAGCGGCGGCGGGAGCGGCGCACGTACCAGTTGGACAGGTCGTCGACGAACGCGGACAGCAGCTTGCCGGCCCGCTGGGTGTCGTAGCCGTCCAGTGCCTGCGTGACCTGGTCGGTCAGTGCGTGCAGCTCGGACAGCAGCCAGCGGTCCAGCACCGGGCGGTCGGCCGGGGCCGGGTCGGCCTCGCTCGGCGCCCAGCCGGCGGTCCGGGCGTACAGGGCCTGGAAGGCGACCGTGTTCCAGTACGTCAGGAGCGTCTTGCGGACGACTTCCTGGATCGTGCCGTGGCCGACGCGGCGGGCCGCCCACGGGGAGCCGCCGGCCGCCATGAACCAGCGCACCGCGTCGGCGCCGTGCTGGTCCATCAGCGGGATCGGCTGGAGGATGTTGCCCAGGTGCTTGGACATCTTGCGGCCGTCCTCGGCGAGGATGTGGCCGAGGCAGACCACGTTCTCGTACGACGACCTGCC
Source organism: Streptomyces sp. SW4 (assembly GCA_003248315.1). Classification (GTDB taxonomy): domain Bacteria; phylum Actinomycetota; class Actinomycetes; order Streptomycetales; family Streptomycetaceae; genus Streptomyces. The sequence continues at coordinate 3,970,454 of QKWM01000004.1, forward strand.
GAAGACCAGGGTGCCGACCGCCATCAGCGTGTAGAACCAGCCGCGGGTCTGGTCGATGGCCTCGCTGATGAACTGGGCCGGGTAGCGGGACTCGAACAGCTCCTTGTTCTTGTACGGGTAGCCCCACTGCGCGAACGGCATCGAGCCCGAGTCGTACCAGGCGTCGATGACCTCCGGCACGCGCGTGGCCGTCTTCGCGCACTCGGGGCAGGCGAAGGTCACGTCGTCGATGTACGGGCGGTGCGGGTCCAGCCCGGACTGGTCGGTGCCGGTCAGCTCGGTCAGCTCGGCGCGGGAGCCGACGCAGGTGAGATGGCCGTCCTCGCAGCGCCAGATGGGCAGCGGGGTGCCCCAGTAGCGGTTGCGGGAGAGCGCCCAGTCGATGTTGTTGTTCAGCCAGTCGCCGTACCGGCCGTGCTTGACCGTGTCCGGGAACCAGTTGGTCCGCTCGTTCTCCGCGAGGAGCTGGTCCTTGATCGCCGTGGTGCGGATGTACCAGGACGGCTGCGCGTAGTAGAGCAGCGCGGTGTGGCAGCGCCAGCAGTGCGGATAGCTGTGCTCGTACGGGATGTGCCGGAAGAGCAGTCCGCGCTCGTCGAGGTCGGCCGTGAGCTTCTCGTCGGCCTTCTTGAAGAAGACGCCGCCGACCAGCGGGAGGTCTTCCTCGAAGGTGCCGTCCGGGCGGACCGGGTTGACGACCGGGAGGCCGTAGGAACGGCAGACCTTCAGGTCGTCCTCACCGAAGGCGGGGGACTGGTGGACAAGGCCCGTGCCGTCCTCGGTGGTCACGTAGTCGGCGTTGACCACGAAGTGCGCCGGCTCGGGGAACTCCACCAGCTCGAAGGGGCGCCGGTACGTCCAGCGCTCCATCTCGGCGCCGGTGAAGGTCTGGCCGGTGGTCTCCCAGCCCTCGCCGAGGGCCTTCTCCACCAGCGGCTCGGCGACGACCAGCTTCTCCTCGCCGTTCGTCGCGACGACGTAGGTGACCTCGGGTGGGCGGCGACCGCCGTGTTGGAGACCAGGGTCCAGGGCGTGGTCGTCCAGACCAGCAGCGCCGCCTCGCCGGCCAGCGGGCCGGAGGTCAGCGGGAAGCGGACGTAGACCGAGGGGTCGACGACCGTCTCGTAGCCCTGGGCCAGCTCGTGGTCGGACAGGCCCGTGCCGCAGCGGGGGCACCAGGGGGCGACGCGGTGGTCCTGGACCAGCAGGCCCTTGTTGAAGATCTCCTTCAGCGACCACCAGACGGACTCGATGTACTCGGGCTCCATGGTCACGTACGCCTCGTCGAGGTCGACCCAGTAGCCCATGCGGGTCGTCAGCTCGGCGAAGGCGTCGGTGTGGCGGAGCACGGACTCGCGGCACTTGGCGTTGAACTCGGCGATGCCGTACGCCTCGATGTCCTTCTTGCCGGAGAAGCCCAGCTCCTTCTCCACCGCCAGCTCCACGGGCAGGCCGTGGCAGTCCCAGCCGGCCTTGCGGGCGACGTGGTAGCCGCGCATCGTGCGGAAGCGGGGGAAGACGTCCTTGAAGACGCGGGCCTCGATGTGGTGGGCGCCGGGCATGCCGTTCGCGGTGGGCGGGCCCTCGTAGAACACCCATTCGGGGCGGCCCTCGGACTGCTCCAGGCTCTTGGCGAAGATCTTCTGCTCGCGCCAGAAGTCGAGCACCGCGTGCTCGAGCGCGGGCAGGTCGACCTGGGCGGGTACCTGGCGGTACTGCGGCGGCGTATTCAACGGGCTTCCTCCGGCGGACGTGCTGCCTTCCGTCGGAGGGACGAGAGCCGGGCTCCCGCGGTACCACCCTCCTTGGCCCCCGGCGCCGGTGTGCGCCGGTGAGCCCCCTCATTGGGCTCGCGATGCCGGGTCTACTCGACGCGGAGCGGCCTCCGCGGCTTTCTTCCGGCGGCTCCGGGGTGATCTTCACGTCGCGCTCACCCCCGGGCTCCCACCGTCCCCGGGTCGCTCTGGGCTGCGTACGCCGCTACTCGTCCCCATCCACGCCTTTTCGCTCCGCCCAGTGTACGGCGCCGGACGGACGAGGGCCGACCGGATTTCCCTCCCGGCGGGCCGGGGGTGCCGTATGGCGTGACATGCCCCGAATGGCGCGGTACGGGCGTCCGGGGTCCCGGGCGGGGTGCGGCGCCGCGGCCGGGGCGGATTACCCGGCGGGGAGCTGGGCACAACGGATGCAGGTTCGCCGAGCGGCATCCGCGAGGCGGGCGAATCGGGCGGTGTGCCCCGTTGCCGCGGGACTCGAGTCGATTTATCGTCCCAGCACGATTCGCGAGCAAGATCACAATATGTGAAGGGGCCGCGGCATGGTGGCGAAGAAGACGGCCGTACAGGAGTCGGCGTCCGGCAGGTCCACGCGTGCCCGCGCCGCCGGCGGTGCGGCTTCGGCCTCCGGCGAGGTGAAGGGGGTGGGCGGGAAGAAGGCGACGGGGGCGGCGGTGAAGAAGACGGCGGCGGGGCCGGCGGCGGCCAAGAAGACGGTGAAGAAGACGGCGAAGAAGACGGCCGCCCGGAAGGCGGCGGCCGCGAAACCCCCGGTCGAGCAGGCGCCGCCGAAGGAACCGCCGCCGAAGGAACCGCCGGCGAAGAAGACGGCCGCCGGGAAGACGGCGGTGAAGAAGACGGCTGCCAGGAAGGCGGTGGCCGGGGAGGCGCCGGCGAAGAAGACGGCCGCCAGGAAGGCGGTGGCCGGGGAGGCGCCGGCGAAGAAGACGGCTGCGAAGAAGACCGCCGCCAAGAAGACGGCGGCCCGCAGGAGCACGGCCAAGAAGGTGGGCGCGGCGCAGGCCGCGGAGCAGACGGGAGCCACGACGGTGGTTGCGAAGAAGACTCCTGGCACGGCCACGGCGGCCAAGACCGCCGTACCGAAGGCACGCGGCGCCGCGGAGCCCGGCGATCTCGCGGTGCGCCCCGGTGAGGACCCCTGGACGCCGGAAGAGGTCGAGGAGGCGCGCGGCGAGCTGCAGTCCGAGGAGGCCCGGCTGCGCGCCGAGCTCGACTCCTCCGAGCGCTCCCTCGCCGGTCTGATGCGCGACTCCGGCGACGGCGCGGGCCACGACGAGGCGGACACCGGCAGCAAGAACATCACGCGCGAGCACGAGCTGGCGCTGGCCGCCAACGCGCGCGAGATGCTCGTCCAGACCGAGCGCGCCCTGGAACGGCTGGACGCGGGCACCTACGGGCTGTGCGAGAACTGCGGCAACCCCATCGGCAAGGCCCGTATGCAGGCCTTCCCGCGGGCCACCCTCTGCGTGGAGTGCAAGCAGAAGCAGGAACGCCGGTACTGACCGCCCCCGCCCCCCTTATGCCTCCTGAGCGCGTGCGGGGCGGAAGGCGTGCCGTACCCTCGTCCTCAGTCAGGTACCTAGGTCGAGGGACTCACGTGGCAGAGGCGGAGCGCATCATCGGTACGCCGGACACCCCGGACGCGGCGGGGGACGGGGAGCAGGGGCCCGGCGCCGAGCAGCGGCCCGAGGCCGAGCGGGCGCAGGAACCGGCCGGCCCGAAGGGGGCGACCGAGGGCGGTGCGCAGGAGCGGCCCCGCGGCAGGCGCCGGATCGCCGTGCTGTTCGCGGTGGCCGGGGTCGCGTACGCCCTCGACCTGATCAGCAAGATGATCGTGGTGGCGAAGCTGGAGCACCACGAGCCGATCGAGATCATCGGGGACTGGCTGAGGTTCGAGGCGGTCCGCAACGCGGGCGCCGCGTTCGGCTTCGGGGAGGCCTTCACGGTGATCTTCACGGCGATCGCGGCGGTGGTGATCGTCGTGATCGCCCGCCTCGCCCGCAAGCTGTACAGCCTGCCCTGGGCGATCGCGCTGGGCCTGCTGCTCGGCGGCGCGCTCGGCAACCTCACCGACCGGATCTTCCGCTCGCCGGGCGTCTTCCAGGGCGCGGTCGTGGACTTCATCGCACCCAAGCACTTCGCCGTCTTCAACCTCGCCGACTCGGCGATCGTCTGCGGCGGCATCCTCATCGTGCTGCTGTCCTTCCGGGGTCTCGACCCGGACGGCACCGTCCACAAGGACTGACCGGCGGCCCGGCCGCGCCCGGTCCGCGAGGCGCCGGGCGCACCGCCCGTCGGGAGCTGTCGGACCCGTCCGGCATACTCGACGGGGTGAGCACGCTTCCCGAGATCCGTACCCTGCCCGTGCCCGACGGCCTGGAGGGCGAGCGCGTCGACGCCGCCATCTCCCGGATGTTCGGCTTCTCCCGTACCAAGGCCGCGGAGCTTGCCGCGGCGGGCAAGGTGCAGGTCGACGGCGCCGTCGTCGGCAAGTCCGAGCGGGTGCGCGGCGGCGCCTGGCTCGAGGTCGAGATGCCCCAGGCGCCCGCGCCCGTGCAGGTCGTCGCCGAGCCCGTCGAGGGCATGGAGATCGTGCACGACGACGAGGACGTGGTCGTCGTCGTCAAGCCGGTCGGGGTGGCCGCCCACCCGTCGCCCGGCTGGAGCGGCCCGACCGTCATCGGCGGTCTCGCCGCCGCCGGCTACCGCATCTCCACGTCCGGCGCCGCCGAGCGCCAGGGCATCGTGCACCGCCTCGACGTCGGCACCTCCGGCCTGATGGTGGTCGCCAAGTCGGAGCGGGCGTACACCTCGCTCAAGCGCCAGTTCAAGGAGCGCACGGTCGACAAGCGCTACCACACGCTCGTGCAGGGCCACCCCGACCCGACCAGCGGCACCATCGACGCGCCCATCGGCCGCCACCCCACCCACGACTACAAGTGGGCGGTCACCGCCGACGGCAAGCCCTCCGTCACGCACTACGACCTGATCGAGGCCTTCCGCGCCGCCTCCCTGCTGGACGTGAAGCTGGAGACCGGCCGCACCCACCAGATCCGCGTCCACATGGCCGCCCACCGCCACCCCTGCGTCGGCGACCTCACCTACGGCGCCGACCCCACGCTCGCCAAGCGGCTGCGCCTGACCCGCCAGTGGCTGCACGCCGTCCGGCTCGGCTTCGAGCACCCCGGCAGCGGCGACCGGGTGGAGTACGCCAGCGACTACCCCGACGACCTCCAGCACGCCCTGGACCAGGTCCGGGAGGAGACCTACGGATGAGCGCCCCGGCCTACGAGGTGCGCGTCGCCGACAGCCCCGCCGACCGCGAGGCCTGCTTCGCCGTGCGCAAGGACGTCTTCGTCGCCGAGCAGGGCGTCCCCGAGGACATCGAGTACGACGCGTACGACGCCGGCGCCGTGCACGTCCTGGCCGTCCGGGCCGACGGCGTGCCGCTGGGCACCGGGCGGCTGCTGTACGGCGAGGCGGCCGCCGCCAAGACCGGCGGGGACCCGTCGGTCGGCTCCCTGGGGCGGCTCGCGGTGACCGCCGGCGCCCGCGGGCTGGGCGTCGGGGCGGCGCTGGTGCGGGCCATCGAGGAGGCGGCCCGCGCGCGCGGGCTCACCGCGGTCGACCTGCACGCGCAGATCCGGGCGCTCGGCTTCTACGAACGGCTCGGCTACGAGGCCTACGGGCCCGAGTTCCCCGACGCGGGATCCCCCACCGTGCCATGCGCCGCGCCCTCCAGGGACCGGCCGGCACAAGCCGCCGGGTGCCGTAGAGGCTGGTGGGGCGGGTGGCGTGGCAGGCTTGAGGCCTGCCGAGTGTCCGCCGAGACCCACCGGAGCGCTGACCGTGGATCAGTTGGCCCTGCTGTTCGTGATGCTGCTCGGGCCGTGGTGAGCGTTCCGCTCGGGGACCGGCTCCGGCTGCCGGCGCCGGTGCTGATGACGGTCCTCGGGATGATCCTGGCGCTGCTGGAGTTCGTGCCGAACGTCGACATCCCGCCGGACCTCATCCTCCCGCTGCTCCTGCCGCCGCTGCTGTACGCGGCGGTGCGGCGCACCTCGTGGCGGCAGTTCGCGGCCAATGTGCGGCCCATCCTGCTGCTGGCCGTGGCCCTGGTGTTCGTCACCATGGCCTGCGTCGCCGCGATGGCGCACGCGGTCGTGCCGGGGCTGCCGCTCGCCGCGGCCTTCGCGCTCGGCGCGCTGGTGGCGCCGCCCGATCCGGTCGCCGCCACCGCCGTGGCCGGGCAGCTGGGACTGCCGCGGCGCCTGGTCTCCATCCTGGAGGGCGAGGGCCTGTTCAACGACGTGACGGCCATCGTGCTCTACCACGTCGCCATCGCCGCCGCGGTCAGCGGGACCTTCTCGCCCTGGCGGGCCGGGCTGGACCTGGTGCTGTCCGCCGTCGTCGCCCTCGCCGTGGGCCTGGCGGTGGGCTGGGGCGCCAACAAGCTCCTCGGGCTGCTGGGCGACGCCACGCTCCAGATCGGGCTGACGCTGCTGGTGCCGTACGCCTCCTACGTGCTCGCCGAGGAACTGCACGGCTCCGGGGTGCTCGCCGTGCTGGTCACCGCGATGTTCCTGGCGGAGTACGCGGCCGACGCCGACGACGTGATGACGCGGCTCGCCGGGCACACCGTGTGGGACGTCGTCGACACCCTCGTCACCGGCGTCGCCTTCGGGCTGATCGGGCTGGAGCTGCACAACGCCGTCCGCACGGCCTCCGGGCGCTGGGGCGAGCTGCTCGGCTGGTCGGCGGCCGTGGTCGGCGTGGTCGTGCTCGTCCGGCTGCTGTGGCTGCTGCCGGCGACCTGGCTGACCAAACGGCTGCACGCCCGGCGCGACCAGGACGAGGACATCCCGATGAGCTGGCGGGAGACCGTCGTCATGTGGTGGTCCGGGATGCGCGGGGTCGCCTCGGTCGCGCTGGCGCTGGCCATCCCGCTGGAGACGGAGGACGGGGCGTCGTTCCCGCACCGGGACGAGATCGTCTTCATCGCCTTCGGGGTGATCCTGGCGACCCTGCTCGTCCAGGGGATGACCCTGCCCTGGCTGGTGAACCGGCTCGGGGTGCGGGCCGACACCGAACGGGAGCAGCGGTACGAGAAGGAGCTGGCCCTGCGCGCGGCGAAGGCGGCCAGACAGCGGCTGCGCGAGATCGAGGCGGTCGAGGACCTCCCGAGGAACTGTCCGAGCAGATGCTGCGCCGGGCCTTCGACATCGGGGTGCGGATCAGTCCCGAGATCGGCGACGAGGAGCGGCGGGAGGCCTACGAGCAGCGGGCCCGGCGGGCCAAGCGGATCCGGCGCATCCAGCAGGACATGCTGAGCGCAGCCCGGCACGAGGTGCTGGCGGCGCGCAGCGAACCCGGCGCGGACCCGGAGATCGTGGACCGGGTCCTGCGCCACCTGGACGTGCGCAGCCTGCGCTGAGCCGGGGCGGGCCGGCGCACCGGTGTGCGAAGGCGCACCGGCGTGAGCAGGCGCACCGGTGCGCGAAGGCGTCCCGGCCGGGGCCACGGTGCCGCACCGACCGCCGTCACAGCTCCTTCGCCGGGTGCGGCGGCCGGCGGCGGGACGCGCCGTCGCGCGAGGGCTGCCGGGGCAGGCCGTCGCGCCTCGGCGGCAGGACGGCGTCCGCCGTGGTGACCCGCGGGAGCGCGTAGGGGTGCTCGGCGGCGAGCCAGCGCAGCATCTCCTCGCGCACCGTCACCCGCACCGTCCAGACGTCGTCGGCGTCCTTCGCCGTCACGAGCGCCCGCACCTGCATGGTGGTCGGCGTCGTGTCGGTCACCGACAGGTTGTAGTCGCGGCCGTCCCAGGCCGGGCACTCGCGCAGGATGTCGCGGAGCCGTTCGCGCATCGCGTCCAGCGGGGCCGAGTGGTCCAGGTGCCAGAACACGGTGCCCGTCATCTGCGGGGTTCCCCGCGACCAGTTCTCGAACGGCTTGGACGTGAAGTACGACACCGGCATGGTGATCCGGCGCTCGTCCCAGGTGCGGACGGTCAGGAAGGTGAGGGTGATCTCCTCGACCGTGCCCCACTCACCGTCGACGACCACCGTGTCGCCCATGCGCACCATGTCGCCGAACGCGATCTGGAAACCGGCGAACATGTTGCTCAGGGTGGACTGCGCGGCGATGCCGGCGACGATGCCGAGGACACCGGCCGAGGCCAGCAGGGAGGCGCCGGCCGCCCGCATCTCCGGGAACGTCAGCAGCCCCGAGGCCACGGCCACCACGCTGACGACGGCGGAGACGGCCCGCATGATGAGCGTCACCTGGGTGCGCACCCGCCGCACCCGCGCCGGGTCGCGCCGGGCGTGGGCATGGGCATAGCGGGAGTACGACGTCTCGACGACCGCCGCGGCGATCCGGATGACCAGCCAGGCCGCCGACGCGATCAGCACCAGCGTCAGGGTCCGGCCGATGCCGACCCGGTGCGAGGGGAACACCTGGGCCTCGACGTAGGAGCCTCTCAGCAGCGCGGCGCAGAGCACGAGCTGGTAGGGGATGCGGGCGCGCCGCAGCAGCCCCCACAGAGGTGTCTCGGGGTGCCGGGCGTCGGCCTTGCGCAGCAGCAGGTCGGTGGCCCAGCCGATGAGCAGCGTGAGGACGACCGAGCCGCCGACCACGATCGACGGGCGGAGTATGTTCTCCATCCCTCGAACGTAACCGCCGTGGCCGTGCCTGAACATGCGACATAACAGACATACGGGGTGGTGGCCGGGGTGGGGACGCCGGTCGCGGTGTCGTACCCGGCTGGCACCATGGCCTCATGAACATCGTGCTCTTTCACTCGACCTACGGTCTGCGGCCCGCGGTGCGGCAGGCGGCGGACCGGCTGCGTGACGCCGGTCACCAGGTGTGGACGCCCGACCTCTTCGAGGGGCGGACGTTCGACACGGTGGAGGAGGGCATGGCGTACCACGAGGAGACCGGGCGGGAGGAACTGCTCAAGCGGGCCGTGCTCGCCGCCGCCCCGTACTCCGAGCGCGGGCTGGTGTACGCCGGGTTCTCGCTCGGCGCCTCGATCGCCCAGACCCTCGCCCTCGGCGACCACCGGGCGCGCGGCCTGCTGCTCCTGCACGGCACGTCGGACATCGCGCACAACGCCTCGGTGGACGAGCTTCCGGTCCAGCTGCACGTGGCCGAGCCGGACCCGTTCGAGACCGACGACTGGCTCAGCGCCTGGTACCTCCAGATGGGCCGGGCCGGCGCGGACGTCGAGGTGCACAGATATCCCGGGGCCGGCCACCTCTACACCGACCCCGGCCTGCCGGACTACGACGCCGAGGCCGCCGAGGCCACCTGGCGGGTGGCGCTCGGCTTCCTCGACTCGCTGGAGGAGCCCCGGGAGGGTCAGACCGGGTCGTAGGTCCGCTCGACCTTCTGCGTGCCGCTGCGGGTGCGGTAGGAGCGGGTCCAGGAGGCGGACGCGTCCGGGTCCGTCTTGTCGGACAGCACGTAGTAGTCCATCTGGGCGCGCTCGGCGGTGACGTCCAGCACGCCGTAGCCGTGGCGGTCGGTGTCCACCCAGTGGACGTGCCGGTTGGCGGCGCGGATGAGGGGCGCCGCGACCGCCGAGACCGTGCCCTCGCGGACGTTCAGCAGGTCGTCGAGGTTGTCGGAGCTGACCGACGTGACGACGAACTCGGTCGCGGCCGAGCGGGACAGCGGATAGGTGGCGGCCTTGTACGGCACGTCGTTGGCCCACGCCATGTGGATGTCGCCGGTGAGGAACACCGTGTTGCGCACGGAGTGCGCCCGCAGGTGGTCCAGGAGTTCGCGGCGGTCGTCCGTGTAGCCGTCCCACTGGTCGGTGTTGAGGGCCAGGCCCTCCTTGGGCAGCCCCAGCAGCTCGGCCAGCGGCTTCAGCAGCTCGGCGGGGAGCGAGCCGATGGCGAACGGCGAGATCATCACCGAGTTGCCGACCAGCCGCCAGGTGGTGTCGGACGCGGCGAGCCCCGCCTTGAGCCAGTCCAGCTGGGCGCGGCCGGTGAGGGTGCGGTCCGGGTCGTCGACGTCGCCGTCGCCGAGGGCGGCCTGCTGCGAGCGGTAGGAGCGCAGGTCCAGCAGGGACAGGTCGGCGAGCTTGCCGAAGCGCAGCCGGCGGTAGGTGGTGCCGGCGATCGCGGGCCGGACCGGCATCCACTCGAAGTAGGCCTGCTTGGCGGCGTCCCGGCGGGCGCTCCAGGTGCCCTCCGCCCCTCGGTGTGGTTCTCGGCGCCGCCCGCCCAGGTGTCGTTGGCGATCTCGTGGTCGTCCCAGATGGCGACGACGGGGGCCGCGGCGTGCAGCGCCTGGAGGTCCGGGTCGGTCTTGTAGTGGGCGTGCCGGACGCGGTAGTCGGCGAGGGTGAGGATCTCGTGGACGGGCGCGGTCGGACGGACGACGCCGCCGCGGGTGCCGTACTGGCCGTTGCCGTACTCGTAGACGTAGTCGCCCAGGTGCAGCCAGGCGTCCAGGTCGCCGCGGGCCGCGAGATGGCGGTAGGCCGCGAAGTGCCCGGCCTCCCAGTTGGAGCAGGAGACCACCCCGAAGCGCAGACCGGCGACGTGCGCGTCGGCGGCGGGCGCGGTGCGGGTCCGGCCCACGGGGGAGTCCGCGCCGCCGGCGGAGAAGCGGAACCAGTAGTCGGTGGCCGGGGCCAGGCCCCGCACGTCCGCCTTGACGGTGTGGTCCGCGGCGGCCGTCGCGGTGGTCGTCCCTCGGCGACGACCCGGGTGAACCCCCGGTCGGCGGCGACGGTCCAGCGCACCTCGGTGTCCGGGCCCGCCCCGAGCCGGGTATCGCCTCGGGCGTGGGCGTCACCCGCGTCCACAGCAGGACGCCGTCGGGCAGCGGATCGCCGGAGGCGACGCCGTGCAGGAAGGCCGGGCCCGCGGTGGCGGCCCCGGCGGGCAGCGCCCCGGTGAGCGGGGCGCCCAGCACAGCAGTGGCCGCCGCGGCCTTCACGACCGTACGGCGGCTCGGGGAAAGGGAGTTGGCCGGGTGGGCGCTCTCGGATGATCTGTGTCGACTGGTCACGAGCGATCAGATTACTGATCGGTACGACCAGTGAGCGGGCGAACTCGCCAAAGTTCGCCCGCTCTTGGGCGGTGCTTCGGCGCGGCGTCACCCTGCGCGGGTCACGCCGGCCGGGTCACTTGGTGACGCCGGCGTCCTTGAGCGCCTTCTCCCACTCGGCGACGGTGCCCGGGTTGGTGATCACCTTGTCGTTGATCTTGATGGTGGGCGTCGACTGGACGTCCTTGGTGTCCTGGAACGACTTGCTCATCTTCATCGCCCAGGCGTCGTAGGTGCCCTTCTCGACGGCCTCCTGGAACTTCTTGTTGTTCTTCAGGGCGTCCACCGTGTTCGCCACCTTGATCAGGTAGTCGTCCTTGGCGAACTCGTCGGTCGACTCCGACGGGTGGTACTCCGAGGAGTAGAGCGCCGCCTTGTAGTCGAGGAACGCCTCCGGGCTGACGTCGAGGGCGGCACCGAGCGCGCTGAGCGCGTTCTTCGAGCCCTCGCCGCCGAGGTTGCCGTCGAGGAAGGTGCCGATGGTGACGGAGAGCTTGTAGTCGCCCTCCTCCATGCCCTTGTTCACGGCCTCGCCGACGGTCTGCTCGAAGGAGGCGCAGGCCGGGCAGCGCGGGTCCTCGTAGAGGTGGACCACGTGGTCGGACGTGGAGTCGCCGATGAGGACCGTGGTGCCGTTCTTGCCGGAGGTGTTGGCCGGGGCGACCACCTTGGCCTCGGCGGCCTTCTCCCAGCCGGAGGGCTGGTTGGCCTGGACGACGGCGTAGCCGATGCCGCCGGCTATCGCCAGGACGCCGACGATGGAGCAGGCGACGATGACCTGCCGCCTGACCTTGTCCCGCTTGGCCTGGCGCTCGCGCTCCTGGCGCAGACGCTCACGGGCCGCCGTCTTCGCCGCCTGGCTGTTCCGCTTGCTCATGGTGAGGGATCTCCGTGGGGGACGCGCACACATGTGTGTGCGGGATGGGTGTACGGGGGACTGCTGATGCTCGGCGAGGTCGCGTGGATCACGCGAGGGCGGCCGGGCACGGCGGTCCGCGCCGTCCCAGGGAGTGGGCGAGAAGCCGGTCACGGACGGTGACGCCGGCCGGGACCGGGCGGGCCGGCCGGCGCACCGCCGGGGCCGGGCGCACGGTGACCGCCGCCACGGCCAGCAGCAGCGGCCGGAACGTCGTCGCGGCGACCGCCCGCAGCAACTGGGCCAGGGCGCGCTCGCCCCGGCGCAGCCAGGCGGCCGCGGCGAGTCCGACGCCGACGTGCGCGCCCAGCAGCAGCCAGGCCGTACCGGGAGCGGCGTCGGCGAGCAGCACGGCGAGCCGGTCGGTCTCGGCGCCGGTCACCCGGGCGAGCGGGGCGGTGACGCCCGCGTGGACGCCCGTGCCGTCGCCGCACAGCACGTCGAAGCCGACCGAGCGCAGGGGCCCGCCACCGGGCCGCCCGCCCTGCCGTAGCAGACGTGCTGACCGGTGGTGAAGATCGTGTCGGCGGCCAGCTCCAGCGGGATCAGCAGCGCGGCGATCCGGCCGAAGGAGCGCTCCCGGCCGGCCAGCGCGTACGCCAGGGCGAACACGGCGGCGGCGACCGCGGCCACCGTCGGCAGCGGCAGGGGGACCCCGGACAGCAGCACGTGCGACGCGGTGCTGAGCGTCACGACCAGTGCCGTGAACAGCGCCGCGCGTACGGCTCTGAGCGGGGTCCGGGATATGTCCATACCGAGAGGAGAGTCTGTCACGGGGGCCGGTAAAGGACCCCTAAAGCGTCCCTGTGCGTGGCCGACGTTACAGACCCGGAATCCGGCCGTTGCGGAACAGGTCCACGAAGATCTGGTGGTCCGCACGCGCGCGGGCGCCGTAGGCGTGCGCGAAGTCGGTCAGCAGCGGGGCGAAGCCCTCCTCGTCGGCCGCGATCGCCGCGTCGATCGCCCGCTCGGTGGAGAACGGCACCAGTGACTCGCCCGAGGTGTCGTCGGCCGCCGCGTGCATCGCGGCCGTGGCCCGGCCCAGGTCGGCGACGACCTCGGCGATCTCCTCCGGGTCGTCGATGTCGCCCCAGTCCAGGTCGACCGCGTACGGCGAGACCTCGGCGACCAGCTGGCCCGCGCCGTCCAGCTCGGTCCAGCCCAGCCACGGGTCGGCGTGCGCCTGGAGGGCGCGCTGGGAGATCACCGTGCGGTGGCCCTCGTGCTGGAAGTAGTCCCGGATCGCCGGGTCCGTGATGTGCCGCGAGACGGCCGGGGTCTGGGCCTGCTTGATGTAGATGACGACGTCGTTCTCCAGCGCGTCGCTGTTGCCCTCCAGCAGGATGTTGTACGACGGCAGGCCGGCGGAGCCGATGCCGATGCCCCGGCGGCCGACGACGTCCTTCACGCGGTAGGAGTCGGGGCGGGACAGGGAGGACTCCGGGAGCGTCTCCAGATAGCCGTCGAAGGCCGCGAGCACCTTGTACCGGGTGGCCGCGTCCAGCTCGATGGAGCCGCCGCCGGGGGCGAAGCGGCGCTCGAAGTCGCGGATCTCCGTCATCGACTCCAGCAGCCCGAACCGGGTCAGCGAGCGGGCCACGCGCAGCGCGCCGAGCAGCGGGCCCTGGGCGGTGTCCAGCGTGAACGGCGGCACCTCGTCGCTCTTGGCGCCCGTGGCCAGGGCGTGGACGCGCTCGCGGTACGCACGCGCGTAGATGCCGACCAGCTCGGTGATCTGCTCGTCGCTGAGCGCCTTCGCGTACCCGATCAGGGCGATGGACGCGGCGAAGCGCTTCAGGTCCCAGGTGAAGGGGCCGACGTACGCCTCGTCGAAGTCGTTGACGTTGAAGATCAGGCGGCCGGTGGAGTCCATATACGTGCCGAAGTTCTCCGCGTGCAGGTCGCCGTGGATCCACACGCGCGAGGTGCGCTCGTCCAGGTAGGGGCCTTCGCGCCGCTCGTCCGCCAGGTCGTGGTAGAAGAGGCACGCCGTGCCCCGGTAGAACGCGAAGGCGGAGGCCGCCATCTTCCGGAACTTCACGCGGAACGCGGCCGGGTCGGCGGCCAGCAGCTCGCCGAAGGCGGTGTCGAAGACGGCGAGGATCTCCTCGCCGCGGTGCTCGTCGCTGAGCTGCGGGACCGGCATCGCTGAGTGCCTCCTGGTGCGGGTGGTGCGGGACGGGGTGCCTCACGGTGGAGGCGGCGCCTCCATCGGACCAACGTTCGAGGGTGCGCGGAAAGTGCCCGCGACCCTCCCAGGAAGGTACGCGGACGCGGCCCCGGAGTGTCAGTGGCGGGGCATAGACTTCGAGGCTGTCCCCCGGACCACCGCCACCCGTCGCCCGCCGTCTGCCCAGGAGGCCGAACGTGTCGAAACCGCCGTTCACGCACCTGCACGTCCACACCCAGTACTCGCTGCTGGACGGTGCCGCGCGGCTGAAGGACATGTTCAACGCGTGCAACGAGATGGGCATGACGCACATCGCCATGTCCGACCACGGCAACCTGCACGGGGCGTACGACTTCTTCCACTCCGCCCAGAAGGCCGGGATCACCCCGATCATCGGGATCGAGGCCTATGTCGCCCCCGAGTCGCGGCGCAACAAGCGCAAGATCCTCTGGGGCCAGCCGCACCAGAAGCGGGACGACGTCTCCGGTTCCGGCGGCTACACGCACAAGACGATGTGGGCGGTGGACAAGACCGGCCTGCACAACCTCTTCCGCCTCTCCTCCGACGCCTACGCCGAGGGCTGGCTGCAGAAGTGGCCCCGGATGGACAAGGAGACCATCGCCCAGTGGTCCGAGGGCATCGTCGCCTCCACCGGCTGCCCCTCCGGCGAGGTGCAGACCCGGCTGCGCCTCGGCCACTTCGACGAGGCCCTGAAGGCCGCCGCCGACTACCAGGACATCTTCGGCAAGGACCGCTACTTCCTGGAGCTGATGGACCACGGCATCGAGATCGAGCGCCGGGTCCGCGACGGCCTGCTGGAGATCGGCCGGAAGCTCGGCATCCCGCCGCTGGTCACCAACGACTCCCACTACACGTACGCGCACGAGGCGCAGGCGCACGACGCCCTGCTGTGCATCCAGACCGGCAAGAACCTCTCCGACCCGGACCGCTTCAAGTTCGACGGCACCGGCTACTACCTGAAGTCCACGGACGAGATGTACGCCATCGACTCCTCGGACGCCTGGCAGGAGGGCTGCGCCAACACCCGGCTGATCGCCGAGATGGTCGACACCACCGGGATGTTCGAGAAGCGCGACCTCATGCCCAAGTTCGACATCCCGGAGGGCTACACCGAGGTCACCTGGTTCCAGGAGGAGGTCCGCCGCGGCATGGAGCGCCGCTTCCCCGGCGGCGTCCCCGAGGACCGCATGAAGCAGGCCGAGTACGAGATGGACGTCATCATCCAGATGGGGTTCCCGGGCTACTTCCTCGTCGTCGCCGACTTCATCATGTGGGCCAAGCGCCAGGGCATCGCCGTCGGCCCCGGCCGGGGCTCCGCGGCCGGCTCGATCGTCGCCTACGCCCTCGGCATCACCGACCTCGACCCCATCCCGCACGGCCTGATCTTCGAGCGGTTCCTCAACCCCGAGCGCGTCTCCATGCCCGATGTCGACATCGACTTCGACGAGCGCCGGCGCGTCGAGGTGATCCGGTACGTGACGGAGAAGTACGGCGCCGACAAGGTCGCCATGATCGGCACCTACGGCACCATCAAGGCCAAGAACGCGATCAAGGACTCCGCGCGCGTGCTGGGCTACCCGTACGCGATGGGCGACCGCATCACCAAGGCCATGCCCGCCGACGTCCTCGGCAAGGGCATCCCGCTGTCCGGCATCACCGACCCCGAGCACCCCCGCTACTCGGAGGCCGGCGAGGTCCGCGCGATGTACGAGAACGAGCCGGACGTGAAGAAGGTCATCGACACCGCCCGCGGCGTGGAGGGCCTGGTCCGGCAGATGGGCGTGCACGCGGCCGGCGTGATCATGTCCAGCGAGACCATCACCGAGCACGTCCCGGTCTGGGTGAGGCACACCGACGGCGTGACCATCACGCAGTGGGACTACCCGAGCTGCGAGTCGCTCGGCCTGCTGAAGATGGACTTCCTGGGCCTGCGCAACCTCACGATCATGGACGACGCCGTCAAGATGGTGAAGGCCAACAAGGGGATCGACATCGATCTCCTCAGCCTCCCGCTCGACGACCCCAAGACCTTCGAGCTGCTCCAGCGCGGCGACACCCTCGGCGTCTTCCAGTTCGACGGCGGCCCCATGCGCTCCCTGCTGCGCATGATGAAGCCCGACAACTTCGAGGACATCTCCGCCGTCTCGGCCCTGTACCGGCCGGGCCCGATGGGCATGAACTCGCACATCAACTACGCCCTGCGCAAGAACGGCCAGCAGGAGATCACGCCGATCCACCCGGAGCTGGAGGAGCCGCTCAAGGAGGTCCTGGACGTCACCTACGGCCTGATCGTCTACCAGGAGCAGGTGCAGAAGGCCGCCCAGATCATCGCCGGCTATTCGCTCGGCGAGGCCGACATCCTCCGCCGCGTGATGGGCAAGAAGAAGCCCGAGGAACTGGCGAAGAACTTCGTCCTCTTCCAGGAGGGCGCCCGCAAGAAGGGCTACAGCGACGAGGCGATCCAGGCGCTGTGGGACGTCCTGGTCCCCTTCGCCGGCTACGCGTTCAACAAGGCCCACTCGGCCGCGTACGGACTGGTCTCGTACTGGACGGCGTACCTCAAGGCGAACCACCCCGCCGAGTACATGGCCGCCCTGCTCACGTCCGTGAAGGACGACAAGGACAAGTCGGCCGTGTACCTCAACGAGTGCCGCCGCATGGGCATCCGCGTCCTGCCGCCCAACGTCAACGAGTCCGAGGCCAACTTCGCCGCCCAGGGCGACGACGTGATCCTCTTCGGCCTCTCCGCCGTGCGCAACGTCGGCACCAACGTTGTCGAGGCGATCATCCGCGCCCGCAAGGCCAAGGGGAAGTACACCTCGTTCCCCGACTACCTGGACAAGGTCGAGGCGGTCGTCTGCAACAAGCGGACCACGGAGTCGCTGATCAAGGCGGGCGCCTTCGACGAGATGGGCCACACCCGCAAGGGCCTCACCGCGCAGTACGAACCGATGATCGACAACGTGGTCGCGGTCAAGCGCAAGGAGGCCGAGGGGCAGTTCGACCTCTTCGGCGGGATGGGCGACGACAGCGGCGGCGAGCCCGGCTTCGGCATGGACGTGCAGTTCTCCGACGAGGAGTGGGACAAGACGTATCTCCTCGCCCAGGAGCGGGAGATGCTCGGCCTGTACGTCTCCGACCACCCGCTCTTCGGCCTGGAGCACGTCCTGGCCGACAAGGCCGACGCGGGCATCTCCCAGCTCACCGGCGGCGACTTCGGCGACGGCGCGGTCGTCACCATCGGCGGCATCATCTCCGGCCTCCAGCGCAAGATGACCAAGCAGGGCAACGCCTGGGCGATCGCCACCGTCGAGGACCTCGCCGGCTCCATCGAGTGCATGTTCTTCCCGGCGACGTACCAGCTGGTGTCGACGCAACTCGTCGAGGACGCCGTGGTGTTCGTCAAGGGCCGCCTCGACAAGCGCGAGGACGTGCCGCGGCTGGTCGCGATGGAGCTGATGGTCCCCGACCTGTCCAACGCCGGCGCCAACGCGCCCGTGGTCCTCACCATCCCCGCCACCCGCGTGACGCCGCCGCTGGTCAGCCGCCTCGGCGAGGTGCTCAGCCACCACAAGGGCGACAGCGAGGTCCGGATCAGGCTCCAGGGGCCCACCAAGACGACGGTGCTGCGCCTGGACCGGCACCGGGTCAAGCCCGACCCGGCGCTCTTCGGCGACCTCAAGGTGCTGCTCGGCCCGTCCTGCCTGGCCGGATGACCACCGGCAGGATCTGACCGCACCCGCGCGTGAGGGGCGCACCCGCATCGGGTGCGCCCCTCTCATCCACCGGGCCGGAAGGGCCTGTTGCCCGGCGGTCAGTTGTGGCCGAAGCGCTTCTGACGCTTGCGCGTGGCGACGTCGCCGGGGATCACCTGCGGGGCCTGCTGCTCGTCCGGCTCCAGCGTGGACGTGCGGGCCGCCTGAGAGGCGTGCTCGGACTGGGGCTGCTTACGGTCACGGTTGTTCTTGTTCTTGGCCATGGTGATGCCTCCTGTGGGGGATCTAGGGGCCAGGGCCGGGATCAGATTCACATAGGCCGATAAAGAACGCATGTTGGACAATTACCGTCTGTGACAGGGTTCGTCGGGCCGTGCCGCCGGGAAACGCCACGCCGAAGATCGAGTTCGGGCCGTTAACCCCCGCGCGGTCGGGCAGACTCGAAGGAAGCCCGAAGCAAACCTCCCGGAAAGAGGGTGGATCGCGTGGACCGCTGCATCGTCCTGGTGGACGCCGGGTATCTGCTGGGGGCCGCCGCCAGTCTCCTCGCCGGTGAGCCCTCGCGGTCCCGTATCCACGTCGACCACGCCGCCCTCATCCAGGGCCTGCGCGAACGCGCCGAGGCCGACACCCAGCAGCCCCTGCTCCGCATCTACTGGTTCGACGGCGCCCCCGACCGCGTCCCCCAGCCCGAGCACCGGCGGCTGCGCGTGATGCCCCGGGTCACCGTCCGGCTCGGCGCCCTCACCCGCAGTGACGGACGCTGGGCGCAGAAGGGCGTGGACGCCGCCATGCACGCCGAGCTGACCGAGCTGGCCCGCAACCGCGCCTGCTCCGACATCGTCCTGGTCACCGGCGACGGCGACCTGCTGCCCGGCATGATGGCCGCCAAGGAGCACGGTGTCGCCGTCCACCTGTGGGCCGTCCAGGCCGCCGACGGCGACTACAACCAGTCCGAGGACCTGGTCGCCGAGGCCGACGAGCGGCGCGTCCTGGACCGCACGTGGATCACCAAGGCCGTCCGCGCCAAGGAACTCACCGGCGTGTGCGCCCCGCCGCCGGCGCCCCGCCCGGAGATCGCGGCGATCCTCTCCGCGCCCCTGCCCGAGTCGGCGCTCGCGGCGGCCGCCGAGCGGGCCGCGCAGGAGCAGCCCCACCAGCCCCCGGCCGCCGCCCGCAACGGCACCGAGGAGCGCGGCCCCGCCTCCCGCGGCGTCCCCACCCCGAAGGACCTCGCCGCCCTGCGCGCCCACGGCACCCAGGCCGCGCAGCACCCCGCGACGGCCACCCTGCGCTGGTCCTCCGACAAGGGCTGGGTCGACCGGCCCGTCGCCGAGTCCCCGGAGGCCGCCTCCCTGCCGACGCTCGCCCAGCTCACCACGGCCGAGCAGCGGTGGGCCGACCGGGAGGAGGACATCACCACCGTCGGCGGCGACCCCTACGAGGTCGGCCAGGTCTTCGCCCGCCGCTGGGTGGACCGGCTCGGCGACCAGAGCCACCTGCAGAAACTCACCGCGATGTACCCGAGGGTCCCGCACCGCATCGACGGCGAGCTGCTGCGCTACGCCGCCCGCTTCGGGCTGCTCGCCCACAAGGACGACCAGATCGACGAACACGACCGGTACGCGATCCGGGCCGGGTTCTGGCGGGAGATCGGCGTGACGACCGCGGCCGAACACGGTTCCGCCGGGGAGTGAGGCTCCCGCCCAATCGACGCATATGGGCCGACCCGGGGACGGAGCCGGTGGGCGGACCCCGTAGTCTCGTCCCTTGTGAGTGAGCGCGCGGCACAGACTTCTCGGCACGGTGACGAGGTCGTGTGCGTCGTGCGCGGGCTCACCAAGACCTACCCGGCCGTGCGCGGCCGGCGCGGCGCGCCGGGAACGCCCGAGGTCCGGGCCACCGACGAGGTGACGCTGAGTGTCCGGCGCGGGGAGATCTTCGGGCTGCTCGGGCCCAACGGGGCCGGCAAGTCCACCCTCGTGCGCCAGATGACCGGGCTGATGCGGCCCGACAGCGGCAGCGTCCGCATCCTCGGCCACGACATCGTGCGCCACCCCGAGCGCGCCTCCCGCATCCTCGCCTACCTGGGGCAGGAGTCCACCGCCCTGGACGAGCTGACCGTCTCGCTCGCCGCCGAGACCACCGGGCGGCTGCGCGGCCTGGACGCCCGCGAGGCCCGCGCCGAGCGGGACGCCGTCCTCGACGAACTCGGCCTGACGCCGATCGCCGGCCGGCCGCTGAAGAAGCTCTCCGGCGGGCAGCGACGGCTCGCCTGCTTCGCCGCCGCGCTGGTGGGGGAGCGCCCGCTGCTGGTCCTGGACGAGCCGACCACCGGCATGGACCCCGTCGCCCGCCGGGCGGTGTGGGCGGCCGTCGACCGGCGGCGCGCCGAGCGCGGCACCACCGTGCTGCTGGTCACCCACAACGTCATCGAGGCCGAGACCGTCCTGGACCGCGTCGCCGTCCTGGACCGCGGCCGGGTCATCGCCTGCGACACCCCGGCCGGGCTCAAGGAGCGGGTGGCCGGCGAGGTCCGCGTCGACCTGGTGTGGCGCGAGAGCGCCCCGCTGCACGTCCCCGAGGTGGCCGCGCTGCGCGACCGCATCGTGGAGTCGGGCCGCCGCTGGACGCTGCGGCTCGCCCCCGAGGAGGCCCGCGCGGTCGTCGCCACCGTCACCGGCGGGGCCGCGTTCGCCGCCCTGGACGACTTCACGCTGACCACGCCGAGCCTGGAGGACGTCTACCTGGCCCTGGGCGGCGCCGTCCGGCAGGGGCTGGTGAGGACGTGACCGGCCGCACCGCGGACATCCCGGCGGCCACCGTGGCGGTGAGCGGGCCGGCCCCCGTATCCGTATCCGACAGCGCGACCGTCTCCGAGGACCCGAACGAAGGGGAGCACCGCGACGTGAGTGTCGTACCCGCCGATGTCCTGCCGGGCGGTGCCCTGGCCGCCGAGGAGCGCGTCGCCGGCGCCGCCGAGCTGGGGCCGCGGGCCCGGCTGTGGCCGTCGCTGGTGGCCGTCTACCGGGCGCAGCTGTCCCGGGCGCGGGTCGCGCGGATCCCGCTGCTGTTCGTGGCGACCTTCCAGTCCATCGGCATCATGATCCTCATGCGCGGGTCGTGGACGGCGGCGGCGAGGCGCAGGCCGTGGTCGCCGGCTCCTCGGTGCTGGTCGTGGCCTTCGTCGCGCTGAACCTGCTCGCCCAGTACTTCGGCCAGCTCCGGGCCAGCGGCGGCCTCGACCACTACGCCACCCTGCCGGTGCCGCCGGCCGCGGTGGTGCTGGGCGCCGCGGGCGCGTACGCCTCCTTCACCGTGCCGGGGACCGTGGTCACGGCGGTGTTCGGCTGTGTGCTGTTCGGGCTGCCGCTCGCGCATCTGTGGGTCCTGGTCGCGGTGATCCCGCTGGCCGGCGCCGCGCTCGCCGGGCTCGGCGCGGCCCTCGGCCTGCTGGCGCCCCGCCCGGAGCTGGCCACGCTGCTGGGCCAGCTCGGCATGTCGGCGGCGCTGCTCCTCGGGGTGCTGCCCGCCGACCGGATGCCGGAGGCGGTGCGGTTCGCCCGCGACCTGCTGCCCTCCACCTACGGCGTGGAGGCCTTCGCGCGAACCTTCGGGGACCGGCCGGACTGGGCCTTCGTCCTCGGAGACCTCGCCGTGTGCGCCGCGGTCGGCGTGGTGTCGCTGGCGGTGGCCACCTGGGCGTACCGCCGGGCCGCCGTCCGGTGACGCGCCGCACAGGCGGGCCTGGCACGATGGCAGGGTGACCGCACCGCTGACTCCACCTCCACCACCGCACGAACACTCCTCGGCGCACGCGTCGCGGGGAACCCGGCCGGTGCCGCCGCCGGTCGGCGCCCACGCGGTGGGCTCCGCGTACCACCGGCACGGCGAACAGGACGGCCCGGGGATGAAGACGGAAGTGCGCGAGGCCGCCGTGACGCTGGTGGCCGTGGCGCTGTGCGGGGCGCTGCTCGGGGTGCTGTGGTGGTGGCTGGCGCCGCGCGTGCCGCTGGTCGGCGACGTGGTGGACGACAGCTGGGTGGTCTATCTCAAGGAGTCCGAGGGCGAGCAGTCGGCCGGTGTCGACGGAACGTTCACGCTGCTCGCGCTGGCCTTCGGCGTGCTGAGCGCGCTCGTCGTCTTCCTGCTGCGGCGGCGCGGGGCGTGCCGCTGGTGGTGGCGCTGTGCGCCGGGGGACTGCTCGGCTCGGTGCTGGCCTGGCGGGTCGGGGTGTGGCTCGGTCCCGCGCAGGACGTGATCGCCCACGCGCGTGAGGTGGGCAAGGGCGTGACCTTCGAGGCCCCGCTCAAGCTCGGCGCGAAGGGCGCGCTGCTGGCGTGGCCGGTGGCGGCGCTGGTCGTCCACCTGGGGCTGACGGCGCTGTTCGGGCCCCGGGACCCGGAGCCCGAGTACCAGCAGTACCCCCGTACGGGCAGGGCTCGTACGAGGGGAAGTCGGCCTAGGCGTCTCGGCGATCATGCCCGCCCCCGGCTCGGCGGGAGCACCACCGGCCGGTGGTGCGCGGCGCGCCGACGGCTCAGGCGCGCCCGATCGGCGCGAGCACCGCGTCGGTGAGCTTGGCGAGGTCGTCCGGTGCCAGCTCCACCTCCAGGCCCCGGCGGCCGGCCGAGACGCAGATCGTGGCGTGCGCGGAGGCCGACGCGTCCAGCACGGTGGGCAGCCGTTTGCGCTGGCCGAGCGGTGAGATGCCGCCCCGGACGTAGCCGGTGGTGCGCTCGGCGAGCGCCGGGTCGGCCATGGTGGCGCGCTTGCCGCCGACCGCCGCCGCCAGCGCTTTCAGGTCCAGCTGGCCCGCGACCGGCACCACCGCGACGGTCAGCGCGCCGTCGACGTCCGCGACGAGGGTCTTGAACACCCGCTCCGGTGCGACGCCCATCGCCTCGGCCGCCTCCTCGCCGTACGAGGGGTGCGCGGGGTCGTGGTCGTAGGAGTGCACGGTGTACGTCACACCGGCCGCCGTCAGTGCCACCGTCGCCGGGGTGCCGCCCGGCTGCTGCTTCTTCGCCTTCTTCGCCATCGAGGGCCGTTCTCCAGGTCGTACGTCGAGGTGGACCGCCGGGCCGGACGCCGGTGCGGGCCGCCGGGCCGGACGCCGGCCGGGGCCCCGGCCGGACGTCAGTTGAGGCTCGTCGGGCCGCGCGTCAGGTCGGACGCCGGCAACGACGGCAGCGTACGGATGACGGCCGTCTCGGCGCGAAGGAGTTTCAGCTCGTCGCGCAGGCGCGAGGCGGTGTCCGGGGCCTGGAGCAGGCGCTGCTTGGTCGGGGTGTCCAGCACCATCGCGGCGGCCACCAGGTACGAGACGACGCCGGGCTCGTCCGGCAGCTCGCTTCCTGTCGCCAGCGACCGCTCCCGTGCCCCCGCGAGCCGCTTCTGGTACTGGCGGAAGGCCCGCAGCACCCCCTCGGCGAGCGCCCCCGCCTCGTCGCCGGGCTCCTCCGGCAGCGGCTCCAGCTCGGCGGTGAGGAACGGGCCCGAGGCGTCCACCGACAGCAGCCGCACCCGGGTCGTCCCGGTCGCCAGCACCTCGAAGGTGCCGTCGGACCGCTCCCGGATGGTCGCCGCGTCCGCCACGCAGGCCACCTTGTGGAACGCCTTGGCAGGGTCCGGGCCGAACCCCGCGGCGGGACCGCGTTCGGGCACGGCCGTCGGATCGGGCAGGCCGGGGGCGCTGGGCGCGACCTCGTGGCCGTCGCGGATCGCCACGACGGCGAACCGGCGCGGTTCGTCCTCGGGCGTTTTCAGCAACTCGCGCATCAGGGCGCGGTAGCGCTCCTCGAAGACGTTGAGGGGGAGCACCAGCCCCGGGAACAGCACCGAGTTCAGGGGAAGAGCGGGAGCCGGACGGTGGTCACGACGCAGAAGCCTAATGGTCGCCGGGGCGGTGCGGCCACCCCGCCCATCTGCCGGACGGCAGGGGACCGCCGCCCGCACTTCCTCACGCACCTGGAGGAACCGCCCGAGCGGGTCCTCGGCGTCCCGGTCCCAGGGGAAGGAGGTGACGTACGGGCCGGTCAGCCGAAGCTGCTCCCGGGCCTCCGACCAGCGCTCCAGGCGTACGAGGACGTAGACGAGGAGGTTGCGCAGCTCCGCCGGCCACGGATCGGCCGCCGGCTGCGCCGCCGACAGCGCCACCGCCAGGTCGGCCGCCGCGTCCAGCCGCTCCCGCGGCACCTCGGCCCGGGCGCCGCCCCGCAGGCACGCGAACGCCGCACGCAGGGGCAGCGCCCGGAGCTGGGCGCCCTCGGGGGCGTCCTGCGCGGCCGTCTCCGCGAAGTCCAGGCAGGCCGGGTGGGCGCCGCCGGGGAGGCGGCGGCCAGGTACTTCAAGGCGGCGACATGGCAGCCGTAGTGGTGCGGGGCGCGGCGCACGGCCTCGGCCCACAGCCGCTCGAACTCGGCGTGCCCCGCCCGGGTGCCCCGCGCCGCGTCCAGCGCGATCCGCCAGGGCACCGGGTCCCGTCCGGCGCCCTCGGCCACCGCCATGACCGGCGGGACCGCCTGGCCCAGCAGTTCCGCGCGGGCCGGCGAGTCCCAGTGGCGGTCCACCGCGAGCCGGGCGCCCACCAGCAGGGCGTCGGGGTCGGCGGGGGCGGCGGCCAGCCAGGCCGTCAGCCACTCGGAGCGGGAGCGTGCGAAGGCGGCGAGCCGGGTCGCGTAGCGGTCGCGGTGCTCCCACTCGGCGTGCTCCCGGGTGCGGGCGAGCAGATCGGCGGCCGGGCCGTGCGCGCCGTGCGCCGCCGCGACCAGCGCGGGCGCCAGGCGGTCGTCCGGCGCGTCGAGCAGCAGATCCTCACCGGGGCAGCATCCGGCGGCCGGGCGCGGCGGCGTTCCGCGCACCCGGGCCGTACGGAGGAGTGAGCGGAGCCGAGCCATGGTGCCGACCATTGAAAGTCCGCAGGTCGGGGACGCGCCAGGGCGTACACGGAACCTCTGGAAAGTTGTACGCGAATCGGCAAAGCCGAGGTAAAACGTGAAGGACTCTCCGCTGACGTCCACACACCCGACCACCCCGGACCCCCCTCGACGCGCCCTGAAGGGGCGCGGGGAACTGCGCGACCGGCCCCGACGTACCCGCACCCGGCAACCCACCGCCCGTGGCACCCCCGCCCCGCCCCCGCCCATCACCCCCGCCCCCTGCCGCCCCGGCACTACGGGCTCAGCCCCGCCGCAGGACCCGCGTGGCCCCGCCGCCACCGTCGTGGCCAGAATCCACCCCAGCAGGATCAGCGAGGCCGACAGCCACTGCCAGCCCCCGCTGAGCCGCCAGTGGCCGACCTGCCCCAGTTCGATCACCGGCAGCAGCAGGTCCAGGGCGAAGAGCACCGGACTCCACCCCGGGTGCTCCCCCTGCTTCAGCGGTGCCGGCCGCGCCTGTGCGAAGGCCAGCGATCCCGCCGCCCACAGCACCGCCATCCACACCGCCGCCCGCCCCGGCCGGTACCCGTAGGCGACCGTCCAGTCCTGCGCGTACCCCCACAGCTTGGCGGCGACCGGCAGGCTCTCCCGGCGCCGGCGCTGCTTGGCGAGCAGCACCTCGCGGGCGTCCTCGTCCTCGCCGCCGGCCCGCAGCACGGCGGCCAGCCGCTCGTACGGCTCCGGGTTGTACTCGGCGGTCGCGGCCGACACCCAGGCCAGCCGCTCGGCCAGCGGGAACGGGCCCCGGGGGACGAGGTTCTCGTAGGTGAAGCCGCCCATGTGCAGTCGGCCCGCCCCCGGCCAGCTGTCCGCCCGGTCCATCAGGTTGACCACCCGCGCCCCCGACAGCACCACCCGGCCGCGCTCGGGATGCTCCCCGAGGAAGCGCAGCTCGGGCGTCTGCACCCGGCGCAGCGACAGCTCCTGCTCCTCGCCCAGGGCGAACCGGGCCCGCTCGAAGTCGACCGCGTCGCCGAAGCGGCCGTCGTCCAGCCGTATCCCGCCCCGGCACTCGAAGCGCTGGATGCGCGTGCCCGCCGCCGGGGTCGTGCCCCGCAGCAGATGGCTGCCGACGCCCGCCGGCGTCAGGTACAGGGTCCGTTCGACGGTGAGCTGCGGCGCGTTCAGCGCGAGCCGGGCGTACGGATTGTGCAGGCGGGCGCCGCGCAGGCTCAGCGACACGCCGACCGTGGCGCTGCGCAGGCTCAGCTCCCCGTGCGTCTCCAGCATCTCCGCCTGGAGGTCCTGCCCGACGGTCAGGCCGTCGGCCGCGATGGCCCGCCCGCTGCGGTCCCGGTGCACGACCGCCTGGTTCAGCAGCAGGTCGGTGCCGATGTGCGCGTCGGTCAGGCGCACGCCCCGGTGGAAGTGGCAGCGCGGCAGGTGCAGGTCGCCCTCGGTGTGCAGCCTCGCCGCCTCCAGTCGCGGCACCGAGCAGTCCACCAGCCGGACGGTGGTGAAACGCGCCTCCGGCAGCAGGACCTCGCGCTCGAAGCGGCAGCCTCGCAGCTCCACGTACGGCACGACCGTGCCGCCCGCGAGGTCCAGCGCGCCGCTGACCTGCACGCCGACCAGCTTCAGCGACGACACGCGGCCGGCGAGCGCGGGCGGCCCGTCGAGCAGCAGCCAGCACACGATGCGGGCCCGCACGGTCCGCTCCGGGCCCCACGGATGCCCGCCGTGCGGATCGTCGACGACGGTGTCACCGCTGCTCAGGTCGTAGACGGTGCCGTTGCGGAAGGCCTGCCACATGCCGGCCTCGGCGGCGGTCAGGTCCTCCGGCAGCTCCCCGGCCCGCAGGCCGGCCCCCTCGGTCACGGTGCTTCACTTCCTCCCCGCTACTCGCCGGTCCGTACCTTCGTACACCTGTTCATGCCCGGTGGGTGACCGGCTGAACACTCCCGGTGAAGGGGATCTTCCGGGGTGTGCGGCGGGCCCGTACCGGACACCAGGGGTCCGTATCAGTCACTGATACGCGCGGACAGGTCCCGACGCGGGTCTGAGAGAATTGGTTCCGTGATCTCCCGAATCGATCTGCGCGGCGACGCCCTTCCCGAGGGCCCCGCCCTGCGCGACCTGCTGCCCCGAGCCGACTTCGACGTTGCGGCCGCCCTGGAGAAGGTGCGTCCGATCTGCGAGGCCGTGCATCATCGGGGCGACGCGGCGCTGATCGACTTCGCCGAGCAGTTCGACGGCGTCCGGCTCGACCAGGTGCGGGTGCCGGCCGCCGCGCTCACCCGCGCCCTCGACGAACTCGACCCGGCGGTGCGCGCGGCCCTGGAGGAGTCCATCCGCCGCGCCCGCCTCGTCCACCGCGAGCAGCGCCGCACGACCCACACCACCCAGGTCGTGCCCGGCGGCACGGTCACCGAGAAGTGGGTCCCCGTGGAGCGGGTCGGTCTCTACGCGCCCGGCGGCCGGTCGGTCTACCCGTCGTCCGTGGTCATGAACGTCGTGCCCGCCCAGGAGGCCGGGGTCGGCTCCGTCGCGCTCGCCTCGCCCGCGCAGGCCGAGTTCGGCGGGCTCCCGCACCCGACGATCCTCGCCGCCTGCGCCCTGCTCGGCGTCGACGAGGTGTACGCGGCCGGCGGCGCCACCGCCGTCGCGATGTTCGCCTACGGCACCGAGTCCTGCCCGCCCGCCAACATGGTCACCGGCCCCGGCAACATCTGGGTCGCCGCCGCCAAGCGCTACTTCACCGGCAAGATCGGCATCGACGCCGAGGCCGGCCCGACCGAGATCGCGATCCTCGCGGACGACACGGCCGACCCGGTGCACGTCGCCTCCGACCTGATCAGCCAGGCCGAGCACGACCCGCTGGCCGCCGCCGTCCTGGTCACCGACTCCCCGGCGCTCGCGGACGCGGTCGAGCGGGAGCTGGAGCCCCAGGTCGCCGCGACCAAGCACGTCGACGACCGGATCGTCCCCGCCCTCAAGGGCCGCCAGTCCGCGATCGTCCTGGTCGACGGCCTGGAGGAGGGCCTGCGCGTGGTCGACGCGTACGGCGCCGAGCACCTGGAGATCCAGACCGCCGACGCCGCCGCGGTCGCCGACCGCGTCAAGAACGCCGGCGCGATCTTCGTCGGCCCCTGGGCGCCCGTCTCGCTCGGCGACTACGCGGCCGGCTCCAACCACGTCCTGCCCACCGGCGGCTGCGCCTGCCACTCCTCGGGCCTGTCCGTGCAGTCCTTCCTGCGCGGTATCCACATCGTCGACTACACGCGCGACGCGCTCGCCGAGGTCGCGCACCACGTGGTGACGCTGGCGGAGGCGGAGGACCTGCCCGCGCACGGCGCGGCGATCAAGGCGCGGTTCGAGTGGAAGGTGCCCGAGAGCAAGTGACGTTCGGAATCGACGATCTCCCCGTACGGGACGAGCTGCGCGGCAAGTCCCCCTACGGCGCGCCCCAGCTGGACGTGCCCGTACGGCTGAACACGAACGAGAACCCCTACCCGCTGCCCGAGGCGCTGGTCGAGCGGATCGCCGAGCGGGTCCGCGAGGCCGCCCGGACCCTCAACCGCTACCCGGACCGCGACGCCGTCGAGCTGCGCACCAGGCTGGCCGAGTACCTGACCGAGACCTCCGGGTACCACGTGGGCCTGCGCAACGTCTGGGCGGCCAACGGCTCCAACGAGGTCATCCAGCAGCTGCTGCAGACCTTCGGCGGGCCCGGCCGCACCGCGATCGGCTTCGAACCGTCGTACTCGATGCACGGCCTGATCGCCCGCGGCACCGGCACCGGCTGGATCTCCGGCCCGCGCCACGACGACTTCACCATCGACGTCCCCGCCGCCGCGCGGGCGATCGCCGAGCACCGCCCCGACGTCGTCTTCGTCACCACCCCCAACAACCCCACGGGCAACGCGGTGCCGGCCGAGTCGGTCCTCGCCCTGTACGAGGCCGCGCAGGCGGCGAAGCCGTCGATGGTCGTGGTGGACGAGGCGTACGTCGAGTTCAGCCACGGCGACTCGCTGCTGCCGCTGCTGGAGGGCCGCCCGAACCTGGTGATCTCCCGCACGATGTCGAAGGCGTTCGGCGCGGCGGGCCTGCGCCTGGGCTACCTCGCCGCGCACCCGGCGGTCGTGGACGCCGTCCAGCTGGTCCGGCTGCCGTACCACCTCTCGGCCGTCACCCAGGCCACCGCGCTGGCCGCCCTGGAGCACACCGGCACACTGCTGAAGTACGTCGAGCAGCTCAAGGCCGAGCGCGACCGGCTGGTCGCCGAGCTGCGCGCCCTCGGATACGAGGTCACCGAGTCGGACGCCAACTTCGTGCAGTTCGGACGGTTCGCCGACGCCCACGAGGCCTGGCGGCGCATCCTCGACCGGGGCGTCCTGGTCCGGGACAACGGCGTGCCCGGCCGGCTGCGGGTCACCGCCGGAACACCCGAAGAGAACGACGCGTTCCTCGACGCGGTCCGTGAGTTGAAGAAGGAGCAGAGCGCATGAGCCGCGTAGGACGCGTGGAACGGACGACCAAGGAGACCTCGGTCCTGGTCGAGATCGACCTCGACGGCACCGGGAGGACGGAGATCTCCACCGGCGTCGGCTTCTACGACCACATGCTCGACCAGCTCGGCCGGCACGGCCTGTTCGACCTCACCGTGAAGACCGAGGGCGACCTGCACATCGACTCCCACCACACCATCGAGGACACCGCCCTCGCGCTGGCGCCGCCTTCAGGCAGGCCCTCGGCGACAAGGTGGGCATCTACCGCTTCGGCAACTGCACGGTCCCGCTGGACGAGTCCCTCGCCCAGGTCACCGTCGACCTCTCCGGCCGCCCCTACCTCGTGCACACCGAGCCCGAGAAGATGGCGCCGATGATCGGCGAGTACGACACCACGATGACCCGGCACATCCTGGAGTCCTTCGTCGCCCAGGCCCAGATCGCCCTGCACGTGCACGTGCCCTACGGGCGCAACGCGCACCACATCGTGGAGTGCCAGTTCAAGGCACTGGCCCGGGCCCTGAGGTACGCCTCCGAGCGCGATCCGCGCGCGGCGGGCATCCTCCCGTCCACGAAGGGCGCGCTGTAGAGCCATGACCGGCCTGTCTACCCTGCTGATCGTCGTCGGCCTGTTCCTGGTCGGCGGGATCATCTCCTTCGTCAAGCAGCAGATGCCCAAGGGCCTGATCGTGCTGCTCTCGATCGGCGCCGCGATGTGCCTCGTCGCGGGCGTCCTGCGGCTGGAGGTGTGGAATTGAGCACCAAGAGCGTCGTCGTCTTCGACTACGGCTTCGGCAACGTCCGCTCCGCCGAGCGCGCCCTCGCCCGCGCCGGCGCCGACGTCGAGATCACCCGTGACTTCGACAAGGCGATGAACGCCGACGGGCTGCTCGTGCCCGGCGTCGGCGCCTTCGCCGCCTGCATGACGGGCCTGCGCGAGGCCCGCGGCGACTGGGTCGTCGACCGGCGGCTGTCCGGCGGGCGCCCCGTGATGGGCATCTGCGTCGGCATGCAGATCCTCTTCGCGCGCGGCATCGAGCACGGCGTGCAGACCGAGGGCCTGGACGAATGGCCCGGCACGGTCGGCCCGCTCCAGGCCGACGTCGTCCCCCACATGGGCTGGAACACCGTCGAGGCACCGGCCGGCTCCCGGCTGTTCGCCGGCCTGGACCCGGACGCCCGCTTCTACTTCGTGCACTCCTACGCCGTCCACGACTGGGACATGGAGAGCCACAACCCCGCGATGGCCGCCCCCAAGGTCACCTGGGCCACCCACGGCAAGCCCTTCGTGGCCGCCGTGGAGAACGGCGCCCTGTGGGCCACGCAGTTCCACCCCGAGAAGTCCGGCGACGCCGGAGCCCAGCTCCTCACCAACTGGATCGAGACCCTGTAGAGATGAGCAAGCTCGAACTCCTCCCCGCCGTCGACGTCCGCGACGGCCAGGCCGTCCGCCTGGTCCACGGCGAGTCCGGCACCGAGACCTCCTACGGCTCCCCGCTGGACGCCGCGCTCGCCTGGCAGCGCTCCGGCGCCGAGTGGCTGCACCTGGTCGACCTGGACGCCGCCTTCGGCACCGGGAACAACCGCGAGCTGATCGCCGAGGTCACGAAGGCCATGGACATCAAGGTCGAGCTGTCCGGCGGCATCCGCGACGACGACACGCTCGCCGCCGCGCTCGCCACCGGCTGCACCCGGGTCAACCTCGGCACGGCCGCGCTGGAGACCCCCGAGTGGGTCGCCAAGGTCATCGCCGAGCACGGCGACAAGATCGCGGTCGGTCTCGACGTGCGGGGCACCACCCTGCGCGGCCGAGGCTGGACCCGCGACGGGGCGACCTCTACGAGACGCTGGACCGCCTGAACAAGGAGGGCTGCGCCCGGTACGTCGTCACCGACATCGCCAAGGACGGCACCCTCCAGGGCCCCAACCTGGAACTGCTGAAGAACGTGTGCGCCGCGACCGACCGCCCGGTGGTCGCCTCCGGCGGCGTCTCCTCCTTGGACGACCTGCGCGCCATCGCCGGGCTGGTCCCGCTCGGTGTCGAGGGCGCCATCGTCGGGAAGGCCCTGTACGCGAAGGCGTTCACCCTGGAAGAGGCCTTGGAGGCTGTGTCGTCATGAGCGAAGCCGTGCGGCGCGTGCAGAGCGGAAGTCCCTGGGAAGAGGCCCTCGGGTTCGCACGCGCCGTCGCGGCGGGCGACCGGGTCCTGGTCGCGGGCACGACGTCCTTCAAGGGCGACGTGCTGTACGGCGAGGGCGACCCGTACGAGCAGGCCAAGGTCGCCTTCACGAGCGCGCTGGAGGCGATCGCCGAGTTCGGGCTCGGCGTGGAGTCCGTGATCCGCACGCGCGTGCACCTCGCCCACGCGCGCGACGTCGAGGCGGCGGGCCGGGCCCACAAGGAACTCTTCGACCCGGTGCGCCCGGTGACCACCTTCCTGGTGGTCGACGGTTTCGTCGACTCGCGCGTGCTGGTCTCGGTGGAACTCGAAGCATTCAGAGGAAATTCAGAGGAGCAGTGACTTCATGACCCTGGCGGTCCGAGTCATCCCCTGCCTGGACGTGGACAACGGCCGGGTCGTCAAGGGCGTCAACTTCCAGAACCTGCGCGACGCGGGCGACCCCGTCGAGATGGCCAAGGTGTACGACGCCGAGGGCGCCGACGAGCTGACGTTCCTGGACATCACCGCCTCGTCCGGCAACCGCGAGACCACCTACGACGTGGTGCGCCGCACCGCCGAGCAGGTGTTCATCCCGCTGACCGTCGGCGGCGGCGTGCGCAGCGCCGAGGACGTGGACCGGCTGCTGCGGGCGGGCGCGGACAAGGTCGGCGTCAACACCGCCGCGATCGCCCGGCCCGAGCTGATCCGCGAGATCGCCGAGCGTTTCGGCCGTCAGGTGCTGGTGCTGTCGGTCGACGCCCGGCGCACCGAGGCCGGCACGTTCGAGGTGACCACCCACGGCGGCCGGCGCGGTACCGGCATCGACGCCGTCGAGTGGGCCCACCGGGCCGCGGAGCTGGGCGCGGGCGAGATCCTGCTGAACTCGATGGACGCGGACGGCACCAAGGACGGCTACGACCTGGAGATGATCGCCGCGGTCCGCAAGCACGTCACGGTCCCGGTCATCGCCTCGGGCGGCGCCGGCAAGCTGGCCGACTTCCCGCCGGCCGTCGACGCGGGGCGGACGCCGTCCTGGCCGCGTCCGTCTTCCACTTCGGCGACCTGCGCATCGGGCAGGTCAAGCAGGCCCTGCGCGAGGCGGGCCACCCCGTGCGATGACGTGACGGCCCCGCCGCCGAGCGCCCCGGCCCCGTCTCGGCGGCCGGGGCGCTCGTACGTCCCGCCGCGGGCCCGGCGCCCTGCGGTGCCGGGCCCGCCCCGGCGTGCGGTGCCGCCGGGGCCGCACCCCGTTCCCGACCCGAGAGGACCGACGACCGTGACGGACGCGCTCACGTCCGCCGCCGGCACACCCGTCCGGCCCGCGCACCGCGACGGCAACGTGCTGCGCTGGGTCGCCGCGTACACCCTCTCGATGCTCGGCGACACCGTCTTCTTCCTGGCCCTGTCCTGGGCCGCCGTGCAGACCGCGAGCCCCGCGCAGGCCGGGTTCGTCACCGCCGTCGGCGCGGTGCCCCGGGCCGTGCTGATGCTCGGTGGGGGAGTGCTCGCCGACCGCTACGGGCCGCGCCGGGTGGTCATCGGCAGCGACGCGGTGCGCTGCGCGGCCGTCCTGGCCGCGGCCGCGCTGCTCTTCGCCACCAGCCCCGGCCTGTGGCCGCTGGTGCTGCTCGCCCTCGTCTTCGGCGCCGTCGACGCCGTCTTCCTGCCCGCCGTGGGGGCGCTGCCGCCCCGGCTCACCGGCAAGGACCAGCTGGCCCGCGTCCAGGGCATGCGGGCCTGGCCATCCGCTTCGCGAGCGTGGTCGGGGCGCCGCTCGGCGGTCTCGGCGTGGCGGCGGGCGGCCCGGCCGCCGCGTTCGCGCTCGCCGGGCTGCTGATCGCGGCCTCCGTGCCGCTGCTCGTCTCCGTACGGATGCGGGACCTGCCCCCGACGACGGGGAGCCCCCGGCCGCCGGCACCACCGCCTGGCGCGATCTCGTCGCCGGGCTGCACCACATCCGCCGGCACCGCGTCCTGGCCCCGCTCATGGTCGTCATCGCCCTCGGCGACCTCGGTTTCGTCGGCCCGCTCAACATCGGCCTGACGCTCCTCGCCGACCAGCGCGGCTGGGGGGCCTCCGGCGTGGGCTGGGTGCTCGGCGGGTTCGGCGTGGGAGCGGGCGCGGCGGCCCTGCTGCTGACCGTGCGCGGCCGGGTACCGCGCGCCGGGCTGGCCGTCGGCGGCGCCATCATCCCCGGCGCCGTCGCGATCGGCGTCCTCGCCCACGTCCCCGGCCTCGCCGCGGCGGTGGGCACCGCGGCGGTCGTCGGGCTGCTGACCGGGCTCAGCGGCGCGCTGTGCGGGGCCCTGCTGCAGACCCAGGCGGGCCCCGCCTACCTGGGGCGGGTCAGCGCCGTCTCCGGCATCGTCAGCCTGGGCGTGACCCCGCTCAGCATGCCGCTGTCCGCCGCCGCCATCGGCGTCTGGGGCACCGGCCCGGTCTTCGCCGTCAGCGCCGTGGTCTGCGGGCTCGGCGGCGTGGTCGCCCTGTGCGCGCCCGGGCTGCGCGGCGCGGAACTGCCGAGATGACCGGTCTGCCGACCCCGGGGTGACCGGCTTTCCCGCGGCCCCCGGGGGGTGACCGGCTTTCCCGCGGCCCCCGGGGGTGACCGGCTTCCCGGCGCCGAGGCGACCGGCCGTCGCGCCGTCGGAGCGGCACCTCGCGGAGGCCGGCACTCCCCGCCGCCGGGGGCCGGGGAGCGGGCGGTCAGATGCCCAGCTGCTTCGACTCGTGCAGCTTGGCGATCGCCTCCGGCTCCCCCTCCAGCTCCACCTTGGCCGCGCTCTGCCGCCCGTAGGCGAACAGCAGCAGCTCCGCCGGCTCGCCCGTCGCCGTGACCACCGGCGTACCGCGGCGGGCGACCGCCGTCT
Organism: Streptomyces sp. SW4; assembly: GCA_003248315.1. Taxonomy (GTDB): domain Bacteria; phylum Actinomycetota; class Actinomycetes; order Streptomycetales; family Streptomycetaceae; genus Streptomyces. The sequence goes on from QKWM01000004.1 coordinate 4,004,562, forward strand.
GGCCGTCGGGACGCCGCAGCACCAGCCCCGTCGGCACCCCCGGCCCATCAGGCGGGCCACCCGCTCCAGCCGGGACCACAGGGCGTCCTGGAACACCGGGTCCAGCTCCCGCGGTGTCCAGTCCGGCTGCGCGCGCCGCACGTCCTCGGTGTGGACGTAGAACTCCACCGTGTTCGCCGCCTCGTCGACCTGCTTCAGGGTGAACGGCGAGAACCGCGGCGGGCCGGTGCGGATCAGCTGGATCAGCTCCTCGTACGGCTTCGCGGTGTACTCCTCCATGACCCGGTCCAGCCGGGGCGCCAGCTGCTTGATCAGGGTCCCTCCGGCGGCGTCGGGCCGCCGCTCGCGCACCACGACGTGCGCGGCCAGGTCCCGGGTGAGCCAGCCCTCGCACAGGGTGGGGGCGTCCGGGCCCGCCGTCTCCAACAGATCGGCGAGCAGAAGTCGTTCACGCTTGGCGAATGTCGACATGGAGTCAGCCTACGGCGGGCCCCGTCGTCCGCACAGTGAACGCGGCCGGGGCGTGCCGCCCGCGCGCGGCACAATGGTCGGCATGACCAGCACCTCCCCCGGCCGAGCCGGCTCGCCCCGGAGATCGCCGCCCGCCTCAAGCGCAGCCCGGACGGCCTCCTGCCCGCCATCGCCCAGCAGTACGACACCGGCGAGGTGCTCATGCTCGGCTGGATGGACGACGAGGCGCTGCACCGCACGCTGACCACCGGCCGCTGCACCTACTGGTCGCGCAGCCGCCAGGAGTACTGGGTCAAGGGCGACACCTCGGGTCACTTCCAGTGGGTGAAGTCCGTCGCCCTGGACTGCGACGCGGACACCGTGCTGGTCAAGGTCGACCAGGTCGGCGCCGCCTGCCACACCGGCGCCCGCACCTGCTTCGACGAGGACGTGCTGCTCGAGGACGCCGGCGTGCCGGCCTCGGATCAGTAAGGTCGGCGGCCATGGACCTCGAGACCTTCCGCAAGCTCGCCACCGACCGCCGCGTCATCCCCGTCACCCGCAAGCTCCTCGCCGACGGCGACACCCCGGTCGCTCTGTACCGCAAGCTCGCCGCCGAGCGCCCCGGAACCTTCCTCCTGGAGTCCGCGGAGAACGGCCGCTCGTGGTCCCGCTACTCCTTCGTCGGCGTCCGCTCCGCGGCCACCCTCACCGAGCGCGACGGCCGGGCCCACTGGCTGGGAGTCCCGCCCGTCGGCGTCCCCACGGACGGCGACCCGCTCGCCGCGCTGCGCGCCACCATCGAGGCGCTGCACACCCCGCACCAGGACGGCCTGCCGCCCTTCACCGGCGGCATGGTCGGCTACCTCGGCTACGACATCGTGCGCCGCCTGGAGAAGATCGGCCCCGGCGAGCGCGACGACCTGAGGCTCCCCGAGCTGACCATGCTCCTCACCAGCGACCTCGCGGTGATGGACCACTGGGAGGGCTCGGTCCTGCTGATCGCCAACGCGATCAACCACAACGACCTCGCCACCGGCGTCGACGAGGCCTACGCGGACGCGGTCGCCCGCCTCGACGCCATGGAGGCCGACCTGTCCCGCGCGGTCGCCCAGCCTCCCGCCGTCCTGCCGCCGTCCGAGCTGCCCGAGTACACCGCGCGGTGGGGCGGCACCGACTTCCAGGCGGCCGTCGAGGACATCAAGGAGCGCATCCGCGCGGGCGAGGCCTTCCAGGTGGTGCCCTCCCAGCGGTTCGAGACGCCCTGCACGGCGAGCGCCCTCGACGTCTACCGGGTGCTGCGGGCGACGAACCCCTCGCCGTACATGTACCTGTTCCGCTTCAACGGCTTCGACGTCGTCGGCTCCTCCCCCGAGGCGCTGGTCAAGGTCGAGGACGGGCGGGCCATGGTGCACCCCATCGCCGGCACCCGGCACCGCGGCGCCACCCCGCAGGAGGACCAGGCCCTCGCCGACGAACTCCTCGCCGACCCCAAGGAGCGCGCCGAGCACCTCATGCTCGTCGACCTCGGCCGCAACGACCTGGGCCGGGTCTGCGAGCCCGGCTCGGTCGAGGTCGTCGACTTCATGTCCATCGAGCGGTACTCGCACGTCATGCACATCGTCTCGACGGTCACCGGCCGGGTCGCCGCCGGCCGCACCGCCTTCGACGTGCTCACCGCCTGCTTCCCGGCCGGCACCCTCTCCGGCGCCCCCAAGCCGCGGGCCATGCAGATCATCGACGAACTCGAACCCTCCCGCCGGGGCCTGTACGGCGGCTGCGTCGGCTACCTGGACTTCGCGGGCGACTCCGACACGGCCATCGCCATCCGCACCGCGCTGCTGCGCGACGGCACGGCCTACGTCCAGGCGGGCGCCGGCGTGGTCGCCGACTCCGACCCGGTCGCCGAGGACACCGAGTGCCGCAACAAGGCGGCGGCGGTGCTGCGGGCCGTGCACACCGCCAACCGGCTGGGGAAGCCGGGCGCATAGGGCGCTTCTCACGTTCCCGGGACGACCCCGGGTGCCGGTTCACCCGGGGTCCGGGCGATAGTGGAGTACGTGACTGCTGTACCTCACCCCCGTTCCGAAGCCCCTCGCCCGGCGCGGGCCGGCCGCCGGAGCCTCGCCCTCGCGCTGCTGTGCGGTGCGCTGGGCGCGGCCGTCGCCCTGCTCGCCACCCGCCAGCAGTGGGCGGAGGGCACCGCGACGGTGGCCGGCGGCGACTTCCCCCTGACCGCCAAGGGCAGCGACGTCACGGGCGTCCCCGCGGCGCTCGCCATAGTGGGCCTCGCCGCGCTCGTCGCCGTCTTCGCCGTCCGCCGCGCCGGACGGTTCGCCGTGGCCGCGCTGCTCGCGCTGTGCGGCGCCGGCACCGTGGCCGCGGCCCTGGCCGGCGCCTACGACACCTCCGCGCTCGACGAGAAGGCCGCGCGGGCGGCCGGCGACACCTCGGCCACCGTGGACGCCCTCAGCCACACGGCCTGGCCCTACGTCGCGGCCGCGGGCGGCGCGCTGATCCTGCTGGCGGGCCTGCTCGCCCTGCGCTACGGCCGGCTGTGGCCCGCCATGTCCGGCCGCTACGAGCGTGCCGGCAGCCCCCGCCCGCGCCGCACCGCCCCGGCCGTCGACCCCGACCGCCCCGAGGACCTGTGGAAGGCCCTGGACCGCGGCGAGGACCCGACCGGCGCCTGACCCGACCGCACGGCCCGGTTCGGCCAGGTGGCAGGGGCACCCGGCACCCCCGCTCACGCCGCACGCGCGCGTGCGGGACAATGACCACGAGCGTCCTGCTCACACAGGCACACAGCAACGAGGAGCAAGCAATGGCGGGCAGCAGCCACGGTCACACCCCGGCCGCCTGGACCGGTGTCATCATCGCCTTCATCGGTTTCTGCGTCGCGGGCGCGTTCATGGTGATGGACCAGCCGTTCGGTTTCTGGGCCGGCATGGTCGTCGTCCTCCTCGGCGGTGTCGTCGGCGGCATCATGCGCATGATGGGTCTCGGTCAGCCGAAGCACACCCACCCGGTGCACCAGACGGCCGACAACCGCCGCCCGGCGGGCGTCGAGGGCTGACCCCGCCCGCACGAAGCCTCGACGAGGGGCGGCCGGCGGCGACGCCGGCCGCCCCTCGCGCGCGTCCGGCCCCCGGCGGGCACAATGCTCGGGTGGACGCCGATCTCCGCCCCACCGCCCCCGCCCGGCCGCCGCTGCCGCCGGCCCGGACGTCCGTCCTCGCCCGGCTGGCCGTCCCGGCCGGCATCATGACGGCCGTCGCCGGGGCCTTCGCGTACGTGGGCACGGTGGACCCCAACGAACCCGGCCACTACCCCGCCTGCCCGCTGCTGCGGTACACCGGCATCTACTGCCCGGGCTGCGGCGGGCTGCGCAGCGCCCACGCCTTCGTGCACGGCGACCTCGCCGCCGCCCTCCAGGCCAACGCGCCGGCCGTGCTCGGCTATCTGGCCTTCGCCGTGCTGTGGACCGTCTGGGTGGTCCGCGCGGCCGCGGACGCCCGTCGCCCTTCGCGCCGCCCCGGCCCTGCTGTGGACGCTGGGGGCGTTGCTGCTGGTCTTCACGGTCGTGCGGAACCTGCCGTTCGGTGGCTGGCTGCATCCTTGATCACCCGTCGAACGCCCAGGGCGGGGCGCCTCCCGCCCGAGCCGTGCGAAGCTGGTCCGAGGGGCGGGGAGGGACTGGCGTCAACCGGATGCGAGGCCTTCGCCCCGCTGCGGATACCATCGCAGTGACCACCGGTTTTCACCGTCAGGAAGGGGGCCGCTCGCGTGAGTGTGCTCGACGAGATCATCGACGGAGTCCGTGCCGACCTCGCGGAGCGGCAGGCGCGCGTCAGCCTCGACGAGCTCAAGGAGCGCGCGGCCAAGGCACCCGCCGCCAAGGACGGAGTGGCCGCCCTGCGCGGTGACGGCGTCAAGGTCATCTGCGAGGTGAAGCGCTCCAGCCCGTCCAAGGGGGCGCTGGCCGCCATCGCCGACCCGGCCGGGCTCGCCGCGGACTACGAGGCGGGCGGCGCGGCCGTCATCTCCGTCCTCACCGAGCAGCGCCGCTTCGGCGGCTCGCTGGCCGACCTGGAGGCGGTGCGCGCCCGGGTGGACATCCCGGTGCTGCGCAAGGACTTCATCGTCACCTCGTACCAGCTGTGGGAGGCCCGGGCCTACGGCGCCGACCTGGCGCTGCTGATCGTCGCCGCGCTGGAGCAGTCGGCCCTGGAGTCGCTGATCGAGCGGGCCGAGTCCATCGGCCTGACCCCGCTGGTCGAGGTGCACGACGAGGACGAGGTGGACCGCGCGGTGGACGCCGGCGCCAAGGTCATCGGCGTGAACGCGCGCAACCTGAAGACCCTGGAGGTCGACCGGGGCACGTTCGAGCGGGTCGCCCCGGAGATCCCGAGGGCATCGTCAAGGTCGCCGAGTCCGGCGTCCGCGGCCCGCACGACCTCATCGCCTACGCCAACGAGGGCGCCGACGCCGTCCTGGTCGGCGAGTCCCTGGTCACCGGCCGGGACCCGAAGGCCGCCGTCGCCGACCTGGTCGCCGCGGGCGCCCACCCGGCACTGCGCCACGGCCGGAGCTGACACCCCGGTAGGCTGGCCCCGATGACTCCTCTGCCGACCCTGCCGACCAGGGACCCGTACGCGCGCCTGGCGCGAGGCTGCCGCCCCCGCGGCTGCCGCGCGCCCGCCCGCCGGGTCCACGGCCGCAGGGTGCGGTACGTGATCGGCGACGAACCCGGCCAGGTCAACGGCCGCCGATGGCAGCGCGCCCTCTAGGGGCGCGGGGCTTTTTCGACGTGCGGCTTCGCCGCGTGGACGCCACACGCCGCACGCGGCGCGCGGCCGGCGGACGACCCTCGCCCCGAAAGGGGCGCGGGGAACTGCGCGACGAGCCGCATCCGGTCCGCAGGCGACCGACGAACCCCGCCCCCACGGCGATCAGTCCCCACCGACACTCACCGTGAGGTTTCCGCATGCCCAGCGAGTTCTTCATCCCCGACCCGGAGGGCCGGACCCCCAGCCCCGAGGGCTACTTCGGGGCGTTCGGCGGCAAGTTCATCCCGGAGGCCCTCGTCGCAGCCGTGGACGAGGTCGCCGTCGAGTACGACAAGGCCAAGGCCGACCCCGAGTTCGCCCGTGAGCTCGACGACCTGCTCGTCAACTACACCGGCCGCCCGTCGGCGCTCACCGAGGTGCCCCGGTTCGCCGCGGAGGCGGGCGGTGCCCGGATCTTCCTCAAGCGCGAGGACCTGAACCACACCGGCTCCCACAAGATCAACAACGTGCTGGGGCAGGCCCTGCTGACCAAGCGCATGGGCAAGACCCGGGTGATCGCGGAGACCGGTGCCGGCCAGCACGGCGTCGCCACCGCCACCGCCTGTGCCCTGTTCGGCCTCGACTGCACGATCTACATGGGGGAGATCGACACGCAGCGCCAGGCCCTCAACGTGGCCCGCATGCGCATGCTCGGCGCCGAGGTCATCGCCGTGAAGTCCGGCAGCCGCACCCTGAAGGACGCCATCAACGAGGCGTTCCGCGACTGGGTCGCCAACGTCGACCACACCCACTACCTGTTCGGCACCGTCGCGGGCCCGCACCCCTTCCCGGCGATGGTCCGCGACTTCCACCGCGTCATCGGCGTGGAGGCCCGCCGGCAGCTCCTGGAGCGGGCCGGGCGGCTGCCCGACGCCGCGATCGCCTGCGTCGGCGGCGGCTCCAACGCCATCGGCCTCTTCCACGCCTTCATCCCGGACGAGACCGTCCGCCTCATCGGCTGCGAGCCCGCCGGGCACGGCGTGGAGACCGGCGAGCACGCGGCCACGCTCACCGCCGGCGAGCCCGGCATCCTGCACGGCTCCCGCTCCTACGTCCTCCAGGACGACGAGGGCCAGATCACCGAGCCGTACTCGATCTCGGCCGGCCTGGACTACCCGGGCATCGGCCCGGAGCACTCGTACCTGAAGGACTCCGGCCGCGGCGAGTACCGCGCCGTCACCGACGACGCCGCCATGCAGGCCCTGCGCCTGCTGTCGCGCACCGAGGGCATCATCCCGGCCATCGAGTCCGCCCACGCCCTCGCGGGCGCCCTGGAGGTCGGCAGGGAGCTGGGCCCGGACGGGCTGATCGTCGTCAACCTGTCGGGCCGCGGCGACAAGGACATGGACACCGCCGCCCGCTACTTCGGGCTCTACGACACCGACGCCCAGGTGGCCGGGGACGCCGCCGGCACCGCCGAGATCGAGGGGGACGCCAAGTGAGCGGGAACGCACAGCTGCTGAACGACACCCTCGCCGCGGCGAAGGCCGAGGGCCGGGCCGCCCTCATCGCCTACCTCCCGGCCGGGTTCCCGACCGTGGACGGCGGCATCGAGGCCGTCAAGGCGGTGCTGGAGAGCGGCGCCGACGTCGTGGAGGTCGGGCTGCCGCACAGCGACCCGGTCCTCGACGGGCCGGTCATCCAGACCGCCGACGACATCGCCCTGCGCGGCGGCGTGCGGATCGCGGACGTGATGCGCACGGTCCGCGAGGCGCACGCGGCCACCGGCAAGCCGATCCTCGTCATGACGTACTGGAACCCCATCGACCGCTACGGCGTCGAGCGGTTCACCGCCGAGCTGGCCGAGGCCGGCGGCGCCGGCTGCATCCTGCCCGACCTGCCCGTCCAGGAGTCGGCGCTGTGGCGGGAGCACGCCGAGAAGCACGGTCTCGCGACCGTGTTCGTGGTGGCGCCCAGCAGCAAGGACGCACGGCTCGCCGAGATCACCGCGGCGGGCAGCGGCTTCGTCTACGCCGCCTCCCTCATGGGTGTCACCGGCACCCGGGAGACGGTCAGCTCGCAGGCCGAGGACCTGGTGCGGCGCACCCGCGCCACCACCGACCTGCCGGTCTGCGTCGGGCTCGGCGTCTCCAACGCCACGCAGGCGGCCGAGGTCGCCGGCTTCGCCGACGGCGTGATCGTCGGCTCGGCCTTCGTCAAGCGGATGCTGGACGCGCCCGACGACGCGGCCGGCCTGGAGGGGTCCGCGCGCTCGCCGCCGACCTCGCGAAGGGCGTCCGCGGACAGGTGTGACGGTCCCGCGCCGTCCGGGTCCCCGAACGAGTGGACCTGAGGCCGGGGAGGCGCTGGGCGCCTCCCCGGTTCGTTCTGCGGGGTGTGAGCGAGAAGAACCGTGAGGGAAAGCGCACCGCCCGGGAGCGGCTGGCGGTCGAGCGCGAGAAGCACAAGCGCGCGGAGAAGCGACGGCGCGGACTGGTCGTGGGCGCGACCGTGGTCGGTGTCCTGGGGCTCGCCGCGGTCATCGGCGTGATCGCCGCCAATGCCGGCAAGGACGACGGCGAGGCGTCCGGCCCGGTCGTCGTGCCCTCGGGCGCGCAGGGCGAGGACAGCCTCGCGATCCCGGTCGGCAAGCAGAGCGCCAAGGCGACGCTCGTCGTCTGGGAGGACTTCCGCTGCCCGGCCTGCAAGGCCTTCGAGCAGGCGTACCGCCCGGTGATCCACGAGCTGACCGAGGCCGGCCAGCTGAAGGTGGAGTACCACCTGGCCACGATCATCGACGGCAACATGGGCGGCACCGGCTCGGCCAACGCGGCCAACGCCGCCGCCTGCGCCCAGGACGCCGGCAAGTTCGTGCCGTACCACGACGTGCTCTTCGACAACCAGCCGCCGGAGCCCGACGACGCCTTCGCCCAGGACGCCAAGCTGTTCGAGCTGGCGAACAAGGTCGACGGGCTGGACACGCAGGCCTTCCGCGAGTGCGTGGAGGAGGGCACCCACGACGGCTGGGTCGCCAAGTCCAACGAGGCCTTCCGCAACGGCGGCTTCAGCGGCACCCCGACCGTCCTGCTGGACGGCAAGAACATCTACCAGGACCGCACCATGACCCCGGCCAAGTTCAAGCAGCTGGTGCAGGAAGCCGGCAAGTGACGCCGGCCGGCGGGGCGCGTCGCCTCCCGGGCGGCGCCCGCCCGTTATGGACCCGTAGCCGGGCTGCCCGACGCGGGTCCGGTCCGGCACGGTAGCGTCGACCCTGCCATGGAACTTGCCTACATTCCCAGCCCGTCGCGCGGGTGCTGTACCTCGGCCCCATTCCGCTGCGCGGCTACGCGTTCTGCATCATCATCGGCGTCTTCGTTGCCGTCTGGCTCGGCAACAAGCGCTGGATCGCCCGCGGCGGGCGGGCCGGCACGGTGGCCGACATCGCGGTCTGGGCCGTTCCCTTCGGCCTGGTCGGCGGCCGGCTCTACCACGTGATCACGGACTACCAGCTGTACTTCAGCGAGGGCCGTGACTGGGTGGACGCCTTCAAGATCTGGGAGGGCGGCCTCGGCATCTGGGGCGCGATCGCCTTCGGCGCGCTGGGCGCCTGGATCGGCTGCCGCCGCCGCGGCATCCCGATGCCCGCCTACGCCGACGCGGTCGCCCCCGGCATCGCCGTCGCCCAGGCCATCGGCCGCTGGGGCAACTGGTTCAACCAGGAGCTGTACGGGCGGCCCACCGACCTGCCCTGGGCCGTGGAGATCACCTCGTCGGCCGACGGCAGGATCCCCGGCACCTACCACCCCACGTTCCTCTACGAATCCCTGTGGTGCATCGGCGTCGCCCTGCTCGTCGTCTGGGCCGACCGGCGCTTCACCCTGGGCCACGGCCGGGCGTTCGCCCTGTACGTCGCGTCGTACTGCGCGGGCCGGTTCTGGATCGAGTACATGCGCGTCGACGACGCCCACCACATCCTCGTCTCCGGCTGAACAACTGGACCGCGCTGCTGGTCTTCCTGCTGGCGGTGACCTACATCGTCGTCTCCGCCAGGAAGCGGCCGGGCCGGGAGGCCGTGGTGGAACCGGCGGCGTCCGGCCCGGGCGACGGCGGGGCGGAGACCGGCCCCGGCGAGGGCGGCGCCGACGCCCGTGAGGACGGCGACGCCGCGGCCTCCGGCGGGAGCGGCCCGAGGCTGGAGAAGGACGGACCGGCGCCCGGCGCGGACGGCGCGAAGTCCGGTGCGGACGGGGCGGAACCCGGCGCGGACGCGGCGGACGTGCGGGACGGTGCCGGCCCGGCCAAGAAGGGCTGACCCGCACGGCGAACGGACGAGGGCGCCCGGAGTTTCCCGCTCCGGGCGCCCTCGGCGTCCGTCACCGGCGGCGTCCCGCCAGGGCCAGGGTCCGCTGGGCCAGGGCCACCACCGCCGCGTCGACGAAACGGCCGTCCGGCAGCGCCTGGGCGCCCGGCTGCACGGTGGCCGCCTTGACGATCGTCTCCGCCTCCTCCAGCTCCCGCTCGGTCGGCAGATAGGCCCGTTCGATGATCGGCAGCTGCCGCGGGTGGATGGCGGCCCGGCCGAGGAAGCCGAGCGCGCGCCCGTGGGAGCAGGACGCCGCCAGCCCCTCCAGATCGCGGGTGTCCGCGTGCACCGACTGCGTCGGCGGGACCAGGCCCGCCGCCCGCGCCGCCACCACCACCCGGGAGCGGCACCAGTCGAGCCCGGCGTCGCCCCGCACCCCAGGTCGGCCCGGAGGTCGGCCTCGCCCAGCGCGATGCCGCGCAGGCACGGGTGGGCGGCGGCGACCGCGTGGGCCCGCTCGACGCCCAGCGCCGACTCCAGCAGCGCGTACAGCGGCGGCCCCCCGGTCGTCTCGGCGACGTGGACGATCTGCTCGGCCGACGTGATCTTGGGCAGTCGCAGGCCGTACAGCCCCGGCAGCCGCGCCACCGCCGCGAGGTCCGCCGCCGCGAGCGGTGTGTCCAGGGCGTTCACCCGGACGTGCACCGGCACCGGCTGGGGCTCGCTCAGCAGTTCGGCGGTGGCCGCACGCGCGTACTCCTTGCGGTCCGGGGCGACCGCGTCCTCCAGGTCGATCACCACCACGTCGGCGCCCGCGGCGAGGGCCTTGGCGACCACGTGCGGCCGGTCGCCGGGCGCGTACAGCCAGGTCAGGGCGGGTGCGGTCATACGGCGCCCTCCTCGCGCAGCAGCTTCAGGTCCCCCGGGGTCAGGCCCAGCTCGGTCAGGACCTCCTCGGTGTCCGCTCCGTGCGGGCGACCCGCCCAGCGGATCGCGCCGGGCGTGGCGGAGAGCCGGAACAGGACGTTCTGCATGCGCAGCGGGCCCAGCTCGGGGTCGTCGACGGTGGTGACGGAGTCCAGCGCCCGGTACTGCGGATCGGCCATCACGTCCCGGACGTCCTGCACCGGCGCCACCGCCGCCTCGGCCTCCTCGAAGGCGGCGAGCACCTCGGCGCGGGTGTGCCGGGCGATCCAGCCGCCGACGGCCTCGTCCAGGACGTCGGCGTGCCGGGCCCGCCCGGCGCCGGTCGCGAACCACGGTTCGCCGGTCAGCTCCGGGCGGCCCACCAGCCGCAGCACCCGCTCGGCGACCGACTGGGCCGACGTGGACACGGCGACCCAGGTGCCGTCTGCGGTGCGGTAGGTGTTGCGGGGGGCGTTGTTCTGCGAGCGGTTGCCGGTGCGCGGCTGGACCAGGCCGAGCTGGTCGTACCAGATCGGCTGCGGGCCGAGCACGGTCAGGATCGGCTCGATGATCGCCATGTCGACGACCTGGCCCTCGCCGGTGCGGTCGCGGGCGGCGAGCGCGGTCATCACCGCGTACGCCGTGGCCAGCCCGGCGATGGAGTCGGCGAGGCCGAACGGCGGCAGGGTCGGCGGCGCGTCGGGTTCGCCGGTCATCGCGGCGAACCCGCTCATCGCCTCCGCGAGGGTGCCGAAGCCGGGCCGGTGGGCGTACGGGCCGCTCTGGCCGAAGCAGGTGACCCGGGCGAGCACCAGCCGCGGGTTGACCTCGGACAGCTCCTGCCAGCCCAGACCCCATCGCTCCAGGGTGCCGGGGCGGAAGTTCTCCACGACGACGTCGGCGGTGGCGGCCAGCCGCAGCAGCGTCCTGCGGCCGCCGGGCGTGGACAGGTTCAGGGTGATCGTGCGCTTGTTGCGGCCCAGCAGCTTCCACCACAGGCCGACGCCGTCCTTCGACGGGCCGTGGCTGCGGGACGGGTCGGGCCGGTCGGGGTGCTCCACCTTGACGACCTCGGCACCGAAGTCGCCGAGCAGGGTGGCGGCGAGCGGGCCGGCGAAGAGGGTGGCCAGGTCGAGGACGCGCAGACCCGTCAGCGGGGCGGCCGGGGCCGGGCGGGTGCCGGAGGTGGTCATGGGGTGTGGTGCTCCTCGATCTCGCTGCGGTAGGGCATGGACGCCGACGCCCCGGCCCGCTGCACCGACAGCGCCGCCGCCGTGGCGGCCCAGCCCAGTGCCTCCCGCATCGGCCGGCCCTCGCCGAGGGCGACGGCGAGCGCGCCGGCGAAGGTGTCGCCGGCACCGGTGGAGTCGACGGCGGTGACCCGGGGCGCGGGCACGGTCAGCGGCTCGGCGTCCCGCGCCAGGTACAGGCAGCCCGCCGCACCGAGGGTGACCACCACCTCCGGCACCCGGTCCAGCAGGGCGGCGGCCGCCTCCCGCGGGTCGGTGAGGCCGGTGAGGGCCGCGGCCTCGTGCTCGTTGGGGAGCAGCAGGTCGGTCGCGGCGAGCAGCTCGGGCGGGAGCGGCCGGGCGGGGCGGGGGTGAGGACGGTGCGCACGCCGTGGGCGCGGGCGGCGCGGGCCCCGGCGAGGACGGCGTCGAGCGGGATCTCCAGCTGGAGCAGCAGGGCGTCGGCGTCCGCGATGACTCCCTCGTCCCCGGGGACGAGGTGGTCGACGGTGCCGTTGGCGCCGGGGATCACGACGATTGCGTTGCCTCCCTCGTCGTCCACGACGATGTGCGCCGTGCCGGACGGGCCCTCGGTGGTGCGCAGGTGGTCGGTGTTCACCCCGGAGTGCTCCAGGGTGGCGCGGAGCCGGGCGCCGAACGCGTCGTTGCCGACGGCGCCGACCATCGCCACCGTGGCGCCCGCGCGGGCGGCGGCGATCGCCTGGTTGGCGCCCTTGCCGCCGGGGACCGTCCGGAACTCCCGTCCGGTCACGGTCTCTCCGCGCTGCGGGGCCTTCGGGACGTAGGCGACGAGGTCCATGTTCGTGCTGCCGAGCACGACGATGCGGGTCATGGGCGGACGGCCTCCCGGTGGGTGAGGTGGGCGAGGCTGTCGAAGCCGGTGCCGTCGAAACCGGCGACCGAGGTGGACAGCCGGTTCTTGAGCGGGGCCGTCCAGCGCTCGGGCAGGGCGGTGGGGGAGCCGGCCAGCAGGCCCGCGACGCTCCCGGCCGTCGCCCCGTTGGAGTCGGTGTCCCAGCCGCCGGAGACCGCGCGGCACACCGAGCGCGTGAAGTCGCCGTCGGCGTGGGTGAGGGCGGCGGCGATCAGGGCGGTGTTGGGGACGGCGTGCACCCAGTGGCGGCCGGCGTGGCGGGCGTGCAGGGCGTCGACGACCGTGTCGAAGTCGGCGTGGGTTCGGGCCAGTCCGACGGCCTCGCGCACGGCGACGGCGAGGCGCGAGGCGGGCGGTACGACGGTCAGGCCGGCGGCGAGGCACGCGTGCACGTCGTGCGCGCCGCTCGCGGCGGTGGCGATGACGGCCGCCGTGAACATGGCGGCGTAGACGCCGTTGGCGGTGTGGCTGAGGACCGCGTCCCGGTGGGCCTGCGCGGCCGCGGCCGCCGGGTCGCCGGGGTTGGTCCAGCCGTGCACGTCGGCGCGGATCAGGGCGCCGATCCACTCCCGGAACGGGTTGCGGTGACGGGCGGTGTGCGGGGCTCCACGCCGCACAGCAGATTGCGGTAGGCGATGCGTTCGGCGGTGAAGGCCCGGCCGGCGGGGAGTTCGTCGAGCCAGAGGCGGGCCACGTCCGCGGTGGTGAACGTCCGGCCGTGGCGCTGGAGGAGCAGCAGGTTGAGCAGGGGGTAGTCGAGGTCGTCGTCCTCGGGCATGCCGTCGATGTTCTCGGCGAGGCTGGTCGCCGCCGAACGCCGGTTCCAGGGGTGGGCGTCGCGGAGGTGGCCGGGGACGCCGTGGGCGGTGAAGTAGGTGGCCAGGGCCAGTTGCCGGCGGCCCGGGCGAGGGCGCGGATGCCGGCGAGAGGCAGCTTCTCGACCGGTTTGCCGAGCAGGCACCCCACGGCGCGGCCGAGCCAGGCGGCCTCCAGGCGCTCCGGCGACAGGGCGCAGGCGCGGACGCCGCCCGCCCGTGCCGGCGGGGTGCCCGCGGGCCCCGGGGGCCGGCCGGCCGCGGGCCCGGGGGACCGGCCTTCGGGGCCGGTGCGGGGGCGCCGTGCGCGGGTTGCGGGGACCGGCTGCCGGGGCCGGTGCGGGGTTGCCGGCCGCGGGCCGCGGGGACCGGCCGCCGGATACGGTGCGGGGGCGCCGTGCGCGGGGCGGGGTGCGGGCCAGTCGGGGCACAGGGCCACGATGCGGTCCAGGGCGGTCGGTTCGGTGTCCGCCAGCGCGCTCGGCAGGTCCGCGAGTTCGTCGAGCAGGTCCTCCGCCAGCCGGCGCAGCCAGCGCGAACCCGGCTCCGGTGACGCGCCCGCCCGCGCCGGGGCCTCGGGGCCGCCGGCCGCCGCCCAGCGCGCCGCGACCGCCGACGGCTCGCGGCCGTCCTCGGCCGCCTGGCGCAGCTCGTGGCCGATCAGGTCCTCGGGCTGGACCCAGGTCAGTCGGAGCATCCCGGCCCGCCTCCCAGCGAGGCGAACGCCTCCTCGTGCGCCCGGCGGCGGCGTACGTCCCGGGCGAAGATCTCCCGCGCCACCTCGGTGAGGACCGCGGCCGGCTGCCACAGGTCCAGGCGGCTGGCCTCCGAGACCGCCTTGGCCCAGTCCTCCGGACGGGGGAACCCAGCGCCCCGGTCAGGGCGCCCGCCATGGTGGCGATCGAGTCGCAGTCCCGGCCGTAGTTCACCGCGCCGAGGACCGCGTGCCGGTAGTCCCCGCCGGCCACCACCATCATGCCGAGCGCGACCGGGAGCTCCTCGATCGAGTGCAGCCGGGAGGGGCGGCGCGCCCCCAGGGACGGGGCGCGGTAGTCGGGCCCCACCGTGTCGTACGGCGCCACCGCGTCGCGCAGCGGCTTCAGCGCCGACTCGTAGTCCGCGTACCGGGAGGCCGCCTCGCAGACCTGCTCGATGGCCGCGCGGGTGCCGTCCTTGGCCAGGGACAGACAGGCCGCCACGACCGAGTCCGGGGTGGCGCCGGGAGCGCACGCCGCCGCCACGGCCGCCGCGAGGACGCCGGCCGCCTCCCGGCCGTACGACGACTGGTGGGCGCCCGCCACGTCCAGCGCCTCCGCGTACGCGCCCGCCGGGTTGGCCGCGTTGACCAGGCCGACCGGCGCCATGTACATCGCGGCACCGCAGTTGACGATGTTGCCGACGCCGGCCTCGCGCGGATCGACGTGGCCGTAGTGGAGCCTGGCCACCAGCCACTTCTCCGCCAGGAAGATCCGCTGCAGGGGAGCGCCTCGGCCTCCAGCTCCGGGATCCAGCGCGGCCGCGTCATCAGGTCGGGGACCAGGTGGCCGGCGACCGCGTAGGCGTCGAGATGGTCGCGGACGGCGGCGTAGACCCGGACCAGCGCGTGGGTCATCAGGGTGTCGTCGGTGACGTGGCCGTCGCCCTTGTGGTACGGGGCGATCGGGCGGGCGGTGCGCCAGGCGTCGCCGTTCCAGGGGCCGACGATGCCGTGGATCCGGCCGCCGTGGCGTTCGACGATCCGGTCGGGGAGTAGCCCTCGACCGGGCCGCCGAGCGCGTCGCCGACCGCGGCGCCGACGAGGGCGCCGGTGATGCGCTCCTGGAGTCCTGCTGTGGCCGTCATGTGTCGCGTCGACCTCCGGGCGGGCGGGGCGGGTGGCTTCGAGGAGACCGGCGAGCTCGACCAGGTCGGTGCCGGTGAGACGGGGCAGGGCGCAGCCGGACAGGGTGCGGCACGCCTGTCGCCAGGACGCCGGGATCGCCGCGCCGCCGCCGAGCGCGCCGGTCAGGGCGCCGGTCAGGGCGGGCGCGGAGTCGGCGACGCGGGACAGGCAGGCCGCCGCCGGCACCGCCTGAGCGATCCGTCCCCGGCGGCGACCGTCAGGGCGAGGGCGACGGGGACGGTCTCGGCGGCGGCGACGCCGTAGCTGTAGACGTGGTCGACGATCTGGTGCTCCAGGAGCGGGATCAGGGCGAACGTGCCGTCGGCGGCCTCCGCCAGGGTCAGGGCCTGACGGGCGTTGCGGCCGATCTCCGTCCCCGGGGGCAGTTCGGCGAGCGCCGCCGCCACGCACGTCCGGACGCCGGCGCCGCCGAGGGCGCAGGCGACCGCCGCCGCCATCGCCCGCGCGCCGTGCACGCCGTCGCCGTCCTGGGTGTAGCGGGCGTCGAACTCGGCGAGGTCGGCGGCGCGCCGGGGGCTCCGGGGTGGGCGACGGCGAGGACGCAGGCCCGGACGCAGGCCGCGTCGTCGAAGTAGTGCGGGTTGTCGTGGCCGGTGGCGGGCGGACGCAGGCCGGTGGCGAGGTTGCCGAGACCGGCCCGGACGGAGATGCGGGCGCGCAGGGGGAGGACGGCCGACTCCGCCTCGGGGGCGCGGTCGGTCGCGGCGGCGACCTCGGCGGCGGCGGAGTTCCAGGTGAGGTCGATGGCGGCGCGGGTGCGGCGTTCCCGGGTCGGCTCGCCGAGGGCGGTGTCGTCGCCGGCGCGCAGCAACGCCTCCGCGGCGAACGCCGCCCACTCGGCGTCGTCGGAGGGGCCGAGGCGCAGGGGCTCCGGGGGCTGGTTCAGGGCGATGGGGACGGGAGGGTGGTCGTGGCGTTCTGTTCGGCGAACGTGTCCAGTTCGCGGGTGAGGCGGCGGGTCCATTCGGGCATGCGGGCGGCTCGGTGGCGGGCGGCGGGCCAGCCGGCGGCGTCGCCTGCGGCCAGGCCGAGGAGGAGGCCTTCCACCTTGGCGGTGGGGCGTTCTGCGGGTCGGTCCCCGGGCGGCCTGCGGGGTGTCTTGCGGCTCGGCCGCGGGTGGGGTTCGGGTTCGGCGTCGCCGTCGGTGGGGGTGGCCTCGGCTTCGCCTTCGGCCTTCGGGTTCCCACCCGCAGCACCCGTGCGGCACACGTCGTCGGGTGCGGGTGGCGCCGGTGGGCGGTCCCGCCGCCGGCGGCCGCGGGCGGTCCCGGCGGGGCGTGCTCCGGGGCGGGGGTGGGGCCGTGGCCGTGGTGCCCTCGGTCCAGGGGGCCGGGGCCTCATCGTGCCGGCTCCGTGCCGTGGGCCGGGACCAGCAGGTCGGCCACCTCCAGGACGTGGTGGCCGGCCATCGCCGGCAGGCAGCTGCCCCGGGCCGGGCCGATGGCCTCGGCCCACTCGGGCGGGATGGCCGCCGCGCCCCGCGTGGCACCGGCCAGGGCGCCCGCCACGGCCGCCGTGGTGTCGGCGTCGCGGCCCATGTTCACGGCGGTGAGGACCGCGTCGGCGAAGTCCCCGTCCGCCGCGGCGAACGCGCCGAAGGCGAGGCCCACCGCCTCGGGCGCCAGGTCGGTCCACGGGTAGCCGCCGATGACCACCGCCCGCCGGACCGCGCGTTCGCCGCGCCGGGCGGCCGTGACGGCCCGGCGGAGGCAGCGCGCCGTCCAGGAGTCGTCGGGCACGACGGCGAGCGCACAGGCCACGACCGCCGTCGGCGGCGCTCCCGCCATCGCCGCCGCGACGCCCGCCGCGACGGCCTGCCCGCCGAGGATGCCCTCGCCGTCGTGGCTGACCGAGCCGTCGATCGCCACCAGCCTCGCCGCCTCCGCCGGCCGGCCCGCCGCGAAGACGCCGAAGGGCGCCGCGCGCATCGCCAGCCCGTCGCTCCAGGCGTGCCGGTGCTGGGCGGAGACCGGGGCGGCCAGACCCCGGCGCAGGTTCTCCAGCGTGCCGCGCTCGCTGAAGCCCGCGCCCCGGAACGGGCCCTCGTCGCGGTCCGCGATCCACTCGTGCCACGCCGCCTCCACGTGGGCCGGGGTGAGCGCGGAGCCGTGCCGGGCCAGCAGCAGGCCCGAGAAGATCGCGTACTCGGTGTCGTCCGTGCCGCACGGCCGCTCGGCCACGAATCCCGTGATGCGCCCCAGCGGGCCCGGATCTCGGAGGGCTTGAGATTCTCGGCCGGCGCCCCCAGGGCGTCGCCGACGGCCAGCCCGAGCAGGGCGCCGCGCGCCCGGTCGCGGAGTCCGGCGGCGTCGCCGGACGCGGGGACCGAGGGGATGCAGGCGGTCGATGCCATGCGGCTTCTCCTCTCCCTTTGCGGAACTGTCCCCGGTGCGCGGTCCGCCGCAGCCTCACCGGCCCCAGCGTCACCCGGTCGACATCTGCGCAAGCCACTCCACCGATGAGCGAGAACGGCAAAAGCCCAGGTAAGCGCAGCCTTTCCTTGCTGGCGAGGCGGACGCGTGAGGCGTACATTTGGTGAGGTCGAAAGTTGGACTCTGTCCAAAGAAGCCTGTTCTCCAGGGGGAAGCCGTGGCCATCATCGAGACCGAGGCGGCGCTGCACGAGGCGCACCGCGACAACCACACGCACCGCGACGTGAACGGCGGCTGGCTGCGCCCCGCGGTCTTCGGCGCGATGGACGGCCTGGTCTCCAACCTCGCCCTGATGACCGGTGTCGCGGGCGGCGCCGTCAGCCAGCAGACCGTCGTGCTCAGCGGCCTCGCCGGCCTGGCCGCCGGCGCCTTCTCCATGGCCGCCGGCGAGTACACCTCGGTCGCCTCGCAGCGGGAGCTGGTCGAGGCGGAACTGGACGTCGAGCGGCGGGAGCTGCGCAAGCACCCCAAGGACGAGGAGGCCGAACTGGCCGCCCTCTACGCGGCGCGCGGCGTCGAGCCCGGCCTCGCCCGGGAGGTCGCCCGGCAGCTGTCCCGCGACCCCGAGCAGGCCCTGGAGATCCACGCCCGCGAGGAGCTGGGCATCGACCCCTCCGACCTGCCCTCCCCGCTGGTCGCGGCCGTGTCGTCGTTCGGCTCCTTCGCGCTGGGCGCCCTGCTGCCCGTACTGCCCTATCTGCTCGGGGCGACCGCGCTGTGGCCGGCGGTGCTGCTGGCGCTCGCCGGGCTCTTCCTGTGCGGTGCCGTGGTGGCCAAGGTGACGGCGCGCAGCTGGTGGTACAGCGGTCTGCGGCAGCTCGCCCTCGGTGGTGCGGCGGCCGGTGTGACGTACGCCCTGGGCAGTCTGTTCGGAACGGCCCTAGGATGACCCGGCCCGGTTCTATACGGCGGACCGTATAAGTTTGCCGTTACTCGCTGGTTTCGAGTGCGTGACCACCGGGCATGAGCCGTAAGCGCTGTGGGCAATGAGGCCCGCACGCGCATCCGTGGAGCGGGCGACGAAGCGCGCTCCACGCCCCCGGGTCGACCGGACACCGATCTGTCCGCCCCGGCCCCCCACAGCTTCCGCCGCCGGGCGCGGTACCCCGCCCGAACCCCGTGCGGTGTCCGCATGTTGGAACGGAGTATCCGGTTCCCGAGAACCGCTCCATCATGGAGCCTGCACGAAATTTTGCTGAAACGCAGAGGGCCAACGTCGTCCCTCGGCACCTGAACATGCCACCAGACGACGACGGGAGAGCCGATGCGTACGCCGCGCCAGCCGTCCCAGCACTCCGCGAATGGCCAGAACTGGTCGTTCATGGATGCTCGCCCTGCTGCGCAGGGTATGTACGACCCCCGCAACGAGCACGACGCCTGTGGCGTCGGCTTCGTCGCCACACTCACCGGCGAGGCGTCCCACACCCTGGTCGACCAGGCCCTGACCGTCCTGCGCAACCTGGAGCACCGGGGCGCCACCGGCTCCGAGCCCGACTCCGGTGACGGCGCCGGCATCCTCTCCCAGGTGCCCGACGCCTTCCTCCGCGAGGTGGCCGGATTCAGCCTGCCCGAGGCGGGTGCGTACGCCGTCGGCATCGCCTTCCTGCCGGAGGACGGCACCGCCGACGCCGTCTCGTCCATCGAGACGATCGCGTCCGAGGAAGGGCTCACCGTCCTCGGCTGGCGCGAGGTCCCCGTCGCCCCGAGCTGCTCGGCGCCACCGCCCGCTCGACGATGCCGGTGTTCCGCCAGCTCTTCGTCGCCGACGGGCAGTCGAAGGGCATCGACCTCGACCGCAAGGCGTTCGCGCTGCGCAAGCGCGCCGAGCGCGAGGTGGGCGTCTACTTCCCGTCGCTGTCCGCGCGGACCATCGTCTACAAGGGCATGCTCACCACGGGCCAGCTGGAGCCGTTCTTCCCGGACCTGTCCGACCGCCGCTTCGCCTCCGCGATCGCGCTCGTGCACTCCCGGTTCTCCACCAACACCTTCCCGAGCTGGCCGCTGGCCCACCCGTACCGCTTCGTCGCGCACAACGGCGAGATCAACACGGTCAAGGGCAACCGCAACTGGATGGCGGCCCGCGAGTCCCAGCTCGTCTCCGACCTCTTCGGCGACCAGGAGAAGATCGACCGGATCTTCCCGATCTGCACGCCCGACGCCTCCGACTCCGCCTCCTTCGACGAGGTCCTGGAGCTGCTGCACCTGGGCGGCCGGTCGCTGCCGCACTCGGTGCTGATGATGATCCCGGAGGCGTGGGAGAACCACGACTCCATGGACCCGGCCCGGCGCGCCTTCTACCAGTACCACTCCACGATGATGGAGCCCTGGGACGGACCGGCCTGCGTCACCTTCACCGACGGCACCCAGGTCGGCGCGGTCCTCGACCGCAACGGCCTGCGCCCCGGCCGCTACTGGGTCACCGACGACGGCCTCGTCGTCCTCGGCTCCGAGGTCGGCGTCCTCGACATCGACCCCGCCAAGGTCGTCCGCAAGGGCCGCCTGCAGCCCGGCCGCATGTTCCTCGTGGACACCGCCGAGCACCGCATCATCGAGGACGACGAGATCAAGGCCCAGCTCGCGGCGGAGCACCCGTACGCCGAGTGGCTGGAGGCCGGCGAGATCGAGCTGGGCGACCTGCCCGAGCGCGAGCACATCGTGCACACCCACGCCTCGGTCACCCGCCGCCAGCAGACCTTCGGCTACACCGAGGAGGAGCTGCGCGTCATCCTCGCGCCGATGGCCAAGTCCGGCGCGGAGCCGATCGGTTCCATGGGCACCGACTCGCCGATCGCCGCCCTCTCCGAGCGCCCCCGGCTGCTCTTCGACTACTTCACCCAGCTGTTCGCGCAGGTCACCAACCCGCCGCTGGACGCCATCCGCGAGGAACTGGTCACCTCGCTGCGCTCCTCGCTGGGCCCGCAGGGCAACCTGCTGGAGCCGACCGCGGCCTCCTGCCGCTCCGTCGTGCTGCCCTTCCCGGTGATCGACAACGACGAGCTGGCCAAGCTCATCCACATCAACGCCGACGGCGACATGCCCGGCTTCAAGGCCGCGACCCTCTCCGGCCTGTACCGGGTGCACGGCGGCGGCGACGCCCTCGCCGCACGCATCGAGGAGATCTGCGCCGAGGCCGACGCCGCCATCGACAACGGTGCCCGGCTGATCGTCCTCTCCGACCGGCACTCCGACGCCGAGCACGCGCCGATCCCGTCGCTGCTGCTCACCGCGGCCGTCCACCACCACCTCATCCGCACCAAGCAGCGCACCCAGGTCGGCCTGCTGGTCGAGGCCGGCGACGTCCGCGAGGTCCACCACGTCGCCCTGCTCATCGGCTACGGCGCCGCCGCCGTCAACCCGTACCTGGCGATGGAGTCCGTCGAGGACCTGGTCCGCGCCGGCACCTTCCTGCCGGGCATCGAGCCCGAGCAGGCCATCCGCAACCTGATCCACGCCCTCGGCAAGGGCGTGCTGAAGGTCATGTCCAAGATGGGCATCTCCACCGTCGCCTCCTACCGCGGCGCCCAGGTCTTCGAGGCCGTCGGCCTCGACGAGGCCTTCGTCGAGAAGTACTTCAACGGCACCGCCACCAAGATCGGCGGCGTCGGCATCGACGTCGTCGCCCAGGAGGTCGCCGCCCGCCACGCCAAGGCCTACCCGGCCTCCGGCATCGCGCCCGCGCACCGGGCGCTGGAGATCGGCGGCGAGTACCAGTGGCGCCGCGAGGGCGAGCCGCACCTGTTCGACCCCGAGACGGTCTTCCGCCTCCAGCACTCCACCCGCGCCGGCAAGTACGACATCTTCAAGAAGTACACCGAGCGCGTGAACGAGCAGTCCGAGCGGCTGATGACGCTGCGCGGCCTGTTCGGCTTCAAGTCGGACCGGCAGCCGGTCCCGATCGACGAGGTCGAGCCCGTCTCCGAGATCGTCAAGCGCTTCTCCACCGGCGCCATGTCGTACGGCTCCATCTCCCAGGAGGCGCACGAGACCCTCGCCATCGCCATGAACCAGCTGGGCGGCAAGTCCAACACCGGTGAGGGCGGCGAGGACCCCGAGCGCCTGTACGACCCGGCCCGCCGGTCCTCCATCAAGCAGGTCGCCTCCGGCCGCTTCGGTGTCACCAGCGAGTACCTGGTCAACGCGGACGACATCCAGATCAAGATGGCCCAGGGCGCCAAGCCCGGCGAGGGCGGCCAGCTGCCCGGCCACAAGGTCTACCCGTGGGTGGCGAAGACCCGGCACTCGACGCCGGGCGTGGGCCTGATCTCCCCGCCGCCCCACCACGACATCTACTCCATCGAGGACCTCGCCCAGCTCATCCACGACCTGAAGAACGCCAACCCCCAGGCGCGGATCCACGTCAAGCTGGTCTCCGAGGTCGGCGTCGGCACCGTCGCCGCCGGTGTCTCCAAGGCCCACGCGGACGTCGTGCTGATCTCCGGCCACGACGGCGGCACCGGCGCCTCCCGCTCACCTCGCTCAAGCACGCGGGCGGCCCCTGGGAGCTGGGCCTCGCCGAGACCCAGCAGACCCTGCTGCTCAACGGCCTGCGCGACCGGATCGTCGTCCAGACCGACGGCCAGCTCAAGACCGGCCGCGACGTCGTCATCGCCGCGCTGCTCGGCGCCGAGGAGTTCGGTTTCGCCACCGCGCCGCTCGTCGTCTCCGGCTGCGTCATGATGCGCGTCTGCCACCTGGACACCTGCCCGGTCGGCATCGCCACCCAGAACCCGGTGCTGCGCGACCGGTTCTCCGGCAAGGCCGAGTACGTCGTGAACTTCTTCCGGTTCATCGCCCAGGAGGTCCGCGAGCTCCTCGCCGAGCTGGGCTTCCGATCCATCGACGAGGCCGTCGGCCACGCCGAGGTCCTCGACGTCACCCGGGCCGTCGACCACTGGAAGGCCCAGGGCCTGGACCTGGAGCCGCTGTTCCACGTGCCCGAGCTGCCCGAGGGCGCCGTCCGCCACCGGATCGTCGAGCAGGACCACGGCCTGGAGAAGGCGCTCGACAACGAGCTGATCAAGCTCGCCGCCGACGCGCTGTCCGCCGACGGCGCCGCCGACGCCCAGCCGGTGCGCGCCCAGGTCGCCATCCGCAACATCAACCGCACGGTCGGCACCATGCTCGGCCACGAGGTGACCAAGAAGTTCGGTGGCGCGGGCCTGCCCGACGACACCATCGACATCACCTTCACCGGCTCCGCCGGCCAGTCCTTCGGCGCGTTCGTCCCGCGCGGCATCACGCTGCGCCTGGAGGGCGACGCCAACGACTACGTCGGCAAGGGCCTCTCCGGCGGCCGGATCGTCGTCCGGCCGGACCGGGGCGCCGACCACCTCGCCGAGTACAGCGTCATCGCCGGCAACACCATCGGCTACGGCGCCACCGGCGGCGAGATGTTCCTGCGCGGCAAGGTCGGCGAGCGGTTCTGCGTCCGCAACTCCGGCGCGACGGTCGTCTCCGAGGGCGTGGGCGACCACGGCTGCGAGTACATGACCGGCGGTCACGCGGTCGTCCTCGGCGAGACCGGGCGCAACTTCGCGGCCGGCATGTCCGGCGGCATCGCCTACGTGATCGATCTCGACCGGGACAACGTCAACGCCGGCAACGTGAACGCGATCGAGGCGCTGGACGACACCGACAAGCAGTGGCTGCACGACGTCGTCCGCCGACACCACGAGGAGACGGGCTCCACCGTCGCCGAGAAGCTGCTCGCCGAGTGGGACACGGCCGTGGAGCGCTTCAGCAAGATCATCCCCAGCACGTACAAGGCAGTGCTCGCCGCCAAGGACGCCGCCGAGCGAGCCGGTCTCTCCGAGTCCGAGACCCACGAGAAGATGATGGAGGCGGCGATCAATGGCTGACCCGAAGGGCTTTCTGAACCACGGCCGCGAGGTCGCCACGTCCCGTCCGGTCGAAGAGCGCGTCAAGGACTGGAACGAGGTCTACGTCCCCGGCTCCCTGCTGCCGATCATCAGCAAGCAGGCCAGCCGGTGCATGGACTGCGGCATCCCGTTCTGCCACAACGGCTGCCCGCTCGGGAACCTGATCCCGAGTGGAACGACTACGCCTACCGCGAGGACTGGCAGGCCGCCTCCGAGCGGCTGCACGCCACCAACAACTTCCCGGAGTTCACCGGCCGCCTGTGCCCCGCTCCGTGCGAGTCGGCGTGCGTGCTCGGCATCAACCAGCCGCCGGTCACCATCAAGAACGTCGAGGTCTCCATCATCGACAAGGCGTGGGAGACCGGGGACGTCGCCCCGCAGATCCCCGAGCGCCTGTCCGGCAAGACCGTCGCCGTCGTCGGCTCCGGCCCCGCCGGCCTGGCCGCCGCCCAGCAGCTGACCCGGGCCGGTCACACGGTCGCCGTCTACGAGCGCGCCGACCGCGTCGGCGGCCTGCTCCGCTACGGCATCCCCGAGTTCAAGATGGAGAAGCGGCACATCAACCGCCGCATCGAGCAGATGCGCGCGGAGGGCACCCGCTTCCGCACCGGCATCGAGATCGGCCGCGACCTGAAGGCCACCGACCTGAAGAAGCGGTACGACGCGGTCGTCCTGGCCGTCGGCGCCACCACCGCCCGCGACCTGCCGGTGCCGGGCCGCGAGCTCAAGGGCATCTACCAGGCCATGGAGTACCTGCCGCTCGCGAACAAGGTCCAGGAGGGCGACTACGTCACCTCCCCGATCTCCGCCGAGGGCAAGCACGTCGTCGTCATCGGCGGCGGCGACACCGGCGCCGACTGCGTGGGCACCGCCCACCGCCAGGGCGCCGCCTCCGTCACCCAGCTGGAGATCATGCCCCGGCCGAACGACGAGCGGGACCCGCTGCGCCAGCCGTGGCCGACCTTCCCGATGCTCTACAAGGTCACCTCGGCCCACGAGGAGGGCGGCGAGCGGGTGTACTCCGTCTCCACCACCCACTTCGAGGGCGACGAGGACGGCAACGTCCAGTGGCTGCACCTGACCGAGGTCGAGTTCGTCGACGGCAGGCTGACCCCGAAGCCGGGCACCGAGCGCAAGATCCCGGCCCAGCTGGTCACCCTCGCGATGGGCTTCACCGGCACCGACCGGGAGAACGGCCTGGTCGACCAGTTCGGCCTGGAGCTGGACGAGCGCGGTAACATCGCTCGCGACGCCGACTTCCAGACGAACGTCCCCGGAGTCTTCGTCGCCGGTGACGCCGGCCGCGGCCAGTCGCTCATCGTCTGGGCGATCGCGGAGGGCCGCTCGGCCGCCCGCGGCGTCGACCGGTTCCTGACCGGCGCCAGCGACCTGCCGGCCCCGATCCGGCCGACCGACCGCGCGCTGGCGGTCTGACGGACGGACCACACAACGTCCCGTACAAAGGCGTACGGAACACAGACGGCGCCTGCCCCTGTCCCCGACCGGACGGGCAGGCGCCGTCGTCCGTCCGGCGCCCTCCGCGGGCCACGGCTCCGCGGCCACGGCACGGGGCGGGCTAGGGAGATCCATCAGAAGCCCCTAGGGCACGCGGAAGGTCTCCCCGTACATCTCCCACGTCAGCGGCGTGTCCAGCTTCAGGTTCCCCGCCTGCAGGAACCGGCGCTGGGCGGTGTCGACGCGGGAGGTGTCGGCGTCCGGCCTGCGCTCCAGCATCGCCTCGCGGCGCACGTCCAGGAACGCGTCCAGGTACGCCTTCTCCGAGCCGCCCTGGGCCGGCGTCCTCGCCTTCTTCATCGCCCGCTCGCGCAGGCCGTAGAAGCCGGCCGCGTCCGTGTCCGGCCCGTGGAAGACCATCGCGTCGTAGTACACGAACTGGCCCAGCGTGTTCAGGCCGTCGAGCTTCGCCAGCCGCACGGACGGCTCGAAGTAGACCCGGTCCCGCTCCCGCTCCTGCGCCGTGCGGAACGCGGGCAGCTTCGCCTCCGCCCGCCAGGCCGCCGTGAACCCGGGGTCCAGGCCCTCGTGCGAGTCCGTGCCGTCCACCTCGCGCAGCGCCGGCAGATACCGCTCCAGGCCGTTGCCGGGGTGCTCCTCGCTGTACCGCTCGACCAGCATCAGCAGATCGTGCGTGCCGGTGCAGAAGCCGATGATGCCCGCGGTGTAGCCCTGGCCGTCCCCGAGGTCCTCGATGCTGCCGTAGAGGCTGCGCCAGTCCAGGGTGGAGTTCTCGGCGCTCGCCACCAGCCGCTGCGCCAGCTCCTTCTTGTCCGGCGCGGCCAGCCCCGGCGGGAGGTCCGCGATCAGCGCGTCGTCCTCCGCCCGCTCCTGCTCGGCCCGGCTCTTCGCCTCCTCCCGGGTCCCGTCCGCCGCGGCGATGGGCGGCGACGCCGGCGGGTCGTCGGAACCCAGCGGCGACAGGAAGTACACCGCGGCCGTGGCGACCACCGGGACGGCGGCGAAGTACAGCACACCTTTGCGTTTCACAGGGCCGGCTCCTCGGAGGGCGGGTCGGACGGTGGGGAAGCCGGTGGGGCGGCGGCGAACAAAATAGCGAACACCGGTGCACAGGCGCGGAGGCGGGTCCCGTCCGGTGCCGTACGCTCGGCACCGGCGCCGCCGCACCAGGGACCACGGCGCCGCCGCACGAGGGGGGAGGACGGCATGGCCGCGATCAGTCTCAGCAAGGTACAGCAGACCGCTCCCGCCCTGGCCGGCCTCTACGAGACCGCCGGGGTGTCGCTCGCCAAACACGGGCTGGACGGGCTGCGCGCCGCCGTCTACCTGGTCGTCGACCACTCCGGCTCCATGCGCCCGTACTACAAGGACGGCAGCGTCCAGGCGCTCGCCGACCGGGTGCTCGGGCTCGCCGCCCACCTCGACGACGACGGGACCGTCCCGGCCGTCTTCTTCTCCACCGGCGTCGACGCCGTCACCGAGATCGCCCTCAGCGGCCACGAGGGACGCGTCGCACGGATCGCCGCCGGCCTCGGCCACATGGGCAGGACCAGCTACCACCTGGCCATGGACGCCGTCGTCGACCACTACCTCGACAGCGGCTCCACCGCGCCCGCACTCGTCGTCTTCCAGACCGACGGCGGCCCGTCCGACCGGTTCGCGGCGGAGAAGTACCTGTGCAAGGCCGCCCGGCTTCCCCTCTTCTGGCAGTTCATCGGCTTCGGCGACCCGCACGGCAAGCAGTTCGACTTCCTGCGCCGCCTCGACGACCTGCCGGTGCCGGGCAAGCGGATCGTCGACAACGCGGGGTTCTTCCACGCGGGACAGGACCCGCGCAGCGTCCCCAACGCCGACCTGTACGACCGGCTGGTGGGCGAGTTCCCC
Source organism: Streptomyces sp. SW4 (assembly GCA_003248315.1). Classification (GTDB taxonomy): domain Bacteria; phylum Actinomycetota; class Actinomycetes; order Streptomycetales; family Streptomycetaceae; genus Streptomyces. The sequence continues at coordinate 4,031,503 of QKWM01000004.1, forward strand.
GGTGGCTCACGGCGGCCCGGGCACTGCGCGTCGTCCGGTGAGGACGCCGCCTGCCTACGTGTCGCACTCCAGCACCGTCCGGCACAGCCCGCACCGGGCCCGCACCCGCCCCCGCACCGGCACCCGGATCCGCTGGTGACAGGTCGGGCAGGGGAACGACACCCGCAGCGGCCCGTGCGCGTCCGGCGTGAAGGAGTACGGGGCCGACGCCCCGGGCGCACCGGGGTGCCGGTCCTGCGCGTGCCGCCGGTCCCGGGCATAGCGGCGGCGCCCCGCCCAGCCGGCGGCGGTGAGCGGCGGCTGCTGCTCGTCCCGGCGAGCCCTGGCCACGCCCTTGGCGTACGCCGTGTACGCCTGCGGGCTGGTGAACCACACCGACGGGTCCTCGCCGAACACCGACGCCCGCTTGGCCAGCACGTACCCGAACTCCTCCGGCGTCAGGTACCCCAGCTTCTGCGAGGACGTGGCGTCCTCCCGGTACGCGTCCAGCAGCAGCCACCCGGCGCCCAGATAGGTCGTGGCCGTGTCCGTCAGGATCTCGTTGGCGCGGGTGCCGGGGAAGGACAGCCCGAGACGGTGCAGATACACGTGCATCACCTCGTGGGCGAGGGCGGCGCCGATGTCCCTGCGATGGGTGCGGAACCGGTCGTTCAGCTCGACGAAGTACTCCGGTCCGGCGGCCAGTTCGACGTTGGCCGCGTGGGTCATCTCCCGGAACGACACGATCAGGCGGGCATCGGGGAGCCGGTAGTGCCGCACCAGCTCGCGCGCCACCCGCTGCGCCCCGAGATACAGGTCGTCCGTGTCGCAGAACGCCACGTCGGCGGGGGCCACGCTGGCCGAGAACGTCCGCACGGTGTCGTAGGACAGCCGCCTGTACAACGCCGTGATGGCCTCCCGCACCGTCTCCAGGTGCGGAAACCCGTGCTCCACCGGCCCGCCGTTCGCCACGCCCCGACCCCCAGACGCCCAGAACCCTCTCCCACTGTACGGCGGGCGCCGGGCGCCGGCCCGTACGGCGGGACGCCCGCCGCCGGCCCGTAGGGCGGGCTCCGGGCGGTCGCCCGAAAACGGCGGGCCGCCCGGCCCGGCGCCCTGGCAGAATCCGGGCCGTGACCAGCGAACAGCACTCCCTCGCCACCGCGGCGCTCCAGGTGGGCGGGCAGGACGACGACCTGGAACAGCGCCTCGACGACGAACTCACCGCCTTCAACACCGCCGCCGCCGACGGCGTCCGCACCGAGGCCCTCACCGTCCGCGTCACCGACGAGGCCGGCGAGCTGATCGGCGGGCTCACCGCCTGGACCTGGGGCACGCTGGCCTCCGTGGACATGCTGTGGGTCCGCGCGGACCAGCGGCACGCCGGCTGGGGGAGCCGGCTGATGCGCGCGGCGGAGGAGGAGGCCGCCCGACGCGGCTGCACCGACATGATCGTCTCCACGTACACCTTCCAGGCCCCGGGTTCTATCCGCGGCTCGGCTTCCGGGAGCGCGGCCGTATCGAGGGCGTGCCCGGCGGGCACGAGGACGTGTACTTCCACAAGCGCATCGGGGGCGGGTCCGGGGCGTGAGCTTCCGGGGCGTTCCTGCCGGTGCCGGCGGTCCCCGGTGCCCCGCCCGCCCCGCAGGGCCCGCCCGCCCCGCAGGGTCCTCCCGCCCGGTTCCGCCGAGTCGTGAGACGGCACGCGGTGGCCGGGCGCCCTCCCCGTAGGGTGGGCCCTCATGACCACCAGCAACACCGGCACCGGAGCCGACGCCGTCGACCCCGCCGTCCGCGAGGAGCTCGCCCGGCTGCGCGACAGCATCGACAACATCGACGCGGCCGTCGTCCACATGCTCGCCGAGCGATTCAAGTGCACCCAGCAGGTCGGCCACCTCAAGGCCCGGCACCAGCTGCCGCCCGCCGACCCCGCCCGCGAGGCGCGGCAGATCAACCGGCTGCGGGCGCTCGCCGAGAGCGCCAAACTGGACCCGGCCTTCGCCGAGAAGTTCCTCAACTTCATCATCGCCGAGGTGATCCGCCACCACGAGCGCATCGCGGAGGACACCGGCAACGGCGCCGCCCCGGTCCCCGACTGACCCGCACCGCCCAGCAGACCGGCGCAGGGGGGCGCGCACAGCGCGCGGCGCGCCGCGCACGCCCCCATGGGGTGCGTGTCCCGCCCCGCACGGCCTGGCGCCGCGCACGTGACGGACCGCCTCTGTGCCGTCCCCCGCCATCAGGCAGCATGGCCTGCATGTCCGTACTGACGCGCGACGAAGCGCAGACCCGTGCCCAGCTCCTCGACGTCCACCACTACACGATCGCCCTGGATCTGACCGTGGGGACGAGACCTTCGACTCCCGGACCACCGTCCGGTTCACCGTCCGCGGCGACCAGGACGCCACGGACACCTTCGTCGAGGTCAAGCCCGCCGAGCTGCGCGACGTCACCCTCGACGGACACCCGCTCGACCCGGACACCCTGGACGGCAACCGGCTGCCGCTGAAGAACCTCACCCCCGGCGAGCACGAACTGAGCGTCCACGCCGCCATGCGCTACTCCCGCACCGGCGAGGGCATGCACCGCTTCACCGATCCCACCGACGGCGAGACCTACGTCTACACCCAGCTGTTCCTCGACGACGTCCAGCGCGTCTTCGCCGCCTTCGACCAGCCCGACCTCAAGGCCGTCTTCGACCTGACCGTCACCGCCCCGAGGGCTGGACCGTCCTCGCCAACGGCGTCACCGAGCACACCGGCGGCGGCGTGTGGAAGGCGGCGCCCACCCCGCTGATCTCCACCTACCTGGTCGCCGTCGCCGCCGGCCCCTGGCACTCGGTGCGCACCGAGCACCGCGGCCTGCCCTTCGGCATCCACTGCCGCCGCTCGCTCGCCCCCACCTGGACGCCGACGCCGACGAGATCCTCGACGTCACCCGGGCCCTGTTCGACCGCTACCACGAGAAGTTCACCGAGCCCTACCCCTTCGACTCCTACGACCAGGCCTTCGTCCCGGAGTTCAACGCCGGCGCCATGGAGAACCCGGGCCTGGTCACCTTCCGCGACGAGTTCGTCTTCCGCTCCGCCGTCACCGACACCGAGCGGCAGACCCGCGCCATGGTCATCGCCCACGAGATGGCCCACATGTGGTTCGGCGACCTCGTCACCCTCACCTGGTGGGACGACATCTGGCTCAACGAGTCCTTCGCCGAGTACATGGGCTACCAGACCTGCGCCGAGGCCACCCGCTTCACCGACACCTGGACCGACTTCGGCGTCGCCCGCAAGGCCTGGGGCTACGACGCCGACCAGCGGCCCTCCACCCACCCCGTCGCCCCGGAGAACGTCCAGGACACCGCCGCGGCCCTGCTCAACTTCGACGGCATCTCCTACGCCAAGGGCGCCTCCGCGCTGCGCCAACTGGTCACCTGGCTCGGCGAGAAGGACTTCCTCGCCGGCATCAACCTCCACTTCGAACGGCACCGGTTCGCCAACGCCCGCCTCGCCGACTTCATCGACTCCCTCGCCGCCGCCACCGACCGCGACGTCCACGCCTGGGCCGACGCCTGGCTGCGCACCACGGGCGTCGACACCCTCACCCCCCGCGTCACCCCGGGCGAGGGCGGCACCCGTTCCCTCACCGTCGAGCGCACCGGCAGCCGCCCGCACCGCATCGCCGTCGGCCTCTACGACCACGACCTCACCGACGAGGGCCGGCTCACCCTGCGCACCCGCCTCGACCTCGACGTGCCGGGGACCGAGCCGCACCCCATCGGCAAGCCCCCCGCCCTGCTCCTCCTCAACGACGGCGACCTCTCCTACGCCAAGGTCCGCTTCGACCCCGAGTCCTTCCGGTCGGTGCTCGCCCACCTCTCCGGGCTGCCCGACCCGCTGACCCGCGCCGTCGTCTGGAACGCCCTGCGCGACGCCGTCCGCGACGGCGAACTGGCCCCGCCGCCTACCTGGAGGCCGCCCGCACCCACCTGCCGCGCGAGACCGACCTCGCCGTGGTCCAGGGCGTGCTCGCCTTCGCCCGCTCCCATATCGCCGACCGCTACGTCGCCCCCGAGCAGCGGACCGCCGCCCTCGCCACCCTCACCGCCCTGTGCCGCGACCTGATCCGGCGCACCGAGGACGGCGACCACCCGGGCCTGCGGCTGATCGCGGTGCGGCACCGCATCGACACCGCCGCCCAGCCCGACACCATCGCCGCCTGGCTCGCCGACGGCACGGTCCCCGGCGGCCCGGAACTCGACCCCGAGCTGCGCTGGCGCGTACTGACCCGGCTCGCTGTGCTCGGCGCCGTCGACGAGGACGCCATCGCCGCCGAACTCGGCCGCGACCCCAGCGCCACCGGCCAGGAGGGCGCCGCCCGCTGCCGCGCTGCGCTGCCCGACCCCGACGCCAAGGCCCGCGCCTGGCGGGCCATGTTCGCCGCCGACGAGGGCGCGGAGCTGTCCGCCTACCTGTTCACCGCCACCGCCCAGGGCTTCTGGCAGCCCGAACAGGCCGACCTCGTACGGGACTACGTGCCCCGCTACTTCCCCGACGCCGTCGCGGTCGCCGCCCGCCGCGGCCCCGCCATCGCCGACGCCGCCGGGCGCTGGGCCTTCCCCGCGCACGCCGTCGACGCCGGCACCCTGAGGCTGGGCCGGGAGTGCCTGGACGACGCCGATCCGATCCCCGCCCTGCGCCGCAAGCTCGCCGACCAGCTCGACGACCTGGCCCGGGCGCTGCGGGTCCGCGAGGCCGCCGGCGCCTGACACGGACGCGCGGCCGGCCCTTCGCAGCGCCGGCCGCGCGTACCGCCACCTGCCTTCCAACGGGCCTTCCCCACACGGCAGTACCCCCTTTCGGGTACCGGTCCCAGGGCTTTCCGGGCGCGCGTCCGCGACGGCGTACAAGCTGGAGCGACCCATCCCCGCGCCGCTGAGGACAGCCCATGAGCACGCCGCCGCCCCTCGCCTCGGGCCCGTGGCACCCCGACGGCCCCGAACACCCCGACGGCCCCGAGGGCACCGCAGACTCCGCAAGCCACGCAAGCCACGCAAGCCAAGCAAGCCACGCAAGCCAAGCAGGCACCGCAAGCACCGCAGGCACCGCAGGTCTCGCGGGCTCCGCGAGCCCCGCCGGCACCGACGCCCTGCGGCCGCTGCTCGGCACCGTCCTCGACGCCCTGCGCACCGGGACCCGGGCCCGCCGCGGGCCGTTCCCGGCCGGCGGACCGGACGCCGTCGCCGCCCGGCTGCGCGCGGCCGCCGGCGATCTCCTGCCCGACGACGGCGACCCCCGCGCCCTGCACACCCTGGTCACGGCCCTCGCCGAGGGCGCCGCCGACCCCGCCCACCCCCTGTGCGCGGCCCACCTGCACGGACCGCCCCTGGCCGTCGCCACCGCCGCCGACCTCGCCGCCTCCGCGCTCAACCCCTCCCTCGACTCCTGGGACCAGGCCCCCGCCGCCGCCGAGCTGGAAGCGCTCGTCACCCGCACCCTCGCCCGCGCCGCCGGGGCCGCCGACGCGGTCGTCACCACCGGCGCCACCGAGTCCAACCAGCTCGCCCTGCTGCTCGCCCGCGAACTCCTCGGCCCCGGCGTCCGCCTCGTCCACGGCACGAACGCCCACCACTCCCTGCCCCGAGCCGCCTGGCTGCTCGGCCTGCCCCGGCCGGTCACCGTGCCCGCCCCCGCCGGCACCCTCGACCCCGACGCCCTCGACACCGCCCTCGCAGGGCTGACCGGCCCCGCCCTCGTCGCCGCCACCGCCGGCACCACCGACGCCGGGCTGATCGACCCGCTGCCCGAGATCGCCGACCGCTGCGCCGCCCACGGCGCCCGCCTCCACATCGACGCCGCCTACGGCGGAGGCCTCCTCTTCAGCGACCGGCACCGGGCACGCCTCACCGGCCTCGACCGCGCCCACACCGTCGCCCTCGACCTGCACAAACTCGGCTGGCAACCCCTCGCCGCCGGCCTCCTCGCCGTCCACGACCCGGCCGACCTCGCCCCGCTCCACCAGCGCGCCGACTACCTCAACCCCGACGACGACACCGAGGCCGGCCTGCCCGACCTGCTCGGCCGCTCCCTGCGCACCAGCCGCCGCCCCGACGTCCTGAAGATCGCCGTCACCCTCAAGACGCTCGGCCGCCGCGGCCTCGGCGACCTCGTCGACCGGGTCTGCGCCCACGCCCGGCACCTCGCCGCCCTCGTCGACGCCCGCCCCGACCTCGAGCTGTACGCCCCGCCCACCATCAGCACCGTCCTGTTCCGGCCGGCCGGCGCCACCGACGACACCGTCGCCGCCCTGCGCCGCACCCTCCTCACCGACGGACGCGCCGTCCTCGGCCGCGCCCGCGCCGACGGCCGTCTCTGGCTCAAGGCCACCCTCCTCAACCCGCACACCAGGCCCGCCGACCTGGCCGCCCTCCTCGCCCTCGTGACCGAGGCCGCCGCGGCCGGACCCGCCGCGGACGGACCCCTCGCGGCCGGACCCCCGGCAACCCAGAACCCCGTGGAAGGACACACCCCCCGATGACCAGCGCCCCCGCCCCGACACCGTCCGCGACCTCGTCGGCATCGGAATCGGCCCCTGCAACCTCTCCCTCGCCGCCCTCGCCCACCCCCTCACCGGCCTCGACACCGTCTTCTACGACCAGAACCCCGCCTTCCGCTGGCACCCCGGCCTGCTCGTCGACGGCGCCCGCGTCCAGGTCCCCTTCCTCGCCGACCTCGTCACCCTCGCCGACCCGGCCAGCCCCTGGAGCTTCCTCACCTACCTCAAGACCCGCGAACGCCTCTTCCCCTTCTACTTCGCCGAGCGCTTCCACATCCAGCGCGCCGAATACGACGCCTACTGCCGCTGGGTCGCCGACAGCCTCCCCGCCCTGCGCTTCGGCCACCAGGTCGACGCCGTCCGCTTCAACCCCGAACGCGGCCTCTTCGAAGTCGACTACACCCAGCTGGACGCCGACGGAGAAGCCGAAGCCCTCGGCCGCACCCACACCCGCGCCGTCGTCCTCGGCATCGGCACCGAGCCCCACGTCCCCGAACCCCTGCGGCCCCTCGCCGACACCCCCGGCGTCCCCGTGCTGCACGCCGCCGACTACCTCGACCACCGCGACGCGCTGCTCGCCGCCGAGCACGTCACCGTCGTCGGCACCGGGCAGTCCGGCGCCGAGATCTTCCTCGACCTGCTGCGCCACCGGCCGGCCGGACGCGAACGGCTCCACTGGCTGGGCCGCACCGGCGCCTTCGCCCCCATGGAGTACTCCAAGCTCGGCCTCGAACACTTCACCCCCGACTACACCCGCTACTTCCACGCCCTCGCCGAACCCGTCCGCGACCGCCTCGTCGGCTCCCAGTGGCAACTGCACAAGGGCATCGACGCCGGCACCCTCGCCGCCATCCACGACGAGCTGTACCGCCGGTCCCTGCACGGCGGCTGGCCCGACGCCGTCCTCACCCCCGGCGTCCGCGTCCGCACCGCCGGGCGCGTCGCCACCACCAAGGTGGAACTCCACCTCGAACACACCGAGCAGAACACCCGCTCCCGCCTCACCACGGACGCCGTCGTCCTCGCCACCGGCTACCGGCAACGCCCCCTCGACCGGGTCCTCGCCGGCCTCGACCCCTACATGCGCCGCGACAGCGGCGAACGCCCCCGCATCGACGAACGGTTCCGCCTCGTCCTCGACCCCTCCGTGACGGCGGCCGGCTGCCGCGTCTACGTCCAGAACGCCGAGACCCACACCCACGGCGTCGGCAGCCCCGACCTCGGCCTCACGGCCTGGCGCAGCGCCACCATCCTCAACGACCTGACGGACGGCGAACCGTACCCGCTGCCGAGCCGCACCGCGTTCACCACGTTCGGCCTGGAACCACAGCGGCCCCAGCTCCCCACCGCCCGCGAGGTGAAGGTGCTCACCCCGCTGGCCGACGGAATCTGAGACCGCCCCGGCCCGGCCGTCAGAACACGGGCGTGCCCTCCCGCGTCAGCCGCCAGCTCACCGACGCGAAGTCCTTCGGGTCCAGCACGCCCCTCGCGGTCACCCACTCCGCGATCCGCGTACGAATCTCCGTCGACTCCGACCACAGCTCCTTCGCCGACGCCACGTGCGGGAACGCGCCACCGCCGTTGGCCCGGTAGTTGTTCACCGCCAGCACGAACCGCTGCGCGTCGTCCAGCGGAGCACCCCCGTAGGACAGGTTCCTGATCCGCGAACCGGCCGGCTGCGCGATGTCGATGTCGTACGTCAGCCCCGACACGTAGTCGTAGTTGTAGTCCGGCCGGCCGTTCGCGTTCGTCAGCTTCGCCACGTCCACCGGCTCCCCGGGCGCCGTCCGCACGAAGTACTCCGCCGAATACTCCAGGTACGCCCGCAGCTGCGCACCCGTCAGCAACTTCGCCACCAGCGTGTTGTCGTACACGTACAGACTCGACAGATCCCGGATCGTCACGTCCCCGGCCGGGATCTCCGAGGTCCGCGAGAACGGCGACGCCTGCGCCAGCACCGGCAGCGCCGCGTACTCCGTGCCCTTCAGCGCCTCCCTGACCACGTCCTCCTGCACCTTCGTGATCAGATCGACGACCGGCGCGTCCTTGTACCGCGCCTCGGCCGTCGTCAGCGTCTCCGTCGCCGTGCCGACCACCTGGTTGACGTACGCCACCACCTTCGCGTGCTCGTCCGCCAGCAGCCCCGTGATCCGCGGATCGTCCGGGACGGTGTTGGAATTGCGCAGCGACGCCCGCACCGACTCCACCTGCCACCGGCCCCGCTCGAAGACCAGCTCGAAGTCGAACAGGGTCAGCCGCTCCGCATAGCACAGCGGCTCCGACAGCACGACCGTCCTCCCGGTCTCCTCGTTGACGACCTTCAGCTCCGGCGATCTCCACATGCGCGTGCCCCACCAGGATCGCGTCGATGCCGGGCACCTGCCGGGCCACGTTCGCCGCGGCGTTCTCCACGTACGGCAACTGGTCACCGTAGGACGACGTGCCCGACGACCCCGAGTGCGCCGACACCACCACCACGTCCGCGCCCATCGACCGCAGCTTCGGCACCCACACCGCCGCCTGCTCCTCCAGCCCCGGGAACACCAGCTTCCCCTGCACATACGCCTTGTCCCAGATCGCGATACCGGGATTGGTCAGCCCCAGCACCGCCACCTTCACCGGCGGCGCGCCCTTCACCCGGAACGTCTTCATGAAGTACGGCGCGAACGCCGGCTTCAGCGTCCTCGCGTCGACCGCGTTCGCACCGAGCAGCGGAAAGTCGCACTGCTCCTCGAACTTCCGCAGCGTCTCGATGCCGTAGTTGAACTCGTGGTTCCCGAGCGCCACCGCGTCGTACCCGATCGCGTTCATCGCCTGCGCCATCGGATGCACCGGACCGCCCTCGGCCGTGATCGGATCCACCTTGGCGTAGTAGTACGTCAGCGGGGTGCCCTGGATCGTGTCACCCGCGTCGAGCAGCAGCGTGTTCTCCCGGCCCTTCTCCTGCCGGACCCGGTCCACCAGCGTCGAGATCCGCGCCAGACCCTGGACGTTGCCCTGCGCGTCGGCGTACTCGGCGTCCTTGAAGTAGTCCCAGTTGAAGACGTGCCCGTGCAGATCGGTGGTGCCCATCACCGTCAGCGCGTACCGCTTCCGCGGGCGCCGCCCGCCCCGCGCGGGAGCGGCCGCCGCCGGAGCCGCCGCCGCGCCGGCGAACGCCACCCCCGCCCCCGTCGCGACGGACCTGCCCAGGAACTTCCGGCGATTCAACGGCATGGTGACTTCCTGACGTGCGAAGCGACAACGACGCGCCTGGATGACGCGCGTAGATTCTGACCGCTGATCGCCGGCCGCAACAGCCCCACAGGGTTGCGAGTTGATGACTCGCAGAGGCCGGCAACGGACGCCGGGTGACACAGTGGGACGTATGACCACCCCGACGCCCCAGCCCCCACCCCCGCCCTACGGCACACCCGACGCCCCCCGCATCGCCGTCCGCGGCGAGGCACACCTCGAGGTCGCCCCGAGATCGCCCGCCTCGGCATCACCGTCCACGCCCGCGGCCGCGACCGCCGGGGCACCCTCGACGACCTCACCCGCCGCAACACGGCCGTCCTCGACCTCGTCACGTCCTACGGCGACGCCGTCGAGCGCCTCGAAACGGGCACCCTCACCCTCGCCCCCCACCTGACCGAGCGCGGCCGGGGCGAACGGGTCCGCACCTACCAGGGCACCGTCCACATCACCGCCGAACTCACCGACTTCACCGCCCTCGGCGAACTCACCACCCGCCTCGCCGACCTCGACCTCACCCGCGTCGACGGCCCCTGGTGGAGCCTGCGGCCCGACTCGCCCGCCCACCGGCGCGCCCGGCAACAGGCCGTCCGCGAGGCCGTGCAACGCGCCCGCGAGTACGCCGAAGCACTCGGCACGACCCTGGCGGCCCTCGTGGAACTGGCCGACACCGGCGCCGAGCACCCCGTGACGGCGTTCCCGCCCGCCCCCGGCAGCCGCATGCGCACCGCCTCCTACGCCGCGCCCGCCGACGACGACACGGCGGCCCCGCTCGACCTCGAACCGCAGCGGCAGCAGGTCTACGCGGCGGTGAACGCACGCTTCACGATGACGCCCCGTCTCTCTCACCGTAAATACGCGTTCGATTATCGAAAACCGTCCGGAACCGTCCGGGAAACGGCGCGGAACGGAGTCGCCGGAACAGCGCCTTTTGCTCATCGGAGCGGGTCGCCGCACAATTCAACACTTGTCAAGAGCCCTTCACTCAACGGTTGTTGAGTAGTCATGCGTGGCCAATTCTCTACCAGCCGGTAACTCATAGGCTCGACCCATGCGCCGAGCAAAGATCGTCTGCACTCTGGGGCCCGCCACCGATTCGTACGACCAGATCAAGGCACTGGTCGACGGCGGAATGGACGTCGCCCGCTTCAACCTCAGCCACGGCCAACACGCCGAACACGAGGAGCGCTACCAGCGCGTCCGCAAGGCCTCCGACGAGACCGGCCGCAGCGTCGGCGCCCTCGCCGACCTTCAGGGCCCGAAGATCAGGCTCGGCCGATTCGCCGAAGGCCCCGTACTCCTCGAACGCGGCGACACCTTCACCATCACCGTCGAGGAAGGCGTCGAAGGCGACCGCGACCAGTGCGGCACCACCTACGCCGGCCTCGCCGCCGACGTCACCCCCGGTGAACGCGTCCTCGTCGACGACGGCAAGGTCTGCCTGGAGGTCACCGACGTCGACGGCCCCCGCGTCCACACCCGGGTCCTCGAGGGCGGCATGGTCTCCGACCACAAAGGACTCAACCTCCCCGGCGTCGCCGTCTCCGTCCCCGCCCTCTCCAAGAAGGACGAGGACGACCTCCGCTGGGCCCTGCGCACCGGCTTCGACGTCATCGCCCTCTCCTTCGTCCGCACCGGCCGCGACATCGAGGACGTCCACCGCATCATGGACGAGGAAGGCCGACGCCTCCCCGTCATCGCCAAGATCGAGAAACCCCAGGCCGTCCAGCACCTCGACGACATCGTCGCCGCCTTCGACGGCATCATGGTCGCCCGCGGCGACCTCGGCGTCGAAATGCCCCTCGAACAGGTGCCCATCGTCCAGAAACGCGCGATCAAACTGGCCAGGCGCAACGCCAAACCCGTCATCGTCGCGACCCAGATGCTCGACTCGATGATCGACAACTCCCGGCCCACCCGCGCCGAGGCCTCCGACGTCGCCAACGCCGTCATCGACGGCACGGACGCGGTGATGCTGTCCGGCGAGACCAGCGTCGGCAAACACCCCGTCGAGACCGTCCGCACGATGTCCCGCATCCTGGCCGCCGCCGAGGAGGACATCCTCGCCCGGGGCCTGCCGCCGCTCACCGAGCGCACCAAGCCCCGCACCCAGGGCGGCGCCGTCGCCCGGGCGGCCGCCGAGATCGGCGACTTCCTCGGCGCCAGGTTCCTCGTCGCCTTCACCCAGTCCGGCGACACCGCCCGGCGCCTGTCCCGCTACCGCTCGCCCATCCCCCTGCTCGCCTTCACCCCGAGCCCGCCACCCGCTCCCAGCTCAACCTCACCTGGGGCGTCGAGACCTTCCTCGGCCCGCACGTCGACTCCACGGACGCGATGGTCCGCCAGGTCGACGAACTGCTGACCCGCTACGGCCGCTGCGAGAAGGGCGACGTGGTGATCATCACGGCCGGCTCACCCCCCGGCGTCTCGGGCACGACGAACCTCGTCCACGTCCACCACATCGGCAACCAGTAGCGCGCCCCGGCCCCGCTCAGTGCTTGGGGCCGACATGCGCGTCCATGAGCCCCACGGAGGCCCTGCGGGCGACGGAGATGTTGTACGGAACGCCGTACCGGCTGCACTCCGTCCAGGCGACCTCGAGCCGGTCGAGCGTGTCGGTGAACAGGCGCCGGATGTCCGGGGACACGTTGGTGAAGAAGTACCGGGGGTATTCGTAACGCTTGCGCTCACCGGCCACCAGGCGCGTCGTCCAGTTGGTGACGCGGCAGCCGTCGGAGTGGACGAGTCCGCGGACGAACTCCCACGGGTGGTCGTCGACGATCACCTGTTGCCACGGCTCGAGACGGATGGCGCGCTCGTGCTTCTTGCCCGGACCGTGCTGGGGGAAGAGCCCCGGCCAGTGCCGGTGGTAGCTGGTCACCGCCGCGTAGCCCTGTTTGCGGACGGTGTGGACGCCCACTCCGGGGCGCACGCGGGTGATGGCCTCGCGGCACTGCTGGAGCAGTCCCGGCCAGGCGTCCGCGCAGGCGATCCGGAGGTAGAAGCCGCCACGCGGGTGGGCGCTGATGCAGCCGTCGCCGAGGTAGAGGCCGAGCAGGTAGGAGTAGGCGCTCTCGTCGGCAGGCGGTCCGGGATCCGGCTGCACCGCGCGGGGCAGCGGCTCCAGGCGGTGCAGCCACGAGCGGATCGCCGCCCGGGAGATGCCGGTCTCCCGGCTCACCGAGTTGAGGCTGCGGCCCTGGCCGACCAGGTCGAGTGCTCGCTTGCGTGTGCCGATGTCGTACATGCGGTCACTGTGCGGCCCTGGCCGCCGGGACAGGCGGCAAGAAGCGGATGTTCACGAGAACGTGGACATCCGCTTGTCTTTGGTGACCTTGAAAACCAAGGAAAAGTGCCCCGGGTCGGATTCGAACCGACACTGTATGGGTTTTGAATCCATTGCCTGCTGCCAATTGGGCTACCGGGGCTCGCAGAATCGAAGGTTTCCCCCGACCCTCCGCGCGTCCACCTTACCGCAGCTAGGTAGGCTCTTGTCAGCAGCACCCTGCCCCGAACGAGGAGCCCACGTGACCGCCCCGAGTCGCCCCAGCCCGTAGACGTGCCCGATGACGACAAGTCGCACGTTCCTCCGCTGACGACCCGTGTCGTCATCGCCGAGGACGAGGCGCTCATCCGGCTCGATCTCAAAGAGATGCTGGAGGAGGAGGGCTACACCGTCGTCGGCGAGGCCGGTGACGGTGAGCAGGCGGTGGAGCTGGCCCGGGAGCACCGGCCGGACCTGGTCATCCTCGACGTGAAGATGCCCCGGCTCGACGGGATCTCGGCGGCGGAGAAGATCGCCGAGGAGCGCATCGCGCCGGTGCTGATGCTGACGGCGTTCTCGCAGCGCGACCTCGTGGAGCGGGCGCGGGACGCGGGGGCGATGGCGTACCTCGTGAAGCCGTTCAGCAAGAGCGACGTCGTCCCGGCGATCGAGATGGCCGTCTCGCGGTTCACGGAGCTGAAGGAGCTGGAGAAGGAGGTCGCGGACCTCTCGCAGCGGCTGGAGACGCGCAAGCTCGTGGACCGGGCCAAGTCCATCCTGCAGACGGAGTACGGGCTGACCGAGCCGGCCGCCTTCCGGTGGATCCAGAAGACGTCGATGGACCGCCGGATGTCGATGCAGCAGGTGGCGCAGGCGGTCATCGACGACGCCGAGGAGAAGAAGGCGTCCAAGGGCTGAGACGGCCCGTACCGGGCGGTTCTCACGACCTCTCCACGAGAACCGCTTGTCGCCCTGGGTGTGTCCTCCTCTACGGTGCCTTGAAGTCATCGGTGCCTCGAGTCATCGGAGCGGGGGAGGAACCGTGGAGGAGTCGACGACGGCGCTCGCCGGGCGGATCGCCGAGCGGCGGGCGGGGGCGGGTGACCCGCGTGCCCTGGTGGGTGAGATGCGCAGGTCGCCGCTGCTGGTGCCGTTGGCCGGCGGTGGTCTGTGGTCGGCCCGGTCGGGCGGGGTCCGCTGGGTCTGTGCGTTCACCGGTGAGCCGGAGCTGGCCCGGTTCGCGTCGGCGCGGGCGCCGGGGGCGGGCCGGTGGAGTACGCGGTTCTGCTCGGTGCCCGGATCGTCGACGAGATCCTGCCGGCCCTGGGTGAGCCGGCCGGTCTGGCCGTGGACATCGCCACGGAGGGCGGGGCGATGTTCTTCCGCCGGTCTCCGGCATCGTGCCGGACGCCGTCGCGGTGGACGCCGGTGAGGAGGGCGCGGCGTGACGGGCGGCGGGCCGGATCTGCGGTTCGGCAAGGATGCGGTGTCCCGGTTCACCAAGGGGCTCGGCAGCACCATCGACCAGCTCGGCGAGGTCGGTGACGCGACGGGTTCGGTGATGGGCAAGGGGTTCTCCGAGCTGGCCATGACGGGCATGGAGGCGGGGCACCACGGTCTGTCGACCGATTTCGAGGATTTCTGCGAGCGCTGGGAGTGGGGCGTGCGCGCCCTGGTGCACGACGCGAGCGAGATCGCGAACCGGTTGGGTCTGGCGGCGGGCACGCAGTGGGAGCACGACCAGTACGTCGAGGGTGCGCTGAAGGTGGGCGTGAACTCGGTGATGGGCGGTAATCCGCACGCGTCGGAGGAGGAGATCGCCCGGCAGGGCTGGGGTGAGGTCTTCACGCCCGACGCGCTGGATCCGGACTGGAGTGCCGAGTCGTTCCGGCGGGCCGGTGAGGACATCGGGCAGACGTGGAAGGACACGGGCCGGGCGGTGCTCACCGAGGGGCAGGGCGGGCAGCGTTCGGAGCTGCTCAGGGACGCGCTGGGGATCGGTGACGAGCAGTGGGACCGGGCGTTGGACGAGACGTTCGGGCCGTCGCCGCAGGAGCGTGCGGGGCAGGCTGAGCAGGGTGGGGCCGGGGGGAGCTGAGCGTGGGCATCGGCGGTTTCATCAGCGACATCACGCCGGATTCGGTGGAGAACGCCGTCGAGGACGGTGTGGAGTGGGTCGGCAACCGGGTCGAGGACGCCGGGAACTGGACGGCGGACCGGCTGGAGGACGTGGGCTGGGAGTCGGGTGCCGACTGGGTGCGGGAGCAGTCCCGTTCGGTGGCCAACCGGCTGGGTGCCGAGGTCGACGAGCTGGATCTGGGGCAGACCGAGGACAAGACGAAGCTGGTGTACGGCAGTGCGTCCAAGCTGCGGGCGACGGCGGAGCGGCTGCGTGGTTTCCGGTCGGCGTTCGACAGTGTCGGCGACGGGCTGAAGGGGCTGGATTCGTCGCAGCTGAAGGGTGTGTCGGCGGAGACGCTGCGGACGGTGGTGGGGGATCAGCCGCCGAGGTGGTTCACGGGTGCGGACGCGTGTGAGGAGGCGGCGGCCGCGCTGGAGGCGTTCGCCGGCACGGTCGAGTGGGCGCAGGGGCAGGCGCAGGCGGCGATCGAGAAGTGGAAGGAGGGGGTGAAGGCCTCGGAGGAGGCGGCGGACGCCCATCGCAAGAAGGTCGACGACTACAACAAGGCGGTGGACCGGTACAACGCTCAGCCGGCGGATGAGCGTGATCCGTCGTCGCTTCCGCCGCGTCCGGCGTCGACGTTCGAGGATCCGGGCAAGGCGTTGATGGAGGAGGCGCAGGAGCTGCTCGCGGAGGCGCGCAAGCAGCGGAACTCCGCGGCGGAGGCGGCTCGGGGGAAGGTGCGTGCCGCGCGGGACAAGGCTCCACAGAAGCCGTCGTACGCCGAGCAGCTGGGGGACGGGGTCCAGGAGCTGCAGATCATCGGTGACCATGTCGGCGGCGGGATCATCAAGGGCACCGCGGGTCTGGTGAATTTCGTGCGGAGCGTGAATCCGCTGGATCCGTACAACATCACGCATCCGGCGGAGTACGCGACGTCGCTGAACAGTCTGGCGGCGGGGCTGGTGGTGGCGGCCAACGACCCGGTCGGTACGGGCAAGCAGATGGTCGCCGACTTCATGAAGGATCCGGCGGAGGGGTTCGGCCGGCTGATCCCGGACCTGGCGTTGACGGCGGCGACGGGTGGTGGCGGTGCGGCGGTGAAGGGGGTGCGTGTCGCCGCGGACGCCGCCGACGCGGCGCGGGTGCGCAAGCTGGTCGACGATGCGCCGGAGGGTACGTACGACCGTCCGGACGGTGAGCGCACGACCGAGGGCACGGACCCGGTGGACCTCGCCTCGGGCCGTATGTTCCTGCCGCAGACGGATGTGGAGATTCCGGGCATCCTGCCGCTGGCGTTCACCCGGCGTACGGAGTCCGGTTGTACGGCGGGCCGGTTCCTCGGCCCGTCCTGGGTCTCGACGGTGGACGAGCGCCTTCTGGTGGACCCGGTCGGTGTCGTGCACGTCACCGCGGACGGTCTGCTGATCACGTATCCGCATCCGGTGCCCGGTGCGCCGACGTGTCCCGTGTCGGGTGCGGGTCGGACGCTGCTGGCCCGTGACGCCGACGGGGATTACACGGTCACGGACACTCATACGGGTGTGGTGCGCCGTTTCGCCGCTCCGTCGGGCAGCGAGCCCGGTGGCGACGGAACCGCGTGGCTGGTGTCGGTCGGCGATCGCAACGGTCATACCGTCGACGTCGACCGGGCCGAGGACGGTCTGCCGCTGGCCCTGGTCCATTCGGCGGGTCACCGGGTGACGGTGACGTGCGTGGACGGCCTGGTCACGGGGTTGTCGCTGGCGGGGGCGGGGAGGACGGCTGCGACCTGCCGCTGATGTCGTACGGCTACGAGGACGGCGATCTCACGGCCGTCACCAAGCCGTCGGGTGCCACGACCACCTTCGTCTACGACGACCGGCGCCGTGTCACGGCCTGGATCGACTCCAACGGCAGCCGCTACGACTACACGTACGACGACCGCGACCGTGTCGTCGCCGAGGGCGGCGAGGCCGGGCACGTCCAGATCACGCTGGCCTACACGGACCCGGACCCGGAGACCGGCCACCGCACGACGACGCTGACCACGGCGGACGGCGCGGTGACGCGGCACCGCGTCGACGGACGCTGCCGGGTGATCGCCACCACGGATCCGCTGGGGAACACCACCCGCTACGCCTATGACGCCCGGGGCTTGCTGCTGTCCCGTACGGATCCGCTGGGCCGGACGACCGTCTTCGGGCACGACGAGGACGGTCGGCTGGTCACCGTCACGCATCCCGACGGGAGTGAACTCCGGGCGGTGCGGGGGGCGTTGGGGCTGCCGGTCGAGCTGTGCGGGCCGGACGGTGCTCGCTGGCTGCAGGAGTTCGACGAGCGGGGCAACCGGACGGCTGTGACCGATCCGGCCGGGAACACCACGCGCCTGGCCTACGACGGTGCCGGCCGGCTGGTCTCGGTGACCGATCCCCTGGGTGCCACCACGAGGGTGCGGTGCGACGGCGCCGGGCGGCCCGTGGAGGTCACCGACCCCGCCGGGGGTGTCACCCGGATCGAGCGGGACGCGCTCGGCCGGGAGGTGTGCGTCACGGACCCCGCCGGGGGTGTCACCCGGCTGTCGTGGACTCCGGACGGCCTGCTGGCCGGCCGGGTCGGTCCCGACGGTTCCCGGGAGTCGTGGACGTACGACGGCGAGGGCAACTGCCTGTCGCGGACCGATCCGGCCGGTGGTGTCTCCCGGTTCGAGTACACCCACTTCGACCTGCTCGCCGCGCGCACGGGGCCCGACGGTGCCCGCTACGAGTTCGAGCACGACGCCGGGCTGCGGCTCACCCGGGTGACGGCGCCGCAGGGGCTGACGTGGAGCTACGAGTACGACGCCGCGGGGCGGCTGGTCTCCGAGACGGACTTCGACGGCCGCACGGTCACCTACCGTCTGGACGCCGCGGGGCAGCTCGTCGCCCGGTCCGACCATCTCGGCGGCACCATCGCGTACGAGTACGACGAGCTGGGCCGGATGGTCCGCAAGGACGCCGGGGGCCGGGTCACCTCCTACCTGTACGACCGGGCGGGGCGGCTGGTCCAGGCGTCGGGTCCGGACGGCGAGCTGGTCCGCCGCTACGACCGGCGTGGCCTGCTGAAGACGGAGCTCGTCGACGGCCGGGCCCTGGACCTGGCCTACGACGCCGCCGGCCACCGGGTGCGCCGGGTCACGCCGACCGGCCTGGTCACCACGTACGCCTATGACGCCGCCGGGCGGCCGGAGCGGGTGAGGGCCGGGGAGCAGGAGATCTCGTTCACCCACGACGAGGCCGGGCGGGAGCTGGAGCGGGTCTTCGGCGGTTTCCTCGCCCTGTCCTCGGCCTGGGACGAGGCCGGGCGGCTGGCCGCGCAGCACCTCACCGCGGGGGAGCGCACCCTCAACAGCCGCACCTACGCGTATCGCGCCGACGGTCATCTCACCTCGGTGGAGGACCGGCTGTCGGGCACCCGCAGCTTCGACCTGGATCCGCTGGGCCGGGTCACCGCCGTCCATGCGCGGGGCTGGACCGAGCGGTACGCCTACGACGCCGCGGGCAATCAGACGGAGGCGTCCTGGCCGTCGTCCCACCCGGGTCACGAGGCCACCGGCCCGCGTGTCTACTCGGGTACCACGATCGCCCGGGCCGGCAACGTCCGCTTCGAGCACGACGCGCTCGGCCGGGTCGTGCTGCGCCGGAAGACCCGTCTGTCGCGCAGGCCCGACACCTGGCGCTACGAGTGGGACGCCGAGGACCGCCTCACGGCGGTGACCACCCCGGACGGCACCCGGTGGCGCTACCGCTACGACCCGCTGGGCCGCCGCACCGCCAAGCAGCGGCTGGCGGCCGACGGCGAGTCGGTCGTGGAGGAGGTCCGGTTCAGCTGGGACGGCATGACCCTGTGCGAGCAGACCACGGTCGCCGAGGACGTGCCGAACGCGGTGGTTCTCACCTGGGATCACCGGGGTCTGGTGCCCATCGCCCAGACGGAACGCATCCTCACGCCGGACGCCCGCCAGGAGGAGATCGACCGGCGTTTCTTCGCCATCGCCACCGACCTGATCGGCGCCCCCACCGAACTGGTCGACGAGAGCGGGGAGATCGTCTGGCGCACCCGCGCCACGCTCTGGGGCACCACCGCCTGGGCGCGGTCCAGCACGGCCTACACCCCGCTGCGCTTCCCGGGCCAGTACTACGACCCCGAGACGGGGCTGCACTACAACCTCTTCCGGCACTACGACCCGGAGACCGGCCGGTACACGGCCCCCGACCCGCTGGGGATCGATCCGG
The DNA here is from genome assembly GCA_003248315.1 of Streptomyces sp. SW4. Lineage (GTDB taxonomy): Bacteria > Actinomycetota > Actinomycetes > Streptomycetales > Streptomycetaceae > Streptomyces. The sequence goes on from QKWM01000004.1 coordinate 4,050,907, forward strand.
CGCCGAACCCGGTGACGTACGTCGACAACCCGTACAGTGCCGGGGACCCGCTGGGACTCTCGCCGTATCCCCGGCGGCTGAGTTACGAGGAGGCGTCGCAGAGGGCCAACCAGGCGCTCTCCGACAAGCTGGACGAGATGCACGAGACGATGTCCCGGAGCAAGATCAGGGAGTACGCCATGGGGTCGGCGGGCGTCGACGTGCGCACCGGTGAGGTCGCGGTGGGCCTGAAGAAGACCGGGGCCGGGGACTTCTGCGCGGAGGATCTGGTGCGGGACGAACTCGTCCGTAAGGGGGCGAGACCGGAAGATATCATCTACAGCGTGCCCCTGAGGCCTCTGAAACGAGTGCCGGAAGCGGTGTGTGTGCGCTGTGAAGGCCGCACCCAGCGCGAGCAGTTCGCACCGGGAACGACGTGGGAGAGTGACCTGCAGTGATCTTTTCGCGGAGCTGGGACTGGGACTCCCTGGAGACGCTGAGCGTTCCGGCGGCCGGGCTCGCGGCGCATCTGGAGCGCCTTGTCGGGCAGGATCCCGACGAGCGGTCCCGCGCCGGGCGGCTGCTGTACTGCGAGGTCGCCAATCAGGGGCATCTGTACAGTGCCGCGGCGCCCTGCGTGGACGCGCTGACGGGCCTGGTCCGCTCGGGCACGCCGCTGACGCCGCAGGCCGTGAGCCTCCTGGAGTCGATCCTGAACGCCCGGAACGCGGGGGTGCGCGCCGGTGTGGAGGACGGGTCCGTCGATGTCACGGAGTACTGCCGGAGCGAGATCCTGGCGGTGCTGCCCCGGTTGCTGAGCCACGCGGACGGGTCGGACGCCGAGTACTTCCGCGAGGTCTGCTACCTGATTCCCCAACTGGCCGATTCCTCCGACGAGGTGGTCGCCTTCCTGCGCGAGTCCGTCTCGACGCTCGAGGGAGAGCTGCACAAGGTGGCCGCCGACGCGCTGGAGGAGGCCGAAGAGGTGGTCGAGGAAGGCCACATGCCGTAGTCGAACAGAACGGGCCACGACCGCCGCCTCCCCCGGAGGCGGCGGTCGTGTGCGCGGCGGGTGCGGGTGTCAGTCCTCGCCGAGGTAGGCCTTGCGGACCGACTCGTCGTGCAGCAGGTCCTGGCCGGTGCCGGACAGGACGATGCTGCCGACCTCCATGACGTGCCCGTGGTCGGCGAGGGAGAGGGCCGCCTGGGCGTTCTGCTCGACGAGCAGGATGGTGGTGCCCTGGGACTTCAGCTCGGCGATGGTCGCCATGATCTTCTGCATCATGATCGGCGACAGGCCCATGGAGGGTTCGTCGAGCATGAGCAGTTTCGGCTGGGACATCAGGGCGCGGCCCATGGCGAGCATCTGCTGCTCGCCGCCGGACAGGGTGCCCGCGGCCTGCTTGCGCCGCTCGCCCAGGATCGGGAAGAGGTCGTAGGCGCGGCGGATGTCCTTCTCGATGGCCGGTTTGTCGCTGCGCAGGAACGCGCCGAGGCGCAGGTTGTCCTCGATGGACATGCGGGGGAAGATGTGCCGGCCCTCGGGGGAGTGGGCGAGCCCGAGGGACACGATCTGGTGGGCGGGGATCTTCTTCAGCGATCTGCCGTTGAACCGGATCTGGCCGCCGACCGGCTTCAGCAGGCCGGAGAGCGTGCGCAGGGTCGTCGTCTTGCCGGCGCCGTTGGTGCCGATGAGGGTGACGACCTCGCCGGCGTCGACCGTGAAGGAGATGCCCTTGACGGCCTCGATCTTGCCGTAGGCGACGCGGAGGTCCTCGACCTCGAGCAGGGCGGTCATCGGTCGTTCTCCTTGTTGCCCGCGGTGTCCTTCTTCGCGCCGGCCTGGGCCTCGGCGGCCTCCACCTCGGCCGCTTCCGCGGCGCCGGGGTCCTCGGCGAGGGGTTCGCCGAGGTAGGCGGCGATGACGCGTTCGTCGCCCTGGACGGTGGCGCTGTCGCCCTCGATCAGTTTCTCGCCCTGGACGAGGACGGCGACACGGTCGCAGAGGTTGAAGATGAAGCGCATGTCGTGCTCGATGACGAGGACGGCGATGCCCTTGTCCCGGATGGCGAAGACGAGTTCCTCGGTGGCCCGGGTCTCCTGCGGGTTCATGCCGGCGGTCGGCTCGTCCAGGAGCAGCAGGCCGGGTTCGCTCGCCAGGGCGCGGGCGATCTCCAGTTTCCGCTGCTCGCCGTAGGGCAGGTTGCGTGCCAGGTGGTCGGCCTTGTGCGCCAGTCCGACGAACTCCAGCAGTTCCATGGCCCGTTCGCGGGAGCGGGCCTCGGCCTTGTGGAAGCCGGGGCCGCGCAGGACCGCGGACCAGAAGCCCTCCTTGGTGCGGGTGTGCCGGCCGACCAGCACGTTCTCCAGGACGGTCATGTTGGCGAAGAGCCGGATGTTCTGGAAGGTGCGGGCGATGCCGGCCGCGGTGACCTTGAAGGACTTGGGCGGCAGCACGCTGCCCTTGTAGCGGACCTCGCCCTCGGTGGGGATGTAGAGGCCGGTGAGGCAGTTGAAGAAGGTGGTCTTGCCGGCGCCGTTGGGGCCGATGAGGCCGACGATCTCGCCGCTGTTGACGGTCAGGTCCACGTTGCGCACCGCGGTGAGGCCGCCGAAGCGCATGGTGACGCCGCGGGCGTCGAGGACGGTCTCGCCGGGGGCGGAGGGGCCGCCGGGGCGGTGTCCTTGGTGGTGGTGTCGGTGGTCATGTCGGGTCAGGCCCCCGTCTTGCTCAGGACTGTGGGCGCGTCGGCCTCTTCGTGGAATTCCAGCTGGCGGCGTCGGTTGGGGATGAGCCCCTCGGGCCGGAAGCGCATCAGCAGCACGAGCGCGATGCCGAAGGCGAGGAGCTGGTAGTCGCCGAGGAACTGGAGCTTGTTGGGGATCAGGAAGAGCAGTGCGGCACCGATGAGCGGGCCGGCGATGGTGCCCATGCCGCCGAGGACGACGGCGGCGAGCAGGAAGGCGGAGTTGGGCGGGGTGGTGCCGGCGAACAGGTACTGCTCGGGGGTGACGGTGTAGGTCACGTGTGCCTGCACCGTGCCGGCCAGGCCCGCGAGGGTGGCGCCGACGGCGAAGGCGACGAGCTTGACCCGGAAGCCGTTGATGCCCATGGCGAGCGCGGCGGTCTCGTCCTCGCGGATGGCGACCCACGCGCGTCCGATCCGGGAGTCGCCGCTGCGCCGGAAGACGAGGACGACGACGGCTGTGATCAGGAGCATGAGGAAGAAGTAGTTGGCGAACCGGCCGATGGTGAACCCGGCGATCTCGTGCTGGACGCCGAGGTCGAAGCCGAGGATCTTCAGGTCGGGGATGGACGAGATGCCGTTGGAGCCGTTGGTGAGGTCGGGTCCGGAGGTGCCGTCGAGGTTGTTGGCGGTGATCCGGAAGATCTCACCGAAGCCCAGGGTGACGATGGCGAGGTAGTCGCCGCGCAGCCGCAGCGTGGGCGCGCCGATGAGGACGCCGAAGATCAGCGAGGCGACGGCGCCGACGAGGACGGCCGCCCAGAACGGGACGTGCACGCCGAAGGGGGAGCTGGGCGAGCCGGAGACCAGGGCGGCCGCGTAGGCGCCGACGCCGAGGAAGGCGACGTAGCCGAGGTCGAGGAGGCCGGCGAGGCCGACGACGATGTTCAGGCCGAGCGCGACGGTGGCGAAGATGAGGATGTAGACGCCGAGGGTGGCGTACTGGTCGTCGGTCTGGGTGAAGGGGAAGCAGGCCGCCGCGACGAAGGCGCCGCAGATGGTGATGTTCTGGTGCCGGGCGGTGATCTGGGTGGCCTGGGCGATCAGGCCCGCCTTGTTGAGGGCGGCGAAGCCGAAGCCGGCCGTGATGAGGAAGCCGACGAAGAGTTCGTCGTACTCGGTGCCGATGCCGTAGGTGAAGACGGTCAGCGCGAGCCCGAGGACGCCGACGATGATCAGGATCTCGACGGAGGAGGGCAGGGCGCGCACCGGGCCGGGGTGCCGGAGGCGAAGGCCGCCTTGACGGTCTGCCAGCCGTGCGAGGCGCGGTGCCGGAACTGCTCCCAGCCGGTGTCGTCGGGGTCGGCGGGGTCCGGTTCGGGGCGCTCGAAGGGCAGGGCGAGGGCGCCCAGGAGCGTGAGCAGGGTGACGACCGCGGCGACGTAGCCGCCGGGCTCCAGGTTGACCAGTCCGCCCAGCTGGACGGTGATCGCGACGACCGTGTACCAGGTGGTGGTGAAGGTGGCCAGTGCGGCGAACTTGACGGCCGCGTCCGAGCCGGCCGGGTGAGTCTGCGCAGCCCCTTGACGCCGTAGGACGCCAGGCCGAAGAGGGCGGTGAGGGCGCCGCCGATGAGGACGAGGACCTGCAGGCCGCCGGGTAGCCGTAGACGGTGAGGTCGCCGGGAACGCGTCGGTCCAGGTCCAGGCGAGGAACGTGGAGACGACGGTCAGGATGCCGCCGCCGGTGGCGAGGGCGCGTGCGGCGTGCGGGGGGATGCCGATGAGGCCGGTGGTGGTGCCGGCGGCGGGCGCGCCGGTGGTCTTCTCGGTGGTGGTCTGTGTGGTCATCGGTGTCACGCCCTGTCCGCAACGCGTTCGCCGAGCAGGCCCTGTGGCCTGAACAGCAGCACGAGGATGAGGAGGATGAAGGCCCAGACGTCCGCCCAGGACTGGCTGCCGAACTGGTCCATGCCGGGGATGTCGGCGATGTAGGCGGTGGCCAGGGTCTCGGCGATGCCGAGGACGACGCCGCCGATCATGGCGCCGTAGATGTTGCCGATGCCGCCGAGGACGGCCGCGGTGAAGGCCTTGAGGCCGAGGATGAAGCCCATCTTGAAGTCGATCTGGCCGTACTTCAGGCCGTAGGCGACGCCGCCGACCGCGGCGAACGCGGCGCCGAGGGCGAACGCGACCACGATGATGCGGTCGGTGTTGATGCCCATGAGCTTGGCGGTGTCCGGGTCCTGGGCGGTGGCCTGCATGCCGCGTCCGGTGCGGGTCTTCATCACGAACCAGGCGAGGACGGCCATGCTGATGGGCGCGGCGCAGAACAGGAAGATGTCACCGGTCTGGATGGTGACGCCGCCGATGTGGAAGGGGCCGCCGTCGATCTGGGGGAAGGTACGCGCGGACTTGGCGTGCGGGTACCAGGCCCACACCGCCTGCTGCAGCGCGAGGGAGAGACCGATGGCCGTGATGAGCGGGGCGAGGCGGGGCGCCCCGCGCAGGGGACGGTAGGCGAACCGTTCCGCCCGATGGCGACGGTCACGGCGACGATCATGGCGCCGATGAGCATCAGGGGCAGGGCGATCAGCATGGAGGTGCCGTCGGGCAGGATGTAGACGTAGACCGTGAGCGCGCCGAAGGCGCCGGTCATGAAGATCTCGCCGTGGGCGAAGTTGATGAGCTGGACGATGCCGTAGACCATTGTGTAGCCGATGGCGACCAGCCCGTACATGGATCCCAGTAGCAGGCCGTTGACCAGCTGCTGCGGCAGTTCGTTCACCGCATGTCCTCCGAGACGTGTCGATGATTCGACGGTTGTGGCCGGATGCGAGTCCGCGCGGGCGCCTGTGGAACAGCGCCCGCGCGGCTGTGGGTGATGCGGGTTTGTCGTCAGGCGGATCAGCCGGTGTACGTGCCGGACTTCACGGCCTTCCAGGCTCCGTTCTCGACCGCGTAGACGGTGAGCTGCTTGTTGGTGGCGTCACCGAACTCGTCGAAGGAGACCTTGCCGGTCACTCCGTCGAAGGAGACGTTCTGCATGGCCTCGGTGACCTTGGCACGGGCGTCGGAGGGAGCTTGCCGTCGTTGTCCTCGACGACCTTCTTCACCGCTTCGATGATCGCCCAGGCCGAGTCGTAGGAGTAGCCGCCGTAGGCCTCGTAGGCCTCCTTGTAGCCGGCCTCCTTGTAGTTGGCGACGAATTCCTTGGCCGAGGGAAGTTCCTCGACCGGCGCGCCGACCGAGGTGGCGAGGTCACCGGTGCCGCTGGCACCGGCCAGCTTGATGAAGTCGGCGCTGTAGATGCCGTCGCCGCCGACCAGCGGAATCTTCGCACCGGCGGACTTGATCTGCTTGCTCAGCGGGCCGGCCTGCGGGTATTCGCCGCCGTAGTAGACCACGTCGGCGCCGGAGTTCTTGACCTTGGTGGCGACCGCGGAGAAGTCCTTGGTGTCCGGGTTGATGTGCTCCGTCCCGACGACCTGGCCGCCGAGCTTCTTGAACTCCTCGGTGAAGGTCGCGGCGAGGCCGGCGCCGTAGGTCTTCTTGTCGTCGATGACGAAGACCTTGCGCTTCTTGGAGTCGTTGTAGACGTACTGCGCGGCGAACGGGCCCTGGATGGCGTCCGTGGTCGCGGTGCGGAAGTACGACTTGTAGGGCCGGACCTTGTTGGTCTGCCAGTCCACGCCCTGGGTGAGCGCGGGTTGGTGTTGGCCGGGGAGACCTCGACCAGCTTGGCCGTGTCGAACACCTTCTGCATGGACTCGCCGACCGAGGAGTTCAGCGGGCCGACGACGCCGAGGACGTCCTTGTTGGCGACGAGCTTGGTGGCGTTCTGCTGGCCGACGGAGGGCTGGCCCTGGTCGTCGAGGGCCTCGATCTTGAAGGTGACGCCCTCGACGTACTTCTCCTTGTTGGCGATCTTGGTCGCCAGGTCCACGGAGTTCTTGATGCCGAGGCCCAGTGCGGACAGGTCGCCGGTGAGCGGGGCGTCGACGCCGATGACCACGGTGGTGCCGCCGCCGTTCCCGGAGTCCGAGCCGCCGCCGCCATTGTCGTCGCGCGAGCCGCAGGCGGTGAGGGTGAGCGCTCCCGCCGCCAGAGCGGCGGTGATGGCGATGAGCGAACGTTGACGCACGATCAGTCCTTTCCCCTGGCACAGCCGTTTCCCCGTGGAGACGGCCGAGTCGAGCGCTGGGCGGGTATGACAATCCGACGGCGCGGTGACTGGCCGTGACTCTAAGCGTGTGATGGGAACGTGGAGGAGAGTCTGACCGAGGCTGTGACGCTCTTGTTATGACACGGGGTAATGCAGAGCGGTACTCGGCGGGAAGAAGGGCGGAATTCCGGCCGATTCGCCCGGTCCACATAGTGAGAACCCGCAGGACTCGCGGCCATCGTTCAGGTGTCTCAAGGGTTTTGCTGATTACTCGGATTCGTTGCCGCAGGCGACGTGCAGGGCCGTGGACAGGTGCTCCGCATAGCGGCGTCCGAGAATGTAGCTGTGATCTTCTATTGCGCGCGCATTACGCAGCGTTACATCCAGGAAAGGGAGGCCGACATTCCGCGGCACTTTTCCGCATTCCGTCACCCGCATCGTGATCGTGATCTTGAGGGGTGCGTCCCGGACCGCCCGGAAAGGCGTGGCGGGCGCCGAGGTCACCGAAAGGCCGGGTAAGGCTGGGCGAACCGGGTCACCGTGACCGGCGGGCCGGCCTGGACGCGCAGCCACAGCGTGAACGCGAACGTCCGCGGCGGCGTGCCGCGCGGCACCGGCGCGCTGCCCGCATAGTCCAGATCGACGGCCTGGGACGGGTACGGGGGCGGGGAGGCGGGGCGGGCCGCGGCCGGGTCGCATACAGATAGCCGCTGCCGGCGAGGAGGGCGGCGGCGGCCGCCGCGGCCAGGACGGCCCGGCGGTGCCGCCGGCAACGGCGGACGAACGGCCCTGGGGGCGAGGTGGGGCTTCCTTCCTGCGCGGGTGCGCCCTGCGTGGGTGCGCCGTTCGGGACGCCGGCGCCGTCCAACGCGTCCCGTGCGTAGGTGCCCTCGCCGGGCTCCACGGGGCCGATGCCGCTCATCGCCACGGGCCGGTGCTCGGGCCGCCGTCGTGGTAGGCGCGTGCGCAGTCCGCGCGCGAGCGGCGGTCGATCAACTCCTCGGCCGCCGCGCGCCCGTGACGCTCCTTCACCGGACGGGGCGCGTCGAGGACGCCGCGGAGGATGTCGTACTGACGGTTGGACAGCCCCCGGGGCTGGTGGTCGCCGTAGGAGTCGCCGGCGAGCAGCTCCCGGGACCGGTCGGCGACGATCCGGGCGCACAGGGCGGCGGGGGAGTGGGAGGGGCGGCCGGCGTGGTGGGGGCGGGTGCGGTGCCGCCGGGTGGGGTGCGGTCGGGGGCGGTGCGGTCGGCTGGGGTGCGGTCGGGTGTGGTGCGGTGGGGTGCCGGGCTGCCGGGAGCCGTGATGCCCGTTGCGGTGGCGCGGGCGCGCGTGGAACCGGGGCCGCCGCTTCCGGAGTTGTCGCAGCCGGTGGCCAACGCCCCGGCCGGCACCGCCGTTCCGAGCCCGAGCATGGTCACCCCCGGCCAGGGGGCTCTGCGGCGTCCCATGCCCCGACGCTAGGACGCCGGGGCACCGGGGGCAATGGCGTTGCCGGCCGGAGACGCCCGCCGGGCGGAGGTGCCGCTCGGAGGGCGCGCCGCCCGGCCGGAGGTGCCGCCCGGCCGGAGGTGCCGCCCGGGCGCCGGGGGATCAGCCCGCCGCGCCGGCCGGGGCGGCGTCGCCGGGGTTCACATCCCGCAGCAGGCAGGTCAGCCGGGCGCTGCACACCCGCCGGTCCTGCTCGTCGCTGATCACGATCTCGTACGTCGCCGTCGAGCGGCCCCGGTGCACCGGCGTGGCCACCCCGGTCACCAGGCCGGAGCGCACCCCGCGGTGGTGGGTGCAGTTCAGGTCGACACCGACGGCGATCTTGGAGCTGCCGCCGTGCAGCATCGAGCCGACCGAGCCGAGGGTCTCGGCCAGCACCGCGGAGGCACCGCCGTGCAGCAGCCCGTACGGCTGGGTGTTGCCCTCGACCGGCATGGTGCCGACGACGCGCTCGGCCGACGCCTCCAGGATCTGCACGCCCATGCGCGTCCCCAGATGGCCGGCGGAGAACAGGGCGGGAAGGTCCACGCCGAGCGCGGCGTACTCGTCGATGACCTCCTGCGGGAACTTCACGCTCTGCTGCTCGCCCATGCTCCGGCTCCGTTCGTCGTCGTGGTGCGTCATGGCGCGGGTGCACCCCGTCCTCACTGAGCGAACGCTCAGTCGGTCGCCGATTGTTCCAGACGCACCACGACGGACTTGCTGGCAGGAGTGTTGCTGGTGTCCGCGGTGGCGTCCAGCGGCACGAGCACGTTGGTCTCCGGGTAGTACGCGGCGGCGCAGCCGCGGGCGGTCGGGTAGTGCACGACGCGGAAGCCGGGGCGCGTCGCTCCACCCCGTCGCGCCACTCGCCGACCAGGTCGACGTACGAGCCGTCCCGCACGCCCAGCCGCCGGGCGTCCTCGGGGTTCACCAGGACGACCCGGCGCCCGTTCCTGATGCCGCGGTAACGGTCGTCGAGGCCGTAGACGGTGGTGTTGTACTGGTCGTGCGAGCGCAGCGTCTGCAGCAGCAGCCGGCCTCGGGCAGACGCGGGTACTCCACGGGGCCGCGGTGAAGTGGGCCTTGCCGGTGGCGGTGGGGAAGCGGCGCTCGTCGCGCGGGGCGTGCGGGAGGGTGAAGCCGCCGGGGCGGGCCACGCGCGCGTTGAAGGCCTCGAAACCGGGACCACGCGCGCGATGCGGTCCCGGATCGCCGCGTAGTCCGCTCGAACTCCTCCCAGGGCGTGGCGCTGCGCTCGCCCAGCACACGGCGGGCCAGGCGGCACACGATCGCCGGCTCCGACAGCAGATGGGGCTCGCCGGCTCCAGCCGGCCGCGGGAGGCGTGCACCATGCCCATCGAGTCCTCCACCGTGACGAACTGCTCGCCGCTCGCCTGCCGGTCGCGCTCCGTGCGCCCGAGGGTGGCAGGATCAGCGCACGGGCGCCCGTGACCACGTGCGAGCGGTTCAGCTTCGTCGACACGTGCACGGTCAGGCGGGCGCGGCGCATCGCGGCCTCGGTGACCTCGGTGTCGGGGGAGGCGGAGACGAAGTTGCCGCCCATCGCGAAGAAGACCTTGGCCTCGCCGTCGCGCAGGGCGCGGATGGCGCGCACCACGTCGTAGCCGTGCTCGCGCGGCGGCGCGAAGCCGAACTCCTTCTCCAGGGCGTCCAGGAAGGCGGGCGCGGGCCGCTCGAAGATGCCCATGGTGCGGTCGCCCTGCACGTTGGAGTGGCCGCGCACCGGGCAGACGCCCGCACCCGGGCGGCCGATGTTGCCGCGCAGCAGCAGGAAGTTCACGATCTCGCGGATCGTGGGCACGGAGTGCTTGTGCTGGGTCAGGCCCATCGCCCAGCACACGATGGTCCGCTCCGAGGCGAGGACCATGCGCAGGGCCGCGTCGATCTCCGCGCGCGTGAGGCCGGTCGCCGCCAGCGTCTCGTCCCAGTCGGCGGCCCGGGCGGCCTCGGCGAACTCCTCGTAGCCGTGCGTGTGCTCCCGGACGAAGGCCTCGTCGACCGCGCCCTCCGTCTCCAGGATCAGCCTGTTCAGCAGCCGGAACAGCGCCTGGTCGCCGCCGATGCGGATCTGCAGGAACAGGTCGGTGAGGGCGGCGCCCGTGGTCAGGCCCCGCGCGGTCTGCGGGTTCCTGAAGCGCTCCAGGCCGGCCTCGGGCAGCGGGTTGACGCTGATGATCCGCGCGCCGTTCGCCTTCGCCTTCTCCAGCGCGGAGAGCATCCGCGGGTGGTTCGTGCCCGGGTTCTGCCCGGCGACGACGATCAGGTCCGCCCGGTACAGGTCCTCCAGCAGGACGCTGCCCTTGCCGACGCCGATCGTCTCGGACAGGGCCGAGCCGGACGACTCGTGGCACATGTTGGAGCAGTCCGGCAGGTTGTTGGTGCCCAGCTCGCGCGCGAAGAGCTGGTAGAGGAACGCGGCCTCGTTGCTGGTGCGCCCGGAGGTGTAGAGGACGGCCTCGTCGGGGGAGGAGAGCGCGGCGATCTCCTCGGCGACGATGTCGAAGGCCCGCTCCCAGGTGACCGGCTCGTAGTGCGTGCCGCCCTCCGGGAGGTACACGGGATGGGTGAGCCGGCCCTGCTGGCCCAGCCAGTAGCCGCTGCGGTCCGCGAGGTCGGCGGCGGAGTGCGCCGCGAAGAACTCCGGGGTGACCCGGCGCAGGGTGGCCTCCTCGGCCACGGCCTTCGCGCCGTTCTCGCAGAACTCCGCCGCGTGCCGGTGGTCCGGCTCCGGCCAGGCGCAGCCGGGACAGTCGAAGCCGTCCTTCTGGTTGACGCTCAGCAGGGTCAGCGCGGTGCGCCTGACGCCCATCTGCCGCCGGGCGGCGCGCAGCGTGTGGCCGATGGCCGGCAGGCCCGCCGCCGCGTGCTTCGGCCCGCCGACCTCGGGCGCGTCCTGGACCGGGTCACTCTTGGGCGGCTTGCTGGCCATCGCGCACTCCCCTTCGCGTACACGTGTGAGGTACGTCTCCGATCCTCGCACGGGCCACGGACACCGCCGCGGGCCGGCCGGACGCGCCGGGAGCGGCGCACGCCACGGCGCGAGAAGCGGGTTGCCGCGCCGCCGGGCCGCCCTCGGCACGCCACGGCCGTGGCGGCACCACCGCGAGCGCGGGCCCGGCTGTCAGTGGCTCGTGGCAGGATCGGGGGCGTGGCAGAGACAGCATCGAAGAAGACCGACACCCCCGCCGGCGGCCGCCCGCGCCTGATGCTCATGGACGGGCACTCGCTGGCCTACCGCGCGTTCTTCGCGCTGCCCGCGGAGAACTTCACGACGGCGACCGGCCAGCCCACCAACGCGATCTACGGCTTCGCCTCGATGCTGGCCAACACCCTGCGTGACGAGGCGCCCACGCACTTCGCGGTCGCGTTCGACGTGTCCCGCAAGACCTGGCGCTCCGAGCGGTTCACGGAGTACAAGGCGAACCGCTCCAAGACGCCGGACGAGTTCAAGGGCCAGGTCGAGCTGATCTGCGAGCTGCTCGACGCGATGCACGTCTCCCGCTTCGCCGTCGAGGGATACGAGGCGGACGACGTCATCGCCACCCTCGCCACCCAGGCCGAGGCCGAGGGCTTCGAGGTCCTCATCGTCACCGGCGACCGGGACTCCTTCCAGCTGGTCAGCGACCACACCACGGTGCTGTACCCGACGAAGGGCGTCTCCGAGCTGACCCGGTTCACCCCGGAGAAGGTGTTCGAGAAGTACGGGCTGACCCCCGCCCAGTACCCCGACTTCGCGGCGCTGCGCGGTGACCCGTCCGACAACCTGCCGGGCATCCCGGGCGTCGGCGAGAAGACGGCCGCGAAGTGGATCAACCAGTTCGGGTCGTTCGCCGAGCTCGTGGAGCGGGTCGACGAGGTCAAGGGCAAGGCCGGGCAGAACCTCCGCGACCACCTGGAGTCCGTCAAGCTCAACCGGCTGCTGACCGAGCTGGAGCGGCAGGTCGAGCTGCCGAAGACCGTCGCCGACCTGGAGCGCACCGCGTACGACCGCAAGGGCGTCGCGATGGTCCTGGACACCCTGGAGATCCGCAACCCCTCGCTGCGCGAGCGGCTCTTCGCCGTCGACCCGGGCGCCGAGGAGGCCGAGACCACCCCGGTCGTCACCGACGGCGTGGAGCTGGACGGCTCCGTGCTGCACACCGGCGAGCTGGCCGGCTGGCTCGCCGGGCACGGCACGCAGGTCCTGGGCGTCGCCACCGTCGACACCTGGGCGCTGGGCACCGGCTCGGTCGCCGAGGTCGCGCTCGCCGCGCCCGACGGCAAGGCCGCCTGGTTCGACCCGTCCCAGCTGGACGAGGCCGACGAGTCGGCGTGGGTGTCCTGGCTGGCCGACCCGGACCGGCCCAAGATCTTCCACAACGCCAAGGGCGCGATGCGCGTCTTCGCCGAGCACGGCTGGAGCATCGCGGGCGTCGCCATGGACACCGCCCTCGCCGCCTACCTGGTCAAGCCCGGCCGCCGCTCCTTCGACCTGGACGCGCTCTCCCTGGAGTACCTGCACCGCGAGCTGGCCCCGGCCGCCGCGGCCGACGGCCAGCTCGCCTTCGGCGCGGACGACGGCGCCGAGGCCGAGGCCCTGATGGTGCAGGCCCGTGCGGTCCTCGACCTCGGGGAGGCCTTCGAGGGCCGGCTGGAGGAGGTCGGCGCCGCGGACCTGCTGCGCGACATGGAGCTGCCCACCTCGGCGCTGCTGGCCCGGATGGAGCGGCACGGCATCGCGGCCGACCGGGAGCACCTCCAGGCGATGGAGCAGATGTTCGCGGGAGCCGTGCAGCAGGCGATGAAGGAGGCGCACGCCGCGGCCGGCCGCGAGTTCAACCTCGGCTCGCCCAAGCAGCTCCAGGAGGTCCTCTTCGGCGAGCTGAACCTGCCGAAGACGAAGAAGACCAAGACCGGTTACACCACGGACGCCGACGCCCTGGCCTGGCTCGCGACCCAGACCGACAACGAGCTTCCGGTGATCATGCTCCGGCACCGCGAGCAGGCCAAGCTCCGGGTCACCGTCGAGGGCCTGATCAAGACCATCGCCGGGGACGGCCGCATCCACACCACGTTCAACCAGACGGTCGCGGCGACCGGCCGTCTGTCGTCCACGGACCCGAACCTGCAGAACATCCCGGTCCGCACCGACGAGGGCCGCGCCATCCGCCGCGGCTTCGTGGTCGGCGAGGGCTTCGAGTCGCTGATGACGGCCGACTACAGCCAGATCGAGCTGCGCGTGATGGCCCATCTGTCCGAGGACGCGGGCCTGATCGAGGCGTTCACCTCGGGCGAGGACCTGCACACCACCGCCGCGGCGCAGGTCTTCTCCGTGGAGCCCGGCGCGGTCGACGCCGAGATGCGCCGCAAGATCAAGGCCATGTCGTACGGCCTGGCGTACGGCCTGTCCGCCTTCGGCCTCTCCCAGCAGCTGAACATCGAGGCGGCCGAGGCCCGCGCCCTGATGGACGCCTACTTCGAGCGGTTCGGCGGCGTGCGGGACTATCTGCGCCGGGTGGTCGACGAGGCCCGGGCGACGGGGTACACGGCGACGCTGTTCGGCCGGCGCCGCTATCTGCCCGACCTCAACAGCGACAACCGCCAGCGCCGCGAGGCCGCCGAGCGGATGGCCCTCAACGCGCCCATCCAGGGCACGGCGGCGGACATCGTGAAGATCGCCATGCTCCGTGTGGACAAGGCGCTCCGCGAGGCCGGCCTCGCCTCCCGGATGCTCCTCCAGGTCCACGACGAGATCGTCCTGGAGATCGCCCCGGGCGAGCGGGCGGCGGCGGAGGAACTGGTCCGCCGCGAGATGGCGTCCGCCGTGGACCTCCGGGTGCCGCTGGGCGTCTCGGTGGGCGTGGGCCCGGACTGGGAGTCGGCGGCGCACTAGCCTCCGGCGGTCCGGCGGGGGAGCGGTCATGCGGGGGGTCACATCGGGCCCCGGGCCCACGTTCCGCCCGCCGACCGCCCGCCACCCCGCGGGGGCGGCCCGCGGGGCACGTCACCCGCGTGGCCCCCGCGGAAAAGCCCCCGCGACGGTTCTGCCGTGAGGATGCGGGCATGGGTATACGCATGCTCCACCACCGGACGGCACCGCCGCGGGCCGGCGGAGACGGACCCGCCTGCGTGCCACTCCCGCCGGTCCCGGCCTTCGCGCTGGGCGCAAGCACCGCCCGCATCCCGGCCACCCTCGCGACGGCCGTGCGCCACGTCACGGCGGACCTCCGCCACAGGCTCGCCCGCCGGGACACAACCGCCCGGGCGGCGGCGAGACCCCCGCCTGGCGCCTGTGGGCCGACCTGGCCCGCGGCTACCTGGCGCTCGCCCTCACCCTGCTGCCGAGACCCCGCCCGGCGCACACCTTCACCGTGTTCGTCGCCACCGCCGACACCGTCACCGGGCGCCCGTCCGGGCCGGCTCCGCATCCGCACCGGCCGGGCCGCCGGACGCCGGGGCCGGACGGCGCACCCTGACGACGACGGCGTACAGCAGCAGTCCGGGACGAGCCCGGCGCCCGCCCCGAAGCACACCGTCGGGATCAGCTCCCACGGCTCGGCGACCGCGCCCCAGTGGGCCCACCAGCGCGTCGCCCGGTGCACCGCCCCGGCCGTCACGAAGCCGCCGAGCAGCGCCGCGGCGCACCACCGGTCCCGCGCGGACAGCACCGGCACCCCGGCAGGAGCGGCCCCGCCCGGCATCCGCCGCAGCGCCCGCGCCACGAAGACGGCGATGACGACCGCGGCCACCGCCGAACCGCCGTACTGCAGGTACCAGTAGAGCGGCGAGCCGGCGATCTCCCGGCCCAGCACGGGGAACACCCGCATCCCCCACTGGTCGAGGTGCGTGAACGCGTCCCACACCACGTGCGTCAGCGCGCCCAGCACGGCCGACACGTACCACCACCCCACCAGGTCCGGACGCACGCGCGCGTGCGGCACACCGCATCGCAGCAGCGCGGCGGTCCGCCCCTGCCACGCACGCGGCAGCAGCGCCACCAGCGGTTCGCGCAGCAGCAGCCACAGACCCACCAGCGCCCAGGCGACCAGCACGTCGAAGGTGAACACCCCCGGGAGCGCGTGCGTAAAGTCCCCGAACTCCATCGCCCCGGACACCACACTCGCCGCGTAGTAGGTCATGTCGGGCGCGAAGGAGCCCGCCACGAGGACGGACGGCACCAGACGGCCGCGTCCGGTGCCGTCGCCGCGGACGGCGGGCAGCACGGCGGCGGCATGACTCAGCGTGAACGGCAAGAGGACTCCTCCTGGCGGGCGTCGGCCGGTGTGGCGACCCGGCGTGGCCAACCGGTGAAAATCGGGCGGGAACGGCTGCCGCCGCAAAGGAAGTTGTCGTAGGGTCGCCTGCGGCACCGTACAGGTCGAACTGGCGATCGCCGCACCCCGCGACACCAGGGGGCAACCGGTGGCGTCCGCCGGTCGTCACACCAGGGTGAGCGGGACACGGCGAGTGCGGCACGGCGAGGACGGCACGGTGAGCGCGGCACGACGGGCACGACCGGACGAGCACGGCAGGACGTACGGCAGGCGAGTCCGCACGGCCCGTACGACCGCCGGGCACGACGTGACGAGCAGGACGTGACGAGCAGGACGGACTGAGGGACGCCAGGCGTCCACGGGAGGGGTTCACTCTATGGCGGCGCAATTCGGCAGGAGGCTGCGCAAGGGCGCGGTGACCACCACCGTGGCGGCGGTCGCGGTCGCGGCCCTGTCCGCGTCCCAGGCCCCCGACGTCACCACCGGCGCCGACGGCAGACGGACCACCGCCGACGCGACGCCCTCGCCGGACACCGACCCCGGAGCCAGCGCCACCGGCAACTCGCCCTACTACACGGACCTGCCGCCCCTCGACAGCCCCAAGCCGTCCCCGACCGCCGGCGGCACCGGCCCGTCGGTGAAGGGGCCCTCCGAGGCCGGCATCCCGGCGACCGTTCTCGACGCCTACAAGAAGGCCGAGGCGGCGCTGCGCGCGGCCAAGCCGGGCTGCAACCTGCCCTGGCAACTCCTCGCCGCCATCGGCAAGGTGGAGTCCGGGCACGCCCGCGGCGGCCGGGTCGGCGCGGACGGCACCACCCCCAGCCCCATCATCGGCCCCCAGCTCGACGGCAACGGCTTCGCCCTCATCAAGGACACCGACAACGGCGTGTACGACGGCAACAGCCGCTACGACAACGCCGTCGGGCCCATGCAGTTCATCCCGTCCACCTGGGCGTGGGCCGCCCGCGACGGCAACGGCGACGGCAAGGAAGACCCCAACAACGTCTACGACGCCGCGCTCGCCGCCGGGCACTACCTGTGCCGCAACGGCTGGGACCTGTCCGTCCAGGCCGACCTCAAGCGCGCCATCCTCAGCTACAACAACTCGCAGGACTATCTGCACACGGTCCTGTCCTGGCTGGAGTACTACCGCAAGGGCACGCACGAGATCCCCGACGGCACCGGCACCCTGCCCGTGGGCCGCAGCGACGACCGCGCCACCGGTTCCGGGTCCGGCGGCGGCCGCAACGGCGCGTCCCCCAAGCCGTCGCCCGAGCGGTCCGAGCCCGCCACGCCCCCGAAGGACTCCACGCCGCCGGCCGGCACCCCCGGCGGCGGCAGCGGAAGCGGCGGCGACGGCGGCAGCGGCTCGCAGAGCCCCAAGCCGCCGACCAACCCGCCCACCAGCCCGCCCACGACGCCGCCGCCCACCGGGACGCCCACGCCCACCGACACGGTGGACCACCTGGAGAACGCCGGCACCGGCAAGCTGTCCGCGACGGCCGGCGACACGTTCGCCGAACGGATCCGTGCCCGCGCGGAGACCGAGTCCGGCAAGGCCGTCGGCAAGGTGCGGCTCCGCTTCACCGTCGTCGGCGACACGGACGCCACGTTCGCCGGCGGGGAGAGCGTCGCCACGGTCGTCACCGACGGCTCGGGCGTGGCCACCGCGCCGGCGCTGCGGGCCGGTGAGAAGACCGGCGCCTTCACCGTCCGCGCCACCGTGGTCGGCCGTCCGACCATCCCCGCCCTCGTCTACCGCGCCTCCGTCACCGAACGCGTCGCCGACGCCGTCGCCCGCACCGACGACACCCCGCTCAGCTGCACCCCGGGCGGGCAGTTCGCCGAGCGGGTCCAGGTGAAGGCCACGTACAAGGGGGCCGCCGCCGACCGGGTCGCGGTCACCGCCACCCTCGTCCGGTCGGCGTCCGACCCGGCCGTGAACGACAAGGGCCCCTACTTCAAGGACGCCGCCGGCAAGCCCGTCCGCACCCTGACCGGCCTGAAGACCGGCGCCGACGGGCTGCTGACCCTGCCCCAGCTGTACGCGGACGACACCAGCGGCACGTTCACGCTGCGTATCACCACCGCGGGCGGCGCGACGCTCGACGTGCCGCTGACCGTGCGGGCCGCCGAGTCGTCCTCACCGGCCCCGTCCGACTCGCCGGAGCCGTCGACGTCGCCCAGCTCCTCCTCCGCCGGCTCCGGCGCATAGCCCGGCCAGGCACCGGGCCGGTACGACGACGGCGGCGCCCTCCACCGGGAGGAGCGCCGCCGTCGTCGTACCGCGCCCCCGGCCGCCCGGGGCCGGGAAGCGGGCGCCTCGCCGGTCACCGCCCGAGCCGGGCGTTGGTGTGCCGCGTCGCCTCCGCCGCCGCCGGGTCCTCGGGCCACGGATGCTTCGGGTACCGGCCGCGCAGCTCCGCCCGCACGTTCCGGTAGCCCTCCCGCCAGAAGGAGGCCAGGTCGGCGGTGACCGCCGCCGGACGGCCGGCGGGGGAGAGCAGGTGGACCAGCAGCGGCACACCCGCGATCTCCGGGGTCCGCTGGAGCCCGAACATCTCCTGCAGCTTCACCGCGAGCACCGGCTGCTCGGCGTCGCCGTAGTCGATGCGGATCCGCGACCCGCTCGGCACGGTGATCCGCTCGGGGGCGAGTTCGTCGAGCCGCGCCGCCTCGCCGCCGGACCAGGGCAGCAGCCGGGCCAGCGCCTGGCCGGCGTCGATCCTGCCCAGATCCGCCCGCCGCCGTGCCCGGCTCAACTCCGGCTCCAGCCACTCGTCCACGCGCGCGTGCAGCGCGTCGTCCGAGACGTCCGGCCAGGGCGCGCCGAGATGCCGGTGCAGGAACGCGAGCCGCTGCCGCAGCAGGGCCGCCTCCGCCGGCCAGCGCAGCAGCCCGAAGCCCTCCTGACGCAACCCGTCCACCAGCGCGTCGCGTACGAGGCCGGGATCGGGGTCGGTGAGGGCCGCGCCGCCAGTTCGACCGCCCCGAGCCGTTCGACCCGCCGGGCCACCACGTCACCGCCGGCCCAGCGGACCTCCTCCGCCTCGTCCCGCAGGGCCCCCGCCGCGAGCCGCGCGGTCTCCTCGTCGACCACCGCGCCGAGCCGCACGCGCGCGTGCCCCCTGCCGATCGGCCGGTCCGCCACGGCCACCGCGAGCCACGGCGCCCCACCCAGCGCCGAACCGTCGGGCAGTTCCGCGCGCGTGCCGGACACCATGAGGTACGAGCCGCCGTCGGCCCGCGCGAGCCGCTCCGGAAACGCGAGCGCCACCACGGCCCCCACCTCGAGATCCTCGCCCCCACCCCGCCCGGGGCGTCGTCCGCGTCGTCCGCCCATCGGCGCCTCGGCCCCCGGCCGTTCCTCCGGGGCGTCCGCGCTGGCGGCCGCGGCCGCGTCACCCGGCCGGACGTCGGTGTCCTGCGCGAGGGCGGAGCGCAGTCTGCGGGTCTCCGCCCGCCACCGGGCCGCGTAGGCGTCACCCCCGCGCCGGGCGGAACGCAGCGCTGCGGCGAGGTCGTCCCCGTACTCGCGCGGAGCCTCCTCGCCGAGCAGCGCGACCACCTCGGCCGCCAGGGCCGGGTCACCGGCGTCCAGCAGGGCCCGCCCCAGCCGGGGTGGACACCCAGCCGGGCCAGCCGCATCCCCCGCGGGGTCGCCCGGCCGGAGGCGTCCACGGCGCCGATCGCGGACAGCACCGCGCGCGCCGCCGCCATCGCCCCGCCGGGCGGCGGGTCCAGCAGGGCCAGACCGGAGGCCTCCGGATCCCCCAGCAGGCCGCCTGGAGCGCGAACGCGGTCAGGTCGGCCACCTTGATCTCGGGCGCCGGGAACCGCGGCAGACGCACGTCCTCCGCCTCCGCCCAGCAGCGGTACACCGTGCCCGGGCCTCCCGCCCGGCCCGGCCCGCCCGCTGCCGCGCCGCCGCCTGCGACGCCCGTACCGTCGTCAGCGCGCTCAGCCCGCGCGCGTGATCCACCCGCGGCTCCCGCGCCAGCCCCGAGTCGACCACCACCCGCACCCCGGGCACCGTGAGGGACGACTCGGCCACCGAGGTCGCCAGCACCACCCGCCGCCGGCCCCCGGCGCCAGCACGGCGTCCTGCACGGCCGCCGGTGCCCGCCCGTGCACCTGGAGCACGTCCACACCGGCCGGCGCGCCCAGCAGCCCCGCGACCCGCGCGATCTCGCCGACCCCCGGCAGGAAGCACAGCACGTCCCCGGTCCGCTCGGCCAGCGCCCGCCGCACCACCGCCGCCACATGCGTCAGCAGCGCCGGATCCACCCGCATCCCGTGCGGGGGCCGGACGGGCCGCTCCGGCGGAGCCCACACGACCTCCACCGGATGGGAGACGCCCCGGGCCTCGACGACCGGCGCCCGCCCAGCAGCCCCGCCCAGCCCTCCGCGTCCGTGGTCGCCGACGCGGCCACCAGCCGCAGCTCCGGGCGCAGCGTCTCGCGCACGTCCCACAGGAAGGCCGCCGCCGTGTCGGCGTCCAGATGCCGCTCGTGGCACTCGTCGAGGACCACCGCGTCGACGCCGGCCAGCTCCTGGTCGCGCTGGAGCCGCTGCAGCAGCACACCGGTCGTCACGACCTCCACGCGCGTGTGCCGCCCCACGACCCGCTCACCGCGCACCGTGTGACCGACGCTCCCGCCGGGCCTCTCGCCCAGCAGCCACGCCATCCGCCGGGCCGCCGCCCGCGCCGCGATGCGCCGCGGCTCGGCCACCACCACCCGCCGCGCGGGCGGCCCTCGCCGACCAGCCCGGCCAGCTCCAGCGGAACCAGCGTCGTCTTGCCGGTGCCGGGCGGCGCGACCAGCACCGCGGTGCCGTGCTCCTCCAGGGCGTCGTGCAGCGCGGGCAGGGCACCTCGTACGGGAAGGGCGTCCAGGGCGTCGTAACGGATCACGCACTCAGTCTCGTACGCACACGAAGATCGCCGTCCCCGGGATCAGGTTCCCGCGCAGCGGGGACCAGCCGCCCCACTCGGAGGTGTTCCACTCCGGCCACTCCGGCTCGACCAGGTCCACCAGCCGGAAGCCCGAGGCGACGACGTCCCGGACCCGGTCGCCGAGCGTGCGGTGGTGCTCGACGTACACCGCCCGGCCGTCCTCGTCCTGCTCCACGTACGGCGTGCGGTCGAAGTAGGACGCGGACACGCTCAGCCCCTCGGGCCCCGGCTCGTCCGGGAAGGCCCAGCGGATCGGGTGCGTCACGGAGAACACGAACCGCCCGCCCGGGCGCAGCACCCGCCGCACCTCCCGCAGCACCAGCCGCGGATCGGCGACGAACGGCAGCGCCCCGTACGCCGAGCAGGCCAGGTCGAAGGAGCCGTCCGCGAACGGCAGCGCCGCCGCGTCGGCGCACACCAGGGGAACGCCCCGCCGATCCGCAGCGCGTGCTGGAGCTGGCGGTGGGAGAGGTCCAGCGCGACCGGGCGGGCGCCCTGCGCGGCCAGCCAGCGCGAGCACTGGGCGGCGCCGGCCCCGATCTCCAGGACGTCCCGGCCCTTCAGCTCCTCCGGCGGGCCGAGCAGCTCGGCCTCCACCTCGTCCAGCCCCTCGGGACACCACACGAAGCGGTCGTCGCCGAGGAAGGTGCCGTGCTCGGTCTGGTACTCGTCCGCGTTGCGGTCCCACCAGCCCCGGTTGGCGCGGGCGCTCTCCGCGACCCCGGCGTCACGCCGGGTGGCTTCCGGTTCGGGGCCTCGGGGACTTCCGGCTCTTGGATGATCGGCTCCTTCGTCGTACTCTGCCGTCCGGCTCGCCCTGGCGTCACACCGGTGTCGGACAGGGCGCGACACGCACCCGCGTGGCCTCGGCAGACGTTTCTCGTGCCGGTTATGCGGCGATCCGCCCGGGTGGGCGGCTTCGCGCATTGACCCTGCCCGGCTGCCCCGTATGCTACAAGTTGCGCTGCGGGCCTGCGCGCCTCAGACGGAGCAGGCTGCGCTCGCATCTGTTGTATGTCCCCTCGGTTGTCGAGGCGCCATCACCAGTGACTGGTCATCCAGTGTCCGGTGGGCGCTTCCTTGGCTGTCCGGCTTCTGCAGAGCGAAACGGGCTCCCGGCGTAAGCAGTACCTACGACTTCAATGTCCGTACCGGAGCCCTTTCCCACATGACGAGCAGCACCGAGACCACCGCCACCACCCCGCAGGTAGCGGTCAACGACATCGGTAACGAGGAAGCCTTCCTCGCAGCGATCGACGAGACGATCAAGTACTTCAACGACGGCGACATCGTCGACGGCGTCATCGTGAAGGTCGACCGGGACGAGGTCCTGCTCGACATCGGTTACAAGACCGAAGGTGTCATCCCGAGCCGCGAGCTCTCGATCAAGCACGACGTCGACCCGAACGAGGTCGTCGCCGTCGGCGACGAGATCGAGGCCCTGGTCCTCCAGAAGGAGGACAAGGAAGGCCGCCTGATCCTCTCGAAGAAGCGCGCCCAGTACGAGCGTGCCTGGGGCACCATCGAGAAGATCAAGGAAGAGGACGGCATCGTCACCGGTACCGTCATCGAGGTCGTCAAGGGTGGTCTCATCCTCGACATCGGCCTCCGCGGCTTCCTCCCGGCCTCCCTGGTCGAGATGCGCCGCGTCCGCGACCTCCAGCCCTACGTGGGCAAGGAGCTCGAGGCGAAGATCATCGAGCTGGACAAGAACCGCAACAACGTGGTCCTGTCCCGCCGTGCCTGGCTGGAGCAGACCCAGTCCGAGGTCCGTCAGACCTTCCTCACCACCCTCCAGAAGGGCCAGGTGCGGTCCGGCGTCGTCTCCTCGATCGTCAACTTCGGTGCCTTCGTGGACCTGGGCGGCGTCGACGGTCTGGTCCACGTCTCCGAGCTGTCCTGGAAGCACATCGACCACCCGTCCGAGGTCGTCGAGGTGGGCCAGGAGGTCACCGTCGAGGTCCTCGACGTCGACATGGACCGTGAGCGCGTCTCCCTGTCGCTGAAGGCGACCCAGGAAGACCCGTGGCAGCAGTTCGCCCGCACCCACCAGATCGGCCAGGTCGTGCCCGGCAAGGTCACGAAGCTGGTTCCGTTCGGTGCGTTCGTCCGCGTGGACGAGGGCATCGAGGGTCTGGTCCACATCTCCGAGCTGGCCGAGCGCCACGTGGAGATCCCGGAGCAGGTCGTCCAGGTCAACGACGAGATCTTCGTCAAGGTCATCGACATCGACCTCGAGCGCCGCCGCATCAGCCTCTCGCTGAAGCAGGCCAACGAGTCCTTCGGTGCCGACCCGACGGCGGTCGAGTTCGACCCGACCCTGTACGGCATGGCCGCGTCCTACGACGACCAGGGCAACTACATCTACCCCGAGGGCTTCGACCCGGAGACCAACGACTGGCTGCCGGGCTACGAGAAGCAGCGCGAGGAGTGGGAGCGCCAGTACGCCGAGGCGCAGGCCCGCTTCGAGCAGCACCAGCAGCAGGTCATCAAGTCCCGCGAGGCGGACGCCCAGGCCGCTGCCGAGGGTGGCGAGGCCGCCGCTCCGGCCGCGTCCGGCGGTTCGTACTCCTCCGAGGGCGGCGACAACTCCGGCGCCCTGGCGTCGGACGAGGCGCTGGCCGCGCTGCGCGAGAAGCTGGCCGGCGGCCAGAGCTGAACTCCCCAGAGGGACTTCCGGCCGCTGAGGTCTAGCGGCTGACCGAGGGCCGTACCTTCCGAGGTACGGCCCCTCCGTGCTGCCCGCGCGCGGGCGGCCCGTCGAGCCGGCCGCCCTCCGTGGCCCCCGCGCGCGGGGGCCCGTCGAGCCGGCCGCCAAGATCGAGATTCCTCTCTCCCGGGAATGACTCCGGCCGCGAAGCCGTTGTTCCGTACGGACACGAGGAGGAGCGGTCACTGTGCTTGATCCGCAGGATTTGTACGCATGGGAGCCGAAGGGGCTTGCCGTCGTGGACATGGCGCTCGCCCAGGAGTCGGCCGGCCTGGTCATGCTCTACCACTTCGACGGATACATCGATGCCGGCGAGACCGGCGACCAGATCGTCGACCAGTTGCTGGGCTCGCTGCCGCACCAGGTCGTCGCACGCTTCGACCACGACCGGCTCGTGGACTACCGCGCCCGCCGCCCGCTGCTCACCTTCAAGCGCGACCGCTGGACCTCCTACGAGGACCCCGCCATCGAGGTGCGGCTCGTCCAGGACGCCACCGGAGCGCCCTTCCTGCTGCTGTCCGGGCCCGAGCCCGACGTGGAGTGGGAGCGCTTCGCCGCCGCCGTCAAGGAGATCGTCGAGCGCCTCGGCGTCCGCCTGTCGGTCAACTTCCACGGCATCCCGATGGGTGTCCCGCACACCCGCCCCGTCGGCATCACGCCCCACGGCAACCGGACCGACCTCGTCCCCGGCCACCGCAGCCCCTTCGAGGAGGCGCAGGTGCCCGGCAGCGCCGAGGCGCTCATCGAGTACCGGCTGCTCCAGGCGGGCCACGACGTCCTGGGTGTCGCCGCCCATGTCCCGCACTACATCGCCCGGTCCCCGTACCCGGACGCCGCGCTGACCGTCCTGGAGACGATCACGGCCGCCACCGGGCTCGTCCTGCCCGGCATCGCCCACTCGCTGCGCACGGACGCGCACCGCACGCAGACCGAGATCGACCGGCAGATCCGGGAGGGCGACGAGGAACTCACCGCCCTCGTCCAGGGCCTCGAGCACCAGTACGACGCCGCCGCGGGCGCCGAGACCCGGGGCAACATGCTCGCCGAGCCGGTGGAGATCCCGTCGGCGGACGAGATCGGGCGCGAGTTCGAGAAGTTCCTGGCGGAGCGGGAGGGGGACGCCTGACCGGGCCGGGGGGCCGGGGGTGGCTCTCGGGGGGCTGGGGCGGTGCCTCGGCCGGGTGCGTGCGGGGTGCGCTCCGCCGGGGTGGGGCGATGCCCTGGCCCGAGCGCCGGGGTGCGGGCGACGCCCTCGGCGTACGGCGGGGTGTCGGGCTCGGCCACTACCCGGCGTACCGCCCGCTGCGGGCGGGTCTAGGCTGCGGCCATGCTGAAGGTGGGCCTGACCGGCGGAATCGGCGCCGGCAAGAGCGAGGTGTCCCGGCTGCTCGTCGAGTGCGGAGCCGTGCTCGTCGACGCGGACCGGATCGCCCGGGAGGTCGTCGCCCCGGGACCGAGGGGCTCGCCGCCGTGGTCGAGGCGTTCGGCGAGGAGGTGCTCGCCGGGGACGGCGGTCTGGACCGGCCCAAGCTGGGCTCGATCGTGTTCACCGACCCGGAGAAGCTGGCCGTGCTGAACTCCATCGTCCACCCCCTGGTCGGCGCCCGTTCCCGCGAGTTGGAGGAGGCCGCCGCGGCCGCCGACGCGGACGCCGTCGTGGTGCACGACGTCCCGCTCCTCACCGAGAACGGCCTGGCGCCGCTGTACGACGTCGTGATCGTCGTCGACGCCGACCCGGCCACCCGGCTCGACCGCCTGGTCCGGCTGCGCGGGATGACGGAGGAGGACGCCCGGGCGCGCATGGCCGCCCAGGCGACCCGCGAGCAGCGGCGGGAGATCGCGGACATCGTCATCGACAACGACGTGCCGCTGGAGGAACTCCGGCGGCGGGTCGAGGACGTGTGGGCCGAACTGACCCGGAGGGCCCGGGGGCCCGGGAGGCCGGCTGAACCGTCCGGTCCGCTGGATCGTCAGGCCCGCTGGATCGCCCGCTCCGCTGGATCGCCCGGTCCCTGGATCGTCAGGCCTGGGGGAGCGGTGGGCGTGCCGGAGTGGCGGCGTGCTGGAGTGGCGGCGTGCTGGAGTGGCGGCCTGCCGGGGCGGTGGGCGTACCGGCGTACCGGAATGGCCGGCGTGGCCGGACGGGCGGGCCTGGTGGCGTGGCCGGGTCGGCAGGCCTGGAGGCTCCGGTGGTCTCGGGAGGCGGTGCCGGGAGACGGTCTCGGGAGGCGGTCTCGGGAGGCGGTGCCGGCCCCGTCGGCCCCAGGAATAGCGTCGTTCGTACGGGCGTTGAACCCTCCAGCGAGGGAAGGACTCAGCCGTGCCCGAAACCAGCGGATCGAACGGACGTACGCCGGAGACGGACGTCATCGACTTCCGCGCGGCCGAGCAGTTGCTGGCGGCGCGGGACCCGCGGGGCGCGGTGAAGTTGCTCGACAGCGTCATCGCCGCGCACCCCGAGAACACCGCCGCGCGGTTGCTGCGCGCGCGTGCCTTCTTCGCCGCGGCACAACTGAGACCGGCCGAGCTCGAGTTCACCGTCGTCCTGGAACGCGAACCGGACAACGCGTTCGCACACTTCGCCCTGGCCCGCACCTACGAGCGTCAGGGCCGGGTCGACCAGGCCCGGCGCCACTTCCGTCTGGCCGCGGCGCTCGACCCCAACCCGCAGTACCTGCGGCGGGCCGACTTCGACGGCTGACACCCCGGGTCGCCGGCGGGCGTCGCGGCGTGGGCCGGTTGCTACGGCGGCTCCCCAGGCGGCCGCTCCTGCCCCTGACCATGCGGTTTCTCGGGTGGGGAGGGAAAGGGCCGTCCTGGCCCTGACCGTGCGGGGCGTCCGGCGGGGGGCGGGAAGGTCCGTCCTGGACCGGCCGGTACGGCGGGATGTCGCGGCCCGGCTGCCAGTGCGGGCCCTGGCGGAGGTGGCGCAGGACCACGGCCAGGTCGATCGTCACGATCAGCCACAGCACCCGCAGGCGAGGGCCCAGCCGGGGCGCCCGGCGAGGGCGAACGCGACGGTCCCGAAGACCGTCCAGACCAGCCCCCACACGCTCAGCCAGAACCGCGCCCGCAGCGCACTGCGCGCGGTCGCCGGCTCACTGCCCGTACGCATCGCGATCACCGCTCCTGAGGGAAACGTACCTCTTCGCCTCCCGCGTGCCCGTTCACTCGGGCGGGTGAACGGGGCGGGGAGGGAACGAACGTGCGGACACGGGCCGTTGGACGGGCATGGAGCTGAGAATGCGAGAGGGACACCAGGGACGGGACCCGGGCCGATGACCCCGACGGCTGCGCGGTCGAGCTCTACTCGCGCCTGCCGGTGGGCGACGAGCCGGACATCATCGCCGCGGCCGTGCCGCCGGCGCTCACATCCTGGAGCTGGGCAGCGGTGTGGGAAGGGTGACGCACCCGCTGCTGGAGCGCGGGTTCGCGGTCACGGCGGTGGACGAGTCCGCGCAGATGCTGGAGCGCGTCCAGGGGGCGCGGACCATATGCAGCCCGATCGAGGGCCTCGGCCTGGGAGAGACCTTCGACGTGGTCATGCTGGCCTCGTTCCTGGTCCACACCGGGGACACCGAGGTGAGACGCGGGCTGCTGCGCACCTGCGCCCGGCACGTCGACAAGGACGGCTGCGTTCTGATCCAGCGGGAAGGCGAGGACTACCACTCGAACGTGCCGAGGGAGCGGGTCGACCCCAGCGGCTTCACCGTGCGCATCGTCTCCTCGGAACCGGTCGGCGACGGAGTCCACTCGGTGCACGCCGAGTACGTGTTCCCCGACGCCGTGTGGACCCAGACCTTCCGGGCGCGGCCGCTGACACAGGAACAGTTCGAGGAGGCCCTCGGTGAAGCAGGGCTGAAGGTGGACCGGTACCTGACCGACGACCGCATGTGGGTCCGAGCGGTTCGCGCCGCCTGACGCCGAGCCGGCGGCGCCCGGGGACCGGGCGGTCGGCCCCCGCGTCTCCGGTCAGCGCCCCCGCGGCCGGCCGCCGCCGGTTCCGCCGCCCTGACGGCCCTGGCCACCGGGGGCGCCGAAACCGCCCATGCCACCCATGCCGCCGAGGCCCCGCAGGCGCTCCAGTTCCCGGCGGTCGCGCTTGGTGGGCGGCCGGTGCCGCGATCGCGGATGCCGGCCGGGGCGACGGCCTCGCGGGGCGGGGGAGGAGGAGAGTTGTCGATGTAGCACTGGGCGGCGACCGGCGCGCCGACCCGCTTGCGGATGAGCCGCTTCACGACCACGACCCGTTCGCGGCCCTCGTGCCGCAGGCGGACCTCGTCGCCCACCCGCAGCGCATACGCGGGCTTCACCCGCTCGCCGTTGACCCGGACATGGCCTCCTCGGCAGGCCGTCGCACCGATGGACCGCGTCTTGACCAGTCGCACGGCCCAGATCCAGCTGTCGACCCGGACCGTCTGACCGTTCTGCGGCCCGGCCGCCTCGGCGGCGGCGATGGCGGCGGCGATCTTCGGGTCGACGGCCGTGACGGCCTGCTCACCGGCCTGACCGGGCCCGTCCTCGGACCCGTCCTCGGCTCTGACGGCCGCCTCGGTGCCGGGCCGGTCGGCTGCCTTGGTGCGGAGTCGGCCGGCGGCCTCCGCGCCGGCTCCGTCGGCCGCGCTCTGGTCGGCCGTCCGGCGGCCGGCGGGGCCTTCCGGTGCCGGTTCGGCGTCGGCGCGGGTCCCTGCCACACGGTCGTCCGGCGCCGCGGCGGAGTTCCGTGCGCCTGCCGCCCGGCCGTTCCTGTCCTGGTCACGCTCGGAAGCCATGCCCCGACCTTAGCCGCCCGGCCCCGGCGAGGGGCCCGGGAGCCGGCATCGCACGGGCCCCGCTCGTCGCCCGTTCTGCACGACGCGCGGGTCCCGGGCGGCCGGCCCGGTCGTTGGCGCGGTGGGGTGCCGACGCGCCACCGCCGGGTCGTGCCGTGCCGTGCCGAGGCGTGTCGGGCTGTGTCGCGCCGGGCCGTGGCGGGCCGGGCCACGCCGGGCTGCGCCGGGCCGGGCCGTGCCGGGCCACGCCGGGCCGGGCGACGCCGGTGCCGGGCCGCGCCGGTGCCGGGCCGCGCCGGTGCCGGGCCGCGCCGGTGCCGGGCCGCGCCGGTGCCGGGCCGTGCCGCGCCGAGGCGCGCCCGGCTGGGGAACCCGTCGCCGTGCCGACGGCCTACGGTGGGGGGATGGACATCAGCGGTCTCGGCGAGCTCGACCGGCGGATCGCGGGCTGCCGGGCCTGTCCGCGGCTGGTCGACTGGCGCGAGGAAGTGGCCCGTACCAAGCGGGCGGCCTTCGCCGACTGGACGTACTGGGGCCGGCCGGTGCCGGGCTTCGGCCCGCCCGACGCACGCCTGCTGATCGTCGGCCTCGCTCCGGCGGCCCACGGAGGGAACCGCACGGGCCGGATGTTCACCGGCGACCGCTCGGGCGACGTCCTGTACCAGGCCCTGTACGACGTGGGCCTCGCCTCCCAGCCCACCGCGGTCTCCGCCGACGACGGCCTGGAACTGTTCGGCGTGCGGGTCACCTCCCCGGTGCACTGCGCCCCGCCCGCCAACAAGCCCACGCCCGGTGAGCGGGACACGTGCCGGCCCTGGCTCGTGCAGGAACTGCGGCTGCTGCGGCCGACCCTGCGGGCGGTGGTCCTGCTCGGCGCCTTCGGCTGGCAGGCCGCGCTGCCCGCGTTCGCCGAGGCCGGGTGGTCGGTGCCGAGGCCACGGCCCGCCTTCGCCCACGGTGCACGGGTCGCGCTGGACGGGATCGACCTCTTCGGCTGCTTCCACGTCAGCCAGCGCAACACGTTCACGGGCCGGCTCACCCCCGAGATGCTGCGGGACGTGCTGCGCACGGCGGCCCGGACGGCCGGCCTGCCGGTCGGTCCGGCCTAGCGCCGGACAGGGGAGGCGAGCCCCCGGGAAGGCGTGCCGGGAAAAGGAGACGACCGGGCCGGGGCAGCGGAGCTAGGGTGCGCCGATGGCCCTGTACCCGGAGATCGAACCCTACGACCACGGCATGCTCGACGTCGGTGACGGCAACCGCGTCTACTGGGAGACCTGCGGGAACCCGCACGGCAAGCCGGCCGTCGTGCTGCACGGCGGCCCCGGCTCCGGAGCGAGCCCGAACTTCCGGCGCTACTTCGACCCGGCCGCCTACCGCATCGTCCTGCTGGACCAGCGCGGCTGCGGACGGTCCACTCCCCACGCGAGCGCGTACGACACCGACATGAGCGTGAACACCACCGCCCACGTCATGGCGGACCTGGAGGCGCTGCGGCGGCACCTGGGCATCGAGCGCTGGCTGGTGTGGGGCGCCTCGTGGGGTCGGTGCTGGGGCTGCGCTATGCGCAGACCCACCCGGGCGTGGTGACGGAACTGGTACTGACCGCGGTGGCCACCGGATCGAACCCGGAGGTCACCCTCATGACGAAAGGGCTGGGCAGGCTCTTCCCGGAGGCGTTCGCGCGCTTCGTGGCGCTCGTCCCGGAGGACGAGCGGGACGGGAACCTGCCCGCCGCCTACAACCGCCTGCTCGAATCGCCGGATCCGGCCGTGCGGGAACGGGCCGCACGCGCCTGGACCGACTGGGAGACGGCGGTCGCCTCCGCCCCGCCGCGCTCGGTGCCCCGGTACGAGGACCCGGTCTTCCGGATGGGGTTCGCCCGCACCGTGACCCACTACTGGGGCAACGACCACTTCCTCGGCGAGGGCAACGACGAGGGCGTGGTGCTGCGCGACGCCCACCTGCTCGCGGACATCCCCGGCACCCTCGTCCAGGGCGGTCTCGACCCGGGCAACCTGCTGGGCATCGTCTGGCGGCTCCACCACGCCTGGCCTGGCAGCGAACTGCTGCTCGTGGACGAGGCCGGCCACAACGCCGCGGCACCGGGCGTGACGGACCTGCTGGTGGCGGCGACGGACAAGTACGCCGGTCGTTAGGGGATCCCGGCATGCGGGTCGCCAAGGTGGCCCCGGTGCGCCGGTGGTCAAGAGACCTCCGTACGCCGCTCGTCCTGGGGACGGGTGCCCCGGTGCCCGGCGACCCGGCGCCGCGTGTCTCGCCCCTTACGGACGCCACACGTATCTCACGTCCGGTTCCCGTTCCTCGTTGCGGGCACCGTCCGTCCACTCGGCGGGGACGAAGCCGTGACGCTCGTAGAAGCGGCGGGCGGCGCCGTTCACCTGGAACGTCCACAGGCTTAGTCCGTCCGGCCGGCGCTCCTTGGCCAGGGCCACGAACCGGTCGCCGATGCCGCACCCGCGCCGGTCGGGGTCCAGGTAGAGCTGGGAGAGCCACTGCCCGTCCAGCACCATCACGCCGACGATCCCGTCCGGTGTCGCCCCTTCCGCCTGCGGAGCCTGCGCGACCCAGGTCTCCAGCGACGGCACCACGTGCTCGCGGAAGTAGGCGCGCACCTCGTCGTCGGAGCGGGGCCGGACGACGGTCGGCAGCGCGGCCGCGAAGGAGCGCAGCCAGACGTCGGCCGCCGCGGCGGCGTCCGGGGCGGCGGCCCGCCGCAGCACGACCGGGTGGAGAGGGTTCACCGGCAGTCTCCTTCATGTTGTGGACCGCCCCGATCCTCCGGGTCCCGGTCCCGGTCTCGCATCCGGTTTTCCCGGCCGTCGCCCACGCCCGGCGCTCCTGCGCGCGCCGCCAGGTCCCGCCGCGCGCGCCGCATCCTGGCCCGTCCCTCGGCCGACCGGCGTGCCACAGCCGCGGCGGCGGCACGGAAGGCTCCGCCCCGCTCCGCCTCCTCGACCCTTTCGACGGCGTAGAGCCGGGTGGGCGGCGCCGACGGCACATGGGGGTGGGCGCGCAGCAGGTCGGGTTCGCCCAGCAGCCGGTGCACCATCCCGGCGGTCCAGCCCGGGCCCGGAGCCCGGCCGCCGAGACGTACCCGCGCCTCGGCCGCAGCCCGGAAGAACCGGCCTCCTCGCTGGCCTCCTCGCCGGCCGTCCCGCCAGGCGCGCCGCCGACAGTCCCGCCGGCCGTCCCGCCGACCTCCCCGCCGCCCGTCCCGCCGGCCTCCCCGCCGGCCGTCTCTCCAGCCTCGGCGCCCACTTTCCCGCCGGGCTTCCCGGGCCCCGTCGCCCCGGCCCTCTTCTCTCGTCCCACCGTCATGGCTTCCACCCCCGTCGTTACACTGAGTGACGACTTTATTGATAACGCGCACCACTGACAACCGCCCCGGACCGGCAGGAGCCCACCGTGCCCTCCCTCACCGACGACGCGTTCCTCGACGCCACCGCCGACCGCCTCGCCGCTCTGCCCGGCGTCGAGGCGGTCACCCTGGGCGGCTCTCGTGCCCAGGGAACCCACCGGCCCGACAGCGACTGGGACATGGCGATCTACTACCGGGGCTCCTTCGACCCGGCCGACCTGCGGGCCGTCGGGTGGGAGGGCGAGGTCTGCGCACTGGGCGCCTGGGGCGGCGGCGTCTTCAACGGCGGCGCCTGGCTGACGATCGACGGCCGACGGGTCGACGTCCACTACCGGGACCTGGACGTCGTCGAGCACGAGACGGCGGAGGCGGAGGCCGGCCGCTTCCGCGTCGAGCCGCTGATGTTCCACCTCGCGGGCATCCCGACGTACCTGGTCGTCGCGGAGCTGGCCATCAACCGGGTGCTGC
The DNA here is from genome assembly GCA_003248315.1 of Streptomyces sp. SW4. Classification (GTDB taxonomy): domain Bacteria; phylum Actinomycetota; class Actinomycetes; order Streptomycetales; family Streptomycetaceae; genus Streptomyces. The sequence goes on from QKWM01000004.1 coordinate 4,082,770, forward strand.
GCGGCACACTGCCCCGCCCGGCCTACCCGGAGGCGCTGCGCCGCACCGCGCCCGCTCACTGGCACGGCATGGCCGCCGCGACCCTCGCCTACGCCAAGGCGGGCCACGCCCCAAGGGCGCCGTCACCCAGGTCGCGGGCGCCCTCGCCCTCGCCGCGACGCAGACGGCGCACGCGGTGCTGGCGGCGCGCGGAGAGTGGGTCACCAACGAGAAGGGCCTCCTCGAACGGGCGGGACTGGGCGAAGCCGACGCACTCCTGGCGCAGCTGGCACCGGATGGTGAGGCGCTGTCCCGGGCGGTCACCGAGGCCGAGGGGCTGTTCGGCCGTGCGGTGGCCGCGGCGGAGGGGAGGTAGACGCCCCTGACCTCCGCGCGAGAGCCCCGCCTCCGCCCCCTCGCGCAGGGCCCCCGCCTCCACTCCCCTCTCGCGCGGACCCGCCCTCCACCCCTCGCGCGGAACCCGCCTCCACCCCCTCGCGGGAGAACCCGCCCCCACCCGCGCGAGATCTCCGACCGGTCACACCCCCGCAACACGCCCGTTCCCCGCCTCAAAGAACGCCCCTACCCTGGACGGCACACCCCGCCCGGCCACCGTCGCCCGAAGGCCCACCCCGCCCTCGACATGACGACAGGAGCCCCGCCACCCGTGCCTCGCCCCGCGCCCCAAGGTCGCCGCACAGACTCCGCAGCCCCCGCACCGCCCGCGGACACCGCGTCCCCGGCAGATACGGCAACCCCGTCAGACACCGCACTCCCCTCAGAGACCCCACCTACCCCACCCACCCCACCCCCCGGACGCCCGTCCGCCCGTACGCCTCCGCCCTGGCTGGCCCACGCCTTCCGGGCCCAGCGGGGGCCCGTTCCCTGGAGCGCCGTCACCCGGGGCGCCCTGGCAGGCGGGCCGCTGCTGTGCGCCGCCGTGGCCGCCGGGCACCCCTCCGTCGGCGTGGTCGCCGCGATCGCCGCGATGCTGGCCGGGATCAACGACCGGCCGGGCAGCCGCAGGAGCTCCGTCCGGCGGATCGGGGTGCCGGCGCTCGCCGGTGCCGCCGGACTGTTCGCCGGCACGTACGCCGGTGAGCACCTCGGCGCCGCCGCGCTGACCCTCGTACTGACCCTGCTCGGACTCCTCGCCGGCGGTGTCAGCGCCGTCGGGCCCGTGGCCTCCGCGGCCGGGACGCAACTGCTGGTCACCGCCGCCGTCGGGGCCGGGATGCCGCTGCCCGAGAGCGCGGCGCAACGGGCGCTCGCCTTCCTCGCCGGCGCCGGATGGCTGCTCGTGCTGCGGCTGGCGCTGCCCACGCCCGCCTCGCTGACCGGTGACTTCCGGTTCGACGGGGAGCGGGCCGCCGTCGCCGACGTCTACGACGCCGTCGCCGCGCTCCTCGACGCCGTCGGCACCGAGCACGCCGTCGCCCGCCGTGCCGCGCTCACCGCCGCCCTGGACCACGCGCAGGACGCGCTCGCCGGTCCCCGGCTGCGCCGGTACGCCTCGTCCGCGGCCGAGCGGCGGCTGCACGCGCAGTACGCCGCCGCGCTGCCCCTCGCCGAGGCCGCGACCGCGCTGGCCTGGGCGGGGGAGCGGGTACCGGCGCGCACCGGGCAGGGGCCCCGGCGGCTCGCCGCGGCCGTGCGCCGCAACGCCCCCACCGGGCCGCTGCCCGCGCCCTCCCGGTCGGTGCCGGCCCTGCGCGCCCTCGACGACGCCCTGCTGCACGCCGCCGAGGCGTTCGACCGGGGACGGGGCGGCGGCGACCTCCACACCCGCCGGCGTCCGGTCGCCGCCCTGGCCCGCACGGTGCTCGGCGCCGCGGGGCGCGAGTACGGGCTGCGCGTCGCCCTCTGCTTCGGGGCGAGCGCCGCCGTGGCGCAGGCCCTGCACCACGCCCACTGGTACGGGCAGCACCGGCATTGGTACTGGCTGCCCGCCACCGCCGTCTTCCTGGTCAAACCCGACCTCGGGCCGCTCGCCTCCCGGGTGCTGTGCCGGGCCGCCGGGACCGTCCTCGGCGCCCTGCTGTTCGCCGCCTGCGCCGCCGCGCTGCCCCACCCGGAGGGCCTGATCGCGCTCGTCGCCGTCTGCGGCGCCCTCATCCCCGTCGCCGCACGGCACTTCGCCGCGCAGACCACCGTCGTCACCGTCCTGGTGCTGGCGCTGGTCATGGTCGGAGGCGAGCCGCAGGCCGCGGCGGGCCGCATCGGCGAGACCCTGCTGGCCTGCGCGATCGTGCTGATCGCCGGGCATCTGCCGATGCCGGGACAGCGCGCCGGCGGGGTCCGGGCCCGGCTCGTCGCGGCGGGCGACGCCGCCCACGCCTACCTCACTCATGTGCTCGGCGAGTCCGACGACCGCGCGCGGCGCTGGACGCTGCGCCGCGAGGCCTACCGAGCGCTGGCCGAGGCCCGTACGGCCATCGCGCTGGCCGGCGCCGAACTGCCCGCCCTCGCCCGGCACTCCGAAGGCGCCGACGAGCTGGCCGCCACGCTCGAACTGCTCGTCGACACCACCACCGCGTGCGCCGTGCACCTCGACGACACCGGCCGGCTCACCCCCCGCCACGTCCGGCGGCTCGCGGAGCTGCGCGACGAACTCGCCCGGCGACGGGAGCGGGTGGCACTGCGGCTGCCCGAACTGCCGCCGGCCGGACAGCACCGGACAGCGGGGCACCGGCACCGTACGTTGTCCTCATGACGCAACCCGCGGATCTCGTCATCACCGGCTGCACCGTCCTGGTCCACGACGAGCAGGAGAGGATCGGTTTCCAGGAGGACGCGGGCATCGTCGTACGCGACGGCGCCGTCGCGGAGGTGACGTCCGCCGGCGCCGCCCGCCGCACCCCGGCCGCCGAGCACATCGACGCCGCCGGCCAGGTCGCCCTGCCCGGGTTCGTGAACTGCCACACCCACGCCCCGATGGCCGCCCTGCGCGGCCTCGCCGAGGACCTGCCCACCGAGGAGTGGTTCAACGACGTCGTCTGGCCCGTCGAGACCAACCTGACCCCCAGGGACGTCGAACTCGGCGCGCGGCTCGCCTGCGCGGAGATGATCCGGGCCGGCGTCACCTGCTTCGCGGACCACTACTTCGCGATGGACGCCGTCGCCGCCGTCGTCGCCGAGTGCGGGATGCGGGCGCTGCTGGGCGAGGCGTACTTCTCCTCCCAGGGGCCCGAAGGGCGCGAACGGTCACTGGAGTTCGCGCTGCGCCACCGGGGCGCCGCCGGCGGACGCATCACCACCGCCCTCGCCCCGCACGCCCCCTACACCGTGACCGACGCCGACCTCGCCGCCACCGCCGACCTCGCCCGCGAGCACGGCCTGCCGGTCCATCTGCACGCCGCCGAGAACCGCGAGCAGACCGACGCCAGCCTCGCCCGGCACGGCGCCACCCCGATCGAGATCCTGGAGCGCACCGGGATCCTCGGCACCGACGTGCTCATCGCGCACGGCACGGGCATCGTCGAACGCGATCTTCCCGTCCTCGCGCGCGCGGAGGGCCGCACCGCCGTGGCCAGCGCGCCGCGCGGCTACCTCAAGTTCGCCTGGCCGACCACCACCCCGGTGCGGGCCCTGCGCGAGATCGGGGTGCCCGTCGGGCTCGCCACGGACGGGGCCGCCTCCAACAACTCCCTCGACGTGTGGGAGTCGATGGCGCTCACATCCCTGATCCAGAAGTCGACCGAGCGCGACCCGAGATGGCTGACCGCCCGGCAGGCCCTGCACCACGCCACCGTGCAGAGTGCCCAGGCGGTCGGCCTGGGTGACGACGTCGGCCGTATCGCGCCGGGGCGCCGCGCCGACCTGGTGCTCGTCGATCTCACCGGCCCGCACACCCAGCCGGTCCACGACCTCGCCGCCACCCTCGTGCACAGCGCCCGCTCCTGCGACGTGCGGACCACCGTCGTCGACGGCCGGGTCCTCATGCGGGACCGGGAGCTGCTCACGCTCGACGTCCCGGCGGTCGTCCGCGAACTGGACGAGCGGCTGCCCGCCCTCACCGACCGCAGCCACGGCCGGCGCATCCAGGAGTACGGCATCCAGGACTAGGCACCGAGGCGTACGGCATCGGGGCGTACGGCATCGGGGAGTACGGCATCGGGGAGTGCGGCATCCAGGAGGGCGCGATCTGAGGAAACCCCTGCTGGGAGGGGCCGTAAAAAATCTTGCCGGGCCGCGATGAGTTCCGCCGCTCCCGACGGTCACCACCCCCGGACGGACCGTTGCACAGGAGGAGCCCCATGTCGCTTCCCGAGATCGTCTCGCGCGACGCATGGCGCACGGCGCGCGAAGCCTTACTGGTCAAGGAGAAGGCGGCCACGCGCGCGCGTGACGCGCTCAACGCCGAGCGGCGCAGGCTGCCCATGGTGGAGGTCGACAAGGAGTACGTGTTCGAGGGCGGTGACGGGAAGGCCGCCCTGCTCGACCTCTTCGAGGGGCGCCGGCAGCTCGTCGTCTACCACTTCATGTTCGCCCCGGAGTGGGACGCCGGCTGCCGCAGATGCTCGGCCTTCCTGGACCAGATCGGGCACCTCGCGCACCTGCGGGCCCGCGGCACGTCCTTCGCCGCCGTGTCCCGGGCGCCCTACACCAAGATCCTTCCGTTCAAGGCGCGGATGGGCTGGACGCTGCCCTGGTACTCGTCGTACGTCAGCGACTTCAACACCGACTTCGAGGTCACCCTCGAGGTCGAGGGCGAGCTGGTGGAGCGGCCCGGCCTGAGCTGCTTCCTGCGGGACGGGGACCGGGTCTTCCACACCTACTCGACGTACGAGCGCGGCCTCGACGGCCTGGGGTCCACCACCAGCCTCCTCGACCTCACGGCGCTCGGCCGGCAGGAGGCGTGGGAGGAACCGGAGGGGCGCGCGTCGGCTCTCGGGGCGCCTGCGGGAAGTGCCCAGGTCCAGTACCACGACGAGTACGAGGACTGATACGCAACGTCACGGAAACGGCCGAACAGCTGAGACGCAGATCACTCTTTGCGGTGAACGAGTGTCAACTACGTCTCAGTACCGTCACTTCGCGAGGCGTTCACCTCATGGTTGGCGTTTAACTCTACGAGTACAGCGCTACATGGAGGTGCAGGGTGAACGGGCGAACGGTGCTCGAACGCTTTCCTGCCGGCGGGCCGCGCGGCTCCTGGCCGGCAGAGGAGTTCGCTCATGCGCGGCGTGCCGAAGGCCTGCCCGCCGAAGTCGTCATGGACCTCGCGACGGACATGTTCCTGGTGATCGTACGGTCCGCGGACACGGTCGGTGAGGCCGCCGCCTAGCGACCGAGACCCGCGCGGGCTACTGGCCGAGGCCCGTGTGGGCTGTTCCCCGAGGCCCGCGTGGGCTACTGGCCGAGGCCCGCGTCCGGGTCGGCGGGCCAGGCGCCGACCGGTCGCGACCAGGCCGGCGTCGTGCCCGTCGCGCGGCACAGCGCCAGGTAGAGAGGGATCGGCGGGGTGTACGGCACCGTGCCGTCCGGGCGGTGGATGAGCCCGGGGACGTCCCCGGGCCGACGGAGTCGGGGACGACCGCGCCGGTGGCGTACCGGGCGGGCGCGGGCCACTCCATGGCGTAGTCCGAATCGGACGGGACGATCCACCACCACCGTGTGTCGTCGGCGTAGACGCAGCCGACGCGCGGCAGCCGGGGCATCACGAGAGGACCGAGGTGGGCCGGCGCCGCGACGGCGTCGCAGCCCAGCGGAGCCGTCATGCCGTCCGGGACCGGAAGCCGCCGGGGCGCGCCCTGCGGGTGCAGGCCGCGCTGGAGGCGGACCAGCGTGTCCAGGCCGAACGCGCGGGCGCCGGGCGAGTGCGAGGTCGAGGTCCTCACAGCCATACGCCCCCGTCCTGCGGTGGGCCCGGGGCGGCGCGTCCGAGGACACGTGTGCCGGTGGGTTGACGTGCGCCGCCTGCGGGACGTGGCCTGGGTGCTCCCGGTACTCGCGGTGCTCCCGGTACTCGCGGTGTTCGCGGTGCTCCAGGTGTTCGCGGTGCTCCCGGTGAGCGGGCGATTGCGGGGCGTGGGCTCGGGGCTCGTGCCTGGCGGGGCCGTGCGGCCGGTGCGAGGCGGGGGCGGCCTGGGCCTGGGACTCCGTCTCGTCGTCGTTCTCCGAGTCGCCGTCGGCCGAGCCCGGCTTGGGCCGGGCGCCCCAGCCCAGGTCGTTGCGCGGCTCGGACGGATCGCGGGGCGTGTCCGCCTTGCGCGGCAGCTCGGCCCAGACCAGCAGACCGGGGCCCTGTTCGTGGGCACCCCACGCATGACACATGGCGTCGACCAGGAGCAGGCCGCGGCCGTGCTCCTCCTCGGGCCGGGTGCGGCCCGAGGCCCGGGGCTGACCGGGCGCGCAGCCCTCGTCGCGGACGGCTATGCGCACCAGGTCGGCACCGTCGTGCAGCTCGCACACGATGTGCCGGCTCGCGGTGTGGACGATCGCGTTGGTGACCAGCTCGGAGACCACCAGGGCGGCGGTGTCGCAGGTGTCCTCGCACACGGACCAGCCGGTCAGCCGGGCCCGCGTCAGCCGTCTGGCCTGTGCGGGGAACCCGGGTGCGCGGCCAGCTCGAAGCGGAACCGGCGCCCGGCAGCCGGCCCGGAGGAACCGGCTTCCGTTGCGACACCGAGGCCGGGAGGCCCACGGCGGCGTCTGTTCCTAAGGGCGCGGACGGAATCACGCTTGCCACTATCTCCCCGCCGTGAACACTTGGCAAGTGTCACTCTGAAAATTGCAGAGTGCAGTGTTACGGCGCGGGCGGTCGTGGCACACTGCTCGCAACAGCACGTCGAGCGGCGCCACTTCGGAACGCCGGAGGTCTGCCCAGACCTTCGAAAAGGTCTTCGAATGGCGCCGCCGAGCTGTCCGCGCACGGCCGCGGCGGCCATCGGCGTGGGGCGTCGGGACCACGGCGTCCGGAGCGCGGTGTCCGGCAAGCGGCGCCGGGCCACGGCTCGAGCCGGCCGGAGCACGCCGGAGCACGCCGGGGCATGCCGGAGCTTCCCGGTCCGGCGGGGCGCCGGCGGGGCGGTGAGGCAGCCGGCGGCCGCACCGGTCGGGCATGCCGGTCCGCCGTGCGGTCGGGCGTGCCGGTGGGGCGTGCCGGTCGGACGTGCCGCACAGGCGCGGGGCGGGTCTCCGGGCCGTGCCGTGGCCGGCGTCCGGCATCAGGAACTCTGCATGGAGGTGAAGCGGTGAGCGAACCGCGGTCCGCACCGACGGTCGGGCAGGTCGTCCTCGGCCGGCGCCTGCTGGACCTGCGGGAGCGCGCCGGGCTCAAGCGGGAGGAGGCCGCGCGGGTCCTCCGCGTCGCCCCGGCCACGGTCCGCCGCATGGAGACGGCCGAGGTCGCCCTCAAGATCCCCTACCTCCAGCTGCTCCTGAAGGCGTACGGCGTCTCCGACGAGGAGGCCGACGCCTTCGTCCGGCTCGCCGAGGAGGCCAACAAGCCGGGCTGGTGGCAGCGGTTCCACGACATCCTCCCCGGCTGGTTCTCCATGTACGTCAGCCTGGAGGGCGCCGCCAGCCTCATCCGCTCCTACGAACCGCACTTCGTCCCCGGCCTGCTGCAGACCGAGGACTACGCGCGCGCGGTGCTGAAGTCGGGTGCCATCGGCCAGACCCGACCGGAGGACATCGAGCGCCACGTCGCCCTGCGCATGCAGCGGCAGGAACTGCTCACCCGCGAGGACGCGCCCCGGCTGTGGGTGGTCATGGACGAGACCGTGCTGCGCCGCCCCGTCGGCGGCCCGGAGGTGATGCGTGCCCAGATCGACCGACTGCTCGACGCCACGAAGCTGCCCCACGTGACCTTGCAGGTCGTCCCGTTCGCGAACGGGCCGCACCCCGGCACGTACGGGCCCTTCGTGCTGTTCCGATTCGCCATGCCGGAACTGCCGGACATGGTCTACAGCGAGTACCTGACCGGCGCCGTCTACCTGGACGCGCGCCCCGAGGTGGCCACCCATCTCGAGGTCATGGACCGCATGGCGGCGCAGGCCGCTACGGCACATCGCACGAAGGAGATCCTCCGGGATCTCCGCAAGGAGTTGTGAATGGATCGCATCATGTCCCAGCCCGCACCGCTGATCCGCGGTGAGCGGATCTACAACGGCATGCCCGCACGTGAGCTGGGCACCGAGGGCTGGCACAAGCCGTGGAGCGGCGGCAACGGGGGCAACTGCCTGGAGGCCATGAAGCTCGCCGACGGCCGGATCGCCCTGCGGCAGTCCACCGACCCCGACGGGCCTGCGCTCATCTACACCTCGGACGAGATGACGGCGTTCATCGAGGGCGCGAAGGCGGGTGAGGCGGACTTCCTGCTGTCCTGAAGCCGTTGCATCCGGTGAGTCCGGTGGACCTGGTGGACCCGGTGGACCCGGTGAACCGGGTGAAGGCGTGTTGCTAAGTTCTTGCGATCCGCAAGGGCTTTGCGGTCCGCAAAGCCCTTGTGATGTGCCGAGTTCGTTCGAGGGGGAGGTGCCCGAAGGGGCTGAGGCGCCCGGGGAGCGGTGGAAGAGCCGACCGGTGTTCAGGCCGTTCAGGCCGTTCAGGCCGTTCAGGCCGTCATCGGCCGGTCGTACGGCCCGATCGGCGCCGGCAGCCGTGTCGCGCCGCCGGACAGATGACGGTCCACGGCCGCGGCCACCGCCCGCCCCTCCGCGATCGCCCAGACGATCAGTGACTGCCCGCGCGCGGCGTCCCGGCGGCGAACACCCGGGGACGTTGGTGGCGAACCCCGCGTCCCGCGCGATCGTCCCGCGCGGATCCAGCTCCAGCCCCAGCTGGTCGACGATCCCGTCCGTGCGGTCGGGGCCCGAGAACCCCAGTGCCAGCAGCACCAGGTCGGCGGGGACGGCCCGTTCGCTGCCCGGCACCGGACGGCGTTCCGCGTCCACGCCGACCAGGTGCAGCCACCGCACGTGGCCCTCCCCGTCCCCGGTGAACCGGAGCGTGGACGCCGCGAACAGGCGCGCGTCCGCGTCGGCCACGGGCGCGGACCCGAGATCGCGCGCCTCCTCGTGCGCCGCCGACAGCCGGTACAGCTTCGGGTACGTCGGCCACGGCTCGGTCCCCTCGTCGCGTGCCGTCCCCGGCTGGGCGTAGATGTCCAGCTGGGTCACCGACGCGGCGCCCTCGCGCACCGCCGTACCCAGGCAGTCGGCGCCGGTGTCCCCGCCACCGACGATGACGACGTGCCTGCCCGCCGCCGACAGCGGGGAGACCTCCAGATCGCCGGCGCACACCCGGTTGGCCAGCGGCAGGTACTCCATCGCCTGGTGAACGCCCGTCAGCTCGCGGCCCGGAACGGGGAGTTCCCGCCAAGCCGTCGCCCCCGTGGCGATCACCACCGCGTCGTACCTGCCGCGCAGCTCCGCGGCGTCGACGTCCCGCCCGACCGCCGTCGACGTGCGGAACCGCGTCCCCTCGGCCCGCATCTGCTCGATCCGGCGCTCCAGATGCCGCTTCTCCATCTTGAACTCGGGATGCCGTACCGCATCAGCCCGCCGATCCGGTCGTCCCGCTCGTACACGGCGACCGTGTGACCCGCCCGCGTGAGCTGCTGCGCCGCGGCCAGCCCGTCGGGCCCGAACCGATCACCGCCACCGTCTTCCCGGACAGCCGGTCCGGCGGCCGGGGCGGGGTCAGGCCCTCCTCCCAGGCCCGGTCGGCGATGGCGCACTCGACGTTCTTGATCGTGACGGCCGGCTGGTTGATCGCCAGCACACAGCCCGCCTCGCACGGGGCCGGGCACAAACGGCCCGTGAACTCGGGGAAGTTGTTCGTGGCGTGCAACCGGTCGCTCGCCGCCCGCCAGTCCTCCCGCGAGACCAGGTCGTTCCACTCGGGGATCAGGTTGCCGAGCGGGCAGGCGTGGTGGCAGAAGGGGATGCCGCAGTCCATGCAGCGGTCGGCCTGCCTGCTGATGATCGGCAGCAGTGCGCCCGGGACGTACACCTCGTCCCAGTCCCGCACCCGCTCCTCGACCGGCCTGCGCGGCCAGTCCTCGCGGGGCGTCGTCAGGAAACCCTTGGGATCGGCCATGGCCGTCTTCCTTGCGTGCGCGGGTGGCGGGCCGTGCGCCGTCGGACGGCACTCCTGCGGCAACGATACGTCCGGCCGGCGGCGCGCGCAGTGCGGCCGGCAGCGCTTTCCCACAGGTCGCCCCGGCAGCTCTTTCCCGCAGACCGCACCGGCGGCGCTCTGCCTCGGGCCGCACCGGCAGCGCTTTCCCGTGGGCCGTACCGGCGGCGCTCTGCCCCGGGCCGCACCGGCGGTGCCTCCCCCTGCCCGCGGGGGCCGCGCGACGGGCCTAGACGAGGGCGAGCACGTACGCCACCGCGGCCGCTGCCGACGCGGCCGTGCGCACGTGGTTCCACGCCGTCCACTCGCGCAGGTACGCCGGCCAGTACGCGGCGGCCTCCGCACCGCCCGGCTCCAGACGCTGCAGGGCGTCGTTGCGCGGCACGTTGGCGCCGGCCGTGACCCCGAACGCCCCGAACAGGTACAGCGCGCTGCCCAGCAGCAGCTCCACCGCCCTTCCTCGGGCCACACCACGAACGTCGTCACGGTGATCACCACGCACAGCACCGCGGACCCGAGGAACAGGGCCATGAAGGCCGGACGCACCGCCGCCGCGTTGATCGCCTGCATGGCCGCGACGCCCTGCGCGGAAGGCAGCGCGCCGAGGCCGCGCATGACGAACGCCGAGAAGCCGATGAAGACGCCGGCCACCAGCCCCGTCCCGAGCGCACCCAGCAAGGCCAGCACCGCGTACGGTCCCTCGATCATGTCGTGTCAGCTCCGCCCCTTCGGGCCGGGCAACGCCGGCACCGTCCGTCTTCCCGTCGACGCCCAGTCAAGCCCGGCGCCCCCCACCGGCACCATGGCCGAGCGGCGCGCCCGCATACGCGGCCGTCCAGCGCCCTCCGCGCCGACCGGTGCGGGTGTCCGGGCCGGCGGCCGAGGGGGCGCACCGGCCATCCGCCTGCGTACCGGCCGCCGACCGGCGCATCATGGGCCTGTGCGACTGGAAGCGATCACCTGGGACCGGCTCGGAGACCTGCTCGCCGAGCGCCTGCTCACCGTGGAACCGGCCGACGGCGGCCCCTGGACCCGCGTCGCCTTCGACGGAGCCCCCGCCGCCCGCCCGGGCGACCTCGCCGGTCGCGTCCGGGAGGCGCTGCGGGTCCGCGGCCGCCCCTGTCTCGTCGTCGGCACGGCCGGCTTCCTGCGGCCCGCGTCGGTGCGCCTGGAGTACGGGCACCGGGACGTCGACTCCTACTACGACGGCTGGTACGACACCGGTGCCCTGTGGCGCGAGGTGTTCGGGCCGCTCGAGCCCGGCGGCGACGGACGCGTCCTGCCCGATCTGTGGGACCCGGTCACCGACCGCGCCACCCGCAGCCCCCGGGTCCCCCTCCCACCGGGCGGCTTCCTGCTGCTGCACGGCCCCTTCCTCCTCCGCCACTGGTTCCCCTTCGACCTGAGCGTCCACCTCCTCCTCGGCCCCGGCGCACTGCGCCGCCGCACTCCCGAGGACGAGCACTGGACCCTGCCCGCCTTCGAGCGGTACGCGCACGAGACCGACCCCGCCGCCACCGCGGACGTCCTGATACGTGCCGACGACCCCGGGCGCCCCGCCTGGAACGGCTGACCCGCTCCCCGGAGCGCCGAGAGCCGGCCGTCAGAGCCAGCCGTTGCGCCGGAAGCCCCGGTGCAGGGCGACGCAGGCGACGGCTATGACGCCGATGACCATGCCGTAGCCGTACCGCCAGCCCAGCTCCGGCATGTGCTCGAAGTTCATCCCGTACACCCGCACACCATGGTGGGCACCGCGACGATCGCGGCCCAGGCCGTGATCTTCCGCATGTCCGCGTTCTGCGCGACGGTGACCTGTGCGAGGTGCGCCTGCAGGATCGAGTTGAGCAGTTCGTCGAAGGCGGCGATCTGCTCCGTGGCGCGCAGCAGATGGTCGGAGACGTCGCGGAAGTAGGCCTGTATCTCGGGGCGACGACCCGGATCGGCCGGGTGGCGAGCTCCTCCAGCGGCCGGCCGAGCGGCACCACGGCCCGCTTCAGCTCGAGAAGCTCGCGTTTGAGCTGGTAGATCCGTCCGGGTCGACCCGGGCCCCGTTCTCCGCGAACACGTCCGACTCCACCAGGTCGACGTCCGCCTGCACCGCGTCGATGGTGGTCAGGAAGTCGTCCACGACATGGTCGGCGACCGCGTGCAGCACCGCCGAGGGGCCCTTCGCCAGCTGCCCGGGATCGGCCTCCAGCTCCTCGCGCAGCGGACCCAGCGATCCGTGCCGCCCGTGCCGTACGGTCACCACGAAGTCATGGCCGACGAACACCATGAGCTCCCCGGTGCTCACCACCTCGCTCGTGGCCGTCAGCTCCTCGTGCTCCACGTGGCAGACCGTCTTGAACACGGCGAACAGCGTGTCGTCGTAGCGCTCCAGCTTCGGCCGCTGATGGGCCTCCACCGCGTCCTCGACCGCCAGCGGGTGCAGACCGAACAGATCCGCGATGCCCGCGAACTCCGTGTCCGTCGGCTCGTGCAGACCGAGCCAGACGAAGCCGTCGCCGCGCTTGCGCACCAGCTCCAGGGCGTCGGCCGGGTCGCCGCTCGACGGGGTCCGGACGCCGTCCCGGTAGGTCACGCAGTTCACCACCGAGGAACCCAGCGGGGAGCGTGCCGGGTGACTCAGGTCGACCCGTGGACGCCGCCGGGCCAGCCGCGCGACCCTGCGCAGGCCGCCCACGCCGCCGAGGCTCGTGACCTTCCGCAGATTCCCGCCCATGGACATCCGGACCTCCCCGCGTGCGTTGCCTCCCACCACGCTTCCCGCGCCGTGGCGCGCCAGTCTGCCAGGTGGCGGGGAACGGCGCGGAGCCCTGTGGAAACGGCGGATTCCGCTTGGTTCCCGGCTGTGGACACACGCCCCGGCGGCCGGGCGTTCGTCCGCGTGTGCGCCGTCCGGAGCGTCGCCCCTCCCGGCAAGCCGGACAACTGGGATGATCGTCGCATGACGCGAACCGACGGATATCTCCTCGACAACCGGCAGACCGAGGCGGCGGAACGCTTCGACGCCTTCGCCGCGCTCTTCGACCCCACCACCTTCCGGCACCTCTCGGCGCTCGGCGTCGGTCCCGGCTGGCGCTGCTGGGAGGTCGGCGCCGGCGGCACCTCCGTGGTGTCGTGGCTGGCGAAGAAGGTGGGCCCCACCGGACGGGTCGTCGCCACGGACATCGACACCTCGCGCCTGGCCGCCGCCGCCCGTCCGCCGATCGAGGTACGGACGCACGACGTGGGCGCCGAGGAACCGCCGGGGAGGGGTTCGACCTCGTGCACGCCCGGCTGGTCCTGGTCCATGTCCCGGAGCGGGAGCGGGCGTTGCGCTCGATGGTCAAGGCCCTGCGGCCCGGCGGCCGGCTGCTGGTCGAGGACGCCGACCCGGCGCTGCAGCCGCTGCTCTGCCCCGACGAGTACGGTCCGGAACAGCAGCTGGCCAACCGGCTGCGGCAGGGCTTCCGGCAACTGCTCGCCCGCCGGGGTGCCGACCTCTCCTACGGCCGTCAGCTCCCGCGGCTGCTGCGGCAGGCCGGCCTGTCCCGTGTGGAGGCCGACGCCCACTTCCCGGTGACGTCGCCCGCCTGCGCGGCCCTGGAGGCCGCCACCGTCCGTCAGGTCCGCGACCAGCTCGTCACCGCGGGGCTCGCCACGGACGAGGAGATCGACCGCCACCTCGCGAACATCGCCACCGGCGCCATGGACCTGGCGACGGCCCCGATGATCTCGGCGTGGGGACGCAAGGGATAGGAGGACGCAAGGGATAGGCCGGCCGCCGCGCCGCCGGCGACCCCCCGCCTCCGCTGTCACCGCATCCTGACGCCCCCGCCGCGCACCGAGGCCGTTTCCGGCCGTCACGCGCCTGGACGCCGTTCCCTGCCGCCTCTGCCGTCAGCCTTCCCGTCCCGGTGTCATCCGCCCGGCGTCACCCCTCCCCACCTCCACGTCATCCCCTCCCGAGCCGCCCACCCCGGCGGCCGCCCGGCGCACGGGCGGCCTCGCTCCCACCTGTTCGACGGCCAGCGCTCCCGCCCGGCACCCCGCCTCCGCCGCCTCGACGGGACCGGCTCCGGCCAGCAGTGCCGCGAGGAACGCGCCCGTGAAGGCGTCCCCGGCGCCCGTGGTGTCCCGCGGCCGTGCCGGTACGGCGGGGACGCGTGCCGTCACCGCCCCGGAGCACGCCACGAGCGCGCCGCCGGTGCCCTGCTTGACGACCACCAGCGGTATCCGCCGGCTCAGCTCGGCCGCCGCGTCGGCCGCGTCGGAGACCCCGGTGAGCAGGCACGCCTCGTCCCGGCTGGGCAGCAGCACGTCCACCGAGCCGGCCAGGGCGAGGAAACGGCCGACGCCCAGCTGTCCGAGGAACCCCGCCGAGGCGGGGTCCAGGCTCACCGGCACGCCACGCGCGCGTGCCGACGCCAGCGCCGCCGCCACGAGCGCCCGGCTCGGCTCCGAGAACAGCAGGTACCCCGACAGATGCAGCCGTCCGACACCGTCGAGCGCCGCGTCCGACCAGTCGGCCGGTCCGAGCCGCAGCGACGCCCCGCTGTCCGTCAGGAACGTCCGCTCCGCCGCGGCGCCCGCGTCGACGAGGCAGATCACCGTCCCGGTCGGCGCCTCCGCGTCCACCACCAGGGCCGGGCGGACACCGCAGGCCGCCAGCGCCCGCTCGTGCCAGTCCGCCGCGTCCGCGCCGACCCGCCCGAGCAGCCGCACGTCCCGGCAGCCCTGGTGGGCGGCCCAGCAGGCCACGTTGGCGCCCGCCCCGCCGGGCAGCCGCCGGATGGCGGCCGCCGTGTCCGTACCCGCCGCCAGCGGGCCCCGGTGCCGGGCTACGACGTCCGTGACGACGTCCCCGACGACCAGCAGCGCGTCCCCGGCGGCGCGGTCATGCCGCGGTCCAGGCGGCGGCGATGCGGGCCGCGAGCCGGACGTTGCCGCGCACCGCCGCCAGGTTGGCCTCCAGCGACGCCCCGTCGGTGTGCCGTACCAGGTGGTCGAGGAGGAACGGCGTCACCGCCTGGCCGGTGACGCCCTCCTTCTCGCAGGCGTGCAGCGCGTCGGCGAGCACCCGCGCGTGCAGGTCGGGATCCAGTTGCTCCTGTTCCGGTACGGGGTTGGCGACGACCAGCGCCGAGTCCGGGCCGCCGAGCGCGTCCTGCGCCCGCATCACCTGCGCGACCTGCTCCGGAGTCCGCAGCGTCCAGTCCACCGGATGCCCGGAGTCGGACAGGTAGAAGCCGGGGAACCGGTCCGTGCCGTACCCCGCCACCGCGACGCCCAGCGTCTCCAGCCGCTGCAGCGTCGCCGGAACGTCCAGGATCGACTTCACGCCCGCGCACACCACCGTGATCCGGGTGCGGGCCAGCAGTCCCAGGTCGGCCGACTCGTCCTGTGTCACCGTCCACTCCCGGTGCACCCCGCCCAGGCCGCCGGTCGCGAACACCCGCACCCCCGCGAGGGACGCCAGCAGGGCGGTGGCCGACACGGTGGTGGCGCCGTCGGCGGCCGAGGCCACGGCGAGCGGCAGATCGCGATGGCCGAGCTTGCGGACCCCGTCCCCGGCGGCGATCCGCTCCAGCTGGTCCCCGGTGAGACCGACATGGGGCCGCCCGCCCAGCACGGCGACCGTCGCCGGCACCGCGCCCTCCTGCCGTACCGCCCGCTCCAGCTCCCGGCCCACCTCGAGATTGCGCGGGCGGGGCAGCCCGTGCGCGATGATCGTGGACTCCAGGGCAACCACCGGGCGGCGCGCGTCGATCGCCTCGCGTACCTCTTCCGACACCACCAGCACCACGCGTATGCCT
This sequence comes from Streptomyces sp. SW4, assembly GCA_003248315.1. GTDB lineage: Bacteria > Actinomycetota > Actinomycetes > Streptomycetales > Streptomycetaceae > Streptomyces. The sequence goes on from QKWM01000004.1 coordinate 4,098,633, forward strand.
CCTGTCCGTCGGGTACTCCCTCATCCCTGGCGGGCGCCGCACCGGATCAAACCCCTTGCGGGTGGCGGGAGACGGCACGAGTCTGGGGCCATGACCGACAACACGACGCGACTCGACCACGTGGTGCTCTGGGTGCGCGATCCCCTGGCGGCGGCGGACTTCTACGAGAAGGCCCTGGGGATGGAGCCCCTGCGGACCGCCGAGTTCGCCGCGGGGAAGGTGGCGTTCCCCTCCGTCCGCCTCAACGACGAGACGATCTTCGACCTCGCCCCGCTGACCATGGCCGAGCGCATGCGCATGCTGCCCGGCTCCGCCGAGAGCGCGGGCCACACCGTCAACCACGTCTGCCTGGCCCTGCCGGAGCAGGAGTTCGACGCCCTGCGCAGCCGGCTGGAGGAGCAGGGCGTGCCCCTCTCGGACTTCTCGTACGACGCCTACGGTGCCCGCGGCCCGGCCCGGCGCAGCTTCTACTTCCGCGACCCCGACGGCAACGTCTTCGAGGCCCGCCACTACGCCTGACCGTGCCCGTCCGTGCCGCCCGGGCCCTCAGAACAACGGCTCGGGCAGCACGCCCTCCAGCGCGAGCAGCCGTCTCTTGGTGTCCAGCCCGCCCCGAACCCGCCGATGCCGCCGTCGCTCTCCACGACCCGGTGACAGGGCACGACGACCGGCAGCGGATTGGCGCCCATCGCCATGCCCACCGCCTGCGCGGCACCGGGCTGGCCCACCCGCCCGGCGAGGTCGCCGTACCCCACCACCGAGCCGTAGGGCACGCCCGCGGCCAGCTCGCGCAGCACCTGGCGGTTGAACCCGGAGATCAGGGACCAGTCCAGCGGCAGCTCGAAGGTCTGCCGGTCGCCCGCGAAGTACGCCTCCAGCTGGCGTATCGCCTCGGCGAGCACCGGGGAGCCGGGCGCCTCGGCGGGCTCGGCGCCCAGCCGGGAGGCGAGCCGCTCCAGGGTCCGCTCCCGCACCGCGTCCGTGGCGTGGAAGACGACGTTGACCAGGCCGTCGTCGGTCGCCGCCAGCAGCAGCGGGCCGATGGGGGTCCCGGTGACCGCCCACACGACCTGCTGTCCGTCCTGCCGCTCACTGTCCATGCGCCCACCGTACGGCCCGGCACCGACAACGCCCGGGGGCCGCGGACGCCGTCCGCCCGCGGCCCCGGTGGCAGACCGGTCAGGAGTGGCCGGAACCGGCCTTGCCGCGCACGGCGTCCCGGATCACGTCCGGCTTGTTCGTGATGATCCCGTCGACCCCGGCGTCGGCGACCCGCCGGGCCGTGTCCGGGTCGTCCACCGTCCAGGTGAACACCTCCATCGGCCTGCCGTGCGGGCCGGTGAACGCCTGGACCGCGGCCACGTAGCCCAGCGAGACGGTGCCGTGCGAGGGGTTGATCTGGTCGGCGAACTCCGCGTAGGCGGGCAGCTCGTTCACCGGCGGGGTGCCGAGGAACCCGGTCTTGACGGCCGGCTTCAGCTCGTGGACGGTCCGGACGGTGTCCACGCCGAAGCTCTGCACGATCAGCCGGCCGTTGACGTGGCGCCGGTCGAGCCAGCCCTCGTTGGCGAGCACCTTCAGGGTGTCCCGCTCGATGCCCGGGTACAGCTGCGGGTGCTTGATCTCCAGCAGCAGCTTCTGGTGGTGGCGGTCGACGCGGTCGAGGTACTGCTTGAGCGTGGGCACGCGCGCGCCCGCGTAGTCGTCGTCGAACCAGCTGCCCGCGTCCAGCCGCGCGATCTCGGCCGCGGTGAAGTCCTTCACCTTCCAGGGCGCGCGGTCGGGGAAGACCTCCTCGACGTTGGTCGTACGCTTCAGGTTGTCGTCGTGGAGGACGACCAGCACGCCGTCCTTGGTGCGCTGGACGTCGTTCTCCACCCACCGGATGCCCAGCTCCGCGGCCTTGTCCACGGCGGCGAGGGTGTTCTCCGGGGCGTACGCGGAGGCTCCCCGGTGGGCGACGACCGTCGGCCCGGCGCCGCCGTGCGTGGCCTGGGCGGGCGAGGCGGGGGCCATGGAGGCGACGGCGCCCAGGAGCGCGGTGGTCGTGACGGCAATTGCACGCGCGTGCATGCGTACTCCTCGCGTCGATCGATCACGGACAGCTCCACTGTGACAGCAGAGGGTCAACGGGAGGGGGGTGCGGAATGGCCATTGCCTGAATGGAGATGCTCAACTGCGCACACCGGGGCGGCACAACTGCGGCAGAGCCGTGATTCTTTGCCGCAGAGTCGTTCGGCCATTCCGGTGGGGGTCATACTCTCTGCCTCGACCCTGGCCGTTCGTGCGGACCTGGGCGGGGTGCACAACGGGTCAAACCTGACAGAAGAGGGCGGAAGGGCAGCCGCACATGCACGGCACGGTCGACGGATTCAGCTACGGGCTGGTCACACCGGTGGTGGCCTATCTCATGGCCTGCCTCGGCGGCGCCCTCGGGCTGCGCTGCACCGCGAGGTCGCTGCGGGTCGCCCGGTCCTGGCGCCCCGGATGGCTGGGCCTCGGCGCCGCGGCGATCGGCTCGGGCATCTGGACGATGCACTTCATCGCCATGATGGGCTTCACGATCGAGGGCACGCCGATCCGCTACGACCTCGGCATGACCTTCGCCAGCCTGGCCGTCGCCATCCTCATGGTGGGCATCGGGATCTTCATCGTGGGCTACCGGGGAACCACGGGCACGGCCCTGTTCACCGGCGGCACCATCACCGGACTGGGCATCGCCTCGATGCACTACCTCGGCATGGCCGGAATGCGCCTGGACGGGGAGCTGCGGTACGACACCCTCACCGTGGCCGGGTCCGTCGCCATCGCCATGGCCGCCGCCACCGCGGCCCTGTGGGCGGCCGGACAGGTCCGGGGCTGGCGGTGGAGCGTCGGCGCCAGCCTCGTCATGGGGCTCGCCGTGAGCGGCATGCACTACATGGGCATGGCAGCCCTCGACGTCCACGTCCACGGCACGGCCGAGCCCGCCTCCGGAGAGTCGCCCGCCGCCCTGCTCGCACCCATGCTGATCGGCCCGCTCGCCTTCCTCGTCCTCGCCGGCATCGTCGTGCTCTTCGACCCGCTCATGGCCGCCGGGCCGCCGGCCTGGGTGCCGGACGAGCGCAAGCCGGGCGTCCCCGCCCGCCCGGCCGTCCACCACCCGCCCCACCCGGCGCACCACACGCCGCCGGCGGCCCGCCGCGCCCTGGTCCGCCGCCGCTCCCGCACCCCGCAGAACCGCTGACCCCCGCCCGTTGTCAGTGCGGAGTCGTACGGTGGAACCCATGCGGCCCGTTTCCCAGATCGAACGCACGGTGGCGCCCTTCGAGGTCGTCAGCCCCTACCAGCCCAGCGGCGACCAGCCGGCGGCCATCGCCGACCTCGCCCGGCGCATCGAAGCAGGTGAGAAGGACGTCGTCCTGCTCGGCGCCACCGGCACCGGCAAGTCCGCCACCACGGCGTGGATGATCGAGAAGCTCCAGCGCCCCACCCTGGTGATGGCGCCCAACAAGACGCTGGCCGCCCAGCTGGCGAACGAGTTCCGCGAGCTGCTGCCGAACAACGCGGTCGAGTACTTCGTCTCGTACTACGACTACTACCAGCCCGAGGCCTACGTCCCGCAGTCGGACACCTACATCGAGAAGGACTCCTCGATCAACGAGGAGGTCGAGCGCCTGCGCCACTCGGCGACCAACTCGCTCCTCACCCGCCGCGACGTCGTCGTCGTCGCCTCGGTCTCCTGCATCTACGGCCTCGGTACGCCCCAGGAGTACGTGGACCGCATGGTCCCCCTCAGGGTCGGGGACGAAATCGACCGGGACGAGCTGCTGCGCCGCTTCGTCGACATCCAGTACACGCGCAACGACATGGCGTTCACGCGCGGCACCTTCCGGGTGCGCGGCGACACCATCGAGATCTTCCCGGTCTACGAGGAGCTGGCCGTCCGCATCGAGATGTTCGGCGACGAGATCGAGGCGCTCTCCACCCTCCACCCCGTCACCGGCGAGATCATCAGCGACGACCAGCAGCTCTACGTCTTCCCCGCCTCCCACTACGTCGCGGGCCCCGAGCGCATGGAGCGCGCGGTCAACGACATCGAGAAGGAGCTGGCCGAGCGCCTCGCCGAGCTGGAGAAGCAGGGCAAGCTGCTGGAGGCCCAGCGCCTGCGCATGCGCACGACGTACGACATCGAGATGCTCCGCCAGATCGGCACCTGCTCCGGCGTGGAGAACTACTCGATGCACTTCGACGGCCGCTCGCCCGGCTCCCCGCCCAACACCCTGCTCGACTACTTCCCGGACGACTTCCTCCTCGTCATCGACGAGTCGCACGTCACCGTGCCGCAGATCGGCGCCATGTACGAGGGCGACGCCTCCCGCAAGCGCACCCTCGTCGACCACGGATTCCGGCTGCCCTCCGCCCTCGACAACCGCCCGCTGAAGTGGGAGGAGTTCCAGGAGCGCATCGGCCAGACCGTCTACCTGTCGGCCACCCCCGGGCAGTACGAGCTGTCCCGCTCGGACGGCGTCGTGGAGCAGATCATCCGCCCGACCGGCCTGGTCGACCCCGAAGTCGTCGTCAAGCCCACCGAGGGCCAGATCGACGACCTGGTGCACGAGATCCGCAAGCGCACCGAGAAGGACGAGCGCGTCCTGGTCACCACGCTCACCAAGAAGATGGCCGAGGACCTCACGGACTACTTCCTGGAGCTGGGCATCCAGGTCCGCTATCTGCACAGCGACGTCGACACCCTGCGCCGCGTCGAGCTGCTGCGCGAACTGCGCGCCGGCGAGTACGACGTGCTGGTCGGCATCAACCTCCTGCGTGAAGGGCTCGACCTGCCCGAGGTGTCCCTCGTGGCGATCCTCGACGCCGACAAGGAGGGCTTCCTGCGCTCCGGCACCTCCCTGATCCAGACCATCGGCCGCGCCGCGCGCAACGTCTCCGGCCAGGTCCACATGTACGCCGACAAGATCACCCCGGCGATGGAGAAGGCGATCGAGGAGACCAACCGCCGCCGCGAGAAGCAGATCGCCTACAACACGGCGAACGGCATCGACCCGCAGCCGCTGCGCAAGAAGATCAACGACATCGTCGCGCAGATCGCCCGCGAGGACGTGGACACCGAGCAGCTGCTCGGCTCCGGCTACCGCCAGTCCAAGGACGGCAAGGGAGCCAAGGCCCGGTGCCCGCCCTCGGCAAGGGGGCGAACGGCGCCAAGGCCGCCAAGGGCAGGGGCAAGGCCGCCAAGGAGACGGTGCCCACCGACCGCCCCGCGGCCGAACTGGCCGAGCAGATCGAGGAGATGACCGCGCGCATGCGGGCCGCCGCGGCGGACCTGCAGTTCGAGATCGCCGCCCGGCTGCGCGACGAGGTGTCCGAGATGAAGAAGGAACTGCGCCAGATGCAGGAGGCCGGCCTGGCCTGACGGCGTGCCCGGGCACGCGCTGTGTTGCAAGACCGACACAAAGTGCGGGCCGGGGTACGGCCCTGTCAGTGGCCCTGCGTAGTGTTCGGGACAACCGCGGGCGCCGCGGCAACAGGGGACAGTTCGAGAGGGGATCAGCCCGTGACCGTCAACATGACCAAGGGTCAGGCCATCAGTCTGCAGAAGAACGACGGCGGCAGCCTGACGTCGGTGCGGATGGGTCTCGGCTGGCAGGCGGCTCCCCGGCGCGGCCTGTTCGGTTCGCGCACGCGGGAGATCGACCTGGACGCCTCCGCCGTGCTGTTCGCGGACAAGCAGCCGGTCGACGTCGTCTTCTTCCGCCACCTGGTGAGCGACGACGGCTCGGTCCGGCACACCGGGGACAACCTCGTCGGCGGTGTCGGCCAGGGCGGCGACGACGAGGCGATCCTGGTCGACCTGCAGCGCGTCCCCGTCCACATCGACCAGATCGTCTTCACCGTGAACTCCTTCACGGGCCAGACCTTCCAGGAGGTGCAGAACGCCTTCTGCCGCCTGGTCGACGAGACCAACGGCCAGGAGCTCGCCCGGTACACGCTGGCCGGCGGCGGCGCCTACACGGCCCAGATCATGGCGAAGGTGCACCGCGCCGGCCAGGGCTGGTCCATGACGGCCCTCGGCGCCCCGGCCAACGGCCGCACGTTCCAGGACCTGATGCCGGCGATCCTGCCGGTTCTCTGAGGCGGCAGCGGCGGCACGGGCACGGCACAGGGGGAAGGCGATGACGGCCGAGCTGGTGCGGGGGCAGAACCACCCGCTCTCCCAGGCCCGTCTGGAGATCAGGGTCTCGGCCGGCACACCGGTCGTCGCCGCGGTCACGCTCGGCGACGAGAACGGCGCGGTCCACGGCGCGGACCGGGTCGTCCACCCCGGTACGCCCACGCGGGCCGGCCTGGAGGTCTCCCGCCAGGCCGCGGCCGCCCACCGTCTCGCGGTGGACCTGGACGCCGTGCCGGACGCCGTGCACCGCGTCACCGTGCTGCTCGCGCTGCCCACCGCCGACCCGGCGGCCCCGGCCCGCTTCGGCGCCGTCGCGGCCCCCTTCGTCGCCGTCACCGGCCTCGACGGCACGGAGATCGCCGGTTACACCATCACCGGCCTGGACTCCGAGTCGGCCGTCGTCGCCCTCGAGATCTACCGGCGGCAGGGGCCTGGAAGGTCCGCGCGGTCGGCCAGGGGTACGCGGGCGGCCTGGCCGAGCTGTTCACCGACCACAAGCTGCCCGAGGCCGACGCCCTCGCCGCGAGCGTCCACGAGGCGGTGGCCCGCGGACTGGCCCGGTCGGTGCCGGCCCCGCCCGCGCGTACCGCCGACGCCGACCGCACGCGCCGGACCACCACACCGGCCCTCGGCCCCGACCACGGCCTCGCGGCGTCCCAGCACGGGACGCGGCACCCCGGCACGGCGGTGCGGCACCCCTCCAGGGGGCGCGGCGTCCCACCACGGCGATGCGGCGCCGCAGACGGCCCCGGGCCCCGCACCGTCCACGGCTCGCCCGCAGCATCCGCCGCACGCCGGCCGCGCGGACGCCGCCGCAGGGGACGACGCCGCCGGGGCAGACACCACCGCGACCCGGCCCCGGACGCCCGCCACCGGCGGCCCCATCGACTACAGCCATCCGCGCCGCCGGACCGCCGCCGCGCCGCCCCCGCCGGCCGCCCCGCCGCCTCCGCAGGCCGCGTCCCCGGCCGCACCGGGGCAGCCCGCGCGGCCCGTCGCCGGCGACGCGACCGGCTGGTCCATGGACGAACGGCTCTACAACCAGGTCTGGGGCATGTTCGAGGACCTGGCCCGCACCACCGCCGCCTACCGCAGCGCCGTCGACTTCGCCGACTCCCGCATGGAGAAGGAGCTGGACCGGGTCCTGTCCGACCCGCGCAGCCGCATCGGCGGACAGGGCGACGCCGCACGCGAGGCGGCCCGGGCCCGCCACGGAGCCCTGGTCGCCCAGGCCAGGGAGGCCCTCGACCGCGACCTCGCACAGCTCCTCGCCGAGGCGGAGGTCGTCGAGCCCGCGCTGCCGCCCGCCTACGCCCGCTGGGACAACCCCGTCTGGCACGGGTACCGGGTGCCGATGGAGATGCCCATGGCCGTCCGCCTGGGCGACCTGCACCTGCCCGAGGCCGACCCGATCCGCATCCCGTTGCTGGCCAGGCTGCCGCTGGAGCGCGGACTGTGGATCGACAGCGGCCGAACGGCCTCGGCCGACGGAACCTTCGCCGACTCCCACGAACTGCGCCGCCTCGCCGTGGAGACCGCCGTGGCGCACGCCGCCCGGCTGCTCGCCGTCCACCCGGCCGGCGAGTTCACCGTGCACGTCGTCGACCCCGCGGGCTCGGGGCGCAGGCGCTGGCGCCCCTGGTGGACACCGGGGTGCTCGCGGGTTCGCCCGCCCTGGGCGCCGCGGGCGTGGCGGACGTTCTCACGCGGCTCATCCAGCGCGTCGACCTGGTGCAGATGGCCGTGCGCGGCGGCGCCGCCGACTCCCTCCCGCCCGGCTTCGACACCTCCCAGCAACTGCTGATCGTCAACGACTTCCCGCACGGCTTCGACGACCGCGCGGTCAACCAGCTCCGGTACCTCGCGGACGAGGGCCCGTCCGTCGGCGTCCATCTCATGCTGGTCGCCGACCGCGAGGACTGCGCCGCATACGGCCCGCTGCTCGACCCGCTGTGGCGGGCGCTGCTGCGGCTCACGCCGGTCGCCGACGACCACCTCGCCGACCCCTGGGTCGGGCACGCCTGGACGTACGAGCCCGCGCTCGTGCCGGCCGGCAGCGGGGTGCTGCGGCAGGTGCTGACCCGGCTGGCCGCGGCCCGCCGCTCAGGCGGCCGGTAGCGTAGAAGCGGCCGCGGACCGGTCGCCAACAGGCCCTTTGAGCGTTATTTGCAAATCTCTTTACCTTCCCTTGGGGAATGGGGTACTGTCGTCCGTACGGAGGGGAGTACTCCCTGTCTGCTGCGGCGTACCCGTCAATACGGATCAGGCCAGATCCCGGGGCGTCGGCCCGCGGGCTTCCGTGCGTTCTGCGCGCACCGGATGTCCGGGTGGAAGAGACCTCCGGCAGCGACGACGCTGACATCTGCCGTGTGACGTACTGCCGGAGGCGTAGTGGAAGTTTCGACGACCCTGTGGGTCCTGACCATCGTGGGCCTTGCCGCCCTCATCGCCGTCGATTTCTTCATCGGCCGCAAACCGCACGACGTATCGATCAAGGAAGCCGGTATCTGGACGGTCGTCTGGATCGTTCTCGCCGGCCTCTTCGGCATCGGCCTGCTCGTCTTCGGCGGCGGCCAGCCCGCCGGTGAGTTCTTCGCCGGCTTCATCACCGAGAAGTCGCTGAGCGTCGACAACCTGTTCGTCTTCGTCCTGATCATGGCGAAGTTCGCGGTGCCGTCGCAGTACCAGCAGCGGGTGCTCCTGATCGGTGTGCTCATCGCCCTGGTCCTCAGGGCCGTCTTCATCGCCGCGGGCGCGGCGATCATCGCCAGCTTCTCCTGGGTCTTCTACCTCTTCGGCGCCTTCCTGATCTGGACCGCCTGGAAGCTCATCCAGGAGGCCCGCGCCGACGAGGAGGACGAGGAGTACGAGGAGAACAAGCTCCTCAAGGCCGCCGAGCGCCGCTTCGGCGTCGCCGACCGCTACCACGGCACCAAGCTGTGGATCCGGGAGAACGGCAAGCGGGTCATGACCCCGATGCTGGTCGTGATGCTCGCGATCGGCACCACGGACGTGCTCTTCGCGCTCGACTCGATCCCCGCGATCTTCGGCCTGACCCAGGACCCGTACATCGTCTTCACCGCCAACGCGTTCGCCCTGATGGGTCTGCGGCAGCTGTACTTCCTCATCGGCGGCCTGCTGAAGAAGCTGGTCCACCTCTCGTACGGCCTGTCGATCATCCTGGGCTTCATCGGTGTGAAGCTGGTGCTGCACGCGCTGCACGAGTCCGGCGTCCACGTCCCGGAGATCAGCATTCCGGTCTCGCTGGGTGTCATCTGCTCGGTCCTGATCGTCACCACGATCACCAGCCTGCGCGCCAGCAAGAAGCAGGCGGCGGCCGAGGCGGAGCGCGGCGACGTCGAGAAGGACAGCGTCGGCGCCTGACGGCGCCCGGTCCCGGAGGCCGCCCCGGTGGCCTCCGGATCCGCCCGAGCGCCGGGAGCGGTGCGCGGCCGAGCCGCCGCCGCTCCCGGCGCTCGCGCCGTGACACGACCGGCGTGCGGGCCCCGGAGGGCTCTGCGACGATCGCTGCATGATCCCTCGGACCAGGGCGCTCATGACACAGTGGACGACCGTCGTGCCCGTGGCCGCGGTCGTGCTGCTCGTCTTCACGTGGGGACGCGATCTGCCGGGTGCGGTCGTCGTCCTGGCGACCCTCGTCCTCGCGGGGGCCGTCCTCGCCGCCGTCCACCACGCCGAGGTCGTCGCCCACCGGGTCGGTGAGCCGTTCGGCTCCCTCGTCCTCGCCGTCGCCGTCACGGTCATCGAGGTCGCCCTCATCGTGACCCTGATGGCGGACGGCAGTGACAAGAGCGCGAGCCTGGCCCGGGACACCGTCTTCGCGGCCGTCATGATCACCTGCAACGGCGTGCTCGGCCTCAGCCTCCTCGTGGCCTCCCTGCGGCACGGAACGGCCGTCTTCAACCCGGAGGGCACCGGGGCGGCGCTCGCGACCGTCGCGACGCTGGCCACGCTCAGCCTGGTCCTGCCGACGTTCACCACGAGCGCGCCGGGGCCGGAGTTCTCCACGGTGCAGTTGACCTTCGCCGCGCTCTCCTCGCTGGTCCTCTACGGCCTGTTCGTGGCGACCCAGACCGTGCGGCACCGCGACTACTTCCTGCCGATCACCCGGCAGGGCCAGGTGATCACCGCCGAGCAGCACGCCGAGGCCCCCACCGCCCGTGTGGCCCTGATCAGCCTCGGGCTTCTCGCCCTCGCCCTGATCGGCGTGGTCGGCCTGGCCAAGGGCGTGTCACCCACCATCGAGGACGGCGTCGACGCGGCCGGACTGCACCACGCGGTCGTCGGTGTGATCATCGCCCTGCTGGTGCTGCTCCCCGAGACCATCGCCGCGGTGCGGTCCGCCCGCCGCGACCGGGTCCAGACCAGCCTCAACCTGGCACTCGGATCGGCGATGGCCAGCATCGGGCTGACCATCCCCGCCGTAGCGCTGGCGTCCGTGTGGCTCTCCGGGCCGCTCGTCCTCGGCCTCGGCGCCACCCACATGGTGCTGCTCGCCCTGACCGTGGTGGTCGCCTCGCTGACCGTTGTACCGGGCCGGGCCACGCCCCTGCAGGGCGGGGTCCACCTGGTGCTGTTCGCGGCCTACCTCGAACTGGCCATCAATCCGTAGGCGCGAACGGCCGTCGATCCCCGGGCCCGAACTGGTCAACGAGCCTGGGCCCGAACTGGCCGCCGGTCCCCGGGCCGGGCGATCACGGGGCCTCAGGACCCGGACCCCCCACCTCGCCCCACTGTCAGCCGGAGGCCGGTTCCGCCGCCACGCCCGCTGCCGGCACCGGCCTGGTCTCGGGCAGCAGCGCGAAGCAGGCCAGACTGAGGAGCGCGACCCCCGTCAGATAGACGCCCACGCCCCAGGGCACCCTGCCGCCCTGCTCGGCCAGGGCCGTCGCCACGATCGGGGTGAGCGCGCCACCGAGGACACCGCCGAGGTTGTAGCCGACGGCGGCGCCGGTGCACCGCACCCGGGGCTCGTACAGCTCCGGCAGATAGGCGGCGATCACCGCGAACATGGTGATGAACGCCAGCATCGCCCCCAGGAAGCCGAGGAACATCGGCAACGGCTCGCCGGTCGCCAGCAGCGCGACCATGGGAGCATCCACAGCGCGGCGGCGGCGCACCCGGCCAGGCACAGCGGCCGGCGCCCGTGGCGGTCGCCGAGCAGGGCGGCCAGCGGAGTCAGCGCCCCCTTGATCAGCACCGCGGCCATGATGCAGGTCAGCACCACGCCCCGGTCCACACCGAGCCGCTCCGTCGCGTACGACAGGGACCACGTGGAGACGGTGTAGAAGATCGCGTAGCCGGCGGCGAGCGCCCCGGCGGTGAGCAGGACCAGCCGCCAGTGGTGCCGCACCACCTCGGCGAGCGGTACGCGCGCGTGCTCGTCGATGCCCAGGAAGCCCGGGCTCTCGGCCAGGGACGAACGCAGCCACAGGCCGACCAGCGCGAGCACGCCCGCCACCCAGAAGGGCACCCGCCACCCCACGCGGCGAACTGCGCCTCGGACAGGAGCTCCGACAGTGCCAGCACCACACCGTTGGCGAGCAGGAAGCCGAGCGCCGGGCCGATCTGCGGAAAGCTCGACCACAGCCCACGCCGGCCGGCGGGGGCGTGTTCCGCGGTCAGCAGCACCGCCCCGCCCCACTCCCCGCCGAGCCCCAGGCCCTGGAGGAAACGCAGGGCGACGAGCAGCAGGGGAGCGGCCAGACCGATCGAGCCGTACGTCGGCACGCAGCCGACCGCGACCGTCGCCGCGCCGGTCAGCAGCAGCGAGGCGACGAGGACCGGACGCCGGCCGTGCCGGTCCCCGATGTGCCCGAACAGCACGGAGCCCAGCGGCCGGGCGACGAACCCGACCCGAACGTCGCGAACGCGGCCAGGGTCCCCGCCAGCGGCGAGAACGTGGGGAAGAACAGCGGACCCAGCACGAGCGCCGCCGCGGTTCCGTAGACGAAGAAGTCGTAGAACTCGATCGCGGTCCCGGCGAGCGACGCGGTGGCGAGCCGCAGCATGGAGGGGGCGGGGCGGGAGCCCTCGACGGGGGATGCATGGTTCACGCCGCGTCAACCACCCGCGACGACCAGGGGTTACGGGGCGCACGGGGTGCCGGGACCAGGGGGAGGGGCGCGGGCACCGGGAGGCCACGGGCGGATGCGCCGGCCCGGCCGCGGGGCGCGCTCCCCGTCATCGACGGGCCGGCCGCCGGATGCGCTCCCCGTGATCAACGGCCCGGCCGCGGCCTCCGCGCCCCGTGATAAACCGGGTGTCACCAGCGGTCCGGCCGGACCGCCCACCATGAACGGACCGGAGGAACCCAACCGTGCCCCGCACCCTGGCCAGCGCCCCGATCATGATCCTCAACGGCCCCAACCTGAACCTGCTCGGCCAGCGGCAGCCGGAGATCTACGGCTCCGACACCCTCGCCGACGTCGAGGCGATGTGCGCCGAGGCGGCCGCGGCGCAGGGCGGCACGGTGGACTTCCGGCAGTCCAACCACGAGGGCGAACTGGTCGACTGGATCCACGAGGCACGGCTGAACCACTGCGGGATCGTGATCAACCCCGCTGCCTATTCGCACACGTCCGTCGCGATCCTCGACGCCCTCAACACCTGCGACGGGCTCCCCGTGGTGGAGGTCCACATCTCCAACATCCACCAGCGGGAGTCGTTCCGGCACCACTCCTACGTCTCGCTGCGGGCCGACGGCGTCATCGCCGGGTGCGGGGTCCAGGGGTACGTCTTCGGCGTGCAGCGGGTCGCCGCCCTCGCGGGTGCGGGACAGGCCACGACCTGAGCCGCCGCGCACGGGACGGGTGGGGCGGTGGGGCCACCGAGCCGGGCGACGGACCCGGCGGGGCCGCCGGCCGAGGGCGGGGAACGAAGACCGGCGGCCCGTGCCGCCCAGGCAGCTGCCGAGGTCCTGGGCGGGATCGACCTCAGTTGACCGCGCCGGGGGCGTGCGCGGGGAGCGCGCGTACGCCCCGGCGCGGGCGCACGCTTCACACGGGGAGTGCGCGCCGGTGACTCACCGCGCTGAGCGGCCCGCTACGGCGCCGACGGCCCTCCGCGCCCAACGGCCCGCTACGGCGCCCGACGGCTACGGCTTGGCGCCGACGGCTACGGTCTGGCGCCGACGGCTACGGTCTGGCGCCGACGGCTACGGTCTGGCGCCGACGGCTACGGTCTGGCACCGATCGGCGAGGTCCGCTCACCACCCGCGTGCGCGCCACTCCGGCAGATGGGGGCGCTCGGCGCCCAGCGTCGTGTCGTTGCCGTGCCCCGGATAGACCCACGTCTCGTCCGGCAGGACGTCGAAGATCTTGGCCTCGACGTCGCCGATCAGACGGGCGAAGGCCTCGGGGTCCTGGTGGGTGTTGCCGACCCCGCCGGGGAAGAGACAGTCCCCGGTGAAGACGTGGGGATGCCCGTGCGGGTCGTCGTAGACGAGGGCGATGGAGCCCGGCGTGTGGCCGACCAGGTGGCGCGCGGTGAGCTCCACGCGCCCCACCCGGACGATGTCGCCGTCGTCCACCAGGACGTCGGTCGGCACCGGGATGCCCTCGGCGTCGTACCGGCCGGCGTAGGTGCGGGCGCCGGTGGCGGCGACCACCTCGCCGAGCGCCTGCCAGTGATCACCGTGCCGGTGCGTGGTGACGACGGACGCGATGCCGTCGTCACCGATCATGCCGAGGAGCGTCTTCGCGTCGTTGGCGGCGTCGATCAGCAGCTGCTCGTCGGTGGCCCGGCAGCGCAGCAGATAGGCGTTGTTGTCCATCGGGCCGACCGCGATCTTGGTGATCATCAGGTCCGCCAGTTCGTGCACGTCGGCGGGCCCGCCCACCGTCACCTCTCCGCTGTACGTCATGGCCGCCAGCCTAGAGCCTGTCGTCGCCGTCCCGCCCGCCCGGCGGGCGGGAAACCCGCGGCACCGGGCACGCCGACCGCGGACCGCCGGCGCCACAGCGACGGCGGCTCCACCGTCGGCGCCACAGCAGCGGCAGCTCCACCACCGGCACCGCACCGCCCCGGCTCCACCGTCGGCGCTACAGCGGCGGCAGCTTCGGCAGCGCCCCGCCCGTCACCGTCAGCGCCGAACCGTCCCGCCGCCCGGAGAGCCAGCCGAGCAGATCGGCCGGCGTGCCCTCCACCGCGACCGGCCCGCCCTCGGCGCCGCCGCCGGTGCGCCACGCGCGCGTGCCGTCCGTGAGCCGGGTGGCCGGGACCTCCGGGTGCCCGGCGAAGCGCTCGGCGAGGAAGTCGATCTCCCGTTCCGTGAACTGCGCCGGCAGATCCTCCAGCTCGTACCCGACGCCGAGATCCACGTGGTGCAGCTCGACCTCGACCCACCGGCGGAACGGCACGCGGGCGGCGGCGTCGGTGACGCCGTTGCGCAGCTCCACCGTCCGCGACCAGTCGGCCGGCGCGGCCCCGGCCGCCTGGAAGCGGGCGGCGCTGTCGCGCACGTCGGCGAGGTGGACCTCCAGGGGGCGCGGAGCGTCCCGCTCGATGTCGGCGTCCCGGGCCTCGGCGGAGGCGTACATGGGCCGGCCCTCGAGGACGTTCACGAGCGCGTCCGCGTTGCGGGCCACGTGGGCCAGGACGTGACCCCGGGTCCAGCCCGGCAGCCGTGACGGCTCCGTCACGGACGCGTTGTCCAGTTTGCCGACCGCGGTGAGCAGCCGGTCGGTAGCGTCACGTACAGACGCCAGGTCATGAGCGTGATCAATCATGGTGCTGACCCTAGCCCCGGCCACACCTTCGGGTGAAGGTTCTCGACCACGCCCGCAAATCGAATGCACGTGCTATATGGTCGAGTGCGACGTCGGGCATGCTGGAGAGCCGGGGTTTGTTGACAACCCGTGAATCCGACCGGCGTTGTCAGTGGCTCCCCCTAGTCTGAGAAGGACGGGGGCCCCGCCCCTGTCGCTTCTCTCAAGAAAGGTGCGGACCGGCGTGGCCGACCGTCTCATCGTCCGTGGCGCGCGCGAGCACAATCTGAAGAACGTCTCGCTCGACCTGCCTCGCGACTCGCTCATCGTCTTCACGGGCCTGTCGGGGTCGGGCAAGTCCTCCCTGGCCTTCGACACGATCTTCGCCGAGGGCCAGCGGCGCTACGTGGAGTCGCTCTCCTCCTACGCCCGGCAGTTCCTCGGCCAGATGGACAAGCCGGACGTCGACTTCATCGAGGGCCTCTCCCCGGCGGTCTCCATCGACCAGAAGTCGACCTCCCGCAACCCGCGCTCCACGGTCGGCACCATCACCGAGGTCTACGACTACCTGCGGCTGCTCTTCGCCCGCATCGGCAAGCCGCACTGTCCCGAGTGCGGCCGCCCGATCTCGCGCCAGTCCCCGCAGGCCATCGTCGACAAGGTGCTGGAGCTGCCCGAGGGCAGCCGCTTCCAGGTGCTGTCCCCGCTGGTGCGCGAGCGCAAGGGCGAGTTCGTCGACCTCTTCGCCGACCTCCAGACCAAGGGGTACTCCCGCGCGCGCGTGGACGGCGAGACCGTCCAGCTCTCCAACCCGCCCACGCTGAAGAAGCAGGAGAAGCACACCATCGAGGTGGTCGTCGACCGCCTCACGGTGAAGGACTCCGCCAAGCGCCGGCTCACCGACTCCGTGGAGACCGCCCTCGGGCTGTCCGGCGGCATGGTCGTGCTCGACTTCGTCGACCTCCCCGAGGACGACCCGAGCGCGAGCGCATGTACTCCGAGCACCTGTACTGCCCGTACGACGACCTGTCCTTCGAGGAGCTGGAGCCCCGCTCCTTCTCCTTCAACTCGCCCTTCGGCGCCTGCCCCGACTGCACCGGCATCGGCACGCGCATGGAGGTCGACCCGGAGCTGATCGTCCCCGACCCGGACAAGTCCCTGGACGAGGGCGCCATCCACCCCTGGTCGCACGGGCACACCAAGGACTACTTCGGCCGCCTCATCGGGGCCCTCGCGGACGCCCTCGGCTTCCGCACCGACATCCCCTTCGCCGGGCTGCCGCAGCGGGCCAAGAAGGCCCTGCTCCACGGCCACAAGACCCAGGTCGAGGTCCGCTACCGCAACCGCTACGGCCGCGAGCGCCGCTACACCACGGCCTTCGAGGGCGCCGTGCCCTTCGTCAAGCGCCGGCACAGCGAGGCCGAGTCCGACGCCAGCCGGGAGCGCTTCGAGGGCTACATGCGCGAGGTGCCCTGCCCCACGTGCGAGGGCACGCGCCTGAAGCCGCTCATCCTCTCCGTCACGGTCATGGGCAAGTCGATCGCCGAGGTCTCGGCGATGTCCATCAGCGACTGCGCGGACTTCCTGGCCGAACTGAAGCTCACCGACCGCGACAAGAAGATCGCCGAGCGGGTGCTGAAGGAGGTCAACGAGCGGCTGCGGTTCCTGGTCGACGTCGGCCTGGACTACCTCTCCCTGAACCGCGCGGCCGGCACGCTCTCCGGCGGCGAGGCGCAGCGCATCCGCCTGGCCACCCAGATCGGCTCCGGCCTCGTCGGCGTGCTGTACGTCCTGGACGAGCCGTCCATCGGCCTGCACCAGCGCGACAACCACCGGCTGATCGAGACCCTGGTCCGGCTCCGCGACATGGGCAACACGCTCATCGTCGTCGAGCACGACGAGGACACCATCAAGACCGCCGACTGGATCGTCGACATCGGCCCCGGCGCCGGCGAGCACGGCGGCAAGGTGGTGCACAGCGGTTCCCTGAAGGAGCTGCTGGCCAACGCCGAGTCGGAGACCGGGCAGTACCTGTCCGGGAAGAAGGCCATCCCGCTGCCCGACCTCCGCCGCCCGGTGGACCCGTCCCGCCGCCTCACCGTGCACGGCGCCCGGGAGAACAACCTGAAGGACATCGACGTGTCCTTCCCGCTGGGCGTGTTCACGGCCGTCACCGGAGTCTCCGGCTCCGGCAAGTCCACGCTGGTCAACGACATCCTGTACACCCACCTGGCCCGGGAGCTGAACGGCGCCCGCAGCGTCCCCGGGCGGCACACGCGCGTGGACGGCGACGACCAGGTCGACAAGGTCGTGCACGTCGACCAGTCGCCCATCGGCCGCACCCCGCGGTCCAACCCGGCGACGTACACCGGCGTCTTCGACCACATCCGCAAGCTGTTCGCCGAGACCACCGAGGCGAAGGTCCGCGGCTACATGCCGGGCCGGTTCTCCTTCAACGTCAAGGGCGGCCGCTGCGAGAACTGCGCGGGCGACGGCACGATCAAGATCGAGATGAACTTCCTCCCGGACGTCTACGTCCCGTGCGAGGTCTGCCACGGCGCCCGGTACAACCGGGAGACCCTGGAGGTCCACTACAAGGGCAAGTCCATCGCCGAGGTCCTGAACATGCCGATCGAGGAGGCGATGCACTTCTTCGAGGCCGTCCCGGCGATCTCCCGCCACCTGAAGACGCTGAACGACGTCGGCCTCGGCTACGTCCGTCTCGGCCAGTCCGCGACCACCCTGTCCGGCGGCGAGGCACAGCGCGTCAAGCTCGCCAGCGAGCTGCAGAAGCGCTCCACCGGACGCACGGTCTACGTCCTGGACGAGCCGACCACCGGTCTGCACTTCGAGGACATCAACAAGCTGCTCAGGGTCCTGTCCGGCCTGGTCGACAAGGGCAACACGGTCATCGTCATCGAGCACAACCTCGACGTGATCAAGACCGCCGACTGGATCGTCGACATGGGCCCCGAGGGCGGCGCGGGCGGTGGCCTGGTCGTCGCCGAGGGCACCCCCGAGCAGGTCGCCGCGGTTCCCGCCAGCCACACCGGCAAGTTCCTGCGGGACATCCTGGGCGCCGACCGGATCAGCGACGCGGCGCCGGTCAAGGCGGTGCGCAGGACGGCCGCGAAGACCGCGGCGGCGAAGTCGACGGCCAGGAAGACGGCGACGAAGACGGTCGACGCGAAGACGGCCACGACCGCGAAGGCGGCCACGACCGCGAAGGCGGCCAAGACCGCGAAGACGGCCACGACCGCGAAGACCGCCGCCAAGAAGAGCACGCGGGCCCGGAAGGCCTGACACCCGGCCGCGGTCCGATCGGCACGACGCGCCGTGTCCCCCGAGACACCGGGGGCACGCCGCGTCGGCCGGTCGGACGCGCCGCGTCAGCCGGCCACCTCGTGGGCGTACGGCGGTTCCGCCCCGCCCGTGAACAGGTGACCGCGGCGGCCCGCGCCGCGAACCCCAGCAGATCCCTCCACCCGTCCGGGCCCAGTGCGGCCAGCGCCCGCGCGTCGAGCGCGTCCCGCACCGCGAGCCCGTGCAGCAGCGCCGCGTTCACCGTGTCGCCGGCGCCGATGGTGTCGACCACGTCGACCCGCTCGCCCGGCACCGCGTATTCGCCGCCCTCGCGGGTGAACACGGTCAGTCCGTCACCGCCCCGGGTGACCACGACCGCGGCCGGCCCGGCCGCCAGCCACTCGCGCGGCCCGCCGCCGAGCCACTCGGCGTCCTCGGCGGACAGCTTCAGCAGCGACACCGACGGCAGCCAGCTCTTGAACCGGGCCCGGTAGGCGTCCGGGTCCGCGATCAGCCCGGCCCGGATGTTCGGGTCCAGCGCCGTGAACAGGCCCGGCCGGCCGCGTCCCGCATCAGCTCCTCGTACGCGCTCGCCCCCGGCTCCAGCACCAGGGAGCAGGTGCCGAAGGAGACCGCCCGGGTGCCGGGCGGCAGTGCGGCGGGGGCCGCGAACAGCCGGTCCGCCGTGCCCTCCACGTAGAAGGAGTACGCGGCCGAGCCGTCCTCGCCGACCGTGGCGACCGCGAGCGTCGTCGGCTCGGCGCCGCGCTGCACGGGGGTGACGTCCACGCCGGTGTCCCGCAGCCGCTCCAGCAGGGCCTCGCCGAAGGCGTCACGGGAGACCCGGGAGCAGAAGGCGACGGGGGAGCCGAGCCGGCCCAGCGCCACGGCCGTGTTGTACGGTCCGCCGCCGAGTGCCGGGGTCAGCGTGGCCAGGGCACCGGTGCCCTGCGGTACCAGGTCGATCAGTGCCTCACCGGCGACGACGATCATGCGGGGGTTCCTTTCCCGGCCGACTGTTCGGGCAGCCGCACGAGGTGCGGTGGACGAAGGAGCAGGGCAGCCGCAGCGTCCGGGCGGGCCGGTCCGGCGCGGCGAGGCGTTCGAGCAGCACCTGCACGGCCCGGGCGCCGATGTCCCGGCTGGGCTGGGCGATCGCCGTGAGCCGGGGCTCGAACAGATCCGCCCAGGCGAAGTCGTCGAAGCAGCACAGGGCGATGTCGCCGGGTACGGACAGACGGCGGTCGCGCAGGGCGCGCAGCGCGCCGATGGTCATGGCGTTGTTGGCGGTGACGACGGCGGTGGGCGGCGCCGCGAGCGACAGCAGCGCCTCCGTGGCCTTGGCACCGCCGGCGGCCTCGGAGTCGCCGTGCGCCAGCAGCCGTTCGTCGTACGGCAGCCCGGCCGCCGCCAGTCCGTGCCGGTAGCCGGTGATCCGCTCCCGTGTCGTGCTCAGCCCCGGCCGGCCGGCGACCAGGCCGATCCGCCGGTGGCCGAGCCCGGCGAGATGAGTGACCAGCCGTGTCGTCGGTTCCGCGCTGTCGGCGCACACCTGGTCGAAGCGGGCGGCGCCGTCCTCGGGGGCGTCCACGACACGGTCCAGGAGCACCGTCGGCACCCGGTGCCTGCCGAGGTAGGCGAGCAGGTCGCGCGGGTTCGCGGAGGGGGCGACGATCATGCCGTCCACACGGCGCTCGTGCAGCAGCTGGACGACCTTGCGCTCATGGCCGGGGTCGTCGTGCGGGTCGGCGATGAGAAGCCCGTACCCGTGCTCCAGGGCGGCCGCCTCGACGCCCTGGAGGATCTCCGTGAAGTAGGGGTTGCTGATCGCCGAGACGGCCAGTCCGATCGACCGGGTCCGGGCGGTCACCAGGGAGCGGGCGAGGGTGTTGGGGGTGTAGCCGAGTTCCTCGACGGCCTCGAGGACGGCCTGGCGGGTGTGGGGGAGCACCGGCCGGGTGCCGTTCAGGACGTGCGAGACGGTGGCGACGGAGACGCCGGCGCTCCGTGCGACATCGGCCATGGTCGCCATCGGCGCACCCCCTTCCTTCGGCCGCTGGCGGGGACCGTATCCCATTCCCGAGCCGGACGTAAACGCTTGCGCAAGCGTTTACGTCCGCCCACCCCGCCTCCGGCCGGAGCGGCACCGCTCGTTATCGTCGCCCTGCACCCGCCCCTGACCAGTGGAGAGACCCATGCCCGGCCGCCCCGCCCCGAGCCGTCGTACCGTCCTGCGGGGCGCCGCCGTCGCACCCGTCGCCGGTCTCGGAGCCGCCGCCTGCTCCCCGGGCGAGGACACCGCCGGGCCGGCCACGCCGACCGGGCCCGTGGAACTGGGCGGTGAGCAGGAGGTCGCCCGGGGCGGCGCGAAGCTGTACCGGGACCAGAAGGTGGTGGTCAGCCGGGCCGAGGACGGCTCGCTCACGGCCTACAGCTCGGTCTGCACGCACGCGGGGTGCCCGATGACCAAGCTGGAGGGCACCAAGCTGACGTGCTTCTGTCACGGCAGCGAGTTCGACGCCCGGACCGGTGAGGTGCTGCACGCTCCCGCCACGGTGCCGCTGACCGAGCTGCCGGTCCGGGTGCGGGACGGCAGGATCGTCGCGGGCCCCGAGGCCTGAGCGCGCCGGGCGCCGGCGGACGGGCGTCGTCCGGGCCGGGCGCGGCCCGGACGCCCGCTCACTCCCAGTCCCAGCCGATGCCCAGGATCCCCGGACGGACCCGTGGCTCCACCAGGTGCACCGAGTGGTGCCGCCCGCTCAGCTCCAGCTCCCTGAGCCCCCGCGCGGTGCCGCCGCCGACCGCTGGGTGAACCGGTGGCAGCGCACGGGCAGGGCGCCCGCGTCGAACCGCACCTGGAGCGCGTACTGGCCGCCCGCCGCGCCGAACTCGCGGACGCACTCGTGCGACGCGCCCGCCGTGCCGTCCTCCACGCCGTAGCGGAACAGATGCGTGTCCCCGGCCCGCAACCGGGCGTCGAAGAGCAGTTCGACGACGAGCACGCCGGTCTCGTGGTGCCGGCGGACCCGCCCGGTCCGGCAGTTCTCCAGCGCGTGGACGGCCATCCGGCCGGGCACACAGCCGGGGTCGCCGTGGTGGACGGCCAGGAACCGGTCGACGCCGTCCCGGTGGGCGCGGACGATCAGCTGCGACTCACGGCCCACCAGCTCCCGGCGGCCCCGATGAGGACCCGCTCGTGGTGGGCGACGGTGTGCGGCCCGCCGTCCGGAGCGTGGTCCAGCTCGGCCAGCAGCCGGTCCAGGACGCCCGAGGCCGCCACCTGCGCCCGGTGGGAACGGCAGGCGGCCCCCTGGCCGGACGCGGACGCCCCGGTGTCGGACAGCAGCCGGATCAGCGACTCCTCCGGCAGGTCGAGGATCTCCTCCAGCGCCCGCACCGCCCGCAGCGACTCGGGGCGCTGCGGACGCCGGGCCCCCTGCTGCCAGTAGCTGAGGCTCGTGACGCCCACCGTCACCCCGTGCCGGGACAGGTGGTGCTGCACGCGCTGCAACGGCAGGCCCCGCGCGGCGATCGCGGCGCGCAGGGCGACGTGGAAGGGCCCGCCGCGCAGGACGGAGTCGAGTTCCGCCGCGGCGGGGTCCGCGTCCGGCGGGGCGTGCTGGACGTCCGCGTGCTGTGTGGCGTGCGGCATGCAGGGGCCTTTCTGTGAAGGTTCACCACGGCTGGTCAGACCGTTCGACGCCGAAGCCCCGGAGCCGGCCGCCCCCGGCGCGGCGCGGACGCGTCTTCACATCCGTACGCCGCCGTTCAGGGCCCCGAGGTCCCCCGCATTGAAGCGTGCCGCCCAGGCCCCGACAACACCTCCGGCGGGACGCGGCCGGTCCTCTGGCCGAGATCGCACGGGCCGACCGGCGGGCCGGGGCGGGCGTGATCCACAGGCGCCGCGGGGTGTCGTCCACAGGCCCGCCGGAGTGTCGGTCGTCGCCAGTAGGGTGTGAGTCATGGCCGACCCCTCCAGCTACCGCCCCAGTCCGGGACAGATCCCGGACTCCCCCGGGGTGTACAGGTTCCGGGACGAGCACCGCCGGGTGATCTACGTCGGAAAGGCGAAGAGCCTGCGCCAGCGCCTGGCGAACTACTTCCAGGACGTGGCGAACCTCCACCCGCGCACCCGGACCATGGTCACCACCGCCGCGTCCGTGGAGTGGACGGTGGTGTCCACGGAGGTCGAGGCCCTGCAGCTGGAGTACTCCTGGATCAAGGAGTACGACCCCCGCTTCAACGTCAAGTACCGCGACGACAAGAGCTACCCGTACCTCGCGGTGACGATGAACGAGGAGTACCCGCGCGTGCAGGTCATGCGCGGCCACAAGAAGAAGGGCGTGCGCTATTTCGGGCCGTACGCGCACGCGTGGGCGATCCGCGACACGGTCGACCTGCTGCTGCGCGTCTTCCCGGTCCGCACCTGCTCGGCCGGGGTCTTCAAGAACGCCGCCCGCACCGGCCGCCCCTGCCTCCTCGGCTACATCGGCAAGTGCTCCGCGCCCTGCGTCGAGCGCGTCTCGGCCGAGGAGCACCGGGAGCTGGCCGAGGAGTTCTGCGACTTCATGGCCGGCCGCACCGGCACCTATCTGCGCCGCCTGGAGAAGCAGATGGCCGAGGCCGCCGAGGAGATGGAGTACGAGCGGGCGGCCCGCCTGCGCGACGACATCGGCGCCCTGAAGAAGGCCATGGAGAAGAACGCGGTCGTCCTGGCCGACGCCACCGACGCCGATCTGATCGCCGTCGCCGAGGACGAGCTGGAGGCGGCCGTCCAGATCTTCCACGTGCGCGGCGGACGGGTGCGCGGCCAGCGCGGCTGGGTCACCGACAAGGTGGAGGAGATCACCACCGGCGCCCTGGTCGAGCACGCCCTCCAGCAGCTGTACGGCGAGGAGAGCGGCGACGCCGTCCCCAAGGAGGTGCTGGTCCCGGCGCTGCCCGACCCGGTGGAGCCGGTGCAGGAGTGGCTGGCCGGCCGGCGCGGCTCCGGCGTGTCCCTGCGCATCCCGCAGCGCGGCGACAAGAAGGCCCTGATGGAGACCGTGCAGCGCAACGCGCAGCAGGCGCTCGCCCTGCACAAGACCAAGCGGGCCTCCGACCTGACCACCCGCTCGCGCGCCCTGGAGGAGATCGCCGACGCCCTCGGCCTGGACAGCGCCCCGCTTCGCGTCGAGTGCTACGACATCTCCCACCTCCAGGGCGAGGACGTGGTCGCCTCCATGGTCGTCTTCGAGGACGGCCTGGCCCGCAAGAGCGAGTACCGGCGCTTCCAGATCAAGGGCCGCGCCGGGGACACGCAGATCTGGCACGGCACCGGCCAGGACGACGTCCGGTCCATGCACGAGGTGATCACCCGCCGCTTCCGGCGCTACCTCGCCGAGAAGGAGCGGACCGGCGAGTGGACGGAGGACGGACAGCCGCCCGACGGCGAGGCCGTGAACGGCACCGACGCGCTCAAGGACGACGACGGCCGCCCAAGCGCTTCGCCTACCCGCCGCAGCTCGTCGTCGTGGACGGCGGGAAGCCGCAGGTGGCCGCCGCGCAGCGGGCCCTGGACGAGCTGGGCATCGACGACGTCGCGGTGTGCGGCCTGGCCAAGCGGCTGGAGGAGGTCTGGCTCCCCGGCGAGGACGACCCGGTGGTCCTGCCCCGCACCAGCGAGGGCCTGTACCTGCTGCAGCGCGTCCGTGACGAGGCGCACCGCTTCGCGATCACCTATCAGCGCTCCAAGCGCTCCCGGCGCATCCGTTCCAGCCCCTGGACGACGTGCCGGGCCTCGGCGAGACCCGCAAGCAGGCGCTGATCAAACACTTCGGATCGGTGAAGCGGCTCCGGTCCGCGACCCTCGACCAGATCTGCGAGGTTCCCGGCATAGGCCGCAAGACGGCCGAGACCGTCCTCGCGGCCTTCGCCGCCGCGGCCCGGCCGCACCCGCCGTGAACACGGCGACCGGAGAGATCATGGAAGACGAGGACGGGGCGCCCGAGACGACGGCGGACGCCCCGGGGGAACCCGTGACCGCGGGCTTCCCGGACGAACGACGGGGGCAGGAGAGATGACCGAGCACGACGCACACCCCACAGCCGAACCGGCCCGCGCCGAGGGCACGCCCGGCGCCACCCCCGCGCCCGACCCGGCGCACGGCGCCCCGGCGCCCGCCGGGACCCGGGCGGACACGACACCACCGCCGTGGACACGCCCCGGGCGAGGCGCCCGGCGGACGCGGCCACGACGACGGAGACCACGTGAGCACGGGCAAGGACACCAACGGCGCCGACGCGGCCATCCCCGAACTGGTGATCATCTCGGGCATGTCCGGGGCCGGCCGGTCGACGGCGGCCAAGTGCCTGGAGGACCTCGGCTGGTTCGTCGTCGACAACCTGCCGCCCGCGCTGATCCCCACGATGGTCGAGCTCGGCGCCCGCTCGCAGGGGAACGTGGCCAGGATCGCGGTCGTCGTCGACGTCCGCGGCCGGCGCTTCTTCGACGCCCTGCGCGAGTCCCTCGCGGACCTCGACGCGCGCGGCGTCACCCGGCGCATCGTCTTCCTGGAGTCCTCCGACGAGGCCCTGGTCCGCCGCTTCGAGTCGGTGCGCCGCCCGCACCCCTCCAGGGCGACGGCCGCATCGTCGACGGCATCGCCGCCGAGCGGGAGCTGCTGCGCGAGCTGCGCGGCGACGCCGACCTGGTGATCGACACCTCCAGCCTCAACGTGCACGAGCTGCGCGCCAAGATGGACGCCCAGTTCGCCGGCGAGGAGGAGCCCGAGCTGCGGGCCACGGTGATGTCCTTCGGCTTCAAGTACGGCCTCCCGGTCGACGCCGACCTGGTCGTGGACATGCGGTTCCTGCCCAACCCGCACTGGGTGCCGGAGCTGCGTCCCTTCACCGGCCTCAACGAGGAGGTGTCGGCGTACGTCCTCAACCAGCCCGGCGCGAAGGAGTTCCTCGACCGCTACGCCGAGCTGCTCCAGCTCGTTGCCGCGGGCTACCGTCGTGAGGGCAAGCGCTATGTGACCATCGCCGTGGGATGCACGGGCGGCAAGCACCGTTCCGTGGCCATGTCGGAGAAGCTCGCCGCCCGGCTCGCCGCGGAAGGCGTGGAGACGGTGGTCGTCCACCGGGACATGGGACGGGAATGACCGAACGTACACCGCGGCTGAGCAGGCTGCGCAGGGTGGTGCCCGAGGGGCGCGGCGGCCGGGGCGGCGGTGCCCGCACCGGCCGGGCCGCCGAGGCGCGTGGCGGCCGGCCACGCCGCCGGGGCACCCAGCCCAAGGTCGTCGCGCTGGGCGGCGGCATGGGCCTGTCCGCCTCGCTCGCCGCACTGCGCCGGATCACCGGCGACCTCACCGCCGTCGTCACGGTGGCCGACGACGGCGGCTCCAGCGGGCGGCTGCGCGACGAGCTGGGCGTGCTGCCGCCCGGTGACCTGCGCAAGGCGCTGGCCGCGCTGTGCGGCGACGACGACTGGGGCCAGACCTGGGCCCGCGTCATCCAGCACCGCTTCCAGTCCCGGGCGAGATGCACGGCCACGCGGTCGGCAACCTGCTGATCGTCGCCCTGTGGGAGCAGCTCGGCGACCATGTCCAGGCCCTGGACCTGGTCGGCAAGCTGCTCGGCGCGCACGGGCGGGTGCTGCCCATGTCGGCCGTGCCGCTGGAGCTCCAGGCACTGGTCCGCGGCCACGATCCGGAACGGCCCGAGGACGTCGACACCGTCCGCGGCCAGGCGACCGTCGCCCTGACCCCCGGCGAGGTGCAGTCCGTGCACCTGGTGCCCGCCGACCCGCCCGCCGTGCCCGAGGCGGTCGAGGCCGTCCTGGACGCGGACTGGGTGGTGCTCGGCCCCGGCTCGTGGTTCTCCTCGGTCATCCCGCATCTGCTGGTGCCCGATCTCCTGGACGCCCTCACCGAGACCAAGGCGCGCCGGGTGCTCTCCCTGAACCTCGCCCCGCAGCCCGGAGAAACCGAGGGCTTCTCCCCGCAGCGTCATTTGGAGGTTTTGGGACGACACGCCCCTAAACTCGCCCTGGACGTGGTGCTGGCCGACGAGGCTGCCGTGCCCGACCGGGACTCGCTGACCGACGCCGCCAAGCGGTTCGGCGCCGCGGTCGAGCTGGCTCCGGTGGCCCGGACCGACGGGACCCCGAGGCACGACCCGGAGCTGCTGGCCGCCGCGTACGACCGTATTTTTCGGATGCATGGAAGGATCGGCCCATGGCGATGACGGCAGCGGTGAAGGACGAGATCTCCCGGCTCCCCGTCACCCGGACCTGCTGCAGAAAGGCCGAGGTGTCGGCCATCCTGCGGTTCGCCGGCGGCCTCCACCTGGTCAGCGGGCGCATCGTGATCGAGGCGGAGCTGGACACCTCGATGGCGGCCCGCCGGCTCAAGCGGGACATCCTGGAGATCTTCGGCCACGGTTCCGAGCTGATCGTGATGGCGCCGGGCGGGCTGCGCCGCGGGTCGCGTTACGTCGTCCGGGTGGTCGCGGGCGGTGACCAGCTGGCCCGCCAGACCGGCCTCGTCGACGGGCGGGGCAGGCCGATCCGAGGGCTGCCCCGCAGGTGGTCTCGGGGGCCACCTGCGACGCCGAGGCCGCCTGGCGCGGTGCCTTCCTGGCGCACGGTTCGCTCACCGAGCCCGGCCGCTCCTCCTCCCTGGAGGTGACCTGCCCCGGTCCCGAGGCGGCGCTCGCCCTGGTCGGCGCGGCGCGCCGGCTGTCGATCGCCGCGAAGGCCCGCGAGGTGCGGGGAGTGGACCGGGTCGTGGTCCGGGACGGCGACGCGATCGGGGCTCTGCTGACCCGGCTCGGCGCGCATGACTCGGTGCTGGCCTGGGAGGAGCGCCGGATGCGGCGCGAGGTGCGGGCCACCGCCAACCGCCTCGCCAACTTCGACGACGCCAACCTGCGGCGGTCCGCCCGGGCGGCGGTCGCCGCCGGTGCCCGGGTGCAGCGGGCGCTGGAGATCCTCGGTGAGGACGTGCCGGAGCACCTGGCGGCCGCCGGGCGGCTGCGCATGGAGCACAAGCAGGCGTCCCTGGAGGAGCTGGGCGCGCTCGCCGACCCGCCGCTGACGAAGGACGCGGTCGCGGGGCGGATCCGGCGGCTGCTGGCCATGGCCGACAAGCGTGCGGCGGATCTCGGTATCCCGGGCACGGAGGCGAACCTCTCCGAGGAACTGGCCGACAATCTCGCGGGGTGACCTCCGGCGGTTGCGGGGTGGGGGCCGGCCCACGCGGGGGCCTCCGGCGGCTGGCGGTCGTCTGCCGACGGTCGTCTGCCGGCGGTCGCCGGTTGCCGGTTGCCCGGCCGGTGGGCGACGGGTGCGTGGCGGTCGCCTGACCGGCGGGTGACGGCGGGTGCGGGCTGGGTGCGGTCCGGCCGCGGGCTGGCTGCGGTCCGGGTGCGAGCTGGGTGCGGTCCGGCCCGCGTCGCCCGGCCGGCGTCCCGAGCGGGCCGGCGCAGGCTCACGCCCCTGAATGTGCCCGGCGTTGCCGGGGTGCCGCCGCGCCCACCCGTGCCGCCCTGCGGCACGACTGCCCGCGGCTGGGTCGGTGATGACGCGGCCCTCTGGCGCCCTGCGGCGCGTTTGCTGGCGGCTGGGTCGGGGATGACCCGCACCCCGCGCCCGTACCCCGACGCTCGCCCCGCCCCGGCCCCGCCTCCGGGCCCCGCCCCGGGGCCCGCGTCCGCCCGGGTGAGTCTCACCCCGGTTCCGTGTCGCAGTCGCGCTCTTGACTGGATCTTGGAGTGTCATGAGCCTGGCAACCTGTTCGCTGCTGTGGCGAACCTCTGCAAGGGGGGTTCATGAGACACAAAGCGAGATCGATCCTCGCTGTCGGCGCACTCCTGCTCGGCGGCGCCGGCGTCGCTCCCGTCGCCCAGGCACAACCGGCACCCACCGCGTCCCCGCCCACCGGCCGGGCCGCGCAGCCGGACGCGGACGAGGTGAAGGTCTTCCGCGCCGACGTCACCCAGCGCCAGGTACCCCTGCTGCTGGCCGCCGGCCAGGACGGTCACGAACTCGGCGAGCAGGTGCCCGAGAAGGGCACGGCCACCGTCGAGGTCTACCTCACCGACCAGCAGGCGCAGAAGCTGGGCAAGCAGGGCGTGAAGCTCACCGAGCACACCCTGTCGACCCGGGCGGAGAAACGCGTCGAGGAGGCCGCCGAGGGCGTCTTCCGGCCGTACAGCGGGCGCGGCGGCCTGAAGGAGGAGATCCTCCGCACCGCCCGGGAGCACCCCGGCCTCACCAAGGTCGTCTCCATCGGCAAGACGGTCAGGGGGCAGGACATCCTCGCCCTCAAGCTCACCCGGCACGCCGACCGGACCCGGGACGGCGCCAAACCCGCCGTCCTCTACATGTCGAACCAGCACGCGCGGGAGTGGATCACCCCGGAGATGACCCGGCGGCTGATGCACCACTACCTGGACAACTACAAGAAGGACCGGCGGATCAAGAAGATCGTCGACTCCACCGAACTGTGGTTCGTGCTGTCGGCCAACCCCGACGGCTACGACCACACCTTCGCCGACGACGACAACCGCCTGTGGCGCAAGAACCTGCGGGACGTCAACGGCGACGGCCGGATCTCCACCGGCGACGGCGTCGACCTCAACCGCAACTTCGCCTACAAGTGGGGCTACGACGACGAGGGTTCGTCCCCGGACCCCGCCAGCCAGACCTACCGCGGCGCGGGCCCGAACTCCGAGCCCGAGACCCGGGCCATCGACGCCTTCCAGAAGCGCATCGGCTTCACGTTCGGCATCAACTACCACTCCGCCGCCGAACTCCTCCTCTACGGCGTCGGCTGGCAGGTCGCCACCCACACCCCGACGACGTCCTCTACGAGGCCCTCGCCGGAACCCCGGAGAACTCCGCGATCCCCGGATACCGCCCGCAGGTCTCCTCCGAGCTGTACACCACCAACGGCGAGGCGGACGGCCACGCGGCGAACGTCAACGGCCTGGCCATGTTCACCCCCGAGATGTCGACCTGCCAGTCCGTCTCGAACGCCCACCCGGACGACGCGTGGGAGGCGCGGGACTGCCGGTCCATCTTCACGTTCCCGGACGACGAGAAGCTGATCCAGGAGGAGTTCGCCAAGAACGTGCCCTTCGCGCTCTCCGTCGCCGAGTCCGCCGCCCACCCCGACCGGCCGGACTCCGCGGTCGGCCTGGAGGCCGCCGACTTCACGCCGGCCGCGTTCTCCACGTCGTACGGGCGCGGCGCCGGCCAGGAGGTGTCCGTCGTCGTCCGCAAGTCGGTGCGCGACAAGGAGCTGAAGTACCGGGTCAACGGCGGCCGGGTGCACGACGTGCGCCTCACGCCCTGGAAGGGCGGCGAGACCTACGGCGGCGAGGACAACCTCTACTTCGACGAGTACCGCGCCGAGGTGAAGGACGGCGAGCCGGGCGACCGGGTCGAGGTGTGGTTCACCGGCCGGACGGGACACGGACGGCACGGCAGACCGGTCGCCGGCGGGCACTTCACCTACACCGTCGCCGAACGGCCCCGCGCCGACGTCCTCGTCGTCGCCGAGGAGGGCGCGAAGGCCACGCAGGCGCGGGCGTACGTGGACGCGCTGAAGGCCGACGGCCGCCGGCCGGTCGTGTGGGACGTCGCCACCCAGGGTGCGCCCGACGCGCTCGGCGTCCTCTCCCACTTCGGCACCGTCGTCCACTACACCGGCGCGGCCACCCCGGGCAACGCCACCCAGCTCCAGCTGCGCGCCTACCTCAACGAGGGCGGCAAGCTGATCGAGGCGGGCGAACGGGCCGGCGGCAGCGTCGACCTCGGGGACGGCACCCTGTCCGACGACTTCAGCCAGTACTACCTCGGTGCCTACACCCGCACCTCCACCTCCGGCGCGACCGGCTTCACCGGCTCCGGACGCCTCGAGGGCGCCGGCGGTCCGCTCGGCGACGCCCCGGCAACCCGCTGGACGAGGCGGGGACCTACAGCGTCACCTCGGACGAGCTGCCCGCCGACGATCATCCGCAGTTCGCGAGCGAGGGCGCGGGAGAGTTCGCCGGCACCGTCAACCCGTACGGGCCCTACGCGGGCGGCTTCATGGCCGCGGCCGTGCACACCGACGACGCCTACAAGCGCCTCACCCGCACCGTCGACCTCGGCGGGGTGAGCGCGGCGGAGAAGCCCACCCTGCGCACCCACCTGCTGTGGGACACCGAGCAGGGGTACGACCATGTGCTGGTCGAGGCCCGCACCGCCGGGTCCGACGACTGGACCACGCTCCCCGAGACGGGCGGCGCGACCTCCACCGACGTCCCGGCGGAGTGCGCGGCCGGCTTCTACGTGGGTGAGCACCCGTGGCTGGAGCGGTACCTGACCGTCTCCTCCGGCGGCTGCGCCGCGACCGGCACCAGCGGGGCTTGGAACAGCCTCACCGGGTCCTCCGGCGGCTGGCGGCAGGTGGAGTTCGACCTCGGCGCGTACGCCGGCAGGACCGCCGAGGTGTCGATCAGCTACGTCACCGACCCGGCACCGGCGGACGCGGCGTGCTGGCCGACGAGACGGCGCTCGTCGTCGGCGGCACCGCGTCCGGCGCGGAGGGCTTCGAGACCTCGCTGGGCGCGTGGCGGGCCGCCGGACCCCCGCCGGGCAGCCCGGCCGTCCGCAAGGACTGGACCCGCACCGGAGCCCTGTACCGGACGTACGGCGCCGTCACCACCGACGACACCGTCCTGCTCGGGTTCGGACTGGAACACCTCACCTCGGCGGCCGACCGGGCGGCCGTGGTGAGAAAGGCGCTGAGGGCCCTGGACGAGTGAACCGGCCGGTCGGCAGCGCTTGACGTCCTGTAGCGAAATCGGGTGATCCGTCCCGTCGTCCCGGGCGGTCCGTACCCCTACCGGCGGGTACGGGCCGCCATGCCGTGTATGGGCCGTCTCGATGTCACTCACCAGGCGTCGGAGAGGTAGGGTCGTAGGCGGTCGGGGACATCCCAAATACAGCTCGCCGGCACATCGGGCCGGCGTACCCAACGAGGAGATCGGTTCGTGACGATCCGCGTAGGCATCAACGGCTTCGGCCGCATCGGTCGTAACTACTTCCGCGCGCTGCTGGAGCAGGGTGCAGACATCGAGATCGTGGCTGTCAACGACCTGGGTGACACCGCGACCACCGCTCACCTGCTGAAGTACGACACCATCCTCGGCCGCCTGCCGCAGGAGGTCTCGCACACCGAGGACACCATCACCGTCGGCGACAAGACCATCAAGGTCCTCTCCGAGCGCAACCCCGCCGAGATCCCCTGGGGCGAGCTGGGCGTCGACATCGTCATCGAGTCCACCGGCATCTTCACCAAGAAGGAAGACGCCGAGAAGCACATCACCGGTGGCGCCAAGAAGGTCATCATCTCCGCTCCGGCGAAGAACGAGGACGTCACCATCGTGATGGGTGTCAACCAGGACACCTACGACCCGGCGAACCACCACGTCATCTCCAACGCCTCCTGCACCACCAACTGCGTGGCGCCGATGGCCAAGGTCCTGGACGAGAGCTTCGGCATCGTCAAGGGCCTGATGACGACGGTGCACGCGTACACGAACGACCAGCGCATCCTGGACTTCCCGCACAAGGACCTGCGCCGCGCCCGTGCCGCCGCCGAGAACATCATCCCGACCACGACGGGCGCCGCCAAGGCCACCGCCCTGGTCCTGCCGCAGCTCAAGGGCAAGCTGGACGGCATCGCCATGCGCGTCCCGGTCCCGACCGGCTCGGTCACCGACCTCGTCCTGGAGCTCTCCCGCGAGGTCACCAAGGAAGAGATCAACGCCGCCTTCCAGAAGGCCGCCGAGGGCGAGCTGAAGGGCATCCTCTACTACACCGAGGACCCGATCGTCTCCTCCGACATCGTCAACTCCCCGGCGTCCTGCACCTTCGACTCCTCCCTGACCATGGTCCAGGAGGGCAAGAACGTGAAGGTCATCGGCTGGTACGACAACGAGTGGGGTTACTCCAACCGCCTCGTCGACCTGACGGTCTTCGTCGGCGAGCAGCTCTGATCGCCTGACAGCAGGCATCTCGATGCGGTAGCAGGGCTCGGGCAGCGCAGGGTCGCGCTGTCCGGGCCCTGCCTCGCGTCCAGCACCACCAGCCCTCGTAGGATCACGAGCGATCAAGAGCCCCCGGGAGCCCCTGCATGAAGACGATCGACGAACTCCTCACCGACGGCGTTGCGGGCAAGCGTGTCTTCGTCCGCGCCGACCTCAACGTGCCGCTGGACGGCACCACCATCACCGACGACGGCCGTATCCGCGCCGTGCTGCCCACCGTCAAGGCGCTGGCCGACGCGGGCGCGCGCGTGATCGTCGCCTCCCACCTGGGCCGCCCAAGGGCGCCCCGGACCCGGCGTTCTCCCTGGCCCCGGCCGCCGCGCGGCTCGGTGAGCTGCTCGGCGCCGACGTCGCCTTCGCCGAGGACACGGTCGGCACCTCCGCCGAGGCCGTCGTCTCCGGCCTCGCCGACGGGCAGGTCGCCGTCATCGAGAACCTGCGCTTCAACGCCGGCGAGACCTCGAAGGACGACGCCGAGCGCGCCGCCTTCGCCGACAAGCTGGCCGGCCTCGCCGACGTCTACGTCGGCGACGGTTTCGGCGCCGTGCACCGCAAGCACGCCTCGGTCTTCGACCTGCCGAAGAGGCTCCCGCACTACGCCGGGTACCTCATCGCCACCGAGGTCGGCGTCCTCAAGAAGCTCACCGAGGACGTCCAGCGGCCCTACGTCGTCGCCCTCGGCGGCGCCAAGGTCTCCGACAAGCTGGCCGTCATCGACCAGCTGCTCGGCAAGGCCGACCGCCTCCTCATCGGCGGCGGCATGGCCTACACCTTCCTCAAGGCCAAGGGCTACGAGGTCGGCAGGTCCCTGCTCCAGGAGGACCAGATCCCGGTCGTCAAGGAGTACATGGAGCGCGCCGAGAAGCAGGGCGTCGAGCTGGTCCTGCCGGTCGACGCGCTGGTCGCCGCCGACTTCCCGGACCTGAAGACCAAGGCCCCGGCCAACCCCACCACCGTCGCCGCGGACGCCATCCCGGCCGACCAGGAGGGTCTGGACATCGGTCCCGAGACCCGCAAGCTGTACGCCTCGAAGCTCGCCGACGCGGCCACCGTCTTCTGGAACGGCCCCATGGGCGTCTTCGAGCACCCCGACTACGCCGAGGGCACCAAGGCGGTCGCCCAGGCCCTCGTCGACGCCGAAGGCTTCACCGTGGTCGGCGGCGGCGACTCCGCCGCGGCCGTCCGCACCCTCGGCTTCGACGAAAAGGCATTCGGACACATCTCGACCGGCGGTGGCGCCTCCCTCGAGTACCTCGAGGGCAAGACGCTCCCCGGCCTCGCCGCACTGGAGGACTGACCTCGATGACCACCCGCACGCCGCTGATGGCGGGCAACTGGAAGATGAACCTCAACCACCTCGAGGCCATCGCCCACGTCCAGAAGCTCGCCTTCGCCCTCGCCGACAAGGACTACGAGGCCGTCGAGGTCGCCGTCCTGCCGCCCTTCACCGACCTGCGCTCGGTGCAGACGCTGGTCGACGGCGACAAGCTGAAGATCAAGTACGGTGCCCAGGACATCTCCGCCCACGACGGCGGCGCCTACACCGGCGAGATCTCCGGCCCGATGCTGGCCAAGCTGAAGTGCACCTACGTCGCGATCGGCCACTCCGAGCGCCGCCAGTACCACGGCGAGACCGACGAGCTGGTGAACGCCAAGGTCAAGGCCGCCTACAAGCACGGCCTCACCCCGATCCTGTGCGTCGGCGAGGAGCTGGAGGTCCGCGAGGCGGGCAACCACGTCGCCCACACCCTCGCCCAGGTCGAGGGCGGCCTGAAGGACCTCCCGGCCGAGCAGGCCGAGACGATCGTGATCGCCTACGAGCCGGTCTGGGCCATCGGCACCGGCAAGGTCTGCGGTGCCGAGGACGCCCAGGAGGTCTGCGCCGCCATCCGCGGCAAGATCGCCGAGCTGTACTCGCAGGAGGTCGCCGACAAGGTGCGCATCCAGTACGGCGGCTCCGTCAAGGCCGGCAACGTCGCCGAGATCATGGCGCAGGCCGACATCGACGGCGCCCTGGTCGGCGGCGCCTCGCTGGACGCCGACGAGTTCGTCAAGATCGTGCGCTTCCGCGACCAGTGAGCCGCAGTCGGGAGCGTCCGGAGGCGACCCGACGAATCGCGAGTATGCGGTAGCGGCGTAACGTCGTACCCTTGCGGGGCACGGTGGCCCACGCCCACCCTGCCCCCGTCGTCCATCCGCATCCGAGGAAGTTGGTCCAGCCGTGGTTATGGGGTTCTCCATCGCCCTGATCGTCTTCAGCCTGCTGCTGATGCTGCTGGTGCTGATGCACAAGGGGAAGGGCGGCGGCCTCTCCGACATGTTCGGTGGCGGCATGCAGTCCTCCGTCGGCGGCTCCTCGGTCGCCGAGCGCAACCTCGACCGGATCACCGTGGTGGTCGGTCTGCTGTGGGTCGCGTGCATCGTCGTGCTCGGCCTGCTCATCAAGACGAACAACTGAGCGGCGACGCCCCCGCGGCACGCCCTTCCGTTCGTAAGGCCCCATGTATGGGTCCGCGCCCCGCGGCGCGGCCTATCATGGGCCTGCGCCGTCTGGGCGGTGGTAACTCCGCTCACTGGACGCGCGTTGGGCCTTACGTAGACTGAGGCGCTCGCAGCGAAGCGGAACGCCGACTCGCTTCGCGGCACCATCACGCAGGGAGTTACGACCGTGGCAAGTGGCAACGCGATCCGAGGAAGCCGGGTCGGTGCGGGGCCGATGGGCGAGGCCGAGCGCGGCGAGTCCGCGCCCCGTCTGCGCGTCTCCTTCTGGTGCTCCAACGGGCACGAGACCCAGCCGAGTTTCGCCAGCGACGCGCAGGTGCCCGAGACCTGGGACTGCCCGCGCTGCGGCTTCCCGGCCGGGCAGGACCGGGACAACCCGCCGGACCCCCCGCGCACCGAGCCCTACAAGACGCACCTGGCGTACGTGCGCGAGCGTCGCAGCGACGCCGACGGCGAGGCGATCCTGGCCGAGGCCCTCGCCAAACTGCGGGCGAGATCTAGGAGTTGGGGCCCGGCCGGGCAGCGGGCGGTGCCCGGTGACGGCCGCTCGGCGTTCGGGGCGCCGGTACCCATCCACTAGGTTGGGGGCCATGAACGCAGACGGTCGTACCAGGCTGAATCAGACGCCCGAGTGGTCCGCTCTGGCCAAGCACCGTGAAGAGATCGCGGACACCCATCTGCGGGATCTGTTCGCGGCGCACCCCGGGCGCGGCTCCGGCTACACGCTCACGGTCGGTGACCTGCTCATCGACTACTCCAAACACCTCGTCACCGACGAGACGCTGCGGCTGCTGCGCGAGCTGGCCGCCGCCACCGACGTCTTCGGCCTGCGCGACGCGATGTTCCGCGGCGAGAGGATCAACGTCACCGAGGACCGCGCCGTGCTGCACACCGCGCTGCGCGCCCCCCGTGACGCCGTCGTCGAGGTCGACGGCGAGAACGTGGTGCCCAAGGTGCACGCCGTGCTGGACAAGATGGCCGGCTTCGCCGACCGGGTCCGCTCCGGCGAGTGGACCGGCCACACCGGCAAGCGCATCAGGAACGTCGTCAACATCGGCATCGGCGGCTCCGACCTCGGCCCGGCCATGGCCTACGAGGCGCTGCGCGCCTACACGGCCCGGGACCTGACCTTCCGCTTCGTGTCCAACGTGGACGGCGCCGACCTGCACGAGGCGCTGCGCGACCTGGACCCGGCGGAGACGCTGTTCATCGTCGCCTCCAAGACGTTCACCACGATCGAGACGATCACCAACGCCACCTCGGCGCGCGGCTGGCTGCTCGGCGCGCTCGGTGACGAGGCCGCCGTCGCCCGGCACTTCGTCGCCCTGTCGACCAATGCCGAGAAGGTCGCGGAGTTCGGCATCGACACGGCCAACATGTTCGAGTTCTGGGACTGGGTCGGCGGCCGGTACTCCTACGACTCGGCGATCGGCCTGTCCCTGATGATCGCCATCGGCCCGGACCGCTTCCGCGAGATGCTCGACGGCTTCCGCATCGTCGACGAGCACTTCCGCAACGCGCCCGCCGAGTCCAACGCCCCGCTCCTGCTGGGCCTGCTGGGCATCTGGTACGGCAACTTCCTCGGCGCCGAGTCGCACGCCGTGCTGCCGTACTCGCACTACCTGTCGAAGTTCACCGCCTACCTCCAGCAGCTCGACATGGAGTCCAACGGCAAGTCCGTGGACCGCGACGGGCGCCCCGTCTCGTGGCAGACCGGGCCGGTGGTGTGGGGCACGCCCGGCACCAACGGGCAGCACGCCTACTACCAGCTGATCCACCAGGGCACCAAGCTGATCCCGGCGGACTTCATCGGCTTCGCCCGGCCCGTCGGCGAGCTGAGCGACGCGCTGAAGGCCCAGCACGACCTGCTGATGGCCAACTTCTTCGCCCAGACCCAGGCGCTCGCCTTCGGCAAGACGGCCGACGAGGTACGGGCCGAGGGCGTCCCCGAGGAACTGGTCCCCCACAAGACCTTCCGCGGCAACCACCCCACCACCACCATCCTGGCGGGCGAACTGACACCGTCCGTCCTCGGCCAGCTCGTCGCCCTCTACGAGCACAAGGTGTTCGTCCAGGGCGCCGTGTGGAACATCGACTCCTTCGACCAGTGGGGCGTGGAACTCGGCAAGGTCCTCGCCAAGCGCGTCGAACCGGCCCTGACCGAGGGCGCCGACGTACCCGGCCTGGACCCCTCCACCCGGGCCCTCGTCGCCGCCTACCGGGAGCTGCGCGGGCGGGCCTGACCGTCCCGCCCGGCCTCCGGTCACCGGGCCGTCCGCCGCCGTCAGGCCACCGCGCCGAGCGTGTCGGCCAGGCGGCGGCGTGCGGCACGGGCCGCCGGGAGGGCGGCCAGCGCCGCGGCACCGAGCACCGCTCCCGCGCCGAGCGCGAGCAGCAGCACGGGGGAGGGGTTCTGCGCGATGCCGGCCCCGATGCCGCTGGAGGCGCCCTGCGCGTCGATCAGCCAGTGCGCGAGGGGCAGCCCCAGTGCCGTGGCCGCGAGCACGGCCGCCAGGGCCGTGCAGCCGGTGGCCGTGACCGTGATCGCGGTGATCTGGCGCGGGGACAGGCCGATCGCCTTGAGTGCCAGCAGGTCCCGTTCACCCTCCCGGACCGTGCCGCCGATCGCGGTGAGCAGCTCCAGCAGCCCGATCAGGGCGAGCACGGCGATCAGCCCGACCACCACCCCGCGCAGCGGCGAGAGCCCGTCCGCCGGATTGGCGACCGTGTGCACGTCCAGCCGGCCCTGCCCGGCGCCGGCCAGCCGCCGGGCGACCTCGCCCGGGTCGGCGCCGGCGTCGAGGACGACCTGGTGGAAGGTGGGCCGGAGCCCCGGGTCGTTCTCCCGGAGCGTGTCGAGCGAGGTGGACACGACCCGGCCGGCGTTCTCCGGCTCGATGCTGCGGCCCACGATGTGCAGGATCTGCGGCCGGTCGCCGACGGTCATCCGCACCCAGTCGCCGACCCGCACGTCCAGCAGGTCCAGCAGCCCCTGCCCGGCCACCGCCTCGTCCGGACCGGTCGCGGCACGCCCTCGGCCAGGGCGTACGGGTAGGGCTCCGCGCGGGTGCCGAGGCCGCGCAGCGCGATGGTCGCCGTCTGGCCCGGCACCAGCGCGGCCACCTCGACCCCCGGGTGGGTGGCGGCGACCTGCGGGTCGCGCTCCAGCAGCCGGCGCACGTCCCCCTCGCCCAGCCCGGCGTCGGCGCGGACGGTGAGCGCGGCGGGCAGGCCGATCTGCTCGGGCCGGCTGTGGAAGCGGTCGATGGTGGTCCACGCGCTCATCGCCACCACGATCAGCAGCAGCGGCAGCGCCAGCCGGGCCACCGTGGCGGGGAGCGGGTCCGGCGGGTGAACGCCGTCCGCCAGCCCAGTACCAGCGCCGGCGGCACCCGCATCCCGCGCACCCGCAGTCCCAGCGCCCGGCGCGCCGCCCCGGACAGCCGCCCGCCCCGCGCCGCCGGCGGACGCGGCACCGGCACCGGCGGCACCCGGCCCGCCCGCCAGGCGGCGAGTCCGGTGGTCGCGCCGATGAACAGCACCGCGGCGGCCGGCACCGCGAGCAGGGCGAACGTGTGCCCGGGCAGCCCCTGCCACACGCCGACCGCGTCGCCGAGCCGCCCCGGGACGCGGCTGCCGAGGGCCTGAGTGAGGGCGGCCGCGGCCACGGCGCCCAGCAGCGCGTAGGCCAGGTGCTGGAGCAGGAAGACCCGGACGACCTGGCCGGGCGTGAACCCGATCGCCTTCAGCACCGAGATGTCCCGCAGATGACCGCGGATACGGGTGCCGATCGCGCCGTGCACGGCCAGCCCGGCGGCGAGCAGCGCGCCCAGCCCGAACAGCCCCAGCACCTGCCCGAGCAGCCGGTTGTCGCCCTGCGCCTCCGCGCGGGCCTGCTCCCAGGTGGAGACCTGCCCGATCGCGCCCGCCCCCAGCACGGTCACCGCGCGCTGCACGGCGTACCCGGTGTCCTGCGGGTCGGTCAGCCGCAGCCCGACGACCTGGCCGTCCGGGCGGGCACGGCCGCCGGCGGCGCCCACACCAGGCCCGGCTGCTCACCGGGCCGGTAGCGCCGCTCGGGGCTGTCGGCGATGCCGACGACCGTCAGGGTCCGGGCCGTGCCCGGCAGGGTGAGGGTGTCGCCGGGCTGGGCGAGCAGGGCGCGGGCCAGCCGGTGCTCCAGGACGACTCCGTCGGGATCGGCCGGGTCGAGCCATGTGCCGGAGGTGATCAGGGGGCGGCCCACGGAGGGCGGGCCCGCCGTGCCGCGCAGCTCGACGGAGGCACGGGTGCCGCGGACCGAGACGGTCGTGGCGGCGGTGGGATAGGGGCCGGCCACGGACTCGACGCCGTCCAGTCCGGCCAGGTCCCCGGTGTCGGCGGCGGGGTGGTGTGCAGCCAGACGTGGGCGCCGCGGGCCTGGGTGAAGACCCGCTGCCAGGGGTTGGTGGCATAGCCGAACAGGGCGGTGGCCAGCAGCAGCGACGCGACGACGCCCGCGGTCGCGAGGATCAGGAACAGCGCCTCGCCACGGTGGGTGCGCAGGTCGGAGTGGGCCCAGCGGAGGGTGGCGCGCACGGGCCTCAGCCCCCACGACGCCGGGGACGGTCCCGGGGACGGCGCCGGTCGTGTGGCTCGCGTCGGTGGTGACGGCGGTGAGACCCATGTCAGTCCCTCAGCTCCAGCACGCCCGAGGTGCCGGAGCGGCGCGGCGGCGGGCCGCCGTCCAGTTCGGCGTCGTCGGCGATGCGCCCGTCGAAGAAGCTGATCACCCGGTCGGCGGCGCTCGCCAGCCGGGCGTCGTGGGTGACGAGCAGGATCGTCTGGCCGCGCTGGTGGAAGCGGGACAGCAGCCGCATCACCTCGCGGGTGCCCTTGCTGTCCAGGCTGCCCGCGGGCTCGTCGGCCAGCAGCAGCGGCGGATGGTTGACCAGGGCCCGGGCCAGGGCGACGCGCTGCT
Organism: Streptomyces sp. SW4; assembly: GCA_003248315.1. Taxonomy (GTDB): domain Bacteria; phylum Actinomycetota; class Actinomycetes; order Streptomycetales; family Streptomycetaceae; genus Streptomyces. The sequence goes on from QKWM01000004.1 coordinate 4,138,383, forward strand.
GCTCGCCGCCGGACAGCTCGCCGGGCATGCTGCGTTCCTTGCCGTCGAGGCCCAGCTCGGCGAGGAGTTCCCTCCGTTCGGCGCGGGCCCGTTTCGGCGGCACCCCGGCGAGCAGGGCGGGCAGCTCGACGTTGTCGGCGACGGAGAGGTTCGACACCAGGTTGAAGAACTGGAAGACGATCCCGATGCGCTTTCTGCGCTCCACCGCCCAGCGCGCCTCGGACCAGCCGTCGGTGGACTCGCCGTCCAGCCGGATGCTGCCGGAGTCCGGCCGCTGGAGCCCGCCGAGCAGGTGCAGCAGCGTCGACTTGCCCGCGCCGGACGGGCCGGTGACCGCGACGAACTCGCCCGCCGCACGGACAGGTCGACGCCGCGCACGGCCCGGGCCGGCGCTCCCTCGCCGTGGTGCGTCTTGACCAGGCCCTCGGCGCGCAGCACCGGAGCGGGGACCTCGCTCACTCCAGTTCCTCCAGCTCTTCCTGGCACCGCTCCAGCCAGTCGAGGTCGGCCTGGAGGTGCAGCATCGCGCCCTCGATCAGCAGGTGCGCGATGCGGTTGTCCCGGTCTTCGGCGGCGGCCAGCCTCGACAGCTGCCGCATCGTGTTGAGGTACTGCCGCCGCTGCCGGTTGATGAGGGCGATCTGGTCGGCGAGGCCGGTCTGCGGCGCGAGGGCGAGCTTCATGAAGAACTCGTCCCGCACCCGCGGCTCGTCCGCCGTCTCCTCGTACCAGGCGCGCAGCTCCTGACGACCGGCGTCGGTGAGGTGGTAGACCTTCTTGTTGGGCCGGCTCGACTGCTCGACGTCCTCGCCCTCGATCAGCCCCGACTTCTCGAGGCGGCCGAGGGTGACGTAGACCTGGCCGACGTTCGGCTGAGGGTACGCGGAGCCCAGCAGTTGCTCAAGGTCCTGCTTCAGCTCGTAGCCGTGGGCGGGGCCGCGCGCGAGAAGGGCCAGGAGGGGCAGGCGCACTCGGCGGTCCTCCTGTTCTCGTCATGTGCCGCAGACCCTAGTATCGCGCATACCTAACGGGTATACATGTCCTCCAGCCGGGCGAGGTGGCCCGGTGCCGGTGCCGCCCCCGTGCGCCCCGGTGTACGAGGTCGTGCCAGGAGGAACCTATGCGGTGGATACGCGCCGCCGGAAGGGGCCTCCTCGTCCTCGTCGTGGTCCTGACCGGCTACGTCGCCTCCGGAGCCCGCGCCGAGGAGGGCCCCGCGGACGGCCGCGGGCCGCTGACGCTGGCCACCGCCGGCGACCTCACCAACTATCTCGGACCGCTCCTCCAGGGCTGGAACCGGGCCCACCCCGACGAGAAGGTCACGCTCGTCGAGCTGCCCGACTCGGCCGACGAGACCCGCGCCCAGATGGCCACCGACCTGCGCGACGGCGACCGCCACCGGTTCGACGTCCTCAACATCGACGTCAACTGGACCTCCGAGTTCGCCGCCGCCGGCTGGATACGCCCGCTGCCCCGCGACCGCTTCCCGCTCGGCACCTTCCTGCCGCCGGTGGTCGGCACCGCCACCTACGACGGACGGCTCTACGCCGTGCCGTACGTCACCAACGCCGGGCTGCTGCTGTACCGCAAGGACGTCCTCGAGGCCGAGGGCGTCGCACCCCCGCGCACCTGGGCGGAGCTGGAACGGCAGGCGAGGACCATCGCCCCGGAGCACGGCCTCGACGGCTACGCGGGCCAGTTCCTGCCCTACGAGGGCCTCACGGTCAACGCCGCCGAGGCCGTCTACTCGGCCGGCGGCACGATCCTCGGCGACGAGGGCGAGCGGGTCACCGTGGACTCGGCGGCGGCCCGCGAGGGCATCGGGTTCCTGGTCCGCGGGTGCGCGAGGGGTGGATACCGAAGGAGGCGCTGGCCTACAAGGAGGAGGAGTCCAAGCGGGCCTTCCAGGACGGCAGGCTGCTCTTCCTGCGCAACTGGCCCTACGCCTACGTCGGCGCCTCCGCCCCCGGCTCGAAGGTCGCCGGCAAGGTCGGCGCCGTACCCCTGCCCGGACCGGACGGGCCCGGCACCAGCGTCCTGGGCGGCTCCAACCTCGCGATCAGCACGCACGCCCGGCACCCCGACTCGGCCGCCCGGCTGCTGGCGTACCTCACCGGCGAGCGCGTCCAGCGCCAGGTCCTCACCCGGGGCGCGCTGCCGCCCGTACGGGCCGACCTGTACGAGGACCCGGAACTGATCGAGGCGTTCCCGTACCTTCCGACCCTGCGCCAGAGCGTGCTGGCCGCCGCTCCGCGCCCCAAGAGCCCGCACTACGACCAGGTGAGCCTGGCCGTGCAGGCGGTCGTGCACGACGCGATGACCGGGCACGAGACCCCCGGGAGCGCCGTCCGGCGGCTGGCGCGGGAGCTGGCCGCGATCTCGCGCCGCTGAACCGGGCGGCCCACACCCTCCCCTCCTAGTTACCTGTTAGGTAACGCGCGCATCTCATTCCCTGGCGCAATGCCCGTATTGCTGCCTGTTTGTCCCTGTCAACTCCCCGGTATCTTGCGGACATTCGTTGACACTCGCTCGTCACCGCTACTTAACATGCATGCATAACCGTCAGCTCGACAGACAGGCCAACGGGTGAACAGGCACCACTGGTGGCGGGACGCGGTGATCTACCAGGTCTACGTCCGCAGCTTCCTCGACTCGACCGGCGACGGGGTCGGCGATCTCGCCGGCGTGCGGGCCGGGCTGCCGTATCTGCGCAAGCTCGGCGTGGACGGGATCTGGCTCAGCCCCTTCTACCCCTCGCCGCAGCACGACCACGGCTACGACGTCGCCGACTACTGCGACGTCGACCCGCTCTTCGGCGACCTCGCCGAGTTCGACGGACTGGTCGCGGCGGCCCGGCGACTGGGCATCCGGGTGCTGCTGGACATCGTCCCCAACCACTGCTCCAGCGAGCACCCGTGGTTCCGCGAGGCGCTGGCCTCCCCGCCCGGCAGCCCGGCCCGCGCCCGTTTCCACTTCGCCGACGGCCGGGGCCCCGACGGCGCCGAGCCGCCCAACAACTGGCACGCCATGTTCGGCGGCCCCGCCTGGACCCGGGTCACCGAGCCCGACGGCCGGCCCGGCCAGTGGTACCTGCACATGTTCACGCCCGAGCAGCCCGACTGGAACTGGCGCAACCCCGAGGTCGCCGCCGAGTTCGACCGGATCCTCCGCTTCTGGCTCGACCGGGGCGTCGACGGGTTCCGCATCGACGTCGCCGCCGGCCTGTTCAAACACCCCGACCTGCCCGACTCCGACGACCCGGAGGCCGACGCCCGCACCCGTGACTCGGTCAACCCGCTGGCCTGGAACCAGCCCGAGGTGCACGACGTGTGGCGGCACTGGCGGTCGGTGTGCGAGGAGTACACCGCCCGCGACGGCCGCGAACGGCTCCTCGTCGGCGAGGTCTCCGTCCCCTCCGCCCGCGAACACGCCGCGTACGTCCGCCCCGACGAACTCCACCAGGCCTTCTTCTTCGACCTGCTCGGCGCCCCCTGGGACTCCGACGCCTTCCGCAAGGTCATCTCCGAGGCGATGCAGGACATCGCCGGGACCGGCTCGACGGTCACCTGGGTGCTCAACAACCACGACCAGGTCCGCACCGTCACCCGCTACGGCGAGCCCGCCGGCGGCAGCGGACTCGGTGCCGCCCGCGCCCGCGCCGCCGCGCTGCTGATGCTGGCGCTGCCCGGAGCCGCGTACATCTACCAGGGCGAGGAGCTGGGCCTGCCCGAGGTCGTCGACCTGCCCGACGACGTGCTCACCGACCCGATCTTCCACCGCACCGGCAGCCGGGCCCGCATCCGCGACGGCTGCCGGGTGCCGCTGCCCTGGTCCGGACAGGCCTCCCCGTTCGGCTTCACCACCGGCACCGAGGGCGCCCGGCCCTGGCTGCCGCAGCCCGACTGGTTCGCCGAGTACGCCACCGACCGGGCGCTCGCCGACACCCGCTCCTTCTGGCACCTCTACCGCGACGGCCTGCACCTGCGGGCCACCCTGCCCCAACTCGGCGACGGCACGCTGCGCTGGCTGGACACCCCGCCCGGCGTCCTCGCCTTCGTCCGCGGCGACGGCCTGGTCTGCGCCGTCAACTTCGGCACCGCGCCCACCCCGGCACCGGTCCCCGGCGCCCCGCTGCTCGCCAGCAGCCCCTGCCCGGCCGGCGTGCTGCCCGGCTCCACGGCGGCCTGGTGGATCGCCGACGCCGGCCTGTGAACCACCCCGCGTCACCCAACTCGAAGGGACATCGACGATGATGCGACGACGTACCACCCTGCTCACCGGCTGCACCGCCCTGGTGCTCGCCCTCGGCGCCACCGCCTGCGGAGGCGGCGGCCCCGTCACGGCCGGCGGCGGCGACAAGCCGCTCGGCGGTCAGACGGTCACCGTCGCCGGTGTCTGGTCCGGCGCGGAGCAGAAGAACTTCCAGAAGGTGCTGGACGCCTTCACCGAGAAGACCGGTGCGAAGACCGAGTTCGTCTCCACCGGCGACAACGTCTCCACCGTCGTCGGCAGCAAGATCGAGGGCGGCAACGCCCCCGACGTCGTGATGGTCCCCCAGGTCGGTGTGCTCAAGCAGTTCGCCGAGGCCGGCTGGCTGAAGCCGCTGTCCGGCACGGCGCAGAAGTCCGTGAACACCAACTACGCCACGGTGTGGAAGGACTACGGCAGCGTCGACGGCACCCTGTACGGCCTGTACTTCAAGGCCGCCCACAAGTCGACCGTCTGGTACAGCCCCGACGCCCTCGACCAGGCCGGGGTGAAGCCCCCACGACGTACGACGAGATGCTGAAGGCCGGGCGCACCGTCTCCGACTCCGGGCTCGCCGCCTTCTCCGTCGCCGGGCAGGACGGCTGGACCCTCACCGACTGGTTCGAGAACGTCTACCTCTCCCAGGCCGGACCCGAGAAGTACGACGCCCTCGCCGCGCACGAACTGAAGTGGACCGACGCCTCCGTCGTCGAGGCCCTCACCACGCTCGGCAAGCTCTTCAAGGATAAGCAGCTCATCGCCGGCGGCCAGAAGGGCGCCCTGACCACGGACTTCCCCGGCTCGGTGGAGAAGGTCTTCGGCCCCGAACCCGAGGCCGGCATGGTCTACGAGGGCGACTTCGTGGCCGGTGTCGCCAAGGACCAGTTCGGCAGAAAGATCGGCGAGGACGCGAACTTCTTCCCCTTCCCGGCCGTCGGCGACGGCGAGGCCCCGGTGGTCAGCGGCGGCGACGCGGCCGTCGTCCTCAAGGACGGCAAGAACACCGAGGCCGGCATGGCGCTCCTGGAGTACCTGGCCACCCCGGAGGCCGCCGAGGTGTGGGCCGAGGCGGGCGGGTTCCTCTCCCCGAACAAGAAGGTCGACCCCGCCTCCTACGGCGACGACGTCACCCGGGCGACCGCCGAGTCCCTCGTCGAGGCCGGCGACGCGGTCCGCTTCGACATGTCCGACCAGGCCCCGGCGGCCTTCGGCGGCACCAAGGGCGCCGGCGAGTGGGCGATCCTCCAGGACTTCCTGCGCGACCCGTCCGACCCGAAGGCGACCGCGGCGAAGCTCGAGGCCGCGGCCGCCAAGGCCTACAAGGACTGACCGGTCATGACCGCGACCGTCGTGAAAGAGGAGCGCCCGCCCGTCGCCGCCCCCCGGACGCCCGTACGGCGTGCCCGGCGGCGCGGGCGGACCGCCGCCGTCCTCTTCGTCCTGCCCGCGCTGCTCCTGCTGGGCGCGCTCGTCGTCTACCCGGTGCTGTTCTCCGTCGGCCGCAGCCTCTTCGACGCCTCCGGCACCCGCTTCGTGGGCGGCGGGAACTACGCCGAGATGTTCCGCGACCCGGCCACCCTCAAGGCCGTCCGCAACACCGCGATCTGGGTCGTCGTCGCGCCCGTCCTGCTCACCGGGCTCGGCCTGATCCTCGCCGTGCTGGTCGAGAAGGTCCGCTGGGCCACCGCCTTCAAACTGCTGCTGTTCATGCCGATGGCGGTGTCCTTCCTCGCGGCCGGCATCATCTTCCGGCTCGCCTACGACGAGGACCCGGACAAGGGCGTGCTGAACGCCGCCGTCGTCGGCGTCCACGACGCCTTCGCCGGCACGTCGGCCTACCCCACCGCCCGGGCCCGGGACGGGCAGGGCCTGACCAGGGCCGCCGACGGCTCCTACCAGGCCCGCGTCCCAGCGGGGGAGACGGCCACGCTCGGCCTGGTCGGGATCCGCCCCGACGAGGTGCCCTCCGGTGCCGAACCGGCGTACGAGGCGGCGCGGGCCGCGTCCGCCCCCGGCGAACTGCGAGGTGTCGTCTACCTGGACTTCACGCCCGGCGGCGGGGGCGAGCCGGGGGTGGTCGACCGGCGGGAGAGCGGACTGCCCGAGATGACCGTCGAGGCGGTGCGCGACGGAAGGACGGTCGCCACCACGACCACCGCGGCCGACGGCTCCTTCCGCTTCGAAGGGCTTCAGGAGGGCAGCTACGCGGTGAAGCTCCCCGCCGAGAACTTCGCCCCGCCCTACGAGGGCGTCTCCTGGCTCGGCCCGGCGCTCGTCACCCCGGCGATCATCGGCGCCTACCTGTGGATCTGGACCGGCTTCGCGATGGTGCTCATCGGTGCCGGGCTGTCCTCCCTGCCGCGGGACGCGCTGGAGGCGGCGCGGATGGACGGCGCCAACGAGTGGCAGATCTTCCGGAAGATCACCGTGCCGCTGCTCGCGCCCGTGCTCACCGTCGTCTTCGTCACCCTTGTGATCAACGTGATGAAGGTCTTCGACCTCGTCTACATCATCGCGCCCGGCCCCGTGCAGCAGGACGCGACCGTGCTCGCGACGCAGATGTGGCTGGTGTCGTTCGGCGGCGGCAACGACCAGGGCCTCGGCAGCGCGCTCGGTGTGCTGCTCCTGCTGCTCGTGGTCCCGGCCATGGTCTTCAACGTCCGCCGCTTCAGGAGGAACCAGCGATGAACGCCGTCAAGCGCTACGTGGGCAACGGGTTCGTCCAGGCCTTCCTCGTACTGGTGGGGCTGGTGTGGATGACCCCGCTGGCCGGACTGTTCCTGTCCTCCCTGCGCTCCGCCGAGGACACCGCGAAGAGCGGCTGGTGGACCGCCCTGGCCAGCCCCGGCCAGCTGTCCCTGGACAACTACTCGGCGCTGCTGGGCAACGCCGGCATCACCCGGGCCTTCTGGAACACCGTGCTGATCTCGGTGCCGACGACGGTCCTGGTCGTGGTCGTCGCGGCGCTCGCCGGGTACGCCTTCGCCTGGCTGGACTTCCCCGGACGGGACGCGGTCTTCCTGGTCGTGGTGGCGCTGCTGGTGGTGCCCGTCCAGATCGGGCTGCTGCCCGTCGCCAAACTCTTCGGGCAGCTCGGGCTGTTCGGCACGATTCCCGGCGTGGTGCTCTTCCACGTCGCCTATGGGCTGCCGTTCGCCGTGTTCCTGCTGCGGAACTACTTCGCCGAGATGCCGAAGGAGATGCTGGAGGCCGCGCGGATGGACGGCGGCAGCGAGTGGCGGATCTTCACGCGGCTCGTGCTGCCGGTGGGGCGGCCGGCCATCGCCAGCCTCGCCATCTTCCAGTTCCTGTGGGTGTGGAACGACATGCTGGTCGCGCTGCTGTTCGCGGACAGCTCCGCGCAGCCGCTGACCGTGGAACTGCAGTCGCAGATCCGGCAGTTCGGCAGCAACATCGACGTGCTGGCGCCGGGGGCGTTCCTGTCGCTCATCGTGCCGGTGGTCGTCTTCTTCGCCTTCCAGCGGCACTTCGTCCAGGGCGTGATGGCAGGCTCCGTGAAGTAGCCCCACCCGGACGGTTCTCCGCCCCGCCGCCCCTTCCCGTACCCGACCCGGGGGCTGCGCCCCGGACCCCCCCTTTCGGCCTGGACGGCCTCGTCCTCAAACGCCGGACGGGCTGGTACGTCAGCCCCTCCGGCGTCTGAGGAGCGGGGGTCCGGGGTCGGAACGCCGGACGGGCTGGTACGTCAGCCCCTCCGGCGTTTGAGGAGCGGGGGCCGGGGGCGGAGCCCCGGGGCGGGACGGGAAGGGGCGGCGGGGGCGAGGAAGCCCTCAGGCGGATGCCGGGGGTAGAGCTCGCGGGGCAGGCTGGACGCGGCTGCGGCGTCCAGGAGCCACAGGGTGCGGGCCCGCCCCCGGGCCCCCGCCGCCGGCGCCTGGATCTCCCCGGCCCCGGACAACGCGATCGCCGCGGCCTGCGCCTTGTCCTCACCGGCCGCCAGCAGCCACACCTCACGAGCGGCCCGGATCGCCGGAAGGGTCAGCGTCACCCGCGTCGGCGGCGGCTTCGGCGCGCCGTGCACGCCGACCACCGTACGGTCGGTCTCCCGGACCGCCGGCAGCTCCGGGAAGAGGGACGCCACGTGCGTGTCCGGGCCCACGCCCAGCAGCAGCACGTCGAACGCCGGCACCGGCGCGTGGTTCTCGGGCATCGCGGCCCGCGCCAGCTCCTCGGCGTACGCCGCAGCCGCGGCGTCGGCGTCGTCACCGTGCGGCCCGTCCGACGCCGGCATCGCGTGCACCCGCTTCGGGTCCAGCGGCACGGCGTCCAGCAGCGCCTCGCGGGCCTGCGTGACGTTCCGCTCCGGATCGCCCTCCGGCAGGAACCGCTCGTCGCCCCACCACAGGTCCAGCCGGCCCCAGTCGATCGCGTCCCGGGCCGGGGAGGCGGCCAGCGCCGCCAGCAGGCCGTTGCCGTTGCGGCCGCCCGTCAGGACCACGGACGCCGAGCCCCGGGAGGCCTGCGCGTCCACGATCCTCGTGATCAGACGGGCCGCGGCGGCCTGCGCCATCAGCTCCTTGTCACGGTGCACGACCAGCTGGGGGGTGTGCGCGCTCACTTCGCCGCCGCCTTCCTCACCGGTGCCTTCTCCTGCGCCGCGTCCTTCGCGGGAGCTTTCGCAGCCGTCTCGACGGGAGCGGGGACCGCGACGGGCTCGCCGGCCCCGGCTCGTCCTTTGGCCGGCCCGCCGTTCAGCCGGTCCACGCCGTACCGCAGCGCCGACGCGTAGGTGTCGTCCGGGTCGAGGCGCCGCAGCTCCTCCGCGATCAGCTCGGCCGTGTCGCGGCGCTTGAGCGCCACCGCACGGTTCGGCTGGCCCTCGATGGAGAGGTTGGCCAGCGTGCCGTCGCCCCGGTCCAGGACGATCGGGCCGCAGTCCGTGTCCATGCGGACCGCCGTCAGGCCCGGCCCGGCGGACACCGTCCGCTTCACCGGCACGTCCAGCCGGTCCGCCAGCCACATCGCCAGCAGCTCGCAGCTCGGGTTGAACTCCTCGCCCTCCACCTCGACGCCCTGCACCTCGCAGGCCACCTGGTCCAGGGCCGCCGCCAGCATCGAGCGCCACGGCGTGATCCGGGTCCAGGACAGGTCGGTGTCGCCGGGCGTGTAGCTCCCGGCGCGGGCGATCAGCTCCTCGACGGGGTTCTCGCAGGCGTAGGTGTCGGTGACCCGGCGCTGTGCCAGCGAGCCCAGCGGGTCGCTGGCGGGGTCCAGCGGCGCGTTCACCGGCCACCACACCACGACCGGCGCGTCCGGCAGCAGCAGCGGCAGGACCACCGACTGGGCGTGGTTGACCACCTCGCCGTGCAGCCGCAGCACCACCGTCTCGCCCGTGCTGGCGTCCGCGCCGAGACGCACCTCGGCGTCCAGCCGGGACTGGGTGCGGTCCCGGGGGAGCGGGAGACCCGCTTGATCACCACGAGGGTGCGCGAGGGGTGCTCGTGCGAGGCGTCGCTCGCCGCCTTCAGCGCGTCGTAGGCGTTCTCCTCGTCCGTGACGATGACCAGCGTCAGCACCATGCCGATGGCCGGCGTGCCGATGGCCCGCCGCCCCTGCACCAGCGCCTTGTTGATCTTGCTGGCCGTGGTGTCCGTGAGGTCGATCTTCATGGCCGGCGCCAGCTCCGTCCGTCTCGCTCCAGCATCTGGTCCGCCTCGACGGGTCCCCAGGTGCCCGCCGGGTACCGGGCCGGCTTGCCGTGCGTGTCCCAGTACTCCTCGATCGGGTCGAGGATCTTCCAGGACAGCTCGACCTCCTCGGTGCGCGGGAAGAGGTTCGCGTCGCCGAGCAGCACGTCGAGGATGAGCCGCTCGTACGCCTCCGGGCTGGACTCGGTGAACGACTCGCCGTAGGCGAAGTCCATCGACACGTCCCGGATCTCCATGGAGGTGCCCGGCACCTTCGAGCCGAAGCGGACCGTGACGCCCTCGTCCGGCTGGACCCGGATGACGATGGCGTTCTGGCCCAGTTCCTCCGTGGCGGTGGTGTCGAAGGGTGAGTGCGGGGCCCGCTGGAAGACGACCGCGATCTCCGTCACCCGGCGTCCCAGCCGCTTGCCGGTGCGCAGGTAGAAGGGGACGCCCGCCCAGCGGCGGTTGTCGATCGCCAGCTTGATCGCGGCGTAGGTGTCGGTCTTCGACTTCGGGTCGATGCCCTCCTCGTCGAGGTAGCCGATGACCTTCGCGCCGCCCTGCCAGCCGGCCGCGTACTGGGCGCGCACGGTGTCCCGGCCCAGGTCCTTGGGGAGCCGGACCGCGCCGAGCACCTTCGTCTTCTCCGCGGCCAGCGCGTCCGCGTCGAAGGAGGCGGGCTCCTCCATCGCGGTCAGCGCGAGCAGCTGGAGCAGGTGGTTCTGGATGACGTCGCGGGCGGCGCCGATGCCGTCGTAGTAGCCGGCCCGGCCGCCGATGCCGATGTCCTCGGCCATGGTGATCTGCACGTGGTCGACGTAGGACCGGTTCCAGATCGGCTCGAACATGGTGTTGGCGAAGCGCAGCGCCAGGATGTTCTGGACGGTCTCCTTGCCCAGGTAGTGGTCGATGCGGAAGACCTGGTCCGGGGCGAAGACCTCGTGGACGATGGAGTTCAGCTCCTCGGCCGACTTCAGGTCGTGGCCGAAGGGCTTCTCGATCACCGCGCGCCGCCAGGAGCCGTCCTTCTGGTCGGCCAGCCCGTGCTTCTTCAGCTGCTGGATGACCACCGGGAAGGACTTCGGCGGCACGGAGAGGTAGAAGGCGAAGTTGCCGCCCGTGCCCTGCGCCTTGTCCAGTTCCTGGATGGTGCTGCGCAGCCGCTCGAACGCCTCGTCGTCGTCGAAGGTGCCCTGGACGAAGCGCATCCCCTGGATGAGCTGCTGCCAGACCTCCTCGCGGAACGGCGTGCGCGAGTGCTCCTTGACGGCGTCGTGCACGACCTGGGCGAAGTCCTCGTGCTCCCAGTCGCGGCGGGCGAAGCCGACGAGCGAGAAGCCCGGCGGCAGCAGACCCCGGTTGGCGAGGTCGTACACGGCGGGCATGAGCTTCTTGCGGGACAGGTCGCCCGTGACGCCGAAGATGACCAGACCCGACGGCCCCGCGATGCGCGGGAGCCGTCGGTCTGCGGGGTCACGCAGCGGGTTGCTGCTTGACAATTTCTAGCCCTCCGAGGGAGCGAGGCGCTGAAGCTCCGCCTCGGTCGACTTCAGCAGGTCGTTCCAGGACGCCTCGAACTTCTCGACGCCCTCGTCCTCCAGGAGCTGCACGACCTCGTCGTAGGAGATCCCGAGCTTCTCGACCGCGTCGAGGTCGGCACGGGCCTGCTCGTAGGTGCCGGAGACGGTGTCCCCGGTGATCTCGCCATGGTCCTCGGTGGCCAGCAGCGTGGCCTCCGGCATGGTGTTCACCGTGTTGGGCGCGACCAGCTCGGTGACGTACATCGTGTCGCTGTACGCCGGGTCCTTCACGCCGGTCGAGGCCCACAGCGGACGCTGCCTGTTGGCGCCCGCCTTCTCCAGCGCGGCCCAGCGGTCGGAGGCGAAGACCTCCTCGTACGCCTGGTAGGCCAGGCGCGCGTTGGCCACGGCGGCCTTGCCGCGCAGGGCCTTGGCCTCGTCGGTGCCGAGCGCGTCGAGCCGCTTGTCGATCTCGGTGTCCACGCGGGACACGAAGAAGGACGCCACCGAGTGGATCCCGGAGAGGTCCAGGCCCCGCTCCTTGGCCTTCTCCAGGCCGGTGAGGAACGCGTCCATGACCTTGCGGTAGCGCTCCAGCGAGAAGATCAGCGTGACGTTGACGCTGATGCCGTTGCCGATGGTCTCGGCGATCGCCGGCAGGCCCGCCTCGGTGGCCGGGATCTTGATGAAGGTGTTGGGCCGGTCCACCAGCCAGGCCAGCTGCCGGGCCTCGGCGACGGTCGCCTTGGTGTGGTGCGCCAGGCGCGGGTCGACCTCGATCGACACCCGGCCGTCCTTGCCGCCGGTGGCGTCGTAGACCGGGCGCAGGATGTCGGCGGCGTCGCGGACGTCCGCCGTGGTGATCATCCGGATGGCCTCCTCGACGGTCACCTTGCGGGCCGCGAGGTCGGACAGCTGCCGGTCGTAGCCGTCGCCCTGGGAGATCGCCTTCTGGAAGATCGTCGGGTTGGTGGTGACGCCCACGACGTGCTGCTGGTCGATCAGCTCGGCGAGGTTGCCGGACGTGATCCGCTTGCGGGACAGGTCGTCCAGCCAGATCGCGACGCCTGCGTCGGAGAGGCGCTTGAGTGCGTCTGTCATGGAAATTGCATCTCCTACGTGTCGTGTACGAGCGTCAGCGCTGGGCCGCGGCGATCGATTCCTTCGCCTTCGCGGCGACGTTCTCGGCGGTGAAGCCGAACTCCTTGAAGAGGACCTTGCCGTCGGCGGAGGCACCGAAGTGCTCCAGGGAAACGATGCGGCCGGCGTCCCCCACGTACTTGTGCCAGGTCAGACCCACGCCTGCCTCGACCGCGACACGGGCCTTCACGGACGGGGGCAGAACGCTGTCCCGGTACCCCTGGTCCTGCTCCTCGAACCACTCCACGCACGGCATGGACACCACGCGGGTGGGCACGCCCTCGGCCTGGAGCGCCTCGCGGGCCTCGACGGCGACGTGCACCTCGGAGCCGGTGGCGATCAGGATGACCTGCGGCTCGCCGCCCTCGGCCTCGAACAGCACGTACCCGCCCTTGGCGGCGTCGTCGTTCGGCTCGTAGGTCGGCACGCCCTGACGGGTGAGCGCCAGGCCGTGCGGGGTGCCCTTGCCGAACTCCTTCGTCCAGCGCTGGAGGATCTCCCGCCAGGCGATCGCGGTCTCGTTGGCGTCCGCCGGACGGACGAGGTTGAGGCCGGGGATGGCGCGCAGCGAGGCCAGGTGCTCGACCGGCTGGTGGGTCGGGCCGTCCTCGCCGAGGCCGATCGAGTCGTGCGTCCACACGTACGTCACCGGCAGGTGCATCAGCGCCGACAGCCGCACCGCGTTGCGCATGTAGTCGGAGAACACCAGGAAGGTGCCGCCGTAGATGCGGGTGTTGCCGTGCAGCGCGATGCCGTTCATCTCCGCGGCCATCGCGTGCTCGCGGATGCCGAAGTGGATGGTGCGGCCGTACGGGTCCGCCTCCGGCAGCGGGTTGTCCGCCGGGAGGAAGGACGACGTCTTGTCGATCGTCGTGTTGTTCGAGCCGGCCAGGTCGGCGGAGCCGCCCCACAGCTCGGGGATCACGGCACCGAGCGCCTGGAGCACCTTGCCGGACGCGGCACGCGTGGCGACGCCCTTGCCCGTCTCGAAGACCGGGATCTTCTCCGCCCAGCCGGTGGGCAGCTCGCCCTTGGCGATGCGGTCGTACTCGGCGGCGCGCTCGGGGTTGTTGTCCCGCCACTGCTGGAAGGACTTCTCCCACACGGCCCGCGCCGCCCGGCCGCGCTCCAGCGCCTGCCGGGTGTGGGCGATGACGTCGTCGGCCACCTCGAAGTGCTTGGCCGGGTCGAAGCCGAGGACCCGCTTGGTCGCGGCGACCTCGTCCTCGCCGAGCGCCGAGCCGTGGGCGGCCTCGGTGTTCTGCGCGTTCGGGGCCGGCCAGGCGATGATCGAGCGCATGGCGATGAAGGACGGCTTGTCCGTGACCTTCTTCGCCTCCTCGATCGCCGCGTAGATCGCCTGCGGGTCGAGGTCGCCGTCCGGCTTCGGCTCCACGCGCTGCACGTGCCAGCCGTAGGCCTCGTACCGCTTGACGGTGTCCTCGGAGACGGCCGTCTCGGTGTCGCCCTCGATCGAGATGTGGTTGTCGTCCCACAGCAGGATCAGGTTGCCGAGCTTCTGGTGGCCGGCCATGGAGGAGGCCTCGGCGGAGATGCCCTCCTGGAGGCAGCCGTCACCGGCGATGCAGTAGATGTAGTGGTCGAACGGGGACTCGCCGACCGGGGCCTCCGGGTCGAACAGGCCGCGCTCGTAGCGGGCGGCCATCGCCATGCCGACGGCGTTGGCGACGCCCTGGCCGAGCGGGCCGGTGGTGGTCTCCACGCCCGTGGTGTGGCCGTACTCGGGTGACCCGGGGTCTTCGAGCCCCACGTCCGGAACGACTTCAGGTCGTCCAGCTCCAGGCCGAAGCCGGCCAGGTACAGCTGGGTGTAGAGGGTCAGGGACGAGTGGCCGGCGGACAGCACGAAGCGGTCGCGCCCGACCCAGTCCGCGTCCGACGGGTCGTGCCGCATCACCTTCTGGAAGAGGGTGTAGGCGGCGGGCGCCAGGCTCATCGCCGTACCCGGATGGCCGTTGCCGACCTTCTGTACGGCGTCGGCGGCCAGGACGCGGGCGGTGTCGACCGCCCGGCGGTCCAGTTCGGTCCACTCGAGGTCTGTGGTGGTCGGCTTGGTGCTCACCCTGAGTCAGGGCTCCTCTCCACATGTCGGTTGCCGGCGCGCGTGCGCGCGGACCGGCTGCCGGCGTTCTGTCCGTGGGCCGGCCGGTGTCGAGCCTACCCCCGTAAGTACGTGCGTTTTTCCCGAGGAATCCAGACTGCCGGGACTCTTCGGAGTCCGCCTCCCGACTGGGCGAAACGGCATTCGGCAAGTGAATACGGGCGCGCTCATCTGACCGCTCAATCGACACCCGGAGCGCACGTCGGAGCGCCGCTCGTCCGGACGTCCGTACGCACATCGGAGCACCCCGCGGGACACCCCTGCGAGTGCGCCCGCCAACACGACCCACCCCGGCGAAGGCCGGGGTATGGGCAACGTCTAAAGTGGCGTGGTACGCGCGAGCCCTTTACCGCTATTTCACACGGGGGGCTTGCTGGGATGTCTCTGTCAGGGGTGTGCGTGACGGCCGTTGAATCCCGTCCTGCGGGGGTTATCGGACGAGCCAGGGCCCGAGTCACCGGCCGTTCGGGGCCCGTGTCAAGGCGTTCGTGGCGTTGACCAAGCCGCGGATCATCGAGCTTCTGCTGATCACCACCGTTCCGGTGATGTTCCTCGCCGAGCAGGGCGTGCCGGACATGAAGCTGGTCCTGCTGACCTGCGTCGGCGGCTACCTCTCCGCGGGCGGCGCCAACGCGCTCAACATGTACATCGACCGCGACATCGACGCGCTGATGGAACGCACCTCGCAGCGTCCCCTGGTCACCGGCATGGTCAGCCCCGCGAGTGCCTGGTCTTCGGCATCACCCTCGCGGTCGTCTCGACCCTGCTGTTCGGCCTCACGGTCAACTGGCTGTCGGCCTGGCTGTCCCTCGGCGCGCTCCTGTTCTACGTGGTCGTCTACACGATGATCCTCAAGCGCCGCACCTCGCAGAACATCGTCTGGGGCGGCATCGCGGGCTGCCTGCCGGTGCTGATCGGCTGGTCCTCGGTGACCAACTCGATGTCGTGGGCGCCGGTCGTCCTCTTCCTGGTCATGTTCTTCTGGACGCCGCCGCACTACTGGCCGCTGTCCATGAAGGTCAAGGACGACTACGCGCGCGTGGGCGTGCCGATGCTGCCGGTCATCGCGTCCAACAAGGTGGTCGCCCGGCAGATCGTGATCTACAGCTGGGTCATGGTCGCGGTGTCGCTGCTGCTGACCCCGCTCGGCTACACCGGCTGGTTCTACACGGCCGTGGCGCTGCTGGCCGGCGGCATGTGGCTGTGGAGGCGCACGGGCTGCAGAACCGCGCCAAGGCCGAGGTGACCGGCGCCAAGCTCAAGGAGATGCGGCTGTTCCACTGGTCGATCACCTATGTGTCGGTGCTGTTCCTGGCGGTCGCGGTGGACCCCTTCCTGCGCTGAAACCTCTCGGGGACGTTCCGCCGACGGGCGGGGTGGGTGGCCAAGGCCACGCACCCGCCCGTCGCCGTTCGATCTACCCGTCGGTAGCATCCTGGCCATGGCAGACACGCAGCAGGTAGACGCGAAGGCCGGACGCGAGGCGGCCCGGCTGGCCCGGCGGATCGGTTCCTTCTCCAAGGCCCACGGCGGCGCCGAGGGCCAGGTGGCCCACATCGGCCGGCGCGGCGCCCGGATCGTGCTCGTCGGCGAGGACGGCGGCTGGGGCGACCTGGTCGCCTCCTCCTACGACGTCGCCCGGAAGGCGGTGGACGAGGCCGGGATCACCGTCCACGAGGCCCTCGACGGCGACCTGGCGGCGAAGGTGCGCACGGGTTCCTACGAGTGGAAGAGGATGGCCGGCCTCCAGATCGGCGGCTGACCAGGGCGCCCGCCGGGGCGCCGAACCGTGGGCGCGGGCCGACCCGGGCCGGACCGCGACCCGAACGCCGTTCACCCGTTAGGACGGGTAAGACCGCGTCCCACGGGGAGCCCGGATGATCGAAACGCCGTCCCTGGTGGACCAGTACTGCCACGGCGTGCTGAGAACGGAGCTGGGCCTCGGCACCTTCGAGGCCCAGCTGGCCCGCACCGAGGGCCCGCCCGCGCCGGGCACCACCCTGTTCGACACCCAGACCGGGTTCGCCGTACGCCGCTGGTGCCCGCCGCTGCTCGGCCTGGAGCCGCACTGCCCGCCCGCCCGCTATCTCGCCCGCCGCCGCGAGCTGGGCGTCATGGAGGCGGACCGCAGGCTGCTGCGGGGCAGCGGCATCACCACCTACCTGGTCGACACGGGCCTGCCCGGCGACCTCACCGGCCCGCGGAGATGGCCGCCGCCTCGGACGCCGACGCGCACGAGATCGTCCGCCTGGAACTCCTCGCCGAGCAGGTCGCCGACACCTCCGGCACCGTCGAGTCCTTCCTCGCCAACCTCGCCGAGGCCGTGCACGGCGCCGCGACCCATGCCGTCGCCTTCACCTCCGTCGCCGGCGTCCGGCACGGCCTCGCCCTCGCCCCGAACCGCCGGGCCCCGGCGAGGTGCGCGGCGCGGCCGGCCGCTGGCTCGCCGGACGCGAGGTCGGCGGCGAGCTGAGCGACCCGGTGCTCCTGCGCCACCTGCTGTGGATCGCCGTCGCCTCCGGGCTGCCGCTCCAGCTCCACGCGGGGCTCGGCGAGCCCGGCCTGCGCATCGACCGCACCGACCCGGTCCTGCTCACCGACTTCGTCCGGGCCACCGCCGGCCTCGGCACCGACCTGATCCTGCTGCACGGCTACCCGTACCACCGGCACGCCGCCCACCTCGCCGGCGTCTTCCCGCACGTCTACGCCGACTCCGGGCCGCCCTGGTCCGCACCGGCGCCCGCGCGGCGACGGTCCTCGCGGAGATCCTGGAGCTGGCCCCGTTCGGCAAGATCCTCTTCTCCAGCGGCGCCCGCGGCCTGCCCGAACTCCACGTCGTGGGCGCCCGCCTGTTCCGCGAGGCCCTCGGCCGGGTCCTCGGCACCTGGGTCGCCGAGGGAGCCTGGTCCCTGGACGACGCCCAACGGGTGGCCGCCATGATCGCCTCGGGCAACGCGAGCAGGGTGTACGGGCTGGACTGAGGCCCGCAGAATGGGCGGATGCCGACCGACGTGCCGCCCGGCCCCGCCCGTACGCCGGCGCCGACGACCACGCTGCTCGACCGCTTCCTCGCCGGGCTCGCACCGCTGGAACCCTCGCCGTCTGGGCGCACGGCTCCCTCGCGGGCGGCGACTACCAGGAGGGCCGAAGCGACCTCGACCTGATCGCCGTCCTGGACGGCCCGTGACGGCGCGCACGGCGTGGCGGGCGGGTCTGCTCCACGCCCGCCTGCGCGGCCTGCCGCTCGCCGGCCGGCTGCACTGCACCTACCTCGCCCCGGACACCGCGGCCGACGCCGCACGGCGCCACCTCACCTGGGCGCACGAGCGGTTGCTGCGACGACCGGTCACCCCGGTCACCCGCCGGGAGCTGCACGCCTTCGGGCGGGTCCTCCACGGAGCACCGCCCGCGCGGCTGCTGCCGGCCGTGCCGGACGCCGACCTGGCCGGCTTCGTCGTCCGCGACCAGCGCGACTTCTGGCGGCCGGCCGTGCGAAGGCCGGCGCTGTGGCGGCAGGACGTGTGGGTCGACCAGGGCCTGCTGACCTTCGCCCGTGCCACGGTCACCGTGCGCGAGAACCGGCTGATCACCAAACGGGAGGCGCTGGTGGAGCTGCTGGTGCTGGGGCGCCCGACGTCGTCGTCGAGGACGTACGGCGGCGCCGGTACGGCAGGAACGGGCCGGTGCCCGACGGGGAGTGGGTCGCCCGCCGGGCCGAGCTGACCAGGGGCTACCTGGGGCCGGCCATCGACGCGCTGGTGGCGTCGTACGCCTGAACGGCGGGTTCCGGGCGCGGGACGGCGGCCTCGGCCACCGGACGCTCCCGCAGCGACAGCAGGACCCGCAGGGTCCAGATCCACATCACGCACGAGCCGAACATGTGCAGGCCGACGAGGATCTCGGGCAGGTCGGTGAAGTACTGGACGTAGCCGATGGCGCCCTGGGCGAGCAGGACCAGGAACAGGTCGCGGGTGCGGGACAGCGGTCCCTTCGGCGCGTCGACCGCCTTCAGCACGAACCACAGGGCGAACGTCAGCGTCACCACGACCCACGCCAGGACGGCGTGCACCTTGCTGATCGTCTCCCAGTCGACCGGCATCCGCGGGACCTCGCTGGAGTCGCCCGCGTGCGGGCCCGCGCCGGTGACCACGGTGCCGGCCGCGATCAGCAGCACGGACACGGCCACCAGGCACCACACCAGCTGCTGCACGGCCTTGCCGACCAGCGGCCGGGGCGCTCCGTCGCCCTCCCGGGTGCGGTGCCACATCACCGTCGCCACCGCGATGAGCGCGGAGGAGAGCAGGAAGTGCGCCGCGACCGTGTACGGGTTGAGACCGACGAGGACCACGATGCCGCCGAGGACCGCGTTGCCCATCACGATCCAGAACTGCGCCCAGCCCAGCCGGGTCAGGCTCCGCCGGCGCGGCTTCTCCGAGCGGGCGGCGATGATCGCCCAGCCCACGGCGGCGCACAGCACATAGGTCAGCAGCCGGTTGCCGAACTCGATGTAGCCGTGGATGCCCATCTCGGCGGTGTTGTGGATCGAGTCCTCGGTGCATTTGGGCCAGGTCGGGCAGCCCAGGCCGGAGCCGGTCAGCCGGACGGCGCCGCCGGTGACGACGATGACCACGGACATGACGAGCGCGGCGAGGGCCGCCCGCCGGACCGTCCGGGGATCCGGGTCCAGCGTGCGGCGATGAAGGCGAGGGGGTTGCGCACGGCGGCTGCTGCGCCGGCGCCGGTCTGGTTCGGCACGCGCTCCATGGTAGGCCCGGGCTTGTGCACGGTTTCACGAGGGTCGTCCATCGTGCGGCCGTCCCTACTCCCAGCGGAAGAACGCCCCGGCGGCCGCCAGCCCCGCGGCCGCCCAGACGGCGAGCACGCCCAGGTCGCCCCAGGGCATGCCGGCGCCGTGCTGGAGCACGTCCCGCAGGCCGTCCGACAGCGCCGAGACGGGCAGCAGGCCCAGCACCGACTGCGCCGCGTCCGGGAACTTCTCCAGCGGGACGATCACCCCGCCGCCCACCAGGAGCAGCAGGAAGACGAGGTTGGCGGCGGCCAGCGTCGCCTCCGCCTTCAGCGTCCCGGCCATGAGCAGTCCGAGGCCGGAGAACGCCGCCGTGCCGAGGAGCAGCAGGAGCAGGACGGCGAAGGGGCTGCCGTGCGGGGACCACCCCAGGGCGAACGCGATCACCGTGAGCAGCGCGATCTGCAGCACCTCGGTCACCAGCACGGACAGCGTCTTGGCGGTCATCAGCCCCCAGCGCGGCAGCGGCGACGCCGCCAGCCGCTTCAGCACCCCGTACCGGCGTTCGAAGCCGGTGGCGATGGCCTGCCCGGTGAACGCGGTCGACATCACCGCGAGCGCCAGGACGCCCGGGGCGAGGAAGTCGACGGGCTCCCCGGCGCCGGTGTCGACGATGTCCACCGAGCTGAACAGCACCAGCAGCAGCGTCGGGATGACCACCGTCAGCAGCAGCTGCTCGCCGTTACGCAGCAGCATCCGCGTCTCCAGCGCCGCCTGGGCGGCGATCATGCGGGTCAGGGGCGCGGCCCCCGGCGCGGGGAGTAGGTCCAGCGGTGGTCATGAGCGCAGCTCCTTGCCGGTCAGCTCCAGGAAGACGTCCTCCAGCGTGTGCCGCTCCACCGAGATCCGGTCCGGCATCACCCGTGCTGGGCGCACCAGGACGTGACCGTCGCGAGCAGCTGCGGGTCCACCTTGCCGACGACCCGGTACGAGCCCGGGGTCAGCTCGGCCGCCGAGCAGTCGGCGGGCAGCGCCTTGAGGAGCGAGGCGATCTCCAGCCCGGGGCGGCCGGAGAAGCGCAGGGTGTTCTCGGCGCCGCCGCGGCACAGCTCCTCCGGGGAGCCCTGGGCGATGACCCGGCCCGCGTCGATGACGGCCACGTCGTCGGCGAGCTGCTCGGCCTCGTCCATGTAGTGCGTGGTGAGGATCACCGAGACCCCGTCGGCGCGCAGGTCGCGCACCAGGTCCCAGGTGGCGCGGCGGGCCTGCGGGTCGAGTCCGGCGGTCGGCTCGTCCAGGAAGACCAGCTCCGGCCGGCCGACCACGGCCATCGCCAGCGCGAGCCGCTGCTGCTGGCCGCCGGAGAGCCGCCGGTACGTCGTCCGGCCGCAGGAGCCCAGTCCGAGCCGCTCGATCAGGGCGTCCACGTCCAGCGGACGGGCGTGCAGTCTCGCCACGTGCCGCAGCATCTCGTCGGCCCGGGCCCCGGAGTACACGCCGCCGGACTGGAGCATCACCCCGATCCGGGGCCGCAGCTCACGGGCCTGGCGCACCGGGTCGAGGCCCAGGACGCGCACGGTGCCGGAGTCCGGCCGCCGGTATCCCTCGCAGGTCTCGACCGTGGTCGTCTTGCCCGCCCCGTTGGGTCCGAGGACGGCGGTCACGCCCTCCCGGGCCACCAGGTCGAGGCCGTTCACCGCGGTCTTCGTGCCGTACCGCTTCACCAGGGCCTGGACCTGGACCACGGGCTCGCTTCGCATGGGTCACGAGTCTAGGTAGCCGGGCGGCGGCCCGGGCGCGGGGGTGCGGGAACGCCCCGCGGTCAGTCGCGGGGCCGGTGCAGCGGCAGCCAGCGCTCGGCGTAGGCCACGGCGTCCGCGACCGGGAACAGCCGCGCGGTGGCCGCGCCGACCGTTCCCCGGACGACCGGCCGGTCCCGTTCGAAGTCGTGGCCCAGCTCGTCGAAGCGCTCGGAGCTGATCGACACCTCGGTCACCCGTTCCCAGCCGTACGGCCCGGGGCGGCCCACCTCGACCAGGGGAGCGGGGATCCGGTACTCGGCGAGGTGGAAGCTGGTGCAGGCGTCGTAGCCGGCGCCGAGCAGCAGCACCCGGGCGCCCAGCCGCTCCAGCCGGGCCAGGGGGCTGCGCTCCCGAGCCGGCAGTCGGTGGCGTGCCCGTCGGTGATCTCCCGGGCGCGGGGCCGACCGCCGCGAACGAGGTCTGCGGGTGGGCGCTGCGCAGGGCGCCCGGCCAGGTGCGCACGGTCTCCGGGATCACGCCGACGCCGCGGGTGGGCGTGATCCGGGGGTCGTACGGGGGCATGGCGGCGCGGATCGTGTCCCACCACTCCTCGGGCACCGGCGGCCGCTGCCACAGCGCCGGGTCCGAGAGGTCGCCGCTCTGCGCCGGGACGACCAGGGTGCCGTCCGGTCCGAGGGCGTCGAGCAGGCCCTGGACCACGGCGACGGGCCCGCCGCACACCCATCCGAGGGAGCGCAGGGAGGAGTGGACCAGCAGGATCTCGCCCGATCGCACGCCGAGGGCGCGCAGCTCGCCGGCGAGCGTGCCGCGGGTCACGAGAGGGCCGGTGGGAGGGGTGCGGACATGGTCAGGGAGTGTTCCGAAAGAGGCTCCCGGACGCCACCGGTTTGATCGATCAGTGATCGTTTCCGCAGGTCAGATTAGGTTTACCTAAGTGACGCACGGCACCTTCGGGCCGTCCGGACGCGGCTTGCCCGGCTCGAAGGAATTACGCAACAATGGCGTTGTGAAAAACGTCGGCGAGGCACCCCACGAGGAGCTCGCGACCGGTGAGCGGTCCACCCGCAACCGCGTCGCGCGGTCCATCCTGGACCACGGGCCGTCGACCGTCGCCGAGCTCGCCGGACGCCTCGGCCTCACCCAGGCCGCCGTCCGCCGGCACCTCGACGCCCTGGTCACCGACGGCGTCGTGGAGGCCCGGGACCGCAGGGTCTACGGCACGCGCACGCGCGGGCGGCCCGCGAAGGTGTTCGCTCTGACCGACTGCGGCCGGGACGCCTTCGACCAGTCCTACGACAAGCTCGCCGTGGACGCCCTGCGCTGGATCGCCGAGCGGGAGGGCGGGGAGCAGGCCGTCGCCGCCTTCGCCCGCGCCCGGATCGCCGCCCAGGCGGGCACCTACCGCAAGGCGGTCGAGGGCGTCGCCCCCGAGCGCCGGACCGAGGCCCTGGCCAGGGCGCTCAGCGCGGACGGGTACGCTGCAACCGCGCGCAGCGCGCCCCGGCCCCAGCAGGGCGAACAGCTCTGCCAGCACCACTGCCCGGTCGCCCACGTCGCCGAACAGTTCCCGCAGCTGTGCGAGGCCGAGACGGAGTTCTTCGCCGAGCTGCTCGGTACCCATGTGCAGCGGCTGGCGACCATCGCCCACGGCGACGGCGTCTGCACGACGTTCATCCCCAAGACTTCCACCACCACACCCACGAAGACCCACAACGCTTCTGCAAGCACGGCCGGGAGGAACCCCGCATGACTCTCCCCACGGAGACTGCCCACCCTGAGCTCGAGGGCCTGGGCAAGTACGAGTACGGCTGGGCCGACTCCGACGAGGCCGGTGCGTCGGCGCGTCGCGGCCTGGACGAGGACGTCGTCCGGGACATCTCCGCCAAGAAGAGCGAGCCGGAGTGGATGACCAAGCTCCGCCTCAAGGGCCTGAAGCTCTTCGAGAAGAAGCCCATGCCGAACTGGGGCTCGGACCTGTCGGGCATCGACTTCGACAACATCAAGTACTTCGTGCGCTCCACGGAGAAGCAGGCGGAGTCCTGGGAGGACCTGCCCGAGGACATCAAGAACACGTACGACAAGCTCGGCATCCCCGAGGCGGAGAAGCAGCGCCTCGTGGCCGGTGTCGCGGCCCAGTACGAGTCGGAGGTCGTCTACCACCAGATCCGCGAGGACCTGGAGGAGCAGGGCGTCATCTTCCTCGACACCGACACCGCGCTGAAGGAGCACCCGGAGCTCTTCAAGGAGTACTTCGGCACGGTCATCCCGGCCGGTGACAACAAGTTCGCCGCGCTGAACACCGCGGTGTGGTCCGGCGGCTCCTTCATCTACGTGCCGAAGGGCGTGCACGTGGAGATCCCGCTCCAGGCCTACTTCCGGATCAACACCGAGAACATGGGCCAGTTCGAGCGGACCCTGATCATCGTCGACGAGGGTGCCTACGTGCACTACGTCGAGGGCTGCACGGCTCCGATCTACAAGTCGGACTCGCTGCACAGCGCCGTGGTCGAGATCATCGTCAAGAAGAACGCCCGCTGCCGCTACACGACCATCCAGAACTGGTCGAACAACGTCTACAACCTGGTCACCAAGCGCGCCGTCGCCTACGAGGGCGCGACCATGGAGTGGATCGACGGCAACATCGGCTCCAAGGTGACGATGAAGTACCCGGCCGTCTACCTCATGGGCGAGCACGCCAAGGGCGAGACCCTGTCCATCGCCTTCGCCGGCGAGGGCCAGCACCAGGACGCCGGCGCCAAGATGGTCCACATGGCCCCGAACACCTCGTCCAACATCGTCTCCAAGTCGGTGGCGCGAGGCGGCGGCCGCACCTCCTACCGCGGCCTGATCGAGATCGGCGAGGGCGCGCCGGGCGCCAAGTCCAACGTGCTCTGCGACGCGCTGCTGGTCGACACGATCTCCCGCTCCGACACGTACCCCTACGTGGACGTCCGCGAGGACGACGTGTCGATGGGCCACGAGGCGACCGTCTCCAAGGTCTCCGAGGACCAGCTCTTCTACCTGATGAGCCGCGGCCTCTCCGAGGACGAGGCGATGGCGATGATCGTGCGCGGCTTCGTCGAGCCGATCGCCAAGGAACTGCCGATGGAGTACGCCCTCGAGCTCAACCGGCTGATCGAGCTGCAGATGGAGGGCGCGGTCGGCTGACCGCCGGCCCGGGGCGGCCCGGGGCCGCCCCACCTTCCCCTCCAGCCCCTTACGTAACGGAAAGCGAGCACTACGACAGCCATGGCTGAGGCTCAGAACATCCCGGTCGGTTCCACGACCGCCGGTGCGATCGCGGTGGCCGCCGAGGCCGACTCGACCGTAGCCACGCGCATGAGCGCGCCCCCGTCCTACGACGTGGCGGACTTCCCGGTCCCGCACGGCCGCGAGGAGGAGTGGCGCTTCACCCCGCTGGAGCGGCTGCGCGGCCTGCACGACGGCACCGCCACCGCCACCGGCGAGGGCGTCAAGGTCGCCGTCGAGGCCCCCGAGGGCGTCACCGTCGAGACCGTCGGCCGCGACGACGCGCGCGTCGGCAAGGCCGGCACGCCGGTGGACCGCGTCGCCGCCCAGGCCTACTCGTCCTTCCAGCAGGCCTCGGTCGTGACCGTGCCCAAGGAGACCGTCCTCACCGAGCCGATCCGCATCGCGGTGCACGGCGAGGGCGGCACCGCCTACGGCCACCAGGTCATCGAGCTCGGCGCGTTCGCCGAGGCCGTCGTGGTCATCGACCACACCGGCGACGCGGTGCTCGCCGCCAACGTCGACTACGTCCTCGGCGACGGCGCCAAGCTCACCGTCGTCTCCGTCCAGGACTGGGACGACAAGGCCGTGCATGTCGGCCAGCACAACGCCCTCGTCGGCCGCGACGCCACCTTCAAGTCGGTCGTCGTCACCTTCGGCGGCGACCTGGTCCGGCTGCACCCGCGCGTGACCTACGCCGGCCCCGGCGGCGAGGCCGAGCTGTTCGGCCTGTACTTCACCGACGCCGGCCAGCACCAGGAGCACCGCCTCCTGGTCGACCACAACGTCCCGCACTGCAAGTCCAACGTCGTCTACAAGGGCGCGCTCCAGGGCGACGACGCGCACGCGGTGTGGATCGGTGACGTCCTCATCGAGGCCAAGGCCGAGGGCACCGACACCTACGAGATGAACCGCAACCTCGTCCTCACGGACGGCGCGCGGGTCGACTCGGTGCCCAACCTGGAGATCGAGACCGGCGAGATCGTCGGCGCCGGCCACGCCTCCGCGACCGGCCGCTTCGACGACGAGCAGCTCTTCTACCTGATGGCCCGCGGCATCCCGGAGTTCGAGGCCCGCCGGCTGGTGGTCCGCGGCTTCTTCGCCGAGCTGGTCCAGCAGATCGGTGTCCCGGACATCGAGGAGCGCCTGATCGCCAAGATCGAGCAGGAGCTGGAGGAGTCGGTCGCATGACCTTCGTACGCGTCTGCGGAGCGGGCGAGCTGGAGGACGACACCCCGAAGCGGGTGGAAGTCGACGGCACGCCGATCTCCGTCGTGCGGACCGAGGGCGAGGTCTTCGCGATCCACGACATCTGCTCGCACGCGAACGTCTCCCTGTCCGAGGGCGAGGTCGACGACTGCCACATCGAGTGCTGGCTGCACGGCTCGCGCTTCGACCTCCGCTCGGGCAAGCCCGACAGTCTGCCGGCGACGCGCCCCGTCCCCGTATACCCCGTAAAGATCGAAGGGGACGACGTGCTCGTCTCCCTCACCCAGGAGTCCTGAGGCACCCATGGCTACGCTTGAAATCCGAGACCTGCACGTCACCGTCGAGGCCGACAACGCCACGAAGGAGATCCTCAAGGGCGTCGACCTCACCGTGAAGCAGGGCGAGACGCACGCCATCATGGGCCCCAACGGCTCGGGCAAGTCGACCCTCGCCTACTCGCTCGCGGGTCACCCCAAGTACACGATCACCGGCGGCACCGTCACCCTCGACGGCGAGGACGTCCTGGAGATGTCCGTCGACGAGCGCGCCCGCGCCGGCCTCTTCCTCGCCATGCAGTACCCGGTCGAGGTCCCCGGCGTCTCCGTCTCCAACTTCCTGCGCACCTCCGCCACCGCCATCCGCGGCGAGGCCCCCAAGCTGCGCACCTGGGTGAAGGAGGTCAAGGAGGCCATGGAGCGCCTCAACATGGACCCCGCCTTCGCCGAGCGCAACGTCAACGAGGGCTTCTCCGGCGGTGAGAAGAAGCGCCACGAGATCCTCCAGCTGGAGCTGCTCAAGCCGAAGGTCGCGATCCTCGACGAGACCGACTCCGGCCTCGACGTCGACGCCCTGCGCGTCGTCTCCGAGGGCGTCAACCGGGTCCGCGAGACCGGCGAGGTCGGCACCCTGCTGATCACGCACTACACGCGCATCCTCCGCTACATCAAGCCCGACCACGTCCACGTCTTCTCGGGCGGCCGCATCGTCGAGTCCGGCGGCGCCGAGCTCGCCGACAAGCTGGAGGAAGAGGGCTACGAGGCATACACGAAGGGTGGCGCATCCGCGTGACACAGCTGCCGGGCCTCCTCGACACCGAGGCGATCCGCAAGGACTTCCCGATCCTGGACCGGGTGCTCCACGACGGTAAGAAGCTCGTCTACCTCGACAACGCCGCGACCTCGCAGACGCCCCGCCAGGTCATCGACGTGCTCGACGAGTACTACGAGCAGCACAACGCCAACGTCCACCGTGGCGTGCACGTCCTCGCCGAGGAGGCCACGGCGCTGTACGAGGGCGCGCGGGACAAGGTCGCGGAGTTCATCAACGCGCCCTCCCGCGACGAGGTGATCTTCACCAAGAACGCCTCGGAGTCCCTCAACCTCGTGGCCAACATGCTCGGCTGGGCCGACGAGCCCTACCGCGTGGACCACGAGACCGAGATCGTCATCACGGAGATGGAGCACCACTCCAACATCGTGCCGTGGCAGCTGCTGGCGCAGCGCACGGGCGCGAAGCTGAAGTGGTTCGGCCTCACCGACGACGGCCGCCTCGACCTGTCGAACATCGACGAGGTCATCACCGAGAAGACGAAGATCGTCTCCTTCGTGCTGGTCTCCAACATCCTCGGCACCCAGAACCCGGTCGAGGCGATCGTGCGCCGCGCCCAGGAGGTCGGTGCGCTCGTGTGCGTCGACGCCTCCCAGGCCGCGCCGCACATGCCGCTGGACGTGCAGGCCCTCCAGGCCGACTTCGTGGCCTTCACCGGCCACAAGATGTGCGGCCCGACCGGCATCGGCGTCCTGTGGGGCCGCCAGGAGCTGCTGGAGGACCTGCCCCCGTTCCTCGGCGGCGGCGAGATGATCGAGACGGTCTCGATGCACTCCTCCACGTACGCCCCCGCCCCGCACAAGTTCGAGGCGGGCACGCCCCCGATCGCGCAGGCGGTCGGTCTCGGTGCGGCGATCGACTACCTCTCGTCGATCGGCATGGACAAGATCCTCGCCCACGAGCACGCGCTGACCGAGTACGCGGTCAAGCGGCTGCTGGAGGTGCCGGACCTGCGCATCATCGGCCCGACCACGGCCGAGGAGCGCGGTGCGGCGATCTCCTTCACCCTCGGGGACATCCACCCGCACGACGTGGGCCAGGTCCTCGACGAGCAGGGCATCGCGGTCCGGGTGGGCCACCACTGCGCCCGTCCCGTCTGCCTCCGGTACGGAATTCCTGCGACCACGCGAGCGTCGTTCTATCTGTACTCCACGCCGGCGGAGATCGACGCGCTCGTCGACGGCCTGGAGCACGTACGGAACTTCTTCGGCTGAGGGGCGTGCTGAGACGGTGAAACTGGATTCCATGTACCAGGAAGTCATCCTGGACCACTACAAGAACCCGCACGGGCGGGGCTTGCGGGATGGCGACGCCGAGGTGCACCACGTCAACCCGACGTGTGGTGACGAGATCACCCTCCGTGTGAAGTACGACGGCACGACGATCGAGGACGTCAGCTACGAGGGCCAGGGCTGCTCGATCAGCCAGGCCTCGGCCTCCGTGCTGAACGAACTCCTGGTCGGCAAGGAGCTGGCCGAGGCGCAGAAGATCCAGGAGACCTTCCTGGAGCTGATGCAGTCCAAGGGCAAGATCGAGCCGGACGACGCGATGGAGGACGTCCTGGAGGACGCCGTCGCGTTCGCCGGGGTGTCCAAGTACCCGGCCCGGGTCAAGTGCGCCCTGCTGAGCTGGACGGCCTGGAAGGACGCGACGTCCCAGGCGCTGGACGGCGCCGACGCCGAGAAGGAGACGACGGCATGAGCGAGACCGTGGAAATGAAGCCGGCCTCGGAGGAAGAGCTCCGCGAGGCGCTGATGGACGTCGTCGACCCCGAGCTGGGCATCGACGTCGTCAACCTGGGCCTGATCTACGGCATCCACGTCGACGACGCGAACATCGCGACCGTCGACATGACCCTGACGTCGGCGGCGTGTCCGCTGACGGACGTGATCGAGGACCAGGCCAAGTCCGCCACGGAGGGCCTGGTCAGCGAGCTGCGCATCAACTGGGTCTGGATGCCGCCGTGGGGTCCGGACAAGATCACGGACGACGGACGCGAGCAGCTGAGGGCGCTCGGCTTCAACGTCTGAGCGGCACGTCCCGGGAACGGCGGCACCCTGCGGGTGCCGCCGTTCCGCCATGTCCGGGGGTGTGGCCGCAGAGGAGCCGGGGTGTGGCCGCAGGAGCCGGGAGGTGGCCGACAGCCGGGATGTGGCCGACAGCCGGGATGTGGCCGAAGAGAAGCGGTGTGCCCGGCCGCGTTATGTACGCTCGTACACATGGGATATCTGCTCCTGGCCGGAGCCATCGCCGCCGAGGTCGCCGCGACCACCGCCATGAAGTACAGCGACGGCTTCAGCCGGCTGATCCCGTCCCTGCTGACGGCGCTCGGCTACCTGGTCTCGTTCACGCTGCTCGCCCAGACCCTGAAGACGGTCTCGGTGGGCACGGCGTACGCCATCTGGGCGGGCGTCGGCACGGCGGCGATCGCGACGATCGGCGTGGTGTTCCTGGGCGAGGGCATGACCGCCGTCAAGGCCGTCGGCATCGCGCTGATCATCCTCGGCGTCGTGGTGCTGAACCTGGGCGGAGCGCACTGATGGCGCGGCGCTACGACCCGGAACGCCGGCAGCGCATCATCGACGCGGCGATCCGGGTGGTGGGCGCGAAGGGGATCGCCGGCCTCAGCCACCGCACGGTGGCCGCGGAGGCGGACGTCCCGCTGGGCTCCACGACCTACCACTTCGCCACCCTCGACGAACTCCTGGTGGCCGCGCTGCGGCAGGCCAACGAGGGCTTCGCGAAGGTCGTCGCCGGCCATCCCGCGCTGGCCGACCCGGCCGCCGACCTCGCCGGTGAGCTCGCCCGCGTCCTCGGCGCATGGCTGGCCCGCGACCGGGAGGGCGTCGAGCTGGAGTACGAGCTCTACCTCGCCGCCCTGCGCCGCCCCGCCCTGCGCCCCGTCGCCGCGGAGTGGTGCGAGGCCGTCGCCGACCTCCTCGCCCCCGCACGGACCCCGTGACGGCACGGGCGCTGGTCGCGCTGATGGACGGCATCTGTCTCCAGGCACTGCTGACGGACACGGCGTACGACGAGGAGTACGCGCGGGAGATGCTGGCACGGGTGATCGGCTGACCGGCCGCCGCCCGAGGGGGACACGGCCGCCGCCGCGCCCGGCCGGCTTCCGCCCCTCCCCGCCGGAGGGGGCCGCCGCTGCCGGAACCGACCGTCACGTGAGACACCCCGTGACCCGGTTCGCCCGGGGCGGTGCCCGCCGGTTAGGTTGCCCTCATGACCGACACGACTGCTTACCGCACCACCGGTGCCGTGGCCGCCGGCCTCGCCACCATCGCCTCCGACGGCACCGTCCTGGACACCTGGTTCCCCGCCCCGAGCTGGTCGACGAGCCCGGCCCGTCCGGCACCGAGCGGCTCACCGCCGAGCAGGCCGCGGAGCTGATCGGCGGCGGCGCCACCGCGGCGATCGGCCCGGACGCCCGCCGGGGCGTCGAGGTGGTCGCGGTCCGCACGGTCATCTCCTCCCTCGCGGAGAAGCCGATCGACGCGCACGACGTCTACCTGCGCCTGCACCTGCTCTCCCACCGCCTGGTCCGCCCGCACGGCCTGAGCCTGGAGGGCCAGTTCGCCTACCTCGCCAACGTCGCCTGGACCTCGCTCGGCCCGGTCGCCGTGGACGACATCGAGAAGGTGCGCCTCAACGCCCGCGCCGAGGGCCTGCACCTCCAGGTCACCTCGATCGACAAGTTCCCGCGCATGACGGACTACGTCCTGCCCAAGGGCGTCCGCATCGCCGACGCCGACCGGGTCCGCCTCGGCGCGCACCTCGGTGAGGGCACCACCGTCATGCACGAGGGCTTCGTCAACTTCAACGCCGGCACGCTCGGCACGTCGATGGTCGAGGGCCGCATCTCCGCGGGCGTCGTCGTCGGCGACGGCTCGGACATCGGCGGCGGCGCCTCCACCATGGGCACCCTCTCCGGCGGCGGCAACGTCGTCATCTCCATCGGCGAGCGCTGCCTGGTCGGCGCCGAGGCGGGCGTCGGCATCGCGCTGGGCGACGAGTGCGTGGTCGAGGCCGGCCTGTACGTCACCGCCGGCACGCGCGTGACGATGCCCGACGGCCAGATCGTCAAGGCGCGCGAGCTGTCCGGCGCCTCCAACATCCTCTACCGCCGCAACTCGGTCACGGGCACCGTCGAGGCCCGCCCGAACAACGCGGTCTGGGGCGGCCTGAACGAAATCCTGCACAGCCACAACTGAGCACCCGAAGAGAAGCGCCCTCCCGGCCACCTCGGCCGGGGAGGGCGCTTCTGTTCCGGGGGTCAGGCCTCCAGGCTGTAGAGGTAGAACTCCTCCCAGGAGCCGGCCGGCTCGGCCGAGCGGGCGCGCAGGGCGTACTGGAGGGAGCCGGTGTAGTTGTTCTCCATGGCCACGAAGAGGCCGTTCACCGTGGACTGGAGGGCCCAGCGGTCCAGCTCCTCGTTGTAGTACACGATGAACCGCTCCCAGCCGCCCACGCTCGTGGAGCGGGCGCGCAGGATGTTCTGCGCGCTGCCGGTGTAGTTCTTCTCGACCGCCACGTAGCGGCCGTTCGCCAGGGACTTGATCGCGTACGTCTCGGTGGTCTCGTCCCACTCGAAGGCGAGAGTCTCCCAGGAGCCGGCGGGCTCCGCGGAACGGGCGCGCAGCACACCGGTGTTGGGGGCGGGGTAGTTCTTCTCGGCGGCGACGAACCGCTCGTTGCGGACCGACTGCATGGCGATCAGCTCGGGCTCCGCGGCCAGCGCGGAGACGTCGTCACCGGCGGCGGGGGCCGCCTTCGGGGCACCGTCGGCCTCGGCTATCCGGGCCAGTTCGGTGCCGGTCACCGCCTCCCATCCGGCGGGCGCCGGGGCGGGCCGGTCGGCCTGCGGCGCGGCGGTGGCCACCGGCGCGGCCAGCGCGGAAGCCGCGACCAGGGCGGTCAGGGAGAGCAGGGCGGAGGTCATGCGTCGTCGCACAGGGTTTCCTCACGTTTCGTCAAAGGGATCGCGGGAGACGGGGCACGGGAGAACGAGGCGGACGCCACCGGCGCGGGCGGCGGAGAACACGGTCGGCCGTCTCGGCGAGATCACACGACGAGCGGCGTCCGTCGCTTCGGGCACGCCGCTGGATGTGCCATACGCATGGCGATGTCCCCCCTGGATCACCGTCAACCCCCGACAGCTGTGGTCGCGCCCCTCCCCGGGCACGTCCCCAGCCGCTGCGCCACTCGGCGAAGCTGCCTAAGAGTAACGGCTGGGGCGGGATTTTCCGCAGTGTTTTTCCCGTACCGGCGTAAGCCGCGCGGGACGGCCCCCGGCGCCGGTCCGGTGCCGGGCGGAGCGGGGCGGGAGCCGGGGCGGGATCCGTGCGTGACCTTCCGGTGGTTTTGGCAGATGAACAGGTGGACGCAGGGTCCGATCAGACGCCGAAACGACGAGAACGAGGGCTGGGCATGGCTGGGGCTGGGAACGAGCGGGTGCGGGCTGTGGTGCGGTGGCTGACCGGGGCGGGGGCGGCGCTGGCCGTCTGCCTGCTGCCCGCCGGTACCGCGCATGCCGACGAGACGCACCACGCCTCGCACAACGGGCCCCGGGTGGGCCTGCTCAATCTCCAGGTCGGGCAGATCGACGACCCCGCCGAGGACGTGCTGGAGCACACGCTGCTGCTCGGGGGCGGTCACAGCTGGCGGTAGGGCCGGCCGCGGTCAGGCGGCCGTCAGCCGGTCGTACACCGCGCGCAGCGCGGCCGTCGTGCGGTGGTCGGCCGGGCGCAGCGGGGCGCGGACCGGGCCCGCGGGGTGGCCCAGGCCGGCGAGGAGGGCCTTGGCCGTGACCGTCCCCGGCAGGCCCGACGCCGTCATCGCCTCGATCAGCTCGACGGCGCGCAGCTGGAGCCGGGCCGCCTGCGCGGTGCGGCCCGCCTCGAAGGCGTCCAGGACGGCGCGGACGTGCTCCGGTACGACGTTCGCCACCGTGCTCACACAGCCCGCGCCGCCCGTGGCGTACAGCGCGAGCGCGTGCTCGTCGCAGCCGGCGTAGTACGCCAGGTCCGTGCGGGCCAGCACGCGCTGGGCGCCGAGGGTGTCGTAGGAGCAGTCCTTCACGGCCACGATCCCGGGTGCTCGGCGAGGCGCACCATAGTGTCCGGTGCGATGCGGACGCCGGTGCGGCCCGGGATGTCGTAGAGCATCAGCGGCAGGCCGGACGCCTCCGCGACCTCCAGGAAGTGCGCCTCCAGGGCGTCCTGCGGGGGCCTGCTGTAGTACGGCGCCACCACCAGGAGCCCGTCGGCGCCGGACTTCCGCGCGGACAGCGCCAGTTCCACGGTGTGCCGGGTGTCGGCGGTGCCCACGCCGGCCACGAGCGGCGTGCCCTCGCCGACCGCGTCGCGCACCGCCGCGATCAGCGCCGCCTTCTCGGTGTCCGTCGTCGTCGGGGACTCGCCCGTCGTGCCGGACAGGACCAGCCCGTCGCAGCCGCGCCGCACCAGGTCGGCGGCGAGGCGCCGGGCCCCGTCGAGATCCAGGGCTCCCTCCGGGGTGAACGGCGTGATCATCGCGCAGAGGACGCGGCCGAAGGGGGCGGCGGGCCGGGGGCTGTGTGGGGTCATGGGAGTAGTGTCGGCAGCTCCACGGTGAAGCACCACTTAATTCTTCTTAGGGTTGTCGTTAAGCGTTGCTGATCTGCGGTGGTCGGGCGACGGGGCGTCGCCCGGGTCGCGGCCCCCGGCGAGCGGGCAGGGTAGCGCCGGTCCCGCCGGGGTACCCGGGCGTTCCGAACCCGAGAGGAGGCGGAACACCGTGACCGGGACCATGGACACCAGGCCGCCCGTGCGCGACGAGCACCACTCCGTGGGTGAACTCGTCGGGCAGGCCACCGAACAGCTCTCCCGGCTCGTGCGGCAGGAAGTGGCCCTCGCCAAGGCGGAGCTGGCCGCCAAGGGACGGCGCGCGGGGCGCGGCGGCGGGATGCTCGGTGCCGCGGGCGCCATCGCCTACGTCGGCCTGATCGCCCTCGCCGGAACGGCCACCGCCGCACTCTCGCTGGCGCTGCCCGTCTGGGCCGCGGCACTCATCGTGACGGCGGTGCTCTTCCTGGTCGCGGGCCTGCTGGCCCTGGCCGGCCGCTCGCAGTTGCGCCGTGCCGCACCCCCACGCCCGAGGAGACCCTCGGCAGCGTCAGGGCCGACGTGGAGGAGATCAGGGAAAGGGCGCATCGATGACGGACGCGACGAGTGGGGCGAGCGGCGACGGCACGCGGGGTTCCGCCGCGGAGCCGGCTGCCACCGGCGGGGCCAAGGGCCCCGACGAGCTGCGGCGGCAGATCGAGCAGACCCGCAGCGAGCTCGGCGACACGGTCGAGGAGCTGGCCGGCAAGGCGGACGTGAAGGGCCGCGCCAAGGCCCGAGCCGCCGACCTCAAGGACAAGGCCGGCGCGCTGACCGTGCAGCTGAGGAGTTCCGCCGCGCACGCCGGGCACAGTGTGCAGGACCGGGCCGGCCGGGCCGGCCACGTGGTCCAGGAGAAGGCCCACGTGGTCCAGGAGAAGGCCCATGTGCTGCAGGAGAAGGCGGGCCGCTCGGGACAGGGCGGCCGGCACAAGGCGGGCCGGACGGGGCACGCCGTCGAGCACGACGCGCCCGGCCCGGTGCACAGCGCGGCCCGTCCGGGGCGCGGGCGTCCCGGCCCGGTGCTCGTCGCCGGCGCCGCCGCGGGCGCCGTCGTCGCGGCCGGGGTGATCTGGCGGCGGCGCCACGGCCACCACTGAGCCGGGCCGCACGCCGACGAGGGGCCCCTCGGGGCCCCTCTGCCGTGCCGTTCGCCGGGTCGTCGGGGCTGTCGTCCGCCCGTCGTGGCCCTCGCACGGAAAACGGGACTTGACCTCAAGCAAGGTCGAGGTCCGAGGGTGGTGCGTGCACCCGACGACCACCGACCGTGGAGGCCGGCATGACCCGCCGTACCGACGCACACCCCGATCTCGCCCGCCCGGACGCCGAAGCCCCGTTCTTCAGCACCTGGGACGTCGGCACCCCCGAACGGCAGCGGCAGACCGTGGAGGCGATCGCCCGCACCTGGGTGAGCCGCCCCTGGCCGGCCCGCGGGCTGAAGAGCTACCACGTCTACACCGGGCACGACGGCCGCACGCTCATGCACCACTCGCAGTGGGCCGACGAACAGGCCTACGAGGCCTTCGTCAAGACCCACCGCCAGGAACGCAACGACGAGATCGACACCGCGGTGCCCGGCATCCGGCGCCTCGGCCTCGACCGCTACCGGTACCACCGCAGCCACGAGCGCGCCGCCGGGGACGACCGCACCGCCGGACTGATCGCGGCCGTGCGGATCGACTTCGCCCCCGAGGCGGCCGATCGGCGCGCCGACTGGATCGACCTCGTGCTGAAGGGCCTCGCCGAGGACCCGGACGGCCATCGCGAGCTGATCGCCGCCCACTTCCACCTGAGCACCGACGGCGGTCACGTCCTCAACTACGCCGAGTGGACCGACGCCGGCGCCTACGACCGGGCACTGGCCGCGCCGACGACCGCGGCGTGGGAGCAGGTCCGTGCCTTCCCGGGCCTGCGGGGCACCGCCGTCGGCCGCTACGAGCACGCCCTCGGCCTCGTGCCCGGATGACCCGCTCCTACGCGGCACCGGGTCACGGACGGAACCGGAGCACCTGCGGGTCGTGGTCGCTGATCTGGTCGTGGAACTCCGCGTTGATGTGCACGCTGTCGTACGAGAGGTCCCCGCCGCGCCGGATCGACGGGCTGACCAGGATCTGGTCGAGGACCTGGCTGTTGCCCTGGTAGACGTACGAGTACCGCTCGCTCGCCGGCAGCGACCTGACCGCCGACCACAGCGCGCCGCCGTCCTCCAGCAGCCGCGTCGTCGTGGAGAACTCGAAGTCGTTGATGTCGCCGAGGGCGATGACGTCCGCGTTCTTCTGGACGCCGAGGATCTCCTTGACGAACGCGTTCACGGACGCCGCCTGGAGGTGCCGCTGTTCCTCCGACGACCGAGCCGGCGGCTGGTACTGGGAGGTCAGGGGCTGGTCGCCGCCCTTGGAGGCGAAGTGGTTGGCGATCACGATGACCGTCCGGCCGCGGAAGACGAACTCGCCGGCGAGCGGCTTGCGGCTGTTCTCCCAGGCCGCGTTCCCCGGATCCACCCGGCCGGGGGAGGCCGTCAGGGCCGCCTTGCCGCGCACCTCGGTCACCCCGGTGGCCGTGGTCGCGTCGCCGCCCGGACGGTCGGTGAACGAGACCCGCTCCGGGTCGAACAGGAACACGGTGCGGATGTTGCCGCCGGGCTGGCCGCCGTCGGCCTTGTCGGCCGGGTCGATCCCGCGCCAGTCGTAGCGGGGGCCGCCGGCCGCGACGATCGCGTCGATCAGCTTGCGCATCGTCTCGTCCGCGGCCACCGTGCCGTCGTCCTTCGCGCCACTGTTGTCCTGGATCTCCTCCAGGGACACGATGTCCGGCGAGGAGAGGTTGTCCACGATCGCGGCGGCGTGCGCGGCGAAGGTGTCGTCGGACGGGTCGAGGTTCTCGACGTTGTACGTCGCCACCGCCAGTTCGCCGCGCCGCTGCTCGCGGGTCCGCTCGCGCTCCAGGCCGCCGCTCTCCAGCGTGCCCAGCTCGTTCGCGACCAGCGTGTAGCCGCCGTACTGGTTGAAGTCCAGCGGGCCGGAGGTGGTGCCGGCGAGGGTGTCGCCGACGTGCGCGTCGGGGAAGTCGGCGGCCTTGCCGAGGGACTGGATCTGCAGCCGGCCGGTGTTCTGGGAGTCGTAGGCGCCGTAGACGGTGCCGCCGCGGCGGTTGCGGTTCTCCCACGGCTTCACCGTCACCCACAGCTCGGTGTACGGGTCGGTGGCGCCCACCACGCGGGTGTCGGCGACCTCGACGGTCATGCCCTCCAGCGACTCGTAGTAGTCCAGGGCGTAGGTGCGGGGGCGCAGCGGCAGGTGGTTGACCGAGCCGTTCGCGGCCGGGTCCCCGGCGGGGCGTAGGCGGGCGGCACCGACCAGGAGCGCACGGGCGTGGCGGCCGGGACCGGGTTGCCGCTGGAGACCACCGTCACCGTCGGGCGGGTGATCTCGGTCAGCGACTGGTTCCCGGACGAGGTGCCGCCGGGCACGTACTCGGTCACGGTGCCCGAGACGGTCACCGCGTCACCCACCGCGACCTTCGGCGTGGAGCCGGTGAACACGAAGACGCCCTCGCTGGTCGCGGGGTCGGCGTCCGGCGCCGGGTCCTGGATCCAGAAGCCCCGGGAGGAGCCGTAGGTGCGCACGCCGGTGACGATTCCGGCCACGTCCTGGACCTGCCGGCCGGCGTACGGGGATATCCGGGTCGTGCCCTGGATGTCGTGGACGCGCACGGAGTCCGCGTGCGCGGGCGAGGCGAGGACGACGGTGGACGCGCAGCTGACGGCGGCGACGGTGAGCGCGGCGAGGCGCGCGGAGGACTTGCTCGGCAACGGAAAATCCCTCCGGGGACGTGGCAAGGCGCCGGGACGAGGGTGGGACGCGGTGAGGCGTCCTGGTGCGTGGGGCGCGAGGGGCTGCCGTGCCGACCGAGGATCTGAGTGAACACTTGTCCCCCCGCCTTCTACGCGCGTCAATCTCCTGTGCGGCCAGGCCTGTTGTCAAGGTTTCGGCCATGTACGGGGGCTGACGGGGAGATGAACCGGGCCGCATGGGTGGAAACCCGTCTAGGCTGAGCGGCTGAAGCCGTACGGCGCCCGGATGGCCGTGCGGCGCTCGAGGCGCGCGAGGAGAAACAGCCGATGTCAGACAGCTCCACCCTGCCGCCGGCGCGGCTGCACCCCGAAGCGGAGCTGGCCCGCGACGCCCTGTCCACCCCGCTGCTCTCGCGCGCCGCCCGGCTCGCCCGCTGGGCCGGACCGGACACCCGTGTCGACGCCGGCGGCGGCCTGGCCGAGGAGCAGCTGCCCGCGGCCGCCGAGGCCCTGGGGCTGACCGGTGAGGACGCCGCGGCGTACGCGAGCGAGGCCTGGCGGGTCGCGGTGGACAGCGGGCTCGTGGAGATCGTGGACGAGGAGGAGGGCACGGTCACGGCGGGCGAGGACCTCGCCCTGCTCACCGGCGGCTCCCCGCAGGACGTGCTCGGCGTGTGGCTCGCCGCACTGGACACCGTCATCTCCGACGCGAGCGTCCCCGACCTCGGCGGCCTGGTCGACGCGATCGCCGAGGGCGACGGCGAGCTGGATCTGTCCGCCCTCGACTGGGACCCCGAGTCCGAGGCCGAGTTCCTCGACGGCGTGCTCGGCAATCTGTACCTCCTCACCGTCGGCGAGGAGGGCCCCGGCGACACCGCCGTTCCGCTGCCGGCGCTGGCCGCGTCCGTGCTCGTCCCCAGCGACATGGGCGAGCCCACCAACGACGTGCTGGAGCAGGTGTCCGACGCGATGATGCGGCTCGACGACCAGTTCCGGCTGCTGGAGCCGATCGGGCTCGTCGACTACCAGCCGGTCGACGAGGCCCTGATGGCGGAGGCCGACGAGGAGCCGGCGGCGCCCGTCGACGACACCGACGTCGCCCGCTACGGCATGGTGCGGCTGACCCCGCTCGGCCTGTACGGGTTGCGCGCCCGCCTCCAGGACGCCGGTTTCACGGCACCGGTGGTCGGCGAGCTGGCCGACAAGGACGCCGACGCGCTGCTCGACGGAACGGCCGGCTACCCGCCGGCGGCCGCGCACGCCGAGACCCGGCAGTGGCTGGCCGGCCGCGACCCCTCGGCGCCGCCCGGGACCTGCTGGCCGCCGCCCGGGGCTCGGACGCCGGGGCACCGCTGCGCCGGCTGCGCTGCCAGCAGGCCCTCGCCCTGGTCGGTGCCGAGGCCGAGCCGGCGCTGCGGGAGGTGCTCGACGACGCCGAACTGGGCGGGCTGGCCCGCGTCTGGCTCACCGAGCACGGCGCCTCGGACGTCCCGCACCGCCCGAGGCCATGATCTTCTGGCTGACCATCGACACGGTCGCCGCGCAGCTCGCCGCCGAGGGCAACTCCGAGGAGCTGCGCGCCCTGGTCGAGGGCCTGGCCCGGCAGCACAGCGGCTTCTTCGACACCGCCTGGCGCGTCGACCACCCGGCCACCGCGGACGTCCTGGAGGCGATGGGCCGGCTCCACCCGGACAAGAAGATCGCGAAGGAGGCCCGCAAGGCCGCCTTCAAGGCGCGGTCGCAGCAAGGGGGTTGAGCCGGGCGCCGGGGCGGCGGTTCACGGGGTCCCGTGCGCTGTCGGTTCGCGGGGTCCCGTGCGGGGCCGGTTCTCGGGGGCCGGTGCGGTGCCGGTTCGCGGGGGCCGGTGCGGTGCCGGTCCCGGGGTCCCGCGGTGCCAGGTCCCGGGCTCCGGCGGTGCAGGTTCCGGCTTCTCGCGTGGTGCCGGTCCCGGTGGGCCTGCGCCGGAGGGGCGGGAGCGTCGCCGTGAGCCGGTGCGAGGCGTCCGGGAAGCGATGCGAGGCCTCCGGGACGCCGGGTGGTTCACGGAACGGGGACCGGGGGCGTCGACCGGTGTTCAACCGGTGTTCAGCGCGAGGCGGGACCGTAGCGCCGACCCCGGGGTCCGCCACCCGCCACGGCCCGCCCACCGTCACAGGAGAACCCATGTCGCTCACCCGCAGGGACTTCGCCAGACGCTCCGCGCTCTCCGGCGCCGGTGTCGCTCTGGCGGGCAGCGTCGGCGCCCTCGCCTCCGCCCCGAACGCGCTGGCCTCCACGGACACCGAGACCGCGGGGCGGGAGGACGGCGACGGGCCCGGTCACGACCACGGCGTCGGCTACGGCCCCCTGATCCCGGACCCGGACGGCGTCCTCGCCCTGCCCGCCGGCTTCTCGTACCGCATCCTCACCTACAGCGGCAGGACCCGGCTGGAGACCGGCGAGTTCACCCCGGCGGAGCACGACGGGACCGCCGCCTTCGACGGCCCGCGCGGCACCACCCTCCTGGTCAACAACCACGAGATGGACGGTCCCCGCTCCGGCCACGACCACCCCGTCCCGCTCGCCGAGGGCCTCGTCTACGACCCGGCCGCCCCCGGCGGCTGCACGGTCGTCGAGGTGCGCCCCGACGGCCGGGTCGCCGAGTGGGTCGGCATCGCCGGCACCGCCAACAACTGCGCGGGCGGCACCACGCCGTGGGGCACCTGGCTCACCTGCGAGGAGAACGCCGACCGGGCCGGCGAGAACGGCATGACCAAGGACCACGGCTACGTCTTCGAGGTCGACCCCGCCGACCGGCGGGCCAACCGCGACCCGAAGCCGCTGAAGTTCTTCGGCCGCTTCGAGCACGAGGCCGTCGTCATCGACCCGCGGCGCGGTCACGCCTACCTCACCGAGGACGCCGACGAGCCCAACGGCCTGTTCTACCGCTGGACGCCGCCCCACGGCTTCGAGCACGGTCACCGCAGGCTGCGCACCCTCGCCGACGACGCCGGCACCCTCCAGGCGCCCCGCTGCTTCGACTCCGGCGGCCGGTACGTCGACGACCTCTCCCGCGCCACGCGGACCGGAACGGTCTACGGCGTCGACTGGGTCGACGTGCCCGACCGGGACGCCCGCACGGTGGCCGTCCGCGAGCAGTTCCGGCCCGGTGAGGTCACCCGCGCCCGCAAGCTGGAGGGCATGTGGTGGGCGGACGGCGGCGCCTACATCGTCTCCTCCTACGCCCGCGAGGAGGACAGCCCCGGCCGGCCGCACGACGGCCAGGTCTGGTTCTACGACCCCGGGCGCCGCACCCTCACCCTCAAGGTCCTCCTCGGCGTCAACCCGGCCCCCGGCGAGGACGGTGCCTTCGACGGGCCCGACAACATCACCGTCTCCCCGTACGGCGGGCTGGTCATCGCCGAGGACGGCGAGGGCGTCCAGCACCTGTTCGGCGCGACCGACAGCGGACGCACCTACCCCATCGCCCGCAACGAGGTGAACATCGGCACCGAGGAGGAGCCCGAGTACAGCGAGTTCACCGGCGTCACCTTCTCGCCCGACGGCCGCACCCTCTACGCCAACATCCAGGAACCCGGCATCATGCTGGCCATCACCGGGCCCTGGAAGCGGCAGCGGCAGCGGCGCGAGCGCTGAGGGGCCCGCGCACCGGCGCCCCCGGGACCGCCGGCCGTCGTGGCCCGCGCCTCCCGAGGGCGCGGGCCACGACGCGGTCACAGCGCCTGGGCCGCCGGCTTCACCATGCGCGGACCGTGCGCGACTTGACGAAGTCCCCATCGCGGTCATCTCCCACTCGCCGGAGTACTGGCGGATCAGCTTGGCCATCATCACGCCGGTCTGCGGTTCGGCGCTGGTCAGGTCGAAGCGGACCAGCTCCTCGCCGGTGGCGCCGTCCAGCAGGCGGCAGTAGGCCTTGGCGACCTCGGTGAACTTCTGGCCCGAGAAGGAGTTGACCGTGAAGACCAGGCCGGTGACCTCCTGGGGCAGGCGGCCCAGGTCGACCGTGATCACCTCGTCGTCGCCGCCGCCCTCGCCGGTGAGATTGTCCCCGGAGTGGCGGATGGCGCCGCCGACGATCTGGAGCTTGCCGAAGTAGCAGCTGTCGATGTGGTTGCGCTGCGGGCCGTAGGCGATGACCGAGGCGTCCAGGTCGATGTCCTTGCCGCGGTAGGCCGGCTCCCAGCCGAGGCCCATCTTCACCGAGGACAGGACCGGGCGGCCGCCCTTGACCAGGGAGACCGTCTGGTTCTTCTGGAGGCTGACCCGGCCCTTGTCCAGGTTGATCTTCCCGGCGCCGGGGCGGGGGCCGGCGGGGCGGCGGGGCGGCGGGGGCCGTGGGTGCCGCCGAGGGTGTGGGGCCGTGACCGGCGGGGCGGGCTGCGGGGTGAGGCCGGCTGCGGCGGGCCGCCGGCTGGGCCGGGGCGGCGGGCTCCTCCTCCACCGAGACGCCGAAGTCCGTGGCGATGCCGGCCAGGCCGTTGGCGTAGCCCTGGCCGACCGCCCTCGCCTTCCAGGCGCCGTTGCGGAGGTAGATCTCGATGATCACCAGGGCCGTCTCGGTGCCGAGCTGCGGGGGCGTGAAGGTGGCCAGGACGCTGTTGTCGTCCGCGTTGCGGAGGGTGGCGGTGGGCTCGATGCCCTGGAAGGTCTGGCCGGGGGCGTCCGGGCTGGCGGTGACGACGATCTTTTCGATGCCGGGCGGGACGGCGGTCGTGTCGACCGTGATCGCGTCCGGGGCCGTGCCGCCGCCCGAGCGGTACGTCACGCCGGGCCGGTGGGCTGGTTGTAGAAGATGAAGTCGTCGTCGGAGCGCACCTTGCCGTCGGCGGTGAGCAGCAGGCCCGAAACGTCGAGCCGCACCGGGGCGGTGACGTCCACCGTCACGCGGGGGCGGAGAGGGGATGTTCGAGCCGGGGGTCATAGCTGTCATGACCGGTGAACGAGCGAGGCCTTTTTGCCGTTCCCTTACCCGAGGGCCATTCGGGTCGCCCCTCCGCCCACGGGGCCCTGCCCCGATTCCTTCGCCCCCGCCGCCCTTCCCTTCCCGACCCGGGGCTCCGCCCCGAACCCCGCTCCTCAAACGCCGGAGGGCTGATCATTCGGGGCTCCGCCCCGGACCCCCGCTCCTTGACATGCCGGCGGAGATGACTTGCCAGCCCGTCCGGCGTTTGAGGACGAGGCCGTTCAGGCCGGAGCGGGGTCCGGGGCGGCAGCCCCGGGGTGCGGGGCGGGACGGAGTTACGGGACCACGATGATTTTCCGGCCCTTGCCTGCTGCGAAGCGGGCGAGGGCTTCGGGGTAGCGGTCCAGGGGATGCGGTCGCTGATGAAGACGTCCGGGTCCAGAACGCCCCCGGCGAAGAGCTCCGCCGCACGCTCGTAACTGTGCAGGACCGCCATCGACCCGGTGATGGTGATCTCCTGGTTGTAGATGCGGTAGGGATCGATGGTCACGCGCGTCGCGTAGTCGGCCACCCCGAACTGGAGGAACGTGCCGGCCTTGGCGACCCGCCCCAGGCCGTCCTGGATCGCCGCCGCGTTGCCGGTCGCGTCGATGACCAGGTCCCAGCCCTGCGGCCGGTCCAGCTCGTCGGCGGAGGCGGCGGCCGCCGAGACGCCGAGCGTACGGGCGGTCTCCAGACGGGCCGGGTTGATGTCGACCACGTCGACGCCGGCCGCGCCGGTGCGCTTGGCCAGCTCCAGCATCATCAGGCCCATCGTGCCGGAGCCGTAGATCAGCACGTGCGCGCCGAGGCGCGACTGGAGGACGTCGTAGCCCGGACGGCGCAGGACAGAGGCTCGATGAGGGCGGCGTCCTGGGTGCGGACGTGCTCGGGGAGCCGCACGCAGTTGGCGACGGGGGCGACCGCGTACCGCGCGGCCCCGCCTGCCGTGGTCACGCCGATCGCCGCCCAGCGTTCGCACAGGTTGTTGTGGCCGGTGCGGCAGTAGCGGCACTCGTGGCAGTAGAGGGAGGGGTCCACCGCCACCCGGTCGCCGACCGCGACCTCGGTGACCTGTGTGCCGACGCCCACGACCTCGCCGGCGAACTCGTGGCCGGGGACGACGGGCAGCTCGGGCGCGAACTCGCCCTGGAGGATGTGCAGGTCGGTTCCGCACAGGCCGCAGGCGGCGACCTCCACGACGACCTCGCGCGGCCCTGGCGTCGGGTCCGGGACCTCGGCGACGACGGCGCGGCCCACGGACTCGATGACGGCGGCCTTCATTTCACGGCTCCCAACGACAGGCCCTGGACCAGCTTGTCCTGGGCGGCGAACCCCGCGGCGAGCACCGGCAGGGAGATGACGAGCGACGCGGCGCACACCTTGGCCAGGAACAGTCCCTGGCTGGTGATGAAGCCGGTCAGGAAGACGGGCGCGGTGCCGGCGACCACGCCCGTGAGGACCCGGGCGAAGAGCAGCTCGTTCCAGCTGAAGATGAAGCAGATCAGCGAGGTCGCCGCGATGCCCGGCAGGGCGATCGGGGCGATCACCCGCGCCAGCACGGTCGGCAGGCGGGCGCCGTCCACCCGGGCCGCCTCGATCACCGCGACCGGGACCTCAGCCAGGAAGGACTGCATCATCCACACGGCGATCGGCAGGTTCATGGAGGTGTAGAGCAGGACCAGGAGCCAGATGTTGTCCAGCAGGTCCGTGTTCCGGGCGAACAGGTAGACCGGCAGCAGGCCCGCCACCACCGGCAGCATCTTCGTCGACAGGAAGAAGAACAGGACGTCCGTCCACCGCTTCACCGGCCGGATCGACAGGGCGTACGCGGCCGGCAGGGCCAGCAGGAGGACGAGCGCGGTCGACGTCACCGACGCCACCGCCGAGTTGATCAGGGACGGCCAGGGGCTCGCGCCGCCGTCCGCGCCGAAGAACTCGCGGTAGCCGTCCAGGGTGAGGGAGGCGGCGAAGGACGGCGGGTTGGTCGCGGCGTCCTCCTCGGAGTGGAGGGAGGTCAGCGCCATCCAGGCGATGGGCAGGAAGAACACGATGCCGAGCAGCCAGGCCAGCAGGCCCAGACCCGCACCCCGCCTGCGGCGCGCTCGTACGGCCACGGTGCTCATGCGCGGGACACCTCCTCGCGGAACAGGGACGACACCACGCGCAGGGCGAAGGTCGCGATGACGA
The DNA here is from genome assembly GCA_003248315.1 of Streptomyces sp. SW4. Lineage (GTDB taxonomy): Bacteria > Actinomycetota > Actinomycetes > Streptomycetales > Streptomycetaceae > Streptomyces. The sequence continues at coordinate 4,182,713 of QKWM01000004.1, forward strand.
TCGAGCCGATGACGACCAGGACGCCCGCGGCCGAGGCGAGGCCGTTCTCATGGGCCTGGTAGAAGGTCTGGTAGACGGTGTAGGGCAGGTTGGCGGTGCCGAGTCCGCCGGACGTGATCGTGAAGACCGCGTCGAAGTTCTGCACGATGTGGATCGAGCCCAGCAGGGCGCCCAGTTCGAGGTAGCGGCGCAGGTGCGGCAGGGTGAGGTGGACGAAGATCTGCCGGTCGCTCGCGCCGTCCACCCGGGCGGCCTCGATCTGCTGCTGGTCCCGGCTCTGCAGCCCGGCCAGCACGATGAGCATCATGAACGGGGTCCACTGCCACACCAGGGCCGCCTCGACCGCCAGGAGCGGGGTGCCGGAGACCCAGTCGGGCTGGGGGCCGCCCACGTAGCTCAGCAGTCCGTTCAGCAGCCCGTACTCGGGGTTGTAGAGGACGTGCTTCCACAGCAGCGCCGCCGCCACCGGCACGATCAGGAACGGGGCGATCAGCAGGGTGCGGACCACGCCCCGGCCGGCGAACCGCCGGTCCAGGAGCAGCGCCAGCAGCAGGCCGAGGACGAGGCTGGCCCCCACGACCGCCACGGTCAGCAGGATCGTCGTCCACACCGACCGGCGCAGGTCGGGATCGGAGAGCACCTCGCCGTAGTTGGCGAGGCCGGTGAAGTGCCGGGCGTCGGGGTAGAGCGCGTTCCAGTCGAAGAAGGAGATCACCAGCGTGGCCACGAACGGCAGCTGGGTGATCACCACCATGAAGACCAGGGCGGGCAGGAGCGGTGCCCGGGTGGCCCAGGCGCGCAGGCGGTGCGAGGGCCGGCGGACGGGCGGGCGGACTGCGGGGGTGCCGGCCACGGGGGCCGTCGTCGTGGTGGTCATCGTCCCTCGTACTCCTCGGAGATCTGCTCGGCGAGCTGCTGGGACTTGTCCAGGGCCGACTCCACGGACTGGCGTCCGGCGACGGCCGCGCTGATCTCCCGGGAGACCCGGGTGCCGAGGTCGGTGAACTCCGGGATGCCGACGAACTGGATGCCGGGGGCGGGGCGCGGCTGGACGCCGGGGTCGTTCGGGCGGGCGCTCTCGATGGCCTCGCGGGTCATCTCCTGGAAGGCGGCGGCCTCCTCGCGGTAGGCCGGGTTCTCGTAGGTGGAGGCGCGCTTGCCGGCCGGTACGTTCGACCAGCCGATCTCCTCGCCGACCAGTTCCTCGTACTCCTTGCCGGACGCCCAGGAGACGAACTTCCAGGCCTTGTCGGGGTTGCGGGAGGCCTTCTGGATGCCCCAGGCCCAGGTGTAGAGCCAGCCGGAGGACTCGGTCTTCTCCACGGGGGCGGGGGCGTAGCCGATCTTTCCCTTGACGGGGAGTTCGCCGACTCCAGGGAGCCGGCGGCGGAGGTGGCGTCGTACCACATGGCGACCTTGCCCTGGGTCATGTTGTTCAGGCACTCGGCGAAACCGGACTGGGCGGCGCCGGACTGGCCGTGCTCGCGGACCAGGTCGACATAGAACGTCGTCGCCTTCTTCCACTCGGGGAGTCGAGCCGGGCCTTCCAGTCCTGGTCGAACCAGGTGCCGCCGAAGGTGTTGACGACCGTGGTCAGCGGGGCGGTCAGTTCGCCCCAGCCGGGCAGTCCGCGCAGGCAGATGCCGTTCATGCCGGGCTCGGCGCCGTCGACCCGCGCGGCGAGGCCGGCGACCTCGGTCCAGGTGGGGTGCTCGGGCATGGTCAGGCCCTCGCGCTCGAAGACGTCCTTGCGGTACATCAGGAAGGACGACTCGCCGTAGAAGGGCTGGCCGTAGAGCTTGCCGTCGTCGCCGGTGAGGGAGTCGCGCATCGGCTTCAGGACGTCCTGCTGGTCGTACTCCGGGTCCTTCGCGACGTAGGAGTCCATCTCGTGCAGCCAGTCGTTGCGGGCGTAGATCGGTATCTCGTAGTTGGACAGGGTCGCGACGTCGTACTGGCCGGCCTGGTTGGCGAAGTCCTGGCTGATCTTGTCGCGGACGTCGTTCTCCGGCAGGACGGTGAAGTTCACCTTGATGCCGGTCTTTGCCGTGAAGTGCTCGGCGGTGAGCTTCTGCAGTTCGGCCATCTGCGGGTTGTTGACCATCAGGACGTTGATGGCGTCGCCGCCGGAGCCCGCCCCGCCGGCCCCGACCCAGCAGCCGGAGAGCAGCGGGGCGAGCAGCGTCCCTGCGGCGGCCGCGGCGAGCGCGGCTCGCGGCCTCGGTCGGCTCTGGGTTCGCATGGATCGCTCCTGAAGAGTGCGGTCGTATGGGAGGTATCGGGCGTACGGGGGTGTGGCCGGCCGGCCGGGGAGGGGAGGGCCGGGGCCGTCAGACGCGGACGACCTGGGGGCCCAGCAGCGAGTAGCGGTGGGCCTCGGCGGCGGGCAGCTGGGTGCTGGTGACGATCGCCTCCAGGGCGCCGACCTCGGCGAACCGGCAGAAGCTGACGGCCCCGAACTTGGTGTGCACGCCCGCGAAGACGGTGCGGCGGGCGGCCCGGATCGCCTGCGTCTTGACCTCGCCGACCGCCGGGTCGGGCGTGGTCAGGCCGTGCTCGCGGGAGATGCCGTTGGCGCCGATGTAGGCCAGGTCGACGACGAAGCCGGCCAGCATCTTCGTCGTCCAGTGGTCGACGGTGGCGAGCGTGCCCGAGCGGACCCGGCCGCCGAGCAGCAGGACGGAGACGTCGCGGGCCTCGGCGAGGGCGCCGGCGACCGGCAGGGAGGCCGTGACCACGGTCAGCCGCCGGTCGCGGGGAGGGCCTCGGCGATGAGCTGCGGGGTGAAGCCCTCGTCGACGAAGACGGTCTCGGCGTCGCCGAGCAGATCGGCCGCCGCGGCGGCGATCCGGCGCTTGTCGGGCACGTGGCTGGTGGCCCGGAAGGCGAGCGTCGTCTCGAACCCGGCGCTCTCCACGGGTAGGCGCCGCCGTGGGTGCGGCGCACCAGGCCGTGGTCCTCCAGGACGCGCAGATCGCGCCGGACGGTCTCCTTGGCGACCCCCAGGTCCGCCGCGAGCGCGGTGACGTCGACCGAGCCGGCGGCGCGCGCGAGCCGCACGATCTCCCGCTGGCGGTCTTCCGCCGTTCTCGGTGCCCTCACCGCACCCGCCCTCCGTCCGCGTGCCCGTTCGGGCCCCGTCCGGGCCCTGGGGAAGTTCTACAGCGGGGATGCGGCGCCGACCAGGTCTGTTGCGGAGCTGATGGTGCCCGTTCGGGCCCGTTCCGGAGGGCGGGTGACCGCCGCGGACCTGGGGCGCGGCGGCGCGGGGCGTGGGATCGGGCGGTGCCGGTGCCCGGGGAGGGCGGAGGCGTGCCCGTTCCGTGCCCGTTCACCTCCGCGGAGGGGCGAGATCCGGCCTCGGCGAGCGGACGGGATCCGGCCGGTCCTGCGCGCGGGGCGGGGCCGGTCAGTACGGCCAGATCGGTGGGTCGGTCACGAAGTGGCCGCCGAGCCGGGCGTGCGCCGGGTCGTCGGGGTCCAGCTCGCCCTGTTCGGCGACGAGCTTCGCGGCGAACGGCTCGGAGTCGTCCTGCGGTTCGTAGCCGAGCGCCCGCGCGGAGGTGAGGTCCCACCAGAGCCTGGTGTTGGCGGAGGAGCCGTAGACGACGGTGTGGCCGACGTTCTCGGCGGTCAGGGCGGCGTGGAAGAGCCGGGCGCCGTCGGCGGGGCTCATCCAGATCGACAGCATCCGCACGCTGGTCGGCTCGGGGAAGCAGGAGCCGATGCGGACGGAGACGGTCTCCAGTCCGTGTCTGTCCCAGTAGAGCTGGGCGAGGTCCTCGCCGAAGGACTTGGACAGGCCGTAGAAGGTGTCGGGGCGGCGCGGGGTGTCGACCGGGATCAGGGGGTCGTCGCCCTGCGGGCGGGGGGTGTAGCCGACCGCGTGGTTGGAGGAGGCGAAGACGATCCGCCGGACGCCCTCCTCGCGGGCGGCCTCGTAGAGGTGGTAGGTCCCCTCGATGTTCGCCTTGAGGATCTTCTCGAAGGGGCTTCCAGGGAGATGCCCGCGAGGTGGATGATCGCGTCGACGCCCCGGACCGCCTCGCGCACGGCGGCCGGGTCGGCGAGGTCCGCGGTGATCGCGTCCGGTTCGCCCTCGACCGGGCGCACGTCGAACAGGCGCAGGTCGTATCCGAAGGCGGGGAGCAGGTTCCGCATCAGGCCGCCGAGACCGCCGGCGGCGCCGGTGAGCAGAACGGTGCGGGGAGCGGGCATCCTCGGGTCTCCTTGACTCGCCGGCCGTGCCACGGTGCGGACGTCCGTCCGCGGGCGCCCGCCGGGCGTCCATGAGTACGGACGTCATTCATATGCGTGGACACGGTAGGAGGGGTGGGGGTGCCCGTCAAGTGTCCCGCGGAAAGGCATACCGCGCATGCCGACCGGGGGTGGGTGCGCTTGACCGGCCGCCGGGCGCGGCCTAGCGTGAGCGGCGTTCAGAAATGTGGACGCACGTCATGATGTGGAACAGGGAGAGTCCGTGACGCCAGCCTCGTCAGCCCCTCTCGCCGCCCGGCTCACCGCGGCCGGCGGACCGCTGTTCTTCCCCGTCACGGCCTACGGCCCCGGCGGCGGCGTCGACCTCGGCGTCTACCGCGCGCACGTGCGCCGCGGGGTGGACGCGGGCGCCGCCGCCGTCTTCGCGTGCTGCGGCACCGGGGAGTTCCACGCGCTCACGCCCGAGGAGTTCCAGGCGTGCGTCGCCGCCGCCGTCGAGGAGAGCGCCGGGCGCGTGCCCGTCCTCGCGGGCACCGGCTACGGCACCGCGCTCGCCGTCCGCTACGCCCGGCTGGCCGAGGAAGCCGGCGCGGACGGGCTGCTCGCCCTGCCGCCCTACCTCGTCGTCGCCGGCCAGGAGGGGCTGCTGCGGCACTACCGGGAGGTCGCCGCGGCCACCGCGCTGCCGGTGATCGTCTACCAGCGCGACAACGCCGTGTTCACCCCGAGACGGTCGTCCGCCTCGCGCGCACCGACGGGATCGCGGGCCTGAAGGACGGGCTCGGCGACCTCGGCCTGATGCAGCGGATCGTCAGCGCCGTGCGCACCGGGGCCCCGGCGGCTTCCTGTACTTCAACGGGCTGCCGACCGCCGAGCAGACCCAGCTCGCCTACCGCGCCCTCGGCGTCCCGCTCTACTCCTCCGCCGTGTTCTGCTTCGCCCCCGAGATCGCCCTCGCCTTCCACCGGGCGCTGCGCGACGGCGACGCGACGACCGCCGAGCGCCTGCTGGACGGCTTCTACGGCCCGTTCGCCGACCTGCGGGCCCAGGGCCCGGCTACGCCGTCTCGCTCGTCAAGGCCGGGGTACGGCTGCGGGGCCTGGACGTGGGCGAAGTGCGCCCCCGCTGCACGAACCGGCCGGGGAGCACGTCCAGCGGCTCGCACGGCTCATCGAGCGAGGCCACGCGCTGATCGAGGAGGCCGCGTGAAGGCGTCGGCGTTCGTCTACCCCTGGGACGTCGACGGGGACCCCCGGGCGCCCGCCGTCCTCGCCGCGACCGGCGTCCGGCAGGCGACGCTCGCCGCCGCCTACCACTCCACCCGCGCCCTCACCCCCCGCCATCCGCGCCACCGCGTCGTCACCGCGGGGCACGCCGCCGTCCTCTACCCGCCCGGCGCCCGCTGGGAGGGCCGCGCGCTGCGCCCGTACCCGGCGGGCGACTGGGCGCCCGGCGACGCCTACGGCCGGGCCGCCGCCGCGCTCGCCGACGCCGGTCTGGAGGTGCACACCTGGGTGGTGCTCGCGCACAACTCCCGCCTGGGCACCGAGCACCCGCACACCAGCGTCGTCAACGCCTACGGCGACCGCTACCCCTGGGCGCCCTGCATCGCGCAGCCCGCCACGCGCGCGTACCTCACCGACCTGGCCGCCGAGGCGGCGGTCCGGCCCGGCGCGCACGGCACCGAACTGGAGTCGCTCGGCTGGTACGGGCTCGCCCACCTGCACGCCCACGACAAGACCGGCGGCGTGGCACTCGGCGACGCCGGGCAGTACCTGATGTCGCTGTGCTTCTGCCCCCGCTGCCGCACGGGCTACGGGAGCGGGGCCTGGACGCCGGGGAACTGGCCGCCGCCGTACGCGGGGCGCTGGAGCCGGTGTGGCGCGGGGCGCCGTCCGGCGGGGCTGGCCCGCGGTGGAGAAACTGCTCGGCGAGGAGCGGGCGAACGCCACGCGCGCGTGGCGGGACGCCACCGCCCGCTCGCTCCAGGAGGAGGCCGTCGCGGCGGTGCGCGCCGCCGCGCCCGAGGGCTTCCAGGTCCTGCTGCACGCCGACCCCGTCTCCTACCACTGCGGGGCCAACGCCGGGTCGACCCCGCGCACATCCTGTCCGTCGCCGACGGCGTCGTCGTGCCCTGCACCGGGGACCCCGGCCCGCTCGCCCCGTTCGCCGGGCAGGGCCGCGAAGGCGCCGTCCTCGCCGCCAACCTCACGATCGTCTCCGGGATGGGCGGCAGCCCCGGCACGCTCGCCGCGGACGCGGCACGCGCGCGTGCGCTGGGCGCCACGGAGCTGCGGCTGTATCACGCCGGGCTGGCGTCGGACGACGACCTCGCGGCGGTCCGCTCGGCGCTCGCCGGCGGCTGACCCGGCCGCCCCGCCGTCACCACGGCCGTCACCAGCAGGACCACGCCCGTGGCGGGCAGCAGCAGCGGCAGGGCGACCGTCTCCACCAGGGCGGCGCCGGCGGCCAGACCCAGCACGTTCGGCGTGAACACCAGGGTGTTGGCCGTGGCGGTGACCCGCCCCAGCAGCGGACCCGGCGTCCGGTGCTGCAGGGCGGTCAGCGTGGCGATCAGCACCGCCGGCAGCCCGGCGCCGACGGCCGCGCTGCTCGCCAGCGCCACCGCCTCCGAGGGCACGGCCCGCACCGCCACCGCCACCGCGAACAGGGCGGTCCCGGCCGCCGCGAACCGCCGCCCGCCCAGCCGCCGCAGCGCCGGCCCGGACAGCAGCCCGACCGCCACCGACCCGGCGCCCTGGACGGCGTACAGCACGCCCGCGTAGGCGGGGAGCGGCCGACGGCCTCCACCACGGCGTAGGCCGTGGCCCCGCTGACGCCCGCGCCGAGCATCGTCACACCGCCCGCGAGGACGAGCGGGCGCAGCCCCGGGTCGCCCCACAGGCGGCGGGCGCCCTCGGCGGTGCGGGCCCGCCAGTGCGCCGTGGGCCGCTCCGGCCGCTCCTCCCGGACGCGCAGGGCCGCGTACAGCCCCGTGGCCAGCACGAAGGTGGCCGCGTCGAGCAGCGCCACGCCCGGGCCGCCGTACGCCGCGTAGAGCCCGGCCCCGGCGAGCGGCGCCAGCAGCTTCATGCCCTCGTTGGCGGTGGTGCGCAGTCCGTTGAAATCGCCGAGGAGCCTTCCGTCGACGGCGCCGGCGACCAGCGCCGACTCGGCAGCGTCGTGGACGACGCCGGCGGCGCCGTAGACGAACAGCACCGCGAACAGCAGCCACAGCCGGCCCGCGGAGTCCACGGTGAGGAGCGTCAGCAGGAGCCCGGCCAGCAGCAGGTTCAGGGTGATCAGCAGCGGCCTGCGGCGCACCCGGTCGGCGATCGTGCCCAGCGCCGGCCCGGCGAGGGCCGGCGCCCACATGGCGAGCATGCACAGCGCGGCCAGCCCGTCCGAACCGGTCAGGTCCTTCACCCACACCCCCGACGCCAGCCACAGCGCCGACGTGCCGAAACCGGAGACCACCACCCCGGCGAGATACAGGCCCGCGTCGCGGTCGCGCAGCACGCGGGCCACCGTCCATGTCGTCGTCATGCCCGGTCATCGTGGCGCTAAGGAGGGGGCCGGGGCATCGGGAAGACGCCTTAGGAAATGCGCGGCCCGCCGATGACTTCCGCCCGCGCACCCGGTCCACCTCCCAGGTGGCCCGTGCGGCCGCCCGGCGCCCCCGAGGAGCGCCGATCCCGTCCGGCGAGGAGCAGCGATGACCGACCAGCCCTACGACACCCTCGACCTCGGCCCGCAGGCGCGCGTCGTCGCCCGCCTCGCCGACGGCGTCACCGACGACCGGCTCGCCGGTCCCACGCCCTGTCCCGGCATGGCGGTGCGCCATCTGCTCGGCCACCTCATCGGCCTGGCCGTCGCCTTCCGCGACGCCGGCCGCAAGGACCTGGGCGCCACCACCGACACCGATCCGGAGACGGTGGTGCCCGACATCGGTCCCGGCTGGCGCACGGAGCTGCCCGCGGTGCTGGACGAGCTCGCCGACGCCTGGCGCGACCCGGCGGCCTGGTCCGGCGCCACCCGGGCGGGCGGCGTGGACCTGCCCGGCGAGGTCGCCGGGATCGTCGCCGCCGACGAACTGGTCATCCACGGCTGGGACCTGGCCCGCGCGACCGGCCAGGACTACACCCCCGACCCGGCCGCCCTGCGGGCCGCCTACGGCCTCCTGCGCGCCTCGGCCGAGGAACCGGAGCGGGACGGCGGCATGTTCGGCCCCGTCGTCCCCGTCCCCGACGACGCGCCGCTGCTGGACCGTGCGGTGGGGCTGAGCGGCCGGGACCCCGGCTGGACCCCTGACGCGGCCCAGCGGGAGGCCCCACGGCAGAAAGCCCTTTCACCTTTCTCTGTCCGAACCATTGACGAACCGTCGCGCCGCTCCTACGTTCATCGCGTCGTACTCCGTACGTCATATATGAGACGCGATACGCGAGATCCGAGAGGCGCGCATGACCTCTGTGCCCACGCCGATCCCCTCCCGCACGCAGTACGTGCTGCAGGAGATCAAACGCCGCATCCTCACCGGGCAGCTGCCACCCGGTCAGGCCCTGGTCGAGACCGAACTCGCCGCGCAGTTCGGGGTCTCCAAGACCCCGGTGCGCGAGGCGCTGAAGACCCTGGCCGGCACCGGACTGGTCGTCATGAGCCAGTACAAGGGCGTCACGGTGCGCATGGTGGACGCGGACATGGCGCGCGAGGTCTACGACGTGCGGCTGCTGCTGGAACCCGAGGCCCTGCGGCGCGCCGTGCGCCGGGGCGCCCCGCTGGACGCGGCCCGCGACGCCCTCACCCGGGCCGAGGAGGCCGCCGACGCCGCCGAACGCTCCCTGGCCAACCGCGAGTTCCACCGCGCCCTGTACCTGCCGTGCGGCAACCCGCTGCTCGGCCGGATGCTCGACGAGGTCCGTGACCAGGCGGCCCTCGTCTCCGCCGTCGCCTGGGCCGCCGACCCCTCCTGGCAGCGCGAGGCCCGCGAACACCAGGAGATCCTGCGCCTGGCCCTCGCCGGCGACGCGGACGGCGCCGCACGCGCCCTCCACGCGCACATCGCGTCCTTCGTCGAGCGGGCCTTCCCGGAAGCGGACACCGCCGCCGGGCAGGCCCAGGAAGAGGACGGTCCGGCATGACAACGACGTTCGAGTCCCAGCGGGCGGCCCTCGCCGACGTGGTGGCGATCCCGGTCACCCCGTTCGCCGCGGACGGCTCCGTCGACCCGCCACCTACCGGGCCCTGCTGCGCCGCCTGCTCGACGGGGGCATCACCACCCTCACCCCGAACGGCAACACCGGCGAGTTCTACGCCCTCACCCGGCCGAGCGGCGCCAGGTCACCGAACTCACCGTCGAGGAGGCCGGCGGCCGGGCGGCCGTCCTGGTCGGCGTCGGCCACGACGTGCCGACCGCCGTCGCCTCCGCGCGCCACGCCCGCGACCTGGGTGCGCAGATGGTGATGGTCCACCAGCCGGTCCACCCCTACGTCTCCCAGGACGGCTGGGTCGACTACCACCGGGCCATCGCCGAGGCCGTCCCGGAGCTGGGCGTCGTCCCCTACCTGCGCAACCCGCGGCTGGCGGGCGCCCGCCTCGCCGAACTCGCCGACGCCTGCCCCAACGTCATCGGCGTCAAGTACGCCGTCCCGGACGCGGCACGGTTCGCCGCCTTCGCCCGGGACGCGGGGCTCGACCGGTTCGTGTGGGTGGCCGGGCTCGCCGAGCCGTACGCCCCCTCGTACTTCTCCGCCGGGGCCACCGGCTTCACCTCCGGGCTGGTGAACGTCGCCCCGGCCGTCTCGCTGAACATGATCGAGGCGCTGCGGGCCGGCGACTACCCGGCCGCCATGAAGGTCTGGGAGCAGATCCGCCGCTTCGAGGAGCTGCGCGCCGCGGACGGCTCCGCGAACAACGTCACGGTCGTCAAGGAGGCCCTGGCCGCACTCGGCCTGTGCCGCCGGGAGGTCCGCCCGCCCAGCAAGCCCCTGCCCGAGGAAGCGCGCGCCGAGGTCGCCGCCATCGCCGCCGGGTGGTCCATATGACCGAGCAGCCAAAGCGCCCCGAGCACCTGCGCAGCCACCAGTGGTACGGCACGGACGGCCTGCGCTCCTTCAGCCACCGCGCCCGCACCCGCCAGCTCGGCTACCTGCCCGAGGAGCACCTCGGCAAGCCCGTCGTCGCCGTCCTCAACACCTGGTCCGACATCAACCCCTGCCACGTCCACCTCCGCGACCGCGCCCAGGCCGTCAAGCGGGGCGTGTGGCAGGCGGGCGGCTTCCCGCTGGAGTTCCCGGTCTCCACTCTCAGCGAGACCTTCCAGAAGCCGACCCCATGCTCTACCGCAACATGCTCGCCATGGAGACCGAGGAGCTGCTGCGCTCCTACCCGGTCGACGGTGCCGTCCTGATGGGCGGCTGCGACAAGACCACGCCCGCCCTGCTGATGGGCGCGGCCAGCGCCGGCCTGCCCACCGTGTTCGTGCCCGCCGGGCCCATGCTCCCCGGCCACTGGCGCGGCGAGACCCTCGGCTCCGGCACCGACATGTGGAAGTACTGGGACGACCGGCGGGCCGGCCTGATCGGCGACTGCGAGATGCAGGAGCTGGAGAGCGGACTGGCCCGCTCGCCCGGGCACTGCATGACGATGGGCACGGCCTCCACCCTGACCGCCGCAGCCGAGGCCCTCGGCATCACGGTGCCGGGCGCCTCCAGCATCCCGGCCGTCGACTCCGGGCACGACCGGATGGCCGCGAAGGCGGGCATGGCGATCGTCGACCTGATCCACCGCGACCGGAGGATCGGCGACATCCTCACCGCTGACGCGTTCGAGGACGCCGTCACCACCGTCCTCGGCCTCGGCGGCTCCACCAACGCCGTCATCCACCTGATCGCCATGGCCGGCCGGGCGGGGTCACGCTCACCCTGGACGACTTCGACCGCATCGCCCGGACCGTGCCGGTGCTGGCCAACGTGCGGCCGGGCGGACAGACGTACCTGATGGAGGACTTCCACTTCGCCGGCGGACTGCCCGGGTTCCTCTCCCGCATCCCCGACCTGCTCCACCTGGACCGGCCCACCGTCTGCCACGACACCCTGCGCGAGCAGATCGCCGGCGCCCGGGTGCACGACGACGACGTCATCCGGCCCCGCGACAACCCGGTCGCCGCCGAGGGCGGGGTCGCCGTCCTGCGCGGCAACCTCTGCCCGGACGGCGCGGTCATCAAGCACATCGCCGCCGAGCCGCACCTGCTCGAGCACACCGGCCGCGCGGTCGTCTTCGACGACTACCGCACGATGCAGCGCACCATCGACGACCCGTCCCTGGGCATCACCGCCGACAGCGTGCTGGTGCTGCGGGGCGCCGGCCCCAAGGGCGGCCCGGGCATGCCCGAGTACGGCATGCTGCCCATCCCGGCCACCTGCTCAAGCAGGGCGTGCGGGACATGGTGCGGATCTCCGACGCCCGGATGAGCGGCACCAGTTACGGCACCTGCGTGCTGCACGTGGCGCCCGAGTCCTTCGTCGGCGGCCCGCTCGCCCTGGTCCGCACCGGCGACCTGATCACCCTCGACGTCGCCGCCCGCTCCCTGCACCTGCACGTGGACGACGCCGAACTGGAGCGCCGCCGCGCCGCCTGGACACCGCCGCCCGCGCCCTACGAACGCGGCTACGGCGCCCTGTACCTCGACCAGATCACCCAGGCCGACACCGGCTGCGACTTCGACTTCCTCGCCCGCCCGGGCCGGGTGCGGGACCCGTACGCCGGCTGAACCCTCCGGTAGTGGCGGCCCGGACACCCGCACATCCCGTGGAAAGCGCTTCCTGCCCGGGACCCGCACCCCGCAAGCCCCTGCTTCCTCCCGGCGGCGCGCGCACCCCGCGCCGTAGGGAAGGCACCCCGCACCGCACGACGTACGAGAACGGAGAACAGTCATGGCCCAAGCCGCAGCCGTGGCGAAACCGCCCGCGCCGGACCGGCCGCGCCGTGCCTCCGCCACCCCGCGCAGGCTGCCGTACCTGCTGATCGCCCCGGCGGGCCTGCTGATGCTGGGGTTCATCGCCTACCCGGTCATCAGCGTCTTCTACTACAGCCTCCAGGACTACAACCCCACCAAGCCGTGGCGGAACGGCTTCGCGGGCCTGGAGAACTTCACCCGCATCTTCACCGACGACCCGCTGTTCTGGGACACCCTGGTGTTCAGCGCCAAGTGGGTCGTCGTCGAGGTCGGGCTCCAGCTGCTGTTCGGGCTCGCCCTGGCCCTGATCGTCAACCAGACCTTCGTGGGCCGGGCGCTGGGCCGCGCCCTGGTCTTCTCCCCGTGGGCCGTCTCCGGCGTGCTGACCTCCGCCATCTGGGTCCTGCTCTACAACTCCCAGACCGGCATCACCCGTTACCTCGCCGACCTCGGCATCGGCTCCTACGGCACCAGCTGGCTGTCGGACCCCTCCACCGTGTTCCCGGCGGCGATCGTCGCCGACCTGTGGCGGGGCGTGCCCTTCTTCGCGATCCTCATCCTCGCCGACCTCCAGTCCGTCTCGAAGGACCTGTACGAGGCCGCGGAGGTGGACGGGGCGAGCCGCCTCAAGCAGTTCTGGCACATCACCCTGCCCCATCTGAAGGACGCCATCATCCTGTCCACGCTGCTGCGCGCGGTGTGGGAGTTCAACAACGTCGACCTGCTCTACACCCTCACCGGCGGCGGGCCCGCGGGCGAGACGACGACGCTGCCGCTGTACGTCGCCCACACCAGCGTCGACGCCCACGACTTCGGCTACGCGTCGGCCCTGACCACGGTCGCGTTCGTGATCCTGCTCTTCTGCTCGATCGTCTACCTGCGGCTGAGCAAGTTCGGAGGCGAGTCCAAGTGATCACCAAGGAGGCCGTCGAGGCCGCCCCGGCCCCGCGCCCGCCGACCCGCGGCCACCGCGGCCGGCCGCGAAGCACCGCGCCTGGGACGAGGTCCCCGCTGGCAGATCTACCTGCCGCTCGGGTCTACCTGGTCTTCACCCTCGTCCCGTTCTACTGGATCCTGCTCTTCTCCTTGCGCCCCGCCGGCTCGACCTCGCTGGTGCCCTGGCCGATGACCTTCGAGCACTTCGAGAAGGTCTGGACGGAGCGGAGCTTCGGCACCTACTTCGGCAACAGCGTGCTCGTCGGCCTCGCCACCCTGGTGATGACGACGATCGTCGCGCTGGCCGGCGGCTACGCCCTCGCCCGGTTCGACTTCCGGATCAAGCGGGCCTTCATGCTGGCGCTGCTGTGCTCGCAGTTCGTGCCGGGCGCCCTGCTGCTGGTCCCGCTGTTCGAGATCTTCGCCGAACTGCGGCTGATCAACTCGCTCGGCAGCGTCATCCTCGCCGAGACGGTCTTCCAGCTGCCGCTGTCGATGATCCTCATCAGCAACTTCATCAAGAACGTGCCCTACTCCCTGGAGGAGGCCGCCTGGGTGGACGGCTGCGGCCGGCTGCGGGCCTTCCGGGTGATCGTGCTGCCGCTGCTGCGGCCCGGCCTGATCGCCGTCGGCTCCTTCGCCTTCGTGCACTCCTGGAACCACTTCCTGTTCGCCCTGATGTTCCTCAACAACCAGAGCAAGCAGACCATCCCGGTCGGCCTCAACAGCCTGATGAGCGCGGACAGCGTCGACCTCGGCGCGCTCGCCGCCGGCGGCATCATCGCCGCGGTGCCCGTGGTGATCGTCTTCGCCTTCATCCAGAAGTGGCTGATCACCGGCTTCAGCGCGGGGGCGGTGAAGGGATGAGCCCGGTTCCCGTCGTCCTCGCCGGCGCCCGTGGCCACGGCCGCTGGCACGTCGCCAACATCCGCCGCCTGGAGGCCATGGGCGTCGTACGGCTCGTCGGCATCTGCGAACTGAGCCCGCTCACCGAGGAGGAGTCCGGCGGCGAACTTCCCCGCCAGTCCGCCGACTTCGGTGAACTGCTCGACAGCACCGGCGCCCGTGCCGCGGTGATCTGCACGCCGATCCCCACCCACACCCCCTCGCGCTGACCGCCGCACGCCGGGGCGTGCACCTGCTGCTGGAGAAGCCGCCGGCACCGTCGTACGCCGAGTTCCGGCGGATGGCCGACGCCGTCGCCGAGGCCGGTGTCGCCTGCCAGGTCGGGTTCCAGTCGCTGGGCTCGCACGCCGTGCCGGCCGTCCGGGAGCTGGTCGCCGACGGCGCGATCGGCGAGGTCACCGGCGTCGGCGCGGCCGGCGCATGGGTGCGCGACGAGGCGTACTTCCGGCGGGCCCCGTGGGCGGGCCGGCGGCGCCTGGACGGCACCGACGTGGTCGACGGCGCCCTGACCAACCCCTCGCGCACGCCGTCGCCACCGCCCTCGCCCTCGCCGGCGCCACCCGCGCCGAGGACGTCACCGGCGTCGCGACCGAGCTGGCCCACGCCAACGACATCGAGGCCGACGACACCTCCTGCGTCCGGATCTCCACCGCCCGGGACCTGCGGGTGACCGTGGCCGCGACGCTGTGCGCCGAACGGGCCGGCGAACCGTACGTCGTCGTGCACGGCAGCAGCGGACGGATCACCTTCTGGTACAAGCAGGACCGCGTCCTGCTCCAGCGCGCCGGCCACGGCCCCGAGGAGTACGAGTACGGCCGCACCGACCTGCTGGAGAACCTCCTCGGCCACCTGGCGACGGGCGCCGCCCTGCTGGTCCCGCCCGAGGAGACCGGTGCCTTCATGCGGGTGGTGGAGGCGGTCCGCCGGGCCCCCGACCCCGAGCCGCTGCCCGACTCCGCGTGGCGCCGCGTCCCCGGCGAGGGCCGCCGCCTGGTCCCCGGCATCGACGCCCTCGTGGCCGCCGCCGCCGACACCCTGTCCCTCTACTCCGAACTGGGTGCGCCCTGGGCGCCGCGCACCGCGCACCCGCTGAACGAGGTGAGCACCCGATGACCGGCGACGACCTGCTGCTGCGCGTGGCCGGCCGGCCCGTCGGCCGGTACGTGGTCCGGCCCGAGCTGCCCGGCCGGCTCTCGCCGCGCCCGTACCTGCATCCCGTCACCACCCTGGCCGGCACCGTGGTCACCGAGCTGAGCCCCGCCGACCACGCACACCACCTCGGCGTCGGTGTCGCCGTTCCCGACGTCGAGGGGCACAACTTCTGGGCGGGCGCACGTACGTCCGCGGGCAGGGCCCGACGGAGCTGGACAACCACGGCGCCCAGCGGCACACCGCCCTCCCGGCGCGCGGCCCCGACGGGTTCGAGGCGGAGCTGCGCTGGGTCGCCGCCGGCACCGAGCTGCTGCGCGAGCGCCGCACGGTCGCGGCGACGGTGCTCACCGACGCCGCCTGGGCGCTGGACCTCACCTTCGCCCTGACCAACGTCACCGCCGGCCCGCTCACCCTCGGCAGCCCCGCCACCAACGGGCGCCCCGGCGCGGCCTACGGCGGCTTCTTCTGGCGGGCCCGCAAGGAGAGCGCGGCGCCGGACGTCTTCACCGCCGACCGGCAGGGCGAGGCGGGGGTGCACGGCAGCCGCGCCGACTGGCTCGCGCTGACCGGCGCCACCTGGTCGCTGGTGTTCGCCGGGGCCACCGAAGCCACCCGGCGCGACCCCTGGTTCGTGCGGACCGCCGAGTATCCGGGCGTCGGTTCCTCCCTCGCCCACGACACACGGACACCGATCGCCCCCGGCGCCACCCTGGTCCGCCGGATCGTCACCGTCGTCGCCGACGGCCGCCTGGACGCCGACGGCGCCGCCACCCTCGTACGAAAGGCGGTCGGCACGTGACCCCCGAGGCCGCGCGGACCTACACCAACCCCGTCCTGAACGCCGACTGGTCCGACCCCGACGTCGTCCGCGTCGGCGACGACTTCTACCTGACCGCCTCCAGCTTCGGCCGCGCCCCCGGCCTGCCCCTGCTGCACTCCCGGGACCTGGTGAACTGGACCCTCGTCGGCCACGCCCTGGAACGGCTGGAGCCCGAGGACGCGTTCGCCGTGCCCCGGCACGACTGCGGCGTCTGGGCCCCCTCCCTGCGCCGTCACGCCGGCCGCTTCTGGATCTTCTGGGGCGACCCCGACCACGGGATCTTCCAGGTCAACGCCCCGAGATCCGGGGCCCGTGGACCCGCCCGCACCGGGTGAAGGAGGGCAAGGGGCTGATCGACCCGTGCCCGCTGTGGGACGAGGAGACCGGCGAGGCCTACCTGGTGCACGCCTGGGCGAGGTCCCGCTCCGGGATCAAGAACCGTCTCACCGGCCACCGGATGCGCCCCGACGGCACGGGGCTCCTGGACGAGGGGAAGGTGATCGTCGACGCCGACCTGATCCCCGGCTGGTTCACCCTGGAGGGCCCAAGCTGTACCGGCACGACGGCTGGTTCTGGATCCTGGCGCCCGCCGGGGGAGTGGAGACCGGCTGGCAGGGCGCCTTCCGCGCACGGGACTTCTTCGGGCCGTACGAGGAGCGGGTCGTCCTGGAGCAGAAGGACACCGACGTCAACGGCCCCCACCAGGGCGGCTGGGTGCGCACGGCGTCCGGCGAGGACTGGTTCCTGCACTTCCAGCAGCGCGGCGCCTACGGCCGGGTGGTCCACCTCCAGCCGATGCGCTGGGGCCCGGACGGCTGGCCGGTGCTGGGCGACGACGGCGCCCCGGTCGCCGGGCACCGCCGGCCCGCGCTGCCGCCGCAGCCGCCGGCGGCGCCCGCCACCGACGACGACTTCCCCGGCGGGCGGTACGGCCGCCAGTGGTCGTGGACGGCCAACCCCGGGACGGCTGGGCCGTCCGGCACTCCGGGGACGGGCTGCGGCTGGCCTGCGTCCGCTCGGCCGACGCGCACGACCTGCGCAGGGTGCCGAACGTGCTCACTCAGCGGCTGCCCGGCACGCCGTGCGCGGTCGAGGTGGAGCTGCGGCTCGACAGCGAGGAACCCGGGGCGCGGGCGGGGCTCGCGGTGCTCGGCGACGCGTTCGGCTGGATCGGGCTCCAGCGGGGCGCCGACGGCAGCGCGCACCTGGTGCACCGGTTCGCCGAGGCGGTCGCGGGGACGGAACGGGACGCCGCCCACGCCCGGCCCGCGCCCGGCGGACGGGTCCGGCTGCGCGTGGAGATCACCGCCGGCGCCCGCTGCCGCTTCTTCCACGACCTCGGCGACGGCCCGCGCCCCTCCGGCCAGGTCTTCGCCGCCACCCCGTGGCGCTGGGTCGGCGCGCTGCTCGGCCTGTTCGCGCTGGCCCCGGCCGGCCGGGCGCCGCCGGCACCGCCACCTTCACGCACTTCCGGATCACCGGCCTGTAACCCGATCTCACCCGTACGCCCGTGGGGAGCCGCCATGACGCCCTTCCGCAGCAAGCGCTTGCCGGGTTCCGGCAGAACCCTGGCCGCCGTCCTCGGCCTGGTCGCCGCCCTGGCCCTCGGCACGGCGGGGAGACGCACGCCGCCGTCCCGCCGGACGACCGGGCGGCGGACGCCTCCCGCTTCGCCGACCGGCCGCACGGCTTCGCCTCCCTCGCCGGCGGCACCACCGGCGGCGCGGGCGGGAAGGTCGTCACCGTCACCGACCAGGCCGCGCTGGAGAGGTACGCGGCGGCCGAGGGGCCGTACGTGATCCGGGTGGCGGGCACGATCGCCGTGGAGCCGTTCGGCAAGGAGATCGTGGTCGGCTCGGACAAGACGGTCGTCGGCGTCGGCACCACCGGCGAGATCGTCCACGGCGAGCTGCATCTGAACCCCGGCACGCACAACGTGATCATCCGCAACCTGACGATCCGCGACTCGGCGGTCGAGGGCGACTGGGACTGCAAGAGCACCGACTTCGACGGCATCCAGATGGACACGGTCCACCACGTGTGGGTCGACCACAACCGCTTCTCGCGGATCTGCGACGGGCAGCTCGACGTCCGCAAGGACAGCGAGTACGTCACCGTCTCCTACAACCGGTTCGAGAACAACAACAAGACCTTCGGGCTGGGCTGGACGGACCACGTCCGCACCCAGATCACCATCGACCACAACTGGTTCGCGCACACCAAGCAGCGCAACCCGTCCGTGGACAACGCCGCCTACGCGCACCTCTACAACAACTACCTGACCGCCCAGGCCGACCCGGGCGACCCCGTGTGGACGTACGGGAACTGGTCGCGCGGCGCCACGAAGATGGTCATCGAGAACAGCTACTACCGGGACGTCCAGCACCCCTACCAGGCGGACGCGACCGCCGAACTGGTGCAGCGCGGCTCGGTCCTGAGGAACACCACGGGCCGCCACGACACCCGCGGCACCGCCTTCGACCCGCGGGACTTCTACGCCTACCGGCTAGACCCGGCGGCGGCCGTACCGGCGCTGGTCGAGCGCTTCTCCGGGCCGCAGGAGCGGCTCGGCGCCTCCTGACCCCCACGCGTTCAGCACGTTCACCCCGTTCGTTGGATCCAGAAGAAGAGAGCCGACCGATGAAGACCAGCATTCGCAGAAGCAGGCGTGCCGTGCTCGCCGTCGCCCTGGGGTCCGTCCTCGCCCTGACCGCCACCGCCTGCGGCGACGACGGCAGCGGTGTGGGCGGTGACAAGGGCGCCGAGGGCAGCGGCAAGGGGAAGATCGTCTTCTGGGACAACAACGGTGGCGTCCGCACCGACGTCTGGAAGGAGATCATCGCCGACTTCGAGAAGGTCCACCCGGACATCGACGTCGAGTACGTCGGGATCGCCGCCACCGAGTACCAGTCCAAGGTGGACACCGCCATCCAGGCCGGCGGCCTGCCCGACGTCGGCGGTGTCGGCGCGGCGATGCTGGCCGGGTTCGCCGCCCAGGGCGCGCTGGAGCCGCTGGACGGGCGGGTGGCGAAGTCGTCGCTGAACGGCAGGCTCAACAAGGACATGGTCGCGTCGCTGAAGGCCGCCGGCGGCGGCGACGGCACCCTGTACTCGGTGCCGACCTCCGCCAACAACGGCGTCCTGTACTACCGCACCGACCTGTTCGAGAAGGCGGGGCTGGAGGCGCCGACCACGTGGGAGGCGTTCTTCGAGGCCGCGGAGAAGCTCACGAACAAGGGCAGGAACGAGTTCGGGTACACCATCCGGGGCGGCGCCGGGTCCATCGCCCAGGCCCTCGACGCGATGTACGGGCAGTCCGGCATCACCTCGTTCTGGACGAGAGCGGCAAGAAGACCACGCTCAACGACCCGAAGAACGTCGAGGCGCTGGAGAAGTACGCCGGTCTGTTCAAGAAGGTCACGCCGGCCGCCGACCTCAACAACGACTTCACCAAGATGGTCGCCCAGTGGGACTCCGGCCAGATCGGCATGCTCAACCACAACCTGGGCTCCTACCAGGATCACGTCAAGGCGCTCGGGACGGAGAAGTTCCGCGGCATTCCGCAGCCGACCGGGCCCGGCGGCAAGCGGGTGCAGGTGTCCAACCCGGTCGACGGGCTCGGGCTGTTCAAGACCTCGAAGAACAAGGAGGCCGCCTGGACGTTCGTCGAGTTCGCCGTCTCGCACGAGGCGAACTCGAAGTTCAACGAGTCGGCGGGGCAGGTGCCGGCCAACAACGACGCGGCGAAGGACGCCTGGGTGTCGAAGGCGGAGCCCACGAAGCTGGCGGCCCAGGCGCTGTCGGACGGCTCGACGACGATCGTGCAGCTGCCGTACTACCTGCCGGACTGGAACACGATCTCCAAGGCCGACAACGAGCCGAACTTCCAGAAGGTGCTGCTCGGGAAGTTGAGCGCGAAGGCGTTCCTGGACGGCATGGCCGAGCAGCTGAACGAGGCGCAGGCCGAGTGGGACGAGCAGAAGGGCTGACCGCTTCCCGCCCGGGGCGGTCCGCGGCCCGGCGCGCCGCCGACCGCCCCGGGGCCGGGCGCGCGGCCGCGCGCCCCTGGCCATGACTCCTCCCTCCACCACGGAAAGGTGTGCTCGCGTGTCCGTCAGCAGACGACAGATCGCCGCCGTCGCCGCCGCCGTCCCGGTCGCCCTCGCGGCCGGGGGCACGGCCCATGCCGGCAGGTCCCGCACGCTCTACCTCGCCGGCGACTCCACCGCCGCGCAGAAATACGCCGACGCCGCGCCGGAAACGGGGTGGGGCATGGCCCTCCCGTTCTTCCTGAGCGACCGGCTCCGCGTCGCCAACCACGCCGTGAACGGGCGGAGTTCGAAGAGCTTCGCCGACGAAGGGCGGCTGGAGGCGATCCTCGGGGAGATCCGGGCCGGGGACCTGCTCGTCGTCCAGTTCGCGCACAACGACGAGAAGAAGGAGGACCCCGCCCGGTACACCGAGCCCTGGACGACGTACCAGGCGTATCTGCGGAGGTACGTCGACGGGGCCAGGGCGCGCGGCGCACGGCCCGTGCTGGCGACGCCCGTGGAGCGGCGCCGGTTCGACGCGGCCGGGACCGCGCTGCCGAGCCACGGGGAGTATCCGGCGGCGATGCGGGCGCTCGCCGCCGAGGAGGGCGTGGCGCTGCTGGACGTGCAGACGCTGTCGCTGGCGCTGTGGCAGCGGCTCGGTCCGGAGGCGACCAAGGCGTACTTCAACTGGACGCCCACCGAGCAGGACAACACCCACTTCAACCCGCCCGGCGCGATCGAGGCGGCCCGGCTCGTCGCACGGGAGCTGCTGCGCACCGGGGTGCTGGAGCGCCGGGACGTGCGCCGGCTGGACGAGGAGATCCCCGGGGACCGGATCACCTGGCCCGCACCTTCGTGACACCCCTCGGAAGGAGAGCCGCACCATGAACAGACGTGACAGAAGAGACGGACAGGGATGGCATGGGCATGCCATGAAGAGAGCCGGGGTGCTCGCCGGCTGCACCGCCCTCGTCCTGGCCCTCACCGGGACCACCGCCCAGGCACGCCCCGCGCACGGGGACCCCGCCCGGGCGACCCTGCCGGCCGGCGACGGCTGGGGATCGTACGGGTCCGGGACCACCGGCGGGGCCGCCGCCGACCGGGAGCACGTGTTCACCGTCCGCACCTGGGCCGAGTTCCGGGCCGCGCTGACCGCCGGCGGCAGCGGGCCCAGGATCATCAAGGTCAAGGGCATGATCGACGCCGTCCCCGACGGCTGCGACGCCTTCGCCGTGCCCGGATACGACTTCGGCGCCTACCTGGAGAAGTACGCCCCCGAGACCTGGGGGCTCGACACCGACCTGAGCGCCGAGCCCGACGACAGCCCCGAGGGGCTGCGCCGCGCCTCCGCCGCCCGCCAGGACCGGGCCGTCAAGGCGGACGTGCCCGCGAACACCACGATCATCGGCGTCGGCCGGAACGCCGGATTCAAGGGCGCCTCCCTCCAGCTGAGGGGCGTGGACAACGTCATCGTCCGCAACCTGACCCTCGAGAGCCCCGTGGACTGCTTCCCGCAGTGGGACCCCACCGACGGGGCGAAGGGCAACTGGAACTCCGAGTACGACAGCGTGGTCGTGCACGGCTCCGCACACGTCTGGCTGGACCACAACACCTTCACCGACGGCGAGCACCCCGACAGCGCGGCGCCCACCCACTTCGGCATGCTCTACCAGCAGCACGACGGCCAGCTCGACATCGTGCGCGGCGCCGACCACGTCACCGCCTCCTGGAACGTCTTCACCGAACACGACAAGACGATCCTCATCGGCAACAGCGACGGCGAGTCGGCCGCCGCCGTCGACCGCGGCCGCCTGAAGGTGACGTTCCACCACAACCTGTTCCACGACCTCGTCGAGCGCGCACCCCGGGTCCGCTTCGGGCAGGTCGACGTCTACAACAACCACTTCGTGGCCGGAAAGACGTACTCCTACAGCTTCGGCATCGGCAAGGAGTCCCAGCTCGTCGCCGAGCACAACGCGTTCACGCTGCCCGAGGGCACGAGCCCCGCGAAGATCCTCAAGCGGTGGAACGACGCGCCGGTCACCGCCGCCCACAACCGGGTCGACGGCCGCGCCACCGACCTGATCGCCGCCCACAACGCCGAGAACCCGGCCACGCCCCTCAGGTCCGGCGCGGGCTGGACGCCCACCCTGCGCACCACGGTCCACCCGGCGTGGGCCGTGCCGGCGGTCGTCGCCCACGGCGCCGGCGCCGGCCGCCTGCGCTGACCACCGCCCGGCCCCGGGCCGGGCGGTGCGCACCGCCCCGGCCCGGCACCCCACCGTCAAGGAGCACCCGCATGCACCGACCCGCCCCTCGCGCCGCGGCTTCCTCCGGGCGACCGCCGGCGCGGGCACCGCCCTCGCCCTCACCGCGGGGCCCGCCTCGGCCGCGGCCGACGCGCACCCCTTCGGCCGGCTCGGCTCACCGGCCGCCCGCCGCACGGCGCGGACCCTGTACGTCGACCCGCACGGCCGGGGCGACTTCACCTCCGTCCAGGCCGCGGTCACCGCCGCCGACGGCAGCGGCTGGACCCTGGTGCTGGCACCCGGCGTCTACCGGGAGACGGTCGTCGTCGACACCGGCCGCACGGACATGACCTGGATCGGCGCCGGCGGGGACCCGCGCGACGTCGTCGTCGTGTACGACAACGCGGCCGGCACCCCCAGGCCCGGCGGAGGCACCTACGGCACCAGCGGCTCGGCCACCACCACCCTGCGCGCCGACGGCTTCACCGCCCGCCGCGTCACCTTCGCCAACGACTGGCTGCGCGCCGACCACCCCGGCTTCAGCGGCACCCAGGCCGTGGCCGTCAAGGTGATGGGGGACCGCTCGGCCTTCCACCACTGCCGCTTCCTCGGCCACCAGGACACCCTGTACGCCGACAGCCGCGACGCGAGCCTCTTCGCCCGCCAGTACTACGGCCACTGCTACGTCGAAGGGGACGTCGACTTCGTCTTCGGGCGGGCGACCGCGGTCTACGAGCACTGCCACTTCCGCACCCTGACCCGCACCGACCTCTCCGGCGCCCCGTACGGCTTCGTGTTCGCGCCGTCCACCGTGGGCCCCAACCCGCGCGGCTACCTGGTCACCCGCGGCCGCGTCACCAGCGAGGCCCCCGACGGCCACTACAAACTGGCCCGTCCCTGGGTGCCCAGCTCCGACCCCACCGCCCGGCCCATGCTCACCGTGCGCGACACCCACCTGGGCCCGGGCATCGACGCGGTCGCGCCCTACGCCGACATGCGCGACGCCCACCCCTGGCAGGACCAGCGCTTCCGGGAGTACCGCAACACCGGCCCCGGCGCCGCCGTCACCGTCCCCGCGAACCGGCCCCAGCTCACCCGCGCCGAGGCGGCCTCCCACACCAGGGAGGCGTACCTCGGCGACTGGCGGCCGTACGACCGCCGGTGACCGGCGGCTACCCGGCGAGCGCCGCCTCCATCATCGCCTTGGCCACGGGCGCGGCCAGGCCGTTGCCGCTGACCTCGGAGCGGGCCGCGTCGGACTGCTCGATGATGACCGCCACGGCCACCTCCCGGTCCGACGAACCGGACGCGGCGTAGGACGTGAACCAGGCGTAGGGCGTCTTGCTGTTGTTCTCGCCGTGCTGGGCCGTGCCCGTCTTGCCGCCCACGGTCGCGCCGGGGATCTGCGCGTTCGACCCGGTGCCCTTCTGGACCACCGTCTGCATCGCCGACTGCAGCTGGCGGGCCGTGTCGGCGCCGACGATCCGCTTCGCGTCCGCGTCGGAGTAGTCCTGAAGGACGTCGCCGCCGCTGTCGGTGATCTGCGAGACCATGTGCGGGGAGACCAGCTCGCCGCCGTTGGCGATCGCCGCCGACACCATGGCCATCTGCAGCGGGGTCGCCGTCACGTCGAACTGGCCGATGCCCGTCAGGGCCGTCGACGGCCGGTTCATGTCCTTCGGGTAGACGCTGGTGTAGGCCCGCACCGGCACGTCCTGCGTCTCGTCGTTGAACCCGAACTTCTCGGCCATCGCCCGGACCTTGTCCTGGCCGAGGTCGACGGCCATCTTGGCGAAGACGTTGTTGCAGGAGTACTGGAGCGCGGTGCGGATCGTGGCGTTCTCGCAGGGCGCGGCGGGGTTCTCGTTGGTCAGGTCCGTCACCGTGTCCGGCAGCGTGTACGGGTCCGGGCTGTCGGTCCGCTCGTCCACCGAGCCGTACAGCCCGTCCTCCAGCGCGGCGGCCGCGACGACCAGCTTGAACGTCGAGCCGGGCGGCAGCGGCTGGCGCAGCGCGCGGTTGGTCAGCGGCTTGTCCGGGTCCTCGGTGAGCCGCTCCCAGGCCTCACCGGCGGTGTTGGCGCCGGCCAGCGACCCGGGGTCGTACGACGGGGTCGACACCACGGCGAGGATCCGGCCGGTCTTCGGGTCGATCGCGACGGCCGCGCCCTTGGTGTCGCCGAGCGCCTCGTAACCGGCCTTCTGCACCGCCGGGTCGATCGTGGTGACCACGTTGCCCGGCTCGGCCCGGCGGTTGGTGATCGTGTCCATCACGGTCTTCAGCCGGGGGTCGGTGCCGTTGAGCACGTCCTCGTAGATGCCCTCCAGCTGGGTCGGTGCGTACGCCTGCGAGGCGAAGCCCGTCACCGCCGCGTACAGCTCGCCGTTCTTGTACGTGCGCTTGTACGCGAGGTCGCCCCCTTCCGTGCGTGCCGAGCCGGTGATCGACTCACCGGCCACGATGATGTTCCCCAGCGGCTCCGCGTACGTCTCGATCGCGTTGCGCCGGTTCTCCTTGTCGTCCGCGAGCGCCTGGCCGTCGTAGAACTGCACCCAGGTCGCCCTGACCAGCAGAGCGAACACCAGGAGCAGGGTGAAGACCGAGGCGCGCCTGATCGTCTTGTTCATCCCGATGACTGGACGAACGGACGGTGGCGATTCGTTCCCTTCCCTCCGGATCCCGCCGGATTTCTCATGCTCCGTTCATGAAGCCCGCCTCGTAGGCGCGGATCACCGCCTGGGTGCGGTCCCGGCTGCCGGTCTTCGCCAGCACCGACGCCACGTGCGTCTTCACGGTGGCCGGGCCGACGCCCATCCGCTCCGCGATCTCCGCGTTGGTCAGCCCCGTCGCCATCAGGCGCAGCACCTCGGCCTCGCGCCCCGTCAGCCGCGCCGCCCACGGCGGCGGCGCCGGGTGGGCGCGCGCGTGCTCGGCCGCCAGGGTCCGTACGGCCGACGGGAACAGCAGGGTGTCGCTGCGCGCCACCAGCCGCACGGCCTGCACGAGGGTGTCGGCGTCGGCGCGCTTGAGCAGGAAGCCGGCGGCGCCGGCGCGCAGCGCGTCGTACACGTAGGCGTCGTTCTCGAACGTGGTCACGACGACGATCCGGGGCGGGTCGGGGAGCGTGGCGAGGATCTGCTCGGTGGCGCGGATGCCGTCGATGCCGGGCATCCGCACGTCCATCAGGACGACGTCGGGCCGCGTCCGGCGGACCACGGACACCGCCTCGGCACCGGAGGCGGCCTCGCCGGCGACCTCCAGGCCGGGCTCGGCGGACAGGATGGCGCGCAGGGCGGTGCGCACCATGCGCTCGTCGTCGGCGAGGACGATCCTGATCGGCGTGGTCATGCGGGTCCCTTCCCGAGGGGGTCCTCGGCCGCGCCGGCGGCCCGGTGGGCGGCGCCCGGCCACGGCAGGCGGACGTGCAGCCGCCACGTCCCCGCCGCGGCGCCCGCCCGCGCCTCGCCGCCCAGCAGCCGGGCGCGGTCGGCGATGCCGCGCAGCCCGTGGCCGCCGCCGGGCCGGGAGGCGGGGGCGTCGCCGACCGGGTTCTCCACGGTGATCTCCAGGTGGGTGCCCGTGGCCGCGATCCGCAGGGTCACGGCGGTGCGCCCGCCGCCGTGCCGGAGCGCGTTGCTCAGCCCCTCCTGCACGATCCGGTAGGCCTCCCGGGAGATCAGCGGCGCGAGCGCGCCGGGGTCCGCCGTCACGGTCGCCGTCACCCGCGCACCGGCCGCCCGGGTGCGGCGCAGCAGGCCGTCCAGGTCGTCGGCGAGGGTGGGCGCGGGAGCCGTCCCCGGGGCGCTCCCGGCGTCGCCCTCGCGCAGCACGCCCAGCACGGCGTCGAGTTCGCCGACCGTGCGCCGGGTGGTGTCCTCGATCGCGGCGAGGGCCTCGCGCACGAACTCCGGGTCGGTGTCGAGCAGCCGCCGCGCCGCGCCCGCCTGGAGCGTGACCGCGCTCAGCGCGTGCCCGACGGAGTCGTGCAGTTCCCGCGCGAGCCGGTTGCGCACGGCCAGGTCGGCGGCGCGCGCCTCGGCCGCGGCGAGCCGGTCCTCGGGACAGGGACCGAGCAGCGCGGGCGCCCATCGCGCCAGCAGCGCCCCGCAGCCCGCGGCGCACCCGGCGAGCGCGACCAGCACGGCCACGCCCGCGACCGGGGCCAGGGCGAGCGCCCAGGGCCGGCCGAAGGCCTCCGGCAGGCCGATCACGCTGTCGCGCAGACCGGCGAAGAACGGCAGCACGATCAGCACCCCGGCGAACGGCGGCACGGCCAGCGACATCCCCGCGACGATCCCGCCGACGCCCAGGTGCAGGGTGTACCAGGCCGCCGTCCTGCCCTTCTCGCCCCGGGTCCGGGCCGGCCCGTAGGCCAGCCGGTCCGCGTCGACCCCGCACAGCCAGCGCACCGCCGCGGCCTCCAGCGGCCGGGTCAGCGGGAACAGCGAGGTCAGCGCGGCCAGCGGCAATCCCACGGCGAACGCGGCCAGTTGCACCGGGAACGAGCCGAAGGCGACCGGGTCGCCGACGAGCGGCCCGATGACGACCTCGCCGACGAGGACGTACGGCATGG
The DNA here is from genome assembly GCA_003248315.1 of Streptomyces sp. SW4. Taxonomy (GTDB): domain Bacteria; phylum Actinomycetota; class Actinomycetes; order Streptomycetales; family Streptomycetaceae; genus Streptomyces. The sequence continues at coordinate 4,209,555 of QKWM01000004.1, forward strand.
CCAGCGCGCCGCCCAGGACCAGATGGACCCAGCGCAGCCGGGCCCGCCGGCCGAACAGCGCCCGGGCGGACGCCCTCACGGCCGTCGCGGGGTGGCCCGGGCCGCCCGTTCCGCCAGCCAGTGGGCGCACACCGCGGCGATCAGGAAGCCGACGATCATCTGGCCAGCGTAGGTGAGGTTCATCAGCTGTGTCGGCCGGTCGGCCGGATCGTCCACGCCGGGGACCGAGGCGAGCATCATCCAGCCGCCCCAGCAGGCCACGGCGCCGGACCCCACCCACGCCAGGCCGAGCGGCACGGACGCGGGCAGCACCCTGCCCCGGCGGAACGCGAGCAGCAGACCCCCGGCGGCGGCCACCAGCAGGAACCCGACGTACAGGGCCTCCAGGACGTGGAAGTCGCTCGTGCGGTCCGCCGCCGCGCCCTCGGCCAGCCCGGCGGTGCCGCCGCAGGCCCATACCAGCCGGACGGCGAGGGGCGGCAGCGCGAGCAGGGCCGCGGCGGCGGCGACCGTCCGCTGGGCCGCGTCCGTCGCCCCGGACGGCAGCTCCCACACCCGGCCCCGCCACAGATGCCCCCAGCGGTCCCGGGCGTACAGCACGAACAGCGCGCCGAGGGCGACGCCCTGGGCGATGAACCCGGTGTAGACGACGCCGAACACCCACTCGTCGAGGAAGGGCTCCCGCCGGGATCGGACGCCGTGGCGACACCGCCCGTGACCAGCCGCGCCAGCAGTTGCAGCGGGTATCCGGCCATGATCGGGGCCAGCAGTCCGGTGGCGAGCCAGACCGGCACCGCGAGCAGCCAGGCCGGCACCCGCAGCCCCCAGGGCCGGGTCAGCAGCAGCGCCAGCACGATCACACAGCCGTCCATCAGGACGGTCAGGCCGTTGGCGACGGCCGTCTGCGCCGGGTGGTCCAGCAGCGCACTGCCCTCGGGGATCCCGATCGTGCTGCCGGCGACCCAGGCGGTCTTGAGCGCCAGGTAGGGCACGCAGGCGAGGACGGCGACGGCCCGCAGCACCCGCCGGCCGCGGAAGGGCCGACGGAGGCGGACCGGCCGGCGGCGGACCGTCCGCCGGCGGGGGAGACGAGCGAGCGTTGTGTCATGGCTCCCACGCTGTCGCACCCGGCTGCCGCGCACCTCGTGCCCGGCGACGATCCCGCTCCGCCGCGCGGCGGAGGCGCGGCTCGGCCCGGGGAGGGCGGCTCAGCCGGTCAGCACCAGGACGAACTCGTCGATCTCCCGCCCCGCGCCTGCGCGAAGCCGCCGGCCCGCGCGGTGATCCGGAATCCGCACTTCTCCAGCACCCGCAGCGACCCCGCGTTGTCGGCCGCGGCGCGCGCGTACAGCGGACGCTCCGGCACCTCCGTGAGCAGCGCCCGCAGCGCGGCCGTCGCCACGCCCCGCCCCCAGTAGGCGCGGTCCACCCAGTACGTGACCTCGCGCTCGCCCGGCTCCCCGTACACCGCCGCGCTGCCCACGACGTCGCCGTCGGCGAGGATCGCCCGCACCACGTCGTCCGAGGCCCGGATCCGCGCCCAGTGGGCGTCGAAGGCGTCCCGGTCGGCCGGGTCCTTCGGGGTGAAGGCCGCCATGTGCAGCGCCTCCGGGTCGTTCATCTGCCGGTAGAACACGGGCAGATCGCTGTCGTGGACCGCGCGCAGTGCGATGTGCATGCCCCGGAGCCTAGGTTCTCCCCGCCCGCGGGGCCAGGAGTTCAGAGTCTGCGGGTGGCCAGCGTCAGCCGGTCCCGGGCGTCGAACAGGGCGTCCTTGACCATCTGTTCGTGCGCCGGTGTCAGCCGCGCCACCGGGACCGAGCAGCTGATCGCGTCCCGCGCGGGCGTGCGGTAGGGGATCGCGACGCCGAAGCAGCGCAGCCCGAGCGTGTTCTCCTCGCGGTCCACGGCGAAGCCCTGCTCCGGACCTGGTGCAGCTCCTCGATCAGCTTCTCCCGGTCGGTGATGGTGTTCTCGGTCAGCGCCGGCAGGGTCTCCGGCAGCATCTTGCGGACCTGCTCGTCGGAGTACGTGCTCAGCAGCGCCTTGCGAGCGAGGTGGAGTGGGCGGGCAGCCGCCGGCCGACCCGGGTGAAGGGCCGCAGATAGTGCTGGGACTGGCGGGTGGCCAGGTACACGACGTTGGTCCCGTCCAGGCGGGCGAGGTGGATGGTCTCGGTGGTGTCGTCCGAGAGCCGGTCCAGCGTCGGCCGGGCCGCGGCGACCACCTCGTCGCCGTCGATGTACGAGGTGCCGACCAGCAGCGCCCGTACGCCGATGCCGTACCGGGTGCCGGTCGCGTCGGTCTCCACCCAGCCCAGCTCGACCAGGGTGCGCAGCAGCATGTACAGGCTGGACTTGGGGTAGCCGACGGCCTCCTGGACCGCGGCGAGGGAGTGCATGCCGGGACTTCCGGCGAAGTACTCGAGCAGTTCCACGGTCCGCACCGCGGACTTGACCTGCGCCCCGCCGCCTGTCTCGCCTGCCGACATCGCCCTCGACCCCTTCGTTCGACGAGTAGCTGGAGTTATAGTCTCCACGTTCATCATCAGAGACAGCGTTCAGTATATCGAACGATGCTGGATGTGCCCCAGATGTGGAGGGACCCGCGGTGGCAGCAGCACCAGTCTGGAGTGTCGACCCCCGTACCGGGAAGCAGCGGGAACAGGTTGCGGTGGAGGCCACAGCCCAGGAGGTGGACGCCGCCGTCCGGGCCGCGCACGCGGCGCGCGAGGCGCTCGCCGACCGCACCGTCCGCGCCGCCTTCCTGCGCACCGCCGCCGACGAACTCCAGGCCGCCGAGAGCAGCCTGGTCGAGGTCGCGGACGCCGAGACGGCCCTCGGCCCGGTCCGGCTCACCGGCGAACTCGCCCGCACCTGCTACCAGCTGAGGGCGTTCGCGGACATCGTCGACGAGGGCGCCTTCCTCGACGTCGTCATCGACCACCCCGACGACACCGCCACGCCGCCCGTCCCCGACCTGCGCCGCTACAAGGTGCCCCTCGGCGTCGTCGCCGTCTACGCCGCCTCCAACTTCCCCTTCGCCTTCTCCGTGCCCGGCGGCGACACCGCCAGCGCGCTCGCGGCCGGCTGCCCGGTCGTGGTCAAGGCCCACCCCGACCACCCGGCGCTGTCCGAGCTGGTCGCGGCGGTGCTGCGGCGGGCCGCCGCCCGGCACGGCCTGCCCGACGGCGTCGTCGGCCTGGTCCACGGCTTCGACGCGGGCATCGAGCTGATCCGGCACCCGCTGGTCGCCGCGGCCGGCTTCACCGGTTCCGTCCGGGGCGGCCGGGCGCTGTTCGACGCGGCGGCGGCCCGCCCCGTCCCCATCCCCTTCCACGGCGAACTGGGCTCCCTGAACCCCGTCGTCGTCACCGAGGCCGCGGCGGCCGAGCGGGCCGAGGCCATCGGCACCGGGCTGGCCGGCTCGATGACGCTCGGCGTCGGCCAGTTCTGCGTCAAGCCGGGCCTGGTGCTGGTGCCGTCCGGCACGGCCGGCGACGGCCTGGTCGAGTCCCTCACCAAGGCCGTCAGCGACACCGGCGCCGGGGTGCTGCTGGACCACCGGATGCGGGACAACTTCGTCGCGGGCGTGGCCGAGCGGGCCGCGCTGCCGGACGTGGACAGCCCGGTCACGCCGGGCGCGGCCGGGAACACGCCGTCAGCGCCGGGTTCCTGACCGTGCCGGCGGCGCGGCTGGCCGCCGGCGGCGAGCACGACCTGCTGCTGGAGGAGTGCTTCGGACCGGTCACCGTCGTGGCCCGCTACCGGGACGAGACGGAGGTGCGGGGGTGCTGTCGCGGCTGCCGGGCAACCTGACGGCGACGGTGCACCTGTCGGAGGAGGAGGCCGCGGGCCGGGGCCGGGGCACCGAACTGCTCGCCGAACTGACGCCGCTCGCGGGACGCGTCCTGGTGAACGGCTGGCCCACGGGCGTGGCCGTGGCACCGGCCCAGCACCACGGCGGGCCGTACCCGGCGACGACGTCGACGTCCACGTCGGTGGGCGGGACGGCGATCGAGCGGTGGCTGCGGCCGGTCGTGTACCAGGGGACGCCGCAGGCGCTGCTCCCGGCCGAGCTGCGGGACGACAACCCGCTGGGGCTGCCGCGGCGGTTCAACGGGCGCCTGGAGCGGTAGCGCTCCGAGGCTTGCATAAGCGTTCCTTGGAGGAACCGCGCCGGAATACCCGATGGACGGGAGGTCGCCTCGCCTCCAGAGTGGGGGCATGGAGAGCTTCGAGAATCTCGTCCGCGCCGAGTTCGCCCCGGTGACCACCTATCTGAACACCGCCAGTACCGGGCTGCTGCCCGCGCGGACGGTCGCCGCGATGCGGGACGCCGTGGCGTCGTCCGCGACCGGCCGGCCGGCCGACATGTTCGACGACGTGGAGGCCTGCCGGGCGTCGTTCGCCCGGATCACCGGGGTCCCCGTCTCCCGGGTCGCCGCGGGGGCCTCGGTCGCCACCTACAGCGGGCTCGTCGCGGCGTCGCTGCCCCGCGGGTCCGAAGTCCTCACCGCCGAAGGGGACTTCAGCTCGCTGGTGAACCCCTTCCACGTCCGCGGGGACCTCAAGGTGCGCAGCGTGCCGCTGGAGCGGCTGGCGGAGTCGGTCGGCCCGGACACCGCGCTCGTCGCCGTCAGCTCGGTGCAGTCCGCCGACGGCCGGATCGCCGATCTGGCCGCCCTGCGCGACGCGGCCCGGGCGCACGGCGCGCGGACCCTGATCGACGTCTCGCAGTCCGCGGGGTGGCTGCCCCTGGACGCCGACGACTTCGACTACCTCGCCGCCGTCGCCTACAAGTGGGTGCTCTGCCCGCGCGGCGTCGCCTTCCTGGTCGTCCCGAGGACCTCGGCGGCCTGACGCCGCTGTTCGCCGGCTGGGCGGCGGGGGAGCACCCGTGGGACAGCACCTACGGCCGGGTGGAGGAACTCGCCCGCTCGGCCCGGCGGTTCGACGAGAGCCCGGCGGTGCTGGCGTACGCCGGCGGCCGGCACTCCCTCGCGCTGATCGAGGAGCTGGGCGTGGACGCCGTGCGCGCGCACGACCTCGGGCTCGCCGACCGGTTCCGCGCCGGGCTGCGCTCCCTGGGGCACGAGCCGGTGCCCGCGCCGGGGTCCGCGATCGTGTCCGTGCCCGGACTGGGCCACCGGCAGCCGGAGGTGAGCCGGGCCGGTGTCGAGGTCTCCGACCGCGCGGGCAACCTGCGGGCGGCGTTCCACCTCTACAACACCGCGGAGGACGTCGACCGGCTGCTGGACGTGCTGTCCGGCTGACGCACCGCCGACGCACGACCGGGCCGGTGCCCCCGTCCCACACGAGGAGGCACCGGCCCGGTGGTCCTGTCACCGCCGGCGGGCGGTCACTTCACCGGGGTGAAGTCCCGCGCGCCGATGAACTCCGGCCGGCGGATCGGCGCCGCGAACGGCTCCACGGCCGCGTTCTCCACGCTGTTGAACACGATGAACACGTTGCTGCGCGGGAACGGCGTGATGTTGTCCCCCGAGCCGTGCATGCAGTTGCAGTCGAACCAGGTCGCCGAACCGGCCTTGCCGGTGAACAGCTTGATGCCGTAGTCCGAGGCCATCTTCGTCAGCGCCTCGTCGGACGGCGTGCCCGCGTCCTGCATCTGCAGCGACTTCTTGTAGTTGTCCTTGGGCGTGGCGCCCGCGCACCCGAGGAACGTCTTGTGCGAGCCCGGCATGATCATGAGCCCGCCGTTGGTGTCGTAGTTCTCGGTCAGCGCGATCGAGACGGACACCGTCCGCATCCGGGGCAGACCGTCCTCGGCGTGCCAGGTCTCGAAGTCCGAGTGCCAGTAGAAGCCGCTGGCACCGAAGCCCGGCTTGACGTTGATCCGGGACTGGTGGACGTAGACGTCCGAGCCGAGGATCTGCCGGGCCCGGCCGACGACCCGCTCGTCGCGCACCAGGTTCGCGAAGACCTCGCTGATCTTGTGCACCTCGAAGACGGAGCGGATCTCCTTGGACTTCGGCTCGACGATCGAGCGTTCGTCCGCCCGGATCTCCGGGTCCGTGACGAGCCGGTTCAGCTCATCGCGGTAGACGGCGACCTCGTCCTCGGTGATCAGCTGGTCGATGGCGAGGAAGCCGTCGCGCTCGTAGGACTGGAGGTCGCCGGGCTCGATCGGCCCGGGCGCGTCGGGCGCGCCCCAGACGACCGGGTCCTGCCGGGGGGTGGCCACCTCGGCGGTGCCACGGGTGGGGTAGAGGTCGGTGACGGTGGTCGCGGTCACGGTGACTCACACCTCCTCGGTGAGCAGCGGGTAGACGCCGTTCTCGTCGTGGTCCTCCCGTCCGGTCACAGGCGGGTTGAAGACACAGATGCAGCGGAAGTCCTCCTTCACACGCAGCGTGTGCCTCTCGTGCCCGTCCAGGAGGTACATGGTCCCGGGCGTGATGGTGTACGTCTGCCCGGTCTCGCGGTCGGTCAGCTCGGCCTCGCCCTCCACACAGACGACGGCCTCGATGTGGTTGGCGTACCACATCGACGTCTCCGTACCCGCGTACAGGATCGTCTCGTGCAGGGAGAAGCCGACCTTCTCCTTGGCGAGGACGATCCGCTTGCTCTCCCACGTGCCGGACGCGGATTTCACGTGCCGGTCGGTGCCTTCGATGTCCTTGAAAGAACGGACGATCACGGTGTTGCGATGCCTCCTCGGTGGGTGGTGCGTGAGTCCGGCGGGCGGGCTGCCCGCCGGACGGGTCAGGCGGTCTCGCGCACGGCGCGGGCGAGGGTCTTCAGGCCCTCGTCCAGCTCGTCCGGCGTGACGGTGAGGGCCGGGAGCAGCTTCACGACCTCGCTCTCCGGGCCCGAGGTCTCGATCAGCAGGCCCAGCTCGAAGGCGCGCCTGGCGATCCGGCCGGCCCGCTCCTTGTCGTGGAACTCCATGCCCCACACCAGGCCCCGGCCCCGGTACTCCTTGACGTCGGCGAGGTTCTCCTCGGTGATGGAGATCAGGTGCTGCTCGACCTGCTCGCCGCGCGTGCGGGTCTGCTTCTCCATCGCCGCGCCGTCGGCCCAGTAGGTCTCCAGCGTGGCGGTCGCCGTGACGAAGGCGGGGTTGTTGCCGCGGAACGTGCCGTTGTGCTCGCCGGGCTCCCAGATGTCCAGCTCGGGCTTGAACAGGGTGAGCGCCATCGGCAGGCCGTAGCCGCTGATCGACTTGGAGACGGTGACGATGTCCGGCGTGATGCCGGCCTCCTCGAACGAGAAGAACGCGCCGGTCCGGCCGCAGCCCATCTGGATGTCGTCGACGATCAGCAGCATGTCCTGCCGCTCGCACAGGTCGGCCAGGGCGCGCAGCCACTCGGCCCGGGCGACGTTGATGCCGCCCTCGCCCTGCACGGTCTCGACGATCACGGCGGCCGGCTTGTTCAGGCCGGAGCCCTGGTCCTCCAGGAGCCGCTCGAACCAGATGAAGTCCTCGACGGTGCCGTCGAAGTAGTTGTCGAACGGCATCGGCGTGCCGTGGACCAGCGGGATGCCGGCGCCGGCCCGCTTGAAGGCGTTGCCGGTGACGGCGAGCGAGCCCAGGGACATGCCGTGGAAGGCGTTGGTGAAGGACACGATCGACTCGCGGCCCTTGACCTTCCGGGCGAGCTTCAGCGCGGACTCCACCGCGTTGGTGCCCGTCGGGCCCGGGAACATGACCTTGTAGGGCAGGTCGCGGGGGCGCAGGACCAGGTTCTGGAAGGTCTCCAGGAAGCGGCGCTTGGCGGTGGTCGACATGTCGAGACCGTGCGTGACGCCGTCCCGCTCCAGATAGTCGATCAGCGCCCGTTTCAGGACCGGGTTGTTGTGCCCGTAGTTGAGTGAGCCCGCTCCGGCGAAGAAGTCGAGGTACTCGTGGCCGTCCTCGTCGTACATGCGGCTGCCGTGCGCACGGTCGAAGACGGTGGGCCAGCCGCGGCAGTAGCTGCGCACCTCGGACTCCAGGGTCTCGAAGACGCTCAGGTCGGGCTGGGTGATGGTCACGACGAATCGCTCCTCGATGCGAGAGATCGGTGGGAAGGAGGTCGGCCGGGGGCCGCGGTGCGGGGCGGCCGGCCGGGCCGGAAGTCTTGGTGCCGGGGTCAGGGGGTCTCGGTCAGGGGGCCGATGCGGTACAGGACCTCGGGGTCGTGCGGTCCGTCGGGGAACACGCCGGTGTCGAACAGCACCTCGCGCTCCAGCCGGGCGCCGTGGCGCTCGGCGAACGCGGTGAACAGCCGCTCGGACGCGGTGTTGCCCGGCGTGATGGTCGTCTCGACGTGGGTGAGCCGGCGGTCGGCCGCGATCCGCGCGACCAGCCCGTCGAGCAGCGAGGCCGCGAGGCCGCGCCCGCGGTGCGTCTCGTCCACGGCCACCTGCCACACGAGCAGGGTGTCCGGCCGGTCCGGCCGGACGTAGCCGGTGATGAAGCCGACCGGCTCCCTGCCCTCGTCGCGGACGACGGCCGACGTGGCGGCGAAGTCCCGGCACCACAGCAGGTAGCTGTAGGACGAGTTCAGGTCCAGGACCTTGGAATCCCTGGCTATCCGCCACAGTGCGGCGCCGTCCGCCACTCTCGGACGATCGATTTGCAGGTCTGCTTGTGCGGCAGTCATGCAAATTGAATTTACCCAGAGAAATTCAAAATTGCATCGCCGCACGGGGTTACGGATGGGCGGGTCATGTGTTATCACGCGGGCGCGTGGCCCGACGCGGGGCCTCGGCGATATGGGCGATTTGCCCCGGAAATTTGGGGTGAAACGGGCGCCGTGTGGAACGGGTCACAATCATGTAACCCGTGTGACGCCCGTCCGAAATGCCGCGCTTGGGGTTTGCCAAATCTCTGTGTTTAGCCTCGGAGAAAGCGGGCAGAAGAATACGGGAAGCTGCTCCGAAATGAATTCCTTAAATGCACGCGATGGAGGCCCGGGAATTACTTCGAATTCAGCCAGGCGTTCTCGGCGGCCCGACGGGCGGCTTCCGGATCGGTCGCCCGCCCCTTCTCCGTCAGGGCGGCACCGAGCGCCGCCAGGCAGCCGTGGACGGCCCCGGGGCGGCGTCCGGCCCGTAGTGGTTGACCCGGATCATCTCCTTGGCCAGCGCGCCCCCGCCCGCGGCCAGCGGCAGCGCGGGGTCGGACGCCAGCGCCCGGGCCACCAGGTCCGAGGCGTCGACACCGGCCGGCGCCCGCAGCGTCGTCGCGACCGGCGCGGCCTCACGGGCGTCGTGGACGTACGGCTCCAGACCGCCGCCCAGCGCGAGCGCCCCGGCCCGGGTCGCCGCCGCGGCCGCCGCGTGCCGCGCCATCACCGTCTCCAGGCCGTCGGTCTCGATCCGCTCGAGGCACGCCTCCAGGGCGAGCATCTCCAGCTGCGCCGGAGCGTGCAGCAGCGCCCTGCGGCCGCCGTCGATCCAGCGCTCCTTCCAGTCCAGCAGCGACAGGTAGGAGCGGCGCGGCGCACCCGGGTTCGCCGCCATCCGGGCCCACGCCCGCTCGCTCACCGACACCGCCGACACGCCGGCGGGGCCGCCCATCGCCTTCTGCGCGCCGATCACGCACAGGTCCACGCCCCAGGCGTCCGGCAGCAGCGGCTCGGCGCCCACGGAGGCGACGGCGTCCAGGTAGAACAGCGCGCCGTGCGCCCGGACCACCTCGCCGATCTCCGCGACCGGGTTGGTGTTGCCGGTCGCCGCCTCCGCGTGCACCAGCGACACGAAGTCGATCTCCGGGTGCTCGGTCAGCGCCTCGCGGATCCGGTCCGCGGTCACGGCGGTGTGGAACGGCACGGACAGGTCGTGCACGGTCGCGCCGCAGTCCCGCAGCCAGTCGCCGAACGTCCGGCCGTACGGCCCGGTGATCACGTTCAGCGCCACGGTGTCCGGGCCGGCCGTGCCCCGGATCGCCCCTTCCAGCGGAAGCAGCGCCTCGCCCTGCATGACCACCACGTCCTGGGCGGTGCCGAGCAACCGCGCCACCCGGTCCTCGATCGAGGCGAAGCGGTCGGCGCTCAACGGGGCGAGATCCAGGAAGGGGTGGGACACGGCGGTGCTCTTTTCGGTCACGGACAGTCGGCCGGCGACGGCCGTCCGGGGACGGGCCGGTCGCGGACGGGCTGTCCCGATCATGGACAGGGGTGTACGGAGCGTACGCGGTCGAGAGTAACCGCGGCCCCTCCCCGTACTCGCGCCGGAGTCCTTCCGTTGCGACACCCCCACGCCCGGAATCGTGGCTTCCGCCGCGGGGCGGCCCCGGGGCCCGGGGCCGGGACGGACCGGGCCCCGCCGGCGCCGGGCCACCGTCTAAGGTGCGGAACATGACTGATCGCGCGGTGCTGCACGTGAAGGGCAGGGTGCTCGTCGGGCCGGAGGAGATCCGCGACGAGCTGTGGGTCGTCGACGGCCGGATCACCTACGACCGTCCCGTCTCGGCGGGCGACATACGCACCGTGGAGGGCTGGGCGCTGCCCGGCCTGGTCGACGCCCACTGCCACGTGGGCCTCGACCAGCACGGCGCGGTCCCGCGGGACGTCGCCGAGAAGCAGGCCCTGACCGACCGCGACGCCGGAACCCTGCTCATCCGCGACGCGGGCTCGCCCTCCGACACCCGGTGGACCGACGACCGCGAGGACCTGCCGAAGATCATCCGGGCCGGCCGGCACATCGCCCGCACCCGCCGCTACATCCGCAACTACGCCTGGGAGATCGAGCCCGAGGACCTGGTCGCCTACGTCGCCCAGGAGGCGCGGCGCGGCGACGGCTGGGTCAAGCTGGTCGGCGACTGGATCGACCGGGACCTCGGCGACCTGGCGGCCTGCTGGCCGCGCGGCGCCGTCGAGGCCGCCATCGCCGAGGCCCACCGCCTCGGCGCCCGCGTCACCGCGCACTGCTTCGCCGAGGACTCCCTGCGCGACCTGGTCGAGGCCGGCATCGACTGCGTCGAGCACGCGACCGGCCTCACCGACGACACCATCCCGCTCTTCGCCGAGCGGGGCGTCGCCATCGTCCCCACCCTCGTCAACATCGCCACCTTCCCCCGGCTCGCCGACGGCGGCGAGGCCAAGTTCCCGCGCTGGTCGGACCATATGCGCCGGCTGCACGCCCGCCGCTACGACACCGTCCGCAACGCCTACGACGCCGGCATCCCGGTCTACGTCGGCACCGACGCGGGCGGCTCGCTGCCGCACGGCCTGGCGGCGGCCGAGGTCGCCGAACTGGTCACCGCCGGCATCCCGCCCGTGCGGGCGCTGGCCGCGACGACCTGGGCGGCCCGGGAGTGGCTCGGCCGGCCCGGCCTGACCGAGGGCGCACCGGCCGACCTGGTGGTGTACGAGACCGACCCGCGCGCGGACGTGCGCGTGCTCGGCGCCCCGCGCCGGGTGGTGCTCAACGGACGGGTCGTCGGCTAGCCGACGCGAGTGACGGCGGGGAACATCTGTGCCGGGAGATTCGAAAAGCTGGACGGAAACCCCACGTTGGAGTGAAGTGACCGCGGTTCGCTGACGGTCCGCGGCGGGCGGGGACATCCTTTCGGGTCCCGAGCACTTCGCTCATGCGTGTCCCGCACGCATGTCTCCCTGGGGGGTCCCACCACCGTGAACGGCAACACCTTCCGCATGCCCGCACGCCGCCTCGTCACCGTCGCGGCGGCCACGGCCCTGGCCGCCGGTCCCGCGGCCCTGGCCGGCGCGGGCCCCGCGCACGCCACCGAGCAGGGGCGTGCGGACGCCGTCGTGCTGCGCACCGGGCTCGACGTGAACCTGCTCAACAAGACCGTGCAGGTCCCGCTCGCGGTCTCGCTCAACGAGGTGCAGGCACCCGGCAGCGCACGGAAGACCGCGCTGACCGCCACCCTCGACGGCGTCGACCGCGGCAGGCCCTTCAGCGTGCTGCGCGCCGACGTCGCCGATGCCGAGGCGACGGTGACCGGTACCAAGGCCGAGGGCCGCGTCGAGCTGGCCCGCGCCAGGGTCCATGTGCCCGGACTGCCGCTGTTGTCCCTGATCGAGGTCGAGAAGGTCACCTCCCGGGCCACCTGCGAGGCCGGGAAGCAGCCGGTCGCCGACGCGAACCTGCTGGGCTCGGTCACGGTCCTCGGCAAGAAGGTCTCGCTGACCACCGGCGGCCCGACCGAGGTGCGGGTGCCGGGGGTCGGCGAGGTGCGGCTCGACCTGTCGAAGACCGGCACCACCTCCCGTACGGCGGCCGCGACCGCGCTGGAGCTGAAGGTCTCCGTCGATCCGCTGGACCTGAACGTCGCCGAGGTCGACGGCACGGTCACGCTCGCACGGGCCACCTGCGAGGCGCCGCCGGCCCCCGAGGCACCGGCCGCGCAGCCTCCCGCGGCGGCGGAGCGGCCGGACGCCGGTGTGAAGCCCCAGGGCGCGCCCGCCGAGGCCGGCCTGGCCGAGACCGGCGGCAGCACGGCGACCCCGTACGTCGCCGGCGGCGCCCTGGCCCTGGTCGCGGCGGGCGGCGGAGCCCTGCTGATGGCCCGGCGCAGGCGCGGCTGACACGGGACCCGGCGGCGGGCCCACCCGCGGGCGGCCGACGGCGGGCGTCATCGGCGGTGGGGGCGACACGGGGCGGCGGGGGCGCCGCCCCGCCGGGCCGGTGGGGGCGCCCGCCATGACTCACGTCGGACGGCGGGCGGTCACCCCCCGGCCGGGGCCGCCAGGGCCCGCTGCAGGGCGTGGAGGAAGCCGTCCGTCGTGTCCCGGTCCCGTACCGCCAGGCGGAGCCAGTCCTCGCCCAGCCCGGGGAAGGTGTCTCCCCGGCGCACCGCGTACCCGAGGGTGCGCAGCCGCCCGCGTACGGCGGCGGCGTCCGGCAGCCGGATGAGGACGAACGGCCCCTCGGCGGGCTCCGCGACCCGCACCCCGGCCGGGGCCAACGCCCGCAGACCCGCGAGGAGATGGGCGCGGTCGGCGGCGATGCGGTGGGCGGCGTGCCCGGCCTCCGCGAGCGCCCGCGGGGCCACGCACGCCTCGGCCGCCGCGAGCGCGGGCGTGGACACCGGCCACAGCGGCTGGGCCCGCTCCAGTTCCGCGACCGTCTCCGGCTCGGCCAGCACGTAGCCGATGCGCAGCCCGGCCAGTCCCCAGGTCTTGGTCAGGCTGCGCAGCACGACGAGCCCGGGCACGTCCGTGCACCCGGCCAGGGCCTCCCGCTCGCCCGGCACGGCGTCCATGAACGCCTCGTCCACGACCAGCGTCCGCCCGGGGCGGGCCAGCCGGCGCAGGACGGCCGCCGGGTGCAGCACCGACGTCGGGTTGGTCGGGTTGCCGACCACCACCAGGTCGGCGTCGTCGGGCACCGCCGCGGGGTCGAGCCGGAAGCCGTCCTCGGCCCGCAGCAGCACCCGGTCGACGGTGTGACCGGCGTCCCGCAGCGCCGCCTCCGGCTCCGTGAACTGGGGATGGACGACGACCGGCCGCCGAACCTTCAGCGCCCGCGCCAGCAGGACGAACGCCTCGGCGGCGCCCGCCGTCAGCAGCACCCGCCCGGCCGGCAGCCCGTGCCGGGCCGCCACCGCCGCCCGCGCGGCCCGCCCGTCCGGGTAGGCCGCCAGGGAACCCAGCGAGGCGGCGATGTGCTCCCGCAGCCACGGCGGCGGCGTGTCCGCGCGGACGTTCACCGCGAGATCCACCAGCGCCGCGCCCTCGTCGCGGACCTCGGCGTCGCCGTGGTGCCGCAGGTCGGGCCCGGCCGTCCCGGGCTCAGTGGGCGTGGGAGTGGACATGTCCGTGCCCGTGTCCGTGATGGTGGTGGTGGCCGTCGTCGTCCGGGTGGAAGTGCGGCTGCTGCGGCAGCCCCACCTTGTCCTCGAAGCCGGGCAGCGCGATCCGGTACACGCAGGAGTCGCAGTTCATCCGCAGGTCGCCCCGGACGGCCTCCTCGTACCGCTCCCACACCAGGTCCAGCAGCTCCGGCTCGGGCCCGATGACGTCGGCCGACCGGACCTCGGTCTCCGGGTGAGCGGCGGCCCACTCCCCGGTCTGGCGCTTCACCCGGTCCGGAAGGATGCCGGTGAACAGGAAGTACGGCAGGACGACGATCCGCCGCGCCCCCAGCCGCGCACACCGGTCCAGGCCGCCCGGCACGTCCGGCTTCGCCAGGGACACGAACGCCGTCTCCACCCCCGCGTACCCGCGGCCCTCCCACAGCAGCCGCGCCGCCTTGAACACCTCGGCGTTGGCGTCCGGGTCCGTCGAGCCGCGCCCCACCAGCAGCACCGTCACCTCGGAGCGGTCCCAGGACGGGTCGACCGCCTCGTCCAGCCGCCGCTCCAGCACGCTCAGCAGCGCGGGGTGCGGGCCCAGCGGACGGCCGTAGGTGTACGAGATGCCGGGGTGGCGTTCCTTCTCACGGGCCAGGGCCGCCGGGATGTCGCCCTTGGCGTGCCCGGCGGACACCAGCATCAGCGGGACGGCGGCGAAGCGCCGCACGCCCTGCCCGACCAGCTCGGTGACGGCCTCGCCCAGCGGCGGCGGGGACAGCTCGATGAAGCCGCCCGCGACGGGCAGCTCGGGGTGGCGGCGGCCCAGTTCCCGTACGAAGTCGCGGAACGCCTCCGCTCCGGCGTCGTCCCGGGTGCCGTGGCCGGCGATGAGCAGGGCGGGCGGGGTGGTCACAGGTTCTCCTCGGGTTCTTCCGTCTTCGCGGGGGAAACGGGGTGGTACAGCAGGGCGTTGAGCGCGGCGGACGCGACCGCCGAACCGCCCTTCTCGGACACGTTGCTCACGGCGGGCAGTCCGCTCATCCGCAACGCGGCCTTGGACTCGACCGCGCCGACGAAGCCGACGGGCAGTCCGATGACGAGCGCCGGGTCCGCGTCCAGGGTGAGCAGTTCCTCCAGGGCGGTCGGCGCGTTGCCGATCACCCAGAGGGCGCCGGGCCCGACCTGCTCGTAGGCCAGCCGGATGCCGTGCGCCGAGCGGGTCAGTCCCGGACCGGCGACGGCGTCCCGCAGCCGGCACACGGTCTCGCGCCGGGTGATGCCGGCGCCGACCATCTCGACGTCCACGACGACCGGCGCCCCGGCGTGCAGGGCGGCGTGCGCCTTCTCCAGGTCGCCCTCGTCCATGACGAGGTCGGTCGCGTAGTCGAGGTCGGCGGCCGAGTGGATCACCCGCTCCACCACGGCGCGGGTCAGCGGCGGGAAGTGCGAGGTGTCCAGGCGGGCGCGCATCCGCCGGTAGGACTCCTCCTCGATGGGGTGGACCACTCGCTTCACCGGGACGCCTCCTGCCAGCGGTAGCCGCGCGGCGTCACCATGCGCCCGGCGATCCGCCGGGTCGCCGTGTTGCCCACGGTCACGACCGTCATCATGTCGACCGTCGCCGGGTCGAGTTCGCCGAGCGTCGTCAGGCGGCTCGACTCGTCCGGGCGTGAGGCGTTGCGGACCACACCGACCGGGGTGGCCGGCTCCCGGTGCCCGGCGAGGATCGCGAGCGCCTTCGGCAGCTGCCAGTCACGGCCGCGCGAACGCGGGTTGTAGAAGGTCACGACGATGTCGGCCTCGGCCGCCGCCCGCACCCGCCGTTCGATGACCTCCCACGGCGTGTGCAGGTCGGACAGGCTGATGGAGACGTGGTCGTGGCCGAGCGGCGCGCCCAGGATCGCCGCCGCCGCGAGCGCCGCGGTCACGCCCGGCACCCCGACCACGTCGATGTCGTCGGAGGCCTCGGCGAGCGCGGGGGAGGCCATCGCGTACACGCCCGCGTCCCCGCTGCCGATCAGCGCGACCGCCTGCCCCTTGCGGGCCTCGGCGACCGCCGTGCGCGCCCGCTCCTCCTCGGCGCCCAGCCCGGACTCCAGGATCCGGGTGCCGGGCCGCAGCAGGTCGCGGATCTGGTCGACGTACTGGTCCAGCCCGACCAGCACCGACGCCCGCTCCAGCTCGGCCCTGGCGCGCGGCGTGAGCAGGTCCCGGGCGCCCGGCCCGAGCCCGACCACCGCGAGCCGCCCGCGCCCGGGCCGCCGGACGACCGCGCAGGTCGCCATCGCGGGCTGGCCGCCGACTTCCGCTTGGGGACGAGGAGTTCACCGCCGCGCACCAGCGCCGCCGCCTCCGCCACCGACGGCGTGCCCACCGCGGCGAGCGGCGCGTCGGAGGGGTTGGGGACCTCGACGGCGGCCAGCTCCCCGGCGGGGTACGTCACCAGCGGCACGCCCAGCCGGGCGGCGGCCTGGACGATGCCGGGCTCCTCCGCCTTGGCGTCCACGGTGGCCAGCTCGGCGACACTGCGCGCGGACAGCCCCGCGTCCCGCAGCGCCTCCTCGACCAGCCCCAGCACCTCCTCGACGGGCGCGCCCTTCGAGGCGCCCACCCCGACGACGAGGGTCGGCGGACGCAGCACGGCCTCCCGCGCGGCGGGCTCGACCAGCCGGTCCGTCACCCGGATCGTGTACGGCCCGTCCCCGGCGACCGGCAGCGGCGGCAGCGGCCACGCCACCTCCGCGCGCAGCGCCACCGGCTCCCCGTCGAGCAGCGCCCGCGACACCGCCGCGACCTCGCCCTCCACGGGCAGCCCGAGCGTGTCGAGCCCCGCGATGCCGACGGCGTCGGTCGCGGTCGTCACGACCGGCTCCGCGCCCAGCACCGAACCGACCTCACGGGCCAGCTCGTTGGCGCCGCCGCCGTGCCCGCCGACCAGCGACACGGCGTACCGCCCGCCCTCGTCGACGCAGACCACACCCGGGTCGGACGCCTTGTCGTCCAGCAGCGGCGCGAGCAGCCGGACCGTCGCCCCCGTCGCCAGGAAGCACACCAGCTGCTCGCACTCGGCGAACGCCCGCCGCACGGCGTCCCCCACGGGTCCTTCGTACACGCGCGTACGGTCCGGCCACGCCGCGGCCAGCCGGTCCCGCGCCGCCGCTCCCGCCGCGGTGGCGGAAATGAGGCCGATCACTGGGCAACTCCCTCTTCGATCACGGGGTTTCTGACACCCACAGCAGAAAAACCGGGTTGGTCGCCGCGAGCCGGGTCACGTCCCCGGGCAGCGGCGCGAGCCGGGACGACTGCAACAGCACCCCGTCGCAGGAGAACCCGGCGCTCGTCAGCGCCTCCCGCGCGGCCGGCACCCGGTCCAGCGCGGCCATCGCGACGACCACCGTGCGCCGGGCGCGCCGCGCGCACGCGGTGACGATCGCGGGCAGCTCGCGCCCCCCGCCGCCGACGAACACGGCGTCCGGGTCGTCGGCGAGGTCCGCCAGCGCGTCCGGCGCCGCCCCGTGCACCACCCGCACGTCCACGCCGTGCGCGGCGGCGTTGGCGCGGATCCGCTCCACCCCGTCCGCCGCCTTCTCCACGGCGACGGCCGCCGCGCCCAGCCGCGCGCACTCCACGGCCACGGAGCCGGAGCCCGCGCCGACGTCCCACACCAGATCGCCGAGCCGGGGCCCGAGCCGGGCCAGGGCCAGCGCCCGCACCTCGAACTTGGTGATCATCGAGTCGCGGTGGGCGAAATCGGCCTCGTCCAGCGCCCATCCGGCGGGCCGTACGGCCGGACCGGCCACCGTGCGCACCGCGCCCAGCGCCCGTCCGGGATCGAGGGACAGGACGACACTGACCGCCGCACCCCAGTCCCGGGCCGCCGCCTCGGCGGGCGTCACCCGCTCCACGCGCTCCCGCTCCGGATCGCCCAGCGCGGACGCGACGACCAGGAGCCGCCCGCTGTCCCGCAGCGCCGCGCCCAGCTCGGCGGGCCCCGCGCCCGGCCCGGTCAGCACCGCCACCTTGGGGTGCGCCCGGCACACGTTCACCGCCGTGCGCGGCTCCCGCCCGTGCGCGCTGACCACCACCGCGTCGTCCCAGGGCAGTCCGACCCGGGCGAACGCGGCGGCCACCGAGGACACCCCGGCCCGCACGTCCAGCCGCTCGGGCCCGAACCGCTCGGCCAGCGCCCGCACGATCCCGAAGAACCCGGGTCGCCCGAGGCCAGCACGACGACCGGCCGCTCCTTCTCGACGTAGGGCTCCATGGCGTCCAGCGCGGGCGCCAGCGGGCCGAGCACGATCCGCTCGGCGCCCTCCGGCAGCCGTACGGCGTCCAGATGGCGCCGCCCGCCGACGACCAGCTCCGCCCCGGCCACCGCCTCCCGCGGCGCGGGCGCCCCGGTCCCCGTACCGACGACGGTGATCACTGCTGGGCACCCCGCGCGCGCAGCGCCCTGCGGGCCTCCGGGTCGGCCTTGCGGTAGCCGTGGAAGTGACCCGGGTGGTACAGGTGCGAGCGGGTGCCGTGCGCGTCGAGGGCCGGGCCGACCAGGAACAGCGTGTGCTTCCAGAGCTTGTGCTCCTTGACGGTCTCCTCCAGCGTGCCGATCGTGCACTTCACGACCAGCTCCTCGGGCCAGGTCGCCTGGTAGGCCACGACCACCGGAGTCGTCGTCGGATAGCCGCCCTCCAGCAGCTCCCGCACCAGCTGCCCGCTGCGCGCCGCCGACAGGAAGACGGCCATGGTGGTGCCGTGCTTGGCGAACTCGCGGACCTCCTCGCCGGGCGGCATCGGCGTCTTGCCGCCGCCCAGCCGGGTCAGCACCACGGACTGCGCGACCTCCGGGATCGTCAGCTCCCGCTGCGCGAGCGCCGCGACCGCCGAGAAGGACGACACGCCGGGCACGATCTCCGTGGCGATGCCGATCTCCGCGCACCGGTCGAGCTGCTCCTGCGTGCCGCCCCACAGCGCGGGGTCGCCGGAGTGGATGCGGGCCACCTTCAGGCCCTCGGCGTGCGCCCGCTCGTAGACGGCGACGACGTCCTCCAGCGACATCGTCGCCGAGTCCAGGATCTCCGCGTCCTCCCGCGCGTGCTCCAGCACCTCCGCCTGGACCAGGCTCGCCGCCCAGATCACGATGTCGGCCTCGGCGATGGCGCGCGCGGCACGGAACGTCAGCAGATCGGCGGCGCCGGGGCCGGCACCGACGAAGGTCACCTTGCCGGCGGGGTGTCGGCCATGGGTCGGGTTCCTCTCGTACGGAAGGTCAACGCGGGCCGGGTCGCACGTGCGCGACCCGGTGCTGATCGGATAGCAAGGGCACATGGCGGTCTTCGTCGCGCTCGGCGCGTTCCTGATGACGCTGGCCGGCGGCTGGACGGCACAGCGCGTGACCGACCGCCGCCATCTCGTGCTGGGCCTGGCCGGCGGCCTGATGCTGGGCGTGGTCGGCCTGGACCTGCTGCCGGAGGCACTTCAGGCGGCGGGCACCGAGGTGCACGGCGTGCCGGCCGCCCTGCTGCTGTTCGTGGCCGGCTTCCTCGTGGCCCATCTGGTGGAACGCCTGCTGGCGGCCCGTCAGGCGGCGCACGGCGCCGACGAGCACGACGGCCGGACACCGGAGGTGGGCCTCACCGCGGCCGCCGCGATGGTCGGCCACAGCGCCATGGACGGCATCGCCATCGGCGCCGCCTTCCAGGTCGGCCACGGCATGGGCCTCGCCGTCGCGCTCGCCGTCATCGCCCACGACTTCGCGGACGGCTTCAACACCTTCACCCTCACGACGCTCTACGGCAACGCCCGCCGCCGCGCGGTCGCCATGCTGGTCGCGGACGCCGTCGCCCGGTCGCCGGGCGGCCTCCACCCTGCTGTTCACCATCCCCGAGCCGGCGCTCGGCGCGTATCTCGGCTTCTTCGGCGGCGCGCTGCTCTATCTGGCCGCCGCCGAGATCCTGCCCGAGGCCCACCACACGCACCCGGCCCGCTCGACCGCGCTGTGCACGGTCGCGGGCGCGGCGTTCATCTGGCTGGTGGTCGGCATCGCCGAGTGACAGCGGGGCGGTCACAGCTTCCCGCCCCGGCCGCCGTCCCGCCGCGGCGGCGCGATCAGCGTCGACAGGTACGGCAGGGGAGCGCCGTCCAGCTCGGCGGCCGGCCGCACCGACTCCTCCGGCAGGCCCAGCGCGGAGCCCCACACGGCGCCGTCCAGCCGCCCGGCCTCCCGCAGCGCCTCGGCCACCTGTGCCGCCTGCCGGCCGAACTTGTAGGCGACGACCGTCCCCGGCCCGTTCAGCGCCTCCTTCAGCACCGCCGCCCCGGCGGTGACCGGCACCAGCGTCAGCGGCTCGGTGCCCTCCGTCAGCACGGCCCCGAACGCGCCGCCAGATCCTGCATGGCGGTGATCCCGGGCACCGTCTCGACGACCGTCCCCGGCACCAGGCCGGCCACGGTCTGCGCGAGATAGGTGAACGTCGAGTACACGTTGGGGTCCCCGATGGTCGCGAACGCCACCGAGCCCCGGGCGCGCAGCAGCTCGGCGACCCGCTCGCCGGCCGCGTCCCAGGCGGCCTCCCGGCGCGCCCGGTCCGTGCGCTCGTTCAGCGCGAACACCACGCGGACGACCTTCTCCTGCGGCACGTAGTGCAGCACGGTCGCCTCCGCGCGCCCCCGCTCGCCCGTGTCCATGACCGGCACCACCACGACCTCGGCGGCCCGCAGCGCGTTCACGCCCTTCACGGTCACCAGCTCCGGGTCGCCCGGACCGACCCCGACCCCGATCAGCCTGCTGCTCATGACGTCCGGCACCTCTCCACGAACCGACGGGCGACACCGGGCTCGGACGCCCAGTGCGTGTGCAGATAACTCGCGTGCACACCGCGCTGTACGAAACCTTCGACGCGCCGCTCGGGCGCCCGCACCCCCCACGCCGGGGCCGCCCCGGCACCGGGCTCCACGACCGTGCGGTGGAACTCGTGCCCCCGCATCCGCGTCCCGGCCGCCGCCAGCGCACTGTCGCCCACGGCCACCGCGTCCCGGTAGCCCAGCGTCAGCCGCTCGCTCATCCGCGCGGAGGCGTCCAGCACCCCGCACATCGGCCGCCCGTCCAGCTCCCGGCACAGATACAGCAGCCCCGCGCACTCGGCGGCCACGGGGGCGCCGGAGCGCGCCAGCGTGCCGACCGCCTCGCGCAGCGACGCGTTGGCGGACAGCTCACCGGCGTACACCTCGGGGAACCCGCCGCCGATCACCAGCCCCGCCGTACCCTTCGGCAGCGCCTCGTCCCGCAGCGGGTCGAAGGTCACCACCTCGGCCCCGGCGGCGGTGAGCAGTTCGGCGTGCTCGGCGTACGAGAACGTGAACGCCGCACCACCGGCCACGGCCACCACGGGACGCGCCCCGCCGGACACGGCCGGCGGTTCCCACGCCTCGCACGACAAAGGGCCCGCGCCGCGCGCCAGCCCCGCCAGCGCCTCCAGATCGCACCCGGCCGCGACCTGCGCCGCCATCGCCGCCACGGCCTCCACCGCGGCCGTACGCCGCTCGGCGACCGGCACCAGACCCAGGTGCCGCGACGGCGTGTCCACCTGCGGCGCCCGCCGCAGCACCCGAGCACGGGCACCCCGGACGCGTCCAGCGCCTCCCGCAGCAGCGCCTCGTGCCGGTCCGACCCGACCTTGTTCAGGATCACGCCGCCGATCCGCACCTCGGGGTCCCAGGACGCGAAGCCGTGCACCAGCGCCGCCACCGACCGCGACTGCGACGACGCGTCCACCACCAGCACCACCGGCGCCCGCAGCAGCTTCGCGACCTGCGCGGTGGACGCCAGCTCGCCCTGCCCGGCCGCCCCGTCGTACAGCCCCATGACCCCCTCGACGACCGCGAGGTCGCACCCCGCCGCCCCGTGCAGGAACAGCGGAGCGATCAGCTCCGGCCCGCACAGGTACGCGTCGAGGTTCCGCCCCGGCCGCCCGGTGGCCAGCGCGTGGTAGCCGGGGTCGATGTAGTCGGGCCCGACCTTGTGCGGGGACACGGCGAGCCCCCGCGCGGCGAACGCGGCCATCAGCCCCGTGGCGACGGTGGTCTTGCCGCTGCCCGAGGAGGGCGCGGCGATCACCAGCCGGGGAACGGACGAGGAGGGGTTCACCACTCGATGCCCTCTGCCCCTTCTGCCCGGCGTCCATGGGGTGCTTGACCTTGGACATGTCGGTCACGAGATCGGCGAAGTCGACCAGCTTCTCGGGCGCGTTCCGCCCGGTGATGACGACGTGCTGGGTGCCCGGCCGGTCCCGCAGCACCTGCAGGACCTCGTCGGTGTCCACCCAGCCCCAGTGCAGGGGGTACGCGAACTCGTCGAGCACGTACAGCTTGTACGTCTCGTTCGCCAGGTCCCGCTTGACCTGCTCCCAGCCCTCGCGGGCCTTCTCCTCGTTGTCCATCTGCGCGTCGCGCTGGACCCAGGACCAGCCCTCGCCCATCTTGTGCCAGGCGACGGTGCCGCCCTCCCGGAGGCGCCGAGCACCCGGAGCGCGTTCTCCTCGCCGACCTTCCACTTCGCCGACTTGACGAACTGGAACACCCCGATGGGCCACCCCTGGTTCCAGGCGCGAAGCGCCAGCCCGAAGGCGGCGGTCGACTTGCCCTTCCCGATGCCCGTGTGCACGACGACCAGCGGCCGGTTCCTCCGCTGACGGGTCGTCAGACCGTCGTCGGGAACGACACTCGGCTGTCCCTGCGGCATTACGCGGCCCTCCTGCTTGCCTGTACGTCCTTCACCAGTCCGGCGATCGAGTCCGCCCGCAGCTCGTCCAGCGTCACGGCCGTGCCGCCCAGCTCACCCGCGAGCTGCCCGGCGAGCCCCAGCCGCACCGGCCCCGACTCGCAGTCCACGACGACCGAGGCGACCCCGTCGGCCGCGAACAGCCGTGCCGCCCGCCCGGCCAGGGCGACCGGCTCCGGGCCGCCGGTGGCCCGCCCGTCCGTCACCACCACGACCAGCGGCCGCCGCGCCGGGTCCCGCAGCCGCTCCACCCGCAGCACGTCGTGCGCGCGCAGCAGCCCGGCGGCGAGCGGCGTGCGCCCGCCGGTGGGCAGCGACTCCAGCCGGGCCGCCGCCGCGTCCACCGACGAGGTCGGGGCAGCGCGACGTCCGCGCCCGTGCCCCGGAAGGTCACCAGCCCCACCTTGTCCCGCCGCTGGTAGGCGTCGAGCAGCAGCGACAGCACGGCGCCCTTCACGGCGCTCATCCGCTGCCGGGCCGCCATCGAGCCGGAGGCGTCGACGACGAACAGCACGAGGTTGCCCTCGCGCCCCTCGCGGGTGGCCTGCCGCAGATCGTCCCGGCGGACGACCAGGCCCGGACCGGACCGGCCGCGCGCCCGCTGGTGCGGCGCCGCGGCCCGCACGGTCGCCGCCAGGTGCAGCCTGGTGAGCGCGCCCCGCGGCCGCGTGGCCCCGGTGGTCCGCCCGTGCTCGGTCCGTGCCCGCGAGCGCCGCCCGGCGACGCCCTCGCCGATCCCCGGCACGCTCAGCACCTTGGCCCTGAACGGCTCGGAGGCCCGTACGGCCGACTGCTCGCCGCCCCCGGACGGCTGGGGCTGTCCGTCGTCCCCGGCCTCGGGCCGGGCGCCGGTGTCGCCGCCCTCGGGACCTTCGCCGGGGTCCGGCCGCCCGCCGCCCCCGCCGCCCCGCCCGGCCCGTCCGGGTCCGGGTCCGGGTCGTCGTCGTCCGGGCCGCCGAACTCCTCCAGCGTCTCGTCCAGCTTGTCCTCGTCCAGTCCGGGCGCGTCGAACGGATTGCGCCGCCGCCGGTGGGGGAGGGCGAGCAGGGCCGCCTGCCGCACGTCCTCCGCGAGGACGTCCGTCCGGCCGGCCCACGCCGCCAGCGCCGTGGCCGTGCGCGCCATCACGATGTCGGCGCGCATGCCGTCCACCTCGAACGCCGCGCAGGTCGCCGCGATCTGCCGCAGCGCCCCGTCGCCGAGCCGCACCGAGGGCAGCAGCTCCCGCGCCGCCACGATCCGCGCCCGTACGGCGGCCTCCTCATCGGCCCAGCGCGCCGCGAAGCCGGCCGGGTCGTCGTCGTACGCCAGCCGGCGCCGCACGACCTCCACCCGCCGGTCGGGCTCGCGGGAGGCGGCGACCTCCACGGTCAGCCCGAACCGGTCGAGCAGCTGCGGCCGCAGCTCGCCCTCCTCCGGGTTCATGGTCCCGACCAGCAGGAACCGCGCCGCATGCCGGACGGAGACGCCCTCGCGCTCGACGTACGACGCGCCCATCGCCGCCGCGTCCAGCAGCAGGTCGACCAGGTGGTCGTGGAGGAGGTTGACCTCGTCGACGTAGAGGATGCCCCGGTGCGCGTCGGCCAGCAGGCCCGGCTCGAACGCCTTCACGCCCTCCGCGAGGGCCCGCTCGATGTCGAGGGCGCCGACCAGCCGGTCCTCGGAGGCGCCGACCGGCAGCTCCACCATCCGGGCGGGCCGTTCGGTCCCGGCGCCCGGCTCGTGCGGGCCGTCCGGGCAGCCCGGGTCGGGGGCGGCCGGGTCGCAGGAGAAGCGGCACCCGGGCACGACGGCCACCGCGGGCAGCAGCGCCGACAGCGCCCGCACGGCCGTCGACTTGGCGGTGCCCTTCTCGCCGCGCACGAGGACTCCGCCGACCGCCGGGGACACGGCGTTCAGCAGCAGCGCGAGCCGCAGATCGTCCTGGCCGACGACGGCCGTGAACGGGAACGGGGTGGTCACTTGTCGTCGCCCTCCAAGTCGCCTTCGAGTTCCAGGTAGGTGGCGCGCAGCCGCTCCAGCGTCCCGGCGTCCGGCTCGGCCCACAGTCCGCGGTCGGCGGCCTCCAGCAGCCGCTCGGTGATGCCGCGCAGCGCCCAGGGGTTGGACTTCTTCATGAAGTCCCGGTTCTCCGGGGCGAAGACGTACTCGGCGCTGAGCTTCTCGTACATCCAGTCGTCCACGACCCCGGCGGTGGCGTCGTACCCGAACAGGTAGTCCACGGTGGCCGCCATCTCGAAGGCGCCCTTGTAGCCGTGGCGCCGCATCGCCGCCATCCAGCGCGGGTTGACGACCCGGGCGCGGAAGACGCGGTGCGTCTCCTCGCCGAGGGTGCGGGTCTTCACCTGGTCCGGGGTGGCCGAGTCGCCGACGTACGCCTCGGGGCTCTCACCCGTCAGGTGGCGCACCATGGCGACCATGCCGCCGTGGTACTGGAAGTAGTCGTCGGCGTCGACCAGGTCGTGCTCGCGGGTGTCCACGTTCTTCGCCGCCACCGCGATCCGCCGGAACGCCGTCTCCATGTCCCCGCGTGCCGCGCGCCCGTCGAGGCCGCGTCCGTAGGCGTAGCCGCCCCACACCGCGTACACCTCGGCGAGGTCCGCGTCGGAGCGCCAGTTGCGGGCGTCGATCAGCGGCAGCAGGCCCGCGCCGTACGCCCCCGGCTTGGAGCCGAAGACGCGGGCGGTGGCGCGGCGCCGGTCGCCGTGCGCGGCGGTGTCCTCCTCCACGTGTGCCCGTACGTAGTTGGACCCGGCGGGCTCGTCCAGGTCGGCCACCGCCCGCACCGCGTCGTCGATGAGCCCACGACGTGCGGGAACGCGTCCCGGAAGAAGCCGGAGATGCGGACGGTGACGTCGATGCGCGGCCGGCCCAGCTCCGCCAGGGGCACGATCTCGAAGCCCGTCACCCGGCGCGAGGCGTCGTCCCACACCGGGCGGCAGCCCAGCAGCGCCAGGATCTCGGCGATGTCGTCGCCCTGGGTGCGCATCGCGGAGGTGCCCCACACCGTCAGGCCGACGGACTTCGGGTACTCCCCGGTGTCCTGGAGGTAGCGGGCGACCAGCGAGTCCGCCAGCGACTGCCCGACCTCCCAGCTCAGCCGGGACGGGATCGCCTTGGGGTCGACGGAGTAGAAGTTCCGGCCGGTCGGGAGGACGTTGACCAGGCCCCGGGTCGGGGAGCCGGAGGGGCCCGCGGGGACGTAACCGCCGTCCAGGGCCCGGAGGATGTGGCCGATCTCGTCCGTCGTCCGGGCCAGCCGCGGCACGACCTCGGTGCAGGCGAACTCCAGCACGGCGACGGCGGCGGGCAGGTCGGTGCCGAGGACGTCCCGGACCAGAGCGGCGCTCTCGGAGGCGGCCCAGCCGCGCTCCTCCATGCCCTCCGCGAGCCGCCGGCACAGCTGTTCCAGCAGGTCGATCGCGTCGGCGGCCGAGCGGGAGGGGCCCTCGACCAGCTCCGTCAGCTCCACCGGCACCTTCACGGGCGCGCCCGGCTCGGCCAGCAGCTCCTTCTCATCCAGCCCGAAGTGCGCCGCCAGCGAGGCCCGCAGCCCCGGCAGCGCGTTCGCCTGCCCGCCCCACACCTGCGAGGCGCGCAGCACCGCGAGGACCAGGTTCACGCGCGGCTCACCGACCGGCCCGCCGCCGAGGACGTGCAGGCCGTCGCGGATCTGCACGTCCTTGATCTCGCACAGATAGCCGTCGATGTGCATGACGAATTCGTCGAACTCGTCGTCGTCCGGCTGCTCGTCCACGTGCAGGTCGTGGTGGAGCTCGGCGGCCTTGACGAGGGTCCAGATCTGCGCGCGGACCGCCGGCGCCTTGGCCGGGTCCAGGTCGGAGACGAGCGCGTACTCGTCGAGGAGCTGCTCCAGCTTGGCCAGGTCGCCGTAGGTGTCGGCGCGGGCCATCGGCGGCACCAGGTGGTCCACGACGGTGGCGTGGCCGCGCCGCTTGGCCTGGGTGCCCTCGCCGGGGTCGTTGACGATGAACGGGTAGACCAGCGGCAGGTCGCCGAGGACGGCGTCGGGAGCGCAGCCCGCGCTCAGGCCGAGGCCCTTGCCGGGCAGCCACTCCATCGTGCCGTGCTTGCCCATGTGCACGATCGCGTCGGCGCCGAAGCTGTTCTCCAGCCACCGGTAGGCCGCCAGATAGTGGTGGGACGGCGGCATGTCGGGGTCGTGGTAGATCGCGATCGGGTTCTCGCCGAAGCCGCGCGGCGGCTGGATCATGACGACGACGTTCCCGAACCGGAGGGAGGCCAGCACGATGTCGTCGCCGTCGACGTACAGCGAACCCGGCGGCTCGCCCCACGCCTCGGTCATCGCCTCCCGCAGCTGCGGGTCCAGCTTCTCGAACCACGCCCGGTAGTCCGCCAGCGGCACCCGCGCCGGCGCCGCCGCGAGCTGCTCCTCCGTCAGCCACTCCACGTCGTGCCCGCCGGCCTCGATCAGCCGGTGGATCAGCTCGTCGCCGTTGTCGGGGTACCCGTCGACGGCGTACCCGGCGTCCCGCAGCGCGTCCAGCACCCGCACCGCCGAGGCGGGCGTGTCCAGGCCGACCGCGTTGCCGACGCGGGAGTGCTTGGTCGGGTACGCGGTGAAGACCAGCGCGATCTTCTTCTCGGCGTTCGCCTTGTGCTTCAGGGCCGCGTGCCGCACCGCGATCCCGGCCACCCGCCGCGCCCGCTCGGGGTCGGCCACGTAGACGGGGACGTCGTCCGGCCCCTGCTCCTTGAAGGAGAACGGCACCGTGATCAGACGCCCGTCGAACTCCGGGATGGCGACCTGCATCGCCGCGTCCATGGGGGACAGGGCGGCGTCGGACGCCTCCCAGGCGGCCCGGGACGAGGTCAGGCACAGTCCTTGCAGCACCGGCACGTCCAGGTCGGCCAGTGCCCCGATGTCCCACGCCTCCTCGTCGCCGCCCGCCGACGCCTGCGAGGCGTGCGTGCCGCCGGCCGCGAGGACGGTGGCGACCAGGGCGTCGGTCCGCCCGAGGATCTCGTACAGCCCGGCGTCGGCGCCGCGCAGCGAACCGCAGTACACGGGCAGCGCGTTGGCGCCGTGCGCCTCGATCGCGTCGCACAGCGTGTCCACGAAGGCGGTGTTGCCGCTCAGCTCGTGGGCCCGGTAGAAGAGCACGCCGACCGTCGGGCGGCCCTCCCGGACCGTCCGGGAGCCGTGGACGCCGTACTCCGGCATCTTGCGCGGCTCGTCGAAGCCCTCGCCGGTCAGCAGCACGGTGTCCGACAGGAACCGGGCGAGCTGGGTCAGGTTGTCCGGGCCGCCCTCGACCAGGTAGCGCAGCGCCTCCGCGACCACGCCGGCCGGCACCGACGACTCGGCCATCAGCTCGGCGTCCGGCACGGCCTCACCGCCCAGCAGCACGGTGGGGATCCCGGACGCCTTCAGCGCCGCGAGCCCGTCCTCCCAGGCGCGCTTGCCGCCCAGCAGCCGGACGACGGCGATGTCGGCCCCGTCGAGCAGGGCCGGCAGCTCCTCGCGGACGTCGACCCGGGTCGGGTTGCCGATCCGGTAGGCGGCGTCCGACGCGCGGGCCGCCAGCAGGTCCGTGTCGGCGGTCGACAACAACAACACTGTGCTCATGCGGGCGCTCCCGGTGGAATGAAAGGCAGTCCTTGCGGCGCGCCGGACTCGATGAGCCGCCACAGCGCGTCCGTGTCCGCGTGCTGTTCGATCAGGTCGCCGAGCCGGTCGAGCTGCTCCTCGCGCAGCGCGGCGAACGAGGTGTCGGGGGCCGGCACGAAGCGGCGGCCCGCGGCGGCGGCCACCTCGCGCAGGAACGCCCGCCGGAAGCCGTCCGACTCCAGCGAACCGTGCCAGTGCGTGCCCCAGGTCTGGCCGACCCGGCAGCCGTCGAGGAAGGCTTCGCCGCCCAGGACCTCGGCGACCCCGTGGTGGATCTCGTACCCCTCGACGTGCTCGCCGAGGGCCTCGCCCGCCGGCCGGGTGAGGGTCTTCTCGCGGGCGAACCGTACGCGCACGGGCAGGATGCCCAGCCCTTCGACATGGCCCCGGCGGCTCTCCACGTCGTCCTCGATGTGCTCGCCGAGGAGCTGGAAACCGCCGCAGATGCCGAGTACCGGCCGCCCCTCGGCCGCGCGCCGGGCGAGCGCGTCGGCCAGCCCCCGCTCGCGCAGCCACTCCAGCGCCCGTACGGTCCCCCGGGTGCCGGGGACGACCACCAGGTCGGCGTCGGCCAGCTCCTCCGGCCGGTCCACGAACCGCACGACGACACCCGGCTCGGCGGCCAGCGCGTCCACGTCCGTGAAGTTGGACATGAGCGGGACGGCGCAGACGGCGACCCGGAGCAGGTCCTCACCGACGGGCGCCGCGACGGCCGACTCGCGCACCGCGCCGCGCAGCGACACCCGCAGCCCGTCCTCCTCGTCGATGCCGAGCCCGTGCCGGAACGGCAGGACGCCGTACGTCCGCCGCCCGGTCAGCCCGTGCAGCATCTCGAGCCCGGGCTCCAGCAGCGACACGTCCCCCGGAACTTGTTGACGAGGAACCCGGCGACCAGCGCCTGGTCCTCGGGCGAGAGCAGCGCCACCGTCCCGAAGAACGAGGCGAACACGCCCCCGCGGTCGATGTCGCCGACCACCAGGACGGGGAGCCCGGCGCCCCGGGCGATCCCCATGTTCACGATGTCGGTCCGGCGCAGGTTGATCTCGGCCGGACTGCCCGCCCCCTCGCAGATCACCGCGTCATACGTGCCCCGCAGCTCGGCCAGGCAGTCCAGCACCGTCCCGAGCAGTCTCTGCTGCCGCCCGCCGTGGTACCCGCGCGCGCTCAGCTCGCCCACCGGCTTGCCGAGCAGCACCACCTGGCTGCTCTGCTCGCCGCCCGGCTTGAGCAGCACCGGGTTCATCAGCGCGGTCGGCTCGACGCGGCACGCCTGCGCCTGCATGGCCTGCGCCCGCCCGATCTCGGCGCCCTCGCGGGTCACGAAGGAGTTGAGGGACATGTTCTGCGCCTTGAAGGGCGCCACCTTGACGCCCTGTCGCACCAGCCACCGGCAGATCCCGGCGGTGACGACGCTCTTGCCGGCGTCGGAGGTGGTGCCGGCGACGAGGAGACCACCGTTCATGACGTACGTCCTCTCTTCAGCAGCAGCCGTGCGCCCGCGCACACGCCGAGGGCGAGCCAGCTCACGCGCCGCGAGAGCCGCACCGCCCGGTCGATGTCGTCGACGCGGACGGCGCGCCCCGCCGCCGCGCCCAGCACGGGCCGGTGTTCGACGCGCCCGCCGTAGGAGAGCGTGCCGCCGAGCCGGACGCCCAGGGCGCCCGCGAAGGACGCCTCCACGGGGCCGGCGTTGGGGCTCGGGTGCTTCGCGGCGTCCGCCCGCCAGGCCCGTACGGCACCCCGGGGGTCGCCTCCGGCCGCCGCCGCCAGGACGGCGGTGAGCCGTGCGCCCGGCCACCCGGCGACGTCGTCGAGGCGGGCGGAGGCCCAGCCGTAGCGCCGGTGGCGGGGGGACTTGTGGCCGACCATGGCGTCGAGGGTGTTGACGGCCCGGAAGCCGAGCAGCCCCGGCACCCCGCCCACGGCACCCCACACCAGGGCGCCCACCACCGCGTCGGAGGTGTTCTCGGCGACGGACTCCACCACGGCGCGGGCGATCCCGTCGGCGTCGAGCGCCTGCGGGTCCCGCCCGCACAGGTGCGGCAGCCGGGCCCGGGCCGCCTCGACGTCCCCCGCCTCCAGCGCCCGCCCGATCGCGCGGGCCTCCCGGGCCAGCGAGGTGCCGCCGACGACGGCCCAGGTGGCGGCGGCGGTCAGCGCGACGGAGGCGGCGGGGAGGTGCGCACGGCGCGTGCGGCGGCGGTGCCGACGGCGACGGCGCCGCCGGCGCACACGGCGGTGTGCAGCGCGCCCCATCCCCGGTGGTCGCGCCAGAGCACCCGTTCCACGGCGGCCGCGGCCCGGCCGAACACGGCGACCGGGTGCCCGCGGCGGGGATCGCCGAGGAGCAGGTCGCCGAGCAGGCCGGCGGCGGCGCCGTACGCGTAGACGCGTTCGGCCCGCATCGGCTCAGCCGAGCGTCGGGAAGGGCGAGGTGTCGCGGGTGTTCCTCGGTCGGCAGCAGCCGTGCATGGCGGTATGTCCTCACTCAGGGTGTCCACGCCCTGGTTCGACGAAACCGGCGGTGAGAGTTCCTGGCTCCCGGGGGACGAGCCCCCGGTGACAGTGGCGGGACCGCGCCGGATTCGCACCGGCTTCCTCTCCTGCCGCCGTACTGGCTCGGGAAGTCCACCACGGCCCGCGAACACCCGTCAACTTGCCGTTGACCTGCGAGGGGGGAGTGTGCGGAGCCCCACACGCAGGGGGTGTGCGCGGGCACGCGGAAAGGGGTGCGGTACGGAGAAGTCCGTGCCGCACCCCTGGGGTGCCGTGGGTCAGGCGACGATCAGGTAGATGCCGTACGCCACCGCCGCCGCGCAGGCGGCGAAGCAGGCGTAGGCGCCGGTGACCGCGAGGGCCGCGCCGTCGCCCTGCGCCGCGGCCTTCTCCTTGCGGGAGAGGCCGGCGATGCCGAGGACGAACAGGCCCACCAGGACCACGGTGGCCGCGAGGCTGACTCCGAAGACGGAGCCGAGGGCTGCCCAGTCGATGCTCATGGTGTGTCGCTCCTGGATCAGACGGCGGTGGCCGACGGGGTCTTGCTGTCGCGGGTGTCGGCCTGGGCCGGGATCGTGACGCCCAGCTCCTCGGCGGCGACCGTGGGCGGCGGGGTGACGGCGGCCATCGCCGTGGTCACCACGCCGGGCTCCTCCGGCTCGTGGTCGTTGACGTTGGTGTGGTCGACGACCTCGCGGCGGGAGATCTTCCAGATCGCGGCGCTGGAGACGACGAGGAAGACCGCGACGAGCGCCGTGCCCCAGTCACCGAGGCCGCAGACCCACTCGGCGACGGCGGCCACCAGGGCCGCGGCCGGCAGGGTCAGGCCCCAGGCGACGAACATCCGGGTGGCCGTGGACCAGCGGACGACACCGCCCTTGCGGCCGAGGCCGGCACCCATGACCGCGCCGGAGACCGAGTGGGTGGTGGAGAGGGAGAAGCCCAGGTGGGAGGAGGCCAGGATGACCGTGGCCGCGCTGGTCTGGGCGGCGAAGCCCTGCTGCGGCTGGAGGTCGGTCAGGCCCTTGCCCATCGTGCGGATGATCCGCCAGCCGCCCAGGTAGGTGCCGAGCGCGATCGCGATGCCCGCGGAGAGGATGACCCACATGGCGGGTCGGAGTCGGGGGCGAGGGTGCCGCCGGCGACCAGCGCCAGCGTGATGATGCCCATCGTCTTCTGGGCGTCGTTGGTGCCGTGGGCCAGCGAGACCAGGCCCGCGGAGGCGATCTGGCCGGCGCGGTAGCCCGTCTTGGCGGCCTGCGTGCCCTCCGCCTTCCTGCCAGGCGGTACGTCAGCCGGCGCCGAGCATCGCCGCGACACCCGCGACCAGCGGGGCGGCGATCGCCGGGATCAGGACCTTGGTGACGAGGACGTCGCCGTGGACGGCGCCGACACCGGCCGAGGCGACGGTGGCGCCGATGAGGCCGCCCATGAGGGCGTGCGAGGAGCTGGAGGGGAGTCCGACCAGCCAGGTCAGCAGGTTCCAGAGGATCGCGCCGACCAGGGCGGCGAAGATGACCTCGGGACGGATGCCGGTCTCGTCGACGAGACCCTTGGAGATGGTGTTGGCGACTTCCACCGAGAGGAAGGCGCCGACCAGATTGAGGACGGCGGACATGGCCACCGCGACCTTGGGCCTCATGGCGCCCGTGGAAATGGTCGTGGCCATCGCGTTCGCGGTGTCGTGGAAACCGTTCGTGAAATCGAACGCGAGTGCGGTTACCACCACAATCGCGAGGATCAGCGAGAAGCTTTCCATTTACCCAGGCAATCGTTCGAGGTCGTTGGCGCGTCGAACGTAGGTAACGTGGGTGAACGGAAGATGAACTGGGCGGGGCGCCGCGGTGTCCGGAAGCGGGGTCGTCGCCACCGCCTCGCGGCCGCCCGGCGGGCCGAGCCGCCCGGTCCCGCCTGATCCCGGCCGTTACCGCCGGTCGGCCACCGCCTCCCGCCCCCGCCGGCGGGCCCCGGAACCCGCCGAAGAGATCCTGGTCACCTTGCCGGACGGCGCCGTAGCGCATCTCTCACCCTGCGTGACCCACGGCGGCCGCGAAGCCTGGCAGGATCCCCCTGGGGCCGGCCGCCCGCCGGCCCCGCGGCGGACGACGGGGCGCGGCGAGCGCCCGGGAGGAGATGCCGGTGACGACGAAACCGCTCGAACCGGAACGCGGCGGCGACGCCCGCGAGGAGATCCGCGCCGCCTGGGACGCGCTGGTGGCCACGGCCCGGCGGACGGTGACCGAGGGCCTGGTGGTCGGCACCTCCGGCAACGTCTCGGTACGGGTCGGCGACACCGTCCTCGTCACCCCCTCCGGGTGCCCTACGACCGGCTGACGCCGGACGACGTGACCGGCGTCGGCCTCGACGGACGCCAGGTGCTCGGCAGCCTGGTCCCCACCAGCGAACTCCCCATGCACCTCGCGGTGTACCGCAGCACCGACGCCCGCGCGGTCGTCCACACCCACGCCGTGCACGCGACGGCCGTCTCGACCCTCGTGACGGAACTGCCGCTCGTCCACTACATGGCCGCCGCGCTCGGCGGACCCGTCCGGGTCGCCCCGTACGCGACCTACGGCACCGACGAACTGGCCGCGAACATGCTCCGCGCCCTCGCCGGCCGCTCCGGCTGCCTGCTCCAGAACCACGGCACGATCACCTACGGCGCAGGCCTCGACCAGGCCTACGACCGCACCGCCCAGCTCGAGTGGATGTGCCGCCTGTGGCTGACGGCCTCCTCGGTACCGGGCCTGACCCCGTCCCTCCTGACCGAACCCCAGCTCGCGGAGGTCACCACCCGCCTCCACACCTACGGCCAACACCCCTGACCGCCCCGTCAGCGGCGCGGGAACTGCGCGAGCAACCACACACGACCCGCACCCGAACCACCCCGGACTCCCGCCCGCCCGCGGCAACCCCGGCCCCTTCCCGCCCCGCGCCCGCTGTCCCGACCAAAGGGGCGCGGGAACTGCGCGAGCAACCACAGCGGACCCGCACCGGCATCGCCCCAGGCCACCCCCGGCTCACCTCCCGCCCGCGCCCGCTGTTCCAACCCGAAGGGGCGCGGGAACTGCGCGACCAGCCACAGCGGACCCGCACCCGACCCCCGGTCTCCCCCTCACCCCCCTCACCCCCTCACCCCCCGGTCCCCCAACCGCCCCCGGCGGAGCGGACCCGTCACCCCGGCCCGGCCGCCCACTGGCCGGTGAGAGGATCCGCCAGGACACTGGAGAACGTGCGCACAGTCACCGCAACGGCCGCCGCCGTCACCGCAGCCCTGGCAGCCGGCGCAGCGAGCGTCGCCGCCGGCCGCCTCGCCAGCGACGCCGCGCTCAAGGCGCCCCCGGCCGGCCCCTGCCCACCGAGCCCCGCCTCACCGTGCACGGCACCGCCGCCGGCAGATCACCCTCACCCGGGACCTGGCCGCCCTGCGGCCCGGCCGCTACGGACTCGCCGGCGACGGCACCCACGCGGTCGTCGGCCCGGTCCTGCCCACCGCCTCGCACGCCGCCGACACCGTCGTACGCCGCCTGGAAGCCGTCACCCACGGCACCCTGCGGCCCGGCGACAAGGCGTGGCTCACCCCGAACCTCTACGTCGGCAACCCCGGCACGGCCCTCGGCCTCGACCACACCGACGTCGAGATCCCCGGCGAACTCGGCTCCCTGCCGGCCTGGTTCGTCCCCGGCGTCCGCGGCACCTGGATCATCGCCGTGCACGGCCTGGCCGGCACCCGCGAGCACGCCCTGAACCTCATGGCCCTGCTCGCCCGCATGCAGTTCCCGCTCCTCGCCCTGGCCTACCGCGGCGACGTCGGCGCCCCCGGCCACCCGACGGCCTCCACCACCTCGGCGAGACCGAGTGGCGCGACCTGGACGCCGCCATCCGCTACGCCCTCGGTCACGGCGCCCGCCGCGTCGTGCTGCTCGGCTGGTCCACCGGCGCCACCATGGCCCTGCGCGCCGCCGCGCACTCCGGCGTGCGCGAGAGTGTCTCCGGGCTCGTCCTCGACTCCCCGGTGCTCGACTGGGAGGCGACCGTGCGCAGCCTGGCCGCGGCCCGCCGCACGCCGGGCGCGCTGCTGCCGCTGGCCGTCCGCGCCGCGCAGGGCCGCACCGGCCTGTCCGCCGACCGCAGGGCCCCGTACGACCGGCTCGACGTCCCGGCCCTCGTCTTCCACGGACCCGGCGACACGGTGGCGCCCTGGCGGTACTCCCGCCGGTTCGCCGACGCCCACCCGCGCCTGGTCGCGCTCCACACCGTCGAGCACGCCCCGCACGCGGCCATGTGGAACGCCGCACCGGACACCTACGAGGAGAAGCTGCGCCGCTTCCTCACCCCGCTCATGTGACGCACCCGCTCCTGAGATGACGCACCCGCCCCTGCGGTGACGCACCCGCCCCTGCGGTGACGCACCCGCTCCTGAGATGACGCACCCGCCCCTGCGGTGACGCACCCGCTCCGCCCCGCCCCGGGACCCGGCGCTCCACCTGCCTGCCCGCCCCCGGCCACGGACCGGGCGACACCCCCGGCCCCGACCGACCCACCGGTTCCGTTTATCGCCGAACCACTGGCCTGTTCCCGCCCCCGGCGGCCCGCCGAACCCCGCGCGACCCGCCCCGGCCGGACCCGGCGAGGCCCGTCCCGGCCGCCCCCGCGGCATTCCGTTTGGGTTTTCGGACCGTCAGCCGGAAGACTGCTCCCGTGACGTCCCGTATCCCGCGCGACTCCAGGCTTCGACTCGTCCGCCCACGACCCCTGGCCGCCGCCCCCAGAGCGATGAACCAGCGGCGCCCCCGGCGCCACGTGCCGCGGCCCCCGGAGGGCACGCCGGCCCGTTCGGAGCTGGCCAGAATGGCGCGCTCCGGACTGGCCGGAGCGGTCCGTGTCGCCCGCTGGGCGGATGCCGCCCTCGGCCCCGGAAGCGACGCCGGCACCTCCGACGGCAAGGCCACGCTGTCCGACGCGACGGCCGAACGCGCCGCCCGCGACCTGGGCCTGTCCGCCGCTCAGGTCCGCGCCGACTGGGACATCGCGCGTCTGGCCGGCCTGGTCGAGGTGCACGGCGACAGCGCGCGGCCCGGCTGGCGGCTGCGCGCCTGGGACCGCGACGACAGCGCCGTGCTCCGCGGCTGGGTCGCCCTCTTCGACGCCTGGTCGCTCGCCCACCCCGAGCCCGACGGCCACGAGCCCGCCGCCGTCGCCGAGGTCGTCTCGGCCATGCCCCAGGTGCTCTCCTTCCTCCAGCTCTCCGCCGGCCCGGTCCCGGTCGCCCAGCTCCTGGACCTGCTCCAGCAGCGGGTCACCGAGCTGCGCACCGAGCGCTGCGAGGTCCCCTACGGCGCCGCCGGCGCCGACCTGACCCCGCAGGCCCCCTGCGACGACGCCGCGCTCGCCCCGCTGCTCGACTGGGCGCTGCACGCGCTGGCCTCCGTCGGCGCCCTCACCTGCGGCGACGGCCAGGCCACGCTCACCCCGCTGGGCAGCTGGGCGGTCTGGGTCAAGCTGGAGCAGATCTGTGTCGCCGCGCAGAGCCCCGCCGGGAACATCGAGCGGTCGGCCGAGGACATGCTCCGCGGCTGCGCCCAGCTCCGTCCGAACGCGGCCCGGGCCGAGTACCGGGCCTGGCTCGCCGCCCGCCCCGTCGGCAGCGCCGTCGCCGAGCTCCTGGCCGCCGCCCGCGGCGAGGACGCCCTGCTGCGGGGGCTGGCCTTCGAGGCGCTGCGCGTCGTCGGGGCGCCCGCCGAGCCCGACGTCCGGGCCGTGCTGGACGAGCCGACGCTCAGGCCGTACGCCCTGCTGTGGCTGGCCGAGCACGACGGCGCCGACCCGGAGGACGCCCACGAGGCGCTGACCCGGCGGGAGGCCACCTGGCTGTGGGTGGACACCGCCGCGGCGGTCGCCGACCACGGCGAGGCCCCGATGCTGGTCCGACATCTGGAGTCCGCCGTGCAGCCCACGGTCCCCGCCCTGCTCGACGAGGTGCGCGCCGTCGGTCATCCGCGCACCGTGCAGGTCCTGGTGGCGCTCGCCGCCGCGCACCCCGACCCGGCCCTGGCCAAGGCCGTGCGGCGGGCCGCCTTCCAGGTCCACACCGGCGGCGACTGACGGAGGCGCACCGGCGGCAGCCGGCCGGGCGGGGTAGCCGGGACGGGACCGGTGACGGAACCCGTGCGGCACCCCGCCCGGCGCCGGGTCAGGCGGGGATCTCGGGGGCGTAGGTGCCGAAGCTCCAGATGTTGCCCTCCCGGTCGCGGGCCATGTAGTCCCGCGAGCCGTAGTCCTGGTCCGTCGGGGCATCAGGATCTCGGCGCCGTGGTCCGCGGCCCGCCGGTGGTGGGCGTCGACGTCGTCCACCACGACGTACACCCCCGTCGGGCCGGCGCCCTTCATCAGCTCGTCGAAGCGGCTGCCGGTGCCCTTGGAACCGAGCATCACCGCGCCGTTGCCCAGCGACAGCTCGGCGTGGACCACCTTGCCGTCCTCGCCCTCGTACACCGCGATCTCCGTGAAGCCGAAGGCCTCCTTCAGCTGCCGGATGGCCGCCTTGGCGTCCGTGTACAGCACCGTCGGGTACATGCTGGGGCGGCCGCCGTCCGTGCCTGCCATACCGATCACTCCCTTGTGAGCCGGTCCCTGCGGGTCCTTCCGGAACATCCGGATTCACGCCTGTCGCCAGTCTTGCACCCGCCACCGACAACGGCCCGCGAGCCCGGCCCCGGACCGAAGCCGGGAAAAGCGCTTGCACACCCCCGTTAGACTGGCTCCCATGGCCATTCTCCTCGCGCATTAGACGGCGGGTCCGTCCTCAGCCGCCCCTTCCCGCCACCCACCGCCCTGGAGTCTGTCCGTGATCTCCGCCTCCGGCATCGAGCTGCGCGCCGGCGCCCGCGTCCTCATCGAAAACGCCACCTTCCGTGTCACGAAGGGCGACCGCATCGGCCTCGTCGGCCGCAACGGCGCAGGCAAGACCACCCTCACCAAGTGCCTCGCGGGCGAGGCCATCCCGCCGCCGGCACCATCACCCGCTCCGGCGAGGTCGGCTACCTCCCGCAGGACCCCCGCACCGGCGACCTCGACGTCCTCGCCCGCGACCGGATCCTCTCCGCCCGCGGCCTCGACGTCCTCATCCGCAAGATGCGCGAGAACGAGCAGCGCATCGCGGGCGGCCAGGGCGCCACCCGCGAGAAGGCCCTGCGGCAGTACGAGCGGCAGGAGACGGAGTTCCTCACCAAGGGCGGGTACGCCGCCGAGGCCGAGGCCGCCACCATCGCCGCCGCGCTCAACCTGCCCGACCGGGTGCTCACCCAGCCCCTGCACACCCTCTCCGGCGGTCAGCGCCGCCGCGTGGAGCTGGCGCGCATCCTGTTCTCCGACGCGGACACGCTGCTGCTCGACGAGCCGACCAACCACCTCGACGCCGACTCGATCGTCTGGCTGCGCGACTACCTCAAGACCTACCGCGGCGGCTTCATCGTGATCTCCCACGACGTCGACCTGGTCGAGACGGTCGTCAACAAGGTCTTCTACCTGGACGCCAACCGCGCCCAGATCGACGTCTACAACATGGGCTGGAAGCTCTACCAGCAGCAGCGCGAGGCGGACGAGAAGCGCCGCAAGCGCGAGCGGGCCAACGCCGAGAAGAAGGCCGCCGCGCTCAACGCCCAGGCCGACAAGATGCGCGCCAAGGCCACCAAGACCGTCGCCGCGCAGAACATGGCCCGTCGCGCGGAGAAGCTGCTGTCCGGCCTGGAGGAGGTCCGGCAGCAGGACAAGGTCGCCAAGCTGCGCTTCCCCGAGCCCGCCCCCTGCGGCAAGACCCCGCTGATGGCCGAGGGCCTGTCGAAGTCGTACGGCTCGCTGGAGATCTTCACCGACGTCGACCTGGCCATCGACAAGGGCTCCCGGGTCGTCATCCTCGGTCTCAACGGCGCGGGCAAGACCACGCTGCTGCGGCTCCTCGCGGGCGTCGAGCAGCCGGACACCGGCGCCGTCGTCCCCGGCCACGGCCTCAAGCTCGGCTACTACGCCCAGGAGCACGAGACCCTCGACCCGGAGCGGACGGTCCTGGAGAACATGCGCTCCGCGGCACCGGACATGGACCTGGTCGAGGTCCGCAAGGTGCTCGGCTCGTTCCTGTTCTCCGGCGACGACGTCGACAAGCCGGCCGGGGTCCTCTCCGGCGGTGAGAAGACCCGTCTCGCCCTGGCCACCCTGGTGGTGTCCTCCGCCAACGTGCTGCTGCTCGACGAGCCCACCAACAACCTCGACCCCGCCAGCCGCGAGGAGATCCTCGGCGCCCTGCGCACCTACAAGGGCGCGGTCGTCCTCGTCACCCACGACGAGGGCGCCGTCGAGGCGCTCCAGCCGGAGCGGATCATCCTGCTCCCGGACGGGATCGAGGACCTGTGGGGCGCCGACTACGCGGATCTCGTCGCCCTCGCGTGACCGAATGGATGATCCACCGGTGATGGATCATTCGGCCGAGCCGTGATCCACCATCTGTGTGAGATCTCCTCGTACCGAGGTGTGTCCTACACGGATTTCGCGGCCGAGTCCCCTCTTCCCGGGGCTCGGCCGCGCCGCCTTTCTGACCAGGAACTTCGTCGGAGAACCCGTTCGGCGGTACGCACGCGATCCTTTGGAATCCCCGGTTCCGCTTGTGGGGACCGGCTCCTGTCGTCACCACCTTGTCTCATCGACCTTGCCGAATGGGTGGCCATGTCGGCCCGGAGGGGTGATCATGAGGAGACCAGAGCGCACTTCCCATGAGGAGGCACGGGTGGCCGAGACTCTGAAGAAGGGCAGCCGGGTGACCGGCGCCGCGCGCGACAAGCTCGCGGCAGACCTGAAGAAGAAGTACGACGCCGGTGCGAGCATCCGGGCGTTGGCCGAGGAGACCGGCCGCTCGTATGGCTTCGTGCACCGCATGCTCAGTGAGTCGGGCGTCACGCTCCGAGGGCGTGGCGGGGCGACGCGGGGCAAGAAGGCCCCATCGGCCTGACCCTCCGGGTGGCCCCTCGGCTCCGATGGTGGCCACCCGGTCGACCGACCGGCCGACCGGGTGGTTACTGTGCAGTCACTTAGGGACGCCGTGCGGATTCCCGTACGGCGCACAGGACTGCCGTACCCATCGGAGGCGCCCCATGGCCACGCCCGCCCAGGACCACGGTCCCGAAGGCCCTGAAGGACCCGACGTCCCCGCACTCGACAAGGACGGCGTGCGGCTCACCGTCGACGACGCGATCGCCACGGTGACGCTGACCAACCCGGCCAAGCGCAACGCGCAGAGCCCCGCCCTGTGGCGGGCGCTCACCGAGGCCGGCCGGCTGCTGCCGGGCTCCGTCCGGGTCGTCGTGCTGCGGGCCGAGGGCAAGTCCTTCTCGGCCGGGCTCGACCGGCAGGCGTTCACGCCCGAAGGCTTCGACGGCGAGCCGTCGTTCCTCGACCTGGCACGGGGCGGGGACGCCGAGCTCGACGCGACCATCGCCGAATACCAGGAGGCGTTCACCTGGTGGCGGCGCAGCGACATCCTGTCCATCGCCGCCGTGCAGGGGCACGCCATCGGGGCCGGCTTCCAGCTCGCCCTCGCCTGCGACCTGCGTGTCGTCGCCGACGACGCGCAGTTCGCCATGCGTGAGACCAGCCTCGGCCTCGTCCCCGACCTGACGGGCACGCATCCGCTCGTCGGGCTGGTCGGGTACGCCCGCGCGCTGGAGATCTGTGTGACCGGGCGGTTCGTCCAGGCCGAGGAGGCCGTCGCCACGGGCCTGGCCAGCCTCGCCGTGCCCGCCGACCAGCTCGACGGGGCCGTACGCGACCTCGCCTCGGCGGTCCTGGCGGCGCCGCGCGACGCCGTGATCGAGACCAAGGCGCTGCTCCAGGGCGCCCTGCACCGGGACTACGAGGCCCAGCGCGTCGCCGAGCGCGCCGCCCAGGCCCGCCGGCTGCGCGACCTGGCCGGGCTCGGCGAGTAGCCGGTCCGGGACCGGGCGGGTTCCGGACGGCCGTCGGCCGGTGCCCGCCCGTCACTCCGGCGGCAGATCGACCGCCGTCACCAGCACGGCCACCGACGGCCGCTCCTCGAGCGCGTCCCGTACCGCGGTGCGCACCCGGCGGGCCACCTCCACGGTCCGGTGCTCCGCGGACACCGCGCACTCCACGCGGACGTGCCGGTGCGGCAGGGCGGCGTCCCCGGTCCGTTCCTCGACCGTGACCGCACGGCCGAGCGTGCCCGTCAGCCGGGTCACGCCCGGCACCGCGAGCGCGGCCGCGGCCGCCCGGCCCGTGTCCCCGCCGCCCGGGTCCGCCGCCGGAGCGGGCGCCGGGCCCGGCCGGGCGGTGCCCCCGGCGGCGGACCGGGCGGGGGAGGGGGAGGGGCCGGGGGCGGCCCCGGGGTCCGGGTCGAGCAGTGCCGTCACCCGCAGATCCACCTCCGCGACCACCAGCCCGAGCCGGGTCTCCGCCGCCCCGGCCAGCACGGCCCGCACCCGGGCCGCCGTCGTGGGCAACGGCTCGGAGACCGTCGCCGACACCTCCGCCGTCATCCGCAAGGGCCCCGGCGGCAGCGCGGTCGGCGGGGCCGGCACCACCGGGGCGTGCGCCTCCTCCGGGTCCGCCTGCCCGAGGCGCAGCCCGTCCACCCGTGCGCCCGCCACGTCGCGCACCGCCGCGAGCAGCACCTCGCGCGCCGCCCGCTCGGCGATCCACGCGCCGTCCCGCACTCCGCCCAGCGGCAGGAACCTGCCGAGCCCGACCTGTTCCCGCACCGCCCGTGTCCACCGGTCAGCCGTCGTCATTCCTCCAGCCTGCCGCATCCCCGGCGCGCGGCGGCGCAACCGCACTTAACGTGGTCGCAGGACGACGACCGAAAGGGGCGTACGGCGATGAGCGAGACGACGGACCGGGGCCGGCCCGGGCAGGACACGGCCGAGGGCCAGGGGGCCAAGGCACAGGGCGCCCGGCGTGGCGGAGGCGACCCGGGGACCCGGGGACGCACCACCATCGCCGACGGGGTGGTGGAGAAGATCACCGGAATGGCGGCACGCGACGTCGTCGGTGTGCACGCCATGGGCAGCGGACTGTCCCGCACCTTCGGCGCCGTGCGCGACCGCGTCCCCGGCGGCGCCAAGTCGGTGACCCGCGGGGTGAAGGCCGAGGTCGGCGAGAAGCAGACCGCCCTCGACCTGGAGATCGTCGTCGAGTACGGCGTGTCGATCTCCGACGTCGCCCGGAACGTGCGGGAGAACGTGATCGCGGCCGTGGAGCGGATGACCGGCCTGGAGGTCGTCGAGGTCAACATCGCGGTGAGCGACGTGAAGCTGCCCGACGAGGAGGACGAGGAGGAACCGGAGCCCCGGATCAAGTAGACCGACGTTGTCCCGACGTAAGGAGTGCGCAGCATGAACATGGCCGTGGTCGGCATGATCGCCGGAATGGCCCTGGGCTTCGCCGGGTACTTCGGCGGATTCGGCGCCTTCCTCCTGGTGGCGGCGCTCGGCGCCGTCGGATTCGTCGTCGGCCGGTTCCTCGAGGGAGACCTCGAGCTCGGCGACTTCTTCCGCAGCCGCGACAGCCGGCGGTGACCGCGGTGAGCAGTGCGGCCGGTGACCTCCCGGCTCCCGTGGGCGTGGTCCCACCGGGGAGCGGGGCGCGACACGGATCGCCGACCGGGTCGTCGCCAAGGTGGCGGCCCAGGCGGCCCGCGAGGCGGTCGGGCGGCTCCCCCGGACGCCGCACGCCCCCACGCGACCGTCTCCGTGCACCACGACACCGCCCGCGTCCAGGTGCACCTCGAACTCGGCTATCCCTGCGACATCGGCGCCCGCTGCGGGCAGGTGCGCCGCCAGGTCGTCCGGCGCGTGCGCGCGCTGGTGGGCATGGCGGTGCCGGAGGTCGCCGTCCAGGTGGAGCGGCTGCACCTGACGCCGGAGCACGGCGCCGCACAGGGGAGGATCGAATGAGCGAGCCCCACGAGGAGACCGGCAGCACGCGCCGGATGCCGGTGCTGGACAAGGACGGCGGCGACCCGGCCGAGCCGCGGCCCGTCCTCGACGCCGGCGCGGACCCCGGCGGCCACGGCGGCGGACACGCCCGCCGCTTCTGGTCGGCCCGCCGGGTCCCGGCCGGCCTGGTCGCCCTGCTGCTCCTGGTCGTCGCCGGTCTCTTCCTCTACGACGTCGCCGCCGTGCGCGCCGACCGCGACGCGATGGCCTGGCGCAAGGAACTCGCCCGGCAGCTCGCCGAACGGCCCCTCGACGACACCTGGGTGCTGGCCGGGGCCGGCGTCGCCGCCGCCCTCGGTCTCTGGCTGCTCCTGCTGGCCGTCACGCCCGGCCTGCGCGCGCTGCTGCCGATGCGGCGCACCCACGACGACGTCCGCGCGGGGCTGCACCGCGACGCCGCCGCCACCGTGCTGCGCGACCGGGCCATGGAGGTCGCGGGGGTGCAGTCGGCGCGGGTGCGGATGCGCCGCCGCAGGGCCCGCGTCCGCGCGGAGTCGCACTTCCGGGAGCTGGACGACGTACGCACCGAGCTGGACGGCGCGCTGACCGACGCGGTGGCCGGACTGGGCCTGGCCCGGCCGCCCGCCCTGTCGGTACGGGTGCGCCGGCCCGGACGGAAGGGGTGAGGACGGTGCCCGCAACCGTCAACCGTGTGCTGCTCGGCCTCGTGGGCCTGGTCCTGCTCGCCCTCGGCGGCTCCGTGCTCGCCGTCGGGCTGGGGGCTCCCGCGCCCTCCTGGTGGATCCACCGGGGACGCGACGACGTCCTGCTCAGCGACGCGGAACGGACCCGCTGGCGGGACTCCGGCTGGTGGTGGCCGGTGGTGATCGCCGCCCTCGCCGTCCTGCTGCTGCTCGCCCTGTGGTGGCTGGCCTCCGTGC
Organism: Streptomyces sp. SW4; assembly: GCA_003248315.1. Lineage (GTDB taxonomy): Bacteria > Actinomycetota > Actinomycetes > Streptomycetales > Streptomycetaceae > Streptomyces. Next base: position 4,253,073 of record QKWM01000004.1, read on the forward strand.
TGCGCCGCCGCCGGCTCGCCGAGGTGCTCGTGGACACCGGCGACGGCGAGAGCGCCGTGCTGCGCGGGCGGGCCCTGGAGGACGCGCTCGCCCAGGAGGCGGGCCGCCTCGACGGCGTCGACCGGGCCGCCGTCCGGCTCACCGGCCGGCGCCTGGCACCCCGGGCCCGGGTACGGCTCCGGCTCCAGCCGCACGTCGACCCCGGTGCCGCCCTGGACGGCCTGGCCGCCCACGCCCTCGCCCACGCCCGCGGCGCGGCGGGCCTCACCAGCCTGCCGACGGAGGTCCGCCTCAGCGGCGTCAAGCACCGGGCGGAGAGGGTGAGCTGACGCCCGCCGAACGGCGCGGGGGACCGCGCGGCCGGCCCCGCCCCGCAGCCCCCGGACGGTCCGCCGGGGGCACTTCGCCGGGCGCGCAGCCGGCTCAGAACCCGTGCCGGTACCCTCCGTCCACCGGCACCATGATCCCCGTCAGATAGCTCGCCGCCGGGGACAGCAGGAACGCCGCCGTGCGCCCGAACTCCTCCGGTGTCCCGTAGCGGCGCAGCGGAATGCGGGACTCGTTCTGCGCCCGGGTCGCCTCCGGGTCGGCGGACAGCCCGTCCAGCTCGCGCACGCGGTCGGTGTCGATCCGCCCCGGCAGCACGCCCACGACCCGGATGCCGCGCGGCCCAGCTCGTCCGCCAGCGACTTGGCGAAACCGGCCAGGCCCGGCCGCAGCCCGTTGGAGATGGTCAGCCCCGGGATCGGCTCGTGCACCGAGCCCGACAGCACGAAGCCGATGACACCGCCCTCCTCCAGCTCGGCCGCCGCCGCCCGGGCCAGCCGCACCGCACCGAGGAAGACCGACTCGAACGCCGCCTGCCACTGCTCGTCGGTGTTGTCGGCGACGAACCCGGGCGGCGGCCCGCCCACGCTCACCAGCACGCCGTCGAAGCGGCCGAACCGCTCCCGCGCGGTGGCGATCAGCCGCTCGGCGGCCCCCGGGTCGGCGTTGTCGGCGGCCACACCCACCGCGCCCGGGCCCAGCGCCTCGGCGGCCCCGGCCACGCTCTTCTCGTCCCGGCCGGTCACGACCACCTTCGCGCCGTCGGCGACCAGCTCGCGCGCGGCGGCGTTGCCCAGGCCCCGGGTGGCCCCCGTGACGACGAACACCCGGTCCTTCAGTCCAAGATCCATGGCCCCTATCCTGCCCCGTCCTCCCCGAACAGGGCGAGGGCGGTGTGCACCAGGCCGATGTGGCTGAAGGCCTGCGGGAAGTTGCCGAGCTGGCGGCCGGCCACCGGGTCGTACTCCTCGGAGAGCAGCCCCACGTCGTTGGCGAGGCCCACCAGCCGCTCGAACAGTTCCCTGGCCTCCTTGGTCCGGCCGGTCATGTGCAGCGCGTCCGCCAGCCAGAAGGAGCACACGAGGAACGTGCCCTCGTTGCCCGGCAGCCCGTCGACCGTGCCGCCCAGGGTGCTGTAGCGGTGGACCAGGCCGCCGCTGGTCAGCTCCTGGGCGATCGCGTCGATGGTGCCGACGACCCGCGGGTCGTCCGGCGGCAGGAACCCCACGCGCGGGATGAACAGCAGCGCGGCGTCCAGCTCCCGCGAGCCGTAGTACTGGGTGAAGGTGTTCCGCACCGGGTCGTAGCCCTTCTCGCACACGTCGCGGTGCACCTCGTCGCGCAGCGCGCGCCAGCCCTCCAGGTCGCCGCCCAGGTCCGGGTGCTCCTCCAGGGTGCGCACCGCCCGGTCGGCGGCCACCCAGCACATCACCTTGGAGTGCACGAAGTGCCGGCGCCCGCCGCGCACCTCCCACAGCCCCTCGTCCGGCTCCCGCCACGCCGTGCGCAGGAAGTCCATCAGGGCGCACTGCAGCTCCCACATCTGCGGCTTGGGCGGCATGCCGGCCGTCCGGGCCAGCGAGAGGGTGTCCATGACCTCGCCGTAGACGTCCAGCTGGACCTGGTTGACGGCGTCGTTGCCGATCCGGACGGGGCGGGAGCCGGCGAACCCGGACAGCCACGGCAGCTCGTACTCGGGCAGCCGCCGCTCGCCCGCCACGCCGTACATGATCTGCAGGTCCGCCGGGCTGCCCGCGACCGCGCGCAGCAGCCAGTCGCGCCAGGCCTCCGCCTCGGCCGTGTAGCCGGCCGCCAGCAGGGCGCCCAGGGTGAGCGTGGAGTCGCGCAGCCAGCAGTAGCGGTAGTCCCAGTTGCGCACGCCGCCCGGCTCCTCGGGCAGCGAGGTGGTGGCGGCGGCCACGATGCCGCCGGTCGGCTTGTAGGTCAGCGCCTTCAGGGTGATCAGCGAGCGGACGACGGCGTCCCGGTAGGGACCCCGGTAGCGGCAGTGGGCGGCCCAGGCCCGCCAGTCGGCGACGCTGTGCCGCAGGGCCTCGTACGGGTCGATCGGCGGCGGCGACGGCTCGTGCGAGGGGTGCCAGGTCAGCACGAACGCGACCTTGTCGCCCTCGGCGACGGTGAACTCCGCGTGCGTCCCGAAGTTCTCCCCCAGGTGCGCACCTCGGGCACGCTGCGCAGCCACGCCGAGTCCGGTCCGGCGACCGCCGCCCGCAGGCCGTCGGCGCGGCGCATCCAGGGCACGATCGACCCGTAGTCGAAGCGCAGCTTCAGCACGCTGTGCACGGTCACCTCGCCGCGCAGGCCCTCCACGATGCGGACGATGTCCGGGGCCCGGTCGCGCTGCGGCATGAAGTCGGTGACCCGGACGGCGCCGTCCCCGGTCTCCCACTCGGTGTCCAGCACGAGCGTGTCCCGGCGGTAGGCGCGCCGGGTGCAGCGTCCGGCGCCGGCGGGGCGATGCGCCAATGGCCGTTGTCCTCGTCGCCCAGCAGCTTGGCGAAGCAGGCGGCGGAGTCGAAACGGGGCAGGCACAGCCAGTCCACGGAGCCGTCCGTGCCGACCAGGGCCGCGGTCTGCTCGTCGCCGATGAGCGCGTAGTCCTCGATACGGGGATGCACGGGTTTCCGTCTTCCCGACCGGTGACGGGGCAATCGCGGCGGCCGGGTGGTTACCCCGTCCGCTGCCCGGTGCGCACCGCCTCCGGTTCGGCTCCGGCGTCCTCGGGCGGCGTGCCGCCGGCCTCCCCGGACGCCTGCGCCGCCTTCTCCGCCCGCTCCCGGGCCTCACGGCGGGCCAGGAAGAACCAGCCGACCGGAACGGCCGCCGCGAACAGCCACCACTGGACGGCGTACGCGTAGTTCAGCGCGGCGTTCTCGTCGCCGGGCTCACCGATCGGCTCCGGGAGGCCGCCCTTCGGCTCGGGCGCCGTCAGCACCACGTAGCCGCCGAGCACCTCGGCGTCCAGCCGCTTCGCCTCCCGCTCGCTGTCGATCAGCATGATCTGCCGGTCGGGCAGGCCCTCCAGGTCCTTGATGCCGCTGGCGGCGGTCGTCTCGTCGGGCATCAGCCGCCCGGTGAGGGTGATCTCGCCGCGGGGCGGGGCGGGGACCTCGGGGAACGCGGTCTGGCCGGCGTCGCTGGTGGGCACCCAGCCCCGGTTGACCAGCAGGACCTTGCCGTCGTCCAGGACGAACGGGGTCAGGACGTGGTAGCCGACCTTGTCGTCGCCGTTGGTGCGGCGGCGGACGACGACCTCGGCGTCGGTGTCGAAGCGGCCGGTCGCGGTCACGCCGCGGTACCGCTCCTCGCTGGTGACCGTGTGGCCGGGGAGGTCAGCCGCTCCACGGGCACCGGCTCGGCGTGCAGGGCGTCGGCGACCAGCTGGTTGCGGGCGTGCCGCTGCTCGTAGCGGTCCATCTGCCAGAAGCCCAGCCAGATCATCGTGGGGATGAGGAGCAGGGCGACCAGCGTGAGGATCACCCACTGCCGGGACAACAGGAAGCGGTACACCCCACGACGGTACAACTCGGTCGTGGGGTGCTCGCACGGGGGTGCGGTCAGACCCGGTCGACGATGCCCGCCTTTCCCTCGGCGCGGGCGCAGTGGGCGCCGCAGTACCAGTGGCCCTCGACCTCGACGCCCTGCCCGATGATCTGCACCCGGCAGTGCTCGCAGATGGGAGCCATGCGGTGGATCGCACAGGAGAAGCAGTCGAAGACGTGCACCGCGCCCTGCGCGTGCACCTCGAAGGTCATGCCGTAGTTGTTGCCGCAGACTTCACATGTCGCCATGCGCCACAGGGTGAGCCGTCGCCGCGGCCCGGGGCGAGCGGGCGCCGGGCGAGTCGCCCGCCAATCACCCGTCCGCCCGGCACCCCGGCCCGGGGCGGTCACCCGTCGGCGGGCTCCACGTCGCGCAGCAGCTGCCCGAACGCCGCCTCGTCCACCACCGGTGTCCCGTACTGGCGGGCCTTGACCACCTTCGACGTGCCCGAGTCCGGGTCGTTGGTGACCAGCAGGCTGGTCAGCCGCGACAGGCTGGTCGCCACGTGCAGACCGGCCTCCGTGGCGCGGTCCTCCAGCAGCTCCCGGTCGACCGAGGTGTCACCCGAGAAGGCGACCCGCATGCCCTGCTTGAGGGGTTTGCCCTCTTCGTACCGGCCCGGGTTGGGATAGGGGCATGCGGGCCTCTTGCGGGACGGGCGCCAGCTTCCGGCGCCGTAGCCGCCGGACGCCTGGCGGCCGATGAGCGGTGCCGGCCGGTCCGTCCACTCGGTGAGCGGGCGGCACTCGTGCAGCGGCAGCCTGAGCCCGCCGGCCGCCGCCGCGAGCAGGCTCGGCCGGAACGCCTCGGCCAGCACGCGCGCGTCGTCCAGCGCGTGGTGGGCCCGCTGCTGGACGACGCCGAAGTGCGCGGCGAGCGACTCCAGCTTGTGGTTGGGCAGCGGCAGCGCCAGTTCCTTGGCGAGCGCGATCGTGCACAGGCGCTGGCGCACCGGCGCCACCAGCCGGGCGCGCGCGTACTCGCGGGCGATCATCTGCCAGTCGAAGACGGCGTTGTGCGCGACCAGCACCCGGCCCTCGAGCCGCGCCGCGAACTCCTCGGCGATGTCCCGGAACAGGGGCGCGCCCTCGAGCACCTCGCTCGTCAGACCGTGTATCCACACCGGGCCCGGGTCGCGCTCGGGGTTGACCAGCGTGTACCAGTGGTCCTCGACCTCGCCGCGCGCGTCCAGCCGGTAGACGGCCGCGGAGATGATGCGGTCGTCGCGGGCCAGGCCGGTGGTCTCCACGTCAACGACCGCGTATCCCTGCGGATACGCGGCCGGCCACGCTGTGGGGGAGGACGCTGCGGTCGTCTGGTCTTCGAGCATGGTCCCTGAGGATACGGGCCACGACTGACAGCCCCGTCGCGCAGGGGCCCGCCGGAACCGGTCCCTCCGTCAAGTCCGGGCGCGCTCGCGGCCCCTGACGGGCCCTCGCCGCGGGCTCCCGTCCGCGACGGCCGGCCTCCTCGGCGTCACCAGCGGATCGGCACCGGCAGCGCCGTCAGCAGCCCCGACACCGCCACCACCACGCCCAGCACGGCGACCTCCGCGCGCGCGGGGGAGCAGGCGGTCAGCGGGTCGGCCGCCCGGCCCAGCCGGATGCGCGCCCACAGGGCGAGTGCGGCGACGGCCGCGACGAGGATCACCTTCGCGAGCAGCACCCGGCCGTACGCCGTGCCGGTCAGCTGCTCCAGTACGGTGCCCGGCGGCATCCGGCGCAGCGAACTGCACACGCCCGTGGCGGTGATGGCCGCCAGCAGCACGGCCGCCACGCGCGCGTAGAGCCCCAGCAGGGCCGGGCCCGCCTCGGCGCCGTGCCAGTGCCGCAGGGTCCGCAGTGCGTGGAGCAGCCCGCCCACCCACAGCGAGGCGCAGGTCAGATGGATGAGCGTCAGCCCGGAGCCGATCAGCGGGCTGTACTCGGCAGGGGGGTGGGCGCGCAGCGCCTCGGCGACGACGACCGCGGCCAGCGGCCAGACCTGGGTGGCGGGCCGGCGGGAGACCGCGCACAGCCCGGCCACGAGGAACGCGTTGACCTCCAGCAGCGCCAGCTTGCCGTCGCGGGAGGCGTACAGGCCGCCGGCGTCGATCTCGGCGAGGCTGGTCGGCACCAGGTTGCCCGTCGCCACGACCGAGGCGAGGGCCAGGGCGGCGACGAACCCGGCAACCGCCGCGTGCGGCGACCAGCTGCGGGGCCGGGCCGCGGGGGCGCCGGGCAGGGAGCGGGCCAGCCGGTCGACGAACAGTTCACCGACCGGGACGGCCAGGGCGGCGAACAGGACCGTGCGCAGCAGGGCGATGCCGCCGGTGCCGGGGCGGCGGCCTCCCCGGTGCCGTGCAGCGCGGGGGACGGTCCGAACAGGGGTATCAGCGCCCCGAGCGCCACCAGCACCAGCACGGCCACGGCGCGGCCATGGCCGCGGCCGGAGGCGGGCCGTGCGTGCCGGCCGGCGCCGGCCGCCCGGGACGGGGGTTTTATCAACGTCACCTCAAGATCTTCACCAGGTCTCCCAGACCGGGGCAAGTCAAGGAAAACAACTGGCGGTACGGCATTCCGCCCGCGTGCAGGCTCCCGGCCACCGGGCCCGGGCGCGGGCGCCGTTCCGGCCACCGGCCCCCGGCCATCCCCGCGTCACCGCCGTCGCCGGGTGCCGCGCCGTCATCCGCCCCCGGTACGACCCCTGCACGCCGCCCCGGCCCCGCCCGAGCCGCCCGACTCCTCTGCCGCGACAGGCCGAGCCCGGGCCCGAGCCTGCGCGCCGGCGCTCGCCCGCCGCGCCCTGCCTGTCGCGCACGCCCGCGCTCACGCCCACCGCGGGGCGTCCGACCCCCAAGCCCCCGGCGGCCGGGCCCAGTCGGCGGGGCCTTTGGCGAAGGACACCGGGGGCAGGGCGTAGCGCAGCCGCCCGATCCCGGAGTCCCGCTCGGCGAGCCACCCCGGGCCCCCGGCCCGCCCGCACCACCACCCCGGCCCCCGCCCCCGCCTCGCCGGCGGCCGTGCAGCCGGTCCCGGCGGTCAGCCACGCCGCCGTGCGGGCGAGCGCGACCCGGACGTACCGGCTGCCGCCCTCGGCCGACTGTTCGGTGAGGGCCCGCAGCACCCCCGCCGCCAGCAGATACCCGCTGCCGTGGTCCAGCGCCTGCGCCGGCAGCGCCCCCGGCCTCTCGGGCGTCCCTTCCACGACGGCGATCCCGGTGGCGGCCTGCACCAGGCTGTCGAAGCCGCGCCGCCGCGCCCACGGCCCGGTCGTCCCCCACGCCGACAACTGCGCCACGACCAGCCCGGGCCGGCGTTCGGCCAGCGCCTCGGCGGACAGGCCGAACCGGTCCAGTGCGCCGGACGGTACCCGGTGACGACGACGTCGGCCGCCGCGAGCAGGTCCTCGAACACGGCCCGGTCGGCCGCGAGGTCCAGCCGCGCCGAGCGCTTGCCGAAGCCGGTGTCGGCGTGCTGGTCCGGCAGTTCCGGCGACCAGGGGCGTCGAGGCGCAGCACGTCCGCGCCGAGCAGCGCCAGCGTGCGGGTGGCGACGGGCCCGGCGATGACCCGGGTCAGGTCCAGGACCCGTACCCCGGCGGCGGGCAGCAGGGGAGCGGAGGGGAGTGCGGGAAAGGCACGCGCGCGTGCGGCGCCGAGCCGGCCGCGTTCCACCAGGGGCAGGGCCGCCACGGCCGCCGCCTGGCCGTGCGCCGCCCACTCCTCGGGCGTGCGCAGGGCGACCGCCAGGCCCCGGCCGCGTACACGGCCTCCTCGATCCGCGCCGCCCGTATGCCGGCGAGGGCCGACTCCACGGCCCGTACGTCGTCCGGCACGCCCAGGGCCGCCAGTAGCCGCTCCCGGTGGTGCGGGTAGTTCGCGTGGGTGCGCACCCAGCCGTCCGCCGCCCGCCAGAACCGCGACAGCGGCGCGAACGTCACCGGCGGCCGGCCGTCCACCAGCAGTTGGCGCTCACTGGTGAACGCCGTCGCCACGGCCCCGTCGTCGACGCGGACGGCGGGCACGTCGCCCGTCCCCGCCCGCCGTGCCGCCAGTTCGGCCGCGGCCAGCGCACAGGCGCCCACCGAGGAGCGGGCCAGCTCGCGCACGGGAAGCCGTGCCGCGAGCGCGCTCTCCCGGGCCACCGTGGTGACCCGGGAGAGCAGGGAGGGATCGCCGCCCAGAGCGGACCATGCGGATGCGATACCGGTCATGACCGCAACTATGCGGCAGGCGCCGGGCCGGAAGCCCGGCGGTGTCTAACGTGTGACGGCGTCCAGCGCGTCCGTCATGCCCCAGCCGTAGAAGCCGTTGCGGTTCTTCGGGCCCTCGCAGACCGCGTCCACCTTGCCGTCGCCGTCGATGTCGTACGGATCGGTGCAGGGCACGGCGTCGGCCTCGGCGTACAGCAGCGCCTTGACCATGGCCGGCGAAGCATGGGGGTGCGTCGACCTGATGAGCGCGGCGACGCCCGCGACGTGCGGCGACGCCATCGACGTACCGGCCATGTAGCCCCACTTGCCGCCGGGCAGCGTGCCCAGGATCAGGCCGCTGGTGGCGGGCGGTTCCGGCTTCTGGTAGGCCGTCGCGTCACCGCCGGGCGCGGCGATGTCGACGACCCCGCGGCCGTAGTTGGAGAACGACGACTTCAGACCCTTGGCGCCGGTCGCCGCGACCGTGACGACGCCGGGCAGCTGGGTCGGGATGTCCAGGCACTCGGAGGGGTCGATCACCCGGTCGGAGGGCGTGGAGTCGTTGGGGGAGACCGGGTCGGTGATCTCGTCGGCGGCGAGGTCGTAGTTCTCGTTGCCGGCCGCGGCGACGTTGACCGCGCCCTTCTTCTCCGCGTACCGCGCGGCCCGCGTGACGGCCTCGACCAGGGCCTTCTGGTCGGGGTCGTTCTTGCAGTTGAAGTACCACGGGTCGGTGTAATAGCTGTTGTTGGTCACGTCGACGCCGTGCTCGGCCGCCCACATGAACCCGCACACCACGGCCTCGGTGTAGAAGAAGCCGTCCGGGTTGGACACCTTGATGCCGGAGACCTTCACCCCGGGGGCCACGCCCGTCATGCCGACGCCGTTCTTCGCGGCGGCGATCTCCCCGGCGACGTGCGTGCCGTGCGGGCTCTCCCCGGCCGCGGGCCGCCAGGCGCCGTCGCTGGTGTCCGGCTTGCCGGAGACGCAGTCGACCGAGGCACGCCGGTCGAAGTTCGGGGCGATGTCCGGGTGGGTGTCGTCGACGCCCGTGTCGATGACCGCGACGGTCACCTCACGGCTGCCGAGCGACTTCTCGTGCGCCCGGTCCGCCTTGATGGCGGGCAGGTCCCACTGCAGACCCTGGAGCGGGTCCTGCCCCTCGGCGGCCTCGGCGGCGGCGATCTCCTGCGCGCCGAGCACCTTGGGCGTGCCCATGTCCGTCGTGGCGGCCGAGGGCAGCGGGGCGGTACGGGTGGCGCCGGCCGAGTGCACCCCGCGGACCGTGCGGACGGCCGTGGCGAAGTCCGGGTTCGAGGAGTGGACGACCACGACGCCGATCCGGTCGTACGAGGTCACGATGGTGCCGCCGGCCTCGGCTATCGCCCGCTTCACCTGCGAGGAGGGGCCGTGCCCGGGCGGACGTTGACGACGTAGCTGAGCGAGGTCCCCTCCGTCGTCGCGGAGGGGGCCGGCGCCGCGGCGGCCGGGGCGCCCGGCAGCAGCGCGAGGGCCGTCGCCGCGGCCAGACCGGCCGGCAGCACCAGGGCGCGGCGGTGCCGCGGGCGGGCCGCCGCCGTGCGGGCGGACCCTCGTCCGTGCGGGCTGCGGAAGACGCTGGTCATGGGGGTCACTTCACCGCCTTCAGCGCGTTGACGATGCCGGCGCCGTAGAAGCCGTTGCCGCGCTTGCCGCCCTCGCACACCGCGTCCTGGGTGCCGTCACCGTCCTGGTCGTAGGAGGCGGGGCAGGACTGCTCGTCCGCCTGCGCCTTCAGCAGCGCCTGGAGCGCGGCCGGGCTCAGCCCCGGGTAGCGGGACTTCAGCAGCGCGGCGACGCCCGCGGCGTGCGGCGAGGCCATCGAGGTGCCCTGGAGGAAGGCGTAGCCGTTGTTGGGCATGGTGGACAGGATCCGGCCGTCCTTCGACGGCGTGTCCGGGATCTGGTAGCGCCGGTCGCCGCCCGGCGCCGCCACGTCCACGACACCCTTGCCGTACGTGGAGTAGTACGACTTCTCCTTGTCCACGCCGGTGGCGCTGACCGTCACGATGCCGGGCAGCTGGGTCGGGACGTCGAAGCACTCGCTCGGGTCGATGGTCCGCGTCACCGGGGTGGAGTCGTCGGGGCTGGAGTCGTCCACGATGGCGTCGGAGGCCAGGTCGTGGTTGGAGTTGCCGGCCGACGCCAGGTGCAGGGTGCCCTTGCGCTGGGCGTAGAGCTGGGCCCGGTTCACCGCGTCGACGATGGCCCGCTGGTCGGGGTCGTCCATGCAGTTGTAGAGCCACGGGTCGACGTAGTAGCTGTTGTTCGTGATCTCCACGCCGTGGTCGGCGGCGAACACGAACGCGCAGACGACGTTCTCCGGGTAGAACAGGCCGTTGTGCGGGTCGCTCACCTTGATGCTGGAGACCTTCACGCCCGGTGCGACACCGGCGACTCCCACGCCGTTGCGGGCGGCGGCGATCTCACCGGCCACATGGGTGCCGTGGTAGTCGTCCGCGGTGTACGGCCGCCAGGCGCCCTCGCTGGTGTCCGCCTTGCCGCCGACGCAGTTCGCCGACTGGGAGCGGGAGAAGTTCGGGGCGAGGTCCGGGTGGGTGTCGTCGACACCGGTGTCGATCACGGCGACCGTCACCTTGTCGCTGCCCGGGTCGATCCGCGCGGCCTTGTCGGCGCCGATCGCGCGCAGGTCCCACTGGTCCGCCTCGAGGGGCTCCATGCCCGGCGCGGCGGCCTCGGCGGCCCGTGCGGCCTGCTCACCGGTCAGGAACGTCGCCGCTCCCGCGTCCGTCGTCCCGGCGGCGACCAGCGGCGCGGTCCGCGTGGCACCCGCCGACTGCACGCCGCGCACCCTGCGTATCTCCTCGGCGAAGCCCGGGTCGGCCGAGTGGACGACGATCACGCCGATCCGGTCGTAGGTGACCACCACCTTGCCGTCCGCCGCGGCTATCGCCCTCTTCACCGACGCGATCGTGCGCGGGTCCGCCTTGGTGTTGACCACGTACGCCAGCTGCGGCGCGTCGGCGGCCTCGGCCGCCTGCTGGGTGCGCGGCGCGGGCGACGCGGCGGCCGGCTGGAGGCCGAGCGCCCCGGCGGACGCGGTCAGCGACAGCACGAGCGGCACCGCGAGGGCGAGGCGGCGTCTGGAAGGCAGATGAGCCATGGGGTCTCCACATCATCCGGATACGAGACCGGCCCGAGACACAGGTGGTCCTCGGGCAGGTACATGACGGGTGGTGCAGGGTGAAGCTATCCCCACGGTCGTCGGCCAGCAATGAGTAACCACAGGTCACTTGGGAAAGTGCCCCGGGTGTTGAACCGGTCCCGAGGGCCGCCGTGTCGTTGGGCAGAGGGCAAGCAAGACCGGCCCCCTGTGAGAACACCGAGGTACAAGCCGTCATGTCCGTCGTACGAGGAGACTCCGTGGCCACCGACGCACCGCCCCCCTCGCAAGAGGAACACAGGCTCCCGTCCACCGAGGAGTTCGCCGAGGTGCAGCAGAGCGCTGAGTTCGGTGAACTGCGCCGCTCCTACCGTTCCTTCGCCTTCCCCTGACGATCGCCTTCGTCGCCTGGTACCTGCTGTACGTGCTGCTGTCCAACTACGCGGGCGGCTTCATGGGCACCAAGCTGTTCGGCAACATCAACGTCGCCTTCGTCTTCGGCATCGCCCAGTTCGTCACCACGTTCGTCATCGCCTGGTGGTACTCGCGGCACGCCGCCGCGAAGCTCGACCCCAAGGCCGAGGCCATCAAGTCCGGATGGAGGGCGGCGCATGAGCCCCGACCAGACCCTGTACGCGGCCGCCGGCGAGGCCGGCTTCCTGGCCGCCAACGAGGCCAGCGAGCACCGCCCGCTGATCATCACCCTGTTCGCGCTGTTCGTCGTCGCGACCCTGGTCATCACCGTCTGGGCCGGCCGGCAGACCAAGAACGCGGCCGACTTCTACGCGGGCGGCCGGCAGTTCAGCGCCTTCCAGAACGGCCTCGCCGTCTCCGGCGACTACATGTCCGCCGCGTCCTTCCTGGGCATCGCCGGCGCCATCGCCCTCTTCGGCTACGACGGCTTCCTGTACTCCATCGGCTTCCTGGTCGCCTGGCTGGTGGCGCTGCTCCTGGTCGCCGAGCCGCTGCGGAACTCCGGCCGCTACACCATGGGCGACGTCCTCGCCTACCGGATGCGCCAGCGTCCGGTCCGCACCGCCGCAGGCACCTCCACGATCGTCGTCTCGATCTTCTACCTGCTGGCCCAGATGGCGGGCGCCGGCGTCCTGGTCTCGCTGCTGCTCGGCATCACCTCCGACGCGGGCAAGATCCTCATCGTCGCCCTGGTCGGCCTCCTGATGATCGTGTACGTCTCCATCGGCGGCATGAAGGGCACCACGTGGGTCCAGATGGTCAAGGCGGTGCTGCTGATCGGCGGCACCGTGCTGATCACCTTCCTGGTGCTGCTGAAGTTCGACTTCAACATCTCCGACCTGCTCGGCACCGCCGCCGAGAACAGCGGCAAGGGCGCCGCCTTCCTGGAGCCCGGCCTCCAGTACGGCGCGACCGGCACCTCCAAGCTGGACTTCATCTCCCTCGGCATCGCCCTGGTGCTCGGCACCGCCGGCCTGCCGCACATCCTGATCCGCTTCTACACGGTGCCCAACGCCAAGGCCGCCCGTAAGTCCGTGAACTGGGCCATCGGCATCATCGGCGCCTTCTACCTGATGACCATCGCCCTCGGCTTCGGCGCGGCCGCGCTGATCTCCCAGGAGGAGATCATCGCCTCCAACCCGTCCGGGAACACCGCGGCGCCGCTGCTCGCCCTGCACCTGGGCGGCGTCGACTCGGCCTGGGGCGCGATCCTGCTCGCCACGATCTCGGCGGTCGCCTTCGCGACCATCCTGGCCGTGGTCGCCGGCCTCACCCTGGCCTCCTCGTCCTCCTTCGCGCACGACATCTACGCCAACGTCATCCGCAAGGGGAAGGCGACCGGCGCGGAGGAGGTCCGCGCGGCCCGCTGGGCGACCGTCCTCATCGGCGTCGTCTCCATCGGCCTGGGCGCCCTCGCCCGCGACCTGAACGTGGCCGGCCTGGTCGCCCTCGCCTTCGCGGTCGCCGCCTCCGCCAACCTGCCGACCATCCTCTACAGCCTGTTCTGGAAGCGGTTCACCACCCAGGGCGCGCTGTGGTCGATCTACGGCGGCCTGATCGTGGCGGTCGGCCTGGTGCTCTTCTCGCCCGTGGTCTCCGGGGACCCGAAGGCGATGTTCCCCGACGTCGACTTCGCCTGGTTCCCGCTGAAGAACCCGGGCATCATCTCCATCCCGTTCGGCTTCCTCATGGGCTGGCTCGGCACGGTCCTGTCCAAGGAGGAGCCCGACGCCGGCAAGTACGCCGAGCTGGAGGTCCGCTCCCTCACCGGCACCGGCGCCCACTAGGCGCGATGCCGCCCCGCGCGGCCGCGTCGTAGGAACCTCCAGGTCCCTGCGACGCGGCCGCGTTCCACGTCGTGGGATCGGGTCTGTGGCGTTGTCGGCGGGGTCACGTAGGCTCGCAGGTGTCGGAGAGGAAGTGCTCCGGGCACGATCCGCGTCGAGGGAGGGGCCCACGTGCTCATCGACACCTACGGCCGTGTGGCCACCGACCTGAGGGTCTCGCTGACCGATCGCTGCAATCTGCGCTGCACCTACTGCATGCCCGAGGAGGGCCTGCAGTGGCTGGCCAAGACCGACCTCCTCACCGACGACGAGATCGTCCGCCTCATCGGCATCGCGGTCACGTCCCTGGGCATCGAGGAGGTCCGCTTCACCGGCGGCGAGCCCCTGCTGCGCCCGGGCCTCGTCGGCATCGTCGAGCGGGTCGCGGCGCTCGAACCCCGCCCCAGATGTCGCTGACCACCAACGGCATCGGCCTCAAGCGTACGGCGCAGGCCCTGAAGGAGGCGGGCCTGGACCGGGTCAACGTCTCCCTGGACACCCTCCGTCCCGACGTCTTCAAGGCCCTCACCCGCCGCGACCGTCACCAGGACGTCCTGGACGGCCTGCACGCCGCCCGCGAGGCCGGCCTGACCCCCGTCAAGGTCAACTCCGTCCTGATGCCGGGGCTCAACGACGACGAGGCCCCGACCTGCTCGCCTGGGCCGTCGAGCACGACTACGAGCTGCGCTTCATCGAGCAGATGCCCTCGACGCCCAGCACGGCTGGAAGCGCGACGGCATGATCACCGCCGGTGACATCCTGGCCTCGCTGCGCACCCGCTTCGAGCTGACCGCCGAGGGCGCGGACAAGCGCGGCTCGGCCCCGGCGGAGCGCTGGCTGGTCGACGGCGGCCCCCATGTGGTCGGCGTCATCGCCTCCGTGACCCGCCCGTTCTGCTCGGCCTGCGACCGCACCCGCCTGACGGCCGACGGCCAGGTGCGCACCTGCCTGTTCGCCACCGAGGAGACCGACCTGCGCGCCGCCCTGCGCTCCGGCGCCCCCGACGAGGAGATCGCCCGCATCTGGAAGCAGGCGATGTGGGGCAAGAAGGCCGGCGCCGGGCTGGACGACCCGTCGTTCGTCCAGCCCGACCGCCCGATGTCCGCGATCGGCGGCTAGACGGCGGCCGGGGGCCAGACGGGGACCGGGGGGCGGCGACCGAGGGGCGGCGACCGGGGCCGGGAACCGGGGAGCCCGCGCAGCGCCGTCAGTCCTGCCGGGCCCGCCACTCCTCGAACGCCACCACGTCCTTCAAAAAGCCCCGCACCCCAGGAACTGCGACAGGTGCTCCCGGTGCTCCTCGCAGGCGAGCCATGTCTTGCGCCGCTCGGGGGTGTGCACCTTCGGGTTGTTCCACGCCAGCACCCAGACGGCTGCGGCACGGCAGCCCTTGGCGGAACAGATCGGCGTCTCGGGATCAGGGACCATCACAGGCCGACCCTAACCCGATCGGCCCAAAAGGCGACGCCGAGCAGCCACGGGGGAGCTGCCCGGCGTCGGTCCGTCGCTCCGACGGGGATGCGGAGCGCGTACGAAGTATGTCACGGGTGACCGCCCGCCCGGCACCGGAACCACATGATTGATCTGAGCTTTTCCTGAGCTTGGCGCGGACGTGACCCGGCCCGCCGGCGCCGCCCGCGCTCAGGACCGGTCGTGCGCCTCGCCCCGCGCCCCCGCGCCCGGCGGGCCGCGGCCTCCTCCGCACCCGGTTCCGCAAAGCCGTCCCGCGGCTGCGGCCCGGCCAGCATCGGCCGCGTCGGCGCGGTGACGAACGTGTCCGGCAGGGACGGCGCGTTCTCCCGCCCGGCGTTGGCGATCACCACCGCGATGTAGGGGAGCACCGCCCGAGCACCAGGGCCACGATCGCGACGTGCCGTTCCACGTTCCACAGCGAGGCCGCGAGGATCACCGACACCGTGCGGACCGACATCGAGATGATGTAGCGCCGCTGCCGCCCGCGGACGTCTTCCTGGAGGCCCGTCCGGGCTCCGGTGATCCGGAACACCTGGACGTTGCCGCCGCCGCTCTGCTTCCGCATCACATTCCACCATCCGCCCGCATCGGACCTCCCCGCCCCGTCGTGCGTCCGCGGCCGCTCGGGACGACGGTCCCGGACACGTCCACGTTACGCCGCGCCCGGGCCGCCCACGAGACCGGGGCACCCCTGTCCGCGCGGTCCGTCTGCGCCGCCCCGCGCGGTGGTGTCCCCGGACGGACGTAGCCGGCGTGCGCCATTCGCGGTACGGACCGAGACTGGCCGAAATGCTCACGTAGAGCCGTACGAGGAGGCAGCCATGGGCTGGTTGTGGGCAATCATCGTCGGATTCGTCCTCGGTCTGATCGCCAAGGCGATCATTCCGGGCAAGCAGCACAGCCCACTGTGGCTGACCACGATCTTCGGCATGCTCGGCGCCATCGCGGGCAACGCCATCGCCCGCGGTGTCGGCGTCGAGGAGACCTCCGGCATCGACTGGATGCGCCATCTGTTCCAGCTGGTCGCCGCGATCGTCATCGTCGCCGTCGGAGACGCCCTCTACATGCGGGTGCGCGGCAACAGGGCACGAGCCTGACCGCGGCACGACGCCGGGCGGCACGAGGAGGGGGCGGTCCCGCGACCGGGAACCGCCCCCTCGTGCGTCCGTGCCGGCGCCTCAGCCGGTCACCTCGACCGCGGCCAGGTTCTTCTTGCCGCGGCGCAGCACCAGCCAGCGGCCGTGCAGCAGGTCCTCCCGGGCGGGGACCGCGTCCTCACCGGCGACCTTGACGTTGTTCACGTAGGCGCCGCCCTCCTTCACCGTGCGGCGGGCGGCCGACTTGCTGGCCACCAGGCCGACCTCGGCGAACAGGTCCACGACCGGGGCCGGCTCCGTGACCCGGATGTGCGGCACCTCGGAGAGCGCCGCCGCCAGCGTCCGCTCGTCCAGCTCCGCCAGCTCGCCCTGCCCGAACAGGGCCCGGGACGCGGCGATCACGGCGGCCGTCTGCTCGGCGCCGTGCACCAGCGTGGTCAGCTCCTCGGCCAGCGCGCGCTGCGCGGCGCGGGCCTGCGGACGCTCCCGCGTCTGCTCCTCCAGCTCCTCCAGCTCCTCGCGGGACCTGAAGGACAGGATGCGCATGTACGTCGAGATGTCCCGGTCGTCCGCGTTCAGCCAGAACTGGTAGAACGCGTACGGCGTGGTCATCTCCGGGTCGAGCCAGACGGCACCGCCCTCGGTCTTGCCGAACTTGGTGCCGTCCGCCTTGGTCATCAGCGGGGTCGCCAGCGCGTGCACCTGCGCCTGCGGCTCCAGCTTGTGGATCAGGTCCAGGCCCGCCGTGAGGTTGCCCCACTGGTCGCTGCCGCCCTGCTGGAGCGTGCAGCCGTAGCGCCGGTACAGCTCCAGGAAGTCCATGCCCTGCAGCAGCTGGTAGCTGAACTCCGTGTAGCTGATCCCCTCGGCGGACTCCAGCCGCCGCGCGACCGAGTCCTTGGTCAGCATCTTGTTGACCCGGAAGTGCTTGCCGATGTCCCGCAGGAACTCGATGGCCGACATGCCGGCCGTCCAGTCCAGGTTGTTGACCATCGTCGCGGCGTTGTCGCCCTCGAAGGAGAGGAACGGCTCGATCTGCGCGCGCAGCCGGTTCACCCAGTTCGCGACCGTCTCCGGGTCGTTCAGCGTGCGCTCGGCCGTCGGGCGCGGGTCGCCGATCTGGCCCGTCGCACCGCCGACCAGGGCCAGCGGGCGCAGGCCCGCCTGCTGGAGCCGGCGCATGGTGAGCACCTGCACCAGGTGGCCGACGTGCAGACTGGCCGCGGTCGGGTCGAAGCCGCAATAGAACGTGACGGGACCGTCCGCGAGCGCCTTGCGCAATGCGTCCTCGTCGGTGGACAGGGCGATCACGCCACGCCACTTCAGCTCGTCGACGATGTCCGTCACGGTTCTCGTGTCTCCTCGATGATCTTCCGGCGGTCGGGTGACAGCCGACTACGAGGTTATACGCCCCGGCTGACAGAGCTCATATGGAAATCCGGGACGCGCAGCGCCGGCATGGCCGCCCGCGTGAACCAGTCGCTCCACTCCCGGGGCAGCGTCCGCTCCGTCCGGCCCGCCTCGGTCGCCCGGCCCAGCAGGGACACCGGCGACTCGTTGAACCGGAAGTTGTTCACCTCGGCGGTCACCTCGCCGTTCTCCACCAGGTAGACGCCGTCCCGGGTGAGCCCGGTCAGCAGCAGCGTCGCCGGGTCGACCTCGCGGATGTACCACAGGCAGGTCAGCAGCAGCCCGCGCCCGGTGCCGGCGACCATCTCCTCCAGCGAGCGGCCGTCGCCGCCGTCGAGGATCAGGTTGCCGATCTGCGGGGCCACCGGCAGCCCGGTCAGCGCGGCGCTGTGCCGGGTGGTGGCCAGATGCGCCAGCTCGCCGTCCCGGATCCAGTCGGTGGCCCGCACCGGCAGGCCGTTGTCGAACACCGACTGGTCGTCCCCGGAGGAGTGCGCCACCACGAACGGCGCCGTCCGCAGTCCCGGCTCGTCCGGGTCGCTGCGCAGGGTCAGCGGCAGCTCGCTGAGCCGCTCGCCCACGCGCGTGCCGCCGCCGGGCCGGGAGAACACCGTCCGGCCCTCGGCCGCGTCCCGGCCCGAGGACGACCACAGCTGGTAGATCAGCAGGTCCGCGACCGCGGTCGGCGGCAGCAGCGTCTCGTACCGGCCGGCGGGCAGCTCCACGCGGCGCTCGGCCCAGCCCAGGCGTACGGCCAGTTCGGCGTCGAGGGCCGCCGGGTCGACGTCCCCGAAGTCCTGCGTGGACCGCCCCGTCCAGGCCGACCGGGTGCGGTCCGGCGACTTGGCGTTCAGCTCCAGCGTCCCCGTGGGCAGGTCGCAGCGCAGCCGCAGCCCCGTCGAGGTGCCGAGGTAGGTCGAGACCATCTCGTGGTTGGCGAAGCCGTACAGCTCCCGGCCGCCCGCACGCGCGCGTGCGAAGGCCTCGCCGAGGGCCGGCGCGAAGTCGGCGAACACCGCGGACGAGGTCTCGGCGGGCGCGTCGGTGAAGTCGGGGGACTCGGGCACGCCCGTGACCAGCGGCTGCGCGTCCTCCGCGGGCCCTGCCGCCCGCGCCGCCGCCTCGGCGGCCCGCACCAGCGGTTCCAGCTCGTCCGCGGTGACGGCGGACCGCGACACGACCCCCGAGGCCGTGCCCTCCCGGCCGTCGACCGTGGCGACGACGGTGAGCGTGCGCCCGCGCGTGACGCCGTTGGTGGTGAGCGCGTTGCCCGCCCAGCGCAGGTTGGCGGTGGAGTGCTCGTCGGCGATGACCACGCAGCCGTCCGCCGTGGACAGCTCCAGCGCCCGCTCGACGATCTCGTGGGGCTTGTTCGTGCGGGCGCTCATCGGCCGGCCTCCTGCGTCGTGTTCAGAATGCTGACTCCCTTGAACAGGGCGGACGGGCAGCCGTGCGAGACCGCCGCGACCTGCCCCGGCTGCGCCTTGCCGCAGTTGAAGGCGCCGCCCAGGACGTACGTCTGCGGCCCGCCGACGGCCGCCATGGACCCCCAGAAGTCGGTGGTGGTGGCCTGGTAGGCGACGTCCCGCAGCTGCCCGGCGAGCCGCCCGTTCTCGATCCGGAAGAACCGCTGCCCGGTGAACTGGAAGTTGTAGCGCTGCATGTCGATCGACCAGGACCGGTCGCCGACCACGTAGATCCCGCGGTCCACGCCCCCGATCAGGTCCTCGGTGGACAGCCCGCCCGGGTCCGGCAGGAGCGACACGTTGGCCATGCGCTGCACCGGCACATGGGCGGGGGAGTCGGCGTACGCGCAGCCGTTGGAGCGCTCGAAGCCGGTCAGCTTCGCGATGCGCCGGTCCAGCTGGTAGCCGACCAGCGTGCCGTCCCGCACCAGGTCCCAGGACTGCGCCGCGACGCCCTCGTCGTCGTAGCCGACGGTGGCCAGGCCGTGCTCGGCGGTGCGGTCGCCGGTGACGTTCATCAGCTCGGAGCCGTAGCGCAGCGTGCCGAGCTGGTCGAAGGTGGCGAAGGAGGTGCCGGCGTAGGCGGCCTCGTAGCCGAGCGCGCGGTCCAGCTCGGTGGCGTGCCCGATGGACTCGTGGATGGTCAGCCACAGGTTGGACGGGTCGACGACCAGGTCGTACAGCCCCGGCTCCACGCTCGGCGCCCGCATCTTCTCGGCGAGCAGCCCGGGGATCTCCGCCAGCTCCCGGTCCCAGTCCCAGCCCGTGCCGGTCAGGTACTCCCAGCCGCGTCCGACGGGCGGCGCCAGGGTGCGCATCGAGTCGAACTCGCCGGTGGCGTCGTCCACCGAGACGGCGGTGAGCACCGGGTGCAGCCGCACCCGCTGCTGGGTGGTCACGGTCCCGGCGGTGTCGGCGTAGAACTTGTTCTCGTGGACGGTGAGCAGCGACGCGTCGACGTGGTCCACGCCGTCGGCCGCGAGCAGCCGCGCGCTCCACTCCGCCAGCAGCGCCGACTTCTCCTCGGCGGGCACGGTGAACGGATCGATCTCGTACGACGAGATCCAGGTCCGGTCGGCGTGCACGGGCTCGTCGGCCAGCTCGACGTACTCGTCGGAGCCGGCCGCCCTGATCACCTGCGCGGACAGCTTCGCCATCGCGACCGCCTGCGAGGCGACCTTGGCGGCGGCGTCCAGCGTGAGGTCCACGCCGGACGCGAACCCCCAGGCACCGCCGTGCACGACGCGCACCGCGTACCCGAGGTCGGTGGTGTCCGAGGAGCCGGCGGGCTTGGCGTCCCTGAGCCGCCAGGAGGCGCTGCGCACCCGCTCCAGCCGGAAGTCGGCGTGCTCGGCGCCGAGCGCACGCGCGCGTGCGAGCGCGGCGTCGGCGAGGGGACGTAGGGGGAGGGCCGTGAAGGCCTCGTCGATGCTGTGGGACACCGGCATCTCTTTCTGTCGACGTCGACATGGTCGGTGACGTGCGGTGGCTCCGATCATGTCGTCCCGCACGCCCGCGGACCACAGGTTTGCGACCACCGCGGATCCGGTTCTGTAGGGACCCGACAGTCACTTCCGCAAGCCACTGTGGGTGCCCGAATGTCCCGGGCCGGTGCGCGACCGATAGGTTTCCAAGGAAGCCGCCTGCTCTCCACGGGTCCGGGCGGGTGTGTCAGATCCCTATCGAAAGGGTGATCCGTTGAGCCGCTCGGTTCTCGTCACCGGAGGCAACCGGGGCATCGGCCTCGCCATCGCCCGCGCTTTCGCCGACGCCGGCGACAAGGTCGCGATCACGTACCGCTCGGGGAGCCGCCGGCCGGCTTCCTCGCCGTCAAGTGCGACATCACCGACCCCGAGCAGGTGGAGCAGGCCTACAAGGAGATCGAGGAGGCGCACGGCCCCGTCGAGGTCCTGATCGCCAACGCCGGCGTCACCAAGGACCAGCTCCTGATGCGGATGTCCGAGGAGGACTTCACCTCCGTCCTCGACACC
This sequence comes from Streptomyces sp. SW4, assembly GCA_003248315.1. GTDB lineage: Bacteria > Actinomycetota > Actinomycetes > Streptomycetales > Streptomycetaceae > Streptomyces. Next base: position 4,274,037 of record QKWM01000004.1, read on the forward strand.
AACCTCACCGGCACCTTCCGTGTCGTCAAGCGGGCCAACCGCGGCATGCTGCGCGCCAAGAAGGGCCGCGTCGTGCTGATCTCGTCGGTCGTCGGCCTGCTCGGCTCGGCGGGCCAGGCGAACTACGCCGCGTCCAAGGCCGGCCTGGTCGGCTTCGCGCGCTCCCTCGCCCGTGAGCTGGGCTCGCGCAACATCACCTTCAACGTCGTCGCGCCCGGCTTCGTCGACACCGACATGACCAAGGCGCTCACCGACGAGCAGCGGTCGAACATCGTGTCGCAGGTGCCGCTGGGCCGGTACGCGCAGCCGGAGGAGATCGCCGCGACGGTGCGGTTCCTCGCCTCGGACGACGCCTCGTACATCACTGGAGCCGTCATCCCGTTGACGGCGGACTGGGAATGGGTCACTGATCACCATGAGCGGAATTCTCGAGGGCAAGCGCGTCCTGATCACCGGTGTGCTGATGGAGTCCTCCATCGCCTTCCACGCCGCCAAGCTGGCCCAGGAGCAGGGCGCCGAGATCATCCTGACCGCGTTCCCGCGGCCCACGCTGACCGAGCGCATCGCCAAGAAGCTCCCCAAGCCCACCAAGGTCATCGAGCTGGACGTCACCAACGACGAGCACCTCGGGCGTCTGGCCGACCTCGTCGGCGAGGAGCTGGGCGGCCTCGACGGCGTCGTGCACTCCATCGGCTTCGCCCCGCAGGACGCGCTCGGCGGCAACTTCCTGAACACCCCGTTCGAGTCGGTGGCCACCGCCATGCACGTCTCGGCGTTCTCGCTGAAGTCGCTGACCATGGCCTGCCTGCCGCTGATGCAGAACGGCGGCTCCGTCGTCGGCCTCACCTTCGACGCGCAGTACGCCTGGCCGCAGTACGACTGGATGGGCCCGGCCAAGGCCGCCCTGGAGGCCACCAACCGCTACATGGCGCGTGACCTGGGCAAGCAGAACATCCGCTGCAACCTGATCTCGGCGGGCCCGATCGGTTCCATGGCCGCCAAGTCCATCCCGGGCTTCGGCGAGCTGGCCTCGGTGTGGGACAGCCGTTCCCCGCTGGAGTGGGACCTGAAGGACCCCGAGCCGGCCGGCCGCGGCATCGTCGCCCTGCTGAGCGACTGGTTCCCGAAGACCACCGGCGAGATCATCCACGTCGACGGCGGGCTGCACGCCATCGGCGCCTGACCGGACCCGCACCGGGGGCCCGCGTCCTGGGGACGCGGGCCCCCGGCGTGTCACCCGATCGGCGCAAGCGGCCGGGCGGGCGGGGCCCCAACGGCGCACTGTGGAGTACGAGTTCCCCACGCTCCCGGGCTCCGTACGATCCCCGGGCTCCGTACGATCCCCGGTCCCGTAGGCCCCCGGTTCCGCACGCTCCCCGCGCTTTCCTCCCCAGCACGGCCGAGGAGGTCCCCTTGTGCGCTCGCTTCGCCGCCTGGCCCCGTTGGCCGTCGCCGCCGTCTGCGTCCTCGCCCTGCCGTACCAGGCGACGTCCCACGCGCGCGTGCCCGCGGGGAACCCTCCGCGCCGCCGTACCAGGCGGAGTGCCGCCTGCGCGTCGACGGCTCCCGGGTGACCGCGTACTGCCACAACCCCTATCCCGCGGTCGACCGCGTGAGCCTGCACGTGGAGTGCGCCCGCTGGTGGGACGTGGACGGCGACAGCTCACCGGTGGCGGTGGGCCCCGCGCAGACGGTGCGCCTGGACGGACGCTGCTGGAAAGAGGTGGACCGGGCGTGGATCGGCCACCGCGAGGCGGACTGAGCGGGGCGCCGGCCGGTCGCCGCGCCCGGAGGGCTGAGCCGGGCACGGCCGGTCATGGGGCGCCGGCCGGTCGCCGTCGTCAGCCGGCGGCGGGGGAGCCGGGCCGGGCCTGTCGCGGCCGGTCGGCGAGCGGGGAGCCGGCGCGGCCCGGCCGGCACTGGAAGGGGTAGCCCGCCGCCTCCGACTGCGCCGTCGCGGCGTCGCCCGTGCGGATCGCGTCGACCAGCCGTGTGTGGTCCATGTGCGTCTCCGGCGTCAGCTCCTCGCCCACGTCCACCCGCAGCCACTCCCGCATCACCTCGCCCAGGTCCGCGTAGAGGGCGGTCAGCACGTCGTTGTGCGACGCGGCCACCACGGCCAGGTGGAAGGTCGCGTCCGCCGCGACGAACGCCTCCGTGTCACCGGAGTCCCAGGCCTCCTCGCGGCGCACCAGCAGCGCGTCCAGCTGCTTGAGGTCCTTCTCGGTCCGCCGTTCGGCCGCCAGCCGGGCCGCCGCCGACTCCAGTGTGGAGCGCAGCTCGGCGATGTGCCGGGGATCGGCGCCGGCGAACCGGCGATGCATGACACCGGCCAGCTCGCTGGTCGCCACGACGTACGTGCCGGAGCCCTGGCGGATGTCCAGCAGGCCGTTGTGGGCGAGGGCGCGCACGGCCTCCCGGACCGTGTTGCGGGCGACCCCGAGCTGCTCGACGAGTTCCGGCTCGGTCGGGATGCGGGAGCCGACCGGCCACTCGCCGGAGGCGATCTGCTGCCGCAGGGCGGCGATGACCTGCTCGGACAGCGCCGAACGGCGGGGATGGCTCAGAGGCATGGCTCACCTTCGCACGCGGCCTTCGGCGGCGGCCAACCGCCGAGTGGACAACCAATCATCCCATGATTCTATGATGGGGCTCATGGCTAGTGAGGAAACCCGGACCGTGAAGCCCGTGACCGTCAGCAGTTCGGCCGAGCGCGAGGCCCGGGGCGCGGCGGGCGCCGAGGGACCGAAGCCCCGGACGCGCCCGGCGCACCGGGGCAGGCCCGCACGCGCGCGTGGCCGGCCTGGCGGACCAGGCTGCTCGTCGCCGGCATCGTCCTGGCGGCCCTGAACCTCCGCCCCGCCATCACCAGCCTCGGCGCCCTCCTGGAAGAGGTCCGCGACGGGCTCGGCATGAGCGGCAGCGTGGCCGGACTGCTCACCTCCGTGCCCCCGCTCTGCTTCGCCGTCTTCGGTGTCACGGCACCGCGGCTCGCCCGCCGCTTCGGACCCGGCGCCGTGGTGTGCGCGGGCATGGCCGCGATCACCGCCGGCCTGCTGATCCGCCCGTACGCCGGGAGCACCGCGGCCTTCCTGGCCGCCAGCGCCCTCGCGCTCATGGGCATCGCCGTCAGCAACGTCCTGATGCCGGTCATCGTCAAGCGCTGGTTCCCCGACCGGGTCGGTTCCATGACCGGCCTGTACTCGATGGCGCTCGCCTTCGGCACCTCCGTCGCCGCCGCGGCCACCGTCCCCCTGACCGACGCCCTGGGCGGCGACTGGCAGCCCGGGCTCGCCGTGTGGGCCGCGCTGGCCGCGGCCGCCGTCCTGCCGTGGCTGCCCTTCGTCCGGGCCCGCGGCGGCGCCCCGGCTCCGGACGGCCCCGCGCGGACGGCGGGCCGTGCCGAACGGGCGGCCGCCGAGCAGCCCGCGCTGCGCATCACCCGCAGCCGCACCGCCTGGGCCCTCGCCGTCTTCTTCGGCCTCCAGGCCACCGCCGCCTACATCACGATGGGCTGGATGGCGCAGATCTTCCGCGACGCCGGCGTGCCCGCCGGCACCGCCGGACTGCTGCTCGCCGTCACCATGGTGATGGGCGTGCCGCTCGCGTTCGTCATCCCCCGGGTGGCCACGCGGCTGCCCCACCAGGGGCCGATCGTCCTCGTCCTCGGCGTCTGCGGCCTCGCCGGGTACGCCGGCCTGTACTTCGCACCGGCCGGCGGCGCCTGGGCCTGGGCGCTGCTGCTCGGTGTCTCCAACTGCGCCTTCCCGCTCGCGCTCACCATGGTCGGGATGCGGGCCCGGACCGGTTCCGGTGTCGCCCAGCTGTCGGCCTTCGCGCAGAGCACCGGCTACCTGATCTCCATTCCCGGCCCGCTGCTGGTGGGTGTGCTCTACCAGCACAGCGGCGGCTGGGGCGTGCCGATCGCCCTGATGAGCGCCCTGATGGTGCCGCAGATGCTGGTCGGCGTGCTCGCCGGGCGGGACCGCACGGTGGAGGACGAGGCGGCCCGCTGAGCGAGGCCGGGGGCCGGGCCGGCCCCGGCCTCAGGGCTCGTGGGCTCGTGGGCTGGGGCTCGCGGACCCTCCTCCGTGCGGCCCGGGGCGGGTGCGAGACTGGGCGTATGCCAGTCCTCGACCCGAACCCCCAGAACGGCCAGAAGAAGATGCTGCTCGTCTTCGGCTCCTTCCTGGCCATCTTCGTGATCATCGGCATCATCGCGACGATCGTCTCGCCATGACCGCGCCTCCCGCGGGGCACCCCGGGGCGGGAGGGTGGGGTTAACCCCCAGTCCCCTAGGGGGTGCGGGTCAGGGTCGAGTGGGTGGGTCTCCGGATGGGACGGCGCCCGGGAAACCGTAGCTTCGAGGTGTGACCGCTCCGGGCGGTCACGGACCCGGACCACGGACCGGGGGACGCCCGAAGACCAGCGGAGGCACTCATGGCGGCACCGACGCACACCCGGCCCCGCCCGGCCACCCGGGGCCGCGCCGAGATGCGCCTGCCCTGGTGGGCGCTGGCCCTGCCGGCGCTCGCCTTCGTCACGCTGCTGGCCCTCGTCCTCGACCCGTCCGAGGCCCACGCCGCCGCCGACGACCCGGTGATCACCCGGTTCCTCGAGCGACTGTGGCAGCTCGTGACCCGCTGACCTCCGGCGGGCGCGCGGCGGACCGGCCGGCCCGCCCGCCCCGCGAGGCGCCTGGCGGCAGCCGGGGCGCACGCACCGCGCCGGCCGCCCGCGATCGCGCCCCGCAGCGGGGAATCCGCATGTCAACTCCCTGCGCCCTGTGGCCTGTTTCATGCGAAGCTGGGGTGCATGAGCGTCGCAGAACCCCGCAGGATTGTCCTCTTCCGGCATGCGAAAGCCGACTGGCCACAGGTGAACGACCACGAGCGGCCGCTCGCCGAACGGGGCCGCAAGGACGCCGCAGAGGCCGGACGCCGGCTGGCCGACACCGGCATCCCCTTCGACCAGGCCCTGTGCTCCACGGCGACCCGGACCCGCGAGACCTGGAAGCTCGCCGTCCATGAGTTCCCGGAGCGGCCGAAAACCGTCTACGAGGAGCGGATCTACGAGGCCTCGCCCGGCGAGCTGATCGCCCTGCTCAACGAGACCCCCGACGACCTGCGGAACGTTCTGCTGATCGGCCACAACCCGGGCGTGCACGGACTCGCCGAGATCCTGTCCGGCTCGGGCGAGGGCGACGCCCGCGAGCGGATGGCTCGCCGCGGCTTCCCGACGGCCGCCTTCGCCGTCCTGTCCTTCGACGGTTCCTGGAAGACCCTGGAACCGGGCGTCGCCACCCTGGTCGACTACTGGGCGCCGGCCGACTGAACGCCGCCGCCCGCCCCACCGCGCGTACGCACGCGCGGCCCGGCCCGTCCACCGCACGTGCGCGCGGCCCGGCTGTGCGAGGGCCCGGCACCAGAACGGTGCCGGGCCCTCGGCCGTTCCGGACGGCGGGACGGACCGCTGGCGGTCGGTACGGCCGTGCCGGACGTCGGGACGGACGGTTCAGACGGCGGGACGGAAAGTTCAGACGTCCTGGCCCTGGGCGAGGTGCTGGTCGAGCGTGTCCGCCGCCTCGACCTCCTCGCGGGTGACCCCCAGCAGATAGAGCACGGTGTCCAGGAACGGTACGTTCACCGCCGTGTGGGCCGCCTCGCGGACCACCGGCTTGGCGTTGAAGGCGACCCCGAGGCCCGCCGAGTTCAGCATGTCCAGATCGTTGGCGCCGTCCCCGATCGCCACCGTCTGCGACAGGGGCACACCGGCCTCGGCGGCGAACCGGCGCAGCAGGCGCGCCTTGCCCGCCCGGTCCACGATCTCGCCGGTGACCCGGCCGGTCAGCTTCCCGTCGACGATCTCCAGGGTGTTGGCCTGGGCGAAGTCCAGCCCCAGCCGCTCCTTCAGATCGTCGGTGACCTGGGTGAAGCCGCCCGAGACGACCCCCACCTGGTAGCCGAGCCGCTTCAGCGTGCGGATCAGCGTGCGCGCCCCGGCGTGAGCCGCACTTCCTCGCGCACCTTGTCCACGACGGACGCGTCCAGGCCCTCGAGCAGCGCCACGCGCGCGTGCAGCGACTGCTCGAAGTCCAGCTCGCCGCGCATCGCCGCCGCCGTCACCTCGGCGACCTTGTCCTCGCAGCCCGCGTGCGCGGCGAAGAGCTCGATCACCTCGTCCTGGATCAGCGTGGAGTCGACGTCCATGACGACCAGCCGCTGCGCCCTGCGGTGCAGGCCGGCCGCCACGACGGCGACATCGACACCCAGTGCCGCCGCGTCCGTCACCAGGGCGGTGCGCAGCGGCTCGGTCTCCACGCCGGACACCGCGAACTCGACGGCCGTCACCGGGTACTTCGCGAGCCGGAAGATGCGGTCGATGTTGCCGCCGGCCTTGGTGATGCGGGCCGCGATCGCCGCCGTCGCCTCGGAGGTGAGGGGGTGGCCGAGCACGGTGACCAGGGAACGCCCGAGGCCGCGCGGCCGGTTGTCGCCGATACCGGAGATGATCTCCGCCTGGAGCTTCATCGACTCCGCCCAGCTGTGCACGGTGGCCCGGAGATCGCCCTCCAGCCCCCGCGGCGGCTCGGTCACGAGCGCGCACAGCACGATCCGGCCACGGGTGACGACCTGTTCGATGTCGACCACGTCGACGGAGTAGGCGGCGAGGGTGTCGAAGAGTCCCGCCGTGATGCCCGGCCGGTCCTTGCCGAAGATCTTGACGAGGAGCGTGGGGACGTCGGTGGGAACGTCAGAGGTCTGCGAAGCGCTCATGGTGCCTCCCACGGTATCCGGCACCCGGTGCCGCGCGCCGCCGAGGTCCGTCTGGCGGACAGGGAACACCGGGTGTCGCTCCGGTGGCGGAAACCTTACGCGGCCCTCCCCGCACGGCCCCTTCGCGGTGCCCGTACGCGGCCCTCCCTGTGCGCCCCTCGCGGGCGGCGTTCTCATCGCCCGTCGTCGGGGCGTCGCGGAGGCAACGGCGGGGGCGGGGGAGGAGGCGGGGGCACCTCGCCCCACCGCCCCGGACCCCGCCGCCCGTCCCGCCTGACCGACCCTGCCCGGAACCGCTCCCGGGCCCGACCCCGCCCCGCTCCCTGCCCCGCCCCGGCAGCCCCGCCCGATCCGTGAGGCCGCCCAGGCCCGTCGGGCGGCATCACCGGCCCGGCGACGGTGGGAGCCCCGTACACATCACCACCCGCGGCCCACCGTGCTCCCGAAGCCCGGGATGCCGCCCGGAGCCGGCGGCCCCCACAGCCCCCGCACCCCCGCAACCCCCACCGCTCCCGTCACCCCCACCACCCCGGCACCCCGTGCCAGCGGCGCCGCCCGTCGCCCCGCGGCCCCGGTCGCCCACGCGAGCAGCGCGCCGAGGGCCCCCGCCGCCGCACCCCAGACGGCGCCCAGAACCAGCGCCCTGCCGAGGTCCCCGTCCAGGGCGATCCCGGCGCCGAACGCGTCGACGCCCAGCACGGACAGCGACGCGTCCACGGAGACCCGGGTCAGGCGGACCAGCAGCGGCAGCGCCGACGCGGTCACGAGCCCCAGCCGCAGGGCACAGCGCCCCGCGAACCGCAGGCCGTCCGCCCTGCTCACCGGGCCGGCACCGGCCGGGGCCACCGGTGTCCGGGCCGCCGTCAGCACCCCGGCGAGCAGCATCGCCAGCGCCGCGGCCACACCCAGCAGCCACACCCGGCCGTCCAGCTCCGCCAGGCGCGCCAGGGTCACCGGCTCGTCCGAGCGCCCGCTCAGCAAGTCGTCCAGCGGATCGGGCAGGAGCCGCGCCGGCTCGCCCACCGCCCGGCCCTCCCACGGCACGAAGAGGCCGACCGGCAGACCGAGCCACACCCCGTTCGGCGCCCCAGCAGGGCGGCGCCCGCGATCCGTCCGGGGCGGTCGTCGGTGGCCGCCGCCCAGGCCGCCGCCGCGAGCCCGGCCGCCACCGCCAGCATCAGGACCGTCACCACGGCGGAGACGGCCGGCCGCACCACCCGGTGCAGCGCGTCCCAGCCGCGCGGCAGGGGAGTGCGGCGCGAGGCCAGCAGGGCGATCAGCAGGACCCCCGCCGACCAGCACAGCCCACCCAGCAGCGTGGGACCGGCGTCCACCGTGAAGCCGACCGAGGCCTCGGCCGCGGCCAGGTCACCGATCCGGTCGGGGAGCAGCCCGCCGATGTCACCGACGTCCCCGAGCCCCGGGATCTCGATGCCCCCGCCGCCGTCCCGCCGGGCAGCCCGTCCAGCCCCTCCAGCCCGAGCGAACGCCCGTCGATCGTGACGACGTCGCGGCCCACCCACGCCAGCCAGCCCAGCACCGCCAGGAAGAGCCCGGCCACCGCACCCGCGCGCGCGACGAGTTCGGCGGGGAGACCACGGCACCCGCCGCGCGCAGGGACCGCAGGAAGAAGTACGACAGCAGCAGCGCCCCGGCGAGCCCCACCCCAGTGGCGTGATCTCGATCGCGGTGTGCGCCTCGGCGCCGTCCAGCCCGAACGCGGACACGTCACCGGACGGCGTCACCGCACCACCCGCCCCAGCGCCACGACCGCGGCCGTCATCGGCCCGAGCGCGCCCACCGCGTCCGCGCCCAGCAGCCGCAGCCCGAGCGCCGCCGTCCCGCCATCCCGACCAGCGCCCAGCTCACGGCGGCCACCGCGGACAGCAGCACGTCCGCCCACGGCACCCTCCTGCCGTACCGCTCGGACCCGGTGCTCGTGGACACGCTCATGGCAGACCCCCCGATCCGCTGTGCGGCGGGACCGCCGCACTTGTCCCCCTCGCGTGGAATACCACTCTCCGGCCAGGTTTCCACCCCGTCAACGGAGGCCGGGCGACGGCCCGTACGCAGTCTTCACAAGGCCCGACTTTCGGTCAGGGGCCGAGCCTGAAATAGTTCCCCCGATGTTCGACATCCCTAGACTCCGCGCGACGGGGTAACTCGGGGACAACTCAGTGGGGCATGGAGTGCCGGAACTCGTACTGGAATCGAATGGACGGACCTGGACGCTCGATCCGTCCAGGTCTTACACCCTTGGACGCGATCCTCAGGGGACATCGTGTTCGACGACGCCAGGGTCTCCTGGCGTCACGCCACGGTCAGCTACAACGGCCGCAGTTGGGTCATCGAGGACCACGGCAGCACCAACGGCACGTTCGTGCAGGGCCAGCGGATCCACCACATGGAACTCGCCGCCGGGACGGCGGTGAACCTGGGCAACGCGACCGACGGACCGCGCCTGAACCTGTCCGGCGCCGCGGCCGCCGTGGGCACGCCGCAGGCCCAGCCCCAGCAGCAGCCGTACGCCGGGCAGAGCGCGAACGCCGGCTGGGCGCAGCAGGCTCCCGCGCACCAGCAGCCGGCGCCGCACCAGCAGGCGCCTCAGCAGGCTCCGCAGGCGCACCAGCAGGCTCCGCAGGCGCACCAGCAGGCTCCGCAGGCCGGCTGGCAGCAGCCGCCGCAGCAGGGCACGCCGCACCAGGGCGCGCCGCAGTTCCCGCATCAGCAGGGCCCCGGCGAGGGCCAGGCGCAGAAGGTGCCCGGCGGCGCGGCGGGGGCGCCGCCGGTGTACGGCGACCGCAGCCCGACCACGTTCCACCAGTTCTCGCTGGGCCGTGTCATGCGCATCGGCCGTGCCCTGGAGAACGACCTGGTCGTCTCCGACCTCCAGGTCTCCCGCAACCACGCGGAGTTCCACGCGACGCCCGACGGCCGCATGGAGATCCGCGACCTCGGCTCGCACAACGGCACGTACGTCAACGGCCAGCCGATCCCCAAGGGTGGTTCGCAGCTGCTCGGCCCGACCGACATCGTGGGCGTCGGCCACTCGACGTTCCGGATCGTCGGCGACCGGCTGGAGGAGTTCGTCGACACCGGTGAGGTGTCCTTCTCCGCCCGCCACCTCACCGTCACGGTCGACGGCGGCAAGCAGATCCTCAAGGACGTCTCCTTCGGCGTCCCGGAGAAGTCGCTGATCGCGGTCATCGGCCCGTCCGGCTCCGGCAAGTCGACCCTGCTCAAGGCGCTGACCGGCTACCGGCCCGCCAACCAGGGCGAGGTCCTCTACGACAACCGGAACCTCTACAAGCAGTTCGCCGAGCTGCGTCAGCGCATCGGTCTGGTCCCGCAGGACGACATCCTGCACAAGGAGCTGACCGTCAAGAAGGCCCTCAAGTACGCGGCCAAGCTCCGCTTCCCCGCCGACACCACGGCGGCCGAGCGCGAGGCCCGCATCGACGAGGTGCTGCGCGAGCTGAAGCTCGACATCCACAAGGACAAGAAGGTCACCTCCCTGTCCGGCGGTCAGCGCAAGCGCGTGTCCGTCGCCCTGGAGCTGCTGACCAAGCCGTCGCTGATCTTCCTGGACGAGCCGACCTCCGGCCTCGACCCGGGCATGGACCGCGACGTGATGCAGCTGCTGCGCGGCCTGGCCGACGACGGCCGCACGGTCCTGGTCGTCACCCACTCGGTGGCCGAGCTGGCGCTGTGCGACAAGCTCCTGGTGATGGCCCCGGCGGCTCCGTCGCCTACTTCGGCCCGCCCGAGGAGGCGCTGAACTTCTTCGGCTACGACACCTGGGCCGACGTCTTCTCCGCCTTCGAGAACTACCGCGACTACGACTGGGCGGGCCGCTGGAAGGGCTCGCAGCACTACCAGATGTACGCCGCGGACATCGACGCCGTCGCCCCGCAGTCCGTGGCGGTCCCGGCCATGCAGGCCATGAAGCCGCCGAAGCCCCAGGGCTGGATGTCGCAGTGGGTCACCCTGGTGCGCCGCTACATCTCGGTGATCGCCTCCGACAAGGGCTTCCTCGCCCTGATGGTGATCCTGCCGGCGGTCCTCGGCGCGGTCAGCCTGCTCATCGACCCGGACCGCGGCCTGCTGCCGAACCAGCCCCACCCGCAGACCGGCCGGATCATCCGAACGGCACGGCGACCACGGTCCTGCTGATCCTCGCGGTCGGCGCCTGCTTCGCCGGCGCGGCGAACTCCGTCCGTGAGCTGATCAAGGAACGGGTGATCTACGAGCGGGAGCGCGCGACCGGCCTGTCGCGCTCGGCGTACCTGATGTCGAAGGTGTTCGTGCTCGGCATGATCACCGTGCTCCAGGGCCTGCTGGTCGGCGTGATCGGGTTCGCCAGCCGGAGATCCCGGAGGAGGGCCTGATCCTCGGCGGGATGACGCTGCTGGAGCTGTCCCTGCCGATCATGGCGCTGGGCTTCACCTCGATGATGTTCGGTCTGATCATCTCGTCGCTGGTGAAGACCGCCGAGAAGACCATGCCGCTGCTGGTGATGTTCGCGATCATCCAGGTCGTCTTCACCGGCTGCCTCTTCGCGCTGAACGGCACGGTCGGCGTCAACCAGTTCTCGTACCTGATGCCGTCCCGCTGGGCGGTCGCCGCGGCCGGCGCCACGCTGGACTTCAACAAGATCAGCCCGCCCGAGGAGGGCGCGGACAACGACCCGCTGTGGGAGCACACGGTCGGCGCCTGGGGCATGGACATGGCCGCGCTGATCGCGCTCGGTGTGGTCTGCGGCTTCTTCGTGGCGCGCTTCCTGCGCCGTCACGAGCCCGAGGTCATGCGCAAGTGAGCGTCACCGGCGGGTGACCCCCGCCGGACGCCCCGAAGGGCGGCACCCCGTCAGGAGGGTGCCGCCCTTCGGCGTCAGCAGCGCGCGGCTGGAAGAGGTCCGCGCCGACCAGTCTCAGTAGGCGCTGTTGACGTTGTCCATCGAGCCGTAGCGGTCGGCGGCGTAGTTGCACGCCGCGGTGATGTTGGCGACCGGGTCCCAGATGTTCTTCGGGGTGCCCGGGACGTGGTAGGCCTCGAAGGTCGGCGGGATGACCTGGAGCAGGCCCTTGGACGGGATGCCGTTCTGGGCGTTGATGTCCCAGTTGTTGATGGCGTTCGGGTTGCCCGAGGACTCACGCAGGATGTTGCGCTTGATGCCGTCGTAGGAGCCGGGGATGCCGTGCTTCTTCATGATCGCGAGGGACTCGCGGATCCAGCCGTCGAGGTTGTCGGGGTAGCTCTTGACGGCGGCCTTCTTCACCGAGGCGCGCTCGGCGGAGCGGCTGGCGCTCTCCTTGGCCGCACGCTCCTGCGCGGCCTTCTTGGCGGCCTTGGCCTTGGCGGCGGCCTGCTTCTTGGCCTCGGCGGCGGCCTTGGCCTTGGCGGCGGCCTGCTTCTTCGCCTCGATGGCCTTGACCTTCTCGCTGGCGCCGGCGAGCTGGTCGGTGACGCCCGCGTGGACGTCCTTGATCTGCTTCTCGCTGTACGCCACCTTCGCCGCGGGGGCGGCCTCGGTCGTCGTGGTGGTCTGAGCACCGGCGGGGATCGCGGAGATCGCGACGGCCGCGGCACCGAACGTGCCGACACCGATGGCGATCTTGTGGTTGCGGGTCAGGGGACGACTATGGCGGCGGGTGAAGATGTTCTTGGGCATGCGAAATGGACCTCTTCGAATAGCGCGGAGGTCGCTCGCGTCCGGTGGGGACAGGGATGCTTCCGGCAGAACGCCGCGGGAGTGGAACCCGCGGCGCCGAGCGACGAGAGCAATTCTTAGCGGCCGCAAAATCGCGTGGCAAAGGTGTGACGTACGATCCGAGGTAGTGGATCAGGAACTGACAAAACGGGACAGACAGGACTGTCTGCCCGCTCAAATAGGGCGAGTCGTACTCCTACTCCCGGTCGTACGTGATCTGGACCCTATGCGCGGGCTCACACGGACCCCCGTCCGGTCTCACCCGCAGTTGCCGGAGCAATGCATGCCGTGAGGGCCGTCCGCCGGCAGGAGGAGATGCACGTCCCCGAACTCGTGCCACAGGTAGCGCCCGTGCAGCGCCGCCTCGTACCCCGGTCGACCGCCGCCCGCCCCGCGACCGCCTCCAGCATCAGCAGATGCGAGGCCTCCGGCTCATGCAGCCCGTCAGCAGCCCGTCCACCACCCGCACCCCGCGCTCCGGCGTCACCACCAGATCCGTCCAGCCCGCCCGCGCCCGTACGGCGCCGTCGGCACCGACGGCCGACTCCACCGCCCGCACGGACGTCGTCCCGACGGCGATCACCCGCCCGTCCCCGGCGGCGACCGCGTTGATCGCCCGCGCCGAGGCCTCCGGCACCGCGAACCGCTCCGGACAGGGAGGCTCGTGCGCCTCCGCCGAGGCCACCCCGGTGTGCAGCGTCACCGGCGCGAACCGCACCCCCCGGCTCACCAGCTCCGTCACCATCCGCGCCGTGAAGGGCCGCGCCGCACTCGGCATCTCCGCGCTGCCCGCCCCGTCGGCGGCGGGCAGCGCGAACACCGTCTGGTACGCCGACAGCGGCTGGTCCCGCTCCGTGTACGCGTACCGGATCGGCCGCCCGTGGGCCCGCAGCAGCCCCGGCACCTCCGGGCCCGCCACCCGCGCCCACCACAACCGCTCGCCGCGCGCACTCAGCGGCTCCTGGAGCACCAGCCGCCCGCCCCCGGGCAGCCGCACCTCTGTACCCGCGCGTCCCGCACGCGCGCGCGTAGTGCCCCGTCCGTCGGGCTCACGCAACTCCACCGCCCACCGCCCGTCGTCCCCGCGCGTGGAGAAATGCACCACCACGCGCGCGTGCCCGGTCCACCCGTCGACGGCGGCGGGCAGCGTCGCCGAGGTGTTGACGACGAGCAGATCACCGGCGCGCAGCAGCCGCGGCAGGTCCGTGAACGCGTGATGCGCCACCTCCGTGCCGCGCGACACCAGCAGCCGCACGGCGTCCCGGTCGCGGCCGGGCTCCCGCTGCTCGACCGGCACCCGCGCCGACAGCTCCGGCGGAACCCGCAGGGCGACCGTCATCGCCGCCCTCCAGCAGCGCCGGCGCGCCGTAGCGGCCGCTGGCCGGCCGCTCGTCCAGCAGCCTCAGGAACGCCGGGACGACACTGTCCGGATCCGGCCGCGGAGCGTCGTCGTCCGGCACCGCCGCCGCATACAGGGCGGTGGCCATGTCGCCGGGGTCGACCGACCAGACCCGCAGCGCCGGTTCCTCCACCGCCAGCACGGCCGCCAGCTGGTCCAGCGCCGCCTTCGAGGCCCCGTACCCGCCCCACGTCTCGTACGCCTCGGCCGCCGCGTCGGAGCTGACGGCGATCACCGCCCCGCGCCGGACGCGCGCAGCAGCGGCAGCGCCTCCTGCACCAGCCCCAGCGCCGCCACCGCGTTCACCTCCAGCGCCCGCCGCAGCCCGTCCACCGGCAGCTCCTCCAGCCGCACCAGCGGCTCGGCGCCCAACGCGCTCGCATTGCTCACCAGCAGATCGACGCCGCCCAGCCGCCACGCCGCCGCCACCAGGGCGGACCGGTGCCCGGCCTCCGTGACGTCCCCGGGACCGCCGCCACGCGCGCGCCGTACGACTCCAGCTCCGCGGCCGTCTCCCGCAGCGGCCGAGCGGTCCGCGCGTCGAGCACCAGATCCCAGCCGCGCCGGGCCAGCGCCCCGGCGAGCGCCCGCCCCAGCCCCCTCGAAGCCCCCGTGATGATCGCTACCGGCATGGCCATCCCCTCGCTGCACGTCCTCGATCGGTGACCTCACCGTAGGAACGGGCCCCCGACGGCCGCCTCGGCCACGGGCAGCAACCCGGGGGGCCCTTCGCCCTAGGCCCGCACGGGCGGGCCCTTCGCCCCAGGACCCACGGGAGCCCTCCGCCGCAGGTCCCACGCGCGGGGACCTGCGGCCCGGGCCGCACCGGCGGGACCTCCGGCCTAGGCCCACCGGCCCAGGCACCGGCCGCCACTGGTCCGATCTGCGCTGTCGCACCCCGCCGGTACCGTGAGGACATGAGTCACGGCCCCCGGTCCGGCCTCGCCGCGGTGAGTTCCGCGCTGCTGGCCATGAGCAGGCACCTAGAGGTGCGCGACGTCCTCAAGACGATCGTCGCCTCCGCCCGCGAGCTGCTCGACGCGCAGTACGCCGCGCTCGGCGTCCCCGACGACCACGGCGGCTTCGCCCAGTTCGTGGTCGACGGTGTCAGCGACGAACAGTGGAAGGCCATCGGCCCGCTGCCCCGCCAGCACGGCATCCTCGCCGCCATGCTGCGCGAGGCCAAGGCGGAGCGGCTCGCCGACGTCCGCGAGGACCCCCGGTTCGAGGGCTGGCCGTCCGCCCACCCCGACCTCGCCGACTTCCTCGGCCTGCCCATCCGCGACGGCGACGAGGTCATCGGCGCCCTGTTCCTCGCCAACAAGAACTGCTCCCGGCCGGCCGGCGGCTGCGGCTTCACCGAGGACGACGAGGAACTGCTCGGCATCCTCGCCCAGCACGCGGCGATCGCCCTGACCAACGCCCGCCTGTACGAGCGCAGCCGCGAGCTGACCATCGCCGAGGAGCGCTCCCGCCTCGCCCACGAACTGCACGACGCGGTCAGCCAGAAACTCTTCTCCCTGCGGCTGACCGCCCAGGCCGCCGCCCGGCTCGTCGACCGCGATCCCTCCCGCGCCAAGGGCGAGCTCCAGCAGGTGGCCGCCCTCGCCGCCGAGGCCGCCGACGAACTGCGCGCCGCCGTCGTCGAACTGCGCCCCGCCGCACTCGACGAGGACGGCCTCGTCGCCACCCTCCGCACCCAGACCCAGGTCCTGGACCGCGCGCACACCGCGCGCGTGACCTTCACCGGTCACGGCGTCAGGGCCCTGCCCGCGGCCCAGGAGGAGGCGCTGCTGCGCGTCGCCCAGGAGGCGCTGCACAACGCGCTGCGCCACTCCGGGGCCGAGCACGTCGACGTGACGCTTGACCGGCGCGGTGCCGGCGCCGTGCTGCGGATCACCGACGACGGCAGCGGTTTCGACCCGCGCGCGGTGCGCCGGGCGGGACGGCATCTGGGGCTGGTCTCCATGCGGGACCGGGCGAGCGGGGTCGGCGGCCGGCTGACCGTGGAGTCGGCGCCCGGCAAGGGCACCACGATCGAGATGGAGGTCCCCGGTGGCTGATGCGATCAAGGTCCTGCTCGTCGACGACCACCAGGTGGTCCGCCGGGGGCTGCGCACGTTCCTGGAGGTGCAGGACGACATCGAGGTCGTGGGCGAGGCCGCCGACGGTGCTGAGGGGGTCGCCCGTGCCGAGGAGCTGCGCCCCGACGTGATCCTCATGGACGTCAAGATGCCGGGGATGGACGGCGTCGACGCCCTCCGCAGGCTCCGCGAGCTGGACAACCCCGCGCGCGTCCTGGTCGTGACCAGCTTCACCGAGCAGCGCACGGTGGTCCCGGCCCTGCGCGCGGGCGCCGCCGGTTACGTCTACAAGGACGTGGACCCGGACGCGCTCGCCGGCGCCATCCGCTCGGTCCACGCCGGGCACATCCTCCTCCAGCCCGAGGTCGCCGGCGCCCTCCTCGCCGAGGAGCAGGGCAGCCCCGGCCCCGGCAGAGCCGGATCGCTCACGGAACGGGAGCGCGAGGTGCTCGGGCTGATAGCGGACGGCCGCTCCAACCGGGAGATCGCCCGCGCCCTGGTGCTCTCCGAGAAGACGGTGAAGACGCACGTCTCCAACATCCTCATGAAGCTCGACCTGGCCGACCGCACCCAGGCCGCCCTGTGGGCCGTACGCCACGGAGTGACCGGCTGAACCCCGGGGACGCGTCACGCCGGCCGAGCGGAGGCGGCGATGCCAAGCGGAGGCGGCAATTCGGAAGGTTCCCCTCCGGGCTGAGATTCATACCGTCGTGGGAATGTCCCCGGATGGCGTATCCCACCCGGCGCCCGGCCGTTCTCCAGTGCGTGCTGCGGCGACTGCCGCGGCAATCGCAAGGAGGGCTTGTAAGTGAAGAACCTGAAGAAGGCAGCGGCCGTGACGATGATGGCCGGCGGTCTCGTCGCCGCCGGTGCCGGCCTGGCGTCCGCCACCGACGGCGCCGCCGCGCACGGCAAGGCCGTCGGCTCCCCGGGCGTCGGCTCGGGCAACGTCGTCCAGGCGCCGGTCCACATCCCGGTCAACGCCGTGGGCAACAGCGTGAACGTCATCGGCGTGCTGAACCCGGCCTTCGGCAACCTCGGCCTCAACCGCTGACGAGGCCCCCACGCCCGGCCCGCGGGCGGACCCCCCAACCCCCGCGGGCCTCACGCCCCCACAACACGCCGCCCCTCCCACCACCCCCGCACGTGCCCCACACCGTGCCCGGTCCGGAGACCAGGCGCCGCGCTCCTCTCGCGCCCGCGCTGGCGTGCCCCCGGCGCCGCATCCCTCGCACCCGCGCTGGCGTGCCCCCCGGCGCCGCATCTCTCGCACCCGCGCCGCAGCCCCTAGCGCCAGCACCAGCTCCAACGCCCGCTGCCGCAGCCCCCGCGCCTGCGCCACAGCCCCTCGCGCCCGCGCCACAGCCCCTCGCGCCCCCGCGGCCCCCGCCCTCACGCCGGCAGCCCGCGGGCAGTCGTGCCGCTGGGGCGGCACGGGTGGGCGCGGGCGGCACCCCGCCAACGCCGGGCAGCGCACCCCCCCGCACCAACGCCGGTCAGCGCACCCCACGAACGCCACAGCGCACGCCCCCCCGGCCACGAACGCCGTTCAGCACCCCGCCCGCAAAAAGCGCGCCGCAGCCCACACCCCCGGCACACCCACCCGTCACCCCGACGCCGGTCACCCTCGACGGACGTCACCCGGCCCCGGCGCCGGTCACCCTCGACGGACGTCACCCGGCCCCGGCGCCGGTCACCCTCGACGGACGTCACCCGGCCCCGACGCCGGTCACCCCCCGACGGACGTCCCCCACCCCGACGGACGTCACCTCACCCCCGTTCCCGCTCCTCCACAACGGAGTTGTACGCGGCGACCTGCGCCCGCCGAGCCGTCCGCTCCACCGGCCGCAACGCGGCCCCCGCGCCGCCATCTCACCCGCACTCACCGCACCCCCGTGCCCGTTCTCGTACGCCAGCGAGATCAGCGCCCCCACCCGCTGCGCCAGCTCCAGCACCCGCACCGCCCGCGGCGGATACCCTGGCGCCAGCACCTCCCGCCCCGCCTCCGCCCGCGCCCGGTACGCGGCGATCGCCGCCTCGGCCACCGGCCCCGACCCGGCCACGTCCAGCCGCGTCAGCACCTCCGTCGCCTCCCGCAACGCCTCCGCCAGCTCCCGCTCCGCCTCACCGAGCGACGGCACGTCCGCGGGCGGCGCCTCCCGCACCGGCAGACAGTGCCAGACGACCTCGACATGCACGTCACCCTCGGGCCCGGCCTCGTAGACCTCCGGCACCAGCCCGAGCGCGGCACCGTGGCAGACCACCGCCTCCTCGGCCTCCAGCGCCCGCTTGTTGAACTCCGGCGGCCCGCTCAGCCCCAGCGGATGCCCCGGCGCGGGCAGCGCCACCCGCAGCCCGGTCGCCCCGAGCGCCCGCAGCCGCCCGAGCGCGAGCGTGAGACCGACGGGCGCCGACTCGCCCGGCAGCCCGTCCACCCGGTGCACGGCGTCCTCGCCGACGATGGCGACGACCGCGTCGTCCGGCGCGACAAGTCCGGCAATAAGGGCGTTTCCCCGGGCGGCGAGGCGCCCTGCACGTGGTTCCGTGAGCATGCCCCCACCCTAAGGACCGGACCGAGGGAACGGACGAGCCGACCGGTGGCGTAGATTTCTAGAGGGCGGCGCCCACCGGCGCGGCGACCCGAGCCCACACGCGTACGCGACAGCCGGAACCGGCCACACTGCAAGGGGAGACAACGCGCTCATGAGCGATGTTCTGGAGCTTCAGGACGTATCCGTGGTCCGCGAGGGCCGGGCTCTGGTGGACCAGGTCTCCTGGTCGGTCAAGGAGGGCGAGCGCTGGGTCATCCTCGGCCCCAACGGCGCCGGCAAGACCACCCTCCTCAACGTCGCGTCCAGCTACCTCTACCCCACCACCGGCACCGCCACCATCCTCGGCGAGACGCTCGGCAAGCCGGGCACCGACGTCTTCGAGCTGCGCCCGCGCATCGGCATGGCCGGCATCGCCATGGCCGACAAGCTCCCCAAGCGCCAGACCGTCCTGCAGACCGTGCTCACCGCCGCCTACGGCATGACGGCCACCTGGCAGGAGGACTACGAGGACATCGACGAGCAGCGCGCCCGCGCCTTCCTCGACCGCCTCGGCATGAGCGAGTACCTGGACCGCAGGTTCGGCACCCTCTCCGAAGGCGAGCGCAAGCGCACCCTCATCGCCCGCGCCCTGATGAGCGACCCCGAGCTGCTGCTCCTCGACGAGCCCGCCGCCGGCCTCGACCTCGGCGGCCGCGAGGACCTCGTACGCCGCCTCGGCCGCCTGGCCCGCGACCCGATCGCCCCCTCGATGATCATGGTCACCCACCACGTCGAGGAGATCGCCCCCGGCTTCACCCACGTCCTGCTGATCCGTCAGGGCAAGGTCCTCGCCGCCGGCCCCATCGAGCTGGAACTGACCTCCCGCAACCTCTCCCTCTGCTTCGGCCTGCCGCTCGTCGTCGAGCAGGCCGGCGACCGCTGGACCGCCCAGGGGCTCCCGCTGACCTGACCCGCCCCCTCGCGCGTCCTGACCCGCTCCCTTCGCGCCCTGTCCCCGCGACGGTCCGCGGACCTACCATGACCACGTGAACGACATCGACGCATGGGTGTGGTGGCTCGTCGCCGCGGCGGCACTCGGAATCCCGCTCGTCGTGACCGCGATGCCGGAGTTCGGGATGTTCGCCGTCGGCGCCGTCGCCGCGGCGATCGCCTCCGGTCTGGGCGCCGGACTCGTCGTCCAGGTCCTCGTCTTCGTCGTCGTCTCGGTCGCCCTCATCGCCGTCGTCCGGCCCATCGCCGCCCGGCACCGCAGCCAACGGCCCCAACTGGCCTCCGGCGTGGAGGCGCTGAAGGGCAGACAGGCCGTCGTCCTGGAGCGTGTGGACGGCTCCGGCGGCCGGATCAAACTCGCCGGCGAGGTCTGGTCGGCGCGTGCCCTCGACTCCGGCCGCGCCTACGAACCGGGCCAGGAGGTCGACGTCGTGGACATCGAGGGAGCCACGGCGATCGTCATGTGACGGCACCTCAACAACCGTAAGATCTCTAGCCATTAGGATCTGCCGAGAGCGCCGACGGCGGAGCAGCGGGAGAAGGGGTACGGGGAAGCGACGATGCAACCGGTCATCATCGTCTTGATCATCCTGGTGGTGTTGGTCTTCATCGCCCTGATCAAGACCATCCAGGTCATCCCGCAGGCCAGCGCGGCCATCGTCGAGCGCTTCGGTCGCTACACACGGACCCTGAACGCGGGACTGAACATCGTCGTCCCGTTCATCGACACCATCCGCAACCGCATCGACCTGCGCGAGCAGGTCGTCCCGTTCCCCCCGCAGCCGGTCATCACCCAGGACAACCTGGTCGTCAACATCGACACGGTCATCTACTACCAGGTGACCGACGCCCGCGCCGCGACGTACGAGGTCGCCAGCTACATCCAGGCCATCGAGCAGCTCACCGTCACCACGCTCCGCAACATCATCGGCGGCATGGACCTGGAGCGCACCCTCACCTCCCGCGAGGAGATCAACGCCGCCCTGCGCGGCGTCCTCGACGAGGCCACCGGCAAGTGGGGCATCCGCGTCAACCGCGTCGAGCTGAAGGCCATCGAACCGCCCACCTCCATCCAGGACTCGATGGAGAAGCAGATGCGCGCCGACCGCGACAAGCGCGCCGCCATCCTCCAGGCCGAAGGTGTCCGCCAGTCCGAGATCCTGCGCGCCGAGGGCGAGAAGCAGTCCCAGATCCTGCGCGCCGAGGGCGAGGCCAAGGCGGCGGCCCTGCGCGCCGAGGGCGAGGCCCAGGCCATCCGGACGGTCTTCGAGTCCATCCACGCCGGCGACCCGGACCAGAAGCTGCTCTCCTACCAGTACCTGCAGATGCTGCCGAAGATCGCCGAGGGCGACGCCAACAAGCTCTGGATCGTCCCCAGCGAGATCGGCGACGCCCTCAAGGGCCTGTCGGGCGCCATCGGCAACTTCGGCCCGATGGGCGGAGGCTCGGCACCCGCGAGCGCCAACGTCCCGGCCCAGGAACGCCGCGAGAAGCCCTCGATCGACTGACGACACGGCTTGGACGAAGAGCGGCCCCGCGCCCTCGACGGGCGCGGGAACTGCGCGGTCGGCCGGCCACGGCGAACCGGCACCCGGCGCCGCGCATCACCTCGTACGGCGAAGCCCTCAGGCGGCGTCCAGCGCCAGCCACTCCGGCAGCGCCTCCAGGTCCTCCCGGCCCAGCGCCAGCAGCATCGCGTCCGCCGGCGTCGGCTCGAACGGCTCCCGCAGCAGCGGCATCCCCGCCTGCTCCGGCGTCCGGTTCGCCTTGCGGTGGTTGTCCTCCGCACACGACGCGACCGTGTTCAGCCAGGTGTCCTGCCCGCCCTGCGACCGCGGCACCACATGGTCCACGGTCGTCGCCCGGCGGCCGCAGTACGCGCACCGGTGCCGGTCCCGGACCAGCACGCCCCGCCTCGACCACGGCGCTCGTCTTCGGAACGGCACCCGTACGTACCTGCACAGCCTGATCACCCGCGGCACGGGTATGTCGACCGCGGCTCCGCGCATCCGCAGTTCGGGGTGGGCCTGCTCGACGACGGCCTTGTCCTGGAGCACCAGAACGACGGCTCGGTTCAACGTCACCGTCGACAGCGGCTCGAAGCTCGCGTTCAGCACCAGCGTGTCCCGCATACCAGCCCACCTCCCGTGCGCACCGGCCCACCCCCTGGCGGGCTGGGATCAACTCTGGCCGGGCACGCCGGGATGGACAACGCAATAAACGTGCCCGCCCCGATCACTTCCAGGACCGGGGGCGGGCAAACGTCACGTGAAGAACGCGGAACTACTCGGAGGCGGCCGGCACCTCGTACTCACCGATCAGCTGCGCCCGCGCGAGGGTGTGGAAGCGCAGGTTGAAGCCGACGACCGCCGGGGTCGCCTCGGCGTCCGGACCGAGCTTCTCCTGGTCCACGGCGTACACCGTGAAGACGTACCGGTGCGGGCCGTCGCCCGCCGGCGGGGCGGCCCCGCCGAAGTCCTTCGTCCCGTAGTCGTTGCGCACCTGGACGGCGCCCTCGGGCAGTCCCTCGAACTTGCCGCTGCCCGCACCGGCCGGCAGCTCGGTCACCGAGGCCGGGATGTCGAACACCACCCAGTGCCAGAATCCGCTGCCCGTCGGGGCGTCCGGGTCGTAGCAGGTCACGGCGAAGCTCTTGGTCTCGGACGGGAAGCCCTCCCACCGCAGGTGCGGTGAGGTGTTGCCGGCCGCGTAGACCTGAGCGTCCTTGAGCGTCGCTCCCTCCTGGACGTCCTCGCTCGTCACCGTGAACGACGGCACGGGCGGGTGGAAGTCGTGGGGGAGCGGCCGCCGCTTGAGCTCGGTCACCTCGGTACCTCCTGATCGGGTTCGGTTCTCGGTCCCGAGCCTAGAACCCTCAGAACCAGTTCCGCTTGCTGCCGACCTCGGACAGCCACTGGATGAGGTACGCCGCCCAGTCCGTCCCCTGGTAGTCGTTCAGCCCGACCTTGAACGACCGGAAGGTGTCGCTGCCCTCGCTGAACAGACCGGGCTTCTTGTCCATCTCCAGGACGACGTCCATCTCCCGCTCGTCGGCCACGAAGCTCAGCTCGACCTGGTTCAGCCCCCGGTACTGCTGCGGCGGGAAGAACTCGATCTCCTGGTAGAACGGCAGCTTCTGCCGCGTGCCCCGGATGTGCCCGCGCTCCATGTCCGCGTTCTTGAAGCGGAAACCGAGCTGGATGAACGCGTCGAGGATGGCCTTCTGCGCCGGCAGCGGGTGCACGTTGATCGGGTCCAGGTCGCCGGAGTCGACCGCGCGCGCGATCTCCAGCTCGGTCGTGACACCGATGTGCATCGCCCGCAGGGCCTGACCGTCGATCATCGTGATCGGCGTCTCCCAGGGATCTCCAGCCCGAACGGCACCGCGTGCACGGCGTTCGCCTTCAGCTCGAAGGCACCGCCGAGCCGCGACTTGATGAACTCGATGTCCTGCTTGTACTCCTGGTCGCCGTTCTCCACCTCGACCTTGGCCTGCAGACCGACCGACAGCCCCTCGATCTGCTGGTCGACGGACCCGCCCTGGATACGGACCTCGCCCTGGACGACACCGCCCGGGACGACGTTGACCTCGTTGAGCACCGTCTCGACCGAGGCCCCGCCGGCCCCCAGGCTCGCGAGCAGCTTCTTGAACGCCATGTCTCTTCCTCTCCCAGGCTTACGAGTGAACCCTTGATCCCTACAAACGCGATCCGGCCGCGGCCGGTTCCGGGACCCACCCTGGCAAGCCGCCCGCCGTCCGACCACCCCGGCGCCTCACCCGTCTGCGTTACGCTCGGACGGCATGATCGCGAGCCCTGACCGTACGCCCCTGCCCGGGAGTTCTTCGACCGCCCCGTCCTGGAGGTGGCCCCCGACCTCCTGGGCCGCATCCTGGTCCGCAGCACCCCCGACGGCCCGATCGCCCTCCGCCTCACCGAGGTGGAGGCCTACGACGGCCAGAACGACCCGGGCTCGCACGCCTACCGCGGCCGGACACCCCGCAACGACGTGATGTTCGGTCCCCCCGGACACGTGTACGTCTACTTCACCTACGGCATGTGGTTCTGCATGAACCTGGTGTGCGGCCCCGAGGGCCGGGCGAGCGCCGTACTGCTGCGCGCGGGGGAGATCGTCGAGGGCGCCGAGCTGGCCCGCACCCGTCGCCTCTCGGCCCGCAACGACAAGGAACTGGCCAAAGGCCCCGCCCGCCTCGCCACCGCGCTGGGCGTGGACCGGGCCCTGAACGGCACGGACGCGTGCACCCCCGGGGAGACCCCGCTGCGCGTCCTCACCGGTACGGCCGTACCCGGTGACCAGGTACGGAGCGGACCGCGCACCGGTGTCGCCGGCGAAGGGGCCGTCCACCCCTGGCGGTTCTGGGTCGCCGACGACCCGACGGTCAGCCCGTACCGGGCCCACACGCCGAGGCGTCGCCGAAGTTGACGCGCCCTTGCGCGCGGCGTAACGTAGCCCGAGCCGCTGAACCGGGTACGGCATCGCCTGCAGCCGGAGCGGCCAACCCACTACCTACGACTCCCTTCGACGGGGCGAATTCGGTGTGCCCGCATGCCTGAATTCGAACGCGCGGAACTCGATTATGAGTTCCGGGAGGGAATCGGCTAACGTAGTGAATGTCGAAAGCCGCCGGGGCGAAAACTCCGAGGCAGACGGCAAACCCCCCGACTGGGAATCGGATCGGAAAAGGATCTGATAGAGTCGGAAACACCGAAGGGAAGCGCCCGGAGGAAAGCCCGAGAGGGTGAGTACGAAGGAAGCGTCCGTTCCTTGAGAACTCAACAGCGTGCCAAAAGTCAACGCCAGATATGTTGATACCCCGTCTCTCCCATTCCGGGAGGGCGAGGTTCCTTTGAAAAACACAGCGAGGACGCTGTGAACGTCGGGACTATTCCTCCCGATGTTCCGCTCTCGTGGTGATACCGGATCACCGGTAAGCATTCACGGAGAGTTTGATCCTGGCTCAGGACGAACGCTGGCGGCGTGCTTAACACATGCAAGTCGAACGATGAACCACCTTCGGGTGGGGATTAGTGGCGAACGGGTGAGTAACACGTGGGCAATCTGCCCTGCACTCTGGGACAAGCCCTGGAAACGGGGTCTAATACCGGATACAACCACTGGGGCATCCTCTGGTGGTGGAAAGCTCCGGCGGTGCAGGATGAGCCCGCGGCCTATCAGCTTGTTGGTGAGGTAACGGCTCACCAAGGCGACGACGGGTAGCCGGCCTGAGAGGGCGACCGGCCACACTGGGACTGAGACACGGCCCAGACTCCTACGGGAGGCAGCAGTGGGGAATATTGCACAATGGGCGAAAGCCTGATGCAGCGACGCCGCGTGAGGGATGACGGCCTTCGGGTTGTAAACCTCTTTCAGCAGGGAAGAAGCGAAAGTGACGGTACCTGCAGAAGAAGCGCCGGCTAACTACGTGCCAGCAGCCGCGGTAATACGTAGGGCGCAAGCGTTGTCCGGAATTATTGGGCGTAAAGAGCTCGTAGGCGGCTTGTCGCGTCGGTTGTGAAAGCCCGGGGCTTAACCCCGGGTCTGCAGTCGATACGGGCAGGCTAGAGTTCGGTAGGGGAGATCGGAATTCCTGGTGTAGCGGTGAAATGCGCAGATATCAGGAGGAACACCGGTGGCGAAGGCGGATCTCTGGGCCGATACTGACGCTGAGGAGCGAAAGCGTGGGGAGCGAACAGGATTAGATACCCTGGTAGTCCACGCCGTAAACGGTGGGCACTAGGTGTGGGCAACATTCCACGTTGTCCGTGCCGCAGCTAACGCATTAAGTGCCCCGCCTGGGGAGTACGGCCGCAAGGCTAAAACTCAAAGGAATTGACGGGGGCCCGCACAAGCGGCGGAGCATGTGGCTTAATTCGACGCAACGCGAAGAACCTTACCAAGGCTTGACATACACCGGAAACATCCAGAGATGGGTGCCCCCTTGTGGTCGGTGTACAGGTGGTGCATGGCTGTCGTCAGCTCGTGTCGTGAGATGTTGGGTTAAGTCCCGCAACGAGCGCAACCCTTGTCCCGTGTTGCCAGCAGGCCCTTGTGGTGCTGGGGACTCACGGGAGACCGCCGGGGTCAACTCGGAGGAAGGTGGGGACGACGTCAAGTCATCATGCCCCTTATGTCTTGGGCTGCACACGTGCTACAATGGCCGGTACAATGAGCTGCGATACCGCGAGGTGGAGCGAATCTCAAAAAGCCGGTCTCAGTTCGGATTGGGGTCTGCAACTCGACCCCATGAAGTCGGAGTCGCTAGTAATCGCAGATCAGCATTGCTGCGGTGAATACGTTCCCGGCCTTGTACACACCGCCCGTCACGTCACGAAAGTCGGTAACACCCGAAGCCGGTGGCCCAACCCCTTGTGGGAGGGAGCTGTCGAAGGTGGGACTGGCGATTGGGACGAAGTCGTAACAAGGTAGCCGTACCGGAAGGTGCGGCTGGATCACCTCCTTTCTAAGGAGCACTTCTAGGCCGCCTCGGCGGTCCAGAGGCCAGCATGCGAGCGAACGTCTCGCACTGGTTGCTCATGGGTGGAACGTTGACTACTCGGCCAGAGTCTGGGTCGGAGGCTGCTAGTACTGCTCGTAAGAGCGTGGAACGCACGATCTCCGGGTGGATGCTGGTCGGGCACGCTGTTGGGTATCTGAGGGAATGAACCCCCTCGGTGCCGGCCCCAGTGCACTCGGACTACTGGTTCGGGGTGATGGGTGGTTGGTCGTTGTTTGAGAACTGCACAGTGGACGCGAGCATCTGTGGCCAAGTTTTTAAGGGCGCACGGTGGATGCCTTGGCACCAGGAACCGATGAAGGACGTGGGAGGCCGCGATAGGCCCCGGGGAGTCGTCAACCAGGCTTTGATCCGGGGGTGTCCGAATGGGGAAACCCGGCAGTCGTCATGGGCTGTCACCCGCTGCTGAACACATAGGCAGTGTGGAGGGAACGCGGGGAAGTGAAACATCTCAGTACCCGCAGGAAGAGAAAACAACCGTGATTCCGGAGTAGTGGCGAGCGAAACTGGATGAGGCCAAACCGTATGCGTGTGAGACCCGGCAGGGGTTGCGCATGCGGGGTTGTGGGATCTCTCTTCCACGGTCTGCCGGCCGTGGGACGAGTCAGAAACCGTTGATGTAGGCGAAGGACATGCGAAAGGTCCGGCGTAGAGGGTAAGACCCCCGTAGTCGAAACGTCAGCGGCTCGTTTGAGAGACACCCAAGTAGCACGGGGCCCGAGAAATCCCGTGTGAATCTGGCGGGACCACCCGCTAAGCCTAAATATTCCCTGGTGACCGATAGCGGATAGTACCGTGAGGGAATGGTGAAAAGTACCCCGGGAGGGGAGTGAAATAGTACCTGAAACCGTGTGCCTACAAGCCGTGGGAGCGTCGCTGATGGGCTTGCCCATCAGTCGTGACTGCGTGCCTTTTGAAGAATGAGCCTGCGAGTTTGCGGTGTGTTGCGAGGTTAACCCGGGTGGGGTAGCCGTAGCGAAAGCGAGTCCGAACAGGGCGTTTGAGTAGCACGCTCAAGACCCGAAGCGGAGTGATCTAGCCATGGGCAGGTTGAAGCGGAGGTAAGACTTCGTGGAGGACCGAACCCACCAGGGTTGAAAACCTGGGGATGACCTGTGGTTAGGGGTGAAAGGCCAATCAAACTCCGTGATAGCTGGTTCTCCCCGAAATGCATTTAGGTGCAGCGTCGTGTGTTTCTTGCCGGAGGTAGAGCACTGGATAGGCGATGGGCCCTACCGGGTTACTGACCTTAGCCAAACTCCGAATGCCGGTAAGTGAGAGCGCGGCAGTGAGACTGTGGGGGATAAGCTCCATGGTCGAGAGGGAAACAGCCCAGAGCATCGACTAAGGCCCCTAAGCGTACGCTAAGTGGGAAAGGATGTGGAGTCGCAGAGACAACCAGGAGGTTGGCTTAGAAGCAGCCACCCTTGAAAGAGTGCGTAATAGCTCACTGGTCAAGTGATTCCGCGCCGACAATGTAGCGGGGCTCAAGCGTACCGCCGAAGTCGTGTCATTGCGATATATACCCCAACGGGGATCGTGATGGGTAGGGGAGCGTCGTCTGCCGGGTGAAGCAGCCGTGTAAGCGAGTTGTGGACGGTTGACGAGTGAGAATGCAGGCATGAGTAGCGATACAAACGTGAGAAACGTTTGCGCCGATTGACTAAGGGTTCCTGGGTCAAGCTGATCTGCCCAGGGTAAGTCGGGACCTAAGGCGAGGCCGACAGGCGTAGTCGATGGATAACCGGTTGATATTCCGGTACCCGCTGTGAAGCGATCAACATCG
Organism: Streptomyces sp. SW4; assembly: GCA_003248315.1. GTDB lineage: Bacteria > Actinomycetota > Actinomycetes > Streptomycetales > Streptomycetaceae > Streptomyces. Next base: position 4,301,869 of record QKWM01000004.1, read on the forward strand.
AATCCAGTGATGCTAAGCCCGTGAAGCCGCCTGCCTTCAGCTTTGCTGTTGGTGGGAGTGGTGGAGCCGGTGACCCGAGCTGGTAGTAGGTGAGTGATGGGGTGACGCAGGAAGGTAGTCCATCCCGGGCGGTGGTTGTCCCGGGGTAAGGGTGTAGCCCGAGTGGTAGGTAAATCCGCCGCTCATGCAGGGTGAGACCTGATGCCGAGCCGATTGTGGTGAAGTGGATGATCCTATGCTGTCGAGAAAAGCCTCTAGCGAGTTTCATGGCGGCCCGTACCCTAAACCGACTCAGGTGGTCAGGTAGAGAATACCGAGGCGTTCGGGTGAACTATGGTTAAGGAACTCGGCAAAATGCCCCCGTAACTTCGGGAGAAGGGGGGCCATTTCCGGTGACGAGCTTCGCGCTCTGAGCTGGGGGTGGCCGCAGAGACCAGCGAGAAGCGACTGTTTACTAAAAACACAGGTCCGTGCGAAGCCGTAAGGCGATGTATACGGACTGACGCCTGCCCGGTGCTGGAACGTTAAGGGGACCGGTTAGCTCCATTTCGGTGGGGCGAAGCTGAGAACTTAAGCGCCAGTAAACGGCGGTGGTAACTATAACCATCCTAAGGTAGCGAAATTCCTTGTCGGGTAAGTTCCGACCTGCACGAATGGCGTAACGACTTCTCGACTGTCTCAACCATAGGCCCGGTGAAATTGCACTACGAGTAAAGATGCTCGTTTCGCGCAGCAGGACGGAAAGACCCCGGGACCTTTACTACAGTTTGATATTGGTGTTCGGTTCGGCTTGTGTAGGATAGCTGGGAGACTGTGAAGCTCGCACGCCAGTGTGGGTGGAGTCGTCGTTGAAATACCAGTCTGGTCGTGCTGGATGTCTAACCTGGGTCCGTGATCCGGATCAGGGACAGTGTCTGATGGGTAGTTTAACTGGGGCGGTTGCCTCCTAAAGGGTAACGGAGGCGCCCAAAGGTTCCCTCAGCCTGGTTGGCAATCAGGTGTTGAGTGTAAGTGCACAAGGGAGCTTGACTGTGAGACCGACGGGTCGAGCAGGGACGAAAGTCGGGACTAGTGATCCGGCGGTGGCTTGTGGAAGCGCCGTCGCTCAACGGATAAAAGGTACCCCGGGGATAACAGGCTGATCTTCCCAAGAGTCCATATCGACGGGATGGTTTGGCACCTCGATGTCGGCTCGTCGCATCCTGGGGCTGGAGTCGGTCCCAAGGGTTGGGCTGTTCGCCCATTAAAGCGGTACGCGAGCTGGGTTTAGAACGTCGTGAGACAGTTCGGTCCCTATCCGCTGTGCGCGTAGGAGTCTTGAGAAGGGCTGTCCCTAGTACGAGAGGACCGGGACGGACGAACCTCTGGTGTGCCAGTTGTTCTGCCAAGGGCATGGCTGGTTGGCTACGTTCGGGAGGGATAACCGCTGAAAGCATCTAAGCGGGAAGCCTGCTTCGAGATGAGGACTCCCACCCACTTGATGGGGTAAGGCTCCCAGTAGACGACTGGGTTGATAGGCCGGATATGGAAGCACGGTAACGTGTGGAGTTGACCGGTACTAATAGGCCGAGGGCTTGTCCATAGAGGCTCGCGTCCACTGTGTTGGTTCTGAGACAACGACCGTTGTCGGTTTGAGCAGAACAGACAAATGAAGAGTGTGCTTGTTCGCTCGAAACCATTAGGGTTTCGGTGGTCATAGCGTAGGGGAAACGCCCGGTTACATTCCGAACCCGGAAGCTAAGCCTTACAGCGCCGATGGTACTGCAGGGGGGACCCTGTGGGAGAGTAGGACGCCGCCGAACAATCTTTGGAAGGACCCCTGGTCACCAGCGTTCAGCTGGGACCAGGGGTCCTTTTCTTTTTACAATGCTTGCGGTACCGAAGACAGGAGTCACCGATGTCCACCAACTCTCCCGACGACCGACCGGAGCGCGACCAGCGGCGACGGGACAGTGGTGCTCGCGGTGACCGTCACGACCGCGGTGACCGAGGAGGTCAGCGCGGGGCACGGGGCGGTTTCCGCCGTGACGACAACCGGGGTGGCGGATACGGCCGGCGTGACGACCGCCGGGATGACCGGCGCGACGATCGGCGGGACGATCGCAGGGACGACCGGCGCGACAGCCGTGACTACCGTGGCGAGCGCGGATCCTTCCGGCGCAACGATGAGCGTGGGGGCGGTTACGCGCCTCGACGTGACGACCGTTCGCGGGACGACCGCGGCGGGCGCGGCGGCTTCCGCAGGGACGACCGCCGCGATGACCGGCGGGACGACCGTCGTGATGACCGGCGCGACGATCGCAGGGACGACCGGCGGGACTACCGCCGTGACGATCGGCGGGACGACCGCGACCGCGGCTTCCGGCGCGACGACCGACGGGACGACCGGGGCGGTTTCCGCCGTGACGACAACCGCGGTGGCGGCTACGGCCGGCGGGACGACCGCCGGGACGACAGGCGTGACGACCGGCGCGATGACCGCAGGGACGACCGACGGGACGACCGGCGTGGTGACGACCGGGGCGGGCGCGGCGGTTTCCGGCGCGATCGCGACGACAACCGCGGCGAGCGGGGCGGCTTCCGCGGACGCGACGACCGCGGCGCCCGCGGACCCCGGCGCGACGACCGGCGCGACGACCGCCGGGACGACCGCGGCGGACGGCCGGGCGGCTTCCGCGGGCGGGACGACCGGCGCGGCGGCGGCCGCTTCCGCCCGGAGCGGGACCGCGACCGTGACCGGGACCGCGAGCCGATCAAGCGGCTGCCGATCCCGAGGACGTCACCGGCGACGAGATCGACAAGGACGTGCGGCAGGAACTGCAGAGCCTGCCGAAGACCCTCGCCGAGGACGTCGCCAAGAACCTGGTGATGGTGGCCCGGCTCATCGACGAGGACCCCGAGGGCGCCTACGGCTACTCGCGGGTGGCGCTGCGGCTGGCGTCGCGTGTCGCCGCCGTACGCGAGGCCGCCGGTTTCGCCGCGTACGCCAACCAGAAGTACGCCGAGGCCCTCGCCGAGTTCCGTGCCGCGCGGCGGATGACCGGCACCGTGGAGCTGTGGCCCCTCATGGCCGACTGCGAGCGCGGTCTGGGCCGGCCGGAGAAGGCGCTGGACATGGCCGGAGCCCCGGAGGTGCAGAAGCTCGACAAGGCCGGACAGGTCGAGATGCGGCTCGTGGCCGCCGGCGCCCGGCGCGACATGGGGCAGCTCGACGCGGCCATCGTGACGCTGCAGAGCTCGGAGCTGGCCTCCAACGCCGTACAGCCGTGGACGGCTCGGCTGCGGTACGCGTACGCCGACGCGCTGCTGGCGGCCGGCCGGGAGAGCGAGGCACGCGAGTGGTTCGCGAAGGCCGTCGAGTCCGACCGGGACGGCAGCACGGACGCCTCCGACCGGCTCGCCGAGCTGGACGGCGTCGAGTTCGTCGACGCCCTCGACGAGAACGAGGGCGAGGAGGCGGCGGCGGAGCCGGAGAAGGACTGACCGGCACTGACCGCCACTGACGGGCGCGGACGCCACACGGCGACACCCACGAGAAGGGGGGGCGGAACCACACGGTTCCGCCCCCCTTCTTCGTGTCAGAGGCCCAGCTCGCGTCAGAGGTCCAGCGCGCGCAGCACCAGGCCCGACGCCGGCTTCGGGCCGAACGACGTGGACTTGCGGGGCATCGTGACGCCCTGCCGGGCCAGGTCGCGCACGACCTCCTCGCGGACCGGGTGCATCAGGACCGCCGTGCCGCCGTCGCGCTCGGCCTTCTCCACCGTGGCCGCCGTGTCGTGGATGTACGACACGTGGGCCGCCGAGTCCTCGGGGATCCGCCAGACCTCCGCGAGGAGCGTGGCGTGCAGGACGGTCGCGTCCAGGGTCCGCCACGCCTCCGGGCGGTCCGCGGGACCGTGCGGGCCAGCAGCTCCGGATCGGGCCGGTCCACGAGATGGAAGGCGCCGTCGCCGGCGAGCAGATAGGCGTTGCCGTCGCCGGACGCCTCCGCCAGGGCCTCCAGGGCCTCCGACAGCGGCGTGTCGAGGCGGCGGACGCGGAAACGGCCGTCCAGCGCGGCCACGGCGTTGGCCACCGGCAGGTCGTGCAGCAGACGGTGGATGGCGCGGACCCGCAGCGGGTAGCGGGCGGTGTCCACCAGCAGGACCAGGCCGTAGTCCCAGGGACTGGGGGAAGGGTGCTCCGCGCGCAGGGTGCGGTAGGTCGCCCAGCGGTGATGGCCGTCGGCGATGAGGGCCTGCTGCCGGGCCAGCTCCGACCGGACGCGGTCCAGGTCGGTCGGGTCGGTCACGGACCACAGGCGGTGGCCGACACCGTCCTCCGTCGTCGTGGACAGCAGCGGCGGCCGCTCGGCCGTCCGTTCCACGACCGTCGTCGTCGCGGCCGTCGCGCCGTCACCGCGGTAGGTCAGCAGCAGCGGCTCCAGGTTGGCCGAGGTGGCGCGCATCAGGGCGGCGCGGTCGGCCACCACGTGCGGCATCACGTCCTCGTGGGGAGGACCACCCGCTCCGCGGGGTCCGTGACCCGCAGGGCGCCGATCAGTCCGCGCTGCAGCATGCCGGTGCCGTCCCGCTGCTCGTAGACGTACAGCCCCGGTTCCGGGTCGGCGGTCAGGACGCCCTCGGACAGCCAGCGGCGCAGGGTGCCCGCGGCCTGCTCGTTGCGGGCCTCCGGGGTGGCGGCCTGGGGCAGGATCAGCCGGACGATGTTGTGCGGGTCGTTCGACTGGAGCTGGTGCAGGCCGTCGGGCGGACCACGACGTCGTACGGCGGAGATGTCACGGCGGCCAGGCTGCCGACCCGGGCGGGGTCGTAGCGGAGGCCTCGGAACGGAGTGAGTTCCAGGCCCCGGCGCGCCGTTGCTTCCGAGTGACCTGCTGCGTTCATCCCGGCATCGTACGTGTGTTGGTGGCATGGGGGATGATCGGGGGAAGAGCGTCGCACCAGGAGCGACGAGCCGCGGACGGCGGGCATGGACGACGAGCACGGACGAGGAGCGATGCGCAGATGAGCCGGAGCGTCAGGACGAGGCCCGAGGCCAGTGGGCAGGCCCTGAGCGAGGCGTACGACACGGCGCTGCTCGACCTGGACGGGGTGGTGTACGCCGGGGGAACGCGATCGTCCACGCCGTGGAGTCGCTGACGACGGCGCGCGCGGGCGGCATGCACCTGGCGTACGTCACGAACAACGCGCTGCGCACCCCGGACACCGTGGCCGCCCACCTGACCGAGCTGGGCATACCGGCCGGCGCCGACGACGTGATCACCTCGGCGCAGGCCGTGGCCCGGCTGATCGCCGACGAGGTCCCGGCGGGCGCGCGGGTCCTGGTGGTCGGCGGCGAGGGACTGCGGGTGGCGCTGCGCGAGCGCGGACTCGAGCCCGTCGACTCGGCGGACGACGACCCGGCGGCGGTTGTGCAGGGGTACGGAGGCCCGGAGCTGCCGTGGGGGAGATTCGCCGAGGCGTGCTACGCGATCGCACGGGGGGTGCCGTGGTTCGCGTCCAACACCGACCTGACGATCCCCGGTGCGCGCGGCATCGCCCCCGGCAACGGGGCGGCGGTCGAGGTCGTGCGCATCGCGACCGGTGCCGAGCCGCGCGTCGCGGGCAAGCCGCTGCCGCCGATGCACCGGGAGACGGTCCTGCGGACGGGCGCCCGGCGACCCTGGTGGTCGGGACCGGCTGGACACCGACATCGAGGGCGCGTTCAACGGGGAGGTCGACTCGCTGCTCGTGCTGACCGGCGTCACCGACGCCGCGCAGCTGCTGGCCGCGCCGCCGCAGCACCGGCCGACGTACGTCGACGCCGATCTGCGGGGCCTGCTCACCGGCCAGCCGGAGGTCTCCGCGGCGGACGGCGGCTTCCGGTGCGGTGGCTGGACCGCGACCGCCGGTGCGGAGCGGCTGGAGCTGGAGGGCGACGGGGAGCGGCTGGACGGGCTGCGGGCCCTGTGCGCGGCGGCCTGGACGGCGGCCGGTGAGGGCGTGTGCGCGCTCGATGCGGGGAAGGCGCTGGCCCGGCTGGGCTGCTGAGCCGCGCAGGCGGGCGTCCCGTCCGGCGTCCGCCGGTCTCCGTACGGTCGCGTCTCCGCTCGGCCGGCGTGTTCCCGGCCCCCGCCCGCCCGGTCGTGGCTCCGCTCGGCCGGCCCGCTCCCGGCCCCGCCCGGACGTGTCCGTGTCCGGCCGACGTTCCGTCAGGTGACCGGCCCGCTCGCGCCCGTGCCCGTCCCGGGGCGCGTCGGCGATCCCGTCCGACCTGTGTCCGGGGATCGAGATCGAATGGCAGGGTAGGCTAACCTAACCGGGTGTTGGTCGAGAGTCCTCCAGAACAGCGCGTGGAACCCGTTCCCGCGCCACCCAAGCGTCAGGCGATACGCGCCCTCGGGTTGCTCGTCTCCGCCGCGATCCTGGTAGCCGTCGCGTTGGCGAGCATCGCCATCGGCGCCAAGGACCTGTCCCTGCAACAGGTCTGGCACGGCCTGTTCGACGACACCGGCACGTTCGGCGACGTGGTCGTGAACGAGCGGCTCTCCAGGACGGTCATCGGACTCCTCGCCGGCGCCGCGCTCGGCCTGTCCGGTGCCGTGCTCCAGGCCCTCACCCGCAACCCGCTGGCCGACCCCGGACTGCTCGGCATCAACGCCGGTGCCTCCGCCGCCGTCGTCACCGCGATCACCTTCCTCGGCGTCACCTCGCTGAGCGGCTACGTGTGGTTCGCCTTCCTCGGCGCGGCGGGCGTCGGAGCCCTGGTGTGGTTCCTGGGCGGCAGCCGGGGTGCCACACCCGTCCGGCTCGCGCTGGCCGGCACGGCGATCAGCGCCGCCCTCTACGGCTACCTCCAGGCCGTGATGATCATGGATGACGCGGCGCTCGGCCGGATGCGTTTCTGGACGGTCGGCTCGCTGTCCTCCGTGACCAACGACATGATCATGCAGGTGCTGCCGTTCTTCGCCGTCGGCACGGTCCTCGCCCTCTGCCTCGCCCGGCCGCTGAACGCCATGGAGATGGGCGACGACACCGCCAAGGCGCTCGGCGCCAACCTGAACCGGACGCGCGCCCTGTCCATGCTCGCCGCCGTCACCCTGTGCGGGGCGGCGACCGCCGCCTGCGGGCCGATCGTGTTCGTCGGGCTGATGGTCCCGCACGTGGTCCGTTCCTTCACCGGCCCGACCTGCGCTGGATCCTGCCGTACGCCACGATCCTGTCGCCCGTGCTGCTGCTCGGCGCCGACGTCCTCGGACGGATCGTCGCCCGCCCGGCGGAGCTCCAGGTCGGCATCGTCACCGCGGTCCTCGGCGGCCCGGTCTTCATCTATCTCGTACGACGGCGGAGGACGGCCCAGCTGTGAAGACGACTCCCGCAGTGAACGCCGGCCGTTCCGGGAAGGCCGGCCGCGCCGTGAAGAGCAACCGCGCCGTGCGGACCCCGGAGGGATCTCGGTCCGCCTCGACGTCCGGGCCCTCGTGGTCGTCGTGCTGCTGGTGGTCGCCGCCTGCGCGGCGAGCGTGCTGCTGATCGGCACCGGCGACTTCCCGATCGCGGTCGGCGACGTGCTCAAGTCGCTGGTCGGCGACGGCAACGCGGGCCAGGAGTTCATCATCCAGGAGCTGCGTCTGCCGCGGGTGCTGGTGGGGCTGCTGGTCGGCGCGTCGCTCGGCCTGGGCGGCGCCCTGTTCCAGGCCATCTCCCGCAACCCGCTGGGCAGCCCGGACGTCCTCGGCCTCGGCCAGGGCGCCACCGCCGGCGCGCTGGTGATGATCGTCCTGTTCTCCGGGACGACGACCCAGGTGACCGTCGGCGCGCTCGTCGGCGGCCTGGCGACCGGTCTCGGCATCTATCTGCTCGCCTGGAAGCGGGGCGTGCACGGCTACCGGCTCGTCCTGGTCGGCATCGGCATGTCCGCGATCGTCACGGCGGTCAACGGCTACCTGCTCACCAAGTCCGACATCGTGGACGCCTCCCGCGCCGTGGTGTGGATGACCGGTTCCCTCAACGGCCGTGACTGGCAGCAGGTCTGGCCGCTGCTGGGCCTGTGCGCCGTGCTGGTGCCGCTCGTCCTCGGCAACGCCCGCGGGCTGCGGATGCTGGAGATGGGCGACGACATCTCGTACGCCCTCGGAGTACGGGTCGAGCGGGTGCGGATGCTGCTGCTGGTGGCGGCCGTGCTGCTCACCGCCGCCGCGACGGCCGCCGCCGGACCGGTCAGCTTCGTCGCGCTCACCGCGCCCCAGCTCGCCCGGCGCCTGACCCGCTCGCCCGGCCCCAACCTGGTGCCCGCCCTGTGCATGGGCGCCGCCCTGCTGGTCACCGCCGACTGGATCTCGCAGCGCGCCTTCGGCGCCGACCAGCTGCCCGTGGGCGTGGTCACCGGCGTCCTCGGCGGCGTCTATCTGCTGTGGCTGCTGGTCACCGAGCGCAGGGCCGGCCGGATATGAGCGCCGGGACCGCCACGAGCAAGAGCAGCGGGCCGAACAACCGAAGGAGCAACGTGAACCGCCTCTCCGCCGAGAACGTCACCCTCGCCTACGACCAGCGCGTCATCGCAGAGCAGCTGTCGGTGGAGATACCCGACAACTCCTTCACGGTGATCGTCGGACCGAACGCGTGCGGCAAGTCCACCCTGCTGCGGGCCCTGTCCCGGATGCTCAAGCCCGCGCAGGGCCGGGTGCTGCTGGACGGGCAGGTCATCCAGTCGATGCCGGCCAAGCAGGTCGCCCGCACCCTCGGCCTGCTGCCGCAGTCGTCGATCGCGCCCGACGGGATCACCGTCGCCGACCTCGTCGGCCGCGGCCGCTACCCGCACCAGGGCCTGCTGCGCCAGTGGTCCACCGAGGACGAGCGGGTCGTCCAGGAGTCCATGGCGCAGACCGGTGTCGCCGAGCTGGCCGACCGCTACGTCGACGAGCTGTCCGGCGGCCAGCGGCAGCGGGTGTGGATCGCCATGGCGCTCGCCCAGCAGACCCCCTGCTGCTCCTCGACGAGCCGACCACCTACCTCGACATCCAGCACCAGATCGACGTGCTGGACCTCTGTGCCGAGCTGCACGAGGAGCAGGGCCGCACGCTCGTCGCCGTCCTGCACGACCTCAACCACGCCGCCCGCTACGCCACCCACCTCATCGCCCTGCGCGGCGGGCGGGTCATCGCCGAGGGCGCGCCCAACGACATCGTCACCGCGGACCTGGTCGAGGAGGTCTTCGGGCTGCGCTGCCAGGTCATCGACGACCCGGAGACCGGCACCCCGCTGGTCGTGCCCGCCGCGCGCAAGGCCCGGGAGCGGGTCGCGGTCCAGAGCGCCTAGAGCCGGGGCCGAGGGCGCCCGGGGCACGGGCGGGCCGAAGGGCGCCCGGAGAACGCGTCGAGGGCGCCCGGAGGACGGGGTGCGGGTGCCCGGAGGACGGGGTGCCGGCGCCCGGGCCACCCGGCCTGGGCGCCCGCAGACGCGGCCGGGGGCTAGAGCAGCTTCCGGAGACGGAACAGGTCGCGCAGACCGGCCTCCAGCTTCACCCGGCCCGACCCCCAGGCCTTCGCGAAGTTCAGCTCGCCGTCGACCAGCGCCACCAGGTCGTCACCGGTCAGGGCCAGCCGGATCTGCGCCTTCTCGCGCGGCGGGCCCTCCAGGGTGTCGTGGACCACGATGCCCCGTCCGCCATGCGGCCGGCGAACGTGACGTCGAGGTCCGTGATGTGGCAGCTCACCGAGCGGTCCAGGGCCGCGGCCTCCCGCACGTCCCCTCGGCGTGGCGCATGGTGTCCGAAAGCTTGTCGAGTGCGGCACGGCACTCCTCGATCGTGGCCATCGCGACAGACGGTACCGCAGCGGTTCGGGGTAGCGTCGGGGCATGAACGACGCGGCCCCGGAGAACGAGCCCGCCCCGGAGAACGAGCCGGTGGCGGAGAACGAGCCGGCGATGGAGAGCGAGCCGGCGGTGGAGCCCGGGCACGATCCCGCCGCCCCGCCCCGCTGAACGTGCCCCGCACCCCCACCGGCGACGCCGAGGTGGACGCCCGCCTGGAACGGCTGGCCGACGCCGACCACCTCGCCACGGACGGACACGTGGAGGTGTACGAGGATGTACACCGGGGTCTGCGCGACGCGCTCACCGCGCTCGACGCACGCCCGTCAGACACGCCGTACGCACACAGGAGCTGAACCGAACGTGGCAGGAGTCGCACGCCGCCGTCTCGACGCGGAGCTGGTCCGACGGAAGCTCGCGCGCTCCCGTGAGCACGCCAGCCAGCTGATCGCCGCAGGCCGGGTCACCGTCGGCAAGACCGTCGCGACCAAGCCCGCCACCCAGGTGGAGACCGCGGCGGCCATCGTCGTCGCGACCGACGACAGCGACCCCGACTACGTCTCCCGCGGCGGCCACAAGCTCGCCGGCGCCCTCTCCGCGTTCGTGCCGCGGGGCCTGGTCGTCGAAGGGCGGCGGGCGCTGGACGCCGGCGCCTCCACCGGCGGCTTCACCGACGTCCTGCTGCGCGCCGGCGCCGCCCACGTCGTCGCCGTCGACGTCGGCTACGGGCAACTCGCCTGGTCGCTCCAGCAGGATGAACGCGTCACCGTCAAGGACCGTACGAACGTACGCGAGTTGACGCTCGAGGCGATCGACGGAGTGCCGGTGGACCTTGTCGTGGGCGACCTGTCCTTCATCCCCCTCGGACTGGTGCTGCCCGCCCTGGTGCGGTGCGTGACGCCGGACGCCGATCTGGTGATGATGGTCAAGCCGCAGTTCGAGGTGGGCAAGGAGCGCCTCGGCAGCGGGGGAGTGGTGCGCAGCCCCGAGCTGCGCGCCGAGGCGGTGCGCGGGGTGGCCGCCAGGGCCTGGGAGCTGGGACTCGGGGTGCGGGGTGTCACCGCCAGTCCGCTGCCCGGGCCGTCCGGGAATGTCGAGTACTTTCTGTGGCTGCGGGCCGGGGCCCCCGAGCTGGACCCGGCCGACGCAGACCGTGCAGTGGCGGAGGGGCCGCGTTGACACAGAACCGAGCTCGTACTGTTTTCCTGCTGGCCCACACCGGGCGGCCCGCGGCCGTGCGCAGCGCCGAACTGGTGGTCAAGGGGCTGCTGCGCTCCGGGCTCGGTGTGCGGGTGCTCGAGGCGGAGGCGGCCGACCTGCCGCTCCCCGGCGAGGTGGAACTGGTCAAGGAGGCCACCCCGCAGTGCCTCGACGGGTGCGAGCTGCTCATCGTGCTGGGCGGCGACGGCACCCTGCTGCGCGGCGCCGAGTTCGCCCGCGCCTCCGGGGTGCCGATGCTCGGCGTCAACCTCGGCCGCGTCGGGTTCCTCGCCGAGGCCGAGCGGGACGACCTCGACAAGGTCGTGGACCGGGTGGTGAGCCGGGCCTACGAGGTCGAGGAACGCATGACCATCGACGTCACCGTGCACCGCAACGGCGACATCGTGCACGCCGACTGGGCGCTGAACGAGGCGGCGGTGCAGAAGGTCTCCGCCGAGCGGATGCTGGAGGTCGTGCTCGCCATCGACGGACGCCCGGTGACCGGCTTCGGCTGCGACGGGATCGTGCTGTCGACGCCGACCGGGTCGACGGCGTACGCCTTCTCGGCGGGCGGGCCGGTGGTGTGGCCGGAGGTCGAGGCGCTGCTGATGGTGCCGATCAGCGCGCACGCGCTGTTCGCGAAGCCGCTGGTGACGTCGCCGGACTCGGTGCTGGCGGTCGAGGTCCTGCCCCACGTGCCGCCGGGCGTCCTGTGGTGCGACGGGCGGCGGACGGTGGAGCTGCCGCCCGGGGCCCGGGTGGAGGTGCGGCGGGGAGCCGTGCCGGTGCGGCTGGCCCGGCTGCATCACGCGTCGTTCACGGACCGGCTGGTAGCGAAGTTCGCGCTGCCCGTCTCCGGATGGCGGGGAGCGCCGCACTGAGAGGCCTCGAAGGGGTGGTTTCCGCGCGGCGGCCGGTGCGGGCCGCCCGGGGACGATCGCGCAGTTCCCCGCACCCCTCGGGGCGGCTTGGCGGCCGCCGGTGACACGGGTGGGGCGGTCGCACTCCCCGGCCCGGACCTCGTATGGTCGTGTCCGTGCTTGAGGAGATGCGGATACGGTCGCTCGGTGTGATCGACGACGCCGTGGTCGAGCTGTCGCCCGGCTTCACCGCCGTCACCGGCGAGACGGGCGCGGGCAAGACCATGGTGGTCACCAGCCTGGGGTTGCTGCTGGGCGGACGCGCGGACCCGGCGCTGGTGCGGATCGGGGCCAAGAACGCGGTCGTCGAGGGCCGGATCGCCGTCCCCCGGGACGCCGCGGCCGTCGTACGGGCCGAGGAGGCCGGGGCCGAGCTGGACGACGGGGCGCTGCTCATCAGCCGTACCGTTTCCGCCGAGGGGCGGTCGCGGGCGCATCTGGGCGGGCGGTCGGTGCCCGTGGGCATGCTCGCCGAGCTCGCCGACGAGCTGGTGGCCGTGCACGGGCAGACCGACCAGCAGGGGCTGCTGAAGCAGGCCCGGCAACGGCAGGCGCTCGACCGGTACGCCGGGGACGCGGTCGCCGTGCCGCTCGCCAAGTACACCGAGGCCTACCGGCGGCTGCGGACCGTCTCCGCCGAGCTGGAGGAGATCACCACACGCGCGCGTGAGCGGGCCCAGGAGGCCGACATGCTGCGCTACGGCCTGGACGAGATCGCCGCCGTCGAACCCCGGGCCGGCGAGGACGTGGAGCTGGCCGAGGAGGCCGAGCGGCTGGGCCACGCCGAGGCGCTGGCCTCCGCCGCGACGGCCGCGCACGGCGCCCTCGCGGGCGACCCCGAGGACCCGGAGGGCGTCGACGCGGCGACCCTCGTCGCGGGCGCCCAGCGGGCCCTGGACGCCGTCCGCTCGCACGACCCTGCGCTGGCCGCGCTCGCCGACCGGATCAGCGAGGTCGGCATCCTGCTGCGGGACGTCGCCGGCGAACTGGCCGGATACGCCGACGACCTCGACGCCGACCCGCTGCGGCTGGCCGCCGTGGAGGAGCGGCGGGCGGCGATCAACGCGCTCACGCGGAAGTACGGCGAGGACGTCGCCGGCGTCCTGGAGTGGGCGGAACGGAGCGCCGCACGGCTGACCGAGCTGGACGGCGACGACGAGCGGATCGGCGAGCTGACCGCCGAGCGGGACGCGCTGCGCGCCGAACTCGGCGGGCTCGCGCAGGCCCTGACGGACGCCCGGACGGAGGCCGCCGAGCGGTTCGCCGCGGCCGTGACCGCCGAGCTGGCCTCGCTCGCGATGCCCCACGCGCGCGTGTCGTTCTCCATCCGGCAGACCGAGGACCCCGAGGGCGTGGAGGTCGGCGGGCGCACGGTCGCCTACGGGCCCTCCGGCGTCGACGAGGTCGAGCTGCTGCTCGCCCCGCACCCGGGGGCGCCGCCGCGGCCGATCGCCAAGGGCGCGTCCGGCGGTGAACTGTCGCGCGTGATGCTGGCCGTCGAAGTCGTCTTCGCGGGGACCGACCCCGTGCCCACGTACCTCTTCGACGAGGTCGACGCCGGTGTCGGCGGCAAGGCGGCGGTCGAGATCGGGCGGCGGCTGGCGAAGCTGGCGAAGACGGCGCAGGTCGTGGTCGTCACGCACCTGCCGCAGGTGGCCGCGTTCGCGGACCGGCAGCTGCTGGTCGAGAAGACGAACGACGGGTCGGTGACGCGGTCCGGGGTGAAGGTGCTCGAAGGGGAGGAGCGGGTTCGGGAGCTGTCCCGGATGCTCGCCGGGCAGGAGGACTCGGAGACGGCCCGGGCCCATGCGGAGGAGTTGCTGGAGACGGCCCGGGCGGAGGTGTAGCGGGGGTTTCCCGTGCGCGCGCCGCCGGGCGGGGGTGTTTCCCCGCCCACGCGCCGCCCGTTCGCCGTTCGTTCGGGAGGTGACCGTCGCTCGTGGGGCCGGGCGCCGTCGGCGGGTGCGGGTCGGGGGCTGGTCCGGGCCGGGGGGCCGGGCACCCGTCCCGGGTGCTGGCCGGGCACGCGTCCCGGGTGCGTCTGTGACGCGGGGGCGGAGGCGGGGCAGGGGGCCGTGGGGCTCACTCGTGCGAGTGAACGGGGGTGGGGTGTTGCCGCGGCGGATCGGCGGTCGCGGGAGCCGCCGTGCCCGAACCCCCGTACGTACTGGCATCCTTGGCACGGTACGCGCCGGAAACCGCGCGGCGCCTCCGCACCGCTCCATCCTTCTGTACTTTCTTCGTGACCCGCCCGACGCCGAACCAGGAGCCCGGCCACGTGACCCCCGTGAGCAGCCCCTCACCGCACGGCCAGCCGCCGCTGCGCACCGTGCAGGTACTGGGCGGAGGCAACGCCGGCAGCAGCGCGCACGTGCGCTCCCTGGCCGCGGGGCTCGTCGCGCGGGGCGTGAAGGTCACGGTGTGCGCCCCCACGGAAGCGGAACGCACCTACGACTTCTCCGGCGCCGGCGCCCACCACGTGCACGTGCCGCGCAGCAGCGACCCCGTCTCCGTCGCCGCCCTGCGCGCGCTGTGCGCCGACGCCGACCTCGTGCACGCGCACGGGCTGCACGCCTCCTTCCGCACCGTCCTCGCCCTCGGCGGCCGGCGGATCCGCACGCCTCTGGTGGTCACCTGGCACGACCGCGCCCACGCCGAGGGCGCCCGCGCCCACCTGCTGCGCGTCCTGGAGCGGCGGGTGACGAAGGCCGCCACCGTCGTGCTCGGCGCCACGTCCGAACTGGTCGACCGGGCGCGTGCGACCGGCGCGCGCGACGCCCGGCTGGCCGCCGTCGCGCTGCCCGGCGGACCCCGCGGGCCCCTCGACCCCGACGAGGCCGAGCGGCTGCGCCCCAAGCTCCGGGCCGAACTCGGCGCCACCGGGCGCCCGTTGCTGCTCGCCGTCGGCTCACTGGAACGGCACCGGGGTTACGACGTCCTGCTCGACGCCGCACGCGCCTGGCGCCACCTGGACCCCGTGCCGTTGGTCGTCGTCGCCGGCGAGGGGCCGCTGCGCGCCGAACTGCAGCGGCGGATCGAGGACGAGGCCCTGCCGGTGGCGCTCATCGGCCGCCGCGACGACGTCCGCGACCTGCTCACGGCGGCCGACCTCGCGCTGCTGCCCAGCCTCCGGGAGGGCCGGTCGGTCCTCGCCCAGGAGGCCCTTCACGCGCGTGTGCCGCTCGTCGCCACCGACGCCGGCGGCACCCCCGAACTCGTCGGTGACGCCGCCGAACTCGTGCCGGCCTCGGACGCCGAGGCGCTGGCCGGCGCCGTCGCCCGGCTGCTCGGCGCCCCCGAGCGCAGGGAACTGCTCCGGGAGCGAGGCGCGCGACAGGCGGCCACCTGGCCCACCGAGGACGCGACCGTCGCCCAGGTCCTCAGCGTCTACGACGAACTGACACTGCACCGCCCGCTGCTCTGACCAAGGGACCGCGGGCGTTCACCGGACCGGCGGGGAGGGGCGGGGCCGGGGCTACCAGGCTCTCCGGGATCTGCCCGTGCCCTCCGGGATCTGCCGGTGCCTGCCGGATCTGTCCGTGCCCTCCGGGATCTGCCGGTGCCTGCCGGATTTGTCCGTGCCCTTGGGGAACTGCCCGTACCTCCGGGGCCGGCCCGGGTGTGCCGGGGCGCGCCGGGCCTGCCGGGCGGCTGCCGGGCGTCGGGGCGCCGGACCCGCCGGGTCCGCCGGGCCTTCCGGGCCGGCTGGTCGTTGTGGGCGCGGCGGTCGTACCGGTCGCACGACCTGCCTGACCCGTCGGATCTGCCGGGGCGCGCTCGGCCTCCGGGGCCCGCTGGACCCGTCAGGGCGCTGGACCCGCCGGCCTGCCGGGCCTGCCGGGCCTGCCGGGGTCCGGGACGGGCGTCGGACCCTCCGGGGCGGGGCCGGGGTTAGCCGACGTGTCTGCGGGCCCTCAGGGCCAGGCTCAGAGCCAGGACCGTCTGCGGGTCGTCCAGGTCCGTGCCGAGCAGTTCGCCGATCCGGGCCAGCCGGTTGTACAGCGTCTGCCGGTTCAGGTGCAGTTCGCGTGCCGTCTCCGCCTTGCGGCCCGCGTGCGCCAGGTAGGTCTCCAGGGTGGGCAGCAGCGGCGGCCGGGAACGGTTGTCGTGGTCCCGCAGCGGGCCGATCGCCCGGTCGACGAACGCCGCCAGGTCCGGGTGGTCCCGCAGCCGCCACAGCAGCAGGTCGATGTCGAGGCGCCGGGCGTCGTACCAGGGCCGGTCGGTCAGCCCCTGCGCCGCGGTGGCCGTCTGCGCGGCGTGCCGCAGCCCCGACGCCGCCGCTGCCCAGCCGCCGGCCACCCCGACCACCACGACCGGCGGCTGCGCCCCCGGCTGCCGCATCCCGGCCCGTTCCACACCCGCCCGCAGCGCCGCCGCCACCCGGTCCGCCACCGCCTGCCGCTCCGACTCCGCGCGCAGGCCCAGCAGCAGCGGCACCCGGCCCTCCACCGGCCGTACCCCGAGCAGCACGGGCACCCCCACCGAGGCCAGCTCCTCGGCGACCGCCCGGGCCAGCACCGCCCAGCCGCCGCCCGCCGGGGACAGCGAGTCACCGAGCCGCATGACCACCGGCAGCAGCGGGCTGCTCCCGGGCTTGAAGCCGAGGACCCGCGCCTGCGCCGGGGCGTCCTCGGGGCTGATCCGGCCCTCGGCGAGGTCGGTGAGGAAGTCGCCGCGCCCGCGCGCGGCCAGTTCCTCCTCCTGCCGCGCCTGCATCAGCACCACGGCGAGGATCCCCGCCGCCCGCTCCGCCGCCATCCGGTGCACCGGCGCCGGCGGGGAGCACACCGGCAGCACCACCAGCCGGGCGCGCACCGACCCGGTGCCGGGTCCGCCGCCGGGCACCTCCACCAGCACCGAGCCGGCCGGGGCGTCCTTCTGCGGGCCGCGCAGCCCTTCCCAGACCTGGAGCGGGTCGGCGCCCTCCGGTCCGGCCCCGGCCGCGTACAGCAGCCGGCCGTCCGGCGTCTCCAGGAAGACGGGGTTGCCGGCGAAGTCCGCCAGGATGCCGAGGACCTGCGGCACCCCGCCGCCGCCCAGCAGTGCCTGGGTGCAGCGCCGGTGCACCTCCTCGGCGCGCTGGAGCAGCGCGTAGTGACCGTTGACGATCTCGGTGTGGATCTCCTCGGTGACCGTCACGAAGGGCACCTCGCGGTGCAGCTGCACCAGCGGCAGCCCCGCGGCGCGGGCGGTGTCGACGAGGGCGGCGGGCAGGCGCGTGAAGCGCGGTCCCAGCTCCACCACGAGGGCGGCGATGCCGCGATCGGCGAGGGTGCGCACGAAGGCCCGCTGGTCGGCGGGGCGGGCGCCGAGACCGACGCCCGTCGTCAGCAGCAGTTCGCCGCCCTTGAGGAGTGACGCGATGTTGGGCACCTCACCCGCGTGCACCCAGCGCACGGTGCGCCGCAGCCGGTCGGCGCCCGCGACGACCTCCGGAGGCCGCCGCGCAGCCCGGGCAGCTCCAGTGCCCGCTGCACGGTGATCCCGGCGCCCTGCGTGTCGTACCTGCTGTCCCTGCCGCTGTCCATGACCGGACGCTACCTGCGCGGACGGGCGGGGTACATCCGCGGGGTGCCCCGCAGCGGCTTGGTGTCCCGCCGACCGGGTAGGGGCCGGATCATGGACTTCAGTGTGGTCGCCGCGGCGCGCGAGGACGACAGCCCGATCGACGAGCCCCTGCGGATCGCCGCGGTCGCCGACCGGCTCGGGTACGGCGAGGTGTGGCTCGGCGAGGGGCCGACCTGGGACGCGTTCGTGCTGGCCACCGCCGCCGCGGGGGTGACCGTGCGGGTGGCGCTGACCGCCGGGCCCGTCGCGGTGTCGGTGCGCGACGCCTACAGCCTCGCCCGGGGCGCCGCCTCGACGGCCGCCGTCACCGGACGCCCGGTCGGCGTCGCCCTGGGCACGTCCAGCAAGCGGGTCGTCGAGGGCGTGCACGGGCTGCCCCGCACCCGGCCGGCGGCGGTCCTGGAGGAGACGGCCGCGGCGCTGCGGGAGCTGCTGCGCACCGCGCCGGGGGACCCGGTGGTGCCCGGCAGCGGGTTCCGGCGCCGGCAGCTGCCGCCGGGCGGCCCGCTGACCGTCGCCGCCTTCGGCGACCGGGCGATCGCCACGGCCGCCGCGCACGCCGACCGGATGCTCCTCGACGTCGTCTCCCCGGAGCAGGTCGCCGCGCTGCGCGCCAAGCTGGAGGCCGCGGCCGAGAAGGCGGGCCGCACGCCGCCGAGACTGGCCGCCTGGGTTCCGGCCGCCGTCGACCCCGACCCCGCCTCGCTCACCCAGATCCTGCGCAGCGTCGCCGGCTACCTCACCGTCCCCGGGTACCGGGAGATGTTCGCGGCGGCCGGTTTCGGCGAGGCCGTCGAACTGGCCCGCACCGGCGCCGGCCCCGACGCCCTGCTGCGCGCGCTGCCCGTCGAGGCCGCCGGCACGGTCGGCCTGGTCGGCGGCCTCGACGCCGTACGGTCCCGGATCGACGCCTACGCGGCGGCCGGCCTCGACGAGATCGCCCTCGTCCCGGCGACGGCCGGCGACCCGGGCGGGGAGCGCACGCTGACCGCCCTCGCGCCTGCCGCCCAGGACAGCGCACACCGGACCGACGACGGGCCCGACCAGGCCTGACCGAACCTGACCGGGCCGGCGATGCCGTACGCGCCCGGAGCCGTCAGCCGCCGTAGGCGCCCGAAGCCGTCAGGCGCAGGGCCGTGTCGATCAGGGGCACGTGGCTGAAGGCCTGCGGGAAGTTGCCCACCTGCCGCTGGAGCCGCGGGTCCCACTCCTCGGCCAGCAGACCGAGGTCGTTGCGCAGCGACAGCAGCTTCTCGAACAGCTTCCGGGCCTCGTCCACCCGGCCGATCATCGCCAGGTCGTCGGCCATCCAGAAGGAGCAGGCCAGGAAGGCGCCTTCGTCGCCGGGGAGGCCGTCGACGCCCTCGTCCTCGCCCTCCGTCGGATAGCGCAGGATGAAGCCGTCCGGCGTGGACAGCTCCCGCTGGATCGCCTCGATGGTGCCGATGACCCGCTTGTCGTCCGGCGGCAGGAAGCCCATCTGCGGGATCAGCAGCAGCGACGCGTCCAGCTCCTGCGAGCCGTAGGACTGGGTGAAGGTGTTGCGCTCCTTGTCGTAGCCCTTCTCGCACACGTCCCGGTGGATGTCGTCGCGCAGCTGCTTCCAGCGCTCCAGCGGGCCGTCCGCGTCCCCGGACTCGATCAGCTTGATGGTGCGGTCGACCGCGACCCAGGCCATCACCTTGGAGTGGACGAAGTGCCGGCGCGGGCCGCGCACCTCCCAGATGCCCTCGTCCGGCTCCTGCCAGTGGTCCTCCAGGTAGCGGATCAGCTTCAGCTGGAGCAGCGAGGCGTAGTCGTTGCGGGCCAGACCCGTCATGTGCGCCAGGTGCAGGGCCTCGGTGACCTCGCCGTACACGTCCAGCTGGAGCTGGTGCGCGGCGCCGTTGCCGACGCGGACCGGCGCGGAGTTCTCGTAGCCGGGCAGCCAGTCCAGCTCCGCCTCGCCCAGCTCGCGCTCGCCCGCGATGCCGTACATGATCTGCAGGTTCTCCGGGTCGCCGGCGACCGCGCGCAGCAGCCACTCGCGCCAGGCGCGGGCCTCCTCGCGGTAGCCGGTGCGCAGCAGCGAGGACAGGGTGATCGCCGCGTCGCGCAGCCAGGTGTAGCGGTAGTCCCAGTTGCGGACGCCGCCGATCTCCTCCGGCAGGGAGGTGGTGGGCGCGGCGACGATGCCGCCGGTCGGGGCGTAGGTGAGCGCCTTGAGGGTGATCAGCGAGCGGACCACGGCCTCGCGGTAGGGGCCGTGGTAGGTGCAGTGCTCGACCCACTCCCGCCAGAAGTCCTCGGTCGCCTCCAGCGACTGCTCGGGCTCGGGCAGCGGCGGCGGCTCCTTGTGCGAGGGCTGCCAGGAGATGGTGAACGCGATCCGGTCACCGGGAGCGACCGTGAAGTCCGCGTAGGTGGTCAGCTCCTTGCCGTAGGTCTCGGCGGATGTGTCGAACCACACGGAGTCCGGGCCGGCGACCGCCACCGTGCGCCCCTCGTGCTTGTGCACCCACGGCACCACCCGGCCGTAGCTGAACCGCATCCGCAGCTCCGAGCGCATCGGCACCCGGCCGGAGACGCCCTCGACGATCCGGATGACCTGGGGGGCGCCGTCACGCGGGGGCATGAAATCGGTCACGCGGACCGTGCCGCGCGGGGTGTCCCACTCCGATTCCAGGATCAGAGAGTCGCCGCGGTACCCGCGCCGGGCCGCCGTCGGCGGCTCGTCGTTCGCGGCGTACGCGGGGCCCAGCCGCCAGAAACCGTGCTCCTCGGTGCCCAGCAGACCGGCGAAGATGGCGTGCGAGTCGAAGCGGGGCAGGCACAGCCAGTCGACTGTCCCGTCCCGGCAGACCAGTGCTGCGGTCTGCATGTCTCCGATGAGTGCGTAGTCTTCGATGCGCCCGGCCACGTGCATCTCCAGTCGAACGGCCACGTCACCCCGCATGGGGGCGGTCGCTAGTGCGGTCAAGGGGGGTCAGGGGTGTTGTCCTGCGTCGTTGAGCGATGAAGCAAAGCAGTCGCCCGGCCCGGAGGCCAAATGTGGTGACGCCAAACGACAATTGTTGCTCAACGGACTGACGAGCTCTCGTTGTTCCGGTGCTTACGGACGGGGGGTGGTGCCGTGTCGCCGGTGGGCTCGGCAGTGAATGTCCGAGCAGGATACGACGCACGTAGATGATCTGTGGGCCGCTCCGGGCAACGCGACGGGGCCGAACGGGTGAGCGCCGGGTGAGAAAACGGTGACGCACGCGCGTGCGTGTCGGTGCGTGCGCGGAGCGTGGCGCCGGCGGGCACCCGGAGCGGAGCGCCGGCGGGCCCCCCGAGTGTGGCCGGAAGCCATCGCCCCGAGGCGCTGATACGCTGGTAGCCCGTGGACCGGTGCGCAAACAAACCCCGGAACCGCAGCGACGGCAACCCCGGAGATCTCCGGCAGGCAGCCGCACCGCACCCCCAGACCGCGACCACGGGAGCCCCCCTTTGGCCATGCCGCCCAAATCCTCGACGACCAAGCACATCTTCGTCACCGGGGGTGTCGCCTCCTCTCTCGGCAAGGGGCTGACGGCCTCCAGCCTCGGCATGCTGCTCAAGGCACGGGGCCTGCGCGTCGTGATGCAGAAGCTCGACCCGTACCTCAATGTCGACCCTGGCACGATGAACCCCTTCCAGCACGGTGAGGTGTTCGTCACCAACGACGGCGCCGAGACCGACCTGGACATCGGACACTACGAGCGCTTCCTCGACCGCGACTTGGACGGCTCCGCCAACGTCACCACCGGCCAGGTCTACTCGACGGTGATCGCCAAGGAGCGCCGCGGCGAGTACCTGGGCGACACCGTGCAGGTCATCCCGCACATCACCAACGAGATCAAGCACCGCATCCGCCGCATGGCGACGGACGAGGTGGACGTCGTGATCACCGAGGTCGGCGGCACGGTCGGCGACATCGAGTCGCTGCCGTTCCTGGAGACCGTCCGCCAGGTGCGGCACGAGGTCGGCCGGGACAACGTGTTCGTGGTGCACATCTCGCTCCTGCCGTACATCGGCCCCTCGGGTGAGCTGAAGACGAAGCCGACCCAGCACTCGGTCGCCGCCCTGCGCAACATCGGTATCCAGCCGGACGCGATCGTGCTGCGCTGCGACCGCGAGGTGCCCACCGCGATCAAGCGGAAGATCTCGCTGATGTGCGATGTCGACGAGGCCGCCGTCGTGGCCTGCCCCGACGCCCGCTCGATCTACGACATCCCCAAGGTCGTGCACGCCGAGGGCCTGGACGCCTATGTCGTCCGCAAGCTGGACCTGCCCTTCCGCGACGTGGACTGGACGACCTGGGACGACCTGCTCGACCGGGTCCACAACCCCGAGCACGAGATCACGATGGCGCTGGTCGGCAAGTACATCGACCTGCCCGACGCCTATCTGTCGGTCACCGAGGCGCTGCGCGCGGGCGGCTTCGCCAACCGGGCCCGCGTGAAGATCAAGTGGGTCACCTCGGACGACTGCAAGACCCCGGCCGGCGCCAAGGCCCAGCTGGGCGACGTCGACGCGATCTGCATCCCGGGCGGTTTCGGCGACCGCGGTGTGCTCGGCAAGGTCGGCGCGATCAAGTACGCCCGCGAGAACAAGATCCCGCTGCTCGGCCTCTGCCTGGGCCTGCAGTGCATCGTGATCGAGGCCGCGCGCAACCTGGCCGGCATCTCGGACGCCAACTCCACCGAGTTCGACCCGGCCACCGCCCACCCGGTCATCTCCACCATGGCCGAGCAGCTCGACATCGTCGCCGGCGAGGGCGACATGGGCGGCACCATGCGGCTGGGCATGTACCCGGCGAAGCTGGCCGAGGGCTCGATCGTGCGCGAGGTGTACGACGGCAAGGAGTACGTCGAGGAGCGCCACCGCCACCGCTACGAGGTGAACAACGCCTACCGCGCGGAGCTGGAGAAGAAGGCGGGCATCGTCTTCTCGGGCACCTCCCCGGACGGCAAGCTCGTGGAGTACGTCGAGTACCCGCGCGAGGTCCACCCGTACCTGGTCGCCACGCAGGCGCACCCCGAGCTGCGCTCGCGTCCGACGCGTCCGCACCCGCTGTTCGCGGCCTGGTGAAGGCCGCGGTCGAGCGGAAGACTTCCAAGTAGCACAACAGTTGTACGGTGGCCGGGGCGCGCGCATTCACACGGCGCGGGCCCCGGCTTCTTCGTGCACGTCGGTACGTCGGGAAGGACGAACAGCAGCGTATGACGATCAAGGACACCCCGGAGGAGTGGGAGATCCGGGCGACGCGGACGCCCTTCACGGGCAACAAGACCTCGGTCCGCACCGACGACGTGGTCATGCCCGGCGGCAGCGTCGTCACCCGCGACTACCAGGTCCACCCCGGCTCCGTGGCCGTCCTCGCCCTCGACGACGCCGACCGGGTCCTGGTGATCCGGCAGTACCGCCACCCGGTGCGCCAGAAGCTGTGGGAGATCCCGGCCGGCCTGCTCGACGTCCCCGGTGAGAACCCGCTGCACGCCGCGCAGCGCGAGCTGTACGAGGAGGCGCACGTCAAGGCCGAGGACTGGCGGGTGCTGACCGACGTGTACACCACCCCCGGCGGCTGCGACGAGGCGGTGCGGATCTTCCTCGCCCGGCAGCTGTCCGAGGCCGAGGGCGAGCGCTTCGAGGTCGAGCACGAAGAGGCCGACATGGAGCTGGAGCGGGTCCCGGTGGCCGACCTGGTGCGGGGCGTGCTCGCCGGTGAGCTGCACAACAACTGCCTCGTCGTCGGCGTGCTGTCGCTGGTCGCCGCCCGGCAGGGCGACGGACTGGACGCCCTGCGCCCGGCGGAGGCGCCCTGGCCCGCCCGGCCCTTCGAGGCGTAGCGCCGCTTCCCCGGGCACCGCCGGCCGCCGTCCCGCGCCCGGCCCCGCCCGGCGGTCCTACGATCGGCTGATCCGATCGGGCGACGCGTCCGCCGTGCTCCCCCGGAAGGCACCGGCGCCTGAACTAGGCTCGGGAAACGCCCGAACCGGGGTTCCGGCGGGCGCCGGTGCGCGGTGGGATCGGGAGTGGCCCGTGACGGATCAGGCGGTGGACACGGACGGCGTGCGGCTGTCGTACGACGCGGCCGAGGACGGTGGGTTCCTGGGCCGCACCCGGGAGCTGAAGGAGCTGCGCGCCGACATCGAGCGCGCCGGACTCGACACCCTCTCCGGCCGCAAGGCCCCCCGCGCGCGCGTGCTGCTCATCGCGGGCCGGCCCGGCTCGGGGCGCACCGCGCTCGCCGAGGAACTCGTCGGCCAGGTCGCGGCCGGCTACCCCGACGGGGTGCTGCGGGCCCGGCTGAGCGAACCGGACGGCACCCCCGTGCCCGTGGCGTACGTCGCCCGGGAACTGCTCGGCGCCCTCGACCGGCCCACCCCGCCCGGCGCCGCCGAGGACGACCTCACCGAGGCGCTGCGCACGGCCCTCGCCGACCGCCGCGCGCTGCTCCTGCTGGACGACGCCGCCGACTCCGAGCAGGTCGACGCGCTGCTCCCGGACGCCCCGGACTGCCTGGTGGTGGCCGTCGCCGAGGGCCCGCTGACCGGCATCGCCGACGTCCGCCCGTGCACGCTCGGCGGACTGGACACCAAGTCCGCGGTGGAGCTGCTGTCCCGGCGCATCGGCTCGGTGCGGGTCACCGTCGACCCCGGGCCGCCGAGCTGCTCGTCGAGGAGTGCCAGGCGCAGCCCGCCGCGCTGGTCCTGGCCGGCGGCTGGCTCGCCGCCCGCCCCAAGGCCGCCGTCGCCGACCTCGCCAAGCACCTGCGGACCGAGGGCAGCGACGAGTCCAGCCCCGTGGGCCGGGTCTTCCGGCTCGCCTACAAGTCCCTGCCGAGCGCCTCCGCCCGGATGCTGCGGCTGCTCTCCCTCGCCCCGGCCGGACTGGTGGACCCGCACACCGCCGCCGCGCTCGCCGGCTGCTCGGTCAACGGGGCCCGCACCGCCCTGGACGACTTCGTCGCCCTCGGACTGCTGCGGCCCGTCGACTCCCCGCTGCCCCAGTACGAGGTGCCCGGCTGCCTGCAGCCCCGGCTCGCCTCGCTCGCCGCGGCCCAGGACCGGCCGGCCGAGCTGCAGCTCGCCCGGGCCCGGATGCTGGAGCGGTACGTGCGGCTGCTGCAGTCCTGCCGGGCGATCACCGAGACCGACAGCGCCAAGGCCCGCGAGAAGCTCCTCGGCATGCCGCGCGCGCTGCGCTTCCCCACGCCCCGGGCCGCCGCCGACTGGCTGCGGCTGCGCCGGCCCGCCCTGCTCGCCGCCGCCCGCCTCGCGGTCGCCGACGGGGAGCTGGACACCCTGGCCCGGCGGCTGATGTCCCAGCTGGTGCGGGCCATGGTCGCCCACTTCGGCACCCAGGACGCGGCCCCGGACCTGTACGGCATCCACCGGCTCGTCCTGGACGTCGCCGTGCGCCGGGACCTGCCCCGCGAGCAGGCCGCCGCCCTGCTGAACCTGGCCGACCTGGACGCCCGGACCGGCCGCACCACCGAGGCACTGGTGCGATACCGGTCGGCACTGGACGCCGGACGCAGAGCAAATGACCCGTACGCGACCGGTCGCGCAATGGAATCCGTAGGTGGTGCCCATCTGGAGCTGGGCGACTACGACCGGGCCGCCGACTGGTTCGGGCGCGCCCTCGCCCAGCGGCTCGCCCGGGACGAGCGCGCGGACGCCGCCCGGCTGTACGGCCGGATCGCCGCCGCCCACACCTACGCCGGCCGGTACGGCGAGGCGCTGCGGAACTGGCGGGCGGCCGTCGCCGGGTACCGCAAGGCCGGTGATGTGGCCGCCCACGCGCGGGCGTTGAGCGAACTGGCGCGGGTCCAGGAGTACGCCGGGCGCCCGGAGGAGTCGCTGCGCACCTGCCAGGAGGCCGCCGACCGGGCGCGTGCCGCCGAGGACCTCCGGCTCCAGGCGGCGCTGCATCTGAGGATGGCCGACACCCTGGACCGCCTCGGCGATCCCACGGCCGCCGGCCTGCATCGGAGCGCCGCCGAGCGGATGCTGGAGGAAGATCGGTCCGGTGCCTGCGAAATCCGTAGTGCATCTGTCGAAGATTGATGCTTTGAAAGGCTAGACAGCGGGAACACCTTCATTAGACTGGCTCTGCCGCACGTTCTCCTGCGGTCTCTCCCGGTGTGCCCGCCTGCGAGCGGGTATGCCTTGTAATAGCCCTATCGTCTGAGCCAAGGACCGTGATCGACGTGAAGGTCGGCATTCCCCGCGAGGTCAAGAACAACGAGTTCCGGGTGGCCATCACCCCGGCCGGCGTGCACGAGCTGGTGCGCCACGGCCACCAGGTCGTCATCGAGCGCGGCGCAGGCGTCGGCTCCTCGATCACGGACGCCGAGTACGTCGCCGCCGGTGCGCAGATACTCGACACCGCCGACGAGGTCTGGGCCGCCGCCGACCTGCTGCTGAAGGTCAAGGAGCCGGTCGCGGAGGAGTACCACCGCCTCCGCAAGGACCAGACCCTCTTCACCTACCTGCACCTGGCCGCCTCCAAGGAGTGCACGGACGCGCTGATCGAGTCCGGCACCACCGCCATCGCCTACGAGACGGTCGAGCTGCCGAACCGCGCCCTGCCGCTGCTCGCCCCGATGTCCGAGGTCGCGGGCCGGCTGGCCCCGCAGGTCGGCGCCTACCACCTGATGCGCGCGGCCGGCGGCCGCGGCGTGCTGCCGGGCGGCGTGCCGGGCGTGACCCCGGCCAAGGCCGTGGTCATCGGCGGCGGCGTCTCCGGCTGGAACGCCACGCAGATCGCCGTCGGCATGGGCTTCGACGTGACCCTGCTGGACCGCGACATCAACAAGCTGCGCGAGGCCGACAAGATCTTCGGCACGAAGGTCAAGGCCGTCATGTCCAACTCCTTCGAGCTGGAGAAGGCCGTCCTCGACGCCGACCTCGTCATCGGCGCCGTCCTCATCCCGGGCGCCAAGGCCCCGAAGCTGGTCACCAACGAGCTGGTCTCCCGGATGAAGCCGGGAAGTGTCCTTGTCGACATCGCGATCGACCAGGGCGGCTGCTTCGAGGACTCCCGCCCCACCACGCACGCCGAGCCCACCTTCAAGGTCCACGACTCGGTCTTCTACTGCGTCGCCAACATGCCGGGCGCGGTGCCGAACACCTCCACCAACGCCCTCACCAACGCCACGCTGCCGTACATCGTGGAGCTGGCCAACCGCGGCTGGGTCGAGGCGCTGCGCCGCGACCCGCGCTGGCCAAGGGCCTCAACACCCATGACGGCAAGGTCGTCTACAAGGAGGTCGCCGAGGCGCACGGCCTGGAGTACACCGACCCGGCCACCCTGCTCGGCTGACCACCGGACAAACCCTCCCAGGCCGGTACATCGGCCAAGTCACCATCAGGGAAAGGCGATACGCCCCGGTCGCCGCTTCGCTCGATCGGGGGACTCTTCTCACGCGTCGTCAACCCCGTACACCCGGCCGGACCTTGCCCGACAAGGTCCGGCCGGATGTGTGTATGGTCACTTTGCGATTCTCGGCCAACTCGCCTCGAACGTAACGCTTCAACCGATTCGCGCACCGGTGAAACCTGCCGTGCGACGGCCGTACGCCCTTGACAGGGGGGTGTTTCATTGCCGACACATCGGGCCGGGTCCGGCGGATTGTGTTGCTGCGGACCCTCGACACGCCATAGAGTCGCCAACCGTCGGCATGGTGCCACGCTGACCTGTCTAGAAGTTTCCTGGTCACCAAGGAGGTAAGACGACTTGTGAATGAGTCGACATTTACTCCCGGGGGTGGTCAACCAGGAACGCCGACCGGGGTCCAGGGTCCCGGGCGGTACGAGGCTGTCGGCTCCGTCGCGGTACGCACCTTCGCAGCCCACCAGAGTCCGCAGGCAACTCAGACAGCACACCAGAGCATGGATGGCCAACACGTGAACGCCATGTCCGGCGACGGAAGTGGCGCGCCCCGCAACCACTTCGCCGACTACGACGAACTGCCCGAGGGGCACTTCTACGACCCCGACGCGGAGTACGAGCCCGATCCCGAGTACGCGGCCACGCTGGCGCCCGACGCGGCCCGCCAGCGCCGTGAGCGCATCGGCCCGACCGGGCGCCCGCTGCCCTACTTCCCGATCCCGGGTCCGCTGACCGACCACGGTCCGCGAAGATCATCGCGATGTGCAACCAGAAGGGCGGCGTCGGCAAGACCACGTCCGCCATCAACCTGGGTGCCGCGCTCGCCGAGTACGGGCGCCGCGTGCTGCTCGTCGACTTCGACCCGCAGGGCGCGCTGTCGGTCGGCCTCGGCGTCAACCCGATGGAGCTCGACCTCACCGTCTACAACCTGCTCATGGAGCGGGGCATGGCGGCCGACGAGGTGCTGCTGAAGACCGCGGTCCCCAACATGGACCTGCTGCCCAGCAACATCGACCTGTCGGCGGCCGAGGTGCAGCTGGTGAGCGAGGTCGCCCGCGAGTCCTCGCTGCAGCGCGCGCTCAAGCCGCTGCTGCCGGACTACGACTACGTCGTGATCGACTGCCAGCCGTCGCTGGGCCTGCTCACGGTCAACGCGCTGACGGCCGCGCACAAGGTGATCGTCCCGCTGGAGTGCGAGTTCTTCGCGCTGCGCGGCGTGGCGCTGCTGACCGAGACCATCGAGAAGGTCCAGGAACGGCTCAACCCGGAGCTGGAGCTCGACGGGATCCTCGCCACGATGTACGACTCGCGCACCGTGCACAGCCGCGAGGTGCTCGCGCGTGTCGTCGAGGCGTTCGACGACCACGTCTACCACACGGTCATCGGGCGCACGGTCCGCTTCCCGGAGACCACGGTCGCCGGCGAGCCGATCACCACCTACGCCTCCAACTCCGTCGGTGCCGCCGCCTACCGCCAGCTCGCCAGGGAGGTGCTCGCCCGGTGTCACGCCGAGTGAGTCTGCCGGGGGCCGACGAACTCTTCCGTACGACAGGGGGAATGGGGCTGCAGTCGTCCACCCCGCGCCGCCAGGCGAACGGTGAGGCCCGGGTGCCGGCGCCGGCGGGGAGAGCGACCAGACCGCGGCCGAGGACGCGCCGCAGTCCGTGCCGGCGCAGGCCGGCGACGGCGAGGGCGCCGAACACGTCGCGGCGGCCGACGCCGAGCCGGCCGCGGCCGGCGAGTCGCGCAGCCGGGGCACGGACCGCCCGGCGCGGCGCGCCGGGGCGCGCGCGGGGGCGCAGGAAGGTTCTGCCGCGGGCGCCGCGACCGCCCAGCCCGCAAGCGCGGCCGGGCCGCCACGCGCCGGCCCAGCGGCCGGGAGCGGCACGACGAGAAGATCACGGTCTACGTCTCCGCCGAGGAGCTGATGGACCTCGAACACGCCCGCCTGGTGCTCCGGGGCGAGCACGGGCTCGCCGTCGACCGCGGCCGGATCGTCCGCGAGGCGGTCGCCGTGGTCCTCGCCGACCTGGAGACCCGCGGGGACGCCAGCATCCTCGTACGACGGCTGCGCGGGCGGTAGCGGTAGCCTGCGGGGGCCATGACCTCGAACGACACGCCCCGCCCCGCGCCGGTGCCCCGCCGGGCGCCGGCGCGCGCTGGGGCGGGGCCCGGGCACCGTCCCGCCGGGTCCGGACACCGTTCCACCGGGTGCGGACACCGTTCCACCGGGTGCGGACACCGTTCCACCGGGTCCGCACACCGTGCCGACCGAGGCTCCCCGGGGCGTCCGGAGGCGCCGGATCCTCAGGTCCCTGGGCCGGGTCACGAGGCGGCCGCGCCGGACGTGGCCGCGCCTTCGCCGCCCACCGAGGGCCGGCAGCCGTCCGGGCGTGGCGCGGAGGCGGGGGAGACTCCGCCGGAGCCGGAGCCGGAGCCGGAGAGGGACGGGCCGCAGGCGGACGCGGACGGCGGGGACGGTGGGTTCACGGTCCGGCTCGCCAACTTCGAGGGCCCTTCGACCTGCTGCTCCAGCTGATCTCCAAACACAAGCTGGACGTGACCGAGGTCGCCCTGTCCAAGGTCACCGACGAGTTCATGGCGTACATCCGCGCGCTGGGACCGGACTGGGACCTCGACGAGACGACCGAGTTTCTCGTCGTCGCGGCGACCCTGCTCGACCTGAAGGCCGCCCGGCTGCTGCCCGCCGCCGAGGTGGAGGACGAGGCCGACCTCGCGCTGCTGGAGGCCCGCGACCTGCTGTTCGCCCGCCTGCTCCAGTACCGCGCCTACAAGCGGATCGCGGACATCTTCAGCGAGCGCCTGGACGCCGAGGCGCGCCGCCACCCCCGTACCGTCGGGCTCGAACCGCACCACGCCGAGCTGCTGCCCGAGGTCGTCATCAGCATCGGGCCCGAGGGTTTCGCCCGGCTCGCCGTGAAGGCGATGCAGCCCAAGCCCGAGCCGCAGGTGTACGTCGAGCACATCCACGCGCCGCTGGTCAGCGTGCAGGAGCAGGCGGGGATCGTCGTCGCGCGGCTGCGCGAGCTGGGCGAGGCCAGCTTCCGGACGCTGGTCGCCGACACCGACGACACGCTGACGGTCGTGGCCCGCTTCCTGGCCCTGCTGGAGCTGTACCGGGAGAAGGCCGTCGCCCTGGACCAGGAGACCGCGCTCGGGAGCTGCTGGTGCGCTGGACCGGCGGGGACGCCGACGCCGCCCCGATGGTGACCGACGAGTTCGACCGGCCGCCCGAGCAGCCGGAGGAGCCGGGACGGCCGCGGCAGGAGGAGAGGAAGACGTGAGCGAGGAAGTCACCGAGGCACCGGCGGACGGCCCCCGCACCGTCGCCGGCCTCGACCTGAAGCCCGCCCTGGAGGCCGTCCTGATGGTCGTGGACGAGCCGGCGACCGAGGAACTGCTCGCCAAGACGCTGCAGCGGCCCCGGCGCCAGGTCGCCGACGCCCTGCGCGAGCTGGCCGACGAGTACACCGTGCAGGGCCGCGGCTTCGAGCTGCGGCTCGTCGCCGGCGGCTGGCGTTTCTACACCCGGCCCGCGTACGCCGCCGCCGTCGAGAACTTCGTCCTGGACGGCCAGCAGGCCCGGCTCACCCAGGCCGCGCTGGAGACCCTCGCCGTGGTCGCCTACCGCCAGCCGGTCAGCCGCAGCCGCGTCTCGGCCGTGCGCGGGGTGAACTGCGACGGCGTGATGCGCACCCTCCTGCAGCGGGGTCTGATCGAGGAGGCGGGCACGGAACCCGAAACAGGTGCGATCCTGTACAGGACGACGAACTACTTCCTGGAGCGGATGGGCCTGCGCGGTCTGGACGAGCTCCCGGAGCTCGCGCCCTTCCTCCCGGAGGCGGAGGCGATCGAGGCCGAGACCCAGGAAGGCGTGCCGTCGTTCGATCCGGACGCCCCGGACCCGGACGACGGTCCCACGATCAACACGACGACGACGGAACTTTGATGCGAAGCAGCGGCAGCGGCAAGAGCGGCGGGCGCGGTAACTACCGCGGTGCCGGCAACAACAGGGACCAGAAGCAGGGCGGCCAGGGCCGTCCCGCAAGCCCCGCCCGAGGAGCGCCGCTACGACGTGGGCCCCGGGGCGACGAAGGACGGCCCCAAGGCCGGGCGTGGCGGCGCGGCCCGCGGCGGTGCCAAGGGCGGGCCGAAGAAGTCCCAGCAGGGCGGCGGGCGCGGCCGTACGGCCCCGGCCCGGTCCCGGGAGTTCGAGACGAGGGTCGAGGAGCGCAACCGCGAGCGGTACGCGGGCAAGAAGGAGGTCAGGCTCCCCAAGACCTTCCCGGGTGCCGAGCAGGAGGGCGAGCGGCTGCAGAAGGTGCTCGCGCGGGCCGGCTACGGCTCCAGGCGGGCCTGCGAGGAGCTGATCGACCAGGCGCGCGTCGAGGTCAACGGCGAGATCGTCACCGAGCAGGGCAAGCGGGTCGACCCGGAGAAGGACGAGGTCAAGGTCGACGGCCTGACCGTCGCGACCCAGTCGTACCAGTTCTTCTCGCTGAACAAGCCGCCGGTGTCGTCTCCACCATGGAGGACCCGGAGGGCCGGCAGTGCCTCGGTGACTACGTCACCAACCGGGAGACCCGCCTCTTCCACGTCGGCCGGCTCGACACCGAGACCGAGGGCGTCATCCTGCTCACCAATCACGGCGAGCTGGCGCACCGCCTGACCCACCCCAAGTACGGCGTGAAGAAGACCTACCTCGCGCACATCGTCGGCCCGATCCCGCGCGACCTCGGCAAGCGCCTGAAGGACGGCATCCAGCTGGAGGACGGCTACGCACGCGCCGACCACTTCCGGGTCGTGGAGCAGACCGGCAAGAACTACCTGGTCGAGGTCACCCTGCACGAGGGCCGCAAGCACATCGTCCGCCGGATGCTGGCCGAGGCCGGCTTCCCGGTCGACAAGCTCGTGCGGACGGCCTTCGGCCCGATCACGCTGGGCGACCAGAAGTCGGGCTGGCTGCGCCGCCTGTCGAACACGGAGGTCGGCATGCTGATGAAGGAGGTCGACCTCTAGACACGCCCGTCCCGGCCGGTCGGACGCGCCCGTCCGCCACGAGGTGCGCGTCCCCGTCCGCCACGGGGTGCGCGTCCCGGTCCGCCCGGGAGGGTTGTCCCGACCGGCCACCCCCTTTTATAGTCGTACTGACTATTAAGGGGGTGGCCGGTCGTGCACGGCTACGACAAGCGGGCCTACGAGCCCTTCGCGGTCACCGTCGACCTCGCGGTGTTCACGGTGCGCGCGGACGCGCTGCACGTCCTGCTCGTCGAGCGTGGACAGGACCCGTACGCCGGCCGCTGGGCGCTGCCCGGCGGCTTCCTGCTGCCGCGGGAGTCGGCCGAGACGGCCGCCCGGCGCGAGCTGGCCGAGGAGACCGGCCTCGCGGACGTGACCGGACTCCACCTGGAGCAGCTGCGGACCTACAGCGAACCGGACCGCGACCCCCGGATGCGGGTCGTGTCAGTCGCCTTCGCCGCGCTGCTGCCGGACCCGCCCGAGCCGCACCCGGGCACCGACGCCGCCGAGGCCCGCTGGGTGCCGTACGACCGTGCCGGCGGCCTCGCCTTCGACCACGACCGGATCCTGGCGGACGCGCGGGAGCGGGTGGGCGCCAAGCTGGAGTACACCTGCCTGGCCACCGCCTTCTGCCCGGCCGAGTTCACGCTGGGGGAGCTCCAGCGGGTCTACGAGACCGTGTGGGGCACCTCGCTGGACCGGCCGAACTTCCGGCGCAAGGTCCTCGCCACCCCCGGCTTCGTCGAACCCGTCCCCGGCGCCGCGCGCCTGACCGGCGGCCGGGGCAAACCCGCCGCCCTGTACCGCGCCGGTCCCGCCACCGCCCTGCACCCGCCCCTGCTCCGACCGTCCCGGGAAGGACGCCCCGCATGACCGCGACCACCGTCACCAAGCGCGCCGCCACCGGAGCCCTCACCGGCCTCGCCCTCGGGGACGCCCTGGGCCTCCCGACCGAGTTCGACGACGTCCCGGCCATCCTCGCCCGGCGCGGCCCGTGGCGGGAGGCGGAACTGCCCCGGCCCGCGTTCGTCACCGACGACACGCAGATGACGCTGGCCCTGGGCCGGGGCTGCGCACGGCCTCGGAGCACGGGCCCCTCACCCCCGACGGCATGGCCGCCGCCGTACGGCGCGAGTTCATCGCCTGGAACCGCTCCCCGGAGAACAACCGGGCCCCGGGCAACACCTGCCTGCGCGCCTGCGACCTGCTGGAGCGCGCCGACCGCCCCTGGCAGGACGCCTCCCAGACCGGCTCCAAGGGCTGCGGCGCCAACATGCGCGTCGCACCGGTCGGACTCGCCCCCGGCCTCGACGACGAACAGCGCGCGGGCGCCGCCCAGTTGCAGTCCGCGCTCACCCACGGCCACCCCACCGCGCTCGCCGCCTCCGACCTGACCGCGCACGCCGTCCGGCTGCTCGCCGAGGGCGCCGACCCGACCGGCCTGGTCGGCCGTCTGCGCTCGTACGCCTATGACAACCGCACCCGCTACCACGAGCGCTGGCTCGGCGACCTGTGGACCCGCGCCCAGGACCCCACCCCGGAGCACTTCATCGCCCGCGGCTGGGACGAGTGCCTGGCCGTGCTCGACCGCCTCCAGCACGCCGTGCGCACCGTCTCCCCCGAGACCGACCCCTGCCTGGCCACCGGCGAGGGCTGGATCGCCGAGGAGGCCCTCGCCACCGGGCTGCTCTGCTTCCTGCTCTTCGTCGACGAACCGCTCACCGCCCTGCGCCGCGCCGCCTGCACCTCCGGCGACTCCGACTCCATCGCCTGCCTCGCCGGCGCCTTCGCCGGCGCCCACCTGGGCAGCGAGGCCTGGCCGGCCGAGTGGGCCGACCGCATCGAGTACCGGACCGAGCTGCTGGCCCTGGGAGCACTCTGGGACGGTCACTGACCGTGCCGACGGGCCGCCGCGGCACGGACGGGGACCGGGCCTTACGAGGGTCTCCGGTCGCGCGGCCGGAGCGTACGTGCGTCCCTCACGTCAGGCGGACCGAGTCTCCCTCGACCGAGATCTCCTCCGCGGGCAGCGGCCGGGTGGCCGGTCCCTGCTCCACCGCGCCGTCGGTGATGCCGAACCTGCTGCCGTGGCAGGCGCAGTTGATCGTGCCGCCCGAGACGTCGGCCACGATGCAGCCCTGGTGGGTGCAGACGGCCGAGAAGGCCTTGAAGTCACCCCGCTCCGGCTGGGTCACCACCACCTTCTCGTCCTTGAAGACCGTGCCGCCGCCGACCGGGATGTCGGCGGTCCTCGCCAGTTCCCGCGGGGCGCTCTCCCGCGGTGCGGTCGGGCTCGCGGCCGGGGTGTCGCGCTCGCCGCCGCCGTCACCGCCGCCGTCGCCGCAGCCCGCGGCGAGCGCCGCCGCGCCCGTCGTAAGGAGAACCGTCCGGCGCGTCGCGCTGTGGGTCATGTCGTCGCTCCGTGGGGGAGAGGGGATGCCGACCGGGTGTGCATCGTGACACCCGGGGCGACGAAGAGGAAGCAACCGGGAGAAACACGTACATCGCGCCCATGGCGTGCCGTCCGGGGCCCGTCTCAGAGACCGGGCGCCGCGCACCCGCCCGGCCCGGGCTGACTACGCTGGACACACCAACAGCTACGCACGTCAGCAAGGAGCAACGCCGTGGCGGTACGAGCGGTGCGCGGCGCCGTCCAGCTCGAGCGGGACGACGCCGGCCACATGGACGAGCAGGTCGCGGCCCTGCTCACCGCCATGCTGGAGCGCAACGGCCTGACCGGCGACGACCTGATCAGCATCTGGTTCACCGCCACGCCCGATCTGCACAGCGACTTCCCGGCCGCCGCGGCCCGCGGCCTCGGACTCACCGACGTCCCGCTGATCTGCGCCCAGGAACTGGACGTCGAGGGCGCCATGCCGCGTGTCGTCCGGGTGCTCGCCCACGTCGAGTCCGACAAGCCCCGCTCCGACATCGCCCACGTCTACCTCGGCGCCGCCGCGGCCCTGCGCAAGGACATCGCCCAGTGAGAACCGCACTCGTCATCGGCACCGGCCTCATCGGCACCTCCGCCGCCCTGGCCCTGACCCGCAGAGGCGTCACCGTCCACCTCGCCGACCCCGACGCCGAGCAGGCCCGCACCGCCGCCGCGCTCGGCGCCGGCACCGACGAGGCCCCCGGCGGCCCCGTCGACCTGGCGATCGTCGCCGCCCGCCCGCCCACGTCGCCGAGGTCCTCGCCGACGCGCTGGACCGGGGCCTGGCCCGCGGCTACGTCGACGTGGCCAGCGTCAAGGGCGGCCCGCGCCGGGAACTGGAGGCACGCGGACTCGACCTCTCCTCGTACATCGGCACCCACCCGATGTCCGGCCGCGAGAAGTCCGGCCCGCTGGCCGCCACCGCCGACCTCTTCGAGGGCCGCCCCTGGGTGCTGACCCCGACCCGCGACACCGACACCGAGGTGCTCAACCTCGCCCTGGAGCTGGTCTCCCACTGCCGCGCCGTGCCGGTCGTCATGGACGCCGACGCCCACGACCGGGCCGTCGCCCTCGTCTCCCACATGCCCCACCTGGTCTCCAGCATGGTCGCCGCCCGCCTGGAGCACGCCGAGGAGGCCGCCGTACGGCTGTGCGGGCAGGGCATCCGCGACGTGACGCGGATCGCCGCCTCCGACCCCCGGATGTGGATCGACATCCTCTCCGCCAACCCGGGCCCGGTCGCCGACCTGCTCACCGACGTCGCCGCCGACCTGGAGGAGACCGTGCGGGCCCTGCGCGCGCTGGAGTCCGCGGACGGGGACAAGCGCAGCGAGGGCGCCGCCGGCATCGAGGACGTACTGCGCCGGGGCAACGCCGGCCAGGTCCGGGTCCCCGGCAAGCACGGCAGCGCCCCCGGGCCTACGAGACGGTGGCCGTCCTCATCGACGACCAGCCCGGACAGCTCGCCCGCATCTTCGCGGACGCGGGCCGGGCCGGCGTCAACATCGAGGACGTCCGGATCGAGCACGCGACCGGTCAGCAGGCCGGTCTGGTGCAGCTGATGGTCGAGCCGCAGGCCGCGCCCGTGCTGACGGCGGCCCTCCGCGAGAGGGGCTGGGCGATCCGCCGGTGACGCCCGGCGGCCGTCCGGCTGTCCGAGGGGCCCCGGGGAGCCAGTAACCTGGTGCGGGGCGCGTTCGTGTCCCGCTCACCACCCACCACACCGCACCAGGAAGGTGTCCCCCCGTGGAAAACGGCGCCGCCCGGACCGCCCCGGCAGTGATTGTCGCCATCGACGGCCCCTCCGGCACGGGCAAGTCGAGCACCTCGAAGGCCGTGGCCGCCCAGCTCGGCCTGAGCTACCTGGACACCGGCGCCCAGTACCGGGCGATCACCTGGTGGATGGTCACCAACGGCATCGACACCGACGACCCCCGGGCCATCGCCGCGGCCGCCGACAAGCCCGAGATCGTCTCCGGCACCGACCCGGCCGACCCCACCATCACCGTCGACGGCGTCGACGTCTCCGGCCCGATCCGCACCCAGGAGGTCACCTCCAAGGTCAGCGCGGTCAGCGCCGTCCCGGAGATCCGGGCCCGGATCACCGAGCTGCAGCGGGCGATCGCCGCCTCCGCGGTGACCGGCATCGTCGTCGAGGGCCGGGACATCGGCACCACCGTCCTGCCGGACGCCGACCTCAAGATCTTCCTCACCGCCTCCCCGGAGGCCCGCGCCGCCCGCCGCAGCGGCGAGCTGAAGGGCGCCGACGTCAACGCCACCCGCGAGGCCCTGATCAAGCGGGACGCCGCCGACTCCAGCCGCAAGACCTCGCCGCTGGCCAAGGCCGACGACGCGGTCGAGGTGGACACCACCGAGCTCACGCTGCCGCAGGTCGTCGAGTGCGTCGTCACCCTCGTCGAGGAGAAGCGGGCCGGGAAGTGAGCCTGCCGTCCGTTCCGTCGGAGAGAGGGGCCGAGATCGGCCGGCGCATCGGCGTCGGCCTGATGTACGGGCTGTGGCGGCCGCGCGTGCTCGGCGCCTGGAAGGTGCCCGCGAGCGGCCCGGTGATCTTCGCCGTCAACCACTCCCACAACATCGACGGCCCGATGGTCATGGGCGTGGCGCCCCGGCCGACGCACTTCCTCATCAAGAAGGAGGCGTTCGTCGGCCCGCTGGACCCCTTCCTGACCGGCATCGGCCAGGTGAAGGTGGACCGGAGCACCACCGACCGCACGGCGATCACCCGGGCGCTCGGCGTGCTGGAGGCCGGCGGCGTCCTCGGCATCTTCCCGGAGGGCACCCGCGGTGAGGGCGACTTCGCCTCGCTGCGGGCCGGCCTGGCCTACTTCGCCGTGCGCAGCGGCGCCCCCGTCGTCCCGGTCGCCGTCCTGGGAAGTTCCGAACGGCGCGGACGGTTGATAAAGGGGCTGCCTCCGCTGCGCTCCCGCGTCGACGTCGTCTTCGGCGACGCCTTCGAGGCCGGCGACGGCAGCGGGCGGCGCACCCGCAAGGCCCTGGACGAGGCCACCGAACGCATCCAGAAGCAGCTCACCGCGCACCTGGAAAACGCCAGGCGCCTCACCGGGCGCTAGGTCACACTTGAGTAGTGGATCACCCGGTACAGGGGTGGGCCACCGATCACCACGATGAACGAGGTACGGACTTCATGAACGACGACATCCACTCCGAGGGCTCGGGCGAGGAGCACGACCACGGGGCGCTTGGCGACGCCGAGTACGCGGAGTTCATGGAGCTCGCCGCGGAAGAGGGCTTCGACCCGGAGGAGGTCGAGGGCGCCATCGAGGCGGCCGGCCACGGGCCGCTGCCGGTCCTCGCCGTCGTCGGCCGCCCCAATGTCGGCAAGTCGACCCTGGTCAACCGGATCATCGGCCGCCGCGAGGCGGTCGTCGAGGACAAGCCCGGCGTCACCCGGGACCGCGTCACCTACGAGGCCGAGTGGGCGGGCCGCCGCTTCAAGGTCGTCGACACCGGCGGCTGGGAGCAGGACGTCCTCGGCATCGACGCCTCCGTGGCCGCCCAGGCCGAGTACGCGATCGAGGCGGCCGACGCGGTCGTCTTCGTCGTGGACGCCAAGGTCGGCGCCACCGACACCGACGAGGCGGTCGTCCGGCTGCTGCGCAAGGCCGGCAAGCCGGTCGTGCTGTGCGCCAACAAGGTCGACGGCCCGAGCGGCGAGGCCGACGCGGCCTACCTGTGGTCGCTGGGCCTGGGCGAGCCGTACCCGGTCTCCGCGCTGCACGGCCGGGGCACCGGCGACATGCTGGACAAGGTTCTGGAGGCCCTGCCCGAGGCGCCGGCGCAGACCTTCGGCACCGCCGTCGGCGGCCCGCGCCGGATCGCCCTGATCGGCCGCCCCAACGTCGGCAAGTCCTCGCTGCTGAACAAGGTGGCGGGCGAGGAGCGCGTCGTCGTCAACGAACTCGCCGGCACCACCCGCGACCCCGTCGACGAGCTGATCGAACTGGGCGGTGTCACCTGGAAGTTCGTCGACACCGCCGGTATCCGCAAGCGGGTCCACCTCCAGCAGGGCGCCGACTACTACGCCTCGCTGCGCACCGCGGCGGCCGTCGAGAAGGCGGAGGTCGCCGTCGTCCTCATCGACGCCTCCGAGTCGATCTCGGTGCAGGACCAGCGGATCGTCACCATGGCCGTCGAGGCCGGCCGGGCCATCGTCCTGGCCTTCAACAAGTGGGACACCCTGGACGAGGAGCGCCGCTTCTACCTGGAGCGGGAGATCGAGACGGAGCTGGGCCAGGTCGCCTGGGCACCCCGCGTCAACGTCTCCGCGCGCACCGGCCGCCACATGGAGAAGCTGGTCCCGGCGATCGAGACGGCCCTGGCCGGCTGGGAGACCCGTGTCCCCACCGGCCGGCTCAACGCCTTCCTCGGCGAGCTGGTCGCCGCGCACCCCCACCCGATCCGGGGCGGCAAGCAGCCGCGCATCCTGTTCGGCACCCAGGCCGGCACCAAGCCGCCGCGGTTCGTGCTCTTCGCCTCCGGTTTCATCGAGGCCGGCTACCGCCGCTTCATCGAGCGCCGGCTGCGCGAGGAGTTCGGGTTCGAGGGCACGCCGATCCACATCTCGGTGCGGGTGCGCGAGAAGCGCGGCGCGAAGAAGAAGTAGCGGGCGACACGACGGCAGGACGGAGAAGGGCGGTCCCGGCCGGGACCGCCCTTCTCCGTTCCTCGTGCGCCCGAGGGCTAGCGCCCTCTGCGCTGGGCCGGCGGCAACGCCGGCACCGGATGCATGCCGAGGCGGGCGCTGTGGGCTCCCGCGCTGTACGCGCTGTACGAGCCCGTGCTGCGGGGGATGCTCCGGAACGAGGTGAACCCCAGCTGCTCCTCGCCGCTGCGGTCACCCGGCAGCGAACGGAAGGACTTGACGTACTCGGCGTAGAGCGCGTCGTAGATCGGCGTGGCCGATGGGCCGCCATGGCGGTGAAAGGCGTCGTATGCGTGCACATCTGTGCAAACGACCCGAAGCCCGAAGGGATGCGGCTGAACGGTCCGCTCGCTCACGTCCCGGCCAGCGGCAGCGCCGCCGCCACGAGCCGGCCGTCGGCCGCCGCCTTGTCCAGCGCCTCGCGCAGCAGGTCCTCCCGGGGCTGCCGGCCGATCGAGCCGGTCGGCGCCGCGTACATCAGCACCTGCTGGTGCTTGTTGGCCGCCGTCCGCCATCCCTCGGTGACCTGGAGCGGCTGGTGCGCCTGCCACCAGGCCACCGGCTGCCCGCCGTTCGGCCCCGGCTGGAGCACGGCGTGCAGCCGGCCCATGGCCAGCAGCACCGACCAGCCGTGCAGCACCGGCGGCACGGCCGACAGGTCCGCGGCCGGCGCGAAGCCCTGCTCGACGAGCAGCGGCAGGAAGTCGTCGCCGTCGCCCCCCGTCGTCCCGGGCGGGCGATGGGGAGGTCGGCTCCACGACCAGCGCGGGGTGCAGCTCCCCGGAGATCAGGACCAGTCCGCTGGTCACGCCGAGCACGGCCTGCCCGGGCACCGTCTTGTCGGGCACGGCCCTGTCGGGCTCGGGGCGGCCGTGTCGCCGCTGATGGACCGCACGGCCCCCTGGAGCTGCTCCTCGGTGACCTTGACGACCTGCGAGGGCAGGCAGCCGGCGTGGGCGAAGGCGAGGACGGCGGTCTCGTCCCCGATGAACAGGACGGTGCTGGTGCGCTCCTGTTCGGAGTCGCCCGGGGTGCGGCAGGAGGTGCAGTCGTAACTGCCCGGGGCGGTCTCTCCGGCGAGCAGCCGGTCGGCTTCTTCGTCGCCGATCTCGGCGCGTACCTCGTCGCTGACGTCGAGCATGCGCGGCACGGGTGGCTCCCTCGGGATGCGGTACGTGGCGAGGCCGGGTGGCTCCCGGCCCGTGGTCCGGGTGGGTCCCCGGCTCATGAAAGGACAACGGCCCATCTGTGGCGGGAGTCACGCCCCACGGCGAACGGAATCGCACCATCCGACGCGGAGGGTCACCTGGTGGGCGGAATCGGGTACTCACCGTCAAGTCCGCGTGCGCGTACGGTGGTTGACCCGGTGAGGTGAGTCACAGGCGGGCCGCGTCGCTGGTCGACAAATCAGGAAATCGGCGAATGAAGTGGGTGACCGAAAATCGCCGATACCTACGGTAACGGCGAACTGGCCTGCGATGTCGGGCAGTTGGTTGATCCCGGCGAGCCGTCCTCTCTACATTCCTCCGCCGTGTGCAAAGAGCACCGCTCGGGTACGTCCGCCGACCGCACCACCCCGGCCCGCACGACGGGCCTCCCCGGGCGGACGGGGCGGAGCGCGGCGAACCGTGTCGTGTGCGCGGGGAGCGCGTCCCGCCGGGGGAGCCCGGGTGTGTCGAGAGGGATTCGCATGTCCGAGTGTGCTGATACCAGGCCGACCCCGACCCCGACCCCGACCGCCACGCCGACCTCGGCGGTCACGCCGACCTCGGCCGTCCGGCCGACGGAGCCCGCCGCGGCGTCCGTCGTGCGGGGCACCGCCCGCAGGGGCGGACGGCGGCCGTCCTGGCGGGCGCCGTCCTGCTCGCGCCCCTGGGGCTGCTGGCCGCGCCCGGCGGCGCCGCGGCGGCCGACGGCGGGGTGTGGGACCGCATCGCCCAGTGCGAGAGCGGCGGCAACTGGCACATCAACACCGGCAACGGCTACTACGGCGGGCTCCAGTTCGCCGCCTCGACCTGGCGCGCCTACGGGGCACCGCCTACGCGCCGACCGCCGACCGGGCGACCAAGGCCCAGCAGATCGCCGTGGCGGCCAAGGTGCAGCGGGCCCAGGGCTGGGGCGCGTGGCCCACCTGCTCCGCGCGGGCCGGCGCGTACGGTGCCGCTCCCTCCGCGGGCACCGCCGACCCGTCCCCGCGGCGGGCCGAGTCCGGTGAGTCGCGCACCTCCGCGCGGCCGGGGGCCGCGACCACGGCACCGGTCCGGCCCGCCGGGCACACCGACCGCGGTTCCTCCCGCGGCGACTACACCGTCCGCGAGGGCGACACGCTGAGCGGCATCGCCGCCCGGCACGGCACCACCTGGCAGCGGGTGCACGCCGCCAATCGGCACGTCATCGGGGACGACCCCGACGTGCTCGTCCCCGGGCAGCGCCTCGAACTCTGACCCGGCCCTCGGATCCGGGTCCGGTCCTCGGATCCGGGCCTGGTCCTGGAATCCGGGCCTGGTCCTCGGATCCGGGCCTGGTCCTCGGATCGGGGCCCGGTCCTCGAACCCGGGCCCCGTCCTCGAACCCGGGCCGGGCCGTGATCGGCCCTGTCCGGTTCACGTCGGCCGGGCGGGGCCCGCGGCGTGCCGGTCGCGGCCCGGCCAGGGCCCGGGCACGTCGGACCTCGGGCCGCGGCCGGGACATGTCCTGGTCGTGTCCGGGTGCGTCCCGGTCATGTCTCGGGTGCGTCCCGTCTCAGCGTTCGCGCAGCTCGCCCGCCTCGCCGCTGAACACCAGCGTCCCGCGGCGCAGCTCGTGCACCAGGACCGTGCGGCGGTGCAGGGCCGGCGGCAGCCGCTGTTCGGCCAGGACCACACAGGCGTCGAGGCCGCCCAGCAGCTCGTAGGTGCGGGCCGCGACCGCCGGCGCCATGCCCTGTGCGGGCTCGTCGACGAGCACGACACGCGCGCGTGCCAGCAGGGCCCGCGACAGCGCCAGCATCCGTTGCTCGCCGCCCGACAGGGTGCCCGCCCGGCGGGGCAGCAGGGGCACGAGCTGCGGATAGGCGTCGAGCGCCGGAGCGGGGTCGGGGCGGTCAGTTCGAGGTTCTCCCGCACGGTGAGGGAGGCGAACACCGCGCGGCGCTCCGGTACCAGGCACAGGCCCGCCGGGCCCGTTCGTACGCCGGCAGGCGCGTCACGTCCTCGCCGTCCCACTCGACGGTGCCGCCGGACAGGGGCACGGTTCCGGCCAGCGCCCGCAGGGCCGTGGTCCGTCCCGAGCCGTTGCGGCCGAGCAGGACGGTGAGGCCGGGCCGGGCGCGGTGAGGCTGACACCGTGCAGCGCCTCCAGCGGGCCGTACCGCACGCGCGCGTGGCGCAACGCGACGGCGGTCACGGCCCGCCTCCGGTGAACGGAGCGTCGAGGACGCCCTCCGGCGGGCCCGAGGCGACGATGCGGCCGGCCGTCATCACGTGCACCACGTCGGCGAGGCCCGCGACCAGATCGAGGTCGTGCTCGACGACGAGCAGCGCCGTGCCGTCGGCGGCCAGGGCGCGCAGCACCCGGGCCAGCGCGACCACCTCGGCGCCGTCGAGCCCCGCGGCCGGCTCGTCGAGCAGCAGGACGCGCGGAGCGCCCGCCAGGGCGCGGGCCAGTTCGACCCGGCGCAGCGTCCCCGTGGGCAGCCCCGCGGCGGGCAGCGCCCGGGCCGGCCCGTCGAGGCCGAGGAGCCGCAGCGTGCGCTCCACGGCCGCCGGGTCGGTGACCCGGCCCCGCTCGGCGCCGACGCGCACGTTGTCGGACACGGTGAGGGTCGGGAAGACGGCCAGCTGCTGGAAGGTGCGGGCGACACCGAGCCGGGTGCGGGCGTGGGCGGGCAGCCGCGTGATGTCCCGCCCGTCGAGGCGGACCTCCCCGCGCGCGGGCCGCAGCGTCCCGGCCAGGCAGTGGAACAGCGTGCTCTTCCCGGCCCCGTTGGGCCCGACCACCGCGGTGACCCGTCCCCCGGGGACGTCGAGGTCCACCCCGTCGAGCGCGGCGAACCCGCCGTAGCGGACCCGGAGACCCCGGGCCGTCAGCATCACGGGACCGGCCGGCACCGGTGCCCTGCGGGCTCGACGCGGCGCGGGGCCGACGGCGCGAGCGGGGGTGGAGGGACTGGAGGGACGGAGGGGCTGGAGGGAGCGGAGGGGCCGGAGGGTCCGGTGCGTGTGGTGGGTCCGAAGGGCCTGAGACGGACCCGGGGCCGGTGCCTGCCGTGGGGCCGGCGTGTGCCGCGGGACCGGCCCCCGCCGTCGTGCCGGCGGGGCCCGCCGTGGGCCGCCGGTCGGACCGGGTGCGCGCCGGGGCCCCGCCCGCCGCCGTCAGGCCCGCCGGAACCGGCCGCTCCGGGCGGTGCGGGCGGTGCGGCCGCGACCGCCGGAGCCTCGACCGCACCCGTGCGCCCAGCGGCGTCAGAGCCCTCCGGTGGCCCGGCCGCAGGCGTCCCGCCGCCGCGCGCAGCGCCTCGTACGGGCCGCCCGGGAAGCGGCCCAGCAGGACGGCGAGGACCCCGATCAGGGCCGCCGCCACCCCGCCCCGCGCCCCGGCGTCCAGTCCCACCAGCAGGGCCGCGCCGAGCAGGGCGCCCAGTGTGCTGTCGGCGCCGAGGACCACGACGGCGGCGAACCAGAGCAGGCCGCGGACGGGGTCGTACGCCGCCGGGTCGAAGGCGCGCAGCCCCATGCCGAGCATCCCGCCGCCGAGGGCGGCCAGCGCGGCCCCCGCGACGAACGCCAGCAGCTTCAGCGCCGGCACCGGGACGCCCGCAGCCGACGCGCCCGCCTCGTGGTCCCGCATCGCCGCGAGCGCACGGCCGGTGCGGCCCCGGCGCAGAGCCGCCGTCACCAGCAGGGCGAGCACGAGCAGGGCCAGTTCGAGCACGTAGTAGGCGCGGTCGTCGGCGAAGCCCGCCGGACGGCCGAGGGACAGACCGGCGGTGGCGTACGGCTGGGCGAAGACGAACCGGCTCACGCCGACGCCGACCGCGAACGTCGCCAGCGCCAGAGCGAGCCCGCGGCGGCCGATCGCCGGCCAGCCGGTCAGCAGACCCAGCGGCGCCACCAGGACGACCGCGACCGCCAGCGCCGCCAGTTCCGGCAGCCGCGGCAGGCCCGGGGAGCGGCCCGCCGCCAGCAGCGCCGTGAAGAGCGCGCCCAGCCCCGCGTACGCGGCCTGGCCCAGGGAGATCTGGCCGCCCCGGCCGGTCACCACCACCAGGGACAGCAGCACCACGGCCAGCGCCGGCACCTGCACCGCCGTGTGCAGATCGGGGCCCGCGAAGCCGAGCGGCAGCAGGAAGAGCACGGCGGCGACGGCCCACGCGCCCGGCGGTGCCGGCACGCGCGCGGTGGCCGGACGCGGCAGCGCGTCGCGCGCGCCCACACCCGGCAGCACCAGGGCCGCGACGAGCAGCGCCACGACGAACAGGTTGGCCCCCAGCGCCTGCACCAACGGCTCGCCCCAGCCGGCCGGATGCAGCCGCGTCAGCTGGCTCTGCGCCACCCCGACGCCGAGGGCCACCACCACCGCCACCGGCAGGCTGCGCATCCGGGCGGCCACCGCGACCGCCACCACCTCCATCACCAGCAGCGGCAGCCCGTACGGGTCCAGCCGCACATGGGGCGCCAGCAGCACGCCCGTCAGACCCGCCGTGAACGCGCCGAACGCCCAGCCCGCCGCCGCGACCCGGTCCGCGTCGATGCCGGCGAGCACGGCGAGCCGCCGGTCGTCGACCACCGCCCGCAGCTCCCGCCCGAACCGGCCGTGCCGGGCCACCGCCCCGACCGCGGCGGCGAGCAGCAGCACCACCGCGAGCTGCGGCCAGGGCTCGCCCGGGAGCAGCTCGGGAGCGTCGTCCCGGGCGCCCTGGCCCCACACCAGCGCC
Source organism: Streptomyces sp. SW4 (assembly GCA_003248315.1). Lineage (GTDB taxonomy): Bacteria > Actinomycetota > Actinomycetes > Streptomycetales > Streptomycetaceae > Streptomyces. The sequence continues at coordinate 4,346,825 of QKWM01000004.1, forward strand.
GCGCCGCCCACCAGCAGCACGAACACGCCGAGGGAGGCCACCAGCGTCTGCGCCGGGTCACCGCCGAGCACCGACAGCGGACGGAACACGAACCGCTCCAGGACGAGGCCGATACCCGGTGCCAGCACCAGCAGCGTCAGCGCGGCGGCCGGCCACAGCGGCCAGCCCCACTCGACCACGCACTGGCGCAGCGCGTACGCGCACACCATCGCGATCGCCCCGTGCGCGAAGTTGAGCACGCCGGTCGCCCGGTACGTGACGATCAGGCCGATGCCGGTGAGCGCGGCGGCGCTCCCGACCGCCAGCCCGGCCAGGGTGAGGTCGTACGTCAGCGACGTCATCGGCCGGTGTCGCCGCCGGGCTCGCAGACCGGGCACGGATCCAGCCCGCCGCGTGCGAGCAGGGCGGCGTCGGCCGGCACCGCCTCCGCCTTCCCGGCGACCAGCGGGCAGTCCGCGCGGTGGAACAGCGTGCCGCCCGGCACGGTGCGCAGCTCCCCGCTGACCGCGACCGGTGCCGCCGCCTGCCCGGAGGCGTCGACGTCCGCGGGCCCGGCCTCCACCAGCAGGCCGTACAGCTCCTCCACCCGCGCGGCGGCGACCGTGGCGCGGCCGTGGGCGAGCAGCACCGCACCGGCGACGATCAGGGCGGCGCCGGGCACGGTGCAGGAGGCCAGATAGGGCAGCTGCCGTTCCGCGAACCGCTCGCCGGAGACGCCGTACCAGCCGAGGACACACAGCACGGCCCCCGCGGCGAGCGCGGCCCAGCCCGCCCACAGGACGGGGTGCACGGTCCGCAGTCGGCCTGTCCGCATCGCTGGCTCCCTCCGGCCGCCCCGGGGCGCCGCGGCACCGCGGCCCCTGTGTCCGATCTGTCCAAGCTCGCCGATGGCTTGCACTATGCCCTGAGGAAGCTGACCCTGAAAGCACCGGGCGCGGATGGCCCGGACCGACATCCGGTGGGTGAGCCAGATGGTTCTCGGCAACTTCCCCGGGCGGGGAGAGCGGGACGGGGCACGGCGGTGGCCGCGGCCCTGCTCCTGGTCGTCGGCCCCGCCCTCGCGGCGTGCAGCGACGACAGCGGCGGCGGAGGCGACAGCCCGCCCCGACCCCGACCGCCGAGCGGCCCACGACGAGCGCGCCGGCCAGCGCGCCCGCGGACCGCGCCGCGGCGGAGCGGGAGATCAAGGAGAACTGGCGGAAGTTCTTCGACCCGAAGACCTCTCTGGAGGACAAGCAGGCCCTGCTGGAGAACGGCGAGCGGATGGCGCCCGTGCTCCGGGCCTTCAGCGGTGACGAACGCGGCGGACAGGTCCAGGCCGAGGTGTCCCGGGTCCGGTTCACGTCGCCGACCGAGGCGGACGTGACGTACACCCTGAGCCTGAAGGGCGCCCCCGTGCTGCCCGACGCCTCCGGAACCGCCGTCGAGCAGGACGGCACCTGGAAGGTGTCCGCGAAGTCGCTGTGTGCGCTGGTGCAGATGAGCGGCAATGGGTCGGCCTCGCCGATTCCGGGTTGCTGAGGCCGTCGGCGCGGTCCTGCTGCTCGCCCTGAGCGCGGCCTGCGGCAGCCGCCTGCCGGAGAGCGACTTCACCCGCGACGACCGCTCGTCCGCGCCCGGCCGCACCGGCGCCGGGCCGGTCCGCGTCGGTATCGTCACCAGCGCCACCAGTCCGGTGGGCGGCGACGCGTTCACCGGGCCCCGCGACGGCGCGCAGGCGTACTTCGACCGGCTCAACGCGCGCGGCGGCATCGACGGCCGCCGCGTCGAGGTGCACCGGTGCGACGACGGCGGCAGCGGCGTCGGCAACCAGGAGTGCGTGCACAAGCTGGTGGACGAACAGAAGGTGGTCGCGCTGGTCGCCACCACCGCCCTCGACTACGCCGGGGCCTCCCGCGTCTCCCACGCGCGCGTGCCCGACATCGGCGGCCAGCCCATCGGCCCCGCCTACGACACCTGGCCTCACCTGTACGGCATCTACGGCAGCCTGGCGCCGCGCGAGGGCACGCCCGGCTGGGACGGCAAGCTGTACGGCGGCACCGAGGTCTACCGCTACTTCAAACGCGAGCACGGCGCCCGCTCCGCCGCCGTCGTCTCCTACAACCAGTCCGCGTCCGCCGCCTACGCCCGGCTCGTCGAGCGCGGGCTGCGCGCCGAGGGCTACGAGGTGGTCACCGAGCAGATCGACTTCGCGCTGCCCAACTTCCGGGCCGTCGCCGCCGACCTGAAGGAACAGGGCGTCGACCTGGTCTTCGACGCCATCGACGCGCATGGCAACGCGCGGCTCTGCGAGGCCCTGGACCAGGCCGGCGCCGACCTCCTCGCCAAGGTCACCAACGTGCAGAACTGGACCTCCGCCGTCGCCGAGGACTACGCGGACGCCCCGCGCTGCCGCAACGCCCTGTGGGCGACCGGGGCGAGCCGCAACCTCGACGACACCGGGCACCCGGCGGTGCGGGAGTTCCGGGAGGCCACCGAGGACCTCGAGACGCACAGCCAGTGGCAGCTGGAGGGCTGGGCCGCCGCCCGCTGGTTCACCGACGCGGCCCGCTCCTGCGCCGCGGAGGGCATCACGCGCGCGTGCGTCGACGCCTACATGGACCGCAGCGACGGCTACACCGCCGGAGGGCTGCTGCTGCCCGTGGAGTTCGCCCGGCTGCCCGAGCCGCCCGAGCACCGCCGCGCCTGTCTGTCGGTGGCCCGCTGGCAGGACGGGCGGGGCTGGGTCGCCCAGGGCGACATGAACCGCACCTGCTTCGACGTCCCGATGCTCGCCTACGACCCGTGACCCGGCCCGGGACGCCGGGACACCCCTGGGCACCGTGACCGCATCGCAACCACCATGAAGGCAACCAGAAGACCGCGTTCCGGGTCTCACCGGACGACGAACGCCCCAGGGAGGAACCGCACCGCATGACGCCGCCGGCCCGGCAGGCCGCACCGCTGCGCGCCGACTGCATCGCCGACTCCGCGGGCGGGCTGACCTTCGACGTCGCCGCGCCCGGCGAGAGCGGCGTGGCGCACCTGCTGCTGCGCAGCCGCGACGGCGACGACGAGGTCGGCCTGCCGCTGGCCCCCGCCGCGGAGGGCCGGCTGCGGGCCGCCCTGCCCAGCAGCGTGGCCCTGCCCGAGGGCCGCTGGGACGCCTACGCGCACCTGGCCGACGACGAGCCGCGCCGCCTCGTGCCGGGCGTCACCGACCTGCGGTCCCTCGCCGCCCGCACCCCCGGCGGCCTCCTCGGCCACGTCGCCGTCCGCATCCCCTACGCCACCCGGCAGGGCAACCTCACCGTCCGCAGCTGGCTGCGCGCCCCGCACGCCGAGGTCGCCGACCTGCGGACGGACGACACCGGCCTGACCGTGCGCGGCCGCCTCTACGGCACCCAGCTCGCCCCGGGCGCCCATGCCGAGCTGCGCGTCCGGGCGGGCACCGGCGCGGACGGCACGCTGCGGGTCGGGGTGGGCGCGGACCGCACGGAGTTCCGCTGCGACGTGGACTACGGCGAGCTGGCGCCGGGTGTGTGGGACCTGTGGCTCAGGCCGGCCGGCGTCGGGGGGCCGCGCGTACGGGTCGCGCGGCTGCTGGACGACGTCGCCGACAAGCAGCCGGTGTTCACCTTCCCCGCGGCCCGCGTGAAGACCCCGGCCGGCCCGGTGGAGGCCGTGCCGTACTACACGCGGGACAACGACCTGTCCGTCTCCGTCACGGAACCGGCCGCCTGAGCAGAAACCGGCCGCCTGAGGAGGAGCCGGCCCGTCCCAGCCGGACCGCCCGAGCGCGGACCGCCCTGGGCCGGGACGGCCGGCCGAGCCCGGACCGCCCGCCTCGCATCGCGGACAGAAGCTGTCCGCTACCGCTGGCAGACTCAGCGCATGCTCGAGACCTCGGCACGACTCCTGCGGCTGCTCTCCCTCCTCCAGGCCCACCGCGAGTGGTCCGGCAACGATCTGGCCGAACGTCTAGGCGTCTCACCGCGGACCGTCCGCCGGGACGTGGACCGGCTGCGCGAGCTGGGTTACCCGGTCAACGCCAGCCCCGGCACCGGCGGCGGCTACCAGCTGGGCGCGGGCGCCGAGCTGCCGCCGCTGCTGCTGGACGACGACGAGGCCGTCGCGGTCGCCGTCGGGCTGCGCACGGCCGCCGGACAGGGCATCGAGGGCATCGGGGAGACCTCGGTGCGGGCCCTGGCCAAGCTGGAGCAGGTGCTGCCGCACCGGCTGCGGCGCCGGATCGGCGCGCTCAACGCGTTCACGGTGCCGATGCTGCGCGGGCCCCGCTCCGGCGTCGTGGACCCGGCCGTCCTCACCGAACTCGCCCACCTGTGCCGGGACGCGGAGCGGCTGCGGTTCGCCTACCGCGGGCACGACGGAACCGAGTCCCGGCGCACGGTGGAGCCGTACCGCCTGGTGTGCAGCGAGCACCGCTGGTACCTCGTCGCCTTCGACCTCGACCGCGCGGACTGGCGCACCTTCCGGGTGGACCGCATCACGCCCAGGCCGCCGCACGGCCCCCGCTTCACCCCGCGTGAGCCGCCCGCCGAGGACCTGGCGGCCTACGTGTCCCAGGGCGTCTCCACGCGTGTCTACGCCGAGCACGCCCTGGTCCGGCTGCTGGTGCCGCTGGAGGAGGCGGCTCAGGGCGTCTCGCCCTCCGCGGGCGTGCTGGAGGCCGAGGGGCCGGACAGCTGCCGCCTGCGCACCGGCGCCGCCGGCCTGGACGTCATGGTCCTGCACCTGATGATGCTCGGTTTCGAGTTCGAGGTGCTGGAGCCGGCCGAGCTGACCGGGGCCCTGCGGGACGCCCGCGACCGGCTCTCCCGCGCGCTGGCCCGCTCGGAGCGGCCGGCGACCTGAGCGGCATGCGGATCCTGCGGAGAACATATGAATGCCGTGTGAATGCCTCTTGGGCCGGAACCTTTGTTCGGGAGCCGCGGATAAAGCCGTCCGCGGCCTTTCGGACGGCCCGGTCGGCCGTCCCCGGGAAAGGCGGCCGGAGGGTGCGGGAATTCCTCGGCATTGCCCGGCGGACGGGTCCGGAAGTCGCGCGGAACCGCCCGTCCGTGTGACGGAGTTCGACAAAAACGCCGGTCGTGTGTCTGTGACAGAAGTGTGACGCGAGGGGCGCCCGGGCCGACTGTTACGGGCCCGGGCTTCCCCGGCCGCACCGCAGCGCATAGCGTGGCGGCATGGCGCCGATTCCGACACCCTCATCCGAACCCCAGGACAGCCCGGACGCATACGTCGGCCTCGCGTCCGACGCGGCCGAACGGCTCGCGCGCGAGCGGGGCTGGTCGACGGTCCGGGCCCTGCCGCCGGGGCGATCATCACCATGGAGTACCGCGTGGGCCGGCTGAACTTCGAGGTGAAGGACGGCCGCGTGGCCCGCGCCTGGAAGGGCTGACACGGCGACGGCCCCGGCCTCCCTCGACGGGAGGCCGGGGCCGTGGTGTGCGCGGGGCGGGCTGTGCGTACCGGGCCCGTCGCGGTTCCGGCCGGCCCGTGGTCCGGACGGGCCGTGGTCCGGACCGGCCGTGGGCTAGCCGGTCGTGCCCTGCCGGGCGGTGGAGGCCGGCCCTCGCGGATGGCGTTCCGTGTGCGGCGGGTGGTGCGGGCGGCGGCTGCCGGCCGGGGTGACGGGCGTGCGCTCCGCCCGCGTCGTGTGCGGCCCCGGAGCCAGGTACGCCGGCGTCCGGGAGCGGGCCGCCGAGACGGTCTCGCAGGCCGGGGCGTCCGCCCGGTCGGCGGCCGGCGGCACGAGCACCACCGGGGCGCCGAGCGGCCGGCGCGCCGTCCCCGACCCGCGCAGGCGGGCGAACCAGCGGTCGCGCAGGGCCAGGATCCAGGACTCGCAGCGGGCGATCAGGGGCTCGAACCACGGCAGCGCCAGCAGGATCAGCAGCCCCGCGGCCCAGCCGAGCAGCACGTCGCTCAGCCAGTGCGTACCGATGTAGACCGTGGACATCCCGACGCCCAGCGAGACGACCGCGGAGAGGGCGGACAGCCAGCGGCGGGCCCGGGAGTGGAGGCCAGATAGGCCAGGATGCCCCAGGTCACCACGGCGTTGGCGGTGTGACCGCTCGGAAATATATCGCCGCCGGCCCACATCTCGTTCGAGCCGATCGTGGTCGCGTAGTGGGGGCCGAGACGGCCCATGCCGATCTTGGCGGCTCCGACGGTGACGTTCAGCAGCAGCAGCGAGACGGCGAGCGCGAGCAGCGGCCGCAGCGTGTGCTGGCGCCAGGAGCGCCACCCCAGCCAGGCCGCGACCATCACGGCGGTGGGGCCGCGCTGGCCCAGCACCACGTAGTAGTCGACGAACGCGTGGATCTCCGGCCACTGCTGGTACGGCCGGAAGAACATGACCTGCCAGTCGAGCCGGACGAGCCAGGAGGTGATCAGGACGGCCCACACGATGGCCACGTAGAAGGCGAGCGTGCCCGCCAGCAACGCAATCCTGTGCCGGCTCATCTTCGGCACATCGAGCAGGACCGGGCGTTCGGGTTCCCGGTCCAGTCTCGCGAACACCCGGTCCAGTCGGGTGAGCTTCCGTTCGGTACGCACCCAATCGACGTTACAGCCGGTGAGGAGGGAACCCCGACGAATCAACGGCTTTGTGATGACGATGTGATGTGGGATTCCTCTCAGGGGAGCAGCCCATTTCCGGGATTCCCTAATCATGCCGGCCGCGGCCTGCATTTATTCTGATCATTCCGGGTGACGGGTTTATCGGTCCTTATGAATTCGTTCACCGAATGCTGGTACGGAATTCTCCTGCCGCTCACCGCCGGTGTCCGCCGGGTGCCGTCAGGTCACGGCGGGCCGGAACCGTTCAGCCAGAAGGCGCCGTACAGCGCCGACACCACCGCGGCTCCCCCAGCACCAGCGCCGGCCCGGGCGTGCGCCGCCGGGCCAGGGCCACGGCGAGCGGCAGCAGCAGCGGGAAGGCCGGCAGCAGCAGGCGGGGCTTGGAACCGAAGTAGCTCGAGGCGCACAGCGCCAGCGCCGTGACGACCCCCGCGTACACCAGCAGCGCGAGCGGCTGGCGCTGCCGTACGCAGACGACGTACGCCCACACCACCAGGCCGACGCCCGCCACGAGCCCCGCCCCCGCGAGGGCGGAGGGGAACGAGGTGAACTTCTCGGCGACGAAGCGGGCGAAGGCGTACCCGCCGTCGAACCCGTTGCGCCAGCCCGCCTGCACGTCGAGGTAGCCGAGCGGACCGCGGCCCGTGCGGTGCCCGACCCACAGCACGTACCCGGCGGCCCCCAGCGGCGCGAGCAGCATCCCGGCGGCGCGCCGTCCGCGTGCGCCGCGCGTGGCGCCGGCCCCGCGCGCTCGCGCAGGAACGCCGCGGTCCCGGCCGCCCACACCGCCGCCACCACCGCGAGACCCACCGGCCGGGTCAGCCCCGCCAGCAGGGCCAGGACCCCCGCGGTCACCCAGCGGCCGGTGAGGACCGCGTACAGCGCCCAGGCGGCCAGCGCCGTGAACAGCGACTCGCTGTACGCCATCGACTGCACGATCCCGACCGGCAGGACCGCCCACAGCAGCACGGCGCACACCCCCGCGCGTGCGCCGTACACGTGCTCCGCCACCGCGAAGATCCCCCACGCGGCGGCCAGCGAGGAGAGCAGCGCCACGACGAAGCCGGCGTCGGCGTACGACAGCGGCGACACCGCCGCGCCCAGCCGCTCCAGCCAGGGCAGCAGCGGGAAGAACGCGAGGTTGGAGTGGACGTCGCCGTTCGGCAGCCGGACCTCGTAGCCGTAGCCCAGCTCGGCCACCCTCGTGTACCAGAGCGCGTCCCAGCGGGCGGTCAGCAGCGTGTACGCGCTCTTGTCGCGCGCCGCGCTCCACAGGGCCAGGGCGACCAGGCCCAGGGCGCGTACGGCCGCGTAGCCCAGCAGCGCCGGGGCGGCCCGGCGCAGGGCCGAGGGGCGGCCGGCCGTCGTCCGCGTGTCAAGATCGGTCACGGCCCCGATTATCGGCGGCGCCCGCGATCCCCCGGCCGGCCGGGGCGGGGGCCGGCGCGGACAGTGGCGCACGCCACACGTTCCGGCCGCAACCGGTGAGAGGTCCGCCACGTGAGCGTCGCTCGGACTGGCGTACGCTGACGAGTCACTCGCGTTGCGCTGCGCGGCCCGGAGCCCCCGCTCCGCTCCGGGCGAGCCGCGGGGAGTCCCCACCCCGCACAGCCCCGCCGGACGCGAGGGACATCTGGGAGGTACGTACATGTCCGGGACGACCACGGCTGCCGTCGGGCTGCGCCGTCGGGCGGCCGGGGCCGGTGCCAACCGCTGGGTGGTGCTCGTCGTCCTCTGCGTCAGCCTGCTGCTGGTCGCCGTCGACGCCACCGTGCTGCACGTGGCGGTGCCCGCCGTCACCGAGGACCTCAGGCCCGGCGCGATCGAACTGCTCTGGATCGTCGACGTCTACCCGCTCGTCTGCGCCTCGCTGCTGATCCTGTTCGGCACGCTGGGCGACCGGGTGGGCCGCAGACGGGTCCTCCTTCTGGGGTACGCCCTCTTCGGCGTCGCCTCCGCGCTCGCCGCCTGCGCCGACAACGCCCACGTCCTCATCGTCGCCCGCGCGCTGCTCGGCGTCGGCGGCGCGATGATCATGCCGGCGACGCTGTCCATCCTGCGCCAGGTCTTCCCGGACCGGCGGGAGCGGGCGCTCGCCATCGGCATCTGGAGCGCGGTGGCGGCGGTCGGCGCGGCCGTCGGCCCGCTGCTCGGCGGCTTCCTGCTGGAGCACTTCTGGTGGGGCTCCGTCTTCCTGGTGAACATCCCGCTGATGCTGGTCAGCCTGCCCGTGGGCCGGCTGCTGCTGCCCGAGTCCAAGGGGAGGGAGAGGGCCCCTGGGACGTGACCGGGGCGCTGATGGCGGCGGCCGGGCTCTTCGGGGTGGTGCTCGGCGTCAAGCGGCTGGGCGGCGGGGAGGCCGTCGCGAGCGCGATGACGGTGCTCCCGCTCGTGGCGGGCGCGGGCTGCTGGCCGCGTTCGTCCGGCGCCAGCGCCGCCGCACCCATCCCTGGTGGACCTGCGGATGTTCCGTCGGCCGGCGTTCAGCACGTCCGTCGGGTGCATTGTGCTGGCGATGCTCGCGCTCGTCGGGCTGGAGCTGATCGCCGCCCAGTACCTGCAACTGGTGCTCGGACTGTCGCCGCTGGAGACGGGGCTGCGGCTGCTGCCGCTGACCTTCGCCGCGATGGCGGCCGGGCTGGCGGGGCGCGGATGCTGCGGCGGTTCGGGCCGCGGCGGATGGTGTGCGCCGGCTTCTGCCTCACCGCCGGGGCGGTGGTGCTGCTGACGGCGATGGGGCGCGAGGACGACTGCGCCCTGCTGCTGACCGGTTTCGTGCTGCTCGGGTTCGGCCTGGAGACCACGCTGTTCGGTGCGTACGAGTCGATGCTGAGTGAGGCGCCGGCGGACCAGGCCGGCGGGGCGGCGGCGATCGGCGAGACGTCGTACCAGCTCGGGGCGGGCATCGGGATCGCGCTGCTCGGAAGCGTGATGAACGCGGCGTACGCGCCGGGGCTCGCCGGCGTGCCGGGGGTGCCGGGCCCGGCGTCGGAGTCGGCGGCGCACTCGCTGGGCGAGGCCTACGAGGTCGCCGCACAGCTCGGGGACCGGTGGGGCCGCTCTGCGGGAGGCGGCCCGGGACTCCTTCGTGCACGGGCTGCATGTGACGTTGCTGGTGAGCGCGGGGCTGCTGCTGCTCGGGCGGTGATGGCGCTGCGGCTGCCGCGGGCCATGCAGTGCGAGACGGAGCCGGTGAGCGTGCCGGCGCCGAGGGACGCGGTGGAGTCACGCGTCTCGGCATGACGGTGCCCGGGCGGCCGGTTTCCGGCGCGGACCTCGGCTCGGGCGCGGTGTCTGCGCCGGACGCGCCGGGGAGCGGCCGCCGGCAGGCGCCGTGCCCCTGGTGGCGCGGGGTGGGGCAGGCTGGACGGGCGGTGTGCCCGGGCCGTAACGTCGGGGCGAGCCGTTTTGACTAGCGCTGCTAGTTAAGAGTCCCGGGAGGATCTGCCATGGCCTCGTCCTCGAAGCCCCCGCCTTCGACCCCGCCGACCCGCTCGGCCTCGACGACCTGCTCGACCCCGAGGACCTCGCCGTCCGGGACACCGTCCGTTCCTGGGCGGCCGACCGCGTGCTGCCCCACGTGGCCGAGTGGTACGAGAAGGGGAGCTGCCCGGGATCAGGGAGCTGGCCCGCGAACTCGGCGGCATCGGAGCCCTCGGCATGTCCCTCGACGGCTACGGGTGCGCCGGCGCGAGCGCCGTGCAGTACGGACTGGCCTGCCTCGAACTGGAGGCCGCCGACTCCGGCATCCGCTCGCTGGTCTCCGTGCAGGGCTCGCTCGCCATGTACGCCGTGCACCGGTTCGGCAGCGAGGAGCAGAAGCAGCAGTGGCTGCCCCGGATGGCCGCCGGCGAGGTCATCGGCTGCTTCGGGCTCACCGAGCCCGACCACGGCTCCGACCCGGCGTCCATGCGCACCTACGCCAAGCGCGACGGCACCGACTGGGTCCTCAACGGACGCAAGATGTGGATCACCAACGGCTCGGTCGCCGGGTCGCCGTCGTCTGGGCGCAGACCGACGACGGGATCCGCGGCTTCGTCGTGCCCGCCGACGCCCCCGGCTTCTCCGCCCCCGAGATCAAGCACAAGTGGTCGCTGCGCGCCTCGGTCACCAGCGAGCTGGTCCTCGACGACGTACGGCTGCCCGCCGACGCCGTCCTGCCGGAGGTCACCGGGCTGCGCGGTCCGCTCAGCTGCCTGTCGCACGCGCGGTACGGGATCGTGTGGGGCGCCATGGGCGCGGCCCGCAGCTGTTTCGAGGCGGCCCTGGAGTACGCGACGTCACGCGAGCAGTTCGGGCGGCCCATCGGCGGATTCCAGCTGACGCAGGCCAAGCTCGCCGACATGGCGGTCGAACTGCACAAGGGAATTCTGCTCGCCCATCACCTCGGGCGGCGCATGGACGCCGGCCGCCTGCGCCCCGAACAGGTCAGCTTCGGCAAGCTCAACAACGTGCGGGAGGCGATCGAGATCTGCCGCACGGCCCGGACGATTCTCGGGCCAACGGGATCTCCCTCGAATACCCCGTGATGCGGCACGCGACGAACCTGGAATCGGTGCTCACCTACGAGGGCACCGTCGAGATGCACCAGCTCGTGCTGGGCAAGGCGCTCACCGGAATCGACGCCTTCCGGTAGGCCGCGGAAAAACGGGCGGGCAGGGCCGGTGGGTACGGCCCTGCCTCAGCTCTGGTTGAAGAAACCGTCCGAACGGTGCGCGGCCGGCTCGCCGCTGATGATCTGCGTGTCGGACGGGCTCAGCAGGAACACGCGGTTGGAGACCCGCTCGATCGAGCCGCGCAGGCCGAAGATCAGCCCGGCCGCGAAGTCGACGACGCGCTTGGCGTCGGCGGGCTCCATGGCCGTGAGGTTCATGATGACCGGGACCCCGTCCCGGAACAGCTCGCCGATGGCGCGCGCGTCCCGGAAGCTGTCCGGGGTGACCGTGCCGATGCGGCGGCCCTTCTCCTCGGCCGAGTCCGCGGCCACCTTCACCCGCGGGTCCGTGACCCAGGCGTCCCCGGAGTCGGTGCCCTCGGAGTAGTCGTCGTCGTAGTAGCGCTCGTCATCGTTGTCGTCGACGAGGCCGAGCCACGCACTCGCCTTGCGTACCGATCCCATGGACGCCTCCTCTCACAGCGGTCTTTCGTGCTTTCCGCATCCCTATGGTCATCCATGATGCGGACGTCGCGCCAAGTGGATAGACGCCGCGCGGGGGTTTGTGACGGTACTGGTGCACAGCGAATCCGTCGAGAGTCCGTGTGTCCCAAGGGTCGTTTCCCAAACGGCTGCTGACTGTGAGTGAAATATGATTCTTCGCGGCGTACGGGTGACGGGCGGGGCGTACGGGTGAACGGGCTGGTCGATACGATGCCGCAGCTCAGCGTCGTACGGTCCACGGGGAGTGCCGTGTTCGGAATCGTCAGGCCCTGCCGTCACCGGCTCGGGGAGAAGCTCACCGGCCAGTGGATGGCGCATTTGTGCGGACTGTGCCTCGCGCTGCGCGGGGACCACGGACAGTTCGCGCGTATCGTGACGAACTACGACGGGCTTCTCATATCGGTGTTGACGGAGGCTCAGTCCGGGAACGACGGGCCCGGCGCGGGACGGCGTACGGCCGGTCCGTGCCCGCTGCGCGGCATGCGCACCGCCTCGGTCGCGAGCGGCGAGGGCGCCCGGCTCGCCGCGGCCGTCTCCCTGGTGCTGGCCTCGGCGAAGGTCCGCGACCACGTCGCCGACGGCGACGGGCTGCTGGCCCGCAGGCCGGTGGCGCGTGCCGCCCGCCGGGTGGCCGCCCGCTGGGACGCGGCCGGCGCCCGCTCCGGCACGGCCGTCGGATTCGACACGGCCGTCCTGGTCGACGCCGTGGACCGGCAGGCCGGCATCGAGGCGCTGGCCGGGCCGGGCACGCCGATCCTGGCGGTCACCGAGCCGACCGAGACCGCCACCGCCGCGGCCTTCGCGCACACCGCCCACCTGGCGGGCCGGCCGCACAACGCCGAGCCCCTCGCCGAGGCCGGGCGCCTCTTCGGGCGGCTCGCCCATCTCCTGGACGCGGTGGAGGACCGTGCGGCCGACGCCGCCGCGGGCGCCTGGAACCCCCTCACCGCCACCGGCACCCCGCTCGCCGAGGCCCGGCGGCTCGCCGACGACGCGGTGCACGGCGTACGGCTGGCGCTGCGGGAGGCGGACTTCACCGACGGGCGGCTGGTGCACCGGCTGCTCGTGCACGAGCTGCGCACCGCGGTCGACCGGGCCTTCGGCACCGCCACCTGCGCGCACCGGCCGGCCCCGCCCGCCACCGCGCATTCCGCCACCCCGCTCGCCACCGGCCCGCTCGCCGCCGGCCCGCACGCCACCGTCCCGCCTGCGGCGGGCCCGTCCGCCGCGGGCCCGTACGCGCCGCCCGGCACCGGCGCTCCGGGTGCCCCGGGCGGTCCCGGCGGGCCGCTGCCGCCCGAGCCGCCGCACCGCAACCGCCGCGGGCTGCTCGCCGGGTGCGCCGTGTGGCTGGGCCTCGCCTGCACCTGCCAGCTGTGCTGCGGCACCTACCAGGACCCCTGGAGCGGGGAGCGCAAGCAGGGCCCGTGCGCCAACTGCGACTGCAGCGGATGCGGCGACTGCTGCAGCTGCTGCGAGTGCTGCGGCAACTGCGGCGGGGAGGACGGCTGCTGCGACGGCTGCGACTGCGGGTGCGACTGCGGCTGCTGAGGCGCCGTCGGCCGCCGTCGGGCCCGTGTGTGTGCCAGGGTGGCTGCCATGACGACGGACGCATCCGAGGAGTGGCGGCGGTGGCACGAGCAGCGCGTCGCGACGGTGTCGGCGCCCTACGGGCCGCTCGCGGTGACCGGCACCCACTGGCTGGACGACTATCCGGACGGTCGACTTCCGGACACCCCGGGAATCTGGCGTACGGACGGTGACGCGGTCCTGCTGACGGCCGGCGCGGCGGACGGGCTGACCGTGGACGGCCGGCCCTCGACGGTGCCGTACGGCTCGCGGCCGACCCGGGACCGGCGAGCGCGGCCCGGGTGGCCCACGGCGAGCGGCGCCTGGTCGTGCTCGTCCGGGAGGGCGTCCGGGGCGTGCGCGTCTTCGACCCGGCCGCCGAGGCGCGGCGGGCGTTCCGCGGCATCGAGGCCACGCCGTACGATCCGCGCTGGTCCGTGCCGGGCCGCTTCACCCCGTACGGCGGCGGGCGGCGGGAGGTGCGGGTGCCGAACGCCGACGGGCGCGAACGCGGGCTGGGACTCGGCGGTGAACTGGCCTTCACCCTGGAGGGCCGGGAGCTGGCGCTCCAGGTGACCGTCGAGGAGGACGGCTCGCTGTGGGCGGTGTTCGCGGACGCCACCAGCGGGAGGGGAAGTTACCGCTTCCGGTTCCTGCGCCCGGCCGCGCCGGACGCCGACGGCCGCACCACGGTCGACTTCAACCGCGCGCTGCTGCCGCCGTGTGCGTTCGCCGACCACTTCGTCTGCCCCTTCCCGCCGCCGGGGAACACGCTGGGCACCGGGATCGCGGCGGGGAGCGGAACCTGCGCTGAGCCCCCGGCTCGGCCGGAATCGTTCTGAGCCGAGCCCGGCTCGCCGGCTCGTACCCGGGGCGCGCCCTCCCCGCGTGGCGCGCCCCTCGTAGGTCGTTCAAGGCTTGACGGCCGAAAGGCACCCTTGCGCCGACCGGCCGTTCGGCCGAATACTCCCCTCAGCGCTTGTCAGGGGCACGCCGTGTACGTAATCCGGACACCCGGCGTTCTCCTGGCTGCGCCTCACGGGCCCGCAACCCCACGACAGGGCCCCGACTTCCCCGTGGAGGAACGTAAAGTGAGGATCAAGCGCACCACCCCCCGCAGCGGCATCTCGAGACGGACTCGGCTGACCGCCGTATCCGCCGGCCTCGTGGCCGCCGCCGCGATCGCGGTCCCCAGCGCGAACGCGTCCGACACCCCCGCCACCTTCAGCTCCGCCGAGCTCAAGAGCGCCAGCGACTCGGTGCTGAAGGCCGACGTCCCGGGCACCGCGTGGGCCGTCGACAGCAAGACCGGCCGGGTGCTGGTCACCGTCGACAGCACCGTCTCCCAGGCCGAGATCGCCGAGATCAAGAAGCAGGCCGGCGACAACGCCGACGCGCTCACCATCAAGCGCACCCCGGCAAGTTCACCAAGCTGATACAGGGCGGCGACGCCATCTACGCGAGCAGCTGGCGCTGCTCCCTCGGCTTCAACGTCCGCAGCAGCAACGGCACCCAGTACTTCCTGACGGCCGGCCACTGCACCGACGGCGCGGGCACCTGGTACGCCAACTCCGGCCGGACCACGGTCCTCGGCTCGACCTCCGGGTCCAGCTTCCCGGGCAACGACTACGGCATCGTCCGGTACACCAACAGCTCCATCAGCAAGCCCGGCACCGCCAACGGCGTGGACATCACCCGCGCGGCCACGCCGAGCGTGGGCACCACCGTCATCCGGGACGGCTCGACCACCGGCACCCACAGCGGCCGCGTCACCGCCCTGAACGCCACCGTCAACTACGGCGGCGGCGACATCGTCTACGGGCTGATCCAGACGAACGTCTGCGCCGAGCCCGGCGACTCCGGCGGCCCGCTCTACGGCAGCAACGGCACCGCCTACGGTCTGACCTCCGGCGGCAGCGGCAACTGCTCCTCCGGTGGCACGACCTTCTTCCAGCCCGTCACCGAGGCCCTGAGCGCCTACGGGGTCAGCGTCTACTAGTCCGCCCCACCGGACGCAGCCGGCAGCATCACGGAAGCCCCGCACGCGACAGCCGTGCGGGGGCTTCCCCCTGTCCGGCCCGGCGGAGGCGGTGAAGGCCGGGGCGCAAGGGGCGAGTTCCGGACAGGAGTAGACCTCACCGGCCGGTGACCGGCTCCTCGCACGGGGTGTTTGCAGCGCGAAGGCGCCGGGGCGGGGAGCGAAGGGTGAAGGCCGTGTGCGCGCCTTGGAGTTGTCGTGCGCACGTCTTGAAGTCGACCTTGTGTGCTACTGATGAGTTCGGAAGAGTTGGCGCCCGTCAACCAGCCTTCCGGTCCCCGAGGTCCCCACAACCTCTCGGACCGACCCCCACAGGAGGACGTGAGTTGAAGCACCGACGCATACCCAAGCGGCGGGCGGCCGTGGCAGGTGCGGGCATCGCCGCACTCGTCGCCGCGGGAGTCACCTTCCAGAGTGCGAACGCCAGCGAGCCCACGCAGGCCTCGGCGCCCGGACCCTCTCGGTCGCGGCGGCCGGAAAGCTCGCTTCCAGCCTCGTCGAGGACCTGGGCGCCGACGCGGCGGGCGCGTACTACGACGCCGAGGCCAAGAGCCTCGTGGTGAACGTGCTCGACGAGACCGCCGCGCAGGCCGTCGAGAAGGCCGGCGCCGAGGCGAGAGTCGTGGAGAACTCGCTCGCCGAGCTGAAGAGCGCGCGCACCACCCTCAAGCAGGACGCGACCATCCCGGGCACGTCCTGGGTCACCGACCCGACCACCAACAAGATCGTCGTCACCGCGGACCGCACGGTCTCCGAGGCCGAGTGGGCCAAGCTGACGAAGGTGGTCGACGGCCTGGGCGCCAAGGCGGAGCTGAAGCGCACCAAGGGCGAGTACAAGCCCTTCATCGCGGGCGGCGACGCCATCACCGGCAACGGCGGGCGCTGCTCGCTCGGCTTCAACGTGACCAAGGGCGGCGAGCCGCACTTCCTCACCGCCGGGCACTGCACCGAGGGCATCTCCACGTGGTCGGACTCCTCCGGCAACGTGATCGGCGAGAACGTCACGTCCAGCTTCCCGGGCGACGACTACGGTCTCGTCAAGTACACCGCCGACGTCGCCCACCCGAGCGAGGTCAACCTCTACAACGGCTCCACGCAGGCCATCTCGGGCGCCGTCGAGGCCACCGTCGGCATGGAGGTGACCCGCAGCGGCTCCACCACCCAGGTGCACTCCGGCAAGGTCACCGGCCTGGACGCCACCGTGAACTACGGCAACGGCGACATCGTCAACGGCCTGATCCAGACCGACGTCTGCGCCGAGCCCGGCGACAGCGGCGGCTCGCTCTTCTCGGGCGACAAGGCGGTCGGCCTCACCTCCGGCGGCAGCGGCGACTGCACCTCCGGCGGGGAGACCTTCTTCCAGCCGGTGACGGAGGCCCTGTCGGCCACCGGGACGCAGATCGGCTGATCCCCCACGCACCACGTGAAGTCCCGCCCGCGCGCGAGGGGCGGGACTTCCGCGTGCGGTCCCCGTGGGTCAGGCCACCTGGGTGGGCAGTTCCGCGTCCCGCCGTCGCCGGCGCAGCCCCGCCGCCACCATCGTGACCAGGACGCCGCCGGCCGCCCACGCCGACAGCACCAGCAGCGAGCCGGTCAGGGCGTGGCC
The DNA here is from genome assembly GCA_003248315.1 of Streptomyces sp. SW4. Classification (GTDB taxonomy): domain Bacteria; phylum Actinomycetota; class Actinomycetes; order Streptomycetales; family Streptomycetaceae; genus Streptomyces. The sequence goes on from QKWM01000004.1 coordinate 4,363,781, forward strand.
CTCGAAATACGCGATCGAGCGCGCCGCCCAGGTGCCCGCGCCCGGCGGAAGCGCCGGGCCGATCGCCGCCCAGAACGGCGGCAGCATCGGCAGCGGGAAGGCGCCGCCCGCGCTCGGGTTGCCCGCGATCACCACGAGCAGGATGGCCAGGCCGATGCCGACGATCCCGAAGACGCCCTGGAGCGCCAGCGTGGCCGCGCCGACCGCGAAGGTGGTCAGCGCGCCCAGTCCCCACAGCGCCGCCACGCCGCCGGGCAGGGCGCCCAGGACCGGCCCGATGATCACCGCGCCGCCCAGTCCGCCGACCGCCGAGACCAGGGCCATCACGAGCAGCCGGATCGCCGCCCGGCGCGGGTCGGCGGGCCGTGCGCCGGTGCTGATCGCCAGGATCGAGGCGCACAGGTAGCCGCCGACGCACCAGCCGACGACGAGGTAGAAGGACGACAGCCCGTCGAAGTCCTGCGGCGAGGCCGGGGCCACGTCGACCGTCCGCAGGGTGCGCCCCTCGCCCCCTCCAGCCGGGTGACGAGGCCCTCCAGGGTGGAGGCGAGGACGGTGCCGCCGCCGGAGGCGACCAGGAGGGTGTCCCTGGTGCCGGCCGGGTTCAGGACCAGGGCGCCGTCGATCTCCCGGTCCTTGATCTGCCGGCGCGCGGTCGCCTCGTCGGCCACCGCGCGCGGGTCCAGCGGCGAGCCGGGCAGCCGGTCCAGCCGGGCCACCGCCTGGCCGGCCGCGGCCGGGGGCGCGACGACGCCGAAGGGCACGTCCCTGGGTCTGGGGTCGTGCAGCGCTCCGACGTAGGAGGCGATGAACAGCAGCTGGAGTGCGATCACACCCAGGACGAGCAGGGTGGCCCGCGGAGTGACGGCGTCCTTCACCTCGCCGAGGAACGAGCCGCGGGGGCTGCGCGGAGGTCCGGCGGGGGTGGTCTGTGTCATGTCCCCACGGTCCGGTGAACGGGACGTTCGCGCAGGTGGGGCGGGGCCGAACGGATGTCGCACACGCATTCGAAAATTGGTCTATGGTGGGGGTGAGGTAGCTGGGAACAGACGTTCGAAAGGGCGTCGGGGCCCGACGTCGGAAGCTCACGAGTGCGGGAGGTGCGTGTGCCGGGGTTCACGCATCTGCACACCGTCTCCGGGTTCTCCGTGCGGTACGGGGCCTCCCACCCGGAGCGGCTGGCCGAGCGCGCCGCGGAGCGGGAGATGGACGCCCTCGCCCTCACCGACCGCGACACCCTCGCCGGCACGGTCCGCTTCGCCAAGGCCTGCGCCGAGGCGGGCGTCCGCCCGCTGTTCGGCGCGGAGCTGGCGGTGGCGCCGCCCGCCTCCGGCCCCGAACGCTCGGAGACCTCCGTACGACGGGACCGCCGCCGCACCCCCGTGCGCGGCGGCGCCTTCGTCGACGAGTCGGCCCAGCGCGTCACCTTCCTCGCCCGCGACGGCGCCCGCGGCTGGGCCGGACTGTGCCGGCTGGTGTCCGCCGCCCACACGCATCCCGCCACGCCCCTGCTGGCCTGGCCCGACAACCACGCCGACGGCCTCACCGTCCTGCTCGGCCCCGCCTCCGACGTCGGCCGCGCCCTCGCCGCGGGCCGCCCCGACCGCGCGGCGAGGCTGCTGGGCCCCTGGCGGGAGGTCTACGGCGACGCCCTGCGCCTGGAGGCCGTCTGGCACGGGCGCACGGGCACCGGCCCCGGCTCGCTGCGGCTGGCCGCCCGGACCGTCGGCTTCGCCGCCGAGCAGGGCCTGAGGCCCGTGCTGACCAACGCCGTCCGCTACGCCGACCCCGGCCAGGGCCCGGTCGCCGACGTGCTGGACGCCGCGCGCCGGCTGGTCCCGGTCGGCGCGGCCGGGGAACCGGACTCCGGGGAGGCCTGGCTGAAGGAGGCCGGCGCCATGCGGCACGCCGCCGAGCGGATCGTCGAGGCGGCGGGCTTCCGCCGCGACGCCGCCCACCGCCTGCTGGAGCAGACGCAGGCGACGGCCGCCGAGTGCCTGGTCGACCCCGAGGACGACCTCGGCATCGGCACCGTCCACTTCCCCGAGCCCCATCTCGTCGGCGCCGGCCGGCGCACCGCCCAGCGCGCGCTCGCCTCCCGGGCGGCGGCCGGCATGGTGCTGCGCGGCTACGACCGGCGGCGGGAGTACTGGGAGCGGATGCACCACGAGCTGGACATCATCGCCCACCACGGCTTCGCCTCCTACTTCCTCACCGTCGCCCAGGTCGTGGACGACGTCCGGCGGATGGGCGTCCGGGTGGCCGCCCGCGGCTCCGGCGCCGGCTCGCTCGTCAACCACCTCCTCGGCATCGCGCACGCCGACCCGGTCGAACACGGGCTGCTGATGGAGCGGTTCCTGTCCAAGGAGCGGGTGGTGCTGCCCGACATCGACATCGACGTGGAGTCCGCGCGCCGCCTGGAGGTCTACCGCGCGATCATCGACCGGTTCGGCGCCGAGCGGGTCGCGACCGTCGCGATGCCGGAGACGTACCGGGTCCGGCACGCCGTCCGGGACGTGGGCGCCGCCCTGTCCATGGACCCCGCCGAGATCGACCGGATCGCCAAGTCCTTCCCGCACATCCGCGCCCGCGACGCCCGCGCGGCGCTGGAGGAGCTGCCCGAACTCCGGGAACTGGCGGCCCGGAAGGAGGAGTACGGCAGGCTCTGGGAGCTGGTCGAGGCGCTCGACGCGCTCCCGCGCGGGGTCGCCATGCACCCCTGCGGCGTGCTGCTCTCCGACGCCTCCCTGCTCTCCCGTACGCCGGTCGTGCCGACCAGCGGCGAGGGCTGCCGATGGCGCAGTTCGACAAGGACGACGTGGAGGATCTCGGACTGCTCAAGCTGGACGTGCTGGGCGTGCGGATGCAGTCGGCGATGGCGCACGCGGTCGCCGAGGTGGAGCGGGCGACGGGGAGAGGATCGACCTGGACGCGGTGCCGGACGGCGACCCGGCGACGTACGGGCTGATCCGCTCCACCGAGACGCTGGGCTGCTTCCAGATCGAGTCGCCGGGCCAGCGGGACCTGGTGGGCCGGCTCCAGCCGTCCACCTTCCACGACCTCGTCGTGGACATCTCCCTCTTCCGGCCCGGTCCGGTCGCCGCCGACATGGTGCGGCCGTTCATCGAGGCGCGGCACGGGCGGGCGCCGGTGCGCTACCCGCACCCGGACCTGGAGGAGCCGCTGCGGGGCACCTACGGGGTCGTCGTCTTCCACGAGCAGATCATCGACATCGTCGACATCATGACCGGCTGCGGGCGGGTGAGGCCGACCGGGTGCGGCGCGGGCTGTCCGACCCGGAGTCGCAGGGGCGGATCAAGGTGTGGTTCGCCCAGCACGCGACGGCGAACGGCTACGACGCGGAAACGATTCAGCGCACCTGGGAGATCGTCGAGGCCTTCGGGTCGTACGGCTTCTGCAAGGCGCACGCGGTCGCCTTCGCCGTGCCGACGTACCAGTCCGCCTGGCTGAAGGCCCATCACCCGGCCGCCTTCTACGCCGGGCTGCTCACCCACGACCCCGGCATGTACCCCAAGCGGCTGCTGCTGGCGGACGCGCGGCGGCGCGGGGTGCCGATCCTGCCGCTGGACGTGAACAGGTCGGGGGTCGCACACAGGATCGAACTGGTGTCTGAATCCCGTCGTGTGAAGACCTGGGGACTCCGGCTGGCCCTCTCCGACGTGCACGGCATCAGCGAGGCCGAGGCCGAACGGATCGCCGCGGGGCAGCCCTACGCCTCCCTGCTCGACTTCTGGGAACGGGCCCGCCCCAGCCGCCCGCTGGCGCAGCGCCTCGCCCAGGTCGGCGCGCTGGACGCGTTCGGCGCCAACCGCCGCGACCTGCAACTGCACCTGACCGAGCTGCACCGGGGCGCCCGCGCCGGACGCGGCGACCAGCTCCCCCTGGCCGGCGGACGCAGGACCGCCCCCGCCGGGCTGCCCGACCTCACCTCGGCGGAGAAGCTCAGCGCCGAGCTGGGTGTGCTGTCGATGGACGCCTCCCGCAACCTGATGGACGACCACCGCCGGTTCCTCGACGAACTGGGCGTGGTCTCGGCACGCCGGCTGCGCTCGGTGCGGCACGGCGAGACGGTGCTGGTCGCGGGCGCCAAGGCGGCCACCCAGACCCCGCCGATCCGGTCTGGCCGGCGGGTCATCTTCTCCACCCTGGACGACGGCACCGGCCTGGTCGACCTCGCCTTCTTCGACGACTCCCACGACACCTGCGCCCACACCGTCTTCCACTCCTGGCTGCTGCTGGTGCGCGGGTGGTGCAGCGCCGCGGCCCGCGCAGCCTCAGCGTGGTCGGCGCCGCCGCCTGGAACCTCGCCGACCTGCTGGAGGTGCGCCGGGAGGAGGGGCTGGAGGGCGTCGCGGCCCGGCTGGCCGGCACGGACGGCAGCGGCACGGGGCGGCCCGGCGACGGGCAGGACCCGGCCCGCCGCCGGCTCGCCGGCTCGGACGGGCGGCCGGCCCCCTCGGGTTCCGCGGCCCAGGACCCGATGGAGGGCAGCGGACGATCCGCATGCCCACGGGGTACGAGATGCACCCCTGGGCCGATCTGCGCCCCGCGGCGAAGGGCCCGCGGTGGGAAGGAAGTTGTGGCACCAGAGTCCGGGGAGTGCGGGATGACCATCCTCTGCGTACGTTTCCAGCTGCCGCCGACGGACGAGGCCGCCCTGCCCCGGCTGCTCGGACTGCTGGAGGAGTTCACGCCGGTCGTCGAGGCCCTGCCGCCGGACGGGGCCCTGGCCGATCTGCGGGGCGCCGAACGGTACTTCGGGCGCAGCGCCGTCGAACTGGCCTCGGTGATCCGGGTCCGCGCCCTCGCCCTGCACGGCGTGGACTGCGCGATCGGCGCCGGGCCGGGCCCGATGTCGGCCCGCATGGCGCTGCGTCAGGCCCGGCCGGGCCTGACCCGCGCGGTGCCCGAGGACGGGGTGCGGGAGTTCCTCGCCGGCCTGCCGGTGGCCGCGCTGCCCGGCGTCGGCACCGCGACCGCCCGCACCCTGTGCGAGTACGGCCTGGACACCCTCGGCCGGGTCGCCGCCGCCCCGCTGTCCACGCTCCAGCGGCTGGTGGGCGCGAAGGCGGGCCGCGACCTGCACGAGAAGGCGAACGGCGTCGACCGCGGCCGCGTGGTGCCCAACGGCGTCTCCCGGTCCCTCGCCGCCGAACGCCCCTTCACCCGCGACGAACTGGACCCCGGCCGCCACCGCAGGGCCCTGCTGTCCGCCGCCGAGGAACTGGGTTCCCGGCTGCGCAACGTCGACAAGGTCTGCCGCACCCTCACCCTCACCGTCCGCTACGCCGACCGCTCGGCCACCACCCGCACCCGCACCCTGCCCGAGCCGACCGCCCACTCCCCGGCGCTCACCCGCGCCGCCCACGGCATGTACGAGGCGCTCGGCCTCCAGCGCGCCCGGGTCCGCTCCCTCGCCCTGCGCGCCGAGGGCCTCACCCCCGCCGAACAGGCCTCCCACCAGCTCACCTTCGACCCCGTCGACGACAAGGTCCGCCGCATCGAGGAGGTCGCGGACCGCGCCCGGGCGAAGTTCGGCCCGAGGGCGGTGATGCCGGGCTCGCTGGCGGCGTGACGCCCCGCGGGCGCGGCCGGGGCCGCCGCGGGGGAGTGAGGCTCAGTTGGCCCAGGGCGGTGCGAGCCGGGTGCCGTCGGCCAGCTCCGCCTCCAGGCCGACGGACGTGGTGACCCAGGTGACGGCGGTGCCGTCGCCCGGGTTCTCGACCGCGAGCGTCGCGCCGCGGCCGACGATCACCGTGTCGCCCGCGGCGACGTGCTCGGTGCGGCCGTCGAGGGTGATCAGCAGCTCGCCCTCCAGCAGGTGCAGGATCTCCTCCCGACTGACGGTGTGGGCCGGAGCCCTGGTCCCCGCGGGGATCTCGCCTCGCCACGCCGCCAGTTCCCGGCTGCCGGTGCGGGGAGCGGCGTAGGAGATGAAACGGGCGCCGTGGATCTCGTGGGTGACGGCGTCGAGCGGCCGGACGACGGGCATGCGGGCCTCCTGGCTTTTGGTCAAGTACCTTGACTATATGGTCAAGTTGCTTGACCGGCAGGTCAAGGGTGTTTCAATGCCTCCGTGCAAAACTCCGAGGCCATGGCCCTGTCCGCGACCCTGCTCGCCGTCGCCGGTGAGCTCACCCGGCGTATTCACGAGGGCGTGGTCGCCCGGGGCTTCGAAGGGGTGCGTCCCGTGCACGGGTTCGCCTTCCTCCGGCTGGCCCCGGGCGGTGCCACGGTCACCGAACTCGCCGGGCACCTCGGGGTGACCAAGCAGGCGGCCAGTCAGCTCGTCGAGGAACTCGTGCGGAGCGGGTACGTCGAACGCCGGCCGCACCCCGATGACGCGCGGGCCCGGCTGGTCGTGCTGACCGAGGCGGGGTGGGCCTGCACGCGGGCGGCCGAGGAGGCGGCGGCGGAGGTCGTGCGGGGGTGGGGCGACGCACTGGGCGAGCAGGGGGTTCGCGGACTGAGTGACTCCCTGCTGCGGATCGCCCCCGACGGGCCTGTCCGGCCCGCCTGGTGAGCCACTGTCACATCCCGCACAAGCGGCGCCGGTCGTCGCTGAGGGTTTTACCGGCGCGCAACTTCACACTGCCAGTTCCTGAGCGGTCCCGGCGTCCGCAACGTCCTGCTGCAGGGGCCTGTGCCCGGTCGACCTGTCCGAGCCTGCGCGTCCGCCTTCGAGTGAGCGGTACGTGCGGCACGCCGGGGGCCTGTCCGGTCTGAGCCGCCGGACAGGCCCCCGGGAGGGCGGGGCGTCAGCGGCCGTGGCGGGCGCCGGTCACCGCGCGGCGCCGGGCCGAGGCGAACAGGGCCGCCGCGCCCAGCGCCAGGGCGGCCGCACCGCCGACGGCGATGTACGGCGTGGTGCTGTCGCCGCCGGTCTCGGCGAGGTTCTCGCCGGCGCCGGCGGCCTTCGGCCGGTTGGCGCCGGTGTCCGCGGCGGGGGCGGCGCTCTCCTCGGGCGACCCTGCGCGGTCGGCCGGGGCCGCGTCGGCCGGGTCGGCGGTCGTCGCGGGTCGTGGTCGCCGTGGCCGTGGTTCTCGATGCTGGACTTGTCGTTGCCGGCCTCGATCTGCTTCTCCGAGGGAACCGACGCCGTGGGCGCGGGAGCGGAGCCGCCCGCCGGTTCCGCGGCCTGGCCGCCACCGCCGCTGCTGCCGAAGGCGACGTCCGAGCAGGAGTAGAACGCCTCGGGGCTGTCCGAACGCTGCCAGACCGCGTACAGCAGATGCTTGCCGCTGCGCTCGGGAGCGTGCCGGAGAAGGTGTAGAAGCCGCCCGAGGCCGCCGGGTCGGTGGCCGTCGCGACCGGGTGGGCCAGGTCCAGGTCGTCCCAGGCCAGCGGCTGCGACGGGTCGTAGCCGGGCTTGGTGATGTACACGGTGAACGTGCCCTTGTGCGGGGCGGTCACGCGGTACTTGAACGTGTGCGAGCCGCTGCTCACGCTCGTCGCCGGCCAGTCGGCGCGGGCCAGGTCCATGCCCTTGAACTGCTCGTTGTTGGCGCTGCACAGCTTGCCGTCCGGGATCAGCTCCCGGTGCTTCCCGGCGGCGTTGCCGATGCGGATGCCGTTCCAGTCGTACAGGGCCTGGGTGCCGCCGGCCGCGACCGCGGCCTTGCACGCGGCGGACCGCGGGCTCTCCGGCCCCTCGGCGTAGCACTGCGAGACCCGGCTGACCGGGTCGCCCATCGAACCGTGCGCGGACGCCGGGGCGGCGGACAGCGCGGTCAGGGCGAGCGGGAGGGCACCGGCGGCGGCGACGGCGGCGACCCTGCGGGGTGCGGGCATGGGGAACTCCTCGAAAGGCTTGCTGGACTGCTCGGGCCACGGACCCGTGGGGGCGATCAGCAAGCTAGCCCCGGCAGAGCGCGAAATCGCCTGCTGAGGGCGGGTGGAGGAGATCCTTATGGTCCCTTTAAGGGAGTGCTCAGACTCCGCTCAGGTAGCTACCGTTCGGGCTATGACGAACGAGGAGATCAGGCCGGCCCGTGCCGCCGACGTGCCCGCGGTGAAGGCGGTCACCGACGCGGCGTACCACCCCTACATCGCGCGCATCGGGGTGGTGCCCGCGCCCATGGAGGCGGACCACGCGGCGGACGTGGCGGCGGGGAGGGTGTTCGTGACCGGCGACCCCGTGGCGGGTCTCGTGGTGGTCGAGGCGCGCACGGACCATCTGTTCCTCGAGAGCATCGCCGTCCACCCGACGCGCACGGAAAGGGCGTGGGGGGACGGCTGCTGCGGTTCGTCGACGCGCACGCGCGCGCCCTCGGCCTGCCGAGATCAGGCTCTACACCAACGCGATGATGTGGGAGAACCAGACCATCTACCCGAAGTACGGCTACGAGGTGGTCGAACGCCGCGTGGACGGGCCGTACGACCGCATCCACTACCGCAAGCGACCGGTCTGACACGGAAAGTCCGCGCCGCGTGCGGCCGTTCCCGCCGGTCGGCCGCACCGTCAGCCGTCGGGCCACCAGGTGCGGGCGATGTCCTTGCGGACCTCCGGCCGCCCGGAGGCGAGCTGTTCGGGCTCCTCGCGGGCCCGGCGGGCGTCGGTCTTCTTCAGGGGCTTCTGCACGGTCACACGGCGCATGGCTGCCTCCTCCGGGGTCCACCGGGTTCCGCGTTTCTCCGGAGGTAGACCCCTTTCCGAGAGTCGCCCCCCGACACATCCCTGTCAGTGGCGGGTGTCACGCACCGGCGCCCGGTGGCGCGTGTCACACCGGGAGCCGTCGTCAGACGAGCAGCGCCGTGAAGTCCCGGCCGCGTGCCAGCCGCTCCAGCTCGTCCAGCGCGGCCACCGCCGCGGCGGCGGCCCGCGGGTCCCGCTCCGCCAGACCGCTCGCGGCGAACTCGTCCTCGTCCAGCCGCCGCACGTCACGGCCGTCCGCGGAGCGCCACAGGTCCAGGTCGAGGTCCTCCACCACCAGCTCCGCGCCCGTGAGCACGGCGGGGCGGGTGATGTCGCAGTACCAGCCCTTCAGCGTGCCCGTGGCGGAGCGGACCTCCTTCACCGAGTACCACCGGTCGCGCCAGTAGTACTCGGTGAAGACGTCACCCGGTTCGAAGCGGACGAACCCGAAGTCGCGGACGGCCCCGCCCGCCCAGTCGGCGCGGACCGCGACACGGGTGCCGTCGTCCGCCAGGAGCACGCTGTCGTAACGGATCTTCGTGCGGCCCGCCTTGACGAGCACGACCCGTACGTGACGCGCCGGATCAGCCGAGTTCGCGGACATACCGCACCTCCGTTGCGCAGATCTCGTAGCCGAACCACTTGTTGACGGCCAGCATCGGCCCGTTGCCGGTGTCGTTGCCGGTGAACGCCTCGGTGCAGCCGGCGGCCCGGGCCCGGTGCAGCGCGGTGTTCTTGGCCAGCTTGGCCAGTCCCCGGCCCCGGAACGCGCGGGCGGTCCCGGTCATCGCGGAGCCGTAGCGGCCCTCGCCGTCGGTGTAGGCCGCGCTGAACGCGGCGGGGCGGCCGTCGACGACGGCGACCGTGGTCAGCTCGCGGTCGAGCAGCGGATGCCGCCAGGTCTCCGCCAGCCACGCCTCGTAGTCCGTGAACTCCACCGGCACGTCGCTCGGTTCGTCCGCCGTCGCCTCCGCGTCCAGCTCGAACAGCGGGCGCGGGTCGTCCGCGTAGTCGGCGGCCGTGCGCAGCTCCACGCCGGCCGGCGGCGGCACCAGCGGCGGCAGCGTGCCGCCGGCCAGGTCCAGCCGCAGGAAGTGCGCGGACCGGCCGCGCGTGTAGCCGCGCCCCTCGGCGAAGCCCCGGTCGGCCGGCTCGTCCAGCACCCAGGCGAACAGCTTCACCGCACCCCGCGCGGCCAGGTGCTCCTCGGCGGCGCGCACCAGCAGCCGCCCGGCGCCGCGCCGGGTGCGGTCCGGGCGGACGTAGACGTCGAGGAAGCCCTGGCCGGGCTCCGGGCTGTCGTACGCCAGGCCGGCCTGCGCGGTACCGATCACCTCGCCGTCCGCCTCCGCGACGAGGCAGCGCATGTGCGCGTCGGGGTGGGTGCGGGTGAGGTCGTGGGCGACGGACTCCGGGGTGACCAGCAGGAAGGGCAGGGCCAGCCGCCGCACCCGGGCGAACTCCTCCAGATCGGCGGGGACGTCGGGGCGCAGATCTCGCACGATCACTGTCATGGGGCCGCACCGTACGCGGGCCGCCGGGTGCGGTGCCTCCGGTTTTCCGGCCTCTGCGGGACAATCGCGGAGTGACCTTGAAGATCCACATCGATGACGGAGCCCCGCCCTACGAGCAGGTGCGGGCACAGATCTCCGAGCAGGCCCGGTCGGGTGCGCTCCCGGTGGGGTACCGGCTGCCGACCGTGCGCGGTCTCGCCGAGTCCCTGGGGCTCGCCGCCAACACGGTCGCCAAGGCGTACCGGGCCCTGGAGGCGGACGGCGTGATCGAGACGCGGGGCCGCAACGGCACGTTCGTCGCCGCCGCGGGGGCGGCTGCGGAGCGCGAGGTGGCGTCCGCCGCGCAGGCCTACGCGTCCCGGGCCCGGCGGCTGGGGCTGTCGGAGGAGGCGGCACTGGACGCCGTGCGGGAGGCCCTGCGGGCGGCCTACGGCTGAGCACCGGCCCACGGCTGAGCACCGGCCCCACGGCTGAGCACCGGCCTACGGCTGAGCACCGGCCTGCGGCTGAGCACCGTGGGCGGGGCCGTGTGCCGCCGGGTGCGGGTGCGCCGTGGCCGTTCGCGCCGCTTCCCGCGCCCCCGGGGGCGTGCGGGTGACCGTGCGCGCCGCCGTCCGCGCCAGCCGGGCGAAGACCTGCGCGTCCCGCACGGCCGCCGCGTTCGGGTCGTTGTTGAAGTACGCGTAGACGTCGTGGTCGTCCGGCCAGGTCGCCGCGATCCGGTCGACCCAGGTCGCCAGCGACCGGCGGCCGTAATGCGGCCACGCGGCCGCCCGGCCCTGGTGGAAGCGGACGTAGCCCCAGCCGGTGGTGCGCCACAGCGGCGTGACGGGGCGGGCGCGGACATCGGCCCAGCACAGGGCCGCGCCCCGGGATTCCAGGACGTCGCGGACCTCGTGCGTCCACCAGGAGTCGTGCCGGGGTTCCACCGCGACGCGCGTGCCGGGCGGGAAGCAGGCGAGGCAGGCGTCCAGCAGCCGCGCGTCCGCCCGCAGGGTCGGCGGCAGTTGCAGCAGGACCGGCCCGAGGCGGTCGCCCAGGCCCGCGGCGTGCGTCATCAGACGGTGCACGGGCTCCTCGGGATCCCGCAGCCGCTTGATGTGCGTGAGGTACCGGCTCGCCTTCACCGCGACGGTGAAGTCCGCCGGCACCCGGTCCCGCCAGGCCTCGAAGGTCTCCCGGGACGGCAGCCGGTAGAAGGCGTTGTTGATCTCGACCGTGGCGAAGGCCGCCGCGTACCGCTCCAGCCAGAGCCGGACGGGCAGCCCCTGCGGGTACAGGACGTCCCGCCAGTCCCGGTACTGCCAGCCCGACGTGCCGACGAACAGGGTCATACCCCATCAAAGCACCACCTGGAGGTGCGGTCAGAGGTACAGCCCGGCGTCCGCGCCGTCCCGTGGCTCCGGCAGCGCCGTCGGCGAGGTGCCCCGGCGCAGCGCGTACAGCTCGGCCAGCGTGGCGCCGTCGCGGCCGACGCCCTCCTCGCTGCCCAGCCAGTTCACCGCCTCGGCGCGGGTCAGCGGCCCGACCTCGATCCGGGCCAGGCAGCGGCCGGCCGGACCACCGCGGGGTGCAGCCGCTCCAGGTCCTCGTTGGTCGTCACGCCGACCAGGACGTTGCGGCCCTGGCCGAGCAGGCCGTCGGTGAGGTTCAGCAGCCGGGACAGGGCCTGGCCCGCCGTGTGCTTGGCCTCGCCGCGGATCAGTTCGTCGCAGTCCTCCAGGAGCAGCAGCCGCCAGCGGCCCTTGCCCGTCGCGTCCTCCTCGCCGATGGCGATGTCCATGAGGTAGCCGACGTCCGAGAACAGCCGTTCCGGGTCCAGCACGCAGTCCACCTGGCACCAGTCCCGCCAGGACCGGGCCAGGGTGCGCAGCGCGGAGGTCTTGCCGGTGCCCGGCGGGCCGTGCAGGAGCAGCAGCCGGCCGGCGATGTCCTCCGGGGTGGTCTTCATCAGGCGGTCCATCGCGTCCGCGACCGGCGCCGTGTAGTTGCCCCGCACCTCGTCCCAGGTGCCGGCGGAGATCTGCCGCGTGGTGCGGTGCGGGCCGCGGCGCGGGGAGACGTACCAGAAGCCCATGGTGACGTTCTCCGGCTGCGGTTCGGGTTCGTCGGCGGCGCCGTCGGTGGCCTGGCCGAGGACCTTCTCGGCCAGTTCGTCGCTGGTCGCCGTCACCGTGACGTCGGCGCCCCGGCTCCAGCGGGAGATCAGCAGGGTCCAGCCGTCGCCCTCGGCGAGCGTCGCGCTGCGGTCGTCGTCGCGGGCGGAGCGCAGCACGCGCGCACCGGGCGGCAGCAGCGTCGCGCCGGAGCGCACCCGGTCGATGTTCACCGCGTGCGAGTACGGCTGCTCCCCCTCGCGAAGCGGCCGAGGAACAGCGCGTCGACGACGTCGGAAGGGGAGTCGCTGTCGTCGACGTTCAGCCGGATCGGCAGGGCGTCGTGCGGGTTCACGGACATGCCGCCATGATCCGGCACGGTGGCGCCGCGTGCACCCGGTTTCCCGGTGCGCACGACGCCGGTTCCCACGTACGCGGGGCGTGCGGTTCCCACGTACGGGGGCGTGCGGTTCCCGCGTACGCGGGGCGTGCGGATCCCACCTGCGCGCGGCGTCCGGCCCGGCGGGCCGGGCGGTCACGCACGGGTGCCCAGGACCCGTCGGCCGGCCTGCCGCGCCCGGCGCACCACGGCGTACCCCTTGGTCAGGGCCCGGTCCCGGGCGAAGGTGCGGCCGATCGCCCGGCCCTCCAGCAGCCGGGCGAACTCCTCGGCCCCGTGCTGCGGCGCACGGTGACCCGCCGCAGGGCGTACGGCCCCTGGCGGCGCCGGGCCAGCCCGTTGCCGACGGCGAGGGCCTGGGCGTACCCCGTCTCCCGGACCGCCGCGCGCACCCGGCGGTCCGAGTAGCCGTAGGGGTAGGCGAACGACACCGGCACGGCCCCCAGCTGGTCGGTGAGGATCTCCTTGCAGTGGATCAGCTCGAACCGGAGCCGGTCGTCGCCGAGTTGGTCGAGCTGCGGATGGCTGTGGCTGTGCCCGCCGATCTCCACGCCCGCGCCGGCCAGCTCCCGGACCTGGGCCCAGTCGAGCATGGTGTCCGGCGCGCCGCCGGTGTCGTACGGGCCGCGCAGCCAGCCGGTGGAGACGAACAGCGTCGCCGGGAAGCCGTGTCCGGCGAGGACCGGCAGGGCGTGGCGGTGGACGCCCTCGTAGCCGTCGTCGAAGGTGACGAGGACCGGCCGTGCGGGCAGGGGACTCCCGTCCCGCCAGGCGGCGGCCAGCTCCGCCGTGCCGACCGGCGTGAACCCCGGTCGGCCACGACGGCCATCTGCTCGGCGAACGCCTCGGGGGCGACCGACAGCGCCCGGGTCGCGTCGTTCGGGTCGGCCGCGACGGCGTGGTACATGAGGATCGACACCGGCGCGTCAGCCATCGCCGCTTCCTTCCCCCACCGCTGCGGCGGCACGCGGCGGCGGCGCGGCGGCGTCCGTACCGGTGCCGTCCCGCCCGTCCCCGCCGACCGGCGCGACCGAGAACGACACCGCTCCCGCCGCGCCCGCAGGGCGCCCACCGCGTAGCCGCCCGCCGCGGTGAGGACCCCGGCGACGATCGCGCCGGCCCGGCCCGCGCCGCCGGGACGGCCGAGCAGGGCGTCGCGCAGCCCGCGGGCCACGCCGGCCGGCAGGACGCGGGTGGTGTACCGGCGTTCCGACTCCAGCCCCTTGTCCGCACCCACGCTCCGCGCCACCAGCGCCTTCGACAGGCCCTCGGCGTAGGTGCGGGTGCGGAAGTAGGCGAAGTGCTCGCGGGCCTCGGGCACCCGGTGGTGGATGACCGCGCGGTCGTCGATGAGCAGGACGGCGTCGGGCCGGGCCCGGCTGAGCCGGATGCACAGCTCCGTCTCCTCGCAGCCCAGGGGCCGTTTGTCGCCGTCCCGCCCGATGCCGGTGGCGAAACCGCCCGCCGCGTCGAAGGCGCTGCGCCGGAAGGAGGCGTTGCCGCCGAGGACGTTGCGGACCCGGACCCGGCCCGGGGGCAGGCCGCGGTACGTGCAGCCCACCACCCAGTCGAACTCCTCGGGGAACCAGGCCGGCCGGCGCCCCGACGCCCAGACGGGCACCGTCCGCCCGCCGACCGCCATGACCCGCGGGTCGGCGTACGCCTCGGCGAAGTGCCGCAGCCAGTCGCGTTCGGCCACGGCGTCGTCGTCGAGGAAGGCGACGACCTCCCCGCGGGACGCCGCGATGCCGGTGTTGCGGCCGGCGGACAGGCCGCGGGGGCCCGCGTTGGCGAGCACCCGCACCTCCCCGCCGGCCGTCTGCTCCTTGTACTCCCCGGCCAGCCGTTCCCGCAGCGCCTCGTTGTGGTCGACGACCAGCAGCGTCTCCAGGGCCGGCCGGGACTGCGCCCGTACCGAGGCGACCGCCGCGAGGATGTCCTCCCAGCGGTCCTCGGTGTACACGCAGATCACGACCGAGATGCCGGGACCGCTCAAGACACCTTCCCCCGGACCGAGCCGGCCGTGCCGAGCACCGGCGAGTGTCTGCGGCTGCGCAGGGCACGCCGGTTGGAGCGCTCCCTGAGGATCACTCCGAGCACCCGCAGCCCGTCCCGGACGGCCCGCAGATTGCTGGTCCCGTGGATGCGCAGGTACTCGTGGCTGGGTATCTCCTGCACCTTCAGACCGGCCTTGACGACCCGGATGTTCATCAGGGTCTCGACCTCGAAGCCGGTGCAGTCCAGGTCGATCTTGTCCAGGCAGTGCCGCCAGAACGCGTTGTAGCCGTAGCAGAGGTCGGTGTACCGGGCGCCGAACTTGCGGTTGACCACCGCGCACAGGGCGCGGTTGCCGAGCTTGCGGACGAGGGTCATGTCGTCGGTGCCGCCGCCGTTGGCGAACCGGGACCCCTTGGCGAAGTCGGCGCCGGAGACGAGCGCGGAGACGTACGACACGATCTCCTGGCCGTCGGCCGATCCGTCCGCGTCGACCATCACGATGATGTCACCGGTGCACGCCTGGAACCCGGTGATCAGCGCGTCCCCTTCCCCTTGCCGCGCTGCTCGACGACCTTCACACCGGGCCACAGCTCCCGTGCGACGGCGACGGTGTCGTCCGTGGAGTTGCCGTCCACCAGGACGACCTCGTGGATCCAGTCCGGCAGGGTCTTGAAGACGTAGGGGAGATTCTCCGCCTCGTTCATCGCGGGAATCACCACGCTCACCGGCGGCGCGATGGCCAGATGGGTGGAGACCGGCCGGTACTTGCCGGCGGGCGACGGATCCTCGTCCGTGGTCGCCGGCTGCAGAACTGAGCTCATGAGTCTGGTCCCTCTCGTCCGGCGGACCGCCCGCCCCATGGGCGGTCCGGCATGGTGTCCGGTTCGAAAGGGGGTTGTTCTCACCCGGGGCACGGCGGATCCGCTCCGTCGTGCCTGCCAGGTGAGCTGGCAGATCTGGCCGGTGCCGGAGAACGGCAGCCGGCTGCGCGGCACGACTCGGTCACCTGTGCGGTCACCGAGCACGGCACCCCCCTACCGCGCCCCGCCCGGTCCGTCGAGGTCCTGAGCCCCTCCCTGAACCTTCGCCGACCGACCGATGCGGGTGAGATGTATGACGGTATTGACGTGTGAGTCCGAAAAGCAAGAGCTGGAACGGGCTCGCACGGTTTTGTTGTTTTGCCCGTCATCCGTTCGTCGTGAGGGGGCGGTTCCCGCGGTGACGCGGCCCGCGCGCGACGCGCGCGTCCGGCCGGCCGTTCCGCTTTGCCCCCCGAAGCCCCGGATGCCGGGGCTCAATGTCGCGCAGGGCGCGTCGGAGCGTCAAGACGGCACCGGCGCGCCGATCGGTTTTCGTCCGACTTTGAACGACCAATCAGCCAAATGCAGGGGCTTGATTGGCATGGACACTTCCGGTCAACACGCGTAGCTGCTACGACGGTTGAGGCAGAGATCCTGCTAAAGGGAGGTTCCATGAGACGTTCCCGACTTGTCGGCTTCCTGAGTTCCCTCCTCCTCGCCGCCGGCACCGCCCTCACCGGAGCCGCGACCGCACAGGCGGCCCAACCCGCCGCCGCGGACGGCTATGTGGCGCTCGGCGACTCCTACTCCTCCGGGGTCGGAGCGGGCAGCTACATCGCGGCCAGCGGCGACTGCAAGCGCAGCACCCGGGCCTACCCTACCTGTGGCAGGCCGCCAACTCACCCTCCACGTTCCACTTCACCGCCTGCTCGGGCGCCCGAACGGGTGATGTTCTCGCCGGGCAGCTCGGCCCCTCAGCACCTCCACCGGGCTCGTGTCGATCAGCGTCGGCGGCAACGACGCCGGTTTCGCCGACGTCATGACGACCTGTGTGCTCCAGTCCGACAGCGCCTGCCTGTCCCGGATCGCCACCGCGCGGGCGTACGTCGACTCCACGCTCCCCGGCAACCTCGACAGCGTCTACTCGGCGATCCGCAGCAAGGCGCCCAACGCCCGCGTCGTCGTCCTCGGCTACCCCCGCTTCTACAAGCTGGGCACGTCCTGCGTCGGCCTGTCCGAGACCAAGCGGAAGGCGATCAACGACGCCTCCGACCACCTCAACTCCGCGATCGCCAAGCGCGCCGCCGACCACGGCTTCACCTTCGGCGACGTACGGCCCACCTTCACCGGCCACGAGATCTGCTCCGGCAACTCCTGGCTGCACAGCGTGAAGTGGACCAACATCGGCGAGTCCTACCACCCGACGGCGGCCGGCCAGTCCGGCGGCTACCTGCCCGTCCTGAACAGCGCCGCCTGACCTCGCCGCCCCTCAGGGCGAGGCCGAACCGGAAGAAGAAGGGGAGGAGGCCCCGCCCGTCGGGGTCTCCTCCTCGCACGTCACCGAGAACGGCACCGTGTCCGAGCGGGCCCCGACCGGGTCCCGGACCTCCACCCCGATCCGGCCCGTGAGCGTGCCGCCCTCGTCGTACGCCGTCACGACCACCGTGTCCTGCCGCGACCGGCCGCCGTCCGCCGGGAACGACAGCGTCCGCCAGTCCGGCCCGGCCACCGGTCCGTCCCTCGTCACCCAGCGGTAGACCACCTCCGCCGGCAGCCGTCCCACCGTGAACGTCGCCGTGAACGCCGGCGCCTGCGCGTGCGGCGGCGGACAGGTCCCCGCGTACCCGGTCCGGACGCCGGTCACCGCCACCTCGACCGACTGCGGCGGGGGCGAACTCGCCGGGCTCTGCGCGCCGGTGCCGCCGGTCGTCGCAGACGGGTGCGGCTCCCCGCTCGGCTCCCGGCTCGGTTCCGTCCGGCCCGCCTCCGGTTCGCTCGCCTCCGTCCGCCCGCCGCCGGTCGCGCGCCCGTCGCCGCCCCCGCCGCCCCGGTCCACCAGCGCGTACGCCAGCCAGCCCAGCGCCAGGGCCAGCACGGCCAGTCCGGCGACCAGCGCCACGACCGCCCGGCGGTCCCGCCCGCCCGCTCCGGCCGCCGTGACGGCCGTCGCCGTCCCGTCCGTGCCGTCCCCCGGTGCCGGGCCCGGCAGGGGCGCCGGCGGGGCCGGTCCGGGCGGCTCCGCGCCCGCCACGACCGTCGGCGCGCAGGCACCGCCCACCGCCGTGCCGGTCCGTGGGGCGCCGCCGGCCCCGACCAGCCGCAGCTCCTGCTCGGCCCGGCCGGCCGGCAGCCGCTCGGCGGGGTCCTTGCGCAGCAGCCCCTCGATGACCGGCGTGAGCGCTCCGGCCCGCCGCGGCGGCGGCAGCTCCTCGTCGACGATCGCGCGCAGCGTGCTCAGCGGGGTGTCCTGGCGGAACGGGGAGGACCCCTCGACCGCCGCGTACAGCAGCACACCCAGCGACCACAGGTCCGACTCCGGCCCCGGCGTCCGCCCCAGCGCCCGCTCCGGGGCCAGGAACTCGGGGAGCCGACGACCTCCCGGTCATGGTCAGCGCCGGGCTGCCCTCGACGACGGCGATCCCGAAGTCGGTGAGGACCACCCGGCCGTCGTTGGCGAGCAGCACGTTCGCCGGCTTCACGTCCCGGTGCAGCACACCCGCCGCGTGCGCGGCCCGCAGCGCGGCCAGCACCTCGGCGCCGATCCGTGCCGCGTGCGGCGGCGGCAGCGGGCCCCGGCCTCCAGCCGGTCGGCCAGGGACAGCCCGCGCACCAGCTCCATCACGATCCAGGGGCGGCCGTCGTGGGTGGCGACGTCGTACACCGTGACCACGTTGCGATGGGCGACCCGGGCCGCGGCCCACGCCTCCCGCTCCAGACGCGCGTACAGCCGCCGTACGTCGGAGTCGGGCAGTCCGGCGGGCGCGCGCACCTCCTTGACGGCGACCTCGCGGCGCAGCACCTCGTCGCGGGCGCGCCACACGGTGCCCATGCCGCCCTCGCCGAGAGCGGCCAGCAGCCGGTAGCGGCCGGCGACGACACGCTCACCGCCGGGTTCCTCGGACACCGGCGCCCCTACGACGTCTCGCGCGGTTCCTGCCCGGTCTCTCCCCCGGCATCTCCTCCGATCCCCCAAAGTAGCCCAGCCGGGCACGGATGCCGCCCCCTGGACACGGATCCGGTTCCGGCGGACGCGGATCCGGCTCCGGCGGACGGGATCCGGCTCCGGCGGACGCCGGCCGCCCGGTCCGTGTCCGCCCGGCCCGCGTTTTCGGCCCGCCGATCCGTAATCCCTGGGCGAGGGCCGCATCCGGCCCGCGGAGAGGGGAGGCCGAGTGGAGGCGGACGAGCTCCTGATGCTCGTGGCGGACGGCGACCAGAAGGCGTTCGAGGACCTGTACGGGCTGGTGTCCGGACCGGTGTACGGGCTCGTGCGCCGGGTGGTGCGCGACCCCGCGCAGTCGGAGGAGGTGGCGCAGGAGGTGCTCCTCGAACTGTGGCGGTCCGCCGCGAGGTTCGACCCCGGCCGGGCAGCGCCCTGTCCTGGGTCCTGACCCTCGCCCACCGCCGCGCCGTCGACCGGGTGCGCAGCGTCCGCGCGGCCGGCGAACGCGAGCGGCGCGAGGCCCGCCGCGCCCACCACCCCGCCTTCGACCAGGTCGCCGAGGAGGTGGAGGCCGGGCTGGAGCGCGAACGGGTGCGCCGCTGCCTGGACCGCCTCACCGCCCTCCAGCGCCAGTCGCTCACGCTCGCCTACTACGACGGCTACACCTACCGGGAGGTGGCCGAACGCCTGTCCCTTCCGCTGGGCACGGTGAAGACCCGGATGCGGGACGGGCTCGGCCGGCTGCGCGACTGCCTCGGAGGCGCCGTATGACCCTGACCGGCCGGCTGCGCCGCGGCGCGCTGCACTCCCTCGCCGCCCCTACGCCCTCGACGCCCTGGAACCCGCCGAGCGGGACCGGTTCGAACGGCACCTCGGCGGCTGCCGCCGCTGCGCCGCCGAGGTGCGCGACCTGGCCGAGGACGCCGTCCGGCTGGCCTGGTCCACGGCCGCCCCCGCGCCGCCCGTGCTGCGCGCCCGGGTCCTGACCGCCGTACGCGGCACCCCGCAGGACCCGGCGCCCGCCCGCGCCCCGCGTCTGCCGTCCGGGGCCGGCGCGACCGCAGACCGCCGGCGCGCTCCCGTGCGCCCCGTCCGCGCCCACTGCTCGTGCCGTTCGCCACCACGACGGCCGCCGCCGCGCTCGTCGTCGCCTCCCTCTTCGCCGTCCAGGCGGAGCGGACCCGGGCGAACTGGACGCCGCCCGGGACCGGGCGCGTGAGATCGCCCACGTTCTCGCGGCCCCGGACGCCCGCGCGGTGAGCGGCCGGGACGAGCGCGGACGCGGAATCGGAGTGATCGCTTCCGCAGCGCTGGGCCGGGCGGTCGTCACCGTGCGCGGACCCGGCGGACCGCCGGCCGGCCGCGTCCACCAGCTGTGGGCCGTGCGCCCCGGCGCGCAACCGCGCTCCCTGGGGCTGCTGGCCGGCGACACGCCCCTGCTCGCCACCGGACTCGACCCGGCCGTGTCGTCACTCGCCGTGACCGTCGAACCCGACGGGGGATCGTCGCGGCCCACCGGTCGGCCGGTCGCTCAACTCTCCCTGGAATCTGTCGGATTCGGAGAGTAATCGCCGAGTAATCGTCAACCCCCTTATGGGGAAGGTGAATCCTGTGACCGCGATACACGGGTGCCCCGTGGGGCGATAGGGTTACCCTGCCCGGGCCGGGTGGACTCGTACGGGTGGGGAGTGACATGGAACAGATAACAGTGCGCAGCAGGGCCAGGGTCCCTGCGATCACCTGCGGGAGCAGCGCGACCAGCTCGCGGCTCGACCGGCACCTCGCGGTGCTCGGCGGTCCGGCCGTCCCGCAGCGGGAGACGGTCGAGGCGACCTCGCTGATGCGCGAGCTGACCACACGGGACACCGTGCACACGCGCAGCGGCAGGGGTGCGCGGGTCCGCCGCGTCTCGCTGTTCGCACCGCTGCGCCGCCTCCGCCGCTCGCTGTTCGGCGGCAACTGACACCCGCGCTCCGGCACCCGGGCCGTCGCTTCACCGGGGCGGCGCCGCGCACCCGCCGTCCGTCATCCCCACGGCCGCGCAGCGGCGCCCCGGCGCGCTCCCGGGCGCGGACCCGTCCCCGTCCGTTCCCGGCGCTCAGCGCTCCCCGTGCGTGTACCGGTGCACGGCGAGCGGCACGAACACCGCCAGCAGCAGGACGCACCACATCAGCGACCCGGCGACGGGGTGGGCCACCGGCCAGGCCGCCCCGTCCGGCACCGGCGCGTTGCCGAAGAGGTCCCGCAGCGCCGTCGTCACCGCGCTGATCGGATTCCACTCGGCGACCGCTCGCAGCCCGCTCGGCAGTCCCTCGACGGGGATGTAGGCGTTCGACAGCAGCGGCAGCACGAAGGTCGCGCCGCCCAGCTGGCCCGCCGCCTCCTCGTTGCGGGTGAGCAGGCCCAGGAAGATCCCGATCCACGTCGCCGCGAACCGGAACAGCAGCAGCAGCCCGAGGGCCCGGCCGCCTCCAGGGCGCCGCCCTCCACCCGCCACCCCACCGCGAGCCCCACCAGCAGCAGCGGCACGGTGCCCACCGCCGTGACGACCAGGTCCGCGACCGCCTGCCCGAGGGGCACCGCGGCCCGGCTCACCGGCAGGGTGCGCAGCCGGTCCGTGACCCCGCGATGGGCGTCCTGGGCCGACTGGAACATCCCCGTCATGATCCCGCCGGCCGCCGTGGCCACCAGCAGGCCCGGCACGAGGAACGAGCGGTACTCCGCGCCCGGCACGGCCAGCGCGCTGCCGAAGACGTAGCCGAAGAACAGCAGCATGGTGACCGGCATCGTCTGGGTCAGGACCAGCAGCCCCGGGTTGTTCCGCATCCGTCGCAGGTGCCGCCCCAGCAGCGCGGTCCCGTCGTGGGCGAGGGCGCTCATGCCGCACGCTCCCCGCTGCCGCTGCCGCTGCCGCTGCCGCTGCCGCTGCCGCCGGCGGTGGCGCCGGCGCCGGTCAGCCGGAGGAACACGTCGTCGAGGGTCGGCGGACGCAGACCGGCGTCCGCCAGCGGCACCCCCGCCGCGTCCAGTTCCCGCACCAGGCGCGGCAGGGTCAGGGTGGGGTCGGTGCTGACGGCGCCGACCGCCCGCCGCTCGGCGTCCAGCAAGGGCGCGGCGCCCGTGAGGCGGTCCAGGACGGCCGCCGCCCGCGGCATCGCCTCCGCGTCCGTGACGACCGCCTCCGCGTACACGCCGACCAGCGACTTCAGCTGCTCGGGCGTCCCCGTGTGGGCGACCCGCCCCCGGTCCACGACGGCGATGTCGTCGGCGAGCCGGTCGGCCTCCTCCAGGTACTGCGTGGTCAGCAGGACGGTCGTGCCCTCCGCCGTCAGTTCGCGCACCGCCTCCCAGATCGCGTTGCGGCCGGCCGGGTCGAGGCCGGTCGTCGGCTCGTCCAGGAACAGCACGTCGGGCCGGCGGACCAGGCTCGCCGCCAGGTCCAGCCGCCGCCGCATGCCGCCCGAGTAGCCGGACGCCGGGCGGTCGGCGGCCTCGGTGAGCCCGAACCGCTCCAGCAGTTCCGCGGCCCGTCCCGCGGCGTCCCGCACCCGGTGCAGGCGGGCGAACAGCCGCAGGTTCTCCCGTCCCGTCAGGTCGCCGTCGACCGAGGCGTACTGCCCGGTGACCCCGATCCGGCGCCGCACGGCCGAGGCGTCGCGGAGGAGGTCGTGGCCGGCGACGCGGGCCGATCCCGCGTCCGGCCGCAGCAGGGTGGTCAGCAGCCGGACGGCCGTCGTCTTGCCCGCGCCGTTCGGCCCGAGGAGCCCGCAGACGGTGCCCGCGGGCACCGCGAGGTCCAGTCCCCGCACTGCCCGTACCGGGCCGAAGCGCTTCTCCAGGCCCTCACTAAGTACAGCGTACGTAGTAGTCATGGGTCGACCTTAGCGCACTACGTACGCTGTACGTAACTAGGATGGTGGCCGAGGTGATGACCGATGGCGGGCCGAGCGGCCGAACCCGAAGTGATCTGGACGCGCCCGAGCGCACCGGCCGGGGGCCGAGGCCGGCCCACAGCCGCGCCGACATCGCGGCCGCCGCGGTGCGGGTCGCCGACGCCGAGGGGCTGGAGGCCGTGTCGATGCGGCGCGTGGCCGGCGAGCTGGGCTGCGGCACGATGTCGCTCTACAACTACGTCCCCGCAAGGAGGACCTGTACGAGCTGATGGTGGACGCGGTCAGCGGCGAGCACGAGCTGTGGGAGCCGACCGGCGACTGGCGGGCCGACCTCCTGCGGGTGGCCCGCGACACCCGCGCCCTGATGCACCGCCACCCCTGGCTGCCGCGTCTGCTGTCCCCGGTGTACGGGTTCAGCCCGAACGCCCTGCGCTACCTGGAGCACTGCCTGGCCTGCCTGGACCCGCTGGACGCGTCCCACGGCACCAAGGTGGAGCTCGTGGCGATGGTCAACGGCGTGGTCGCCACCTTCGTCGGCAACGAACTCGCCACCGCCGAGCGCACCCGCTCGCTGCCCTGGTCGGCGGAGCGGGAACAGGAGGTCCGCGCCGCCTACGTCGCCGCCCGCCTCGCGAGCGGCGCCTACCCGCGGCTGGCCGCGGCCCTGGCCGAGGACCCCGGTCCGGTGGACATGGAGGCGGCCTTCGAACGGGCCCTGGGGCGTGTGCTGGACGGATTCGCCTGAACCCGGCCGCCCGCCCGCCCGGCGACGCGGGCAGACAGGCGTCAGAGCAGCGCCAGCTGGCCCTCCGGGCCCTCCTCCCGGCTGTCCAGGACGGACGCGGGCCGGCGGGCCCGGCCGGGCACCGGAAGCACGCCGGCCCCGCGCAGCTCCGCCGTCGTGACCGGGTCGGTGACCGTCAACTCCTCCCGGGCCGCCCGCGCCTGCGCGAGCAGCGCGAGGACCGTGATCAGCTCCAGCAGCTCGGACGTCCAGGCCTGCGGCCACACGGCCGGGCGGATCGCGGCGAGGGTGCCCGGCTCGCCGTCGGCGGTGCGCGCCGCGAACCACTGCTCCAGGACCCGCACCCCGCCGGCCTCGAAGTCCCATGCCTCCGGCGGCACCGGGGAGATGCGCCCTCGCCGAGGTGGAGGACCTCCTCCTCCGGTCGTAGTGCGGGGCCGGCGGGCGGGGCGGCAGCGGGGCGCGGACGTAGGGGCGGCGCCCTCCGGGCAGCTTGGGGCGCTCGCCGTCCCGGCGCATCAGCCACAGCATCCGGCGGCCCAGTCCGACGCCGTGCGCCCACAGCGCCGGGTCCCGGTGAGCGGGACGGTCAGGGTGCCGGGGCGGGCGGCCGCCATGATCCAGGCCAGCACGTCCGCCGGTGCGGGCTGGTGGCCGAGGCGGGCGGCCAGGTGGCCGGCGAGGCCCGGGGCGAGGTTCGGTTCCGCGGCGCCCGGGCGGCGGTAGAGGGGGCGGATCCGGCCGGGGCCGAGCGGAAGCAGGGAGGTCGCGAGGAGACCGTCGGCGGGACCGGCGCCCTCCACCAGGAAGACCTGACGTTCGTCCGCCACCCGCCACAGCTCCGGCCGGGCCGCGTCGATCAGCCGGTGGTCGGGGATCAGCCACTGCTCGTCGAAGGGTGCCCGCAGCACCCGTACCGGCTCCGGGCACGGCCCCGAGGCGCGCACCAGCTTCCCGGTGCCGGCCGAGCCGCCCGGCAGCCGGCCGACCGCCGTGTGCAGGGTGCGCGAACGCGTCGGCTCGAACAGGGCCGCGCGGTCCGGCCCCTGAGCCTTCACCAGGGCGTCCCACCGCGCCTTGAGGGACGACGGGTCGGGGCCCGCCGGCCAGCCCCGGCCGAGCCGGGGCGGTGCGACGGACCACGGCATGAGGTCCGCCAGCGGCGGAGCGTCGTCGTGCGTCACGCCCGGCATCGTACGACGGCCGTCCCGGCGATCAGTGGGCGTCCAGCGTGACGGTGAAGGAGAAGCGGTCCCCGCGGTAGTGGATGACCGCCACGTCCAGCACCCGGCCGTCGGTGCCGTAGGTGATGCCCGTGTAGTGCAGGATCGGGCTGAGCAGCGGCACTTCGAGCAGCCGCGCCGTGTCGGGGTCGGCGAGCCGGGCCTCGACCGTGTCCGTGATGCGGCTGATGCCCACGCCCACCACGTCCCGCAGCACCTTCGTCATCGGCCAGCGGACCAGGTCGCCCGGGTCGATGCGGGCGGCCAGCTCCGGGCGGACGTAGTTGCGGGCGTGGTTGGTGGGCTCGCCGGTCTTCTCGTCGCTGCGCAGCCGGTGGTACGTCGCCACCTCGCCGACTCCCGGGAAGTGCTCGGCGAGTTCGGCCGGCACCGGCCCGGTGCCCTGGTCCAGCAGTTCGGTCGTCATGCCGGATTGCTGGGCCACGATCGCGTCCACCGAGCCGAGCAGCCGCACCGGGGCGCCCCGCCGCGCGTGCGGCTCGATGAACGTGCCGCGGCGGCGGTGGCGGGTGATCAGCCCCTCGTCCTCCAGCTCCTTCAGCGCCTGCCGCATGGTCAGCACGCTGACGCCGTAGTGCCCGGCCAGTTGTTCCTCGGTGGGCAGGCGCAGCGGGTCCTGGGGCGAGCGGCCGAGTATCGAGGCGCGCAGCGACTGCGAGACCTGGTACCAGAGCGGCAGCTTGCGGTTCAGGACGATCGAGTCCGGGGCGAAGGAGGTCACGGGCTATCCGTACCGGGCGGGACCGCTCAGTGCAACGGGCGGAAGTGGCGCTCGAGGCCCTGCCACACGTCGTCGTAGCGCTGTTGCAGGTGCTCCGCCCCGGCCGCCTGGGAGGTGAGGGTCACCGGCCAGCGGGTCTCGAACATGAACGCCAGCCCGTCGTCGACCTTCTGCGGCCGCAGTTCGGCGGCGCTCGCCCGGTCGAACGTCTCCCGGTCCGGTCCGTGCGCCGACATCATGTTGTGCAGCGAGCCGCCGCCCGGCACGAAGCCCTCCGCCTTGGCGTCGTAGGCGCCCTCGATCAGGCCCATGTACTCGCTCATCACGTTCCGGTGGAAGTACGGGGGCCGGAAGGTGTCCTCGCCGACGAGCCAGCGCGGCGCGAACACCACGAAGTCGACGCCCGCCAGGCCCGGGGTGTCGGACGGGGACGTGAGCACCGTGAAGATCGACGGGTCCGGGTGGTCGTAGGAGATGGTCCCGATGACGTTGAAGCGGCGCAGGTCGTAGACGTACGGCACGTGGTTGCCGTGCCAGGCGACGACGTCGAGCGGGGAGTGGTCGTAGGTGGCCGTCCAGAGGTTGCCGCAGAACTTGTTGACCACCTCCACCGGTCCCTCGACGTCCTCGTAGGCGGCGACCGGGGCGAGGAAGTCGCGGGGTTGGCGAGGCCGTTGGCGCCGATCGGGCCGAGGTCGGGGAGGCGGAACGGGGCGCCGTAGTTCTCGCAGACGTACCCGCGGGCCGACTCGTCGAGGAGCCGCACCCGGAAGCGCACCCCGCGCGGGATCAGCGCCACGTGCCCCGGCTCGGCGTGCAGCAGCCCGAACTCGGTGTGCACCAGCAGACCGCCGCGCTCGGGCACGATCAGCAGCTCGCCGTCGGCATCGCTGAACACCCGGTCCATGCCGGCGTTGGCGTGGTAGAGGTGCACGGCCATGCCGGTGCGCTGGGCGGCGTCGCCGTTGCCGCCGAGGGTCCACAGGCCGGCCAGGAAGTCGGTGCCCGGCGGCGGCTCGGGCAGCGGGTTCCAGCGCAGCCGGTTGGGGTCCGGCACGGACTCCGTGAAGGGCGCGGTGCGCACCGCGCCGTTGTCCGTGCGGGTGAACGCCGGGTGGGCGGCCGACGGGCGGATGCGGTACAGCCAGGAGCGGCGGTTGTGCGCCCGCGGCTCCGTGAACGCCGTGCCGCTCAGCTGCTCCGCGTACAGCCCGAGCGGCGCCCGCTGGGGCGAGTTCCGGCCCTCGGGCAGGGCGCCCGGCACCGCTTCGGAACTGTGCTCGTTGCCGAAGCCGGACAGGTACGACAGTCCCTCCGCGGTCTTCCGTGCTCCCTCGCGCTCGAACCCGCTCGTGTGGGAGGTACCCCACCGCTCATGCTCGCTCCCTTGCCACCCGCGTCACACACCGAACGATTCCTATGCAGCACCGTAGGATTGCGGTTGCCGTCGCGCAAGAGGTTCCGGGAGAACGGGGCGGCGGGGCCGTGCGGACGACCGGAATCCGGGGCACCGGCCGGGCCGGGCGGCGCGGTGAGTGCCGCGGGGGTCCGGGCCCGTACCGGAGGGCGCAGTTCACCCGACCGCGACGGAGAGGCATCATGAGGACCGTGCCCCACGCGACCAGCCCGCTCCGCCGTGCCCCGGTGCAGCGCCGCAGCGCCGAACGCCTGGCCAGGATCCTCGACGCCTGCGCCGAACTCCTCGACGAGGCCGGCTACGACGCCCTGAGCACCCGTGCCGTCGCCCAGCGCGCCGGCGTGCCCATCGGCTCCGTCTACCGCTTCTTCGGCAACAAGCGGCAGATGGCCGACGCCCTCGCCCAGCGCAACCTGGAGCGCTACGCGGAGCGGGTGACCGAGCGCCTGGCGGAGGCCGGCGACGGGGGCTGGCGGGCCGCGCTGGACGTGGTGCTCGACGAGTACCTCGCGATGAAGCGGAACGCGCCCGGCTTCTGCCTGATCGACTTCGGCAACCAGATACCGGTCGGAGGCCGCCCCGACATACCCAACCACCGCGTCGCCGACCGGCTCACCGACCTGCTCTCCGGCTACCTCGGCCGTGCTCCCGACGACGCGCTGCGCCGTACCTTCCTGGTCGCCGTGGAGACCGCCGACGCCCTGGTGCAGCTCGCCTTCCGGGTCGCCCCCGGCGGAGACCGCGGAATCATCGAGGAGGCCCGGGAGCTGCTGCGCGCCTACCTGGGGCGGGTGCTCGACTGAACGGCCGGGAAATTCCGGGGCCGCTCCGGCCGGAGGGCTCCCCGGCATGCCTACCGGTCGGTATGCTCGGCGTCCCGTCCGCTGCGCCACCGCACCGCCCCGGGAGGACCCGTGTCCCGCACCGCCCTGCGCATCTGCCCCCTGTGCGAGGCCACCTGCGGCCTGACCCTCACCGTCGACGGCAGCCGCGTCACCGCGGCCCGCGGCGACCGCGACGACGTCTTCAGCCGCGGCTTCATCTGCCCGAAGGGCGCCTCCTTCGGGGCCGTCGACGGGGACCCCGACCGGCTGCGCGGCCCCCTGGTCCGCCGCGACGGCGAGCTGCGCGAGGCCACCTGGGAGGAGGCGTTCGACGCGGTCGCGGCCGGCCTGCGCCCGGTGGTCGAACGCCACGGGCCGCACGCCGTCGGCGTCGTCCTCGGCAACCCCAACGTGCACACGGTGGCCGGCGCCCTCTACCCGCCCGTCCTGCTCGGCGCCCTCGGCACCCGCAGCCTGTTCACCGCCTCCACGGTCGACCAGATGCCCAAGCACGTCTCCAGCGGCCTGCTGTACGGCGACGCCAACGCCATCCCCGTACCCGACCTGGACCGCACCGACCACCTGCTGCTCATCGGCGCCAACCCCCTGGAGTCCAACGGCAGCCTGTGCACCGCCCCCGACTTCCCCGGCCGCCTCAAGGCGCTCAAGGCCCGTGGCGGCACCCTCACCGTCGTCGACCCGCGCCGCACCCGCACCGCGAAACTCGCCGACCGGCACATCGCGATCCGGCCCGGCACCGACGCCCTGCTGCTCGCCGCGACGGCCCACGTGCTCTTCGAGGAGGACCTGGCCGACGTGGGCGCCCTCGCCCCGCACCTGGACGGCCTCGCCGAACTCCGCGAGAGCCTGCGCGACTTCACTCCCGAAGCGGTCGCCGCCGCCTGCGACGTCGACGCCGAGGTGCCCCGCCTCCTCGCCCGCGACCTCGCCGCCGCCCCCACCGCCGCCGTCTACGGCCGCATCGGCAGCTGCACCGTCCCGCACGGCACGCTCGCCAGCTGGCTCGTGGACGTCCTCACCATCCTCACCGGCAACCTCGACCGGCCCGGCGGCGCGCTCTTCCCGCAGGCCGCCACCGACCGGACCCCGCGCCCGGCCGGGCCCGGCCGCGGCTTCGCCCTCGGCCGCTGGCGCTCCCGGGTCGGCGGCCATCCCGAGGCCAAGGGGGAACTCCCGCTGTCCGCGCTGGCCGAGGAGATCGACACCGCCACCGAGGAGGGCGAGCCGGTCCGCGCCGTCATCGCCGTCGCCGCCAACCCCGTGCTGTCCGCACCCGACGGCGACCGGCTCGACAAGGCCCTGGAGTCGCTCGACTTCATGGTCAGCGTCGACCCCTACCTCAACGAGACCTCGCGCCACGCCCACGTGGTGCTGCCGCCGCCCCCGCCCGCCCAGAGCCCGCACCACGACTTCGCCTTCAACACCCTCGCCGTACGCAACCAGGTCCGCTACACCCGGCCGGCCGTGCCCCTGGAACCCGGCCGCATGGCCGAGACGGAGATCCTGGCCCGGCTGATCCTCGCCGCGACCGGCATGCACGGCGCCGACCCCGCCACCGTCGACGCCATGGTGATCGACCAGACCCTGCGCAAGGCGGTGCGCGAACCGCACTCGCCCGTGCACGGCCGCGACCCGGCGAGGTGGCCGCCCTGCTCACCGGCGAGGACGGCCCGAACGGCGGCTGGACCTGATGCTCCGCCTCGGCCCCTACGGCGACGGGTTCGGCGCCCGGCCGGACGGGCTGACCCTGGAGAAGCTGCTCGCCCGTCCGCACGGCATCGACCTCGGGCCGCTGCGCCCCGCCTGCCCCAGCCGCTGAAGACCCGCAGCGGCAAGGTGGAACTCCTGCCGGAGCCGATCGCCCGCGACCTGCCCAGGCTCCGTGCCGCACGGGACCGCCGCCCGGCCGGACTCGTCCTCGTCGGCCGCCGCCACCTGCGCTCCAACAACAGCTGGATGCACAACATCCCGGCCCTCACCGGCGGCTCCAACCGCTGCACCCTGCACATCCACCCGAGGACGCCGAACGCCTCGGCGTACGGGACGCGGCCGCCGTCCGCGTCAAGGGCGCCGGGGGAGAGGTCACGGTGCCCGCCGAGGTCACGGACACCGTCCGGCCGGGCGTGGTGAGCCTCCCGCACGGCTGGGGCCACGGCCGACCCGGGACCCGCCTGACCCACGCCGCCACCGTCCCGGGGCCAACGTCAACCAGCTCCTCGACGGCAGCCTGCTCGACCCGCTGTCGGGCAACGCGGTCCTCAACGGCGTCCCCGTCCAGCTCACCCCGGTGACCTGAGTAAAGCCGTGACCTGGAGTTTTGCGCTTATTGCTCGCTCGTCAACATCTTGTTAACGCCGCTTTGCGGCACCTAACGTCGTCGCACCGCCTGCCCCGGTGGCGTGTTCAAGGGCGAACGTTAGGTATCCACTCATGCTGACCATCCTCGGCTTCGCCATGATCGCGACCTTCCTGGTCCTGATCATGCTGAAGAAGATGTCGCCGATCGCGGCGCTCGTGCTGATCCCCGCGCTCTTCTGCGTGTTCGTCGGCCAGGGCGCCCAGCTCGGCGACTACGTCATCGACGGCGTGACCGACCTCGCCCCCACCGCGGCGATGCTCATGTTCGCGATCGTCTACTTCGGCGTGATGATCGACGTCGGGCTGTTCGACCCGATCGTCCGCGGCATCCTCCGCTTCTGCAAAGCGGACCCGATGCGGATCGTCGTCGGCACCGCGCTGCTCGCCGCGATCGTCTCCCTGGACGGCGACGGCTCCACGACCTTCATGATCACCGTCTCGGCGATGTACCCGCTGTACAAGCGGCTGAAGATGAGCCTGGTCGTCATGACCGGTGTCGCCGCCATGGCCAACGGCGTGATGAACACCCTGCCCTGGGCGGCCCCACCGCCCGCGCGGCCACCGCCCTGAAGGTCGACGCGAGCGACATCTTCGTCCCGATGATCCCGGCGCTCGCCGCCGGCCTGCTCTTCGTCATCGGCCTCTCCTACGTCCTCGGCCTGCGCGAGCGCAGGCGGCTCGGCACCCTCACGCTGGACGAGGTGCTGGTGCAGGAGAAGGAGACCGTCCTGGTCGGTGCGGGCGGGGCGCGGCCTCCTCCGCGGCCGCTTCCGGCGGCACCGGCTCCGCGTCCTCCGGCGGCGCCGCGACGGGCGGCGGCACCGGCGCCGGAGCCGACGACACCGACGACACCGACGCCGAGGCCGACGAGCGCTTCCAGGCCCTCGACCCGGACCGGCCCACGCTGCGCCCCAAGCTGTACTGGTTCAACGCGCTGCTCACGGTGGTCCTGCTCACCGCCATGATCATGCAGTGGCTGCCGATCCCGGTGCTCTTCCTGCTCGGCGCCGCCGTGGCGCTCACCGTGAACTTCCCGCGCATGGCCGACCAGAAGGCCCGGATCGCGGCGCACGCCGACAACGTCCTGAACGTCTCCGGCATGGTCTTCGCCGCGGCCGTCTTCACCGGCGTCCTGAACGGCACCGGCATGGTCGACCACATGGCGCGCTGGATGGTGGACGTCATCCCCGAGGGCATGGGCCCGCACATGGGCCTGGTCACCGGCCTGCTGAGCCTGCCGCTCACCTACTTCATGTCCAACGACGGCTTCTACTTCGGCATCCTGCCGGTCCTCGCCGAGGCCGGACAGGCGCACGGGGTGTCGTCCCTGGAGATCGCCCGCGCCTCGATCGTCGGCCAGCCGCTGCACATGTCGAGCCCGCTCGTCCCCGCCGTGTACGTCCTGGTCGGCATGGCGAAGGTCGAGTTCGGCGACCACACGCGGTTCGTCGTCAAGTGGGCGGCCCTCACCTGCCTCGTCGTCCTCGGTGCGGGCATCCTGTTCGGCATCATCTGACCGCGCTGCCCGACGTACGGGAGGAAACCGATCATGAGGCCCGGTGGGAACCGCGGCTGGCTGCTCCGCCTCGTCCTCGCCTTCGCCTTCGCGCAGGGGGCGGTGTCGATGGCCCGGCCCGCCGTCTCCTACCGGGCCCTCGCGCTGGGCGCCGACGAGCGGGCCGTCGGCGTCATCGCGGGCGTGTACGCGCTGCTGCCGCTGTTCGCGGCCGTCCCCTCGGCCGCCGCACCGACCACGGCAGGTGCGCGCCGCTGCTGCCGGCCGGCGTGGTGCTGATCACCGGCGGCTGCGCGCTCAGCGGCGTCGCCGGCTCGCTGTGGGCGATGGCGCTGTGGAGCGGTGTCATGGGCCTCGGCCACCTGTCCTTCGTGATCGGCGCCCAGTCGCTGGTCGCCCGGCAGTCGGCGCCGCAGGACCAGGACCGCAACTTCGGGCACTTCACGATCGGCGCCTCGCTCGGCCAGCTCGTCGGGCCCGTCGCGGCCGGCGCGCTGATCGGCGGCCACGACATGGCGGCCGGCAGCGCCCTCGCCCTGCTGGCCGCGGGCGCCGGGGCGGCGATGGCGTTCACCTCCCTGTGGCGGATCGAGCACCGCCGGCCCGCCGGGTCCGGTGCCGGGCACAAGGACCGCGTACCCGTGCGGCACATCCTGCGCGCGCGGGGCGTGCCCGGGGGCATCCTCGTCAGTCTGTCCGTCCTGTCCGCGACCGACGTCCTCACCGCCTATCTGCCGGTGGTCGGCGAGCACCGGGGCATCGCGCCCTCGGTCATCGGCGTGCTGCTCAGCCTCCGGGCGGCCGCCACGATCGCCTGCCGGCTGGTGCTGACGCCGCTGCTGCGCACGGTGGGCCGCACCGCCCTGCTGACGGTCACCTGTCTGCTGGCCGCCCTGCTGTGCGCCGGCATCGCGCTGCCGGTGCCGGTGTGGGCGCTGGCGCCGATGCTGGTCGTGCTCGGCTTCTGCCTGGGGTGGGCCAGCCGCTGTCCATGACCACCGTCGTCCAGGCGGCGCCCGCCGAGGCCCGCTCCACCGCCCTCGCCCTGCGCCTGACCGGCAACCGGCTCGGCCAGGTCGCCGCGCCGGCCGGCGCGGGCCTGGTCGCCGGGGTCGCGGGCGTGGCCGCTCCGTTCGTCATGCTCGGCGCCCTGCTCCTGCTCTCCTCGGGCGTGGCGCTGCGCTCCCCGGCCGCACCGGAGCGCGCCCCGGCCCCCGCCGGCCGGCGCCCCGGCTCCGCATGCCGGGCCGCACCTCCCGCTGAGCCGGGGCCGCACCTCGCGCTTGGGGCCGCACCTCGCGCCGAGGGCCGCACCTCGCGTCGAGACGGGGGCCGCGCATCGCGTCGAGACGGCCGCGGGCACGCCCGCCGTCCCGCGGTGATCCCTGCCATGCGGGAGGCCTCTGGTGCCGGAAAACTAACGGCGCTAGTTTGGGGATCCGGACGACGTCCGGATGACGAGGCCCGCCCGGAAGGAACGCGATGAAGGCACACGACGGCATGTACATCGACGGCACCTGGCGACCCGCCGAGGGCCGGACACGATCGAGGTGGTGAACCCGGCCGACGAGCAGGTGATCGCCCGGGTCCCGGCCGGCGGCGCCCTCGACGTCGACGCCGCCGTACGGGCCGCCCGCGCCGCCCTGCCCGCCTGGGCGGCCACCGCGCCCGCCGAACGGGCCGCCCGCCTGGCCGCGCTGCGCGACGTGCTGGTGGCCCGCAAGGACGAGATCGCCGACACCGTCACCGCCGAACTGGGCGCACCGTCGGCGTTCGCGCAGGCCGTGCACGTCGGCGCGCCGATCGCCGTCGCCGGTTCCTACGCCGAGCTGGCCGCGACGTACTCCTTCGAGGAGAAGATCGGCAACTCCACCGTGTACCACGAGCCGGTCGGCGTGGTCGGCGCCATCACCCCGTGGAACTACCCCCTGCACCAGATCGTCGCCAAGGTCGCCCCGGCGCTCGCGGCCGGCTGCACCCTCGTGCTCAAGCCCGCCGAGGACACCCCGCTCACCGCCCGGCTGTTCGCCGAGGCGGTGCACGAGGCCGGGGTGCCGGCCGGTGTCTTCAACCTGGTCACCGGCCTCGGCCCGGTCGCCGGCCAGGCCCTCGCCGAGCACCCCGGCGTCGACCTGGTCTCCTTCACCGGCTCCACCGCCGTCGGCCGGAAGATCGGCGCCGCCGCGGGGCGGCCGTCAAGCACGTCGCCCTCGAGCTGGGCGGCAAGTCCGCCAACGTGATCCTGCCGAGCGCCGACCTCGCGAGGGCGGTCAACGTCGGCGTCGCCAACGTCATGTCCAACTCCGGTCAGACGTGCAGCGCCTGGACCCGCATGCTGGTCCACCGGGACCGGTACGACGAGGCCGTGGAGCTGGCCGCGGCCGCGGCCGCGAAGTACGGCGAGCGGATCGGGCCGGTCGTCAACGCCCGGCAGCAGGAGCGGGTGCGCGGCTACATCGAGAAGGGCGTCGCCGAGGGCGCCCGGCTGGTCGCGGGCGGACCCGAGGCACCGCGCGAGCGGGCTACTACGTCAGCCCCACCGTCTTCGCCGACGTCACCCCCGAGATGACCATCGCCCAGGAGGAGATCTTCGGCCCGGTCCTGTCCGTCCTGAAGTACGACGACGAGGAGGACGCCCTGCGCATCGCCAACGGCACCGTCTACGGGCTGGCCGGCGCCGTCTGGGCCGGCGACGAGGCCGAGGCGGTCGCCTTCGCCCGGCGCATGGAGACCGGACAGGTCGACATCAACGGCGGCCGGTTCAACCCGCTGGCACCCTTCGGCGGTTACAAGCAGTCCGGCGTGGGCCGCGAGCTGGGCCCGCACGGCCTCGCCGAGTACCTCCAGACCAAGTCCCTCCAGTTCTAGGGAGTTGTCCCGTCCCATGGCTGACCGTTCCACGACCGTCCGTGCCGCCGTCGTCCCCGCCGTCGGCGCCCCGCTGGAGATCACCGGCGTCGAGCTGCCCGAGCCCGGCCCCGGCCGGGTCCGGGTCCGGCTCGCCGCCGCCGGGGTCTGCCACTCCGACCTGTCCCTGTCCAACGGCACCATGCGGGTGCCCGTCCCCGCCGTCCTCGGCCACGAGGGCGCCGGCACCGTCCTGGCCGTCGGGGAGGGCGTCACCCACGTCGCCCCCGGCGACGCCGTCGTCCTCAACTGGGCGCCCGCGTGCGGCTCCTGCCACGCCTGCTCGCTCGGCGAGGTGTGGCTGTGCGCCAACGCCCTGGCCGGCGCCGCCGACGTCCACGCCCGCCGCGCCGACGACGGCACCGAGCTGCACCCCGGCCTGAACGTCGCCGCGTTCGCCGAGGAGACCGTGGTGAGGGCGTCCTGCGTGCTGCCCGCCCCGACGGCATCCCGCTGACCGACGCCGCCCTGCTCGGCTGCGCCGTCCTCACCGGCTACGGCGCCGTCCACCACTCGGCCAGGGTCCGGGAGGGCGAGACGGTCGCCGTGTTCGGCGTCGGGGAGTGGGCCTCGCCACCCTCCAGGCGGCCCGGATCGCCGGCGCCTCGACGATCGTCGCCGTGGACGTCTCCCCGAGAAGGAGGAGCTGGCCCGCGCCGCCGGCGCCACCCACTACCTCCTCGCCTCCGACACCACCGCCCGCGAGGTCCGCGCCCTCACCGGCAAGCAGGGCGTCGACGTGGCGGTCGAGTGCGTCGGCCGGGCGGCCACCATCCGCACCGCCTGGGAGTCCACCCGGCGTGGCGGACGCACCACCGTGGTCGGCATCGGCGGCAAGGACCAGCAGGTCACCTTCAACGCCCTGGAGATCTTCCACTGGGGCCGCACCCTCGCCGGCTGCGTCTACGGCAACTGCGACCCGGCCCGCGACCTGCCGGTGCTGGCCGACCACGTCCGCGCCGGCCGTCTGGACCTCGGCGCCCTGGTGACCGAGCGCATCGCGCTGGACGGCATCCCGGCCGCCTTCGAGAACATGCTCGCCGGCAAGGGCGGCAGGGCCCTCGTCGTCTTCTAGCGGCCCGCCGGGGCCGCCAGGGGTGCCGGGAACCTCCCCGGCACCCCTGGCCGGCCTGCCCGGCGCACGGCCCGTTCTGTCGCCCGGCGCGCCCGCGCACCCGCACCGTCACAAATTTCCTGCACGACCGTTGACCGCATACCGTCCGGTCAGTACGTTCCCGGGAACGCCCCCACGTCCCTCGCGAACCCCCGGAGCGTGCACGCATGGGCACCACCCCTTCCGCTCAGCCCCCTCCGCACAGCCCGTTCCCGCCACGGTCCCCGCTGCCTCCAACCGCCGCCGCGTCGCCACCGCCGCCGCCCTCGCCTCGGCCGTGGAGTGGTACGACTACTTCGTCTTCGGCATCGCCGCCGCCCTCGTCCTCGGCGACCTGTACTTCCCGGCCGGCAACCCCACCGCCGGCGTCCTGGCCTCCTTCGCCACCTTCGCCGTCGGCTTCCTGGCCCGCCCGCTCGGCGGCATCGTCGCCGGGCAGCTCGGCGACAAGAAGGGCCGCAAGCCGATGCTGGTCCTGGCGCTCACCCTGATGGGCGTGGCCACCCTCGGGATCGGCGTCCTCCCGACGTACGAGACGATCGGCGTCGCCGCGCCGATCCTGCTCGTCCTGCTGCGCATCGCCCAGGGCGTCGCCGTCGGCGCCCAGTGGGGCGGCGCCATGCTGCTGGCCACCGAGTACGCCCCCGAGGGCAAGCGCGGTGTCTACGGCAGCGTCGTCCAGCTCGGCGTCCCCATCGGCGTGGTCACCGCCAACACCGTCTTCCTGCTGGCCGGCGCCTTCACCTCGGAGGCGGCCTTCGAGTCCTGGGGCTGGCGGGTGCCGTTCGTGGTGGGTCTGCTCGTCCTCGGCCTCGCCTGGTACATCCACACCCGTGTCGAGGAGACCCCCGAGTTCAAGGCGGCCGAGCGGGCGCTCGCGGAGAAGGAGCAGACCGAGCAGTCCTCCCCGCTGCGCACCATCCTGCGCGGCCACCTCGGCACGGTGCTGCTGGCCGGCGGCTCCTTCGCCGTGAACACCGCGACGTTCTACATCCTCATCACCGGCGTCCTCGACTACACCACCCGGGAACTGGACATGGACCACGGCGCGGTCCTCGCCGTCTCCCTCTGCGTCAGCCTCACCCAGCTGGTGCTGATCCCGGCCGCCGCCGCCCTGTCCGACCGGCTCGGACGCATCCGGATCTACACCATCGGCGCGGTCGGCATCGCGGTGTGGGCCGTCCCGCTGTTCCTGCTCATCGACACCGGCTCCCTGGTGTGGCTCGCCGTCGCCACCTTCGTCGCCAGCTGCTTCCTCAGCATCATGTACGGCCCCCAGGCCGCCCTGTTCGCCGAGCTGTTCACCCCGGAGATGCGCTACACCGGCGCCTCGCTCGGCTACCAGATCGCGGCCGTCGGCGGCGGCGGGCTCGCGCCGTTCGTCATGGTGCTGCTCCTGGAGGCGATCGGCACCTCGATGGCCGTCTCCGGCTACATCATCGTCCTGTCGGTGATCGCCCTGGCCTCCATCAAGGTGCTGGCCGACCGGGCGCGTTCCCGCCGCTCGTGAGGCACGCCCGGGCCGCGCGGCGGGCACCGCTCCCGGATCCGCGGCCCGGGCCCCCGCACGGGAGCGGCGACGGGACACCGCCACGCCGGCCGGCCACGGCGCTCCGCCGCCGGCGTCGCCGGGCGGCGGCGGGCGCCGTCAGCGCAGGGCCGTCGCGTCGACGCCGAGCAGGTCCGACAGCGCGGCCTCGCCCGCCGCCGTCACCCTCACGGCCCGCTCGGAGCCGATCCGCACGCACCAGCCGGCGTCCAGCGCGTGCCGGCACAGCGCGGCCCCGCGACGCCGGCCAGATGCGGGCGGCGCTCGGTCCAGTCCAGGCACGCGCGGGCCAGCGGGCGGCGCCCGGTGCGCTCCAGCCGGATGCCGGCGGCGTCGAACCAGGCCAGCCCCGCGTCCGTGAGCGCGAAGCCCGTGTCCTGGCGCAGCAGGCCCCGCGCGGTCAGCGCGTCGGTCAGCGCGATGCCGAGGCGCCCGGCGAGATGGTCGTAGCAGGTGCGGGCGCGGGCCATCGCGGAACCGGCGCTCGCCGCCCGCAGCGTGCGCGGCCGCCGCGCCGCCGCCCGCGGCGCCACCTGGGCCGCCAGGTCCTCCACCAGCTGGGCCACGCGCGCGTCGGCGAGCCGCACGTACCGGTGGCGCCCCTGCCGTTCCTCGGCGAGCAGTCCGCCGGCGACGAGCTTGCCGAGGTGTTCGCTGAGCGTGGAGGCGGCGACACCGGCGTGCCGGGCCAGCTCCCCGGCGGTCCACGCCCGCCCGTCGAGCAGCGCCAGCAGGCACGCGGCCCGCGTCTCGTCGGCGACCAGCCCGGCGAGGCCCGCGAGCCCCGCCGCCGTGGCATCCCTGGTACCCATGCCCTCCAGCATGGGGGATCCACGGTTCGGCCCCCGCCGAAACGTCCCGGGCCCGCCGGCGTCAGGTCCCGGGCCCGCCGGCATCAGGTCCCGGGCCCGTCGGCACAGGGGCCCTGCCCGGACCCGCCTGCCGGGACGTTCCGCCCGGCGGAAGCGTTCCCGGCCTCCCGGCCTAGGCGTCCCGGGTCAGCTGCTCGTACTGGAGGGCCAGGCCGTCCAGCAGGGCCGTCAGGCCGGTCTCGAAGGCGCGTTCGTCGATCTTCTCCTGCTGCTCGGCGAGGAGGTGGGCCTGCCCGAGGTGCGGATAGTCGGCCGGGTCGTAGGCGCTGGCGTCGTCCACGAAGCCGCGGGCGAAGGAGCCGAGCGCGGAGCCCATCACGAAGAACCGCATCAGCGCGCCGATCGAGGTGGCCTGGGCCGGTGGCCAGCCCGCCTCGACCATCGCCCCGTACACGGCGTCCGCCAGCCGCAGCGCGGCCGGGCGGCGGCCGGGCCCGGCGGCCAGCACGGGGACGACGTTGGGATGGTCGCGCAGCGCGGCCCGGTAGGAGACGGCCCAGTCGTGCAGGGCGGTCCGCCAGTCCCGGCCGTCCTCGAACATCGACAGGTCGACCTGGGCGCTCACCGAGTCGGCGACCGCCTCCAGGATCTCGTCCTTGGTGCGGAAGTGGTTGTAGAGCGAGGGCCCGCTGACCCCCAGCTCCGCCGCGAGCCGGCGCGTGGAGACGGCCGCGAGGCCCTCCGCGTCCACCAGCGCGCGGGCCGTCTCGACGATCCGGTCGGTGCTGAGCAGGGGCTTGCGCGGTCGGGCCATGGCGCACATAGTAGGGCTGCGAAGAGAAACTAGCAGTGCTAATTTAAATGTACGGCTTTCAAGATCCGTCTTCTGTGGGGTGACTCGGCATGAACCTGGAGCTCAGCGAGGAGCAGACCGCCGTCCGGCGGCTCGCCCGCGACTTCGTGGAACGCGAGATCGCCCCTGCGTGGTCGCCTGGGACCGCGCCGAGGAGGTCGACAGGTCGGTCGTGAAGAAGCTCGGCGAGGTCGGGTTCCTCGGGCTGACGATCGACGAGGAGTACGGCGGATCGGGCGGCGACCACCTCGCCTACTGCCTGGTCACCGAGGAGCTGGGCCGGGGCGACTCCTCCGTGCGCGGCATCGTCTCCGTCTCCCTCGGCCTGGTCGCCAAGACCGTCGCGGCCTGGGGGAGCGAGGAGCAGAAGCGGCGATGGCTGCCCGGCCTCACCTCGGGTGAGCTGGTCGGCTGCTTCGGTCTCACCGAGCCCGGCACCGGCTCCGACGCCGGCAACCTCTCCACCCGGGCGGTCCGCGACGGCGGGGGTTCCTCCCGCTCGGGCGGAGCCGAGAGCGGGGGAGACTACGTGATCAACGGCACCAAGACGTTCATCACCAACGGCACCTGGGCCGACGTCGTCCTGCTCTTCGCCCGCTCCACCGACGCCCCCGGCCACAAGGGCGTCTCCGCCTTCCTCGTCCCCACCGACACCCCCGGCCTGACCCGCCGCACCATCCACGGCAAGCTCGGCCTGCGCGGCCAGGCCACCGCCGAGCTGGTCTTCGAGGACGTGCGCGTGCCCGCCTCCGCGCTGGTCGGGCCGGAGGGCAAGGGCTTCTCGGTGGCGATGTCGGCCCTCGCCAAGGGCCGGATGTCGGTCGCGGCGGGCTGCGTCGGCATAGCCCAGGCCGCCCTGGACGCGGCCGTGCGGTACGCGGGCGAGCGCGAGCAGTTCGGGAAGACCATCGCCCACCACCAGCTGGTGCAGGAGCTGATCAGCGACATCGCCGTCGACGTCGACGCCGCCCGGTTGCTGACCTGGCGGGTCGCCGACCTGATCGACCGCGGGCAGCCCTTCGCCGTCGAGTCCTCCAAGGCCAAGCTCTTCGCCTCCGAGGCTGCCGTCCGGGCCGCCAACAACGCCCTGCAGGTCTTCGGCGGGTACGGCTACATCGACGAGTACCCGGCCGGCAAGCTGCTGCGCGACGCCCGCGTGATGACCCTCTACGAGGGCACCAGCCAGATCCAGAAGCTGGTCATCGGCCGCGCGCTGACGGGCGTGTCCGCCTTCTAGCCCTCGGGGCGCCCGGCTCTGAGTACGCGGACTGAGTATCCCGGCGGATGTGGTCCCGGCCACATCCGCCGACCCTTGTCCCCATGAGCGACACACCGGTCAAGCAGCAGAGCACGGCCGCCTTCTACGGCCAGGCCGTCGCCTCCTTCGTGGTCGCCCTCGCCGCGACCGCCCTCGGCATCTTCAACCTGCGGACGGACGCCTGGGTGCGCGCCTTCCTGGGCATCGCCGTCCTCTACCTCGTCACGTCCGCCTTCACCCTCGCCAAGGTCATCCGCGACCGGCAGGAGGCCGGGCAGATCGTCAGCCGCGTCGACCAGGCGAGGCTGGAGAAGCTCCTCGCCGAGCACGACCCCTTCGAGAAGCTGTGACCGCGCCCGGCGGCTCCGGTAGCCTCCGCGCCGCCGGAGCGTGGAGCCGCCGGGCGCACCACGGACGGGCGCGCTAAGCGGCCGCTCAGCTTCGGCGGTATGGTGGAGCTCCTGTCACGGAGAAGGGGCGTAGCGAGCGATGAGTACGGCGGAGGAGACGGCGGGCGGCGAGATCGAGCCGTGGGGCGACGTCACGCCCGACGCGGCCCGGCGGCTGCTGGTGGCCGCCGTGGAGGCCTTCGCCGAGCGCGGCTACCACGCGACGACCACCCGGGACATCGCCGGCCGCGCCGGGATGAGCCCCGCCGCGCTCTACATCCACTACAAGACCAAGGAAGAGCTGCTGCACCGCATCAGCCGGCTCGGTCACGACAAGGCGCTGGACATCCTGCGCACCGCGGCCCGGGGCGAGGGCAGCGCGACCGAGCGGCTCGCCGACGCCGTCGGCTCCTTCGTCCGCTGGCACGCGGGACGGCGGACCACCGCCCGGGTGGTGCAGTACGAGCTGGACGCGCTGGGCCCCGACGCCCGTGCCGAGATCGTCGCGCTGCGCCGGCAGTGCGACGCCGAGGTGCGCGGGATCATCGAGGACGGCGTCGCGAGCGGTGAGTTCGACGTGCTGGACGTCCAGGGCACGACGCTCGCCGTGCTCTCGCTCTGCATCGACGTCGCCCGCTGGTTCAACGTGGCCGGGCCCCGCACGCCCGACGAGGTCGGCGCGCTCTACGCCGACCTCGTGCTGCGGATGGTGGGGGCGAAGAACCCGGCCGCCGGTCAGAGGTAGTAGCGGGAGACGGATTCCGCCACGCACACCGGCTTGTCGCCGCCCTCGCGTTCCACGGTGAAGGCGACGGTGACCTGGACGCCGCCCGTGACGTCCTCCACGCCGGTGATCGTCGCGGTGGCGCGCAGCCGCGAGCCGACCGGGACGGGCGCGGGAAACGGACCTTGTTGGTGCCGTAGTTCACGCCCATCTTCACGCCCTCGACCTTGATCAGCTGCGGCCCGAAGAGCGGCAGCAGCGACAGGGTGAGGTAACCGTGCGCGATGGTGGTGCCGAACGGACCCCGGGCGGCCTTGTCCGGATCCACGTGGATCCACTGGTGGTCACCGGTCGCGTCCGCGAACAGGTCGATGCGCTTCTGGTCGACCTCCAGCCAGTCGGTGTACCCCAACTGCTCACCCGTCGCCGCCTTCAGGTCGTCGACGGACGTGAAGATCCTCGGCTCTGCCATGTCCCGGCCTCCAATCTAAGCGACTGCTTAGCATGGTCGGTCGTGAGTCCCCTGTCAACGGACCACGGGGGCGGCGCGGTAGGTAGGGTTGCGGGAGTGCCCCAGATTCCAGAGAAGATCCACGAGCTCACGGTCGGCCAGCTCGCCGCGCGCAGCGGGGCCTCCGTCTCCGCCCTGCACTTCTACGAGTCCAAGGGACTGATCAGCAGCCGCCGCACCTCCGGCAACCAGCGCCGGTTCAGCCGCGACGCGCTGCGCAGGGTCGCCTTCGTCCGGGCCGCCCAGCGCGTCGGCATCCCGCTGGCCACGATCCGGGAGGCGCTGCGGGAACTGCCCGAGGAGCGCACCCCCAACCGGGACGACTGGGCCCGGCTGTCCGAGGCGTGGCGCTCCGAACTGGACGAGCGCATCGCGCAGCTGAGCCGGCTGCGGGACCACCTCACCGACTGCATCGGCTGCGGCTGCCTGTCGCTGGACACCTGTGTGCTGTCCAACCCCGACGACGTCTTCGGCGAGCGGCGCGCCGGGTCCCGCCTGATGGCGGAAGGCCCCCGCCGGGCCCGTACACCGCGGGAGCCGGACGCCGAGTGCCGCGGCTGAGCCGGGCGCGCGCCGGGACGGGGCGCCGCAGGGCCGGGGGCCGCCCGGCCCGGCGCGGACGGTGGCGTGAGAACGGCGGACCGCTCGCGGACGGCCGGGCGGTGGTGTGAGAACGGCGGACCGCTCGCGGACGGCCGTCCTCTCAGGAGGCCGCCCTCCCGGCCCCGCTCCCGCCCTGCCGCCCGGCCCGCCACAGGGCCAGGGCCGCGGTGACCAACTCGGCGTTCGACGCGGCCCGTCGGCCGTCCGGCAGGAGGAGGGTGTCCTCCAGGCCGATCCGGGTCGCCAGGCCGAGCCGGCCCGCCAGTCGCAGCACCGGCCAGGCGCCGCCTTCCTCACCGTGCAGCAGCACCGGGCGCCCGTGCGCCGCGCCCAGTGCGGACAACAGGGCCCGTGCCGTCTCCTCGGCCGTCGCCGCGTCGGGATCCGTGACCTCCGCCAGCACCCGCAGCACCCGGGGCGCCAGCGGGGAACGGGCGAACCGGGCCGCCCCGTCCGTGCCCGACCGGACGCCGGCCTCCACGGCCACGCCCCGTTCGAGCAGCGCGCCGGCCAGCTCGTCCGCGCCCGGCTCGTGCCAGTCGACCGAGGCGTGGTCCGGCAGCACGGTCCAGCTCCGGACGCGCTCCACGCGGGCCGCCGGGTCCGGCTCCGCCCACGCGCCCGTGGCCACGCCGACCGGCACCGGGACCCGCGCCCGGATCGCCCGAAGGGTCGCCGCGAGCACCCGGGCGACAACGTGTCCCGCCCGCACGGCGTCCTGGGGTGGACGTGCACGTCCGTGGCCCCGGCCGCGACCGCCGCGGCCGCCGCCTCGGCCATCGCCTCGGGCGAGAGCGGCACCGCCGTCCCGTCGGCGGCTCCCCGGGCCCCGTTCAGACACACCTGCACCATGTCCTCGATCCTGCCGCACCCCGCGCGCGTACGGTGGCCCGGGCCACCCGCCCGAGCCACCGCCGCGCACCGGGACGCCGGCCGGACCTCGCGCGCTACGCCGAGACCAGGAGCAGCCGTCCGCGGCGGGTGACCGCCAGGGCCTCCGGCGTCAGGACCGGCCGCGGCACGAGGATGCCGCAGTCCGTGCACACCGGGCCCGCGGACGGCTCGTGGTCCAGGCCGTACTTCCACACCAGCCGCTCACCCTCGCAGACCGGGCACGCCGATCCCGGCTCCCGCTCCAGCGCGGCGATCAGCCGGCGCAGCACCTCGGCCAGCGGCTCACGGGGATGAAGCCGCGGGTCGTCGCACCACGCCACGCCGAAGCCGCCCCATGTCAGCCGGTGCCAGTCGTCGACACTCCCGGCCTGCGCAGCCCGTCGTGCTTCTCCTTCCTGC
Organism: Streptomyces sp. SW4; assembly: GCA_003248315.1. Lineage (GTDB taxonomy): Bacteria > Actinomycetota > Actinomycetes > Streptomycetales > Streptomycetaceae > Streptomyces. The sequence goes on from QKWM01000004.1 coordinate 4,407,160, forward strand.
GCCGCTCGGCGAACTCCACCTCGTAGGCCAGCCAGACCGAGCGGGCCTCCTCCAGCTCGTCCAGTGCGGCCACGAGCCGCGCTGGATCCGGTGACCTGTCCTCCGGTCCGAACCCCCAGCGGGAGCACAGATGGTCCCAGGTCGCCCTGTGCCCGTAAGGGGCGAACCGCTCAAGGCACTTGCGCAGCGAATAGCGCCGTAGCGCCAGGTCGCACCGTGGATCGCGCACCTGTCTCGCCAGACTCCGGAAACCGGCCATCGCCCTGCACCTCCGTCACACCTGCACCTGTAGTCGGTCACTTCGGCGTCGCTGTACGGGCGTCGTACGGACGTCGCCGAGTAGACGTGCCGACAGGCGGATCGGCTCCATCCGTTTCCGATGGCCCCCGAGCCCGTCACCAACGTGCCGCCGGTCGACCGCCGTGTCCTGTGTGGTCGCCACACTGAGAACTCCCGCGGATCGCACGGGTTCCTGAAGACGGCGTCGGTATGCGTCCTCATTGCCGGACCTTTGTCACGGCTTGCCACGGCGGTGACGGTCGGCCGGCGGCGCGGGCGGCACCGCCGGCGGGAGCGGAGGCATCGGAGCACGAGCGGAGCGTCGGCGCACGAGCGGAGCGTCGGCGCACGAGCGGAGCGTCGGCGCACGAGCGGCGGACCGGTGCGCGAGCGGGGACCGGCGCGGGAGCGGAGGTTCAGCGGTAGAGCAGGTACTGACGGCGGGTCGCCCGGAAGGCGGCGAGCTCCTCCTGCCAGCCGGCCACCACCTCGTCGGTGTCCGCGCCCGCGTCGATCATCGTGCGCACCCGGGCCGAACCGGTCAGCTTGTCGATCCAGTTGTCGGGCCGCCACGCGAACCCGTCCCAGACCCGCTTGGCGGTCACCAGCAGCCCGATCCCGGCGCGCACCGGGTCGAACACCTCCCGGTCGTGCACATGGACCTGCACGCCCCCGACGGTCTTCCCCTGGAACTTGGAGAACGTCGGTGCGAAGTACGCCTCCCTGAAGCGCACACCGGGCAGGCCCAGCTCGTTCGCCGCGGCCGCCCACCGCCCGTCGAGGCCCTCCGCGCCCAGCAGTTCGAACGGGCGTGTGGTGCCGCGCCCCTCCGAGAGGTTGGTGCCCTCGAACAGGCAGGTGCCGGAGTACACCAGCGCCGTCTCCGGCGTCGGCATGTTGGGGCTCGGCGGCACCCAGGGCAGCCCCGAGGCGTCGTAGAACTCCGACCGCTTCCAGCCGCTCATCCGCACCGTCTCCAGCGGCACCGGTGAGGTGAGGAACTCGCCGTTGAACAGCCGCGCCAGCTCGGCGACCGTCATGCCGTGCGCCTGGGAGACCGGCTGCCGTCCGACGAAGGTGGCGAACTCCTTGTGCAGGACCGGCCCGAGGGCCGCCCGCCCGGTCACCGGGTTCGGCCGGTCCAGGACCACGAACCGCTTGCCGGCCAGCCGCGCCGCCTCCATGCAGTCGAACATCGTCCAGATGTACGTGTAGAAGCGCGCGCCCACGTCCTGGATGTCGAAGACGACGGTGTCCACGCCCGAGGCCGTGAAGACGTCGGCGAGCGGCCGGCCGCTCTTGAGGTACGTGTCGTACACGGGCAGCCCGGTCGCCGGGTCGTCGTAGCGGCCCTCGGACCCGCCGGCCTGCGCGGTGCCCCGGAAGCCGTGCTCGGGCCCGAAGACGGCGATCAGGTCCACCCGGTCGTCGGCGTGCATCACGTCGACGATGTGCCGTGCGTCCCGGGTGACGCCGGTCGGGTTCGTGACCACGCCCACCCGCTGTCCGTCCAGCGGTGCGTAGCCGTCGGCGGCCAGTTGCTCGAAGCCGGTGCGCAGCCGCCGGCCGCCGTGCGCCGGAGCCGCCTGGGCCGTGCCGGTGGTGGCCGCCACGGCGGCCGAGGTGGCGAGCAGGGTCCGTCTGGACAGCGTCATGCGGTGACCTCCGTGATCGCGGCGGGTGTCATGCGCACGCACGCTAGCGCCCGCCGGGGCCGGGCGGAACGAGGCGAACCGCGGGAGACCCCTTCCGCCGCACATACCGACTGGTTAGTCTGGCGCTGCAACCGGGGCCCGCGCGCCGTGCCGAGCCGAGCAGCGGCCGCGCACCGCCGAGCCGCGTGGTGCCCGAGCCGTGTCGAAGGAGACCGATGGTGGAAGCCCTGCAGGACGCCGGAGTCGTCGTCACCGGGGCGGGAGGCGGCATCGGGGCCGCGCTGGCCCGCCGCTTCGCCGCCGAGGGGGCCCGGGTCGTCGTCAACGACCTGGACGCCGAGCGCGCCAAGGCCGTCGCGGCCGAGATCGGCGGCATCGCCGTCCCCGGCGACGCCTCGGCGATCGTCACCGAGGCCCGCGAGGCGCTCGGCGGCACCGTCGACGTCTACTGCGCCAACGCGGGCGTCCCCGGCGCCGGTTCGGAAGCGGCCGGCGAGGCGGCCTGGGCGCTGGCCTGGGACGTCAACGTCATGGCCCACGTCCGCGCCGCCCAGGAGCTGCTGCCGGCATGGCTGGAGCGCGGCGGCGGCCGGTTCGTCTCCACCGTCTCGGCGGCCGGGCTGCTCACCATGATCGGCGCCGCCCCTACAGCGTCACCAAGCACGGCGCCTACGCCTTCGCCGAGTGGCTGTCGCTGACCTACCGCCACCGGGGCGTCAAGGTGCACGCCATCTGCCCGCAGGGCGTGCGCACGGACATGCTGACCGCGAGCGGCAGCGCCGGCGACCTCGTGCTCCAGCCCACCGCGATCGAGCCCGAGGACGTGGCCGACGCCCTGTTCCAGGGCATCGAGGAGGACCGCTTCCTGATCCTGCCGCACCCGGAGGTCGCCGAGTACTACCGGGTCCGGGCCGCCGAGCCCGGCCGCTGGCTGGCCGGGATGAACCGTCTCCAGCAGCAGTGGGAGGCGACCCGATGACCGAGGCGCCCCACGGCCGCCGTTACGCGGACAAGCCCTGGCTGGACCTGCTGACCGACGTCCAGAAGGCCCCGTCCACCCCGGCGACTCGCTCGTGCACGCCCTGCGCCGGGCCGTCGCCGAGGCCCCCGACCGCACGTTCCTGGCCTACTTCGACGGCCGGCTCAGCTACCGCGAGGTCGACGAGCTGAGCGACTCCGTCGCCGGCCACCTCGCCGCCCGCGGCCTGGAGCGCGGCGACCGGGTCGCCGTCCTGCTCCAGAACTCGCCGCACTTCGTGCTCGCGGTGCTGGGCGCGTGGAAGGCGGGCGCGATCGTCGTCCCCGTCAACCCCATGTACAAGTCGGGGAGGTGGAGCACGTCCTGCGGGACGGCGAGGTGGCCGCGCTGATCTGCTCCGACCGGGCCTGGGAGTCGTATCTGCGCGAGACGGCCGACGGCTCGCCGGTGCGGATCGTGCTGACCGGCTGCGAGCTGGACTTCCAGACCCGCGGGACGCGCGCGTGCTCGCCTTCGAACGGCGGCCCGTGGCCACCGACGACCTCACGGCCGTGGCCCGCGCCGGCCACGCGGCCCCGAGGGACGCGACCCGGCGCCGGACGACATCGCGCTGATCAGCTACACCTCGGGCACCAGCGGCACCCCAAGGGCGCCACCAACACCCACCGCAACATCATGTACAACGCCGAGCGGCAGCGCACCGGGCTCGGGCTGCCCGAGGCGCCCGTCTACTTCGCCCTGGCGCCGCTGTTCCACATCACCGGCATGGTCTGCCAGTTCGGCGCCTGCCTCGACAGCGCCGGCACGCTCGTCCTCGCGTACCGCTTCGAGGCGGGCGTCGTCCTGGACGCCTTCGCCGAGCACCGGCCGCACTACACCGTCGGCCCCTCCACCGCCTTCATGGCGCTGGCCGCGCACTCGTCCGTCACCCGCGAGCACTTCGCGTCCTTCACGGTCATCTCCTCCGGCGGCGCACCGCTGCCGCCGGCCCTGGTGGAGAAGTTCCGCGCGGGCTTCGGGCCGTACATCCGCAACGGCTACGGGCTCACCGAGTGCACCGCCCCCTGCGCCTCCGTGCCCCCGCACCTCGAGGCGCCCGTCGACCCGGCCTCGGGACGCTGGCCGTGGGCCTGCCCGGCCCGGAGACGGTCGTGCGGATCGTCGACGACGAGGGCGCCGAGGTGCCCTTCGGCGAGCAGGGCGAGATCGTCGTCGCCGGCCCGCAGGTCGTGCCCGGCTACTGGCGCCGCCCGGACGCCACCGCCGAGACCTTCCCCGGAGGGGAACTGCGCACCGGCGACATCGGGTTCATGGACCCCGAGGGGTGGCTGTACGTCGTCGACCGCAAGAAGGACATGATCAACGCGTCCGGTTTCAAGGTCTGGCCGCGCGAGGTCGAGGACGTGCTCTACACCCACCCGGCGGTGCGCGAGGCCGCCGTCGTCGGCGTGCCCGACGGCTACCGGGGGGAGACCGTCAAGGCCTACATCAGCCTCCGGCCGGGCGCCGAGACGGACCCCGACGCACTCGCCGTGTACTGCAAGGAGAGACTGGCCGCCTACAAATATCCGCGCCAGGTGGAGATCCTGCCCGACTTGCCGAAGACCGCGAGTGGGAAGATCCTCCGTCGGGAACTGCGTTCCCGTACCCGGCACGACTAGCAGCGAAACAGCGACACAGCGAGACGAAAGGCAGGTGGCGGCAGTGCCCAGAAGACGGACGGGGACGGCACACCGGTGCCGCAGCGGCTCCTGGCCGCCGCCACCCGGCTCTTCGCCGAGCAGGGCTACGACCGCACCTCGGTGCAGGAGATCGTCGAGGCGGCCGGCGTCACAAAAGGGGCGCTGTACCACTACTTCGGCTCCAAGGACGACCTCCTGCACGAGGTGTACGCGCGCGTGCTGCGCGTCCAGCAGGAGCGCCTGGACGCCTTCGCGGACGCCGACGAACCGGTCGAGAAGCGGGTCCGTGACGCGGCGGCCGACGTGGTCGTCACCACCATCGAGAACCTCGACGACGCCTCGATCTTCTTCCGGTCCATGCACCATCTGAGCCCGGAGAAGAACAAGCAGGTGCGTGCCGAGCGCCGGCGCTACCACGAACGGTTCCGCGCGCTCATCGAGGAGGGCCAGCGCACCGGGGTCTTCTCCACCGCGACCCCGGCCGACCTGGTGGTCGACTACCACTTCGGCTCCGTCCACCACCTGTCCACCTGGTACCGCCCCGACGGCCCGCTCAGCCCCAGGAGGTCGCCGACCACCTCGCGGACCTGCTGCTGCGGGCCCTGCGCCCGTGAGGCGGCCGGCGCCGCTCAGGCGGCCGCGTCCGTGAGGTGATCGACGAGGGCCGCCGCCGCCGGGTTGCGCGGCCGTGACCCGCGCCCCGCGAGGACGACCGTGCGCCCCGGCTCGGGCTGCCGGATCCGGACGCAGGGAAGCCCGGCCCGCTCACCGATCCGCCGCGGCACGAAGGCCACCCCGATCCCGGCCCGCACCAGATCGACCAGCAGGCCGATCTGGGTGACGTCGCAGGTGATGCGGCGCTCCAGGCCGCAGTGGGCCGCGAGCCGCCGCACGGCCGTCTCCAGACCGGTGCCCGCGCGGAAGTCGACGAACGGCTCCTCGGCGAGGTCCTTGACGAGCGTGCGGCCCGCCCCGGCCAGCCGGTGGCCCGGCGCGGTGATCAGCACCAGCTCCTCGTGCCAGGTCGCGTACGCGGTCAGCCCCTCGGGCAACCGGCGCGCGTCCGGCGCCAGATAGGCGAGGTCCAGCTCTCCGGCGCGCAGGGCCTCGGTCAGCTCGGCGACCGGCGCGTCCCGGACCGAGACCTGGATGCCGGGGAACGCGCGGTGGAAGGCCGCCAGTTCGGCCGGCAGGTCCACGCAGGTCAGGGTCTGGATGGTGCCGATGGCCACCCGGCCGGTGGCCAGGCCGGCCACGGCCGCGACCGCGTGCCGGGCGTCCTCGGCGCCGGCCAGCAGGGCACGGGCCCGCGGCACCAGGGCCCGCCCCGCCTCGGTCAGCACCACACGGCGGCCCGTGCGGTCGAACAACTCGGCGCCCAGCTCGCGTTCGAGGTTGCGGATCGAGGCGCTGAGCGCCGACTGGACGATCAGCTCGGCGCGGGCGGCGGCGGTGAAGCCGCCCTCGGTGACCACCGCCATGAAGTGGCGGAGCTGGCGCATCTCCATCGTCCGATTATCGCCCGGCCGCCCGCCCGTACCCATCGCTCTCGGCGATGGGAGCCAGCGCAACGATCTATTGGACCGCTGGAAGGTCCGCGCGCCACGCTGGAGTCATGCAGCGCAGACCTTCCTCCCTCTGGCGTCGTCTGGTCTCCTTCGTCCGCTCCCTCGCGCGCGCGGACCACCATTTCTCCGGCGGGTACTGACCGCCCCTCAGGCCAGGTACTTCTTCAGCTCCCGCCGGGCCAGCGACCGCTGGTGGACCTCGTCGGGGCCGTCGGCGATCATGAGCGTGCGGGCGCCGGCGTAGAGCTCGGCCAGCGGGAAGTCCTGGCTGACCCCGCCCGCGCCGTGCAGCTGGATCGCCTTGTCGAGGATCCCGACCACCGCACGCGGAGTGGCGATCTTGATGGCCTGGATCTCGGTGTGGGCACCCTTGTTGCCGACCGTGTCCATCAGCCAGGCCGTCTTCAGCACCAGCAGGCGCAGCTGCTCCACGGTGACCCGGGCGTCCGCGATCCAGTTGTGCACGACGCCCTGCTGGGCGAGCGGCCTGCCGAAGGCCGTGCGCGACGCCGCCCGCCGGCACATCAGCTCGATGGCCCGCTCGGCCATGCCGATCAGGCGCATGCAGTGGTGGATGCGGCCGGGACCCAGCCGGGCCTGCGCGATGGCGAACCCGCCGCCCTCCTCGCCGACGAGGTTGGCGACCGGCACGCGCGCCTCGTCGAAGACCACCTCGGCGTGACCGCCGTGGTAGTGGTCCTCGTAGCCGAAGACCTGCATGGCCCGTGTCACCGTCACACCGGGGGTGTCGCGCGGGACCAGCACCATGGACTGCTGGCGGCGGATGTCCTCGCCGTCCGGGTCGGTCTTGCCCATCACGATGAAGATCCGGCAGTCCGGGTTCATCGCCCCGGAGATGTACCACTTGCGGCCGGTGATGACGTACTCGTCGCCCTCGCGCCGGATGTGCGTGGTGATGTTCGTGGCGTCCGACGAGGCCACGTCCGGCTCGGTCATCGCGAACGCCGAGCGGATCTCGCCGGCGAGCAGCGGCTCGAGCCACTGCTTCTTCTGCGCCTCGTCGCCGAACTGGGCGAGGACCTCCATGTTCCCGGTGTCGGGCGCGGCGCAGTTCGTCGCCGTGGGGGCGAGCTGCGGGCTGCGGCCGGTGATCTCGGCGAGCGGGGCGTACTGGAGGTTGGTGAGGCCGGCGCCGTACTCGGCGTCGGGCAGGAAGAGGTTCCACAGCCCTGGCGGCGGGCCTCTGCCTTGAGGTCCTCCACCACCTGCGGCGTGTCCCACGGCGAGGCGAGGCGCTCGCGCTGCTCGTGCGCCACCTGCTCGGCGGGGTAGACGTACTCGTCCATGAAGGCGAGCAGCCTGGCGCGCAGCTCCTCGGTGCGTGCGTCGAACGCGAAGTCCATCGGCGATCAGCCCTCCTGAAGGCCCGTGTGCAGTGTCGTCAGTCCGTGCTCGATGAAGACCGGGACGAGGTCGCCGATGCGGTCGAAGCCGCGGCCGACGGTCTGGCCCAGGGTGTAGCGGTAGTGGATGCCCTCCAGGATCACCGCGAGCTTGAACCAGGCGAACGCCGTGTACCAGGAGACGGCGCCGACGTCGCGCCCCGAGCGCTCGGCGTACCGCTCGATCAGCTCGGCGGGAGCGGGGTGTCCGGGAGCCTGGGCGGTGGTGGAGACGGGGGAGTCCGGCATGTCCAGCGGCAGGCTGTACATCACCAGCAGGCCCAGGTCGGTGAGCGGGTCGCCGAGCGTGGACATCTCCCAGTCGAGGATCGCGTTGATGCGGTCGTCGTCGCCGATCAGGACGTTGTCCAGCCGGTAGTCGCCGTGCACGACCGCCGGGGTGGGGAGGCGGGCAGCTCCCGGCCGAGCGCGGCGTGCAGTTCCTCCACGCCGGGCAGGTCGCGGCTGCGGGAGGCGTCCAGCTGCTTGCCCCAGCGGCGCAGTTGCCGGTCGAGGAAGCCCTCGGGGCGACCGAAGTCCGCGAGGCCGGCCTCGACCGGGTCGACCGCGTGCAGCTCGACGAGCGTGTCCACCAGGTTGAGCACGGCGTCCCGGGTCCGCTCGGGGCCGAGCGCGGCGAGCTGGCCGGCGGTGCGGTACGGGGTGCCCTCCACGAACTCCATGACGTAGAAGGGGGCGCCGAGCACCTCCTCGTCCTCGCACAGCAGTACCGGACGGGGGACCGGTACCTCGGTGGGGTGCAGGGCGCTGATCACCCGGTGCTCGCGCTTCATGTCGTGCGCGGTGGCCAGGACGTGGCCGAGCGGAGGCCGTCGCACGACCCAGCGGGAGGTCCCGTCGGAGAGCGCGTAGGTGAGGTTGGACCGTCCGCCCTCGATCAGCCGGCCGGTCAGCGGGCCGGTCACCAGGCCGGGCCGCTCTCGGTCGAGCAGGCCGCGCAGCCGGTCGAGATCGAGTCCGGGCGGGTGGTCGGGGCTCATCGTCGCTCCTACGGGCAGGTGAACGGTACCCGCTCATGATGCCGACCAGTCGGTATGCCGTCCAGTGCGCGTGCGGAACGTGACCGGGGCCACCCTCGCACGACAGCCCTCCGCCCGGGTGGCGGAGGGCTGTCGTGCGGAGGCGGTCCCGGCGCGGCCGGGGCGTGTGTCAGTGGTCGTCCCAGTGCCCGTCGTGCGGGGCGTGCCGGTGGCCGTCGTGCAGGTAGTCGACGTGGTCCCCGTGCCGCACGCTCTCGTGGCCGCAGTCCTGGCCGTGCTGGTGGTCGTGCCCCTCGTGGGCGACGTGGTCCGAGGGCTCGCACTCGTCCCAGTGGCCGTCGTGCTCGCGGTGCAGGTGACCGTTGTGCGCGTACTCGGTGTGGTCGCCGTGCCGCACGCGCGTGTGCCCGCACTCCGGGCCGTGGGTGTGGGAGTGGTCGGCGTGTTCGCGGTGTGGTGTGGTCGTCATGCTGCCCACCTTCCGGGACGTCGTGCAGGAGCGCCGTCCGAGTACCCCGAACGGCGGACCGGGAGCATCGGGCCGGGGAGTCAGACGAGGACCAGGACCGCACCGGCGACGGCCGTCGCCACGGTGCACAGGGCCGCCGCCGCGCCGGCCGCGGGCCGCAGCGCCGGGGGAGCGGGGCTCGCGGACAGGGTCCGGATGCGGCGGTGCGCGATCCCGAGGAGAGCGAGCCAGAGGGCGCAGCACAGGGCGCCGGTGACGGTGGCGGCGGCCGAGGCGCCGCCGTGCAGCGCCGTCTTGCCCGCGAGCACGGCGGCGACCGCGCCGGACAGGGTGGTGCGGCGCCAGGCGAGGCGGGTGCGTTCGGGCTGGAGGCCCGGATCCCGGTCGGGGGTCATCCCGCCCAGCCGAGGAGGACGACGAGGACCATCGCCACGGCGACGACCGCGACGACGAGGCTGAGGAGGGCCGGGAAGCGGGAGGCGGGCAGGTCCTCGCCGCGGCGCATGGCCCGCTCGCAGCGGACCCAGTGGTTCACGGCGCGCAGCGAGCACAGGACGCCGGCCCCGAGCAGGGCGAGCGCGAGACCGACGCGCCAGCCCCAGCGCAGGTCGGGCAGGAACTGGTCCACGGCGAAGCCGCCGCCGACCAGTGCCAGGGCGGTGCGCAGCCAGGCGAGGAACGTCCGCTCGTTCGCGAGCGAGAACCGGTAGTCGGGCGTACTGCCCTCGCGCCGGACCTCATCGGGCGCGAACCAGAGCCGGACGTTCCGCACGAATGCACTCACGGGCCCACAGTATCGGTCGCCCACTCCGGCCCCACGCACCCCACGGTCTCACCCGGGCCATGCCCCGCGACCCCGCCCACGGCAGCCGGCGCCGGGCATGCCGAGGGCGGGAGTCGCGCCGTGCGCCTCGGCGCCGGGAGGCCGGCCGTCCCTCACCCGGCCTCCGTCCTGCGCAACCGCTCGTACGCCGCCAGCCCGTCCGGCACCCACTCCCACTCCGCGAGCCGCTCCTCGATCTCCGCCTCCGTCAGGAACCCGTACCACTCCACCTCCTCCACCTGCGGCCGCACGGGCAGCTCGCACCGCACCTCGTACACCGCCGACCACCACGTCCGCCCCGCGCCGTCGTCGTACAGGAACTTGAAGAGGAAGCGCGGCCGGGGCAGCCCCGTCACGCCCAGTTCCTCCTCCGCCTCCCGCAGCGCCGCGTCGTCGTACGACTCGCCCGCGCCGACCACGCCGCCGACGAACATGTCGTACAGGGAGGGGAAGACGAGCTTCTGGGGTGTGCGGCGATGGACGAAGGTCCGTCCCTCCGCGTCCCGGGCCCGGACGAACACGCACCGGTGCCGCAGCCCCTTCGCGTACGCCTCCCCGCGCGGGCGCGGCCCACCACCCGGTCGTCCTCGTCGACGACGTCGAGGATCTCGTCGGCGCTCCTGGAGCCGTTCACAGCGTTCATGGCCCCATCCAAACAGCCCGGCACGCCCGCCCGCCGACCCGCCCCGTGCCCGCCGACCCGCCCCGCGCCCGCCGAGGCTCGCCCCCTCTCCACCGCACCCCGGCCCGCCGATGCCCCGGCTCGCCCCCTCCACCGCACGCCCCGGCCCGCCCGGGTTCCCAAGTCCCCGTCCCGAAACGCCGGTTGACGCGTGTAACGCCAGGAGCGCCCTTGACGCGAGCCTTGGCTCCCGGTTTGCTGTGCGTGATCCGTTCATGGCAAACAGCGACCGGCCCGACCACCCGCGTCGCATGAAGGATGTTCCTGCGGTGTCCCCACCTCCGCCTCCCTTCGGCCGCGCCCGCAGACGCGCGGCCCAGCCCTTCGACGAGGCCCTCGACGACGCCGCGCTCGTCTCCGCCCGCACCGACCTCGCCCAGGGCAGATGGCAGACCGCCCGGTCGCTGCTGGCGCGCACGGGGGACGACTGGGACCGGCGCGGCCACCGCGTCACCGTCCTCGCCCGCGATCCCTACTGCGCCGCCTGGGCCCGCGAATGGCTCCTCGCCGAACCGGAGTCGGCCGACGCCGCCGTCCTGCTGGCCCTCGCCCTCGTCCGGCGCGCCCTGCGCGGCAAGGAGAAGCCGGGACCGGCCCGGCAGGCCTGCCGGGACGCCGCCGAGCGCGCCCCGCAGGACCCACGCCCTGGCTGGGGCTGCTCCTGCTGGAGCGCACCCTCGGCGCCGAGGACGAGGTCGAGCGGGCCTTCGAGGCCGTACGCGCACGCCACCCCGACCACCACCACGCCCACCACCTGATGGTCGGCCGGCTCGCCGAACGCCGCGCCGACACCGGCCCCGACCCGCTGCACGAGGTGTACGACTTCGCCAACTGGGCCGCCGAACAGGCCCCCGCCGACTCGCCGCTGGCCATCCTCCCGGTCGTCGCCCACGCCGAGCGCTACCGGGTGCTCGCCGCCGCCGGTCACGAACCCGCCGACCCCCTCGCCTCGGGGCACTGGATCGGCCGGCGTGCCCGCCTGGTGATGAAGGCCGCCTTCGACTGGTGGCTGGAGTGGGACCAGGACGGCCATCCGCGCCGGCTGATCGACCTCAACTTCCTGGCGCACGCCAAGTCCTGCGAGGGCCGCGGCGCGGAGGCCGCCGCGCTGTTCCTGCGGATCGGCGAGCACATGACACCCGACCCGTGGTCGTACCCGGACCGCGACCCGTACCCCGCCTTCCGCGCCGCCCGCGCCGGAGCGCTGGGCACCGCATGACCCCCACGCCCCGACACCCACCACCGATTCCCAGCGAAGGACGGTCCTTTCCGATGACGACGGGCAGTTCGCGCACCAGCCGTCCCCCGGCCGACGGCGCCATCAGCACCTTCAAGGGAGCGGAGCGCGCCCTGCGCGCCGACCGCCTCGGCACCGGCGGTCTGCTGCTCTCCGTCCTCGCCGCCACCGCCCCGCTCATGGTGGTCGCCGGGGTCATGCCCACCACCTTCGCCGTGATGGGCATCGTCGGGCAGCCCCTGCTCTTCGTGGTGCTCGGCGTGGTGCTGGCCCTGTTCAGCCTGGGCTACGCCGAGATGAGCCGGCACGTGCACAACGCGGGCGCGTTCTACGCGTACATCTCCCGCGGCCTCGGCGGCACCGCCGGAGCGAGCGCCGCCCTCGTCGCGCTCGTCGCCTACAACGCCCTCCAGGTCGGCATCTACGGCATCTTCGGCTTCGAGGTCTCCGGGCTCCTCGCCACCTACGCGGACCTGGAGGTCGCCTGGTGGATACCGGCCCTGCTCGCGGTGGCGGCGGTCGGCACCCTGGGCTGGCTGAAGATCGACGTCAACGCGCGCGTGCTGGGCGTCCTGCTGCTGATCGAGGTCCTCCTCGTCGTCGTGTTCGACATCGCCGCCGTCGCCGACCCCGGGGCGGAGGGGCTGTCCCTGCGCGCCTTCGACCCGGAAACGCTGACCGGCGCCGGTGTCGGCACCGCGCTGTGCTTCTGCATCGCCGCCTTCCTCGGCTTCGAGCAGGCCCCGGTGTACGCCGAGGAGACGAGCCGGCCGCACGTCCTGGTGCCCCGCGTGATGTTCCTCGCCGTCGCCGGGGTCGCCGTCTTCTTCGCCCTGAGCAGCTGGGCCCTGACCGTCGCCACCGGGCCCGGCGGCATCGTCGGCACCGCACGGGAGCAGAGCGCCGGGCTGCTGTTCCACCTCACCGAGTCCCGGCTCGGCGGCACCTTCACGGACGTGCTCCACGTGCTGTTCGTGACCGGCATGTTCGCCGCCCTGCTCAGCTTCCACAACGTCGTCGCCCGGTACGCCTTCGCCATGGGCCGCGAGGGGCTGCTGCCCGCCGCCTTCGGACGGACCAGCGGGACCAGCGGCGCCCCGGGGACGGGGTCGCTCCTGCAGACCGTGGTGTCCGCCGTCGTCGTCATCGGCTTCGCCGTCGCCGACGACAAGCCCGCCGGCGACCCCACCGAGCCCGTCCTGCACCTGTTCACCTGGGGCGGCAACATCGGCGCGCTCGGCGTGATCCTGCTGATGGCCGCGGCGTCGTTCTCCGTGGTGGCCTTCTTCGTCCGGCGCGGCGCCGCGGGCCCCCAGGTCGTACGGCTGGTGACCTCCACGCTCGCCGGCCTCGCGCTGCTGGTGATCGCCGGCTACACGGTCCGGGACTTCGACGTCCTGGTGGGCGCCGGCCCCGGCTCGGCCCTCAGCACGGTGCTGCCCGGCATCATCGGCCTGGCCGCCGTCGCCGGCCTGGTGCAGGGGGCGGTGCTGCGCTCCCGCGCGCCCGAACGGCACGCCCGCATCGGCCTCGGCAACCAGGCGTTCCAGCTGGACAAGGCCGCCGCGAACCCCCAGGACGGGCCCGCCGGGAAGAGCGGCTGAGCGGCCGCGCGGCCGGTCACTGCGGGGGCGCCGACCCCGTGGAGGCGGTCACCGACGGCTCGGCCGACGCGGGCGCGGCGGCGACGGTGAAGGCGTTCTCCAGAACCGCCTCCGTGCCGCCGTACCGGACGCGGACGTCGACCGCCGTCCCCGGCGCCGCCGTCAGGGCCGGCACCACCACGGACAGGACCAGCCGGTCCCCGGCCGCCGACAGCGCCGTCGGCGGTCCCTCGGCGTCCACCCCGCCGACGGACACGCGGCCGTGGCCCAGGAGTTCGGCGTGGTCGGCGAAGGTGCCGCGCAGCTCGACCGCGACGGCCTCGCCGGGGCGCGCGGTCCCGTCCCCGCCCGCGTCCACGGCCGCGATCCCGTAGGCGCAGGCCGGCTCGCCCTCCGGCGCCGGGGCGAGCCGGACGGTCGCGGCCGGGTGCCGCCGGTGGAACTCCAGCAGGCCGCCCAGCACCTCGTAGGCGGCGCGTGCCTTGCAGGTGTCCGCGCGTCCCGCGAGCGCCACGTGCTCCCGCCGCGCCTCCTCCCAGCTGCCGCTCTTGCCCTGCACCGCGAGGCACCCGTGGGCGAGGGCGCGCAGCACCCGCCACTCGTCGGTGTCCGGTGCGGCGGGGACGGTGCGCAGCACCTCCGCGCACCGGTCCGGTGTGCGCAGCCGGTCGTAGACGCTCTGCGGGTCGGGCACCCCGTCGGCGTCCGGCGAGTCGGGGCCCGGCGGCAGCCAGGCCGGCGGGGCGGGCACGGGCCCGGTCCGCGTGCTCGCACGGGGCGTCGGAGTGCGCCGGGCGGGCGCGGGGCTGCTCGGCGGCGGAAGCACCGGGGCCGGGGTCACCGCCGGCAGCGGAGGGCCGCCCATCGGGCCGCCGGTGCCGTCCGCCGCCGAGGGCGCCATGCCCGGCGAGGCGGCCACGGCCTCGGGGAGCCGCCCCGGCCGCCGTTCGACAGCCCGCCCGCCGCGCTCATGGCGCCGCCGCGGTCCGGCCGCGGTCCCGTCTCCACGGCGGCGCAGGAGGCCGCGACGACCGCCACCGCCCCCGCCACGAAGAACCCCGTGACCCGTTCCCCGAACGACATCCCCATACCGCCCCCGGCGTCCGACTCCGGCCGCGCGCCGAAGGGTCCCATCATCACAACGGCGGACCCCGCCGGGGAAGGCACCCCCCGGCGAGGTCCGCCGTCGTCGCGGCCCACGGGCCGCCGCAGTGTCGCTAGATCACCAAGGACAACAGCAGCACCAGCGCACCGGCGACCACCGAGATGATCGTCTCCATGATCGACCAGGTCTTGATCGTCTGGCCGACGTTCAGGCCGAAGTACTCCTTCACCAGCCAGAAGCCGGCGTCGTTGACGTGGCTGAAGAACAGCGAGCCGGCGCCGATGGCCAGGACCAGCAGGGCGGCGTGCGTCGTCGACATGTCGGCCGCCAGCGGGGCGACCAGACCGGCCGCCGAGACCGTGGCGACGGTCGCCGAACCGGTCGCCAGCCGGATCGCCACCGCGATCAGCCAGGCCAGCAGCAGCGCCGGGATCGACCAGTCCTCGGAGATCTCCAGGACCATCTGCCCGACGCCGGAGTCGATCAGCGTCTGCTTGAAGCCGCCGCCCGCGCCGACGATGAGCAGGATGCCCGCGATCGGCGCGAGGCCCTTCTCGACCAGCCCGGAGACCCGCTCCTTGCCGAAACCGGCGGGCCGCAGCAGCGTGAAGATGCCGACGATCACCGCCGCCAGCAGGGCGATCAGCGGGTTGCCGATGACGTCGAAGGAGCGCTGCACCAGGGCATCCGGGTCGTCGACGATGATGTCGACGAGCGCCTTCGCCAGCATCAGCACGACCGGCAGCAGGATCGTGACCAGCGTGGCGCCGAAGCCGGGACGCTTCTGCAGGTCCTCCGAGGCGCGCTGCGGGATCATCCGCTCGGGCGCCGGGACGTCCACCCAGCGGGCGGCGTACTTGGAGAACACCGGACCGGCGATGATCACGGTCGGGATGGCGATCAGCACGCCGAGCGCCAGCGTCACGCCGAGGTTGGCGCCGAGCGCGTCGATGGCGACCAGCGGGCCGGGGTGCGGCGGGACCAGGCCGTGCATCACGGACAGACCCGCGAGCGCCGGGACGCCGATGCGCATGAGGGAGTAGTTGCCGCGCTTGGCGACCATCAGGACCACCGGGATCAGCAGCACGATGCCGACCTCGAAGAACAGCGGCAGCCCGATGACGGAGGCGATCAGCACCATCGTCCAGGGCATCGAACGGGCGCTCGCCCGGCCGAGGATGGTGTCGACGATCTGGTCCGCGCCGCCGGAGTCGGCGAGCATCTTGCCGAGGATCGCGCCGAGGGCGATCAGGACGCCCACGCCGGCGACGGTGGAGCCGAGCCCGGCGGTGAAGCTGGTGATCACCTTGTCCAGCGGTGCCCCGGCGAACGCGCCGAGGGCCAGCGACCCGATGGTCAGCGCCAGGAAGGCGTGCAGCTTGAACTTGGTGATGAGCAGGACGATGACGGCGATGCCCAACAGCACGGCGATGCCGAGCTGGGCATGGCCGGCCGAGGTGATCGGCTCGACGGTGTCCGCTGCCAGCATCTCGACGCTGAGTCTGGTCACGGTGATTCCCTTGCGGTGATGGGGAGGCGGGGGAGCGCGGGCCGCGCGCGCCCGGGGAGGCGGCACGGCCCCGCGGGCGGGGGGTGGGGTTACGGGATCGGCTCGGACAGCGCCTGCAGGGCCTGCGAGGCCCGTTCGGCGATCTCCTCGGGGCTGCCGGTGACGTCCACCGCGACCCCGGCCTCGTCCGGCTCGAGCGGCTGGAGCGTGGCGAACTGGGAGTCGAGCAGGGCCGTCGGCATGAAGTGCCCTTGCGCTGTGACATCCGCTCCTCGATCAGCTCGCGGCTGCCGGTGAGGTGCACGAAGACGACGTCGGGAGCGGCGGCCGCAGCCGGTCGCGGTACGACCGCTTCAGCGCCGAGCTGCTCACCACCCCGCCGAGCCCGGCCCGCCCGTGGGCCCAGGCGCCGATGGCGTCCAGCCACGGCCACCGGTCCTCGTCGGTGAGCGGGGTGCCGGCCGACATCTTGGCGATGTTGGCCGGCGGGTGGAAGTCGTCGCCCTCGGCGTAGGGAACGCCGAGCCGGGCCGCGAGCAGGGGACCGATGGTGGTCTTCCCGGTGCCCGCCACGCCCATGACCACGACGACTCGGGGGGTGCGCGGTTGCTGCATCGTGCTCTCGCTGTCTGCTGTCTTCGTCGACACGTGATGTCGACGCAACTGAAACCCATTAGGTACGACGAATTCAAGAGTCTGTGACATATAAGTCTGACTTTTTCTTCGCGTGACCCGCCCCGTACGCTGAGTGCATGAGCACAACGGGCCGAGGACTGCACGGCCGCGTACTGGACGCCCTCGGCCCGCCATCACCGCGGGCGAGTATCCTCCGGGCAGCGTCCTGCGCACCGACGAGCTGGCGCAGCGTTTCGACGTCTCACGCTCCGTGATGCGCGAGGCCGTCCGGGTCCTGGAGTCCATGCATCTGGTCGCCTCGCGCCGCCGCGTCGGGGTGACCGTCCTGCCCGAGTGCGAGTGGAACGTCTACGACCCGCAGGTCATCCGCTGGCGGCTGGCCGGCGCCGACCGCCCGCGCCAGCTGCGCTCGCTGACCGTGCTGCGCTCCGCCGTGGAGCCGGTCGCGGCGGGTCTCGCCGCCCAGCACGCCACACCGCAGCAGTGCGCGGAGCTGACCGAGTGCGCGCTCGGCATGGTCGCCAACTCGCGCGGCCACCAGCTGGAGCGGTACCTCTTCCACGACGTGGCGTTCCACCGCGTGATCCTCACGGCCTCCGGCAACGAGATGTTCGCCCGCCTCGGCGACGTCGTGGCCGAGGTCCTCGCCGGCCGCACCCACCACGACGTGATGTTCCCCGACCCCGACCCGGCCGCCGTCACCCTGCACGTCCAGGTCGCGGAAGCGGTCCGGGAGCGCGACGCCGAGCGCGCGGAGCGGCTGACCCGGGAGATCACGGTGGGGGCGCTCCAGGAACTGGACATCCTGGCGCCGTAGCCCTGCCCGGGCCTACTCGATGAACTCCCCGTCCACGTACACCCACGCCCCGTCCACCCGCTCGAACCGGCTCCGCTCGTGCAGCGAGCCGCCCCGGTAGGACGCCCGGAACGTCACGGTCCCGGTGGTGTGGAAGGCGGACCCGTCGGTGGTGTCCAGGATCTCCAGCCCCGTCCAGCGCATCCCGGGTCGAGATCGAGCCGCGCCGGCCGCGTCCGCGGATGCCAGGTGCGCAGCAGATACGGCGCGTCCCGCGCACGAACGCGCTGTAGCGCGACCGCATCAGCGCCTCGGCGGTCGGGGCCGCGGCGGTGCCCGCGTGGAAGCGGCCGCAGCACTCGTCGTACGCCCGGGGCAGCCCGCACGGGCAGGAACGCGTGGTCATGCCCGCCATTGTGCCGCAGCGCCGAACACCCCGGAAAACAACAAGACCCTGCTCAGCAGGGGTCTGTGTGGTGTCCGAGGGGGGACTTGAACCCCCACGCCCGATAAAGGGCACTAGCACCTCAAGCTAGCGCGTCTGCCATTCCGCCACCCGGACGAGGTGTCGGCCGTGCGGGGTGTTCCCCGCGGCGACGACGTAAACATTACCAGGCTTTCGAGGGCGACCGATCACCCCCTCTGCGCCGTGAACGGCGTGTGACGGGCCGGGTCCGGTCTTGGGCCGCGCGGGCGTCGGGTGGAGGATGTGGGGGACCCACCGGCAACGACACGATCAGTGACAGCGGGAGGAAGCACGTGAGCGAGACGGGCACGACCAGGAGCGTCACCGGCGAGGACGAGGTCGTGGACCTCTGCCGCGAGCTGATCCGGATCGACACCAGCAACTACGGCGACCACTCGGGCCCGGGCGAGCGCAAGGCGGCGGAGTACGTCGCCGAGAAGCTCGCCGAGGTCGGACTCGAACCGCGCATCATCGAATCCCACCAGGGGCGCGCCTCCACGGTCGCCCGCATCGAGGGCGAGGACCCCTCCCGGCCGGCGCTGCTCATCCACGGCCACACCGACGTCGTCCCCGCCAACGCCGACGACTGGACCCACCACCCTTCTCCGGAGAGATCGCCGACGGGTGCGTGTGGGGGCGCGGAGCCGTCGACATGAAGGACATGGACGCGATGACGCTCGCCGTCGTCCGCGACCGGCTGCGCAGCGGACGCAAGCCGCCCGCGACATCGTGCTGGCCTTCCTCGCCGACGAGGAGGCGGGCGGCACGTACGGCGCCAAGTACCTGGTGCGCAAGCACCCGGAGCTGTTCGAGGGCGTCACCGAGGCCATCGGCGAGGTCGGCGGCTTCTCCTTCACCGTCAACGAGAAGCTGCGGCTCTACCTCGTGGAGACCGCCGAGAAGGGCATGCACTGGATGCGGCTCACCGTGGACGGCACGGCCGGCCACGGTTCGATGACCAACACCGACAACGCCATCACCGAACTGTGCGAGGCCGTCGCCCGGCTCGGCCGGCACACCTGGCCGGTCCGGGTCACCAAGACCGTACGGGCCTTCCTGGACGAGCTGTCGGACGCGCTCGGCACCGAACTCGACCCCGAGAACATGGAGGAGACCCTCGCCAAGCTCGGCGGCATCGCCCGCATGATCGGCACCACCCTGCGCAACTCGGCCGCCCCGACCATGCTCGGCGCCGGGTACAAGGTCAACGTCATCCCCGGCCAGGCCACCGCGCACGTCGACGGCCGCTTCCTGCCCGGCTACGAGGAGGAGTTCCTCGCCGACCTCGACCGGATCCTCGGCCCGCGGGTGAAGCGGGAGGACGTGCACGCCGACAAGGCGCTGGAGACCGACTTCGACGGCCGGCTCGTCGACGCCATGCAGACCGCGCTGCGCGCCGAGGACCCGATCGCCCGGGCCGTGCCCTACATGCTCTCGGGCGGCACCGACGCCAAGTCCTTCGACGACCTGGGCATCCGCTGCTTCGGCTTCGCCCCGCTCAAGCTGCCGCCGGAGCTGGACTTCGCGGGCATGTTCCACGGCGTCGACGAGCGGGTGCCCGTGGAGGGCCTGAAGTTCGGCGTGCGCGTGCTGGACCGGTTCATCGACGCCTCATGACGGCGCCGGACGGCCGTATTCGGCCGTCTGTGCGGCACTGACCCAGGACGGGTGATTGCGACCATAAGCTCGTAGCTCCATTACTCCCTCCTCGTTACAGCTCATGTGATCCGCACATTGGATCGCTTTGCCTACAAGGAGGAATAATGATCAAGAGGGTCGTTGCTGCCGCCGCTGCCACTGGTGGGCTGGTTCTCGCGGGCGCGGGCATGGCCGTCGCCGACTCCGGTGCCCAGGGTGCCGCCGTGCACTCCCCGGGTGTCCTGTCCGGCAACGTCGTCCAGGTGCCCGTTCACGTGCCCGTGAACGTCTGCGGCAACACGGTCAACGTGATCGGTCTGCTGAACCCCGCCTTCGGCAACACCTGCATCAACAAGTGACGTTGAGCCTCGCCCGTTGAGGGCATGAGCCCGTCGGCCCCGGAGCGCACGCCATGCGCTCCGGGCCGACCGGCCTCTGGAAGCTTTCGAGAACTTTCGAGTATGTCGGCACAAGGTCGAAGGCAGGGAATGCAGCACATGCGACAGGTCACCCGCAAGGGCCTGATGACGGTGGCGGCCGCCACCGGTGTGATCGCCGCGGCGGGGGCGCCGCCCACGCCGACTCCGGTGCGCACGGCGCCGGTTCGGGCTCTCCCGGTGTGCTCTCCGGGAACACCGTGCAGGCACCGGTGCACGTCCCGGTGAACGTCTGCGGGAACACCGTCGACGTCATCGGCGTCCTCAACCCGGCGGCGGGCAACTCCTGCGCCGCCGAGGGCGGCGGGGCGCACGGGGGCCCGGAGACTCCGGCGGTCACACGAAGCCCGGCGGCTCGCACGCCGGCGGTCACGCCACCGACTCGCCCGGCGTCGGCTCCGGCAACCACGTCCAGGCCCCGGTGCACGTGCCGGTGAACGTCTGCGGCAACAGCGTCGACGTGATCGGCATCGGCAACCCCACCACGGGCAACGACTGCGCCGGCGACGGCCGCGGTGGCGACCGCACCGAGCCGCCCGGCGGCGGCCACGAGACGCCTCCGGGCAAGCCGGGTGAGCCCGGTGAGCCGGGTGAGCCTGGTGAGCCCGGTGGGCCGGACGAGCCGGGGAACCCGGGAGACCCCGACGGGCCCGGCGGCCCGGACGACGGGACGTCCGGCGGCGACAGGGACGGCAACCGCCCCGACGCCCACTCCGCCGACCGGCCCCAGGGCTCCGCGGAACTGGCCCGGACCGGCAGCGACCTGCCGCTCGGCCTCGCCCTGCCGGCCGGTGCGGGCGCGCTGCTCGCGGGCGCGGTGCTCTACCGCAAGGCGCGTACCTCCGCGTGACGTGCGGCGCCCCCTGTGTGGCCCGGCCCTCGCCGCCGGGTCACCAGGTGGCGCGTACCTGCCGGATGATCCGCCGGCGCAACCGCACCCTGCGGCTGCCGTCCCGCAGCAGGCTCAGGCGGTACAACTCCCAGTGTCCGTACTCGGCGTGGTCCGTCAGCAGTCGTGTCGTCTCCTTGCGGGAGACCCCGCGCGGCAGGTACACGTCGACAAATTCATATTCCGGCATCGCATCTATTGTGCGGGCTGGGGCCTGGTACGGATAGCGTCTGCAGTATGTCTGATGCTGCGCAGCCCACCGCTGCCGAGGTACGGGCCGCCGCCGAAGCGGTCAAGACCGCGCTCGACCGCCACCTGGCCGCGGTCGAACGCCGGTCAGGGGAGGACGATCCAGCGGTCTACGAGGCGTTCAACGAGCTCGCGGCGGCCGCCGAGACCTACGACGAGCTGCTCTACGACCGCTATGACGAGGTCACACCCTTCGAGATCCCCGGCGCGGAGGACGAGCTGCCGCCGTACCTGGGGCCGGAGGAGCCGCACGCCCTGAGTGTGCTGATCCGCCGTGACTACGCCGTGGTGGAGCCGCAGCGGCTGCTGGCGCAGGCGCGACGGATCGAGGCCGCGGACGAGGACGCGGCCGACACGGACGTGGACGCCGGCACGGTCCACGGGGCGCTCGGCATCCTGTTCGGTGAGTTCGAACCGGACGAGATCGCCTCCCGGCACAAGGAGTTCGGCCTGGACGAAGGCGACTCCACGCTGTGGGTCACGGCCGCGGACGAACCGGCCGAGGCCGGTGAGTGGCTTCGGGCGCCGTTCGACCAGGTCGATCCGCAGCGGGTGGTCTGCCGTTTCGACGTCAGCGCGGTGTTCGACGACGAGCCGGACGACGACGAACCGGACGACGAGCTGGACGACGAATCCGACGACGAACCGGACGACGACCTCGACGAGCCCGACACCGAGCTGGACGGGGAGCTGGACGAGGAGGACGAGCTGGAACCGCTCGACGCCGACCGCTGAAAGCGGGCCGTCGCCGCGGCGGAAGCGGCCCCGGCGGGCTCCGGGCGACGAGGGGCGGTTTCGGCGGGGCCAGGACGTCCCCCGCCGGTCCCGGCGGGGGCCCGCCGGCGGCGGGGGCCGGCCCGCCCGTCCCTGCAGGACCGCGCCCCGGGAGACGGCGGCCGTCTCCCGGGGGCACGACGTCAGCTCTCCGTCGGCACCTGCGGGCGAGCAGCGCCGGCAGGCGGGTGGTCCGGGGCTTGGCCGGGACCTCGGCCACGGCCCGGGCAGCGCCTGCTCCACGCCGTGGACCACGGACAGATGCCGCTCCGCCCGGCCGAACGCCGTGTAGACCCACGGGCGGCTGAGGGCGGGCACGGCGTCACCGGGCAGCACCACGACCACCGCGGGCCACCGGCCGCCCACGGCCTGGTGCGCGGTCAGCGCCCACCCGTGCCGGACACAGCCGTCCACCCGCTCCTTCGGCACGACCACCTCCCCGTCGGCACAGGCCAGGTGCAGCCCCTCGGCGTCGGCCCGCACCACCCGGCCAGGCACCACCCGCCCCGGCACGGGGAGTGGACGACCCGGTCGCCGGGGTCGAAGCCGCCGAAGCGGCCGGGGCCCGGATTCAGCCGCTCCTTCAGCGCCGCGTTGAGCACGCGGGTGCCCACCGCACCCCCGTGCCCCGGCGTGATCACCTGGGTCTCCTCGGCGGGGACGCCGAACGCGCGCGGCACGGAGTCCACCACGAGCTGCACCGTGCGGTGCACGGCCTCGCCCGCGTCCCGCACCGGCACGATCACGACCTCCTTGCCGGGGCCTCCACCTGGTTCAGCTCGCCGATGCCGACGCCGGAGACCAGCTCGCCCAGCGGCCCGGGGTCGGGCCGCCGGGAGGCGACGTGGGGGCAGATCCGGGCCGCCAGCAGATCGGCGAAGACCCGTCCCGGGCCCACGGACCACAGCACCGCCGGGTCCCCGGCCAGCACCAGCCGCGCCCCGTCCGGCAGCGACTCCACCAGCAGCGCCGCCGCCTCCACGTCGAGCTGCGGGGCGTCGCACACGATCAGCAGGTCGAGGTCCAGAGCACCGTCCGCGTCCCGCCCCGGCCCCTCGGCACCGGACAGCAGGCCGGCGACGGAGGCGACCGGCACCTCCGGCTCCGGCGCCGGGGACGCGCCGGCGGCCAGGGCGGCGAAGCGGGCGCGGCCCATCAGGCTGGGGACGCGGCCCAGGCGCGCAGGCCGAGCCCGCCGACGGCGGACAGCAGGGCCGCCGGTTCGGCCAGGGACGCCTCCCCGCCGGTGTGCAGGACCAGGCCGTGGCCCGCCACCGCCCGGATCAGGTCGGCGGCGCTGCCCCGGGCCGCGCCGGCCGCCCGCTCCCAGTCCTCCGCGGAACCGTCCTGCTTGGGAACCGAGTTGACGAGCCGGGCGAGACCGTCGGCGAGGCTCTCCTCCGCCAGCGCGTACCGCTCGAGGCCGACCAGGACCCGGACGGGCCGCTCCTCGGCGGCCTCGGCGTCGTCGCCGGCCGCCGGGCCCGCGGGGCGGTCCGGGGCACCGCCCGCCGGGCGGTCCGGGGTGCCGGGCTCGTCCAGGGCGTCCTGGAACGCGAGGGCCTCACCCTCGGCGAGCGTGTGCTGCACGGCGGCGTCGGGGTCGGGCACGCCCCGCCGGGCCAGCTCGGCCGTGAGCCGCGGCAGCTCCAGGGCGGTGTGCCCGGCCAGCGCCGCCTGCTCCAGGAGCCAGCCGGTCAGCGCGCGCCCGCGCCGCTCGTCGTCCGGGCCGCACTCCGGGCCGAGCAGCGCCCGCGCGAAGGCGTCGGCCTGCTCCGGCCGCACCCCGGCGACCCGCAACAACTGCCAGGGGTCCGTGCGCAGCAGCTCCTCCGCGCCCTCGCCCAGCACCTCGGCCGTCTGCGGTGCGAGCGCCTCGGGGGCGCCGCCCTGGGCCAGCACCCGGCGCACGGCCTGCACGGTCTCCGGGGCGGGCAGCGCCGCGGCGGGGCGCTCCGGCACGGGCTGCGGCCGTCGTACCGGCGTGGGCTCGGGAGCCGGGCGGCGGGGCGCGGGCTCGGCCTCGGCGAAGACCGTCGCCGGCGGTTTCGCGCCGCTCTCCACGGCCCGGACGGCGGCGAGCAGGTCGGCGGCCGGGCCGCTCAGCTTGGCGCCCGCCTCGATCGGCCCCTTCTTCTCGGCCTTGCGGCGCTCGATCCGCTCGCGCTCGATCCGCTGCGCGGCCAGCTCGGCCTCGGCCTCGGAGACCTCCCCGCCCGCGGAGCCGCCCCGTCCTCGGCCCCGCCGACCGGACCGGCGCCGTCGGAGCCCGCCGCACCGGCGGACGCGTCGCCTTCGGAGCCCACCGCGCCCGCCGAGCCAGCGCCGCCCCGGAATCCGCCCCACTCGCCGAGCCCGCGTCCTCCTCGGAGCCGGCGTCCGCGCGGCCCTCTGCGTCTGGGCGGCCCCCACCGTCCACGGCCGTCCCGGCGTCGGCGACGCCCTCGGCGCCTGCGACACCTCCCGCGTCGGCGACGCCCCCGGCGTCCTCGCCCTCCGGCCCGGTGCCGGGCCCGCCCGGCGGCACCGGCTCGGTGTCCACGGCTTCCTCAGCGGGCTCGGGCTCCGTGCTCACAGCGTGCTCCAGTCGTGATCGGGATAGCGGTGCACCGGCGCCGACACGTCGTCGAGCGCCCGGCAGATCTCGTCAGGAAGACTAAGGGCCTCCACTGACAGCGCCGCCGTGAGCTGCTGCGCGTTGCGCGCGCCGACGATCGGGGCGACCACCCCGGGCCGGTCGCGGACCCAGGCGAGGGCCACCTGGGTCGGGCTCACCGCCAGCCCGTCCGCCGCCGTGGCCACCGCGTCCACGATGCGGCTCGCCGTGTCGTCGAGGTACGGCGCGACGAACGGCGCCATGTGCTCCGAGGCGCCCCGCGAGTCCGGCGGCGTCGCCTCGCCCCGGTACTTGCCGGTGAGCACGCCGCGCCCCAGCGGCGAGGACGGCAGCAGACCGACGCCCAGGTCGAGGGCGGCCGGCAGCACCTCCCGCTCGACGCCCCGCTGGAGCAGCGAGTACTCCAGCTGCGTGCTCGCCAGCCGGTTGCGCCCCGGTGCGGCCAGTTGCCAGGTCGCCGCCTTGGCCAGCTGCCACCCGCAGAAGTTGGACACGCCCGCGTAACGGGCCCGTCCGCTGGCGACGGCCAGGTCCAGCGCGTGGAGGGTCTCCTCCAGCGGGGTCTCGGGGTCGTAGGCGTGCACGTGCCACACGTCGACGTGGTCCGTGCCGAGCCGGGCCAGCGAGGCGTCCAGCGCGGAGAGCAGATGGCCGCGCGAGCCGTCGAAGCGCCGGTCGGGGTCGGGCACGCTGCCCGCCTTGGTGGAGATCACCAGGTCCCGGCGCGGGACCAGCCCGTCCATGAGCCTGCCGAGCAGGTACTCGGCCTCGCCGTCCCCGTACACGTCGGCCGTGTCGACGAGGGTCCCGCCCGCCTCCCAGAACGTCTTCAGAAGGTCCGCGGCATCGTGCTCGTCGGTGTCCCGGCCCCACGTCAGGGTGCCGAGACCGATGCGGGACACGCGCAGGCCGGTGCGGCCGAGATGCCTCTGCTCCATGAACGCCGAGATTACTGGCCAGGACTTGCACCGTGGGGCCCTGTGGACAACCGATTTCCGCGCGCTAAGGTCGGGGCACCAGCGACGTTACTGATCGGTAAGGGGAATCGGCCATGCAGCTCGGGATCAACCTCGGCTACTGGGGCGCCGGGATGGACGCGGACAATCTCGCCGTCGCCCAGGAGGCCGACCGGCTCGGCTACGCCGTCTGCTGGGCCGCGGAGGCCTACGGCTCCGACGCCGCCACGGTGCTCAGCTGGGTGGCGGCCCAGACCGAACGCATCGACGTGGGTTCGGCGATCTTCCAGATCCCGGCCCGTCAGCCCGCGATGACCGCGATGACGGCCGCCACCCTCGACTCCCTCTCCGGCGGGCGCTTCCGGCTCGGCCTCGGCGTCTCCGGCCCCCAGGTCTCCGAGGGCTGGTACGGCGTGAAGTTCGACAAGCCCCTGGCCCGCACCCGCGAGTACGTCGAGATCGTCCGCAAGGCCATGAGCCGCGAACGCCTCACCCACGACGGCGAGCACTGGACGCTGCCCCTGCCCGGCGGACCCGGCAAGCCGATCAAGCTGACCGTGCACCCGCAGCGCGAGCACATCCCGCTGTACATCGCCGCGATCGGCCCGAAGAACCTGGAACAGACCGGGGAGATCGCCGACGGCGCCCTGCTGATCTTCCCGTCCGCCGACCACCTGGAGGACACCGCGATCCGGCACCTGCGTGCCGGACGCGAGAAGGCCGGCAAGACCCTCGACGGCTTCGACGTGTGCCCGACCCTGCCGCTCGCCGTCGGCGACGACAAGGACGTCACCACGCTCGCCGACACCTTCCGGCCCTACACGGCCCTGTACGTCGGCGGCATGGGCAGCGCCAAGCAGAACTTCTACAACCAGCTCGCCCGGCGCATGGGCTACGAGCGCGAGGCCGCCGAGATCCAGGAGAAGTATCTGTCCGGCGACAAGCAGGGTGCCGCGGCCGCCGTCCCGCACGACCTCATCGACCGCACCACGCTGCTGGGCTCCGTGGACCGCATCGCCGACCGGATGAAGGCCTACGCGGCGGCCGGCGTCACCACCCTCAGCCTCGCCCCGGCCGGCTTCACCCTGGAGGAGCGGCTCGCGTCGCTGCGCGCGGGCGCCGAGGCCCTGGAGCGGGCCGGACTGGCCTAGGGGGCGTCCGGACCGTGCCGCGGAAGCGGGCCGACGCCGACGGACGCCGGCCCGTCGCGACTGCCGGCCGCTCGGCGCGACGGGCCGGCCGCTCGGCGCGGGGGAGGGGGTTTCGCGGCCGTGGTGGGGGCTCGGGGGTCTTCCCGCCACGGCCGTCACGGAGAACAACGCCCACGCGCGCGCGTGGTTACGCCCGAGGGTGCCCCTCCCCGTCCTTCTTTCGGCGCAGTCGCCCGACACAGCTGTTGCCCCGCCCCCCGCCGCGGACTTGACTCTCTCTGCGAACCTGCGCTCCGCAGAGGCAGAGAGGTGCACCGATGCTGTCGGCCAAGAGTCTGTTCCAGGAGATCCTCGACGACGACGATTCCTTCCGGCTGTTCTGCTCCATCGCCGCCAGCGGGGAGTCCCAGGGCGGCTGGGAGAACGGCCGCATCGCGGCGCTGGTCCCCGAGAGCGAACGCGCCCTCGCCCCCCGGATCAGCCGGCACGGCGCCGACGAGGACAAGCACGGCCGGATCTTCAACGCCCTGCTGAAGAAGCGCGGCCTCGAACCCGTCGAGGTCCCGCCGGAGACCGACTACACGATGCTCCTGGAGCGCCACGGCATCGGTCTCGCCCACGAGAAGCTCAAGGCCGACCAGCGGCTCACGGTGCACGACATCATCACCTACCTGGCCCACAGCAGGGTCACCGAGCAGCGCGCCGCCGAGCAGATGCGGATGCTGCGCAAGCACTTCGCCGACCACCCGGACATCGGCAAGGCCGTCCGGATGATCTCCGACGACGAGGACAACCACCTCGCGTACGCCCACGAGGAACTGCTCCGCTTCGCCGCCGCCGGGCACGGCCGGCTCATCCAGCGCATCCTGCGCGCGTGCGCGCTCGCCGAGATCCGCATCCACCGGGACGTCAGCCTCGCGGTCATGGCCCACATGGGACGCGTCCTCGGCTGGCCGAAGGCCAGGTCGGCGGCGCTGGCGGCCGGCATCCACGCCGTGTACCTCTACGAGCGGCTCGGCGGCTGGCGGCGCATGGTGACCCTGAGGATGCCCGAGCGGCGCGACGCGCTGGGCGGCCCGGCGACCACGGCCGCCGAGGTCGCCTGACCGGCGCTACGGCCGGCTCCGCCGCCTGCCGCTACAGCCAGCCCCGCCGCTTGAACGTCCGGAACAGCAGCACCTCCAGGGCGGCCATGAGGAGGATCACCGCCGGGTACGACCACGTCCAGCTCAGTTCCGGCATGTGCTCGAAGTTCATGCCGTACACCCCCGCGATCATCGTGGGGACCGCGGCCATCGCCGCCCACGCCGAGATCTTCCGCATGTCGTCGTTCTGCCGGACGCTCATCTGCGCCAGATGCGCCGACAGGATGTCGGACACCAGCCGGTCCAGCCCCTCCACCGACTCGTTCACGCGCGTGAGGTGGTCGTGGACGTCCCGGAAGAACGGCCGCGCCCGGTCGTTCACGAACGGCACCGCCGCGCCGAACGCGCCGTTGCCCGCGAGCCGGGTCACCGGCAGCGCCAGCGGGACGGTCGCCCGGCGGAACTCCAGGATCTGCCGCTTGAAGTTGTAGATCCGGGACGCCGTGTGCCGGGAGCCGCCGCCGTCCGGCGAGAACACCTCGGCCTCCAGGTCCTCCAGGTCCTGGCCCAGCTCGGTCGCCACGTCCAGATAGTGGTCGACGGTGGCGTCCGCGACGGCGTACAGCACGGCCGTGGGCCCCTCGCCGAGCAGCTCCGGCTCCTGTTCCAGACGGTGCCGCACCGCCTTCAGCGGGGCGCCCTCGCCGTGGCGGACGGTCACCACGAAACCGTCCCCGAGGAAGACCATGAGCTCGCCGGTGGACACCGTGTCGCTCTCCGGTTCGTACACCACCGGCTTCAGGACCACGAACAGCGAGTCCTCGTACACCTCCAGCTTGGGCCGCTGGTGGGCCTTCAGAGCGTCCTCGACGGCCAGCGGATGCAGTCCGAACTCCTGGGTGACCAGGTCGAACTCCTTCTCCGTCGGCTCGTGCAGCCCGATCCACACGAAGCCGCCCGCGGCCCGGGCCTCCCCGAGCGCGTCGGAGAGGTCCTCGGGGCCCTCCGAGCGGTGTCCGTCCCGGTAGACGGCGCAGTCCACGATCACCGAACGCATTCTCCTCTCGGCCGGGCGCCGGCGCCCGCCGCCGTACGCCTACCCTTGGCGCATGCCCACGCTGATCCTGGTCAGGCACGGACGTTCCACCGCCAACACCGAGGGGCTGCTCGCCGGCTGGACGCCCGGCGTCGCCCTCGACGAACGCGGCGCCGCACAGGCCGCCGCACTGCCCGGCCGGCTCGCCGGGCTGCCGATCGCCGAGGTCGTCGCCAGTCCCCTGCAACGCTGCCAGGAGACGATCCGGCCGCTGCTGGACGCCCGGCCGGAACTGCCCGTCCACACCGACGAACGCATCGGGGAGTGCCACTACGGCGACTGGTCCGGGCGCAAGCTCGCCGACCTCAAGGACGAGCCGCTGATGGAGGTCGTGCAGGCGCACCCGTCCGCGGCGGCCTTCCCCGGCGGGGAGTCGATGCGCGCCATGCAGACCCGCGCCGCCGAGGCCGTACGCGAGTGGAACGCCCGTGTGGAACGCGACCACGGCGCCGACGCCGTCTACCTGATGTGCTCGCACGGCGACATCATCAAGTCGCTCGTCGCCGACGCTCTCGGTCTTCACCTGGACCTCTTCCAGCGGATCGCCGTGGAACCCTGCTCCGTCACCGCGATCCGCTACACCCGGCTGCGGCCCTACCTGCTGCGGCTCGGCGACACCGGCGACTTCGCGTCCCTGGCGCCGCGCGACGAACCGCCCGGCGACGACGCCACGGTCGGGGGCGGTGCGGGCGCACCGTGATCGTCGGCCGCAGTAGGGTGAAGCGGTCCCAGCAGTAGCCACCCACCGATTCAATGGAGACAGGACGTGTCCCGTCAGGTGTTCCTCTACGACCAGCCGGACCGTTTCGTGGCCGGCACGGTCGGACTGCCCGGGCGCCGTACGTTCTTCCTCCAGGCCTCCGCCGGCTCCCGGGTGACCAGCGTGGCCCTGGAGAAGACCCAGGTCGCCGCGCTCGCCGAGCGCATGGACGAACTGCTCGACGAGGTCGTGCGCCGCAGCGGCGGCAGCGCCGCCGTCCCCGCCATGGCGCCCACCGAGATCACCGACACCGCCCCGCTGGACACCCCCGTGGAGGAGGAGTTCAGGGTCGGCACCATGGCGCTGGCCTGGGACGGCGAGGACCAGCGCATGATCGTCGAGGCCCAGGCCCTGGTGGAGCTGGAGGCCGACTCCGAGGAGGACCTCGCCGAGGCCGAGGAGCGGCTCCTCCAGGACGAGGAGAACGGCCCGCCGATGCTGCGGGTCCGGCTCACCGGCGCGCAGGCCAGGGCCTTCGCCAAGCGCGCCCTGGACGTCGTCAACGCCGGGCGGCCGCCGTGCCCGCTGTGCAGCCTCCCGCTCGACCCGGAAGGACACGTATGTCCGCGCCAGAACGGATACCGCCGCGGAGCGTGACCACGGCCGAGCTGCTCACCGAGGGTGAGCTGACCGTCCGCGGCCGTATCCGCGAGGCCTCCAACGCGGCGCTGTTCTGCACGGTCGCCTACGCGGACCAGGAGGCCACCTGCGTCTACAAGCCGGTCGCCGGGGAGCGGCCGCTGTGGGACTTCCCCGACGGCACGCTCGCCCAGCGCGAGGTCGCCGCGTACGAGGTCTCCGAGGCGACCGGCTGGGGGCTGGTCCCGCCGACCGTGCTGCGCGACGGGCCGTACGGCGAGGGCATGTGCCAGCTGTGGATCGACGCCGCCCCGGAGGCCGAGCTGCTCGCCCTGGTGGACGGCGACGAGCCCGGCCCCGGCTGGAAGGCCGTCGGCTTCGCCGAGGTCGGCGAGGGCAGGACGGCGCTGCTGGTGCACGCCGACGACGAGCGGCTGCGGCGGCTCGCCGTCCTGGACGCCGTGATCAACAACGCCGACCGCAAGGGCGGCCACCTGCTGCCCGCCGGCGGGGGACGGCTGTACGGCATCGACCACGGGTCACCTTCCACACCGAGGACAAGCTGCGCACCCTGCTGTGGGGCTGGGCCGGGGAACCGCTCACCCCGGAGGCCGTGACGGCCCTCGGCACCCTGCGGGAGCAGCTGCGGGACGGCGCGGCCCTGGCGACCCGGCTGGCGTCCCTGATCACGCCCGCCGAGATCGACGCCACGCGCGCGCGTGTCGACGCCCTGCTCGCCTCCGGCACCCACCCCGAACCCTCCGGGACCTGGCCGGCCATCCCCTGGCCCCCGGTGTAGCGCCTCGTACCGCCCCGCGGCCTCCCGGACAGCCGTCCCCGGTGCCCTCCGGTGCACGACGGGCCGGGAGGCACACCCGGCGCCCGCGCACAAGACCGCCTTCCCGGCCATCCGCACGATCCCGTTCGTGAACGGAACACCCGTCCGGTTAGGCTCATGTACATGCATGCCTGGCCCGCTTCCGAGGTCCCCGCCCTGCCCGGTCAGGGCCGCGACCTCAGGATCCACGACACCGCGACCGGCGGCCTGGTCACCCTCGACCCCGGTCCCGTCGCCCGCATCTACGTCTGCGGCATCACCCCGTACGACGCCACCCACATGGGGCACGCGGCGACCTACAACGCGTTCGACCTCGTGCAGCGCGTGTGGCTCGACAACAAGCGGCAGGTCCACTACGTCCAGAACGTCACCGACGTCGACGACCCCCTCCTGGAGCGGGCCGTGCGCGACGGCGTCGACTGGGCCGCCCTCGCCGAGAAGGAGACGGCCCTCTTCCGCGAGGACATGACGGCGCTGCGCATGCTGCCGCCGCAGCACTACATAGGCGCCGTCGAGGCCATACCCGGCATCGTCCCGCTCGTCGAGCGCCTGCGCGACGCGGGCGCCGCCTACGAGCTGGACGGCGACGTCTACTTCTCCGTCGAGTCCGACCCGCACTTCGGCCGGGTCTCGAACCTCGACGCCGCCGCCATGCGGATGCTGTCCGCCGAGCGCGGCGGCGACCCCGACCGGCCGGGCAAGAAGAACCCGCTCGACCCGATGCTGTGGATGGCGGCCCGCGACGGCGAGCCCAGCTGGGACGGCGGCTCCCTCGGCCGGGGGCGCCCGGGCTGGCACATCGAGTGCGTGGCCATCGCCCTCGACCACCTCGGTATGGGCTTCGACGTCCAGGGCGGCGGCTCCGACCTCGCCTTCCCGCACCACGAGATGGGCGCCTCGCACGCCCAGGTGCTCACCGGCGAGTTCCCCATGGCCAAGGCCTATGTGCACGCCGGCATGGTCGGCCTGCACGGCGAGAAGATGTCCAAGTCCAAGGGCAATCTCGTCTTCGTCTCCCGGCTGCGCCGCGACGGCGTCGACCCGGCCGCGATCCGCCTGACGCTGCTCGCCCACCACTACCGGGCCGACTGGGAGTGGACCGACCAGGTGCTGCGGGACGCCGTCGCCCGGCTCGACCGCTGGCGCGCCGCCGTCTCCCGCCCCGACGGCCCGCCCGCCGACGCCCTCGTGGAGGAGATCCGCGACGCCCTCGCCGACGACCTGGACTCCCCGGCCGCGCTCGCCGCGGTCGACCGCTGGGTCGCCCGGCAGGAGGAGACCGGCGGCACGGACACGGGCGCACCCGGTGTCGTCTCGCGCGCCGTCGACGCGCTGATGGGCGTGGCGCTCTAGCCGCCGGATCCGGCACGTTCGCAGACACACGTGAGGGGCGCTTCCGGAAAGGGAAGCGCCCCCTCACGCTCGGGTCCCCTGCGGGACCGGGTGCCGCGGAGAACTCAGTCCTCCGACGCCTCCTCGTCGTCCCCGCCCGCCTTCGGCGGCTTCGGCGGGCGCGTCCGGCCGCTGGGGTTGTCCCGCAGATACGGGGCCCCCGGAGTGCCCTCGCCGCCGTCGGCCGTGGCGTGGCCGCCGGCCGGGCCGGCGCCGTCACGACGCCGCAGATACCGCTCGAACTCGCGCGCGATCGCCTCGCCGACGCCTCCGGCAGCTCCGCCGTGTCCCGGGCCTCCTCCAGCGACTGCACGTACTCCGCCACCTCGCTGTCCTCGGCGGCCAGCTGGTCCACGCCCACCTGCCAGGCGCGCGCGTCCTCGGGCAGCTCGCCCAGCGGGATGCGCACGTCGATCAGGTCCTCCAGGCGGTTCAGCAGCGCCAGCGTGGCCTTCGGGTTCGGCGGCTGCGACACGTAGTGCGGCACCGCGGCCCACAGGGAGACCGCCGGGACGCCGGCGTGCGTGCAGGCCTCCTGGAGGATGCCGACGATGCCCGTGGGGCCCTCGTACTTGGTCTCCTCCAGGTCCATGCGGCGGGCCAGGTCCGCGTCCGACGTGGTCCCGCTGATCGGGACCGGACGCGTGTGCGGGGTGTCGCCCAGCAGGGCGCCCAGGATGACGACGAGCTCGACGCCCAGTTCGTGGGCGAAGCCGAGCAGTTCGTTGCAGAACGAGCGCCACCGCATGGACGGTTCGATGCCCCGGACGAGGACCAGGTCACGCGGCTTCTCGCCGCCGACCCGCACCACCGACAGCCGGGTCGTGGGCCAGGTGATCTTGCGGACGCCCGCTTCCATGAACACCGTGGGGCGGTTCACCTGGAAGTCGTAGTAGTCCTCGGCGTCCAGCGCGGCGAAGACCTCCCCCTTCCACTCCCTGTCCAGATGCGCGACCGCGGTGGAGGCGGCGTCGCCGGCATCGTTCCAGCCCTCGAACGCGGCCACCATGACCGGGTCGATCAGCTCGGGAACCCCCTCGAGCTCGATCACCCAGTGCCTCCTTCCGACGTGCCCTCGCGTACCCCCAACCTTACGGCGTGCCGAGGGGGCGCCCGCAGCCCCCTTGCACGGGGAGTGAACGGATCACTGCCCCGATCCGGGGGCCCGGACACCAGCGGGCACACCGCGGGGCGGCGGCTCCGTCGGCGGGGAGCCGCCGCCCCCGGCGGGACTACTTCTTGTCGAGCAGGTCCTGCACCCTGGCGCGGATCTCGTCCGTGGCCAGGCCGCGGATCGTCAGCGTCGTCCGGCGGCGCAGCACGTCGTCGGCGGTCTCCGCCCACTCGTGGTCGCGGGCCCACACCACCTGGGCCCAGATCTCCGGGGCGTCCGGGTGCACCCGCTCGGCCAGCTCCGGGTTCTCGTTGGCGATCCGGGCGATGTCGAAGGCCAGCGAGCCGTAGTGGGTCGCCAGGTGCCGGGCGGTGTCCGCCGCCATCCGCGGGCCGGGCGCCGGCCGGTCCACCAGCAGCCGGTGGGCCACGGCGCGCGGATTGGCGACGCCGGGCAGCGGCAGCTTCCTGGGCAGCGAGGAGACGGGTTCGAAGTCGTCGCCCAGCGGGTGGCCGGGCAGCGTCTCCAGCTTCTTCATCACCGTGCGGCCGATGTGGCGGAACGTGGTCCACTTGCCGCCGGCGACCGACAGCATGCCGCCCCGGCCCTCGGTGACCACCGTCTCCCGCTTGGCCTTCGCCGTGTCGCCGGGGCCGCCCGGCAGCACCCGCAGGCCCGCGAACGCGTACGTGATCAGGTCCCGGTCGAGCTGCTGGTCCCGGATGGAGAACGCGGCCTCGTCGAGGATCTGCGCGACGTCCTTGTCGTTGACCGCCACGTCGGCCGGGTCGCCCTCGTACACCTCGTCGGTGGTGCCGAGCAGCAGCATGTCCTCCCAGGGGAGGGCGAAGGTGATCCGGTACTTGTCGATCGGCGTCGCCAGCGCGGCCTTCCAGGGCGAGGTGCGCTTCAGGACGAGGTGCGCGCCCTTGGACAGGCGGATGGACGGTGCGGCGTTCGGGTCCTCCATGCGGCGCAGGTGGTCGACCCACGGGCCCGTCGCGTTCAGCACCAGCCGGGCGTTCACCCCGAACTCGTCACCGGAGAGCCGGTCCCGCAGCTCGGCGCCCGTGACCCGGCCCCGGGTGAAGCGCAGCCCGGTCACCTCGGCGTGGTTGAGGACGACCGCGCCGGCCTCGACCGCCGCCCGGACCGTCATCAGCGCCATCCGCGCGTCGTTCATCTGGTCGTCGCCGTAGACGGCCACGGCCTTGAGGTTCTCGGTGCGCAGCTCGGGGACGTCCGCCTGCGCCTTGGCGGGGAGAGCAGGTGGCCGACGCCGTCGCCGAACGCCGACAGCGCCGAGTAGGCGAAGACACCGGCCCCGAGCTTCGCCGCGCCGTGCGGCCCGCCCTTGTACACGGGGAGGTAGAACGTGAGCGGGTTCGCCAGGTGGGGGCCACCTGGCGGGAGACCGCACGGCGCTCGAAGTGGTTCTCCGCCACCAGCTTCACCGCGCCGGTCTGCAGGTAGCGCAGGCCGCCGTGGAGCAGCTTGGAGGAGGCGGAGGACGTGGCGCCGGCGAAGTCGCCGGCATCGACCAGAGCCACCCTGAGACCGGACTGCGCAGCGTGCCAGGCGGTGGAGATGCCCAGGATGCCGCCGCCGATGACGAGAAGGTCGTACGACGCCTGGGAGAGCTGCTCCCGGGTCTCGGCCCGGCTCGGGTTCGAGCCGGAGGCCGGACGCGTCCCCAGGGCAGGTATGGACTGCAGGGTGGACTGAGTGGTCATTGCGGTTCTTACTCCTCGTCCTCGAGCCAGCCCATGGTCCGCTCGACGGCCTTGAGCCAGTTCTTGTACTCACGGTCGCGGGTCTCCGCGTCCATGCGGGGGTCCACTCGGCGGCCCGGCGCCAGTTGGCGCGCAGGTCGTCGGTGCTGTTCCAGAAGCCGACGGCGAGACCGGCGGCGTAGGCGGCGCCGAGGCAGGTGGTCTCGGCGACCATCGGGCGCACCACGGGGGCGTCCACGAAGTCGGCGAGGGTCTGCATCAGCAGGTTGTTGGAGGTCATGCCGCCGTCGACCTTGAGGGCGGCCAGCTCCACACCGGAGTCCTTGGTCATGGCGTCCGCGATCTCGCGGGTCTGCCAGGCGGTGGCCTCCAGGACGGCACGGGCCAGGTGCGCCTTGGTGACGTACCGGGTGAGGCCGGCGATCACGCCGCGGGCGTCGGAGCGCCAGTAGGGGGCGAACAGGCCGGAGAAGGCCGGCACGAAGTACGCGCCGCCGTTGTCCTCGACCGACAGCGCGAGCGTCTCGATCTCGGCGGCCGTCGAGATCAGGCCCATCTGGTCGCGCATCCACTGCACCAGGGAGCCCGTGACGGCGATCGAGCCCTCCAGCGCGTAGACCGGCTTCTGCGCGCCGATCTGGTAGCCGACGGTGGTCAGCAGCCCGCTGTAGGAGTTGATGATCTTGTCACCGGTGTTCATCACCATGAAGGTGCCGGTGCCGTACGTCGACTTGGTCTCGCCCTCGGAGAAGCAGGTCTGGCCGAACAGGGCCGCCTGCTGGTCGCCGAGCGCGGAGGCGACCGGGATGCCGCCGAGCAGCTCGCCGAGCTTGCCGCCCTTGATCTCGCCGTAGACCTCGGCGGAGGAGCGGATCTCCGGCAGCATCTGCTGCGGCACGCCGATCGACTCGCAGATCCTGGCGTCCCACTGCATCGTGTGCAGGTTCATGAGCATCGTGCGCGAGGCGTTGGTGACGTCCGTGACGTGCTGTCCGCCGTCGACGCCGCCGGTCAGGTTCCAGATGACCCAGGTGTCCATGGTGCCGAAGAGCAGGTCGCCCGCCTCGGCGCGCTCGCGCAGGCCCTCGACGTTGTCGAGCAGCCAGCGGGCCTTGGGGCCGGCGAAGTAGGAGGCGAGGGGAAGGCCGGTCTCGCGGCGGAAGCGGTCCTGGCCGACGTTGCGGCCCAGCTCCTTGCAGAGGGCGTCGGTGCGGGTGTCCTGCCAGACGATGGCGTTGTGGACGGGCTCACCGGTGGTGCGGTCCCACACGACGGTGGTCTCGCGCTGGTTGGTGATGCCGATGGCCTTGATGTCGTCGCGGGTGATGCCGGCCTTCTCGACGGCCCCGGCGACGACCTCCTGGACGTTGGTCCAGATCTCGGTGGCGTTGTGCTCGACCCAGCCCGGCTTGGGGAAGATCTGCTCGTGTTCCTTCTGGTCGACGGAGACGATGCGGCCGTCGCGGTCGAAGACGATGCAGCGGGACGAGGTCGTGCCCTGGTCGATGGCCGCGATGAAGGGGCCGGCGGTGTGGGCGTCGGTCACTGTGTGCTCCTGGGTTCCGTGGTGTGCGGTCGGTACGTACGGCGTGTGCTGCGCGGATCGATCGTGCCCGGCGGATGCCCGCTCAGGCGAAGGCGACGTTGTAGACGCCCGCGGCGATCGCGCCGCCGATCAGCGGACCGACGATCGGGACCCAGGCGTAGCTCCAGTCGGAGCCGCCCTTGTTGGGCAGGGCAGCAGGGCGTGCACGATGCGGGGCCGAGGTCACGGGCGGGGTTGATGGCGTATCCGGTCGGGCCGCCGAGCGACAGGCCGATGGAGACGACCACGAGCGCGGTGATGAGGCCGCCCAGGACGCCGAGACCGTTGCCCTCGTCGTTCAGGCCCTGCGTGAGCACGGCGAGCAGCAGCACGAACGTGCCGATGATCTCGGTGGCGAGGTTCTGCACCGGGTTCCGGATCTCGGGGCCGGTGGAGAAGACGCCCAGGACGGGGCCGGCGCCCTTCTCCTGGGCCTCGACGGACTTGGCCGCCGTGTCCTGCGCGCCGGGGCCGCCGACGATCTCCCGGTCGGTGAGGTGGGCCTGGAACTGGCCCTGGTAGGCGACCCACACCAGCACCGCGCCGATCATGGCGCCGAGCATCTCGCCGGCGAAGTACACCGGGACGTTGCTCCAGTCGCCGTCCTTGATGGCGATGCCGACCGTGACGGCGGGGTTGAGGTGCGCGCCGGACAGCGGGCCGGCGATGTACACCGCCGTCATGACGGCGAAACCCCACCCGAAGGCGATGGCGAGCCAGCCGGCGTTGCGGGCCTTGGAGGCCTTGAGCGTGACGGCGGCACAGACGCCGCCGCCGAGCAGGATGAGTATGGCGGTACCGATGGTCTCGCCGATGAAGATGTCGGAGCTGGACACCCGCGACTCCTTTGTCCTTCGTCCAGGGAGCCGACCCCCGGGTCCCACCGGGGATTGGCGCCCTCAGGGGTGAGAGCGATGCCGGCCCTTGGCGTTGTCACACTCTAGCGCGTATTGCCGGTAGGTGTTCGACAATGCCGACCGATGGACGGGAGTCTTTCCCTGGGGTCACGCATGCGTCAAGGGCTCTGTTATCGAAAACCTGATCGTTATTGATCGCCGACGGTTGTGGATCATCCATGGATCATCGGCGGGGGTGCGCAGGTGTGCGGCCGGGTGCGGCTTCGTCTGCGCTCACGTGCGGAAATCAGGGTGCGGGGAGGGTGGTGGCGGGAGCCGGCCGGAGAGAAGGCGGCGCAGGCCGGCCGCCGAGGGCGGTGGTGGACGCCGGGCGCCGGAGCGCCGTGGGGCGCCCCGGGGTCAGAAGCGGCCGGCGCCCAGGTCCCGGGAGACCGCGCGGGCGCAGTCCCGTACGGCTGCCACCAGTTCCGGGCGCAGCTCCCCGTCCCGGCACACGCGCTCCACGGCGCCGGTGATGCCGACCGAGCCGACCGGCATCCGGCGCCGGTCGTGGATGGGGGCGGCGATCGAGGCGACGCCCTCCCACGTCTCCTCGACGTCCGCCGCGTAGCCACGCGCGCGTGTGAGGTCGAGGATGTGCTCGAAGGCCTCCGGCTCGCAGACGGTGCGGTCGGTGAAGGCCTTGCGGTCGGCGTCCAGCGCCTCGCTGTGCGCCACCGGGTCGTACGCGGACAGCACCTTGCCCAGGGCCGTGGAGTGCAGCGGCTGCATCGCCCCGATCTCCAGGACCTGCCGGCTGTCGTCGGGCCGGAAGACGTGGTGCACGATCAGCACGCCCTGCTGGTGCAGAACGCCCAGGTAGACGCTCTCGCCGCTGGAGCGGGCCAGGTCGTCCGTCCACACCAGGGCACGCGCCCGCAGTTCGTGCACGTCCAGGTAGGTCGTGCCGAGCCGCAGCAGTTCCGCGCCCAGCTGGTAGCGCCCGGAGGCGTCGTCCTGCTCGACGAAGCCCTCCTGCTGGAGGGTGCGCAGTATGCCGTGCGCCGTGCCCTTGGCGAGGCCCAGCGAGGAGGCGATGTCCGACAGGCCGAGCCGCCGCTCGCCGCCCGCGAGGAGCCGCAGCATCGCGGCCGCCCGTTCGAGCGACTGGATGTTCCGTGCCATCGCCGTACTGCCTCCGTCCCCTTCGACCGTCGACCCGCGACGTCGCTGCCGCTGTTCGGCAATGTCGAACACTACCGGTCCATGCCGACCTCCCGCTAATGCTTCGGCGGGCAACTCTTAGCACCTCTCGGCGCCCGCCCTCCGCCGCACCGCCCCGGGCCGCCGTACACGCCATCCTCGTCCGTCCCGTGGACGCCCCGACCATCGGGCCGAGGTCCCGGCTACCCTGGCGGCGTGCGCCCTCCCCGGGGTGTTGCCCGCAGCGGTTCCCGGGAAGCGCAAAGCCGACAGCCGTCGCACCAACAGGGAGCCCGTTCATGGCCTCGTCGCCGTCCACCCCGTCCGCCGACACCCGGACCCGTGTCACCGCCCTCCGCGAGGCGCTCGCCACCCGTGTGGTGGTCGCCGACGGGCGATGGGCACGATGCTCCAGGCGCAGAACCCGACGCTGGACGACTTCCAGCAGCTGGAGGGCTGCAACGAGGTCCTGAACCTCACCCGCCCGGACATCGTCCGCTCGGTGCACCGGGAGTACTTCGCCGCGGGCGTCGACTGCGTGGAGACCAACACCTTCGGCGCCAACCACTCCGCCCTCGGCGAGTACGACATCGCGCACCGCGTCCACGAGCTGTCCGAGGCCGGCGCCCGCGTGGCCCGTGAGACCGCGGACGAGTTCACGGCCGAGGACGGGCGGCAGCGCTGGGTGCTGGGTTCGATGGGCCCCGGCACCAAGCTGCCCACCCTGGGCCACGCCCGTACGGGGTGCTGCGCGACGCCTACCAGCAGAACGCCGAGGGCCTGGTCACCGGCGGCGCGGACGCCCTGCTGGTGGAGACCACCCAGGACCTCCTCCAGACCAAGGCCGCCGTGCTCGGCGCCCGACGCGGTCTGGATGCTCTCGGCGTCGACATGCCGCTGATCGTGTCGGTGACCGTCGAGACGACCGGCACGATGCTGCTCGGTTCGGAGATCGGCGCCGCGCTGACCGCCCTGGAACCACTCGGCATCGACATGATCGGCCTGAACTGCGCGACGGGCCCCGCGGAGATGAGCGAGCACCTGCGCTACCTCGCCCGGCACTCGCGCATCCCGCTGTCCTGCATGCCCAACGCCGGCCTGCCGGTCCTGGGCAAGGACGGCGCCCACTACCCCTGACGGCGCCCGAGCTGGCGGATGCGCAGGAGACGTTCGTGCGGGAGTACGGGCTGTCGCTGGTGGGCGGCTGCTGCGGGACGACGCCGGAGCATCTGCGGCAGGTCGTGGAACGGGTGCGCGAGCTGTCCCCGACGCAGCGGGACCCGCGTCCGGAGCCGGGGCGGCGTCGCTGTACCAGTCGGTGCCGTTCCGGCAGGACACCTCGTATCTGGCGATCGGTGAGCGCACCAACGCCAACGGGTCGAAGAAGTTCCGCGAGGCGATGCTGGAGGGGCGCTGGGACGACTGTGTGGAGATGGCCCGCGAGCAGATCCGCGAGGGCGCCCACATGCTCGATCTGTGCGTGGACTATGTCGGCCGCGACGGCGTCGCCGACATGGAGGAGCTGGCCGGCCGCTTCGCGACCGCGTCCACACTGCCGATCGTGCTGGACTCCACCGAGGTCGACGTGATCCGGGCCGGCCTGGAGAAGCTCGGCGGCCGCGCGGTCATCAACTCCGTCAACTACGAGGACGGCGACGGCCCCGAGTCCCGCTTCGCCAAGGTCACCAAGCTGGCCCAGGAGCACGGCGCCGCCCTGATCGCGCTGACCATCGACGAGGAGGGCCAGGCCCGCACCCCGGAGAAGAAGGTCGAGATCGCCGAACGGCTCATCGAGGACCTCACGACGAACTGGGGCATCCGCGAGTCGGACATCCTCGTCGACTGTCTGACCTTCACCATCTGCACCGGTCAGGAGGAGTCCCGCAAGGACGGCATCGCCACCATCGAGGCGATCCGCGAACTCAAGCGGCGCCACCCCGACGTCCAGACCACCCTGGGCCTGTCGAACATCTCCTTCGGTCTGAACCCGGCCGCCCGGATCCTGCTCAACAGTGTGTTCCTGGACGAGTGTGTGAAGGCGGGGCTGGATTCGGCGATCGTGCACGCGTCGAAGATCCTGCCGATCGCCCGGTTCGACGAGGAGCAGGTCCGGACGGCCCTCGATCTGATCTACGACCGGCGGTCGGAGGGTTATGACCCGCTGCAGAAGCTGATGCAGCTGTTCGAGGGCGCCACCGCCAAGTCCCTCAAAGCCTCCAAGGCGGAGGAGCTGGCCGCTCTGCCGCTGGAGGAGCGTCTCAAGCGCCGCATCATCGATGGTGAGCGCAACGGTCTGGAAGCCGATCTGGATGCCGCTCTGGAGACCCGTCCGGCGTTGGAGATCGTCAACGAGACGCTGCTGGACGGGATGAAGGTGGTCGGTGAGCTGTTCGGCTCGGGCCAGATGCAGCTGCCGTTCGTGCTGCAGTCGGCGGAGGTGATGAAGTCGGCGGTGGCCTATCTCGAGCCGCACATGGAGAAGACGGACGAGGCGGGCAAGGGCACGATCGTGCTGGCCACGGTGCGCGGGGACGTGCACGACATCGGCAAGAACCTGGTCGACATCATCCTGTCGAACAACGGCTACAACGTGGTCAACCTCGGGATCAAGCAGCCGGTCTCGGCGATCCTGGAGGCCGCCGAGGAGCACAAGGCGGATGTGATCGGCATGTCCGGGCTGCTGGTGAAGTCCACGGTGATCATGAAGGAGAACCTGGAGGAGCTGAACCAGCGCGGTCTGGCCGCCGACTATCCGGTCATCCTCGGCGGCGCGGCCCTGACCCGTGCCTACGTCGAGCAGGACCTGCACGAGATCTACCAGGGCGAGGTCCGCTACGCCCGCGACGCGTTCGAGGGCCTGCGGCTGATGGACGCGTTGATCGGGATCAAGCGGGGGGTGCCGGGGGCGAAGCTGCCGGAGCTGAAGCAGCGCCGGGTCAGGGCCGCCACCGTGGAGATCGAGGACCGTCCCGCGGAGGGCAGCGCCCGCTCCGACGTCGCCACGGACAACCCGGTGCCCACCCCGCCGTTCTGGGGCACGCGGGTGATCAAGGGCATCCAGCTGAAGGAGTACGCCTCCTGGCTGGACGAAGGTGCCCTCTTCAAGGGGCAGTGGGGCCTGAAGCAGGCCCGCACTGGTGAGGGGCCGACGTACGAGGAGCTGGTGGAGACCGAGGGCCGGCCCCGGCTGCGCGGCCTGCTCGACAAGCTCCAGACGGAGAACCTGCTGGAGGCGGCCGTCGTCTACGGCTACTTCCCCTGCGTCTCCAAGGACGACGACCTGATCATCCTGGACGACGCCGGCAACGAGCGCACCCGCTTCATCTTCCCCGCCAGCGCCGCGGCAGGCGGCTGTGTCTGGCCGACTTCTTCCGGCCGGAGGAGTCGGGGAGACCGACGTCGTCGGCCTCCAGGTCGTCACCGTCGGCTCCCGCATCGGCGAGGAGACCGCCAAGCTGTTCGAGTCCAATGCCTACCGCGACTACCTCGAACTGCACGGCCTGTCCGTCCAGCTCGCCGAGGCCCTCGCCGAGTACTGGCACGCGCGCGTGCGCGCCGAACTCGGCTTCGCCGGGGAGGACCCGGCCGCGATGGAGGACATGTTCGCCCTGAAGTACCGGGGCGCCCGCTTCTCCCTCGGCTACGGCGCCTGCCCCGACCTGGAGGACCGCGCCAAGATCGCCGACCTGCTCGAACCCGAGCGCATCGGTGTGCGCCTGTCCGAGGAGTTCCAGCTCCACCCGAGCAGTCCACGGACGCCATCGTCATCCACCACCCGGAGGCGAAGTACTTCAACGCCCGCTGAGCCTTCCCGGGGCCGCGCTCCGGACCGGCCGGACCGGTGTGCTCCGCCGCACACCGGTCCGGCGAGGCGTTCCGCCCGCGGGCGACGTACACTGGTCGGTCCACTGCAGGCCGGTTCCCTCGAGGGAACCGGCCTGGTCGTCCCTCAAGGAGGTACGTGGATGACCAGTACGGTCCCCGCGCTCGGAACCCGTACGGCCGAAGGCTCCGCCCTGCAGGCGGTGCTCCTCGACATGGACGGCACCCTGGTGGACACCGAGGGATTCTGGTGGGACGTCGAGGTCGAGGTCTTCGCCTCCCTCGGGTACACACTCGACGAGTCCTGGCGCCATGTCGTGGTCGGCGGCCCCATGAGCCGCAGCGCGGGATTCCTGATCGAGGCCACCGGCGCCGACATCACGCTCGCCGAGCTGAGCGTCCTCCTCAACGAGGGCTTCGAGCAGCGCATCGAACGCGCCCTGCCGCTCATGCCCGGCGCCGTGCGGCTGCTGGCGGAGCTGTACGAACACCAGATCCCCACGGCCCTGGTCTCCGCCTCGCACCGCCGCATCATCGACCGGGTGCTCACCCGGCTCGGCGCCCACCACTTCAGTCTCACCGTCGGCGGAGACGAGGTCCCGCGCACCAAGCCGCACCCCGACCCCTACCTGGCCGCCGCCGCCGGACTCGGCGTCGACCCCACCCGGTGCGCGGTCGTCGAGGACACCGCGACCGGAGTCGCCGCCGCCGAGGCCGCCGGCTGCCATGTCGTCGCGGTCCCGTCCGTCGCCCCGATCACCCCGGCTCCCCGGCGCACCGTGGTGTCCTCACTGGAGGAAGTCGACCTTCCGTTCCTGCGCGGGCTGATGCCCCAGCTGAACTGACCCCTCACGCCCTGTGCGTCCGCCTGCACGATGCGGTGTGCGCAGGCGTCGACGGGCCGAATCGGGGCCGGTCGCCCGGCGGCCGAATTCCGACGGTGCCGCCGATTCCCGTCCATGTGACGTTCGCCACGCCAAAGGGGGTCGACAGGGTGCCGGGCGTGTGCTGAGCGCTGCCCCGCACCCTCGACGGGCGTGCCCATGTGTCCCGATTGGTGAAAGCCTGCACTAATCCTTCCGCTGTCGGGTTTTCGGTGTGTCCACGCCCGGTTTCGTAGCGTGATGAGGGCCCAACTCCGGTGGCCGCGAACCCTTCTGCGGGCGCGGACTAATCTCGTCGCGAGAACATCGACCCCTCAATCCCGTGATCCGCCGCGCCACCCATGCATGCGGGATACACGGAATCGACAGCTGTGGAGAAACTCGAGCATGAACCGCAAGACTCTGGTGCTGCCGGCCGTGGTCGGCCTGCTCGGGCCGGCGCTCGCCGCCTGCGGTGGGTCCGACGGCGGCAGCGGCGGCGGTGACGCGATCGTCGTCGGCACCACGGACCGGTTCACCGCCTCGAACGAAGCCCCCGCGCCCCTCGACCCGGCGTACGCGTACGACGTCGGCACCTGGAACATCCTGCGCCAGACGGTGCAGACCCTGATGGTCCAGCCCGCGGCGAGGGGCAGCCGGTGCCCGAGGCCGCCGAGAAGTGCGGCTTCACCGACACCGGCAACGAGCGCTACGCGTGCACCCTGCGCGACGGCCTGACCTTCGCGGGCGGCGACC
Organism: Streptomyces sp. SW4; assembly: GCA_003248315.1. Taxonomy (GTDB): domain Bacteria; phylum Actinomycetota; class Actinomycetes; order Streptomycetales; family Streptomycetaceae; genus Streptomyces. Next base: position 4,451,428 of record QKWM01000004.1, read on the forward strand.
CCGTCACGGCGGAAGACGTCAAGTTCTCCATCGAGCGCGCCCTCTCCCTCAAGGCCGACAGCGGTGTCGCCGGCCTGCTGTCCACCGTCGACACCGTCGAGACCCAGGGCGACCGCGAGGTCATCTTCCACCTCAAGACCGCGGACGCCACCTTCCCGTTCAAGCTGTCCACCCCCGTCGCCGGCATCGTCAACCCCGACGACTACGAGAAGGACAAGCTGCGCGAGGGCTTCGAGGTCTCCGGCTCCGGCCCGTACACCCTCAAGGCCGAGACCGACGGCGGCAACCTCACCAAGGCCGTGTTCACCAAGAACCCCGACTACAAGGGGAGCCTGACGGTGAACAACGACAAGGTCGAGATGGTCTCGTACGACGACGCCGACGCCATGGGCACCGCCCTGGAAAAGGGCGACATCGACCTGATGACGCGCACCATGACGCCCGCGCAGATCAAGAAGCTCGGCGCCGGCTCGAACGGCAAGATCGACCTGATCGAGATGGCCGGTCTGGAGATCCGCTACCTCGGCTTCAACACCAGCGCGCCGACCGTCCGGGACAAGGCCGTCCGCCAGGCCATGGCCCAGCTCATCAACCGCAGCGAACTCGTCTCCAAGGTCTACGGCACCCAGGCCGAGCCGCTGTACTCGCTCGTCCCGGCCACCATCACCGGGCACTCCAACTCGTTCTTCAACAAGTACGGCGACCCGAGCGTGGCCAAGGCCAAGTCGCTGCTGGCGGCGGCCGACGTCAGCACGCCCGTGAAGCTGACGCTCCACTACACCACCGACCACTACGGCGCGGCCACCAAGCAGGAGTTCGAGGTGCTCCAGCAGCAGCTCAACGACAGCGGCCTGTTCGACGTCGACATCAAGGGCACGCCCTGGGACAAGTTCCGCCCGGCCGAGCTGAAGGGCGAGTACGACGTCTACGGCATGGGCTGGTTCCCGGACTTCCCGGACGCCGACAACTTCCTCGCGCCGTTCCTCGACAAGGACAACTTCCTGAAGTCGCCGTACACCAACGGCGAGATCAACAACAAGCTGATCCCCGAGTCCCGGCGCGAGGCCGACCGGCTCTCCGCCGCCGGAAGCCTCACCCGGATCCAGGACATCGTTGCCGAGGACGTTCCGCTGATCCCGCTGTGGCAGGGCAAGCAGTACGTCGCCGCCCGGGACGACGTCACGGGCACCGCGTACGCGCTGAACTCCTCCTCGACGCTCCAGCTCTGGGAACTCGGCCGCGGCGTGAGCGGCTGACGCCCGTCCCCACCCCCGGGGGCCGCCGGCCCGGCGGTCCCCTCCACGCTCCAGGCACTGACGACAAGGCACGAAGCACGTGAACATGCGCAACCAGTGGCCCGCCCTGTCCCTCGTGGCGGTAGTGGCCTCCGGCCTGCTGACCGGCTGCGGTTCGGAGAACACGGGAGACACGAGCGACGGCTCCACCGTGGTCGTCGGGATGTCCGACGACGTCCTGGCCACCGACCCCGCCTCCGGGTACGACCCCGGCTCCTGGCTGCTGTTCAACAACGTCTTCCAGTCGCTGCTGAGCTTCCCCAAGGGAGCCACCGAACCGCAGCCCGAGGCCGCCGAGAACTGCCGGTTCACCGACACCCAGGCCCGGGTGTACGAGTGCACCCTGCGCGACGGCCTGAAGTTCAGCAACGGCAACCCGCTCACCTCGAAGGACGTCAAGTTCTCCTTCGACCGCATGCTGAAGATCGACGACGACGCCGGCCCCGCGGTCATGTTCGGCACCCTCGACAAGGTGGAGGCGCCGGACGACAAGACCGTCGTCTTCCGGCTCAACGCCCCCGACGCCACCTTCCCCAGCAAGATCGCCTCCGGTGCCGGGTCCATCGTCGACCACCGCGAGTACGACGCCGCCGGGCTGCGCAAGGACGGCGAGGCGGTCGGCTCCGGGCCGTACAAGCTCGAGTCGTTCGGTGACGACGAGGCCGTCTTCTCCGTCAACGAGCACTACAAGGGCACCGCCGACCCGAAGAACGGCGGCGTCACCCTCCGCTTCTTCCACGGCGACCGCGAGGGCCTGAAGAAGGCCGTCCTCGGCGGCGACGTCGACGTCGCCTACCGCGGTCTGACCGCCCAGGACATCGACGACATCGCGAAGTCCTCCGACGGCACCGGCGTCGAGGTCGTCGAGGGCAGCAGCGCCGAGGTCCAGCACCTGGTGTTCAACATGGACCACCCGGTCGCCGGAAAGCTGGGCGTCCGCAAGGCCGTCGCGCACCTCCTGGACCGCGACGCGCTCATCGAGGACGTCTACCGCGGCACCGCCTCCCCGCTGTACTCCATCGTCCCGGCCGGTATCGCCGGTCACAACACGGCCTTCTTCGACACCTACGGGGCCCGCCCTCCAAGGCCAAGGCCGCCGCGGCACTGCGGGAGGAGGGCATCACCGGCAAGGTGAAGCTGACCCTCTGGTCCACGCCCTCCCGCTACGGCCCCGCCACCGACGAGGAACTGAAGGCGATCGCCGAGCAGCTCAACGCCAGCGGGCTGTTCGAGGCCACCATGCAGTCCGTCCCCTTCGAGCAGTACGAGAAGGACATCGAGGCCGGCAAGTACGGCGTGTACGTCAAGGGCTGGGTGCCCGACTACCCGGACCCCGACAACTTCACGGGGCCGTTCTTCGGCAAGGGCAACGTGCTCGGCAACAACTACACCAACGACACGATCACCGGCACGCTGATCCCGCACACCGCGGCCCAGAGCGACCGCTCCGCGACCGACGAGGAGTTCGGCCGCCTGCAGGACATCGTCGCCCAGGACCTGCCCGTCCTGCCGGTCTGGCAGGCCAAGCAGTACGCCGTGGTCGGCGACGGCGTCTACGGACTCGAGGCCTGCCTCGACGCCTCGACCGTCTTCCGGTTCTGGGAACTGCGCAAGGCCTGACCCGGACACCACATGACGAGGGCGCCTCCTGCGAGCAGGAGGCGCCCTCGCCGTGTCCGCCGGGTACGGGCGGTGGGCCGTCTACTGGGCTCCCGGGCGGACCAGCCCGCTCTCGTACGCGTACACCGCGGCCTGCACCCGGTCGCGCAGCCCCAGCTTGGTCAGGACGTGCCCGACGTGCGTCTTCACCGTGGTCTCGCTGACGAACAGGTCCGCGGCGATCTCCGCGTTCGACAGTCCCCGCGCCACCAGCTTCAGCACCTCCACCTCACGGTCCGTCAGCGTGTGCAGGGTGTCCGGGACCGGCTCCTCGCCGGACGGCAGATGCGTGGCGTACTTGTCGAGCAGCCGCCGGGTGATGCTCGGCGCGAGCATCGCCTCACCCGCCGCCACCACCCGGATGGCCTGCACCAGCTCGCCCGCCGGAGCGTCCTTCAGCAGGAAGCCGCTGGCCCCCGCCTTCAGCGCCTCGACCACGTACTCGTCGAGGTCGAACGTCGTCAGCACCAGCACCTTGGCCGGGCCGTCCCGCTCGGGTCCGGTGATCTGCCGGGTCGCCTCCACCCCGTCCATCCGGGGCATGCGGATGTCCATCAGCACCACGTCGGGCTGCAGAGCCCGTACCTGGTCCAGGGCCTGGAGGCCGTCACCGGCCTCGCCGACGACCGCGATGTCCTGCTCCGCCTCCAGGATCATCCGGAAGCCCGTACGCAGCAGCGGCTGGTCGTCGACCAGTAGGACGCGGATGGCCACGTAAGTCTCCTTCGCTAGTCCGGCCCCATTCTGCCCTGCGGGACGGCACCGGGCTCAGGCGCCCTCACCGGCAGCGGATACGGCGGGGGAGTGCCCCCGAACTCCGGGCAGTGCGCCTGGTGGTCGCACCAGCCGCACAGCTTGGTCGGACGCGGCCGCCAGTCACCCGTCTCGGTCGCCCGCCGGATGGCGTCCCACAGCGCCAGCAGCTTGCGCTCCACCCGCTCCAGGTCGGCCGGCACCGGGTCGTACGTCAGCACGTCACCGCTGCCGAGGTAGACCAGCTGGAGCCGCCGGGGACCACCCCTTTCAGCCGCCACACCACCAGCGCGTAGAACTTCATCTGGAACAGCGCGCCCTCGGCGTACTCCGGCCGGGGTGCCTTGCCCGTCTTGTAGTCGACGATCCGCACCTCGCCCGTCGGCGCCACGTCGACCCGGTCGATGATGCCGCGCAGCCGCAGCCCCGACTCCAGCTCGGCCTCGACGAACAGCTCCCGCTCGGCCGGCTCCAGCCGGCTCGGGTCCTCCAGCGTGAACCAGCGCTCGACCAGCTGCTCCGCCTCGGCCAGCCAGCGCGCCAGCCGCTCACCGTCCGGGTCGTCGGCGAACAGCTCCGCGATCTCGGGCCGGGACTCGCGCAGCCGCTCCCACTGGCCGGGGATGAGCGCCTTGGCACCCGGCGCCGTGCGCTGGGCCGCCGGGGCGTCGAAGAGCCGCTCCAGCACCGCGTGCACCAGCGTGCCCCGGGTCGCCGCCTCGCTCGGCTTCTCGGGCAACCGGTCGATCACCCGGAACCGGTACAGCAACGGGCACTGCATGAAGTCGGAGGCGCGGGACGGCGAGAGCGACGCCGGCGGTATGGCGGTGACCGGGGCGGGCGCGGCGGCCGTCTCCGGCGCGCCCGCCGCCTTCTCGTCCACCGCCGTCGCCGCGACACCCTCGAAGCTCGTCTCCATGACGACAGACCTTACGGCCCGCCACCGACAGCGACCCAGCCCGTGTGCGTGACCCCTGTGACGGAGGGGAACCGAATGGGTGCCGGGGCGGAACGGGCGGCGACGGCCGCATACCATCGACTCGGGACCCTTCCGGCCGGCAGGCGGAAGACGCATCGAACGAGGGGACAGGCGTGGACGTGAGCGGCGGGAGCGGGCAGCCGCGGTCCGGCAGCGACGAGCCGGCCGAGCACCACGCGGGGCCGGCGGCCCCGGCCGCCGACAGCGCGCGCCCCGGCCCGGCCCCCGACGACCACACCACCCACGCCGCCCCGGGCGCCGGCCCCGAGCCCGCCGCCCCTCTTCCCGGCGAACCCGTACCGGGCTCCCGCACCGGCGACGCCGACGCCGACGCCGACGCCGACAGGCAACCCCGGCCGGACAGCGGCGCCGACGGCGACGAGGCCCCGGACCCGGCAGCGGCGGCGACGCAGACGAGGCCCCCCGGCCCGGCAGCGGCGGCGACGCAGACGAGGCCCCCGACCCGGCAGCGGCGGCGACGAAGAGGCCCCCCGGTCCGGGAACCGGGGCCCGGAGCCCGCGGACGGTGAGGGCGCCGGCCCGGAGCCGGCGGACGGTGAGGGCGCCGGCCCGGACCTCGCGCCCGCCCGTACCGACGGCGAGCCGTCCCGCGTGTCCGTGGAGAAGTCCCCCTTCGCGACCCCGGCGGCACGGGAACCGGCGGTGCCGCCCCGTCCGCACCCTCCGGTGAGCCCCGCGCGGAGGCCGGTGCCGCGCCCGGGCGGCCGCCGCAGCGGCCCCCGGAGCCCGGCGGCGGCCTGCTCATGGGCCGCCTCTTCGGCGTGCCGGTGTACGTCGCGCCGAGCTGGTTCCTCGTCGCCGCCCTGATCACCTGGGTGTTCGGCGGCCAGCTCGACCGCGTCCTGCCCGAACTCGGCGCCGCCCGCTACCTGGTCTCCCTCTTCTTCGCCGTCGCCTTCTACGCCTCCGTGCTGGTGCACGAGCTGGCGCACACCGTCGCCGCGCTCCGCTTCAAGCTTCCGGTGCGCCGCATCCAGCTCCAGTTCTTCGGGGGCGTCTCCGAGATCGAGAAGGAGGCCGAGACCCCCGGCAGGGAGTTCGTGCTGGCCTTCGTCGGCCCCCTGCTCTCCCTCGTCCTCGGCGGCGTCTTCTACCTCGCCCTGCAACCGGTCGAGCCCGGCACCGTCCCCGGCGTCCTGCTGGCCGGCCTGATGATCTCCAACCTCATCGTCGCCGCCTTCAACCTGCTGCCCGGCCTGCCCCTGGACGGAGGCCGGATGCTCCGCGCCGTCGTCTGGAAGCTCACCGGCAAGCCGATGAGCGGCACCATCGCCGCCGCCTGGGTCGGCCGCGCCCTCGCCGTCTCGGTGCTGATCGGCCTGCCGCTGCTCACCCAGTCCGGCGCGCTCGGCGCCGACGCCGTCGACAACGTCGGCATGGACACCGTCATGGACGCCCTGCTGGCCGCGATCCTCGCCGCGATCATCTGGACCGGCGCCGGGAACAGCCTGCGCATGGCCCGTCTGCGCGAGCACCTCCCGGAGCTGCGCGCCCGCAACCTCACCCGGCGTGCCGTCCCCGTCGCGGCCGACACCCCGCTCTCCGAGGCCCTGCGCCGCGCCAACGCCGCCGGAGCCCGCGCCCTGGTCGTCGTCGACGGCCACGGCACCCCGGTCTCCCTGGTCCGCGAGGCCGCCATCGTGGGCGTACCCGAGCACCGCCGCCCCTGGGTGGCGGTCAGCGGCCTCGCCCAGGAGCTGACCGACGGGATGCGCGTCTCCGCCGAGCTGTCCGGGGAGGAGCTGCTGGACGCCCTGCGGGCGACGCCGGCCACCGAGTACCTGGTGGTCGAGGACACCGGCGAGATCTACGGCGTGCTGTCCGCGGCGGACGTGGAGCGCGCCTTCGTCAAGGCGATGGCACGGCCCAGCTGAACACCCCGAGGGGCGCGGGGCGGTGCCCGGCACCACGCCGGTCGGGGCCCCGGCGGGGAACCGGTAGGCTGGTCACATGTCCGAACCGACCGGTGCCGCCCGCAGGCGCGGGCCCTTCAAGGTCGGGGACCAGGTTCAGCTGACCGACCCCAAGGGCCGCCACTACACGTTCACGCTCGAGGCCGGGAAGAACTTCCACACCCACAAGGGTTCCTTCCCCACGACGAACTGATCGGCGCTCCCGAGGGCAGCGTTGTCCGCACCACCGGGAACGTCGCCTACCTCGCGCTGCGCCCCCTGCTCCCCGACTACGTCCTGTCCATGCCCCGCGGGGCGGCCGTCGTCTACCCGAAGGACGCGGGGCAGATCCTCGCCTTCGCCGACATCTTCCCCGGCGCGCGCGTCGTGGAGGCCGGCGTGGGCTCCGGCTCGCTCAGCAGCTTCCTGCTGCGCGCCATCGGCGACCAGGGCATGCTGCACTCCTACGAGCGCCGCGCCGACTTCGCCGAGATCGCCCAGGCCAACGTCGAGCGCTACTTCGGCGGCCCGCACCCCGCCTGGCAGCTCACCGTCGGCGACCTCCAGGACAACCTGTCCGACACCGACGTCGACCGCGTCATCCTCGACATGCTCGCCCCCTGGGAGTGCCTGGAGGCCGTCTCCAAGGCGCTGGTCCCCGGCGGCATCCTGTGCTGCTACGTCGCGACCACCACCCAGCTCGCCCGGACCGTCGAGTCCATCCGCGAGATCGGCTGCTTCAACGAGCCGACCTCCTGGGAGACGATGATCCGCAACTGGCACATCGAGGGCCTGGCCGTCCGGCCGGACCACCGGATGATCGGACACACCGGCTTCCTGCTGACCGCCCGTCGGCTGGCCGACGGCGTCGAGCCGCCCATGCGCCGCCGCCGCCCCGCCAAGGGCGCCTACGGCGAGGACTACGCCGGCCCCAACGCCGACGGAGGCGCCGGCCGCTGAGACGGCCCGTCACCACACACAACGCACAGACGCCGTGGTGGAGTTCCCGGGACCGTCCGGGAAGTCCGCCACGGCGTCCTCACGTTGGACCGCGCGCCCCCGGCGCCCCGTGAGCCGGTCCCGGTACCCACCCCGCCGTTCCCTCGCACTGTGACGTGTGGCACGATGCTGGCCACCCCACCGGCACAGCCCTCACAGGAGACACTCCTCGTGCAGCACCCCGCCGTTCCGGACCTCGCGCACACGCACACCCGCCCGATCCACTGGCTCGCCACCGCCACGGCCGTCGCCGCCGTGGTCGCCCTGTCCTCCGTGGTGCAGCCCGACGCCGCCACCGCCGCCCAGCCGGCCGGGCCCGGCACGAAGACCGCCACGGCACCCGTCGCACCTCCCGACCCGGCCACCGTCGACTTCGGCCTGGAGTGCGGCCCGGTGGAAGCGGTCGTGGCCAGGAAGGCCTCCGGCGACCTGGACGGCGACGGACGCCCCGAGACCGTCGCCGCGGTGCACTGCGACGCCCCCATGGGCACCCCGCCGGACGGCGTCTACGTCCTGACCCCGGGCGGCGACGGCAGGCCCCGCGTCGTGGCGACCCTGGTCGACCCTGCCGACCGCCGGACGGTCACCGCCCTCGCGGTGCGCGACGGCGCGGTCCTCGCCACCCTCCTCGGCTACTCCTCGTCCGACGTGCCCAGTTGCTGCCCCGACGTCAAGGACGACGCGAAGTGGCGGTGGAAGGACGGCGCGTTCGTCCGGTCCACGCCCTCGCGGGCCCACGCCGTCTGACGGACCCCCGCCCCGTCCGCACGGGAACTCCGCCCGGGAACGCCCCGGCGACGACCCGGGACGCCCGCTCGGGACGGCTCGGGAGCGGCTCGAGCACGACTCGGAAGGCACTCGCGGCCACCGGGCGGGGGCCGTTGCCGGACGCTGTGAGAAACCAGACACCGGTCACGGAGCGTACGCGATCGGACGGAATCCGGTCACTCTGCGTCCGGACCGTACACCTCGACCCTGTCCGAAATCCGACGTACGTGGATGCACTCGCCCGGACACTCCTTCGCCGAGTCGACGACGTCCGTGAGAAGCGGCAAGGGCACGGGCGTTGCCGCCCCCTTGTCCTGCAGAAGCTCCTCGTCGGCGCCCTTCACATAGGCCAGACCGTCGATGTCCAGCTCGAACACCTCCGGGGCGTACTGGGCGCAGATGCCGTCGCCGGTACACAGGTCCTGGTCGATCCAGACCTCGAGTGCCTCTCCGTCGACTCCGGCCTCCTGCTGCACGGTCACCTCTCCTGCCGTCTGACGCGTCGAGCCGTTCGGGAATCCGGCCAGCTCTGACGGGTGTTGAACGCTTCGACCCTACCTCCGCCTGGGTTCCAACCACGTTCCGTGGGTATTCCCCTGGCGTGAGGGAGAGCGCAAGGGTGAAGATCGGACACACCCCGACCGTCTTTGTGATCTAGGGGTTTCAATCGACACCCGCCCAGGTAGGGTCTGGAAGCGTCCAGCTCCCCTTGGAGGAGGTGAGGACCGTGGCAGCCCACGACGACGACATGAACCGCGGCATCCGCCCGGGACGCGGGTCCGACGACCCGACCGGGCAGATCGCCTACCTTGAGCAGGAGATCGCCGTCCTGCGACGCAAGCTCGCCGACTCTCCGCGGCACACGAGAATTCTCGAAGAGCGGATCGTCGAGCTGCAGACCAACCTGGCCGGCGTGTCCGCCCAGAACGAACGACTCGCCAACACGCTCCGCGAGGCCCGCGACCAGATCGTGGCCCTCAAGGAGGAGGTCGACCGGCTCGCACAGCCGCCGGCCGGCTTCGGCGTCTTCCTGCAGGCGAACGAGGACGGTACCGCCGACATCTTCACCGGCGGCCGCAAGCTCCGGGTCAACGTGAGCCCGAGCGTCGAGCTCGACGAGCTGCGGCGCGGCCAGGAAGTGATGCTCAACGAAGCGCTCAACGTCGTCGACGCGATGGAGTTCGAGCGCGTCGGCGACATCGTCACCCTCAAGGAGATCCTCGAGGACGGCGAGCGCGCCCTGGTGCTCGGGCACACCGACGAGGAGCGGGTGGTGCGGCTCGCCGAGCCGCTGCTGGACGTCACCATCCGCGCCGGCGACGCGCTCCTGCTCGAGCCCCGCTCCGGGTACGTCTACGAGGTCATCCCCAAGAGCGAGGTCGAGGAGCTCGTCCTCGAAGAGGTCCCCGACATCGGCTACGAGCAGATCGGCGGCCTCGGCAACCAGATCGAGATGATCCGCGACGCGGTCGAGCTCCCCTACCTCTACCCGGACCTGTTCAAGGAGCACGAGCTGCGTCCGCCCAAGGGCGTCCTGCTCTACGGGCCGCCCGGATGCGGAAAGACGCTGATCGCCAAGGCGGTGGCCAACTCGCTGGCCAAGAAGGTCGCCGAGGTCACCGGCCAGGCCGCCGGCAAGAGCTTCTTCCTCAACATCAAGGGTCCCGAGCTGCTCAACAAGTACGTCGGCGAGACCGAGCGGCAGATCCGCCTGGTCTTCCAGCGGGCCCGTGAGAAGGCCAGCGAGGGCACGCCCGTCATCGTCTTCTTCGACGAGATGGAGTCCCTCTTCCGCACCCGTGGCTCCGGTGTCAGCTCGGACGTGGAGAACACCATCGTCCCGCAGCTGCTCGCCGAGATCGACGGCGTGGAAGGCCTGCAGAACGTGGTCGTGATCGGCGCCTCCAACCGTGAGGACATGATCGACCCCGCCATCCTGCGGCCGGCCGGCTCGACGTGAAGATCAAGATCGAGCGTCCGGACGCCGAGGCGGCCAAGGACATCTTCGGCAAGTACCTCACCGAGCGCCTCCCGCTGCACGAGGAAGACCTCAAGGAGCACGGCGGCGACAAGGGCTCCACCGTCCAGGCGATGATCCAGACGGCGGTGGAACAGATGTACGCCGAATCCGAGGAGAACCGCTTCCTGGAGGTCACCTACGCCAACGGCGACAAGGAAGTCCTCTACTTCAAGGACTTCAATTCCGGCGCCATGATCGAGAACATCGTGGGCCGCGCCAAGAAAATGGCGATCAAGGACTTCCTCGAAAAGAATCAGAAGGGCCTTCGCGTCTCCCACCTGCTCCAGGCATGCGTGGACGAGTTCAAGGAGAACGAGGACCTGCCCAACACCACCAACCCGGACGACTGGGCCCGGATCTCCGGAAAGAAGGGCGAGCGGATCGTGTACATCCGTACGCTCGTCACCGGAAAGCAGGGCGCGGACACCGGACGCTCCATCGACACGGTGGCGAACACCGGTCAGTACCTGTAAAAGGCGGGCGGCTGCGGGTGCCCCTCGGCGGGTACCCGCAGCCGACGTTTTTCAGGGCCACGGTTGGAGCAAGGCAATGACGCAAATGATCTCCCCACCAGCGCAAAGGCGTTCTAGGCTCTTCCGTACCGCCGAGTCGCGCAGTGCGGGGACGGGCACCGCACACGCAACCGAGCACCGGCGGTATCTGAGCGGCGTCCACGACCGAGGCCGCCGCCGGGCAAGGAGGGCCGCATGACCGTACGGCGAGTAATGGGCATCGAGACGGAGTACGGGATCTCCGTCCCGGCCACCCCAACGCCAATGCCATGCTCACCTCGTCCCAGATCGTCAACGCGTACGCCGCGGCGATGCACCGGGCCCGCCGGGCCCGCTGGGACTTCGAGGAGGAGAACCCGCTGCGGGACGCGCGAGGCTTCGACCTCGCCCGCGAGGCCGCCGACTCCAGCCAGCTCACCGACGAGGACATCGGCCTGGCCAACGTGATCCTCACCAACGGAGCACGGCTCTACGTCGACCACGCGCACCCCGAGTACAGCGCGCCCGAGGTCACCAACCCCCTGGACGCCGTCCTGTGGGACAAGGCCGGCGAGCGGATCATGGCCGAGGCGGCCGAACGGGCGGCCCAGCTCCCCGGGGCCCAGCCGATCCACCTCTACAAGAACAACACCGACAACAAGGGCGCCTCCTACGGCACGCACGAGAACTACCTGATGAAGCGGGAGACCCCCTTCTCGGACATCGTGCGCCACCTGACCCCGTTCTTCGTCTCCCGGCAGGTCTTCGCCGGCGCCGGTCGCGTCGGCATCGGCCAGGACGGCCACGAGCACGGCTTCCAGCTCAGCCAGCGCGCCGACTACTTCGAGGTCGAGGTGGGCCTCGAGACGACGCTGAAGCGCCCGATCATCAACACCCGCGACGAGCCGCACGCCGACGCGGAGAAGTACCGCAGGCTGCACGTGATCATCGGCGACGCGAACCTCTCCGAGATCTCGACCTACCTCAAGCTGGGCACGACGTCCCTGGTCCTGTCGATGATCGAGGACGGCTTCATCGCCGTGGACCTCGCCGTCGACCAGCCCGTGCGCACGCTGCACCAGGTCTCGCACGACCCGTCGCTGAAGCGGCTGGTCACCCTGCGCAGCGGCCGCACGCTCACCGCGGTACAGCTCCAGATGGAGTACTACGAGCTGTCCCGCAAGTACGTGGAGGAACGGTTCGGGGCCGACGCCGACGACCAGACCAAGGACATCCTGGCCCGGTGGGAGGACACCCTCAACCGTCTGGAGAACGACCCGATGAGCCTGGCCGGCGAGCTGGACTGGGTCGCCAAGCGGGAGCTGATGGAGGGCTACCGGCGCCGCGACGGCGTGGACTGGGACGCCCCGAGGCTGCATCTGGTCGACCTGCAGTACGCCGACGTACGGCCCGAGAAGGGCCTGTACAACCGTCTGGCGGCCCGTGGGCGCATGAAGCGCCTGCTGGACGAGTCCGAGGTCGAGCGGGCCCGCACGAAGCCGCCAGAGGACACGCGTGCGTACTTCCGCGGACGGTGCCTGGAGCAGTACGCCGACGACGTGGCGGCGGCCTCCTGGGACTCGGTGATCTTCGATCTGCCGGGCCGGGACTCGCTCCAGCGGGTACCCACGCTGGAACCGCTTCGCGGAACGCGTAATCACGTCAAGGAGCTGTTGGACCGCTGCCGCACGGCGGAGGACCTGGTCAGGGTGCTCTCCGGCGGCTGAGGGTACTGGAGCGGAGTCGGCCGGCAGGGTGGAAAGTCCCTGGCCCGGGAATCATCGAGGTGGTCCCCGTACGTTGGAGCAACTGCGGGGCCATTGTCGGACCCGGCTTGTAGGGTCTGATCTTGACCGAGCAACTGTGTCGGGCGAACCGAGCGGGGTGAGGGTTATGGCGACCAAGGACACCGGCGGCGGGCAGCAGAAGGCCACGCGTTCCACCGAGGAGGTCGAGGAGCAGGCGCAGGACGCGCAGGCATCGGAGGACCTCAAGGAGCGCCAGGAGAAGCTGAGCGACGACGTCGACTCCGTCCTGGACGAGATCGACGACGTCCTCGAGGAGAACGCCGAGGACTTCGTCCGGTCCTTCGTTCAGAAGGGCGGTCAGTAGGCCGCTCCTGCCTTCACGACGAAGGCCGACGGGCCGGGCGGGCGGCGCAGGAACGATACGTGAGGGGTCGCGCGCGGTGCGGGGTTGCCGTGCCGCGCGCGACCCGCTCCGGGGTGTCGTGGCTGGTCCGGGGCGTCGTGGTCGCTTCGGGCTGCCTTGGGCGTCGTGGTCGTTTCGGGTTGCTTCGGGCGTCGTGGTCGCTTCAGGGCGGCGTTTTCGTGGAGGGCGGGGACTCGGTTCGTGGTGTCGGCGGGGCGCGTTGGTCCGTGGCTCTGCTTGGACCCGGGCCGCGGTTTCCGCGGAGTATGTGGATCACCGCCGGAGGGCGGGTAGGGTCCGTGGCATACCGTGCTCCGGCCCGTGGCCGGGGCGTTTCGCAATCGGCCCGGCGGCTCCCGGCGGGCTGCCGCCTATGTGGAAGGAAACGCGTGGAACCCAACACTCGTAGCACCGGGCGTCTGCCGGCTGCCTTCCTGACGCCTGGATCCTCCTCGTTCATGGACTTCCTCGGGAGCACCAGCCGGAGCTGCTTCCGGCAACCGGCAGCTGCCGCCGGTGCAGGGCGTGGTCGAGGCGCCGCACGGCACCACGATCGTGGCCGTGACGTTCCCCGGCGGCGTCGTGCTGGCCGGTGACCGGCGGGCCACCATGGGCAACGTCATCGCGCAGCGGGACATCGAGAAGGTGTTCCCGGCCGACGAGTACTCCGCGGTGGGCATCGCCGGTACGGCGGGGCTGGCCGTGGAGATGGTGAAGCTGTTCCAGCTGGAGCTGGAGCACTTCGAGAAGGTCGAGGGTGCCCAGCTGTCGCTGGAGGGCAAGGCGAACCGCCTGTCGACCATGATCCGGTCGAACCTCGGCATGGCGATGCAGGGGCTGGCCGTGGTCCCGTTGTTCGCGGGGTACGACGTGGACCGGGGCAAGGGCCGGATCTTCTCCTACGACGTGACGGGCGGCCGGTCCGAGGAGCAGGGCTACGCTGCGACCGGGTCGGGGTCGATCTTCGCCCGAGGTGCCATGAAGAAGCTCTTCCGGGAGGACCTGAGCGAGGAGCAGGCCACGACGTTGGTGGTGCAGGCTCTGTACGACGCGGCAGACGACGACTCGGCGACCGGTGGTCCCGATGTCGCCCGCCGGATCTACCCGATCGTCACCGTGATCACCGAGGACGGCTTCCGCCGGCTGACCGAGGACGAGTCCTCGGAGATCGCCCGCTCCGTGCTGGAGCGGCGGCTGGAGCAGCCGGACGGTCCGCGGGCGGCGCTGCTCTAGCCGGCGCGGCGCGGTTGCTTTGTTGTCAGGTGATCCAGTGACTTCGACAGAAAGGGACGGATAACCGGTGTCGACGCCGTTCTATGTCTCACCCCAGCAGGCCATGGCCGACCGGGCGGAGTACGCCCGCAAGGGCATCGCCCGCGGCCGCAGCCTGGTCGTGCTGCAGTACGCCGACGGCATCGTGTTCGTCGGTGAGAATCCGTCCCGTGCGCTGCACAAGTTCAGCGAGATCTATGACCGGATCGGATTTGCCGCCGCCGGTAAGTACAACGAGTACGAGAACCTGCGGATCGGGGTGTGCGCTACGCCGACCTGCGGGGCTACACCTACGACCGTGAGGACGTGACCGCTCGGGGCTGGCCAACGTCTACGCCCAGACGCTGGGCACGATCTTCTCCAGCGCCGGTGAGAAGCCGTACGAGGTGGAGCTGGTCGTCGCCGAGGTCGGGGAGACGCCCGAGGGCGACCAGATCTACCGGCTGCCGCACGACGGCTCGATCGTGGACGAGCACGGGTCGGTGGCGGTGGGCGGTAACGCCGAGCAGATCAGCAGCTACCTGGACCAGCGGCACCGGGACGGGATGACGCTGGCGGAGGCGTTGCAGCTGGCGGTGCAGGCGCTGTCCCGGGACACGAACGGAAGCCAGCGGGAGATTCCGGCGGAGCGGCTGGAGGTCGCGGTGCTGGACCGGACGCGTCCGCAGAAGCGGAAGTTCAAGCGGATCGTCGGCGGCCAGCTGTCCCGCCTGCTCTCCTCGGCCTCGGGGCCGGGGAGCCGGCGGGGGGCGGTGCAGACGCCGACGCCGAGGCGGAGGACACGGAGGAGTAGCGGGGGCGCGCCTGCGACACCTCGGGTGGCGGCGCCGCGGGTGGTGTACCTGCGGCGCCGCTGCGCGTCGCCTGCGGGTGGTCGGTGGGTCGGGGGTGGGGTGGGGGTGTCCGTCCTCGGGGCGCCGCGAAACCCGCCAGCTGCCACAGCCCCGCACGCCGCCTCGCGACGCCCCTGCGGGCGAACACCCCCCACCCCACCCCCTCACCGCCCCACCCAGCCGCGGGCACCGGCCCCACCCAGCCGCGGGCACCGGCCCTGCCCGGCCGCGGGCACCCGCCCCGCCCAGCCGCGGGCAGTCGTGCGGCTGGGGTGGCAGGGGTGGGCGCGGGTGGTTTCGCCGTCGTGTCGGGTTGCGCGATGTCCCTGGCGTCGGGGTGGACGCCGTTCTCGCCCAGCCGCGGGCAGTCGTGCCGCTGGGGCGGCACCCGGTCACGCCGTGTTGCGTGACGTCCCTGGCGTCGGGGCGGACGCCGCTCCCGCCCAGCCGCGGGCAGTCGTGCGGCAGGGGTGGGCGCGGGTCGTTTCGTCGTCGTGCGGGGTTGCGCGATGTCCCTGGCGTCGGGGCGGACGCCGTTCCTGCCCAGCCGCGGGCAGTCGTGCCGCTGGGGCGGCACGGGTGGGCGCGGGCGGCTCCCGTCGCGCCGGGTTGCGCAACGGCCCCCGACCCCGGCACGAACGCCGGGTAGGTGGGTCATCCGGGCGCGCGGGCGGCGCCCGTACCCGCCCAGTCGCCGTTCCCGGGGGAGGTGGGCAGGTCAGGGGCGGGGTGGGGCTGTGGAGCCTCGGACGATCAGGTGGACCGGGATGTCGCCGGCCTCGGGTGGGCGGTCGTCCAGGACGGCCAGGAGAGCCCGCATGCCCCGCTCGCCGAACAGCTCCGCGTCCAGGCGGACGGTCGTCAGCTCGGGGTCGATGGCCGTGGCCAGGGCCAGGTCGTCCAGCCCGGTGACCGAGACGTCGTCGGGCACCCGCAGGCCCAGCCGGCGCAACGCCTTGTAGGCGCCGGCGGCGAGCTTGTCGTCGTCGCAGACGATCGCCGTGGGCGGCGGCGCCGGCCCCGCCAGCGCGGTCTCCACGGCGGTCCGGGCGCCGTCGATCGAGATGGGGGCGCGGACGGTGCCCAGCTCGGTTCCGGGCACGGCCGCCAGCCGCGTGGCCAGCTCCCGCGCCCGTACCTCGAACGTCCACGACGCGACGTCCGCCGCGAGATGCAGGATCCGGCGATGGCCCAGCGACAGCAGGTGGTCCGCGACCTGGCGGATGCCGTCGGCGATGTCCAGGTTCACCGTGGCCGCCCCCAGGCTCCCCTCCGGATCGCTGTCCAGCATGACCAGGGGCAGCTGGTCGCCGCGGATCGCGGTGAGCGCGTCGGCGGCCATGGACGAGGCGATCACGCCGTCCAGCGCGGCCTGCGCCGAGGCGAACGGGTCCCGGGCCGGCCCGATGCCCTCGGGGAGGGATAGAGGACGACCCCGAAGCCGTGCTCCGCGGCGACCCGGGCCGCGCCGGTGTAGACGCCGGCGAAGAACTCCGTGGTCAGCGCCGGAACCACCAGCAGCACCGTACGCGTGTGGCCCAGCCGCAGATTGCGGGCCGCCAGATTGGGCCGGTAGCCCAGGTCCCGCGCGGCCTGCCGGACGCGCCGCGCCGTCGCCTCGGAGACGCGTCCGCGCCACTTGTCGCCGAGGACCAGCGAGACCGCGGCCTGGGAGACCCCGGCGGCCTCGGCGACGTCCCGGCTCGTCGGGCGTGAGCTGCCTCGTGCCACCGCGGGCCCGCTCCTTCGTCTGGACTGGTGAACAGCGGACATGGTACGTATGGACCCGGGCGTTATACGTAAAACGTGGGTGTCGGCGGAGGGAGTACGGCATGGTCACGGGGTATCTCGAGATCCTCCGGGCGCGGCACGCCGTCCGGCTGCTCGCCGGCACGCTCGTGGGGCGGCTGCCCAATGCCACGGCGGCGATCGCGATCGTGCTGTTCGTGCGCGCGGAGGGCGGGACGTACAGCCTGGCCGGTGCGCTCGCGGCCGTGTACGGCGTCGCCAACGCGGTGGGGCAGCCCGTCCTGGGACGGCTCGTCGATCTGCACGGGCAGCCGCGGGTCCAGCTGCCCGCCGCCCTGGCGTCGGGCGCCGCGATGGCCGTCTTCGCCTTCTCGGGCATCGAGCCGCTCGCCGTCGCCGTCGCCGCGGTGGCGCTCGCCGGGCTGTTCACGCCGCCCCTCGAGGGCGGTCTGCGGGCCCTGTGGCCCAGCGTCCTCGGCAAGGAGGACCAGGTGCACACGGCGTACGCCATGGACGCCATCGCCCAGGAGGTGATGTTCACCGTCGGCCCGCTGCTGGTGACCGTGTGCGTGTCGGTCTGGTCGGAGCAGGCGGCGCTGCTCGTCCTGAACGGCGTCGGGGTGCTGGGCGCCCTGTCCGTCGTCGTGTCGCCCCCTCGCGCGCGTGGCGCTCCGCCCGCGCGAGGCGCACTGGCTCGGCGCGCTGCGCTCGCCGGGGCTGCTGGCGCTGCTCGCCGCGTTCCTGTTCGTGGGCAGCGCGATGGGCTCCATCACGGTGGCCGCCGTGCCCTATGCGGACGAGCACGGGGGCGACGCCGTGTACGGCTGGCTGATGGCCGCCATCGGGCTGGGCGCGCTGATCGGCGGCGCGGTCTACGGCGGCCGGCGGTGGTCCGGTGAACCGGCCCGGCGACTGACCCTGCTCGTGGCCCTTCTGGCGGTGTGTTACGTCCCCTGATGCTCATGCCGGACGTGGTGCCGATGGTGCTGCTGACGGTGGTGGCCGGCCTGTTCCTGGCCCCGGCCATCGCCTGCGCCTTCGTCCTGGTCGACCGGCACGCGCCGCGGGGCACCGTGACCGAGGCGTTCTCCTGGCTGGTGACCACGTTCACCGTGGGCGCGTCCGTGGGCACCGGCCTCGCGGGGCCCGTCGTCGAGGCGGGCGGGGCCCTGTGGGGCTTCGCCGTGCCGGGAGCGGCCGGAGCGGTGTCCCTGCTGGTTCTCCTGGCCACCGGACGGGTCCTCGCAGCTCCCGCCGGGGGAGCGGTGGTTGCGGCTTCGACGGAAAATGATCCGAACCGTGCCGTCGAACCCCGTTTCAGCTCAGGGGATCGGGCGTAATGTTCAGTCATGGACCGCCGCATTTTCGGGCTGGAGAACGAGTACGGCGTCACGTGCACGTTCAGGGGACAGCGCCGCCTGTCGCCTGACGAGGTGGCGCGGTACCTCTTCCGCCGTGTCGTGTCATGGGGCCGCAGCAGCAATGTCTTTCTGCGCAACGGCGCCCGCCTCTATCTCGACGTGGGGTCACATCCGGAATACGCGACACCCGAATGTGACAACGCGATCGAACTCGTCACCCACGACAAGGCGGGCGAGCGCATTCTGGAAGGACTCCTGGTAGACGCGGAACGACGCCTGCACGAGGAGGGAATCGCGGGCGACGTCTACCTCTTCAAGAACAACACCGACTCGGCGGGCAACTCCTACGGCTGCCACGAGAACTACCTGGTGGCCCGGCACGGGGAGTTCTCGAGGCTCGCGGACATCCTCATCCCGTTCCTGGTGACCAGGCAGCTGCTGTGCGGCGCGGGCAAGGTGCTGCAGACGCCGCGCGGCGCCGTCTACTGCGTCAGCCAGCGCGCCGAGCACATCTGGGAGGGCGTCTCCTCGGCGACGACCAGGTCCCGCCCGATCATCAACACGCGCGACGAGCCGCACGCCGACGCCGAGCGCTACCGCCGGCTGCACGTGATCGTCGGCGACTCGAACATGTCCGAGACGACGATGCTGCTCAAGGTAGGCGCCACCGACCTGGTGCTGCGCATGATCGAGGCCGGCACGGTGATGCGGGACCTCACCCTGGAGAACCCGATCCGGGCGATCCGCGAGGTCAGCCACGACATCACCGGGCGGCGGAAGGTGCGCCTCGCCAGCGGCCGGGAGGCGTCGGCCCTGGAGGTGCAGCGGGAGTACTACGAGAAGGCCGTGGACTTCTGCGAGCGCCGCGGCATCCGCACCGGCACGGTGGAGCGGGTGCTGGAGCTGTGGGGCCGCACCCTGGAGGCGATCGAGACCGAGGACCTCGACCGCATCGACACCGAGATCGACTGGGTCATGAAGTACAAGCTCCTGGAGCGGTACCGCGCCAAGCACAACATGACCATGTCGCATCCGCGGGTCGCCCAGATAGACCTCGCCTACCACGACATCCACCGGCGTCGTGGCCTGTACTACCTGCTGGAGAAGAAGGGCCAGGCGGCCCGGGTCTGCAACGACCTGAAGATCTTCGAGGGCAAGTCCGTTCCGCCGCAGACCACTCGGGCCCGGCTGCGCGGCGACTTCATCCGGCGGGCCCAGGAGCAGCGCCGGGACTTCACGGTCGACTGGGTCCACCTCAAGCTCAACGACCAGGCCCAGCGCACCGTGTTGTGCAAGGACCCGTTCCGCTCCGTCGACGACCGGGTGGAGAAGCTCATCGCGGGCATGTGAGCGGACCTCCGGCCGGGTGACGCGCGACACGCGGGCCCGCACGGAATTCCGGAACGCCACACGGGCGCCGTACGTTTCCCGTACGGCGCCCTGCTCACGCCGTAGAGTTGCGCGCGCACGCCATCACCGACGATCGACCGATTACGAGGCCCCCACCGTGCGCCGACGCTCACTTCTCATCGCCGTACCCGCCGGACTGGTCACGCTCGCCGCATGCGGCGACGAAGGGTCCGATTCGAGCAAGGCCAGCGACAGCGCCTCGCCCTCGGCACCGGCCACCTCCGCGCCGCCCGCGCCCAAGATCGTCGACGGTCCGCTGCCCGCGATCACGGCGGGCACCGGGTTCGACGAGAAGCCCACCGTCGCCAAGGGCAGCGGCGACCCCTCGGACCAGCTGGCCGTGAAGACGGCGATCGTCGGCAACGGCAAGACGGTCGCGGAGAACGACTTCGTCGTGGCGAACTACCTCGGCCAGATCTGGGCCACGGCGAAGGTGTTCGACAACTCCTACGACCGCAAGACCCCGATCGTCATCCAGCTCGCCCAGGGCAGCATCATCGACGGCTGGCGGTACGCGCTCACGGGCAAGAAGACCGGCAGCCGCGTCGAGTTCTCCGTGCCTCCCACCTGGGGCTACGGCAAGCAGGGCAACGAGCAGGCGGGCATCAAGGGCGACGACACCCTGGTGTTCGTCGTCGACCTGCAGGACACCTTCAACGCCAAGAGCTCGGCCAAGGGCGAGGAGGTCCCGCAGGACGACGCGGCCCTGCCGAAGGTGGGCACCAACACCGACGGCAAGGCGCCCTCCATCGAGGTGCCCAGGACCGACGCGCCGAAGAAGCTCGTGGCGGAGTACGTCATCGAGGGCGACGGCGCCGAGGTCGGCGAGCAGGACAGCGTCCTCGTCCAGTACAAGGGCGTGCTGTGGGACGGCGGCAAGGAGTTCGACTCGACGTACAAGCGCAAGCAGCTGGCGTCGTTCTCGCTCCAGCAGGTCGTCAAGGGCTGGGCGCAGGGCCTGACCGGCAAGAAGGTCGGCAGCCGCGTCCTCATCGTCGTACCGCCGAACCTGGGCTACGGCGAGAGCCCGCCGCCGAACAGCGGCATCGAGAAGGACTCCACCCTGGTCTTCGCCGTGGACATCCTGGCGAAGCTGTGATCGCGGGGGATGACAGACTGACGGACGTTGCCTTTTCGCAGACAAGCAGGAGCTGAACACGTGAGCATCGACAAGCCCGAGATCGACTTCCCGGGCGGCGAGCCCCCGGCGGACCTCGAGATCAAGGACATCTGGGAGGGCGACGGGCCGGTGGCTCAGGCGGGCCAGACCGTCACCGTCCACTACGTGGGCGTCGCCTTCAGCACGGGCGAGGAGTTCGACGCCAGCTGGAACCGCGGCACCCCCTTCCGCTTCCCGCTGGGCGCCGGCCGCGTCATCAAGGGCTGGGACCAGGGCGTGCAGGGCATGAAGGTCGGCGGCCGCCGCCAGCTGACCATCCCGGCCCACCTCGCCTACGGCAACCAGAGCCCGACCCCGGCGATCAAGCCGGGCGAGACCCTGATCTTCGTGGTCGACCTGCTCGGGTCTGAGCGAGAACCCGACCGGGTTCCGACCGGACCCGATCATCCGGGGCCCATGCCTGTCCGGGCATGGGCCCTCGGCTTTTGCCACGCCATCGCGGGGCGGTACGGTCATCCGTTGTAAGCACCATAGGGAGAAGGGCGTCGATGGCCATTGCCAAGGCCGAGCGGCTGATGAACCTGGCGCTGTGCCTGCTCGGCACGCGGCGGCCGCTCAGCAAGCACGAGCTGCGTCAGTCCATCGAGGCCTACATGGAGGCCGGGTCCGACGACTCCTTCAACCGCATGTTCGAGCGGGACAAGGACGACCTGCGGGAACTCGGCCTGGTCATCGAGACCGTCGAGAACCTGGAGGGCGAGGTCGGCTATCTCGCCCGCCGCGACAGCAACCGCCTGCCTCCCATCACCCTGGACGCCGAGGAGGCCGCCGCCCTGGGCCTGGCCGCCAAGGTCTGGCAGCAGGCCCGGCTGGCCGGCGCGGCCAGCGGCGCCCTGCAGAAGCTGCGCGCCGCGGGGCTGCCGGAGGACGTCGACCCCTACGAGGCGCACGGTGCGCTGGAGCCGCGCATCCCGGTGCACGAGGCCGCCTTCGAACCGCTGATGCTGGCCTGCCGGGACCGCCGCCCGGTCGTCTTCGACTACCGCAAGGCCACCGCCGCCCGGCCCGAGACCCGGCACGTGGAGCCGTGGGCGCTGGAGTGCTGGCGCGGCCACTGGTACCTGGCGGGCTTCGACCGCGACCGCGGCGCGGAGCGCGTCTTCCGGCTGTCCCGGATCACCGGCAAGGTCCGCTCGCGCGGGGGCGCTTCACCGCCCCCGTGCCGGACGTCGTCACCGTGCGCGAGACCGTCGCGAGCTGGGCGGGGGAGACCGCCGACCGCTCCGCGCGGATCCGGCTGCGCTCCGGGGCGGGGTACCCCTTCGGGCGAAGGCCACCGTCGTGCGGGAACTCGGCGACGGATGGGACGAGTTGGAGATTCCGTACGGGCACGGACTCGACGCCTGGCTGGTGGAGTTCGGGCCCGACGTGGTGGTCGTCGAGCCCGCCGAGCTGCGGGCCGACGTGGTCGACCGGCTGCGCGCCGTCGCCAAGGGCTGAGGGGAGCGGACAACACAGTGGCAGGCAAACCGGTCAGGCCCGTCAACGCCATCGACCAGACGCGGCGGATGCTGTCGTTGGTGACGTATCTGCGCGAGCGCCCCGGCGCCCGGATCGAGGACGTGGCACGCGCCTTCGGCATCACCGAGGACGAGCTGGTCTCCGACCTCGACGTGCTGCCCATGTGCGGCACCAGCTTCCGCGGCGGCGATCTGCTCGACATCGACACCGACGGCGAGCGCATCTGGTGGCACAACCCGGCCGCGCTCGGCGCGGACGCCGCCGAGCCGCTGCGGCTCGCCGCCGACGAGGCGACGGCCCTGCTGGTCGCCGCCCGGGCCGTGGCGACGCTGCCCGGACTGCGCGAGAGCGACCGGCAGGCGCTGCTGCGGGCCACCGCCAAGGTGGAGGCCGCGGCCGGAGAGGCGGCCGGGCCAGCTCCCGGCTGTCGGTGACCTTCGAGTCCGAGGGCGGTGTCTTCGCCGACGTCGACCGGGCCATCTCCGAGCGCCGCCGCCTGTGGATCAGGTACTACTCGCCGGCCCGGGACGAGGTCACCGAGCGCGAGATCGACCCGATCCGCCTGGTCAGCGTCGGGCACACCTACGTCGAGGCCTGGTGCCGCCGCTCCGAGGCCCGCCGCACCTTCCGGCTCGACCGGGTCGCCGAGATCAGGATCCTCGACGAGCCGTCGGCGCCGCCGGAGATAGAGCTGCGGGACCTGTCCGAGGGCTGGTGCAGCCCGCCGCGGAGGACCCCGAGGTCGTCGTCGAGGTCGGGCCGGGCGGCCGCTGGGTCGCCGAGTACTACCCGCACGACAGCGCGGAGGAGCTTCCCGACGGCGGGCTGCGCATCACCCTGCGCACGCCGGACCCGGCGTCCCTGCGCCGGCTGGCCCTGCGGCTCGGGCGCGACGGGCGGATCGTCGCCCCCGCAGCGCTCGCCGACAGCGCCCGGGAGGCCGCCCGCGAGGCCCTGGCGGCCTACGACGGGATCGAGGACGCGACGGATCCGGCCGGTGCCGGCGGCACACGGCCGCCGGCGCCCGTGGGGCATGCGGTGCACGCCGGGCAGGACGACGGGCGGGAGCGAGGGCTGTGAGCGAGTCGGCGGGCAGCTCGGTGGCGGGCATGACGGTGGCGGCCGCGTTCGCCGGGATGAGAAGCGTCACTCCCGTCGTGTTCAGAGCGGGCTGCCCCGACTGCCGGGGCCGCTTCGAGCTCGCCGCCAGCGCCCTGCGGCTGGCCATCGGCGCCAGCAGCCGTACGACGTTCTACTCGTTCACCTGCCCCGAGTGCGGCGCGGCCGTCCGCAAGCCGGCGGGGGAGCGGATCGTGGAACTTCTCACGGGCGGCGGCGTCCGGACCCTGCGGCTGCACTCCACCGTCTAGTCGCCGCACTCCACCGGCCGGACGGCGCTGCGCGATTGGGACCGCTCGGCGCGACGGTCTAGGCTTCCCGTCATGTTCTGGCCGATGTTCGCGGTAGCCGTGGGATTCCTGGGTCTGTGCGTCCTCGCGGTGCTCGCCGTCCGGGTGTTCGTGGAAGCCCAGCGCCTGGGCCGGCAGGTCACCGACTCCGCGCACCGGATCAGCCGGGCCGCCGAGGACCTGGAGCGGGCGACGGCGAGCGCGGCCCGTTCCGTCGACGCGCTGTGAGCGTCGGCGCCTCCACCGACGCGCGGTAGGAGACCGCGCCCTGTCACCACGCCGCGGCGGGCGGGTACGCTGCTGAATTGCGGCCCGGAGAACGAGGCCCGGGCACGGACGGGAGTACGCACAGGGTATGCACGGGGATTGCCTCACGTTCACCCTCGGCGTTACGATCGCTGCACAACACGATCGATCGGACGCATGTCCGACCGATCGGACAGCGCCCCCACCCCAGCCGCCTCGGTGAGAAGGTAAAGACTTATGTTCGGAAAGCTCGGAGCCCCCGAGATCATTCTCATTCTCGTCGTCATCATCCTGCTGTTCGGCGCGAAGAAGCTTCCGGACATGGCGCGCTCGCTCGGCAAGTCCGCGCGCATCCTCAAGAGCGAGGCCAAGGCCATGAAGGAGGACGGCAACAAGTCCTCCGCCCCGGCCGACCCCCCCAACCCCGGCGACACCCCGTCCCAGCGCACCATCCAGGCGGCCCCCGGCGATGTGACCAGCTCCCGCCCGGTCAACGAGCCGACGGACACGACCAAGCGCTGACGCAGGGCCGGTGACCTCCGGCCCGCCGCACGAGATGGGAACGTGGGTTGCTGAAGTCTGCCCGCAACAAGGAGAGGGATCCGGAGGGGCGGATGCCCCTCGCGGAGCACCTTCGTGAGCTTCGCAACCGGCTCGCGAAGGCGCTGCTGGCGATCGTCGTCGTCGCCGTCGCCGCCGCCTTCTTCTACAACGACATCATCAACTTCTTCACCAAGCCGATCCTCGACTCGGTCGGGTGCAAGGAGTCCTTCGAGGAGCTGGCCAAGGCCGCCGACGGTGAGAGCTGCGCCCGGATCACGATCAACGGTCTGCTGGCGCCCTTCACCCTGGCCCTGAAGGTCTCCCTCATGGCCGGTGTCGTGCTGGCCTCCCCGGTCTGGCTGTACCAGCTGTGGGCCTTCGTCGCCCCGGGCCTGCACAAGCACGAGAAGAAGTACGCCTACGTCTTCGTCGGCACGGGCGTGCCCCTCTTCCTCGGCGGTGCCTTCTTCGCCTACCTGGTGCTGCCCACGACGGCGAAGGTGCTGATCGAGTTCACCCCCTTCGGCGTCGACAACCTGCTGCCGCTGGACGAGCTGCTGGACCTCGTCACGCGCATGGTGGTCGTCTTCGGCCTCTCCTTCGAACTGCCGCTGCTGCTGGTCATGCTCAACTTCAGCGGGGTGCTGAGCGGCAAGCGGATGCTCGGCTGGTGGCGCGCCATGATCATGGGATCACGCTGTTCGCGGCGATCGCCACGCCCAGCACGGACCCGGTCTCCATGCTGGGGCTGGCCGGTCCGATCTGGGTGCTGTACTTCGCCGCCGTGGCCATCGCGCTGCTGAACGACCGCCGGGCCAGCCGCCGCGAGGCCCTCGGGCCCGCCGACGACGAGGCCTCCGAGCTGGACCTCACCCCCGAGGACATCGGCGAGATCGAGCCCGTCACCACCAGCCGCGCCCTGCCCGAGCAGAGCCGCACGGACCGGGTCAACGGCTACGACGACGTGACCTGAGGCACCCGTCGCCAGGCCGTTCCCGCCCCGGACCGCACCGCGCGCCCGGGGCGGCGCCGTGTCCGCCCGGGGCGGCGCCGTGCCCGGGGGCCGATCCGGATAATGATCGTCCTGTTGTCGGTGCGGCCCGGTACGCTCGAAAGCACGATGACAGAGGACCTCTCACCGGCCGAGCGGTACGCGGCAGCCCGCAGGCGCGCTGCCGAGCAGGCCACCGCGCTCGCCTCCTTCCGCGAGATGTACGACTTCGGCCTCGACCCCTTCCAGATCGAGGCCTGCCAGGCGCTCGAGGCGGGAAGGGCGTGCTGGTGGCCGCACCCACCGGTTCCGGCAAGACGATCGTGGGCGAGTTCGCCGTCCACCTCGCCCTCCAGCAGGGCAAGAAGTGCTTCTACACCACGCCGATCAAGGCGCTGTCGAACCAGAAGTACGCCGACCTGTGCCGCCGCTACGGCCAGGACAAGGTGGGCCTGCTCACCGGCGACAACAGCGTGAACTCCGGCGCCCCCGTGGTCGTGATGACCACCGAGGTGCTGCGGAACATGCTGTACGCCGGCTCGCAGACCCTCCTGGGCCTGGGGTACGTGGTCATGGACGAGGTGCACTACCTCTCCGACCGCTTCCGCGGCGCCGTGTGGGAGGAAGTGATCATCCACCTCCCCGAGTCGGTGACGCTCGTGTCACTGTCGGCGACCGTGTCCAACGCCGAGGAGTTCGGTGACTGGCTCGACACCGTCCGTGGCGACACCGAGGTGATCGTCTCCGAGCACCGGCCCGTCCCGCTCTTCCAGCACGTACTCGCCGGACGGCGGATGTACGACCTGTTCGAGGAGGGCGAGGGCCACAAGAAGGCCGTCAACCCCGACCTGATGCGCATGGCCCGGATGGAGGCCAGCCGTCCCTCGTACCAGGACCGCAGACGCGGCCGGTCGATGCGGGAGGCCGACCGGGAGCGGGAGCGCAGACAGCGCTCGCGGATCTGGACGCCGAGCAGGCCCGAGGTCATCGAGCGGCTGGACGCCGAGGCGCTGCTTCCGGCGATCACCTTCATCTTCAGCCGCGCCGCGTGCGAGGCCGCCGTCGAGCAGTGCCTGTACGCGGGGCTGCGCCTCAACGACCAGGACGAGCGGGCCGAGGTCCGCGCCCTGGTCGAGGAGCGCACGTCGTCGATCCCGCCGGAGGACCTGCACGTCCTCGGCTACTACGAGTGGCTGGAGGGCCTGGAGCGGGGCATAGCCGCGCACCACGCGGGCATGCTGCCGACCTTCAAGGAGGTCGTCGAGGAGCTGTTCGTACGGGGCCTGGTCAAGGCGGTCTTCGCGACCGAGACGCTCGCCCTCGGCATCAACATGCCGGCCCGCTCGGTGGTCCTGGAGAAGCTCGTCAAGTGGAACGGCGAGCAGCACGCCGACATCACCCCCGGAGAGTTCACGCAGCTCACCGGGCGCGCCGGGCGCCGCGGCATCGACATCGAGGGGCACGCCGTGGTGCTGTGGCAGCGCGGCATGAACCCCGAGCACCTCGCGGGGCTGGCCGGCACCCGCACCTATCCGCTGCGCTCCAGCTTCAAGCCGTCGTACAACATGGCGGTCAACCTCGTGGAGCAGTTCGGCCGGCACCGCTCGCGCGAACTGCTGGAGACGTCGTTCGCCCAGTTCCAGGCGGACCGGTCGGTCGTCGGGATCTCCCGGCAGGTGCAGCGCAACGAGGAGGGCCTGGAGGGCTACAAGGCCTCCATGACCTGCCACCTCGGCGACTTCGAGGAGTACGCGCGGCTGCGCCGCGAACTGAAGGACCGCGAGACCGAGCTGGCCCGGCAGGGCGCGGTGCAGCGCCGCGCGGAGGCCGCCGTCGCCCTGGAGAAGCTGAAGCCCGGCGACGTCATCCACGTCCCCACCGGCAAGTACGCGGGCCTGGCCCTGGTGCTGGACCCGGGCCTGCCCGCCGGCCGGTCCAACGGCCACCGCGGCCTGGAGTACCACGACGGGCCGCGTCCCCTGGTGCTGACGGCCGAGCGGCAGGTCAAGCGGCTGGCGTCGATGGACTTCCCGGTGCCTGTGGAGCCGCTGGAGCGGATGCGCATCCCCAAGTCCTTCAACCCGCGTTCGCCGCAGTCCCGGCGCGACCTCGCCTCCGCGCTGCGGACCAAGGCCGGGCACATCCCGCCCGAGCGGCACCGCAAGCGGCGCTCCCAGGCCGCCGACGACCGGGAGATCGCCCGGCTGCGCAAGGCCATCCGGGCCCACCCCTGCCACGGCTGCAGCGACCGCGAGGACCACGCCCGCTGGGCCGAGCGCTACCACCGGCTGCTGCGCGACACCTCCCAGCTGGAGCGCCGCATCGAGGGCCGTACGAACACCATCGCGCGCACCTTCGACCGTATCGTCGCCCTGCTGACCGAGCTGGACTATCTGCGCGGCGACGAGGTCACCGAGCACGGCAAGCGGCTCGCCCGGCTCTACGGCGAGCTGGACCTGCTCGCCAGCGAGTGCCTGCGCGAGCGGGTCTGGGAGGGGCTCGGCCCGGCCGAGCTGGCCGCGTGCGTCTCGGCCCTGGTGTTCGAGTCCCGGGTCGCCGACGACGCGATGGCGCCCAAGCTGCCCTCGGGCAACGCCAAGGCGGCCCTCGGGGAGATGGTGCGCATCTGGGGCCGGCTGGACGCGCTGGAGGAGGAGTTCCGGATCAGCCAGACCGAGGGGGTCGGCCAGCGCGAGCCCGACCTCGGTTTCGCCTGGGCCGCGTACATGTGGGCCTCCGGCAAGGGCCTGGACGAGGTGCTGCGCGAGGCGGAGATGCCGGCCGGCGACTTCGTGCGCTGGTGCAAGCAGGTCATCGACGTCCTCGGCCAGATCGCGGCGGCCGCCCCCGCCGAGGGGTCGACGGTGCCGAAGAACGCGCGCAAGGCCGTCGAAGGGCTGCTGCGCGGTGTGGTGGCCTACTCGTCGGTGGGGTAGCGGGTACTCCCAGCCGGCTTCTTCCGGGCGCCCGAGCACTGTTGCTCGGGCGCCCGCGTCATGTCCGGGCCTGTCGGTTCACTCGTTACGGTGAGTGACATTCGCACGGCTGTGCAGCGATACTGTGTGTGTTCGAACAGCTTCGCACCGTGCAAATGGGCCCGAGGTTACCCCCTCTCCAGGGGCCGTTTCAGGTGCTTGCCGAATATGACACGGCGATGATCCGCTCGGACTAAGCTCGCCCGCAGCGCGCCGAGTTGAGGCGAATTCGCGCGTTTGTTCCTCATACCCAGAACAGCCCCATCGATCCCATGACATACCCCCTTGCAAGCTCCCCCATCCCCAGCCGACTCCTTTTCAGAGGGCCCACATGGTGAGTGTTGCTTCCCCTCCCGGCAGCCGTGAACTCCCCTATCTGCGGGTGCTGTTGCTGCCCGCCATACTGATGGCGGCGACGACCGGGGCCGCCGTCGCCGTGGTGACGGAACCGGCCCGGATCGCCGTCGGCGTCTGCGGCGCCGTCGCCACGCTCCTGGTGACCGTCACGGCCGCCGAAGCCGTGCGCCGCGGCCGGGCCCTGCACGCCCAGAGCGCCGAACACGCCCGTCACACAGCGTGTCTGGAACAGCGGATCGCCGGCCACGACGCCGAGCTGGTCCGGCTCGGCCGCGAGATCCTGCCCAGGGCACTCGCCTACATGCGCCAGGGCAACCACCCGCGGGACGTGATGGCGCGCCTCGGGGTCCTCGACCCCTCCTACACCACGCTGGGCGAACCGCAGCTCGCCCTGCTGCGCCGGGTCCTCGACATCATCGACCACGAGGACACCGCCCTGGAGGCCTCGCAGCGGTCCTTCGTCGACATCGCCCGCCGCGTCCAGGCCATCGTCCACCAGCAGGCCAACGAACTCCGTGAGATGGAGGAGGACCACGGGCGCAACCCCGAGGTCTTCGACGACCTGCTGCGCATCGACCACGGCAACGCGCTGATCGGCCGGCTCGCCGACTCCATCGCCGTCATCGGCGGCGGCCGGCCCGGACGGCAGTGGCCCTCCCCGGTCGCCCTCTACAGCGTGCTCCGCGGCGCCATGTCCCGGATCCTGGAGTACCGCCGCATCGACCTGTCCTCCATCGCCAAGGTCAACATCAAGGGCACCTCCGTCGAGCCGGTCATCCACGCCGCCGCGGAGCTCCTGGACAACGCCACCCGCTACTCGCCGCCGAACACCAAGGTGCACGTCACCGCCACCGAGGTGCAGACCGGCGTCGCCATCGAGATCGAGGACGCCGGCGTCAACCTCAGCGAGGACGCCCGGCTGCGCATCGAGGGCATGCTGGAGAGCGCCAAGGCCGGCACCGACCTCGCGGACATCAGCGGCAACCCCCGCCTGGGCCTCGCCGTCGTCGGCCGACTGTGCGCGGCGTTCAACATGCAGGTCTCGCTGCGGGCCTCCGCGTACGGCGGTGTCCGCGCGATCCTCATCGTGCCGAGCGAGATGATGACCACCGAGCCCGGCGTCGGACTCGCCCACGGCATCGGCGCGACCTCGCTGCCCTCCCCGGGCCCCGACGCGCTCCCCGGCCCGCAGCGCCGGCCGAAGAAGCGCCGCCCGACCAGCCCGAAGATCCCCGCCTCGGTCTCCCTGGAGGACGACGTCCCGAGGTCACCGAGTGGACGGCGGGCGGCCTGCCGCAGCGCCGCAGCCGGGTCAAGATGCCGCTCAGCCAGCGGCTCGCCGAACAGGCCAAGTGGGAGCGGGAGGACGCCGAACGCGAGGCCCGCCAGGCCGCCGAACGCGCCCGGAACGCCGCCTGGCCGGCCCCCGAGCCGGAGCCGGTGAAGGAGGAGGACGACACCCCGCCGGGCCTGTGGGTCGAGGCCTTCTGGGAGGGCCTCAAGGGCGATCCCGACCCGAACGCATTCACCCAGCCGCCCAATGAGCCGGCCCACGCCCCGGCCGACGACGAGGGGGACACCAAGTGATCCAGCAGCAGGGCAAGTTCGACTGGATGCTCAAGCAGCTCTACGACGGCGTCCCCGGCATCGAGATGATCGTGGTGCTGTCCGCCGACGGACTGCGCATCGCCCGCTACTCGGGCGACCCGGACGCCGCCGACCGCGTCGCGGCCGCCTGCGCCGGGCTGCAGAGCCTCGCCGGGGCCGTCGCCGAGGAGATCCCGACCAGCGACGGCAAGATGAAGCTGGTCATCATCGAGATCAACGGCGGCTACTTCTACCTCATGGCCGCGGGCGCCAACGCCTATCTCGCCGTGCTCTCGGACATCCGGTGCGAGCCCGGCATGATGAGCAACCGCATGCGCGACCTGGTCGCGCGGATCGGCCCGCACCTGACCAGCCCGGCCCGACGCAACGGGCAGACCGTATGACTCCTCCCCGACGCCAACGGCGACAGCGCGAACCCGAGCCGCCCCCGCCGCCCCCTCGGCGGACCCGCCGCCCAAGGAGGGCGAGAAGAAGAACCCGAGCGGCTGTACGTGATCGGTGACGGCGACGGCGGGCGCGCCGAACTCGACCTGGTGACGCTGATCGTGGCGCGCTCCGACACCCCTCCGGCGTCCGCCACGCCGGAGCAGGCCGCCCTGCTGCGGCTGTGCGTCGCGCCCCTGTCGGTCGCGGAGCTGTCGGCCTATCTGAACCTGCCGTTCAGCGTGGTGACCGTGCTGCTCACGGACCTGCTCACGGCGGAACTGGTCCAGGCACGCGCCCCGATCGTCCGCCAGAAGGTCGCCGACCGATCCCTCCTCGAAGCGGTGATGCATGGACTTCAAAGGCTCTGACACGATGCACCCCGACACCATTCCGGGCCCCCGCGCGGAGGACCGGCTCCCGCAGTCCGCCGAAGCCGCCGTGAAGATCGTCATCGTGGGCGGTTTCGGCGTCGGCAAGACCACCATGGTCGGCTCGGTCAGCGAGATCAGGCCGCTGACCACCGAAGAGACCATGACCCAGGCCGGCATCGGCGTCGACGACAACTACGGGTCGGCCTCCAAGACGGCCACCACCGTCGCCATGGACTTCGGCCGCATCAGCATCACCGACCAACTGGTGCTCTACCTCTTCGGCACACCGGGCCAGGAGCGCTTCTGGTTCCTGTGGAACGGCCTGTTCGAGGGCGCCCTCGGCGCGGTCGTGCTGGTGGACACCCGGCGGCTGGAGGTCAGCTTCGACGTGATGGGGCGGCTGGAGGAGCGCGGCGTGCCGTTCGTCGTGGCCGTCAACACCTTCCCGGACGCGCCCCGTTACCCCATCGAGGAGCTGCGCACCGCCCTGGACCTGTCGCCCGAGATCCCGATCTTCGAGTGCGACGTGCGCCGCCGGGCCTCCAGCCGCGACGCCCTGATGACCCTGATGCGTTTCCTGCACTCCCTCGCCATGACGGGCGCGCTGGCCTGACCCGCGCCCCCTTCCTCTGCTCGGCCCACTCCTCAGCTTCGGAGCGACCACTGTGACGGCTGAATCCCCTTCCCGACCGGACCGGACGACCTCGTGCCCGGCCCGCCCCCGGCTGCCCGCACACGGGCTCGGCCCCGGAGGACTGCACCGGCTGCACGAGGTGGAGGACCTGGACGAGCTGTACGAGCAGCTCCGGGAGCAGCACGGCCCCGTGGCGCCCGTCCTGCTCCACGACGACGTGCCGATCTGGGTGGTCCTGGGGCACGCCGAGAACCTCCATCTGGTCTCCACGCCCGCGAAGTTCACCCGGGACAGCCGGATCTGGACGCCGCTCAAGGAGGGCATGGTCAAGCCCGACCACCCGCTGATGCCGCACATCGCCTGGCAGCCCATCGCCTCCCACGCCGAGGGCGACGAGCACAAGCGGCTGCGCGGCGCGGTCACCGGCGCCATGTCCACGATCGACTACCGCGGTCTGCGCCGTCACATCCGCCGGCACAGCCAGATCCTCGTCAACAAGTTCTGCGAGCAGGGCCGCGCCGATCTGGTCGGGCAGTTCGCGGAGTACCTGCCGATGGGCGTCATGTGCGAGATCCTCGGCATGCCGGGCGAGTACGACGACCGGCTGGTGGAGGCCGCCCGCGACGCGCTCAAGGGCACCGAGACGGCGATCGCCAGCCACGCCCATGTGATGGAGGTCCTGGAGCGACACACCGCCCGGCGTCGTGCCCGGCCCGACGAGGACTTCACCTCCCACCTCATCGGCCACCCGGCCCGGCTCACCGACGACGAGGTCCGCGAGCACCTGCGGCTCGTCCTGTTCGCCGCCTACGAGGCGACCGTCAACCTCATCTCGAACGTGCTGCGCGTGGTCCTCACCGACCCGCGGTTCCGGGCCCGGCTCAGCGGCGGGGAGATGACCGTGCCCGAGGCGGTCGAGCAGTCCCTGTGGGACGAGCCGCCGTTCAGCACGATCTTCGCCTACTTCGCCAAGCAGGACACGGAACTGGGCGGGCAGCGCATCCGGCAGGGCGACGGCCTTCTGCTGGGCATCGCGCCGGGCAACGTCGACCCGCGCATCCGGCCCGACCTGTCCGCCGGCATGCAGGGCAACCGCTCCCACCTCGCCTTCGGCGGCGGCCCGCACGAGTGCCCCGGCCAGGACATCGGCCGTGTCATCGCCGACGCCGGCGTGGACGCCCTGCTGATGCGGCTGCCGGACGTGCAGATCGACTGCGCGGAGGAGGACCTGCGCTGGCGTTCCTCGATCGCCTCGCGCCATCTGGTCGAGCTGCCGGTGCGGTTCGAGCCCAAGCCGCAGCAGGAGGTGACCATGGCGCCGAGCCACGCGCCGGTTCCGCCGCGGCCGGCCCTCTGGCACGTGGGGGCGCCGCTGCCGGAGCCGGTGACGGTGCCGTCGCCGACCTCGGCCGAGCCGGAGCCCGTGCCGGCCGGAGTGTCCGCTTCCGCGCCGGCCGGTGCGCCGGCTCCTACGCCGGCCGGTGCGCAGGCTTCGGCGGCGGCTCCGGCGTCGGTGTCCGCGCAGGCCGCCGTGCCGTCGACGGCGCCGTTCCCGGCGGAGGGGCGGCAGCCGGTTCCTCCGGTGTCCGCGCAGGCGGCACCCCGGCCGGACGACCGGCCCCGCGGTGCCTGGCAGCGTTTCCTGCGCTGGTGGCGTGGCTACTGACCCGTGGCCCGGGCGTCCCGCGACACCCGGGCACCGTACGTCTCCCAGGCGTCGTACGACTCCCAGGCCGTGAGCGTCCGGCGGCTGCGGAACCGGTGCTCGCGTCCCGTGACCGGATCGGTGAACTCCAGGGACCGCGCCAGCAGTTGCAGCGGGCGGCGGAAGTCGCCGGCCGGTGCCGGGGTGGTCGCCTCGGGGTAGAGCGGGTCGCCGAGGATCGGCACGCCGAGGGCGCTCATGTGCACCCTCAGCTGGTGTGTCTGTCCGGTGGCGGGCACCAGGCGGTAGAGCCCGAGCGGGCCGGCCGGCCCTGGCGCCGGTCGAGCAGTTCGACGCGGCTCTCGGCGTTCGGTTCGCCCGGCACCTCCCGGGCGGCCGGCTCCCCGCGTTCCTTCACGATCCGGCTGCGCATGGTCCGGGGAGGGCGAGTCCGGGGTCGTAGGGGGCGACGGCCTCGTACTCCTTGCGCACGCGGCGGTCGCGGAACAGCGTCTGGTAGGCGCCGCGTTCCTCGGGCCGCACCGTGAAGAGCAGCAGGCCGGCGGTGAGCCGGTCGAGGCGGTGCGCGGCGGTGAGCGAGGGGATGCCCAGTTCCCGCCGCAGCCGCGCCAGCGCGGTCTGGCTGACATGGCCGCCGCGCGGAGTGGTGGCCAGGAAGTGCGGCTTGTCGGCGACGACGATGTGCTCGTCCCGGTGGACGACCTCCAGCGGGAAGGGCACCGGGACCTCGGCGGGCAGTTCGCGGTGGAACCACAGGTAGGAGCCGGGACGGTAGGGGCGTCCGCGGTCACCGGGCGTCCGTCCGCGCCGACGACCAGCCCCGCGTCGAGCATGCGGGCGACGGCTCCCGGGGGCGCGCCGGACAGCCGCTCCACCAGGTGCTCGCCCACGGTCGCCCACGGGCCCTCGGCGGGCAGCCGCACCCGCACCGGGTCGACCCCGTCACGCTGGGGGAGGGGCGAGGGAGGCGGAGGGGTACGGCGACGTCTCATCGGGGAGCCAGGGTACGGGGATGTCCGCGGCACCGGGTGCCGCAGGGGGGTGCCGTCGGAGGGGCCGGCCCCGGAAGGGCTGCCCTCCGACCCGGGCGGCGCGCGGCCGACCCCGGAAGAGCCTGCCCCTGGGCCAGCCCCGGAAGAGCCCGCCCCCGGGCCAGCCCCGGAAGGGTCTGCCGCAACGGACGGCCCCGTAAGGGCACGCCCTGCGGAAGGGCACGCCCTGCGGAAGGGCACGCCCTGCGGAAGGGCACGCCCTGCGGAAGGGCACGCCCTGCGGAAGGGCACGCCCTGCGGAAGGGCACGCTCCGAAGCGTCCGCGCCCGCCGGGAGGACGGGGGACGGTGTCTATGCGGCCGAGGAGGCCGGGGCCGGGTTCTCCTGCTCCGCCTCGATACGCGCGTTCCACTCCCGCTTCGACGCCTGCCAGCCGTCCTCGTTGTGGCCGAGCCGCCAGTAGCCCGAGATGGACAGGTCCTCGCGGGGGACCCGGTGCTCCACCCGCAGCAGCCGGCGCAGCTCCTTCACACAGCCGGCCTCGCCGTGCACGAACGCGTGCATCCGGCCCTCGGGAAGTCCAGGCCCCGCACGGCCTCCACCAGCGCCTCGCCGACCGGGCGGTTCCCGCGGTGCAGCCAGACGACCTCGGCCGCGGAGTCGATCTTCTGTTCCTCCTCGGGGCCGGCCACCTCCACGAAGGCGTGCACGCGGGCACCCTCCGGCAGGGCCTCCAGGGAACGGGCGATCGCGGGCAGGGCGCTCTCGTCACCGGCGAGCAGGTGCCAGTCGGCGGTGGGGTCGGGGGCGTAGGCGCCGCCGGGACCGAGGAAGCGCACGGTGTCGCCCGGCCGGGCGCGCAGGGCCCAGGGACCGGCCAGGCCCTCGTCGCCGTGCACCACGAAGTCCAGGGTCATCTCCCGCTGCTCGGGGTCCCATCGGCGCACGGTGTACGTCCGGGTCACCGGCCACTGCTCCCGCGGGAACTCCGCGCGGATCCGCTCCAGGTCGAAGGGCTCCGGGTAGGTGGCGCCACCGGACGGGAAGAGGAGCTTCACATAGTGGTCGGTGCAGGTGTCGGCCGAGAAGCCGGCGAGTGACTCGCCGCCGAGGACCACACGCTGCATGTGCGGGGTCAGCCGCTCGGTGCGGACGACCTGCGCGGAGTACGGCGTCCGCGGCTTGCGTGCCGGTCGGTCTGCCATGACGGCCTCCCTGTCCCTGAGGTCCCTGAGTTAGGCTCACCTGAGTTAGGTTCACCTAAGTTAGCACCTCCCCGGCGGTCGGTGCCGCCGGGACACGGCTGACACGCGATGCCGGCGGGCCCCGCCACCAAAGATGACGCGCCTGCGCCTTCGCCGCCGGAAGACGCGCACCGTGCGCGTGCGTCGCCGGAGAAGCGCACCGTACGCGTTCCCGTGGGCGGGAGCCCTGATGCACCGCGGAAACGAGGGAGCCGTGCGGAGGGCCCGCTCAGGCGGAGAGCGTCGTCAGCAGCCGCTCCAGGGAACCGCCCAGGCCCCAGCGCGCGGTCAGCTCCTTCAGGGCCGCGGGGTCGCGCGGTGCGCGGGGAGCGCGGTGTCGACGTCGGGCAGGGGGACGTCGTCGGCGACGCGGACGACCTTGGGGGCCACCGCCAGGTAGGGCCGGGCCTCGGTCAGGCGCTTGCGCTGGGTGGGCGTGAGCTTCGCGCGCGGGTCGTCGACCGCGGCGAGGATGCCCGCGAGGTCGCCGAACTCGGCCAGCAGCTTGGCCGCCGTCTTCTCGCCGACCCCGGCCACCCCGGGCAGGCCGTCGCTCGGGTCGCCGCGCAGCAGCGCCAGATCGGCGTAGCCGCGGCCGTCGACGCCGTACTTCTCCCGCAGGACCGCCTCGTCGGTGAGCTGGAGGGTGCCGACGCCCTTGACGGGGTAGAGCACCCGCACGCCCCGGGCGTCGTCGACGAGCTGGTAGAGGTCGCGGTCCCCGGTGACGATGTCGACCGGTCCGGCGGCGCGGGCCGTGTACGTGCCGATCACGTCGTCGGCCTCGTAGCCGGGCACGCCGACGCGGGCGATGCCGAGGGCGTCGAGGACGGCCTCGATGACCGGCACCTGCGGCGACAGGGTGTCGGGCACCTCCTCCTCGTCCGGCCCGGCCTCGTGCTCCTCGGCCACGCGGTGCGCCTTGTACGAGGGGATCAGCTCGACCCTCCACTGCGGGCGCCAGTCGGCGTCCATGCAGGCCACCAGCCGGTCCGGCCGGTGGTCCTTGACGAGGCGGTCGATGAAGTCGAGCAGCCCGCGCACGGCGTTCACGGGGGTGCCGTCGGGGGCCTTCACGGACTCCGGGACGCCGAAGTAGGCGCGGAAGTAGAGGGAGGCGGTGTCGAGAAGCATCAGTCGTCCGGTCACCCTCCGCATCATGCCGCAGGGCGTGCGGCCGTACCCGCGGGCAGGTGGCCGGGGTGGTGAAGGCGGTGTGAAGCCGGTCACTGTCGAGTTTGGCGGTCGGCGATCGGGGCAGGCGCGCTGCCGGATCAAAGCTGGTTGAAAACTTCAACTGTTAGCCAGTCTTTGCTTTTCCGTGTCCTTGTCCCCGAGTCAAGAGGTAAGCGTGTCAGCGAGGCTAGAGGCCGAACATCTGTACAAGGTGTTCGGCAGACAACCGGACCAGGCAGTCGAGCGACTGCGCCAGGGCGCCGACCGGAAGGAGCTGCGCGCGGACGGCACCACGGCCGCCGTGATCGACGCCTCCTTCACCGTCGAGCCGGGCGAGATATTCGTCGTCATGGGCCTGTCGGGGTCCGGCAAGTCCACGCTGCTGCGCATGCTCAACGGCCTGCTGGAGCCGACCGCGGGCCACGTCCGTTTCGGGGGCGAGGATCTGACCGAGCTGAGCGAGCGCCGGCTGCGGGAGGTCCGCTCGAAGAAGATCAGCATGGTCTTCCAGCACTTCGCGCTGTTCCCGCACCGCAGCGTCCGTGACAACGCTGCCTACGGCCTGGAAGTGCAGGGCGTGCCCCGCGCCGAGCGCGAACGCCGCGCCGACGAGGCGCTCGCCCTGTGCGGCCTGGCCGGCTGGGAGAAGTCCTGGCCGGACGAGCTGTCCGGCGGTATGCAGCAGCGCGTCGGCCTCGCCCGCGCGCTCGCCACCGACGCCGACCTGCTGCTGATGGACGAGTCCTTCAGCGCGCTCGACCCGCTGATCCGCCGCGACATGCAGGACCAGCTGCTGGAGCTGCAGAAGACCTTGAAGAAGACGATCGTCTTCATCACCCACGATCTCAACGAGGCCATGCGCCTGGGCGACCGCATCGCCGTCATGCGCGACGGCCGGATCGTGCAGATCGGCACCGCGCAGGACATCCTGATGCGGCCCGCCAACGACTACGTCGCCTCCTTCACCCAGGACGTCGACCGCTCCCGGGTGCTGACCGCCGGTGCCGTCATGGACACCGACGTCAGCGGCGACGAGGCCGACTGCGCCTGCGAGACCGCCACGCCGGACACCCCGTTCACCGAGCTGTGCGCCATCAGCGCCCGGGTCCCGCACCCCGTGGCCGTCGTCGACGGCGCCGACGCCCTGGTCGGTGTCGTGCCCCGGCAGCGGCTGGTCGGCTTCATCGGGGACGAGCAGGCCGCCCAGGGCACCTGCGACGCCCCGCAGGACAAGGGCGGCGAGAAGGTGATGGCGCGTGCCTAGGATTCCGCTCGGCGACTGGGTCAACAGCAGCGTCGACTGGCTGCTCGACAACGTCTCCTGGCTCTTCACCTTCTGCAAGAGCGTCTTCACCGGTGCCTACGACGGCATCAACACCGTCCTCCAGGCGCCCGAGCCGCTGCTGCTCGCCGGCATCTTCGCGGTGCTGGCCTTCTGGCTGCGCGGCACCCTCGCCGGTGTCCTCTCCTTCGCGGGCTTCGCCTTCATCGACTCCCTCGGGCTGTGGGAGGACGCGATGGTGACGCTGGCGCTGCTGCTGGTCGCCACGGTCATCGCGCTGGTGATCTCGGTGCCCCTCGGCATCTGGGCGGCCCGCTCCGACCGGGTCAGCGCGTTCGTCCGGCCGGTCCTGGACTTCATGCAGACCCTCCCGGCGATGATCTACCTCATCCCGGCGATCCTGTTCTTCGGCACCGGCTCCGCCCCCGGCATCGTCGCGACCCTGATCTTCGCGCTCGCCCCGGGCGTGCGCATGACCGAACTGGGCATCCGGCAGGTCGACAAGGAACTGGTGGAGGCCGCCGAGGCGTTCGGTACGACTCCCCGCAACACCCTGCTGCGCGTCCAGCTCCCGCTGGCCCTGCCCACGGTGATGGCCGGCGTCAACCAGGTCATCATGCTCGGCCTGTCCATGGCCGCGATCGCCGGCATGGTCGGCACGGGCGGTCTCGGCGGCGCCGTCATGGAGTCCATCGGCCAGCTCAACGTGGGCCTCGGCTCCGAGGCCGGTGTCGCCATCGTCATCCTCGCGATCTACCTGGACCGGATGACCAGCGCCCTGGGCACCCAGGTGTCGCCGCTGGGCCGCCGCGCCGCCGCCAAGGCCCGCGCGGCCAAGGGCGGCCTGAAGATCTGGTCCTACCGCCCCCGTCCGCAGGTCGCCGTGATCGGCGTCGTGATCCTCGGCCTGGTCGCCGGCGGCATGGGCATGTTCGGCGGCGCCGGCGAGGCCGGCAAGGCCGCCGACGGCAAGAACGTCGGCCAGGGCGAGAAGATCAGCATCGGCTACATCCCGTGGGACGAGGGCGTCGCCTCCACGTTCCTGTGGAAGGAGATCCTGGAGCAGCGCGGCTACGAGGTCGAGGCCAAGCAGTTCGAGGCCGGCCCGCTCTACACCGCGCTGGCGCAGGGCAGCGTCGACTTCCAGACCGACTCCTGGCTGCCGACGACCCACTCGCAGTACTGGAAGAAGTACGGCGAGCAGCTCGACGACCTCGGTGCCTGGTACGGCCCCACCTCGCTGGAGCTGACCGTCCCGGCGTACATGAAGGACGTCGACTCCCTGGAGGACCTCAAGGGCAAGGCCGGCCTCTTCGGCGGCAAGATCACCGGCATCGAGCCCAGCGCCGGTGAGATGGCCCTGCTGAAGAGCAAGGTCCTCAAGGAGTACGGTCTCGACAAGGAGTACAAGGTCGTCGACAGCTCCACGCCGGCGATGCTGGCCGAGCTGAAGCGGGCCTACAGCAAGAAGGAGCCGATCGTCGTCACGCTCTGGTCCCCGCACTGGGCGTACAACGACTACGAGCTGAAGAAGCTGAAGGACCCCAAGGGTGCCTGGGGCGAGGGCGACGGCGTGCACACGCTCTCCCGCAAGGGCTTCGCCGGCGACAACCCGACCGTCGCCAAGTGGCTGAAGAACTTCAAGATGAGCGAGAAGCAGCTCACCAGCCTCGAGGCCGAGATCAACAAGGCGGGCAAGGGCAAGCAGCAGGACGCCGTGCGCGCCTGGCTGAAGGACAACCCGGGCCTGGTCGACCGGTGGGCCCGGTCGAGGGCGGCTCCGGCTCCGCCCCGGCGGAGGCCAAGCGTCCGCTGGACGTGGCCTGGTTCCCGTGGACGAGGACATCGCCGTCACCTACCTGTGGAAGAACGTCCTGGAGCGGCGCGGCTACAAGCTGAACCTCAAGCAGATGGACGTCGGCCCGGTCTACACCGGCCTGGCCTCCGGTGACCTCGACCTCAACTTCGACGCCTGGCTGCCGCACGCCCAGAAGAACTACTGGGACAAGAGCAAGGACGACCTCTCCGACCTGGGCAGCTGGTACGAGCCCACCTCGCTGGAGATCGCCGTGCCCTCGTACGTCAAGGACGTCAAGTCCATGGCGGACCTCAAGGGCAAGGCCGACCTCTTCGGCGGGCGGATCATCGGCATCGAGCCGGGCACCGGCCAGATGAACCTGCTGAAGAAGAGCGTTCTGCCCGCGTACGGCCTCCAGGACGAGTACGAGGTCGTCGACGGCTCCACGCCGGCGATGCTGGCCGAGCTCAAGCGCGCCTACGCCCAGAAGAAGCCGATCGCGGTCACCCTGTGGTCGCCCCACTGGGCCTACGCCGAGTACGACCTGACCAAGCTGGCGGACCCCGAGAAGGCCTGGGGCGAGAACAACAAGATCCACACGATCGCCAGCAAGAAGTTCCCGGAGCAGTACCCCCGGCTCACCGAGTGGATCAAGAACTTCTCGATGAGCGAGGAGGAGCTC
Organism: Streptomyces sp. SW4; assembly: GCA_003248315.1. Taxonomy (GTDB): domain Bacteria; phylum Actinomycetota; class Actinomycetes; order Streptomycetales; family Streptomycetaceae; genus Streptomyces. Next base: position 4,492,122 of record QKWM01000004.1, read on the forward strand.
GCCACCCTGGAGGCGGAGATCAAGAACCGCGGCCAGGGCAACGAGGAGGAGGCCGTCGCGGCCTGGCTGGAGGAGCACCCGGAGGTGGCCGAGCGGATGACCGCCTCCTAGGTCCCGGCCCGCGACGGGCCCGGCCGCCGTCGTCCGGTGGCCCCGGCGTCCGCAAAGGGGTGTGCCCGCGCTGCCACGCGCGGGGCACACCCCTTTCACGACCCGTCCGCCACCCCGTGGAACACGGCAAGGATCCGGACAACCACGGAGCGCCACACCTCGGCCCGAACCTGGTTCCCAGGAGGTATGGGAGACAGCCGGGGAACCCGGTAGATTCGCAAGTCCCGGCTCACCCGGGCGGGACGGCGGGCGGCCGGGCCGGGCCGGAACCCGTGGCGAGAAGTGTGAGGCAGGAACCGCCCGGGCGCGACACCGATGGGACGGGCGCGGGAAACGGTTTGCCGAACATGCGTAGGGTGCAGAGAACTCATCAGGAGAACGGCGCCCGGTCCCGGGCACGGTGACGGCACGACGACGGGTGAAGGAGGGAGCCGGAGCGATGGGCGACCACAAAGAACAGCCCCTCCGTGTGGGCGCGGCCGTGCGGCGGCGCCGCCGCGCCCTGGAACTCACCCTCGCCGTCGTGGCCGAGCGCAGCGGCCTGTCGGTGCCCTTCCTCAGCCAGGTCGAGAACGACCGGGCCCGGCCCAGCCGCGGCTCCCTGGAGAAGGTGGCCGACGCCCTGCGCACCACCGCGGTGGAGCTGCTCGCCGCCGCCGACCCCGCGTGCAGTGTCGACGTGGTCCGCGCCGAGGACCCGAGCCCGCGTTCCGGCCACGGGTGCGGTCCCTGGTCCGCGGCCACCACCAGATGCACGCCTCGGAGTTCACCGGCGACCACGACGCGGGCCGCGAGCTGCAGTACCGCAACGACCAGTTGATGTACGTCGCGGAGGGCGCGGTCGAGATCGAGGCCGAGGGCCGCGCCTACCGGCTCGGCCGCGGCGACACGCTGTACCTCACCGGCGGTGTCCGGCACCGCTGGCGGGCCACGGTGCCCGACACCCGGATGATCGTCGTCGCCGTCGCCGAGCACATCGAGGCCGTCCGCGACCGGCCGCACGGGTGACCGGCAGGGTGCGCGTCGTCTCCCTGGTGCCGTCCCTGACGGAGACCGTCGCCCGTACGCTCCCGGGCGCCCTCGCCGGTGCCACCGACTGGTGCACGCACCCGGCGGACCTCGACGTCGTCCGGATCGGCGGCACCAAGAACCCGAAGACCGGGCGCATCGTCGGCCTCGCCCCCGACCTGGTGCTCGCCAACGAGGAGGAGAACCGCGCCGAGGACCTCCAGGTCCTGCGGGCCGCGGGCCTGGAGGTGCTGGTCACCGAGGTGCGCTCCGTCCCGCAGGCCTTCACCGAGCTGGCCCGGGTGCTCACGGCGTGCGGCGCCGGATCCCGGCCGCGCTGGCTGGACGAGGCGGAGGAGGCCTGGGCGGCGCTGCCGGTGCCGGAGCACCGCCTCAGGGCCGTCGTGCCGGTCTGGCGCCGCCCGTGGATGGTGCTGGGCCGCGACACCTTCGCCGGTGACGTCCTGGCCCGTCTCGGCGTCGACCACGTCCACGCCGGTCACGCCGAGCGCTACCCGAGGGTGCCGGCCGAGGAGCTGCGGGCGGCCCGCCCGGACGTCGTCGTCCTCCCCGACGAGCCCTACCGCTTCACCGCCGGCGACGGCCCCGAGGCCTTTCCCGGCCTGCCCTGCGCCCTCGTCAGCGGGCGGCACCTGACCTGGTACGGGCCGTCGCTGGCCGAGGCGCCGCGGGTGCTGGGCGAGGCCCTGCGAGCAGCCCGCCGCTGACCAGCCCGCGTCCGGTCTGCACGGCGGCCACCGCCCAGGCGGCGAGCAGCCCGGCGTAGAGCAGGACGGCGAGCCCCTCGTACACGGCGAGCCCGGTGTGCCGGGCCAGCGACTCGGCGCCGGTGACGCACGTGCCCACCGGGAAGGTGAACGACCACCAGGTCATCGAGAAGCGCATGCCGGCCCGGCGGGCCCGGACCACGTGCGCGGTGGCGAGGCCGAGCCACAGCAGGGCGAAGCCGGTCACGGGCACCCCGTACAGCACGGCCAGGACCTCGAAGCCGCGGTCGTACGGGGCCGGTACGACGCCCGGGGCGACGTCCGCGAACTGGCCGACGGCGGTGGTGGACTGCCCGAGCGGGCCCAGCACCAGGAACAGCGACGGTGTCAGGGCGAGCGGCAGCGGACCTCCCGTCACCAGCCGCGCGAAGATCACCGGCAGCATGACCAGGGTGGCGAGCAGGCTCACCCCGAACAGGGCGACGCAGGCCAGCAGCAGGGTCTGCCGGGGCTGCCCGGGCGGGAGGTGGGGGACCAGCAGCGGGCCGACGGCGGCCGACACCATCGGCGCCACCAGCGGCAGCAGCCACACGGGACTGGCCTGCGACGGCTCCACCCGGTGGCGTACGGCCATCAGATACGGGACGGCGACGGCGGCCGCCAGTCCGACGGCCGTGCCGGCGGTGAACAGCACGGCGTCCAGCCCCACGGCGACGGGCTCGCCGAGCCAGTCCCGGCCGACGGTGAGCGCGCCGCCGCCGACGGCCAGCAGCGCCATCGCCGGACAGCCGTAGAACGGTGCCGCCGCCGGGTCGAGCAGATGGGCGCGGGCCTGGTCGCGGTGGTGCAGCCAGTGCAGCGACCGGGCCGTGAGCAGGGCCACGAGCAGCAGGAGGGCGAACGCCCAGACGGCCGTGCAGGCCGTGCGCAGCCCGGGGACGCGCAGGGGGAGCGCGGCGCCGGCGGTGGCCACGATGGAGGTGCCCATGACGCACGCGTACCAGTTGGGCCCGAGATGGCGGACGGCCGGTGCGCGGGGCGGGCGGACTGCGGCACGGGGCAGGGGCTGGGCTGCGGTGACCATGACCCCACGGTCGCCGGGATCCATGCCCCGGACCAGGGATCATGACCCTATGACCACATAAACTGGGGTTATGGGCAACACGGAGGAGGGCGGCGCGGCCGGCCGGACGGCCGCCGGATCGCTGGCGCACCGGGTACCGGACCTGGGCGCCCTGGAACTTCTGCTGGCGGTGGCGCGCCTGGGCAGCCTCGGCGGCGCGGCACGCGAGCTGGGCATCACCCAGCCGGCGGCCAGCAGCCGCGTCCGCTCCATGGAACGCCAGCTGGGCGTCGCGCTCGTGGACCGGTCGCCGCGGGGATCCCGGCTCACCGACGCCGGCGCCCTCGTCACGGACTGGGCGCGGCGGATCGTCGAGGCGGCCGAGGCCTTCGACGCGGGTGCGCAGGCGCTGCGGGACCGCAGGGACTCGCGGCTGCGGGTGGCGGCGAGCATGACGATCGCCGAGTACCTGCTGCCGGGCTGGCTGCTCGCGCTGCGGGCCCAGCGGCCGGACACGGCGGTCTCCCTGCTCGCCGGGAACTCGACGGCGGTGGCCGAGCGGCTGCTGGCCGGCGAGGCCGATCTGGGGTTCGTGGAGGGGGTGAGCGTCCCGGCCGGGCTGGACTCGGCCGTCATCGCCCACGACCGGCTGATCGTGGTGACGGCGCCGGGTCACCCCTGGGCCCGGCGGCGCCGGCCGCTGGCCGCGGCGGAGCTGGCGGCGACCCCGCTGATCCTGCGGGAGAAGGGCTCCGGCACCCGGCAGGTCCTGGACGCCGCGCTGGGCGGCCTCGCCCGGCCGCTGATCGAACTGTCCTCGACGACCGCCGTGAAGGCCGCCGCGGTGAGCGGCGCGGGCCCCGCCGTCCTGAGCGAACTGGCCGTCGGCGAGGAACTGTCGATGCGGCGTCTGGTCCGGGTGCCGGTGGCGGACGTCGCGCTCGCCCGCGACCTCCGTGCCGTCTGGCCCACGGGCCACCGTCCGACGGGCCCCGCCCGCCAGCTGCTGTCCCTGACCCGCGGCTAGCCGCTCCGGACCGCCGGCCGGGGCCCTCGCCGCGGGCGGTCGTGCCCGCGGGCGGCCGCCCCGGGGCCGGCGGTCCGGGTGGCCGCAGCCCCGAGCGGTCGTCCCGGGGCGTCAGCCGCCGCCCGCCGCCCGCACCAGGGCCCGCATCACGCGCAGGTCCTCGCCCATCTCCGGATGCCACTGGACGCCCAGCACCCAGCTCTCGGCGGACGGCAGTTCCACCGCCTCCACCGTGCCGTCCGCCGCGTACGCGGACGCGACCAGGCCCGCGCCGAGCCGGTCCACCGCCTGGTGGTGGTACGTGGGGACGAACGACTCCTCCGGCACGATCCCGCGTACACCGTCCCCGGCACCGGCTTCACCGGGTGGCCGCCGAACACGCCCACGACCTCGGCGTGGCCGTCGATGTGCTGGACGAGGGTGCCGCCCAGGGCGACGTTCAGCAGCTGCATCCCCCGGCAGATGCCGAGCAGCGGCACCCGTGCCTGGAGCGCCGCCTCGATGAGCGCCAGCTCCCACGCGTCCCGCTCGCGGGCGGGCGGCCCGGTGCGCGGGCCGGGTTCCGCGCCGTAGCGGACCGGTTCCACGTCCGGGCCCCCGGAGACGACCAGCCCGTCGAGACGGGCCACGGCCGCCGCCGCGTGCTCCGGCGCGTCCGGCGGCAGCATCGCGGCCAGGCCGCCCGCGCGCTGCACCAGCCGCGGGTACCCGGCGGGCAGCAGCGCCGCCTCCAGCTCCCACACGCCCCAGCGCGCGCCGGTCTCCAGATACGTACTGACGCCGATCAGCGGCCTGGCCACCATGAACTCCCTGTCTCCTCGGACTCAGTCCCGTGCCAACTCTGCCTCCGCGGCCGCCAGCGCCGCGAACTCCTCCTCCGGGGCCTTCGCCACCAGCCGCTTGCGGCTGTACAGCCCGAAGTAGGCCACGGCCACCGCGTACACCGCGAGCGCGATGAGCGCCGCCGTCACGTCGACGAGGAACGTGGCGACGAGTGCGGCGCAGGCCAGCGTCAGCGCGACCGAGGAGGTCAGCACCCCGCCCGGCGTGCGGTAGGGCCGTTCCAGGCCGGGCTCCCGGCGGCGCAGCACGATGTGGGACAGCGACATCAGCGCGTAGGAGATCGTCGCGCCGAACACCGCCACGTTCAGCATGCGCGCACCGTCCCCGTACCGGCGGCCAGCGCGAAACCGATCGCGCCCGGCACCAGCAGGCCCAGGTAGGGCGCCTTGCGGCTGCTGGTCAGCGACAGGAAACGGGCAGGTAGCCCGCGCGGGACAGCGCGAACAGCTGGCGCGAGCCCGCGTAGATCAGGGAGAAGAACGAGGCGACCAGGCCGGCCAGGCCCGCGTAGTTCACGATCCGGCTCAGCGCCGTGGCCTCCCCGTCCGGCTGGAGCGCCTCGACGAGCGGGTTGCCCGCCTCCTGGATCGCCGCCGAGCCCCGCGCGCCCGCCGCGGCGAAGAACGTCACCAGGGCCAGCAGCACCAGGATGCCCATCGACCAGCGGATCGCCCGCGGCAGCGTGCGCGCCGGGTCCCGGGTCTCCTCGGCGGCGAGCGGCACCCCCTCCACGCCGAGGAAGAACCACATCCCGAACGGGAACGCGGCCCAGATGCCCAGCAGGCCCATCGGGAGCCAGGAGCTCGCGCCGAAGGCGTCCGGGTCCACCGGGATGTCGTCCAGGCCGGAGGCGTCGAACTCCGCGAAGGCGCCGACCGCGAAGACCAGCAGCGCGGCGACCGCGATGCCGGTGACGACGAAGCTGAAGCGCAGTGCCTCGCCGACGCCCCACAGATGGATGCCGATGAAGATCACGAAGCAGGCGAGGTAGACCGGCCAGCCGGACTCCAGGCCGAACAGGCCGAGCGACTCGACGTAGTCGCCGATGAAGATGGCGATGGCGGCGGGCGCGAGGACGTACTCGATGAGGATCGCGGTGCCGGTCAGGAAGCCGCCCCAGGGGCCGAGGGCCCGGCGCGCGAAGCCGTAGCCGCCGCCCGCGGTGGGCAGGATCGAGGAGAGCTCGGCCAGCGCGAACACCATGCAGGTGTACATCAGGCCCATGAGCACCATGGCGACGGCGAGGCCGCCGAAGCCGCCCTCGGCGAGGCCGAAGTTCCAGCCGGAGTAGTCGCCGGAGACGACGTAGGCGACGCCGAGGCCGGTCAGCAGCAGCCAGCCGGCGCTGCCCCGGCGCAGGGCCCTGCGTTCGAGATAGTCGTCCGCCTCGCCGGCGGAGCGCTGTCGGGTGGAATCCACGGTCATCGGCACGACTCCCCACGGGGGCGGAAGCTCAATGGAATGGCCCCATACCTTTGCGGTGCCGACGGGGGAAATCAAGACCCGTGCGTAACGTCCCCGTAAACGCGCCGCTCCCCGCCCCCGCGCGCCCGTCGAACGCGCCGCTCCCGCCCCCGCGCGTCCACCGCCCGCGCCGGCCCCCGCCCGCGCGCCCCGGTCACTGCGCCGTCCCCGCCCCCGTCGAACGCGCCGCTCCCCGCCCGCCGTCAGGTGAGGAAGCCGCGCAGCAGGGCCGCCGTCCCCGCGCAGTGCTCGCGCATCATCTCCCGCGCCCCGTCGGCGTCCCCGTCGAGCACGGCCTCCACCAGCGCGGTGTGCTGGCGCTGGGAGTGCTCCAGGTTGCGCACCAGCAGCGGGATGCAGTCGAGGAGGTCGTTGACCTTCGCGCGGACGGCCGCGTACTGGGCGGTGAGCGTCGGGGAACCGGACAGCTCGGCCAGCGTGAGGTGGAGCAGCGTGTCCTGGCGCCGGTACTCCGCGAGCGGCGCGTCGTGGGTCCGGGCGAGCGCCGTGCGCAGCCGGTCCGCCTGCCCGTCCGTCAGCCCGTGCCCGGCGCACAGCCCGGCCGCGCCGACCTCCAGCACCTCCCGGAAGCGCAGCGTGTCCTCCACGTCCACGTCCCGCAGCCGGCGCCGCAGCTCCTCCTCGCCGGGCGTCTCGGTGCGGGGCAGCACGAACGTGCCGCCGTACCGCCCGCGCCGGGCCTCGATCAGGCCCTGGTCCTGGAGGACCTTCAGCACCTCGCGCAGGGTCACGCGGCTGATGCCGAGCCGCTCGGCCAGCTCCCGCTCGGACGGCAGCCGCCCGCCGCCCGGCACCAGTCCGAGCCGCACCACCTGGAGGATCTGCTCCAGGGCCTCCTCGAAGCCGTTGCCCGCCCGCACCGGCCGCAGCACCGGGGCGAGCCGGTCACCGCCCTCGCCCCCGCCGCGACCGCCGCGCGCTCCGCGTCCGCCTGCGACATGCAGCGGTACCCCCTTCCCAAGCAATGGTTCTCGGCAATACCTTATGGCTCCCGGCTGACCGAAGCGCCCGAAGGAGGCCTTCCCGTGGCAGACCGCACACCCCCGCTCGCCGTCGAGGAGCTGCACGCCCTCGTCGCGGCGGCGAGATCGACACTGTCGTCCTGGCCTTCCCCGACATGCAAGGACGGCTCCAGGGCAAGCGGTTCGCCGCCCGCTTCTTCCTCGACGAGGTCCTGGAGCACGGCACGGAGGGCTGCAACTACCTGCTCGCCGTCGACGCCGAGATGAACACCGTCGACGGCTACGAGATGTCGTCCTGGGACCGGGGCTACGGCGACTTCGCCATGCACCCGGACCCCACCACCCTGCGCCGGGTGCCCTGGAACGAGGGCACCGCCCTGCTCGTCGCCGACCTCGCCTGGAACGACGGCAGCCCCGTCGTCGCCGCCCCCCGCCAGATCCTGCGCCGCCAGCTCGAGCGTCTCGCCGAACGCGGACTCACCGCCCAGGTCGGCACCGAGCTGGAGTTCATCGTCTTCAAGGACACCTACGAGCAGGCCTGGGACGCCGGCTACCGCGGCCTGACCCCGGCCAACCAGTACAACGTCGACTACTCGGTGCTCGGCACCGGCCGCGTCGAGCCGCTGCTGCGCCGCATCCGCAACGAGATGGCCGCCGCCGGCCTCACCGTCGAGTCCGCCAAGGGCGAGTGCAACCCCGGCCAGCACGAGATCGCCTTCCGCTACGACGAGGCCCTGGTCACCTGCGACCAGCACGCGATCTACAAGACCGGCGCCAAGGAGATCGCCGCCCAGGAAGGCGTCTCCCTCACCTTCATGGCCAAGTACGACGAGCGCGAGGGCAACTCCTGCCACATCCACCTGTCCCTCGCGGACGAGAACGGCACAAGCGTGATGGCGGGCGACGGGCCGGACGGCATGTCCGACACCATGCGGCACTTCCTCGCCGGCCAGCTCGCCGCACTGCGGGACTTCTCGCTCCTCTACGCCCCCAACATCAACTCCTACAAGCGGTTCCAGCCCGGCTCCTTCGCCCCCACCGCCGTCGCCTGGGGCCACGACAACCGCACCTGCGCGCTGCGCGTGGTCGGCCACGGCCCCTCCCTGCGCTTCGAGAACCGGCTGCCCGGCGGCGACGTCAACCCGCACCTGGCGGTCGCGGGCATGGTGGCCGCCGGCCTCCACGGCATCGAGCAGGGACTCGAACTGCCCGAGCCCTGCCCCGGCAACGCCTACACCGCCGGCTTCGAGCACGTCCCCACCACCCTGCGCGAGGCCGCCGAGCTGTGGGAGACCAGCCCCATCGCCAAGGCCGCCTTCGGCGACGAGGTCGTCGCGCACTACCGCAACATGGCCCGCGTCGAGGTGGACGCCTTCGACGCCGCGGTCACCGACTGGGAGCTGCGCCGCTCCTTCGAACGCATGTGAGGCCCTTCGTGTCGCACGAGTACGCACTCCACGTCCTGAACCCGGCGACCGAGGAGGTCGTCGCCACCGTCCCCGGCGCCACCGAGGCCGACGTCGACGCCGCCGTCGTACGGGCCGCGCGGGCCCAGGCCGGCTGGGCCGCCCTCGCGCCCGGCGACCGCGCCCGCCTGCTGCGCCGCTTCGCCGCCGCCGTCGACGACCACCTCGAGGAACTGGCCCTGCTGGAGGTCCGCGAGGCCGGCCACACCGTCGGCAACGCCCGCTGGGAGGCCGGCAACGTCCGCGACCTGCTCGACTACGCGGCCGGCGGCGTCGAGCGGCTCACCGGCCGCCAGATCCCGGTCCCCGGCGGCCTCGACGTCACCATCCTCGAACCGCTCGGCGTCGTCGGCGTCATCGCGCCCTGGAACTTCCCCATGCCGATCGCCGCCTGGGGCACCGCCCCGGCCCTCGCCGCGGGCAACGCGGTGATCCTCAAGCCCGCCGAGACGACCCCGCTGACCGCGCTGCGCCTGGCCGAACTCGCCCTGGCCGCCGGACTCCCCGAGGACCTGTTCCAGGTGCTGCCCGGCCACGGTTCCGTCGCCGGCAACGCCCTCGTCGAGCACCCGGGCGTCGCCAAGATCGTCTTCACGGGGTCCACCGCCGTGGGCAGACAGGTGCTGGCCAAGGGCTCGGCCCTCCTCAAGCGCGTCACCCTGGAACTCGGCGGCAAGAGCCCCAACATCGTCTTCGCCGACGCCGACCTGGAGGCGGCCGCGGCCGCCGCCCCCATGTCCTTCCTCGACAACTCCGGCCAGGACTGCTGCGCCCGCACCCGCATCCTCGTCCAGCGGTCCGTGTACGACCGGTTCCTGGACCTGCTCGCCCCCGCCGTCGAGGCCGTACGGGTCGGCGACCCGGCCGACGAGCAGACCCAGATGGGCCCGCTGATCTCCCGCACCCAGCTGGACCGGGTCCGCTCCTACGTCCCGGCCGGCGCCGACGGCATCCGCGGCAAGGCGCCCGAGGGCCCCGGCTTCTGGTTCCCGCCCACCGTCCTGACCGGCGTGGACCCGGACGCGCGGGTGGCCGTCGAGGAGGTCTTCGGTCCCGTCGCCGTCGTGCTGCCGTTCGACGACGAGGCCGACGCCGTCCGCCTGGCCAACGCCACCGACTACGGCCTCTCCGGGTCCCTGTGGACCCGGGACGTCGGCCGGGCGCTGCGCGTCTCGGCGGCCGTCCGGGCCGGGAACCTGTCCGTCAACTCCCACGCCAGCGTCCGCTACTGGACCCCGTTCGGCGGCTTCAAGCAGTCCGGCATCGGCCGCGAGCTGGGCCCGGACGCCCTCGCCGCCTTCACCGAGACCAAGAACGTCTTCATCAGCAACGTCCCACGAGCACGGAGGGCCCCGCACAGTGACCGCACAGGAGAACATCTGCCGCCGCCTGGTCGGCCGTACCGCCGTCGTCACCGGTGCCGGCAGCGGCATCGGACTCGCCGCGGCCCGCCGGCTCGCCTCCGAGGGCGCGAACGTCGTCTGCGGCGACGTCGACGAGACCCGCGGCAAGGCCGCCGCCGAGGAGACCGGCGGGACCTTCGTCCAGGTCGACGTCACCGACCCCGAGCAGGTCGAGGCCCTGTTCCGGACGGCGTACGACACCTACGGCAGCGTCGACGTGGCCTTCAACAACGCCGGCATCTCCCCGCCCGACGACGACTCCATCCTGGAGACCGGCCTGGAGGCCTGGAAGCGCGTCCAGGAGGTCAACCTCACCTCCGTCTACCTGTGCTGCAAGGCCGCCATCCCCTACATGCGGCGCCAGGGCCGGGGCTCCATCATCAACACCGCCTCGTTCGTGGCCCGGATGGGCGCGGCCACCAGCCAGATCTCCTACACCGCCTCCAAGGGCGGCGTCCTCGCCATGTCCCGGGAACTGGGCGTGCAGTTCGCGCGGGAGGGCATCCGCGTCAACGCGCTCTGCCCGGACCGGTCAACACCCCCTCCTCCAGGAACTCTTCGCCAAGGACCCCGAGCGGGCCGCGCGGCGCCTCGTCCACATCCCGCTGGGCCGGTTCGCCGAGGCCGAGGAGATCGCCGCCGCCGTCGCCTTCCTGGCCAGCGACGACTCCTCGTTCGTCAACGCCACCGACTTCCTCGTCGACGGCGGGATTTCGGGGCGTACGTCACACCGCTGTAGCGGTCGCCTTACAGTGCCCGCATGAGCATGACGCCCCCGCCCGGCTGGTACCGAGACCCGTCGTCCCCCCACCTGGAACGCTGGTGGGACGGCACGGCCTGGACCGAGCACCGGCGCGCCCCGGAGCCCGCCGGGCAGCCGCCGGTGCCGCCGCCGCAGCCGACCGTGCCGCTGTTCACCGGCGGCCCGGCACCGTCCGCGGTGGGCACCGGGCGGGGCAGGGCCGTCGCCGTGACGGCCGCCGCCGCGGTCCTCGTCGCGGCGATCGTCACGGGCGCGCTCGTCCTCGGCGAGGACGGCGGCGGCGCCGCGGACGCCGGGCCGCCGCCGGGAACCGTCTCCACCGGCGCGGCACCGGCGGGCGAGCCGCCCACCGCCTCGCCCTCCACCGCCCCGCCCCAGGCCTCCGGGCCCTCCGCCGACGATCCGGCCGTCGTCGAGGACCAGCTCAACGGCGTCACCTTCCCGCTGCTCGACGGCTGGGTCCGGCCGCAGTACGTCTCCCAGGACGACGTCATGATGACCACGGACGGCACCTACGACTGCCCCGGCGACGAGGGCGTGTGCCGGCACGGCATGGTCATCTCCCGCACGGTGACCGTGAACGACGAGACCTCGCCCAAGGTGCTCGCCGAACAGGACATCGAGGACGCGGCCGAGGACGCCTACGACCGCGACCTGATCGGCAACAAGCCCTTCGGCGGCATGGAGTCCCACGAGGTCGTGAAGTCCGGGCCGGTCGCGGTGGCCGGCCGCGCCGGGTACTTCGTCCGCTGGCGGGTGAAGACCGCCAAGGGCCCGGCGGCTACGTCCAGTCGCTGGTCTTCCCGTCCAGCGTCGGCACCGGCTCCCCGGTCCTCGTCCGCTACGTCTTCGACGCCGGCGAGGACGGCCCGCCGCTCTCCGACATGGACAGGATCACCAAGGGCATCCGGGCGGTCGGCGACGCGGACCCGGGCGGCGGCGTGGGCAACAGCCTCGGCCCGGCCGACTGAACTCCGCCGCGGGGCCGCCGGGCCGCGTCAGAGGAACGTGCGCCCCTCGCCCCGGTACGTCGGCACGGTCGCGGTCACCTCGTCGCCCTCGACCAGGTGCAGCGCCTCGAACCGCTCGCACAGCTCACCGGCCTTCGCGTGCCGGAACCACACCTTGTCGCCGATGAGCAGATCGTCGGCGGCGGGCCCGAGCAGCGGCGTCTGCACCTCGCCGGCGCCCTCCTGCGGGTCGTAGCGCAGCCCCTCCGGCAGATACGGCACCGGCGACCGGTCGGGCCCGGCCGCACCGGAGGCCGGATACCCCCGCCCAGCACGGTCACCACCCCGACCCCGGCCGGCGGACCACGGGCTGGGCGAACAGGGCGGCCGGACGGCCCGGAACGACGAGTAGTTGTCGAACAGCCTCGGCACGTACAGCCCCGACCCGGCGGCCACCTCGGTGACCGCGTCCTCCGCCGCCGTGTGCTGCACACTGCCCGTGCCGCCGCCGTTGACGAACTCCAGGTCCGGCACGAGCGCCCGCACCGCCCGCACCACCGCCGCGCGGCGCTCCGCCAGCTCCCGGCGGGCCGCGGCCTGCATCAGCCGGATCGCCCGGGACCTGAGCGGATGCCCGGCCACCGCGTCCCCGACCCCGCGACATGCCCTCGTACGCCATGATCCCACGACCCGGAAACCCGGCCGCCGGGCCACCGCCCGGGCCAGAGCGGCCACTTCGGCGGGGAGTGCAGCGGCGAACGGCGGCCCCGACCCGCACCCGGCCGCCCAGCAGCCGCAGCGAGGTGTCCAGTTCCAGGCAGACCCGGATCTCCTCCCGCCCGCCGTCGCGCGCCGCGTCGATCAGGTCGAGCTGCGCCGGGTCGTCCACCATGACGGTCACGGCCGCGGCCAGCTTCGGATCGGCGGCCAGCTCGGCGTACCCGGCCCGGTCCGCCGACGGGTACGCCAGCAGCACGTCGTCCACACCGGAACGCGCCAGCCACAGGGACTCGGCGAGCGTGAAGGACATGACCCCGCGAAACCGTCCCGGGACAGGACCCGTTCGAGCAGCGCCCGGCAGCGCACGGACTTGCTGGCGACCCGCACCGGCTTCCCCCGGCCCGGCGGACCAGATCCTCCGCGTTGGCGTCGAAGGCCGCCAGGTCCACGATCGCCAACGGGGCGTCGAGATGGGCGGTGGCACGGTCGTAACGAGCCCGGTCGGCGGCGCGCGCAGTCATGGACGCAGCCTGCCAGACCGGATTACCGCAGGGTAGGGGACGTTCCGGGCCAATGCCCGGGGCGTGGACTGGTTCCCCTTCGCGCCGGATCACGCCGTAGAGTGACGCGCACGCACGGCGGAACGGCCCCGGCACCGGGTCCGGCGTCCGCGCCGGGACCGTCCGCTCGGGATGGCGGTCCGTCCGTGCGGGTATGCGTGCCGGGAGGAGCGTGCACCGCGTACCACGTCACGAGCAACGGCCCGGGCACGAGGAAACGGGGGGTGCATGAGCACCGAAGCGCCACGCACCCGCGCCGCCTTCCCTCCGCCCCCGCCACGCCGCCCCGCCGGCCGCGCCGCCCGCCCTCCGGGCCGCCCGCTGCCGCGACTCCGGCATCACGTCGCCGCCTCCGCCCCGAGCCTCCGCGCGCTTCCGGACGCGCCGCCGACCGTGGGCGCCGGCCCGCCGCCCGCCGCAGCCGCCCCGCACCGACGGCCCGGACCCGACCCCGGCCCGCCGCCCCGCCCGGCGCCGTCTCCGGCGCCCGGTCCGGCGTCGCAGCCGTCGTCCGGTCCGGCGTCGCAGCCGTCGTCCGGCGCGGCCTCACCGGGGTCGCCGTCGTCGCAGCCGTCGTCCGGCGCGGCCTCACCGGCCTCGCCGTCGTCGTCCGGCCCGGGCTCGCCGTCGCCGTCGTCGTCCGGTCCTGCGGCGTCGGCCTCGCCGTCGTCCGGTGCGGCGTCGTCGCCGACGGCCCGTCCCGCCTCGCCGTCCCCTCGGGCCGACGCCCCCGCCGAGAGCGCCGCGGAGACGACGACCCGCCTGCGGCCCGTCACGGACGGCCCCGCCGCGGGGTCTTCGGGCGGCTCGGGCGCGGCAGCCGCTGCGCGCGGTTCCGCGTCCGGCCCGTCCGGACAGCCCGGCCAGCCCGGTCACCCCGAGTCCGCGCGTACCTCGCACACCCCGCACACCCCGTCCGTGTCCCGGGCCGGCGCCGACGCCGACCCCGGCGCCGGGCCGTCCGGCCGCACCGGCACCACGGTGGGCTTCATGGCCGGCGGCGCCCAGGGGACCCCGACGCCGGGCGGGCAGGGAACCCCGGCCGCTCCTGGTGCTCGGGAACCTCGGCCGGTCCCGGTGCCCCGGGCACCCCGGCGGCCCCCGGCGCTCAGGGCACTCCCGGTGCCACCGGGGGCCAGGCCACCCCCGGTGCCACCGGCGGCCAGGGAACCCCGGCCGCCCCCGGCACCCGCAGCACCTCCGTCGTGCCCGACCCCGCGTTCTCCTGGGGCTCCCCGACGGTGTCCGTCGGGGAGCCGGCCGGGTACGGCCGCGGACGTACGGCGCGGCCGGCGGGCGGGCGGATGCGGGGACAGGCCGTCGCCGCGGGCGTCTGCCTCGTGCTCGGGCTCGGACTCGTCACCGGCGCCGTCACCGGCAGCTGGCTCACCGGCGACTCCGGCGACGACGGCGCCCGCCGCGGGTTCGCCGCGGCCGGCGAGCTGTGGCACAGCGTGCCGGTCGACCGGCTGTTCCCGCCCACGGTGGCGGGCCGCGGCGCCGGCCCCGGCGGAGCCGACCGCACCTGGACCCGGATCGCCGTCGCCCCCGACGGCGGCTGCGCGGACGCCTTCGACCCCCTGCTGCGCAAGGCCCTCGCGCCCGTCGGCTGCGCCCGCCTGCTCCGCGCCACCTACACCGACGCCACGCAGAGCCACGTCACCACCGTCGGCCTGCTGTTCACCAAGGCCGACGCCGCCGCGATGACCGCGCTGGCCCGCCGGTTCGACCGGGAGGGCCTGGACCGCCGTACCGACCTGATGCCGCTGCCGTACGCCGCGAAGGGCACCGTCGCCGCGGACTTCGGGGCGCCGCAGCGCGCCGCCTGGACGGTGTCCGTCCTCACCGACGCCCCCGTCGTCGTGTACGCCGTCTCCGGCTGGGCCGACGGCCGCACCGTCGACGACCCGCTGCCCGCCGAACAGGCCATGGCCTCCGGCGAGACCGCCGCCCCGCGCAGGCCGGCCTCGGCCACGAGGCCCAGGGCCTCGCCGACCGCGTCGAACGCGGCCTGCGCAAGACCGCCGACCCGACCGCCACGGAGACGCCCCGGTGACAGCCGCCCGAAGCCGCCGCGGTGCCGCGCTCAGCCTCCTGCTGGCCGCCGCCGTCGCCCTCGTCCCGGCCACCGCCGCGCACGCCGACGGCATCCGCGCCCGGCAGTGGTCCCTCGAGGCCATGCACACCGCCGAGGCCTGGCAGACCACCCGCGGCGCGGGCGTCACCGTCGCCGTCCTCGACACCGGCGTCGACGCCGGCCACCCCGATCTCGCCGGGAACGTCCTCGACGGCAGGGACCTGGTCGGGTTCGGTGCCGGGAAGGGCGACCGCGCCTGGGCCCGGCACGGCACCGCGATGGCCGGGATCATCGCCGGCCACGGCCACGGCCCGGGCAACGCCGACGGCGTCATGGGCGTCGCGCCCGAGGCGAAGATCCTGCCCGTCCGCGTCATCCTCGAGGACGGCGACCCGGCCCGCGCCAAGGCCCGCAAGACCCGCGGCAACGCCCTGGCCGAGGGCATCCGCTGGGCCGCCGACCAGGGCGCCGACGTCATCAACCTCTCTCTCGGCGACGACTCCGCCTCCGCCCACCCCGAGGCCGCCGAGGACGAGGCCATCCAGTACGCCCTCGACAAGGGCGTGGTCGTCGTCGCGTCGGCCGGCAACGGCGGCGAGAAGGGCGACCACATCTCCTACCCGGCCGCCTACCCCGGCGTGATCGCCGCGACCGCCGTCGACCGCTACGGCACCCGCGCCTCCTTCTCCACCCGCCGCTGGTACGCCACGGTCAGCGCCCCCGGCGTCGACGTGATCATCGCCGACCCGGACCGCAAGTACTACGAGGGCTGGGGCACCAGCGCCGCGGCCGCCTTCGTCTCCGGCGCCGCCGCGCTCGTCCGGGCGGCCCACCCCGGCCTCACCCCGGCCCAGGTCAAACGGCTGCTGGAGGACACCGCCCGCAACGCGCCCGAAGGGGGACGCGACGACTCGCGCGGCTTCGGGTTCGTCGACCCGGCCGCCGCCATCGAGGCGGCCGGCCGTCTGGACCCGGCCGGGCTCACCGCGGCCGCGTACGGCGACGAGTACTTCGGCCCCGGCCCGGACACCGGCGGCCCCGGCGACGACCCCTCCGGCTGGGCCGCCCCGCTCGCGGGCGGCGCCGGCGGCGTCCTGCTGGTCGCCTCCGTGATGCTCTGGCGCGGCCGGCGCCGCCGCCTCGCCGAGTCCGACCGCCTCTGACCGGCGTCGGACCCCGCGACGGCCCGCGGGCGGCGCCGCCCGCACCCCCGATAGGGTCGAGGACGTGGCGAACAAGAACATCCCCGACCCCGGCTTCTCCGACGACGACGGCTCCGCCGACCCCCGGCTGAGCGCGGCACTCGCCGCCTGGGCCGAGGACCGCACCGCCGTCGCACCGGTGCTCGAAGCCCTCCGGGACGCCCGGCTGCTCGTCCCCGTCGTCGCCGTGCTGGGGGAGGTCGAGGAGGACGCGAACGGGCTGCGCCGCGAGAAGACCAGCGACATGGCCGTCCCCACCCTCAAGGCGGCCGGCCGCACCGCCCTCCCGGCGTTCACCTCCACCGACTCCCTCGCCCGCTGGGACCCGGCGGCGCGCCCCGTCGCCGTGCCCCTGCACCAGGCGCTGCAGGCGGCGGCGCACGAGAAGGCCGACACGGTCGTGCTGGACCTGGCCGGACCGGTGCCGTTCGAGCTGACCGGTCCCGTCCTGCTCGCCCTCGCCGAGGGCCGCACCACCACCGACCCGCTCGCGGACCCCGCGGTCGCCGGGGCCGTGCGCACGGTCCTCGCCGCCGAGCCCGCCGTGCTGCGCGCCCACCTCGGACCGGGACGGGCCGACGGCACCCTCGCCCTCGTGCTCGACCCCGCCGCACCGGCCGCCGAGGCGGCCCGCGCCGTGGCCCGGCGGCTGGCCGCCGACGAAACGCTCAGGGCCCGCCTGGTGCGCGGCCTCGACCTGGCGGTACTGCCGGCCGAGGTCGTCCCACCGGGCGAGCCCCTGTACGTGAAGGAGTAGTCCGGGGCGGCGGCCCCGGGCGGGGAGGGCGGCTCAGCCGCCGTAGACCGGACCCGTGTACTTCTCGCCGGGCCCCTGTCCCGGCTCGTCCGGCACGAGCGACGCCTCGCGGAAGGCGAGCTGGAGCGACTTCAGCCCGTCCCGCAGCGGCGCCGCGTGGAAGGAGCTGATCTCCGTCGCGCTCGCGTCCAGCAGGCCGGCCAACGCGTGCACCAGCTTGCGGGCCTCGTCCAGGTCCTTGTGCTGATCCCCCTCCTCGGTCAGACCGAGCTTCACCGCGGCGGCGCTCATCAGGTTGACGGCGACCGTCACGATCACCTCGACCGCCGGGACCTCCGCGATGTCGCGGGTCATGGCGTCGAAGTCCGGGTTCTCAGGAGGGGTCTCACTCATGCCGCACACGATAGGCGCAGGCCGGGCCGGGTCCCCACCCAGTCTCGGTTAGCCCTTCCCCGGCGAGCTGCTAACCTGGTGCAACGACCGGTCGGACGCGCATGCCTCGCGGCAGCGGGCCCGGCCCACAAAGTGGAGGCTTTCGAACTCCCACCTTGCCGTCCCCCGGACGGCGGGTCACCGGTCAGGCGGCAGCCGTCCCCGAGGCGGTGGCCGACCCGAAAGCGCGCCCCGCGATCCCCGCGGCGGTGCTCCGGTAGTTCGAGGAGCCCCGCCTGTGATCGTCCGGGGCATTTTTTCTGCTTCGGCGCGGTTAGGTCTAACAACACAGACGTTACGCGGCTGTCCGCCAGACCGTCGCGTGGTGCTACCGAGGAGGATCCATCAGCGCCGAGCCCCGCATCAACGACCGGATTCGCGTTCCCGAGGTGCGACTTGTCGGTCCCAGCGGCGAGCAGGTCGGGATTGTCCCGCTTGCCAAGGCCCTGGAGCTTGCGCAGGAGTACGACCTCGACCTCGTCGAGGTCGCGGCGAACGCCCGTCCGCCCGTGTGCAAGCTCATGGACTACGGGAAGTTCAAGTACGAGTCGGCCATGAAGGCCCGTGAGGCGCGCAAGAACCAGGCGCACACGGTCATCAAGGAGATGAAGCTCCGGCCGAAGATCGACCCGCACGACTATGACACCAAGAAGGGTCACGTCGTCCGGTTCCTCAAGCAGGGCGACAAGGTCAAGATCACGATCATGTTCCGTGGTCGCGAGCAGTCCCGGCCCGAGCTGGGCTACCGGCTGCTGCAGCGGCTCGCGGAGGACGTCCAGGACCTCGGCTTCGTGGAGTCGAACCCGAAGCAGGACGGCCGCAACATGATCATGGTCCTCGGTCCGCACAAGAAGAAGACCGAGGCGATGGCCGAGGCCCGCCAGGCGCAGGAGGCCCGCAAGGCGTCCGCGAAGGCCAACCCCGGCCGCTCGCAGAACCCTGCGGACGCCGAGGAGCCTGCCGAGGCGTGATCCCCGGGACGCGAGTCCCAGGCATCAGTAACCGAAACAAGAGCGACGCTCCACCGTGCCCGGTTTCACGACCGGGCACCGGAGCGCCACCGACGAGGAGAGAACGGCGCTATGCCGAAGAACAAGTCGCACAGCGGTGCCAGTAAGCGCTTCAAGATCACCGGCTCCGGCAAGGTGCTCCGTGAGCGCTCCGGCAAGCGCCACCTGCTCGAGCACAAGTCGTCCCGCGTGACGCGTCGCCTCACCGGCAACGCCGAGATGGCCCCGGGCGACGCCAAGAAGATCAAGAAGCTTCTCGGCAAGTGACGCCGGGCGCGCACGCCGCGCCCGACCTCTGACCGGGACCCAGTCGTTTTCCGGGCCGTGTGAGGACCACCACGGCCCCGCTACAAGGAGTTAACAAGTGGCACGCGTCAAGCGGGCAGTCAACGCCCACAAGAAGCGCCGGGCAATCCTCGAGCAGGCCTCCGGCTACCGCGGTCAGCGTTCGCGCCTGTACCGCAAGGCCAAGGAGCAGGTCACCCACTCGCTGGTCTACAACTACAACGACCGCAAGAAGCGCAAGGGTGACTTCCGCCAGCTGTGGATCCAGCGCATCAACGCCGCTGCCCGCGCCAACGGCATCACGTACAACCGCTTCATCCAGGGCCTGAAGGCCGCCAACGTCGAGGTCGACCGCAAGATCCTCGCCGAGCTGGCCGTCAACGACCCGAACGCGTTCGCCGCGCTCGTCGAGGTCGCGCAGAAGGCGCTGCCGAGCGACGTCAACGCGCCGAAGGCCGCGTGACGCTGCGCCGGCTCTGAAGCCGACGTGAGTGTGCGGACCCGTGGGATCACCCGCGGGTCCGCTTGCGTCTGCCGTCTTCTGCCGTCTCGCGGGTGCCGGCCCGTCGTGGTTTCCCGCGCAGTTCCCGCGCCCCTTCGGGCGCTTCCCGAAGGTACGTCGCCATGGTTGCTGCTCCTGAGCTGATCTCCCCCGTTCCCCCGCGTCACCGCCGCGCGGCGGCTGGCCAAGCGGAACTTCCGGGGGAAGGAGCGGCTGTTCCTCGTCGAGGGGCCGCAGGCCGTGCGGGAGGCGACGGCGTACGGGGACACCCTCGTCGAGCTGTTCGTGACCGTCGAGGCGGCCGAGCGGTACGCCGACATCATCGGCGCCGCCCGTGACGCCGGCGCCCGGGTGCACCTCGCCGCCGAGCAGGTGATCGCCGACATCTCCACCACCGTCACCCCGCAGGGCCTGGTCGGGGTCTGCCGGTTCCTGGACACGCCCTTCGAGGAGATCCTCGCCGCCCGCCCGAAGCTGGTCGCCGTCCTCGCCAACGTCCGCGACCCCGGCAACGCGGGCACCGTGCTGCGATGCGCCGACGCCGCCGGCGCCGAGGCCGTGGTCCTCACCGACGCCTCCGTCGACCTGTACAACCCCAAGGCCGTCCGGGCCTCCGTCGGCTCCCTGTTCCACCTGCCGGTCGCCGTCGGCGTCCCCGTCGAGCGGGCCGTCGCCGGGCTGCGGGAGACCGGCGTCCGGGTGCTCGCCGCCGACGGCGCGGGCGAGGACGACCTCGACGCCGAGCTGGACGCCGGCACCATGGGCGGGCCCACCGCCTGGATCTTCGGCAACGAGGCCTGGGGGCTGCCGGAGGAGACCCGCGCCCTCGCCGACGCCGTCGTCCGGGTCCCGATCCACGGCAAGGCCGAGAGCCTGAACCTCGCGACCGCCGCCGCCGTATGTCTCTACGCGTCGGCGCGTGCACAGCGCGCCGCCGGAGGGTGCCGCTCCGTCACCGGGAACTAGTAGGGTGACCAGCTCGGAGCCCCTGCGCGGTCGAGAGGTGGGGTACGGGGATGCACGTCGGCACGAGCAGCGCACCGGGAGCACGTCAGGCGCGGCGCCCGCCCACGCCCCGCCGCCCCGGTGACCTCGCCGACCTCGGACTCGACCCCGACCAGCTGCCCGACGGACTCGTCGTCGCCGACGAGCACGGGCGCGTCATCTGCTTCAACGCCGCCGCCGAGCGCATCACCGCCCGGCGCGCCGCCGACACCCTCGGCCGGCGCCTGGAGACGGCCCTGCCGTTAGAGGACCTCGAGGGCCGGCGCTGGTGGCAGCTGACCGACCCCTACGGCGGCCTCGCCATCCGGGTCCGGCAGCCCGAGCGGAACCTGCTGCTGCCCGGCGGACGGGAGGTGCTTGTCTCCGCCCGCTACGTGCGCACCCGCCCCACCGGCCCCCTGCACCGCCTCGTCGTCACCCTGCGCGACACCGAGGCCCGGCGCCGCACCGAGCGCAGCCACGCCGAGCTGATCGCCACCGTCGCCCACGAACTGCGCTCCCCGCTCACCTCCGTCAAGGGCTTCACGGCCACGCTGCTGGCCAAGTGGGAGCGGTTCACCGACGACCAGAAGCGGCTGATGCTGGAGACCGTCGACGCCGACGCCGACCGCGTCACCCGGCTCATCGCCGAGCTCCTCGACATCTCGCGGATCGACAGCGGACGGCTGGAGGTCCGACGCCAGCCCGTCGACATCGGCGCCGCCGTCGGCCGCCACATCCAGGCCTACGTCGCCTCCGGCCAGCCCGCCGACCGCTTCCTGCTGCGCCTGTCCCAGCCGCTGCCCGCCCTCTGGGCCGACCCCGACAAGATCGACCAGGTGCTGAGCAACCTCCTGGAAAATGCCGTGCGGCACGGCGAGGGAACCGTCACCATCGACATCACGGCCACGGCGTCGCCCCGCGAGGGGGAGGACGCCGGCACGTCGGTCACGGTGAGCGACGAGGGGCCCGGCATCCCGGAGGAGTCCATGAACCGCGTCTTCACCCGCTTCTGGCGGGCAGCAAGCGCGGCGGCACCGGCCTCGGGCTCTACATCGTCAAGGGCATCGTCGAGGCCCACGGCGGGACGATCACGGTCGGCCGCGCCCCCGGCGGCGGCGCCGAGTTCCGATTTACGTTGCCCGTGAGCGCTCCGGCCTACCTGGCCTGAGGCCCACGGGCTCATCCGCACACCTTCACCCCGTTAGACTCGGCCTTTGGCACCTTTGTGTCCTGCACACGGCCCACGCCTGGTGGCCAGTCGGTGACGGGGACGTCAGCCAGCCAAATCGGAAGCACGGGAAGAGATGTCGGCACCCAATAAGTCGTACGACCCTGTCGAGGTCGAGGCGTTGAAACCGGAAGAGATCGAGCGCATGCGGGACGAGGCGCTCGCCGCCTTCGCCGCCGCGGACTCCCTCGACGCGCTCCAGGAGGCCAAGGTCGCCCACACCGGCGGCACCTCCCCGCTGGCCCTGGCCAACCGCGAGATCGGCGCCCTGCCCCCGCACGCCAAGGCCGAGGCGGGCAAGCGGGTCGGCCAGGCCCGCGGCGCCGTGAACAAGGCCCTCGCCGCCCGCCAGGCCGAACTGGAGGCCGAGCGGGACGCGCGCGTCCTCGTCGAGGAGGCCGTGGACGTCACGCTTCCCTACGACCGCGTGCCCGCCGGTGCCCGGCACCCCCTGACGACCCTGTCGGAGCGCATCGAGGACATCTTCGTCGCGATGGGCTACGAGGTCGCCGAGGGGCCCGAGGCCGAGGCCGAGTGGTTCAACTTCGACGCCCTCAACATCGGGCCGGACCACCCGGCCCGCGGCGAGGCCGACACCTTCTTCGTGGAGGGCCCCGAGGGCGCCGGGTCCGGCGTCGTGCTGCGCACCCACACCTCGCCCGTGCAGATCCGCTCGCTGCTCGACCGCGAGCTGCCGGTCTACGTGATCTGCCCGGGCCGCGTGTACCGCACCGACGAGCTGGACGCCACCCACACCCCGGTCTTCCACCAGGTCGAGCTGCTCGCCGTCGACGAGGGCCTGACCATGGCGGACCTCAAGGGCACCCTGGACCACATGGTGCAGTCGCTGTTCGGCGAGGGCATGAAGACCCGGCTGCGGCCGAACTTCTTCCCCTTCACCGAGCCGTCCGCCGAGATGGACATGGTGTGCTACGTCTGCCGCGGCGCCTCCGTCGGCAACCCCGACCGGCCCTGCCGCACCTGCTCGTCCGAGGGCTGGATCGAGCTGGGCGGCTGCGGCATGGTCAACCCCCGCGTGCTGCGGGCCTGCGGTGTCGACCCGGAGAAGTACAGCGGCTTCGCCTTCGGGTTCGGCATCGAGCGGATGCTGATGTTCCGCCACAACGTCGAAGACATGCGAGACATGGTCGAGGGTGACGTCCGGTTCACCCGGCCGTTCGGGATGGAGATCTGATGCGGGTCCCGCTTTCTTGGCTGCGGGAGTACGTCGACCTGCCGGAGACGGAGACCGGTCGTGACGTGCAGGCCAAGCTGATTTCGGCCGGTCTGGAGATCGAGACCGTCGAGCACCTCGGCGCCGACCTCAAGGGCCCGCTGGTCGTCGGCCAGGTGCTGACCATCGAGGAGCTGGAGGGCTTCAAGAAGCCGATCCGCTTCTGCACGGTCGACGTCGGCCAGGCCAACGGCACCGGCGAGCCGCAGGAGATCGTCTGCGGCGCCCGCAACTTCTCGGTCGGCGACAAGGTCGTCGTGGTCCTGCCCGGCGCCACCCTGCCCGGCGGCTTCTCCATCTCCGCGCGCAAGACCTACGGCAAGGTCTCGCACGGCATGATCTGCTCCAGCGACGAGCTGGGCATGGGCGACGACGGCACCCACGGCATCATCGTGCTGCCGCCGGAGACCGAGGTCGGCCGCGACGCCATCGAGCTGCTCGAACTGGTCGACGAGGTGCTGGACATCGCCGTCACCGCCAACCGCGGCGACTGCCTGTCCATCCGCGGCGTCGCCCGCGAGACGGCCATCGCCTACGGCCTGCCGCTGCGCGACCCGGCGCTGCTCGACGTCCCCGCGCCGAACGCCTTCGGCTACCCGGTGAAGATCTCCGAGCCGATGGGCTGCGACCGCTTCACCGCCCGCACGGTCTCCGGGCTGCGCCCCGAGGCCCGCTCCCCGATCTGGCTCCAGCGCCGGCTCCAGAAGGTCGGCATGCGCCCGATCTCGCTCGCCGTCGACGTCACCAACTACGTGATGATGGAGCTGGGCCAGCCGCTGCACGCCTACGACCGGAAGCTGGTCCAGGGCGCGATCGGCGTGCGCCGCGCCGAGGAGGGCGAGAAGATCGTCACCCTCGACGGCGTCGAGCGGACGCTGCACTCCGAGGACCTGGTCATCACCGACGACCGCGGCCCCATCGGCCTCGCGGGCGTCATGGGCGGCGCCAACACCGAGATCGCCGACCACGACGACGTGGAGGGCGCCACCACCGACGTGGTGATCGAGGCCGCGCACTTCGACGCCGTCTCCGTCGCCCGCACCGCCCGCCGCCACAAGCTCTCCTCCGAGGCCTCCCGCCGCTTCGAGCGCGGCGTCGACCCGCAGGCCGCGGCCGCCGCCGCCCAGCGCACCGTCGACCTGCTGGTCCTCCTCGCGGGCGGCACCGCCGAGGCCGGCGTCACCGAGGTCAGCGCACCCTCCGCGCCGCGCACCATCACCGTGCCGGCCGACCACCCGGACAAGGTCGCGGGCGTCACCTACGGCCGCGAGACCGTCGTACGCCGCCTCCAGGAGGTCGGCTGCGACGTGTACGGACAGGACGAGCTGATCGTCACCGTGCCGTCCTGGCGGCCCGACCTCACCGACCCCAACGACCTCGCCGAGGAGGTCATCCGGCTCGAGGGCTACGAGAACCTGCCCTCCACGCTGCCCAGGCCGCCCGCCGGCTTCGGGCTGACCCGGCGCCAGCGGCTGCACCGACGCGTCGGCCGGGCGCTGGCCGGCGCCGGCTACGTCGAGGCGCCGAACTACCCGTTCGTCTCCGAGCAGGTCTTCGACCAGCTGGCGCTGGAGGCCGACGACCCGGTCCGCCGCGTCGTGAAGCTGGTCAACCCGCTCAGCGACGAGGAGCCCGCGCTGCGCACGACGCTGCTGCCCGGCCTGCTGGGCGCGCTGCGCCGCAACGACGGCCGCGGCAGCCACGACCTGGCCCTCTTCGAGACCGGCCTGGTCTTCCGGCCGCGCGAGGAGCGGCAGGTCGCCGCCGATCTGCCCGTCGACCGGCGCCCGAGCGACGAGGAACTGGCCGCGCTGAACGCCGCGCTGCCCGACCAGCCGCGGCACGTCGCCGTGGTCCTGGCCGGCGCCCGTGAGCAGGCCGGCTGGTGGGGCAAGGGCCGTCCGGCCGACTGGGCCGACGCGGTCGAGGCCGCCCGGACCGTCGCCCGCGAGGCCGGCGCCGAGCTGATCGTCCGCAAGGGCCAGTACGGGCCCTGGCACCCGGGCCGCTGCGCCGAACTGGCGGTCGTGACCGACGGCGCCGAGCGGATCGTCGGCCACGCCGGCGAGCTGCACCCGCGCGTGCTCAAGACGCTCGGCCTGCCCGCGCGGAGCTGTGCGATGGAGCTGGACCTCGACGCCGTCGCCCGGGCCGGCGACGACACCCCGCAGGCGCCCGGCATCTCCACGTTCCCCGTGGCCACGCAGGACGTCGCCCTCGTGGTCGACGCGTTCGTCCCGGCCGCCGAGGTCGAGGCGGCGCTGCGCGAGGGCGCGGGCGAACTGCTGGAGGGCATCCGGCTGTTCGACGTGTACGAGAACGCCGAGCAGCTGGGCGAGGGGCGCAAGTCCCTGGCGTACGCGCTGCGGTTCCGGGCCGGGGACCGGACGCTGACCGTGGACGAGGCGTCGGCCGCGCGGGACGCGGCCGTGGCGCTCGCCGGGGACCGCACGGGGGCCGTGCTGCGCAGCTAGCGCAGCCCGCGGGAGCCGCGGGCGGCCGCCGGACACGTCCCGGCCGATCGCGCGGCTTCCCGCACCCCGGGGCCGGGCTCCGGTCACGTCACTCGTCCGGGTGACGTTTCCGGATGATCTGGCCTTTTGCGGCCATGCCGTCGACAGAATCGGACCGGCCCTTCGGGGCCGGTCCGCGCTGTCTGGGCCTGACTGGGGGGCCAACGGCATGAATCACCTCAGGGCCAGGGCTTCCCGTCGGCTGCTCGCGCTCGGGCTGCCCACCGTCTGGGGTGCCACCGCCGTCACGTACAACCTGGCCTGCCCGCTCGCCCGGCAGGACGGGCTCGGGGCGAGAATCGTCACCAGCGCGGTGTTCTTCGCCGTCGGCACCGGGCTGGTGCTGCACGTGAGGCGCACCCTCCTGCGCGAACTGCGGCAGGCGCGCCGGGTCGCGGGCGCCGCCCAGCGCCTGCTGCTGCGCCCCCTGCCGCCGCGCGTCGGCGGGCTCGACGTCGCCGCCGTCCAGCTGTCCGCCGACCCCGGCGCGCAGATCGGCGGCGACCTCTACGACGTCGTCGGCACCGAGCACGGGGTGCGGGTCGTCATGGGGGACGTCCGCGGGCACGGCCTCGGCGCCGCCGGCACGGCCGCCGCGGTGCTCGGCAGCTTCCGCGAGGCCGTGCACGACGAGCCCTGCCTCGGCGGTGTGCTGCGCCGGCTGGAACGGGCCCACGCCCGGTATCTGCGCGAGGCGGCGGGCGGCACCGCGGTCGAGGACTTCGTGACCGTCCTGCTGCTGGAGATCCGCCCGGACGGCGCGGTGCGGGCCCTCAACTGCGGCCATCCGTGGCCGTATCTGCTGCACGGCACCCGGATCGAACCCCTGGGCCGTGCCGACCCCCTGCCGCCGCTCGGACTCGTGCCGCTGCCCGCCGACCTGGCCGACGTGCCCTGCGGGACCCTGCGCCCCGGCGAGGCCCTCTTCCTCCACACGGACGGCGCGGAGGACGCCCGGGACGCGCAGGGCCGGTTCTTCCCGCTGCCGGAGGCGCTGGCGGACGCCGCGCGGGCGGAGCCCGGCTCGCCCGCCGCCGTACTGCACCGGACGCTCACCGCCCTGCTGCACCACACGCGCGGCGCACCGGGCGACGACATCGCCCTGCTGATGCTCGCCGACGACGGCGCCGGCAGGGGACCCGGGGCCGCGCGGCCGGCCACGACGCACCCGGGGCCGACCGGTCGCCGCTCGTCAACGGCGCGTGGCCCTCGGCATGACCGGCGGGCCAGCTGCCGTCCGTCCGGCCACGGAGTGTCGGGCAGGCAGCCGGACGGACGGCTCTGAGAACGGGCCGCCGCACTGTACGAGGGGGAGCCGGCGGCCCGGCCGGCCTCTTGCGAGGCACCCAAGTCAACCGGTCCGGAACTCTCCGCGACAGCGCGCACACCGTACGGATTCGGGCACTCCGTTCACACCCCGTGTGAAGGCGCACCCACTACTCTCTACGGCACCGAGCCACCGGGGGGCACCCATGCAGCCCAACACTCTCCTCGACGCGATCCTGGACGAGGCAGGGATCTCGCACGCGGGCCTGGCGGCCCACGTCAACCAGGCGGGGCGGGCACGCGGTCTCGCGCTCCGCTACGAACACACCGCCGTCGCCCGCTGGCTGAAGGGCCAGCGGCCCCGCGGCCAGGTGCCCGACCTGATCTGCGAGGTGCTCGCGGCCCGGCTGCACCGGCCGGTCACCCTCGACGACATCGGGCTCGGCGTCCCCGGCGAACCCTCCGCCCCGCACACCGGCTCGCTCTCCGGGTTCGTGGAGCGCGCCACCGCCCTGTGGCGCTCCGACCAGCAGCAGCGCCCGCACATCCTGGGCGCCCCCGCCCTGACCGGGACGCCGGCCGTCATGCCGGTGTGGGAGTGGGAGAACCCGCCCGAGGACGTGGACGTCTCCCGCGGCGGCCGGCACCGGGTCACCCCCGCCGACCTGGAGATGCTGCGCGCCGCCCGCAGCCACTACGAGCAGATGTACCGCAAGGCCGGCGGCATCGCGACCCGCGCCCGGATCGTCGGCTTCCTCAACGCCGAGGCCGCCCCGCTGCTGCGCGGCGGCTACACCGACGCCACCGGCCGCCAGCTGCACCGGGCCACCGGCGGGCTGGTGGCGATCGCCGGCATCTGCGCCTACGACTCCGACGCCCACGGACTGGCCCAGCGCTACTTCCACCAGGCGCTGCGCCTGGCCAAGGCCAGCGGCGACCGGGGGCTGGGCGCCTACGTCATCGCGCTGCTGGTCAACCAGGCGCTGTTCCTGCGGGAGTACCGCCAGGCGGTCGCCTTCGCCGAGGCCGCGCTGCGCGCCGCCGGGCGGGACATCACCCCGGCGCTCGCCTCGGACCTGTACGCGATGCAGGCGAAGGCGTACGCCCACCTCGGCGACGGCACCGGCGCCCTGTCCTGCATCCGGCGGGCCGAGCAGGCCGCCGAACGCATCCGGCGCGGTTACGAACCCGACGAGACCGGCTATGTCCAGCCGGGGCTGGTCAACGTGCAGGTGGCGGAGGCGCTGCTGAGCCTCGGTGAGCTGGCCGCCGCGGCGGAGCACGCGGCGGAGGCGGTCGGCAACCCCGCGCACGACCGCGGACGGGTGCACCGGCTGGCCATGCTCAGCACGATCGAACTGCGCCAGGGCAACGCCGACAAGGCGGTGGCCACCGCCGTGCAGATGGCCGAGCAGGCGCGGGGGATGGAGTCGCAGCGGCTGCGCGACCGGCTCCGCGCGGTGCGCGAGCATCTGGTGCGCAGCGGCTGTTCCGGCACGGCCGAGGCGGCCGAACTCATCGACGGGGCCCTGCGCGTGCCCCTGTAGGCGCGACACGTCGTCCCTGTATGCGGGCACTGCGCCCGACGCTGCGCCCGGAGCGGCCCGCCGTGCGCCTCCTGCAAGCCCGCTCCGGCTGCGATATTGCCATCTACGCGTCGGAAGGTGGCAGAACCGTGCAGTGGACGAAACAGAACGAGCAAACTGTGTACTCAAATCGCTGGTTCAGCGTCAATCTGGCAGACGTCGAGCTGCCGGACGGCCGGCATCTGGACCACTTCCTCATACGGCTGCGGCCCGTCGCCGTGGCCACGGTGGTGAACGAGGCCAACGAGGTCCTCCTGCTGTGGCGCCACCGCTTCATCACCGACAGCTGGGGCTGGGAACTCGCGGCCGGCGTCGTGGAGGACGGCGAGGACGTCGCGGCCGCGGCGGCCCGGGAACTGGAGGAGGAGACCGGCTGGCGGCCGGGGCCCCTGCGCCACCTGATGAGCGTGGAGCCGTCCAACGGGCTCACCGACGCCCGGCACCACATCTACTGGGCCGACGAGGGGGAGTACGTCGGACACCCCGTGGACGACTTCGAGTCGGACCGCCGGGAATGGGTCCCGCTGAAGGTCGTCCCCGATCTCGTCGCCCGGGGGAGGTCCCGGCCGCCAACATGGCGGCGGCGTTACTCCTGCTGCACCATCTCCGGCTCGGGCAGGACTAGCGTCCCAGGGCCTGCCAGAGCGCCACCACGAGCGCGCCCACGGCCGTGAGCACCGCGACCGAGGGCAGGGGCCAGCGGGCGTGCTCCAGGGCGGTCAGCCGTGTGTTCAGATCCTCCAGCTCCTTGGCGGTCTCCTCGGTGCGATGGGAGAGCAGGGCCAGTCCGCCCTCGACGCGGGCGTAGGCCACGTCCAGCCGGCGTCGTAACTCTGCGAGTTCTCCCTGGTGGACGGAATGCTCGGGTCCGGCGGTCACGAAACCGCTCCTTTCCGTGGTCGTCTCACGTCCCTTGCATGCGCATGCTGAGTCAACTCGCCTGGTGGGCGCATGGGGAGCGTGTGCGAACGGCATATGCGTGCCCGCCGCGCACACGGTGTGTGAACGCCGAGGGCCCGGCACCCGAGGGGGTGCCGGGCCCGTCCGACCTCACCGACGGTAATCGGCCAGCGGTGCCGGAATCAGCCGTAGGTGTAGAAACCCGAGCCGCTCTTGCGGCCGAGGCGGCCGGCGTCGACCATTCGCTGGAGCAGCGGGGGAGCGGCGTACAGCGGCTCCTTGTACTCCTCGTACATCGAGTACGCGACCGAGGCGACCGTGTCCAGGCCGATGAGGTCGGCCAGCTTCAGCGGGCCCATCGGGTGGGCGCAGCCCATCTCCATGCCGTTGTCGATGTCCTCGCGGCTGGCGATGCCCGACTCGAACATCCGGATCGCGGAGAGCAGGTACGGGATCAGCAGCGCGTTGACCACGAAACCGGAGCGGTCCTGGGCCCGGATGGCGTGCTTGCCGAGCACCTTCTCGGTGAACAGCTGGGCCCGGCTGAGCGTGCCCTCCGAGGTGGTGAGCGCCGGGATCAGCTCGACGAGCTGCTGCACCGGGGCGGGGTTGAAGAAGTGGATGCCGAGCACCTGGTCCGGGCGCGAGGTCGCGACCGCCAGCTTCACCAGCGGGATGGAGGAGGTGTTGGAGGCGAGGATCGCGTCCGGACGGGTCACGATCTGGTCGAGCACCTGGAAGATCTCGGTCTTGACCTGCTCGTTCTCGACGACGGCCTCGATGACCAGGTCACGGTCGGCGAACTCGCCCAGGTCGGTGGTGAAACCGAGGCGGGCCTGCGTGGCGTCCCGCTCCTCCTCGGTGATCTTGCCGCGCTCGGCGGCCTTGGCCAGGGAGTTGAACAGCCGGGTCCGGCCGATCTCCAGGGCCTCGCCGGTGGTCTCGGCGACCATCACCTCCAGGCCGGCGCGCGCGCAGACCTCGGCGATGCCCGCCCCCATCTGACCGCAACCGACCACTCCGACGCGTGCGATATCTCCCGAGATGCCGGTCACATCGTCCCTTTCGCTGTCCTACGGCTGTGGCAGGCCCGCCGGGGTCGCCGGCGTCTGCTCCGATCGTGCACGTTACCCCCGCGGTGCCCGTGATCGGGCCGCCGGGTCGGGCATGCTGAGGCGCGGAGACGATCCGTGACCGAGCGGATCCGCAGCGTTGGGAGGTCACTAGATGGGCCGAGTCTCACGACGGGCGTTCGCGGTGGCCGCGCTGTCCGCGCTCACCCTGGCGCCCCGGGCGTCGGCGGCACCCGGACACGGCGGCGGGCGGCACCGGAGGGCGGCGGGCAGGCCGGGCCGCGGACGGCGGACGCCGCCGGGCCGGCCCGGCGGGGCGGTGCCGCGGCGACCGAGATGCGGGGCATGTGGCTGGCGACCGTCGCCAACCGCGACTGGCCCTCCCGGCCGGGGCTCACCGCGGACGTGCAGCGCCGGGATCTGATCGCCCACCTGGACATGGCGGTGCGCCACCGCCTCAACACGGTGATCTTCCAGGTGCGGCCGACGGCCGACGCCCTGTGGCCGTCACCGCACGAGCCCTGGTCGGAGTACCTGACCGGCATCCAGGGCCGCGACCCCGGCTGGGACCCGCTGGGCACGGCGGTGCGCGAGGCCCACGCCCGCGGCCTGGAACTGCACGCCTGGTTCAACCCTACCGGGTCGCCGTCCACGCCGACCCGACCCGGCTGGCGGCGTCCCACCCGGCCCGCCGCAACCCCGGCTGGGTGGTGCCCTACGGCGGGAAGCTCTACTACAACCCCGGGCTGCCCGAGGTCCGCGCCTTCGTGCAGGAGGCGATGCTCGACGCGGTGCGCCGCTACCCGGTCGACGGCGTCCACTTCGACGACTACTTCTACCCGTACCCGGTGGCGGGCCAGACCTTCGACGACAGCGCCGCCTACCGCACCCACGGCTCCGGCAGCCGGGCCGACTGGCGGCGCGGCAACATCGATCTGCTCGTACGGGAGACGGCGGCCCGCGTCAAGGAGATCCGGCCCACCGCGCAGTTCGGCATCAGCCCCTTCGGCGTGTGGCGCAACGCCGCCAGCGACGCGCGGGGATCGGCCACGCGGGCCGGCGTCCAGACGTACGACGACCTCTACGCGGACACCCGCAAGTGGGTCGCGGAGGGCTGGATCGACTACGTCGTGCCGCAGCTGTACTGGCACATCGGCCAGGACGGCGCCGACTACGCGGATCTCGTGCCCTGGTGGGCGGAGGTGGCCAGGGGCAGCCGGACCAGGCTCTACATCGGCGAGGCCCTGTACAAGGCCGGCGACCCCGCCCAGGCCGACGCCTGGGAGGACGCGGGGGAGCTGTCCCGGCACCTGGCCCTGGCGGCCCGCCACCCGGAGGTGCGCGGGCACGTGTTCTTCGCCGCGCGGGACATGGCCACCGACCGCGTCGGCGCGATGGCGCGGGTCGCCGCCGACCACTACACGCGGCCGGCCGGCGCCCCGCGCTGAACCCGGGGGCCCGGTGGTCTCCTACCGGGTCTCCTCGTGGTGCCGGATCTCGGAGTCGGGGCCGGGGGAGCACACGGCCTCGTGCCCGTCCTCGAAGCGGACGCGGTACGGAGGGTTGCCCTCCTGGCCCATGACTTCGACGATCTCGGCGACCTTGTCGTGTTGCCCGACGACCCGGCCGTGCTGGACAAGCTGGTCGCCCACGGTTGCACGCATCTGCGGGGCCTCCTCACCAAGTGCGGGAGCAGCGGTCCGTGGCCTCGAGTCTACGGCGCGGACGGCCGGGTGAGGACCTGCGTGCGCGCACCGCTCAGCCTCGCGCCCGCTGCGTCACCGCGATGCACACCAGGACCGCCGCGGCCGTCACAGGGGCGGCCACCGTCAGGTGCTCGCCCAGGAGGAGCACCGACCACACCAGTGTGAGCAGCGGCTGCGCGAGCTGCAACTGGCTGGCCTTGGGGATGCCGATGGCCGCCATCCCCGGTACCAGACGACGAGTCCCAGGAACTGCGAGCCCGCCGCCACCCACAGCAGCCCGGTCACGCTGTGCGCGGTCAGCCGCACCGGCTCCAGCGACAGGGCCACGGCGGCGGCCGGCACCGCCAGCGGCAGGCACAGCACCAGCGCCCAGCCGATCACCTGCCAGCCCGGCATCACCCGGGCCAGCCGCCCGCCCTCGGTGTACCCGGCCGCGCACACCAGCAGGGCCGCGAAGAGGTAGGCGTCGGCCGCGGTCAGGGAACCGCCGCTCTGCTGCACGGTGAAGGCGACCACCGCCGCCGCGCCGGCCAGCGCCGCCAGCCAGAACGTCCGCGACGGCCGGGTGCCCGTGCGCAGGGCGGACAGCAGCGCCGTGGTGAGCGGCAGCAGGCCGACCACGACGGCCGCGTGCGCCGTGGTCGAGGTCTGCAGCGCCAGCGTGGTCAGCATCGGGAAGCCGACCACGACCCCGGCGGCCACCACCGCCAGGCCCGCCCAGTGCCGGCGGTCGGGCAGCGGCACGCGCAGGGCCAGCAGACAGCCCCGGCGACGACCGCGGCGAGGACACTGCGCACGGCGACCAGCGACCAGGGCCCGAAGCCCTCCAGGCCCCATGCCGTGGCGGGGAAGGTGAGCGAGAAGGCGGTGACGCCCAGCGCGGCCTGGAGGGTGCCGAAGGAGCGGCTGTCGGGTCCGCCGACCGCTATCGCCGCGGGGGCGGTAGCGCTACTCTGTGTTCTCATGCAACAGCGTAGCAGCGCCGGTGACCTGGTGGCCGATCTGCGGAAGGAACTCGACCGCTACTCTCCCGGAGAGAAGCTCCCGTCGAGCAGGGCGCTCGTGGAGCGGTACCGGGTGAGCCCGGTGACCGTCTCGCGCGCCCTCGCCCAGCTGGTCGCCGAGGGCCTGGTGGTCACCCGCCCCGGCGCCGGCGCCTTCCGTGCCGAGCCCCTCTCCCCGCAGGCACCCGCCGGGGACACCTCCTGGCAGGAGGTGGCGCTGAGCGCCGGCGGCGCCGGCGGCCTGGTCCCGCGCTCGGTGGACGCCACCGGCGTCCTGGCGTCCCTCGCCGCGCCGCCGCCCGGCGTCGTCGAGTTCAACGGCGGCTACCTCCACCCCTCCCTCCAGCCCGAGCGGGCGATGGCCGCGGCCCTGGCCCGGGCGGGACGCCGGCCGGGGGCCTGGGGCCGGCCGCCGATGGAGGGGCTGCCGGAGCTGCGGGAGTGGTTCGCCCGCGGCATCGGCGGCCCGGGCGGCGCCGTCTCCGCGGCCGACGTGCTGATCACCGCCGGCGGGCAGTCGGCGCTGACCACGGCCCTGCGCGCGCTGGCCCCGCCGGGCGCGCCCGTGCTGGTCGAGTCCCCGACGTACCCCGGCATGCTGGCGATCGCCCGCGCGGCGGGGCTGCGGCCCGTGCCGGTCCCGGTGGACGCCGACGGGTGCGCCCGGCCCTGCTCGCCGACGCCTTCCGGGCGACCGGGGCGCGTGTCCTCGTCTGCCAGCCGCTGTTCCAGAACCCGACCGGTGCCGTGCTCGCACCCGCCCGGCGCGGCGAGGTGCTGCGCATCGCGCGGGAGGCGGGCGCCTTCGTCGTCGAGGACGACTTCGTCCGCCGTCTCGTCCACGAGGACGCAGGCCCTCTTCCGCCCCCGCTGGCCGCCGACGACCCCGACGGGGTCGTCGTCCACGTGTGCTCGCTGACCAAGGCCACCGCGCCCAGCTTCCGGGTGAGCGCGCTCGCCGCGCGCGGGCCGGTGCTGGAGAGGCTGCGAGCCATCCAGGTCGTCGACACCTTCTTCGTGCCCCGGCCCTTGCAGGAGGCGGCCCTGGAACTGGTCGGCTCGCCCGCCTGGCCCCGGCACCTGCGGACCGTCGCCGCGGAGCTGAGGGCGCGCCGCGACACGATGACGGCCGCCCTCCGGCTGCACCTGCCCGAGCTGTCCCTGCCGCACGTCCCGTCCGGCGGCTACCACCTGTGGGTGCGGCTGCCCGAGGGGGTCTCCGAGGCAGCCCTGACGGCCGCCGCCCTGCGCGCGGGCGTCGCCGTCACACCGGGCCGCCCCTACTTCAGCGCCGAACCGCCCGCCGGCCACCTGCGGCTGAGCTTCGCGGCGGTGGCCGGCACGGGCGAGATCACCGAGGGCGTCCGGCGGCTGCGCACCGCCTGCGAGGAGGTCCGCCCTTAGGGGCTTGTGAGGGATCTCCGCGGAGATCCCTCACAAGCCCCTGACCGCTCGACGCCCTCCGGCGCCACCTGCGAGCATCGGCGCCATGACCGGTACCGCGCGCCTGCCCGAGGGGTACGCCCTCTCCACCGACCCCGCCCGCCTCGACGTCCCGCGCGTGCACCGGTGGCTGTCCACCGACGCGTACTGGGCGCTGGGCCGCTCCCGTGCCACGCAGGACGCGGCGATCGCCGGTTCGCTCAACTTCGGCGTGTACGAGGCGGTCACCGGTGGGCAGGTGGCCTACGCGCGGGTCGTCACCGACCGGGCCACCTTCGCCTGGCTCTGCGACGTCTACGTCGATCCGTCCGTGCGCGGCAAGGGCGTCGGCACGGCCCTGGTGGCCGCCGTGTGCGAGGAACTGCGGCCCTGCGGGCTGCGCCGGATCATGCTCGCCACGCAGGACGCGCACGAGGTCTACGCGCGGCTGGGCTTCCGGCCGCTGGACCCGCCCGGCCACTACATGGCGCTCGCCCTCGGCTGAGCGGCCCGCCGGCGCGGGGTGTTTCGCGCCGTTCGCCCGGCGGGTCCCTCCCGCCGAGTGAGGCCGGGCGTACCCTGTGTGACGCCTCGGCGGTATCTCTTGACCTGCGCACTTCGGCGGCCGACGATGCGCGGCATGGCACTTCGGGTCACGTTCGTCGCCGCCGCGGGAAGCCCCTCGGCGCCGGGCGAGCGCTTCGACGACGACCGGCCGCTGGACCAGGCCGGCTGGAGCGAGGTGCAGCGTGCAGCCCCGAACTGCTGCCGCTCGCCGCGGCGGACCTGCGCTACTGCTCGCCCGCCCCGCGCAGCCGCGCCACCGGTGACGGGCTCGGCTACGCCCCGCTGGTCCAGCTCGCCCTGCGCGACTGCGACATGGGCCGCTGGCGTGGACTGACCCTGGGCGAGGCGATGGCCAGGGAGCCGCAGGCGGTGGACGCCTGGCTCGCCGATCCGAGGGCCCGGGTGCACGGCGGGGAGTCGATGCTGGAGTTCATCACCCGGGTCGGCGGCTGGCTCGACACCCGGCCCGTGGAGGACGGCTGCCGGATCGTCGCCGTGGCCGAGCCGTCGGTGATCCGCGCCGCGCTGGTGTACGTGCTGAAGGCGCCGCCCGCGACGTACTGGAATCTCGACGTCCGCCCGCTGTCCACGACCACCGTGACCGGCCGGGCCGGCCGCTGGAGCCTGCGCCTGGACGGTGTGTCCGCTCAGCCCACGCGCACGTAGCCGGTGGTGATCTCCAGGTCCTTGGCCGGTCCGCCCACCCGCCACACCGTCCGCCAGCGGCCGGCGTCGAGGACGGTGAACTCGCCCCGGTAGAGGTCGGCCGCGCACGGATGCTCGGCGACGTGCCGTCCGGTGGTCAGGTCGAGGCCGTGGAAGGGCCGGCCGTCCGCGAAGCGCACGTCGGCCGTGCCGGGCGGGTCCCCGGGCAGGAAGCGCAGGGTGCGCTGCGCGGGGCGGGCCACGCCCTGCCAGACGAACGTGCCGGACTCGTGGTGCAGCAGTCCGCCGCCCTCCTCGGCCGGTGCGACGCCTTCCGCTGGGGGACCGCGTCCTCGGGGGTGAGGCGCCCTCCGCCAGGGGCGTGAAGAGCGTCGTGCCCTCGAACCGGCCCTCGTCGCCGGTGGCCAGGTCGCGCACCGACCGCCGTACCCGCCAGGTCCCGGCCAGGTACGCCAGGACGTCCGGCACCGGCCGGAACTCGCCCATCGCTCTCCGCCTCCGCATCACCGCTCGCCGCAGGCCCCATTGACGCCCTGCGGCACTCTCCCTATCTTGCCGTTCGAAGTGCTGACCAACGTCCGATATTTCGAACGAACTACGTCCGACAGAGCTCCACTCCCTCCCAGAGCCGCGGAGTATCCATGTCACGCACCCGCTGGAGACTAGGTCTCGGCGCCACCGCCCTCCTCACGGCCTCGGCCCTGCTGCCGATGCCCGCCCACGCCGAGGCCGTCGCCGACTACGGCATCACCGTCGACCCCGGCGCCGACGGCCCCGCGATCGCCGACACGATGTACGGCGTCTTCTTCGAGGACATCAACCGCGCCGCCGACGGCGGCCTCTACGCCGAGCTGGTGCAGAACCGGTCCTTCGAGTACGCGCCGGCCGACAACGGCTCGTACACCCCGCTGACCTCCTGGACGACCACCGGCACCGCCGAGGTCACCGACGACGCCGGCCGGCTCAACGAGCGCAACCGCAACTACCTCTCCCTGGGCGCCGGCTCGTCCGTCACCAACGCCGGCTACAACACCGGCATCCGCGTGGAGAAGGGCAAGAGGTACGACTTCTCCGTGTGGGCCCGTGCCGAGGCGCCCACCACGCTGACCGTCGCCCTGAAGGACGCGGCGGGCACCCTCGCCGATGCCCGCCAGGTGGCCGCGCGGGGCGGCTGGCGCAAGTACACCGCCACCTTCACCGCGACCCGCACCAGCAGCCGGGGCCGGCTGACCGTCGCCACCGCCTCCGCCGTCGCCCTCGACATGGTGTCGCTGTTCCCCCGCGACACCTACAAGGGGCAGCCCAACGGCCTGCGCAAGGATCTCGCCGAGAAGATCGAGGCCCTCGACCCCGGCTTCCTGCGCTTCCCGGGCGGCTGCCTGGTCAACACCGGCTCCATGGAGGACTACAGCGAGGCCTCCGGCTGGCAGCGCAAGCGCGCCTACCAGTGGAAGGACACCATCGGCCCGGTCGAGCAGCGCGCGACCAACGCCAACTTCTGGGGCTACAACCAGAGCTACGGACTCGGCTACTACGAGTACTTCCGCTTCGCCGAGGACATCGGGGCCATGCCGCTGCCGGTCGTCCCCGCCCTGGTCACCGGCTGCGGCCAGAACAAGGCGGTCGACGACGAGGCGCTGCTGAAGCGGCACATCCAGGACACCCTGGACCTCATCGAGTTCGCCAACGGCCCCGCCACGTCGACCTGGGGCAAGGTCCGCGCCGAGATGGGCCACCGCAAGCCCTTCGGCCTCACCCACATCGGCGTCGGCAACGAGGAGAACCTCCCGCGGGAGTTCTACGACCGGTTCGCGAGGTTCCGCGCCGCCATCGAGGCCGAGCACCCGGACATCACCGTCATCGCCAACTCCGGCCCGGACGACTCGGGCACCACCTTCGACACCGCCTGGCAGCTCGGCCGCGAGGCGGGCGTCGACATGATCGACGAGCACTACTACAACAGCCCGCAGTGGTTCCTGCAGAACAACGACCGCTACGACTCCTACGACCGCAAGGGACCCGAGGTCTTCCTCGGCGAGTACGCCTCCCAGGGCAACGCGTGGAAGAACGCGCTGGCCGAGGCCGCCTTCATGACCGGCGTGGAGCGCAACGCCGACGTCGTCAAGCTCGCCTCCTACGCGCCGCTGCTCGCCAACGAGGACTACGTCCAGTGGTCGCCGGACATGATCTGGTTCAACAACCGCGCCTCCTGGGGCTCGGCCAACTACGAGGTCCAGAAGCTGTTCATGAACAACACCGGCGACCGGGTCGTCCCGTCGAAGGCCACCGGGACTCCGGACGTCAGCGGTCCCATCACCGGCGCCGTCGGCCTGTCGACATGGGCGACCAGCGCGGCGTACGACGACGTGAAGGTCACCTCCGCGGACGGGACGGCGCTCCTGGCCGACGACTTCTCCGGTGACGCCTCGAAGTGGACGCACACCGGAGCCGGCTCCTGGACCGTCCAGGACGGCCAGTACGTCCAGACCGACGCCGCCGCCGAGAACACCATGGTCACGGCCGGCGACCCGGCCTGGAAGGACTACGACCTGCATGTGAAGGCCACCAAGAAGTCCGGCAAGGAGGGCTTCCTGATCGCCTTCGGCGTCAAGGACACCGGCAACTACTACTGGTGGAACCTGGGCGGCTGGAACAACACGCAGTCGGCCGTCGAGCAGGCCTCGGACGGCGCCAAGTCGACCCTGCTGACCAAGGCCGGCTCGATCGAGACGGGCCGCGCCTACGACATCGACATCAAGGTCCGGGGCCGCCAGGTCACCCTCTACCTCGACGGCCGGGAGTGGGGCAGCTTCACCGACGACAAGCCGGCCGAGCCCTTCCGGCAGGTCGTCACCGAGGACGCGCGCACCGGCGAGCTGATCGTCAAGGTCGTCAACGCCCAGGACCGGGCGGCGCGCACGGCCGTCGACCTCGGCGGCGCCGAGGTCGCCCCCACCGCCCGGGTCACCACGCTGGCCGCCGACCAGGACGCGGTGAACACCGAGACGGACACGCCGGTCACTCCGGTGACGTCCACTTTCCGGGGGGTCGCGCCGGAGTTCACGTACACCTTCCCGGCGAACTCCGTGACGTTCCTGAGGATCAGGCGGGGATAGCGCGGTGCGGTGGGCCCCCGTTCCACCCCCGCGGGGACGGCGGCCCACCGCTTTCATCGGACGGCCGCGCCCTGGCGTGCCGCCCGCAGGCTGTAGCGGCCGTCGACCACCTCCATGTCGGCGGCCGGTGCCATGCACCTGGTCAGCAGGGGTTCCCCCTTGGCCGTCGCCCCGGACAGGCCGACGCGGGCGGTGCCGTCCGCGGGCACGTGGAAGCTCACGCCCATGCGGGTGTGCGGCTCCAGTTCCTTCCGCCAGACATGGCCGGGGCTCGTGCGGACGAGCCGGCCGGTGACCGTGGCGGTGGGGCCGCCGGTGGTGAGGCAGTCCACCGCGAAGTCGCCCCAGTGGTCGCGGCCGTCCACGACATGGGAGATGCGGAAGGTGCCCCAGGAACGGACGGGGAAGCTGCCCGGGCCGTAGGCGGCATGGGCGTCGACGCTCACCCGCACCTCCTCCTCGGCGACCGGGTAGCCGAGCCGCGCCGTCCCCTGGAGCGAGGCCCCGGCGGGCCCGGGCGGTGCGGTCGACCCGGGCGGTGCGGGCGCCGACGCGGCGGCCGGGACCGCGACCGCGGCGACGAGCGCGAGGACGGCGGCGGCGCGCAGGGTGTGCTTCAGCACGACAGGCTCCCATCGAGGAGGGGTCCGGGACTCGTGTACCCCTCGATCGTCGTGGTCGCCGGCCCCTGGCCGTCCCCCGGGAGGCGGGTCCGTCTCCGTCTGCCGGGGAGGAGTCCTCCGGCCCGGGCCGAGGTCCCGCCGGACGCCAGATCCTCATTGCATAAAACTTCGGTGATGCGTATAGTCATGCCATCGAGGAGGAGGGTTTCCCATGGCGGTACGTGCGGCGGTGGCCGGAGCGAGCGGATACGCGGGCGGAGAGCTGCTGCGTCTGCTCCTCGCGCACCCCGAGGTCGAGATCGGCGCCCTGACCGGCAACTCCAACGCCGGACAGCGGCTGGGCGCGCTCCAGCCGCATCTGCTGCCGCTGGCCGGCCGCGTCCTGGAGCCGACCACGGCCGAGACCCTCGCCGGGCACGACGTCGTCTTCCTCGCGCTGCCGCACGGCCAGTCCGCCGCCGTCGCCGAGCAGCTCGGACCGGACGTGCTCGTCGTCGACATGGGCGCCGACTTCCGGCTCGAGGACGCCGGCGACTGGGAGAGGTTCTACGGCTCTCCGCACGCCGGCACCTGGCCCTACGGCCTTCCCGAACTGCCGGGCGCCCGCGCCGCGCTGGAGGGGTCCAAGCGCATCGCGGTGCCCGGTTGCTACCCGACCGCCGTCTCCCTGGCGCTCTTCCCGGCGTACGCCGCGGGGCTCGCCGAGCCGGAGGCGGTGATCGTCGCCGCCTCCGGCGCCTCCGGCGCGGGCAAGGCACCCAAGCCGCACCTGCTGGGCAGCGAGGTCATGGGATCGATGTCGCCGTACGGCGTCGGCGGCGTCCACCGGCACACCCCCGAGATGATCCAGAACCTCAGCGCCGCCGCCGGTGAGCGGGTGAGCGTCTCGTTCACCCCGACCCTCGCCCCGATGCCCCGCGGCATCCTCGCCACGTGCAGTGCGAAGGCGAAGGCCGGCGTCACGGCCGAGACCGTCCGCGCCGCCTACGACAAGGCCTTCGCCGACGAGTCCTTCGTCCACCTGCTCCCCGAGGGGCAGTGGCCCGCCACCGCGTCCGTGTACGGCTCCAACGCCGTGCAGGTGCAGGTCGCGTACGACGGGGCCGCGGGACGGGTCATCGCCGTCAGCGCCATCGACAACCTGACCAAGGGCACCGCGGGCGGTGCCGTCCAGAGCATGAACATCGCCCTGGGGCTCGACGAGACCACCGGGCTTTCCACGATCGGAGTCGCACCGTGAGCGTCACGGCAGCCAAGGGATTCACGGCGGCGGGCATCGCCGCCGGATCAAGGAGAACGGCAACCCGGACCTGGCCCTCGTGGTCAACACCGGGCCGCGCCGCGCCGCCGCGGGCGTCTTCACCTCCAACCGCGTCAAGGCCGCCCCGGTCCTCTGGTCCGAGCAGGTCCTCAAGAGCGGGCAGCTCACGGCCGTCGTCCTCAACTCCGGCGGCGCCAACGCCTGCACCGGCCCGAAGGGCTTCCAGGACACCCACGCCACCGCCGAGAAGGCGGCCGAGGTGCTGGACATCGGCGCCGGCGAGGTCGCCGTCTGCTCCACCGGCCTCATCGGCGTCCTGCTCCCATGGACAAGCTGCTGCCCGGCATCGAGACCGCCGCCGCCCAGCTGTCCGAGCACGGCGGCGAGAAGGCCGCCATCGCCATCAAGACCACCGACACCGTCCACAAGACGTCCGTCGTCACCAAGGAGGGCTGGACCGTCGGCGGCATGGCCAAGGGCGCGGGCATGCTCGCACCCGGCCTCGCCACCATGCTCGTCGTGCTCACCACGGACGCCGACCTGGACAGCGCCGCCCTGGACCGGGCGCTGCGCGCCGCCACCCGGGTCACCTTCGACCGCGTCGACTCCGACGGCTGCATGTCCACCAACGACACCGTCCTCCTCATGGCCTCCGGCGCCTCCGGCGTCACCCCGGCCACGCCGAGTTCGCCGAGGCCGTCCGGGCCGTCTGCGACGACCTCGGCCAGCAGCTGATCCGCGACGCCGAGGGCGCCAGCAAGGACATCAGGATCGAGGTCGTCAACGCGGCCACCGAGGACGACGCCGTCGAGGTGGGCCGCACCATCGCCCGCAACAACCTCCTCAAGTGCGCCATCCACGGCGAGGACCCGAACTGGGGCCGCGTCCTGTC
The DNA here is from genome assembly GCA_003248315.1 of Streptomyces sp. SW4. Classification (GTDB taxonomy): domain Bacteria; phylum Actinomycetota; class Actinomycetes; order Streptomycetales; family Streptomycetaceae; genus Streptomyces. The sequence goes on from QKWM01000004.1 coordinate 4,533,520, forward strand.
CGCCATCGGCACCACCTCCGCCGCCTTCGAGCCCGACCGTCTCAACGTCGCCATCAACGGCGTCTGGGTCTGCAAGAACGGCGGCGTCGGCGAGGACCGCGACCTGGTCGACATGCGCTACCGCGAGGTGCACATCGTCGCCGACCTCGCCGCCGGCTCCGAGACCGCCACCATCTGGACCAACGACCTCACCGCCGACTTCGTCCACGAGAACAGCGCCTACAGCTCATGAGCACGACGCGGAAGCACACCGCCCTCCCAAGGCCCAGATCCTCATCGAGGCGCTGCCCTGGCTGACCCGGCACCACGGCAAGACCGTCGTCATCAAGTTCGGCGGCAACGCCATGGTCGACGAGGACCTCAAGGCCGCCTTCGCCCAGGACGTCGTCTTCCTGCGCCACGCCGGCCTCAAGCCCGTCGTCGTGCACGGCGGCGGCCCGCAGATCAGCCGGGCGCTCGACCAGGCCGGCATCGTCAGCGAGTTCAAGGCCGGGCTGCGCGTCACCACCGAGGACGCCATGGACGTCGTCCGCATGGTGCTGGCCGGACAGGTGCAGCGCGAGCTGGTCGGGCTGCTCAACCGGCACGGGCCGCTCGCCGTCGGGCTCACCGGCGAGGACGCGCACACCATGACCGCCACCAAGCACCAGCCGCGGGTCGACGGCGAGCTGGTCGACATCGGGCGGGTCGGGGAGATCACCGAGATCGACACGGGCGCCATCGAGGCGCTGCTCGCCGACGGTCGCATCCCGGTCGTCTCGTCGGTCGCCCGCTCCGCGGACGACCACCACGTCTACAACGTCAACGCGGACACGGCGGCCGCGGCGCTCGCCGCCGCGCTCGGCGCCGAGACCCTCATGGTCCTCACGGACGTCGAGGGCCTGTACGAGGACTGGCCGAACAGCGACGAGGTGATCAGCCGCCTCACCGCCTCCCAGCTGGAGAAGCTGCTGCCCGAGCTGTCCAGCGGCATGGTGCCGAAGATGGAGGGCTGCCTGCACGCCGTGCGCAACGGCGTGACCACCGCCCGGGTCATCGACGGCCGGGTCCAGCACTCGATCCTGCTGGAGATCTTCACCGACGAGGGCATCGGCACCATGGTCGTGCCCGACGAGCAAGAGGGGACGCCGTATGACGAGCAATCAGGAACTCGCCGCCCGGTGGCAGGGCGCGCTGATGAACAACTACGGCACCCCCGGCTCCCGCTCGTCCGCGGCGCGGGCGAGAAACTGTGGGACGCCGACGGCAAGGAGTACCTCGACTACGTCGGCGGGATCGCGGTCAACGCCCTCGGCCACGCCCACCCGGCGGTCGTGGAGGCGGTGAGCCGGCAGATCGCGTCGCTGGGCCACGTCTCCAACCTGTTCATGGCCGAACCGCCCATCGCCCTCGCCGAACGGCTGCTCCAGCTGTTCGGCCGGGACGGCAGGGTGTACTTCTGCAACTCCGGGGCCGAGGCCAACGAGGGCGCCCTCAAGATCGGACGGCTGACCGGCCGCACCCACATGGTCGCCACCGAGGGCGGCTTCCACGGCCGCACGATGGGCGCGCTCGCCCTCACCGGCCAGCCCGCCAAACAGCAGCCGTTCCTGCCGCTGCCCGGGGACGTCACCCACGTGCCCTACGGCGACGCCCAGGCCCTGGCCGCCGCGGTCACCGAGGACACGGCCCTCGTGATCATCGAGCCGATCCAGGGCGAGAACGGTGTCGTGGTGCCCCGCCGGGCTACCTCAAGGCGGCGCGGGCGATCACCGCGGCCACCGGGTCGCTGCTCGTGCTGGACGAGGTGCAGACGGGCATCGGCCGCACCGGGCACTGGTTCGCGTACCAGGCGCACGAGGGCGTCCTGCCCGACGTCGTCACACTCGCGAAGGGCCTCGGCGGCGGGCTTCCGCTCGGCGCCACCGTCGCCTTCGGGCGGGCCGCAGAACTGCTCCGGCCGGGCCAGCACGGCACCACCTTCGGCGGCAACCCGGTCGCCTGCGCCGCCGGACTCGCCGTCGTCGACACCATCGCGGACGGCGGGCTGCTGGACAACGTCAAGCGGCAGGGCGAGAAACTGCGCGCCGGCGTCGAGGCCCTCGGGCACCCGTTGGTCGGCCATGTCCGGGGCGCCGGCCTGCTCCTGGGTATCGTGCTCACCGAGCCGCTCGCGCCCCGGGCGCGACAGGCGGCTCAGGACGCCGGAATCCTCGTGAACGCTCCCGCACCCGATGTCGTACGGCTCATGCCGCCGCTGACCCTCGGCGACGACGCGGTGGAGGCGTTCCTCGGGCGCTGCCCGGCATCCTTGACAAGGCCGCCGAGGCCGACGGGACGGACGATCCGGAGAATGAGACGACGATGACCCAGGCGCAGGACCACGGGAACAGTGGGGCCGCGGGCGGGCCCGCCGTGCCGCAGACCCGCACCGCACGCCACCGCCGGATCGTGGACATCCTCAACCGGCAACCGGTGCGGTCGCAGAGCCAGCTGGCGAAGCTGCTCGCCGACGACGGGCTGTCGGTCACCCAGGCGACCCTGTCCCGGGACCTCGACGAGCTGAACGCCGTCAAGATCCGCAACACCGACGGCGACCTGATCTACGCGGTGCCGAGCGAGGGCGGCTTCCGTACGCCGCGCGCTCCGCTGGGGGAGTCGGCGAAGGAGGAGCGGATGCGCAGGCTCTCCGCGGAGCTGCTGATCTCCGCGGAGGCGTCGGCGAACCTCGTCGTCCTGCGGACCCCTCCGGGGCGGCGCAATTCCTCGCCTCGGCGATCGACCAGGCCGAGCTGCACGACATCCTCGGCACGATCGCGGGCGACGACACGTTGCTGCTGATCAGCAGGGAGCCGACGGGAGGGCAGGCCCTCGCCGACCATCTGCTCCGCCTGGCCCAGAACGGCCACTGAGGCGGGCCGACTCGGAGCGCCCGCTGAAGGGGCGGGGACTGTGCGATGCCGGATGCGGGTGCGTCCTGGCCGGTCGCGCAGTTCCCCGCGCCCCTGCGTCAGTCGAGGTGGGCCCCCAGGCCCGTCGTCCAGTGGGGCTCGTCGGTCGCTGTCACCAGGAGCGCCTCCACGCCGGGCAGGGACTCCAGCCAGGGCAGCGCCCGTCGCGAGCCCATCGCGAACGCCGCCGTCGCCCAGCAGTCCGCCCAGGTCAGGGACGGCGCCACCACCGTCACCGCGGCCAGGTCGGTCACCGCGGAGCGGCCCGTGCGCGGGTCGACGATGTGGGCACCCCGCTCCGCCGTACCGGACGTGGCCACCGCCAGCCGACCCGCCCCCGCGGCGGAGACCACCGCCACCAGACCGCCCGGCCGCAGCGGGTCCGACACCCCGATCCGCCACGGCCGGCCGGCGCCGGGCGCCCCGAGCACCTGCACGTCCCCGCCCCCGTTGACGCTGACGCCGCTCGCCCCGCCAGGGCCAGGCACCGCGCGGCGCGCTCCACGGCCCAGCCCTTGACGATCCCCGTCGGGTCCAGCCGGCCCCGGCAGGAGGTGCTGAACCAGCCGCCGCTCACCCGTTCCGCCTGCGCGCCCAGCTCCAGCACCTCGGCGACCTCGGGATCGCACGCGTCCGGCGTCACCTCGCCCCGCGCCAGCCGGGCCACCTGGCTGTCGTCCCGGTAGGTGCTGAAGACCGCGTCGGCCCGGTGCAGTCCCGCGACCGCCTCGTCCAGCGCGGCGCGCACGGCGGCGGGTTCGCCGCCGCGGACGTCGAAGGAGAAGACGGTGCCCATCGCCTCCTCCACGTGGCGCACGGCGGCGGGAGCATCCGCCGCCGGCCCGGCGACCGCGTCAGACACCGGCCCGGTCCAGGGCCGACTGCAGGGACCTCCGGTACCCGGCGCTGGTGTAGGTGGCTCCGGAGACGGTGTCGATGGCGGCGCTGCCGGCGGCCACGGCGGACCGGTTGAGCCGGGGGACGGCGTCGGCGTTGATCCGGTCGGACTGCCCGCCCCGGGGCGCCTGCACCGCCTCGGCCCGTGTGATCCGCCCGCCGCTGACGGTGATGCGGACCTGCACGGGCCCGTACTGGGTGCGGACCGCGTCGCCGACCACCGTGCCGGCGGCACCGCCGCCCCGGCCGCCCTGCGGTGACTGGGCCGCCACCGGCGGAGCCGTCCCGCCCGCGGCCGCCGCCGCACCGGGGTCGGAGGCCGGTTTCATCGACAGCAGCAGCACGATCCCGGACACGGTCGCGGCGCCCGCGAGCACGGCACGCCGGACCGGATGACTCTTCCTCATCTTGCCTGGGCTCCTGACTCTCGCTCACATCTCGAACGACTCGTGATGGATGCGCCGGGCGGGGACCCCGCGCCGCGCAGTGCCTCGTAGACCGACCGCGCGAAGCCGGGCGGCCCGCACAGGAACACGTCGTGGCGGTCGATGTCCGGGATCTTGCGGCCCAGGGTCTCCGCGGAGATGTCCGGCCGTTCCCCGTCGGGGCTGTTGACCGCGTACATCAGCCGGGCCCCGCGCTCGTCGGCGATGGCGGCCAGCTCGTCCCACAGGGCCAGGTCCTGGGTGCTGGTGGCCCGGTAGAGCAGGGTGATGTCGCCGGCGGCGCCGGCAGCGTCTCGAACAGGGCCCGCATCGGGGTGATGCCGACGCCCCGGCCACCAGCAGCACCTTGCCGCGGCTGCGGCGCTGCGCGGTCAGCGCCCCGTACGGGCCCTCCGCCCACACCCGGGTGCCGGGCCGCAGTTCGCGCAGCCGGCTGCTGTGGTCGCCGATCGCCTTGACCGTGATCCGCAGCATCTCCGGGCGCGGCGCCGCCGACAGCGAGTACGGGTGGGAGCTGAACCGCATCCCGGGAGCCAGGAACCGCCAGCGGAAGAACTGCCCGGCCTCCGCGCCCATCCGGTGCAGCCTGCGCCCGCCGATCAGCACCGAGACGATCCCGGGCGTCTCCTCCACGACCGCCTCGACCCGCATCCGGTGCCGCAGGTTCAGCCGGAGCGGGGTGAGCACCCGGTACCAGAGCACCAGCGCGCTCACCGAGCCGTACAGCGCGTACCAGACGGTCTTCGCGACCGGCTCGACGGCGAAGTCGTTGCCGGTGGTGAGCTGGTGCCAGAAGGTCAGGAACACCGCCGCGTACGTCAGCAGGTGCACGTGGTACCAGGCGTCGTACGGGATCCGGCGGCGGACCGGGCCGGCCGAGAGCAGGCCGATCAGCACCAGCAGGCCGGTGCCGGCGGCGGCCTTGCCCATGTCCGGCAGCCGCTGGACGGAGTCGACGGTCTGCGCGGCGATGCCGCCGAGGCCGCGGCCCGACTGGAGGGCGTAGCCCCACATGATCAGGACGACGTGCGCGACCAGCAGGCAGAGGGTGTAGCGGCCGGTCATGGCGTGCCAGCGGGCGACCCGGTCCGAGCCCACCCGCCGCTCCAGCGCGGGCACCCGGGCCATCTGCAGCACCACCAGGGCCATGAGGTAACCGGCGAGCAGGCCGGTGATGCGGCCCGCGCCCAGGATCCGGCCGGTGTCGTCGGAGATGGCGGGCGTGTTGCGCCACCACAGCCACAACACGCCCGCCGCGCCCGCCCATACGGCGAGCAGCAGGGGGACGGCCGGTGAGCGGCGCGGACGGATGCGCCGCATGGTCTGGCGTCGGGCGGCGCGGCCGCCGGCGAGCGTGGTGGTCACGGTTCCTCCGTGGGACAAGACCCTTGGCCCACAGATACGTGCCGTTCCCGGGGAGTGTTCAGCCCGCCCCGCGGCTCAGTAGCGGGTGATCGCCGTCGGCCCGTCCGGGGTGCCGATCGCGATGTGCGGGTCTGCGCCCGGGTCGGCCCAGTCGAGGATGCGGCGCATCGCGCCGGCCGGCAGGGAGACGCAGCCCGCGGTCGGACCGCTGCCGTCGACGTGCAGGAAGATGCCGGCGCCGCGGCCGCGCACCGGACGGTCGTAGTTGAAGCCGACGACCATCGCGTGCGCGTACTGCGTGCCGTACGTGACCAGGTGCTCGGCCTCGGCGGCGGCGCAGTCGGCCGCGCGGGGCTCGGTCCAGCGGTTGTAGGACTGCGAGTCGTTGTCCTGGCACCACCAGGAGTCCTGCCGCACCGGCCGGTAGGGGTACGTCGTCCCGGGCGGCGCCGGTTCGATGCCGAAGGCGTAGGGGAGGCCGTACAGCCCGGTGGGGTGGTGCTGGTGCCCTGGCGCCGCTTCGCCCCGTCCGCCAGGCCGTTCGCGCCGAAGCGGGCGGGGGCGGATCCCGCCTCGACCCAGGTGTCGCCCTCGCGGTCCCACCAGGTGACCGTGCCCGTCGTGGACCCGGTGTCCGGGGCGAGCGCGGTGATCAGCTGGGTGCCGCCGCCGGTGTCCGCCATCCGGGCCGGCAGCGGCTCGGGGGCCGATCCGCCGGCGGGCGCGGCACCGAGGGCGAGCAGGGAGGCGGAGACGAGGACGGCGACGACACCTGGGCGCATGGCTCAGACCGTAGACGGGGGCAGCGGCAACGGCAGCCCGGGTAGTCCGTCCAGGCTGGTCGCGATGTGCTCCTTCTTGGCGAAGTAGGCGTTGAGCGAGGCGTCGTCCTCCCGGGCGAAGCGCTTGCCGTGCAGGTCGCGGTCCTGCTCGTACGCCATGAAGGGGACGGCGTATCCGCAGGTGTCGCGGACGAGCTCGGCGGTGACGACGATGACGGCGCGCAGTCCGTGCGCGGTGGTGTCGATGTCGGGGAAGCGGGCGAGCAGTTCGGGGAAGCGGGGGTCGTCGCGGAACACCGGCTCGCCGCGGCCGTGGACGCGGACGATGTTCGGCGGGCCCTGGAAGGCGCACCACATCAGGGTGATCCGCCCGTTCTCCCGCAGATGCGCGACCGTCTCGGCGTTGGAGCCGGCGAAGTCGAGGTAGGCCACGGTGTGCTCGTCCAGCACCGCGAAGGAGCCCTTGAGGCCCTTGGGCGAGAGGTTGATCGTCCCGTCGGCGGAGAGGGGGCGGTGGCGGTGAAGAAGAGGGGCTGTTCCTCGATGAAGGAGCGGAGCCGGCCGTCTATGCGCTCATAGGTCTTTCCCATGACTAACGATTATGGCTGTGGATCATTCGCCTGTCTAAGAATTTCCCTCGCAAGGGCGGGACCGCGGCCCCCTCGCGTCCGGCCGTGGCCGCCCCGGCCGGCGCTTCTCGGACGGCCACGGTGTGGGAGAGGTACGGAGGTCCGGGCCGGGGCGTTCACCGGTCCCCGTGATTGACGAATCATGCGGAGGTCTGCATACTCATGCAGAGTAGGGAGTCGAGATCATCGCCGTCGCGGCGGCGACGACCGCAGCCGAACGCGACCCGGCCCGAGTACGGTCGGTCCCACCACACCATCCCGAGGAGCAACACGAGTGAGCAGCAACAGCGGTGACGTACGGCTCTGGGGCGGCCGCTTCGCCGACGGTCCCGCGGAGGCCCTGGCGAAGCTGTCCGCGTCCGTCCACTTCGACTGGCGGCTCGCGCCGTACGACATCGCCGGTTCCCGCGCCCACGCGCGCGTGCTTCACCGGGCGGGCCTGCTGACCGAGGACGAGCTGACCCGCATGCTCGCCGGCCTCGACCAGCTGGAGGTGGACGTCGCCTCCGGCGCCTTCACCGGCACGATCGCCGACGAGGACGTCCACACCGCCCTGGAGCGCGGCCTGCTGGAGCGGCTCGGCCCCGACCTCGGCGGCAAGCTGCGCGCCGGCCGGTCCCGCAACGACCAGGTCGCCACCCTCTTCCGGATGTACCTGCGCGACCACGCCCGGATCATCGGCGGCCTGATCGCCGACCTCCAGGACGCGCTGATCGGCCTCGCCGAGGCCCACCCGGACGTGGCCATGCCCGGCCGCACCCACCTCCAGCACGCCCAGCCGGTGCTGTTCGCCCACCATGTCCTCGCCCATGTGCAGGCACTGTCCCGGGACGCCGAGCGGCTGCGCCAGTGGGACGAGCGCACGGCCGTCTCCCCGTACGGCTCCGGCGCCCTGGCCGGCTCCTCGCTCGGCCTCGACCCGGAGGCGGTGGCGAAGGACCTCGGCTTCGAGCACGGCAGCGCGGGCAACTCCATCGACGGCACGGCCTCCCGCGACTTCGTCGCCGAGTTCGCCTTCGTCACGGCGATGATCGGCGTGAACGTCTCCCGGATCGCCGAGGAGATCATCATCTGGAACACGAAGGAGTTCTCCTTCGTCACCCTGCACGACGCCTTCTCCACCGGGTCGTCGATCATGCCGCAGAAGAAGAACCCGGACATCGCCGAGCTGGCCCGCGGCAAGTCCGGCCGCCTCATCGGCAACCTGACGGGGCTGATGGCCACCCTCAAGGCGCTGCCGCTCGCGTACAACCGCGACCTCCAGGAGGACAAGGAGCCGGTCTTCGACTCCATCGACCAGCTGGAGATCCTGCTCCCCGCCTTCACCGGCATGATGGCCACCCTCACCGTGCACCGCGAGCGCATGGAGGAACTGGCCCCGGCCGGCTTCTCCCTCGCCACCGACATCGCCGAGTGGCTGGTCAAGCAGGGCGTGCCGTTCCGGGTCGCGCACGAGGTCGCCGGCGAGTGCGTGAAGGTCGCCGAGGCCGAGGGCAAGGAGCTGGACGACCTCACCGACGAGCAGTTCGCGAAGATCTCCGCCCATCTCACGCCCGAGGTGCGGACCGTTCTCCACGTCCCCGGCGCGCTCGCCTCGCGCAACGGCCGCGGGGGACGGCGCCGAGTGCGGTCGCCGTGCAGCTGGCGGAGGTCAAGGCGGACGTGGCGGCCCAGCGCGAATGGGCCACCGCCAAGCGCGCCTGACTGCTTGCCGCCGGTCTCGGTCCCCGTCTGGTCCGCCCGCCCACCCACCCGACTCGGTCGGCCGAGAGGCGGGGCTCTGCCCACCCGCCACCCGTCTCGGTCGGCCGGGAGTTGGGGCTTTGCCCACCCGCCACCCGTCTCGGTCGGCCGAAGGGCGGGGGTTTTGCCCACCCACCCACCCGTCTCGGTCGGCCGAGAGGCGAGGCTTTGCCTTGGTGGCTCGGTCGGCCGAGGGCTGGGCCGAGTCTGCGGCGGTCGGTGCGATCCAGCCCGTCCGGCGTTTGAGGACGAGGCCGTTCAGGCCGACGGGGGTCCGGGGCGCAGCCCCCGGCGGGGTCCGGGCAGCGCCCCGGGGACGGGACGGGCAGGGGCGGCGGGGCGAGAACCTCCACGTGCGGAGCCGCCCCGCGGGTTACGTTGGTCGAAGCCCACCCGGAGCCCCCGGCCCCGGGAGTCCACCCGTAGCCGAACCGGACCGAGCCCGGCCGGTACCGAGCCCGGCCGGTACCGAGCCCGGCCGGTACCGAGCCCGGCCGGGGCCGGGGCCGGCCGGAGCCGACCGAACGGAGTCCGCGATGCCCTTCGCCCGCCTGGCCGCCGCGACCACCCCCACCTGCCACATCGGCCTGGGCCTCGCCGCCGTCGGACGCCCCGGCTACATCAACCTCGGCCGCGACCGCGACCTGGGAGCGGACCGCAGCGTCGAAGCCCTCCGCACCCGCACCCACGACCTCCTCGACGCCGCCTACGCCCAGGGCGTCCGCTACTTCGACGCGGCCCGCTCCTACGGCCGCTCCGAGGAGTTCCTCGCCGACTGGCTGAAGGACCGCCCCGACGTCGACGACGTGGTGATCGGCAGCAAGTGGGGCTACACGTACACCGCCGACTGGTCCACCGACGCCGAGCGGCACGAGGTCAAGGACCACGGCCTCGCCACGTACGAACGGCAGCGCGCCGAGACCGACGCCCTGCTCGGCGACCGCCTCGACCTGTACCAGATCCACTCGGTGACCCCGGACAGCCCGGCCCTCACCGACAAGGACCTGCACGCCCGGCTCGCCGAGGCCGCCGCCCAGGGCGTCTCCGTCGGGTTCTCCACCAGCGGTCCGGTCCAGGCGGACGCCATCCGCGCCGCCCTCGCGGTGACCGTCGACGGCGAGCCGCTCTTCCGTACCGTCCAGTCGACGTACAACGTGCTGGAGACCTCCGCCGAGCCGGCGCTGGCGGAGGCCCACGCCGCCGGGCTGACGGTGATCGTCAAGGAGGGCATGGCCAACGGCCGGCTGGCCGAGCCCCATGCGCCGGACGTCCTCAAGGCCGTGGCCGAGGAGACCACCCAGGGCTGCGACGCGGTGGCCCTCGCGATGATTCTGCGCCGGCCCTGGGCGGGTGTCGTGCTCTCGGGCGCGGCGACCGTCACCCAGCTCGGCTCCAACCTGCACGCCGCCGTCGTCGACCTCGACGACGACCAGGTCGCCCGCCTGGCCGAGCTGGCCGAGGACCCGCGCACCTACTGGGAGCGCCGCGCACACCTGCCCTGGCACTGACCTCTCCCGGGCACCGACGCCCGCCCGCGCACCGACGCCTGCGCGCGCACCGACGCCTGCCCGCGCACTGCCACCACTAGCCCCGAACCCCCGAACCCCCGAGCTCCCGAGCTCCCGAGCTCCCGAGCTCCCGAGCTCCCGAGCCCCGAGGCCCGAAGTCATGAGTCTCCCATGCCCAGCATGAGACAAGAATGTCTCACATGGGCTATGGTTGTCTCATGGCTGTCGACCGTGACCACGTACTGCGCAGCGCCGCCGCCCTGCTGACCCGCAAATCCACGGCGACCATGGACGAGGTCGCCCGGGCCGCCGGATCAGCCGGGCCACGCTGCACCGGCACTTCGCCGGGCGCGACGCCCTCGTCCGCGCGCTGGAGGCGCTGGGCATCGCCGAGTGCGAGGCCGTCCTGGAGGCGGCCCGGATCGACGAGGGCCCGGCCTCCGAGGCGGTGCGCCGGCTGGTCCGGCGGATCGAGCCGTCCGCGGCCTGATCGCCTTCCTCTACTCCGAGAACCAGCTGTTCGAGGGCGAGGAGCAGAACGAGGGCTGGGCCCGCATCGACGCCCGGCTGGCCGCGCTGTTCCGGCGCGGCCAGGAGAGCGGCGAGTTCCGTATCGACCTCAGCCCGGCCTGGCTCACCGAGGCGCTGTACGGCCTGGTGGCCTCCGGCGCCTGGGCCGTCGCGGAAGGCCGCGTGGCCCGCAACGACTTCACCCACTCGATCGTCGAGCTGCTGCTCGGCGGCGCACTGCGAAGAGAGGAATCATGACCAGCACCCTGCGGCCGGCCGACGCGAACGGGGCGGTGAAGCGCCCCGGCCGCTGGCTGGCGCTGTCCGTCCTCGTCCTGGCCGTGCTGCTGGTGGCCGTCGACGCGACCGTCCTCGGTCTCGCGACCCCCTACATCAGCGAGGACCTGGCGCCCTCCGGCACCCAGTTGCTGTGGATCGGCGACGTGTACTCGTTCGTGATCGCCGGTCTGCTCGTCTCGATGGGCAGCCTCGGCGACCGCATCGGACGCAAGCGGATCCTGCTGATCGGCGCCACGGCGTTCGGCGCGATCTCCGTGCTCAACGCCTACGCGACCACGCCCGAGCTGATGATCGTCGCCCGGGCGCTGCTCGGTGTCGCCGGCGCCACCCTGATGCCGGCCACCCTGGCCCTCATCCGCAACCTCTTCCACGACCCGCGCGAGCGCAGCCTCGCCGTCGGCATCTGGGGCGCCACCGCCTCGGCCGGCACCGCGGTCGGCCCGATCGCGGGCGGCTTCCTGCTGGAGCACTTCTGGTGGGGCTCGGTCTTCCTGATCAACCTGCCCGTGATGGCCGTCCTGGTCCTCGTCGGCATCAAGCTGCTGCCGGAGTCCCGCAACCCGCAGCCCGGCCCCTGGGACCTGTCCAGCGTCGCGCTGTCGCTGATCGGCATGGTCGGTGTCGTGTACGCCGTCAAGGAGACCGCGGCGCACGGGTTCGCCTGGCCGACGCTCGCCGCGGGCCTGGCCGGTGCGGCGGCGCTGTACGGGTTCGTCCGGCGCCAGCTGACCCTGCCGACCCCGCTGCTCGACATGCGGCTGTTCCGCAGCCGGGGCTTCAGCGGTGCCGTGCTGGCCGACCTGCTGACCATCCTGGGCCTGTCCGGGCTGGTGTTCTTCCTCTCGCAGTACCTCCAGCTCGTGCAGGGCAGGCGGCCGTTCGAGGCGGGCCTGGCCGAACTGCCCGCCGCGATCGGCGCGGTGGTGGCCGGCCTGATCGCCGGTCGCGCGGCCCGGCGGTTCTCGGTGCGGGCCGTGGTCTCCGGCGGCCTCGCCGCCGTCGGCCTGGCCCTGGCGGCCCTGACCGTCCTCGGCCAGTCCACCGGCTACCCGCTGCTCGGGGCGGCCCTGCTGGTCGTCGGCGTCGGCGCCGGGTTCTCGTTCACGGTCACCGCCGACGTCATCCTGTCCAGCGTGCCCAAGGAGCAGGCGGGCGCCGCGTCCGCGGTGTCCGAGACGGCGTACGAACTGGGCGCCGCCCTCGGCATCGCCCTGCTCGGCTCCATCGTGACCGGCGTCTACCGGGACTTCACCGGCCCGGCCGGCACCCCGGCCGCCGCGCACGAGTCGCTGGGCGGTGCCGTCGAGGCCGCCGCCGATCTCCCGGCCGGCACGGCCGCGGCCATGCTGGACGCCGCCCGGCAGTCCTTCGTGGACGGCCTGACCCTGGCGGCGGGCGTCGGTGCGGCGGTCCTGCTGGCGGCGGCGGTCGCCGCCTGGTTCCTGCTGCGGGGACAGAGGCTGGAGGACGGTGTCGAGCACGGCTGACCGCGCCTCCCGCACCCGCGAGTCACCGCCGATCGCACCCGGACGGCGCGGCGCACATGAGCCTCCCGCACCCGGAAAACGCCGACGGCGGGCCCCCGCGAGAGGGCCCGCCGTCGGTGTGTGCGCCGTCGCGCGGCGGTTACGCCGCCTTCTTCGCCTTCGTGGCGTACATGTCCACGTACTCCTGGCCGGACAGCCGCATGACCTCCGCCATCACCGAGTCGGTGACGGCCCGCAGGACGTAGCGGTCGCGGTCCATCCCCTCGTAGCGGGAGAACTCCATCGCCTCGCCGAAGCGGACCGTGACGCGGCCCGGCCGGGGCAGACCCGCGCCGCCCGGCTGCAGCTTGTCGGTGCCGATCATCGCGAACGGGACGACGGGCGCCCCCGTCATCAGGGTGAGCCGGGCGATGCCGGTGCGGCCGCGGTACAGCCGGCCGTCGGGGGAGCGGGTGCCCTCCGGGTAGATCCCGAAGATCCTTCCCTCCTCCAGGACCCGGCGGCCGGTCATCAGCGCCGCGACACCGCCGTTGGCTCCGTCCCGGTCGACGGGGATCATGCCGACGCCGGTGAAGAACCAGGCCATCAGCCGGCCCTTGAGGCCCTTGCCGGTGACGTACTCGTCCTTGCCGATGAAGACCACCTGCCGCTTGGTGACCAGCGGCAGGACGATCGAGTCGATGAAGGTGAGGTGGTTGCCGGCCAGGATCACCGGACCGTCGCCGGGGATGTGCTCCGCGCCCTCCACCCGTGGGCGGAACATCAGGCGCATGATCGGACCGAGCACTGCCTTGATGAGCGCGAAGCGGGACAACGGGCCCTCCGTGGTCAAGGTATGAGTCTGTGCAGGTGAGGACATTACTCGCGGCGCCGGGGGTCACGCACGTCGGGTTCACCGAGGTCTTACGCACTGTTGACCCCGGTTCACCTGGGCGGGCGTGCCGTCGCCCGCCGGTAACCCGGACGGAACATGTGAGGCAGGTCGCGTCCCGCGCCGCGGGCCCGCCCTCTCCCGCCGGGTGCCCGCCCGGGCCCGTCCGAAGCCGACGAGCCGTCAGCTACGTCGCGTCTACGACATCCGGTGTCGTCCGGGGTCGTCGTCCCGTCCGGTCCGCTCACGACACCGGGCGTCATCCGCCCGTTCCGCCCGAGGTCTCCCGTACGTCATGTACGCGCCCCTACGATCACCCAGCGATCGACGGACCGGCAGGAAGGGTGCTCATGGGTACGCAGGAGACGAACGGACGGACGGGCGGCACCGGACGGCGGGCGGTGCTCGGCGCCGCGGTGCTCGGCGCGGGCGGAGCCGTCCTCGGCCTGTCCGGTACGGCGAGAGCCGCCGGCGCCCCCGGCGGCTCGGAGGGCGACCGCGGGCGCCGCGGACTGGCCGGCCTGCCGGTGCCGACGATCATCGGGCACCGCGGCGCCAGCGGCTACCGGCCCGAGCACACCCTCGGCGCCTACCAGCTCGCCCTCGACATGGGCGCCGACATCGTCGAGGCCGGCGACCTGGTGCCCACCAAGGACGGTCACCTCGTCTGCCGGCACGAGCCGGAGATCGGCGGCACCACGGACGTCGCCGACCACCCCGAGTTCGCCGACCGCAAGCGCACCAAGAAGCTCGACGGCGACTTTGTCACCGGCTGGTTCACCGAGGACTTCACGCTGGCCGAGCTGAAGACGCTCCGCGCGACCGAGCGCATCCCGGCCAACCGCCCGCACAACACCCTCTACGACGGCCGCTGGGAGATCCCCACCTTCGAGGAGGTGCTGCGCTGGCAGAGCGAGCAGACCCGCAAGCGGGGCAAGCAGGTGTGGATCTACCCGAGCTGAAGCACCCCACCTACTTCCGCAAGCTCGGCCTCGGCCTGGAGGAGCGGGTCGCCCGGGTGCTGCGCCGGCACGGCAGGGACCGCAGGAACTCGCCCGTCGTCCTGCAGTCCTTCGAGCCGACCAGCGTCCGGCGGCTGGCCGGGCTCGTCGACAACCCGCTGGTCGTCCTGCTGTCCGGCGCGAGCAGCCGCCCCTGGGACTTCGTCGAGACCGGTGACCCGCGCACCGTCGCCGACCTGATCACCCCCGAGGGCCTGCGCGAGATCGCCTCCTACGCCCAGGGCATCGGCCCGACCCTCGACCTCGTCATCCCGCGCGACGCCGCCGGCCGGCTGACCGAGCCGACCACCCTGGTCCGCGACGCCCACCGGGCGGGGCTCCTGCTGCACCCCTACACGCTGCGCAACGAGAACCCCTTCCTGCCCGCCGACTTCCGCAAGGGCAGCGACCCGGACGGCTACGGTGACGTGTTCGGCGCCTACCGCGCCTACTTCGCCACCGGCATCGACGGTGTCTTCACCGACCACCCCGACACCGGCCTGCTCGCCCGCGAGGACTTCGTCAACGGCTGATCGCCGGTGCCCCGGTTGGGGTGACGCCGGGCCGCCCGGGACAACCTCCGCCCGGGCGGCCGCGTCGCAGTGCATATGACGCACGACCTGGTCACCACCCTGCGCCCGCTGCTCACCGCCGAAGCCTCCGCCGAGGCATATGCGACCGGGACCGAGCCCGGCGACCTGGAGCAGGCGGTCTGGCTCCGCCTCCTGGAGCGGCTGGAGGCCGACGGTCCGCCCCTCGACCCGCACCGCTGGCTGCGCAGTGCCGTGCGCACCGAGGCCCGCCGGACCCGCCGCACCGCCAGGCTCGAACGACCGTACGAAGCCGAGCCCGTGGACGCCGCCGCCCGCGAACCCGAGCAGCTCGCGCTGGCCGCCGCCCGCTCCCACGCCCTGCGCGACGCCGTGCGCCGGCTGCCCGGCCGCTGCCCGCGGCTGATCGAGGCGCTGCTGTCGCCGAAGGACCTCACATACCGGGAAATCGCGGGGGAGTTGGGTATCTCACAGGGGAGTCTTGGGCCGGAACGTTCCCGATGTCTGGGATGTCTGCGCCGATTGCTGACGCCGGAGGTTGCGGCTCGCTGACGACGGGGATAGGAGTGGGGGACGACAGGTGATCAGATGAGCGGGAGGCATGCGCACATGGGCATGAGCGTGACCATCTCGGCGGCGACCGACCAGGATGCCGAGCAGATCTTCCGGCTGCAGTACCTCTGCTTCCAGAGCGAGGCGGCGCTGTACGGCAACTACCGCATCGACCCGCTCGTCCAGACCCTCGCCTCCGTCCGGGACGAGGTCGCCACGGACTGCGTCTTCGTCGCGCGGCTCGGCGACGAGGTCGTCGGCTCGGTCCGCGGCCACGTGGACGCGGACGGCTCCGCGTCCATCGGCAAGCTGTGCGTCCACCCCCGCCTCCAGGGGCACGGCATCGGCGCCCGCCTGCTGAGGGCCGCCGAGTCGGCCCTCACCGAGAAGCACGGCACGACACGCTTCCGCCTGCACACCGGCCACCGCAGCGAGGGCAACCTCCGCCTGTACCGCCGCGTCGGCTACGAGACGGTGGGCACGGCCCAGGGCGCCGACGGCGTCCCGATGATCGTCCTGGAGAAGCAGGCCGGGGCGTACGCGGCCACGGCGTGAACGACGCCGTGACGGGGCGCGGGAGCCGCGCGGACGGCCGCATCGCGGGGCCGTCCGTCCGGCCGCCTCAGGAGGCGGCCCGCTGCTGCGCCCACCCCCGCCGCAGCCAGTGGATCGCCGTCAGGGGCAGCAGCACGGGGATGAACAGGTACCCCATCCCGTAGTCGGACCACACCGTCGCATCGGGGAACGCCGACGGATCGGCCAGCGTCCACGTGCCGACCGTCAGCACCCCCACCAGCTCCGCCACGCAGCACAGGAGCGCCGCCCGCCGTGCCGTCTCCCCGCCCCGCACCAGCGTGTACGTGATGAAGCCGTAGACGACCCCCGCCACCGCCGACAGCGAGTACGCCAGCGGCGCCCGGTCGAACTCGGTCGCGATCTGGTACGCCGACCGGGACACCGCGCCGACCACCATCACGCCGTACAGCCACACCAGCAGGATCCCGGGGCCGCCGATCAGCCGCTGCCCCGCCTTCGCCCGCCGGTCCTGCGTCTTCGCCTGCCGGTCCTCGGTCGCGGACACCTCAGCCTCCCCAGATGTCGTACAGCCGCACCTCGAGAACGGCGAGGACCACCCCGCCGGCGGCCACCGTCACCGACCCCCAGCGGGTGCGCTCGGCGAGCGACATGAAGCCCGCCGCCGGAACGCAGGCGAAGGCACCCAGCAGATACGCCACGAAGATCGTCGTGCCCTGCTCCGGGTCCTGCCCGCGCGCCAGCAGCACGATCCCGGTCACCAGCTGCACCAGGGCCAGCAGGGTCACCACGCCCATGCCGATGAAGTGCCAGTCCTTCGTGGGCTGGTCACGGTAGGCGGCCCAGCCGCACCACGCGGCGAGCAGCAGCGCGGCGACACCGGTCGCCAGCGTCAGCACGTCAAGCATGCCGGCGAGCCTATTACGGCGGAAACCGGCCGATGCCGTCGGCCCCGGGCGGCGCCCGCCCGCGTGGCATTGACCACACCGGGCGCGGACGCCCGGCGGGGCGCCGCCCGAAAGACGGGGGCCGCCCGGCCCCGAGGGCGCTGGTCACCGGCGCGGGGAGCGGGGTGCCCGCCCGGGGCCGGTCCCGGACGCACCGGTCCGCCGTCCGTCCATGACTGTCCAGCATCCGGACGGGCGTGTCCGGTCAGAAGCACATGTCTGCTTTACTGATCGCATGACCACGACGAGCGACCGCATCCCTGCGACCGAGGCGACCATGACGCCCGGTGCTCGTTGTCTGTGTCGTCCGCACCGCATGTGCCGAATGTGCGCCTTCTAGAGGGCCCCTGCACCATCTGAGCCTCGCGCCCCGAAGCGAGTGCCCGCTCAGGTCCGCCGCCGCACCGCGCGCCCACGACCGAGCCCCCGCCCCGCGCACACGTTTCTCCCCGGTTCCAGCGCCCGCGCGAGAACCGTGCCGCGTCCCTGACCGAAAGCACCCGTGCCGGGCCCACCCGCGCCCGCGCACTCGACAGTGACGGAAACCCACGTGATCACCACCTCGGGCCTCACGAAGGTCTACCGCTCCCGCGGCCGCGAGGTCACCGCCCTCGACGGGGTCGACCTGCACGTCCGCGAAGGCGAGGTGTACGGCGTCATCGGCCAGTCCGGCGCCGGCAAGTCCTCGCTCATCCGCTGCATCAACCTCCTGGAGCGCCCCACCTCCGGCACGGTCACCGTGGCCGGGCAGGACCTCACCGCGCTCGCCGGCCGCGGTCCCCGCGCGGGCCGGGAACTGCGCCGGGCCCGCAGCCGTATCGGCATGGTCTTCCAGCACTTCAACCTGCTGTCCTCGCGGACCGTGCAGGACAACGTCGAACTGCCGCTGGAGATCCTCGGCGCCTCCGGGAAGGAACGTTCCCGCAAGGCGCTGGAACTGCTCGACCTGGTCGGCCTCGCCGACAAGGCCAAGGCGTACCCGGCCCAGCTCTCCGGCGGCCAGAAGCAGCGCGTCGGCATCGCCCGCGCCCTGGCCGGCGACCCCAAGGTGCTGCTCTCCGACGAGGCCACCAGCGCCCTCGACCCCGAGACCACCCGCTCCATCCTCCAGCTGCTGCGCGACCTCAACCGGCAGCTCGGACTGACCGTCCTGCTCATCACCCACGAGATGGACGTCGTCAAGAGCATCTGCGACTCGGCCGCCCTCATGGAGAAGGGACGCATCGTCGAGTCCGGCACCGTCGGCGACCTGCTGGCGACCCCCGGCTCGGCGCTGGCCGCCGCGCTCTTCCCGGTCGGCGGCGACGCCACCGGCGAGGACCGCACCGTCCTCGACGTCACCTTCCACGGCGAGGCCGCGACCCAGCCGGTCATCTCCCAGCTGGCCCGCACCTACAACATCGACATATCGATCCTCGGCGCCGCCATCGACACCGTCGGCGGACTCCAGGTCGGCCGGATGCGCATCGAACTGCCCGGCCGCTACGAGGACAACGTCGTCCCCGTCGGGTTCCTGCGCGAGCAGGGCCTGCAGATCGACGTCGTCGGCTCCGCGGACGACACGCCCGCGCTGGTGAAGGAAGGTGCCAAGTGACCTGGTCCGAGATGCAGCCCCTGCTGGAGCAGGCCTGTACCGAGACGCTGATCATGGTCGGCTGGTCCACCCTGATCGCCGTCCTGGCCGGCCTGCCCCTCGGCGTCCTGCTGGTCCTCACCGACAAGGGCGGCCTGCTGCAGAACACCCTGGTCAACAAGGTGATCGGGCAGATCGTGAACATCGGCCGCTCGATGCCGTTCATCATCCTCATGGTGGCCCTGATGGGCTTCACCCGCTGGGTGACGGGAACGACCATCGGCAGCACGGCCGCGATCGTGCCGCTCGCCATCGGCGGCATCCCCTTCTTCGCGCGCCTGGTCGAGACGGCGGTGCGCGAGGTGGACCACGGCCTGGTCGAGGCCGTCCAGGCGATGGGCGGCAACACCTGGACGATCGTCCGCAAGGTCCTCGTCCCCGAGGCGCTGCCCTCCCTGATCGCCAGCACCACGACCACGGTCATCGCCCTCATCGGCTACTCCGCCATGGCCGGCACCGTCGGCGGCGGCGGCCTCGGCGACCTCGCCGTCCGCTACGGCTACCAGCGCTTCGAGACCGGCCTGATGTGGGTGACCGTCGCCATCCTCGCCGTCGTCATCTCCCTCATCCAGTTCGCCGGCGACTACGCCGCCCGCTCCCTGCACCGCCGCGGCGTCCGCTCGGGCCCCGCGCCCAGGCTGCGGCTGCTGAAGCCCGGCAAGCCCGCGGCGGCCGACGTCGGCAAGGCCGCCTGACCCGCCGCACCCGGCACCCCCAGACTCCCCGTGAACCGAGACGGGGTCGCACCACCCTCAGGAAAGGCACTTTTCGTGCGTAACACCGCCAAGATCACCACCACCGTCCTCGCCGCCGGAGCCCTCACCCTCGGCCTCACCGCCTGCGGCGCCGGCCAGGACTCCGCCTCCGACACCTCCGGCCCGCTGATCGTCGCCGCGAGCCCGGTCCCGCACGCCGAGATCCTCACCTACGTGAAGGAAGAGCTGGCCAAGGACGCGGGCCTCGACCTCGAGGTCAGGGAGTTCACCGACTACGTCACGCCGAACACGGCGACGGAGGACGGCTCGGTGGGCGCCAACTTCTTCCAGACCCAGCCGTACCTCGACGACTTCAACAAGAAGAACGGCACCCACATCGTGTCCGTCGTCGACGTGCACCTGGAGCCGCTCGGCCTCTACTCGGACAAGGTGAAGAAGGCCGACGGCCTGAAGAGCGGTGCGACCGTCGCCGTCCCGAACGACACCGTCAACGAGGGCCGCGCCCTGCAGCTGCTCGCCGCCAACGGGCTCATCACCCTCAAGGACGGCGTCGGCAACGCCGCGACCCCCGCCGACATCACGAAGAACCCCAAGAACCTGAAGTTCAAGGAGGTCGAGGCCGCGGCCACCCCGCGCCTGCTGAAGGACGTCGACGCCGCGGTCGTCAACGGCAACTACGCCATCGAGGCCGACCTGAAGCCGTCCGAGGACGCCCTCGTGCTGGAGTCCGCCAAGAACAACCCGAACAGCAACCTGCTGGCGGTCAAGGAGGGCAACGAGGACGACCCGCGCGTCAAGAAGCTCGCCGACCTCCTCACCTCGCCCGAGGTGAAGAAGTTCATCGAGGACAAGTACGCCGGCTCCGTGGTCGCCTCCTTCTGACCGGCTCCGCCGCCGGGCCCGGGTCGACTCGGTACACGAGTCGACCCCGTGGTGCGGTCCGGTGCTTTCATGCTGCATGCTGGGCAGTTCAGCATGACCCGACGGTGTCGGCGCTCCCCGGGCGCCGACGGTTTTTCGAAGGTTACGGAGCGGCGCATGACGAGCACCTTCCCCAACATCTCCCTCAGCACGGAGCGGTTGGTGCTGCGCCCCCTCGACGAGCACGACATCGAGGCCTTCGCCGAGATGATGAACGACGAACTCGTCGCCGCCTGGACCTCCGTCCCGCACCCCTACACCCAGGACGACGCCCGCGCCTGGATCACCGAACTCGCCCCCGGCGAGCGCACCGAGGGCCGCGGCATCGTCTTCGCGGTCACCGAGTTCCTCACCCAGCGCCTGGTGGGCATCGTGCACCTGCGCAACACCGACTGGCGTGTCCGCTCCAGCGAGATCTCCTACGTCATCGCCCCCTGGGCCCGCGGCGAGGGGTACGCCTCCGAAGCCGCCCTGGCGACTGCTCAGTGGCTCTTCCACGACCAGAAGTTCGAACGCCTCGAACTGCGCACCGCGGCCGACAACACCGCCTCCCAGCAGGTGGCCCAGAAGATCGGCTGCATCAGCGAGGGCGTCCTGCGCAACGCCTGGATAGTGCGCACCAGAACCGAGACCGGCGAGTGGACCGACGTCCGCACCGATCTCATCGTCTGGAGCCTGCTGCCCGAGGACCTGGAGGGCGTCGGCGACCAGCTGGACGGCGGCTTCACCTCGTTCGACGGCTGGAACTGACCGGGAGCGGCCGCACGTCCGGCGGACCGCCGCCCGCCCCATTGGCGCCACGGGATACCCTCACGGAGCCCGCACCCGGGCACTGTCCGCAACGACCTGCGCAAACTCCTGGAGACTGACAACGATGGCCGACCGGGTCACGGTGATCGGCTGGGACGGTTCGCCGCTGACGGCCGCGGCGCGCTCCGCCCTCGGCGCCGCCACCCTCGTGGCGGGCGCCGGCCACCACCTGGCACTGCCCGAGGTCCCTCCCGCCGCCGAACGCATCCGCCTCGGCAGCGTCGCGCTGGCCGCCCGGCGCATCGCCGCCCACCGCGGCACCGCCGTCGTGCTGGCCGACGGCGACCCCGGCTTCTTCGGCGTCGTACGGACCCTGCGCGCACCCGAGTTCGGCCTCGAGGTCGAGGTCGTCCCGGCCGTCTCCTCCGTCGCCGCCGCCTTCGCCCGCGCCGGGATGCCCTGGGACGACGCCCAGGTGGTCGTCGCCCACCCCCGCACCCTGCGACGCGCGGTGAACGTCTGCCGGGCTCACACCAAGGTGGCGGTGCTCACCTCGCCGGGCGCCGGACCCGCCGAACTCGGGCTGCTGCTGGAGGGCGTCCACCGCACCTTCGTGATCTGCGAGGAGCTCGGCACCGCGCGCGAACAGGTCACCGTCGTCACCTCCGAGAAGGCCGCCGACCACACCTGGCGCGACCCCAACGTCGTCATCGTCGTCGGCGGCACCGTCGGCCGGCCGGCCACGGGGGACGGCGGCGGGTGGATCGCCGGCCGCGACCCCGCCGCCGGGCCGCGCGGCTGGTCGCTGCCCGCCGACGCCTACGGCGGCGGCCTCGGCGAGGGCGAGACGGACCTGCTCCGCGCCACCCAGCTGGCCCGCCTCGGGCCGCGCACCGGCGACCTCGTGTGGGACATCGGCTGCGGCAGCGGCGCCTTCGCCACCGAGGCCGCCCGCGCCGGCGCCGCCGTCCTCGCCGTCGACCGCGACCCGGCCGCCTGCGCCCGCACCGAGTCCACCGCCCGCCGGTACGGCGTCCAGCTCCAGGTCGTCCACGGCACCGCTCCGCAGGTCCTGGAGAACCTCCCCGAACCGGACGTCGTCCGCGTCGGCGGCGGAGGAGCGGCCGTCGTGTCCGCGGTCGCCGACCGCCGCCCGCAGCGCATCGTCACCCACGCCGCGACCCGGGACGAGGCCGAACTCGTCGGCCGGGACCTGACGGAGCACGGCTACCGGGTCGAGTGCGCCCTGCTCCAGTCCGTCGGCCTGGACACACGGGCCTGGACGGAGACGGAACGGAGTGTCGCGTTCCTGCTCACCGCGGAGATCCTGCGGCGCGAAGCGCCCCGTTGAGGGGCGGTGGCCGGGCGACGGGCGGGCGCCGCCGGACCGCGCCCCGTGATCGGGTTGTCGTACCGCGCGCGGTAGGCTGGCCGATCGTTGTACCGCCCTCGGACACCCGCCGCTTCGTCGGCCGATGTCCAGGAAAACCCACCCGTTTCGGGCCGGGTGTGGTACGGCAGAACCTGAGGACGCGCAACGTGGCGCAGTCCACAGCGGACCGTCGCGGAACGAGCTGTCGTGGCGGGCGAACGACCGCGAGAATGCCACTCAATGGCTTTGTCGCCTTTTCTGGCGGGTCGTTCGTGCCGCTGGGCACGCACGCTCGTTCTTCACTGCGGGGGCGGTCGGTGCGCCGTTCCGGGTGAACTGGTCGTAGGAAGCACTAACCGATGGGGCGAGGGGTACGCATGACCGACACCGGCCAGGTCCCGGGCGAGGGACTGCCGGAGAACGCAGGCACGGGTGAGCAGCCGGACGCTCCCGCGTCCGACGCGTACGCCTACCTCTCCGAGACCACCGCCGAGGACGACGACCTCCTCCTGCTGCCCGGCGCCCAGGGCGCCTGGGGCAACGAGGTCGCGCCGCCCGCGCCGGAGCCCGTCGTCGAGGCCGTGCACGAGCCGGGCCCGCACGAGATGTCCGGCCGCGACAGCGGCTCCGTGGACCTCGGCGGCGTCCGGCTCCCCGACACGGGTCACGGCGAGGGCCGGATCCCGGCCCACGGTCACGCCCGGGCTCAGGGACCGGACGAGGCCCGGGCCCAGGTGCAGGATCAGGGTCCGGCCCACGAGCAGGCTCAGGCTCAGGCACAGGTGCTGGATCAGGAACCGGCCCATGACCAGGGGCAGGTACAGATGCCGGGCCCGGGCCAGATGCAGGATCAGGGCCGGGGCCACGTGCAGATGCAGGATCAGGACCAGGGTCACGTACAGATGGAGGATCCGGCGCAGGCTCGGGTACCGGACCAGGCACAGGCGTCGGCCCTCGCTCAGGGGCAGCCCCGGCCCCAGGCACCGGCCCATCACGCCCACGAGGCGGCCCAGGCCGCGCCCGCCCGTCGCCCGCTGCACCTCGGGCCGCCGATCCCCGACACGTCCGCGAGCCCGGTCCGCTCCCTCGCCGACCGCGGCCCGGCCACCGCCCCGGCGCGGCAGGCCCCTGTGCCGGTGCCCGCCTCCGGCCCGGAGTACCTCGACGGACCGCAGGCCGCCGCCATGCCCCCGCAGGGAGCCGCGCCGTGGGGCGCGCCCGCGGCGAACCAGGACCCGAGCGCCGGGGCCGCGCCTGCCGAAACGGTTGTCCCGGCCGCGTCGCCCCTTCCCGGGCAGGCCGGCGAGAGCGTCGGGCCCGGCGGCGCCGCCGAGGCGGTGGTCGCCCGCGTGGCGACCGAGGCCGTCGCGGCCACGGGCGGCGCCCCGGCGGACGCCGGCGCCGCCGACGGGTCCGGAACCGGCGGGGACGCCGGTGACGCGGTGAGTGGCGACGCCGCGGCGGCCGGGGCGGGTGCCGTTGCCGCCGAGGCGGGTGCCGCTGCCGGTCCGGCGGGGGAGGCCCCGGCCGGACCGGAGGCGGGCGACGCCGAGTCGGCCGACGGGGAGCCGGCTGCGGAGGCGGGATCCGGACCGGTCCCGGCCCCCGGGACGCCGGAAGCGTCGCAGACCCCTGCGGTGGCCGACGCCGCACAGGCCCGGGTGCCGCTGAACTCCCCGATGCCGCGCAGGCACCGGAAGCCCCGCAGGCGCCGGAGCCGTCCCAGGCCCCGGCGGACGCGGAGGCTCCCGAAGCCGCGCAGCCCGCCGCCGTGCCGGCCACCGAGGCCGCTGCGCAGGCCCCCGAGGCCTCGCAGCTTCCGGAGGCGGAGGCCGCGCAGGGCCCCGACGCCCCTGAGGGCTCGGACGCCCCGGAGACCCCGGAGGACTCGCAGGCTCCCGCAGCCCCGCAGGAGCCCGCCGCCGCCGACACCGACGGCGTGCCCGCCACCGAGGTCGGCACCGAAGCCGCCGTGGGCACCGAAGCCGCCGCGGGCACCGAAGCCCCCGCCGGCACCGAAGGCGTGCCCGGCACCGAAGCACCCGCCGTACCCGTCGCCGTCACCGGAGCGGCCGCCGGCTCCGACGCCGCCACCGGCACGGAGCAGCAGGTCGTCCCGGCTCCCGCCCCGGCCCCGGACGCCGCCGCGTCCGCCCCCGGCACCGCGGGCCGGCAGGCCGACGCCGAGCAGGGCGAGGCCGGTGGGCCCGCCCCGGAGGCGCAGCCCGCGCAGGGCCCCCAGTCGCTGCCGGACGCGCAGGCCCACGCCGAGGCCGCCGCCGGCGCCGTACCGCAGCCCCCGGCGGCCGAGCCCGCGGCCCAGCCCGCGGCCGAGTCCGAGGCCGCGACCGCCCCGCAACCCCCGACGCAGCCGGCGGCCGCCCAGGCCGCCCCTGCCGACGCACCCGATCACCCCTCCGCCGCGCGACCGGCGGAGGACATGGAGCACGTGGATTCCGTGGAACCGGCACAGCCCGCACAGCCCGTCGCCGCCGAAGGGTCACCCGAGGCGCCCGCACAGGAGCCCGGGCAGACGCCTGCCCCGACCCCGGCACAGGAGCCCGGGCAGACGCCCGCGCCCGCCGCCGCCCCGGCGGACACGGAGCAGCCCGCGCAGGCACCCACCGGGGCCCCCGCCCCGGCAGCCGCGCAGGCACCGGCCGAAGCCGCCGCCGAAGCCACCGCCCCAGCGCCCGCCGAGGCACCGGCCGAGACCGCCGCCGCGACCGCCGACGCACCGGCCGAGGCCGCCGCCGCGACCGCCGACGCCCCCGCGCCGGCCGTCGCCACCGCCGGGTTCCCCGACGCCCCGGCCGCGGCGCCGCACCCCGACGACAGCCTGGGCCGGTTCGTGCCGGTCGAGGGCCAGGTGCCGACCACGCCGCATCTGGCACCGACGCCCCCGCAGCCCCTCACCCTGCCCCAGGAGACGGAGGCGGACGCCGCGGTCCCGGCGCCCCGGGAGGCCGGCCCCGGCCACGCCGACGACGTCGCGCAGAGCGCGGACGACCTGGACACCCGCGGCGCCGACCAGGAGGACGCGGACGTGGACGCGCGGCCCGGGCCTGCGGCCGAGGTACGGCAGTCCACCGGCCCGGCGGCACCCGCCTACGACGACGCCGAGCGCGAGGCCGTCCTGAAGGTCATGCGTGAACGCCGGGACATCCGCAACGGCTTCCGCAGCGACCCCATCCCGCACGAGGTGCTGCTCCGCGTCCTGGAGGCCGCCCACACGGCCCCGTCCGTCGGGCACTCCCAGCCCTGGGACTTCGTCGTCATCCGCTCCGCCGACACCCGCCGGGCGATGCACGAACTGGCGATGCGTCAGCGCGACGCGTACGCCAAGTCGCTGCCCAAGGGCCGCGCCAAGCAGTTCAAGGAACTGAAGATCGAGGCCATCCTCGACACCCCGGTCAACATCGTGGTCACCGCCGACCCGACCCGGGGCGGCCGGCACACCCTGGGCCGCCACACCCAGCCGCAGATGGCCCCGTACTCCGCCGCGCTCGCGGTGGAGAACCTCTGGCTCGCCGCCCGTGCCGAGGGCCTCGGCGTCGGCTGGGTCAGCTTCTTCGACGAGCGGGAGATGGTCCGCGCGCTCGGCCTGCCCGAGCACCTGGAGGTCATCGCCTACCTGTGCGTCGGGTACGTCGACGAGTTCCCGGACGAGCCCGAGCTGATGCAGGCCGGCTGGTCCAAGCGCCGCCCGCTGTCCTGGGTCGTGCACGAGGAGACGTACGGCCGCCGCGCCCTGCCCGGGGAGGAGCCGCACGACCTGCTCGCCGAGACCGTCGCGCAGATCCGCCCGCTGGACGCCAAGGCGCTCGGCGAGGCCTGGGAGCGGCAGAAGCGCATGACCAAGCCGGCCGGCGCGCTCGGCATGCTGGAGATCATCTCCGCCCAGCTCAGCGGCCTGTCCCGGCAGTGCCCGCCGCCGATCCCGGAGCCCGCCGCCGTCGCGATCTTCGCCGGCGACCACGGGGTGCACGCCCAGGGCGTCACGCCGTGGCCGCAGGAGGTCACCGGCCAGATGGTCGCCAACTTCCTCGGCGGGGGAGCGGTCTGCAACGCCTTCGCGACCCAGGTGGGCGCCGAGGTGTGCGTCGTGGACGTCGGCGTCGCCACCGACCTGCCCGCCACGCCGGGCTGCTGCCCCGCAAGGTCCGTGCGGGCACGGCCGACATGACCACCGGCCCCGCGATGACCCGCGAGGAGGCCAAGCAGGCCATCGAGGTCGGCATCGAGACCGCCCGCGACCTGGTCGCCGCCGGCAACAAGGCGCTGCTCACCGGTGAGATGGGCATCGCCAACACCACCGCCTCCGCCGCGCTGATCTCCGTCTTCACCGGCGCCGACCCGGCCGAGGTCACCGGCCGCGGCACCGGCATCAACGACGAGACCCTCGCCCGCAAGACCGAGGTCGTGCGCCGGGCGATCGAGGTGCACCAGCCCGACCCGGCCGACCCCATCGGAGTGCTCGCCGCGATCGGCGGCCTGGAGCACGCCGCCATGGTCGGCCTGCTCCTCGGCGGCGCCTCCCTGCGTACCCCGGTCATCCTGGACGGCGTCAGCGCCGGGGCCGCCGCGCTGGTCGCCCGCGCGATCGCCCCCGAGGTTCTGGCCGCCTGCATCGCGGGCCACCGCAGCGCCGAGCCCGGCCACGTCGCCGCGCTCAACAAGCTGGGCCTGCGCCCCTGGTCGACCTCGACCTCCGCCTCGGCGAGGGCACGGGCGCACTGCTGGCCCTGCCGATGGTCCAGAGCACGGCCCGGGCCATGCACGAAGTGGCGACGTTCGACTCGGCGGGAGTGACCGAGAAGTAGCGGCGTCGCCCGGGCCCGCCCGGCACGGGGGTCCGGTCCGCCCGGAGGGCCGCCGGCTCCGGGCCCGTCGTCGGCGTACCGGTGGTCGTGGGCGGTCGTCCCCCCCCCCCCCCGTGCCGCGAGGGGCCGGGGGAGGTGCCCCGGCGGAACGGGCGGCGCGACCCCCGCGAGCCCGCACCCGCCCACGACGTCGGCCACCGCAGCGTCCAGCCACCGGACCACCCGAGCCCCCGCTCCCGCCGCACCTTAAGATTTCGCACGTCAGCGCCACCGCAAGAGGAGCCGTCCCTCATGGCCGAACACCCCGCCTACCCCGTAGGCCTCCGCCTCACCGGCCGCCGTGTGGTCGTCCTCGGCGGCGGTCAGGTCGCCCAGCGCCGGCTCCCCGCCCTCGTCGCGGCCGGCGCCGACATCGTCCTCGTCTCCCCGGACGTCACCCCCTCCGTCGAGGCGATGGCGGACGCGGGCGAGATCACCTGGCACCGGCGCCCGTACGCCGACGGCGACCTCGCGGACGCCTGGTACGCCCTGATCGCCACCAACGACGCCGAGGCCAACGCCCGGGCCTCCGCCGAGGCGGAGCGCCACCGCGTGTGGTGCGTCCGTTCCGACGACGCGGACCAGGCCACGGCGTGGACCCCGGCCACCGGCACCAGCGAGGGCGTGACCGTCGCCGTCCTCACCACCGACGCCCGCGGCCGCGACCCCCGCCACACCGCCGCCATCCGCGACGCCGTCGTCGAGGGCCTGCGCGACGGCACCCTCGTCGCCCCCACCACCGCACCCGCACCCCGGGCGTCGCCCTGGTCGGCGGCGGCCCCGGCGACCCGGACCTGATCACGGTCCGCGGCCGGCGCCTGCTCGCCGAGGCCGACGTGGTCATCGCCGACCGCCTCGGCCCCCGCGATCTGCTCGCCGAACTGCCGCCGCACGTCGAGGTCATCGACGCGGCGAAGATCCCGTACGGCCGGTTCATGGCCCAGGAGGCCATCAACAACGCGCTGATCGAGCACGCCAAGCAGGGCAAGGCCGTCGTACGGCTCAAGGGCGGCGACCCGTTCGTCTTCGGCCGCGGCATGGAAGAGGCGCAGGCGCTCGCCGAGGCGGGCATCCCCTGCACCGTCGTCCCCGGCATCTCCAGCTCCATCTCCGTCCGGGCGCGGCCGGCATCCCGGTCACCCACCGGGGCGTGGCGCACGAGTTCACCGTGGTCAGCGGCCATGTCGCCCCCGACGACGAGCGCTCCCTGGTGGACTGGCCGTCGCTGGCGAAGCTCACCGGCACGCTGGTGATCCTCATGGGCGTCGACAAGATCGGGAAGATCGCCGAGACCCTCGTCGCGCACGGCAAGTCCCCGGACACGCCGGTCGCCCTGGTCCAGGAGGGCACCACCGCGGCCCAGCGCCGGGTCGACGCGACCCTCGCGACCGTCGCCGAAACCGTCGCCGCCGAGGAGGTCAGGCCGCCGGCCGTGATCGTCGTCGGCGAGGTCGTGCGCGTGGGCCCGCGGGGCGCCGAGTGATGGCCGAGCTGATCACCGTCGAGGACCCGGACGATCCCCGTCTGCACGACTACACGGACCTGACCGACGTCGAACTGCGCCGCAGGCGCGAACCCGCCGAGGGCCTGTTCATCGCCGAGGGCGAGAAGGTCATCAGGAGGGCCGTCGAGGCGGGCTACGCGACACGGTCCCTGCTGCTGTCCGCCAAGTGGGTCGAGACCATGCGCGACGTCATCGAGGCGAGCCCCGCGCCCGTCTACGTCGTCGCCCCCGAACTCGCCGAACGGGTCACCGGCTACCACGTGCACCGCGGCGCGCTCGCCTCGATGCAGCGCAAGCCGCTGCCCACGGCCGCCGAGCTGCTGCGCACCGCCCGCCGTGTGGCGGTGATGGAATCGGTCAACGACCACACCAACATCGGTGCGATCTTCCGCTCCGCCGCCGCCCTCGGCATGGACGCCGTCCTGCTCTCCCGGACTGCGCGGACCCCCTGTACCGGCGCAGCGTGAAGGTCTCGATGGGCGCCGTCTTCTCCGTGCCGTACGCCCGCCTCGAGGGCTGGCCGGCCGGGCTGGGGGCGGTCCGCGAGGCCGGCTTCACGCTGCTCGCGCTCACCCCCGACACCCAGGCCAGGACGCTCGACGAGGTGGCCCCGCACCGCATGGACCGGGTGGCGCTGATGCTCGGCGCCGAGGGCGACGGCCTCTCACGCCGGGCCCTCGCGGCCTCCGACGCGTGGGTGCGCATCCCGATGTCCCACGGCGTCGACTCGCTCAACGTCGGGGCCGCCGCGGCGGTCGCCTTCTACGCGGTGGCGACGGGTCGCCCCGCGGACTGACCGCGCGGACGTCCGCTACTGGGGCAGGGCGCCGGTGGCGGACCGCGCCCCGGTGTCCGGAGCGTCGCCGCGCACCGCGCTCGGCGCGTGCCGTACGTCGCTCCCGTCGCCGCCGAGTCCGCGCGCCGGCCCCTGGCAGCCCTGCGCCACGGCGATACCGAGCGCGACGAGCAGCGTCACGACGACGAAGACGAACAGCCGCTGGCGCAGCAGCCGGGGATTGGCGGGCCTGCGCCCGGTCCCGGTGGGGCGCTGACCCGGACGGCCGGCCCCGCCCCGCGACGGCGTCGGCCTGCCGCCGCTGCCGGAGCGCGGGTTGCGTCCCGTGCCCGGGCCGCTGCCGGAGCCGCCGGTGCCCCGGCGTGCCGCGGGCGTCGGCCGGGCGCCGGGGCGTGGACCGGAACCGCCGCCCCGGGAGGCGCTGCCGCCCCGGGACGGGGTGCCGCCGCGCGACGGCGTGCCACCCCGCGCCCCGACCCGCCGCCGCGCGGATCGGAACCGCGCGGATCGGACCCGCGCGGGTGGGAGTCACGAGGCTCCGCCGGGCGCCGCGGCGCCGGCGTGCCCGGCGCACCCGGCTGCCCCTGCGTGCGCCGGTGCGCCCGCTCCGGGTAGGTGTCGGCGAGCCGCCCGGCGGCCCGGTCGGACTCGGCGCCGCGCGGCGCCGGCGGCCGGACGTCGGCCAGGCCGAGCCCCTGCGCCTCACGGGCCGCGATCTCCTTCAGCCGCAGCGACAGCTGCAGGGTGCTGGGCCGCTCCTCGGGGTCCTTGGCCAGGCAGGCCCGCACGAGCGGAGCGAGCGCGTCCGGTACGCCGTGCAGCTGCGGTTCCTCGTGCACCACGCGGTACAGCATCACCTCGGAGCTGCCGTGGCCGAAGGGCGAGTCGCCCATCGAGGCGTAGGCGAGGGTGGCGCCGAGCGAGAACACGTCCGTGGCCGGGGTGACCGCCGCGCCGCGGACCTGCTCGGGCGCGAGGAACCCGGGCGAGCCGACCGCCGTTCCCACGTGGGTGAGCGTCGAGGCGCCGGTCGCCCAGGCGATGCCGAAGTCGATGATCCGGGGGCCCTTGGGGAGAGCAGGATGTTCGACGGCTTCAGGTCCCGGTGCACCACCCCGGCCTCGTGCACGGCGACGAGTCCCTCGGAGAGGGCGGCTCCGATGGCGGCGACGTCGGCCGCGCCGAGCGGCCCCTCGTCGACGACCTTGTCGTGCAGGGACGGGCCGGGCACGTACTGCGTGGCGAACCACGGGCGGTCCGCGTCCAGATCGGCGGCCACCAGCCGCGCGGTGCACCCGCCTCTGATCCGTCGCGCCGCCGAGACCTCACGGGCGAACCGCGAACGGAACTCCTGGTCCTCCGCCAGGTCCGGCCGGATGACCTTCAGCGCGACCCGCTGCCCCTTCTTGTCGGAGCCCAGGTAGACCACGCCCATTCCGCCCGCGCCGAGCCGCCTGTGAAGCCTGAACGAGCCGACGACGCGCGGGTCCTCGCGCCTCAGGCGCATCATCGCCATGTTCATCCCCGCTGCCCGGTCCTGTGACGTGCCACAGCTTACGTTTCCACGGCCCGCTGCGCGCAGAGGCCGCGCCCTCTCGGCCCGGTCGATTGTCAGTGCCGGGTGGGACACTTGAGGGGTGGTCAGGGGCGCTGCGGACGGGCCGGGTCGGGTCCCGCCGGGGTGCCAACGGTCCGTCGGGTAAGGGGGATTGGCCTGTGAAGGGCGACCGGGTGGAGATAGTCGTGGACGCCGGGGACACGACGCGCACGTACGAGGTGGTGGCGAGCCGGGCGGGCCGCCGGGTGGAGACGGCGGTGCGGCGGGGGGTGGTCGAAGTGAGCGAAGTCACCCGCACCGGGGCGGTCGTGCGCACGGCGCGCTTCATGGCGAACCGCGTGCTGGCCCTGGTCGAGCAGCCCGTCCCCAGGGAGGACGGCTCCGAGCGGGACGGGGAGCAGCGCGGGCGTTCGGGCCGCCCCCTCCGGGAAGACCCCGAGTCCTAGGACCCCGTCTCCACCCAGGGGAGTACGCCGCACCGGGCGGCTCATCCTCCGGGAGGCCCGGCAATCGGTACGAGGGCATGACGTTCCGGGGGAGCCGGACGCCTAGATTTGAGGTCGAGCGGCGGGTGCAGCACTCGTCCCCGAGGTCGGACGCCCGCCGCTGCCAACACGACACGCACAACCGACATGGTCAGGAGAGGAGCCATGGCCCAGACGGCACCGCGGGCGCTGGTCCGCATGCAGGGGCGCAGGGCGTACGCCGCCGCGTTCCGGCCGCGCCGCCAGGGCCGCCGCCACCCGCTGGTGGCGACCGTGATGGCCCTTCCCTGGCGGTCCTGCTCCTGCTCGTCTTCGACGGGTGGGAGACAGTGGCCACACAGGCGTCGTCCGTGGGTGTGGTGCTGGGGCGCTGAGCGGCGACCCCAGGCCCGGAAGAGCGGTCCGGGCGGGGACACCCACCCATGAAACCCCGTGGGGACGGGGGTGCGGCGGACGGCAAGGATGCCGGCGCAGCTGGGGAGCTGCGCCGGCATTGCCGTGCCCGCCCGCGCACCGAGCCACCGCACCCGGGCCGTGCGACGCGCCCTAGCCGTGCCGGGCGAAGACCTCGCGGACGGCGGTCAGGTCCGCTTCCCTCTCCTTGTCGTCGTCGTAGTGCCCCTCCGCGTCGCGGAACGCCACGACGGCCTCCGGGGTGAAGTCCTGCCCGAAGCGGTAGCCGTCCAGGCAGTAGTCGAAGCCGGACTCGGTGAAGAGGTCCAGGTCCTCGCGGCGGCAGTGCCCGGCCACGCCGTCGGCCACGTGCCAGCGCGCTCCGTCGTACCAGAAGACGCCGCCCGCGTAGTGGATCGTCCGGCCCGTCGCGGGGTCCGTGAGGTTCAGCGACTCGTAGTTCTCGGGGCGGTCGCGGACCAGGGCGACGAGGGACTCGGGCACGCCCTCGTAGAAGGACTCCTGGAGGGCGTAGTCCTCCTCGGCGTACAGGTTCAGCTCGGTCTCGTGGTCGAACGTCAGCAGCAGGACGCGGCCGTCCTCCGCGAAGTACCACACCGCGGACTGGCCGCCGCGGTCGTTCCAGGCGAGGCGGTGAGCACCGGTCACCGGCACGGGTTCGACCTCGGCGAGGGCGTCCATGACGGCCGCCCGGCGCCGCACTTCCGGAAGGGGTGTCGCCACCAGGGCGTCCCACGTCGCGTTACTCATTGCCGCAGCGTATCCACCGCCTCGGACAACGCCATCACCCACCGCGTCCCCACCGTCCGCCCACCGGCCCCGGCCCGGCGGCCCAGTGGCGGTCGCGCGTTCCGCGGGTCCCGGCCCGCACCCGCTCGGCGGCGCCGCCGTACGCTCGCCCCCGTGACCCTCCTCCCCGCCCTGGCCGCCCGTGCGAGAGCCACCGTCCACCGCCGCTCCGCCCCGCACTGCCCCTGTGTCACCGCGACCCTCGCCGACCGCACGGACGGGACCGTCGTCCGGCACGCGGACACCGTCGCGAAGGCGCACGCCGCCGACGCCGACCCGCACGGCCTCGCCCTGCGGCTGTCCTTCGCCCACCGGCTCACCGGCGTGCTCCTGCCGCCCCTCGTCCCGGCCCCCGCCGCGCTGCACGGCCGCCTCGTGACCTTCTGGCCGTACGGCACCCCGGTCGACCCGGACGACCCCGCCGCCGCCCCGTGGGAGGCCGCCGCGGAACTCCTCGCCCGGCTCCACCTCTCCCCCTCACCCTCCCGGCCCGCACCACCGCCCTGCCTCCCATGCGCGGCCCGCCAAGGCGGCCTCGGCGGTCGCCCGCCTCCGGGACACCTGCCCGGACCACCCCGGTACCGCGCACGTCCTGCGCGCCTGGGCCGGCCTGCCGGCCTGGGCCCGCGACGAGGCGCCCATGCCGGACGGCGCCACCCCGTGCCACGGCGACTTCCACCTCGGCCAGCTCGTACGGCACCCCGCCGCCGACGGCCCTGGCGGCTGATCGACGTCGACGACCTCGGCACCGGCGTGCCCGCCTGGGACCTGGCGCGCCCGGCGGCCTGGTACGCCTGCGGACTGCTCCCGCCCGACGACTGGACCCGCTTCCTCGCCGCCTACCGCGCCGCCGGCGGTCCGGCCGTGCCGCCCGACGGCGACCCGTGGCCCGCGCTGGACGTCCCGGCCCGCGCGGTGACCGCGCAGACCGCCGCCCGGGCCCTCCTCAGGGCGTCGGCGGGGGAGCGGCCCCTGGACGAGGTGGAGGCGGCACTCGTCGACGCGTGCGCCCGCATGGCCTGCGTACCCCCGCACGGGGACGAGCCGGGCGCACGTCACACGCCGTAGGCTGCAACCGCCCGCGGCCGGACGGTGTCTGTCCAGGAGATACGCGAAGCAGAAGCGACCGGCGAGGAGTTGAGCCGAGCATGCAGTGTCCGAAGTGCCGTGCCCCGATGCACACCTACAACCGCAACGGCGTCCAGATCGAGCAGTGCAGCAGCTGCCGGGGGATCTTCCTCGACTACGGCGAGCTCGAGGCCCTCACCCGCCTGGAGGCCCAGTGGGCCCAGGCCGCACCGCCGCCCCCGCCCGCCCGCAGGCGTACCCCGCCGCGCCTCCCGCCCCGCGGCCCCCGCCTGGGCGCCCCGCACGCCGGCCACGGGCATCACCACGGCCACCACCGTCACAAGAGCTTCGGCCGCATGCTGTTCTCCAGCTGAGCCCTGGGCCGCCGGGCCCCGTCACGCCCCGACGGGCCCGGCCGGCACGACCACGGGCCCGGCCGGCACGACGAAAACCCCCGGCCGTACACGACGGCCGGGGGTTTCCGGGTGTGGACGATACTGGGATTGAACCAGTGACCTCTTCCGTGTCAGGGAAGCGCTCTCCCGCTGAGCTAATCGTCCTCGGGGCCGTGACCGACAGGTCACGGAGCGTGCGCGATACTGGGATTGAACCAGTGACCTCTTCCGTGTCAGGGAAGCGCTCTCCCGCTGAGCTAATCGCGCGGGGATCCCCGCGGACCAGGATCCTTGCGGATCGAGGTCCTTGCGGACCAGTGGACGATACTGGGATTGAACCAGTGACCTCTTCCGTGTCAGGGAAGCGCTCTCCCGCTGAGCTAATCGTCCTTGGAGGTGGAGACGGGATTTGAACCCGTGTAGACGGCTTTGCAGGCCGTTGCCTCGCCTCTCGGCCACTCCACCAGGAGCATAGGGGATCTTGTGGAACCCCTGTTCCTTCGAGCGGACGACGAGGCTCGAACTCGCGACCTCAACCTTGGCAAGGTTGCGCTCTACCAACTGAGCTACGTCCGCCTGTCGTTTCGGTCCGCTTCCGCGTCCCGGCGACGTGTTGAACTCTAGCGGATTCCGGGGCCAGTACAAAAACGCGTTTGTGCAGCGTGCTGCGCTGCCCCTGACGCCGACCTGCTCACGGCGTCCGGAAGGACACGTTCGGGTCACCTCCCGGACACCGGTCATAGACTCGACGGCGTGCACGACCTCCCTCCTCTCGCACGGTTCGGCGACCGTCTCGCCACCGGCCTGCGCGATGTGACCAGCGACCCCTCGGCCCTCGACTCCAGCGGCTTCTGGGCCGTCGTGGCGGACTTCGAGGGCGCCTGACCTGCGCGCGCTTCGCCGACGTCCGTACCGAACCGGTCCCGAGCCGGTGCCGGGCCGCTGGCGGGGGCCCGCCGTCGGCGACTGGACGTCCTCGCTCGACCGCGCCGCGTACACGGCGGCCGTCCGCCGCATCCGGGAGCACATAGCGGCCGGCGAGGTCTACCAGGCCAACCTCTGCCGCGTGCTGTCGGCGCCCGTGCCGGCCGACGCGGACGTGGACGCCCTGACCGCCCTGCTGGCGCGCGGCAACCCCGCGCCGTATGCCGGAACGATTCGGCTGCCCGGGCACGGGGTCGAGACGGCCACCGCGTCCCCGGAGCTGTTCCTGCGCCGCGACGGCCGGGTGGTGGAGTCGGGGCCGATCAAGGGCACCGGGCGCACCGAGGCGGACCTCCTGGAGAAGGACTACGCCGAGAACGTCATGATCGTGGACCTCGTCCGCAACGACATCGGGCGCGTCTGCGCCACGGGAAGCGTCACGGTGCCCGACCTGTGCGCCGTCGAGAAGCACCCCGGACTGGTCCACCTGGTGTCGACGGTGCGCGGCGAGCTGCGGGACGGGGCCGGATGGCCGAGCTGCTCGGCGCCGCCTTCCCGCCCGGGTCGGTCACCGGCGCCCCAAGTCCAGCGCCCTGCGGATCATCGAGGCGCTGGAGACGGCGCCCCGGGCCCGTACTGCGGCGGCATCGGCTGGGTCGACGCCGACCGGGGCACCGGGGAGCTGGCCGTCGGCATCCGCACCTTCTGGATCGACCGCACCGCCGGGGCGCCGTGCTGCGTTTCGGCACCGGGGCCGGCATCACCTGGGGCTCCGACCCGAGGGGGAGTGGCGGGAGACCGAACTGAAGGCGTCGCGGCTGCTCGCGGTAGCGTCGGGGGCGTACGAGGTGAGTGGAGAGGGACTACCGACGTGAAGATCTGGCTCGACGGCGGGCTGCAGGACATCGAGGCCGCCCGCGTCTCCGTCTTCGACCACGGTCTGACCGTGGGCGACGGCATCTTCGAGACCGTGAAGGCGGTGGACGGCCGGCCGTTCGCGCTGACCCGGCACCTCGACCGGCTGACCCGCTCGGCCCGCGGGCTCGGCCTGCCCGACCCCGATCTCGACGAGGTCCGCCGCGCCTGCGACGCCGTCCTGGCCGCGAACCCCGTGCCGCTCGGCCGGCTGCGCATCACCTACACCGGCGGCCACGGGCCCTCGGCTCCGACCGCGGCGATCACGGCACGACGCTGGTGGTCGCCCTCGGCGAGACCGCCGCCGCCCGACTCCACGGCCGTGGTCACGGTGCCCTGGACCCGCAACGAGCGCGGGGCGCTGACCGGCCTGAAGACGACCTCGTACGCCGAGAACGTCGTCGCCCTCGCGCGGGCCCGGGAACGCGGTGCCTCCGAGGCCCTGTTCGGCAACACCGTGGGGCAGTTGTGCGAGGGGACCGGTTCCAACGTCTTCGTCGTCCTGGACGGCGAGATCCACACCCGCCGCTCGCCTCCGGGTGCCTCGCGGGCATCACCCGCGCCCTCACCGTGGAGTGGACGGGGGCCAAGGAGACCGATCTGCCGCTGGACGTGCTGGAGCGGGCCGACGAGGTCTTCCTGACGTCGACGCTGCGGGACGTCCAGGCCGTGCACCGGGTCGACGACCGCGAACTGCCGGGCGCGCCGGGCCCGGTGACCGCCAAGGCGATGCGCGTCTTCGAGGAGCGGTCCGGGGACGACCTGGACCCCTGACCGCCCCGGCCTCTGATCGTCGGCGGCTGATCGCCGGCGAGGACGGCGAAAAGCTCGGAAACGAGGCTGACGCCGGGTCCGCCGCCGGGTAGAAAGCCGGTGATGACCACGACCCTGCGGCCGACCGAGCCGCTTCAGCGCGCGGCCGACGGGACGCGTTCACGCCGCTACCAGGTGTGCGTGAACAGCCGTCCCGTCGGCGAGATACACCTCGGCACCTCGCCCGGCCTCGGCGACTTCGTGGCCCGCGTCTCGCATCTGCACATCGCCGAGGCCGACCGCCGGCGCGGCCGGGCGACCGTCGCCGCCCTGGCCGCGGAGGAGGTCGCCCGGGGCTGGGGCTGCCGGCAGATCGAGGTGTCGGTCCCGCCGACGCCGGGGCGGCGCTGCGGCTGGCCGGGGCGCTCGGCTACGTCCCGCGCAGCCGCGGCATGGAGAAGACGCTCGGCGACACCGCGCCCGCCCTGCCCCCGGGGAGCCGCTCCCGGCCCATGACCGGGGCCGAGTTCGACGCCTGGTACGCGCACGAGTCGGCACAGTACGCGCGCACCTGGACCGAGCGCGGACTGCCCGAGGCCGAGGCCCGCGCCAAGGCCCGGCGGGACCACGAGACGCTGCTGCCGGACGGCGCGGCCACCCGGGACATGCGCTTCAGCGTCCTGGAGCACGACGGCGTCCGCGTCGGCACGCTGTGGCTGGCACTGCGCCGCGAGGACGCCTACGTCTTCGACGTCGAGACCGACCCGGCGCACCGCGGACGCGGGCACGGCCGCACCCTGATGCTGTTGGCGGAGGGCCAGGCGATCGCCGCGGGCCGGCGCGTGCTGGGGCTCAACGTCTTCGCCGGCAACACCGCGGCCGAGCGGCTCTACGCGTCGCTCGGCTACCGGACCACGCGGCACAGCCTGTACAAGCCGCTGCTGTGACGCGCCCGACGGCCCCGGCGCACCGGGGGCGTACCGGGGCTGGTCCCGTTCCCGGGCTGGTCCCGTTCCCGGCTGGTCCCGTTCCCGGGCCGGCCCTCGGCGGGGACGGCCCGAGGGAGGTCACCTCCTCAGGCGTCCGGCCCGCCCAGCAGCCGGTCCGCGATCTCCTCGATGCGCTCGCGCAGCCCCTCCTGGCTCTTGCCGCCGTCCAGGCGCTCCCGCCGATGACGTACGTCGGCGTGCCCGTCACCCCGATGGCCTTGCCCTCGGCCTGGTCCGCGTCGACGATCAGGATGTGCCGGCCGTCGATCAGCGCCGTGTCGAACTCCTCGGCGTCCAGACCGAGTTCCCGGGCCGTGTCGACGAGGAAGGCCTCGCCCCCGCGGTCCAGCTCCTCGACCCGGTCCAGCACCGCCTCCACGTACGGCCAGCCCTTCCCCTGCGCCGCGGCCTCCTCGGCGGCCTGGGCCGCGGCGAAGGCGTGCTTGTGCTTGTCCAGGGGAAGTGCCGCAGCCGCACCTCCAGGTGGTCGCCGTACCGGGCGCGCAGGGCGCGGACGTCGTCCAGGGCGGTGCGGCAGTCCGGGCACTGCAGCTCGCACCAGACGTCGAGGACGGCGGCGGGGCGGGCGGGGAGGAGTCGCTCATGGGCGACAGTCTCCCAGCCCCGGCGCCGGCGGCCCAAACGGACCTCCCGTCGCCCCGGGGCCGCCCCACCACCGGGACCAGGGAGGAGCCGACCCCGACCCTGGGAGGAGCCGACCCGGAGATCTCCCTGATCTCGGGCGGGGGCATGGCCGGGCCGGGTCCGGACGGTGCAGGATGGAAGGGACGAAGTGCCCTCTTGCCCGAGCCGGCCAAGCCTGGAGGACCGGATGATTGCCGAGACCGTCTGCTCCGCCGTTTCCGCGGCAGGCCTGGGCATCGCGGCGATCACCGCGTACCGCAGGCGCTTCCTCGCCGCGGCCCGTACGGCCGCCTACGCGCTGATCCCCGTCGGTCTGGTGATGACCGGCATCGTCGACTGGCTCGCGGACACGGCCTTCAGCCCCATGGCCTGGGCCGGCTTCGGCGTGCTCGGGCCTCCTGGCTGCTGTTCCTGACCACGCGGACCGTGGAGCGCCGGCGCGGTGGCACCCGCAAGGAGCGCAAGGAGGCCCGTGCCGCCGCCCGGGGCGAGGCGGTGGCCCCGGCGGCCTCGGCGCCCTCCCTGAGTGCCGGCTCCGCCTCCGCCCGGCCGGCGGCCCGGCCCGCCGCCGGAAAGGCCGCCGACGACGACTTCAGCGACATCGAGGCCATTCTGAAGAAGCACGGCATCTGACGCGGACGCGGCGCCTCGGGCCGGCCGCTCGGCCACGGCCGCCCGCATCCGGCGGGATCGGACACAGGGGGTCGGCCCCCGTCCGCAAGTGATCACAACCCGAACCGAAGATCACGGTTAACGGCGAAGTCCGGTGCTCAACGTGTGTGCCGATCGCGCCGGAAGCGTGAACTGCGCCATCATCGCCGGCGAGATGCTGGACACGACGCAGCTGGACACGACAGAGAGCGACGCCGCGCCGCGGAAGGACGAGCCGCGCGGCTGCCTCTTCGCCCTTTCCCAGCCACCGCTGATGATCTTCCTGGCGGTGATCGGGTCTCTGCTGCTCATGGCTTCGTTGCACGATCTGCTGTTGCTGTGAGCCGTACCCGCGTTCCCCGGCGACACCCGCCGGGGGGCGCGTCGGACCGGCGTCGCCCGCGCCCCTCTCGCCCGGGGTCCCGCGCGGGCGCTCTCAGCCCGCGGCCTCCTTGCGGCGCGCCCGGTACGCGGCGACGTGCAGCCGGTTGCCGCAGGTGCGGCTGTCGCAGTACCGCCGAGAGCGGTTGCGGGAGAGGTCGACGAAGGCGCGCCGGCAGTCGGGGGCCTCGCAGCGGCGCAGCCGCTCACGCTCCCCGGCGACGACGAAGAAGGCCAGGGCCATCCCGCAGTCCGCGGCCAGATGGTCCGCGACGGAGGCGCCGGGCGCGAAGTAGTGGACGTGCCAGTCGTAGCCGTCGTGGTCGGTGAGCCGGGGGTCGTGCCCGCGGCCGCGACCAGTTCGTTGATCAGCCCGGCGGCGGCACGGGCGTCGGGAGCGGCGAAGACCGCGGCGAAGCGGCCGCGGATCTTGCGCACCGCCGACAGGTCGAGGTCCGAGAGCACCCCCACATCACTGATTTCGTGGTTTCGTACGAAATCCTCGAGTGCGGCGACGTCCGGCAGCCCGTCCGGCGTCGACTCGTCCTCCGGTGCGGTGTTCACCAGATCGACCACGGTGTCGAGGGCGCACCGGGTGTCGTGGGTGATCAGCACGTTTCGCTCCCTGGCCTGGGGGTCGGGCGGGCGCCCGCCGATGCTGGCCGATGGTAGTGGCTCACGGAGCCGCCGTACCGGGCCGCGCAGCCGCCCTTTCGCACCACCGTCGGCGCCGGGTGTGCGCCCGGTCCCGGCGGTGCGCCGGGCCGTCCCGGTCCCGATACCGCCCTCCGCGCTCCCTCTCCCCGCCCGCGGATGCCCGTACAACGCCGCCCGGCCGCCCCCGGTTCCCGAACCCGCGCGCACGTCGGCACCGCCCCTTCCTCTGTCCGCCACCACACCGGTGCCGCTCCCGTTCCCCTGTCCGCAGGCACACCGGTGCCGGTCTCGGTTCCCGAGTCCGGATTCGCACCGGCGCCGCTCCGGGGTCCCGTGTCCGGACGCGCACCGGCGCCGCCCCCGCGGAGATCCGCGGCGACGGCGCCGGCACGTGCCGTATGCGGTTGTCCCGGCCCGAGCCGTCACCCCGAGTCGACGGCGCCGGGCGGCATGGCGGGGCCTCGCCCTAGCTTTCCGCCAGGATGTGCGAGAGCTCCTGATCGAGGTCGAAGTGCCGGTGCTCCGTGCCCGGGGCACGGCGGCATCGGTCCGCTTCAGGAAGGACTCCAGGGCCCGCGCCGGGGCCTCGAGCAGTGCCTCTCCCTCCGGGGAGCTCAGGGCGATGCACACGACGCCCTGACCATGGCTGCGCGACGGCCAGACGCGGACGTCGCCGGTGCCGGTGGGACGGTGGAGCCCCTCGGCGAGGAGGTCGCGGGCGAACACCCACTCGACGGTCTCCTCGGCTCCGGTGTGGAAGGTGGCGTGCACGGCGTAGGGGTCGGCCGTGTCGTACCGCAGGCCTGCGGGGACAGGCAGGGAGGACTCGCTCGACACAACGAGGCGCAGGTGCAGCTCGCAGCTGACCGTGGTGTTCATAAGCGCCAGGGCCTTTCGCTCAGTGTGCGCTCGGGGATTCGCACGTCGGCGAAATCGACATGCCACCTACGGTGCCGTTGTAAACCCCTCTGAGTGTTTTGCGTGTGTTTACGTAACTCATCCGGCGGAGGGATCGTTGTCAAGGTGCGGCCATTCCGGTGACTCGTTTCGCTCGGGTAGGGTTTGGCCGTATGAACACGGGGAGTGACATGCCGGGCGAGGTGGCCGTGGCGACGGACGAGACCAGGACGGGCGAGATCGGCACCGAGAGCACGGACGGGGCGGAAACCGAGCGGGGACTCGGCTCCAGGGCGCCCGAATTCGTCAAGGCGCGCCGCATGCTGCACCTCAGCTGGCAGGTGGGCGTCTTCATCATCGGACTGGCGGTCGTGATCGCCGGCATCATCATGCTGCCGCTGCCCGGGCCCGGCTGGGTCGTGATCTTCGGCGGCATGGCGATCTGGGCGACCGAGTTCGTCTGGGCCCAGCTGGTGCTGCGCTGGACCAAGCGCAAGGTCACCGAGGCGGCCCAGCGTGCGCTCGACCCAAGGTGCGCCGCCGCAACATGATCCTCACGGCGATCGGCCTGGTGATCGTCGCGGCCATCGCCGGCTTCTACCTGTGGAAGTTCGGCTTCGTGATGCCCTGGAAGATCGAGAACCAGTGAGCCGGCCGGGGCGCCGCCGGGGCGGCCGTCGCGCCGCCCCCCGACCACCGGCGCCCCCTGCCCGGCCCCGGCTCCCGGCCGTGGTCACAGGCACCCCCTGACATGCGGTAATGTTCTTCCTGCGCCCGGGCGATTAGCTCAGTGGGAGAGCGCTTCGTTCACACCGAAGAGGTCACTGGTTCGAACCCAGTATCGCCCACCCGGAACGTCGGCCCATCTGCGAAACCGCAGGTGGGCCGATGTCGTATGCGCGGCCGGCGCGCTCCGGCCGGATGCCGGCCCGCGTGGGCCGCGCGGGCCGCGTGAGCCGCGTGGGCCGCGTGGGCGGGGCGGACCGGTGGTCTCCCCGGCGCGACCCCGCCCGGCGCCCGCGCCGTAACCCCGCCCAGTGCCCACGC
This sequence comes from Streptomyces sp. SW4, assembly GCA_003248315.1. Taxonomy (GTDB): domain Bacteria; phylum Actinomycetota; class Actinomycetes; order Streptomycetales; family Streptomycetaceae; genus Streptomyces. Next base: position 4,575,695 of record QKWM01000004.1, read on the forward strand.
CGCCACCCCGCCCAGCACCCCCGCTCGACGCTCCCCGCGTGAACCGCCCGGCACGAACCGCCGTGCGCAATCCGCCCGGCGCCCCGCCCGCCCCGCCCGGCGCCCCCGCCGGATCCACCCGGCGCCCCGGGCGCCGGCCTCGCGGTGAGCCCCCGCCCCCGAAGCAGGACCCCGTCCCGAGCCCGCCGTCCGGTCCGCCGGACGCATCGGTTCCGACCTGCGCCGTCGCCTCCACCGGCGCTCCCGCCCCGCGTCCCCGCTCCCGCGGCCGCCACGCGGCCCACGAGAAATCTCTGCCGGACGCATTGACGCGCCCCCGCCCCCTCCGTACCTTGTGCCAGCAAGCGCTTACTTGAAACGTTTCAGTCAGTCGTCCGCCAACGGGTCCCCTGGGGGTCCCGCAGCGGATCCGTCAACCGATTCGCCGATATGGCGAGGCACACGCAGGGAGGCCCGACGGTGGGAGTCAGCAGGAATGTCGAGAGGCGCACGATCCTGAAGGCGGCCGGTGCCTCCGCGGCAGCGCTCGGCCTGGCCGGCACCGCGGCCTGCGGCGGGAACGGCGGTGCGGCCGCCGACGGGACGGTGACGATCCGTTACTCCTGGTGGGGTGCCGACGAACGGGCCGAGCGGATCAACGAAACCATCCGGCTCTTCGAGAAGAAGCATCCGAAGATCAAGGTGAAGACGGACTTCCAGGACTACCTCTCTTTCTGGAGAAGTTCCAGACGCAGGCCGCCGGGGAAATCCCCCGGACGTTTTCCAAAACTCCGTCACTTTTCTCCGGAAGTACGACAAGAGGGGAGTTCTGCTCGACCTGAAGGCACAGTCCGACGCCGGGAATCTGAACCTCGCCGATTTCCGCGAAGGCGTGGTCGAGGTCGGCCGGGTCGACGGCAGGCAACTCGGTGTCCCCGTCGGTTCCAACACCATGGCCCTGGTCGTCGACCAGAAGCTCTTCCGGGCCGCCGGCGTCACGCCGGAACCCGGCTGGACGTGGGACGCGTACTTCGCGGCGCTGAAGACGATCCGCGACAGGACCGACGTCCCCGGTGACACGGGCTACTTCGGCATCATGTACCTGTACGACCTGTACCTGCGCCAGAACGGCAAGGCGTTCTTCACGGAGGACGGACTCGGCTTCGACCGGGCCGACCTGACGGAGTGGTGGCAGGACGGCTACAACCGCGTCAAGGCCGGACACGTCACCGACCCCAAGATCGTCGAACAGGACAAGCCCAAGTCCTCCCTCGCCGCCGGGCACGGCGCCTCCGAGTTCACCTGGGACAACTTCACGGTCCGTTACACCGCGGAGGGCGACAGCGAGTACGGCCTCGCCCCGATCCCCACCACCGACGGCAAGGAGACCGGGCAGTACCTGGCCTCCCTGATGCTCAGCGCCTCCGCGCGCACCGAGCACCCCGAGGAGGTCGCGCGGTTCATCGACTTCATGGTCCACGACCCCGAGGTCGGCAAGGTCATGGGCTACGACCGGGGCATCCTCGCCGGCACCGGCCAGTACCGGGCGTACCGGCCGACCGACCCCGTCGACAAGGAGATCGCGCGGTACGAGGAGGACACCGCGAAGGCCGGGCTGCTCGGCACCATCACCCCGCACCCCGCCGGCGCCGACATCGTGGAGGCCGCCTTCCTGCGCATCGCCGGGGACATGGCCCAGGGCACGACCAAGGTCTCCGACGCGGTGAAGCAGTTCTTCTCCGAGTCCGAGACCGCCTTCCAGCAGTGAGGGGCACCCCGTGACGCTCGTCAAGGACTCCCCGCCCGCCACCCGCGGGGCCCGGCCCGTGACGGTCCCGGCCGGGAAGCGCCGCGGCCGCCGGGACAACCTCGCCGGCTACCTCTTCCTCTCCCCGTGGATCGCCGGCTTCCTGCTGCTGACCGCCGGTCCCATGATCGCCTCGCTGTACTTCGCGTTCACCGACTACAACCTCTTCAGCACCCCGCGGTGGGTCGGCCTGGACAACTTCACCCGGATGTTCGACGACCCGCGGTGGCAGAAGTCGGTCGAGGTGACCGCCACCTACGTGGCCGTCGGCACGCCGCTGAAGCTGCTGCTCGCGCTGGGCGTCGCCCTGCTGCTCGCGCAGAGCCGGCGCGGCCAGGCCTTCTACCGGGCCGCGTTCTACGCCCCGTCGCTGATCGGCGCCAGCGTCTCCGTCGCCTTCGTCTGGCGGGCGATCTTCTCCGACGACGCGATCGTGGACCGGGGGATGTCCCTCCTCGGCGTCGAGGCCGGCGGCTGGGTCGGCAACCCGAGTGGATCCTCTACTGCCTGGTCGCGCTCACCGTCTGGCAGTTCGGGGCGCCGATGGTGATCTTCCTCGCGGGCCTCAAGCAGGTGCCCGGGAACTGTACGAGGCGGCCGAGATGGACGGCGCGGGGCCGGTGCGCCGGTTCTGGAGCATCACCCTGCCGATGATCTCCCCGGTGCTGTTCTTCAACGTGCTGCTGGAGACCATCCACTCGTTCCAGATCTTCGGCTCGGCCTACGTCGTCTCCAACACCAACTGCGGCCCGGCCGACGCCACGCTCGTCTACACCTGCTACCTCTACCAGAAGGGGTTCAAGGAGTCCCAGATGGGCTTCGCCTCCGCGATGGCGTGGATGCTGCTGCTCGCCGTGGCCCTCGTGACGATCGTCCTGTTCTGGTCCCAGAAGAAGTGGGTGCACTACGAGGAGGACGCCCGATGAGCGCGACCACGTCCAGCCCGCCCGCTCCCAGCCGGGCGGCCCCGGCCCGCGGGCGCACGGCCCCGGCCGCCGGCGCACCGGATCGCTCGTGTGGCACCTCGGCGCCCTGCTGGTGCTGGCCGTCGTGCTGTACCCCGTCGTCTGGGTCGTCGGCGCCTCGTTCAAGCCCAGTCGGGAGATCATCGGCAGCCTGGAGCTGTTCCCGGCGCGCCCGGTCCTGGACAACTTCACGGGCCTGGCCGACGGCATCGCCGACATCTCCGTCCTGACCTTCTTCCAGAACTCCCTGTTCTACGCGCTCGGTTCCGTCGTCGGCATCCTCGCCTCCTGCTCGCTCACGGCCTACGCCTTCGCCAAGATCGGCTTCGCCGGCCGCAACGTCCTGTTCACGCTGATGATCGGCACGCTGCTGCTGCCGTACCACGTGCTGCTCGTCCCGCAGTACGTGATGTTCCAGAAGCTGGAGCTGGTCAACACCTACGTCCCGCTGCTCATCGGCAAGTACCTGGCCACGGAGGCGTTCTTCGTCTTCCTCATGGTGCAGTTCATGCGGAACCTGCCGAAGGAACTGGACGAGGCCGCCCGGATCGACGGGTGCGGGCATCTGCGCATCTACTGGTCGATCGTGCTGCCGCTGTGCCGGCCCGCCCTCATCACCAGCGCGATCTTCACCTTCATCAACGCCTGGAACGACTTCATGGGACCGCTGATCTACCTCAACGAACCCGGCAAGTACACGGTCTCGCTCGGCATGATGATGTTCCGCGACCAGGAGAGCGTGGCGAACTACGGCGGCATGATCGCCATGTCGCTGGTCGCCCTGCTGCCGGTGCTGCTGTTCTTCCTCGCCTTCCAGCGCTACCTGATCGACGGCATGGCGACCTCCGGACTCAAGGGCTGAGGGGACGCCGTGGCCGGAACGCGCACGCGCGCGCGGGAGGAGTCCGTCCTCGCGGAGCGGTTCGCTGTCTTCGCCGAGTGTTTGCTGACCGGTGTGTGGATCGCCGTCGCCTCGCTCGGCGCCGTGACCTGGCCGGCCGCCTTCGCCGCCGGCGCCCGCCATCTGCGGCGCCGGGCCGCGCACGAGGGCGGAGGATGGCGGGAGTTCGCCGCCGACTTCCGGTCGGCGCTGCGCGGCGGGTGGCTCACCGGCGTCGCGGGGTGGGCGGTGGCCGCCGTGGTCTGGGTGGACGTGCAGGCGGCGCGGGCCGGGCTCCCCGGCGGACCACTCGTCGGGGCCGTCGGACTCGTCGCGCTGCTCGGGTGCGCCGTCGCGGGGCTGCGCGCGGCGGCGGTCTGGACGCCCGGCGCGCGCTGGCGGTCCTGCTGGCGGCGGCCGGGCGGCGCACGGTCCTCGACCCGGCCGGTTCCCTGCTGCTGGTCACCGGGCTGGCCGTGGTGGCGCTCTCCGGCTGGTTCGTCGCGCCGCTCGCCGTGCCCGTCCTCGGTGCCGTCGCGGCGGCGGCCGTCGCCGTGGAGGAGCGCCACCGCCGCCGCTGACCGGCGGCTCCCTCGTACCGGGCCGGCGCCCTCGGCGCCGTACCCATGAATGTCATGCCCATGTCTACTCCGCACCAATCGCCCGCACCGATCGCCCGCACCGATCGCCCGCACCGATCGCCCCTTTGAGCCTCCCCGCACGAAAGGACGGCCCATGCCCTCCCTCCCTCGCGCAATCGCCCGCAGAACCCTGCTCAAGGCGGCCGCCGTCGCCGGAGCCGCCGCCCCGGTCGGCCGGGCCCTCGGCGACCGGGACGACCCCGCGGAACCGGCCGCCGAGCCCGCCGCCGCCGGCCCCGTGACCCTCCGCTGGCTGGAGGACGGCGGCCTCGGCGCCGCGCCCGGATCCACCGTCGGCGTCCCCTGGCCCAAGGGAGCCGTCCCGGCGGACCGGACGTTCGCGCTGACCGACGCGGACGGCAGGCCCGTACCCGTGCAGACCTGGCCGCTCGCCTACTGGCCGGACGGCTCCCTGAAGTGGACCGCCCACGCCGTGAACACCGGCAGCGGCGAGCTGACCCTCGCCCCGGCACCCCGGCCGCACCCGCCCGGAAGGTCACCGTCGTCCGGCGGGGCGGCACCGTCGACATATCGACCGGCGTCATCACCGCCAGGATCGGCACCTCCGGCACGACGCTCGTCCGGTCCGTCACCCGGGGCTCGACCGAGATCGCCCGGAACGGCCGGCTCGTCCTGCTGCGGCAGCCCGAGATCGAGGACGGCGACCAGGCCACGGTGCGCTGCGAACGCTTCGACGGCACCGTCGAGCGGGTCGAGGTCGAGCAGGACGGCCCGGTCCGCGCGGTCGTCCGCGTCGACGGCCGGCACCGCAAGGGCGACCGCGGCCGGCTGCCCTTCTCGGTCCGCCTGTACTTCTACGCGGGCGCCGACGCCTTCCGCATGGTGCACACCGTCACCTACGACGGGAAGCAGGAACCCGGCGAGGCGAGCGGCGACTTCGTCCGCGGCCTCGGCGTCCGCTTCACCGTGCCGATGCGGGACGCGGCCCACGACCGCCACGTCCGCCTCGGCGGCGAGGGGACCGGCATGCTCCGCGAGGCCGTCAAGGGCATCACCGGACTGCGCCGCGACCCCGGGGCGGCCGTCCAGCGCGCCCAGTACGAGGGGCGGAAGCTGCCCGACCCCGCCACCTGGGACCAGCGCGTCACCACCCGCCTGGCGTACATCCCCGAATGGGGCGACTACACCCTCTCCCAGCTCTCCGCCGACGGCTTCACCGTGCGCAAGCGCACCAAGAAGGGCCACGGCTGGATCGCGGCCGGCGGCGGACGGCGCGCCTCCGGCTTCGGCTACGTCGGCGGCGCGAGCGGCGGCCTCTCCTTCGGGCTGCGCGAGTTCTGGGAGAAGTTCCCCGCCCAGCTCGACATCCGCGGCGCCCACACCGAGGAGTCCGAGGTCACCCTCTGGCTCTGGTCACCCGAGGCCCAGCCCATGGACCTGCGCTTCTACCACGACGGCATGGGCCAGGACACCTACGCCGAACAGCTCGAGGGCCTCAACATCACCTACGAGGACTACGAACCCGGCTTCGGCACCCCGTACGGCATCGCCCGCACCTCGGAGCTGATGTTCTGGGCCGAGGCCGCCACCCCGGACGCCGAGCGGCTCGCCGCCCGGGCCGCGGCCGTGCGCGTGCCGCCGCAGCTCGCCGCACCGCCGCGGCAGCTGATCGAGGCCGGGGTCTTCGGCCCCGGGCTGTTCTCCGAGCCCGACCGCTCCACACCGGCCAAGGCCAGGATCGAGGACCACCTCGACTTCCTCTTCACCTACTACAGGGACCAGGTGGAGCAGCGCCGCTGGTACGGCTTCTGGGACTACGGCGACATCATGCACACCTACGACACCGTCCGGCACCAGTGGCGTTACGACGTCGGCGGCTACGCCTGGGACAACTCGGAGCTCTCGCCCGACCTGTGGCTCTGGTACGCCTACCTGCGCAGCGGCCGCGCCGACATCTTCCGCTTCGCCGAGGCCATGACCCGGCACACCGGCGAGGTCGACGTCTACCACCTGGGGGAGTGGGCCGGCCTCGGCACCCGGCACGGCGTGCAGCACTACGCCGACAGCGCCAAGCAGCAGCGCATCGCCAACACCACCTACCGGCGCTTCTACTACTTCCTCACCGCCGACGAACGCGTCGGCGACCTCATGCACGCCAACGTCGACTCCGACGAGACCTTCCTCGTCCTGGACCCGCTGCGCAAGGTCCGCCCCGACCCGGACTACGAGCCCGACCCGCACGCCCTGTCGATCGGCTTCGGCACCGACTGGAGCGGCCTCGTCTCGGCCTGGCTCACCGAGTGGGAGCGCAGGGGACCGAAATGGGAGAAGGCACGCGCGCGCGTGCTGTCCACGATGGAGACGATCGCCGCCCAGCCCAACGGCTTCGTCCAGGGCAGCGGCCTGTACGACCTGGCCACCGGACGGTTCGCGGTCGCGGACCAGCCCGTGGTGTCCGTCTCCCACCTCTCCGCCGTCTTCGGGCTGAACGAGCTGTGCGCCGAGCTGATCGACCTGGTCGACATGCCGGCCTTCGAAGAGGCCTACCTCGACTACTGCCGCTTCTACAACGCCACCAGGGCGGAACAGGCCGCCCGCTACGGCAGCCACTTCGGCAGCCTGATCCTCCTCCAGGGCCACTCCCGCCTCGACGCCTACGCCGCCGTCCGGACCGGCGACGACGCACTCGCCACGCGCGCGTGGCGGAAGTTCTACGACTCCGACGGCTACCGGGAATCGGCCCCCTGGACGACGGAGAAGGTCGAGGGGCCGGCCGCCCTCGTGCCGGGCAGCGAGGCGAGCTGGGTCTCGACCAACGACACGGCGCTCTACGGACTCGCCGCCATCGAGAACCTCGCCCTGCTGGGGGACCGCATGCCGTAGCCGCCCCCGGCGGCGCGGGCGCGGGCACACTGGCCGCCATGGACCCGAACCACTACCGCTTCCTCAGCCTGTGGCCGCTGCCCGCGCCCGCCCCGGCCGTCTACCGCGCCCTGGAACGGGTCGAGGACTACCCGCACTGGTGGCCCCAGGTGCGCGAGGTCACCCGCCTCGGCGAGAGCGGCGGGATCATCCGCATCCGCTCGCTCCTCCCGTACGACCTGACCCAGACCATGCGGGAGACGCGCCGGGATCCGGACGCCGGGGTGCTGGAGGCCGCCCTCAGCGGGGACATCGAGGGCTGGGCGCGCTGGACCGTCGTACCGCACGCCGCCGGCGCCCTCGCCCGCTACGAGCAGGAGGTCGACGTGCGCAGGCCCCTGCTGCGGCGGCTGGCCCTGCCGGGACGGCCGTTCTTCCGCGCCAACCACGCGCTGATGATGCGGGCCGGGCGACGCGGACTGGCCGCCCACCTGGCAGCGGCCGGCCGTGCACGGGGGGAAGCGGTCTGAGGACAGGCGGGGGCGCGGTCCGGCGTACCCGAGCGGAAGCGGTTTGAAGTACACGAGCCGGGACCTGTATTGTTCAGTGCGTTCCCGGGCGATTAGCTCAGTGGGAGAGCGCTTCGTTCACACCGAAGAGGTCACTGGTTCGAACCCAGTATCGCCCACCCGGAGAAACCGGCCCGTCTCACGACGGGCCGGTTTTCGTATGCCCGGTGGCCCCGGTGGCCCCGGTGGCCCGCCGTGCCCCGGTCGTCGCCGGTTCAGGCAGCAGCCGCCGGCTGATCCGGGCGCAGCGGCCAGGCCGGGTCCACCGCCTCCTCCGTGCCGCTGAGCGCGAACCACGCCTGGAGTCCCCGCGCCTGTGCCGCGTGCCACACCGCCTGCAGGGTGTGCAGCTCGGCGGGGGACAGCCGCTCCAGCCGCCCCGCGAAACGCCGGCCCACCGCCCGTACGACCTCCAGGGCGGCCTGGGCGTCCGCCGCCGCGTCGTGCGCGCCCTCCAGCGGGACGCCGTAGTGCGCGCACAGGTCGGTCAGGGTGCGCCGGCCCTTGCGGTAGCGGTCCAGGTGCTTGTCCAGCACCCGCGGGTCGAGCACGCACAGCGGCGTCCGCTCCAGCCAGCGGCTCAGCGACGAGGCGCGGTGCCGGCGCAACTCGCGGTCCAGCAGCGTCAGATCGAACGGCGCGTTCATCACCACCAGCGGCCGCCCGGCCCGCGCCTGTTCCGCCAGCGCCTCCGCTATCTCGTACATCACCGGGGCCGGCCAGCGTCCGTTGCGCTGCAGATGCTCCTCCGTCAGCCCGTGCACCGCGGTCGCCGACTCGGGCACCGGCACCCCCGGATTCACCAGCCAGCGGCTCACCCGCGGCCGCAGCCCCGGGGCGTCCTGCACGACGACGGCGGCCGACACGATCCGGTCGGACTCGACGTCGACGCCCGTGGTCTCCGTGTCGAACGCCGCCAGCGGTCCCTCGTACCAGCACGTCATGTCCCACAACCCCTCGATCACCCTCGGCAGTTGACGCACCGTCCGCTGCCCGAACCGGTGATACCCGGGCTGTTTGCGCCGTACGCCGGAAGGACACAACAGGAGTACGGGTCTTTGCAGTTCAGCGGCCCGCAGCGGGGAATCACCAGTTCTGGAAGGCTGTTGGCCATGGCCATAGCGCAGCCCGAACGGGGCGGGCTGCTGCCCGAGCACACGGCACCCACGCGCGGCACTCTCGCCACCACCGCCTGCATGGAGACACTGCAGGTCGGCTACTTGCACGCGGTCGCCGCGGCGGCGGGCTGCTCACTGTCCCAGCCGTTCCCGGACAGCGGCATCGACTGGCACGTCAGCCACAGCGCCCCCGGCCACACCGTGGACGACGAGGTCACCATCAAGGTCCAGCTCAAGGCGACCTACCAGCTCCCGCCGAACCCGCCGGGCCGCTTCTTCTCGTTCACGCTCGACAACGACCACCTGGTGAAGCTGGCCCGCACCCCGGTCTCGGTGCACAAGATCCTCGTCGTGATGATCGTCCCGCGGTCCCGGGACCAGTGGCTGCGCGCCGGCCACGACCGGCTCGACCTCAGGCACTGCTGCTACTGGACCAACCTCGCCGGACATCCGGTCACCGGCCGGCACCGCACCACCGTGCGCATACCGACCTCACGCATCTTCGACGACCGGGCGCTGTGCGAGATCATGACGCGGGTCGGGACGGGAGGGAAACCGTGACGCACCGCCCGACCGAGGAGCCACCGCGGCCCGCACGCCTTCGTCCCGACGACGCCGGCCGGTACGGCCGGGCGCCCGACCCCGCCACGGTGGACCCCGCCGTGCTCGCCGCGCTGCTGCACCGGCACGGCTGGCAGCGCCGCGGCGGCGCCCCGGACGCTACGGCCGCTGGACCCCGCCCGGGCCGGGCCACGGCGCCACCAGCCTCCTCGTGCCGGAGACCCGGGCCTTCCCCGACAGCGAGGACCTGCTCGCCGAGGCGCTGCTCGCCCTGTCCCGCAGCGGCACCCCGACCGCCCGGGAGGTGCTCGTCGCCCTCGCCGTCCCCAGCGACGAGGTCCGCTGGTGGCGCGATGTGCCCGGCGGTCCCGGCGACGCCGCCACCTGGACCGCGGAGGACCGGCTGCGCACCGCCGCCCGGGCCGTCCTGCTCGCCGCGGCGCTCGCCACGCGCGCGCGTGCCGGCTACTTCGGAGCCCGGCACCGCCGCGCCGCCGCCGCCTCCCTGGAGAACGTCCTCGTCGGCCCCGCCCCCGGCGGCCGCCGGCTCACCGCGTTCGTGCCCGTCGCCACCGGCCGCCCGCTCGCCGTACGCCTCCACCAGGCTCTGCACGCCACCCGGGAGGCCGTCGACTACCGGCGGGCCACCGGCGGCATGGACGCCTTCGACACGGCCGTCGAGGCGGGCGTCAGCCACGAGCTGACCGAGGCGCTCGTCGCCCTCGTCCACGGCACCGAGGGTGCCCGCATCGCCGTCGAGTGGGCCCCGGCGGCCGGTGCTCCCGAGGGCTGCGCGGCTCCGGCCGAGCCCGTCGAGTTCTCGCCCGGCGACCTGCCCGCCCTGCGCGAGGCCGGCGTCCGCTATCTGCGCGCAGAGCCGTCCGTGCCGGTGCGGATCACCGGCACGGTCGTCCGGATGCGCAGGTCCGGGCCGCGCGGCGCGGGCACCGTACGGCTGCGGGTGCTGGCCGGGGCCGAGATCCCGCACGTCCGCGTCGCGCTCGAGGAGGACGCCTACCGCATCGCCGGCCACGCCCACCTCGTCGGGCTGCCGGTGCGGGTGCAGGGCCGGCTGGAGAGCCGGGGCGGGTTCCGCCGGCTCACCGGGGCCGGCGAGGTCGTGCCCGTGCACGTCGACGACGCCGAGCGGGACCGGCTGGTGAAGGCCCTCCAGGAGGATCTCGACTTCTTCGAGGAGGCCTGCGGCGGGGACTGAGGGCAGACCCGGGGCGGGTACCGGGGGCGAGGCCCGCGCCGGTGACCGGGGGAGCCGCACCCGCGCCGGGCCGGGGGCGGGGTGGTGCGGGGGCCGGTTCCGGCCACGGGACCGATTTCGCGGTCAGTGCCCCCGGGTCGGTACGATCCCAGGGATGCGTGCGCTCCGGTATGGCGCCGCAGACCCACCTTCAGTCAGGAGAGACCGGTGTCAGACGTCCGTGTGATCATCCAACGCGATTCCGAGCGGGAAGAACGCGTGGTGACGACGGGCACCACTGCCGCCGAGCTCTTCGCCGGCGAGCGCTCGATCGTCGCCGCGCGCGTGGGCGGTGAGCTCAAGGACCTCGCCCACGTCCTCCAGGACGGCGAGACCGTCGAGGGCGTCGAGATCTCCTCCGAGGACGGCCTGAACATCCTGCGCCACTCCACCGCGCACGTCATGGCGCAGGCCGTGCAGGAGCTGTTCCCGAGGCCAAGCTGGGCATCGGCCCGCCCATCAAGGACGGCTTCTACTACGACTTCGACGTCAAGGAGCCCTTCACCCCCGAGGACCTCAAGCGCATCGAGAAGAAGATGCAGGAGATCCAGAAGCGGGGCCAGCGCTTCTCCCGCCGCGTCACCACCGACGAGGCCGCCCGCGAGGAGCTGGCGGACGAGCCGTACAAGCTGGAGCTGATCGGCCTCAAGGGCAACGCCGCGCAGGCCGCCGACGGCGCCGAGGCCGAGGTCGGCGCCGGTGAGCTGACGATCTACGACAACCTCGACGCCAAGACCGGCGAGCTGTGCTGGAAGGACCTGTGCCGCGGTCCGCACCTGCCGACCACCCGCGTCATCCCGCCTTCAAGCTGATGCGCTCGGCCGCCGCCTACTGGCGCGGCAGCGAGAAGAACCCCCAGCTCCAGCGGATCTACGGCACCGCCTGGCCGTCCAAGGACGAGCTGAAGGCGTACCTGGACTTCCTCGCCGAGGCCGAGAAGCGCGACCACCGCAAGCTCGGCGCCGAGCTGGACCTGTTCTCCTTCCCCGACGAGCTGGGCCCCGGCCTCGCGGTCTTCCACCCCAAGGGCGGTGTGATCCGCAAGGTCATGGAGGACTACTCGCGCCGCCGGCACGAGGTCTCCGGCTACGAGTTCGTCAACACCCCGCACATCTCGAAGGAGCACCTCTTCGAGATCTCCGGGCACCTGCCGCACTACGCGGAGGGCATGTTCCCGCCCATCCAGTTCGACGAGCAGAACTACCGCCTCAAGGCGATGAACTGCCCGATGCACAATCTGATCTTCAAGTCGCGCGGGCGTTCCTACCGTGAACTGCCCCTGCGCCTCTTCGAGTTCGGGACCGTGTACCGGTACGAGAAGTCGGGCGTCGTGCACGGCCTGACCCGCTCGCGCGGCTTCACCCAGGACGACTCGCACATCTACTGCACCAAGGAGCAGATGCCCGAGGAGCTGGACACGCTCCTCACCTTCGTCCTGGACCTGCTGCGCGACTACGGCCTGACCGAGTTCGAGCTGGAGCTGTCCACCCGCGACGACTCCGACAAGTTCATCGGCTCCGACGAGGACTGGGAGGAGGCCACCGAGGCCCTCCGCCAGGCCGCCGAGAAGCAGAACCTGCCGCTGGTCCCGGACCCGGGCGGCGCCGCCTACTACGGCCCGAAGATCTCCGTGCAGGCCAAGGACGCCATCGGCCGGTCCTGGCAGATGTCGACCATCCAGGTCGACTTCAACCAGCCCAAGCGGTTCAACCTGGAGTACACCGCCGCCGACGGCTCCCGCCAGCAGCCGGTCATGATCCACCGGGCGCTGTTCGGCTCCATCGAGCGCTTCTTCGGCGTGCTCCTGGAGCACTACGCCGGCGCCTTCCCGGCGTGGCTGGCGCCCGTCCAGGCGCTCGGCATCCCGATCGGCGACGCGCACGTGCCGTACCTCCAGCAGTTCGCGGAGAAGGCCCGTGCCGCCGGGCTGCGCGTCGAGGTCGACGCGTCCTCCGACCGGATGCAGAAGAAGATCCGCAACGCGCAGAAGCAGAAGGTGCCGTTCATGGTCATCGCGGGCGACGAGGACATGGCCAACGGCGCCGTCTCCTTCCGCTACCGCGACGGATCGCAGGAGAACGGCATCCCCGTCGAGGACGCCATCGCCAAGATCACGAAGGTCGTCGAGGACCGCGCGCAGGTCTGACGGACCCGCGCCGAGGCCCCGGGGGAACCCGGGGGCCTTTCCCTTCGCCGCCGGGTGACGCCATATGCTGCACGCATGACGAGTGAGCCGGAGCAGCAGCTGGGAGTGGGGACGCAGGACGCGTTCCAGCGTCTGTGGACGCCCCACCGGATGGCCTACATCCAGGGCGAGAACAAGCCGAGCGGCCCCGGGGCCGACGACGGCTGCCCCTTCTGCTCGATCCCGGCCAAGTCCGACGAGGACGGGCTGATCGTCCGGCGCGGCGAGCAGGTCTACGCCGTGCTCAACCTCTACCCGTACAACGGCGGCCACCTGATGACCGTCCCGTACCGGCACGTCGCCGACTACACCGATCTCACCGACGCGGAGACCGCCGAGCTGGCGCTGCTGACCAAGCAGGCGATGACGGCGCTGCGCACCGCCTCCGGCGCCCACGGCTTCAACATCGGGATGAACCAGGGCTCCGTGGCCGGCGCGGGCATCGCCGCCCACCTTCACCAGCACATCGTGCCCGCTGGGGCGGCGACACCAACTTCATGCCGGTCGTCGGCCACACGAAGGTGCTGCCGCAGCTCCTCGGCGACACCCGCGCGATGCTGGCGGAGGCCTGGCCGGCGGGCTGATCCGGTCCCGGGTGCCCGCACCGGCCGGCCCGCCCGCCGGCCGGCGGGCCTACGCGTCGTAGAGGTCGGCCTTCTTCGGCGCCGGGTCCTGCACCAGGCCGCTGAGGACCGCCGACCTCGCGCCGAACTTCTCCGTGTCCGCCCCGTGCTCCTCCAGCACCCGCATCGCCGCCGCGTGCACCACGCGCAGCACCGGCGTGGCCGCCCGCAGGGCGTCGTCGGCCATGAACCGGTGCCGCCACGGCTGGTCGGCCCACGCGTGCCGCAGCCCGAACGGCTCGGGCAGCGAGATCGTCCCGCCGAGCCAGTTCAGCAGCGGCGGATACCAGGTCAGCGGAGCCCGCACGGCCAGCCGCACCACCTCGTTGGTGGTGACCAGCGGCAGCATCACCTTCCGCGTCTCCCACGGCTTGAACGACTTCGCGACCTCCTTCGAGGGCGCCTCCGGCTTGCTCGTGAACAGCGGGTTCACCGGCCCCAGCGCATGCCCGGTGACCTCGATCCGCAGCGTGGAGTGCAGCACCGTCACCGTGATCAGCATGGTGATGACCAGCTGCCCGTCCCACAGCGTCCACTGCACGCCCAGGTAGTGCCGGTCACCCGCGCCGAACTGCTGCTTGTTGCAGATCTCCTGTATCGCGTGCGGCTTGACCTGGTAGGCCTCGACGTCCGTGCCCTCCGGCCGGGACACCGCCTTGGCGTTCTCGCCGATCGGCGTGACGATCCAGTGCCGGATGGACGGCTTGGGGAAACCGCCGGTGTGCAGCGGGCCGCGCTCCAGCAGCGCCAGCTGGTCGTGGATGGCCCGTATCACGTCCCAGCTGCGGAAGGGGTGGATCTCCCGGCCGGGGTCGGCCGGCACCAGGTCCTCGGCGAGCTGCCAGCTGCCCCAGCGGGTGCCCATGCCGAGTATGCCCTTGGACCGGCGTAGAAGACCGAGTTGGACTGCTGCTCGGCGCCGAGCCGGGCCAGGGACTGGCGGAGTTTCTCCGCCGCCGTCTCGTTCGGATTGCTGGGCACCGCCTCGGGCACCTTCGCGCCGACGCTGCTGCCCGAGAGCAGGCTGTCCCAGCGCTCCCGCATGTCCCGGGCCGTGTGCTCGCAGATCCGCTTGGCCCAGAACCAGCCGATCACCGGTACCACGACCGCCGCGCGCGCGTACCAGCCCCAGAAGCCCGCGAACGGCATCTTGACCAGGAACAGCAGCGCCAGCGCGCCGACCGCCACCAGCACCGCGGTGGCGAGGGCACCGGCCTGCCTGTTCTCCGTCTTGGAGACCGTCGCGCGGATCTGGAAGGCGAGGAGCCAGACCAGCATGCCGGGCAGGAACAGCAGCCCGCACACCGCCATCACGGCCGTCAGCCGGCCGTCCCGCTCCTTGCGGATGCGGTGGGCGGCCAGACAGTGCTCGACGACCACCTGGGGCTCGGTGCCGAAGGACTGGATGAGCGGCTTGCGGTCCTCGCCGAGCATCCGGTCGATCACCGCGCGGGAGAAGGCCTCACCGAGGTTGGGACGGAAGATCGTGGCCCATGACCGGCCGGGGTTGACGGTCGTCTGGTGCCATTCGTTGTCGGCCTTCTTGATGTCCGCGACCGGATTGTCCCGGTAGGCCGCCGACGCCAGCGCGAACGTGGCCGTCTGGCTGCTGTCTCCCGTCCGCGGCACCTGTGGCCCGAAGAAGTCCGCGTAACCGTTGCCCACGGTCATTCCCGCCCCCGATCGCAGCCGTCCTCGCTCATGCGGCCTTCCCGACTTGCCTGCTCCGCACACCTGTTGATCAGGTCATCAGCGTATCGGCAGGCGCCGACATGCGTCGGCGGACGGCCGAAGCCGCCCGCCGACAGCCCCCGCACCGGCGGGACGCGCCGTGCGGGCCGCGCCGCGCGCCGGTCACCCGCCCCGCGCGCCGCTCCCGCGCACACCGTCTCCGCTCGTGGCCGCGCCCCTTTCCGCGCCGGCCGCCGGGCACGTGTGCGCCGGGGCGTCTACGCGTTCGCGGTCGCCTCCTCACGGACCCGCTCGGCGACCTGCGGCGGCATCGGCTCGTGCCGCGCGTACCGGCGGCTGAAGCGCGCGGTGCCGTGGGACAGCGAGCGCAGGTCGACCGCGTACCGGCCGATCTCGATCTCCGGCACCTCCGCCCGGATCAGGGTCCGCCCGCCCGGGGTCTGCTCGGTGCCGAGCACCCGGCCGCGCCGGCCGGACAGATCGCTCATCACCGCGCCCACGTAGTCGTCCCCGACCAGGACGCTCACCTCGGCCACCGGCTCCAGCAGGAGGATCCTCGCGTCGGCCGCGGCCTCCCGCAGCGCCAGCGCCCCGGCCGTCTGGAACGCGGCGTCCGAGGAGTCCACCGAGTGCGCCTTGCCGTCCAGCAGCGTCACCCGCACGTCGACCAGCGGATGACCGGCGGCCACGCCCTTGGCGGCCTGGGCCCGCACGCCCTTCTCGACCGACGGGATGAACTGCCGGGGCACCGCGCCGCCGACCACCTTGTCCACGAACTCGATGCCCGAGCCGCCGGGCAGCGGCTCCACCTCGATCTCGCAGATGGCGTACTGGCCGTGCCCGCCGGACTGCTTCACGTGCCGCCCGCGCCCGGACGCCCTGCCGCCGAAGGTCTCCCGCAGCGACACCTTGTGCGGCACGACGTCGACCTGGACGCCGTACCGGCTGCGCAGGCGTTCCAGTGCCACGTCGGCGTGGGCCTCGCCCAGGCACCACAGCACCACCTGGTGGGTGTCCTGGTTCTGCTCCAGCCGCATCGTCGGGTCCTCGGCCACCAGCCGGGCCAGGCCCTGGGAGAGCTTGTCCTCGTCCGGTTTGCTGTGCGCCTGGATCGCGAGCGGCAGCAGCGGGTCGGGCATCTCCCACGGCTCCATGAGCAGCGGGTCCTCCTTGGCGGAGATCGTGTCGCCGGTCTCCGCGCGGGCCAGCTTCGCCACGCAGGCCAGATCGCCGGCGATGACGTGCGGGACCGGACGCTGCTGTTTGCCGAACGGTGTCGACAGGGCGCCGATCCGCTCGTCGACGTCGTGGTCCTCGTGCCCGCGGTCGGCCAGGCCGTGTCCGGAGACGTGCACCGTCTGGTCGGCGCGCAGGGTGCCGGAGAACACCCGGATCAGCGAGATCCGGCCGACGTACGGGTCCGACGAGGTCTTCACCACCTCCGCGACCAGCGGCCCCCGGGATCGCAGACGGCCTCCCCGCGCGGGGTGCCGTCCGGTGTGGTCACCCGGGGCGCCTCGCGCTCCAGCGGCGTCGGGAAGCCGCCGGTGACCAGCTCCAGCAGTTCGACCGTGCCGAGGCCCTGCCGGGCGCCCTCGGCCGCCGGGGCGGCGGCCAGCACGGGGAAGAACACCCCGCGCGCCACGGCCCGCTCCAGGTCCTGGACGAGCGTCTTGACGTCGACCTGCTCGCCGCCGAGGTAGCGGTCCATGAGGGTCTCGTCCTCGCTCTCGGCGATGATCCCCTCGATCAGCCGGTTGCGGGCCTCCTCGATCACCGGCAACTGGTCCTCGACCGGCTCGGACTCGGTGCGCTCACCGCTCGAGTAGTCGAACAGCTTCTGCGACAGCAGTCCGATCAGGCCCGTCACGGGCGCGTGCCCGTCGGCCGCCTGCGGGCCGCGCAGCGGCAGGTAGAGCGGCAGCACGGCGTCGGGGTCGTCGGCGCCGAAGGCCTCCGCGCAGCTCCGCGTCATCTCCTCGAAGTCCGCCCGCGCCGCCTCCAGGTGCGTGATCACGATGGCGCGCGGCATGCCGACGGCCGCGCACTCCTCCCACACCATGCGGGTGGAGCCGTCCACGCCGTCCGCCGCCGAGACGACGAAGAGGGCCGCGTCCGCCGCCCGCAGACCGGCCCTGAGCTCGCCGACGAAGTCGGCGTATCCGGGGGTGTCGAGGAGGTTGACCTTGATGCCGTCCCACTCGACGGGCACCAGGGACAGCTGCACGGAGCGGTGCTGCCGGTGCTCGATCTCGTCGTAGTCCGAGACGCAGCCGCCGTCCTCCACGCGGCCCGCCCGGTTCACCGCCCCCGCCGTCAGGGCGAGAGCCTCCACCAGTGTCGTCTTGCCCGATCCGGAGTGGCCGACCAGCACCACGTTCCGCACGGACGTGGGGTGGTCGGCCGGCTGTGCCCTGCCGGCGGCTCCGGGGTGTGTGTGCGCCTTGTCGCCCATACCTTGCCTCCCGTGCACGGGTGAGGTCCTGTGGGCGCGGACACGCGGGAACCGCGTGCTGGGCGGCTCCGACGACGCCCGCGTCTTTCGAGCTTTCCACTCCCGTCACCCCGCGTCCATACGAGCGAGCCGATCCCGGCGCCCGCCGGGCACGCCGACGGGCCTCGGGTCCCGGCCGTCGGCCACGCGCGTGCGTGGCTACGATGGGCCAGCCGGCGGCCACCAGGGGCCGCGGCGACACCGACCGTCGGGAAGGCCATGCTGAACAAGTACGCGCGTGCATTCTTCACGCGTGTCCTCACACCGTTCGCCGCGTTTCTCATCCGCCGGGGCGTCAGCCCGGACACGGTCACGCTGATCGGCACCGCCGGTGTGGTCGCGGGTGCGCTGGTCTTCTACCCCCGGGGCGAGTTCTTCTGGGGCACGGTCGTGATCACGCTGTTCGTCTTCTCCGACCTCGTCGACGGCAACATGGCCCGTCAGCTGGGCCGCTCCAGCCGCTGGGGCGCCTTCCTGGACTCCACCCTGGACCGGGTCGCCGACGGCGCGATCTTCGGCGGCTTCGCCCTGTGGTACGCGGGCGGCGGCGACGACAACGTGCTGTGCGCGGTCTCCATCTTCTGCCTGGCCAGCGGCCAGGTGGTGTCGTACACCAAGGCGCGCGGCGAGTCGATCGGTCTGCCGGTCGCGGTGAACGGACTGGTCGAACGCGCCGAGCGCCTGGTGATCTCGCTGGTGGCCGCCGGATTCGCGGGTATGCACAAGTTCGGGGTGCCCGGCATCCAGTACCTGCTGCCGGTGGCGCTGTGGATCGTGGCCGTCGGCAGCCTGGTCACGCTGATCCAGCGGGTCGTCACGGTCCGCAGGGAGTCCGCCGAGGCGGAGGCGGCCGCCGGGCAGGACACGCAGCAGGGGAGCGAGGCGGCGAAGTGAGCGCCCAGGAGCGGCTGACCGACGCGCTGTACGGCGCCGGCTGGAGCACGGTGAAGAAGCTCCCCGAGCCGGTCGCCGTCCGGCTCGGGCGGACCATCGCGGACATCGCCTGGAAGCGGCGTGGCGCGGGCGTGCGGCGCCTGGAGAGCAACTACGCGCGCGTGCTGCCCGACGCGAGCCCGAGCGCCTGGCCGAGCTCTCGCGCGCCGGCATGCGCTCGTACCTGCGCTACTGGATGGAGTCGTTCCGGCTGCCCGCCTGGAGCCCCGAACGCATCCGGACGGGCTTCGACCCGAAGGACGTGCACCACCTGACCGACGGCATGGACAGGGGCAAGGGCGTGATCCTGGCCCTGCCGCACCTGGCCAACTGGGACCTCGCCGGCGCCTGGGTCACCACCGAGCTGGGCATCCCGTTCACGACGGTCGCCGAACGCCTGAAGCCGGAGACCCTCTACGACCGTTTCGTCGCCTACCGCGAGGGCCTCGGCATGGAGGTCCTGCCGCACACCGGCGGCGCCGCCTTCGGCGCGCTGGCCCGGCGGCTGCGCGGCGGCGGCCTGGTCTGCCTGGTCGCCGACCGCGACCTGTCGGCCTCCGGCGTGGAGGTCGAGTTCTTCGGCGAGACGGCGCGGATGCCCGCCGGCCCCGCCCTGCTCGCCCAGCAGACCGGCGCCCTGCTGCTGCCGGTCACCCTCTGGTACGACGACTCACCCGTCATGCGGGGCCGGGTGCACCCGCCGGTCGAGGTCCCGCAGTCAGGTACGCGCGCCGAGAAGACGTCCGTCATGACACAGGCGCTGGCCGACGCCTTCGCCACGGGGATCGCCGAGCATCCGGAGGACTGGCACATGCTGCAGCGCCTGTGGCTGAAGGACCTCGACCCGGCCAAGGACCCGGCGCGGGGCTCCGCAGGGGATCCGGGGCAGGGCCCCGCCGGGGACGCGTCAATCCAGGGCCCGGCCCGGCCGGCGCCCTCGGACCCGGGAAGGGGACCCTGTGAGGATCGGCATCGTCTGCCCGTACTCCTGGGACGTGCCCGGAGGCGTCCAGTTCCACATCCGCGACCTCGCCGAGTACTTCATCCGCCTCGGCCACGAGGTCTCCGTCCTCGCCCCGGCCGACGACGACACCCCGCTGCCGCCCTACGTCGTCTCCGCCGGCCGCGCCGTGCCGGTGCCGTACAACGGCTCGGTGGCCCGGCTGAACTTCGGCTTCCTGTCGGCCGCCCGGGTGCGGCGCTGGCTGCACGACGGCGCGTTCGACGTGATCCACATCCACGAGCCGACCTCGCCGTCGCTGGGCCTGCTGACCTGCTGGGCGGCGCAGGGCCGATCGTGGCCACCTTCCACACCTCCAACCCCCGTTCCCGCGCGATGATCGCCGCGTACGCCATCCTCCAGGCAGCCCTGGAGAAGATCAGCGCGCGCATCGCCGTGAGCGAGTACGCCCGCCGCACCCTCGTCGAGCACCTCGGCGGCGACGCGGTGGTCATCCCCAACGGCGTCGACGTCGACTTCTTCGCCAAGGCGGACCCCAACCCCGAGTGGCAGGGCGGCACCATCGGCTTCATCGGCCGCATCGACGAGCCCCGCAAGGGCCTGCCGGTCCTCATGCGGGCCCTGCCGCGGATCCTCGCGGCCCGCCCCGGACCCGGCTGCTGGTCGCCGGGCGCGGCGACGAGGAGGAGGCCGTCGCGAGCCTGCCGAAGGAGCTGCGCTCCCGGGTGGAGTTCCTCGGCATGGTCAGCGACGAGGACAAGGCCCGCCTGCTGCGCAGCGTCGACCTCTACGTCGCCCCCAACACCGGAGGCGAGAGCTTCGGCATCATCCTGGTCGAGGCGATGTCGGCGGGCGCCCCCGTCCTCGCCTCCGACCTGGACGCCTTCGCACAGGTCCTCGACCGGGGCGCGGCCGGCGAGCTGTTCCCCAACGAGGACGCCGACGCGCTCGCGGCGGCCGCCGTACGGCTGCTGGGCGACCCGGCCCGGCGGGAGGAGCTGCGGGCGCGGGGGAGCGCCCACGTGCGGCGGTTCGACTGGTCGACGGTGGGGGCCGACATCCTCTCCGTCTACGAGACGGTGACGGCGGGCGCGGCCGCCGTGGCGACCGACGACCGGGCGACGGGCCTGCGGGCGCGCTTCGGGCTCGCGCGGGACTGAGGACGCCCCGGCCCGTGCGACCGACGGGTGCGGGGCGGTGCCGTCCGGTGTGCGGCGAGGCGCCGTCCCGGCCGTGGCGAGCACCCCGCGTACCCGGGCCACCGGCGGGCCACGGGCGGCCTTCACCGGGGGAAACGCGGGCCGCCGGCCCCGGTAGATTGACCGCCTGTGACCGAAACCCTGATCTGGATCCTCGTAGTCCTCGTGGCGATCGGCCTCTACCTCAGCTGGACCGCCGGACGACTGGACCGCCTGCACGCCCGGATCGACGCCGCCCGCGCCGCCCTCGACGCCCAGCTGCTGCGCCGCGCCTCCGTGGCCCAGGAACTGGCCACCTCCGGCGTCCTCGACCCGGCCGCGTCCATCGTGCTGTACGAGGCCGCGCACGCGGCCCGGCAGGCCGAGGAGGAGCAGCGCGAGGTCGCCGAGAGCGAACTCAGCCAGGCCCTGCGGGCGGTGTTCGCCGACGCCCAGCAGGTCGAGGTGCTGCGGGAGGAACCCGGCGGGGAGGAAGCGGCCCGCGAGCTGACCGAGGCCGTGCGCCGCGTCCCGATGGCCCGGCGGTTCCACAACGACGCCGTGGGCGCCGCCCGCAGGCTGCGCGAGCACCGCAAGGTCCGCTGGTTCCGGCTGGCCGGTCACGCCCCGTTCCCGCTCGCCTTCGAGATGGACGACGAGCCCCCGGCGGCACTGGCGGACCGTCCCGCCTAACGCGTCCGCGGCGGTTTCCGTCCGCCTCCCGCCCGCCCCGGCGCCGCGCCCGGCGCTCGAAAAGGAGCCACGGCCTTCTCATTGGCCCTTGCTGTGGCCTGGTCCGTTCACGTTTCCTCAGTGCTGCAGAAACCCGCATTTCTCACCAGTGAGGTACCCGTGTCCAGCACGCTCTCCGAAAACCAGGCCCCGAGACCGGCACCGCGCGCGTGAAGCGCGGCATGGCCGAGCAGCTCAAGGGCGGCGTGATCATGGACGTCGTCACGCCGGAGCAGGCGAAGATCGCCGAGGACGCGGGCGCCGTCGCGGTCATGGCCCTGGAGCGCGTCCCGGCCGACATCCGCAAGGACGGCGGCGTCGCCCGCATGTCCGACCCGGACATGATCGAGGGCATCATCGACGCGGTGTCCATCCCCGTGATGGCCAAGTCCCGCATCGGCCACTTCGTCGAGGCCCAGGTGCTGCAGTCCCTCGGCGTCGACTACATCGACGAGTCCGAGGTGCTCACCCCGGCCGACGAGGTCAACCACTCCGACAAGTGGGCCTTCACCACCCCTTCGTCTGCGGTGCCACCAACCTGGGCGAGGCCCTGCGCCGTATCGCCGAGGGCGCCGCGATGATCCGTTCCAAGGGCGAGGCCGGCACCGGCAACGTCGTCGAGGCCGTCCGCCACCTGCGCCAGATCAAGAACGAGATCGCCAAGCTGCGCGGCTTCGACAACCACGAGCTGTACGCCGCCGCCAAGGAGCTGCGCGCCCCGTACGAGCTGGTCAAGGAGGTCGCCGAGCTGGGCAAGCTCCCGGTGGTCCTCTTCTCCGCCGGCGGTGTCGCCACCCCGGCCGACGCCGCCCTGATGCGCCAGCTCGGCGCCGAGGGCGTCTTCGTCGGCTCCGGCATCTTCAAGTCCGGCGACCCGGCCAAGCGCGCCGCCGCCATCGTGAAGGCCACCACGTTCTACGACGACCCGAAGATCATCGCGGACGCGTCCCGCAACCTCGGCGAGGCCATGGTCGGCATCAACTGCGACACCCTCCCCGAGACCGAGCGCTACGCCAACCGCGGCTGGTAAGAAGCCATGTCGAACGAAGCCCCTGTCATCGGCGTCCTGGCCCTCCAGGGCGACGTACGGGAGCACCTCGTCGCCCTGGCCGCGGCCGACGCCGTGGCCAGGCCGGTGCGGCGCCCCGAGGAACTCGCCGAGGTGGACGGCCTGGTCCTGCCCGGCGGCGAGTCCACGACCATCTCCAAGCTGGCCGTCCTCTTCGGCCTGATGGAGCCCCTCCGCGCGCGCGTGCGCGACGGCATGCCCGTCTACGGCACCTGCGCCGGCATGATCATGCTCGCCGACAAGATCCTCGACCCGCGCTCGGGCCAGGAGACGATCGGCGGCATCGACATGATCGTGCGCCGCAACGCCTTCGGCCGGCAGAACGAGTCCTTCGAGGCGGCCCTCGACGTCAAGGGCATCGAGGGCGACCCCGTCGAGGGCGTCTTCATCCGCGCTCCCTGGGTGGAGTCGGTCGGCGCCGGCGCGGAGGTGCTCGCCGAGCACGACGGCCACATCGTCGCCGTCCGCCAGGGCAGCGCGCTGGCCACGTCGTTCCACCCGGAGCTGACGGGCGACCACCGGGTGCACCGTCTGTTCGTCGACATGGTGCGCGCCGACGGAGCGGCGGGATCCTTGTAGGATTCTGGAGTTCGTACAGAGATGGGTAACGCGAAGGAGACAGGCAGATGTCCGGCCACTCTAAATGGGCCACGACGAAGCACAAGAAGGCCGTCATCGACGCCAAGCGCGGCAAGCTCTTCGCGAAGCTGATCAAGAACATCGAGGTCGCGTCCCGCATGGGCGGCCCCGACCCGGACGGCAACCCGACGCTGTACGACGCCATCCAGAAGGCCAAGAAGCAGTCGGTCCCGAACAAGAACATCGACTCCGCGGTCAAGCGCGGCGCGGGCCTGGAGGCCGGCGGCGCCGACTACGAGACGATCATGTACGAGGGCTACGGTCCGAACGGCGTCGCGGTGCTCATCGAGTGCCTCACCGACAACCGCAACCGCGCCGCCTCCGACGTCCGCGTGGCCATGACCCGCAACGGCGGCTCGATGGCCGACCCGGGCTCGGTGTCGTACCTGTTCAACCGCAAGGGCGTGGTGATCGTCCCCAAGGGCGAGCTGACCGAGGACGACGTCCTCGCCGCCGTCCTGGACGCGGGCGCCGAGGAGGTCAACGACCTCGGTGAGACCTTCGAGGTCATCAGCGAGGCCACCGACCTGGTCGCCGTCCGCACCGCCCTGCAGGACGCCGGCATCGACTACGAGTCGGCCGACGCCAACTTCGTCCCGACCATGCAGGTCGAGCTGGACGAGGAGGGCGCCAAGAAGATCTTCAAGCTGATCGACGCGCTGGAGGACAGCGACGACGTGCAGAACGTCTTCGCCAACTTCGACGTCAGCGACGAGATCATGGAGAAGGTCGGCGCGTAGCGCTCCGCGCGAACGACGATTTTCGGCGGCGGGCCGGGGACACGTCCCCGGCCCGCCGCCGTTGTCGGTGGCACCCGATAGCCTGCACAAACAGGTGATCGATGGGAGGGGCTGTGCGCGTACTGGGGGTCGACCCGGGACTGACCCGCTGCGGCGTCGGGGTCGTCGAGGGCGTCGCGGGCCGGCCGCTGACCATGCGGGGAGTCGGCGTCGTCCGCACGCCCGCCGATGCCGACCTCGGCCAGCGCCTGGTCGCCGTCGAGCAGGGCATCGAGCAGTGGCTCGACGAGCACCGCCCGCAGTACGTGGCGGTCGAGCGCGTCTTCAGCCAGCACAACGTGCGCACGGTCATGGGCACCGCCCAGGCCAGCGCCGTCGCCATCCTGTGCGCCTCCCGCCGCGGCATCCCCGTCGCCCTGCACACCCCAGCGAGGTCAAGGCGGCCGTCACCGGCAGCGGGCGCGCCGACAAGGCGCAGGTCGGTGCGATGGTGACCCGTCTGCTGCGGCTCGCGGCGCCCCGAAGCCCGCCGACGCCGCCGACGCCCTCGCCCTCGCCATCTGCCACATCTGGCGCGCCCCGGCACAGGACCGCCTCCAGCGGGCCGTCGCCCTGCACACAGCCAACGCCCCCACCGCACCGAAAGGCCGTACGACATGATCGCCTTCGTCAGCGGCACCGTCGCCGCCCTCGCCCCCGACGCCGCGGTGGTCGAGGTCGGCGGCGTCGGCATGGCCGTCCAGTGCACGCCGAACACCCTGTCCACGCTCCGGCTCGGACAGCCCGCCAAGCTCGCCACCTCCCTCGTCGTCCGGGAGGACTCCCTCACGCTGTACGGCTTCGCCGACGACGACGAGCGCCAGGTGTTCGAACTGCTCCAGACCGCCAGTGGCGTCGGCCCGCGCCTGGCCCAGGCGATGCTGGCCGTGCACAGCCCGGACGCGCTGCGCAGAGCGGTGTCCACCGGCGACGAGAAGGCCCTGACCGCCGTCCCCGGCATCGGCAAGAAGGGCGCCCAGAAGCTGCTGCTGGAGCTGAAGGACCGGCTCGGGGAGCCGATCGGCGCCCCCGCCGTCGGCGCGCCCGTCAGCACCGGCTGGCGCGACCAGCTGCACGCGGCGCTGATCGGCCTCGGCTACGCCACCAGGGAGGCCGACGAGGCCGTGGCCGCGGTCACCCGCAGGCCGAGGCCGCCGAGGGCACCCCCCAGGTGGGACAGCTGCTGAAGGCGGCCCTGCAGACCCTGAACCGAGCCCGCTGACCCGCCGCCCCGGCCGGCCGCCCGCCCGTCCGGCCCGGCCGGCCCGACGCCCCCGCCCCTGCCCTGCCGCCCCCGGCGGCCCGGCCCGCCGGGGGGCGGCCCCGAGTCCGACGAACCGCCACCACCACCTCCGAGGCACTGACATGAACTGGGACGACACGACCGACACGCCCGCCGGCGAGCGGCTCGTCGGGGCGTCCGCCGACGGCGAGGACCAGGCCGTCGAGGCCGCCCTGCGCCCGAAGGACCTGGGCGAGTTCATCGGCCAGGAGAAGGTCCGGGAGCAGCTCGACCTCGTCCTGCGCGCCGCACGCGCACGTGGCGCCACCGCCGACCACGTGCTGCTCTCCGGCGCCCCGGCCTCGGCAAGACCACCCTGTCGATGATCATCGCGGCCGAGATGGGCGCCCCGATCCGCATCACCTCCGGCCCCGCCATCCAGCACGCCGGCGACCTCGCCGCGATCCTCTCCTCGCTCCAGGAGGGCGAGGTCCTCTTCCTCGACGAGATCCACCGCATGTCCCGGCCCGCCGAGGAGATGCTGTACATGGCGATGGAGGACTTCCGCGTCGACGTCGTCGTCGGCAAGGGCCCCGGCGCCACCGCCATCCCGCTGGAGCTGCCGCCCTTCACCCTGGTCGGTGCCACGACCCGCGCCGGCCTGCTGCCCCGCCGCTGCGCGACCGCTTCGGTTTCACCGCGCACATGGAGTTCTACGAACCGGCCGAGCTGGAACGCGTCGTCCACCGCTCGGCGGGCTGCTCGACGTCGAGATCGACACCGCCGGCGCCGCCGAGATCGCCGGCCGCTCCCGCGGCACCCCCCGCATCGCCAACCGCCTGCTGCGCCGCGTCCGCGACTACGCCCAGGTCAAGGCCGACGGCGTGATCACGCAGGAGATCGCCGCGGCCGCCCTCGCGGTGTACGAGGTGGACGCCCGCGGCCTGGACCGGCTGGACCGCGCGGTCCTCCAGGCCCTGCTGAAGCTGTTCGGCGGGGACCGGTCGGCCTGTCCACGCTCGCCGTCGCGGTGGGCGAGGAGCGCGAGACGGTCGAGGAGGTCGCCGAGCCCTTCCTGGTCCGCGAGGGACTGCTGGCGCGCACTCCCGTGGCCGGATCGCCACGCCCGCGGCATGGTCGCATCTCGGCCTCACCCCGCCCGGCCCCAGGCGCCGGGAAACGGACAACAGGACCTGTTCGGGGCGTGACACCACGACCACGGCGAGCACATTGGCCGGACCAGGAACTCCGGTGCCATGCTGAGCGTTGTTCCATGCGCGCGGACTCGCTTAGACTCCGCCGATGCCGCCTTTGTCGGCGGTGCACAACTGCCGCCTTTGCCGGCGGCGCACGACACCCCCAACCATCAGGCCGCTCACCATCGCGGTCGTGTGAAGGAAGTACCGACCCGTGAGTCTCGTGACCCTCCTCCCGTTCATCGTGCTCATCGGGGCCATGTTCCTGATGACCCGGTCGGCGAAGAAGAAGCAGCAGCAGGCCATCGAGATGCGGAACCAGATGCAGCCCGGTTCCGGCGTCCGCACCATCGGGGCATGTACGCCACGGTCAAGGAGGTCAACGAGGACACGGTCCTCCTCGACGCCGGCCCTGGCGTCGAGCTCCTCTTCGCCAAGAACTCGATCGGCGCCGTCCTCTCCGACGACGAGTACAACCGCATCGTCCACGGCATCGAGCACGACCTGAAGGCCGACGCGGACGTCGTCCCGGACGACGCCTCCTCCCTCACCGGGACCGACGCCGCCGACGAGCCCGCCGTCGACCTCGGCAAGAAGGACGCCGACGAGGCCACCGCCGACGCCGCGACCACGCAGGCCGCCAAGGACGAGCAGCCCAAGAAGGCCGACGGCGACTCCGAGGCGAAGTAACAGCCGTGCTCCGGGGCGCGCGGGCGTGACCCGCGCGCCCTCGGACATGCGCGGCTCCCACGGGAACCCGACACCATGTCATGGCCGCCGGTCCGCCGACCCGGCGCGAGGCGGCCCGAGAGGGAGTACGAGAAGGTGGCAGCACCTAAAAAGGGCCGGGGCGCGGGCGCCCAGAGCAAGCCATGGCGCGCGCTGGTCCTGATCCTGATCGCCATCGTGGCGCTCACCGGGGGAATGTTCGCCTCCGGACACACCACTCCGCGTCTCGGCATCGACCTGGCCGGCGGCACCAGCATCACCCTGCGCGCGGTGGCCGAGCCCGGCCAGGAATCCGCGATCAACCCACGAACATGGCCACCGCGGTCGAGATCATGGAGCGCCGGGTCAACGGCCTCGGTGTCTCGGAGGCCGAGGTCCAGACCCAGGGCGACCGGAACATCATCGTCAACATTCCCAAGGGCACCAACTCCAAGGAAGCCCGGGAACAGGTCGGCACCACCGCCAAGCTCTACTTCCGCCCGGTTCTCGCCACGGACGTCGCCGGCGGCGCGACGACCCCCACGCCGAGCCCCACCGGCAGCCCCACGGGCAAGGCCACCGACAAGGCCGAGGACAAGGACCGCACCGGGAGGAGGCGACCTCGCCGTCCGCCTCCGCCTCGACCGAGCCGTCGGCGAGCGCCACCACGCAGGGGCGCCCCGCGAGCGAGGCCCTGAAGGCCGACCCCACCCCGTCCGCCTCGGACACCGGCAAGGCCTCCCCGTCCCCAGCGGCAGCCCCACCGGTGACGCCGGTGACGACGCCAAGCTCCAGGAGGCGTACGCCAAGCTGGACTGCACCGACGCCACCGCCCGTGCCAAGGCCGGCGCCGGTGCCAAGCCGAGCGAGTCCACCATCGCCTGCGGCCAGCCGCAGCCCGGCACCTGGCAGAAGTACCTGCTCGGCCCGGCCGAGGTCGACGGCACGGACGTCGACGAGGCGCAGGCGGTGCTGAACACCCAGACCGCCGCGGGCTGGACCGTCACGATGGACTTCACCGACGAGGGCGCCAAGAAGTTCGCGAGCATCACCGGCAAGCTGGCGCAGAACCAGTCCCCGCAGGACCAGTTCGCCATCGTCCTGGACAACGAGGTCGTCTCCAGCCCCTACGTCCGCCAGGCGCTGACCGGAGGCAAGGCCGAGATCTCCGGCAACTTCCAGCAGGAGGAGGCCGAGAGCCTCGCCAACATGCTGTCCTACGGTGCGCTGCCGCTGAGCTTCAAGGAGGACAGCGTCACCACCGTCACCGCCGCGCTCGGCGGTGACCAGCTCGAGGCCGGACTGATCGCCGGTGCGATCGGCCTCGCCCTGGTCGTGATCTACCTGCTGGTCTACTACCGCGGACTGTCCTTCATCGCGGTGGCCTCGCTGCTCGTCTCCGCCGCGCTCACGTACACGATCATGTCGCTGCTGGGTCCGGCCATCGGCTTCGCGCTGAACCTGCCGGCCGTGTGCGGCGCCATCGTCGCCATCGGCATCACGGCGGACTCGTTCATCGTCTACTTCGAACGCGTCCGCGACGAGATCCGCGAGGGCCGCTCGCTGCGCCCCGCCGTGGAGCGGGCCTGGCCGCGCGCCCGGCGCACCATCCTGGTCTCGGACTTCGTGTCGTTCCTCGCCGCCGCCGTGCTCTTCGTCGTCACCGTCGGCAAGGTCCAGGGCTTCGCGTTCACCCTCGGCCTGACCACCCTGCTCGACGTGGTCGTCGTGTTCCTGTTCACCAAGCCGCTGCTGACGCTGATGGCCCGCCGCAGGTTCTTCGCCAGTGGCCACAAGTGGTCCGGCCTCGATCCAAGAGCCTCGGAGCGAAGCCGCCGCTGCGCCGCAACCGCCGTCCCGCCCGCCCGGCCGCCGGCCCTGTCGACCCGAAGGAGGCGTGAGAGATGTCGAAGCTCGGCAACCTCGGCGCCCGACTGCACCATGGCGAGATCGGCTACGACTTCGTCAAGAACCGCAAGATCTGGTACGGCATCTCGATCCTGATCACCATCACGGCCATCGTCGGCCTGACGGTGCGCGGCCTGCACATGGGCATCGAGTTCCAGGGCGGCGCGGTCTTCACCACCCCCAAGAACGTCAGCGCCTCGGTCACCCAGGTCGAGCAGTACGCGGAAGAGGCCTCCGGCCACGACGCGATCGTCCAGAAGCTCGGCGACGGCAGCATGCGCATCCAGGTCGCGGGCACCGGCACCGAGCAGTCGGACCAGATCAAGGACGAGCTCGCCAAGGACCTGAAGGTCCAGGCGGAGAGCATCAACGCCGAGCTGGTCGGCCCCAGCTGGGGCGACCAGATCGCGAACAAGGCCTGGCAGGGCCTCGGCATCTTCCTGGTCCTCGTGGTGATCTACCTGGCGATCGCGTTCGAGTGGCGCATGGCGCTCGCCGCGTTCGTCGCGCTGATCCACGACATCACCATCACGGTCGGCATCTACGCCCTGGTGGGCTTCGAGGTCACGCCGGGCACGGTGATCGGTCTGCTGACCATCCTCGGTTACTCGCTCTACGACACGGTGGTCGTCTTCGACAGCCTCAAGGAGCAGACGAAGGACATCACCAAGCAGACCCGCTGGACGTACGGCGAGATCGCCAACCGCTCGATCAACAGCACCCTGGTCCGCTCCGTCAACACCACGGTGGTCGCGCTGCTGCCCGTGGCCGGCCTGCTGTTCATCGGCGGCGGCGTCCTCGGCGCCGGCATGCTGAACGACATCTCGCTGTCGCTGTTCGTCGGCCTCGCGGCCGGTGCCTACTCCTCGATCTTCATCGCCACGCCGCTCGTCGCCGACCTCAAGGAGCGCGAGCCGCAGATGAAGGCGCTCAAGAAGCGCGTACTCGCCAAGCGGGCGCAGGCCGCCGCCAAGGGGGAGTCCCGGAGGCGGACACCGCCGACGAGCCGTTCGACGACGAGCCGGAGGACGCCGCCCCGGCCGTGGTCGGCCCCCGCAGCCAGCCCGCGTCCCGTGCCCGGGGCCGCGGCCGACCCTCGGGAAGCGCCGGTGACCGACATCCAGGAGCTGCTGCTCAGCCGCATCCGCGACGTGGCCGACTATCCGAAGCCGGGCGTGGTGTTCAAGGACATCACCCCGCTGCTTGCGGACCCGGCGGCCTTCACCGCGCTCACGGACGCCCTGGCGGAGACCGCCGAGCGCACCGGGGCCACCAAGGTCGTCGGCCTGGAGGCCCGCGGCTTCATCCTCGGCGCCCCGGTCGCGCTCCGCGCCGGGCTCGGCTTCATCCCCGTACGCAAGGCGGGCAAGCTCCCCGGCGCCACCCTCGGCCAGGCCTACGACCTGGAGTACGGCTCGGCCGAGATTGAGGTGCACGCCGAGGACCTGACCGCCGACGACCGCGTGCTGGTCGTGGACGACGTCCTCGCCACCGGCGGCACCGCCGAGGCCTCCGTCCGGCTCATCCGCCGGGCGGGCGCCCGGGTCGCGGGCCTCGCGGTCCTCATGGAGCTGGGCTTCCTCGGCGGCCGGGCCCGCGTGGAGCCCGCCCTCGACGGCGCTCCGCTCCACGCATTGCTCACGGTCTGACCGATGTCGCCACGAACAGGGCGGGCCCGGAGGAATCCGGCGCCCGCCCCGGTCGTTTCTCCGGTAGACGCCCCTCACATCGGTCTGGAGGCGATCCCGGGGCGCAGGATCGCTACCATGAAGTCTCCGGAGCCTGACCGGGGGACCCGGATCGCGCACGAGGAGTCCTCTTGCCAGACGAGGCCCAGCACCTGACCGCCGCCAAGCCCGAGTCCGCCTCGGCGGCAGCGGCGAAGCCCGCGCCCACGGCGGCACAGGCCACGAACGACCCCGCGGGCCGGTCGAGCGCGCCCAGTCCGCGCCGGTCGACAAGCCGGCCGAGCAGTCGCGCCCCAAGCCGGCGCCACCGGAGCGCCCCCAGAACCCGCCCGTGGTGCGCACCCCCGCGGCCCGCCCGCCCGCTCCGGCTCCTCCAACCGCGTCCGCGCCCGTCTCGCGCGTCTCGGCGTCCAGCGCGCCAACCCCTACAACCCGGTCCTGGAGCCGTTGCTGCGCATAGTCCGCAGCAACGACCCCAAGATCGAGACCGCGACCCTCCGCCAGATCGAGAAGGCCTACCAGGTCGCCGAGCGCTGGCACCGCGGCCAGAAGCGCAAGAGCGGCGACCCGTACATCACGCACCCGCTCGCCGTCACCACCATCCTCGCCGAGCTGGGCATGGACCCGGCCACGCTGATGGCCGGCCTGCTGCACGACACGGTGGAGGACACCGAGTACGGCCTGGAGGACCTGCGCCGCGACTTCGGCGACGTCGTCGCCCTGCTCGTGGACGGCGTGACCAAGCTGGACAAGGTCAAGTTCGGCGAGGCCGCCCAGGCCGAGACCGTGCGCAAGATGGTCGTCGCCATGGCCAAGGACCCCCGCGTCCTGGTCATCAAGCTCGCCGACCGCCTGCACAACATGCGCACCATGCGCTACCTCAAGCGCGAGAAGCAGGAGAAGAAGGCGCGCGAGACACTGGAGATCTACGCGCCGCTCGCCCACCGCCTGGGCATGAACACCATCAAGTGGGAGCTGGAGGACCTCGCCTTCGCGATCCTCTACCCCAAGATGTACGACGAGATCGTCCGCCTGGTCGCCGAGCGCGCCCCCAAGCGCGACGAGTACCTGGCGATCGTCACCGACGAGGTTCAGCAGGACCTGCGCGCGGCCCGTATCAAGGCGACCGTCACCGGCCGCCCCAAGCACTACTACAGCGTCTACCAGAAGATGATCGTCCGCGGCCGTGACTTCGCGGAGATCTACGACCTGGTCGGCATCCGCGTCCTGGTGGACACCGTCCGCGACTGCTACGCCGCGCTCGGCACGGTCCACGCCCGCTGGAACCCGGTTCCGGGCGGTTCAAGGACTACATCGCGATGCCCAAGTTCAACATGTACCAGTCGCTGCACACGACGGTCATCGGCCCAACGGCAAGCCGGTCGAGCTGCAGATCCGCACGTTCGACATGCACCGCCGCGCCGAGTACGGCATCGCCGCGCACTGGAAGTACAAGCAGGAGGCCGTGGCCGGCGCGTCCAAGATCCGCACGGACGTGCCCAAGGCGTCCGGCAAGGACAAGGACGCCATCAACGACATGGCGTGGCTGCGGCAGCTGCTGGACTGGCAGAAGGAGACCGAGGACCCCGGCGAGTTCCTGGAGTCCCTGCGCTTCGACCTCTCGCGCAACGAGGTCTTCGTCTTCACGCCGAAGGGCGACGTCATAGCGCTCCCGGCGGGCGCCACCCCGGTCGACTTCGCCTACGCCGTCCACACCGAGGTCGGCCACCGGACCATAGGAGCACGGGTCAACGGACGGCTGGTGCCGCTGGAGTCCACCCTGGACAACGGCGACCTCGTGGAGGTCTTCACCTCCAAGGCGGCCGGCGCCGGGCCCTCCCGCGACTGGCTCGGCTTCGTCAAGTCGCCGCGCGCCCGCAACAAGATCCGGGCGTGGTTCTCCAAGGAGCGCCGCGACGAGGCCATCGAGCAGGGCAAGGACGCCATCGTCCGCGCGATGCGCAAGCAGAACCTGCCGATCCAGCGCATCCTGACCGGCGACTCCCTGGTCACGCTCGCCCACGAGATGCGGTACTCCGACATCTCCGCGCTCTACGCGGCGATCGGCGAGGGCCATGTCTCCGCGCAGAACATCGTGCAGAAGCTGGTCCAGGCGCTCGGCGGCGAGGAGGCGGCCACCGAGGAGATCGACGAGGCGGTCCCGCCCGCCCGGGCCGCGGCCGCAAACGCCGCACCAGCGCCGACCCCGGCGTCGTCGTCAAGGGCGTCGAGGACGTGTGGGTCAAGCTGGCCCGCTGCTGCACCCCGGTCCCCGGGACCCCATCATCGGTTTCGTCACGCGCGGCAGCGGCGTGTCCGTGCACCGCAGCGACTGTGTGAACGTCGACTCGCTGTCCCGGGAGCCGGAGCGGATCCTCGAGGTCGAGTGGGCACCCACCCAGTCCTCGGTCTTCCTCGTCGCCATCCAGGTCGAGGCCCTGGACCGCTCCCGCCTGCTGTCGGACGTCACCCGGGTCCTGTCCGACCAGCACGTCAACATCCTCTCCGCGGCCGTCCAGACCTCCCGCGACCGCGTCGCCACCTCCCGCTTCACCTTCGAGATGGGCGACCCGAAGCACCTCGGCCACGTCCTGAAGGCCGTCCGGGGCGTCGAGGGCGTGTACGACGTGTACCGCGTGACGTCGGCGCGCAGACCGTCGTAGCGCGGCCGTACGGGGAGACGGGGGAGCAGATGGAGGAACGCGTCGAACAGGCCGGCTTACCCGGCCTGCCGGCCGAGACCCCGCGCTCGTCGCGGGACGCTACCGCCCGGTGCGGCTGCTGGGACGCGGCGGCATGGGCGTGGTCTACGAGGCGGAGGACACCCGGCTCGGCCGCCGCGTGGCGGTGAAGATGCTGACCGCCGTCGAGGGGCTGACCGCGCAGGACGCGGCCTGGGAGAGGTTCCAGCGGGAGGCCCGCGCACTGGCGCGGATCGAGCATCCCGGTGTCGTCACGCTGTACGACGACGGCGTGCACGACGGCACCCCGTACCTGGTGATGCAGGTGCTCGACGGGACCAGCCTGGCCGAGCTGGTCCTGCACTCCGGACCGCTGCCCGTACCGGCCGCCTGCACCGTGGCCCTGGGGATCGCGGACGCCCTGGAGGCCGGCCACCACAAGGGCGTGGTCCACCGCGACGTCAAGCCGTCCAACGTCGGCACCACCCGCAGCGGCCGGGTCGTGTTGCAGGACTTCGGACTGGCACGGCTGGCCGGTGAGGCGGCGATCACCCGCACCGGGGCCCTGATCGGCACCCCGCAGTTCATGGCACCGGAGGCGATGCGCGGCGTCCTGCCCGGACCGGCCGCGGACTGGTACGGCCTCGGCGCCTGCATGTTCCTCATGCTCACCGGGGAGCTGCCGTTCGGAAAGACCGCCGACGTCGGCGCCATCATGGAGCGGGCCCTCGGCGACGGCATCCGGCCGCTGACCGGGACCGATGGCCTCCCACAGCCGCTGGCCGGGCTCGTCGACGAGCTGTGCCGCCAGGACCCCGAGCGGCGCCTCGCCGACCCCGCGTGGTGCGCGAGACCCTCGTCCCCCTGACCTACGGCGGCACCCAGCTGCTCGCCGACCTGGTGAAGCGGCACGCCCGGGACGAGGCCGTGGACGCCGCGCGCGAGGCGGCCGGGCCGCCCTCCTTCGCGACCGCGGACGCCGCCGACGAGGGGGCGCCCGAGTACGTCTGGGCGGAGGCGGCCCTCCTGCCCGAGCAGCGGGACCGGGACGTCCTGGACCCCGCCACGCTCAGCGACGCCACCCGCCGCATCGTCCTCGGCAGCATGACCCCGCAGGCCGCGCTCTCCCGGCAGCGCGAGGCGGTCGGCCTCGTCCTGCGCGGCCAGCTGCGGGAGGCGGCGCAGATGCTGTCGGTGGTCGTCCCCGTCTGTCTGTCCAAGCTGGGCCCCGACCACCCCACCACCCTCACCAGCCAGTACTGGCAGGCCGTCTGCCTGGCCCGGCTGGGCGCCGGGGAGAGGCCCTGGACCTGCTCTCCCGGGTGAACCGACGTGTCAGCCCGCGACTGGAGGGGACGAACGGAGACGATGACCGACTTCCGCGTTGAGATCTCGGGAGCACCGGACGGCACGGACGCCGAGGACCACCTCCGCTCCCTGCTGCGCTGGCTGCGCGAGGACGGGACACTCTCCCTGCGGGCGCGGGCCGGCAGCAGCGCGCCGCTCGCCCCGGCAGCATGGGCACCGGCCTCGACATCCTCCAGCTGGCCATCGGCAGCGGGCTGTCCGCGGCCTCCCTCGTCTTCTCCGTCCTGCAGTGGCAGACCTCCCGGCGCCGGGCCCCGGCCGTCACCCTGCGCCGCGGCGACGTGGAGGTCCTGCTCACCGCGGAGGCGGCGCGCGACGAGGAGGCCGTGCGCGGCATCATCGACCTGCTCGACCGGCCGGCGCCGCCGGGGCCCGCACACAGCGAGGAGACGCCCGCACAGAGCGAGGAGAGCGGAGGCGATGACCGGACTGCCTGACCCCGCCCGCTCCCGGGCCGTCCTCGTGGGCACCGCCTCCTACCGGCATCTGCCCCAGCTGCCGCGGTCGAGGCCAACGTGGTCGATCTGGCCGCCGAACTGTGCGACGCCACCGTCTGGGGCTGCCCGTACAGCACTGCACCGTCGTCACCGACCCGCTCACCACCCCGGCGATCCTCGACCCGGTGTACCAGGCCGGGGAAGAGGCCACCGACACGCTCCTGGTGTACTTCGCGGGCCACGGCATGCGCGACGCCGACTCCGCCGACCTGTACCTGGCCCTCGGCGACTCCCGCGAACACCTCGGCTACACGGCCGTCGCCTACCAGCACCTGCGCGCCGCGCTGCGCACCGCCCGCGCCCGGCGCAAGATCGTCGTGCTCGACTGCTGCTTCAGCGGACGCGCCGCCCGGGCCCTGTCCGGCGCGGACCAGCTGGCCGCCCAGGCCGCCGTGGACGGCGCCTACGTCCTGGCCGCCTCGCCGCGGGACCGCATCGCGCTGGCGCCGGACGGCGAACGCTACACGGCGTTCACCGGTGAACTGCTCGCCATCCTGCGCGACGGGGTGGAGGGCGGCCCCGAACTCATCGACCTGGACACCCTCCACCGGGTCCTGGAGGAACGCCTGCGCGCCAAGAACCGGCCCCTGCCGCAGCGCTCCCAGGAGAACGGCGTCGGACGCCTGCCGCTGGCCCGCAACAAGGCCAGGGCCGGCCGCCGGGGTCCCGCGGGCCCGGTGCTGGCCGCCGACGTCCGCGCCGCCCTGGTCGCCACCGGGCTCTCCCTGGCGCGGCTGCTGCGCGCCGAGGGCAACACCCGCGACGCGCTGCCCGTGCTGCGCCTGGCGATGCAGGAGCAGCGGACCGGCGACGGCCACGGCGACCTGGTCGACGTCCAGCTGGAGCTGTCGGAACTGCTCGCCGAGACCGGGCAGGTGCGCGAGGCGATCGAGGTGCTGGAACTCGCCTTCCAGCGGGTGCACACGGTCTACGGGCCCGAGGCCGTCCTGGTCTGCCGCCGCCTGGCCGACCTGCTCCAGGAGTCCGGGAACCACCTCCAGGCCTGCGAGGTGCTCAAGCACGCCCTCGACATCAGCGAGCACGCCGGAAGGCGCTGAACCGGGCCCGCCGGAAGGCGCGGGACGGCGCTGGCCCGAGCCTGTCGGAAGGCGCCGGACGGCGCTGGCCCGAGCCCGTCGGAAGGCGCCGGACGGCGCTGGACCGAGCCCGCCGGACGGCCGCGAAGCGAGCCCGCCGGCAGGCGCCGGACCGCGTCGAAACGACGAAGCGGCCCGGCGGTGACAAAGCACCGCCGGGCCGCTTCAGGCGCGGCGTGGGTCAGCCGCCGAACTCCTGCAGGCCCTTCAGGGCCTGGTCCAGCAGCGCCTGGCGGCCCTCCAGCTCCCGCTCCAGCTTCTCGGCGCGGGCCGTGTTGCCCTGGGCGCGGGCCTGCTCGATCTGGCCCTTCAGCTTGTCCACGGCCGCCTGGAGCTGACCGGTCAGACCCTCGGCACGCGCGCGTGCCTCCGGGTTCGTCCGGCGCCACTCGGCCTCCTCGGCCTCCTGGATCGCCCGCTCCACCGCGTGCATACGGCCCTCGACCTTCGGCCGGGCGTCGCGCGGGACGTGACCGATCGCCTCCCAGCGCTCGTTGATCGCGCGGAAGCCGGCGCGGGCCGCCTTCAGATCCGTGATCGGCAGGAGCTTCTCGGCCTCCTCGGCCAGCTCCTCCTTGAGCTTGAGGTTCTCGGCCTGCTCGGCGTCCCGCTCGGCGAACACCGCGCTGCGGGCGCCGAAGAAGACGTCCTGGGCTCCGCGGAAGCGGTTCCACAGGTCGTCCTCGTGCTCGCGCTGCGCACGGCCCGCGGCCTTCCACTCGGCCATCAGCTCGCGGTAGCGCGCGGCCGTCGGGCCCCAGTCCGTCGAACCCGACAGCGCCTCGGCCTCCGCGACCAGCCGCTCCTTGATCCGCCGTGCCTCCTCGCGCTGCGCGTCCAGCTGCGCGAAGTGCTGCTTGCGCCGCTTGGAGAACGCCGACCGGGCGTGCGAGAAGCGGTGCCACAGCTCGTCGTCGGACTTGCGGTCGAGCCGGGGCAGGCCCTTCCAGGTGTCGACCAGCGACCGCAGCCGCTCACCGGCCACCCGCCACTGGTCGGACTGCGCCAGCTCCTCGGCCTCGGCGACCAGCGCCTCCTTGGCCCGGCGGGCCTCGTCGGACTGCTTGGCCCGCTGCGCCTTGCGCTCCTCACGGCGCTTCTCCACCAGCTCCACGAGCTTGTCCAGCCGCACCCGCAGGGCGTCGAGGTCACCGACGGCGTGATGCGCATCGACCTGCTCGCGCAGGTGGTCGATGGCGGCCATGGCGTCCTTCGCCGACAGGTCGGTGGTCTTCACCCGCTTCTCGAGGAGGCCGATCTCGACAACCAGGCCCTCGTACTTGCGCTCGAAATAGGCCAGCGCCTCCTCGGGGGAGCCTGCCTGCCAGGAACCGACGACCTTCTCGCCGTCGGCCGTACGCACGTACACGGTCCCCGTCTCGTCGACGCGGCCCCACGGGTCGCTGCTCACAGCGCCTCCTCCACATGATGCCTGCGGAGGGCTTCAGCACCCCCGGGCATCGTCCACAGTTTCGTCACCGCCAACATAGGCGACCGGCGGGCGGCCTGTCCGCATCCCGCGCGACCGAAATTCCGCAGATGAGCGGTCAGGACCGGGTCACCGTCGCCTTGTCGATCACGACCGTCGCGTTGGGCGCCGTGTTGCCCGTCGTGGGGTCCGGAGCCGTGGCCCCGGCGGCCGCGATCTTCTTCAGGACCTTCATGCCCTCCTCCGACACCTTGCCGAACGGCGTGTAGGCCGGCGACAGCTTGCTGTCCTGGTAGACGAGGAAGAACTGGCTGCCGCCGGAGTTCTTCTGCCCGGTGTTCGCCATCGCGACGGTGCCCGCCGGGTAGACGCCGCCCTTGAGGCTCTCGTCCTTCAGGTTCTCGTCCGGGATCGTGTACCCCGGCCCGCCGGTGCCCTGGCCCGTGGGGTCGCCGCACTGGAGCACGTAGATGCCGTCGGGGGTCAGCCGGTGGCACCGGGTGTGGTCGAAGTAGCCCTTGCCGGCGAGGAAGTTGAACGAGTTCACCGTGTGCGGCGCGGCTTCCGCGTCGAGCGCGATGTCGATCTCACCGCACGTGGTGTCCAGGGTCATCGTGTACTTCGCCGACTTGTCGATGGTCATCGCCGGCTCCTTCTTCCACGTCTGCGACTTGACCTCGCCCTTGGCGGGCTTGTCACAGGGGTCCGGGGCCTTGCTGGTCGGCGTGGCGCTCGGCGTCACCTCGGCGCTCGCGTTCTCCTTGCCGTCGTCCTGGAAGGGCTCCGTCGCGTAGAGCGCCACACTCCCGATCACCACCACACCGAGCACCGACGCGATCACCGCGTTGCGCATGCGTGCCTTGCGCCGCGCGGCGGTGCGTCGCTGCTGCTGGCGCAAGAACTTCTCCCGGGCGAGCTGACGCCGCCGCTGCTCCTGGCTGACCACCGGGTTCTCTCCTCATGCGTCTTCGTGCGTCTTCGTGTGCCGACCGGTACGCATGCGGGCCCGTGGGACGACCGCCTGCGTGTAGCCCCGTACCGTATATGGGTTCGCTGAGGAATCGGCACCGCCGGTAGGCTCTGACCACGGGCGCAGCCCGCTGGCAAGCCCACCGAACCGACACAACGAAGGACGAACGTGCTCATTGCCGGGTTCCCCGCCGGGGCCTGGGGACGAACTGTTATCTCGTCGCCCCCGCCGCCGGTGAGGAGTGCGTGATCATCGACCCGGGCCACCAGGCGGCCCCCGGAGTCGAGGAAGCGATCAGGAAGCATCGGCTCAAGCCCGTCGCCGTCGTCCTCACCCACGGCCACATCGACCACGTGGCCTCGGTCGTCCCGGTGTGCGGCGCGCACGACGTACCGGCCTGGATCCACCCCGAGGACCGGTACATGATGAGCGACCCCGAGAAGGCGCTCGGCCGGTCCATCGGCATGCCGCTGATGGGCGAGCTGACCGTGGGGGAGCCGGACGACGTCCGGGAGATGACCGACGGCGCCACGCTGGAGCTGGCCGGTCTGGAGCTGAGCGTCGCGCACGCACCGGGCCATACCAAGGGGTCGGTGACCTTCGCCCTTCCCGAGGCGGCGGACATCCCGCCGGTCCTCTTCTCGGGCGACCTGCTGTTCGCCGGCTCCATCGGACGCACCGACCTGCCCGGCGGTGACATGGCCGAGATGCTCGACTCGCTGGCCCGCGTGTGCCTGCCGCTCGACGACTCGACCGTGGTGCTGTCCGGCCACGGCCCCCAGACGACCATCGGCCGGGAGCGCGCCACCAACCCCTATCTGCGGCAGGTGGCCGCCGGCCTCGGGAGCGCGGACGCTCCCCGACGAGGAATGTGACGAGAGACCTTCCGTGAGCACCTTCAAGGCACCCAAGGGCACCTACGACCTGCTGCCGCCGGACTCCGCCAAGT
Organism: Streptomyces sp. SW4; assembly: GCA_003248315.1. Taxonomy (GTDB): domain Bacteria; phylum Actinomycetota; class Actinomycetes; order Streptomycetales; family Streptomycetaceae; genus Streptomyces. The sequence continues at coordinate 4,615,291 of QKWM01000004.1, forward strand.
ACCTGGCCGTCCGCGAGGCGATCGCCGCCCCGCTGCGCAACTCCGGCTACGGCTACATCGAGACGCCCGGCTTCGAGAACGTCGAGCTGTTCGCCCGCGGCGTCGGCGAGTCCACCGACATCGTGACCAAGGAGATGTACGCCTTCGAGACCAAGGGCGGCGACCGTCTCGCCCTGCGCCCCGAGGGCACCGCCTCCGTGCTGCGCGCGGCCCTGGAGGCCAACCTGCACAAGGCGGGCAACCTCCCGGTCAAGCTCTGGTACTCCGGCTCGTACTACCGCTACGAGCGCCCGCAGAAGGGCCGCTACCGCCACTTCTCCCAGGTCGGCGCCGAGGCGATCGGCGCCGAGGACCCCGCGCTGGACGCCGAGCTGATCATCCTGGCCGACCAGGCGTACCGCTCGCTGGGCCTGAGCGACTTCCGCATCCTGCTCAACAGCCTCGGCGACAAGGAGTGCCGCCCGGTGTACCGGGCCGCGCTCCAGGACTTCCTGCGCGGCCTGGACCTGGACGAGGACACCCTGCGCCGGGCGGAGATCAACCCGCTGCGCGTCCTCGACGACAAGCGGCAGGACGTCCAGAAGCAGCTCACCGACGCCCCCTGCTGCGCGACTACCTGTGCGACGCGTGCAAGGCGTACCACGAGGAGGTCCGCGAGCTGATCACCGCGGCCGGCGTCGCCTTCGAGGACGACCCGAAGCTGGTGCGCGGGCTGGACTACTACACCCGCACGACCTTCGAGTTCGTCCACGACGGCCTCGGCTCCCAGTCCGCCGTCGGCGGCGGCGGACGGTACGACGGCCTGTCGGAGATGATCGGCGGCCCCGCGCTGCCGTCCGTCGGCTGGGCTCTCGGCGTCGACCGCACGGTCCTCGCCCTGGAGGCGGAGGGCGTCGAGCTGGACATCCCCTCCACCACCGCCGTCTTCGCCGTCCCGCTCGGCGAGGAGGCCCGCCGTGTGCTGTTCGGCAAGGTCACCGAACTGCGCAAGAACGGCATCGCCACCGACTTCTCCTACGGCGGCAAGGGCCTCAAGGGCGCCATGAAGAACGCCAACCGCAGCGGCGCCCGCTACGCGATCGTCGCCGGCGAGCGCGACCTGGCCGACGGCGTCGTCCAGCTCAAGGACATGGAGTCCGGCGAGCAGACCGCGGTCGGCGTCAACGAGATCGTGGCCGAACTGGAGGCGCGGCTCGGCTGAGAGCGCCGGCGGGGGCATCGGCGGCCCGGTGCCCCGTCAACTTCCGTCCACGGGCGTACCCCTGTGTTCAGGCCTTTATGTTCCGCGAACGGTGCACGCCTGCCCGAGTGCGGCACAATGTCCGTGCCCGAAGCACTCCCGCTCTCTAGTGACGGAATCGGCGTGATGAGCAAGACGACAGTGAAGGACGTCTCCACCGTGCCCGAGCCCCGGCGCGCCGCCGCCGAGCCCAGCAAGGCCGGCAGCAGCCGTGCCTTCGCCCTGCTCATGGTGATCACGGGCGCGGCGGGACTGCTCGCCGCATGGATCATCACGCTGGACAAGAACAAGATCCTCGAGGCCAAGGCCGAGGGGACGACGTACAACCCGAGCTGCGGACTCAACCCGATCGTCTCCTGCGGCAGCGTCATGGAGAGCGCCCAGGCGTCCGTGTTCGGCTTCCCCAACCCGATGCTCGGCCTGGTCACCTACGGCATGGTCGTCTGCGTCGGCGTGAGCCTGCTCACCGGGGCCCGCTTCCCGCGCTGGTACTGGCTGACCTTCAACGCCGGCTGCCTGTTCGGCGTGGGCTTCGTGACCTGGCTGCAGTTCCAGTCCCTGTACCGCATCAACGCGCTGTGCCTGTGGTGCTGCCTGGCCTGGGTGGCGACCATCCTCATGTTCTGGTACGTGACGTCGTTCAACGTCCGCACCGGCCACCTCCCCGCGCCGGGCTGGCTGAAGCGCTTCCTCGCCGAGTTCACCTGGGTCCTGCCGGTGACGCACATCGGCATCGTCTGCATGCTGATCCTGACCCGCTGGGGCAGCCAGCTCTGGGCCTGACCGAGGGCGCTGTCGGTGCCGTGTTCTAGGGTTCTGACGTGGAGCCCGACCTGTTCACCGCCGCAGCAGAAGAACGCCAGGAGAAGGAACCCGCCGGCAGCCCCCTGGCGGTCCGGATGCGCCCGCGCACCCTCGACGAGGTCGTGGGCCAGCAGCACCTGCTGAAGCCCGGCTCGCCCCTGCGCCGGCTGGTCGGCGAGGGCGCCTCGGGGCCCGCCGGCCCGTCCTCCGTGATCCTGTGGGGCCCGCCCGGCACGGGCAAGACGACGCTGGCGTACGTGGTCTCCAAGGCCACCAACAAGCGCTTCGTGGAACTGTCGGCGATCACCGCGGGCGTCAAGGAGGTCCGCGCCGTCATCGACGGAGCCCGCCGCGCCGTCGGGGGGTACGGCAAGGAGACCGTCCTCTTCCTCGACGAGATCCACCGGTTCAGCAAGGCCCAGCAGGACTCCCTCCTCCCGGCCGTCGAGAACCGCTGGGTCACCCTCATCGCCGCCACCACGGAGAACCCGTACTTCTCGGTGATCTCCCCCCTGCTCTCCCGCTCCCTGCTGCTCACCCTCGAACCCCTCACGGACGACGACATCCGCGGACTGCTCCGGCGGGCACTGAGCGACGAACGCGGACTCAAGGACGCCGTCGGCCTCCCGAGGACACAGAGGAGCATCTGCTGCGCATCGCCGGCGGCGACGCCCGCCGCGCGCTCACCGCCCTGGAGGCGGCAGCCGGCGCCGCCCTCGACAAGGGCGAGACGGAGATCGGCCTGACGACCCTGGAGGAGACGGTCGACCGGGCCGCGGTCAAGTACGACCGCGACGGTGACCAGCACTACGACGTCGCCAGCGCCCTGATCAAGTCCATCCGCGGCTCCGACGTCGACGCCGCGCTGCACTACCTGGCCCGCATGATCGAGGCCGGCGAGGACCCCCGGTTCATCGCCCGCCGCCTGATGATCTCCGCCAGCGAGGACATCGGGCTCGCCGACCCCAACGCCCTGCCGATCGCGGTCGCCGCCGCCCAGGCCGTCGCCATGATCGGCTTCCCCGAGGCGGCCCTCACGCTCAGCCACGCGACCATCGCCCTGGCCCTCGCCCCCAAGTCCAACGCGGCGACGACCGCCATCGGCGCCGCCCTGGAGGACGTGCGCAAGGGCCTGGCCGGACCCGTCCCGCCCCATCTGCGCGACAGCCACTACAAGGGCGCCGGCAAGCTCGGCCACGGCGAGGGCTACGTCTACCCGCACGACCTGCCCGAGGGCATCGCCGCCCAGCAGTACGCTCCGGACGCGCTGAAGGACCGCGAGTACTACACCCCGACCCGGCACGGCGCGGAGGCGCGCTACGCCGACGCCGTCGAGTGGACCAGGAAGCACCTCGGTCGCAGGCGGTCCTGAGCACCCTGTAGACTCGGCCGGAGTGCTGTGTCCCGTGCAGTCAGAACGGGACGACCAGCCGGAGATCCGATCCTTGGGGCGATCCTTGGTGAGGGACTCCAGGAGCGTCGCGCACCGTCGATCGGTGTCGCGGGCAGCCCACCACCACCCGGAGCCCGGGAGAGGTCGGTGGGCCACTCGCGTGCTGCACGTATGTGCCCAGACCAGGGGAGCGGCTGCCCGGCAGGTCCCACGGGACCCGGCGGGATTCCCCGGCTGCGGATGCGACCTCCCTCAACCCTGACGAGCCGGAACACTACGAAAGAGACAGAAGACAGTGGCGAACCAGTCCCGCCCCAAGGTCAAGAAGTCGCGTGCCCTCGGCATCGCGCTGACCCCGAAGGCCGTCAAGTACTTCGAGGCCCGCCCCTACCCGCCGGGCGAGCACGGCCGCGGCCGCAAGCAGAACTCGGACTACAAGGTCCGTCTGCTGGAGAAGCAGCGCCTGCGCGCTCAGTACGACATCTCCGAGCGCCAGCTGGTCCGCGCCTACGAGCGCGCGTCCAAGGTCCAGGGCAAGACCGGTGAGGCCCTGATCGTGGAGCTGGAGAAGCGCCTCGACGCGCTGGTCCTGCGTTCGGGCATCGCCCGCACGATCTACCAGGCCCGCCAGATGGTCGTCCACGGCCACATCCAGGTCAACGGCAAGAAGGTCGACAAGCCGTCCTTCGTCGTCCGTCCCGACGACGTGGTGCAGGTCCGCGAGCGCTCCAAGGAGAAGACGCTCTTCACGATCGCCCGTGAGGGCGGCTTCGCCCCGAGGGCGAGACCCCGCGCTACCTCCAGGTGAACCTCAAGGCCCTGGCGTTCCGCCTGGACCGCGAGCCGAACCGCAAGGAGATCCCGGTGATCTGCGACGAGCAGCTCGTCGTCGAGTACTACGCCCGCTGACCCCAGCCGGACGCAGTACCGCAGCGGTACCTCAGCCCGCCGTCTCCCCGCCCTCACCGGTGCGGGAGGCGGCGGGCTTCGTCGTGCCGCCGACCACCGCCGGCCGGGGCCGTTCCCGCGGCGCCGGCACCGCGGCCGGCGCACCGGCCCGGCCCAGGGCCCGGGACACCGCCTCCTGCCTGCCGAGCCGCGCCCCCTGCCGGACGCACTCCTCGTACCGGTCGTCGCACAGCTGCTCCCGGGCCGTCGCCTCGCACAGCTCGTGCGGCGCGTTGTAGTGCGCCGAGCCGAACAGCGGCAGCCCCACCGACGGCCACATCCGCCCGGCCGCCCCCTGCAGCACCGCCGCCTCCTCGGGGTCGCCCTCGGTCACCGTGACCAGCGCCAGCAGCTCCATCGCCAGCACCGAGCCCAGCAGGTCGTGGAAGCCGTGCGCGCTGCCCAGGCACTCCGCCAGCAGCCGCCGCGCCCTGCCGGGCCGGCCCTCGCTCCAGGCCGCGTAGGCCAGCACGTACAGGGCGTAGGACCGGGCCCACCGCTCACCGTGGTCCTCGCACACCCGGCGCACGTCCTCGCACAGCCGCACAGCGCCCGGCAGATCGCCCTGGAACGCCCGCGTCATCGCCAGCTCCACCTGGCCCATCAGCACGTTGCTGTTCAGCTCGCCGATCTCCCGGTACCGCTCCAGCGCCGAGCGCAGCAGCGTCTCCGCGCCCGCCATGTCGTCGGTGACCAGCGCCAGACAGCCGGTGCGGTGCTCGGCGTAGGCCAGTGCCGTGGCGTTCCCGGCCCGCTCCGCCTCCTCCCGGCACTCCTGGAGCGCCGCCAGCGCCGGCACCGTGTCGCCCTGGAGGATCGCCACGTACGCCAGCACCCACAGGGCCTTCAGCCGCGACTGCTCCCGGGCCGTCCGCTCCGCCTCCAGCGCCACCGCCTGCTCCAGCCAGTGCCGCCCCTCCGCCAGCCGTCCGCAGCCCACCCAGCAGAACCACAGGGACCCCGCCAGATACTGGCCCAGGTGCGTGGCCTCCGGGTCGGTGAGGCAGTGCTCCAGGGCGGCGCGCAGATCGGGCAGCTCCGCCTCGACGCGCTCGGCCACCTCCGCCTGCCGCGGCGAGAACCAGTCCAGCTCGCACCAGGTCGCCAGTCCCACGTACCAGTCGCGGTGCCGCCGCCGCAGCCGGGCCGCGTCCCCCGTCGCGTCCAGCCAGCCGGCGCCGTACGCCCGCAGGGTGTCGAGCATCCGGTACCGGACCCCGGCCCGGGACTCCTCGCGGACCACCACCGACTGCGCCAGCAGGCTCGACAGCACGTCGAGCACGTCCTCGGCGGGCAGGCCGTGCCCGCTGCACACGTACTCCGCGGCCTCCAGGTCGAAGCCGCCCGCGAACACCGACAGCCGCGCCCACAGCAACCGCTCCTCGGGCGTGCACAGCTCGTGGCTCCAGCCGATCGCCGTGCGCAGCGCGCGGTGCCGCGGCAGCGCCGTGCGGTCGCCGCCGGCCAGCAGCCGGAACCGGTCGTCCAGCCGCTCGAGCACCTGCCGCGGCGACAGCGCGCCCAGCCGCCCCGCGGCCAGCTCGATCGCCAGCGGGATCCCGTCCAGCCGCCGGCACAGCCGCCGTACGTCGGCGTCGTCCGGGCATGTCACCCGCTGCTGCGCCGCACGCACCCGCAGCAGTTCGACCGCCTCGTCCTCGGCCAGCGGCGCCAGCGGGAACAGCACCTCGCCGGCGACCCCGAGCGGCCTGCGCCCCACCGCCAGCACGGTCAGTCCCGGCGCGTGGCCCAGAAGGTCGGCGACCAGCGCGGCGCAGGCGTCCACCAGGTGCTCGACCCCGTCCAGGAGCAGCAGCACCGCGCGCCCGGCCAGGTGGGCGCGGAGCGTCTCGCGCGGCGGCCGGGTCGTGTGGTCGGTCAGGCCCAGGGCCTCCACGACCGCGTAGTCCACGAACTCCGCGTCGCGCAGCGGTGCCAGCTCCACCCGCCACGCGCCGTCCCGCGGCGCAGACCGCGCGGCCACCCGCGCCGCCAGCCGCGACTTGCCCACCCCGCCGGGCCCGGTCACCGTCACCAGCCGCGCGGACTCCAGCGCGGCTCTCAGCTCCGCGGTCTGCGCCGCACGCCCCACGAAGGCGTCGAGTTCCAGCGGCAGATTGCCGTGCGGTGACGCGCCGGCGCGGTCGTGATCTCGCATGGAACACGGAGCGTACTGAAGCGTAATCACTCCGTACAATCGCTTCGGCCGACTCCGCCCCTCCCGGACCGTAATCCGGTACGGAGCCCGAGCCCCGGCGCGATAGGCTCGGGGAACGACTTTCTCGATGTTCTCGATGTTCAGGCACGTTTCAGGGAGCGGGTGCACACAGTGTCCGGTGGAGAGGTTGCCGGGATCCTGGTGGCCGTCTTCTGGGCGATCCTGGTCTCCTTCCTCGCCGTCGCTCTGGCGAGGCTGGCCCAGACGCTCAAGGCGACCACCAAGCTCGTGGCGGACGTGACCGACCAGGCCGTCCCGCTGCTGGCCGACGCCTCCTCGGCGGTGCGCTCCGCGCAGACCCAGCTCGACCGGGTCGACGCGATCGCCTCCGACGTCCAGGAGGTCACGTCGAACGCGTCCGCGCTGTCGACCACCGTCGCCTCCACCTTCGGCGGCCCGCTGGTCAAGGTCGCGGCCTTCGGTTACGGCGTGCGCCGGGCCCTCTCGGGCCGCAAGGAGGACGTGCTCGCCGGGCAGTCGAGGCGTACCGTGATCGTGGGCCGGACCGTCCCGGCCGCGCGGCGGACGAAGCGGAAGAAGGACTGAGCCCAGGGATGTTCCGCCGTACGTTCTGGTTCACCACCGGCGTCGCCGCCGGCGTGTGGGCCACCACCAAGGTCAACCGGAAGCTGAAGCAGCTGACCCCCGAGAGCCTGGCCGCGACCGCGGCCAACAAGGCGCTGGAGGCGGGCGAACGGCTGAAGGACCGCGCGGTGGGCTTCGCCGTCGACGTCCGCGACAACATGGCCCGGCGGGAGGCCGAACTGGGCGACGCGCTCGGGCTGAACGCCCCCGTCGACCCGGACCGCGAACTCCCGGCCGTGCGGCACCACGCCGCGATCGAGAACCGTAACGACCCGACGTACGTCGACAGGACGACGTACTCGTACAACCGGAATGAGGACCACTGATGGAGTCGGCCGAGATCCGCCGCCGCTGGTTGAGCTTCTTCGAGGAGCGCGGGCACACCGTCGTGCCTTCGGCGTCGCTCATCGCGGACGACCCGACTCTGCTGCTGGTGAACGCGGGCATGGTGCCGTTCAAGCCCTACTTCCTCGGTGAGGTCAAGCCGCCCTACGCCCGCGCCACCAGCGTGCAGAAGTGTGTGCGCACGCCGGACATCGAAGAGGTCGGCAAGACCACCCGGCACGGCACGTTCTTCCAGATGTGCGGCAACTTCTCCTTCGGTGACTACTTCAAGGAAGGCGCCTGCAAGCTGGCCTGGGAGCTGCTGACCAGCCCCAGGACAAGGGCGGTTACGGCCTCGACCCGAGCGCCTGTGGATCACCGTCTACCAGGACGACGACGAGGCCGAGCGGATCTGGCGCGAGATCGTCGGCGTCCCCGCCGAGCGCATCCAGCGCCTGGGCAAGAAGGACAACTTCTGGTCCATGGGCGTCCCCGGCCCCTGCGGACCCTGCTCCGAGATCAACTACGACCGCGGCCCCGAGTTCGGTGTCGAGGGCGGCCCCGCCGTCAACGACGAGCGGTACGTGGAGATCTGGAACCTGGTCTTCATGCAGTACGAGCGCGGCGAGGGCACCGGCAAGGAGGACTTCGAGATCCTCGGTGACCTGCCCGCCAAGAACATCGACACGGGCCTCGGCCTGGAGCGGCTCGCCATGATTCTGCAGGGCGTGCAGAACATGTACGAGATCGACACCTCCATGGCCGTCATCAAGAAGGCCACCGAGCTGACCGGCGTGGCCTACGGCGACGCCCACGCCTCGGACGTCTCCCTGCGCGTGGTCACCGACCACATCCGCACCGCCGTGATGCTCATCGGCGACGGCGTCACCCCGGGCAACGAGGGCCGCGGCTACGTGCTGCGCCGGATCATGCGCCGCGCCATCCGCAACATGCGCCTGCTCGGCGCCACCGGTCCGGTCGTCAAGGACCTCATCGACGTCGTGATCGGCATGATGGGGCAGCAGTACCCCGAGCTGATCACCGACCGCGAGCGCATCGAGAAGGTCGCCCTCGCCGAGGAGAACGCCTTCCTCAAGACGCTCAAGGCCGGCACCAACATCCTCGACACCGCCGTCGCCGACACCAAGGCCGCCGGCGGCACCGTCCTCCCCGGCGACAAGGCCTTCCTGCTCCACGACACCTGGGGCTTCCCGATCGACCTCACCCTGGAGATGGCCGCCGAGCAGGGCCTGTCCGTGGACGAGGACGGCTTCCGGCGCCTGATGAAGGAGCAGCGGGAGCGCGCCAAGGCCGACGCCCAGGCCAAGAAGACCGGCCACGCCGACCTCGGCGCCTACCGCGAGATCGCCGACCGGGCCGGCGCCACCGACTTCATCGGCTACACCGACACCGAGGGCGAGTCCACCGTCGTCGGCATCCTCGTGGACGGCGTCTCCTCGCCGGCCGCCACCGAGGGCGACGACGTCGAGGTCGTCCTCGACCGCACTCCGTTCTACGCCGAGGGCGGCGGCCAGATCGGCGACACCGGCAAGATCCGCACCGACACCGGCGCCGTGATCGAGGTGCGCGACTGCCAGAAGCCCGTCCCGGGCGTCTACGTCCACAAGGGCGTCGTCCAGGTCGGCGAGGTGACGGTCGGTGCCAAGGCGCACGCCGCCATCGACGCCCGGCGTCGTACGGCCATCGCCCGCGCCCACTCGGCCACCCACCTCACCCACCAGGCGCTGCGCGACGCCCTCGGCCCCACGGCCGCCCAGGCCGGCTCCGAGAACCAGCCCGGCCGCTTCCGCTTCGACTTCGGCTCGCCGTCCGCCGTCCCGACGGCCGTGATGACCGACGTCGAGCAGAAGATCAACGAGGTGCTCGCCCGCGATCTCGACGTGCACGCCGAGATCATGGGCATCGACGAGGCCAAGAAGCAGGGCGCCATCGCCGAGTTCGGCGAGAAGTACGGCGACCGGGTCCGCGTCGTCACCATCGGCGACTTCTCCAAGGAGCTGTGCGGCGGCACCCATGTGCACAACACCGCCCAGCTCGGCCTGGTCAAGCTGCTCGGCGAGTCCTCCATCGGCTCCGGTGTGCGCCGTATCGAGGCCCTGGTCGGCGTGGACGCCTACCAGTTCCTCGCCCGTGAGCACACGGTCGTCAACCAGCTCACCGAGCTGCTCAAGGGCCGCCCGGAGGAGCTGCCGGAGAAGGTCTCCGCCATGCTCGGCAAGCTGAAGGACGCCGAGAAGGAGATCGAGAAGTTCCGCGCCGAGAAGGTGCTCCAGGCCGCCGCCGGTCTCGCGGAGTCCGCCAAGGACGTCCGGGGCGTCGCCCTGGTCACCGGGCAGGTACCGGACGGCACCACCGCCGACGACCTGCGCAAGCTGGTCCTCGACGTGCGCGGCCGGATCCAGGGCGGCCGTGCCGCGGTGGTGGCCCTGTTCACCACGGTCAACGGCAAGCCGCTGACGGTCATCGCCACCAACGAGGCGGCCCGCGAGCGCGGTCTGAAGGCCGGCGACCTGGTCCGCACGGCCGCCAAGACCCTCGGCGGCGGCGGTGGCGGCAAGCCGGACGTCGCCCAGGGCGGCGGCCAGAACCCGGCCGCGATCGGCGAGGCCGTCGAGGCCGTCGAGCGCCTGGTCGCGGAGACGGCCAAGTAATGCGCCGAGGACGCCGGCTCGCGATCGACGTCGGGGACGCCCGCATCGGGGTCGCCTCGTGCGACCCCGACGGGATCCTCGCCACCCCGGTCGAGACGGTCCCCGGCCGGGACGTCCCGGCGGCGCACCGCCGGCTGAAGCAGCTGGTCGACGAGTACGAGCCGATCGAGGTCGTCGTCGGGCTCCCGCGCTCTCTCAAGGGCGGCGAGGGCCCGGCGGCGGCCAAGGTCCGCGGGTTCGCCCAGGAGCTGGCCGCGGGCATCGCGCCGGTCCCGGTCCGGCTGGTCGACGAGCGGATGACCACGGTGACGGCGAGCCAGGGGCTGCGCGCCTCGGGCGTGAAGTCCAAGAAGGGACGTTCCGTCATCGACCAGGCCGCCGCTGTGATCATCCTCCAGCAGGCCCTGGAATCCGAACGGGTGTCAGGCGAAGCACCCGGCGAGGGCGTCGAAGTGGTCATCTGATCGCGATACGGTAACGTTCCGCGCGATGCGGAGGCATTCGAACAGCCGCCGCACAGCAAGAGGCGGAACGGAGGCCGGCCGCACCAGCCGTGCGCCCGCCGTCTCGCGGCTCTAGGGGATCGATGACTGAGTATGGCCGGGCCCAGGCTCCGAACCGTGGCATCCGGAGGACCCGTTGTACGGGGACGGCGGATGGGGAGGACAGCAGGCCCAGCAGGGTCAGCAGTCCCCTTACGGCGGCCGGCCGCAGCACTATCCGGAGCAGCCGCAGCAGTCGCACCAGTCGCCGTACGGGGACTGGGGCGACGGCGGGCAGTCCGCGTACGGCCAGGGCAGCAGGAGTACCAGCAGGAGTACGGGCAGCACCCCGGCGGGCAGTACGACCAGCAGCAGTACGCGGCCCAGGCCCAGCACCAGCAGGGCTACGACGGGGGAGGCTGGGCCACCGGCGCCCAGTACCCCGACCCGGCCGACCCGTACGGACAGCAGGCCGCCGCCGGCTACGGCGCCGGGCAGCACGACTACTACGGGACCCAGGACGCCTATCCGCCGCCGGAGCCGCCCGGCCGCAGGCGCGCCGAACCCGAGCCGGAGACACCCGACTGGGACCCGGGCCCGACCAGGGGAGCACGCCTTCTTCGCAGGCGGGAACGGCGACGGCGGGGACGGTGACGACGGGCCCGGCGACGGCCGCGGCGACCGCAGGGGCGGGCGGGGCGGCGGCAAGAAGAAGAGCCGGAACGGTTTTGCCTGCCTCGTGGTCTGCCTGGTGCTCGGCGGCGGCGTCGCCGGCATCGGCTACTTCGGATACCAGTTCTACCAGGACCGCTTCGGCTCCGCCCCGGACTACGCGGGCGACGGCAACGGCGAGCAGGTCACCGTCACCATCCCCAAGGGAGCGGGCGGTTCGGTCATCGGGCAGGAGCTCAAACGCAAGGGCGTGGTCAAGAGCGTCGACGCGTTCGTCGTGGCCCTGCAGAGCGATCCCGGGCCAAGAGCATCCAGGACGGCGTCTACACGCTGGAGAAGGAGATGTCGGCCGACGCCGCCATCGAACTCATGCTCAGCCCCGAGAGCCGCAACAACCTGATCATCGCCGAGGGCCGGCGGAACTCCAGCGTCTACGAGCTGATCGACAAGCGCCTGGAACTGAAGGCCGGCACCACCGCCGAGGTCGCCGAGACCGAGTACCGGAGCCTCGGGCTGCCCGACTGGGCGCTGGAGCGCAAGAACGTGAAGGACCCGCTGGAGGGCTTCCTCTACCCCTCCAGCTATGCCGTCGCCAAGGGCCAGAAGCCCGAGGACGTGCTGAAACAGATGGTGGAGCGGGCCGCCGACAAGTACGAGGAGCTGGGCTTCGAGAAGAAGGCCGAGAGCCTGGGCCTGAAGGGCCCTGGGAACTGGTGACCGTCGCCAGCCTGGTGCAGGCGGAGGGCAAGACCCACGAGGACTTCCGCAAGATGTCGGAGGTCGTCTACAACCGTCTCAAGCCCACCAACACCGAGACCAACCAGTTGCTCCAGTTCGACTCGACGTACAACTACCTCAAGAAGCAGAGCAACATCCACATCAGCGAGTCCGAGATCAACAGCAACAAGGACCCGTACAACACCTATACGAACAAGGGCCTGCCGCCCGGACCCATCGGCAACCCCGGTGAGGAGGCGCTCAAGGCCGCGGTGAACCCACGAACGACGGCTGGATCTACTTCGTCGCCACCGACGGGGCCCACAAGACGGAGTTCGCCAAGACCTACGAAGAGTTCCAGAAGCTCAAGGAAGAGTTCAATGCCAACGCCGGCAACTGACGCGCGCCGGGCGGCCGTGCTCGGTTCCCCGATCGCCCACTCGCTCTCCCCGGTGCTGCACCGCGCCGCCTACGCCGAGCTGGGCCTCGAGGGCTGGACCTACGACCGCTTCGACGTGGACGAGGAGGCGCTCCCGGGCTTCTTCCGGCGTCTGGACCCGCGGTGGGCGGGACTGTCGCTGACCATGCCGCTGAAGCGGGCGGTGATCCCGCTGCTGGACGAGATCACCGAGACGGCCGCCTCGGTCGACGCCGTCAACACCGTCGTCTTCGGCGAGGACGGCCGCAAGACGGGGGACAACACGGACATACCCGGCATGGTCGCGGCCCTGCGCGAGCACGGTGTCGAGGAGGTCGCCGAAGCGGCCGTGCTCGGCGCGGGCGCCACGGCCTCCTCCGCACTGGCCGCCCTGGCCAGGATCTGCACCGGCCCGGTCACCGTCTACGTCCGCAGCCGGGCCCGCGCCGCCGAGATGCGCGGCTGGGCCGAGCGACTGGACGTCGCCGTCCGCATCGCCGACTGGGCCGACGCCGCCGAGGCACTGCACGCCCCGCTGGTCGTGGCCACCACCCCGGCCGGCACCACCGACGCGCTCGCCGCAGCGGTCCCCGAGATGCCCGCCACCCTCTTCGACGTGCTCTACGACCCGTGGCCGACCACGCTCGCCGCCCGCTGGTCGGCGCACGGCGGCGCCGTCGTCGGCGGCCTCGACCTGCTCGTCCACCAGGCCGTGCTCCAGGTGGAGCAGATGACCGGCCGGACCCCGGCCCCCTCGCCGCGATGCGCAAGGCGGGCGAGCAGGCTCTCGCCGCCCGCTGACCACACCGCCCCGACCTTGTCCCCTGCCTGCCCCTGTGGCGCGTCCCTCTGTCCGCGTCCGCGTCCGCCTGATGGACCGGCCGCCGGTCCCGGCGCCCGGACGTGGGAGGATCGGGGGTGGCGGACCGGAGTCGCGCACCCGGTCCCGCCGTCGCCGTACGCGAGGACGCGCGTACGCAGGGCAGTACCGGGGCGCGAGCACTGAGGAGCACCGTTGAGCAGGTTGCGCTGGCTGACCGCGGGGAGTCCCACGGTCCCGCACTCGTCGCGACGCTGGAGGGTCTGCCCGCCGGCGTGCCGATCACCACGGACATGGTGGCGGATCATCTGGCGCGGCGGCGGCTGGGCTATGGGCGCGGTGCGCGGATGAAGTTCGAGCGGGACGAGGTCACGTTCCTCGGCGGCGTCCGCCACGGGCTCACCCTCGGCTCCCCGGTCGCGATCATGGTCGGCAACACCGAGTGGCCGAAGTGGGAGCAGGTCATGGCCGCCGACCCGGTCGACCCGGAGGTGCTGGCCGGCCTCGCCCGCAACGCGCCGCTGACCCGCCCCCGCCCCGGCCACGCCGACCTGGCGGGGATGCAGAAGTACGGCTTCGACGAGGCCCGGCCCATCCTGGAGCGGGCGTCGGCCCGGGAGACCGCGGCCCGGGTCGCGCTCGGTGCGGTGGCCCGGTCCTACCTGAAGGAGACGGCCGGCATCGAGGTCGTCAGCCATGTCGTCGAGCTGGCCGCCGCCAAGGCGCCGCGCGGTGTGCTGCCGACCCCGGCGGACGTGGAGAAGCTGGACGCCGACCCGGTGCGCTGCCTGGACGCGGACGCGTCGAAGGCGATGGTCGCGGAGATCGACCAGGCCCACAAGGACGGCGACACCCTGGGCGGTGTGGTGGAGGTCCTGGCCTACGGGGTGCCGGTGGGGCTGGGTTCGCATGTGCACTGGGACCGGCGGCTGGACGCCCGGCTGGCGGCGGCGCTGATGGGCATCCAGGCGATCAAGGGGGTCGAGGTCGGGGACGGCTTCGACCTGGCGCGGGTGCCGGGGTCGCAGGCGCACGACGAGATCGTCACCACCGGCGACGGCATCAAGCGCGCGTCGGGCCGCTCCGGTGGCACCGAGGGCGGGTTGTCCACGGGTGAGCTGCTGCGGGTGCGGGCGGCGATGAAGCCGATCGCGACGGTGCCGCGCGCGCTGCGGACGGTGGACGTCTCCACCGGCGAGGCCGCCCAGGCCCACCACCAGCGGTCCGACGTGTGCGCGGTCCCGGCCGCCGGGATCGTCGCCGAGGCGATGGTCGCCCTGGTCCTCGCGGACGCCGTCGCGGAGAAGTTCGGCGGTGACAGCGTGACCGAGACCCGCCGGAACGTGACGTCGTACCTCGACTCCCTGGCCATCCGATGACCGCACCGCTGCTGGTCCTGGTCGGCCCGATGGGGGTCGGCAAGTCCACCGTGGGGTGGCTGCTCGCCGAGCGCCTCGGCGCCGGGTACCGGGACACCGACGACGACATCGTCGCGGAGCAGGGCCGGACCATCGCGGAGATCTTCGTGGACGAGGGCGAGGCCGCCTTCCGCGCCGTGGAGAAGCGGGCCGTGCACCGCGCCCTCGCCGAGCACGACGGTGTCCTGGCGCTGGGCGGCGGTGCCGTCCTCGACGCGGACACGCGGGCGCTGCTGGCCGGGCAGCGGGTGGTCTACCTCTCCATGGACGTGGAGGAGGCGGTCCGGCGGACCGGGCTCAACGCGGCCCGGCCGTTGCTGGCGGTCAACCCGCGCAAGCAGTGGCGGGAGCTGATGGAGGCCCGCCGCCACCTGTACGAGGAGGTCGCCACGGTCGTGGTGGCCACCGACGGGCGCACCCCGGAAGAGGTCACCGAAGCCGCCCTGGACGCACTGGAGTTGAAGAGCGCATGAGTGAGGCAGTCACCCGCATCCAGGTGGGCGGCACCGCCGGTACCGACCCCTACGAGGTGCTGGTGGGCCGTCGGCTCCTGGGGGAGCTGGCCGGTCTGATCGGTGACCGGGCCCGGCGGGTCGCCGTGATCCATCCGGAGGCGCTGGCGGACACCGGCGACGCGCTGCGGGCCGATCTGGCCGAGCAGGGCTACGAGGCCATCGCGATCCAGGTGCCCAACGCGGAGGAGGCCAAGACCGCCGAGGTCGCCGCCTACTGCTGGAAGGCGCTGGGCACCTCCGGCTTCACCCGCACCGACGTCATCGTCGGCGTCGGCGGCGGGGCCACCACGGACCTGGCCGGGTTCGTCGCGGCGACCTGGCTGCGCGGGGTGCGGTGGGTCGCGGTCCCGACGACGGTGCTGGCGATGGTGGACGCGGCGGTCGGCGGCAAGACCGGCATCAACACCGCCGAGGGCAAGAACCTGGTGGGCGCGTTCCACCCGCCGGCCGGGGTGCTGTGCGACCTGGCCGCACTGGACTCCCTGCCGGTCCACGACTACGTCTCCGGGCTGGCGGAGGTCATCAAGGCCGGCTTCATCGCCGACCCGAGGATCCTGGAGCTGATCGAGTCCGACCCGCAGGCCGCCCGCACCCCGGACGGCCCGCACACCGCCGAGCTGATCGAGCGGTCCATCCGGGTCAAGGCCGAGGTGGTCTCCTCCGACCTGAAGGAGTCGGGCCGGCGGGAGATCCTCAACTACGGGCACACGCTGGGCCACGCGATCGAGAAGAACGAGCGCTACAAGTGGCGGCACGGCGCGGCGGTCGCGGTCGGTATGCACTTCGCCGCGGAGCTGGGCCGGCTGGCGGGCCGGCTGGACGACGCCACCGCCGACCGCCACCGGACGGTCCTGGAGGCGGTCGGGCTTCCGCTGCACTACCGGTACGACCAGTGGCCCAAGCTGCTGGAGACGATGAAGGTCGACAAGAAGTCCCGTGGTGACATGCTGCGGTTCATCGTGCTGGACGGCCTGGCCAGGCCCACGGTGCTGGAAGGCCCCGACCCGGCCGTCCTCCTCGCCGCCTACGGTGAAGTCGGGCAGTAGGAACGGGCACTTCGCACCGCCCCGGCCGTTCACCAAACGACGACCGGGGCGGTACCGTTCGGTAGCAGCGGGTCCGCCCGCTGTCAGCGCCCATCGCCTGAGTCCAGAAGAACGAGACGGAGTGGCACCGGATGCAGCACGCAGTGGGTTCTCCGCTGCCGCCGCCCCACCAGCCGGGGCACGGACCGGCCACCGGCTGGTCACCGGCCGCACACCACCCGGGTCACCACCCGGCAGCGCACCAGAGTTCCGCCCCCGTGCCCCCGCCTCCGCCGGCGCAGGGCTTCCCCGGACCACCGCCGCACCCCGTCGCGGCCCAGGGGCCCGTCCAGGGCCCGCCCCCGCCGGACACCACCGGTCACGTGCCGCTGCCTCCCGGCGGTCCCGTCGCCGCCCCCGGCGCACCGCCCTCGGCGGCCACCGCGCCCGACCCGTCCGGCACCACCCTCGCCGTGCTGCTCATCGGCCCCGCCGGCGCCGGCAAGACCAGCGTCGCCAAGTACTGGGCGGACCACCGGCGGGTCCCCACCGCCCACATCAGCCTCGACGACGTGCGCGAGTGGGTCCGCTCCGGCTTCGCCGACCCCCAGTCCGGGTGGAACGACAACTCCGAGGCGCAGTACCGCCTGGCCCGCCGCACCTGCGGTTTCGCCGCGCGGAACTTCCTGGCCAACGGCATATCGTGCATCCTCGACGACGCCGTCTTCCCCGACCGCCCCGTCGTCGGACTCGGCGGCTGGAAGCGGCACGTCGGCCCGGGCCTGCTCCCGGTCGTCCTCCTGCCCGGCCTGGACATCGTCCTGGAGCGCAACGCCGAACGCTCGGGCAACCGCCGGCTCAGCGACGAGGAGGTGGCCCGCATCCACGGCCGCATGGCCGGCTGGTACGGCTCGGGCCTCCCGATCATCGACAACTCGCAGCTGGACGTACCGGAGACGGCACGAGTCCTCGACGAGGTCCTGGCCCGATCCATCGCCAGCCCCCCGACCTGGTGACGCCCGCACCCGGACCCACCGGAAGGGCCCCGGCGAACCGCGCGACCAGCCGCACCCACCCCACCCTGGCGACGCCGGTGACCGGACCCACCTAGGGGGCGCGGGGAACTGCGCGACCAGCCACACCCGCCCCACCCTGGTGACGCCGGTGACCGGACCCACCAAAGGGGCGCGGGGAACTGCGCGACCAGCCACACCCCACCCGCACCCGCCCCACCACACCACACCACCCCCCACCCCCGTAGGCACCGCGGCACCGCGCAACCCGCCCGCACCGCCCACTCGGCCTCTCCCGACCGGCGTGACCCGAGCGCAGCGCATACGCTCGGCACATGTCAGAGGTGTACGCGGCCCGCCGAACCCGCCTACGCGAACGCTGCACCGCGGGCGGCAGCGCGGCGGCGCTGGTCTCCCGCCCCGCCAACGTGCGCTACCTCGCGGGCACCGCCCCGCACGGCGCCGTCCTGCTGCTCGGCCGGAGCGACGACGAGGACCTGCTGCTGTGCGCGGGCCCCCTGGAGGACCGGCCCGCCCAGGGCCGCCCCGACGAGGCCCTGCGCGTGCGCACCCTCACCGGCCCGGCCGGCGACGCCGCCGTCGCCGCCGCCGGAATGGCCGCCGGCGACGGCGCCGAGTCGCTCGCCGTGGAGGAGCACCACCTGACCGTCGCCCGGCACCGGGCCCTGCGCTCCGTCGCCCCCGACCTGCGCCTCACCGATCTCGGCGGCGCGGTCGAACAGCTCCGGATCGTCAAGGACGAGGAGGAGATCTCCTGCCTGCGGATCGGCGCCGAGATCGCCGACCAGGCCCTCGGCGAACTGCTCGAGTCCATCCTCGTCGGCCGCACCGAGCGGCACCTCGCCCTCGAACTCGAACGCCGCCTGGTCGACCACGGTGCCGACGGCCCGGCCTTCCCGACCTCCGTCGGCACCGGCCCCAACGCCGGACGGCCCGGCCACCGGCCCACCGACCGGCGCGTCGAGGAGGGCGACTTCCTCACCGTGTGCCTCGGCGCCACCTACCGCGGCTACCGCTGCGAGATCGGCCGCACCTTCGTCATCGGCACCTCACCGGCCGACTGGCAGATCGAGCTGTACGACCTCGTGTTCGCCGCCCAGCGGGCCGGCCGTGAGGCCCTCGCCCCCGGCGCGGCCTGCCGCGACGTGGACCGCGCCGCCCGCCAGGTGCTGGACGGCGCCGGGTACGCCGAACACCTCCCGCCGCTCACCGGTCACGGTGTCGGCCTGGAAATCGACGAGGACCCTCAGCTGGCCCCGTCGGCCATGGGTAAACTGGACGCTTGCGTGCCGGTCACCGTCGAACCGGGGGTCCACCTCCCGGGCCGGGGTGGTGTCCGGATCGATGACACGCTCGTCGTACGCCCCGAGGCGGACGGCGGACCCGAGCTACTCACCATCACGACCAAGGAGCTGCTCGCGCTCTAGCCTTCGCGCTGTGCGCATGCCGGCCCCGGGGTCGTCCACGTCAGTCCAGTCCAGGAGATTCCTCAACCGTGGCTTCCACGAACGACCTCAAGAACGGCATGGTGCTCAAGCTCGAAGGCGGCCAGCTCTGGTCCGTCGTCGAGTTCCAGCACGTCAAGCCCGGCAAGGGCCCGGCCTTCGTGCGCACCAAGCTCAAGAACGTGCTCTCCGGCAAGGTCGTCGACAAGACGTTCAACGCCGGCGTCAAGGTCGACACGGCCACCGTCGACAAGCGCGACATGCAGTTCTCCTACATGGACGGCGACTACTTCGTCTTCATGGACATGGAGACCTACGACCAGCTGCACATCGACCGCAAGGTCGTCGGCGACGCCGCCAACTTCCTGGTCGAGGGCTTCGAGGCCACCGTCGCGCAGCACGAGGGCGAGGTGCTCTTCGTCGAGCTGCCCGCCGCCGTCGAGCTGACCATCCAGGAGACCGAGCCGGGCGTCCAGGGCGACCGCTCCACCGGCGGCACCAAGCCGGCCACCCTGGAGACCGGCCACCAGATCCAGGTCCCGCTCTTCATCACCACCGGTGAGAAGATCAAGGTCGACACCCGCACGAGCGACTACCTCGGCCGGGTGAACAGCTAACCGTGGCTGCCCGCAACACGGCCCGCAAACGCGCCTTCCAGATCCTCTTCGAGGGCGACCAGCGCGGTGCCGACGTCCTGACGGTCCTCGCGGACTGGATCCGGCACTCCCGGACCGACACCCGGCAGCCGCCGGTGAGCGAGTACACGATGCAGCTGGTCGAGGGGTACGCGGAGCACGCGACCCGCATCGACGAGCTGATCTCGCAGTACTCCGTCGGCTGGACGCTCGACCGCATGCCGGTCGTCGACCGCAACATCCTGCGCCTCGGCGTCTACGAGCTGGTCTGGGTCGACGAGACCCCGGACGCCGTCGTCCTCGACGAGATGGTCCAGCTCGCGAAGGAGTTCTCCACCGACGAGTCGCCGTCGTTCGTCAACGGCCTGCTCGGCCGGCTCAAGGACCTCAAGCCCTCGCTCCGGCGGGACCAGGCCTAGGGGCCGCCGAGCCGCACCGGCGCGAGACACCAGAAAAGACGCCGGAGGGCCCGCAGCACGTTCGCTGCGGGCCCTCCGGCGTCGTCGGTTCCGTCCCCGAGGGACGGCGGCACGTTTCTGCTGACGTGTGCCGGGCGATCAGGCCTCTTCGTGGGACGCCACCGCACGGCGCGCGTCCGCGTCCAGCACGCCCCAGCTGATCAGCTGCTCGGTGAGGACCGAGGGCGACTGGTCGTAGATCACGGCGAGGGTGCGCAGGTCGTCCTGGCGGATCGACAGCACCTTGCCGTTGTAGTCACCGCGCTGCGACTGGATCGTGGCCGCGTAGCGCTGCAGGGGGCCCGCCTTCTCGGCCGGCACGGTGGCCAGCCGCTCCAGGTCCAGGACCAGCTTCGGCGGCGGCTCGGCGGCGCCGCCCGGGGTCGTGCCGGGGAGAAGCTCCTGCACGGGAACGCCGTAGAAATCCGCCAGCTCGGCAAGGCGCTGCACGGTCACCGCACGGTCGCCGCGCTCGTACGAGCCGACCACCACGGCCTTCCAGCGTCCCTGGGACTTCTCCTCGACACCGTGGAGGGAAAGGCCCTGCTGGGTGCGGATCGCCCGGAGCTTGGCCCGAGCTGTTTGGCGTATTCGCTGGACATATGGCTCCCCGGACACTGGATCGACGCGGCCGGCTGGGACCATGCCGCGCGGTTGGTAACTCACTGTGAGGTTACGCAGCGTTACTCTCCTGCGTCAAGCCGAATGGTCCGCACCGACTCTTCCGTGGTATCGGCACCCGGTTCGGCCAGGGGAGTGATGCGCCTGCGCCGAACGGGTGACCAGGGGGCGGTCCGGCGGGTCTCCGGCACCTGCTACGGTGGGTGGTGCAATTCCGACGTCCTTTAAGGTCCGTCCCGTGAGGCGGAGAAGGAGGTCCGTTTCGTATGGACAAGCAGGACACGCAGTCCGATGCGCGGCCCGTTCTCGAAGGCCCCGACATCGCGCGGGTGCTGACCCGCATCGCCCACGAGATCGTCGAGCGCGCCAAGGGCGCCGACGACGTGGTGCTCCTCGGCATCCCGACCCGAGGCGTCTTCCTCGCCCGGCGGCTCGCCGCCAAGCTGGAGCAGATCACCGAGCGCAAGGTCCCGGTCGGCTCGCTCGACATCACCATGTACCGCGACGACCTGCGCATGCACCCGCCGCGGGCCCTCGCCCGTACCGAGATCCCCGGTGACGGCGTCGACGGCCGCCTGGTCGTCCTCGTCGACGACGTCCTGTTCTCCGGCCGCACCATCCGCGCCGCCCTCGACGCCCTGAACGACATCGGACGCCCCCGCGCGGTGCAGCTCGCGGTCCTCGTCGACCGCGGCCACCGGGAACTGCCCATCCGCGCCGACTACGTCGGCAAGAACCTCCCCACGTCGCTGCGGGAGACGGTCAAGGTGCAGCTCGCCGAGGAGGACGGTCGCGACACCGTGCTGCTCGGCGCCAAGCAGGCCGCCCCGGGCGCGCAGCAGTAGGGCACGCGGCGCACCCCCTCGCCGTACGTCTGCCTCCGCGTGCCCCCGCATGCCCGAATTCTCCTGAATGAACTTCCTTACGGAGCCTGACAGATGCAGCGTCATCTCATCTCGGCCGCCGACCTGACCCGCGACGACGCCGTCCTGATCCTCGACACCGCCGAGGAGATGGCCCGGGTCGCGGACCGGCCGATCAAGAAGCTGCCGACCCTGCGCGGCCGCACCGTCGTCAACCTCTTCTTCGAGGACTCCACGCGGACCCGGATCTCCTTCGAGGCCGCCGAGAAGCGCCTGTCCGCGGACGTCATCAACTTCACCGCCAAGGGGTCCAGCGTCTCCAAGGGCGAGTCCCTGAAGGACACCGCCCAGACCCTGGAGGCCATGGGCGTCGACGCCGTCGTCATCCGGCACGGCGCCTCCGGGGCCCCGTACCGCCTGGCCACCTCCGGCTGGATCGACGCCCACGTCATCAACGCCGGCGACGGCACCCACCAGCACCCCACGCAGGCCCTGCTCGACGCCTTCACCATGCGCCGCCGGCTGATCGGCCCGGACGCCGGGATCGGCAAGGACCTCGACGGCCGCCGCATCACGATCGTCGGCGACGTCCTGCACAGCCGGGTCGCCCGCTCCAACGTCGACCTGCTGCACACGCTCGGCGCCGAGGTCACCCTCGTCGCCCCGCCCACCCTGCTCCCGGTCGGCGTCGAGACCTGGCCCTGCGAGGTCTCCTACGACCTCGACTCCACGCTCACCAAGTCCGACGCGGTGATGATGCTGCGCGTCCAGCGCGAGCGGATGAACGCCGCGTTCTTCCCGACCGAGCGCGAGTACTCCCGCCGCTACGGCCTCGACGGCGACCGCATGGCGAAGATGCCCGAGCACGCCATCGTGATGCACCCCGGCCCGATGGTCCGCGGCATGGAGATCACCGCCGAGGTCGCCGACTCCGGCCGCTGCACCGTCGTCGAGCAGGTCACCAACGGCGTCTCCATCCGCATGGCCGTCCTGTACCTGCTGCTCGGCGGCAACGAGCCCGCCGTCACCCACGCCCGCACCGACGAGGAGAAGTAAGACAGATGAGCAAGACCCTGATCCGCGGTGCGAAGGTGCTCGGCGGCGAGCCGCAGGACGTGCTGATCGACGGCGACACGATCGCCGAGGTGGGGACCGGTCTGTCCGCCGAGGGCGCCGAGGTCGTGGAGGCCGGCGGCAAGGTGCTGCTGCCCGGCCTGGTGGACCTCCACACCCACCTGCGCGAGCCCGGCCGCGAGGACTCCGAGACCGTGCTGACCGGCACCCGTGCGGCGGCCACCGGCGGCTACACCACCGTCTTCGCCATGGCCAACACCTTCCCGGTCGCCGACACCGCCGGCGTCGTCGAGCAGGTCTGGCGGCTGGGCAAGGAGTCCGGCTACTGCGACGTGCAGCCCATCGGCGCCGTCACCGTCGGCCTGGAGGGCGCCAAGCTCGCCGAGCTGGGCGCCATGCACGAGTCGGCGGCCGGCGTGACCGTCTTCTCCGACGACGGCAAGTGCGTGCACGACGCCGTGATCATGCGGCGGGCGCTGGAGTACGTGAAGGCGTTCGGCGGCGTGATCGCCCAGCACGCCCAGGAGCCGCGGCTGACCGAGGGCGCCCAGATGAACGAGGGCGTCGTCTCCGCCGAACTGGGGCTCGGGGGCTGGCCTGCCGTCGCCGAGGAGTCGATCATCGCCCGGGACGTGCTGCTCGCCGAGCACGTCGGCTCTCGCGTGCACATCTGCCACCTGTCGACCGCCGGCAGCGTCGAGATCGTCCGCTGGGCCAAGTCCCGCGGCATCCAGGTCACCGCCGAGGTCACCCCGCACCACCTGCTCCTCACCGACGAGCTGGTGCGCACCTACAACCCGGTCTACAAGGTCAACCCGCCGCTGCGCACCGAGCGCGACGTGATGGCCCTGCGCGAGGCGCTCGCCGACGGCACGATCGACATCGTCGCCACCGACCACGCCCCGCACCCGCACGAGGACAAGGACTGCGAGTGGGCCGCCGCCGCGATGGGCATGGTGGGCCTGGAGACCGCGCTGTCGGTGGTCCAGGAGACCATGGTGGACACGGGCCTGCTGGACTGGGCCGGCGTCGCCGACCGGATGTCCGTCAAGCCCGCGCAGATCGGACAGGCCACCGGCCAGGGCCGTCCCGTCTCGGCTGGTGAGCCCGCCAACCTCACCCTCGTCGACACGGCATACCGTGGCCGGGTGGACCCCGCGGGCTTCGCCTCGCGCAGCCGCAACACCCCCTACGAGGGGCGTGAGCTGCCGGGCCGTGTGACGCACACGTGGCTGCGGGGCAAGGCCACGCTCGTCGACGGGAAGCTCACGTGACCTCTGTAGCACCGGTAATCCTGCTGGCCGCCGAGAAGGAATCGGCGGAAGTGACCGACTGGGCCGCCCGCATCGGCTGGGTCGTCGGCCTCGGCCTGTTCGTCGCACTGGTCTACTGGCTGATGCGCGAGGGCTGGAAGTGGCGCGGCACCCTCCAGAGCGACCTCCCGGAGCTGCCCAGCGCGCCGGACGACCCCGGCCCGGTGAAACTGGGCATGAGCGGCCGTTACCACGGCTCCACCACCGCCGGGCAGTGGCTCGACCGCATCGTGGCGCACGGCCTGGGCACCCGCAGCCGGGCCGAGCTGACCCTGACGGACGCGGGAGTGGACGTCGTACGCCCCGGCGCGCACGACTTCTTCATCCCCTCGCCGCGCTGCGCGGGGCACGGCTCGACAAGGGCATCGCCGGCAAGGTCCTCACCGAGGGCGGCCTGCTGGTGCTGACCTGGGCACACGGCGACAAACTGATCGACTCCGGTTTCCGCTCCGACCACGCGGCCGAGCACACCGAATGGGTCGACACCCTGAACGACATGATCAACAAGACGGAAACGGAAGGCGCACGATGACGACCTCCACCAGGGGAGCCAAAACTCCCGCCGTGCTCGTCCTGGAGGACGGCCGGATCTTCCGCGGCCGTGCCTACGGGCCGTGGGGGCCACCTTCGGCGAAGCCGTGTTCTCCACCGGCATGACCGGCTACCAGGAGACCCTCACCGACCCGTCGTACCACCGCCAGGTCGTCGTGATGACGGCCCCGCACGTCGGCAACACCGGCGTCAACGACGAGGACATGGAGTCGAAGAAGATCTGGGTCTCCGGCTACGTCGTGCGCGACCCCGCGCGCGTGCCCTCCAGCTGGCGCTCGCGGCGCACGCTGGACGAGGAGCTGGCCGCCCAGGGCGTCGTCGGGATCTCCGGCATCGACACCCGCGCCCTCACCCGGCACCTGCGCGAGCGCGGCGCCATGCGGGTCGGCATCTTCTCCGGCAACGCGCTGCCCGACGAGGGCACCATGCTCGCCGAGGTCCGCCAGGCCCCGAGATGAAGGGCGCCGACCTCTCCGCCGAGGTCGCCACCACCGAGCCGTACGTCGTCCCCGCGATCGGCGAGAAGAAGTTCACCGTCGCCGCGATCGACCTCGGCATCAAGGGCATGACCCCGCACCGCATGGCCGAGCGCGGCATCGAGGTGCACGTCCTGCCCGCCACCGCGAGCGTCGAGGACGTCTACGCCGTCGAGCCCGACGGCGTGTTCTTCTCCAACGGCCCGGGCGACCCGGCCACCGCCGACCACCCGGTCGCCCTGATGCGGGCCGTCCTGGAGCGGGGCACCCCGCTGTTCGGCATCTGCTTCGGCAACCAGATCCTCGGCCGCGCCCTCGGCTTCGGCACCTTCAAGCTGAAGTACGGCCACCGCGGCATCAACCAGCCGGTGCAGGACCGCACGACCGGCAAGGTCGAGGTCACCGCGCACAACCACGGCTTCGCCGTCGACGCCCCGCTCGACAAGGTCTCCGAGACCCCCTACGGCCGCGCCGAGGTCTCCCACGTCTGCCTCAACGACAACGTGGTGGAGGGCCTGAGGCTCCTCGACAAGCCGGCCTTCAGTGTCCAGTACCACCCCGAAGCGGCAGCCGGCCCGCACGACGCCGCCTACCTGTTCGACCGCTTCGTCTCCCTGATGGAGGGCCAGCGTGCCTAAGCGCACCGATATCCAGTCCGTCCTGGTCATCGGCTCCGGCCCGATCGTCATCGGCCAGGCCGCCGAGTTCGACTACTCCGGCACCCAGGCGTGCCGCGTGCTCAAGGCCGAGGGCCTGCGCGTCATCCTGGTGAACTCCAACCCGGCGACGATCATGACCGACCCGGAGATCGCCGACGCCACCTACGTCGAGCCGATCACCCCCGAGTTCGTCGAGAAGATCATCGCCAAGGAGCGCCCCGACGCCCTGCTGCCCACCCTGGGCGGCCAGACGGCCCTGAACACCGCGATCTCCCTGCACGACAACGGCGTCCTGGCCAAGTACGGCGTCGAGCTGATCGGCGCCAACGTGGAGGCGATCCACAAGGGCGAGGACCGCGACCGGTTCAAGGAGGTCGTGGAGGAGGTCCGCAAGAAGATCGGGCACGGCGAGTCCGCCCGCTCCTACATCTGCCACTCCATGGACGACGTCCTCAAGGGCGTCGAGGAGCTCGGCGGCTACCCGGTCGTCGTCCGCCCCTCCTTCACCATGGGCGGCGCCGGCTCCGGCTTCGCCCACGACGAGGAGGAGCTGCGCCGCATCGCCGGGCAGGGCCTCACGCTCTCGCCGACCACCGAGGTGCTCCTGGAGGAGTCCATCCTCGGCTGGAAGGAGTACGAGCTGGAGCTGATGCGCGACAAGAACGACAACGTCGTGGTCGTCTGCTCCATCGAGAACTTCGACCCCATGGGCGTGCACACCGGCGACTCGATCACGGTCGCGCCGGCGATGACGCTCACCGACCGCGAGTACCAGGTGCTGCGCGACGTCGGTATCGCGATCATCCGCGAGGTCGGCGTCGACACCGGCGGCTGCAACATCCAGTTCGCGGTGAACCCGGCCGACGGCCGTGTCATCGTCATCGAGATGAACCCGCGTGTCTCGCGCTCCTCCGCCCTCGCCTCCAAGGCGACCGGCTTCCCGATCGCGAAGATCGCCGCCAAGCTGGCCGTCGGTTACACGCTGGACGAGATCCCGAACGACATCACGCAGGAGACCCCGGCCTCCTTCGAGCCGACCCTCGACTACGTGGTCGTCAAGGCTCCGCGGTTCGCGTTCGAGAAGTTCCCGTCCGCCGACTCGACGCTGACGACGACCATGAAGTCCGTCGGCGAGGCCATGGCCATCGGCCGGAACTTCACCGAGGCCTTCCAGAAGGCGCTGCGCTCCCTGGAGAAGAAGGGCAGCCAGTTCACCTTCGTCGGCGACCCGGGCGACAAGCAGGAGCTGCTGGAGGCGGCGGTCCGCCCGACCGACGGCCGGATCAACACGGTCATGCAGGCCATCCGCGCGGGCGCCACCCCGGAGGAGGTCTTCGAGTACACGAAGATCGACCCCTGGTTCGTCGACCAGCTCTTCCTCATCAAGGAGATCGCCGACGAGCTGGCCGAGGCCCCGAGCTGACCCGCGAGCTGCTGGCGGAGGCCAAGCGGCACGGCTTCTCCGACCAGCAGGTCGCCGAGATCCGCGGCCTGCGCGAGGACGTCGTCCGCGAGGTCCGCCACGCCCTCGGCATCCGCCCGGTCTACAAGACGGTCGACACCTGCGCCGCCGAGTTCGCCGCGAAGACCCCGTACTTCTACTCGTCCTACGACGAGGAGACCGAGGTCGCCCCGCGCGAGAAGCCGGCCGTCATCATCCTGGGCTCCGGCCCGAACCGCATCGGCCAGGGCATCGAGTTCGACTACTCCTGCGTCCACGCCTCCTTCGCGCTGTCCGACGCCGGGTACGAGACCGTGATGGTCAACTGCAACCCGGAGACCGTCTCCACCGACTACGACACCTCGGACCGGCTGTACTTCGAGCCGCTCACCCTGGAGGACGTCCTGGAGATCGTCCACGCCGAGCAGCAGGCCGGCCCGGTCGTGGGCGTCGTCGTCCAGCTCGGCGGGCAGACCCCGCTGGGCCTGTCCCAGGCGCTCAAGGACAACGGCGTGCCGATCGTGGGCACCTCGCCCGAGGCGATCCACGCCGCCGAGGACCGCGGCGCCTTCGGCCGGGTCCTCGCCGAGGCCGGCCTGCCGGCCCCGAAGCACGGCACCGCCACCACCTTCGCCGAGGCCAAGGCCATCGCCGACGAGATCGGCTACCCGGTCCTGGTGCGCCCCTCCTACGTCCTCGGCGGACGCGGCATGGAGATCGTCTACGACGAGACCCGGCTGGAGTCCTACATCGCCGAGTCCACCGAGATCAGCCCCTCCCGGCCGGTCCTGGTCGACCGCTTCCTCGACGACGCCATCGAGATCGACGTCGACGCCCTCTACGACGGCGAGGAGCTGTACCTCGGCGGCGTCATGGAGCACATCGAGGAGGCCGGCATCCACTCCGGCGACTCGGCGTGCGCCCTGCCCCCGATCACGCTGGGCGGCTTCGACATCAAGCGGCTGCGCGCCTCCACGGAGGCCATCGCGGCGGGCGTCGGCGTCCGCGGCCTGATCAACATCCAGTTCGCGCTGGCCGGCGACATCCTCTACGTCCTGGAGGCCAACCCGCGCGCCTCGCGGACCGTGCCCTTCACCTCGAAGGCGACCGCGGTGCCGCTGGCCAAGGCCGCCGCCCGCATCTCGCTGGGCGCGACCATCGCCGAACTGCGCGCCGAGGGCCTGCTCCCGGCCACCGGCGACGGCGGCACGCTCCCGCTGGACGCGCCGATCTCCGTCAAGGAGGCTGTGATGCCGTGGTCCCGCTTCCGGGACATCCACGGCCGCGGCGTCGACACCGTCCTCGGCCCGGAGATGCGCTCCACCGGCGAGGTCATGGGCATCGACTCCGTCTTCGGCACGGCGTACGCCAAGTCGCAGGCCGGCGCGTACGGCCCGCTGCCGACCAAGGGGCGGGCGTTCATCTCGGTCGCCAACCGCGACAAGCGCTCGATGATCTTCCCGGCGCGCGAGCTGGTCGCCCACGGCTTCGAGCTGCTGGCCACCTCCGGCACCGCCGAGGTCCTCAAGCGCAACGGCATCAACGCCACGGTGGTGCGCAAGCAGTCCGAGGGCCCCGGCCCGAACGGCGAGAAGACCATCGTCCAGCTCATCCACGACGGCGAGGTCGACCTCATCGTCAACACCCCGTACGGCACCGGCGGCCGCCTCGACGGCTACGACATCCGTACGGCGGCCGTGGCCCGCTCCGTGCCGTGCCTGACCACCGTCCAGGCGCTCGCGGCGGCCGTCCAGGGCATCGACGCCCTCAACCACGGCGACGTGGGGGTCCGCTCCCTGCAGGAACACGCCGAGTTCCTGATCGCGGCCCGCGACTAGCAGCCCTCGAGGGGGACACCGGGAACGGTGTCCCCCTCTTCATGAGGCCTCCCGAGGACACCATGTACCAGACCTTCTTCTCCCTCGTCTTCAAGCGGATGGACCCCGAGCGGGCCCACCACCTCGCCTTCCGCTGGATCCGCCTGGCCGTGCGCGTGCCCGTGCTGCGCACCTTCGTCGCGGCCGTGCTCGCCCCCCGCTACAAGGAACTGCGCACCGAGGCCCTCGGCCTGCGGATGCACGGCCCCTTCGGGCTCGCGGCCGGCTTCGACAAGAACGCCGTCGCCATCGACGGCATGGCCATGCTCGGCTTCGACCACGTCGAGATCGGCACGGTCACCGGGGAGCCGCAGCCCGGCAACCCCAAGAAGCGGCTGTTCCGCCTGGTCGAGGACCGCGCCCTGATCAACCGCATGGGCTTCAACAACGACGGCTCCCTCGCCGTCGCCGCCCGCCTGGCCTCCCGTGCGCCCGTGTTCCGCACGGTCGTGGGCGTCAACATCGGCAAGACCAAGGCCGTCCCCGAGGAGGAGGCCGTCGCCGACTACGTGAAGTCCGCCGAGCGGCTGGCCCCGCACGCCGACTACCTGGTCGTCAACGTCTCCTCCCCGAACACCCCCGGGCTGCGCGACCTCCAGGCCACCGAGGCCCTGCGCCCGCTGCTGACCGCCGTCCGGGAGGCCGCCGACCGGGTGGTCGGGACCCGCCGTGTGCCGCTGCTGGTCAAGATCGCGCCCGACCTCGCGGACGAGGACGTCGACGCCGTCGCGGACCTGGCCGTCGAGCTGGGCCTGGACGGCATCATCGCCACCAACACCACCATCGCCCGCGAGGGCCTCGGCCTGACCTCCTCGCCCGCGCTGGTCCAGGAGACCGGCGGCCTGTCCGGCGCACCGCTCAAGGAGCGCTCCCTGGAGGTCCTGCGCCGTCTGTACGCGCGCGTGGGCGACCGGATCACCCTCGTCGGCGTCGGCGGCATCGAGACCGCCGAGGACGCCTGGCAGCGCATCCTGGCCGGCGCCACCCTGGTCCAGGGCTACAGCGCGTTCATCTACGAGGGCCCCTTCTGGGCCCGCGCCGTCCACAAGGGCCTCGCCGCGCGCCTGCGGCAGAGCCCGTACGCCACCCTCGCCGACGCGGTCGGCGCCGACGTGAGGAAGCCCGCATGAGCCCCCTGGAGCCCTTCGGCGCCCGGCTGCGCCGCGCGATGGACGAGCGCGGCCCGCTGTGCGTCGGCATCGACCCGCACGCCTCCCTGCTCGCCGAGTGGGGCCTGAACGACGACGTGGCGGGCCTGGAGCGGTTCAGCCGCACGGTCGTCGAGGCGATGGCCGGCCGGGTCGCCGTCCTCAAGCCGCAGAGCGCGTTCTTCGAGCGCTTCGGCTCGCGCGGCGTGGCCGTGCTGGAGACGGCGGTGCGCGAGGCCCGCGAGGCCGGCGCCCTGGTCGTCATGGACGCCAAGCGCGGCGACATCGGCTCCACCATGGCCGCGTACGCCGAGTCCTTCCTGCACAAGGACGCCCCCCTGTTCTCGGACGCCCTGACCGTCTCCCCGTACCTCGGCTACGGCTCCCTGAAGCCGGCCGTCGAGCTGGCGCGGGAGAACGGCGCCGGGCTGTTCGTCCTGGCGCTCACCTCCAACCCCGAGGGCGGCGAGGTCCAGCGCGCCGTGCGCGCCGACGGCCGCGACGTCGCGGCGACGATGCTGGCGCACCTGGCGGCGGAGAATGCGGGGGAGGAGCCCCTGGGCTCCTTCGGTGCCGTGGTGGGTGCCACACTGGGCGACCTGTCCTCGTACGACCTCGCGGTCAACGGTCCGCTCCTCGCCCCCGGCATCGGTGCCCAGGGCGCGACCCCGGCGGATCTGCCGCGGGTCTTCGGGGCGGCGGTGCGCAACGTGGTGCCGAACGTCAGCCGGGGTGTGCTGCGGCACGGCCCCGACGTGGGGGCGCTGCGCGCGTCCGCGGACCGGTTCGCGGAGGAGATCCGGGCCGCCCTGGTCTCCTCCTGAGCCTGGATACCTCCCCGAATCCGAGGCAGTATGTCCTAAATGTCTGCCCTGACGGAGGCTGACCAGGACTTTTCCGCTGTTCTCGCTGACTCTGGCGGCCTTGACCGCTAGTCTCCGTCGAGTGGGGGCGCCTCCCACGCCCTCCAGGCAGTGGGGGACAACGGGCTAGCGTGTTGCTCGTGGCTCCCCAGGTGTGGGGCGACTAGGTTCCTCACCGGTCCGTATCCGACAGTTCGACATCCGAGGTGACGTAGGCGTGGCTCTTCCGCCCCTTACCCCTGAACAGCGCGCAGCCGCGCTCGAAAAGGCCGCCGCGGCTCGCCGGGAGCGGGCCGAGGTCAAGAATCGACTCAAGCACTCCGGCGCCTCCCTCCACGAGGTCATCAAGCAGGGCCAGGAGAACGACGTCATCGGCAAGATGAAGGTCTCCGCCCTTCTTGAGTCCCTGCCGGGCGTGGGCAAGGTCCGCGCCAAGCAGATCATGGAGCGACTCGGTATCTCCGAGAGCCGCCGCGTGCGTGGCCTCGGTTCCAACCAGATCGCCTCCCTGGAGCGCGAGTTCGGCAGCACCGGCAACTGAGTCCGGAGCACTCCGGGACAACTGGAATAATCGCTGCATGAGTGAACGTCCGCGGCTGACCGTGCTCTCCGGCCCCTCGGGGGTCGGCAAGAGCACGGTCGTCGCCCATATGCGCAAGGAACACCCCGAGGTCTGGCTCTCGGTGTCGGCGACGACCCGCAGGCCCCGCCCGGGCGAGCAGCACGGAGTCCACTACTTCTTCGTCACCGACGAGGAGATGGACAAGCTGATCGCCAACGGCGAGCTGCTGGAGTGGGCCGAGTTCGCCGGCAACCGCTACGGCACGCCGCGTGCGGCCGTGCTGGAGCGCCTGGAGAAGGGTGAGCCGGTGCTGCTGGAGATCGACCTGCAGGGCGCGCGGCAGGTCCGCGAGTCCATGCCGGAGGCCCAGCTGGTGTTCCTGGCTCCGCCCTCCTGGGAGGAGCTGGTGCGCAGGCTCACCGGCCGGGGCACCGAGCCGCCCGAGGTGATCGAACGCCGTCTCGCGGCGGCCAAGACCGAGCTGGCCGCCGAGCCGGAGTTCGACACGACCCTGGTCAACACCTCCGTCGAGGACGTGGCGCGAGAGCTGCTAGCCTTGATGAACGTCGTGTGATCGTCGCCGTTCGCCGTGAGCGGTCCGCGAGCGGTCACTGAGACTGATTCTTTCCCATCCATCGGAAGGTAGAGCGTGTCCTCTTCCATCTCCGCGCCCGAGGGCATCATCAACCCGCCGATCGACGAGCTCCTCGAGGCCACCGACTCGAAGTACAGCCTCGTGATCTACGCGGCCAAGCGGGCCCGCCAGATCAACGCGTACTACTCGCAGCTCGGCGAGGGCCTCCTCGAGTACGTCGGTCCCCTCGTCGACACCCACGTCCACGAGAAGCCGCTCTCGATCGCGCTGCGCGAGATCAACGCGGGGCTGCTGACGTCCGAGGCCGTCGAGGGCCCGGCCCAGTAGTCGCGGCGGTGTCATCAGCTCGACGCTGACGTTCCACAGGCCCGGCAGTCCGTCTGCCGGGCCTGTGGTGTGTGATGGGTGTCGAAGGTTTTCCGAGGTCGGGGAGTGACAGTGGACAAGCCCAAGGTCGTGCTGGGGGTCAGCGGCGGCATCGCCGCGTACAAGGCCTGTGAGCTGCTCCGCCGGTTCACCGAGTCCGGACACGACGTCCGGGTCGTCCCCACCGCCTCCGCCCTGCACTTCGTCGGCGCCGCCACCTGGTCCGCGCTCTCCGGCAACCCGGTCTCGACGGAGGTCTGGGACGACGTCCACGAGGTCCCGCACGTCCGCATCGGCCAGCACGCCGACCTCGTCGTCGTCGCCCCCGCCACCGCCGACATGCTCGCCAAGGCCGCCCACGGCCTCGCCGACGACCTGCTGACCAACACCCTGCTCACCGCCCGGTGCCCGGTCGTCTTCGCCCCCGCCATGCACACGGAGATGTGGGAGCACCCGGCCACCCAGGAGAACGTGGCCACCCTCCGCCGCCGCGGCGCCGTCGTGATCGAACCGGCCGTCGGCCGTCTGACCGGCGTCGACACCGGCAAGGGGAGGCTGCCCGACCCCGCCGAGATCTTCGAGGTCTGCCGGCGCGTCCTCGCCCGCGGCGGCGCCGAGCCGGACCTCGCCGGACGGCACGTCGTCGTCAGCGCCGGCGGCACCCGCGAGCCCCTCGACCCCGTCCGCTTCCTCGGCAACCGCTCCTCCGGCAAGCAGGGCTACGCGCTGGCCCGCACCGCCGCCGCGCGGGGCGCCCGGGTCACGCTGATCGCCGCCAACACGTCCCTGCCGGACCCGGCCGGCGTGGACGTGGTGCCGGTGGGCACCGCGGTGGACCTGCGCGAGGCCGTGCTGCGGGCCGCGGCGGACGCCGACGCCGTCGTCATGGCCGCCGCCGTCGCGGACTTCCGCCCGGCCGCCTACGCGACCGGCAAGATCAAGAAGAAGGACGACCAGGAGCCCGAGCCGGTCGCCCTGGTGCGCAATCCGGACATCCTCGCGGAGATCTCCGCCGGCCGCGCCCGCCCCGGCCAGGTCGTCGTCGGCTTCGCCGCCGAGACCGACGACGTCCTGGCCAACGGCCGGGCGAAGCTGAAGCGCAAGGGCTGCGACCTCCTCGTGGTGAACGAGGTGGGGGAGCGCAAGACCTTCGGCGCGGAGGAGAACGAGGCCGTGGTGCTCGGCGCCGACGGCAGCGAGACCCCCGTCCCGCACGGCCCGAAGGAGGCCCTGGCCGACACGGTCTGGGACCTCGTGGCACAGCGGCTCGGCTGAGTGTCCGGCACCGCTCGGCCGCCCGCTCGAACCCCGCACATTCGAGCGTGGCGCCCCTGGCCAAGGGGGCTCGCGTTGGGCAGAATGCCCGTGCCGCAGGTCACAGCGTTTCCGAGAGGCGAGACGGGTGAGGCCACGGCCGAGTGCGACCGATAAACTGTTCCAGGACGTCGTCGGGTGCAGCTCCCGCGCCGTCCGCAAATGATCAGCCAGCAGCCGCTGCAACCCCAGGGAGCGTTGTGTCCCGTCGCCTGTTCACCTCGGAGTCCGTGACCGAAGGTCACCCCGACAAGATCGCTGACCAGATCAGCGACACCATTCTCGACGCGCTTCTGCGCGAGGACCCGACCTCCCGGGTCGCCGTCGAGACCCTGATCACCACCGGTCTGGTGCACGTGGCCGGAGAGGTCACCACCAAGGCCTACGCGGACATCGCGACCCTGGTCCGCGGCAAGATCCTGGAGATCGGCTACGACTCCTCGAAGAAGGGCTTCGACGGCGCCTCCTGCGGCGTGTCCGTCTCGATCGGCGCGCAGTCCCCGGACATCGCGCAGGGTGTCGACACGGCCTACGAGACCCGTGTCGAGGGCGACGAGGACGAGCTGGACCGGCAGGGCGCCGGCGACCAGGGCCTGATGTTCGGCTACGCCTCCGACGAGACGCCGACGCTGATGCCGCTGCCGATCTTCCTCGCGCACCGCCTGTCCAAGCGCCTGTCGGACGTCCGCAAGAACGGCACGATCCCCTACCTGCGTCCCGACGGCAAGACGCAGGTCACCATCGAGTACGACGGCGACAAGGCCGTCCGCCTCGACACGGTCGTCGTCTCCTCGCAGCACGCCTCCGACATCGACCTGGACTCGCTGCTGGCCCCCGACATCCGCGAGTTCGTCGTGGAGCCGGAGCTGAAGGCGCTGCTGGACGAGGGCATCAAGCTCGACACCGAGAACTACCGGCTGCTGGTCAACCCCACCGGCCGGTTCGAGATCGGCGGCCCGATGGGCGACGCCGGCCTGACCGGCCGCAAGATCATCATCGACACCTACGGCGGCATGGCCCGCCACGGCGGCGGCGCCTTCTCCGGCAAGGACCCGTCCAAGGTGGACCGCTCGGCCGCCTACGCCATGCGGTGGGTCGCCAAGAACGTCGTCGCCGCGGGCCTCGCCTCCCGCTGCGAGGTCCAGGTCGCCTACGCCATCGG
The DNA here is from genome assembly GCA_003248315.1 of Streptomyces sp. SW4. Classification (GTDB taxonomy): domain Bacteria; phylum Actinomycetota; class Actinomycetes; order Streptomycetales; family Streptomycetaceae; genus Streptomyces. The sequence continues at coordinate 4,650,000 of QKWM01000004.1, forward strand.
CAAGGCCGAGCCGGTCGGCCTGTTCGTGGAGACCTTCGGCACCGCGAAGATCGACGCCGAGAAGATCGAGAAGGCCATCGACGAGGTCTTCGACCTGCGCCCGGCCGCGATCATCCGCGATCTCGACCTGCTGCGCCCGATCTACTCCAGACCGCCGCCTACGGCCACTTCGGCCGTGAGCTGCCCGACTTCACCTGGGAGCGCACCGACCGCGTGGACGCGCTGCGCCGGGCGGCCGGGCTCTAGCAGTCCGCACGCCGGCACCGAGGCCCGGTTCCCTTCGGGCGCCGGGCTTCGGCGTGTCCGGGCGGGACGCCTTCCGGCGGGCGCGGTGCCGGTCCGCGGCTGTCAGTGGGCTTTGGTAAGAATGCAGGCGTGAGCAGCGAGAACGGGCAGGCCGGCGGCGGCGCCGAGGGGCGCCGCCCGAGCAGCTCGCGCTCATCCGGGAGAGCGTGCGCAAGGCCACGGCCCCGCGCGCCAAGCGCGGACCTGGCGGGGCGCGGCCCTCGCCAAGGACCTGCCCGTCGCCCGCGTCCTGGTCGACAAGGGCGTGCTGCACCTCGACCGGTACTTCGACTACGCGGTGCCCGAGGAACTCGACGCCGACGCCCAGCCGGGCGTGCGGGTGCGGGTGCGCTTCGGGGCCGGGCGGCACCGGGTCAGGGAAGGGCGCCGCGAGGGCGGCGGACTCGTCGACGGCTTCCTCGTCGAGCGGCTCCCGCCTCCGACTACTCCGGACCGCTCGCGGCACTGGCCCAGGTCGTCTCGCCCGAACCGGTGCTCTCCGAGGAACTGCTGGGCCTCGCCCGCGCCGTCGCCGACCGGTACGCGGGCAGCCTCGCGGACGTCCTGCAACTGGCCGTGCCGCCGCGCAGCGCCCGCGCCGAGAAGCGGCCCTCGCCCGCCCGCTGCCGCCGCCCCCGCCCCGCCCCGGCCCCTGGGAGCGGTACGGGCAGGGGCCGGCGTTCCTGGCCGCCCTGGCCTCGGGCGGCTCACCGCGGGCCGTGTGGAACGCGCTGCCCGGGCCGGCCTGGAGCGAGGAGCTGGCGCGGGCCGTCGCGGCCACGCTGGCCTCGGGGCGCGGCGCGCTCGTCGTCCTGCCCGACGGCCGGTCGGTGGCCCGCGTCGACGCGGCGCTGACCTCGGTGCTGGGGGAGGGGCGGCACGCGGTGCTCACCGCCGACGCCGGGCCGAGAAGCGGTACGCCCAGTGGCTCGCGGTGCGCCGGGGCGCCGTACGGGCGGTGATCGGCACCCGCGCCGCCATGTTCGCGCCCGTCCGCGACCTCGGCCTGGTCGCCCTGTGGGACGACGGCGACGACAGCCACAGCGAGCAGCACGCGCCGCAGCCGCACGCCCGCGAGGTGCTGCTGCTGCGGGCGGCCCAGGACAGGTGCGGATTCCTGCTGGGCGGCTTCGGCTGCACGGTGGAGGCCGCGCAGCTCGTGGAGAGCGGGTGGGCCCGGCCGCTGACCGCCACCCGGGAGCAGGTCCGGGCCGCCGCGCCGCTGGTGCGCACCGTGGGGGACGCCGACCTGGCCCGCGACGAGGCGGCGCGTGCCGCGCGGCTGCCGACCCTCGCCTGGCAGGTGGTCCGCGACGGGCTGCGCCAGGGACCGGTCCTGGTGCAGGTGCCGCGCCGGGGATACGTGCCCGGATGGCGTGTGCCGTCTGCCGGGCGCCGGCGCGGTGCCGGCACTGCTCCGGGCCGCTGGAGGGGCAGGAGGGCGCGGCGGCGCTGCGGTGCGGGTGGTGCGGGCGCGAGGAGGACGGCTGGCACTGCCCGGCGTGCGGGTCGCCCGGCTGCGGGCGCAGGTCGTGGGGGCGCGGCGCACGGCGGAGGAGCTGGGCCGGGCCTTTCCCGCGGTGCCGGTGCGGACCTCGGGGCGTGAGCATGTGCTCGACACCGTGCCGGGGACGCCTGCGCTGGTGGTGAGCACGCCGGGGGCGGAACCCGTCGCCGAGGGCGGTTACGCGGCGGCGCTCCTGCTGGACGGCTGGGCCATGCTGGGACGGCCGGATCTGCGGGCCGGCGAGGACGCCCTGCGGCGCTGGCTGGCCGCCGGGGCGCTGGTGCGGCCCCAGGCAGCCGGCGGGACGGTGGTGGTCGTGGCCGAGCCGACGCTGCGGCCGGTGCAGGCGCTGGTGCGGTGGGACCCCGTCGGGCATGCCGTGCGGGAGCTGGCCGAGCGGGCGGAGCTGGGGTTTCCGCCGGTGTCGCGGATGGCGGCCGTGTCCGGGCCCCGGAGGCGGTGGCCGACTTCCTCCGTACGGCGGAGCTGCCCGCGGAGGCGGAGGTGCTGGGGCCGGTGCCGATGCCGGTCACGACGGCCGGGCGGGCCCGCAGGCCGGGGGCGCCGCCGCCGGGGAGCGGTGGGAAAGGGCGCTGGTGCGGGTGCCGCCGGGGCGCGGGGCGGCGCTGGCCGGTGCGTTGAAGGCGGCGCAGGCCGCGCGGATGGCGGGCGGAGGCGGCGCCGGCGGCTCCGGGCGGGGGGCGGCCGGGGCCCCCGTGCGGGTGCGCATCGATCCGCCGGACATCGGATGAGGCCGGTGCGACAGACGACGCCCTCCGGGACGGTGCCGGGAGGGCGTGGGCGGCTCGGCGGCCGTTGCGCCGGCTCGTCGGCCGGCCGTTGCGGGCTCGTCGGCTGTCGTTCGGCCGTTGCGGGCTCGTCGGCCTTCGGCCGGCCTTGCGCGGGCTGGGCGGCGGCCGTCGTCAGCCGTTGCGGGGGCTGGGAAGGCCGTGGGGCGGACCTCGTCGCGCAGGGACGGGCTGCCCGCCGTCGGCTGGGTCGGCATGGAGCGGGCGGCGGGGACCGTCGGCACGGTGGGGACGCCGGTGCCCACGTTGACCGTGCGGGTGCCCGACGGCTCCGCCGTGCGCTCGGCCGGGTCGGCGGCGGCCGGCTGTGCGGCGGCGGCCCGGCGGGCGCCGTAGCGGCGGTGGACGGCCTGCTTGGTGACGCCGAGGGCGGAGCCCACCGCGTCCCACGAGAAGCCGAGCGAGCGGTCGAAGTCCACGGCGGCCGTGACCAGGGTCTCGACACTGTCCCGCAGCTCCTGGGCGAGACGGACCGTCGGGGCGGGGGCGCGTCCGTAGACGACGAAGCCCGTGGAGGGGCCGGAGCGGCGCGGGCGGTAGACGTTGCCGAGCTGGGCGGTGAGCGTGCGCAGTGCGTCCACCTGCCGGCGGACCCGCTCGATGTCCCGCACCAGCAGGTGCAGGCTGGCCCGGGCCTGGGCGTCGTGGGTTGCGTGGTCGGCCATGAACAAGCCTCTCGAACCGGCGTTGAAAGGAATCGGGCCGCTGGGGCGGCCCGTTGGTCAACTCTTTCTTGACCAACGCGGGAGTGCTTCCGGGGTCACGGGGTGGGGGCGTGGCGGCATATGCGTACGCCCCTCGGCCTTCGGCCTCGGGGTGGCTTCCCCGCCCGCGCACCGACCGTTTCCGGGCGGCCGGGAGACGGACGTTCCCAGCGGGGGGTGCCGCGCCGCCGGCGGCTCTCAGCGGGGAAGGCCACCTTCCGCAGGCCGTCTTCCTCCCGCGTCCGCCCCACCGCCCTGCCCGGTCGGCGTGGGGGGGCTGTGTGCTCCGGGTCGGGGAACCGTCGGCGTGGGGCGGGGTGGGCGCACATAGACTGGGGCGTTGCTCCGTCGTCGTCGCTCGAGAGGCTCCCGCCGCCCATGAAGCTCGTCTTCGCCGGTACCCCGAGGTCGCCGTTCCCGCCCTGGACGCCCTGATCGCCTCCGAGCGGCACGAGGTGGCCGCCGTCGTCACCCGGCCCGACGCGCCCGCCGGGCGCGGCCGCCGGATGGTGGCGTCGCCTGTGGCCGAGCGGGCCGAGGAGGCCGGCATCGAGGTGCTCAAGCCGGCGAAGCCGAAGGACCCCGATTTCCTGGAGCGGCTGCGGGAGATCGCGCCCGACTGCTGTCCCGTCGTCGCCTACGGCGCCCTGCTGCCCGCGTCGCCCTGGACGTCCCGGCGCACGGCTGGGTCAACCTGCACTTCTCGCTGCTGCCCGCCTGGCGGGGGGCCGCGCCGGTGCAGCACGCCATCATGGCGGGCGACGAGATCACCGGGGCCTCCACCTTCCTCATCGAGGAAGGGCTCGACTCCGGGCCCGTCTACGGCACCGTCACCGAGACCATCCGCCCCACCGACACCAGCGGTGACCTGCTGACGCGGCTCGCCTTCGCGGGCGCCGGACTGCTCGCCGCGACCATGGACGGCATCGAGGACGGCACCCTGAAGGCCGTGCCGCAGCCCGCCGACGGCGTCAGCCTCGCCCCGAAGGTGTCCGTCGAGGACGCGCACGTCGACTGGAACACCCCGGCCCTGCGCGTCGACCGCGTGGTGCGCGGCTGCACGCCCGCCCCCGGCGCCTGGACCACCTTCCGCGGCGAACGGCTCAAGATCGTCCAGGCGGCGCCCGTGCCCGACCGGACCGACCTCGCCCCGGGCAGCTCGCCGCCGGCAAGAACAACGTGTACGTCGGCACCGGCTCGTACGCCGTCGAGCTGCTGTGGGTGCAGGCCCAGGGCAAGAAGCCGATGCGCGCGGCGGACTGGGCGCGCGGGGTGCGGATCGCCAACGGGGAGCGGGTCGGCGGCTGATCCCGCCGGTCCCGCCCGGCCACCGGCCGGCCCCCCGCCCCCGCCGACGTACGCTGGTGGCGCACGTTCTTCACACCATCCGGAGCACCTTTTCGTGAGCGACCAGCCCCGTCGTCCCCGCAAACCCGGCAAGCCCTACCGGCGGCCCAAGAAGGACCCCGTCCGCATCCTCGCCTTCGAGGCGCTGCGGGCCGTGGACGAGCGGGACGCGTACGCCAACCTCGTCCTGCCCCGCTGCTGCGCAAGGCCCGCGACGGCGGCGACTTCGATGCCAGGGACGCGGCCCTCGCGACCGAGCTGGTGTACGGGACGCTGCGCCGGCAGGGGACGTACGACGCGATCGTCGCGGCCTGCGTCGACCGGCCGCTGCGCGAGGTCGACCCGCCCGTGCTCGACGTGCTGGGCCTCGGCGTGCACCAGCTGCTCGGCACCCGGATCCCGTCCCACGCGGCGGTCTCCGCGACCGTCGAGCTGGCCCGCGTGGTCCTCGGCGACGGGCGGGCCAAGTTCGTCAACGCCGTGCTCCGCAAGGTGGCGCAGGACGATCTCGACGGCTGGCTGGAGCGGGTCGCGCCCCCCTACGACGAGGATCCCGAGGACCACCTCGCCGTCGTCCACTCGCACCCCCGCTGGGTCGTCTCCGCGCTGTGGGACTCCCTCGGCGGCGGCCGGTCCGGCATCGAGGACCTGCTCGCCGCCGACAACGAGCGGCCGGAGGTGACCCTGGTCGCCCGGCCCGGCCGGGCCACGACCACGGAACTCCTCGGCGAGGAGGCCGCCGTACCGGGACGCTGGTCGCCCTACGCGGTGCGGCTCACCGAGGGCGGCGAGCCCGGTGCCGTCGCGGCGGTGCGCGAGGGGCGGGCCGGCGTACAGGACGAGGGCAGCCAGCTGGTCGCCCTCGCGCTGGCCAACGCGCCGCTGGACGGCCCGACCGGCGGTGGCTGGACGGCTGCGCCGGACCCGGCGGCAAGGCCGCCCTGCTCGGGGCGCTGGCCGCCGAGCGGGGGGCCGTCCTGCTCGCCTCCGAGAAGCAGCCGCACCGGGCCGGACTCGTGGCCAGGGCGCTGGACGGCAATCCGGGGCCGTACCAGGTGATCGCCGCCGACGGGACCCGTCCCGCGTGGCGGTCCGGCAGCTTCGACCGCGTGCTCGTCGACGTGCCGTGCACCGGCCTCGGTGCCCTCCGCCGCCGTCCGAGGCCCGCTGGCGGCGCCGCCCGGAGGACCTGGACGGCTTCGCCCCCCTCCAGCGCGGCCTGCTGCGCACCGCCCTGGAGTCCGTGCGCGTCGGCGGCGTGGTCGGCTACGCCACCTGCTCCCCCACCTCGCCGAGACCCGGGCCGTCGTCGCCGACGTGCTCAAGCAGTTCCCCGGCTCGGACCTCCTCGACGCCCGCCCCTGCTCCCCGGCGTGCCCGACCTGGGCGAGGGCCCCGACGTCCAGCTCTGGCCCCACCTCCACGGCACCGACGCCATGTATCTGGCGCTGATCCGCAGGACCGCCTGACGCCGGCCGCCCGCGCCCGCCCACCAGCGGCGCGGGCCGCGCGCGGCGGGCCACGGGACACCCGCGCCCGCGACGGCGGCCGCCTCCACCCGAGACCGGTGCGGGAAACCCCCGAGGGCATGGCAGGCTTGGGTCATGGCCGTGCAGATCAACCCCAGCATCCTGTCCGCCGACTTTGCCCGCCTCGCGGACGAGGCCAAGGCGGTCGAGGGAGCCGACTGGCTCCACGTCGACGTGATGGACAACCACTTCGTCCCCAATCTCACGCTCGGCGTGCCGGTCGTGGAGTCCCTGGCCCGGGCCACGGACACCCCGCTGGACTGCCACCTCATGATCGAGGACCCCGACCGGTGGGCCCCCAGTACGTGGAGGCCGGTGCCGGGTCCGTCACCTTCCACGTCGAGGCCGCCGCCGCCCCGGTGCGCCTCGCCGCGAGATCCGGGCCAAGGGCGGGCGCGCCTCCATGGCGCTCAAGCCCGCGACGCCGATCGAGCCGTACGAGGACCTGCTCCCCGAGCTGGACATGCTGCTGGTCATGACGGTCGAGCCGGGCTTCGGGGCCAGGCGTTCCTCGACATCATGCTGCCCAAGATCCGGCGCACCCGTGAGCTGATCGCCAAGCACGGTCTGGAGCTGTGGCTCCAGGTCGACGGCGGGGTCTCGGCGTCGACGATCGAGCGGTGCGCCGAGGCGGGCGCCGACGTCTTCGTCGCGGGGTCGGCTGTGTACGGGGCGGCGGACCCGGCCGAGGCGGTACGTGCACTGCGCACACAGGCCGAGGAGGCGACGGCGAACGCCTCCTGGGCGTGCGCCCACTGAAGAACGAGAAGTGAACGGCGCCCATCAGGGCTGATCACACGCGCAGGATCTGCAAGGATGAACGGCGAATCCAGTGTGTGAGCAGCCCAGTATGTGAACAGCAGTGAGGAGATCGCCGTGTCGGGTATGTCGGCGGGCCGGTCAGCCATGCGGATGGGACCCGCTGAGCTGGTGCAGGCGGCGGCCATGGCCCGCCGCTTCTACCTCGAGGGCAAGTCCAAGATCCAGATCGCGGAGGAGTTCGGCGTCAGCCGCTTCAAGGTGGCCCGGGTCCTGGAGACCGCCCTCGAAAGGGACCTCGTACGCATCGAGATCCGGGTCCCGGCCGAACTGGACGCCGAGCGCTCGGACGCGCTGCGCGCCCGGTACGGCCTCAGGCACGCGGTCGTCGTGGAGTCCCCGGCGGACGCCGAGGAGACCCCCGACCCGGAGAACCTGGGAGAAGTGGCCGCCGACCTGCTCGGCGAACTGGTCAACGAGGGGACGTGCTGGGCCTGGCCTGGGGCCGGTCCACCATCCACATGGCGGCGGCCCTGGACCGGCTGCCGCCCTGCACGGTGGTGCAGCTGACCGGCGTGTACGACGCCGGGACCGCCGAGCGCGGCTCCGTGGAGGCCGTGCGCCGCGCCGCCCAGGTGTCGGGCGGCGACGCGCACCCCATCTACGCGCCGATGCTGCTGCCGGACGCGGCCACCGCCGAGGCGCTGCGCCACCAGACCGGCATCGCCCGGGCCTTCGAGTACTTCGACAAGGTCACGGTCGCCTGCGTCTCCATCGGTTCCTGGGAGCCGGGCATCTCCACGGTGCACGACATGCTCAGCGACGAGGAGCGCGCCCACTACGCCTCGCTCGGTGTCGCCGCCGAGATGTCCGCGCACCTCTTCGACGCCGAGGGGCGCCGGGTCGGGCGGGACCTGGGGGAGCGGTGCATCACGGTCAAGGCGGACCAGCTGCGCCGCATCCCCGAGGTCGTCGCGATCGCGGGCGGGCAGCGCAAGGCGGCGGCCATCGACGCGGTGCTGCGCTCCGGTCTCGTCACCAGCCTGGTGACGGACACCTCGGCCGCGGACTACCTGATGACGGCCGGCCCCACGCCGCGGCCGGCGCTCAACCGCGCCGACCCCGACGGCCCCTGACCGGGAGGCACCGGAGGACGGCCGGGCCGGGACCGCGCGTGCCGCACGCGGTGCGTGCGTCCCGCCCGCCCCGGCGCATCGCCGGCGGGCGGGGCGGGGAGACGTTCCACCGACGACCCACGACCGAGACCAGGACGGTGCTGAGCGATGACGACGGATGACCCCGCGGGCCGGATCGTGCTCACGGTGGAGCTGGACGGGGTGCGGGACAAGGCGGGACTGATGGACCGCTGCGCCCGGGCGCTGGACCTGCCGGACTGGTTCGGCCGCAACTGGGACGCCCTCGCCGACTCCCTGTCCGACCCGGCCCTCTGGCCGGAGGGCGCCGTGGAGCGGGGCCTGCTGGTCGTCGTGCGGGGCTGGCGGGCGTACGCCGAGGCGCGGCCCGACGAGTGGCAGGTCGCCGAGGAGGTGTTCGCGGAGGCGACGGACCGGGGCCCCGGGCTGTTCGTCACGCTGGGCCCTGGATGATCCTCCGAACGCCTCCCTGACCAGCCTGGACGATCTGCCGGGGCATGGCGGGCCCCAGGTCATGGGAGAATGAAGTACGTGCTCTTTCCCCCTGGCTGACCTGTCCGGGGGCCACCTCTGATCGACTGGGATGTGCAGCACGTGCGTTTCCTCAACGACATCCAGCCCTCGTACGACCTGACGTACGACGACGTCTTCATGGTCCCGAGCCGGTCCGCCGTCGGATCGCGGCAGGGCGTGGACCTCAGCTCCCCGGACGGCACGGGCACCACCATCCCGCTCGTCGTGGCCAACATGACCGCCATCGCCGGCCGGCGCATGGCCGAGACCGTGGCCCGGCGCGGCGGCCTCGTGGTCATCCCGCAGGACATCCCGATCGAGGTCGTCACCGAGGTCGTCAGCTGGGTCAAGGGCCGGCACCACGTCCTCGACACCCCGATCGTGCTCGCCCCGCACCAGACCGTCGCCGACGCGCTGGCCCTGCTGCCCAAGCGCGCCCACAACGCCGGCGTCGTCGTCGACGGGGACCACAAGCCGATCGGCGTGGTCACCGACACCGACCTGACCGGCGTGGACCGCTTCACCCAGCTCGAAGAGGTCATGTCCAAGGACCTCCTGCTGATCGACGCGGACATGGACCCCCGCGAGGCGTTCAACACCCTCGACCACGCCAACCGCCGCTACGCCCCGGCCGTCGACGGGGACGGCCGCCTGGCCGGCATCCTGACCCGCAAGGGCGCCCTGCGCGCCACGCTGTACACGCCGGCCGTCGACGCCCGGGACGGCTGCGCATCGCCGCTGCCGTCGGCATCAACGGCGACGTGGCGGGCAAGGCCAAGCAGCTGCTGGAAGCAGGCGTGGACACCCTCGTCATCGACACCGCGCACGGCCACCAGGAGTCGATGATCAGCGCCCTGAAGCTGGTCCGCGGCCTCGACCCGCAGGTCCCGGTCGTCGCCGGCAACGTGGTCGCCGCGGCGGGCGTGCGCGACCTGATCGAGGCGGGCGCCGACATCGTCAAGGTCGGCGTCGGCCCCGGCGCCATGTGCACCACCCGCATGATGACCGGCGTCGGCCGGCCGCAGTTCTCCGCCGTCCTGGAGTGCGCCGCCGAGGCGAAGAAGTACGGCAAGCACGTGTGGGCCGACGGCGGCGTGCGGCACCCGCGCGACGTGGCGATGGCCCTCGCGGCCGGCGCGTCCAACGTGATGATCGGCTCCTGGTTCGCGGGCACCTACGAGTCCCGGGCGACCTCCAGCACGACGCCAACGGACGGCCCTACAAGGAGTCGTTCGGCATGGCCTCCGCGCGCGCGGTGCGCAACCGCACCTCGGAGGAGTCGGCCTACGACCGGGCCCGCAAGGCGCTGTTCGAGGAGGGCATCTCCACCTCCCGGATGTTCCTCGACCCGGCCCGCCCGGGCGTCGAGGACCTGATCGACTCGATCATCGCGGGCGTCCGCTCCTCCTGCACCTACGCCGGTGCCGCCTCCCTGGAGGAGTTCGCCGAGAAGGCGGTCGTCGGCATCCAGAGCGCCGCCGGCTACGCGGAGGGCAAGCCGCTGCACGCCAGCTGGAGCTGACCCCCGCCGGGCCCGCACGGCCCCCGTTCCCTCCCCTCGCCGGGAGGGAACGGGGCCGTCGGCGTTCCGGTGCGGGATGCGCCCGCGGAAGGCGCGGAACGCCTGCTCACGGCCCCTCGTGCAACGTCGTACAGCCGTGGCGCAACGAACGCACGCCTCGGCCCGGTCAACGCAATGATCTTGCGGGCACGCGCAAGGTTGCTGCATTTCAGCAGCAACGCCGAACCTCGTAGGGTTACGCGCTGTACGTGTGTGGCGGGGACCCCGCTCGACGGGTCCCGGCTGTCGCGGGGCGCCGTCGGTCCCTGCCGCGCGAGACCGGCAGTGACGAAGGAGACAGCGCGTGCTCGATCAAGGCGCACCACCGCAGAGCAGCAGTACCACCGCCCCGCCGTCCCGGGCCTCGGTGCGCGCCTCATGCGTCGCAAGCCAGTGGAACGCCTGGTCGCCGAGGGTGGACAGGGCGAGGGAGGCTCGCTGCGCCGCTCGCTCGGGCTGTGGCAGCTCACCATGATCAGCATCGGTGCCACCCTCGGCACCGGCATCTTCGTGGTCCTCGGCGACGCCGTCCCGGAGGCCGGGCCCGCGGTCACCGTGTCCTTCGTGATCGCCGGTCTGACGGCGCTCTTCTCGGCCCTGTCCTACGCCGAACTGGCGGGCAGCATCCCGGTCGCCGGCTCCTCCTACTCGTATGCGTACGCAACGATGGGCGAGCTGGTCGCCTGGATCTGCGGCTGGTGCCTGGTGCTGGAGTACGGCGTGTCGGTGGCCGCCGTCGCCGTCGGCTGGGGCGAGTACCTCAACGAACTTCTCGACGGGACCATCGGGGTCACCATCCCGTCCATGCTGTCCTCGGCCCCCGGCGAGGGCGGCATCATCAACCTGCCCGCCCTGATCGTCGTCCTGCTGGCGATGGTCTTCCTCCTCGGCGGCGTCCGGGAGTCGGCCCGCGCCAACACGATCATGGTCGCGGTGAAGATAGCCGCGCTGGTGCTGTTCTGCGCCGTCGGCTTCATGGGCTTCAAGTCGGGCAACTACGCCGACTTCATGCCGCTCGGCATGGCCGGCGTCAGCGCCGCGGGCGCCACCCTCTTCTTCTCGTACATCGGCTTCGACGCCGCCTCCACCGCCGGTGAGGAGGCCAAGGACCCCAAGCGGGACCTGCCGCGGGCCATCATGCTGTCGCTGATCATCGTCACCGCGCTGTACGTGCTCGTCGCCGGTGTCGCCGTCGGCGCCTGGCACTGGACGAAGTTCGAGGGCTCCGACGCCTCCCTCGCCGCGATCATGAACGACGTCAGCGGCCAGACGTTCTGGGGCACCCTGCTCGCCCTCGGCGCCGTCATCTCCATCGCCAGCGTCGTGCTGACCGTCCTCTACGGCCAGACCCGCATCCTGTTCGCGATGTCCCGTGACGGCCTCGTCCCCAAGGCCCTCGGCAAGGTCCACCCCAAGACCGGTGCGCCCCGCCTCAACACGGTGATCGTGTCCCTCTTCTGCGGTGTCCTCGCGGCCCTCATCCCGCTGGGCAAGCTCGTCGACGCCACCAGCATCGGCACGCTGTTCGCCTTCGGTCTGGTCAACATCGCCGTGATCGTCCTGCGCTACAAGCGGCCCGAGCTGGAGCGCACGTTCAAGGTGCCGTTCGGTCCGGTGCTGCCGGTGCTGGGCTTCCTGTTCTGCGCGTACAACATGATCAGCCTCGACACCGTCACCTGGGTCGTCTTCGGATTCTGGATGGCCGCCGGTCTCGTGTTCTACTTCCTCTACGGCCATCGCCGTTCGCGCCTCGCCACGGCGGGCGCCTCAGCCACACCAGAAGCGAAGTGAACCACCCGCAGTGCTGAACGATCTCGACGAACGCATCGTGCACGCCCTCGCCGAGGACGCCCGCCGCTCCTACGCGGACATCGGGCACCTGGTCGGCCTGTCCGCGCCCGCCGTGAAGCGGCGCGTGGACCGGCTGCGCGCGACCGGGGCCATCACCGGATTCACCGTCCGGGTGGACCCGGCCGCGCTCGGCTGGGAGACCGAGGGGTTCGTCGAGATCTACTGCCGCCGCAACACCTCGCCGGAGACCATCCAGCGGGGCCTGGAGCGCTACCAGGAGGTCGTGGCCGCGTCCACCGTCACCGGGGACGCGGACGCGATCGCCCAGGTCTTCGCCTCCGACATGCGGCACTTCGAACGGGTCCTGGAGCGGATCGCCGGGGAGCCGTTCGTCGAGCGGACCAAGTCCGTGCTGGTGCTGTCGCCCCTGCTGCGCCGCTTCTCGTCGGGTTCGCCCACCTGAGCCGCACCGCAGCGGCCCCGCTGGACGCCCCACCGGGAGCACCCCGCCGGGAGCGCCCCGCCGGGCGGGTCTCACCGAGTGGGTCCCGCCCGGGCCGGGCAGCCCGTAGCATCGGTGACATGACCTGGCGACATTGATCCACCCGCCGCGCCTCCCGAGGACCGCCTCGGACACCGCCCCTGACGGTGTCCGATCCGCTCCTTCGGGAAGGCCTCATGACTCTCTCACCCGAGCGCCCCGCCACCACCGCCGACGCCCGGCGGCTGACGCGCACGCTCTACGCCTCGGCGTTCTGCGACGAGTTCGTCCTGCTCTACCCGGTGTACGCGCTGCTGTTCAGCGACACCGGTCTGTCCGTCTGGCAGATCTCCTCCCTGTTCGCCCTGTGGTCGCTCACCGGCGTCCTGCTGGAGGTCCCCTCCGGCGCCTGGGCCGACGCCGTCTCCCGCCGGCTGCTGCTGGTCATCGGACCGCTGCTCACCGCCGCCGGCTTCGCCCTGTGGGTGCTGGTGCCGTCCTACGGCGCCTTCGCGCTCGGCTTCGTGCTCTGGGGCGCCGGCGGCGCCCTCGGCTCCGGGGCGCTGGAGGCGCTGGTCTACGACGAACTGGACCGGGCCGGCGCCGCCGACCGGTACGCCCGCGTCATGGGCCGGGCCCGCGCGATCGGCATCACCGCCACGATGGCCGCGATGGGCCTGGCCGGCCCCGTCTTCGACCGGGGCGGCTACACGGCCGTGGGTGCGGCCAGTGTGCTGGTCTGCCTGGCCGGTGCGGTCGTGGCGACGCGCTTCCCCGAGCACCGCACCCCCTCCGCCACCGCCGGCAGCTGGACCGCGACCCTGCGCGCCGGGCTCGCCGAGGCCCGCGGCGACCGTTCCGTGCGCGGCGCGCTGCTGCTCGTACCGGCCGTGACCTCGGTGTGGGGCGCGCTCGACGAGTACACCCCGCTGCTGGCCCACGACACCGGCGTCGCGCAGGCCACCGTGCCCTGGCTGCTGCTGGTGATCTGGGCCGGCGCCACCGCCGGCGGCCTGCTGGCGGGGCCGCCGAACGGCTCGGCACGCCCGGGTTCGCCGCCCTGCTCACCGGCTCCGCGCTCGCCCTGGCGACCGGAGCGCTGACGGGCACCCCCGCCGGGCTGCTGCTCGTCGCGGCCGCCTTCGGAGGCTTCCAGCTGGCCACCGTGCTGGCCGACGCCCGGCTCCAGCAGCGCATCGACGACACCGGCCGGGCCACGCTGACCTCCGTCGCCGGCCTCGGCACCGAGCTGGGCACCCTCGCCACCTACGGCCTCTACGCGGCGGCGGCCACGGTGACCGGGCACGGCACCGCCTTCGCCTGGTCGGCGGTGCCGTACCTGCTGACGGCGCTGGCACTGGCGGCGGCGGCCCGGACCGCGGCCCCGGCCCTCGGGCGCGCCGGGGAAGCCGCGGGCGGCGGCCCTGACCTGCCCGGACGGCGCCGGGAACGGCCTCGGCCGCCGGCGCCGTCCGGGCGGTACCCGGGCCGCTGCGCCGGGCGCGCAACGAATCGCCGCCGACGGCCCGCCGAACGCAACGATCCGCTCACCGGCGCGCAACGGCTTCTCCTTGTCCGGCCGAGACCGCCGACCGTACCGTCTATCTGGCCCCGACACCCCGCCCACCGGTGAGGAACACCCATGCGCACCGCCCTGCTCCAGAGCTCCGGCCGCCCCGGCTCGCCCGCCGAGAACCTCAAGGTCCTCGACGAGGCCGCGGGCCGGGCCGCCGCCGCGGGCGCCGGGCTCCTGGTGACGTCCGAGATGTTCCTGACCGGGTACGCGATCGGCGACGACATCGGCCGTCTGGCCGAACCGGCCGACGGCGACGCGGCGGACGCGGTCGCGGAGACGGCGGCCCGGCACGGCATCGCCGTCGCCTACGGCTACCCCGAGCGGGACGGGGCGACCGTGTACAACGCGCTCCAGCTGATCTCCCGCGACGGCACCCGCCTGGCCGGCTACCGCAAGACGCACCTCTTCGGCTGCTTCGAGCAGGAGCACTTCACGCCCGGCGAGCAGCCCGTGGTCCAGGCCGAGCTGGACGGCCTGACCGTCGGCCTGATGATCTGCTACGACGTCGAGTTCCCGGAGAACGTCCGCGCCCACGCCCTCGCCGGCACGGACCTGCTCGTGGTGCCGACGGCGCAGATGCACCCGTTCCAGTTCGTCGCCGAGCACATGGTGCCGGTGCGCGCCTTCGAGAACCAGATGTACGTGGCGTACGTCAACCGGGTCGGCCGCGAGGGCGAGTTCGAGTTCGTCGGGCTCTCCACGCTCGCCGGCCCCGACGGAGTGGCCCGCGCCCGGGCCGGCCGGGCGAGGAACTGGTCCTCGGCGACGCCGACCCGGTGTTCCTCGCGGCCTCCCGGGAGGCGAACCCGTATCTGCGGGACCGCCGCCCCGGCCTCTACGGCTCCCTCGTCTGACCCGGCCGGCCCCGTCGGGGCGCCCCCACCACCGCACCACCCCCACCCCGCTTCACCGCGCAAGGAGTCCGTACCCCATGACGTCCACCGTGCCCAACGCGATCGAGCACGCCGACGAGCAGCAGCCGCCGATCACCATGTTCGGCCCGGACTTCCCGTACGCGTACGACGACTTCCTCGCCCACCCGGCGGGCCTCGGCCAGATACCCGCGACCGAGCACGGCACCGAGGTCGCCGTCATCGGCGGCGGTCTGTCCGGCATCGTCGCCGCGTACGAGCTGATGAAGATGGGCCTGAAGCCGGTCGTGTACGAGGCCGACCAGATCGGCGGCCGGCTGCGTACCGTCGGCTTCGAGGGCTGCGACCCGGCGCTGACCGCCGAGATGGGCGCCATGCGCTTCCCGCCGTCCTCGACGGCGCTCCAGCACTACATCGACCTGGTCGGCCTGGAGACCAAGCCCTTCCCCAACCCCCTCGCCGAGGCCACCCCGTCGACCGTGGTCGACCTCAAGGGCGAGTCGCACTACGCCGAGACCCTGGACGACCTGCCGCAGGTCTACCGCGACGTCGCCGACGCCTGGGCGAAGTGCCTGGAGGAGGGCGCCGACTTCTCCGACATGAACCGCGCCCTGCGCGAGCGCGACGTCCCGCGCATCCGCGAGATCTGGTCCAAGCTGGTCGAGAAGCTCGACAACCAGACCTTCTACGGCTTCCTCTGCGAGTCCGAGGCGTTCAAGTCCTTCCGGCACCGCGAGATCTTCGGCCAGGTCGGCTTCGGCACCGGCGGCTGGGACACCGACTTCCCCAACTCCATCCTGGAGATCCTCCGCGTCGTCTACACCGAGGCCGACGACCACCACCGCGGCATCGTCGGCGGCTCCCAGCAGCTGCCGCTGCGCCTGTGGGAGCGCGAGCCGGAGAAGATCGTCCACTGGCCGCACGGCACCTCGCTGAAGTCCCTGCACGTGGACGGCGAGCCGCGCCCGGCCGTGACCCGGCTGCACCGCACCGCCGGCAACCACATCACGGTGACCGACGCGAACGGCGACATCCGCACCTACCGGGCCGCGATCTTCACCGCCCAGTCCTGGATGCTGCTCTCCAAGATCCAGTGCGACGACTCGCTGTTCCCGATCGACCACTGGACCGCCATCGAGCGCACCCACTACATGGAGTCCAGCAAGCTGTTCGTGCCCGTGGACCGGCCGTTCTGGCTGGACAAGGACGAGGAGACCGGCCGGGACGTCATGTCGATGACGCTCACCGACCGCATGACCCGCGGCACCTACCTGCTGGACGACGGCCCCGACAAGCCCGCCGTGATCTGCCTGTCGTACACCTGGTGCGACGACAGCCTGAAGTGGCTGCCGCTGTCCGCGAACGAGCGGATGGAGGTCATGCTGAAGTCGCTCGGCGAGATCTACCCGAAGGTCGACATCCGGAAGCACATCATCGGCAACCCGGTGACCGTCTCCTGGGAGAACGAGCCCTACTTCATGGCGCGTTCAAGGCCAACCTGCCCGGCCACTACCGCTACCAGCGGCGCCTGTTCACCCACTTCATGCAGGACCGGCTGCCCGAGGACAAGCGGGGCATCTTCCTCGCCGGCGACGACATCTCCTGGACGGCCGGCTGGGCCGAGGGCGCCGTCCAGACCGCGCTGAACGCGGTCTGGGGCGTCATGCACCACTTCGGCGGGACCACCGACCCGTCCAACCCCGGCCCCGGCGACCTGTACGACGAGATCGCGCCCGTCGAGCTGCCCGAGGACTGAGCCCGCCCTGCGTCGGCGGCCGGGCGGCCGGGACCGTTCAGATCCCGGCCGCCCGCGCCTTCTCGTACACCTCGGCGGCGAGGTCCTTCAGCTCCTCGGCGTCCCGCGGGCTGGCCTGGAGGTCGAGCAGGATCTCGTCCAGGCCGATCTCGGCGTGCTCCGCCAGGTCCGCGACGATCTGGTCGACGCTGCCCTGGAACGGACGGCGCCGGCCGTCGGCGGGCGCCTCCTCGCCGTACTCGGCGTTGATCCGCAGCACCGTCCGGATCGGCTCCGTCCGCCCGCGCTCGGCGGCCAGCTCGCGCAGCTGCCGCCACTCCCGGGCGACGGCCTCCGCCCCCGTGCCCACCGGCAGCCAGCCGTCGGCGTGGTCGACCAGCCGGCGCCGGGCCCGCGCGCTGCTCGCCGCCAGCATGATCGGGATCGGCCGGGCCGGCTTGGGGCCCACCACGGCGGGCGCGATCCTCGTCAGGTGCCCCTTGTACGCCACCGGGTCCGGGCCCCAGACCGCACGGCACACCGCGATCAGCTCGTCCAGCGCCTGCCCGCGCTCGGCGAACGGGCGCACCGAGGCCGCCGCGTATTCGTCGTGCGACCAGCCCGTGCCGAAACCGGCGATCACCCGGCCGCCGCTCGCCGCGTCCAGCGTGGCGAGGCTCTTGGCGAGCTGGAACGGCACGTGCAGCGGCGCCACGAGCACGCTGGTGCCGAGCCGGACCCGCTCGGTGGCGGCCGCCGCGAGGGTCAGCGTCACCAGCGGTTCGGCCACGCTCCGGTAGGCGTCGGGCCAGGGCAGCCCCTCGATGCCGTACAGCCCCTGGGTCGCGGGCTCGGGGAACAGGGCCCGCTCGAACACCCACAGGCTGTCGTATCCGGTGCGCTCGGCGGCACGGGCCACGTCGGGGACGTCCTTGCCGAGGTCGTACTGACGCATCTGGGGAGGCCGAGTCCGAGCCGGGTCGCCATGCCTGTGCTCCTTCGCCGTCGAAGTTCCCGAGCCGCCAACGTACAGCGGTCACCGGGCGGTTCCGGGCGGCGGCGGCACGGTTGGCCGGATCAGTCCGCAAGCGGCGTGAGAAGCATGCGGCCCGCGAACCCCACGGCCGCGTCCAGCCGCTCCGTGAACTCCCCGGCCACGTCCGGCGTCCGGCGCAGCGCCCACAGTGCGCGGGCCGCCGCCCAGGTGGCGTCCCGGGCGCGCTCCAGGCTCCAGGAGCCCAGCAGATGGGTGAGCGGGTCGGCGATCTGGAGCAGGTCGGGGCCCGGCATCAGATCGTCGCGGATGCGCTCCTCCAGCGATACGAGGAGATCGCCCACGCGGTCGAACTCGTCCTCCAGGTCGGCGGGTTCGCAGCCGAGCGTACGACAGGTGTCCACGACGGCGAGCGCCAGATCGTGGCCGATGTGCGCGTTGATGCCGGCCAGCGCGAACTGCAGCGGGCGTACCCCGGGATGGCGGCGGAACTGGAACAGCGGCCGCCAGCAGGCCGGCGGCCGCAGGCCCGCCTCCACCGCGTCCACGGCCGCCAGATACCGCTGCGCGAACCGCACGTCCAGCGCGGTCGCCGCCCGCGCGTCCGGGAAGCGCCCGCCGTCGATGTGCCGGTCCACCGCCTCCGTGACGGCCAGGTAGACGCGGTTGAACACGGCGATGCCGTCCCGGTCCGGCAGGCCGGTGCCGAGCGCGCGCATCCGGGACAGGACGGTGTCCACCGTGCCGACGGCGGTGGTGAGTTGCTCGCAGTGCGCCATGGCGGCAGGGTCGCAGCTTTAGGGTGGCGGCAGTACCGGCGGGCCCGGTGCTTCCCCGGAACGGGGTAACGAGCCCGCCGCGTGGGGGGAGGGGAGCGTCAGTGTCAGGCCTTCGTGCCCGGCGCCTGGCCGCCCGCCGGGCCGAGCGCAGGCGCGCCGCCCGGCGCGGCGCGATGGCCGCCGCGGCGTCCGTCGTGGTCGCGGCCGGCACGGTCGCCGGAATGCTGTCCGCGCTGCGGGACGACGGCGGCACCGACCGGGCGGGACCGGAGCTGACCCGGCCGCCGCGGCTGGCGTCCCCGCCCGAGGTCGTGCCGTCCCCGCCGCCGGCGCCGGTGTCCCCCACCGCGTCCTCGGCGACACCGTCCCCGCCCGCCTCGCCGTCGCCCGCGGAGCGGGAGGCGAGCCGTCCCCCGCAGCCGAAGGCGACCCCGCGCACGGAACGCGCCGCCGCCACCCGGCTCTACCGGCACCCCGAGTCCCAGGTGCTCGACTGGGTCCGCAGCCACCCCGACGATCCGCTGCGGCCGGTCATCGAGTCCCGGATCGCGGCTCACCCGGCGGCCGTGTGGTTCGCCGACTTCACGCCCGGGACCATCACCGCGCGGGTGCGGGAGGTGACCTCCGGCGGGGCCGCCGAGGGCCGGGTGCCGGTCGTCGTGCCCTACGCGATACCCGGCCGGGACTGCGGCGGACACTCCCAGGGCGGGGCGCCCGGCCTCGACGCCTACGACGACTGGATCGACCGCTTCGCCGCGGGGCTCGGCTCGGGGAGGTCATCGTGATCCTGGAGCCCGACTCGGTGTCCCAGGCAGAGTGCCTGTCCGCCGGCGCCCGCGCCGACCGCTTCGCCTCCCTCGCCCGCGCCGGGCGCGTCCTGAAGGAAGCCAACCCGCGGGCCCGGGTCTACTACGACGCCGGGCACTCCGGCTGGCACGCGCCCGCCCGGCAGGCCGCCTGGCTGCGGCAGGCCGGGGCCGCCTCCGCCGCCTCCTCCGACGGCGTCTTCAGCAACGTCTCCAACTTCCACACCACCGCCGACGAGATCGCCTACGACCGGGCGGTCCTCGACGCCCTCGGCGGGCCGCGGGCCTCGGCGCCGTCGTCGACACCAGCCGCAACGGCAACGGGGCACCGGCCGACGGGGCGTGGTGCGACCCGGCGGGCCGCGCGCTGGGCCGCACGCCGACGCTGCGCACCGGCGAGGCGCGCATCGACGCCTACCTGTGGGTGAAGCTGCCGGGGGAGTCGGACGGCTGCCGGGGCAGGCCGGGCACGTTCACCCCGTCGTACGCCTACGACCTGGCGCGCTGAGGGCCGTCGCCGTGCTCCTCGCCGCCGCCCTCGGTGTCGTAGGAGGAGGTGCCCTCGTCCAGGAGCGGCTGCTGCGTCTTCAGGTGCGCCGGGGCGAAGGCGCGCAGCGCGTGGTAGCCGGTGATGACGACGAGCGTGCCGAGCGCGATGCCGCTGAGGAGAAGTTGTCGGTGAACTCCATGCTGACGTTGCCGACGCCGATGATGATGCCCGCGGCGGCCGGGACCAGGTTCAGCGGATTGCGCAGGTCCACCTTGGCGTTGATCCAGATCTGCGCGCCGAGCAGGCCGATCATGCCGTACAGGATGACGGTGATGCCGCCGAGGACGCCGCCCGGGATGGCCGCCACCACCGCGCCGAACTTGGGGCAGATGCCGAACAGCAGCGCGAAGCCGGCGGCGGCCCAGTAGGCGGCCGTGGAGTAGACGCGGGTCGCGGCCATGACGCCGATGTTCTCGGAGTACGTGGTGTTGGGCGGGCCGCCGACCGCGGTGGAGAGCATGGAGCCGACGCCGTCCGCGGAGATCGCCGTGCCGAGCTTGTCGTCGAGCGGGTCGCCGGTCATCTCGCCGACCGCCTTGACGTGTCCGGCGTTCTCGGCGACGAGCGCGATCACGACGGGCAGGGCGACCAGGATCGCCGACCACTCGAAGCTGGGCCCGTGGAAGGAGGGAAGGCCGATCCAGTCGGCCTGGCCGACGGCGGAGAGGTCCAGCCGCCAGTGGTCGGTGACCTTGCCGGTGGCGTCCATCGAGTGGATCTGCCCGAAGACCCGGTCGAAGACCCAGGAGACCGCGTAGCCGAAGACCAGCCCGAGGAAGATCGCGATCCGGGACCAGAACCCGCGCAGGCAGACCACGGCCAGGCCGGTGAACAGCATCACCAGCAGGGCCGTCCACTGGTCCTGCGGCCAGTAGGTGGCCGCGGTCACCGGTGCCAGGTTGAAGCCGATCAGCATGACCACCGCGCCGGTGACGATCGGCGGCATCGCGGCGTGGATGATCCGGGCGCCGAACCGCTGCACGGCGAGCCCGACCAGGAACAGCGCGACACCGACGACGAAGACCGCGCCGGTCACCGTGGCGCTGGAACCGCCCTGCGCCCGGATCACCGCGGCGACGCCCACGAAGGAGAGCGAACAGCCGAGGTAGCTCGGCACCCGGCCCCGGGTCGCCAGCAGGAAGACGGCGGTCGCCACACCCGACATCATGATCGCCAGGTTGGGGTCCAGACCCATGAGCACCGGAGCCACGAACGACGCCCCGAACATGGCCACGACGTGCTGGGCGCCCAGCCCGGCCGTGCGGGGCCAGGAGAGCCGTTCGTCGGGCGGACCACCGCTCCGGGTGCGGGCGTCCGCCCGTCGCCGTGCAGTTTCCAGCGGACGCCGAGATCCATGGGGGTGTCGCTTTCGTCGTCAGGTGTGCAGATGCCGGTCCATTGTCGGGCCCGGCGGGGCGTGCTCCGCACACCGGGCGCCTTCGAGCCGGGGCGTGCGCCGGGCGCCGCGCCGGGCCGGGCGCGGGGACGGTCCGGGGCCGCGTGCGCGCCGGGCCCGCCCACGGGCCGGGCGAGGGAGGCCGAGCAACCGCTTAGGATGATGCCGCCGCCGGTGGTTGTAGGCGGCACTCACCTCGTACGTCCCAGGAGCACCGCCCATGACCGCCGAAGCCCCGGCCGCCCCCGCTCTCGCCTACGGCCGGCTCGTCCCCGTCACCGTCCACTTCGACGACCTGGACGCGCTCGGCCTGCTGCACAACGCCGCTACCCCTCATGGTCGAGCGGGCCTGGGCCGAGCTGTGGCAGCAGCACGGATTCCGGTTCGAGGGCGACTGGGCCGCGGCCGGCGACGCCTGCAACGCGGTGAAGGAGCTGCGCATCAGCTACGAGGCGCCGGTCACCGCCCCCGGCGGGTACGCCGTCCACCTGTGGCTGGAGCGGCTCGGCACGACCGGTCTGACGTACGGCTTCCGGTTCTGCTCGGCGGACGGCGCCGTCACCTACGCCCACGGCACCCGGGTGCTGGTCCGCCTGGACGCCGGGACGCTGCGCCCGGCGCCGTGGAGCGAGGCCTTCAGGGCCGTGGGCCGGGAACTGCTGCGCCCGCGGAGCTGATCTTCGGACGGTCCCGGTCCCCGGCGCGCAGCACGCCGGCCAACGCGGCCAGACCGCAGGACAGCAGCGTCACCAGGCCGAAGGACACCACCAGGCTGGTCAGCTGGGCCAGGCCGCCGATGGCGCTCGGGGCCACCAGCCCGGAGGTGTAGGTGATGGTGGCCACGCCCGCGATGGCCAGGCTGGGGTTGGCGCCGCTGCGGCCGGCCGCGGCGAAGCACAGCGGGACGACCACCGCGATGCCGAGGCCCATCAGCGCGAAGCCGCCCATCGCCACCGCCGGGTGCCCGCCGAACACGATGAGCAGCCCGCCCAGGGTGGCCAGCACCCCGCTCACCCGGACCGTGCGCACCGAGCCGTACCGGTCCACCACCCTGTCGCCGGCCAGCCGGGCCACCGCCATGGTGAGCGTGAAGCCGGTCGTGCAGGCCGCCGCCAGTCCCGCCGAGGTCCCCAGCTCGTCGCGGAGGTAGACCGCCGACCAGTCCAGGCTCGCCCCTCGGCGAACACCGCGCAGAACCCGATCGCGCCGATCAGCAGCGCCGACCGGGGCGGCAGCGCGAACCGCGGCGGCGGGTCCTCGTCCTCGGCCGGCTGGAGGTCCAGCACCCAGCCGCACGCGACGACGCCGAGCACCGTCAGCACCGCGGCGGCCACCGCGTGGTGCAGCCGGGCGTCGGTGCCCAGGTGGGCGGCGAGCGTACCGCCGGCCGAGCCGAGCAGGGCGCCGGCGCTCCACATCCCGTGCAGCCCGGACATGATCGACCTGCCGAGACGGTTCTCCACCTCGACGCCGAGGGCGTTCATCGCCACGTCCGCCATCCCGGCCGTGGCGCCGTACACGAACAGCGCGAGGCAGAGGCTGACCAGGCCGGGGGAGAGGGACGGCAGGACCAGCGACAGCGTCCACAGGGCCATCAGGCCGCGCAGGGCGGTCCGGGCGCCGAACCGGTGACTGATCCGGCCGGCCAGCGGCATGGCGACGGACGCGCCGAGCGCGGGGAACGCGAGCGCCAGCCCCAGCTGCCCCGCGCTCACTCCGGCATGGTCCTGGATCCACGGCACCCGGGTCGCGAACGAACCGGTGACGGCGCCGTGCGCGGCGAACACGGCCGCCACGGCGTACCGCGCGCGCCGCACCTCGCGTTGCCCGTACATCACTGCACTCATTCCCGGGGCCCTCCAGAGCTGTCCTCCCGGCCGCCGGCTGTCCGGCCGCGGGCGGTAAACTATCAGGGTCCCTGCCTGATAGATAGCCGACAGAGACAGCCGATATCCCGGCCGGCAGCCCCTGCGGGACGAGCAGCGGGGCCTCGCCGGCGGCCCCCGTGCCCGTCGATCTGGAAGGATCCCCGGCATGCCCGCATCCCCGAGCACCGCCCGGGCCATCAACGACCGGCTCGCCCTGCGCCTGCTCCAGCAGGAGGGCCCGCTGACGGCCACGCAGTTGAAGCAGCTGACCGGACTGTCCCGGCCGACCGTGGCCGACCTCGTCGAGCGGCTCACCGCCGCCGGCCTGATCGCCGTGGTGGGGGAGTCCGGCGAGCAGCGCCGCGGGCCCAACGCCAGGCTGTACGGCATCGTCGCCGACCGGGCCCACCTCGCCGCCCTCGACGTGCGCACCGAGGGCGTCTCCGTGCTCGTGTCCGACCTCGTCGGCCGGGTCCTCGCCGAGGCGTCGGCGCCGATCGACGGCGGCCTCGGCACCGGTCCGGCGGTGGAGCAGGCCGTGTCACTGGTCGAGCGGGTCGCCGGGGAGGCCGGGGCCGGCCGGCTGCACACCGTCGGCATCGGCGCGCCGGGCCTCATCGACCCGGCCACCGGTGAACTGCGCGACACCACCCAGCTGCCCGCCTGGCACCGGCGGCTGGCCACGGCGCTGGAGAAGCGGTTCCCGGGGGCGCGGGTCGGCGTGGAGAACGAGACCAACCTCGCCGCCGTCGCCGAACAGCGCGACGGCGCCGCCCGGGACCGGGACACGTTCGTCCTGCTCTGGCTCGGCGTCGGCATCGGCGCCGCCGTCGTCCTCGACGGCACCCTGCGGCGGGGCGCCTCGGGCGGTGCGGGCGAGGTCGGGTTCCTGCCCGTGCCGGGGACCTCGGGACTGCCGTCGGCCACCGACTGCGACGGCGGCTTCCACTCCCTGGCCGGGGCGGCGGCGGTCGAGGCGCTCGCGGCGGAGCACGGGCTGACGGCGCCCCGGCGGCCGGCCCGCCGCGCGCGGCCGCGCTGGTCCGGGAGGCGGTGCGCGCCCTCGGCGCCGACCCGGCCGCCGGGCGCTTCGTCGACGCCCTCGCCGACCGGATCGCCCTCGGCGCCGCCGCCGTCGTCTCGGTCCTCGACCCCGGCTGCGTGGTGCTCGCCGGGAGGTCGGCCGCGCCGGCGGCGACGCCCTGGCCGGCCGGGTGGAGGCCCGGCTCGCCCGGATGTCCCCGCTCGCCACCGAGGTACGGGCCGGCACCCTGGGCGGCGGGGCCGTCCTGCGCGGGGCGCTGCTGACGGCCCGGGACGCGGCCCAGGACGAACTCTTCGCCCCACCGGAGCGATAGCCGCGCCGCCGCCCGGGGCGACCGAGGGCGCCGAAGGGGCCTGCCCTGCGGCCGGGGCGGGGGTCTCGCCGGTGCTCAGCGGCCTCCCGCGCCGCCGAACCGCCGTGCCAGGTACTCCTCGAACGTCCCCTTGCCGACCGCCCGCCGCGGCGCGAGATGACCGCCCGACCGGAACGCCCGGTAGGCCTTCCCGGCGAGCGGAACGTTCACCACCGCCCGCCGGCGCCCCGTCGCCGCTCGATACGCGCGGGCCAGCGACTCGAAGGTCCGCACCTCGGGCCCGGCCAGGTCCGGCACCCGCCCCGCGGGCTCGCCCACCGCCAGTTCGGCGAGCCGGCCGGCGACCTCGGCGACCTCCACGGGCTGGTCCCGCACCCCGGCCGGGAGCAGCATCACCGGGGGCTTGGCCAGCGCCTGGAACACCATGACCAGCAGGTCGTGGAACTGCGTCGCCCGCAGCACGGTCCAGCCCAGCCCGGACTCCTCGACCAGCCGCTCGACGGTGTGCTTGGACCGGTAGTAGCCGAACGGCACCCGGTCCACGCCGACGATCGAGATGTAGACCAGGTGCCGCACGCCGGCCCGACGGGCCGCCGCGACGAGGTTCGCCGCCGCCCGCTCGTCGCCGCCGCGCGGGGAGGAGGCGCAGTGCACGATCGCGTCCACGCCGGCGACCGCCGCGTCCAGCCCCGGCCCGCCCTCCCGCAGGTCGACCGCGTGGGGCCGGGAGTGCCGGCTGAGCACCCGCACCTCGTGCCCGTCCGCCCGCAGCCGCTCGACGACGAGCCGGCCGAGGGTTCCGGTACCGCCGGTCACCAGGATGGACGTCATGCTGTTCAGCCCCTTCGCTCACAGGGGCGCTCCCCGGCGGAGCGCCCGTCGTCGGCTGGGACGGAGCGGCGCAGGCGGAATGTGACATGCCCCAGCGCAGAACTGCCGGGACCGTCCGGCCGACGGTGTACGTCGACCAGCTTGGCCGGTTCGGCGTGATCCGGCGAGGCCGGCTGGGAGGCCCGGCGGCGGGCAAGGGCCGTCGTCACCGCCGCCGGGCCGGTCGGAAGGGGAGGGTCAGCAGGCGCCGAGGTCCTGCCAGACCCCCCACTCGCCGGTGGTGCCGGGCTTCTCGCCCTTCGTCCACCACTTGGCCTTCCAGGTGTGCCCCTCGTGCGACACGGTGCTGCCGCCGCCGTAGGCCGTACCCGCGTCCCAGGCCGGCGCCGCGCACGCCCCGGGGCCGCCCGTCGGCGTCGGAGTCGGCGTGGGGGTGGGAGTGGGCGTCGGCGTGGGGGTGCCCGTGCCCGTGCCCGGGTCCACCACGGTCGTGCCCCGGGCCAGATCGCCCTTCAGGGCATAGGTCTTGCCGCCGAACGTCACCGTCCAGTTCGACGGGGTGGACACCGGCAGGTAGTAGACGAAGTCCACCGTGGCCGAGGCGCCCGGCGCCAGCGACTGCCAGGCGGGCAGCTTCAGCGAGACGCGGTGGTGGTCGCCCTTCAGCCCGCCGACGTTGTTCCCGGTGTGGTCGCTGCGGATCACCGAGGTG
Organism: Streptomyces sp. SW4; assembly: GCA_003248315.1. GTDB lineage: Bacteria > Actinomycetota > Actinomycetes > Streptomycetales > Streptomycetaceae > Streptomyces. The sequence goes on from QKWM01000004.1 coordinate 4,675,917, forward strand.
CCCCAGCCGGACTGGTCCTTGGCATTGCCGGGCGCGGAGGTGCCGTAGTCGAACCGGAACTCCGTGCCTCCGGGGAGGGTGGTGCCCGTGTTGTTCGTGATCTTCAGCTTGGGGCTGATCGGGTAGTTGGAGTCGCCGAGCGGGAACTCACCGAACCGCACGTCGATGTCCAGCGCCTCGGCGGGCATGTCGGTCGTCGCGCGCGTGGCGCCGTAGGGGGAGGCGTTCTTGAACTTCTCGTACATCGCCGTGGTCAGCGTCGAGCCCGGCTCGTACTGCCCCTCGGCCGCGTTCCAGGCGTAGTCGCCGGCCAGCTCCCACACCATGGTGCCGCCGATGCCCCGGTCGACGACGTAGTCCGCCTTGGCCTTCACGGACTGCTCGTCCTCGGTGGACAGGAACACCTTCTTCTCGGCGTTCCACAGCCAGGGCGCGACCAGGGTGGGCTCGTAGTGGCGCTGGTAGGTCCCGGTCAGCCGGGTGCCGGCCGGGAAGCCGTAGTCGGTGACGTAGTCGCCGACGATGCCCTTCTCCAGGTTCTTCGCGTGCCACATCGGGTTCGACCCCGCGGGCGACTCCTTGCCCTCGGTGTCGAGGTCGTGCCAGAGGTTGTCGATGCCGGTGGCGCCGTCCCCGCACTTGGTCAGGCCGGACCCGGCCGGGCAACTGGAGGAGGGCGCCCTGCCCCAGAGCCCGTTGGTGCCGCCGGTGACGTTCTTGTGGCCGCGCGTGTAGTAGGGCAGGCCGATGTTGATGCGGCCGGCCGGCATCGAGCCGCGGAAGTAGTGGTAGGCCCAGTCGGTGTTCAGGTAGCCGATGCCTCCGTACTGGGAGGTGGTGTACACGCCCGCGGCGGCCAGCTCCGCGTCCTTGCCGTCGTCGAAGAGGGAGGCGTTGGGGCCGACGTACTCGTTCCAGGCGCCGTGCAGGTCGTACGACATGATGTTGACGTAGTCCAGGTACTTCTGGACCTGGAAGGTCTCCATGCCGCGCAGCAGGTAGCCGGAGGAGGGGGCCGCCACCGTCAGCAGGTAGTGCCTGCCGTCGGCCGCGCCCGCGCGGTCCAGCTTCTCGCGCAGCGTCTTCATCAGCGCCGCGTAGCCCTCGACCAGCCCGGCCCGGCGGCCGTTGGCGATCGTCCAGTCGAGCGGGTTGCCCGCGTCCTTCATCGTCGTCGGGTACTCGTAGTCGATGTCGACGCCGTTGAAGCCGTACTTCCGGATGAAGGCGACCGCCGAGTCCGCGAAGGTGTCGATGCCGGCCTGGTTGACCGAGCCGTCGGCGTTGGTGGCCATCGAGTAGAAGCCGCCCGAGCCGACGCGCGTTCCGTCCTCGGCGAAGTAGCCGCCCGTCTCCGCCCAGCCGCCCACCGAGACCAGCGTCTTCACGTCCGGGTGCTGCTTCTTGAACTTGTTCAGCAGGTTGAAGTGCCCCTTGTAGGGCAGGTCCGGGTCCATCTCGGCGCCCGGGACCCCCGGCCAGGTCGTCCCGGTCGCGGGGTTGGCCGGCCCGTCCTTGCCGACGGAGAGCTTGTTGCCGGAATCGACGTGCGCGAAGGCGTAGTTGATGTGGGTGATCTTGTCCCACGGGATGTCGGAGGCCAGGTAGGCGGGCTTGCCGTCCTTGCCGGTGCGCCAGCCGGTGAAGTAGCCGATCACCCGGCGCTGGTGGTCGGCGCCCATCTTCTCCCGGCCCGCGGAGTCGTAGACCGAGCAGTAGGGGACGTCGACGCCGGGGTCCTGTACAGGCCGTCCGGCCGGCAGGACTCGTGGCCGGCGGCGTGCGAGACGGTCGCCGGGAGGCCGGCGAGGACCAGCCCGGCCACCGAGGCGGCTGCCGCGAACAGGGCCGGTCTCGCTCTTCGGGCTGCGGTGCGTGAGGGGGAAGGCACAGTCGGTTCCTCTCCACGGAAGTTGCGCAGACCCTAGAGAGGACTAGACCAGTGAGTCAATAGGTATGGACCAATCGCAAGCCGGTGTGCGGGCGGGCGAGTTGGGGCCGGGGGTACGCCCCGTGAGGCCCGTGGGACGCAGTGTGAGCCACTCCACATCGCTCACCCGTATGGGGGTGGATCAGGCGTGGCACACTGGCTCTGTACCAGAAGCAGCGCACTCCGGGGTCGGTGAAAGTCCGAACCGGCGGTTACAGTCCGCGACCCGGTCGCCTCCAGCGGCCGGTTGACCAGGTGAAATTCCTGGACCGACGGTTAAAGTCCGGATGGGAGGCAGTGCGCGGCGGGCGGGCACACGTGCACGCCGCCGTACCCGTACGTCCATGGGTCCGCCCAGGGGACGGCCGGCAGCCGGCGTCGTCGTCCCGTGAGTCCCCACCCGCTTCTTCTGTCGTCATCGACAGCCCCGGAGTCCGTGCCCGAAGAGGCAGGAGGACCCGGGAAGTGTTCACCGGAATCGTCGAAGAGCTGGGCGAGGTCACCGCCGTCGAGACCCTCGACGACGCCTGTCGCTTCCGCCTGCGCGGCCCCGTCGTCACCGAGGGCGCGAAACACGGCGACTCCATCGCCGTCAACGGCGTCTGCCTCACCGTCGTCGAGCACGAGGGCGACGAGTTCACCGCCGACGTGATGGCCGAGACCCTGAACCGCTCCAGCCTCGGCGCCCTCGCCGTCGGCTCCCGCGTCAACCTGGAGCGCCCCACCGCCGTGGGCGCCCGGCTCGGCGGGCACATCGTGCAGGGCCACGTCGACGGCACCGGCGAGATCCTCGAACGCAAGCCGTCCGAGCACTGGGAGATCGTGAAGATCTCCCTGCCCGCCGGTCTCGCCCGCTACGTCGTCGAGAAGGGCTCCATCACCGTCGACGGCATCAGCCTCACCGTCGTCGACGCCGGCCCCGACTTCTTCACCGTCAGCCTCATCCCCACCACCCTCGCGCTGACCACGCTCGGCATCAAGCAGCCCGGCGACCCGGTCAACCTCGAGGTCGACGTCGTCGCCAAGTACGTCGAGCGGCTGCTCGGCGACCGCATCGGACAGGGGAGACCCGGTGAACTGGCTGAACTCCGAGGCGTTCACCCTCTTCGACCAGCACATCAAGTGGTCGGACATGATCGGCAACGTCATCGGCCTGCTGGCCCTCGCGCTCGGCTGGCGCCGCTCCATCTGGACCTGGCCCGCCCAGTTCGTCTCCGGCCTCATCCTCTTCGCGGCCTTCGCCACCGCCCACCTCTCCGGCAGCGCGGGCAAGCAGATCGTCGTCATGGCGGTCGCCGCCTGGGGCTTCTGGCAGTGGAACCGCGGCCGCCGGCAGGCCCAGGACGGCTCCATCGCCGTCCGCTTCGCCACCTGGCGCGAGCGCGCGGCCCTGGCCGGCGCCGCCGCCGTCGGCACCCTCGCGGTCGGCGGCCTGTTCACCGCTTACCCCACCCTGTCCTGGGACCCTGGCCGGACGCCTACATCTTCGTCGGCACCGTCGTCGCCATGTACGCCCAGGCGCGCGGCATGGTCGAGTTCTGGTTCGCCTGGCTGCTCGTCGACCTGGTCGGCGTGCCCCTGAACTTCGCCAACGGCTTCGCCTTCTCCGGATTCGTCTACGTCCTCTACGGCGCGCTCGTCCTGTGGGGCATGCGCGACTGGTGGCTGCGTTCCCGCAGGGCCGCGCAGCCCGTCCTGGAAGGAGCCCCCGCATGAGCGCCCACCGGTCTCCCACCGCCGCCCCGAGGGAGGCGCTGCGCGCCGCCCCTTCGATCCCGCCCGTCCTCTACGGCACCGACGGTCCCGACGACCTCGTGCTCGACCCCGTGGAACAGGCCGTCGCCGACATCGCCGCGGGCCGCCCGGTCGTGGTCGTCGACGACGAGAACCGCGAGAACGAGGGCGACCTCGTCGTCGCCGCCGAGAAGGCGACCGAGGAGATCGTCGCCTTCATGATGAGCGAGTGCCGCGGCCTGATCTGCGCCCCCATGGAGGGCGAGGAACTGGACCGGCTGGAGCTGCCGCAGATGGTCCAGGACAACACCGAGTCGATGAAGACCGCCTTCACCGTCTCCGTGGACGCCTCCGCCGAGCACGGCGTGACCACCGGGATCTCCGCCGCCGACCGCGCCGCCACCCTCCGGCTGCTCGCGAGCGGCGCCGCCGAGCCCACCGACCTGGTCCGCCCGGCCACATCTTCCCGCTGCGGGCCCGCGCCGGCGGCGTCCTGACGCGCAACGGCCACACCGAGGCCGCCGTCGACCTCGCCCGCCTCGCCGGACTGCGCCCGGCCGGCGCCATCGTGGAGATCGCCGGCGAGGACGGCCGGATGCTGCGGCTGCCCGAGCTGATCCCGTTCGCCCGCAAGCACGGCCTGACGATCATCTCGATCGAGGACCTGATCGCCTACCGCCGCAGCGCCGAGCCCACCGTCCGCCGCGAGGCCGAGGTCAACCTCCCCACCGCCCACGGCACCTTCACGGCGTACGGCTACCGCTCCACCGTCGACGGCGTCGAGCACGTCGCCCTCGTCCACGGCGACCTCGGCGACGGCACCGACGTCCTCGTCCGGGTCCACTCCGAGTGCCTGACCGGCGACGTCTTCGGCTCCCAGCGCTGCGACTGCGGCCCCCAGCTCGACGCCTCCCTCGCCCGCATCCAGTCCGAGGGCCGGGGCGTCGTCGTCTACCTGCGCGGCCACGAGGGACGCGGCATCGGCCTGATGTCCAAGCTGCGCGCCTACGAACTCCAGGAGCGCGGCCGGGACACCCTCGACGCCAACCTGGAACTCGGCCTGCCCGCCGACGCCCGGGACTACGGCGCCGGCGCGCAGATCCTCGCCGACCTCGGGGTGCGCTCGGTCCGGCTGCTGACCAACAATCCGAGAAGAGCGCGGCCCTCGGCCGGCACGGCATCGACGTCGTCAGGCGCGAGCCGATGCCCGTCCAGGCGGGCGAACACAACCTCCGCTACCTGCGCACCAAGCGGGACCGGATGGGGCACGACCTGCCCTGGCTGGACACCACCGCCGTGTCCACCTGCGGCAACCAGTAACAGCACGGAACCACCGAGGAGAGACGTGAGCGGCAAGGGTGCACCGGAACTGTCCGTACGCAACGTGGGGGACCTCAGGGTCGCCGTGATCGCGGCGCAGTGGCACGAGAAGGTGATGGACGGACTGGTGGACGGCGCCCTGCGCGCCCTGCACGACCTCGGCATCGACGAGCCGACCCTGCTGCGGGTCCCCGGCAGCTGGGAGCTGCCCGTCGTCGCCAAGGTCCTCGCCGGCCGGGGCTACGACGCGATCGTCGCCCTCGGCGTCGTCATCCGCGGCGGCACCCCCACTTCGACTACGTGTGCCAGGGCGTCACCCAGGGCCTCACCCAGGTCTCCGTGGACACCGGCGTCCCCGTCGGCTTCGGCGTCCTCACCTGCGACACCGAGGAGCAGGCCCTGGACCGGGCCGGCCTGGAGGGCTCCAGCGAGGACAAGGGCCACGAGGCGGTGACGGCGGCGGTCGCCACCGCGGCCACCCTGCGCTCGGTATCCGAGCCCTGGCGCTGAGCAGCCGGGCGGAGCGCGTAGGGTAAGGACCACCATGTCCAAGAAGACGTTCGAGGAGCTGTTCACCGAGCTCCAGCACAAGGCCGCCCACGGCGATCCCGCCACTTCCCGCACCGCCGAGCTGGTGGACAAGGGCGTCCATGCCATCGGCAAGAAGGTCGTCGAGGAGGCCGCCGAGGTCTGGATGGCCGCCGAGTACGAGGGCAAGGAGGCGGCCGCCGAGGAGATCTCGCAGCTGCTGTACCACGTCCAGGTGATGATGGTCGCCCGCGGCATCAGCCTCGACGACGTCTACGCCCACCTGTAAGCCGCACCCCCGCCGTTCCCCTCTCACGTCTCACGCAAAGGAAGCCGACCTCATGCTGCGCATCGCCGTCCCCAACAAGGGTTCACTGTCCGGCCCTGCGGCGGAGATGCTGCATGAGGCCGGCTACCAGCAGCGCCGCGAGTCCAAGGAACTGCGCATCGTCGACCCGGTCAACGAGGTGGAGTTCTTCTACCTCCGCCCCCGCGACATCGCGATCTACGTCTCCTCCGGCATGCTCGACATCGGCATCACCGGCCGCGACCTGCTGATCGACTCGGGAGCCGACGCCGAGGAGATCCTTCCGCTCGGTTTCGCCCGCTCCACCTTCCGCTACGCCGCCAAGCCGGGCACGGCGACCGGCGTCGCGGACCTCAAGGGCAGGACCGTCGCCACCTCCTACGAGGGCATCGTCGCCAAGCACCTCGCCGACAACGGCATCGACGCCTCCGTCGTCCACCTCGACGGCGCCGTCGAGACCGCCATCGAGCTGGGCGTCGCCGAGGTCATCGCCGACGTCGTGGAGACGGGCACCTCGCTGCGCAACGCCGGCCTGGAGGTCTTCGGCGAGCCCATCATGAGGTCCGAGGCGGTGGTGATCCGCCGCACCGGCGCCGACCCCGAGGACGCCAAGGTGCAGCAGTTCCTGCGCCGGCTCCAGGGCGTCCTCGTCGCCCGGACGTACGTGATGATGGACTACGACTGCCGCGTGGAGCAGCTGGAGAAGGCCGTCGCCCTCACCCCGGGCCTGGAGTCCCCGACCGTCTCCCCGCTGCACAACGAGGGCTGGGTCGCCGTCCGGGCCATGGTCCCGTCCAAGGACGCCCAGCGGATCATGGACGACCTGTACCAGATCGGCGCCCGCGCCATCCTGACGACGGCCATCCACGCCTGCCGTCTCTGACGCACGACGAGCGCCCCGACGAGCCGCACGACGCGTGCACCAGCGCCCGACGATCCGAGAGACCGCGACCATGTCCGACCCGACCGCCCCGCCCGCGCTCCCCGTCACCTTCCGGCCGGGACGCACCCGCGCCGTCCTGTACACCGCGGCCGTCGCCTGCTTCGCCGCCATCACGGCGGTCGCGATGCTGCTGGACCGGCTCGGGCCGGGGAGCGGCTCAGCTTCGTGCTGACCGCCGTGCTCCTGGACTGCGTGCTGCTCCTGCTGGCCCGGCCCAAGGTCGTCGCCGAGGAGTCCGGGGTGACGGTCGTCAACCTCACCAGCAAGCGCCGGCTGGAGTGGGCGGAGATCGTCCGGGTGAACCTGCGGCCCGGCGACCCGTGGGTCTTCCTCGACCTCAGCGACGGCACCAGCCTGCCCGCGCTCGGCATCCAGCCCGGCATCGCCAAGGCCCGCGCCATCGCCGACGCGCGGGCGCTGCGTGCCCTCGCCGAGGCCCGCTCCGAGGTGGCTCCCGAGGACCGCCGGAGCTGATCCGGGCCCTGCCGCAGACCCCGGCGGGGTGAGGCGGGTACCCGATCGGGGCCGTCCACCCTGCCCGGTCCGGGCCGGCGCCCTTAATCTGGAGGGCGCAGCCGCGGCCGTCGCGGCCGCGCCCCTGCCGCTCCGACCCGGGAGCCGGGGGCTCCCGCCTACCCGAGGAGTGACTCCCTCCGGCGATGGACGGATCGTCCTGTAGTACCTGCGCCGCCCCTCCCGACCCGGTGCGGAGGCGGCGGCATCATGACCCTTCCCCTGCTGCTCCTGGCAGCCGCCTTCCTGCTGATCCTCGCCAACGGGTTCTTCGTCGCCGCCGAGTTCGGCCTGGTGACCGTCGAACGCGCCGACGCCGAGCGGGCCGCCGCGAGCGGTGACCGCCGCGCCCGCCGGGTGGTCGAGGCCCTCGGGGAACTGTCCTTCCAGCTGTCCGGCACCCAGCTCGGCATCACCCTCACCTCCCTCGTCGTCGGCATGCTCGCCCAGCCGGCCCTGGCCCGGCTGCTGGACGGCCCGTTCACCGCGGCCGGCCTGCCCGAGGGCGCGGTGCCCGGTGCGGCGGTGGCCGTCGGGATGCTGCTGGCCTCGGCCGTGCAGATGGTGATCGGCGAGCTGGTGCCCAAGAACTGGGCGGTGTCCCGGCCCCTGCAGGTCGCCCGGTTCGTGGCCGGGCCGCAGTACGTCTTCGCCCGCCTGTTCCGGCCGGTGATCGCCGCGCTCAACGCCGTCGCCAACCGCCTGGTGCGCGCCCTCGGCTTCGAGCCGGCCGAGGAGCTGGCCTCCGCCCGCACCCCCGGCGAACTGGTCTCCCTGGCCCGGCACTCGGCCCGCGCGGGCGCCCTGGAGCAGGACACCGCGGACCTGTTCGTCCGGACCCTGTCGCTCGGCGAGCTGACCGCCCAGCACGTCATGACACCCCGGGTGAAGGTCAGCGCCCTCCAGGTGTCGGCCACCGCCGAGGACGTGGTCAACCTGACCCGCGCCACCGGTCTGTCCCGCTTCCCCGTCTACCGGGAGCGGATCGACGAGATCACCGGCATGGTCCACCTCAAGGACGCCCTCGCGGTGCCCGCCCACGAGCGGCTGCGCACCCCGGTGGGCCGGATCGCCCGGCCCGCCCTGCTGGTCCCCGAGACCCTGCCGGTCCGGCCGCTGCTGGCCCGGCTGCGCAGCGAGCAGCCGATCGCCGTCGTCGTCGACGAGTACGGCGGCACGGCCGGCGTGGTCACCCTGGAGGACATCGTCGAGGAACTCGTCGGCGAGGTCCGCGACGAGCACGACGTGCACGACCTGCCCGAGCTGGCCCCCGCCGCGGCGGAGGACGGCCGGCCCGCCTGGGACGCCGACGGCGGCTGCCGCGTCGACGTGCTGCGGCGCATCGGGCTCGACGTGCCGGACGGGCCGTACGAGACCGTCGCCGGGCTGGTCGCCGATCTGCTCGGCCGGATCCCGGCCGTCGGCGACCGCGCGGAGCTGCCCGGCTGGCGGCTGTCCGTCCGCCGGGTGGGCCGTTACCGCGCCGAGCGGGTGCGGCTGGTGCGCACCGCGCCGGCGCCCGTGCTGGAGGGCGCCCGATGAGCGTCCTCCAGCTGGTCCTGGCGGCCCTGCTGGTGCTCGCCAACGGCTTCTTCGTCGGCGCCGAGTTCGCGCTCGTCTCCGTGCGGCGCAGCCAGATCGAGCCGCTCGGCACCGCCCGCGCCCGCCGGGTCCTGTACGGGCTGGAGAACCTGCCGCGGATGATGGCGGCGGCCCAGTTCGGCATCACCGTCTGCTCGCTGACGCTCGGCGCGGTCGCCGAGCCGACGGTCGCCCGCCTGCTGGAGCCGTTCTTCGCGTGGCTCCGTCTCCCGCACGGCGTGATCCACCCGCTCGGCTACGTCATCGCGCTGGCCGTCGTCGTCTTCTGCCACCTCGTCATCGGCGAGATGGTCCCGAAGAACCTGGCGATGGCCGCCCCGGAGAAGGCCGCGCTCTGGCTGAGCCCCGGCCTGGTCGCCTTCGCCCGCCTGTGCGGGCCGGTCACCGTCGCCCTCGGCGCCTGCTCCCGGGGCGTGCTGCGGCTGTTCCGCGTCGAGCCCAGGACGAGGTGGAGGCCGTCTTCACCAGCGAACAGCTCAACCGCCTGGTCGAGGACGCGGGCCAGGCCGGGCTGCTCGACGCCGAGGAGCGGGAGCGGCTGGGCGACGCCCTGGAGCTGGGCTCGCGCACCGTGCGGGACGTGCTGCTGCCCCGGGAGTCGCTGGTGACGGTCGGTCCCTCGGCCACTCCGGCCCGGATCGTCGAGCTGACCGCGCGCACCGGCTACTCGCGCTTCCCGGTCGCGGCACCGGGCGGCGCCTTCATGGGCTATCTGCACGTGAAGGACGTCCTGGACCTGGAGGAGCCGGACCGGGCGGTGCCCCAGCGGGTCTGGCGCCCCATGACGACCCTCCGCCCCGATCTCCCCCTGGACGACGCCCTCACGGTCATGCGCCGGGCGGCCACCCATCTGGCCCAGGTGGCGGACGGCTCGGGACGGGTGCTGGGCCTGGTCGCCCTGGAGGACGTCCTGGAACTGCTGGTGGGCGAGGTCCGGGACCCGGCCCACCGGCAGCCCCAGCCCGCGCCGTGACCGGCCAGCGCCATGACCGGTCACGGCGCGGGCGCGGCATCGGCACCGGTACCGCCCCTCAGATCCCCGGAGGATCCTGCGGCCCCCGGCCCGACAGCACCTCCCCGTACGCCTGCATCAGATCCGGCAACCGCAGCGTCGCCAGGTCCTCCCGGGTCAGCTCCCCGGGCAGACGGACAGCCGCAGGTCCCGGTACGCACAGCTCTTCTCGTACAGCGTCCGCAGGAACCGCCCGTTGCCCAGCTCGTCGATCCACCCCTGGTCCACCACGTGCCCGGCGATCGACCGCAGTTCGTCGAGGGCCTCCTCGTCCCACACGTCACCGTTCTCGGCGGCCAGCACCTCCCGATCGCCGTCAGCTCCAGCGGACGGTAGGAGGGGAAGTCGACCCGGGTGGTGAACCGGGACGACAGCCCGGGGTTGGCGGCCAGCAGGCGGTCCATGCCCTCCGGATAGCCGGCGAGGATCACCACCAGGTGGTCCCGGTTGTCCTCCGCCCGCTTCAGCAGCACCTGGAGCGCCTCGTCCCCGTACGCGTCCCCCTTGCCGTACCCGGAGTTGGACAGGGAGTAGGCCTCGTCGACGAAGAGCACGCCCCGAGCGCCGAGTCGATCAGCTCGTTGGCCTTCACCGCCGTCTGGCCGAGGTACTCACCGACCAGATCGGCCCGCTGCGCCTCCACGAGATGGTCGCCGCCGAGCAGTCCGAGCGCGTAGAAGACGCGGCCCAGGATGCGGGCCACCGTGGTCTTGCCGGTGCCGGACGGGCCGGAGAAGACGAAGTGGCGTTTGGGAGGCTGCACCGGCAGCCCTGCCCGGCTCTCAGCCGCGCCATGTTCAGCTGCGCGGACAGGGCCTTGACCTGGCGTTTCACCGGTTCCAGGCCCACCATGCGCTCCAGTTCGGCGAGCGCCTCCTCCAATAACGCCGGGTCGGTCGGGCCCGTGGGCAGCGACGGTTCCGGCCCGCCGGACCGCTCCCGCACGGGCGGCCCGGTCACCGACACCAGGGAGGCGGGGGACGGCTCCGGGGGTAGGACAGCTTCAGGTCCCGCCCCTCCGTGCCGAACAGCGGATCGAGCCCGTCCGGTGTGCCGTCCACCCCGTCCTGTCCCGCGCCGGTCAGCGTGAGCGCCGCGAGATCGGCCGCGTCGTCGTACCCGTCGCCCTCGGCGATCGCCGCGAGCCGGGCCGAGGTGTCCATGAAACCGGGGTCCACCCGGTGCACCGCCCGGTACAGCGGCAGTGCGGCGGCGCTGCGGCCGGTGCCCTCGTGCGCCCGGGCCAGCCAGTAGCGCAGCTCCTTGCGCTGCGGCTGCTCGCTGCGGCACCGCATCAGGGCGGCCGACAGCAGCGGCTCGGCCTGCCCGTACATCTCCAGCCGGACCCGTGCCATGCCGCCGAACAGCCCGGCCTCGATGCCCAGCATCGGATCGCCGAGCAGCGGGTCGGTGTGCCGGACCAGCTGCTCCCAGTCCTTGACGAGGTAGGCGCGGCAGGCGTGCAGGAAGCGGACCTGGGCGTCGGTGTCGACCGGCGGCAGCCCGGCCAGTGCCCGGTCCAGCTCCGGGACATGGCGACCGTCGAGCCAGTGGGAGGCGTGCGCGAGCAGCAGGTCGCGCGGGCTCTCCAGCACCGGCTGCACCCACCAGCCCAGCCAGTACCAGGAGTTGAGCGTGCGGCGGTGGCGGGCCCGCTGCTCGCCGAACCGGTCGCGGTGCCGGAACATCCTCAGCAGCGCGGTCGTCGTGTCCACGCGCAGCGCGTGCAGCCCCAGCCAGCCGTCGGCCATCCCGGGGTCGATGCGCACCGCGGTCCGGAACTCCTCCTCCGCCTGCGGATAGGAGCCCATGGTGTAGGCGTCCACGCCCCGCAGCCAGGCGAGATCGGCCGGGCGGGCGGGCTCTGTGTGCCGAAGTCCATCAGGTCCCCCACAAACCGTGCCCCCGTCGGTATGACGCCGGGCGGGCCCGCCCCGGCCCCCTCGGCCGAAGCGCTGAACCGTCGTGCCACTGCCCGGAGTTGCCGGTGCGCGGGATCGTCCGTAGATCGCACCGAGGGCATCGTACCCGCGGGATGTGCGCTCCGAAGAGGGCCGTGGGGCGCCGTTCGACGAGGTGGGAGCGGAGGGGCCGCACCGCCGACGGTGACCGAGGGTGAGCGCCCGGGGCCGTCCGGAGGGGCAAAAGGGAAAGAGGACAGAACGAAGCCCCGATCACGGGGAACAACCGGGGGCTTCGCGTCTGCCGGCGGCTCTCGATCGGCCGCACATTGAGAACGTAAGACCTGTACGGCCTTTGGGTCAAGCCGAGTTGGGACACTCCGGGAAGTTGCCCGAGGAGATCTTCACAAGTTCAGCACACTGCGGATGTGCTGTCACTCTCCGTGAAAATCAGGTCCGGTCCAAGACCGCATCACAGGACCCTCGAGCACCTCGTACCCCTGTTCTCCCCATCGCACCAACAGGTCGGCAAAGGGCGCGAGGGATCGTCCGCGAAGTGCTCGCGCTCGGCGGGTACCCACCGGTCCCAGAACTCCCGCTGCTCCTCCCCGTCCCGCGCCCGTCCGCGCGCCCACGCCTCTTCGGCGGGCAGTTCCATCCACAGGAGCGCGGCCAGGTGCGGACGCAGGGCCCGGCGGCCCGCACCGACCCCCTCCACCAGCGCCACCGGGGCCGGCGGCAGCGGGCGGGCCGGGCCGAAACGGCGGGCGCGCCAGTCGTAGGGGGTGTAGCGGGCGCTCTCCCCGCGGCTCAGCGGCCCGACCACCTGGTGCAGCAGCCGGCCCGTCCAGTCGAACAGCTCCGCGTGGCTGGCGATGTCGTCCAAGTGGAGGACGGGAGCGCCGCCCAGTGCCTGCGCCAGCCGCCCGGCGAACGTCGACTTGCCCGAGCCCGCGTGCCCGTCGACGCCGATCAGGCGGACCGGGCCGCAGGACGGAGGGAGCCGGCGGAGCCGGGAGGCGAGGTGCTGGATGACGGGTCCTGGTGCGGCGTCGGGCGGACGGTGGTCGCCCAGCACTCTAGCGGCCGCCCTCCGCGCGGCGCGCCGCCGCGGGCGCCGTCCGCACGGCCCCGCCCCGCCGGCCCACGCCAGTGGTCCACACCAATATTCCCGGGCGTGGCATGCGCCGAAGTGCTGGCAGGACCCGCAACCTGCAGCCATAGTTGGCCCACCACCGTGCAACGGACCTGCCCCGACTCGGACACCTGGGAGCCTTCCGCCCATGAGCAGAGCCGAACAGCCGTCCCGCAGAACCCTCCTGGCCGCCGTGGCCGTCGCCGCGATGGCGGGCGGCGCCGCCCGGCCGTCGCCGCACCCGGCGCCGCGGCCGCCGGCGGGACGCCGACCGCGCCGCCGGCCGCCAGGTCGACTACCGCGGCTGGACCTCCTTCCGCGACTGGCGAGCCGGCAGCGCCCAGGGCACCCGCGCCGTCGCCGGACGCCGCCCGGGGGTCGTGATCGCGGCGCCGGCGGGCACGACCGAGTACACCGACCCGCACACCGGCAGGACGGCCGACTGGGAGTACGCGACCTGGACCTCGCCCGCCCACCGCCTCGCCGTCCCCGCCACCGAGGTCATCGCCTCCTGGAACGCCCACACCCCGGCCGGCACCTGGCTCCAGGTCGAGCTGAAGGGCACGTACTCGGACGGCACCACCACCCCCTGGTACGTCATGGGCCGCTGGGCCGCCGGCGACCAGGACATCCGCCGCACCTCCGTCGACGACCAGGGCGACGGCAGGAGCAGCGTGTGGACGGACACCCTGGCCGTCGACGACGCCTCCACCGGCCTGCGGCTGGTCGCCTGCCGGCTGCGCCTGACCCTGTACCGCAGGCCCGGCACCGACGCCACGCCCGTCGTCTGGCGGCTCGGCGCGATGGGCTCGGACGTCCCCGACCGCTTCACCGTGCCGGCCTCCACCCCCGGCCTGGCCCGGGAACTGGTCGTCCCGCGCTACTCGCAGGAGATCCACAAGGGCCAGTACCCCGAGTACGACAACGGCGGCGAGGCCTGGTGCAGCCCCACCTCCTCGCAGATGATCATCGAGTACTGGGGCGGCCGGCTCACCGAGGAGCAGCTGGCCTGGGTCGACCCGTCCTACGCCGACCCGCAGGTGTGCCACGCGGCCCGGTACACCTACGACTACCAGTACGCCGGCTGCGGCAACTGGCCGTTCAACGCCGCCTACGCGGCCACCTTCGACGGCCTCCAGGGCGTGGTCACCCGCCTCGGTTCCCTCACCGACCTCGAGACGCTGATCGCGGCGGGCATCCCGGCCATCACGTCCCAGTCGTTCCTGGAGAAGGAGCTGACCGGGGCCGGCTACGGCACCGCCGGGCATCTGATGACCGTGATCGGGTTCACGGCGGACGGCGACGTCATCGCCAACGACCCGGCGTCGGACAGCAACGAGGCGGTGCGCCGCGTCTACCGGCGCCGCGAGTTCGAGAACATCTGGCTCCGTACCAAGCGGTACAACGCCTCCGGCAAGGTCGTCTCCGGACGGGCGGCGTCTGCTACCTGTACTTCCCGGCGCACCCGAGCGCCCGCCAGCGCAGGGCGCTCGCGGCGGTGGGCGTGCGCTAGCCGCCGCCCGCCCGGGCGCGCCCCTCCGTGCGGGCGCGCCTGTGACGGACATCTCTGCCGCAACGGCCCATTTCGGTGGCAGGGTGGACGGCGGTGTCCACCCTGCCCGTCCGTGGGCAGCGAGATGTCCCGAGAGCAGCGAGAAGTCATGAGCGCACACACCGCCACTGCCGCCCGTACCCGCACCGGCGGCCCCCAGGACGACGGCCCGAAGATCGTCGAGCACGTCGCGGGCTGGACCCTCGTCGTGGTCCTCGCGATGCTCGTGGCCCAGCTCGGCCTGCTGTGACCTGACCCACGAGGCGACCTGCCATACTGCGGATGTCCCGCCGCCGCAGGAGACCAGGGTCGAAGTGCCTATCAGTCAGCCATCTTTGCCGCCCGTCCGTCCACGCGCGCGCGGCACGGAGCGCTCGCTGGCGCGCCGCGCCGAACTCATCGCCATCGGGCGCCGGTTGTTCGCGGACACGTCCTACGACGCGCTCTCGATGGACGACATCGCCCGGCAGGCGCGCGTCGCCAAGGGGCTGATCTACTACTACTTCCAGTCCAAGCGCGGCTACTACCTGGCGATCATCCAGGACGCCGTGGACGAGCTGGTCACCTCCGCGGCCGGCGGCTCCGAGCGGCCGCCCGTGGAGCGTGTGCACCGCACCATCGACCGCTATCTGCGCTACGCCGAGCAGAACCAGGCCGCCTACCGCACGATCGTCACCGGCGGCGTCGGCTTCGACGCCGAGGTGCACGCCATCCGGGACGGTGTGCGCGAGGCGATCATCGCGACCATCGCCGAGGGGCGTACGGGAGCGGTGACATCTCGCCGGTCGCCCGCATGGGCCTGCTGGCCTGGGTGTGCAGCGTGGAGGGCGCCGCCCTCGACTGGATCGGCCGCCCGGAGCTGCCCCGCGAGAGCCTGTGCGATCTGCTGGTGAAGACGCTCGGCGGCGCCCTGCGCGCGATCGAGGAACTGGACCCCGCCCATCCGGCCCCGGCCCCCGCCCGCCGCGACCCCTGACGCCGTCCCGTCACCGTCGGCCGCGGGTGTCCGCTGGTGCCCGCGGAGCGCCCCGCGAGGTTTCCTGAAGTAAGCGGTCGTTAACTGGTGACTCGCTGCTCCCGATCGGGCATACTCACAGCGCACAGCCGCTGGTCAGCCGCTTCCGCGACCCGGAAGCGCGGGCTTCGGCCAGGCACCACACCGACCCGGCGGAACCGCCCACCCAAGGCGCACATCCGCCGATGTGCCCGACAGGGAGGAGAGCGTCGCCATGCCCGACCGCGCCCCGCAGCCGGTGGACCGTCAACTGCCCACGGACGAGGCCCGCGATCTGATCGCGCTCGTCCGCGAGATCGCGCAGCGCGAGATCGCGCCCACCGCGGCCGAGGAGGAGGACGCCGGGCACTTCCCCGCGAGGTCTTCACCCTGCTGTCGGACTCCGGCCTGCTCGGCCTGCCGTACGACGCCGAGTACGGCGGCGGCGACCAGCCGTACGAGGTGTACCTCCAGGTGCTGGAGGAGCTGGCCGCCGCCCGGCTCACCGTCGGCCTCGGCGTCAGCGTGCACACCCTGGCCTCCTACGCGCTCGCCGCCTACGGCACCAAGGAGCAGCAGGTCGAGCACCTGCCCGCGATCCTCGGCGGGGGCCTGCTCGGCGGCTACTGCCTCTCCGAGCCCTCCTCCGGCTCGGACGCCGCCTCCCTGCGCACCAGGGCCGTCCGCGAGGGCGACGACTGGGTGATCACCGGCACCAAGGCGTGGATCACCCACGGCGGCATCGCCGACTTCTACACCGTCATGGCCCGCACCGGCGAGGAGGGCCCGCGCGGGATCACGGCCTTCCTGGTGCCCGGCGACGCCGAGGGGGTGAGCGCCGCGGCGCCCGAGAAGAAGATGGGCATGAAGGGCTCGCCCACCGCCCAGGTCCACTTCGACGGGGTCCGCGTCCCCGACGCCCGCCGGATCGGCGACGAGGGCCAGGGCTTCGCAATCGCCCTGTCCGCGCTCGACTCCGGGCGGCTCGGCATCGCCGCCTGCGCGATCGGCGTCGCCCAGGCCGCGCTCGACGAGGCCGTGGGCTACGCCAAGGAGCGGCGCCAGTTCGGCCGGCCCATCGCCGACTTCCAGGGGCTGCGCTTCATGCTCGCCGACATGGCGACCCAGATCGAGGCCGGACGCGCGCTGTACCTGACCGCGGCCCGGCTGCGGGACGCCGGGCGGCCGTTCGCCAAGCAGGCCGCCATGGCCAAGCTGCACTGCACCGACACCGCCATGCGGGTGACCACCGACGCCGTGCAGATCCTCGGCGGCTACGGCTACACCGCCGACTTCCCGGCCGAGCGCTACATGCGCGAGGCCAAGGTCCTGCAGATCGTCGAGGGGACCAACCAGATCCAGCGGATGGTCATCGCCCGTCACCTCGCGGGTCCCGAGGCCCGCTGAGCCCGTCCCCGCGGCAGTCCGGGGCCGTGCCGAAGGCGTGGCCCAGCGGGTCCCCGGGGCCGGCGACGTCGCCGAGTCCGCGCGGAGGTGCCGCGAGCCGGACCCATTCGGGGTCGTGCCGACCCGGCAGGGTGCGGCCGCGGTCGGCCCAGGCCCGCATCAGTTCGCGGTAGATCGGCGGATCCGGGAGCTGGGGTGGTGCCAGGGGCACCACCCCGCGGGCGCCGGGACGAACACCCGCCGCCGACGGCCGGTCGCCGAGTACGTGAGGGTCATACCGGGGCAACGCGGGGGACTGCGGGCAGGTCACCGGCCCGTGGAATCGAGCGTGAGTTCGCCGGAGTACCTGATCGCACCGCACACGACGCGCATCCGGGGCCGGCTACGGACGACACGACGGTCCGGCGGCGCCCGACACGAGGCAGGGCTACGTCCGACGCGACGGCCGGTCGGTGGACGACACGACGGACCGCACCACGGCGGCCTGCGGGCCGGGTGGTGCGGTCTCCTGCGTCCGGCCGGGCGCTGTCGCCCGGCCGGCGCACGCTCAGGCGGCGTGCCGCCGCATCGTCGGCACCCGCATCGGGCGCGAGCCCGGCCCGCCGACGTGGGAGAACGGCTGCGTCCGCCAGTCGAGCCCCTGAGGGAGGGTCAGCAGCAGGGCCGTGTCCTGCTCCTGGGGCCGGAAGGACTCGTCCGCGGGACGGGCGTCGGTGGCCCGGCGGCCCGTGCCGGCACAGACCGTGAGACCGAACGGGTTCCACGGCGAGGCGCACAGCGCGTGCTCCGGCAGCACCTCCTCGTCCGCCAGCAGGGCGATGGGCTGCGCGCAGTCCGGGCAGATCACCCGGTACATCTCGAAGGTGTCGTACGCGTCCAGCTCGTCGTCGTCGAAGGCGTCGGGTTCGACACCCTCCGGCTCGGGCTCGACGATCGGCTGCTGCCGCTTGGCTGCGGTACGACCAGGGCGCTTAAGACTCTGCATGGGATTCTCCCCCTCGGGCTGGGCCGTGAAGGCACTGCGGCCTCGACCACAGCAAGCACTTCCCTTCGCTCATCGGCGGTAATCACGGGAACATCACGGAGACCGTTCGAGGGATGTGTCCTTCGTCACATGCCGCTCGCAGGTGCCCCGCGGAGGGACGGCCGGGGCGTTTGAGGTATCCGGAGAGATCAACCGCACTGTAGGTTCTTGCGCCATGGAGGAGCTGGACCGACAGATCGTGCAGCTGCTCGTCAAGGACGGGCGGATGAGCTACACCGACCTGGGCAAGGCCACGGGCCTGTCCACGTCGGCCGTGCACCAGCGGGTGCGCCGGCTGGAACAGCGCGGCGTCATCCGGGGCTACGCCGCCGTCGTCGACCCGGAGGCCGTCGGGCTGCCCATGACGGCCTTCATCTCGGTGAAACCCTTCGACCCCAGCGCCCCCGACGACATCGCGGACCGCCTGGCCGGCGTCCCGAGATCGAGGCGTGCCACAGCGTGGCGGGCGACGAGAACTACATCCTCAAGGTGCGCGTCGCCACCCCGCACGAACTGGAGGAACTGCTCGCCCGGGTGCGCTCCCTCGCCGGGGTGTCGACCCGGACCACGGTGGTGCTCTCCACGCCCTACGAGGCGCGCCCGCCGCGGATCTGAGCGGGAGAGCCCCTCCGGGCCGACCTGCGTGCGCAACGGCGGGCCCCAGGGGCGAAACTGGTTCCCATGAGTGAGCCCACCGCACCGTCCGAGACCGTCCTGCTGCGCCGCGGGGAGGTCCACAGTCCCGCCGACCCGTTCGCGACGGCGATGGTCGTCGAGCGCGGCCGGGTCGCCTGGGTCGGTTCCGAGGGAGCCGCGGACGCCTTCGCGGACGGCGTGGACGAGGTCGTCGACCTGGACGGCGCCCTGGTCACCCCGGCGTTCACCGACGCGCACGTGCACACCACGTCGACCGGACTCGCGCTGACCGGTCTCGACCTGACCGGCGCCGCCTCCCGGGAGGAGGCGCTCGCCCTCGTACGGGACTTCGCCGCCGCCCGGCCGGACGACCGGGTGCTGCTCGGCCACGGCTGGGACGCCGCCCGCTGGGCCGACGGCCGCCCGCCGACGCGCGCCGAACTCGACGAGGCCACCGGGGGCCGCCCGCTCTACCTGAGCCGCATCGACGTCCACTCGGCGGTCGTCACGACCGCCCTGCTCGACCTGGTCCCGTCGGACGTGGGCCGCGTGGACGGCCCGCTCACCGCCGACGCCCACCACGCGGTGCGGGCCGCCGCGTTCGGCGCGGTCACCCCCGCCCAGCGCACCGAGGCCCAGCGCGCCGCCCGCGCCCACGCCGCCTCCCTCGGCATCGGCACCCTCCACGAGTGCGCGGGCCCCGAGATCTCCTCCGAGGACGACCTCACCGGCCTGCTGCGGCTGGCGGCGCAGGAGCCCGGGCCCCGGGTCCTCGGCTACTGGGCCGAGCAGAACGTCGACCGGGCCCGTGAACTGGGCGCGATCGGCGCGGCCGGCGACCTCTTCGTCGACGGCGCCCTCGGCTCGCACACCGCCTGCCTGCACCAGCCGTACGCCGACGCCGGCCACACCGGCACCGCCTACCTGGACGTCGCCGACGTCACCGCCCACGTCGTGGCCTGCACCGAGGCCGGCCTCCAGGCGGGCTTCCACGCCATCGGCGACGCCGCCGTCACCTCCGTCGTGGAGGGCGTACGCGCCGCCGCCGACAAGGTCGGCCTCGCCCGCGTGCGAGCCGCCCGGCACCGCGTCGAGCACGCCGAGATGCTCACCCCCGACACCATCGCCGCCTTCGCCGAACTCGGCCTCACCGCCTCCGTCCAGCCCGCCTTCGACGCCCTGTGGGGAGGCGAGGACGGCATGTACGCCCGGCGCCTGGGCGCCGAGCGCGCCCGCACCCTCAACCCGTACGCGGCGCTGCTGCGGGCCGGTGTCCCGCTCGCCTTCGGCTCGGACAGCCCGGTCACCCCCTCGACCCGTGGGGCACCGTCCGGGCCGCCGCCTTCCACCGCACGCCCGAGCACCGGATCTCGGTGCGCGCCGCGTTCACCGCGCACACGCGCGGCGGCTGGCGCGCGGTCGGCCGCGACGAAGCGGGCGTCCTGGTGCCGGGCGCGCCCGCGGACTACGCCGTGTGGCGGACCGGCGAGCTGGTCGTCCAGGCCCCGGACGACCGGGTCGCGCGCTGGTCCACCGACCCCCGCTCCGGCACCCCTGGCCTGCCCGATCTCGCTCCGGGCCGCGAACTGCCGGTCTGTCTGCGGACCGTCGTCGGCGGACGGACGATCTTCGTACGGCCGGGCGAGTGATCCACACCTCCGACGGGGCGACGATCTTTCCCCCTCGCTGTGTCCCGTCACCTGCGCGTACTCCCCGCTGACCAGGGCTTTGCTGTAAAAGCCGCAGGTCGAACGGCTGTTGACAGGCGACGGCCGGGGGCCGGTAGGTTCGGCCGAGTCCACCACCGGACGCCCGACCGGGGAACCTCCGCGCACCGTCGCGGCGCCGCTGGGTCAGGGACGGTGTGCCGCACCGGGGCACCGTCACTGGGAGCCAGGCACAGCGCTCGCGCCGCGACGAGGGAACGTTCCGGCCGGTCGGGAGGTGTGACCCGGGTGGGGCCCGGGCGCTCAGTAGACAACGGCTTTCGGTCGATCCGCAGCCAGCGGGTCCCAGGTCGGCCCGAAGGGCGCCGGGCCCCCATCCGCAGCGGCCGCGGTCAGAAGACCGCGTTCCGGCCCGCGGCCCGCGGAATCACCCCGCCTTTCGCACGTCCCGACGCGTCATCGCAGGCCGCGGCCACTATGGTGGTTCTCTGCGCTGATGGATGTGAAGGGGCAGCAGTGAACGACGGCGACGGGACGCGCGCGGCATCGGGCCAGGAGAGACGGTTCGGTCCGCTCGGCACGCCCCTGGTGATCATCCCGACGTACAACGAGGCGGAGAACATCAAGGCGATCGTCGGCCGGGTGCGCGAGGCCGTCCCCGACGCCCATGTGCTCGTCGCCGACGACAACAGCCCCGACGGCACCGGCAAGCTCGCCGACGAACTGGCCGCCGGGGACGACCGCGTCCACGTCCTGCACCGCAAGGGCAAGGAGGGCCTGGGCGCCGCCTACCTCGCGGGTTTCCGCTGGGGCCTGGAGCGGGACTACGGCGTGCTGGTCGAGATGGACGCCGACGGTTCCCACCAGCCGGAGGAACTGCCCCGGCTGCTGACCGCCCTCAAGGGCGCCGACCTCGTCCTCGGCTCCCGCTGGGTGCCCGGCGGCCGGGTGGTGAACTGGCCCAAGTCCCGCGAGTTCATCTCCCGCGGCGGCAGCCTGTACTCCCGCCTCGCCCTCGACCTGCCGCTGCGCGACATCACCGGCGGCTACCGTGCCTTCCGGCGCGAGACCCTGGAGGGCCTCGGCCTCACCGAGGTCGCCTCCCAGGGCTACTGCTTCCAGGTCGACCTGGCCCGCCGGGCGGTGAAGGCCGGCTACCACGTCGTGGAGGTGCCCATCACCTTCGTCGAGCGCGAACTCGGCGACTCCAAGATGAGCCGCGACATCCTGGTCGAGGCGCTGTGGCGGGTCACGGCGTGGGGCGTGGGGAGCGGGTCGGCAAGATCCTCGACCGCGACAAGAAGTCCTGATCACGCCCCTTATCCCGCGCTGAGCCGGTGCCAGGCACACTGGGGGTATGACGACTGGTGCTCAGACCCCAGGAACCCGTCCCGGCCCCGGCGCTCGCGGCTGCGCACGTTCCTCCCGCTGGGCGTCGCCGCATGGCTGGTGCTGGAGATCTGGCTCCTGACACTGGTGGCGGGCGCGACCAACGGCTTCGTGGTCTTCCTGGTCCTGCTGGCCGGCCTGGTCCTGGGCTCCGCGGTCGTCAAGGCGGCGGGGCGCCGCGCCTTCCGCAGCCTCACCGAGACGCTGCAACAGCAGCAGCCGGGCATGACCCCGGGCGCCGCCGCCCGGCCGAACAGCGAGGGCAACGGCCTGATGATGCTGGGCGGCCTGCTGCTGATCATCCCCGGTCTCGTCTCGGACGCCCTCGGCCTGCTGCTCCTGCTGCCGCCCGTCCAGAAGGCCGTGAGCCGCTACGCCGAGCGGACCTTCGACCGCACCCTGCGCGCGGCCGGCCCCGGCACCCTGGGCGACGCCTTCCGCCAGGCCCGGATGCACCACCCCGACGGCAAGGTCGTCCAGGGCGAGGTCGTCCGCGACGACGGCCCGGGCCACACCGAGCAGGACCCGCGCCCGCCCCTGACACGCTGAGGCGTACGGGGAGACCCGGCCATCGCGCGGGAAACCCGCACGGAAAAACCGCGGGCGCCGTACGTCTCGACGTACGGCGCCCGCGGTTGCTCACATGCGCTGAAATCTCGCGCAGTCCCCGGAGGGGCTACGCACTCTTGCGGCTGTCCCGCGGATGGACCGCGATGTTCATCGCACCGGAGCGCAGAACGGCCAGCCGCTCCTCGAGAACCTCTTCGAGCTCCTCTCGGGTGCGCCGCTCCATCAGCATGTCCCAGTGCGTGCGCGCAGGCTTGGCCTTCTTCTCCTCCGGACCGTCGCCGTCCACCAGGAGTGCCTGGGCCCCGCAGACCTTGCACTCCCACTCCGGCGGGATCTCCGCCTCTACCGAGAAGGGCATCTCGAATCGGTGCCCCTTCTCGCATGCGTACTCCACGGCCTGGCGCGGGGCCAGGTCGATGCCGCGGTCCGTCTCGTAGCTGGTCACCACGAGGCGCGTGCCGCGAAGAGCTCGCTCACTCATGAATCGTGCCTCCCGGGCTTGTCGCCCACAGGACAGGTGTCGCTGTCGTCGTCATCCGGTCAACGTCCGGTCGGCGGTAAAGATTCCCGTCCCGAGTCCCGTTCAGGGTCATGTGTCGCCGTCGTAGCCGCAGCCTTGTCAACCAGTGCAGTACCCACAGGCGTCCGGTTTGTCACATCTGCTGGCAGATGTCACCCGGCGTTTCGGCACCTTTGACGCGCAGTAACGGTACGCCTGGCAGGCCAAACGCGTACACTACAGCCCTTTCGTGCCGAGTGCTAAATCCTTTCGGGAACCGGGTTGCCCGCGTCGCCGATCGCCCGCCGCACCGGAACCCGGGCGAGCAGCAGGAACCCGAGCACGAAGAACGCCACCAGCGAGATGATCGCGTCCCGGTAGCTGCCGGTGAGCTGGTACGTCAGCCCGAACAGCAGCGGCCCCAGCCAGCTCATGCCGCGGTCGCTCAGCTCGTAGGCGGAGAAGTACTCGGCCTCCTTGCCGGGCGGGACGAGGTGCGAGAACAGCGAGCGGGACAGCGCCTGGCTGCCGCCGAGGACCAGTCCGATCCCGGCCGCCAGCACGAAGAACCACACCGGCGCCCCGGCCGGCAGGAAGTAGCCGGCCGCCAGCGTCACCGTCCAGGCCACCAGCGAACCCAGGATCGTCCGCTTGGCCCCGTAGGCCCGGGCCAGCCGGCCCAGCAGCAGCGCGCCCGCCACCGCCAGCACCTGCACCAGCAGCACGGCCACGATCAGCGTCGACTGGCCCAGGCCCAGTTCCTCGGAGCCGTACACCGACGCCTGGGAGATCACCGTCTGGATGCCGTCGTTGTAGACCAGGTACGCCAGCAGGAAGGCCAGCGTCAGCGGGTGGCGGCGCATGTCGCGCACGGTCGCGGCGAGCTGCCGCCAGCCGGGCAGCGCCGCCCCCGGCCCGGGCCCGGCGGCGGCCGACTCCGGCGCGGGAGCCCGCCGGTCGCGCAGCCGGCGCAGCGGCACCAGCGCGAAGAGGCCCCACCACAGCCCCGCCGAGGCCAGGCAGATCCGGACCGCCGCGCTCTCGGTCAGCCCGAACGACGCGTGGCCGGTGTAGAGCACCAGGTTGGCGACCAGGACCAGCGCGCCGGCCGCGTAGCCGAAGGCCCAGCCCCGGGAGGAGACCGCGTCGCGCTCCTCGGGCGCGGCGATCTGCGGGAGATACGCGTTGTAGAGCATCATCGCCACGGACTGCGCGGCGTTCGCGACGACCAGGAGCAGACCGCCGAGCAGATAGCGGTCCCCGTCCAGGAAGAACATGCCGGTCGTGGCGGCGGCCCCGGTGTACGCGGCGGCCGCGAGCAGCGGCTTCTTGCGGCCCGAGCGGTCGGCCGCGGCGCCCACGAGCGGCATCGCCAGCACGGCCACGATCACGGACAGGGACACCGAGTACGCGAAGAACGACCCGGCGCGCACCGGCAGGCCCAGCGGGTGGACGAAGCCGTCCGCGTCCGCCGCCGACTCGGCGACCGAGGTCAGATAGGGCCCCAGGAACACGGTGAGCACGCTCGTCGAGTAGACCGAGCACGCCCAGTCGTAGAAGTACCAGCCGCGCTGCTCGCGCCGCCGCTCGGCGGCGGCCCCGTCGTCCGCGTCCCTCCGCACGGTGCCGATGCCCACCCGTGCCCCTCGCTTCCCCGTGAACGCGCGACGCCCCCGGCCGCGGCCCGCCGGGTCAGACCCAGACGCCGCGGTCCTCCATGACCTTGCGCAACGTGTCGATGTGATCGGTCATGATGCCATCCACGCCCAGGTCCAGGAGCCGGTGCATGCGGTCCGGGTCGTTCACGGTCCACACGTGCACCTGGAGCCCGCGCGCGTGGGCGGCGCGGACGAAGCGGTGGTCCACCACCTGGATGCCGGACTGCGTCTCGGGCACCTGCGCGGCCACCGCCGAGCGGCGCAGCGCGGCCGGCACGCCCCAGGAACGCAGCCGCAGGTTCAGCACCCCCGGGTGCCGTACGACGTGGCCAGCCGCGGCCCCGCCAGCCGCTGGGCGCGGACGACGCGCGCCTCGGAGAACGAGCCGACGCAGACCCGGTCCCAGGCGTCGGTGCGCTCGATCAGGTCCAGCAGCGGCAGCAGGGCCGGTTCCGCCTTGACGTCGATGTTCCAGCGGACCTCGGGGAGGGCCTCCAGCAGCTCCTCGAACAGGGGGACCGGTTCCTCACCCGCCACGCGCGCGTGCCGTACGTCCGCCCAGCGCAGGTCGGCGATCCGGCCGGAGCCGTCCGTCACCCGGTCCAGCGTCGCGTCGTGGAACGCGACGAGCCGGCCGTCCCGGGTGGCGTGGACGTCGGTCTCGATGTACCGGTAGCCCGCCTCCACCGCCCGCCGGAACTGGCGCATCGTGTTCTCCAGTCCGTCCGCGGCCCCGCCCGGTGGGCGAAGGCGATCGGGCCGGGATGGTCCAGATAGGGGTGGCGTATCCGCGTGGTCACCGACGCAGTATCGCGCGCCGGGGTTGCCCCGCGGCAACCACCGTGCTGCCGCCGGATGCCCCGGGGACGGCGAACACGCGCAGGAAGACCTGGGCGAGCGGACCGATGCTCACCGCGTACAGCAGGGTGCCGACGCCCACCGTGCCGCCGAGGACGAAGCCGGTGGCCACCACGGTGATCTCGATGGCCGTGCGCACCAGGCGCACCGACAGCCCCGTGCGCCGGTGCAGCCCCGTCATCAGCCCGTCGCGGGGGCCCGGGCCGAACCGCGCCGCGATGTACAGCCCGGTGGCCGCGCCGTTGAGGACGATCCCCGCGGCCATCAGCGCGACGCGGGCC
The DNA here is from genome assembly GCA_003248315.1 of Streptomyces sp. SW4. Classification (GTDB taxonomy): domain Bacteria; phylum Actinomycetota; class Actinomycetes; order Streptomycetales; family Streptomycetaceae; genus Streptomyces. Next base: position 4,701,377 of record QKWM01000004.1, read on the forward strand.
GCCGGGCCGTGGGCGTCCGGGATCACGGCCAGGGCCGCGTCCATCGCCGCCCCGATCACCAGGACGTTGGAGACCGTGCCGAGGCCCGGCCGCTGGCGCAGCGGCACCCACAGCAGCAGCACCGCGGCGCCGACGACGGTCAGCACCAGCCCCATCGACAGTCCGGTCCGTTCGGCGAGCCCCTGGTGCAGTACGTTCCACGGCTCCAGTCCGAGTCCGGAGCGGACCAGCAGCGCCGAGCTGGCGCCGTACAGCACGAGACCTCCGTAGAGCTGGGTCAGCCGCCGGGGCAGACGCCCCGTGCCGCGCCGTTCGCTCGAGTCCTCGGACATGTGCCCCCCTGTGGTGGTAGTGGCCTGACGCATGACACCCTGTGGCGTGGAAGGACTCGCCATCCATGGCCAATCCGGGGAAGGTGGACTGATTCAGATGGCCCAGTGGACCTCTGCCGTGGGGGCCGCCCAGCTGGCCCGGCTGCTCGGCTCCCAGCAGGAGCGTCCGGCCGGCCCCGGCACCCGCCGCCCGCCCGCCTACCGCGCCCTCGCCGACGGCATCCGGCTGCTGGTCCTGGAGGGCAGGGTGCCGGTCGCCGCCCGGCTGCCCGCCGAACGCGAGCTGGCCCTCGCCCTGTCCGTGAGCCGTACGACGGTCGCCGCCGCCTACGAGGCCCTGCGCACCGAGGGTTTCCTGGAGTCCCGGCGGGGCGCCGGCAGCTGGACCGCCGTCCCGGCGGGCAACCCGCTGCCGGCCCGCGGCCTGGAGCCGCTCCCGCCCGAGGCTCTCGGCTCGATGATCGACCTGGGCTGCGCGGCGCTGCCCGCCCCCGAGCCCTGGCTCACCCGGGCCGTGCAGGGCGCCCTGGAGGAGCTGCCGCCGTACGCGCACACGCACGGCGACTATCCGGCCGGCCTGCCCGCGCTGCGCGCGATGATCGCCGACCGGTACACGGCGCGCGGCATCCCCACGATGCCGGAGCAGATCATGGTGACCACGGGGGCGATGGGCGCGATCGACGCCATCTGCCACCTCTTCGCGGGCCGCGGCGAGCGCATCGCCGTCGAGTCCCCTCGTACGCGAACATCCTCCAGCTGATGCGGGAGGCTGGTGCGCGGCTGGTGCCGGTGGCCATGGCCGAGGGCCTGACCGGCTGGGACATGGACCGCTGGCGCCAGGTGCTGCGCGAGGCCGCCCCGCGCATCGCCTACGTCGTCGCCGACTTCCACAACCCGACCGGCGCGCTCGCCGACGAGGACCAGCGGCGCCGCCTGGTGGACGCGGCCCGGTCGGCGGGGACCGTGCTCGTCGCCGACGAGACGATGAGCGAGCTGTGGCTGGACGAGGACGTCAGCATGCCGCGGCCGGTGTGCGCCTTCGACCCGGCCGGCTCCACGGTCATCACCGTCGGGTCCGCCAGCAAGGCGTTCTGGGCCGGGATGCGCATCGGCTGGGTGCGCGCCGCGCCCGACGTGATCCGCAGCCTCGTCGCCGCGCGCGCGTACGCCGACCTGGGCACGCCGGTGCTGGAGCAGCTCGCCGTGAACTGGCTGTTCGGCACCGGTGGCTGGGAGCAGGCGGTGCAGGTGCGGCGGGAGCAGGCCCGGGAGAACCGGGACGCCCTGGTGGCGGCCGTGCGGCGGGAGCTGCCCGACTGGGAGTTCGAGGTGCCGCGCGGCGGGCTCACCCTGTGGGTGCGCAGCGGCGGCCTGTCCGGTTCGCGGCTCGCCGAGGCGGGGGAGCGCGTGGGCGTGCGGGTGCCGTCCGGGCCGCGCTTCGGCGTCGACGGCGCCTTCGAGGGGTATGTGCGGCTGCCCTTCACGGTGGGCGGCGCGGTCGCGGAGGAGGCGGCGGTGCGGCTGGCGGCGGCGGCCCGGCTGGTGGAGAACGGCGGTGGGGGCTCCGCCGAGCCCCGCGGACCTTCGTGGCCTGACCTGTACGACGACGGACGGCGCCCCGCGGCTCGCGGGGGCGCCGTCCGTGGAGCGGGGGCTGCGGCTCGGTCGCGGGGGCTACGGCTTGGTGAGCGTCGGGACCGGCTTCTTCGGCTTCTGGTCCGGCTTGGTGAGAACCGGGACCGGTCGCTTCTGCTCCGGCTCGGGTTCGGGCTCGGTGAGGACCGGGACCGGCTGCTTCGGCTCGGATCCGGTGAGGACCGGGACCGGCTGGTCGGGCTTCTGGTCCGGCTCGGTCAGGACCGGGACCGGCTCCGAGGGCTTCTGCTCCGGCTCGGCCGGCACCGGCACCGGTTGCCTCGGCTCCGGTCCCGCGTCGGTGAGGACCGGCACGGGCTTCTTCGCCGTGGGCTCCTGCCCGGTGGAGGCGGGCCCCGCCTCGGCGGGCTCCGTGACCGCCGCGGCGGGCACCGGCTCCGGCGCCGCGTGGTCCGGGTCCGTCTCCCCGGCCGCCGTCGGGTCGCCGGCCGGGTCCTCCGGCACGTGCTCGCCGTCGGCCGGCGTGGTGCGCGCGGGAGCAGCGCCATGACCGCCTTGCGGTGGGCGTCGCTCGTCGCGTCGTCGTACGGGTCCGGGGTGGCCGGCACCTGGAGGCGGTGGACCGGGCCCGTGCCCAGGCGGGCGTAGCCGCGGCCCGGCGGGACCTGGTCGACCGGCGTGGTCTGCGGGGGAGCGCCGAGCACGGCCGTCAGCTGGTCCGTGGTGGCGGGCCCGAGGACGACACGCGCGCGCGTGTGCTGCCGTACGGCGTCGCCGAGGGCGTCGAACGCGTCCAGCTGGTCGGCGACGACGACCGTCACATGGGCGGCCCGGCCGTGCCGCAGCGGGACCTGGAGCAGGGACTGCGGCTCCCGGCGGCCCTCGGCGGCGGCCAGGTGCGCGAAGGCGCTCGGCCGGTCCAGCAGGATCCACAGCGGGCGCTTGGTGTCCTCCGGCGGCGGGTTGCCCTCCTGGCGGGCCCGGTTCAGCGTGATCAGCCGGCGCTCCGTCTCCTGTGCGGCCCACTCCAGGCTGGCCAGCGCTCCCGACAGGCCGCATTCGACGGCCAGGACGCCGTCGCGCCCGGTCAGGCAGGCGTACTCGCCGGTGCCGCCGCCGTCGACGATCACCAGGTCGCCGCCGTGGTGCAGGGCCTGCAGGGCGAGGGAGCGCAGCAGGGTGGAGGTACCGGTGCCCGGCTGGCCCAGGACCAGCAGGTGCGGCTCGGTGGAGCGGACGCCGGTGCGCCAGACGACCGGCGGCACGTCCCGCTGCTCCTCGCCGTGGGTGAGCGGGAGCGTGCGCTGCACCCGGGTCGGGTCGGTGAACCCGAGGACCGCCTCGCCGGGGCGGTGACGAACCGCTGGGCGGCGATGTCGGTGGGCAGCGGCGCGAGGACGGTGACGGTGAGGTGGTTGGCCTCCTCGTCCCACGCGTAGTGGTACTCGCGTCCCCGGCCGGCCTTCGCCGTGAGCAGGTGCTCGATCCGGGCGCGGGACTCGGCCTCGCCGTCGGTGAAGTAGGCCGGGTAGCGGATCACCAGGTGGGAGAAGCGCCCGGAGTCGTCGAACTCGTACGCCGGGAACGCCTTCTCCCAGGCGCCGCCGTGGGCGTACAGGGGATCGGGGTCCTCCGGGACGGAGAAGTACGGAACCAGCGCCTCGTAGAGCGAGGACAGGCGCTGGGCCCGGTGCTCGTCGGGGCCCTCGGGCGCCGGCGGGGTGCGGTCCCGGCCCTGCCAGGCCGCCGCCGCCATCAGCGTGATGACGGCGAGCAGCGGTCCGTACGGCACCAGTGCCACCACCAGGACCACGGAGGCCACCAGGAACAGCAGCGCACCGCGCCGGTCCTTGGGGGTCTCGGTCCATCTGCGCCGTGCGGCCGAGGCCAGCCGGCGCAGGCCGCGGGCGATCGTGATCAGCGGCTGGAGGACGTCGGTGGCGCTGTCGGCCGCCGTCCGGGCCAGCTCCCGGCTCCGGGCGAGCTGTGCGCCGCCGTTGCTCAGAATGCGGGGGAGGGGCGCCGGGCCACTGCTGCCTCCTGGGAGTGCGTACGGGGAGAGGTCGGTCAGAACTTGATTCCGCCGAGGAGGCTCGCCAGGCTCTCGCCGCCCGCCTTGATGCTGGGGGCGATGGCCGTACTCGCCAGGTAGAAGCCGAACAGCATCGCCACCACGGCGTGCGACGCCTTGAGGCCGTCCTTGCGGAAGAAGATGAAGACGACGATGCCGAGCAGGACCACGCCTGAGATCGAGAGGATCATGTGAGTTCTCCTGGTTCGCGGGGACAGTCACCATGAGTACTTCCAGGCTCACAGGATGTATCCATACGATAAAAGGTGCAAGTGGGTGAAAATCCGTACATTTCGCCCGCGTGGCGCAGTGCTGAGCAGGCCGGCCGGACCGCGCGGTTGCGTTCGGCCGCGTCTGTGGTGATCTTTACCTCCGGCACATCCGGTCATGTGCCGCACGAGCCAGTACCCTGGCGATTCACTCGTACGGCCGCACCGCTCGCGGCCGTGCGTCCACGGTTCCCCAACGTTCGTACGTTCGCAGTGAGAGGCGGTCCGGCCGATGAGTGAAGCCCCCGACCCGAGGTCGTGGAGCTGGCGACCAAGATCTTCGACCTGGCCCGGCAGGGCAGACCGAAGCGCTGGTGGCGTACGTCGACGCCGGCGTCCCGGCCAACCTCACCAACGACCGGGGCGACTCCCTCGTCATGCTCGCCGCCTACCACGGCCACGCCGACGCGGTGCGCGCCCTGCTGGCCCGCGGCGCGGAGGCCGACCGGGTCAACGACCGCGGCCAGACCCCGCTCGCCGGGGCCGTGTTCAAGGGCGAGACCGAGGTCATCAAGGCGCTGCTGGAAGGCGGAGCCGACCCCTCCGCGGGCACGCCGTCGGCCGTCGACACGGCCCGCATGTTCGGCCGGACCGAGCTGCTGGAGCTGTTCGGCGCCCGGTGACGCTGAGTCGTACAGGGCGTGACGCCGGGCTGAACCCGGCGTCCTGACCAGGCAGGACACGGAAAACCGGGGAGGCGGGACGGGGCCGCCGAAATATCGGTCGCGGCAGCTGTGACCGGCGGGCCATCATGACGACGTGGTTCACGGACGTGATGGCTGGGCAGGTGTTGCCGCACCGCGCGGACCGTGACGCGGTCCGCAAGGGCCACCGACGAGAGGCAGAGAAAGATGGTCTTCAGCAAGCACGAGACGGCGGGCGCTCCGACGTGTGGTCACGCGGCCAGGTAACGCGTTTCCCCGGTTGCGTCGACGCTTGATGTGAGGCTGTGTTTCCCATGTTCGATCCGGTCATAGCGCCCAGCGGCACCCTGCTCGGCCTGCTCCAGCGGGGTCGCGGCGACGGCACGCTGCACGCGCTCACCGCCCCCGGGCGGAGGCGCTGGCGGCCCTGAACCACTGCGTGCTGCGCGACCCCCGCCACGACTGGCAGGTGGAGAACCGCTCCCTCTACTACGCCCGCCTGTACCTCGACCTCAATGGTGAGCTGGACTCCGTCGAGGCGCACCTCTTCGACCCCGAGGACGCCCTCGACACCGAGGAGTCGCGCACCGGGCTCGCGCTCGCCGTCCTCGGCCACCTCGCCTCCTACGGCAGGCGGGACGCCCTGGAACTGCTGCGCAGGTACGCCGCCCAGGGCAGCAACTGGGCCTGGGCCCTGGACGAACTGGCGCTGCGCGACGACGACGCCGGACTGCGCGCCCTCGCCGCGCCGGTCCTCGCGCGGTTCCCGCGCGACGCCGAGGGCGACGCCGAACTGGCCGCCGCCGTCCGGGACGCCTTCGAGCCACGGCCGTGGCGGCTGTGGGCCGAGGACCCCCGGGAATCGATCGCCACGCGCGTGCGTGCCGCCCACGAGACCGGCTGCTTCGACCGCTGGCAGCGGCAGATGAACCCCACCGGCCCCCGGCCCGGCTGGAGCGTGCAGGCGGTCTTCGCATGGGCCCAGCAGGGGCTCGAACGCGGCGCGGCCCTCCATGTGCCGGCCGCCCGATGTCTCACCGCCGTCGCCGGCCCCGAGGACCGGCCCGAGATCGTCGAGGCCGCCCGGTCCGGCGACGACGGCGCCCGGTGCACCGCCCTGCGCTATCTCGCGGGCGGTCACGACCCCGACGCCCTCGACCTGATCGAGGACGCCGTCACCACCGGCTCGACGGTCGTCGTGGAGGCCGCCGTCGACGCCTTCGAACGGATGCGCACCGCCGCCGCGGTGGAACGGGCCCGCCGCTGGGTCCACCGGCCCGACGCCCTGGGCGCGGCCGCCGGACGCGTCCTCGCCTGCCGCGGCGGCGTGCACGACCGGGACCTCGTCCTCGGCGCGCTGCGCGAGGCGGTCCGCGGCGAGGGCCCGGACGCCCCGACCCTGTGGACCCTCGTGGACGGCGCCGGGCGGCTCGAGATCGCCTGCGCGGCGCCGGTGCTGCGCCACGTCTACCGGGAGACCGCCTCCTCCCATCTGCGCGGCCGCGCCGCCCGGGCGCTGGCCGCCACCGATCCCTCCTTCGCCACCGGATTCGCCGTCGAGTGCCTGTGGGACTGCGAGGAGACCACCCGCGAACTCGCCGCGCGGCACGCCGAGACCGGGGACAACCGCGTCGTCGAACGCCTGCGCAGACTCGCCGCCGACCCCGCCGAGGAGGCCGAGGTCCAGACGGCCGTACGCAGCCGGATCGGGCCGGACGCGCCGGCTGTGTGAGCCGGTGCCTCTTCGAGGTGCGCGCCCCTTCTGGGCGGTGTCGCGGGAGTACGGGGTGGGTGTCGCCGGGGCGGGGCGCGCACGGAGAGACGTGAGCGCGCTGTGACGGGTGTGAACGCGGTATGACACGCGGGTCAGGCGCGTGTGGACGCCGTCCGGCCCGCCCGGGGGCACAGCGCAACGCTCATGGGCCGTTCCTCGGCGCGAAAGATCCACGTTGACGCGGGCACGTCCAGCCCGGCGAGAACACCGGTATGCGTGTCGTCATCGTGACCGAATCCTTTCCCCCCGATGTGAACGGCGTGGCCCACTGCGCGCTCCAGACCGCCCGGCACCTCGTCGACCGCGGTCACGCTCCCGTCGTCGTCGCCCCGGCACCGGCGCCCGGCAACAGGTCCGACGACCTCGCGCCGTGCCCGGTCGTCCACGTCCCCTCCCTGCCGCTCCCCGGCTACCCCCAGGTCCGCGTCGCCCTCCCCAGCCGGCGCCTCGCCGCGACGATCGCCGAACACCGGGCCGACGTCGTCCACCTGGCCAGCCCCTTCGTCCTCGGCGTCCGCGGCATGGCCGCCGCCGCCCGGCTCGGCGTGCCCGCCGTGGCCGTCTACCAGACCGACCTCGCCGGATACGCCCGCACCTACATGGGCGCCGGTGAGGCCGCGGCCTGGCGCCGCATCCGCTCCGTGCACTCCGCCGCCGACCTCACCCTCGCCCCGTCCAGCGCCTCCCGGCAGGACCTCGAGGCCCACGGGGTGCCCCGGGTCAGGCTCTGGCCGCGCGGGGTGGACACCGTCCGCTTCCGGCCACAGCTGCGCGACGCCGCCCTGCGCCGGGAACTCGCCCCGAACGGCGAGCTGATCGTCGGCTACGTCGGACGGCTCGCCCCGAGAAGCGGGTCGAGCTGCTGGCCGGCGTCTGCGGCCTGGACGGCGTGCGCGTCGTGATCGTCGGTGACGGGCCCAGCCGGCCGCACCTGGAGCAGGAACTGCCCGGGGCGGTCTTCCTGGGCCGCCGCACCGGCGACGAACTCGCCCGGATCTTCGCCTCCCTGGACGTCTTCGCGCACACAGGCCCCTTCGAGACGTTCTGCCAGACCGTGCAGGAGGCCATGGCCAGCGGTGTGCCCGTCGTCGCGCCCTCCGCCGGCGGTCCGCTCGACCTGGTCGACCACGGACGCACCGGGATGCTGGTCCCGCCGGACGACGCCGCCGCCGTACGGGACGCCGTGTGGGCGCTGGCCGCCGACCCCGCGCTGCGCAGCGCCTACGGGGCGGCCGGCCGGGCGGCCGTCGAGGGGCGCACCTGGGCCGCCGTCGGCGACCGGCTGATCGACCACTACGCCGACGTCCTCGCCACGCGGAAGGCGGTGCTCGCGGCATGAGCGCGCTGCGGATCGTCCGGCTCGCCAACTTCGTCGCCCCCGCCTCCGGCGGGCTGCGCACCGCCCTGCGCGAGCTGGGCCGGGGTTACCGCGCGGCGGGTCACGAGCCCGTCCTCATCGTGCCCGGCGAGCGCCCGGGCGACCGCGAGACCGAGCAGGGCCGGGTGATCACCCTGCCCGGGCCGGTGCTGCCCGGCACCGGCGGCTACCGCGTCCTCACCGACAAGCGGCGCGTCGCCGCCCTGCTGGAGGAGCTGGCCCCCGACCGGCTGGAGGTGTCCGACCGGACGACGCTGCGCTGGACCGGCAAGTGGGCCCGGCGGGCCAGGGTCCCCGCCGTGATGGTCTCCCACGAGAGCGCCGACGGCGTGCTGCGCACCTGGGGGCTGTCCGAGAAGGCGGCCCGGCGCGCCGCCGACGCCCTCAACATCCGCACCGCCCACACGTACGCGCGCGTGGTGTGCACCACGGAGTTCGCCGAGCGGGAGTTCGTCCGGATCGGCGCGCGCAACGTCGTACGAGCCCCTCTGGGTGTCGATCTCGGCGCGCGGCATCCCGCGCTGCGGGACCCGGCGGTGCGGGCGCGCCACGCGCGCGTGGACGAGGCGCTGCTCGTGATGTGCTCCCGGCTGTCCGTGGAGAAGCGGCCCGGGACGGCGCTCGACGCCCTGGAGGCGCTGCGCCGGCGCGGGCGGCGGGCGGTGCTGGTGGTGGCCGGGACGGGCCGCTGCGCGCCCGGCTGGAACAGCGCGCCCGGCAGAGCGGCCTGCCGGTCACCTTCCTCGGGCACGTCGCGGACCGGGACGCGCTGGGCGCCTTGCAGGCGTCCGCCGACGTGTGCCTGGCGCCGGGCCCCGCCGAGACGTTCGGGCTCGCCGCGCTGGAGGCGATGGCCTGCGGCACGCCCGTGGTGGCCAGCGCGTCGTCGGCGCTGCCCGAGGTGATCGGCTCCGCGGGGCCGTCGCCGCCGACCACGGGGAGGCGTTCGCGGACGCGGTGGAGGCACTGCTGGACTGCCCGGAGGAGGCCCGGCGCGTGAGCGCACGCGCGCGTGCCGAGTGCTTCGGCTGGGACACGGCGGTGGCGGCGTTCCTCGACGCGCACGACGCGACGGTTCCGGCGGGGCTGGGGCAGGGCCCGGGGGCGGGCAAGGGCCAGGGTTCGCCTCAGGGGGAGGGCAGGGGCTTGCCCCAAGGGAGGACATGGGCCTGCCGGAGCGCGAGGGCAGGGGCCTGCCCCAGGGGAGGGCCGAGGCCAGGGCCAGGCTCAGGGCTCCGGCCGGGGCGAGGGGCAGGGTGCCGGGCCGCGTCCCGGCCCGTCGTGCCGGAGGGCGTCGCATGAGACGGCTGCGGTTCGCGGCGCTCGGCGACTCGCTGACGGAGGGAGTGGGCGACCCCGTCGGCGCCGGCTGGCGCGGCTGGGCGGCGCTGCTGGCCGGTGCGCTGCACGCGGAGCCGTCCGGCAGGCCCGGATCCGGACCGTGCGGGGCGTCCGGGACGCACGGTTCCGTCGACGCCGGGGCGGCCGCGTCGTCCGGGGCGGCCGCGTCGCCCGGATCGGTTGGGGCGTTCCGGTCACCTGGGCCGTTCGGTTCAGCCGGTTCAGCCGGTTCAGCCGGTTCAGCCGGATCGGCCGCGTCGTCCGGATCGGCTGGGTCTACCGGATCGGCTGGGGCGTCCCGGTCGTCCCGGTCACCTGGGCCGTTCGGTCCATCCGGTCCATCGGGTCCATCGGGTCCATCCGGTCCGTCCGGTCCATCGGTTCCATCGGGTTCATCGGGTCCCTCGGGTTCATCCGGTTCGTCCGGATCGGCTGAGGTGCCCGGACCACTCGGAGCGTCCGGGACCCCCGGCGCCGGATCGTCCGGCGAGCCCGGAACGCCACGGACACCCGGGGCCCGAGGGCCCGGTGGGCGTGTCGCACCCGTCCGGTTCGTCAACCTCGCCGCCAGCGGGGCTCAGACCCGGGACGTGCTCCAGACGCAGCTGCCCGCCGCCCTCGCGCTGCGCCCCGACCTCGCGTCCGTGGTCGTCGGGGTCAACGACACGCTGAGGTGCACCTTCGACATCCACGCGGTCGCCGCCCGGCTGGACCGCGTCTACGGGGCCCTGCACGCGCAGGGCGCCGTCCTGCTCACGGCCTGCCTGCCCGACCCCGGCGCCATGCTCGGGCTGCCGGGTGCGCTGGCCCGGCCGCTGGCCCGCCGGCAACGGGCGGTCAACGCCGTCGTCCACGCGCTGTCCGACCGCTACGGGGCGGTGCACCTGCACGCGTGCGAGGGGGACTGGATCACGGACCGCGCCATGTGGAGCGCGGACCGCCTGCACCCCGGGGAGCGCGGCCACCGGCAACTGGCCGCCCGCTTCCACGCCCTGCTCGCCGAGCGCGGCCTCGCCACCGGCCCCGGGCCCTCGACGGAGCCCGAGTTCCCGGCCCCCACACGGTCGGCCAGCGTGTGGTGGCTGGCCACCGCAGGCACCGGATGGGTGGCCCGCCGCTGCACCGACCTGCTGCCGCAGCTGCTGACACTGGCCGCCGACGAACTGCGCCACCACGCGCGCGGCACCAGCGCCCGGCTCGACCTGCGCGCGTCGGCGGCGGTGTCGGCGGCGCTCGCCGCCCTGTCGGTGCCGGAGCCCGCGGACGCCGCGTGATTCACCGCCGGCGCACGCCCACGAAGCGCACCGGCGTGCCCGGTACCGCCTGTGCCGCGGCCGGCAGGTCGGCGGCGCGGACCACCCCGATCACCGGGTAGCCACCGGTGGTCGGATGGTCCGCGAGGAACACCACCGGCCTGCCGTCCGGCGGCACCTGGACCGCGCCGAGCACCATGCCCTCGCTGGGGAGTTCACCGGGCCGCGCCCGCTCCAGAGCGGGTCCTTCCATGCGCAGCCCGATCCGGTTGCTCGCCGCCGACACGCGGTACGCGCGCGTGGTGAACGTCCGCAGCGCCCCGGGAGTGAACCAGTCGTCCCGCGGACCCGGCGTCACCCGCAGCACCAGCTCGGCCGGGGGCGCCGGCTGCGGGGCGACGTCCACGCGCGTGCGGAGTGCGCCCGGCCGCCCCAGCGGCAGCACCGCGCCCTCCGTGAGGGGCGGCGGGCCGAGCCCGGAGAGCAGGTCGGTGGAGCGGCTGCCGAGCACCGGCTCGACGGCGACACCGCCGCAGACGGCGACGTAGGAGCGTACGCCGCGCCCGGCCCGGCCGATCTCCAGCAGCGCCCCGGCCGGCACCCGGAACGGAGCCCCCCAGGGAGCCGGACGTCCGTCCACCGAGACCGCGCAGGGCGCCCCCGCGACGGCCGCCGTGACCGCCGTGCGCGGGCGCAGCGCGCAGCCGTCGACGGTCGTCTCCAGGACCGCGGCCTCCGGCGCGTTGCCGACGAGACGGTTGGCCAGCGCCGCGGCGGGCGCGTCGAGGGCCCCGGAGCGCGGAACCCCGAGGTGGGCGTTGCCGGGCCGGCCCAGGTCCTGCACCGTGGTCAGGGCCCCGGCCCGGACGACGGCGAGCGCGCGGTCGCTCATCACGCCCCCTCCGGATCGTCCGGGCCGTCCAGCGGGACGAACCGCACGCGCGTGCCCGGCGACAGCAGCGCCGCCGGTTCGCGCGTGTGGTCCCACAGCACGGCGTCCGTGCTGCCGATCAGCTGCCAGCCGCCCGGCGACGAACGGGGGTAGACGCCGGTGTAGGGGCCCGCCAGGGCCACCGAACCCGCCGGGACCGCGGTGCGCGGCGTGGCCCGGCGCGGCACGTCGTAGCGCGCCGGCAGGCCCGTGAGATAACCGAAGCCGGGAGCGAAGCCGCAGAAGGCGACCAGGAACTCGGTGCCCGCGTGGATGCGGGCCACCTCGCGCTCGGTCACTCCCCAGTGCGCGGCCACGTCCGCCAGGTCGGGGCCGTCGTAGCGGACCGGGATGCGCACCGCCTCGCCCGTGCGCGGGGAGCCGGCGGGACCTCGGACGCGGCCAGCTCGGACGCCAGCCGGGCCCGGCCGGTGACGCCGTCGAGCAGCACCGTACGGGCGGCCGGGACGATCTCCCGGACGGTCAGCGAGCCCTCCGCGCGGCGGCGCAGCAGCTCCGCGTGCAGCGCCTGCGCCTCGTCGCCGGAGCCCACCTCGACGAGCAGCGCGTCGTCGCCGACCGGCAGCACCCTCATGCGAAGGCCTCCACCCGGACGCCCGCCGCCTCGAGCCGGTCCCGGACCCGGCGGGCCAGCTCCACCGCGCCCGGCGTGTCGCCGTGCACGCACAGGGAACGCGCGCGTACCGCGATGCGCACCCCGGAACGTGCCGTGACCGTGCCGGTGCGGGCCAGGTCGACGGAGCGTTCCACGACCGCCTCGGGGTCGGCGACCACGGCGCCGTCCTGGCCGCGCGGCACCAGCGTGCCCTCGTCGGTGTACGCCCGGTCGGCGAACGCCTCCGTGACCACCGGGAGCCCGGCCGCAGCGGCCCGCTGGAGCACCTGTGAGCCCGGCAGACCGAGCACGGGCAGCGTGCCCCCGGCCAGGAGCACGCCCTCGACCACCGCCGCGGCCTGCTCCGCGTCGTGCACCACCCGGTTGTACAGCGCGCCGTGCGGCTTGACGTACGCCACGCGCGTGCCCGCCGCCCGGGCGAACACGTCCAGGGCGCCGATCTGGTAGGCCACCTCGGCCGCCAGCTCGCCGGGCGGCACGTCCATCGCGCGCCTGCCGAACCCGGCCAGGTCCCGGTAGGAGACCTGGGCCCCGATCGTCACGCCCCGCTCGGCCGCCAGTTCGCACACCCGGCGCATCGTGGCCGGGTCCCCAGCATGGAACCCGCAGGCCACGTTGGCGCTGGTGACCACGGACAGCAGGCCCGTGTCGTCGGTGAGCCGCCAGCGGCCGAAGCCCTCGCCGAGATCGGCGTTCAGATCGATCGTGGTCGTGTCGATCGGGGTCATGTCTCCAGTGTCTCCGGTCGGGGTGTGTGGCGGTCGGTCCGGTGCCGCCGCCGTCAGATCACCCGGTACTGCTCGTCGCGGGCGTCCGTGATGAACATCTGCCCCGGCGCGTGGGTGAGGGCGAACGGCGGACGCGAGGCCATCACCGCGGCCTGCGGGGTCACCCCGCAGGCCCAGAACACCGGGATGTCGTCCGGTTCGGCGTCCACCCGGTCGCCGAAGTCGGGCCGGGCCAGGTCGGTGATGCCCAGCACCGAGGGATCGCCGCAGTGCACGGGGCCGCCGTGCACCGCCGGCAGCAGACTCGTCTCGCGCAGCGCCGCCGACAGGTGCCGGGGCGGCACCGGGCGCATGGACACCACCATCGGGCCGTGCAGCCGCCCCGCCGGACGGCACTGCCGTCCCGTCACGTACATCGGGACGTTCCGGCCCTGTTCGACGTGGCGGATCGGCACGCCCGCCGCCGTCAGCGCCCACTCGAAGGTGAAACTGCATCCGATGAGGAACGACACCAGGTCGTCCCGCCAGTGGGCGCGCACGTCCGTCGGCTCGTCCACCAGCTCGCCGTCCCGCCACACCCGGTAGCGGGGCAGGTCGGTGCGCAGGTCGGCGCCCGCCGCCAGCGCCGTCGTCCAGGACCCGGCGTCCGTCACGTCCAGCACGGGGCAGGGCTTGGGGTTGCGCGTGCAGAACAGCAGCATGTCGTAGGCCCAGTCGGCGGGCACCGCGATCAGATTGGCCTGGGTGTGGCCCGCCGCCACCCCGGCCGTCGGGCCGGTCAGGCCCTCCCGGAAGCGGGCGCGGGCCGTGGCCGGCCGCCACGCGTGCGCGTGCGGGTCGGTGAGGGCGAGCGGACGGTCTCCGGAGACGGCGTGCTCGTGGCTCATGCCAGCTCCTTCCCGCGGGTCTCGGGCAGCCCCAGCAGGGCCAGGGCCGCGATGCCGTAGCCGACCGCGCCGAAGACCAGCGCGCCGCCCACGCCCCAGCTGTCGGCCAGGAAGCCGACCGTGGTGGGGAAGACGGCCCCGACGGCCCGTCCCGTGTTGTACGTGAAGCCCTGGCCCGTGCCGCGCACCGCCGTCGGATACAGCTCGGACAGGTAGGAACCGAAGCCGCTGAAGATCGCCGACATGCAGAACCCGAGCGGGAAACCGAGCACCATCAGCAGCGAGTTGGCGCCGGCGGGGATGTTCGCGTACGCCAGGATGCAAATGCCCGACAGCAGGGCGAAGAGCCAGATGTTGCGCCGGCGGCCCAGCCGGTCGGTGAGGTAACCGCCGGTCAGGTAGCCGATGAAGGCGCCCGATATCAGGAACGTCAGATAGCCGCCGGTGCCGACGACCGACAGGTCGCGTTCCGTCTTCAGGTACGTCGGCACCCAGGTGGCCAGGGTGTAGTAGCCGCCCTGGACGCCGGTGGAGAGCAGCACGGCGAACAGCGTGATCCGGAGCAGCCCGGGCTCCGTCGCCGTGCCGGGACGGAAGATCGCCGCGAAGGAGCCCTTCTCGGCGCTCCGCTCGCGCGCCGCGGCGGCCTCGGGGGCGTCCTGGACGCTGCGCCGGACCCACACCACCAGCAGCGCGGGCAGCGCCCCGGTCCAGAACATGATCCGCCAGGCCAGGTCGTCGCCGGCCAGCGAGAACACCAGCGTGTACACCAGGGCCGCCAGGGCCCAGCCGACGGCCCAGGAGCTCTGGATGGCGCCGAGGGTGCGGCCGCGGTGCCGGGCGCTCGCGTACTCGGCGACCAGGATCGCGCCGACCGCCCACTCGCCGCCGAAACCGAGGCCCTGCAGGGCCCGGAACACCAGCAGCGTCTCGTAGTTCGGCGCGAACCCGCAGGCCACCGTGAAGACGGCGTACGTGATCACCGTGAGCAGCAGGGCCTTGACCCGGCCGATGCGGTCGGCGAGCAGGCCCGCGAGGGCGCCCCCGACCGCCGAGACCACCAGCGTGACGGTGGTGAGCAGGCCGGTCTGGCCGCTGTCCAGGCCGAAGTAGGCGGCCAGCGCCACCATGCTCAACGGCAGCGTGAAGTAGTCGTACGAGTCGAGGGCGTAGCCGCCGAACGCGCCGCCGAAGGCGCGGCGGCCCCGCGGCCCGAGGGCGCGCAGCCAGCCGAACGCGCCGTCGTCGCCGGGGGTTCACCCTTGCCGGGCCGATGTCCTTGGCCAGAGCCTGCGGTGGAGGGGTCGTGCTCATGGGCACCTCGCAGTGGGAGGACGGAGGGTGCGTGCGGAGTGGGGGCGGAACGTGCGTGCGGAGTGGGGGCGGAACGTGTGCGGAGAGGGATGGCGGAGGGTGCGGGTGCAGTGGGGTGGCTCGGTCGTGCGGTGAGGGCGTGAGGCCGTGAGGCCGTGCCGTCGCCGTGTCGAGCACCGTAGAGGATTGTTCAACGATCCCTCAATACCCATGTTGTCTCGTTCTGATGTCTGCGGTTGAATTCCGGGCATGGCAGAGCAGCTGGCCCAACTCGCCGACGACCGCGCGCTCCTCGGGCGCACGAGCACCGCCGAGCGGGTCTCGGACATCCTCAGGAGCCGCATCGCCGAGGGGTTCTTCCCGCCCGGCACCCGGCTGTCGGAGGACAGCATCGGCGGCGCGCTCGGCGTCTCGCGCAACACGCTCCGCGAGGCGTTCCGGCTGCTCACGCACGAGCGCCTGCTGGTCCACGAGCTGAACCGGGGCGTCTTCGTCCGGGTCCTGACGGTCGAGGACGTCGAGGACATCTACCGCACCCGGGCCCTGGTCGAGTGCGCCGTCGTGCGGGGGCTCGGTGAGCCGCCGTACCCCGTGGACGGGCTCGAGGGAGCCGTCGAGGAGGGGCTGCGGGCGGCCCGCGAGGACGACTGGAAAGGCGTGGGTACCGCCAACATCCACTTCCACCGGGAACTGGTCGCCCTCGCCGGCAGCGAACGCACCGACGAGCTGATGCGCAGCGTCTTCGCCGAACTCCGCCTCGCCTTCCACGTCGTGGACGATCCCGCGGCCTGCACGAGCCGTACATCGCCCGCAACCGCGAGATCCTCACGGCGCTTCGGGCCGGCGACCGGGAGTCGGCGGAACGGCTCCTCGCGGTCTACCTGGACAACTCGCTCCAGCGGGTGGTGGAGGTGTACCGGAGACGGGTGGGGGAGGACAGCTAGCCCCTCCGGGGTGGCGTGCCGCACGTGGGGGACCGCGCGGCCGCCGCCGGGGGCGCACGTCCCGCAGGGTGGGGGACCGCACGTCCCCGCGGGGTGGGGGACCGCACGTCCCGCGGGGTGGGGGACCGCACGGCTCCGGGGCCCGCACGCCCCTGCGCGGCGGGTGCCCGGCCCCGCGCGAGACCCCGGCGTCGCGGGGTGCGTCTGCGTCGTTTGGGTCGTTGTCAGACCTAGGACCTAATCTGTGCACCGTGACTTCGCCTGCATCGACGGACAGTGTTCCGCCCCAGCTCAGCGCGGGGCCGCGGCCTGCCCAGGGCCCGGCCGCCGACGAAGGGCTGGCGCGGCGGCTGCGCGCGCTCGCCTGCACCGCGCCGCTGCACGACCTCGACGCGCGCAAGGCCAACCTCGCCGGCGAGTACTCGGTCTACGGCATGGCGGAGGTCGCCCTCGCCGCCATCGACCTCGTCACGCTGAACATGGACTTCGACACGGGCGCCGACCACGACCAGATCGTGGCCCGGCTCGTCCCGCGCATCGCCGCCCAGGCCCCGCACCGCCCCGCCGCCGAGCACGAGCGGGTCGCCCGCTGGGTCCTGGAGAACCTGATCAACGTCGGCAGCGTCGACCGGGGCTTCCGCGCCGTGTACGGCACGTTCGGCCCGGACGGCACCTATGTGCGCCGCGACTACGACTTCAAGCTGATCGAGGAGGTCCCCGGCCCCGGCGGCACCGTCTACCTGCGCACCACCGACGAGGCGGTCAACGTCCTCGTCGGCGCCCTCGACACCGACGTCACCAGCGCCCAGATCGCCGCCGAGGTCAAGCTCGAGGTGCTCATCAGCCGCGGCCGGCTCGCCGACGCGCAGCTCGCCGCCGAGCAGGCCCGGTACCGCACCGTGCAGTACTCGGAAACCCTCCGCAAGGCCCTCGACGCCACCCGGCGCAACGTCCGCGCGGTGGACTGGCTCAACGCCGTGCCCGACATGATCGCCGAGGCCCTCGACCACGTCGCCGACCGGTACCGCCACGAGAACGCGATCCTCACCAACATCCGCAAGGCCCGCGACGAGTCCGAGGACCCCGAGCACAAGCGCCGCGCCGCCGAACTCGTCGACATCGTCAAGGACTGCATCCGCCGCCACACCCAGCTCCAGTCCCGGCTGCTGGAGGCCGGCCCGCTCTTCCGGGCCGAACAGGACCGCCAGGCGTTCGCCGCGCCCGCCGCCGCGTCCGGGATAGACCTCTACGGCCATCTCGTCGCCCCCGTCCTGCCGCTGCCCGTGGAGCAGGCGCTCCGCGTCACCGACGCCTTCTTCGCCCACGGCACCGGCCTGCGCACACCGGTGTCCGTCCGGGTCGGCGACCTGGTCGACATACTGCTGACACCGCCCGTGGAGCGGGAGCACCTGGGCGCCGAGATGCCCGAGCCCGACCTCATCGCCACCCCCGACGACAGCCGCTTCAGCGAGGAGCAGCTGGCCGCCGCCATGGACCTGCTCGACCTGCCGCACGACGCGCCGCGCCGGCTGTCCGGGCTGCTGGCCGACGCCCGCCGCCAGGACCCCGACCTGCCGTACCTCGTGGCGCTGCTGGCCGTGCACGCCGCCAGCCCCCCGGTCGGCACCGCCTACCGGCAGGGCGAGCAGAAGCTGCTGTTCGCCGTGGACGACGGCACCGAGCTGGACGACCCCGAGTTCGGCGGCGCCGACCTCATCGTGGGCACGGCCCTGCTCGACGCGGCCGGGATGGCGGCCGACCGGACGGAGGCGGCATGAGCGCCGCACCCGGCCCCGCCGCCACCGGCCGACGCCGGCCCGCCGGCACCCGTGGACACCACCGCGGCGGCGCCGCCCCGGCGCACGCCCCCACGGCACCCCCAGCAAGCGCGCACGCACCAAGGAGCACCGACCGTGACCGAGCACGTCGACCGGAGCGAACCCGAGACCGGCGACCCGGCACCGGCCGGCGCGGCCGTCACGCCCGCCGACGCCGCCGACGCGGCCCGGCTCGTCGCCTTCGGCCTCCAGCCCAAGCTGCTGCCCGCCCGCGACCAGGAGTACGCCGACCTGCTGCGCCGCTACCGCGAGGACCCGCCGTTCGCCCGCCTCGCCGACGCCGTGGCCGCCGGGCTCGGGCTGGTCGTGCTGGAGGTGTCGCCCCGCGCGGGCATGGCCGTGACGGCGGCCGAGGACTCCGTCTTCGCCGTCCGCATGGGCGACTACGCGCGTCGCGCCGCCGCCGACTCCGGCGACCGGTTCCTGCACGGCCTCGCCCACCTCGCCGCCGCCGCCATGGCCTTCCCGCGCCCCGAGGACCTCGCCGACGACGGCTACATCGGCCGGGTCACGGTCAACGGCGTCGACTCCTTCGTCCGCCAGGCCTGCCACCGCCTGGAGGAGCGGGCCGCCGAGCAGGGCGAGAACACCGACCCGGCCAGCGACGCGCCGGGCTGGAGGCCGCCTGGCGCATCTGGGCCAGACGCAGTGCGACCGGCGCCACCAAGGACGCCCGCCGGCTGCCCGGCTCCACCACCGGCATCGTCGGCAAGGCCCTCGCGTTCCTCACCGACTCCGGATTCCTCCAGCGCACCGGCGACGACCACGGCGGCACCTACCGCACCACCGCCCGCTACCAGCTCCAGGTGCGCGACATGGCAGGCAGCGCCGCCATGGCCGAGCTGCTGGACCTGGGCGTCGTCCCGGTCACCGACGGCACGGCCACCCTGCTGCCCGCCGAGGACACCGACGACCTGGAGCTGGTGGCCGACGCCGGGCTGCCGTTCCACTCCGCCTGACCCCCCGCACCCGTCCCGAACTCCTCCCGCCCGAAGAAGACTTACGAGAGTCCGCCATGTACGAGCTGTCCCGGGTCCGCCTCTACTCCATCGGACCCGCCGGTGCGCGCTACGCCGACACCGTGCTTGACCTGCGCGGCGTGGGCGAGCCCGTGCCCGACCCCGCGCCCACGCAGGCGGAGTTCTTCGAGGAGGAGCCCGCCGGCCCGCCGCGCCGCCCCGCGCCCGCCGGCGTGCTCTTCCTGGAGAACGGCGGCGGCAAGTCCGTCCTGCTCAAGCTGATCTTCTCCGTGATGCTGCCGGGCCACCGCAACACCCTCGGCGGCGCCAGCTCCGGTGTGCTGCGCAAGTTCCTGCTCGCCGACGACTGCGGCCACGTCGCGCTGGAGTGGCAGCACGTGCAGACCGGCGAGTGCGTCGTCGTCGGCAAGGTCAGCGAGTGGCGCGGGCGCCAGGTCTCCAACGACCCGCGGAAGTTCGCCGAAGCCTGGTACTCCTTCCGGCCCGGCCCCGGACTGACCCTGGACAACCTGCCGGTCGCCGAGTCCACCGCCGTACGCCCGCCCGTCGAGGGGGCCTCCGGGGCACAGGGCCGCCGGCGCACCATGAAGGGCTTCCGGGACGCGCTGACCGAGGCCGGAAAGGCGTACCCGCACCTGGAGGTGCACTGGGAGGAGATCCACGAACGCTGGACGGAACACCTCGGCGACCTCGGCCTCGACCCCGAACTCTTCCGCTACCAGCGCGAGATGAACGCCGACGAGGGCGAGGCCGCCGGCCTGTTCGCCGTGAAGAAGGACGCCGACTTCACCGACCTGCTGCTGCGCGCCGTCACCGACACCCGCGACACCGACGGACTCGCCGACCTGGTCAGCGGCTTCGGCAACAAGCTGGGCCGGCGCGCCGAGCTGATCGCCGAACGCGACTTCACCGCCGGGTCCGTCGATCTGCTCGGCCGGATCGTCGAGGCCACCGAGGCCCGCGCCCGCGCCCGCGACATCCACACCGGCGCCGAACGCCGCACCAGGACCCTCGCCCGCCGCCTCACCGCCCGCGGCGTGCAGGAGCGGGCCCGCGCCGCCGACCTGGCCCAGCGCGTCACCGCCGCCGCGTACGCCGTCACCCACGCCGAGTCGGCCCGGGAGCGCAGCGCCCTCATCGCCGCCGAACTCGCCTACCGGCACGCGTCCCTGGCGCTGACGGCCGCGGAGAAGTCCGCCGCCGCCCAGAAACGCGAACTGGCCGACGCACGCACCCTGCACGCCGCCTGGCAGGCCGCCGAGGCCGTGCTCCGCCACCGCGCCGCCGCCGACCGGGTGGCCCGGGTGTCCGCCGCGATCCGCGAGGCCGAGCGGGACGCCGCCCCCGCGCTGGCCGCCCGCGCCAAGGCCGCCGTCGACCTCGTCCGCGCCCTGCACGCGGCGGCGACCAACGCCGAGCGCCACGCCAACGAGGAGGAGGAGCGCTCCGCCGCCCTCCAGGAGGCCGGCGACACCGCCTACCGGGACTCCACCGCCGCCGCCACCGAGGCGCAGCGCGCCCGCAGCGAGGCCGGTCACCTGCGCCAGCGGCTCACCGAGGTCGAGCAGGAGACCGCCGAGGCCGTCCGCGCCGGCTGGCTCGACGACAGCGCACCCGGCGCCGACCCCGCCCGGGCCGCCCTCGCCGCGAGCGACGCAGAGAAGAGCGCCGTCGCGGCCTGGGACACCGCCCGCGAAGCGGCCCGTCGCGCCACCGAGCAGGCCCGCGAGGCGGCGGCGGCCGAGACCCGCGCCGAGCTGACCGCGGCCCGCGCGGCCGACGCCGCCGACGCCGCGACCCGCGCCCACGAGGCCGAACGCCGCACCGCCGAGGCCCTCGCCACCGAGGAGCGGCTCGCCGCCCTGCTCGGCCTCGGCTCCGGCGCACGCCCCGGAATCCCCGCGCCCCGGCAGGACGGCGACACCGCCGGCGGCGCCCCAGGACCGGTGACGACGCCCTCACCCCCGAAGAACTCGACCGGTTCGCCGACGAGTTGCGCGAACTCCTCGACGACGCCGTCTCCTCCGCCGAACGCCAGCTGTTCGAGCTGCGCACCGCCGCCGCCGACGACGCCCGCATCCTCGGCGCCCTCGGCGACGGCGGCCTGCTCCCGCCCGGCCCGGACGTGCTGGCCACCGTCGAGTTCCTCGGCGAGCACGGCATCCCGGCCCTCCCCGGCTGGCGCTACCTGGCCCAGGCCGTCGACCCCGCCGACCACGCGCGCGTGCTCGCCGCCCGGCCGGAACTGGTCGACGGTGTGATCATCACCGACCCCGACTCGCACGCCCGCGCCCGCGAGGCCCTCGGCGACGCCGCCCTGCTCCCGCGCTCGGCCGTCGCCGTCGGCACCGCCGCCGCACTGCTCGCCCCGGCCCCGGCCGCCGGCACGGACGACGGCGCCGTCTTCCTCGTCCCGCCCAACCCGGCCATGCACGACGAGCACGCCGCCGACGAGGAACGGCAGGCGCTGCGCGCCCGGGCCGCCGAACGGGACGAGGAGATCCGCACCCTCGCCGCCCGGCTCGGCAAGGACCGCGAGCTGGCCGCGCGCCTCGCCTCCTGGCGCACCGGCTGTCCGGCCGGCCGGCTCACGGAGCTGGCACGGGCCGCCGAGGAGGCCCGCGCCTTCGCCGAGGAGGCCGAGGCCGAGCTGGCCGAGGCACGGACGGCGCGCGCGGAGGCCGAGGAAGCGGCCGCCGAGGCCGTCCGGGTACGCGACGAGCGGCAGGAGGCGGCGCAGAAGGCCCGCCGCGCCGCCGACGCCCTCGCCGGTCTCGCCTTCCGGCTGCGCGAACGCGCCGGCTGGCAGGCCAAGGTCCGCGAACTGACCGACGAGGCCGCCGAGGCCGAGGCCCGCGCCCAGGCCTGCCTGGAGCGGGCCCGCGCCGCCGACGAGGACCGGCGCGCCGCCCAGCGCGCCGCCGACGACGCCCGCCGCACGGCCCGCGCCCTGCGCGCCGAGCGCTCCGAGATCGCCGGCGCCCCCGACGACGTACCCGAGGACGGCACCGGCGACGGCGCCCAGGACGAGGCGCCCAAGGCGTCCCTGCCCGCCCTCCGCGAGGCCTACCGGGCCGCCTCCCAGGTCTACGAGAAGGTCGGCGTCGGCGCCGACCTGCGCGCCGAGCAGGCCCGCGCGGAGAGCGACGAGAGCGCGGCCCGCGCCGAGCTGGACCGGCTCAGCAACAAGGTCCGCACCCGCGCGGAGCAGCTCCTCGAGTCCCCCGACGGCTCCGACGGACCCTCCCGGCAGGCCGCCGCCGCCCGCGCCGAGGAGCTGGTGCAGCTCCTGGAGACCCGGATGACCGGAGCCAGCGAGCAGCTCGGCCGGCTGCGGGGCGAGGCCGAGCGGCTCGCCCCCGAGGACGGCGACGCCCACACCGACCTGCCCGAGGACCTCGTCCCGCGGGACGCCGAGCACGCCCAGGCACTGCTGCGCACGGCCACCGCCGAACTCGCCTCCCGCACCGAGGCGCTCGCCCAGGCCCGCGAGGCGCACGCCGAACTCCTCGACGCCCACCGCGCCGCCGAGGACGCGGCCGGGGGCTTCGACGAGATCGCCGCCATGCTGCGCGACCTGCTGCGCGAGCACCCCCCGGAGGAGGAGCAGGAGGAGCCCGAGCCCTACCCCGGCAGCCTGGAGGAGGCCCGGCACTCCGCCGCCGAGGCCCGCCGGTCACTGCGCGGCTGCGCCGCCGACCTCAGCGCCGCCGAGGCCGCCGTCCGCGAGGCCTGCGACGTCCTCGTCCGGCACGCCAACTCCACGCGCTACGAACAGGTCCGCACCCCGGCCCGGCAGCAGATCCGCGAACTGCCCGCCGCGGCGCTGCCCGAGCACGCCGCCCGGTGGGCCGACGCCTTCGCACCCCGGCTCCGCGTCCTCACCGACGAACTGGCCCAGCTGGAACGCAACCGCGACTCGATCGTCGACCGGCTGCGCGGGCTGGTCGAGTCGGCCCTCGCCACGCTCCGCTCCGCCCAGCGGCTCTCCCGCCTCCCGGAGGGGCTCGGCGAATGGTCCGGGCAGGAGTTCCTGCGCATCCGCTTCGAGGAACCGGACCAGGCCACGCTCACCGAACGGCTCGGCGAGGTCATCGACGAGGCGACCCGCGCGGCCGTGAAGAAGAACTCCGACCTGCGCCGCGACGGCATGTCCCTGCTGCTGCGCGGTGTCGCGGCGGCCCTGCAGCCCAAGGGCGTCTCGGTGGAGATCCTCAAGCCGGACGCCGTCCTGCGCGCCGAGCGGGTGCCCGTCGGGCAGATGGGCGACGTCTTCTCCGGCGGCCAGCTGCTCACCGCCGCCATCGCCCTGTACTGCACGATGGCCGCCCTGCGCAGCAACGACCGGGGCCGCGACCGGCACCGGCACGCCGGCACCCTGTTCCTCGACAACCCGATCGGCCGGGCCAACGCCACCTATCTGCTGGAGCTGCAGCGGGCGGTCTCCGACGCGCTCGGCGTGCAGCTGCTCTACACCACGGGCCTGTTCGACACCACCGCACTCGCCGAGTTCCCGCTGGTCATCCGGCTGCGGAACGACGCCGACCTGCGAGCCGGCCTGAAGTACATCAGCGTCGAGGAACACCTGCGGCCCGGACTGCCGAAGCAGTCACCGGCGGGGGAGGCGGACACGGCCCACAGCGAGATCACGGCCACCCGCATGTTCAAACGCCCGGCGCCGAGCACCCCCTAGCCGGTCCCGGCGGCGTGGGCGCGCTCACGAGTGCGACAGTTGCCCGGCGCCGCGGCGGCGTATCCGCTCCTGGCTCCGCTCGGCGGCCCTGGCCTGCCGCCGGGCGCGGCGCCGCTCCCGGCGCAGGGCCCGCGCGGTGCTGCTGGGCATCGACACCACGCCGTGACGCTGGTTCCAGACCTGGCGCGTGACCCAGACGTCGAGCACGCCCCACGTCGCCACCACCGTGCTGGCGACGCTGCTGATCACCATGGGGAAGGCCAGCCAGGACCCGGCCAGCGTGCACAGGAACGCCACCATGGCCTGGATCAGGGTCACGGAGACGATGAGCACCGCCCGGACGGCCGCCGTCCGCACCGGGTCGGGCAGCCGGCGCCGGCGGGCGGGCTCCTCCGTCCACAGCGGCCGGTAGGCCGGCCGCTCCGGCGCCCCGTCGCCCGAGGCGGCAGGCGCCCCGACCGCTTCCGCCCGCCCGTCCGCGACCTCACCGTGCGCTTCCGCGAAGCCGGCGTCCCCGCTCCCTCTTGCCGGCTGCCCGCCGTCCCCCGGCACCCTGCGCCGCTCGACCGTCCCCATCAACGTGTCACTCCCCACCGCCGGCAGACCCTCACCGGCTCCGTGAACCGGCTCCCCTGTGGCTGCCCGGCTTGCGCTGTTTTACGCCGACTGCATGCGGGATGCGGCCCCCTGCTGCCGAATCCGCCGCCAAATCCCGTATGAAGGACGAACGGCGCACCCGCAAGATTCCCAAGTACCCCCGACAGCCGAACAATTCCGGCCAACCAGGGTTGCCGGACCCCGCCGGAACCGGCCCACGCCCCTGCCCGGCCCCGGGAGCAATCTCCCGCAATGACCGGACAACTGCCCATCCCCGCACCGACTGTACGGAGGTTCAGCCTCCGGACGGGTCTTCGAGTTCCTCACACGTCGGTAGTAGGCTCGCGCCGTTTGTTGACGCACATGTGTACCCCCTGCCGGTGGGGGTCGAGCTGGGGGAGGCCATGCGCTTTCGCGGGAAGTCCATCCGCCGGAAGATCGTGGCGCTGCTGCTCGTGCCGCTGCTGTCCCTGACGGCGATCTGGGCCTTCGCCACCGTGCTCACCGGACGCGAGGCGGGACGGCTGTTCAACGTGTCGTCCGTGGTGGAGAAGGTCGGCTACCCCGTCGAGGACACCGTCCGCGTCCTCCAGCAGGAGCGCCGCCAGACCCTCGTCCACCTCGCCGACCCGCGCGCCTCCGACGGGCTCGCCGACCTGCGGCGCAGCCGGGGCGCCACCGACGAGGCCGTCGCCGAGATCCGGCGCAACGCCCAGGACCCCGACGTCCGTGACGCGCTCGGCCCGGGCGAGGACGATCGCCTCGCCGCCGTCCTGGACGCCTTCGACGGCATCGCGTCCCTGCGCCGCAGCGTCGACGAAGGCACCGTCGACCGCGCCCAGGCCCTGAGCCTGTACAACCGCCTCGTCGACCCCTGTCACGTGCTGCTCGCCAACCTCCACGTCGTCGACGACGTGACGCTCGACAAGCAGTACCGCGCGCTCGTCAACCTCTCCCGCGCGCGCGAGCTGCTCGCCCGCGAGGACGCGCTGCTCGGCTCCGCGCTGGTCACCGGCCGGCTCACCCGCGCCGAGGTGCGCGCGGTCTCCGACCTCGCGGCGCAGCGCACCCAGATGTACGACCTCAACCTGCCGCTGCTCCCCGCGTCCGAGCGAGGCCGCTACGAACGCTTCTGGAAGAACGCGGCCTCCGCGCCGCTGAGGGTCGCCGAGGAGGCCGCCGTCTCCTCCGGGGAGGGCACGCCCGACGGCGTCACCGCCAAGAGCTGGGACACCGCCGCCGGCCACGTGCTCGACGAACTGGGCACCCTGGACGACGAGGCCGCCGACCGCTACCAGGACCGCGTCCGGCCGGTCGCGATGGGCGTCATCGTCAAGGCGGCCGTCGCCGGCGTTCTCGGTCTCGCCGCCGTGCTGTTCTCCCTGTTCCTGTCCGTGCGCATCGGCCGGGGCCTCATCCGCGACCTCCGTCAGCTCCGCCTGGAGGCGCACGAGGCGTCCGGCGTGCGCCTGCCCAGCGTGATGCGCCGTCTGTCGGCGGGTGAGCAGGTCGACGTCGAGACGGAGGTGCCGCGCCTGGAGTACGACAAGAACGAGATCGGCGAGGTCGGCCAGGCCCTCAACACTCTCCAGCGCGCCGCCGTCGAGGCCGCCGTCAAGCAGGCCGAACTCCGCTCCGGCGTCTCCGAGGTCTTCGTCAACCTCGCCCGCCGCAGCCAGGTCCTGCTGCACAAGCAGCTCACCCTGCTCGACGCCATGGAGCGCCGGACGGAGGACACCGAGGAACTCGCCGACCTGTTCCGGCTGGACCACCTGACCACCCGTATGCGCCGGCACGCCGAGGGCCTGGTGATCCTCTCCGGCGCCGCGCCCTCCCGGCAGTGGCGCAAGCCCGTGCAGCTCATGGACGTGGTCCGGGCCGCCGTCGCCGAGGTCGAGGACTACGAGCGGATCGAGGTCCGCCGGCTGCCCCGGCTCGCCGTCACCGGCCCCGCGGTCGCCGACCTCACCCACCTCGTGGCCGAACTCCTGGAGAACGCCACCGTGTTCTCGCCGCCGCACACCGCGGTCCAGGTCCTCGGTGAGCGCGTCGCCAACGGCTTCACCCTGGAGATCCACGACCGCGGCCTCGGCATGGCCGCCGACGCCCTGCTCGACGCCAACCTGCGGCTCGCCGAGACACCCGAGTTCGAGCTCTCCGACACCGACCGGCTCGGCCTGTTCGTCGTCAGCCGGCTCGCCCAGCGCCAGAACGTGCGCGTGTCCCTCCAGCCGTCGCCGTACGGCGGCACCACCGCGGTCGTCTTCATCCCGGACGCGCTGCTCACGGAGGACGTCCCGGACACCAACGGCGTCGGCTTCCGGCTGGACCGCCCCCAGCGCGCCCGGGAGAAGGCGCACGGCGACCGCGAGCAGAACGGCGGCTCCGCGCTCTCCCGGGTGCCCGTACGCCTTCCGGGGCTTCCCGCCTCCGTGCTCGACGGCCCGGTCGAACTGGAGTCGCCCGTCGACCTGGACGCCCTCGACGACCTGCCGGGCGCCCTCGACGACCTCCCGGACGCCCTGGGCGACCAGGACGACGAGCGCGGCCTGTTCCACCCGCGCCGCGCGCCGGCGCCCGTCGAGGACGAGCCGGCCCGCCGCGGCCCCGCCCACCGCCGCCCGGCCGGCCGCGGAGGGCCGCGCCACGAGGCGCCCGGCCCGCTGGACGAGCCGCACCGCTCCGACACCGATGACACTCCCGGGGCACCGGTACCGTTGCCGCGCCGCCGTACGCCCAAGCTGGTCAGCTCGCACGGACGCCCGGTCGCCGACCGCGACAGGCGACGGCTTCCCGAGCGCCGCCCCAAGCCGGTGGAGCAGCCCCCGGCCGACGGTACGGCTCCGGCCGACGGTACGGCCCCGGGGGACGGCACGGTGCCGGCGGACACCACGGCGCACGGCGGTGGCACGTCCCCGGACGGGCTGCCGGCCCTGCCCAGGCGCACCCGGTCGACCGGAACCCCGTCGGCCCCGCAGGACCAGCCGACCGCGCAGGACCAGCCGGCCCCGCAGGACCGGACCGCCCCGCAGGACCAGCCGGCCCCGCAGGACCAGCCGACCCCGCGGCGGGCTCCCGGAGCCGGCGGGCCCGGCTCCGCCGGCGACGACGCGGGTCCCGCCCCCGGAGCGGCCGCCCCCGCCCCCGGCTCCCTCCCGCGGCGCGTACGGCAGGCCAGCCTCGCCCCCCAGCTCAAGCGGAGCCCCGGGCGGCGCGGCGAGGACCCGGCCGGCCTCGCCGACCGGGACGCCGAGGAAGTGCGCAGCCGCATGGCCTCCCTCCAGCGGGGCTGGCAGCGGGGCCGACGGGAGAACGCCCGGGACACCGGCGAGGCGTCCCCGGGGCCGCGACCACACGCACAAGAACCACAAGAACCACAAGCAACACGAGCACCACACGGAACGACTAAGGGGACGGTCCATGACCGCACCGAAGGCGGCCGGCCACACCGCGACCAACGCCGGCGAGCTGAACTGGCTCCTCGACGACCTGGTGGCCCGCGTCGCGAGCATCCGCAAGGCCGTCGTCCTGTCGGGCGACGGCCTGGCCACGGGCGCGTCCAGGGACCTGACCCGGGAGGACAGCGAGCACCTGGCGGCCGTCGCCTCCGGGTTCCACAGCCTGGCCAAGGGCGTGGGCCGCCACTTCGAGGCGGGCAACGTCCGGCAGACGGTCGTGGAACTAGACGACGCCTTCCTGTTCGTGACCGCCGCCGGGGACGGCAGCTGCCTCGCCGTCCTGTCCGACGCGGACTCGGACGTCGGCCAGGTCGCGTACGAGATGACCCTCCTCGTCAAGCGGGTCGGCGTGCACCTGGGCACCGCTCCGCGCACCGATCTGCCCTCGGGCGGGTAGTGGGATGACATGAGCGCAGACGGTCAGGGAAGAAACCACTGGTTCGACGACGAGGCGGGGCCCGTCGTGCGTCCGTACGCCATGACGCGGGGCCGCACCACCAGTACGGCCCAGCACCGGCTCGACCTGATCGCGGTGGTCGTCGCGGAACCCGGGGCGGACGACCCGGAGGCCGACGCCTCGCTGTCCCCGGAACACGTGGACATCGTCGGACTGTGCCGCGACGCACCCCAGTCGGTCGCCGAACTCGCCGCGGAACTCGACCTTCCGGTCGGTGTCGTGCGGGTGCTCGTCGGCGACCTGGTCGAGGCGGAGCTGGTCCACGTCAACCGGCCCGTCCCCCCGGCCGAGCTGCCGGACGAGAGCATTCTGCGCGACGTGATCAACGGCCTCCGGGCGCTGTGAGACGTCCAGGCGCTGTGAGACCTCCGGGCGCTGTGAGACGTCCGGGCGCTGTGAGACGTCCGGGGCGCCGTACGCGGCTCCGGACGACGGCGGCACCGGGACGGGCCGGCGGCAGGCACGGGGGAACACCAACCATCAGCAAGCAGGAGTGAAGACCGATGATCTTCGGGCGTTCCCAGCGCGGCAAGCCCCGGTCGAGCCCGTCACGCTCAAGATCCTGGTGGCCGGCGGCTTCGGCGTGGGCAAGACCACCCTGGTCGGGGCGGTCAGCGAGATCCGGCCGCTGCGCACCGAGGAACTGCTCACCGAGGCCGGGCGGCCCGTGGACGACGTCAGCGGCGTCGAGGGCAAGCACACCACCACCGTCGCCATGGACTTCGGCCGCATCACGCTCCGCGAGGACCTGGTGCTGTACCTCTTCGGCACGCCCGGCCAGGAGCGGTTCTGGTTCATGTGGGACGAGCTGTCCGAGGGAGCGCTCGGCGCCGTCGTCCTCGCGGACACCCGCCGCCTGGAGGACTGCTTCGCCGCCGTCGACTACTTCGAACGCCGCTCGATCCCATTCCTCGTCGGCGTCAACTGCTTCGAGGGCGCCGCCCGCTACCCGGTGGAGACCGTGCGCCAGGCCCTCGACCTCGATCCGGACGTGCCGCTGCTGATGTGCGACGCCCGCGACCGCGAGTCGGTCAAGGAGGTCCTCATCGGCGTCGTCCAGCACGCCATGGACGCGGCCGAGCACCGCAGGGCCGTCCCCACCTGAACGCGCCGCGCGGCGGGCCGTGACGCTTCGGCGGGGTCGGTGCCGCGCACGGCCCGTACCCCCGCCGACAGGGGTACGGGCCGCGGTCCCGGAGCCGCCCGCACACGCCACGCGCGCGTGCGCGGCGGGTCGTCCGCGTGCTACGCCTCCTCGTCCTCCACCCACCCGAAGCTCTTCTCCACGGCCTTGCGCCAGTTGGCGTACTCGCGCTCCCGCGCGGACGCCTCCATGGCGGGCGTCCACTCGACGTCCCGCTGCCAGTGCGCCTTCAGCTCGTCGAGGTCGTTCCACACCCCGGTGGCCAGCCCGGCCGCGTAGGCCGCGCCCAGGCAGGTCGTCTCGGATACCTTCGGCCGGATCACCGGTACGCCGAGAACGTCCGCCTGGTGCTGCATCAGCAGGTTGTTCTTCGTCATGCCGCCGTCGACCTTCAGGGAGGTGATGCGCACCCCCGAGTCCTGGTACATGGCGTCCACGACCTCGCGCGTCTGCCAGCTCGTCGCCTCCAGCACCGCGCGCGCGAGGTGGGCCTTCGTCACGTACCGGGTGAGGCCGGTGACGACACCGCGCGCGTCGGACCGCCAGTACGGGGCGTACAGTCCCGAGAACGCGGGGACGATGTACGCCCCGCCGTTGTCCTCCACGCCGGCCGCGAGCGGTTCGATCTCGTCGGCGGTGCGGATGATGCCGAGCTGGTCGCGGAACCACTGCACCAGGGCGCCCGTGATGGCGATCGACCCCTCCAGGCAGTAGACCGGCGCCTCGCCGCCGATCCGGTAGCCCATCGTCGTCAGCAGTCCGCTCTTGGACGCCACCGGCCGGTTCCCGGTGTTGAGCAGCAGGAAGCTGCCCGTACCGTACGTGTTCTTCGCCGTCCCCACGTCGTAGCAGGCCTGGCCGAACACCGCCGCCTGCTGGTCGCCGAGGGCCGAGGCGACGGGCACCCCGGCGAGCTGGCCGACGGCCGTGCCGTACACCTCGGCGGAGGACCGGATCTCCGGCAGCACGGCCTCGGGGACGTCCATCGCCGACAGGATCGCCGGGTCCCACTGGAGGGTCTGGAGGTTCATCAGCATGGTGCGGCCGGCGTTGGTCACGTCGGTGACGTGCCGTCCGCCGTCGGTGCCGCCGGTGAGGTTCCAGATCAGCCAGGAGTCGATGGTTCCGAAGGCGATCTCGCCGCGCTCGGCGCGGGCCCGCAGCCCGGGCACGTTGTCCAGCAGCCAGGCGGCCTTGGGCCCGGAGAAGTAGCTGGCCAGCGGCAGACCGGTCGCCTCCCGGAAGCGGTCCTGGCCGTCGGTGCCGCCCAGTTGGCGGCAGAGGGCGGAGGTGCGGGTGTCCTGCCACACGATCGCGTTGTGCACCGGTTTGCCGGTCGCCCGGTCCCACAGCACCGTCGTCTCGCGCTGGTTGGTGATGCCGAGCGCGCTGAGCTGCTCGGCCCGCAGCCCGGCCTTCGCCAGCGCGCCCGCGACGACGGCCTGCACCTTGGACCAGATCTCCGTGGCGTCGTGCTCCACCCAGCCGGGCTTGGGGAAGATCTGGCGGTGCTCGCGCTGGTCGACGGCGACCATGGCGCCGTTCCGGTCGAAGATGATGCAGCGGCTGGAGGTGGTGCCCTGGTCGATGGCGGCGACGTACTTCGCTGCGTGGTCCGTCATGGCTACCCTTGGGCTGGTGTCGTGGACGTGCCGGGCGGGGCGGGAGCCGCACGGCCGGCTCGGCGCTGCCCGCCCGGGGGTGCCGGCGGGCGGCCGGTTCGAGGGGCCGGCGGGCTCCCGCCCGTTCAGAAGGCCGCGTTGTAGATCAGCCCCGCGAGCCCTCCGCCGATCAGCGGGCCGACGACCGGGATCCAGGCGTAACTCCAGTCGGAGGTGCCCTTGTTCGGGATCGGCAGGAACGAGTGCACGATGCGCGGACCGAGGTCGCGCGCCGGGTTGATGGCGTAACCGGTCGGCCCGCCGAGCGAGAGGCCGATGCCGACGACGAGGAGCGCCACGATCAGGACGAGCGTCCCGGACTCGCCGAGCCCCTTGGTCAGCCCGAAGGCCAGGATCGGCAGCACCAGCCCGACGGTGGCGATGATCTCCGTGACCAGGTTGGCGACCGGGTTGCGGATCTCGGGAATGGTGGAGAAGACGCCCAGCGTCGGGACGGGTTCGTCCGCCGTCCCCTCCGTGGTGCCCTTCGTCCGCACGTTGGCCTGGAACTGGGCGAAGTACGTCAGGTAGCACAGAACGGCACCGAGCATGGCGCCGATCATCTGGCCGAGCACGTACACCCAGACCTTCCCCCACTCGCCGGTGTCGACGGCGATGCCCAGGGTGACGGCGGGGTTCAGATGTCCGCCGGACAGCGGGGCGGCCGTGTACGCGCCGGCCAGCACCCCGAACCCCCAGCCGAACGCGATCACCACCCAGCCCGCGGCCTGTGCCTTGCTGTACCTCAGGGTGACGGCGGCGCAGACACCCGCGCCGAACAGGATGAGGATCGCCGTTCCGATGATCTCGCCGACGAGGATGTCTCCGTTGCTCATGGCGGCTCCTAGGCCCACGTGCGGGGTGCGATTCCCATGGCGACTTGTGCCGGAGGCAGGGAGGTGCCGCGCCCCGCCCGGCGTCCGTGACGAGCGTGCCGTGGCAGCCGAACCGCCCGTGGGGGAGAGGGCCGTGACACAGGAGAGCCCGCGCGGCGCAGTGCCGCAATGCACCGAGATGTACGGCGATGTCGACTGACACCGGAAGTGTTCCCCGGCGCCCAGGGCCGTCAAGGTCGCCGACGGCAACGTTTCGGCGCGCGGCCGGCCCGGCGTGACACGGCAGGGGACGCGACCGGTTCCGCTTCCGGCGCCGGGCACCGCACCGGCGTACGGACTCGCCCGGGTGCCGCCGCCTCCGGCACCGGTCCGTCCGGGCTCCGGGCACCGCCGAGACTCCGCCGCCCGGCACCGCCCAGGCACCCCCGGACACCGGCAACCGCCGGCACCGCCCAGGCACCCCCGGCCCCAGGCGCCCGCCGGTACCGCGGGGTGCCCGCACCCCGTCAACCCCAGCCGCGCTCGGCCCTCGCAGGTTCACCCGAAGCCGAACCCGCACCCGAAGCCGCACCCGAAGCCGAAGCCGAAGCCGAAACGGAACCCGAAGCCGCACCCGCACCCGACGACGCCGACACAACCGCGCCCGCTCCCGCGCCCGCTCCCGCTCCCGCCCCCGAACCCGCTCCTGACCCCGCCTGCGTCTCCGCCCCGGAAACGCCCGCCCCGGAAACCCCCGCCCCCGAACCCCCCGCTCCGGAACCCCCCGCCCCGGCCCCGGACGCCCCCGTCCCCGCACCACCGCACCCCTCCGCACCTCGTGCCCCTGCGCCCCCGCCCGGCCGACCACCCAACTGGCCCCGCGCAGGGCCTTCGCCGCCTTCTTCAGCGGGGCCAGACAGGCCGCCGCCTGCCGGTGGTCCGGCACGCTCCCCGGCGCGCACAGCACCGTCGCCAGGGACAGCGTCACCGGCCGCCCGCCCGCCGACCACGGAGCGTCCAGCACGGCGGCCGCCAGCGGCTCGAGCCCTTCCGGATCGGCCAGTACGAGGAAGTCGTCACCGCCGATGTGCCCGACCCGCGAGGCCCCGGACGCGGCCTGCTGCAGCGCCCGTCCCACCGCCCGGATCAGCTCGTCGCCCGCCGCGAACCCGGCCCCGTCGTTCACCTGCTTGAAGTGGTCGACGTCGAGCCAGCTCAGCGCGAACCCGCGGCCGTCCGCGATCCGCCGGTCCACCTCCGCGGTGATCGCGTCCGAACCGGGCAGCCGGGTCAGGGGGTTGAGCCCGGCCGCCTCCTCGACCCGGGTCTCGGCGAGCGCCCGCACCAGGTCCGCCAGCCGTACGACCCCCACGCACCGCCCGCAGGCGTCCACGACCGCCACGTCGTCCGAGGTGCGGTCCCGGTCGCCGACCGCGACCACGTCCAGCACCTCCCACGCCGTCGCGTCGACGCCCACCGTCCGCGGCGGGTCCGCGAGCCGGGCGGCCGGCCGGTCGGCGTACAGCGCGTGCCCGTACCGCCCCGACATCGACAGCAGGAACCGCGACCGGTGCACCGACCGCACGGGCACCCCGGACCGGTCCACGAGCAGCACCCCGGACACCTCCGGCGACCCGGTCAGCAGCGCCCGTACCTGCCCGGCGGAGGCCGTCGCGGGCAGCAGTGCGGCCGGCCGGACGAACTCCCGCACCGACGGCCCCGGGCGCGGCGCCGGCACGAGCCCGGGGGAGCGGGGCGGAACGTACACGTCCGCGGCGGGCAGCCGGGCCGGCGGCGCGAACAGTTCGCCCTGTGCCAGCTGCGCCCCGGCCGACCGCGCGGCCGCGCACTGCAGCTCGGTCTCCACGCCCTCCACGGCCAGCAGCGCCCGACCCCGTCGCACAGCGTCCGCATCGCCCGCACGGCGGACGGCCGCGCCAGCAGCGACGCGTCGAGCTTCACCAGCTCCGGCGCCAGGTCCGTCAGCAGCCGCAGGGGCACGTCGCCGTCCCCGACGCCGTCCGCGCAGATCCGGAAGCCCTGCGCCCGCAGCGCGGCCACCGCCTCCAGCAGGGCCTGCTGCGGCACGTGCGTGTAGGGCGGGCAGACGTCCAGCGTCACCTCCCACGGCAGCCGTCCCGCTTCCCGTACGGCGTCGTGGAGCGGCGTGAGGCCGCCGAGGTCGGCGAGCGTGCCCGCGAAGACGTTCACGTGCAGGGGCAGCAGCGTCTCCTTGCGTGCCGCAGCACGGATCGCGGACACCGCGAGCATGCCGTCGAGTTCGGCGTCGCGACGGGCCTCGGCGAGGATGTCGCCGGTCTCCGGGCGGGCGAGTATCTCCAGCGCCGCGACCCCGCCGGTCCGCAGACCGACCACCGGTTGGAAGGCGAAGCGGAGATCATCCGTCCAGGAGCGCACGGGAGCATGATGGCGCCGCCGGGAGACGCCCTGGCCCAGTTCATGTGACGTTCACGCAGGTTTCCCGCGCGATCACCGTACGTAGACGGGTGCCGGTCAGCGCGGCGCGGCGCGCAGGGGCGTGCGCACGGGCACCGGCCGCCGGTCGCGGGCCGACCGCCGTGGGGACGGTGGCGGGGACGGTGGCGGGCGCCGGGCGCGGCCGGAAGAGCCTCACCGGCCACGCCCGCTTCCCCGGCACACCGCCTCCTGATAGATGCAGGAGACATGACACGTCTCTCCCTCGTGCTGCGCGCACTGGTCACGACACTCGCCGCCCTCCTCGCCGCGACCGCCGCCCCCGCCGCCGCCCAGGCGAAGACCGATCCCAGGGCGCCCGAGGACTTCGTGGCCCTGAGCCGCGTCGCCCCGTCGATCATCCAGGAGATGCGCTACACCACCCGGCACAACTTCGTCGGCGAACGCATCGACGGCTACCGGCAGCCCCTGTGCATCCTCACCCGCCCCGCCGCCGAGGCCCTCCGCCGGGCCCAGCTCCGGCTGCTGAGCCAGGGCTACTCCCTGAAGGTCTACGACTGCTACCGGCCGCAGCGCGCCGTCGACCACTTCGTCCGCTGGGCGGAGGACCTGGACGACCAGGCGATGAAGGCCGAGTTCTACCCGAACGTCGACAAGACCCGCCTGTTCGCCGACGGTTACATCGCCGAGAAGTCCGGCCACAGCCGCGGCTCCACCGTGGACCTCACCGTCGTCCGGCTCCCGGCGCGGCCCACCCACCCGTACACCCCGGCGAGCCCCTCGTGCCCTGCACCGCGCCGCACGACGAGCGCTTCCCCGACAACTCCCTCGACATGGGCACCGGGTTCGACTGCTTCGACACCCTCTCCCACACCCTCGACCCGCGCATCCAGGGCGCACAGCGCGCCAACCGGCTGCTGCTGAAGAACACCCTGGAAGCCGTCGGTTTCGTCAACCTCCCGAGGAGTGGTGGCACTTCACCTACAAGCCCGAGCCCTACCCGGACACCTACTTCGACTTCCCCGTGTCCGCCAAGTCCCTGACCTGACCCGGCGACCGGCGCCACCGCCCGCGGCGACCGGCGCGACCGCCCGCGGCGACCGGCGCCCCCGCCGCCGGCGCTCCCACGCCACCGCCCCCGGTGATCGGCTACAGTCCGCCGCGTGTCCGAGACCCGAACCCCCGTCCCGGCTCCGCGCCGGGCAGTCACTGTTCGAGCTGCGGCGCCCCCTACGAGGAGGGCGCCACCGGCTGGCCCCGCACCTGCCCGGCCTGCGGAACCGTCGCCTACCGCAACCCCCTGCCGGTCGCGGTGGCCCTCCAGCCCGTGTACGACACCCGGGGCACCTCACTGGTCGTCATCACCCGCACCGTCGCCCCCGCCCGCGGGGCACGGCCCTGCCGGGCGGCTACATCGACGACCGCGAGGACTGGCGGCAGGCCGTCGTCCGCGAGCTGAAGGAGGAGACGGGCATCGCCGCGGCGGGCCGCGACGTACGGCTCGCGGACGCCATGAGCTCACCCGACGGGCACCTGCTGCTGTTCGGCCTCCTCCCCGAACGGCCGGCGGAGAGCCTGCCGCCCTCCGCCGTCACGGACGAGACCGACGGATGGCACCTTCTGCGCCGCCCCGAGCAACTCGCCTTCCCCCTGCACACCCTCGCGGTACGGGCCTGGTTCGAGGGCCGCTACATCTGACGCGGCGCCCGGACGCACCACCCGCGCGTCCCCGTACCGGACCGGCCGGCCCCCGCCGCCCGACCCCGCAGGCCCGGGGCCGGCCGGGCCGGGGCGCCGGCCCCCGCGCTCCACGGCCGGGGCCTAGCCGCCCGCCACGCCCCGCACGCGCACCGGGTACGGCGGCTCGCTCCCGCCGTCCCGGTCCTCCCGCTCGACGACCACCCTCCGGCCCGCCCAGCGGGCGACGTACCGCTCGATCTCCGGCTCCTCCCAGCCGTCCCCGCGTCCGGCACCACCAGCCCGCCCCCGCTCCGCCCGCGGGCGGGCGCCCACACCTCCAGCTCCACACCGCCCTCGGCGCCGCGCACGGGCAGCACCGCACCCGCGCGCGCGAACACCGGGATCCGCGACAGCGGCGCGTCCACCAGCACCTGCCCCGGCCCTCGTACGCCCGCCCCGTCGCCGTGTCGTACCACCGCCCGCGCGGCAGCTGCACCGCCCGCCGGTCCGCCCCCGGCACCAGCACCGGCGCCACCAGCAGGCAGTCGCCCAGCAGGAACGCGTCCTCGCAGTCCCGCAGTGCCCGGTCCTCCGGAGCCGACCACCACAGGGGACGCACGTACGGCGCCCCGGTCCGCCGAGCCAGATGGGCCAGCGTCACGAAGTAGGGCAGCAGCCGGCGACGCTCGACGAGCGCCACGCGCGCGTGCTCCAGCACCTCGGGCCCGAACTCCCACGGCTCCCGCCGCCCCGCCGCAGACTCGCGTGCGTCCGGAACAGCGGCAGATACGCGCCGAGCTGGAACCACCGCAGATACAGCTCCGGCGACGGACTGCCGTCGAAGCCCCCACGTCCGGCCCCGAGTACGGCACCCCGCACAGCCCCAGGCCCAGCACCAGCGACAGCGATGCCCGCAGCCCGGCCAGCCCGTGGCCACGTCCCCCGACCAGGTACCGCCGTAACGCTGCATCCCGGCCCACCCCGACCGCGAGAAGAGGAACGGCCGCTCCTGCGGAAGCAGCTTCCGCAGGCCCTCGTACCCCGCCGCGGCCATGCACAGGGCGTACACGTTGTGCGCCTCGCGATGGTCGCCGCCCCGGCCCTCCAGCGCGTGCCGCGCCGACCGCGGCAACGTCGTCTCCCCGAACGCGGCGAACGACGTCGGCTCGTTCATGTCGTGCCAGAACCCGGCGAACCCCCGCGCCAGCCGCTCCTCGTAGAGCCCGCCCCACCACTCACGCACGCGCGCGTGCGTGAAATCCGGGAACACCGCGTCCCCCGGCCACACCACCCCGCGCACCACCCGGCCCGCCGCGTCCCGCAC
Organism: Streptomyces sp. SW4; assembly: GCA_003248315.1. Taxonomy (GTDB): domain Bacteria; phylum Actinomycetota; class Actinomycetes; order Streptomycetales; family Streptomycetaceae; genus Streptomyces. The sequence continues at coordinate 4,738,559 of QKWM01000004.1, forward strand.
GAACGCGTCCTCGGCCGCACCCCCGTCGAACACCGGGTCGCCGGGCACGGCCGGCACCGCCGGATCGACGATCGACACCAGCCGCACACCGTCCCGCCGCAGCTCCTCGGCCAGCTGCGGCAGCTTCGGGAACCGCTCCTCGTCCACCGTGAACACCCGGTGCTCGGCGTAGTGGTCGATGTCCAGGTGCACGGCGTCCAGCGGCAGCCCGCGCTCCTGGTAGCCCGCGACGATCCGGCGGACCTCCTCCTCGCTGCCGAACCCCCACCGGGCGTGATGGTGACCGAGCGCCCACGCGGGCGGCAGCGCCGGCGCCCCGTGAGCGCCGCCCAGGCGAGCAGCACGCGCGCGGGAGTGCCCACCATCACCCAGCACCGCAGCGGCCCCCGTCCATCCGCAGCGCACTCGTCCCCGGCCGGTCGTGGCCCGACCCGGCGCCCTCCTCGCCCTCCCGCAGCGTCACCGTGCCGTCCCACGAGCTGTCGTGGAACACCAGGTGCGTGCCGGCGTCGGCGACCACCATCTGCACCGGCATCGTGATGTACAGCGGGTCGTCGCCCGGCCCGAAGGACATCCCCGGATCGGTGTTCCACAGCCGGTACGTGCCGTCCCGCAGCCGCGGACCCGACGCCCGCCCCCCGAGCCCGAAGAACCGCGCGTCCGCCGGCACCTCCGAACGCTGCATCCACCGCCCCGGGCCCCCGCCGGCCGGCTCCCACCACCGCGGCGGCAGATCCCGGCGCAGAGTCACACCCCCGGCGTGCGCACCTCGATCGCGCCGTGCCGCGAGACGGCCACCGTCACCCGCTCGGCGACCACCCGCCAGCCGCCCTCCTTGTCCGGCTCCAGCACCGCCCGGGGGTCCGGCTCCGGACAGCGCCCCGCCAGCGCGTACGACGGCTCCGGACCGGCCCCGTCCCACCCCAGAACACGGCCCCGCCGGCCGCCACCAGAAGGCGCAGCCGCGAACGCTCGAACCGGACGACGCCCCGCCCGGCCCGTACTCCACCTCACGCAGCTGCCCCGGCACCCGCGCCCGCTCCGCGCCGCGCGCCGGCAGCCCCACCGCGTCGGCACGCCGCCGACGCCACGCCGCCCGTACGGCACGCAACCCTGGGCCGCCCCACCGAACCGACCGCCTTCACCGAACGCACCAGGTCACGACCGTCCATGCCGCTCACCCTGCCACCCGCCCCGGCCCGCGCGGGCGCCGTTCAACTGCCGTTCACCCGTGCCGGGGCCACATCTTCACGACAGGGACTATGTGGGGCGCACCCTGGTGTACAAGTCGATCACATGGCATCGTCCGTGTCAGCCGCGTCACGCGCACACCCCAGCCCGTGCGCGGAGGACGCACACGACGCGCACAGTCCGGGAGCCGCCCATGTCGACCGTGAACCCCCAGCCGCTCTGGCAGCCGGATCCGCAGCGCATCGCGCGAGCCCGGATCACCGCCTTCCAGGCCTGGGCCGCCGAGCACCACGGCGCCCCCGCCGAGGGCGGATACCCGGCCCTCCACCGCTGGTCCGTCGACGAACCGGACACCTTCTGGAAAGCCGTCACCGAATGGTTCGACGTCCGGTTCTCCACGCCTTACGCGCGCGTGCTGGGCGACCGCTCCATGCCCGGCGCCCGGTGGTTCCCCGGCGCCACCCTGAACTACGCCGAACACGCCCTGCGCGCGGCGGCCACCCGCCCGGACGAACCGGCCCTGCTGTACGTCGACGAGACCCACGAACCCCGCCCCGTCACCTGGGCCGGCCTCCGCCGCCAGGTCGGCTCCCTCGCCGCCGAACTCCGCTCCCTCGGCGTACGGCCCGGAGACCGCGTCAGCGGCTACCTCCCCAACATCCCGCAGGCCGTGGTCGCCCTGCTCGCCACCGCCGCCGTCGGCGCCGTCTGGACCTCCTGCGCCCCCGACTTCGGCGCCCGCAGCGTCCTGGACCGCTTCCAGCAGGTCGAACCCGTCGTCCTGTTCACCGTCGACGGCTACCGCTACGGCGGCAAGGAACACGACCGCCGCGACACCGTCGCCGAACTCCGCCGCGAGCTGCCCACCCTGCGCGCCGTCGTCCACATCCCGCTCCTCGGCACCGAAGCCCCGAGGGCGCGCTCGACTGGGCCACGCTGACCGCCGCCGACACGGACCCCGTCTTCGAGCAGGTGCCCTTCGACCACCCCCTGTGGGTGCTGTACTCCTCGGGCACCACCGGCCTGCCCAAGGCCATCGTCCAGTCCCAGGGCGGCATCCTCGTCGAACACCTCAAGCAGCTCGGCCTGCACTGCGACCTCGGCCCGAGGACCGCTTCTTCTGGTACACCTCGACCGGCTGGATGATGTGGAACTTCCTCGTCTCCGGCCTCCTCACCGGCACCACCGTCGTCCTGTACGACGGCAGCCCCGGCCACCCCGACACCGGCGCCCAGTGGCGCATCGCCGAACGCACCGGCGCCACCCTCTTCGGCACCTCCGCCGCCTACGTCATGGCCTGCCGCAAGGCAGAGGTCCACCCCGGCCGCGACTACGACCTCTCGCGCGTCCAGTGCGTCGCCACCACCGGCTCACCGCTCCCGCCCGACGGCTTCCGCTGGCTCCACGACGAGGTCCGCGACGACCTGTGGATCGCCTCCGTGAGCGGCGGCACGGACGTGTGCTCCTGCTTCGCCGGAGCCGTCCCCACCCTCCCCGTGTACATCGGCGAACTCCAGGCCCCCTGCCTCGGCACCGACCTGCAGTCCTGGGACCCGGCCGGCAAGCCCTGACCGACGAGGTCGGCGAGCTGGTCGTCACCAACCCCATGCCGTCCATGCCGATCCGCTTCTGGAACGACCCCGACGGCCGCCGCTACCACGACAGCTACTTCGACACCTACCCCGGCGTCTGGCGGCACGGCGACTGGATCACCGTCACCTCGCGCGGATCCGTCGTGATCCACGGCCGCTCCGACTCCACGCTGAACCGCCAGGGCGTCCGCATGGGCTCGGCCGACATCTACGAGGCCGTCGAACGGCTCCCGAGATCAAGGAATCCCTCGTCATCGGCGTCGAACAACCCGACGGCGGCTACTGGATGCCCCTCTTCGTCCACCTGGTCCCCGGCGCCACCCTGGACGACACCCTCCGCACCGCCATCAAGCAAACCATCCGCGAACAGCTCTCACCCCGCCACGTCCCGACGAGATCATCCAAGTACCCGGCATCCCGCACACCCTCACCGGCAAGCGCATCGAGGTCCCCGTCAAGCGCCTCCTCCAGGGCACCCCGCTGGAGAAGGCCGTCAACCCCGGCTCCATCGACAACCTCGACCTCCTGCACTTCTACGAGGACCTGGCCCGCAAGCGCGCCTGACCCCCACGACCCCACGCCCCGGCCGGCACACCGCCGGCCGGGCCGTTGTCAGTGCCCCCGATTACTGTGAGTGAGCATCGATCACTGCGCACAGGGGAAAGACACATGGCGCACACCGACCAGACCATGCGACGCGTCCTGCGCCGCGAAATCGCCGGCACCATCGGCCTGCTCACCGACGAACACGACTTCCAATCCATGCGGCGCTACCGCAGCTTCACCTTCGACGACCACGCGACCTATCTCCGCCAGGTCGAAGCCGTCCTGAGGACCCGCGCCGCCCAGGGCACGCACACCACCATCGCCCTCTTCGACCCGGAGGAGTACGCCGCGTACTGCTCCGCCGAGGGCATCGATCCCGACACCCCTCCAGCCGCACCCGCTTCACCGCCGAACTGGCCGCCACCGGGCCCACCGTCCCGTACGACGGCCGCCCCCTCGCCGACCTCGTCCCGGCCCTCGTCGACGAAGCCGTCCGCCAGGCCACCTGGGAGTACGCCACCACCCTCCTGGCCCGCCTCGGCACCTGCGCCCTGTGCGGCGAGCACCTCGGCCGCGCCGCCTTCACCCGCGCCTCCGCCCTCCTCGCCCGCATCCTCGACACCGCCCCGCCCGGCGACCGCCACCTGGTCTGCAGCGTCTCGGGCACACCGGAACCGCTCTTCTCCGCCCTCCACGCGGACGCGGACGACCCACCGGCGTCCGCCGGCTGCCTGGACGAGGCCGAGGCCCTCGAGTTCACCAGTGTCCTGGCCCTCGGCCTGGCCACCCACAGCCCCGGCGGCCTCGTCATGCGCACCAGCAGCCCCGGCGCCCCCGACCGCGTCTACGGCTGGCGCCTGCGCGGCAACGGCCTCCAGCCCCTCACGGCCGGCGAGGTCTTCGACGCCTACTGCACCGACATCGACTCCGGCGACCTGATCTCCCCGGAGTCCAACGTCGACTACTGCGAGCCACCCGACCTCGGCGAAGATCCCCCGGCAGCCGATCACCGGCACTGAACGCCGAAGGGGCGCCCCACCCACAGGCGGAGCGCCCCTCCACGACCGGTCCGGCGCCGGCCCGCCCGGCTATTCGCCGGACAGCACCGCCTGAGCCGCGTTCCGTGCCTCCTCGGCACTGTCCGCGGCCCGGGCGGCGGCCGCCGCCCGCTCGCACTGCGCGAGCGTGAACTTCGCCAGCGCCGCCCGCACGTAGGGAATCGACGCCGCACCCATCGACAGGGAGGTGACCCCGAGACCCGTCAGCACGCACGCGAGGAGCGGGTCGGACGCCGCCTCACCGCAGACGCCGCAGCTCTTGCCCTCGGCCTTCGCCGCCTCGGCGGCCAGCGCGACCAGGTCGAGCAGCGCGGGCTGCCACGGGTCCTGCAGCCGGGACACCGCGCCGACCTGCCGGTCCGCCGCGAAGGTGTACTGCGCCAGGTCGTTCGTCCCCAGCGACAGGAACTCGACCTCCTGAAGCACCGACCGCGCCCGCAGCGCTGCCGACGGGATCTCGACCATCGCGCCGAACTTCGCCTGCAGCCCCGCCGCACGGCAGGCGTCCGCGAAGGCCTTCGCATCGGCCCGGTCCGCCACCATCGGGGCCATCACCTCGAGGTAGACCGGCAGCCCCTCCGCCGCCTTGGCCAGCGCGGACAGCTGGGTCCGCAGCACCTCGGGGTGGTCCAGCAGCGTCCGCAGCCCGCGCACACCGAGCGCCGGGTTCGGCTCGTCCGCCGGGGTGAGGAAGTCCAGCGGCTTGTCGGCGCCCGCGTCCAGCACGCGCACCACGACGCGGCCCTCGGGGAACGCCTCCAGCACCTGCCGGTAGGCGGCGACCTGCTTCTCCTCGGACGGCGCGTTCTTGTTGTCGTCGAGGAACAGGAACTCGGTGCGGAACAGGCCCACGCCCTCCGCGCCGGCCTCCACCGCGGCGGCCACGTCCGCGGGCCCGCCGATGTTGGCCAGCAGCGGCACCTTGTGACCGTCCGAGGTCGCCCCCGGCCCGGTCGCGGCGGCCAGCGCGGCCTTCCGCTCGGCGGCCTGCGCCTCCAGCTGCGCCTTCTTCTCCGCACTCGGGTTCACGAAGATCTCGCCGGTGCTGCCGTCCACCGCGATCACCGTGCCCTCGGGCAGCTCACCGGCGCCCGGCAGCGCCACGACCGCCGGCACCCCCAGCGCCCGCGCCAGGATCGCGCTGTGGCTGGTGGGCCCGCCCTCCTCGGTCACGAAACCGAGGACGAGCGCCGGGTCCAGCAGCGCGGTGTCGGCCGGCGCCAGGTCGCGCGCGATGAGCACGTACGGCTCGTCGCTGTCCGGAACCCCGGGCATCGGCACCCCGAGCAGCCGGGCGACGATCCGGTTCCGCACGTCGTCGAGGTCGGCGACCCGGCCGGCCAGGTACTCACCGGCACCGGCGAGCAGCGCCCGGTACGCGGCGAAGGCGTCGTACACCGCGCGCTCGGCCGTGCTGCCGACGGCGATCCGCCGCTCCACGTCCGACATCAGCTCCGGGTCCTGCGCCATCATGGCCTGGGCCTCGAGCACCGCCTGGGCCTCACCGCCGGCCAGGTTGCCGCGCGCCATCAGGTCGGCCGCCACGGCCTCCACGGCCTTGCGGGCGCGGCCCTGCTCGCGCTCCGCGTCCTCCGCCGGGATCTGCTTGGCCGGCGGCTCCAGCACCGCCGTCCCCATGTGCCGAACCTCGCCGATCGCCACCCCGTGGCTCACGCCGACGCCTCGCAGCGTTGTCTCCATCTCACCCGTCTCCGATAGTGCGGCGGGCACCGCCGCCGCGATGGTTGTCCTACCAGCCGTCATGCGACGGCACTGACGTCACTGCCAGAGACGGCGTCACTGCCAGAGGAAGAGGTTCTCGCCGGCCTTGACGTCGCCGCTCTCGCGCAGCTCGGACAGAGCGTCCGCGGTGGCTTCCAGCGCCACGACCGGACACACCGGGGACTTGCCGGCGGCCTCCACGTCGGCCGGGCTCCAGCGCACGACGGCCTGCCCGCGCGAGACGGTGTCGCCCTTGTTGACGAGCAGTTCGAAGCCCTCGCCGTTCAGCTGCACGGTGTCGATCCCGAGGTGCGTCAGCACACCGTGACCGTTCTCGTCGACCACGACGAACGCGTGCGGGTGCAGCGAGACGATGACCCCGTCCACGGGCGAGACGGCCTCGGAGGGCTCACGCACCGGGTCGATCGCGGTACCCGGGCCGACCATGGCCCCGGAGAAGACCGGATCCGGCACGGCAGCCAGTCCGATGGCGCGTCCTGCGAGCGGGGACGTCACGGTGGTCATGGGAAGCCTCCCAGTGATGGAGAGTCGTACGGGCCGCCACTGCCTGTCCCGGACGGCACGTTGAGCAGCAGCGTATGTCATAGGAAGTACCGGTTCCGCACGATGATACCGGTTAGAGGTCTAGACCACACTCGCCATCGATTTGCACACGTTCCGAGGGCCCGTGTACAGTCGTAGATCCTGCTCGGGGTGAGCGGCGCGGCAAGCGTCCGACCCTGACAGGCAACCCAACTCGTCAGATCCTATCTCCGGATCTCCTTCTGCGTGCTCGCAGGAGGGTGGTCAGAGAGACCGGAAAAGCCTGATAGAGTCGGAATCACCGAAGGGAAGCGCCCGGAGGAAAGCCCGAGAGGGTGAGTACGAAGGAAGCGTCCGTTCCTTGAGAACTCAACAGCGTGCCAAAAGTCAACGCCAGATATGTTGATACCCCGTCTCTCCCACTCCGGGAGGGCGAGGTTCCTTTGAAAAACACAGCGAGGACGCTGTGAACGTCGGGACTATTCCTCCCGATGTTCCGCTCTCGTGGTGATACCGGATCACCGGTAAGCATTCACGGAGAGTTTGATCCTGGCTCAGGACGAACGCTGGCGGCGTGCTTAACACATGCAAGTCGAACGATGAACCACCTTCGGGTGGGGATTAGTGGCGAACGGGTGAGTAACACGTGGGCAATCTGCCCTGCACTCTGGGACAAGCCCTGGAAACGGGGTCTAATACCGGATACAACCACTGGGGCATCCTCTGGTGGTGGAAAGCTCCGGCGGTGCAGGATGAGCCCGCGGCCTATCAGCTTGTTGGTGAGGTAACGGCTTACCAAGGCGACGACGGGTAGCCGGCCTGAGAGGGCGACCGGCCACACTGGGACTGAGACACGGCCCAGACTCCTACGGGAGGCAGCAGTGGGGAATATTGCACAATGGGCGAAAGCCTGATGCAGCGACGCCGCGTGAGGGATGACGGCCTTCGGGTTGTAAACCTCTTTCAGCAGGGAAGAAGCGAAAGTGACGGTACCTGCAGAAGAAGCGCCGGCTAACTACGTGCCAGCAGCCGCGGTAATACGTAGGGCGCAAGCGTTGTCCGGAATTATTGGGCGTAAAGAGCTCGTAGGCGGCTTGTCGCGTCGGTTGTGAAAGCCCGGGGCTTAACCCCGGGTCTGCAGTCGATACGGGCAGGCTAGAGTTCGGTAGGGGAGATCGGAATTCCTGGTGTAGCGGTGAAATGCGCAGATATCAGGAGGAACACCGGTGGCGAAGGCGGATCTCTGGGCCGATACTGACGCTGAGGAGCGAAAGCGTGGGGAGCGAACAGGATTAGATACCCTGGTAGTCCACGCCGTAAACGGTGGGCACTAGGTGTGGGCAACATTCCACGTTGTCCGTGCCGCAGCTAACGCATTAAGTGCCCCGCCTGGGGAGTACGGCCGCAAGGCTAAAACTCAAAGGAATTGACGGGGGCCCGCACAAGCGGCGGAGCATGTGGCTTAATTCGACGCAACGCGAAGAACCTTACCAAGGCTTGACATACACCGGAAACATCCAGAGATGGGTGCCCCTTGTGGTCGGTGTACAGGTGGTGCATGGCTGTCGTCAGCTCGTGTCGTGAGATGTTGGGTTAAGTCCCGCAACGAGCGCAACCCTTGTCCCGTGTTGCCAGCAGGCCCTTGTGGTGCTGGGGACTCACGGGAGACCGCCGGGGTCAACTCGGAGGAAGGTGGGGACGACGTCAAGTCATCATGCCCTTATGTCTTGGGCTGCACACGTGCTACAATGGCCGGTACAATGAGCTGCGATACCGCGAGGTGGAGCGAATCTCAAAAAGCCGGTCTCAGTTCGGATTGGGGTCTGCAACTCGACCCCATGAAGTCGGAGTCGCTAGTAATCGCAGATCAGCATTGCTGCGGTGAATACGTTCCCGGGCCTTGTACACACCGCCCGTCACGTCACGAAAGTCGGTAACACCCGAAGCCGGTGGCCCAACCCCTTGTGGGAGGGAGCTGTCGAAGGTGGGACTGGCGATTGGGACGAAGTCGTAACAAGGTAGCCGTACCGGAAGGTGCGGCTGGATCACCTCCTTTCTAAGGAGCACTTCTAGGCAGCCGCAAGGTTGTCCAGAGGCCAGTACATCAGCGAACGTCTGATGCTGGTTGCTCATGGGTGGAACGTTGACTACTCGGCCATGAGTCTGGGTCGGAGGCTGCTAGTACTGCTCGTATAAGAGCGTGGAACGCACGATCTCCGGGTGGATGCTGGTCGGGCACGCTGTTGGGTGTCTGAGGGTACGGCCGTGAGGTCGCCTTCAGTTGCTGGCCCCAGTGCACTCGGGATGTAGATCTCGGGGTGATGGGTGGTTGGTCGTTGTTTGAGAACTGCACAGTGGACGCGAGCATCTGTGGCCAAGTTTTTAAGGGCGCACGGTGGATGCCTTGGCACCAGGAACCGATGAAGGACGTGGGAGGCCGCGATAGGCCCCGGGGAGTCGTCAACCAGGCTTTGATCCGGGGTGTCCGAATGGGGAAACCCGGCAGTCGTCATGGGCTGTCACCCGCTGCTGAACACATAGGCAGTGTGGAGGGAACGCGGGAAGTGAAACATCTCAGTACCCGCAGGAAGAGAAAACAACCGTGATTCCGGGAGTAGTGGCGAGCGAAACTGGATGAGGCCAAACCTACGACGTGTGAGACCCGGCAGGGGTTGCGTCGTGGGGGTTGTGGGATCTCTCTTCTGTTGTCTGCCGGCAACAGGACGAGTCAGAAACCGTTGATGTAGGCGAAGGACATGCGAAAGGTCCGGCGTAGAGGGTAAGACCCCCGTAGTCGAAACGTCAGCGGCTCGTTTGAGAGACACCCAAGTAGCACGGGCCCGAGAAATCCCGTGTGAATCTGGCGGGACCACCCGCTAAGCCTAAATATTCCCTGGTGACCGATAGCGGATAGTACCGTGAGGGAATGGTGAAAAGTACCCCGGGAGGGGAGTGAAATAGTACCTGAAACCGTGTGCCTACAAGCCGTGGAGCGTCGGACATCAGCTTGCTGGTGTCTCGTGACTGCGTGCCTTTTGAAGAATGAGCCTGCGAGTTTGCGGTGTGTTGCGAGGTTAACCCGGGTGGGGTAGCCGTAGCGAAAGCGAGTCCGAACAGGGCGTTTGAGTAGCACGCTCAAGACCCGAAGCGGAGTGATCTAGCCATGGGCAGGTTGAAGCGGAGGTAAGACTTCGTGGAGGACCGAACCCACCAGGGTTGAAAACCTGGGGGATGACCTGTGGTTAGGGGTGAAAGGCCAATCAAACTCCGTGATAGCTGGTTCTCCCCGAAATGCATTTAGGTGCAGCGTCGTGTGTTTCTTGCCGGAGGTAGAGCACTGGATAGGCGATGGGCCCTACCGGGTTACTGACCTTAGCCAAACTCCGAATGCCGGTAAGTGAGAGCGCGGCAGTGAGACTGTGGGGGATAAGCTCCATGGTCGAGAGGGAAACAGCCCAGAGCATCGACTAAGGCCCCTAAGCGTACGCTAAGTGGGAAAGGATGTGGAGTCGCAGAGACAACCAGGAGGTTGGCTTAGAAGCAGCCACCCTTGAAAGAGTGCGTAATAGCTCACTGGTCAAGTGATTCCGCGCCGACAATGTAGCGGGGCTCAAGCGTACCGCCGAAGTCGTGTCATTGCGATATATACCCTCAACGGGGATCGTGATGGGTAGGGGAGCGTCGTCTGCCGGGTGAAGCAGCACCGGAAGGTAGTTGTGGACGGTTGACGAGTGAGAATGCAGGCATGAGTAGCGATACAAACGTGAGAAACGTTTGCGCCGATTGACTAAGGGTTCCTGGGTCAAGCTGATCTGCCCAGGGTAAGTCGGGACCTAAGGCGAGGCCGACAGGCGTAGTCGATGGATAACCGGTTGATATTCCGGTACCCGCTGTGAAGCGATCAACATCGAATCCAGTGATGCTAAGCCCGTGAAGCCGCCGGCTGAGTCTTCGGACGAGGTCGGAGTGGTGGAGCCGGTGACCCGAGCTGGTAGTAGGTGAGTGATGGGGTGACGCAGGAAGGTAGTCCATCCCGGGCGGTGGTTGTCCCGGGGTAAGGGTGTAGGACGTCGGGTAGGTAAATCCGCCTGGCACATAGTCTGAGACCTGATGCCGAGCCGATTGTGGTGAAGTGGATGATCCTATGCTGTCGAGAAAAGCCTCTAGCGAGTTTCATGGCGGCCCGTACCCTAAACCGACTCAGGTGGTCAGGTAGAGAATACCGAGGCGTTCGGGTGAACTATGGTTAAGGAACTCGGCAAAATGCCCCCGTAACTTCGGGAGAAGGGGGGCCATTTCCGGTGACCGGATTTACTCCGTGAGCTGGGGTGGCCGCAGAGACCAGCGAGAAGCGACTGTTTACTAAAAACACAGGTCCGTGCGAAGCCGTAAGGCGATGTATACGGACTGACGCCTGCCCGGTGCTGGAACGTTAAGGGGACCGGTTAGCTCCATTTCGGTGGGGCGAAGCTGAGAACTTAAGCGCCAGTAAACGGCGGTGGTAACTATAACCATCCTAAGGTAGCGAAATTCCTTGTCGGGTAAGTTCCGACCTGCACGAATGGCGTAACGACTTCTCGACTGTCTCAACCATAGGCCCGGTGAAATTGCACTACGAGTAAAGATGCTCGTTTCGCGCAGCAGGACGGAAAGACCCCGGGACCTTTACTACAGTTTGATATTGGTGTTCGGTTCGGCTTGTGTAGGATAGCTGGGAGACTGTGAAGCTCGCACGCCAGTGTGGGTGGAGTCGTCGTTGAAATACCAGTCTGGTCGTGCTGGATGTCTAACCTGGGTCCGTGATCCGGATCAGGGACAGTGTCTGATGGGTAGTTTAACTGGGGCGGTTGCCTCCTAAAGGGTAACGGAGGCGCCCAAAGGTTCCCTCAGCCTGGTTGGCAATCAGGTGTTGAGTGTAAGTGCACAAGGGAGCTTGACTGTGAGACCGACGGGTCGAGCAGGGACGAAAGTCGGGACTAGTGATCCGGCGGTGGCTTGTGGAAGCGCCGTCGCTCAACGGATAAAAGGTACCCCGGGGATAACAGGCTGATCTTCCCCAAGAGTCCATATCGACGGGATGGTTTGGCACCTCGATGTCGGCTCGTCGCATCCTGGGGCTGGAGTCGGTCCCAAGGGTTGGGCTGTTCGCCCATTAAAGCGGTACGCGAGCTGGGTTTAGAACGTCGTGAGACAGTTCGGTCCCTATCCGCTGTGCGCGTAGGAGTCTTGAGAAGGGCTGTCCCTAGTACGAGAGGACCGGGACGGACGAACCTCTGGTGTGCCAGTTGTTCTGCCAAGGGCATGGCTGGTTGGCTACGTTCGGGAGGGATAACCGCTGAAAGCATCTAAGCGGGAAGCCTGCTTCGAGATGAGGACTCCCACCCACTTGATGGGGTAAGGCTCCCAGTAGACGACTGGGTTGATAGGCCGGATATGGAAGCACGGTAACGTGTGGAGTTGACCGGTACTAATAGGCCGAGGGCTTGTCCTCAGTTGCTCGCGTCCACTGTGTTGGTTCTGAAACCACGAACAGCCATTGTGCTGGTTGTTGTTTGTTTCATAGTGTTTCGGTGGTCATAGCGTAGGGGAAACGCCCGGTTACATTCCGAACCCGGAAGCTAAGCCTTACAGCGCCGATGGTACTGCAGGGGGACCCTGTGGGAGAGTAGGACGCCGCCGAACAATTCTTGATAAGAGCTCTGGCTCTCGGGCGCCCAGCCCGAGGGCCAGAGCTTTTTTGCGTTGAGGTAAGGTCAGGGGCATCGTCGGTTCGTTTCCCCCAGGAGGCCCCGGGTGGAGGTCCAGGAGACCCGTGTCCAGACTGACCGGGTCCTCACCATCCCGAACATCCTCAGCATGGCGCGTCTCGTCGGCGTGCCCCTCTTCCTGTGGCTCATTCTCCGGCCCGAGTTCGGCGGTCCGAAGAGCGACGGGTGGGCGCTGCTGGTGCTGGCCCTGAGCGGCGTCAGCGACTACCTGGACGGCAAGCTCGCGAGGCGATGGAACCAGATCAGCAGCCTCGGCCGGCTCCTGGACCCGGCAGCGGACCGGCTCTACATCCTGTCCACGCTGGTCGGGCTGACCTGGCGCGAGATCCTGCCGCTCTGGCTGACGCTCGTCCTGCTCGCCCGCGAGCTCGTCCTGCTGGTCATGGTGGGCATCCTCAGACGGCACGGCTATCCGCCGCCGCAGGTGAACTTCCTGGGGAAGGCCGCGACCTTCAACTTGATGTACGCGTTCCCCTCCTGCTGCTCAGTGACGGAAGTGGATGGATCTCGTCACTCGCTGCTATTTTCGGATGGGCGTTCGCCGGATGGGGTACAACGCTGTACTGGTGGGCAGGTGTTCTCTACATGGTGCAGGTCCGCCGTTTGGTCCGGGCGGACGCCATGGCTGATTGACCCGCAGTAGAGGTGGCCGTAACGGTCCGATGGCCCGTGCTGGAAAAGTGCGGGACAATCAAGGCGGGTGAAGTCGGCTAGACCGTCGTCTCTTGGAGGAGGACGCTTCCGACATGAAGGCCGTCGTGATGGCCGGAGGCGAAGGTACGCGCCTTCGCCCCATGACCTCGAGCATGCCCAAGCCGCTCCTGCCGGTGGCCAACCGGCCGATCATGGAGCACGTTCTGAGGCTGCTCAAAAGGCATGGGCTCAACGAGACAGTCGTCACCGTCCAGTTCCTGGCCTCGCTGGTCAAGAACTACTTCGGCGACGGTGAAGAGCTCGGAATGGAGCTCACCTATGCCAACGAGGAGAAGCCACTCGGTACCGCCGGAAGCGTCAAGAACGCCGAGGAGGCGTTGAAGGACGATGCCTTCCTCGTGATTTCCGGCGACGCCCTGACCGACTTCGACCTCACCGAGCTCATCAATTTCCACAAGGAAAAGGGTGCGCTCGTCACCGTGTGTCTGACACGCGTGCCCAACCCGCTCGAATTCGGCATCACCATCGTCGACGAGGACGGCAAGGTCGAACGCTTCCTGGAGAAGCCGACCTGGGGCCAGGTGTTCTCCGACACCGTGAACACCGGTATCTACGTCATGGAGCCCGAGGTCTTCGACTACGTCGAGCCCGACGTGCCCGTCGACTGGTCCGGTGACGTCTTCCCGCAGCTGATGAAGGAAGGCAAGCCGATCTACGGCTATGTCGCCGAGGGCTACTGGGAGGACGTCGGCACGCACGAGAGCTACGTCAAGGCCCAGGCCGACGTACTCGAGGGCAAGGTCGACGTCGACATCGACGGCTTCGAGATCTCCCCCGGCGTATGGGTGGCCGAAGGCGCCGAGGTGCACCCCGACGCCGTGCTCCGCGGCCCGCTCTACATCGGCGACTACGCCAAGGTCGAGGCCGGCGCCGAGATCCGCGAGCACACCGTCGTCGGCTCCAACGTCGTCGTCAAGAGCGGCGCCTTCATGCACAAGGCCGTCGTCCACGACAACGTGTACGTCGGGCCGCACAGCAACCTGCGGGGCTGCGTCGTCGGCAAGAACACCGACATCATGCGCGCGGCCCGCATCGAGGACGGCGCCGTCATCGGCGACGAGTGCCTGATCGGTGAGGAATCGATCGTCCAGGGCAACGTCCGGGTCTACCCGTTCAAGACCATCGAGGCCGGTGCCTTCGTCAACACCTCGGTGATCTGGGAGTCCCGCGGGCAGGCGCACCTCTTCGGCGCCCGCGGCGTGTCCGGCATCCTCAACGTCGAGATCACGCCCGAGCTGGCCGTGCGGCTCGCCGGCGCCTACGCGACGACCCTGAAGAAGGGATCGACGGTCACCACGGCCCGCGACCACTCCCGTGGCGCCCGGGCCCTGAAGCGGGCGGTCATCTCCGCGCTGCAGGCCAGCGCCATCGACGTACGCGACCTGGAGAACGTACCGCTGCCCGTGGCGCGGCAGCAGACCGCGCGAGGCAGCGCCGGCGGCATCATGATCCGGACCACACCCGGGGTGCCGGACTCCGTCGACATCATGTTCTTCGACGGGCAGGGCGCCGACCTCTCGCAGGCCAGCCAGCGCAAGCTGGACCGGGTGTTCGCGCGGCAGGAGTACCGGCGCGCGTTCCCGGCGAGATCGGTGACCTGCACTTCCCGGCCAGCGTCTACGACTCCTACACCGGGTCGCTGCTGCGGAACATCGACACCACCGGGATCGCCGAGTCCGGGCTGAAGGTCGTCGTGGACGCCTCCAACGGCAGCGCCGGCCTCGTCCTGCCCAGCCTGCTCGGCAAGCTCGGCGTCGACTCGCTCACCGTCAACCCCGGACTCGACGAGGCCAGGCCCACCGAGTCGGCCGACATGCGGCGGTCGGGACTCGTGCGGCTCGGCGAGATCGTGGCGTCGTCCAGGGCAGCGTTCGGTGTGCGGTTCGACCCGGTCGGCGAGCGGCTGTCGCTCGTCGACGAGAAGGGCCGCATCATCGAGGACGACCGCGCGCTGCTGGTCATGCTGGACCTCATCGCCGCCGAGCGGCGCAGCGGCCGGGTCGCCCTGCCCGTGACCACCACCCGGATCGCCGAGCAGGTGGCGGCGTACCACGGCACGCAGGTGGAGTGGACGACCACCTCGCCGGACGACCTGACCCGGGTCGGCGGCGAGGACGGGACGATCTTCGGCGGTGACGGCAAGGGCGGCTTCATCGTCCCGGAGTTCAGCAGCGTCTACGACGGCACCGCCGCCTTCGTGCGGCTGATCGGACTGGTGGCCCGCACCCAGCTCACCCTGAGCCAGATCGACGCGCGCATCCCGCGGGCGCACGTCCTCAAGCGGGATCTGGCGACGCCGTGGGCCGTCAAGGGCCTGGTCATGCGGCGGGTCGTCGAGGCGGCCGGAGACCGCTCCGTGGACACCACCGACGGCGTCCGCGTCGTGGAGTCCGACGGCCGCTGGGTGATGGTCCTGCCCGACCCCGCCGAGGCGGTCACCCACCTGTGGGCGGAAGGACCCGACGACGCCTCCGCGCAGGCCCTGCTGGACGAGTGGTCCGCCGTGGTGGACAGCGCCGGCCGGTAGCCCGCGCCGGCACACGGGCGTGCCGGACAAGTGCCTCCAAGGGGCCTGTCCGGCACGCCGGTGGGGCCGTTCGGAGGTAGTGGCGGCGGCGTGCGACGATGTGCGGCATGCCGCAGCAACCCCCCGTTCGGAGCACATCCACGCGGCCCGCACGCCCCGATGCCTCCATGTCGTTGATCACCAACGTCATGGACCACAGCCTCGACGACGGCTACGCCGAAGCCGCCGCGCGCAAGCGGGCCGACGGCGAGGGCGGCCTGCCCAGGACGCTGCGGGCCAAGCTCGGCCTGGCCGCCGGACTCGTCCTCGCGGCGCTCGTCGTCACGGTCGGCGCGGCGCAGGCACGGGTGGCGGCGCCGACCGTCGCCAAGGAGCGCGAGGAACTCGTCGACCGCATCGACGAGCGCAGCGCGGAGGCCGACGAGCTCGAGGAGAGCATCGACAAGCTCCGCGCCGACGTGGGCGCCCGGCAGCGCGAGGCGCTCGAGCGCAGCGGCGGCAGCGGCCGGTCCGACCTGGTCGGCATCCTCGCGGGAGCCGTCGCCGTGCAGGGCCCCGGCGTCAAGCTCGTCGTCGACGACGCGAAGGACGTCGCCGCCGGCGGCGACGGCAACCCGCGCGGCACCTCCGGGTTCTCCGACACCGGGCGGGTACGGGACCGGGACATGCAGCGCGTGGTCAACGGCCTGTGGGCGTCCGGCGCCGAGGCGATCTCCATCAACGGCCAGCGGCTGACCGCCCTGTCCGCGATCCGGGCCGCCGGCGACGCCATACTGGTCGACAACAGGCCGCTGGTGCCGCCGTACACGGTGCTGGCGGTGGGG
Source organism: Streptomyces sp. SW4 (assembly GCA_003248315.1). Lineage (GTDB taxonomy): Bacteria > Actinomycetota > Actinomycetes > Streptomycetales > Streptomycetaceae > Streptomyces. The sequence goes on from QKWM01000004.1 coordinate 4,755,044, forward strand.
GACGGCGGCCGGCTCGCCACCAGGTTCCAGGACAGCCCGGACGGGCTCTACCTGCATGCGCTGCAGGAGAACTACGGAATCCGGACCAGCATCTCCGCAGAGGACGATCTCCGGCTGGCCGCCGCACCGAGTGTGATCGTCCGTACCGCACAGCCGAAAACCGAGAAGGGCACATCGTGATCGCCGTACTGGGCCTCGTCGTGGGAGTCGTGGCCGGCCTGTTGGTCCGGCCGGAGGTTCCGGCGGCCGTCGAGCCTTACCTGCCGATCGCCGTCGTCGCGGCGCTCGACGCCGTCTTCGGCGGACTGCGGGCCATGCTCGACGGCATCTTCGACGACAAGGTCTTCGTGGTGTCGTTCCTGTCCAACGTGGTCGTGGCGGCCCTGATCGTCTTCCTCGGCGACGAGTTGGGCGTCGGCGCCCAGCTGTCCACCGGGGTCGTCGTCGTCCTCGGCATCCGGATCTTCTCCAACGCCGCGGCGATCCGCCGGCACGTGTTCCGGGCGTGAGAGAGATGACCGACCAGGACCGCGAGCCGGCCGGCGCCCTGCGCAAGGAACTGCCCGACGAGGTGCCCGCCGCCCCGATCCCGCCCCCGCCGCAGACGCCCCGGAAACACCTCCGGCCTCCCACGCCTCGGGCGCCTCCGACGCCTCTGGACCTCCGACCCCCCGGAGGAGCAGCCGCAGCTCACCGGGCGCCAGCGGCTCCTGAAGGGGCTGTGGCCGCCCCGCGTCACCCGGGCTCAACTCATCGTCGCCCTGCTGCTGTTCGGCCTCGGCTTCGGACTGGCCGTGCAGGTGGCGTCGAACAGTGACGGCGACGGTGCGCTGCGCGGCGCCCGGCAGGAGGATCTCGTCCGCATCCTCGATGAACTCGACGACCGCACGGAGCGTCTTGAGGACGAGAAGCAAGGGCTGGAGAAGCAGCGCGAGGAACTGGAGAACAGCTCCGACCAGGCCGAGGAGGCGCGCCGGCAGACGCTGGAGAAGGAGCGGCAACTCGGCGTCCTGGCGGGCACCGTGGCCGCGCAGGGTCCCGGCATCACGATCAGGATCGACGACACGAAGGGGACGGTCGAGGCGGACATGCTGCTCGACGCCATCCAGGAGCTGCGCGCGGCCGGCGCCGAAGCCATCCAGGTGAACGGCGTGCGGGTCGTCGCCAGCACCTATCTGACGGACTCGGACGGCGGCGTGAGCGTCGACGGGAACAAGATCAACGCGCCCTATCGTTTCAAGGTCATCGGCAAGCCGCAGGATCTCGAACCGGCGCTCAACATCCCGGAGGCGTGGTGCAGACTCTCGAGAAGGAACAGGCCACCGTTACTGTTGAGCGATCGAGCAAGATCGTCGTGGATGCCTTGCGAGCGGCGAAGCGGCCTGACTACGCTCGGTCGTCCTCCCAGTGAACCGGGGGTGCATGGGGCCGTCCGACGAGGGCATGAGGTTGCGGGGGGTCGGCGCACCGAATGGGTGGTGCGTGGTGGAAACTGTCTGGTGGAGACGGACGTTGTGATGATGTCCGGGTCGGCCGGTAGGTTCAGTGAGGGTTCGTCCTGCCCACGGGCGGTCTGTTTCGGTCAAGGGGAATCGCCCGTGAAGTTGTTTGCGAAGTTGTTCGGCAAGAGCGCACGAGAGGGCAGCGACAACGCGACCGCTCGTCATCGGGCCCAGCCGACGCGGAAGGCGGGCGCCCGCTGTTCCGGGACCAGGTGGCTGGTCCGGGCGGTGACATTTCCGGAGGTCAGGGCGCGCCGTCTGTTGACCCTGCGCAGTCCGGCGGCATAGGTTTCGGGCAACCGTCAACCTCAAGTACGGGTGGAGGGTTTGCCTCGGACCCGTACGCGTCCAACGCCCCGGCGGGGCAGCCGCCGCAGGAGGATCCGTCCATGTCGGCCCTGGTGTGTACGAGGTGCGGTAACCGCAACGCGGAGAACAGCCGCTTCTGCTCCCACTGCGGCGCGCCGCTGCGCCCGGGCGTCGCGGCGGAGCGTTCGTCGGAGACGACGTCCACGATCTCCATCTCGGGTCTCGAGGCGTACGACGCCGAGGCGACCGGCCAGACGCCGGTGCCGGCGCTGTCCCCGAGGCGCAGGCCGCGGTCGAGGCGCTGCCGATGGGCTCCGCGCTCCTGGTCGTGCGGCGCGGCCCGAACTCCGGCAGCCGCTTCCTGCTCGACGGCGAGCTGACCACGGCCGGCCGGCACCCGCAGAGCGACATCTTCCTGGACGACGTGACGGTCTCGCGCCGGCACGTGGAGTTCCGCCGCGGTGCGGACGGCACGTTCACGGTGGCCGACGTCGGCAGCCTGAACGGCACGTACGTCAACCGCGAGCGGATCGACCAGGTCGCCCTGTCGAACGGTGACGAGGTGCAGATCGGCAAGTACCGACTGGTGTTCTACGCGAGCCAGCGGGGCTACTGACCGTCCCCGGACCCCGGTCCGGGGGACCCCAGGGAAGGTCCATGCTTCAAACACCGAGCGGCGGGGCCGGTCACGGAACCGCCGCCACGGACAGTGGGCTGATGAGCATCGGCACGGTGCTGAACGTGCTGCGCGACGAATTTCCCGACATCACCATCTCCAAGATCCGTTTTCTGGAGTCCGAGGGCCTGGTCGAGCCACAGCGGACGCCGGCCGGGTACCGCAAGTTCAGCGCCCACGACGTCGAGCGTCTCGGCCATGTGCTGCGGATGCAGCGCGACCACTACCTGCCGCTCAAGGTGATCCGCGAGCACCTGGACGCCATGGAGCGCGGTGAGGCCGTCCAGCTCCCGGCACTCGGCCGGCAGCGGGACGGCGAGGCCGCGCCCGAGCCCCGGAGGCGCCCACGGCCGCCCGGATCGGCCGGGCGGAGCTGCTGGCCGCCGTCGGCATAGAGGCGCAGCAGCTCGAGGAGTGGGAGTCCTACGGGCTGATCGGCCCGCTCTCCGACGGGGCGTACGACGCGGAGGCCGTCATCGTGGCCTCGCTGATCGTCGAACTGGGCCGGTTCGGGATCGAGCCCCGGCACCTGCGGGTGATGAAGGCCGCCGCCGACCGGGAGGCCGGGCTGGTGGACCAGGTGGTGGCCCCCTCAGGCGGCACCGGAACCCGCAGACCAGAGCCCACGCGGAGGCCCGGACGAAGGAGCTGGCGGGGCTCGCGGTGAAGCTGCACGCGGCGCTCGTGCAGAGCGCGCTGGGGGTTCGCCTGCCCTGAGCGGCCGCACGGCGCCCGCCCTGCCTCGGCGCCCGCCCTGTGCCCTGGGCGCTCGCCCTGGCGTGCGCGGGTGGTGGCCTGTCCGGGAAGCGTCCGATGTCCGGCCGCGCATGGCCGCAGTGAGGGGCCCGGATCGGCCACCCGTTCCCTGCTCGACTACCCAAACGTCCCGGGCACGGCCTAGGGTTGCTGTGTGAACGAGCTCGATGTCGTAGGTGTCCGGGTCGAGATGCCCTCCAACCAGCCGATCGTGCTGCTGCGAGAAGTGGGAGGCGACCGCTACCTCCCCATCTGGATCGGTCCGGGGAGGCGACAGCGATCGCCTTCGCCCAGCAGGGCATGGCTCCCGCCCGGCCGCTGACCCACGACCTGTTCAAGGACGTGCTGGAAGCCGTCGGTCAGGAGCTCACCGAAGTACGCATCACCGATCTGCGGGAGGGGTCTTCTACGCCGAGCTGGTCTTCGCCAGCGGTGTCGAGGTCAGCGCCCGTCCGTCCGACGCCATAGCGCTGGCTCTGCGCACCGGAACGCCGATCTACGGCAGCGACACGGTGCTCGACGACGCCGGCATCGCGATCCCGGACGAGCAGGAGGACGAGGTCGAGAAGTTCCGCGAGTTCCTCGACCAGATCTCACCGGAGGACTTCGGCACCAGCAACCAGTGACGGACCCCGCCGAGCGCATTCGGCTAGCCTTTCCCGCGGTGGGGCACGCGAAACCACTCGTAGGGTGATTATCACTCGGCGTGCCGAGTGTGGCGATCGTTGACGCACCCTTGGTGACTGCCTACCGTCGAGGAGGCAGGTCAAGGACGGAGGTCGGCGTGAGAATCAGCGGCGGCGGTACGGCTGGGGGCGCCCCGGGCGCAGTCTCGGGCGAGTGGTCCGTACCGGCTTCCCGGTGACGCGGCCGACCAGGTTCCGCAGCGACCGACGGTCGTGCCGAGCAGCGGAGGGGCGACGTCCATGACGTCCGAGCAGATCGGCTATCGCGGCCCCACGGCCTGTGCGGCCGCCGGCATCACGTACCGGCAGCTGGACTACTGGGCCCGCACCGGGCTCGTCGAACCGAGCGTGCGACCGGCCTACGGCTCCGGGACCCAGCGCCTGTACAGCTTCCGCGACGTCGTCGTGCTGAAGATCGTCAAGCGCTTCCTGGACACCGGCGTGTCGCTGCAGAACATCCGCACCGCCGTCCAGCATCTGCGTGAGCGCGGGTTCCGCGACCTCGAGCGCATGACGCTGATGAGCGACGGGCCACCGTGTACGAGTGCACCTCGCCGGACGAGGTGCACGCGCTGCTCCAGGGCGGCCAGGGCGTCTTCGGCATCGCCGTGGGCGTGGTGTGGCGGGACGTGGAGAGCGCGCTGTCGCAGCTGCACGGCGAGCGGATCGACACCGGGGAGACCCTCGTCGGGCACAACCCCGCCGACGAGCTGGCCCGGCGCCGCAACCGGGCGGTCTGAGGGCCGGGCGACGCCACGACCCGGCGGTCCAGGGCTCGGCCGACGCCGCAACCGGGCGGTCCGGGGGCCGGTCGGCGCCGTTCCGAGAAGTCCGACCGGTCCGAGGCAGGGCGTTGTCAGTGGGATAGGGCAGCATCGGAGATGTGAGGACCGCGCCCACGATTCTGCATCTCGACATGGATGCCTTCTTCGCCTCGGTGGAGCAGGCGTCCAAACCGAGTCTGCGCGGAAAGGCCGTGGTCGTGGGCGGCCTCGGCCCCGCGGAGTGGTCGCCACCGCCTCGTACGAGGCCCGGGTCTTCGGCGTCCACTCGGCGATGCCGATGGCGCAGGCCCGGCGCCTGGCGCCGAACGCCGCCTACCTGGTGCCGCGCTTCGCGTTCTACCGGTCGATCAGCGAGCAGGTGATGTCGCTCCTGCGGGAGTTGTCGCCGCTGGTGGAGCCGCTCAGCCTGGACGAGGCGTTCGTGGACCTGGAGGCCGGCGGGACGGCCTGGGACGCCGAGTCGGCGCGGCTCGCCGGGACGAGACTCCGCGCGGACATCAGGGCGGTCACGGGACTGACCGGGTCGGTCGGTCTCGCCGCCTCCAAAATGCTCGCCAAGATCGCCTCCGAGCAGGCCAAACCCGACGGACTGCGTCTGATCGCGCCCGGCACCGAGCGGGCCATGCTCGCGCCGATGTCCGTCAGGACCCTGCCCGGCGTGGGCCCGGCCACCGGAGACCATCTGCGCCGGGCCGGCATCACCACGGTCGGCGAGATCGTCGAGGCGGGCGAGGACGAACTGGTCCGGCTGCTGGGCAAGGCCCACGGGCACGGGCTGTACGCCATGGCGCTGGCCCGCGACGAGCGGCCCGTGGTGGCCGAGCGGGAGGCCAAGTCGGTGTCGGTCGAGGACACCTACGACGTGGACATCCACGACCGGCTGCGGGTGGGGCTGGAGGTGCAGCGGCTGGCCGACCGGTGTGTGCGGCGGCTGCGGGCCGCCGGACTCTCCGGGAGGACGATCGTGCTCAAGGTGCGGCGCTACGACTTCTCCACCCTGACCCGGTCGGAGACGCTGCGCGGGCCCACCGACGACCCCGCGGTGGTTCGGGAGGCGGCGGCGCGCCTGCTGGACTCGGTCGACACCACGGGCGGTGTCCGCCTGCTCGGGGTCGGCGTGAGCGGGCTCGCGGACTACACGCAGGAGGACCTGTTCGCGCAGGCGGCGGGGAGCAGGCGGGGAGCGGAGCGAGCGGGCCGAGCACGCCGAGCGGGGCGGGCGGGCCGCCGACGCGCCGGGCGGCCCGGAGAGAGCCGCCGGGGAGTCCCCGGCCGAGGTGCCGGGCGGGCAGGAGCCGCCGCCCGCCGAGCGCCGGTGGCCGCCGGGACACGACGTGCGGCACGCCCGGTACGGGCACGGGTGGGTGCAGGGCAGCGGCCTGGGGCGGGTCACCGTGCGGTTCGAGACGCCCGACGGGGAGCCCGGGCGGGTGAAGACCTTCCGGATCGACGACGCCGAGCTGGAGCCGGCGGACCCGCTGCCGCTGGTCTCCGGGAGACCCGGCGGGCGAGGAGCGGAGCCGGGCGCGCCCACGGCGTCCACGGGGGCCAAGGCGTCCACGGCGCCCACCGAGCCCACCCGGCCGACGGTGGCCGGCGCGTCCTAGGCGCCCACGGCACCCGACGGGCCTTCGGCGCCGGCCGCCTCCGCGGCGCCCAGCGCACCCACCGCGTCCGCGGCCCAGGGCGCCCCCTCGACGCCCGGCGCGGTCAGGGAGCCCGGCGCGGCGCGCCCGGAGCCCCGTACGGCGTCCGCCGCGTCCACGGCGCCTGGTCCGGCGTCCCAGGAGCCTTGCGCGTCCGCGGAGCCCGGCGCGGCGCATCCGGAGCCCCGTACGGCGCCCACCGCGTCCACGGCGCCTGGCTCGGCGTCCCGGGGCCTTGTGCGTCCACGGCGCCCTGTACGCCCACGGCACCCGGCGTCGCACCCGGCGCGTCCGTGGGGCCGCGTGGCCCGGCTGAGAGGGCGGGGCGGCCGGGTGCCTCTGCGATCCTCGGGGCGTCAGGTCTCCTGGGCCTCCTCGGAGCCCGCCAGCCTGCCGAAGTCGCGGTCCGGGAGCGGGGAGGGGCCGCCACGTCCAGACCGTAGTGGTGGTAGAGCTGGAGTTCCTGCTCGGGGAGAGATGGCGGCCGACGCCGAAGTCGGGCGCCTCCTTGATCAGGGCCCGGTCGAACGGCACGCGCAGGGTGCCCTCGACCAGCTCGCTGGGCTCCAGCGGGACGAAGGCGTCCCGGCTGAACAGGCCGGTCCGTATGGCCGCCCATTCGGGGACACCGGTGGCGTCGTCGAGGTAGACCTCGTCGATCGTGCCGATCTTGGTGCCGTTACGGTCGAACGCCTTGCGGCCGATCAGGTTGCGCGGATCGATGTCGGTGCGCACGGTCCCTCCACGTGGTCGCAAACCATCCGGTGAATCCACCCGGTAAATCATCCGTAAGCACTACAAAACGGCACATTCGTGATGGCGGCCACTCGAGGGTTCGGGCGTTGACCTCGCTGGTAGGCTGGCAACGGCTGCTGACCCCGTGCGGGAGAGTCCCCGAACACCATCGGGGCGCCGAAGGAGCAAATCCTCCCCGGAATCTCTCAGGCCCCTGTACCGCACGGACGAGGTCACTCTGGAAAGCAGGGCGGGTGTCGACGGCTTCCGCTCTCACCGACGGTGAAAGCCGGGACCCCTCGGGTGGCCCGGTGAAGCTCTCAGGTCGAGATGACAGAGGGGGAGGCCGTCCGGGTACCCGCGCCGTGGTGCCCTCGAAGGTCGTGTCAGACCAGGAGGCCTCCGCAATGACCGCCCATCGCACCCCGCTCTCCGAGCTCGAACAGGGAACGCCGTTCGAGCAGCGCCACATCGGCCCCGACCACGAGGCCCGGGCCAAGATGCTCGCCCAGGTCGGCTACGGCTCGCTCGACGAGCTGACCGCCGCCGCGGTGCCGGATGTGATCAAGAACGCCGACGCGCTGGACCTGCCCGGGCCCGCACCGAGCCCGAGGTGCTGGCCGAGCTGCGCTCGCTCGCCGACCGCAACCAGGTCCTGGACTCCATGATCGGCCTGGGCTACTACGGCACGTTCACCCCGCCGGTGATCCTGCGCAACGTCATGGAGAACCCGGCCTGGTACACCGCGTACACCCCGTACCAGCCGGAGATCTCCCAGGGCCGCCTCGAGGCCCTGCTGAACTTCCAGACCATGGTCGCCGACCTCACCGGCCTGCCCACCTCCGGCGCCTCGCTGCTCGACGAGGGCACCGCCGCCGCCGAGGCCATGGCGCTGTCCCGGCGCATGGGCAAGAACAAGAAGGGCCTCTTCCTGGTCGACGCGGACGCGCTCCCGCAGACCATCGCCGTCATCCAGACCCGTGCCGAGCCGACCGGCGTCGAGGTCGTCGTCGCCGACCTGAGCGAGGGCATCCCGGCCGAGGTCGCCGAGCGCGAGATCAACGGCGTCCTCGTCCAGTACCCCGGCGCCTCCGGTGCCGTACGCGACATCAAGCCGCTCATCGACCAGGCGCACGAGCTGGGCGCGCTGGTCACCGTCGCCGCCGACCTGCTCGCGCTGACCCTGCTGAAGTCGCCCGGCGAGCTGGGCGCCGACATCGCCGTCGGCACCACCCAGCGCTTCGGCGTTCCCATGGGCTTCGGCGGTCCGCACGCCGGCTACATGGCCGTCCAGGAGAAGATGGCCCGCAGCCTGCCCGGCCGCCTCGTGGGCGTCTCCGTCGACGCCGACGGCAACAAGGCCTACCGGCTCGCCCTGCAGACCCGCGAGCAGCACATCCGCCGGGAGAAGGCCACCAGCAACATCTGCACCGCGCAGGTGCTGCTCGCCGTCATGGCCGGCATGTACGCCGTCTACCACGGCCCGAGGGCCTGCGGACCATCGCGCGCCGCACCCACCGCTACGCCGCGATCCTCGCCGCGGGCCTGGCGGCCGGCGGTGTCGAGATCGTCCACGGCTCCTACTTCGACACGGTCACCGCCCGTGTGCCCGGCCGGGCCGCCGACATCGTCGCCGCCGCCCGCGACAACGGCGTCAACCTGCGCCTGGTCGACGCCGACCACGTCTCCTTCGCCTGCGACGAGACCACCCTGCGCGCCCAGGTCGCCGCCGTGTGGACCGCGTTCGGCGTCGAGGGCGACATCGAGGCGCTGGACGCGGCCACCGAGGACGCGCTGCCCGAGGCGCTGCTGCGCACCGACGACTACCTCACCCACCCGGTCTTCCACCAGCACCGCTCCGAGACGGCGATGCTGCGCTACCTGCGCCGGCTCGCCGACCGGGACTACGCGCTCGACCGCGGCATGATCCCGCTGGGCTCCTGCACCATGAAGCTCAACGCGACCACCGAGATGGAGCCGGTCACCTGGCCCGGGTTCGGGCAGCTGCACCCGTTCGCGCCCGCCGAGCAGGCCGAGGGCTACCTCACGCTCATCCGGGAGCTGGAGGAACGTCTCGCCGAGGTCACCGGCTACGACAAGGTCTCCCTCCAGCCGAACGCCGGTTCGCAGGGCGAGCTGGCCGGTCTGCTCGCCGTCCGCGGCTACCACCGCGCCAACGGGGACGAGCAGCGCACGGTGTGCCTGATCCCCTCCTCGGCGCACGGCACCAACGCCGCCAGCGCCGTCATGGCCGGCATGAAGGTCGTCGTCGTCAAGACCGCCGAGGACGGCGAGATCGACGTCGAGGACCTGCGGGCCAAGATCGAGCAGCACCGCGACCAGCTGGCCGTGCTGATGATCACCTACCCGTCCACGCACGGCGTGTTCGAGGAGCACGTCGCCGACATCTGTGCCCGGGTGCACGACGCCGGCGGCCAGGTCTACGTCGACGGCGCCAACCTCAACGCCCTGGTCGGCCTGGCCAAGCCCGGCCACTTCGGCGGCGACGTCTCCCACCTGAACCTGCACAAGACGTTCTGCATCCCGCACGGCGGCGGCGGCCCCGGCGTCGGCCCCGTGGCCGTACGGTCCCACCTCGCGCCGTACCTGCCGAACCACCCGCTGCAGCCCGCGGCCGGCCCGGAGACCGGCGTGGGGCCGATCTCGGCGGCTCCCTGGGGCTCGGCGGGCATCCTGCCCATCTCCTGGGCCTACGTCCGCCTGATGGGCGGCGAGGGGCTGAAGCGGGCCACGCAGGTGGCCGTGCTCTCCGCCAACTACATCGCCAAGCGCCTCGAGCCGCACTACCCGGTGCTCTACACCGGCCCCGGCGGCCTGGTCGCCCACGAGTGCATCATCGACCTGCGCCCGCTGACCAAGACGACCGGAGTCAGCGTCGACGACGTCGCCAAGCGGCTCATCGACTACGGCTTCCACGCGCCCACGATGTCCTTCCCGGTGGCCGGCACGCTGATGATCGAGCCGACCGAGTCCGAGGACCTCACCGAGATCGACCGGTTCTGCGACGCGATGATCGCCATCCGCGCGGAGATCGAGAAGGTCGCCTCCGGCGAGTGGCCCGCCGAGGACAACCCGCTGCGGGGCGCGCCGCACACCGCGGGCGCGCTGAGCGGCGACTGGGACCACGCCTACGGGCGTGAGGAGGCCGTCTTCCCGGGCGGGGTGTCGGCCGCCGACAAGTACTGGCCGCCGGTGCGCCGGATCGACCAGGCCTTCGGCGACCGGAACCTGGTGTGCTCCTGCCCGCCGCTGGACGCGTACGAGGACTGACCGGGACTGACCGGCCGGCGACCGGTGCAGGAAGGGGCCCCGCTCTCGGCGGGGCCCCTTTCCCGTGGTCGTCCGGCTCCCGCCGCGGCCGCCGGGGGCCGGTGAGATGGTCAGCCGGGCGGGCGAGATGGCCGTGCGAGCCCGGAGAGGTGGTCGTTCCGGGCAGGTGAGGTGGTCATGCCGGGTAGGCGTGGGTCTGCGCCGCCTTGACCGTCGCCCACACCGGCGCGCCCGGGTGCAGGCCCAGTTCGGCGGCCGCGACCGTGGTGAGGTCGGCGGTCAGGCGCAGCTCGCCGGTGAGGTCCGCGCGGATCTGGTCGCCGTGCGTCTCCAGGCCGGCCACCTCGCAGCGCCAGACGTTGCGGGCGCTGGAGCCGGAGGGGCGGTCCCCGTACAGGGTCACGGCACCCGGTGGGAAGGCCACGAAGACCGGGCCGGCGAGATCCTCGGTGGTGGTGATCGAGGGACCGGCGTCGAGGCGGACCGTGTGGCCCTCGGCCCGTCCCCGGTAGAGGTTCAGGCCGACGAGCTGGGCGATGTAGTCGGTGCGCGGCCGGCGGGCGATGTCGGCCGGGGTGCCCTGCTGGACGACCCGGCCGTGCTCGACGACGACCAGCCGGTCGGCCAGCACCATGGCGTCCAGCGGGTCGTGGGTGACCAGGACGGCGACGGCCTCGAACTCGGCCAGGTGGCGGCGCAGCTGTGCGCGCACCTCCAGCCGGGTGCGGGCGTCGAGCGCGGCGAGCGGCTCGTCCAGGAGCAGCAGCCTGGGGCGGGTGGCCAGGGCGCGGGCCAGGGCCACCCGCTGGGCCTGGCCGCCGGAGAGACGACGCGGCTTGGCGCCCGCGTGGTCGGCCAGGCCCATCCGCTCCAGCCAGACGGCGGCCTCGGCGCGGGCCTCGGCCTTGCTGGCACCACGGCAGCGCGGCCCGAAGGCCACGTTGTCGAGCGCGGTCAGGTGCGGGAAGAGGAGGTAGTCCTGGAAGACCACGCCGACCGGACGCTCCTCGGGCGGCGTGCGCTCCAGCACGGCGCCGTCCAGCCGCAGATGGCCGTCCGTCAGCGGGGTGAGACCCGCGAGGGCGCGCAGGGCGGTGGTCTTGCCGGCGCCGTTGGGGCCGAGCAGGGCCACGACGTCGCCGGGCGCCGCGCCCAGGGTCACGTCGAGGCGGAAGGCGCCGCGGTCGACGACGAGGCGGGCGTCGAGGCCCTCGGCGCCCGCGGGGACGCTCGTGGGCTCCGTGGCGATCGGGTCGTGGCGGCTCATGAGGTGGTCATCCAGCGGTCGCGCAGTCCGGCCAGTACGGCGATGGAGACGGCCAGCAGCACCAGGCTGAGGGCGATCGCGGCCGCCGGGTCGTTCTGCAGGGCGAGGTAGACGGCGAGCGGCATGGTCTGCGTGCGGCCCGGGAAGTTGCCCGCGAAGGTGATGGTGGCGCCGAACTCGCCGAGGGCCCGCGCCCACGCCAGCACGGCGCCCGCCGCGATGCCCGGCGCGATCAGCGGCAGGGTGACGCGGCGGAACGCGGTGAAGCGGGACGCGCCGAGCGTGGTGGCCGCCTCCTCGTAGCGCGGGTCGGCGGCCCGCAGCGTGCCCTCCACGCTGATGACGAGGAACGGCATGGCCACGAACGTCTCGGCGAGCACGACCCCCGTGGTGGTGAAGGGGAGCGTGATGCCGAACCAGGCGTCCAGGTACTGCCCGACGACACCGTTGCGGCCGAAGGCGAGCAGCAGCGCGACGCCGCCGACGACCGGGGCAGCACCAGCGGCAGCGTCACCAGGGCGCGCACCAGGCCGCGGCCGGGGAAGTCGGTGCGGGCCAGGAGCCAGGCCAGCGGTACGCCGATGAGCAGGCTGAGCACGGTCGCCGACGTGGCGCACACCAGCGACAGCCGCAGCGCCTGCCACACCTGCGGGCTGGTCAGCTGCTCGGGCAGGCCGCTCCACGGTGCCCGGACCAGCAGGGCCACCAGCGGCAGCAGCAGGAAGGCCAGGCCGACGACCGCCGGGACCAGCAGCGGCAGCGGTGCCGGCCGGCCGGCCCGCAGCTTGTGCGGCGAACCCCTCATGGCTTCAGGAACCCGGCCCCGGTCAGCACCTTCTGGCCCTCGGGGAGCGGACCAGGTCGATGAAGGCCCGGGCCGCGTCCGGGTTCGGGGCGTTCTCGAGCAGGGCGATCGGATAGTCGTTGACGGCCTCGGCCGCCTCGGGGAACGTCACGCCCTCGACGGTGCCGCCGGCCGCCTGCACATCGGTCCGGTACACCAGGGCGGCGTCGGCCTCCTTGAGCCGGACCTTCGTCAGCGCGGCCTTGACGTCCTCCTCGTAGGACACCGGCTTCAGTTCGACGCCGCCGGCCTTCAGGGCCTTCTGCGCGGCCGCGCCGCAGGGCACGGCCGCGTCGCACAGGACGACCTTCAGGCCGGGCTCGGCGAGGTCGGCGAGGGACGAGATCCCGTCGGGGTTGCCGGGCAGGGCGGCGATCTCGAGCTGGTTGCGGACGAAGGTGACCGGTGCTCCGGCGGTGTCGCCGGCATCGGTGACGGTCTTCATCGTCTTCGGGCTGGCGGCGGCGAACACGTCCGCCGGGGCGCCGCTGGTGATGCCGGCGGCCAGGCTGTCGCTTCCGCCGAAGTTGAACGTCACCTCGGTGCCGGGGTGGTCCTTCTCGAACCGCTCGGCGAGCGTGCCGAAGCTCTCCTTGAGCGAGGCGGCGGCGAAGACCGTGACCGTGCCCGACAGCCGCGGGGACGCACCACCGGAGCCGGTGCCGGTCGCGGTTTCCGGGTCGGACGAGGAGCAGGCGCTCAGGGCGAGCAGCGCCACGGCGCCGGCCGCGGCGGGCCGCAGGGTCCGGGCGATGCGGTGCGTCCGGCGCACGGAACGGGTCGGCACAGGGTCACTCCTCCATGTCCTCGGGGAGCCGCGCGGGCGCCGGCGGTGCGGTCGCCTCGGCCCGGCCGCCGGTCTCCCCCTCTGTGCCGATCATACTTCCGCATTTGCGAGGGATACGTCTGCTGTCGCATCGCATGAGCGAGCGGAGAGCGGTCACCCGGTCGCATGTGCGTTCCTACGGATCCGGGGGTGAGTGGGGAGTCGCTCAGGCGCGGTCGATGTGGACGTTCGTCGACTTCACGCGGGCCGTGGCCTCCATGCCCACCTCCAGGCCGAGTTCCTCGACGGCTTCCCGTGTCAGCAGGGACACGAGCCGGTGCGGGCCGGCCTGGATCTCGACCTGGGCGGCGACGTCGCCCAGCTTGATCGCGGTCACGATGCCGGGAAAGGAGTTGCGGACGGAGGTGTAGGGGTGTCCTCGTCGGCGCCGGAGCCGGCCAGCTCGACCGAGAACGCGGCCAGGTCGCGGCCGTCGATGAGACGCCGGCCGCTGTCGTCGCGGTGGGTGGTGATCCGGCCGGCGTCCGCCCAGCGGCGCGCGGTGTCGGGGCTGACGCCGAGCAGCCGCGCCGCCTGGCCGATCGTGTAGGACTGCATGCCGGTCACGATAGGAGCAGGCCACGGCCCCGCGCAGCCCGGGGCCCGCCGGACGCCCCGAGGCCGCCCGGCAGATGCTCGGGCGGCCCCCGGACGCTCAGGCGGCCGTCATCACCTGGCCGGTGCCCAGCGGGCGGTGCGGTGCGATGATCTGGCCGTCCGGCAGGAGCTCACCGGTGTCCTCGAAGAGGACGACGCCGTTGCACAGCAGGCTCCAGCCCTGCTCCGGGTGGTGCGCCACGAGACGGGCGGACTCCCGGTCGGCGGACTCGGCTGACGGGCACGGTGGCTGGTGCTGGCACATGGAAGGGATCTTTCGCTCTGGCGTGACGTTCAGGTCTGTGGTGGTGTCTGTCCCGCGGCGTGAAACGTCGTTCATGGCCGCCCCCCGTTGCGTTGCGTCGGTTCCAACCCAGTGTTGCCCCACGGGCGTCGATCCGCAGGGATTTCGCAGCACGGCTTACTCACAGGTTGATGACGCGTCACCCGCGCGGGCGGTTCATTCCCACCGGACCGTCCCTTCGGGTGGTTCTTCCTGGCCGTAACGGGCTAGTCCGGCTCGTACGAGCGAGCGGAAGCCCGTACGAGCCGGAGGCGCGGGTCAGGCCGGCGAGCCCATCAGCCGGGTCGGCGTGACCCGGTGGCTGAGGACCGGGAGCAGGTCGGCGACCCGGTGGGCGCGGTGGGCCGCGATGCCGGGCGGCGCGGGGCCAGCGGGACCAGCAGGTCGGCGGGGGCCGGGTGGCCGGCGGCGGCGTCGGCGGTGGTGTCCCCGTGCAGCCACAGCGTGAGCATGTAGAGACCGGGCACGGACAGCAGGCGCGGCTGGCTGGGCTGCGTCACCGTCTCGGCCTGGCGCAGCGCGCGCTCGGTCGAGGTGACGTAGGGGCCCTCGAAGAAGTGCGAGAAGGCCCAGCCGTCCGGCGTCAACATGGTCTCCGCCGCGGCCACGGCGCGGTCGCCGCAGCGGATCAGGAACCGCCAGCCGGTCAGCCGGGTGACCGGCACGCCCTCGGCGGTGACCCGGTCCAGCACATGCACGGGCAGCGGCAGCTCCGGCGTCGCCGGGCCCTGGGCGCGGAGCAGGGAGGGAGTTCGGGCCTCGCGGACCGCGGTGGGCGAGGAGAGCGCGGTGAGGACCGAGCGGAGGGCGGGCGCGGGAGCCGGGGGGACATGCAGCGGCATGGTGGGTCGCCTCTCATTCGAAGGCACGGTGGCGCGAGGGCGGGGGCGGACGACGCTGTCAGCTCAAGGGATGGGAGAGCAGGGCGAAGGTTCGACTGCCGAGAAGAGAGGGGATGAGGCCTGCCGTACGCCCTCGCGACGGCAGGGTCATTGACCGCGGCTCGCCGGCCTTCAGCCCTGTCCGGCGAGTTTATACGACGAGTGTTCACGCTGTGTTTCTGCTAGCCGATTCCGGCAAGCAGAACAAGAGTACATTCGGTCGTCGAAATGCGGGGATCATCCTGATTCCCGACCCGCAGTGCGGCCGTGACCTCGGGAAAGGCCCGTGGTGCGGTCGGCGCGTTGTCGTCGGCGTTTTTCACGAGTCACCGAAGGCGGAAACCGCGTGATGCCTCTTGCCCGGTGAATGTGCCAGCGGTCACCGGCGCCCAGACTAGCGGGTGCGGGGCCGGTCCGGGGACGTTATCGATCGCAGTCGCTGGGCATCATCCCACCTGACCCGCACACCGGCGGTCCGTCCCGGTGGCCCGCTGATCCGATGAAGGGACGCTTCCATGGGCGAGAAGGTCGCGGCAGGTCGGTTCGACCTGTCCGATCGTCAGCGCTACCGGGACAAGCTCCGGCGCTGCCTGACGGGCCTGGAGCGACTCCTGGCGGAGCAGCGCTTCGACCGCCCCAAGAATCTGATGGGGCTGGAGATCGAACTGAATCTCCTCGGCGCCGACGGCATGCCGAAGATGTTGAACGCGCAAGTCCTGGAGCGCATCGCCAGCCGTGACTTCCAAACAGAACTCGCCATGTTCAATCTGGAGGTCAACATCACCCCGCACCGGCTCGGCGGCCGGGTATTCGACCGGCTCGCCGAGGAAATACGCACGTCCCTGGCATATGCCGACCGTAAGGCCGGTGAATTGGACGCCAGTGTGGTGATGATCGGCATTCTGCCGACGCTGGACCGGGACGATCTGGTCTCCTCGAATCTTTCCGACGTCGACCGGTACGCGCTGCTCAACGAACAGATCGTGGCCGCGCGCGGTGAGGACTTCCGTCTCGACATCGACGGCGTGGAGCGGCTGACCTGCACGTCGAAGTCCATCGCGCCGGAGGCGGCCTGCACCTCCGTGCAGCTGCATCTCCAGGTGACGCCCGCGCGGTTCGCCGACGTGTGGAACGCGGCGCAGGCGGTCACCGCCGCGCAGATCGCGGTCGGCGCCAACTCGCCCTTCCTGTTCGGCCGGGAGCTGTGGCGCGAGTCGCGGCCGCCGCTGTTCCAGCAGTCCACCGACACCCGCCCGCCCGAGCTCCAGGCGCAGGGGTGCGGCCGCGCACCTGGTTCGGGGAGCGGTGGGTGACCTCCGCCTACGACCTGTTCGAGGAGAACCTGCGCTACTACCCCGCGCTGCTGCCGATCTGCGACGACGAGGACCCGCTGGAGGTCCTGGACGCCGGCGGGGTGCCCTCGCTCGCCGAACTGGTGCTGCACAACGGCACGGTCTACCGCTGGAACCGCCCGGTCTACGACGTCGCCGACGGTGTCCCGCATCTGAGGGTGGAGAACCGCGTGCTGCCCGCCGGCCCCACGGTCACCGACGTCCTCGCCAACGCGGCCTTCTACTACGGCGTCGTCCGCGCCCTGGCCGAGGAGTCCCGGCCGGTGTGGACCCGGCTGCCGTTCGAGGCCGCCGCGGCCAACTTCGACGCCGCGTGCAAGTACGGCATCGACGCCCGGTTCGAGTGGCCCCGGCGCGGCCGGCACGGCGGCACGGTGGAGGTCGACGCCGCCGCCCTGGTCCTCGACGAGCTGCTGCCCCTGGCGGAGGCGGGCTGGACGCCTGGGGCGTGGAACCGCCGACCGCGACTTCTACCTCGGGTCGTCGAGGAGCGCTGCCGGCGCCGGGTCAACGGTGCGTCCTGGCAGGCGGCCACGTTCCACCGGGGACTGGAGGCGGGCCTGACCAGGGAGGCCGCGCTGGCCGCCATGACGCGGCGCTACCGGGAGCTGACCTACCGGGGCGACCCCGTGCACCTGTGGCCGGTGGGGCTGCCGGAACCCGTTCCGGCGTCCTGAGGCCGGCCGTCCGCCGGGCCTCGCCGGCCGCGCGTCCGACCGCCGGGGCCCTGCCCGCGGGCGTGCCCCTGTCCGGGGCGTGTGCTCCTCGGGCAGGGGCCTGCGTGCTCGTCGGGCAGGCCTGCGTGCTCGTCGGGCAGGGGCCCGCGTGATCGTCGGGCAGGCCGCGTGCTCGTCGGGCAGGGCCGCGAGTGCCCGCTCCCGGCTCATCGGGCAAGCTGTGACGTCCCGAGTGGCAGCAGACGTCCGAGTGGCGGCAGTGGAGGCAGGCGTGCAGGCGGAGGCGGGCCCGGTGGGCGATGGGATTCCTCGGAAGCGGCCGGAGCGGCCGGAGCAGCCGGAGCGGCCCGAGCCGTTGTCCCGCCGGGTCCTGCGGGACGAGACCCTTCTCGTCCTGGCCCTGTCGCTGGGGCGAGCGGCGTCTCCGCCCTCATCAGCTTCGTCGGCTCGGTCACCCGGCCGGGCGGGCTGAAGGACCAGGCGGCCACCCTCAACGCCTCCGCTGCGCCGGGCCGCCCGTGGCTGGACCTGGCCTGGCAGCTGTTCGGGATCGCCACCGCCCTGGTGCCCGTCGTCCTCGTCGCCCACCTGCTGCTGCGCGAGGGCGGGAGCCTGCGCACCCTGGGCTTCGACCGGACCCGGCCCTGGCCCGACCTGGGCCGCGGCGCGGCGATCGCGGCCGTCATCGGCAGCACCGGCATCGCCTTCTACCTGGCCGCCCGGGGCCTCGGATTCAACCTCACCGTCGTCCCCGAGGCGCTGCCCGACGTCTGGTGGAAGTTCCCGGTGCTGATCCTCTCGGCGGCGCAGAACTCCGTCCTCGAAGAGGTGATCGTCGTCGGCTACCTGCTGCGCCGGCTCGACCAGCTGGGGTGGTCGCCGGGGGCGGCGATGGCGGCGAGCTCCGTACTGCGCGGCTCGTACCACCTCTACCAGGGCGTCGGCGGCTTCATCGGCAACATGGTCATGGGCGTGGTGTTCGTGTACCTGTACCGGCGCTGGGGGCGGGTGGGCCCCTGGTGGTCGCGCACACCCTCCTCGACATCGGGGCCTTCGTGGGCTACGCGCTGCTGGCCGCAAGGTGGACTGGCTGCCGACGGCCTGAGCGGCTCCGGGCGCGGGAACACCCGTAGCCCTCCGGGCGGTACACCCCGCCCGGAGGGCTTTGCCCCGTCCGGGAGGGCTACGCCAGCAGCTCGCCCTCGATCACCGTGACCGCGCTCCCGGTCAGCAGCGTGCGGTCGCCGCGCAGCCCCGTGCGGACCCGGCCGGAGCGGGGCGAGGCCTGCAGGCCGGTCAGGTCGGTGCGCCCCAGGCGCTGCGACCAGTACGGCGCGAGGGCGGTGTGGGCGCTGCCGGTGACCGGGTCCTCGTCGATGCCGACGTTCGGGAAGAAGCAGCGGGAGACGTAGTCGTAGCCGCCGGCCGGGTCCTCGGCGAGGGCGGTGGCGATGACGCCCCGCTCGGAGTGGGCGGCCAGCGCCTTGTGGTCCGGGGTCAGGGCCCGGACGGTCTTCTCGTCGGCGACCTCGACGAGCAGGTCGCCGACGTTCGGGCCGGTGTCCGCCGCGGCGAGCGGTTCGGCCCGAGCGCCTCGGCGACTCCGTCGGGAACGGCCACGGGGGTGAGCGGGGCGGTCGGGAAATCGAGGGTGATCGAGCCGTCCTGCCCGGGTGTCGCGACGAGGACACCGCTGCGGGTGGCGAAGCGGACCGGCCCTTCGTGGGCGCCGGTGGTGTGCAGCACGTGCGCCGTGGCCAGCGTGGCGTGCCCGCACATCGCGACCTCGCAGGCGGGCGTGAACCAGCGCAGCGCCCAGTCGGCCTCGCCGCCCTCGGGCAGGCGGTGGGCGAAGGCGGTCTCGGCGTGGTTGACCTCGAGGGCGATCTTCTGGAGCCGGTCGTCGTCCGGGAAGGCGTCGAGGAGGAGCACTCCGGCGGGGTTGCCCGCGAAGGGCCGGTCGGTGAAGGCGTCGACGATTCGGATGCGCATGGCCCCGACGCTAGGCCCTCGGCGAAGGCGCGGGCCAAGGCCAATTCGAGAGTCCTGGACCGGAGGCGACGGGGCGCCCTGCCCGCGCCGGGTCTTGCCGACCGAGCTGTTCCGATATATCGTTGACGCATCGCGACTGATCAACGATGGAATGGAGTGAGGGCGATGCGTACCCATGGATTCGAGCGCGGGCACGGTGGCCACGGACGTGGACAGGGCGACGCCTTCGGGTGCGGCCGGGGCGCCTTCGAGGGGTTGCGCGCGGCCTTCGGCCCCTTCGGGCCGGGTGGCCCCGGCGGTCCCGGCGGACCCTTCGGGCCGGGCTTCGGTCCGGGCCCCTGGGGCGGCCGGGGGCGGGGCGGGCCGAGGGGAAGGGCGCGCCGCGGTGACGTGCGCGCGTCGATCCTGGCCCTGCTGAAGGAACGGCCGATGCACGGCTACGAGATGATCCAGGAGATCGCCGAGCGCAGCGGCGGGGCCTGGAAGCCCAGCCCCGGTTCGGTCTACCCGACGCTCCAGCTGCTGGAGGACGAGGGGCTGATCGCCAGCGAGAGCGAGGGTGGCAAGAAGCTCTTCTCGCTCACCGAGGCGGGCCGGACCGCGGCCGAGGAGGGCCCGGAGGCGCCCTGGGAGGAGGCCTCGCGGGGCGTCGACTGGGAGGCCCTGAACGACATCCGGCAGGCCGGTTTCGGGCTGATGGAGGCGTTCGGCCAGGTCTGGAAGACCGGCAGCAAGGAGCAGCGCGAGAAGGCGCTGGCCGTCATCAACGAGGCCCGCAAGAAGCTCTACCTGATCCTCGCCGACGAGGACTGAGGGCCCCTGGCCGGCCGACGGCCCGGCCCGGCCGGTTCGCCGGCCCGCCGGCAGGCGCCCCGCGGATCCCTCCGCGGGGCGCTTCCGCGTTCCCGCCCGCGGGAGGAACGCCCGCCGGTCGGAACGCGTGACCGGGCGGAACGCGTGACCGGGCGGCGTCGGCGCCGCGGCCCCGGGGCTTCGGTGTCCGTCAGCCCACCCGGCGTATGACGGCCGCGTCGAACAGGTCCCAGGCGCGCGGGAAGGGGCTCTCGTCGTGGCAGTGCCACGCCTCCCAGAACAGGTCGGCGGGCAACGCGTCCTCCGGTGCGTCCACCCGGTACACGTACTGCCTGCCGTCCACCGCAGGCAGGGCCACCAGCCAGCACTCGTTCCTCATGCCCTGGTTGGACCGCCGGCGAGGCGCCCGGGTTGCCCACGGGGGCGTGAAGCAAGGCGGCGCGCGCCGGTGGGGGGAATCGGCCTGATCTCATCCGTAAGGAGGAGATTCCGGCCCCCGGCGTCCACTCCGCGTGGGACGCGAAAATGCTTCCCTTCGGGGATGACCCGGGCCGACGGGGCTGATGGGGTGGGAGTGTGCAACCCCGAATCCCCGGCAGTCGACCGGTGAGCAGCACGGCCGGCGGCCGGACGGCATCGACGGCGTCGACGGCGACGCCCCGCTCAGCGCCGAGCTGGCCGTGGTGGTCTCCGGCGCGCGCCGCAGGGCGGTGCGGGACGGGGACCGGCAGATCGACACGGCGCACCTGCTGCACTCGCTCCTGGAGTACGACGCGGAGGTCCGGGCCGTGCTCGGCGACGGCCCCCAGCTCGCCCGGCTGTTCGGCTACCTCGTGCAGCGCAGCATCGGCTACGGCCTGCGCTGGCAGAGCGCCGTCGAGGACTCCGGCGCGGTCCCCGTGGTGACCGGGACCGCCGGCTTCTCGCCGCTGGCCGCGGCCTGCCTGGAGTACGCCCGTGCGCGTGCCGCCCGGCGCGACGGCGCCGAGGCCCGCGGCACCGACCTGCTCGCCGCCCTCGTCGCGGACCCCGAGGCGCGGGCCGTCGAGGTGCTCGGCCGGGCCGGTCTCGACCCCGCCCTGGTGCTCGCCCGTCTGGAGGGCCGGGCCGAGCCGGCGTCCTGACGGCGTCCAGCCGTTGAGACAGGTGTCAACGGGGGTGACGCTCATGTCGTCGCCTGTCATCATGTGCCGGTGCATACGTCTGACAGCGCTCAGGGCAGCCGTGGCAAGGGCGTCGGGATCGGTCTCGCGCTCGTCTCGGCGGTCGCCTTCGGCGGTTCCGGTGTCGCGGCCAAGCCGCTGATCGAGGCGGGCCTGGACCCGCTCCACGTGGTGTGGCTGCGGGTGGCCGGCGCCGCCCTCGTCATGCTGCCGCTCGCCGTGCGCCACCGCGGGCTGCTGCGCCGCCGCCCGGGACTCCTCGCCGGGTTCGGACTGCTCGCGGTGGCCGGTGTGCAGGCCTGCTACTTCGCCGCCCTCTCCCGTATCCCCGTCGGGGTCGCGCTGCTCGTCGAGTACCTGGCCCGGCCCTGGTGCTCGGCTGGGTGCGGTTCGTGCAGCGGCGGCCGGTGACCCGGGCCGCCGCGCTCGGCGTGGTCCTCGCCGTCGGCGGCCTGGCCTGCGTCGTGGAGGTGTGGTCCGGGCTCGGCTTCGACGCCCTCGGACTGCTGCTCGCCCTCGGCGCCGCCTGCTGCCAGGTCGGCTACTTCGTCCTGTCCGACCAGGGCAGCGACGCCGGCGAGGACGCCCCCGACCCGCTCGGCGTCATCGCCTACGGACTGCTCGTCGGCGCCGCCGTGCTCACCGTCGTCGCCCGGCCCTGGGGCATGGACTGGTCCGTGCTCGCGGACACCGCGCCGATGAACGGGACGCCGGTCGCCGCCGCCCTGCTGCTCGGCTGGATCGTGCTCGTCGCCACCGTCCTCGCCTACGTCACCGGCATCGTGGCCGTGCGCCGTCTCTCGCCCCAGGTCGCCGGTGTCGTGGCCTGTCTGGAAGCGGTGGTCGCCACCGTCCTGGCCTGGGTGCTGCTCGGCGAGCACCTGTCGGCGCCGCAGATCGCCGGCGGCGTCGTGGTCCTCGTCGGCGCCTTCATCGCCCAGTCGTCGGCGCCCGCGAAGAACTCCGCGGAACCGGTGGCCGGCGGCGGCCCGGAAAGGGAGTTGTCCGCCCGGGGAACGGCCGCCTAAGGTGCGGACCATGCATTCGGACGCACGCGTTCTTCCGCCTCCGGCCCGCTAGAGCGGGCCCCGCGATCCGCCCGGCGCGCCGTCGCCGGGCCGGACGGTGCTGCCCGCGGACGCAGTCCCCGGAAACCCGCGTTCCCGTTCCCGCGCTCCCGCCGTGCCGGTGTCGATCCGGCGCTCGCCGGTGCGCCGCCACGGGGCCGGGTCTCCTCCCGACCTTCCGCGCCCTGCGCGCGTCTGCGGAGAGAAACTCGTGTCGAATGCCGTCTCCGGCCTGCCCGTCGGGCGAGGCCTTCTGTATCTGATCGTCGCCGGTGCCGCCTGGGGCACCGCGGGGGCCGCGGCCTCGCTGGTGTACCGCGCCAGCGACATGGGCCCGGTCGCCCTGTCGTTCTGGCGCTGCGCGGCGGGGCTCGTGCTGCTGCTCGCGGTGCGCCCGCTGTCCGCCGGCCCCGGGGCCGTACCGCCGCGCCGGCCGCGCCCCTCGCCGTCCGGGTACGGCGTGCCGTCGTGACCGGCCTCGGACTCGCCGTGTTCCAGACCGCCTACTTCGCCGCGGTGCAGGCCACCGGACTGGCCGTCGCCACCGTCGTCACCCTCGGGGCCGGGCCGGTGCTGATCGCCCTCGGGGCACGGTCGGCGCTGGGCGAGCGCCTCGGCCGGGGCGGGGCCGCCGCGGTCGCCGGTGCCCTGACGGGGCTCGCCGTGCTGGTCCTCGGCGGCGGCAGCGGCAGCGTACGGCCCTGGGGCGTGCTCCTGGCGCTGCTGTCCGCCGCCGGGTACTCGGCGATGACGCTGCTCACCCGCTGGTGGGGAAGGGACGGGTCGGCCGACGCCGCCGACACCTCCGTCGGGGCGTTCGCCGTCACGAGCCTGTGCCTGCTGCCCCGGCCCTCGTCGAGGGGCTGGTGCCGCACACCGCCGACCCGGTGCGGCTGCTGTGGCTGATGGCGTACGTCGCCGCCGTCCCGACCGCCCTCGCCTACGGCCTGTACTTCGCGGGCGCCGCGGTGGTCCGGTCGGCCACCGTCTCGGTGATCATGCTGCTGGAGCCGGTGTCCGCGGCGGCCCTCGCGGTGGTGCTGCTCGGCGAGCACCTCACGGCGGCGACGGTGGCCGGCACCCTGCTGATGCTCGGCTCGGTCGGCGGCCTGGCCGTCGCCGAGGCGCGCGGCGCGCGGACCCGCGAGCGGCAACCGGTCCTCGCCTGACGCCGGCGCGCCGCGCGCGTCGCCGAGGGGCCTGCCGGCAGCGGCAGGCCCCGCCGGTCACCGGCCGGCCGCTGTCACAGCCGCGCCAGGTAGCCGGGCAGACCGGTGCCGGCGGCCAGGTCCGGGTCGGGCACGGGCGCGTCGTACCCCTTGCGCAGCGGGACGAGGCCGGCCCAGTGGGGCAGGGCGAGGTCCTCGGGCTCGTCCTTGACCCCGCCGGTGCGGAGCTTGGCCGAGACCTCGCCGAGGTCCAGGCGGAGCACCGCGGTGGCGGCCAGCTCCTTCTTGTTCGCCGGCCGCGAGTCGCGCGAGCGGCCCGGCACCACATGGTCGACCAGGGCGTCCAGCGCCGTGCGCTTCTCCTCGGGGTCGGTCACGTCGTACGCGGTGCCGTGCACCACCACCGACCGGTAGTTGATCGAGTGGTGGAAGGCGGAGCGCGCCAGCACCAGCGCGTCGACATGCGTGACCGTCAGGCACACCGGCAGCCCCGGATCGGCCTGCCCGCCATCCGCAGCGGGCGCGAACCCGTCGAGCCGTGCACGTACAGCCGCTCCCCGACGCGGCCGAACAGCGTCGGCAGCACCACGGGCGCGCCGTCGCGGACGAAGCCGAGGTGGCAGACGTAGGCCTCGTCGAGTATCGCGTGCACCAGTTCCCGGTCGTACGACGCCCGGTCCGCGGAGCGGGTGGGGACGGTGCGGTCGGTCGGGGTGTAGGCGGTGGCGGGCTGCGGCGGCGTCTGCGCGGTCCCCTGCATGGCGCTCTCCAATGTATTAGTGCATAATTGGCTTTGTGCTAGGAGAGTATCGGATCAGAGGGCGGCGTGCAGCGGAGATTTCCGCGAGCATCGAGCGCGCGGTGGGTTCCGGCGAGCTGGAGCCGGGGCAAGCGCTGCCGCCGATGCGGGAGTTGGCCGAGCGGCTGGGGGTGAACCCCAACACCGTCGCCGCCGCCTACCGCACCCTGCGCGAACGCGGCGTCATCGAGACCGCCGGGCGCCGGGGCAGCCGGGTGCGGCCCACGCCGGCCACCACCGGACGCGAGTTCATCCGGGTGGAGGTGCCCGAGGGGGCGCGGGACGTGTCCGACGGCAACCCGGACCCGGCGCTGCTGCCCGCGCTGGGCCCGGTCTTCGCCGCGGCCGCCGAACGGGGAGACCGGGAGCCCGTGCTGTACGGGGCCCGGCCGGTCGACCCGGAGCTGGAGCGGCTCGCACGGGACGGAATGGACGCCGACGGGGTGCCCGCCGGGCCCGTCGCCGTCACCTCCGGGTCGCTGGACGCCATGGAGCGCGTCCTCGGGGCGCACCTCAAACCCGGTGACGCCGTCGCCGTCGAGGACCCGGGGTGGGGCAGCCTGCTCGACCTGGTCCCCGCGCTGGGCCTGCGCGCCGTCCCCGTCGGCGTCGACGACGACGGGCCGCTGCCCGACGACGTGCGCCGGGCGCTCGAGACCGGCGCCCGCTGTCTCGTCGTCACCGACCGGGCGCAGAACCCGACCGGAGCCGCGCTGAGCGCCACGCGCGCGCGTGCGCTGCGAGCGGTGCTGCGCGGCCACCCGAGACCCTGCTGATCGAGGACGACCACGGGCACGGCATCGTCGACCTGCCCCTGCACCCCCTCGCCGGGGTCACGCACCACTGGGCGTTCGTCCGGTCGGCCGCCAAGGCCCACGGGCCGGATCTGCGGCTCGCCGTGCTCACCGGCGACCCGGTCACGCTCGACCGGGTCCGTGGCCGGCAGCGGCTCGGCCCCGGCTGGGTGAGCCTGGTCGTCCAGCGGGCCGTGGCCCGGCTGTGGGCCGACGGCGCGGTGGACGCGCGCCGGGTGGCGGCGGCGTACGGGCGGCGCCGGGACGCGCTCCTCGCCGCCCTCGCGGAGCGCGGGGTCGCGGCCCACGGCCGCAGCGGGATGAACGTCTGGATCCCCGTGCCGGACGAGACCGGCGCCGTCGCCCGGCTGCTGCACGCCGGCTGGGCCGTGGCGCCCGGCGCCCGCTTCCGGCTGACCGCGCCGCCCGGCATCCGGGTCACCGTCTCGACGCTGACCCCGGCGGACACCGGCCCCCTGGCCGACGCGGTCGCCTCGGCGCTGGGGCCGGGCACCGGGCGCGGCTACGTCTGACGCCCGCTGCCGACCGGGGACGTCCGGTCCCCGCCGACCGGTTGCGTCCGGCTGTCGTCGGCCGGTTGCGTCCGGTCCCCGCCGACCAGTTGCGTCCGGCTGTCGTCGGACGACGGCTGCCGTACGGCGGTGCCCGCCGCGGGCTTGCGGTGCCCGCCGCCCGGGAGCGGCCTCCGCCGGCCCGGCGGGGCCGCGGCGACCGGACCGGGCGCGCCCGCCGTCGCGCGGGGGCGCGCCTGCGTCAGGGCCGCGCCGGCCAGGACGACCAGCGCGCCGACCGGCGTCGACCAGGTCAGCGACTCGCCCAGGATCGCGACGCCCGCCCCCGTGGCGATGACCGGGACGAAGTACGTCACCATCTGGGCCGTCGTCGGGCCGACCTCGGCGACCAGCTGGTACTGCACCAGGAAGGCCAGCCCGGTGCCGAGCGTGCCCAGCGCCGCGATCGCGAGCAGCGGCACGAGCGCGAGGTCCGCCGGGAACCCGGTGAACAGCGGGGTGACCACGGCCAGTTGCAGCGTGGCCAGCAGCAACTGCGCGCCCGTCATGGACAGCGGAGACTCCCCGGTGCCGGCCAGCGTGCGGCGGACGTAGATCCAGCCGACCGGGTAGCTGAGCGAGGCCAGCAGGGCCAGCCCGGTGCCCCGGGGGTCCAGGCCGCTGAAGCCCTGCCAGGCACCCAGCACCGTCAGCACGCCGAGGAAGCCGATGCCGAGTCCGGCCACCCGCAGCCGCGTCGGACGGTCCTCGGACAGGGCGACCAGGGACAGGGCCATGCCCCACAGGGGCGAGGTGGCGTTGCAGATGCCGGCGAGCGTCGACGGGATCGTCAGCTCCGCGTAGGCGAACAGCGAGAACGGCAGGGCGTTCAACAGGAGCGCGGCGACCGCCAGATGCGCCCAGGTGCGCGCCCCGCGCGGCAGCCGCTGCCGCTTCACCGCCATCGCCGTGGCCAGTACCGCCGTGCCGAACGCCAGCCGGCCGAGCGTGACCTGGAGCGGGGCGTAGCCCTCGGTGCCCACCTTGATCAGAAGGAAGCTGAAGCCCCAGACCAGCGACAGGGCGGCGAAGCGCAGCCGCCAGTCGACGGCGCGCCGGGGAGCGGGGAGAGGGGGACGCTGCTCATGACGCCCACGATGCGGCAGCGCGATCTCTAAGCACAAGCGAGATTTCGCGAGCGGTATCTCGTAGCATTGCTTACATGTTGAATCTGGACCGGCTGCGCACCCTCGACGCCCTCGCCCGGCACGGATCGGTCAGCGGCGCCGCGGAGGGCCTGCACATCACGACGTCCGCCGTCTCGCAGCAGCTGTCCAAGCTGGAGCGCGAGGTCGGCCAGCAGCTGCTGGCCAAGAACGGCCGGGGGGTGCGGCTCACCGACGCCGGCCGGCTGCTCGCCGAGCACGCCGCGCGCATCCTCTCCCAGGTCGAGCTGGCCCAGTCCGACCTGGAGGCGCATCGCGGTCAGGTGGTGGGCGAGCTGCGGCTGTCGGCGTTCCCGACCGCCGCGCGGGGACTGTTCCCCACCGTGCTGTCCGACCTGCGCGCCGCCCATCCGGCCCTGCGGGTCCGCTCGAGCGAACTGGAACCGGAACGCGGCATCTCCGGCGTGGTGCGCGGCGACGTCGATCTCGCGGTGGTCCTCGACTGGTACAACAAGCCGCTGCCGCTGCCCGACGGGCTGGTCAAGGCCCCCATCCTGGACGACCCCGCCGACGTGGCGATGCCGGCCGGCCACCGCCTCGCCGGACGGGAGGAGGTGGACCTCGCCGAGTTCGCCGAGGACGAGTGGATCACCTGGGGCGAGGGCGAGTTCTGCCACGAGTGGCTGCTCTACACCCTGCGCTCCCGCGGCATCGAGCCGATCATCGGCCACCGCGCCGCGGAGACCCACACCCAGCTCGGCCTGGTTGCCGCGGGACTGGGCGTGTGCATCGCCCCGCTGCTCGGCCGCCACCCGGTGCCCGACGGCGTCGTCACCGTCCCGCTCAGGCAGCGGGTCCGCCGGCACGTCTACGTCGTCTGGCGGGCCGACGCCGACCGCCGGCCCTCGATCCGGGCGGCGGTCGGGGCGTTGCGCGCGGCGGCGGAGCGGCTCGGCTGACGCCCGGCGTCCCGCCCGCCCGGTTCCTCCGGCGCCGGGCGGCGGGAGCGGCACCGCGCGGGCACGGACGGGGTGCCTTCCACTTCATCCACTCGGCCCGGTTGCCGAGCCGGACCGCGCGGGCACGGACGGGGCCCTCGAAGACCGCCTAGGCCGGCCCCAGTTTCCGGAAGTCCCAGGAGACCACCTTGTCGGGCGTCAGCCGCAGCCAGGCGTGCCGGCCGTCGTGCGGCATCTCCTCCAGACCGAAGTTCTTGCGGGCGAACAGCGTCTCGGGCAGGTCCAGTTCGGCGCAGAGCTCGCCGGTGCGCGGCACCTCGCCCACCCGCTCGACCCGGCCGGACAGCTCGACGCCGCGCAGCTCGCCGTACTCCTCGCCGGTGTCCACCACGACCGCCACGCGCGGGTCCCGGGCGAGGTCCGCCCAGCGCTTGCTGCGCACCACCGAGTACAGCCACATCGAGGTGCCGTCCCAGGCGAACCACAACGTGCTCACGTGCGGTGACCCGTCGGCGGAGACGGTGGCCACCCGGCAGGTCCGCTCACCGGTGAGGAACGCGTCCACCTCCCCGGGCGACATCATGATCCTCCGCCCGCGGCGCTGAACCACGGTCATACGGCGCCCCCTCGTCTCTTCTCGTCTCCGGGGCGACGGTCCGCCGCCCGCCGCAACCCGCCCTCCCGTCAGCCGTCACGCCAGGGTGATGGAGTCCCCGCTGACGGTGATCGCCACGGAGGGCAGCGGCTTCGTCGCCGGGCCGCTCTGCACACTGCCGTCCGCGATGGAGAAGTTGCTGTTGTGACAGGGGCAGTTGATGACCCCGTCGCTCACGCTCTTCACCGCGCAGCCCTGGTGGGTGCAGGTCGCCGAGAACGCCTTGAACTCGCCGGCGGACGGCTGGGTGACCACCACCTTGCGGTCGGGAAGACCTTGCCGCCGCCTTCGGGATGTCCGCGGCCGACGCGAGCGCGGCCCCGGCGTCCCCGCCGCCCGACCCGCCGGTGCCCGCGTCGCCGGAGGAGCCGCCCGAGCCGGAGGCGCCGGTGTCGGCGGAGCCCCCGGCGGACCCGGCGCCGTTCGCCGCGTCGTCGTCGGAGCCCGAACACGCGGTCAGCGCGACGGCGAGGCCCGCCGCCCGGCCGCCGCCACGACGGTACGACGGGCCGGTCCCGATGCGGGCTGAAGCGATGCGCTGGTCATGCTGGCGTTTCCTTCCGCGGTACGGATACGTGATCTGCACAGTCATACGGGCCCGGCGTACGGGCCGTTCAGACCCTGCCCGGATCGCCCGGAGCCTGTCCAGACGGTGTCCCGCCCCTGCATGGTGCCGCCCGCGCGGCTCCACCGCGGCGACGGCACGCCCGCCGGCGCGATAGGCCGCGGCTATCGGCGGCATTGGCCGATCGCGCATTGTGGGCTGGATTGTTGTGGGTGAGCCTGACCGGGCCGGTGGTTTCCGGCGGTTCGGTCCAGCGAAGGGGAGAGCATGGCTCGGTCACTGCATCTTCGGGACGGCGTCTCGCAGCATCTCCGGCTCAACTTTGTGGACGGACGGTGGGGTCCGGCGGAATCGGGACAGTCGCGGCCCGACGTCAACCCGGCCGACCTCTCCGACGTGATCGGCGAGTTCGCGGAATCCGGCGGAGTCGACGTGGACCGCGCGGTCGACGCGGCGGCGGCGGCGCTGCCGGCCTGGCGGGCGCTGGGCCCGATCAAGCGCGCCGTCCCGCTCGCCGAGGCGGGACGGCTGCTCGCCGCGCGGGCGGAGGAGTTCGCCGCCGCGATCACCCGGGAACAGGGCAAGCTGCTCGGCGAGGCACGGGGCGAGGTGGCCAGGGCCCGCGCGGTGCTCGACTTCACGGTGGGCCAGGCACGGCTGCTGGGCGGGGTGACGGCACCCCCGAGGACGAGCGGACGCTCGCCTACACCTTCCGCCGCCCGATCGGGGTGGTGGGGCTGATCACCCCGTGGAACTTCCCGCTGGCGATCCCGATGTGGAAGGTGGCGCCGGCGCTGCTGTCGGGCTGCACGGCGGTGCTGAAGCCGTCACCGCTGACGCCGCTGACGGCCGCGCTGCTGGTGGAGGTGTTCCAGGAGGCGGGGGTGCCCGCCGGGGTGCTCAACCTGGTCCAGGGCGACGTGGCCGCCGGCGAGGCCCTGGTCGCCAACCCGCGGGTGGCGGGGGTCAGTTTCACCGGATCGCTGGGTGTCGGCACGGCCATCCACACGGGCGGTGCGCCCCGGCTGCTGCGCACACAGCTGGAGCTGGGCGGGAAGAACGCCGTCGTCGTGTGCGACGACGCCGACCTCGACCGGGCGGTGGAGGCCGTGGTGCACGGGGCGTTCGGACAGGCCGGCCAGCGGTGCAGCGCCACGAGCCGGGCCGTCGTGGACGTGCGCGTCCGGGACGAGTTCCTGGAGCGTCTGGTGCCACGGGTGGCGGACTTGCGGGTCGGGCCGGGAGACGACCCCGCCTCGCGCATCGGCCCGGTGGTCGACACGGTGCGCCGCGACGCGGTGCTGGCGGCGGTGGCCGGGGCGCTGCGCGACGGCGGCAAGGTGGTGTGCGGCGGTGGGCCGGAGGAGCGGCCGGGGCTGCCCGAGGGCTGCTATGTGCAGCCCACGGTGGTGCGGGACGTCCCGTGGGACGCGGAACTGGCCCAGGAGGAGGTGTTCGGCCCGGTGCTGGCCGTGATCGACGCCGAGGACTTCGACGACGCGATGCGGATCGCGAACTGTGTGCGGTACGGGATGAGCGGGACGGTGTTCACGGCGTCCCCGTCGCGGGCCTTCGAGGCGCTGGAACGCTTCGAGGCGGGGATGCTGCACGTGAACCGTCCCGGCGTCGGCGCGTACGCGCATCTGCCGCACACCGGTGCCAAGGCCTCCCAGTACGGGCCCCCGGAGTGCTCGCCCGAGGTGTTCGACTTCTACACCCAGTGGCATTCGGCCTGCATCGGCTACTGAACCGGGCCGGCGGCCACGCGGAAGGGCCCCGGCGGGAGACGTCCCGCCGGGGCCCTCGCGGGTGCGGGGTCAGCCGCCGACGGTCTCCTCGGCGAGGCCGAAGGAGAGGGTCATGCCGGCCCCGCCGACCCCGTTGACGACGGTGACGTTCTCCTCGGGGAGACGACGAGTTCGGTGCGCCCGTCGCGCAGGGACGGGTAGTAGCCGGCCCAGCGCTCGGTGATGCGGGCATCGGGGAGGTCGGCGAAGGTCCCCAGGTAGCCGAGGACGGCCTCGTTGATCTCCTCGTGCACGAACGGGTCGTGCGTCGTGCCGTAGGCGTGGCTGTCACCGATGGTCAGACGGCCGTCGGCCGTCTGCGACAGCAGGACGTGGATGCCGTGCTCGCGGTGGAAGGGCAGCTGCTCGGCCATGCGGGCGGCCAGCGGGACGCGTGCCTCCAGGTCGTCGAAGGCGGCGTAGTGCAGCAGGGTGAGACCCCCGCAGAGCATGGGTCCGAGCGGGCGGTTGCCGGGCTGGGGACCGGTGCGCATCATCTGGAGCTTGCAGCGGACGAGACCGCTGTCGGCGAACACCTCCGGGTAGAGCGTCGCGAAGTCGTTGCCGCTGCAGACGAAGACGCGGCCGGCCCGCCACTCGCCCGCGGTCGTGGAGACCGCGGGCGGATCGACGGAGCGGACCGCGGTGCCGAACCGGAAGTCGACGCCGTACTCGGCGGCGAGATGCCCGGCGACCGCCGGGATGGCCCGGCGCGGGTCGACGTTGACCTCGGTCGGGCTCCACATCGCGGCCAGCAGCCCGTCCGGCCGGGCCACATGGCTGCGGGCCCGCGCCTCGCGGGCGGTGACCATGGTGACGCCGCGCTCCCGGGCCGCGGGGTCGTGGCGACGAACTCCTCCAGGACGGCCACCTCGTCCGGGTGGTGGGCCAGGTGCAGCGAGCCCGACGGCTCGGCCCACATCCCGGTCTTGGCGGCGATCTCCAGCCAGATCTCCCGGCTGCGCAGGGCCCGTTCGTACACCTTGCCGCGCTGCTGGCCGACGGCCCAGATCATGCCGAAGTTCCGGATGGAGGCGCCGACGGCGTGGTCGTCGCGTTCGAGGACGACGACGCGGTCGCCGCGGCGGGCGGCGGCCAGGGCGTGCGCGAGGCCGACGATGCCCGCGCCGACGACGACGGTGTCTGCGTGCTGGACGCTCATGGGGAGTCCTTTCGAGGCACTACTGGACAGGGCGGGACCGACTCGGGGGGTGGGGGGGGTGGACCACGGTCGCTGGGGGGGGCGCCCGGAGGCGCCGGGGAGCGGTGTCACGCCGCGGTGCGCGGGAGCCGGTTCCAGTGCGGCAGCATCAGCAGTCCGGCGAGCAGCGCGGCGCCGGCGAAGCCGGTGAACAGCACACCGCCGGAGAGGAATCCGGGCAGCAGCCCGCCGAGGATCGCGCCGACGGAGCCGCAGCCGTTGACGAAGCCGGCGGCGGTGCCCGAGCCCTTCACGGCGCCGAAGTCGACGGCGGCGACGCAGGAGATCATCGAGTCGGCGGCGTAGACCGTCAGCCCGACGACGGCGAGCACCGCGATCATGACCGGGACGCTGCCGGTCGCGGTCAGCGGCATGAACAGGGCCAGCGTCGCGGTGAGCAGGGCCAGGGCCAGCACGCACGGCGGCACGCGCCGGGAGGCGAACAGCCGGTCGGAGACCCAGCCGGCGACGATCGGGGCGAGGACTCCGGCGACGCCGAAGGCGACGGGATGAGGACGGCGCCCACCTTGTCGACGTCGGGCAGCCGCCGGCTCACCAGCACCGGTCCCCACAGCAGGATGGCGTACCGGGCGGGCTTGAGCAGGAAGTACGCCGCTCCGAGGGTGAGGACCATGCGGTCGCGCAGCGTCTCGCGGTAGAGGGCGAGCCCGCCGCGCCGGTGCCCGGACGCCGGTGCCGCGCCGGTGACGGTATCGACGGCCGGTGCCTGCGCCGGTGCCGCTCCCGGAACGGTCCGCGCGCCCTCGGCAGGGGCGCCGTCGGGACCCGTCCCGTCCTCCTCCGGCGC
Organism: Streptomyces sp. SW4; assembly: GCA_003248315.1. Classification (GTDB taxonomy): domain Bacteria; phylum Actinomycetota; class Actinomycetes; order Streptomycetales; family Streptomycetaceae; genus Streptomyces. The sequence goes on from QKWM01000004.1 coordinate 4,787,628, forward strand.
CAGCCCAGCGTCCCGCGGCGTGTTCTTCTGGAACAGCACGAACACCAGCAGGACGACGCCGAGGGTCGCGGCTCCGGCGAGGAACGCGACATGCCAGCTGTCGAACACCGAGTACGCGATCCAGCCGAGGAACGGGGGCGCGGCGAGGCCGCCGAACGCGTAGTTGGTGCTCCACAGCCCCAGGACGCGTCCGCGCCGGTGCACCGGGAAGAAGCTGCCCATGTTCTTGCACAGCGGCGCCCAGCCTGCCGACTGGGCGAAGCCCTGCAGGACCATGGCACCGCCGAAGACGAGCAGCGCGCTGCTCACGCCCATCACACAGGCCGCGGCGATGGCGCCGATCATGCCGCCGATGACGACGACGCGGGGCCCGAAGCGGTCGGCCCACATGCCCCACAGGAACTGTCCGCAGGCGTACGCCGCGAGGTAGACGGCGTCGATGACGCCGAGCGCCCGCTCGGTCAGCACGGTGTCGACCGCCGGGTCGTCGAGGATGCCGAGCTTGGCGACCGAGAAGGCCTGGCGTACGAAGTAGAACCCGGCGTAGGCGAGCCAGGTGACGGCGAAGATGCGGCGGCGCCAGCGGGCGGCGTCGGCCGGCGAGGTGCCGGTGGGCGTTCTGGGCTGTGATGGTGCGAGGTCGGCCATGGCAGTGTCCTCTGCTCTTCTACGGGCTCGGTTCTCCTCGGGGCACCGGGGGCGGCGCCCCTTCGGCTCACTCGCGGGGGTGTCGTGCACGACGCGGCCCCGACGCGCGCCTCGGCAGCGCGTCGGGGCCGGGTCACGTGCGGTGCGGTCGGGCTGTGTGTGTGGGGGGGGGGGCGGGTGCGGCCGTCTTCCGGGGCCGCGGTGGGATGTCGGCCGGGTGCGGGCCGGGACAGGGGGCCGGCCGGGGCGCGGGCCGCGGGGCGGCGTCAGACCGGGAGCGGCTCTCCCGCGGCGATGGCGCAACCGACCCAGTACGCGTCGAAGTTGCGCAGCCGGTGCCCGGCCGGCAGTCCGGTGACGGGCGCGTTCACCAGGAACGGCACCCGCTGCTCGGACAGCCCGCCGTGCGAGCGCAGCGGCTCGGTGAAACCGGAGATGTCGTGGCGGGCCGGGGTCGTGCCGAGGACGGTGTTGCGTTCGGCGATGACCACGAGGTCCCCGATGCGGTCCGCCGGCAGTTCGAACCGGGCGCAGGCCTCCTCGCGGCTCAGGACCGCCTCCACCCCGCCGAGCGCCGCGAGACGGGCCCCACCGCCTCCCGGTCGGCGTCCTGCGGCAGGTGCACGGTGGCGTAGGAACCCAGCGCCCCGTGGTGGACGGTGTAGGGTCGGTGATGGGCAGGACGACGCGCGCGGCGCCGGGTGCGAGCACCGCGTCGAGGACGTCCTGGAGGTGGACGACCCGGGCGACGCCGTCGGCGTCCGCCTTGGCGTTCATGCCGTGGTCGGCGGTGACGACGAGGACGGCCCCGAGGGCGTCGATGCGCTCGAACCAGTGGTCGAGCATGGCGTAGAAGTCGTTGGCGACGGGGAGCCGGGCGCGTGCTTGTGCTGGATGTAGTCGGTGAGGGAGAGGTACATCAGCTCCGGCCGGTCCCGGTCGAGGATGTCGGCGCCGGCCGCCAGGACGAGTTCGCTGAGTTCGGCGCTGTAGACCGACGGCAGCTCCATGCCGGTCCGTTCCAGGACCTTGCCGATGCCGTTCTCCTCCTCGGTGGCCTGGTCGGCCTTCTCCGCGGAGAAGCAGATGCCTCCGGTGAGCCCGCTGCCGAGCAGCCGGCGCAGCTTGTCCTTGGCGGTGACGACGGCGACCTTGGCGCCCTGCTGCGAGAACGCGGCGAACAGCGTCGGCGCGCGCAGCAGTCCGGGGTCGTTCATCATGACCTCGGCGCCTGTTGCGGTGTCGTAGAAGTAGTTGCCGCAGATGCCGTGGACGCAGGGCGGCACTCCGGTGGCGATGGAGAGGTTGTTGGGGTTGGTGAAGGACGGCATCGTGCAGTCGGCGCGCAGGTCGGCGCCGGCCGCCAGCATGCGCTCCAGGAAGGGCATGCGGCCGTCCGCGATCGCCCGCTCGTGGTAGGCGTCCTCGCTGCCGTCGATGCACACCACGACGACGGGACGGCGGGGCCGGTGGTAGCGGCGCCCGTTCACTGTCAGCGGTTCGGTCATGTGCGGATACACCCCTGGTGGTCGAAGTCGCCGAGGCAGCGGCCTAGTTCGCCGCCCCGCATCTCATGGGTAACACCGGCCCGGGCGGGGGCAGAACCACCGGATTCGCTATGACGGCCATAGCTCCCGGCCTCCGTGACCGTGCCGTCCGCACCCTCCCAGGGCGGCCGGCGCGGCTAGGCTCGGCGGCCCGTGAGCGGCGAGGGCGGAGGGAGGCACGTGGAACTCAACCTCCACCGATTGTGGATCTTCCTGCAGGTCGTGGAGCACCAGGGTTTCTCGGCGGCGGCGCACCGGCTCTACATGAGCCAGCCGTCGGTCTCCAACCAGGTGCGCCGCCTCGAACAGTCACTGAAGGTGACGCTGATCGACCGCTCGGGCGCCCGGGCCCGGCCCACGGCCGAGGGCGAGGTGCTGGCCGAGTACGGCAAGCGGGTGTTCCTGCTGGCCGACGAGGCGGTCGCGGCGGTCCAGCAGGTCAGCGGTCTGGCGTCGGGCCGGCTGCTGGTGGGCGGCTCCACCACGGTGGGCACCTATCTGCTGCCGCCGCTGCTGGCCCGCTTCTCCGAACGGCACCCCGGCATCGACTGCGACATCTTCGTCGGCAACAACGAGGCGGTGCTGGACCGGCTGGTCGCCGGTGACATCGGCGTCGCGGTGGTCGCCGGAGTGCCGACCGCGTCCCGGCTGGTGACCGAGACCGTGCTGGACGAGCGCCTGGTGCTGATCGCCGCGCCGGGGCATCCGCTGACGGACCGGGACCGGATCGGCCCGGACGATCTCACCGGCGTCCGCTTCCTGCTGCGCGAACCGGGCTCGCAGACCCGCCTGCTCCAGGAGCAGGCCCTCGCCGAATGGGGGCTGGCGGACGCGTCCCGCAGCGACGTGTGGGGGCCCGAAGCGCTCAAGCAGTGCGTGTCGGCCGGGCTGGGCCTGGCCCTCATCTCGGAGCACGCCGTCGTGGACGACGTCGGCGCCGGCACGCTCGCGGTCCTCCCGGTCACCCGCTGCCCAGGTCCCGGCCGGTGAGTCTCGTCCACCGCCGCGACCGCCTGCTCTCACCGGCCGAACGGGCCTTCATCGGCCTGCTGCGCACCGTCGGCCAGTGGCCGCGGGAGCTGACGGGACCCGTGGGCGGCCCCTGACCGGCGCCGGCCGGCGCCGCCGCCCGCCGCCTCCACGGCCGATCACCCCGGTTACTATGCTCACTTCGTCCCGGAAGGCCGAGAGCCCCGGGGCCGGTCCTGTACGGCAAGGCTGAAGAGACGGGTGCCCTGGGAAGTGCTGCGAGAGGTCACCGCGACCCGCTACATCACGCCACTGCGTGAGGGCGGCTCGCTGCCGGGACTCGTCGAGGCCGACGACCTCGGGACGTACGTCCTGAAGTTCACCGGCGCCGGGCAGGGCCGCAAGACCCTCGTCGCCGAGGTGGTGTGCGGCGAACTGGCCCGGCGGCTCGGCTTCCGGATGCCGCGCCTGGTGACCGTGGACCTCGACCCGGTGCTGGGGCTCGGCGAACCCGACCCGCAGGTGCAGGACCTGCTGAAGTCCAGCGCCGGGCTCAACCTCGGCATGGAGTTCCTGTCCGGCGCGCTCGGCTTCGACCCGCTGGCCTTCGAGATGAGCCCCGAGGAGGCCGGCCGGATCGTCTGGTTCGACGCGCTGGTGAACAACGTCGACCGCTCCTGGCGCAACCCCAATCTGCTGCGCCTGCACGGCGAGACCTGGCTCATCGACCACGGGGCGACGATGATCTGGCACCACAACTGGCCCGGCGCCGAAGCCTCGGCCGCCCGCCCCTACGACGCCTCCGACCACGCCCTGCTGCGTTTCGCCCCGGACGTGCGCGCCGCGGCCGAGGCGCTGGCGCCCCGCGTCACCGAGGAACTCCTCGCCGAGGTCACCGCCGAGATCCCCGACGTCTGGCTGGCCGGCGAACCGGGCTTCGCCGGCCCCGACGACCTGCGCCGTGCCTACGCCCGTCCGCTGCTGGCCCGCGCGGCCGGTGTCCACGACCGCATCGAGGGGCTGAAGTGAGCGACCGGCACGTCTTCGAGTACGCGCTGCTGCGGGTCGTCCCCCGCGTCGAGCGCGGCGAGTGCGTCAACGCCGGCGTGCTCGTCTACTGCCGTGCGCGGTCCTTCGTCGCCGCGCGCACCCACCTCGACGAGGCCCGGCTGCTGGCCCTCGACCCGCACGCGGACATCGCCGGGGTGCGTGCCGCCCTGCGCGCCGTCGAGGGCGTGTGCACCGGCGGGGAGGCCGCGGGCCAGGCGGCGGGGACGACCCCGGCCGCCGCTTCCGCTGGCTGATCGCCCCCGCTCCACGATCGTGCAGCCGGGCCCGGTCCACACCGGCCTCACCGCCGACCCGGCGGCCGAGACGGAACGGCTGCTGGACCTGCTGGTGCGTTAGCGCGTTCCGGGCCGGGCCCGGCGCCGGTGCCGCAGCGCGTACCCGGCGGCGAACGAGGCGCCGGTGACGAACGCCAGCCCGACGCCGACGTCCCAGCCGCTCGGGCCGGCGCCCGACGCGCCGCCGATCCCGCCGCGGACGCCGCGCGTCGGCGAGGTCACGGGCGCGGGCGTGACCGGCGCCGCCGGGGCCGTCGTCGGGCCGGCCGGCGCGGCCGTCGGGTTCACGGGGGCGATCGGCGGGTTGACCGGGCTGGCCGGGGATCGACGGGGCTGGCGGGCGGATTCGGGGAGTGCTCTCGCCGGGCCGTGGGCGGCTGGTCGCCGAGATGGTGCCGTCGGTGCCGCCTCCCGGCGACGATCCGTCCTGGGCGGCCGCGGTACCGGCCGCCGGCGCCGTGGCGGCGACGGCGATCAGCAGGCCCGCGGCGGTGGTACGAGGGCGCATGACGCCTCCTTTCCGGCCCGAGTGGCTCGCGCCTCGACGCTATGGGCCGGATGGCGTACGGGCGCGTCACCCTGGGCCGAACGGGGGAGGTACGAAGCGGTACCGCCCTGCCGGGCCAGGTAATGGATCACACCCGCCCGGTGTCCCGTTGACACCGGGTGCCAGGGCTTCTAGCGTCACGTCTGCCGAAGGTACTAAGCGGTCGCTCACCACCCCGGCGGGCGGGCCGCGCCAGCCGCATCCCCAGGACGAGGAGAAGCAGCATGTCCACCACTGAGCAGCGGGTCGCCGTCGTGACCGGTGCCGCACGCGGCATCGGTGCCGCGACCGCCGTACGCCTGGCCGCCGAGGGCCGTGCGGTCGCCGTCCTCGACCTGGACGAGGCCGCCTGCAAGGACACCGTCGAGACGATCACCGCCGCCGGTGGCAAGGCCATCGCGGTCGGCTGCGACGTCTCCGACGAGGCGCAGGTCGAGGCCGCCGTCGCGCGGATCACCGAGGAGCTCGGCGCGCCGACGATCCTCGTCAACAACGCGGGCGTGCTGCGCGACAACCTGCTGTTCAAGATGAGCGTGTCCGACTGGGACACCGTCATGAACGTGCACCTGCGCGGCGCCTTCCTGATGTCGAAGGCCTGCCAGAAGCACATGGTCGACGCCGGCTTCGGCCGCATCGTCAACCTGTCCTCGTCCTCCGCCCTCGGCAACCGCGGCCAGGTCAACTACTCCGCCGCCAAGGCCGGGCTCCAGGGCTTCACCAAGACCCTCGCCAAGGAGCTGGGCAAGTTCGGCATCACGGCCAACGCCGTCGCCCCCGGCTTCATCGCCACCGAGATGACCAAGGCCACCGCCGAGCGCGTCGGCATGGGCTTCGAGGACTTCAAGGCCGCCGCCGCCACGCAGATCCCGGTCCAGCGCGTCGGCGAGCCGGACGACATCGCCAACGCCATCGCCTTCTTCACGGGCGAGGCGGCCGGCTTCGTCTCCGGCCAGGTGCTGTACGTCGCCGGCGGACCCCTCGACTAGCAGGAACGGGACACCCGAGACCATGACTTCCCAGGAACTGCCCGCACTCTCGGGCAAGGTCGCCCTCGTCACCGGCGCCAGCCGCGGCATCGGCTACGGCGTCGCCGAGGCGCTGGTCGCGCGCGGCGACCGGGTCTGCATCACCGGCCGCAACGAGGACGCGCTGAAGGAGGCCGTCGAGAAGCTCGGCGCCGACCGGGTCATCGGCGTCGCCGGCAAGGCCCACGACGAGGCCCACCAGGCCGTCGCCGTCGAGCGCACGATGGAGGCCTTCGGCCGCGTCGACTACCTCGTCAACAACGCCGGCACCAACCCGGTGTTCGGGCCGATCGCCGACCTCGACCTGAACGTGGCGCGCAAGGTCTTCGAGACCAACGTGGTCTCGGCGCTCGGCTTCGCCCAGCGCACCTGGCACGCCTGGCAGAAGGACAACGGCGGCGCGATCGTCAACATCGCCTCCGTCGCGGGGCTCGCGCCCTCCCCGTTCATCGGGGCGTACGGCGTCAGCAAGGCCGCCATGATCAACCTGACCGTCCAGCTGGCGCACGAGTTCGCGCCCAAGGTGCGGGTCAACGCGATCGCCCCGGCCGTGGTGAAGACCAAGTTCGCGCAGGCGCTGTACGAGGGCCGCGAGGAGGAGGCGTCGGCCGCCTACCCGCTCAAGCGTCTCGGAGTGCCGTCCGACATCGGCGGCGCGGCCGCGTTCCTCACCTCGGCCCAGTCCGACTGGGTCACCGGCCAGACCCTGGTGGTCGACGGCGGCATCTTCCTCAACGCCGGCGTGGCCTGAGCTGCGCGTTCGTGAACCCGGGCGGCGTCGCCGCCGACGGCGCCCGGGTCCGCGGATCGAGACGGACGGGGCATGACAACGTAGTCATCGGCCGGATGATCAAAACCCCTGTTCGGAAGGGGTTCAGGGGGCTGGTGCTGCGGTATGGTCTGCCGACCCTTGGTACGGCAGATCGAGGAGCGTGCGCGTGTTCAACCGGAACCGATGCCTGCGGCGGGTGGCGGCCATCGCGTCCCTATCGTCCCTGGTCACCGGGTGCGGCATCCTGTCGTCCGATTCGTCGGACGAGGAAGCGCCCATCCTCGTGGGGACGACCAGCGCTCCCAGTACCCTCGACCCCGCCGCCTCGTGGGACAGCTCCTGGGAGCTGTTCCGCAACATCTACCAGACGCTGCTGAGTTACCCGAGCGGGGCGACCGCCCCGGAACCGGACGCCGCCGAGAAGTGCTCCTTCACCGACAGCTCCTACCAGGTCTACCGCTGCGAACTGCGCGAGGGGCTGACCTTCTCCAACGGCGACGCGCTGGACGCGAAGGCCGTCAAGTACTCGATCGACCGGATCCGCCGGATCAACGTCAACGGCGGCCCGGCCGGCCTGCTGGGCAGCCTCGACCGGGTCGAGGCGCCGAACGGGCGCGAGGTCGTCTTCCACCTCGGCAAACCCGACGCCACCTTCCCGTTCGTGCTCGCCACGCCCGCGATGTCGATCGTCGACCCCGACAGCTACCCGGCGGACGAGATACGCAAGGACGCCTCCGTCCTCGGCTCCGGGCCGTACACGCTGCAGTCCTACGAGGACGGCAAGAAGGCCGAACTGGTCCGCAACGACCGCTACGAGGGGCTGGCCGAGCACAAGAACGACGCGGTGACCGTCCGCTACTTCCAGGACTCCGGCGCCATGGTGAAGGCGCTGCGGGCCGGTGAGATCCACGTGACCTACCGCGGACTGGCCGCCGACGACGTCATCGACCTCCAGGGCGTGTCCACCAAGGACGAGGACCTCCAGCTGATCGAGGGCTCCGCCGCCGACATCAGCTACCTCGTCTTCAACCCGGAGGACCCCTGGGCGCGCCGCAAGCCCGTGCGCCGCGCCGTCGCCCAGCTCATCGACCGCGCCGCGATCGCGCACAAGGTGTACCAGGACACCGTCGACCCGCTGTACTCGATGGTCCCCAAGGGCCTGACCGGGCACACCGCCGGCTTCTTCGACGAGTACGGCGACCCCAGCGCCGAAAAGGCCCGCCGGATCCTCGCGGAGGCCGGCATCACCGAACCCGTGCCGCTCACCCTCTGGTACACCACCGACCGCTACGGCTCCGAGACCGGCCGGGAGTTCGAGGAGATCGAGCGCCAGCTGGAGGACTCGGGCCTGTTCACCGTCACGCTCAAGGGCCGCCCCTGGAAGACGTTCGCCGAGGGCTACCAGAAGGGCGAGTACCCGGTGTTCGGCCGCGGCTGGTCGCCCGACTTCCCGGACGCCGAGAACTTCATCGCTCCCTTCGTCGGCAAGCAGAACGCCCTCGGCACGCCCTACGAGGCGCCCCGGATCACCGAGGAACTGCTGCCCCGGTCCCGCCGGGAGAGCGACCGCGGCGGCGTCGAGAAGGAGTTCGAGGAGGCGCAGAAGATCCTGGTCGAGGACGCCCGGCTGCTGCCGCTGTGGCAGGGCAAGCAGTACGTCGCCGCCGACGTCGACATCTCCGGCGCCGAGCGGGCGCTGGACCCCTCGACGATCATGATGGTGTGGGAGCTGGGGCGGAAGACGAGCTGGTAGGAGCCCCGGCCACGGTCCGGCGGTCCGGTTGTCAGTGGGTCCCGGTAGGTTCTGAGGCACTGGGAAGTGACCGCGGACCGTAAGGAAGTTGACGTGACCGACATCGCCATGCTGCCCGAGTCCTGGCGCGAGGTGCTCGGCGGCGAACTGCAGGAGCCCTACTTCAAGGAGCTGATGGAGTTCGTCGAGGAGGAGCGGGCGAAGGGCCCCGTCTACCCGCCGCGGGAGGAGGTCTTCGCCGCGCTGGAGGCCACGCCGTACGACCGGGTGAAGGTCCTGGTCCTCGGCCAGGACCCGTACCACGGCGAGGGCCAGGGCCACGGCCTGTGCTTCTCGGTCCGCCCGGGCGTGAAGATCCCCCGTCCCTGCGGAACATCTACAAGGAGATGCACGAGGAGCTGGGCACGCCCATCCCGGACAACGGCTATCTGATGCCCTGGGCGAAGCAGGGCGTCCTGCTGCTCAACGCGGTGCTGACGGTCCGGGCCGGCGAGGCGAACTCCCACAAGGGCCGCGGCTGGGAGCTGTTCACCGACGCGGTGATCCGCGCGGTGGCGCGGCGGCCCGACCCGGCGGTGTTCGTCCTGTGGGGCAACTACGCGCAGAAGAAGCTCCCGCTGATCGACGAGGAGCGGCACGCGGTGGTCAAGGGCGCCCACCCCTCCCCGCTGTCGGCCAGGAAGTTCTTCGGCTCGCGCCCCTTCACGCAGATCAACGAGGCGGTCGCCCGGCAGGGGCACGAGCCGATCGACTGGACCATCCCCGACCTCGGCTGACGGAGCCGCCTGACCGGTATCCGCGTCGGCGGCCGTTAGCGTCGTGGGCAACAGCCGACGAGTGCGCGGAGGACGTCGTGGCCCAGGGGCAGGAGCAGGCGGCGCCGGATGCGGTGCCGACGCGGATCGGGCAGGTGGCGATGCTCCACCACGCGGGCGACCGCGAGGAGGCCCGGCGCCGCTTCCTGGGCCTGTGGGCGGAGCTGGACGGGCAGGGCGACCCGCTGCACCGCTGCACGCTCGCCCGCTATCTGGCCGACACGCAGGACGATCCGGCGGACGAACTGGCCTGGGACCTGCGGGCCTTGTCGGCGGCGGAGGAGTTCGCCGACGACCGGCTCGCCGGTCACGCCAGCGCCCCGGCGGCACGGGCCCTGTACCCCGCCCTGCACCTGGACCTGGCCGCCGACTACGACCGGCTCGGCCGGCGCGACGCGGCCCGGGTGCATCTGCGGCGGGCCCGGAGGGCGGCGCACGCCCTCGCGGACGACCGGTACGGCCGCGGCGTACGCGCGGCCATCGGACGCCTCGCGGCCCGACTGGACGACGGCCACCCCGGAGACGGCCCCGGCGCCGGCCCCGGGGGAGGCGATCCCGGCCGTGGGCCCCGGGGAGGCGACCCCGGCCACGGTCCCGGGGGACGTGATCGCGGCCACGGTCCCGGGGGAGACGATCCCGGCGCGGGTCCCGCCGGCGGCACACCGGGCGGTGACCGGCCGGACGACGGCTCCCCGGGCGGCGGGTGGCCGCAGGGCGGCCTCCCGGGCGGCGGACGGCACGGCGGCGGCTCCGCCGGAGGCGGTCCGCTGGGGCCGCCCCGGCGGAGGTCGTGACGCAGGCGCCCCCTCCTCAGCGGCCGTACGTCTGCTCGCAGATCCGCGCCTGCGGGCTGTCCGACGGCCACCTCCCGTACCGCTCGGCGAGGGCGCACACGTCCGTGCCGCCCACCTCTCCGCCCGGACGGGCTCCGGGAGGGAGGGCAGGGCGGGGACGCCGGCGCGGGGCTGCCGCGGGGCTGCCGTCCGGGGTTCCGGGCGTGCCGGACGCGGCCGCTCCCGTCGGGCGGGGCCGCCGGAGTCCGGGAGGTCACGCCCGACGGGGCCGTCCGGCGCGGCGCCGCGCGGGGACGGTCCGGCGGCGACGCGGAGCCGGCCCTCTCCAGGGCCTCGCGCGCCGGGGCCTGCACGATCCGGGTCTCGGCCTGCCCGTCGGGGCGGGGCGCCGACGGCGGGGACGGGGCCGCCGGCGGGCCGGAGACGGGACGCTGAACCGTCACACAGCCCGTGAGGGCCGACACGGCCACCGTCACCAGAAGCGTTGCTGCGGTCGTCGTTCGATGCACCCGCGCCACTCTGCTGGCTCCCGCCGCCCGGCAGCGGCGGACAGGCGCAGGATGCCCCGCACGAGTGATCCCCGGCCCGTACGGGGGGCCGGGCCGGTCCTTCCGCTGACGTCAGTAGCCGGTGGCCCCGTCGAGCCGCTCGCGCAGGAGGTCGGCGTGGCCGTTGTGACGCGCGTACTCCTCGATCATGTGCGTGTAGATCCAGCGCAGGCTGACGGTGCCGCCGCTCAGCCGGCTCACGGCCTTGGACTCGTCGTCGAGGGCGAAGCCGGCGGCGTTGGCCCGGGCGATCGCGACCTCCTCCTGCCAGGTGCGGTGCGCCTCCTCCCAGGTGTCGGCCCCGGTCAGCCGGAACTCCCCGTCGGGGTCCGCGTCGCTGAAGTAGATCGGCTGCGCGCCGTCGTCGACGAGCACCTTGCGGAACCAGATCCGCTCCACCTCGGCCATGTGCCGCACCAGCCCCATCAGGGAGAGCGTGGACGGTGCCACGGCGGCGGTCCTGAGCTGCTCGTCGGTCAGGCCCTCGCACTTCCAGGCGAGGGTCCGGCGGTGGTACTCGAGCCAGCCCTCCAGCATGGTGCGCTCGTCGGCGTGCGGATCGGGAACATGGCGCTCGGTCGTCGTCATGCCCGCATCCTGCTGCACGGGCCCCGGCACCACCAGGCGTTTTCCGGCTGCCCGCCCTGCGCCGTTCCTGCGCCTCTCCGGCACCGAGCCGTGCCGGACGCGCACCGAGCCGTGCCGGACGCGCACCGAGCCGTGCCGGACGCCCACCGGTGCTGCCTCCACGCGCACCGGTGCTGCCTGGACGCGCACCGATGGTGCCCCGACACGCACCGCTCGTGTCCGGGACGCGCCGGTCAGGCGCCCGTCATGCCCGTCAGCAGCTCCTTCAGCCCGTCCCGGACCTCGGCCAGTTCCGGCACCCGCGCGCTGAACGACCCGGCCACGCACGAGAACATCAGCCCGTCCGCCCAGGCGATCAGCGACAGCGCGTGCCGGTCGGGGTCCGTCGATCCCAGCGCCGTGACCAGGGCGGTGAGCTGGTCGCGGAACCGGGCGCCGGCCGCGTCGAAGTAGGCACGCAGCTCCGGGCGGCGGGTCGCCTCCAGGGCCAGTTCGTAGCGGGCGAGGGTCAGTTCGCGGTTGCGGGTCAGGGCGCGGTGCGTGGCGAGGGCGAGGGCGTCCACCAGGGAGCCGGTCCCGGCGGCCGGGTCCGGCATCTCGTGCAGCGCGAGCACCCGCGCCTCCCGCTCCGCCAGCCGCCGCACCGTCAGTTCCAGCAGCGCCTGCCGGGTGCGGGCCACGTTCGACGTCGACCCCTGCGGCAGCCCGGCGGCCTCGTCGACCGCCCGGTGCGTGAGGCCGCGCATTCCGCGCTCGGCCAGGAGCGCGAGGGCGGTGTCGGCGACGAGATCGGCTCGGGACGCGGTGGCGGGGCGTACGGACATGGAGGTCAACCTACCCCTCTCACTACGGCTGTAGTACAGTCGAGCCATGAGCTGACTACAGGTGTAGTGAGCCGGGCGCGAGGAGGGGCCATGGCACAGGCACAGCGGGTCGTCGTCATCGGCGGCGGAATCGGCGGGCTGACCGCGGCGGTCGCCCTGCACCAGCGCGGCCGGCAGGTCACGGTCCTGGAACGCGCGGCGTCCCTGGAGCCGGTCGGCGCGGCCATCTCCCTGGCGCCGAACGCCCTGCGCGCCCTCGACGTCATCGGCATCGGCGACGAGATCCGCGCCCTGGCCGCCTGGCAGGGCGACGGCGGACTGCGCACCCCGGCGGGCGCTGGCTGTCCCGGTCGAGCGCCCGGGCGGCGGCCCGGCGCTTCGGCGGTCCGCTGGTGCTCCTGCACCGGGCCACGCTCATCGACCGCCTGGCCGAGCGGCTTCCGCCGGGCGCCGTCCGCACGGCGGAAGCCGCGAGCGTCACCGACCCCGGCGGCCCGGACCGGCCCGCACGCGTCGGCACGCCGGGCGGCGACCTGGAGGCCGACCTCGTCGTGGCCGCGGACGGCATCCGCTCCGCCGCACGCCGCACCCTCTTCCCGGACCACCCCGGCCCGGTCTACTCGGGCTTCACCACATGGCGCGTGGTCATCCCGGTGCCCGGTGTCCGGTTCGCCTCCCACGAGACCTGGGGGCCCGGCCGCATCTGGGGCACCCACCCCCTCAAGGACGGCCGGGTCTACGCGTACGCCGCCGCCGTCACCCCGGCCGGCGGGCGGGCACCCGACGACGAGAAGGCCGAACTGCTGCGCCGCTACGGCGACTGGCACGACCCGATCCCCGCCGTCCTCGCCGCCGCCCGCCCGAGGACGTCCTGCGGCACGACGTGCACCACCTCGCCGAACCGCTGCCCGCCCTGCACCGCGGCCGGGTCGCCCTGCTCGGCGACGCCGCGCACGCCATGCCGCCCACCCTCGGCCAGGGCGGCAACCAGGCCGTCGAGGACGCGATCGTGCTCGCCCACCACGCGGACCACCTGCCGGCGTACACGGCCGCCCGGCTGCCCCGGACGACCGCCGTCGCACGCCAGGCCGTCCGGGTCGCCCGGATGAACATGATGAGCAGCCGCGCCGGGATCGCGGTCCGCGACGCGGCGATCGCCGCGCTCTCCACGGCGGGCCCCGCCCTCTTCCTGCGCGGCTTCGACGGCATCGCCGACTGGCGGCCCCCGCAGGCGCCGTATGCTTCCCGGCAGACCCAGGTCGGCGAGCGCTAGGAGAACCCCCGTGAAGGTCGGCTGCATCGGACTCGGCGACATCGCGCAGAAGGCGTACCTCCCGGTGCTCGCCGTCCAGCCCGGCGTCGAGCTGCACCTGCAGACCCGCACCCCCGCGACCCTCGCCCGGGTCGCCGACGGGCTGCACCTCCCGCCCGGGCAGCGCCACGCCGACCTCGACTCGCTGCTCGCCGCCGGCCTGGACGCCGCCTTCGTGCACGCGCCGACCGCCGTCCACCCCGAGATCGTCACCCGGCTGCTGGAGGCCGGCGTACCGACGTACGTCGACAAGCCCCTCGCCTACGAACTGGCCGACTCCGAGCGGCTGGTGACGCTCGCCGAGGAGCGCGGCACCGCCCTCGCCGTGGGGTTCAACCGGCGGCACGCCCCCGCCTACGCGCAGTGCGCCGAGCACCCGCGCGACCTGATCCTCATGCAGAAGAACCGCATAGGACTGCCCGAGGAACCGCGCACGATGATCCTCGACGACTTCATCCACGTCGTCGACACCCTGCGCTTCCTGGTGCCGGGCCAGGTCGACGACGTGACCGTCCGCGCCCGCACCGAGGGCGGCCTGCTGCACCACGTCGTGCTCCAGCTCGCCGGGGACGGTTTCACGGCGCTCGGGGTGATGAACCGGCTCAGCGGCTCCACCGAGGAGATCCTGGAGGTCTCCGGGCAGGACACCAAGCGCCAGGTGGTCAACCTCGCCGAGGTGATCGACCACAAGGGGCAGCCCACCGTGCGGCGGCGCGGCGACTGGGTGCCGGTCGCCCGGCAGCGCGGCATCGAACAGGCCGTGCTCGCCTTCCTCGACGCCGTCCGCGCCGGCAAGGTGCTCAGCGCGAGGGACGCGCTGGCGACCCATGAGCTGTGCGAGCGGGTGGTGCGTGCGGTGCGGGAGCGGACCGCCTGAGCCGCAGCGTCCGTACGCCGTCGCCGGCGGCCCACGCGGCGAGGACCAGCAGCGCCGCGTACACGGTCCAGTCCCCGAACCGGACGTAGGGCGTGGTGCCGTCGGCGAGCGGCACCGTGTAGACGTGCGCGGTGCTCGCACCGGTCCCGAGCCACGGTCCGACGCGTGTCCCGCGCGCGTCGTAGACCGCGGACACGCCGGTCAGTGTCGCGTGCACCATGGGACGGCCGGTCTCGGCGGCGCGTAGCGCGGCCAGCGAGGCGTGCTGCTCGGGCGCCCAGCTCTGCTGGAACGTCGACGTCGACGACTGCGCGAGCAGGACCTGCGCGCCGTCGGCGGCCAGGCTGCGGCTCATGTCCGGGAACGCGCTCTCGAAGCACACCATCGGCCCGATCCGTAGCCCGCCTCCCGGGCCGCCGGTCTCCATCACCACCTGCGCACCGCCCCGCCGGCGGTCCTCGGCCGCCGCCTCGCCGACGGAGGTGGCCCACCCGAGCAGCGAACGGAACGGGACGTACTCGCCGAACGGGACCAGCCGCATCTTGTCGTACCGGTCACCGGTCGGGCCGTCCGGGCCGATGAGCACCGAACTCTTGTAGATGCCGGGCTTGTCCGAGCGCCGCGCGTCGACGTTGACCAGGACCTCCGCGCCGGTCTCCCGCGCCAGGGCGGCGACCCTGCGGGCCAGGTCGGGCCGGTCGCCCAGGTCGAAGCCGACGCTGCTCTCGCCCCAGACGACCAGGTCGACGCCCTGGCCGGCGAGGCGCCGGGTCAGCTCCTCCTCCCGGTCGAACCGGCGGTCCCCGCTGTCCGGGCCGGCGACGACGCCCGGCTGGACGACCGCGATCCTCGCCCGGTCCCCGCCGTCCGGCCGGGGCGCCCCGCCCAGGCGGCGGAACCGGCGGCGGCCACCGCGACCAGCCCCGCCACCGCGGGCACCCGGGCCCGGCGGACGGCGACCAGGACGGCGACGGCCACGTTCACGGCCACCACCAGGAAGCTGATCAGCCACACTCCGCCGACGGACGCGACCCGCAGCGCCGGCGCGACCTGCCACTGGCTCGCGCCGAGCATGCCCCACGGCCCGCCGAGACCCTCCAGGAGCGGACCAGCTCGACCGCGAGCCACCCCGACGGCAGGACCAGCAGCGCCGCCGCGGCCCGCGCCCGGGAGGGCGGACCGCCCAGCAGCCGGCGCACCAGCCAGCCCCAGGGCGCCCACAGGGCACCGAGCAGCGCCGCGATGACGAAGGTGAACACATGGAGGTTGGGCAGCAGCCAGTGGTGCATGGCCAGCATGAACCCGAAACCGCCGCACCAGCCGTCGTACGCCGCCCGCCGCCCGGTGGGCGCACGACGGGCGAGCAGCAGCCAGGGGACGAGGGCGGCGAACGCCCACCACCACAGCGCCGGAGCGGGGAAGGCCAGCACGGGCAGGGCGCCCGCCAGTGCCGCGGCGGCCGAGCGGCGCCAGGGGGAGGCCAGCCAGTGGCCGAGCGACTTCATGGGCGCCTCCCTACCCCGTGGTGCCTCCAGTGTGCGCCCGGCCGTCGAACCGAGACCAAGCACACCCGGTCAGTTGATCACACCGCACCGGTGCGGGCCGGAAGGCGCCCCGCTTCTCGCGGGGCGCCGCGGCGCGGTCCGCCCGGCGCACGCCGCCGGCCATGCCGTCCGCGATATTCGGTGGCCATGACGACGGTCCCCGGCGCAGGCTGTCCGCCGTGAACGACCAGCAAACGCCCCGGCACCGGATTCGGGCCCGCCACACCGCCACCACGGTCACCGTCTACCAGGCCTACCGGCCCGGGATCGGCCGTCCGGCCGCCCGCGCCGGCCGCTTCCCGTCGTCCTGGAAGCGGGACCGCATGACGTGGATCAAGCCCTCGTTCCTGTGGATGATGTACCGCTGCGGCTGGGGCACCAAGCCGGACCAGGAGACCGTGCTCGCCGTGGAGATCGGCCGCGAGGGATTCGACTGGGCGCTGCGCAACGCCTGTCTCTCCCACCACGTCCCGGAGCTCCACGGGGACCGGGACGACTGGAGGCGGCAACTGCGCCGGGCTCCCGCGCGCGTGCAGTGGGACCCGGAGCGGGACCTGCTCCTCCGCCCGCTGCCGCACCGGTCGCTGCAACTGGGGCTCGCGGGTGAGGCGGCGGCGCGCTACGCCGACGAGTGGATCACCGGCATCGAGGACGTCACCCCGCTGGCCGCCGAGATCCACGCGCTGGTGAGGGGCGGCGACCTGGAACGGGCCGCCGCGCTGCTGCCGCACGAGCCGCCGTATCCGGTCCGGGAGGGTGACCTGGCCCACCTGGGCGCCTAGGATGATCGATGATCGATCAAATCGCTCGATGGAGCCCGCACCCAGGAGGTACCCATGTCGCGTCCCCTCACCGTGGTCACCGGCGGCAGCCGGGGGATCGGCGCCGCGACCTGTCTGCGGCTGGCGGCCGACGGGCACGACGTGGTCGTCGGCTACGTCCGTGACGAGGCGGCGGCCGAGGCGGTGGCGGCCGGCGTCCGGGACGCCGGCGGGCGCGCTCTGACCGTCCAGGGGGACACGTCGGTCGAGGCCGACGTGGAGCGGCTCTTCGACACGGCGGAGAGCCGGCTCGGCCCGGTCACCGGACTGGTCAACAACGCGGCGGTCACCGGCCCGCTGGGCAGGCTCGCCGACAGCGACACCGCGGACCTGCGGCGCGTCGTCGACGTGAACCTGCTGGGCACGCTGCTCTGCGCGCGTCGCGCCGCCCAGCTGATGGCCCCGCGCGGCGGCGGCGTCATCGTGAACGTGTCGTCGGGCGCCGCCACCCTCGGCAGCCCGGGGGAGTACGTGCACTACGCGGCCACCAAGGCCGCTGTCGACGCCCTGACCGTGGGCCTGTCCAAGGAGCTCGGCCCCGACGGCATCCGGGTCAACGCGGTCGCACCCGGCCTGACCGACACCGAGATGCACGCGGCCATGGGGGCCCCGGACCGGGTCCGGCACATGGCGCCCGGAATCCCGCTGCGCCGCGCCGGCCGGCCGGAGGAGATCGCCGCGGCCATCGCCTGGCTGATGTCGCCGGACGCCTCGTACACGACGGGGGCCGTGCTGAGGGTGGCCGGCGGACGCTGAACCACGCGGTCCGGCGCGGGCGGATCAGGCGGCCTCGACGACCTCACCGCGGATCGCGGCGGCCCACTCGACCACCAGCAACTCGTACTCCGCGCGCTCCTGCGCCGAGAGAGTGCCGCCCGCGCGGAGCCACAGGGCACGGATCTGCTCGTTCAGCTCGGCGGCAGACCGCACGGAACCAGGGGACGGGAATTCCGGGGACATGCGGGCAAGCCTAGGGGCAAGCACTGACACAGCGCTACCGGACGGCTACGCGGACGTGCGCCCCCGCCCCGGCCCGAGGCTCAGTGCGCCGGCTCGCCCGCGTCGGGGGACAGTATGCCGAGGCTGACCAGCGCGATGATCACTATGCCGAGCACCACCCGGTACCACACGAACGGCATGAAGCTCTTGGTCGAGATGAACTTCATGAACCAGGCGATGACCGCGTACCCCACACCGAAGGCGATGATCGTCGCGAAGATCGTCGGCCCCCAGGCGACGTGATCGCTCTCCATGGCGTCCTTCAGCTCGAACAGCCCGGAGGCGAGGACGGCGGGGATCGCCAGCAGGAACGAGTAGCGTGCCGCGGCCTCCCGGCGGTAGCCCATGAACAGGCCGCCGCTGATGGTCGCGCCGGACCGGGAGACGCCCGGGATCAGCGCGGCCGCCTGGCACAGGCCGAAGATCAGGCCGTCCTTGACGCCCAGGTCGTGCAGCTCCTTGCGCTGCTTCGCCGCCCGGTGCCGGCCGCCGCTCTCGTCGCGGGCCGCCATGCGGTCGGCGATGCCGATGATCAGACCCACCACGACCAGCATCGTCGCGGTGATCCGCAGATCGCGGAAGGGCCCCTCGATCTGGTCCTTCAGCGTCACGCCGAGCACACCGATCGGGATGGAGCCGACGATCACCAGCCAGCCCATGCGGGCGTCCGGGTCCTTGCGCATCGCCTTGTCCCGGAGCGACCTGGTCCAGGCCGACAGGATCCGCCCGATGTCGTTGCGGAAGTAGATCAGCACCGCCGTCTCCGTGCCGATCTGGGTGATCGCCGTGAAGGCGGCACCCGGGTCGTGCCAGCCGGAGAACGCCGCGGTCAGCCGCAGGTGCGCGCTGGACGAGACCGGAAGGAACTCGGTCAGCCCCTGGACGAGTCCGAGGATGAGGGATTCAAACCAAGACATGAAGTTACGGAGTCCAAGTGCCGATCGAGGAACGGGCGACGGACACACCGAACCGCACCGTCCGGTGACCGGCTCACGGCGTGTCGAGGGGCAGCGTAGCGCCCCCGGGTGAAGACGACGGCACAGGGGCGTCCCCGGTCACGCCGCCGGGGGACCGCTCGGAGGCGGCCGCCCGCCGGCACGGACGGCGCACGGCGGTGTGAGGTGCCGTCAGCGGCCGCGCAGCCGGTGGCGCTTGCGCCAGGCCACCACCGCGCCCGCCAGGCCCGGTACGGCGATGCAGGCCAGCGCGATCAGGAAGGCGGGCGACGTCGGCGTCGAGGCGCGGGCGCCGGCGACGACGTAGGCGGCGGTGTTCGGGACCGACCCGAGGGCCGTCGCCAGCAGGAACGGCAGCAGGCCCATGCGGGAGACGGCGGCGCAGTAGTTCGACGCGGCGAAGGGGATGCCCGGGAACAGCCGTGCCGCGAGCATCGAGCGGAACCCGTGCCGGCTGAGCTGGCCGTCCGCCGCTTTGAGCCACTTGCCGCGCAGCAGCGGGCGCAGCGCGTCCTGGCCCAGCACCCGGCCCAGGCAGAACGCGATCCCGGCGCCGAGCACGGTGCCCGCGATGGCCGAGCCGAGGCCCAGCTGGGAGCCGAACAGGGCTCCCGCCGCCAGGTTCAGCAGCGGGCGCGGCACGAAGGCCACGGTGCACAGACCGTAGGCCGCCGCGTAGGCGACGGCGGCCGCGACGCCGCCGAGCTGCTCCGGCCAGCCGTCCGTCAGCAGCCTCTGGGGCTGGAAGAGCAGCACGGCCGAGGCGGCCGAGGCGAGCAGCAGGACGAGCAGACAGAGCCGGGACCAGGGAGAGAGGAGGAGTCTCGCGGCCCGCGCGGCCGGGGCGAGCGGGGCGGCCGGGGAGACCGGTCCCGCGACGGCGAGTTCTGCGGCGGCGGCCCGGGGAGAGGCCGTGGCGGTGCCCCAGAGCGGGTGGTGGCATCGAGCATCCGGTGACATTAACCGACGAACGTGTGTGATCGCCGTAGGGTGGGTCTCATGAGCGTCACAGGTGCCGCATGTCACGCCGTACCGCCCAGTGCGCTGGCCGACACGGTCCTGCACCGGCTCACCGCCGTCTACCCGGCCGCGGCCGACCCGGAGCGCGCCGCCGGGACGGCCGCCTACATGAAGGACGTGGCGCCCTTCCTCGGTCTGGCCACCCCGGCCCGCCGCGCGCTGTCCCGCACCGTCCTCGACGGCACCCGCGCCCCACCGAGGCGGACTGCACCGCGATCGCGCTGCGCTGCTGGGCGCTGCCCGAGCGCGAGTACCACTACTTCGCCGTCGACTACCTGCGCCGCCATGTGCGCCGCTGCTCGTCCGGCTTCCTGCCCGTGACCCGGCACCTGGTGACCACCGTGCCCTGGTGGGACACCGTCGACCTGCTCGCCGCCCATGTGGTCGGCGCCCTGGTCGCCGCCGACCCCGCCCTCGGCGCCGCCATGGACGCCTGGGCCGGGGACGACGACCTGTGGCTCGTCCGCGCCGCACTGCTCCACCAACTCCGGCACAAGGAGCGCACCGACGCCGGCCGCCTGTTCGCCCACTGCCTGCGCCAGGCCTCGCACGAGGACTTCTTCGTCCGCAAGGCGATCGGCTGGGCGCTGCGCGAGTACGCCAGGACGGACGCGGCGGCCGTCCGGGACTTCCTGGCGCGCGAGGGCCACCGCTTCGCCCCGCTGTCCGTGCGCGAGGCGCTGAGGAACATCGGCGCCTGACGGCAGAGCGGCCCACGGCCGACGCCCGACGGCCGGTGCCCGACGGCCCGGCGGTCTCCGGCCGGCACGGTGTTCCTCCGGCGGTGGCCGGACGCCGAAAACCATTCGACGCCGCACCCGGCGTCGGCGATGATCGACGCCATGTTCCGGTACGCCTTCCCTCTCGCCGCATCCGCCGCCGCGGATGCCCGAAGGCTGCCGTTCCCACCTTCCTGGCCGCCGTCGACGGCGCCCGAAGCTGACCCTCCCCGGATCGTCCGGCGGACCCCGCAGGGGAGGGTCGCCAGAGCGACCGGGGTCCCCACCATCCTCACCAGGCTTCGAGGTTCCGCCATGCCCAAGACGGCGTACGTCCGCACCAAACCGCATCTGAACATCGGCACGATGGGCCATGTCGACCACGGCAAGACCACCCTGACCGCCGCCATCACCAAGGTCCTCGCCGACCGCGGCGCCGGCACGTTCGTGCCCTTCGACCGCATCGACCGTGCCCCGGAGGAGGCGGCGCGCGGCATCACCATCAACATCGCGCACGTCGAGTACGAGACCGACACCCGGCACTACGCGCACGTCGACATGCCGGGCCACGCCGACTACGTCAAGAACATGGTCACCGGCGCCGCCCAGCTCGACGGCGCGATCCTGGTCGTGTCCGCGGTGGACGGCATCATGCCGCAGACCGCCGAACACGTGCTGCTCGCCCGGCAGGTGGGCGTCGACCACGTCGTGGTCGCCCTGAACAAGGCCGACGCCGGGGACGAGGAGCTCACCGACCTGGTGGAGCTCGAGGTCCGCGAACTGCTCTCCGCGCACGGCTACGGCGGCGACGCCGTGCCCGTCGTCCGGGTCTCCGGGCTGAAGGCCCTGCAGGGGGACCCGCGGTGGACGGCGTCGATCGAGGCGCTGCTCGACGCCGTGGACACCTACGTCCCGATGCCCGAGCGGTACCTCGACGCCCCGTTCCTGCTGCCGGTGGAGAACGTGCTCACCATCACCGGCCGCGGCACGGTCGTCACCGGCGCCGTCGAGCGCGGCACGGTCCGCGTCGGCGACCGGATCGAGGTGGCCGGCGCCGGGCTGGAGACGGTGGTCACCGGCCTGGAGACCTTCGGCAAGCCGATGGAGGAGGCCCAGGCCGGCGACAACGTGGCCCTGCTGCTGCGCGGGGTGCCGCGCGACGCCGTCCGCCGCGGACACGTCGTCGCGGCGCCGGGCAGCGTCGAACCGGCCGGCGGTTCACCGCCCGGGTGTACGTCCTGTCGGCGCGCGAGGGCGGCCGGAGCACGCCGGTCACCACCGGCTACCGTCCGCAGTTCTACCTGCGCACCGCGGACGTGGTCGGCGACATCGACCTGGGCGAGGCGGCGGTCGCCCGGCCCGGTGACACCGTCGCCATGACGGTGGAACTCGGGCGTGCGGTGCCCCTGGAGCCCGGTCTCGGCTTCGCGATCCGCGAGGGCGGCCGGACCGTCGGCGCGGGCACCGTGACGACCGTGGACCGCGGGGCCTGAGCGGTGCCCCGGGGCCGCCCTTCCGCACGGGAGGGCGGCCCCGGGTGTCACAGGCTCGCGTCGCGGTGGGCCGGGCGGCCGTCCACGGCCGTCAGCAGCACCGGCACGTCCGGCAGTTCGGTGGCCGCCGTGGTGAGCGGATCGGCGGCCAGGACCGTCAGGTCGGCGCGCTGCCCGACGGCGATCCGGCCCGCCTCGTGCTCCTCGCCCGCCGCGTGGGCGGCGCTGACCGTCATCCCCCGCAGGGCCTCCAGCGCGGTGATCGCCTGCTCGGGACCGTGCGGCGCCTGGGTGAGGTCCCGGGTGGGGCGGCGGTGGCGGGCCCCGGCCATCACACCCAGCGGCGGGTACGGGGCGATCGGCCAGTCCGAGCCGAGGACCACCGTGGCACCGGAGTCCAGCAGGTCCCGGCAGCGCCAGGCGCGGGAGGCCCGCTCCTCGCCGAGCCGCCGGGACCAGTTGTCCGTGTGGTCGGCGCGGGTGAAGTCGCAGCAGTGCGTGGGCTGCATCGACGCCACCACGCCCAGCCCGGCGAACCGGCGCAGCGTGTCGTCCGGCACGGTCTCGATGTGCTCCACCCGGTGCCGTACCCCGCGCCCGTGCTCGGCCTGTGCCTTCTCCACCGAGTCGAGGACGTGCCGCACGGCCGCGTCGCCGATCGCGTGCGTGGCGGTGGGCACCCCGGCACGGTGCAGCTCCGCCACGATCCGGGTGTAGACCTCCGGGTCGGGCCAGAAGGCGTGCGTGGACTCGCCGTGGCAGTCCGGGCGTTCCAGCCAGGCGGTGCCGTTGTCGATGGTGCCGTCCATGAAGATCTTGACGCCGGCCGTCCGCCACAGCGTGCCGCCCGCACCCTGCTGTTCGATCAGCGCGCGCACCCCGTCGTCGTCCGTCCCGGGCTGGCACCACGGCGCGACCCGCAGCCGCAGCGGCAGTTCCCCGGCGGCGTCCAGCTCGGCGAGGAGGTCGAGGCTGTCGCCGCCTGCGTCCATGACGTGCCCGCCGGTCAGGCCCGCCGCGGCCATGCCGCGCAGTGTCGCCGCCAGCCGATCGCGGCGCTCCGCGCGGGTCGGCTGCGGGGCGACCCGCTCGACCAGCTCGCCGGCGGCCTCCTCCAGCAGCAGGCCCGTGGGCCGGCCGTCGGCGTCGCAGACCACCTCGGCCGAGGCCTGCGCGAACGTGCGCGGACCGTCCACCCCGGCAAGTTCCAGGGCGCGCCGGCTGGCCAGCATGGAGTGCGCGTCGAAGAGCAGCAGCAGCGCGGGGACGCCGTCGAGGACGTCGTCGAACGGGGCGATGCCGACCGGCCCGTCCCCGAACACGTTCGGGTCCAGTCCCCAGCCGCGCAGCCAGGCCCCGGGGGCGAGGGAGCGCGCCTCGGCGCTCAGCGCCGCCCGCACCTGGTCCAGGTCGGTGCAGGCCGACAGGTCGAGGCCGTGGGTGAGGTCCGAGCCGTGCACCGGGTGGGTGTGCCCGTCGACCAGCCCCGGCGTCACCACCGCGCCCTTGAGGTCGATCACCGTGGCGGAGGCGTCCGCGAGCGCGCGGATCTCCCGGTCGTCGCCGAGGGCGGTGATCCGGCCGCCGGCCGCGGCGAGGGCCGTCTCGGGCAGGAAGCGGCCGGTGACCGGGTCCAGCAGACGTGCCGAGAGCAGGACGAGAGAGGTACGCACGAAGGACTCCTAGGGGGCGGGACGGTCGGAAGGGTGGGGGCGGCCGGGGAGGACGGAAGAGGGAGGAGTGGCCGGTGGGCCGCCACCGGCACCCGGGCCCGCACCGGCACTCGGGTCTGCACCGGCACCCGGGCCCGCGCCGGAACCCGGGCCCGCACCGGCGCCGGTGTCCGCTCCGGCACTGGTGTCTGTCCCGGCACCGGTGTCTGTCCCGGCGTCGGTGTCCGCGGCCGCCGCGGTCAACGTGCCCGGCGCCAGCCCGAGTTCGCGTTCCGCGGTGACGAACGGGAGGTCGCGGACGGCGGGCGGGTCGTCCTGGAGGGAGTCGCTGTTGACGAGCATGCCGATGCCGTCGAGGACGACGAGGATGTGCACCGCCGCCAGCACCGGATCCGGCGTGCGGAACTCGCCCCGCTCCACGCCCTCGCGGACGGCGTCCGTCAGGCGCTCGCGCCAGGCCGCCTCCTGGACGGCGACGCGCTGCCTCAACGCCGGGCGGTAGCGGCTGAGATGGCGGGCGTTGAGCCACAGGCGGCTGATGTCGTCGTAGGCGGGGCCGGACGTGCGGGCGAGGAACCGCGCCAAATGCCGTGTGCACGTCGCGCCGCCCCGGTCGGCCGGCAGCAGGTCGTCGAGTTCGGACCCGACCGCGCTGCCGTAGGCCTCCGCGACCAGTTCCTCGACCGCGGGGAAGTAGTGGCTGATCAGCCCCGGCCGGACGTCCAGTTCCTCGGCGATCCGGCGGAGCGTGATGCACTCCAGCCCCTCGGTCAGTGCGACCCCCGCTGCTGCCGCAACGATTTCCGCACGTCTGGCGGCCGGAGATTTGCGGATTCGCTTGTTCTGAACGCTTGACGGCATGGAATCGATGCTATTGAGTGTGCGACCAACAAGCAAGCAGGTGGGGCAACCAGCACCCGGAGGGGCCCATGGCGTCCACGATCGACGACCCGCAACCCGGCGCCCGCGCCGAGCACCAGGAGCCCCGGCCCCCGTCGGACCGGGCGGGACGGGTCGAGGCACACGGCATCGACCACATCCCCGACGGCGAACGCCACGGCAGCCCCCGCCGGTTGTTCTCCGTCTGGGCGGCGGCGAACGTGAACTACCTCAGCCTCGTCATCGGCGGAGCCCTGGTCCTGATGGGCCTGAGCCTGTGGCAGGCCCTCGCGGTGATCGTGGCCGGCAACCTGTTCTGGCTGCTCACGGGTCTGCTGGCGATATCGGGGCCGGCCGCCGGAGCCCCCAGCGAAGTGATCACGCGAGCCGTCTACGGAATCCGCGGCAACCGGGTCAACAACGCGATCGTCGGCTGGCTGATCTCGGTCTGCTACTTCGCCCTCAACCTGGCCGCCGCCGCGACCGCCGCCTTCGCCCTGGTCGAGAAGACCGGCATCCGGGCCACCACCGCCGTGCAGACGGCCGTCATCCTCGTGATCGCCGCTCTCACCCTGGCCATCGGCGTCTACGGCCACGCCCTGATCATGCGGCTCTACCTTCCGATCACCCTGGCCCTGACCGCCGCCTTCGCCGTCGTCGCGGTCGCCGTCGTCGGCCACACCGACTTCTCGTACACGGCCGCCGAACCGCTGACCGGCGTCGACCTGTGGGCCGTGCTGATCGCCGGCGTCACCCTCGTCGGCTCGGGACCGCTGTCGTACACCACCAGCGCCGACTTCTCCCGCTATCTGCCCCGCACCACCTCGGCGAAGGCGGTCGTCGGCTGGACCGCGCTCGGCGGTTTCCTGCCCGGTGTGGCCACGTGCTCCCTCGGCGCCCTCGCCGCCACCGCGGTCGACATGAGCGATCCGCAGGCCGGGCTGGCACAGCTCCTGCCGGGCTGGTTCCACCCCGTCTTCCTGCTCGCCCTGGTCCTCGGCACCATCGCCATCAACGCCCTGACCGCCTACAGCGCCGGACTCGCCCTCCAGGCCGTCGGCCTGCGCATCCGCCGCTCGCGCAGCGTGCTCGTCGACGGCACCGCCGCCGTCGCCCTCACCCTCTACGGGCTCCTGGTCTCCGACTTCCTCGACACCGTCAGCAACGTCCTCCAGCTCACGGTCGTGCTGCTCGGCCCCGCCATGGCCGTGTACGCCACGGACATCGTGCTGCGCCGCAACCGCTACGACGGCCCCGCCCTCATGGACGAGACCCCGCGCAGCCCTTCTGGTACACCGGCGGCTTCAGCCTGCCGGGCGCGGTGGCGCTGGCGGGCGGGGTCACCGCCTCCGCCCTGTGCGTCAACACCCTCTACACCGGCCCGGTCGCCGGTCTCCTGGCCGGTGTGGACCTGGCCCTGCCGGCCGGGCTCGTGGTCTCCGCCGTCCTCTACGCGCTGCTCGCCCGCCCCGCCCGCGCCGGGGCGTGAGACCGGTGCCCGCGGGCCCGGCACAATGGTCCCCGTGAACGAGCCCGTACCGGTCAGCCGTGCCGTCGACCACGGCACCGCCCGGCTGATGCCCGATGTCGACCGCGAGCGGGCCTGGCTGCTGACGGTCGACGGGGCGCCGCAGTCGTACGTCGACCTCGACGAACCGGCCCACCTGGAGTTCGAGTACGCGCGCCGCCTCGGGCACGTCCTGGACACCGTCGCCGAGCCGGGGCGTCCGCTGGACGCCCTCCACCTCGGCGGCGGAGCGCTCACCCTGCCCCGGTACCTGGCCGCGACCCGGCCCGGCTCCCGGCAGGACGTGGTCGACGCCGACCGGGGCCTGCTGGACCTGGTCGCCGAGCACCTCCCGCTGCCCGACGGCGCCGGCATCGCCCTGCACGCCGCCGATGCCCGGGCCTGGCTGACGGCGGCCCCGGCGGACACGGCCGACGTCCTCGTCGCCGACGTCTTCGGCGGTTCCCGCGTGCCGGCCCACCTCACCTCGCTCGGGTACGCCCGCGAGGCCGAGCGGGTGCTGCGGGCCGACGGCGTCTACCTGGCCAACCTGCCCGACGCCGCGCCGTTCGCCTTCCTGCGCTCACAACTCGCCACGTTCGCCGTGTTCTTCGAGGAGCTGGCGCTGATCGCCGAACCCGGCGTGCTGCGCGGGCGGCGCTTCGGCAACGCCGTGCTCGTGGCCGCGCACCGCCCGCTGGACACGGCCGCCCTGGTCCGGCTGACCGCCGCCGACGCCTTCCCGGCCCGCGTCGAACACGGGCCCGCGCTCCGGGAGTTCACCGGCGACGCGCGGCCGGTGCGGGACGAGGACGCCGTACCCTCGCCGGTGCCGCCCGACGGGGCGTTCGGCATCGGCTGAGGGCACGGGCCCGGTGCGTCACGACTCCGTCGGCGGTTCCTCGGTCAGGCGCACGGTGCTGAGGATCTTGTCGATGGTCTTCTGCGGGATCTCCTCGTCGACGCCCTTGGCGCCGTAGAGGTTCCAGGTCACGAAGTCGCCCGCGCCGTTCTTGAAGGCGAAGGTGACCGCCTTGCCGTCGGTGGCGCACTTGCCCTTCTGAGGCGTGTTCACCGAGTGCGCGGTGGCGAGGCTGCCCTCGATGCCCGACGCCGTCTTGTACGGCTTCGGCTTGGAGTACTTCACGCTCTTCTTGTCGGGCTGGGTGTACCCGCCGTAGATCCACCACGGCACCCGGGTCTCGGCGGCCTGGTCGGTGTTCTTCGCGCCGTTCTCGCCACGCGTGCCGGCGGTGACCAGGGCGGTGTCCTCCTCCTGGCCGTCCTTGTCGTCGTCGGTGGTGCACCACTTGGACTTCAGGTAGGCGGGGGCGGTGACGGTGGTGCGGTCCATCTTGCCGTCCTCCTCCTCCCACTCGAAGCCGACGCTCGTGCCCGTCTTCTCGATCTCCCACTCGGGCGGGACGTCGAACATCGTGCCGAAGCGCGGGTTGGCGACCACCTTCCAGCCGGGGACGGTGGGCTTCAGCTCGCCGTCGCCGCGCGGGTTGTCGCCGCCGCCCGTCGGGCTCGGCTCGGCGGAGTCGCTGGGCTCGGCGGACGTGCTCGCGGTCGGCTTGGCGTCCTTCCCGCCGTCCGCCTCGTCGTCCTTGTCACCGCCGAGCACCAGGAACCCGGTGACGCCGGCGGCGATCACCACGGCCGTCGCCGCCACGATCGCGACCAGCTTGGTCCGGTTCCCGCCGCCACCGCCGCCCTGGGTGGGCGGCTGCGGGGCCCCCACCGGCTGGGCGGGGCCCCACTGCGGCTGCTGCGCATACGCGTTGGGCTGCTGGTAGCCCGGCTGCTGGTACGGATTCGGCTGCTGGTACCCCGGCTGCTGGTACGGGTTGTTCTGCTGCGGGTTCTGCTCGCCCCCGGGCGGCTGCTGTCCTGGCCACATGGCCAGCAACCCTATCCGCGTCCGGGACACGATTCGGTCACCGCCCTTTGTCAGGGACGTACCGAAACTCAGGAGCCGGCCGGCTCGTACTCCCGGACCGTCCCGAGGATCTTGCGGACGGTGGCCTCCGGGACCTCCTCCCCGACGCCCGCGGCCCCACGAACGACCAGGAGACCAGGTCGCCGTCGGCGGACTTGAACGCGAACGTCGTCGCCTTGCCGTCCGAGTCGCACTTGTCCTTGCGCGCCACCCCGGAGGAACGGGAGGTGGCCACGCTGCCGGTGACGCCGGAGGCGGTGGTGAAGGAGGCGACGGGCCCGGTGGAGACCTTGGCGCGGTCGGGCTGCGTGTAGAGGCCGTAGACCCAGTTCGCCGAGTCGGTCCGGGCGATCTCCTCGGTGCCGCGGGCACCGTTGTTGCCCCGGGTGCCCGCCGTGGCGAGGGGGGTGTGGTCGACGGAGCCGTCCCGGTCGTCGTCAAAGCTGCACCACTGCTCCTGGAGCACGGCGGGGGCCTTCATGGCGACCAGGGGCTTCTCCTCCGGGTCGTCGTCCTCCGCGACGTAGCTGACCCAGTCCGGCGACTGCCGCTCCCAGGACGCCGGCACGTCGAAGGCGATGCCGAGGTCCGGGTTGACCACGGTCTTCCAGCCCTGGACGGTCGGCCGCGGGACCCCGTCGCCGCCGCGCGGATCGTCCCCGGGGCCGGCCGGTGAACCCGTGGACCCGGTGGAGGCGGCCGGGCCGGGCACGGTCCGCCCGGTGCCCTCGCCGCCCAGGAGGACGGTACCGGTGACGGCGGCGGCCACGACGACCGCCGCCGCGGCGACGACCGCGATCACCGCCGTCCGGCGGCTGCCGCCACCGCCGCCGGGCGGCGCGGGCACCGGGGTGGTCGGGGCGGCGTGCCATCCGCCGGACGGCGGGACGCCTGGCCGCGCGTGGGGGTCGGGGTTCGGCTGGTGCCGGGGGTCGGGGCCCCCGCCGGTCGGCTGTTCTCCTGGCCACATGCGCGGCAAGCATACGGTGATCACCCGCCGGCCCTGGCCCCGGATGCTACTCACGGGTAACCTGTCGCCATGAGCGCAGATCAGATGTCGATCGGCGAGCTGCTCGCCGCGACGGTGCCCATGGTTCGGACGCTGAACCTGGCGTACCTGGAGACCACTCCGGAGAAGGCCGTGCTGGCCCTGCCGGACCAGAGCGAGTACCGCAACCACGTCGGCGGGCCGCACGCCGGGGCCATGTTCACCCTTGGCGAGTCGGCCAGCGGCGCCATCGTGCTGGCCGCCTTCGGCGACCAGCTCTCCCGTGCCGTCCCGCTGCCCGTCCACGCCGAGATCGCGTTCAAGAAGATCGCGCTGGGCCCCGTCACCGCGACGGCGACGCTGGGCCGGCCGATCGCCGAGATCGTCGCCGAGCTGGACGAGGGCAGGCGGCCCGAGTTCCCGGTGGCCGTCGCCATCCGGCGCGAGGACGGTGCCGTGACCGGGGAGATGACCGTCGTGTGGACGCTGCGCCCCAACGGCTGAGCAGCCGGGTCGGCCCCTGACCGACGGGGCTCCGGGCGGGCGGTGGTGCCGGCCCGGGGCCCCGTCGCCGTGTCCGGCGGGTGCGGGGCGTTCCGCCTCCTGGGGCAGGGCCTCTCGCCGGCCACGGCGTTCCGCCGGGCCCTCGAGGGAGGGACGGTGGCGGACCTGGTCGCGGCCCGTCGCCGACGCCGTCACCGAGGTGGACCACGGGACCCGCCGCGCCGACCGTGCCTGACGGGATGTCAGCCCCGCCGTGGCGCATAGTGCGCGCAAGCCCCGCACGCACCGAAGGAGCCACGGCTCATGCCCGACCCCGTCTCCCGGCCGCCCCGGCCCCCCTCCCGGCGCACCACCCTGCGCCTGCTGGCCGCCGTCGCCGTCGCCTCGGCCGCCACCGGCGGTTCCCCCGCCCCGGCGTACGCCGGCAACCCCGCCGGCCGGGCCGCCGGTCCGCGCGTCGAGGAACTGCTCGCGCGGCTGACGCGGGACGAGAAGACCGCGCTGCTGCACGGCGCCACCGACCCCGCCCCGCTGGGCCAGGCCGGCTACGTCCCCGGCGTGCCCCGCCTCGGCATCCCGCCGCTGCGGCTGGCCGACGGTCCGGCCGGCGTCCGGGTCACGGCCCGGGCCACCGCGCTGCCCGCCCCCGTCCTGCTGGCGTCCGCGTTCGACCCCGCACTGGCCCGCCGCTACGGGCAGGTCATCGGGCGCGAGGGCCGCGCCCTCGGCCAGGACGTGCTGCTCTCCCCGATGGTCAACCTCATCCGCACCCCGTACGCGGGCCGGAACTTCGAGACCTTCACCGAGGACCCGCTGCTCGCGGCCGACCTGGTCGCCGCCGAGATCGAGGGCATCCAGGGCGAGGGCCTGATCGCCACCGTGAAGCACTTCGCGCTGAACAACCAGGAGAAGGACCGAGAGACCGTCGACGTCCGCGTCGACGAGCGCACCCTGCACGAGGTCGAACTGCGCGGCTTCGAGGCGGCCGTCACCGCCGGCACCGGGGCGGTGATGGCCGCCTACAACAAGGTCAACGGCACGCACGCGAGCGAGAACCGCACGCTGCTCACCGGCATCCTGCGCGGCCTCTGGGGCTTCGACGGCTGGGTGATGAGCGACTGGTCGGCCACGCACAGCACGGCCGCGTCCCTCACCGCGGGCCTCGACATGGAGATGCCCGACGGACGGCACTTCGGGGCGGCACTGCGGCAGGCCGTGGCGGACGGCACGGTCCCCGAGCGGTACGTCGACCGGGCCGTGCGCCGCGTCCTGACCGTCATGGACCGGTTCGGCCTCCTCGACGCCGCCCCGCCCCGCCGTGCCGCGCGCGACGCCGCGGCCGGCGCAGCCGTCGCCCGCGAGGTCGCCGAGGCGGGCGCGACCCTCCTGCGCAACGTCCGCGGCACCCTGCCCCTGCGGCCGGGCCGCCGCCTCGCCGTGATCGGCCCACCGGAGCCCGCCCCCTGGTCGGCGGAGGCGGCAGCGCGCACGTCGTCCCCGACCACGCCGGCAGCCCGCTCGACGCCCTGGCGTCCCGCGCGGGGGAGACGGCCTACGCGCTCGGCGAGGACGTCCACGGCAAACCCCTGCCCCGCCGGGCGTTCACGCCCGCCCTCGACACCGAGGAACGGCGCGTCCCCGCCGGCGCGACCTGGACGTACGACGGCACGCTCACCGTCGACGCCGACGACGACTGGACGTTCGTCCTGCACTACTCCGCCGGACCGGCCCTGCGCCCCGAGGTCCTGCTGGACGGCACCGACCTGTTCCCGATGGCCCCCGGGTACACCGAGTACTTCGCCGGCGGGCTGGTCACCACCGCGCCCGACGGCCTCGCCGTGCGCCGCAGGACCGTGCGGCTCGCCGCGGGCCGGCACGCGCTGCGCGTCACCGCGCAGGGCGGCGGGTCCGGGCAGCTGTTCCGGCTGCGCCACATCACCGGCGCGACCCGCGCGGCGGACGTGGCCGAGGCCGTCCGGGCCGCCCGCGCCGCCGACGACGTGGTCCTCTTCGCCTACGAGGACGCGACCGAGGGGCAGGACCGCACCACCCTCGCCCTCCCGGGCAACCAGGAGCGGCTGATCGAGGCGGTCACCCGGGCCAACCCGCGCACCACCGTCGTCCTCAACACCTCCTCGGCCACCTCGATGCCGTGGCTGGAGGGCACCGGCGCCGTCCTCCAGATGTACTACCCCGGCCAGGAGGGCGCCGCCGCCACGGCCGCCGTCCTGTTCGGCGAGCGCGACCCCGGCGGGCGGCTCACCCAGACCTTCCCGGCCGACGACGCCCACCACCCGGTCGCCGCCGACCCCCGGCGCTACCCCGGAGTGGACGGCGTCCAGCAGTACTCGGAGGGCGTGCACACCGGCCACCGCTGGTACGACGCGCACGGCGTGCGGCCGCTGTTCCCCTTCGGCCACGGGCTGTCGTACACGTCCTTCGCCTACGAGGACCTGGACGCCCGGCCGGCGCGGGGCGGGCTCGACGTCTCCCTCACCGTCCGCAACACCGGCCGGCGCGACGGCATCGCGGTGCCGCAGGTGTACGTCGGGCCCTCGCCCGACCTGCGCCTGGACCAGCCGGTGCGGGCGCTGGCCGGCTACCGGCGGCTCGCCCTGCGCGCGGGGGAGCGGCGCCGGATCACCGTGCACGTGTCCGCGCGCACCCTGTCGTGCTGGGACCCCGTCCGCCACGACTGGGTGCCGGGTACCGGCCGGCGGACCGTGTGGGCGGGCGCCTCCTCGGGCGACCTCGCCCTGCGCACGAGCGCGGACGTCCGTTCCGTGTAGTGACCAAGTAGGCTGCTCGGGCAGGCCGGCACGAGAGATCGGGAGGATGGCGCGGTGCACGTCCAGGAGTGGCTCGGCACGGTGCCCGCGGCGGCGGTCTACGCCGTGGTGGGCCTGGTCATCGCCGTGGAGAGCCTCGGCATCCCGCTGCCCGGCGAGATCGTCCTGGTCTCGGCGGCGCTGCTGTCCTCCCAGCACACCGGCGTCGACCCGCTGATCCTCGGGATCTGCGCCACCGCCGGCGCCGTGGCCGGCGACTCCGCCGGGTACGCCATCGGCCGCAGGGGCGGCCGGCCGCTGCTGGCGCGGCTGGGCCGGAAGTTCCCGCGCCACTTCAGCGAAGGACACATCGCCACCGCCGAGCGCTCGTTCCGGAAGTGGGGCATGTGGGCGGTGTTCTTCGGCCGGTTCGTCGCCCTGCTGCGCATCTTCGCGGGACCGCTCGCGGGCGTGCTGCACATGCCGTACTGGAAGTTCCTCACCGCCAACGTCCTCGGCGGGATCCTCTGGGCGGGCGGCACGACGGCCGTCGTCCACTACGTCGGCATCGTCGCCGAGTCCTGGCTGAAGCGCTTCTCGTGGGTGGGCCTGCTGGCGGCGGTCCTCATCGGCGCCGTCTCGGTGCTGGTACTGAAGCGAAGGGCGAAGCGGGCCGTGCCCCTGTCCGCCGCCGAGTAGCGGCCGGGGCGCGGGGACGGGGCGGCCACGGTCACGCCGCGGACCGCCTCCCGGGTGCGGGCCGCGGCCCGCACCCCCCGGGCGTCAGCCCCCGACCTTGTCCCGGTGTCCCACGGCCAGCGCCGCGTACATGGTGCCGTTGAGCGTGATCCCCTGCCGCTCCTCCTCGGTCAGCTCCCGCCGGACCTTCGCCGGCACCCCCGCGACCAGCGAACCCGGCGGCACCTCCATGCCCTGCGGCACCAGCGCCTGCGCCGCGACCAGCGAGCCCGCGCCGATCACCGCGCCGTTGAGCACCGTCGCGCCCATGCCGATCAGGCAGTCGTCGCCGACGGTCGCCCCGTGGACGACGGCGTTGTGCCCGATGGAGACCCGCTCGCCCACGGTGACGGGGAACCCGGGATCGGCGTGCAGCGTGCAGTTGTCCTGGACGTTGCTGCTCGCGCCGACGGTGATCTTCTCCACGTCGCCGCGCAGCACCGCCCCGTACCAGACGCTCGCCCCCGCGTGCAGCGTCACGTCCCCGATCACGGTGGCCGTCGGCGCCACGAACGCCTCGCCGTCCACCTTCGGTTCCCTGCCGCCGATGCCCGTGATCAGCGCCTTGTGCGTCATCGTCGCCTCCTGGTCGGGTGATGTACGGCACGGTACGCCACCCGGTGGGCGAAGATCACAGGGCTCCCGTCCCCTGGCCACGGGCCGCGCTGAGTACCGTGAGCGGGTGCCGAAGCGCAAGAACACGTTCTCGTCCTGGCGGGGCCGCCTCGTCCAGCGGGCCGTCCACGCGGGCTGGGCCTGGGTGCAGCGCACGGGCTCCGTCACGGCCGAGCGCCCGGGGCGCCTGCGCTTCCGCGCGCTGGGCACCGGCACCCGGCTGGCCTTCCCGCTCGGCACGGTCTTCGGCGAACCCTGGATCGAAGTGGGCGCCCACTGCATCATCGGCGAGCAGGTCACCCTGACCGCCGGGCTCATGCCCGACCTGGACCTCGGCCCGGACCCGATCCTGCGCATCGGCGACGGCGTGGTCCTCGGTCGCGGCAGCCATGTCATCGCCGACACCACCGTCACCATCGGCAGCGACTGCTACTTCGGGCCCTACGTGTACGTCACGTCCACCAACCACTCCTACGACGACCCGCACGAGCCCATCGGCAAGCAGTGGCCGCGGATGGAGCCCGTGGAGATCGGCCCCGGCTGCTGGATCGGCACCGGTGCCGTGATCCTGCCCGGGGCCCGTATCGGGCGGAACGTCGTGGTGGCCGCGGGCGCCGTCGTCCGGGCACGGTCCCCGACCACGCCGTGGTGGCGGGCGCGCCCGCCCGTGTCGTACGCCGCTGGACCCCCGGCGAGGGCTGGCAGCCGCCGCTGCGGACCCCGGCGCCGGTGCCGATACCGGACGGGACCACGCCGGACCAGCTGCGCGCCCTGGCGGAGCTGGACGAGTCCGCCGTGGCCGCCCTGGCCCGGCTCGACGCGGAGCACTGACCGGGGCCCCGCCCGCCTCCGCCCCGTGGCCGGGCCGGGCGCCGCCCGCCTGCGCCCCAAGGGCCGGCGGCGCGCCTCAGCCCGTGGCCAGCAGAAGCGTGCCCACGAGCGCCAGG
This sequence comes from Streptomyces sp. SW4, assembly GCA_003248315.1. GTDB lineage: Bacteria > Actinomycetota > Actinomycetes > Streptomycetales > Streptomycetaceae > Streptomyces. The sequence goes on from QKWM01000004.1 coordinate 4,822,106, forward strand.
CCCGCGCCCGCCGCCTGGACACCGCGCAGCCGCTCGCTGAGCACCCCGCGCGCCGCGAGGGCGGTCACCACCGGGTACAGCGAGGCGAGCACCGCCGCGACGGTCACCGGGCCGTGCTGGGCGGCCAGCGAGTACGTGCCGTTCGCCGCGACGTCGGCCAGGCCCACGAACGCCAGCGCCGGCAGCGCGCCCCAGGGGAACCCGCCCGGGCGAGGGCGGGACCGCCCCTGCGCACGGAGACGTACAGGGCGAGACCGCCCGCGGCGACGTTGGTGACGCGCTGCACGAACAGGGCGAGGAACAGGCCGGTCAGGGTCGTCGACGCCTCGGCGATCAGGGCCATCACCGCGCCGAAGCCGAAGGCCGCGACCAGCGTGAGGACCACCGTCTGCCGCTGCACGGGGCGCCCCGGAACTGCGGGCCGCCCGCGAGGACGACACCCGCCACGGCGACCAGCACGCCGGCCAGTTGCAGCAGGCCCGGGCGCTCGCCGAGCACCAGGCCCACCCCGACCGGGACGGCCACGCCCAGGGAGCCGAGGGGGGAGACGACGCCCATCGGCCCCAGGGCGAGCGCCTTGTAGAAGGCGAGCATCGCCACCGGGCCGACCAGGCCGGCCGCGACCGCGAACCACAGGCGCGGGCCCCACGCGCTCCAGCCGCCCGTGGCCACCACGACGGCGCCGAGCACCGCGACGGCGATGGCCTGCGAGACGACGACCACCGTGAGCGCGGGCGTGCGCCGGGTCAGCAGCCCGCCGCCGAAGTCGGCCAGCCCCCACAGGAGGCTGGTGGTCAGGGCGAAGAGCGCTGTCATGGGGTGCTCGCCTCGCAGTACAGTGCGGTGAACGATCGGGTGCAGCAGAAGGTAGTTCATCAGACTGCACCGTGTCATCCAAAATAATGGACGGAATCGTGTCGGACCTCGACCTGCTGACCCAGTCCCTGGCCCGCAACGTCAAACGCTGGCGCGCCGAGCGCGGCTTCACCCTGGACGCGCTGGCCGCCCGCGCGGGGGTCAGCCGCGGCATGCTCATCCAGATCGAGCAGGCCCGCACCAACCCCAGCCTCGGCACGGTGGTGAAGATCGGTGACGCGCTCGGCGTCAGCATCACCTCCCTGCTCGACTACGAGCAGGGACCCGCCGTCCGCGTCGTCCCCGCCGACCAGGCCGTCCGGCTGTGGCACACCGACGCCGGCAGCTACAACCGGCTCCTCGCCGGCACCGAGGCCCCCGGCCCCCTGGAGATGTGGGACTGGCGGCTGATGCCCGGCGAGTCCAGCCCCTCCGACCCGCACCCCGCGGGCACGGTCGAACTGGTGCACGTCACCGCCGGGGAACTCACCCTCACCGTGGACGGCACCGAGTACCGCGTGCCCGCCGGAGCCAGCGCCTCCTTCGAGGCCGACACCCCGCACACGTACGGCAACACGGGCGACACGCCGATGGAGATGGTGATGGCCGTGTCCGTGCCGCCCGTCCGCTGAGACGACCGGCCGCGGCCGCCACCGCCCTTGCTAGCGTGCCGCCATGCAGGCACCCATCGGACACTTCGACACCGCGACGCCCGCCCCGAGGCCCTCGGCGAACTGACCGCACCGGTCGCCGCCGCCGTGCGCCACTGGAGCGGCAGCGTCCCCGCCGACCACATCCTCTACGTCGACACCGACCCGCAGTGGGCCGACACCGCCGTCTTCGTCGAGCACTACGGCCGCGATCTGCTCGAGCAGTCCGCCAACTGCGTGGTCGTCACCGGCAAGCGGGGCGGCGCGACCACGCTCGCCGCGTGCGTCGTCCTCTCCACCACCCGCGTCGACGTCAACGGCGCCGTCCGCCGTCACCTGGGCTCCCGCAAGGCCTCCTTCGCCCCGATGGGCACCGCCACCGGCGAGACCGGCATGGAGTACGGCGGCATCACCCCGATCGGACTGCCCGAGGGATGGCCGGTGCTGGTGGACTCGGCCGTCGTCGACCTGCCCTACGTCCTCGTCGGCAGCGGACGCCGGCGCGGCAAACTCCTCGTGCCCGGCAAGGCCTTCGCCGAACTGCCCGGCGCGGCGGTCCTGGAGGGCCTCGGCGTCGCCTGACGGCACGGGACCGCGTCAGGCCGGCGCGGCGTGGTGGGCCAGCGGCAGATGCGGGTCCGGCTCGCCGGGGCCGGCGCCGGATCCGCGTGCACCAGCGCGGCGGTCAGCCGCGGCACGGCGTGCAGCAGCGCGTGCTCGGCCTCCACGGCGACCCGGTGGGCCTCGCGGAGCGTGGCCTCGCCGTCCACCACGACCGCCACCTCGGCGCGCAGCCGGTGCCCGATCCAGCGCAGCCGCAGCTCCTCGACCTCCCGCACCCCCGCCACCCCGGCGAGCGCCCGCTCGGCCCGGTCCACCAGCGCCGGGTCGACGGCGTCCAGGACCCGCCGGAACACCTCCCGTGCCGCGTCCCGCAGCACCAGCGCGATCGCGGCCGTGATCGCCAGCCCCACCAGCGGGTCGGCGAGCCGCCACCCGAGGGCCGCGCCGCCGGCCCCCAGCAGTACCGCCAGCGACGTGAAGCCGTCGGTGCGGGCGTGCAGGCCGTCGGCGACCAGCGCCGCCGAGCCGATGGCCCGGCCGACACGGATGCGGTACCGGGCCACCCACTCGTTGCCGGCGAAGCCGACCAGCGCCGCCACCGCGACGGCCGGGACGTGCGCGACGTCGCGCGGGGCCAGCAGCCGGTCCACCGCCGTCCACGCCGTGAAGGCCGCCGACGCGGCGATCATCACGACGATCACCAGACCGGCCAGGTCCTCGGCCCGCCCGTAGCCGTAGGTGAACCGCCGGGTGGCCGCCCGCCGGCCCAGCAGGAAGGCCACGCCCAGCGGAACGGCGGTGAGCGCGTCCGCGGTGTTGTGCACCGTGTCGCCCAGCAGCGCCACCGATCCCGAGGCCAGGACGACCATCGCCTGCGCCAGCGCGGTCGCGCCGAGCACCGCCAGCGACACCCACAGGGCGCGCAGGCCGCGCGCCGACGACTCCAGGGCCGGGTCCACCGCGCCGGCGCTCTCGTGCGAGTGGGGGGTGAGGAGATGGGCGAGGCGCCGCAGGACGGCGCGGGCGCCGCTGCGGGGGAGGTGATGACGATGACGACAGCGCGCGTCCGCCGCGGGGTGCGGGTGGTCGTGGTGGGGGTGGGGCCGGTCCGCGGGGTGCGGGTGGTCGTGGTGGGCGTGGGGCCGGCCCACGGGGAGCGGGTGGTCGTGGCTGGGGCGCGACCGGTCAGCGGGGTGCGGGTGCTCCTGGGGTGGGTGGACCCGGCCCGCGGGGCGAGGGCGGGACGGGTCGGCGGCGTGCGGGTCGCGGTGGTGCGGGCGGGCCTCTTCGTGGTCGCTCACGGATTCCCCTTCCGGTCGCGTCGGCCGATCGGCTGGACGTTCACCCTCCAGGAGGCCATTATGTGCGTATGAGCGCACGCATGCACCTGTCATCTGCGCACGATGCGCATCCGCGCACCCCGGGCGAGGAGCAGCTCGCGCTCGCCGCAGAACTCCTCGCCCTGCTCGGCGACCGGACCCGGCTCGCCCTGCTCCACACCCTGACCACCGGGGAGGCGGACGTCGGCACCCTCACCGAGGCGTGCGGCGCGGCCCGGCCCGCCGTCAGCCAGCACCTGGCCCGGCTGCGGCTCGCGGGCCTCGTGCAGACCCGCAAGGAGGGCCGCCGGGTCGTCTACTCCCTGCGCGACGGCCATCTGCGCCGGCTGGTCGGCGAGGCCCTGAACGTCGCCGACCACCGGCTCGCCGGGCGGCCGGCCCACGACTGAGGCCTCCCGGGGCCCGGCGTCCTCAGCCCGTGGTGCCCGCTCCGAGGTACTTCTCCGCGAACGCGGCCGCCGCCGTGGGCGAGGTGAACAGCCGGCGCAGCCGGGCCGGGCGACACCCACGGCGTACGGATCCGCCGACGCGGTGCCGTGGTCCGTCACCAGGAACTGCTGCGGATAGACGAAGTGGTGAAGTCCCGTCAGTTCCCTGTACCGGAACCGGAACCGCTCGCCCGCGAAGCGGAACTCGCACTCGGGATGCACCTGCGCCCGCTCCAGCAGCCGCCGCGCCAGCCCGCGTCGCTCGAGCCCCCGCACCGCCCACTCCTCGACGACCCCCGCGCGCGGCCGCTGCTCGATGAACGCGCGCGACTCGGTCTCCAGCACCAGGCAGTCGAGGCCCGCGGCCCGCAGGACGTTGCCGACGGTCAGCCCGGCGGGCCCGGCACCCACGACGACGACCGGAAACCGTTCCGGGCGGGGCGACCGGGGCGTGGGGAGGCGGTCACGCGAGCATTATGGCGGCGCCGGGCCCGCGACGGAACGGACACGGAGACCGGCTTCGCGGGCCGGGGGTTCCGGCCGGGCGTTTTACTGGTGCCGTGCACGACTACCAGCGGATCGCCGACCGGATCGCCGCCGACATCCTCAGCGGGCGGCTCGCACCGGGCCGACGCCTGCCCCCGCAGCGGGTCTTCGCACGCCGGCGGGGGATCGCGCCGTCCACGGCCGGCCGCGTCTACGCCGAACTCGTCCGGCGCGGACTGGTCGTCGGAGAGGTCGGCCGCGGCACCTTCGTGCGGGCCGCGCCGGTGCCGTCCGGCCGGGCACTGGCCGAGCCGTCCGGCACCGCGCGGGTCGATCTGGAACTCAACTACCCGACGGCGGACGGACAGGCGGAGCTCGTCGCGTCCGGCCTGGCACCGCTGCTGCGCCCCGACGTGCTCGCCGACGTGACCCGGACCGTGCCCGCCACGGGCACACCGGCCGCGCGCGAGGCCACCGCCGCCCTGCTGGCGACGGCCGGATGGCGCCCCGCCCCCGGCCGGATCCTGTTCACCGGCAACGCCCGGCAGGCCATCGCCGGAGCCCTGGCGGCGCTGGTCCGGCCCGGCGGCCGCGTGGGCATCGACACGCTGACCTATCCCCTGGTCAAGGAGATCGCGGCGCGGCTCGGCGTCGTCCTGGTCCCGCTCGCCGGGGACGCGGACGGCGTCCTTCCCGACGCCGTGACCGCGGCCCACCGCAGGGCACCGCTGTCGGCGCTGTACCTGCAGCCGACCCTGCACAACCCGACGTCGGCGACCATGCCGGAGGACCGCCGCCGGCAGCTGGCGGCCCGCGTGCGCGAACTGGGCCTGCCGGTCGTCGAGGACCGCGTGTGGTCCTTCCTCTGCGACGGGGCCGAGCCGTTCGCCGCCCACGCCCCGACCACACCTATGTGGTCGACGGTCTCTCGAAGCGGGTCGCCCCCGGCCTCACCGTCGGCTTCCTCGTCGTCCCGAGGGGCGCACCGAGGAGGTGGGCGGCGCGCTCCGGTCGGGCGGCTGGACCGCGGGGGGCTTCGCCCTCGAGGCCGCCCGGCGGTGGATGGCGGACGGCACCGTCACCCGGCTGGTGCGCGCCAAGCGCGCCGACGCCGCCCGCCGGCAACGGCTGGTCGCCCGGCACCTGAGGGGGTTCGCCGTCCGGACCGATCCGCGGGCGTACTACGCCTGGTGGCACCTGCCGCGGCCGTGGAGGGCGGACACGTTCACCGCGGCCGCGGCCGCCCACGGCATCGCGGTGACGCCGGGACCGTCGTTCGCGGCCCCGGCGGCCGGTACGGCCCCGGCCGCGTCCCCGGGCGGGGCCGCCGCGGCCGACTGCGTCCGGCTGGGCCTGGCCTCCGCGCCGCTCGACGTTCTGGCGGAGGCCCTCGGGACGCTGGCGGCGGTGGCGCACGGCGACCCGGCCGCCCTCGGCGCCCCGGCGGCCCGGCCCGCCCCGGCCCCACGCAGGGCTGACCCGCCCCGGCCCCACGCAGGGCCGACCCGTCCCGGCCCCACGCAGGGCTGACCCGTCCCGGCCCCACGCAGGGCTGACCCGCCCCGGCCCCACGCAGGGCTGACCCGCCCCGGCTCCACCCCCACGGCCGCGGTCCCCGATGCCCCGTCAGGCGCCGGCCACCGGACCCGCCACATTGCACCGAGGGCGATGTTTTGATTGCACCGACGGCAGCCGCGCTCCTAGGGTCGATCGCATGTCACCCCGTCTCGCCTACCGGGACGAGGGAGGGGCCGGCGCGTCGTCCGCGCTGCCGCTCGTCCTCGTCCACGGCCACCCCTTCGACCACACGATGTGGGCCCCGCAGCTCGCCGCCTTCGCGCCCGGACGCCGGGTGATCGCCCCGGACCTCCGGGGCTACGGCGCCTCACCCCCGCCCACGGCGTCACCTCCATGGCGGCGTTCGCCCAGGACATCGAGGACCTGCTCGACAGCCTGCACGTGGAGCGCTGCGTCCTCGGCGGCCTGTCGATGGGCGGCCAGATCGTCATGGAATACTGCGCCCGCCACCCCGGGCGCGTGCGCGGCGTGCTGCTCGCCGACACCTTCGCCGCACCGGAGACGCCCGAGGGACGCAAGGCCCGCAACGCCATGGCGGACCGGCTGCTGCGCGAGGGCATGCGGGGCTACGCGGACGAGGTCCTGTACAAGATGGTCGCCCCGCACGCACCCCCCGCCGTCGCCGAGCACGTGCACCGCATGATGACCGCCACCGACCCGCGGGGTGCCGCGGCGGCGCTGCGAGGACGGGCCGAACGCCCCGACTACCGGCCGGTGCTGAGCCGTCTCACCGTCCCCGCGCTGGTCGTCGTCGGGGCCGAGGACGCGTACACACCTGTCCGGGACGCCCGGGTCATGCACGACCTGCTTCCCGACTCCGAGCTGGTCGTCGTCGACGGCGCGGCCCACATGCCGAACCTGGAACGCCCCGAGGCGTTCGACGCCGCCCTGGCGGACTTCCTGGACCGGTGCGACGCGTCGGCCGCCCGGCCCGCCGGGGACGAGCGCCCGTCGCCGCCCCGCCGCCTCACGCCGGAAGAGACCGCCGCCCGGCCGACCGCCGCGGTCGAGGAGACGTGACCCGGCGCCGCGCCCGGCGCCCGGTCAGCCGCGCGGGGCGCGGAGCCGGTCGAGCCGGTCGGCCAGGTCGGTCAGGTCGTCGGCGTACAGGTCGAACCGGTCGGAGCGGGCGGGCGGGTCGCCGACCGGGCGGGCGACGTAGGCGGTGCGCAGGCCGAGCGCCTGCGCCCCGCGCAGGTCCCAGGCGTGAGCGGCGACCATCAGCAGCCGCTCCGGAGGCCGGGCGGCGACGGTCACCGCGAGCCGGTAGACCGCCGGGTCCGGCTTGTAGCTCCGCGCGTCCTCGGCGGACAGCACCTGGTGCAGGCGCAGCCCGGCATGGGCACCGATCTCCAGCAGGGCGGTCCGGCCGGCGTTGGAGAGCCCGATCAGCGGAAACCGTCCGGCGAGCCGGGCGAGCCCGGCGACGGTGTCGGGCCACGGCGGGACCCGGCGTCCGGCCCTCGCCAGCTCCGCCACGGCGGCCGCGTCGCAGACGCCGGCCGCGTCGGCGACGCGCCGGGCGGCCTCCCGGTCGAGGACGTCACCGGCGACGTAGGGCCGGTCGCCGTCGAGGACGCGGCGCTGCTCGCGGTCGACGTGGGACAGCCACAGCGAGACCAGCTCCTCGACACGGGAGCCGTCGAGCGAGGGCGCGAGGTCCCGGATGCCGGCGCGGAGTCCGGCGGGTTCGTCGACGAGCGTGCCGAGCACGTCGAACACGAGGGCGTCGATCTCCGGTTCCGGCATGGTGGTCTCCCGGGCGGTGGCAGGGGAAGCGGACGGCCGTCGGCCGGGCCGGGCCGCGGCGACGGGTGCGGGGCGGCGGGCGCCCGGCGGGCGGTCAGCCCAGGCGCGGGATCTCGATCGCCGGGCAGCGGTCCATCACCATGTCCAGCCCCGCCGCGCGGGTCCGCTCGTACGCCGCCTCGTCGACGACGCCGAGCTGGAACCAGACCGCCTTGGCGCCCTTGGTGACCGCCTCGTCGGCGACCGGCCCGGCGAGGTCGCTGTTGACGAACACGTCGACCACGTCCACGTCGAAGGGGATGTCCGCCAGGGAGGCGTACCCCCGCTCGCCGTGCACGGTCTCGGCCTTCGGGTGCACCGGCACCACGCGCTTGCCGAAGCGCTGGAGGACCTCCGCGACGCCGTACGCCGCGCGCTGCCGGTTGCCGGACAGGCCCACCACGGCCCAGGTGTCGCCGAGCCCGGTGAGAATCCTGCGGACGGTTTCCTCGTCGCCGTACACCGGCGGCCTCCTTCGGCTCGTGGACACGCTCTCCCCGCGCACAACGGACGGCGGCGCCGGGAGATTCCCGCCCCCGCCCGCGAGCCCGCCCGCGCCGGCGCCTCCGGGTGGCGGGAGGCGAGCGCATAGGCTGGCCGGATGCAGGACGAGTACCGCACGGTCGCCCGCGCGGGCGTGCACGAAACCGAGGTCAACCGCTCGCGCTTCCTGTGCGCCCTCGCCCCCGCGGCCACCGAGCAGGAGGCGCAGGAGTTCGTCGCGGCCGTGCGCAAGGAGCACGCCGACGCCACCCACAACTGCTGGGCGTACGTCGTCGGCGCCGACGCCGCGATCCAGAAGGCCAGCGACGACGGGGAGCCCGGCGGCACCGCCGGCGTCCCCATGCTCCAGATGCTGCTGCGCCGCGACATGCGGTACGTCGTCGCCGTCGTCACCCGGTACTACGGCGGGGTCAAGCTCGGCGCGGGCGGGCTCATCCGCGCCTACGGCGGAGCGGTCGGCGAGGCCATCGACGCGCTCGGCACGATCACCCGGCGCCGGTTCCGGCTGGCCACGGTCACCGTCGACCACCAGCGCGCCGGAAAGCTCCAGAACGACCTGCGCGCCACCGGGCGCGAGGTGCGCGGCGTGCACTACGGGGAGGCCGTCACGATCGAGATCGGGCTGCCGGACGCCGACGTGGACGCCTTCCGCGCCTGGCTCGCCGACGCGACGGCCGGGACGGCCGGGTTCGAGGTGGGCGGAGAGGCGTACGGGGACGCATGACCCACCGGGCGAACTGCCCGAAGTCGGGCAAAGAGGTGCCAAATTCCGGGGCGGGAACGGCCGATACGGGAGCAACCGCCCGTGGTGTCGGACCCGGCGGTTAGTCTCGGGGGATCATGAGACTGCTGCACACGTCCGACTGGCATCTGGGCCGCGCCTTCCACCGGGTGAACATGCTCGACGCCCAGGCCGCCTTCATCGACCACCTGGTCGCGAGCGTGCGCGAGCACGCCGTGGACGCCGTGGTCGTCTCGGGCGACGTGTACGACCGGGCGGTGCCGCCGCTCGCCGCGGTCGAACTGTTCGACGACGCCCTGCACCGGCTCGCCGGCCTCGGCGTACCGACCGTGATGATCTCCGGCAACCACGACTCCGCCCGCCGCCTCGGCGTGGGCGCCGGTCTCATCGGCCGGGCCGGCATCCACCTGCGGACCGCGCCCGCCGAGTGCGGCACCCCGGTGCTCCTCGGGACGCCCACGGCGACGTCGCCCTCTACGGCCTGCCCTACCTGGAACCCGCCCTGGTCCGGGGCGAGTTCGGTGTCGACAAGGCCGGCCACGAGGCCGTGCTCGCCGCCGCCATGGACCGGGTCCGGGCCGACCTCGCGACCCGCCCGCCCGGCACCCGGTCCGTCGTCCTCGCCCACGCCTTCGTCACCGGCGGCGAACCCAGCGACAGCGAGCGGGACATCACCGTCGGCGGCGTCGCCGCCGTCCCCGCCGGCGTCTTCCACGGCGTCGACTACGTGGCGCTCGGCCACCTCCACGGCTGCCAGACCATCACCGAGCGCGTCCGCTACTCCGGCTCCCCGCTGCCGTACTCCTTCTCCGAGGCAGGCCACCGCAAGAGCATGTGGCTCGTGGACCTGGCCGCGGACGGCGCGGTCACCGCCGAACGGCTCGACTGCCCGGTGCCGCGCCCCTGGCCCGGCTGCGCGGCACCCTGGAGGAACTGCTCGCCGACCCGGAGCTGGCCCCCACGAGGAGTCCTGGGTCGAGGCCACGCTCACCGACCCGGTCCGCCCCGACGACCCGATGGCCCGGCTCACCGAGCGCTTCCCGCACACCCTCAGCCTCGTCTTCGACCCCGCGCGCACCGCGGACGACCCGGACGTGTCCTACGCCGGACGGCTCGCCGGGCGCAGCGACCAGGAGATCGCCGAGGACTTCGTCGCCCACGTGCGCGGCGCCGGCCCGACGACCGCGAACGGGCCGTGCTGCGGGACGCGTTCGACGCCGTGCGCGCCGACGAGGCCGTGCGGGAGGTGGCGCGGTGAGGCCGCTGCCGACCACCGGGACGGGGAGCCCCGATGAGGCTGCACCGGCTGGACATCACCGCGTTCGGGCCCTTCGGCGGCTCCCAGACCGTCGACTTCGACGAACTGTCCGCCGCCGGGCTGTTCCTGCTGCACGGCCCGACCGGCGCCGGCAAGACCTCCGTCCTGGACGCCGTCTGCTACGCGCTCTACGGTTCCGTCCCCGGCGCCCGGCAGACCGCCCAGGGCCTCACCCTGCGCAGCGACCACGCCGCCCCGCCACCCGCACCGAGGTGCGCCTCGACCTGACCGTCGCCGGACGGCGGCTGGAGATCACCCGGCAGCCGCCCTGGGAGCGGCCCAAGAAGCGCGGCACGGGCACGACCGTCGACAAGGCGCAGACCTGGCTGCGCGAGTACGACGCCGCCACCGGGATTTGGAAGGACCTCACCCGCTCCCACCAGGAGGCCGGCGAGGAGATCACCCGGCTGCTGGGCATGAGCCGCGAGCAGTTCTGCCAGGTCGTCCTGCTGCCCCAGGGGGACTTCGCCCGTTTCCTGCGGGCGGACGCCGAGGCCCGCGGCCGGCTGCTCGGCCGGCTGTTCGACACCCGCCGCTTCGCCGACGTCGAGAAGCGCCTCGCCGACCGCCGCCGCGCCACCGAGGCCGAGGTGCGCGAAGGCGACGCCGCCCTCCTCGCCGACGCCCACCGCATGCAGCAGGCCGCCGGCGACGCCATGCGGCTGCCCGACCTGTCGCCCGGCGACCCCGGCCTCGCCGAGGCCGTCCTCGCGGCCGCCGCGGTGGCCCGCAGCACCGCCCGCGAAGAGCTGACCGTCGCCCACCTCCGGCTCGGCGCCGCCGAGGCCGCGCAGGCCGCCGCCGAACGCCACCTCGCCGACGTGCGGGAACTGGCCGGGCTCCAGCGGCGGTCCGCCGAGGCCCGGGAGCGAGCGGCACGGCTGGCGGAGCGGGCCGACGCCCACCGCGCGGACCAGGAACGCATGGACCGGGCCCGCAAGGCCGGGACGGTCGCCCCCGCCCTGGAACTGCGGGAGGCCGCCGACGCCGAGCACCGCCGCGCGACCGCCGCGGAGGCACACGCGCGCGCCCTGCTGCCCCCCGCCCACGCCGGCGCGGGCGCCGCCGGCTGGCTGCCGCCGCCCGCCGCGCCGCGGAGGAACTGGGCGGCCTCGAAGCCGCCCGCCGCGCCGAACGCCGCCTCGCCGAACTGGCCGACGAGCGCGCCGGCCTCGACCGCGACGAGCGCGCCGACCAGGACGTCCGCCAGGAGGCCGAGAGCTGGCTCGCCGGCTGGGAGGCCGCCCGCGACGCCCTCCGGCGCCGCATCGAGGACGCCCAGGACGCCGTCACCCGCGCCGAACGCCTCGCCGACCAGCGGCAGACCGCCGAACGCCGGCTCGACGCGGCCCGGCAGCGCGACCGGCTCACCGCCGACGCCGACGCCGCCCGGCGCCGCGCCCTCGACTCGGCCCGGCGCGCCGTCGAGGCCCGCGCCCACTGGCTCGACCTCAAGGAGCAGCGGCTCGACGGCATCGCCGCCGAACTGGCCGCGCACCTCACCCCGGGCGAGCCCTGCGCCGTCTGCGGCGCCACCGAGCACCCCGCCCCGCCCGCAAGGTCGCCGGCCATGTCGACCGCGCCGCCGAGGAACGCGCCCTCGCCGCCTACCAGGCCGCCGACGCGGAGCGCGCCGAGGACGAACAGCGCCACGGCACGCTCCGCGAGGCCCTCGCCGCCGCCACCGCCGAGGCCGGGGACACCGCCACCGACCTGCTCGCCCGGGAGGCGGAGGAACTGGAGCGGCAGTACGCGCGGGCCCGCGCCGCCGCCTCCGGCCTGCACGACGCCCAGGAGGAGCTGCGCCGCGCGGAACGCGAGCACGACCAGCGGGTCGCCGCCCGGCAGGAGGCCGCCGTCCGGGCCGCCTCCCGGGTGGGCCACCGCGAGCGGCTCGACCGCGAACGCGCCGCGCTGGAGGAGGAGCTGGCACAGGCGCGCGGCGACGCCGGCAGTGTCGCCGCGCGCGCCGCCCAGCTGGAGCGGCACGCCGCGCTCCTGGCCGACGCCGCCGAGGCCGCCCGCGTCGCCGAGGACACCGCCCAGCGGCTCAAGGACGCCGACGCCCGGCTCGCCGACGCCGCCTTCCGCGCCGGGTTCGACACACCGCGCGAGGCAGCCGCCGCACTCCTCGACCCCGCCGCCCACCGCGAACTCCAGCACCGCCTCGACGCCTGGCAGACCGAGGAGGCCGCCGTCCGCGCGGTGCTCGCCGAGTCCGCCACCGCCGCCGCGGCCCAGCAGCCGCCCGCCGACCCCGCCGCGGCCGAGCGGGCCGCCCACGAGGCCGGCCGGCGACTGCGGGAGGCGGCCTCCGCCCGCGACGCCGCCGCCCGGCGCTGCGCCGAACTCGACCGGCTCTCCGCCCGGGCCACCGCCGCCGTGCGCCGCCTCGCACCACTGCGGGAGGAACACGACCGGGTGGCCCGCCTCGCCGGCCTCGCCGCCGGCACCTCCGCGGACAACGAACGCCGGATGCGCCTGGAGTCCTACGTGCTCGCCGCCCGGCTCGAACAGGTCGCCGCCGCAGCGACCGTACGGCTGCGGCGGATGTCCTCCGGCCGCTACACCCTGGTCCACTCCGACGACCGCTCCGGCCGCGGGCGCAGCGGCCTCGGCCTGCACGTCGTGGACGCCTGGACCGGACGTGAACGCGACACCTCGACCCTCTCCGGCGGCGAGACGTTCTTCGCCTCGCTCGCCCTCGCCCTCGGACTCGCCGACGTCGTCACCGACGAGGCCGGCGGCGTCCGCCTCGACACCCTCTTCATCGACGAGGGCTTCGGCAGCCTCGACGACCAGACCCTCGACGAGGTCCTCGACGTGCTCGACTCCCTGCGGGAGCGCGACCGCAGCGTCGGCATCGTCAGCCACGTCGCCGACCTGCGGCGCCGCGTCCACGCCCAGCTGGAGGTGGTCAAGGGGCGGACCGGGTCGGCGCTGCGGCAGCGCGGCGCGGGCTGAGGGACGTCAGCGGCCCAGCGGGCGCCGGGGGAGCGGCGAGGAGTAGACCACACTCGTGGTCACCGAGCCGAGGGCGCCGATCTTCCCGGACACCTCCTCCAGGTGCCGCATGGACCGGGCGGCGACCTTGATGACGAAGCAGTCGTCACCGGTGACGTGGTGCGCCTCCAGGATCTCGGGCGTGACGGCGACCAGGTCGTGGAACGGCTTGTAGTTGCCGTTCGGATACCGCAGCCGCACGAACGCCAGGATCGGCAGACCCAGCCGGTCGGGGGCGACGACCGCCGCGTAGCCCTGGATGACCCCGGCCTCCTCCATGCGGCGGACCCGTTCGGTCACCGCGCTCGCGGACATGGAGACGGCCCGCGCCAGCTCGGCGAAACTGGCCCGTCCCTCTCGCTGGAGGACGTCGAGGATGCGCCAGTCGGTGGCGTCCGGGGAATACGCGGTCATCCGGGATGGATAGCAGCTCGATCCCCGGCGGAACAAGGCCCTGGCCGGGGATCGTCCCTTCTGGGCGGGGACGGCGGCCCGTAGATTCCCGGTCAGGAGATCCGCCGAGGAGAGGCCCGCCCATGACCGCCACCACCCCTCATCCCGTGCTGCGCGTCGCCCCCGCGGCACCCGCCGAGGCCGCCGCGTACTTCCGCGCGAGCCTCGCCTTCCACGCCGACGCCTCCGACGTCGCGGCCGCCCTCGCGGCGGGCGGCGACCCCGGCTTCGTCGTGGTCGACTCCCGCTCCACCGAGGCATGGGAGCAGGGCCACGTCCCCGGGGCGGTCCACCTGCCCACCGCGCTCGTCGCCGAACAGGCCCCGCGGCTCCTCGACCCGGCCGTCCCCGTCGTCACCTACTGCTGGGGCCCCGGCTGCAACGGCGCCACCCGCGCCGCGCTCGCCCTCGCCGAACTCGGCTACCGGGTCAAGGAGATGCTCGGCGGCTTCGAGTACTGGGTGCGCGAGGGCTTCGCCCACGAGACCCGGCAGGGCCGCGAGCGGCGCTCCCCGGACCCGCTGACCGCACCGGTGGACGCGGCCGACTGCGGCTGCTGAACGGCGTGTAGGTTCTGCCGCATGGTGCGATACGCGGAACCGGGCGTGGTGGAGTGGGTCGAGTCGGGCGGCGGGCCGCTCGTCGCCGTACCGGAGACGGTGCTGCCGTTCTGGACCGGCGCCGACGGCGAGGAGACGGCCTCCGACTACGACCGCGCCTGCGAGGTCGACGGGCACGTCGGACTCCTCCCGGTCGGCGACGCCACCGCCCTCGTCCTCGGTGACGAACCCGCCGCGACCGCCTTCCTGCCGGACCACGGCACCTTCGTCCGCTGGTGCGCCGCGGACGGCGAGGCCGAGGTGCTGGCGAGCGTCCCGGACGCGCTGCGCACCGCGGAGTGGGAGCCGGAGGTGCGCTGGGACGTGCCCGGCGCGGTGCGGCTGTTCGACGCGGCCTGGCCCGGCGGCGGACCGGACGGCACCGACCATGTGACGGTGGCCCTGGAACCGGGCCGGTACGCGGTGCGCGCCGCCCATGTGCGTCCCGGGCCGGAGACCTGGCTCGGGCTCGTCCAGGTGCGGCGGCTGGGCCACCGGTAGCGCGGGGCGGGCGCCGCCGGCAAAAACCGTGTGCGCCGTTCCCGGCCGCCGGGCGATCATGGGCGGATGCCGAGGCTTCCCCACCCCACCCCGAAGACCTGCGCCGCGACCCCCTGCCGCTGCGCGGCCGGACCGCCCTCGTCACCGGCGCCAGCCGGCGCGGCGGCATCGGCCACGCGGTGGCCCGCAGGCTCGCCGCGTACGGCGCGAGCGTCTACCTGCACCACCACGTCCCGCACGACGCCGCCATGCCGTGGGGCGCCGACCGGACCGACGACGTGGTCGCCTCCGTCCGCGGGGCGCTCGGCGACCCCGCCGCCACGGTCGCCGCCGGCCCGGAGACCTCTCCGACCCGGCCGCGCCCGCCGCCCTCGTCGCCACGGCCGCCGACGCGCTCGGCGGGCGGCTCGACATCCTGGTCGCCAACCACGCCCTCAGCGGCTCCGACGGCACGCTCGACCGGATCGACGCCGCGATGCTCGACGCGCACTGGGCCGTCGACACCCGGTCCGTGCTGCTGCTCGTCCAGGCCTACGCCCGCCACCGTGCCGCACTCCCCCGCGCACCCCCGGCGGGCGCGTGATGATGATGACCTCCGGACAGGACATCGCCGGCGGCATGCCCGGCGAGATCGCCTACGCGCTGCAGAAGGGCGCGCTGGCCTCCATCACGCGCTCCCTCGCGACGACCCTCGCCGAGCACGCCGTCACCGTGAACACCGTCAACCCCGGCCCCGTCGACACCGACTACATGTCCGGGGCCGACTACGACGCGATCGCGGCGCGCTTCCCGGCCGGGCGGTGGGGCATGCCCGACGACCCGGCCCGCCTCATCGCGTGGCTCGCCACGGACGAGGCGGAGTGGATCACCGGTCAGGTGATCGACTCGGAGGGCGGCTTCCGCCGCTGAACGGCGGGGCCGCCGTCCCCGGTCACAGCCGCGCCAGCTCGTCCACCAGGTCGTCCAGGCCGAGCGAGCCCTGCGACAGCGCGGCCATGTGCCAGGCCTTGAGGTCGAAGGAGTCGCCGTGGCGGGCGCGGGCCTTCTCACGGCCCAGCAGCCAGGCCCGCTCACCGAGCTTGTAGCCGATCGCCTGGCCCGGAATCGTCAGGTACCGGGTCAGCTCGCTCTCCACGAAGTCCGCCGGACGGCTGCTGTGCGCGCCGAAGAACTCCTGAGCCAGTTCGGGGGTCCACCGCTCGCCCGGGTGGAAGGGCGAGTCGGCCGGGATCTCCAGCTCCAGGTGCATGCCGATGTCCACGATGACCCGGACGGCCCGCATCATCTGCGCGTCCAGGTAGCCGAGCCGGTGCTCCGGGTCGGTGAGGAAGCCCAGCTCGTCCATCAGCCGCTCCGCGTACAGGGCCCAGCCCTCGGCGTTGGCGCTCACCATGCCGACGGAGGCCTGGTAGCGGGAGAGGTTCCCGGCGACGTGCGTCCACTGCGCCAGCTGGAGGTGGTGGCCGGGCACGCCCTCGTGGTACCAGGTCGACACCAGGTCGTAGACCGGGAAACGGGTCTGGCCCATCGTCGGCAGCCAGGTGCGGCCCGGACGCGAGAAGTCCTCCGACGGAGGCGTGTAGTACGGCGCGGCGGCGCTGCCCGGCGGGCGATGCGCGACTCCACCTTCCGTACCCGCTCGGCCAGTTCGAAGTGGGTGCCGTCCAGCGTCTCGATCGCCTGGTCCATCAGGCCCTGGAGCCAGTCGCGGACCTCGTCCACACCCTCGATGTGCTTGCCGTGCTCGTCGAGATGGGCCAGCGCCACCCACGGCGTCTCGGCGCCCGGCAGGATCTTCTCGGCCTCCTTGCGCATCTCGCCCAGCAGCCGGTGGTACTCGGCCCAGCCATAGGCGTACGCCTCGTCCAGGTCGAGGTCGGTGCCGTTGAAGTAGCGCGACCAGCGGGCGTAGCGCTCCCGGCCGACCGTGTTCGGCGCGCCCTCGATCGCCGGCGCGTACACGTCCCGCATCCAGTCCCGCAGCTCCACCACGGCCGCCGTCGCCGCCCGGGCCGCCTCGTCCAGCTCGCCGCGCAGCGCCTCGGGCCCGGCGGCGGCGAAGTCCTCGAACCAGCCGCGGCCCTCGCCGGTGTCCGCCCACTCGCCGAGCTGCTCGACGAACGTCGCGGTCGGCCGCGGGGCCGCGAACAGCTTCCGCTCCAGGCCCTGCGCCAGGGACTCCCGGTAGCCGGCCAGGGCGGCGGGCACCGCGCGCAGCCGCTCGGCGACGCGTGCCCAGTCCTCGTCGGTCTGCGTGGGCGTCACCGTGAACACCTCGCGCACCGAGTGCGCCGGGGTCCCCATGTTGCCGACCGAGCGCAGCCCCTCCTGGGCCTCGTGCACGGCCAGCTCCGCGGTGAGCCGCTCGCGCAGCAGCCGGGCGCAGCGGCGCTCGACGTCACTGTCCCCGCCGGGCCGGCGCTCCGCCTCGTCCAGCCGGGCGAGCGTGGTCCGGGCCAGGGCGGCCAGCGCCTCCTGGCCGGCGGGCGAGAAGTCGGGCAGACGGCTGGAACTCTCCGGCACGCCGAGATACGTACCGGTCACCGGGTCGAGGGCGATGAGCTCGTCGACGTAGGCGTCGGCGACCTCGCGGGGCAGCGGGCTCTTGGTCTCTGACATGCGGACATCCTGATATGGATACCGGTGCCGCGTCAGCCCGGTTCGCCGGGCCGGTTCCCGCGGGCGGCCCGATTTCGCTCATGGCGTGGCGGCCGGGGCGCCGGGCGGCAGCAGCGGCCCGCAGTCCCACTGCTGGAAGATCAGCCGCGTCTCGACGCGGGCCACCTCCCGCTGCGACGTGAACTCGTCCAGAACCAGCCGTTGCAGATCCGCCATGTCCGCCACCGCCACATGCACCAGGTAGTCGTCCGGGCCGTCAGATGGAACACGGTCCGCGACTCCGGCAGCGCGCGGATCCGCTCCACGAACGGTCCCACCAGCTCCCGCCGGTGCGGCCGCACCTGCACCGACAGCAGCGCCTGGAGTCCCCGGCCCAGCCTGGCCGGATCGAGCTGGAGCCGGTGGCCGAGGATCACCCCGGCGCGGCGCAGCCGGGCCACCCGGTCCAGACACGTCGAGGGCGCGACCCCCACCTGCGCGGCGAGGTCGCGGTACGTCGTCCGGGCGTCGTTCTGCAACAGCCGCAGCAGATGGAGATCCACCGGATCCAGTTCGACAGACTCGGCCATGGGCCGAACGTAACACGCACCTCGGCGCCGCGGACCCGGCCGGTGTTCACCCTTCGGCCCATGGACTCTGCGCGCACCCACACGTCACCGTCCGACGACGCAGGCACCACCGCACCGGCCGCCGCCCCGACCCGGGCCCTGGCCACCGAGGCCGTCCACGCCGGCCGCGACGATCTCGCCCGGCAGGGACTGCACGCCCCGCCCATCGACCTGTCCACCACCTATCCCTCGTACGACAGCCGGGCCGAGGCCGAGCGCATCGACGCGTTCGCCGCCACCGGCGCCGACCCGGACGGCCCGCCGGTCTACGGACGGCTGGGCAACCCGACCGTCGCCCGGTTCGAGACCGCGCTGGCCCGGCTGGAGGGCACCGAGGCCGCGGTCGCCTTCGCCAGCGGGATGGCCGCGCTGAGCGCCGTGCTGCTGGCCCGCGGCGCCATGGGCCTCAGGCACGTGGTCGCCGTACGCCCCCTGTACGGCTGCAGCGACCACCTGCTCACCGCCGGGCTCCTCGGCTCGGAGGTGACCTGGACCGACCCGGCGGGCATCGCGGACGCGCTCCGCCCGGACACCGGCCTGGTCCTGGTCGAGTCACCGGCCAACCCGACGCTCGCGGAGGTCGACCTGCGGGCCGTCGCCCACGCCTGCGGCTCCGTACCGCTGCTCGTCGACAACACCTTCGCCACGCCGGTCCTCCAGCGCCCCGCGGAGCACGGCGCCCGGCTGGTGCTGCACAGCGCCACCAAGTACCTCGGCGGTCACGGCGACGTGCTGGCCGGCGTGGTCGCCTGCGACGAGGAGTCCGCCGGGCGGCTGCGGCAGATCCGGTTCGCCACCGGAGGCGTCCTGCACCCGCTCGCCGGCTACCTGCTGCTGCGCGGCCTGTCCACCCTGCCGGTCCGGGTCCGGGCCGCCTCGGCGAACGCCGCCGACCTCGCGGGCCGGCTCGCGGCGGACCCGCGCGTCGCCCGCGTGCACTACCCGCGCATCGGCGGCGCGATGGTCTCCTTCGAGGTGCACGGCGACCCGCACGAGGTGATCCGCCGGGTACGGCTGATCACCCCGGCCGTCAGCCTGGGCAGCGTCGACACGCTCATCCAGCATCCGGCGTCCATCAGCCACCGCATCGTGGACGCCGACGACCGCCGGGGCGCCGGCGTCGGTGACCGGCTGCTGCGGCTGTCGGTGGGCCTGGAGGACGTCGACGACCTGTGGGCCGACCTGGACCGGGCGCTGGGCGCCCGGATGGAGGCGGTACCGCTGCGCGAGGCCCTGTCCGGCGCCGAGTGACGGACGCGGAAGCGGGCCGCGTCCCGCGCGTCCCGCGGCCCGTCGCCCGGCGCCGCCCCGCACTCCGCAGGGCGGCGCCGGGCGCCTGGCCGGGAGGCCGGAGCCGGGTCCCGGCCTCGGACCGGGCCCGGTCCGGTGCCTGGCCGGGTGCGCCGGGGAGGAGTCAGTCCCGGGTGACCCGCTCGCCCAGGGGCAGCCGGGAGCCGGACGCGGCCCGGTCCAGCCGGGCCGTGATGACGAGGGTCCCCTCCTCGATCTGGTAGTCGAGGGGGAGGCCCAGGCCCCGCATCGCGGCGACCATGCCCGTGTTGGACGACTGCGTCACGGCGTACACGCTCTCGCAGCCGGCCTCGGCGGCCATCGCCACCAGCCGGCCCAGGAGTTCCCCGCCGATGCCGCGCCGCTGCCAGGCGTCCTCGACGAGCAGCGCCACCTCCGTCTCGTCGCCGTCCCACAGCAGATGGCCGAGCCCGACGAGCCGGCCCGAGGCGGTGTACGCGGCCAGGGTGCGGCCGAAGCGCGGGCCGAGCAGATGGTTGAGATACCGGTCGGCGTCCTTCACCGGCCCGTGGTAGCGCATCCCGAGCGTCCGCGGCGAGCACCGCTCGTGCATCGCCCGCGCCGCCGTCAGGTCGCCGGTGTCCGCCCGGCGGACGGTGATGGCACTGCCCTCGGACAGCCGCAGCACGTCACGGGCCCGCGGCACCCGCGGACCGAGCCGGGCGTCCAGCTCCACCAGGGCCCGCGCCCGCGCGAACTCGGTCGGCGTGAACGGCAGATACGGCCGCTCCACGCTGATCACCCCGCCCTCGGGCGCGCGCAGCCGCATCACCGTCTCCTCCAGGGCACCCTCCGCCGGGACGCCCTCGGTCTCCCGGCCGGCCCCGGCCGCCGGCAGCGACCGGATCGTGCACCGGCCCAGCAACTGCCGCAGCGCCAGCGGGAGTTCGGCCGCGTCCAGCGCGGTGCGGGCGGCCAGCCCGAGCATCCGGGTCGGCGCGTCCACCAGGTCGTGGGCGTCGGCCCGCTCGGCCCAGGTGTCCGCGCCGCCGGCCGCCGACACGGTCCGGACGAGCCCGGCCGCCGACACCTCGCCCGGGGCCCGCAGCAGGAACTCGTCCACCGTGCCCTCGGCCAGCGGATGCGTCTGCAGGCTGAGGATGTCCACCCGCTCCTCGGCGAGCGCCGTGCACAGGGCGGCCAGCGAGCCCGGCTCGTCCTTCACCGTGGTCCGCATCCGCCACAGCGCGCTCGGCGGCCGCTGCGACGGCCCGGCCTGCCCCTCGGCGGACGGCGGCCGGGCACCGGTATCGTCCGCCGGCGGCGCATGTCCGTGGCGGCGTGACCACCACGAGCGGAAGCGCGCGGAGACCGCGGCGGCGAGGCGTTCGGCGGGCGTCGCGTCAGACATGTCTCGACTCATGCAGCCACTGTGAAGGAACGGTGTTGCGTGATCACGAACGCTTTGTGACCGGTGAGTAAAAAGTCCTTCTGGGTGTATTTGTTGCGTTTGCTGGTTTTGTTGAGCCTTCATCCTGCTCGGTGCCGGCGGCGGACGGGGTCAGGCGACCGCCGCCTCCTCCTCCCGCAGTGCCGTCCGCAGCCGCCGGGCCTGCGTCGCCAGCCGGGAGGAGCCCGGCCGGTCCGCCGCCAGGTCCAGACCGGGCAACTCGCCCCGTGCGCCGGACCGTTCGGCGCACTCGGCGGCCACGGCCAGCAGATCCCGAGCCCGCGGACGGGTGGGCGGCCCGACCCGTGCCGAGGCCGGCGAGGAGCGCGGGCAGGGTGTGCCGCAGCACGCCCCAGATGGTGGCGTTGGCCCCCGTCGACGCCGCCGTCCGCACCGACTCGGCGAGCCGCAGCGGCTTCACCGCGCCGTCCCGCACCAGTTCCCCGAGATCCGTGCCGAGCAGTGCCGTGTCGAGCCGCCCGCGGGCCGCCAGCACCAGCAGGGCGTCCACGGCGGCGAGCCGGTCCTCCGGGTGCCGCGCCCCCAGGCCGTACGCCACGCCCAGATGCACGGCCGCGCCCGGTGCGCCGTCCGCCTCGGCGAGCCGGGGCAGTACCGCGGCGGCCCCGCGGCCGTCGTCCACGGCACCCGCGGACAGGTCGCGCAGCAGTCGCGCCGCCACCAGCTCCGGCAGCTCGGGCAGGAGCGCGAGCCAGTACTCGCTCATCCCGTTCCTGCCGTGGTAGCAGTACCAGCGCTGCCGCGCCACGCTCACCGGATCCCCCAGCGCGCCGAACGCGGCCGGGAACCCGTCCCGCAGCTGCGGTGTCCCGTCGTACTCGACCAGGACGCGGGGTCCGGCGGTGCGCCGCGGCGCCGGGACGGGGGCGGGTGCGGTCAGCCACGCGGCGAGCCGCGCGCCCTCCGCCGTGCCCAGGGCGGCGGCGCGCTCGGCGGCCCGCCCCGCCGCCGCCCGGTCGCTCCGCCGCACCCGCAGCAGCGCCTGGGCGAAGTCGGCCGGCGCGACCCGCGCGGACAGCCGCCGGTACGCGTCCAGGCGTTCCACCAGCACCTCGGGCTCCAGCAGCCCGGTGCTCCACGTGGGCGTCGACAGCAGGAACGGCAGGGGCCGCGTGCGCAGATGGAGGGCCACCTCCCACAGCCGTGCCTCGAAGGCCCGGGTCAGCGCCTGGTGGACGCAGCCGTGCTCCGCCGCTCCGTGCTCGGCCGCCCTGCGCAGCGTGGAGGTCCGGATCCGGCCCCGCAGCGTCGCCAGCAGCGCGTCGAGTCCGCTCGCGGCGTCGACCAGACCGTAGGAGCCGCTGAAGTACTCGTCGGCGTACGGGCCGTGGGGGTGGTTCTCCTTCGTCCACCAGCGGCGCGCGAGCACCGGCTCGAGAGCGGTCAGCAGGGCGTCCCGGTCCTGGTGGGCGTGGCGGACCAGCCCGTCCAGGGCGCGCTCGAAGGCGGTCACGTCCCCGCCGGAGGCCAGCAGCGCGCCGACCTCCTCGGCGAGTTCGGCCGGCGACCGGGGGGCTTCGGGCACCCGCGCGGGCTGCGGTGCGGGCGGCAGCAGCTCCTCGGCCGCGGGCACCGGCCCGGCACCCGCAGGCCCAGCTCCCGGGCGGCGCGGGCACACAGCGCGGGGATCAACTGGGCGGCGGCCTCGGCCAGTTCCCCCGCACCTGGGGGGCGCTCGCCCTGGCGAGGTGCCGTCCGGCCAGCTTCAGGGCCCGCTCCTGCACATCGGAGTCCTCGTGCCCGAAGGCCTGCGCCAGCGCCGGCAGCAGCGCGTCGGCAACGCCGGCGTCCCGCGCGAGGACCTTGCCCAGCAGGACCAGCTGGGCGCGCACCAGCTTCTTCTCCGGGCGGAACAGCACGGCCGCGCTCACCTCGGCCAGCCGGTCCGCCGGCAGCTCGCCGTCCAGGGCCAGCGCGGCCAGCACGGACTGGGCGTGGGCGGCCACCGGGGACACCGCGTCGGCCGCGAGCGCCGACCAGTCCGCCGTCCGCGCCCGCTCCTCCTCCCGGGTGAGCCGCAGTTGGCCGAGCAGCCGCAGGAACAGCCGCTGGTCGGCGGCCCGGCCGCCGCGCAGCAGCCGCGCGACACAGGCGTCGACCGTCTCCTCCCGGTCGAGGGCGCCCTCGGTGGTGAGCCGCGCCAGCGCCCCGGTCCAGCCGTCGGGGCCGTCGGCCGCGGACCATCCGAGGGCCGATCCGATGTCGTCCAGCCGGAACAGCGCGGCGGCGAGCTCCGCCAGGTGCGGGTCGCGGCGCAGCCGGTCGTACACCGTGCCCCGAGCTGCCAGGTGCCGCCGATGTGCCCGACCCAGCCGCGCACATAGGCCTCCGTCACCGGCACCGGGCAGCCCGCCAGCCGCACCAGGCCGGCCATCAGCTCGTACGGCACCCGGGCCCCGACCGGGCGCCCGGCGAGCCGGTGGACCACGTCGCCCAGCCAGGCCCGGTCCCGGTCGGCGAGCGCGTGCAGCAGCAGGCCCGGCGACGCCTGGCCCCACCGCATGTCGGCGCCGGCCAGCCAGCCGGCCACGGCCGCCGCACCGGTCTGGCACACCGCCCGGCCACCTGGAGCGCCGGGTAGGCGCGGCGGGCCTCCGCCGCCCAGGGCTGGGCGCGGAACCCCTTGCGAAGCGCCTTCAGTTCGGGGAAGCAGGCGCGGCGTTGCGCGGTCGTCATGGCGAGCGCCAGCCGCATCACCTCGGCCGCCCGCCCGTCCCGGACGGCTTCCATCAGCTCGTCGGCCGCCGTCATCGCACACCCCGTCGATCCGGACCGTCCCCTGCTCCGCCCCGGCGCGCGGTGTCCCGGCGGCGGCACTCGGCATCCCCGCTCCACCGCCCGGCACCCCGGCGGCACCGCTCGGCGTTCCTGTTCCTGCGCCCGGCAGCCCGGAGGCACCGCTCGGCGTCCCCGCTCCCGCGCCCGGCACCCCTGCTGCGGCGCCCTGCGTCCCGGTCGTGGCACCGCCCGCCCCGGCCGGCGTGTCCCGTCGGGCCATCCGGACCGCCAGGGCGTGCTTGCACGGTCCGCGTCCGCCGCGGTACCGGCCCACCACAGGCAGCTGCAACTGAGCACGCCCGCCTCGTCGCGCACCCGGTGGACATGGCCGTCCTCGGCCGTCACCGTCGCGTCGGCGCCGGCCAGGGTCACCGCCCCGGCGGCCACCAGCGCCCGCGCCGACAGCAGCCGCGGGTTGTGCCGCTCCGCGCGCCCGGCGTCGTACGGCAGCTCCCGGTGGAAGTAGGCCGCCTCCGCCGTGTCGTACCCGACGCGGCCCGACGTGCCGAGCCGTACCAGGGCCGCCCGCACCCGCTCCGGGCTCAGACCCGACGCGGCCGCCAGGTCGGCGACGTCCACGCGCGGCTCCCAGGCGAGGAGCACCGAGAGCAGCTCGGCGTCCGCGGCGGCCTCGTCCGTGGCGAGCGCGTCCAGCACGCCGCCCTCGCCGGAGAAGCCGCGGAGGCGTCCGGCGACAGGGTCAGCGTCAGCCGCATGCCGGGCAGGACGGCCTCCCAGGCGGAGGCCGTGGCCGCGGCGCCCGAGGCGAGGGCGGGCCCGTACACCCGCAGGGCCGTCGCGTGCCGCAGCACCCGCTGGAGGGCGGCGAGCCGCTCCGGTCCGGGCAGGCACACCGCGCCCGGCACCGCCCGCGTCGTCGGCCGCAGCGACCGGCCGGCGGGCACCACCCAGCGCGGCCCCGTCACGCCGCCCCGGACACCGGCGCGGGGCAGCGAGCGCAGGAAGCGGACCGCCTCGGGCGCGTCCAGCTCGGCCCGCAGGTCGAACCCGGAGGCGATCACCTGCGCCTCGGCGAATCCGCGCAGCCACCGGTCGGGCAGCGGCACCTTCTTCTCCACCACCGGGCCGTCCACCGTGGTCACGGCCAGTTCGTCGGGGCCGACCCGCAGGTGCAGCGGATCGTCGGCGCCGATCCGGGACAGCGCCTCCCGCAGCGGGTCGTTGACGTCGACGTTCGTCGTGCCGTGGCCCACCTCGCCGCCGTCCAGGCCGCCCGCCAGCACGTCCAGGCGCGCGTAGACCCCGCAGCAGCCCGAGAAGGACTCGAAGCGCAGCCGGTCGCCGTTGCCCGTCACGACCGGGTCCAGCGAGGCGCGCAGCTGCCGCTGGTAGTACCTGGCCGCCGCCACGTCGGCCACCGCGAGCAGACCCGCCGAAGCGACCTGAGGATGTGTCAGGAAGCCCGTGAAGAACTGGGGATGGGCGACGGCGCCGTGCGGGGTGGCGCCCCGGGACGTCTCCAGTCCCAGGAGTCGTCCGCCCGCCCCGGTCTCCAGCACGGAGGGTCGTCGATAGGCCACGGCCTGCAAAGATCGCGTCATGCGAAAAACCGTAGAGGCCGCCACTGACAATCGGCCCTGACCTGCGAAGACGCCCTCGCGACGGGGAGTTGGCGGCATCGGCGGCAGGGCCGCGCACCGGGGGATGACACCGGTGCGCGGCACGGGGACAGGCTACGGCAGACCAGGGGCCCGGCGGCCGGACCGGCTCGGCCGCGGCCTCATCCGACGGTCCCGTCCCTCCGAGGCGTCATCCGACGGTCTCGTCCGTTCGCGGCCTCGATCGACAGGCCCATTCGTCCGCGGCCTCATCCGACGGCCCGTCCCTTCGGGCGTCATCCGACGGTCCCGTGGCCTCATCGGCCGGCCCGGCGGAGCGGGAGCCGGGCCGGGGAGCCGGGCCGGGAAACCGGGCCGGGAAACCGGGCCGGGAAACCGGGCTGGGGAGCCGGGCCGGGGAGTCTCACTGGCCGACCCGGCCCGGCTGGAGCACCTGCGTGAACAGCACCGTGCCGTCCTGCTCGCGCAGCCGCACCGTCAGCTCGCCGCTGTCGCCGTCGATGTCGGCCTCGCCGAAGAACTGGTAGCCGCCCGCCGGCGAGACGTTCGCCGCCGTGGGTGCCTTCACGAACACCCGCTCCGGCCCGAAGGTCCCGTCCAGTGCGCTGGCCGGGAACGCGCCCGCGTTGAGCGGCCCGGAGACGAACTCCCAGAACGGCTCGAAGTCGGAGAACGCGGCCCGCGACGGCTGGTAGTGCTGCGCGGAGGTGTGGTGCACGTCGGCGGTCATCCACACGGTGCCGGTGATCCTGCGGTGCTTGACGAACCGCAGCAGCTCCGCGATCTGCAGTTCACGGCCGAGCGGTGCGCCCGGGTCGCCCTGTGCGACGGCCTCGAAGTTCGGCTTCCCCTCCGTGGAGTCGGGCACCACCAGGCCGATCGGCATGTCGGCGGCGATCACCTTCCACACGGCCCGCGACCGCGACAGCTCCCGCTTGAGCCAGTCGAGCTGCTCGCGGCCGAGGATTCCCTGCGGGTCCGTGGTCTGCCCGTTCGCCGAGTTGGCGTTGCGGTACGTGCGCATGTCCAGGACGAACACGTCCAGCAGCGGGCCCTGCCGCAGCACGCGGTACACGCGGCCCTCGCGGGCGCCGGGACGCAGCGTGGACATCGGGAAGTACTCGGCGAACGCCCGTCGCGCGCGGGCGGCGAGCACGTCCACGCGCTTCTCCGTGTACCGGCTGTCGCCGTCGGCGACGATCTGCCCGGGTACCAGTTGTTGCGCACCTCGTGGTCGTCCCACTGGACGATCGACGGCACCCGGGCGTTGAAACGGCGCAGGTTCTCGTCGAGGAGGTTGTAGCGGAAGTTGCCGCGGAACTCCGCGAGGGTCTCGGCGACCTTGGACTTCTCCTCGGTGGTGAGGTTCCGCCAGGTGCTGCCGTCGGGCAGGGGAGCGGTCGGCGCGACGGGGCCGTCGGCGTAGACGGTGTCACCGCTGAACAGGAAGAAGTCGGGTCCAGCGCGGCCATCGCCTCGAAGATGCGGTAGCCGCCGATGTCCGGGTTGATGCCCCATCCCTGGCCGGCCAGGTCGCCCGACCAGACGAAGCGCACCCCGTCGCGCCGGCGCACCGGCACCGTACGGAACGTGCCCGCGACCGGCTCGCCGGTGCGGCGCGGGTCGTCGGGTCGGCCAGCAGCACCCGGTAGTGGATCTGCTCGCCCGGGGCAGACCGCGCAGCCGGGTGGTGCCCGTGAAGTCCGTGTCCGGGCCGAGCAGCGGGCCCTGCCATCTGCGCGGGTTGCGGAACGACTCCGTCGCCGACGTCTCGACGATCATCCGGGCGGGGCGGTCGGAGCGCACCCAGACCAGACCGGAGTGGGCGCTGACGTCTCCCGTCTGCACGCCCCAGGCCGCCTCCGGCCGCCCGGAGCGGGCGAACGCCGGCGCCGCGCCGAGGCGGTGGGCAGGGTGAGGGCCGCCGACGCGGCGAGGGAACCGCGCAGCACGCTGCGGCGGCCGGGAAGGGACGGTGGGACATGGATGCGCCTCCAGGGACTGGATCCGGCCAGTGGGCAGTGCCACACCTACTGGGGCGCCGCGGCCGGTACGCAAACCCGGGTGAACAACCGGCCACCGTGGGCCGGGCCGACCCGGCGCCGCCCTGCCCCACGTGGCCGCCGCGCAGCCTCCCGGCTCACCCCGCGCCCCGACCGCCTCCGCCATCAGCCGAACGCCCGCCCGGATCCGGGCGGGTGGCACGTGGGCGTACCCCAGCACCAGGCGCACCGGTTCCCGGCCTCCACGCCGGGCTCCGTGTGCGCGTACCCGGTCAGCGCGCGCACCGCGTACCCGGTCAGCGCGCGCACCGCGACCCCGGCCGAGGCCACCCGTGCCAGGAGGCGGTCCGCGGGCCGAACCGCGCCGGGATCGCCGCGATGACGTGCAGGCCCGCCGAGATCCCGGACACCTCCGTGCCGGGGAAGTGTTCGGCCGGCGCCGCGGTCAGCGCGTCCCGCCGCTCGCGGTACGCGCGCTGGCACCGGCGCAGTTGGCGGTCGTAGTCGCCGCGCGCTCCGCGAACCGGGCGAACACCTCCTGGTCGAGGGCGGGATGACCCAGGTCCAGGGTGCGCTTGCGCTCGACGACCTCGTCCGCGAGCCACTCAGGTACCAGCATCCGAGGAGGGCGATTCCCGCCGCGCGCGAGTATGGCCTTTCGGCGGGCGATCGGCAGGCGGGAAGAAGCACCATGGCGGGTTGCAGCCCGTTTGCCTCCGACCGCACGCCGCACGCCGCACGCCGCACGCCGCACGCCGCACGCCGCACGCCGCATGCCGCATGCCTACGACGCGACGGTGCTGCGCGAGGTGCTCGCGGCGCCGGCCGGCTGAGCGCGGCTGCCGTCGAGCAGGACGCGGGCGACCAGCGCCGGGTCGTCGTTCATCGGCACATGACCGCAGCCGGGCAGCCGGACCAGGCGGGCCCGCGGGATGACGTGCTTGGCGCGGACGCCCTGCCGGGGTACGAGCAGCCGGTCGCGGCTGCCCCAGGCCACGGTGACCGGTACGCCGGGGACGTCGTCGGTGAACCGCACCTCGCGCCCGGAGCGGAGGGTCTCGGTGAAGCCCTCCGCTCCGGCCAGCGCGAGGGTCTCGGCGACCACGGCGTCGGGTGAACGGCGGGCCGGGCGCGCGTAGATGACGCTCGTCAGGGCGGTGCGGCCGGCCGCCGTCCGGGACAGCCGCTCGACGAGCGGCAGCGGCAGCCGCCGCGCGGTGTGACGCATGCCCTCAGCACGCCGAAGGCGTAACAGCGTTCGGCCTCCGACCAGAAGCCGGCCGGGGACAGCGCCGTGACGGACCGGACGAGCCCCTGCCGTCCCAGCTCCAGGGCGAGCAGGCCGCCCAGCGAGTTGCCGGCCACGTGCGGGCGGTCCAGCCCCATCGCGGCACAGAACGCGCCGAGTACGGAGTTCATCGTCGGCAGGTCGTGCGGCAGGCCGTCCGGCAGCGCCGGCGAGACACCGAAGCCGGGCAGGTCCACGGCGATCACGTCACGCTCGGCCGCCAGGATGCCGACCACGGGGTCCCAGGCCTGGCGGTGATGGCCGATGCCGTGCAGCAGGAGCAGCGGCTCGCCCTCGCCCACGCGCGCGTAGGCGACGGTCAGGCTCCGCGGGCCGCTCGGCGTGGGAACCGTGAAGGAGACGGTGTCGGACATGGGGCACCTCGGGAACGCTCGACGACAGCGTGCGTAGACAGACTGTCAGCAAAAGCTACCGACGGGTAGACCTCCGGTCATGCTCGGATCGCCTGCGAGGGTCACCCACCGGGCGGCGTGCGACGGCCGACCGGCTTCGCCGAATCGTGTGTGACGCGCGCGCGGCGAATCCGCCTGGACACGGTCCGATCCGTCCGCTGGGATGGGGCGGTGACCACCGACACCGCCACCGACGTCTTCGAAGAGCACCGATCCGTCCTGCTGGGCGTCGCCTATCGCATGCTGGGCCGGCTCGCCGACGCGGAGGACGTGGTCCAGGAGGCCTGGCTGCGCTGGGCCGCCGCGGACCGCGAGGACGTCCGCGACCCCCGCGGCTACCTGGTGCGCGTCACCACCCGTCTGGCCATCGACCGCCTCCGCCAGATCAAGGCCCGAGGCGAGACGTACGTGGGCCCCTGGCTGCCCGAGCCGTACGTCACCGACTTCGGCGACACCGTGCCGGACACCGCCGAGCGCGCCGTGCTCGCCGACTCCGTCTCCCTCGCCGTCCTCGTCGTCCTGGAGTCGCTGTCCCCGCTCGAGCGGGCGGTCTTCGTCCTGCGCGAGGCCTTCGGCCATCCGTACGCCGAGATCGCCGCCGTGCTCGACCGCAGCGAGGCCGCCGTGCGCCAGCTCGCCGGCCGGGCCCGCAAGCACGTCGACGAGCGGCGCCCCCGGTACGACGTCGACCCCGCCCAGCGCCGCGACCTCACCGAGCGCTTCCTCGCGGCCGCGGCCGGCGGCGACCTCGAAGGGCTGATGGCCCTGCTCGCGCCCGACGTCCGGCTGGTCGGCGACAGCGGCGGCAAGACCAGGGCGCCGCTGCGCGTCCTGGAGAGCGCCGACAAGGTGGGCCGCTTCCTCCTGGGCGCCGCCCGCAAGAGCGCCCCGGGCCTGTCCTACCGCTTCCTGGAGGTCAACGGAGGCCCGGCCCTGCTCGCGCTGTCCGAGGGCCGGCCCGACGCCGTCTTCCAGGTGGACATCGCCGACGGGCGCATCCAGGCGGTGTACATCATGCGGAACCCGGACAAGCTGCGGGCCCTGGCCTCGTAGAGGCGGCTCGCCCCCGCCGTCGAGCCCTCGCCGCCGGCCGAGCCCCGGCCGCTCCCGAGTCCCGGCCGCTCCGGAGTCCCGGCCGCTCCCGAGCCACCGTCGCCAGCCGAGCCCCCGAGCCCCCGTCGCCCCCGAGCCCCCCTCGCCCGACGGGGGTTTCGCCGTCCCGTCACCCGCACCGTCCTGTGCGAACGCCCCGTGAACGCTGTGCCGCACCGCGCCCGCCCGGGCCCCCGGGCATCGAAGATTGGTCTTGACCAAGGGTGAGGGCCGCCTTATGGTCGCAGACAAGTGCAACAACCTTTAATAAACAAGGGCGCTAAAACGCCGCCGGACCACGGCGATTGCGGAGGACAGGGTGGGGACCACGCAGTTGGAATCGGTGCCGGAGCCGAAGTACTGGCATCTGAAGACCGTTCTCAGCGAGGCACTGGACTCGGAGTTCTCGGTGGGTGAGATCCTGCCCAACGAACGGGAGCTCGCCGCCCGCTTCGGCGTCGCCCGGGCCACGCTCCGCCAGGCCCTGGAGCAGCTCGAACTGGAGGGCCGGCTGCAGCGCCGCCGCGGCGTGGGCACGACCGTCGCCCCGCCGCGCGTCGGCGTGGCTGTCAGCACCCGGCAGCACGTCCTGCCCGGAGCGGACGGGGACGCCTGGCAGCCGCTCGACTGCGCGCTGGCCGCTCCGCCCGCCTCCGTCGCCGAAGCGCTCGGCACCGCCCGGGACGAGCCCGTCCACACCGTGCGCCGCTCCCGGGTCAGCCACGGCCGGCCCGTCGCGGCGGAACTGCTGTACATTCCGCCGTCGTCGGTGCCCGACCTGTCCGCGATCGACGCCCCCTCCGGGGTGGCCCGCGCCCGCGCCGTCCTGCGGGAGCTGCAGCGGCTGGAGCTGGAGCGCCGGGACAGCGCCGTCGAACTGGGCTCGGCCCGCGCCGACGACGCGAAGGAACTGGACCGGCTGCCCGGCGCCCCCGTCCTCGTCGTCACCACCGGTTACCGCGCCGAGGGCCGCACCGTGGCACTCTCCGTCGCCACCTACCGCGCGGACACCTGCCGGCTGACCTTCGGTGACTCCGGCGACGTCGAGATCCACCACGGCCCGCAGGCCCGCGCTTCCTGAAGCGTCCCACCCGGCGGCTGGCACCCCGCCCGGACGACGGGAGCCTCCGGGCGGACGACGGGAACCGTCGGACACCCCCTAGCGGCGGGCCGTGGTGCCCTCCACCGCGAACAACTGCTCCTCGACATGGTCGAGGGCCAGCCGCAGGGCCCCGTCGCCACCGCGGCCTCGCCGAGCAGTGACAGCGTCACCCGCGGCGGCCGCAGGCAGTAACGGGACAGCTCGCGCCGCAACGGCTCCAGTACGCCGTCCAGACCGGCCGCCCAGCCGCCGATGACGACCAGCTCCGGATCCAGGGCCAGCACCAGCGCGCCCACGTCGTGCACCAGCCGCCGGATGAAACGGTCGACGGCCGCGCGGGCCCGCTGATCACCGTCCCTGGCCTGGGCGAACACCATGGCGACGGCCTGCTCGTCCAGCGGGTGCAGCGGCTCGTCGGTGGTCGACAGCAGCGTCTCCGGCGTGGCCTCCCGGCCCAGCAGATGCAGCGCGCCGATCTCGCCGGCCGCCCCGCCGTAGCCCCGGTGCAGCCGCCCGCCGATCAGCGCGCCGGCCCCCGGACTCAGCCCGGCCAGCACGAACACCACGTCGTCGGACTCGGTGGCCGCCCCTTCCAGTGCTCGGCGACCGCCGCCGCGTTGGCGTCGTTCTCCACCAGCACCGGGCACTTGAAGGACCGGCCCAGCCGTTCCCGAGCCGCAGCCCCGTCCACCCCGGCAGCGCGGTGCCCAGCCGGACCGTGCCGTCCGCCTCCACGATCCCCGGCGTGGCCGCGCCCACGGCCCGCAGCGAGCCCCGGGCGACCCCGGCCCGGCGCAGCAGCTCGGCGACCGCGGTGCGCAGCCGTTCCAGACGCTCGTCCGCCGAGGCCGTCTCGTCCACGTCCTTGGCCTGCGCGCCGATCACCCGGCCGTGCAGGTCGGCGAGGAGCGCCGCCACGCGGTGCGGCCCGATCTCCAGGCCCAGCAGATGCCCCGCCTCCGCCCGGAACCGGAACCGCCGCGCCGGCCGGCCCTGCCGCCGGGCCACGCCTTCCTCGGCCGCCGCCTCGACGACGAGACCGGCCTCGATCAGCCCCTCGACGACGCCCTCCACGGTCGGCCGGGACAGCCCCGTCACCCGCGTGATCTCGGTCAGCGTCGCGCAGTCCGTGGCACGCAGCGCGTGCAGCACCACCGCGGAGTTGATCCTCCGCAACAGCGAGGGATCCCCGCCGGTCAGCCGCCCCACCGTCCGTCCTCCCAGCTCGTGCGCGTGTTGGCCGGATCGTACTCGCCGCCCGGTCCTCCGGCGAGCGCCGGTCCGCTCACCTGTGCCGCACGGGCGGCCACGGCCCACCGCCCGGGCAGGGGAGCGGTCCAGACCGGCCGGGGGACTGGTAGCCCGGCGAGGGGGCCGGTCCAGCCCGGCCAGGGGCTAACCCGGCGCCACGAACCCCGACTCGTAGGCCGCGATCACGGCCTGCGTGCGGTCCCGCGCCCCAGCTTCGCCAGCACCGCGCTCACATGCGACTTCACCGTCTCCGTGCCGACCACCAGCCGGGCGGCGATCTCCGCGTTGGACAGGCCCCGCGCCATCAGCCGCAGCACCTCGCCCTCCCGTTCGGTCAGCTGGGCCCGCTCCATCGCCGCACGCGCCGCGCGGTTGCCGCCGTCCTCCCCGTACTCCGCGGCCAGTTGCCGCACCGACGCCGGGAACAGCAGCGAGTCGCCCTCGGCCACCAGCCGCACCGCGTGCACGATCTCCGCCGGGCGGGCCCGCTTCAGCAGGAACCCGTCCGCGCCCGCGCGCAGCGCCTCGTACACGTACTCGTCGTTCTCGAACGTGGTCACCACGAGGATCTTCGGCGGGTCGGTCACCGTCCGCAGCAGCGTCCGCGTGGCCTCGATGCCGTCGAGCAGCGGCATCCGCACGTCCATGGCCACCACGTCCGGCCGCAGTTGCCGTACCAGCGGCACGACCGCCGCCCCGTCGGCCGCCTCCCGACGACCTCGATGTCGGGCTGTGCCTCCAGTACGGCCCGCAGACCCGCGCGTACCAGGGGTTCGTCGTCGACGAGGAGAACGGTGACCGGCATCCCGCCAGCCTACGGCCCGCCCCGGATCAGCCCGACGGCAGCTCCACGCGGACCCGCCAGTCCCCGGCGTCGGGACCCGTGCGGGCGCGCCCGCCGAGGAGCGCCGCCCGCTCGCGTATGCCGCGCAGACCGCTGCCCCGGCCGGGATCCTGCGGCCCGGCCGGCAGCGGATTGCGCACCTCCAGCGTCAGCACGCCGTCCGCCACGGCGACCCGGACGCGCGTCGGCACGGCGCCGGCGTGGCGCAGCACGTTCGTCAGCGACTCCTGCAGGATGCGGTACCCCTCCCGGGACACCGGCCCGGGGACCGTCTCCAGCGGCCCGGTCACCTCGGCGTCGACCTTCGCCCCCGAGGACCGCGCGGACTCCAGCAGCCGGTCGGCGTCCGCGAGCGTCGGCCGTGCGCTCGCCGGGCGTTCCGCCTCGCGGAGCACGCCGAGCACCCGCTCCAGGTCCTCCAGCGCGGCCCGGCCGGTCTCCTCGATCGCGGCGAGCGCCCGCTCGGTGAACTCCGGGCTGTTCGCCGCGCGGGCCGCACCCGCCTGGACGACGGCCACGGTCAGCGCGTGGCCGATCGAGTCGTGCAGCTCCCGCGCGATGCGGTTGCGCTCCAGGAGCTGTTCGGTGCGTTCCTCCAGCGCGGCCAGGCGTTCGGCCGCGGAGGGACCGAGGAAGGCGCGGGCAGCGACGGTCGCCAGGCTCCCGAGGCCCACCACCGCGCCGTACAGCGCGAGCAGGAGGAGCGGGACGAGGAGGCCGTACGCCCAGTGCGGGCCGGGTTCCCAGCCGAACAGGGAGCCGACGTCCCGGTGGCCGAGGGCCAGCCGGGTCAGCTGGACGGCGCCGACCGGCAGCCAGACGCAGACGCCGACGGTCGCCGCGCCCAGCACCATCCGCACCTGCAGCCACACCACCGTGCGCAGCCGGTCCCGCCAGCTCGCCGACGGCGCGACGGAGAAGACCCCTTCGGGCTCACCCGGCGTGAGCAGCAGCCGGGCCTGCACCCCTTCACCGGTCCGCACCGCCGGGAGCAGCCCCACCGGCAGCAGGACCACGGCGGGCACCCACAGGGTCCCGTCGTCGATGAGCGCCCACACGCTCACGACCAGCATCGGCACCCACAGGTGCAGCAGCCGGGTGTACGTCGTCCCCCGCACGAGGGGCGGAACATGCGGACCATTCCGCCATCGTGCCAGCCGCCACCGACACCGGACCTCCCCGCACGGGGGAGACGATCTCCACCCGCGGGGAGGCCCCGCCCCGCCCCCGCCGGCACGCTGTGCCCATGACCAGCATCGACGTCCACGCCCTCACCAAGGAGTACGGCACCCGACGCGCCGTCGACGACCTCACCTTCACCGTGCGGCCCGGCCGCGTCACCGGCTTCCTCGGCCCGAACGGCGCCGGCAAGTCCACCACCATGCGGCTCGTCCTCGGCCTCGACCGGCCGACCTCCGGGACCGCCACCATCGGCGGACACGCCTACGCCACGTTCCGCGAGCCCCTGCGCCGCGTCGGCGCCCTCCTCGACGCCGGTGCCGCGCACGGCTCCCGCACCGCCCGCGACCACCTCCGCGCCCTCGCGGCGAGCAACCGTGTCCCGGCCCGCCGGGTGGACGAGGTGCTGGAGGAGACCGGCATCGCCGCCGTGGCCCGCCGCCGGGTGCGCACCTACTCCCTCGGCATGCGCCAGCGGCTCGGCATCGCCGCCGCCCTGCTCGGCGACCCGGAGGTCGTGATGCTGGACGAGCCGTCCAACGGACTCGACCCCGAAGGGATCATCTGGATCCGCGAGTTGCTGCGCCGGCTCGCGGCCGAGGGCGCACCGTACTGGTCTCCAGTCATCTGATGAACGAGACCGCGTCCTTCGCCGACCACCTCGTGGTCCTCGGCCGCGGCCGGCTCCTCGCGGACACCCCCATGCGGGACTTCATCCACGCGCGCGTGCGTCCGCGCGTCCGTGTCCGCACCACCGACTCCGCCGCCCTCGAGGGCGTCCTGGCCCGGCACGGCCACGACGCCGTGCGGCACGAGGAGGGGCACTGGACCGTGTACGACGCCCGTGTCGACGACATCGGGCGGCTGGCGTCCGAGGCACGGGTCCCGATCCTCGAACTGTCCACGGAGGAAGGCACGCTGGAGCAGGCCTACCTCGACCTGACCGCGGCCCAGACCGAGTTCGCCGCACAGCCCCAGGAGGTCTGACGATGGTGTCGACGCCCGTCCTGCACGCCGAGTGGATCAAGCTGCTCTCCCTGCGGTCCCTGTGCGGGGCCCTGTTCGCGGTGTTCGCCGCCACGACGGCGTTCTCCGCTCTCGCCGGTGTCTCCGACGCCTCGGACCCGGACTTCGACCCGCTGTTCACGGCGCTGTCCGGGGTGATGCCCGGCCAGATCGCCGCCATCGCCTTCGGCGCCCTGGCCGTGTCGTCCGAGTACCACTCGGGCGGGATCCGGCTCTCGCTCGCCGCGGTGCCGCAGCGCGGTCGGTGGTTCGCCGCGAAGCTGACGGTGGTCGCCGTCCCGGCCCTCGTCGTCGGGCTGGTCACCGCGGCGGCGGCGCTCGCGGCGGCCCGCGCGGGCCTCGGGTCCGCGGCGGACGGGCTCACGGCCGGTGAACAGGTGCGCGGGGTCGTGGGCTGCGGGATCTACCTCATGCTGATGGCCGTGTTCGCGGCCGGGCTCAGCGCCCTGTTCCGCAGCGGTGTGGCCACCCTCTCGGTCCTCGTCCCGTTCATCCTCGTCGTCTCCTTCGTGATCGGCGACGCGGCCGGCTCGGTGACCGAGTTCCTGCCCGACCGGGCGGGCAGGTGGCCGTGCACCAGACCTGGGACGGAACCCTCGGCCCCTGGTCCGGGCTGGCGGTGACGGCGCTGTGGACGGCGGCCGCGGTCCTCGCGGGCACCTGGCGGCTGCGCCGGCACGACGCCTGAACCGGGCCCCGGCCGCACCCGGCCGACCCTGACGCCCCGCCAATTGTCAGTGGCCGCCGCTTTACTGGAGCCATGGACATCGCGCGGCACATCGCCCTCGTCGACGAGCTGTGCCACCGCCCCTTCCCGGCGGGGCGGGGCGCGTCCGACGGGGGCACGGGGGGACACGGCCGGTTCGTGGTGGCACTGGAGACCAGCCACGGCCTGCGCGGCGGCGACCCGGCGGAGCGGGCGCCGACGGTCGAGCAGTACGAGAAGTACCGCGACGCCCTGTACGAGCGCCTGGCCGCCCGCTGGGGGCAGACCGACCCGTGGAATCTGCAGACGCTCCTTCTGCGCACGGACCGCGAGGAGATACCCGAGCCCTGGGCCGGGCTCGGCGCGCGGGCGCGCGTCGCGTACCTGTGGCAGGCCCGGGGCACCGGCCGCTGGGTGGCGATAGCCGTCGCCGACCGGGACGAGGAGGACGAGGTGGAGCTGCTGGCGGTCGTCACGCAGACCGATCCGCCGTGACGTCCGCGCCGCCGCCCGACCGCGAGCGGCTACGCCTCGGCGGCCACCCGCAGCCGGGCGAACTCCTCGGCCATCGTCCGCGCCGTCCAGTGCGCGTTCAGACCGCTGGGGTTGGGCAGCACCCACACCCGGGTGTCCCCGATCGTCCGCTCCTGCGGCCCGATCCGCGCCGTGCGGTCCTCGAAGGCCGCGCGGTACGCGGTGACGCCGACGACGGCCAGCCAGCGGGGCCGCAGCCGCGCCACCTTCCGGGCGAGCCGGCGCCCGCCCTCCCGGTACTCCTCGGCGGTCAGCTCGTCGGCCCGGGCGGTCGCCCGCGGGACGACGTTGGTGATGCCGAGCCCGTACGACAGCAGCTCCTCCTGCTCCGCCGGTTTCAGCTGCCTCGGCGTGAACCCGGACAGGTGCAGCACCGGCCAGAAGCGGTTGCCGGGACGGGCGAAGTGGTGGCCGGTCGCGGCCGTCATCAGGCCGGGGTTGATGCCGCAGAACAGCACCCGCAGGCCGTCCGCGGCGACGTCTGGTACGAGACGGCCGCGGGCGGCCTCCAGCTCCGCCGGGGTGAAGCGCGCCATGTGGCTCCGGGGTGTCAGAGGATCGCGCCGGGCGTGTAGCCGGCCGCCTCGGGGTGCTGCTTGACGATCTCCTCGACCCGCGCCACGACGGCGGCCACCTGGTCGGCGGCGGCGCCGGTGAAGGACAGCCTGTCGGCCATCAGCGCCGCGAGCTGCTCCCGGTCCAGCGGCAGCCGCTCGTCGGCGGCGAGCTTGTCCAGCAGGTCGTTGCGCTCGGCGCCCTGCTCGCGCATCGCCAGCGCGGTCGCGACGGCGTTCTCCTTGATCGCCTCGTGGGCGACCTCGCGGCCGACGCCCGCGCGCACCGCGCCCATCAGGACCTTGGTGGTGGCGAGGAACGGCAGGTAGCGGTCCAGCTCCCGGAGACGACCGCGGGGAAGGCACCGAACTCGTCGAGGACGGTCAGGAACGTCTCCAGCAGCCCGTCCAGCGCGAAGAACGCGTCCGGCAGCGCGACCCGGCGCACCACCGAGCAGGACACGTCGCCCTCGTTCCACTGGTCGCCGGCCAGCTCCCCGGTCATCGAGGCGTAGCCGCGCAGGATCACCATCAGGCCGTTGACGCGCTCGCAGGAGCGGGTGTTCATCTTGTGGGGCATCGCCGAGGAGCCGACCTGGCCGGGCTTGAAGCCCTCGGTGACCAGCTCGTGCCCGGCCATCAGCCGGATCGTCCTGGCCAGCGACGACGGCGCCGCCGCGAGCTGCACCAGCGCGGTGACGACCTCGTAGTCGAGGGAGCGCGGGTAGACCTGGCCGACGGAGGTGAACGCCTGCGAGAAGCCCAGGTGCCCGGCGATCCGCTGCTCCAGCTGCGCGAGCTTGCCCGTGTCGCCGCCGAGCAGGTCCAGCATGTCCTGGGCGGTGCCGACGGGGCCCTTGATGCCGCGCAGCGGGTAGCGGCCGAGCAGCTCCTCGATCCGGCCGTAGGCGACGAGCAGTTCGTCGGCGGCGGTCGCGAAGCGCTTGCCCAGCGTGGTGGCCTGCGCGGCGACGTTGTGGGAGCGGCCGGCCATGACCAGCTCGCCGTACTCGCCGGCCAGCTTGCCGAGCCGCGCGAGGACGGCCACGGTCCGGTCTCGCATCAGTTCCAGGGAGAGCCGGATCTGCAGCTGCTCGACGTTCTCCGTGAGGTCGCGGGAGGTCATGCCCTTGTGCACGTGCTCGTGCCCGGCGAGGTCGTTGAACTCCTCGATCCGCGCCTTCACGTCGTGCCGCGTGACCTTCTCGCGCTCGGCGATGGAGGCCAGGTCGACCTGGTCGAGCACCCGCTCGTAGGCGGAGAGGGCCTCGTCGGGCACCTCGATGCCCAGGTCCTTCTGGGCCCGCAGCACGGCGAGCCAGAGCTGCCGCTCCAGCTTCACCTTCTGCTCGGGCGACCAGAGCGTGGCGAGCTCGGCGGAGGCGTACCGTCCGGCGAGGACGTTCGGGATGCGGGGCTTGGCGGGAGCGGAAGTCACGGGCACGGAGTCTACCGGCGTCCGGACGGGCCGGGAAGTCCGGGTGGCCGGGAGGGCGCCGGTGGGACGCCCTCCGACCTGCGGGGACGGGGTGCGGTCGGGCGTGCGCCGTCAGGCGCCGGTGACGCCCGCCGGGAGCAGCGACCGCGGGGAGGCGACCGGGTGGCCGATCTCCAGGGAGCCGAGCACGCTGCCGAGGAGCGGGCCGCCGGGGACGCCGGCGGACGGACCGGGGCCGGGCCGCGGTCCGGGCGGCGGGGGAGGAGGCCGGCGCGGCGGCGGAGGACGCGTGGGACGCCGGGGCGGACGCCAGCAGGGCTGCGGCGGCGACGGTGAGCAGAGCGAGCTTCTTGATCATGTCCCGCCCAACGACCGGGCGGCCGTCGGGCAACGCCCGGGTCACCCGTTCACCACGGCCGGGCGGAGCCTCTCCCGCGGCGTGCCCTTCCCGAGGGGCGCGCTCAGCCGTCGTACGGCAGCAGTTCCGGGCGCTTCGGGGGCCGGCCGTCGCCGGAGGAGCGGCCGGTGAGCCGGCGGCCGATCCACGGCAGCAGGTGCTGCCGGGCGAACCGCAGGTCCGCCGCCCGCCGCAGCACCCAGCCCGGGGGCAGCGCCGTCGGCAGCGGGGTGCGCCAGTGGGGGTCCTCGGCCTCGTAGCCGAGGGCCTGCCAGACCGCCTCCGCCACCCGGCGGTGCCCCTCGGCGGTCAGGTGCAGCCGGTCCACGTCCCACATCCGCGGGTCGCCCAGGGACGGTGCGCCGTACAGGTCGACGACGACCGCGCCGTGCCGTTCCGCCAGCTCGTCGACACAGGCGAACAGGGCCTCCATACGGGGCCGGAACCGCTCCAGCACCGGGCCCCGGCGGCCGGGGCTGCGCATCAGCACCAGCTGCTTGCAGCTCGGGGCCAGCCGCTCCACGGCCTCGGTGAGCAGCGCCCGCACCCGGCCCATGTCGCACTTGGGCCGCAAGGTGTCGTTGAGCCCGCCGACCAGCGTGATCACGTCGGCGCCCATCGCGGCGGCGACCTCCACCTGCTCGTCGACGATCTGGCCGATCAGCTTGCCGCGCACGGCGAGGTTGGCGTAGCGGAAGCCGGGCGTGCGGGCGGCCATCCGGCCGGCGAGGACATCGGCCCAGCCCCGGTAGGAGCCGTCGGGCAGCAGGTCCGACATGCCCTCGGTGAAGGAGTCGCCGACCGCGACCAGGCTGGAGTAGGTGGGGTTCGTGTGCATGACGACAGAAAGGGTAGCGCGTGCACATACCCGCCGGTCGGTCGCCCTGCTGCGGCCCGGCGGGCCGATCCCTGCCGTGCGGGGCGCGGACTCACCGGCGTCGGCCGAACAGCTCCCGCAGCACGTCCTCCATGGTCACCAGCCCCGCCAGCCGCCCGTCGGCCCCAGGACGGCCGCCAGATGCGTACGGCTGCCGCGCATCGCCGTCAGCACGTCGTCCAGCGGCGTCGCCTCCCGCACCCGCGCGATCGGCCGCATGTCGCGCAGCCGGAACGGCTCGTCGCGCGGCGAGGCGTCCAGGGCGTCCTTCACGTGCAGGTACCCGACGATCCGCCGGCCGTCGTCCACCACCGGGAACCGGGAGAAACCGGAGTCCGCCGACAGCCGCTCCAACTGCTCCGGGGTGACGCCCACGCGCGCGTGCACGACGCGCTCCAGCGGCAGCACCACGTCCCGGACGGGACGCCGGCCCAGTTCCAGCGCGTCGTGCAGCCGCTCCTGGGCGCGGTCGTCGATGAGCCCGGCCTCGCTCGCGTCCTTCACGATCTGGGCCAGCTCCCGGTCCGTGAACGTCGCCGCGACCTCGTCCTTCGTCTCCACCCGCAACAGCTTGAGCAGGACGTTCGCGAAGGCGTTGATCGTGAAGATCACCGGGCGCAGGGCCTTGGCCAGCGCCACCAGGGGCGGGCCGAGCGCCAGCGCGCTGCGCACCGGCTCCGCCACCGCGATGTTCTTCGGCACCATCTCGCCGAGCAGCATGTGCAGATACGTGGCGAGGGCCAGCGCGATCACGAAGGACACCGCGTGCCCCGCCCCGGACGGCACACCCATCGCGTGGAACGCCGGCTCCAGCAGGTGTGCGATCGCCGGTTCGGCGACGACGCCCAGGACGAGGGTGCACAGGGTGATGCCGAGCTGGGCGGCGGCCATCAGGGCGGAGACGTGCTTCAGCGCCCACAGCACGCTCTTCGCACGCCGGTCGCCCTCGTCGGCGTAGGGCTCGACCTGGCTGCGGCGCACGGAGATCAGCGCGAACTCGGCGCCCACGAAGAAGGCGTTGAGGACGAGGGTCAGCAGACCGATGAGCAGCTGTACGGCGGTCACCGCGCGGCCTCCCCGTCCTCGTCGCCGTCCCCGGCGTCGTCGAGCGGCGCGTGCAGCAGCACCCGGGCGGCCCGGCGGCCGGTCGCGTCCACCACGTCCAGCCGCCAGCCGGCCACCTCCACCGTGTCGCCGACCTGCGGAATCCGTCCGAGGCCGGCCGCGACCAGGCCGGCCAGCGTCTCGTAGGGCCCCTCCGGCACCCGGAACCCGAGCCGCGCCAGGCGGTCCACCCGGGCCGAACCGTCGGCCCGGTACAGCGCGTGCCCGCGTTCGTCCGTGCCGGCCGGGTCCAGCTCCGGCGTCTCGTGCGGGTCGTGTTCGTCCCGCACCTCGCCGACGACCTCCTCGACGATGTCCTCCAGCGTCGCCACGCCCGCCGTCCCGCCGTACTCGTCGATGACGACGGCCATCGTGCGCCGCCCGGACAGCCGGTCCAGGAGCCGGTCGACGGTGAGCGACTCGGGCACCAGGAGCGGTTCGCGCATCAGCTCGGCGACGGTGACCCGGGGCCGCTGACCGGCCGGCACCGCCAGCACGTCCTTGATGTGGGCCGTGCCGACCACCGTGTCGAGGGTCTCCCGGTAGACGGGGAACCGGGACAGGCCGGTGGCGCGGGTCGCGTTGGCCACGTCCTCGCACGTGGCGCGGTCGTCGAGGGCGATGACCTGCACGCGCGGCGTCATCACGTTCTCCGCGGTCAGGTCGGCGAGGTTCAGCGTCCGCACGAACAGCTCGGCCGTGTCCGCCTCCAGGGCGCCCTCCCGCGCGGAGTGCCGGGCCAGCGCCGCCAGCTCCTGCGGCCCGCGGGCGGACGCCAGTTCCTCTGCGGGCTCCACGCCGAGCCGGCGCACGATGCGGTTGGCCGTGTT
Source organism: Streptomyces sp. SW4 (assembly GCA_003248315.1). Taxonomy (GTDB): domain Bacteria; phylum Actinomycetota; class Actinomycetes; order Streptomycetales; family Streptomycetaceae; genus Streptomyces. The sequence continues at coordinate 4,863,860 of QKWM01000004.1, forward strand.
GTTCAGATGGGTGATGAAGGGCCGGAAGACGAGGCCGAACCAGCGCAGCGGGGAGCCGACCCGGCGCGCCACCGCGAGCGGCGAGGAGATCGCCCAGTTCTTGGGCACCAGCTCGCCGACCACCATCAGCACCACCGTCGACAGCGCCGTGCCCAGCACCAGGGCCAGCGACGAGGCGACCGACCGGGAGACCCCCATGTCCCGCAGCGGGCCCGCGATCAGCGCGGCGATCGACGGCTCGGCGAGCATGCCGACCACCAGGTTGGTGACCGTGATGCCGAGCTGTGCCCCGGACAGTTCGAACGTCAGGTTCCGTACCGCCTTCAGGGCGCCCGCGGCACCCCGGTCACCGCGGGCCGCGGCCCGTTCCAGCTCGCCGCGTTCGACGGTGGTCAGGGAGAACTCCGCCGCGACGAAGGCACCACAGGCGAGCGACAGCAGGATCGCCACCAGCAGCAGGAGCACTTCGGTCATCGGTTCACCTCCGTCCCATGGTCGGCCAGTGCGGGGCGGACCGCGCGCTGTCGCACGCCGGACGGCTCACCGGCATGCGCCGGCCCCGGACCCGCCGGGCCCTAACGGGCCAGGGGCTTCACCCAGCGCCGCCACCGCTCCTCCGGCGTGTACCCGGCGGCCCGCCAGGCGTGCTGCGCCTGTTCGTTGCGCACCAGCACCATGGCGTCGCCGCGCCGCCCCCGAGCCGTACGAAGCGGTCCTCCGCGGCGGCCAGCAGGGCCGAGGCGATCCCCTGGCGGCGGTGGCCGGGGTGGACCGCCAGCCGGTACAGATGACAGCGCCAGCCGTCGAAGCCCGCGATCACCGTGCCCACCAGCTCCCCGGCCCGCTCGGCCAGGATCAGCGCCTCGGGGTCGCGGGCGACCAGCCGTTCCACCCCGTCCCGGTCGTCGCTGATGCTCGTGCCCTCGGCGGCCGTCTTCCAGAAGGCCAGCACGGAGTCCAGGTCCTCGGGCCCGGCGGCCCGTATCCGCAGTTCGGTCATGCCGTGATCCCATCACGGGGGCCGCCACGGAAGCGGAATTCCGGCATCTGGACACCGGACGCGCCGGGCGCCGGGACGGCCGGGCGCGGGGTGCCGGACCGCTCGGCCGCCGGGGCCGCCGGGCGCCCGGCGCCGGGACCTTTCAGGCCCCCCGCAGCGCCGCCATGACCGGTGCGAACGCCTCCATGTACGGCTCCAGCACGGTCAGGTACGTGAAGCCGTAGCGCTCGCGCTGCGCCAGCACCTGGGCGGTGATCTGCTCGACGGTCCCCACCAGCACGATGGGCAGCCCGAGCACCTGCTCCTCGGTCAGATGCGGGACGTACTCCAGGAACGGCCGCACGGCCGCCGCGCGGTCCTCGGTGACCAGGACCGCCTGCAGCAGCAGGTTGCGTTCCGCGGGCTCCGCGCGGTTCCCGGACAGCTTCGCGTAGCGGGCCACGCGCTCGTCCAGTTCCTCGGCGGTCACCGGGGCCAGCTGCCCGTCGGGCTGCCCGGTACGGAACGGGCGCCCGTGAACGCCGCGATGTCGGCGTGCTCGGCGGTCAGCTCCAGCATCCGGTCGCCGTTGGCCCCGATCAGCAGCGGGACCCGGGGCCGCTGGACCGGCCGGGGCAGGTGGTCGGGGAGTCGAGCAGCCTCCCCAGCTCCTCGACCGTGCGCCTCAGACGGTCCACCCGCTCGCCCGGCGCGCCGAACGGCAGCCCGGCCGCGTCGTGCTCCGCCCGCACGTAGCCGGTGCCGAGGCCCAGCTCCAGCCGTCCGCCGGTCAGCGCGTCCGTCGTCGCCACCTCGCGGGCCAGCAGCGCGGGGTTCCAGAAGCCGGCGTTCAGGACGAACGTGCCCAGGCGGGGGCGCTCGGTCGCCTCGGCCGCCGCGACCAGCGCCGGGAAGGGCGCGGTCATGCCGAGGTGGTCGGGGACGAGGATCACGTCGTAGCCCAGCTCCTCGGCCCGGCGGCACTTGGCCCGCCACTCCTCGGCCGGTGCGGGCACGGTCAGGTTGACACCGAAACGGAACGGGCGATTCATGAACGCTCCTCGACGGCGGGCGACTTGAGGTCAGGGCGAGTCAACCACCCGGCGGCGTACCGGGCCAGGCATCCCGGATGCCCGCGGACGCCGCGGCCCGCAGACCCGGACGCCGCGGCCCGCAGCCCCGGACGCCGCGGCCCGCAGACTCGGGCGCCTCGCAAGCCGCGCCGCGGTCCCACGCCGGGCCGCGGTCGCACGCCGGGCCGCGGTCGCACGCCGCGCCGTACCCGCACGCCGCGCCGCAGCCGCCGGGCGGGCGGGGACCTGCTCAGGCGTCCGGCGCCCGCCAGGCCGTGCCCAGTACGCAGTAGGAGCTGGGCAGCCGGGGCCCCCGCTCCGGGACGAGGACCTGCCGGTAGGGGCCCAGCGTGAAGCCCGCCGCCCGCAGCGCGGCGACCGGGCGCCGGGACAGATGGCAGCCGCCGGACAGCCTCGGCCAGAGCGTCCGGTCCAGGGCCCGCTGGGTGAACGTCATCGCCGGGCCGCCGCCGAGGCCGTGCTCCAGGAACCGCACCTCGCCGCCGGGCCGCAGCACCCGCCGTACCTCCGCGAGCGCCCGCTCCACGTCCCGGACGCTGCACAGCACCAGGGACAGCACCGCCGCGTCGAAGGCCTCGCTCTTGACCGGCAGGGCCTCGGCCGCACCCGGCACGACGTCGACGGGCACCTGGGAGCGCAGGGCCGACTCCACGGCCAGCTGCCGCAGCAGCCGCTCGGGCTCGATGGCCACGACCTCCGAGACGGCGCCCGGGTAGTGCGCGAAGTTCAGCCCGTTGCCCGCGCCGATCTCGATGACGCGCCCCGACAGCCCGGCGAGCAGCCGGTCGCGCAGCGGGCCCATGCCCATGCCGGTCTCGGCACGGACACTGAACCGGGCGTAGCAGCGGGCGAAGACCGGGTGGTGCACGGCGTCCCGCGGGACCGGGCCGGAACGGGCGGACAGGAACGGCATGGGACCTCCCTCACGAGGCTGCGCCTTACCGCGATTGTCCCCCGTACGGCCCCGGCGCACCCCCGCCGCCGGGCACGTCTTCCCCGCGAGGGGAGCCGGGCGGCGGACATGCCGAGCGCGGGCGGGACGTGCCCGGCGCCGCCCGGGAAGCGGCCGACGCGCCCTAGGGCGCCTCCCGGATCCGGAACGCCTCCGCGTCCCACGTCCCCTCCAGCCGGGGCGCGAGCCACAGCGGCGCCGCCGCGCGGAAGGCCTCCGGGGCCAGCGACCCGGCGCCGGCCGGCACCGCGCCGAGCAGCGGGGCACCCGAGACGTCCGGGAGGTCGGCGAGGTTGCAGCGGGAGGCGAGGTCCGGCGCCTCGGGCCAGCTGCCGATCACGACACCGGCCGGCTCCAGTCCGCGCGTGCGCAGCTCACGCGTCGTCAGCTCCGTGGTGTTCAGCGTGCCGAGCCCCGCCGCCGCGACGACGAGCACCGGCGCGCCCAGGAGCGCGGCGGCGTCCGCGAGCGTCCCGCCGGCCGCGTCGAAACGGACCAGCAGCCCGCCCGCGCCCTCCACCAGCACCAGGTCGTGCTCGGCGGCCAGCTTGTCCGCGGCCCGGGCCACCTCCTCGGGGTGCACCGGCGCCCGCCCGGCCCGGCGCGCGGCCGTCGCCGGGGCCAGCGGCTCGGGATACCGGGCGATCTCGCTCGCCGTCACGGCCGCACCCGCCAGGCGCGCCACTTCCTGCGCGTCCCCGGGCTCGTCCGGGCCCACGCCCGTCTGGGCGGCCTTCAGCACGGCCACGGACCGGCCGGCCGCCACCGCGGTGGCGGCGACGGCGGCGGTCACCACCGTCTTGCCGACCTCGGTCCCGTGCCCGTGATCACCAGTACCGGCATGTCATCCCTCCCGGGCCGCCGCGCACACGGCGCGGGCGATCGCCGCCACGTCCGCGTCGCTCGTGACGTACGGCGGCATGGTGTAGATCAGGTCGCGGAACGGCCGCAGCCACACGCCCTCGCGTACGGCGGCCTCCGTCGCCGCCTTCATGTCCACGGCGTGGTCGAGCTGCACCACGCCGATCGCGCCGAGCACCCGGACGTCCGTGACGTGCGGCAGTCCGGCCGCGGGCGCCAGTCCCTCGCGCAGCCCGCCTCGATGCGTTTGACCTCGGTGAGCCAGTCCTGCCCGAGCAGCAGCTCGATCGACGCGCAGGCCACGGCCGCCGCCAGCGGATTGCCCATGAACGTCGGCCCGTGCGCGAGCACCGGCACCTCGCCGCGGGAGATGCCGTCGGCCACCCGCGCGGTGCACAGCGTGGCCGCCAGGGTGAGATAACCGCCGGTGAGCGCCTTGCCCACGCACATCACGTCCGGCGTCACCGCCGCGTGCTCCGCCGCGAACAGCGCGCCCGTGCGGCCGAAACCGGTCGCGATCTCGTCGAACACCAGCAGCACGTCGTGCGCGTCGCACGCCTCCCGCAGCACCCGCAGGTACGCGGGGGAGTGGAACCGCATGCCGCCCGCGCCCTGGACCACCGGTTCGACGATCACCGCGGCCAGCTCGTCCGCGTGCTGGGCGACCATCGCGCGCAGATGCTCGGCGTACGCCTCCTCGTAGTCGGCGGGCGGCGCGTCCGCGAAGAGCTGGCGGGGCAGCACGCCGGTCCACAGCTCGTGCATCCCGCCCTCGGGATCGCACACGGACATCGGCTGCCACGTGTCGCCGTGGTAGCCGCCGCGCCAGGTCAGCATGCGCCGCTTGCCGGGTCGGCCGAGCGAGCGCCAGTACTGCAGGCACATCTTCACGGCGACCTCGACCGACACCGAGCCGGAGTCGGCGAGGAACACGTGCTCCAGGCCCGGCGGCGACATGTCGACAAGGAGCTTCGCGAGGCGGACGGCGGGTTCGTGGGTGAGCCCGCCGAACATCACGTGGCTCATCCGTTCCAGCTGTCCGCGCGCCGCCTCGTTGAGCACCGGGTGGTTGTATCCGTGGATCGCCGACCACCAGGACGACATCCCGTCCACCAGCTCGCCCCGGCCGCCGGCCAGCCGCAGCCGCACCCGCTCGCCGACTCCACGACGAGCGGGTCCTGCCGGCCGGGCATCGGTCCGTACGGGTGCCACACGTGCCGCCGGTCGAGCGCGAGCAGGTCGTCCACGCTCAGCTTCGGGTCAGGCATTGGGCGCGAGGTCCGTTCCGGCGCCCCTGCGGCGTACGGCGACGAGGTCCGTACGCGGCTGTCCGGGCCGTGCGGCAGCCGGTGCCGTGTCACGGACACCGCCGTCCGCTTCCGCACCGCCGTCCGCGTGCGACCCGCAGCCACCGCCGGCCTCGTGGGCCCGCAGCCGCCGCTCGTCTCGGCCGGAGCGCAGCCGGTGCCGCCCTCGTGCGAGCCGCAGCCGCCGGTCTCCCCCGACCCGCAGACACCGCCCTTGCGGTGCTCCGGGAGCGTCACCTGGTCGGTGCCCTCCACCTCGAAGCCCGCGTCCGCGATCATCTCCAGGTCGGCCCGGCCGGCCTGGCCCTCGCTGGTGAGGTAGTCGCCGAGGAAGATGGAGTTGGCCAGGTGCAGGGCGAGCGGCTGCATCGTGCGCAGGTGGACCTCGCGCCCGCCGGCGATGCGGACCTCGACGTCCGGGCAGACGAACCGCACCATGGCCAGGATCCGCAGGCAGCGCTGCGGGGTGAGGTTCCACTCCTTGGCCAGCGGCGTGCCCTCGAACGGGATCAGGAAGTTGACCGGGACCGAGTCCGGGTCCAGCTCGCGCAGCGCGAACACCACGTCGACCAGGTCCTCGTCGCTCTCGCCCATGCCGGCGATCAGACCGGAGCAGGCGGACAGCCCCGCCTGGTGCGCCTTGGTGACGGTGTCCACCCGGTCCGCGTACGTGTGCGTGGTCGTGATCTCCCCGTACGTCCCTCGGACGTGTTGAGGTTGTGGTTGTAGGCGTCCGCGCCCGCCGCGCGCAGCCGTTCGGCCTGTCCGTCGGAGAGCAGGCCCAGGCAGGCGCACACCTCGACGCCGTCGTTCTGCTCCTTGATGGTCCGGATGGTCTCCGAGACCCGGTCCACGTCCCGGTCGGTCGGACCGCGGCCGCTGGCCACCAGGCAGACCCGCTTGGCGCCCCCGGCGACCCCGGCGGCGGCGGCCTCGGAGGCCTCGCCCGGCTTCAGCCACGTGTACTTCAGGATCTCGGCCTTGGAGCCGAGCCGCTGGGAGCAGTAGGAACAGTCCTCCGGGCACAGGCCCGACTTGAGGTTGACGAGATAGTTGAGTTTCACCCGTCGGCCGAACCAGTGCCGGCGCACCTTGCCGGCCGCGGCCACCACATCGAGCAGGTCGTCGTCGGAAGTCGCGAGGACGGCCAGCGCCTCCTCGCGGGTCGGCAGCTCGCGCCGCAGCCCCTTGTCCACCAGCGTCTTCAGCAGGTCCATGAGAGCCGATCCTGTCCTACGCGGGGCCCCGGCCAAGGAGACTTCGCACAACGGAGGCGGTTCACCGTGTGGGTATCGCCACACCGTGCGGGACCGGTGCGGCCGCTAGGGTCTGTTCACTGCCTACAAACGGGCACCGCTGGCGAAACCCGTCCCGGGGAGGACCGACCCATGGCGTTCGGCTGGATCGACGAGCAGGCGGCGCTGCGCCGTCGCGCGGGCCTGGTGCGCGCTCTGCGGCCGCGTCCGGCCGAATCCCCGCTCCTCGACCTGGCCAGCAACGACTACCTCGGCCTGGCCCGGCACCCCGAGGTCACCGACGGCGCCGCCCGCGCCGCGCGCACCTGGGGCGGCGGTGCCACCGGCTCCCGGCTCGTCACCGGGACGACCGAGCTGCACACCGAGCTGGAGCGCGAACTGGCCGCCTTCTGCGGCACCGAGGCGGCGCTCGTCCTCTCCTCCGGGTACGCGGCCAACCTGGCCGCGGTCACCGCGCTCGCGCCGCACGGCTCCCTCGTGGTCTCCGACGCGGGCAACCACGCCTCCCTGATCGACGGCTGCCGCCTCGCCCGCGGTGCCACCCAGGTCGTGGCCCACGCGGACCCCGAGGCGGTGGGCAAGGCGCTGGCCACGCACGACGGACCGGCCGTCGCCGTCTCCGACTCGGTCTTCTCGGTCGACGGGGACGCGGCCCGCTGGCCGCGCTGGCGGCGGTGTGCCGCGAGCACGGGCCGGGCTGGTCGTCGACGACGCCCACGGGCTCGGCGTGCTCGGCGACGGGGCCGGGGCGCCCCCACGCGGCCGGGCTGGCGGGCGCGGACGACGTCGTCGTCACGGTCACGCTGTCGAAGTCGCTCGGCAGCCAGGGCGGGGCCGTGCTCGGACCCGCCCGGGTGATCGACCACCTGGTCAACACGGCCCGTACCTTCATCTTCGACACGGGGCTGGCGCCCGCGGCGGCGGGCGCGGCCCTCGCGGCCCTGCGCCTGCTGCGGCGCGAGCCCGGGCGGGCGGCCCGGGCCCGCGCGGTGGCGGCCGAACTCCACGCACGGCTCACGGCCGCCGGACTCGAGGCGGTGCGCCCCGACGCGGCGGTCGTGTCCGTGCGCGCGCCTTCCCCGGAGGGGGCCGTGCGATGGGCGGCGGACTGCCGTGCCGCCGGCCTGGCCGTGGGCTGTTTCCGTCCGCCCTCCGTGCCCGACGGCATCTCACGGCTCAGGCTGACGGCCCGCGCGGACCTCTCCGGGGACCAGATCGAACGCGCTGTACGGGTGATCGGCGAAACGCGGCCATGAGTCGGCGGGGCACGGCCGTGCGTCGCCCGATGGCGGCCGGGGCCTAGCTGCGGCGCAGCCCCGTGGTGAACGCCGCCCAGCTCTCGGGGAGAAGAGCAGCGCGGGTCCCGCGGGGTCCTTGGAGTCGCGTACGGCGAGCCGTCCGGCCCAGGGGCCGGCCGCGGGCCGTGCGGTCTCCACGCAGTTGTTGGCTCCGGTGCTGTAGCTGCTGCGCAGCCACCGCACGCCGTGCAGGCGGGTACTGGACGTGACGTGCCGGGGCAGTGCGGACATGGTGGCCTCCTTACGCGCCGGCCGCTGTCGCGGCGATGAAGTCCAACGAGTCGTCGGGCGAAAGGGCGTGGTTCCGAAGGGCGTCGAAGGCCTCGGTGTAGGCCTCTAGGTCTTCTTTCCGTTCGAGATGGAGGCTACTCGTCAAGTGGTCGAGAACAACCACGTCCAGATCAGAAGTGCTCGAAAACGAGAAGATGACGAAAGGGCCGGTGACGCCGATATGCGCCCCGGCGGCGAACGGGAGCACCTGGAGGCAGACGTGGGGCAGCCGGGCCGCGTCCACCAGACGCCGGAGCTGACGGGCCATCACCCCAGGTCCGCCGACCTCCCGGCGCAGCACCGCCTCGTCCAGGACGGCGCTCAGCCGCAGCGGCGGGTCGGCCCGCAGCACGTCCTGCCGGGCCAGCCGGACCTCCACCAGGGTGTCCAGCCGCTCCTCCGGCAGTCCGTCCACGGCGGCCCGTGTCACCGCGCGGGCGTACTCCGGCGTCTGCAGGAGCCCGGGTACGACCGTGGTCTCCAGCGTGCGCATGGCGCTCGCCTGTGACTCCAGGCTGATGAAGTCCCGGTAGGTCGGCGGCAGCACCCCGCGGTAGGCGTGCCACCAGTGGTGGCGCCCTCCGTCCCCGCCGCCCCGGCGAGCATCAGCAGCAGCTCCCGCAGCTGGGTGTCCGTCACGCCGTAGGCGTCCAGGAGTAACCGCACGTCGGCCGGTTTCGCCCCGCTGGTGCCCGTCTCGATCCGGCTGACCTTCGACTGGTGCCAGCCGACCAGCCGGGCCGCCTCCCCGCTCGTGATGCCCGCCGAGGTGCGCAGCGCACGCAGCTCGGCACCCAGCTTCCGGCGGCGCACCACGGGACCGTGCTGCATGGGCCACTCCTTGATCCTGACGAGTCGCCCAAATACGGTCTCCCGTCGCAGAGTTCACCGCTTCGAGCGACAGATATATGCATATCTTGGCGGATCGCCACCCTTCACCGGTGTGGTGATGGCAGTCTGGCGGGCGAAGCACCAGTCCGGGACCGTACTCGAACCATCCGCTCCGTGTCGGACTGCGGTCCCGTGAGAAAGGGACGACGTCGCCATGGCAGACCATCTGGAAGCATCCGTCACTCTGCCGAGCGATCCCGCCTCGGTGTCCGCCGCGCGCACGTACGTGGTGGGCACCCTGGCGGAGTGGGGTCTGCCCGCGGACACGGACGTGTCCGACACCATCCGGCTCATCGTCTCCGAACTCGCCACCAACGCCGTCCAGCACACGCTCGGCCAGTCGCCCACCTTCACCGTCGACCTGGCGCTCGACCGCGACGAGCGGCTGCGCGTCGGTGTCACCGACAGCCACCCGCGCTTCCCCAAACGGCTGCCGGCCGCCGTCCAGCAGGACAACGGCCGGGCATGGTGATCATCCGCTGGCTGACGGCGGAGTGCGGCGGCAAGCTGCGGATCCGGCCCACCCGCGAGGGCGGCAAGACCGTCTCCATCGAACTGCCCTGGACGCCGGGCCAGGCCCCGAGGGGTGACGGGCGATCAGGCCCGGCACCCCCTCGGACGGCAGGTCACTTGACGCGTCCGTACCAGACGCTCTTGGTCCAGATCTTCTGCAGGCGCACCACGTCGCCGGTCTTGGGGCGTGCCAGATCTTGCCCTTCCCGGCGTAGATGCCGACGTGGTACACACTGCGGCCCGAGTGGAAGAAGACCAGGTCCCCGGCCTTGCGGTTCTTGGCGGAGATGTGGCGGGTCTTGTTGTACTGCTGGGCGGCGGTGCGTGGCAGCTTCTTGCCGGCCTTCTTGAACGAGTACAGCGTCAGCCCGGAGCAGTCGAACCGGTGCGGCCCGGTGGCGCCGTAGCGGTAGGGGGCGCCCTTCTTGGAGGCCGCCACCTGGAGCGCCTTGGTGGCGTGGCTCGCGGCGGAGGCCTCGGACGCGGCACCGGGGATCACGAGGGAGCCGCCGACGGCGGCGAGGGTGAGGGCCGAGGCCGTACCGGCCCGGGCCATGAGCGACGGGACACGATTGAGCGCAGTCATGCGCAACCCTTCGTCAGCCGCCTGTGAAGGATGACCTGTCGGATTCGGGCTGGCGAAGTTGCCCGGCCGCACCGTGTGCGGCTTCACCCCAAGGGCTGCTCGGCCCGGCGTCCCTCCCGCGGAGGGGGCCGTTCCGGCGACCCGTCGTGCTCGGGTCCTCCACTCCTGCCGATCCACTCCTGTCGACCGGTCATCCGGGCGGCGGCAGGACTCGGCGTCCGCCCGGATCGCCCGCCGCCGTGGCGGGGTCTTGTCGTCAGTCGGGATCTTGCTCCAACGAAGTCGGAAAATCCCAACGGAACCGGGGATTTGTGTTGTTACTCACCACTCACCCGTTCGGGTGGACGGGACGGTGTTCGAGTGGGTGTCAAGACCCCGAGGGGCGCCGGACCAGCGGTGGAAGGGTCGATTCCGGGCCCGTGCGGGAGGCGGTGCGCAAGCGCGACCGGCCGGAGGCGGAGATATATCTACACCGAAAGGCGGTACGCCGTTCGGGCCGTTTCGTCGCCGGACCGGCGCACACGGCGCCCCGGACGCGGACGGCCGAGAACGGCCGAGAACGGCCGAGAAACGGCCGAGAAACGGCTGAGAACGGCGGGAACCGTCGAGAGCGGTCGAGAACGGCTGAGAACGGCCGAGGACCCGTCAACTTCCGGGGGTGGCGGCAGGGCGACCCGGGCCGAGCGCCGCTCGCCGTCCAGGGCACGCAACGCCCGCTCCAGGGTGGCCGCGTGCAGCTCCGTCTCGCCCCGGCGGTGCATCACCGCGAGCGCGTCCCGCAGCGCGGTGGCCCGCGCGACCAGGGCCTGTGCGGCGCGCAGTGCGCGGTAGGTGTCCCCGGGGCGGGCCGGGTTGATGCGGCCCACCAGGTCGACGACGTCGAGGTAACGGTCGATCAGCTCGGCCTCGGCACGGGTCAGGGCCGGCAGGGGCGGCGGCTCGGCGGGCAGCATCGGCCGCTCACCTCGCGCCCGGTGCGGGCCGGGCGCCCTCACGGCCGGCGACCAGGTGGTCCACCAGGCCGTACTCCAGGGCCTGTCGGGCGTCCAGGACCGTGTCCCGTTCGACGTCCGCGCTCACCTGCTCCGGCGTACGGCCGGTGTGCCGGGCGAGCAGTTCCTCGAGCCGGGTGCGGACGCGGGCCGCCTCGTCGGCCTGGATGGCGAGGTCGGTGGCCTGTCCCGCACCGGCTCCGCCACCACGGCTGGCGCAGCACCGCGCGTGCGCCGGGGAGCATCGACCGCTTGCCCGGGGTGCCCGCGGCGAGCAGGACGGCGGCCACGGAGCCGGCCTGGCCCAGGCAGGTCGTCGCCACGTCGCAGGAGACGTACCGCATCGTGTCGTAGATCGCCGACATGGCGCCGAAGGAGCCGCCGGGGAGTTGATGTACAGGGCGATGTCCCGGTCCGGGGCGCGGTGCTCCAGGTACACGAACTGCGCCGTCACGTCGTTCGCCGCGGTGTCGTCGATCTCGGTGCCGAGGAGGACGATCCGCTCCTCGAGCAGCTTGGCGTACGGGTCCGACGTGCGGCTTCCCGGGTCGGGGCGCTCGGTGAACTCGGGCAGGACGTGGCGGGCATACGGCCGGGTCATGGTGAGCCCCTCCTCGCAGAGCGCTGCTTCTGTCAAAAATGTACAGGACGTACGTCCGGTGGGAGGGGGTTCGCGCGGCCCGCGAGGTTCGCCCGCAGCGGACGGCGGGCCCGGTCAGGGCTCCGTGCCCGGCCCGCACGGGTCGCTCGTGCGCGGCTCGGGCGGCTCGCGCGGGCGGCTCAGGGCTCCTTGGGCGGCTCGTGCAAGCCGAACCAGGAGCCCTGGTCGTCCCGGCAGAGGGCGAAGCGGCCGAACCGTGCCTCGGAGGCGGCGTCCTCCTCGCTCTCCTCGCCGATGTCCTGCACCGAACCGCCCAGCTCCCGCACCCTCGCCGCCGCCGCGTCCAGGTCGTCGACGCGGAAGAAGAGGTAGGGGAGGCGTCCGGATCCCCGCCGTGCAGGCCGCCGGTGCGGACGGAGAAGCCCCGCCCGGAAGGTCCCGGTTCCAGACTCCAGCCGAACAGGGCGCCGTAGAAGGCCCGCCCCGCTCGGGGTCCGCGACGCCGAGTTCGAAGAACGACGGTTCGCCTGCCATGGGGACCTCCTCGGCCCGTCGGTGTGCCGCCCGTGCCCCCGCCCGCGCCGAGCCCGTCCCGGGTCCGGCACGCGAAGACCCCGGGCTCCCGCGGCACCGGGGTCCGGCCTCCCCGTCGCGCCTGCCTCCATGGTCCTGCCCGGGCCGTCCGCCGCAGCCGGGCGCGGCGACCGCGGCCGTAAGCTGGGGGGCATGGCCGCCTACGAGATTCCGGTGACGCAAGCCAGGGCCGAGCTCGCCGATCTGATCAACCGCGTGGTGTACGGCGGTGAGCGCGTCGTCGTGACGCGGCACGGCAAGCCTCTCGTCGCCCTCGTCTCCGCCGCCGACCTCGAGCGGCTGGAGGAGCTGCCGGAGCCGTCCGGGGAGCAGGTGGTCACGTCGGTCTCCCGGGTCCGCGACGCCGCCGCCCCGCCGAGCGCGCCGGGCACCGCTTCGGCATCGCCGCGGAGCACCGCGGACCGAACCCGACCTGACCCGTCCCGGCTTGGCCCGTCCCCGCCTGGCCTTGGCCTGACTCGTCCTGGCTCAACCCCGGCCCGTCTCGCCCCGACCCGAGCGGTCCCGACCGACCCGTCCCGCCCGGCCCGAGCGGTCCCGACCTGTCCCGACCCGGCGCGGGGCGCGGAGCGGCGGCCGGGCACCGGTCCCGGGGACCTGGAAGCGCCCGGCCGCCGCGGCGCAGCGGGAGTCGGCGACGGTACGGGGCCGCGGGGCGGCCGACGGAGCCGGCGCCGGGGTCGGCCGACGGAGCCGGGGCCGGGCGTCGGCCGACGGAGCCGGGGCCGGGAGTCGGCCGACGGGAACGGTCGGCGGGGACCGATGGGTGCAGGTGCGGGATCAGCCGGCGGGGGCGGGCTCGCGGCCGCCGGTCGCAGCCGCGTCCCGCGCCCGGTTCCGCAGCGCGCCGCCCAGCAGGACCGCGCCCAGTCCCAGCAGCGCCCACCAGGCCAGGGTGAGCGCCGGGCCGCCGGCCGCCGCGCCGTCGAAGAACGACACCGAGCGCAGCAGCTGCACCCCGCGCCCGGGGCAGCCACTGGCCGATCGCGCCGGCCGGTTCGGGCAGCATCTCCGGAGCCGAGGCCGCGCCGAGAACGGGTTGCCCAGCAGCATCACCAGGGCCGCGCCCAGCCCGACGCCCGCCCGGCCCAGCAGCGCGCCGAGTCCGGCCACCGCGCCGGCCACGGCCAGCGTCGACAGGCCGAGCACCCCGGCCACGGCCCACCAGTCGTCGCCGGTCGCCTCCAGCCAGCTGTGCGCGATCGCGGCGGCGACCACGCCGACCAGGGCGGCGGCGCCGGTGACCACGGCCACGGCACGCGCGCCGCCGAGGCCCAGCAGGGTCACCAGGGCGCCGGTGGCGATGCCGGCCAGGGCGAGGGGCAGAACGCTCGCGTTCAGGACCGCGCCCCGCGGGTCCGAGGCGGGTGCGGGCACCACGTCGACCGTCCGCACCTCGGCACCGCCTTCGGCGGCCTGGCCGGCCACGGCCTGCTGCAGGGTCTGGGCGACGACCGGACTCGCCGCCGACGCGGTGAGCAGTTCGGTGCCGCCGGGGGTGACGACGAGCGCCCCGTACACCGTCCGGTTCTCGACGGCTTCGCGGGCGGCGGCCCCGTCGGCGTAGCGATGGACCTCGAAGGCGTCTGCCCGGCCGGCGAGCCGCTGCTCGACCTGGGCGACGGCGGTGGCCGGCCCGGCCACGCCGAGCGGCAGATCCCGGGGGCGGTCCGGGCGGCGGGCCAGGCGAAGGCCCACAGCGCCAGCGCCACCACGACCGGTACGAGGAGGACGACGGCGACCGCGCGCCGGGCGGGCGGCACGGCCGACGGCGCCGACGAGGGGGCCGGTGCGGCCGGGGCGGGCGGCGTGGACGACAGCGAGGGTGACGGCGACGACGAGCGCATGGGGTGCTCCTCCGCTAAAAAGAAGGATCGTTCGTTTTCGGTGACACCACCGTCCTCCCGGGTCGGCTCCTTGTCAAGAAGGAACGTTCGTTTTAGCTTGGGGCATGGCACGCGTATCCCAGGAACACCTCGACGCCCGACGCCGGCAGATCCTCGACGGCGCCGCCCTGTGCTTCGCCCGCAACGGCTTCCACGCCACGTCGATGCAGGACGTGCTGAAGGAGACGGGGCTGTCGGCGGGCGCGGTCTACCGCTATTTCGCGGGCAAGGAGGAGCTGATCGCCGCGATCGTCGCCGAGGTCCTGGGCGACGTCCGGGGCATGTACGAGCGTGCCGCGCAGGAGACCCCGCCGCCCACGCCGGACGTCCTCATCGCCCGGACGCTCGCGTACATGAAGGAGTCGCGCCCGGCGGTCCTCGACGACGGCGAGTGGATGTTCCCGCGCCTGATGATGCAGGTCTGGGTGGAGACCGTGCGCAACCCGGCCCTGGCCGCCCTGCTCAGGGAGGGCTTCGGCACGGTCCGGGCGGCCTGGGTGAAGGTCGCCGAGAGCTACCGCGAGGCCGGGATGATGCCCGCCGGCGCCGACGTCGACGCCCTGGCCCGGGTGATGATCGCCGTGGTGCAGGGCTTCGCCGTGCAGACGGCCCTGTTCGGCGAGCCGGCGGAGGAGTTGCTGCGCGAGGGTCTGCGAGCCCTCATGAGCGTGCAAAGAACCCCCAAGAAGTAGCCCCGGGCAACTGAAGTGGATCTTCGCTGGGTTAACGTGACCGAAACTCGGCACAACTAGCCTGCCGACCCGGCCACCTGCGCGTTCGCCCGTGGCCGCGGCAGCCGGGCCCCGCACGGTCCGGAGCGAGGACTGTGAGGTGGGACGTGCAGCTGACCCCGCACGAACAAGAGCGGCTGATGATCCATGTGGCGGCCGACGTGGCCGCCCGGCGCCGGGCCCGGGGGCTGCGGCTCAACCACCCCGAGGCGGTCGCCCTCATCACCTCGCACATCCTCGAAGGCGCACGGGACGGCCGCACGGTCACCGAGCTGATGTCCTCCGGCCGCAAGCTGCTCACCCGTGACGACGTCATGGACGGCGTTCCCGAGATGATCCACGACGTGCAGGTCGAGGCGACCTTCCCGGACGGCACCAAGCTCGTCACCGTCCATGACCCGATCGTGTGAAGGGGCCGGTGCCGTGATTCCCGGAGAGATCCTGTTCGCCGACGGGCCGATCGCCGTCAACGAGGGCCGCGAGATCACCCGTCTCACCGTCCTCAACGCCGCCGACCGTCCCGTCCAGGTCGGTTCCCACTACCACTTCGCCGAGGCCAACCCGGGCCTGGAGTTCGACCGTGCCGCGGCACGCGGCAAGCGGCTCAACGTCGCCGCCGGCACGGCCGTGCGCTTCGAGCCCGGCATCCCGGTCGATGTCGAACTCGTCCCCGTCGCCGGGGCCCGGATCGTCCCCGGCCTGCGCGGCGAGACCGGAGGTGCCCTCGATGCCTGAGCTCTCCCGCGCCGCCTACGCCGACCTGTTCGGCCCCACCACCGGTGACCGCGTCCGGCTCGCCGACACCGACCTGCTGATCGAGATCGAGGAGGACCGCTCCGGCGGGCCCGGACTCGCCGGCGAGGAGGCCGTCTTCGGCGGCGGCAAGGTCATCCGCGAGTCGATGGGCCAGTCCCGGGCGACCCGGGCGGACGGCACCCCCGACACCGTCGTCACCGGTGTCGTCATCGTCGACCACTGGGGCATCGTCAAGGCCGACGTCGGCATCCGCGACGGCCGGATCACCGGCATCGGCAAGGCCGGCAACCCCGACACCATGGACGGTGTCCACCCCGAGCTGGTCATCGGCCCGGAGACCGAGGTGATCGCGGGCAACGGGCGGATCCTGACCGCCGGAGCCGTCGACGCGCACGTCCATTTCATCTGCCCGCAGGTCGCCGAGGAGGCACTGGCCTCCGGTATCACCACCCTGGTCGGCGGCGGCACCGGACCGGCCGAGGGCTCCAAGGCCACCACCGTCACGCCCGGCCCCTGGCACCTGGCCCGGATGCTGGAGGCGATGGAGCACTACCCGGTCAACGTCGGCCTGCTCGGCAAGGGCAACACCGTCTCCCACGAGGCGCTGCTGTCCCAGATCCGGGGCGGCGCGGTCGGCCTGAAGATCCATGAGGACTGGGGTGCGACCCCGGCCGCCATCGACGCCGCCCTCACCGCCGCCGACCGCACCGGCGTGCAGGTCGCGATCCACACGGACACCCTCAACGAGGCCGGCTTCGTGGGCGACACGCTGGCAGCGATCGGCGGACGCGGCATCCACGCCTACCACACCGAGGGCGCCGGCGGCGGTCACGCGCCCGACATCATGACCGTGGTCTCCGAACCGCACGTGCTGCCCAGCTCCACCAACCCGACCCGGCCCTTCACCGTCAACACCGTCGAGGAGCACCTCGACATGCTGATGGTCTGCCACCACCTCAACCCGGCGGTGCCCGAGGACCTCGCCTTCGCCGAGTCCCGCATCCGGCCCTCCACCATCGGCGCCGAGGACGTGCTGCACGACCTGGGCGCGATCTCCATCATCTCCTCCGACTCCCAGGCCATGGGGCGCGTCGGCGAGGTCGTCATGCGGACCTGGCAGACGGCCCACGTGATGAAGCGGCGCCGGGGCGCGCTCCCGGGCGACGGACGGGCGGACAACCACCGGGTGCGTCGCTATGTCGCCAAATACACCATCAACCCGCGCTGGCGCAGGGGATGGCCCGGGAGATCGGCTCCGTCGAGACCGGCAAGCTCGCCGACCTCGTGCTGTGGGAACCGGCGTTCTTCGGCGTCAAGCCGCTCCTCGTCATCAAGGGCGGACAGATCGCCTACGCCCAGATGGGCGACGCCAACGCCTCCATCCCCACGCCGCAGCCGATCCTGCCGCGGCCGATGTACGGGGCGATCGGGCGGGCCCCCGCCGCCAACTCGGTCAACTTCGTGGCCGGCGCGGCGATCGAGGACGGCCTGCCGGAGCGGCTGCCGCTCGGCAAGCGCTACGTGCCGATCGACTCCACGCGCGGCGTCACCAAGGCCGACATGCGCCAGAACGACGCGCGGCCCGATGTGCGGATCGACCCCGACAGCTTCGCCGTCCACGTCGACGGGGAGCTGGTGGAGGCCGAGCCCGCCACCGAACTGCCCATGACCCAGCGCTACTTCCTCTTCTGATGTCCCGCGCGACGCTGCTGGTGCTGGCCGACGGACGCTTCCCCGCCGGCGGCCACGCCCACTCCGGCGGGGCCGAGGCGGCCGTACGGGCCGGACGGGTCACCGACGCGGCGAGCCTCGCCGACTTCTGCCGGGGCCGGCTGCACACCACGGGACTCGTGTCGGCCTCGCTCGCGGCGGCGGCGGCCCTCGGTGCCGATCCGGTGGAGCTGGACGCGGCCGCCGACGCGCGGACGCCGTCGCCGGCGCTGCGGGCCGCGGCGCGGCGGCTCGGACGGCAGCTGACCCGGGCCGCCCGGGCCGTCTGGCCGTCCGATGAACTCGAGGCGCTGGCGCGGGAGTTCCCCAAGGGGGCCCATCAGCCCGTGGTGCTCGGGTCGTGGCCCGGGGCGCCGGGCTCGGGGCGAGGACGCGGCGTACTGCGCGGCGTACGAGAGCGTGAGCGGGCCGGCGGTGGCGGCGGTGCGGCTGCTGAGCCTGGACCCGTTCGAGGCGACCGGGGTGCTGGCGCGGCTGGCCGGGGAGGTGGACCGGGTGGCCGACCGGGCCGTGGAGGCGGGCCGGGGTGCCTGGCCGACGGGGCCGATCTGCTGCCCTCGGCGTCGTCGCCGCTGCTGGAGATCGGGGCGGAGGACCATGCGGGGTGGGGGTGCGGTTGTTCGCGTCGTGACAGGGTCCACCCCCGCGGCCCCGTCCCGGGCCGCCGCCCCGGACCCCCGAACCCCGGACCCCCGGCCCTCGACCCGGCGGCTCGACGGCCCGCCCCGGCCCGACACCCCGCCCGGGCCGGTGGCCCGTCTCGGCCCGGCGGCCGGCCTCGGACCGTGACCCCGCCCGCCCCGGCCCGGCGGCCGGCCTCGGAGGCCGGGCCGGCCCACCGGCGCCGGGCCGCCCGCAGACCGCTCGTACGCGACCTGCCGCCCGCAGACCGCTCGTACACGACCTGCCGCCCACAGACCGCTCGTACGCGGCGTACCGCCCGGAGAACCCTCACCCGTGCGAGACGCCGCCCGGAGAACAAGGAGCCGTACATGCATCTCGACCACTCCCACAGCGGGCCCGCCGCCGTCGGCGCCGACGCGCGGCGGCCCGACGGGACCCGGCGCGCCCTGCGGATCGGGCTCGGAGGACCCGTCGGGTCCGGGAAGACCGCGACGGTCGCCGCGCTCTGCCGGGCGCTGCGGGACGAGTTGTCGCTCGCCGTCGTGACCAACGACATCTACACCCGCGAGGACGCCGAGTTCCTGCTCCGTGAGGCCGTGCTGCCGCCCGAGCGGATCGCCGCCGTGGAGACCGGCGCCTGCCCGCACACCGCCATCCGCGACGACATCTCCGCCAACCTCGAGGCCGTGGAGGACCTGGAGGAGGAGGCCGGCCCGCTCGACCTGATCCTCGTGGAGTCCGGCGGGACAATCTCACCGCCACCTTCTCCAAGGGCCTCGTCGACGCGCAGATCTTCGTCATCGACGTGGCCGGGGCGACGACATCCCGCGCAAGGGCGGGCCCGGCGTCACCACCGCCGACCTGCTCGTCGTCAACAAGACCGACCTCGCGCCGTACGTCGGCTCCGACCTCGCGCGGATGGCCGCCGACGCCAAGGAGCAGCGCGGCGAACTGCCGGTCGTGCTCCAGTCGCTGCGCGGCGACCGGGGCGTCGGGGACGTCGCCGACTGGGTGCGCGAGCGCCTCGCGGCGTGGGCGTCGGCGTGAGCGTGCCCGGCGAGGCAGCGCCCCGCGGCGTGCGGGCGACGGCGCGGATCGCCGCCCGTCCGGACGGGCGGGGCGGGACCTCGCTGCCCGTGCTGGAGGGCGAGGGGCCGCTCGCCCTCCGGCGCATCCGGGGCGGCGCGGCCGAGGCCCGGGTGATGCTGGTCGGCGCCATGAGCGGGCCGCTCGGCGGGGACCGCCTCGCCGTCGAGGCGGACGTGGCCGAGGGCGCCCGGCTGCGGGTGGGATCGGCCGCCGCCACCATCGCCCTGCCGGGACCGCGCAAGGGCGAGGCCCGGTACGACGTCCGGATCACGGTGGCCGACCGGGGCGAACTGCACTGGACGCCGGAGCAGTTGATCTGTGCGGGCGGCAGCGAGCTGTACGTCACCACGACCGTCGACCTCGCGGCGACCGCCCGGCTCGTCCTGCGCGAGGAGCAGGTGCTCGGCCGGGCCGGGGAGGAACCGGGGCGGCTCGGCAGCCGTCTTGCCGTGCGGATCGCCGGACGCCGCGTCCTCGACCAGGAGCTGGCCCTCGGCCCCGGTGCCCCGGCGGCTGGGACGGCCCGGCCGGGCTCGCGGGACACCGCGCCGTCGGCCAGCTGCTCGTCGTACGGCCGGAGTTCGGGCGGCGCCCCCTGCGGCGCACGTGCTGGGGAGGGCGCGGCGGTGCTGCCGCTGGCGGGGCCCGCCGCGCTGGTGACGGCCGTGGCGCCGGACGCGCTGCGGCTGCGGCGGCTGCTGGACGAGGGGCTGGCCCGGCTGGACGGCCCGACAGCGGGGTGACGTCCCGGTCAACGGACGCATTTCTCCGTTTATCGGATTGGCAAAGAAGTCCGGCCGCCCCTGTTCCCAGGGAACCCACAGCCACGAGGATCCCCGTACCTGTCGCAACGAAGTACGGGGAGTGCCCACTTGAGGAAGAGACACCTGAAGCGGAGGACGACGGCGCTGGGTTCGGCCGGCCTGCTCGTCACCGCCACCCTGATAGCCGGCGCCGTCGCCGCGCCCTCGGCCAGCGCGAGCGCCGCGTCCGGCCGGCCGCCGGCAGGGGCACGGCAACGACCGGGAGGCCCGGGGCGTCGCCGTCGCCGCCGCGCGGGCCGCCGCCGCCGGGATCGACTGGCAGGACTGCCCCGCCGACTGGAACCTGCCCGAGCCGATCCAGTGCGGCTGGGTCTCCGTCCCGCTCGACTACGCCAAGCCGTACGGCAAGCAGATCAAGCTCGCCGTCGACCGCATCGGCAACACCGGCACCGAGGAGCAGCGGCAGGGCGCCCTGCTCTACAACCCCGGCGGCCCCGGCGGTTCCGGCCTGCGCTTCCCGGTCCGCGTCACCGGCAAGAACCCGGTGTGGGCGAAGACCGCCGAGGCCTACGACTTCGTGGGCTTCGACCCGCGCGGCGTCGGCAGGTCGGCGCCCATCTCCTGCGTCGACCCGCAGGAGTTCGTCAAGGCGCCCAAGATGGACCCGGTGCCCGACTCCGAGGCGGACAAGCGCGCCCAGCGCAAGCTGGCCGCGAGTACGCCGAGGGCTGCCTCGAGCGCAGCGGCGCGATGCTGCCCCACATGACCACGCCGAACACGGCCCGCGACCTCGACGTCATCCGCGCCGCCCTCGGCGAGAAGCAGCTCAACTTCCTCGGCGTCTCCTACGGCACCTACCTCGGCGCCGTCTACGCCACCCTCTTCCCGGCCATGTGCGCCGCATGGTCGTCGACAGCGTGGTGAACCCCTCGCGGGAGAAGATCTGGTACCAGGCCAACCTGGACCAGGACGTCGCCTTCGAGCAGCGCTGGCGCGACTGGCAGGACTGGGTGGCGAAGAACGACGCCGCCTTCCACCTCGGGGACACCCGCGCCGAGGTCCAGGCCCAGTGGGAGAAGCTGCGCGCCACCGCCAAGAAGAACCCCATCGGGGGCGTCGTCGGCCCGGCCGAGCTGATCGGCTATTTCCAGAGCGCCCCGTACTACGACTCCGCCTGGGTCCCCGTCGCCACCGTCTTCAGCAAGTACGTCGCCGGTGACACCCAGGCCCTCGTCGACGCCGCCGCCCCCGATCTGTCCGACACGGCGGGCAACGCCTCCGCGGAGAACGGCAACGCCGTCTACACGGCCGTCGAGTGCGCCGACGCCAAGTGGCCCACGAACTGGAGGACGTGGGACCGGGACAACACCCGGCTCCACCGGGACCACCCGTTCCTCACCTGGTCCAACGCCTGGATGAACCTGCCCTGCGCCACCTGGCCGGTCAAGCAGCACACCCCGGTGGAGGTGAAGGCCGGCAAGGGCCTGCCGCCGGTCCTGATCGTCCAGGCCGAGCGGGACGCGGCCACCCCGTACGGCGGCGCCGTCGAACTGCACCAGCGGTTCAAGGGCTCCCGCCTGATCACCGAGCGGGACGCCGGCTCCCACGGGGTGACGGGTCTGACCAACCCCTGCGTCAACGAGCGGGTCGACACCTACCTGCTCACCGGCGAGGTGGACCGCCGCGACGTGACCTGCGCACCGCACGCCACGCCGAAGCCGTGACCTCCGTGGGAGGGGCCGCCGGCCATCCCGGCCGCCCCTCCCACATCGCGGGTCAGCGCCCGGGCCTCCGCGGGAACCGCCGCCCCTGCGCCGCCCGCTGCGCCTCCTCGGCCTTGACGTCGGCCGCGTACCGGTCGACGTACTCCTGGCCGGAGAGCGCCAGGATCGCGTACATGATCTCGTCGGTGACCGCGCGCAGCACGGCCTTCTCGTGCTCCATGCCGGCGTAGCGGGAGAAGTCCAGCGGCTCGCCGAAGCGGATCACCACGGGGTGCAGGCGCGGGACGACCTTGCCCGGGGCTGCGCCTCGAAGGTGCCGATCATCGCGCAGGGCACGACCGGCACCCCCGCTCTGAGCGCCATCACCGCGACGCCGACCTTGCCCTTGTAGAGCCGTCCGTCGTGCGAGCGGGTGCCCTCGGGATAGATGCCGAGCAGTTCCCCCTTGGCCAGCACGCCGAGACCCTCGCGGATCGCGGCCTGCCCCGCCTCCTTGCCGGTGCGGTCGACGGGGATCTGCCCGGCGCTGCGGAAGAAGAAGGCGGTGAGCCGCCCCTTGAGGCCGGGGCCGGTGAAGTACTCCGCCTTCGCGAGGAACGTGATCCGGCGCCTGAGCACCGCCGGCATCAGGAAGTGGTCCGAGAACGACAGGTGGTTGCCGGCGACGATCGCCGCTCCCGACGCCGGCACATGGTGCAGCCCCTCGATCCGGGGGCGGAACGCCAGCCGCAGCAACGGGCCCAGCAGCACGTACTTGAGCAGGTGGTAGAACACGGCTCGCCCCTCAATCCGCCAGGTCCGTGCCGGACCGTGGTCCGCGCAGGCCGCCTCCGGGCCGGGGAATCCGCCCACGTGCGCGTGTAGTCATCTGTAACCGTGTTCGGCCGGGCCTATGCCGCCGCGCGCGGGGGAGCCGGGCCGCCGGGCGCCGGCCGTCGCGGCGGCCACGGACCGAGGAAGGGCCAGGAGCCGGTCAGAACCGCGGTGTCGGCGTCTGCGACTCCACGAGCTCCGCCGCCTCCTCCTCGGTCTGCACCGAGGGCGGCGACCCGGCCAGCGGCCGCTGCGCGGTCTCCTTCATGCAGGCCACCGCGACGACACCGACCAGGGCCGCCGCCATCGAGTAGTACGCCGGCATCATGTCGGAGCCGGTCGCGCCGATCAGGGCCGTGATGACCAGCGGCGTGGTGCCGCCGAACAGCGACGCCGACAGGTTGTAGCCGACCGACAGGGAGCCGTAGCGCACCGACGTCGGGAACATCGCCGGCAGCGCCGCCGACATCGTGCCCAGCAGGCAGACCAGGGACAGGCCCAGCATCAGCATGCCGGCCGAGACCGCGACCAGACTGCCCTGCTGCACCAGCACGAACGCCGGTGCGGACAGCACGAAGAAGCCCAGCATCCCGGTCATCAGCAGCGGCTTGCGGCCGTACCGGTCGGAGAGCCGGCCCACCTGGTTGATGACGAGCATCAGCAGCACCATGGTGGCCACCAGGATCAGCAGCCCGTGCGTCTCGGAGTAGTGCAGCTCGTCCGAGAGATACGTCGGCATGTACGACAGCAGCATGTAGTCGGTGATGTTGTAGGCGCCGACCAGCGCGATGCACAGCAGCAGCGTCCGCCACTGCTCCCGGAAGATCTTCGCCAGGTCGCCGCGGGCGGTGGTCTCCACCGTGTCCGCCGCCTCCGAGACGTGGACGTTGCCCTCCTCCAGCTTCAGGTAGGCGGGGGTGTCGTCCAGCTTCAGCCGCAGGTAGAGGCCGACGATCCCGAGCGGGCCGGCGACCAGGAAGGGGATGCGCCAGCCCCAGGCGTCCATCGTGTCCTGGCCGAGCCAGGCGGTCAGCGCGGTCACCAGGCCGGCCGCACCCGTGTACCCGGCGAGCGTCCCCAGTTCCAGGAAGCTGCCGAAGAAGCCGCGCCGCTTGTCCGGGGCGTACTCCGCGATGAAGGTGGACGCGCCGCCGTACTCGCCGCCCGTCGAGAACCCTGGAGCAGCCGGAAGACGATCAGCAGCAGCGGCGCCCAGAAGCCGATGACGGCGTAGCTCGGGATCAGTCCGATCGCGGCCGTGCCGATCGCCATGAGGATCATCGTCAGCGCGAGGACCTTCTTGCGGCCGATCTTGTCGCCCATCGGCCCGAAGACCATGCCGCCCAGCGGGCGGACCAGGAAGGCGACGGCGAAGGTCGCGAAGGACGACAGCAGCTGCGCCGTCTCGTTCCCGGAGGGGAAGAAGACCCGGCCGAGGGTGCCGGCCAGATAGGCGTAGATGCCGAAGTCGAACCACTCCATGGCATTGCCGAGAGAGGCCGCCTTCACCGCGCGCTTGACCGCCCGCTCGTCCGTCACCGTGATGTCCGACCGGCGGAGCCTGGGTTCTGCCGGCGCTTGACGGCGCGGAAGAGCAGGGGATGACGCTTGATCGCTGCGGAATCGGGCACGGGCCCGTTGTCGCTGGGGACGTGGCTGCGTTCCTTTCCGGGGCATACCGCTCCAAACGGAACTCATGCTCGTTCATCTGCTTTCCAACAGCACCTGCCACAAAATGCGGAATTCACTCATGCGGATCAGTGACGGGACCGGGGCCGGGTAGGCTCCGGCGTATGCGGATCTCCGTCTCCTCCGACATGGACGAACCCGTGGCCCGCCTCCTCGTCGAGGAACTGCGCAGGCGCGGGCACGAGGTACGCACCCACGGAGCCCTGCGCCCCGGTGCCGACCCCGGTGGGCGGTCTGCTCCGAACGGGCGGCACGCGACGTCGCCGAGGGTACGGCCGATCAGGCGGTGGTGTGCTGCTGGACCGGCACCGGCGCGTCGATCGCCGCCAACAAGGTGCCGGGCGTCCGCGCGGCCCTGTGCGCGGACGCCTACACGGCGGACGGGGCCCGCCGCTGGAACGACGCCAACGTCCTCGCGCTCAGCCTGCGGCTGACGTCCGAGCCGCTGCTCAAGGAGATCCTCGACGCCTGGTTCGCCGGCGGCGCCGGCGCGGACGCCGAGGACCGGGAGAACGTCGCCCACGTCGAACGGCTCGACCGCGAGGGCCGAGCCGTTCGGTGAGCGGGCGGTCCCTCAGCAGGCCAGGACCTTCTCCAGGGTCCCCAGGGCCTCCCGCAGCTCCTCCTCGGTGATGGTCAGCGGCGGGCGATCCGGATCGTCGACCCGTGGGTGTCCTTGACCAGCACGCCCTCCCGCATCAGCCGCTCGCTGACCTCGCGGCCGGTACCGAGCGCCGGATCGACGTCGACGCCGGCCCACAG
The DNA here is from genome assembly GCA_003248315.1 of Streptomyces sp. SW4. Lineage (GTDB taxonomy): Bacteria > Actinomycetota > Actinomycetes > Streptomycetales > Streptomycetaceae > Streptomyces. The sequence continues at coordinate 4,888,623 of QKWM01000004.1, forward strand.
ACCGCGCGCCCGGAACGCGACGACGCCCTTGCCGGTCAGCGCGGCCAGCCCGTCGCGCAGCACGGCGCCCAGCTCCTCCGCCCGGCGCTGGAACTCGCCGGTCTCCAGCAGCTCCACCACCGCGGTGCCGACGGCGGCGGCGAGCGGGTTGCCGCCGAACGTCGAACCGTGCTCGCCGGGATGCAGCACACCGAGCACCTCCCGGCGCCCGACCACCGCCGACACCGGCACGATGCCCCCGCCCAGCGCCTTGCCGAGCAGTACCACGTCCGGCACGACCGACTCGTGCTCGACGGCCAGGGTGCGTCCCGTGCGGCCCAGGCCCGACTGGATCTCGTCCGCCATGAACAGGCAGCCCGCGCGCCGGGTCAGCTCCCGCACACCCGCCAGATAGCCGTCGTCCGGGACGATCACCCCGGCCTCGCCCTGGATCGGCTCGATCAGCACGGCCGCCGTCGTGTCGTCGACCGCCTCCTCCAGCGCCGCCAGGTCGTTGTACGGCACGATCCGGAAGCCCGGCGCGAACGGGCCGAAGCCCCGGCGGGCCGTCTCGTCCGTGGAGAAGCCGACGATCGTCGTCGTCCGGCCGTGGAAGTTGTCCGCGGCCACCACGATCGTCGCCCGGTCGTCGGGCACGCCCTTGACGTCGTACGCCCACTTGCGGGCCACCTTGATGCCGCTCTCCACGGCCTCCGCGCCGGTGTTCATCGGCAGCACCATGTCGGTGCCGGTCAGGGCGGCCAGCCGCTCGGCGAAACCGGCGAGCCGGTCGTTGTGGAAGGCGCGCGAGGTCAGGGTCAGCCGGTCCAGCTGGCGGTGCGCGGCCTCGATCAGCGCCGGATGGCGGTGGCCGAAGTTCAGGGCCGAGTAGCCGGCCAGCAGGTCGAGGTAGCGGCGGCCCTCGACGTCCTCCACCCGGACGCCCTCCGCACGGGCGACGACCACGGGCAGCGGGTGGTAGTTGTGCGCGAGGACGGGCTCCTCGGCACGGATGAGCTCCGCCGAGCTGCGGGTGCGGGCGGGTGCGGTCATGAACGGATCTCCCGGATCTCCTGGGTGCAGCACTTGATGCCGCCACCGGCTTTGTGGAACTCGGACATGTCGACGGGGACGGGGACGTAACCGCGGTCGGCCAGCCGTGCCGCCAGGCCGGCCGCCCCCGGTGAGATGAACACGTGGCGGCCGTCGGACACGGAGTTCAGCCCGAAGGCCGTCGCGTCCTCGCGGGTGGCGATCACCGCGTCCGGATACAGCCGCTCCAGCACTTCGCGGCTGCCGGCGAGAACGCCTCGGGTAGTACGCCACATTGTCCTCGTCCAGCACGAACAGCGCCGTGTCCAGGTGGTAGAAGTACGGGTCCACCAGCGTCAGGGAGATCACCGGCGTCCCGAAGAACTCCTGCGCCTCGCGGTGCGCCTCGGGGTGGTGCGAAATCCCGTCCCGGCCAGGATCCACCGGCCGGCCGGGACGAGATCGCCCTCGCCCTCGCACACCGACTCCGGATGGTGGACGTCGAAGCCCTGGCCCTTGAACCACGCCTCGTAGGGCACGGACTCGGGGCGCCGCTCCGGCGCGTGGAACAGGGAGCCGAGGACCCGGCCCTCCACGACGACCGCGGCGTTCGCGGCGAAGACCATGTCGGGCAGGCCGGGCACCGGCGGGACGTGGTCGACGGTGTGGCCGTGCACACGGTAGGCGTCGACCAGGGCCTGCCACTGGTCCAGGGCGCGGATGACGTCGACCGGCCGGTCGGGACGCATCCACGGGTTGATCGCGTACTGCACGGCGAAGTGTCTGGGTTCGCAGACGAGAAAGCGCCGCCGGCGCGGCACACGGGAGTCGGGCACAGAGGGGTTCCTCCGCTTCACTCACGGTTGGTGACTGGGGGGTGACACCACGGTAGGAAGCGGGGCAGACGGGCGACAAGGAGGAAAGGCTGCGTGTTCGCGCAGCATCGCTGCGTTGTCGCCCAGGTCAGCGCAGGTCTGCTGCGTCCTGTGCGGGGTCCTCGGGAGCGGCGTTGCTGGCCCCGCCTCCGGACTGTCCGGCAGCAGATGGGACAGGACCATCACGCTGATCGTCTTGCGGATGAACGGCTCCGTACGGATCCGTTCCAGCACCTCCTCGAAGTGCTCCACGTCCCGCGCCCGCACGTGCAGCAGCGCGTCCGCGCCGCCCGTGACCGTCATCGCCGCGGTGATCTCCGGATGGTTGCGCACCACCTCCGCCAGCCGTCGCGGCGGCGCCGCACCCTCGCAGTACACCTCCACGTACGCCTCGGTGCGCCAGCCCAGCGCCGACGGCTTCACCGTGGCCGTGAACCCGGTGATCACCCCGGTCTCGCGCAGCCGGTCCACCCGGCGCTTCACCGCCGTCGCGGACAGCCCGACGTCCGCGCCGATCTCGGCGAAGGAGGTCCTGGCGTTCGCCATCAGCGCGGTGACGATCTTCCGGTCGAGTTCGTCGAAGGGCACGGGCCTGCTGCTCATGCGGGCACTGTATCCAGCGCAAACGTCCACGTCGGACACGTGTGCAGGCACGGGGATCGCCCCTACACTCCACCTTCATGCTGCGCGCCCTGGCCGTCGACGACGAACGCCCCTCGCTCGAGGAACTCGTGTACCTGCTCAACGCCGACCCGCGGATCACCGCCGCCGAGGGCGCCGGCGACGCCACCGAGGCGCTGCGCCGCATCAACCGCGCGCTCGAGTCCGGCCCGGACGGCCCCGAGGCGATCGACGTCGTCTTCCTCGACATCCAGATGCCCGGCCTCGACGGGCTCGACCTGGCCCGGCTCCTCACCGGCTTCGCGCGGCCGCCGCTGGTGGTGTTCGTCACCGCCCACGAGGACTTCGCCGTGCAGGCCTTCGACCTCAAGGCCGTCGACTACGTGCTCAAACCCGTCCGCAGGGAACGCCTCGCCGAGGCCGTCCGGCGCGCCGCCGAGCTGAGCGGCACCGCCCTCGCGGGTGCCGCCGCGCACATCCCGTACACGAACCCGACCCCGACCACATCCCCGTCGAACTGGGCGGGGTGACCCGCTTCGTGCCCGTCGACGACATCACCCACGTCGAGGCCCAGGGCGACTACGCCCGCCTGCACACCCACAAGGGCAGCCATCTGGTCCGCATCCCCCTGTCCACCCTGGAGGAGCGCTGGCGCGCCCGCGGCTTCGTCCGCATCCACCGCCGCCACCTGGTCGCCCTGCGGCACATCGGCGAGCTCCGCCTCGACGCCGGAACCGTCAGCGTCCTGATCGGCACCGAGGAACTCCAGGTCAGCCGCCGCCACGCCCGCGAACTGCGGGACCTGCTGATGAGGAGGAGGTGACCCGTGCCCCGAACCCGGCCGAGCGCCGCGTCGTCGTCACCGGCCCGCCCCGGCGCGCCCGCTCCCACCACCGGCTCCGCCCGCGCGGACGGGACCCGCACGCCCCCGCGCCTACCGCCCCCGCACCGAGATCGACGAACAGACCACCCTCGGCCACACCTACGTGCGGTCCCTGATGCGCACCCAGCTGCGCGCCGCCCTCGCCGTCTGCGCGGTCCTGGTCCTGCTCGTCGGCCCGCTGCCGCTGGTCTTCGCCGCCGCGCCGGACGCCCGCCGCCTGGAGTGGGCGGTCCTCGGCTTCGGCCTCTACGCCCCGCTCGTCCTCCTCGCCCGCTGGTACGTGCGCCGCGCCGAGCGCAACGAACGCGACCTCGTCCGGCTCGTCGAGGACCGATGAACGTCACGAACGCGACGCCCGCCCCATGAACTCCAGCCACGCCGTCGCCGCCGTCGCCCTGGTCGTCGTCGCCACCGTCCTCGTCGGCGCCTTCGGCCTGCGCATCTCCCGCACCACCTCCGACTTCTACGTCGCCTCCCGCACCGTCGGCCCCCGCCTGAACGCCGCCGCCATCAGCGGCGAGTACCTCTCCGCCGCGTCCTTCCTGGGCATCGCCGGCCTGGTCCTGGTCCAGGGCCCCGACATGCTCTGGTACCCGGTCGGCTACACCGCCGGCTACCTGGTCCTGCTGCTGTTCGTCGCCGCCCCGCTGCGCCGCTCCGGGGCCTACACCCTGCCCGACTTCGCCGAGGCCCGGCTCGCCTCGCAGGCCGTCCGCCGCCTCGCCGGGGCCTTCGTCGTCGGCGTCGGCTGGCTCTACCTGCTGCCCCAGCTCCAGGGCGCCGGACTCACCCTCACCGTGCTCACCGACGCCCCCGACTGGCTCGGCGGGGTGATCGTCGCCGTCGTCGTCACCGCCATCGTCGCCGCCGGCGGCATGCGCAGCATCACGTTCGTGCAGGCCTTCCAGTACTGGCTCAAACTCACCGCGCTGCTCGTCCCCGCCCTCTTCCTGATCCTGGCCTGGCAGGGCGACGGCGCCCCCAGCCGCGCCTTCGACGAACCGGCCGCCTTCCGCGAGCAGCGCTCCGTCCGGGTCGAGGACGACCTCTCGCTGAAGCTGGAGGCCCCGCTCACCGTCGCCGTCGACGGCACCGTGGACGGCCGCTCCCACGACGGCGCCCGCCGGCGCCTGCCGGCCGGCACGCACCGCATCGACGCCGGCACCCGCCTCACCTTCGCCGAGGGCGACACCGTCCCGGCCGCCGGGCGCGGCGGCGACGACGCCCTGTCGCCCTCCCGCGCCGAGAGCCGCACCGACCGCCCGCTGTACGCCACCTACGGCCTGATCCTCGCCACCTTCCTCGGCACGATGGGCCTGCCGCACGTCGTCGTCCGCTTCTACACCAGCCCGCACGGCGTCGCCGCCCGCCGCACCACCGTCGCCGTCCTCGGCCTGATCGGCGCCTTCTACCTGCTCCCGCCCGTCTACGGCGCCCTGGGCCGCCTCTACGCCCCCGAGCTCACCCTCACCGGGGACGCGGACGCCGCCGTCCTGCTGCTGCCGGAGCGGATGATCGGGGGAGTGGGCGGAGACCTGCTCGGCGCGCTGGTCGCGGGCGGCGCCTTCGCGGCGTTCCTGTCCACCGCCTCCGGCCTGACCATGGCCGTGGCCGGGGTGCTCACCCAGGACGTGCTGCCCTCCCGCGGCGTACGGCACTTCCGGCTCGGCACCGTCCTCGCCATGGCCGCGCCCCTCGCGGCGAGCGTCCTGGTGGGCGGGCTGCCCGTCGCCGACGCCGTCGGACTGGCCTTCGCCGTCTCCGCCTCCTCCTTCTGCCCGCTGCTCGTCCTCGGCATCTGGTGGCGGCGGCTGACCCCGCCCGGCGCGGCGGCCGGCATGCTGGTCGGCGGCGGCGCCGCGCTCGTGGCCGTCGCGGCCACCATGACCGGCGTACCGGTGGGCGGCACGCTGCACGCCCTGCTGGCCTGGCCGGCGCTGTGGTCGGTGCCGCTGGGCTTCCTCACCATGATCCTGGTGTCGCTGGCCACGCCGGGCCGGGTCCCCGCCGGGACGGCGGCGATCCTGGCCCGGTTCCACCTGCCCGAGGAACTGCGCACGGAGGAGCTGCGCGCGGACGAGCTCCACCCGCAGGAGCTGCACACGGACGAACCGCGCACGGAAGGACCGCGGGGCCGCGAGCCGCGGGAGCCGGGCGCGGGGAGCGGCGTACGCCGGACACGGACCCGGGGGTGCGGGCATGAGCGGATTCCTGGCCGGGCTGTGCGTCGCCGCACTGCCCCTGCTCGCCGCCGGCTTCTGGCTGGGCCGGCGCACCGCCCGCCCCCAGAGCCCCGGCGACCTGGGCACCCCGTGGAGCACGCCACCTTCCAGACCCTGCACACCGCCTCGCTCGCCGCACCGCCGCTGCGCGCCGGACTGACCGAGGAGACCGCCCGCAAGTCGGCCCGCAAGCTCCGCTCCCTGCTGGGCACCGACGCGCTCTGCCTCACCGACGAGAAGGAGGTGCTGGTCTGGGACGGCGCGGGCGCCCACCACCGCACCGAGATCATGGAACGCCTCGCCGGCCCGCTGGAGACCGGCCGCGGCGAGGCCTTCCGCTCACCTGCGACACCCCCGACTGCGCGGTCCGCTGGGCCGTCGTCGCCCCGCTCACCGTGGACGACCGGGTGCACGGCGCCCTGGTGGCCTGCGCGCCCCGCGAGTCGGCCGTACTGGTGCGGGCCGCCGGGGAGGTGGCCCGGTGGGTCTCCGTCCAGCTGGAGCTGGCCGACCTCGACCAGTCCCGCACCCGCCTCATCGAGGCCGAGATCCGCGCCCTGCGCGCCCAGATCTCCCCGCACTTCATCTTCAACTCGCTCGCGGTGATCGCGTCCTTCGTGCGCACCGACCCCGAGCGCGCCCGCGAGCTGCTGCTGGAGTTCGCCGACTTCACCCGCTACTCGTTCCGGCGCCACGGCGACTTCACCACCCTCGCCGACGAGCTGCACGCCATCGACCACTACCTGGCGCTGGTCCGGGCCCGCTTCGGCGACCGGCTCGCCGTCACCCTCCAGATCGCCCCGGAGGTGCTGCCGGTCGCCCTGCCCTTCCTGTGTCTGCAGCCGCTCGTGGAGAACGCGGTCAAGCACGGTCTGGAGGGCAAGTCCGACCGGTGCCACATCCAGATCACGGCGCAGGACGCGGGCGCCGAGGCCCTCGTCGTCATCGAGGACGACGGCGCCGGCATGGACCCGGAGCTGCTGCGCCGCATCCTCGCCCGCGAGGTCAGCCCGTCGGGCGGCATCGGCCTGTCCAACGTGGACGACCGGCTCCGGCAGGTCTTCGGCGACGACCACGGCCTCGTCATCGAGACGGCCCCCGGCGCGGGCATGAAGATCACCGTCCGGCTGCCGAAGTACCAGCCGGGCGTCCATTCGGGAGGCCGGCTCAGCGGCCCCTGAGGGAGGCGTCAGGAGCGAGTGGCGACCATCCCCAGGGTGAGCAGGCCGAGGACGACCCAGCCGAACCACAGCCAGCCGTTGCTGCCGAGCGCCACCGTGTAGGCCGTCACCGCGACGAGTCCGCCGATGGTGAACGCCCCCATCGTCTTCGTGGAACTGTCCGTCGAACCGGGCATCGCGACACCCTCCTCGAGGTCCGTTCCCTCCATGGTGCCCCGGTTTCGCGCCGGTGCGCCCCGGACGGCGGAAGCACGCGCCGGTCCGCTGCCGGCCGGGGCGTGCCCCGCCCGGCCCTCCCGGTCAGTTCCCGCGCGCGTTCAGCGAGGCCAGATAGGCGTTGTAGGCCTCCAGCTCCTTGTCCCCGTCGCGGTCGGCGGCGCGGTCCTTGCGGCGGGCCTGGCGCTGGTCGGAGGCGTACCACTGGAACAGCAGCGCGATCAGCACCAGCACGGACGGGATCTCGCTGAACGCCCAGGCGATGCCGCCGGCCGCGTTCTGGTCGGAGAGCGGGTCGACGCCCAGCGACGCGGGCGGGTTGTCGAACGTCTTGACCATGGTCGTGGAGGCCATCATCAGCGCGATGCCGAAGAACGCGTGGAACGGCATGCCCGCGAACAGCTCCAGCATCCGCATCAGGTACCCCGGCCGGTGCGGACCGGGGTCCACCCCCATGATCGGCCAGAAGAAGACCAGGCCCACGGCGAGGAAGTGGACCATCATCGCGATGTGCCCGGCCTTCGAGCCCATCAGGAAGTCGAACAGCGGCGTGAAGTACAGGCCGTACAGGCTCGCGATGAACAGCGGGATGGTGAACACCGGGTGCGTGACGACCCGCATGTACCGGCTGTGCAGCAGCATCAGCAGCAGCTCGCGCGGGCCCTTGCTGCCCCGCACCGCCGCCGGCGGCAGCGCCCGCAGCGCGAGCGTGATCGGGGCGCCCAGCAGGATCAGGATCGGCGACACCATGCTGATCACCATGTGCTGCACCATGTGCACGCTGAACATGACCATGCCGTAGTCGTTCAGCTTGGTGCACATCATCAGCAGCACGCTGAGCACACCGGCGGCGTACGCCACGGTGCGGCCCACCGGCCACCGGTCACCGCGCCGCACCAGCCGGACGACGCCCCACCCGTACAGCGCCAGGCCGAGCAGGCAGGCGACGAGGAAGAACGTGTCCGTGGACCACTCCAGGCCCCGCCCCAGCGTGAACGGCGGCAGATCCATCGTCATGCCGTGCCCGCTGTGATCCATCCGCCGGCTCCTGATTCGTGGGGTTGTACGTGTACGTCCGCCCCAAGACTAGAACCGCCCCCGGCGACCTTCGTCACCGGGGCGGTCGAGCGGTGGGGTCAGAGGACGTTCTCCGCCTCGCCGTACCGGTCCTCCGGCACCGTCTTCAGCGTCTCGACGGCCTCCGCCAGGGACACCATCACGATGTCGGTGCCCCGCAGCGCGGTCATCCGGCCGAACTCGCCCCGGTGCACCGCCTCCACCGCGTGCCACCCGAACCGCGTGGCCAGCACCCGGTCGTACGCGGTCGGCGTCCCGCCGCGCTGGACGTGCCCGAGGATCACCGGCCGCGCCTCCTTGCCGAGCCGCTGCTCCAGCTCCACGGAGAGCTGCCGGGCGATCCCGGCGAAGCGCTCATGGCCGTAGATGTCCTTGCCGCCCTCGTCGAAGGCCATGGTGCCGGGCTTCGGCTTGGCCCCTCCGCGGCGACGACGATCGCGAACCGCTTGCCCGCGGCGAAGCGCTCACCGACCTTGGCGGTCAGCTCGTCGATGTCGAACGGCCGCTCCGGGACGACGACGGCGTGGGCGCCGGCCGCCATGCCCGAGTGCAGGGCGATCCAGCCGGTGTGCCGGCCCATGACCTCCACGATCAGCACCCGCTGGTGGGACTCGGCGGTGGTCTTCAGCCGGTCCAGCGCCTCGGTCGCCACCGTGACGGCGGTGTCGAAGCCGAAGGTGACGTCCGTGACGGCGATGTCGTTGTCGATGGTCTTCGGCACGCCGACTATCGGCAGGCCGTTGTCGGACAGCAGCCGGGCCGCCTTCAGCGTGCCCTCGCCGCCGATCGGGATGATCGCGTCCAGGCCGAGTTCCCGGACGTGGCCCTTGGCCCGCTCCACGCCGTCCCGCAGATGCTCGGGCCGGACCCGGGAAGAGCCGAGGATGGTGCCGCCGCGGGCCAGGATGCCGCCCACCGCGTCGAGGTCGAGCTTGAGCCAGTCGGACTCCAGCAGGCCCTTCCAGCCGTCCCGGAAGCCGATGACCTCGTCGCCGTGGTCGGCGACGGCGCGGTGCACGACGGACCGGATGACGGCGTTCAGGCCGGGGCAGTCGCCGCCGGACGTGAGGACACCAATGCGCATAGCCCGATAAACCTTCTCAACTGGGCACGGGGACCGGACCGCGCTGTCCGGCTCGATCCCCGCCACCCTAGCGGCATCGGGCGGCGGGTCCGAACAACGCGTCCGCCTGCTGGACGTGCCCGCTCACCTGTGCGGACGGGCCATCAGACGGGGGTCGCGGGCCCGGTCGCGCGGGCCGCTGCGCGACAGGTCTACGCGGGCTGCTGCGCCGCCGCGATGCGCTCGTTGCGGAGCGCCTCGTACCAGCGGTCGTCCGTCGGCGGCAGCGCGTTGACGTCCAGGGCCAGCTTCAGCAGCAGGTCCGCGATCTGCGGGTTGCGGGCGAGCACGGGCCCGTGCATGTAGGTCCCGAAGACCGTGTCGTTGTACGCGCCCTCCGTGCCGTCGCCCGTGCCGTTGCCGTTGCCGAAGCGGACCCGGGCGAACGGGCGGGCGGTCGGGCCCAGGTGCGTGACGCCCTGGTGGTTCTCGAAGCCGGTCAGCGGCGGCAGGCCCAGGCGGGGGTCGATGTCGCCGAGCACGTCGCCGACGCAGCGGGCGCCCTCGCCGCGCACCGAGACCACGTCGAGCAGGCCGAGGCCCGGCTCGCGCTGGCCGAGGTCGTTGACGAACTCGTGGCCGAGGATCTGGTAGCCGGCGCAGACGGAGAAGACGATCGCGCCGTTCTCCACGGCCCGGTGCAGCCCCCGTCGCGGCGCAGCCGCTCGGCCGCGAGCCGCTGCGGCCGGTCCTCGCCGCCCCCGATCAGGTAGATGTCGCCGGAGGTCGGGATGGGCTGGTCGCTGCGCACGTCGAGCCGGGCCACGTCCAGGCCCCGCTGCCGCGCCCGGCGCTCCACGACGAGGACGTTGCCCTGGTCGCCGTACGTGCTGAGCAGGTCCGGGTAGATCCAGACGACCCGCAGTTGGTTGTCGCTCACGAAAGTCCCCTGAAGTCGTGCGGTCAGTTGCCGACGCGGCGGCGCAGGTCCTGGAAGGCGGTGTAGTTGGCGATGACCTCGATCCGGCCCGGCGGGCACTGCTGCACCGCCTGGTCGAGGTTCTCGCACACCTGGAACTGCTGGTTCGCCACCTCCAGGCGCACCGCGAGGTCCAGCTTGCGGTCGCCGATCACACAGATCGGGTGGCCGGACAGCCGGGTGTAGTCGACGTCCCACAGCCAGGAGGTGTCGGTGCCGTCGGCGCTGCGCGCGTTCACGGACAGGATGACCGGGGTCGGCGGCGGGTCGATCAGGGAGAACGTCTCCAGCCAGCCGGCCGGGTTCTTCGCCAGCAGCAGCCTGAGGTCGCGGCCCTGGAACTGCACGACGTCGTACCGTCCGGCCACCGCCTGGACCTGGTACATCCGCTCCAGAGCGACCTGCGGCGGCACGCCGAAGACGGCGGCGACCGCGGCCGACGAGGCGGCGTTGGCCTTGTTGGCGCGGCCCGGCAGCTGGAGGTGGATCGGCCAGGCGGAGCCGTGCGGGTCGAGGACGTGGTCCCCGGACAGCGCCCAGCTCGGCGTGGGCCGGCGGAAGCCGCACTCGCCGCAGAACCAGTCGTCGCCGGGGCGCTGCATCACGCCGCCGCAGGCCGGGCAGGACCAGGCGTCGTCCTTCCACATCTGCCCGGCGGCGACCCACACCACGTTGGGGGAGGAGGACGCGGCCCACACCACGAGCGGGTCGTCGCAGTTGGCGACGACGACCGCCTTGGAGCCGGCGAGGCCCTCCCGCCAGTTCTCCGCGAGCATCCGCGTCTCGGCGGCGCGGTCGAGCTGGTCGCGGGAGAGGTTGAGCAGCGCGATGCACTTGGGGTCGGTGTCCCGGGCGACCCCGGCGAGGTACTTCTCGTCGACCTCGATCACGCCGTAGCGGGCGTCGGAGCCGCCCGCGAGGGCGGAGGTGATGCCGGCCGGCATGTTGGCGCCGAGCGCGTTGGAGACGACCGGGCCCGCCGCCCGCAGCGCCTCGGCGATGAGGCGGGTCGTGGTGGTCTTGCCGTTGGTCGCCGAGACCAGCACGACGTCCAGGTTCTGGGCGAGCCGGGCGAGGAGGTCGGGGTCGAGTTTCAGCGCGACCCGGCCGCCGATCACCGAACCGCTGCCGCGCCCCGCGGCGCGTGATGCCGCCGCGACCGCCTTGCCCGCGGTCACGGCCAGCTTGGCCCGCGGCGAGAGCGGGTCCGAGTTGCCTGCCATCAGTTCTCGATCCTCCTTGCGTACGCGCCGCGCCTGAAGCCTGTGAGGCCTGACGGCCACGTGGTGTGGACGTCAGCCTATCGAGATCCATTCGCACTCCCGAATCGCGGCACCGCGACGCGGGACCACGTGGCGGGCGCGGACCGGCGGAACCGTACCCTGGCCGCCATGCGACACGGCTCGATCCCGGGCGCCCGCGGGCGCGTGCGGCCCCTGACCCTGCTCGGTGACACGGTACTGCGCGAGCCGTGCCGCGAGGTCACCGACTTCGGCCCCGAACTGGCCGCTCTCGTGGAGGACTTGTTCGCCACGATGTACGCCGCGCGCGGCGTGGGCCTGGCCGCCAACCAGGTGGGCGTGCCCCTGCGGGTCTTCGTCTACGACTGCCCGGACGACGAGGACGTGCGCCACCTGGGCCATGTGGTGAACCCGCGCCTGGTCGAGACCGACGGCGTGGTCCTGCGCGGCCCGGAGGGCTGTCTGTCGCTGCCGGGACTGGAGGCGGGCACGGAGCGGTACGACCACGCGGTGGTCGAGGGGGTGACGGTCACCGGCGAGCCGGTCACCGTCCACGGGACGGGCTTCTTCGCGCGGTGCCTGCAGCACGAGTGCGACCACCTGGAGGGCAGGGTGTACGCCGACCACCTCACGGGCTGGCGCAGACGGCGGCTCGAACGCCGGCTGGCCCGGGCCTCCTGGCGCAGGTAGGGCGCCCGGCCCGGGCAGCCGCGGTCAGAACCCCGGGCCGCCCGTCCGGTCCCCGGCCGCCGCCAGCCGGCCCCACAGCAGATCCGCGAGGCTGCGCACCAGCTCCTGCCGAGAGCAGGGCCGTTCGCCCAGCCACCAGTCGCCGGCGGCGTGCATCATCCCGACGATCCCGTGGCCCCACACCCGCGCCAGCCGCTCGGTGCCCGGCCCGAGGTCCAGCCGCTCCTCGATGACCTTGCCCAGTTCCTCGCCCATCCGGCGCAGCAGCGGCGCCGAGTGCTTGCCGACGTCGAAGCCCGGCTCGCCGGACTGGCCCCCCTCCGCCGGATGCATCAGGAACCGGTACACCTGCGGCCGTGCCTCGATGGCCGCCAGATAGGTGTCGAGGGTGGACTCCACGCGCTCGCGCCGGTCCGCCGGGGCGTCCAGTGCCGCCCGCAGCGAATCGAGGAGGGCGTCCGTGTGCCGCTTGGCGAGGGCGGCGTACAGCCCGCCCTTGTCGCCGAAGTGCCGGTAGAGGATCGGCTTGGTGATGCCCGCCTCGGCGGCGATGGCGTTCATCGAGGCCTGGGGGCCGTCACGCAGCACCACCCGGTCGGCGGCCTCCAGCAGCTCCCGCCGCCGGCGGTCGGCCGACCGCTGCTGATCGGTCCGCTGCGTGGTGTCCATGTGCTCTCCCCACCCGTGCTCTTCCGGTGATGCCTGCGCAAACTAGCACCCAGCATGCCCCGCACCTCGAACGGGCTGCCGACGTGTCCGGGGGAGTTGACTTTTCTTACCCGCCGGTAACAGACTGCGGGTTACCGCAAGTAACACGCATGTGCAGCGCTGGAGGGGACATGGCCGAGTTCACCATGGAGCTCAACGACGAACAGAAAGAGGTCAGGGACTGGCTCCACGGTTTCGCCGCCGATGTCATCCGTCCCGCGGCCGCCGAATGGGACGAGCGCGAGGAGACCCCCTGGCCGGTCATCCAGGAGGCCGCCAAGGTCGGCATCTACTCCCTCGACTTCTACGCCCAGCAGTACTTCGACCCCACCGGCCTCGGCATCCCGATGGCCATGGAGGAGCTGTTCTGGGGTGACGCCGGCATCGCCCTGTCGATCGTCGGCACCGGCCTCGCCGCCGTCGGTGTCCTCGCCAACGGCACCGAGGAGCAGATCGGCACCTGGATCCCCCAGATGTACGGCGACGCCAACGACGTCAAGGTCGCCGCGTTCTGCTCCTCCGAGCCCGACGCCGGCTCCGACGTCGCCTCCATGCGCACGCGTGCCGTGTACGACGAGGCCAAGGACGAGTGGGTGATCAACGGCACCAAGACCTGGGCCACCAACGGCGGCATCGCCAACGTCCACGTGGTCGTCGCGGTCGTCGACCCGGACCTCGGCTCCAAGGGCCACGCGTCCTTCATCATCCCGCCGAACACGCCCGGTCTGTCCCAGGGCCAGAAGTTCAAGAAGCACGGCATCCGCGCCTCGCACACCGCCGAGGTCATCCTCGACAACGTGCGCGTGCCCGGCTCCTGCCTGCTCGGCGGCAAGGAGAAGCTGGACGAGCGGCTCGCCCGGGCCCGGGAGAAGGCGAAGGCCGGCGGCGAGCGCGTGAAGAACGCCGCCATGGCCACCTTCGAGGCGTCCCGCCCGGCCGTCGGTGCCATGGCGGTCGGCACCGCCCGCGCCGCGTACGAGGTCGCCCTCGACTACGCCAGGACCCGCGAGCAGTTCGGCCGTCCGATCATCGACAACCAGGGCGTCGCCTTCCAGCTGGCCGACATGCGCACCCGGATCGACGCGGCGCGCCTGCTGGTGTGGCGCGCCTCCTGGATGGCGATCAACGGCAAGCCGTTCACTGCGGCGGAGGGCTCGATGTCCAAGCTGTTCGCCAGCGAGACCGCGAAGAAGGTCACCGCCCAGGCGATCCAGATCCTGGGCGGCAACGGCTACACGCGGGAGTACCCGGTGGAGCGGATGCACCGGGACGCCGCCATCTACACGATCTTCGAGGGCACGAGCGAGATCCAGCGGCTGGTGATCGCCCGCACCCTCTCGGGGATGCCGGTCCGCTAGCGGCCCCGCCCTACCCCCAGTCGCAGCCGACGCCGTCGTTGTCGCGGTCGAGGTGGCTGCCGTAGCCGGGGTCGCCCCGGTACACGGGCGCGTCCCCGGCGGCGCGGGCGGCCGCGCAGTTGGGGTAGGGGCCGCTGGGCCGCCGTCGTCACCGCCCCCGCCGACCGCTCCGGCGGCGGGCTCGGCGGTGACCGTCTCGGTGACCTCCACCTCGACGGTCTCGGTCGCCGTCTCCGTCACCGTGGGCGCGGGCTCCGCCTCCGCGGTCCGCGTCGCGGTCACGGTCACCGTGGGCGCCGCCGCGGCGGGGCTCGACGCGGCCGGCCCCGGCTCGGCGTCCGCCTCGGCTTCGCCGCCCGCTCCGGCCCCGAGGCCGAGCAGGAAGGCGAGGCCCAGCGCGGGCAGCACATAGCGCTTACGGGCCCACTTCGGCGCCGTTCCCGGCGCGGTGGTGTACGGATCGGTCATGAAGCCCCCCTGGCTGATCGCTGGAGCAGCGACAGTAGCGACCGCGTGAAGGGAATGTGTAGTTCCTGTGGGGGGCCGTCATGGTTTCGTGATGCTCACCTGTGCTTCAGCGGGGTGAGCTGCTCGATGTCGTAGCGCCTGCGCAGCGCCTCGATGGCGGCGTGGTCCGGGGGACCGCCGTCTCCCAGGATCTCCAGCAGCTCCTCGAAGTAGCGCTCGTGGTCCGGGGAGGGGACGCCTGGAAGAACATCTTCGCCGGGGTGTCCGTCGGGTTCGCGAACGCGTGCGGGCAGCCCGGGGGACGACGATCACCGTGCCCGGCGTCGCGCGGACCACCCGGTTCCCCGTGGACGACTCCCACTTCTGCCAGTGGTCGGGGGTGCGGACACGGGGCTCGAAGGCGAGCACGTCCAGCTCGCCCTCGAGCACGTAGAACAGCTCCTCGCTGCGCGTGTGCACATGGGCGCCGACGTCGAAGCCCGGTGGCACGACCACCTCGAAGGTGGACGCCGTGCGCGAGTGCGTACCGGTCACCTTGAAGGTCACGTGCTGGGCCGGCGCCTCGACGACCCGGCCGTGGCCGGGCGGCACGAGCAGCCCCTCCGTCGTCGTCATCGGCGGCTCACCAGGTCACCGGCAGGGCCTCGGGCCCGCGGATCAGCGCGCCCTTCTTGAACGGCACGTCCTCGGGCGGCACCGCGAGCTTCATGCCGGGCACCCGGTCCAGCAGCGTGTCGACGAGCAGCTCCGACTCCAGCCGGGCCAGCATGCCGCCCGGGCAGTAGTGCGGGCCGAAACCGAAGGACACGTGCGGGTTCGGGCTGCGGAGAAGTCGATGGCGTCCGGGTCCGGGAAGACCTCCGGGTCGCGGTTGGCGGCCAGGTACGACACGTAGACCGCGTCGCCCGCCCGGATCCGCACGCCCCGGATCTCCACGTCCTCCAGGGCGATCCGGGACAGCCCGACCGCGTTGCGGTGCGGGATCCAGCGCAGCAGCTCGTCGATGGCCCTCGGCCGCAGCTCCGGCTCCGACCGCAGGCGTTCGGCGAGCTCCGGGCGGGTCAGCAGGGTGTAGAACATCTGCCCGCTGTTGTTGGTGACCGCCTCGCCGCCGATCTGGAGCAGCACCGCCAGTCCGACGGCCTCCTCCAGCGTGATCTCGCCCCGGCCGACGGCCGAGCCCAGCAGCGAGGCCACGTCCTCGCCGGTGCTGTCCTCCCGCAGGCCGATGAGGTCGGCGAAGTAGGCGCTCATCTCGTGCTTGGCCTTCTCGCTGACCTCGGCGCCGTGCGAGGAGGACAGGATCAGCTGGGTCCAGGTGTGCATGCCGTGCCGGTCGGCCGCGGGGACGCCCATCAGCTCGCAGATCACCGCGATGGGGAACGGGCTCAGGACGGCCTCGGTGAGGTCGGCGGGGGCCCGTCCGCCAGCATCGCGTCGACCAGCTCGCCGAGCATGGCGCGGGCCTGTTCGCGCACCCGTTCCACCCCTCGGGCCGTGAAGGCCGCGGCGACCGAGCGGCGCAGCCGCGTGTGGTCGGGCGGGTCGAGGAAGCCGACCGCGCCGCGGGCCGGGATGAAGTGCGGCGCCAGCCGGGTCACCTGCCGGTCCATCACGGCCTCCCGGCCGAACCGGGGGTCGTTGGTGACCATGCGCACGTCGTCGTACCGGGTCACCAGCCAGGCCCAGCCCTCGCCGTTGGGCAGCGAGACACGGGTGACGGGGCCCTCGGCCATCAGCTCGCGCAGCACCGGGTCGAAGTCCGTCCCGGGCAGGTCCAGGGCCGGCCAGTCCCGGACGGGGGTGCCGTCCCGGGCTCGGGGTCCGGCGGGGCGCTCTGGGGCAGGGTCTCTTCGCTCACGTTCTCACGCCTCGTGTCTCGTCGGCGGTCACCCAGCGGCCCAGGGACATCTCCGCGGTGATGCCGGGGCCGAAGCCGGCCAGCAGTCCGCGCGCCCGGGGGCGGGCCGCCCTCGTCGAAGAGCCGGCGCAGCGCGTCCAGGACGACGGCGCTGGCGATGTTGCCGTACTCGGTGAGTGTCGCCCGGCTGAACCGGAACGCGTGCGGATCGACCTGGAGGAACTTGCTCAGGTCGTCCAGGATGCGCGGGCCGCCGGCGTGGACGACGTAGAAGTCCAGGTCGGAGGCGTCCCAGCCGTGGTTGCCCGCCAGGTCCATCAGGGCGGGGCGAGCGGCTCCATGGTGGCCGGCACCCGCTTGTCCAGCAGGAAGTGGAAGCCGGTGGCCTTGACGTCGTACATGATCCACTCTTCGGTCTTGGGGATCAGGTACGAGCCGTTGCGCTCCAGCCGGACGCCGGTGCCGCCCTGGCCGCGGACCACCGCGGCGGCGATGCCGTCGCCGAAGAGGCCGTTGGAGAGCAGGGAGCCGACGCCGATGTCGGTGGGCTGGTAGCACAGCGAGCAGAACTCGCAGGCCACGATCAGCGCGTTGGCCTCGGGTAGGCCGTGCAGAAGTCGTGGGCCCGGTTGATCGCGGCGCCGCCCGCGGCGCAGCCCAGCTGGGCTATGGGTATCTGACGCGTGGTGCTGTCGAAGCCCATCTCGTTGATCAGCCACGCCGTCAGCGAGGGCATCATGAAGCCCGTGCACGACACGTAGATGATCACGTCGATGTCGGTGGTGAGGAGCTCCGCGTCGTCCAGGGCCCGCTGGATCACCGCCGGGACCCGGGCCTTGGCCTCGGCCTCGTAGAGCTTGTTGCGGTCCTCGAAGCCGGGGTGCTTCAGGGTCTCCTCGATGGGCTGCACGATGTGCCGGGTGCGTACACCGGTGTTCTCGATCAGCCGCAGCGCCAGCGGCAGTTGGGGATGGTCGGCGTGACGCTCGCGCGCCAGCTGGAGCGTCTCCTCCATCGTGATCACGTGCTCCGGAACGGACACCGAGGGTCTGCACAAAGTCGCCATGAACCGTGCCTGCTTTCGCCTCCCGGGAGGCCCTTCGCCCCCGGTCAGAAAGTGGTTCACCTCTAGGGGTGTTCACCCCACACTCACCCGCCGGGGCGACGATCTCTCGCCGGACTACTCCGTCCCGGGGACCGTGGCAGGGTGGAGGGACGACCGCACGGCTCGGGTGACGGAGGAAGCGATGGCGCGCACGGCTCGGGAACTGCTGGAGACGACGACCGGGACACTGGCGCCCGACCCGCAGGCCAACCGGCTCGTGCCGCTGGTGGCGCGCGGCGCCGCCGGCCGGGACACGCTCGCCGCGCTCGCGCTGGAACAGCGGTGGGTGATCGCCGCCGACCGCCGGGCCTTCGCCTACCTGGCCCACCGCACGGCCGAGACGCCGCGGACCGCCGCGTACTTCACGGCCCTGGCCGAGGGCGAGGCCGTGGCCGGGCAGCGGCTGGAGGCGTTCGTCGAGGCCTGCGGCGTGGACGAGGCCCGGTCGGTCGCCTACACCCCGCTGCCGGGCTGCCAGGCCTACCCCGCCTACGTCGCCTGGCTCGCGCTGAACGGCTCACCCGCGGAGACCGTGCTCGCGCTGCACGCCAACTTCTCCGCCTGGGGCGGCTACTGTGCCACCATCGCCGGCGCCCTGCGGCGCCACTACGGCTTCTCCGACGAGGCCTGCGGATTCTTCGACCTCTTCGCCGCACCGGACCCCGAGCTGGAGCACCGGACGACGGCCGCCGTCCAGGAAGGCCTGGACGCCGGGCATCTCAGCGAGGATCTCGTACGCCGCTACGGGCTGCTGCTGCAGAGCTACGAGCGGATGTTCTGGCACACCCTCTGGGAGAGCGACCGGGGCCGGGCCGGTCAGGTCGACTGACCGCTGCTGTGGGCGATGCACGCCACGTCGATCCGGTCGGCCAGCTTGGCCAGCTCGATGGTGAGGGCCGCGACCGTGTCCTCGTCCAGGTCCTGGTCACCGGCCTCGACCAGACGCAGCCACCGGCCGCCCATCGTGCGCAGCAGTTTGCTGACGTCGGCCGCGGCCACCTGCAAGGTGCCGCGGTCGTCGACGATCAGAGGCAGTGTCACTTCGCGGGTCACAAAAAGGGATCGTAGCCCCGGAACGCTCACGCTCCGTGCCACACCGTGGTGATGTTGCAGAACTCGCGGATTCCGTGTCCGGACAGCTCACGCCCGTAACCCGACCGCTTGACCCCGCCGAAGGGGAACGCCGGGTGCGAGGCCGTCATCCCGTTGACGTACACGCCGCCCGCCTCCAGGTCCCGCACGAAGCGGTCGACCTCCGACTCGTCGCGGGTCCAGACGTTGGAACTGAGCCCGAAGTCGGTGTCGTTGGCGATGAGCACGGCCTCGTCCAGGTCGGCCGCCCGGTACAGCGTGGCGACCGGACCGAACGCCTCCTCCCGGTGGATGCGCATCTCGCGGGTGATGCCGGCCAGCACGGTCGGCGGGTAGTACCAGCCCGGCCCGTCCGGGCGCTCGCCGCCGCAGAGCACGTCCGCGCCGAGGCGCACCGCGTCGTCGACCAGCTCCACCAGGTCGTTCAGCCCCTGCTCGCTGGAGAGCGGACCGACCTCCGTGTCCTCCTCCATCGGGTCGCCGACCTTCAGCGCCCGCATGCCCGCGGTGAACCGCTCGGCGAAGGCGTCGTACACGTCCGCGTGCACGATGAAGCGCTTGGCGGCGATGCACGACTGCCCGGTGTTCTGCGCCCGCGCGTTCACCGCGACCTGGGCGGCCCGGTCGAGGTCGGCCGAGGGCATGACGACGAACGGGTCGCTGCCGCCCAGCTCCAGCACCGTCTTCTTGATCATCTCGCCGGAGGTGGAGGCCACCGCGCGGCCGGCGGGCTCGCTGCCGGTGAGGGTGGCCGCCCGCACCCGCTCGTCGCGCAGCACGTCGTCCACCGCGGCGGAGCCGATCAGCAGCGTCTGGAAGCAGCCCTCGGGGAAGCCGGCCCGGTGGAAGAGGTCCTCCAGGTACAGGGCGGTCTGCGGCACGTTCGAGGCGTGCTTGAGCAGGCCCACGTTGCCCGCCATCAGCGCCGGCGCCGCGAAGCGGACCACCTGCCACAGCGGGAAGTTCCACGGCATCACCGCGAGCACCGGGCCCAGCGGCCGGTAGCGCACCAGCACCCGGGACGCGCCCGAGTCCTTCACGTCGGCCTCGGCCGGCTCCTCGTCGGCGAGCAGCCCGGCGGCGTGGTCCGCGTACCAGCGCATCGCCTTGGCGCACTTCGCGGCCTCCGCGCGGGCCTGCTTGACGGGCTTGCCCATCTCCGTGGTGACGACCCGGCCGATCTCGTCCTGGTCCTGCTCCAGCAGCTCGGCCGCCCGGTGCATCATCCGGGCGCGCTCCTCGAACGTCGTCGTCCGGTACGTGCGGAAGGTGGCCTCGGCGAGCTGGAGGCGGCGCTCGACCTCCTCCTCGCCCATGGCCTCGTACGTCCTGACCGTCTCGCCGTTCGCCGGATTGACCGTCGCGATGGGCATGGCTGACCTCCCTGGCTGCGGGCTGTGCTCCGACCCTCGCGCGCGGCGCCGGGCACCGCAACGCGAGAGGGCTCGTCTCACGCCGAGTGCTCCGCCAACCGGTCGAGAAACGCCGCCTGCGCCGTGACGATCACCTCGCGGGCCCGGTCCAGCGGGAGCCAGGCCACCCGGTCCAGCTCCGGGAACTCCTGGGTCCGGCCGGACCGCGGCGGCCACTCCATCAGGAACGTCCCCGGGTCGACGGCCGCCGGGTCCAGGTCGGCCTCGACCGCCCAGACGGTGACCACCTTGCCGCCGGACTGGCGCACCTCGCCGAGCGGCACCGCCGCGTCCCCGGCGGGCGGCGGCACGCCCAGCTCCTCCTGGAACTCGCGCCGCGCCGCCTCCCAGGCCGGCTCACCGGCCTCGTACTCGCCCTTCGGGACCGTCCAGGCGCCCCTGTCCCGCCGGGCGAAGAACGGCCCGCCCATGTGACCGAGCAGCACCTCCAGGCCCTGGCCGGTGCGCCGGTAGAGCAGCAGGCCCGCGCTGCGCCTCACGGGGCCGCCTCCGGGTGGGCGGCGAGCAGGGTCTCCACCGTGTCGGCGTCCTCGGGCCGCTTGTCCTCGCGGTAGCGGACCACGCGGGCGAAGCGCAGGGTGACGCCGGCCGGGTAGCGGGTGGAGCGCTGGAGACCGTCGTAGGCGATCTCGACGACCAGTTCGGGGCGGACGGTCACGCCCAGCCGTGTTCCCGTACGGCCAGCTCGCGCAGCCGCTCGGTCTGCCAGGCGAGCATCTTGTCGGTCATGCCCTTGAAGGTCTTGCCCAGCATCGCGAAGGACCCGTCGGCGGTGCGGGCGCCCAGGTGGAGGTTGGAGAGCCTGCCGGTGCGCCGGCCGTGCCCCACTCGGCGGCCAGGACCACCAGATCGAGGGTGTGCACGGGCTTCACCTTCAGCCAGGCGGCGCCCCGCCGGCCGGCGCTGTAGGCGGCGCCGGTGCCCTTGACGACGACGCCCTCGTGGCCCCGCGCCAGTGTCGCGGCGAGGAACTCCTCGGCCGCCGGCACGTCCTCGGGCCCGGACACGAGCGTGCGGCGCACCCGCATCGGCTCGGGGACCAGCCGGGCCAGCTCGGCGTGGCGCTCGGTCAGCGGCAGGTCGAGCAGGTCGCGGCCGTCCACGGACAGCACGTCGAAGAAGACGGGGGAGACGGGGACCGCTCGGGCGGCGGTGGCGACGTCGACGCGGGAGCCGACGCGTCCGGCGGTCTCCTGGAACGACCGGGGGCGCCCGTCCGCGTCGAAGGAGATCACCTCGCCGTCCAGCACGAACCGCTCGCCGGGCAGCTCCCGCACGGCCGCGGTCACCTCCGGCAGCCGGTCGGTGATGTCGTCCAGGGTGCGCGTGTACAGCCGTACGGTGTCGCCGTCGCGGTGGGCCTGGACGCGGATGCCGTCCAGCTTCTCCTCCACGGCGGCGGCGCCCAGCTTCTCCACCGCCTCGGCCACCGAGGAGGCGCTGTGCGCGAGCATCGGCAGCACCGGGCGTCCCACGGTGAGCCGGAACCGTCCCAGGGCGGGCGGCCCGTCGGCGAGCAGTGCCTCGGCCACGGCCTGGAGCGAGCCCGCCAGCATCACCGCCCGGCGCACGTCCGCCGCGGGCGCGCCGGTCGCCTGCGCCAGCCCCTCGACGGCCACCGCGTCCAGGGCGCCCTGGCGCACCTCGCCGGTGAGCAGCCCGAACAGGAACCGCTGCTCGTCCTCGGTGGCCGCGCCCAGCAGCTCGCCGACCAGCCGGGAGCGCTCGGACTGCGCACCGGGGCCGGAGATCCGGGCCAGCTCCGTCAGGCGGGCGTCGACCTCGCGCACGGTCAGGCCCGGCTCGGCGGCGGGCTCGACCGGACGGCTCAGCACCTTCCAGCCGACGCCGATCCGGCCCTG
Source organism: Streptomyces sp. SW4 (assembly GCA_003248315.1). GTDB lineage: Bacteria > Actinomycetota > Actinomycetes > Streptomycetales > Streptomycetaceae > Streptomyces. The sequence continues at coordinate 4,910,569 of QKWM01000004.1, forward strand.
CGGCAGCCGGCCCGCCAGGTAGGGGATGACGATCGGCACGTCCTGCGCCTCCGCCTCGCGGAACAGTTCCGCGAGCAGGGCGGTCTTGCGGGAGCGCGCCGAGGTGGCGGCGACCTCCCGGGACACCTGGGCCAGCCGGGCGAGGAGCATGCAGTCATGGTGCACCGCGAGGAGCGGTCCCACACCCGCCCGCCGGACCGGCCCCGCCTCGCCGGGCCGGCGGGACCGGCCTCCCGGGAGTTCCGGCCCCCGGGGTTCGGGCCTCTCAGGAGTCCGGCCTCCCGGGAGTTCCGGGCGCGCGGACGCCCGCCGCCGGCGCGCCCCCAGGTAGGTCCGGGCCGGTCCGGGCCGGTCCGGACGGTCAGGGGGCGTCTCAGTCCGTCAGGGTGGCATCCAGGTCGGACATGATCAGGTCGCCGACGATGGCGGAGGCCGCGCGGTAGCCGCCGCTCGCCGCGTGCACGACCTGCTCCGCGAAGCCGATCGCGTTGCCCGCCGCCCAGACGCCGGGCACGCTGGTCAGGCCCGTCGGGTCGACGACCGGGTAGGCCCCCACCGGGGTCTCCTTCAGCTCGGCGCCCAGCCGCTCCAGCAGGCCGGTCCGCGGGACCGCCCGCGGGGCCACGAAGACCACCGAACGGCCGTGCACCGAGCCGTCGGCCAGCCGCACGCCGGTGACGCGGTCGTCCTCGACGACCAGGGCGGCGACCCTGCCGGGCACCACCTTCACGCCGGCCGCCGCCAGCCGGCGCAGGTCCTGGTCGGACAGCTCCCCTTCGCCGACCGTGTGCAGGAACAGCGTGACGTCCTTCGACCACTGGGACACCATCAGTGCCTGGTGCACGCTCATGGCGCTGGTGGCGAGTACGCCGAAGGCCTCGTCGCGCACCTCCCAGCCGTGGCAGAACGGGCAGTGCAGCACGTCCCGGCCGAACCGCTCGGCGACCCCCGGCACCTCGGGCAGCTCGTCCTTGAGCCCGGTGGTGACGACCAGCCGCCGGGCCCGCACGCTCCGCCCGCCGGCCAGCTCCACCACGAAGTCACCGTTCCTGACGACGTCCACCGCCCGGTCGCGGACGAGTTCGACGCCGTAGCCGGCGACCTCCTCCCGGCCCAGGGCGAGGAACTCGGCCGGCGCCATGCCGTCCCGGGTCAGATAGCCCTGCATGTGCGAGGAGGGCGCGTTGCGCGGCTCGCCGGCGTCGACGACCAGGGTGCGCAGCCGCGCCCTGCCCAGTACCAGCGCGGCGGACAGCCCGCCGCGCCGCCTCCGACGACGATCACGTCGTACCGGTCCGCGCCGCCGGACCCGTCCGCGGCCCTGCCCGAGGTCCTGCCCCGGTGCCGTTCCCGGTCTTCTCGGTCATGGTGACCACCTCCGCGCCAAAGGTCGCCCAGCACTCCCGGGATTGACAAATATGTTTGCCGGTTCTGCAATATCGGCATGACGACGGACGACGTTCTCGCAGGGGTGGGCCCGCGGCTGCGGCAGATCAGGAAGGAGCGGGAGGTCACGCTCGCTGCGCTCTCCGAGTCGACCGGCATCTCGGTGAGCACCCTCTCCCGCCTGGAGTCCGGCCTGCGCAAGCCGAGCCTGGAACTGCTGCTGCCGATCGCCCAGGCCCACCAGGTGCCGCTGGACGAGCTGGTCGGGGCGCCCCCGGTCGGCGACCCCGGGTGCGGGCCAAGCCGATCACGCGGCACGGGCGCACCTACTGGCCGCTGACCCGCCAGCCCGGCGGGCTCCAGGCGTTCAAGGTCGTGATCCCGCAGGGCACGGAGGAGCCGGAGCCGCGCACCCACGAGGGGTACGAGTGGCTCTACGTCCTCTCCGGCAGGCTGCGGCTGGTGCTGGGCGAGCACGACGTGGTGCTCACGGCCGGGGAGGCCGCCGAGTTCGACACGCGCGTGCCGCACTGGTTCGGGTCGACAGGGCAGGGGCCGGTGGAGTTCCTCAGCCTGTTCGGGCCGCAGGGCGAGCGGATGCACGTACGGGCGCGGCCGGCCGCCCGCTCGGGGTGACGCCTGACACGTGACGCGTGACGCGCGACCGCGAGCCCGGCCGCGGTGATGCGGCCGACCCGGCGGAGACTGTTCCCTTCCCGGCAAGCGACCGCTTAGTATGCGGTCGACCCGGTCGGACGACGCAGTCGGTGGAGGCCCGCATGCAGGCATGGCAGGTGCACGAGAACGGCGAGCCGGGCGAGGTGATGCGCCTGACGGAAGTGGCGCCGCCCGCGCCCGGCGACGGCCAGGTCCTGCTCAGGGTCCGCGCCGCGAACATCAACTTCCCCGACGCGCTGCTGTGCCGGGGCAGTACCAGGTGCGGCCCCCGCTGCCGTTCACGCCCGGCGTGGAGATCTGCGGCGAGACCGAGGACGGCCGCCGGGTCATCGCCAACCCGGCGCTCCCGCACGGCGGCTTCGCCGAGTACGCCGTCGCCGACGCCCGCGCGCTGCTGCCCGCGCCGGACGCCCTGGACGACGCCGAGGCCGCCGCCCTGCACATCGGCTACCAGACCGGCTGGTTCGGCCTGCACCGCCGGGCCGGACTGGAGGCCGGCGAGACCCTGCTCGTCCACGCTGCCGCCGGAGGGGTCGGCAGCGCGGCCGTGCAGCTCGGCAAGGCCGCCGGCGCCACCGTCATCGGTGTCGTCGGCGGCGCCGAGAAGGCCGCGGTCGCCCGCGAACTGGGCTGCGACACGGTCATCGACCGCACCGGCGAGGACGTCGTCGCGGCCGTGAAGGAGGCCACCGGCGGACGCGGTGCCGACGTGGTCTACGACCCCGTGGGCGGCGCCGCGTACACCCAGTCCGCCAAGGCCGTCGCCTTCGAGGGCCGGATCGTGGTCGTCGGCTTCGCCAGCGGCACCATCCCCAGCCCCGCCCTGAACCACGCCCTGGTGAAGAACTACTCGATCCTCGGCCTGCACTGGGGCCTGTACAACACCAAGAACCCCGAGCTGGTCCGGCGCTGCCACGAGCACCTCACCGAACTGGCCGCGCGGGGCGCGATCAAGCCGCTGGTCAGCGAGCGCGTGCCGCTGACGGAGGCGGCCGCCGCCGTGCAGCGGGTCGCCGACGGCGTCACCACCGGCCGGGTCGCCGTCGTCCTGGAGAAGGGAGCCGACGCATGACCGACCCCCGCCGTGCGACCGACGCGGAGGAACTCCGCCGGCGCACACAGGAACTGCTGGCCGCCCACCCGCCGGCCACGACCGACCGCCTGGACTTCCTCCGGGCCCGCTTCGACGCCGGACTGGCCTGGGTCCACTTCCCCGAAGGGCTCGGCGGACTCGGCGCCCCCGCTCCCTCCAGCCCGTCGTGGACGCCGAACTGGCCGCCGCCGGCGCCCCCGACAACGACCCCCGGCGCATCGGCATCGGCCTCGGCATGGCCGCGCCGACCATCCTCCAGTACGGCACCGAGGAGCAGAAGCGCCGCTTCCTGCGCCCCTGTGGACGGGCGAGGAGGTCTGGTGCCAGCTCTTCAGCGAGCCCGGCGCCGGCTCCGACCTCGCCGCGCTCGGCACCCGCGCCGTGCGGGACGGCGACACGTGGGTCGTCGACGGGCAGAAGGTGTGGACCTCCAGCGCCCACCTCGCCCGCTGGGCCATCCTCATCGCCCGTACCGACCCGGACGTCCCCAAGCACCGGGGCATCACCTACTTCGTCTGCGACATGACCGACCCCGGCGTCGAGGTCCGGCCGCTGCGCCAGATCACCGGCGAGGCCGAGTTCAACGAGGTCTTCCTCACCGGCGTCCGCATCCCCGACTCCCGGCGCCTCGGCGAGGCCGGCGACGGCTGGCGGGTCGCCCAGACCACGCTGAACAACGAGCGCGTCGCCATCGGCGGCGCCCGGCTGCCCCGCGAGGGCGGCATGATCGGCCCCGTCTCCAGGACCTGGCGGGAACGGCCCGAACTGCGCACCCACGACCTGCACCAGCGGCTGCTGACGCTGTGGGTGGAGGCCGAGGTCGCCCGGCTCACCGGCGAGCGGCTGCGCCAGCAGCTGGTGGCCGGTCACCCCGGCCCCGAGGGCGCCGGCATGAAGCTGGCCTTCGCCCGCCTCAACCAGGAGATCAGCGGACTGGAGGTGGAACTCCGCGGCGCCGAGGGCCTGCTGTACGACGACTGGACCATGCGCCGCCCCGAGCTGGTCGACTTCACCGGCCGCGACGCCGGCTACCGCTACCTGCGCTCCAAGGGCAACAGCATCGAGGGCGGGACCAGCGAGGTCCTGCTCAACATCGTCGCCGAGCGCGTCCTCGGGCTGCCCTCCGAACCGCGCACCGACAAGGACGTCGCATGGAAGGACCTGGCCCGATGAGCGCACAGCCGGATCTGCTGTACACCGAGGAGGAAGAGGCGCTGCGCGCCGCCGTCCGGGACCTGCTCACCGACCACTGCGACGCGGCCGGTGTGATCGCGCGCGTCGAGTCGGACGCCCCGCACGACCTCTCCCTTTGGAAGAACCTCGCCGACGGCATGGGCCTGGCCGGGCTGCTGGTCCCCGAGGAACGCGGCGGCCAGGGCGCCACCCACCGCGAGGCCGCGGTCGTCCTGGAGGAGCTGGGCCGGGCCGTGGCGCCCGTGCCGTACCTCACCAGCGCCGTCGTCGCCACGGAGGCGCTGCTGGCCTGCGACGCGGGCGGCGACCTCCTCGCCGAGCTGGCGTCCGGCCGGCGCATCGGCGCCCTCGCCGTCGGCCTGCACACCGCGCCGTCCGCCGCCTTCGCCACCGTACGGCTCGACGGCGGCGCGCTGCACGGAACGCTGACCGGCGTCGCGGACGCGGCCGTCGCCGACGTGCTGCTGGTACCCGCGGACGACGGCGGGCTGTACGCCGTCGCGGCGGACGCCGCCACCGTGACCCCGCAGACGTCCCTGGACCTCACCCGGCCGCTCGCCGAGGTGAGGCTCGACGGGGCACCGGGCCAGCGGCTGGGCGACGCCGGGCCCGCGGTGCGGCGCGCCCTGCGGGCCGGGGCCGGGCTGCTCGCCTCGGAGCAACTCGGCGTCGCCGACTGGGCCTTGACCGAAACCGTGCGCTACCTGAAGGAACGCAAGCAGTTCAACCGGCCCGTCGGCGGCTTCCAGGCCCTCAAGCACCGGCTGGCCCAGCTGTGGCTGGAGACCGTCCACCTGCGGGCCGCCGCACGCAACGCCGCCGACGCGCTCGCGACCGGCCGGGACACCGACGTGGCCGTGGCCGTCGCCCAGGCGTACGCCGCGCCCGTAGCCGTCCACGCCGCCGAGGAGGCGCTTCAACTGCACGGCGGCATCGGCATGACCTGGGAACACCCCGTCCACCTGTACCTGAAGCGGGCCAAGGCGGACTCGATCGCCCACGGCACCGCGGGCGCCCACCGCGCGGCGCTCGCCGGCCTGGTCGACCTCGCCGCCCCCTGACGGACACCCCCGGGCCGCGCCCCACGAGAAGCCCACCCGGCCGCCGGGTGGGCTTCTCGTGTGCGCGCCGCAACCTGGATGAACGAAGGGCGGCACTCCGGCCAACTCCCCGCACGACTCTGCTCCCAGGCCCCTCCCGGACCCCATACTCGCTGGGTCCCACCAGGCCTACCAGGGAGGCAGAGCATGGCCCTCACCACCCGCCGCAGAGCCCTCACCACCCTCGGCGCCGCCCTCGCGGGCACCGTCGCGCTGCCCGCCGGCACCGCGCTGGCCGGCGAACGGCCGCACGGGCCGCGCCCGTTGTGGCGCGCCCACGCCCACAACGACTACGAGCACCCCCGCCCCTCCTCGACGCCCTCGACCACCGCTTCGGCAGCGTCGAGGCCGACATCTTCCTCGTCGACGGCCGGCTCCTCGTCGCCCACGACCCGAGGACCTCGACCCCTCCCGCACCCTGGAGGCCCTCTACCTCGCACCGCTCGCCGCCCGCGTCCGCGCCCACCACGGCTCCGTCTACCGCGGCCACCGCCGCCCCTGCAACTCCTCATCGACCTCAAGACCGAGGGCGCCTCGACCTACCTCGAACTCGACCGGCAACTGCGCCGCTACGGGCGCCTGTTCACCCGCTACGCCAACGGCCGGGTCGTCCCGGCGCCGTCACGGCCGTGATCTCCGGCGACCGCGCGGCCCGCGCCCCGATGGAGGCACAGCGAGTCCGCCGCGCGTTCTACGACGGCCGGCTCACCGACCTCGGCACCCCGGCCCCGGCCTCCTTCGTGCCGCTCATCAGCGACAACTGGACCCGCAACTTCACCTGGCAGGGCGTGGGCCCCTTCCCGGACGCCGAACGCCGCAGACTGCACGGCATCGTCGCCGCCGCGCACGCCCGGGGCCGGCGCGTCCGCTTCTGGGCCACCCCCGACCTGCCCGGCCCCGCCCGGGACGCCGTGTGGACCGAACTGCTCGCCGCCGGGGTCGACCACCTCAACACCGACGACCTCGCCGGCCTGGAGGCGTTCCTCGACGCCCGCCACGCCGCGTAGCGCACGGCACCCGGGAACACCACACGTTCGGCGGACAGGTCAGCCGCCCGGACGAACCCTCCGCTACGCCACACTTGCGGCCGAACGCCGTGAACCGGACGTCGGGAGCCGGACGTGGCGGCGTGGCGGAGGAGGTTGACGATGGCCATTTCCATCTCTGTGGTGCTGTTGCTGGCGATCCTGGCGGTGATCTTCCTGCGCAACGGCGGGCTGAAGTTCTCGCACGCGCTCGTGTGCATGCTGCTCGGCTTCTACCTGGCCAGCACCAGCATCGCCCCGACCATCCAGAGCGGCCTGACGGCGACGGCGGACATCGTCGGCAGCCTCAGCCCCTGACCGCCGCCGCGGCCGACGCGGCCGTCACGCGCCGACGACCCGGGAGCGGATGAGGAAGCGCACCCCCTCGGGTGCCTCCAGGGAGAAGCCGCTGCCGCGGCCCTCGACGACGTCCACGATGAGCCGGGTGTGGCTCCACACCTCGTACTGGCTCCGCGACATCCAGAACGTCACCGGTTCCGCCACGCCCTCCACGTCCAGCTCCGCGAGCAGGACGTCCGCCGCGCCGGTGCGGAACTCGCCCGCCGGGTAGCACATGGGGGCGCTGCCGTCGCAGCAGCCGCCGGACTGGTGGAACATCAGCGGGCCGTGCTGTGCGCGCAGCCGCCGCAGCAGCTCTGCCGCCGCGGGGTCAGCTCCACCCGTGGCGTCTCCTCGTAGATGTCCTGCATGCGCGCCATGACAGCACGCGGAAGGTTGCGAGAGCGTTGCAGCGGCGTCGTCAGTCCGCCGGCGCGCCGTCGCGGGGGAGCACGGTGACGCGGTGGAAGTTGCAGCCCGACGGGGTGTCCGGGGCGGGCGGCGCGGGATGCGCCTTGAGCGCGATGCTGACCAGGCTCAGCAGCAGGTCGACGTCGGCCTCGCAGTCCAGGTGCACCGTCACCCAGCGGGAGCCGGGGACCAGGTGGATCGCGCTGGAGCCGCCGAGGTCGTAGTGGTAGCGCTGGATGAGGCGGCGGGTGAGGTGGAGGTCCACGTCCCGGCCGGTGTGGAAGTGGGCGATCTCGCCGCCCGCGGAGCGGAGCGCCTGCCCGGTACCGCAGCCGGCCGGCCCGGTGCTGAGATCGGGCCACGCCGCCAGCCGCTGGAGGGCGCGCTGAGCCAGTGTCATGGCCCCATCGTCGCCCGATCACCGCGCCGCAACCAGTGGTTGAGCGATTTGTAACCGGCACGTGAGGTGCGCCGGCCGTTCGGCCGCGGGCACCGGGGCTCCCGGCGGCCCCGGGCGCGACGCGCGGTGGCGTGCCGGTCGGGTCCCCGTGGCGGGCGGGCGTTACGGTCGGCGTCATGGACGGTGACCGGCGGACCTGGAGCGCGTGTCTGCTCGGCGGGGCGGTGTTCGCCGTGTGCATGGCCGGCACCACCCTGCCGACGCCCCTCTACCCCCTCTACCAGGAGAAGTTCGGCTTCTCGGAGCTGACGGTCACCGTCGTGTACGCCGTCTACGCCTTCGGGGTCATCGGCGTGCTGCTGCTGGCCGGGAACGTCTCGGACGGTGTGGGCCGGCGCCCGGTGCTGCTGTGGGGTCTGGGTTTCGCGGCGGCCGGCGCCGTCTGCTTCCTGGTGGCCGGCGGCCTCGGCCCGCTGTACGCGGGGCGGCTGCTGTCGGGGCTGTCCGCGGGGCTGTTCACCGGCGCGGCCACGGCGTACGTGATGGAGTCGGCGCCGCCCGGCGGTGCCTCCCGAGCCACGTTCGTGGCGACCGCCGCCAACATGGGCGGGCTGGGCTGCGGCCCGCTGCTCGCCGGAGTCCTCGCCCAGTACGCGGCCTGGCCGCTGTACCTGCCGTACGCCGTCCACCTCGCCCTGGTGGCCTGCTCGGCGGCGGTCCTGCTGCGGCTGCCGGAGACCGTGCGGGAGCGGCGGCCGCTGCGCGCGGTCCGGCCGCAGCGGCCCGGTGTGCCGCCGCCGGTGCGGGCGGTCTTCGGACCGGCGGCCACCGCGGCGTTCGTGGGCTTCGCGCTGTTCGGGGTGTTCACCTCGGTCAGCCCGTCGTTCCTCGCCCACTCCCTGGGTGTCACCGACCACGCCGTGAGCGGTCTGGTCGTCGCGCTCGCCTTCTTCTCCTCGACCGCCGGACAGCTGGCCGTCGGCCGCGTCGGCGCCGCCCGGTCCCTGCCGCTCGGCTGCGCCGCGCTCCTCGCCGGTCTGGCCCTGCTCGCCGCCGCGCTGCACTGGGACCTGCTGCCGCTGGTGGTCCTGAGCGCGATCGTCGGCGGGATCGGGCAGGGCCTGTCCTTCCGCGGGGCGCTGACCGCGGTGGCCGGGGCGACGCCGGCGGACCGGCGCGCGGCGGTGATCTCTACCCTGTTCGTGGTGGCCTACGCGGGCATCTCGGTGCCGGTCGTCGGCGTGGGGCTGCTGTCGGGACCGATGGGACTGGAGGGCGCGGGCCTGGTGTTCATCGCCTGCATGACCGTCCTCGTCGTGACGGCGGCCGGGTACCTGCTGCGCCGGCCGGTGGAGGCGGGGGCGACGGGGAGGGGCCGGCGGGCGGGGCGGCTGAGCCGTGGCCGGGCGTGCGCCGGTGTCGCGGCCGCGTACCGGGTCCCGCCGCGACGCGCGAGGCCCCCGGGACGCGCGAGCCCCGGGACGCGCGAGCCCCCGGGACGCGCGAGCCCCCGGGACGCGCGAGCCCCGGGACGCGCGAGCCCCCGGGACGCGCGAAGCCCCCGCCGGCACCGGCCGGCGAGGGCTTCGCGCACGTACGGCCCATCAGGTGTCAGTAGATGTTCGCCTCGACCTCCGGCCCGTCCCCCCGCGTCGCGTTGATCTGGGCCCGCAGCGCGATCTCGTCGTACACCCGGTACTCGCGCACGATCCGGCCGTTCTGGACCAGGAACTGGGAGACGCCCAGCACGGTCACCGGCTGCCCGGTCAGGGCGCCGAACACGGGCGTGCCCCGGTAGGTGCCGTGCATCGTCCACAGCACGGCGACGCGCAGGCCCGCGTACCGCTCGTTGTAGTTGGCCTGGACGTCCCGGACGGCGAACCGGGCGTCCGGGAACGGGCCGACCATGGCCAGCAGGTCGGCCTGGTAGCGCTCGGGGCGGATGACCGTGCGGTCGCCGATCGTGTGCAGGAACAGGTCCCGCACCATGTAGTCGTGGACCTTGTTCAGGCGCCGGTGCGACCACACGTCCTCGATGAACTCCAGCACCATCTCGCACTCGGCACGGTACTGGTCGGGGCGCTCCCCGCTGTCGCCGGTGCGCAGCACCTCCTTCGGCGCCGCCTCGGTCATCGACCCGGTGTACCCCTGGAAGCGCAGCCCGCGCGCCACCTCGTCCGGGTCGAGGCCCAGCTGCAGACAGTCCGCGAGATCGTCGCGGACGACCCACTCCTCGACCATCCGGCCACGCCGGTAGAGGCAGTTGGCGACGGTGCGCTGGCGGACGGGCACGAGACGGCCGTCCACCAGGTGCTCGTCGGCGGAGAAGACGAGGTGGGAGCTGAGGAACGCGTCGTCGCCGCGCGCCTCCCACACCACGTCCTCGGCCTGCCCGATGTGACCGGGGACCGCGGCCATGCGCATCGTGCTGCCCTCGATCACGCCGTCGCGTCCGACGACCGTGCCCAGGCTGGTGTGGACGATGGAGTCCGGTTCGTAGTTCTCGACGATGTGGTCGATGTCCCGGGCGACCCAGATGCGGTCGGTGACCTCGCGGATGAAGTCGTCCGGGTCGGCGTACGGCTGGTAGGCGACGGGGTCGAGGGGCATGGTGCTTCCTTGTCTCGATGGGGGGCGGGTACCGGGCCCCGGGAAGGGCGGGTACCGGGCTGCGTATACGTATGTGTGCGTGTCAGCGGGCGAACTTGTCGGCGCCCAGCTGGGTGCGGTAGGTCTCCGTCATGAAGCAGGTCACCACGACGAGCCCGATGAGGGCGCCGGCGGCGAGGTAGGCGTAGACCGCGTAGATGGTGCCGAAGGAGGTGACCAGCAGGGCCGCCACGAACGGGGTGATGCCCATGAACACGGAGAACGAGCTGTTGTAGGCGATCGCGCTGGCGCTGAACCGGGTGCGGGTGGCGAACAGTTCGGCCGCGCAGACCGTGACGATGCCCGTGAGGAAGAACTCCGGGACGATGTAGATGAGCTGGCTGGCGACGGCGGCGCCGAACGTGCCCGCCTCGCCGACCTTGAAGGCCAGCGGGACCAGGACCAGGCACGAGACGGCGCCGGCGATCAGCATCGGCTTGCGGCCGATGCGGTCGGAGATGATGCCGGCCAGCGGCAGCAGCGGGATCAGGACGGCGACGGAGATCGCGTTCGAGGCCAGGCCCATCCAGCGGGGCAGTCCGAGCGTGCCGGTCAGGTACTCCGGATAGAACGTGACCCAGGTGTAGGACAGGATCGCGAGCATGATCGACACGCCGCAGAAGACCAGGATCGGCCGCCACTGCGAGCGCAGCGCCTCGCGGATCGGCGCCTTCACCACGTCGGCGCCGCCCTCGGTCGCCCGGACGAACTCCGGCGTCTCCCCGATGTGCCGGCGCAGCCACAGCCCGACCAGGCTGAGCGGCAGCGCCAGGACGAACGGCACGCGCCAGCCCCACGACTCGAGCTCGGGGCCCTGGAACGCCCAGCTGGTCAGCGCGGCGGTGCCGGCGCCCGCCAGGATGCCGAGGAAGCAGCTGTTGGAGGCGTACGACGTGTAGTACGCCCGGCGGTCGGGCTCGGCCCACTCCACGACGAACGCCACCGCGCCGACGTACTCGCCGCCCGAGACCATGCCCTGCACGACGCGCAGGAGCAGCAGGAGCAGCGGGGCGAGGATGCCGATCGCGTGATAGGTGGGCAGCAGCCCGATCAGCGCGGTCGTCACGCCCATGAAGACGATGGTGTACAGCAGGGCCTTCTTGCGGCCCACCCGGTCGCCCCAGCGGCCCACCAGCGTGCCGCCCAGGGGCGGAACAGGCAGGAGATGGCGACGATCGCGTAGGTGCTCAGGACCGCGACGCTCTCGTCGCTCTCGGGGAAGAACGCCGGGGCCATGATCGGGGCCATGTAGCCGTAGAGGCCGTAGTCGAATTGTTCTACGAAGTTACCGATGCTTCCTGCGCCGATGGCGCGGCGTATCGCCTTCCGCTTCTGCGCGGCGTCCTCGGGACGCCGACGGCGGCGGTGGGTGGCGCTGCAGCGGACATGGCTTCTCCGATCGCGCGGACTGCTGAGGATGGGTGTGCATACGTATGAATGCGATGGATCGCGGTGAACGTTAAGGAGCGTCGCCGGTGGCGTCAAGGGGTCTGCGAGGTCTGCCGGAGCGAAGGGTTCCGAGGCCGGCCGGGGCGGTCCGCGGCCGACGGCACGAGCGCGCGGAAGGCGTCCATCAGGACGGCCGCCGTGTTGTACAGGACCAGCCGGGCGCCCGCCTCCTCGGCCGCGCGGGCCGCCTCCGCCGACGGCACGATGGACATCACGGCCCGCCCCGCGTCATGCGCGGCACGGTGGACCCGCCGCGTGAGCCCCTCGACGACGTCCGGGCCGGGGAAACCGCAGTCCGCCGCGAGGTCGGACGGCCCGACCAGGACGGCGTCCACGCCCTCGGTCGCGGCGATCTCGCCGGCCGCGGCACACGCCCGCTCCGTCTCGATCATCACCACGACCAGGGTGTCCTCGCCCGCCACCAGATGCTCCCGCGCCGTCACGGTGCCGAAGCGGCCCGCCCTGCTGTACGTGGCGAAACCGCGCTGCCCCAGCGGCGGATAGCGGTCCGCCGCGACGGCCCGCCGGGCGTCCGCCGCGCTGTCGACGTGGGATGGACGATCCCCGTCGCCCCGAGGTCCAGGCAGCGCAGCGCCAGGGCGGGCTCGGCGGCGCCGACCCGCACCAGCACGTCGACCCCGTGCGCCGCGGCGGCCGTCAGATGGTGCTGGAGCGCGGTCGTGTCGGCCGGGCCGTGCTCGCAGTCCAGGACCACGTAGTCGAGCCCCGCGACCCCCGCCATCTCCACCAGCGTCTCCGACGGCAGCCGCAGCAGGGCGCCGTACAGCCGCTCCCCGGCCGCGAGCCGTCGCTTGAGCGAGGGCCGCCCGGGGCCGCGGGCCGTCACCGCGCCACCATCCCGGCCGACAGGTCGATGTCGGCGCCGCACAGCCCCGGCATCCGCAGCATCGCGGTCACCGCGCTCCCGACCTCTTCTTCGGTGACCATCCGGCCCAGCGCCGCCCGCGACACGAACGCGGCCTCCGCCTCGGCGTAACTGCCGCCCGTGCGCTCCGCCTCCAGCCGGAAGTTGCGTTCCATCCGGGGACCCGAGACGGGCCCCGGCGAGAGGGAGTTGACCGTCACGCCGAGCGGCCCGACCTCACCGGCGAGCGTCGCCGTGAGCCCGATGACGGCCATCTTGGAGGCGCAGTAGGGCGTACGCCGCAGCAGGGGGCGCTTCCCCGACACGGAGGCGATGTTGATGACGTCGCCGGCGCCGCGCCGGGTCATCGGGGGCAGGAAGGCCCGGCACATCAGGAACATGCCGCGCACGTTCACCGCGAAGACCTCGTCCCACTCCTCGGGCGTGACCTCCGTCAGCGCCGCGACGGGTCCCGCGATCCCGGCGTTGTTGACCAGGATGGAGATCTCCTCGTCCGCGAGCCGCTCGGCGAGCGCCGTCACGTCGTCGGGCCGGGAGACGTCGCAGACGTGGTGGGTGACGCCCGGGCCGAGCCGTGCCGCGGTCTCCTCGAGGGTGCGCCGGGTACGGCCCGTGATCACCACACGCGCCCCCTCCGACAGCAGCGACCGGGCGATGGCGCTCCCCAGGCCGTTCCCGCCGCCGCTCACCAGCGCCGTCCGGCCGGCCAGCGGGGCCGTCGTGCCGGTCACGCGCCCGCCTCCTCGTTCCACGGCAGCGCCGCGCCCGCGTACTTGGCCGCGCGCACGTCACCCGAGCGGGCATGCCCCTCGAACAGCTCGACGCGCGCCGCGCGCCCGCACACCTCGCCGAGCAGCGCCGACGAGGACGGATCGGTGACCTCCTGGTACGTCACCGTCTTGAGGTACTTGCCGACCCACAGCCCGCCCGTGTAGCGGGCCGCGCCGCGGGTGGGCAGGACGTGGTTGGTGCCGATGACCTTGTCGCCGTAGGAGACGCACGTGCCCTCGCCGAGGAACAGCGCCCCGTAGTCGCGCATCCGCTCCAGGGCCCGGCGCGGCTCCTCGGTGAGGATCTCCACGTGCTCGCTCGCGTAGGAGTCGGCGACCGCGAACGCCTCGTCGAGCGAGTCGACGACGACGATCTCCCCGTGGTCGCGCCAGGCCGGTCCGGCGAAGTCCCTGGTGGGCATCGTCGGCAGAAGGCGTTCGACGTGCCGCTCCACCTCGCGGCCCAGCGCCTCGGAGGTGGTGACGAGGACGGCGGGCGAGTCCGGACCGTGCTCGGCCTGCGACAGCAGGTCCACGGCCACCACGAAGGGGTCCGCGTGCTCGTCGGCGACCACGAGGATCTCCGTCGGGCCGGCGAACAGGTCGATGCCGACCTCGCCGAACAACTGCCGCTTGGCCTCGGCGACGTAGGCGTTCCCCGGGCCCGCGATCATCGGCACGCTGCCGATGGTCTCCGTGCCGACGGCCAGCGCCGCGACCGCCTGCACCCCGCCGAGCAGGTAGATCTCGTCGGCGCCCGCCAGATGCATGGCCGCGACGGTCGCGGCCGGCACCTCGCCCCGGATCGGCGGGGTGCAGGCGGCGACCCGGGAGACCCGGCCACCTTCGCCGTCACGATGGTCATGTGGGCGGAGGCGGTCAGCGGATAGCGCCCGCCCGGGACGTACGCACCCGCGCCCGAGACCGGCACGTGACGGTGACCGAGGCGGACGCCTGGCAGCGTCTCGATCTCGACGTCGTGCATCGAATCGCGCTGCGCCTGCGCGAACGTCCGCACCTGCTGCTGCACGAAACGGATGTCGTCCAGCACGGTGCCGGGGACGCCGGAGACGATCCGGCCGATCTCGTCCTCGGACAGCCGGAACGACGCGGGGCTCCAGTCGTCGAACTTCTCCGAGTACTGGCGGACGGCCTCGTCACCGCGCTCGCGGATGTCGTCGAGGATCGCGGCGACGCGCTCGGCGACGTCCGCGCGGGCGGCGCGGACCTGGCCGGCGGGACGGGGGACTTCAGGTGTCGGGGCATGGTGGCCCTTTCGTGGGAGGCGGAGATTCCGGGATTCGTGGGAGGCGGAGATTCCGGGAAGGGAAGATGCGGTGACTCCGCGAAGGGGAGATGCGGGGGCTCAGGCCGGTCGAGGGGTGGGGACGTGGCGGGCCTGTGCTGCCGTGACGAGGCCGTCGAGGACCGCGGTGAGCGCGTCGGGCCGCTCCCACGGCAGCAGGTGTCCGGCGTCCGGCAGCTCGTGCAGCGCGGCCCCGGGCACGGCGTCGGCGATGGCCCGGTGGAAGCCGGGCGGGCACAGGGCGTCCGCGTGCCGCACACCACGGCCGTCGGGCAGCGGGCGGCGCGCAGGGCGGCGAAGGCGTCCCGGCGGGTGGCCTGCGCCGCGAGCTGGGCGCGTGCGGCGCGCGGGCCGACCGAGCGGGCCATGCGTCGGTAGCGCTCCGCGAGCCGCTCGGGCGCCGGGTCCCGGGCGAACATGCCGGGCAGGGTCCGCTCGACCACCGCGTCGAACCGGCCGGCGGCGGCCAGTTCGTCCAGCGTCCGCCAGGCCGCGTACTGCTCGGGGCGCGGCGCCCCGCGTTCGTCGAGACGAGGCACAGACCGGCGACCCGTCCGGGGGCGCGGCGCAGCGCCTCGAACCCGACGATGGCCCGAGGCTCAGTCCGACCAGCACGAACGGGCCGTCCGTCGCGGCCAGCACGGCGTCGGCCAGCCCTCCGAGGGTGGGCTCGGTGAGCGTGACGTGGTGGACCGGGTGCCCGGCCGGGAACCCGACGTCCGCCCACAGGCTCGCGTCGCACAGCATGCCCGGGACGGCGACCAGGGGCAGCCGTCCCTGCGCGGGGCGGTGGCGGGGCCGGGCATCATCGGCGCGCGGAGCGGGGCAGCAGCGCGTAGGGCGCGACGTATCCGTTGTGGTCGATGCCCACGCCGGCGTCGGCGGCGGCCTTGACGACCTCCTCGTCCCATTCGAGACGGACCCGGCCGTCACCGGAGTTGACCACGAGCAGATCGCCCCGGGCGTCGCCGACGTTGCGCAGGGTCCGCCAGGCGTCCCGCGGCACGGAGAGCATGTCCGCGGGCCCAGGCGCACCGAGACGGGGTCCGTGCGGTTGAGGGTGATCTCCCACAGGCCCTCCTTGACGATGAGCGTCTGCGTCTCGTGCTGCCGGTGGGTGGAGACGCCCTGGCCCGGTTCGGCGCGCAGCCAGGCGACGTTGTGGCCGTGCGGATTGAAGATCCGGGGCTCCTGGTGCGGGTCCTCCGTCATGCCGTACCCGATGACGCAGCTCAGGCGCGCGCCCGCGCCGGGCAGGGAGCTGTCGAGGAAGGGGTGCTCGGACCAGACGAGGTCGTCCGCCGCGGCGACCCGGCGCCTCATCTCCCCGGGGCTGTAGCGGCGCAGCCGGTCGATGTGCTCCTGCGCCATCGGCTGCACCAGCTCCGTCCCTCGGGGATCTCGTCGCCGGCGACGGTGTCGATGAGCTGGTTGTCGGCGGTGAGGTACAGCCCGTGGCCCTCGGCCTCGCGCAGCACGGACGGGCCCCAGATGATGCCGCCGGTGTCGTCCATGCCGAGCACGGTGAACAGCCAGCCGTCGTCCGGGCCGGTGTTGGTGAACCCGCGGAAGATCCAGGTCGGGACGGAGACGATGTCGCCGGCCCGCAGCGGCAGTTCGCCCTCCGTGCCGTCCGCGCCCCAGCGCAGCAGGTACTCGCCGTCGGTGCAGACGAACACCTCGGCCGTGTAGTGCAGGTGGAGGTTGTTGGTGATGCCGTGGGGCATGGCCGCGGCGCCGATGTTGTAGCCGTGGGGCAGGCGCAGGTTGACGAACTGGCCGGACGCCTGCGACACGCCCGGACCGATCATCGCGTAGTTCTCCTTGCGGTCCGACCCCGGCGTCCGGCAGTCGATGAACGCCTGGTCGCAGGAGACGAAGTCGCTGCGGCGGATCGTGCGCCGATCCAGTTCGGAGGGGGACACGACGACGTCGGGCATGAGGACTCCTCGGGCTTGGCATGGCCTGTTCGGGCCGGGCGGTTGCGTGGGCGGTCGTTCGGGCCGGGCGGTTGCGGGCGGTGCCGGCGGCGGTCTCGCGAGGGGGCCGGCCGGCTCGCCGCACCGGGGACGCGCGGGGCCGCGTCGTGTGGGCCGCCGTGCTCGGTGCGCTCGGCGTGCATACGTATGTACTCCCACCATGACAGGGGTCCGGCCGGTCGATGTCAAGAGGCGGGTGCGTAATTCCTTGCGCAATCCCTTCGGCGGGTTTCCCGGCAGGGCGGCGCGCTCGGAGGCGAACCCGGGCGGGAGTCCGGCAGACGCGCCCCGGCCCGAGCCGAGCATCTGGTACATACGTATCCTGGCCGGGAGGGAGACGGGGCGGCGCGGCCCGGGCGACGAGAAGAGGGGCGATGGCGATCACGAGTCATGACGTGGCGAGGCTGGCGGGCGTCTCCCAGCCGACGGTGTCCCGGGCCCTGCGGGACGACCCCGGGTCTCGGCGGCGACGCGGGAGAAGGTGAAGGAGGCGGCACGTGCGCTGAACTACGTGCCCAGCGAGGTCGGCCGCTCCCTGTCCACCCGCTCCACGCGCCGGATCGGCGTGATCGTGACCGATCTGACGAACCCGTTCTACCCGCACGTCGTCGCGCCCCTGCACGACGAACTCGGGGCCTCGGCTACCGCATGATGCTCCTGACGAGCGCTCCGACGAGGCGGTCGCCCAGGAGAACCTCCTCGACCAGTCGCTCGACGGCGTCGTCCTCGCCACGGCCACCACCGACTCCCGTCTGCCCGCCCAGCTGGACCGCCGCGGCATGCCCTACGTGTTCCTCAACCGCGACACGGGCCGGGCCGGCGACTTCGCCTCCGTGGTCGACAACGAGGGCGGTGGCCGCCTCGTGGCCCGCGAACTCGCCGCGCTCGGCCACCGCCGGATCGCGGGCGTCTTCGGTGCCGCCAACACCACCACGGGGCGCGAGCGGGAGCTCGGCTTCCGCCTCGCCCTCGCCGACGAGGGCATCGGCCTGCCCGAGGAACGGGTGGTGCGGGGCCCGTTCGAGTACGAGACGGGGTACCGGGCCCTGCCCCGGCTGCTGGATGCCGCGCAGCGCCCCACCGCCGTGTTCTGCGGCAACGACGTGGTCGCGGTCGGTGTCCTCAACGCCGCCCGTGCCGCCGGCCTGCGCGTGCCCGACGACCTCACCGTCATCGGCTTCGACGACCTCCCCATGGCCTCCTGGGAGGTGCTCCGGCTCACCACGGTCCGCCACGACCTGGCGGAACTGGCACGGCAGGCGGCGCGCCTGCTGGTGCGCCGCATCCGGGGCGAGGCCGACCCCGCCGGTGAACGCCTGGTCCTGCCCACCGAGTTCGTGCCGCGCGGGACGCACGGACCGCCGGCCTGAGCCCTCAGCGGCGCCCGGCACCGGGCCGCGGGGGTGTCGCGAGCGAGGGCGGCGCGTCGGCCGGGGGTGGTGCGTCGGCCGGGGGTGGTGCGTCCGCCGGGGTGGTGCGTCGGCCGGAGGCGGTGCCGGCGCCTCGCCGTCGTCACCGGTCCGCGCGGCACCACCGCCCGGGTCCGTGGCCGGCCGGCCGGCGGCCCGGCGCTGGCGCAGCACGCCCACGGCGACGAGTACGGCGGCGAGTCCGAGCGACAGCCACAGTTCGAGCCGGTGCCCGGGAGAACGGCCATGAGCACCAGGACGCCCGCGATGAAGGCGATGGTCGCGAGCGTCAGATACGGGAACCCCCACATCCGCACCTCGGACGGGCCCGGTTCCCGGCGCCGGGTCGCGTACTGGGTGACCGCGATCACCAGGTACATCATCAGCGCGATCGCGCCGCTGGACGCGAGGAGATACGCGAACACCTCCGGCAGCGCCTGGTCGGCGAGCACGGCGACGACGCCGACGAGCGCCGCGGCGAGCACCGCGGTGCGCGGCACGCCCGAGACGGAGGTGACGGCGAAGGCCGCCGGGGCGTCGCCGCGCCGGGCGAGCGAGTACGCCATGCGGGAGGCGGTGTAGATCGCCGAGTTCAGGCAGCTGCTGACGGCGACGACGAGGACGACGTCCATGATGCGTCCGGCGCCGGGGATGTTCATGCGGTCGAGCACCGCCTGGTAGGAGCCGTCGGCCAGCGCCTCGGAGTTCCACGGCACGAGACTGACGACGATGAAGATCGACCCGATGTAGAAGAGCCCGAGCCGCCAGACCACGGCGCGCACGGCCTTCCTGATGTTCTTCCTCGGCTCCTCGGACTCCGCGGCGGCGATGGTCACGATCTCGCTGCCCTGGAAGGCGAACATCGCGGTGAGCAGCCCGGCGAGCACGGCCACCCCGCCCTTCGGCGCGAACCCGCCCTCGCTCCACAGGTGTCCGACGCCGTGGGCGTCGGAGCCGGGCAGCAGCCCGAGGACGGCCAGCGCGCCGAGGACGAGGAACGCCACGATCGCGACGACCTTCAGCAGCGCGAACCAGTACTCGAACTCGCCGTAGTTGCGTACGGCCAGGAGGTTGCTGCCGGTCAGGACGGCGATCAGCAGCAGGGCCGGTATCCAGCCCGGCAGCGCGGTGATCCCGGCGATCACCTCACCGGCGGCGATCGCCTCGATCGGGATGACGAGGACGTAGAACCACCAGTACAGCCAGCCGATGGAGAACCCCGCCCAGCGGCCCAGGGCGCGGTCGGCGTACGTGGAGAACGACCCGGTGTCGGGGTGGGCGACGGCCATCTCGCCGAGCATCTGCATGACCAGGACGACCAGGGCCGCCGCCAGGAGGAACGAGACCAGGACGGCGGGCCCGGCCGTCGCGACGGCGTTGGAGGAGCCGACGAACAGGCCGGCCCGATCACGCCGCCGATGGAGATCATGGTGATCTGCCGGCCCTTCAGCCCTGGGTGAGGGCGGAACCGTGCGTGCCCGGCGGGGAGCCGGTGAGGAGCGGTGGTGCATGGGAGACCTCGGGGAGGGGGACGGAGGGGGAGCCTCGGACGAGCCTCGGGGAGGGGGACGGGAGGAGCCTCGGATGAGCCTCGGGGGAGGGGGCCGTCGGAGGGGACACCTTCAGGGGGCCACTCGAGTCAGGAGGGGTGGCGGGGCGCCCGCGTCACGTGCCGCGGGCGCCCGCCGCCCCGCCGTGCCGCTCGGGCGGCACGGGTGACACGGGCGGCCGGTGCCCGTCCGGGGACGGACGGATCAGAGCTGCTCGCGCAGCGGTGCGGGGACCGAGTCGAACGCGGGCGAGGTACGGCCGATCCGGTCGATGCGCACCGTGGCCGTCGCCCCGTGCGCGGCCAGGCCCTCGAAGGCGGAGATGCGCTCGACGGCGGGTGCCAGCGCGGCCGTGCCCTCCCGGGTCGCCCGCTGGTAGGTGAGCGGCTTGAGGAACCGGGAGACCGACAGGCCGGCGTTGTAGCGGGCGGTCTTGCCCGTCGGCAGCACGTGGTTCGTGCCGGCGATGCCCTTGTCGGAGTACGCCACGGTGGACCACGGGCCGATGAACAGCGAACCGTAGCTGGTGAGGCTGCGCAGGTAGAAGTCGTCGTCCTCGGTGTGGACCTCCAGGTGCTCGGGCCGAGGACGTCGGCGACGGCGACCGCGTCGTCCCGGTCCCGTACGACGATGACGGAGCCGAAGTCCCGCCAGGCCGGTCCCGCGATGTCGCGCGTCGCCAGCTTCTCCAACTGGGTCTCCACCTCCGCGAC
Source organism: Streptomyces sp. SW4 (assembly GCA_003248315.1). GTDB lineage: Bacteria > Actinomycetota > Actinomycetes > Streptomycetales > Streptomycetaceae > Streptomyces. Next base: position 4,930,906 of record QKWM01000004.1, read on the forward strand.
CACCGCGCGGCCCAGCGCCTCGGAGGTGGTGATCAGGGCGGCGGGCGAGTTGGGGCCGTGCTCGGCCTGACCGAGGAGGTCCGCCGCCACCCACGCCGGGTCGGCGCTGTCGTCGGCGATCACCGCGACCTCCGACGGACCGGCGAGCAGGTCGATGCCGACCCGCCCGAACAACTGCCGCTTGGCCTCGGTGACGAAGGCGTTGCCCGCACCGACCAGCATGTCCACCGGCGCCTCGCCCAGCAGGCCGAAGGCCATCGCGCCCAGCGCCTGGACACCGCCGACGGCGAACACCCGGTCCGCCTGCGACAGGTGGGCGCCGTACAGGACGGCGGGGTGGGCGCCGTGCTCGCCGGACGGCGGCGTGCACGCCACGACCGTCGGCACGCCGGCCGTCTTCGCGACGTTGACGGTCATGAAGGCGCTGGCCAGCAGCGGGAAGCGGCCCGCCGGCAGGTAGGCGCCGACCCGGGAGACGGGGACGTAGCGCTGGCCGCACGTCACGCCGGGGGCCAGTTCGATCTCGAAGTCGGCCAGGTGCTCGCGCTGCGCGGCCGCGAACCGACGCGTGCGCTCGCACCCCATCTCCAGGGCGGTGCGGACGTCCGGAGGCAGGGCGTCACCGGACTTCTTCAGCTCGGCCTCGCCGATCTCCAGGTCGCCGGACCAGCCGTCGAGTTCCCGGGCGTAGGCGCGGACGGCGTCCAGGCCCTTGCGCTCGATCTCCCGCAGCATCTCGGAGACCCGCTCCACGACCTTCGGGTCGCGCTGGGCGGGCGGGCCGTCGACGGCGGGCTTCTTCAGCCACTGGAGAGGGGGGAGGGCCTGTGCTTCTTCGTGCGTGATCTGCATGGCGAGGACGCTATGCGCGCCGGAGCCACAGGACTAGATGGGCGAGTCCTGGGCGATCCACAGGGTTTTCCTGTGACTCCTTGCGCCGGGCGTCAGGCGTCTGGCGTCTGGCGTCTGGCGCCGGGCACCTTGCGCCTGGCGTGTGCCGTCAGCCGTCAGCCGTCAGCCGTCAGCCGTCAGCCGTCAGCCGTCAGCCGTCAGCCGTCCGGCGTCGGCCCGTGCTCGTCACAGCGCCAGGTTCTGCCGCAGTTCCCGCAGTGTGTCCTCGGCGAGCCGGGCGAGTTCCCGTGTGGCGCGGACAGCGGCCGGTCCACGCGGCGGACGAGGGCGATCGTGTCGTACAGCGGCTCGGCGAAGGAGGCGGTGTGCAGCCCCGCCGGGAACGCCGGGCTGCTGATGACGGCGCGGCTGGCGATCGTGTCGCCGACGCCGGCCGCGACCAGCTTCAGGGCGGCCTCGACGTGTTCCAGCTCGATGAGCGGATCGATGCGGACGCCGGACAGCTGGGCCCGCTCGGCGAGCTGCCGCCGGGTCGGGTCCTGCCAGCCGTAGTGCGCGTCGTAGAGCACCAGCGGGGCCTGGGAGAACGCCTCGATGGTCACGGGAGTGCGTGTGCGCCCGGGTCGGCGCTGACGTAGAACACCTCGTCGCGCAGCAGCGGTGTGACCGCCAGTCCCTCGTCGTCGATCGGCAGGACGACGAGCCCGGCCTCGATCCGCCCGCGGCCACGGCGGCGGCGGTCTCCGCCGAGTTCTGGCCGACGAGCCGGACCCGGACCTTGGGGTAGCGGGCGTGGAACAGCTGGACCAGGTCGGCCAGCAGGTAGTAGTCGGCGTTGCGCAGCACCCCGAACGTCGCCGTGCCGCCGCCCAGCGAGCCCAGCGAGTGCACGGCGCGGACACCGCTGTCCGCCGCGGCGAGTGCTTCCTGGGCGTACGGCAGGAGTTCCCGCCCGGCGGTCGTGAGGGTGAGCGTGCGGCTGCCGCGGGCGAACAACTCCGCGTCCAGCTCGGCCTCCAGGCGGCGGACCAGCTCGGAGACCGACGCCTGGGCGATGTCCATGGCCTTGGCCGCGGCGGTGAACGACCCGAGCCGCTCCGCCTCGACGAACGCCCTGAGCTGGTTGAGGGTCATGCCGCCCGCCCTTCCGCGAGGCGGACGGACGCGGCGGGGCGGAGGCAGGGCACAGACATGCCGGAACCCTAACGGGGAGTACGGGAAACGGGCGGCGGGAGTGCCGGTAGTGGGCGGCGGGAGGAAGGGAGGCGGGCGGCAGGAGGACCGGAGGCGGGCGGCGCGCGTCGGTACGGGTAACAGGGTTTTCCTATGGCTCGCACAGGTGATGGGCGGCTTGTCCTGCGGTCTGCCGGCTGGTTGGCTGCGGGGCGACCTCTCCTCAGCACGGCCCCGACCGCGGAAGGTGCCCTCCTCATGCCCACCCCCCTGCCGATCGGCCTGGTGCAGGCGCCCGCCTTCCACCACGCCGACGACAGCTTCGACCGGTTCGCCGATCAGCTGCGCCGCCTCGCCCGCGCCCATCCCGCCGTCCGGTTGTTCGCCTTCCCGGAGCTGCACCTGTGCGGGCACCGGCCGGACGAGGACCCCGAGCGGGTCATGCACGCCGCGGCACAGGAACCCGACGGCCCCCGGGGCACGATGCTGGCCGGCCTGGCCCGCGAACTCGGACGGTGGCTCGTCCCGGGAGCGTCTACGAACGCGGCGACGACGGGCGCGTGTACAACACGGCGCCGGTGTACGCGCCCGACGGGCGGCGGGCCGCCCAGTACCGCAAGATCTTCCCCTGGCACCCCTACGAGACCACGGCGGCCGGCGACCGCTTCGTCGTCTTCGACCTGGAGGGCCACGGGCGCGTCGGCCTGTCCATCTGCTACGACGCGTGGTTCCCGGAGACCACGCGGCACCTGGCGTGGCAGGGCGCCGACCTCGTGCTGAACCTCGTCCGGACCCCGACCGTCGACCGGGCCCAGGAACGCGTCCTCGCCCGTGCGAACGCCATCGTCAACCAGGTCTTCGTGGCCAGCGTCAACGCGGCACCCCCGGACGGCGCCGGACGCAGCCTCGTGGTGGATCCCGAAGGCCGGGTACGCGCCGAGTCCGGCGGCGAACCGGAGATCGTCGTGACCGACGTCCTCGACCTCGCGGAGGCCCGCCGCGTCCGCGAGTACGGCACGGCGGGCCTCACCCGGGTCTGGGACCCGTTCCCCGACGACCGGCGCCCCGTGGACCTTCCGCTGTACGACGGGCGGATCGACCCGGCGCGGTGGCGCCGGGCGCTGCCCGCCGCCGGCCGGACGGGGGCGGAGGCGGTCTCCGGAGGCGGTCTCTAGAAGAAGCCGAGCTTCTTCGGCGAGTACGACACCAGCAGATTCTTCGTCTGCTGGTAGTGCTCCAGCATCATCTTGTGCGTCTCCCGGCCGATGCCCGACTGCTTGTAGCCGCCGAACGCCGCGTGTGCCGGGTAGGCGTGGTAGCAGTTCGTCCAGACCCGTCCCGCCTGGATCGCGCGGCCCGCGCGGTACGCCGTGTTGATGTCCCGGGTCCACACGCCGGCCCCCAGGCCGTACAGCGTGTCGTTGGCGATCTTGACGGCGTCGTCGAAGCCGTCGAACGAGGTCACGGACACGACCGGACCGAAGATCTCCTCCTGGAAGATCCGCATGCGGTTGTGCCCCTCGAAGATGGTCGGCTGGACGTAGTAGCCGCCCTTCAGCTCGCCGTCGTGCTCGACGCGCTGCCCGCCGGTGAGCACCTTGGCGCCCTCCTGCCGGCCGATGTCCAGATAGGAGAGGATCTTCTCCAGCTGGTCGTTGGACGCCTGCGCGCCGATCATCGTGTCGGTGTCCAGCGGGTGGCCCGGCGTGATCAGCTCGGTGCGGGCCACCGCCGCCTCGACGAACTCCCCGTAGACACCGCTCTGGATCAGCGCCCGGGAGGGGCAGGTGCACACCTCGCCCTGGTTCAGCGCGAACATGGTGAAGCCCTCGAGCGCCTTGTCGCGGAAGTCGTCGTCCTTCGCCCAGACGTCGTCGAAGAAGATGTTCGGCGACTTGCCGCCCAGCTCCAGCGTGACGGGCTTGATGTTCTCCGAGGCGTACTGCATGATCAGCCGCCCCGTGGTGGTCTCGCCGGTGAAGGCCACCTTGGCCACGCGCGGACTGGACGCGAGCGGCTTGCCCGCCTCGACGCCGAAGCCGTTGACGATGTTCACCACGCCCGGTGGAAGCAGGTCGGAGATCAGGCTCATCCAGTAGTGGATGGACGCCGGGGTCTGCTCTGCGGGCTTGATGACGACCGCGTTGCCCGCGGCGAGGGCCGGCGCGAGCTTCCAGGTCGCCATCAGAATCGGGAAGTTCCACGGGATGATCTGCGCGACCACGCCGAGCGGCTCGTGGAAGTGGTACGCGACCGTGTCGTCGTCGACCTCGCCGAGCGAGCCCTCCTGGGCGCGGATCGCCCCCGCGAAGTAGCGGAAGTGGTCGATGGCCAGCGGGATGTCGGCCGCCAGCGTCTCGCGCACGGGCTTGCCGTTCTCCCAGCTCTCGGCGACCGCGAGCCGTTCCAGGTTCGCCTCCATGCGGTCGGCGATCTTCAGCAGGATGCCGGCGCGCTCGGTCACCGAGGTGCGGCCCCAGGCCGGTGCCGCCGCGTGCGCGGCGTCGAGCGCCCGCTCCACGTCCTCCGCCGTGCCGCGCGCCACCTCCGTGAAGGGCTGCCCGTTGACCGGGGACGGGTTCTCGAAGTACTGCCCGCGCACCGGCGGAACGTACTCGCCGCCGATGAAGTGGTCGTAGCGCGACTGGTAGGAGACGATCGCGCCGTCGGTGCCGGGCGCCGCGTAACGGGTCATCCTGGTCTGCCTTCCTCGACGAGTGCCGCCCGCCCTTGGGCAGCGCTTGGCGCGAGGGTAGGAAGCGGGACGTTGCAGCCACGTTGCGTGCGGGCGGCCGGTGCTGCCGGGTTCCGGTGCCGCCGTCGCCGCGCGTGCGGTGCCGGCGCTGCCACGGCGGTCAGCGGAGGGTGGGTGCCCCCAGCTCGGCTTCCAGCGCGGCGAGCCGGGAACGGTTCGCGGCCGTCGGCCGGACGGCGGCGAGGGCGCGCCAGACCTCGAGGTCGTCCTCGCCCCACGGCGCGTGCGCCCAGTCGGCCAGCAGGTCCGGGTCGCCGCCCGCGATCAGCGCGGTGCGCAGCCCGTCGGCGAGCCGGCGCCGCAGCCTGACCACCGCCGGCGCCTGGGAGCCGGGCAGCAGCGGGCCACCGTACGCCGTCGCCGCCGCGGAGACCGCTCCGGCGCGCAACCGCCGCTCGACGACGGCGACATCGGACTCGACGGGCGACGTCAGCCGGTACGGGCGCGACGCCAGTCGCCCCGGTCCCAGGATCCTGCGCAGCCGCGCCAGTTCGGCCCGCAGGGTCACCGGCGTGACCGATTCGTCCTCGTACAGCGCGCACAGCAGCTCGTCACCCGACAGCCCTCCGGGTGGCGGGACAGCAGCACCACGATCTCGCTGTGCCGCCTGCTGAGCCGGACCCGCCGCCCGCCGGCGGTCAGCAGGGCCTCGTCACGGCCGAGCGCCACCAGTTCGGCCGCCTCCCCGGTGGCCGGCCGCGGCGCCAGCAGCGCCAGCTGCGACTCGGCCGCCCGGGCCACCGCCTGGACGAAGCCCAGGCTGTGCGGATGCGCCAGCCGGTCCCCGCCGGTGATGTCCACGGCGCCCAGCACCCGGCCGGTGCGCGGATCGTGCACCGGCGCCGCCGCGCACGTCCACGGCTGCACGTGCCGGACGAAGTGCTCGGCCGCGAAGACCTGCACCGGGCGGCCGACGGCGACCGCCGTCCCCGGCGCGTTGGTCCCCACCGCGCTCTCCGCCCACCGTGCGCCCGGTACGAAGTTCATCCGGTCCGCCCTGCGCCGGGTGGCGGGGTGCCCCTCCACCCAGAGCAGCCGGCCGTGGGCGTCGGAGACCGCGAGCAGATGCTCACCGTCGGCGGCGAACGTCCCCATCAGCTCACGCACCAGGGTCATCACCCGGGACAGGGGATGCTCGGCCCGGTAGGCGCCGAGGTCGCCGTCCGTCAGCTCCACGTCCGCGGTGACGTCCGGCCCGACACCCGCGCGGACCGAGCGCCGCCACGACTCGGCCACCACCGGGCGCACGGGACGCAGCACGGTGCCGGCCCGGGTGAACGTCTCGTGCGCGCGCCGCAGCACACGCGCGTGCTCGGCGGGGTCCGCACCCGGTTCCAGAGCCACCCATGGATCGCTCAACTCGGCCTCCCCGGACGGCGACGTTGCCGGTCACATCGTCACGCCGGGGATGCGCGCGGACAACCGCTTCGACGGGCCCGGTCACTCGAACGTGGCCTTCACCTGTTGGCTTTCACCTGTTGGCCTGCACCTGTGGCCTTCACCGGTCGGCCTGCACCTGTGCTCAGGCGAAGTTGACCAGTCTGATGTAGCGGGTCCAGTCCCACAGCGGGCCCGGATCCGTGTGGTCGCTGCCCGGCACCTCGTGGTGCGCGATGATGTGCTCCCGGTCCTTCGGGATGCCGTACGTGGCGCAGATCGCGGCCGTGAGCCTGGCCGACTGCTCGTACATCGCGTCGGTGAAGTACTCGGGCCGGTCCACCCACCCCTCGTGCTCGATGCCGATGCTGCGCGTGTTGTAGTCCCAGTTGCCCGCGTGCCAGGCGATGTCGGCCTCGCGGACGCACTGGGCGACCCGGCCGTCGGCGGAGCGGACCACGTAGTGCGCGGACACCCGCTTCTTCGGGTCGGCGAAGATCGCGAGGGTGTCGGCGTAGGACTCCTGCGTCACGTGGATGACCACATGGTCGATCCGGTGCGTGGTGGGACGGTCGGACCTGGTGTAGTTGGAGCTGCTCGCGGGCCGCCACTCGGCGAGCGGGTAGTCGACGGCCCGGGGCGGGCGCCGGCCCGGGTGCCGGGCAGAAGGGCGCAGGGTACGGCCGCGAGCGCGGCGCCGGCCAGGAGTCGCCGCCTGCTGGGGAGCGGTCGTGCTCGGTCCATGGGGTCGCCTTTCGGAGAGCTGTTGCCACGGGGAGTGGGGCGGGTACCGGACGCACCGGTCAACGCGTGGTGACGGCACGGGTTGCGAGCCGCTGATGCGTCCGGCTCAGCGAAACTCACGCTACGGCGCCGGGCAGTTGGGCAGAAGTACGCGTCGCGGTTCGGTGGATGGCCCGGGGATGGGGACAACTCCCTCACTCGATCGAGTGATGACGGTCCGTCGGGAGCGGTCGTGCGTCAGGAGCGACGTGGCGGCGCCGGTTCGACGGAGTGGTGTCGGTTCGTCGCCCGGCGTCGACGCGGGCGGCTCGGCGTCGGGTGGGAGCCTGCGGTCCCTCACCGCCGGCCGTTCACGTCCGTCCCGCCACCGCCGCCGGGTCGTCCAGCACGGCCCGCACCACCGAGTGGGCGGCTCCCAGCAGCGGTCCTCGGGCCCCAGCGCCGAGACGGCCACGGGGCACGCCGGGCCGGCCGTCCGCCGGGCCAGTTCCTCCCGCAGCGGCGCCAGCAGCCACGGCGCGAGTCCGGCCAGCGCGCCGCCGAGCACCACGCACTCGGGATCCAGCAGGTTCACCGCGCCGGTCAGCGCGATCCCGAACGCCGTCCCCGCCTCGCTCAGGGCCCGGCGTACGTCCTGGTCACCCCGCTCGGCACGTTCGGCGAGCATCCCACGCGGCCCTCGCCCGGCTCCAGGCCCGCGGCGCGCAGCACCGCCCCTCACCGGCGTACTGCTCCAGGCACCCGCGCCCGCCGCAGGCGCACTCCGGACCGTCGGGACGCACCGGCACGTGGCCCAGCTCGCCCGCGAAGCCGCGGGTGCCGCGCAGCAGCCGGCCGTCCACGACCACGGCCGCGCCGATACCGATCTCGGCGGACACGTGCAGGAAGTCGGGCGGGGTGCCCTCGGCGAGCCACAGCTCGGCCAGGGCGCCGAAGTTGGCCTCGTTGTCCACGGTCGCCGGCAGATCGGCCGCCGGTGCGTCCGGCGCGGGTCCGGCCGCCGACGCCGACAGCAGGGCACCGAGGTCCACGTCGCGCCAGCCGAGGTTGGGAGCGCGCACGACGGTCCGGGCGTCGCGCGCCACGAGACCCGGCACCGCCACGGCGAGCCCGGCCGGCCACAGCCCCTCGGCCTCCGCCTCGGTCACCACCCGGCGTACCAGGACGCCGAGGTCCGCCGCCACCGGCTCGGGGGCGCGCCCCGGTTGCCGACGTGCCGCACCGCACGCGCGCGTACCCGGCCCCGCAGGTCGACCGCGCAGACCGCCAGGTGGTCCACGCCGACCTCGGCGCCGATGCCCGCGGGACCGCGTGCGCTGACGGCGAGCGCCGAACCGGGCCGTCCGACCCGACCCGGCCGCTCGGGGCCGAGTTCCTCCAGGAGGCCCGCCCGCACCAGTTCGTCCACCAGCGTCGAGACCGCCGCGCGGGTCAGTCCGATCCGGGAGGCGACGGCGGCCCGGGACAGCGGTCCCTCGGCGCTCACGGTGTGCATCACGCGGGCGAGGTTGCGGCGGCGCATGCCCTGCTGGGTGTCCGGCAGCGCGCGCCCGGGTCCCGTCGGGTGCGCCCCGCGCGACGGTCCGTGCGGTGGTGCGGTCATGCCTCCTCGGTCCTCGTCCCTTCCCCGGACGTCCCGGTTCCTGCCGCGGACGTCGCCTGCTCCGGCCCGGACATCGCCGTCCCTGCGGCGGACGTCACCGTCCCCGGCGCGGACGCCGCCGTCTCTGCGGCGGCCGTCACCGTCCCTGCCGCCGGCGTCTCCGTCCTGCCGCCGACGTCTCCGTCCTGCCGTGGACGTCCGCGCACGGCCGGCGTCAGCGGGCGCCGGGGCCCCGCTCCAGCAGCGGCGCCGCGTCGGAGAGTACCCCGGCGATCCTGGCCAGCGTCGCCTCGTCCCGTTCCACGGCGTCCAGCACGGGCCCGGCGGCCGTGTTCCAGCGGCGGGCGACGGCCGCCGGATCCTCGCCGGTGAGCAGTCCGGCCGCCTGCGCCGCGGCGCCGAGCGCGACCAGTTCGCGGGCCTCGGGGATCTGCACGGGGCGGCCCGAGAGGCGGCGTACCGTCTCCTGCCAGGCCGTGCCCGGGCGCCGCCGCCGATCAGCAGCAGCGGCGTGGCGGGATCGGCGTCGGAGTCGAGGACCAGGTCGAGCGCGCCGAGCAGCGCGTGCACGGCGCCGTCGTAGGCGGCCTGCAGCAGCTGACCGCCGGTCGTGTCGTGCCGCAGTCCGTGCAGCAGCCCGGAGGCGTTCGGCAGGGCGGGGGTGCGCTCACCGTCCAGGTACGGCAGCAGCGTGACGCCCGAGCCGGGCTCGACGGCGTCCCGGTCCAGGCCCAGCAGCGCCGCGACACGGTCGACGGCGAGGGTGCAGTTCAGCGTGCAGGCCAGCGGGAGCCAGTCCCGCGCGCGTCGGCGAAGCCCGCCACGGTGCCGGTCGGGTCGGCGGGCCGCCGCCGTGACACGGCGTACACCGTGCCCGACGTTCCCAGGCTCATGACGGGCGTCCCGGGCCGCACCCCGAGCCCGAGCGCGGCGGCGGCGTTGTCGCCGGTTCCGGGAGCGACCAGGGTGCCCTTGGAGAACGGCAGGTCGTGGCCGTCGCGCACGGTTCCCGCCACCTCTCCGGGCCGGACCACCCGGGGCAGCAGCGCCGGATCGAGGCCGACGTGCGCGAGCGTCTCCTCGTCGTAGGACTCCGGCCCGGACGCCCACCAGCCGGTGCCGGAGGCGTCGCCGCGGTCGGTCGTGCCCTCGCCCGTCAGCCGCTCGGTGAGGTAGTCGTGGGGGAGCCGCACCGCCTTCGTGGCGCGGACCGCCTCGGGCTCGTGCTCGGCCAGCCAGGCCCACTTGGTGACCGTGAACGAGGCGCCCGGCACGCTGCCCGTCCGCTCGGCCCAGGCCTTGGGCCCGCCCAGTTCGTCCACCAGACGCCGCGCCTGCGGCGCCGAGCGCACGTCGTTCCACAGCAGGGCCGGGCGGACCGGCTCCCCACGGTCGTCCAGCGTCACCAGCCCGTGCTGCTGGCCGCCGATCGACACGGCGGCGGCCTCCCGGGCGGCGTCACCGCACTGCCGGAGCGCCTGGCACAGGGCGTCCCACCACTGGCGCGGGTCGCTCTCGCGGCCGGTCCCGGAGGAGACGGTGTGCGGGGCCTGGCCGCTCGCGACGACCCGGCCGGTGGCCGTGTCGACCACGAGGGCCTTCGTGGACTGGGTGGATGTGTCCACGCCGACGACGAGCGGACCCTCGGCTGCTGACATCGGGCTTCTCCCTCTTCCGCGGCTCTGCGGGATCTGACCTGCGCTTCTGTCGGTCGTCCGGCCGTCTCGGGCCGGACCTCACTCCTTCGGGGACACCGTGTCCCTTCCCAGGGATGCGCCCGCATACTAATTTGTAAAGCGCCATGACGAAATAGTCGCAAGCGAGCAAGGAGCCGCGGCATGAGCTACCAGCCCACCCCGAGGACAGGTTCACGTTCGGTCTGTGGACCGTCGGCTGGCAGGGCCGGGACCCGTTCGGAGACGCCACCCGCGCCGCCCTGGACCCGGTCGAGTCGGTGCGCCGCCTGGCCGACCTGGGCGCGTACGGCGTCACGTTCCACGACGACGACCTGATCCCCTTCGGCGCGAGCGACACCGAGCGCGAGGCGGTCGTCAAGCGCTTCCGGCAGGCCCTGGACGCCACCGGCATGAAGGTGCCGATGGCCACCACCAACCTGTTCACCCACCCCGTCTTCAAGGACGGCGCCTTCACCGCCAACGACCGGGACGTGCGCCGGTACGCCCTGCGCAAGACCATCCGCAACATCGACCTCGCCGTGGAACTGGGCGCCCGCGTGTACGTCGCCTGGGGCGGCCGGGAGGGCGCCGAGTCCGGCGCGGCCAAGGACGTGCGCGACGCGCTGGAGCGGATGAAGGAGGCCTTCGACCTGCTCGGCGAGTACGTCACCACCCAGGGCTACGACCTCAGGTTCGCCATCGAGCCCAAGCCCAACGAGCCGCGCGGGGACATCCTGCTGCCCACCGTCGGACACGCGCTCGCCTTCATCGAGCGACTGGAACGCCCGGAGCTGTACGGCGTCAACCCGGAGGTCGGCCACGAGCAGATGGCCGGGCTGAACTTCCCGCACGGCATCGCCCAGGCGCTGTGGGCGGGCAAGCTGTTCCACATCGACCTCAACGGCCAGTCCGGCATCAAGTACGACCAGGACCTGCGCTTCGGCGCCGGCGACCTGCGGGCCGCGTTCTGGCTCGTCGACCTGCTGGAGTCGGCCGGCTACGAGGGTCCGCGGCACTTCGACTTCAAGCCGCCGCGGACCGAGGACACGGACGGGGTGTGGGCGTCGGCCGCGGGCTGCATGCGCAACTACCTCATCCTGAAGGAGCGCGCCGCCGCCTTCCGCGCCGACCCGGAGGTGCAGGAGGCGCTCCGGGCCGCCCGGCTGGACGAGCTGGCCCGGCCCACCGCAGACGACGGGCTCCAGGCGCTGCTGGCCGACCGCTCGGCGTTCGAGGACTTCGACGTCGATGCGGCGGCGGCTCGCGGCATGGCGTTCGAACGCCTCGACCAGCTCGCCATGGACCACCTGCTGGGCGCCCGCGGCTGACCGCGCACGCCGGGACCCGGCGGCCGTCGGCGGGACGCGCGCCTCGCCGACGGCCGCCGGTGACGCCGGGGCCGGGGCCGGGCACCGGGGGGCGAGACCGGGGCCGGGCATCGCCGGGCGAGACCGGGGCCGGGTATCTCCGGGCGACACCGGGGCCGGGCATCGGCGGGCGACGCCGTGCCCTGGCGCCAGAGCACGGCGCAGCCCGGTCACCGGGCACGGGACGGGTCGTCCGGGCACGGGATCGGTCACCGGGCACGGGAACGGTCGCCCGGGCACGGGATCGGTCGCCCGGGCACGGGACCGGTCGCCCGGCACGGGAGCCGTCGCGGGCGGCCGGGTGGGAACCGGTCGCGGCGCCGAGCGGGAACCGGGTGGCGTGTACTCGGCCGTCGGGAGTGGCCCGGCGCCGCGCGGCACGGGCCGTGCGTGGGCGGGCGGCGGTGGCCGTCAGGGCTCCGGCTCGTCGCCGGGTGCGAGCGTCGCCGAGGCCAGTGCCGCCGAGGCCAGTGCCGTCGCCGGGTCCTGGGCGGCGCCGCCCGCCGGGACCCACCGGCCGCGTTCCTTGCGGTACGGCCACCATCCGCCGTCCCGGCCCAGCCGGATCTGGAGCGGTGCGCCGGTGACCGTCCAGCGGTTGGCCCTGGCCCGCAGCGACGGACGCTCATCCTCCTCCCAGGCCGCGTCCAGCGCGGCACGCGCGCGTGCGAGCGTCTCACCCGCGACCGTCCACTCCTCCTCCAGCACGGACAGCCCGTCCGATCCTCCGTGCCGCCACGCGCATACCGCCGTCGCGAACGCCTCCCGGCCGCGCCCGGACCCGTGCGCGAGGCGGTCCGTCACGACGGGATCGGATGACTCGGCCGCGAGACGCACCGCGTCCTGAGCGACGGTCGGTTCGGCCTCCGGCGGCCGCTGCCCGTGGCCGGGGTCCAGAGCGTCACCGAGGAGCCGCAGGGCCTCGGCCGCCGTACGGGAGGCCAGGAAGGACAGCGCGGCCGGGTCGACCTCGGGCGGGGGCGCGGTCTCGGTGTCCAGCGACGGGGGCGTCCCCGGCTCCGCCGGCAGTACGGGCGGGGCGGGCAGCTCGGGCAGTGACCGTCCCGTCGCCCAGACCGCTTCGGCGGCCACGCCCTCCGGAGCGGCGGCCGTCCGCTCGGCCGGTGCCGTGCCGTGCGCCTGCAGAGCCTCCAGCAGGGCGCGCTCGCCCCGGCCCCGCAACAGCAGCAGAACGAACGGGTCCTGGTCGAGCAGCCGCGCCATCTGGTAGCAGAGCGCCGCGGTGTGCCCGCAGTGGTCCCAGTCGCCGCAGTCGCACTCCGGTACCAGGTCGCCCATGCCGGGCAGCAGCTCGATGCCGGCCGTCGCCGCGTCCTCGACCAGATGCGTCGGCATCTCCCGGTCCAGCAGGGCGGCGACATGCCCGGACCGCTGGACCGCCATGTCGACAAAGCGATCCCACTGGGTGTCGGTCAGCGGGTCCAGCAGGACGTCGGCCCGGTGGGCGGTGCGGTCGGGATCGTGGACGACCGCGGTGATCCGCCCCGGCCGCACCGAGACCGCGCCGACGGCTCCCGCGCGCGCGAGGCGGCGCCCCGCCTTCACCTGCCCGCTGTCCAGCGCCGTGTCCTCCAGCGCCTTCAGCCACGCCTGGCCCCACCAGGTCTGCGCGAAGCCGCGGCCGCGCGCCGGGGGCAACGCGGCGAACGTCCGCTCCACGCCGTCGCCGAGGGCCCCGTGACCGTCTCCGAAGCCGTCGTGCTCGTCCTGGAAGCCGTCGCGTTCCTCGCCGAAGCGGTCACGCTCGGCACCGAAGTCGTCGCGCTCGTCGTTGAAGCCGTCCCGATCCTCACGGAAGCCGTCACGCTCGTCCCCGAAGCCGTCGCGATCCTCACCGAAGCCGTCGGGATCGTCGTCGTATCCGGTCATCGTCCGCCCCTCGTCATCGCGTGCCCCCTCGCAGTGCCACCAGATCGGCGAGTTCCGCGTCCGTCAGTTCCGTGAGCGCCGCCTCGCCGGAGCCGAGCACCGCGTCCGCCAGTTCCCGCTTGCTGCGCAGCAAGGCCGCGATGCGGTCCTCGACGGTCCCCTCGGCGATCAGCCGGTGCACCTGCACCGGCTTGGTCTGGCCGATGCGGTAGGCGCGGTCGGTGGCCTGCGCCTCCACGGCCGGGTTCCACCAGCGGTCGTAGTGCACGACGTGCTCCGCGCGGGTGAGGTTCAGGCCGGTGCCGGCCGCCTTCAGCGACAGCAGGAACACGGGCACCTCCCCGTCCTGGAAGCGCCGCACCATCTCCTCGCGTTCGGCGACGGGCGTGCCCCCGTGCAGGAACTGCGTGGGCACGCCCCGCGACGCCAGGTGCCGTTCCAGCAGCCGCGCCATCTGCACGTACTGGGTGAAGACCAGCACCCCCGCCTCCTCGGCGAGGATCGTGTCGAGCAGTTCGTCGAGCAGCTCCAGCTTCCGGAGCGCCCCGCGACGGCCGGGCGGTCCTCCTTGAGGTACTGGGCCGGGTGGTTGCAGATCTGCTTCAGCCCCGTCAGGAGCTTCACGATCATGCCGCGCCGTTCCATGCTGTCGGCGCCGGAGATCTCCGCGAGCGCCTCGCGCACCACCGCCTCGTACAGGGCCGTCTGCTCGGCGGTGAGGGACACGGGGTGGTCGGACTCCGTCTTGGGCGGCAGCTCGGGGGCGATCCCGGGATCCGACTTCCGGCGGCGCAGCAGGAACGGCCGTACCAGCCGGGCCAGCCGCTCCGCCGCGGCCGGGTCCCGGCCGCCCTCGACGGCACGCGCGTACTGCCGGCGGAAGGTGCCGAGCCGCCCCAGCAGGCCCGGTGTGGCCCAGTCCAGGATCGCCCACAGCTCCGACAGGTTGTTCTCCACCGGCGTGCCGGTGAGCGCCACGCGCGCGCGTGCGCCGATGCCGCGCAGCGCTCGCGCGGTCGCCGAGTACGGGTTCTTCACGTGCTGGGCCTCGTCCGCCACGACCATGCCCCACGCCACCTCGGCCAGCCGCCGCGCGTCGAGGCGCATCGTGCCGTACGTCGTGAGCACGAACTCCCCGTCGTCCAGGCCCTCCAGGTCGCGCCGCGCGCCGTGGAACCGGCGCACGGGGGTGCCGGGCGCGAACCTCTCGATCTCACGCTGCCAGTTGCCCATGAGGCTGGTCGGGCAGACCACCAGGGTCGGCCCGGCGGCCGAGGGGTCGGCCTGCCGGTGCAGGTGCAGGGCGATCAGGGTGACGGTCTTGCCCAGCCCCATGTCGTCGGCGAGGCAGCAGCCCAGGCCCAGCGACGTCATCCGGGCCAGCCAGCCGAGTCCCCGCCGCTGGTAGTCGCGCAGTGTCGCGGCCAGCGCCGCCGGCTGCTCGACGGCCTCCTGGCGCTCGGGCTCGGCGAGTCGGTCGCGCAGCTCCGCCAGCCGGCCGGTGGGCCGCACCTCGACCCGGCGGCCGTCGACCTCCGCCGTGCCCGTGAGGGCCGCGGCGAGCGCGTCGACGGGTGTGATCTTGCGGTCCCGCTGCGCGCGGGCGCGCCGTGCCTCCTCGGGGTCGACGAGGACCCACTGGTCCCGCAGCCGCACCAGCGGCCGGCCGGCCTCCGCGAGCCGGTCCAGCTCCTCGCGTGTAAGGCGCCGGTCGCCCACGGCGAACGACCAGTCGAAGGAGAGCAGCGCGTCCGCGGAGAGGAACGACGGCCCGTCGTGGAAGGCGGCCGTGTCCCGGCCCGGTCCGCCGCCGGACAGGTCGGGCGCCCCGATCTCCGCGTGGGCGGCCAGGTCCCGGGCCAGCCCTCGCGGCCAGTGCACCTCGACGCCCGCGGCGGCGAGCGCCCGGGCGCCCTGTCCGAGCAGATCGACGACCTCCTCGTCGGCCAGTTCGACCGCGTCGGGGACGGCCGCCGACAGCAGGGGCGCCAGGGGTGGCCAGGCCCGCGCGGCCCGGCGCAGCGCCAGCAGGGTGTCGAGACGCGCGCGCGGGCCGAGCCGGTCGTCGGCGGTGCCGGCCCAGACGTCGGCCGCGTCAGCGACCAGCGCCGCGTCGCTCACGCCGTGGACCTGGAGGACGGCGCGGAAGGACACTGCCGACGCGTCCGCCGCGCCGGAGGTCAGACCGGGCACCTCGATCCGCAGGGACAGCCGTACTCCGGCGTCGTGGCCGGCGGCGACGTCCTCCGCCCACGCCCGCAGTCCGGGCATCCGCCGCGGTTCGCGCCCCGCGTATGCCTCGTGGCCCGTCGCCAGGGCGGCGGCGGGGGAGCGGGGCAGGGTGTCGGCGACCGCGTCCAGGAAGGCGCGGACCAGCCGCTCCGGGTCCGGCAGCCGCGCGGGCCGGGCGTCGTCCAGCGGGACCGCGTGCGCCTCCGGTGGCATGGCCGCGGCGAGACGGCGCACCCGGTCGACGTCCTCGGACCGCAAGGGGCCCACGCGCCAGGCGTCATGACCCGACGGGGACAGGCCCGGCAGCAGGAGGCCGCGCGCCACGAGGGCCAGGGCCTCCACGGCCACGGCGCCCCAGAACGCCGCCGACCGGTGTGCGTCCCTGCGGGCACGCGCGCGCGTGAGTAACGGCAGGGCCTCCCGTACCGGGAGCAGGACGGCGGGCACGCGCACCGTCTCGACGCCGCTGGCGGCGGGCGCGAGGACCGTCAGCTCCGTCGGGGACTCGACGCGGCGGCCGCCGGGTGCGACGGTCCGGGGACCAGAAGGCGACGCGGCCGGTACGCGCGGGGTCGCCGGGCAGGAACACGGCACGGCATCGGGTCGGTTCGTCGCAGATCGTCGGGGAGCTTGCCGGGAGAGTCGACTGAGCGGCGATGACGCATTCCTCAAATTTGACTAGTTGGGCGGAGTCGACGATTGTACAGGTTCTCCCTGACGGCGGGGTGCGCTCCCGTGTGAAGTGGGTCACCATTCAGGCGGGGAGTGCCGGCCTCGCCGACGAGTCGCCGACGCGTGCTCGGGACCGGCAGGGGCCGAGGGGTCCCGTCTCAGGGGCGTCTCAGGGGCGTCTCAGGGTCACGATGCGGAACCGCGGGAAGCGCGGGCCCGTTCTCAGGACAGAGAGCGGCAGAGGCCGCGAAGGAGGCGCCACGATGTCGAAGAACGCCAAGATCGCCGCGGGAGGTGTGGCGGCCGGGCTCATCCTGCTGATCTGGCTGCCCTGGTGGGCCGCGCTTCTGATCATTCTGGGAGTCCCGGCCGCCGCGTACCTCGCGCTGGACCCGTCACAGCGGCGCAGGCTGCGCCGTACCACCCGCAGGGAGCTGGGCCGCTGAGGCGCTGAGCCCCGCCCCGCTGCACGGCCCGACGGCGGGCGCTGGGCGGCGGCCCCGTCGCCGGCGGGCGCATGCACCGTCCACGGCCCGCCGGTCGCCCGCCGTGCCGTGTCCGGCCGTCGGCCGGTCAGGGGCGCCTGCCGTGCCGGGCCGGGCCCGGCCGACCACCGTCCACGACCCTTCGGCTGCCCACCGCGCGGCCCGACTACCGGCCGTGCTGCCCGACTGTCGGCCGGCTGCCCGACTGTCGGCCGTGCTGTCCGGCAGCCCACCGTGCCGGACCGGGCTGCCACCCCCGGCGTGGCGGCCTGTCAGCTGGGCCGGACAGCCGTCCGGTCAGCTGGGCCGCACGGCCATCCGGTCGAGGGCCTCCAGCAGCCCGGGCAGTTCCGGTCCCCGGCCCACGGGCAGCACCTCGCCGGGCTCCTCGTCCAGCAGCACGAACGCGATGTCGTCCGTCCGGGCCACCAGCGACCAGCCCGGCCCGTCCGCGCGCAGCGTGCGTGCGCCGCCCGGCGCGAACGCCGACCGGACCCGGCCGAGCGGCGGAGGCGTGTCCACATAGGCACGCGCCTCGGCGAGCACCCGCCGGATGCCGCTGTGCCCCGGGGCCCGCGCTCGCCCGCGCCGTCCCCTTCCGCCTGCTCCCCGCCCCGCTCCGGAGCCTGGCCGCCGGAGGAGCCGGAGGAAGCGGCGGAAGTGGAGGAGCCGGAGGAACTGGAGGAGCCGGTGGAGCCGGAACCCCCGTCGGCGGTCCGGAACTCCGCGACGTCGATCTGCTCCCGCCACTGCGCCCACTGGAGCGCGATCTCGTCGGCCCCGAGGCGCCGCTGGGCGGGTCCCCAGACGGTCGTGTCCGGCGGCGTCAGGGCCGGCCGCTCGCCGGGCTCCGGTTCCGGATCGTGCGGGGCGGGCACCCCGGGAGCCGCCACCGCCACGGCGAGGGGCCAGCCGGGCAGGGCGGCGACGACGGTCCGCTCGTCCGGCGACAGCTCGTACTCCATGCCGCAGTCCCACGACGCGATGGCCACGGCGACCAGCGACACGTCGTCGACGGCCACGGTCCACCGGGCACCGGCACCGTCCTGGCCGAGCACCAGCCCGTAGCCGTCGGCGAGCGGGGCAGACCGAGCGCGGCGCACGCCTCCGGGTAGTCGTCGCCCAGGACACTCGGGAACTGCGCCGGCGTCAGCAGCACCGCCGTGAGCACATAGAGCGCGTCGTCCGCGGCGGCGACGGCGTCCTCTTCCGTCTCGGCCATCACTGCCTCCCCATCGGTTCGCCAACGGCGCGCACCCTAGTGCGGCCGGAAGGGGCTTGTCACGACCCGCTGCCCACCCGAGCTGCAGCTTTCCGGCCGGACGGGGTGAAACCGACCATCGGCGCATCCGGCGCGTCAGCCGGCCGGCAGACCGAGGAGCGCCCGGGCCACGTCCCCGGGCCGTTCCCGCCGCTCGCGCGCGAGGGCCACGACGGCGCGGCACGCCAGCTCGTTGACCCCGAACGACAGGGCCTCCGGGACACCCAGCCCGACACCTCGTCCATCCGTTCCTGATCGTCCTCCGCACACGCCGTGACGTACGCGGCCGCGGCCTCGAAGAGGTTGTGGGAGCGGGTGTCCCGCGCCCCCTCGCCCTCCGTGCGCCAGGCACCCAGGAATCTGGCGTACGCCTTGCGGACCCGGTTCGACACACCGACCACCTGCCCCTGACCGATCGCCCTGGCCGACAGCACATCTTCCGCTACTCAACGTAGAGTTGGAATCTCCACGGCAGAAGGGACGGTTGCGGTGAAGCGTTACGAACGACTGGCACGGATCCGCGGCATGGACCCGTACGCGGACGCTTCGGAGATCTACCGGCTCACCTCCGCCTACGAGTTCCCCTGGGACTTCACCCGGGCCCTGGAACTCGCCCTCTACCGCACCTACGCCGTGCCGAGCATCGGCCGGCTGCTCGCCGAGACGGCGGAGCTCACGGACCGCACCCAGCGGCGCTACGACGACACCTCACTGCTCCTGGACGCCGTCGTCGAGCACGGCTTCGCCAGCGAGCAGGGCCGCACGGCGATCCGGCGCATCAACCAGATGCACCGCAGCTACGACATCTCCGACGACGACATGCGCTATGTCCTGTGCACGTTCGTCGTCATGCCGAAGCGCTGGATCGACGCCTACGGATGGCGCCGGCTGTCCCGGCACGAGACCGTGGCCTGCGCGGTCCACTACCGCACGCTCGGCCGGCACATGGGGATCCGGGACATCCCCGGGAGCTACGAGGAGTTCGAGTCCTGCCTCGACGCCTACGAGGAGGCCCACTTCGCCTGGGACCCGGACGCGCGGCGGGTCTCCGACGCCACGCTCGACCTCATGGCCTCCTGGTATCCGCGCCCTCTCGCACCGCTGCTGCGCACGGCCACCCTCGCGCTCCTGGACGAACCGCTCCTGCGGGCCTTCCGCTACGACCCGCCGGGCCCCGCCACGCGCGCGGTGGTGCGCGGCGCGGTGCGCCTGCGCGGGCGCGCGGTCCGCCTCATGCCGCCCCGGCGCGCACCGCACTACGCCCGGCAGAACTGGGAGATCAAGAGCTATCCGAACGGCTACCGGCTGGCGGACCTCGGCACCCGCCCGGTCCCCGGCGTGCGGGCTGCCCGGTCCGCCACGCCGGCACCGGGCACGCCGACTGAGACCGGCCGGCGCCTCCCCGGTCCCGCCGGTCCCCGGCACCTCGCCCGTCAGCCGTCCCGGACCGCCAGGGCCAGGAAGCGGGCGTCCTCGTCGACGTACGACGTCATGCGCCAGCCCGAAGCCGCCAGCAGGGGACGGAGGTTGGGCTCGGCACGCAGGTCGTCCGGGGTGACCTGCCGCCCCTGCCGCGCCGCGAGGGCCGCCCTGCCGATGGGGTGGAACAGCGCCAGCACACCGCCCGGACGCACCACCCGCGCCAACTCCCGCAGGTTTCCGGCCGGGTCGGGCAGGTGCGCGACCAGACCCGCCGCGAACACCGCGTCCAGCGACCCGTCGCGCAGCGGCAGCGCGGCGACGTCGGCCAGCAGCAGCCTCCCGTCCCGGTCCCGGCCGGCGCGGACGGCGGCGTCCAGCATGGCGGGCGTCAGATCGGCCCCGACGACCACGCCCGAGGGCCCCACGGCCGCCCGCAGGGGCGGCAGGGCCCGGCCGGTGCCGCAGCCCGCGTCGAGCACCCGGGCCCCGGGCGCAGGCCCAGTTCGGCGACGGCCGCGGCGTAGGCGGGGCCGTCGTCGGGGAAGCGGGCGTCCCAGTCGGCCGCGCGGGCGGTGAAGAACTCCCGGACGTGTGTGTGGTCGTCGCTCATGCTCCGCATGATCCTCACCGGCACGGACGACGTCACTGTGCACACGTTCGAGCGGGACGCGATCGTTCCAGCACACCTCCGCGCCATATAGCGGCAGCTTTCGAAATGCGCCCCTGTGCGCCCCTGCGCCGGGTCTAGCGTCCCGGGCCATGGGACACACGGACCACGCCGCCCTGGGCTGGCTCACCCCCGCGCTGTCGTACGCGATGGCCTGCACCGGCGCCGCCCTCGGGCTGCGCTGCACCGTCCGCGCCCTCGCCGCCACCGGACGAGCACGCCGCAACTGGCTCGTCACCGCCGCCTCGGCCATCGGCACGGGCATCTGGACGATGCACTTCGTCGCGATGCTGGGCTTCAGCGTCACCGGCACCGACATCCGCTACGACGTGCCGCTCACCGTCCTGAGCCTGCTCGTCGCCATGATCGTGGTCTGCGCCGGCGTCTTCGCCGTCGGATACGGCCGCGACCGCGGCCGGTCGCTGCTGCTCGGCGGCCTCACCACCGGACTCGGCGTCGCGAGCATGCACTACCTGGGCATGGCGGCGGTCCGCCTGCACGGCGACGTGCGCTACGACCCGATGCTCGTCGCCCTGTCCGTGCTGATCGCCGTCGTCGCGGCCACCGCGGCCCTGTGGGCGGCGCTCAACATCCGGTCGCCGCTCGCGGTCACCGTCGCCTCCCTGATCATGGGGGCCGCGGTGAGCAGCATGCACTACACCGGGATGTTCGCCGTCAGCGTGAACGTCACGCCCTCCGGCGGCACCCTGCCCGGGGCCACGGCGATGCAGTTCATCTTCCCCCTCGCCGTCGGCCTCGGTCCTACCTCTTCCTCACCTCGGCCTTCGTCGCCCTGTCCCCGACGGCGCGGGAACAGCAGGCCTCCGCCTCGGCCGGCCGCCCCCTCGAGAACGCCGCCAGGTGACCGGCCGCCGCCCGTACGGCACGAACGTCCCTCTCCCGAGCGAGGAGGCCATGCCCACACCCCGCCAAGCCCCCGCACCCGCCGCCGGGACGCCGCACCCGCCGCCCGTCCGCGGCCGGCGCGCGCACGCCGGACCACCGGCCGACGAAGGACGCCCCGAACCCCTCGGCCCGCCCGACGGCCGCGCTCCCACACGCGCGTGGCGCACCCGCGTCCGGCCCCGCACCGTCCGAGCCAAGATCGTCTGTTTGCTCATGGTGCCGGTCGTCTCGCTCCTCGCCCTGTGGGGGTACGCCACCGTCACCACGGCCCAGGACATCGCCGGACTGCGCCAGGTGCAGCGGGTGCAGGACGAGGTCCGCGCCCCCGTCACCGCGGCCGTCACGGCGCTCCAGGCCGAGCGGCTGGCCGCCGTCAGATACGCCGGGGAGCCGTCGCCCGCGCTGCGCGGCGCCTACCGGGACCGCGCGGAACGCACCGACCGGGCCGTCGCCGCGCTGCGCATCGGCGACCGCCACACCGTCGCCGACAGCGGAGAACTGCCCGCCGGCGTCGCCACGCGCCTCGAGACGTTCGTCACCGGCGCCGAGCGGCTGGCCCCGCTGCGCGCCGACGTGCTCGCCCGGCGCACCGGCTGGGAGCAGGCCTACGAGCGCTACACCGGAGCCATCTCCGCCTCCTTCGCGGTGGGCGGCGCCCTCGGCGGCGTGCACGACGCCGACCAGGGATCCGACGCGCGCGTGCTGGTCGAGTTCGCCCGCGCGGGCGAGGCACTGGCCCAGGAGGGAGCGCTCCTCGCGGGCGCCCGGCACACCGGCGGCCTCGACGGCGACCGGCTGCGGCGGTTCGCCGGCGCCGTCGACACCCGCCGCGCCCTGACCGGCGCGGCCACGCCCGACCTGCGCGGACCCGAACGCGCCGCCTGGCGGGCCCTCGCCGACGGCGGCGACCACGCCGCCCTCGTCGCCGCCGAGGACCGACTGCTCACCGCAGGCCCCGGCGAACGCGCACTCGACACGGCCGTACCCCGGGCCGACTGGGAACGCGTCCACGCGCGCGTGCAGTCCGGCATGCACGCCATAGAGCGGGACGCCGGACGCGCGGTCGCCGAACGGGCCGACCCCTTCACCCGCGGAGTCCTCACCCCCGCCGGTGCCGCCGTCCTCCTCGGCCTCCTCGCCGTCGCCGCGTCGCTCGTCATCTCCGTGCGCATCGGCCGCGGGCTCGTGGTCGAACTGGTCAGCCTGCGCAACGACGCCCTGGACATCGCCCGGCGCAAACTCCCCGAAGCCATGCGGCGCCTGCGCGCGGGCGAGGAGATCGACGTCCGCTCCGAGGCACCGCCGGGGCCGCCCGCCGACGACGAGACCGGACAGGTCGCCGAGGCCCTGGGCACCGTGCACCGCGCCGCCCTGCACGCCGCCGTGGAGCGCGCCGAACTGGCCAGCGGCATCTCCGGCGTCTTCGTCAACCTCGCCCGGCGCAGCCAGATCCTCGTCCACCGCCAGCTGAGCCTCCTGGACAGCATGGAACGCCGCTCCGACGACCCGAACGAACTCGGGGACCTGTTCCGCCTCGACCACCTCACCACCCGTATGCGGCGCCACGCGGAGAGCCTGATCATCCTCTCCGGCCAGGCACCCGGCCGGGCCTGGCGGATGCCGGTGTCCCTGACCGACGTCGTCCGCGCCGCCGTCTCCGAGATCGAGGACTACGCGCGCGTGGAGGTACGCCGGCTGCCCGAGACCTCCGTCGTCGGCGCCGCCGTCGCCGACCTCACCCACCTCCTCGCGGAGCTCATCGAGAACGCCGCCCAGTTCTCGCCGCCCCACACGCGCGTGCGGGTCACCGGCGAGCCGGTCGGCAACGGCTACGCCGTCGAGGTCGAGGACCGCGGCCTCGGCATGGGCAAGGAGACCCTCGCCGAGGCCAACCGGCGCATCGCCCGGTCCGAGTCCCTCGACCTGTTCGACAGCGACCGGCTCGGCCTGTTCGTGGTCAGCCGGCTCGCCGCCCGGCACGCCGTCAAGGTGCACCTGAAGACCTCGCCCTACGGCGGGACCACGGCCGTCGTCCTGCTGCCCACCGCCCTGCTGCACAGCGACGCGACGGAACGTTCACCCCGTGCGGCGGTGGACGAGCCCCAGCCCCCGAACAGCGGTACGCGCGCGTAGCCGACGCCGCGACCCACCATGAACCCGTGACCGCGCACCCCGCCCGGCCCGCCCTGGTCACCTGGATGCCGGCCACCGCGCAGACCGGCACCACCGGCCGCGCCCGAAAGCGGCCACCCTGCGCCTGCACCGGCCCCCGCAGGACGCCGGGGAACCCGCGGGGGACTCCGAGGACCTGCCGCGCCGCGTGCGCCAGGCCAGCCTCGCCCCTCAGCTGCGGGTCGGCCGCCCCGGCGAACCGGCCCCGGCGTCCCCGGCCCACGAGGACACCGCACGCACCCCCGAACTCGTACGCGACCGGATGGCCGCCTACCGCGACGGCTGGGCGCGCGGCGGCGGACGACCCGCCGGCCCCGGTGGCGTTCCCCACCCGGCGACGGGCAGCGACAGCAGCGAAGGAGACCCCGCATGATCCAGGACCCGAGCCTCGACGCCGGCCGGTGGTCCGGCGAACTCGACTGGCTGCTGGACGACTTGGCCCTGCGCGTCACCGACGTGCGGCACGCCGTCGTACTCTCCAACGACGGGCTCGCCGTCGGCTCCTCCAGCGGCCTCGGCCGCGAGGACGCCGAGCACCTGGCCGCGGTCGCCTCCGGCTTCCACAGCCTGGCCAAGGGCGCCGGCCGGCACTTCGGCGCCGGCGGCGTCCGGCAGACGATGGTCGAGATGGACGACGCCTTCCTGTTCGTCGCCGCAGCGGGGAGGGCTCCTGCCTCGCCGTCCTCACCGCCGTCACCGCCGACATCGGCCTCGTCGCCTACGAGATGGCGCGGCTGGTCCGGCGCGTCGGGGAACACCTGCGCACGGCACCCGCGCCACCGCGCGACCGCCCGCCGCCGGATGACCGAGAAGGGCGGTCCGCACGATGACCGAGGACACGACCGGCGCCCCGGACCGGCCGGGCAGCCAGTGGTACGACGGCGAGGCGGGGCCGCTGGTCCGCCCGTACGCGATGACGGGAGGACGAACCCGGCCGGGCCCCGCCGGCGCCCGGTTCGACCTGATCGCCCTCGTCACCCTGGAACCGGGCGCGGCCGGCACCGCCGACACCACGCTGCTCGGACCGGAGCACCGGGCCCTGATCGGCCTGTGCCGCCTCGAGACCCAGTCCGTCGCCGAACTCGCCGCGGGAGCCGACCTTCCCGTGGGCGTGGTCCGCGTGCTCCTCGGCGACCTGCTGGAACGGGGACTGGTCACCGTCAGCCGCCCCGTACCGCCCGCCCAGCTCCCCGACGAACGCATCCTCCGCGAGGTGATCGCCGGACTCCGCGCGCTCTAGCCGAACCCCCGCCCACCCGGCCCGACCTCCCGCCCCACCGACGCCGACCGCGTCCGGTCCTCCGGAGCGACGCGTCCGGCCCTCCAGAGAGAAGTGAGCGATGGCCTCCGAGCACACCGAAGCACCCGGCGGCGACACCGCCCAGCTGGCCCTGAAGATCCTGGTCGCCGGCGGGTTCGGCGTGGGCAAGACGACCCTGGTCGGCGCGGTCAGCGAGATCCGGCCGCTGCGCACGGAGGAACTGCTCAGCGAGGCCGGTCAACTGGTGGACGACACCGGCGGCGTCGACCAGAAGGTCACCACGACCGTCGCCATGGACTTCGGGCGCATCACCATCCGCTCCGGCCTGTCCCTCTACCTGTTCGGCACCCCGGGCCAGGACCGTTTCTGGTTCCTGTGGGACGAACTGGCCCAGGGCGCCCTCGGCGCCGTCGTCCTCGCGGACACCCGGCGGCTGGAGGACTGCTTCCCGGCGGTGGACTACTTCGAGCACCGGCGCATCCCGTTCGTGGTCGCCGTGAACTGCTTCACCGGCGCGCGCCGTTACGAGGCCGAGGACGTCTCCCGCGCGCTGGATCTCGACCGCGGCACACCCGTCGTGCTGTGCGACGCACGGAGCGCGACTCGGGAAGGAGGTGCTGATCCGCCTCGTCGAGTACGCCGGACGCATGCACACCGCCCGGCTGCTCGACTCCGTGGGCTGACACGGCCCCGTGCCACGGCTCCGGGCACCACCCGGCGCCGGGGCGCGAGGGCCGGGCCGTCAGTCCGCCACGCCCTTCTGCGCCAGCACCTTGTCGACGGTGACACGCACCAGCAGCTCGCCCGGGACGCCGTTGCGGGCGCCGAACTCCTCGGCGCGGTCCTCACCCATGTAGCGGGCCCCGATGCGGGCGGCCCAGTGCCTCAGCTCCTCCGGGTCCTCCGAGAGGCGCGCGCGGCCCTGCAGCACGACGTAGGCGAACGGAGGCCGGTCGTCGTCCACGCACAGGGCGACCCGCCCGTCGCGGGCCAGATTGCGTCCCTTCACGGAGTCCTTGCCGGTGTTGAACACGATCTCGTCGCCGTCGAGCAGGAACCAGACCGGCGTCACATGAGGACTGCCGTCGGCACGGACGGTGGACAGCTTGCCCGTGCGGGTGCCCCGAGAGACGAACGCCCGCCACTCCTCGTCGGTCATCTTCTGTGCCATGTCCCCATCATCCCTTGCCGGGAGCGGAAGGGTGGGGAAGGCTGGCGGACGGGTCTCCCGGCCAGGGTGGACCCGCACGCACGGGACGACAGGGGGAGAGACCGCGGCATGGGGCAGAACCAGGGAATCGGCTGGCTGCTGGACGATCTGACCGAGCGCGTCGAACACGTACGGCACGCGCTGATCCTGTCCAACGACGGGCTGGTGACGGGCGCGAGCACGGGGCTGCGACGGGAGGACGCCGAGCATCTCGCCGCCGTCTCGTCCGGGCTGCACAGCCTCGCCAAGGGATCGGGCCGCCACTTCGGCGCCGGACGGGTACGGCAGACGATGGTCGAGTTCGACGACGCGGTCCTCTTCGTCACCGCCGCGGGCTCCGGCAGCTGCCTGTGCGTGCTCAGCGGTGCCGAGGCCGACATCGGGCAGATCGCCTACGAGATGACCCTGCTGGTGAACCGGGTCGGCGAGCACCTCGACGTCGATGCGCGCCAGCCCGAGAGAACGCCGGCCATAGAGCTCTGACCTGCTGCTCTGACCTGCTCTTTTCCTGATGTCGAGCGGTCGTGCGCGGAGTTTTCCACAGGCTCGCCGCGACCGCTGCCGGGGCGGCTACGGTTTTCGGTGAGGCGGGCGCACCGGGCACCCGCCGCATACTCCACGGGGGAGACGAGCATGTCCGGCAACACCCTCACGCACCAGCAGACGGCCACGGAGCGTCAGAGCGCCGTCACGGAAACCGCACCGCTCACGCCGAGCCGTTCCGCCGCGCTCACGCCGGGCCGCGCCGCACGCGAACTGGGACTCAAACGCAGCGAGTTCGAGCTCGCCGTGTGCCTCGGACGCGTCCGCACCGTGCCCGACGAGGGCGGAGGCGGAGCCCGGCGCGTCGCCCGCACCGAGCTGGAGCGGCTCCGCGGCCAGGACGACTTCCCCCACGGGCTGCGCGACGGCGTGCGGACCGTGGGCACCACGGAGGGCGCGGCCCTGATGGACGTGCCGAAGTCCCGCTTCACCCGCCTGGCACGGCTCGGCTTGCTGGTGCCGGTGAGGTTCTACCTGAACCGCTACCGGGCAGTGGTCTGGCTCTATCTCGCCGAGGAACTGCGGCAGTTCGCCGCCGACGAACGCAACGCGCCCCTGCTCAGGGGCCGCATGCCCGAGGAGCTCCGCGACCGCCTGGCGTCCGGCGCGGATCTGCGCCCCCGCAACTGGCGCGGGCGGCGCCTGGGCTTCCTGCTCCGACAGGCCCGGGACCCGTGGGAGCGGGCGGCGGCCGTGGCGTCGCTGCTGGACACCGCCCAGGTCGCGGAGGTCGTCCCGGACCCGTACGAGCGCGCCCGCCTGGACCGGCTCCGTCCGGCGGCGCCGTCCCACGGCACCCCGGGTCACCGGCGGCGCGGGCCGCCGAGGACATCATGACGGCCGCCGACCCCGACGAGATCGACTGGCTCCGCGCCGAACTGGCACGCGCGACCGGGACCGCCCGCCGGCAGCTCCCGGAACCGCAGGCGGGCCGGGACCTCGGGCCGGTGCCGGCCTCGGGCTCGGTACCGGCCTCGGGCCCGGCGCGGATCCCGGGTCCTGCGCGGTCCCCGAATCCGGCACCATCCCCGGCTCCGGCACCATCCCCGGATCCGGCTCGGAACCGGCGGCCGCACGGGCGGGGCGGGACCGCGCCCGGAGCCGCGGCCTCCTCGGCTGGCTGCGCCGCGGAAGCGCCTGCCCCGATGCCCGGCCGGCTCACAGCGCCCGGAAGAGCCCCTCCTGCACGACGGACACCAGCAGGCGCCCCTCCACGTCGTAGATCCGGCCCCGGGCCAGGCCCCGGCCGCCCGTCGCGATGGGCGACTCCTGGTCGTAGAGGAACCACTCGTCCGCCCGGAAGGGCCGGTGGAACCACATCGCGTGATCCAGCGACGCCATGTCGAAGTTCCGTGGACCCCACAGCGGTTCCACCGGGATGCGGACGGCGTCCAGCAGCGTCATGTCGCTGGCGTAGGTCAGGGCGCAGGTGTGCACGAGCGGGTCGTCACCGAGCGGCCCCACGGCCCGCATCCACACGGCGCTGCGCGGCTCGGCGCCCTTGATCTCCTCGGTGCTCCAGCGCAGCCGGTCGACGTAGCGGATGTCGAAGGGCTGGCGCCGGGCCATCCGCTCCAGTTGCTCGGGCAACGCGCCCAGATGCTCGCGTACCTCGTCGGCGACGGTCGGCAGGGACTCGGGATCCGGCACCTCGCGGGCCGGCGGCAGCTGGTGCTCGAAGCTCCCCTGCTCAGGCTTGTGGAAGGAGGCGGTGAGATTGAAGATCGTGCGGCCCTGCTGCACGGCGGTGACCCGGCGCGTCGTGAAGGACCGGCCGTCCCGGACCCGCTCGACCTGGTACACGATCGGCACGCCCGGCCGGCCCGGGCGCAGGAAGTACGCGTGCAGCGAGTGCACGGGGCGGTCGCCCTCCGTGGTGCGCCCGGCGGCGACCAGGGCCTGGCCGGCCACCTGGCCGCCGAAGACCCGCTGCAGGGACTCCTCGGGCTGCGGCCCCGGAAGATGTTGACCTCGATCTGCTCCAGGTCGAGCAGGGCGACGAGGCTCTCGGCCGGATTCGTCATGACGGGGATTCTCCTTGGCTCACAGCTGGCCGACGTCGGTGACACGGACGACCGCACGGCCCTCCGCGTCGGAGGCCGCGAGGTCGACCTCCGCGCTGATGCCCCAGTCGTGGTCGCCGTTGGGGTCGTCGAAGATCTGCCGCACCCGCCACAGCCCGTTCTGCGGCTCCTCCTCGATCAGCAGCAGCTTGGGGCCGCGGGCGTCGGGACCGGTGCCGAGGTCGTCGTACTCCTCCCAGTACCTGTCCATGGCCTCGCCCCAGGCGTCCGCGTCCCAGCCCGACTCGGCGTCCAGCTCGCCCAGCTCCTCGACCTGGTCGAGCGCGGCCAGCTCCACCCGGCGGAACAGGGCGTTGCGGACCAGGACGCGGAAGGCGCGCGCGTTGGTGGTGACGGGCCGGACCTGGTCGGCCTTCTCCTGCGCCTCCTCGGCGGTCATCTCCTCCGGATTGGCGAGCTGCTCCCACTCGTCGAGCAGGCTGGAGTCGACCTGGCGGACCATTTCGCCCAGCCACTCGATCAGGTCCTGGAGGTCGTCGGACTTCAGGTCGTCGGGGACCGTGTGGTCCAGGGCCTTGTAGGCGCTGGCGAGGTAGCGCAGCACGATGCCCTCGGTCCGGGCCAGTTCGTAGTAGGAGACCAGCTCCGTGAACGACAGCGCCCGCTCGTACATGTCCCGGATGACCGACTTCGGCGACAGCGGGTGGTCGCCGACCCAGGGGTGGCTGCGCCGGTAGGTGTTGTACGCGTGGAAGAGCAGCTCCTCCAGCGGCTTGGGGTACGTGATGTCCTGGAGGCGCTCCATGCGCTCCTCGTACTCCACGCCGTCCGCCTTCATCGCGGCGACGGCCTCGCCGCGCGCCTTGTTCTGCTGGGCGGCCAGGATCTGCCGCGGGTCGTCGAGCGTGGACTCCACGACCGAGACCATGTCCAGGGCGTACGACGGGGACTCCGGATCCAGCAGTTCGAACGCGGCCAGCGCGAAGGTGGACAGCGGCTGGTTGAGCGCGAAGTCCTGTTGCAGGTCCACGGTCAGGCGGACGATGCGGCCCTCGGCGTCCGGGGTGTCCAGCTTCTCGACGATGCCGCCGTCCAGCAGCGACCGGTAGATGGCGATGGCCCGCCGGATGTGGCGCAGCTGGTGCTTGCGCGGCTCATGGTTGTCCTCCAGCAGGCGGCGCATGGCCTCGAAGGCGTTGCCCGGCCGGGCGATGACCGACAGCAGCATCGTGTGCGTGACCCGGAACCGGGAGGTCAGCGGCTCCGGCTCGGAGGCGATGAGCTTCTCGAAGGTGTTCTCCGTCCAGCCGACGAAGCCCTCCGGGGCCTTCTTGCGGACCACCTTCCGGCGCTTCTTCGGATCGTCACCGGCCTTGGCGAGCGCCTTCTCGTTCTCGATGACGTGCTCCGGCGCCTGCGCCACCACGAAACCGGCCGTGTCGAAACCGGCGCGCCCGGCACGGCCGGCGATCTGGTGGAACTCCCGCGCGCGCAGGGTCCGCACCCGGCTGCCGTCGTACTTGGTGAGAGCCGTGAACAGCACGGTCCGGATGGGCACGTTGACGCCCACGCCGAGGGTGTCCGTGCCGCAGATCACCTTCAGCAGCCCGGCCTGGGCGAGCTTCTCCACCAGCCGCCGGTACTTGGGCAGCATGCCGGCGTGGTGGACGCCGATGCCGTGCCGCACGTAGCGGGAGAGATTGCGGCCGAACTTCGTGGTGAAGCGGAAGTTGCCGATCAGCTCGGCGATCTTGTCCTTCTCCTCCCGCGTGCACATGTTGATGCTCATCAGCGCCTGTGCCCGCTCCACGGCCTGCGCCTGCGTGAAGTGCACGATGTACACGGGTGCCTGCTTGCTCGACAGCAGGTCGGTGAGCGTCTCGGTGAGCGGTGTGTACCGGTACTCGTAGGACAGCGGCACGGGCCGGGTGGCCGAGCGGACGACCGCCGTGGGGCGGCCGGTGCGGCGGGTGAGGTCCTTCTCGAAGAACGACACGTCGCCGAGGGTGGCGGACATCAGCACGAACTGCGCCTGCGGCAGTTCCAGCAGCGGGATCTGCCAGGCCCAGCCGCGATCCGGCTCGGCGTAGAAGTGGAACTCGTCCATGACGACCTGGCCGATGTCCGCGTGCTTGCCGTCGCGCAGCGCGATCGAGGCGAGCACCTCCGCGGTGCAGCAGATCACGGGGGCGTCGGCGTTGACGGAGGCGTCGCCGGTCAGCATGCCGACGTTCTCGGTGCCGAAGAGCTTGCACAGCTCGAAGAACTTCTCCGACACCAGGGCCTTGATCGGCGCGGTGTAGAAGGTGACCTCGTCCCGGGCGAGGGCGGCGAAGTGGGCACCCGCCGCGATCATGCTCTTGCCGGAGCCGGTGGGCGTCGACACGATCACGTTCGCGCCGGAGACCACCTCGATCAGCGCCTCCTCCTGATGGGGGTAGAGCGTGAGACCGCGTTCCTGGGCCCACGACTCGAAGGCTTCGTAGAGGCGTCGGGGTCGGCGGTCTGCGGCAGCTGATCGATGAGGGTCACGCCCCCATCTTGCCTGGCCGCGTCCCGGATGCGGGAATCGGATGCCGGGCCGAAGATCACGACCGCTACGCTGGTCCGCCGACGGCACGTCAGCGGACCCGGACAACTGGACAGCGGCGCACGAGGAATGGGGCGGGCAACGGCGATGATGGGACCAGCACACTCACTCTCGGGAGCCGCCGCCTGGCTCGGCGTGGGGGCGGCGACCGCCGCGGCCGGCCACGCGATGCCCTGGCCGGTCCTTCTCGCCGGCGCGCTGATCTGCGCCGGCGCCGCGCTCGCCCCGGACCTCGACCACAAGGCGGCCACCATCTCGCGCGCCTTCGGGCCGGTCTCCCGGGGGCTGTGCGAGATCGTCGACAAGCTGTCGTACGCCGTCTACCAGGCCACGAAGAAGCCCGGCGACGCCCGCCGCTCCGGCGGACACCGCACCCTGACGCACACCTGGCTGTGGGCGGTCCTGATCGGCGCGGGCACATCGGCCCTGGCGATCACCGGCGGCCGGTGGGCCGTGCTGGCGATTCTCTTCGTGCACATGGTGCTGGCCATCGAGGGCCTGCTGTGGCGGGCGACCCGCGGTTCCAGCAGCGACGTGCTGGTCTGGCTGCTGGCGGCCACGAGCGCCTGGATCCTCGCCGGCGTCCTGGACCAGCCGGGTCACGGCGCGGACTGGCTGTTCACGGCCCCGGGTCAGGAGTACCTGTGGCTGGGGCTGCCGATCGTCCTGGGTGCGCTCGTGCACGACATCGGGGACGCGCTGACGGTGTCCGGGTGCCCGATACTCTGGCCGATACCGGTGGGCCGCAAGCGCTGGTACCCGGTGGGGCCGCCGAAGGCCCTGCGGTTCCGGGCGGGCAGCTGGGTGGAGCTGAAGGTGCTGATGCCGGCGTTCATGCTCCTCGGCGGAGTCGGCTGCGCCGCCGCGCTCAACGTGATCTGACGCCCGCCCCGCGAGGGTCCGCGCGGCCGTCGCGCCGCTGCGGGCGGTCAGCCGGATCCCGCGGCGTCCGGGCCCCCGTCGCCCCCGTAGCGCCGCTCGAACCGGGCGATGCGTCCCTCCGTGTCCACCGTGCGCGCCTTGCCGGTGTAGAACGGGTGGCTCTCGGAGGAGATCTCGACGTCGACCACCGGGTAGGTCTCGCCGTCGTCCCAGTCGATGGTCTCGTCACTGGTCGCGGTGGACCGGGTGAGGAACGCGTACCCGGCGGCGCGGTCGCGGAAGACGACGGGGTGGTAGTCGGGGTGCTTGTCCTGCTGCATGGCTGCTCCTCGTACGGCGCGGTGGGCGCGCGGCCGGCGGGGCCGCGCGGGACGGCCGGTGCGGCCGGTGCGTGGCTCCGCGCCCGGGCCGGCGGGCGGGGCGGGCTCAGCGGGGAGGGTGTCCTCGTCGACGACGTGCATCGCGGCCTCCTCGGCGGACGCCGCCGCGCCGTCGATGCCGACGTCCCGGGCCACCAGGGCGGGTTCCTCGTCCTCGTGCGTGCCCTCGTCGGGCGCCACGAGCCGGCCGGAGCGGGCGGCGCCGACCTCGTTGTCCAGCAGTTCGCCGTCGGTGCCCTGGGCGTCACCGAGACCGTCGCCGTCGGGCACCGGAAGGTCCGGCTGTTCCTCGGCGAGCCGCTGCTCCAGCGTCTCGCCGCGGCGGCGCTCCGCCGCCGTCACACCGGTGTGCTCCACGGCCCAGGGCCGCTCCGGTGGGGACCAGCCCCGGTCCAGGGGATCGTCGACGCCGTCGTACTCGAGGGTGTCCTCGGCGTCGAGCAGCCCGGTGTCCTCCCTCTGGTCGTCGTTGTCGGGCTGGTAGACGTCGTCTCCCCATCCGTCGGCGCTGTTCACGGGTACCTCCAGGGGTGGGGACCGGCCCTCGTCACCGCGGACCGCGGCGGGCCGCCGCTGCACGGGCACAGGCGCCGCCCGGCGCCGCGCGTCGCGGCTGCGGGGCGTTCCCCGAGCCGGTGCCTCCTCCCAGACTTCCACCCCGATCGGCACCCCGCAACGGCACGGAGCCAGGCCGGGACGGGCGGGCCCGACGCGGCCCGGAGCCGGGCCGTCCGGGGTCCTCGGACGCCGGGCCGCCCGGGCCCCTGGACGCCGGGCCGCCCGGGCCCCTGGACGCCGAGCCGTCCGGGCCCTGGAACGGGACCGTCCTCCCTCCCGGCTTCCGCGCCGGGCCGTCGGGTCAGCCGTGCCACGAACGCCACAGCGCCGCATAGGCGCCGTCGGCGGCGACCAGCTCGTCGTGGCTGCCCAGCTCGCTGATCCGGCCGTTCTCGACCACGGCGATGACGTCCGCGTCATGGGCGGTGTGCAGACGGTGGGCGATGGCGACGACCGTGCGGCCGTCCAGCACCCGGGCCAGGGACCGCTCCAGGTGCCGCGCCGCCCGCGGGTCGAGCAGCGACGTCGCCTCGTCGAGCACCAGCGTGTGCGGGTCGGCCAGCACCAGCCGGGCCAGCGCGATCTGCTGGGCCTGGCCGGGGTGAGCGCGAAGCCCCCGGAGCCGACCTCGGTGTCCAGGCCGTCGTCCAGGCCGCGGGCCCAGGCATCGGCGTCGACCGCGGCCAGCGCGGCCCACAGCTCCGCGTCGTCGGCGTGCGGGCGGGCGAGCCGGAGGTTGTCGCGCAGGGAACCCACGAAGACGTGGTGCTCCTGGTTGACCAGGGCGACGTGCGAGCGGACCCGTTCGGCGGACATCCGCGACAGCTCCGCGCCGCCCAGCGTGATCCGGCCGTCCCGGGGCGCGTAGATGCCCGCGAGCAGCCGGCCCAGGGTGGACTTTCCGGCGCCCGACGGGCCGACCAGCGCCAGCCGGGTGCCGGGGGCGACCTCGAGGGACACCTTGCGCAGCACGTCCACGCCGTCGACGTAGCCGAAGCGCACCCGGTCCGCGTGCACGTCCCGGCCCTCGGGGCCGCCCCGGAGTCACCCGCGTCGGGTTCGATGTCCCGGACGCCGACCAGCCGGGCCAGCGACACCTGGGCGACCTGCAGCTCGTCGTACCAGCGCAGGATCAGGCCGACCGGGTCGACCATCATCTGGGCGATGAGGGCGGCCGTCGTGAGCTGGCCGACCCCGATCCAGCCCTGCAGGACGAACACGCCGCCGATCAGGGTGACGGAGGCCAGCACGGTCACATGGGTGACGTTGATGACCGGGAAGAGCACCGACCGCAGCCAGAGCGTGTAGCGCTCCCAGGCCGTCCACTCCTTGATCCTGCGGTCCGAGAGCCGGATCCGGCGGTCGCCGAGCCGGTGCGCCTCGACGGTGCGCCCGGCGTCCACGGTCTCCGCGAGGACCGCGGCGACGGCGGCGTACCCGGCGGCCTCCGAACGGTACGCGGAGGGCGCCCGCCGGAAGTACCAGCGGCAGCCGGCCACCAGCAGCGGCACGGCGAGGAGCACGGCCGGTGCCAGCGGCGGCGCCGTGACGACGAGACCGCCGAGCAGCAGCGCCACCCACACCGCGCCGATCGCCAGCTGGGGCACGGCCTCGCGCATGGCGTTGGCCAGCCGGTCGATGTCGGTCGTGATCCGGGACAGCAGGTCGCCGGTACCGGCCCGCTCCAGGACGCCCGGCGGCAGGCCGACCGACCGGACGAGGAAGTCCTCGCGCAGATCGGCCAGCATGCGTTCGCCGAGCATCGCGCCGCGCAGCCGTACCTGGCGCACGAACGCGGCCTGGACGACGAGCGCGAGCAGGAACAGGGTCGCGGTGAGTCCCAGGTGCAGTTCCCGGGCGCCGTCGGAGACCCGCTCGACGAGCCCGCCCAGCAGGTAGGGGCCCACCATCGAGGCGAGCACGGCGACGGTGTTGACGGTGACCAGGAGCAGGAAGGCCCGGCGGTGCCGCCGCAGCAGCTCCGCCACGTACGCGCGTACGGTCGCGGGCGCGCCGACGGGCAGGGTGCTCGC
Organism: Streptomyces sp. SW4; assembly: GCA_003248315.1. Lineage (GTDB taxonomy): Bacteria > Actinomycetota > Actinomycetes > Streptomycetales > Streptomycetaceae > Streptomyces. Next base: position 4,965,641 of record QKWM01000004.1, read on the forward strand.
CGTCGTCGGGGCCGCGGGGTCGTACGCCGGTGGCGCCACGCCGATCATGCCGTCTCCTCGATCTCTTCCAGCCGGCGCGGGACGCCGTCCCGGTGCCGTACTCCGTCGTCCCGGTGGGCAACGCCGTCCCGGTGCCGTACTGCGTCGCCCTGGTGCGCAACGCCGTCCCGCCGCCGTACCCCGTCGTCGCGGTGGCCCACGCGGGCCCCGCCGTTCCGGTGCCGTGCGCCGTCCTCCGCGAGCAGGCCGGCCGACGGTTCCCGGACCGCGGTCTCGTCCTCGGTCTCGCGGGTCACCACCGCGCGGTACCGCGGCTCGCCGCGCACGAGGTCCCGGTGGGTGCCGACGGCCGCGACCTCGCCGTCGTGCAGGAACACCACCCGCTCGGCGCGGTCCAGCAGCAGGGGCGAGGACGTGAAGACCACGGTCGTGCGCCCTTGCCGCAGACGCCGCAGCCCCTCCGCGATCCGCGCCTCGGTGTGCGAGTCCACGGCCGAGGTCGGCTCGTCCAGGACGAGCACCTCGGGATCCGTGATCAGCGACCGGGCCAGGGCGAGCCGCTGCCGCTGGCCGCCCGAGAGCGAGCGGCCCCGTTCGGTGATCCGCGCGTCCATCGGGTCGCCGGCGCCGAGGGACCCCTGCACCAGCGCGGCGAGGACGTCCTCGCACTGTGCCGCGGCCAGCGCCTCCTCGGCGGCCACGGCACCGGAGGAGGGCACGTCGAGCAGTTCGCGCAGCGTGCCGGAGAGCAGCACGGGATCCTTGTCCTGGACCAGCACGGCGGTGCGGGCGCAGTCGAGCGGCAGCTCGTCCAGCGGCACCCCGCCGAGCAGCACCGACTCGCCCTCCTCGGCGGGGTGCCCGCCGAGCCGCTCCGCCAGCCGGCCCGCCGCGTCCGGGTCGCCGCACACCACGGCCGTGAGCCGGCCCGTCGGTGCGCTGAGGCCGGTGGCCGGGTCGTACAGGTCGCCCGAGGGCGCGTCGGCGGCGCGGGATCCGGCGGTGTCCGTGGCCCGCTCCAGCGACAGCACGCGCGCGGCCCGCGTGGCCGAGGGCCGCGAGAAGGAGTACGCCATGGCGATCTCCTCGAAGTGCCGCAGCGGGTAGGTGAGGATCATGACGGAGCTGTAGACGGTGACGAGTTCGCCGACGCCGACGCGGCCGTCCCGGGCCAGCTGGACGCCGTACCAGACGACGGCGATCAGCAGCAGCCCCGGCAGCAGCGCCTGGAGCGCCGAGATCAGCGACCACATGCGGGCGCTGCGCACGGCGGCGTGGCGGACCTCCTGCGAGGCGCGGCGGTAGCGGTCGAGGAACAGTTCCTCGCCGCCGATGCCGCGCAGCACCCGCAGCCCGGCGACCGTGTCCGCGGCCAGTTCCGTGGCGCGGCCGGCCTTCTCCCGCTGGACGTCGGCGCGGCGCGTGGCCCGCGGCAGCAGGGGCAGCACCGCGAGTGCCAGCACGGGCAGTCCCAGGGCGACGACGACGCCGAGGGCGGGTTCGTAGACGACCAGGCCCGCGCAGACCAGCACGATGGTCAGTGCCGCCGCGGTGAAGCGGGACAGGGCCTCGACGAACCAGCCGATCTTCTCCACGTCGCCGGTGGACACGGAGACCACTTCTCCGGCGGCCACGCGCCGGGTGAGGGCCGAGCCCAGCACGGCCGCCTTGCGGGCCAGCAGCTGCTGGACGCGGGCCGCGGCGGTGATCCAGTTGGTGACGGCCACGCGGTGCAGGAAGGTGTCGCCGAGGGCGTTGCCGGCGCACGCCAGCGCCATCAGGGCGCCGGCCAGGGCCAGCCGCCCACCGTCGCGGTCGACCACGGCCTGGACGGCGAGGCCCACGCAGAAGGGGAGCGAGGAGACGGACGCGAAGTGCAGCAGTCCCCAGGCCAGCGACGTGAGCTGACCGCGCAGCTGGTTCCGGAAGAGCCACCACAGGAAGCGGGGCCCGGAGCGCGCGTCCGGCACACCCGGGTCGGGATACGGAAGGTCTTGGATCTGCATGGCGTCCCAGTGGCTCGGGTGAGGAATGCGTCGGGGGATGCCGTGCCGTGGCCCACGGCGGCATGTGCTTGCAAACCGTGCAAGGTTCGCGCCGCGGCGTGGGGAAGGCAACCGGTTTTCCGCGGTGGGGGCCCGGCCCGCCCACGCCCGCTCACGCCCGCACCCCGAAGACCGCCCAGGGCTCCCGACGGCCGGGTGCGACGATGGAACGATGCGCGAGACGGGCGGACGTGACGGGTCGACGATGCGTAAGACGGGCGGACGCGACGGGGCAGCCAAGCGGGAGACGTGCGGAGGTGACGCGGTGACCGAGCGCGAGACGTGCGGAGGTGACGCGGTGACCGAGCGCGAGACGTGCGGAGGTGACGCGGTGACCGAGCGCGAGACGAGCGGAGGTGAAGCGGTAACCGAGCGCGAGACGTGCGGAGGCGACGCGGCAACGATGCGCAACGGCGGAGCCTTGCGTACGGCGATCGCGACGGCCGCCGCCGGCCTGCTCGTGTCGGCACTGGCCGCCTGCGGCGGCGGAGCCGGACCCTCCACGGACGCCGGGCACCCCGCGGACCCGGGAGGCACCGCACCCTCGGCCGGTGCCACGGCGGACGCGCGCGGTCCCGCCGACCCGACCCGCGTCCCGGACGTCGGCGACCGCTACCAGCGGCGCATCCCGGCCGCCTCCCGGCAGGTGGTCGCCGTGTACGGGGACGGCAGGAACTCCCCGGACTCCACGGTCGTGCTGTACACGAAGCGGGGATCGCGCTGGCACGAGTCGCGCAGGTGGCCGGCGCACAACGGCGCCAAGGGCTGGACGACCGACCACCACGAGAACGACAAGCGCAGTCCCGTGGGCGTCTTCACGCTCAGCGACGCGGGCGGCGTCCTCCCGGATCCGGGCGCCGAACTGCCGTACACCCGGTCGCCGTCCTTCGCGGCGCCGCGCTGGTGGGACGAGTCGTACTGGCACGACTTCGACTACGTCATCGCCATCGACTACAACCGCGTCAAGGGCACACCGCCCAACGACCCGACCCGCCCGAGGGCGCGGCCAAGGGCGGCGGCATCTGGCTGCACATGGACCACGGCAGCGGCACCTCGGCGTGCGTCAGCCTGCCGAAGCGGGCGATGGAGCACCTGCTGCGCACGCTCGACCCGGACCTTCACCCCGTGGTGGTCATGGGGGACCGGGCGGAACTGAAGGCCTGAACGAGGCATCCGCCGGCCGGCGACGAGCGCACGTCGTTCGCCCGGCGACGAGTGCACGTCGTTCGCCCGGCGACGAGCGCACGTCGTTCGCCCGCCGACGAACGCAAGGAACCTGACGGAGCGTCACCCCGGCCTCACGCGCCGGCGGCGCCCCCGTCGACGAGCGTGTCCAGCAGCCCGCCGAGCGCTTCCCGCTGCTCGTCGGTGAGCGGGGCGAGGATCTCCTCCGCCGCGCACCGCCGCGCGGCGTGCAGCTCCCGCAGGGTCGCGCGGCCGTCGTCGGTCAGCTCGATCCGGATCACCCGCCGGTTGGCGGGGTCCGGCACCCGGCGCACCTTCCCGGCCGTCTCCAGCCCGTCGACCAGCGTCGTCACCGCGCGGGGCACGACCTCCAGGCGTGCGGCGAGATCGGCCATGCGCGGCGGCGAACCGTAGTGGGCCAGCGTGCGCAGCAGCCGGGACTGGGCGGGCGTGACCCCCAGGCCGCGCCGCTCCAGGTGGCGCTTCTGGATGCGGTGCACACGGCGGGTGAGCCGCAGCAACTGCTCGGCGAGCAGGCCGTCGTGGTCGGAGGCGGTCATGCGGGAACAATATCAGGACGACGTTCATTGTGAGTATAGGTAACAATGAGCTACGATCCGACAGGCCCCGCAGGCCCGCCCTGCCGACCCCCGTAGGAGCCCATGCATCCCGATCACGACTCCGCCTGGAGCCCACCCGCCGACGCACCGGAGCAGCCCCGGCAGGTGCGCCGCATCCTGAGACTCTTCCGCCCCTACCGCGGCCGGCTGGCGCTGGTCGGGCTGCTGGTCGGTGCCTCGTCGCTGGTGTCGGTCGCCACGCCGTTCCTGCTGAAGGAGATCCTCGACGTCGCGATCCCCGAAGGGCGCACCGGCCTGCTGAGCCTGCTCGCCCTCGGCATGATCCTCGGCGCCGTGCTCACCAGCGTCTTCGGCGTGCTCCAGACGCTGATCTCCACGACCGTCGGACAGCGCGTCATGCACGATCTGCGCACCGCCGTCTACGGCCGCCTGCAGCGGATGTCGCTCGCGTTCTTCACCCGCACCCGCACGGGCGAGGTCCAGTCGCGCATCGCCAACGACATCGGCGGCATGCAGGCCACCGTCACCTCCACCGCCACCTCCCTGGTCTCCAACCTGACCAGCGTGGTCGCCACGATCGTCGCGATGGTCGCCCTCGACTGGCGGCTGACCGTCGTCACGCTGGTGCTGCTGCCGGTGTTCGTGTGGATCAGCCGCCGCGTCGGCAACGAGCGCAAGAAGATCACGACCCGCCGGCAGAAGCAGATGGCCGCGATGGCCGCCACGGTCACCGAGTCGCTCTCGGTCAGCGGCATCCTCCTCGGCCGCACCATGGGCCGCTCCGACTCGCTCACCCGCGCCTTCGCCAAGGAGTCCGAGGGGCTGGTCGACCTGGAGGTCAGGTCGAACATGGCGGGGCGCTGGCGCATGGCCGTCATCACGATCGTCATGGCCGCCATGCCCGCCGTCATCTACTGGACCGCGGGCCTCGCCCTCCAGCTCGGCGGCCCCGGTGTCTCCATCGGCACGATCGTCGCCTTCGTCTCCCTCCAGCAGGGCCTGTTCCGGCCGACCGTCAGCCTGCTGTCGACCGGTGTCCAGATCCAGACCTCGCTCGCGCTGTTCCAGCGCATCTTCGAGTACCTGGACCTGCCGATCGACATCACCGAACGCCCCGACCCCGTGCGCCTCGACCGGGTCAAGGGCGAGGTCCGCTTCGAGAACGTCGAGTTCCGCTACGACGCCGAGGGCGACCCCGTCCTCGAGGGCATCGACATCACCGTCCCCGCCGGCGGCAGCCTCGCCGTCGTCGGCCCCACCGGCGCGGGCAAGTCCACCCTCGGCCACCTGGTGCCCCGCCTCTACGACGTGACGGGCGGCCGGGTCACCCTCGACGGGGTCGACGTGCGCGACCTGGACTTCGACACCCTCGCGCGCGCGGTGGGCGTCGTCTCGCAGGAGACGTACCTCTTCCACGCCTCCGTCGCCGACAACCTGCGCTTCGCCAAGCCGGACGCCACCGACGAGGAACTGGTCGAGGCGGCCAAGGCGGCCCAGATCCACGACCACATCGCCTCCCTCCCGGACGGCTACGACACGGTCGTGGGCGAGCGCGGCCACCGCTTCTCCGGCGGCGAGAAGCAGCGCCTGGCGATCGCCCGCACCATCCTGCGCGACCCGCCCGTGCTCATCCTCGACGAGGCCACCAGCGCCCTGGACACCCGCACCGAGGCCGCCGTGCAGCAGGCGGTCGACGCGCTGTCCGCCGACCGCACCACGCTCACCATCGCCCACCGCCTGTCCACCGTCCGCAACGCCGACCAGATCGTGGTCCTGGACGCGGGCCGGGTGGCCGAACGCGGTACGCACGAGGAACTGCTGGAGCGCGACGGGCGCTACGCGGCACTGGTCCGGCGCGACGCCCGACTGGAGACGACAAAATGACGATATGCCAGGTTTGAGGTGATATGCGGGTTACCGTGCCCGCATGCAGATGAACACTCCGCCACGGAGCACGAGGAGCACGATTCGACTGACGCGCCGGGGCCGCATCGCCCTGATCGCGACCGGAGCCGTCGTGGCCGGCACCGCCGTGGCGGTGCCGCTGCTGACCGCGGACGGGGAGGAGGACTCCCGCCCCACCTCGCTGGTGATCCCCGAGGGCTGGCGCGCGGCACAGGTCTACCAGGCCGTCGACAAGGCGCTCGAACTACCGCCCGGCACCACCAGAAAGGCCCTGCCGCAGGCGCGCCTGAAACTTCCCGACGACGCGGAGGGCAACCCCGAGGGCTACCTCTTCCCGGCGACGTACCCGCTGGAGGAGAAGGGGAAGCCGGCCACGCCCCAGGCGCTGCTGTCGGCCATGGTCGACAAGGCCAACCAGAAGTTCCACGGGGCCCCGGTCGCGGCCGGGGCCCAGCGCAACGCCATGAACGTCTACCAGGCCGTCACCATCGCCAGCATCGTGCAGGCGGAGGCGGCCACCAAGGCGGACATGGGCAAGGTGGCCCGCGTGATCTTCAACCGGCTGGAACGCGGCATGCCGCTCCAGATGGACTCCACCATCAACTACGCCCTCAACCGTTCCACGCTGACGACGACCGAGGACGACACGAAGATCGACAGCCCCTACAACTCGTACCAGCGCATGGGGCTGCCGCCCACGCCGATCGACAACCCCGGCGAGGACGCCATGCGGGCCGCCATCAACCCGACACCGGGGGACTGGCTGTACTTCGTCACGGTCAAGCCGGGCGACACCCGCTTCACCGCCGACTACGAGGAGCACCGGCGCAACGTCGCCGAGTTCAACGAGAACCGGCGCAAGGCCTCGCCGAAGACGGCGGCCGGCTGAACCGCAGGGGCGTCAGGCGGCGGCCCGTTCCTCCCCGGCCAGCAGCCGCCTGATGTCCCGCACGGCGGCGCGGCCCGCCCGGTTGGCGCCGATGGTGCTGGCGGACGGCCCGTAGCCCACGAGGTGGACCCGGGGGTCGGCGACCGCGCGCGTGCCGTCCAGGCGGATGCCGCCGCCCGGCTCGCGCAGGCGCAACGGCGCCAGGTGGTCGATCGCGGCGCGGAAACCGGTCGCCCACAGGATCACGTCGGCGGCCACCCGCCGCCCGTCCGCCCACGCCACGCCGTCGGGAGTGATCCGGTCGAACATGGGCTGCCGGTCGAGGACACCCGAGTCGAGGCCGGCCCGGATCGCGTCGTTCAGCGGCAGCCCGGTCACGGACACCACGCTCTTCGGCGGCAGGCCCCGCCGCACCCGCTCCTCCACGAGCGCGACCGCCGCACGGCCCGCGTCCTCGTCGAAGGGGCCCTCGCGGAAGACGGGCGGGCGGCGCGTCACCCAGGTGGTGGCGGCGGCGTGGGGCGCGATCTCCAGCAGATGCTGGGTACCGGAGGCGCCGCCGCCGACCACGACGACCCGCTGCCCGGCGAACTCCTGCGGACCGGCGTACTGCGCTGTGTGCAGCTGGCGGCCCCGGAAGGTCTCCTGCCCCGGGTAGCGCGGCCAGAACGGCCGGTCCCAGGTGCCGGTCGCGTTGATCAGCGCCCGTGCCGCCCAGGTCCCGGCGGAGGTCTCGACGAGCAGCCGCCCGCCGGCCCCGTCGCGCACCGCGCGGACGTCGACGGGGCGCCGTACCCGCAGGTCGAAGGCGCGCTCGTAGGCGGCGAAGTACTCGGAGACGACCTGGGCCGACGGCCGCGAGGGATCCGCGCCGGTCAGCTCCATGCCCGGCAGGGCGTGCATGCCGTGCACCCTGCCGTACGTCAGGGTCGGCCAGCGGAACTGCCAGGCACCGCCGGGACCGGGGGAGTGGTCGAGCACCACGAAGTCACGCCCGGGTGCGAACCCGGCGCGCCGCAGGTGATAGGCGCCGGACAGGCCCGCCTGCCCGCGCCCACGACGACGACCTCGACCTCGCGTGTGTGGTTCACGCTTCCACCAACAGCACACCGGCGCCGGATCTTCCCGCCCCCGCGGTGGCAGCCGCGTGCCGCGGCACGGCCCGTGCGTCAGGATGGGAACCATGTCAGATGCCTTCACCACCCGGGTCCTGAACCTCACCACCGGCTCCTCGGAGAGGGTCGTCGACATCACCGGCGACTGCGAGTCCTTCCTGCGCGACGCGGCGGCGGGCCGTGACGGCCTCCTCAACGTCTTCGTCCCGCACGCCACCGCCGGGATCGCGATCATCGAGACGGGCGCCGGCAGCGACGACGACCTGCTGGCCGCCCTGCACAGCCTGCTGCCCGCCGACGACCGCTGGCAGCACCGCCACGGCAGCCCCGGCCACGGCCGCGACCACGTCCTGCCCGCCTTCGTGCCCCCGCACGCCACCCTGCCCGTGGTCGGCGGCCGGCTGGAGCTGGGCACCTGGCAGTCGGTGTGCCTGGTGGACACCAACGTCGACAACCCCGACCGCAAGGTCCGCCTCTCGTTCCTCGGGTAGCCCGGCCCCCGGCGCGGTCCGCCCGGCGCGGTCCGGCCGGGGCGTCCCACGGCGGGCGGTCCGATTGTCAGTGGCGGCGCCTACTGTTCGAGGCAGTGGAACCCGCGGAACACGCCGCGGGTCCGGCCTGTGGGAGAGGTCTGTCTGCCATGTCGAAGACGTATCTGGAGCTGTCGCAGGACGGCGGGGGTGCGCACAAGTTCTACGAAGTGACCGTCGAAGGACAGGTCGTGACGGTGCGCTACGGACGGATCGGCGCCGCCGGGCAGACACAGACCTCGACCTTCCCCACCGCCGAGAGGGCACAGGCCGCGGCCGCCAAGAAGATCGGCGAGAAGGTGCGCAAGGGATACGCCCCCGCCGTTGAGGGGCAGCGCGCACCCCGCGCGGTGACCCGCCGTCAGGTCTCCTCCGCGCCCTCCACCGCCCGCGCGGTCGCCCCCGTGCTCTGGCGGTTCCGCACCGGCTCCGCCGCCTTCGGCATCCACATCGACGACGACCACTGCTGGGTGGGCAACCAGGCCGGCGACGTCTACACCCTGGCCCACGGCGGCGAGGTCCTCGCCCGCTACCAGCTGCCGGACGGCGTCAAGTGCCTGGTCGCCGACGACTTCTGGATCTACGCCGGCTGCGACGACGGCCGGGTGTACGACCTGTCGTCCAAACTGCCCTTCGCCGCCTACGACATCGCCACCGACGTCGACATCTTCTGGCTGGACATCCACGAGGGCGTGCTGAACGTCGCGGACCGCGACGGACGGCTCACCGTCATCGACCACGAGGACGAGCACCAGTGGGCGCGCGGCGGACGCGGCGAGCACGCCTGGATGGTGCGCGCCGACGACCGCGCCGTCTACCACGGGCACTCGCACGGAGTCACCGCCCACACCCCGGACGGGACCGCGGAGTTGTGGCACACCCGCACCCAGGGCGGCGTCCTCTTCGGCTGGCAGGAGGACGACGCGGTCTACGCCGGGACGGCCCACCAGGTCGTCCACCGGCTCTCCAAGGCCACCGGCGCCCTGGAGGCGACCTACCGCTGCGACAGCGCGGTGTACTCGTGCGCCACCTCGCCCGGCGGGCGGTACGTCTTCGCCGGTGACGCCGCCTCCTCCGTGTACTGCTTCGACCGGGACGGCACCCGCCTGTGGAAGCTCGGCACGGGCGGCGGCTCCGCGCTGTCCATGCAGTACCGCGACGAGCGGCTCTACCTGGTCACCACGGACGGCTCCCTGGTCTGCGTGGACGCGAGCGAGGCCGCCGTCGCGGCGGCCCAGCAGGGCTCGGTCCCGGTCGCCCGTGACGTCAAACTGGCCGCCACCCTGCCCACCTACGCGCCCGCCACGGCGGCCGGCGCCGTGACGACCGTGGCCACGGCACCCGCGGGCTCGGTGGTCGTCGAGTGCGTGCAGGAGGGCGGCCGCACCCGGGTCCACGTGGTGACCGAGGGCTACGACCGGTCGTGGAACGTCCAGTTCCCGCGGGCGATACGGGAACCGGGCGCACGGTACGTCGTCGACGCGGTGCACGCCGCGTCGGGCGGTTTCTACCGGGTCCGCGGCGACATCCGCCGGCTGCAGTAGGGCACGGCGCTCCGGCCGGCGGGCGCCCGGCTCAGGCGATCGACGCGCACATCACCGCGGACACCGCGAGGTTGCAGGACGCCGTCACCCACACCGCCGGGTGCGGCTCCTGCTCCACCAGCGTCGCGCCCAGCCGCCCCGGCGTGATCAGATCGAGCACCAGGAACGCCACGGCCATCATCACCAGGCCCAGCACACCGAAGACGGCGGTGGACACCAGGCCCTTGCCGAAGTCGTCGTACGTCGTCCAGATCGAGGTGAACACGATGGCGCCGACGCCGAGCAGCGCGGAGCTGAGCACCACGGCGGCGTTGCGGTTGCGCTCCTCCCAGATCTGCCGGCCGAGCTTGCCGGGCAGCAGCAGGTCGACCAGGACGATGCCGAGAACCAGCAGGACCAGGCCGAGGGCGCCGTACGCGGTGGTTCTGCCGAGTCCGTTGACGATGTCGCTCATGGGATAGCCGGCTCCGTGTCGTTGGGGGAGACCGCGGTGATCGTGGTCAAGGCGCTGCAAAATGTAGCGCACGCGTTCGGCCGACCGGCCGCCGGAGCCGGGCGCGACAACGGGGGACGGGATCACCCGTCCCCCGGCGCCTGTCGCGTGCGGCCGTCCGGTCAGGCCGCCTTCTCGGGCTCCGGCCGGTCCGAGCCGCGCCCGCGGAGCACGAGCCGCTTCAGCAGCGGCCAGGCCAGCAGCAGCACGATCACCGCGTACACCGTCACCGAGAACGGCGTGTCCACCAGCCCCGTCACGCTGCCGTCGCTGATCTGCAGCGCCCGCCGCAACTGCTGTTCGGCGGCCGGGCCCAGGATGACGCCGATGACCGCGGGCAGCACCGGCAGCCCGTAGCGCCGCATGCCGAAGCCGACCAGGCCGATCACCAGCAGCGTCACCAGGTCGACGACCTCGCCGCCGACCGCGTAGGCGCCCACCGCCGCGAAGAACAGGATGCCCGCGTAGAGGTAGGGGCGCGGGATGCGCAGCAGCCGGGCCCACAGCGGGGCGAGCGGCAGGTTCAGCGCCAGCAGCAGCACCATGCCCACGAAGAGGGAGGCGATCAGCCCCCACACCAGCTCGGGTTCGCGTTCGAAGAGCAGCGGACCGGGCTGGATCCCGTACTGCTGGAAGGCGGCCAGCATCACGGCCGCGACCGCCGTCGTCGGCAGGCCCAGCGTCAGCATGGACACCAGCGTGCCCGCCGCCGAGGCCGACGCCGCCGACTCCGGTCCGGCCACGCCCTCGATGGCGCCCTTGCCCCACTCGTCCTTGTGCTTCGACAGGCGCTTCTCCGTCACGTACGACAGGAAGGTGGGGATCTCCGCGCCGCCCGCCGGGATCGCGCCGAACGGGAAACCGATGAACGGTCCGCGCAGCCACGACTTCCACGTCCGCCGCACATCGCTCCGGCCCAGCCACGGACGGCCCACCGGGATCGGCCGTCCCGGCCGGCGCCGCAGATGCGCCGCGACCCACAGGGCCTCGCCGATCGCGAACAGACCGACCGCGACGATCACCACGTCGATGCCGTCGGCGAGTTGCAGCGAGCCGAACGTCAGCCGCTGCTGCCCCGTCATCTGGTCCAGGCCCACCAGGCCGATGGTCAGGCCGATCAGCAGCGAGGCCATGCCCCTGATCCGCGACGAGCCCAGCACGGAGGTCACCGCGATGAACGCCAGCACCATGATGGCGAAGTAGTCCGGTGCGCCGATGTCCACCGCCAGGTCGGCGACCGTCGGGCGAGCGCCACCAGCAGCACCGTGCCGATCATGCCGCCGGCGAAGTGGCCGATGGCGGCGGCGGCCAGCGCCTGTGCGCCCCGGCCCGCCTTGGCCATCGGGTTGCCCTCCATCGCCGCGACCACAGCGGCGCTCTCACCGGGCGTGTTGAGCAGGATGGAGGTCGTCGATCCGCCGAACATGGCGCCGTAGTAGATGCCGGCGAACATGATGAACGCGGCGACCGGGTCGAGCCCGTACGTCACCGGCAGCAGCAGTGCCACCGCCATCGCCGGGCCGATGCCGGGCAGCACGCCGATCGCCGTGCCCAGCAGCACGCCGAGCGCGGCCCACAGCAGGTTGACCGGGGTCAGCGCCGTCTCGAAGCCGTTCAGCAGGGAGTCGAGGGCGTTCATGTCACAGCACTCCCATCAGCGGACCGCCGGGCAGCGGCACCCCGAGAAGGTGGTCGAAGACGGCATAGGTCACCAGGGACAGCACCGCCGCGATCAGCGGGTCGCGGTCCACCCGGCGGCTGCCGAGCGCGTAGGCGGCGCCCCAGAACAGCAGTGCCCCGGCGACGGGAAGCCCAGCGGCTCGATCAGGACGGCCGCGCCGAGGAAGACGCCGGCGAGCAGCAGGACGGTGCGCCAGTCGGCGGGCTCGGAGAGGTCGACGTCCTCACCGCCCTCGGCCTCGCCCCGGCCGCCGCGCAGCACGTCCACGGCGAGCAGCGCGGCGACGAGCAGCAGCCCGGCGCCGACGACGACCGGCACGGTGCGCGGGCCGACGGGGCCGCGCTGGCCGATGTCCACCTCCATGGTGAGCGCGTCGGTCAGGACGAGCACGCCGAGCGCCAGCAGCAGGACGCACACGCCCAGTTCGGAATGGTCGCGCAGCCACGAGCGCCGCCCGGGCGCATCGGTGGCGGGCAGGTCGGTCCGTGCGGTCACAGCCCCAGCTCCTTCAGTACCGACACCACGCGCTTGTCCTGCGCGTCCAGGAACGCGCCGAACTCCTCGCCGGTGAGGAAGGCGTCGTCCCAGCCGTTCTTCTTCAGCGACGCCTGCCACTCGGGCGAGTCGTGCAGCTTCTCGACGAGCCGGGTCAGCTTGTCGCGTTCGGCGTCGGACAGGCCGGGAGGGGCGACGATGCCCCGCCAGTTGGTGAAGTCCACGTCGTACCCGGACTCCATGAGCGTGGGCGCGTCCAGCTCCTCCACCCGCTCCGGACCGGTCACCGCCAGCACCCGCAGCTCGCCGGCCTTGATCTGGTCCAGGTACTCGCCGACGCCGGAGACCCCGAAGGCCACCTTGCCGCCGAGGATGGAGGCGAGCAGCTCGCCACCGCCGTCGAACGGGATGTAGTTGACCTGCTTCGGCTGGATCCCGGCGGCCTGCGCCATGAGCATCGGCGCGAGATGGTCCGGCCCGCCGGGGAGGACCCGCCGCCCACCGGCAGCTTGCCCGGGTTCTTCTTCCAGGCGTCGATCAGCTCGCCGATGGTCCGGTAGGGCGAGTCCTTGGCGACCACGACGACGTCCTGCTCCTCGGTGAGCCGGGCGATCGGCGTGGTGTCGGCGAGCGTCCTGGGCGCGTGGTTGGAGCGGGCGGCACCCACCACACCGAGGCCCATGGACATGGCGAGCTTGCCGTTGCCGTGTTCGCTCACGAGCCGGCTCAGGCCGACCGTGCCGCCGGCGCCGGGCAGGTTGAACACCTCGATGTTGTGCGTGAGCCCGGCGTCCTCGGCGTTCTTCGCGGCCGTACGGGCCGTGATGTCGTAGCCGCCGCCGGGCGTGTTGGGACCATGAAGCGCAGGCCCGGGATCTGTGTGCCGGTGTCGGTGCCGTCGCCGGTCTTCAGCAACGGCGGCCCGACCAGCACGAGAAGGGCGGCCCCTAGCAGGGCGAGGGGGTGCGCAGGCGCACGAATGCCACCACCTGTCGTTGCGTCGATCGGTACGGGAAGCCCTGTGGGGGAGGGGGCGTGATGTGGGCCACATGGTGCCCGGGCCCCGGCGGCGTGTCTTCCTTCGGTAACCAACGGAGGTTGTGGTCATTGCGGTCACCGCCGGTCCGTGACCTTCGGCACCTCCCTTCACTTCGCCGCAGGTCGGCGCCATGATGGCGACCCGGTACACGGCGGCGCCCGCCGCCGGACCGCCAGGAGATCGAGTTCGCCGTGGTTCCCGCCTTCCGCCGCCAGACCCTCGCCGGGGAGATGCTGGTCCTCCAGCTCGCCATCGTCGTGGTCGTGCTGCTCGCGGTCGCCGCGGTCTCCCTCGCCCAGGCGAAGGCCACCTTCAACCGCGTCGAGGGCCGCCGGGTCACCGCCCTGGCCGAGCAGCTGGCCGCCACGCCCCTGGTCCGCAGCCAGTTGCAGCGGCCCGTCCCCGGAGAGGCGCTCGCCCCGCTGGTCAACGCGACGCAGACCCAGTCCGGGGTCACGACGGTGGCCGTCGCCGACGCCGAGGGCCGGATCGTCAGCTCCACCGACCCCACGGCGATCGGCGGCCGGCTGCCGCCCGGCGACGGAGCCGTCGCGGGCCGCGGCTGGTCGGGGACGCTGACCGTGGACGGGCGCCGGGAGCTGGCGGCGCAGGTGCCGGTGCTCGGAGCCACCCGGGCGACCCTCGGGCGCCACCTGGGCACGGTGCTGGTCGGCGAGGAGGACCCGACCGTGTGGCAGCGTCTGAGCGGGGCCTCCTCGTACCTGCTGGCCTACCTCGGCATCGCCAGCGGGCTCGGCGTCGCCGGTTCCTGGCTGCTGGCGCGGCGCGTCAAACGGCAGACCCTCGGCCTGGAGCCGCGGGAGATAGCCGGGCTCGCCGAACACCGCGAGGCCATGCTCTACGGCATCGCCGAGGGCGTGGTCGCCCTCGACCCGCAGCACCGGCTCACCCTCGTCAACGAGATGGGCCGGCGCCTGCTCGACCTGCCCGAGGACTGCGTCGGGCAGAGCCTGGACGGTCTCGGCATCGACGGGCGCCTGCGCGACGTCCTCGTCGGCACCCGCACCGGGACGGGGCCCGCCCCGGACGGGGACGGCCGGCGCGACGAGGTCGTCGTCCGCCACGGCCGGGTCCTGGTCATGAACCGGATGACCGTCACCAAGGACGGCCGCCTCCTCGGCTCGGTCACCACCCTGCGCGACCGCACCGAACTCGCCCGCCTGGAGCGGGAGATCGGCGCCTTCCGCAGTACGACGGAGCTGCTGAGGGCGCAGGCCCACGAGTTCGCCAACCAGCTCCACACGATCTCCGGGCTGATCCAGATCGGCGAACAGGAGGAGGTCGTGCGCTACATCCGGGCGCTGAGCCGGCGCCGCCAGTCCCTGGATGTCACCCTCAGCCGCCGGGTCCGCGACACCGCCGTCGCCGCCCTGCTCACGGCGAAGTCCTCACTCGCCGCCGAGCGCCGCGTCGACCTCAGGGTCTCCGACCGCACGGCGCTGGACCGGCTCACCCCGGAGGACGCCGCCGACGTGGCGACCGTGGTCGGCAACCTGCTCGACAACGCCGTGGAGGCCGCCGCTTCGCAGCACGCCGGGGACGAGGCCTGGGTCGAGGTCGAGCTGCGCCAGGACGCCTCCAGCGTGGAGATCGTCGTCCGTGACTCCGGGCCCGGCGTGGCGCCCGAACTGGCCCGCGAGGTCTTCGCGCACGGCTTCACCACCAAGGCCGCCCGGGAGGGCGGGCGCGGCATCGGCCTGGCGCTGACCCGCCTGGTCTGCGAACGTCACGGCGGTGAGATATCGGTGACGAACACCCCCGACGGGGCGATGTTCACCGCACGCATGACCGTCAGCCACCTCGCCGACGCGGTGGCGGAAGGAGCGAGACGATGAGCGGCACGCAGGGGACGCGCGGTACGCGGGGCACGTCCGGCGCGTCCGGTGCATCCCGTAGGTCCGGAACATCCGGCATGTCCGGTGCCGGCGGGGGCCGTCGTGGGTCCGGCCCGGCCGGGACGATCGGCGTTCTGGTGGTCGACGACGACTTCATGGTGGCCCGGGTGCACCGCGCCTTCGTCGAGCGCGTCGAGCCCTTCCACGTCGTCGGCGTCGCCAGCACCGGCGAGGAGGCCGTCGCGGCCGTCGACGCGCTCCGGCCCGACCTGGTCCTGCTCGACCTGTACCTGCCGGACCTGTTCGGGCTCGACGTCATTCCCCGGCTGCGCACCGCCGGGCACGACTGCGACGTCATGGTGATCAGCGCGGCCCGCGAGGCGGACACCGTGCGCGGCGCCGTGCGGCACGGTGTCGTCGACTACCTCCTCAAGCCGTTCGAGTTCGAGGACCTCCAAACCCGCCTGGAGCGGTACGCCGTCCAGCGCGGGCGCCTGCGGGAGGCGGTCGTCCGCAGCCAGGCCGACGTGGACCGCGTCCTGGCGGGCGCGGCGGCGCCGGCGGCGGTCCCGGCGCTGCCCAAGGGCATGAGCGTGGAGACGGCCGAGCTGATCGAACGGACGCTGCGGGCCGCCGAGGACACCCTGTCCGCCAGCGAGTGCGCCGCCCTGACCGGCGTCTCCCGGGTCAGCGCCCGCCGCTACCTGGAGTACTTCCACACCGTCGGCACTGCCGAGGTCTCCCTGCGCTACGGGGTCGCCGGCCGCCCCGAGCGCCGCTACCGCCACCGTGACCCGGACCCCGGCCCCGTGCCCCCGCCCGCCCCCGACTCCGCTCCGGACCCCACGGCGCGGCCCGCCGCCGACGCTTCTGCCGGCCTCCCCGCGCGGCCCGCCGCCGACGCCACCGCCCCGGTCCTCGGGGCAGTGCCCCGCCCCGCCCGCGGCCCGGCGGCCCGCGCCCACCGCTAGGGGGTGTCCGCGAAGCAGCGCCTGCCCCGCGACGCCTGGCACGCACTCTCGCCGGACCCGTCCGGCCCCGGCACCGCGGCCGGACGGATCACCGGTGCCGGCGTGGCAGGCCGGACAGGGCGCGGGCAGGCCCGCCCGGTCCGTGCCCAGCTTCCGGTAGACCGAGGACAGCAGCTGCCGCACGCCCTGCTCCGTGAGGCCCAGTTCCTTGGCGACCACGGCGACCGGCTCGCCCTGGGCCGTCAGCTCGGCGGCCCGGCGCTCGCGCGTGGTCAGCGCCTCCGTCCGCGCGTACCGCAGCGGCAGCGGACGCAGCCCGGCCGCGGACAGCTCCGCCCGGGCCCGCGCCGCCAGCCCCTCCGCACCGCAGTGCACGGCCCGCTCCAGCCCCTGGTAGAGCCGGTCGGCGGCCTCCGGCACCCGGCCGCCGCGGGCCAGGGCCGCGCCGTGCCCGACCAGCGCCCGGGCCAGTTCGTACGACGCCGGGGACCGCTCCAGTTCCTCGACCGCCTCCGCGTACCTCTCCAGCGCCGCCGCCCCGCCGGTCGCCTCGGCCTCCGCGTGCAGGGCCTGGCCGATCACGGAGGCGGCGCCGAAGTCCCGGGCCCGCGCCACCGCGTCCCGGGCCAGCCGCACCGCCCGGCCGGGGTCGGTGGGGGCCAGGGCGGAGGCCAGGTGCAGCTGCCAGGGGCACCAGGCGGGGTTGCGCCAGCCGCGCTCGTCGAGCCGCTCGCCGACCTCGGTGAGCTGCCGCTCGGCCGCGCGGTGCCGGCCCTCGGCCAGCAGCAGCTCGGCGTGGACCGTACGCGGATCGGGGTAGATGACGGCGTTCGGGACGGTCTCGCCGTAACGGTAGGTGTCGGCGATCCGGCGTGCGGCGGCGGTCCGGCCACGGGCCAGCAGCGTCTGGACGAGGATGCCCACGGCGAACCACTGGGCGGGCACCGCCCCCTCCACCCGCTCGGCGATCCGCAGCCCCTCCC
Organism: Streptomyces sp. SW4; assembly: GCA_003248315.1. Lineage (GTDB taxonomy): Bacteria > Actinomycetota > Actinomycetes > Streptomycetales > Streptomycetaceae > Streptomyces. Next base: position 4,982,953 of record QKWM01000004.1, read on the forward strand.
GGGCCAGCACCTCGGCCTCCGCCAGACAGCCCCTCCGGTAGCGGATGTAGCCGAACAGGGCGTGGCCCAGGGCCAGATGCGAGCCGCGCCAGCCCTTCGCCTCGCACTCGGCGATGCCCCGGGCGAACAGCTCCTCGGCCCGCCCCGGCTGGTCGGCGTACATGAACACCAGGGCGACCGAGACCGGCACCTCGAAGCCGCGGTTGTCGCCGGTCCAGCTCAGGCCGCCGCGCAGGGCGTCCTCGGCGTGCCCGAGCGCGGTACGCCGCGGCTCGCCCCGCACCAGGGCGTCCCAGGCCCGCAGCCCCAGGATGTACCGCTCCTCCAGGCCGCGGCCGGGCAGCCGGGCGGCCAGCCGGGCCAGCCGGCGGGAGCGCGCCGGCGAGTCCGGCTCGTCGGTGCGGAACGCGCTCCACACGAAGTGGTCGGCGCGCATCCGCAGCCGGATACGGGGGTTCGGGCTGCGCCGCGCCTCCTCGGCGGCCACCAGGGCCGCCTGCGCCATCTGGTCGGTGTGGGCCAGGGCCTGGGTGAGCCGGTAGACGATGGAGGCCCGCAGACCGGGCTCGACGTCCGGTTCCGCGAGGGCCTCCCGCAGGTGACTGACCGTGGCCGCGGGGTCGATCAGGAAGGTGGCGCCGGCCAGTTCGTGGAGCAGCGCGGCGCGGTCCTGGGGCGGCGGCGGCTCCTGGAGGGCCCGGGACAGCACCCGCCGGGCGGCCTCGGGAGCCCCCGAACGCAGATACTCGCGGGCGGCCTCCCGTAAGCAGGCGACCGCCGACGGCCGTCCCTCGCAGGGGACCTCCAGCAGGTGCCGGGCCGCGGCCGTGGGGCCGAGCCCGGCGGCCCGGACGGCCTCCGCCGCCGCGTTGTGCAGTCCGACCCGCAGGGCGGGCGGGATGGACCGGTAGACGGTCGTGGCGATCAGCGGATGCACGAACTCCAGCCCGCCACCGGGTCCGGGGCGTCCGCCAGGATCCGGGCCGCGCGCAGCCGTTCGGCGGCCTCCGCCGCCTCCTCGCTGCCGATCACCGCGATCGTGGCGGCCAGGTCCGGTGCGACGGACGTGCCGAGCACCGCGGCGGCCCACGCGAAGCGGACCGTGGACGTGCCCAGCCGGTGCAGCCGGTCCAGCAGCCCCGGGCCCTTCACCGCCGTGGCCAGGCTCCGCATCCGGGGCAGTTCGTCCCGGGTGCCGCGCAGCCGGTCCTCGGCGAGCCGGATGGCGAGTTCCACCGTCTCGAAGGGGCTGCCGCCGGTGACCGTCCAGCACTCCGCGCAGAACCCGTCCTCGGCCGTCTCGCCGACCTCGTCCCGGACGATCCGTGCCACACCGGCCTCCGAGAGCGGCCCCAGGGCGAACGGCCGGTCCCCCGGCGGGCGGCGAGGGCCCGGAAGGCGTCGGCGTCCGGCGGCAGTTCGTCGGGCCGGTAGGCGGCGACGACGAGCAGCGGCAGGTCCTCGGTGCGCGGGGCGAACGAGGTGAGCCAGCCCAGGGACTCGACGTCGGCCCAGTGCAGGTCGTCCAGGAGCAGCACGACGGGCGCCCGGCGCACGGTCAGCCGGGTCATCACCCAGTCCAGGCCGTCGCGCACCCCGGTCGGATCCGGGCTCCGGGCGGCGCCGGCGGCCTCCAGGCCGAGGGCGGTGGCGACGATGTCGTACCAACTGCCCAGGAAGGCCCGGCGCTCCGGTTCGTCCATGGCGGCCAGGGTGGGCTGCAGGAGCTGGCGTACCACGCGGAACGCCAGCTCCTGCTCGTTCTCGCCGCCGGTGCCCGACAGCACCGTGCATCCCCGCGCCACGGCCCGGGCGCGGGCCTCCGCCAGCAGCGTGGTCTTGCCCAGCCCGGCCGACCCGGTGAAGACCAGCAGCCCGCCCCGGCGGGCCCGGGGAACTCCGTCCCCCGTGTCGCACAGCCGCGCCAAGGCCTCGTCGACCGCCTCGAGTTCACGACGGCGCTCCAGCAACGGCCGTCGCCCCGTGCTCGGTTGCCGCAGCCCATTCGCCATGTGCCGTACTGCTTCCTGTCGTCCTGTCACCGGCCGTGGGAGAACTGCGCCGAGGGTACGCCCCGACCCGTGCCGGACGACCGGATTCTGAGACAACCGGGACGAGGACGGGTGAACCCGAGCCGCTCCCGGATTGGACGCTCCCCGGCCCGGGTAGCCTGCCCGGATCCGGACGCGGCGAGGGGAGGCCCCGAGGCCCCGGCCCGGAGAACGCGGAGACCCCACGAGAAGAGCCCGGGGCCCGGGTCAGGGCCGTGCCGGCACCGCCGCCGCGTCGGCGTAGCGCGGTACGGTGCGCGACCAGTGGTAGCAGCCGCGGATCCAGCCCGCCATGCCCTCCACGTATCCCACGGCGGCCGGGCTCAGCTCCGGCGCGGTCTCCCGCCGCAGCCGCTCGAACTCGGCGATGGTGGCGTTGATCCGGCCGACGGCCAGTGTCACGGCCCGCGGCAGGGAGCAGCGGTGCGCGTGCTGGTAGGCGAGGGCGAGGTTGATCAGGCCGCCCGTGCGCTGCTCCTTCACCGCGGAGAACAGGTCCGGTATCCACACCGCGGCGTCGGCCGACAGCCGCGCCAGGCGCCGCATGACGGGATGGTGCAGTTCCCCGGGGGCCAGTTCCCGTGGCTGCGCCGCCTCGCTCAGCGGGTAGAACGGCTCGACTCCCGCGATCAGCGCCCGTATCGACGTGCGGACACCGAGGCGTACGGGGGCGGGGCGGCTCTGGGCCACCGCCTCGTACAGCAGCCCGTGCACGTACTCCCTGCTGCACCAGGCCCAGCGCGCCGCCTGCGCGGGAGTGCAGCGCCGCTGCACGCGCCGGTAGAGGTCGGCCAGTGCGGCCCCCAGCGGGGTGCGGGGCGCGCGGTCGTCGCGCAGGACGCCGATGCTCTCGCACGCCAGGGGGAGCAGTCGCTCGGGTCCGTCCCGGCCGACCTCCTCCGCCCGGTCGTCGAAGACGAACTGGTAGGCGATCTGATCGGCCATCAGCTGGAGCAGCTCGGGGTCCAGCTCCGGGCCGTTGTAGGCAGCGAGCTGGGCCGGGCGGGTTCGGGCGATCATGTCCGCGACCGCGGGATCGTCGGTCAGGCCCCAGCGGGCCAGCCAGGCGTCGACTCCGGCCGCGGCCCGTGTCTCGTGCGGGTTGGCGCGGAACGGGAACGGCATGTACAGGGTCGCCTCGATCAGCTCCTTGAGACTGCCGGCCGACGCCGCCGGAGGGGCCTCGTACGGCACGGCCTCGCAGGCGGCGGTGTCGTACGGCAGGGCCTCGGGTGCCGCCCCGTCGTACGTGCCCTCGGGCGTGACCGCCCCGTACCGCACGGCCTGGGATGCCGCCGCCTCGTCCGTCCGGGTCTCGTCCGTCCGGGCCTCGTCTGTCGCGGGCGTCTTCGTCACCTGCGTGCTCACCTGCCAATCGGGTGCCGGTCGGTGCTGGTCGGTCCTGGTCGGTGTTGCGTCGGGCGCCAGGGCGCCGGTGGGCGCCTCAGAGGGGCCGGCGGGCCGCTCAGGGTGCCGGGGACGGCCCACCGGTCGCTCTGCCGGCGCGGCGTCCGGCCCGCGGCTCGGGACCAGCACCAGGGACCGCGGGCCCAGCGTCGCCGCGGGCCGCGGCGGTCCGGCCGGCCCGTCCACCGCGCGCAGCCTCCAGCGGCGGGCGACGGTGGCCACCGCGGCGACGGCCTCCGCCATCGCGAACCCGTCGCCGATGCATTTGCGGCTGCCCGCCGCGAACGGCACCATCGCGCCACCGGACGCCACCGGGGCCGAGGCCGCCCCACCGGGCCCCGCCTGGGTCTTCCGGGCCTCCTGGGGCAGCCACCGCTCGGGACGGAACCGCTCGGGCTCCGGAAAGGACGCCGCCCGGTGGTGCAGGAGATAGGGGCTGTACAGGACCGTCGCGCCCCGGGGCAGCCGACGGCCGGCCAGTTCCGTCTCGCGCGTGGTGATCCGCGTGAACAGCCAGCCCGGCGGGCGCAGCCGCAGCGTCTCGGTGACGACGCAGCGGGTGTGGACCAGCCGCGTCAGCTCCCGCGGACCGGGCGCGGACCGGTCGCCGAGCACCGCGTCGACCTCCTCGTGCACCCGGCGCTCCGCCTCCGGGTGCTCCGCCAGCAGGCCGAAGACCGACGCCAGGCACATCGCGGTGCTCTCGACGCCGGTGAGCAGGAGTGTGACGAGTTGGTCGCGGACCTCCCGCCCGGTCGGCGCCTCGGACCCGCCGGCGTCGGCCGCCGCCAGCAGCGTGCCCAGCAGGTCGTCGAGGGGCGCGCCGCGGCGGCGCTCGGCGACGATCCCGTCCACCAGTGCGTGCAGCCGCGTGATCGCCTGCCGCCAGCGGCGGTTCCCGGGCGTCGGCAGCCGGAACAGGGCGTCGACGGGCACGATCGTCCGGACGAACAGGCCCCGGACGACCGTGGCCAGACAGGCCCGCACCGCGGCGGCCCGGTCCGCGTCCAGGGAGCCGGAGAACAGCAGCCGGCTGGTGACGCCCGTGGTCAGCGTCAGCATCTCCGCCGTCACGTCGACGCGCCGGCCCGCGCGCCAGTCACGGCAGACCGCCTCGGCCTCCTCGGCCGTCGCGGCGACGTGCCCGGCGACGCGGACCGGGTGGAACGCGGGCTGGAGCAACCGGCGTTGGCGCTTGTGGTCCGCGTGGGGACAGGTGACGAGGCCGTCGCCCATCAGCGTGCGCAGCCGGTCGTAGAGCGGACCGCCCTTGTCGAACGTGCGCGGGTCCGTGAGGATCCGGTGGACCAGGCGCGGTTCGCAGGCCACCCAGGCGCGCCGGGGCCCAGGCGTATCTCGACCAGGTCGCCGTGGGCGGGTAGGGAGACCAGGAAGTCCAGCGGTCGGCGCAGCAGCGGGACGGCGTGACCGGCCACGGGAAGGGCGCCGGGCGCCGTGCCCGACGTCCAGCCGGGTGCCGTGCCTGACGTCCGGACGGAGGCGGACAGGGCCTCGCTCATGGATCACCACCTGCTTCGGCCGACGCGGGGACCGGGCCGGTGGTGCCGCGCCGGCCCGCTCGAGTCATTGTTCTGCCCGGTCAACTCGCCGTCGCCGCGCCGCGTGCCCACATCTCGGGGGCGCACGGGTGCACGCACAGGCGTGCGGATCACACCGGATGACCAGGCCGTCCGCGCCACGCCGCACCGCCCCGGCCGTGGCCCCACGCGCCGCCCCTTGCCGCCCCGTGCCGCGCCGTCCCGCCCCGTGCCGCCCCGTGCCGCGCCGTCCCGCCCCACGCCGCGTCGCACCGCCCTGCCGCGCGCCCCGTGCGGCCGCCCACCGCGCCGAACCACCCCTCCTGCGCAGCCCCCGCGCGCCCCCGCGGCCCTCCGCACCACCCGGCCGCCCCGCGCGGCCTCTCCGCACCGCCCGCGCCGCCCTGGCGAGGCTCACCCGCCACCTGCCACCCGCCACCCGCGCCGCCCCGGCGAGGCTCACCCGCCATCCCGCCACCCCCCTCGGCCGCCCCGGCGAGGCTCACCCGTCACCCCGCCACTCCACCGCCCCGCCACTCCACCGCCCCGCCACTCCACCACCCGCCCGGGCGGCCCGCGCCAGGGCGGCTCACCGGCCCGGCGCCCCCGCCCGCAAGCCGTCCATCACGAGGTCCAGCAGCCGGCCGGCCCGCGCCTGCCAGTCACCGTGCGGATCGAGCTGCCAGAGCCCGGCGATGGCGAGGAGGAAGTCGTCGGGGTGAGGCCGGGCGGATGGTGCCCGCCTCCTCGTTGGCGCGCAGCAGGAGCGCGGCGGCGTCGAGGACGGGCGTGTTGGCGGGCCGCCCCGGGCCGCCGGGCGCACTGGTGGCCTGGCGGATGGCGTCCGCGAGACCGGCCTTGGTCATGGCGAACCGGGCGAGGCGGTCCATCCACGCGCGCAGCGCCTGCTCCGGCTCCCGGTCCGCCAGCAGCTCGGCCGCGCTCTCGGCGACCTGCCGCATCTCGTGCCGGTAGATCTCCAGGACGAGCGCCTCGCGGTTGGGAAGTTCCGGTAGAACGTGCCCTGCCCGACGCCCGCCTTCTTCGCGATCGTGCTCAGCGGGACGTCCGCGCAACGGGTCAGCTCGGCCACGGCCACGGCGAGGATCCGCTCCCGGTTGCGCTGCGCGTCGCTGCGCAGCGGCACGTCCCTCTTCGGCTGCCCCACGCGTCCTCCCGGCGGGTCACGGCCGAAAAAACGGCCTTGCTAACCGGACAGCTGTCCGTTAAGTTCTTGATGAGCGGACAGTTGTCCGGTTGCCACCACCATAGCGGCGGACGCGGCCGGTGTGCGCGGCCTCGCGCCCCGAATCCGCGGTGCCGGGCGCGCCCACGGGCGTGCCTCGCCCCGTCGCACCCGCGTACCACGACCACACGGACCACCCGGACCACACGGACCGCCCGCCGCCCGCACGTACAGCGCACAGCCCGGACCCGACCGCTCCCGAGTGCTTTCCACGACTGGCCTCCCGACGCAGAAGAAGGCTGATGATGGCCCCAGCTCCCTCGTCGACGCACAGCGACATCGTCCTGACCGTCAACGGCGAGAAGTACGCCCTGTCCGTCGACCACCGCACCACCCTGCTCGACGCGCTGCGCGAGCGGCTCGATCTGACCGGCACCAAGAAGGGCTGCGACCAGGGCAGTGCGGCGCCTGCACCGTCCTCGTCGACGGACGCCGGGCCGTGTCCTGCCTCCAGCTGGCCGTCGCGGCGGAGGGGCGCGAGATCACCACCATCGAGGGCATGGCCGACGGCGACCGGCTGCACCCGGTGCAGCAGGCCTTCCTCGACCTCGACGGCTACCAGTGCGGCTACTGCACCCGGGCCAGATCTGCTCGGCCGTCGCCGTGCTCCGGAGCACGCGGCCGGCTGGCCCAGCGCCGCCACCGACGACGTACGCCCCGAGGCCGGGCCGCCCCCGCTCACCCCGGAGGAGATCCGGGAGCGGATGAGCGGCAACCTGTGCCGCTGCGGCGCCTACGTGTCGATCGTGCAGGCCGTCGCCCGCGCCGCCGGCGTCGACGCGGCCACCGACGCCGGTGCGGGCACCGACTCCGGGGAGGCCGCGGCATGAAGGAATTCGGTTACCTGCGCGCCGACGACGTCCCCGGTGCGGTGGCCCTGCTCGCCGCCGACCCCGACGCCCGCTTCCTCGGCGGCGGCACCAACCTCGTCGACCTCATGAAGACCGGGGTCGAGCGGCCCGCCCGCCTCGTCGACGTCCGCGAACTGCCCCTGGACGCCATCGAGACGACGCCCGACGGCGGGCTGCGCGTCGGCGCCACCGTCACCAACAGCGATCTCGCCGCCCACCCCGAGATCCGCCGCCGCTACCCGGCGCTCACCCAGGCCGTACTGGCCGGCGCCTCGGGGCAGTTGCGCAACATGGCCACCGTCGGCGGGAACCTGCTCCAGCGCACCCGCTGCGGCTACTTCACCGACGTGACCAAGCCCTGCAACAAGCGCGTACCCGGCAGCGGCTGCCCGCCGTGGCGGGCGAGCATCACAATCACGCCATCCTCGGCGCCTCCGAGCACTGCGTCGCCGTGCACCCCTCGGACATGGGCGTCGCCCTGACGGCCTTCGACGCCGTCGTCTCCTACGAAACCGCCGACGGGCCGGGCCGGTTGCCGATCGCCGACCTCTACCTTCCGGTGGGCGACACCCCGCACCGCGAGACCGCGCTGCCGCCCGGAGCGCTGATCACCGGCATCACCCTGCCGCCGTCGCCCACCGCCGCCCGCTCCCGCTACCGCAAGGTCCGCGAGCGCGCCTCGTACGCGTTCGCCATCGGTTCGGTCGCCGCCGCGCTCGACGTCGCGGACGGCGTCGTGCGCGACGTCCGCCTGGCCTTCGGCGCGGTCGCCTCCCGCCCCTGGCGGGCCGGCACCGCCGAACGGGCCCTGGTGGGCGCCCCGGCCGACGCCGAGACCTTCGCCGCCGCCGCGGACGCCGAACTGGCCGCCGCCCGGCCGCTGCCCCACAACGCCTACAAGGTGACGCTCATGCGCAACCTCGTCGTGGCCGTGCTCACCGAACTCGCCGAGGAGGCCGCCCGATGACCACCGCCACCACCGGACGTACGACCGTTCAGGGCGCCGTCGGCACCGCGCACACGCGCGTGGAGGGCCGCGACAAGGTCACCGGTGCCGCCCGCTACGCCGGGGAGTTCCCCCTCACCGGCCTCGCCCACGGCTGGCTGGTCGTCTCCACCGTGGCCCGCGGACGGATCCGGGAGATCGACACCGGCCCCGTCCTGGCGATGCCCGGCGTCCTCGCCGTCCTGCACCACGGCAACGCCCCCCGCCTGACCACCGACTACGTCGGCATGCTCGGCGTCCTCGACCCGACCGCGGCCGTCTTCCAGCACGACCGGGTGCCGCACGCGGGCTGGCCGGTCGCCCTGGTCGTCGCCGAGACACCCGAACAGGCCCGGGAGGCCGCCGAGAGCCTCACCGTCACGTACGACGAGGAACCGCACGACACCGACTTCTCCGCCGGCCGCCCCGACGCCTACCCGGCCGACGGCCACATGCCCGGCGTGACGGAGAAGGGCGACCTCGAGGCCGAACTCGCCGCCTCCGCCGTGGTCGTGGACGCGGAGTACACCACGCCCGAGGAACACCACGCGATGATGGAGCCGCACGCGGCGACCGCGCGGTGGGAGGACGGCCGGCTCGACGTCCTCGACTCCAACCAGGGCGCCACCTGGGTCCAGGGCGAACTGGCGAACCTGTTCGCGCTCGACCCGTCGGCGGTGCGCGTCCGGTCCGAACACGTCGGCGGCGGCTTCGGCAGCAAGGGCATCCGCGCCCACCAGGTCGCCGCGGCGATGGCCGCCCGCGTCCTGGACCGCCCCGTCCGGGTCGTCCTGACCCGCCGTCAGATGTTCACCCTCACCGGCCACCGCAGCCCCACGGCGCAGCGGGTCAGGCTCGGTGCCGACGCCGACGGACGGCTGCGCGCGCTGGAGCACCGCTCGCTCAACCGCACCTCGACCGTGTACGAGTTCGTGGAGCCCGCCGCCGGCCCGGCCCGCGTCATGTACGACGCCGACGCGCACCGCACGGCCAACGAGGTGGTCCGCCTCGACGTGCCGTCACCGACCTGGATGCGCGCCCCGGCGAGGCACCGGGCGCCTTCGCCCTGGAGTCGGCGCTCGACGAACTCGCCGCGAAGGCCGGGCTCGACCCCGTCGAACTGCGACTGCGCAACGACCCCGACCGCGGGCCGGTCTCCGGGCTGCCGTTCGCGGGCCGCAACCTCGCCGCCTGCTTCCGGGAGGGCGCCCGCCGGTTCGGCTGGGCCGGCCGCGACCCGCGGCCCGGCGTCCGCAGGGAGGGCCGCTGGCTGATCGGCACCGGCACCGCCGCGGCGTCGTTCCCGGCGGGCGCGGGACCCTCCACCGCGCTGCTGACCGCCGAGCCCGACGGTACCTTCACGGTGCGGATCGCCGCCGCCGACATCGGCACCGGGCCCGCACGGCGCTCACACTGGTCGCCGCCGACGCCCTGGAGGTGGCCCCCGACCGGGTGCGGGTGCGGATCGGCGACAGCGCCTTCGGGCCGGCGATGATCGCCGGCGGGTCCACCGGCACCCGGTCCTGGTCGTGGGCGGTCACCGCCGCCGCCGAGGAGCTGCGCGAGCGGCTCGCCCTCGGCGCGGACCTCCCGCCGGAGGGCATCACCGTGCGCGCCGACACCACCGAGGCCCTCGGCGCCCTCGCCCAGAAGGAACGGCACTCCTTCGGCGCCCAGTTCGCCGAGGTCGCCGTCGACCCCGCCACCGGCGAGGTGCGGGTGCGCCGGATGCTCGGCGTCTTCGCGGCCGGCCGCATCGTCAACCCGCTCACCGCCCGCAGCCAGCTCATCGGCGGCATGACCTGGGGCATCTCCATGGCCCTGCACGAGGAGGGGATCCGCGACCCGGCCACCGGCGGCCCCTACGGAGCCGACCTCGCCGGCTACCACGTCGCCACGCACGCCGACGTGCCGCACATCGAGGCGGACTGGGTCGACGACCCCGACCCGGAGGACCCGGTCGGCATCAAGGGCATCGGCGAGATCGGCATCGTCGGCGCCGCGGCGGCGATCGCGAACGCCGTCTGGCACGCGACCGGCCACCGCCACCGGCATCTGCCGATCCGCCCCGACCGTGTCCTCGCCGCGGGAGCCGCGGATGCTTGACATCGCCGGTGAGCTGAGCGGCTGGCTCGCCGAGGGCCGTCGGTTCGCGGTCGCCACGGTCGTCTCCGTCGGCGGCAGCGCACCGCGCGGCCCGGGCGCCGCCCTCGCCGTCGACGCGGACGGCACCGCGATCGGCTCGGTCTCCGGGGGCTGTGTGGAGGGCGCCGTGTACGACCTGTGCGTACGGGCCCTCCAGGACGGCACGGCGGTCGTCGAACGGTTCGGGTACAGCGACGAGGACGCCTTCGCCGTCGGCCTGACCTGCGGCGGCGTCATCGACGTGCTCGTCGCGCCGGCCGGCGGCGACCCGGCGGTCCGGGCGGCGGTCGAGGCCGCCGCGAACGGCGGCACCGCCGCCCTCGTCCGGGTCGTCCGCGGCCCCGCCGGCCTCCTCGGCCGGTCCCTCGCGGTGCGGGCCGACGGCACCTGGGAGGGCGGGCTCGGCGGCGCCACCGAGCTGGACCGGACGGCGGCGGCCGAGGCCCGCGCCCTGCTGGACGCGGGCCGTACCGGCACCGTCGAGGTGGCGGAGGACGGCTCGCACTGCCCCGGCGGGCTCACCCTGCTCGTGGAGTCGAGCGTGCCCCCGCCCGGATGATCGTCTTCGGCGCGGTCGACTTCGCCGCGGCGCTGGTACGGGCCGGCCGCTTCCTCGGCTACCACGTCACCGTCTGCGACGCCCGCCCGGTCTTCGCCACCCCGGCCCGCTTCCCCGACGCCGACGAGGTCGTCGTCGACTGGCCGCACCGCTACCTGCGCCGCACCCGGACCGACGCCCGGACGGTGCTGTGCGTGCTCACCCACGACGCCAAGTTCGACGTGCCCCTGCTGACCGAGGCGCTGCGGCTGCCGGTGGCGTACGTGGGGCGATGGGCTCCCGCCGCACGCATGCCGACCGGGAACGCCGGCTGCGCGCCGCCGGCCTGGGCGAGCCGGAACTGTCCCGGCTGCGCTCGCCGATCGGCCTGGACCTGGGGGCCCGTACGCCGGAGGAGACCGCCGTGTCCATCGCGGCGGAGATCGTCGCCGCCCGGCGCGGTGGAACGGGGATGCCGCTGACCGGGTCGGCCACCCCGATCCACCACGAGGTCGCGGGCACGGCCGCCTGAGCCCGGGCCCCGCGCCTCCGTGCGGGGCGCGGGGTCGCGACGGCGGGTGCGCCGCCGCCGGGGCCGCTGGCGGGTGGACTGCTGGTGGGTGGGCCGCTGGTGGTGGACTGCTGCCGGTGGGCTGCTGGCGGTGGGATGCCGCCGGGTGGGCCGGTCACCGTTCTTCCGCGGCGCCGCCCACCCCGTGATCGGCGAGGGGACCCACCGTCAGCCCCGCCTCCCGGCAGTCGCCGACGATCTCCGTCAGGGCGCCGAGGGCTGAGCGCCAGCACCCCGGCGCGGCGGCGTGATCGGTGTCGTGGAGCAGGACCGTGCCGCCGCCGCGCAGGTCCGCCCTCACACGCTCCCGTACCGAGGCGGGCGTGGCACGCGCCGTCCAGTCCTCGCCCCACGCCGTCCACAGCACCGGACGCAGGCCCGTCCGGCGGGCGGCGGCCCAGCGTCCCGCGGTGAGGATGCCGTAGGGCGGCCGGTACCAGTACGGCGGGCTGCCCGCCGCCTCGGTCACCGTCCGCGCCGCGCGCCGCAGTTCCCGCAGGTCCCGGGCCGGCGCCGGACGCCACGGCCGGTCGTGCCGCCAGCCGTGCACGGCCAGCTCGTGCCCCCGCCGGACCGTGTCCCGGGCCACCGCCGGGTGGCGGGCGACGTTCTCGCCGAGGACGAAGAACGTCGCCCGCACGCCCAGCTCGTCCAGCGCGTCCAGGAAGTGCGGTGTGGACGCCGGGTCCGGACCGTCGTCGAAGGTGAGTGCCACATGGCCGGCGCGGCCCTGCCCGGACAGCGCCGGGAACCAGCGGCGGCGTACGCCGGGCAGCCAGGTCGCCGCCGGACCGACGTGGGCCAGGGCGACGCCGGCCGGCACAGCGGCCCACGCCGCGCTCCGGCCCGTACGGATCCACTCGGGCATGCGGCACTCCTCTCGTGCGGCCCTGCGTCCCGGATGCCGTGCGGCACCCGCTTTCAAGATCCGCCCCGCTGGACCGGGCGCGCGGGACGGCCCCGCCCGTCCGCGTCAGCGACCGGCGGCGTGTCGTCCCGTACCCGCCCCTCCGCGTCCCGGCCGGTGTCAGGGGCCGTCGCGGGCCGCCGCCGTGTCCCAGGCGCCGTGCACCGACGGCGCGTGGGCCAGGCCCAGGCTGCCCAGGCCGATCAGCGCCACGCCGATCACCTCGGGCAGCACCCGCACGCCGAGCGCCACCTGCTCGCCGAACAGCGCCCAGCCGAGCGCCACGCTGGTCAGCGCGTCGCCGAGGGTGAGCGCCGGCTGCGAGGCCGCCAGGCTCCCGGCGCGCAGCGCGCTCTGCAACAGCAGGAAGGCGGTCAGCCCGACGACCGCGGTCGCGTACGGCGGCCACTGCGTCAGCACGGCGCCCACGCCCTGCGGGAGCCGCCCGGTGACCTCCTTCAGCAGCGCCGCCGTCCCCGCGAAGGACACCGCCGACGCCGAGCCGAACAGCGCGGCCCGCGGCGCCCCGCGCACCAGCCGGCCCACCGCCACGAGCCCCGCCACCACCGCCAGCAGCACCAGTCCCGCCGCCGCCCACCCGCCCGGCGAGGCGGTGTCCCGGCCGGGGGACGGGGCGGCGGCGCCCAGGAACAGCGCCAGCCCGGCGGCCAGCGACGCGAACGCCAGCCAGGTCCGCCGGTCGGGCCGCCGGTGGAACACCAGGCTGCCGACCACGAGGGTGAACAGCAGCTCGCTGGCGAGCAGCGGCTGGACCAGGGCCAGGCTGCCCACCGCCAGGGCAGCACCCTGCAACACGGTCGTCAGGGCCAGCAGGACGGCCCGCCCACCCAGAACGGATCACGCATCAGCCGCAGCACCCAGCGCAGGGGACCGCGTGAGCCGTCGTCGCCGTCCTGGGCCGCCGCCCGCCGCTGCAGCACCGACGCCCCCGCGTTGCACAGTGCCGCGAGCAGGGCGAGGACGACGGTGAGCGCGCTCATCGGCGCGGCCCCCCGCTCCCGCTCATCCGAACCGGGCGGCCAGCGACCGGAACAGTCCGGGGCGGCGCCGCGGACCCGGCACGGCAGGCGCAGCCAGCCGGGGACGTACACCTCGTCCCGCCCCCGCACGGCGGCGTCCCGGATCGCGTCGGCCACCCGCTCCGGCGGCATCGGCCGCGGCCGGGTCCGCCGGTAGGGGGTGCCGCGGCGTTCGAAGAAGGGGGTGTCGACGACGGCGGGCACCACGTGGCTGACGCCCACGCCGGTACCGCGCAACTCGTAGCGGAGGGCGTCCGCGAAGACGCCGAGCGCGGCCTTGGCGGCCGAGTAGACGGCCTCGCCCCGCACCCCGACGCTGCCCGCCAGCGAGCCGACGAGCACGACCCGGCCGGTCCCGGCGGCCACCATGCCCGGCAGCACCAGCCGCACCAGCCGCAGGGTGGCCACGACGTCGGTGCCGATCACCTCGTCGATGGCGTGCGGGGCATGTCGCGGAACTCCCCGGCCCAGCCGATCCCGGCACCGGCCACCAGCAGGTCGACCGGCCCGAGCGTGGCCGAGGCGAAGTCGGCGAGCTGCCGGCCGGCGCCGGGCAGCGCGAGGTCGGCGGCGAAGGCGGTGGCGGCGGCCTCCTCGGCCACGACGCCCAGCCGGTGCGGGTCGCGCCCGCTGAGCACCATCCGCCAGGTGCCGTCGGCCGCCAGCCTGCGGGCCACCGCGGCCCCGATCCCGGAGGAGGCGCCGGTCACGAGCGCGGTCCGCGTCCGTGTCCCGCCCCGCCTCCCCGGTGCCCGGCCTTCGCGGAGTCCGCGTCGGGCGCGGCGGCCGGCGGACCGGGAGCGGACCCGGTGCGGGAGAAGGCAGGGACCATGACGGACCACCTCGGCGGACGAGCGGGACGGGCGCTGACGGAGTAACCCGGAGCCTAATGCCCGAAACGCCCCGGTGTGACCTGGTAGGCGGGCGTCGGTGGCACACATGGCCTACGGCGCCCGGGACGCGACGGCACGAGCCGGGGGAGGGGGAGACGCGGGACTCCGGCCGGACGGGACCGTGGGACACCGACCAGTGGGGGGCGGGTCGCGGTGAGGGGCGGGCGGGGTGCGTCGGGGCGCCCGGGCGGTTTGACACCGGCCGGGCGGGTGACCCTGTCAGCCGTGCAGCCTCGCAGTTCCCCGGGTCCCACCGGACCCGCACCGCAGCCCCGCACGACGCCCGCAGGCTGCTGGTCGTCAGCGCCGGCATGGGCGCCGGCCACGACACCGTCGCCGCCGAACTGGCGCGGCGGGCCCGGGAGCGCGGCGACGAGGCCCTCGTCGTCGACGTCCTCACCCTGCTGCCGTACCGGCTCGGCGACGCGCTGCGGGGCTTCTACCGCGGCTCGGTACGCCACGCCCCCTGGGCGTACGCGGCCCTGTACGAGCTGTTCCTGCGCCCCGGCTCCGGGCGCCGCCCCGGCGGCACCCCGCTGGCCCGCCTGGCCGGCGGCCGCCTGCTGGAGCTGGCCGGGCGCACGGGCGCGGACGTGGTGGTGCCGGTCTTCCATCTCGGCGCCCAGTTGACCGGGCACCTGCGTGAGCGCGGGCTGCTCCGCGTCCCCAGCGTCGTCCTGGTGATCGACTTCGCCGCGCACCGCCAGTGGGCGCACCCCGGCAACGACCACCACCTGTGCCTCTCCGAGGAGGCCGCGCGCGAGGTGCGGGCGATGACCGGCGGGCCGGCCGAAGCGTGCGGCCCCGTCGTGGCACCGGACTTCTTCGCGGACGGCTCCGGCGGCTCGGACGACTCCGGTGGCTCCGGCGGGTCGGGCGACTCCGGCGGCTCAGGCCTGCCCGGTGCGGTCGGTGCCGCCGGTGCGGCCGGTGCGGCCGAGTGGCGGCGGCTGTTCGACCGGTGCGCCCCGGCCGGCCGGCCGTCCTGCTGTCCACCGGTTCCTGGGGCGTCGCCACCGGCGTCGAGGAGACCGCCCGGCTCCTGGCCGGCCACGGCTGCCTGCCGGTCGTGCTGTGCGGCGGCGACGAGCGGCTGCGCCGCACCCTGGAGCGCGTCCCGGGCGTGCTCCCGCTGGGCTGGGTGACGGACATGCCGGGCCTGCTGCACGCGGCCCGCGCCCTGATCGACAATGCCGCCGGGCAGACCGCCGTACAGGCGCTCGCCGCCGGGCTCCCGGTCGTCGGCCACCGCCCGATACCCGGCCACGGCGCCGACGGAGTCCGGCGGATGGCCGCGCTCGGCGTCTCCGAGACCGCCGGCGACGCCGCCGCCCTGCTCGGCTCCCTCGACAGGCTCCTGCCCGACGGACCCGCCCGGCGGGAACGCGTCGCCGCCGGGCGGGCCCTGTTCCGGGACGACGCCCTGGCCCGCGTCCTCGACCTGGCCGCGGCGACGGACGCACGGCGCTGAGCCGCGCCATCGGCCGGTTACGCCCGCGCGCCGCGGGCACCCGGGCCGGGATCACGGGGGATCGGCAGAAGGAGGAGCGTGGTGAGAGCCGACGAGTTCCTGGCCCGGGTCCGCGATCGCGGGGAGTACCACAGCCAGGAGGAGGCCGAGCAGGTCACCGAGGCGGTGCTGTGGGCGCTCGCGTCGCGGATCGTCCCGAGGAGGCCGCCGACCTCGCCGCCCAGCTGCCCGCCCCGCTGGACGAGGCGCTGCGCCTGGAACGCGGCGCCCCGAGACGTTCGACCGCGAGGAGTTCCTGCGGCGGGTCGCCCAGCAGACCGGCGCCCGGCCGCGCACCGCGGAATGGGACGCCTGCGCCGTCCTCTCCACCGTCGCCGACACGGTCTCCGCCGGACAGGTGGACCACCTCCTCGCCCAGCTGCCCCGGACTGGGCGGACTTCTTCGGCCGGCGGACGAGCACGAGGAGCCGGGCGCCGGAGCCGGGGAGGGGCCGCATGACCGCCGGTACCGAGCGCCAGGAAGAGGACGGGCGGCCGTACGGCGGTGACGACGGGCGGCCGTACGGCGGCGGGAGGAGACCCCGCTCGCCGGTACGCCGCGCTGGCCGCCACCTTCGTGACGGGCGCGGGACTCTTCGCCCTGGTGGCCCGCCGCCGGGCGTGCGGCTGCCCGACCGGGTGCCGCCCTGGGACGTGGTCCTCCTGGGCACCGCGACCTTCAAGGCTTCCCGGCTGCTGACCAAGGACAAGGTGACGAGCTTCCTGCGGGCCCCGTTCACGCGGCGCGAGCGGGACGGCGAGGCCGCCGAGGTCATGGACGCACCCCGTGGCACCGGCCTGCGGCGCGCCGTGGGAGACCTGGTCTCCTGCCCGTTCTGCACCTCCGCCTGGGTGTCCGGCGGACTCGTCGCCTCCTACGCCTGCGCGCCCCGGGCCGCCCGGCTGGTGTGCGCGGGCCTGAGCGCCGTCGCCGTGTCGGACTGGCTCCAGTACGCGTGGAGCATGACCGAGCAGAAGGCGGAGGGCTGAGGAGGCCGAGGACGATGCCCCGACCCCGGCGAGCCCGGCGGAACCGGACGGGGCCGCCGCACGGGGCGGCCCGGCCGAACCGGTCGTGCTGGCCGTCCTCGTCGGACTCCAGGCCTCGGGCAAGTCGACCTTCTACGAGCGGTTCCTGAAGGACCGGTACACGCAGGTGAGCAAGGACCTGTTCCCGCGCGCCGCCCGGCACAAGCAGGCCCGGCAGATGCGGCTGGTCGAAGAGGCCCTGGCCGCCGGCCGGCCGGTCGCCGTCGACAACACCAACCCTCACCCGAGGAATGGAACCCGCTGGTGGCGGCCGGCCGGGCCCACGGCGCCCGGGTCGTCGCCTACTGGTTCCCGCCCGACCCGGCAGGGTCCCTGCGCCGCAACGCGGCCCGCACCGGCCGGGCCCGCGTCCCGGACGCCGGTGTCCGCGCGACGTCGAAGCGGATGCGACGCCCGACGACCGGCGACGGGTTCGACGCCGTACTGCGCGTACGGTTCGACGGCCGCGGCGGGTTCCTCGTGGAAACCGTGGAAACCGCGGAAACCGAGGACGCCAAGGACGCCGAGGACGCCGTGGACGCCGTGAACAAGAATCGGTAAGCGGTGCAGCCCTGGGGTCAGACCTCGGTCTCCATCGCCCGAGCGGTCGGCAGCAGCTCCCGGATGTCGGCCGGCAACGCCCCAGCGACCTTGGTCATCTCCTCGGGGAGACGAAGGCGTCCAGGACGTTCAGCACCACCGCCGAACGGCGCAGCGCCTCGTCCTCGTCGATGCCGGCCCGCCAGGCCACCCGCCCGGCGAACGCGGTGAGCCCGAAACGCTCACCGGCCGCCGGCCGCCCGTGCCCGTCCGGCGTCGGCTCCTCGGGGCCGGCCACCTCGGTCAGACCGGCCAGCTCGTGCGGCAGCTGGGCGACCAGATGACGGGCGAGCCCTCGGGGAGGCGCTCCACCAGCGTGCCGAGCACGGCGGACACCGAGCGTGCGGCCTCCTCCCGGCCGGCCGACGGGCTCTGCTCCCGCACCTTGTGGACCAGTTCGCCGTACTTCATCGGGCTCACTCCCCTTCGCGGGACCTTCGCCGGACCGTCCGCCTCTGTGCGCCGGGTTTCCCGCCGGCCGGCGGTGACACCGTCGATCACGAGGGGCAGGCGGCCGGGCCGCCCGGCGGCGGGTCGGACGGGCCCCGCCCGCGCGCCGGCGGGTCGGGCGCGCTCGGCCGCGCGCCCGCGGTCAGGCGCGCTCGGCCCGCGCGCCCGCGGTCAGGCGCGCTCGGCCCGCGCGGCCTGCTGCTGCTTCACCCGGGCCGCCTCCTTGCGGACCTCGGCCTGCACGGCACGCTCCCGCTCCAGCCACTCGGGCCGCTCCCGCTTCAGCTCCTCGATCTGCTCGGTGGTGAGCGCCTCGGTGACCCCGCCGCGCCGCAGCCGGCGATGGAGACGCCCAGCTTGGCGGCGACCACCGGGCGCGGGTGCGGGCCGTCGCGCCGCAGGTCCCGCAGCCACGCGGGCGGGTCGGCCTGGAGCGCGTTCAGCTCGGCCCGTGAGACCACACCCTCCCGGAAGTCGGCGGGGTGGCCTCGAGGTACACACCCAGCTTCTTCGCCGCGGTGGCGGGCTTCATCGTCTGGGTGTTCTGGTGCGACGTCATGCCGTCCAGGGTAACGAGCGGGCGCGGGGGCCCGACCACACCGGCGGCGGCGGCCCCGGCCACGCCCGGTAACCTGGCCGGGTGACAGGCTCGGAGGAAACCCCCGCGTTCCGGCTCGCCTACGTCCCGGGGTGATGCCCGACAAATGGGTGCGCATCTGGCACGAGCGGCTGCCGGACGTGCCGCTGTCGCTGGACCAGATCACCGCCGCCGCAGCGGGCGACGTCCTGCTGGGCCGCGACGCCGACGCCGGCCTGGTGCGGCTGCCCGTCGACCGGGACGTCCTCAGCGCCATCCCGCTCTACACGGAGACCACGGTCGTGGTGGTGCCCAAGGACCACCTCGTCACCGCGGCCGACGAGGTCTCCCTCGACGACCTCGCCGACGACATCGTGCTGCACCCTCTGGACGACGTCCTCGGCTGGGAGCGGCCGCCGGGCCGGCCGGCCCTGGAACGCCCGGCCACCACGGGCGACGCCGTCGAACTCGTGGCGGCGGGCATCGGCGTCCTCGTCGTCCCGCTGTCCCTGGCCCGGCTGCACCACCGCAAGGATCTGACGCACCGGCCCGTGACGGACGCCCCCGGTCGAGCGTGGCCCTGTCCTGGCCGCAGGACGCGCACACGGACCTGGTCGAGGAGTTCATCGGAATCGTCCGCGGCCGCACCGTCAACAGCACGAGGGGCCGCCGGTCCGCGGAACGGCCGGGCGAGGAGCGGGGCGGGAACCGCCCGCAGGGCGACGACCGCGGCAAGAAGCGCACCCGGCCGGCGGCAAGCAGACCGGGAAGTCGGGCGGCGGCCGGCCGACTTCCCGGGCGGCGCGCGGCGCGCCTCCGGTGCCGGCGCCCCAAGGGCGGCGCCCGGCGCGGCCGCCCCCGCCGCCGTTCCTGACCGGCGGAAGCCCCGGCCGCCCCGCCGCCGTTCCTGACGGGACAGGTGTCCCCGCCACCCGACGCCGTTCCTGACCCGACCGGATGGACGCCCCGCCACCCCGCCGCCGTTCCTGACCCGACCGGATGGACGCTCCGTCACCCCGCCGTCGTCGGTGTCGGTGTCGGCGAGCTCGTGTTCACCTCCAGCCCCGGGGCTCGGTCAGCGAGAGCACCGGTTCCCGGGCGGCGGCGCCGGCGGGGTGAGCTGGACGTCGGCAGGCCCGGCGGCGCGGTCTGCTGGAAGTTGACCTGGTCGAAGTTGACCATGCCGGTCTTCTCCAGCACCGTGATGTGGTCGAGCACCGTGTCGTTGGCCTGGTCGGCGAGCTGGCGGACCAGCGAGTTCTTGGTGTTGGCGCGGATGTTCGCGATGGCCGGGAAGATCTGGCCGTGCGTGATCCGCATGATGTTGACCGCGGTCGTGTCGAACTGCCTGCCCGTGGTGCCGTCCACCGTCGACACGAACTGCTGCTGCTGCGGGGAGGCCTGGTTGGGCAGGGTGATGCCCAGCTCCGGCGCGATCCTGCGGCAGGTGGCGTCCAGCCGGGCGTGGCCCACCACCAGGTGCTCGCCGGCCTCCTTCATCTCGGGCGTCGTGCCCCGCTCCATCGCCATCATCCCGAGCGGGTACTCCCACAGTCCCGCGGCCCGGACCTTCACCACGAAGTCGCGGTCGGCCTCGGTGAGGGGTCCGAACCTCGTGTTGGCGATGACCCGGTCCTTGCCGCCGGCCGTGGTCTGCATCCCGAGCATCGCGGGGTAGGCGAGCGCGCTGACGGTGAGGACCAGGGCACCGCTGACGAAGACGGTTCCTGCCGTGGTGCGCGTGATGCGCATCGGGCCTCCTGGGACGAAGACAAGCTCGGACACCAGGAGATACGGACGCGGGCGGCGAACCGATCAGCGGCCGGGGCAAAACCTCGTACGCGTCAGCAGGCCGGGCGTCGGACGGCCGTACGCGTCAGCCGGCCGGCCCTGAGCGCGTCAGCCAGTCGTACGCCGCGCGTGCCGTGAACTCCGCCTGGCCGCCGCGCAGCAGCAGGTCCGCGGTGGCGAACTCGGGGGCGTCGGCCTGCGCGGCCACATAGGGGATGGCGATGCAGCGCATCCCGGCGGCGTGCGCGGCGGCGGCACCCGGGGCGGCGTCCTCCAGCACCACGCAGCCGGCCGGGTCGGCGCCGAGCCGGCGGGCCGCCTCCAGGAAGACGTCGGGAGCGGGCTTGCCGTGCGGGACCTCCTCGGCCGAGACGACCGTCCGCACCATCGCGTCCAGGCCCGTCGCGGCCAGGACCGCCGTGATGGCCCGGGCCGACGAGCCCGAGGCGACGGCCATCGGCACGCCCTCGGCCGCGAGCAGCTCGACGAACTTCCGCATCTGGGGAAGACCCGCGTCCGCGCCGCCGCGAGCTCCAGGTACCGGCGGTTCTTCTCGGCGAGCAGTTCCTCGGCCGGCACCCGCAGGCCGTACCGCCGCACCCAGTCGGCGACCGTCTCGTGCGAGCTGATGCCCACGTACTCCTCGTGCTCCGCCCAGCTGAAGTCGACGCCGTGTTCGGCGAGGACCTGCCGGCCCGCCTCGTAGTAGTTGGGCTCGCTGTCCACGAGCGTTCCGTCCAGGTCGAAGAGGACCGATGTGCCGTCGAGCATGCTCATGGGACCAGCATGTCAAACGATCACTTCACCGCGGCCCACCGGCCGGCTCCCCGCCGTCTGTCAGGCCTGCTCCCCGCCCGTCCGCCCGGCCGGCTCCCCGCCGTCCGCCCGGCCTGCTCCCCGCCGTCCGCCCGGCCGGCTCCCCGGCCCTCCGCCCGCCGGCTCCGCCGCGGCCCGCCCCACCGACTCCACCAGCGGCAGCAGCCGCTGCGGCACCCGCTCGCGCAGCGCCACCTCGGTGCGGGTGCGCACCACGCCCGGCAGGCTGATCAGCTTCTGGATCACGTCCTCCAGGTGGGCGTTGTCCCGCGCCACCACCCGGGTCAGCAGATCGCCGCCGCCGGTGATCGAGAAGGCCTCCACGATCTCGGGCACCGCGGCGAGCTCGTCCCCCACGTCGTCCAGGTGTCCCTGGGTGACCTCGATGTGCACGAAGGCCAGCACCGGATGGCCGAGCGCGGCGGGGGAGAGGGTGGGACCCGTGCCGGTGATCACGCCGTCCCGTTCCAGCCGGTCGAGCCGCGCCTGCACCGTGCCGCGCGCGACGCCCAGGATCCGGGCGTACTCGCGCACACTGGTGCGCGGCTGCTCCAGCAGCAGCCGCAGGATGCGGGTGTCCAGCTCGTCCACGGCCATGAGCTCCCGGCCTCCCCGTCCGTCGATGGGCCGATGGCCCGCCCGTGGCCGCTCCACGGCGGCTTCCACTGTACCAATGGCCCAGTGGTGAAGCACTCGCTTGAGCCAGTGGCGGCCGGATGCTGATATGGATGCGTCGATGGCGCTGCGGGACTCCGCGGCGCCTTTTTCATGCCGACGTGATCACGATGTCCGAGCCGATGTCCGAGGGGGCGGTAAGCAGTGCTGAAGAGGGTGTTCGTGGCTCCGGACCCGGGGCGGGTGCGACTGCGCTTCGCCGCCCGGGCCGTCCTCGGCATCGGCCTCGCCGTCGCCGTCACCGGCCTCGCCGGTCACTCCCTCCCGGGCGCCGTCACCGGCGGCCTGGCCGCGCTGCTCGCCCTGTTCACCGTCACCGACGCCACCGTCCGCGGCCAGGCGGTCACCACCGCCCTGCTGCCGGTCGTCGGCCTGCCGGTGCTCGCGGCGGCCGCGGAGCTGCACGACCATCCGGTCGCCCGCGACCTCGCCTTCCTCGCCGTCGTGGGCGCCGGCGTCTACGCCCGGCGCTGGGGCCGCGCGGGCACAGCCTCGGAGTGTTCGCGTTCATGACCTTCTTCGTCGCGCAGTTCCTGCACGCCACCACCGGCCAGCTCCCCGAGCTGTCCGCCGCCGTGCTGCTCTCCGTGGCGACCGCCGCGGCCGTCCGCTTCGGGCTGTGGTGCTACGAGCGCCGGCTCCCGCCGCCGCCCGTGCCCGCACCGCCCGCCGGAACCGGCCTGGCCCGCATCACCACCCGCCAGGCCGTCCAGGCCACCGTAGGCTCCGGCTTCGCCCTCGTGGTGGGCCAGCTCGTGTCCGGTCAGCGCTGGTACTGGGCCGTCGGCGCCACCTGGTGGATCTTCGTCAACACCACCTCGCGCGGCGAGACCCTGGTCCGCGGCTTCCGCCGGGTCCTCGGCACCGTCGTCGGCATCGGCCTCGGCCTGCTCGTCGCCGTCCCCCTGGACGGCGCCGTGCTGCCCACCGCCGTGCTCACCGCCGTCTGCGTCTTCGGCATCTTCTACACGGCCGCCGTGTCGTACTCCTGGATGATGCTGTGGGTCACGCTGCTGGCCGCGCTGCTCTACGGCCTGCTGGGCGTCCTCAGCCCCGGCCTGCTCGCGCTGCGGTTCGCCGAGACCGGCGTCGGCGCCCTCGGCGCCGTGCTCGCCGTGCTGCTCGTGCTGCCGGTCACCACCCACGCGGTCACCGACGCCTGGATCCAGCGGGCCCTGCGCTGCGTCCACGCCTGCACCGCCGAGGCGGCGGCCCGGCTCGCCGGCACCGAGGGCGCCGACCCCGCTCCCCGGGTGGCCGAACTCGAGCAGCTGCTCGGCCGGGTCCGGCTGTCGGTCGCCCCGCTGGTGCACCCGCTGAACCCGATGCTGGGCCGCAAGCGCCGCGCCCGGCGCGTGCTGGACCTGCTGGACGACTGCGCCCGGGAGATCCGCGGCCTGGTCGCGGTCGCCGCCGACCCCGAGGCCTCGCACGACGCCCGTCTGGCCGCCGCCTGCTGGCGCGTGGAAGCCGCGGTCGAGGCGCTCACCGGCGGCCGGGACCTCCCCGAGCACCCGGACCGCCCGCAGGCGGCCGAACCCGCGCTGGCCCACCTCCACGGCCTGGAGCGCGCCCTCGCCGAACTCGCCGCGCCGCTGCGCGACGCCTCCCGGCCGCCGCTGGTGGGCGCCTGAACCGTCCGGTCCTCCATTTGGTCCAGACCAAGCCCGGACGGCTGCTAGCGTCACCCCGGTCGGCACTGGACGAGAGGGGACCGGGGTGGCTCACGGCGGCAGACGGATCAGGGCGTTCATCGGGTCGTTCACGGCGGCCGGCGGCCCCGGGATCGTGACGGCGGCCGTCGCCCCCGACAGCGGTGCGCTCACCGTGCTGAGCACCACCGGCGGCCTGCCCGACCCCTCCTACCTGGCCGTCTCCCCGGACGGCCGCACCCTCTACGCCGTCAGCGAGACCGAGCGGGGCGCGGTGGCCGCCTACCGCGTGAGCGGCGACCGGCCCGAGCCGGCCGGACCCCCGGTGCCCGTCGGCGGCAGCGGCCCCACCCACCTGTGCCTGCACGACGGCCACGTGCTGACCGCCGACTACGGCTCGGGCAGTGTCACCGCCGTCCCGGTCCGCCCCGACGGCGGCCTCGCCCCGGCCGCGTCCGGCGTGTTCCGGCACACCGGTTCCGGCCCGCACCCGGTACGGCAGCAGGGGCCGCACGCCCACCAGGTGCAGCCCGACCCGGGCGGACGGTGGGCCGTCGCCGTCGACCTCGGCACCGACTCGGTGTGGGTGACCTCGCTGACGGACGGCGCGCCGACCCTGCACCGGGAGGTCGCCCTGCGCCCCGGCTCCGGGCCGCGCCACCTCGCCTTCCACCCGGGCGGCTCGCTGGCGTACGTGGTCAACGAACTGACGCCGACGGTCACCGTCTGCGGCTGGGACCCGGCCGACGGCATGCTCCGGCCGCTCACCGAGACACCGGTGCTGCCCGGCGCCCCGCCGGCGACGCCTACCCGTCCGGCATCGTCGTCTCGCCCGACGGGCGCTTCGTGTGGACCGCGACACGCGGCGAGGACGTGCTGTCGGTGTTCGCCGTCGACGGTCAGTCGCTGCGGCCGGCCGGCACCGTCCCCTGCGGCGGCCACTGGCCGCGGGCGCTCGCCGCGTCACGGGGCTTCCTGTACGTGGCGAACGAGCGCTCCGGGGACGTCACCTGGTTCGCGCTGGACCCGGCCACCGGCCTGCCGCGCCGGGCCGGCGCGATCGACGTCCCGGCGGCCTCCTGCGTGGTCTTCGGCTGAACCGAGCGGCTGCCGCACGGCGAAGGGCCCGCTCCCCGGGGGAGCGGGCCCTCGTGGGCTTACGGGACGAGCGGCGTCCGCGTCAGCGGACCGGCGCCCCCTGCGGCTGCTGCGGCGAGATGCCCAGCGCCGTCGTGTACTTGGCCAGGGCCAGCTTGCCGATCGCCGGGTACGCGCCCAGCGGCTCGGCGGCGGCGCAGCCGGCCTCCTTGGCGGCCTCCTCCAGCAGGCTCGCGTCGATCTCGGGACCGATCAGGTACGGAGCCAGCGCCAGCTGCTGCGAGCCCGAGGAACGCAGCTGCTCGGCCACGGACGCGATCGAGCCCTCCTGGTCCAGCGCCGCGGCCATCACCGGCACGGCCAGCCGGGCGGCGAGCAGCATGCCGGTGATCCCGGCCGCCTGCACGGCCTCGTCACCGCCGACGGAGGCCAGGATGATGCCGTCGGCGGCGGTCGCCACGGTGAACAGCCGGGCCCGGTCGGCCCGCGCCAGGCCGGCCTCGGACAGCCGCACATGCAGCGCCTCGGCGAGCAGCGGGTGCGGGCCGAGGACGTCGGTCAGCTCGGCCGCGACCCTGCTGTCCATCACGGCCTGGCGGACCTGGCGCAGCAGCGCGCTGTCCGGCCCGGCGAGCAGCGGTACGACCACCGCGACGGGACCGTCCGGCTCCTTGGCCTCGACACCGGCGGCGAGCGCCTGCTCGTAGCGGGCGGTGCGCTCGTCGGCGGCATGGGCCAGCACGGACTGGAGCGACGGGAACTCCCGTCGTCCCCGTCGAGGTACCCGATCCGCGCGTCCAGGCCGGGCAGCTCGGAGCGCGCGATGCTCACGACCTCCTCGGCGAGCCCTCGCGTGGCGCTACTGGGCGTGCCCGGCACCGCGAGGACGAGCGCGGGCGCGCCCTCGGGAGCCACCAGGGGTTCGGGACGGCGGTGCCGTCCGGGCTGGCGGGGGCGCGGCATTCGTACTGGCAGGCCGGACGCGGGCCCAGTGGGGAGCTCATGGCGCCGCATGTTACTGGCTCGGCGGGCTCCCCTGTTCGGG
This sequence comes from Streptomyces sp. SW4, assembly GCA_003248315.1. Taxonomy (GTDB): domain Bacteria; phylum Actinomycetota; class Actinomycetes; order Streptomycetales; family Streptomycetaceae; genus Streptomyces. The sequence continues at coordinate 5,008,368 of QKWM01000004.1, forward strand.
AGGGTGCAGGTGAGCGGTATCCGTCCGGTTTTGTCGGAAGAGTGATGTACGGATCGGACGACATCGGCACGATTCCCCTCCTTGACGGGCGCAATTCAGCCACCGGCGAGGGTCGTCACCGTCAGCATCCTCGGATCCCCCGGAAGGGTGAACGACCCGGTGGTCAGGTCCACCGCGATGCGCACCGACCCGTCGAGCGGATCGCCGGCCGCCGGCACCACACGCGCATGCGGCAGCCGTCTCGCCAGCTCCTCCTCCAGCGGTACGACGATCGGGGCGCCCGCTCTGAGGAGCCCGCCGGTGACGGCCACCAGGGGAGCGCCCTCGGCCGGGCAGACGGCCGCGGCCGAGTCGGCCATGTGCCGGGCGGCGTCGCGCAGGATCCCGGCGGCCACCGGGTCGGTCTCCGCGCAGGCGGCCACCTCGGGCGCGAAGGAGGCGAGAACGGCGGGCCGGTCCGGCCGGGGTACAGCCGCCCCGGCAGTCCCGGCGCCGGCCCGAACCGCTTCTCGGCCCGGGCGAGCAGCGCCGCCGAACCCCCTCGCGTCCGTCGTGGGCGCGCAGCGCGGCCTCCAGCCCCGCCCGCCCGATCCAGGCGCCGCCGCCGCAGTCGCCCAGCAGATGACCCCAGCCGTCCGCGCGGCGCCACCGGAGCAGATCGGTACCGACCGCGACGAGGCCCGTGCCGGCGGCGACCACGGCACCGGGCCGCGGGCCCAGCGCGCCCACATAGGCGGTGACCGCGTCGGCGGCCAGCGCGACCGTCCGTGCGCCCAGCTCCCGTTCCAGGGCGCCCGGCAGCTCGGCGCGCAGCGCGTCGCCCAGCGTGGCGAGCCCGGCCGCCCCGACGACGACGGTGCCGATCCGGGTGGCACCGGTCTCCCCGCACAGGGCCCGCGCCATCGGCAGCAGCTGCTCCAGCAGGTGCCCCGGGTCGATGCCCGCCGCACCCGTGCGCACCGGCTCCCGCGAGTCACGCCGCCCCAGCACACCGCGCTCGGCGGTGCCGGCCACGACGCGCAGCCCGGAGCCGCCGGAGTCGACCGCCAGGAAGGCGGGGGAGCCGGCCGTCACGGCAGACGCCAGTCCACCGGCTGGCCCCCCATCTGCATCAGCAGGTCGTTGGCCCTGCTGAACGGGCGGGAGCCGAAGAACCCGCGGTCGGCGGACATCGGCGAAGGGTGGGCGGACTCCACCGCGGGCAGCCTGCCGAGCAGCGGCCGCAGATTGCGGGCGTCGCGGCCCCAGAGGATGGACACCAGCGGCTTGCCGCGTCCGGCCAGGGCGCGGATCGCCTGCTCGGTGACCTCCTCCCAGCCCTTCCCGCGGTGCGCCCCGGGCTTGCGCGGAGCCGTGGTCAGCGCCCGGTTGAGCAGCAGCACCCCCTGCCGCGTCCAGGGGGTGAGATCCCCGTTGGACGGCTGGGGCACGCCCAGGTCGGAGTGCAGTTCCCGGAAGATGTTGACGAGGCTGCCCGGCAGCGGACGCACCTCGGGCGCGACCGAGAAGGACAGTCCCACGGCGTGCCCCGGGGTGGGGTAGGGGTCCTGTCCGACGATCAGGACCCGCACCTCGTCGAAGGGCTGCTGGAAGGCCCGAAGGACGTTCGGCCCGGCCGGGAGGTAGGTGCGCCCGGCGGCGATCTCCGCGCGCAGGAACTCGCCCATGGCGGTGATCCGCCCGGCGACCGGTTCCAGGGCCTTCGCCCAGCCCGCTTCGACGATCTCATGCAAGGGTCGTGGTGCCACGGCCGTCACCCTACTGCCGTACGGGCGGGGCCGATCAACCGGTGGCCGGCCTCCGGGCGCCGGCCCCGCCCCCCGGCCCGGCTCATCCGACGACCGCGGCCCGCACGCACAGCACGTCCGGCAGGTGGGAGGCCAACTGCCGCCAGCTGTCGCCGTCGTCGGCGGACGCGAACACCTCGCCGTTGCGGTTGCCGAAGTAGACGCCCGCACGGCCGCCGTCGTCGGCGTCGTCGGTGCACAGCGCGTCGCGCAGCACCGTGCCGTAGTGGTCCTCCTGCGGCAGGCCCGCCGAGAGCGGCTCCCAGCTCTTGCCCGCGTCCGCCGTGCGGAAGACGCGGCAGCGCCGGCCGGCCGGCACCCGGTCCGCGTCGGCGTTGATCGGGAACACGTAGGCCGTGTCGCCCCGGTGCGGGTGGGCGGCCGCCGCGAAGCCGAACGTGGACGGCAGGCCCTCGCCGATGTCCGTCCAGTGGGCGCCCGCGTCGTCGCTGCGGTACACGCCCCAGTGGTTCTGCAGATACAGCCGGTCCGGCTGGGCGGCGTCCCGGGCGACCTTGTGCACGCACTGGCCGAACTCCGGGTTCGGGTCCGGCAGGAACACCGCCGACACACCGGAGTTCGAGGGCTCCCAGGTCGCGCCGCCGTCCAGCGTGCGGAAGACGCCCGCGGTCGAGACGGCGACGGTGACGGCCCGCGGGTCGCGGGCGTCGGTGAGCACCGTGTGCAGGCCCTCACCGCCGCCGCCGGGCACCCACCGCGACCGCGTCGGGTGCTCCCACAGCGGCCGGACCAGCTCGAAGGTCTCCCCGCGGTCCTCCGAGCGGTACAGCGCGGCCGGTTCGGTGCCCGCGTACACCACGTCCGGCTCCGCGGCGGCCGGGTGCAGCTGCCAGACCCGCTCCAGCGAAGCGCCCGTGTCCTTGGGGAACTTGACGGCCGGCTGCGCCGGTTCCGTCCAGGTCCGGCCCAGGTCGTCGGAGTGGAACACCGACGGACCCCAGTGCGAGCTGTCGCCGCCGGCCAGCAGCCGCGGGGTGTCGCCGCGGGTGTCGACGGCCACCGAGTACACGGCCTGCGCGTTGAAGTAGGGGCTTTCGTCGAACTCCCAGGTGCCACCCCGCCGGCGCCCGATGAACAGGCCCTTGCGGGTGCCCACGGCGAGCAGTACCTCGGTCATGCCGATCACCTCCGCGGCGTCCTCGTCGACGCCTTCGTCCCGGACACCGGCCAGTCTGCACCCGGGCACTGACAATCACCTCCGGACCCGGCATCGCCGCATGTCGCAGCGGCGATGCCGGGCCCGTGGAGGACAGCGGCGGCGGGTCAGCGGTAGGTGATGTCGGACGCCGCGTACCGGCAGTGCGTGCCGTCGGGGCCGGAGCCGGCGGAGTCCGGCTCGTCGCCGTCGTCGTTGCCGATGTACTTCTGGCAGGGGACGATCTTGCGGCCGGTGTCCCCGACGATCGTGATGTTCCGCAGGGTCGCGCTGTCGCCGTAGTTGGTGTTGATGCCGACGATCCGGCTGCCCTTCCAGGTCACCTCGATGCCGCTGAGGTTGATCGTCCGCTTGTACTGCGTGGAGCAGTTGCCGCAGGAGCGGACGAAGGTGCCGAAGTTCTGGACGGCGAAGCCGGAGACGTTCAGCGTCCCGGCCCCGTTGAACTGGAACACCTTGTCATCGGCCTCCCTGGCGCCGCCGCCGGTGACCGTGTAGACGTTCGAGGAGGAGGAGCCCCGGAAGGTGGCCGCGTCCTCGCCGACGTCCTCCCACCAGACGTTCTGCAGCGTGCAGCTGCCCTTGCAGTGGATGCCGTCGGCCGCCGGGGCGCCGATGATGACGTTCTTGAGCACGGCGCCCGGGGCCAGCTCCAGGATCGGTCCCTGGTCCTCGTCCTGGCCGCCGGAGCCGAGGTCGCCGGTCCCGTACAGGCGCTTCATCCCGTAGTCCTTGGTGCCGGAGACGGGGATGGTGGCGGAGACGCCCTGGCTGCCGTTGGGCGTCGGCCAGGTGGCGGCACCGGCCGGGACGCCGTGGTAGTCATGACCATGCCAACCGAGAGGGCGAGCGTGGCCAGGGCGCCGGTCAGTGCGCGGGTGCGTGGTCGTGTCGCAGAAGTCATGTTCCGGACCCTCCTGTGAAGTGGGGTGTGGGAGACGAGTCACGTACATGGACGCTGTTCTGCATCCCGCTCAGCACCGGGCTGTTCGGCGCCTGCGGGTCACTCTGCTGAACGGAACGTAGAGGGCAAGCGCTTTCTAGTCAACGCCTGGAACCAAAAGAGGCCCCGCCCGCCGGCAGGAGCCGGCGGAGCGGGGTGCGGGGTGCGGGGGTGCGGTGCCGGTCGCCCGGCCGCCGTCACACCGAGCGGTGGTACGGGTCCGGCACGTGGACCTCGCCGCCCAGCTCCCGGGCGGCGTGCCGGGCCCAGGAGGGGTTGCGCAGCAGCTCACGGCCGAGGAGCACCGCGTCCGCCTCGCCGTTGGCGATGATCTTCTCCGCCTGTTCGGTCTCGGTGATCAGCCCCACCGCGGCGACCGGCAGCGAGGTCTCGGCCTTGACCCGCGCGGCGAACGGCACCTGGTACCCCGGACCGACCGGGATGCGGGCGCCGGGGTGTTGCCGCCGGTGGAGACGTCGAGCAGGTCGACGCCGTGCGCCTGGAGCTCGCGGGCGAAGCGGACGGTGTCGTCGGCCGTCCAGCCGCCCTCCTCCAGCCACTCGGTGGCCGAGATCCGGAAGAACAGCGGCTTGTCCTCGGGCCACACCGCCCGGACGGCGTCGACCACCTCGAGGGCGAAGCGGGTGCGGTTCTCGTAGGAGCCGCCGTAGGCGTCGGTGCGGTGGTTGGACAGCGGCGACAGGAACTCGTTGATCAGGTACCCGTGCGCGCCGTGGATCTCGGCGATCTCGAAGCCGGCGGCGAGGGCCCGGCGGGCCGCCTCGGCGAACTGGCCCACCACCTGCCGGATCTGCTCGGCCGTCAGCTCGGCCGGGACCGGGTGGCGCTCGTCGAACGCGAGCGCGCTGGGTGCCACCGGCTGCCAGCCGTGCGCCTCGGGCCGACCGGCGCCCCGCCCTTCCAGGTCCGGTCGGTCGAGGCCTTGCGTCCGGCGTGGGCGAGCTGGATCGCGGGCACGGTGTTCTGCGACCGCAGGAAGGCGGTGATCCGGCGGAACGCCTCGACCTGCGTGTCGTTCCACAGGCCCAGGTCGTACGGGGAGATGCGGCCCTCCGGGGACACGCCCGTGGCCTCCACGACGATCAGGCCCGTCCCGCCGGTCGCGCGGGCCGCGTAGTGGGCGAAGTGCCAGTCGCCGGGGGCGCCGGTCAGGGGCCCCTCCGGCGCGGCCGAGTACTGGCACATCGGGGGCATCCACACCCGGTTCGGGATGGTCACGTCGCGCAGGGTGAGGGCTGGAAAAGGGTGGTCACGGCTGGTGCTCCCATTCGTCGCGGGACCGGAGGACGTTCGTACGATAACCATCGTAGTACGGGGATGTCAAACTACGATGGCTCTCGTACAATGAAGGGGCCCCCGGACGAACTGGAGCCGCAGTGACCCCCGCCGCACCCGCCACCAGCAGCCGTGACCTGCCGCACCCGGCGCGCGAGGAGATCCGGCTGGAGGGCGTCCTGCACGCGCTCGCCGACCCCATGCGGCTGAGGATCGTGCGGGAACTGGCCGCCGAGAGCGACGAGCTGTCCTGTTCGCACTTCGTCCTGCCGGTCACCAAGTCGACCACCACGCACCACTTCCGCGTGCTGCGCGAGAGCGGCGTGATCCGGCAGTGCTACCGGGGCACCGCCAAGATGAACGGCCTGCGCCGGGACGACCTGGACGGCCTCTTCCCCGGGCTGCTCGACGCGATCCTCGCCGCCGCCGCGCGCCAGGCGGCCGGGCCCGCCGACGGCTGACCCGCCCCGGCGGGGCCACACCCGCCTGCGCGGCCCCGCGTTACCGCCCCGCCTCCCCCGAGCGGCGTGCGCCCGCGCACGGCCCCGCTGCCGCACCCGGCTCCCGCCTCAGCTCGCGCCGGGCGCTTCGGGCACCGGCCCCGCCGTGCGCGCGGCCGCCAGCAGCGACTCCCAGTCGGGCAGCTTCACCACGCCGCGCCCCAGGGCCGCGCCCAGTTCCGCCTCCGCCCGCTCGATGGCCCGCCAGCCCTCCCACTCCACCGGCCGCAGCCCTTCCGCGCGCAGCACGGCCAGCGGATCCCCGGGCAGCTCGCGCCGCCCGAGCACGGCCGCGTCCTCCAGCAGCGAGCCGACCGTCTCCTTCGCACACGGCCGGTTGGTGCCGATGACCCCCGTCGGGCCCCGCTTGATCCAGCCGGCCACGTACACGCCCGGCACCACGGCCCCGCCGCTGAGCACCCGCCCGGCGAGGTGCGGCACCGTCCCGCTCCCCGCGTCGAACGGCAGCCCGTCCAGCGGGACGCCCCGGTAGCCGACCGACCGCAGCACGAGCTGCGCCTCGATCTCCTCGTACCGTCCCGTGCCGCGCACCCCGCCCCGGCCGTCCGGTTCCGTCCGCTCGAAGCGGACCGCACCCACCCGTCCGCCCTCGGCCAGGAGTTCCACCGGGCGCAGGAAGAACCGCAGGCGGATGCGGTGCCCGGCGTCGTCCGGAGGCGGGGCGGTCCACCCGCGCAGCACCTCCACGTTCCTGCGCTGGGTGCCCGGCAGCGCGGACGGCTCCTCGAACGCCGGGTCCAGCGCGGCCTCGGCCGGGTCCACCGTGACGGCCGTGTCCGGCAGCGTGCCCAGCTCGCGCAGCTCCTTGGTGGTGAACCGGGCCTGCGACGGGCCGCGCCGGCCCACCATGTGGATGTCCCGCACCCGGCCGGAGGTGAGCGAGGCGAGCGCCGCCTGCGGCATGTCGGTCCGGCTCAGCTCGGCGGCGCCGCGGGCCAGCATCCGGGCCACGTCCACGGCGACGTTGCCCACGCCGATGACCACGGCCGCACGCGCGTCACGGACGAAGCCGTCGTCGGCCGCGTCGGGATGCGCGCTGTACCAGGAGACGAACTCGGTGGCGGACCAGCTGCCGGGCAGGTCCTCCCGGGGATGTCGAGGCGCCGGTCGGTGGCGGCGCCGACGCAGTACACGACCGCGTGGTACAGCTCCCGCAGCCGCGCGGCGGGCACCCCGCCCGCACCGACCGGGACGCCGCCGAGGAACCGGACCCGGTCGTGCTCCAGAACCGTGCGCAGGGTGTTCTGCAGCGACTTGATCTTCTCGTGGTCCGGCGCCACCCCGTACCGCACCAGGCCGTACGGGCACGGCAGCCGGTCCAGGACGTCGACGTGCACGGCGGCGTCCTGCTGGACGAGGCTCTGGGCGGTGTAGCAACCGCTCGGTCCCGAGCCGACGACGGCGACACGCAGCACGGCCGGTCTCCCTTCCGCGGGGTGCTTCCAGCATGGCACCGCGGACCGTCCGCTGACAGGGTGCAGCGGGCCCCGCGGACGCGTGTCCGTTCGTATGGAGTGTGATCATGCGGTTACGTTGCGTGTGTGCTCGAAGCATCCTTCGCTGATCGTTCTCTTCAGCTTTCCGATCGCTGCCCGGACGACGGTGAGACCTCCGTGCGGCACGCATGGGACGTGCGGGAGGACGGCGGCACCACGTCGTGGTTCGACGTGCGGCTGACCTTCGCCGACGGGGCCCGGGTGGAGGCGCTCGCCGTGCGCTCCGCGCGGGGCGTGCGGATCGAGGACGTCCGGGCCCGCCCGGCGCTGTCCCTGGACGACCTCGCGGTGCTCGCCGAGTGGCTGGAGGGGCCGCTCGCCGACGCCTGCGGTCCCCGGGCCGGCGACCCCGCGCAGCCCGCCGGACGCCGGGCCCGGCCCGCCTGGCCGCGCGGCCGGGAGGGGGACCGGCTCGTGGCGCGGGAGTACCGGGCCGCTCAGGAGGAGGGCGCCGACCCCGTGCTGGCGGTGATGTGCGCGACGGGGCACGGCCGGCGCACCTCGCTGAGGATGATCGGCCGGGCGCGCGACGCCGGTTTCCTCACCCCCGCCGCGCGCGCCGCTGACCGGGGCGGTTCCGGCGAGACCGTCCGGGCCGCCGTGCGCCCGGGTGCCGGCCGGGGAGTCAGAGCATCCCGCGCATGCGGGTGATCTCGCTGGTCTGCTGGGCGACCACGTCGTCCGCCATCTCCTCGATCTGCACGTTGTTGCCCTGCGCCTTCACGTCCCCGGCCATGGTGATCGCACCCTCGTGGTGCGTGATCATCAGCTTGAGGAACAACTGGTCGAACGCCGTTCCCTCGGCCGCGCGCAGCTTCTTCAGCTGCGCCTCGGTCGCCATCCCGGGCATGGCGCCGTGGTCGTGTGCGCCGCCCTGCTCGTGCTCCGCCCTGCCGTGCGTCTTCAGCCAGCTCCGCATCGCGGTGATCTCGGGCTCCTGCGCCGCGGCGATCCGCTCGGCGAGCTTCTTCACCCGGCCCGACGCGGCCCGGTCCGGGACGAGTTCGGTCATGACCAGCGCCTGCTCGTGGTGCTGGATCATCATGCGGGCGTAGGCGACGTCGGAGGCGTTGGGCGAGTCGTCGTCCGCGCGGTGCTCCGCCGCCTGCTCGGGGAGAGGGTGCGGTTGTCCTCGCCCGGCTTGCCCGGCGCGATCACCGAAGGCCCGTCCGCGGCCCCGGACTCGGCCTGCCCGCCGCCCGAGTCGCAGGCTGCGAGGCCGAGGGCGGCCAGGGCGGCGAGCGCGGCGGTGGCGAGCGACGCGCGGGACGCGGGGCGGAAGGGCACGGCGACCTCCTGGGACGGGTGCGAGGGGCGGCACGTCGTGCGTGCCGTGAACGTCTTAGCACGCTTCCGCGTGTCACTGATCAGAAAACTTCATTACGTTCCCGTTGACCTCTGTTGGTATGAGCATGTCGAAGACGATACTGCCGGGGTGCGTGACCGTTCCCGAGCGAACGGAACGAGGGAGGAAACAGTGATCCTGTTGAACGACCTGCGAACGAGGCGCAGACGCCTGGGAGTTGCGGCCGCCGCCGCCGGGCTGCTGGCCACGCTGGTCACCGCCGGTCCGGCAGCCGCGATCCCCGACCCCGGGGACGGCCCGGCCGCCTCGAAGGAGGTCTCCGGCAGCGCCAAGGCCGAGGCGCGGGAGGCCATCCGGAACGGCGAGATACCCGGCCAGGACGAGATCGTCCACACCGACAACATCGAGCACGTCGCCAACATCCCCAAGGACCTGCTGCCGGGCACCAACTCGGACCTGGCCTTCCAGGGGAAGTACGCCTTCGCCGGCAACTACGACGGCTTCCGCATCTTCGACATCAGCAACCCCAGGGCCCCGAAGACGGTCGCCCAGGTGCTCTGCCCCGGCTCCCAGAACGACATCTCCGTCTCCGGGGACCTGCTGTTCCTGTCCACCGACTCCTCGCGCAGCGACAGCAGTTGCAACAGCACCACGCAGCCCGCGACCGAGAAGTCGTCGTGGGAGGGCATGAAGGTCTTCGACATCAGCGACAAGCGCAACCCCCGCTACGTCGCCGCCGTCGAGACCGCCTGCGGCTCGCACACCCACACGCTGGTGCCCGAGCGCCGCAACGTCTACATCTACGTCTCCTCCTACTCGCCGAACGCGGCCTACCCCGACTGCCAGCCGCCGCACGACGGCATCTCCGTCATCAAGGTGCCGCGGAAGGCCCCCGAGAAGGCGGCGGTCGTCGGCTTCCCGGTGCTCTTCCCGGTGAGGGCCCGGACGGCGGCGGAAACCCCGGCGGACCGACCAACCCCGGCGTGTCCAAGACCACCGGCTGCCACGACATCACCGTGCTGCCGTCCAAGGACCTGGCGGCCGGCGCCTGCATGGGCGACGGCATCCTGTTCTCCATCGAGGACCCCGAGCGCCCGCGCGTGATCGACCGGGTCCAGGACAACGTCAACTTCGCGTTCTGGCACTCCGCCACCTTCAACCAGAAGGCGGACAAGGTCGTGTTCACCGACGAGCTGGGCGGCGGCGTCGGCGCCACCTGCAACGAGGAGACCGGCCCGAACCGCGGCGCCGACGGCATCTACGACATCGTCGGCAAGGGCGAGAAGAGCAAGCTGGTCTTCCGCAGCTACTTCAAGATCCCGCGCCACCAGGCGGACACCGAGAACTGCGTCGCCCACAACGGCTCGCTCATCCCCGTCAAGGGCCGCGACATCATGGTCCAGGCCTGGTACCAGGGCGGCGTCTCCGTCTGGGAGTTCACCGACTCCGAGAACCCGCGGAGATCGCCTACTTCGAGCGCGGCCCGCTGACCACCGACCGGATCGTCACCGCCGGCTCCTGGTCCGCGTACTACTACAACGGCTACATCTACTCGAACGACATCGCCAAGGGCTTCGACGTCCTGAAGCTCGACGACCGCCGCACCGACCCGGCCCGCCGGGTGCACCTGCGGGAGCTGAACGTCCAGACGCAGCCGGACTACTTCGACCGCGACTGACGAGGCCCCCGGGCCCTCCGCCCGGCGCGCACCCCGGTGCCGCGCCGGTCGCGAAGAACCGCGACAGATCCGTGTCGCAGCCCCCGCCGGGCGCCTCGGCGCCCGGCGGGTCGCCCAGCTCCCAGGCCAGCCGGTAACGCCGGAACAGCTCGGCCCGCAGAACCGGCACCGGCATCGGCACCCCCGGGACCAGGGCGGCGTAGACGGCGCCCATCAGCAGCGCCCGCAGCATCGGATAGTCGCCGTCGACGTCCTGCGAACCGTGCCGGGCGACGGTGTCCCGCAGCAGCTCCGCCAGCCGCTGCTGCTCCGGGCACGGCACGAAGCCCTCTGCGTCCAGCAGGCCCGCCATGTGCTGGCGCATCAGCACGGGCCGGTCCCGGGCCAGGCCCAGGATCGCGTCGATCGCCCGCGCCATCCGCTCCGCGCCGTCGTCCGCACGCGGCTCGCGCTCCAGCGCCTCCTCCAGCGTGCGGTGCATCAGCCGGTGCACGGCGGACTGCACGAGCCGCCGCTTGCCCGGGAAGTAGTACGACACCAGGCCCCGCGCCGAGCCCGCCCGGTCGGCGATGTCCCCGAGGGTGGTCGCCTCGTAGCCGCGCTCGCCGACCAGCTCCACCGCCGCCTGCAGCAGCCGCTCCTTGGACCGCCTCCGCAACTCCGCATTGACCGAGGCGCTTCGCGGGGACATCCTGTAACTCCTGCGTTGACTGGCTGGCAGCCAACTATACTCAGCGCGTCCGGACCGGCACGTCCTGCGCTCGGTCCGGTCGCCGTCCGTCTCGGGCGACGCGGGGGATCGCCCGAGACGGACGGCCACACCACGCGCCGGTCACGCCTACGCGGCCCGGTCCACGGGCGGCGGCTCCTGCTCGTTCAGCACGCGCCGCACCCACGCCCGGGTCGGGCCCGGTCCGGCCGCCGGCTCCGGCAGCGGGTCCCCTCGGCGGTGGGCCGCGCGCAGCGCCCGGTTCCTGCCGCGCAGCATGCGGTCGTCCGCCGACGTCCGGTGCAGCGCCCCCGCCAGGGATGACCGGCGAGAGCCGCTCTAGGGCCGGCCGGGCGCGGTCGGTTCCTCGGGACCCGGGGATGCCACCTCTGGTGGGCGAGCACCGCCACGACCACCACCAGCGTCCCCAGCAGCCAGCCGCCGACGACGTCCGTGGCCCAGTGGACGCCCAGCCACACCCGGGTCGCACCGACGCCGGCCACCGAGACGACCGCCACGGCCCACGCGGCCCGGCGCACCGGGCGGGCGGCCCCGTAGTGGTGCAGCAGCCACAGCAGCAGCCCGCACACGAACGTCGCGGTCATCGCGTGACCGGACGGGAACGCGGCGAAGTGGGCGCTGTCCACGGGGTCCGGCCACACCGGCCGTTCCCGGCCCACGACCGCCTTGACCACCTGTTGCAGCAGCGAGCCGGCGAGGCAGGCCACCGCCAGCCACACGGCTGTCCAGCGCTCCTTGAGCCGCCACCACAGCCACACCACCACCGACGCGCAGAGCAGGCGCATCGTCCACGTGTCCCACACCCAGTCCGTCAGGACGCGGTTGGCCCGGGTCAGGCCCGGCTCCTCGACGGCCCAGCGGTGCGTGGTCCGCGCGACGCCCTCGTCCCAGGCGATCAGCGGACGCCATTCGGCCACGACCAGTGCGAGCAGCAGCGCGGAACACAGCCCCAGCGCCCAGCCGGCGGGCGGGACGGTACGGGAGCGCGGCGGGCGGGGCGGTGAGTCGAGGGGTGGCGTCTGCATGCTGCGATACTCGCCGGAACCCGGACCTTGAAACCAGCCGGGTGCCCGCCCGCTCGGACGTGCGGACGGCGAGCGGCCGGTCCGCCGGGTCAGCCCAGGGCCCGCAGGCCCGGGACGAACGCCACCAGCACCGGCACGACCGGCACCAGCGAGGCCGCCGCGGTCAGCCGCAGCCGCCGGCCCGCCGTGAGCCGGTCGGGCGGCGTGAGCAGCCGGTGCACCCGCTGCGGAACCTGGGCCCGGCCGGCGGGGCAGGGGCCGAACACGCCGCGGTCCTCGTTCAGTTCGACCAGGGCCAGCGCGGTCGTGAGCCGGCCGAAGCGCCGCGAGGCCACGTCGTCGGCGGCGAGTTCGACCAGGCGGTGCATCTCGTCGCGGAACGCCGCGAACACCGGCACCTGCGGGAACCCGCTCGCCAGCGCCGCCGAGCAGTGCAGCAGCCAGTCGTGCCGGGCCTGGGCGTGCCCCTGCTCGTGCGCGAGCACGGCGTCCAGCTGCCGCCCTTCAGCCGGCGCAACGCGGCGGTGGTGACGACCAGTTGCGGGGAGTGCCGGGCAGCCACCAGGCGTCGGGGCGCTCGCCCTCCAGGACGACCAGCCGGCCCGCACCGGCCGTCTCGCCCGGCAGCAGCGGGGCGCGGTCGCGGAGCGCCGCCCGGCGCGAGCGGCGCCGCCGCCGGGCCCGGCCGATCTCCCGCACCAGCATCGCCGCGCTCCACAGCCCGCCGCAGGCCAGCGCCACCGCGGTCGTCGCGGCCCAGTGACCGGCCGTGCCGAGGGCGTACGCCTCGACGACCGCGGCCGGCGCCGTGGCGAAGACGTGACCGCCCACCGCGTGCCAGGCGGCCGCCGCGCTCAGCGTCATCGACAGCGCGCAGCACACCAGGACGGCCGCCACCACGCACTGCCACACCCACAGGGCCACCACCGGTTCCCGGTCCGGCCAGTCGGCCCGGGCGAGCAGGCGGGGGCGACGACGGCGGTCAGGGCACCGAGCAGCAACAGGGCCGCGGGGAGGATCATGACGCCAGCCTATGAGCGCGGGCCCGCGGGGGGCACGGCCCGCAGCGGCAAAGTGACGCAGTCAACGGCGGGGCCCGGCCGGACGTCACACCGCCGGCCGAAGGGGCCCTGCGGCGGCCGGCGTCACATCGTCAGCAGCATCGCCAGCATCGCGATGCCCATCGACAGCCGGCACGCCCGCGCGAGCTCCGGGCGGTCGCCCCACCCGGCGGGGGCGGCGCCCGCGACGGCGGCGACGGGGACCAGGCGCACCCCGGTCAGCAGCACGTACCCGGTGAAGTACAGCAGCAGGGCCCCGGTGAGCAGGGGCACGCCCGAGCCGCCGTGGCCGTGGCCGTGGGCGGGGGAGCCGGCCATCACGGCCGACATGTAGACCATGGCCCCGGCACCGACGAGATGGTGCAGGTGGTGCCGGCCGGTGCGGGCCGCCCACAGGGCGCGCAGGCCGGTGGCCGCGAACAGCACGGCGTAGGCGGTCCAGGCCCAGTCCGGCGGGGTGAACACCGCCGCCGGGACCGCCATGGCGGCCATGCCGAAACCCATCAGCGCCTCGCCGCCCGCGGCCCGGCGCTGCTCCTCGACGCTGCTGCGCATCCGCAGCAGGCAGTAGGCGCCGGTCGCCGCGCACAGCGCGACCAGCAGCCAGCCGGACGACGCCGGTCCGTGCACACGCACCTCCCCGCTCCAGGGCCGGTCGAGGATGTCGACGGCCGGGTGGTCGGTCCGGAACCTGCCCGGACCGCGCGGCGCGCACGCGAGCGCAAGGGTGCACCCGGGGAGCGTGCGGCGGAGCGCGGATGCACCTCCAGGCGAACTCATTTACAGGTAAAACACTTGCTAAGGTGTAGTCCATGAGCAGTGCGACCCCCACCCCCGCCCGGAGCGGCCGGCTCCTCCGGCAGCTGTCGCCGGCCGGCGCGCTCCGGCTGCGCCGGCCCTCCGACATCTGGTTCAAACCCGCCCTGAGCTCGGTCGTCGCGGTCGCCCCGCCCAACCTGACGCTGCTGGCCCTCGGCCGCCTCGACCTGGCCATGTACACGATGGCCGGTTCCCTGTGCGCCCTCTACGCCCACAACCGGCCCTACGCCGCCCGGGCCCGTGCGCTGGCCTGGGTGGTGCTCGGCATGCTCGCGGGCGTCGCCGTCGCCCTGGTCACCGCCTCCCTCACGGACGACGCCGCCGTCCTCGTCGCCGTCGGCGCGCTGCTGGCCGCCGCGCAGAAGGCGCTGTGCGACGCCACCCGCGTCGGCCCGCCCGGCAACGTCGTCCTCACCTTCATCAGCTCCGCCTGCCTGTTCGTGCCGCAGACCCTCGGCCAGGTCCCCGGCCATCTGGCGCTGGCCGCCGCGGCGGGCGCCTGGGCCTGGCTCGTCGGCATGGCCCCCGGCCTCGTCCGCCCGCACGGCCCGAGCGCCGCGCGACCGCCCGCGCGCTGCTCGCCGCCGCCGCGTACGCCGCGACCCGCGGCTCCGGCGAGGGCCACGCCGAGGCCCGGGCCGCCGGGTACGCCGCCGTGCAGGAGGCCTGGCAGTCCCTGCTCGCCCTGCCGGCGGCAGGCCCCCGCGCCGCCACCCGGCGCGCGCTGGAACGGCTCGTCGTCCGCGCCGAGGTGGCGCTCGCCGCACCCGCCGACACCGACCCCGGCCTGCTGCGCGGCTGGGCCCGCGGCCTGCGGGGCTCCGGCCGCGTCCCCCGCACCGGCGACACCCGGGCCACCGCCGCCGAACTCCTCGGCGTCGAGGCCGAGCTGACCGCCCCGCCCGTGCCGCTGTGGCGCCGGCTCGGCCCGCTCGCCCCGATCGCCGCACGCACCGCCCTCGGCTGCGCGCTCGCCGGGTACGCCTCCCTGGCCCTCGGCATCGGCCGCCCCTACTGGGCCCTCGTCACGGCCGCGGCGCTCTACCAGGCCAACCTCGCCCTCACCTGGAGCCGGACCGTGCAGCGCGTCGTCGGCAACCTCGCCGGGGTGCTGCTGTTCGCCGCCGTCGCCCCGCTCGCCCACCTCGGCCAGGTCCTGCTCGTCCTGCTCTGCCTCGCCCTGAACTTCGGCGCCGAGGCGCTCATCACCCGCAACTACTGGCTCGGCAGCGTGTGTGTGACGCCGATGGCCCTGCTCATCACGGAGTTCGCCGGCTACCAGGAACCCGGCGAGCTGATCACCGAGCGGGTCGTGGACACGCTCGTCGGCGCACTCGTCGGCTTCCTGGCCGCCGTCGCCGTCACCAACCGCCGCGCGGGCGACCGCGTCGAGCACGCTCTGACGGCCGCCGACCGGGCCAGGGAACACGCCGCCCGTCTCGTCACCGAGCCCGCCCGGCCGCCGGCGCCCTGGAGGCCGCCCGGCGCTCCCTGGCCGCGGCCCTGGCCGACCTGCGGGCCACGGCCGACGCCGCGGCCGGCGAGTGGTGGCAGCGATCCCTGCCGCACGACCGGGTGGTCCGCGCCGAACAGGCCGGACACCGTACGCTCGCCGCCGTGGTCCGACGCCAGGAGGCCCGCCCGGAACCGGCCGCCGGCCAGGACCGGGACCCGGCCCCGGCAGCGGCCACGGGCAGGGACACGGCGCCGGGCACGGGCAGGGAAACGGAGCCGGCACCGGCGCGGGACACGGCGCCTGCACCGGCGCGGGACACGGGGCCGGCGCCGGACACGGACAGCACGACGGAGGACGTGGGGCCATGACGGCAGCGGACGGAGGGCGGTCGGCGCGGACCGCGGCGGCTGGCGAGGATCGCGGCGACACCGTCGCCGGGGTGGTGCGGCAGTGGCGGGCCGTCCATCCCGGCCTCGACACCGGGCCGATGGAGATCATCGGCCGGATCAACCGCTGCGCCGCCCTCCTCCAGCAGGCCGAGGACGCCCCGCTGCGCCGGGCCGGACTCAGCCGTGCCGAGTTCGACCTGCTCGGCGCGCTGCGCCGCACCGGCCACGAGCTGACCCCGGGCGAACTGGCCCGGGAGACCTTCTCCTCCGGCGCCGCCGTCACCAAACGGCTCAAGCAGCTCACCGAGCGCGGCCTCGTCGAGCGCCGGGGCGACACCCGGGACCGCCGTGTCGCCCACGTGCACCTCACGGACGCGGGCCGCGACCTCGTCGATGGCATCCTCCCCGCCCAGCTCGCCTACGAGTCCGCCGTGCTGTCCGGCCTGACGGCCTCGCGGCAGACCGACCTCGCGGCCGTGCTCGGGGACCTCCTGGTCCAGCTGGAGGGCCGTCTGGGCGGCCTGCGCGGCTGAACCTGCGCCGCCCGGGCACCGCTCGGCGCCCGTGCTCCCGGACCGCCCGGCTCAGCGCCCGTGCTCGTAGTCCGCCCGGTACACCCCGAACATCGCGCCCTGCGGATCCCGCAGGACGGCGATGCGCGGGCCGTCGGGCAGGGAGGTGGGAGGCATCAGCGGGGCCCCGCCGCTCTCGGCGGCGTCGGCCGCGGCGGTGTCCACGTCCGCCACCGTGAAGTACGGCAGCCAGTGCGCCGGCACCTCGTGCGGGAACTTGTCGTCCATCGTCACCATGCCGCCGAAGTCCGCGCCGTCCAGGCTCCACTGCGGGTAGCGGTCACCGGTGTCCACCCGCCAGCCGAACACGGCGCCGTAGAAGGCGGCGGCCCGTTCCGGTTCCCGGGTCAGCAGTTCCACCCACCCCAGCGTGCCCGGCTCGTTGAACAGGCCGGCGCCCGCGAAGGAGCGGGCCTGCCACAGCTGGAAGACGGCACCCGTCGGGTCCGCCGCCACGGCGAACCGGCCCATGTCGAACACGTCCTGCGGGCCGAGCAGCACGGCCCCGCCCGCGGCGGTCACCTCGCGGACCGCGGCGTCCGCGTCGGCCACGGCGAACGACACGTTCCAGGCGACCGGCTGGTCCGGCTGGTACAGCGGCGTCAGGGCCGCAACCGGCGCGTCGCCGAGGCGCGCGACCGTGTATCCGCCCGCCTGCTGCCGCGCGTCCGTCTCGGGGCGCCAGCCGAACAGCTTCGTGTAGAACCGCTTGGCCGGCTCCAGGTCGCTGGTGCCCAGCTCGGCCCAGCAGGGCCCGCCGGTCACCGGGGCGTCGAGCTTCATGACGGGGGCGTCCCTTCCGCGGTCGGTCGCTCTCCCCAGCACGCTAAGCCGACGCCCCCGTCCCGGCACGCCGGACCCACGCCGCCCCGGCCGTCCGGGGACCGACCGATCGCCGCCGGGCGGCTCAGATGCCGGGCCGGTACCGCAGCGGATGGTCCGCGGGCACCTCGACCAGCACGATCGGGGTGCCGTCCGGATCCGCGATCCACATCTCCACCAGGCCCCACGGCTCCCGCACCGGCGGCCGGAGGATCTCCACGCCCCTGCCGCGCAGCTCCTCGTGCGCGGCCGCCACGTCCTCGACCTGCATCCACAGTCGCAGACCCGGCTCCACCGGACCCTCGGCCCGGCCGGAGACCTCCAGGTAGCCGCCGCCGAGGAAGTAGACGGTGCCGCGCTCCGGCCCGGTGCCGAACTCGCGGTGGACGGCGAGCCCGAGCTGTCCGCCGTAGAAGGCGCGGCTCCGCTCGGGGTCGGTGGGGCGCAGGAGCACACGGCTGCTGAGTACGTGAACCATGCCGCGGAGCCTAGGGCTTGTCCGCGGTCCACGGGGAATCCGGCGGATCCCGGCGTCCGCGGCGCGTTAGGCTCGTCGGTGCCGTTGCCGCCGTCGAGAACCGGAGACCCGTGCCATGGACACCGTCGCCACCGGAGTGACCTTCCGCGATGCCGTCGACGCCGACGTCGACGACCTGGTGGCGTTGATCGAGTCCGCGTACCGCGGCGACTCCAGCCGGGCGGGCTGGACCACCGAGGCCGACATCCTCCAGGGGCAGCGGACCGACCCGCAGGGCGTGCTGGAGGTCATCGAGTCGCCCGGCAGCAGGCTGCTCGCCGTCGAGCGCGACGGGCGGATCGTCGCCTGCTGCCAGCTGGAGCACCGGGGCGCGCACGCCTACTTCGGGATGTTCGCGGTCAGCCCCGCGCTCCAGGGCGGGGGACTCGGCAAGCTGGTCCTCGCCGAGGCGGAGCGGCAGGCCCGGGAGAGCTGGGGCGCGACCGAGATGCACATGACCGTGATCTCCGTGCGCGAGGACCTGATCGCCTGGTACGAGCGCCGCGGTTACCGCCGTACGGGCCGGACGACGCCCTTCCCGTACGGCGACGAGCGCTTCGGCGTCCCGCAGCGCCCCGACCTGGAGTTCGAGCTGCTGGTCAAGCCGCTGATCTGAACCGCGGGCCCCGGCCGCGGTTCACGGCGACGGGACCGCGGCCGTCAAGGGGAACGCCGGCTGTTCAGGGAAACGCCGGCCGTCAGGGGGAGACGCGGTCGTCGGGCGAGTCGCGGTCGTCGGGCGAGTCGCGGTCGTCGGGCGAGTCGCGGCCGTCGGGCGAGTTGTGGCCGTCAGGCGGTGAAGCGGCCCGTCCGCTTGATCTCCGGGTAGTCGGTCGTCGCGCCGTCCAGACCGAAGGCCCGCACCAGCCGCAGCTGCTGCTGGGTGTTGATGGTCCAGGAGAACACCCGCAGGTCCGCCGCGCGGGCCCGCTCCACCACCTCCAGGGTGAGCCGCCGGATGTCCAGGCACACGGTCCCGGCCCCGGCCGCGACCGCGCGGTCCACCACCTCGGGGCCGTAGTACTGGGCGACCAGCGCGGTGCGCACCCCCGGCACCAGGCGGGCGATCTCGACGATCGCCTCGTCGTGGAACGAGATCACCTCCACCCGCCGGACCAGGTCCCGGCGGAGCATCACCTCGGCCAGCGTCCGCGCCGCGGCCACGTCCTTGATCTCGGCCTGCACCGGCAGGGAGACGGCGTCCAGCGCCTCCTCGAACACCGGCACCCGCTCCCCGAGGCCGGCGTCCAGCGCACGCAGCTCGGCCAGCGTCTTCTCGGCGATCGGGCCGGTGCCGTCCGTGGTGCGGTCCACGTCCGCGTCGTGCATGACGACCAGCTCGCCGTCCTTGCTCAGATGCAGGTCCAGCTCCACGACGTCGAGGCCGGCCCGCTCGGCGGCGACGAAGGAGCGCAGGGTGTTCTCGGGCTCGACACCCGCCACGCCACGGTGGCCGATGGTGAGGAAGTTCAAGGTTCCGCTCATTTCCGTCGACGGCTCGGACATCAACGGACCGCTTCCCCGGCCCGTCTCCGGGTATACGGGCCCGGGCCGTGAAGTTCCGGCAGCCTCCCGCACGGTCCGGCGACCTACAGGAAAAAGTGCGGTGAAGGTGGGGGTGGGGCAGGATAATTTCCCGAGACCCCCTTGCTGGGAGGAAGCTCGTATGCATACGGTGTGCTGACGCGAGGTTCTCCCGTGGAGGATGAGACATGACGGAAATTCTTGTGCAGGTGGGTTCGGAGGAGCAGGTTCCTCCCGTGAGCAGGGTGATCGAGCACCCGGCCTGGCCCGTGCTCAAGGACGCCGTGGAACGCATCCGGCCGTGGCAGTCCCAGGACGGGTCGATCGACTTCGACGCCGAGGGTGCCCCGGCCCGCGCCGAGGCCGAGCAGGCCGTCGCGCGCGTCACCCGGGCCGTGCAGGAGCTGTCCCCGCTGCTCCCGCACGACCGCGCCTACCACGAGGCCCTCGTGACCGACCTCGGCCGCTGGGCCGACGGCGGCTTCCAGGTGCCGGACTTCCTGGACTCGCTGCTGGCCTTCCAGCCGGCCGCCAACCGGCAGGACGGCCTCCAGCACCTGGTCGTCTTCCCGATGTACACGCAGAACGGCAACCCGGACCGCAACCTCGAGGCGGTCGTGCTGCGCATGGTCTGGCCGGACTGGCTGGCGGAGCTGGAGCGCACCCGTTACGACAACCCGCTCTTCTGCGGCATCACCTTCGAGGACTTCACCTCGGGCTACGACACCAACTCGGCCGTGCTCTTCCCGGAGACCATCGCCGTGCGCGAGGCGCCCGAGCGCTTCACCTGGGGCGGCATCTTCTGCGACCGCGAGGCCGCCCGCTTCCGCCGGGTCACCGAGGCCGCCGTCGACATCCTGGGCCTGGAGCTGCCCGAGGACGTCGCCGCGATGGTCCACGACCAGAAGCGCTGCGAAGAGGCGTTCGTGCTCTGGGACATGGTCCACGACCGCACCCACAGCCACGGCGACCTGCCGTTCGACCCGTTCATGATCAAGCAGCGCCAGCCGTTCTGGATGTACGGCCTGGAGGAGCTGCGCTGCGACCTCACCGCCTTCAAGGAGGCCGTGAAGCTCGCCGGCGAGGGCGTGCCGCAGGCGCGTGACGTCCAGGTCGCCGTGCTCTTCGACCGCATGTTCCGCTTCCCGGTGACCGGCGAGCGGGTGCGCAACTACGACGGCCTCGGCGGCCAGCTCCTCTTCGCCTACCTGCACAAGCACGACGTCGTCCGCTGGACCGACAACAAGCTCTCCATCGACTGGGAGCGCGCCCCGCAGGTCACCAACCAGCTGTGCGCCGAGATCGAGAAGCTCTACCGCGACGGCATCGACCGCCCCAAGCTCGTCCACTGGTTCGCCGGGTACGAGCTGGTGTCCACGTACCTCGCCCCGCACCCGGGCTCGAAGTGGGCCAAGGGCCCCGACGCCCTCGACCTGTCCCAGCCGCCGCGCAAGCTCGTGGACGACGTGCTTCCGGACGAGTTTCCGCTCAGCATGTTCTACGAGGCCCTGTCCAAGAAGCTGAAGAAGGTGATTGCCTCCACCAAGGGCATCACGGCGGACGGCGCCGAGCGGACGGCCGCGTGAGCGACCGCACCGACAGGCAGACTGAGGCTCGGGAGGCGAGGACCATGGGGAACGGGGCGCTTGACGGCGCGGTGATCGCGGTGGCCGGTGCGGGCGGACCCGCCGGCCGGGCGGCGCTGCTGCGGCTCGCCGAGGCGGGGGCGACCGTCGTCGGCTCGGACAACGATCCGGAGCGGCTGGCCGAGGCCGTGGACGCGGCACGCTACGCGCACGGCGGTGCGACGGTCACCGGCGAGACGGTCGACCTGCTCGACCTGGACTCCGCCCGCCAGTGGGCGGACCGGATCGAGAAGGAGTACGGCCGGGTCGACGGCCTGGTCCACCTCGTCGGCGGCTGGCGCGGCAGCCAGACCTTCACCAAGACGAACCTGGACGACTGGGAGCTGCTCGAGAAGCTGCTGATCCGCACGGTCCAGCACACCTCCCTCGCCTTCCACGAGGCGCTCCAGCGCAGCGACCGCGGCCGCTACGTCCTGATCAGCGCGGCCGGCGCGAGCAGGCCCACCGCGGGCAACGCCGCCTACGGCGCCGCCAAGGCCGCGGCCGAGGCGTGGACCCTGGCCATGGCCGACTACTTCCGCAAGGCGGGGGGCGAGCAGGGGCCGACGTCCGCGGCTGCGATCCTGGTGGTCAAGGCGTTGGTGCACGACGCGATGCGTGCCGAGCGGCCCAACGCGAAGTTCGCGGGCTTCACGGACGTCAAGGACCTGGCCGAGGCCATCGCCGGTGTCTGGGAGAAGCCCGCCGCGGAAGTGAACGGAAACCGTCTGTGGCTGACCGAGAAGCCGTGAACCCCCCGAAGACCGACGCACGCCGCCGGCACGACCCCGGGCACCGCGGGTTCGCCAGCGACAACTACGCCGGCGCCCACCCGGAGGTGCTCGCCGCCCTGGCCCTGGCCAACGGCGGGCACCAGGTGGCCTACGGCGAGGACGTCTACACCGAGAACCTCCAGTCGGTGATCCGCAGTCACTTCGGACCCACCGCCGAGGCGTTCCCGGTCTTCAACGGCACGGGCGCCAACGTCGTCGCGCTCCAGGCGGTCACCGACCGCTGGGGCGCGGTGATCTGCGCCGAGAGCGCGCACATCAACGTCGACGAGTGCGGGGCACCGGAGCGGGTCGGCGGCCTCAAGCTGCTGACCGTGCCCACCCCCGACGGCAAGCTCACCCCCGAGCTGATCGACCGGCAGGCGTACGGCTGGGAGGACGAGCACCGCGCCATGCCGCAGGTCGTCTCGATCACCCAGAGCACCGAGCTGGGCACCCTCTACACGCCGGACGAGATCCGCGCCATCTGCGAGCACGCCCACGCCCGCGGCATGAAGGTGCACCTCGACGGCTCCCGGATAGCCAACGCCGCCGCCTCCCTGGACGTCCCCATGCGGACGTTCACCAACGCCGTGGGCGTCGACCTGCTCTCCCTGGGCGGGACCAAGAACGGCGCCCTGTTCGGCGAGGCGGTCGTCGTCCTGAACCCCGACGCCGTGCGGCACATGAAGCACCTGCGCAAGCTGTCGATGCAGCTCGCGTCCAAGATGCGGTTCGTGTCGGTGCAGCTGGAGGCGCTGCTCGCCAAGGATCTGTGGCTGCGCAACGCCCGCCACAGCAACGAGATGGCGCAGCGCCTGGCCGAGGGGGTGCGCGCGGTGCACGGGGTGGAGATCCTCTACCCGGTGCAGGCCAACGCGGTCTTCGCCCGGCTCCCGCACGAGGTGAGCGAGCGGCTGCAGCAGCGCTTCCGCTTCTACTTCTGGGACGAGGTGGCCGGCGACGTCCGCTGGATGTGCGCGTTCGACACCACGGAGGACGACGTGGACACGTTCGTGGCTGCCCTCAAGGAGGAGATGGCCCGCCACTGACCCCGAGTCCTGCATAGGTATGCGGTCACCCGAAAATGCATTGATCTGCGGGGGCCGCGTTCCTATGCTCTGCGGGCATGGAGCTGATCCAGGAGAACCCCGACCTGTCCGCCTACCTCGCCGCCGACGAGGTCATCGACCATGACCACCCCCGGGTGCGGGAGACGGCCGCGCGCCTGGCCGGACAGGCGGCGGACTCGTATGACTATGCGCGGCGGGCCTTCGAGTTCGTACGCGACACCATTCCGCACTCCCAGGACTCCGGCGACCCGCGCGTCACCTGGCGGGCCTCCGACGTCCTGGAGCGGCGCACCGGGATCTGCTACGCCAAGGCCCACGCGCTCGCCGCGCTGCTGCGGGCCGAGGACATCCCCACCGCCCTGTGCTACCAGCTGCTCGATGTGGTGCACGGACTGGTCGCCGTGCGCCTCGACGGGGCCTGGCACCGGCAGGACCCGCGCGGCAACAAGCCCGGCGTGGACGCGCGGTTCTCCCTGCAAGGGGAGCGGCTGGCCTTCGCGCCGGACACGGAGGCCGGGAGGCGGACCATCCGGTGCTGTACGCCGCACCGCATCCGGCCGTGCTGGACGCCCTCAGGTCGGCCACCGACCGGGCCCACCTCTGGCGGACCCTTCCCACCGCCCTGTGAGGGGACGGGATCAGTGCGCCTCGGCCGCCCGGACCTGCTCCGGCGTCGGGGCGGTGCCGCCGAGGTGGGCCGGCATCCACCAGGTGTCGTCCGGGCCCTTGGGGCGGACCGGATAGGCGCGCTGGGCCGCCTCCAGCAGCTCCTGGACGCGCTCGCGCAGCTGCCGGGTGATCGCACCGGCGTACTTGTCGCGGGAGGCCTCGAGCGCCTCGCCGACCCGGATGGTGATCGGGGTGTGGCTGCGCTTGAAGTTGCGCGGGTGGCCCTTGGTCCACAGCCGCTGGGTGCCCCACACGGCCATCGGGACCAGCGGAACGCCCGCCTCCTGCGCGAGCCGCGCGGCACCCGACTTGAAGCTCTTGAGGGTGAACGACTGCGAGATGGTGGCCTCCGGGAAGACGCCGACGATCTCGCCGGACCTCAGGGAGTCCAGTGCGTGGGCGTACGCCGTCTCGCCCTGGCCGCGGTCCACCGGGATGTGCTTCATGCCGCGCATCAGCGGACCGGAGATCCGGTGCCGGAAGACGGACTCCTTGGCCATGAAGCGCACCAGCCGCTTCTGCGGCAGCGCCGCCAGGCCGTTGAAGATGAAGTCCAGGTAGCTGATGTGGTTGCTCACCAGAACGGCGCCGCCCGAGCGCGGAATGTTCTCCGAACCGCGGCAGTCGATCTTGAGGTCCCACACCTTGAACATGGTGCGGGCGAGACCGATGACCGGGCGGTAGACGAGTTCTGCCATGGGCGGGACGGACCCTCCGTGCTCTGCCTGGGACGGTGTCTCCCAGTCGAAGTTACGCGGCCGTAGGTTTTGCGGCTTGTGGCAGATCGTGCCCCAAAAACGGCCGGTGAACCAGTCCTGGTGCCCGTCGGCGGCGAGATTCTCGTCACGTCGTCGCCCGGCGGCCCCGGGAATTGTTGCGGAAGCATGAACGCTGCAACAAAAAGACGGCGGTCCGGACGGGTGCCGGACGCCGCCCGCGAGGCGGGCGGACGGTGACGGAGCCGCGACGGCGGCGGAGCGGAGCGGGTGCGTGCGCGAGGCGGACGAAGACGGGCGGCTCGGCGCCCGGGAACTGGGCGCCGACCTCGGCGAGCGGGCGACGCTCGTGCAGTTCTCCAGCGCCTTCTGCGCGCCCTGCCGGGCCACCCGCCGGGTGCTGGGCGACGTGGCCGGCCTGGTGCCGGGCGTTGCGCACATCGAGATCGACGCCGAGGCCCGGCTGGACCTGGTCCGCGCGCTGGACATGCTGCGGACCCCGACCGTGCTGGTCCTCGACGCCGGCGGCCGGGTCGTGCGCAGAGCCGCCGGCCAGCCGCGCAAGGCGGACGTGATCGCGGCACTGGGGGAAGTGCTGTGACCGCCGCCACGCACCCCGCGAGACCTCTTCCACATGCCCGTCGGTACACCGGCCGCTCCCTTGACCGCTGCGTGCGGCGGTCGGGAGCCTGGCCGCATGCCCTCCGGCCTTCCGCCCGGTCCGGCCGAGGGCGCAGCGCAGAAGGAAGCCCCTATGACGGCCCCGTCCGACCTGGTCGCCCCCCGGCTCACCGGCCCCGATCTCCTGCGGTCCGTCTTCCGGCGGCACGCCGCCGGAGTCGCCGTGATCACCGCCCGTGGTGACGCCGGCCCGGCCGGTTTCACCGCCACGTCCCTCACCTCGGTCTCCGCCGAGCCGCCCCTGCTCTCGTTCGGCATCGGCACCGGCTCCTCCAGCTGGCCCGCCGTCGCCCGGGCGGAGCACGTCGGGGTCCATCTGCTCGGCGAGCACCAGCAGCACCTGGCGGCCACCTTCGCCCGCAGCGGGGCCGACCGGTTCGGGCCGGGCACCGCCTGGCGGGACGGGCCGGAGGGGGTCCCGGTCCTGGAGGACGTCCCGGCGTGGCTGGTGTGCCGGGTCGTGGCGCGCGTCCCGGCGGGGGACCACCGCATCGTGCTCGGCGAGGTGCTCACGGGGGACGCCGGCGGACCGGGCCGGCCCCTGCTGTACCACCAGGGACGATTCGGCGGGCTGCGCGACTGACGGGCGTCCGGCGCGCGCCTGCGAAGCCGTCGGGTTCCGGTTACGCTGCGTTGCGAAGGTCACAGTTCAAAGCGCTTGCTTAGCGGGCATGAACTGGGTGTACTGACGAGTAATATTCCGGTCGGAGCGGTGACCCGCTCCGGCCCGGGATCGGCCGCTTGGGGCGCCTATGCTGCCTGCAAGCAGGCAGCACTGAAATGACGATGCAGTAGGAGAGCCGGCGTGAGCTTGAGGATCGTTGTCACCGTGAAGTACGTGCCCGACGCCACTGGCGACCGGCACTTCGCCGATGACCTGACCGTCGACCGTGACGACGTGGACGGTCTGCTCTCCGAGCTGGACGAGTACGCGGTCGAGCAGGCGCTGCAGATCTCGGAGAACTCCGACGACGACGTGGAGATCACCGTCCTGACGGTGGGCCCGGAGGACGCCAAGGACGCGCTGCGCAAGGCGCTGTCCATGGGTGCCGACAAGGCCATCCACGTCGAGGACGACGACCTGCACGGCACCGACGCCATCGGTACCTCCCTGGTCCTGGCCAAGGCGATCGAGAAGGCCGGCTACGACCTGGTGATCTCCGGCATGGCCTCCACCGACGGCACGATGGGCGTCGTCCCGGCGCTGCTCGCCGAGCGCCTGGGCGTCCCGCAGGTCACCCTGCTGTCCGAGGTGTCGGTCGAGGGCGGCACGGTCAAGGGCCGCCGCGACGGCGACGCCGCCTCCGAGCAGCTCGAGGCCTCCCTGCCGGCGGTCGTGTCGGTCACGGACCAGTCGGGCGAGGCGCGCTACCCGTCCTTCAAGGGCATCATGGCGGCCAAGAAGAAGCCGGTGGAGTCCTGGGACCTGTCCGACCTGGACATCGACGAGGACGAGGTCGGCCTGGAGAACGCGTACACCACCGTCGACTCCGCGGCGGAGCGTCCGGCCCGCACCGCGGGCACGATCGTCAAGGACGAGGGCGAGGGCGGCAAGCAGCTCGCTGAGTTCCTCGCGGGCCAGAAGTTCATCTGAGCCCGGCACAGCTGACCGTCCCTCGTCTTTCGCAAGCAGGAGAGAAGAAGTCCCATGGCTGAAGTCCTCGTCTACGTCGACCACGTGGACGGTGCCGTCCGCAAGCCCACCCTGGAGCTGCTGACCCTGGCCCGCCGCATCGGCGAGCCGGTCGCCGTCGCCCTCGGCAACGGCGCCGCCGACACCGCCGCCGCCCTCGCCGAGCACGGCGCGGTGAAGGTCCTCACCCACGACGCCGCCGAGTACGCCGACTACCTGGTCGTGCCGAAGGTGGACGCCCTCCAGGCCGCCTACGAGCAGGTCTCCCCGGCCGCCGTGCTGGTCCCGTCCTCCGCCGAGGGCAAGGAGATCGCCGCCCGTCTGGCGCTGCGCATCGGCTCCGGCATCATCACCGACGCCGTCGACCTGGAGGCCGGCGACTCCGGCCCGGTCGCCACGCAGTCGGTGTTCGCCGCCGCCTACACCACCAAGTCCCGCGTCTCCAAGGGCACCCCGGTCATCACGGTCAAGCCCAACAGCGCGGCCGTCGAGCCGGCCCCGGCCGCCGGCGCCGTCGAGGCGCTGGACGTCTCCTTCTCCGGCCAGGCCACCGGCACGAAGATCACCTCGCGGACGCCGCGTGAGTCGACCGGCCGTCCGGAGCTGACCGAGGCCGCGATCGTGGTCTCCGGCGGCCGTGGCGTCAACGGCGCGGAGAACTTCGCGATCATCGAGGCGCTCGCCGACTCCCTCGGCGCGGCCGTCGGCGCCTCGCGCGCCGCCGTCGACGCCGGCTGGTACCCGCACACCAACCAGGTCGGCCAGACCGGCAAGTCGGTGTCCCCGCAGCTGTACATCGCCTCCGGCATCTCGGGTGCGATCCAGCACCGCGCGGGTATGCAGACCTCGAAGACCATCGTGGCGATCAACAAGGACCCGAGGCCCCGATCTTCGACCTGGTCGACTACGGCGTCGTCGGCGACCTGTTCGACGTCGTCCCGCAGCTCACCGAGGAGATCAAGTCCCGCAAGGGCTGACCCTCCCCGCAGCCGCCGAGGCCCCCGCGACCGCTCACCGGTCCCGGGGGCCTCTCCCGTACCGGCCGGGGTGCGAGACGGTGTTGACCGGCGGGAAGGTCGCCGGATAACTTCGCTCTGCGGATTGTTGATTCCGTAAAGCGGAAAACAGCGAACAGGAGTGTGTGGGAATGGGGCAGCAGGAGAAGGTGGCGACGAGCCTCGCGGGCGCGGTCAGCGAGGAGATCAGCGCCTCCCTCGCACCGGTCGACGCGGAGCTGGAGCGCCGCTACCCCGGAGACCCCGGCACCCGCCAGCCCGTCCACACCGTCTACGTCCCGGGCGAGGCCTTCGCCGCCGACACCGTACGCTCCTGGGGCGACCAGGCCCTCGCCGCCCTCGACGAGCACGCCCCGGACGCCGCGTCCTTCGCCGCCGCGCTCGGCCTCGCCGAGGAGCTGGCCGAGCCCGTCTACACGCGCGTGCGGGCCAAGCTGGAGCGGGAGCCGATCGAGGACCTGCGCGTCGACTTCGAGGACGGCTACAAGGGCCGCGACGAGGACCAGGACGCCGCCCGCGCCGCCCGCCTGATCGCCGAGGCGTACGCCGGGGGAACGGCCGCGCCCTACATGGGCATCCGCATGAAGTGCATGGAGGCTCCGGTGCGCGACCGGGGCATCCGCACCCTCGACGTCTTCCTCTCCGGCCTGATGGAGGCCGGCGGCCTGCCCGACGGGCTGGTGCTCACGCTGCCGAAGGTCACCTACCCCGAGCAGGTCACCGCCATGGTGCGGCTGCTGGAGTCCTTCGAGAAGGCACGCGGCCTGGAGCCCGGCCGGATCGGCTTCGAGATCCAGATCGAGACCAGCCAGTCCATCCTCGCCGCCGACGGCACCGCCACCGTCGCCCGCATGATCCAGGCCGCCGAGGGCCGCGCCACCGGCCTGCACTACGGCACCTTCGACTACAGCGCCTGCCTCGGGGTCTCCGCCGCCTACCAGGCCAGCGACCACCCGGCCGCCGACCACGCCAAGGCGGTCATGCAGGTCGCCGCGGCCGGCACCGGCGTCCGGGTCTCCGACGGCTCCACCAACGTCCTGCCGGTCGGCCCCACCGAGAAGGTCCACGACGCCTGGCGCCTGCACTACGGCCTCACCCGCCGGGCCCTGGCCCGCGCCTACTACCAGGGCTGGGACATGCACCCCGGCCACATCCCCACCCGGTACGCGGCGGTGTTCGCCTTCTACCGCGAGGGCTTCGAGCAGGCCGCCGGCCGCCTCGCCCGCTACGCCAACCACACCGGCGGCGACATCGCCGACGAGCCCGCCACCGCCAAGGCCCTCGCCGGCTACCTGCTGCGCGGCCTGGACTGCGGCGCCCTCGACACCGCCGAGGTGGCCCGGCTCACCGGCCTGACCCGCGCCGACCTGGAGGGCTTCGCGGCGCCGCGCCGCGGCGACCTCACGGCCACGGCGCAGTAGCTCCGCCCGCGCGCTCCGCCGCCCCGGGCGGTCCCGCCCGCCCGCCACCGCCGGCCGACGCCGTCACCGCCGCCCCGTAGTCTGTACGCCACGCATCGAACGGTGCCAGGTGTCACAGGAACGGGGCGGCAGTGTCTTCGGGGGAATTCGGACAGCGCGGTCAGGACGGCCGGCACGGCCAGGACGGTGAGCACGGCCGGTACGGCCCGGACGGGCACGGCGGCGACCACGGGCCGTCGGACGGCCCCGGCAGGCTGCTGGCCGGTCGCTACCGCGTCGTGGCCCAGCTCGGGCGCGGCGGCATGGGCGTCGTCTGGCGGGCCGTCGACGAGGTCCTCGGCCGCGAGGTCGCCGTCAAGGAACTGCGTACCTACACGGACGCCGACGCCCCGGAACTCGCCGGGCTCCGCCTGCGGATGCAGCGCGAGGCGCGCGCCGCGGCCCGGGTGCGGCACCCCGGCGTGGTCGCCGTGCACGACGTGGCCGAGGTCGACGGCCGCCCGCTCATCGTCATGGAACTGGTCGACGGCCCGTCCCTGGACGACGTGCTGCGCGAGCGCGGCCCCTCGGCCCCCGGGAGGCCGCCGGGATCGGCGCCGAGGTCATGAGCGCGCTCGCCGCCGCCCACCAGGCCGGTGTCCTGCACCGCGACGTCAAACCGGGGAACATCCTGCTCGACCGGTCCGGCCGCGTGGTCCTCACCGACTTCGGCATCGCCACCATGGAGGACCCGGGCGACGGCTCGGCCACCCACCTCACGCGCAGCGGCGAGATCGTCGGCTCCCTGGACTACCTCGCCCCCGAGCGGGCCCAGGGCGCCGACCCGGGCCCGGCCTCCGACGTGTGGGCGCTGGGCGCCACCCTGTACGCGGCCGTCGAGGGGGCCTCGCCCTTCCGGCGCACCTCGACGTTCTCCACCCTCACCGCGATCGTCTCCGAGCCGCTGCCGCAGCCGCGCCGCGCAGGCCCCCTGGGCCCGGTGCTGGAGCGGCTGATGGACAAGCGGCCCGAGCACCGCCCGGACGCCGGACAGGCCTGTGCGCTGCTGCGGGCGGTGGCCGGCGCGGACGTGCCGGACCGGCCGACCGCGCCCCTGCGGGAAGGCGCGGACACGCCGTGGCGGACGGAGACGGAACGCAGCGTCCCCGCGGTGCCGCCGGGCTTCGGCCCGCCCCAGGCCGCCCACCCCGCGCCGGGACCACACGTCCCGGGCGCCGCACCGTCCTCCCCCACGCCCGGCGGCGCCGCACCGTCCCCCGGCGCGCCCGGCGACCTCCGCGGTCCCGGCGCTCCCGGCCCCCTCGGCTCCGCGCCCACCGGCCCCGTCGTGCCCGCCCCGCCCCGGCGCAGGGGCCGGGCCCTGCTCGCCGCCGCGGCCGTCACCGTCGTCCTCGCCGCCGCCGGCACGACCGTCGCCCTGCTGGGCGGCCCGGACACCACGGAGACCGGGGCGGCCGGCTCCGCGTCACCCACCGGGGCGGCGGGGTCCGCCTCGCCCGGCCGGACCGCCACCGGGGCCGCCGAGGACACCCGGCCCTCCGAACAGGGCACCGGCCGGAGCCCGGCCGCCGAGACCCGCGCGGGACCGCGCCGGCGCCGGACGGCGAGGAGACCTCCGCCGCACCGGCCGGGTCCGCGGACGGCGGCACGAGCGGCGCCGGGAGCGGCTCCGGCGAGGACGGCGCCACCACCGGCGGGCAGGGCACGACGGGCGGCTCGGGCACGACCGGCGGCGACGGCGCGACCGGCGGGGGCGGCACGACGGGAGGCGGCGGCGCCCCCGAGGCACCGGCCTGCCACCCCATCGGCGGCGGCAAGTACAACTGCCAGGTCTGGCGCACCGCCACCTCGTACACCGCCGCCGGCGCCGAGGCCGGGATCCTCAACGCCGGCACCAACTACTTCTACTGCCAGCAGGACCTCGGCCGCCGCGAGACGCACGGCGAGTGGACCAACGTCTGGTGGGCGAAGACCGACGACGACAGCGGCAACACCGGTGTGTACGTCAGCGACGTCTACATCCGGGGCGGCGCCAACGACCAGCCGGTTCCCGGACTCCCCGTCTGCTGAGCCCCGACGTACCGCTCGAGGCCGGACGCCGTCACCCGCCGCTCCCGCGCGAACAGCCGGGTGCCCCGGGCGCACAGCCCCGGATCCGTGCGCGCCCGCCTGCAGAACTCCTCCGGCGTGGCACCGAACAGCTCGCGCAACGACGGCGACCCGGCGAGGAGTTCCCCGAGCAGCGCCCGCTGGCCGGGGTGCACGCGCGGCATCCCGGTGCCGTCGTGCAGGACGCCGTGCCGGTTGACGTAGGCGTACGCGCCGCGCAGCAGCGTGCCGTCGGCCAGCTCGATCCGCACGTCGGGGCGGGCAGCCAGGCCCGGTCGTAGTTCCCGGTGGGCACCGGAACGCCCTCGCTCGCGTCGATCACGGCGAGCTGCTCGGGTCGAGCCAGATGACGAACAGCGCGCGCACGGCGTCCGCGGCGGCGACCGGGGACGCGGACACGTAGCCCATGCGGCTGACGTGCGCGGAGACGCCGACGTCGACGCCGGTGACCCGGGCCTTCACCATCGGGATCGGCGCGTCGACGCCGAACTCGGTCATCTTGTGCCGCAGCTGGCCGGGACAGGCGTTGGAGCCGATCGCGAGCACCGGGACGCGGTCGTCGTGCACGAGCCGGTCCAGCGGCAGCATCCGGTCCCCGCTCAGCAGCCCCGACCGGGCCGGCCACGCCCCGGGGTACAGCAGCGGCCGCTCGCGCGGCACGCCGTCCAGCCCGAGGGAGCGCAGCGAGCGCCCCGCCGGGTGCGGTGGGCTCCCGGCGGGCCCCTGCGAGGATCCCGCAGGGCGTCGGGGCCCGCGGACGTGTCCGGCCATCGGCGGCTCAGCCCGCCGGGGGCAGCTCGCCCGAGCCGCGGGTGATCAGCCGGGTGGGCAGTTCGATGCGCTCCGGGACCAGGAGCGTGCCGTCCAGCTGGCGGAAGAGCCGCTCGGCGGCGGTACGGCCGAGGGCGGCGGCGTCCTGGGCGACGACGGTGACGCCGGGCTGGAGCAGGTCGGCCAGTTCGATGTCGTCGAAGCCGACCAGGGCGACGGGGCGGGGGTGCTCGGCCAGTACCCGGATCACCGTCACCGTCACCCGGTTGTTGCCGGTGAAGACCGCCGTGACCGGGTCCGGGCCGCGGAGCATCTCCCGCGCCGCCCGGCGCACCCGCTCCGGGTCGGTGACGCCCAGGGACATCCAGGAGTCCTCGACGGGTATGCCGGCGTCCTCCATCGCGGCCCGGTAGCCGCGCAGCCGCTCCGCGGCGGTGTGGATGCGGGGCATGTCGCCGATGAAGCCGATCCTGCGGTGGCCGTGGGCGATGAGATGGGCGACGCCGTCGCGGGCGCCGCCGAAGTTGTCGGACAGGACGACGTCCGCGTCGATGTGACCGGCCGGACGGTCCACGAACACGGTGGCCACCCCGGCCTTCAGCTCCGGCTCCAGATACCGGTGGTCGTCGCCGGCCGGGATCACCACGAGACCGTCCACACGGCGGGCGCACAGCGCGAGCACCAGCTCCTGCTCCCGCTCCGGGTCCTCCGCGCTGGAACCGTTGATCAGCAGGGCGCCGTGGGCGCGGGCGACCTCCTCGACGGCGCGGCTGAGCGGGCCGTAGAACGGGTCGGCGAGATCCTCCAGCACCAGGCCGATGCTGGCCGTACGGCCCTTGCGGAGCACGCGCGCGCTGTCGTTGCGCCGGAAGCCGAGCGCGTCGATGGCCTCCTGGACGCGGCGCTCGGTGTCGGGGGTGACGCCCGGCTCTCCGTTCACGACCCGGGAGACGGTCTTCAGGCCGACCCCGGCCCGGGCGGCCACGTCCTTCATGGTCGGACGGTTGCCGTAGCGGTGCCCGGAGGGGCGGTCGGGGCGGCTGGGCGATGCGGGCACGGTGCGGTGTCCTGTCCTGTCGTCCACGGAGCGCGGCGCTCCTGCTCGTCACGCGGGGGATGCGTCGGTCATGCGTTTGTATGAGGATGTGGCGTCGAGCATAGAGCCTGGACAACGTTGTCAGACGCGGGAGACACTGTCCAGCACCATCGTGGGACCGTGGTCGCGGCACGGAACCGGGCGCCGCTGTTCCTCTCGTGTTCTCGTATTTGTTCCTCATTCGTGTTGTTCATGGTTGACGGGGAGATCCGACTCTGATGCACACCGACCTCGTGGCCGCGCTGGACATCGGCGGCACCAAGATCGCCGGAGCGCTGGTGGACGGCGCCGGCCGGATCCTGGTGCGGGCCCAGCGCGCGACGCCCGCGCAGCAGGACGGCGGGACCGTGATGCGGGCGGTCGAGGAGGTGCTGGGCGAGCTGACCGCCGCCGGGGCCTGGGACGGGTCACGGCCGTCGGGATCGGCAGCGCCGGTCCGGTGGACGCCGGGGCCGGCACGGTCAGCCCGGTGAACGTGCCCGGCTGGCGCGACTACCCGCTGGTCCGGCGGGTCCGGGACGTGGTCGGCGGGCTGCCCGTCGAGCTGATCGGCGACGGCGTGGCCATCACGGCGGCCGAGCACTGGCTGGGCGCTGCCCGCGGCCACGACAACGCGCTGTGCATGGTGGTCTCCACCGGCGTCGGCGGCGGGCTGGTGCTGAACGGCCGGCTGCATCCCGGCCCGACCGGCAACGCGGGCCACATCGGCCACATCAGCGTGGATCTCGACGGCGACCCGTGCCCGTGCGGTGCCCGCGGCTGCGTGGAGCGGATCGCGAGCGGACCGAACATCGCCCGGCGTGCGCTGGAGGGCGGCTGGCGTCCCGGGCCGGACGGCGACGCCTCCGCCGCCGCGGTGGCCGCCGCCGCGCGGGCGGGAGACCCGGTGGCCGTGGCCTCCTTCGAGCGGGCGGCCCAGGCGCTGGCCGCCGGGATCGCGGCCACCGCGACGCTGGTCGAGATCGACATCGCGGTGATCGGCGGCGGGTGGGCAAGGCCGGCGAGGTGCTGTTCGGTCCGCTGCGCCGGGCGCTCGGCCGCTACGCGACCCTGTCCTTCGTACGCCGCCTGGTGGTGGCGCCGGCTCAGATGGGCACGGACGCGGGGCTGGTGGGCGCGGCCGCCGCCGCGCTCGCGGTGACTCCGGCGGGAGTGACCGCGGCGGGCGTGTGAGCCGGGCGCGGCCGGGGCGCGCCTGAGCCCGGGGCGAGCCTGAGCCCGGGGCGCGCGGCCCGCCCGGGGCCGTGGTTCGGGTGCGGGCCCGCGCCACGGGGCCCGCGGCTCGGGTGTGCGCCCGCGCGCCGGGGTCCGTGCCTCGGGTGTGTGCCCGCGCGCCGGGGTCCGTGCCTCGGGTGTGTGCCCGCGCTCCGGGCCCGTGGCCGGGTCGCGTGTCCGCGCTCCGGGGTGCGCCCGCCGGTGGGGACCCGGCCGGCGGGCGCGCCGGGCGGCGGCTCCCGGGGGAGGCCGGTGAGCGCGAGCCGGCGGCGAGGCACACGGGCGGCGGAAAGCGGGCGGTAACTTCTGCCCGCCCGGGCAGTTGAACCAGGTCATGAAGAAGCGCAGCATGCTCGCCATCGCCTCCCTCGCCACCGGCTTCGTCGTCGCGGCCGTCACCCCGTCCCACGCCGCGGGGGAGCTCCCGCTCGGCCTGGACGTGGAGGACACCCTCAGCTCCGTCGACGTCGCCCCCGACAGCCTCGCCCCGCACGACGACGCCGGCCGGGAGGACTGACCCGGCCGGCTCCGGGACGACCCCCGGACCGGCCCGCCACGGCGCCGGCGCCCGCGCGAGGGCGCCGGCGCCGACGCACGGGCGCCCTCAACTGCGGCTGGTTTCCGTGACAGGGTGGAGCGGGCAAGCCACAGGGGGCCAACAGAAGAGGGGGACCTGTGACCGTCGTCTGGATCAACGGCGCGTTCGGTGCGGGGAAGACCACCACCGCACGGGAACTGATCGAACTGATCCCGAACAGCACGCTCTTCGACCCCGAGGTCATCGGTGCGGCGCTGCCGCACCTGCTGCCGCCCAAGCGTCTCTCCGAGGCCGGCGATTTCCAGGACCTGCCGATCTGGCGGCGTCTCGTGATCGACACGGCGGCGGCGATGCTCGCCGAGCTGGGCGGCACCCTCGTGGTCCCCATGACCCTGCTCCGCCAGGAGTACCGCGACGAGATCTTCGGCGGCCTCGCCGCCCGCCGGATACCCGTCCGGCACGTCCTTCTCGCCCCGGCCGAAACGATCCTGCGCGAGCGCATAGCCGGTCGGGAGGTCCCCGCCGGCCTCCCCGAGGGCGAGCTGCGGGTACGCCAGTGGTCCTACGACCACATCGAGCCGTACCGCGCCGCGCTCGCCTCCTGGCTCACCGCCGACGCGCACCTCGTCGACACCAGCGCCCTGACGCCGTACGAGGCCGCCGCCCGGATCGCCGAGGCCGTCGGCAGCGGTGCCGTGCCGCCCTGCGACATCGTGCAGACGCCGGAGCCCACCGCCGAGACGCTCGCCGCCGGCGTCCTGCTCTTCGACGAGCAGGACCGGGTCCTGCTCGTCGACCCCACCTACAAGCCCGGCTGGGAGTTCCCCGGCGGAGTCGTCGAACCCGGCGAGGCCCCCGCCCGCGCGGGCATGCGCGAGGTCGCCGAGGAGACCGGCATCCGTCTGGACGACGTGCCGGCCCTGCTGGTCGTCGACTGGGAACCCCCCGCGCCCCCCGGCTTCGGGGGCTGCGCCTGCTCTTCGACGGGGGCCGGCTCGACACGGCGCGGGCCGGCCGGCTGCTGCTGCCCGGCCCCGAACTGCGCGGCTGCCGATTCGTCACCGAGGAGGAGGCCGCCGACCTGCTGCCCCCGGTCCGCTACGAGCGCCTGCGCTGGGCGCTGCGGGCCCGGGAACGCGGCGCGGCGCTCTACCTGGAGGCCGGCGTCCCGGTCGGCTAGCCCGGGACGACCGCCCGTACGTCGGTGCGGAGGCGCGCAGCGCCTGGGCGGCGCCGGCGGTCACCTCGGTCGCCGCCAGAGGTAGGCCCGGCCTACGGTCGGCGACCGCGTTCCGACCGTCGCCGTCGGGCTCCGGCCGGCCCCGGGTCAGTTCGCCGCGTAGTTGCGCAGGAACAGCGCCTCCGCCACCGACAGGCGCTCCAGCTCCTCGGGCGACACGCTCTCGTTCACGGCGTGGATCTGCGCCTCCGGCTCGCTCAGGCCGATGAGCAGGATCTCGGCACGCGGGTAGAGCGCGGCCAGGGTGTTGCACAGCGGGATGGAGCCGCCCTGCCCGGCGTACTGCATCTCCTGGCCCGGGTACGCCACCGCCATCGCGTCGGCCATCGCCCGGTACGCCGGGCTGGTGGTGTCGGCGCGGAACGCCTGGCCCTGGCCGATCTGCTCGACGTGCACCCGGGCACCCCACGGCGTACGGGACTCCAGGTGGGCCTGGAGCAGCTTGGTGGCCTCGGCGGCGTCCACGCCCGGCGGCACCCGCAGGCTCACCAGTGCCCGCGCGCTCGCCTGCACGGACGGCGTGGCGCCCACGACCGGCGGGCAGTCGATGCCGAGCACCGTGACGGCCGGGCGCGCCCAGATGCGGTCGGCGACCGCGCCGGAGCCGATCAGCTCGACGCCGTCGAGCACCTTGGCGTCCCGGCGGAACTGCTCCTCGTCGTACTCCAGGCCCTCCCAGCGGCCGTCCGCGGTCAGGCCGTCCACGGTCGTCGAACC
This sequence comes from Streptomyces sp. SW4, assembly GCA_003248315.1. Classification (GTDB taxonomy): domain Bacteria; phylum Actinomycetota; class Actinomycetes; order Streptomycetales; family Streptomycetaceae; genus Streptomyces. The sequence continues at coordinate 5,044,777 of QKWM01000004.1, forward strand.
GTCCTCGGCGCGCAGCGAGTCCAGCACCCGGATCAGGGCGGCCAGCGCGTCGGGGGCGGCGCCGCCGAACTGGCCGGAGTGCAGGTTGCCCTCGAGCGTGTCGACCTGCACGCGGACCAGGGTCATGCCGCGCAGCGTCGAGGTGACCGTCGGCAGGCCGACGCGGAAGTTGCCCGCGTCGCCGATGACGATCGTGTCCGCCTCCAGCAGCTCCGGGTGCTCCTCGGCGTACCGCTCCAGACCGCCCGTGCCCTGCTCCTCGGAACCCTCGGCGATCACCTTCACGTGCACCGGCACACCGCCGTTCGCCTTCAGCGCGCGCAGCGCGAGCAGGTGCATGATGACGCCGCCCTTGCAGTCGGCCGTGCCGCGCCCGTACCAGCGGCCGTCGCGCTCGGTCAGCTCGAACGGGGGCGTGGCCCAGCCGGCCTCGTCCAGCGGGGGCTGCACGTCGTAGTGGGCGTACAGCAGGACCGTGCGGGCGCCCTCGGGCCCGGCAGGTAGCCGTAGACGGACTGGGTGCCGTCGGGGGTGTCGAGCAGCGCCACGTCCTGGAACCCCTCGGCGCGCAGCGCGCCGGCGATCCAGTTCGCGGCGGCCTCGCTCTCGCTCCTGGGGAACTGGTCGAAGTCCGCCACCGACTTGAACGCCACCAGTTCGGTGAGCTCCGCCCGCGCTCTGGGCATCAGCGAGGCGACGGTCTCGGCGACCGGATTCGACGACATGGGCACGCTCCTTGTGGGTGCGACGTTGTACCGGTTGCGATCCTCGCACAGGGGCCTGCGGCGGTGCCGCCGTAGGATGCGAAGGTCATCAGCGGCAGGCGGCTTGATCGGAGCAGTAGACCATCGTGAGCAGCGAGAACTCTTCGGCGGACGACGCGCGTCGGGTGTGGGACGTCGTCGTGGTGGGCGCGGGACCCGCGGGGGCCTCGGCCGCCTACGCGGCGGCGGTCGCGGGGCGGCGCGTGCTGCTGCTGGAGAAGGCGGACCTGCCCCGCTACAAGACCTGCGGCGGCGGCATCATCGGCCCCTCCCGGGACGCGCTGCCCCCGGGTTCGAGCTGCCCCTGAAGGACCGCGTGCACGCGGTGACGTTCTCCCACAACGGACGCTTCACCCGGACCCGCCGCTCCCGGCAGATGCTCTTCGGGCTGATCAACCGGCCGGAGTTCGACCGGCAGCTCGTCGAGCACGCGCAGAAGGCGGGCGCCGAACTGCGCACCGGCGCCACGGTGTCGCGGGTCGAGCAGCACGGTTCCGCGGTGCCTGACCGGCGGACGGTCGCCGTGGTGCTCCAGGGCGGCGAGACGGTGCTGGCGCGGGCCGTCGTCGGCGCGGACGGCAGCGCCAGCCGGATAGGAGCCCATGTCGGGGTCAAGGTCGACCAGGTGGACCTGGGCCTGGAGGCCGAGATCCCGGTGCCGGAGACGGTCGCCGAGGACTGGAAGGGGCGGGTGCTCATCGACTGGGGCCCGATGCCCGGCAGTTACGGCTGGGTCTTCCCCAAGGGCGACACGCTCACCGTCGGCGTGATCTCGGCCCGCGGCGAGGGCGCGGCCACCAAGCGCTATCTGGAGGACTTCATCGGCCGGCTGGGGCTCGCCGGTTTCGAGCCGAGCATCTCCTCCGGCCATCTGACCCGCTGCCGCGCCGACGACTCGCCGCTGTCGCGCGGCCGGGTCCTGGTGTGCGGGGACGCGGCGGGGCTGCTGGAGCCCTGGACGCGCGAGGGCATCTCCTTCGCGCTGCGCTCGGGCCGGCTGGCGGGGGAGTGGGCGGTCCGGATCGCCGAGGCGCACGACGCCGTGGACGCCCGCCGGCAGGCGCTCAACTACGCGTTCGCCGTCAAGGCCGGGCTGGGTGTGGAGATGAGCGTCGGCAAGCGGATGCTGGCGGTCTTCGAGCGGCGGCCGGGCGTCTTCCACGCGGCGCTGACCGGTTTCCGCCCCGCGTGGCGGGCGTTCAAGGAGATCACGCAGGGCTCGACCACGCTGGGCGAGCTGGTGCGCGGCCACCCGCTGGCCCAGCGCGCGCTGACGGCGCTGGACCGCCGGCCGTCCCCGCCGGCGCAGGGCGAGGTCAGTCCGTGATCTCGATCCGGAAGACCGGGTGGTCGGGGCGGCCGCGGCGATCTCCTCGTCCGTCGACCCGGCGGTCACCCCCTGGAAGAACCGGTCGACCTCCAGCCCCACTTCTCCAGGTAGGTCCGCAGCACGGGAACCTTCTCCGCGTCGGGCAGCTCCACCGCGGTGAACCGGCGGACCCTGCGGCCGACGCGCAGCTCCCGCCCCCGGCGGCCCGCATGTTGCGCACCCACTGGGAGTGGCCGCGCGCCGAGACCAGGTACCGCCCGCCGTCGTGGGTGTGCGGGTTGACCGGGATGCGCTGCATCCGGCCGCTCTTGCGGCCCGGGACGGACAGCTCCGCGGTGCCCGCCAGGCTGATGCCGTACCGGGCGAGCCGGCCGACGAGACGGTTGAGCCGGGCGGCCGTCGGGCCGGCCTTCAGGTAGTACGGCGACGCGGACGGCATGGTGCCCCAGGAGAGATGTCGGGAGAGCGCCGCTCCTTTGTGTGAGCACTGCTCTCGTCGTGTGACGTCAGTGTGCAGGAGTCGGTGTCGTCCTGGCAAGAGCAGTGCTCTCGTCCGTGTGCACCGCTCCGCTCGCGTGGGAGACTGCTCGGCATGAGGAACACCGCACAGGGCGCCCGGGCGCGCGCCAGGACCGAGATCACCACCGCCATCAAGGACGAGGCGCGCCGGCAGCTCGCGGCCGAGGGCGCCGCCAAGCTGTCGCTGCGCGCCGTCGCCCGGGAACTGGGCATGGTCTCCTCCGCCCTGTACCGCTACTTCCCCAGCCGCGACGACCTGCTGACCGCTCTCATCATCGACGCCTACGACGCGATCGGCGAGGCCGCGGAGAAGGCGCACGGCGCCGCGGCCGGCGCGGAGCCGGCCGAGCGCTGGGTCGCGGTGTGCGAGGCCGTCCGCGCCTGGGCGCTGGCGCACCCCCACGAGTACGCGCTGATCTACGGCTCGCCCGTGCCCGGCTACGCGGCTCCCCAGGACACCGTTCCCGCCGCGGCCCGGGTGGGGCGGGTGTTCATCGGCCTCGCCCGCGAGGCGTACCGCGGCCGCGAGGGCGAGGGCGAGGGGGTCCGCGAGGCGGAGGGGGCCGGTGAGGCGGACGGGGGCCGGGCCAGGAAGCGGTCGGGGGCCGGGACCGTGGGGCCCGGCAGGGGCCACAGCGCCGTACCGGCGAGCCCGCGCTCCCCGGCGAACTGCTGCCGGAGGCCGAGCGCATGGCCGCGGACCTCGCCCCCGGACTGCCGCCCGCGGTCGTGACCGCGCTCGTCGCGGCCTGGGCCGAGCTGTTCGGGCTGATCAGTTTCGAACTGTTCGGGCAGTTCGACCGGGTGGTGGAGGACAGGGCGGCCTTCTTCCGGCACGCCGCGGCCCGGCTCGCCCACGGCGTGGGACTGACCCCCGCCGCGTGACGGAGCGGATCCCCGCCCCGGGAGCGGACCGGCGTTCACCGTGAGGTCACGCGATCGGGGGCCAGTCTTCATCCGGGACCGCTTCCCGCAGGCCACGGCGCTTCCGTAGCCTGCACCGATGCCCTCCACCGCCCCGCCCGCCCCGGTGCCCGACGCCACGGCGAGCCCCGGCCGGCGCGCCGACGCCGAGTACCGTCACGACATCGACCTCCTGCGGGTCCTGGCCGCCGTCGGCGTCATCGTCTGCCATGCCGCCGGCGAGCTGATGAAGGCCGTGGGCCGCGATCCGTCGGGCGGCGGGCCCGTCTACTGGACCGCGCTGGCCGGGGACGCGCTGAGCCGGTGTGCCGTGCCGCTGTTCTTCGCGATCGCCGGCTGGGTCGTCCTGTCCGGCGCGCCGCCCCGGGACGGCGCGCAGCTCCGCCGCCGGCTGACTCGCATCGTCGTGCCGATGGCCGTGTGGACGGCCCTCTACCTGGCCTGGGACCTGGTCCAGGACGTCAACACCCGGCCCACCGTCCGGCTCGCCTGGGAGGCGGTGTTCGGCTCCGTGCGGCCCGCCTTCCACCTGTGGTACCTCTACGCCTACGTCCCGGTGGTCCTGCTGCTGTCGGTGGCGGTCCTGGTGCGGGCCGGGAAGCGGCCCTGGGGAGCCGGTGCCCTGCTGCTGGCGCTCGCGTGCGCCCCGGCCCTGCTGGACGACCTCGCGGCGCTGTCCGGTGCGCGGGCGCCCGCGTTCGCCTGGCAGTTCGGCGTCTACCAGGTCGTCTACGCGGTCGCCGGCGCGGCTCTGCTGTCGCTGCCCGCCTCCGTGTCCCGCGGCCGGCGCCGCCGGCTGCTGTGGCTGGCGGGCGGGCTCTGCGCGTGGGCCGCCGTGGCCGCCTACGAGCACCGCGTGCACTTCCCGAGCCCGTACGCCTCGGCGGTGGTGGCGGTGCTGGCCGGGACCCTGCTGCTCTCCCTCCACCGGATCCGGTGCCGCGGCGGCTGCGCCCGCTGCTCGGACGCCTGGCCGGGGCCTCGTTCGGCGCCTACCTGGTGCACCTGCTGTTCCTGGAGGCCATCGCCCCGCACGTCGTGACGGCGGACGCCGGAGGGCCGGCCGCCGTCGCCGTGCTCGCCGCCCTCACCGCGGGCACGGTCGTGCTGTCCTTCGGCGCCGCCCTGCTGTGGACGCGGCTGCGGCTCGGCCGCTGGCTGGGCTGAACCGGACGGGCACACGGGAGCCCGCCCCACGGCCGGCGGCTCCCGCGTGCCGGACGGTCACCGGCCGGCGCCGCGCCGTACCGCCCTGCGCACCACGCGCTTCGCGCGCCGCACCTGGAGCCGCGCCCGCGACCGCGGCCGGCCGCCGGGCAGGCCGAGCTCGGCCAGCCGCGCCTCGGGAACCAGTAGCCGGGCTGCCGGCCAGATGGGCGCGCAGCCAGGCCGCCGTCGGCTCCCGCAGGTCCTCGTACGTCTTGGGCTGCATGCAGAAACCCAGGGCGCGGACCAGAGGTGTCAGCGACGTCGGTGCCGTGCCGACGAGGGCCGGGGGCCGGCCGCTCTCCAGATCGGGCACGAGACGGTCGACGAGGGCGAGCGGTATCCGGTTGCTGTTCGGGTACGGCGTCAGACGCTCCATCACCAGGGCCGTGCCGACGCGGGCGACGGGCACCTCGTAGTAGACGGAGGCGGTCACCATCGCCGTGGAGAAGCAGCCGACGACGAGTTCGGGACGGCAGTGGTGGTACAGCGTCTCCGCGAGCAGCGGCGCGTCCAGCACGGTGAGGCGTACGCCCGCGTCCGCCGCCGCCTTGCTCAGCGCCGCCGAATAGCTGGGCGGAGCCGTCGGATGGGGCTTGAAGACCACCGAGCGGTGCCCGGCCCGCGCCGCTCCGGCGAGCATGCGGACATGGAGGTCCTCCTCCTCCGAGGCGGTCAGGATGCCGAGCGCCGCCAGGTACTGGCCCAGCAGGACGGCCGTCGGCCGCTCCCGCAGGACCGGCGCCCAGCGCGGATCGTCCGCCGCGTCCGCCGCCACCTCGTCGAGCACGGCGCGGAACGCCGCGTCCGGGACGATCTCCGGTTCCACGCCGAACTCCGACAGCAGCATCGGCCGCAGGCCGGGGATCAGGTCCAGGTGGAGAAGCCGCCGGATGCGGCACCCGATGGTCAGCGGGAGCCGGTCGCGGGTCGGACCGTAGCTCATCAGGCCGTCGGCGTACACGTGGACCGGGCTCTCGGAGAAGATCGCCGCCAGGGCGCGCGCCGGGTTCACCTGGATCGACTCGACGGCCAGCTCGACGGGCTCCTGCGCGTCGATGCCCCAGGCCAGCCGGAACGCCCGCTGCCACATCGTCGTGTCGTTGCCGCGCGGACCCCAGGTGCTGGGTGGTAGGGCCTGATCGCGTCGTTCCAGCTGACCACCGTGTCGAAGCGGGCGGCGACGCGCTCGTACCCGTGCATCTCGTCGAGCCGCAGCGCCGCCTCGGGCACGGTGGCGTTGTTGCACACCAGCAGGACGCGCCGCGCGGTGTCGCGCGGGCCGAACAGTCCCGCGTCGAGCGCCGCGGCGAGGGTCGCAGCCCCGTACAGGGTCGACACCTGGAAGATCTGGGTCCTGTGCGTGGGGGGCATGGATCAGGCAGCCTTTCGCCCGTCGCGCAGCCGGCCGAGCAGCCTGCTCCGTGGCCTGTCGATGGTCCTGAGGGTCTCCTCCAGCGGACCCTGGGGCATGCGCCGCAGCGCGGCGCGCGCCTCGCGCCGCAGCCGCTGGGCGGCCGACGGCTCGTACTCGTGCGCCTTGCCGATGTGGAAGGCGATCATCGCGCAGTACGTGCGCACCGCCTTGAGGAGGAACCGCTCGGATTCCGGGTCCCGTTGCACGTCCCGGAGGAGAGCGTCGTAGGCGGGGATGAAGTCCAGTTGCCGGTCGTCCTTGATCTGGGTGAGCGACGTCGCCACCCCCCGCCGGTAGAAGACGCCGTGCAGGCCGAGGGAGGCGCAGGAGCGGGCCTTCAGGTGCAGCCGCCAGATCCAGAGCCGGTCCTCGGCCGTGCGCAGTTCGGTCGCGAAACGCATTCCACCGTCGTCGAAGAGGTGCCGGCGGTAGATTCCGGCCCAGACGAAGGGATAGTCCACCATCGTCTCCATGGCGGCCGGTGCTATTCCGTCGCGCGGGTCCATCACGGCGTTGCGCAGCCGGGCCGGCGGCCGGCGGACCACCCGTTCCGTACCGGTGGCCTGCACATGATCGGTGCGGGCGAAATCGCAGCCCAGTTCCTCCATCGCGCGCACCAGGCCGGCGAGGTGTCCCGGCCCGTACCAGTCGTCGCCGTCCAGGAAGGTGACGTACTCGCCGCCGGCCGCGTCTATTCCGCTGTTGCGTGCCTGGGCTATGCCGAGGTTCACGTCGTGCCGGATCACCTTCGCGCCGGGAATGCGGCCCGCCCAGCGGTCGAGGAACCACGGGGTGGAATCCGTGGAGCAGTCGTCGACGAGCAGAAACTCGAACTCGGGGTCCGCGTTCTTGGCCAGGCTTCTCAGGGTGTTGTCGGCGAAGGCTTCCACATTGTGCATGGGCACCACGACGGACAGTTTCGGCACGCGGGCCTCTCAGCTCGAAAGGGCGGGAATCGCGGGACGGGAACCGCAGGACGGGATCGAAGCGACGGCAAGCGAAGTGACGGGAATCGAAGTGACGGAATCCGAGGGCGGGATTGGAACAGGCTATCGATGTTCCCGGATGCGGCGGTGTCGGCCGAGACGCGGAAAGGTGAACTCCGTCCGCTGTGGATGTGAATTCTCGGTGTCCCGGACCCGTGGGAGAGGTGCGCATACGTCTCCGGCCGGTGCGTGCGGGCGGCGCCGGCGGCGTACTTCGGGGGGAGTACGCGCGACCACCGCGCGCGGGGGACGCCGTGCGGGCGGCGCGCGTCTAGCGTGGCGGTCATGGACGAGCAGCGCACACGCGGAGGCGGCCCGCCGCACTGGTGGCGGCACGGCCCGCCGTGGTGGAACCGCTGGGGCGAGGACGAACGCCGCCCCCGGTGGCCGTGGCGCTCCACCCTGCTGATCACGGCCTTCGTGCTGTTCGGCTCGCACTGGGCCGCAGAGGGACAGCAGGGCGAGCGGGCCGGCCTGGACCTCTTCGCGCGGGCGCTGCTGCTGGTGGCCGGCGGTCTGCTGCTGTGGCGGCAGCGGCACCCGGTCGCCGTCGTCTTCGGCACCGCCACCGCCGCCCTCCTCTACCTGGGCGCCGGCTACCCGTACGGTCCCGTGTTCCTCGCCGTCGCCGTCGCCTGCTTCGCCGCCGTGGTCGCCGGGCACCGGCGGGCCGCGTGGGCGGCGATGGCGACGCTGTGGGCCGGGCACGCGCTCGTGGCCCACTGGCTCTACCGATGGCTGCCCCGGCCGGGGACGCCGCCGCCTCCTGGGGCACCGAGACGGTCGTCGCCACCTGGATGGTGGCGATCGTCGCGCTCTCCGAGCTGGCCCGGGCCCGCCGCGAACAGTGGGCGCGGGACCGGGCCGAACGGGCACAGGCCGCCCGGCGGCGCGCGGACGAGGAGCGGCTGCGGATCGCCCGCGAACTCCACGACGTCCTGGCCCACAGCATCTCCGTCATCAACGTGCAGGCGGGCGTCGGCCTCGCTCTCCTCGACACCGATCCCGAACAGGCGCGCACGGCGCTCACCACCATCAAGGCCAAGAGCAAGGAGGCACTCGGCGAGGTGCGCCAGGTCCTGGACACCCTCCGCGCCCCCGGCGACGCCCCCGCGCGCCCGCCCCGGGACTGGGCCGGCTGCCCGAACTGGTGGAGCAGGCGGCGAGCGCCGGCCTGACCGTGGACGTCGACGGAGAGCCGCCGCGCCTGCCGCCCGGCACGGACCTCGCCGCGTTCCGGATCGTGCAGGAGGCCCTGACCAACGTCGTACGGCACTCCGGGTCCCGGCACGCGCGCGTGCGGCTCGCCCACGGCGACGGCGTCCTGCGGCTGCGCATCGACGACGACGGCCCCGCCACCGGCGCAGAGGCGGGGGCAGCGGCAACGGACTCGCCGGGATGCGGGAGCGGGCGGCGGCGCTCGGTGGCACCATCGAGGCGGGACCGCGCCCGGACGGCGGGTTCCGCGTGCTCGCCGTACTGCCGCTCACCGCCGGGGCCGCCGGCGGCTCGGGCGAGGCCGGGGCCGGGGCGCACACCGGCGACAGCGGCGACACCGGGCACCTAGGGGTCCGTGGGGCCACCGGGGTCCGTGGGGACGCCGGGGTCCGTGGGGACGCCGGGGTCCGTGGGGACGCCGGGGAGCACAGGCACGTCAGGCACGCCGAGGAGGACGACCGGTGATTCGCGTACTGCTCGCCGACGACCAGTCGCTGGTGCGGGCCGGCTTCCGGGCGCTGCTCGACGCCCAGCCGGACATCGAGGTCGCCGGGGAGGCGGCCGACGGCGAGGAGGCGGTGCGGGCGGTCCGCGAACTGCGGCCCGACGTCGTCCTGATGGACATCCGCATGCCCGTCCTCGACGGCCTCGCCGCCACCCGTCGCGTCACCGGGGAACCCGGGCTGAAGGACGTTAAGGTCGTCATGCTGACCACCTTCGAACTCGACGAGTACGTCTTCGAGGCGATCCGCTCCGGCGCCTCCGGCTTCCTGGTCAAGGACACCGAGCCGGAGGAACTGGTGCGCGCGGTACGGGCCGTGGTCGCCGGCGACGCCCTGCTCTCGCCCGGGTGACCCGGCGGCTGATCGCCGAGTTCGCCGCCCGCTCCAAGGAGCCGGCGACCGGCGACGCCCTGGCCCACCTCACCGAGCGGGAACGCGAGGTCATGGCCCTGGTCGGCATCGGCCTGTCCAACGAGGAGATCGCCCGCAGACTGGTCGTCAGCCCGCTCACCGCCAAGACCCACGTCAGCCGGACGATGGTCAAGCTCGGCGCCCGGGACCGCGCGCAACTGGTGGTGCTGGCCTACGAGTCGGGGCTGGTACGGCCGGGCTGGCTGGGCTGAGGGCGCCGGCCGAAGCGGAGCAGCACGCTCACCACACGGGCGCAGAAGACCAGCACGGCCAGCCCCGTCCCGCGGTCACCAGCGCGCGCCGTACACCCGACGGCAGGGCGAACACGTACGCCGGTCCCGCCACCGCGCCGAACAGCACGGCCGCGGCGAACCCGGCGCTGAACAGGGCGTAACCGATCTCCACGGTGATCGCGTCCCGTTCGGCCTGCGTACGCCGCCCCCCGCGGGGCAGGCCGTGTGCGGGGCCGCCGCCGTCCTCCCGCCGGCGCCCGGCCTCAGGGCGGTGTGCCCGTCCGCCCGGGTCGCGCCCGTCCCCTTGGCCGTGCCCGTCCCCCCGGTCGTGCCCGTCCCCTCGGCCGCGCCCGTCTCCCCGGTCGTGCTCGTCCCCCTGGTCGTGCCCGTTCTCGTGCCGCTGCCCGCGCCTGCTGGTCATGCCGCGAAGTCTCCCATGTCCGCGGCGAGTCGGCCGGTGTTCGCCCGGCGCGGGCGGCGCGGACCGTCTGCTACGGTGCCGCGCATGGCGGGGACAAGGGGCGAACAGGCGCTCGTGGAGCGGTGGCGCGGCATCCTCGCGCTGCACGCCCGGACCCAGTGCGAACTGGACCGCGCCCTGCACCGACACGGCCTGTGCGCCAGCGACTTCGAGGTGCTCGACGTGCTCGCCGCGCACCGCCCGTGCGCCTTGCGCGTCCAGGAGATCTCCGAGCGGGTCCATCTCAGCCAGAGCGCCCTGTCCCGGCTGATCGCCCGCCTGGAGAGGGACGGGCTCGTCGAGCGCGCCGTCTGCGCGGAGGACCGGCGGGGCGTGCGGGTCGTCCTCACCCCGAAGGGCCGCGCCCTGCACGGGCGGGTGCTGCCCGTGCAGCGGGCGGTACTGACCCGGATGCTCGCCGACCGGGCCGGTCCCGAGGGCACCGCGGCCCCGCCCGCCGGAGGCTGACGCCCGGTCAGCTCCAGGTGACGGCCGACGTCTCCCGCCACAGCACGGCGAGCGAGGCGTCACCGGCGACCTCCGGGAACGGCAGCCGGTTCCACAGCGCCAGGTACAGCCGCGCCGCGGACCGGCGACCTCGCAGTCCGCCTCACCGGCGTCGCCCCGCTCGGTCACCGCAGGCTCGTCGGACAGCCGTACGGTCCACACGGCGCCCGGCCCGTCCGTCACCCGCACCCGCAGCCGGCGCGGCTCCCGGCTGCGGACCCGGCTCTTGGCGCGGGCGTGGAAGCCGAACAGCAACTCCTCGACGCCGTCCACGGCGAACGCGTCGTCGATCCCGGCGGGGGCGGCGCCGGTGGCCGACTCGGCGTCGATCCGGTGCACGGTCGTCTCGTGCGCCTGGCGCCGGGCCCAGAACGCCAGCGGCGAGGGGCCGGCAGGAAGTGCCAGCACTCCACGTCCGGCGCGGCCGACGACAGCGTGTCGACGAGCTGCCCGTGGCCCTCGCGGAACCAGGCGAGCAACTCCTCGCCGTCCAGGTCGGGCAGACCCGGGTCGGGGTGGTACGAGGTGTGTCCCTCGGCGACGAACGCCGTCGCCCAGCGGTGCACCGTCCCGGTGTGCCGCAGCAGGTCGCGTATCTGCCAGCCGGGGCAGTTCGGCACCTCGGCGTCGCTTCCCGCGGTCTCGGCGGCCGTCGCCAGGGCCCGGCCCTCCCGCTCCAGGACGCGCACGTACATGGCGGTCTCCATGCGAGGAGTGTGCCCGATGGAGCCCACTCCAGGAGAGCCCCCTCCGCCGCCCCCAGGGCGGACGGAGGGTGCGGGCACCGGAGTGCCGGGCGCCGGGCGCCGGGCGGCGGCTCAGCGGCCGAGCCGGGCCAGGGCCTCCAGCAGCCGGTCCACGTCGTCCGCGCTGCTGTACGGCGCGAGCCCGACCCGGACGCCGCCCCCGTCGCCCAGCCCGAGCCGGCGGGAGGCCTCCACCGCGTAGAACGCGCCGGCCGGGGCGTCGACGGCGTGCTCGGCCAGATGCCGGGAGACCTCCGGGAGTCCCGGCCGTCGACGGTGAACAGCAGGGTCGGCGTGCGCCGCGCGGCCCGCGAATGGACGGTGATGCCGCCCAGTTCGGCAAGGCCCCGCTCGATCCGCGCCCGCAGCGCGTCCTCGTGCGCTTCGAGCGCCGCGAACGCCGCGACGAGCCGGTCCCGGCGGCTGCCCTCCGCCCACGGGGCGAGGCCGGCGAGGAAGTCCACCGCGGCCCGGGCGCCGGCCAGCAGCTCGTAGGGCAGCGTGCCCAGTTCGAACCGCTCGGGCACGCCGTCGGGGAGGGGAGCAGCTTGTCCGGGCGCAGCGTCCCGAGGAAGTCGGGGCGGCCCGCCAGCACCCCAGGTGCGGGCCGAGGAACTTGTACGGCGAGCACACCAGCGTGTCGGCGCCGAGGGCGGTCAGGTCGACGGCGACGTGCGACGCGTAGTGCACCGCGTCCACGTGGAGCAGCGCGCCCACACCGTGCGCCAGCCGGGCGATCGCCGGGACGTCCGGCCGGGTGCCGATCAGGTTGGAGGCCGCGGTGACGGCGACCAGCCGGGTGCGCGCGGTGAGCACCTGCTCGACATGACCGGGGAGCAGTTCACCGGTGGCGGGTCGAAGTCGGCCCACCGCACGGTCGCGCCGGCCGCCTCGGCGGCCTGCACCCAGGGCCGGATGTTGGAGTCGTGGTCGAGGCGGGTGACGACCACCTCGTCGCCGGGTCCCCAGTCCTTGGCGAGCGTCCGGGACAGGTCGTAGGTGAGCTGGGTGGCGCTGCGGCCGAAGACGACGCCCCGCGGGTCGGCGGCGAGCAGGTCGGCCAGTGCGCCGCGGGCGCCGGTGACGATGTCGTCCGCGTTGCGCTCGCCCTCGGTGAGGCGGCCGCGGTTGGCCAGCGGCGAGGTGAGCGCCTCGGCGATCGCGTCCGCCACCGGCTGCGGCGTCTGTGTGCCGCCGGGCGCGTCGAACCGGGCGGACCCCGACCGCAGGGCGGGTACGCGGGCGCGGATCGCGTCGACGTCGAGGGGCGTGCGGGACGGGTGCGCCGTACGAGTCATGTGACCTCCCACCGGGGCGCCGGCGTTCGGCCGGCGGGACTGCGGGACCGAGGGACCGCCGGACGGCCGTCCCGCACATGATCGCAGCGTCCGGCCCTCGGGCGAAGGTCACGTACCGGCGTGTGCCGGGCGCTTCTCCCGGCTCCCCGGATGCCGGTGCCGCCACACCCAGAACACCGTGCAGGACAGCACGGCCCAGCCGGCCAGCACCAGGAAGGGCAGCGGGTGCTGGTGGTCCGGGAAGTACACCGCCGTGTGCTGGGCGTTGACCGAGGCCCCCGGCGGCAGCCACCGGCCGATCTCGCCCAGCGGGGACGGCAGCAGCGCCCAGGACACCGCGCCGCCTGACGAGGGGTTGCCGAGCACGACCATCAGCCCCAGGTGGGCAGCATCGCCCAGCGGCCGACGAGGGTGTTGAACATGGTGAAGACCATGCCGCTGGCGAACATGGTCAGCGCCAGGATCATCCACGACTCCACGAACGGCAGATCGAGCGCGCCGAGCAGCCAGTCGACCGCGGCCGCGATCGCCAGGCCGCCGAGCACGGCGTAGGCGGCCGTGAAGGCGATGCGTTCCGCCGGGGTGAGCGACCGGGCGTGCACGCTCAGCTGGATCGCGCCGACGAAGCCGATGATGACGGCGGCCAGTGAGATGTAGAAGATCGCCAGTCCGCGCGGGTCGCCCTCCTGCAACGGGTTGATGTCCCGCACGGTGACCGCGACCCCGGTCCGCTGCCCGACCTTCGGTGCGGCCTCGGCCAGGACCTGGGCCACCGAGGCGCCGGACGCGCTCGACAGGTCCAGGACCGCCCTGCGCCCCTCGTCGCGCAGCTCGAAGATCGCGAAGACCTCCTGCTCCTCGACGGCCCTGCGGGCCTCGGCCGTACCGGCGTAGGGGTGCACCTTCACCGACGCGTTCAGGGCCTCCTCCAGACCGGCCAGATAGGCCCGGCCGCGCGCCTCCTCGTAGGACCCGACCACGGCCGTGGGGATCGAGCGCGGCGTCGGATCGGCCATGGAGTAGGTGTACGACCACGCGAAGAGGCCGGCCGCCGCGGCGAGGATCAGCACGAGCACGGTGGCCGGCCAGAACGGCGACCCGCGGAACGCGCTCCACCGTTCGCCGGGCGTCGGCGTCCTGCCGTGCGCACCGTGCGCCCCTTCGCGCCGCGCGGTTCCTTCGCGTCGGGCGGTTCCTTCGCGTCGGGCGTTTCCTCCGCGCCGCGCGCTTCCTTCGTGTCGGGCGCCTCCTTCGCGCCGCGCGCTTCCTTCGCGCCGGGCGGTTCGTTCGTGTCGGGCGGTTCGTTCGTGTCGGGCGCCCCTCCGCGCCGGGCGGTTCCTTCGTCCCGTGCGGTTCCTGAGCACCGTCCGGCGCCGGTGGCCCCGCCGGTTCCGAGAACGGTCCGGCTCCTGCGGGCTCGGATGTTCCTGGCGGCCCCGTGGTTCGTGCGGGGCCGGTGGTTCCTGCGGGCCGCGCGGCTGCCGCGGCTGCTGCGGATTCTGCGGATTCTGCGGGGTGTCGTCCATGTCGTCCGGTCCGCCCGCCCGGGTCAGGCGCGCACCGGCGGCGGGCCGACGCGGCGTGCGGCCGGGGACCCGCCGGTGCGGACGCTGCCCGGGCCGGGACTCCGTGGGTCCGGGCGCCGCCCCGGTCCTGGAGGGGGTCGGTGCCCCGCCGGTGCGGCCACGGCCGGCGGCGGCCGGGTGGTGGTCCGCGGCCGTCGGCGTCGGATCGCTGGTCACGCCTGACTCCTCTCGGGGGGCGGGCGAGCACCGTCACCCGGGCACGGGCCGCTCCGGGGCGGGACGGTCCGGTCCGGGCAGGTTCCGGGGTCCCCTGCGACAGTCGATCAGCCGCGGGAGGGCCCCGCAAACGCGGCGGCCCGAGCGAGGGCCCTCCGGACGAGGGGTTGTCCCGGCGCGGGCCCGGTCCTAGGGTCTACCGGAATCGTGCAAGCGCTTTCTATCCGGTTCGCGCGCCCAGCCGACCGGCCCCGAGGAGACCGCATGTCCCCATCCGCCGCCCGCCGCCGCGTCGCCGTCGTCGGTACCGGCGCCGTCGTCACCGGCGGCCACCTGCCGGCGCTCCGGGCCCACGCCGACCGGGTGGAGCTGGTCGCCGCCGTGGACGTGGACCCGGTCCGGCTCGACGCCTTCCGGGCCGAGGCGGGCCGGGCCGTCGCCGGGTACACCTCGCTCGGCGCCATGCTGGACGCCGTACACCCCGATCTCGTGCTCGTCGCGACGCCGCCGTCCCTGCACCGGGAGCAGACGGTGGCGGCGCTCGAGGCGGGAGCCTGGGTCCTGTGCGAGAAGCCGCTGTGCCTGTCGCTCGCCGAGTACGACGACATCGCGGCCGCCGAGGAGGCCTCCGGCGCGTACGCGTCCGTGGTGTTCCAGCACCGGTACGGCTCCGGCGCCGCGCACGCCCGCCGGCTGATCGCCGAGGGGGAGCTGGGCGCCCCGCTCGTCGCCCACTGCCAGACCAGCTGGCACCGCGACGCCGCCTACTACGCGGCGCCCTGGCGCGGCCGGTGGGCCACCGAGGGCGGCGGGCCGACGATGGGGCACGGCATCCACCAGTACGACCTGCTGCTGCACCTGCTCGGCCCCTGGGCGGAGATCCGGGCGATGGCCTCCCGCCTGGTCCACCCGATCGAGAGCGAGGACGTCTCCACCGCCCTGGTGCGCTTCGCGAACGGCGCCCTCGCCACCGTCGTCAACAGCGTCCTGTCACCGCAGGAGACCAGCCGCATCCGGGTCGACTGCGCCGACGCGACGGTCGAGCTGACCCACCTGTACGGCCACCGCAACGGCGACTGGACCTACACGCCCGCCCGGCACGTCGACCCCGGCCGCGCCCGCGCCTGGCGCACCCCGGCGGCCGACGTGCCCAGCTCGCACGCGGCACAGCTCGGCGCCCTCCTCGACGCCTGGGACGCGGGCGTCAGACCCCCGGGCAGCGGGAGGAGGCGCGGGCCACCCTGGAGTTCGCGGCCGCCCTGTACAAGGCGGCGTTCACCGGGCGGCCGGTGCGCGCGGGGGAGATCCGCCCCGGCGACCCCTTCCACGCGGTCATGCACGGCGACCACCCCGACTGGGCCCCGAAGGAGCGGGTGTGAGCGGCGGCGGGAGCGGCGGCGGCCGTGTCCGGGTCCGCCACACGCACGGCGAGGACATCACGGTGACCGCGGCGAACGGCACCGAGATCCTCCGCTACGTCTACCGCCCCGACCCGGAGGCCTTCGAGTCCCCGAAGCCGTACGCCCACCCCGTGCGCACGCTCGCCGGGCACACGGTGACCGGGTACCGGCCGCACGACCACCGGTGGCACAAGGGCGTGCAGATGACGGCCAGCCACCTGTCCGGGCAGAACTTCTGGGGCGGCAACTCCTACGTCCGCGGCCGGGGTTATCTGCCGCTGCCCGACCGTGTCGGCTCCATGCGCCACGACGGCTTCGCGGACTTCTCGGCCGGGGCCGGCCGGTTCGCCGTCACCGAGCACCTCACGTGGATCGCGAACGGCGGCGCGGCCTGGGCGAGGGAGGAGCGCCGCCTGACCGTCCACGGAGTGGACGAGGAGGCCGGTGCGTGGGCGCTGGACTGGTCGATCCGGCTCACCAACATCCGCGACGCCCCGCTGGTCTTCGGCTCGCCGACCACCGCCGGCCGCGAGATGGCCGGTTACACCGGCCTCCACTGGCGCGGCCCCCGCGACTTCACCGGCGGCACGGTCTTCGGCCCGGACGGCGGCCCCGGCGGGGGTCCCGGCGACAGTCCCGGCGCCGGAGCCGGCGCGGGAGCGGGTGCGGATGCGGGCGCGGGCAGCGGTGCCGAGAGACTGATGGGTACCCAGGGCCCGTGGCTGGCGTTCACGGCCGAGCACGACGAGACGGACGCGCACTCCACGCTCGTCTTCGCGCACGCGCCCGAGAACCTCGACCCCGGTTCCGCGATCCACCCTCGCACTGGTTCGTGCGCTCCGACCCGACCCCCGTGGTCGCCTTCTCCTGGGCGTTCTTCGAGGAGTTCACCCTGCCGCCGGAGGAGTCCTTCGCCTATCGGTACCGGCTGCTGATCGCCGACGGAGCGTGGGACCGGGCCCGCATCGCCGCACACCTGGACCAGTTGCCCTGGTGAACGCCCACCGCGGGCCGGCCCGCGGCGCCGAGGGCCGTCTATCACCGGTCACTTATATAAGTGAGTGCTGATATGGTCGGTCCATGCACGCCTTCGATGTGCTCGCAGACCCGTGCGCCGCCGGATCCTGGAACTCCTGGCCGACGGCGAGATGACGTCGGGGGCTGTGAGCGAGGTCATCAAGGAGGAGTTCGGGATATCCCAGCCCGCCGTCTCCCAGCACCTGAAAGTGCTGCGCGACAGCGGCTTCGCGACGGTGCGCCCGGAGGGCACGCGGCGGCTGTACGCCGTCGACTCCGCCCCCTGAAGGACATCGACGCCTGGCTCGACCGGTTCCGCCGGTTCTGGACCCCCACCTGGATGCCCTCGCCACCGAACTGGCCCGCGGCAAGCGTGAACGGCGCCTGCGCGGTGCCGACGAACCACCGAGGAGTACCTCATGATCGACGTGACGCACCAGATCAGCTCCGTCCGCCGCAAGGTCGGGACGCGCACGTTCAAGGGCGGCGAGGCCCGTGTGGTCACGATCGGCCGGACCTACGACGCCCCGCTCGACGACGTCTGGGACGCCTGCACCAACGCCGAACGCATCCCGCGCTGGTTCCTGCCGGTCACCGGAGAACTGAAGCTGGGCGGCCGGTACCAGCTGGAGGGCCACGCCGGCGGCACGATCGAGAGCTGCGACCCGCCGCACGGCTTCACCGCGACGTGGGAGTACGACGGCGACGTCAGCTGGATCGAGCTGAACCTGAGCGCCGAGGGCGACGGCACCCGCTTCGAGCTGCAGCACATCGCGCACGTCGACGACGAGAAGTGGGCGCAGTTCGGCCCCGGCGCCGTGGGCGTGGGCTACGACCTGCTGTTCGTCGGGCTGACGCTGCACCTCGCGAGCGGCGGCGCCGCCGTCGACCCGGAGGAGGCCATGGCCTGGACGATGTCCGACGAGGGACGGCGGTTCGTGACGGAGAGCAGCGAGGGCTGGTACGCGGCGAACGTCGCGGGCGGCGCCGACCCCGCGGCGGCGCGTGCGGCCGCGGACCGCACCACGGCGTTCTACACCGGCGCCGAGACCGGTCAGGCCGACGCCGATCAGCCCGCAGGCGCGGCCGGCGCCGAGGGCGCTGACCGGGCCTAGGCCGAGTGGCCCGCGGCCCACGGGAGCGGCCACGGTGCCGCCGGGCCGACGGGGCCGGCCGACCCGGCCGACCCGGCCGACCCGGCCGGGGGTGGGCAGGGGGCGTCCGGCGGCCGGACCGCCGCCGCGGCGCCCAGCGCGGCCGCCGCACTGGCGATGCCCAGCACCGCACCGGCGGCCACGTCCCCGGGTAGTGCACGCCGGTGTGCACCCGGGAGTAGGCGACCGCGCTCGCCAGGGCGCCGAGCGGGAAGGCCGCCGCCGGGAGGGCCACGCCGACGGCGGTGGCGAAGGCGACGGCCGACGCGGTGTGGCCCGACGGGAACGACGCCGAAGCCGGCATCGGCACGTGCCGGTCCACCGTGACCCGGGCCGCCTCCCGGTCCGGCCGGGGTCGGCGCACCAGGCGCTTGCCGAGCAGGTTGGCGGCGGCGGAGGCCACGGTGACCGCCCCGACGCCGAGCAGGGCCGCCCGGCGGGTGCGCGTCCCGCCGAGGGCGAGCGCGCCGGCGATGCCGAGCCAGAGCTTGGAGTGGTCGGCGGCGTGGGAGACGCGGCGCAGTGTGCGGTCCAGGGCGGGGGTCGGGGTGGCGGCCACCGCGGCGTACAGGGCGCCGTCCACGGCGCGCAGGTCGCGCAGGACCGAGGTGAGGCGGGTGGCGAGGGCGGGTGCGGGGCTGTCGGTCGGTCGGTCCATGGGCTCCTTCTCCACCGGGCTGGCCGTCCTGGGTGCGCTGCTGCCGCCCCAGCCTGCCGGGTACCCCGCCGCCCGGCGCCCCGACGCCCCGTCCGGGCGACCCCCGACGTCTCGTCGCCCCGCCGCCCCTACCCGTCCCGACCCGGGGGCTCCGCCCCGGCCCCCCGCTCCTCAATCGCCGGAGGGGCTGATTGATCGGGGGCTCCGCCCCCGACCCCCGCTCCTCAAACGCCGGAGGGCTGACTTGCCAGCCCGTCCGGCGTTTGAGGACGAGGCCGTTCAGGCCGAAGCGGGGGTCTGGGGGCGGCAGCCCCAGGGTCGGGAAGGGAAGGGGCGGCGGGGCGAGGTACCCCGTTCCCCTCAGGCCGTGTCGAAGGACCGCAGCCGCAGCGAGTTGCCGACGACGAACACCGAGGAGAAGGCCATCGCCGCCCGGCGATCATCGGGTTGAGCAGCCCGGCCGCGGCCAGCGGCAACGCGGCCACGTTGTAGGCGAACGCCCAGAACAGGTTCGACTTGATCGTGCCCAGCGTCCGCCGCGCCAGCCGGATCGCATCGGCCGCCGCCCGCAGATCCCCCCGCACCAGCGTCAGGTCACCGGCCTCGATCGCCGCGTCCGTGCCGGTGCCCATCGCCAGCCCCAGATCGGCCCGGGCCAGCGCGGCGGCGTCGTTCACCCCGTCACCGACCATCGCCACCGACCGGCCCTCGGCCTGCAACCGCTCGATCACGTCGACCTTGTCCTGCGGCAGCACCTCGGCGATCACGTCCTCGGCCGGGATGCCGACCTCACGGGCGACGGCCTCGGCCACGGCCCGGTTGTCGCCGGTGAGCAGCACCGGCCGCAGGCCGAGGGCGCGCAGCCGGCCGATCGCCTCGGCGCTGGTGTCCTTCACCGCGTCCGCGACCTCCAGCACCGCCCGCGCCTCGCCGTCCCACGCGACCACGACGGCGGTCCGCCCGGCGGCCTCCGCCGCGGCCTTGGCGCGTTCCAGTTCCGCCGGCAGCGTGATCGCCCACTCGGCGAGCAGCCGCTCGCGGCCCACCAGCACCGCGTGGCCGTCGACGACACCCTGGACGCCGAGGCCCGGCACGTTCGCGAAGTCCTCCGGCACCGGAAGGGTGTCCAGCTTGGCCAGGGCCCCGTCCGCCACGGCCCGGGCGATGGGGTGCTCCGAGGCGTGCTCCAGAGCGCCGGCCAGCCGCAGCGCCTCGGCCTCCGGCACGCCCTCGGCGGTGCGCACGGCCAGCAGGGTCATCCGGCCGTGGTGACGGTCCCCGTCTTGTCGAGGACGACGGTGTCGACCCGCCGGGTGGACTCCAGGACCTCCGGGCCCTTGATGAGGATGCCGAGCTGCGCGCCGCGTCCCGTGCCGACCATCAGCGCGGTGGGCGTGGCCAGCCCCAGGGCGCACGGGCAGGCGATGATCAGTACCGCGACGGCGGCGGTGAACGCGGCCGTCAGCCCCGCCCCGTTGCCGAGCCAGAAGCCCAGCGTGCCCAGTGCGAGGGCGATGACGACCGGCACGAACACGCCCGAGATCCGGTCCGCGAGCCGCTGTGCCTCCGCCTTGCCGTTCTGCGCGTCCTCCACCAGCTTCGCCATCCGCGCCAGCTGGGTGTCCGCGCCGACCCGGGTCGCCTCGACCACCAGCCGGCCGCCGACGTTGACGGTGGCACCGGTGACCGCGTCGCCGACGGCCACCTCCACCGGCACGGACTCGCCGGTCAGCATGGACGCGTCGACGGCGGAGGTGCCCTCGGTCACCGTCCCGTCGGTGGCGATCTTCTCGCCGGGGCGCACCAGGAAACGGTCGCCCACCCGCAACGCGCCGACCGGGACGAGGTGTTCGCCGCCGTCCCGCAGCACGGTGACGTCCTTGGCGCCCAGTTCCAGCAGCGCCCTGAGCGCGGCGCCCGCCTTCCGCTTCGACCGTGCCTCGAAGTACCGGCCGGCCAGGATGAACGCGGTCACCCCGGCGGCGGCCTCCAGGTAGATGTTCCCGGCGCCGTCCGTGCGGGCGATGGTCAGCTCGAAGGGGTGTGTCATGCCCGGTGTGCCGGCGGTGCCGAAGAACAGGGCCCACAGCGACCACAGGAACGCCGCCGACGTGCCGACGGAGATGAGCGTGTCCATGGTGGCGGCGCCGTGCCGGGCGTTGGTGAAGGCGGCCCGGTGGAAGGGCCAGGCGGCGTACGTCACGACGGGCGCCGCCAGGGTCAGGGAGAGCCACTGCCAGTACTCGAACTGCAGCGCGGGCACCATCGCCATCGCGATGACCGGCACGGCCAGCACCGCGGCCGTGACCAGCCGTTGCCGCAGCGGGCGCAGCGCGTCGGACTCGTCGTCGGCCTCCGCCTTTGGCGCGGTCTCGGTGCGCGGGGGCTCGGGCTCGTGCGCGGTGTAGCCGGTCGCCTCGACCGTGGCGATCAGATCCGGGACGGAGACGTCGCCGCTGTAGCTGACCTTCGCCTTCTCCGTCGCGTAGTTGACGGTGGCGGTGACCCCGTCCATCCGGTTGAGCTTCTTCTCGATCCGGGCCGCGCACGAGGCGCAGGTCATGCCGCCGATGGCGAGTTCCACCTCGGCCGGGGCATCGGTCGTACGGGTGCTCATGGCTGCTCCTGAAACGGGGTCCTCGGCCGGGACCCGGTGTGCGGGTCCCGGCGTGTGCGGGGGAGTGCGGGCCGGTCAGACCCGGCCGGTCAGTTCGTAGCCGGCCTCGTCGACCACGTCGGCGATCACGGAGTCGTCCGGGTCGGCGGCCGAGGTGACGGTGACCCGGCCGGTGTCCAGGTCGACGTCGACGCCGGTCACGCCGTCCAGCTCGCCGATCACCCTGGTGAGCGTGGCCTTGCAGTGGCCGCAGGTCATCCCGGAGACGGCGTAGGTGGTCGTGACGGCCCCGGCGGTCGCCGTGGCGGCGGCCGTGCCGGTCGAGCAGCGGCCGTCGGTGGAGCAGCAGGACGAGGACATGGGGGCCTCCAGAAGTCTCGCAGCCTTACCCGGGCGGGCGGCTGCGGTCGTCGTATACGGATACCTGGTACGGGTATCTCGCGCTAGGCTGGCAGATACCGCCAGGGGGTATCTCCCGTCGGGGTCATGTATACCCCCCTGGGGTACCGGACGCAAGTCCGCCCTCCCCTTGACTGGGTACCCCCTGGGGGTATGGTGAAGTGCAAGAAGGGCCTCCCGTCCGAGCCGGAGGCCGCAGGAGCGAGGAGACGACCGTCATGCACACCGGACTGAGGATCACCGCGTTCGCCGCCGCACTCGCCGCCACCTTCGGCACGGCCTACGGGGTGGGCCAGGCCGTCGACCCGGTCGTCAGCGACACCGCGGCGCCCGCGCACGACGACCACGACCGGCGGTCGCCGGCGCCGAAGGAGCACGCCGGGCACGGCGACGCGACCCCCGGCGGACTGCAGATCTCCGAGGACGGCTACACGCTCGACCTCGCCACCCCGCGCGTCACCGCCGGGCAGCGCGGGGAGCTGCGCTTCACCGTCCGCGACGACACCGGCCGCGCCGTCACCGACTACCGGCGCGAGCACGGCAAGGAACTCCATCTGATCCTGGCCTCGCGCGACCTGGTGACCTACCGCCACCTGCACCCCACCCGCGCCGCCGACGGCAGCTGGAGCACCCCCGTCGACCTGCCCGCGCGGGCAACTACCGCGTCTTCGCCGACTTCACGCCCGAGCGGAAGGGCGCCCGGAACATCACCCTCGGCGCGGACCTCGCCGCCGGCGGGCGCTACGAACCCGCCCGGCTGCCGGCGCCGTCCGGTACGGCCCGGGTCGACGGCTACCGGGTCGACCTGTCAGGCACCCTGCGCCCGGGCAGGCCGTCCGAACTCACCCTGAAGGTCAGCCGCGACGGCGAACCCGTCACGGACCTCCAGCCCTACCTCGGCGCCTACGGCCACCTCGTCGCCCTGCGCTCCGGCGACCTGGCCTACCTCCACGTCCACCCCCACGGCGAACCCGGCGACGGCGTCACGCGGCCCGGCCCGGAGATCTCCTTCACGGCGACCGCGCCCACCAGCGGCACCTACCGCCTCTTCCTGGACTTCCAGCACGAAGGCGAGGTCCGCACGGCGGCGTTCACCGTGAAGGCCGCGGACGCCTCCGGCCCGGACGGCCCGGCCGGGACGGCGCCGGCCCCGGCGGAGGAGACGCACCCCGACGACGGCCACGGCCACTGACGAGCGCCGCGGTCACACCACGACGACCCGGACCCCGGCGTCCTCGAACCGCCGCACGGTGTCCGGGTCGGCCGCGCCGTCCGTCACCAGCGTGTCCACCGTGTCGACCGCGCAGATCCGGGCGAACGCCCGCCGGCCCAGCTTGCTGGAGTCGGCGGCGACGACCACGCGCTCGGCGCGCTCGCACAGCAGCCGGTTGATCGCGGCCTCGGCCTCGTCGTGGGCCGCGGCGCCGTGCGTGACGTCCAGCGAGACCACGCCCAGTACCGCCACGTCCAGGGTGATCTGCCCCAGCACCCCGTCCGCGAGCGGCCCGATCAGCTCGTAGGACTGCGCCCGCGCCACCCCGCCGGTCACCACGATCTTGAACTGCGGCCGGACCGCCAGCTCGTTGGCGATGTTGAGCGCGTTGGTGACGACGGTCAGCGCGGGCGTCCCCGACGCCAGGTCGCTGCGCACCGCCAGCGCGCGCGCCACCTCGGTCGTGGTCGTGCCGCCCGTCAGGCCCACCGCCTCGCCCGGCGCCACCAGGCCGGCGACCGCCTTCGCGATGCGCTGCTTCTCCGAGGCCCGGCGCGCCGTCTTGTAGCGCAGTGGCAGCTCGTACGACACCCCGTGCACGACCGCTCCGCCGCGCGTGCGCACCAGCATCTGCTGTTCGGCGAGCTGGTCGAAGTCGCGCCGGATCGTCGCGGCCGACACCTCCAGCTCGGTCGCCGCCTCCTCGACATCCAGCCGGCCGCGCTCGACGAGCAGTTCCAGCAGCGCCTTCCAGCGGGCGTCACGCGACATGGGCACCCTCCGTCCTCGGTCCCTCAGCGACCTTAGCGCACAACGATCTCCCGCCGAATGCTTGATTGTGCTCGAAACAGCGCTATATCTTGCAGGAACGAACAGACGGCTCCATCGGTCCCGGGGAGGGGTGCGCCATGACGCACGTCGAGGACGAACTCACCAGCCAGCCCGAGTGCTGGACGCGAGCGGCGGCGGAGGCGGGCCGCCACGGCGGAGCGCTCCCGGCGCCCAGGGAGCGGGTGGCGGTCGTCGGCTGCGGCACCTCGTACTTCATGGCCCAGGCCGCCGCGGCGCTGCGCGAGGAGGCGGGCCACGGCGAGACCGACGCCTTCGCCGCCTCCGAGTTCCCGGCCGGCCGCGCGTACGACCGGGTCGTCGCCCTCACCCGCTCCGGCACCACCACCGAGGTGCTGGAACTGCTCGGCCGGCTGCGGGGCCGCACCCGCACCACCGCGATCACCGCCGACCCGGACACGCCCGTCATGGCCGCGGCCGACGACGTCGTCGTCCTGGACTTCGCCGACGAGCGGTCCGTCGTGCAGACCCGGTTCGCGACCACCGCCCTCACCCTCCTGCGCGCACACGTCGGCCGGCACACCGACGCGGCCGTCGCCGACGCCCGCACCGCGCTCACCGCCGAGCTGCCCGCGGGGCTCGTCGACTGCACGCAGTTCACCTTCCTCGGCCGCGGCTGGACGGTCGGACTGGCCAACGAGGCCGCGCTGAAGATGCGCGAGGCCTCCCTGTCCTGGACCGAGGCCTACCCCGCGATGGAGTACCGGCACGGGCCCATCAGCATCACCACCCGCGGCACGGCCACCTGGATGCTCGGCCGGGCGCCCGAGGGACTCGCCGAGCAGGTCCGGCGGACCGGCGGACTCTGGGTGGCCGGCACCCTCGACCCGCTCGCCGAGCTGGTCCGCGCCCAGCGGCTCGCCGTCGCCGTCGCCGCCGCCCGCGGACTCGACCCGGACAGCCCCCGCCACCTCACCCGCTCGGTGATCCTGGCGCCCTGACGGCCGCCCGCCCCGGGGAAAGGACAGACCGTGCCCCTCGCCACCACCGGCGACCTGATCACCCGTGCCGCCGCCGCGCGGTCCGCCGTCGCCGCCTTCAACGTCATCACGCTGGAGCACGTCGAGGCCGTCGTCGCCGGCGCCGAGTCCGTCGCCGCGCCCGTCGTGCTCCAGGTCAGCGAGAACGCCGTGAAGTTCCGCTACGGCCGGCTGCTGCCGCTGGCCCGCGCCGCCCTCGCCGCCGCCGAACACGCCGCCGTACCCGTCGCCCTGCACCTCGACCATGTGCAGAGCGACGCCCTGCTCCGCCAGGCCCCGGACGCCGGCTTCAGCTCGGTCATGTACGACGCCTCGCGGCTGCCGTACGCCGAGAACCTGGCCGCGACCCGCGCCGCCGCCGACTGGGCGCACGCCCAGGGCCTGTGGATCGAGGCGGAGCTCGGCGAGGTCGGCGGCAAGCACGGAGCCCCGCCGCTGGACGCCCACGCGCCCGGCGCCCGCACCGACCCGGCCGAGGCCCGCGCCTTCGTCGCCGACTCCGGGGTGGACGCCCTGGCCGTCGCCGTCGGCAGCAGCCACGCGATGACCACCCGCACCGCCGCCCTCGACCACGACCTGCTCAAGCGTCTGTCGGCGGCCCTGGACGTCCCGCTCGTCCTGCACGGCTCCTCCGGCGTCCCCGACGGGGAACTCACCGCCGCCGTCGCCGGCGGCATCGCCAAGGTCAACGTCGGCACCGCCCTCAACATCGCCATGACCGGCGCCATCCGGGAGTACCTCGCCGCCCACCCGGAGGCGGTCGACTCCCGCGGCTATCTGACCGTCGGCAGGGAGGCCATGGTGCGCACCGTCGCGGACATCATCCGCGTCGTGGACCGCTCCGTCACCGCTTGACCGCCTTCAGCACCACGAACTTCGGATCGCTCGCCACCAGCCGGCTGTTGCCGAAGACGCGCCGCAGCTTGACGTGGTACCCCAGGTGCCGGTTGCCGACCACCCACAGTTCGCCGCCCGGGCGCAGCACCCGCCGCGCCCCGGTGAACATCCGCCACGCGGTGGCGTCGGTCGTCGCCTGATGGGAGTGGAAGGGCGGGTTGTTCAGCACCAGGTCGACACTGGCGTCCGGCACCCCGGCCAGCCCGTCGCCGACCCGGAACTCGGCGTGCCCGGGCACCCCGTTCGCCTTGTACGTCGCCTCCGCCGAGGCGACGGCCTGGAACGACTCGTCGGTGAACAGCACCTCGGCGTCGGGGTCCGCCAGCGCCACGGCCGTGCCGACCACACCGTTGCCGCAGCCGAGGTCCACCACGCGCCGGGCCCCCGGTGCGGGCAGGTGCCGGAGGAAGAACCGGGTGCCGATGTCGAGCCGGTCGGCGCAGAAGACACCGGCGTGGTTGACGACGGTCCGGCCGCCGACCGCCCCCGCGTCCTCGGGCAGCCGGTAGGTCAGCGGCCACGGGTTGGCGGGCCGCTCCAGCGCCGGATCCGGCGTGCACAGGATCAGCCGGGCCTTCTTCTCCGCCAGGGAGGTGCGGGTCGGCCCGAGGACACGCTCGAACAGGGCGAGCGTCGAGGTGTGGATTTCCTTCACCATGCCGGTGCCGACGACGACCGTGCCCGCGTGCACGGCGGGGGCCAGCCGCAGCAGCTGGTCCTCCAGCAGGGCGAGGCTCTTGGGCACCCGCACCAGCAGGACGTCGATCCGGGCCGGCGGCGGGTCCTGCGTGGTCAGCAGCCGCACCGCGCCGGGCGCCACGCCGTTGCGGGCGAGGTTGGCGCGGGTCGCCTCCTGGGCGAGGTGGGAGTCGGTGATCTGCACCGGCTCGTGCGCCGCCAGCGCCGTGACCAGCGCGCCCCAGCGGTCGCCGACGACCACCACCGTGCCGGACAGCCCGGTCCCCTCCCCGGCGAGATGCCTCAGCAGATAGGCGTCGGCGGCGTCCCAGGCGCGCAGCCTGTCGCGCGGGTCCTCGGGAAACCGGGTCAGCGAGAGCTCGCCCCAGGGGTCGTCATGCGGTCGGTGCGATCGTCCATCGTGCGTCCAGGCTAGCCGAGCCGCAGCTCAGCCCCGCTCCGGCGGCGGACGGCCCGGCGCCGGCGGCGCCGGCCCGGGACCGGGGCACCGGACGGGACGGTGCACGATGGGAGCAGAACGACAGGCCCTCGGCGACACCTGCGTCTTCCGCTTCGGCAACCCGGCGACACCTGCGTCTTCCGCTTCGGCAACCCGCGGACCCGGACCCGGCCCTACACGGACGTCGAGCCGCGCAGCGGTGACCTGTTCGTGTTCGGCGGGCCCTCCCGGTTCGCCCGCCACGGCGTCCCGCGCGTGCACCCGGGCCCCCGGCCCCGGAGTTGGGGCTGACCGGCCGGCTGGACATCACGCTCCGGGTCAGCGGCCGGCAGGCGGGCGGATCATGACAGACTCACCCCATGAGCGGCAAGGCGGAGCCCCGGGCGGCGGGGGACGGGAGCACCTCGAGGACGCGGCTGGACCGGGGGCGCGGAGCGCTCGGACCCGCGCTGGAGCTCGTGCACACCGGACGCGCCCCCACCCGCGCCGTCCTCACCGCCGAACTCGGCGTCACCCGTGCCACGGCCGGCGCCGTCGCCTCCGAACTGGAGGCGCTCGGACTGATCCGGGTGGACGCCCGGCCCGCCGCGGCCGCCGGCTCGCAGGGACGCCCTCGCACCGGCTCGCGGTCGCCGAGGACGGCCCCGTGGCCCTCGCCGCCCAGATCCACGCCGACGGCTTCCGCGCCGCGCTCGTCGGCCTCGGCGGCCGGATCGTCGCCACCGCGCCCGGCTGCGAGGTCGTCGACGCCGACCCCGCCAAGGTGCTCGGCTCGGTCGTCGAGGCCGGCGCGGACCTGCTGCGGCGGACCGGCCGGCGCTGCGTCGGCGCCGGCCTCGCCGTCCCCTCGGCGGTCGCCGAACCCGACGGTCTGGCCCTCAACCCCCTGCACCTGGCCTGGCCCGCGGGAGCGCCGGTCCGCCGGATCTTCGCCGAGCGGGTGCGCGCGGCCGGCATCGAGGGCCCGGCGTTCGCGGCGAACGACGTCAACCTCGCCGCCCTCGCCGAGCACCGGCACGGCGCGGGACGCGGTGCCCGCGACCTCCTGTGCGTCGCCACCGGCCACCGCGGCGTCGGCGGCGCCCTCGTCCTCGACGGCCGCCTGCACACCGGCAGTTCCGGCCTCGCCCTGGAGGTCGGCCACCTCACCGTCAACCCCGAGGGCCGCCCCTGCCACTGCGGCAGCCGCGGCTGCCTGGACGTGGAGGCCGACCCGCTGGCCTTCCTGACCGCCGCCGGCCGTGAGCCGGGCCCCGAGGTCTCCCTGCTGCAGCAGGCCAACGACCTGATCCGGGACCACTACGACGACCCGGCCGTCCGCGCCGCCACCGAGTCCCTCATCGACCGCCTGGGCCTGGGCCTGGCCGGCCTGGTGAACATCCTCAACCCCGACCGGATCGTCCTCGGCGGCCTGCACCGGACGCTGCTCGACGCCGATCCCGGACGCCTGCGGGCCGTGGTCGCCGGCCGCAGCCTGTGGGGCCAGAGCGGCGGCGTGCCGATCCTGCCCTGCACGCTGGACCACAACAGCCTGGTCGGCGCCGCCGAACTGGCCTGGCAGCCGGTCCTCGACGACCCCCTCGGCGCCCTGACCTGACACCCGCGCGTCCGGCGGCGCTCGGCGAAGGAAGCAGTGCCGCACGGGCCGCGTACTCCCGGCGGGGTACGCGCACTGCCGCTGCCCGTACGACGACCCGCACCCCCTCCCGGAGCCAGGCTCGTAGGCATCCACCTCTCGCACGAGACCGCAGGGAGACGATGCGCCATGCAGACCCTCGCACACTGGGACGGCGGGCCCGGCCCGTGGATCCTCCTCTTCCCGCTGATCTGGGCGGCCGTCGTCGTCGGCGCCGTCGCCCTCCTGCGCCGCACCGTCCGGCACGGCGGACCGGGCTCCGGCCCGTGGCACCGGACCGCGTCCGGTCCGCGTCCCTCGGGCGACTCGCCCATCGCCGTGCTCGGCCGCCGCTTCGCGTCCGGCGAGATCGACGAGGACGAGTACTGGCGCCGGCTGTCCGTCCTGGACGAGCAGTTCGGCCGGACCGGTAAGGACGGCCCGGCATGACCGCGACGACCACCGCACGGGCCGCCGCCCGGGTCGTCGACGCCGTGAAGGTGTACGGCGGTGGCGACACCGCCGTACGCGCCCTGGACGGCGTCACCGTGGACTTCCCGGCCGGCCGCTTCACCGCGATCATGGGGCCCTCGGGCTCCGGCAAGTCCACCCTGCTGCACTGCGCGGCGGGGCTGGACACCCTCACCTCCGGGTCGGCCCGCATCGGCGACACGGACCTGGGCGCCCTCGACGACCGCCGTCTGACGCGGCTGCGCCGCGACCGGGTGGGGTTCGTCTTCCAGGCCTACAACCTGCTGCCGACGCTCACCGTCGCCGAGAACATCACGCTGCCCGTCGACCTGGCCGGCGGCCCCCGCGACGCCGCGTGGATCGACGCGCTGATCGACGTCGTCGGGCTGCGCGACCGGCTCCACCACCGGCCCTCCGAGCTGTCCGGAGGACAGCAGCAACGCGTCGCCGTGGCACGGGCCTTCGCGGCCCGCCCGGAGGTCGTCTTCGCCGACGAGCCCACCGGCAACCTCGACTCGCGCTCCGGCGCGGAGGTCCTCGGCCTGCTCGCCCGCACCGTGCGCCACACCGGTCGCACGGTCGTCATGGTCACCCACGACCCGGTCGCCGCCGCCCACGCGGACGAGGTGGTCTTCCTCGCGGACGGACGCCTGGTGGACCGTATGGCCGCGCCGACCGCCGACACGGTCCTGGACCGGATGAAAGCGTTCGAGGTGCCGTCATGAACGCGTCCCTGCGCCTGAGTCTGTCGTCGCTGCGCGCCCACAAGCGCCGCTTCGCCGGCACCTTCCTCGCCGTCTTCCTCGGCGTCGCCTTCCTCAGCGGCACCCTGGTCATGGGGGACACGCTGCGGGCGTCCTTCGACACCATGTTCGCCGGCGCGACGAGCGGCACCGACGCCGTGGTGCGCAGCGCCGACGCCATCACCACCCCCGGCGAGAGCCAGGGCGTGCGGGAGCCGGTCGACGCCGGGCTGGCCGAGGCCGTCGCACGGGTGCCGGGCGTCGCGGCCGCGGCCCCCAGCATCCAGGGCGCCGGCCAGCTCATCGGGGCCGACGGCGAGCCCGTCGGCGGCCAGGGCCCGCCCACCCTCGCCGGGAACTGGATCGCCGACCCGGAGCTGAACCCGTACCGGCTCGCCGAGGGCCGCGCCCCCCGGGCGTCCGGCGAGGTCGTCGTCAACCGGGGCACGGCCGAACGCGGCGGCCTGCGGATCGGCGACACGACCGTCCTGCGCACCCCCGACCCCGTCGAGGTCACCGTCGTCGGGCTCGCCACGTTCGGCGGCGCCGACGGCATGGCCCAGGTGACCTACACCGGGATGACCCGCGCCGACGCCGAGAAGCACCTGACGGCCCGGCCCGGCGAGGCCGCGAGCATCCAGGTGCGCGCCGGGCCGGGCGTCGGGCAGCGGGAGCTGGTGGACCGGCTGGCCGCCGTCCTGCCCGAGGGCGTGGAGGCCATCACCGGGCAGGAGGCGGCCGAGGAGAACACCGAGATGATCTCCAGTCAGTTCCTCACCCTGTTCACCACGTTCCTGCTCGTCTTCTCCGGCGTCGCCCTGCTGGTGGCGACCTTCTCCATCCACAACACCTTCGCCATCGTCGTCGCCCAGCGCACCCGGAGAACGCGCTGCTGCGCGCCCTCGGCGCCGCCCGCCGCCAGGTCACCGCCGCCACGCTCACCGAGGCGTCCGCCGTGGCCGTCGTCGCGTCGGCCGCCGGACTGGCGGGCGGCATCGGCATCGCGGCCGGCCTGCGGGCCCTGTTCCCGGCGCTCGGCTTCCCGTTCCCGGACGGCGCCCTGGTCGTCGGCGTGCCGTCCCTGCTCCTGCCGCTCGCCGTCGGCGTCCTGGTCTGCCTCGGCTCCGCCCTGGCGCCCGCCGTGCGCGCCGGCCGCACCGCGCCGCTGGCCGCCCTGCGGGAGACGGCCGTCGACACCTCCGGCGCCTCCCGGGCACGCGCCCTCACCGGCACGGCCCTGCTCGCCCTCGCCCTCGCGCTGACCCTGACCGGGGTCCTGGTGACCCCGTCCGTGTGGCTGGCCGGAACCGGTGCGGCCCTCGCCCTCGCCGCGTTCGTGGCGCTCGGCCCGGTCGCCGCCACCCGGGCCGTGCGCGTGCTCGGCGCGCCCCTGGACCGGCTGCGCGGGTCACCGGCGTCCTCGCCCGGCGCAACGCCCTGCGCAGCCCGAGGCGGACCGCCGCCACCGCGGGCGCCCTGATGATCGGCGTGGCGGTCGTGGCGCTGTTCACGGTCTTCGGAGCGTCCCTCAAGGCCACCATGGACCGGACCGTCTCCCGCTCCTTCGCCGGCGACGTCGCCGTCAGCGCGCCCTCCTTCGGCGCCGGCGGCAGCGGACTGAGCCCCCGCCTCGCCGGCGAGGTGCGGCGGCTGCCCGAGGTGGAGACCGCCGTCGGACTCGGACGGGGCGTCGCCGAGGTCGACGGAGCCGGGCGCGCCCTGACGGTCACGGACCCGGTCGCCCTCGCGCGCACCTTCGACCTGGGCACCGTCCACGGCTCCCTGGACGGCCTCGGCACCGACGGCATCGCCGTCACCGAGGCGGAGGCCGGCCGGCGCGGCCTGCGCACCGGCGACACGACCGTGCTCACCTTCACCGACGGCACCCGGCAGACCTTCACGGTCCGCGCCGTCTACGGGCAGTCGGAACTCGCCGGCGACTACGTCGTCACCCGCGCCGCCTGGGCTCCGCACCGCACCCAGGACTCCGACACCCTCGTCGCCGTGACGTTCGCGGACGGCGTGGACGAGGAGGCCGGCCGGGCGGCGGTGGAACGGGTCGCCGACCGGTACGGCACCCCACAGGTGCAGTCCCGTGAGGAGTTCGCCGAGTCGTCGGCGGGCGGGATCGACATGATGCTCACGCTCGTCTACGCGCTGCTGGCGCTGGCCGTGCTCATCGCGCTCCTGGGCATCGCCAACACCCTGACGCTGGCCGTGCACGAGCGCACCCGCGAACTCGGTCTGCTGCGGGCCGTCGGCCAGACCCGGCCGCAGCTGCGGGCGATGGTGCGCTGGGAGTCGGTCCTGGTGGCCGCCTTCGGCACCGCCGGCGGGCTCGCCCTCGGCGCCTTCCTCGGCTGGGTGCTCGTCCAGGCCTCCGACGGCGCCTCGGACACCGCCTTCGCCTTCGCGGTGCCGCCCGCGCAGCTCGCGGTGGTCGCCGGGGTGGGCCTCGCCGCGGGTGCGCTCGCCGGACTGCGGCCGGCCCGGCGCGCGGCGCGGCTCGACGTCCTGCGGGCGATCGCCACCGAATGACCGGCCTCGCGGCGGGCACGGCCACCGGGCCCGCGCGACCGTCCCCGCAGGGGGTTGCGGGGCCGCCCCGCGGTAGCGGGGCCGTCCCGGAGGAGGGAAGGGTCACCGCCCGGTCAGCCGGCAACGGCGGACCGGGCGGGAGCGGGTTGGGCCCGGGCCAGGTCGGCGGCCCCGACCTCGGCGAACGCGTCGGCGGGCACCTCCTCGACCAGGCGCCGCGGCGGACGGGCGACGGCGGCCGGCGCGGACGCGGGCCGGGGAGCGTGAACCAGACGACCTTGCCGGACTCGCCGTCCGGCCGGGCTCCCCAGCTCTCGCTCATCGCGGCCACCATGGCCAGACCGCGTCCGGTGGTCGCGAGGGGGTCGGCGTCGTCCACGACGGGAAGACGCGGGTCGTGGTCGTGCACCGAGACCGTGACCCGGTCGAGCAGCAGCTCGATCTCCACGGTGCACGTCTTGTCGGGGCGGGCATGGAGGTGGACGTTGGTCAGCAACTCCGTCACCCGAGCACCGCCCGGTCGATGAGGGAGTCCAGATGCCAGTAGCGCAACTGCGCAGATACGATTCTGCGGACCTGGCCGATCCGCGACGGCAGGGCCTGGAGCTCCACCGTGCAGTGCCTGCTTGGGTGAGTGATCACGGGTGCGACTCCCCGACATAGAGGTCCGGAAGAACACGACGTACGGATCCAGCAGGCGCCTGCGTCACGCCTCCGCCTGCTGTCAAGGCCGGCGGGCTGGTTCGCAGCGTTATCGCCGGTAAACCCAGAGTGACGTGAGACCAGCGTGACGCAAGGGGTGAGGCGCCGCAACTTACGGACATGTTCGGTCGCCGCGCCCCGCCGCCCGTCGCACGGCCTCGATGAAACGGCGTGCCGCGGGCGGCCCCGGCTCGCCCGGCGCGGGGTCGCTCTCGCCCAGCGTCAGCACGTACCGGTGTCCGCCCAGGTCCGCCAGGGCGCGGTCGCCGGAGGCGAACCAGGGTCGAGAGGCGCGCACCGCCTGCACGGGCGCACTGTCGATCTCACTGCCGTAACTGGTGAGCAACTCCAGCCGGCCGCCCCTGATCCGGACCTGCCCGGCCCGGGTGAGCGAGCGCAGCCGCCTGTCGATCCGCACCCCCGTGGCCGAGAACTCCGGCTCCGCCATGCCGCCGTCCCCTCGTAGCGCGTCGGTGCGCCGGACCGGACTGCGTGTGCGGGCCGGTGCCGGCTCCTGTCCGGTTCCAGTGTGCGCCGTGGCGGGACCTCGCCCCGCCGGATGCAGTCTGCCCCGGCCCCGTGCGGAGCACCAGTGCCCGTGGCGTGCTTCCGGGGGGCGCACGATGCATGCGGGCACGCGCGCCCCTGCCACCCCTGCGCCCCCTGTCCCCAGGGCCGCCTTGGGGCCGCCCAAAGATGCGTTTATGCAGGTGAGAAGCGGTGCCGAAGGTGCTTATGATCGGTGTGTCGGGCGCGCGACGCGCCATCGGCGCGCAGCATAAGGAGCCCCGCCGTGAGCACCTCCCCGCAGTTCCGAACCGGCCACACCCTGGACGTCGACCGCAGCGACGCCGCCTACCGGGCCTGGCTGAAAGAAGCCGTCCGCAAGGTCCAGGCCGACAACAACCGCTCGGCCGACACCCACCTGCTCCGCTTCCCGCTGCCCGAGCACTGGGGCATCGACCTGTACCTCAAGGACGAGTCGACCCACCCCACCGGCAGCCTCAAACACCGCCTCGCCCGCTCGCTCTTCCTCTACGGCCTGTGCAACGGCTGGATCCGGCCGGACCGGCCGGTGATCGAGGCGTCCAGCGGCTCGACGGCCGTCTCCGAGGCGTACTTCGCGGGCTGATCGGCGTGCCCTTCATCGCCGTCATGCCGCGCACGACGAGCGCCGAGAAGATCCGCCTGATCGAGTTCCACGGCGGCCGGTGCCACTTCGTGGACGACTCCCGGAAGATGTACGAGGAGGCGGCCCGCCTCGCGGCCGAGACCGGCGGCCACTACATGGACCAGTTCACCTACGCGGAACGGGCCACGGACTGGCGCGGCAACAACAACATCGCCGAGTCGATCTTCCGCCAGCTCCGGCTGGAGCGGTTCCCGGAACCGGCCTGGATCGTCGCCACGGCCGGCACCGGCGGCACCTCGGCGACCCTCGCCCGCTACGTCCACTACATGCAGTACGACACCCGGATCTGCGTCGCCGACCCGGACAACTCCTGCTTCTTCGAGGGCTGGACGACCGGCGACCCGGACGTCACCTGCGACTGCGGCTCGCGCATCGAGGGCATCGGCCGGCCGCGCATGGAACCGAGCTTCGTGCCCGGCGCGATCGACCGCATGATGAAGGTGCCGGACGCGGCGGCCATCGCCGCCGTACGGGCCCTGGAGGGGGTCATCGGCCGCAAGGCGGGCGGCTCGACCGGCACCGGCCTGTGGAGCGCCCTGAAGATCGTCGCCGAGATGAGGGCCGAGGGACGCCAGGGCAGCGTGGTGACGCTGCTGTGCGACCCGGGGGACCGGTACCTCGACAAGTACTACTCCGACGCCTGGCTGGCCGAACAGGGCCTGGACATCGCGCCGTACACGGCCGCCGTCGAGTCCCTGCTGCACACCGGCGTCTGGCCGGACGGGGCCGGCGCCGCGGACGGGCCGGGTCCTGCGGGCGGGGCAGGGGCCACGGACGGGTCGGACGCCGGTCCAGGGAAGTGACCGCGCCGCGGAAGGCGCCCTCCGGTCCCGGCCGGGGCGCGGTTCAGGAGGAACCGGAACAGCGCCCCCTTCGGCGGGGCCGCGGACGGCACCGCTCGGACGAGCGCGCGAGCGGACCGGCCGACACCCTCACCAGTGGCACGGCTGATACGGCGGCTGTCGGCGGCGCGTCGTTCAGCCGGCCTCGTCCGGCTCGCCGGCCACGACCACCCGCAGATGCTCCGAGACCTCGGCCCGCGCCCCGGCCGGCAGCCCGGCGTCCGTCACCAGGGTGTCGACCTGGTCCAGCGAGGCGAACGAACTGAGGCCGACCACGCCCCACTTGGTGTGGTCGGCGACCACCACGACCCGCCGCGCCGACTGCACCAGCCGACGGTTGGTCTCCGCCTCCGCGAGGTTCGGCGTGGACAGGCCCGCCTCGGCGGATATCCCGTGCACACCGAGGAACAGCACGTCGAAGTGGAGCGCCGCGATCGCCTGGTCGGCGACCGGCCCCACCAGCGAGTCCGACGGGGTGCGCACCCCGCCGGTCAGCACGACCGTCGCCGCGCCGGGCCGCGCGCCCGTGGAGCGCTGCGCGGCATGGAAGACGTCGGCCACCCGCACCGAGTTGGTCACCACCGTCAGATCCGGCACGTCCAGCAGCCGATGCGCCAGCGCGAAGGTGGTGGTGCCGCCGGACAGGGCGATCGCCGCCCCGGGGCGACCAGTTCGGCCGCGGCCCGCGCGATGGACTCCTTGGCGCTCTGCTCCAGGCCCGACTTGGCCTCGAACCCCGGCTCGTGGGTGCTCGCCTCGGCCACCGGGACCGCGCCGCCGTGCACCTTCTCCAGCACGCCCTGACGCGCGAGCGCGTCGAGATCGCGGCGCACCGTCATGTCCGACACGCCGAGCCTGCGGGTCAGCTCGTTGACCCGCACCCCGCCCCGGCGGCGGACCTCGTCGAGGATCAGGGCGCGGCGCTGCTCCGCGAGGAGGTTCTGATTCTCGCTCACGTCGCCTCGGTCCTTTCGCCCACATCGCCGCCAGTCGTCCGACACGCCCGGCGCACCCACTCCGACAAGGACGTTCTCCCCGCCCCGGTGCGCGGCCGTCCCATCCTCGCACGCCCCGCCACGGGCCGCGCCACCGGCCGACCGGCGCGCACATGTCACTTTCGTACCGTCCGCGGCGGCCCGCCGTCCCGGCCGGGCGGCCTCCCGTCGCACGAATCGGGGAGATTCCGTGCCGAGGGGTGTGCACGGCCCGTTCAGCGGAGATCCTGGTGCCGGCACGGACACAGCCGACGGCGCGTCACGGGGGAAGAGCGGGACAGTGGAACAGGCGCAGCACGACGTCGCCACGGGCGGAACGGACCGGCCCGCACCGCGGACCGGGGGATCCGGCACCGCACTGGAACTCCTCGTCCACGGAGTGGGCGGCACGACACCGGAGCGGATGCTCGACGACCCGCGCACCGTGCGGATCACCGGCGACGACGTCGCGGCCGTCTTCCGCCGCGCCGACGACGTCGACGCCGAGTCCCGGCCCGGGGACCACCGGGGCCGCCCGGTCCCCGAGGCGTACGTCTGGTGCAACCTCACCTCCGGCAACGGCACCCGCGCCCTGTGGCTGCTGCTCCTGCCGTTCATGGTGGTCAACCTCGCCCACTGGATGCGGCCGGCCGCCCGGGGCCGGGACCGGACGGTGCGGCTGTACGGCGTGCTGGTGCGGCTGGCCGGACTGACCCTGACGGTGCTGCTGGTCGCCGCGGCCTGCGAGGTCGCCCTGGACCTGATCGCCTGGCAGTGCGCGGGCACCCGCGCGTGCGCGGGCCGGCACTCCTGGCTGGGCTTCCTGTCCCCGTCCGGGTCGGACGGCGGCTGGTGGAGCCGGCCCGGCCGCAGGCTCGCCCTCGCCGCCGTCGTGCCCGCCGCGCTCACCGGCCTGCTCTGGTATCTGTCCCTGCGCACCTGGCGGGCGTACGAGTCGCAGCAGCCGCTCGACCGCACGCCCGACGCCGACGAGGTGCCCGGCCCCACCGCCCTCGGCCGGCCCGGCTTCTGGTACGGGCGCCGG
The DNA here is from genome assembly GCA_003248315.1 of Streptomyces sp. SW4. Taxonomy (GTDB): domain Bacteria; phylum Actinomycetota; class Actinomycetes; order Streptomycetales; family Streptomycetaceae; genus Streptomyces. The sequence goes on from QKWM01000004.1 coordinate 5,081,485, forward strand.
CTGGTGGCCCGGCTGCGCGCCGCGCACACCGCGGCGGCACTGCTCACCGTCGCGGCGGCGGTCGGCGCACCGGCGGCCCGCTTCGACCGCCGGGCCGGCGGACCCGCCGTCCTCGACGTGCTGGGCCGGGTCCTGGAGGGCGCACTGGTCGCCGGCGCCCTCGTCGTGGTGGCCGTCGTCTGCCGCCGTGGCCGCAGCGAACGGCGCCTGGACCGCACGCTCGACGAGCACCTGGTCCGCCGGCTGCCCTTCGCCGCGCTCGGCCTGCTCGCCCTCGCCGTGCTGTACGCCGGCTGGGAACGGCCGGGCTGGGCCTCGTCGGGCCGGCTGCCCGGCGACGCGACCTTCGGCGGCATCATCCTGGTCCAGGGCCTGCTCGTGGTCGCCCTCGGCGTCGTCGCCCACCTGCTGCACCGCACCGACGGGCACGCGCGCACCGCGATGCGCGGCCTCGGCGGACCGGCGGTCGCCATGCTGGCCTGCGCCCTGGGCGGGGTGATGTCCGGCGGCGTCGCCCAGCGGGTGTCGGACTGGCTGGACGGCACCGGCGCCCGTCTGCCCGGGCCCCCGGTCCTGCTGACCTGGCAGGCCTCCGTCATCCCGCCGCTGCTCGTCCTGGTGCTGCTGCTGTGCGGCGCCCTCGCCCTGCGCACCTGGCGGCGGGCCCGCGCCGAACAGGCCGCCGTGGCCGGCGAACACCCCGGCGAGGCCGGCGACAGCGCACGCACCCGCCGCATCGCGACCGCCCGCGCGATGGCCGGCCTCACCGACCGCGCGCCCCTGGTCGTCGCCGTCACCGCCGCGGCGACCCTCCTGGCGGGCGCCGGGGCCCTCGCCGGCGCCCTGGCCACCGACCGCGTCCCCGCCGACGCCGCACGGGACACGCCCGCCTTCGTGCAGGGCGCCGCACACACCGCGCAGGCCCTGGGCTCCTGGCTGATCGGCCTCGGCTTCATACTGTTCGTCACCTGGGGCCGCCGCGCCTACAAGGACGCCTCCGCCCGGCGCACCATCGGCATCCTCTGGGACGTGGGCACCTTCTGGCCGCGCGCCGCCCACCCCTTCGCCCCGCCCTGCTACGCCGAGCGCGCCGTGCCCGACCTCACCTGGCGCATGGCCACCTGGACCCGCGCCACCGGCGGCCGGCTCGTGATCTCCGGGCACTCCCAGGGCAGCGTGCTCGCCGCCGCCGCGGCCTGGCAGCTGGCGCCGTCCGCCCGCAGACGCGTCGCCCTGCTCACCTACGGCTCCCCGCTGGAACGGCTCTACGGCCGCTGGTTCCCCGCCCACTTCGGGCCGGAGGCCCTCGGCTCCCTGCACGCGGAGGTCGACTGCTGGCGCAACCTGTACCGGCTCACCGACCCGATCGGCGGCCCGGTGCGGCTGTCCGGCGACCGCGGCCCGGCCGTGGACCGCGAACCCCTCAAGGACCCGCTCGCGTACGGCCGTACGGCCGCGCATCCGCTGCCCGCGCCGATCCTCGGCCACTCCGAGTACCAGGCCGACCCGGCGTTCGCCGAGGAACGGCAGCGTCTCCTGGCGCGGCTGCGCCCGGAGGTGCCGGCGCCGCGCGACACGGGCCGGCCGCCGGTCCCGGGCGCGGACGGCGGACCTCAGGACTGCTCGGGCAGGTCCTCGGCGTAGAGCAGCGTCAGATCGTCCGTGGTCGGGTCGGCCAACTGCGCGACCCGGCCCGCGTGCCGCTCCACCATCGCCTCGAAGGTCTGGCGCGCCGTACGGCCGTTGCCGAACGCCGGGCCCTTCGGCAGCGCCGTGAAGTACGCCAGCAGCGCCTCGGCCGCGCCCGGCGCCAGCCGGTACTCGTGCTCCTCGGCCTGCTGCTCCACGATCCGCAGCAGCTCCTCGGGGCCGTAGTCGCCGAAGGTGATGGTCCGGGAGAAGCGGGAGGCGACACCGGGGTTGACGGACAGGAACCGCTCCATCTCCGCCGTGTAACCGGCGACGATCACCACGACCGCGTCCCGGTGGTCCTCCATCAGCTTCACCAGCGTGTCGATGGCCTCCTTGCCGAAGTCGCGGCCCGCGTCCTCGGGGAGAGCGCGTACGCCTCGTCGATGAACAGCACACCGCCGCGCGCCCGTTCGAACGCCTCCTGGGTGCGGATCGCCGTCGAGCCGATGTGCTCGCCGACCAGGTCGACCCGGGAGACCTCGACCAGGTGCCCCTTGTCCAGCACTCCGAGCGAGGCGAGGATCTCGCCGTACAGACGGGCGACCGTCGTCTTGCCGGTGCCGGGGGAGCCGGTGAAGACCAGATGGCGCTTGACGGAGGCCGCCTTCAGCCCGGCCTCCCGGCGGCGCCGGCCCACCTCGATCATGTCGGTCAGGGCCCGCACCTCGCGCTTGACGCTCTCCAGGCCCACCAGCGCGTCCAGCTCACCGAGCACGGCCTTCGACGTCCGGGCCGGCGGCTGCGGCGCCGCGTCCCCGACCAGCGGCTCCTGCTCGGTGCTGCGCTGCCCGGGGATCGACCCGAGCAGCCCGGGCGTGTGGTCGGCCGTCTGCACGGCCGTCTCCCGGACCGCGGGCGTGCGCAGGCCTGCGCTCTCGTCGCTGGTGCAGTCCTCCACGACCGGGCCGGCGTCGAGGGAGCCGCCGGGGCCGCCGTCCGCGAACTCGTACCCGCCGCGTGCGCAGCGGTCCGTGCGGCACTTCCTGAGCGTCGTACGACAGCCGTCGATCACGTGGAAGCCGTAGCCGCCGCTGCCCGTCACCCGGCAGTCCAGGAAGCTGCCCCGGCCGCCGGCCGACACGTAGACACCGGCCTCGGCGGGCGAGTCGACCGTGCAGCGCTCGATGGTGGGGTCGGCGCCCTTGGTGACGATGACACCGGTCCGGGTGCCGTCCAGGGTGCAGTTGTTCAGCGTGCCGCCGCTGCCGTGGTCGCGGAACCAGGCGCCCGTCGCCGCCTCCCGGATCCGGCAGTCGTCGAGCTGGGCGGTGGCGCCGTCGCTGACCGACACGGCCGTGTTGCGCACCTGCGACAGGTCGCTGTCGACCACGTCCGCGCGGGAGCCGCGGTCCAGCACGAACAGCGCGTCCGGCACGTCGTGCACCCGGCAGGAGTCCAGGACCGCGGTGGCGCCGTCGCTGACCCACACCGCCGGATAGTCGCCGGTGCTGTCGAAGATCTCGCACTGGTTGGCGTCCACCCGCGTGCCCGGGTCCCACACGGACAGTCCGTTGCGGCCGAACTGCCGCACGCTGGTGCGGGTCAGCGTGAGCACCGAGCGGGAGCGCAGATCGACCGCGTTCTCCGGGATGTCGTGGATGCGGCAGTCGGCGAGCGTCAGCACGGCGTCCGTGTCGAGGGTGACGCCGTCGGCCGTGGTGCGGTGCACGTCGCAGTCGGTGAGGTGCCCGGTGGCGCGGCCGGTGATCTGCACGCCGCTGCCCGCACCTCGTAGACCTCGCACCCGACGGCCTCCAGGGCCGTGTGCTCCCCGGTCGCCGTCAGCCCGGAACCGGCGGCGTGGTGGACCCGGCAGCGCTCCAGGCGCGGATGGGCGCCGGTCCGCACCGCGACGCCCGCCTGCCCGGCCGCGACGACCTCGCAGTCCTCGAACACCCCGCCCCCGCCGTCGACCACGGCGATGCCGGCGCCCGCCGGATTGTCGACCGTGCACCGCCGCACCGTCGGACGGGCGCCGCCGCGCACCTCGATGCCGGCGGCGGACCGCGTGACCACCCGGACGTCCAGCAGCTCGGGGTGCCCTCCTCGACGAGCACCGCGGGCGACGTCGGGTCCTGACCCTCGATGTGCAGGTCGCGCACCACCGCCGAGGCCCGCACGATCAGCGGCACCCCGTCCGCGGGCGCGATGCGCACGGCGCCGTGCGCCCCTCGGGGCCGCGCAGGGTCACCGCCCGCCCCACGACGAGGTTCTCCGGTAGGTGCCCGGGGCGACGGTGAGGACGTCACCGTCGGTCGCGGCCTCCAGGGCGGCGGCGAGCGATGCGTACTCACCCGTGCGGCGCCGCCACCGCGACGTGCCGGTGTGCGTCACCTGGACCGTGCCCTGTGCCATGGCGTTGCTGTGCCCCCACCTCGTCGTACTGATGGCTGGTTCTGACGGCTCGTTCACCCGCGGCGCACCACGGCCCCTGCGGCCCGGGCCGCGGGTCGATGCCGAACGGGTCCGGCCGGTCCACCGTAGCGTGCGCGCGGGCGGTGGGTTGACCACAGGCTCCAGCCCGTCAACTGCCCGTACCGGTGCGGCCCCAGTCGCCTCCGGCGCGCTCCCAGGCCCGGTCCAGCGGGCGAACCGGCGGCGGACCATGCGCCACACCACGATCCGCCGGGCCGCCTCGACGACACCGGCGGTCATCAGCGCGGCGCCGAACCCGGCGAGCACGGCATGGGTCGTGGCCGTGGCGGCGTCGAGCGGGCGGGCCGTCGTCCGGCCGTGCCCGTCGGTCCATATCGCGAAGCGGTCGCCGGCCCGCGGGTCGTCGAGGCCCGCGAGGACCGGGCCCTGGTGCGCGGTGCCGTCCGGGCCGGTCCACTCGGCGAGGACGCGGCTGCGCAGGTCCCGGCGGCGGCCGTCTCCGGCTCGATCTGCAGCGGGGACCGGTCCAGCTCCCGTACGACGGTCGCCGTCACCCGGTGGCGGGAGGCGTGCTGCTCCTGGACGGAACGCTGCAGCGAGTCCTGGACCGTGCCGGCGACGGCCGTGCCGATCACGGGGGCCGCGCACAGGATGAGCAGCAGCGCCGCCAGGGCCACCCAGGCCTCGATCAGGTCGGTCGTGCGGCGCAGCGGATTGTGCCGCCAGCGCCAGAGCCCGGTGATGGCTCGCACCGATCACACCCCCTTCCCGCTTCGTGCCGTCCCCCGCGGAGCAGCTCGGGCGCGGTCCGCCGGCGGAGGGCCGGCCGCGCCCGTGACCGGCCCGGACCGCCCTCCGACGCCTCGGCGGCGCCTCTCACGAACTTCTCACACAAGACGAACGCGCGGGCGGGAACCGGGTTCCCGGACACGGACGTGGCCGGCGGGCGGCTCATCCGGTGACGGTGACCGGGTCGCCGGCCCGGACGGTGCCGGGCCGAGCGGCACCAGGTTCTGCCCGAAGACCAGCCTGCCGTCGCGGCGGCGGTGCCGGCCCAGGGTGGCGAGCGGCTCCCGGCCGCGGCGGCCGTCTCCTGGTCGGTGGTGGTCACCACGCAGCGCCCGGACGGCTTGGCGACCCGGAAGGCCACCTCGCCGACCGTGACGCGCGTCCAGCCGTCCTCGGCCCAGGCCTCGGTGCCGGACACCACCAGATTGGGCCGGAAGCGGTTCATGGGCAGGGGCCCTCGTCGGGGTGATCGCCCCGCGCGACGAGGGCGTTGAGGGCGTCCAGCGAGGCCGTCGTGGTCAGCAGGAGGGGTAGCCGTCGGCGAACGAGACGGTCTCGCCCGGCAGCGCGTACCGGGGGTCGACCGGACGCCGGGTCGCGGGGTCGTCCATGTGCACCAGGCGCACGCTCACCCCGAGGCGGTCGCTGCACCACGCGTGCGCCGCCTCTCCCTCGGCCGGCACCGCCTCCACCTTGTCCCGGAAGATCTCCACCGGCAGCGTGCTCCCCGGGCGCGGCACCGGCACGGTCAGCGGCTCGGCGCCGGGCGCGGACAGCCGAAGGCCACCGCCGGGCAGCAGCTCGGCGGTGGCCAGGGCGAGACGCGGCTGCCCGCGCTGCGTGACGACCTTTCCCCCGTCGTCGACCAGCATCCAGCGGCGGTCACCGGCCAGCCCCCAGGGCTCCACGACGGCCTCCCGGAGCGTCTGGCCCCGGAACGCCTTGACCGGATGGACATGGATCGACTGCAGTCGCGCATTCCCCATGGGCCCATCGTGCCAGGCGGCGCCGACGGCCCGGGACGGCTCAGTAGCCGCGGTACTGCTGGTTGTTGTACGGGTCCTGATAGGGCGCCGGGGCCGGCCGGGGCGCGGCGGGGCGCATCGCCTCGTACCCCGCGGGACCGGGCGCGACCGGGCGCGGCGGCTGCGGCTGCTGCGGGCCGGGTAGCCGCGCGGCGCGGTCGCCTGCTGCGGGATGTAGGCCGTGGCGCCTGCTGCAGCGGTGCGGGCTGCGGCGCCTGCTGGTAGCCGTAGGAGGGCTGGGCCGGGGCCGCCGGAGCGCGGGCAGCGCCGACGGGAGGGCGGGCAGGTGGCTGCCCGGCGCGTCGTACGCGGCGGGACCCGGATCGGGGCGATCTGCGGGGTGCCCCGCTCGGCCACGAGCGAGTCGTAGATCGGGGTGTCCGGGAAGGAGGCGGAGTAGTAGCCGCCGCCATAAGTGGAGCGGGGGAGGTCATGGCACATAAGTTAAGCCCACGATGTGCTGGTTGGGGAGACCGATAAGAGGGTTGTTTTCCGTGCCCGGCGTGACCTGGGATCCCCAATACGAGCGAAGTTACTGAAAAAGGGCATACGCAGGCATGATTTTCTGGTAAAGGCCGAGTTCCGGGCGGGTTACCGGCGGTTGGCGGCCCGACGAGGCGGGCGTGCCGCGGGCGTTCCCCGGCAGGGTCCCGGCGGTTCCGGCTCGGCCGCGGCCGGGGACCGGCACAATCGGCGTGACGGCCGGGCGCGGCCCGGCGCGGCGACAGGCGAGGGGGCGGACATGTCGATGGCCAAGGGGTCGAACACACCCGTGCCGACGGCGGCGTTGCGGGTCGAGCTGGGCTGGCGCTCGGGCCCGGTGTGCCCGACGCCGACGCCTCGGTGCTGCTGCTGGCCGGCGGAAGGTGCGCTCCGACGCGGACTTCGTCTTCTACAACCAGCCGCACCACTCCTCCGGCGCGGTGCGGCACGAGGGCAAGCACGACCGCGCCGGCCGGGTGACCGACAGCCTGCTCGTCGACCTCGCGCGCGTGGAGCCCGGATCGAGACCGTGGTCGTCGCCGCCTCCGCCGACGGCGGTTCCTTCGGACAGGTCCCCGAGCTGTCCATCGAGGTCCGCGACCTTGGGCAGGGCACGGTCGTGGCCCGCTTCGACAACCCGGGCGCCACGGTGGAGACGGCCTTCGTCCTGGGCGAGTTCTACCGCCGGCAGGGCGCCTGGAAGTTCCGCGCCGTCGGGCAGGGCTACGACAGCGGACTCGAAGGCCTCGCCACGGACTACGGCATCACGGTGGACGAGCCGCAGCAGGCGCCCCCGGCGCGGACACCCGCCCCCGCCCCGCCCGTCGCCCCGCGCCGCCGCCACCCCTGCCCGCCCGCCGCGGCCCCGGCGGAACCGGTCCGGTTCACCAAGGTGACGCTCACCAAGGCGGCCCCTCGGTCTCCCTGACCAAGCAGGGCGGCACCTCGGGCGCCCTGCGCGTGAACCTCAACTGGAGGTGCGCAAGCAGTTCTCCGGCTGGGCCCGCAAACTGGGCCGCCCCGTGGCCCTGCACGACGACCTCGACCTCGACCTGTGCGCCCTGTACGAACTCACCGACGGCAGCAAGGGCGTCGTCCAGGCCCTCGGCAACGCCTTCGGCGCCCTGGACCGGCCCCCCTACATCCACCTCGACGGCGACGACCGCACCGGGGCCGTGTCGACCGGCGAGAACCTCACGGTCAACCTCGATCACCAGCGGGCGTTCCGGCGGATCCTCGTCTTCGTCACCATCTACGAGGCGCGCGGTCCTTCGCCGACCTGCACGCCACGGTGACCCTCCGGCCCCAGCACGGCGCGCCGGTCGACTTCTCGCTCGACGAGTGCACGGTCCCCTCCACCGTCTGCGCGCTCGCCCTGATCACCAACACGGGCTCGGACCTGGTCGTCCAGCGCGAGGCGCGCTACCTCGTGCCCGAGCGCGGCGTCAGCCCGCAGCGGACCGTCGACCACGCCTACGGGTGGGGCATGAACTGGACCCCGGCCGGAAGTGACCCGGACCGCAGGCGGCCCGGTCGCCGGAGGCGGTCCCGGGCGTCCGAGGGGTTCCCCGGTGCGTTCAGCCCTCCTCGGGCACGGCGCCGGGGCGGGCGTAGGTGCGGCCCTTCCACGCCGCCCCGCGTCCCCGGTGGTGCTGCACCGCGGAGTCGACCGTCATCAGCAGGTACAGCAGCGCGGTGAACGGCAGCGCGGGGGCGAGCCACGCCGGCTGCCCGTAGTAGCGGAGCATCGGCAGGTACGTGCCCGACATCACCAGCCAGGCCAGTGCGCCGAGCACCGCGGCGACCGCGTTCCCGGCGGCCGCGCCGCCGACGGCGGCCACCGGCGCACCAGGTACACCAGCGCCAGTCCGGCGACCGTCGCGACCAGCACCAGCGGCCGGTGGCGCAGCTGGCGTAGGCGCTGCGCGACACCATCCGCCACAGGTCGCGCAGCCGCGGATACGGGCGCACGCTGTCCACCCCGTCGGCCAGGCCCAGCCAGATCCGCCCGCCGCCGCGCTTGACGGCCCGGGCCAGCGCCACGTCGTCGATCACGGCCTGCCGGATGGAGTCCGGGATCCGCGCCCGTTCGGCCGCCTCGGTGCGCAGCAGGACGCACCCGCCGGCCGCCGCCGCCGTCCGCGCGCCCTCCTTCGCGACCCGGCGGAAGGGGTAGAGCTGGGCGAAGAAGTAGACGAAGGCCGGCACCACCAGCCGCTCCCACAGGCTCGACACCCGCAGCCGGGCCATCTGGGAGACGGCGTCGAACCCGCCGGCGTCGGCCGCCGCGACCAGCCGGCGCAGGCTGTCCGGGGCGTGCGCGATGTCGGCGTCCGTCAGCAGCAGGTACTCGGGCGCACGCGCGCGTGCCAGCACGATGCCGTGCCGCACCGCCCACAGCTTGCCCGTCCACCCCGGCGGCGGCTCACCCGGCGAGGCCACGGTCAGCCGCAGCCCGTCCTGGTGCCGGGCCAGCTCCCGGGCCAGCTCCCCGGTCCCGTCCGAGCTGCCGTCGTCGACGAGGAAGACCTCCGCGGGCCCCGGATAGTCCTGGGCGAGCAGCGAGGGCAGGCTCGCCGGCAGAACGGCCGCCTCGTCCCGCGCGGGCACCACGACGCACACCGACGGCCAGGACGCGGGCCGCCGCGCGGGCGGCAGCCGCACGTCGGTGCGCCAGGACATGCCCTGGCAGAGCAGCAGCCACAGCCAGGCGGCGAGGGACACGGCGGGAACGGCGGAAGTCCACAGGGCGGCGCTCACGTGCGCAGTCTGCCCCACGGGAACGGCCCGGCGGCGCACATCGTCTATCGTGGCCGGGTGAAGATCGCGCTCATGGACTCCGGGATCGGTCTGCTGGCGGCCACCGCCGCGGTTCGGCGCCTCAGGCCGGACGCCGATCTCGTCCTCTCCCTGGACCCCGACGGCATGCCCTGGGGCCCCGCACGCCCGAGGACCTGACCGGGAGGGCCCTCGCCGTCGCCGAGGCCGCCGCCGCCCACCGGCCGGACGCGCTGATCGTCGGCTGCAACACCGCGACCGTGCACGCGCTGCCCGCGCTGCGCGCCCGCCTGGAGCCGGACCTGCCCGTCGTCGGCACCGTCCGGCGATCAAGCCCGCCGCGGCCGGGGAGGCCCGCTCGCCATCTGGGCGACGCCCGCCACCACCGGCAGCGCCTACCAGCGCGACCTGATCGAGCGGTACGCCGCCGGGGCCGACGTCACCGAGGTGCCGTGCCGGGGCTCGCCGAGGCCGTCGAACGGGCCGACGAGTCCGCGATCGACGCCGCCGTGACCGCCGCCGCGGCCCTGACGCCGGGTGACGTCACCACCGTCGTCCTCGGCTGCACCCACTACGAGCTGGTCGCCGAGCGCATCCGCGCTGCCGTCCAGCGGCCCGGCCGCCCGCCCCTCGCCCTGCACGGCTCGGCCGGTGCGGTCGCCGCCCAGGCGCTGCGCCGCCTCGACGCGCAGCCGGCCCCCGGCGCCCCGGCCGAGGGCACGCTGACGGTGCTGCTCAGCGGACGCGAGGGCGCCCTCCCCGCAGCGGCCCTGGCCTACGAGGAGGGCAGGCTGCTGCGGGCGGTCACCCCCGCCCGCTGACCGGTTCCCGGGCCCCGGCCGCCGGCCGCCCCGCCCGTTCACGTCCCGCGCCGGTGTCCCCAGGGCGTGGTTCGCCTGCCGCGGCGGCCGGACGCCCGGTCGGCCCAGTCGCGCTGCGCGGGGCGGTACCCGCGCGGCGAAAGCTGAGTAACCTCATAGCCATGAGGGACCACCGCCACGGCGGGCTCGCCCCCCGTGACCCCGACGTCTGGACCGGACGCGCCACCAACCGGATGCAGTGGCTGCTGGCGCTGATCGGCGCGGCGTGCCTGGCCCTCGCATCGTCCTGGCGGTCGACTCGGCGTGGGAGTCCGGCATCGCCCCGCTGGTCATGGCGGTCGTCGGCTGCATCGCCGCCGGACTGCTGGTCCTCTTCGGCACGCTCGCCTTCGTCCACGTCGCCCTCAGGGTCGACGAGGACTGTCTGGAGGTGCGCTGCGGTCACATCGGCGTGCCCCGCCGCCGCATCCCGCTCTCGCACGTCGCCGGTGCCGAGTTCGTCGCGCACGTCACCCCGCGCCACTGGGGCGGCTGGGGCTACCGCTGGCGCCCCGAGAAGGGCACCGCCGTGGTGGTCCGGCGCGGCGAGGGCGTGATCCTGCGCCTGTGGACGGCCACACCTTCACCGTCACCGTGGACGACGCCGAGGCGGCCGTCGAGGTCATCAAGGACCGGCTGCGGCCGAAGACGCCCGGCCCCGCCGCCTGACGTACCGGGGTGCCCGGGCCCGGCCGTCCGCCCCGACCGCCGTGTCCGGCGCGACGTCACCGGCCGTAGACTCCGGAGGGTGACCGTCACCGCAACGACCGTCGGCGAGCCGGACCGCACCGAGCCCCGCACGGAGCCCGCGTCCCGCGCCGGGCGGCTCGCGCGCCGCCTCGCACCGGCGGCCGCCTCCGCGCTCGCCGGCGTGCTCCTCTACGTCAGCTTCCCGCCGCGCACCCTGTGGTGGCTGGCCCTGCCGGCCTTCGCCGTCCTCGGTGCGGTGCTGCGCGGGCGCGGCTGGAAGGCGGGCCTCGGACTCGGCTACCTGTTCGGTCTCGGTTTCCTGCTCCCCCTGCTGGTGTGGACCGGTGTGGAGGTCGGGCCCGGCCCCTGGCTGGCCCTGGTCGTCATCGAGGCCGTCTTCGTCGCCGTCGTCGGCGCCGGCGTGGCCGCGGTCTCCCGGCTGCCGGCCTGGCCGGTGTGGGCGGCGGCCGTGTGGATCGCCGGCGAGGCCGCACGCGCGCGCGTGCCCTTCGAGGGCTTCCCCTGGGGCAAGGTCGCCTTCGGCCAGGCGGACGGCGTGTTCCTGCCGCTGGCCGCGCTCGGCGGCACCCCGGTGCTCGGCTTCGCGGTCGTGCTGTGCGGCTTCGGCCTGTGCGAGGCGGTGCGGCTGGCCGTGGCGGCCCGCCGCACCCGCACCGTACGGCGCGGCGCGGCGGCCCTGGCCCTGCTGAGCCTGGCGGCGCCCCTGGTGGCGGCGCTCGCCGCGCGCCCGCTGGTGACCGCCGCCGCCGAGGACGGCACCGCGACCATCGCCGTGATCCAGGGCAACGTGCCCCGCGCCGGCCTCGACTTCAACGCCCAGCGCCGCGCGGTGCTCGACCATCACGCGCGTGAGACCGAACGCCTCGCCGCCGAGGTCCGCGCCGGAAAGGTGCCGCGGCCCGACTTCGTGCTGTGGCCGGAGAACTCCTCCGACATCGACCCCTTCGCCAACCCGACGCCCGCGACGTCATCGACCGCGCGGCCAAGGCGATCGGCGCGCCGATCTCGGTCGGCGGTGTCGTGCAGCGCGACGGCAGGCTCTACAACGAGCAGATCCTGTGGGACCCCGTCGAAGGCCCCGTCGACACCTACGACAAGCGGCAGATCCAGCCGTTCGGCGAGTACCTGCCGCTCCGCTCCCTGATCGGGGCGATCAACGACGAGTGGACCTCCATGGTCCGCCAGGACTTCAGCCGCGGCACCGAGCCGGGTGTGTTCACCATGGCCGGCACCGAGGTGGGACTGGTCACCTGCTACGAGGCCGCCTTCGACTGGGCGGTGCGCTCCGAGGTCGCCGACGGCGCCCGGATGATCTCCGTGCCCAGCAACAACGCCACCTTCGACCGCAGCGAGATGACCTACCAGCAGCTCGCCATGTCCCGCGTCCGCGCCGTCGAGCACAGCCGGACGGTGGCGGTGCGGTGACCAGCGGCGTCAGCGCGATCATCCTGCCGGACGGCACGATCACCCGGCGGACCGGGATGTTCGTCGCCGACTCCCTCGTCCAGGAGGTGCCGCTGCGCTCCTCCATGACACCCGCCACCCGGCTCGGGTGCTCCCGGAGGCCGCCCTCCTGCTGGTCGCCGCGGGCGGGATCGGCTGGGCCGTCGCCGCGGGCGTGCGCGGGCGACGCGCCGGTGACGTGTAGCCGTACGCCCGCCGCACGCCCCGCCGGCGTGCCCGGGGACCGGCGGCGGCCGGTTAGGGTCGGGCGCATGGCTACTCCCGACTTCATCCGCGTCCTGCGCGCCACGGCCGGCAACCAGCTGCTGTGGCTCCCCGGCGTCACCGCCGTCGTCTTCGACGACGAGGGCAGAGTGCTGCTGAACCGGCGCTCCGACAACCGGCGCTGGTCGCTGATCGGCGGCATCGCCGAACCGGGGAGCAGCCCGCCGTCTGCGCCGTCCGGGAGGTGGAGGAGGAGACCGCCGTGCGGTGCGTCGCCGAGCGGGTCGTCCTCGTCCAGGCGCTGGACCCGGTGACGTACGACAACGGCGACGTGTGCCAGTTCATGGACATCACCTTCCGGTGCCGGGCCGTCGGCGGCGAGGCCCGGGTCAACGACGACGAGTCGCTCGAGGTGGGCTGGTTCGCCGTGGACGCCCTCCCCGACGTCGGGGAGTTCGGCCGGTTCCGGATCAAGCAGGCCCTGTCCGACGGACCCACGTGGTTCGACCCCACTGAAACCAGCTGAACTGTAGGGCGTGGCCACATGGGGTGAGGCGCGGGCGCTGCCTACTGTCGGCACATGACCTCGCCCAGCGCCCTCCCGGCCCCCACGCCTGTCCGCTCGACCTCGGCGGCCGCACCGCGCTCGTCACCGGCGCCGCCGGCGGCATCGGCCGCGCCTGCGCGCTGCGGCTGGCCGCCGCCGGAGCCAAGGTCAGAGCCGTCGACCGGGACGCCGCGGGCCTGGACGCGCTCGCCGAGCGGGCCGGGGACCTCCCCGGCACCGTGGAACCGCACGTCCTGGACCTGACCGACCTGGACGCCGCGGAACTCGCCGCCGCCGGCACCGACGTCCTGGTCAACAACGCGGGCCTGCAGCTGGTGCGCCCCCTCGAGGAGTTCCCGCCGGACGTCTTCCACACCGTGCTCACCGTCATGCTGGAAGCGCCCTTCCGCCTCATCCGCGGCGCCCTGCCGCACATGTACGGGCAGGGCTGGGGCCGCATCGTGAACATCTCCTCCGTGCACGGCCTGCGCGCCTCCGCCTACAAGTCGGCGTACGTCGCCGCCAAGCACGGACTGGAGGGGCTGTCCAAGACCGCCGCCCTGGAGGGCGCGGCGCACGGCGTCACCTCCAACTGCGTCAACCCCGGCTACGTCCGCACGCCCCTGGTCGAGAAGCAGCTCGCCGACCAGTCCCGGGCCCACGGCATCCCGGAGGAACGCGTGCTGACCGAGGTGCTGCTCCAGGACAGCGCCCTGAAGCGGCTCATCGAACCGGAGGAGGTCGCCGAGGCCGTGGCCTACCTGTGCAGCCCGCAGGCGTCCTTCGTCACCGGTACCTCGCTCGTCCTGGACGGCGGCTGGACGGCCCACTGACCCCGCCCGCCCCGGCCCTCCCCGTGCCGCCCGGCCGCCGGGTTCTCCACAGGGCTGCCGGGCCGGCCGGGCGATGGGGAATCCTGTGACCATGTCCCGCGATCACGTGCAGTCCGCCGAGCGCCCCGCCCCGGTGCCGGGCCGCCGGCCGGCGACCCGGAAACCGGCGGGCGGCCCGCGCCCGGCACCGTCGAGACGCCGTTCCTGGAGCTGCTGGCCCGCGGCGCCTCCGCCGACGCCTACGAACAGCCGGTGCTGCTCGCCCGCGCCGAAGGCAGCCCGCCCGCCCGGATCGCCGCCCTCGAACAGGCCAAGCTGCTCGCCCTGCGGGTCCGCTCCGAGCTGGAGGGACGGCGCCGCCGCGAGGCCGAGCTGTCCGCGCTCTTCGAGACCGCCCACGACCTGGCCGGGCTGCGGGACCTGGACGCCGTGCTGCGCGCCATCGTGCAGCGCGCCCGCTCCCTGCTCGGCACGGACGTCGCCTACCTCAGCCTCAACGACCCCGAGCGCGGCGACACCTACATGCGGGTCACCGAGGGGTCCGTCGCCGCCCGCTTCCAGCAGCTGCGGCTCGGCATGGGCGAGGGGCTCGGCGGACTCGTCGCCCAGACCGCCCGGCCCTACGTCACCGACGACTACTTCAAGGACGACCGCTTCCAGCACACCCGCACCATCGACGCCGGTGTGCGGGACGAGGGCCTGGTGGCCATCCTCGGCGTGCCCCTCACCCTCGGGACCACGTCATCGGCGTGCTGTTCGCCGCGGACCGCCGCGCCCGGGTCTTCGAGCGGGAGCAGATCGCGCTGCTCGGCTCCTTCGCGGCGCTGGCCGCGGCGGCCATCGACACCGCCAACCTCCTCGCCGAGACCCGTTCCGCCCTGGCCGGACTGGAGCGGGCCAACGAGATCATCCGCGACCGCAGCGGGGTCATCGAGCGCGCCTCGGAGGTCCACGACCGGCTCGCCGAGCTGGTCCTGCGCGGCGGTGGCGTGCACGACGTGGCCGCCGCCGTCTCCGAGGTCCTCGACGGCACCGTCGAGTTCACCGAGGCCGCCGCGGCGCCGGCGCCGGCCCTGGAGGCCTCCCGCGCCGAGGGGCACGCCGTACGGCACGAGGACGACTGGATCGCCGCGGTCGCCGCCGGCGGCGAGCTGCTCGGCGCCCTCGTCCTGCGCGGCCATCCCGGACTCGACCCGGTCGACCAGCGCACCCTGGAGCGCGCCGCGATGGTCACCTCCCTGCTGCTGCTCGCCCGCCGCTCCGCCGCCGAGGCCGAACAACGCGTGCGCGGCGAGCTGCTCGACGACCTCCTCGACGCCCGCGACCGCGATCCCCGGCTGCTGCGCGAACGCGCCGCCCGGCTGCACGCCGACCTCGACGCCACCCACACCGTGCTCGCCGCCCGCCTCGACGGCCCGGCGGCCGACGCCGAGCAGGAGGCCGACGCGCGCAGACGGCTGTGGGCCGCCGCCTCCCACCTCGCCGCGACCCGGCACGGCCTGGCCGCCGCCCGCGACGGCGGCACGGTCCTGCTGCTGCCCCTCGGCGCCCGGGACACCGCCACCTCGGTGGCCCGCCGCACCGCGCGACAGCTCGGCCGGGCCGTGCACGAGGCCGTCACGGTCGGCGCGTCGGCCCCCGTGGCCGGCCTCGCCGCCCGCCCGGACGCCGTGTCGGCCGCCTACACCGAGGCCCGGCGCTGCCTGGACGCCCTGCGGCTGCTGGGCCGTTGTGGGGACGGCGCCGCTGCCGAGGACTTCGGGTTCCTGGGCCTGCTGCTGGCCGGGGACCGGGACATCGCGGGCTTCGTCGACCGCACCGTCGGCGAGGTCGTCGCCTACGACGAGCGGCGCGGCACCGAACTGCTGCGCACCCTGGAGGCGTACTTCGCCTGCGGGATGAGCCCGGCCCGCACCAAGGACGCCCTGCACGTGCACGTCAACACCGTCGCCCAGCGCCTGGAACGCGTCGGCCGCCTCCTCGGCGACGACTGGCAGGACCCGGCGCGCGCCCTGGAGATACAACTCGCCCTGCGCCTGCACCGGTTGTCCGCCCCGGCCGGGCACTGACCCCCGCACCGCACCGCCCCCGCACGCAGGGGCGTGCGGGGGCGGTGCCGGGTCCGGAAACGGGGCCGGCGGGGATCAGACCGTGTGGGCGTCGGCGGCCCGGTCGGCCGGCACCGCCCGGTCGCCCGCGGAGGGCGCCACGTCGGCCAGGTCCCGGTTGCGGGTCTCCTTGGCGGCCAGCACGGCGACGACGGTGAGCAGCGCCGCGGCGATGACGTACAGGGAGATCGGGGTGGAGCTGCCGAAGTCCGACAGCAGCGCGGTGGCGATGAGCGGCGCCGGGGCGCCCGCCGCGACCGAGGAGAACTGCGCGCCGATGGAGGCGCCGGAGTACCGCATCCGGGTCGCGAACATCTCGGAGAAGAACGCCGCCTGCGGTGCGTACATCGCCCCGTGCAGCACCAGCCCCACGGTCACCGCGAGCAGCAGGTTGCCGAAGCCGCCGGTGTCGATCAGCCAGAAGAAGGGGAACATCCACAGCCCGACCCCCGCCGCGCCCACCAGGTACACCGGCCGGCGGCCGACCCGGTCCGACAGCGCGCCCCAGGCCGGGATGACCGCGAAGTGCACGGCGGAGGCGATGAGCACCGCGTTGAGCGCGGTCTGCTTGGAGACGTCGGCCTCGGTGGTGGCGTAGACGAGGATGAACGCGGTGATGACGTAGTAGCTGATGTTCTCGGCCATGCGGCAGCCCATCGCGATCAGCACGTCACGCCAGTGGTGCCGCAGCACGGCGACGAGCGGCAGCTTCTCCGCCGCCTCGGTCCGGGCGGCCTTGCGGGCCTCCGCCTGGGCGAGCGCCTGCTTGAAGACGGGGGACTCGTCGACGGACAGGCGGATCCACAGGCCGACGATCACCAGGACCCCGGAGAGCAGGAACGGGATGCGCCAGCCCCAGCCGGTGAACGCGGCGTCCGACATGACGGCGGTGAGCAGGGACAGCACACCGGTCGCGAGCAACTGCCCGGCCGGCGCGCCGGTCTGCGGCCACGAGGCCCAGAAGCCGCGCCGCCGCGCGTCGCCGTGCTCCGACACCAGCAGCACGGCACCGCCCCATTCACCGCCGAGCGCGAATCCCTGGACCAGCCGCAGCACCGTCAGCAGGATCGGCGCGGCCGAGCCGATCGTCGCGTGCGTCGGCAGCAGGCCGATCGCGAAGGTGGCCCCGCCCATCAGCAGCAGGCTCAGCACCAGCAGCTTCTTGCGCCCGAGCCGGTCGCCGTAGTGCCCGAAGACCAGGGCCCCCAGCGGCCGGGCGGCGAACCCGACCGCGTACGTCAGGAACGACAGCAGCGTGCCGACGAGCGGGTCGGACTCCGGGAAGAACAGCTTGTTGAAGACCAGGGCGGCGGCGGAACCGTAGAGGAAGAAGTCGTACCACTCGATGGTGGTGCCGATGAGGGACGCGGCGACGATGCGCTTGAGGTTGTTCGGCGTCGGTGGAGCGGGTGCTGCGGAGGCCATGTGCGCCACTTCCTCGTGTGCGGTGGGGACGGGTACGTGTCGGGACACCGTAGGAAGCCACGGGTCAAGGGCGTATGTGGTGGCGCACCATAGTTTCGGTGCTCGGCATGGTGGGGCCACCATGCCGAGCGAGCGGGGCGGTCCCGGCCGGCGGACCGGCGCACCGCACCGAGGCGGCTATCCCGCGCGACCTCCCGTGCCCTGCCGCACGGAGGCGGTTTCGCCGGCACGCCCGCCCGTCGTTCCCTCCGCCTCGTTCGCCGGGGCCGCCGGCGGGCGCGGACCGGGGTGCCGGGACGGACCCACAAGGCGTGGATGCCGGCGAGGAGGGCCAGCCAGACGGCCCCGACGACCAGGGCGACCCGGGTGCTCTCGTGGAACCCGAGCAGCACCATGACCCCGGTCATGAAGAGGATCGCGGCGATCTGGGCGTAGGGCCAGAACGGAGCGGGGAACTTCAGGGCCGCCGCCTCCTCGGGGGTCATCGCCCGGCGGGCCTTCACTTGGGTGAGCAGGATCATGAGCCACACCCAGACGGTGGCGAAGGTCGCGATCGAGGAGATGACCAGGAAGACCTCGCCCGGCATGACGACGTTCATCAGCACGCCGGACAGCAGCGCCCCGATCATGACGAGGGTCGTCACCCACGGCACGCCGTTGCGGGTGAGGCGCAGCATGACCGCGGGGCCCTGCCGCCGCTGGGCCAGACCGAACATGGTGCGGCCCGCGGCGAAGATGTCGCTGTTGATCGCGGACAGCGCGGCGGTGAGGGCCACCAGGTTGAGCACGGCGGCCGCGGACTTGAGCCCGACGCCCGCGAAGATCTCGACGAAGGGGCTGCCGGAGGAGTCGATGGCCTGCCAGGGCGTGATCGACATGATCACGGCGAGGGTCAGGACGTAGAAGAGGATGATGCGCAGCGGGATGGAGTTGACCGCGCTCGGGATGGTCTTCTCCGGGGACTGCGCCTCGCCCGCCGTGACGCCGATGATCTCCGTGCCCCCGAAGGCGAACATGACCACGGCGAAGGAGAGCACCAGGCCGTCGGCTCCGTTCGCGAAGAAGCCCCCGTGGGCCCAGAGGTTCGACACGCCGACGTGGCCGTCCCCGCTGCCCAGGCCGAAGGCGATCACCAGGACGCCGACGAGGATCATGGCGACGATGGCGACGATCTTCACCAGGGAGAGCCAGAACTCCAGCTCCCCGAAGAGCCGGACGCTGACGAGGTTGAGCGCGCCCACCAGCAGGACGGCGGCCAGCACCCAGATCCAGCGCGGGACGTCGGGGAACCAGAAGCCCATGTAGACGCCGACCGCGGTGACGTCGGCCACGCAGACGATCACCATCTCGAAGGCGTAGGTCCAGGCCGTGGCGAAGCCGGCGAGCGGGCCGAGGTGCCTGGTCGCGTACTCGCCGAAGGAACCGGCGCTCGGGGAGGCCACCGCCATCTCGCCGAGGGACCTGAGGACGAGGAAGACCGCGGCTCCGCCGATCAGATAGGCCAGGAGGACCGCGGGGCCGCCGGCCTTGATGGACTCCGAGGAGCCGTAGAACAGCCCCGTGCCGATCGCGGACCCCAGGGCGATGAAGCGGATGTGCCGGGAACGGAGCCCTCTGCTCAGGCCGGCGGTGTCGGTGCGCAAACCAGTGCCTCCCTCTCAGGGGGTGTGCGCCGGGAGGGGGGACGGGGCGAGATCCGTCTCGACCGCGCCGGTTCGTCGTCCGGGCTCCCGGCGGCGGACGGCAGCCTGTATATTCCTGTCTATACAGGAGCGTCAAGGGGTGGTCCGGTGAGTGAACGCGGGCGAAGCGGGGGCCGTCGGGTACGGCGTCGAGCGCGTCGCCGGCCGTCGGCCGGGCGCTGGACATCCTCGTCCACCTCGCCGCGCGCCCCGGCCCGGTCCAGGCCGCGACTCTCGCCCGCGACCTCGGCATTCCGCGCTCCTCGGCGTACCACATCCTCGCCGTCCTGGCCGACCGCGGCTTCGTCACCCGCGTGCCGGGGGAGCAGGCCTACGGCCTGGGCGTCACCTCCTTCGAGGTGGGCTCCGCCTACCTGCGCCACGAGCCCCTGGAGCGGCTCGCCCGGCCCATCCTGCGCACCCTCGCCGGCCGCCTCGGCCAGACGGTGCACCTGGGCATCCTGCACGGCGCGGAGACGGTCTACCTGCTCAAGGAACGGCCGCCCGCGGGCCGGGCCGGCGACATCGACATCGCCCTCGTGACGGACATCGGGGTACGGCTGCCGGCCCATCTCACGGCCAACGGGCGCGCCATCCTGGCCCATACGCCCGAGGCACAGCTGCGGGCGCTCTTCCCCCGGCCCGGCGATCTGACGACCCGGACCGGCAAGGGCCCGCGCACGCTGGCGGGACTCGTCGGGGAACTCGCCCGGGAGCGGGAGCGCGGCTGGTCGCAGGAGATCGAACTGGTCACCCTCGGGTTCTGCTCGATGGGGGTGGCGGCGTTCGACCACAACGAGCGGCCCATCGCGGCCCTCAGCACCACCTGGCGCCGCCACCACTGCCGGCACGCCGCCGAGGAGGTGCGGGACGCCCTGCGGCAGGGCGCCGCCCGGCTCACCGCGGCCGTCTCGGGCCACGCCCCGGCGGTCGGGCGGAACGCGGCGGCGGGGCCGGATCCGGCGGCCGCGTGAGGTCAGTGCGTGGCGAACGCGCCCTCGAGACGGTAGCGGGAACCGGGGTGCAGCAGCCGCGCGATGCTGACGAGCGCGTCCCGCGACCAGGTACGGCGATGGATCAGCAGGCACGGCTCGGACGGCGCGACGCCGAGGACGGCGCACTCCTCGGGTGACGCCAGCACCGCCTCCACGATGTGCTCGCCCCGGCCCAGCGGCGCGACCTTGGACAGGAACGCGAACGGCGTCTGCCGGGTGAAGTCCTGTTCCAGATAGCCGGGGCGAAGGCCGGATTGACCTGGCGGTCCTCCAGCTGGATCGCCACCCCGTCCTCGTAGTGCACCACCCGCGAGCGGAAGACCGGATCGCCCTCGCCCAGGCCCAGCTGGGCGGCGGTCCTGTCGTCGGCCCGTTCCTCACGCACCGACAGCACCCGCGCCCGTAGCGGTGGCCGCGCCGGTGCACCTCGTCGGCGATGTTGTGCACCTCGAGCAGCGCGGAGCTGGCCTTCCGCGGCGCGACGAAACTGCCCACTCCCATGACCCGCCGGATGACGCCCTCGCCGGCCAGCTCGCGCAGGGCCCGGTTGACCGTCATCCGGGACAGGCCGAGCGCCTCCGTGAACTGGCTCTCCGACGGCAGGGCGTCGTCCTCGCGCCAGCGGCCCTCCTCGATCTGCCGGAGCACGAGGTCCTTGACGCGCTGGTAGGCCGGAGCGGGGCCGGCCGCGCTCCGCTCGTACAGCCGGCCCAGCTCCGCCGGATCCACGACCACGCCACCCACCGTCCCCGTCGTCCGCTCCCGTCGTTTCCTGCCGCCTCGATCCTAGGGGAGCGGTCCCGCCCGGGCCGGGGCCGATAGCAGCGCCGGCCAGGAAGGGTCTCGGATCCGAGAATCCCGCGCGACGGCGCTGGTCCGGCGTCCGCGGTTGCCGTGTCATGACGGGGCAACTGCTCGATCCCTCCGTCAGGAGTGCCCATGACCAGCGTTTCCCCCGGTGCCCCGGGCGTCGTCCGCGCACCGCGCGGCTCCGAACTCACCTGCCTCGGCTGGCAGCAGGAAGCCGCCCTGCGGATGCTCATGAACAACCTCGACCCGAGGTCGCCGAGCACCCCGAGGACCTCGTCGTCTACGGCGGCACCGGCAAGGCCGCCCGCAACCGGGAGGCGTACGAGGCCATCGTCCGCACGCTGAGGACGCTGAAGGACGACGAGACGCTGCTGGTGCAGTCCGGCAAGCCCGTCGGCGTGATGCGCACCAGCGAGTGGGCGCCGCGCGTGCTGCTGGCCAACTCCAACCTGGTCGGCGACTGGGCCACCTGGGAGGAGTTCCGGTCCCTGGAGGCCCGCGGCCTGACGATGTACGGCCAGATGACGGCCGGTTCGTGGATCTACATCGGCAGCCAGGGCATCCTCCAGGGCACCTACGAGACGTTCGGCGCCGTCGCCCGCAAGAAGTTCGGCGGCAGCCTGGCCGGCACCATCACCCTCACCGCCGGCCTCGGCGGCATGGGCGGCGCCCAGCCGCTCGCCGTCACCATGAACGACGGCGTCGCGATCTGCGTCGACGTGGACGAGACCCGCATCGACCGCCGCATCGGCACCCGCTACCTGGACGTCAAGGCCGACAGCCTGGACCACGCCCTCGAGCTGGCGATCCGGGCCCGCGACGAGCGCCGCGGCCTGTCCGTCGGCGTCGTCGGCAACGCCGCCGAGGTCTTCCCGGAGCTGCTGCGCCGCCAGGCCCCGATCGACATCGTCACCGACCAGACCTCCGCCCACGACCCGCTCGCCTACCTGCCGGTCGGCATCGCGGTCGAGGACTGGGCCAAGGAACGCGAGGCCGACCCGGCCGGCTTCACCGAGCGGTCGCGTCGGTCGATGCGCCTGCACGTCGAGGCCATGGTCGGCTTCCTCGACGCCGGCGCCGAGGTCTTCGACTACGGCAACTCCATCCGCGACGAGGCCCGCAAGGCCGGCTACGAGCGGGCGTTCGACTTCCCCGGCTTCGTGCCGGCCCACATTCGGCCGCTGTTCGAGGAGGGCCTCGGCCCCTTCCGCTGGGCCGCCCTCTCCGGCGACCCGAAGGACATCGAGGCCACCGACAAGGCCATCATGGAGCTGTTCCCGGAGAACGAGCACCTGCACCGCTGGCTGAAGATGGCCGGCGAGCGCGTGGCGTTCGAGGGCCTGCCCGCCCGCATCTGCTGGCTGGGCTACGGCGAGCGGCACCGCGCCGGTCTGCGCTTCAACGAGATGGTCGCCTCCGGCGAACTGTCCGCCCCGTCGTCATCGGCCGCGACCACCTCGACTCCGGCTCCGTGGCCTCGCCGTACCGCGAGACCGAGGCCATGCTCGACGGCTCCGACGCCATCGCCGACTGGCCGCTGCTCAACGCCCTGGTCAACACCGCCTCCGGCGCCTCCTGGGTCTCCATCCACCACGGCGGCGGCGTCGGCATGGGCCGCTCCATCCACGCCGGCCAGGTCTGCGTCGCCGACGGCACCGAGCTCGCCGCGCGCAAGCTCGCCCGCGTCCTGACCAACGACCCGGGCATGGGCGTCATCCGGCACGTCGACGCCGGTTACGAGCACGCCGCCTCGGTGGCCAAGGAGCGCGGGTGCGCATCCCGATGACGGAGACCGAGGGCGGCGCGGCGTGAGCGTAGTGACGCACCGTCAGATCCCGCACCCCCGCCCGGACGTCCCGGCCACGCCGTGGACCGGACGGGACGACGGCCCCGGCGAGGAGAACCTGCGCTGGCACCACGTCGTCCACTGCGACCCGGAGCGGGCCGCACCGGGGACGTCGCCTTCGTCGGCTTCCGCAGCGACGAGGGCGTACGCCGCAACAAGGGCCGGCAGGGCGCCCGCAACGGCCCGGACGCCCTGCGCCGCGCCCTCGCGTCGATGGCGCTGCCGAAGCCGCTGCGCGCGCTCGACGCCGGCGACATCGAGGTCGCCGGGGACGACGAGGACGCCCTGGAGACCGGCCAGCAGCGCCTCGGCCACGCGGTGGCGGCGCTCGTCGACCGCGGCCACCCGGTGATGGTGCTCGGCGGCGGGCACGAGGTCGCGTACGGCACCTACAGCGGCTGGCCGCGACACGGGCGGTGACCGGGGCGGCCGTCTCGGGGTGCTGAACCTCGACGCCCACTTCGACCTGCGCGACGACGTCCGGCCCAGCTCCGGCACGCCCTTCCTGCAGATCGCGCGGAGCGAGGAGCGGCACGGCCGGGAGTTCGTCTACCGGGTGCTCGGCATCAGCCAGCCGAGCAACACCCAGCGGCTGTTCCGCACCGCGGACGCACTGGGCGTGCGCTATCTGCCGGACACCGAGTGCGGCCCGCACGACCTGGGCCGTGCCGAGAGGTTCGTCGACGAGTTCCTCGCGAGCTGCGACGTCGTGCACCTGAGCATCGACCTCGACGTGCTCCCCGCCGCGGTCGCACCGGGCGTCAGCGCGCCCGCCGCGTACGGGGTGCCGATGGAGGTGATCGAGCGGGTCTGCCGCCGGGTGGCGGCGAGCGGCAAGCTCGCGGTCTGCGACATCGCCGAGCTGAACCCGGACTTCGACGTGGACCAGCGCACGGCCCGGGCCGGCGCCCGGCTCATCCACGGCATGGTGACCGCCCTGACGTGACACCCCGGGCCCGCGCGGGCCCGCCCCGACAGGCCGCCAGGCCGTGCGAGCGACGAGAGCCGCGGCCTGGCGGCCGCCGCATGCCCGCGTCCAGGGCTTCCCGAGGCCCCCGGGACTTCCCGGGGCCTCCCGGTTTCCCCGGGGCCTCTGGTCATCCAGGCGCCTCGGGCTTTCCGGTCGGTGAGCCGGCGCTCCTGCGCTCCTGCGCCCCCGTGTTCCCGCGTTCACCGACTCGGCGGCTCGGCGGCTCGGCGGGCCGGGTGGCCGGGCGGGCCGGGGCCGCAACGGCAACCGCCTCCCGGGCCTGTTCAGGCCCGGGAGGCGGTGTTCGGACGACGGTTCGGTCAGACGAGCGGTCCCGTGACCGACTCCGCGGCGGCCAGGGCGCGGCCGGAGGTGACGTACTGGACGGTCGCCTCGATCTCGGGGCGAGCCAGCGGTCCGTGCCGGGGCCGGCGACCGTCTCGCGCAGCCCGTCGCGCACCGCCGCCGTGGCCGGGCCCGGCGTCAGCGGAGCCCGCAGGTCCAGGGCACGGGCGGCGGTGTACAACTCCACGGCGAGAACCCGCCCGAGACCGTCGAGGGCACGGCGCAGCTTCCGGGCGGCGGACCAGCCCATGGAGACGTGGTCCTCCTGCATGGCGCTGGAGGGGATCGAGTCGACCGAGGCCGGCGTGGCGAGCCGCTTCAGCTCGGAGACGATCGCCGCCTGCGTGTACTGCGCGATCATGTGGCCGGAGTCGACACCGGGTCGTCGGCCAGGAAGGCGTTCAGGCCGCGGTTGCGGGCCGGGTCGAGGAACCGGTCCGTGCGGCGCTCGGCGATCGAGGCGACGTCGGCGACCGAGATGGCCAGGAAGTCGAGCACGGCCGCGACCGGGGCGCCGTGGAAGTTGCCGTTGCTCTCCACCCGCCCGTCGAGAGTGACGACGGGGTTGTCGACGGCGGCGGCCAGCTCCCGGGAGGCCACCAGTTCGGCGTGGGCGAGGGTGTCCCGCGCCGTGCCGTGGACCTGCGGCGTGCAGCGCAGGGAGTACGCGTCCTGGACGTACGTGCAGTCCGGGCCCGCGTGGCTGGCGATGATCGCCGAGTCGGCGAGCAGGGCGCGCAGGTTGCCGGCGCTGTCGCCCTGGCCGGGTGCGGGCGCAGCGCCTGGAGGTCGGCGGCGAACACGGCGTCCGTGCCGAGCTGGCCCTCGACGCTCATGGCCGCGGCGATGTCGGCGGTACGCAGCAGGAGGCGCAGGTCGTGGGCGGCGAGGACGAGCATGCCGAGCATGCCGTCGGTGCCGTTGATGAGGGCGAGGCCCTCCTTCTCCTCCAGGACGACCGGGGTGATGCCCGCCTCGGCGAGCGCCTCGGCGGCGGGCTTGCGCACGCCGTCGGCGGTGCGCACCTCGCCCTCGCCCATGACGGCCAGCGCGCAGTGCGCGAGGGGGCGAGGTCGCCGGAGCAGCCGAGCGAGCCGTACTCGTGGACGACCGGGGTGATCCCGGCGTTCAG
The DNA here is from genome assembly GCA_003248315.1 of Streptomyces sp. SW4. Lineage (GTDB taxonomy): Bacteria > Actinomycetota > Actinomycetes > Streptomycetales > Streptomycetaceae > Streptomyces. The sequence continues at coordinate 5,106,560 of QKWM01000004.1, forward strand.
CAGCGCGGCGTACGCCTGCGCGGTCTCGGTCCGTACGCCCGTACGGCCCGTGGCGAGGGTGGACAGGCGCAGCAGCATCAGCGCGCGGACGACCTCGCGCTCCACCTCGGGACCCGAGCCCGCGGCGTGCGAACGGACCAGGCTGCGCTGGAGCTGGGCGCGCAGCTCGGTGGGGATGTGCCGGGTGGCCAGCGCGCCGAAACCGGTGGAGACGCCGTAATGGGGTTTGGCGTCGTCGGCGAGGGCCCGGACGACCTCGCGACTGCGCGCGATCTCCTTCAGGGCCTCCGGGGCGAGGGCCACCGGTGTTCCGCGGCGGGCAACGGACACGACTTCGTCGGCGGAGAGCGCGCCGACACCAACAACAACGGTCATGCCCCCATGAAGCCGCAGGCCGGACGGGGTGCGCGAGAGGGATTCCACCGGTTGTGTCTGGGATCCCAGACAACTGGATGGGAACCGTCTGAGATCCGAGACAGAAGGTTTGCGCCCCGGCTGGTCCGCGCCGGCTGGTCTACGCTCGCCCCATGAGCATCGTCCCGGCCGCCGCGCAGGTGCTGGCCGTGCTGCGGTACCTGGCCCGTCAGGCGGCCCCCGTCCCCGCCGCCGCCATCAGCCGTGACGTGGGGCTGCCGCGCTCGACCACGTACCACCTGCTCGACACCCTCGCCGCGGACGGTTTCGTCGTCCATCTGCCGGAGGAGCGCCGCTACGGCCTCGGCGTCAGCGCCTTCGAACTGGCCTCCGGCTACGAGCGCCAGGCCCCGTTCCAGCGGCTGGCGCGGGCGCCGCTCGCCGCGCTCGTCGACCGCACCGGGCACAACGCGAACCTCGCCGTGCTGCACGGCCGCGAGGTCATCTACGTCATCGAGGAGCGCGCCCCCGGCCGGCCGCCGCTGGTCAGCGAGGTCGGAGTGCGGCTGCCGGCGCACCTGACCGCCAGCGGACGGGCGGTGCTGGCCCTGCTGCCGGCCGCGCAGGTGCGGGCGATCTTCCCCGACCGGTCGGCCTTCGTGCAGCGGTACGGCGTCGGCCCCACCTCGCTGACGGCGCTGCGCGCCCTGCTGGCCCAGGTGCGCCGGCGCGGCTATGCGACCGAGGAGGGCGAGGTGACCCCGGGTCTGTCCTCCGTCGCCGCGCCCGTCCTCGACCACCACGCCCACCCGATCGCCGGGTCTCCGTCACCTTCCCCGGCGACTCGGCCGACGAGGCCGAACGCCGGCGGATCGCGGGCCATGTCGCCCAGACGGCGCGGGAACTGACCCGCAGGGTCGGCGGCGTGCCCCCGGCCGAACGCTGACCGCGTACCCGCCCCGCCCCGGTCCCGCCGGGCCCCGCCGGTCCCGCCGGGCCCCGCCGGTCCCGCCGGGCCCCGCCGGTCCCGCCGGGCCCCGCCGGTCACGCCCGCCATCTGCGGCCGCGTACCGGACCGTTGACAAAGTGCCTACCCGGTAGAAACCTGTGCCCTCAGCATTGCAAGAAATCGACGATGCAACTCAACTTTTCGGCGTGAAGCCTGGAAATGGGAAGTGAGAGGGCACATGAGACGAAGGCATCACGGCCGGCGCTGGTGCGCCGGCCTGGTGACGGCGGGGCTGGTGGCCGCGGTGCCGCTCCCGGCCGCGGCGCACGCCGCGACCGGGACGGCACGGGACGCGGCACACGCACCGCGCGCCGCGGCAGCGGCGGCGAACCTGGCGCTCGGCCGGCCCGTGACGGCCGGCGGCGCGCACGGGGGCTACCCGGCCGCCAACGTCACCGACGGCAGCCAGGCCTCCTACTGGGAGGGCCCCGCGGGCTCGTTCCCGCAGTGGGTGCAGATCGACCTCGGCGCCACGGCCGACGTCGACGAGGTGGTGCTGAAGCTCCCGGCCCAGTGGGAGGCGCGCACCGAGACCCTCGCCGTCCAGGGCAGCACCGACGGGCGGGAGTTCACCACCCTCGCCGCCGGGGCGGACCGCAGGTTCGACCCGGCGTCCGGCAACACCGTCACGGTCGACGTCGCCGGCGAGGCACGCCACATACGCGTGCACATCACCCGCAACACCGGCTGGAACGCCGCCCAGCTGTCCGAGGTCGAGATCCGCGGCGAGACCGGTGACCAGGGCCCCGGCGAACCCCCGCCCCCGGGCACCAACCTGGCCCTGCGCAAGCCGATCGAGGCGTCGTCGCACACCCAGGACTACATCGCCCCCCACGCCAACGACGGCAGCACCTCCACCTACTGGGAGGCGAGCGGCCAGACCTCGACGCTGACCGCGAAGCTCGGCTCCGACGCCGATCTGACCGGCGTCGTCGTCAAGCTGAACCCCGACCCGGTCTGGAGCCGGCGCACCCAGACCATCGAGGTGCTGGGCCGCAAGGCCGGGGCCCAGGGCTTCACCTCGCTGAAGGCGCGCGCCGACTACGTCTTCGGCCCCGCGGAGAACAGGAACACGGTGACCATCCCGGTCACCGGCCGGTACGCCGACGTGCGCCTGGCCTTCTCCGGGAACACCGGCGCCCCCGGCGGCCAGGTCGCCGAGTTCGAGGTCGTCGGCACGGCCGCCCCGGCCCCCGACCTGACCGTCACGGACCTGACCTGGTCGCCCGCCTCACCCTCCGAGGCGGACCCGGTCACCGTCGAGGCGACCGTCCGCAACGCCGGAACCGCCGCGTCCCCCGCGACCACCGTGGACGTCAGCCTCGAAGGCACCGTGGCCGGCAGCGCCGAGGTCGGTGAACTCGCCGCCGGCGCCTCGGCGAAGATCCCGGTCCGCACCGGCAAGCGGCCCGCCGGCAGCTACACCGTCTCCGCCGCCGTCGACCCGTCCGGCACGGTCACCGAGCTCGACGACACCAACAACAGCCGCAACGCCGCCGCCAGACTGGTCGTCGGCCGGGCCCCGGCCCCGACCTGGAGGTCACGGGCATCACCACCAGGCCGTCGGCCCCGGCCGTCGGCGCCGAGGTCGCCTTCGCCGTCACGGTGCGCAACCGCGGCACGACCGCGGCCCCCGCCGGTTTTGTCACCCGCGTCACGGTCGCCGGGAAGACCCTGGACGGCACCACCGACGGCATCCCCGCGGACGGCACCGCCACCGTCGCCGTCGACGGCACCTGGACCGCGACCGGCGGCGGCGCCACGCTGAGCGCGACCGCCGACGCCACCGACGTCGTCGAGGAGACCGACGAGGACAACAACACCTACTCCCGCCCCCTCGTCGTGGGACGCGGCGCCGCCGTCCCCTACGTCGAGTACGAGGCCGAGGACGGCCGCCACAACGGCACCCTGCTGCGGGCGGACGCCAAGCGGACCTTCGGGCACACCAACTTCGCCACCGAGTCCTCCGGCCGCGAGTCGGTGCGCCTGGACTCCACCGGCCAGTACGTGGAGTTCACCTCCACCACGCCCACCAACTCGATCGTCGTCCGCAACTCCATCCCCGACGGACCGAACGGCGGCGGCCAGGAGAAGACCCTCAGCCTCTACGCCGACGGCACGTTCGTCCGCAAGCTCACGCTGTCGTCCAAGCACAGCTGGCTCTACGGCACCACCGACGACCCCGAGGGCCTGACCAACCGCCCCGGCGGCGACGCCCGCCGGCTGTTCGACGAGGCCCACGCCCTGCTCACCGAGACCTACCCGGCCGGCACCACCTTCCGTCTCCAGCGCGACTCCGGCGACGACGCGGCCTTCTACATCATCGACCTGATCGACCTGGAGCAGGTCGCCCCGCCGGCCGCCAAGCCCCAGGAGTGCGCGTCCATCACCGCCTACGGCGCCGTCCCCAACGACGGGATCGACGACGCGGACGCCATCCAGCGCGCCGTCACCGCCGACCAGAAGGGCGAGATCCCCTGCGTCTGGATCCCGGCGGGCCAGTGGCGCCAGGAGAAGAAGATCCTCACCGACGACCCGCAGAACCGCGGCCAGCACAACCAGGTCGGCATCCGCGACGTCACCGTCCGCGGCGCCGGCATGTGGCACTCCCAGCTGTACTCGCTCACCCCGCCGCACGAGGCCGGCGGCATCAACCACCCCCACGAGGGCAACTTCGGCTTCGACATCGACCACAACACCACGATCTCGGACATCGCCATCTTCGGCTCCGGCACCATCCGCGGCGGCGACGGCGGCCACGAGGGCGGCGTCGCGCTCAACGGCCGCTTCGGCAAGGGCACCAGGATCAGCGACGTCTGGATCGAGCACGCCAACGTCGGCGCCTGGGTCGGCCGCGACTACTCCAACATCCCCGAGCTGTGGGGGCCCGGTGACGGCGTCGAGTTCACCGGCGTCCGCATCCGCAACACCTACGCCGACGGCGTCAACTTCGCCAACGGCACCCGCAACTCCACCGTCCACAACTCCTCGTTCCGCAACACCGGCGACGACGCCCTCGCGGTGTGGGCCAGCAAGTACGTCAAGGACACCTCGGTCGACATCGGCCACGACAACCACTTCCGCAACAACACCGTCCAGCTGCCCTGGCGCGCCAACGGCATCGCGGTCTACGGCGGGTACGGCAACACGATCGAGAACAACCTGATCTCCGACACCATGAACTACCCGGGGATCATGCTCGCCACCGACCACGACCCGCTGCCCTTCTCCGGCCAGACCCTGATCGCCGGCAACGGGCTGTACCGCACGGGCGGCGCCTTCTGGGGCGAGGCGCAGAAGTTCGGCGCCATCACCCTGTTCGCCCAGGGCCACGACATCCCCGGCGTCACCATCCGCGACACGGACATCCACGACTCGACCTACGACGGCATCCAGTTCAAGACGGGCGGCGGAGCCACGCCCGGCGTGCAGATCGAGAACGTGACCATCGACAAGTCCGTCAACGGTGCCGGGATCCTCGCGATGGGCGGGGCCCGGGGCAGCGCGACCCTGACGGACGTCACCATCACCGACTCGGCCGAGGGAGACGTCGTGAAGGAACCCGGCTCGCAGTTCGTCTTCCACGGTTCCGCGAACTGAGCACCACCCACCACCGTCGCAGGGTGCGCCGGCGCCCCGGACACCCGCACCGCGTCCACCTCGGAGCCCCTCTCGGCGGAAAAGCGTAGCGCAAGCTCTTGCGAAGCTTGCGCTACGCTTGCGTGTATGACGCGACGACTTGCTCAGGTGGCGAAGAAGGTTGGGGTCAGCGAGGCCACGGTCAGCCGGGTGCTCAACGGCAAGCCGGGAGTCTCCGAGACGACCCGGCAGTCGGTGCTCACGGCGCTGGACGTGCTGGGCTACGAGCGTCCGACGCAGCTGCGGGGGGAGCGGGCCCGCCTGGTGGGGCTGGTCCTGCCGGAACTGCAGAACCCCATCTTCCCGGCGTTCGCCGAGGTGATCGGCAGCGCCCTGGCGCAGCAGGGGCTGACCCCCGTGCTGTGCACCCAGACGAAGGGCGGGGTCTCGGAGGCGGACTACGTCGAACTGCTGCTCCAGCAGCAGGTGTCCGGCGTCGTCTTCGCCGGAGGGCTGTTCGCCCAGGCCGACGCGCCCCACGAGCACTACCGGCTGCTCGCCGAGCGCCGTATCCCGGTGGTGCTGGTGAACGCCGCCATCGAAGGGCTCGACTTCCCGTGCGTGGCCTGCGACGACGCCGTGGCCACGGAGCAGTCCTGGCGCCACCTGGTGTCGCTGGGGCACGAGCGGATCGGGCTGGTCCTCGGCCCCGCGGACCACATCCCCTCCGCGCGCCGGCTGCGGGCCGCCGCCCGGGCCGCCGGCGGCGCGCTGGACGAGGCCTTCGTGGAGCGGTCGATGTTCTCCCTGGAGGGCGGTCAGGCGGCGGCGACCCGCCTGCTGGAGCGGGGCGTGACGGGCATCGTGTGCGCCAGCGACCCGCTCGCGCTCGGCGCGGTGCGGGCCGCGCGCCGGCGCGGGCTGCGGGTGCCCGACGACGTGTCCGTGGTCGGCTACGACGACTCCGCGTTCATGACCTGCACCGAGCCCCCGCTGACCACCGTGCGCCAGCCGATCGAGGCGATGGGCCGCGCGGCGGTCGAGCTGCTGACCTCCCAGATCCAGGGAACCGACGTGCCGCACCGGGAGCTGCTCTTCGAACCCGAGCTGGTCGTCCGCGCCTCCACGGCCCAGGCGGCCGGCCTGCGCGCGGCCGTTCCCGCCTGACCCTGCGCGGTCGTTCTTCCCTGGCCGCAGCCACCTCTTCGCGTAGGACTGTCAATCATTTACGAAATCAGCGCGAGATATTGCGTTCACTTGTTCATGGTGGTTGAGTGTGCGGCGCCCCACAACGCATCGGCGGTGGGGCGCCTTCCACGTTCATGCCCGAAGGGGTCCACCCATGAGAAGTGCTCGGTTCCGCCGTGTCCGCCGTGCCGGCGCCACCCTCGTCTGCGCGTTCACGTTCACCGCGCTGGCCGCCTGCGGCACGAGCAGCAGCGACGACGACTCCGGCTCCCGAACGGCGGGTCCTCGGACCCGGCCGCGCCGCTGGACCCGAAGACGAAGGTCACCATCACCATCGACTGCATGCCCCCGGCGGCCAAGGCGGCCGAGCTGAAGCAGTGGAAGGAGGACGTCGAGGAGTTCAACAAGACCTACCCCCACGTCACCGTCGAGGGCCGCTCCACCCCGGCCAGTGCCTGGAGCCCCCGAGGTTCACGGCCATGCTGAAGGCCCGGTCCCAGCCGGACGTCTTCTACACGTACTTCACCGACCTGCCGCAGGTCCTCGCCCACGACGGCGCCGAGGACATCACCGCCTACGTCAACGACCGGACGGTGCCGCTGCTGGACGACATCGACCCCGACGTCCTCGGCACCCTGAAGCACGACGGCAAGCTCTACGGCCTGCCCACCAGCAACTACACCATGGGCCTGCTGATCAACCGCAGGCTCTTCGAGCGGGCCGGCCTCGACCCCGACGACCCGCCGAAGACCTGGGAGGAGGTCCGCGCCGCGGCCAGGAAGATCGCCGCACTCGGCGACGGCATCGCCGGCTTCGGCGAGTACAGCGCCGGCAACACCGGCGGCTGGCACTTCACCGCGCAGATGTACAGCCTCGGCGGCGACATCGTCGACGAGACCGGACGGAAGGCCGCGTTCAACGACGAGCTGGGCAAGCGGATCGTCGAGAACCTGCACGCCATGCGCTGGCAGGACGACAGCATGGGCAAGACCCAGCTGCTGAAGTGGGGCGACCTGCAGAAGCAGATGGCCACCGACAAGCTCGGCATGTTCCTCGCCGCGCCCGACGACATCGCCTACATGGTCCAGCAACTCGGCGCCGAGTACGAGAACTTCGGCATGGGCCCGATACCCGGCGGGCGCAACACCCTGGCCGGCGGCAACGCCTACATGATCAAGAAGGGCATCCCGGACGACAAGGTCAAGGCCGCGATCGCCTGGCTGAACTTCAAGAACCTCACCGTCGGCAAGGGCCAGTTCGACTGGGCCCGCACCAAGGCCGACGGACTCCCGGTCGGCGTCCCGCAGCCCAACTTCTGGCAGGGCGGGTCGAAGGAGAAGGACGACGCCGCCCGCGTCGAGCACGCCACCATGCCGGTCGCCAACTTCAAGGCCTTCATGGACAACCCGGTCCCCGGCAAGGCCGAGCCGCCCAAGGCGCAGGAGATCTACAAGGTCCTGGACAACGTCATGTCCGCCGTCCTCACCAACGAGGACGCCGACCTCGACAAGCTGCTGGACACCGCCGAGGACCAGGTCGACCAGGTCCTCGCCGGCCAGTGACCGGCCCCCGGCCGGGCGGGCCCCCACCGGCCGGCCCGCCGGGCGCCGCCCTCCGGACGGCACCGGCCCGGACCCTTCCGCACCCGCGACAGCATTCCGGCAGACCACCAGCGAGGAGCCCCGATGCCGGCGCCCATCCTGACCCCGCGCAAGGCGGCCGGTCACCGCCCCGCCCCGCCGCGCCCGGCGGACCCCGTGCCGCCCGGTGGCCGCTTCGCGCGGAGCCTGCGCCGCAACCTCACCGCCCACGGCTTCCTGATCGGCGCGGTGATCTGCTTCGCCACGTTCTCGTGGTACCCGATGGTCCGCGAGTTCCTGCTCGCCTTCCAGACGACGGAGGGCGGCGAGACCTCCTGGGTGGGCCTGGACAACTTCGCCACGGTCCTCGACGACCCGGCGTTCTGGCAGGCCTGGCGCAACACCCTGCTCTTCACCGTGCTGGCGCTGGTCCTCGGCTTCGCGGTGCCGTTCGTCGCCGCCGTCGTGATCAACGAGTTCCGGCACGGCAAGGGATACCTGCGCCTGCTCGTCTACCTGCCCGTGATGCTCCCGCCGGTCGCCTCGGTCCTGCTCTTCAAGTACCTGTACGACCCGGGATACGGGCTGCTCAACGAGGTGGCAGGGTTCCTCGGCCTGCCGGAGCAGCAGTGGCTCCAGGACCCCCGCACCTCGATGCTCTCCGTCGTCATCGCCTCCACCTGGATGAACATGGGCGGCGCCGCGCTCATCTACCTCGCCGCGCTCCAGTCCGTCCCGGGCGAGCTGTACGAGGCCGCCGAACTGGACGGCGCCGGCCTGCTGCGCAAGATCTGGCACGTCACCATCCCGCAGACGCGGCTCGTCCTGTCGCTGATGCTGCTGATGCAGATCATCGCCACCATGCAGGTCTTCGTCGAACCCTTCCTGCTCACCGGCGGCGCCGGCCCGGAGGGTTCCACGACGACGGTCGTGTACCTCATCTACCAGTACGCGTTCAACTTCAACGACTACGGTGCCGCGGCCGCCCTCGGCCTGCTCCTGCTCGTGCTGCTCGCCGGCTTCTCGGCGGCGTACGTCAGGCTCAGCCGCGCCGACGACGAGTAGGAGCCGGGAGAACCGCATGTCCACACGCACGCTCATATCACCGGCCCAGCTGGCCCGGCCCCGCGGCAAGGCCCTCTACCGGCTGACGTTCGCCGTGGTCCTCGCCGGGTTCACCCTGGTCTTCCTCGGCCCCCTGTACTGGCTGGTCTCCAGCGGCTTCAAGGACGCCCAGGAGGTGATCAGCACCCCGCCGACCCTGGTCCCCGGCTCGTTCGAACCCGGGAACCACGCCCGCGCCTGGGAGGTCATGGACCTGGCCCGGCTGCTGTTCAACACCCTGTACTACGCCTTCGGAGCCCTCGCCTTCCAGCTCGTGCTGGACGTCGCCGCGGCCTACTCGCTCTCCCGGCTGCGCCCGGTGTTCGGCAAGGCCGTCCTCGGCATGATGCTGGCGACGCTGATGATCCCGGCGACCGTCCTGGTCGTCCCCCAGTACCTGACGGTGCTGGACGTGCCGGTCGTCGAACGCAACCTGCTCAACACGCCCTGGGCGATCTGGCTCCCGTCGGTGACGAACGCCTTCAACATCTTCCTGCTGAAGCGGTTCTTCGACTCCATCCCGAAGGAACTCCTCGACGCGGCCGCCATGGACGGCGCGAGCCCGATGCGCACCCTGTGGTCGGTGGTCCTGCCGATCTCCCGCCCCATCCTCGGCGTGGTCTCCATCTTCGCCGTCGTCGGGGTGTGGAAGGACTTCCTGTGGCCGATGCTCACCCTCCCGGACCCGGCCCTGCAGACCCTCAACGTCGGCATCTACTCGCTCTCCAGCGGCGTCCCCGTGAACGTGCTGATCGCCGCGCTCACCATCGCCTCCCTGCCGACCCTGCTGATCTTCCTGGTCTTCCAGCGCAACATCATGAGCGGCCTCACCGCGGGCGGGCTCAAGGGCTGACGCCGCCGCCACCGCGCCACCCGCCGCACCCCCAGCCTTCGCCGCCGGCCCGTCCGACGCCCCGCCCTCCGGGCCGGCGGCGAAGATCCATCCTGCCCGAAAGGAACCGCACCGTGGCAGCCCCTCTCCCGCCCCGCACCGACGACTGGTGGCGCGACGCCGTCATCTACCAGGTGTACCCGCGCAGTTTCGCCGACGGCGACGGCGACGGCACCGGGGACCTCGCGGGCGTCCGGTCCCGGCTGCCCTACCTCGCCGCCCTCGGCGTCGACGCCGTCTGGTTCACCCCTGGTACGCCTCCCCGATGGTCGACGGCGGCTACGACGTCGCCGACTACCGCGCCGTCGACCCGGCCTTCGGCACCCTCGACGAGGCCGAGAAGCTGATCGCCGACGCCGCCGAGCTGGGCATCCGCGTCATCGTCGACATCGTCCCCAACCACGTCTCCGACCAGCACCCCTGGTTCCGGGCAGCGCTCGCCGCCGGGCCCGGCAGCCCCGAACGCGGGCGCTTCCACTTCCGCCCCGGCCGCGGACCGGACGGCGAACTGCCGCCCAACGACTGGCCGTCGCAGTTCTCGGGCAGCACCTGGACCCGGGTCCCGGACGGCGAGTGGTACCTGCACCTGTTCGCCCCCGAACAGCCCGACCTCAACTGGGCCCACCCCGACGTCCGCCGGGAACACGAGGACGTCCTGCGCTTCTGGTTCGGCCGCGGCGTCGCCGGCATCCGCATCGACTCCGCCGCCCTGCTCGTCAAGGACCCGGCGCTCGCCGACTTCCGGGAGGGCGTCGACCCGCACCCGTACATCGACCAGGACGAGGTGCACGACATCTACCGCTCCTGGCGCGCGATCGCCGACGAGTACGCGGGCGTGTTCGTCGGCGAGGTCTGGCTGCCCGACGCCGAACGCTTCGCCCGCTACCTGCGCCCCGACGAACTGCACACCGCCTTCAACTTCGCCTTCCTCACCTGCCCCTGGGAGCCGGAGCGGCTGCGCCGCGCCATCGACGCCACGCTCGCCGAGCACGCCCCCGTCGGCGCGCCCGCGACCTGGGTGCTCAGCAACCACGACGTCACCCGCACCGTCACCCGGTACGGACGCGAGGACACCGGCTTCGACTTCGCGCGCAAGGCCTTCGGCATCCCCACCGACCTCGCGCTCGGAACGCGCCGGGCCCGCGCCGCCGCCCTGCTGACCCTGGCGCTGCCCGGCTCGGTCTACCTCTACCAGGGCGAGGAACTGGGCCTGCCCGAGGCCGACATCCCCCTCGACCGCATCCAGGACCCCATGCACTTCCGCTCCGGCGGCACCGACCCGGGACGCGACGGCTGCCGGGTGCCGATGCCCTGGGCGGCCGGCGAGCCGTGGTGCGGGTTCGGATCGGCGTCCGAGCCGTGGCTGCCGCTGCCGGCGGACTGGGCCGGATACGCCGTGGACAGGCAGCGCGCCGACCCCGGTTCGATGCTCTCGCTCTACCGGCAGGCCCTGCTGCTGCGCCGGGCGGGCGACGGCTTCGGCGACGGCCCGATGGCCTGGCTGCCCGCCGAGGAGGGGGTGCTCGCCTTCAGCCGCCCGCACGGTCTGCTGTGCGTGGTCAACCTCGCCGCGCGGCCGGCCGTCCTGCCGCCGCACGAGCGGGTCCTGCTGTGCAGCGGGAGGCTGGACCCCGACGGACGGCTGCCGCAGGACACGGCGGTGTGGCTCCGCGCCTGACCGGCACGGCGTGTCGGCCGCGGCCGGGGAGTGGGAGCTTCAGGCCTGCCGCGACCGGTACAGATCGCGCAGCAGGGCGATCTCGGCACCGTGGTGCAGCACTTCCTGGTTGACCCACCACACGATGTCGAGGAAGGGGGCCTCGGCGGCGCTGCCGTGCGGGTTGGTGCAGTACCCGATCGTGTCGAGCGCGGCGTCGTCGGCACCCTCCAGCGCCGCCCGCCAGGCCGCCGCGCCCTCCTGGAAGGCGGCGACGGCCTCCGCGGCGGTTCCGTGGCTGCGGTAGTCGTCGCGGGTCAGCCGGTGCTCGCCGGCCGTGTGGTCGGCGCTGATCGTCAGCATCTCGGCGAGGTGGCTCAGCCGCCAGGCCAGTGTGGTGAACGGCGGCGGCCACGGGTGCGGGTACGGCGCGGCGTCACGCCCCCACTCGCCGCTGCCCGCCAGGAACGCGGCCCTCGGCCCCGGCCCGTCCGCGCGGCGGCGCACCGACCAGCACTCGGGCACCGGCTCCCACAGGTACTCCTCGTCCGACAGCGGCACGACGCCGGTCTCGCTGCCGTCGCCGCTGTCCATGACGGGACCCGCGAGCCGGCCGGTCAGCCGCTCGCAGGCGAAGTCGAACTGCTCCAGCAGCGGGGCGAGTCGGGGCGGTGTCGGCACGGGGCACTCCTGTGGGCGGACCGGCGGCGGCCTGTCAGCATGGCAGTTCCGGGGCCGGAGCGCACACGGATATCCAAGCCGAGCGTACGTTCGTACGCTCGGCGGTGTACGTTCGTGCCCATGGCGCCCACGGACCCCCTCGCCCAGGACCCGCGCTCCAACTGGGAGCGCATGCTGGCCGGTGACCTCTACATCGCCGACGACCCGGAGATCGCCCGGCGGCAGCAGCGGGCGGTGCGGCTGGCCGCCCGCTACCAGGCCGCGTACGCCGAGGACACCGAGGCCGCGCGGCCGGTCCTCGCCGAACTGCTCGGCTCACTCGGCGACGAGGCGCACGTCAGGCCGCCGATCCACGTGGACTACGGCAGCAACATCACGATCGGGGCGCGCACCTTCGTCAACTACAACCTGACCGCGCTGGACGTCGCGGCGATCGTCATCGGCGAGGACTGCCAGATCGGGCCCGGCGTCCAGCTCCTGACGCCCACTCACCCCTGGAGCCGGGGCCCCGGCGGGACAAGCTGGAGGCGGCCCGGCCGATCACCATCGGGAACAACGTGTGGCTCGGCGGCGGGGCCGTCGTGCTGCCCGGCGTCACCATCGGCGACGACTCCGTGATCGGCGCGGGCGCGGTGGTCACCCGGGACGTGCCCGCCGGTGTCGTCGCCGTGGGCAATCCGGCCCGTGTGGTCCGGAAGCTGTGAGCCCGTCGCCCGCGTCGCCCCGCCGGACGGCCGTGTGACACGGACCGCCCGTGCGGCACGGACCGAGCCGTGCCGCACGGGCTCTCGCCGCAGGCGCCGTCAGACCGCCGGCGCCGGGTACGTCGGGTACTCCACGCCCGAGACGTGCTGGACCACCCGGACGACCTGGCAGGAGTAGCCGAACTCGTTGTCGTACCAGAGGTAGAGGATCGCGTTGTCGCCCTCGACCTTGGTGGCGCCCGCGTCCACGATCGACGCGTGACGCGAGCCGATGAAGTCGCTGGAGACCGCGTCGGGAGCGCTGATGAAGTCGATCTGGCGCTTGAGCGGCGAGGTCAGCGACACCTCGCGGAGGTGGTCGAGGACCTCCTCGCGGCTGGTCTCGCGGGCCAGCTGGAGGTTGAGGATCGCGATCGAGACGTCCGGCACGGGCACGCGGATCGAGCTGCCGGTGATCTTCGCCTTGAGGTCCGGCAGCGCCTTGGCCACGGCGGAGGCGGCGCCGGTCTCGGTGATGACCATGTTCAGCGGCGCGCTGCGGCCGCGGCGGTCGGCCTTGTGGTAGTTGTCCAGCAGGTTCTGGTCGTTGGTGAACGAGTGGACGGTCTCCACGTGGCCGCGCAGCACGCCGAACTCGTCGTCCATCGCCTTCAGCGGCGGCACGATCGCGTTGGTGGTGCAGGAGGCGCAGGACAGGATCTGCTCGTCCGGCTTGATCGTGTCGTGGTTGACGCCGTGCACGATGTTGGGGACGTCGCCCTTGCCGGCGCGGTCAGCACGACCTTGTCGATGCCGGGGCGCAGGTGCTTGGACAGGCCCTCGCGGTCGCGCCACTTGCCGGTGTTGTCGATGAGGATGGCGTTCTTGATGCCGTACGCCGTGTAGTCGACCTTCGTCGGGTCGTCGGCGTAGATCACCTTGATGGCGTTGCCGTTGGCGACGATCGTGCTGTTCGCCTCGTCGACGGTGATCGTGCCCTGGAACTGGCCGTGGATGGAGTCGCGGCGCAGCAGCGAGGCCCGCTTGACGATGTCCTGCTCACCACCGCCGCGGACGACGATGGCCCGCAGCCGCAGGCCGTTGCCGGAGCCGGCCTTCTCGATCAGCAGCCGGGCGACGAGACGGCCGATGCGGCCGAAGCCGTAGAGCACGACGTCGCGCGGCTCCCGGCGGTCGATCTTGTTGGCGCCCGTCGCGCCGGCGACGGCCTCGGCGGTGAACTCGGCGACCGACAGGCCCCGGTCGTCATCCTTGTACGTCGCGGCCAGCATGCCGATGTCGATCTGGGACGGGCCCAGGTCGAGCGTCGTCAGAGCCTGGAGGAAGGGCATCGTGTCCGTGACCGACAGCTCCGCGCCGGCGATCTGCCGGGCGAACCGGTGGGTCTTCAGGATGCTGACCACCGACTTGTTCACCAAGGAACGGCTGTGCAGCAGGACGGTGACGTCCCGCTCCCGGTGCAGCTTCCCGATCATCGGATCATCGATTCCGCGATCTCTTCGCGGTGCTTCCAGTTGGTGAACGAGTCGTCGTTGACAGTCACAGTTCGCATCTTTCGAGCTAGGCGGCGCTCATATGTTAACCACATCCTCGCGGTGATCGATCAACGGGGTCCACCGGGCCGGCGGGCGCCCGTCGCGGCGGGCCGGCGGGCGCCCGTGGCGCGGGTCAGCGGGCGCCCGTCCAGTTGTGCGCGACGTCCACGACCACGCGGCCGTCCAGCACCAGCACGCGGAACGGCAGCCGGGCCCGCACGCCGAGCCCGATCTGCGTCTCGCCCTCGAAGCTCCCGGCGAACCGCGTGTCGCGGAAGGTGCGGTAGCCGTCCAGGAAGACGCCCGGCAGCGGCCGTCCCACCCGTCCGGGATAGGCCGGTGCGCCGGTCTCCGGGTGGTAGGCGGGCGCGGTCACGCGGACCTCCAGGACGGCGCCGCCGCCGACCGCGAGGGCCGGCCCGAGCCGAGCTGGTGCAGCCGGTCGACGTACCCCACCGTGTGGCCGAGCCGGCCGGCCTTCGCGCCGGGCACGTCGACGACCAGCCGGTCGAAGCAGGCGTGACGGCCGGTGCGCACGTTCCGGACCGGCACCGTCGTGCCCGTGGCCCGGGACTCGTCGAGGCTGCCCCAGCCGGTGGGGCAGGCCGTGGACCGTACGGCGGCGGGCGCCGTGGCGAGCGGGCGGCGTCGGCCGCGACCGTGGCCGTGCCCAGCGCCGCGGTCGCGAGGACGACCGTCACCCATGCCGTTCTGTTTCGTCGCATTGTGTCCCCCCAGGGCGTACTTGTTCGGGTATTGGGTGAGACATACGGATTGGCCGAAGGGTTGCGGCGGCGGGGAGCGGAACGTGATTGGCCCCGGCGAGGGCCGGGTACGCGAGGACGGACCGTCCCCGTGCCGATCACGCCGGGGCGGGCCGTACGACCGCCGCGACCAGGGAACCCGCCATGGACACACCCGCGAACGACAACACCGCCACGCCCGCCCAGCGGGCGCTGGACACGCTTGCCGAGAACACGGAGGACAGGGCGGCGCTCGACACGCTCGCGAGCAGCGACGTGCTCGTGCCCGTGCCGGACGACGCGAGCGACGAGGACGCGACCAACCCGCCACGCTGGCCCTTCCGGTGCTGGAACAGTCCGGCGGCGGGCAGGTGGTGCCCGTGTTCACCTCGGAGCTGGAGATGGCCGATCTGCTGCCGTTCGTCTCCCGCTACCGCATGGTGCCGCTCGGTGCCCTCGCCGCGCAGTGGCCCTCGGACGACCTGTCGCTGTCCATCGACGCCGGATCCGAGCACCGGCTGACCCTCACCTCGGAGGGCGTGCGGACCCTGCTCGCGCGCCCGTAGGGCCGGGAAGCCGGGCCTGAGGCGGGGCGGCGGTCAGCCGTCGCCCAGCGTCCGCTCCAGGGCGGCCCGCTGCAGCGGCAGCACCCGGGCGTGCAACTCGCGGCCCTTGCCGGTCAGCGCCACGTACACCCCGCGCCGGTCCTCGGCGCACACCGACCGCTCGACGAGGCCGTCCCGCTCCAGGCGGGCGATGAGCCGGGAGAGGGCGCTCTGGCTCAGGTGGACCCGTCCCACCAGGTTCTGCACCCGGCAGTGGTCGCCCTCCCCGGGGCCGCCGAGGCCAGGATGTCGAGCACCTCGAAGTCGCTGGCGCCCAGGCCGTGGGGGTGCAGCTCACGGTCGATCTCGCACATCGTGCGCGCGTGGACGGCGAGGATCTCCCGCCACCGTTCCTCCAGTCGCGCACCGGCCGTCGTCGCCGTGATACCTGCCATACCTGCACGGTAACACCGCGTCCGCCACTGGTTGAGCGTGCAACCAGAAGTGGTCCGGCGCCTGCCCGCCGCTACCCTGGTCACCGGCCGTGATCGGCCGCGAGCCCCGGGCGCGCCCCGGCGGGCAGGGGAAGCGGGCAGGGAAAGACGGGCGAGATGACAGCAGCGGACACCCGGCGCCGCCGCACCGAGGCGGCGGTGCTCGCGGCCGTGTCCCTCGGCGGCGGCGCCGGTGCCGCCGGCCGGTACGCCGCCACCCTGTGGTGGCCCGCCCGCGCCGGCGGCTTCCCCTGGACGGTCTTCTGGGTCAACGTCCTCGGGTGCGCGGCGATCGGCGTGCTCATGGTGCTCGTCACCGAGGCGCGCACCGCCCACCCGCTCGTCCGCCCCTTCCTCGGCACCGGGGTGCTCGGCGGCTTCACCACCTTCTCGACGTACGCCGTCGACGTCCGGCAGCTGCTCGCCGCCGGCCACACCGCCACCGCCCTCGCCTGCCTCGCCGCGACCCCGCTCGCGGCGCTCGCGGCCGTGTGGCTCGCGACGCGCACGACCCGGCGCCTCGTGGCCGGGCGGCCCCGCGGGGAGGTACGCCGCGGTGAACTGGCTCCTCGTCGTCGCCGGCGGCATGACCGGGGCCCCGCTGCGGTACCTCGCCGACCGCGCGGTGCAGTCGCGGCACGGCTCGGCGTTCCCCTGGGGCACCTTCGCCGTCAACGCCGCCGGCTCCCTCGTCCTCGGGCTGCTCACCGGGGCGGCGCTCGGCTCCGCCGCCGGCTCACGCCTGATGCTGCTCCTCGGCACCGGCCTGTGCGGGGCGCTCACCACGTACTCGACGTTCTCGTACGAGACCCTGCGGCTGGCCGAGTCGAACGCCCGCCGGCTCGCCGTGCTCAACGTCGTCCTCAGTGTGGCGGTGGCGGTCGGTGCCGCGTGCGCCGGAGCCGCGGCGGCCGGGGCCCTGCGGGGGTAGGGCGCGCGTCCGGCCCCTGCGCTCCGGGCGCACGGCGCGCGTCCGGTCCGCGCCCTGGCGGTCGCACGCCGGCGGGATCCGGCCCGCTCCGGGGACCGGGGCCGGCCCTCGGTGCCCGGGACGCTTTGACAGGCGCCCGCCGTTCCGGGCACCATCGCTCCCGTGAACCTGTCAGACAGCCAGACAGGCGGCCCGGCCGCCCGGCGCGTCAGCGCGATGGAGGCGGTCCTCGGCCACCTGCGCGGCGCCATCGAGCGCGGCGAGTACGCGATCGGCGACAAGCTGCCCTCCGAGGCGGAGCTGTGCCGCACGCTGGAGGTCTCCCGCCCGGTGCTCCGCGAGGCGCTGCGCGCCCTGCAGACCATGGGGCTCACCGTCTCCCGGACCGGCAAGGGCACCTTCGTCGTCGCCGACGCGGTGGAGGAGCCCACCTTCGGCGACTACGCGGCCGGCCACCTGCTGGAGGTGCGCCGGCACGTGGAGATCCCCGTCGCGGGCTACGCGGCCCGGCGCCGCACCCCGGAGAACCTCGACCATCTGACGCACCTGCTGGACCGCATGGACCGCGAGACGGACACCACCGCCTGGGTCGCGATGGACACCGTCTTCCACCTCGCCGTCGCCGAGGCCGCGCAGAACCCGGTCTTCCGGCGGGTCATCGAGGAGATCCGCGACGCGCTGGCCCGTCAGTCCGCCTTCCTCAACGAACTGGGCGGCCGCCGCGAGCAGTCCAACCGCGAGCACCGGGCGATCGTCGAGGCGCTGGCCGAAGGCTCCGGGCCCGGCGCGGAGCGGGCCATGGCCCACCACCTCGACCGCGTCGAGACCACCCTCACCGACATCGTGCGCAGCACGCGCGCCGACCACCCCACGAGCGGCGGCCCGCGGCGTGACCGCCCCGGCCGCCCCCGACCCCCAGGCAGTGATGTACAGCGATTCCCCGCAGCCGCTTCCCCCGCACCGGGTTCCGGCATAGCCGGCGCCCCGGCACCCGCCTCTTCCCCGGCACCCGGCGCCCCCGCCGCCGCACCCCCGGTCCGCGAGCCGGGCCACGTCCCCGTCGCCCGCCTCGTGCGCGGCGGCGTCGTCGAGGGCGTCCACCACGGTTCCGTCGTCGTCCTCGGACCCGACGGCGACGTACGCCTCGCGCTCGGGGACCCGGAGGCCGCCTTCTACCCGCGCTCCGCCCTCAAGCCCCTCCAGGCCGTGGCCATGGTCCGGGCCGGCCTGCCGCTCGACGGCGAACTGCTCTCCCTCGCCGCCGCCAGCCACTCCGGCGAGGAACGCCACCTGGCCGGCACCCGCCGCATCCTCGACCTCGCCGGGCTCACCGAGGACGACCTGCGCAACGTGCCGGACCTGCCCTTCGACCCGGTCGTCCGGGACGCCTGGGTGCGCGAGGGCCGGGCGCCCTCCCGCCTCGCCCAGAACTGCTCCGGCAAGCACGCCGCGATGCTCTTCACCTGCCTGCTCAACGGCTGGTCCACCCACGACTACCTCGACCCCGGCCACCCGCTGCAGAAGACCGTCGCGGAGACCGTCGAGGACCTCACCGGCCAGCGCATCGCCCACGTCACCGTCGACGGATGCGGCGCGCCGCTGTTCGCCGTCTCCCTGCACGGCCTCGCCCGCGCCGCCGCGCGGATCACCACCGCCGCACCCGGCACCGCCGAGGCTCGGGTCGCCGACGCCATGCGCGAGCACGCCGAGATGGCGTCCGGGACCGGGCGGGACGTCGCCGCGCTGATGCGGGCCGTGCCCGGGCTGCTCGCCAAGGACGGCTTCGAGGGCGTGCAGGTAGCCGCGCTGCCCGACGGACGGGCGGTCGCCGTGAAGATCTCCGACGGGGCGAACCGGGCGCGGATCCCGGTCGCGGCGGCGGCGCTGGCCCGGGCCGGGGTGGCCCGGCCCCGCTGACCGAGTTCGCGGGCGAACCGCTCCTCGGCGGCGGCGTGCCGGTCGGCAGCGTGCGGGTGGCGCCGGCCCTGGACACCGCCGGCCCCTCCGCCTGACCGGGCGTCCCCGCCCCCGGCCTCTCCGCCTGACCGGGCGTCCCCGCCCCGCGCCCCCTCCGTCCGGCCCGGCGCCGGATGCCCTGCGCCCCGATCCCTCCTCCCCTGCCCGGAAAGCGAACCCCTCATGACCGCCGCCGCCACCCGCACCGAGCACGACCTGCTCGGCGACCGGGACGTTCCCGCCGACGCCTACTGGGGCGTGCACACCCTGCGGGCCACGGAGAACTTCCCGATCACCGGCACGCCGATCTCCGCCTACCCGCACCTCGTCGACGCCCTGGCCGCCGTCAAGGAGGCCGCCGCCCTCGCCAACGAGGAACTCGGCCTGCTCGCCCCGAGAAGGCCGCCGCGATCGTCGCCGCCTGCCGCGAGATACGCGCCGGCAAGCTGCACGACCAGTTCGTCGTCGACGTCATCCAGGGCGGCGCCGGCACCTCCACCAACATGAACGCCAACGAGGTGATCGCCAACCGGGCCCTGGAGCTGATGGGGCACGCCAAGGGCGACTACCGGCACCTGCACCCCAACGAGGACGTCAACCTCGGCCAGTCCACCAACGACGTCTACCCGACCGCCGTGAAGATCGCGACGGTCTTCGCGGTGCGCGGCCTGCTCACGGCGATGGCCGTCCTCCAGGACGCCTTCGCCCGCAAGGCACTCGAGTTCCGCGACGTGCTCAAGATGGGCCGTACGCAGCTGCAGGACGCGGTGCCGATGACGCTCGGCCAGGAGTTCTCCGCGTACGCCGTCATGCTCGACGAGGACCGCAGCCGCCTGGGCGAGGCCGTCGAGCTGATCCACGAGATCAACCTGGGCGCCACCGCCATCGGCACGGGCCTCAACGCCCCCGCCGGATACGCCGAGGCCGCCCGCCGCCACCTGTCCGCTCTCACCGGTCTGCCCCTGGTCACCGCCGCCAACCTGGTCGAGGCCACCCAGGACTGCGGCGCCTTCGTCCAGATGTCCGGCGTGCTCAAGCGGATCGCCGTCAAGCTCTCCAAGAGCTGCAACGACCTGCGCCTGCTCTCCTCCGGCCCACGCGCGGGCCTCGGCGAGATCAACCTGCCGCCCGTGCAGGCCGGTTCGTCCATCATGCCCGGCAAGGTGAACCCGGTGATCCCCGAGGTCGTCAACCAGGTCGCCTTCGAGGTGATCGGCAACGACGTCACCATCACCATGGCCGCCGAGGCCGGGCAGCTCCAGCTCAACGCCTTCGAGCCGGTCATCCTGCACTCCCTGTCGGAGTCGCTCACCCACCTGCGCGCCGCCTGCCTCACCCTCGCCGAGCGCTGTGTGGACGGCATCACCGCCAACACCGAGGCGCTGCGCGCGACCGTCGAGAACTCCATCGGCCTCGTCACCGCCCTCAACCCGCACATCGGCTACACCGCCGCCACGGACATCGCCAAGGAGGCCCTCGCCACCGGCCGGGGTGTCGCCGAACTCGTCCTGGAGAAGGGCCTGCTGCCCGCCGACCGGCTCGCCGCGCTGCTGCGCCCCGAGGTGGTCGCGGGCACCGGCCGGGCGGAGGCCTGACGGGCGCCGGGACCGGCCCGGAGGGACAATGGCGATCATGACTGCGTCCACCACCTTCGCGCCGGTCCTGGAGCGGATCGCCGAGGAGATCGAGCACACCCCGGCAGCGGCCGGACCGCCGACTACATCCCGGCGCTCGCCGCGTGCGACCCGCGCAGCTTCGGCATGGCCGTCGCCGAACCCGACGGCACCGTCTACGGGGTGGGGGAGTGGCGGCAGCCGTTCTCGGCGCAGTCCATCACCAAGGTCTTCACCCTCGCCCTGGACCTGGCCCGCGAGGGCGACGCGCTGTGGGAGCACGTCGGCCGGGAACCGTCCGGCAACCCGTTCAACTCCCTGGTGCAGCTGGAGTACGAGAACGGCATCCCGCGCAACCCCTTCATCAACGCAGGCGCCCTCGTCGTCACCGACCGGCTGCACACCCGTACCGGCGACGCGGCCGGCGAACTCCTGGACTTCCTGCGCGCCGAGAGCGGCAACCCCGGACTCGACTTCGACCTGGAGGTCGCCGCCTCCGAGACCGCCCACGGGGACCGCAACGCCGCCCTCGGCCACTTCATGGCGTCCTACGGCAACATCGACAACCCGGTGCCGGTCCTGCTCGACCAGTACTTCCGGCAGTGCTCCATCGCCGCCTCCTGCGCCGACCTCGCCCTCGCCACCGGCTTCCTCGCCCGGCACGGCATCCGCGCCGACGGCACCCGGCTGCTCACCCGCAGCCAGGCCAAGCAGGTCAACGCGATCATGCTGACCTGCGGCACGTACGACGCGGCCGGCGACTTCGCCTACCGGGTCGGCCTGCCCGGCAAGAGCGGTGTCGGCGGCGGCATCATCGCCGTCGTGCCGGGCCGCTGCACCCTGTGCGTGTGGAGCCCCGGCCTCGACGAGCGCGGCAACTCCGTGGCCGGGGTGGCCGCGCTGGACCGCTTCACGACGCTGACCGGCCTGTCGGTCTTCTGACCGCCGCACAGGCGGCCACCGCCGTCCGGGCGCGCGCTCACACGGCGGTCACACGGACGCCGCCGGACCGAGGGCGGCACGTCGGCTGCCGTCCACCCGCCGGCTGCATGCTGCCCGCGTGCTGTCCGTCCCTTCCCCGCCGACCTCCGCCGCTGCCAGGTCATCGGCCTGGCCGGCACCGGCTTCCTGGCGCTGGGCGGTGAGACGGCCGGTGCGCTGCCCGTACGGGAACTGCTCGTGCCGGCCTCCCCGGGCGCCGCCCTCGGCCTGGTCGGCGTCCACTTCGGCATCGTCCTGCTGATCGCCGCCTGGGCCCTGCTCGGAAGGCTGCTGCGCGGACCCGAGCCACCGGGCCCCCGCGCCCTGCTGCTGGTGCTCGCCGTCTGGTCGGCGCCCCTGCTGCCGGCCGCGCCGCTGTTCAGCCGGGACGTCTACAGCTACCTCGCCCAGGGCGCCATGGTCGAGGCGCACCTCGACGTCTACGCCCACGGCCCGTCCCGGCTCGGCGGCCCGCTCGCCGCCGAGGTCGCCCCGCTGTGGCAGCACACCGGCGCCCCCTACGGCCCGGTGTTCCTCGGCGCGGCGGCTGCGCTGTCCGCGCTGACCGGCGGCGAACTCACGGCCGGCGTGGCCGGCATGCGGCTGCTGGCGCTGGCCGGACTCGCCCTGATGGCGGCGGCGCTGCCCCGGCTCGCCCGGGCCTGCGGAGCCGACCCGGCGGCCGCGCTGTGGCTCGGCGCCCTCAACCCGCTGGTCCTGCTGCACCTCCTGGCGGGCGCCCACAACGACGCCGTGATGCTGGGCCTGCTCGGCACCGGCCTGGTCGCCGCCCTGGGCCGCCGGCCGGTCCTCGGCGCGGCCCTGGTCACCCTCGCCGCCCTGGTCAAGGCGCCCGCCGTGCTCGGGCTGGCCGCGGTCCTCGCGCTCCAGGTCCGGGCCGGCCGGGGACCGGTCCGGGCCGCCGTGACCACCTCGCTCACGGCGGCGGCCACCACGGCCGCCGCGACCGCCGCGGCCGGCACCGGATACGGCTGGACCGCGGCCCTCGACACCCCCGTCTCACCGGACAACTGGGCCCTGACCGGTCTGCTGGGCCGGGCCACCCGCACCCTGCTGGAGCAGACCGGCAGCGACCTGGCGCCCCTCGCGGTACCGGCCTGGCACACCCTCGGCATGCTGGCCGCCGCCGTCGCCGTCCTGGCGATCTGGCTGCGGCTGCGCCCGCACCCCGTCTACGCGCTCGGCCTGAGCCTGGCGGCCGTCGCCGCCCTCGGGCCCGCGATCCGCCCCTGGTACGCGCTGTGGGGCCTGTTCCTCATCGCCGCGGCCGCGCCCACCGCGTCCGTCCGGCACCGCACCGCGGCCGTGACCGCGGTGCTGGCGCTCCTCGCCCTGCCCGGCGGCGGCGCGGCCGACCCGGAACAACTGGTGCTGGCCTTCTCCGGCGGCGCGCTCGCGGTGGTCGTCCTGTGGCAGGCACACCAGGCCCGGCTGGCACCCGCCTGGAGGACCGCGTGACGCCCTCGCAGGAGCACGAGACGCCTCCGCAGGAGCACGAGACGCCCCCGCAGGACCGCGTGAGGCGGCCCTTGCCGGACCGCGTGAGGCCGCGCACCGGGCCCGGCCGGGTCCTGCTGGTGCTCGCGGCGGCCGTCGCCGTCACCCTCTTCACCGCGACGGTGCCACTGCTGCGGGACTGGTTCGACCTGCGCGTCTACCACGGGGCCGTGCACGCCTGGGTGCACGACGGCGGCCGGCTCTACGACTACCGGGTGCCCGGCACGGCGTACGGCTTCACCTACCCGCCGTTCGCCGCCCTGGTCATGCTCCCGATGGCCCTGGTCGGGCTGGGCACCGCCGTCACCGTCACCCTGCTGCTCGACCTGGCCGCACTCGCCCTGGTGCTGCGCCGGCTCACCGGACCGGAGTGGCGGCGGCTCGGCTGGTACGGCTGTTGCCTGGTCGCCCTGGCGCTCGCCCTGTTCGAGCCGCTGCGCGACACCGTCAGCTTCGGCCAGGTCAACATCCTGCTGCTGGCGCTCGTCCTGGCCGACGCCTGGCTGCTCGCCTCCGGGCGCGGCCGGTGGGCCGGGGCGGGCATCGGCCTCGCGGCGGCGGTCAAGCTCACGCCGGCGCTCTTCATCGGCCTGCTGCTGCTCGCCGGCCGGTGGCGTGCCGCGGGCGTCGCGACCGGGGTGGCCGGCGGGGCGACCCTGTGCGCCGCGTGGGCGGCCCCGGACGCCTCGCGGTTCTACTGGACCGAGGCGCTGTGGGACACCTCCCGCATCGGCCGCCCGGAATACGTCTCCAACCAGTCGCTCCAGGGGGTGCTGGCCCGGCTCGGCGCGCCCGACCGCGCCCTGTGGGCGGTGCTGGTGCTGCTGGTCCTCGTCCTCTGGGCGTGGCGGGCGCGGCGGGCGGCGAAGGCGGAGGATTGGACGGCCGCGTTCGCCCTCACCGGACTCGCCGCCTGCCTGGTCAGCCCGATCACCTGGGTCCACCACCTGGTGTGGCTGCTGCCGTCCTTCGCCGTGCTGGTCCGCGCCGGGCACCCGCGCACCGCCGGAGCCCTCTACGCCGTGCTGTGCACCAGCGTGGTGTGGCTGTGGGCGGACGACCCCTCCCGCCCCGGCGCCCTCCTCGGCTCCAACGCCTACGCCTGGATCACCCTCGGACTGCTGGCTGCGCTGCCCGTCGCTCATTCCTCCTCCGGCCGGCCTGCGACGAGCCGGATGCCGAGCGCCACGACTCCCGCGCCGAGCCCGGCCGCGCCCGCGACGGCGGCGGACTCCGCCCAGCCGGGCCCGTCCTGCGCCGGAGGGGCGGCGGCCACCGCGGGCGCGGCGGCCGGACCGGACTGCCCGCGCACCCGCAGCGCGTCCAGCGAGCCCACCGGTTCCACCCGCCCGGCCGCCTCGAACCCCCAGTCGAGCAGGGCGCGCGCCTCCTCGTACACCGCGAAGCCGCCGCCCCGCTGAGGGTTCATCACCGTCACCACGAGGGTGCGCCCGTCGCGCCGGGCCGCGGCGACGAGGGTGTGCCCGGCCCTGCTGGTGTAGCCGTTCTTGATGCCGATCGCCCCGGGGTACCGCCCGACGCCGTCCGCCCCGGTCAGCAGCCGGTTGGTGTTGCGGATGCCGTAGGTGCCGCCGGCGCGGCCGGGGAAGCGGGCCTCGACGCGGGCGGAGTAGCGGGCGAAGTCCGCGTTGCGCAGCCCCGCCCGGCCGAAGACCGCCAGGTCGTACGCCGACGACACCTGGCCCGGCGCGTCGTAGCCGTCGGGCGACACCACGTGCGTGTCACGGGCGCCGAGCGCGCGGGCCCGGGCCTGCATGCGCTCGGCCGTCTCCTCCCAGCCGCCGGCGAGTTCGGCCAGGACGTGCACGGCGTCGTTGCCGGAGTTGAGGAAGACCCCGTTCCACAGGTCGGTCACGCGGTAGGTGCGGCCCTCGGCGACGCCGACCAGGCTGCTGCCCGGCCCGACGCCGCGCAGCTCCCCGGGGCGCACCTCGTGCCGGACACCGCCGGGCAGGACGGGCAGCACGGTGAGCGCGAACAGCGTCTTCAGGGTGCTGGCGGGCGGCAGTCTGCGGTGCGCGTCGCGCGCGGCGAGCACGGCACCGGTGTCGGCGTCGGCCACGACCCAGGACAGGGCGGAGACCTTCGGCACCGCGGGCGTCCCCGGGTGCGGCCGGACGTGCGTCCCGGCGCGGTACAGCAGGGCCGGGCGGGGCGCCGCCGCCCCGGGACCGCCCTGGACGCCCGGGTCCGGGGCCTGGACCGGGCTCCCGCCGCGGCCGGGGCGAGCGCCAGGAGTCCCGCCACACAGAGCGCACAGGAGGACAGGGCAGCCCGGTAAGGAAATCCGACAGTCATACCGCAAACGTAGGAACGGGTCGGCCGGACGCCGCGCTGCCCGGGCCGCGTCGCGCCCGCGAGCACCCGGATGCCGCAGTGCGTCAGCCGGCGGGCAGGGTGGGCCGGACCCGCCGCAGGAAGGCGGCGTTGTCCGGCGTCGCGCGCAGCCGCTCCAGCAGTGTCTCCAGCGCGGCCGCGCCGTCCCGCGCCCCGAGGGCCCGCCGCAGTCCGCGGACGGCCGCCGACTCGGCGGGCGACAGCAGCAGTTCCTCGCGGCGGGTGCCCGAGGCGCCGATGTCGACGGCCGGGAACATCCGCCGGGAGGCCGCCTCGCGGCCGAGCCGCAGCTCCATGTTGCCGGTGCTCTTCAGCTCCTCGAAGAAGAAGTCGTCGGCGCGCGAGCCGGTCTCCACCAGCGCGGTGGCGAGAACGGTGAGGGAGCCGCCCTCCTCGGCCTGCCGGGCGGCGCCGAAGAACCGCTTGGGCCCGAGCAGCGCGCCGGCGTCCACACCGCCGCTGAGGGTGCGGCCGCCGGACGCGGCGGCGCCGTTGTGGGCCCGGCACAGCCGGGTGAGGGAGTCCAGCAGGACGACGACGTCCTCGCCGGCCTCGACGAGCCGTTTGGCGCGCTCGATCACCAGCTCGGCCAGGGCGATGTGGTCCTTGGCGGCCCGGTCGAAGGTCGAGGCGTACACCTCGCCGCGCACCGAGCGGCGCATGTCGGTGACCTCCTCGGGCCGTTCGTCGAGCAGCACCACCATCAGCCGGCATTCCGGGTGGTTCCCGGCGACGGCCGCGGCGATCTGCTGGAGCAGGACGGTCTTCCCGGTCTTCGGCGGGGCCACGATCAGCCCGCGCTGGCCCTTGCCGACCGGGGCGATCAGGTCGATGACCCGCCCGGCCGCGCCGGCCGCCGGGTGTTCCAGGCGCAGCCGCTCGTGCGGGTGCAGCGGTGTCAGGTCGCGGAAGTGCCGCCTGCCGTGCAGCCGGTCCGGGACGCGGCCGCCCACCCGGGCCACGTCGGCCAGGGTGCGCCCGGGCCGCGCACGCCCTCGACCAGGTCGCCCCGGCGCAGGCCGTGACGGCGGATCAGGGCGGGGAGACGGTGAGGTCGGCCGGGGTGGGCAGGAGCGCGGCCGGGCGCAGACGGCCCTTGCCGGCCGCGTCGATGTCGAGGACGCCGGTGGCGGTCTCGGCGGGGGAGTGGAGCGGGGGGTGTTCGAGTGTGGTGGTCATGGTGGCTGGTCCTTTCGCGGACGGCGGGCATGCGGGGTGCGCGGGGGAGGGAGAAGCCGTGCGGCGGGGCCGGATGCGGCGCCGCGGGACGGCGGGGAACAGCACCTCGGTACGGCGGAGAAGCCCTGCTCGCCGAGGTGGTGACGGGAAGCC
Organism: Streptomyces sp. SW4; assembly: GCA_003248315.1. Lineage (GTDB taxonomy): Bacteria > Actinomycetota > Actinomycetes > Streptomycetales > Streptomycetaceae > Streptomyces. The sequence continues at coordinate 5,133,314 of QKWM01000004.1, forward strand.
GACGGGCCGGTCGTGAGGGACGGGCCGGTCCGGCGAAACCGGGAGGAGAACGAAACGAGATCGAGAGAACTCGAGAAGAACGGCACCGGCGCCCTCAGCGGGGCGTACACAGGTGCTGCTCGGACTGTAGCACACAGGGCGGGGCGGACGACTCCGCCCGCCCCGGGCCCGCGCTGCCCGCCGCGCCGGGTTCACCCGTGTGCCGGGGCCTGCGCCTCCTGTGCGATCCGGTCGAACTGTGCGCCCATCGCCTCGGCCAGGGCCTGCAGGCCGGAGAGCGGACGCACCATCACCATCAGTTCGTCGACCCGCCCTTCCTCGTCGAGATGCAGGAAGTCGCAGCCGGTGATCTCCCGGTCGCCCACCCGCGCGGTGAACACCAGGGCGTGGTCGGAGGCGTCCGGGGCGCCGATCTCGCGCACGTACCGGAAGTCCTCGAAGACGCGCATGACGCCGCGCAGGATCGCCGAGGTGATCGCCCTGCCGCGGTAGGGCTTGAACACGGCCGGGCTGGTGAAGACCACGTCCTCGGCGAGCAGGGCGTCGAGCGCCTCGACGTCGCGCGCCTCGACGGCGGCACGGAAGGGGTGCATCGCCGGACTCCTTAGTCAATTAGTTGAATAGGTGTGGAGGAGAATAGTCGCACCGTCGCCCGGTTGCTAGCGTGTCGACATGTCTCTGAAGTACGCCGTGCTCGCCGCGCTCCTGGAGGGCGAGGCGTCGGGCTACGAACTGTCCAAGGTCTTCGACGTGTCGTTCGCCAACTTCTGGCCCGCGACACCCCAGCAGCTCTACCGGGAGCTGGAGCGCCTCGCCGGGGACGGGCTGATCGAGGCCCGGGTGGTGCGCCAGGAGCGCCGCCCCGACAAGCGGCTGTTCTCCCTCACCGAGGCCGGCCGGCGGCAGCTGGGCGACTTCGCCGCCGAGCCGACCCGCCGGCCGACCGCCGTCCGGGACGAGTTCCTGATCAAGATGCAGGCCATGGACGGCGTCGGGGTGGACCCGGCGACGGCCCGTGCGCTCGTCGAGGAGCGCAGGTCCTGGGCGCTGGGCAAGCTCGCCCGGTACGAGCGGTTGCGGGAGCGGCTGCTGGACGGCCGCACGGAGGAGGCGTACCTGCGGCAGGCCGGCCGCGTCGGCCCGTACCTGACCCTGCTGGCCGGGATCGCCTTCGAGCGGGAGAACGCCCGCTGGTGCGACCGCGTCCTCACCGTCCTCGCCGACCGCGCCCCGGCGGGCCCGGCCCGGACACCGCCTAGGCTGGCGCCATGTTCCGCCCCGAGGGCCCCACGCTGCGCGAACTCGCCGTCCAGGCGCTGTCGTCGGTCGAGCGGGGTACGACCTGCTCGCCCCGAAGTTCGACCACACCCCCTACCGGACCCCCGACGCCGTCCTGGAGGCCGTCGCGACGGCCCTGGCGCCGATGGGGCCCTTCGACGACGGGCTGGACCTGTGCTGCGGGACCGGCGCCGGGACGCGGGTGCTGACGGGGGTGTGCCGGCGCCGTGTCACCGGCCTCGACTTCAGCGCCGGGATGCTCGCGGTCGCGCGCGAACGGGCCGGGGCCGCGGGGCCCGCCGTGCACTGGGTCCGCGGCGACGCCCGGGCCCTGCCGTTCGGTGCCGCGTTCGACCTCGTGGTCAGCTTCGGGGCGTTCGGGCACTTCCTGCCGCGCGAACTGCCCGGGCTGTTCGCCGGGGTGCGCTCCGTGCTGCGCCCGGGCGGCCGCTTCGCCTTCCCGGTCGTCGCCCCGCCGCCGCCCGGCTCCGCCGGCTACTGGGCGCTGCTCGGCTTCGACGCGGCCATGCGGGTGCGCAACGCGCTGTGGCGCCCGCCGTTCGTCATGTACTACCGCACGTTCCGGCTCGGCGACGTCCGCCGTGAGCTGGTCCGGGCCGGTTTCCGGGTCGGCCTGCACCCCCTGGAGAGCTTCGGCCGGCGCCCCGACGGCAGCCCGCGCGTCCGGCTCGTCGTGGCACGGGCGGCGTAGCGGCCGCCGGGATCAGCCCGTGGCCGGCAGGGTGAACTCGTAGACCAGCGCCTCTCGCTGGGTGTCCACGAGCAGATCGGTGATCTCCAGCAGCCGGGCGTGCTGGTCCTCGACGCGCCGCGTGACCCGGACCGACGGTGTGTCCGGGAGCCGGGAGATGGTGTCCCGGTGGTGCAGGGTCAGCCCGGCGCGGCGCATCCAGTCGTAGACCCGGCGCAGCTGTGCCGAGCCGGTGCCGTCGGCGCGGTCGCGGTACCGGGCCAGCTCCCGACCTCGGCGAGGGCGACGGCCGAGAACGAGGTGACGGCCGTGCGGCGCCCCGCCCGTCCGCGGCGACGGACTCGTAGCGGTGCACCAGCGTCGGCCGGCCCGCCGCAAGACCGAGGGCGGCGGCGTGCTCGGCCGGCGGCGCCTGCCATGCGACGGTGGCCCGCTCCGCGGCCCGCGGGTCCGCCGACCGCGCCCCGACCGGGAACGACAGGCCCGCCGGGCTCTGTGCCGGCAGGCCGGCAGGCCGGCGTGGCTGCCCCGCCGGTCGGTGGCGACCAGGCCGTCCCGGCGCAGCACCTCCAGCGCCTGCCGTACGGTCTCCCGGCTGACGCCGAAGTGCTCGGCCAGCCGGCGTTCGCCCGGCAGCCGTTCGCCGGGCGGGATGGTGCCGTCGTGCAGCTCGCCGAGCAGCTCCGCCGCGATCCGCCGGTACAGCGGCTGCGGGCCGGCGGGGGAGCCGGCGGCGAACAGGTCGTGCGGGGTGGTGCGGGCCATGCCGCGCCCTCCTGGTCCGTGACGTTCGGTAGCCATGCGGCCTCGGTGCGCCACCAGGAGTACCATTGGTCTAAACCACCTGGGAAGGGCGGTCCGCCGGTTCGGCCGAAACCCGACGGCCGCTCGCGGCCGCCGGCCCGCTCAGAGCCGGGGGCCCAGCCAGCGCAGCTTGGCCGCCTCCTGGTACGGGCCGCCGCCCTCGTGGTCGTTGAAGTCGTAGACCTCGATCGCCTTGTCCTCGTGGGCCCAGGCGTTGAAGGCGGCGAACACCGTGGAGGGCGGGCACGTCTCGTCCTCCAGGGCCGCCGAGAACAGCGCCGGCGCCCGGCCGCGGGCCGCGAAGTGCACCCCGTCGAAGTAGGACAGCGTGCGCAGCGCGTCCGCGGTGCGGCCGCGGTGGGTCCTGAGATAGAGCCCGATCTCCCGGTACGGGTGCCGGTCGGTCAGGGTCGTCGCGCGCGGGAAGTCGCACAGGAACGGCACGTCCGGCGCGACCGCCGCGAGATCCGGCACCAGGGCGCCGACGGCGAGCGTGATGCCCCCGCCCTGGCTGCCGCCGACGGCCGCGGTCCGCGCCGGGTCGGTCAGCGGGTGCGAGCGGGCGGCCTCGACGGCGCGCACGGCGTCGGTGAAGACACGCCGGTAGTAGTAGTTCTCCGGGGCGTCCAGGCCGCGGGTCATGAAGCCCGGGTACGCGGGCGTCCCGCCGACCGGGTCCGCGGTGCCGCCTCCGCCGCCCACGCGCTGCCCTGGCCGCGCGTGTCCATCACGAAGTGCGCCCGCCCCGTCGACGCCCACAGCAGGTGCTCGTGGGGCAGTCCGCGCCCGCCTCCGTAGCCGACGAACTCCACGACCAGCGGCAGCGGTTCCCCGGCTCCGGCGGGCAGAACCAGCCAGCCCTTCACCGGGTGGCCGCCGAATCCCGCGAACGTCACGTCGTACACCGACACCGTGGTCAGCCCCGTGTCGACGGGCTCGAAGCGGGCGTCCAGATCGTGCTCCCGCGCCTCGGCGAGCGTCGTCGCCCAGAACGCGTCGAAGTCCTCGGGCGCGGTGGACTCGCTGCGGTAGGCGCGGAGTTCGTCGAGCGGGAGGTCGAACAGGGCCATCGAGGACCGCCTTCGCGGAGGGGACGGGGTGGGCGCCGTACGGACGATCACACCGTACGTGCGGCTCCGCGCCGTCTGCCAGGCCCTCCCGGCAGCCCCGCACGGCCGCCTCCGGTCAGGCCCGGCGGTGCGTCCACTGCGGTTCGACGCGGGCCCAGGCGCGGTCCCACTCCGCCATCCGGTGCCGCAGGGCGACACGGCGGACGGCGCCGCGCCCGGCGAGGACGACGAGAACGGTGCCTGCCGTGGTGCAGACCCCGATGGTGAGCGTGTGCTGCCACACCGTCGTGGTGTCGGCGGGCGGCGGCACGTTCCGGCCCCGGGAGTCCAGCCACACCGCGACCGTCTCGCCCCGCCGGGCGTCCGCCGGGACCCGTGCGGCGGTGGTCCGCTCGGCGCCGTCCGGCTCCGTCCAGCGCACGGTCGCCCGGTACGTGTACTGCCCGCCGGACTGCACGGACGGCAGCGTGTCGGGCGTCCTGCCGACCACCTCGGCGCGCACCTGCCGGCGGTCGGCCCGCTGCTCCGCCGCGACCGCGCGGGCCTCGTCGTGCGCCCACCAGGCCGCGGCCAGGCCGAGCAGGGGAGCGCCGACGAACAGCAGGACGGCGACGGCCAGCACGGTCCACGCCTCCACGACGTCCGACCGGCGCCTCAACGGATTGCGCCGCCAGCGCCAGCCGCGCACCCGGGTTCGCATCTCGACCTCCTCGCGTCCACCGCGGCCGAGGCGGGACGGGGCGTACCGGGCGGGGCCACCCCCGCGCCCCGTGTCACGCCACGCGTGCGCGTGCCCGCACTGCTCTGGTACCCCGTCCGGCGCCCGGCCACCCTGTCGCCCCACCCCGGAACGCCGGTTCCAGGTGCCCGGCCGCGGCGGGCGGAAACTCCGGGGCGCCGCGGCGGCGCAAGGTTCCGGCCGCCGCAGCCGTCCGGTCGCGGAGCCGGGCGGCGAGGCCCGGCGGCGAGGTCCGACGGCGCGCCAAGCGCCGGGAGGGGCCGGGGTTCCGCCGGCGGGAAACGGGTGCCACGGGCCCCGGCGTCAGCCGAACCGCTCGATGCGGATGCGGTCGACCGGCTGGCCGCCGGCCACGAGCAGCCGCGAGGCGTGCTCGGCGAAGGAGTTGGAACCGCACACGTACGCCTCCCAGCCGCCGGCCGGGGCTCGGCCAGCAGGGGTGCCAGGTGGGCCGCGTCGAGCCGCCCCACCGGCAGGCCGGGCGGCGCGCTGCGTGTGAACACCGGCGTCGTCTCCGCGCCGTACTCCCGGGCGTAGATCAGTTCCTCGGGGCTGCGCGCGGACACCAGCAGCCGCAGCGGCACCGTGAGCCCCCGCGCCCGGTGGTGTCGCACCATCGACATCAGCGGCACCACCCCGGAGCCGGCGCCGACCAGCAGCGCGGGCCGGTCGCCCGGCCAGGCGAAGAAGCCGCTCAGCGGGCCGCGCACCTCGACCCGGTCCCCGGGCCGGGCCACCGTGTGGAACCACCCGGAGACCTCGCCGTCCGCGACGTGGTCGAGGGTCAGCTCGATGTGCCCGCGGTCGTCGGGCGCCGAGGCCAGCGAGTAGTGGCGCTGCGCCGTGTACCCGTCCGCGGCGGTGAGCCGCAGCATCAGGTGCTGGCCGGGCAGATGCCCCGCCCAGCCGGGCACGGCGAACCGGAAGGTGGCGGCGCGCGGTGTCTCGCGGCGGATCGCGGTGAGCGTGGCGGTCTGCCACCGCGCGGCCACCTGCTCGCTCACGGCGATGCGGCCGGGCACGGCGAACCGGGTCGGGGAGTGAAGGAACGCATGGTCCGCGCCGTCGGGTCAGTCACCGGAGTACCGCTGCTCCTCCCACGGGTTGCCGCGGGGGTGGTAGCCGTTCTGCTCCCAGAAGCCGGGCTCGTCGTGGTCCAGCAGTTCGACGCCGGCGACCCACTTGACGCTCTTCCAGAAGTACAGGTGCGGCACGACCAGCCGGGCCGGGCCGCCGTGCTCCGGGGCGAGCGGCCGCCCGTCGCCCTCCCAGACGATCCAGGCGCGCCCGCCGGTGAGGTCGCCGAGCGGGAGGTTCGCCGTATAGCCGGTGTGGGCGTAGGCAACCGCGTGCGTGGCCGTCGGCAGCGGGCCCGCCGCCTCCAGGAAGACGTCCAGGGACACCCGGCGAACCGGACGCCGAACCGCGACCAGCCGGTGACGCAGTGGATGTCGCCCTCGTAGGCCGAGGCGGGCAGCCGGTGGGCGTCCTCCCAGGTCCAGGTGCGGGGCTCGGCCACCAGGCCGCCGACGCGGAAGGTCCAGTCGGCGGGGGCGAGGTCGGGGTGACCTCGGCGGAGAGCACGGGCCAGTCGTCGCCGGCGTCGTACTGGCCGGGCGGAAGGCCGGCGCGCGCGGTGCGCGGGCGGCCGGTGAAGCCTCGGGTGGTGTTCATGGCGGTGCGGGTTCCGGGTGCGGCGGGCTGACGCTCCACAGTACGCGCCCTCAGGTCCGGGTCTCGCCGGGGGCCTGCTCCGGCCACGCGTTGTACCGCTCCAGATACGCGGCGAAGCGCACCAGGTCCTCCTCGGGCCATCCCGCGAGCCGCTCCCGGAAGGCGGTCCGGCGGCTCTCGGTCACCTGGGCCAGGATGCTGCGGCCGGCCTCCGTCAGATGCAGGACCTGCACCCGGTGGTCGTCCGGGTCCAGGCGGCGCTCGACGAGCCCGGCCCGCTCCAGCGCGGCCACCTGGCGGCTGACGGTGGACTTGTCCAGGGCGTAGTGGGCGGCCAGGTCGGTGGCCCGGCGGCCGCTGTGCTCCTCCAGATGACCGAGCAGCGTGTACGACACCAGGGACAGCTCGGGGTGCATGCGCCCCGCGGAGGCGCGGGCCCGGCGGGCGAACGCCGTCATCTCCCGCTGGATGGTCTCCACGGCCGCGTCGGCCGCGGAGCCTTTGGTGGTGACGGTCGTCTCATCGGGCGTCCCGGTTGCCGGCACGGGTCCTCCTTCGGGCTTTTGGTTGTAGAGTACAACTTGAAGGAAAAGTTGTATATGCCAACCATGGGAGGTCGGGCTCGATGCGGTCGCACGCCCTGCGCCATGTGCTCACGCACCTGATCACTCCGCTGCTGATGTGCGTCGGTATGGGGCTCGCATACATGGGTGCGTTCGTCACCCCCGAACCGAACCATCTGCCGGTCGCCGTCGTCGGCACCGGCCCGGAGGCGAAGGTGCTCGCCCAGTCGGTCAAGGACGAGGCCGGGGACGCCCTCGACGTCCGGACCGTCGCCACCCGCGCCGACGCCGTCGAGCTGCTGCGGGCCCGGGACATCACCGGTGCCTACGTGCCCGGCGAGCGGGCGCCCGAGGTCGTGGTGGCCACCGCCGCGTCCGACATGGGCGCCATGGCGGCGGAGAAGGTCTTCGCCCCCTCGCCCGGCAGCAGGGCGTGCCGCTGACGGTCACCGACGTGGCCGCGCCGGTCGACGACGACCCCACCGGACAGGGCCTGTTCTTCCTGCTCATCGCCGTCAGCATCGGCTCCTACGCCTCCGTCGCCGCGATCGGGGCCGCCGGCTCCGCCCTGCCGATGCGGGTGCGCGCGCTGCTGACGCTCGGCGTCTCGGTCGTCGTCGGCGGCATCGGCGCCCTGCTGGCCGGACCGGTCTTCCACCTCGCCCACCACGACCTCGCCGGCCTGTTCGGCATGGCCTGGCTGTACGCGGCGGGCATCCTCCTCCTCGGCGTGGGCCTGCACACCTTCCTCAAGCGGTGGACCACGCTCGCCATGATGGTGCTGTTCGTGATGCTCAACTTCACCAGCTCCGGCGGCCTGTTCCGGCCCGAGCTGCAGAACGGGTTCTTCGGCACCCTGCACGCCTTCTGGAACGGCGCCGGCTTCGTCGAGGGCGCCCGCAGCCTGCTGTACTTCGACGGCGACGGCCTGGGCCGCAGCCTGTGGACGCTGGCCGCGTGGCTCGTCCTGGGCCTGGCCGTGCTGGCGCTCGCGGCCGTCCGGGAGCGCACGGCGGCCCGTCCGCGGCCGCGCGGCACCGCCGGCCGCAGGCGGAAGCGGCCGAGGAGACGGCCGAGAAGGCGGCCGATGAAGAGGCCGAAGAGACCGTCGGCGTCTGAGCGACTGGGGTAGGGTGACCGACGGCCGCGGACCGTCCCGGCCGTCGAACCGAGGAGGTGGGACCCATCACCGCTGTACCGGCCCGGGTGCTCCCCTCGCTCGGCACGGTCACCGCCGGCAGGTGACCGCGGGAGCGCCCCTCGCTCTCGAAAGGTTTCCGGCTGCCATGCCCCGACCCGGTCCCGACGTACCCCCGCACACCCCGGCCCGTTCCGGATCCGCCTCCCGGGAACCGGCCTGCTCCGGTGTCCCCTCGCACACCCCGGACCGCTCCGTTGCCGCCCCGCACGATCCGGTGGTGACCGCGCTGCGCGCGGCCGGCTGCGTCTTCGCGGAGGACGAGGCGGCACTCCTCCGCTCCGCCGCCCGCACCCCCGAGCGGCTCGCCGCACTGGTGGACCGCCGCGTCACCGGCGTGCCCTCGAACTCGTCCTCGGCTGGGCCGGGTTCCACGGCCTGCGCATCGCCGTGGCGCCCGGCGTCTTCGTCCCCCGCCGCCGCACCGAGTTCCTCGTCGCCCAGGCCCTGGCCCACGCCCCCGGCGCCCGTCTCGTCGTGGACCTGTGCTGCGGCACCGGCGCGGTGGGCGCCGCCCTGGCCGAGGCCCTCGAGGGGCCCGAGGTGCACGCGGCCGACGTCGACCCCGCCGCCGCGGCCTGCGCCCGCGGCAACCTCGCCCCCTACGGCGGCCGGGTCCACACCGGCGACCTCTACGAGGCGCTGCCCGGGTCGCTGCGCGGCCGGATCGACGTCCTCGCCGCCAACGTGCCCTACGTCCCCAGCGACGAGGTGGCCCTGCTGCCCGCCGAGGCCCGCGAGCACGAGCCGCGGACCGCCCTCGACGGCGGCGCCGACGGCCTCGACGTGCTGCGGCGGGTGGCCGCCGGCGCGCCGGACTGGCTGGCCCCCGGCGGCTGCCTGCTCGTCGAGACGAGCGAGCGCCAGGCCCCGGAGGCCCTCGCCGTCTTCCGGGGGCCGGCCTGCGGGCCCGGCTGGCGGTGTCCGAGGAGCTGTACGCCCATGTGGTGATCGGCGTCCGCGCTCCGGCCGGCGCGCCGCAGCGCCTCGGCCCGGGAGCGCCGCCGCGCCTCAGGCCGGGTGCGTCGCCCGGGCGATGAGCAGGGCGACGTCGTCCGCGTTCTCCGGCTCGTGGAGGGTGCGCAGCAGCAGGTCGCAGACCTCCTCCAGGGGCCGGTCCGGGCCGTCCAGCAGCCGCAGCAGGGCGTCGAGCCGTTCGTCGAGCGGGTGGCGCCGGGTCTCGACCAGCCCGTCGGTGTAGAACACGAGCCGGTCGCCGGGGGCCAGGTCGACCGTGGTGGTGGAGAAGGGGACGCCGCCGACCCCCAGCGGCACCCCCGTGGGCAGCTCCAGCAGTTCCGGGCGCCGGCCCGCCCGCACCCGGATCGGCGGCAGATGGCCGGCGTTGGCGATCCGGCACTGCTGCCGGTGCGGGTCGTGGACGGCGTAGACGCAGGTGGCGATGGACTGGTCCAGGCCGGCCGTGGTCCGCTCCAGGTGTTCCAGGAGCCGCGCGGGCTCCAGGTCCAGGGAGGCCAGGGTGTTGGTCGCGGTGCGCAGCCGGCCCATGGACGCGGCCGCCGTGATGCCGCTGCCCATCACGTCGCCCACCACCAGCGCCGTCTTGCAGTCCTCCAGCTCGATCACGTCGAACCAGTCGCCGCCGACCTCGCTGGTCGCCTCGGCCGGCTGGTAGCGGGAGGCGACCTCCAGGCCGCCGGTCACCCGGGGTGCCGCGGCAGCATGCTGCGCTGGAGGGTGAGCGCGGTGTCCCGGGCGTTCTGGTACCAGCGGGCGTTGTCGATCTGCACGGCCGCGCGGCCGGCCAGTTCCCGGGCGAGCAGCAGGTCGTCCTCGCCGAACGGCACCGGGTTGCGCGTCCGCTTCAGGTCCAGGGAGCCCAGCACCTCCCCGCGGGCGATGAGCGGCACCGCCAGGTACGAGTGCACGCCCGCCCGCCGCAGCAGCTCGGCGGCCTCGGGGGAGCGGGCGATGCGCGGCAGGTCCTCGTCCCGCACCTGCCGGACCATGACCGGGCGGCCGGTGCGCACGCACTCCGTGACCAGCCGGTCGGGTCCGTACCGGGCGACCTGCCCCGGCGGGTCGGCCGCCTCCAGCGCCTCGGGCTCGTTGACGCCCTGCACGGCCAGGGCCCGGATCACCGCCGGCTCGGACGGGCCCAGCGTGCTGCGCCGGCCCTTCACGACCGCTTCCAGCAGGTCCACGGCGGCGACGTCGGCGAGGGCGGGCACGGCGACGTCGGCCAGCTCGTGCGCGGTGCGGTCCAGCTCCAGCGTGGTGCCGATCCGGGCGGAGGCGTCGGCGACCACCGCCAGCCGCCGCCGCGCGTTCTCGGCCTCGACGCCCGCCCGGTACTGCTCGGTGACGTCCACCACCGACACGGCCACGCCCAGCACGGTGCCGACGGCGTCCTCCAGCCGGTACACCGACACCGACCAGGCGTGGTCGTGCTCCGGGTCGGCGGGGGTCCGGCCGACCGCGGGCTGGTCGACCAGCGGACGGCCGGTCTCCAGGACGCGGCGGGCCGCGTGCTCCACCACGCCCGGGTCCAGCTCCGGCAGGACCTCGCGGGTCGTCCGGCCGATGTGGTCCTCGGCGGGGATGCCGTCGATCTGTTCCAGCGCCGGATTGACCGAGACGTACCTCAGCTCCGTGTCCAGGACCGCCAGCCCGATCGGGGACTGCTCGATCACCCGCGTCGACAGCGCCACCTCCCGCTCCAGCCTGCGCACCGTGGTCTGGTCGGCGGCGAGACCGAGCGCGTAGACGTCGCCCCGGTCGTCCAGCAGCCGCATGTTGCGGAACTCCACCAGGCGGGTGGTGCCGTCCTTGCGGCGGACGGGGAAGGCGCCGGCCCACTCCCGGCCGGTGGCCATGACGTCGGAGAACAGTTTGACCACGAGGTCGAGGTGGCGTTCGTGCACCATGATCCGGGCGGCGTACCGGCCCAGCGCCTCCTGCGCGGAGTAGCCGAACAGCTCCTCGGCCTGGGGCTCCACAGCACGATCCGCCCCTCGGCGTCCAGCACCACCGAGGCCACGCCCAGGACGTCGAGCAGCCCGCTCGGCCGTACCGGTCCGCGCGGGGTTCCTCGCCCTGGAACACGGGAGATCCGGCTGCACTCATCCCAGGCCCCGCCTTCGCCGATCCACACGGCACGCCTCTTCGATGCCGACTCCCCTGTTCTACCGCGTTCTACCGCGGACAGCGGCGTTTCTCCCGGGCCCCGGTGTCCCGCGGCGCGGCACCGGACACCGCTTTGGTCTGTACATGGCGAGCATGTCCGCGTCAGACTGGCGCCGGGCGTGCGGGCCGGCTCCCCGCGCCCGTTCCGCGCCGCGCCCCCCACCGAGGAGCCGCCATGCCCCCGCGTGCCCGGCAGCGATGCCACGCCGCCCTGACCGCGCTCGCCGCCCTCACGGCCGCCGCCGTCCTCGCCGCCGCCCCGCCCGCGTCCTTTGCGGCCACCGCCGGCACCTGGACCGAGGTGGGCTCCGACCGGGCCCGCCCGCTGACCGAGAGCCAGGGCCTGGCCTCCGTCGAGGTGCCGGCCGGCAGCCCCAACCGCTACACCGGCGTCGGCACCATCCCGCCGGACGTCGCGGTCCGGGGCTGGAACCACGTCGGCGACCCGGACGCCTCCTACGACGGCCACTACGTCGAGCCGTACCAGCGGGACGACGGCGGCGGGAAGATGTTCCGCGTGCAGGGCCCGGACGGCCGCTGGGCCCAGTACGTGCACGCGCTCGGCCCCGGGGAGGCCCCGAACAACTCCTGGGTGGCGATCTCCCCGGACGGCCGGTGGATGCTCTCGGGCGAGTGGGGCACCATGAGCCGGTTCCTGGTCTTCCCCACGCCCGGCGCCAACCCGGCCACCTCGCCTTCGGCGAACCTGCCGCAGGCCGCCACGGTGCGCCTGGACCGCCCCGTCCGCGACGTCCAGGGCTGCGACTTCGTCACCGCGACCCGGCTCCTGTGCTCCTCCGACGACCCCGACGGCAGCCTCTTCGGCGTCACCAAGCCCCTGCTCCAGGTCGACCTGTCCGCCGCCGTGGACGGCACGGCCGACGTCGCCGGCCGGGTCACGGCCCTGCGGCAGCTGCCCCTGCGCAGCGCCTGCCGGGGCGGCTTCGAGGCCGAGGGCGTCGACTACGACCGCCGTACCGGCACCCTGCGCGTCGTGGTCCTGTCACCGGGCTTCTGCCTGCTGACCGACAGCAGGACCTACCGCCTCGTGAACGGCTGAGCGCGCCGTGCGCCCCCGCTCTCGGCTCGTGGGCGCACGGGCGGACCGCGCCGGTAGTGCTCCGCCCGAGGTAGTGCTTTTCTTGGGATGGGGGTGCGGTTCCGCAATGCGCCCGCGGCGCCGCGCCGCGGCCCGAGAGGAGCGATCACCATGGACGGCGAGCACCTGCATCCGGAATCCGTCTCGGTCGAACTGAGCGGATGCAGCAAGGAGGACGCCCGGGTCGTGTTCGACGCCCTGTGCGCCTGCTTCTCGTCCGACCGGTGCGAGCAGGACGTGCCCCGGGAGTACCACGAGGTGCGCCCGACGGTGTGGCTCGGCACCTTCGACGTCGCCGACGCCCGCGAGGGCGAGCACCGTCCCGCGCCGTTGCGGGCGTCGGTGGAGGCCGACGCGCACGGCGGCTACTGGGCGATCGAGCGCTTCCGCACCACCCTGGACTCCCTGTTCACGGTGCAGGACCTGACCGGGGTCTCCGGGGACCAGGAGCGGGAGCTGCACGTTCGGCTGGAGAACCGCTGACCCGCGGGCCCCGCGTGTGCGACGCCACGTTTTGCAACTAGTTGCAAAATGTGGCGGGTGTCCTCTACAACAGAGGCACGACACCGCGCACGGAGGGCCCCATGAGCCGTTACCCCCACCTGCTGAGCCCGCTCGACCTGGGCTTCACCACGCTGCCCAACCGGGTCCTCATGGGCTCCATGCACGTCGGCCTGGAGGAGGCGGAGCGCGGCTTCGAGCGCATGGCCGCCTTCTACGCCGCCCGCGCCCGCGGGGAGTGGGTCTGATCGTCACCGGCGGCATCGCGCCCAACGACGAGGGCCGGCCCTACGAGGGCGGCGCCAGGCTCACCACCGCGGCGGAGGCCGAGCAGCACCGCGTCGTCACCGACGCCGTGCACGCGGAGGGCGGGCGCATCGCCCTGCAGATCCTGCACTTCGGCCGGTACGCCTACCACCGCGACCTGGTCGCGCCGAGCCCCCTCCAGGCGCCCATCAGCCCCTTCCCGCCCCGCGAGCTGACCGACGCCGAGGTCGAGCGCACCATCGACGACTATGCCCGCACCGCCCGGCTGGCCCGCGAGGCCGGCTACGACGGCGTGGAGATCATGGGCTCCGAGGGCTACCTGATCAACGAGTTCATCGCCGCGCGGACCAACCACCGCACCGACCGCTGGGGCGGTTCCTACGAGAACCGCATGCGCTTCCCCGTCGAGATCGTGCGCCGCGTCCGCGAGGCGGTCGGCGAGGACTTCATCCTGATCTACCGGCTGTCCATGCTCGACCTCGTGCCCGAGGGTTCCACGCTCGACGAGGTGATCACCCTCGCCAAGGCCGTGGAGGCCGCCGGCGCGACGATCATCAACACCGGCATCGGCTGGCACGAGGCGCGGATCCCCACCATCGCCACCTCCGTGCCGCGCGGCGCCTACACCTGGGTGACCAGGCGGCTGATGGGCGAGGTGTCCGTCCCGCTGGTCACCACCAACCGCATCAACACCCCGAGCTGGCCGAGCGGCTGCTCGCGGACGGCACGGCCGACATGGTGTCCATGGCCCGCCCGATGCTCGCCGACCCCGACTTCGTCGCCAAGGCCGCGGCCGGCCGGCCCGAGGCGATCAACACCTGCATCGGCTGCAACCAGGCGTGCCTCGACCACACCTTCAGCGGGCAGATCACCTCCTGCCTGGTCAACCCGCGCGCCTGCCACGAGACGGAACTCGTCCTCTCCCCGACCCGGCTGCGCAAGCGCATAGCGGTCGTCGGCGCCGGACCGGCCGGCCTCGCCTGCGCGGTGAGCGCCGCCGAACGCGGCCACGAGGTGACCCTCTTCGACGCGGCGAGCGACATCGGCGGCCAGCTCGACGTGGCCCGCCGGATCCCCGGCAAGCAGGAGTTCGACGAGACGCTGCGCTACTTCCGCACCCGGCTGGGCGAGCTCGGCGTCGACGTCCGCCTGGACACCCGCGTGTCGGCCGCCGACCTGGACGGCTACGACGAGGTCGTCGTCGCCACCGGGGTCACCCCGCGCGTGCCCGACATCCCCGGCGTCGACCACCCCAGCGTCGTCGGCTACCTCGACGTGCTGCGCGACGAGGTCCCGTCGGCGACCGTGTCGCGATCCTCGGCGCGGGCGGCATCGGCTTCGACGTCGCCGAGTACCTCACCGACGGCGGCGACAAGGCGCACGAGGACCCGGCGACGTACTTCCGCCTCTGGGGCGTCGACATGGACTACGCCGCGCCCGGCGGCCTCGCCGCCCCGAGCGGCCCGTGCCGCCGCGCACCGTCCACCTGCTCCAGCGCAAGACCTCCAAGGTCGGCGCCGGGCTCGGCAAGACCACCGGCTGGATCCACCGCACCGAGCTGCGGCACCGCGGCGTCACCATGGTGCCGGGCGTGACCTACGACCGGATCGACGACGCCGGGCTGCACCTGACGGTCGACGGCGAGAGCACGGTGCTGGAGGTCGACACCGTGGTGCTGTGCACGGGCCAGGAGCCGCGCCGCGACCTGTACGACGAGCTGGTCGCCGCCGGCCGCACGGCGCACCTCGTCGGCGGCGCCGACGTGGCGGCCGAACTCGACGCCAAGCGCGCCGTCAAGCAGGGCACCGAGCTGGCGGCGACGCTCTAGCCACCGGGGGCCGTCCCTAGGATGAGCCCCATGTCACTCCCGCACGCGATCCTCACCGCCCTGCTCGAGAAGCCGTCGTCCGGGCTGGAGCTGACCCGCCGGTTCGACCGGTCGATCGGCTACTTCTGGTCGGCGACGCACCAGCAGATCTATCGCGAGCTGGGAAAACTGGAGGCCGACGGGCTCATCCGGGCGCTGCCGTCCGAACAGCCGGCCCGCGGGCAGAAGAAGGCCTACGAGGTCCTGCCCGCCGGCCGCGCCGAGCTGGCCCGCTGGACCGCCGCCGCCCAGGACCCCCGGCCGATGCGCGACGCGATGCTGCTGCGGCTGCGGGCGGCGGCCGTCGTCGGCACCGAGGGCATCGAGGCGGACCTGCGGCGCCATCTGGAACTGCACGAGCGGCAGTTGGCCGAGTACGAGGAGATCGAGCGGCGCGACTTCCCGCCCGGCAGGGACAGCACCGAGGACCGGCTGCGGCACCTGGTGCTGCGGGCCGGCATCGACCTGGAGACCTTCTGGACCGGGTGGCTGCGCCACGCCCTCGCCGAGTTCGCCGAACTGCCCCGCCCGGAACAGCGCTGACCGGCCCCCGCGGCCGGGTGGATCAGAACCGGTACGGCTTCGAGCGGCGGCGCAGGAACCACGCGGCGGCGATCACGCCGGTGCCGACCAGCGCGCCGCCCGCCACGAGCGTGACCGTGCCGTAGTCCTGGACGGCGCCGCCGAAGCCGCCCATCACACCGCGCGACGGCGAGGCCGTCGGGGAGGGCGTCCGGCTCGGCGACGGCGCGGGCGAGACGATGACCGTCTGGGTGCCCGCGGTGCTGTTGTTCGAGCAGACGACGACGACCGTGTAGGTGCCGGGGCTGACGTTCGACCAGGCCGCCGACTGGCCCGAGCTGGTCCCCGACAGCGCCACCTGGCGCCCCTGGGCGAAGCTGGACTGGCCGCTGCTGAGCAGCGAGGCCGTGCCCCAGCTGCCGTTGAGCTGGGCGCACGCCGTGGTGGTGACCGACACCGTGGAACCGGTGGTGCTCACGGAGATTCCCGGCCCCGCGGCGGCCGGCCCGGCGGTCAGGGCGAGGGCAGCGCGGCCGCGGCTGCCACGGTCAGGCCGGAGCGGAGAAGTGGCTGAGAGATGCGCATGTGAACTGCCCTCCGGCGGCACGGTCGGCGGTGCATCCTGGCACCGCCGAATCGGGAGCGCCGTGCTGCCTACCGGCAGCCAACAGCGCGCCGGAGCCGCCCGCATGCGGAGCGCATCCGCCCAGGTGACGAGGGAAACGAGGGCCGGTGCCGTCACCCGTCACCCGTCGCCCGTCACTCCCCGCCCGTCGTCACCGTCCGCTCCGCGGAGAAGGCGCCCCAGGTGCCGTCGGGCAGCTTCGCCCGCACCCGCACCCGGTGCACGACGCCCGCCTTCTCACCCGCGTAGAAGCTGTACTCCGCCCGCTCGCTCGGCGCGTCGCCGCCGAACACCACCGAGGTGGCCGGGCGGCCGTCGAGCTGGACCTCGTACTCGGTGACCACCCCGTCGGCCCGCGGCGGGACCCAGGTCAGGTCGATGTGGTACGCCCCGTCGGCGTGGCGGCTGCGTGCGCGCAGGCCGGTGGGCGCGCCGGCCCGCCCGTCGTCGCGGCCGGGGGTGGTCAGCCGCACGGCGGCGCTGGGCGGGGAGACGTTGTCGGCCGCGTCCCGGGCCCGGACCGTGAACGTGTAGCGCGTGCCGGGGCGCAGCCCGCCGACCACCGTCGCCGTCTGCCCCCCGCCCACGCTGTGGATCTTCGTGTCGCCCTGGTAGACGTCGTACGACGCCACCGCGCGGTCGTCCTTCGCCGCGGACCACGACAGCTGGACCGCCCGGCCGCCGGCGGTCCTGCCGCGCGCCCCGCCCGGAGCCGTCGGCGGAGTCTCGTCGGCCGGCGCCGCCGCCGGGGTCGTCGCGCGGACCTCCCGGCTGCGCGGCCCCAGCCGGCCCTCGGCGTCACGGGCCCGGACGGTGAAGACGTGACCGGTCGACGGCTCGAGCCGGGTGACGTCCACCATGCGCTCGTCGCCGGGGACCTCCCGCACCCTGGTGCCGCCGCGGTACACCTCGTAGCCCTCGGCGCCGGGCACCGCGTTCCACATCACGTGCACGCTGGTCGCGCTCCCCGCCTCGGCGGTCACACCCGTCGGCGCGCCGGGCAGCGGACCGCTCCCCTCCTCGCCGGCCGCGCCCCAGCCGCAGGACGCGACCAGCGCGAGGGCGCCGCAGACCAGGGCGCAGCGGCGCAGCACGGCCCGCACGCGGGGAGCGGGAGAAGAGGGAGGAGCGGGAGGAGAGGGAGGGGAGGGGAGGGCGGGGAAGGAGGGAGTGCGGGGGAAGGAGGGAGTGCGGGGGGAGTGGGGGCGGCGGTGGCTGCCGGTGGGGAACGCCTCGCACGATCAAGCCTCCCGGGGCGCGCTGCGGCGGCAATGGTCCGGACCAATATGACCCCGCTGACGCGATCACATCAAGGGGGAGACGGTTGCCGGGGACCGGGAGGCGTTCCGTATGCTGATGCGCCTGCGGCCGAACACCCCCTGGAGGGAGCCGGGTTCGGCCGGCGGCGCGGATCGCTGTCGTCGCTCGTACCGCGCCGGCGCGGAGGGCCGGGCGGCCCGGGCCCCTACCGGATCGGAGCCGTCCGGCCCCTGTCGGGCCGACGCGCGGGGTGCCGTCCGGTCGTCCAGTGCTGGACGCCGGGCCGATTGGGGTCCACATTGGGCTGAATGTCCGCTATGTCCCCACGAGAGGTCTGCCGTTGCGTGCCCAGTCGCTGACCCTGGTCGCGGCGAGCGCCGCCCTGCTCGCGCCGTCGACGACCCTCCCGACGCCTCGCCCCCGCCGCGGCCCGGGCTGCACGCGCGCCCGGACTCCCGGGCACCGGCACCCGCCCGGGCGTCGACGCCGCGGACCTGCTGGCCAAGGCGCGCGACTGCACCCCCGTCTCGGCCGGGCGGTACCGCAGCGACGCCGGCGCCCCCGCCGACATCCCCGTCTGCGGCACGCGGGAGGCCGTGTTCTGGAAGGCCGACCTGGACATCGACTGCGACGGACGGCCGGGGGAGCGCTGCAACCGGCGCACCGATCCGTACTTCACCGCCGCCACCGCCTTCGTGCAGTCCGACGGCCGTCCGCTCGACGCCGAGACCCTGCCGTACATCGTCGTGCCCGCGCCGAGCGGTGTGTGGGACTACCGCGACCACGGTGTGCGCGGCGGCTCCGTCGCCGCGGTGATCCACGGCGACCGCGTCCGGTACGCGGTCGTCGGCGACGTCGGCCCGAGCGGCATCATCGGCGAGGCCTCCTACGCCGCCGCGGAGGCCCTCGGCATCCACCCCGACCCCCGTTCCGGAGGAGTCCCGTCCGGGTGACGTACATCGTCTTCAAGGACAGCCGATTGCAGCCGATCGAGGACCGGGCCGCCGCCGAGCGGACGGGGAACGCCTGGCCCGCCGGTTCCTGGACGGGAACTGACGGCCGCCGGCGCCCCGCCGTCCGCCGCCGGTCACGTCTTCCGGTACGCGTACGCCTCGCTCGCCGCCGCCTCCACCGCCGCGAGGTCGCCGCCGGCCGCCGCCGTGACGACCGCGGCCACCGCGCCCTCCACGAACGGCGCGTCCACCAGCCGCGTCGGCTCGGGCAACTCGTCGCCCTCGGCGAGCAGCGCCTTCACCGTGAGCACCGCGCTGCCCAGGTCGGTGAGCACGGCGACCCCGGCTCCCCGGTCCACCGACGCGGCGGCGGCCGTGACCAGCTCCGCGCTCGTGCCGAACCCGCCGCCCGCGGTGCCGCCCGCGGGGGCGACGGGCACCTCCGTGCCACCGCCCGACAGGGCCTTCGCCAGTTCGGCCACGGACGCGGCCACCTCCGCGCTGTGCGACACCAGCACGATCCCGACCAGCTTGCCGTCACTCACCGGCGGCCTCCGCTGCTTCGGCCAGCGCCGCCACGAGCAGCGCGGCCGAGGTGGCGCCCGGTCCTGGTGTCCGACGCTGCGTTCCCCGAGATAGCTGGCCCTGCCCTTGCGCGCCTGCATCGGAGTGGTCGCGCGCGCCCCTTCCTCCGCGGCGTCCCGCGCCGCCGTGAACGACTCACCCAGGGCCGCCACGGCGGGCTCCAGCGCGTCGATCATCGTCTTGTCGCCGGGGCGGCACCGCCGAGCGTCCGCACCGCCTCCACGCCCACCCGCAGGGCGTCGCCGAGCCGGTCCCGGCTCACCTCGGCGTCCTCGCCGAGGGCCTTGCCGGTGCGGCGCAGCAGCGTGCCGTACAGCGGCCCCGAGGCGCCGCCGACCGTCGAGACGAGCTGCCGTCCGGCGAGCATCAGCACCGCGCCGGGCGTGGCGGGCGGCTCCTTCTCCAGCGCCGCCGCGACGGCCCGGAAGCCCCGCTGGAGGTTGCTGCCGTGGTCGGCGTCGCCGATGGGCGAGTCGAGGGCGGTGAGCCGTTCCGCCTCCCGGTCGACCGACGCGGCGGCCGCCGTCATCCAACGGCGGAAGAATTCGGCGTCGAGCACTGGATCTCCTTGCCTGGTAGGTACGGAGTGTTCTCTTCCCCGCCGGAGCCTCACATGCCCCACCGCAGGCCGGGCGTGTTCACCGGCGCGTCCCACAGCCGGAGCAGTTCCTCGTCGACCTGGCACAGGGAGACGGAGGCGCCCGCCATGTCGAGGGAGGTGACGTAGTTGCCGACCAGGACGCGGGCGACGGCCACACCGCGCTCGCCCAGCACCCGCTGCACCTCGGCGTGGAAGCCGTACAGCTCCAGCAGGGGGGTCGCGCCCATGCCGTTGACCAGGACCAGCACCGGGTTGCGCGGCGTGAGGTCGTGCAGGATCGCGTCGAGGGCGGCCTCGGCGATCTCCCCGCTGGTCATCATCGGCCGCCGTTCCCGTCCCGGCTCGCCGTGGATGCCGATGCCCAGCTCCAGTTCGCCGGGCGGCAGGTCGAAGGTGGGGCTGCCCTTCGCGGGGGTGGTGCAGGCGCTCAGCGCGACCCCGAAGCTGCGGGAGTTCTCGTTCACCTGCCGGGCGATCGCCTCGACCCGCTCCAGCGGCTGCCCCTCGTCGGCCGCCGCGCCCGCGATCTTCTCCACGAACAGCGTCCCGCCGGTGCCGCGCCGCCCGGCGGTGTAGAGGCTGTCCGTCACCGCCACGTCGTCGTCCACCAGCACCTTGGCGACCTGGATGCCCTCGTCCTCGGCCAGCTCGGCGGCCATGTCGAAGTTCAGCACGTCGCCGGTGTAGTTCTTGACGACGAACAGCACCCCGGCACCGCTGTCCACGGCCGCCGCCGCCCGCACCATCTGATCGGGTACGGGGGAGGTGAACACCTCGCCCGGGCAGGCCGCCGACAGCATGCCCGGCCCCACGAACCCGCCGTGCAGCGGCTCGTGCCCGGAGCCGCCCCCGGACACCAGCGCGACCTTCCCGGCGACGGGCGCGTCCCGCCGTACGATCACCCGGTTCTCCACGTCCACGGTCAGCTCCGGATGGGCGGCCGCCATGCCGCGCAGCGCGTCCGCGACCACGGTCTCCGGGACGTTGATCAGCATTTTCACGGGTGCCTCCTGAAGATCCCGGCAGAGAGCCCCGGCCTTCCGCCGCCCCGTGCTCACGCGGGTGACGGCCGGTCAGGTCCTGACGGTGATCGGTTACGGGACGATGACAGCTCCTGCTGACGGCAGTATCGGCCCTGCGGAGGCGAAGGTCACGCTGCCGGTGCCCGGGCGGCGCCGGAAGGGCGACCGGCACGGGCCCCTTCCGGAGCGCGGACCGGGCCGTCGACGGCTACCGCCGTTCCCACGCGTCCCGGGTGAGTTCGTACTCGACCTCACCGTGTTCGGAACCCTCGATCGCCTCGGGCCAGTCCCCGGTGAAGTTGCGGAGGAAGGACAGGCCCGACTTCTCCATGACCCGGCGGGAACGGACGTTGACGGCCATGGTGTTCGCCGTGACCCGCTCGACACCCAGGTCCGTGAACCCCTTGTGGATCAGAGCCCGGGACCCCTCGGTGGCGTAGCCGTGCCCCCACGCCGCCCGGTTCAGGCGGTAGCCCAGTTCGACGACGGCGGGGCTGTGCTCGTCCAGCGGCCGGAACTCGAACCACCCAGGAAGGTGCCGGTGGTCTTCTCCCGCGCGGCCCAGTAGCCGCGGGTCCCCCAGCACGGGTAGTCGTGCAGGAGCCGCGGCAGGACCCGCGTCTCGACCGCCTCGCGGCTGGTGGGACGGCCTCCGTTGATGAAGCGCATGACCTCGGGGTCGTTGTCCAGGGCGAGCAGATGGTCGGTGTCGGCCGTCGTGAACGCGCGCAGGACGAGCCGGTCGGTCTCCAGGAAGTCGGACATGCCGCGATCTTCACCACGGGCGGCCGGGCCCGCCACCGGTTTTCCGGCCGACGGCCGTCGGCGGTGCCCGTGCCCCGCGGGCCGCCCCGGGGACGCGTGGCCGCCGGGCGGGCCGTACGGCTCACCGATATTTCAGGGCTAAGATTTCATGGAGGATCCGCGGTGGCTGGTGACATGGGAGGCGCCGATGGCGGGGAAGAAGGCGACGGGCCGGCAGGACGCCGTCGCGGCGATCATCGAGGACTGGGCCCGCGAGCGGCCCGAGCTGGACACCTCCCCGCTGGAGGTGCTGGCCCGGCTGCACCGCACCTTCCTGCGCTACCACGCCGAACTGTCCGCCGCCATCGAACGCCACGGCCTCGCCGTGGCCGGCTTCGACGTGCTGACCGCGCTGCGCCGGGCGGGCAGCCCCTACCGGCTGACCGCCGGGCAGCTCGCCGACTCCGGCCTGATCTCCTCGGCGGGCGTGACCCTGCGCATCGACCGCCTGGAGAAGGACGGCCTCATCGTCCGCGAACGCGACGCCGAGGACCGCCGGGTCGTCTACTCCCGGCTCACCGACGCGGGCCTGGCCAAGGTGGACGAGGTGTTCGCCGAGCACCTCGACAACGAGCGCCGGATGCTCGCCGAACTCTCCCCCGCCGAGCGCCGCCAGCTCGCCCGTCTGCTGTCCAAGCTGGAGCGCTCCATCGTCGCCTCGGCCGCGTCCGCGGACGGCGACGCCTGACGCCGGGTCAGCGCGCCGCCTGCGCCTCGGCCTGCTGCCGGTACAGCCGGCGCAGCCGGACGACGCCCAGGTCGTGCTGGTAGAGGTTCTCGAAGCCGTCCGCGTCCGCCGGCATCGCCTCCAGCATCACCCGGTCCTGTTCCAGCACCTCCCAGTGCCGTCGCTCGATCAGCGTGCGGTACAGGAACCGCCAGGTGTCCCGCTGCCAGCCCGACACCTTCCGGTAGCGCCAGAAGAAGACGCCGGTGCGCCCGGCGTCGACCGGGCAGGCCATGCCGACGATGCCGAAGGGGCCGCCGGGCCCGGCGGACGGCGGGTAGGGGATGGACAGGTCGACCCAGTCCACACCCGTGCGGCACAGCTCCACCCAGTCGAAGTTGACGCCCCGCTGGTCGGTCTTCTCGAAGAAGTAGCCGCGGTCCGTCTCCCGGATGCGGAACCGGGCCTGCGTGTCGCCGTCGTACATGGTGTGCGACTCGTGGTGCAGGAAGGCGCCGTGCATGGGATCGAGGAGGTTCTCCATGGCGAACCGCCACGGCACGTTCCACTCGGCGTAGCACAGGAACGAGGAGATCTCCGGGTCGGTCAGCGGCTCGGGCAGCGTCAGCTCGGCCGGCTCCGGGTGCTTCTCGTCGCCGAAGTAGGCGAGGATCGCGCCGGCCACCTCGCGCACGGGAAGGGAGGTGACGAGCTTCTTGCCCTCCAGGTTGCAGCCGGGCAGGCCCGGCACGGAGGACACGGTGCCGTCCCCCGGACCTCCACGCCGTGGTACCAGCAGGCCACCCGGTCGCCGAGGTGCTTGCCCAGGGAGAGCGGGGCGCCGCGGTGCGGGCAGCGGTCGGCGAGCAGGGACAGCGTGCCGTCGGACTTCCGCAGCAGCAGCCAGTCCTCGCCGAGGGCGGTGACCTTGCGCATGCCGCCCGGCTCCACGAAGCGGGAGGGCACCACGGGGTGCCACTGGTTGCGCAGGCCGTGGGCGTAGACGTGGTCGGCGGTGACGTCGGTGGTGAGGGTCATGTCAGGCTCCCAGGCGGTGCATCTCGGCGCGGAAGGTCTCCTCGGTCCAGGGCGTGCCGTCGGGGTGCGCACCTGGCGGGCGTTGAGACCGGCGACGACGTCGGCGAGGTCGTGGCCCTCCTCGGTGAAGATTTCCTCCAGGGTGCGGGCGAGCTTCACCTCGTACGGGGTGGGGGCGTGGGTGCGGGACTGGTGCGGGTCCAGGTAGGGCCAGGCGGTGGTCACGGGTGCCTCCGGGATGGGGTTCACAGGTCGAGGACGAGCCGGTCGGAGGCGCAGCGCGAGACGCAGATCATCATGGTCGCGTTCGCGGAGTGCTCCGCCTCCGACAGGAGGAAGTCGCGGTGGTCGGGGGTGCCGGCGAGGACGCGGGTCTCGCAGCTGCCGCAGATGCCGTCCCGGCAGGAGGAGGTGACGGGGACGCCCGCCGCCTCCACGGCCTCCAGGACGGAGGTGCCGGGGCCGACGGCGACGGTCACGCCGGACCGGCGGCACTCAACCTCGAACGCGGCGTCGTCGCCGGCGCGTTCCACGGCGGGCGCGGCGAACCGCTCCAGCCGCAGCCGCCCCTCGGGGCACGCCTCCTGCACGGCGGCGAGCAGCGGCTCCGGTCCGCAGGCGTACACCAGCGCGTCGTCGGCGAGCCCGTCGAGGGCGGCGGCCAGGTCGATGTGGCCCTGCTCGTCCTGCGGGACGAGGGTGACCTCGCCGCCGGTGAGCCGGGCCAGTTCGGCGCCGAACGCCATGGAGGCGCGGGTCCGCCCGCCGTGCACCAGCCGGTAGGGGATCCCGTCCCGGTCGGCCTGGCGGGCCATGGGCAGGATCGGGGTGATGCCGATCCCGCCGGCGAGGAACACGTACGACCCGGCGGGCTCCAGCGCGAAGTGGTTGCGCGGGCCCGCCACGTCGAGCGTCTGGCCGGGCCGCAGGGCGGTGTGCACGTGCCGGGACCCGCCGCGCGAGGCGGGTTCGTCGAGGACGGCGATCCGGTAGGTGCCGCAGTCGGCGGGGTCGCCGCACAGGGAGTACTGGCGGACCAGGCCGCCGACGTGCACGTCCAGGTGGGCGCCGGGGGACCAGGCGGGCAGCGGCTTGCCCGCGGGGTCGGCGAGGTCGACGGAGAGGACGCCGTCCGCCTCCCAGGTCATGCGCCGCACGAGCAGGGTGCGCCGCTGTTCTTCGGTGTCGCTCATCGACAGCCTCCCTACGCGGTCGGGATGGTGACGGGCGGGGTGAACGGGGTCTTCATCGGCCCGAGCGCGGCGAGGTCCACCTCGGCGAGGACAGGCCCGGCGCAGGCGAGGGCCTCCCGGATCACCGGGCCGGCGTCGGCCTCGGAGGCGATGCGCGCGTACGGCAGTCCGCAGGCGCCGGCGAGAGCGCGGAAGTCGGGGGTGTGCAGGTCGACTCCGGAGCGGCGGTCGCCGTAGCGGTCCTGGGTGTTGCGCAGGACCCGTAGCCGCCGTCGTTGAAGACGAGCAGCAGCAGGCGGGGCCCCTCCTGGGCGAGGGTGAGGAGTTCGCCGAGGTGGACGGCGAGGCCGCCGTCGCCGGCGATGACGACGACCGGCTCGCCGGGGCGGGCCAGCGCGGCGCCGAGGCCCATGCCGAGGCCCTGGCCGATGCCGCCGCCGCGCGGGAAGACGTTGGCCCGCGGATCGTGCATCGGCAGCAGCCGGTTGCCCCACGTGGAGGAGGGGATCGTCACGTCGCGGGCGACGACCGCCCGCGCGGCAGGGCCGCGGCGAGCGCGTCGCAGATCGCCGCCTGCGGTCCGATCGCCTCCCGCAGCGCGGCCCGCACCTCCTCGCGCACGCCCTGGACGCGGGCCGTCCAGTCCGGGTCGGCGGGCCGCGCGGCCGCGGTCAGCCGAGGCAGGACGCGGGCGGCGTCCCCGTGCAGGGCGTGCGACGCCGGGTAGACCCGGCCGAGCGCGGCGGCGTCGACGTCGATCTGGACGTGCGCGGCGGGCAGCGCCAGCCCGTAGTCGGCGGTCTCGTTGGAGCGGAAGTGGGTGCCGACCGTCACCAGGGCGTCGGCGTCGGCGAGCAGGGCGCGCACCGCGGGCGTGGTCGTGAAGTTGCCGATGACCCGCGGATGGTCCTCGGGCACCGTGCCCCGCCCGGAGTTGGAGGTGATCAGCCCCGCGCCGGTCGCCTCCAGCAGGGCGAGCAGCTCGGGACGGGCCCGGCCGGCGCCGCCGCCCGCCCAGATCAGGGGGCGGCGCGCGGTGGCCAGCAGTTCCCGGGCGCCGGCCAGGGCGACGGGGTCGGGCTCGGGCGGGCGGCGGGGGCGGGGCGCCCGGGGAGTCCCGCTGGGCGGCGTACTGCAGGTCGACCGGCCACTCCACGCTCGCCGGCCGCCGGGCACCGCCAGCGCCGCGGCGGCCGCCTCCCGCAGCAGCCGGCCCGCGCTCGCCGCGTCCGGCACCGTCGCGGCGTACGCCGACACCGCGGTCAGCATGCCGAGCTGGTCGCGGGTCTCGTGGATGAAACCGCGCCCGCCGCCCAGGTAGCGGCTCTCGATCTGGCCGGTGACGTGCAGGACCGACGTCCCGGAGGCGAGCGCCTCCACCAGCGACCCGGCCGCGTTGCCCGCGCCCGTGCCGGTGGAGGTGAGCGCGCAGCCGAGGCCGCCGCGCGCCCGGCCGTAGCCGTCGGCGGCGTTGACGGCGGTCGCCTCGTGCCGCACCGGCACGAAGCGCAGCTCCCGGTCGACGGCCTCGACGAGCGGCAGATTGTGCACGGACACGATGCCGAACACCGTATCGATGCCGAGTTCCTTCAGGACGGCGACGAGGAGGTCGCCGCCGTTGCGGTACGTCATGGGTGCCTCTCAGAGGATGCCGCGGCCGACCCGCCGCAGACGTCGATGGCGGTTCCGGTGATGTACGAGGCGCGCGGCGACAGCAGGGTGACGATCGCGTACGCGACCTCCTCGGCGCGGCCCAGCCGGCCGAGGGCCACGCCCCGGTCGGCGGCGAGCCGCGCCTGCCACGCGGGGTAGTCCAGGCCGGAGCCGTCGGCGGCGTGCCGGCGGGTCCACTGGCCGGTGTCGATCAGGCCGAGGCAGACGGAGTTGACCCGGATGCCCTCCGCCGCCAGTTCCACGGCGAGGGACTTGGAGAGGTTGAGGATGCCGGCGCGTGCCGCGCTCGTCGTCACCAGCCGGGGCTCGGGCTGCTTGGCTAGGACGGCGTTGACGTTGACGACGCTTCCCGCGTCCGAGGCCCGCAGGTGCGTCCGGGCGGCGGCGAGGGATGGAGCACGCCGGTGAACTTCAGCTCCAGCTCGTCGCGCCAGTCCTCGGCCGTGGTGTCGTCCAGCCGCTTCATGCGCGACTGGCCCGCGTTGTTGACGAGGCCGTCGATCCGGCCGAACCGGTCGGCGGCCCGCTCGACGAAGCCCCGCACGGCGTCCGCGTCGCGTACGTCGCACACGGCCGTCAGCAGCCGGTCGCCGCCGGCGGCCCCGGTGAGGCGCCCGGCGGCCTCGGCGAGACGCCGGCGTCCCGGCCGCAGGTGGCCACGTTCGCCCCCTCGTCGAGCAGCGCGCGGACCGTGGCCAGGCCGACGCCCGAGCTGCCGCCGGTGACCAGGACGGTCCGGCCGGCGAGACCGAGATCCATGAGACGCTCCAGAAGGTGGGTGCAGGTGGGTGCAGGTGGGTGCAGGGGGATGGGGGTTGCGCAGGGGTGCGGTCGGCCGCGGTCAGTGCATCGTGAAGCCGCCGTTGACGGCGATGACCTGGCCGGTGAGGTACCGGGACTCCTCGCTGAGCAGGAAGGACACGAGGCCCACCAGGTCGTCGGGCCGCTGGGGGCGGCCGAGCGCGCGGTGGTCCGCGTACAGCGCGTGGCGTCCGGCGGGGACCGACTCGGTGGCCTCGCACTCGGTGAGACCGGGGCGACCGCGTTGACGGTGATGCCGTGCTCGCCCAGTTCGCGGGCCATGCCCCGGGTCAGGGCGATGACCGCGCCCTTGGAGGCGAGGTAGTGGGCGAGGCGCGGCGAGCCGTACAGGGCCGCGTCCGAGGCGACGTTGACGATGCGTCCGGGGCGCGAGAGCAGCGGGTGCAGGGCCTTGGCGACCAGCCAGGGGCCGCGCGCGTTGACGGCCATGAGCCGGTCCCAGACCTCGACGTCGATGTCCTGGAACTCCTTGCCGCCCACCCCGTTGGCCAGCGCCGCGTTGTTGACCAGGCCCCACACCGGCCCGAGGGGCCGCACGGCCCGCGCCAGACGCTCGACGGAGGCGGGGTCGGCCACGTCGCAGGGGACGTGGTGGGCCTCGCCGCCCGCGGCGCGGATCGCGGCGGCGGTCCGCTCGCCCCACTCGGGGTTCAGCTCGGCGACGACGACCCGGTGCCCGTCCGCGCCGGCCCGGCGGGCCATGGCCTCCCCAGGCCACGGCCCGCCCCGGTCACGACGACCGTCCCGGTCACGTCAGTCACGGGTCACGCCGTACAGCGGCGAGTACTCGGGGTAGGTCGGCACCTGCGGCTTCTGCGTGCCGATGATCACGCAGAACAGCGCGTCGGTGTCGCCCTCGTTCTTCAGCGAACGGGTCACCCCGGCCGGGACCACGATCATGTCGCGGTAGCCGAGGGTGCGGTACTCGACCTCGTCCGGGCCGCGGTGGATACCGACACGGACCCGGCCCTCCAGGACGAAGAACGCCTCCTCCACGTCGTGGTGGGTGTGCGCGGGGCCCTCGGCGCCGGGCGGCAGCAGCATGTTGGAGAAGGTGAACCCGCCGGAGGGCAGGATCCGCCGGTCGTCCTCGTGGTTGCCGGTGGCACCGGAGCCGACGTAGCGGATCTGCGCCCGGCGGTACTGCGGGCCGGCCTTCTCCTGGAAGGAGAGGGTGCCCCAGTCGGGCTCGCGGGAGTCCTTCGTCGCGATCAGGGAGTCGGTGTACGCGGCGAGGTCGCCGCCGTTGTCGTAGGCGGTGGTGGTCAGGGCATGTCGGTTCCTCCGTGCGGTGGTCGGTGACGATGTGCAGGTGGGAGAGGACCCAGGCGTTGAAGCGTCCGGGCTGTTCCTGGTGGGCGAGGTGACCGGCGTCCTTGACGATCACGTACGCCGCGCGGCGCAGTCCGCCGGCCAGCACCTGGGCGGCGTCCGGGCCGGTGACCCGGTCCTGGTCGCCGCAGAGCACGAGGGCCGGCGCGGTGACGCGCGCCAGGCCGGCGCGCAGGTCGGCGGTGGCCATCGACTCGGCCGCGTACGCGTAGCCGGGCAGGCGCACGGCCGCCGCCATGGTGTCGACGACCCGGCGGACCAGGGGCGCGGGCGCGTCGGGGAGACGAGGCGGGGGCCGCGCCGCTCGGCGAACGCGCGCGGGCCGAGCCGCTCCAGCTCCGGGACGCGGGCCCGCATCGCGGCGGCCTTCTCCGGGTCCGTTCCGGAACCGGGGCCGGAGTCCGCGACGATCAGGGAGGCGACGAGCGCCGGGTGGCGCAGGGCGAGCCGCAGGGCGATCACCCCGCCCCAGGACACGCCCAGGACGTGCGCCCGGCCGCCCCGGGCGCGGATCACCTCGGCGGCGGCGTCCGCGAACCCGTCGAGGTCCAGCGGCCGGTCCGGGTCAGGCGAGCGGCCGTACCCCGGCGCGTCCCAGGCGACGACGCGGAACGCGCCGGAGAACGCCTCGAGCTGGGCGACGAAGGAGGCGGACGACGAGCCGATGCCGTGCAGGCACAGCAGCAGGGGGCCGGTGGTGCCCGCCTCCTCGACGTGGACCTTGGCGGGGGCGGTCACAGGATCTGCCCCGGGCGTCCGGCGATCGCGCCGAGGGAGCGCAGGACCGCGTACGGGACCACGGCGCTGGTGGCCGGGGTGCCGGGGTCGGGGGTGTGGGACGCCTCGAAGCGGTAGGCGCCGTGCGGCCCGGACGCCTCGACGACGTGCCGGGTGCGCACCGCCGCCGGGTCGGCGACCACCCGGACCCGGACGGCGTCCAGGTCGCCGACGGCCAGGGCGACGGAGGCCGCCACGTTGGTCGAGCGGGGGAACCGCACCGGCACGTCGCGGGCGGTGCCGGACATCACCTCGACGGGGCCGGTGGCGGTGCGCAGCCGGGCGAGCAGTTCCTCGTCCATCCACGGCTGTTCGAGGGTGGCGGGCAGCTTGGTGGTGGTCAGCGTGACCTCGTCCAGCGGTCCGAGCGCCCGCACGGCCTGGAGGAGGTCCAGCCCGCCGACCGCGCCGCCGGTGAAGTACACCCGGCCCGGCCCGGCCGTCAGGAGCCGTTTGGCGAGGTCCTCGTCGGTGAGCGCGCCGGTGGAGGCGACCAGCAGGTCCGTGCCGGAGGTGAGGACGCGCTCGCCCCACGCGCGGACCACGCCCTGTCCGGCGACCTCGACGATCAGGTCGCAGCCGGCGATCGCGGCCTCGAAGGGCACCTGCTCGACGGGCGCGGCCCCGCCGAGGGGCCGGTTGTCGACCACGTGGTGCAGGACGGCACCGGGCACCTCGCCCGCGGCGAGCGCCGTGCCGACGACGCGGCCGATCGCGCCCCAGCCGACCAGTCCGACCTTCAGCGTGTGCCCGGCGCTCATACGGTTGCTCCTTCCGGTGCGGGGGTGCCGGCGTCGACCGGCGGCAGGACGGGGCTGCCGTCGGGGGTGCCGGCCATGTGGGCGCGGATCAGCTTCGAGGGCGGGCCCGCCGTCCCCCACAGGTCGGACAGCTCGGGACCCGGCGCCACACCTTGCAGATCCAGCGGTCCTCGACGACCTGCGCGACCTCGGAGGTGTACTCGCAGACCAGGCCGGTGGGGTCGGTGAAGTAGGAGAAGGTGTTGTTGCCCGGCCCGTGCCGCCCGGGCCCCACTGCGGGACGACGCCGTGGTGGCGCAGCCGTCCGATGCCCCGCATGAAGTGGTCGACGGACGCCATCTCGTAGGCCACGTGGTTGAGGGAGACCCAGGGCGCCTGGTTGAAGGCGACGCAGTGGTGGTCGCTGTTGCAGCGCAGGAACGCCATCTGGTGCTCGGACCAGTCCGAGACGCGCAGGCCCAGCACCTCCCGGTAGAAGGCGACGGAGGCGTCGATGTCGACGGTGTTGAGGACGGCGTGGGTCACCCCGACGGGCACGGCCGCGTCCCGGCCGCGCGGCGGAACGGCCCAGGTGTCGGCGGACAGTTCGATCAGCCGGCCCTCGTGGTCGTGGAAGCGCAGTCCGTACCCGCCGCCGGCCTGGTCCAGCGGTCCGGGGCCGGTCACCGGGTGGATGCCGCGCCGCTCCAGGCGCCGCGCGGCCTCGTCGATCTCCGCCGGGGTGGCCACGGCGAAGGAGAGCCGGCCGAGGCCGATCCGGTCGGAGCGGGTCAGCTGCAGGGCGTGGTGCTCCTCGCCGGTGCCGCGCAGCCAGCTCGCGCTGTGCCCGGACTCGACGACCTCCAGCCCCCACACCTCCTCGTAGAAGTCGGTGGCGGCGGTGAACTCGGGCGTGAGCAGCTCGACGGAGCGCAGGGCGCGCAGCCGGGCGATCGGGGATCCTGCGGATCAGGGGACATGGTGTTCTCCGGGAGTCGTCAGCCGGCCCAGGGCAGGGGAGTGGTGGCGGTGCCCCAGTACAGGGACTTCTGGCGCTGGTAGGCGCGGATGCCGTCGCGGCCCTTCTCGCGGCCGAGGCCGCTGGCCTTCATGCCGCCGAACGGCGTGGAGATGCTGAACTGCTTGTAGGTGTTGATCCAGACGGTGCCCGCCTCGACGCGGCGCGCGATCCGCCAGGCAGCCCGGTGGTCCCGCGTCCAGATGCCGCAGGCCAGGCCGTACACGGAGTCGTTGGCCTGGCGGACCAGGTCGTCCTCGTCGTCGTAGGGCAGCGCGACGAGGACGGGGCCGAAGATCTCCTCCCGGCAGGCGCGGGCGTCGCCGGGCAGGCCGTCGAGGACGGTCGGCAGGTAGTAGGCCCCGTCCGCGTAGGCCGGGCCCTCGGGCGGGGCGCCGCCGCAGCGCACGCGGGCGCCCTCGGCACGGGCCTGGTCGACGTAGGCGGCGACCCGGTCGCGATGGGCGGGGTGGACCAGCGGCGCCACCTGGGTGCCGGGGTCGGTGCCGGGGCCGACGCGCAGTTTCCGCACCCGTTCCACCAGTTCGCCGACGAACCGGTCGTACATCGGCCGGGCGACGAACAGCCGCGAACCGGCGATGCAGGACTGGCCGCTGGAGGAGAAGATCCCGAACAGCACGCCCGCCAGGGCCTGTTCGACGTCGGCGTCGGGCAGCACGATCGTGGGCGACTTCCCGCCGAGCTCAAGCGAGACCGGCATCAGCTTCTCCGCGGCGGTGCGCGCCAGGGCCCGGCCGGTCGAGGTGCCGCCCGTGAAGGCGACCTTGCCGACCCGGGGGTCGCGCACGATCGCGTCGCCGACCACCCGGCCCGGGCCCGGCAGCACCGACAGCAGCGCCGGCGGGAGACCGGCCTCCACGAGGGCCCGTGGACGAGCCGGCCCAGGGCCAGGGACACCAGCGGTGTCCACTCGGCCGGTTTGAGCAGCACCGCGTTGCCGGCGGCCAGCGCGGGGGCGAGCTTCTGGGCGTCGCTGGCGACCGGCGAGTTCCAGGGGTTGATCGCGCCGACGACGCCGATCGGCTCGTGGACGCTCATCGTGACGTAGGCGCCGCGCGCCGGGGTGAGGGCGTCCTCGGCGGTCTCCAGGGCCGCGGCGGTGTAGCGGAACGTGGCGGCCGCGCTCGCCGCCAGCGCGCGGGTCTCGGCGAGGGTCTTGCCGGTGTCCGCGGTCTGCAGCGCGGCGAGGTGCCCGGCGTTCTCCTCGACGAGCGCGGCGACGCGGTGCAGCAGCCGGGCCCGTTCGTGCGGGAGCAGGTCCCGCCAGCGGGGTCGGCGGCGGCCTCGGCGCCGACCCGGGCGGCCTCGGCGACCTCGTCGGCGGTGACGGCGTGCACGGTGGCGAGCGGAGCGCCGGTGGCGGGGTCGCAGGTCCGCGTCGGGGCGCCGCCGCCGCGCCGCCACCGGCCCGCAACGAGCGCTTCGTCCGGGGAGTTCGGAGCACGGGGCACCTCCTGAACGATCGGGTGGGAGGGAGGGGAGAGGCAGGAAGGAAGGGGAGTGGGAGCTGCTTGAGTAAGCGCTAGAAATCTAAGGGCTTAAATATTTCGGCGCAAGGGGTCGCTCTCGAGAGATCTCCGGTCGAATCCCTGCGTCAGCCCTTGACGCACTCCTGTCCGGCAGGGATACAACTTAAGCGCTTAGAAGCTTGGCGCTTACCTGACGTTCTGTTCGCCGTCCGGTCGCCGCCCCTCGGCCGCCGCCCGCCCTCCTTCCGACCCGCTCGCCCGCGCACCGCCGCCCCGGCCGGCACGTCCCGGCCGGCACATCGCCGCCCCCCGCCCCGCCCTGCCCCTGCGATCAGCGGAGTCCCAGCATGACGACAGAAGCCGTACCCGACAGTCCGCTCCGAGCCTCCATAGCCGCCCGCTTCGAGCGGCTGCCCCTGTCCCGCTGGCACGTCACCGTCCGGCTGGTGATCGGCGCGGTGACCTTCTTCGAGGCCTTCGACCAGCTCCTCATCGCCTACGCCCTGCCCGACCTGCGCACCGAGTGGCACCTGTCCACCTCCACGACGACCCTCCTGCTCACGGTCGGTTCGCTCGGCATGCTGGCGGGCGCCCTGCTGTCGGGGCGGATCGCCGACCGGATCGGCCGCGTGAAGGTGATCGCCCTGTGCATCGCCGTGTCCAGCGCCGCCAACCTCGCCCTCGCCTTCGCCCCGTCCCCGGAGGTGTTCATGGCGCTGCGGTTCGTGCAGGGGCTGGCCATCGGCGGGAGGTGCCGGTGGCCGCGACGTTCATCGCCGAGATCACCCGCAGCCACAAACGGGGCCGCTTCGTGCTGCTGTACGAGCTGGTCTTCCCGGCCGGCCTCACCGTGGGGGCGCTGGTGGCGGCCTGGCTGGTGCCGGTGCTCGGCTGGCGCTGGGTGTACGGGCTGGCCGCGCTGCCCGGGGTCCTCGCCTACGTGGTGTGGCGGGTGGTGCCCGAGTCGCCGCGCTGGCTCGCCGACCGGGGCCGGACCGAGGAGGCCGCGGCCGTGATGACCCGGATCGAGACGGCCGTCGCACGGGCCACCCGCGCCCCCTCCCGCCGGTCACCGACCCCCTGCCCGACGCGGCCGCCACCGGCGCCGGGACGGGAGCGACGGCCGGTGCCGAGGCCGCCGGCGCACGGGGCGAGGCCGCGCCGTCCGCCCCGGCCACCGGCCTGCGCGGCCTGTTCACCGGCCGCTACCGGCGCCGCACCGTCGTCATCGGGGTCCTGTGGTTCACCGGGTACTTCGTCAACTACGGCATCACGTCCTGGCTGCCGACCATCTACCAGAACCGCTACGGCCTGTCCCTCTCCAACGCCCTGCTCTACTCCACGGTCACGTCCTGCGCGGGCCTGTTCGGCTGCCTGGTCGCGGCGCTCACCGTCGACCGCGCCGGCCGCCGCGCCGTGATCAGTGGCTGCCTCGGCGGCTCGGCGCTGGTGCTGTCGGTCCTCGCGTTCCTCGGCGCCGGCACCGCCGCGCAGGTCCTGGTGTGGACATCGCTGGCCGCGGTGTTCTTCTTCGGCTCCAACATCTGCCTCTACCTCTACACACCCGAACTCTTCCCGACCCGGATGCGGGCCCTCGGCAGCAGCGTCGGCGGCGCACTCAACCGGCTCGGTGTGATCCTCGGCCCGATCGTCGTCGGCGCGGTCTACGCGGGCGGCAGCATCGGCACCGTCTTCCTGACCCTGGCCGCCGTGTCGCTCGCGGGCGCCGTCGTCGCCGGCGGCTGGGCGGAGGAGACCGCCGGACGGCGCCTGGAGGAGGTCTCGCCCTGAAGGCCGCGCCGCCCGGCGGAGCGGCGCCCGGGCGCGGGGTCCGGGCGCGAGGTCCGGGCGCGGGGTCCGGGCGGCCGCAGCGGTGACTCCCCGTCCCGTCACGCGGGCGGCGGCGCCGTGCTGGACCGCACGACCAGGACCGGTTCCACCGCGAGCCGGTCCGGGCCGTTCCCGCCGCGTTCGATCTGCTCCAGCAGCAGGGTCACGCACTGCCGGCCGACGAGGTCGAAGTCCTGGTGGACCGTGGTCAGCGGCGGCTGGAGGAACGGGGCCTCGGGGATGTCGTCGAACCCCGCGACGCTGACCTCGTCCGGAACGGCCCGGCCCGCCTCGTGCAGGGCGCGCAGCACCCCGAGGGCCATCTGGTCGTTCGCGGCGAAGACGGCCGTGACCTCGGGCATCCGCGCCAGCGCCCGGCCCGCGACGTACCCGGACCGCGCCGTCCAGTCGCCGTACAGCACGGCGGGCACCGGCGCGCCGGCCGCGGCGAGCGTGCGCTCCCAGGCCTGGGCGCGGCGCCGGGCGGCGAAGGAGTCGCGCGGCCCGCCCACGTGGTGGACCGTGCGGTGGCCCAGCTCCAGCAGATGACCGACCACGCTCCGCGCGCCGCCGGCCTGGTCGACGTCGACCCGGGCGTACGGGTGCTCCGTGTCGCCGTCGGCCACGACCACCGGCACGTCCGGGGGCAGCCGCAGCGAGGGCGTGTCCAGGGTCTGCGACTCGACCAGCACGATGCCGTCGACGGACTGCACCGTCAGGTGCCGGAAGGCCTGCCGCACCGCCGCCTCGGTCTGCGCCCGGACCCCCATGAAGTTCACCGAGTAACCGGCCGTGCGGGCGGCGTCCGCGATGGCCGCGAGCGTCCGCGCGGTGCCGTGCGCGTCCAGCCCGAAGCCGACCACGCCCAGGGCCCCGAACCTGCCGGTGACCAGCGCCCGCGCCGCCGCGTTGGGCCGGTAGCCGAGCGCCTCCATGGCGGCCAGCACCTTCGCCCGGGTGGCCGCGTCCACGTTGGCGCGGTCGTTGGCCACCCGTGAGACGGTCTGGGACGACACGCCCGCCTTCGCCGCCACGTCGGCCATGGAGGGCCGCTTCCCGGACGGGCGCGCGCGAGTCGAGCCCTTCCGTCTGTCCGTCACCGCCGGCCGTCCTTCCCGTGGACTCGCCGCGCCGCCCGTGCGGTGCGGTCCCGGTGCCATGGTCGCGTCGGGGCGCCGCCCGGTCAAAGGCCGGCGCCGCGGCACCGGATCGGCGGTCACGGGACTGTCACACGCTCGCGCTACTGTGCGCACGTGAGTCTTCATGTCGTCATAGGTTTTGGACCCGCCGGAGCCGCAACCGCGCGGCTGCTGGCGCAAGATGGTCATACGGTACGGGTCGTCACCCGGTCGGGCCGCGCCCCGGAGCCCGGCATCGAGCACGTGGCGCTGGACGCCGCGGACCCCGAGGCGCTGGGCAAGGCCGTGCAGGGCGCGGTCGCGATCCACGGCTGCGCCGCACCGCCCTACCACCGCTGGGCCGCCGAACTGCCGCCGCTCGCCTCGTCGCTGTGCGCGGCGGCCGAGACGAGCGGCGCCGTGCTGGTCCTGCTGGGCAACCTCTACGGATACGGCCCGGTGGACGGCCCCCTGACCGAGGAGCACCCGCAGGCCGCGACCGGACCCAAGGGGCGGGTGCGCGCCGCCGTGTGGGAGCAGGCGCGGAGCCTGCACGAACAGGGCCGGATCAGAGCGGTCGAGGTGCGGGCCTCGGACTTCTTCGGGCCCGGGGTGACCGACGGCGGCCATCTGGCCGGGCGGGTCATGCCCCGGCTGCTGCGCGGCAAGCCGGTCTCCACGCTCGGCGACCCGGACGCCCCGCACAGCTGGACCTACCTGCCGGACGTCGCGCGGGCCCTGGTCGAGGTCGCGGGCGAGGAACGGGCCTGGGGCCGGGCCTGGCACGTCCCGACCCGGCCGGCGCTGTCGGTCCGGGAGATGGTCGACCGCCTCGCCGCCGAAGCGGGGACGGCACCCGTCCCGGTGCGCGGGCTGCCGCCCGCCGTGCTGGGCGTGGCGTCGGTCTTCTCCCCGCTGCTGCGCGAACTGAAGGAGGTCCGCTACCAGTTCGACCGCCCCTTCGTGGTCGACTCCAGCGCCTACGAGTCCGCGTTCTCGGTACGGGCCACTCCCCTCGACCAGCAGATCGGGAGACCGTCGCGTGGTGGCGCCGACGACTGGCCGGCACCGGATGACCTCGGTGGGAGGGGGAGATGTGAGAGGGAAGGACACCGACGTGAACACCGCACGGGGGGACAGGACACGGGTGGCAACGGCAGACACGGACACGGCGGACATCGACACGCACGGGGCCCGGCACGCGGGGCCAGGGGACACGGGGCCACGGGACACGGGCCACGGGACACGAGGACGCGGCACCCGCGCATCCGGCATCCCCGCGCACGGCACCGGCGCACACGGCACCGGCGGACGCGGCGCCGCGGCACGACGACGTCGCGATCGTGGGCATGGCCTGCCGGTTCCCGGGAGCCCGCGACGTGAACCAGTACTGGCGGCTGCTGACCGCGGCGGAACCGCAGTTCGCCGCCGTACCGGACACGCGCTGGCGCGGCGCCGCCTTCCTCAGCGACTCGCTGCGGGACACGTCCGCGGCGTACACGGACACCATGGCCCTGCTGCCGGACGTCGGCCACTTCGACGCGGCGCACTACGGCATCCCGCCGCGCCGGGCCCGGGCCATGGATCCGCAGCACCGGCTGCTGATCGATCTCGCCCGTGAGGCGATCCAGGACGCGGGTGGGAGGCCGACGGCTTCGACCGCGAAGAGACCTCGGTGATCACCTCGCTCACCGAGAGCGGCTACCGCGAGATCAGCACCCTGCGCATCCGCATGCGCCAGCTGGCCGGAGGCGAGTTCGGGGCACGGACGGCCGACGACCGCTTCCACGAGACCGTCCGCGCGGTCGACGGGCTGCACGGCACCTCCGTGGCCGGCCTCCTGCTCAACATGGGCCCCAACACCATCAGTTCGGTCTTCGACCTGCACGGCGAGAGCTACGCGCTGGACTCGGCGTGCTCCGGCGGGCTGATGGCCGTCGCCAACGCCGTGTTCGCGCTGCGCTCCGGCCGCTGCCGGATCGCCCTCGCCGGCGGCGCCCAGCTCGTCCTCACGCCCGACCTGCTGGTGGGCCTGTGCCGGATCGGCGCCATCTCGCGCAGCGGCCGGTGCCTGCCGTTCGGCGCGGGCGCCGACGGCTTCGTCCTCGGCGAGGGCGCCGGGGTCCTGGTCCTGCGCCCGCTCCAGGACGCCCTGGCCGCAGGTGACCGGGTCTACGCCGTGATACGCGGCGTGGGAACCGCCAACGACGGCACCGTGCAGGGCGGCATGCACCCCCAGGCCGCCGGACAGCTCCGCGCCCTGCGCCGGGCCTACCGGGACGCGCGGCTGAGCCCCGGAGCGGTGGGCTACCTGGAGGCGCACGGCACCGGGACCACCGTCGGCGATCCGGTGGAGATCGGCGTCCTGCGGGAACTGCGCGGCGAGCAGAGCCCGCCGCCTACCTCGGCGCGGTCAAGGCCGTGGTCGGGCACTCCCTCAACGCGGCCGGCATGGCCGGGCTGATCAAGTCCGTCCTCGCCGTGCACCGGGGAGTCGTCCCGCCGCAGCCCGACTTCGACCTGGCCGACCGCTCCGCCCTGGACGCGGCGCGGCTGACCGTACCCGTCAAGCCGGCCGCGTGGCCCGCCACCGGCGAGCCGCGCCGGGCGGGGGTGAGCGCGTTCGGCTTCGGCGGCACCGGCGTCCACCTCGTGGTGGAGGAGTGCGCCACGGCACCGGCCCGGCCCGCCGGGGACGACGGACCGCACCTGCTCGTGCTCACCGCCCGCGACCGGGCCGGACTCGCCCGCCACGCACGGGAGATGGCCCGCACGCTCGCCGAGGACCAGCCCACGCTGACCGAGGTGGCGGGCACCCTGGCCCGCCGGGCGCTGCTGCCGGAGCGTCTGGCGCTCGTGGCCCGGGACGCGGCGGACGCCGCCGCCCGGCTGGCCTCGGCGGCCGAGGCCGTGGCCGCCGGCCGCACCGGCGTCGTCGGGCCGGGGCAGGCGGTCGGCACGGTCACCGCCGGCCCGCCGGAGCCCGCCGGGCCGGATGCCGTCGGCCCGGAGCCCGCCGGCGCCGGACCGACGACGGCCGAGGACCGCACCGCACGTCTCGCGCGGCTCGCCGAACGGGCCGTCACCGGCACGGGCATCCGCCCGGTCGTCGAACCGGTACCGCCGTGCACCCTGCCGCCCAGCCCGCTCGCCCCGCGTCACCACTGGGTGGTGGACGAGTCGGCCAGGGATCTGGCGGACGAGCCCCTTCCCGCCGGACCGTCCGCAGCGGAGACCGTCCCCCTGCCGGCGGACGCCACCCCGCCCGACCGGCCACCCCGGTCACCGCCGCACCGGATGCGATCGTGCCGGCACCGATGCCCCGGCCACCGTCGCGCCGGCCCCGCCGGACCGTCCGTGCCGCCCCCGTCCGCGCCGTCCGTTCCCGCCGTTCCGTCCGTCGCCTCCGTCGTGCTCGAGGAGGTCTCCCGGACCGGTGTCTTCCCGCTCGCCGACCTGAACGAGCGCATGGAACTGGTGGCGGACCTCGGCTTCGACTCCCTGATGCTCCAGGAACTGGAGGTCAACATCGGCAAGCGAATACCCGGGTTCCGCACCGACGAGATCTTCACTCCCGGCCTGACCATCGAGCGGCTCATCACCCTGATCGATCCGGACCACCACCGGCGCCGCCGGACGGACAGCGGCGAGCCCGAGGCCCCGCGGCCCCGGCCGGACTGGGACGAGGCGACCGCGCGCGTCGACGACTTCCCGGAGGTCGCGCGGTTCGAGGAGCGGCTGGAGACGGTCGCCCGCAGCGGTGCGGACTTCCCGTACTTCCGGGTCCACGAGGGCACCATCCGCGACCGGACCGTCATCGACGGCCGGCCGTACCTGTCCTTCGGCAGCTACAACTACCTGGGCCTGTCCGGCCATCCGGCGGTGAACGAGGCCGTGCACCGGGCGGTGGACCGCTACGGGACCTCCGTCTCCGCGAGCCGCGTGCTCTCCGGCGAACGGGAACTCACCGTCCGGCTGGAGCGGGCGCTCACCGACTTCCTCGGTGTGGGGGACTGCCTGGCGCTGGTCAGCGGCCACGCCACGAACGTCACCGCGATCGGCCACCTCGTCGGGCCGCGGGACCTCGTCGTGCACGACGCGCTCGCGCACGACAGCATCCTGCAGGGCTGTGCCCTGTCCGGGGCGGCCCGGCGCCCGTTCACGCACAACGACGTCGGCGAGCTGGAGGACGTGCTGCGCCGCAACCGCTCCCGGTTCCGCCGGGTGCTGATCGCCGTCGAGGGCGCCTACAGCATGGACGGCGACCTCGTCGACCTGCCGGCCGTGATCGAGCTGAAGCGGCGCTACGGCGCCCTGCTCATGGTCGACGAGGCGCACAGCATCGGCACCGTGGGCCGGACCGGCGGCGGCGTCGGTGAGCACTTCGGCGTCGACCGCGCGGACGTGGACCTGTGGATGGGCACCCTGTCCAAGGCGTTCGCCAGCTGCGGCGGCTACCTCGGCGGATCCCGGCGGATGGTGCGCTGGCTGCGCCACACGCTGCCCGGCTTCGTCTACAGCGTCGGACTCACCCCGGCCAACGCGGCCGCCGCGCTGGCCGCCACGGAACTGATCGCCGCCGAACCGCAGCGGGTGGCGAGGCTGCACCGCAACGCCGAGCTGTTCCTGCGGCTGGCCGCCTCGCACGGGCTGGCGACGGGATCCAGCGCGGGCACCCCGATCGTGCCGTGTCTCCTCGGGGACTCGGCACGCACGCTGCGCGTCGCGGACCGCATCTTCGCCGGGGGATCGTCGCCGACCCGATCTTCCATCCCGCCGTCGAGGAGGGGCTGGCCCGGCTGCGCTTCTTCGTCACCAGCGAGCACCGCGAGGACGACATCCGGCACGCGGTGTCGGTCCTCGCCGAGGAGGTGACGGCCGCCACGGGACGGACGCCGGGATGAGCCGGCCACGTCAGATGAGGGTCCGTTCGATCCGGCTGAGCATGGCGTGCTTCCCCGCGTCGCCGCCGTCCCCGGCCTCCTGGGCCGGCGGCGGGTCCTGCGGGTCCGTGCCGTGCAGCCGCTGGGACAGGAGGTAGGCGATGATCTCCGCCTCCTGTTCCTGGACGTCGTCGTAGGTCGCGCGCAGGAGCATGTCACGCACGAGGTCGGGGTCGAGGTTGGGGAAGAGGAGGCGGGCGGTCGCCTCGTCCAGCCAGCCGGCCCCGCGATGGCAGCAGATGATGTGGCCCAGCTCGTGCAAGATGATGTGCTCCTGGTGCGCGCTGGTGGTGTTGGCGTCGTAGAAGATCAGGTCCTCGTCGCGTGCGGCGACCCACATGCCGCACGGGTGCGAGGCGGGCATCTGCATCGGCACCAGGGTGATCGGACGGCCCCTCACCTCGCCGAGGTGGCGGCAGAGTTCGGTGACGTCGCAGAGGCGGGGCAGGTCCAGCTCGGCCAGGCGCCGCGCACCGGCCTTGCGGAGCTGCTTGAGCCGGCTGCGGCGGTCCTGCTCGGCCGGCCGGCCCTTCC
This sequence comes from Streptomyces sp. SW4, assembly GCA_003248315.1. Taxonomy (GTDB): domain Bacteria; phylum Actinomycetota; class Actinomycetes; order Streptomycetales; family Streptomycetaceae; genus Streptomyces. The sequence continues at coordinate 5,173,781 of QKWM01000004.1, forward strand.
TCGCGCCCCTCACTCCGCCTCCGGGGCGTCGGCCGGGTCGGTGACGGGCGGGAGTCCCTGCAACTGGCGGTACTGGTCCATGATGGCCGTGATGGCCTGGAGGTTCTCCTTCTTCATCCCGGCCGCCCGCATGGCCACCGCCCGGACCCCGACTGCCGCAGGGCCTCGACGGCGGCGAGCTCGCTGAGGACGGACTTGGCGACCTCGTCGTCGAAGAAGTAGGCGACGGACACGCCGAAGAAGCGCGCCAGCGCGGCGAGCAGATCCGGAGAGGGGTTGGAGCGCTTGCCGGTGCGCAGCTGCGACAGGTACACCCCGCCGACCCGCAGATCGGGGTTGGTCCGCTTCAGCTCCTCGGCCACCTCCGCGTTGGTCCAGTGCCTGCCCTTGGGCGCACCGTCCTGAAGAGGTCGTCCAGACGCACTGCCAGCAGAGGCCGGTCGTCAGTCTCCGACATGGTGAATCTCCCTCCCGTCACCTCCCCGGCATAGCCATCGGCTAAGTGACAGTCTCGCAGATTAGCGGACAGTTGACAATTGACCGAGACTCCGCCAACGTTGGAGCCCGCAGATAGCTGGCAGCTAACTTGGCCTACGGGGGTAGTCGAGTTGGTGCCGGCCCATGTGGCCGGCCCGGCCCCGGTGTCGATCGGGCGCCGGGCCGGCGGGCGGAGAACATGCCGCCCGAGACCGGAGAAGAACGGGATCCCGCGACCGGCCAGGGAGCAGGGGAGACCACGGGGGAGGAACGGGGGAAACGGGGGAGGAAACGGGAGAACCCGCCCGGCCTGACGGGGGATACAGGCCGGGCGGGAGCTCTCAACCCGCGTTCTTGAGTTTACTGTAGGCCGCTGCGACTTTGGCCAGCCACGCGACTTCGGCGGAGAAGTTGTCCGTATCGCGGTCCTCGAAGTCGGCGGCGTCCTTGTTGTCGTCGGGGACGACGCCGGCCCGCTTGGCCCGGAGGGCCTGTCTGATCTGCGCCGCCTCGGCGTAGGCCTGCCGGTGCTCCTCGCTCGCCTCGGGCCGGGCCCGGCGGGCTCGCCGGCCGTGCGGTCGATGTAGGGGCGCAGGTCCCGCCAGCCGTCCCGGATCTCCACGACCCGCCGGTGCAGCCGGTAGTCCAGATCGGACACGGCGGCGTTCCCGGCCGGCTCCAGGACGATGTCCGGGGACGACTCGTACAGATCGCGCCAGAGCGGGTACAGCGCCCGGTACGACCGGTAGCTGCGGGCCCAGCCGACGAGCCTGGCGACCGAGGCGCCCCAGGAGGACATGGTCAGGCTGAGCGAGAGGATGACGATGCCCGCCGCGCTGAACAGCGAGGGCGTGACCGTCCAGGCGCCGATGTCGAGGCCGGCCGCGGCGGTGAGGATGTTGACCGTGCGGGCCGTGCAGTAGAGGAAGAGGACCACGGCGGCGACCGACAGCATCCGCAGCGCCTGCCGCAGCGAGGCGTTGTCCGTCATCCGCGCGTACGGCCCGCACTGCCGGAAGATCGTGACGCACGGCACCGCCTGGGAGACGATGAAGCACAACAGGTAGGTGAGGACCAGCGGCTGGCCGCTGCCGGTGTCGAAGTCCGAGGACGGCCGGCCCGGGCCGTCGGCCAGGAAGAACAGCGCCGTCAGCAGGGCGTTGAGGCCGACGCCCGTGATCATCCAGTAGCGGGTCTTGCGCGCCGCCTTCTCGTCGGCGGTCGCCCAGTGCAGCAGGATGATCTGGGCGCTGACGCAGAAGGCGACCGCCGACAGATGCATCAGCAGGATGGCGAGATTGCCGACGCCCAGGAAGGCGCCGCCGCCCATGGCGACGGCGCCCATCGTGAAGGTGAGGCACTGGAACAGCAGCGTGACGACCAGCGTCCGGTAGGCGCTGTCCCGCCAGCTGCGCCGCGCCTGGCACAACCGGTAGACGAGGGCGGCGTACGACGATATCGCCGCGATGACGAAGCAGAGGGTTCTGATGGTGTTCACGGCCTGATTCCTGTGGGGGGCGCCGCGCCTGCGGGGTGGGAGGGAACTCGTGAGGGGACGGGCCCGCGGTGGGCCCGCGGGCGTGGGTCAGCCGGTGCCGTCGCCGGGGCCGGCCTGCGGCACGTCGAGGCCGATGCCCTCCGCCGCCACGGCGACGGCGAAGTCGAAGAACGCGGCCTCGTCCCGGACGCTGTCGTGGGTGCGGCTGAACACCTGGAAGACCAGCAGCCCGATCAGATTGCTCCACAGCACGATGCCGCGCTCGACGAGGTCGGAGAAGGGGGCCTCCGGCTCACCGCCGAACACCTCCACCGCCGCCGGCAGCAGCAGCGCGGGGCCGGTCCTCGCCCGTCGCGGAGGGGTGAGTTCCCCCGCCTCCAGGGCCGCCCGCACGATGCCCGCGAGGACCGCGGGCGTGCGCGAGGCCGGCGGGACCGTGTCCTGCGGGGCGTGGTAGCCCGGCACGGGCGAGCCGTAGATCAGCGTGAACTCGGCGGGATGGGCGAACGACCACTCCCGCAGCGCGCGGGCGACGGCCAGCAGCCTGGCGCCCGCGGGCGCCCCCGCCTTCCGCGCCCGCTCGTCGGCCTGTTCCAGGGCGGCACCGGACGTGTCGTAGGCGTCGATCACGAGGGCGGTCAGCAGGTCGTCCCGGTGCGGGAAGACGGCTTCCACGTCGGTGACGGACAGGCCGGCGGCCTCCGCCACGGCGGCCGTGGACAGCCCTCCCGCACCCACCTCCGCCAGCAGTCGGCGCGCGGCGGCCTTGACGGCCTCGGGCCGCGCCGTGTCGATGTCGTCGTCGGCCGGGTCTGTTGCGGAAACCTCCATGGCCACACCGTACCCGGCGCCCCCGCCGTCGCCGGGCCCGGCCGCCCGGTCCCCTCCGGGCTGCGCGCGGATCCGGCCACCCCCTGCGAACAGCGGAAACGGGGCAAAACCCGTGAAGGGCCGCGGAACCCGCGCGGCGCCGGAACTGCCCGCCGGGGATGGGATGATGGCCGCGACAGGACGACGGCGGTCCGAGGAGACCGGTGCGGATGGCGGCGCGGTCCCGTCACGGGAGCCGGGGAGGCCCACGGCCGCCTCCGCGGCGTACACCGGGGCGGACGCTTCCGCCGGAGAGGAAGGTGCGGCATGTCCGCAGGCAGGGCCGGGGCGGGGCCGGAGGGCGGGCCGGATCCGTGCCGTGCCGCGTGGTGGTCTGCCGGGACTGCTGCTGCGGCAGCCCCAAGGTGACCGGCGTCGACCACGCCGAACAGACCGCGCGTCTGCGGGCACAGGTGCCCGTGCGGATCTCCGGCTGCCTCGACGTGTGCGACCAGGCCAACGTCGTCGTCGTGCAGCCCTCCGCCGCCGGCCGCGCGGCCGGCGCCCGGCCGGTGTGGCTGGGGCTGGTCAACGACCCCGACGCCACCGAGGACATCGCCGCCTGGGTGCGTGCCGGCGGACCCGGGGTCGCCCCCGGCCGGACATCCTCGACCTGTACGCCTTCACACCGCCGGCGGCGGTGCGCCGGCGCGCGCGATGACCGGACGGCACCGTTCACGAGGTGGCGCAGGTCACGTGTGAGGACGTGGCCGGGGGCGCATGTCGTACTGGAGAACCGACGCGAGACGAGGAGCCCGGACCATGCCGACGAGCCGCGACGCGGGGAACGAGAGTGCGGGGCGCTGGACGGGATCCGGATCGCGGACTTCTCCCGGGTGCTGGCAGGGCCGTACGCCACCATGCTCCTGGCCGACCTGGGCGCCGAGGTCGTGAAGGTGGAACGGCCGGGCACCGGGGACGAGACCCGCGCCTGGCGTCCGCCCGCCGACGCCGACGGCACCTCCACCTACTTCCTGGGCGTCAACCGCAACAAGCGTTCCGTCGCCCTCGACCTGAGCACCCGTGAGGGCCGGGAGCGCGCCGGGAGCTGATAGCCCGTTCCGACGTGGTCGTGGAGAACTTCCGGCCCGGCACCATGGCCCGGCTCGGGCTCGGCCCGGACGAACTCCTCGCCGCCGACCCCCGGCTCGTCTACTGCTCCGTCACCGGCTTCGGCACCGGCGAGGGTGCCGCGCTGCCCGGCTACGACCTGCTCGTGCAGGCGGTCGGGGGACTGATGAGCGTCACCGGCGACCCCGACGGCGAACCCACCAAGACGGGCGTCGCCCTCGTCGACGTCATCACCGGTCTGCACGCCTCGCTCGGCATCCTCGCCGCCCTGCGCCACCGCGAACGCACCGGCCGGGGCCAGCTGGTCGAGGTCAGCCTGCTCGGCTCCCTGCTCTCCGCCCTGGTGAACCAGGCGTCCGGCTACGTCGCCGCCGGCGCGGTGCCGGGCCGGCTCGGCAACGCCCACCCGAGCATCGCCCCGTACGAGACGTTCCCCACCGCCGACCGGCCGATCGCCCTCGCCGTCGGCAACGACGGGCAGTTCGCCGCGCTCGCCGCCGCGCTGGGCCGGCCCGGCCTCGCCACCGACCCCCGGTTCCGCACCAACCCCGACCGCGTGGCCCACCGGGACGAACTCCGCGCCGCCCTGCGGGACGGCCTGAGCACGCACGGCGCCGACCACTGGGCCGAGGTCCTGCCCGCCGCCGGCGTCCCGGCCGGGCCGGTCAACACCCTGGACGAGGCCTTCGCCTACGCCGAACGGCTCGGCCTCGAGGCCGTGGTCGACGCCGGCGGAACACCGCAGGTCGCCCACCCCATCCGGTTCGGCGCCACCCCGGCGACGTACCGGCTCGGGCCCCCGGAGCTGGGCGAGCACACCGACGCCGTCTTCCAGAAGGGGAGGGCGGCCCCGGCTGACCGTCCGCGCGGCGTGGCCCGGGGACTGTCGCCGTCGGGCGTGGGTACCCTCCGCCGCATGGCGGTGGACCGGAGGACGGAGCAGCCGGGCCGCGCGCCCGCGCGGACACGGACGAACCTCACGCTCGGGCGTGCCCTGGTGCGCTGGACGACCACCACCGACCACAAGGTCATCGGCAATCTCTACATGACGACGTCGTTCTGCTTCTTCCTGTTCGGCGGCGTCCTCGCCCTGCTCATGCGGGCGGAACTCGCCCGCCCGGGCTGCACCTGGTCACCCAGCACCAGTACAACCAGCTGTTCACCGTGCACGGCACGATCATGATGCTGCTCTTCGCGACGCCGCTGTTCGCGGGTTCGCCAACGCGGTCATGCCGTTGCAGATCGGCGCCCCGACGTCGCCTTCCCCGCCTCAACGCGCTGTCGTACTGGCTGTACCTGTTCGGCGGGCTCATGGTGGTGGCCGGGTTCCTCACGCCCGGGGAGCGGCGGCCTTCGGCTGGTTCGCCTACGCTCCGCTGAACAACGCCGTGTTCAGCCCCGGCACCGGCGGCGACCTGTGGGTGATGGGCCTGGTCGTCACCGGGGTGTCGACGACCCTCGGCGCGGTCAACTTCATCACCACCATCCTGTGCCTGCGCGCCCCCGGCATGACCATGTTCCGGATGCCGATCTTCACCTGGAACGTGCTGTTCACCTCGATCCTGGTGCTCCCGCGTTCCCCGTGCTCACCGCGGCGCTGCTGGCGCTGGAGGCCGACCGGAAGTTCGGCGCGCACATCTACGACCCGGCCGGCGGCGGGGCCTTGCTGTGGCAGCACCTGTTCTGGTTCTTCGGCCACCCCGAGGTGTACATCGTCGCGCTGCCGTTCTTCGGCATCGTCTCCGAGATCGTCCCCGTCTTCAGCCGCAAACCGATCTTCGGGTACGTCAGCCTGGTCGGTGCCACCATCGCGATCACCATGCTCTCGGCCGTGGTGTGGGCCCACCACATGTTCGCCACCGGGGCCGTGCTGCTGCCGTTCTTCTCCCTGATGTCCTTCCTCATCGCGGTGCCCACCGGGGTGAAGTTCTTCAACTGGATCGGCACGACGATCCACGGCTCGCTGTCCTTCGAGACGCCTATGCTGTGGTCCCTCGGCTTCATGGTGACGTTCCTGCTCGGGGGCATGAGCGGCGTCCTCGTCGCCTCCCCGCCGCTGGACTTCCACCTCACCGACTCGTACTTCATCGTCGCCCACCTGCACTACGTGCTGTTCGGCACGGTCGTCTTCGCGATGTTCGCCGGCTTCTACTTCTGGTGGCCCAAGTTCACCGGCCGGATGCTCGACGAACGCCTCGGGAAGATCCACTTCTGGACGCTGTTCACCGGCTTCCAGACCACCTTCCTCGTCCAGCACTGGCTCGGCGAACAGGGGATGCCGCGCCGCTACGCCGACTACCTCGCCGCCGACGGCTTCACCCTGCTGAACACCGTCAGCACCATCGGGGCGTTCCTGCTGGGGCTGTCCACGCTGCCGTTCCTGTACAACGTGTGGCGCAGCCGCCACCGCGGACGCGAAGCCGCCGAGAACGACCCCTGGGGCTACGGCCGTTCCCTGGAGTGGGCGACGTCCTGCCCGCCGCCGCGCCACAACTTCCACGCGCTGCCGAGGATCCGCTCCGAGTCCCCGGCGTTCGACCTGCACCATCCCGACATCAGCCGACACGACCAGAGGCACGTGCAGTGAAGACCGAGGCCCGGCTGTTCACCGGTGTGGCGTCCTTCTTCGCCGTCACCGCCGCCGGCTACGGCTGGTTCTCCGGGGAACCCGCCGGAACCGCCGTCCTGACCGTCGCCTTCCTCATGGCCGCGCTCGTGGCGTTCTTCCTGTTCGCGCAAGTCCGGCGGCGCGGCCCGCGGGCCCAGGACCGCCGGGACGCCGAGGTCGCCGACACCTCCGGACCGCTGGACTTCTTCCCGGCGCACAGTCCCTGGCCGGTCACCGTCGCCGCGGGCTCGGTGGTCCTCGCGCTCGGCGTCGTCTACGGCGCCTGGCTGGCGCTGCTCGGGACCGGCGTGCTGGCGCTCGGCGTGTTCGGCATGGTCTTCCAGTACGCCGGCCGGGACGGTCAGCGCCCCGGCCCGCCCGCGGACGGCTCCGGCTCCCGGTCCTCCTCGACGTCGACCAGGTCGCCGTAGTACCAGGAGCTGAGCGCCGACCGCAGCCGTCGTACCCGGGGCGCCGCGCCGCCCCGTGCGCCGCCTTCCCGTGCGCCGCCCTCCCGTTCCGGGGGAGCCGCTCCGGCCCGTTCCGGCAGGGCGAGCGGTGCGGGCGGCCGGCCGGACCGCAGCACGTACCGGCGTTCCTCGTCCAGCGGCTCGTGGTCCGCGGTGTAGCCGCCGGCGAGGGTCTGCCGCACCCGGCCCGTCTCCTCGCCCTCCGCCAGCCGTTCGGCGTCCCGTTCCCGCAGGGCCAGGCAGATCCGCTTCGTCGTCATGAACGCGACCGGCGGCAGCACCACCAGAGCGACGCGGAACACCCAGGTCAGCAGGTTCAGCGAGACGTCGAAGACATGGGCGAGGATGTCGTTGCCGCCGGCGGCCAGCAGCACCGCGTAGAAGCAGAGCGCGGCGACGCCCAGGCCCGTGCGCACCGGCATGTCCCGGGGCCGGTCGCACAGATGCTGCTCGCCCCGATCGCCCGTCACCCACCGCTCGAAGAAGGGGTAGGCGTACAGCACCGCGAACAGGGCGCCCGGCAGCACCACGGCCGGCAGCAGCACGTTCCACATCACCGTGTGCCCGGCGACCACCGTCTCCCACGGCGGCACCAGCCGCAGCGCGCCCTCCAGGAACCCCATGTACCAGTCCGGCTGCGACCCGGTCGAGACGACGTCGGCGCGGTACGGGCCGTACGCCCAGACCGGGTTGATCTGGGCCACGCCCGCGAGCAGTGCCAGCACGCCGAAGACCATGAGGAACAGGCCCGAGGAACCCGCCGCGAACTGCGGGAACATGGGCTTGCCCACGACGTTGCGCCGGGTGCGGCCCCGGCCCGCCCACTGGGTGTGCTTCAGATGGAACACCAGGATCAGGTGCAGGGCGACGAGGGCCAGGAGCAGTCCCGGCAGCAGCAGGATGTGCAGCGCGTACAGCCGCGGGATCAGGTCCTCGCCCGGGTACTCGCCGCCGAACGCGAACATGCTGAGGTAGGTGCCCACCAGCGGGACCGACAGCATGATGCCCTGCGCGATCCTCAGGCCCGTCCCGGACAGCAGGTCGTCGGGCAGCGAGTAGCCGGCGAACCCCTCGGCGAGCGCCAGCACGAACAGCGTCACGCCGATCACCCAGTTGGCCTCACGCGGACGGCGGAAGGCCCCGGTGAAGAAGACCCGCAGCAGATGCACGCCGATCGCCGCGAGGAACACCACCGCCGCCCAGTGGTGCAGCTGGCGCATCAGCAGTCCGCCGCGCACGTCGAAGCTGATCTCCAGCGTCGAGGCGTACGCCTGCGTCATGCTGACGCCCTGCAACGGAACGTAGGAGCCGTGGTAGACGACCTCGGTCGTCGACGGCTGGAAGAAGAGGGTGAGCCAGACGCCGGTCAGCAGCAGGACGACGAAGCCGTACAGGGCGATCTCACCCAGCAGGAACGACCAGTGGTCCGGGAACGCCTTGCGCAGCAGCCGCCCGCCCTCGGAGACGGGAAGCCTGCCGTCCGCCCGGTCGGCCGCGGCCACGGCAGCGCGACGGGCCGCGCACCGGCGCGGGCCCTTCTCTCCTTCGACAGCACGGCGCATGGGTTCCCCACCGTCCGTGCCGGAAACTACGCGGCGCTACGTGCGGTCACCCTTCGGCTTGCCGAACTGGTCGGGAGTGCCGTGCGGCGGCGGGCTGTGCGGTTCCGGCGAGGTCACGGGCGAGACGGGCGAACCCGTGCGGCCCTGGCTCTGTTCCGGGCGCACCGCCCCGGGGTCGCCGGACGACGGCTCGGCCCCCGACCGCAACTGCTCCAGTCGGTTCGCCAGCAGCTCCGTCACCGGCAGCCGGTCGGCGTGCGACCGCTCGTAGGCCAGCAGCTCCTCCACGTCCTCGACACCCAGCGACCGGATGCGGCTCTCCAGCCCGCCGATCGGCAGATGGTCGTAGTCGGGCAGCGGCAGGGCGCTGCGAGCGGGGTCGGCCATGGTTCTCACTTCCCTCTCTACGGCTGCCTCGGGCCGGGGCGCTTCCGGGTCGGCGGACGGCTGCTATCAGCCCGGTCCACCGCTGCCGAACGAGCCGCTCGTGCCCTCTTCCCAGCGGCGGCGTTCCTGCTCCGGGGCGGTCCGGCTGCCCTGGTGCCGCAGTTCGTGCGGGAGCAGCCGTTCGTCGCCGCGCGGCACCTCCTCCGGCTCGCGGACCTCCCGGCTCTCCCGGACCGGTCCGCCGTCGGGCAGGTGCGGTTGCTGCGACGGGTCCGGCGGCGGTGGCTCGCGGCGCTTGATCCGCATGCCCATCGCGAAGGCGCCGATCAGCAGCGCCACCACCACGACACCCGCCACGATCAGTCCGACGCCCACGGCGCCGGAGGTCGCGGCCAGGTCCATCGATGCGCTAGTCATGGGGCGCGAGTACCCCGGCCGGACACCGCCAACCCGCTCAGCTCGAACGGGCGGATCGCGTCTGCGAACGGTTGGCCTTGCGGATGGCGCCGAGCAGTTCCTCCCTGGACATCCGGGACCGGCCCTCGACGCCGAGCCGCTTGGCGATGTCGTACAGATGCTGCTTCGTCGCCTTCTCGTCGACGCCCTCGCCGCTGCGCCCGCCCCGTCCGCGGGGCCGGCCGGACTGCGGGTCCGAGGGGCCCTTGCGCCCGCCCTCCTTGCGTTCCCAGTGGTCGCCGACCTTCTCGTACGTGTGCTTGAGCGCCCCGTACGCCACCCGGTGGGCGCGCTCTCCCTCGCCGTACTGGTCCACGGCCGAGTCGTGCGCCTTGATCCAGGTGCGCTGGGCGTCCTGGGAGGAGCGCTCCAGGGTCGACGGGAGCTCCTGCCGTCCCGGCATGTCGTCCACCTCCGTCGTGGTCGGTTGCGCGGCGTCACGGGTGCCCGCCGGCCGAGCCCGGAAACGGGGCGCATCCCTTGGGAGCACCGGGCTCCGGGGGGTTTGGCGCCGGGGCAGCGGCAACCCGCGCGGTGTGACCACGACGACTTCACAGCAGGAGCTGTTCCGGTTCCTGGAGGACCGCTTCGCATGCGCACAGGCGTGCACGGAGTGCGCGCGGGCCTGTGCGCTGCGGGCGAGCCTCGTGGACCCGGACGGGACAGAGAACCAGGAACTCGTACGGCGCAAGGGCATCCTGTGCGCGGAGGTGTGCGACGCCACCTGCCGGGTGCTGTCCGAGCAGAACCAGGTGGACGAGGCGGCGATCCGCGTCCAGGTGGAGTGGTGCCGGCAGGTGTGCCTGGAGAGCGCGCACGTCTTCGACCGGCAGCCCGGCGCGGAGGACAGCGCGGCGGCGTGCCGCGCCTGCGCGCGCGCCTGCGACGACTTCCTCGCCACTCTGCGCTGACGCCCGCATCCCGGCCACTGCGCGCCGACGCCCGCGCCGGTGCCCGCCCCGAGCGGTTCCGGCGCACGTCCGGCACCGTACAAACCTGGACGAGCTCCCGCCATACTGGACGGGCCAGGGAGGGCGGAGCGACAGCGACGGGGGCGCGCTTCTATGGGGGACAGCACGCTGATCCAGGGCCGGTACCGGCTGCTCGACCTGATCGGACGCGGCGGCGTGGGGGAGGTGTGGCGGGCGCGCGACGAATCGCTCGGCCGCCGGGTCGCCGTCAAGTGCCTCAAGCCGCTCGGCGGCCATCACGACCAGTCCTTCACCCGTGTGCTCAGGGAGCGGTTCCGGCGCGAGGCCCGGGTCGCGGCGGCCCTGCAGCACCGCGGAGTGACCGTCGTGCACGACTTCGGCGAGTCCGACGGCGTGCTGTTCCTGGTGATGGAACTGCTCCAGGGCCGCAACCTCAGCCAGGTGCTGGAGGACAACAAGCACCACCCGCTGCCGCTGCCCGACGTCGTCGACATCGCGGAGCAGGTGGCGGCCGCCCTCGCCTACACGCACGAACAGGGCATCGTGCACCGCGACCTGAAACCCGCCAACATCGTCCGGCTCGCCGACGGCACGGTGAAGATCTGCGACTTCGGCATCGCCCGGCTCGGCCACGACGTGGGCTTCACCGCCCGGCTGACCGGCACGGGCATCGCGATGGGCACCCCGCACTACATGTCGCCCGAGCAGATCGGCGGCCTTGACGTCGACCGGCGCAGCGACCTGTACTCGCTCGGCTGCGTGCTCTACGAGATCGCCACCGGCGCGCCTCCGTTCGACCTCGACGACACCTGGGCGGTCCTCGTCGGCCACCGGGACACCCCGCCCGAGCCGCCCCGCCGCCACCGCCCCGATCTCCCCGCCCCTCTGGAGCGGCTGATCCTGGACCTGCTCGCCAAGCGGCCCGAGCAGCGCCCTGCCGACGCCCGGGAGCTGCTGCGCCGCCTCACCGCCGAACGCACCGCCCTCGACGGCGTGCCCGGCCCCGCCCGTCCGCCGGCCGCCGACCGGCTGCCGCCCGTGGACGACCGGCTGCCGCCGGCCGATCCGCCGGCCGCCGTCCTCCCGGCCCGCCGGGAGGCCCGCGCGCTGGAACCGGCGGGGCGTCCGGCGCCGGAACACCCCCGTCCTGGTCGCGCCGCGCGGCCACCGGCCGGACCCCCGACGGTCGAACCGCCCCCGGAGACCGGCCCGCTCCCGGTGAGCGGACCCCTTCGGTGAGCGCCCCGTCCCCGCCGAGCGGACCCCCTTCGGTGAGCGCCCCGTCCCCGCCGAGCGGCCCGCCCCCGACCCGGAGGCCGTCGCCGCGCTCGCCGCACGGCACGAGACGGGGCTGAGCCTGGGCCGGCTCGGCCGCTGGGCGGAGGCCGGCGAGGTGCACCGCGCGGTCGCCGCCGAGCGCGAGCACCTGCTCGGCCCCGACCACCCGGACACCCTCGCCAGCCTCCACGAGGCCGCGTTCGGTCTCGCCGCGCCGGCCGCGCCGCCGACGCGCTCGGTCTCTTCCACCGGGTCGCCGAGGCCCGGACCGGGGTGCTCGGCGCCGACCACCCCGACACGCTCGCCGCCCGCCAGGAGACGGCCTACGTCCTCGGACGGCTGGGCCGGCACGGCGACGCCCACCGAATCTACGCCGCCGTGCTCGCCGCCCGCGAGCGCACCATGGGCCCCGACCATCCCGGCACCCTCCGCTGCCGCCACAACCTCGCCGTCAACCTGGGCAGACTCGGCCGGCCGGAGGACTCCCACCGCCTGGCCCGGGAGGTGGCCGCCGACCGGGCCCGGGTGCTCGGCCCGGCCATCCCGACACCCTGGTCACCCGCTACGAGGTGGCGTACGCGCTCAGCCGGCTGGGCCGCTGGCAGGAAGCCCTGGACGAGTACCGGGAGGTCGCCGCGGGACGGGCGGGCGCGCTCGGCCCGACCACCCCGGCACTCTCGCCGCCCGCCACGAGACCGGCATCTGCCTCGGCCGGCTCGGGCGCGCCGCCGAGGCCCTGGAGGTGTACCGCGCACTGGTCGAGGACCGCACCCGCGTGCAGGGCGCCGACCACCCGGAGACCCTGCGCGCCCGGCACGGCCTGGGCGTCAACCTCGGCCGGCTGGGCCGCTGGGAGGAGGCACTGGCCGAGTCCCGCGCCGTGTGCGCGATCCGCGCCCGGGTCCTGGGCACGGACCATCCCGACACGCTGGTCAGCCGTCGCGAGGTCGCCGTGGCTCTGGGCTGGCTGGGCCGCTGGGCCGAGGCGCTGGCCGCGTACCGCCGGGTGGCCGCCGGCCGCGAACGCCTCCTCGGTCCCGGCCACCCGGACACCCTCGCCGCCCGCGACGACGAGGCCCACTGCCTGGAACGGCTGGGCCGGGGACCGGAGGCCGTCGCCCTGTACCGCCGGGTGGCGGTGCTGCGCCGGTGCGTGCCGGACGTGCGCTGAGAGGCCACAGCCGGACGCCCGGCGCCCGGACGGCCGCGGTGCCCTGACGGCGCGGGGCGCCGCCGCCCCGCCCCCTGGCACCGCCGGTCACCGCGTGCTACCAAGAGCCATGACGACACACCCGGGACCCGGTCCCTACGACGCCGTGATCGTCGGCGGTGGCCACAACGGGCTGGTCGCCGCCGCCTACCTCGCCCGCGCAGGGCGCTCCGTGCTGGTGCTGGAGCGGCTGGACCACACCGGCGGCGCGGCCGTCTCCACCCGGCCGTTCGCCGGGGTCGACGCGCGGCTGTCCCGCTACTCGTACCTGGTCAGCCTGCTGCCCCGGAAGATCGTGCGCGACCTCGGCCTGTACTTCCGGGTGCGCTCTCGCACGGTCTCCTCGTACACGCCCGCCGAGCGGGACGGCCGGCCCACCGGCCTGCTGATCGGCGGGGGCGAGCGGCGCACCCGGGAGTCGTTCGCCCGGCTCACCGGCTCCGACCGCGAGTACACGGCCTGGCAGCGGTTCCACGCCCTCACCGGACGGCTCGCCGAGCGCGTCTTCCCCACCCTGACCGAGCCCCTGCCCACCCGTGAGGAACTGCGCCGCCGGGTCGACGACGAGGACGCCTGGCGCGCCGTCTTCGAGGAGCCGGTCGGCATGGCGATCGAGGAGCACTTCGCCGACGACCTGGTGCGGGGCGTGGTCCTCACCGACGCCCTGATCGGCACCTTCGCCGACGCCCACGACCCCTCGCTGGAGCAGAACCGCTGCTTCCTGTACCACGTCATCGGTGGCGGCACCGGCGACTGGAACGTCCCCGTCGGCGGCATGGGCGCCCTCACCGACGCGCTGGCCGGCGCGGCACGGGCGGCGGGCGCGGTGCTCGCCACGGGCCACGAGGCGGTCCGGATCGACACCGACGGGCGCACGGCCGAGGTCGCCTACCGTACGGCCGACGGCGAGGGACGCGCCGCCGCCCGCCACGTCCTGGTGAACGCCTCGCCGCACGAGCTGGCCGCGCTCACCGGCGCCGCGCCGCCCCCGCCCGCCGAGGGCGCCCAGCTGAAGGTGAACATGCTGCTCACCCGGCTGCCCGCACTGCGCGACCCGGCGGCCGACCCGCGCGAGGCGTTCGCCGGCACCTTCCACATCGCCGAGGGCTACACCCAGCTCGCCGAGGCGTACGCGCGGGCGGCGGCGGGTGAGCCGCCCGCCGCCCCGCCCTCGGAGATCTACTGCCACTCGCTCACGGACCCCTCGATCCTGGGCCCGGACCTGGCCGGGAGCGGCCACCACACCCTGACCCTGTTCGGTCTGCACACACCCGCCCGGCTGTTCACGGAGGACAACGACGCCGCCCGCGCCGCGCTGCTGAAGGCGACGCTGGCGCAGCTCGACGCCCATCTGGCCGAGCCCTCGCCGAGTGCCTGGCCACGGACGCGGACGGACGGCCCTGCATCGAGGCCCGGACGCCGCTGGACCTGGAGCGGGACCTCGGGCTGCCCGGCGGCCACATCTTCCACCGCGGGCTGACCTGGCCCCACGCCCAGGAGGGCACCGGCCGGTGGGGCGTGGAGACGGAGCACGCGAACGTGCTGCTGTGCGGGGCGGGCGCGGTCCGCGGCGGCGGGGTGAGCGGGGTGCCGGGGCACAACGCGGCCATGGCCGTGCTGGAGGAGACCGGCGGCTAGCGGGCGCGGGCGGGTGACCGGACGATGCGGGCGGTCCGGCGAGGCGCGGGGGCGCGGGTGATCCGGCGGGGCACGCGCGCATGCGTTCCGGTGGGACGGGTACCGCGACATAACGGAGATTCCGGACGGAACTCCCCCGTATCCCCCACACGACGAGGAGGCTGCCATGGCGGACCTCAGCCCCATCGACCTGCAGAAGGCCCTCAGCGGCATGGACTACCCGGCGAAGAAGAAGGCCCTGGTGGACTGTGCCCGCAAGAACCACGCCGACGACAAGGTCGTCAGCCGGCTCGACAGCCTGAAGCAGGACGACTTCGACGGTCCGAACGAGGTCCAGAAGGCCGTCTTCAACGAGTAGCCCCGTTCGGCACCGCCCAGCCGTTCAGTCGGCCGACCGCGTCCAGCCCTTCGCCTCGACGCGGGCCGCGTCCCCGGGCGCGCCTCGTCGAACAGGACGCCGTCGGCCGTTTCGGCGCGCAGGCCGTCCACGTACGCCCCGCGGCCCACGTAGAGCCGGTCGGTGGTGTACCGCCAGCGCAGGGTGAGCCGGGACGCTTCCGGGAGGACGGCGGTGAGCCGGTGCCAGGCGCGGCCCGACCAGCCGGTGGCCGTGCCGTCCGGGTGCTCCTCGGGCCCGGTGTCCCGCCGCTCGGCCGTGAACGGCACCGGCCGCCAGGTGGCCCCGCCGTCGGCGGTGGCCTCCAGGACGAGGACGTCGGAGCGGGGCTCGGTGTCCCACCACAGGGCGCAGCGCAGCCGCGCGCCGCCGGCGGTGGTGTCCAGGGCGGGCAGCGTGAGCGTGGCGGTCGTGGAACCGGCCATGCCCGAGAACCAGGCGGTGCGGCCCCGCGGGGGACGGACCGGGACGGCCCGCGCCAGGTTGTTCGCCGCCGCCACCCGGGGCGCCGACCCGGAACGCCAGCTGCGCACCGGGTGCACCGAGTTGCCGAGCACGACCAGGAAGGAGTCGGTCGTCGGGTCGAGGACGAGCGAGGTCCCGGTGAAGCCGGTGTGGCCGGCGGTGCGCGGTGTCGCCATCGCCCCCATGTACCAGTGCTGGTACAGCTCGAAGCCGAGGCCGTGCTCGTCGCCGGGGAAGCCGGTGTTGAAGTCGGTGAACATCAGCTCCACCGACTCCGGCCGCAGGATGCGCTCCCGGCCGTAGGAGCCGCCGTTGAGCAGCGTCCGGCCGAGGACGGCCAGGTCCCAGGCGCAGGAGAAGACGCCCGCGTGGCCCGCGACACCGCCGAGGCCGAACGCGTTCTCGTCGTGCACCTCGCCCCACACCAGGCCCCGGTCCAGCCCGGACCACGGAGCGCGGGCGTCCTCGGTCGCCGCGATCCGGTCTCTCCAGGAGGCGGGCGGGTTGTAGCGGGTGCGGCTCATGCCGAGCGGGCCGGTGATGTCCTCGCGCAGGAGGGCGTCCAGCGGGCGGCCGGTGACCTTCTCCAGCACCAGCTGGAGCGAGATCAGGTTCAGGTCCGAGTAGAGGTAGGCGGTCCCGGGCGGGCTGACCGGCCTCTCGTCGTAGACGAGGGCGATCTTCTCCTCGTACGTCGGCGCCTTGTACAGCGGGATCCAGGCGCGGAACCCGGAGGTGTGGGTGAGCAGCTGGCGGACGGTGACGGCCTCCTTGCCGGCCCGGCCGAACTCCGGCAGGTACCGGGCGACCGGGGCCCGCAGGTCCACCGCGCCCCGCTCGATCTGCTGCACGGCGAGGATCGAGGTGAACAGCTTCGACACCGACGCCAGGTCGAAGACGGTGTCCCGGGTCATGGGGATCTGCTCGCCGGCCGGGAACTCGACGCCGGTGTCGGTCTTCTCGTCGTAGGCCCGGTAGCGGACGGCCATGCCGATGGGCTCGTGCAGGGCCACGGTGCCGCCCCGCCCGGCGAGCAGGACCGCGCCCGCGTACCAGGGGTGCTCGGGGGAGGGGCCCAGGAACGCCTCGGCGTCGGTGACCAGTCGCCGCAGGTGGGTGCCGAGCAGCCCGGCGCGCTCCGGAGTGCCGTACCGCAGGGTCGGCCGGTGGCCCCGGTCCGCGGCGGCCGCGGCGGGCCCCGCCGCGAACGGGGCGAGGGTCAGGGCACCGCCCAGGGCCAGGGCGCGGGCGCCCAGTTGCCGGCGGGTCAGTCCGCGCGCCGTCTCGTCCGCCATCGAGGAGCCTCCCGTGCCTGAGCTGAAAGTATCTTTCGGGGACCGCCTTGCGGAGTGAAACTTTCCTGTCAGGGGCGGGATGTGTCAATGGGGCGTGCGGGGACGGGCGCACTCCGCACCGGAGTTGACGCCTCGTCAGGGCGCCGCCGGCCGCCGGGTGCCGGCCCTGACGGGCCGTGCCGCACCCTTCGTCGCGGCCGCTCGGGCGGACGCGGGACTTTCGTCGCTCGCCCGTCGACCTCCGGCCGATCCCCGGCCCCGCCCCGGATTCCTAGCGTGCCGGTATGACCACCACGACCAAGGAGCCGCCCCTGCGGCGCGGCGGCGTACGGCCCGCGGAACGGGCCCTCGCCCCCGACCTCGCCCGCGGCCTGATGCTGCTCGGCATCGTGCTCTCCAACACCGTCTTCCACCTCTGGACGGCCCCGCGGGGCCCCTCCGGTTGGCAGCCCGTGGACGGCTCCTGGCTCGACCGGGCCGTGCAGTTCGGCATGATCACCGCGCTCGACCTGCGGGTCTACCCGCTGTTCGCGTTCCTGTTCGGCTACGGCATGATGCAGCTCTACCTGCGGCAGACCGCCGCGGGCACCGACGGCCGCGACGCCGCGCGCGTTCTGCGCCGGCGCAGCCTCTGGCTGATCGTCATCGGCCTCGCCCACGCGTCGCTGCTGATGGCCGGCGACATCATCGGCTTCTACGGCGTCCTCAGCCTCGTCCTCGGCCTGGTCTTCCTGCGCCGCGGCGAACGGGCCCTCGCGTGGTGGACCGGCATCGGGGTCGCGCTGCTGCTGCTCGTCACGGCCGGGCCCCTGCTGGCCGCGCTGCTGCGGGGCGAGCTGGGCACCCTGGGCGACGCCCACGCCGAGGCCGGCCACCTCGCCTACGCCTCGGGGGAGGACAGCTGGCTCGCCGCCGCCGGCACCCGGCTGGAGACGGGGCTGTTCGTCACCTTCGTGGCCGCCCCGCTGGCTCTGGCCGGCGGCGGGTACGCCGTCTTCCTGCTCGGCTTCTGGGCCGCCCGCCGGCGTGTCCTGGAGGAGCCCGGCCGCCACCGCACACTGCTGCGCCGCACGGCCGTCATCGGCATCGCCGTCGGCTGGCTGGGGGCGCTGCCCGCGGCGCTCGCCCATGCCGGCGTCCTGGACGTCCCGCCGGACGCCGAGAGCGAGTCGGGGGCGCTCACCATGCTCCGGGACCTCACCGGCAGCGCCGCCGGGCTCGGCTACGTCGCCGCGATCGCCCTGTGCGCGCACTGGTGGACCGGCCGCACCCGCCGGCGGGGCACCCGCGCGGTGACGGCCCTGGCCGCGGTCGGCAAGCGGTCGCTGTCCTGCTACCTCGCGCACTCGCTGCTCTTCGCCCCCGTGCTGGCCGCCTGGGGCCTCGGTCTCGGCGCACACCTCGGCAGCGCCACCGCGGCCCTCTTCGCGACCGGCGTCTGGCTGGTGACGGTGGCCGGCGCGTACGCCCTGGAACGCGCCGGCCGCCGGGGACCCGCCGAGGCGGTGCTGCGCCGCCTGATGTACGGCTCCCGCCGGTGAGCCGCCCGGTGACGCGGCGTCAGCGCCGCTCGCGCACCCGCACCACCTCCAGGTCCGGCGAGGAGCGGATGTCCTTCTCGCAGAACCGCGAGGTCACCCACTTCTCCTCGGAGAACAGCCGGGTCTGGTCGGCGGACCGGGGCGAGGTCGGGTCGGACGACTGCCCGTACGTCAGCAGGGTCCGCGCCACCGGGCAGGGGCCGCCGTCGAAGCCCACGGCCTGGAGATAGCTGGACCCGTGCACCACCTCGCGGTAGCCGCCCCGTTCGGTGTCCCACCGGGGCTCGATCTTGTTCCAGACGCCCAGGGCCTCGGTGCCGCCGCCCACCGGGATGCGCTCCCCGCCGCGGACCACGTACTGGTGCTCCCCGAGCGGGGCGTCCAGCGGGATACCGGCCGCCCGCAGCTCGGCCACCGCGTCCGCGAGGGCCGTGGCGACACCGGGCTCGGCCGTGTTCAGGGTGTGCGGGGTCCGCACCGGGTCGGCGGCCGAGAACGGCACCTTCCACAGCCGCTCCGCCGGCACCGCGGCCGTCAGCTTCCGCCAGAACCGGTCGAAGAGCAGCGCCCCGCGGCTGCCGGTCTCCATCGTGCGGTCCCACGCGGCGAGCACCGGGCACGCCGCCCGCACGTCGACGGCCCGGCCGTCGCTCCCGGTCGCCGTGCCGCCGGGCAGCGCGGCGCACGCCCGCGCGGCGTCGGCGGCGGCCAGCCCACCGGCGGGCGCGCGGTTCGCGAACTGCTGGCGCTGGAGGTCCCGCACGGTCAGCCGGCCGCGGTCCGCCATCGCCGCCACGTCCTCCAGCGCGCCGCGGGTGCGCAGCGACCGCGGGGTGCCGACGGTGCCGAACACCCTCTCGTACCCCGTCAGCGGCCGGTCGGCGTTGGTGAGCCAGGCGCTGTCGTTGGAGTTCTCGGCGTACGGCGCGTCGGTCAGCGTCGGCATCCGCGACGGGCCGAAGATCCCCGGCTGCACGGCGTCCCGGTCGCGGCCGAGGGCGCACGCGCCGCGCGAGCCGTCCAGGACCGCGACCCCGGAGGCCGGGTACGTCGCCCTGCCGAGCGGGGTGGAGCAGCGCTCGGCCAGCTCGTCGGTGATCCGGGGCAGCACCTGCGACTGCGTGAACAGCGTGTGCCCGCGGGAGTCGGCGGCGATCGTGTTCACCCACGGGATCCCCTGCGTACGCCGCAGGGCGGCCAGCATGTCGGCCGTGCCGCGGGCCCGGCTGAAGCCGAGGGCGGTGTCGGAGGCGCGCAGGTTGGTCGCGTTGGGGTCGTTCAGCGCGAAGGCCGTGGTCGCGGTCCAGGGCAGCGGGAGCGACGCGCCGAGCGAGGTCACGACCGGCCCGTACCGGGTCCACCACTGCGTCCGCGTCACGGGTTGGCCGCCCGCGACCGGCACGGTGACGGTCCGTTTCGTCATGCGTTCGCGGCGGCCGTCGACCAGGTAGACCGTCGGGTCACCGGGATCCAGCGTCAGCTGGTGGAGGTTGAGCGTCACCCCGGTGGCCACGGTGTGGCTCCAGGCGACGTGCGCGTTGTGCCCGATGGAGATGGTCGACGTGCCGAGCAGCGAGGCGCCCGCCACGTTCAGCCGCCCGGGGATCGTCTGCTGCGACTGCCAGAAGCGGCGGCCCCCGTGCCACGGGTAGTGCGGGTTGCCGAGCAGCAGACCGCGGCCGTTCGCCGTCGTCCCGCCGCCGAAGGCCACGGCGTTGGACCCCATGTCCGCGTCGCCGGCCGCGAACAGCTCCCGGGCGGCCCGCGCGGCGGCGTCGGCGTCGGGACCCCGGCGGACGCCGCCTTCCCGGCCGGGGGCGCGGCGGCCGTGATGCCGTCCACGGCGCGGCCCTGCCCGCCGAGCACGGAGATCGCGAACCCGCGCGCGGCCACGTCCAGCGCGGTCACCGGACGCACCCACCGCGCGCCCCGGCACGCCGGGTCGGTGATCCGGTTCTGCGCCAGCCAGGCGTTGTAGCCCGCGGCGAAGCCCCGCATCAGCTCCTTCACGTCCCCGCTGGGCCCGCGCGGCGCGGGCACCCGCAGCAGCTTCTCCACGGTGCCCGCCTCCCGGACCCCGCGGAAGTACAGGTCGCTGGCGAGGTTGGTGCTCGCCGAGGAGAGCGAGCCGTCGGTCGCGGCGTCCGGGCCGAAGAACCGCGAGCGCTCGCCGCGCACCGTCACGAACCCGTCGGCCAGCGTGCAGACCTGGTCGGCGGCCTGCGCCCAGCCGGTGCCGAACCCGAGGTCGGCGTAGTCGTCGGCGAGGATGTGCGGAATGCCGTGCTCGGTGTACCGGATCACGGCGGACAGCCCGCCGTGCGACGGACGTTCGTCCCGGTCCGGCCGCTCGTGCCGGTCGGCCGCGGACGCCGGCAGCGCGGTGACGGCGGCGAGCAGGGCGACGGCAGGGGCGAGGAACCGTCGGGAACGACGGGTGCGCATGGGACCTCCCGACATCACTGGGGAAGGGCGGTTGACCGTACCACTCGGTATGTGCACGTGTCAGTGACATGACGAACGGCGGTCCGCGGGCGGAGACCGCACCCGTCCCGGGGAGCGCGCGCACCGCGCCCCGGCCGGACGCACGCACCGCGCCCCGGCCGGACGCACGCGTCTTGACCCGCCCGGCACCGGGCCGAGGATCGTCAGTCATGACGCCCGGACACGGCAGCACGGTCGACGGGGTGCTGCGGCGCAGCGCCCGGCGCACCCCGGCACGCATCGCGGTCGAGTACGGCGACCGCTCCTGGACCTACGAGGAACTCGACGCCGCCGTCTCCCGCGCGGCGACCGTCCTGCGGGACGAGGGCCTGGCGCCCGGCGACCGGGTCGGCGCCTACGGCCACAACTCCGACGCCTATCTCATCGCCTTCCTCGCCTGCGCCCGCGCCGGCCTGGTGCACGTGCCGGTCAACCAGAACCTCACCGGCGACGACCTCGCCTACATCGTCGGCCAGTCGGGCAGCACCCTCGTCCTCGCCGACCCGGACCTGGCCGGCCGGCTCCCCGGCGGCGTACGGACCCTGCCGCTGCGGGACGCCGCCGGCTCCCTCCTCGCCCGGCTGGACACGGCGCGGGCCTACGACGGCCCCGAGCCCGGCGCCGGGGACCTGGTGCAACTGCTGTACACCTCCGGCACCACCGCCCTGCCCAAGGGCGCGATGATGACCCACCGGGCGCTGGTCCACGAGTACCTCAGCGCCATCACCGCCCTCGACCTGAGCGCCGGGGACCGGCCCGTCCACGCGCTGCCGCTGTACCACTCGGCGCAGATGCACGTCTTCCTGCTGCCCTACCTGGCGGTCGGCGCGACGAACACCGTCCTCGAGGCGCCCGACGGCGACCGCCTCTTCGACCTGATCGAGACCGGCCGCGCGGACAGCCTCTTCGCGCCGCCCACCGTGTGGATCGGCCTGGCCAACCGGCCCGACTTCGCGACCAGGGACCTCGGCGGCCTGCGCAAGGCGTACTACGGGGCGTCGATCATGCCGGTGCCCGTCCTGCGGCGGCTGCGGGAGCGGCTGCCGTCGCTCGCCTTCTACAACTGCTTCGGGCAGAGCGAGATCGGACCGCTGGCCACCGTCCTCGGCCCCGCCGAGCACGAGGGCCGGATGGACTCCTGCGGCCGGCCCGTGCTGTTCGTCGAGGCCCGCGTCGTCGACGAGGACGGCAAGGACGTGCCCGACGGCACGCCCGGCGAGATCGTCTACCGCTCCCCGCAGCTGTGCGAGGGCTACTGGGACAAGCCCGAGGAGACCGAGGAGGCCTTCCGCGGCGGCTGGTTCCACTCCGGGACCTCGCCGTACGGGACGCGGACGGCTACTTCACGATCGTCGACCGGGTCAAGGACGTCATCAACTCCGGTGGCGTCCTCGTCGCCTCGCGCCAGGTGGAGGACGCCCTCTACACCCACCCCGCCGTCGCCGAGGCCGCCGTGATCGGCCTGCCCGACGAGCGGTGGATCGAGGCCGTCACGGCGGTCGTCGTCCCCCGCGGCGAGGTCACCGAGGCGGACCTGGTCGCCCACGCGCGCCAGAGGCTGCCCGCCTTCAAGGCGCCCAAGCGGGTGCTGTTCGCGCCGGAGCTGCCCCGCAACGCCAGCGGCAAGATCCTCAAGCGGGAGCTGCGGGACCGGTTCGCCGGCGCGGGCCGCCGGCCGCCCGCGTCCGGCCCGACCGGCGACACCGCCCGCTAGAGGGGCGCCTCTAGCGGGGGCGCTCGTCGACGATCCGCCGGATCTTGCCCACCGACCGCTCCAGCGACTCCGGTTCGACGATCTCCACCCCCGCCGACACCCCGATGCCGTCCTTGATCTGCTGCGCGATCGCCCGCGCCGCCGCCTCACGCACCTGCGGCCCGGCGTCCGGGCGGGCCTCCGCCCGCACGGTCAGGGCGTCGAGCCGCCCCTCGCGGGTGAGCCGCAACTGGAAGTGCGGCGCCACGCCCGGTGTGCGCAGCACGATCTCCTCGATCTGGGTGGGGAAGAGGTTCACCCCGCGCAGGATCACCAGGTCGTCGCTGCGCCCGGTGACCTTCTCCATCCGGCGGAACACCCGTGCCGTCCCCGGCAGCAGCCGCGTCAGATCACGCGTCCGGTACCGGATCACCGGCATCGCCTCCTTGGTCAGCGAGGTGAACACCAGCTCGCCCTCGCTGCCGTCCGGCAGCACCTCACCGGTCACCGGGTCGACGATCTCCGGGAAGAAGTGGTCCTCCCAGACGTGCAGCCCGTCCTTGGTCTCCACGCACTCCTGCGCCACACCGGGCCGATCACCTCCGACAGCCCGTAGATGTCGACGGCGTCGATCGCGAACCGCTCCTCGATCTCCCGCCGCATCTCCTCCGTCCACGGCTCCGCCCCGAAGACGCCCACCCGCAGCGACGTGCCGCGCGGATCGACGCCCTGCCGCTCGAACTCGTCCAGCAGCGTGAGCATGTAGGACGGGGTGACCATGATGACGCCGGGCCGCAGATCCTGGATCAGCTGCACCTGGCGGGCGGTCATGCCGCCGGACGCCGGGACCACCGTGCAGCCCAGCCGCTCCGCCCCGTAGTGCGCGCCCAGTCCGCCCGTGAACAGCCCGTAGCCGTACGCCACGTGCACCGTGTCCCCGGGCCGGGCACCCGCGGCCCGCAGCGACCGGGCGACCATGTCCGCCCACAGCGACAGATCGCCGTCGGTGTAGCCGACGACCGTCGGCCGGCCGGTGGTGCCGCTGGAGGCGTGGATGCGGCGCACCTTCTCCCGCGGCACGGCGAACATCCCGTACGGGTAGTTCTCCCGCAGGTCGGCCTTGGTGGTGAACGGGAAGCGCGCGAGGTCGTCGAGCGACCGGCAGTCCTCGGGACGGACCCCGGCCTTGTCGAAGGAGTCGCGGTAGAAGGGCACGTTGTCGTAGGCGTGCCGCAGCGACGCGCGCAGCCGCTCCAGCTGCAGCGCCCGCAGCGCCTCCCGGTCGAGCCGTTCCCCCGCGTCCAGCAGCTCCGTCGTCGCATCCGTCATCGGGACTTCTCCCTCGCCCAGCACGTCATCACGGGCGACCGATCATTCGGTCGTGTTGCCGGAGATCAGTAACGCAGGCCGCACGCGCCCCGGGCAAGGGGCCTGCCCCCACTTTCCAGGGCCCCTCCCGCACTCCTCCAGCAGCCGTCCCCGCCCACGCGTTCCACGCCAGCCCCACCGCCTCCGCCCGCCAAAACCGGTTACGGCCACCGGCGAAACCGGTTGCGGCCCGTGGCAGACGCCGGTGATGATCGGCGCCGTGCCGACCTTCACCGCCCACGACGGAACCCGGCTCGCCTACCACGTCCGAGGCGAGGGCGACCCGCTCGTGGTGCTCCCCGGCGGACCCATGCGGGCCTCCGCCTACCTCGGAGACCTCGGCGGGCTCACCGCCCGTCGCCGGCTGATCCTGCTCGACCTCCGCGGCACCGGGGACTCCGCCGTCCCGGCGGACCCGGCGACCTACCGCTGCGACCGGCAGGTCGCCGACGTCGAGGCGCTGCGCGTCCACCTCGGGCTGGAGCGCGTCGACGTGGTCGCGCACTCGGCCGGCGGCAACCTGGCCCTCCTCCACGCCGCCCGCCACCCCGGCCGGGTCTCCCGTCTGGCGCTCGTCACCGTCATCCCCCGGGCCCTCGGTATGCCGGCGACGGCAGGGGACCGGCGGGCCGCGGCCCTGCTGCGCAAGGACGAGCCCTGGTACGCGCAGGCGTCCCCGGCCTTCGAGGCCTGGCTGGCCGGCACCGGCGGCTACGACCCGGTCCTCGCCCCCTTCTTCCACGGCCGCTGGGACGAGGCGGCCCGCGCCCTCGAGGCCGCCGGCGACACGGAGTACAACGACGACGCGGCCGAGGTGTTCGACGCCGCGGGCGCCTACGACCCGCCCGCCACCCGGGCCGCCCTGGCCGGCTTCCCCTCCCCGGTCCTCGTCCTCGCCGGCGAACTCGACGGCGGCCCGCGCCCGGACCTGGCCCGACGCAGCGCCGAGGTGTTCCCCGACGCCGAGTTCGCGGTGCAGCCCGGCGCCGGGCACTATCCGTGGCTGGACGACCCGCGGTGGTTCGCACAGCGGCTGATCGCCTTCTTCGGCCCCTCCTGAAAGGTCCCCCTCACGTGGCCTGTCGGCGCCCCGGGCCGCTCGCTAGGCTGACCGCGGACGACGCAATCGGGAGGAGCACGGACGTGGCCGAGACCACCACCCACCAGCGCCCGCTCACCGGCTGGGACAAGCCGGAGCTGGACCTCAGCAACGCGCAGTGGCAGTCCAGCAGCCGCGGCCGGGGGATGTCCAGATCGCCTTTGTCGAGGGCTTCATCGCCATGCGCAACAGCGCCCGCCCGGAGAGCCCCTCCCTGATCTTCACGCCCGACGAGTGGGGCGCGTTCGTGTCGGGGCCCGGGAGGGCGAGTTCGACCTCACCTGAGCCGGGCCGCACGCCCCCGAGGGCCGGGCCCGATACCGAGGGCCGGGCCCGGCCTCGGGGACATCGCCCGCCCCGAGGATGCCGACCGGACCGGCGGTGTCATCCGGACCGGCGGTGTCATCCGGACCGGCGGTGTCGCCCGAACCGGCGGTGTCGCCCGAACCGGGGGTGTCGACCTCGATTTTCCGGACACGCGACCCCCAGCGCCCCCGAGGCACCGGCGCCCGGGCGAGGCTGGCGCCGGAGGGACAGGGCGTACCCCGGAGGTGAGGAACCCATGAGCACCCTGCCGGTCATCGCGGCGGTCGACGGTTCGGACGACAGCATGCGGGCCCTGGACTGGGCCCAGGACGCCGCCCGCATGCGCGCCGCCCCGCTGCGCGTCGTGCACCTGCGCCAGTACGGCACCTGGGGCCGGCCCGAGGTGCTCGCCGTCGTCCCGCCGCAGGACGACCCGGTGCTGGAGCAGGCCCGGGCCCGGGTGGAGCGGCGGACCGACGCCCCGTCCTGCGAGTACGTCGCCCTGGACGGCGTCCCGGCCGCCACGCTGCCCGAGCTGGGCGCCGAGGCGCAGCTCCTGGTGCTCGGCTCCCGTGGCCGCGGCGGCTTCGCGAGCCTCCTGCTCGGCTCGACCTCGCTGGCCGCCGCCCGCGACGCCGAGTGCCCCGTGGTGGTCGTGCCCCGCCCCGGCCGCGAGGTCCACGGCGAGGCCCCCGCCGAGCCCGGCCCCCGCGTGGTCGTCGGCCTGCACGCGGACAGCCCCGACGAGGCCACCCTCGCCTTCGCCTTCGCCGAGGCCGCCCTGCGCGAGGCCCGCCTGCAGGTGGTCGCCGCCTATCCGTCCCCGGTGCAGACCTGGGTCGCGCCCGGCCAGATCGTGCCGCCGGTGATCGACGAGGTCGCCGTCGAGAGTGAGGTCCGGGCGCTCGTCGACGGCTTCCTGGCCCCGCACCGCGAACGCCACCCCGGTGTCCCGGCGGAGCCCCTCGTGGTGGCGGGCGACGCCGCCGGACACCTGGTCGAGGCCTCCCGGGACGCCGAGCTGGTCGTCGTCGGCCGGCACCGGCGCCGCCTGCTGGCCCCCGCCCGCATGATGGGCTCGGTCACCCAGGCCGTGCTGCTGCACGCGGCGAGCCCGGTCGCCGTGGTGCCGCCGGCGCCGCCCGAGGAGTGAGCCGGGCACCGGCCTGGGCCGGACCGGAGCCCCGGCGGGCCCCCGGACCGGAACACACCGGCGGACCCCGCGGCAGCGAACACCCGGGCCGGGCCGCCGCCCGGGGATCGTACGGCCCGGATCGGGCGCCGCCCGCACGCCGCGCGAGCCGCCCGGCCACGTACCATGGCGGCATGTCGTTCCTCCGCCGCCGCAGCGCCACACCCGCCGGGCCCGACTTCGACGTACTGGCCATGGACCCGGGCGACTGGCCCGGAAACCTCGGCGCCGGGCTGCTCCCCGCCCCGACGGCACCTGCCAGGGCGTCTTCCTGCGCTACGACCTGTTCGGCGGCCGCGGCCCCGCGATGATCATCGGCAACCTCCCGAGGGCTCCCCGGCCCGTGAGCTGCCCGAGGGCCAGCCCCCTTCGAGGTGGCGCAGCTGCTGCTCGCGCTGGAGAACGACGAGGAGGTGACCGTCGTCGGCAGCGAGGACGTGCCGGTGATGCAGGGCGACAACCTGCTGATCGTGCGCCGCCTCAAGCTGTCCGAGGGCCGCATCTCCTGCGTGCAGTTCGACCGCAGCGACAAGGTGCTGGTCACCATCGCCGCGTGGGACCGCCCCATCACCGACGACCTGTACGCCCTGCTGAAGCCGCTCCCGGCGGAGCTGTTCCAGCAGGGCTGAGGCACGGGGCCGGGTCAGGATTCGGAGGGCACCAGGCGGACGTCGGCGGCGCGGACGAACCCGACGCGGTGGCCGTACTGGATCTCGTAGTACACGTCCTCGCCGGTCACCACCCGGTGGGAGGCCTCGTCGAAGGTCACCGCGTAGTAGTACTCGCCGGGCACCGTGTCCCCGACGACGTACTTCTGCCCCTTCGGCAGCCGGTACGGCAGCGGGGACACCGCCTGCACCGGCACCCGGCCGGGTAGGCCGCCGCCTCCGGATAGGCCCTCCCGTACACCGGCACGCTGTCCAGGCCCTCCCTCGGGTGACGACCCGCCCCTTGGACGGCACCGCCGTCGGCTGCTCCGCCGGGTTGCGGAACCACGCCTTCTGCCCCAGGTACCAGATGGCGGTCCAGTCGCCCCAGCGGTCGGCGACCGCGTACTGCTGACCGGTGGAGACCCGGGACGACAGGTCGTTCACCCCGGTCGTCGGGGCGCTTCCCAGACCGATGTCCCTGATCAGCGGCGCGTCCTCGCGGTGGTCGGCGTACAGCCGCACCGCGCTGGAGCCGTGCACGGCACACGGCTCGCCCCTGGACTCGCACCCCGTGAAGACGGGCCGGTTCGCGTCGTAGTCCGGACGGATCGTCACCACCCCGAGTCCTTCCCGGCGGACGGGGTGAGGGGACGGCCCAGCAGCTTGAAGTAGTGCGCCCAGTCCCAGTACGGGCCCGGGTCGGTGTGCATGCCCCGGATGGTGCCGGAGGTCGGACCGGGCACGGTGTCGTGGCCGAGGATGTGCTGCCGGTCCAGCGGGATGTCGTACTTCTGGGCCAGATACTTCACCAGGCGCGCCGACGACCGGTACATGGCCTCCGTGTACCAGGCGTCCGGCTCGGCCAGGAAACCCTCGTGCTCCAAACCGATCGAACCGGCGTTCACATACCAGTTGCCCGCGTGCCAGGCCACGTCCTTCGCCTTCACATGCTGGGCGATGTGACCGTCGGTGGAGCGCAGCGAGTAGTGCCAGGACACATAGGTCGGATCCTGGACCATGTCGAGGACGCCCTCCCAGGCGCCCTCCGTGTCGTGCACGACGATGTACCGGATGCGCTGGCCGCCGGCCGGTCCGCCCGGTCGTGGTTGCCGTAGTCGCCGTCGCCGAACTCCTCGTACGGGGCCGGGATCCACTCGCACGACACGGTGGGCGGGCACTCCGTGCCGGCCGCCGCCGCGGCCCGCAGCCCCGTCCGCCCCAACTGCCCGTGTCCGGGGCGAGATCCGGCCGCGCCGCCAGGGTCACGCGCTGCCCGGCGTCCGTGGTGCGGGCCGCGCCGTCCCGGATGACCGCGTACACGTCGTTCGCGTACGCCGCCGCCGTCCCCGTGTCCTGCGCACCCGAGAACCGGGCCACGGCCCCATACCAGTCGGCCGGGTCCGAACTCGGCGGCTCGCCCAGGTCCCGCTGGGCGGCGGCCAGCAGCGCGGCGCCCCCGGCGATGTTGGCGGCCGGATCGGTGCGCAGTTCCTCGGGGCTGAGCCCGGTCAGCTCGGCCGCCCGGGGCAGCGTCGTCAGCCGCTCCGGCAGGCTCCCGCCGTCCGCCGGCGCCGGCTGCGGGCGCAGCGGCGGGCGGGCGTCGTCGCCCCGGGGGTCCTCCGTGCCGCCGTGGTGAGGGAGGACGCCTCGGCCAGGGCCGTGCGGGCGTCGGTGAGGTGCATCGGGCCGTAGCCGCCGGTCACGCTCGGCGCGCCGCCGTGCGCGTCCCAGCGGGACTGGAGGTAGGAGACGCCCAGCAGCACGCTCTGCGGCACGTCGTACTCGGCCGCGGCGGCCGCGAACGCCCGCTGGAGCCGGTCCGGTGCGGGGGCGCGCCGGCCGGGTCGGCGGCGGTGGGCGCCGCACCGAGCAGCGGCAGCAGCAGCGCCGCCGTGGCCACGGCACCGGCCGCGGTGCGGGCGCGTCCGCGCCGGGGAACCGGCGCGGGGGAGGTGACGGATCGTCGCAAGGCGGCCTCCTGTGACCGTGGGGCGTGACGGGACGTGCGGGGCCGGGCGTCCGTCAGTCGTACCCGGCGGTCCGACGATCCGTCAATCATGCGGGAGACTCGGCGTTCTCCCGGTGATTTCCCACGTCAGCAGGGGGTCGGGCGAGTTTCGCGGCGGCGGGCCGCGGGCCTGCGCGGCGTCAGTGGCGTACACCTGTGGTCCCCGACCGCCGTGCACTGGCGGCCGGGAACGGCAGAGGCCCGCGGCGCGCCCGGACAAGCGCACCGCGGGCCTCTCGTCCCGGGTCAGCGGGTGCCGACCGCCGCGCGCACGGCCCGGCGGGCCAGCTGGCAGTCGTCGTGCAGCCGGCGCAGCAGCAGCCGCTGCTCCTCGCCGGAGGGCACGGCACCCGCGGGCGTCGCCGGGGCCGGCTCCTGCATGGAGCGCTGCACCGCCGACTCGTACGTCCGGATCTCCCGGGTCAGCACCAGCATCAGGTTCACCAGGAACGCGTCCCGCGCGGCCGGGCCCGCGGACTGGGCGATCTGGCTGATCTGGCGGCGGGCGTCCGGCGCGTCACCGAGGACGGACCACAGCGTCGCGAGGTCGTAGCCCGGCAGGTACCAGCCCGCGTGCTCCCAGTCGACCAGCACCGGACCGGCCGGCGACATCAGGACGTTGGACAGCAGCGCGTCGCCGTGGCAGAACTGGCCCATGCCGCCGCGGCCGGCCGCGTGGGCGATGCCGTGCAGCAGCTTCTGCAGGTCGCCCAGGTCCCGGTCGGTGAGCAGGCCCAGCTCGTGGTACCGGGAGATCCGTGCCGCGTAGTCCAGCGGGGCGCCGAACGTGCCCGCCGGCGGCCGCCAGGCGTTGAGCCGGCAGATCGCCCCGAGAGCGGCCCGGATGTCCGGCCGCGGCGGCGCCTCCGCCGGGTGCCGCTGCAGTGCCGCCACCCGTCCCGGCATCCGCTCGACGACGAGCGTGCAGTTGTCCGGATCCGCCGCGATCAGCCTCGGCACCCGCACCGGCGGGCGGTGCCGGACGAACGAGCGGTAGGCCGCTATCTCGTGCCGGATCCGCTCGGCCCACGCGGGGGAGTGGTCCAGTAAACACTTGGCGACGGCCGTGCTGCGTCCGGTGGTGCCGACCAGCAGCACCGACCGGCCGCTGCGGCGCAGCACCTGCACCGGCGCGAACTCGGGACAGATGCGGTGCACCGAGGCGATCGCGCTGCGCAGCTGGGCGCCCTGAGCGCCGGACAAGTCGATTCTCCCGCTGAGCGGTTGGGTGCCGGGACCCGCCGCGCGCCGCGTCCGGCCCGCCCGAGCACGGGGGCCGCCGGGCGCGCCGGGGCGAGGTAGGGGCCGCTGCCCGCCGGTCGGGTGTGCAGGGGCCGGGACGGGGCGGACACGGGGGACGATGCTGCGTACATGGGCGAGACAGATCCCTTCGTGTGCCTGCTGTGCCTGTCGGAGAACTCGTCGAACCCGCCGCGTTCGCTCAACTCGCCGAACCCGTCGCGCTCGTCTCGCTCGTCGAAGTCGTCGCGCTGCCCTGACCGGCCGCCGCGGACGCACCCTGGGGAATGCCCCGGCGGCGGTCTGGTCGGGGTGGCGCACTCCTACCTGACACCCGCCCGGCCCTGGCACACCATCTGGCGCACCCTGGCGAACCCTGGCGAATAGTCGCCCGGCATGTCCTGCGCGGCTACTGTCAACTTCAGCCGAGTACCTGGGGCTTGACGTGAGCGGACAACCCAACACCCGCCTCTCCGACCTGTTCGGCCTGGCCGGCTGGTCCAAGGGAGAACTCGCGAGGCTGGTCAACCGGCAGGCGGCGGCCATGGGCCACCCCAGCTGGCGACGGACACCTCGCGGGTGCGGCGCTGGATCGACATGGGAGAGATCCCGCGCGATCCCGTACCGCGGGTGCTGGCGGCCCTGTTCACCGAGCGTCTCGGCCGTGTCGTGACCATCGAGGACCTCGGTCTGGTCCGGCACGGGCGTACGGGGAAACGGCAGGGCGGCGGGAGCGAGGAACATCCCGACGGAGTGCCGTGGGCGCCCGAGCGGACCGCCGCGGTCCTCACCGAATTCACGGGAATGGACCTCATGCTCAACCGACGCGGCTTGGTGGGCGCGGGCGCCGCGCTCGCCGCGGGCTCCGCACTCAGCAGCGCCATGCACGACTGGCTGCACACCGATCCGGCCCTGGCTGCCGACGCTCCCGATCTCGACCGTCCCCTGCACACCGCCGACCCCGCCGGGTTCGACCGCTACGAGGCCGCCCCCGTCGGGTCGCAGGAGATCGAGGAACTGGAGCGCTCGGTCGAGGTGTTCCGGGCCTGGGACGCCGCGCGCGGCGGCGGACTCCAGCGCAAGGCGGTGGTGGGCCAGCTCAACGAGGTGGGCGGCATGCTCGCCTACCACCATCCACCCCACCTCCAGCGGCGCCTGTGGGGCGTCGCGGCCAACCTCGCCGTCCTGGCCGGCTGGATGTCGCACGACGTCGGCCTGGAACCGACGGCCCAGAAGTACTTCCTGATCGCCGCGCACGCCGCGCGCGAGGGCGGCGACCGGCCCCGCGCCGGCGAGGCCCTGTCCCGGGCGGCCCGGCAGATGGTGCACCTGGGCCGGCCCGACGACGCCCTGCACCTGATGAAGCTCGCCACGTCCGGCTCCGGGGAGCGTCTGCTGCCCCGTACGAAGGCGATGTTCCACACCATCGAGGCCTGGGCGCAGGCGTCGATGGGCAAGGGGCAGGCGATGCGGCGCACCCTGGGGCAGGCGGAGGACCTGTTCGTCTCCGACCGCAACGACACCGAACCGCCGGACTGGATGCAGACCTTCAAGGACGAGGACCTGTACGGCATGACGGCGCTGGCCTACCGCACCCTGGCGGAGTTCGAGCCGGGCGCCGCCGTGCACGCCCAGTACTACGCGGAGAAGGCGCTGGAACTGCGGGTCGACGGCCGCGAGCGGTCGAAGATCTTCGACCATCTGTCCATGGCCTCGGCGTGCTTCATCGCCGACGACCCGGAACAGGCGGACCGCTACGCGCGGCTGGCCCTCATGTCGATGGGCTCCAACTCCTCCCACCGCACCTGGGACCGGCTGCGCCAGATGTACCGGCTGACCGCCGAGTACGCCGGCTACCCGAAGATCGAGGAACTGCGGGAGGAGATCAAGCTGGCCCTGCCCAAGGGAAGGGGAAGGCCGGCGGCAGCGCCAAGGCGTGACCGCCGGGGAGCGCCGGTGCGGCGACGCCGCGGCTAGGGCAGCACGCGGGCGAGCAGGATCGCGCCGGTGCCGCCCGGGGAGCCGGGTGCGCCGAGCTCCTCCGCGAGGGCCCGGACGCCGTCCTGCGCGGTGCGGGTCCCGGCGAGCCGCCGGCCGAGGGGGAGGAGCAGACGGGGGGAGGCGAGGGGGCCCGCCGGGTGCAGGAGCAGCAGGTCGCCCGCTTCGAGGGTCTCCTCCGCCTGCCCGAGCCCGTCCGTGCCCCGCGCCTCGTCGGGCGCGCGGAGCCTGTGGGCCGTCCCGTCGCGGATCAGCAATGGGGCGGGGCCGCCCGTGCGGGCCCATTCCAGGGTGCGGGTGCCGGGCCGGTAGCGGCAGCACACGGCACCGGCCAGGGCGGGGCGGCCGGCGGCGTCGTGGAGTCCGGTCAGCGCCGCCAGCAGGGGGCCGGGCGGGGTGTCGGCCATCGCCATTCCGCGCAGCGTGCCCACCAGCAGCGCCGTGTCCGCCGGGGCGCCGGGGCGGGGGGCCGCCAGGACGCCCGCGCTGAGGACGACGTCGCCGTCGGCCAGCTCCAGGACGTCGGCCCAGCCGTCGTCCGCCGGCGCCGGGCCGGCGGTGTCCGAGGGCGGAACGGCGATGTCCAGGGCGGGGGGCCGGTGCGACGGGAGCCGCAGGAAGCCCTGCCACCGGCCGGGTGCGGCTTCCCGCGGCTCCACCCCGGCCCGCTGCTCGTCCCGCGGCCGCTCGCGGCGGAGGGAGTCACGGGTCTCGCTCACCACCCGCTGGCTGCGCCGCAGTTCGCTGACGTCCCGCAGCACCGCCCACATCGAGGCGGTGCTGCCGTCGGCGTCGAGCACGGGCTCGCCCATCATGTGCACGGTCCGTACGGCCCCGCCGGGGCGCAGGATGCGGAACTCGCCGTCGATTGGCCGGGCGTCGACGAGACAGTCCGTGACCATCGCCGTCAGCCGGGGCCGGTCCTCGTCGACCACCAGGGACGGCAGCTCGTCCAGGGTGAGCGGCCCGGCGGCCGGGTCGCGGCCGAGGATCTGGTACAGCTCACCGGACCAGTCGGCCTCGTCCGTCAGCAGGTTCCACTCCGCGCTGCCGACCCGGCTGAGCAGCGAGCCGGCCCGCGGTGCCGGGAGGCCGGCGGGGGCGTCCGGGGCGGGCAGCGGGCCGTCCCTGAGCTGCGCCAAGTGGGCGTCCAGGTCCTCCAGTTGGTGCAGCGCGAGGTCGTACAGCGCCCGCTGCCAGCGGCCCCGCGGGTTCGTCCCGTCGGACGGCGTGCCGCGCCGCACGGCGTCGACGTCGCCCTTGAGCCGCCGCGTCTGCGTTATCAGCGCCTCGACCGAGCCGCCGCCCGGCGGCTGGGCGGAGGGGCGGTCCGCGGAGAGATGGGACGGCATGACGCACTCCGGTGTGCAGACGGTTCGGCCAGGGCGGAACCAGGGCTGAGGGAGGGACCGTTACGACTGTTGCACAGCTCGCGACGGGGTGTAAGGGATTTGGCAACACACGATACGGCGATGCCGTCGGCATATGCCATAGTCTCCGCTGAGCGACTCCGGCACCCGGACGGCGTAGTCCGCCCGGCCGTCAAGTCGTAGAAGCCGTACGGGACTTGGGGAGGGGCGGCATTCCCCGGCGACCGTTCTGGCGTTCGACGGGCGCGTGTTCTAAGGCCGGGTTCCGGGGTCGGCGTACAGGGCCGGGCGCGGGCCAGGGCGACCGGTGTGCGGGCGCCGCTCTCCAGGGCCCGGACGCCGGCCGCGGCGACCGCCGAGGCCGCGTACCCGTCCCAGGCGCTCGGGCCGGTCACCCGGCCCCGCCGCGTCGCGTCGACCCACGCCCGCACCTGGCGGTCGTAGGCGTCGGCGAACCGCACCACGTAGTCCTGCGGCACCTCCTCGCTCCTGCGGCCCGCCGCCGTCACCACCGTCGAGCGGGCGTCGCCGATCCGCGCGCTGCCCGCCTCGCACACGGCCTCGCAGCGCACCTCGTAGGCGAAGCCGCAGTTGACGAAGACCTCCACGTCGACGAGGGCGCCCCGCTCCGCCTCCAGCAGCACGAACTGCGGGTCGAGCAGCCCCTCGGGCGCGCCCGAGGACGGGGCCGGGCGCAGCACCGTCACGGCGGTCAGTTCCTGGCCGAGCAGCCAGCGGGCCGCGTCGATCTCGTGCGAGACGGAGCTGTCGATGAGCATCGCGGAGGTGAAGCGCGGCGGGGAGGAGACGTTGCGGTGCACGCAGTGCAGCATGAGCGGGCGGCCCAGCCGGCCGCCGTCCAGCAGGGCCTTCAGCTGCCGGTACTCGGCGTCGAAGCGGCGCATGAAGCCGATCTGCGCGAGGCGCCGGCCCAGTCGCGCCTCCGCCTCCACCACCCGCAGCGCGCCCGCCGGGTCGGGCACCATCGGCTTCTCGCACAGGACGGGCAGCCCGCGGTCGAACGCGGCCAGCAGCGCCGCCTCGTGGGCCTCGCCCGGCGAGGCGATCAGGACCGCCTCGACGCCGGGCGCGTCGAGGGCCGCCTCGGCGTCGGTGTGCACGGTGACCCCGTCGATGCCCGCCACCGCCTCCTCGGCCCGCTCGGCGTCGGGGTCGGCCACGGCGGCGACCCTGGCGCCGCTCACCACGCGGTCAAGACGTCGTATGTGGTCGGCGCCCATGTGGCCCGCGCCCAGGACCGCCACGCCCAGCAGCTCGCTCACGCTCCGTCGGCTCCTTCCCCGCCCGCCGCGCACCCGCCGGCCCGCACCGGCGGGCGGACACGTGTACGGCGAACAGGGTCGCACGGCCGTCAAGAACGGGCGGGCCGCGCGGCGGACGGGAAGCACGGGGCGGGGAGGGGGCGCGCAAGGCCGCGGGCGCGCCCGCCGGGGCCGGTCCGGGTCAGTAGCGCAGCACCCCGGCGATGCCGTCCGCCTCCGTCAGGGTGCCGTCGGGGACGAAACGGACCTCGGCGCCGGTCTCCAGGCACTGCTCGACGATCTCGTCCACGATGTCCTCGCGGGCGTCGAGATCGCCGTCGGCCGCCGGTTCCAGATGGTCGCCGACGTCCATCACCGTGGTGCGGTAGTTCTCCTCGACGGCGAGCAGCCGGACCCGGCCGGCCCGTGCGCTCTGCCAGATCTCGTCCACGCCCGCGGCGAAGTCCCGGCGCCCCCGGGCGGACCGCAGCTCCTCGGCGACGGCGTCCGCGGACCGGCGCGCCTCGGCCGCGAGCAGCGGGCGGACCGCCTGCCACACGGCCTCCGGGGTGCCGTGGGCGAGGCCGCCGTGCGGGACGTGCACCGCGCCCGCGGCGGCCCGGCCCGCCGAGTCCAGCACGGCCAGCGCGGCCTCGGGCCCGGTGACGTACAGCGGACGCGGGTGCTCGCGCAGCACCCTGCTCAGGGCGGCGTCGGCCTCGCGCAGGAAGCGGCGGGTGTCCTCGTCCCGGAACGTGCTCGGGGAGTCGCCGGTCCGCTGCTGGCGCTCGGGGTCGAAGTTCCGCTCCGGCCGGGTCATCGGAAAGCCGCCGGTGCGGGCCTCGGTGACGCGGTCCGTGCCGCCGCTCCACAGGGTGACCCGGTCGGCGGAGACCGACAGCACCCAGAAGGGCCGCTCGGCGGTGTGGGCCGCGACCAGATTGCGGGTGAGGAAGGTGTCCGAGAGCACCACACGCTCGGGCACGCTGCGGGAGAGCGTCCAGACCTGGTGCTCGCCCGGCGCGGCGAAGATCGCCAGTCCGTCCTCGGCGTGCGTCAGGTCCACCTCGGCGAGGGCCTGGTCGAGCTGCCGGGCGACCTCGACGCGCCGCTCCCGGGTGATGGCGGGATCGGCTTCCAGGCGCTTCTTCGCCTCGCCGACCGCGTGACGCAGCCGGAGCCGGTCCTGGGCGTTGCCGGGTTCCCGGCGGTGGGTCGGCGTCAGCACGGACACCGCGGGATAGGGGCGGGGACGCCGGAGTTCGGCGAGGGTGGCGGGAGAGAGATCGTGCTCCATGTTCAGCACGATAGGGCGGATACGCGTATCAGGCATTCAGAGTATTCAGGATCTTTCCGGCGGCCTGTGGCGGGCGGTGCGGCTCCGGCCGCCGACGCGGCTCCGGCCGCCGACGCGGCCCGACGGCGCGGCCCGACGGCGCGGGCAGGCGGCGCCTGCGGAACCCGCCCGCCGGTGCGGCGCCGCCCGTAGCGCCCGCCTCGGCCGTCGCCCCCGCCGGTGCGAGGGGTCCGGGCTCAGGAGCCGTCGTCGCCCGTGTCCGCCTCGTCGTCCTGGGAGCCGCAGGAGCTGCCGCTGGGCGGAAGCGATCCGTAGAGCAGGAAGTCGTCGACCTTGCGGTGCACGCACTCGGAGGAGGCGTAGCCGGTGTGGCCCTCGCCCTTGTTGTCCAGGACCACCGCGGACGGGCCCAGCCGCTCGGCCGTCTCCACCGTCCAGCGGTACGGCGTCGCCGGGTCGCCGCGCGTGCCGACCAGCAGCATCTTCGGCGTGTCCAGGTCCTTGACCTCGTCGCGGATGTAGTCGGTGCCCTTGGACGGCCGTAGCACATCAGCACCTGGGTGAGCCGGTACCGGCCGAAGACCGGGAGGCCTCCTCGTACCGCTCGCGCAGCCGGCCGAGGGAACGGGTGACCTGCTCGGCGGTGGGACGGTCGGGGTCGTCGGCGCAGTTGATCGCCATCAGGGCCGCCGGCAGGTTGTCGAGGGGACGTCCTCGGGTCGGTGAGGCCGCCGGCCGGTCCCCGCCGGACGGGGAAGGTGAAGCCACCGGCGACGAAGCTCTCCAGGCCGCTGGTGTCGCCGTGCTCCACCAGCTGCCCTATGGCCCGCGACAGCGAGGGCCACAGCTCCCGGCTGTACAGGGCCTGCCCGATGGCGCCCACCAGGTCCTGCCCGGTAAACGGCGCCCGAAGGCCGTCGGCACCGGGTCCTCGTCCAGCGAGCCGACCAGCTGCACCACCTGCCGCCTGGCGTCCCGGGCGTCCTGGCCGAAGGGGCAGGCGATGTCCTCGGCGCACCAGTCGAGGAAGTTCTCCAGCGCGGTCTGCTGCCCCTGCGCACCGGCCAGGCCCTGCTCGGCCAGGGGTTCGGTGAGGGTGTCCACGCCGTCCAGCACCATGCGGCCCACCTTGTCGGGAACTGGGCGGCGTACACCGCGCCGAGCCGGGTGCCGTAGGAGAAGCCGAGGTAGTTGAGCTTGCCGTCGCCGAGCGCGGCGCGCATCACGTCCATGTCGCGGGAGGCGTTGACAGTGCCTATGTGGGGCAGGACGGGCCCGGAGTGCTCCGCGCACGCGTCCGCGGCCCGCCGCAGCTGCCGGAGCACGTCCTTCGGGTCGCGCAGGTTCTCGTCCCCGTCCGTCGCCTCCATGATCTCCACGGAGCCGGGGCCGCAGCTCACGGGGGAGGACCGGCCCACGCCGCGGGGGTCGAAGCCCACCACGTCGTAGCCGTTGGTGAGGTGCATGAAGTCCTTGCCGCCGGAGGCCAGCTCGCTGACGCCCGAACCGCCGGGGCCGCCGAAGTTCAGCAGGACCGAGCCCCGGGAGTCGCCGGTCGCCCGGTAGCGGGCGAGGGCCAGGTCGAGCGTGCCGGCCTTGGGACGGGCGTAGTCCAGCGGGACCGTCACCTTCCCGCACTGGAGGTCGGCGGGTGCGTCCAGGCCCTCGCACCTTCCCCATCTGATCTTCTGGTCGTAGAAGCGGGCCAGGCCCGGCGCGTCCTCGCCGTCGTCCGCCAGGGCGGGCAACGCCGTCCCGAGCAGGACCAGGGCGAGCGCGCCGACGGTCACGCGGCGCCGCACCGCGGACCTGGGCCCCGTCGACAGCTTGACCAGCATCGATGCCTCCCGGGCGCCCCGTCGCGGACCGGAGAACGGCGCCCTCGCTCACCATAAGCGGCACCCGGACGGCTCGCCTCCGGGCGGCCGGCACACCCGGACGCTTCGCATACGCGTCCGGTGCGGGGTGGCGTACAGCCTCTTTGCCGCTCGTTCGACAAACGGGCCACTCGATGGGGTGAAAGGCCGATAAGCCATAACTCCGGTGGTGCGCCCGCGTTTTATCCGGTGCGGGCGAGTGCCCGTGACCATGTCTGGAAGGCAGGGAATCCTATGAGAAGGGTTACCCGATACGGTGTGCTCGCGGTCGCCGCCTCCGGCGCCTGGGCCGTGACGGTCCCGGGGTCGGCCTTCGCGTCCGACGGCGCCGCCGCGGACGGGTCCGCGGCCGGCTCGCCCGGGGTGATCTCCGGCAACACCGTCCAGCTCCCGGTGCACGTCCCGGTGAACGTGTGCGGCAACACCGTGAACGTGGTGGGGCTGCTCAACCCCGCGGCCGGCAACGGCTGCGCCAACACCGGCGGCGCCAAGGCGGGGCAGGACGCGGGCGCGGGGACGCAGGCCCGGGACCGTCCGGCGGGGCCGTCGCCGAGGGTGGTGCCGAGGGGTCGCCCGGCCTGGTGTCCGGCAACGGCGTCCAGCTGCCCGTCGAGCTGCCGGTCAACGTCACCGGAAACTCCGTGAACGTGGTGGGCATCGGCAACCCCGCCACCGGCAACGAGTCGGAGAACGGGCCGGGCGAGCCCCCCGAGCGCCCGCACCGCCCCGCCGAGCCGAAGCCGGAACCGGAGCCCTCCGAGCCGCCCGCCGACCGCGCGCAGCCGAAGCCCGCCCCGCGGGCCGTCGCACCGCAGGGCACCTCCTCCCTGGCCGAGACGGGGGCCGACGCCGTGCTTCCGGCGCTGGCGGGCAGCGCCGCGCTCGTCCTCGGCGGCGCCGTCCTGTACCGGCGCTTCCGGCCGGGCGCCGACGGCTGAGCGGCGGGGGCTGGGCTGCGGGGGCGGTCCGCCGGCCGGTGGGCGCGGGCCGTCGGCCGATGGCGGCTGATCGCTGGTGGTCGGCCGCCGGCCGGTGATCGCCCGCGGTCGACGGCAGGCCGGTGACCGTTGGTGCCGACCGTCGGCCGGC
Organism: Streptomyces sp. SW4; assembly: GCA_003248315.1. Classification (GTDB taxonomy): domain Bacteria; phylum Actinomycetota; class Actinomycetes; order Streptomycetales; family Streptomycetaceae; genus Streptomyces. The sequence continues at coordinate 5,212,868 of QKWM01000004.1, forward strand.
GGACCGCCGGGCCTGTGCGGACGCCGGCCTGTGCGGACGTCGGCCTGTGCGGCCGCCCGGGCCGTCCGGGTCCGCTGGCGCCCGCCGCCCTGCAAGCGCCGCCCGAGGAGGACGCCGGTCGCGGTCAGCGGCCGTTCGGTGTGCGGGCCTCGTAGAACCGTCGGTGCAGTGCGCGGACCTCGTCCGCGAGTGGCGGCACGGGGCCGTCGACGGTCACGCCGGGCGCGACCTCCCGGACGGGCAGCGGCCGTACCGGCGGCGCGGGCACGCCCAGTTCGGCCAGCCAGGACGACAACTGCTCGGACGAGGCGACGTACACGATGCGCCCGAGGCCGACCCAGGCATGAGCGGCGGCGCACATCGGGCAGTGCTCGCCGGACGTGTACACCGTCGCGGCCGCCCGTTCCCCGGGCGTCATCCGGGCGGCCGCCCAGCGGGCCAGTTCGAACTCCGGGTGGCGGGTGCGGTCGCCGGACGCCACGTGGTTGTGGTCCTCCGCCAGCACCGCGCCGTCCGCGCCCACCAGCACCGACCCGAACGGTTCGTCGCCGGCCTCCAGCGCCCGGGTCGCCAGTTCCACGCACCGCCGCAGGTACGGCAGTTCCGCGTCCGTCACGGCCATCGCGTGCGGCCTTCCTCGTGAGTGATCGCCGACCGGATCACCCTACGCGCCGCGGACGTCGGCTGCTCGCCGCCCCGGTCGCCGCCGGCGTCAGCGGCGTGCCCGGGCCCGGTCCAGCGCGGCCACGCCCAGCGCGGCCAGCCCGATCTGGATCAGCCACTCGACCCAGTCCACGCCGTCGGTGTCGGCCACGTCGAACGCCGCGGCGATCGCGGAACCGATCAGCGCGGCCACGATGCCGACGGCGATCGTCCAGAGGATGCCGATGCGCTGACGTCCCGGGACCACCAGCCGGCCCAGGACGCCGATGACGATACCGATCACGATGGCGCTGATGATTCCGTCGATCTCCACTACTCCATCACCTCTAGGTCGCTGAACAGGGAAGACTCACCCCCAACAAGATCAGTTGGGAGAGGCGTGGGAAACGGCGGCATCCACAGACCCTCGCCGACAACCTCCTTCTCCCACACCTCCTGCAGGTACCCCACGATCCGCTCCTCCATCGGAACGGTCACCTCGCTGTAGACACCCTCGACACCCGGCAGCTCGTGCCCCATGCGAGCCTCCACAGCCACCCGCGGATGTCACCCGGCTCGTCCAACTTCGCCTTGTGCCAGTGCCGCAACCGGTAGATCGCCTCGCCAGCCATCTCCGGCACCGCCGGAATCGCCGGCCGCGCCGGCCGCGCCTTCTGCGGGCCGGCAGCTCGAGCTTCCGCGCCGTCGCGGATCGGGAACCAGTACGTCCCGTCGAAGTCGGTTTCCACCAGGGGCTTGCCCAGGATGGAGACGAACACCCACGGCTTGTCGTGCGATGCCAGCAGCGCGCTGTGCATCTCATGCAAGAACGGTGGAATTACGAGTGTTCTCCAGCTGCTGTACTTGGGCGCTGCAAGATACGCCTGGCCGCTCAGCTTGTAGGTCTGGTACTGGATGCGCATCGCGTGCAGGTGCGGGTACCTGCCGAGGGCTTCCTCCTTCAGGTCCGTGTCAGGCTCGGACTCGGGCCAGTGCACTGATGAGTAGCCGCGCTGCAGCCCGAACATCTCACCCGGCGGTCGGGCTCCTGTGAACGCGATGGTCCAGATGTAGGTCCAGCCGGTGAAGCCCCAAACGGTGTAGGCGTTCCGGGCGAGTTGGTGCACTGCGGTGATGGGCAGGGCGCGCTTCTGGCGCCGGATCTGCTTCTTCTGGTACTTGCCGCGGCGTCGCTGCTGGATGATCGGCGACTCGTCGCGCAGCCGGTACTTCACCACGGCGTCCCCCATCAGCGTCCTGAACAGACCGAGGACGTCCTTAGCATAGTTGTGCGAGTACTTGCCGCGGATGTACCGCTCGAACGTCTCGCATTCCAGTGGCGTGATCTCGTCCACCATCCAGGTGGACCAGTACGGCTTGATGACGGAGCGAATCCGCGACTTGTACGTCTTGTTCGACTGGGCCCGCAGGTCGGCGTTCTGGAGCCAGGTGTCGCAGTAGTCGCTCATGCTGACGCGCTCGTTGTTCTTGCGACGGTTCCGCCGGTTTCGCACGTCGGACTCGCGGTCGAGACCGAAGTTGTACGCCTCCTCCTCGTCCTTGAAGGGAACGCCGGGTTCGGGGCCTGACGCGGAGTCGTAGATCTTCTTCTTTGTCGGATTGCCGTCGGGGTCGAGCTTGTACTCGCCGCTCCACCACTTCACGCGGATGGAGTTGCCCCGCACTTCGACATAGGGCATGAGGTGTCATCCCCCCAAGGTGTTCGAGCGATTGGTGGGGAAGGGCGGCGGGTACCCCTACCGCCAGCCGCTTCCTCGTGTGGCTGTGGTTCCTACACTGCCTGCCCGACGGGGCAGGCGCGGCAGATTCCGCAGTCACGGCCCTCGGCCTTCATGTACCGCCTCACGCGTCCCTGAAATGCGCGGTCTGCGGCGGCCCTGGAGGACAGGACACACACCATCTCGCCCGCGATCTCGGTCGCGTACCCAAGGAAGTTGGAGTCCGCGCCGAGATCGAGGTTGATGACATTACTCACCGGTCCCCCTAAGTACCGTTGGGAACCTCCCGGGTGGTTGAGCCCAGAGTTACATGCCGAACACGCGATCGGCCACAGTTTGTTGAGGCTTCACCAGCCGAATCAGGTAACGTTTCGGTCACGGCGAAAAGGTTGTACGGGAGAACGTCGCAGTTCAGGTGTCATCCCGCACAGCGCCCGCCCTTCGCAAGATCTCCACGAGTTCATCACTGAACGCATCGATGTCCCGATCGGGGTAGACGCCGGCAGCTTCGCGCGCGCCGCCTCGAACGCCGCCTGTCGCGCTGCCTCCGCCGTCAGGGTGGCCGGGGGTGCAGGGGTGAGGTCGTCGCCGGGGGCGGTGAGGACGGGGTTGCCGCCTTCGGTGATGGCGACGCAGCTTCCGATGCCCCACCCGAGTGCCTTGTCCACCTTCACGTAAGTCGACTCACGGACCTCTTGGCCCTCCTCGACCTTCTTCCAGGTGTTCCTGGTGATGCCGGCGGCTTCCGCCGCCGCGTCCCGCGACGGGTACTGCTGCAGGCGGTGCGCCTTCACGCTCTTCGCGAGGCGGTCGAGATCCCGAGTAGCCATGTCGACATCTTCGCAGGGCCAGCCAGTTCCAACCAGTTCTACCAAGGTAAACGGCCGGTTTTGGTTGACCGAGGATCACCCCGCTGACCTCGACTGGCCCTCACTAGGGTCAACTAAGGTCACTTAAGTCCGCCAAGGGGTAGACAACCAGGGTCAACTAGGGTTAGTTTCAATGCATGCACCAACCCCCGACCTTCGAGGTCATCGGGGACGCGATCCGCGAGGAGCGCATGCAAGCGGGGCTCACCCAGACCGAGCTGGCCAGACAAGCGGGAATCAGCCCCCGCTACGTCAGCCACCTGGAGAACGGCACCCGCAGGCACATGGGCCCCAAGACGTACCGCCGTCTCCGCGACGCCTTGCAGACGCCCGACTCACGCATCCGGCGCACGCCTCCTCGCCCCACCGAGGACCCACCCCACGAAAGGCAGTGACCCCCGTGTCCACGGACAAGCGGAAGTACCACCAGCCGACCCCGCCGGCTGACCCGAACCAGGAGTACATGACCGTTCAGGAGACCGCGTTCGTGCTCGGCACGAGCACCTCGTGGCTGCGTCGCCTGCTCCGTGACCACCCGGAGCTGTGCGGCCGGAACGGCGGCCCCGGCCGGAAGATCATGACGAACCGCGAGCAGCGGGCTGCGATCCACGCCGTCCGCTCCGCCGGCGACCCGCGCACCGGCCGCAAGATCCCGCGGCCCGTCGGCGCCCGGCGCCCGCCCGCAGGCCGGCTCTCGCCGGCGCCTGACCCCGGATACGCCGAAGGGCCGCCCAGCTTTGCCCGGCCGGCGACCCCACGACTCGGCGACCCCTACCAACCCGAACACGAGAAGGAGAGGCCCCGATGGGGAACAACTCTACCCAGCTCAGCGCGGCGACCGCGCTGACCCAACTCCTCGCGGAGTACCCCGACCTCCCGGAGGCCGGCTGGTCGATCGGCTCGATCATCCACGACCTGCGGGCCACCTGTACGGCGGGATGCCGGAGCTGGCGGCCTACGCCGACGTCCTTGGCGGCAGCGTCCGCGCGGCGAACGAGACGTTCGAGCTGCGGGGTCAGCGGATGCGCCGGCACGTGCTGACGACGGTGTGGCGGGATGTTCCGGTCGAGGTGGCGGTGGCGCTGCCGGCGTCGGTTCAGGCGGTGGCGTCGTGAACGCGGCGGCGATCGGCGCGCGGGGATGGTGCGCGCGGAGGACGTGGAGGAGCAGGCGCTCGCGGCGGTGGACGTGGAGTTCACGGAGTACTTCGGTCCGGATTGGCGGCGGTGGCAGCCGTGGCAGGTGGAGCAGTACGTCGCGGCGATCGAGAAGGTTCACGCGGAGTTCGCCCGCAGCAGGTGGGGAGGGCGGCGTGAACACGAAGCGGGTGAACGGCGCGGCCGGGGTCATCCTCGCGGCGCTGCAGCAGAACCGGACCCCGCGGGGATCGCGCTGGCGTTGGAGTCGGCGGGTCTGCTGATGACGCCGGAGACGGCGAACGACATGGCGTCGGTGTCGACCGACGCGGTGCGTGTCGCTGAGGAGTCGGTGGCTGAGCTGAAGCGGGAGCACGCCGAGTCGGAGCGGCTCCGCGAGCGGATCGCTGAGCTGGAGAAGGCGGCCGAGGAGATCCGGCACCTGCACAAGGACTCGCCGATGGGCCCGTGCCCGGTGTGCATCGACTCGGACGCCATGGCCCGGGGCGCCGACTACACGCTGCCGTACCCGTGCCCGACGGCGCGGCTGGCCGGGGCGAAGGACTGCGACCCGCCGCAGGCTCTCCAGCCGGGCGCGTGCACGACGTGCGGTGACGGCCCGAACGACTGGTGCGTCGGATGCGCGAAGTGCCGGTGCGAGCCGCAGCACGACAAGGGCTGCATGTACGCAGGCTCGCCGTGATCGAACTGGCGCTGATCGGCCTCAGCCTCGCGGCCCTCGTGTTCTGGCTCGCCCAGGCGATCGCAGACCACACGCCGCGGCGGAGCCGCCGCCAGCCGCCGGCGCCTCGTGTCCCGCATTGGGCGCGTACCGGCCATCTGTCTTCTTCCTCTCCTTCTTCTGCGGCCCGTGGCCGCCACCGCCGAGGAGGCACCCCGTGAGCACCAACCCGCAACTCTCCTTCGAACTCCGGTCGGACTGGCTCGCCGGTTACCTGCGCGCTGACCAGATCCGCACCGACACCCTGGTCCAGCTCGTCGCCCAGTGGGCCGACCCGGACGCCCGGGACGGCGTGCTGGACGCGCTCGACGCGCTCGCTGCGGTGGTGCAGAGCACGCCCCGTGAGGGCGAACTCGACGCCGCGGTGGAGGCCGTGGAGGACGCCGCGTCGATGGACACGGCCCGCCTGGAGCTGGACGCCTTCACGGTCCGCCGCCTGGCCGGGGAACTGTCCGGCGTGCAGGACAAGGTCTGCCGGTTCAACCCGCAGGGCATCGTCCCGGCGCTGCGCGAAGGACGGCGGACCGCATGAGCACTCTGCAGCCCGAGGTCGCCGCGCTCGTCACCCGGCAGCGCAACGCGGCCATCGAAGCCCTCCGCCAGTCCCTCCCCTCGACGACCCCGACCGGCACGCCCTCGACCTCGACACCGACGCCCGGTTCGCACAGATGGCCGCCGACCACCCCGAAGCCTGTGCCTGCCCGCCCGAGGGCATCCCCGGCTTCCTCGCCCACCTGTCCGGCGGGGACCTGCCGGCCGACGCGGTCCGCGAGGAGCGGTGCATCCGCCCGCCCATCGGCTGCGGCCAGCCCCTCATCGCGACCGACAGCACCACCCGCGTGTTCTGGAACGAGGCCGAGGCCGCCGCCTACCAGGCGGAATGGCAGATCACCGGGCTCTGCCCCGACTGCCAGGACCGCCTCACCGACGACGAGGACGGATACGAGCAGTGACCAACCCGAAGCACGCCCGCGACACCGAGCGGGGCCGCTACTACAGCGACCCCGCCGGGGCCCCGACCTCGTCTCCGTCACCAACGTCATCGACACCGCCGTCAACAAGTCCTTCGCGCTGGTCCCGTGGGGCGTCAAGGTCACCCTCGAATACCTTCTCGACCGCTGGCAGGTCATCACCGACCGCGTCGAGACCGACCGGCCGGCGCTCACCAAGGAACTCAAGGCCGTCCACCGCGACGTGAAGGAGCAGGCCGCCGACCTCGGCGACCGCGTCCACACCGCCGCAGAAGCCCGCGTCCTCGGCGCCCCCGTCGCGGACGACCCGATCGTCAACCCCTACGTCGACCAGCTCGACGCCTGGCTTGAATCGTGGGGCGTCGACCTCAACGAGCACATCGAAGCCACCGAGATCACCTGCCTGCACCGGCGCCTCGGCTACGCCGGCACCGCCGACCTCATGGTGTGGCTGCCGACCGGGCCCGGTCACCGGCTGGAGCTGTGGCTCATCGACTACAAGTCGTCCGCCACCCGCCCGGCCCGCTCCGTCTACCCGGAGAACACCCTCCAACTCGCCGCGCTGCGCTACTGCGAGACGGTTCTCCTCCCCGACGACACCGAGCAGCCGATGCCCCGCATCGAACGCACCGGCGTCCTCAACCTCCGCGCCGGCTCCCACGCCCTGGTGCCGATGCCGCCGACAGGACCGCGCACCGCGCGTTCCGCGGCGCCCTGGAGACCACCCGCTGGCTGCACGCCGCCCCTCCACCTACCCCGCGCTGTTCGCCCCCGGGCACGAGCCCGCGCCGCGGCGACGCGCCACGACCCGAAAGGCCGCCTGACCATGGGGTCCCGACTCCGGAACATTCAAGCCCGCGCCGCCGAGCACGGCCGGCTGCGGACCGGCTACACGCAGGGCAACCGCCCGATGCGGTCCAGCACGTGGGTGATCACCTCCCACTCGGAGGAGCACGTCCGTACCGCGGCGAAGCTGTGGGGCGGCGAGCCCGAGCAGTGGTCACCGCTGAACTCCACGATCTCCAGTGGCGGGTCATCACGAACGCGTCGTCGATCGAGGCGCTGATCACGCCCGGTGATCCGCTGAACCAGTACAACGAGATGTGGTCCAAGGGCGGATGCCAGCGCCGCTGCGACGGCGAGACCGAACTCCTCTCCCGCCAGCCCTGCCTGTGCATGCGGCAGTTCGGTGAGGACTGGCACCTCCAGCCCAAGGGCCGCGTCTGCTCCACCACGTCCCGCCTGAACGTCATGCTCCCGGACCTGTCCGGCATGGGCATGTGGCGGGCCGAGACCCACTCCTTCTACGCCGCGCAGGAGTGGGCGGCATGGTCGACATGGTCCTCGCCGGGACCGACGGCCGCGGCTTCGTGCCGGTGACGCTGCGGATCGAGCCACGGCAGCGGGTCGCAGACGGGCAGACGAAGAAGTTCCCCGTCGTCGTGGTCGAGTTGCGCGGCGTGACCCCGCGGCAGGCCCTCGCCGGCCCGATGAACGCGGCGACCGCCCTCGACCCCGGCGCGGCCGGGCAGGCGCGGGCAGCGATCGAGGCTCCCCGCCCGGACTACCTCGCCGACGCCGAGGCCGCGCTCACGGTCGACGACGTGCAGGACGTGTACCGCGCCGCCCACGCGGCCGGACACCTGACGGACGACCTGGTCGCCGCCCTGAAGAAGCGCGCCGACGAGGTCAAGGCCGAAACCGAGCGCCGGAACACCGGCCCGGACGAGGACGGCGCCTACGAGGCCGAGGTCGTCGACGAGCCCGCAGCCGCCTGGCCGGCCACCGCTCAGCCCCTGCATAGCCCGCACACGAACGGCCGCCCCCGCGGGCAGTGCGGGGGCGGCCACCCCTCAGGAGACCACATGAATCAGCACACCGACCAGCAGGCACCGCCCTGGTACCTCGGACGCCTCGCCGGGTTCGACATCGAATCGACGGGCGTCAACCCGGAGAACGACCGCATCGTCACCGCCTGCGTCGTCCAGTGCGGCGCCGGACAGCCCGTCGCCTCCGCTACGTGGATGGCCGACCCCGGTGTGGAGATCCCCCAGGCCGCCGAAGCGGTCCACGGCATCAGCACCGAGCGCGCCAGGAAGGAAGGCACGCCCGCCGGAGAGGTCGTCGAGCAGGTCGTCACCGCACTCACCGCGGTGGTCCTGTCCGGGATCCCGGTCGTCGCGATGAACGCCGCCTACGACCTCACCATGCTCGACCGTGAGGCGCGCCGGCACGGCGTCCAGCCCCTCACCGAGATCGTCGGCGACGACCTGCGGGTCATCGACCCGTTCGTCCTCGACAAGAAGATCGACCCGTACCGCCGAGGCAAGCGCACCCTGACCGCCCTCTGCGAGCACTACAAGGTGCCCCTCGACGGCGCGCACGACGCCGCAGCAGACGCGCTCGCCGCGTGCCGGGTGGCCTGGCGGATCGGCCAGCGCGAGCCCGAACTGGGCGCGGCCTCGCTCGACTTCCTACACGACAAGCAGACCGAATGGGCCCGCGAACAGGCCGAGAGCTTGGCGGACTACTTCCGCCGCACCCCCGGCAAGGAAGACCGCGCCCGGTTCGTGCGCGGCGACTGGCCCCTCATCCCGCACCAGCGAAAGGGCGACTCGTGATGCAGCGACGCGTGTCCCGAGCGAAGTACAACCAGGCGGTGGCCGCCGGCCAGCACGAGCGCCGGCTCCGCCTCGACGCTGAGGAGCGGCTGGCCGCGAAGGAGGCCGCGGAGTCCCGCGCCGACCAGGCCACCGCCAGCACGATCAACCGCCTGGCGACCGAAGTGACCGCGCTCCGCGGGATCGTCGCCTGCCTCGTCGTCGCCATGGAATCCGACGGCCGCGCCGCCGACGCCCACGCGCTGCGGCAGCAGCTCGCCGCCGCGGGGGTGGACGTCCGGGAGGAGATCGTCGAGCGGCTACCGACGCCGGACATGCGGCCCGCGAAGCGGGTGTTCACGCCGTCCGAGTCGCGGCTGATCGGGCAACTCCACCTGGCGCGGAAGGCGTGCGGCGCGTTCGAGGACCGCTGCCGCGACCTCCAGCGGATCAACGAAGCCCAGGCGCTGCAGCTCCGCCAGCTCACCGAGGGGACCGTGGCATGACCCGCACACAGATCCTCGCCCTGCCGAAGCCGCTGCGGTGGGCCGCGCAACTGATCTGGCCGACCGGCCTGCACCGCCCGCACGCCGCGATCGTCGCCCAGCAGTTCGTGCACTGCCCGGCATGCGGCGTCGAAACCGCCGCCACCATCCACGGCTTCACGATCCTCTGCACCGAGGGCCACATCATCCACGGGGGCGCCTGATGACCCGCTCCAACTACGCCCGCGGCCGCGACCTCGAACACCGCGTCCGCACCCACCTCCGCGAACAGGGCTACGAGGTACTCCGCACCGCCGGCTCGAAGTCCAAGGTCGACCTCGTCGCGATCAAGCCCGGCCAGATTCTGTTCGTCCAGTGCAAGCGGTCCGGGACCCTGCCGCCCGCGGAGTGGAACGCCCTGTGGGACCTCGCCCTGATGGTCGGCGCGGTGCCCGTCCTCGCGGAGCAGCTCACCCGTGGTCGGAAGTACTGGCGGCTGACCGGCCGCAAGGACGTCCCGGGAGGCGCCAGCCGTATACCGAGATCGTCCTCGACGAACTGGCGGAGGTGCCGGTCTGATGCCGACGCCGCCGAACGCCACCAACACCGACATCATCGCCATGCTCCGCGACGGCCACAGCAACATACGGATCTCCCGTGACCTGCGCTGCGACAAGACGCGTGTCGCCCGGCTCCGGAAGGAACTCGGCCTCCCCAACGTCATCCTGCAACCCCTCACGCTCGAACAGAAGTGGGCCACCAAAACCCGGCCCGTAGACGGCGGCCACCTCGAATGGATCGGAGAACGCGCCAAGAAGACCGGAACACCGGTGATGCGCTACAAGGAGGTCGGCTACAGCCCCGCCGCGATCGCCTTCGAGATCCGACACGGCCGCCAGCCCAAGGGCTACGTCATGGCGAGTGCGGGTTCAAGCACTGCGTCGCCCCCGATCACGTGAACGACGAAGCCGGACGGCGGCAGCAGCGCCTCGCGCGGCGCGCAGCCCGCGGCCTGGGCGCGATCCCCGACCGGTGCGTCGCCGGTCATGACATGAGCGTGCACGCCCGTCTGGAATCGGACGGGACCGCCTACTGCCAGGAGTGCAAGCGCCTCGACAAACGGGCGCAGCGTGACCCGTCCACGCCCCGCCCGCACCGACCGCGGCCGGCCTCGGTCGATGAGGTGTTCCGTGCCCACACCGTACCCGTGGCCGGTGGGCACTTGCGGTGGGCTGGCAAGACGTCGAAGGGCACGCCGATCGTCCGGTTCGGCGCATCGGCCTACTCCGCCTACCGGGTCGCGTTCCGGATCGAGCACGGACGTGAACCCGAGGGACACGTGAGCCCCGGTTGCGGGATGCCGCTGTGTGTGGCCGGCACGCATGTCGAGGACCGGCCGATGCGGAAGCGCACCAACTCCCTGTATGACGCGATCTTCGGAGCAGCACAGTGACCCACTACACCGGCTCCACGCCGACCACCCCGCGGAAGAAGGACTGGCGCGACCAGGCCGCCTGCGCCGGCGCCGACAACGACGGCTGGTTCCCGCACCCCACCAACGCAACCGCGGTGCAGACGGCCAAGAAGGTCTGCTTCGCCTGCCCGGTCATGTTCGACTGCGCACAGTACGCCCTCACCACCCGCCAAGATGCCGGCGTGTGGGGAGGCCTGTCCGAAGGGCAGCGCACCACCCTCTACAAGAAGCACCGCACCGCCGACTTCAGCAACCCGGCGATCGTCCGCAACAGCGTGACGCGGGCCCTCCACCACGAACTCTTCCCGGTCACGTCCCTCCGCGACCTGTGGGACGAACGCTCCTACCCGCTGCCTGGCGGGCACATCGGCTGGCGAGGCGAGTCCCAGAACTTCACGATCCGGGGGCAGGTGTACACGCCGAAGCAGTTCGCGTTCCTCGTCGACCGCGGGCACAAGGCCGTCGGCATCGTCCGCCGCACCCCGGAATGCCCAGTCGTCGAGTGCGTGAACCCCTGCACCTCGCGGACAACACCGAACGGTGCCAGTGATGGCGCTTCCTGAAAACGGCCACCCGTGATCTGGTGGGTGGCCAAACCTGCTCGGTGGATCTCCCCACCCTTCGTGTGACTGTCTTCAGTCTCTTCGCGTGATCTGGCCCGGCGTGTCGTCTTGGGGCCGGTGTGTCGTGGACAGCCTGCGTGCGCTTGAAGGTCGGCCTGTTCGGGGGCCTGGATGCTCACGCTGGAGGAGGACGTGGACGCTCACGCTCTGCGTCGGCAGGGGTGGACGATCTCGGCGATCGCCCGGCATCTGGGTCGTGACCGCAAGACCATCCGTGCCTATCTGAACGGGGAGATCACGCCTGGCCAGCGGCGGCAGGCGCCGGATGCCTTCGCGCCGTTTATGGAGTACTGCCGGCAGCGGCTTGCCGATGATCCGCATCTGTGGGCGACCACGCTGTTCGACGAGGTGAGGGAGCTCGGCTATGGGGGTGCGTACTCGACGTTCACCCGGGCCTTGCGACGTCATCAGGTGCGTCCGCACTGCGAGCCGTGCCACGGGGCGAAGGGCCGCGACACGGCTGTGATCGCTCACCCGCCGGGCGAGGAGATCCAGTTCGACTGGCTGGAGCTGCCGACACCGCCGGTGGGGTGGGGTGTTGGCGAGCATGCGCATCTGCTGGTCGGGGCTTTGTCGCATTCGGGCCGCTGGCGGGCCCAGCTGGCCGAGTGCGAGGACTTCCCGCACTTGGTCCAGGCCCTTGATCAGGTGTTGCGCAAGCTGGGCGGGACCGCCCGGCGGTGGCGGTTCGACCGCATGTCGACGGTCTGTTACGCCTCCAGCGGGCAGATCACCGCGGCGTTCGCCGGCGTCGCGAAGTACTACGGCGTCGGTGTCGACATCTGCCCGCCGCGTCGCGGCAACCGCAAGGGTGTGGTGGAGAAGATGAACCACTCCGCTGCCCAGCGGTGGTGGCGCACGGTCCCGACCAGCTCACGGTCGAGCAGGCCCAGTCCGGCGTCGACAAGCTCGCCGTGAGGATGGACGAGCGCCGCCGCACCGTCGGCGGGGCCCGGACGACGGTGGGTGAACTCGCCGCGGCGGAGCCGCTGCTGGAGATCCCGGCCCTGCCGTTCCCGGCCGAGCTGGTGGTCGAGCGGACCGTGACTGCGCAGGGCCTGGTGCAGTTCGAGGGCAACTTCTACTCCGTCCCGCCGGGCCTGCCCGGCGCGAGAGTCCTCGTGGTCCACCGCCTGGGCGAAGACGTGGTGAGCATCGCCACTGCCAGCCGGGCGGTGATCGCCCGCCACCGGCGGCGCCTCGCGGGGCCGGGCAGACCGTCCGCGACGCCGGCCATGTGATCGCGCTGGAGCGCAGGGTGCTGGAGTCCTTCTCCGACCGGGCTCCCTGCAAGACCAAGGTCCGCCGCCCGCCGTCCGCAGCTGCCCTCGCCGAGGCCGACAAGCTGCGGAGCCGGCAGGCCACCGGGTCGACCGCGGAGCGGGTCGTGGTCGACCTCGCCCACTATGCCGCCGTGGCCGAGGGGCTGCGGTCCGTTCCCCCGCCGAAGGAGGAGGAGAACGCGGAGTGAACACCACGCCGATGCAGATGAGCGAGGCCCGCCGCTATCAGCAGCTGCGAGCCCACCTGTCCTACCTGAAACTCAACGACGCCGCCGAGGCCCTGCCGCGGGTGCTGGACCAGGCCCGCTCCGAGCGGCTGTCGCTGACCGCCGCGCTGGAGCGGCTGCTGGAGATCGAGGTGGAGGCCACGGAGGCCCGCCGGCTCGCCTCCCGCGAACGCTTCGCCTGCCTGCCCGAGCCGTGGACCTTGAACGACTTCGACTTCGCCGCCCAGCCCGGCGTCGACGAGAAACTCGTCCGCGACCTGGCCACCCTGCGCTTCCTCGACGATGCCTCCAACGTGCTGTTCGTCGGCCCGCCCGGGGTCGGCAAGACCATGCTCGCGGTCGCGCTCGGCCGGGCCGCGGTCGACGCCGGCCACCGCGTCTACTTCACCACCGCCGCCGAACTCGCCGCCAAGTGCCACAAGGCCGCCCTCGAAGGCCGCTGGAAGAGCTGCATGCGGTTCTTCGCCGGCCCCCGCCTGCTGATCGTCGACGAACTGGGCTACCTCCCGCTGCCCGAGGACGGTGCCTCCGCCCTGTTCCAGGTGATCAACCAGAGGTATCTGAAGTCCTCCACGATCCTGACCACCAACGTCGGCATCGCCGACTGGGCCGGCGCCTTCGGGGATGCCACCGTCGCCGCGGCCATGCTCGACCGGCTCCTGCACCGGGCCGCGGTCGTCGGCATCGACGGTCCCTCCTACCGGTTGCGCAACCACCAGAATCAGGCCGACGCCTTGCGGACGGGAGTGAACGCACGTGTCTCCTGACCAGCCCATTGCCCCCGAGGACACCGACGCCATGGCCCGACGCTGCCCGGTCTGCGAAACCGTCTTCACCGTCACCAGCAGCACCAGCCGGCAGGTGTTCTGTTCACCCACCTGCCGCGAGACCAACCGGCAGAAGACGCCCATCCAGATGACCTGCCCGGTCTGCACCAGCGAGTTCACCGCCTACGGCCGGGCCAAGCGCCGCATCTACTGCTCCGCCGAGTGCCGGCACAAGGCGTTCAACAGCAGCGACTACCAGGAACAGCGAACCTGCCCCACCTGCGAGAACGTCTTCGAGGCCCCTACGACGGTCCGTCGGATCTACTGCTCGCCCGCATGCCGCAGAGAGGCCGAACGACAACGTGAACATGAACGCGACGAGGCCCGGGCCCGCCGCCTGGGCGAGGCGCCCAAGTCATCGTCCCCCGCGCGGCCCGAGCTCCCGCCCCCACCCAAACCCGCCAGCCGACCTGGACGCCAACTCGCCCCGCAGCGGGACCCGTTGGAACCCACGGCAACCCGCAACTGTCCCCACTGCCAGCAACCCGTCACCATCGTCGCTCTGCTGGCCACCCCGGAAGCCGCCCGCCCCGCCATGCCGACCGGTCCCGACGTCATCCCGATGCGCAGACTCCCCTGACACACCCAGGTGACCGTCACCGATCCCCAGGGGCCGCCGACCTCACGGTCGGCGGCCCCTCCCACATGCTCGTACTCCCCAACCTCCCCACACCCTTCAAAACCAGATCAACTGGGGAGGAAGAGCACCTCTGGCCGAATTCAGGGAGTCCCATCACCAGCGCAAGCACGCCGCGGAGCAGGCCGCAGCCCTCGACGCCGCTGCTGAGGAACTGGCGTCGTGACCGCCGGCGGGCCCGTGTGTGAGATCCCCGGCGAGCACGACGGGCCCGTCCGCCCCTACCCCTGCGGACCCCGCTGCTCGACGCACTCGCCGTGGCGGGCCCGCAGCCTCCCCGAACCACCACCCGGACTCCAGCCCGCCGAGCGGGCGACCGAGCCGGCCGACTGACCGCACGACGAAGCCCCGCACCACACGGTGCGGGGCCCGGAGAAGAGAGGAGGAGACGGTGTCAGGACTCGGCGATGTTCCTCGCGGCGTTCACGTCGCGGGCCTGCTTACGCCGCCAAGCGGCGACGCGGGCGTGGACGTGCCGGCGGATGTCGTCGGCGCGGGAGGTGCCCTCCTCCTCGCACAGTTGCCCATACGCCTTCCACACGTCGTCCTCGATGCGGACCATGCGGCCGGGCGTGCCCTTCGTCGTCATGCGGACAGGGTAGCTGACCGTTCACCGGCAACACACCCCACCGACGTGCCTGTATGTCGAACGTATTGCGGGTGACTATACACCCTGGGGTAGGATCAGGATCAGGTAAGGCGCTCGAACTCCCGCCCTGAGCTGGGGCGTTACTCGGCATGCCCTGACCAGCACAGATACGAAGAGAGATCCCGTGAGCTTCAAGGTCACCAACTGGGTGTGGGCCCGGTCCGAGTCCCGTAACGGGGCCCGGCTCGTCATGCTCGCGCTGGCCGATCGGGCCGACGACAACGGCTTCTGCTGGCCGTCCATCGATGACCTTGCCGAGCGCACGAAACTCAGCCCCGCGCCGTGCAGAAGGCCATCGCAGCGCTCGCCGAGCTGGGGAGCTGGACGTCGAGAACGGTGGCGGCCGGCACCGATCGAACCGCTATCGGATCGTCCCGAAACCCCGCACATCTGACGGGGTTACTGGCCAGGAACCCCGTCAGAACGACGGGGTATCGGCCGAAGAAACCCCGAACTTTGCGCCCGAAACCCGAACTTTGAAGCAGAAACCCCGAACTTTGAGACCGGAAACCCCGTCCAAAGTTCACCCGAACCTGTCATAGAACCGACAGAGAACCGTCAGGAGAACCTCCCGCGCGCCGCCCCAACGTGGCCCCGCCGATGACCTCCTCGACGAGTGGTGGGAGCAGTACGGCCAGCGCACCGCCCAGGGGAAGCACGCCATCCGTCGAGCCATCACCGACGCCCTCACCAACGGCATCAACCCCAGTGAACTCCGGGCCGCCCTTGCCCGCATCGGTGACCTCTCCAAGCCGGTAACCGGCGGCACCCTCCAGTTCGCCCTTGCCGAACTCCGCAAGGCCACCCCCGGCGCCGACGTCATCCCGTTCGCCGCCCGCCAGCAGCAGGCATCCGACGACCTCTTCGACCGCGCCATGGCCCGCGCACAGGCCCGCATGCAGCAGGAGACCTCATGACCCCCGACCAGACCGTCATCCTCGCCCGCTACGTCCGCGCCCTCTGCCCCAGCAGAAGTTCGACGAATACACCCCCGACGCCTGGCACGACATCCTCCGCAACTACCTCCTCGAGGAAGCCCGGGTGGCTGCCGCGGCGATCGCCGGCCGCCAGCCATTCGTGTCACCGGGGAGATCGTCACCGAGATCAAACGGAACCGTGCGGACCGCATGCGGCAGCACACCGACCCCACCCCGGCCGCGGACCCGGACGACCCGGAGGCGTACCGCGCAGAGATCGCCGCCACCCGCCTCGCCGTCGCCACCGGCCAGCAGCCACCCGACACCCGCGAACTCTGCGCCGGCCCCATGCACCCCGACGTCGCCAAGCGACTGAAGACGCTCGGCAGCTACGTCCCTCAGCACGTCGACGAACTCCTCGACGCCCACCGCCCCGCCAAGGCCGCCCGTCGTGCCGCGATCCAGGCCGGGCAGCCCGACGCCCTCGCCGTGCCCTGCACCTACTGCAAAGCCCCCGCGGGCAAGGCGTGCCGGATCAACCGCATAGACGCCGACGGAGCCACAGGCCGCCGCGACCGCACCACCCCGCACCCCTCTCGCATCGACGACGCCCGCACCGCACAGAACCAGGAGACCACCGCATGACCAGCCAGCCCCTCGAAGCCCGCTGCGACGGCTGCAAGCAGCAGCGGCCCCTCTTCCTCTACGAGCCCGACCACGACTTCCACCTCACCGGCATCACCTGCGAATGGTGCGCCCGCGACAAGCAACCCCTGCTCTGCGCCCGCTGCTGGAGCGCCGAGAAGCAGCGCGAGGAGAACGACCCCGGCGACCCGGAAGACAACGCCATGGCCGCGTTCTTCGTGCGCGCTTGCGAGAACAACAGCCGCATCCTCGCCCGGCAGGAGGCCGACAAGGCCGCGTTGGAGGGCATCGCCCGCGCGACCGAGCAGGCCGAGGGGAGGACCCAATGACCGTGCAGCCCGCCCTCGACGGCACCATCCCCAACCCGCCCCGGCAGCGCGCCGACGACTACGAAACCTGGCTCGCCACCGTCTGGCCCGCCTTCACCACGGTCGCCGCCACCGGCCGCACCTTCACCACCTACGAGATAGCCGAAGCCCACCGCCTCCCCGACCCGCCCAACCCCAAGCCCACTGGGGGCGCCTGATGACGCTGCTGCAGGAGCAGGGCTACGTCCGCAAAGCCGGCTGGGCCAACAGCAGCCGACCCACCACCCACCACAGCGGCGTCCGCACCTGGCGCGGCACCGCCGCCGCACGAAGGAGCGCAGCGTGACCACCCCGAGCCGATCGTTCAGGCCACCCGCTACACCGTGAACTGCCTCCCGAAGACGGCATCGACAGCCACGCCTTCGAGATCACCGTCGAGTACCGCGGCAACGCCCGGTGGGCCGTCAAGCGGCACTCCCACTGCCTCGCCGCCGACGGCACCTGGGACTACGAAATGCGCCCCTCCGAACGCGACGACGACTGGCTGGACGCCCACCGCTTCGACCTCGACACCGCGCTGATGCTCGCGAAAGAGGCCGCGCCCAAGGTCACCGTCAACGGATTCACCGTCGCCGACGCCCTCCGCATGGCGCAGCAACGGAAGGAGACGGCCCGGTGACCCCCTACGAGCGGCTCATGGCCGAAGCCATCCCCACCGGCACCTTCGGCCACGCCCAACCCACCACCACGCAGCCACGCCCTCGCCGGCCCTGGACCCCGAAGAACAAGCCCAACACCTCGCCGACCTCGAAACCGCCCTCAACGAGACCGAAACCCGCGGCCCCGCCGGCACCTCACCGCCGTACCCCACCAACCCGCCGCGTGAGCCTGCTGCGGCCCGTACCCAGGAGAACTAGATGAGCACCGAACCCGCCCTGCGCCTGCTGTCCCTCGGCGCCGGCGTCCAGTCCACCACCCTGCTGCTGCTCGCCGCTGAAGGCCGTCTCCCCAAGCTCGACGGGGCGATCTTCGCCGACACCGGCTGGGAGCCCGCCACCGTCTACACCCACCTCGACCGGCTGGAGCGCGAGGTCGCCCAGCCTGCCGGAATCCCGATCTACCGGGTGTCCGCCGGGAACATCCGCAACGACGCCCTCGACCCGAGCACCGGTTCGCGTCGATGCCGCTGTTCATCAAGAACCCCGACGGCGGCGACGGCATGACTCGCCGGCAGTGCACCTCCGAGTACAAGCTGAAGCCGATCAAGCGGCAGGCCCGCCAGCTCCTCGGCTACCCGCACCCCGCCCCCGTGCCGCGCGGCGTGTACGCCGAGCAGTGGGTCGGCATCAGCCGCGACGAGATCGGCCGCGCCAAGGACTCCGGCATCCAGTACCTCCGCAGCGCCTTCCCACTCCTCGACCTGGACGGCGCCGCCGACGGGTGCAACGGCTGGACCCGCACCGACTGCATGCGCTACCTGAAGTCCCGCGGCTGGTCCTCCACCCCGAAGAGCGCCTGCATCGGCTGCCCGTTCCACGGCAACGCCCAGTGGCGTGCCCTGCGGGACACCTGCCTCCGCTGCGGACACTCCCGCGATGACCACTGGCGCGGCATCATCGAGCCTCTGCGGTGCGCCCACCTCCTCAACCGCGAGGAAGTCAACCGGGGCGCCGATCCGGACGAGGTGCCCGCCGTCACGTGCGACTGCCCTGGCTTCTACGCCCCTGAGTGGGACGACGCCGTCGACTTCGACCGCACCATCCGCGCCGGCAACGCCCGCGGCAACGCCAACGGCAAGCCGCTGCTGGGCGAGGCGTACCTGCACCGCTCCCGGCTCCCGCTCGACCAGGCGCCCATCGACCGCGTCACCGCCCACGAGTGGGCGTCCAAGCAGACCGACGTCTTCGACCAGATCGCCGACGCCGAACTGGAGCAGGGCGACCCCGACGGCTGCTCCCCGTGGGCGTGCCGCTCCGGTCAGCCCGTCGACGCCACCGACGCCGCGTGATCACCCGGTGACCCCGCAAGCCGGCTCGGGGCGCGCCGTTACCGCGCCCCGAGCCTCCCGCACCCTACCCACCGAAGGGAACCCCGTGACCAACCAGACCCCGCCGCCCGCTGACCGGGCCGCGCTCCGCCAGCGCATCCGGCTCGCCATCGCCCGCCAATACCTGTACGAGATCGGATCGGGTCGGACGGTTGACGAGCTGGACGACGCGGAGTTCGGCACCCTCGCTGATGCGGTGTTGGCCGTGCTGCCCGAGCCCGCCGACCGGGCCGCCGTCCTCCACGGAGCCGCCGACCACCTCGCACGCCAGGCTGACGAACTGTGGGCGCCGGGGAGGACCGCGCACACCGTGATGCACGCCGACGCCGCGGAGCTGCGCCGCATGGCCGACGAGACAGAGGAAGGCTGACCGATGGCCACCGTCACCCTTTGCGCCGAGATCGAACTCGGCGGAGTCCGGTACACGTACCACTACGGCATCCCCGCCCGCTCGTGGGAGGTCGCCGACGAGCACATGCGGGAGGCGTTCCGGGAGGGCGCCCGCGAGAAGCTCGCGCAACACCTTGCCGAGACGCTGCCCATCACGATCACCGTCAGGGAGCCCGCCGCCGGGGCGCGGCAGGACGGGGAGGCGTGATGGCGCTCTGCCGAGGCTGCGACAAAGTCATCCCCTGCCACTGCCATGTGACCCCACCCGCCGAGATCCGGCCCGGCGTGTACCTCACTACCGAAACGCGGCAGAAGATCCGTACCAAGCAGCGCGTCGACGCGACGCGGCCGGGCGAGGCGCGGTGACTGCTCTGCTCGCCTACCTGGTCCTGGTGGCCGCGTGCACGGCGCTGCTGTGCGGCCACCAGGCCGTCACCCCGCCACTGCCCCGCCGTGAGGCGTGGCGGCGGCTCACAGCGCCTCGCACCACCCCGCGCGGCTCCCGCGCCACACCAACCCCTCCCAGCCCCGCACACGGGCACACAACGCCTCCACTGTGGGCCCGCAGCCAACCACACACCTACGAGGAGACCCCATGAGCCCCGCCGACGAGATCGAAGCCGCAGCCCGGAAGCTGAGCAGCGGCATGTTGATCGCGCGTGTCGACCTCGACATCTCGCTCGCCAAGCAGATCCGCGAGACCGCCGCTCTCCACGAGCCTCGACGCTGCGGCGAGTACGTCGGGAACGGAACCCGTTGTTGCCTGCCGCACGGCTGCGACTGGTGCGGCGACGAGGACTGGCCCTGCGCCGACGTCCGCAACGCCCTCGCCGTGGCACGCCAGATCAACGGCAGCGCCCCGTGACCGGCCGCACCCTCGGCGTCGCCATCACCCTCTGGCCGTTCGCCAGCGCCGCCCTCCTCGCCCTCCACCACACCGCACGCACCCTCCACCACCGCTACAGGAGACACCCGTGACCTACCACCACCGCGACCACGACGGAGACCTCCTCACCATCAGCGCCAGCAGCGACAACGGCCACCCCGTGCTGCTCTTCGCCGCCACCCCCGCCGGCGTGAACGTCCCCCTCGACCGCATTGAGGAGCTGGTCGCCGGCATCCGAGACACCGCCCGCCAAGCAGCCGCCGGCCCCAACCCCCAGCACATCGGCGGCCGGGCCAACGCCGAGGACTGCCCCGCCTGCGCCGTGTCGCCCACCCCGCCGCCGTACCCGTTCATCTGCCCGGGAGACGCGTCGTGATCCCCTGGCTGATCCTCACCGCCGTCGCCTCCGGCGCCGTCTGCTTCACCATCGGCCACCGCACCGCCCGCGTCCGGTTCATCGTCATCGGCGCCACCGCGGAGCAGGACCAGGCCGCGCTCCTCGCCGACGAGACCGCCCGGTTCTGGCAGCTCGTCCAAACCCTCGACCTCCCCGACGACCCGGAGAAAGCCGCATGACCGACCACGTCGTTCCGCCCCACGTCCTCGCCGTGTTCGAGGAGCACGCCGCCGACCGAGCCGGGCACGCAGCCTGCGTCGAAGCGGCCACCCGGCACACCGTGGACAGCATCACCAGCGACGCTCTCGATGCCCTGTACGCCGATCTCGACCGGTACGAGGAGATGGTGGGCGAACTGAACGAGGCGAACACCGGCCTCCAGCGCCAGGCGGCACGCGCCGAGCAGGAGCGGACCGAGGCCGCCCGACTCAGCCACCACTACCGGAACGAGGCCGAACGGATCGGGGGCGTCCTTCGGGAGGTGCTCGCCCTGTTCACCCCCGTCGCCGTGTCCGGGCGCATCGCCTTCTACGAGGCCACCGGACGCCCCATCGCCCCCGACGACTACCAGCGCTGGCGTACCGCCCTCGCCCCAAGGAGCAGTGATCATGCACTGTCGGATCGTCGCCGCCGAGATCGCCCGCACCCTCACCGCCCGCGGCCACACCAACTCCCTCACCGGCCCCACCTGGCGGCCCGGCCACCGCACCACCCAGGCCAGCCCGAAGACCGTCCGCATCTGGCACGACGGCCCCGACGAGCCCAACCACCTCGACCGGTACGCCACCGCCCTCCGCGCCGCCGGCTACACCGTCACCGCCGAGAAGCCCGCGGGGAAGCGGCCCCGACTGCGGATCACCTACCAGGCCGACGAGGCGTGAGCACGACGAGGAGGACGCAACCGTGACGTGGCTCGACGTGGTGCTGTGCGGACCGGGCTGGGCTGCCTGCGCCCTGGTCCTGCTCGACCGATGGCACTACCGGCGCACCCGGCGGCGGTACGAGCAGCGCTGGGGCGTGCCGTACCAGGGCCCTGACGCCCGCTGGAACTCCAAGAGCCCGGCCTGACGGCTGTGCCATCCTGAACCCAGGGACCACCGAGGGGGACACCATGCCCGTGCCGCTCGTCAAGATCGAAGCCAACCCGGAGACCGCGCAGCGCGTCGCCGAAGTCGGCGCCACCATCGACGCCATGGCCCGCTCCGCCGCCCCCGCCGTGCAGAAGGCGTGCGAAGAGATGGGGCGCAGCATCGCCGCCCTCCACCGCCCGGTTTGACGGCCATGGCATCCTGAGCCCCAGCCCGCTCGTCTGCCCGTGGGAAACCCGGGCACCCGAGAACAGTCGGATCGCACAGCCGAGCGGGCCTCAGCTCTGACGCGCCGTGCACGGTGCTCAGTGGTCGTGGTGTCGGTGCTGTCACCGTCGCGCGACGGCCAACCTCCGCCCGCCCCGCGCTGCCCCCAGCAGCCGGGCGGACGCGCGTCCAGACACAGGTGGGCCCGCCGGCCGCACCCCTGCAGCCGACGGGCCGAGCGCCTCCAGGGGCACTCCCGACGGGGAGGACCAAAGACACTACGCCCCAACCCCACCAACCGAAAGATGTCAGCCCCATTGACCTGAAACCGCCCCGAAGGCAGCCTGTACCCCCACACCCGACACCGAGGGAGGGGCACGTGACCACAGACGACCAGTACCGAGTCATCAGCCGCGAATACCCAGACGGCCGGCGCATCATCGCCAGCGTCAGAGTCACCGACGACGCCGACCAGCAGAGCGACGAGGCATTCCTCGACCGGATCGAAGCCGAGATGAACCGCCGCCCGCCCCGCGGCGTCGACAACCCGAGTAGGTCAGCGCGTCCAGACCTCGGGCCCGCCGCCGCGCCACTCAATCAGCTCGGACCGGACCACATCCATCTCGTCCCAGCCCTGCAACCCAGCCTCCTGACAGAACGCCGCCACATCCCGGGTCGAGTACGCTCGGCCTTTGATCATGCCGTCGATCCGGACACGCCGACCGCCCTCCTCGTCGGGCGGGTAGATCACCACAGGCTTCGAGCTGGCCATGCCGTCAGCGTCTCCCCGCGGCGCGCTCGGCGCACGGCGGGGTCAGCCGTCGAGGTAGCCCAGCTCCGTGTCCGGCCGGCATGCGGAGCAGGCGCGGACCCCGTCGGCGAGCGCGCGGAGCGCGTCCTCCCGGGCGACGCCGCGCACGCGCTTGCCCGAGTTCCAGCACCCGCCGACATGCACCTGTACGGGCGGAGAGTCGCGGTTCAGGCCCAGCTCGAGCAGCCAGTCGGGTGCCGGCGGACGGGCTTCGATGCCGCGCTGCCGCTCTTTCTCCCGCTGTTCGGCGTGGGCGATGGCCTGCCGGACCTCGGCGAGCGCGAGGGACAGCCAGGTCTCCAGGGTGCGGAGGCGTGGCAGGTCGGGCGGCAGGTCAGTCACAGATTCGATTGTATGTTCGACCCTCGGGCGCGGCACCCCCCGGGTGGGCCGCTGCCCGAATCACCCGCACCGGCGAGGAGGCCGGCGCCCGGTTGACGGAGCGGACGGCCCCGAGTGATCGTCTGCCATGCTGCCGGGATGAGCGTCCGCCCGTTCCCGTCCCGCGCCCGCGCACTGCGGCAGATCATGCGCCGCCACCGCAACGACATCCCAGACCGCCTCGCCCCGCCAGCTCGCGCACCGCAGAGCCCGGCCGGCGAGTACCGGCTCTCGACGCGCCGACCTCCGGCTTGACACCCGTGCGACGCTGAGCATTGCCGACGGTCGCACCGCTGCTGCCGACCGGACGGCGCTGCTACAGCACAACGCCCCCGGACCGGGTCACGCCGGCCGGGGCGAAGCTACGTCCGGGGCTAGGGCCGCCACTCCTCGCGGTAGTCGGGCCGGTCCGCGTAGGGCAGCGCGAGCAGGCGCAGCACCGGGTTCATCGCGTCCAGGAGCAGGCCGAGGTCCAACCCAGGCTGCGGGGACTTCGGCGGGTCGACCGCTTCGCTGGCCGCCCTCTCGTTCCAGTAGGCGCACTGGTCGATGATCTGCCGCTTGGCGTCGATCTCGCGCAGCACCCGCGCCGGATCATGACGGGCGATGTGGACCGCATCTGCGTGCGGCGTCATTCCCGGGCCGAACAGCGTGGCCCGATCACCGGGGCGGAGATGTGCTCGCCGGAGTAGTCGAGCCAGCCATCTGCCACCGGCTGCCACGGCTCACCGTACTCGTGTCTCCACTCCCACGGGCCGGGTGTCGCTGCCCGCGCGATCCGCTCGTCCTCGTCGAGCCGGTCCCGCAGGAACTCCACCAGGTCATCCACAGTGGTCACCCCTCCTCGACGTTGGTGATGTCGAACGCGAACGGCACGTCGCCGCACGCGTCGTAGATCTCCTGCCGGACCTGCTCCGGCGTGACATCCGAGTCGGCCTCGATCCGCATCGTCAGCGTGAACGTCTTCATCCGGGTCTCCTCTGGCTGCTGTCTCTTGGTGGCGAGGTCTGTCCGCTTGCCCTGCCGTTTTGGGTTCGCCGCGAACCAGGCGGCCACCTCGGCGGCGTAGAAGCGCAGCTTCGTCTTCTCCGTGCCTTCCACCGGAGCGGGCCGAGGGAAGGTGCCGGCGCGCCGGTAGTTGTGCACGGTCGCCCGGCTGACGCCGTACTCCTCCGCGATCTCGTTGATGGTGATCAATCGCGGACTCCCCTCGCGCTCAGGGTTCTTGGGCACGGGTACATCCTCTCTCAACTTCTTGACATGTGTCTAGAAGTTGGTCACTCTGAGACAGCACCAACAGAACGGCCCCGGTCGGGCTCTCACACACCGACCGGGGCCAGTCCACCCCTGACGTGACCAGGAGAGACCGTGACCGATCGTAACGGCCAGCCCCAACAACAGCCCACCCCCGGCACGCCCCAGCCCAACCGGATCCTCGTCGAACCCGCCACCCCCGCCGCCTGCGCCCAGGACTACGCGCAAGCCGCCGAGATCCGCCGCGTCATGGACGCCCAACACCGAGGGGAGCACCGCTGATGGGCTTCCTCGACAAGGTGTTCGGCAACGACCAACAACGCGCCGACACCCGCTACGCCGGCCAAGAGTCCGCCACCGACCGCGCCGCCCGGAAGCGCCGCGAAGGCCACCGCCGCAGCATCAACAGCGCCGCGGCCCAAGGCCAGGCGTGGGAGGACCGCGACCGCGCCCAAGACCGCCAGGGCCGCTGGTACCGGCCCGCCCGCTGACGAGGAGCCCCCCATGGGAGAGCAGTTCTGGTACGGCCTCGGCGTCGCCGCGGCCTTCGCCGCCGGGGTGTTCGCCGTCATCTGGATGACCACCCACTGACTCCCACCGACCGCCGCGCCCCGCGTACAACCCCAGCGCGGGGCGCGGCACCCTCCAGGAGCCCCCTTGCACCAACACTTCCGCACCCCCTCGCCAGATGGGGCTTCACCATCAGCGCCGCGGTCGCCCTCCTCACCGCACAACCCGGACCGTTCCTCGTCACCACCGCCCTCGCCGCCTACGCATGGCGCTGCCGACCCACCCGCCGCTGACCGCTCCCGGAGGAGCACAGTGAAGACCCGCACCATCGAGCGGACTCGCCTCGTCCCGCACACCGTCGACGGTCAGACCGAGATGGTCCTCGACCGTGAGGTGATCGAAGTCCCCGCGCCGCCCCGCGACTGGGACCAGATCGTGCGCACCGCCGTCACCGTCGGGGCCGTCGTCCTCGTCACCGCCTCCCTGACGTGGACGACCGCGAGCATCGGCGACCTGCTGTCCGCCGTCACCATCACCGTCGTCGCCTACGCCGCCGCGGTCGCCTTCGACGCCTCGTGGATCATGTGCATGGGCGTCGAGTGGCTGCTGCGCTACGACCCCGAGCGGGCCAAGGTCGCGCGCCGCGCCGGCCGGTGGGCGCTCGCCGTGTCCATGGCCGCCGTGTTCGCGCACGGCTACCTGATGGCCGACACGTGGGTGATCGGCGCGGTCGGCGCGGTGGTGTCCGCGCTCGCCAAGGGCGGATGGTCGATGGCGATGCGCGTGCACGCCCGCCCGCTCGACCCGCGCACGCAGCAGTGGTACGTGAAGCGGCGCGCCGCGGTCGACGGGCAGCTCGCCATGATCCCGCTCCGGCGTGAACTCCAGCGAGGGCGGGCCCTCGTGGAGGCGGAGCAGCGGAGCCTCGGAGGAGTCCCGGAGGAGACCGGATCCGCGGATCCGGAAGCTTCCGGAGTTCCGGAGACCGCTCCAGAGAATCCGGAACCCCAGGTCAGCGCGCTGAACTTCGGCCGTGTGACCACGCAGGATGCCGTCCGGAACGCGTGGGACGCCGGGATCCGGGATCCGGAAGCCGTCCTCCGGACCGTCCGGAAAGCGACCGGCCGGGACGTCCCGCAGAGCAGCGTCGACCGCTACCTCCGCGCCCTGCGGGTCGGCGCCTGATGGCCGCGCAGCCGTCGCCCGGCGGTGACGAGCTGCGCGCCCGCGCTCTCCTCCGCGCCCTCCGCGTCCGCCCCTTCGGCCACCAGGAGCCACCCATGCACGAGCCCGAGCCCCGCCCCGTCACCCCCACCCGCGTCATCCCGCCGGCGCCCCGCTCCCCGCCCGAACGCCCGAGCCCGGTGAGGCCCCGCCCTGGCGGATGCCGCCGCCCGCACCGCCCGCCCCGCCGGCGCCCCGGCCGCCGGATCCGTGGCCGCCCGCGCCTCCGCCGGGCCCGATCGAGGTCCACGTCACCGTCGACCTGGCCCCGCCCGCCGAACCCGAGCCGGAGCCGTCCCGGTGGGAGCGGCTCACCGCCTGGCTCGGCCGCTACATCCGGCCCTGGCACGCCGTCCTCGGCATCGCCGGCGCCGTCGTCCCGATCCCCGGCGTCGGCTACTCCGCGGCCACGGTCTGGCACTTCACCGTCGGCCTCGGCCGCGAGGAGTTCGGCGCCGGCCAGGGCTACGCCCTCGGCCTCATCCCGCTGCTCCTGGCCGTCACCGTCATCGTCCGCCGCGGCGGCAGCCCGCTGCGCCTGTTCTTCCTCGCCACCACTTTCATCGGGTCGTTCGCCGCCCTGTCCTGGTACGACCCGGTCCAGTTCCTCACCGGAGTCTCACGATGAACGTCGGTCTGTCCCTCGGAGGCGTCGCCATCGCCCTGGCCATCCTGTGGCTCAACTTCCGCCCCTGGTGGAAGGGCGGCCGCGACCCGAAGGCCCTGCTTCCCTACGCCAGCGGCGCCGGCCTCGGCTCCCTCGCCACCATCTGCGTCGGCGGGGCCCTGGGCTGGGGTGCGGCCGGCATCGCCGGACTCGTCACCACCGGCGGCAACACGGGCGTCGAGAAGATCACCGGCACGTCCGGCGCCGCGGCGATGCCGACCGGCCGCATGGGCAGCCTCACCCCGGAGGGAGCCGTCGTCGTCTGCCTGCTCCTCGCGGGCGTGGCCCTGCTGCACAAGACGTCCGGCAAGCAGGACAAACGCCGGATCCTCGGCGGCTTCATCTCCTTCGCCGTCCTCGGCTTCCTGCCCGGCGTCGCCGCACTCCTCAGCTGGTGGCCCGACCTCGTCAACACCGTCGGCGCCCGCGGCTACACCCTCCTGACCACCGGGGACATCTGATGAAGCGCCTCCTCGCCTGGTGGGCCGCCCGTGCCGGCGCCGCCGACCGTCTCGCCCGCGGCTCCTACCTGGTGTGGGAGCGCCGTGCCGACGCCCTGTCCGCGTGGGTGCGGGCCGGCCGCCGCGACGACCTGGACGGTTGGCGCGCCGCGCTCGGCTCCCTGCTGCGGCTCGCGCTGCTCGGCGTCCTGGCCTACGCGGTGTGGGCGGTGGTCCGCGCTCTGCCGTGGTTGATGTGGCTCCTCGCCGGGTGCTGGATCCGCGCCGCCTGGAAGGCCGGGAAGGTATCCGCCCAACGGCCCGCCGACACCTCCGCCGGCCCTGACGCCCAGGCCGTCCGTGCCCTGCTGCTGGAGGTGATGGGGGACGCCGACGCGGTGCACCTGCGCACGGTCCTCGCCCACCTCCAGGAGAAGGGCCACGGGAAGGGCTGGACGGTGGCCGACCTCCGGGCCCGCCTGGAGGCCCTCCACATCCCCGTCCAGCCCAAGGTCAAGGCACCCGGCTCCAAGAGCCCGACGAGGGGCGTCCGGCGGGTCGATTTGGCCCCTTCCCCGGCCGATGCCCCGGCCGCGTCTACCGAGGTATCTACCGCCGCCTGACCTGCACGTCTACCGGCGCATCTACCGCCGTCTACCGCCGGATCTACCGGCCCATCTACCCACCTGTCAGTGCCAACCGAGAGGATCCACCCCATGCGCACCCTGCCGCACGACCCGTACATCGAGGCCGTCACCGACGCGCTCACCGCCGCCGGCTTGGAACCCACCGAGCAGTGGACCGACGACGGCGAGACCAAGGGGGTGTACTGCCACCTCAACGCCGTCATCACCCTCGACCCGTCCGGTACGACTGATCTCGCCCGCGAGGACATCCCGGTCGGCACCCCGTGGCGTCACGGTCTGTTGCTCCTCTGGGAGTGGCATACCGGCGCCGAGGAGGGCTGGGAGAAGGGGCCGCTGTGGGAGTTCGCCGAGTTGAAGTCGGACGGTTCCTGTGAGTACCCGACCAGCCTGCCGGTGCACGGCTACGCCAGCCCGGCCGCCATCGTGGAGGCCGCCCGCAAGGTCATCTCCCGCGAGATCGGCCCGGGTCACTTCCACAACGGCGGCGTGCCGCGGTGGGACGGGGGGATCATCGGCGGGACGTGGGACCGCGTCAACGAGTTGGAAGCCGCGTGCGAGGCATGGGGCGCCGCAGCGAGTTGACAGCGCTGCGACACTGAGCGCATCCGGGTTTCGAGCGCCACGGATACCCCAAGCCCCCACCGCGTACCCCCCCCAGCGCGGTGGGGGCTTCACCTACCCCTCGGCAGGCTCAGACACCGCCACCCGACCCGAGGCCGGCGCCGGCACCGCGCGGGCGAGCCACCGGCCGTCGGACAGCAGCGTCGGCAGCATGATCGGGAGCATGCCGGCGTCGACCAGCTTCGCGAGGCCTTCAGCGCATTCGTTCTGGCTGTCTGCCTGGACTCCGTACCTGATCGCCATGCTGGCAGTGTGCCGTTACCGGATGAGGGCGGCTACCGGTTCGAGCGGATTCGGGTCACAGATCAGGAACATCGTCTTCACGTCGCCTTCACGTGGGCGCATCATGCACCGACACACCAGCGCACCGAGGGGGGCCACCGTGACCCAGCCACCACCCGCACCACCGCCGCAGCCGGCACCGGCCACGATCAACCGCAGGAAGGCCATCGCCCTCGTGGCCGGCGCCGCCGTGGCCGCGTTCGCCATCGGCGGCGGCGCCGCGCTCCTCCTCCGGGACGGCGGCAGCGACGACAAGCCGACCATCGCCAAGGCCACCGACACCAGCCCCAGTCCAGCCAGAGCGCCAGCCCGTCACCGGCCGCCGAGCGGCGGACGTTCAAGGTCGGCGAGACCGTGGACATCGACGACAGCGAGGCGACGTTCAGCGCGGCCGCGCTCGGCTACCGCGACAGCGGGGTCCGCGGCGTGCCGGAGATGCTCAGCGCCGGGCAGAAGTGGGCGGTGCTGGAGGTGAAGGTCTGCAACGAGGGCAGCGAGCCGATCCAGACGTCGCCGTTCCCGTGGTCGCTGGCGTACCCGGACGGGGTGCGGGTCGAGTCGGCGGGCATGAACGCGGGTGACCTGCCGCAGCCGCTGTACCCGATGGACGCCAAGGTCGGGGACGGGGATTGCGTGCGCGGGAACATCGCGTTCCAGGTGCCGAAGGAGGGCCGGCCGGAGCGGGTGTTGTACTCGCCGGACACCATCGACGTGCCGGTGGAGTGGCGGCTCGGCAAGTAGCCGAGCAGCTGCGCGTAGGCCCCGCTCCGGGAGTCCGGGCGGGGCCATCGTCATGCCGTCATGGGAAGAGCCGCGCGAGCACCTTGCCGATGAGGCGGCCGAAGGGGTAGGCCAGGGCCACGCCGATCCCGGCGCCGATCAGTAGCCCCTGCATCCCGCCGCTCATGTCGTGGGCTCCTCGTCCGGGCGCGCCGGGCTCTGATTCATGCGCGCGATGGCCTCTGGCGAGTAGCGGTCCTCCGCGCCGGGCGGAAGCTGAACCCGACCGGGCGACAGCGGCTCGGGGGAGCGGTGCTTCGGCGCGGCACGCACGCCCCGGAGTGGCCGGGCCGGAGCATGCACCACCAGTCCAGTCCGCTGGACATGCCGCACTCGACGCGCTCGCTCATGCGGTCTTCTCCTCGTCCGGGGTGAGTCCAGGGAACGGGCGGCGCGGCTCACCCACCGGTACCACGCGCTCCTTGGGTTCGAGTGGCGGCTGCGAGCGGGCGATGAGGTCGAAGTGCTCGGCTTCGAGGTAGAGCGTGTCAACGACGGTGGGC
The DNA here is from genome assembly GCA_003248315.1 of Streptomyces sp. SW4. Classification (GTDB taxonomy): domain Bacteria; phylum Actinomycetota; class Actinomycetes; order Streptomycetales; family Streptomycetaceae; genus Streptomyces. The sequence continues at coordinate 5,242,777 of QKWM01000004.1, forward strand.
TGCTCCTCGCTCATGCGGTCTTCTCCTCGCTCTTGCTGCTGATGCCGGGGCCGCCGATCTGCTCGGGCGCGCGCTCGGGCTGCTTGTTCCCCGGCCAGCGGAGATGCCAGCGGATGTACTCGCGGATCAGCCGGGTCCGGTTGCGGTCGCCGACTGCCTTGCCGAGGGCTTCCCACTCGTCGTCGGGGATGCGGAGCGGGCGTAGGGGCGTGTGCCCGTCGGTCTTCTGCTTGGCCATGGGGCCATCGTAGTGGTGTATATGCATGAGTTCCACGATAGGGGTTGCGGTGTATATGCACAACGCCCTACAGTGCATATACACGCACCGACCGAGGGGGACCCGAGATGATCGCCGCCAACCGCACCCGCCGCGCCACCCTCAAGGCCCGCGCCCGCCAGACCCGCGCCGCCGCCAAGATCCGCCGCCAGGGCAACGGCACCCTCGCCACCCACTGCATCGCCGCCGGCCTCACCCCCACCGAAGCCCGCACCGTCGCCGGATCCCTCCGCAAGAACGCGTCGAAGGCCGGCGTCACCGGCCGCGCCGGCACCAGCTACCGCAAGGGCCGCGCCCGCGCCTGCACCCGCTACACCCCGGCCGAGGTCGCCGCGATCGCCGTCATCTACCGGCCCCGCAAGCCCGCCTACCGCACCGCCGCCGCCCGCCTCGCCCTCGCCGCCTAAACCGAACGGAGAACCCCATGCCCACCGTCACCCGCCAGCCCGAACACCCCGGCTACGAAACCCTCGGCAGCGAAAACACCAAGGGCGAGGACTACCTCCTCCTCGTCGACGGCCACGAGATCGGCGGCACCTACTACTGCGACGCCACCGACATCCGCGACGGCGAGCACTGGGCGTCCTGGGGCCCGCCGGCCTGTCCATGGGTCACCGCACCCGCGAGGACGCCGAACAGGTCCAGGTCGACGCATACCTCGCCAACCCGACCCCCTCCGTCCCAGCCCCTGCCGAACGCCAGCCCGCCGCCGACCTGTCGCCGCTCCCCATGACCTGGGAGCAGGCCCTCGCCGAAGCCAAAGACCGCAGCATCAGCGGAGCCAGCGATCCCGGCCTCATGGCAGCCCTCTGCGACGGCACCCTCCAGACCATCGTCGGCGCCGTCTCCCCCCGCCTCGTGTGGGAAGGCGCGCAGAAGCGCGGACTGACCACCACCCAACTCGCCGCCCTCGCCTACGGAGACCCCATCGCCGTCTCCGACCTCCAGTGGCTCTGACCGCCAGCAGGGAGAACCCATGACCACCCAACCCCGTCTTCCGGACGACGACGCCCTGACGCCCGTCGACGCTGCCGTCCAGGCCCTCGCCGACATCAACGCCGTCTGGGCGTCCTGGACCACCGGCCGCCTTGACACCGATACCGCTATGGCCGCCATCCGCGACCACCTCACGACCGCACGCGAGCAGGGAGCCCTCAAGTGACCGTCCTCGCCCTTGCCCCCGGCTTCGCGGCGCGGGTCACCAACCACCTCGCCCGGCTTGGCTGGCCCGCCACCGCCACCCCCGACTACCTGGAGATCCGCATCGTGATCGAAGCGACCGGGCTCCAGTCCGAGGCGAAGCGCGGCGAACGCCTGTACGTCTGGCCCGACGAGGCCGGAATGCGGTGGGAGATCCGCCCGCCCGGGCATCCGCAGGGGTCGGGCGAGCGGATTTCGCTGGAGGGCGTGAGCCATCTGTACCTGGTTGCAGAGATCGATCACCTTCTCCGGACCGGCCGCTGACCCTGCTTGACCTCCGCCATACGCTCAACCCACCGCCACCGAAAGGAACCCGCCGTGTCCGCAGCCATGAACCGCATCCGCCGCGAGGCCATGGAGCAGTACGGAGACGCGCCCTCTACTGCTGTCGAGGCCCTCGCCCACGTGCTGAAGGTGTTCGACGACGCGCCCGACGACCGGCTCGTGATCGAGGCAACCAACGGCATCTACGGGCAGGGCGTGCGTACCGGTCTCACGTCCGGTGACCTGCGTGCCCTCGCCGCCAAGCTCGCCGCCGAGAAGTGAGGACGCCATGATGACCAACGCTTCGGTCGAGGCGCTCGCCTACCAGGTCAAGCGCGACCAGAAGGCTTTCACCGACGCCGCCGAGCGCGTGGCTGAGCTGGCCGAGTTCATCGCCATGAGCCCGGCGCAGGACGTGGGCGGCCACCTGTCGCGGCTCTCGCAGCAGGTCACCACGCTGGTCAGCCAGGCGGCGACGATCAAAGCCACCTTGGAGATGGTCGAGATGCTCAACGCCGCCGCCGAGAAGTGAGGAGCACGACTATGAGCACGAGGCCCCGCAAGCCGTGGCGCGTCGTCCTGACTCAGAACGGAATCCAGCTGGCCGAGATTGAGCACACCAGCGAGGCCAAGGCATTCCAGCACGTCCGCACGGCCCTCGGGGCCGGTGCCGACACCGCGAAGGTGATGCAGTGGGAGGGCGTCCGGTGGTGGCACTTCGAGACCGTGACCGCCGACGAGATCCGAGCTGTTCAGGCCGCCGACCGCGCCGCCGAGAAGTGAGGACACCATGACCGGCATCTACGACGACGGCGCCACCTACGGCCCGACCCCGACGCCCAGATCCCCACCGACACGTCCACCGACCCGATCTACGACGACGGGGCGCAGTACGGCGCCGACCGCGCCACCGAAAAGTGAGGACACCGACCATGGGCCACCTCAACCCCGACGCCCTCGCACAGTCCGGCACTGACCTCGACGAGCGCCCCACCGTGCAGGCCGTGACCGAAGACATGATCTACCAGTACGTCATCGAGAAGGGGAGCCTCCCCGTGCAGAGTGCGCGTGCCTTCGCTGCCTGGCTCGACGAGGTCTGGAACGACTTCAACGAGGACGGCAAGCACACCAACCGTGACGTGATCGACGGCGCGCTTGCCGCCTGGCGCGGCAACGCCTGACTCGAGACGAAAGGAACCCGCCGTGGCCGAACTTGCACATCGTCAGCAGCCGACCGGCCCGATCGTCTGGGTCCTCTCCAAGGGGGCGGACCACGAAGGTGGCGACGTCCTCGGCGTCTACGCCAGCAAGGAGGTCGCGAAGGGCCCGTTCGCTGAGGCAGCTCGTGCAATCCCGTTCGATCTTGACGCGGCTTGGCAGGACGAGGAGTCCGGGGCGGTCCACGCGCACGGTGGCTGCGACTGGGTCTCCCTCGAACCTCACCCGCTGATCATCGCGCCGCAGCTCACCTGACGGACTGCACCTCGAAGGCCCGGCTCAACCCCTCACGCCCGTAGGGGGAGCCGGGCCTTCGTCCTGCCCACCACCGCATGGCCGCCACCCCGGTTGCGAGCATCGTTACCATCAAAGCACGCCAACCAGTAACACCACCACCAGCCAGAAGGGGAGGGACCCGCCATGACCCACCCCAACGACCGCCCCCACAACAACAACACCGGCCGCTTCGAACCCAGCCAAGCCACCGCCGACCGCGCAGCAGCAGCCGCCCGCCTCAAAGCCGAAAACCCCCGCCTCACCTACCAGCAGATCGCCGACGCCGTCGGCTACAGCAACAAAGGCGACTGCTGGCGCGCCGTACAACGCTGCCGCGAAGCCGTCATCCGCGAAGCCGGGAAGGAACTCGTCGCCGCCGAAGCAGCCCAACTCGACGACCTGTTCGTCCACGCCATGGAAATCCTCGAACGCGACCACCTCATGGTCTCCCACGGCCGGATCGTGAAGGACGACGACGGCCGGCCGCTCCTCGACGACGGGCCCCGCTTGGCCGCGCTCCGTGAGATGCGCGCCATCCGCGAGTCGTACCGGAAGCTGTTCGGTGTGGACCAGCCCGCCAAGGTCGAGCACTCGGGCGGGGTCAAGTTCGAGATCGTGGGAGTCGACCCGCAGGAACTCGTGTGACCGCGACCGTCGTGCGGTACGAGCCGCGCGGCGCAGCCAAGACCCTCCTCACCGCCCGCGACCAGGAAATCTGCATAGCCGGCCCCGCCGGTACCGGGAAGTCGTTGGCGATGCTGCAGAAGGCGTTCTACACGTCGCTGATGGTGCCGAACTGCCGCAGCCTGATCGTCCGCCAGACCCACGCCTCCCTCACCGGGTCGACGCTGGTCACGTTCGAACAGCAGGTCGCGCCCGCAGCGCTCGCCGAGGGCGTCGTGAAGTGGTTCGGCGGCAGCCCCAGGAAGCCGGCCGCCTATCAGTTCACGAATGGCAGCGAGATCCTGGTGGGTGGCCTGGACCGGCCGGAGAAGTTCCTGTCGACGGAGTTCTCGCGGATCTACATCGACGAGGCCACGCAGATCAGCTTGAAGGCCCTGGAGACCCTGATCACCCGTCTCCGAGGGAACGCGGACACGTACCGGCAGATCATCCTCGCGTGCAACCCGGACCACCCGAAGCACTGGATCAAGCAACGCTGCGACGACGGCACCATGCGCATGCTCAACAGCCTGCACCGCGACAACCCGCTGTACGTCCAGGCGGACGGCACCCTGACGGAGCGGGGCGTCGACTACATGGCCAAGCTCGACGCCCTCACCGGCGTCCGACGGCTCCGCTTCCGCGACGGGATCTGGGCCGCCGCCGAAGGCCTCGTCTACGAAGGCTGGTCCGACGCCGCCCATGTCGTCGACCCGTTCGACATCCCCGAGCAATGGACCCGCTGGGTGACGGTCGACTTCGGCTTCACCAACCCCTTCGTCGCACAGCTCTGGGCCGAGGACCCCGACGGCCGGCTCTACCTCGTGCGCGAGTGGGTCCGCACCCGGATGCTGGTCGAGGACCATGCCGAGGTGATCCGTGACCGGCTCCTCAAGGGCCATCCGAGGCCGCGCGCGGTCATCACCGACCACGACGCCGAGGACCGGGCCACGCTCGAGCGGAAGCTGGGCATGGGCACCCAGGCCGCGCACAAGACCGTCTCGGACGGCATCCAAGCCGTCGGCGCCCGCCTCAAGCAGCAACCCGATGGCCGGCCGCGGTTGTTCGTGTTCCGGGATGCGCTGCTGGAGCGGGACCCCGAGATGGATGCCGCGGCCCTCCCGATCGGTGTCGCTGAGGAGGCGCTCGGCTACGTGTGGGCGGTGAAGCCGGGCAATCAGGCCGGGTTGAAGGAGGAGCCGGTGAAGGAGAACGACCACAGCATGGACGCGCTGCGGTACATGGTCGCGGCGCGGGATCTGGGGGCGCGGCCTCGGGTGCGCTGGTTGTGAGATTGTCTTGACCCTACAGGCCGCCGCCAAGGAGACGAGATCGTGACGACGCAGAAGAAGTGGCAGATCAGGGCACGTGTTCGCAGGTGGATGCAGTCTTTGAATAAGGCTATGCCTGTGCTGCTTGACATGACTGGGATCATTCTGTTGTCGAGTGCCGCCATGGTGTGGCACCTGATCGCTGGTCTCATCGCGGCTGGTCTCGGCTGCTTCGTCCTGAACTGGCGGTGCTACAGCGACTGAGGTGAGGAGGGGCGTTGGCCAAGACCCTCCTCGGTGCGCTCTCCAACGCAGCGCGCACCACCGTCGCCAACACCCCCATCCCCTTCACCAGCCGAGCCGCCACCCACAACGTGTTCGGGCAGCGCCGCGACGCCGAAGCCCAGATGCGCGCCATGAGCGCCGTCGGCACCCTCTTCGCCATCGTCGACCGCACCTCCAACGCGACCGCCCTCGTCGACTGGAAGCTCTGGCGCAAGGCCAAGTCCGGCCGCGACGAAGACCGCGAAGAGGTCACCCGGCACGCCGCCCTCGACCTGTGGAACAAGCCCAACCCGTTCATGCCACGGCAGGAGTTCGTCGAGGCACAGCAGCAGCACTACGACCTCACCGGCGAAGCCTGGTGGGTCATCGCCCGCCACCCCGGCGTGACCATCCCGCTGGAAATGTGGCCCGTCCGCCCCGACCGCATCACCCCCGTCCCCGACCGAGAGAAGTTCCTCAAGGGCTACGTGTACACGTCGCCCGACGGCGAGCAGATCCCCCTCGAACTCAACGAGGTCATCCAGCTACGCCGGCCGTGCCCGTGGGACCCGTACCGCGGTCTGTCGCCGGTGCTGTCGATCCTCCCGGACCTGGACACCAGCCGGTACGCGGCGGAGTGGTCGCGGGCGTTCTTCATCAACAGCGCGCAGCCGGGCGGGATCATCGAGGTGCCGCAGCCGCTGTCGGATGATCAGTTCGATGAGTTGCGGGAGCGGTGGAACGAGCAGCACCGCGGCGTCGGGAACGCGCACCGGGTCGCGATCCTGGAGCACGGCAAGTGGGTCGACCGCACGATCTCGCAGCGCGACATGCAGTTCGTCGAGCTGCGCGGCGCGACCGCCGACCGGGTCCGTGAGGCCTACGGCATCTCCAAGACCGCCATCGGCGACTTCGAGGACATCAACCGCGCCAGCGCGCTCGCAGCCAAGGGCTGGTTCGCCGAGCAGCAGACCGTCCCAGACTGGAGCGCATCAAGGCCGCCCTCAACCACGAGTTGCTGCCCATGTTCGGCCGCGCGGCGGAGGGGCTGGAGTTCGACTACTGCGACCCCGTACCTCCCGACCCCGAGACCGAAGCCCAGACCCTCACTGCCCGCGCCGAAGCGGCCGCCGCACTGCGCACCGCGGGCTGGGAGCCGGCCGGGATCCTCTCCGCCGTCGGCTTGCCCGAGATCCCTTACACCGGCGCCCCGGCCACCATGCCGGCACCGTCGGGCTGGGGTGACGCGGTGGTTGGGCTCCTCGATGACGAGTTCGAGGCCGCGCAGCGGTGGGTTGTGGTGACCACGGACGACGACGACCGGTGCGGGCCGTGCGCCCGGCAGGACGGGCGGACCTACAAGAACCGGGCGCAGGCGTACCGGGACTATCCGGGCGGCCAGGGCTACGTGCACTGCGAGGGCGCGAAGTACGGCAACGACTGTCGCTGCCGCGTGGTGAAGCGGGGACGCAAGGGAGAAGGCCAGTGAGCAAGCACGGCACGCGGACTGGAAATCTCCGCATCGTCAGCACGGGCGGACCAGGCGCTCAGGTCGAACTCGACGGCGAGAACATCGCCAACGCCCTCACCGGCCTGACCCTTCGAATGGGCGTCGACAGGATGCCGACCGCAACGCTCGACCTCGTCGTCTACGACCTGGGAGCGGAAGCCGAGGTCCGTTTCGAAGTACCGGACGAGTGCCGGGAACTGCTGGTCCGGCTCGGCTGGACCCCGCCCGCCGAGGAGGCGACGCCGTGAACATCACGCTGCCCGGGAAAGCGGCCGCCATCATGGCCAGCCAGCGCGAGCAGGCCGAGAAGCAACGCGCGCGGCTCGGTGTCGAGGCCCGCTCCTGGTACCGCATCAGCAACGCCGCGGACCCGGACGAGGCCGAGGTCATGCTGTACGACGAGATCGGCGGCTGGTTCGGCAACACCGCCGACGACCTGATCGCCGAGCTGAAGGGCATCACGTCGCCGCGGATGCGGGTCCGGATCAACTCTCCGGGCGGGTCGGTGTTCGAAGGCATTGCCATCGCCAACGCGTTGCGCGCGCATCCCGCGTCAGTGACCGTGCAGGTCGACAGCGTCGCCGCCTCGATCGCCTCTGTCATCGCCATGGCCGGGGACCGCATCGAGATGGCCCCCAACTCCATGATGATGATCCACGACGCGTCCGGCATGGCCTGGGGCAACGCCGCGGACATGGAGGAGATGGCCGAACTCCTCGACCTCATCAGCGACAACATCGCCGACGCCTACGCCGCGCGCGCGGGCGGCACCCGCGAGCAGTGGCGCGCCCGGATGCGCGCCGAAACCTGGTACCTGCCCGAAGACGCAGTCGCGAACGGACTCGCCGACGAAGCCGTCCAGGCCCCGAAGACCGGCACCCCGACCGAGCCCGACGAGGACGACGAGGACGACGAGCCGGACATGGCCCGCGCCTGGGACCTCGCCGCCTACGGCTACCACGGCCCCCGCCGCGAGGGGCAGCCGAAGACCGAGCCTCCGCTGACCATCAACATCGGCGCGGCCATCGGCGAGGACTTCGTCGAGCAGCTCCGCGCGATCGTCCGCCAGGAGGTCGCCGGCCAGACCGCGCCCCTGGTGATTGAGGACCCGGCGCCCGCTGAGCCGGTCGCGGAGGCCACGCCCGTCGAACCCGCCCCCGAGACGCCGGCCGCCGAGCCGGAGCCGGAAAAGCACGCCCCAGCACCCGCAGACGAGTGGGCGGTAGCCACCGCCCACCTCACCCAGGACGAGCCCGACAGGTGGTCGGTGCTGGTCTCCAACCTCACCACCACGGCGTCGTCCAGCGCGGCGACGGAAGCCTGAAGGAGGCACCTGTGGCAACCCCCACCATCCCGCGCAACGCCGACGAACTGGCGGAGATGCTCGCGGACCCCAAGCAGGTCAAGAACGTCGTCTCCTCCCCCAGGACCTGACGAAGTTCATCACCGCCTACGCCGAGAAGCAGCAGGGCGACGGCACCGACCTCAACCGGATCGTCGCCGAGGAGACTCAGCGGCAGTTCGCGCAGATGCTTCGGGACAACGGCTTCGACGCCGACACCAAGGGCGCCGCCGGAGCGATCAAGCGCCTCGACCTCGACCCGCAGGCCAAGCGCAAGCCGAACATGCTGATCTCCCACCGGCAGGGAACCGCCCACAACCCGGGTGCCCCGGGCGCCGTGGTGGACCAGCTGTTCGCGGACGGCATCGACTACGTCCGGAACATCTGGCACAAGAACACCAAGGCCGACGCGGCCAAGCTGGCCGAGCTCCGCAACGCGGCGAGCAGCGTCAGCCCGGCCGACGGCGGCTTCCTGGTGCCGGAGGTGCTCCGCAGCCAGCTGCTGGAGATCGCGCTGGAGATGGCCGTGGTCCGGCCGCTCGCCACGGTCGTGCCGATGGACTCCGCGCGCGTCCCGTTCCCGATGATCGACAGCTCGACCAACGCCGGGTCGGTGTTCGGCGGCATGATCACGTACTGGGGTGAGGAAGGCGCCGCGCTCACCGACTCCAACCCCAGTTCGGGCGGATCGAGCTGGACGCGAAGAAGCTCACGGGCCTCAGCGTGGTCCCGAACGAGCTGCTCCAGGACTCGATCATCAGCTTCATGGGCCTGCTGGAGCGGCTGTGGCCGCAGGCCCTCGCGTTCGAAGAGGACGCCAAGTTCATGACCGGCACGGGCGTCGGTGAGCCGCAGGGCTTCCGCGGCGCGCAGAACGAAGCGGCGATCGCCGTGCCCCGGGCCACCACCAACGAGATCAACTACGCGGACGTGGTCAACATGTACGCCCGCATGCTGCCGAGCAGCCTGTCCCGCGCCGTGTGGACCTGCGCCCCCGACGCCCTGCCGCAGCTGCTGCAGATGGCCCTGTCCGTCGGCACCGGCGGCAACTCGGTGTTCGTCGTCAACGCCACCGAGGACGTCCCGATGCGCCTGTTCGGCCGGCCGCTCATCGTCACCGAGAAGGGCGGCACCCTCGGCGCCCGCGGCGACCTCGCCTTCACCGACCTCGGCTACTACCTCGTCGGTGACCGCCAGACCATGACCGCCGACTCCAGCACCGACTGGCAGTTCGGCAGCGACAAGACCGCGTTCCGCATCATCCAGCGCGTCGACGGCCGCCCCTGGCTGAAGAGCCCGATCACCCCGCAGAACGGCGGGAACACCCTCTCCCCGTTCGTCGAGCTGAAGGCCGAGACGTCCTGACCCGGGGTCAGGGACTCTCCACCACTCCCGGAAAGGACACCACTCCCATGGCCATGGAAGCACTCGGCCGCCTGGTCGACATCTCGACCGGGTTCACCCCCGTCGACCTCGCGACCGCCGGCGCCACCGGCAAGCGCGTCTCGCTCCGCAACGCGGGCGGCGTCCTCATCCTCGTGTCGCTGGCCGCTGCCGCGTCCGGCACCGAGAGCGTCACGCTCACCCTGCAGGAGCACACCGCGGCGTCGGCCGGCACCAGCCAGAACCTCGCCGTCATCGACCACTACTACCGCAAGGCCGAGGCCACCCTCGACGGCGACGAGCAGTGGACCCGCGTCACCCAGGCCGCCGCCGCGACGGTCACCGTCGCCGGCGCGACCTACGCCACGCAAGAGGTGCTCATCGCGATCGAGGTGCAGAACACGTCCCTGTCGGACGGCTTCGACTACATCTCGCTGAACGCCTCCGACCCGGGCACGGTCGCCCGGATCGGCGAGTGCCACTACATCCTGCGCGACCTCATGGCCCAGCGGGCTCCGGCCAAGCTCGCGGCGCCGCTGTCCTGATGGCGCTGTGGCGCTGCACCGGGTGCACCACCCGCTACGCGGTGGGTGCACCCGGTGCCCGTGGTGCGGGTCCCGGGAGCACGTAGAGGACGGAGAGGACATGGGCAAGATCACGCGGCTCGGTGGGCCGTCCAACGCGGCTGCCGGCGAACAGACGGCTGTCGCCGTCGAGGGAGTGAGGCGCCATCAGCTTCGAGCAGCTCCGAGACATCCTCCAAGCAGCAGCCGACTACGTCCGCGAAGAGCGAGAAGCCCCGCCCGTCGCGTGCCCGAACGACGGGGAACCGCTCCGCACGGGCCCGGACGGCGAGCTCTACTGCAGCTGGGACGGATGGCGGCCAGACGGACGGCGAGTCGGAGACCGACTCCGCCTCTGAGACGGACGCGTAGTGGGCGCCTACCGGAACACGGAGCTGTTCAGGGCCACCGGCCTGACCCTGAACAGCACCACCGACCACATCACCGCCGGGATCACCAACGCCACGACCGGCCTGACCGGGCCGATCGACGTCTCCCGGATCAGCAACGGCCTGCTGATCGTCACCGTCGCCAACGCCCCGACCGGCACCAGCCCGACGCTGGCCGTGTTCTTCGACGTCCTGGACGCGACCGGCACCACCTGGGTGCAGACCTCGCCGGCCACGTCGATCGGCGGGGCCCTGGTGTCGTCGGCGGGCTTCACCTACGGCGTGATCAACAACGGCTACGTGCTGACGAACCGCGGCCGGATCCGGTGGGAGGTCGGCGGCACCACCCGTCCTTCACCGGGTGAGCTTCAGCATCCACGGCCGGCCCTGACCAGCAGCAGACGACACGAGAGGAGGTGAGGAGATGGACCCGGTGTACGCCACCCGCGAGGAGGTACAGCGTGCCCTTGACGTGGAGCCGACGGCACGGTCGGCGCGGCAGATCGACCGCGCCCTGCAGTCCGCGTCCCGCAGCGTCGACGCGTTGTGTCACCGCCGGTTCTTCCCGTGGCAGGGCGTCCGCCGGTTCGACTGGCCGGACAGCCAGTACCGGCCATCGTGGCGACTGTGGCTCGACGACAACGAGCTGATCTCCCTCACCTCCCTCACCAGCGGCGGACAGACCATCGCCACCGGCGACGTGCTGCTCTACCCGGCCGGCGGCCCGCCCTACAACCGGATCGAGACCAGCCTCGGTAGCAGCGCTGCGTTCGGCGGCGGGGACACCCACCAGCAGGACATCGCCATCACCGGCCTGTGGGCTACCGGGACGACGAGACGACCGCCGGCGCCCTCGCTGGGGCGGTGGCCACGACGACGGCCGGCACGCTGACGGTGGACGGCCGGACCTCGGCGGCGGTCGGGGTCGGCTCCGTGCTGCGGGTCGGGTCGGAGCGGATGCTCGTGACCGGCCGCACCATGGCCGCGACCGGGCAGACCCTCGCCGCCGACCTGACCGTGCAGAAGAAGGACGTCACGGTCACGGTCGCGGACGCCTCCGGGTTCGCGGTCGACGAGACCGTCCTCATCGACGCCGAGCGCATGCTGATCGTGGACATCGCCGGGAACACCCTGATCGTGGAGCGGGCTGTGGACGGCTCCGTGCTGGCCGCGCACACGACCGGCGCCGCCCTGTACGCCCGCGGGCCCTCACGGTGACTCGCGGCGCGCTCGGCACCACGGCCGCCACCCACACGTCCGGTGCTGCCGTGTACCGGTGGGAGCCGCCCGGCCTGGTTCACGACCTCACGATCGCGGAGGCGATCACCCGGATCGGGAACGAGGTCTCCGGCTACGCCCGGTCCCGGAAGACCGGCGATGGCGGGTCGAGCGAGCGGATCAAGGCGGCGCAGGACCTCCCCGACCTGAGGACCGCGGTGTACGCGGCCCTCGGCCGGAAGGCCCGGGTGAGGTCGGTATGAGCATCACGATCGACTTCGACGGGCCCCTGTTCGACGGGCGTGCCGAGCGCGCCATGCAGGCCGCGGCGGACGACGCCCGCGAGGACATCGCCGAGTACGCCGAGACCCACGCCCTGACCCTGATGGGCTTCGCGTTCCGGCACCCCACCGGCTACTACGAGTCCCGCGTCACCACAACCCGCGTCAGCGGCGAGGTGTCCCTGGTCCACGACCAGGGCGTCATCTACGGGCCGTGGCTCGAAGGCGTCGGCTCCCGCAACTCCCCGGTCACCCGGTTCCCCGGTTACTGGCACTGGAAGCGCACCAAGGGCGCCGTCGCCGCCCGGGGCCCGCAGATCGCTGAGCAGGCCGTCCGCCGTCACCTCCCTGAGATGGGCGGGTGACCGGTATGGCCCTCAGCATCGACAGCCTCCTCGACGCCGTCATCTCCCACGCCTCCGCCTCCGGCTGGTTCGGAGCCGTCAACGGACACGAGCCGCTGCAACCGTCCCGAGCGGCGGCATCACCGCCGGCGTGTGGGTGGACGGCATCCGCCCGCTCCGGGCGTCGGGTCTGGCCTCGGTGTCGGCGGTCGTGGTGTTCAACGTGATGCTGTACCAGTCCACGCAGATGCAGCCGCTGGACGCCCTCGACCCCGAGATGGTCCACGCCGTGGACGACCTGTGCACCGCGTACTGCGGCGACTTCACCCTTGGCGGCCTCGCCCGCCAGGTCGACATCTTCGGCGCGCACGGCCAGGCCCTCGACGTCCGCGCGGGCTACCTCGTGCAGGACGGCACCCGGCAGCGCGTCATGACGATCACCCTGCCCGTCGTAGTCAACGATCTCTGGACGGAGGCCCATGAAGCAAAGCGGGCTCGGCGACAACCTGTACATCGGGGCTACGACCTCTCCGGCGACATCCAAGCCGTCGGCAACATCGGCGGCGGCCCCGCCCCCCTCGACTTCACCGGCATCAACAAGTCCGCCCACGAGCGGAAGGGCGGCCGACGTGATGGCCGGCTGCAGGTGACCACGTTCTTCAACCCGGGGCCGGCGGCGGATGCGGCGCACAAGGTGCTGTCGGTGCTGCCGCGCACGGACGTGACCGCCATGTACTGCCGCGGCACCGCGCTCGGCGCTCCGTCGGCGAACCTCGTCGGCAAGCAGATCGGGTACGACGGTACCCGCGGCGACGACGGCAGCTTCACCTTCGGCGTGGAGATGCAGTCCAACTCCTACACCGTGGAGTGGGGCCGGCTGCTGACCGCGGGGAAGCGCACGGACACCACGGCCACGAACGGCACCAGCGTGGACTTCGGGACCGGGTCGACTGCGTTCGGGCTGCAGGCGTACCTGCACGTGTTCGCGTTCACCGGCACGAGCGTGACGGTGAAGGTCCAGCAGTCTTCAGACAACGGTGGCGCGGACGCGTGGGCGGACGTCATCGGCGGCACGTTCGCTGCGGCCACGGCGGTGGGCGCGCAGCGGATCCAGACGGCGCGGAACCAGACCGTGGAGCGGTACCTGCGCGTCGTGACCAGCGGAACTTTCACCAACGCCGTGTTCGCGGTGTCGGTGATCCGGAACGACGTGGCGGTGACCTACTGATGCAGCGTCCTGTGAACCGTATCGACCCGAACCTGCCCGTGCAGGCGTACCAGACGTACCAGATCACCCGCCGCCGGGACACGAAGATCAAGGCGGTGTGCGAGCAGGTCGACTGCCCGCAGTGGCGGCACGGCTGGGACTCCGTCATCGACGAGCGCACCGAGCTGGGCAAGGCGCAGGCCGCCTACATCCGCGGCCAGTCGCGGCGCACCTTCCGCGAGACCCGCACCGGCGACGGCCTGACCGTTTTCCGGTTCGAGTCCGGGCAGCGCTGCTTCGCGGACCACCAGACCGTGCCGGAGCTGTACCTCGTCCGCGACGGGGACTGGCGCGGCAACCCCACCGGCCGGAAACGCACACACACCCGTCCGCAGGACTGGGTTGAGGACTTCGGCGAGAACCAGCTCCGGCTCGTCGACCAGCAGAAGAAGGGATAACGGCCATGGCCAAGGAGAGCGGTCTCGGCTGGAGCGTGTGCTCGGTCGACGATGCAGCGGGCACGCCCCGCGCGATCGTCAACGACGTCACGAACCTCCAGTTCGCCACCCCCCGCGGCGTCCAGGACGCCACCGGTATCGACAAGTCGGCCTACGAGCGGATCCTGCTCCTCGCCGACTTCAGCATCACCCTGAACGGCGTCTTCAACGACGCCGCCAACGCGAGCCACGACGTCTTCAAGACCGTGCCCTCCACCAGCGTGGCGCGCACCACCACCCTCACCGTGTCCGGACAGACCCTCGCCAACGAGTGCCTGTACACGGACTACCCGCTCACCCGCGCCGACTCCGGCGAACTGACCTGGTCGGTGCCCGGCGTCCTGTCGGACGGCACCGTCCCCACCTGGACCGCAGCCTAAGAAGGGGGCACGCATGGGCTACCGACCCAAGCGCCGGATCTTCCGGCTCGACTTCGAGGGCACCGACTACGAGGGCCTCGAAGTCAGCATGCGAGGCCTCACCGTCGGCGAGGAACTCGAACTCAACGACCTCCGGCGCCGCGAAGGCGCCGTCGTCCGCTGGTTCGAGATCCTCACCGGGCTCCTCGTCGAATGGAACGTCGAAGACGAGCAGGGCCAGCCGGTGCCGACCACGTTCGACGGCGTCCGCACCCAGGACAGCGCCCTGGTGACGGCCATCCTCGACGCGCTCCAGACGGCAGCAAGCGGGGTCTCCGACCCTTTGCCGCAGGCCTCGCCCGCTGGCGAACCGTCGGAGGTGGCGTCCATTCCGATGGCACCCCTCTCCGAGAGCCGAGCGAGCTGAGCCGAGCCCGCATCATCCTGCGGCTCTGCCGCGAATTCCACTGCCTGCCGTCCCAGCTCATGGACGAGCCGGCAGAGCTGCTGCAACTGCTGCTGATCGAGCAGCTCGGAACACCTGATGAGGGAGGTGTTGACGGTGGGTAACGACATCGAGATCCGCGTCAAGGTCGCCAACCAGACCGGCACCGGCCTTACCGCCGTCAACAACTCCCTCGACACCCTCAAGCAGCGCGCGAACGCCGCCGCCACAGCCGTCAGCAACCTGCGGGCAGTGGCCGACGACATCAGCATCACGGCCACGGTCGACAACCAGACACGCTCGGAGTTCACAGAGATCGAAAACTCGATCTCCGCGCTGCGAGCCATCTCTGACATCGACATTCGCGTCGGTGTCGACGACCAGACCACCGCCGGCCTCGCCCAGATCCGCTCGACACTCGACGCCTTCGTCGCTGCGAATCGCTGGGACATCGAGGTCGGCCTCGACGACCAGACCACTGCCGGCTTCACGGGCATCCTGGCCTCGCTGTCCGCTGTCCAGGCGGCCGGCCGCACCGATCTGGAAGTCCGCCTGGACGACCAGACGACTGCGGGTTTCGCCACGCTCGCAACGGCGATCGGTGATCTGCGGGCTGAGTCACCGATCCGGCTGGACGTCACGTTCGACGACCAGTCCGGGCAGGTCAGCGACACGGCACGCGCGGTACGCCAGCTCAGCACGGACGCACGCAACGCCGCCACGAACCTGACGACCCTCACCGCGCAGGCCCTCACCGGGAGCGTGGCCCTGCTCAGGTTGGCGGCCGCCGCAGAGGACGCCAAGCAGGAACTCGACGGCCTGCGCTCGGCAGCGAGCCGCGCGGCCACCGCCGTGGGCAGGCTCGGCGAACGCGCCGACTCCACCGATGACCGCCTCCTCCACCTACGGCGCACCACCCTCGACCTCTCCGGAGACCTGGACCTCCTCGGCGACTCCTCCCGCTACGCCGGCGACGGGCTCCGGGACTTGCGCGGCGGCCTGGGCTCCCTGACGACGTCGGCGGGCAACGCTTCGGCTTCGCTCGGCGGCAGCGGCATGGGCCTGCGCGGGCAACTGATCGGCGTCGCGGCGGTCCTCGGCGCCACGCTGCTCCCGACGATCGGCGCCGTCGCGCCCATGCTGACCGGGCTCGCCGTGGTCGGTGGTGGTGCGGCCTTGGCCATGGACGACCTGAAGGAGAAGGTGAAGCAGCTCAAGGGGCCGTTCGAGGACTGGAAGAAGGCTGCCGAGAAGGGGCTGGCGCCGCACACGGAGCGTGCGGTGAAGTCCCTGAAGACGGCCATGAAGGAGCTGACGCCGACCCTGCAGCTCGGCGCGGAGACCTTCGGATCGATCACCGAGCGTGCCTCCGAGTTCGTCGCCTCGCCCGCCTTCCAGACCGCGTTCCAGCGGAACGCGAAGATGGGCGTCGTCTGGGTCGAGGAGTTCGCCGGATCGATCGGCAAGTTCACCCAGGCCTTCCTGGAGTTCGGCACCAAGTCCAAGCCCGCCCTCGACGCCTGGCAGGAGCTGCTCGGCGGCTTCCTGGACACCGGCCTGCCCGGCATGTTCGCGGGCCTGGAGCAGGGCATCGGCGGCGCCTCCGAGATGATGTCCGGCTTCGCGTCGTTCCTCAACGAAGGCATCCTCCCCGCCCTAGGCAAGATCTCCGGGTCCTTCGCTGAGGCTTTCGGCCCGCTGATCGGCGAGATGCTCGAGGGAACAGGCCTCGCGCTGAGGGGTCTGGCCACCGGCTTCGAGTACGCGATGGAGCTGGCCGAGCCGTTCGCTGGCGTGTTCGCTGACGCCATCCGCGCCACGAACGAGGTCATGCGGATCGGCACGGAGGTCGCCGGGTCGCTCGCGTCGGCACTGGGCGGCGCCCTGGTCGAGTCGATGCTGGAAGTGATCGGGATCGACACGTCGAAAATGGGCAACGGCTTCCGGGGCCTGTCGAACTGGGTGTCGGAGAACGAGGGGCGGATTCGCGGCGCGTTCTACGCGATCGCCGAGGGCATCACGTCGATGGTCACGGTCGGCATCAGCATGCTGCCGCAGCTCTGGGGCGCCTTCCGCCTGACCACGGAGGCGGTGCTCCTCGCGGTCGACGGCATGGTCTCCGGGATGGCGAAAGCGTTCGGTCACCTGCCGGTCATCGGCGACAAGTTCAAGGAAGCGAACAGCAACTTCGACACCTTCGCGGAGGGCTTCCGCGGCACCCTGGACAAGGTCGGCGGCGGAATCAACCGGTTCGTCGAGGAAGCCGTGCCGCGGCTGTCCCGGGTCCAGCTGAAGCTGCGGGTCGACGAGGCGGAGCAGAACCTCCGGAGCATCAAGGAGAAGCTGGAGGACCCCGCCCTCACGAAGGAACGGCGGGCGAAGCTCAGCGCTGAGAAGGGGGAAGCGGAAGCGAAGCTGGCGGCGGCGAAGCGGGAGCTGGCTGCGTTCGACCGGTCTCGTGCGGACGCGACCCTCGCTGCGGATCCGAGGCCGTTCTTCGGTGACGCTGCCCGGGTCCGAGGCACCCGGTTCTCGAAGAAGAACGTGCCGATCGACGCCGCCACCAGCGCCTTCTGGAGCGCGGTGGGTGGCATTTCCGGCAGCGTGGTCGGCTCGGCGTACATCAACGTGTACAACCGGTACATCGACAACAAGGCCGCGAAGCCGTTCCGCGCGTTCGGCGGCCCGGTGCAGCGCCGCGCGAACGGCGGCGAGATCCAGCACTTCCCGAACGGCGGCTACGTCGAAGGCCCCGGCGGCCCCCGCTCGGACAGCATCCTGGCGACGTTCGCGTCCGGCGCGACCGCCATGGTCTCGGACACCGAGTACGTCATCCAGTCCTCCGCGGTGAAGAAGTACGGCCTGCCCCTGCTCGACGCCCTGAACCGCGGCACGCTGAAGCTCGCCGGCGGCGGCGTCACCAAGTCCGAGGCGAAGGCCCGGAAGGAGACCAGCCACCTTCTCTCCGTCAGCCGTTTCGGGCAGATGGCCGGCTGGCGGGACTCGGAGATCCGGAACGCGCTCGGGGACCCGGGCAGCATCGAGGCGCTGGTGTCTGCGCTGTCGCAGTGGCGGTCGAACATCCAGAAGGCCACGCACGGCACCACGGAGGTGCGGCTGCTGCGCCAGCTCGACGCGACGGCGAAGCGGCTGTTCTCGTACCAGAAGCAGCTCGACAAGGTGAACTCGTCGCTGCAGAAGTCGAAGGATCGGCTGGAGGAGCTGCAGCGCGCAGCGTCCCAGCTCCGGGAGTCGATCCAAAACGGTGTGCTGGCTTCGGCGAACATCACCAGGAACCGGCAGGACGGCCCGGTGACCACGGCGTCGATCATGGCGCAGCTCACCGGCTCCCGCGACAAGGCCTCCAGCTTCGCGAAGGCGCTGGAGTCGCTGCGCCGCCGCGGGCTGGCCAGCTCGCTGATCGAGCAGATCGCCGAGGCAGGCATCGACGGCGGCGGCCTGGAGACCGCCAGCGCCCTGATGAAGGCCTCCATGTCCGAGATCATGCAGATGAACAAGCTGCAGTCCCAGGTGCTGGACTCGGCGATCGCCGCCGGGAAGACCACCGCCGACGCCGTGTACGGGCTGCAGATCAAGGGCTCGCAGGAGCTGGTCAAGTACTGGTCCGACGCCGCGAAGACCCTCACCAAGGCCATGGACAAGCTCGCCGCCGCGATGGAGAAGAGCGTCGAGAAAGCGTGGAGCGGCAAGGCCACCGGCGGATCATCGGCGCCGCGTCGGGCGGGGCCCGCGGCTCGTGGACGCTCGTCGGCGAGCACGAGCCGGAGCTGGTCCGCCTGCCGTTCGGGTCCCGCGTGTACTCCGGGCCCGACACCCGCCGCATGCAGCAGCAGGCCTGGGCCTCCATGCTCAACACCCCCCGCACGGGCGCCCGCCAGTACGGGACCCCGGCGGCCGCACGCCCCGACAAGCCCATCGTGATCAACCTGTCCCTCGGCGGCCGCGAGTTCGAACAGATCTGGGTCGACACCGGACGCCGCGCCGTGTCCACCCGCGGCGGCCTCCGCGCGACCCTGGGAGACAACTGAGATGGTGTTCCCGAGACCCGCCTCCCACTGCAGGTCGACCTCTCCCTCGACGGCACCACCTGGACCGACGTGTCCTCCGACGTGCTCTACGAAGACCGCATCCAGATCACCCGCGGCCGCAGGGACTGGGGCCAGCAGGTCGACCCGGGACGGCTGTCGCTGGCGCTGAAGAACCTGGACGGCAAGTACACCCCGCAGAACCCCGCGTCGCCGTTCTACGGGCAGATCGGCCGCAACACCCCGATCCGAGTGTCCGTGAACACCGGCCCAGTCGCCCTCGACCTGCCGGGCAACCCAGGCGACTACGCCTCCACCCCGACACCGCCGCCCTGGACATCACCGGCGACATCGACGTCCGCTTCGACGCCACCCTCCTCAACTGGGTCCAGCCCGACTACCCCTCCGGCGGCGAGGTCAGCTTCCCCGCACCGAGCTGATCGCGAAACGCGACGCCGGGCAAATCTCCTGGGCCCTGTACATGACCCAGGGCCGCCCCTACTTCGAGTGGTCCACCAACGGCACCAGCACCACCTGGGTGTGGTGCAG
This sequence comes from Streptomyces sp. SW4, assembly GCA_003248315.1. Taxonomy (GTDB): domain Bacteria; phylum Actinomycetota; class Actinomycetes; order Streptomycetales; family Streptomycetaceae; genus Streptomyces. The sequence goes on from QKWM01000004.1 coordinate 5,262,343, forward strand.
CAAGGAAGTCCCCCTCACGACGTCCGGCCGGCTGGCGATCCGGTTCACGATGGACGTCGACAACGGCGCCGGCGGCAAGGTCGTGGCCTTCTACACGGCGCCGACCATCGCCGGCCCGTGGGTCGAGCTGGACGGCGGCACTCTGTCAGGGACGACGTCGATCCACAGTGGGACGGCGCCGCTGCGGATCGGGGACGCGACCGAGCAGACGAACTGGCGGCCGGCGCTGGGCCGTGTCCACGCTGTCGAGGTCCGCAACGGCATCAACGGGTCGGTCGTGGCGAACCCGGACTTCACCGCCCAGGCCGCGGCCACCACCAGCTTCACGGACAGCGCAGGCCGTACCTGGTCCCTGGCCGGGAACACCGGGATCACCAACCGGATCGCCCGGTTCGTCGGCGAGGTGTCCTCCTGGCAGCCCCGCTCGGACACCGGCGGCCACCACGTCACCACCCTCGTCGAAGCATCCGGCCCTCTCCGCCGCCTCGGCCAGGGCGCCGTCCCCACCAAGAGCCCCCTCTACCGGGAGCTGACCAGCCCCGGCCGTGTCGCCGCAGGCATCGTCGCCTACTGGCCCCTCGAAGACGGCGCCGACGCCACCGCGTTCGCATCCGCAGTCGACGGCCACCCCGCCATGACCCGCACCGCAGGGGTCACACCGGCTGCCTACTCGGACTGGGTGGCGTCCGCGCCGCTGCCGACGGTGAGCAGCGGGTCGATGCGGGTGACCGTTCCGGCGTACACGCTGGGCTCGTCGAGCGTGTCCACGGTGGGCTTCTTCACGCGGGTACCCGCGGCGGGCACGCTGTCGACGCAGCGGCTGGTATCGCTCACGCAGAGCGGCACGGCCACGAAGTGGATGCTGTGGATCAACACGGCCGGGAACATCGCGGTCCGCGCCTACAACGTGGACGGCGCCGTCATCCACGACTCCGGGTTCACCACCGAAAGCATCAACGGCCTGGAGAAGTACCTGGTCCTGCGGCTCACCCAGGACGGCCCGGACGTCGACTACATCCTCACCGTCGTCGACATCGCCGGATCATCCCGACCGCAGTCCCCGACAATGTCATCGACCTCTTCCAGATGACCGGCACCGTCACCTCCGCCACCACCGGCGTGATCAACCAGATCCGGTTCGGTGACGACGCCGGCATGAACAGCACGGTCATCGGCCACGTCGCCGTCGGCAATACCTCGACGGCGTTCAACGCGACCGCTGGCGTCCTCGTCGGCTGGCATGCCGAGGAGGCCGCTTCCCGGATCGCCCGGATCGGCGGCGAGGAAGAACTCCATGCCTACCCGACGTCCGCGGGTGACGAGCAGTGCGGCATCCAGCCGTCCGGGACCGCGCTGGAGGTGATGCGCGCGGCCGGCGAGGTCGACGAGGGGATCCTCGGGGAGCAGCGGGCGGTGCTCGGCCTGCGGTATGTGACCCGGGCGAGCATGTACAACCAGCCCGCGGCGCTGGTGCTGGACTACACGGGGGATGACGGGCTGGTGACGCCGCTCGAGCCGACGGACGACGACCAGGGCGTCACCAACGACGTCACCGTCGCCCGCACCTCCGGCTCGTCGGCGCGGCTGACGCAGTCCACCGGGGCCCTGTCCACGCAGGCCCCGCCGGACGGCATCGGCCTGTACGACACCTCCCACACCCTGAACCTCCTGAACGATGATCAGCCGCTGCAGCACGCCGGATGGCGCCTCCACCTCGGCACCTGGGACGAGACCCGGTTCCCGCAGGTGTCCGTCAACCTGGCCAACGCGCCCGCCTCGATCGAGGCCGCAGCAGGCGTCGACACAGGCTCGCGGCTGCAGATCCTGAACTCGCCCGCATGGCTGCCGCCGGGCCCGATCGATCTGCTGGTGCAGGGCTACACCGAGACCCTGGACCAGTTCGAATGGAAGATCACCTACAACTGTGCGCCGGCGCGGCCGTTCGACGTCGCCTGGCTCGGCGCTGGCAGCAGCGTCACGGCGGCCCGCCAGCTCCAGTGGCTCGACACCGACGGCTCCCAGCTCGCCGAGCCGCTGGACACGACGGAGACCACGGTCGACGTGCACACCCTCACCGGCCCTCGCTGGACCCCGAACGTGTCCGACACGCCGTTCGACTGGCGGGTCGGCGGCGAGGTCATGACCGTCACCGCATCCGGCGCTTTCGTCAACCCGAACCCGTTCTTCGACACCGACCTCACCGGCTGGTCCGGGGCCGCGTCCGGCACCAGCATCGCCCGCTCCACCACCGTGATCCCGCCCCACCCACGGGCCCGTGCCTCCATGCAGGTCACCCCCGCAGGCGGCTTCTCCGCCGTGTCCGCGCGCAGCGACCTCACCGGCACCGGCCAGGTCATCCCCGGCCAACGGTGGAAGATCAGCGGCTGGTTCTACAGCCCCGGCGGCTGGCCGGCCCTGTACCCGAGCGCGCAGTGGGCCGACGCCGGCGGCTCGGTCGTCGCCTCGGGCGGGATCAGCCAGGCCGTCCCCGCAGGGCAGTGGACGTACCTGGAGGACACGGTGACGGTGCCGGCGTCGGCGACGCAGGTCCGGATCGTGGCCCGCGCGGACGGCACGCCGACCTCGGCGGATGTGTTCTACGTGTGGGGGCTGCGGATCTGCAGGGTGTCGTCGTCGGCCTTGTACGACGAGTTCGGGCGGACCGCGTCGTCGGCGTGGGGGCAGGCAGCGTCGGGGCAGACGTGGTCGACGTCGGGCGGGACAGCAGCGGACTACAACGTCACCGGCGGGTACGGCGCGCACCGGCTCGCGACGACGAACGCCTCCCGCCGCTCGTTCACCCCGTTCACGTACACCGACTTCGACGCCTACGTCTCCCTCACCCGAGCGCTGCCGCGACGGGCGGTTTTCTGTCGGGCAGCCTGACGGGCCGCTACCTCGACAGCGACAACATGTACATGGCTAGGCTCGCGTTCAACAGCACCGGGTCGATGACGCTGACCCTGCGGAAACGCGTCGCCGCAACGGAAACCGAGCTGGCCTCCCACACCGTCGAAGGCACCTACACGGCGGGCACGTACTACCGGATCCGGTTCCAGGCATCCGGGCCGACGCTCCGCGCGAAGGCCTGGCCGGCCAGCAACCCGGAGCCGGACCGGTGGCAGGTCGAGACCACCGACACGAGCATCACCACCTCGACGTACATCGGGCTGCGTTCGATCTCCGCCAGCGCCAACACGAACGTGAACCCGGAGATCCGCTACGACCAGCTCGACGTCGTCAACCCGCAGACGTACACCGTCACCCGCAGCGTGAACGGCGTCGTGAAGTCCCATGCGTCCGGCGTCCCGGTGGCGTTGGCGTACCCGTCCGTGATTGCCCTGTAGGAGGCCACCGTGTCGCAGTACCCCGTCCTCTACGCCGGGCAGCGCATCACTGCCGGGCTGCTGTCGTCGATGCTGCCGCTGGAGGCGTACAAGGGCTCGGACACGACCCGCACGTCCACGACGACCACGACGGACGACCCGGACCTCGTGCTCACGCTGGAGGGCAACGCCACGTACTACGTGGAGATCTTCATCCACTACGCGGCGGCCAGCACCGAACTCCTCAAGACCCACTGGACCGTACCCAGCGGCGCGACCGGGTTCCGCAGCGCCTGGGGCCCCACCCAGACCGTCGCCACATCCGACCCGGCAGGCGACGGCCGCTGGGGCATCCACGGCTTCACCACCGACGTCCAATACGGCACCCGCAGCAACGCCAACTTCCTGACGATGGCCAAGGAGACCGGCAACGTCGTCACCAGCAGCAGCGGCGGGACCCTCGCCCTGAAGTGGGCGCAAAACACCGCGGGAGCGACCGGCACCCGCGTGGCCGCCGGGTCGTACATGCGGGCCAAGCGGATTCTCTAGGAGGCGATCATGCAACAGCATCCCGTCTACACCGTGGTCGGGTCATCGATCGGCGAACGCATGGTCGTCGTCGAGTACCGCGTCGAGATCGGCCCCGGCGGCGGCCTCGAAGGCATGCTCACCGGCGACGCCGTCGCCCGCGCTCTGATGGACGCGATGACCACGGCGGGCGCCACGACGGTCACAGCGACCCGCCAGGATCTCGCGTCCGCCGCGATCAACCGCACCGAGGGGGCGTGATGGCCATCAAGCTCGTCACCCGCGCGCAGTGGGGCGCCCGCGCCTACCGCACCCGAACGGCGCGACGCCGTACAGCGGCACCCGCCGTGGCATCAAGCTCCACTACCTCGGCACCCCGTACACGGACCGGACCCACGACCGGTGCGACGACTACGTCCGCCAGATCCAGACCCAGCACATGGACGGCAACGGCTGGTCCGACATCGGCTACAGCTTCGTCGTCTGCACCCACGGCTACGTGTACGAAGGCCGTGGCCTGCGCCGTCGCAACAGCGCGAACGGCAACACGACGCTGAACAACCAGGACTACGCAATCTTGCTGCTCGTCGGATCGTCCGGCCTGACGAAGCCGACCGACGCGCAACTCCACGGCGCCCGCGACGCCATCGACTACGTGCGCCGCGAGGGACCGGCAGGCGACTGGCTGGGCGGGCACCGTGACGGCTACGCCACGTCGTGCCCTGGCGACGCGGTTTACCAGTGGGTGAAGGCCGGTGCGCCGCGCCCCGACAGCGAGGAGGACGACATGGCCATCAGCGACGCCGACGCGAAGAAGATCGCCCACGCGGTGTGGGCGACCGACGGGTTCTTCGGCGTGCCATGGGGCACGAAGGAGAACCCCGAATGGTCCCCGGAGAGCGTGCTCCGTCACGTCACCGAGGTCGCCCGGGAGAACCGCGGCCGCATCAAGGCACTCCAGGCGGAGGTCGGCGCCCAGGCCGCGGTCCTCGCCCGGCTCACGGAAGGCGGCGGACTCACCGCCGCGGAGATTCAGGCTGCGGCCGAGGCCGGCGCCAAGGCGGCGCTCGCACAGCTCGGCGACGCACTCACGGAAGGAAACTGACCATGCCGAAGGAATCGACCAAGACAACGGCCCGCACCGTCCTCCAGACGACGGTAGGCGTCGCGGTCGCGCTGCCCGGGATCGTGGCCGCGTCCGGCGTGTCCGAGGCCCTGCCGTGGGTCGCCGGCGCGCTCGCGGTCGCGGGCGGCTTCGCCAGGGTGATGGCGCTGCCGTCGGTGCAGGGCCTCCTGCCGGCGTGGCTGCGGACGGATGGAGCGGAGACCAGAGAGTGACCGTGCCGGACTCGGGCGTCTACATCCCGCCCGCGCAGATGTATCAGGAGCTGCGGTCCTTGAGCGATGGCCTGACCCGCGTGGAGACCAAGCTGGACGGGATCGCCCAGGGCCTGACCGAGGTCAGCAAGGACGTCGCGGATCATGAGACGCGGCTCCGGGCTCTGGAACGGTCGCGGTGGCCGTTGCCGTCGGTGGCAGTGCTCGTCGCGATGGCCTCGCTCGGGGTCGCGCTGTGGCAGGCGGTGGGCCGGTGACCGGCGCGGACTGGGTGTGGGGCGGCCTGCTCACCGCCGGCGCGGCGTTCGAGGTCTGGGCCCTGCGCAACGCCACATCCGGTGACACCTTGTCGGAATCGACGCGCCGCTGGTTCCGGGTACATACCCGGGCCGGGGCGGTGGTCTTCGCGGGGCTGTGGACTGGGTTCGCGGTCTGGTTCCTGGCCCACATCCTCGGCTGACCGGCCACCAGTGAGGGCCCCGTACCGCAGCGCGCGGGCGGGGCCCTCTGCCATGCTGAGGCCTATGCGCGCCGACGACAGGTGGACACCCCGGTTCCGTCACCCGCAGCCGCCCGGCCCGGTTCAGCCGCTCGACGTGAACCGCGAAGCCAAGATTCGCCAACTCCACGAAGACCTACGCCACGAGAACACCCTTGCTGCAGCAGGGGCCCGTGCCGCGATCGACGACCTACTCCGCGAGGTCAGCCGCCTGCGCCGCCGGATCGAGGCGATGGGCGCAGACCCGGACGACGTCACGCCGCCGCGGTAACGTCCCCGCGCTGGATGGCCACCAGCTCGGCGCACAGCCGCGCGTACTCCTCCCGCTGCACCGACGTCAACGGCACCTGCGGATGCGACCACAACGCACGGATCGCCGCGTTCAGCTCCTCAGCAGAACGCACGACAGAACCAGCAGGGGAGGGGGACATAGATCAAGAGTAGAGCCCCGCTACGCTCAACCGCATGATTCGCGCTGTGATCTTCGACGTCGGCGAATGCCTCGTAGACGAAACCCGGGAATACGGCACCTGGGCAGACTGGCTCGGCATCCCACGCCACACCTTCGCCGCCATGTTCGGCGCCGTCATCGCCCAAGGCCGCGACTACCGCGAGACCTTCCAGGAATTCCGCCCAGGCTTCGACCTCTACGACGAACGGGAGAAGCGGGCGGCGGCCGGCCAGCCGGAGACGTTCGGCGAGGACGACCTCTACCCCGACGTCCGCGACGCCCTCGCCACGCTGCGCGCTGACGGGCTGTGGCTCGGCATCGCCGGCAACCAGACCGTGCGCGCCGGGAAGATCCTACGGGAGCTGTTCACCGAGGACGTCGACCTGATCGGCACCAGCGACGACTGGGGCGCCAGCAAGCCCGACCGCGCCTTCTTCGACCGCGTCGCCGAGGTCGTCCCCGCCGAGCCCGACGAGATGCTGTACGTCGGCGACCGCGTCGACAACGACATCCGCCCGGCCGCCGCCGCAGGGATGCACACCGCGCTCGTGCACCGCGGCCCGTGGGCCACGATCCAGTGGCACACCGAGGAAGCGGAGAAGCTCCCGACCTTCAGGGTCGAGAGCCTCCTCGAGCTGTCCGGCCTGATCCGGGAGTTCAACGAGCGAGCGCGCTGACCGTCGTCGACCACCCGTACAGCCGGTCGTCCAACTCCCTCACACACTGCTCGTGCTGGTGCGGCGCCAGAGCGCGCCGCACCTCACGCACCCGGTCCATACCCATCGCATACCAGGTCCGCTCAAGCTGGTCGAGCGCACGCAGCGCGTACCCGCACGCGGCCTCCGGGTCGCCGGCCGCGGCCTCGACGGCGGCCAGGTCCCGAGCACGACCGTGGACTGCTTCTCGTCTGCCGGGCCGAGCGCCTCGAGAACACCGAGGAGCGTCTCCCGGGCCTGCGGCAGGTGCTCTGCCCTGAGCTGGGTGTGCCCCTTGAACGCGGCCAACCGCACGGGGGAGAACCAGTCGAGCCATTCCGGGGAGGGGTGCTCGCTACCGGCGGCGAGGACGTCCTCCGCGTGCCGGATCAGGTGCAGCGCAGTCCTGGTGTTCCCGCAGCGGGTCTCGCACTCGGCCTCCACCGCGTCGAGCCAGGCGAGCAGCTCCGCCGAGGCCGGGCCGCGGCGAGCGTAGGTCCGGGCGGCCACCATCCGCTCGACGGCCGCCTCCCGGTCCCCGGTCCACGCCGGGATGAACGCGGTGTGCGCCAGGATGCCGCTACCGAGGAGAGCATCGTCCGCCTCGCTCGCCGCCTGGAGAGCGCGCAGCAGGGTATGCCCGGCGCGGTCCGGCTCGCGCATGTCGAAGAACTCGATGCGGCCGGCGAGGAGGTACGTCTCGGCGAGGGCCGCGGCGATCCGCTGCCGTGTCTGGCCGGCGGCCTCCGGAGCAGGGCGCAGCCGAGGGTGGCGTGGGCGATCGCTGCCGGGTGGAGGGTGGCGGGGGCGACGGACCAGTACAGGCGCCGGTGGGATCGGGTGACGGACTCGTAGTCGTCGGCGGCGGTGGCGGGCTGTAGGGCTGCGGCTTGGGTGGGGACGGCGGCCAGGCCGACTGCGGCAGCGGTGGCGGCGAGGACGGTCCGGCGCGTGCGGTCGGGCGCGCTGCCCCGGGCGGGGTGAATCCGAGTGCTTCGAGGTCCTGGCCGAGGAGACGTGTGAGAGCCTGGGCCACCTCGGGTGCGGCCACGGTGGCGCGTCGGACTCCCAGCGGCGGACCTGCCGCACGCCCACGTTCAGGGCGTCGGCGAGGGCCTGCTGAGAGTGGTAACCGGCCGCCACGCGAGCGGACTTCAGCCGGGTGTTGGCCACTGCTGCACCTCCATCGTCAAGCACTGCCGCAAGTGTCCTAGGAAGTCCTCCCGTTGGCCAGCCATCACCCAACGGAAGCAGAGAAAGTCCTATTCGCGTCCAGCAAGAGGCCTCTCCAAGTCCTCGGCTCCAGACCACACGAGGGCCACCCTTGTAGGCACCTGATCACGCTCAGTGCCAAGGAGCCCGCCCATGACGACCACGCCCTTACCGGCCAGCACCCCGCGCCCAGCAGGCCACGAGTGGGACGTCATCCGCGCGCCCCGACAGCTCGGACTCGCCGCCATGAGCATCCTCGGCACCCGCGCCGGCGCCGTGGTGGAGGACCCGCAGCGCGCCAGCGTGTTCTTCTTCGTCCCCGCGGGCGCCGCCGCCTCGTGGCGCGTGCAGAACACCGAGCCGCTCCCGGAGGGGCGTACCGTGCCGCTCCCGCCGCGCCGCCGCACGGAGGGCCCCGGCCCGCACTGGCGGATCTGCCCCGGCGACGGAAGCTGGCTGACCGACCCGGCCGCACTCGCAGCGGCGCTCAGCGACGCCTTCGGCCCACGGCTCGGCAAGGAGCAGGCAGGGTGAGCACCGACACCAGCTCGATGACCCAGGCTGCGGCGCTGATCCCCCTGGCCGGCATGTACCCGCTGATGACCGACGCGCAGCGCGAGGGACGCGCCTGCCCTGGTGCAACACGACGGTCACCCCTGCATCCGGCATCGACCTCGGCGAGCGGCCCTACTCGCAGCCGGCGGGTCATCCACCCGGTCGCCTGCCGGCCGTGCACCAACCGGCAGGCCCGCGACGCCTGGTTCCACCACCGCCGTACCTGTCTCACGTGCCACAAGGACGGCTACTGCGAGCCCTCGCGGATGCTGCGCCGCCTCGCTCTGGAGACCCGCCGATGATCTGTGCCCGCTGTGACCAGCGCATCAAAGGCGAACCGGTACGGCACGACATCCTGTCGCCCACCGGGCCCGGCGCGACGATCTACCTGTGCCCGAAGCCTTGCCACCCGGCAGCACCTCGGCAGACCGCGCCCGTCGGCATGTCGCCCTGGCGCCGCTTCTAGACTGGCGCGGCCCGCCCGCCACGAGAGGAAAGATCCAGATCATGCGCCCCAGAGGTTCCAGAACTGGCTGATCGACACCGTCAAGAACACCCCGGCGCGGACCGTGTGCAGTCCCTCGCAGACGTCGGCGTCACGAAGTACCCGTTCGGCCTGTCCGTGACCCGCGGCGGCCGTGAGGAACGCTGGCAGATCATGCACCAGCTCGCCGACGGAGAACGCGACTCGCACGAGGACCGCGGGGTCGATGGCACCCCGTTCACCGCGCCTGTCCCGCAGCCCGGCGACGACGCCGACGTGTGGCTGTACGGCGCGATCGGCGCCGCGGAGTGCACGGAGATCAACCGCGTCGAACGGTGGGCCGCGCGCCCGAAGGCTCGTCGCAGGCAGGGCTGACCGTGTTCTTCCACAACGGATCCAGGAACTTCGTCCGCCCCATCTAGCCCCTCCCGAGCAGCCACGCCCGGCCGCGACGGGGAGTGCACCACAGCACGTGTCAGCACCACCACAACGACGTGAGGAGCGAGACATGAACTGCACCCACCACCGCGGCGAACGGTTCGACCCGGCCCGCTGCGGCGGATCCTGCCCGGTCTGCGGCGCGATCGTCGGGTCGGAGAGTGGCCAGCCCACCACCATCCACCAGGGCCGTGACGGCAGCACGTGTCCTGGCAGCGGCGCGCCGGCGCTGTGACCTTGTGAGCTGGCCCCGCTCGTCTGCTTCCCCCGTGGCGGATGGGCGGGGCCGTCAGGGCCTGCGAATCAGGTCGCCTGGGTCGGCGCCGAGGGCGTCGGCGATGCGGAGGAAGGTGTCGAGGAGCGGGGACGCGTGGCCGTTCTCGATGCGGTTGATGGCTTGCCTGTCCATGCCGGCCAGTTCGGCGAGTGCCTCTTGGGTGTAGCCCGCGTGGATGCGGGCTGCCCGGATTCGGGCACCCACGAGCCGTCGGTGGGCGATGACCCAGTCGGGCGGCGGGGCAGGTGGCACTCATACAACACTTCCGCCTAATCGATCTTGAGTCTGTATAGCCGACCGTACATTTTTCGATCTACGGTGGGTACCCGAACTGCAGGTCAGCGGCAGATCAATCCCTACAGTTCAACAGTGAGTAACTGATCCGCACCCCGTGTGAAGCGTCCAGCCTGCGTCAGGCTGCACACACGGTTGCTGGAGGGCGGCCCCACCCCCACGGTGGGAGGCCCGCCCGGCGAGTCTCGACGCGAGTCCTGAGCCGACCCGCGTCGATCGTGGCCGTCCGCTCGCAGTGAGTACCCCCTCGTCGGCGGGCGGACGGTCCATCCTGACCGGCAATACAAAGGGAATGTAATATTCACTCGAACGGGTGAGCGATTCCATCGTGACTATTGCACAGTGCACACGTTAGAAAGGTTGGGCCAGGGTGGGGCGGCAGTCATCCTCCCCGGGTGGCGGCCCCACTCTGGTTCCACGCGAACGGCCCCTCGGTGCGGGTCTTCCGTTCTAGTGGTCGTTGCAACACCCCAGCTCACCAAGGGGTGCAATGGACGCCGATGGACGGAAGAGAGTGTCGCGGGGCCGTAAGCCCGACGTTCAGAAGCGGGAGGCATACTTCCGGCTCATGGACCAGGGCGTGAGCAGTCGTGAGGCTTGCCGGATCGTCGGTATCAACCGGCGGACCGGCAAGCGGTGGCGTAACGGGAGGGCTGCGAGCGGCGGCACCCTGGCAGCTCCTCCCGTGCGCCGCCCCCTCCCAGCCAACAAGCCCTCGCGCTACCTCCGTGAGGCCGACCGCATTCACATAGCCGACCGGCTGCGCGAGAAGGCCTCGATCCGGGCCATCGCGGCCGAGCTGGGCCGCAGCCCTTCCACGATCAGCCGGGAGATACGCCGCAACGGCGCCCTCTACAAGGCCAGCGGCGTCTGGACCTACCGCCCCTGGGCGGCTCAGCGTCGCGCTGACGACCGCCGACCCCGCCCCAAGCCTGGCAAGATCGGCCAGTGTCCCGAACTGCGTGACTTCATCCAGGACCACCTCCAACGCCGCTGGAGCCCCGAGCAGATCTGCCACGCTCTGAGGGCACGCTTCCCCGGCCGGCCGGAGATGCAGGTGACTCACGAGACGATCTACCAGGCCCTCTACGTCCAAGGCCGCGGCGAACTCCGCCGCGAACTGGCCCGGTCCCTGCGAACCGGCAGAACCATGCGCCGACCCCACCGGCAGTCCTACAAGCGCCAGCCCCGCATGTCGAGGGACATGGTGATGATCAGCGACCGGCCGGCCGAAGCGGCAGACCGCGCGATCCCGGGCCACTGGGAAGGCGATCTCATCATCGGCAAGGCCCACAAGTCCGCCATCGGGACCCTCGTCGAACGCTCCAGCCGCTTCGTCGCCCTGGTCCACCTTCCCGAAGGTCGACGGCCATCCGAGATGCGCGACGCCCTTATCGAGACGGTCGGAACCCTTCCCGCCCAGCTCAGGCGATCCCTCACCTGGGATCAAGGCTCCGAGATGGCCTTGCACAAACAGTTCAGCATCGCCACCGACATGCCCGTCTACTTCTGCGACCCCGGCAGCCCCTGGCAGCGCGGCTCGAACGAGAACACCAACGGCCTGCTGCGGCAGTACTTTCCCAAAGGCACCGACCTGGCCCGCTACACCCGCCAGGAGCTGGACAAGGTCGCCGCAGAGCTGAACAGCCGCCCACGCAAAACGCTCGGCTGGGAAACCCCAGCCGAGCGTCTCGCTAAGCTCCTCACACCAACCAGTTGATCACTGTGTTGCGACGACCACTGGAATTCGCCGGTAACACCGAGGGCCGTTCTCTTGCGTCCCGCCATCTCCCGTGGGAGAAGCATGGGAGACAGATCTTGCCCACCAGGGTCAACTCGGGTCAGCTACGATCAACCCAGGTCAATGCGAGCAGGGGGGGCCGCAGGTCAGCGCCCCGACCAGGGGAGATCACTATGGCGCTGATGATTCCGTCGATCTCCATCTCCGCCCCTTCTTCTCACACCTCGTCGTCACAACCCTCGCACCCTGCGTGTGCCCGGGGCGGGCGGGGACAGTCACGGCGTACGCGGGAGGTGGCGGGCACCCGCGGCGACGGTCGCCGCCGGACAGGCCACAGGCCGTTCCGCGGACGCGGAACGGCCTGCCTTGGCGGTCCTCCCCGGACCGGTTTCCGGGTCGGTTCTCCGGGTCGGTTCTCCGGATCGGTTCTGCGGACGGGCTCTAGGGCTTCGGGGCGCTCTTCGCCGCCGTGCCGGCGCAGACCATCCCAGGATCAGGGCGAGTGCGCCGATGACGATGTTGTTCCACACGACGCCGGCGTCGGGGCTGGAGCCCACGATCCAGGGCGCGATGATCATCCAGACGCCCATGGCGCACATGGCCCAGCTGAGGCCGTACATGCGTTCCGGGGCTCGGGTGAAGCCGAGAGCCAGCAGTCCGATGGCGATGCCCACGATCAGGTTGTGGGCGACGAGTGCCGGCTGGCTCGTCGTGTAGTGGACTATCCACGGGGACGCCGCACAGTACAGGCCGAGCAGGAACACCGGCCCGTCCACGAGTGCCACGTCACGGCCGCCGAGCATACGGGCGTAGCGGTCCCGCATCTCCTGGGCGTCGGGGTGGGTCGCGATGTCCCCTCTGGTGTGCGAGACGTTGGCCATGAGTCGTCTCCTTTGACTGGCAGGGCCGACCGCTTCTGAGGCGGTATGCGGTAAGCGCCGCGTAGGTTCATTCTGCGCTTATTTCTCCCTTATGTGTAGAGGTCGCCCGGGGCGGAAGGGGCGCGGGAGGCGGCCCCCGCACGGCGGGTGTCCCCGCCCTTTCGTGCCGTACATGACAGGCCGGTTCGCGGCAGGCGGATCCTGCGCAGGAAAGCGCGTGGTGAGTCGGTCGTCCGACGCAGGAGACGCAGGAGGTGTGTGCCGCGATGGGCGCGAAGGTGTTGGAGCGGTTTCCCGCGGGAGCTCCGCGCGGTTCGTGGCCGGCGGAGGAGTACGCGGCGGCACGGCGCGCCGCGGGCGAGCCCGCGACGGTCGTGATGGACCTGGAATCGGACGCGTTCCTCGTGGTGGTGCCCGGCCGCGACGAGGACTGACGGGACCGCCGGCCCGGGGAACCGTGCACGACGGAAACCCGGCCGGCGCGGGCGGCGAGCCACCTGGAGCGCGGCCGGAGAGCGCCGGCGGCCGGAGGGCCGCCTAGAGCGCGGCCAGCGCGGCGAGATGGGCTTCACGCACCGGCGCCGTCTGACCCTGCACCAGCAGGAACATGCCCTCGCGGGCGAGGCGTTGCGCCGGGCTGTCCAGCCCCGTCGCCCGGCCGCCCCCGGCCACCACCGCCGCGGTCGTCGCCGCGCGCATCAGGTCGTAGGCGCGGGTGCGCAGGGCCAGCCGCTCCGCGACGTGCTCATGGGCGACGGGGTGCTCGGCGAGCGCGTACGCCCGGCCGCGCACCTCGTCCAGCCGCTCGCGCAGCGCCCGGGCCGCATCCCGCGCGCCCGGCGCCTCGTCCAGCAGCCGCAGCGCGGCGCGGGCCACCCCGAAGACGGCCGGTGAGGCGTTGGTGCTGCGCGGGACGTCGACGCGGGCGAACTCCTCCCGCGGGGTGCGCAGGACGACGCGGTCCTCCGGCACCCACAGCCCGTCCAGGTCGAGGGAGACCGTGCGGGCGGCGGTCAGCGCCGCGAGCCGCATCGGCGGCGACGCCCGCAGCCCCGGCTTCTCCCGCGCCCCGGTGAACGCGAAGACGACCTCGGCCCCGTCCGTGACGCCCGCGAGGAGCATCACGTCGTTCAGCCCCCAGCCGGTGTACCAGGGCACCGTGCCGTCGAACCGCCAGCCGCCGCGCTCGGCCGTCGCCCGCACCGGAACCCGCGGGAACGCGCGGACATGCGCGTAGGCGATGCCGGACAGCAGCTCGCCGGTGGCCAGCGGCCGCAGGAGCCGCTCGCGCACGGGCGTCCCGGCCTCCGCCTTCGTGAGCATCCGCACCGGCGTGTGGTGCTGGGTCTGCACGAACCAGGTCGAGCAGCAGGCCCCGGCGAGGATCTCGGCGACCTCCCGCGCCACCGCGTCGGGGGCGCCCGCACCGCCGTACTCCTCGGGCGCGCTCACCCCGAGGAGACCGGCCCGGCGGACGGCGTCCAGGTGGGAGGCGGGCACCTCCTCCTGGTCGACGCGCTGGGCGCACGGGGCGAGGAGGTCGTCCGCGAGGCGGCGGGCACGGGTGACGAGCGGGTGCGGCGTCGTGGTCATGGGGGAATTCTCGCGGCCGGCCCGGGCGGGGTGTCGATCCGGGGGCACGCCGTTCGTGTAGGAGGTGAACGGCGGCAGGGCCCGGGACCGCACCGGGAGGCCGCACCGGACGGAGGAGACCGCCATGAAGTACTACCTGCTCAGCGTGATGCAGCCGGTCGGGGAGCCGCCGGCCCCGGAGGTCCTCGAGGAGATCGGCCGCAACCTCGACGCCTTCCACCGGGAACTGCGCGAGGCCGGCGCCTGGGTGTTCGCCGGGGGACTGCACGGACCGGAGTCCTCCACCGTGCTGCGCCCGCGGGACGGTGACGTCCTTGTCACCGACGGCCCGTACGCCGAGGGCAAGGAGATGCTCGGGGCATCTGCCTGGTCAAGGCCCCCGACCTGGACGCGGCCCTGGAGTGGGGACGCAAGGCCGCGAGGGCGACCACCCTGCCGATCGAGGTGCGGCCGTTCATGGGCGAAGCCGACCGATGACGTCCGTGGACGTCGAGGCCGTCTTCCGCGCGGAGTACGGCCGCGCCGTCGCCGTCCTGACCCGCCTCCTCGGAGACATCGGCCTCGCCGAGGAGGCGGTCCAGGACGCCTTCACCGCGGCGCTGCGGCGCTGGCCGGAGACCGGCCTGCCGCCCAGCCCGGCCGGATGGATCATCACCACCGCCCGCAACCGGGCCGTCGACCGGCTGCGCCGCGAGTCCACCCGGGCCGCCCGGCACGCGGAGGCCGCACTGCTCAACGCCCCCGACGCACCGCCCGAGGAGGGCCCCGTGCGCGACGACCGGCTCCGTCTGATCTTCACCTGCTGCCATCCCGCGCTCGCCCTTCCGACCCGGGTCGCGCTCACCCTGCGGCTGCTCGGCGGGCTGTCCACCGCGCAGATCGCGCGGGCCTTCCTGGTGCCGGAGACGACGATGGCCCAGCGGATCGTCCGGGCCAAGGCCAAGATCCGCGACGCCGGGATCCCCTACCGGGTGCCGCGCGACGCCGACCTGCCGGACCGGCTCGGCGGCGTCCTGGCCGTGGTGTACCTGATCTTCAACGAGGGGTACGGCGGCGCCCCGGGGCTGTGCGCGGAGGCCGTGCGCCTCGGCCGGCTGCTGGCCGATCTGATGCCGGACGAACCGGAGGTGACCGGTCTGCTCGCGCTGATGCTGCTGGTCGACTCCCGGGCCGCCGCCCGGCAGGACGCCGACGGTTCGCTGGTGCCGCTGCCCGAGCAGGACCGCTCCCGCTGGGACCGCGACCTGATCGCCGAGGGGCAGCGGCTCGTCCGCCGCTGCCTGCGCCGGGGGAGGCCGGGCCCGTACCAGGTGCAGGCGGCCATCCAGGCCGTGCACAGCGACGCGCCCACCGCCGCCGCCACGGACTGGGGGCAGATCCGCCGCCTGTACGACCAGCTCATGGAGCTGGCGCCGAGCCCCGTCGTGGCGCTGAACCGGGCGGTGGCGGTCGCCGAGACGGACGGGCCCGGCGCCGCGCTCGCCCTGGTCGACGGCCTCGGACTCGAGCGCTACCACGTCTTCCACGCCGTCCGTGCCGACCTGCTGCGCCGCCTGGGCCGCACGGAGGAGGCGGCGACGGCCTACGAGACGGCCGCCGCACGCACCGCGAGCCCGGCCGAGCGGGCGTTCCTGGAACGCCGCCGAGGGGAGCTGAAGCCGCAGGGGTGACGGCGCCCGGGCGTCCAGCCGGGCCCGGGCCTCCAGCCGGGCCCCGGCCCCCGGGGGCCCCACGAGCCGGGGCGGAGGAGCAGCCGCACGCCAACCCGCGCCGTCTCCCGTCGAGTTGAACTGGTCTACACCCTTGACTGGTACAGACCAAGGCGGTTGAGTGTGCCTCCACACCCCCCACCACGGCCGGCCGGCGCCGTGGCCGGCCCGGCCGGCGCGTGCGCACGGGGCTCCGCTCCGGCATGCCCCGGTACGGCGACGGCCGTGCTGCACAAAGGAGTTGATACCTGTGCCGAGGCGCCGTCTCTCCGCCCTCGTGGCCGTGCTCGCCCTCGCGGGCGCCGCTCCCGTCCTCCTCCCCGCCCCGCCCGCCTCCGCCGCGGCCTGCTCCGGCTACCCGGCCTGGGTGGCCGGCAGGTCCTACGCCGCCGGCGACATCGTCCGCTACACCGACGGCAGGGCGTACATCGCCGAGCACGCCAACCCGGGCTACGACCCGACGATCAGCACCTGGTACTGGGAGCCGTACGCCTGCGACGCCGGTTCGCAGGCGCCGGTGGGGAACTTCGTGGTCACCGAGGCCCAGTTCAACCAGATGTTCCCGAACCGGAACAGCTTCTACACCTACAGCGGCCTGACCGCCGCGCTCAGCGCCTACCCCGGCTTCGCGGGCACCGGCAGCGACACCACCAGGAAGCAGGAGGCCGCGGCCTTCCTCGCCAACGTCAGCCACGAGACCGGCGGGCTGGTGCACGTCGTCGAGCAGAACAGCGCCAACTACCCGCACTACTGCGACTGGAGCCGGCCCTACGGCTGTCCGGCCGGGCAGGCCGCCTACTACGGGCGCGGCCCCATCCAGCTCAGCTGGAACTTCAACTACAAGGCCGCCGGGACGCCCTCGGCATCGATCTGCTGAACAACCCGTGGCTGGTGCAGAACGACGCGGCCGTCGCCTGGAAGACGGCCCTGTGGTACTGGAACACCCAGTCCGGGCCCGGGAGCATGACGCCGCACGACGCCATGGTCGGCGGGCACGGTTTCGGTCAGACGATCCGTGCGATCAACGGTTCGCTGGAGTGCGACGGCCGTAATCCGGCCCAGGTGCAGAGCCGGGTGAGCAGGTACCAGCAGTTCGCCCAGATCCTCGGCGTGCAGCCGGGCGGCAACCTGTACTGCTGAGAGGCGGCGGCCTGTCCTGGCAGGCGGCCAGCCGTCCTGCCGGCGGTGCCGCAGGGCGCGGGGCGTCGCCGATCGCCCCGCGCCCCAGCGCGGTCCCCGCCCTCACGCCACGGAGTTCCGCCCCCGCCGCCCTTTCCCTTCCCGTCCCTGGGGCTGCCGCCCCCAGACCCCCGCTTCGGCCTGAACGGCCTCGTCCTCAAACGCCGGACGGGCTGAAAATCAGCCCCTCCGGCGTTTGAGTAGCGGGGCTCGGGGCGGAGCCCCCGGTATTCAGCCCCTCCGGCGTTTGAGGAGCGGGGGTCCGGGGGCGGAGCCCCCGGGACGGGAAGGGAAAGGGCGGCGGGGGCGAAAGACCCCTCGGGGTGGCACCGCTTGCCTCCAGCGCACCGGTCCCGGTCCGCCCGAGCACCCGGCACCCCCGTACCGAACCCCCGAGCCGCGGCCCCGAGGCCAGGTGCACAGAGACTGGCGCCCGGCGCGTTTTACGTATAACCTCTCCGGTCAACCACCCGCCCCGGAAGGTCCCGATGCCGCGAATCGCCCTGGTCACCCTCGTCGTCGACGACTACGACGAGGCGATCCGCTTCTACACCGAGGCCCTCGGCTTCCGGCTCGCCGAGGACACCCCCGGCCCGACGGCTCCCGCTGGGTCGTCGTCGAGCCGCCCGGACCCGAGCCGGGCACGGCGCTGCTGCTGGCCCGCGCCGGGGACGGGTCGCAGCAGGCCAGGGTCGGCGACCAGACCGGCGGGCGGGTCGGCTTCTTCCTGCACACGGACGACTTCGCCCGCGACCACGCCCGTATGACCGCCGCCGGCGTGACCTTCCTGGAGGAGCCCCGCCGCGAGCCCTACGGCACGGTCGCCGTCTTCCGCGACCTGTACGGCAACCGCTGGGACCTGCTCCAGCCCGCCGCCCCCTGACCCCCGGGCCCCTCCCGTACGACCGCCGGCCCGTCAGACCGACCGCTCACCGCTCACCGATCAGCCGAGGAACACCCCGCACCATGTCATCTACGCGCATAGAAGCCGCCACCGCCGACGCCACCGGCACCGCCGTCGGCACCGACCTGATCCGCCGCCTCCCCAAGGCCGTGCTGCACGACCACCTCGACGGGGGCCTGCGTCCCGCCACCGTCGTCGAGCTGGCCGCCGACGCCGGCCACACCCTCCCCACCACGGACCCGGACGAGCTGGCCGCCTGGTACTACGAGGCCGCCAACTCCGGGGACCTGGTCCGCTACATCGCCACGTTCGAGCACACCCTCGCCGTGATGCAGACCCGCGAGGGCCTGCTGCGCACCGCCGAGGAGTACGTCCTCGACCTCGCCGCCGACGGCGTCGTCTACGGCGAGGTCCGCTACGCCCCGAGCTGATGCTCAAGGGCGGGCTGACCCTGGCCGAGGTCGGGGAGACCGTCCAGGAGGGGCTGGCCGCCGGCATGGCGAAGGCAGCGGCGGCCGGGACGCCCGTACGCGTCGGCACCCTGCTGTGCGGGATGCGGATGTTCGACCGCACCCGGGAGACGGCCGAGCTGGCCGTGGCCTTCCGGGACGCCGGGGTCGTCGGCTTCGACATCGCGGGCGCCGAGGACGGCTTCCCGCCCGCCGACCACCTCGCCGCGTTCGAGTACCTGCGCCGCGAGAACGTGCCGTTCACCATCCACGCCGGTGAGGCCCACGGCCTGCCCAGCATCCACCAGGCCCTCCAGGTGTGCGGCGCCCAGCGCATCGGCCACGGTGTGCGGATCACCGACGACATCCCCGACCTCGCGGCCGGCAAGCTGGGCCGGCTCGCCGGATGGGTCCGCGACCGCCGGATCGCCCTGGAGATGTGCCCCACCTCCAACCTCCAGACCGGCGCCGCGACCTCGATCGCCGAGCACCCCGTCACGGCGCTCAAGGACCTCGGCTTCCGGGTCACCCTCAACACCGACAACCGGCTGGTCTCCGGCACCACGATGACCCGCGAGATGTCCCTGCTGGTGGAGCAGGCGGGCTGGACGGTGGACGACCTGCGCACGGTCACGGTGAACGCCGTCAAGAGCGCCTTCATCCCGTTCGACGAGCGGTGCGCCCTGATCCGGGACGTCGTCCTGCCGGGCTACGAGGCGGCGCGCTGAACCAGCCCGCGCACATAGGCGGCCTGTCCGGCGTGCTGGAGATCGTCGGACAGGACGCTGACCAGGCGCACGCCCAGGGTGACCGGCGGGTCCCAGTTCTCGTCCACCACCCGCTCCAGGTCCCTGGCGGCCAGTGAGCGCAGCGCGCCGAGCGTCCGCTCGTGCACGGCGTCGTAGTAGCCGGTCAGCAGGCCGGCCGACTCCACCCGCACCTTGCCGACCGCGGCGGCGCTGTGGCCGTACCCGGTGTCGTGGCGGGGCAGGCCCAGGCCGAAGCGCTTCTCCCAGTTCCCGGCGGCCTCGTCCAGCCACACCTGGTCGAGGCCGAAGGCGTCGGCGATGTGGTCGTCCTGCACCCGCGTGAGGTGCCAGACCAGCCAGGCGACGGAGTTGGCCTCGCCGTCGGGGCGGGCGTTGAGTTCGTCGGGGCCAAGGCCCTCGACGGCGGCGTGGACCTCTTCCCGGATGCGGCCGTAGCCGTCGATGAGGATGTCCTTTGCGTGCATGCGTCCACCATGACGCATCCGTCCGTCGGGCGCCGCCCGTCCCGAGGGCGCCGCCCGTCCCGAGGGCGCCGGCCGTCTCGTTCCTCAGACGCCGCCCGTCTCCAGCAGGCCCATCAGCGCCCGGGCCGCCGGGCTGGTGGACTGCTCCGGCGGCAGCAGGGCGATCGTCTCGTACGCCGCCCGCCCCCGTCCGTCAGCGGCACCGCGGTCAGCGACGCCCGCTTGTGCCGGAAGTGGCGGGGCACCACCGCGATGCCGAGGTTCTCGTCGACCAGGTCCAGCAGCCCGTGCACGTCGTTGACCTCCAGGGCGACCGTCCGCCGCACGCCCGCCGCCGCGAACGCGGCGTCGGTGACCCGGCGCGGGCCCCAGTCCGGGTGGAAGTCCACGAAGACCTCCTCGGCGAGGTCCGCCGGGGCCACGGCGGCGGGCCGGGCCGCCAGCGGATGGCCGGGGTGGCACAGCACCGTCATGGGTTCGCCGGCGAGCGACGCCGAGCGCAGGTGCTCGGGGTCCGCCTGCGTCCGGTAGGCGAAGGCGAGGTCCAGCCGCCCGGCGGCGACCTCCTCGGCCAGTTCCCCCGAGCCGGCCTGCCGCAGCCGGATCTCCACGTCCGGGTGGCGCTGCCGGAACGCCGCGAGCAGACGCGCCACCGGGACCCCGGCGATGCACTGCTCGGTGCCCAGCGACAGCGTGCCCCGCAGCACCCCCTGCACGGCGGCGACCGCCTCGTGCGCCGCCCGCACCTGCGCCAGGATGCGCCGGGCCTCGCCCAGCAGCGCCCGCCCGGCCTCCGTCAGCGTCACCCGCCGGGTCGTCCGCACGAACAGCGGGGTCTGCAGCTCCCGCTCCAGCGCCCGGATGGACGCCGACAGGCCCGACTGCGAGACCAGCAGCCGTTCCGCCGCGTGGGTGAAGTGCTGGTCTTCGGCGACGGCCACGAAGTGCTGGAGGTGACGCAGTTCCATGATTGAGCAGCGTAGTCGCTGAATTCCATCGGATTCTTCTGTTGGACCACTGCCCCCAGGTCACGACAGAGTGGAGCGGTCCGACGCAGCCCGTCACCCGGGCGCCCGCCGTGCCGATCCGATCCCTCTGGAGTCGCGTTGTACACCGCACACCCCGACCGCTACGCGGACATGCCCTACCGGCGCACCGGACGCAGCGGCCTGAAGCTTCCCGCCCTCTCGCTCGGTCTGTGGCACAACTTCGGCCCGGACCGCCCCGTCGAGACCCAGCGGGCCATCCTGCGCCGCGCCTTCGACCTGGGCGTGACCCACTTCGACCTGGCCAACAACTACGGCCCGCCGCCCGGCGCCGCGGAGGCGGCGCTCGGCGAGGCGCTGAAGGCCGACCTCGCGCCGTACCGCGACGAGCTGGTGATCTCGACCAAGGCCGGATATCTGATGTGGCCCGGCCCGTACGGCGAATGGGGCTCGCGCAAGTACCTGCTGTCCTCGCTCGACCAGAGCCTGCGGCGGATGGGCCTGGAGTACGTCGACATCTTCTACTCGCACCGCCCCGACCCGGATACTCCGCTGGAGGAGACGATGGGCGCCCTGCACTCGGCCGTGCAGCAGGGCAAGGCGCTGTACGTCGGCGTCTCCAACTACTCCCCGGAGCAGACCCGGGAGGCGGCCCGCATCCTCGCGGGCCTGGGCACCCCGCTCCTCATCCACCAGCCGCGCTACTCCCTGCTCGACCGGCGGCCGGAGACCGAGGGGCTGCTGGACGCCCTGGACGAGCTGAGGGTCGGCTCCATCGCGTACTCGCCGCTGGAGCAGGGCCTGCTGACCGCCCGCTACCTCGACGGGATCCCGGAGGACTCGCGGGCGGCGAGCGACAGCCCGTTCCTGAACTCCGACGCGGTGACCGAGGAACTGGTGGGCCGGCTGCGCGAGCTGGACGCGATCGCCAAGTCCCGGGGGCAGTCGCTGGCGCAGATGGCGCTGGCCTGGGTGCTGCGCGGCGGCCGGGTGACCTCCGCGCTGGTCGGTGCGAGCAGCCCGGAGCAGCTGGAGGACAGCGTCGCCGCCACCCGCAACCTGGACTTCGACGCCGGCGAACTGGCCCGCATCGACGCGATCGTCACCGGCGGGTGAGGCACCGGCCGGGGAACGCATCGGGTTTCGGCCAACGGGGCCCGTGAATATGCCAGGAGACTGGCCGGAAACTCGTGGTGACACTGTTTCAGCGGTCAACATACTCGTCTGCTAGGGCGTCTCACACCACGCGACGGCGCCCTCACGCACCGCACATGATCCGCAGGCCCGCGCGGCCGCCGGGCCGGGCCGGCCGGCGGACCGCGCGACGGGGGAGGGGACCAGTGCACGACGAGTTCCTGTGCCATGTCACCGCGTACGGCGTCTGCGACGGCCGGCGCATCGGCGTCCCGCTCGGAACGTACCGGGCGCCCACCCTCGCCCTGGCCCTGTGGTGGCTGCGCGACCGCGCCTCCTGGATCGCCGAGCGCCTCGACCCCCGGCCGGACGCCCCGCACTTACCCTCCGGCGCCCTCACCGAGGTCGCCGACACCGTCCCCGACGTGCCGGCGGTGCTCCGGGCCTGGTGCGCCGACGACGCCCGGCAGGAACAGGTGGCCGACGAGCTGGCCGCCGGACGGCTGGTGCGCATCGCCACCAGCGACGACACCACCGAGTACGAACTGCTCGCCGAGTCCGTGGACGCCCTGCGCATGCAACGCGCCGCCCCGCCGCTGCTGGTGCCCGTCGGCTGAGCCGCCCCGCCCGCCCCGGCCGGCCCCTCTCCTCCGCCCGGTCGCACCCTCGCCGGCTCTCGGGCTGCCCAGGCGCGCATCTGGGTGAATCGGTAGAATTCTGGCATGGCTGAGCGGCCGGGCGCCCCGACCGCGCCCGAACTCGTGCTGGAGACCGACACCGGCTCGACGGTCATGAGTCCGAGCCGCGACTACCACGTCGGGCGCGACCCGTTGAGCGACATCGTCATCGACGACGACCGGGTCTCGTGGCACCACGCGGTGCTGCGGCCCGAGGACGACCACTGGACCCTCCAGGACGAGCACAGCACCAACGGCACCTTCGCCGACGGCCACCGCGTCGACGCCTGGGACGTCGGCCCCGGCAGCGTCATCCGCTTCGGCAGCCCGGCCGACGGCCCCCGCATCGTCCTCCTCGGCCGGCCCGCCCCGCCGGCTCCCGAACGCCTCTCGGCGGTCTCGCACCCCGGCCTGACCTCGACCTACCGGCAGCCCACGAGCGTGCGCCCGCTGCCCGCCCGCACGGTCCGCATCGGCCGGGCCGCCGACAACGACCTCGTCGTCGACGACCTGATCGTCTCCCGGCACCACGCCGAACTGCGCTCGCGGCCCGACGGCACGTACGAGATCGTCGACCTCGGCAGCCACAACGGCACCTATCTCAACGGCCTGCGCGTCACCGCCGCGACGGTCGGCCCCGGGGACATCGTCGGCATCGGCCACTCGGACTTCTGCCTCGTCGGCGACATGCTCCAGGAGTACGTCGACACCGGCGAGGTCTCCCTCGACGTGCAGGGCCTGACGGTCGCCGTCGACCGCGGCCGCAAGACCCTGCTCGACGACGTGTCCTTCCCCGTCCACGAGGACTGCCTGCTCGCCGTCGTCGGACCGAGCGGCGCCGGCAAGTCGACCCTGCTCGGCGCCCTCACCGGCCAGCGGCCCGCCGACCACGGCACCGTCCTCTACGACGGCCGCGACCTCTACCACGACTATCCGGAACTGCGGCAGCGCATCGGACTCGTCCCGCAGGACGACATCCTGCACGCCCAGCTCACCGTCCGCCGCGCCCTGTCCTACGCCGCCGAACTCCGCTTCCCCCAGGACACCGCCAAGGCCGAGCGGCACGCCCGGGTCGAGGAGGTGATGCGCGAACTCGGCCTCGACCAGCGCGCCGACCAGCCCGTGCACAGCCTGTCCGGCGGACAGCGCAAGCGGGTCAGCGTCGCCCTGGAGCTGCTGACCAAGCCGTCGCTGCTCTTCCTGGACGAGCCGACCTCCGGGCTCGACCCCGGCATGGACCGGTCGGTGATGCACATGCTGCGCGGCCTGGCCGACGACGGCCACACGGTCGTCGTGGTCACCCACAGCGTGCTCAGCCTCGACGTCTGCGACCGGCTCCTCGTCCTCGCCCCGGCGGCAAGGTGGCCTACTACGGGCCGCCCGACGAGGCGCTGCCCTTCTTCGGGTTCGAGGCGTGGCCCGAGGCGTTCGAGGCCTTCGAGGGGGACCGCGACCGGGACTGGGCGGGCCGGTTCGCGGGCTCGCCCCTGCACCGGCGCTACGTCGCCGACGACACCGCCCAGCCCCGGCAGCCGCGCTCCGGTCCGGTCGTGATGACCCCGCCGCCCGGCCGCGCAGCCGGACGGCCCAGCTCGGCACGCTGGTGCGCCGGTACGCGGCGGCGCTCGGCGCCGACCGCACCTTCCTCGCCATCATGGTCGCCCTGCCCTTCGTGATGGGCGCCATGGCCCGCGCGCTGGCCGGCGGCCGCCTCACCCAGGACACGGCACTGAACGCGCTGCTGATCCTGTGCGTCGGCGGCGTGCTCACCGGCGCCGCGAACGCGGTGCGGGAGCTGGTCAAGGAACGGGTGATCTACCAGCGGGAGCGGGCGGTCGGCCTGTCCAGATCGGCGTACCTGATGTCCAAGGTCGTCGTCCTCGGCACGATCACCGTGATCCAGGCGGTGGTGCTGACGCTGGTCGCGCTCCTCGGCGTCGACCTCGGCGCGCCGGGCGGGCGCGGGGTCTTCCTGCCACCGCTCGTGGAGATCACCGTCGCGGTCGCCCTGCTGGCCTTCACGGCGATGATGCTCGGCCTGCTCATCTCCGCGCTGGTGCGCAAGGAGGAGGTGACGATGCCGCTGCTGGTGCTGCTCGCCATCGTGCAGGTCGTCTTCTGCGGCGCGCTGCTCGGTCTGGACGGCGTCCCCGGACTGGAACAGCTGGCGTGGCTGGTCCCGGCCCGCTGGGCGTTCGCGGCGATGGCCGGCACGATCGACCTCGGCCGGATCGTCCCCGGCGAACGGACCGCCGATCCGCTCTTCGACCACACGGCGGGCGTCTGGCTCCTCGACATCGGCATGCTCGTCGTGCTCTGCGCCCTCTTCGGGTTCGTCGTCTCCCGGCTGCTGCGCCGCCACGAACCCGTCGTGATGCGGAAGTAGGCGCCCGCATGAGCACCCCCGGCTTCCGGCCCACCCACGTCGTCCCGCAGCACGGGATGCCCGCGTGGGAGACACCCGACCCCGCCAGGCCCACCATCCCCCTGGACCCGCTGCTGCCGGTGCACCTCGTCGAACGCAGCGGGGACTGGGCGCACGTCCTGTGCTCCAACGGCTGGTCGGCCTGGGTCGACGGCAGGCTCCTGGTGGCCGTCCCGCAGGATCCGCCCGCCGCCGGCGGCCCCCGGGACCGCACCGCCGATCCGCGGCCGCTGCTCACGCGCGCCGAACAGGGCCTGGCCCGCTACCGCGCCGCCGTCGAGGACCTGGCGGGCGGCGCGCTCGACGGGGAGTCCTTCCGCGCCCGCACCCGGGGACTGAGGGTCGGGTGGTGGTCGACGGCGAGTCGGTGTGGCTGTACGACACCGACCGCTCCCAGTGGGTCCACAGCGACGGCACCCGCGTGAGCACCTACGCGACGGACGACGCCGTACCGCACGACGCGTCCGCCGCCGAGGGAGCCCAGGTGCCGGACCACGGGCCCCGGCCGGGCGGCCCCGCGCCGGAAGACGCCCACCCCCCGACCCGCATGGTGCCGGAAGAGGCCCACCCCCGACCCGCGTGATGCCGGAAGACGCCCACCCCCCGACCCGCGTGGTGCCGGACCACGCCGGGCCGGCGGCGCGGAGCCGGAACGGCCCCCGGCGGCGGACCGGCAGCACGCGCCCACCCGGCTCGTGCCCGGCACCGCCGCGCCCGGTGCCCCGGCCCCGTGGGAGACCGCCGGGCAGGCTTCCGGGAGGACCAGGGGCCGGAACCCACGCGCCTGGTCGGGGAGGAGGACCCCCGGGCCGCCGCCGGCCGGCCGCACCCGGAGCGGCGGCGTCCGCCGCGGGAGCCGGCCTCGGACGCGTCCGAGGGCGCTCCGCCGCCCGCCCCGGAGAGCCCCCGGCGGCGCCCGCGCCCACCCGGATCGTCTCCGGTGACGGGGAGCGCCCGTGAACGACGACACGCGCCCCTTCTCCGGGCGGCCGTCCGAGCTGGTCGGGCGGCAGGTGGCGGGCTACCGGATCGAGCAGGAGATCGGACGCGGGGGCATGGCCGTCGTCTACCGGGCCCGCGACCTGCGCCTGGAACGCACCGTCGCCCTGAAACTGCTCGCCCCGAACTCGCCCGCAACGACACCTTCCGGCGCCGCTTCACGCACGAGTCCCGGGCCGCCGCGGCGATCGACCACCCGCACATCGTGCCGGTCTTCGAGGCGGCGAGACCGACGGCGTCCTGTACATCGCCATGCGCTACGTCCCCGGCAGCGACCTGCGCCACCTCCTGGACCGCCGGGGTCCGCTGCCGCCCGCCACCGCCCTGCGGATCGCGGCCCAGGTGGCCTCCGCGCTGGACGCGGCCCATGAGCACGGGCTGGTCCACCGCGACGTCAAACCCGGCAACGTCCTCGTGGCCCGCGGCACCGACAGCGAGCACCCGAGCACGCCTACCTCACCGACTTCGGCCTCACCAAGAAGTCGCTGTCGCTCACCGGGTTCACCACCGTCGGGCAGTTCGTCGGCACCCTGGACTACGTCGCCCGGAGCAGATCGCCGGCCGCCCGGTCGACGGCCGCTGCGACGTGTACGGGTTCGCCTGCGTCGTCTACGAGATCCTCGCCGGACGCCCGCCGTTCCGCCGCGAGGACGACATGGCCCTGCTGTGGGCCCACCAGTACGACGAACCGCCCGCCCTCACCGAGGTCCGTCCCGGCCTGGACGCCGGGGCCGACGCGGTGTTCGCCGGGCCCTCGCCAAGCGCCCGGACGACCGCCACGACTCCTGCCTCGCGTTCGTCGCCGCGCTGCGGGCGGCGATCCGCCCCGACGGGCCCGTCCCGCACCGGTCCGCCGAGCGCCCCGCCCGCCGCCGCGCTGGGCGGAGCCCGTCTTCGGGCAACGCAGGTAGCGGGCAACGCAGGCAGCCCCCGCGGGCGCCGGGCTCGGGGCGCCGGTCGCGGAGCCGCCGGTCTCACACCGCGCCCCTGCGCCGCCGCACCGCCCACCGGGCGAGCAGCGCGCCGAGGAAGCCGGTGACCAGCCCCCACAGCAGGGCGAGGCCGACGGCGCCCACAGCCGTGGCCGCAGGAACAGGTCCCGGACAACCCGCCGCCCAGGTCGCCGATGCCGAGCACGGAGAGCCCGTACCGAGCGGAGATCCGGCCGACGAGACAGATCATGAGCACCGTGAGCGCGAGCGCGACGGCCATGTGCGCACCGTGCCGCCACGCCGGCAGCCGGCCCGGGGTGCGCGCCGCCTTCACGAACCCGGCGCCCAGCAGCAGCACCACGTCGACGACGAGCAGCCACCACACCCGGCCGTCGTGCTCGGAGAGGGTGCCCAGGTTCAGGGCCGAGACGTCCGGCGTGCGCAGCACCTCGTCGAGGACCCGCGGCATCGGCAGCCCGAACGGCCCTCCACCCGTCCCTCCAGGTCGCGCCCATCCCGACCGTCAGCGCGAGCCACACCAGATTCGGCAGCCCGAGCAGCAGCACCGCGAACGTCTCGGCCGTGTGGCCCGGGTCGCCGCGACGACCAGCCCGATCAGGACGCCGATCACCACCAGGACGAGCAGCAGCAGCACCATCGCGTACGCCGCTGGCCGCACCGACGTCTCCCAGCGCAGCACCCGCCCGGGCAGCGGCGCGCCGTGCGGGACCAGCAGCGCCAGCGCCAGGACGCCCGCCAGCCACAGCAGCCCGAACAGGACGGTCGGCGGCACGTCGGTGGTGAAGCCGACCTTCGGCGCGAACCCGAACAGGTCCCCGAGCTCGTCCAGCCCCTCGCCGAGGGAGATCTCGAAGGTCTGCCGGGCGGCGAAGGCCAGCCCCAGCAGCGCGAGCAGCCACAGCACGGCGATCCGGCCCGCCCAGCCGGCCAGCTCCCGGGCGCCGGCCACCGCGCGATGGCGCAGCGGACGCAGAAACCCCAGGCGATCACCAGCGCCCCGGTGAGGGTGACCGACAGCGGGATCACGGTCAGCGACGCCTCGGTGCCGGCCAGGCCGCCGGCGTCCCCGGACAGCTCCACCACGCCGCCGACGGCGGTCACCACGGTCGCCGTGACGACCCGCGGGAAGGCGCCGTCGGGCAGATCGGCGGCGCCCGCGGCCCACAGCCCGAGGGCCGCGACGACGCCCATCGCGACCAGCCCGGCCAGCACCGTGACGAGCGCCTGCACCCAGCCGTGGGGACGACCGCGCGGCCGGCGGGGAGGGGTTCGGCGAACTCACCCTGCCACGCTAAGCAGACGGCCCTCCCGGCGCCCGCCGGGAGGGCCGTCCGCGTCCGCTTGCGCCCGGACCGGGACCGGAGCACACAATTGAGAAGACGCAGGAGATATGAGGAGAAGTCCGGGACAGCGCGCCCGTCCGGAACGCGCCCTGCGGACCGAAGCCCGCCGGAGTCGTGCCCATCCCCCGCCGGAGTCGTGCACTCCCCCGTCGGAGCCGTTCACACCGTCGCGGAAGAAGAGCTCGTGAGCGTCGAACCGCCGTCGTCCGGCCGCCCCACCGGACCGCCCTCGGGCCGCTGTCCGGGCCCTCGTCCGGAACTCCGTCCGG
Organism: Streptomyces sp. SW4; assembly: GCA_003248315.1. Classification (GTDB taxonomy): domain Bacteria; phylum Actinomycetota; class Actinomycetes; order Streptomycetales; family Streptomycetaceae; genus Streptomyces. The sequence goes on from QKWM01000004.1 coordinate 5,290,916, forward strand.
ACCCTCCCAGCCGCCCTCCGGCGGCCCCCGCCCCCGCCCGGCGGCGGAGGAAGCTCCACGGGACCCGAGCCGCCGCGCCGCCCCTGGTGGCGGTCCGCGCCCCGCGTCGCGGTGCTGGCGGCGGCCGTGGTGGCGGCCGTCGTCCTCGCCGTCGTCTTCTCCCGGCCCGGCGGGGAGTCCGGCACGGTCGGCGGTTCCGGCACCCAGGGCGAGGTGTTCCTCCAGGCGGCCGGCGCGAGCGGTCCCGACCCGTTCACCGAGTCGACGGCCAAGGACAGCGACGTGCCCTCCGAGACTGCCTCCCGGAGACCGGATCCGCGCCGGCCCGCGCCCTGCGCGGGTGGAAGGCGGCGACCCCGGGCTGTACGGCGGTACGCGCAACACCGCCAGCTGCGACGTGGAGAAGCAGATCGACGCGCTGGCCGCCGACCCGGCGAAGAACCGGGCGTTCGCCTCCGTGGCCGGGGTCCGCCCCTCCGAGGTCCCGGACCACCTGCGCGGCCTCACTCCCGTGCAGCTGCGCATGGACACCCGGGTCACCAACCACGGCTACCGCGACGGCGAGGCCACCCCGTACCAGGCCGTCCTCCAGGCCGGCACGGCCGTCCTCGTCGACGACCGCGGTGTGCCCCGCGTGCGCTGCGCCTGCGGCAACCCGCTCGCCGAACCGGTCGCCCAGCGGACCACGCCGAAGACGACGGGCGACGCGTGGCCCGGATACCGGGCCTCTGAGGTGGTCGTCGTCGAACCGGCGCCCCGGCCGGTGAAGGTGTTCGTCCTGTACGACCCGGAGCGCGAGGAGTGGATCGCGCGGCCCGCCGGCGACACCGGCGGCAAGGACCGGGAGACCGGACGCCCCGCCGACCCGGCCTCCCCGACGCCCGGCGGCACGACACCGCAGTCCCGCCCGGCACGGACCCCACCGGCCCTCCTCGCCCGCCCCGGACACCGGGGACGGCACCACCGAGGGCCCGACCTCCGAGGAGCCCGGCACCCCCGACGAACCCGGCACCCCGACGAGCCGGGCTCGCCCGAGGGCCCCGGCACGACCGCCCCGCCGCCGGACGATCCGGGCACGCAGTCCGCGCCCTCCGCCGAGGTGCCCCCGTCCCCGGCCGGCCCGCCCTCGGCCTGACCCGGCGCCCGCGCGAAGGATTCCGGCAGCCGGCGCCCGCGCAAGGGGTCCGGGCAGCCTCTTCCGCCCCGCGCGGGAGCCGCCCGGGGACTCGTGGACGCCCGTTCCGGACTCCCCGGCCGACCCGCCGGCAACCGGCCCCGGTACCATCCGGATGCCCCACGACTGTGACGATGCCCGCAGTGCCGCTCCGGGGACTGGGGAGCCGAGGCGGGGGTACGAGGACTGGTGCAGCAGCGTCCGGCCAGTCCGGCATCCGAGAGAGAAACGCATGATCGAGCACCTGGACGGGGCAGTGATACCGACTGGTTTCGACGTGCCCGTGGACCCGCTCCGGCGGGCGGCGCACTACACGGGTGACCCCGGAAGCATCGCCGAGGCACGTTCCTTCGCCTCGGTCTTCCTCGAACAGCTCAGGATCGAGTGGTGCGCCACGATCGGCCCGCGCGCCGACGGCGCCGTGCTGCTGGTGGTGAGCGAACTGGTCACCAACGCCGACCGGCACAGCAAGGGCCCCTACATCCTGGAGCTCGAGGGCACGGACAGCACCGTCACCGTGTCCGTCTACGACAGCAGCGGAACGGTCCCGCGGCGCTTCCCGCGCGACCCCGAGCGCGTCGGCCGACACGGCCTGGAGATCGTGCACGCCCTGGCCCGGGAGGTCGTCGTCGAGCGGGTCCCGGTCGGCAAGCGCGTGCGCGCCGTGGTGCCGCTGCACGAGGACTGACGCACCGCTCCCGGCTCCTGGGCGACGCCGAGGACCACCTCTCCCCGGACGAGGACGGAGGAACCGCCTCTCCCGGACGAGGACCGAGGACGTTGCCTCTCCGCGGCCCGGGCGACCGCACGGCCCCGGTACGGTTCCCGGTCCCGTCGGCACGGCCCGAACCCGTCGACGGACACCGCCCCGGCACGACGCTCACGTCGTGCCGGGGCGGTGTCCGTCACCCGGTCCGGGTCAGGCGCAGCCCAGTTCGCCCAGCATGCCCTCGCGCAGCCGCGTGATGATCCGCTTGATCAGCCGGGACACGTGCATCTGGGAGCACCCCAGCTCCTCGCCGATCTCGGCCTGCGTGGCCTCCTCGACGAACCGCATGTGGATGATCCGCCGGTCCCGCTCGCTCAGCTCCGCCATCAGCGGTGCCAGCGCGTGGAAGTCCTCGACGAGCCGCAGTCCCTCCTCCTCGACGCCGATGAAGTCGGCGAGGACCGCCTCGCCGCTCTCGGGGCCGTCACCGGTGAGCGCCGCGTCCAGGGAGGAGGAGTTGTAGCCGTTGGAGGCGATCTGGCCCTCGACGACCTCGCTCTCGCTGATGTTCATCAGCGTGGCCAGCTCGGCGACGGTGGGCTCCCGGTCCAGCCTGCTCGCCAGCTCCTCGCGGGCCTTGGCCAGCTCCACGCGCAGCTCCTGGAGCCGGCGCGGCACGTGCACCGCCCACGTGGTGTCCCGGAAGAACCGCTTGATCTCGCCGACGATGTACGGCAGGGCGAAGGAGGTGAACTCGACCTCGCGCGACAGCTCGAACCGGTCGATGGCCTTGATCAGCCCGATCATGCCGGTCTGGACGATGTCCTCCATGTCGTCCCCGCGGCCCCGGAACCGGCCGGCGGCGAACCGCACGAGCGACATGTTCATCTCGATGAGGGTGTTGCGCGCGTACTGGTACTCGTGCGTGCCCTCTTCGAGCTCCGTCAGACGCTGGAAGAACTGGCGGGACAGCTCCCGCGCGTCCCGCGGGGCGACGGACCGGGGGTCCACGACCGGCAGCGGCCCGCCGTCCGTCCCGGTCCCGCCGGCCTCCTCGACGACCTCTGCCTGCGAGCGGATCACGGCGGTGTCCATTACCTCTCCCACGAAAGTCACGGTCTGGTCTTCCTGCGTCCTTCGGCCTGCGTGTACCCGGGTCGGGGCAGCACATGCCCGCCACTGTCCCGAGTGGCGTGAACCGGTCGACCTTTTCGTAGGGAATGCACTACTTCAACAGGATATGCCTCTCCCGGACGGGCCGCAGCGGCGGCCGGATGCGGCCGGTGGATTTCCCTCTGGGCGGAACGTCGCCCCCTGGCGCGCGCGCCGGGCGCTCCTAGGCTGAAGTGGTGAGCAGCCAAGCGCCGAACGAAGCCCGCGTCATCCCCCTGCGCCCGCCCGCCGCGCGCCGGGGAAGCCGCCCCGCCGACGCCCCGGCCCCCGCGCCGCGGCCCCGCCCGCCCTGCCGGCTCCCCGGCCGGCCCGCGGTCTCCCCGGCCGGCCGCCGGGCGCGGCGACCGCGGCCCGGGAGCCGCTGTGGCGGGACCTGGTCGGAGACGTCCTGCGCCGCGAACGGCTGGCCCAGGAGCGCACCCTGAAGGACGTCGCCGAGGCCGCCCGGATCTCCATGCCCTATCTCTCGGAGGTGGAACGGGGCCGCAAGGAGGCCTCCTCCGAGGTGCTCGCGGCCGCGGCCCAGGCCCTCGGCCTGGGCCTGGGCGACCTGCTGTCCCGGGTCCACGGCGAGCTGACCCGGGTCACCTCGCGGTACGGGCGGGCGGCCGCCCCGGCACGCCCGGCGCCCGCCGCGACGGGCTCTGCCTGGCCGCCTGACGGCCCGAGGGCCGGCGCCGCACCGCGCGGCGCCGGCCCGGGGCTCAGACCGTCACCAGGCGTCGGCTGAGCACCTCGTCGGCCAGCCCGTAGGCCACCGCCTCGGAGGCCGTGAACACCTTGTCGCGGTCCATGTCGGCGCGGAGCGTGGCCACGTCGTGGTGCGTGTGCCGCGCCAGCACCTCCTCGACCTGGGAGCGGATCCGGACCATCTCCTTGGCCTGGAGCGACAGATCGGAGGCCGTGCCGCGCTGTCCGCCGCTGGCCGGCTGGCCGAGCAGCACCCGCGCGTGTTCCAGCACGAACCGCCGTCCCGGGTCCCGCCCGCCAGCACGACGGCCGCCGTGGAGGCCGCCTGCCCCACGCAGAACGTCGCGATCGGGGCCCGCACGAACGTCATCGTGTCGTAGATCGCCATCAGCGAGGTGAAGGATCCGCCGGGGAGTTGATGTAGACCGCGATCTCGTTGTCCGGCGCCGCCGACTCCAGATGGAGGAGTTGCGCGATGACGACGTTGGCGACGCCGTCGTCGATCTCGGTGCCGAGAAAGATGATGCGCTCGTTCAGCAGCCTGCTGAACACGTCGAACGACCGCTCGCCCTGCGGGGTCCGCTCGATGACGTTCGGAATCGTGTACGTGCCCATCAGCGCAGCCCCATCCTCGGTCGCGTGGCGGCCGGGCGGACCTCCGCGAGGGATTCCACGACCCGGTCCACCATGCCGTACTCCCTGGCCTCCTCCGCCGTGAACCAGCGGTCCCGGTCACCGTCGCGGGAGATGGTCTCCGGGTCTGCCCGGTGTGCTCGGCGGTGATCCGCTCGATGGTCCGCTTGGTGAACTCCAGGCTCTGCGCCTGGATCTCGATGTCGGCGGTGGTGCCCCCGATGCCCCGGACGGCTGGTGCATCATGATCCGCGTGTTCGGCAGGGCGTAGCGCTTGCCGGCGGTGCCGACGCTGAGCAGGAACTGGCCCATGCTGGCGGCGAACCCATGGCCAGCGTCGAGACGTCGTTGGGGATGAGCCGCATCGTGTCGTAGATGGCCAGCCCCGCGTGCACCGAGCCGCCGGGGCTGTTGATGCACAGGGTGATGTCCGTGCGCGGGTCCTCCGCGGACAGGATCAGCAACTGGGCGCAGACCCGGTTCGCGGAGACCTCGTCGACCTGTGTGCCCAGCAGGACGATGCGCTGGGCGAGCAGTTGGGCGGCGAGCTGGTCGTCGAACCGCGTCGGAGGGGTGTCGCCCTCCTCCGCCCGTGGCAGCAGGGCCGGCGCCGGGCCGGCGAACGGTGAAGACATCGGCGCTCCTTGTCGCGTCGTCGAAGCGGTCGTGCGCGGCCGGTCGTGCGCCGCGGTCTCCACTGTCGGCCCGGGACGGCACCGGGCGGGCCTTTCTCTGCCCGCGGCAGATTCGCCACGGGCAGAGCGGCCGGGCCGCGGTCCGGGGCCGAACGGTCCACCGCCGTCCGGGCGATGAGTTTCCGGGCCCGGGCCGGTCCACAGAAGCGACCGTGTTCCACCCGGCCGCGTGCCGCACCACCGGGTGCCGCGCCGCATCCCGCCCCAGGAGGCAGCCATGACCGCCGACGGATTCACCACGTGTCTCTGGTTCGACGACCAGGCCGAGGAGGCCGCCCACTTCTACGTCTCGGTGTTCAAGAACTCCCGCGTCGACGGGATCGCCCGCTACCCGAGGGCTCCATGCGCCCGCCGGCAGCGTCATGACCGTCGACTTCACCGCCAACGGCCAGAAGTTCGTCGCGCTGAACGGCGGGCCCCAGTTCCGCTTCGACGAGGCGATCTCCTTCCAGATCCTGTGCGACACGCAGGAGGAGGTCGACCACTACTGGTCCCGGCTGCTGGAGGGCGGCGGCGAGGAGGGCCCTGCGGGTGGCTCAAGGACCGCTACGGGCTGTCCTGGCAGGTCGTCCCGCGCCGCCTCACCGAGATGTTCGCCGACCCCGACCCGGTCCGGGCCGCGAACGCGAACAAGGCCATGATGGGGATGCGCAAGCTCGACATCGCCGCCCTGGAGAAGGCCTACGCGGGGGAGTGACCCGCCCGCGCCACGTCACCGGGGCCCGGCCCCGTCCCCGGTCACGCGCCGCGCGCCGTCGCCGACGCCCGCACCGTCACCGGCCGCGTCCCGGCCGCCGACGACCCGCGTGATCTCGCGCGCCGTCCGCAGGATGCCGGGGAGCGGACCGGGCAGGGCCTCGGCGTGGACGTGGTCGGGGCCAGACAGAAGTGGAGGGGATCGTCCTCGCGGTGCAATGCGGTCCGGTCCCGGCCCGGGTCGGTGCAGTAGCCGGGGTGCGCCCGCTCGTGGGCCGTGCACGGCAGCTCCCGCACCCAGGTGTAGCGGGCCCCGGCGGCGCTCACCGTCCGCCCGGCGTCGGCGACCAGGTCGCCACGGGCCCGGGCCAGCCGTGCGTAGACGCCGTTGACCAGCCGCACCCGCTCCGGGGCCATGGGATCGGGCCCCTGGAGCACCCACACGATCCGCGGCCGGTGCGCCCCGCCGGCCTCGGCGATCTGCCCGGTGAGCCGCGCGGCGTCGGCCTCGTACCGCTTCGCGTACCGCGTGCGCGAGGCGTCGTAGGTGATCCCGTCCATGCAGGGGGTGTAGCCCCAGGCGTTGCCCCAGAACTGCAGGACGACGACGTCCGGCCGCAGCGAGCGCACCAGGGCCGCCGCCTTGTCGCGGGCCGGCACCAGGGACCGGCCCGGCACCCCCTCCAGGTAGTCGCACAGCGTCGTCCCCGAGTACGGCGCGCTGGAGTACGCCGCCCGCAGCCGCGCGCGCAGCTCCCGGCCGAGGACGTCCTGGCTCTCCATGGCGAGCGAGTCGCCGAGGTAGAGCACCCGGGGCGCTCTCCCCGGCGCGCCGCCGCCCGCGGCCGGGCCCGCGGAGGCGGATCGGGAGGAGGCGGACCCGGGCGAGGCGGATCCCGGGGAGGAGGCGGGCGCAGGAGCGGCCGGAGAAGGGCCGGAGCCGGGTGAGGCGGCCGCCCGCTGGTGGGTGGTCGCCGCCGTGCGCGGGGCGTCGGGCGGTGGGCCGGCCGGCCCGGACTCCGGGTCCCGCACGCGGCGAGCAGCACTCCGGCCAGTACCGCCCCCGCGATCCACCCCGTGCGCATACGGCGACTCCCGCCCGGGCGGCGCCCCGGCCGCCGAAGAGGGCCCAGGCAAGCACACCCGGGCCGCAGGGGAAGACACCGGCGTGACAGACGGGGCGGGCCGCGCTTCGGCGCGCGCACCGCCGGACCGGTGACTAGCGTGAGGAACCGGATCGACCACCTCGACGGAAGGCTGCGGTCATGGCCGTGCAACCTGAGGGAGCCCCCTGCTGGGCCGATGCGATGTTCGGTGACCTCGAGGGGCCAAACGCTTCTACGGCGAGGTCCTCGGCTGGACGTTCGGCGAGTCCTCGTCGGAGTTCGGCGACTACACGACCGCCTACGCCGACGGCAGGGCGGTGGCCGCCGTCGTCCCGCCCATGCCCGGCCAGGAGGCCCCGTCGCAGTGGTGCCTGTACTTCGCGTCCCGGGACGCCGCCGCGACCGCCGCGAAGATCCGGGACAACGGCGGCGAACTGCTGATGGAGCCGATGCGGGTCGGCGACTTCGGCACGATGTGCCTGGCCCGCGACCCCGGCGGCGTGGTCTTCGGCGTCTGGCAGAGCGGCAGCCACGAGGGCTTCGAGGCGATGGCCGAGCCCGGCGCCTACTGCTGGTCGGAGATCTTCACCCGCGACCCCGGGCCCTCCGACGCCTTCTTCCCGGCGGTCTTCGGGTACCGGTCCAAGCGAATGGAGGACGACTCGGTCGACTTCCGCCTCTTCGACCTGGGCGAGCGCACCGTCCTGGGGCGGATGCGGATGGGCGAGGAGTTCCCGCCCGAGGTGCCGCCCTACATCAACGTCTACTTCACCGTCGCCGACTGCGACGCGGCCGTGTCCCGGGCGACCGGCCTCGGCGGCACCCTCGACTTCGGGCCGATGGACTCGCCGTTCGGCCGGTTCGCGGCGCTGCGCGACCCGCAGGGGGCGTGCTTCTCGGTGATCGACGTCACCCGGACCGAGGGCGAGCTGCCGAAGATCACGGACCTGGGCTGAAGCCCGTCCGGGGCCCGGCGCCGTCATGGCATGATCGAGCCCATGCGTGAACGTGTAGTGGCCGCGTGCGACGGGGCCTCGAAGGGCAATCCCGGCCCGGCCGGCTGGGCCTGGGTCGTCGCGGACGAGTCCGAGACCCCGGCCCGGTGGAGGCCGGGCCGCTGGGCCGGGCCACCAACAACGTCGCCGAGCTGACCGCGCTGGAGCGGCTGCTGGCGGCGACGGACCCGGACGTGCCGCTGGAGGTCCGCATGGACTCCCAGTACGCCATGAAGGCCGTCACCACCTGGCTGCCCGGCTGGAAGCGCAACGGCTGGCGGACGGCGGCCGGCAAGCCGGTCGCCAACCAGGATCTCGTCGTGCGCATCGACGAGCTGCTGACGGGCCGCACGGTGGAGTTCCGCTACGTGCCCGCGCACCAGGTCGACGGCGACCGCCTCAACGACTTCGCGGACCGTGCCGCGAGCCAGGCGGCCACGGCCCAGCAGCCCGCGGGCAGCGGCCTCGGCTCGCCGGAGCCGCCGCCCGCGCCGGACGTCCCGGCCGCGGCCAGGAGCCCGCGGCGGAAGCCGGCGTCCGCCCGCAAGGGTGGCGCGTCCGCGCGGACCATCAAGGCGAAGTTCCCCGGACGGTGCGTGTGCGGCCGCTCGTACGCGGCCGGCGAGCCGATCGCCCGGAACGACGCGGGCTGGGCCACCCGGAGTGCCGTACGGCGGCGGCCGGGTAGCCGGCGCGGACCGGTCTCACACCACGCCCCGCCAGGCACCGGTCTCCCGGCCGCGGTTCTCGATGAACTGCTTGAAGCGCGCCAGGTCGTCCTTGGTCTGCCGTTCCACGAAGCCCAGCTTGTCGCCGACCTTCTCGGTGACGCTGTCCGGATGGAAGTCCATCTGGACCATCACCTTGGTGCGTTCGTCGTCCAGGCGGTGGAAGGTCACCACGCCGGCCTGGCGGGCCTCCCCGTCGACCGTGGTCCAGGCGACCCGCTCGTCCGGGATCTGCTCGGTGATCTCCGCGTCGAACTCCCGGCGCACGCCCCGCACGTTGGTGACCCAGTGGGTGAGGGTGTCCGTGCGCTGCTCGATGCGCTCCACCCCGCCCATGAACTGCGGGAACGACTCGAACTGCGTCCACTGGTTGTAGGCGGTGTGGACGGGGACGCGGACCTCGACGGACTGTTCGACCTGCGACATGCGCTGCTGCCTCCTTCTTCGCTCTGCACCGGCTGTCGGCCGGATACGGTCAGGTGGCCGTGAGTACCCGTCACCTGCGCGGCGAATCACCGAGGTAGTGGCCGGCCGGTTCCGCTCCCGTGTCCGATGGTGATCAAAGGCCGGTCCGGATGCCGCCCGGCTGCTACTCTGCGCTGCGAAATGACCGTTATGCGTAGATATCAGGGGTGTGCGTGAAGGTCGTCTGCGTCGGCGGGGGACCCGCCGGCCTCTACCTGTCGATCCTGCTGCGGCTGCAGGACCCCTCCTGCGACGTCACCGTCCACGAACGCGACCCCGAGGGCTCCACCTACGGCTGGGGCGTCACCTACTGGCGCCCCCTGCTCGACCGGCTCCGCGCGCACGACCCGGTGTCGGCCCGCGCCGTCGAGGACGCCTCCGTGCGCTGGCGCGACGGCGTCGCCCACGTCCGCGACCTGACCACCCGTCACCAGGGCGACGAGGGCTTCGGCATCGGCCGTCACCGGCTGCTGGAGATCCTCGCCGCCCGCGCCCGCGACCTCGGCGTCCGGCTCCGCCACGGGCACGGGACCGGACCCGACGACCTGCCGGCCGCCGACCTCGTCGTCGCCGCCGACGGCGTCGGCAGCGCCCTGCGCACCCGGTACGCCGGTCACTTCGGCACCGCGGTGCGCCCCGGCCGCAACCCCTACCTCTGGCTCGGCACCACCAAGGTCTTCGACTCCTTCACCTTCGCCTTCGTCGAGACCGACCACGGCTGGATCTGGGCCTACGGCTACGGCTACGACCCCGGGCACAGCACCTGCGTCGTCGAGTGCGAGCCCCGCACCTTCGCCGGCCTCGGCCTGGACCGCGCCGGCCGGGCCGAGACCCTGCGTCTGCTGGAGAAGCTGTTCGCCGGCGTCCTGGACGGCCACCCCCTCACCGGCCGGAGCCCGGCCGGCGGCGGCGCCGGCTGGCAGACCTTCCGCACCCTCACCAACCGCACCTGGTCCCGCGGCAACCTGGTGCTGCTCGGCGACGCCGCCCACACCACGCACTACTCCATCGGCGCCGGCACCACCCTCGCCCTGGAGGACGCGATCGCCCTCGCCGCCGCGCTGCGCACCCACGCCGCCGTCCCCGACGCCCTCGCCCGGTACGAACGGCAGCGCAAGGCCGACCTGCTGACGGTGCAGAGCGCCGCCCGGCACAGCGCCCAGTGGTACGAGAACCTGACCCGGTACATCGACCTGCCCCCGGAGCGGATGTTCGCCCTGCTCGGCCAGCGCCACTCACCGCTGCTGCCCTACGTCCCGCCGCAGCTGTACTACCGGCTCGACCGGGCCGCCGGACAGCTCGAACCGCTGCGCCGGCTCAAGCGCTGGCTCGGCCCCCGGGTGGCACGGACGGTGCACGCACGGCGGATGACAGACTGACGCCCATGGAAGAACGCGCATTCGGCAGGTCCGGTCAGCACGCGTCGGTGATCGGTCTGGGCACCTGGCAGCTCGGCGCCGACTGGGGAGACGTCGACGACAAGCAGGCACTCGCCGTCCTGGAGGCGGCCGCCGAGGCGGGGGTGACCTTCTTCGACACCGCCGACGTCTACGGCGACGGACGCAGCGAGGAGACCATCGCCACGTTCCTGCGCGGCCGCCCCGACCTGCACGTGCTGGTCGCCACCAAGATGGGCCGCCGCGTCGAGCAGATCCCGCAGAACTACGTCCTGGACAACTTCCGCGCCTGGACCGACCGCTCCCGGCGCAACCTCGGCGTCGACGTGCTGGACCTGGTGCAGCTGCACTGCCCGCCCACCCCCGTCTACGCCGCGGACGAGGTCTTCGACGCGCTCGACACCCTCGTCGCGGAGGAGCGGATCGCCGCCTACGGCGTCAGCGTCGAGACCTGCGCCGAGGCACTGACCGCGATCGCCCGCCCGAACGTGGCGAGCGTGCAGATCATCCTCAACCCGTTCCGGATGAAGCCGCTCGCCCAGGTGCTCCCCGCGGCCCGCGAGGCGGGCGTCGGCATCATCGCCCGGGTGCCGCTCGCCTCGGGCCTGCTGTCGGGCAAGTACACCAAGGACACCGTCTTCGCCGCCAACGACCACCGCACCTTCAACCGGCACGGAGAGGCCTTCGACCAGGGCGAGACCTTCTCCGGCGTCGACTACGCCACCGGCGTCGAGGCCGCCGCCGAGTTCGCCGCGCTCGCCCCGAGGGGTACACCCCCGCCCAGCTGGCCCTGCGCTGGATCGTCCAGCAGCCCGGTGTCACCACCGTGATCCCCGGCGCGCGCTCGCCGGAGCAGGCCCGCGCCAACGCGGAGGCCGCCCGGCTGCCCGAGCTGTCGGAGCAGACCCTGGCCGCCGTCCGCGCACTGTACGAGCGGCGCATCCGGGACCAGGTCGAAAGCCGCTGGTGACCGGCCGGGGGCGGCCTCCGCTCACGGCACCAGGAGCAGCTCCCGTTCCTGCTCCTGGTCGCCGGCGGCCGTCCCCTCGTCACGCGTGCGGAAGGCCCGCGCCAGCGTCTCCACCGCCGCCGCCACGGCCTGCGGCGCCCCCTGCACGGTGACCGTCACCGGCGCGGACAGCCGGCCGCCGCCCTCGCCGGGGCCCGCCGCCTCCGGGGTGAGCGGCGCCGTGAAGGTCGCCGACCGGACCGTCGCCCGCTCGTCGGACGGCACGTCCCGCGCCGTGCCGAACACCCCTTCCAGTACCCGGACCACCGCCCGCGCGTCGTCGACGCCGCCTCCGCTGAACGTCACGGTGAGCTGTGTGTCGGACATCCTGCGCGACCTCCTCGGTCTCGGCTGCGGGTCGCCGCCCGTGTAACCGTGTGCCGCCCGCACAAACCGTCCGCCCCGCCACCGCGGCCGGGCACGACAGGGAGCCTGACTCCGGGGAACCCGGGAAGAGAAGAGGGCACGACAGGCGAACAGGAGGCGAACGGTGGCGGACACGGGCGCGGCAGCACAGGGCACGTCGAGGCGCCGGGGGCGCAACGAGACCGAGGAGGAGAGAGCGGACCGGATGTGGACCGAGCTGATACAGGAGGTCCGCGTCGCCCAGATGGGTGTGCAGATCCTGTTCGCCTTCCTGCTGACGGTCGTCTTCCAGCCCAAGTACGAGGATCTGTCGGACACCGACCAGACGATCTACCTGGTGACGGTCGTCCTCGGGGCGTGCGCCACCGGCGCGCTGATCGCCCCGGTCTCCCTGCACCGCCTCGTCTCGGGTCGGCGCATCAAGCCGCAGGCGGTGCGCTGGGCGTCCCGGCTGACGCTGCTGGGCCTCGCCCTGCTGCTCGCCACGACGACGTCGTCGCTGCTGCTGATCCTGCGCGTCGCCACGCACGACTCCTTCGTGCCGTGGATCGTCGCCGGGGTGGTCGCCTGGTACCTGCTGTGCTGGCTGGCGATCCCGGTGTGGACCCGCTACCGGCACACCGCCGACTGACCCCGCCGGCAGGCCGCACCGGCCGGTCTCAGCTCCCGGCGATGATCTCCGCCAGGACCTCGTCGACGCGCACCTCCTCCTGCCCCGGCCGGACCAGGGCGTGGGTCTCCCGCAGGAAGGCGGCGACGGCCGGCGCCCACGCGTACACGACCGCGTGATGCCGGCCCCCGTCGGGCCGGAAGTCGCCGAGCAGCTCCACGCGCAGCTCGTCCCACATGCCGCGGGAGACCGGCCGCAGCCGCACGTCCCCGACGCCGACCGGGCGCAGCAGGCCCTCGCCGAGCATCTCCCGGTCCAGCGTCCAGCGCGCCAGCACACGGCCGTCGGCGCTGAACACCACCGTCACCGCGAACGGGTCGGCGGCGTCGTACCCCAGGTGGGCGAGCACGGGAAAGCGCTCCGTGTCACCGGCCTGAAGCTGCACGACCAGGGTCTTGTGCACGAAGGAGTTCACGGCGTGGGCCTCCGGGAGAACGGGCGTGAAGCCTCGGGAGTCGGACGTAGAGCCTCCTAGTACCCCGTCCTCCCGCGAGATGCCCCTGCGTCCGGGTGAATCCGGCGCCCCCGGGAGAGGCGTCCGGCCGGGCCCGCCCGGGGCGCGGTGCGGCTCAGGAGCCGCCCAGTGCCTCGCGCAGCGCCGGCAGCAGCGTCTTCTCGGACCAGTCGAGGAACGCGGGCTGCGAGTCCCCGCCGATCTGCACCAGGGCGATCTCGGTGAACCCGGCCTCGGCGTAGGGCCGCACCGCCTCGACGAAGGCGTCCGGGTCGTCGCCGCACGGGATGGACTCGGCGACGTCGTCGGGCGTGACGAACTGGGTCGCCGCCTCGAAGGAGTCCGGGTGCGGCAGCTCCGAGTTGACCTTCCAGCCGCTGCCGAACCAGCGGAACTGGGCGTGCGCCCGCTTGATCGCGGCGTCCCGGTCGGTGTCGTAGCAGACGGGCAGCTGGCCCACGCGCGGCTTGCCCTGGCCGCCGTGCCGGTCGAAGGCCTCCAGCAGCCCGGGCTTCGGCTCCGTCGCGATCACCAGGTCGCCGAGTTCGCCCGCGAGCCGCGCGGACCGTTCCCCGGAGACGGCGACGCCGATCGGCGGCGGGCTGTCCGGCACGTCCCACAGCCGGGCCGACTCCACGTCGAAGTGCTCGCCGCGGTGGTTCACATGGCCGCCGCCGAACAGCGCCCGGATGATCTCGACGGCCTCCCGGAGCATCTCGTGCCGCACGTCGACCGACGGCCAGCCGCCGCCGACCACGTGCTCGTTGAGGTTCTCCCCGGACCCGAGCCCCAGCCGGAACCGGCCCTCGGAGAGCAACTGCATCGTGGCGGCCTTCTGCGCCACCACCGCCGGGTGGTACCGGAACGTCGGACACGTCACGTACGTCATCAGCGGGATGCGCGAGGTGGCCTGGGCCGCCGCCCCGAGCACGCTCCACGCGTACGGCGAGTGACCCTGCGCGCGCAGCCACGGGAAGTAGTGGTCCGAGGTCACCGAGAAGTCGAAGCCGACCTCCTCGGCCCGCACCACATGGGCGACGAGGTCGCGGGGGCCGGCCTGCTCGGTCATCATCGTGTATCCGATTTGCACCATGTGGGCCGAGTCCCCGGAGCGTGGGTGCGGAAACGGGCCGTCACCCGGTCAGCCCTTCGGCTCCCGGAAGGTGGCCAGGACGGTGGCCAGCGCCCGCTCGTTCGCGTCGTCCGTCCAGTCGGCCGCCGGCGTGGTCCAGCGCAGGGAGAAGCTGCGGCCGCCGCCGAGCAGACAGCCGCGGCCGAAGGTGCGGATCCGGACGCCGTCGTCGTCGGCCAGCCACTCCATGTCGGCGGCCTCGCGCCCCGGTAGGTGGTCGCGCGGATCGCGCCGATCCGCTCGTATCCCGCCGCACGGCTCAGGCCCGGCTCGACGTCGTCGCGCCAGACGGCCACCGGGTCCGCGCCGGCCCGGTCGCTGTACGTCACGGCCAGTGTGCGGGGGTCGCCGGGAGCGCCGAAGACGACGCGGTACGCCGCCCCCGCGCCCGGGTGGTGTCCTGCCGGCGCCAGCCGTCGGGCAGCGCGACCGAGAAGCCCTCCGGTGCCCGGTAGGTGCGGAAGCCGGCCGGCGGGGCGGTCGCCGGCGCCGAGGGGAGGGCGGCCGCGGCGGCGCCGTGCCCGGCGACGCGGTGCCCGGCCGGGGCTCCCGCCCGGCGGCACCGCGGGCGCGGACGACGCGGTCGGGGCGGCGGTGCCCGGGCGGCTGCCGGTCGTGGACCCGCCGTCGCCGGGCAGCCCGTACGCGGCGGCCAGCACGGCGAGCGTGACGGTGACGACGGCGAGGGCCGTCCCGGCGGCCGTCGTCCGCCCGCTCCACCGGTGCCCGGCGTGGCGGACGGCGGCACCGGCGCCGCGCAGCCGCGGGCCGGGCGGCGGCCCGGCGACGGCGTCGCCCTCCTCGGTCAGCACCCGGAGCAGGGCCTCGCGGACCACCGGCCGGGGCAGCCGTTCACGGGAGTCCTTGCGCAGCAGCCCCTGCACCGCCTGGGTGAGCGGGCCGGCGCGCAGCGGCGTCCGCAGCGGCAGCCGGTCCACCCCCCTGAGCGTGTCCTCGGGCCGGCCGCGGTCCCGGAACGGCGGACGCCCCTCGACCATCGTGTAGAGGATGGCGCCCAGCGCCCACAGGTCGGCCGCGGGCCCGATCCGCTCGTCGCGGGCCTGCTCCGGGGAGGCGTACGACGGCGCGGTCAGCCGCGGCGCGAGGGTGGCGCCGGCCAGTCCGAAGCCGGTGACCACGACGGGGCCCTCCTCGGACACGAGAACCTGACCGGGGCTCAGTTCCCGTGGGTGATGCCCTGGCGGTGCGCGGCCTCCAGCACGTCCAGCAGGCCGAGGGCGATGCGGGCGGCCCGGACGTGGTCGACCGTGCCCTGCCCGGCCAGGAGTTCGCTCAGCGGCACGCCCTCGGTCCACTCGGTCACCGTCCACAGCGAGCCGTTCTCCACGACGGCGTCGATCACCGGGGCGACCCTGTCCGAGCACAGCAGCCGCATCGTCTCGCAGGTGCGCACCACCCGCCCGGGGACGCGGCGCAGGGTCTCGCCGGAAGGGCCGCCGGGCAGCCGCACCCGGGTGACCAGACACGGCCGGCCCGCCTCGGTGTCCTCCCCGGACCAGCAGACGCGGTTGGTCTCGCCGTGGACGATCCGGAGAAGGCGGTACCTTCCGGCGACCCATGCGTGTGTGGAGACGTGCGCCCTGCCCATGGCCATCCCTCGTTCGCGCCCCTGGCTCTCAGCTCGTCCAGAGATACGGTGAGGAAGGCCCGGTGTGTTCAGAAGGACCCGCGAATTCCCGGCGCTCTTCCGCCCTTTCCGCAAAAGCCGATCAGGTGTGCGAGGAAATGCGGCCATCCGGCGGGGCACCGCCTCCCACCTCGCGCGACCCGCCCAGGAAACCGGCCCGCGCATTCCGCCACCGGATGCCCGCGGGCGCGAATTCCCGCCCGACCAGGTGGTAACCCGCGGTAAATGCGGAGGCGGCGGTCAGCCGGAACTCCGCGTTCCCGGGCCGGAATCCACCGCCGCCTCCCGATGGGCCGCGCCGCGGGGTCAGCGCAGCCCGAACCGTCCGGCCCAGGCCGCCATGTCCGCGGTGCTCGCGTTGCCCCCGCACACCACCAGCCCGAGCCGGGCACCGTCGCCCACCCGCTCGACCACCCGGCGGGCGGCGGGCAGCAGACATCCGGCGGCCGGCTCGGTCCACACCTTCGCGCGGTCGGCGAACTCCAGCGACCCGCGCACGGCCTCCCGGTCCGGCACCACCAGCACCTCGGTGACCAGCGCCGCCACATGCTCGTACGTCAGCCGGGACACCGACGGGGCGGTGAGCGTGGTCACCAGGGAGGACACCGGCACCGTCACCGGGCCGCCGGCCGCCAGCGCCCGGGACATCGCCTCGGCGCCCTCGGTCTCCACGCCCCACACCCGGACGCCCGGACGGCGCGCCCGCAGCGCCGCCGCCACCCCGGCGATCAGCCCGCCGCCCCCGATGCTCACCAGCACATCGGTGACGTCCCCGGCGTCCTCGGCCAGCTCCAGCCCGACCGTGCCCTGCCCCGCGACGACCACGGGATCGTCGAAGGGGTGCACGACGGTCAGGCCCTCCTCGCCCAGCCGCTCCGCGAGCGCGAACGCGCCGCCCATGTCGTCGGTGACCCGCACCGTCGCACCCGTCTCCCGGGCGATCTCCACCGACCGGGCGGGCGCCGAACGCGGCATCACCACCGTGGCCTTGACCTCCAGGGCGGCGGCCATCACCGCGACGGCGATGCCGTGGTTGCCGCCGCTGACCGCCACGACCCCGGCGGCCCGCTCGGCCTCCGTGAGCGACAGCAGCTTCGCCGCCGCGCCGCGCGCCTTGAAGGAGCCGGTGCGCTGCAGCAGCTCCAGTTTCGCCTCCACCGGGACGCCCAGCAGGGCGGACAGGCCGGGACTCGGCACGGTGGGCGTGCGCACGACGTGCCCGGCGAGCCGCTCCGCGGCGGTGGTGATCTCCGTGATGCCGATCATGGTGCGTCGTCCTTCCGCCGGGCTCAGTGCTGCTGGGGCTTGTGCGGCGCCGCCTCGCTCGGCCGGACCACGACGTACCCCTGGCCCTGGAGCACCAGCTGGACCGCCTCGCCCGAGCCGCCGCGCAGCATCGAGCCGATGGACTGCGACCGGTGCAGCGTGGTCTGCAGCCCGCGGTCCAGCCGACGACCGCGTCCGTGTCGACGTACACCGGGTACTGCGGGGAGACCGGGATGACCAGCGGGTTGCCCTCGCAGACCAGGCCCAGCCTGCCCTGTCCGGTGAAGACGCTGTTGAACAGGCCGCCGCCGCTGATGCCGGCGCCCTTCACGGTGGCGATGCGGTAGGACAGCGTCGCGTCGAAGCACAGCACGTTGCGGCCGTTGACGGTGAACTCGTCGCCCGGGCCGACCTCGACGACGAAGCAGTTCTGCGCCTCGTGCGCGAACCAGGCCTCGCCCTGTCCGCGCACCGCCATCAGCGGCAGGCCCTCCCCGGTGACGGCGCGCTTGAGCATGCCGCCCACGCCCTGGCCCTTGCGCTCGAACTGGAGGCCGCCGCGGTAGGCGACCATGGCGCCCTGCCGGGCGAGCATCTCCCCGTCGACGACGTACCGGATGCACTTGGCGTTCTCGACGGTCATGCCCGGGGCCTGCGCCGGCTGGACCATGTGCTCGCTGGAAAAGAGGTCACCCTTCATACGCGCATCCTGTCCCGGACGGCCCCCTTCCGCCAAGATCGCCGTGGGCGGAGTTCCGGTCAGCCGCCGAGGAGTTGCGTCCAGTACGTGCCGGCCCGGCCGCCGCCCGCGAGTCCGACGCCGATGTGGGTGAAGGCGCGGCCCAGGATGTTGGCCCGGTGGCCGGGGCTGTTCATCCACCCCTCCACCACGTCGGCGGGACAGCGCTGACCGCAGGCGATGTTCTCGCCGACGGTGCGCCGCCGGGCGCCGGCGGCCGCGGCCCGGTCCGCGGCCCGGTGCCGTCCGGCGAGGTGTGGGAGTAGAAGTCCCGGGCCACCATGTCGGCGCTGTGTCCCTGCGCGGCCGCCGTCAGCCGCGCATCGGCGGCCAGCGGCGGCAGGCCCGCCCGGGCCCGCTCGCCGTTGGTCAGCTCCACCACCTCCGAGGCGAAGCGCGCCAGTCCGTCCGGGTCAGCGGCGCGGCCCACAGCGCGGTCCAGTAGACGCCGCCGGACGGGCCGTCGGTGACACGGGCCAGACCGGCGTGCGTGAACACGGGGCCGTGCAGGGTGCGCCGGGTCCGGTCGGTGCTCAGGCAGTACGCGACGAACTCCTCCGGCGTGCGCGGCCCGCAGACCAGGTGCTCGCCGATGGTGAGGAAGCGGTAACCGGCGTCCAGGACGCGCTGGTAGACCGAGACACCGTCCCTGGTCTGCACGGTCGGCGCGCCCGCCGCGGCCATGGCGCCGGCATGGGCGCGGGCCGCCGCGGCGAGCCGGGCGTCGGGGGAGACCGCCGGGGAACCGGCCGAGGCACGCGCGGCGTTGACCGCGTCGAGGAAGCCGTCGGCGCCGGCACCGACGGCGGGCGGGGTGCCGGTGAGGGCGTACGCGTCGGGGCCGGCGAGGGTGCGTGCGTCGCGGCCGGCGGCGGTCGGGGTGCCGGTGAGGGCGTGCGTGTCGGGGCCGGCGAGGGGGTGTGCGTCCTGGCCGGCGGCGGTCGGGTCGTCGGTGACGTCCACGCCGAAGTCACGGGCGAGTCCGGCCAGTCCGTCGGCGTACCCCTGCCCCAGGGCCCGCAGCTTCCAGCGGTCACCGCGCCGGTAGACCTCCGCGAGCAGCAGCACGGGCGCCCGCCCCGCCGGCGGCGGGTGAACCGGGCGAACGTGCGGCCCGCGCGTCCGTCACCCGCATCGCGGGCGCGGGCAGCCGGTCCGGCGGGATGCCGGGATCGGCCGGGCTGACGGCCACGGTGACGCGGGTGGCACCCGCCGCAGCCCCGCCGGATCCACCGTGAGGACACCGTCCTCCAGCCGGACGCCCGGTGCCCGGGCTGGTTGTAGAAGACGAAGTCGCCGTCGCCGTCCACGGTGCCGCCGTCGTCCGTCACCAGCGCCGACACGTCGAACACGCCGGGCACCCGCACACCCACGGGGCCGGCCGGCAGGGGAACGTTGCCCCGGGACCAACTCGTACATCGTGCCGCCCCTGTCTGCTGGTTCGCGCGCCGGTGGGGTGTCCTGGAGGACGTACGGCACGCCGTCCCGGTTCCCCGGGCGCCGGTCAGCCGGGCGCCGGCCGGCCCGGTGCCGTCCGCTCCGGTGCCGCGAGCCCCCGGCGCCAGGCGATGGCCACCGCCTCCGTACGGCTCGCGGCACCGAGCTTGGCGAGGATGTGGGAGACGTGCACGCTCGCCGTCTTGGCGCTGATGAACAGCTCCTCGCCGATCTGCCGGTTGCTGCGCCCGCGGACCAGCAGCCGCAGCACGTCCCGCTCACGGCGGTCAGCGCCGCCGGCCGCTCCCCGGCGGGCCCGGAGTCCGCCCGGCCGCCGCCGTGCACCAGGGCGTCCAGCCGCTCGCGCAGCGGTGCGGCACCGAGCCGCTCCGCCGCCCCCGCACCTGCGCGGCGGCCGCGGCGGCCTCCGCGCGGCGGTCCGCCGCCAGCAGGGCCTCCACCAGCCGCAGCCCGCAGCGCGCCCGCTCGTAGGCGTCGCCGTAGCCGAACGCGGCCACCGCCTTCTCCCAGGCCGCCGGGTCCGGACCGGACACGGCCCGGACCGCCTCCGCCTCCGCCCGGGCCAGCCACGCCTGGCCCTCGGGGCCCTGCGGGATGCCGTCCTCGCCGTGCGCGGCCGAGGAACGCGCCAGCTCCACCAGCTCCGCCGCGGTGTCCGCCCAGCGCCGCGCTCCCGCCGGGTCGCCGGCCCGCCGCCGTGCGACCGCCGCGTCGGCGACCGCCGCCAGGGCCAGGGCGGCGAGCCGCACCGTCGCGTCGGGCGGGGTGCCCGCCTCGTCGGTGAGGGCCTCGACGGTGTCCCGCATCCGGCGCACGGCCTCCTCGGCGTCGCCCCGCAGCGCGGCCGCGTCGGTCAGCACGATGCCCGCGACCAGCGTGCCCATCCAGTCGAACGGCCCCGCAGCAGGGCACGGGCCCGCTCGACGGCCCGAGATCGCCGCGCGCCAGCGCCACGTACAGCAGCGGCCCGGTCACCACGGTGGCACGGCGCCGGCCTCCTCCGCCGCCCCGGCCGGCCCCTCGTCCAGTCGCCCAGGGTGTAGCGCGCCAGCCGCTGGAGGTAGCGCGTCACCCTCGCGTACGGCGAGGAGAGCAGCCCCGAGCGGCGCGCGCGGTCGAGGCCCTCCGCCGCCCAGGACAGGCACCCGGAAGATCACCCGACTCGAAGCAGCCGATCGCCAGGTTGAACAACGCCCGCATCTCCACCGGCGCGTTGCCCGACCCCCGGGCGAGCTCGCGGGCCTCCCGCAGGCGTGCGCGCCCTCCTCGGAGCGCCGCCCCTCGCCCTCCAGGCCCGCCAGGGAGACGAGCAGGTCCGCGCGGGCGTCGGCCAGGCCCAGTTCCCCGGCGACGCGCAGCGCCCGGCGGGCCACCCGTACCGCCGTCGCGGTGTCGCCGACCTGACGGGCGGTCATCACATGGGTGGCCGCGGCCCACACCCACGTCGCCGACGGCGGCTCTTGCGGGATCAGGGCCAGCGCCTCGCTGCTGTGGGTGTGGGCGGCGCGCAGACTGTCGACGTTCAGCAGGTTCCCGGCGAGCGTGTACCGGACCCGGGCCGCCAGCTCCAGGTCCGCGTCCTGGCCCAGGCCGTCCAGCGCGGACCGGGTGAGGGAGACCGCCCGGTGCAGTTCCCCGGCGTGGGCCGCGGCGGCCGAGGCCCGCAACGTCAGCGCCACCCGGTCCGCGCCGGCGGGCCGGGCGGACGCCTCGACCACCGGCCACAGGTCGAGGGCGCCCTCCAGGTGCCGCAGCTCCTCGGCCGGCGCGCCGAGGAGCTGGGCGTGGTCCGCCGCCTCCAGCGACGCGGCGAGCGCCCGGGCCGGGTCGCGGCTCTCCCGGTAGTGGTGGGCGCGCTCGGCGGCGGTCTGCGGCCGGCGCTCCCCGGCCTCCAGCAGCCGGGCGAACGCCCCGTGCAGCCGCGTCCGTTCCCCCGGCAGCAGGTCGGCGTAGACGGCCTCCCGGGCCAGCGCGTGCCGGAAGGCGTACGTCCCGTCGTCGCCGGGCACCAGCAGCTGCCGGCCCAGGGCCTCGCGCAGCGCCGCCTCCAGCTCCTCCTCGGGCAGGGCGACGGCGTCCCGGAGCAGATCGTGCCCGACCCGGCGCCCGGCGACGGCCGCGGTGCGCAGCACCTGCTGCGCGGTGTCGGACAACTGCTCGAAACGGATGAGGAGCACGTCCGCCAGGCCGCTCGGCATCCCGTCGGCGCCCGCGTCCGTGGCCGCGACCAGCTCCTCGGCGTAGAAGGCGTTGCCCTCGGCCCGCTCGACGATGCGCCGCACCGTGGCCTCGGGCAGCGGCGCCCCGGGCAGCGCCCGCACCAGCCGGGCCACCTCGGTGTCCGGCAGGGGCCGCAGCTCCAGCCGCTCCACGCCGGGCAGCCGCACCAGCTCGGCCAGCAGCGGACGCAGCGGATGGCGGCGGTGCAGGTCGTCGGCGCGGTAGGAGGCGAACAGGGCGGGCCGGGGGCCGGGGCACCGTCCGCCGGCCGCTGGAGCACGCCCCGGCCGAGCAGGAACCGCAGCAGGTCGCGCGAGGACTGGTCGGCCCAGTGCAGGTCCTCCAGGACCAGCAGCAGCGGCGCGGTGTCCGCCAGGTCGGACAGGAGTGCGGCGACGCCCTCGAACAGCCGCAGCCGGCCGTCCACGTCCCGCGCGGCGTCCGTGCCCCCGCCCAGCAGCCGGTCCACCACCGGATGCGCGGCGAGCGCGGGGCGAACCGCTCGTCCGCGGCGACCAGCCCCAGGATCTCGGTGAACGGCAGATAGGGCAGGCCCACGTCCCCCAGGTCCACGCAGTGCCCGGTGAGCACGGTCGTCCCGGCCGCCGAGGCCCGGGCGGCGGCCTCCCGGAGCACCCGGGTCTTGCCCACGCCGGCGTCCCCGGCGATCAGCACGGCACCCGGCGTGCCGGCCCGCGTGCGGTCGAGTACACCGGTGAGGCGGGCGAGTTCGCCGTCCCGCCCGACCAGCGGCGCGTCGAAAGAGGTCTGCGGCACGCTCCCATCCTGGCACGGGCGGGTGCCGGGGCCTCGCGGAGTCAGGACGGCGGCTCGGGGAACACTGATCGCGACACGACCACGGCGACACCGGCATCACGAGGAGGGACCGCATGACGCTCCCGGTCACGGCAGGGGTGGACGGATCCGAGGAGAGCCTGGCCGCGCTGGCCTGGGCCGCCCGGGAGGCCGTCCGGCGCGGAACGGCGCTGCGCGTCGTGCACGCCTGGCGGTGGCAGGAGATGGAGGCGGCCGGGGTCACCGACCGTGAGGCGCAGGAGCGGTGGGTGCGGGACACGGTGACCCGGCAGGTGCGGCCCGTCGTCGAACGGCACCCCGACCTGAAGGTGACCCTCGACGTCCTGGAGGGCCACGCCGTGGAGACGCTGGTCGCCGCGGCGGCCGACGCCGGGGTCCTGGTGCTCGGCTCGCGCGGGCACGGCCGTCTCGTCGGGTTCCTCGTCGGTTCCGTGGGCCAGCAGGTGATCGGGGAGAGCAGCCGGCCCGTGGTGCTGGTCAGGGCCGGCGACCGGGCCGGTGACGAGGCGGCCGGCCGCGAGATCGTCGTCGGCCAGCACGGCGGGCCGCAGGACAGCGCCGACGTGCTGCGCTTCGCCTTCGAGACGGCGGCGTCCCGCGGCGCCGCCGTGCGCGCGGTACGGGCCTGGACGCTGCCCCCGGTCTTCGCCTACAGCCCGGGCTCGCTGAAGCTCATGGACGAGGCCGGCGGGCCGGAACCCTACGAGCGGGAGGCGCTGGCCGAGGCGCTGCGGCCGTGGCGGGAACGCTTCCCCGACGTGCCGGTGGCCGAGCACGTGGAGATGGGCAGTGCCGGGCAGGTGCTGCTGTCCGTGGCCGGCGGCGCCCAGCTGGTGGTCGTCGGCCGCCGGGCGACGCGCTCGGCCGTGGGCGCCCGGATCGGCTCGGTCGCGCACGGCGTGGTCCACCACGCCGACTGCCCGGTGGCGGTCGTCCCGCACACCTGAGCCACGCGGCCGTCCCGCGCACGGGGAGGGCCCCCGGGAGTCAGTCGCCCTCCGCCTCCAGCGGCCGGCGGACCCGGGGAGGATGTTCTCGACGTAGTCGCGCACCGCCGTGTCCAGGCCGATGTCGTGCTGGGCCCGCTCGGACAGGTACCAGCGGTGCTCCAGCAGCTCGTGGTAGATCTCGGCCGGGTCCATCGCGCCGCGCAGCTCGGGCGGCACCGCCCGCACGGTCGGCCGGAACACCTCCCGCACCCACCGGTGGGCGAGCACCTCCGGGCGGGCGCCCCGGGGCTCCCCCTGCTCGAGCGGAGCCGGGAGCCCGGGGTGGGATCGCCCGGGGCGTGGTCGTCCTGGTGGCCATCCAGGACTCCAGGTCGTTCAGCAGCCGCCGGGCCTGGTTCTCCTCGGCGTCCAGGCCGGTCAGGCGGAGCAGTTGCCGCTGGTGGTGGCCGGCGTCGACGACCTTCGGCACGAAGGTGACCGTGTCGCCGTTGGAGGCGTGCTCGATCTGCATCTCGGCCACGTCGAAACCGAGGTCGTTGAGCCGGCGTATGCGGCGCTCGATGTAGTGGTACTTGCCCGCCGGGTAGACGGAGGTGCGGGTCAGCTCCTGCCACAGGCTCCGGTAGCGGGCGCAGATCCCGGTGCCGAACTCCACCGGGTCCACCGAGGGGTGCAGCGCCCCGGACGCCTCCAGGTCGAGCAGTTCGCCGCTGATGTTGACGCGCGCGAGGTCGAGGTCGTAGTCGCGCTGCCCGTCGCTCAGCCGCGGGTGCAGCTCGCCGGTCTCGGCGTCCACCAGGTAGGCGGCGTAGGCGCCGGCGTCGCGGCGGAACAGCGTGTTGGACAGCGAGCAGTCGCCCCACGCGAACCCGGCCAGATGCAGGCGCACCAGCAGCACGGCCAGCGCGTCCATCAGGCGGTGCATGGTCGCGGGCCGCAGCGTGGTCTCGAACATCGACCGGTACGGCATCGAGCCGCCCAGATGCCGGGTGATCAGCACCGGCTCCAGCGGCTCGCCGGCGCCGTCGGTGCGCCCGGTGACCACGCCGAGCGGGTCCACGGCCGGGATGCCCAGCCGGTCCAGGTCGCGCAGCAGCTCGTACTCGCGCAGCGCCGGCCGCTTCGCCAGTTCCTTGACGGCGATCACCTCGGTGCCGGCCCGGGCGTAGCGCACGACGTGGCGCGAGATGCCGCGCGGCAGCGGCACGAGGTGCTCCTCGGGCCACTCCTCCAGCGGCAGGTGCCACGGCAGTTCGAGCAGGAGCGCGGGGTGCTCCGGGTTGGTGGCGCTGATCTGCAAGGCCATGGCCCGACTCTAGAACGCCCGTTCCCGGGCCAGGTGCACGGCGTCCCGCAGCGGGCCGCGGTGCACCGGGCCGTGGCCGGGCAGCAGCACGTCGGCGTCGAGCCCGGCGAGGACGTCCAGCGAGGCCACCGTGCGGGAGCGGTCGTGGTGGAACATGCCGGGCAGCAGCTGCGGTCCCTCGATGCGCGAGGTCGCGTGGCCGCTGACGAGGGCGTCGCCGGAGATCACCACGCCGGCGTCCGGCAGGTGGTAGGCGCAGTGCCCGTCGGTGTGACCGGGGTGTGCACCGGTACGGGCCGGCCGGGCAGGTCGAGGGCGCCCGGCCGGGGAAGGGCAGCGGGGCGGCGACCGGCAGGCGGGCCGTGCCCCCGGAGCGCAGCACGTGCAGGGCCCAGGGCAGCACGCCCCGGCGCAGGCCGTTGCGCAGCACGGTGGGGACCGAGACCTGCTGCAGGAAGTCCCGGCGGGCGTGCGGCACCTCGGCCTCGTGGAGGTGGACCGGGACGCCGTGGGCGGTCCGCAGATACTCGGCCGAGCCCAGATGGTCGTTGTGGGCGTGGGTGATCAGCACGGCCGCCACCGCCCCGGGCGAACCGCCCACCGCCGCGAGGGACTCCAGCAGCGCCCGGCGGTCGCCGGGGTAGCCGGTGTCGACCAGCGTCAGGGCGTCGCCCTCGGCGAGGATCACCCAGTTCGTGTGGCCGCCGTGCACCAGGTAGGTGCCGTCGGCGACCTGCCGTACGGTGGCTCGCATCGCTCTCCCGTGGTCCGAGCCGGCTGTCGGGGACAGCCAACCAGAAACCGGTCCGGGCGTCGCCGTGGTGCGCCGCTACCGCACACCGTGCGGGCGGAACTGGACGCTGATGCGCGCTCCCGCGGCCCGGGCGGACTTGGGGACGCAGTGCTCCCAGGTCCGCTGGCAGGAACCGCCCATGACGATCAGGTCGCCGTGGCCCAGAGGCCGGCGGACCGTGCCGGAGCCGCCGCGCACCGGCCGCAGCAGCAGTTCCCGGGCCGCGCCGACGGACAGGATGGCGACCATGGTGTCCTCCCGGGCGCCCCGGCCGATCCGGTCGCCGTGCCAGGCCACGCTGTCCCGCCCGTCGCGGTACAGGCACAGACCCGCGGTGGTGAACGGCTCGCCCAGCTCCCCGGCGTAGTGCGCCGACAGCGCGTCCCGCGCCTCGGCCAGCACCGGGTGCGGCAGCGCGTCGCCGGCGCCGTAGAAGGCGAGCAGCCGGGGCACGTCGACCACGTGGTCGTACATCGTGCGCCGCTCGGCGCGCCAGGGGACCTCGGCGGCCAGGTGCTCGAACAGGGCGTCGGAGCCGCGGAGCCAGCCCGGGAGCACGTCGATCCAGGCGCCGGAACCGAGGTGGGTGCGGCGCAGTCCGTCGAGGGAGCCGAGCCGGACCTCGTCGGTCTGGTCGAACAGCGAGCCCTGGAGGTGCCTGGTCATGCCGCCAGCGTACCTCTTATTCGAATGCGCGTTCTAGTTCGGGGCGGCGAGGCTCTCGGGCCTGTTCGATACACGCGTGTATCGGATACATTCCCGTATCGAACGGCGGGACCGAGGCGCGGAGGGCGGGGCATGGCGGCACCGAGCACGGCCGGGCGCGTGACCAGGCGCCGGGCCCGGACCCGCGCCGACCTGCTCCGGGCCGCCTTCACGGTGTTCGCGGCCAAGGGCTTCGGCCATGTGTCGATCGAGGAGGTCTGCGAGGCCGCCGGCTACAGCCGGGGCGCCTTCTACTCGAACTTCTCCAGCCTCGACGAGCTGTTCTTCGCCCTCTACCGCGAACGGGCCGACCTGATCGCCGAGCAGGTCGCCGGCGCCCTCGCCGCGGACGGCCCCGGCCTCGACGTGCCGGCCGCCGTCGACCGCGTCACCGAGGTGCTGCTGCTCGACCGGGACTGGCTCCTGGTCAAGACGGACTTCCTCGTGCACGCCGCCCGCGACCCGGCGGTGGCCCGGACCCTGCTGGAGCACCGGGCGCGGCTGCGCGCGGCGATCGCCGAGCGGCTGGCCCGGGCCCGGGGGCACACCGCGCTGCCCGCCGTGCTCGGCGACGCCGACGGCGCGGCCCACGCCGTGGTCGCCGCGTACGACGGCGTCACCGTGCAACTGCTGCTGGACCGGGACGTCGACGGCGCCCGCGCCTGGCTGGCACACCTGCTCACCGCGCTGCTCACCGACGGCAGCGGCACCACCGCATGAGAGCCGGACGGCCCGGATCCCGGGCCGCGACCGGGGCGCCCCGAGCGCACGGCCGCGGACGCGGGACCGGACCGGACGGCCGGTCACCGACAGTCAGTCACGGACGGGAAGGGACGGTCGCCATGGACGCCGACGTCATCGTCGTGGGAGCGGGCCTCGCGGGTCTGGTCGCGGCACACGAGCTGACCAGCCGGGGCCGCAGGGTCGCGCTCGTGGACCAGGAGAACGCCGCCAACCTCGGCGGGCAGGCCTTCTGGTCGTTCGGCGGCCTGTTCCTCGTGGACTCGCCGGAGCAGCGGCGCCTCGGCGTCAAGGACTCCTTCGACCTGGCCTGGAGCGACTGGCAGGGCAGTGCCGGTTTCGACCGGCTCGACGACGAGGACGCGTGGGCGGTGCGCTGGGCGCGCGCCTACGTGGAGTTCGCCGCCGGGAGAAGCGGTCCTGGCTGCGCGGGCACGGCATCGAACTGCTGCCGACCGTCGGCTGGGCCGAGCGCGGCGACCTCACCGCCCACGGCCACGGCAACTCCGTGCCCCGGTTCCACATCGCCTGGGGCACCGGCACCGGGGTCGTGGAGCCCTTCGTGCGCTACGCCCGGCAGGCCGCCCGCGACGGGCTGCTCACCTTCCACCACCGCCACCGCGTCGACGAACTCGTCGTCGAGCAGGGCGCCGCCCGCGGCGTGCGCGGCACCCTCCTCGCCGAGGACGACTCGCCCCGCGCAGTGGCGTCCAACCGCGACCCGGTCGGCGCGTTCGAACTGACCGCCCAGGCCGTGATCGTCACCTCCGGCGGCATCGGCGCCGACCACGACATCGTCCGCCGCTACTGGCCCCGGCGCCTGGGCACCCCGCCGCGCGAGATGGTCACCGGCGTCCCCGCCTACGTCGACGGGCGGATGCTCGACATCAGCGCCGCTGCCGGGGTGCGGCTCGTCAACCGCGACCGGATGTGGCACTACACGGAGGGTGTGCGCAACTGGGACCCGATCTGGCCCGGCCACGGCATCCGCATCCTGCCCGGCCCGTCCTCGATGTGGTTCGACGCCCTCGGCCGCCGCCTGCCCGAGCCCTGCCTTCCCGGCTACGACACCCTCGGCACCCTCCGGCACCTGCGCACCGCCGACGGTCTCGCCGAGCACGACCACTCGTGGTTCGTCCTGACCCGGCGGATCGTCGAGAAGGAGTTCGCCCTGTCGGGCTCCGAGCAGAACCCCGACATCACCGCCAAGGACCGCAAGGGCTTCCTGCGTGAACGGGTCCTCGGCAAGGGGGCGCCCGGCCCGGTCGCCGCGTTCCTGCGCCACGGCGCCGACTTCGTGACGGCGCCCGGCCTGGAGCAGCTGGTCGAGAAGATGAACGCGCTGACCGACAAGCCGCTGCTGGACGCCGCCCTGATCCGCCGTCAGGTCGAGGCGCGGGACGCCCAGCTGGCCAACTCCTTCGCCAAGGACGCCCAGGTCCAGGGGATCCGCAACGCCCGCCGCTACCTCGGCGACCGGCTCGGCCGGGTCGCCACCCCGCACCGCATCCTCGACCCCGCCGCCGGGCCCCTGATCGGGGTCAAGCTGCACGTGCTGACCCGCAAGACGCTCGGCGGCATCCAGACCGACCTCGACTCCCGTGCCCTGGGCACCGACGGCCGGCCGGTGGACGGCCTGTACGCCGCCGGCGAGGTCGCCGGGTTCGGCGGCGGCGGAGTCCACGGCTACAACGCCCTGGAGGGGACCTTCCTCGGCGGCTGCCTCTTCTCGGGCCGGGCGGCCGGCCGGGCGGCGGCCCGCCAGACCGGCTGAGCGGGGGAGCAGGTCAGGACCCGTCGAGCAGGCGGGCCAGTACGGCCGCGTGGCTCGTCTCCGGGTTCCGGGACGCGGTCAGCAGCGTGACCGGCCCCTCGCGCAGCAGTTCCCGCACCCCGTCGAGCGCCCGGGCCGCCTCCGCGCCGTCCAGTTCGGCCTCGTAGCGCTCGGCGAACTCCTCGTAGGAGCCCTCGCCCGCGTGGTACCAGCGGCGCAGCCCGGGCGACGGGGTCAGCGCCTTCGGCCACTCGTCCACCGCGGCCGCGTCCTTGGCCAGGCCGCGCGGCCACAGCCGGTCCACCAGGACCCGCACGCCGTCGTCGGGTCCGGGAGGGTCGTAGATCCGGCGGACCCGGACGCTCCCGGCGGCGGACCGGCGTCCGCTCACCCGGACCGCCGCCGCGATGCCAGGCGCCGCTTCAGGGCGCGGCGCTCCGTCTCGTCGGTCCCGCCCCAGACACCGAGGGTCTGGCCGGTGTCGAGGGCCCACCGCAGGCACTGCTCCTGGACCGGGCAGCGGCGGCAGACCGCCTTGGCCTGCTCGGTCTGCAACAGGGCCGGGCCTGAGGTGCCGATCGGGAAGAACAGGTCGGGGTCCTCGGAGCTGCACGCGGCGCGCTCTCGCCAGTTGTCCATCAACGTCACCTGCGATCGAAGTCGTATCGCGCCCTCGGGTATGGCTTACTCGCTTGCGGGTCACCTGTCGATGGCCGTGTGAAACCGGCGAACCGCCTGAGATTCCGTCAGCGGCCGCGTCACGCCCCGCCGGGCCGCTACCTGCGCAGCGCCTCGCCCGCCGCGGCCACCACCGCGTCGGCCACCGCCGCCAGCGCGGGCGAGTCGAGCCGCCACTGCTGCCAGTACAGCGGCACGTCGACGCGGCGGCCCGGGGCGAGGTCGGTCAGCCGCCCGGCGCGCAGCAGCGGAACGGCCTGCGGCTCGGGCACCATGCCCCAGCCCAGTCCGGCCGCGACGGCCTGCGCGAACCCCTCCGACGTGGGCACGTGGTGCCGGGCCGGGCTCGCCCCGCCGTGCCCGCCGCCCAGGCCGCGCACGAAGCCGTCCTGGAAGTCGTCCCGCCGGTCGAAGACCACCACCGGCGCCTCGGCCAACGCCTCGGCCAGCGGCCCGTCCAGCCACCGGCCGGCGAAGCCGGGGCTCGCCACCGGGACGTACCGCATCCGGCCGAGCGCCCGCACCGAACAGCCCGGTACGGCGTCCGGCGACGACGTCACCGCCGCCATCACCGTGCCCTCCCGCAGCAGGGCCGCCGTGTGGTCCTCGTCCTCGCGGCGCAGCTCGAAGCAGAGCCGCAGCGCCGGCGGCACCCGGGTGAGGGCACCGAGGAACCAGGTCGCCAGCGAGTCCGCGTTCACCGCCACCGAGACCCGCTCCGGCTCCCCGTCGGCACCGCTCAGCCCCAGCTCCGCCTGGGCGTCCCGCTCCAGCCGCGCCACCTGGCGGGCCAGGCGCA
Source organism: Streptomyces sp. SW4 (assembly GCA_003248315.1). Classification (GTDB taxonomy): domain Bacteria; phylum Actinomycetota; class Actinomycetes; order Streptomycetales; family Streptomycetaceae; genus Streptomyces. The sequence continues at coordinate 5,320,901 of QKWM01000004.1, forward strand.
CCAGCACCGCCCCGGACTCGGTGGGCCGCACCGGCTTGGTGCGCAGCAGCAGCACCCGGCCGGTGCGCTGTTCCAGGGCCTTCACCCGCTGGCTGACCGCCGACGGCGTCACGTGCAGCGCCGCGGCGGCCGCGTCGAACGTGCCCTCGTCGACCACCGCCAGCAGCGTGCGCACCTGGTCCAGGGAAGGTCGGCCATCGCCGTCGTCATCACGAGCGCTAAGGATACGTAAGAATCTTTAGCTGTACCCGCAGTGATCGTTCCGCTTACCGTCGGGCGCATGACCAACGCCCTGACCGCCGCGGCCGCCGGATTCGGCACCGGCCTCTCGCTCATCGTCGCCATCGGCGCCCAGAACGCCTTCGTCCTGCGCCAGGGGCTGCGCCGCGACGCCGTCCTCGCCGTCGTCGGCATCTGCGCCCTGTCCGACGCCGCCCTGATCGCGCTCGGCGTCGGCGGGGTCGGCGCGGTGGTGGTCGCCTGGCCGGACGCGCTGACCGTGGTCGGCTGGATCGGCGGCGCGTTCCTGCTCGCTTACGGCGCCCTGGCCGCCCGCCGGGTGTTCCGCCCCGGAGCCGCCCTCGTCGCGGACGGCGACGCGGCGGGGTCGCGGCGCCGGGCGGTGCTCACCTGCCTGGCGCTGACCTGGCTCAACCCGCACGTCTACCTCGACACCGTGTTCCTGCTCGGCTCCGTGGCCGCCGACCGCGGCGAGCTGCGCTGGACCTTCGGCATCGGCGCGGCCCTCGCCAGCCTGTGCTGGTTCGCGGCGCTCGGCTTCGGCGCCCGCTTCCTCGGCCGGTTCCTGGCCCGGCCCGTGGCCTGGCGGATCCTGGACGGCCTGGTCGCCGCCACCATGATCGCCCTGGGGTCACCCTGATCGCCGGGCCTGAACCCGGGCCGCCCCGCGCCCCTGCGATAGTGAACCCCCGAACGAAAGATGTAGCGAGCATGTAGGAAGCGCGTGGACACGAGCGACAGCACCGAACCCTGGGACCAGACCCCCGCCCCGATCCGGCGCCCCGGCCGCGCGGCTGGCGCCGCTGGGCGATGGACACCCGGCCCCTGCGCCGTCCGGCCTACCGCCGGCTGTGGGCCTCCACCGCCGTCACGGCCGTCGGCAGCCAGCTCACCGCCGTCGCCGTGCCCAAGCAGATCTACGACATCACCGGCTCCTCCGCCTGGGTCGGCGCCGCGAGCCTCGCCGGTCTGCTGCCGCTCGTGGTGTTCGCGCTGTGGGGCGGGGCGATCGCCGACAGCATGGACCGGCGCAAGCTGCTGCTGATCACCAACACCGGCATCGCCGCCACCTCGCTGCTGTTCTGGCTCCAGGCCTTCACGGGCCTGGAGTCGGTCACCGCCCTGATGGTGCTGCTCGCCCTCCAGCAGGCGTTCTGGGGACTGAACGCACCCGCGCGCAGCGCCTCCATCGCCCGGCTCGTCCCCGAGGAGGAACTGCCCGCGGCCAACGCGCTCGGCTCGACCGTGATGCAGATCGGACAGGTGGCCGGCCCGCTGCTGGCCGGCGTCCTCATCCCCGTCGTCGGCCTGGCGGAGCTGTACCTCATCGACGCCCTCGCGCTGTGCGTCACGGTGTGGGCCGTCCACCGGCTGCCCGCGCTGCCGCCGCTGTCGGGCCCGGCGAAGGGCCGGGCCGGGCTGCGCGAGATCGTGGCCGGCTTCCGCTACATCGCCGGGCACACGGTGCTGCTGCTGTCCTTCCTCGCCGACATCGTCGCCATGGTGCTCGGCATGCCCGCGCCCTCTTCCCGCAACTCGCCGCCGAGACCTACGCCCCTACGGCGAGGGCCTCGCCCTCGGGCTGCTGTTCGCGGCCATCCCCATCGGCGCGGTGGCCGGCGGGCTGTTCTCCGGCACCTTCTCCCGGGCCAGGCGGCACGGCTGGATGGTGATCGGCGCGGTCGTCGCCTGGGGTGCGGCCATCGCCGGCTTCGGGCTGAGCGACAGCCTGTGGCTCGCGGTGCTGTTCCTTGCGATCGCGGGGGTCGCGGACATGGTCTCGATGGTCTTCCGCGGCGCCATCCTGCTGTCCGCCGCCACGGACGAGATGCGCGGCCGGATGCAGGGCGTCTTCACGGTCGTCGTCGCGGGCGGACCCCGCCTCGCCGACGTCCTGCACGGCACGGCCGGCTCGGCCTTCGGCGCCCGGGCCGCGGTGACCGGCGGCGGGCTGCTGGTGGTCGTGGTGATGCTGGGCCTGGCCTGCGCGGTGCCGGCCCTGCGGCGCTACCGGGTGTGACGGCGCACGGCACGGCGAAGGCCCCGCCCGTCACCCGCCCGGTGCGACGGCGCACGGCGCGGGGGAGTCCTCACCGGCCGCCCGGTGGGCCGGCTCACGGCACGGGGGGCCCTGTGCGCCGCCCGGTGGGCCGGTTCACGGCGCGGGAGGGCCCTGTGCGCCGCCCGATGGGCCGGCTCACGGCACGGTGCGCCGGTGGGCCGCGTACTCCATGAGCTTGCCCCGGGTGGTCTCCAGCCGGTGGGCGAGGATCTCGGCGACCGTGCGGATCAGCGTCAGCCCGAGCGCCGGGTCCTCCTCGCACAGGGCGAGCACGGGCGCCGCGTCGAACTCGTAGGCGCGCACGGGGCTGAAGGCCTCGGCGCCGAAGTCCCACTCGTGCGGCGGGAACAGCCAGGACCAGCCCAGCAGGTCGCCCGCGCCCAGGCTGGCGACCGTCACCCGCTGCAGCGACGACACCCGCTGGGTGAGGGAGACCGCGCCGGAGCGGATCACCCAGAACCGGTCGGCCCGCTCGCCCGCCTCGAAGATGCGGGCGTCCTCCGGGAAGGCCACCTCCCGGGCGAGCGCCATCAGACGCTCGCGCTGGGGTGGGGGAAGGGCGGTCAGCAGCTTGATCGCTTTGGTCATGACACGGAAGCCTCTCGCCGACGGTCCGGTTCCGGTGCGTTCCCTACGCCCATTTCAGCGGTTGCCGCCGCCCTGAGCACCTCGGCGGACGGCAGATCCGGCGGAGATTCGGTGCCGAACCCGGCACCGGCCCGCCCGGCGGACCCGCCGGCCACCTGCGCCCCGCCGGTCACGGCCGGGGCGGGGGAGCGGGGGAGCGGCCGGGGCTCTCCCGGGCATGGAACGGGTTCTCCCGGGACATGGAACGGGTTCTCCCAGGGCATGAAAAAGCCCTGGCTGGACGGGGAAGCCAGCCAGGGCCGTAATCGGTGGCGTACGGAGGACTGCGGCGGTCTACCCCGTCACCACGTATGGATGAACGCTAAACCATCCCGGGTGGTTCCGCGAAACCGGGGCCCGGCTCCGTGATCCGTCTCACTCCTCGGTCGTCCCGGACCCGCCGTCGCCCGCCACCACCCGCACCGTCCGCAGGTCCGGATCGCTCGGATCGGGCAGGTACATCCCCGCCGCGAGCCCGCTGCGCAGGTAGCGCAGCACGGGGTCGGTCAGCCGCTCGCCGGGCAGCACCGCCGGGATGCCCGGCGGGTAGGGAGTGATCATTTCCGCGGCCACCCGGCCCGCCGCCCGGTCGAGCGGCACGTCCTCGGTGGGCCCGAAGAACGCGTCCCGGGGCAGCATCACCTGCTCCATCCGCAGCCCGGACGGCGACGGCACCGCCACCTCCGGCGCCGGACCCAGACCCGGTGCGGCCGCCGCCAGGTCCTTCAGCGCGGAGAGCAGCTCCCGGGTGGTCTCCCGGTCGTCGCCGTGGGTGATCTGCGCGCCGATCCTGCGGTGGTCGGTCAGGTGGGCGACGACACCGCGCCGCTCCCGCAGCCAGTCGGCGGCCTGGAAGCCGCTGATGCCCAGCCCGTCGAGGTCGATGACCACGGGCAGCGGGTCGAAGTCGTCGGCCCGGCCGGGCCCGCAGTAGTCGGCACGGCCGTCGACGTGCAGGCCGTCGATCTCCTCGACCGCCGCCCGCACCTCCGCCGCGAGGTCCAGCGTCGCGCCCATGATCTCCCGCCCGCGCAGCGCCATCTGCCGGCGCCAGCCGTCGAGCCCGGCGAAGATCAGCGCCGAGGGGCTGGTGGTGCCGAGCAGGTCCGCGCGCATGCCCAGCAGCTTCGGCGGCACCAGGTCGCCCTGGAGGTGGAAGACCGAGCCCTGCTCCAGGCCGCTGCCCATCTTGTGGATGCTGGTCACGCAGATGTCGGCGCCCGCGTCCATCGCCCAGGACGGCAGATCCGGGTGGAACGGCAGATGCGCCCCCCAGGCCTCGTCCACGATCAGCGGCCGCGAGCGTCGGTGGCAGACCTCGGCGACGGCCCGCAGGTCGGCGCTGGCGCCGTACGGCGTCGGGCTGGTCACCAGCGCGCCCTTGGCGTCCGGATGGGCGGCGAACGCCCGCTCGAACCCGGCGGCGGACGGCGGATGCGCGAGATGCCGCCCGGCGTCCCAGCGGGGCTCCACCCAGACCGGTTCGATGCCCGACAGGATCAGGCCCGACACCACCGACTTGTGCGCGTCGCGGCCGATCAGCAGCTTCTCGTGCGGTCCCGCGACCGCCAGCATCGCCGCCTTCACCGACAGGGAACTGCCGCACGTCGAGAAGAACGTGTGCTCGGCGTGCACGGCGTCCGCCATCAGCTCCTGGGCGCGCTGGAGCACCCGGCCGCGGGTGAGCCGGTCGTCGAGCCCGCCCGTGGCCAGCACGTCGCCGAGGAAGACGGCGTCCCCCAGCACCTCGCGCACCGCCGGGTCGGCGCCCCGCGCCTGCTTGTGCCCCGGCGGCGTGAACGCCAGCCGACCCTCGCGGCGGTACTCGGCGAGGGCTTCCAGGACCGGGGCTCGGCTGTGATCGGCTGTCATGCGGCTCCGGCTTCCCGTCCGGCGCGGCCGTCAATCAGGCCGACCGGGTGCCGTCCGCTCGCCGGCCCGGGGTCAGGACCTCGTCCAGCACCCGGAGCACCGCCTCGTAGGCCAGGGTGCGCACCGCCGCCTCGCGGGACCCCTCGGGGTCCGTCGGCCGCAACTCGTCCCGGCGCGTCCGCCACATCCGTTCCTCCCGCACCGCGCAGGCCCGGGCACGCTGCATCCGCCTCAGCAGTTCGTCTGAGTCCACGACTTCGGTCATGCGGTCCGCGTACCCCGGAAGGCGCCGGGATGGCCGTTGGGCCGAAAGGCTGGCGAGAGGTTTGGAGGTATCGGCAGAGGTCAGCCGAAAAGCAGACAGTACGGCACCAAGGTGGCGTTCTGCATCCGGGGCACCGGCCCGACCCGAGATCCGCCGACCTGGGATCCGCCGACCCGACACCCACCGACCCGACACCCACCGACCAGGGAGCCGACCGATGCGCGAGAGGCACCCGAGCCCGTCCGTCCCGAGCGGCCCGGCAGGGACCCGGCCCACCGGAGCGGACCGTGCCGGCCCGCCGAGGCCCGCCGGGCCGTGGAGCGCGCGATCGCCGAGCACCGGCGCGCCGGCCAGGTGCAGTGCGACGCCCACGCCCTGTCGGACGCCGTGCTCGTCGCCTCCGAGCTGACCACCAACGCCATCCTGCACGGCGGTGGCGTCACCGACTTCCGCGTCGACGTCGTCGGACCCGGTGTCCGCGTCTCGGTGAGCGACCGCAGCGACGCGCTGCCGGTGACCGCGCCGCCGGTCGACGAGCAGGGACGGCGGCGCGTGGGCGGCCGGGGCTGGCCCATCGTGTGCCGGCTCGCCCGCGACGTACGGGTCCTCGACTTGCCGACCGGCGGCAAGCGCATCACGGTGGTGGTACCGCTCTCCTGAGAGTTCCGGAGAAGCGGAGTTTGCTCCCCGGGTGGGGGGCAGTCGCAGTTTCGTGCTTCGGACCGGAGGCGCAGCAGCGGGAGCGCTATGGCTGCCCGGCCTCCACGGAAGATCCGGACCGGGCCGGCCAGGTTCCCGCGGCAAGTCCCTGAGACCACCGTTCAGGAGCGAATCCGCATGCTCATCGACACGCCCACCAGCCGTCCCGCCGCACCCGAGACCGCCACCCCGACACCCCCTGCGAGCCCGGCCGCCGTCGCCACGACGACGCCCCCGACACGGCGGCGCTCTTCGCCCGGCTGGCCGAGCTGGACGACGGCCCGAGCGGGACGCCGTCCGCGACGAACTCGTCACCGCGTGGCTGCCCATGGCCCACCGCATCGCCGGGAGGTTCCGCGACCGCGGCGAGTCCATCGAGGACCTGCGGCAGGTCGCGGCGCTGGGACTGGTGAAGGCCATCGACCGGTTCGACCCGGAGCGAGGGGCCTTCGAGAGTTACGCCGTGCCCACCATCACCGGTGAGGTCAAGCGGCACTTCCGCGACCGGATGTGGGCCCTGCGCGTGCCCCGCCGCGTCCAGGAACTGCGCAACAAGGTGCGCGTGGCGCGCCGCGAACTGACGCAGAACCCCGGCAGTCCCGAGCCCTCCGTCGCCGACATCGCGGCCCACACCGGGCTGACGGAGGACGAGGTCGGCGCGGGCATGGAGGCCCTGGAGAGCTTCAGCACCCTGTCGCTGGACGCCGAGCTGTCGGCCGGCGACGACGGCTACAGCCTCGCCGACACCCTCGGCGAGGCGGACACCTCGTACGACGTCGTCGTCGACCGCGAGTCCGCCAAGGAAGGCCTGCGCCGGCTGCCCGAACGAGAGCGGGCCATCCTCTACATGCGCTTCTTCGAGGACATGACCCAGAGCCGGATCGCCGACCGGCTGGGCATCTCGCAGATGCACGTCTCCCGCCTCATCAACCGCAGTTGCGCCCGGGTGCGCGACGAGGCGATGGGGCAGCGCACGGCCCGCCGGACCACCGGCCGGCACGCGACCGCCTGAAGGCCGAAGGAGGACCGGACCAGATGCTGAGGCCCCACCCCACCGTGCTGCGCCGGCTCGTGGACGAGTACGAGGCCGTCGTGGCCGCCGAGCCCGCCGCCGGTGCCGCCGAACCGAGCCCGCGGGCGCGGGACCTGGCGTACACCCTGTGCGTGTCGACGGGGACGCGCGACGTGCGGCTGGCCCTGGAGGCCGCCCACCGCTGGCTCGCCGCGGCCCCGCCGCGCAGGCCCCGCGGCCGCGCCGGCCCACGCCGCCGCGCCGGCCGCCGGGCACGCCGCCGTGCGCACACCCGCCGCCGTGGCCGACTGACGCGCACCGGCCGCCGCCGCGGCCCGGACGCCGGGAGGACCGGCGTCCGGGCCGCGGCCTGTCCGCGCCGCGTACCCACCGCGCGCGCCCGGCGCGGACGCAAGGCCGTGTGCGCCCGACATGGACGTGAGGAGTCCGGGCATCCGGTGCCCGGAAGGGGAGGACGACATGAACGTACGAGTGCCGGCGCTGACCGCCGGCCGCAGCCGTGCCCGCAGGGCCGCCAACGGCAGGACGGCCGAGGGGGCCGCCCGCGCCGGACTCGCCGCCCGCGGCGTCATCTACCTGCTCGTCGGTGTCCTCGCGCTGCAGATCGCCTTCGGCAACGGCGGCCGCCAGGCCGACCGCTCGGGGGCGCTCGCCGAACTGTCCGACAAGCCCTTCGGTTCGGTCCTGCTGTGGGCGCTCGGCCTCGGACTGGTGGGCATGGCCCTGTGGCGGCTCTCCGAGGCGCTGTTCGGCGCCGTCGGCAGGAACGGCCGTACGGCGAGGAAGCGCCTGGCGGCCGCCGCCCGCTGCGTGTTCTACGCCTTCGTCGCCTACTCCGTGCTCGCCTTCGCGGCCGGCTCCGGCAGCGGCTCCGGCGGCTCCGGCGACCAGCAGTCCCGGGACGTCACGGCCCGGTTGATGGAGGTGCCGGCCGGGAGGTGGCTGGTGGGTGTCGCCGGTGCCGCCGTCGTCGTCGCCGGCGTGGTCATCGGGGTGCAGGCGGCGCGCCGCAGCTACCGCTCGAAGCTGAGGACCGGGGAGCTGGACCGCCGCACGCGCCGGCTGATCGACGTCACCGGCGTCGGCGGCGGCGTGGCGCGGGGCCTGGTGTTCGCCGCCGGCGGCGCCTTCGCCGTCCGGGCCGCCGTGGACTACGCGCCCGACCGGGCCAAGGGCCTCGACGACACCCTCCGGTCCTTCGCCGATACCCCGCTCGGCCCTGGCTGCTGGTCTGCGTCGCGGCCGGGCTGGTGCTCTTCGGCGTCTTCTCCTTCGCGCTCGCCCGCTGGCGCCGGGTCTGATCCGCGCCGGGCGGGGAACACGGGCGGAATGAACGAACACGAGATCCCGCCGGACGGCCGTCCCGTGGACGTCTACCTCGACCTGCTGCGCGTCCGGATGGAGAGCGACGACTACCGGCTGCTGCTGAAGGTGGTGGAGCCCGTCCTGCGGGCCATCGACGAGGACCAGCTGCCCACCATCGACTTCTCCCTGGACGGCGAGGACGCCGAGGCGCTGCCCCAGGAGATCCGCGACGAGGCCGCCCTCGTCATCGCCACCGCCGTCACGGGACGGCTCGACAACGAGGTCGTCGAGATCAGCACCGACGAGACCGGCCCGGTCAGGGTGGTGACCGACGCGGCCACCGCCTCCGATCCCGCCCGGCTCGGCGAGATCGCCGACTACCTCAAGGAACGGCACCGGCAGAACGAGGAACTGCGCGGCATCGCGGAGGCGAGCGGCCTGCCCACCGACTTCTGACCAGGGCCGGACTTCTGGCCCGGGCCGCCGGTGAGCGGCCGGTCGCCGCACCCGGCGCCGGCCGGGTGCACCGCCCCTCACCGCCGGGGCGTCGCGACGGAAACGCCCAGCGGCTTGGCGAGACCGGCCACCGCCTCGTCCAGACGCTCCAGATGCCGCAGCACGCGGCCGGTGATCCTGCCGTAGCGCGGGGCACCGGCCGCGTCCGGCTTCAGCAGCGAGGCGATGCTCGGCCCGGTCTCCACCTCCGTACCGGCCTGCCGGTCCGCGACGTGCGCCGCGATCGCCTCGATGTTGCGCACCGTGCGCCGCACCGCGCCGCGCAGCCGCGGATCCGCCGCGATCGACGGATGGGTGGGCAGCAGCTCGGCCGTCGCCGCCAGCGACCGCGCGTGATAGGCGCAGGTCTCCAGCAGCGCCACCACATAGCGGGCGGTGTCCCGACGGGCCCGCAGCGGCGTGACCGGATGGGTCAGCGGCTGGGTGGCGGCCCGCAGATCGCCGAGGGCCTGGTCCAGGTCCCGGGCCCGGTCCAGCAGGTCGGCGGCCGGGCCACCGCTCAGCTGGTCGACGGCGCCCTCCGTGACGTCCTTCAGCCGCTCCAGCACCGTGCCGAGCAGTTCGTCGGTCCGGCGGTCGGTGCGCACCGGCAGCACCAGCGCCGCCGCGACGACGCCGCAGGCCGCCCCGAGCGCCGTCTCCTCCACCCGCAGCAGCAGCACCGACATGCTGTAGGTGTGCAGCAGGGTGTACAGCAGCCCCAGCATCGCGGTCACGAAGAACGACATCAGCGTGTACGACAGCGGGGCCGTGTAAAACATCGCGAAGATCAGCAGCAGTACCAGCCCGAACGCCAGCCACGTGTGGTTGCCGACCAGGCCCGCCAGCACGATCCCGGCCACGACCCCGAACAGCGTCCCCAGCACCCTGCGGTAGCCCTTGACGAGGATCTCGCCGGTGGAGGCCGTATTGAGGAAGACGATCCAGCAGGCCAGCACCGCCCAGTACCAGCGCTGCGCCGACAGCAGCTCGCCGCCCGCGATGGCCAGCAGCGAGCCGACCGTGACCTGCACCGCGGCCCGCGTCGTGGGCCGGCGCAGCCCCGTCTCCTCCTCGGGCTCGTCCTGCTCGCCGGCGTCGATCGCGGCGTCCTCGGCGTCCATCTCCTCACGCGAGCGCGCGGTGGCCGGCGAGTCGTCCGACTCGTCCTGCGGGCCGTCCAGCGCCACCCGCAGCCCATGATCGCCCTTGCGGTCTCGCCGAGCCCGCGGAAGACGTCCTGCACGGCCGGTGAGGCCACCGGCAGGTTCTCCTCGTCGCGGTAGCCGAGCAGCCGGTTGCGCAGCTGGGACAGCGCCGTCCGCGCGCCCGGTCCGGCGGCACCAGCACCAGCGCCCGCAGCGCGCCGAGATCGCGGCGCAGCAGGGCCGTCGCCTCGTCCGGCCCGGCAGCCGCCCACCGACGGGGCCGGGGCGCCCGGCAGATGCAGCGTCAGGGTGTCCGCCCGCTCCGCACTGCGCGCGGTCAGCAGCAGCAGTCCCAGCCGCTCGGCGGCGATCTCGGCGTCCGCGATGCGCCGCTGCACCAGCCGCGCCGTGGCCGGGTCGGGGGTGCCCTCCTCCAGACGGGACTGGATCATCAGCGCCGTCTCGTGCAGCCGCGCGGTGCCGTCCCGTACGTCCTTCAGGGCCTTGTCGACGTCGTCCGGCCCGGCGTCCAGCAGGTCGAGCTGGGCCTGGACCAACTGCGCCAGGCGGGCCCGGAAGGCCTGCCGCAGCCGCTGCAGAACGCCCGCCGGCGTCGCCGGGACGATCGCGAACCGCACCACGGCACTGCAGCCGAAGGCCACGGCGACGGCCGCGCACAGCCCCGGCAGCGCCGACAGGGAGGCCCCGACGAACAGGGACACGAAATACACCTGGAACGCGATCAGCCCCAGCGCGTGGCCCCGGTCCCCGAAGCGGCGCCCGTAGACGGCGCAGAAGATCAGCACCACGAAGAAGGCGTCACCGACGACGACCCGCGACGACAGCAGGGTGCTCAGCGTCACCGAGGCCAGCGCCACGGGCAGCCCCAGGGCGAGGGTGACCGCCTGGGCACCGCGCTGCTTCTCCCGGATGGCGAACGTGGCCGCCATCGCCGCCATCGCGCCCGCCACCAGATGGGGGACGTCGGCCCGAACGGGGCCAGCACGGCCAGCGTGAGCGTGATCGCGCCCACCGTCCGCAGTGCGGCGATCAGCCGCAACAGGCCCGGGTCGGACGCGGCGACGCGGTCCCGCAGCCGTGTCCGACCCGAGCGTCCCGCTCTTCTCACGCCGCCGTACTCTCTTCCGTCCGCCGCAGAGATCCACTTCTCAGCATGTCATGCCGCGGGCGGACCCCGGGGCCGGGTCACCGTGCGGGCCGGCCCGACCCCTCCACGTGCGCCCGCACCTGCTCCGGCGTCAGATAGGCGTCCGTGTACTCGAAGTCCTTCAGCTTGGCGGGCTTGCGCGCCTGGAAGCCGGTGCGCACGAAGTCGTCGCCGGCGACCGCGTTGAGCAGCCAGTTCGTCATCACCCGGGTCTTGGCCACGCCCGTGCGCAGCGCGGACCAGTGGTAGCCGCGGGCGACGGCCTGGGCGGGCACACCGCGCAGTTCCACGCCCAGCGGCTTGGAGACGGCGTCCCTGCCGCCGAGGTCGACGACCAGCCCCAGGTCCTTGTGGACGTAGGGCCGCATCGGCTGCCCGCGCAGGGTGGCGATGACGTTGTCGGCGACGTGCCGCCCCTGCCGCATGGCGTGCTGCGCGGTCGGCGGGCACACCGCGCCCTCCTGGCCCTTCGCCAGGTCCGGCACCGCGGCGGCGTCACCGAGCGCGAACACCCCGTCGTGGCCCGGCAGGCACATCTCGGACGTGACCGCCAGCCGCCCCTTGACCGTCTCCGCGCCGAGCGTGGCGATGAGCGGACTGGCCACCACGCCCGCGGTCCAGATCAGCGTGCGGGTCGGCACCACCCGGCCGTCGGTGAAGGTGACCTCCTCCGCCCCGGCCTTCTCGATGGAGACGCCCAGCGAGATCTCGATGCCGCGCCGGCGCAGGATCTCCTGGGCGCTGCGGCCGAGCTTCTCGCCCAGCTCGGGCATGAGCTTGGGCGCGATGTCGATCAAATGCCACTTGATCAGGCTCGGGTCCAGGCGCGGGTACCGCTTGACCGCGGCGTGGGTCAGCCGCTGCAGGCAGGCGGCGGTCTCGGTGCCCGCGTAGCCGCCGCCGACCACCACGAACTGCAGCCGGGACGCGCGCTCGGCCGGGTCCTGGCTGGCGTCCGCCAGGTCCAGCTGCGAGATGACGTGGTCCCGGATGTACGCCGCCTCGGCCAGCGTCTTCATGCCGAAGGCGTGCTCCGTGAGCCCCGGGATGTCGAACGTCCGGGTGATGCTGCCGGGCGCCAGCACGATGTAGTCGTACGGCTCGTCGACGATGCGGTCGGTGATGGTGCGCACCACGCACACCTTGGCCTTCAGGTCCACACCGATCGCACCGCCCGGGATGATCCGGGTGCGGTACCTGCTGCTGCGGCGCAGCGACAGCGCGATCGACTGGGGCGTCAGCACGCCCGAGGCGACCTGGGGCAACAGCGGGAGATAGAGCTGGTAGGCGAACGGCGTCACCAGGGTGATCTCGGCCTCGCTGGGGAGAGCTGCCTCTCCAGACGGCGGACGCACTCCACGCCGGCGAAACCTGCGCCGACCACCAGAATCCTGGGTCGTGTCACGGTGTTCATCCCTTTCTGCGGCTCCAGGCGGTCTGCCTCGAACGCCATGCGCCTGCCCCCGTCACCGGTGCTTCGCACCTCATCGATCCCATCGTGCTGCCGCGGGTTCCGCCAGTCGAGAGCGGCGGACAGACGAAGGGGGCGGGGCGGCGGGGCCGGGACGTCAGGCGCCGCCGCGCAGATGGCACAGCAGCAGGCACACGTCGTCGTCGCGCTCGGAGTCGCTGAGCAGCGGATGCAGGATGCCGTCGGCCGAACCCTCCAGGTCCACGTCCAGCTCGGCCGGGCCGAACGAGCCGAGCGCCGCCGCGAGCCGCTCGATGCCCGGGTCTATGCCGCGGGCCCGCCGCTCCACCAGCCCGTCCGTGTACAGCGCCAGCGTGGATCCGGGCGCCACCGTCACCGTGTGGTCGCCGATCTCCTGGCTGAGCGGGATGCCGAGCATCGCGCCGGGCTTGTCGTCCAGGACGCGCACCCGGCCGTCCGGGCCGCGCAGCACCGGCGGCGGATGGCCCGCCGCGGCCCAGGTCAGCGTGGGTTCCTCCGGGTGGAACCGGGCGATGACCGCGGTGGCGTACAGGTCGGGCTGGAGGTGGTGCAGGAAGTTGTGCAGCCGGGTCAGCAGCCGGCCCGGGCTGCCGCCGTCGACGGCGTAGGCCCGCAGCGCGGTCCGCAGCTGGCTCATCATGACCGCGGCGCGCAGCCCGTGGCCGGTCACGTCGCCGACCACGGTGATGACGCCGCCGTCGGGCTGCCGGAAGGCGTCGTACCAGTCGCCGCCGATGTTCAGCCCGTGGGTCGCGGGCAGATAGCGGGCGGCGAGCCGGAGCCCCTCCGGGGACGGCAGCTCGGTCAGCAGCGCGCGCTGCAGAGTCTCGGCGATGTCCCGGTTGTGCTGGTAGCGCCGGGCGTTGTCGATGGCGATGCTCGCCCGCCGGGTCAGCTCCAGCAGCATCACGGCGTCGTCCGGGTCCCAGCGCTCGCCGGGCGGGGTGAGGGTGACCACGCCCAGCGGCGCCTGCCGGGTCGTCAGCGGGATGCACAGCAGGGCCCGCGTGGGGTCCAGCGCCGAGGGCGGCTGGTCGTCGACGCCGGGCAGACCGCCGGCATGGGCGGCGGCGTACTGCGGCCGCCCGGTGCGGGCGGCGCGCACCGCCGCCGCCGGGCGCGGGCGGTGCTCTGCTTGTCCTCGTCCGGGTCGAAGAGCCAGACGTCCACGTGCGCGGCGTACCGCGGCACCAGCAGTTCCGGCAGGTGGCCGACGATCTCGTGGTGGTTCAGCGACGTCGTCAGCACGGCGCTGGCGTCCGCCAGGAACGTCAGCCTGCGGCGGGCCGCCTCCGCCTCGTTGCGCGCCTTGCGCTCGGCGGCGAACGCCTCCCGCTGGGCCCGCCCGGCGGCGTCCAGCTCGGCGTGCAGGGCGACGACGCCCTGGTTGGTCTGCTGGAGCTCCTCCCGGTGGAAGGCGACCAGCTGCTCCTGCTCGGTGAGCTTCTCCAGCACCAGCGCCGTGTCCTCGTCGGCGCCGAGCAGCGCCTCCGCCAGCGCCGCGGGATCGTCGGCCACCACCTCGGTGTCGCCGGTGCCGGTCCCGGCCGCGGCGCGCCAGGTCACCGTCGTCCGCCACGGCGGCTCCCCGGCGGCGCCCGCCTCCCGCGACGGCGTGACCAGGGCGTCCAGCCGTCCCCCGTCGGGGCGGCCGCGTCCGCCTCCAGGGTGAGCCGCCAGGTGCCGCCCTTCGTCAGGCACTGGCGCAGACGGCCGCTGAGCGACACGGCGAGCCGCGTCCGCTCCAGGGACGGCACGCCGTAGGCCGCGGCGATCCGGGCGGTGGCGATCCGGGCCCGTGCCGCGTCGGTGACGCTGGAGATCTGCCAGGTGCGCATCATGGGCGGTCCGGCGGGGTCGGGGTGAGTACGGCAACGGCGGTGTCGTCCCGCACCGGCCGGGCGGAACTGCTGGCGTCACGTATCGTCACGGCCGCCGTGACGGCCGGGTCGACGGCGGGCGCGCACGCGTCCGGAGCCGGCACCCAGCGGCTGGGCAGGCCGTCGGTGTGCAGGATCAGCATCCGGTCGTCCGCCCACACCGTCTCCTCCTGCCGCACCGTCGCCGGGCGGTGCACGCCGACGATGCCGGGCCGGGAGACCAGCGGGCGCCAGGTGCCGCCCTCGCACAGCCGGGCCCCGATGTTGCCGATGCCCGCGAACCTCAGCCGCCCTCGGCCAGGTCGACCTGGGCCACCGCCACGGCCGCGCCCCGGGTGCCGCTGAGCGCCCCGTGCAGCCGCCGCAGCGCCTCGGCCGGCGGCAGTCCGGCGGCGTCGTGCAGCGCCCGGACCGCGGCGGTCGAGGCGTCGGCGGCGTCCGGGCCGTGGCCCAGTCCGTCGGCCAGCATCAGGGTCACCCGGTCCTGCGCCCCGACCCACGCCCAGGCGTCGCCGGAGTACTCCGCCCCGCCGTACGGCACGTTCACCCCGCCCGCCCTGACCCGGACCGGCGGCGGCCCGGCCGTGCGGATCCGCGGGGGAGCGCCGCCGACCCGGGCCAGCGCGACCGTTCCGCGGCCCGGCACGCTGTGGACCTCGAAGCCGTCGGCGATGCGCCGGCAGGTGCCGAGGCCCGCGCCCAGCGACTGGGTCGTGGAGAACCCGTCGCGCAGGGCGCCGGGCACGTCGGCGATGCCCGGCCCGTGGTCCACCGCGGCTATCTGCACCAGCCGCGCCTCGGAGCCGTCGGCGGCCGGTACGGGCGCCGGCACCACGTCGATGAGCACCTGACCGCCCCCGGCGTGCTTGAGCAGGTTGGTGGCCAGCTCGGTCGCCACCAGTGCCGCCGCCGCCGACCGCGGCTCGTCCAGCCCGGCCAGCGACGCCGCGTGCTCCGCCGCCACCCGGGCGTCGCGCACCCGCGTCGAGTCGTGCACCGGCACGTCCCACACCCGCGGCATCAGGACTCCTCACGGGGGCGCGGCGGCCGGGCCGTCCAGGAGGTCACCCGGACCGTGGTCCCCTGCCCCGGCGCGCTCTCGATGGCGAAGTCGTGCACCAGGCGGCGGGCACCGCCCAGCCCCATCCCGAGCCCGTCACCGGAGGTGAAGCCGTCGCTGAGCGCCTGCTCCAGGTCCGGGATGCCGGGACCCTCGTCCGTGAAGGTCAGCCGCAGCCCGTTGGCCGCGCCCTCGCGCACGTGCTCCGACAGCATGGTCCCGCCCCCGCCGTACACCAGCGTGTTGCGGGCCAGCTCGCTGGCCGCCGTGACCAGCTTGGTCTGGTCCACCAGGCCGAAACCGACCCGGGCCGCCGCCTGCCGCACATGCTGGCGCACCCACACCAGGTCCATGTCGGAGCGGATCGGCAGGCGGGCGTCGACGCCCGCGGCCATGTCCATCACGGCCTCTCCCGGCGCGGGCCGCCGGAGCGGGAGGTGCGGACCGGCTGCCCGAGCAGCTCCATGGCCACCTCGGTGCTCAGGGCGGTGCGCAGCCCCGGCAGGGTGAGACCCAGCTCGACCAGCGTGATGGCGACAGCGGGCCGCATGCCGACCACCACGGTCCGCGCGGCCAGCAGTTCGGACTGGGCCGCGATCTCCGCCAGCACCCGGCCCAGGAACGAGTCGACGATCTCGACACCGGAGATGTCGATGACGACGCCCGTGGCCCCGCTGTTCGCGATGGTCTCGGAGAGATCCTGCTGAAGCTGCTGCGCCGTGCTGTCGTGCAGGTCGCCCTGGAGGGTGACGAGAAGGACGTCGCCGAGCCGGAGAACCGGCACGTGCCCCGAGACGGGCCGGGGAACTCCACGCTCACCGGAGACCCACACCGCCGTC
This sequence comes from Streptomyces sp. SW4, assembly GCA_003248315.1. Classification (GTDB taxonomy): domain Bacteria; phylum Actinomycetota; class Actinomycetes; order Streptomycetales; family Streptomycetaceae; genus Streptomyces. The sequence goes on from QKWM01000004.1 coordinate 5,337,047, forward strand.
CGCCCCCGGCTGGACGATGCCGGCGCCCAGCTGGTGCAGGGCGTACCCCAGGGCGTCCGCGAGTCCGGCCCGGGTGACCACCGTGCCCAGGTCCAGGCCGAGGTGCACGATGGTCTGCGCGATCGCGGGACGGATGCCGGACACGATGCACTCCGCGCCCATCAGCCGGGCCGCCGCGACCGTCTTCATCAGGTGCTGGGCCACCAGCGAGTCGACCGTCGGCACACCGGTGATGTCGAGGATGGCGAACCGGGCCTGCTGCTCCACGATGGAGTCCAGCAGGGTCTCCATGACCACCTGGCTGCGGGCGCTGTCCAGGGTGCCGATCAGCGGCACGGCCACGATGCCGTCCCACAGCTTGATGACGGGCGTGGCCACCTCCAGCAGCTGCATCCGCTGCCGGTCGATCAGCGCCTGGTTCTCGCTGAGCGCCGTCTGCATCACCACCACCCGCAGCGTCCCCATGAGGACGCTCAGCGTGGTCGCGCAGTCGCGTGCGTGGTCCGCCGAGGCCTGGGCCAGATCCCCGAGCAGCAGGTTCTCCACGGGCGGGCGCAGCGCGGCCAGTTCGCTCGACACCTGGGCGGTGCTCAGCCCCGCCCGGGAGCGGGCCGCCCCCATCCGCGCCAGCTGCTCGCGCACCGTGGTGAAGCCCGCCGCGTCCGGGTCCTCCACCCGGGCCGCGTCCGCGACCTGGGTCAGGGCGTCCACCACCGCCTTGGCAGCCTCCACAGCCTCGTCCCGCGAGACGGTGAACACCGCCCGGAACACGGGCTCGTCCGCCCAGCGCTGGGCGATCTGCTCCCGGCGACGGCGCAGGAAGTCCCTGACCTCCCGCGTCGGCGATCCGGGCGTTTCCTCCGCTGCGTGCTCCGGCACCTGCTTCACTCCTCATCGCCTCGCGTCGCACGAACCGCCCGGACGGACCGGACGGTGTGACTCTGCCGGGCGACAACTGTAACCACCCGCCGACCTCGTACGACACCGAGTCCGGGACGTGCGAAGGCGCCGAGCGGCGCGGAGGCTGGCGGCGGAACCCACTCATGGGCGAGGCGGGGAACGGCGGTTCGGTCAGTCCTGCGGCGACTGCCCCGCTTCCGGCCCCGGTCGACGAGCGCGAGGGCGTCCTCGACGGTCGCCGAGACCGGCACGGTGATGCTGACGCCGGTGAGGTCGAGGATGCGCCGCACGGCCGGGGTGGGATCGATGATGTGCACGCTGCCCGGCAGCTCCCGGGCCTCCTGGTAGACCCGGAGGATGATGTTCATGCCGGAGGAGTCCATGAACGGAACCGCGGACAGGTCCAGCAGGAAGTGACGCCGGCCGTGGTGCAGCTGGTTCGCCAGGTGGTGCTGGAACTCGGTCGCCGTGTCGACGTCCAGGTATCCCTCCACCCTCAGCAGCGCCACGTCCTCCCGGGAAGCGTCACTTCCACGGACAGCGGGTTCTGGGCAATGGGCACGTGTACCTCCAACGAAAGGGACCGCGGGGGCGCGGACGGCCAGGGCTGGTACCCCGGTGTACGACTTCGATGCACACCGGTTTTCCGGACGCGGACGGTGATCAAGATCTCATCGGATGCCGTGCCCCTCCCCGCGGTCGTCGTCTCACCGCGCCCCGCGCTTACCCCGGGATCCGGGCACCATGCCTGCCGCACGGTGCCCGGGCGGTCACGTCACCCGAGGCGGACGCCGACCAGGCAGGTGTCGTCGTCGGTGTCGGACCTGCTGTACGTCAGCAGCCGGTCCAGCTGCTGGTCGAGCGGGCCGGGCGCCGCGCGGACGCTGCTCAGCAACTGGGTCAGCGACTCCTCCACCGAGCGGTCGCGGCGCTCGACCAGGCCGTCGGTGTACATCAGCAGCGTGTCCTCGGCCGCGAGCTGCACCTCCGCCTCCTCGTAGACGGCCTCCGGCACCGCACCGAGGAGCATGCCCTTGACCAGCGGCAGCGGTGCCGCCTGCGCTCCGCGCACCAAAACCGGCGGCAGATGGCCCGCCCGCGCCCAGCGCAGCGTCCGGCCGGCCGGGTCGTACAGCCCGCACACCGCCGTGGCCGTCACGGCCCCCGTCAGGTGGTGCGCCACGATGTTCAGCCAGGACAGCAGCTGACCGGGCCCGGCCCCGGTCACCGCCAGACCGCGCAGCGCGTTGCGCAGCACGACCATGCTGGTGGCCGCCTCTATGCCGTGCCCGGCCACGTCGCCCACGCTCAGCAGCACCAGCCCGTTGGGCAGCACCACGGCGTCGTACCAGTCGCCGCCCACCAGGTGCTCCGTCTCCGCGGGCCGGTAGCGGACCGCGACCTGGAGGCCGGGCATCTCCAGCGGGGCCTGGGCGGGCGGCATGATGGCGTGCTGCAGCTGGAGCGTCAGCCGGGCGCGCTCGCTGGCCTGCTGCTCGGTGTGGGCGAGCTGGTCCCGGGTCGCGGCCAGCGCCACCTCCGTCCAGTGCTGGGCGGAGATGTCCTGGAACGCCCCGCGGACGACGAGCAGCCGGTCGTCGGTGTCGAGGACCGGCTCGGCGACCACCCGGATGTGCCGGGTCACCCCGTCCGGGCGCTGGAGCCGGAACGCCGCCGACGCCGGACGCCGGTGGTGCAGCAGCGTGCGCAGGAACCGGCGGATGGTGACGGAGTCGTCGGGGTGGGCGTGGGCGGGCAGCTCCTCCAAGGGCACCGGCAGGCTGGACCGCGGGCGGCCGTACAGGTCGAACAGCTGCCCGTTCCAGGTGATCTCGCCGGTGAGCAGGTTCTCCTCGAAGCCGCCGATCCGGCCGAGCCGCTGGGCGTGCTGGAGCAGGCTCGCCAGCCGGGCCGCCTCGTCCTCGATGCGCCAGATCAGCAGGACGGCGCTGCCGTGCCGGCTGATGCTGATGTCGGCGACCGCGGACAGCGGCACCTGGTCGACCAGGGCGGTCAGGTTCATCCGCCGGGCCCGGAACGGTTCGCCCGTGGCGTACACCCGCTCCACCCGCTGGAACAGCTCGCTCTCCCGGCGGCCATCGGATACGCCTCCAGCAGCAGGGCGCCGCTGACCACGGCGCGGGACCGCCCGGCCGGGTCCAGGAAGCGGCCGTTGACGTGCTGGATGCGGAAGTCCACCAGATGACCCGCGCCGTCCAGGTGCGGCACCAGGACCAGGGCGGGGTCGTGCAGGCCGTCGGCCAGGTCCATCAGCTCCGCCGCGTCCGGCAGCACCCGCGGCTCCTGGCCGGTGCCCTGCGCCCGCGTGTACGTCTCCAGCGTGTGGGCGCACAGCTCGGCCAGGGCCTCCACCTGGCGGACCACCGCGGGGGGCTGGGGCGTCAGCGGGGCCGGCCAGGCGATCTCCAGCACCCCGTGGATGCGCCCGCCGGTCCCGGCGGGCACCGCGACCCGGCCGCCGTCGGGGTGCTGGTGCCGGCCGACGCTGGGCAGCCCGGTGTCCTCCAGGGACGTGATCCACAGCCCGGTGCGGCCGGTCAGGCCCTGCCGCGCCACGGTCGCCACGTCCGGCGGCACATACCGCCAGCGGGCGGCCTCGGCCGGGGAGAACCCGGCGCTGCCCGCCAGGGTCAGCGATCCGTCGGGGCCCGCCGCCCAGATGGCCACGGCCACCGCGCCGAGCGGGCGCAGCGCCTGTTCGAGCAGGGCGTCGGCGACGGCCTGGGTGTCGTCGGCGGCGAGCGCGCCGCTCTCGGCGGCGCGCAGCCGCACGGCGGCCGAGTCGTCGGCCGGGGCGTCGCCCTCGCCGGTCGCCGCGGTGGCCGCCAGGAACGCGTCCGTCACCTCGGACATCCGGTCCCGGGCCGCCTGGTTGATGACGTCGACCGCGAACTCCAGCGGCGTCACCTGGGCCTGTTCGGCCAGTTCGGCGAGTTGCCGGGCCGCCTGCGCCGGGCCGCATCCCAGGCGCTCGACCAGGATGCCCTTGGCGAGTTCGATCAGGGCGCGGCCCTCGGCCTCCGCCTGGGCGGCCCTGACCTCCCGGCTGAGCCGCTCCACGGTGGCCGCCAGCCGGCCCACGGGCGACGCGGACGCCTGGTCCGCGGGGGAGGCGGGAGCCGGGTCCGCGGGGACGCGGAGGCCGGCTCGGGCAGGGTGTCGCGCGGCTCGCCGCCGGAGGGCTCGCCGGCTTCGTCGAAGGTGTTCACGATGCGACTGCTCCTCGGCCGGCGGGCGCCGCGGCGCGCGGCGGACGGGGCCGCGCGCCGGGCGGCCCACCGGAGTACGGGACGGGTGCCGGCGTGCTCATGCGGGCAGCCAGCGCCGGACGCAGGCCATCAGGTCGCCGGTGTCGACCGGCTTGGTGACGTAGTCACTGGCCCCCGAGGCGAGGGACTTCTCCCGGTCGCCGGGCATCGCCTTCGCGGTGACGGCGATGATGGGCAGGTCCGCGTACTGCGGCATGCCGCGGATCTCGGCCGTCGCCGTGTAGCCGTCCATCTCCGGCATCATCACGTCCATCAGCACCAGCGCGACCTCCGGGTGGTTCAGCAGGGTCTCGATGCCCTTGCGGCCGTTCTCCGCGTGCAGGACCCGGAAGCCGTGCAGTTCCAGGATGCCGCTCAGCGCGAACAGGTTGCGCGCGTCGTCGTCGACGACGAGGACCGTGCGGCCGGCGGGCGCCTGCTCGTCGGGCGGCGGGGCGAGCCGCTGCGGTTCCTCCGGCCGGACCAGGGACAGCACGTCCCCGGGTTCCTCGGCCGACAGGTGCAGCGCGATCCGCTCGCGCAGCTCGTCGAGGCTGGAGAGGAACTCCAGCGCCCCGCCCCGGGCGTCGGAGCGCAGGCTCTCCTCCAGCTCCGGGTCGGCGCGGTGGCCGCGGTGCACCAGCACCGGCACGCTCGCCAGGGCCGAGTCGCCCTGGAGCGCGGTGACGAAACGCGCGGCCTCGCCGCGCGGCATGCCCAGGTCGAGGACGACGCAGTGGCAGGGTTCGGCGGCGAGCGCGCCGGCCGCCTCCTGCGCGCCCACGGCGGTGATCACGTCGAGCGGGGGACGGCTGCCGGACTCGTCCCGGCCGGGCGCCAGATCGGCCACGACGCTCTCCGCGACGAGGGTCAGCAGACCCCGCGGACGCTCCTCGACGACCAGCAGCCGCCGGGGCCGCTGCCGGCCCCCGCCGGTGAGCCGGGGAGCCGGCGCGGCGGCGGGGACGAGCGCGCCGGCGGCGCCGCCCGCATCGCCGTGCTCGCCGCCGCGGCGGCGCAGCACCTCCTCGAAGTCGGGCCGGGCCACGGGCAGGTACAGCGTGAAGGTGCTGCCCTGGCCGGGCGTGCTGTCCACGGTGACGGCACCGCCGAGCAGCTGGGCGATCTCCCGGGTGATGGACAGCCCGAGGCCGGTGCCCCGTACTTGCGGCTCGTCGTGCCGTCGGCCTGCTGGAACGCGCCGAAGATCGACTCCAGTTGCTGTTCCGGGATGCCGATGCCGGTGTCCTTCACCCGGAACGCCACGACCGCGCCGCCGCGCATCACGCCCTCGGGGACCTCCTGGTCGGCGGCGGGCTCGACGACCAGCTCCACCCGCCGCGCTCGGTGAACTTCACCGCGTTGGACAGCAGGTTGCGCAGCACCTGACGCAGCCGGGAGTCGTCGGTGAGCAGGTCGGCCGGCGCACCCGGCGCCGTCGTCACCGTGAACTCCAGGCTCTTCTGCGTCGTCATGGGCCGGAACGTGGCCTCGACGTACTCGATGAGCTGCCGCAGCGTTACCCGCTCCGGGGAGACGTCCATCTTGCCCGCCTCGACCTTCGACAGGTCGAGGATGTCGTTGATGAGCTGGAGCAGGTCCGAGCCCGCCGAATGGATGATGCCGGCGTACTCGACCTGCTTCGGGGTGAGGTTGCGCGAGGGGTTCTGCGCGAGCAGCTGGGCGAGGATGAGCAGGCTGTTGAGCGGGGTGCGCAGCTCGTGGCTCATGTTGGCCAGGAACTCCGACTTGTACTTCGAGGCCAGCGACAACTGCTGGGCGCGGGCCTCCAGTTCCTGCCGCGCCTGCTCGATCTGGAGGTTCTTCGCCTCGATGTCCCGGTTCTGCGCCGCGAGCAGCGACGCCTTCTCCTCGAGTTCCGCGTTGGAGCGCTGCAGCTCCTCCTGCTGCACCTGCAGCTCGGTCGACCGGGCCCGCAGCTCGGCGGTCAGGCGCTGGGACTCGGCGAGCAGTTCGTCGGTGCGGGCGTTGGCGACGATCGTGCTGACGTTGACGCCGATGGTCTCCATCAGCTGGGCGAGGAAGTCCCGGTGGATCTGGGTGAACGGGGTGACCGACGCCAGTTCGATCACTCCGAGGACCTGTCCCTCGACCACGATGGGCAGCAGCACCAGCGCGGTCGGCACGACCTGCCCGAGGCCGGAGGAGATGGTGACGTAGTCGGGCGGCAGCTCGTCCACGGTGATGGTGCGGCGGCTGCGCGCGGCCTGGCCGACCAGGGTCCGGCCGAACGGGATGCGGGTCGGCCGGCTGTCGTCGTCCGGGTAGCCGTAGGAGCCGACCAGCCGCAGCTCGGGGCCGGTGTCGCCCTCCTCGGCGAGGTAGAAGGCGCCGTACTGGGCGGAGACCAGCGGCACCAGCTCGTCCATGATCAGTTCGGCGACGACGGGCAGGTCCCGGTGGCCCTGCATCAGGCCGGAGATCCGGGCCAGGTTGGTCTTGAGCCAGTCCTGCTCCTGGTTGGCCCGGGTGGTCTCGCGCAGGGACTGCACCATCGCGTTGATGTTGTCCTTGAGCTCGGCGACCTCGCCGGACGCCTCCACGTTGATCGACCGCGTCAGGTCGCCCTCGGCGACCGCGCTGGTGACCTCGGCGATCGCGCGCACCTGCCGGGTGAGGTTCCCGGCCAGCTCGTTGACGTTCTCCGTGAGCCGCTTCCAGGTGCCGGAGACGCCCTCCACCTCGGCCTGGCCGCCGAGCCGGCCCTCGGTGCCGACCTCGCGGGCGACGCGGGTGACCTCGTCGGCGAAGGCGGAGAGCTGGTCGACCATCGTGTTGATCGTGGTCTTCAGCTCCAGGATCTCGCCGCGGGCGTCGACGTCGATCTTCTGCGACAGGTCGCCGCGGGCCACCGCCGTCGTCACCAGCGCGATGTTGCGCACCTGGCCGGTGAGGTTGTTCGCCATGGAGTTGACGTTGTCGGTGAGGTCCTTCCAGGTGCCGGCGACGTTCGGCACGTGCGCCTGGCCGCCGAGCCGGCCCTCGGTGCCGACCTCGCGGGCGACGCGGGTGACCTCGTCGGCGAACGCCGAGAGCGTGTCGACCATCGTGTTGATGCCCTCGGCCAGGGCCGCGACCTCGCCCTTGGCCTCCACGGTGATCCGCTGGGACAGGTCGCCCTTGGCGACGGCGGTGGCCACCTGGGCGATCGAGCGGACCTGCTGGGTGAGGTTGGACGCCATCACGTTGACGTTGTCGGTGAGGTCCTTCCAGGTGCCGGACACGCCCCGCACCCGGGCCTGGCCGCCGAGGTTCCCGGCCGTGCCGACCTCGCGGGCGACGCGGGTGACCTCGTCGGCGAACGCGGAGAGCTGGTCGACCATCGTGTTGATGGTGTTCTTCAGCTCCAGGATCTCGCCGCGGGCGTCCACGGTGATCTTCTGCGACAGGTCGCCCTTGGCGACGGCGGTGGCCACCTGGGCGACATTGCGGACCTGGTTGGTGAGGTTGCCCGCCATGAAGTTCACCGAGTCGGTGAGATCGCGCCAGGTGCCCCGCACCCCCTGCACGTCCGCCTGGCCGCCGAGCCGGCCCTCGGTGCCGACCTCGCGGGCGACGCGGGTGACCTCGTCGGCGAAGGCGGACAGCTGGTCGACCATCGTGTTGATGGTGTTCTTCAGCTCCAGGATCTCGCCGCGGGCGTCCACGTCGATCTTCTGCGACAGATCGCCCCTGGCGACGGCGGTGGCCACCTGGGCGATGTCGCGGACCTGGGTGGTCAGGTTCCCCGCCATGGCGTTGACCGAGTCCGTCAGGTCCGCCCAGGTCCCGAGACGCCGGGCACCTTGGCCTGGCCGCCGAGCCGGCCCTCGGTGCCGACCTCGCGGGCCACCCGCGTGACCTCGGAGGTGAACACCGACAGCTGGTCCACCATGCCGTTGAAGACGGTGGCGATGTCCCCATGAGGCCGTCGGCGTCGGCCGGCAGGCGGGTGCCGAAGTCCCCGTCCCGTACGGCGGTCAGGCCCGCCAGGAGCCGGCGCAGCTCCTGATCGCCCGGTACCGGGACCGCGTCGACGCCCCCGGTGCTGTCGCTGGTCATGCGCACCCTCGTTCCGCTCCCCAGGAGTCCTCCCGGCGGAGGACTCGGAACCCGACCCGCGCCGTCGGGCGGCCGGGTCTGATGTGCGTGCATTTCCGCAGTTCACGGATCTGCCCGATGTTGAAAAATACGTCAGAGGCTAACCCACGCGCGGAGTGTGGACAAAGCGTGGACGGCGCGTGTGCGCGCCGTCCACGCCGGCCCGGGCCGGGGGTACGCGCGGGTCCGTCCGGGTAGCCCCGGCGCGCTGTCGCATGCGGGTGCCGGGGGCGGGTATCCGCTGCTGTGGTACCGGGACGGCCTCCTGCCGCCCGGACCGGATCCGCAGGCCACCCGGGAGGGAAGGAGAAGCGTGCCGAGGGACAGAATCTGGTCGTACCCGCCGGGCAGCGGCCACGCCGAGGGGCAGGACCTGACCGGCTTCACGGTCGTCGCCGACGACGGGACCATCGGCCACGTGGACCGCCAGGCCGACCACTTCGGCATGCGGCACCTGGTGGTGGACACCGGCGTCTGGGTCTTCGGGCGCAGCGTGCTGGTGCCGGTCGGCGTGGTCACCGGCGTCGACACCGACGCGGAGAGGGTGACCGTGTCGTGCACCCGGGCCGAGGTCAAGGCGGCGCCGCGGTTCCGGACCGACAGCGAGACCATGGACCGGGAGTACCTGGCCGCCGTCGGCGACTACTACGACCGGCTGCCGCCGGGCGGACGCCCCCGGCCTGATCCGGCGCCCGGGCGGGGTCACCACGGCAGGAAGACGTGGATGTCCTTCCCCCGCTCGTCGGAGACGACGCTGACCTGGTCGCAGAGCGTGTGGATGAGGTGCCAGCCGATGCCGCCCCCGCCGTTGGCCGGGTGGAAGGGGCGCGGCGCGGGCGGTGTCGTGTTGGTGTCGTGCATGACCACGTGCACGCCGTCGAAGGTACGGCGCAGCCGCAGCTGGAACGGCCCGGGAGCGTACTGCACCGCGTTGGCCGCCAGTTCCGTCACGACCAGGAGGATGTCGTCCCAGTGCTCGGGCGCCGCCGGCGGTGACACGCGGGAGAGGTCGTAGAGGAAGTCCTCAGCGACCAGCCGCGCACCGGTGACGTTGTGCAGCTCCCCGGCGAAGCTGGCGGTGCGGCTGGTGATCTCCTCGGAAGCCAGTGTCCTGTCCCTACGCGACTCGGCTGCCATTTCGCCTTCCCGGCCCGGTGGGTGCCCGGGCTGTCGTCCTCTCCCGTGCCTTCTTCTCGTTTGTTAGTTCCCGTGGGCGGCGAGCCTACGCGCCTGTCCGCGCGCCCCCGCGCACCGGCACCCGGAGTGACGAAGCGGACGCCCAGGGTCCGCGGCGCGCCCGGCATGCGGGACGGCTCGGCGGGCAGACGGACTGCGCACCACCCGAGGCGCCCCCCGGTGCGCCCGGCGTCCGACTCCCCGACTACCAGGAGACCCTGATGACCGGTTACGGCAGTTCCCGCGCGGCGTCCAGGTCCGGCACCAACGGACTGGCCGTCGCGAGCCTCGTCTGCGGAATCATCGGCATTTTCGTGTTCAGCGTGATCCTCGGGCCGGTCGCGATCGTGCTGGGCGTCCTCGGGCTGCGGCAGGCTCCGGCCAAGGGCGGGTCCGGCATGGCCAAGGCGGGCGTCGTCCTCGGCATCGTCGCCCTCGTCCTGTACGCCGTCCTGCTCGCGGTGGGCGGCTTCAGCTGGTACGTCGGCGGCTGACCAGGCCCCGTCACCGGCGCGCCGCCCGGCTGCGGCGCGCCGCCCCGCCCCGGGCACGGAAGGACCACTCAGCGCTCGGGCACGGAAAGGACGCTCAGCACCCGGGCACGGAAAGGACGCTCAGCGCTCGGGCACGGAGTGACCGCTCAGCGCAGGAAGACGTTGTCCGAGTCGTCCCAGACCGCGGTCTCCTCCGGCGGGGTCCGCGGCCGGCGGCGCGAGCGCGCCTCGTACATGGCGTCGATCTCGGCGGCGTACGTCCGCACGATCTCGTCGCGGCGCAGCTTCATCGACGGCGTGAGCAGCCCGCTGGCCACGTCGAACGGCTCGGGCAGGATCCGGAACACCCGGATCGACTCCGAGCGGGAGACCGCGCTGTTGGCGGCGGCCACGGCGCGGGCCACCTCCTCGCGCAGGGCGTTCTCCTCCCGGGCCTCGCGCAGCGCCGCGTCGCCCTGCAGGGCCAGCCCGGCCCGCCAGTGGGTCAGGAACTGCGGATCGAGGGTGATCAGGGCCCCGACGCACGGCCGGTTGTCGCCGACGACGACCGCCTGGTGGATCAGGGGGTGCATGCGCAGCCGCTGCTCCAGCGCGGCCGGTGCCACGCTCTTGCCGCCGCTGGTGATGATGACGTCCTTCTTCCGGCCGGTGATCGTCAGATAGCCCTCGTCGTCCAGCTGGCCCAGGTCCCCGGTGGCCAGCCAGCCGTCGCGCAGCGCGGCGCGGGTGGCGGCCTCGTCGCCGACATAGCCCTGGAACACCGAGGGGCCCCGCAGCAGGATCTCCCCGTCGTCGGCGACCCGGACCTCCGTGCCGGGCAGCGGCCGGCCGACGGTGCCGGACTTCTCCCGGCCCAGCGGCTGCATCGTCACCCCGCCGCTGGTCTCCGTCAGCCCGTAGCCGTCGTGGACGTAGATCCCGATGCCCTCGTAGAACAGGGACAGTTCGCGGCTCAGCGGGGAGCCGCCGCAGGTCGCCCGCCGTACCCGGCCGCCGAGCGCCGCGCGCAGCCGGCGGTACACCGTGCGCTCGTACAGCGCGTGCTGGAGCCGCAGGTCGAAGCCGGGGCCCGGCCCGCCGGTCAGCCGGCGGCGCTCCAGGGCCGCGGCGAAGTCCCGCGCCGTGTCGGCGGCCCGCTCGAACAGGCGGCCGCGGCCCTCCTGCTGGGCGGCGCGCAGGAAGTTCTTGTAGATCTTCTCCAGCAGGGACGGAACGGCGTAGAAGTACGTGGGCCGGAACGAGCGCAGCGCCGACGTCAGCGCCTCCTCGGTCATGTCCGGTTCGTGGCCCATCAGCAGCCCGCCGCGGACGCACAGGCCCTGGATCATCAGCCCGTAGACGTGGGAGAAGGGCAGGAAGGCGAGGACGGCGCCCTGTTCCCCGGGGGCGCGGCGGTGTGCCCCCAGCCCGCGAGGAGGGTGTCGCAGACGCTCGCCAGACCGCGGTGGCTCAGGGCGCAGCCCAGCGCCCGGCCGGAGGTGCCGGAGGTGTAGGCGACGACCGCGGTGGAGTCCGGCAGCACGATGCGGCGCATGGAGTCGACCGCGGGCAGCGGCACGACCGCCCCGCGCTCCACCAGCTCCGCCAGGGCCCCGCGTCCAGCTGCCAGACGTGGCGCAGCGCCGGCAGGGAGGCGCACACCGAGCCCACCGTCATCACGCTCTGCTCGTCCTCGACGACCACGGCCACACAGCCGGCGTCCCGCAGGATCCACTCCACCTGCTCCCGCGACGACGTGGGGTAGACCGGCACTACCTCGGCGCCCACCGTCCACAGGGCGTAGCTGAGCACCGTCCACTCGTAGCGGGTGCGCGCCATGACCGCCACCCGCTCGCCCGGCGCGATCCCGGCCGCGATCAGCCCCTGGCCAGGTCCACCACCTCGTCGCGGACCTCGACGGCCGTCACCTCCTCCCAGACCGCCGGGCCGCGGCGGCGCGCGAGCAGCGGCAGCGTGGGGTGCGGGCGGCCGTGTCGAAGAGACTGTCGGCGAGCCCACCGGTCAGCGGCGGGGCCGCCTGGGGAGCGGGAGCGACATCGCGCATGCGCTGCTCCTGGTGTGTACGGGCTGTGACGGGGCCGACGAGGGGCGTCATCGGCGGTGCTCGAATGTATCCGAGGCGGCAGCGGAGGGTGGCCGGGACGACAGAAGTGTTCCCGCTTCGATGATCTCGGCGGGATCGGGGGACCCGGACGGCATGAGCCATACGAATCCCGACCCCGAACCCGAGCGCACCTCCGGACTCGAACCGGGTGGCGGGGTGCCGCCCGGAGAGACCCCGCCCGCGGAGAGCAGCCTGCCCGAGGCGGGCCCGCGGGAGGTCCACAACCCGCCCAAGGGCTGGGCCAAGGCACCGCTGACGCTGATCCTCGCCGTCGTGGTCCTGATCGCCGTCGGTCTCCTCGCCTACGCGCTGGTGCTGATCCTGTGACCGGCCCGGTCCTGTGACCGGCCCGGTCCTGTGACCGGACCGGCCGGAGCCCTCGCCGGCGGTCCGGCCGGTCCCGCGCCGGCCGCCGCGCCGGTCCGTGTGCCGGCCGCCGTGCCGGTCCACGCGCCGGCCGCCCCGTCGAGGCGCTGACCGCCCGGCCCGTCCCGCCCTCACGGGACGCCCTGCCGGCGGCGGGGCCGCTCACTCCTGGGTGCGGTCCACGCAGCCGGTGACGACGTCCCGCAGGCTTCCCGTGCGCTCCAGCAGCTCGCGCTGCACCCGCGCGCCGTTGCCGTGGCGCAGCAGACCGGCCGCGGCCGCCTCGGCGCGCTCCAGCTCCCCGTCGGCGTCGAGCGCCTCCCGACGTGCTCCAGCAGCGCCCGCACCACCCGCTCCGCCGGCATCCGGCGCATCGTCGCGGGGTGCAGCAGCTCACCGGCGAGCCCTGAGCGGGCGGCCCGCCAGGCGGCCAGCCGCAGCAGGCTCACACTGGGGTCGACGGGCTCCCTGCCCTCGCGCCACTCCCGCGCGGCGGTCTCCACCAGCGCCCGGGCGAGAGTGGCGACGAGCACGGCGGTCCGGGCCTCCAGGCAGACGTCCGCGACCCGGAACTCCACCGTCGGGTACCGCTCGGACAGGCGGACGTCGAAGTAGACCATGGCGGTGTCGAGGATGGTGCCCGTGGCGACCATGTCCGCGACCCGGCGGTGATAGGTCTCGGCCGAGCCGAACAGCTCGGTGGGGCCGGCCGACGGCCACCGCTGCCAGACCCGGCTGCGGTAGCTGTGGTAGCCGGAGTCCTTGCCCTGCCAGAACGGCGAGTTCGCGCTGAGCGCGGCCAGCACGGGCAGCCACGGCCGCACCCGGTCGATGACCGCGACGCCCTCCTCGTCCGACGCCACGGAAACGTGCACATGACAGCCGAGGACCAGCTGCTCCTGGACCACCACGCCGTACTGCTCGGCCATCCACCGGTACCGGCGGTTCACGCCGACCGCGGGTGTGACCGGCAGCGGGGAGGTGGCCAGCGCCGCGACGGCGCAGCCGGTCTCCCCGGCGTGCTCCGCCGCCAGCTTGCGGCAGCGGACGATCTCGGCGTGGAGGCGCTCCATGTCCTCCTGCGGATGCGTGGCGAACTCCACCATCTGATCGTGGAGTTCCTTCTCGAAGACGTCCTGACCGGCGTCCTCGTGCGAGGCCCGGGCCAGCACGGCCGCGGACAGCGCCCGCGGCTCGCCGGTCTCGGGGTCGACCAGGAGGAGCTCCTCCTCCACTCCGACGGTGCGCACCGTGATGCCGCCTTTCTGTGAGCCCTGCGCGGCGACGACAAGGCTTACGGTCGTACGACCCCGACTGCCCCGGGAAGGGCACCGGACACCTGGTCGCGCCGCGCGGGCTCACAGATCGGACGGCATCAGCCACACCGTGGCCAGCGGCGGCAGCGTGAGGCTCAGGCGGCCGTCCTCCGGCTTGACGGGCCCGGGGTTCGTGACGCCGCTGCCGCCGTAAGGGGAGGCGTCGGTGTTGAGGACCTCCTGCCAGGCGACCACGTCGTCCGGGACGCCGAGCCGGTAGTCGTGCCGGACGACCGGCGAGAAGTTCGACACCGCCAGCAGCGGGGTGCCCTCCGCGTCGAACCGCAGGAACGCGAAGACGTTGTCCTCGGCGGCGTCCACCGCCACCCAGCGGAAGCCGCCCGGGTCGGTGTCCCGCTGCCACAGGGCCGGCGTCGCCCGGTAGCGGGCGTTCAGGTCGCGTACCAGGTCCTGCACCCCGCGGTGGTCGCCCGCCGAGTGGTACCCGTCGTCCAGCAGCCACCACTCCGGCCCGTGCTGCTCGGACCACTCCGCGCCCTGGGCGAACTCCTGGCCCATGAACAGGAGCTGCTTGCCGGGGTGCGCCCACATGAAGCCGAGGTAGGCCCGGACGTTGGCGCGCCGCTGCCACCAGTCGCCCGGCATCTTCGACACCAGGGCCTGCTTGCCGTGCACGACCTCGTCGTGGGAGATCGGCAGGACGTAGTTCTCGCTGTAGGCGTACACCATCGAGAAGGTCATCTCGTGGTGGTGGTACTTGCGGTGCACCGGCTCGTGGGCGACGTACTCCAGCGAGTCGTGCATCCAGCCCATGTTCCACTTCAGCCCGAAGCCGAGGCCGCCGGTGTCGGTGGGCCGGGTCACCCCGCCCCACGCCGTGGACTCCTCCGCGATCGTCACCACGCCGGGGCAGCGCCGGTAGACGGTGGCGTTCATCTCCTGGAGGAACGCCATGGCCGCCAGGTCCTCCCGGCCGCCGTACACGTTCGGCTCCCACTGACCGGAGTCGCGCGAGTAGTCCAGGTAGAGCATCGAGGCCACCGCGTCGACCCGGAGGCCGTCGATGTGGAACTCCTCGCACCAGTACACGGCGTTCGCCACCAGGAAGTTGCGCACCTCCGTCCGGGCGAAGTCGAAGGTGTACGTGCCCCAGTCGGGTGCTCCGCCCGCCGGGCGTCCCCGGGCTCGTACAGCGGGTCGCCGTCGAAGCGGGCCAGCGCCCAGTCGTCCTTCGGGAAGTGCGCGGGGACCCAGTCCATGATCACGCCGATGCCGGCCCGGTGCAGCGCGTCGACCAGGTACCGGAAGTCGTCCGGGGTGCCGAGCCGCGCGGTGGGCGCGTAGTACGACGTCACCTGGTAGCCCCAGGACGGGCCGAAGGGGTGCTCGGCGACCGGCATCAGCTCGACGTGGGTGAAGCCGAGGTCCTTGACGTAGGCCGGGAGCACGTCGGCCAGCTCGCGGTAGGTCAGCCCGGCCGCCAGGAGGGCAGGTGCACCTCGTACACCGAGAACGGCGCCTCGTGCACGGGACGTCCGCGCGGTGCCGCATCCATGCGGCGTCGCCCCACTCGTAGTGGGACGCCGTGACCACGGAGGCCGTGTTCGGGGGCTCCTCGGCGCGCCGGGCCATCGGGTCGGCCTTGAGGAACCGGTGGCCGTACTGCGAGGTGATCTCGAACTTGTACTTCGTGCCCTCGCCGACGCCCGGCACGAACAGCTCCCACACCCCGGACGCCCCAGGGACCGCATCGGGAACGCGGTGCCGTCCCAGTACGTGAAGTCGGCGGCCACCCGGACGCCGCGCGCGTTCGGCGCCCACACCGTGAAGCGGGTTCCGGTCACGCCCTGGTGGGTCATCGGCTCGGCGCCCAGGGCCCGCCACAGCTGCTCGTGCCGGCCCTCCCCGATCAGGTGCAGGTCGAACTCGCCGAGCGCCGGCAGGAACCGGTACGGGTCGTGCACCTCGTACTCGTCCGACTCGTACGCCACCGCCAGGGTGTACTCGGGACGCCGTCCAGCGGCAGCACCCCGGAGAACAGGCCGTCCCCTCCGAGACCAGGGCGTGCCGGGCGCCGTCGACGACGACGCTCACGGAGCGGGCGAAGGGCCGCAGCGCCCGGAAGGCGACCCCGCCGGGCACCGGGTGGGCGCCGAGCAGGGCGTGCGGGTCGTGGTGGGCGCCCGCCAGCAGGCGGCCCCGGTCCTCGGGGTCCATCGGCGGTGCGGTGCCGACCGGTCCGGTGGCGGACGGGACGGGACCGGACGGCTCGGGGAGCGAGGTGTCGCGGAGGGCCATGTCAGTCTCCTCTCACGGCGAGTCGTTCGATCGCCGCCATGGGTACGGGAAGCCAGTCGGGGCGGTGCCGGGCCTCGTACAGCACCTCGTACACGGCCCGGTCCGTCTCGTAGGCGCGGAGCAGGCCGTGCTTCTTGCGCGGGTCCCAGCCGGCCCGGGCGGCATAGCCCGCGCAGTAGGCCTCGCGGCAGCGGCGCGCCCACTCGGGCCGCCACGGGCGGCGCTGCCGGGCGGCGTAGTCGAAGGAGCGCAGCATGCCCGCGATGTCCCGCACGGGGAGTGGGCGCTGCGGCGCTCGGCGAGCGGCCGGGACGGCTCGCCCTCGAAGTCGATGACGAACCAGTCCCGGCCGGCCCGCAGCACCTGCCCGAGGTGCAGGTCGCCGTGGATGCGCTGGGCGGCGGGCCCGGCGTCGCAGGTCGCCAGCGCGGCGAAGGCCGACCGCAGGCCCGGCACGAAGGGCCGCAGCGCCGGCACCGCGTGCGCGGCCGAGGTCAGCCGCTCGGTCATCGCCGCCGCCGTCCGGCCGTTCTCCCCGGCCGCCCCGGCGGGGAAGGCCGAGGCCAGGGCCACGTGCACGTCCGCCGTGGCCCGGCCCAGCTCGTGGGCCTGCGCCGTGAAGTCGTCCCCGGCGGCCAGCGCGTCCAGGGCGAGCGTCCAGCCGTCGGAGGCGCCGTGCAGGAACGGCTGGAGCACACCGAGCGTCGCCCCGTAGGGGTGGGTGGTCCGGAACCAGGCCACCGGTGCGGGCACCCGGCCGCAGCCCTGCCGGGCCAGCGCGCCCGTCACCTCCAGGTCGGGGTTGACACCGGGCTGGATGCGCCGGAAGAGCTTGAGGATGAACTCGTCCCCGTACACCAGCGAGGAGTTGGACTGCTCCGCGTCCAGCAGCCGGGGCACCAGCCCGGCCGGCACCGGCCGCAGCGGATCGCACTCGAAGCGCAGCGGACCGGCGCTGCCCGGGTGGCGCAGCCGTTCCAGGAGCAGCTGGGCGGCCCGCGGGTCGTGCAGCGCGTCGTACACGGTCAGGCCGGCCAGCGGGCCCTCCCGCACCTGGCCGATGAGGGCGCGGCCCAGCCGCGGCGACGGGCGCTCCCGGATCCCGAGCAGCAGCTGGTAGCAGTCGCCCGGGGGAGGGGTGCCGCCGGGCGCGGGCACCGGCCCGTGCCCGGTGTGGACCAGCAGATGCAGACAGCCCGGAACAGCTCCGTCATCGACAGCAGGCCGAGGTCGGTGACGGGCCGGTCCTTGCCCGCGAACCAGCGCTGCTTCGGCAGCCACTCGCGCAACAGCTCGCCGAGCGACGCCATCGGCTCGGCGAGTTGCTGCGCGGGTCTCGGCCGCAGGGATGCGGTCTTCGGCATGGTGACGCGTCCTTTCCTCGGCCTGTGCCGCTCACACTCGGCGACCGATGCGGGATGCGACTCGGGTGAGCCGGAACCAGTAGAAGCCGTGGCCCCGAGGGTCAGCAGGTACGGCAGTTCACCGATGGCCGGGAAGCGCACCCCGCCGAACAGCTCCACCGGATGGCGTCCGGCGAACTCCCGCAGGTCGAGTTCGGTGGGCTGGGCGAACCGGGCGAAGTTGTTCACGCAGAGCACCAGGTCGTCCTCGTACTCCCGCAGGAAGGCCAGCACCGCGGGGTTGGAGGACGGCAGCTCGGTGTACGTGCCGAGGCCGAAGGCCGGGTTCTGCTTGCGGATCTCGATCATCCGGCGGGTCCAGTGCAGCAGCGAGGACGGCGACGCCATGGACGCCTCGACGTTGGTGACCTGGTAGCCGTAGACCGGATCCATGATCGTGGGCAGGGAGAGGCGGCCCGGGTCGCAGGTGGAGAACCCGGCGTTGCGGTCCGGGGTCCACTGCATCGGGGTGCGGACGGCGTCGCGGTCGCCGAGCCAGATGTTGTCGCCCATGCCGATCTCGTCGCCGTAGTAGAGGATCGGCGAGCCGGGCAGGGAGAGCAGGAGGGCGTTGAACAGCTCGATGGTGTGCCGGTCGTTGTCGAGCAGGGGGGCGAGGCGCCGGCGGATGCCGATGTTGGCGCGCATGCGGGGTCCTTGGCGTACTCCGCCCACATGTAGTCGCGTTCCTCGTCGGTGACCATCTCCAGGGTCAGCTCGTCGTGGTTGCGCAGGAAGATGCCCCACTGGCAGCGCGAGGGATCGCGGGGGTCTTGGCGAGGATCTCGGAGACCGGGTAGCGGGACTCGCGGCGTACGGCCATGAAGATGCGCGGCATGACGGGGAAGTGGAACGCCATGTGGCACTCGTCGCCGCCGGAGGCGTAGTCGCCGAAGTAGTCGACGACGTCCTCGGGCCACTGGTTGGCCTCCGCCAGCAGCACCGTGTCCGGGTAGAGCGCGTCGATCTCGCTGCGCACGCGCTTGAGGAACGCGTGCGTGGCGGGCAGGTTCTCGCAGTTGGTGCCCTCCTCGGCGTAGAGGTAGGGCACGGCGTCCAGCCGGTAGCCGTCGATGCCGAGGTCCAGCCAGAACTTCAGCGCGGCCAGGATCTCCTCCTGCACGGCCGGGTTCTCGTAGTTCAGGTCCGGCTGGTGGAGAAGAACCGGTGGAAGTAGTACTGGCCCCGCACCGGGTCGTACGTCCAGTTCGACGCCTCCGTGTCGACGAAGATGATCCGCGCGTCCGCGTATCCCTTGTCGTCGTCGGCCCAGACGTAGTAGTCGCCGTAGGGGCCGTCGGGTTCTTGCGGGACTCCTGGAACCACGGGTGCTGGTCGCTGGTGTGGTTCATGACGAAGTCGATGATCACGCGCATGCCGCGCTGGTGGGCGGCGTCGACGAACTCCACGAAGTCGGCGAGATTGCCGAACTCGGGCAGCACGGCGGTGTAGTCGGAGACGTCGTAGCCGCCGTCCCTGAGCGGGGACTTGAAGAAGGGCGGCAGCCACAGGCAGTCGACGCCCAGCCACTGGAGATAGTCGAGTTTGGCGGTCAGGCCCTTGAGGTCGCCGACGCCGTCGCCGTTGCTGTCCTGGAAGGAGCGGACGAGCACCTCGTAGAAGACGGCGCGTTTGAACCAGTCCGGGTCCCGGTCCTTGGCGGCGTGTCCTCGAAGGTGTCCGGTACGGGCTCGTTGACGGTCATGAGACGGACGACCCTCCGTTCGGCGCCGCGGCGGACGACCGCTGGACGTGCAGGACGTGCGCGGGGCCCGCCCGGGCTCCAGCCGTACGTAGTTCGCCCTGCCCCAGTGGTAGGTCTCGCCCGTCAGTTCGTCGTGGACCGGCGTGGACTCGTGCCAGTCGAGGCCGAGGTCCGGCATGTTCAGTGAGATCGTCGCCTCCTGGGTGTGGTGCGGGTCGAGATTGGCGACCACCAGCACCACGTCGGACCCGGTCCGCTTGCTGTAGGCGATCACCTGGTCGTTGTCGGTGTGGTGGAAACGGAGGTTCCTCAGCCGGTGCAGGGCGGGGTGGGCGCGCCGGATGGTGTTGAGCCGGGTGATGAGCGGGGCGATGGTGCGGTGTTCGCGTTCGGCCGCGTCCCAGTCGCGGGGGGTGAGCTGGTACTTCTCCGAGTCGAGGTATTCCTCGCTGCCTTCACGCAGGGGGTGTTCTCGCACAGTTCGTAGCCGCTGTAGATGCCCCAGGTGGGGAGAGGGTGGCGGCGAGGACGGCGCGGACCTCGAAGGCGGGCCGGCCGCCGTGCTGGAGGTAGGCGTGGAGGATGTCGGGGTGTTGGCGAAGAAG
Source organism: Streptomyces sp. SW4 (assembly GCA_003248315.1). GTDB lineage: Bacteria > Actinomycetota > Actinomycetes > Streptomycetales > Streptomycetaceae > Streptomyces. Next base: position 5,356,745 of record QKWM01000004.1, read on the forward strand.
TTGGGCCGCATGTAGGAGGCGGCCTCGCCGGTCAGCTCGGTGAGGTACTCGGTGAGTTCCTGTTTGGTGTTGCGCCAGGTGAAGTAGGTGTAGGACTGCTGGAAGCCGATCGCCGCGAGGGTGTGCATCATCGCGGGGCGGGTGAAGGCCTCGGCGAGGAAGATCACGTCGGGGTCGGTGCGGTTGATGTCCGCGATGACCTTCTCCCAGAACACGACGGGTTTGGTGTGCGGGTTGTCGACGCGGAAGATGCGCACGCCGTGGGCCATCCAGTGGCGCAGGATCCGGCAGGTCTCGGTGACCAGGCCGTCCATGTCGGCGTCGAAGGCGATGGGGTAGATGTCCTGGTACTTCTTCGGGGGTTCTCGGCGTGGGCGATGGTGCCGTCGGGCCGGTGGTGGAACCAGTCGGGGTGTTTGTCGACCCAGGGGTGGTCGGGGGAGCACTGGAGGGCGAAGTCGAGGGCGATCTCCAGGCCGTGGGCGTGGGCCTGGGCGACGAACCAGTCGAAGTCGTCGAGGGTGCCCAGGTCGGGTGGACGGCGTCGTGGCCGCCTTCGGGGGAGCCGATGGCCCAGGGGACGCCGACGTCGTCGGGGCCGGCGGTGAGGGTGTTGTTGCGGCCTTTGCGGTGGGTGGTGCCGATGGGGTGGATCGGGGGGAGGTAGACGACGTCGAAGCCCATGGCGGCGATGGCCGGCAGGCGGCGGGCGGCGGTGCGGAAGGTGCCGTGGGGGCGTTCGGGGGTGCCCTCGGAGCGGGGGAAGAACTCGTACCAGGAGCCGTAGAGGGCGCGTTCGCGTTCGACGAGGAGGGGGAGCGGGTCGGAGGCGGTGACCAGGTCCCGCAGGGGGTGGCGGGCCAGGACCGCGTCCACCTCCGGCGTCAGCGCCGCCGCCAGCCGGGTGGCCACCGGCAGTTCGTCGTCGCGCAGCGTCTCGGCCGCGGCCAGCACCACGGCGCGCCCGGCGTCCCGGGCACCCCGGCGGCCGCGCGCGCGAACAGCTCGGCGCCCTCCTCCAGCACCAGACCGGTGTCGATGCCGGCGGGGACCTTGATCCGGGCGTGGTGCCGCCAGGTGCTGACGGGATCGCTCCACGCCTCCACGTGGTACGTCCAGCGGCCCGGCGCGTCCGGGGTCACCTCCGCACCCCAGCGGTCGGTGCCCGGCGCCAGCTCGCGCATGGGCGTCCACGGGCCCGGACGGCCCTCGGGGTCCGTCAGGACGACGTTGGCGGCCACCGCGTCGTGCCCCTCCCGGAACACGGTGGCGGTGACCTCGAACGTCTCTCCGGCAACCGCCTTCGCCGGGCGCCTGCCGCCGTCCACCGCCGGGCGGACGTCCCGCACCGGGATGCGCCCGGTCTGCGCGGTCGTACTCATCGGTTCTCACCTCCGCCGTGCTCGAAAGCCGGGCTCCTGCGCCCGGCCTGGGGGGCACACCGCGCCGGAGGGACTCTTCCGCACGGCAGGGAACGCCGGTCCACCGCCGGCGGCCCCGTCTCGCCGCCCGGACGCCCTGGGCCGCTCGTTCTGCTCCTGCACATAGCTGATCAGGCTCGTCCGCAGATACCGCTCGGCGGCGTCCGCGGCCTCCCGTGCGCACCGCTTCCCCATGAGCACGCAGAGGGTGTAGCCGGAGTCCTCGAACGTGGCCCGCACCGCCCGGTCGGCGGGCGAGGCCAGCATCAGGCGCTCCCAGGAGCGGTAACGACGCAGCTGCCGGGCGACTTCGGCTTTCGCGGGTAGCAGCATGGCGACGTCCCCTTCCGGGACTCGATGCGGTCGATCGAGTTCTTCACACATGGTGCATGCGCGGACACAGAGCGTCCTGTTGGATCTTCAACTATCTCTGCCGTCCCGCCCGCCGCTCGTGTTGCACGAATGGGCTACTGCTTCCACGCTGGAGTGACTCAGAAGCGATATGCGCTCACGCTCCGTGCACGGGGCCCGGCCCGCCTGGGTCGTGGGGAGCGAGAGCTTCGCGGTGAGGAGCCAACAGCGATGAAGACCGCAGTGCCCTGCTACTACCACCTCGACGTGGAAGTCAGCCCGGAACGGGTCGGACAGGTCAGGCGCATCCTGGCCGCTCACCTGAAGTTCTGGACCTGGAGAACCTCGTGGATCCCGTGTGCGGCGGCGCCGAGATGCTGCTCCGGGCGATCGACGAGCACGCGAGCGACAAGAACACCTCCATCGAGCTGTGGTGGAACGGCCAGCACCTCATCACCGCCGTGGGCGGCAACGACCACGCGCTGCGCCCCCACCACGACCTGCGGGGCTGCCTCCAGCACCTGGCCGCGACCAGCGACGGCTGGGGCTGCTGCGCCACCGAGACGGGGGCCCGGGTCATCTGGTTCTCGCAGCGCGCCCGGGCCGGCGAACGCATCCCGCTGGTGCCCACGGCGCCCGAGCCCATCACCCAGGAGGGCCTGGAGGTCCCGCGCGAGGTCATGCCGGTCGCCCGGCTGGCCGGCCCCGGCAGCACCACCAACGGCGTCCTGGAGGAGGCCCGGTGAGCGCCGCGAGGCCGAACTGGAAAGGGGTGCCCGTCTGGAGCGGGCACCCTACCCGCTGGGCGCCGCCTACGACGGGCAGGGCACCAACTTCGCCCTGTTCAGCGAGGTCGCCGAACGCGTGGAGCTGATCCTCGTCGACGAGGACGGCGGGCACAGCAGCGTCCCGCTGCCCGAGGTCGACGGCTTCGTCTGGCACTGCTACCTGCCCGGCGTCGGCCCGGGGCAGCGCTACGGCTACCGCGTGCACGGCCCCTGGGCGCCGGCCGTGGGCCACCGCTGCAACCCCGCGAAGCTGCTCCTCGACCCCTACGCCCGGGCGGTGGACGGCCAGGTGGACGACCACCCCTCGCTGCTGGAGCGCACGCCGGGCCGGCCCGACCCGGCCGACAGCGCCGGGCACACCATGCTCGGCGTGGTCACCGACCCCTTCTTCGACTGGGCGACGACCGCCCGCCCCGGCGGCCGTACGCCGACACCGTCATCTACGAGGCCCACGTCAAGGGGCTCACCCGCACCCACCCCGACGTGCCCGAGGAACTGCGGGGCACCTACGCGGGCTGGCGCACCCGGCGGTCGTGGAGCACCTCACCTCGCTCGGCGTCACCGCAGTGGAGCTGATGCCGGTCCACCAGTTCGTACACGACGGCGTGCTCCAGGCCCGGGGCCTGTCGAACTACTGGGGCTACAACACCATCGGCTACTTCGCGCCGCACAACGGCTACGCCGCCCACGGCACCCGCGGCAGCAGGTCACCGAGTTCAAGTCGATGGTCAAGACCCTCCACGAGGCCGGCCTCGAGGTGATCCTCGACGTGGTCTACAACCACACCGCCGAGGGCAACGAGAAGGGCCCCACCCTCTCCTTCCGCGGCATCGACAACGCCTCGTACTACCGCCTGGTGGACGGCGACTGGCAGCACTACTACGACACCACCGGCACCGGCAACAGCCTGCTGATGCGCCACCCGTACGTGCTCCAGCTGATCATGGACTCGCTGCGGTACTGGGTGACCGAGATGCACGTCGACGGCTTCCGCTTCGACCTCGCGGCCACCCTCGCCCGGCAGTTCCACGAGGTGGACCGGCTGTCGGCGTTCTTCGACCTCATCCAGCAGGACCCGGTGATCAGCCGCGTCAAGCTGATTGCCGAGCCCTGGGATGTCGGCGAGGGCGGCTACCAGGTCGGCAACTTCCCGCCGCTGTGGTCGGAGTGGAACGGCAAGTACCGCGACGCCGTCCGGGACTTCTGGCGCGGCGAGGAGCACACGCTGGGGGAGTTCGCCTCCCGGCTGACCGGCTCCTCCGACCTGTACCAGCACAGCCGGCGCCGGCCGCGCGCCAGCGTCAACTTCGTGACCGCGCACGACGGGTTCACCCTGCGCGACCTCGTCTCCTACAACGACAAGCACAACGAGGCCAACGGCGAGGACAACCGGGACGGCGAGAGCCACAACCGGTCCTGGAACTGCGGCGCCGAGGGCGAGACGAGGACCGCGCGGTGCTCGAGCTGCGTGCCCGCCAGCACCGCAACTTCCTGGCCACCCTGCTGCTCTCACAGGGCATCCCGATGCTCAGCCACGGCGACGAACTGGCCCGCACCCAGCGCGGCAACAACAACGCCTACTGCCAGGACAACGAGATCTCCTGGATCGACTGGCGGCTCTGCGACGAGCAGCGCTCCCTGCTGGACTTCACCCGGCAGCTGATCGCGCTGCGCGCCGCCCACCCGGTGCTGCGCCGCCGCCGCTACTTCCGCGGCGACACGCCCACCAACGCCGACCAGCCGCTGCCCGACCTGGTGTGGCTCAGGCCGGACGCGCGGGAGATGACCGACGAGGACTGGCAGCGCTCCGACGCCCGAGCGGTCGGGGTCTTCCTCAACGGCGACGCCATCGCAGAGCCGGACCCGTGCGGGCGGCCGGTCGTGGACGACTCCTTCCTGCTGCTGCTCAACAGCCACTGGGAGCCCGCCGACTTCCGGCTGCCGGACGCCGCCTTCGGCGAGTGCTGGACCACCCTGATCGACACCGCGGGGCCGGAGGACGCGCCGGACGAGGCGGAGCACAAGGCCGGCACGGTGCGCACCGTCGCACCGCGCAGCCTGGTGCTGCTGTCCCGGCCGTCCCGCATCGGCCGGCCGGCGAGGTGAGGTCAGCGTCCGCGGCGCGCGGTCACCGTGAACTGCGCGCCGTCCCGGTCGCGGAGCACGGCCTCGTCGCCGCCCTTGGACAGCACGCTGCCGCCGTGCAGCTCCGCGGCCCGCGCGCAGGCCTCGACGTCGTCGGTGTAGAAGTGGACCTGCCAGTGCGGGCGGATGGCCGGGTCGGGGGCCGACTCCAGGGCGCCCGACTCGATCCGTGCGACGACGTCGCCCCGGCTGCGCAGGACGACCTCCTCGCCCTCGTAGTCGACCTCGCAGCAGCCGGGCCGGCCGGACGCCCAGTCGAGGACCTGGCCGTAGAAGATGGCGGCGTCGAAGGCGTCGCGGGTGTGCAGCCGGATGAACGCCGGCTGGGCGTGCCGCCAGGTCTCCCAGTCGGTGAACAGCTCACCCTCCCAGACTCCGAAGGTGGCCCCGTCCCGGTCGGCGAGCAGCGCGGCCGTCCCGGCGGCAGCGAGATCGGGCCGACCGCCGTGGTGCCGCCGCGTTCCTGCACCCGGCCGGCGGCCTCGTCGGCGCTGATCACCGCGAAGTACGGGGTCCACGCCACGGCCATCTGCCACATCGAGGCCACCGCGGCGATGCCGGCGACCGGCGCGCCGTCGGCCAGCGCGATGCGGAAGCGGTCGCCGAGCCGGGCGGGGCGCCATTGCCAGCCCAGCACGGCGGAGTAGAAGTCCTCGGTGGCCGTCAGGTCCCGGCTGGTCAGGCTCACCCAGCAGGGCGCCCCGAACACGGACTCGGTGGAAAGGCGGCTCCTGGCCTTGGCGCCGGTGGGGGAGGTCATGTCGTCGTTCATCACTGTCGCGTCCTGGTCTGGTCCACCGGCAGCCACCGGTTCCCCACCAGTGTCCGGCCGGAAGGGCTGGGGGCGCCTGCCGAGTACCCCGACCGCACCAGCGAAACGACGGCACAACGGCCCGTACGGCCCAGTGGACGACCCGGGGGACAGCGCGACGGGCGACCCGGCGGACGGTCCGCCGCACGGCCCGGTGGCAGGAGGCGACGGCGATGACGACCATGGACGCGACGACGCGGCACCCGCGGGACGCACGCGGGACGGCGCACCGCACCCGGAGGTGACCATGCCCGGTGACGGGGGCTCGAAGGAGATCGTCGAGCTGCAGGAGCAGGTCCGGCAGCTGAAGGAGGCGGTGGTCTCGCACGCCGTCGTCGACCAGGCCATCGGCATGATCGTCGCCCTCGGCCGGGTCGCGCCCGACCAGGGGTGGGCGGTGCTCAAGGAGATCTCCCAGCACACCAACGTCAAGCTGCGCAACGTGGCGGAGCTGATCGTCGTCTGGGGACGCAGCGGCGTCCTGCCCGGGAGATCCGCACGGAGCTGGAGGACGCCCTCGACCGCCACGGGCCCGCCCAGATCCCCGGGGCCCCCGCGGCACGTCCCCTCCGATAGGCGGCCCGGGGCCGGCGTCAGTTCGTCTCCGCGAGGATCTCCTCGCGGAGCTGCGCGAAGCAGCCGCTGAGCAGGCGGGAGACGTGCATCTGGGAGATCCCCAGCTGCTGGGCTATCCGGCTCTGGGTCATTCCGCGGAAGAAGCGCAGGTAGAGAATGGTGCGCTCGCGTTCGGGCAGCGCCTGCAGGCAGGGCCGCACCGCCACGCGGTCCACCACCGTGTCGAAGGCCGGGTCGGGTCCGCCGAGCGCGTCCCGAGGGCGTAGCCGTCGGTGCCGGGCATCTCCGCCTCCAGCGAGAGCGCGGAGAAGCACTCCAGCGCCTCCATGCCGGTGCGCACCTCCACCGGGGTCAGATGGGCGTGCTCGGCGATCTCGTCCACGGTCGGCGGCCGGCCCGGGGTGGTCTGCGCCAGTTCCTTGGTGGCGCGGCGCACCCGGTTGCGCAGGTCCTGGATCCGGCGCGGCACGTGCAGGGTCCACATGTGGTCGCGGAAGTGCCGCTTGATCTCGCCGGTCACGGTCGGTACGGCATAGGCCTCGAAGGCGTGACCGCGGGCGGGGTCGTAGTGGTCGACGGCCTTGACCAGGCCGAGGGCTGCCACCTGGTACAGGTCCTCCAGATTCTCGCCGCGCCCCCGGAAGCGGACCGCGATCCGCTCCGCCATGGGCAGCCACACCCGGATCAGCTCGTCCCGCAGCGCCTTGCGCTCGGGGCCCTCCGGGAGCGTCGCGAGCCGCTCGAAGGCCGCGGCCGTGTCCGGAGCGTCGTCGTGCGGGTGCTGTCTCGTTCCGCCGGCGTTACGCATCATGCGCACCTCCCTCAGCAGGGGTGCTGGATGGCGTGCCTCCGGTCCGAAGCACTTACATGCGCATTCCCGGACACTCCGATTTCAAAACAATCACCCATATATCCGGGCAATCTCCTCCTGATGGGTGTACCGGAAGGATCCGGGCCCTGCGGAGCCGGCCGGTCACCGTGCGGAACGTGATGTGCGGCACGCCGTCCGCCGCCCCGTCGCGGGCCGCCGGAGGATTCCCGCTGCGCATCGCTTGATCGCCGATCAAATCGGGTGAAGCCGCTGGCCACAGCGCATTCTGCTCATTTGACAGTGCACTGAGCACACAGATAGGAAGCAGCTCTCAGAGGTCGAGAGGTGCAGTGTGTACGAGCCGAACGTGGTCGGGGACTGGCAGGAGTACGACGAACATGCCGGTCTGCGGGTCCGCGTCCACCGCGTCGAGCCGGCCGAGCCGCCGCGCGGACGGGACGACGCCGCCGAGGGACTCACGTACTTCAGCGTCCGCGTGACCGTCGAGAACCGCGGGAGCGGCGCGCCTGCGTCCACCTGGAGGACGGTCAGATCGACGTGCGGATCGGCCCCGACGGCGAGGGCGCGTTCCTCGACTGGCGCAACTCCCAGTTCATCGAGGGCTTCGACGTCTACCCGCTGCGCCGCGCCACCGCCGTGGTCTACGCCGCCGGCCCGGAGGCGAGCCTCGGCCAGATCGACGTGCAGGTGCAGCTGCGCGTCGACGACGAGTGGACGGGCCGGCGGCTGTGGACGGGCGGCCTCGGCCTGCCCGACGAGCAGTCGCCCGGAGCGGCCCCCGGCGCCGGACGGGAGAGCGGCCTCGCGCACCAGGTCAGCGCCTTCCTGCGGGACCAGGCGAGCGACGGCACCGCCTGACCGTGCGGGCCGGCGCCGAGGGGAGCGGCGGTCAGGCGTACGGGTCGAAGGGCAGGCCGGGGGGCTCCGCGGACGCCAGGTGGGCGGCGAAGGCGCCGTCGGCGAGGCCGAAGCGGGCACTGCCGAAGTCGTGGGCGCTCAGCTTCTCGCGCAGGCCCGCCGGGAAGCCGTTCCAGCCGACCAGCGCCGGGTACTGCCAGTCGCCCTCGTGGTTCTCCGGCGGCTCGTCGCCCGCGCCGGCCGGCCGGAAGCAGTGGGTGCCGATGCCGTCCTTGTGGTAGACGACCTTCGGATGGGTGCCGTCGAAGCGGACGGCGGAGCGCGGGTGCACGGCGAACGAGCCGTGCTCGGAGGTCGAGACGTACTCGACGACACCGTCACGGACCCACACCGCCACGTGCTCCCAGTCGTGCCGGTGGCCGCCGAGACCGGTGCCCGGCAGGGCCTGGTCCTTCTCGAAGTACAGGCCGTACAGGTAGGCGCACCAGCCGTTGTTGCACGCGGAGCGCGCGTAGGTGTTGGCGTTGTCCAGGTCGGCGGCGTCCCGGCAGTCGCCGTCGAGCGCCCCGGCCGGCTTCAGGCCCGCGTTGACCGTTCCGTCCGGGCCGATGGCCGGGGACGGGTAGCAGCCGTCGGTGTCGTAGTCGAAGGCGGGCTGGTACGCCCTTTCCGCGGCGTCGGCGTTGCCGGGCAGCGCGGGCGGCGGAGCGGCGTGGGCGGCGGTCGCCGAGGCGAGGACGAGGGCCAGGGCGGCGGCCGGCACGGCGAGCCACCCGGGACGGCGGCTCCGGGGGGTGGGTGAGGTCACTGCGTCCTCCTCGACTGGGCGCAGCCCAACGGCTGTGGGGGGCGGGGGAGTTCAGCTTGTCGGCTGTCGCTCTCCGGGCCAAGGGGGCGCGGATGACGCGGTGGTGAAGGACGGGCCAACGGCCCGGGAGCGGGCAGGGGTGCCGGCGCCCGCCCGGCGGCCGGGGAGGGCGGCGGGCGGGCGTGGTCCCCACGCCGCTTCCGGGGCTTGCGCTTGACGCCCCGTCACACCAGGTCGTCCGGGATGTCCGCCGCCGACTCCTCGGGCGTCAGGTCCGGGCGCAGCCGCTGCCAGGACGGCTGGCGCAGCATGCCCTCACGGGTGCGGGTGCTGAACCGGACCTCTCCCACCAGGCGGGGCACCACCCAGTGCGCTCCCGGCGCCGCGGGCACCGGGTCGAAGGGGCAGACGTCGGTCGCGGCGGCCCGCAGCAGCGCCGCCAGTTCGGTGCGTTCGGCCGCGCTCCAGCCGGTGCCCACCCCGCCCACGTAGCGCAGCCGCCCGGCGGCCCGCTGCCCCACCAGCACCGCCCCGGCAGACCGGTCAGCCGCCCCTTTCCGGGCAGCCAGCCCCCGACGATCACGTCCTCCGTGCGCATGTTGCGGATCTTGATCCAGGAGCGGGACCGGACCCCCGGCTCGTAGACGGAGTCCAGCCGCTTGCACACCAGGCCCTCCAGGCCGTGCTCGCGGGTGGCTCGCAGCGCCTGCTCGCCATGGCCGACGAGGGCGGCCGGGGTCGACCAGGAGGGCCCGTCCAGGCCGAGGTCCTCCAGGTGCCCGCGCCGGCGGGTGTAGGCGAGGGACACCAGGGAGCGCCCGGACAGATGCAGGGCGTCGAACAGGACGAGATGGACGGGGACCCTCGCGGCCCGGCGCGCCGCCAGCGCGGGGTCGTGCGCCAGGCCCATCCGGGACTGGAGCAGCTGGAAGTCGGCCCGTCCCCGGTCGTCCAGGGCCAGGATCTCCCCGTCCAGGACGGCCGGGGTGGAGCCGAGCGCGGTGGCCAGGGGGCGCAGTTCCGGGTAGGCGGCCGTGATGTCCTGGCCGGAGCGGGCGCGCAGCCGCAGGCTTCCGTCACCCGGCAGGTAGACCACCACGCGCTGGCCGTCCTGCTTGGTCTCGTACGCCCATCGCGCGTCCTGCGCGGGCGGCGGCAGGGTGCCGGGGGTGGCGAGCATCGGAGGGATCAGCGGCAGGTCCACGCATGAGGTGTCGACGGCCCCGCGAGCCGTCACGCGGGTTGCGGCCCAGGTTCGCCTGAACGGCACGGGCACCCCGGCGGGCACCCGTGGGGGCGTCTGCGGGCGCCGGGCAAAGGGAGCGTAAAGTGGCCGCATGTCCACGCCACAGCCGCCCGAGGACGCCGCGTCGCCGGACGTGGCCGAGATCGAGCGCGCGCTCGCCCGCATCACGTACCTGAGCACCCGGCACCGGCAGCACGACCGCCTGATGGCCCGGGCGGGCGTGCCGCTGGACCGCGCCGCCGTGGTGCTGCTGCGCCAGGTGGCCGACTGCGACCCGGTCCGCCCGGGCGAGCTGGCCGCACGGCTGGGCGTCGAGGCCTCGCACGTCACGCGCACGGTGCAGCAGCTCCAGCGCGCGGGGTACGTCACCCGGGTGCCCGACCCCGACGACCGCCGCGCCCAGCGCGTCGAGCTGACCGAGGCCGGACGGCGGGCCGTCGAGCGGGTGCGGTCGGCGAGCACCCTGGGCATGCAGGACGCCCTCGCCGACTGGTCGCCCGAGGAACTGCGGCAGCTCGCCACGCTCTTCCACCGCATGGTCGACGACTTCTTCCGCCACGCCTCCGGCACGGACGTGCCCTGCCGGCCCACCGCACCGGCCTGAGGAGAGCGGGCCGGGAGGGGGCGCTCCGCCGCGGGTGCGGCGCCGGGTCGCGCCGGGCCGGGCCGGCGCCCGGGCGCGCGTCGCCGGCCGCCCCCGCAGGGTTCTCCTCGGGGAACGGCGCCCGGTCCCGTGGTGCCGCTCCCGAGGGTGCCGATTCCCGCGACGCCGGTTCTTACCGTGGAGTAATATCCCGCGGCAGCCCCCCGGAGGAGGAACCGTGCCCCGTTCCGAACGTTCACCGCTGCTGCTCGCCGGCCTGCTGGCCGCCGCCGGCGCCGCGCACCTCGCCCGTCCCCGCCCGTTCGACGCGCTCGTGCCCCGGACCCTGCCGGGCAGCCCCCGCGCCTGGACGTACGCCAGCGGCGCGGCCGAACTGGCGCTGGCCGCCGGCGTGGCCCTGCCGCGCACCCGCAGGGCCGCCGCGCTGGCCGGCGCCGCCTTCTTCACCGCCGTGTTCCCGGCCAACGTGAAGATGGCCCACGACTGGCGGCACCGCCCCGCCCCGCTCCGGGCGGCCGCGTACGCACGGCTGCCGCTGCAGCTGCCGCTCGTGCTGTGGGCCCGTGGCGTCGCCCGCGACGCCGAGCGCACCGGGAACCGGCCGTACGCCGGCGCCCCGCCGTGCGGCGGGAGCCGGTCGGCGGCCGAGGCCCGCTCGTGCGCCGGAGGCCGGTCGTGAGCGGGCGGCTCGTGGCCGGCGCCACCGCCCCGGACTTCGCGCTGCCGGACGAGACCGGAACGGTGCGCCGGCTGTCCGGGCTGCTCGCCGACGGGCCCGTGGTGCTGTTCTTCTACCCCGCCGCCCTCACGCCCGGCTGCACCGCCGAGGCCTGCCACTTCCGGGACCTGGCCGCGGAGTTCGCCGCCCTCGGGGCCCGGCCGGTGGGCATCAGCGGTGACCCCGTCGAGCGGCAGAGCGAGTTCGCCGGCCGGCACGGCCTCGGCATGCCCCTGCTCTCCGACCCCGACGGCACGGTCCGCGAGCGGTTCGGCGTCAAGCGCGGCTTCTCCCTCGCGCCGACCAGAAGGGTCACCTTCGTCATCGGGCGGGACCGCACCGTCCTGGAGGTCGTCCGCAGCGAACTGCGGATGGCCGCCCACGCCGACCGCGCCCTCGCCGCGCTGCGCGCCCACCGGGCGGAAGGAACCGGCCCGGACACCGCCGCGGTTGATACCGGGCCGTAAACGGATAATCCTGGACGACATGGAGCACGCCTCGGCTGCGGCGATCGTGGACACCCACGGCATGGTGACGGGGTGGAGCGCGGGCGCCCGGCGGCTGACCGGCTACCCGGCCGAGGAGGCGGTGGGACGTCCCGTACGGGAGCTGCTGGCCGAGGAACCGTCGCCCGGCGCCCTGTCGGCGCTGGCGGGCGTCGCCGTGGTCCGCCACCGGGACGGCTCCGCGGTGCCCCTGGCCGTGCGCGCCTGTCCTCTGCTCGACGGGGACGGCGGGACCGGCGGGTTCATGGTGACCGCCGAGTCGCCCGGCGCGCTCCCCAGAGCCCTCACGGGGGACGTCTTCCAGCAGGCGTCGGTGGCCATGTCCGTCTTCGACGTCCGGCAGCACTACCTGCGGATCAACGGCGCCGCGTGCCGGATGCTGGAGACGACCGAGGACGAACTGCTCGGGCGGTACCTGCCGGACACGACGCGGGACACCGACGGGCAGGCCATCGCCCGACAGCTGCGCCAGGTGGCCGAGACGGGCCGCCCGCTCAGCTACGAGACCGTCACCGGCGGCCCGGGAGCGGCGGCGCGGGAAGAGGCCCGCACCATCGAGATGTGGCCGGTGCGCGAGCCGTCCGGCGAGGTCACCGCGGTGGCCGTCGCCGCGTTCGACAGCACCGAGCAGCACTGGGCCCGGCAGCGGCTGGCCGTCCTGAACGAGGCAGCCGCCGCCATCGGCACCACCCTCGACGTGGTGCGCACCGCCGAGGAACTGGTCGAGATCCTCGTCCCGCGCTTCGCCGACTTCGCCAGCGTCGACCTGCTCGACTGGGTGCTCGGCACGGAGGAGCCGTTGCTCAGCCCGTCCGCCGAGGCGGTCGAACTGCGCCGGGTCGCCCACGGCGCCGCCACCGAGGGCGACCCCGACCCTCCGTGCACCTGGGCCGGCGCGACCGCTACCCGCCCTACTCCGGGCCGGCGCGGGCGCTGCGGGAGGGACGGGCGGTCCTCAGCGGTCCCGGCGATCCGGACTTCGACCGCTGGATGCGCGAGCGCGACGCCCAGGCGCCCCACAACCGCTCCTTCCGCGCCCGCGTCCGCTCCACCGTGGCCGTGCCGCTGCGGGCCCGCGGCACCACCCTGGGCGTCGCCGTGCTCGTCAGCGCCGCCCCCAGGACCCGTACGACGCCGACGACGTCGCCCTCGCCGAGGAACTGGCCAGCCGGGCCGCCGTCTGCATCGACAACGCCCGCCGGTTCGCCCGCGAGCGCGCCACCGCGCTGGCCCTGCAGCACAGCCTGCTCCCCAAGGGCCTGCCCGGTCAGGCCGCCGTGGAGGTCGCCCACCGGTACCTGCCGTCGGGATCGGCGGCCGGGGTCGGCGGCGACTGGTTCGACGTGATCCCGCTGTCCGGCAGCCGGGTCGCCCTCGTCGTCGGCGACGTCGTCGGCCACGGCATCCCGTCCTCGGCGACCATGGGCCGGCTGTGCACGGCCGTACGCACCCTCGCCGACGTGGACCTGCCCCCCGACGAACTGCTCACCCACCTCGACGACCTGGTCACCCATCTCGCGACCGACGACACCGGCGACGAGGTGGCCGAGTTCGGCGCCACCTGCCTCTACGCCGTGTACGACCCGGTCGGCCGCGGCCTCGCCCTGGCCTCCGCCGGGCACCCCCGCCCGCCCTGGTGCTGCCCGACGGCACCGCCCGGCTGGTCCCGGTGGCCGCCGGGCCGCCGCTCGGCGTCGGCGGGCTGCCGTTCGAGGCGACGGAGCTCACGCTGCCCGAGGGCTCCGTCGTCGCCCTCTACACCGACGGCCTGGTCGGGGACCGGGACCGCGACGTCGACCACGCCGCCCGGGAACTGTGCCGGGCGCTGGCCGCCCCCGCCGGCTCCCTGGACGCCTTGTGCGACAGCGTGCTCAAGGCCGTGATGCCGGAGGAGCCCGGCGACGACGTGGCCCTGCTGCTGGCCCGCACCCGGGCGCTGGACGAGTCCCAGGTGGCGACCTGGGACGTGATACCGGACCCGGCACGGGTCGCCGCCACCCGGCAGGCGGCCACCGAGCAGCTCATGGCCTGGGGGCTCACCGAGATCGCGTTCGTCACCGAACTCGTCGTCAGCGAACTGGTCACCAACGCCATCCGCTACGGCGAACCGCCCGTCCAGCTGCGCCTCATCCGCGACCGCACCCTCATCTGCGAGGTCTCCGACGCCAGCTCCACCTCACCCCACCTGCGCCGCGCCCACGCCTACGACGAGGGCGGGCGCGGACTGATGCTGGTCGCCCAGCTCACCCAGCGGTGGGGCAGCCGGCAGACCGGCGGCGGCAAGACCATCTGGGCCGAACAGGCCCTGCCCGCGGACTGATCCCGGGCCGCGTCACTCCTCGCTGCCGGCCGCGGCCACCTGCGCCAGCGTGCGGCCGGTCCGGGCCGACCGCGCCCGGTGCGGGTCGGGGGTGCCGTGCCCGGTCCCCGCCCCCGCGGCCTTGACCAGCAGCCACGCCTCCTCGCCCGCGTCGCCGTCGCGGAACCGGGTCAGCGCGTACTCGCCCCGCAGCTTCGCCCCGTGCAGCCGGAAGGTGGCGTGCCCGCGCTCGAGGGACTCGGCGAAACCGACCGGCCGGCCCCGCCGGTCGTGGCTCAGCGGCTCGTACGTCCCCTGGTCCCACACGATCACCGTGCCGCCGCCGTACTCGCCCGCCGGGATCACGCCCTCGAACTGCTCGTACTCCAGCGGATGGTCCTCCGTGGGCAGCGCCAGGCGCCTGTCCTTCGGGTCGTCCGACGGCCCCTTCGGCACCGACCAGGACTTCAGCACGTCGTCCACCTGGAGGCGGAAGTCGAAGTGCAGGGTGCTCGCGTCGTGGATCTGCACCACGAACCGGGGCGCCCCGTCCCGCCCGGCCGGTGCCCGGCGCCCGCTCGGCTCGCCGGTCCGGCCGAAGTCCCGCTTGCCGCGGTACTCCCGCAGCCCGCTCCGCTCGCTCACCGTGGTCTCCCTTCCGCGTCCGCCGGCCCGGGTACCCGGTCAGAACTCCTCGTGCACCTCCGGGTCGCCGCCGAGCCGCCTCGGGTCCCGGTCGGACACGGCCCGCATCTGGGCGTCGTCCAGGCTGAACCCGAACACGTCGAGGTTGGCGCGCTGCCGCCCGGGTCGGCCGACTTCGGGACCGGCACCGCCCCCAGCTGGACGTGCCAGCGCAGCACCGCCTGGGCCGGCGTGACCCGTGCGCCTGCGCGACCGACACCACCGCCGGGTCCTCCAGCAGGTCGCTGCCGCGGCCCAGCGGGCTCCAGCTCTCCGTGCGGATGCCCTTGCGCTCGTGGAAGGCGCGCAGCTCCTCCTGGGGGAGCAGCGGGTGCAGCTCGATCTGGTTGACGGCGGGCAGGACGCCGGTCTCCTTCTCCAGCCGTTCGATGTGCTCGGCGGTGAAGTTCGAGACGCCGATCGAACGGACCAGCCCGTCCTCGCGCAGCTTGATCATGGCCTTCCAGGAATCGACGTACCTGCCG
Source organism: Streptomyces sp. SW4 (assembly GCA_003248315.1). Taxonomy (GTDB): domain Bacteria; phylum Actinomycetota; class Actinomycetes; order Streptomycetales; family Streptomycetaceae; genus Streptomyces. Next base: position 5,371,877 of record QKWM01000004.1, read on the forward strand.
ACCCGGGGGAGCGGCCAGTGGATCAGGTACAGGTCGACGTAGTCGAGGCCGAGACGGGACCGGGACTCCTCGAACGAGGCGAGGGTCTCCTCGTAGCCGTGGTGCCGGCCGGGCAGCTTGGTCGTGACCACGATCTCCTCGCGGGGCACGTCGCCGCCGTTGACGGCACGGCCGACACCGGTCTCGTTGCGGTAGTTCGCCGCGGTGTCGACGAGCCGGTAACCGGCCCGGAGGGCCGTGCGGACGGCCTGCTCGGCCGCCGTGTCGTCGAGCGGCCAGGTGCCCAGGCCCAGAGCGGGCAGCGCCGTACCGTCGTTCAGCGTGTGCGTCGGGATGCTGATCACCGGGTGATCCTTCCGTTGCCGGGATACGGCCGAGTGCGACCGTGTGCCGTCCCTCCAGCGTCACGGATAGGGTGAGCAGTGATCAACCGGAGCAGTGGCCGGACGGGAGCGGCGGAGCGGTGGGGGTGAGGGCGGCGGACGGCACGGACAGCGCCGGACAGCGGCAGGAGACGGCGGGACGGCCCACGTCCCGGGACGTCGCCCGGCTCGCCGGGGTCTCGCACACCGCGGTCTCGTTCGTCTTCAACGGCCGCGCCGAGGGCAACCTCTCGCCCGCGACGCAGGAGCGGATCCGCCAGGCCGCGGCCCGGCTCGGCTACCGGCCCGACCCCGTCGCCCGGGCCTGCGCCGCCGCCGCACCGCCGTGATCGGCCTGGTCACCGACGAGATCGCGTCCTCCCCGTTCGCCGGCCGGCTGCTGCGCGGCGCCATGGAGACCGCCTGGGAGGCCGGGCACCTGGTGCTCACCGTCGACTCCGGCGGCGACCCGGCCAAGGAGGACGCCGCCGTCGCCGAACTCCTCGACCGCAGGGTGGACGGCATCATCTACGCCGCGATGTCCCTGCGCCGCGTCCGCGTCCCCGAGGGCCTGCACCGCACCCACGCCGTGCTGGCCAACTGCCTGCCCGAGGACGACTCCCTGCCCGCCGTCGTCCCGGCCGAACGGGCCGGCGGCCGCACGGCGGCCCGGCTGTTCCTCCAGGCGGGGCACCGCCGCGTCGCCCATGTCGGCGGCCTGAGCGACATCGCCTCCGTCGAGCGGCTGCGCGGCTTCCGCGACGCGCTGCGCGCCGAGGGCATCACCGTCCCCCGGGAGTGGGTCGTGCGCACCGGCGGCGAGATCTCCGGCGGGTACGAGGGCGGGCTGCGGCTCCTGGCGGACGCCCCCGCCGGACGGCGCCCGACCGGCGTCTTCTGCTACAACGACCGGGTCGCGGCGGGCGTCCTGCACGCCGCGACCCGGCTCGGCCTCCGCGTCCCCGACGACCTGTCGGTCGTGGGCTACGACGACCAGGAGCACATGTCCGCGTTCCTGGCCCCGCCGCTGACCACCGTCGCGCTGCCGCACCGGGCGATGGGCGAGGCCGCCGCGCGGCTGCTCCTGGAGGCCATCGACACCGGCCGGACCCCGCCCGCCACCGTCCGGCGGCTGGCCTGCCCGGTGGTCAGCCGCGCGTCGGTGGGACCGCCGCCCACCCGGTGACGGCCGCCCCGGCCCCGTCGACGACCAGTTCGGCCACGTCGCCGGGGCCCGGTAGACCCGCTCGGTGACCGTGGCCCGGCCGGCCACGAACAGTTCGTACAGCGAGCCGTCGGCCAGCACCCGCAGCGTCAGTTCCGGTCCGCCCGGCACCTCCACGGTGACGGGGCCGGACCCCTCGCCCGCCGTCCTGGGCCAGGCGTCCCGGTCGAGGACCGCCGTCCCGGCCGCCGGGTCCAGCCGCACCGTCAGCTCCGCCCCGGACGCCGACCGCAGCAGGGTGACGGTGGTCCGGGACCGGGCGGTGACCGTCAGGTCGTACGCCGCCGGCAGCGGAGCCCGGCCCGCGGCGGTGACGAACGGCTCGGCGGCGCGCAGCCGCTCCAGCTCCGGTGCCGGGCCACCCGCAGCGACCCGTCGGGCCCGGCGTCCACGACCCGCGGCGCCGTCAGGACGCCCGCCCACCCCGCGCGCCCGACGGCCGCCGGCTCGCGCGCCTCCCACGACCAGCCCCACATCAGCGTGCGGCCCTCCTCCCGGAGCACGGCCGGCGCGTAGAAGTCCCGGCCGTGGTCGAGCCGTCCGGCGCGGCGCGCGGCGAAGCGCAGACCGCCCGCCCCGTCCGCCACCAGACGCCCCGTCAGACAGCCGGTGGTCCACGGGTCGCCGTCCCACAGCGACACCACCAGCACCCAGGAGCCGTCGGCGCCCGGGAACAGCTGCGGGCACTCCCAGCCCACCGCGCGGTCGCCGAACGCCCCGGCGGCGACCGGGTCGTGGCCGTCCAGCAGCACCCCGGCGAACCGCCAGTCGGCCAGGTCCTCGCAGTCGTACAGCAGCACCGACGGGGTGCCGTCGGCGTGCCCGGCGCCGACCAGCGCCCAGCGCCGCCCCTCGTGCCGGAAGACGAACGGGTCGCGGAACATCACGACGTCCAGGTCCGCGGGCGGGCCGGCGACCACCGGACGGGCAGCGGCGTCCACGTGGTCAGGGCCGCGTCGTCCGGGTCGGCGGCCCGGGCCAGGCAGACGGCGCCCAGCCCGGTGTGCGCGTGGTCGATGCCGGTGTAGACGGCGGTGGGCACGCCCCGTCGTCCACCACGCAGCCGGACCAGCAGCCCGCTTCGTCCGGGCCGCCCGGCGTCGGCGTGAGCGCCACCGGGTGGTGCTCCCAGCGGACGAGGTCGGGGCTGGAGGCATGGCCCCAGTGGATGTTCCCGTGCACCGGGGCGTCCGGGTTGTGCTGGTAGAAGACGTGGTACCGGCCGTGGTGGAGGAACGGGCCGTTGGGGTCGTTCATCCAGTGGGCGGGCGGCCTGATCCGCAAGCGGGGGCGTGCGGGTCCTGCGGGGAGCGGCGAGGCTCAACGGTTGACTCCTGCGGAGGTGATGCCCTCGCGAAGAGGGCGCTGGCCGACGACGAACACGGCGACGGCGGGATCATGGACAGCACGACACCGGCGAGGACCACGGAGACCGAACCGGTGCCGAGGTTGCCCTGGAGCGAGACCAGGCCCAGCGGCAACGTGTAGTTCTGGGCGGAGGTCTCCAGGATCAGCGGCCGGAAGAACTCGTTCCAGTGGTAGTTGAAGGCCAGGACGCCGACGATCGCGAGACCGGGCGCGGCCAGCGGCGCGTACACCGAGCGGAACGTCCGCCACGGACCGGCGCCGTCCAGCATCGCCGCCTCGCCCAGGTCCTTCGGCATGCCCAGGAAGTACTGGCGCATCAGGAAGGTGCCGAAGGCGGTGGGGAAGGCCGGGACGATCAGCCCGAGCAGGGTGTCGGTCAGGCTCATGGACTTCAGCACCAGGAACACCGGCACGATCGTCACCTGCAACGGCACCATCATGGTGGCCAGGACCAGGGCGAACAGCGGCTTCTTGAAGCGGAACTCCAGCCGGGCGAAGGCGTAGCCCGCCAGGCCCGCGGTGACCATCTGGCCGACCGCGATCAGCCCCGTCACCAGCGTCGAGTTCAGGGCCACCAGCCACACGTCGAGCTGGTCGAACACCCCGCGGTACGCCTCGGCGGACGGGTCGGCCGGAACGATGCTCGGCGGCAGGCCGAAGGCCTCGGCCGGGGGCGCAGCGAGGTGGAGACGGTCCACACCACGGGGCCGAGGGTGAGCAGGGCGCACACCGCCAGTGCGGCGATCCGCGCCCAGGGGGCGAGACCGTGCCGGACGCGGCCGGCGGTCACGGTTGCTTGGCTCATGTCGCTCACCGGCTCACTGGTAGTGGACGAAACGCCGGCTGAGCCGGAACTGGAGGGCGGTGACCGCCATGATCAGCGCGAACAGCAGCACGCCCACCGCGGACGCCTCGCCGAACCTGAGCTGCTCGAAGGCGGTCTCGTAGATGACCATCACGACGGTGCGGGTGGCGTCCCCGGGACCGCCGCTGGTCAGCACGTACGGCTGCTCGAAGACCTGGAGGGCGTTGATGATGCCGACCACCGAGGCCACCAGCAGCGTCGGCGACAGCAGGGGCAGCGTGATCGACAGGTGCTTGCGCGGGCCCGTCGCGCCGTCGAGGGAGGCCGCCTCGTGGATCTCCTTCGGGATGTTGTTCAGGCCGCCGACGAACAGCAGGAACGAGAAGCCGAACTGCTGCCAGACGTAGACCAGCACCACCGTCGCCATCGCCGCGTCCTCGGACGTCAGCCACGGCACGGGCGCGATCCCGACCAGGCCCAGCAGCCAGTTGACCACCCGAAGTCCTGGTTGAACAGGTACTTCATCACCACCGACACGGACGCGGCGGAGAGCACCAGCGGAAAGAAGAACGCCGAACGGAACACCGACCGCAGCCACACCGGCATCCGCCCGTTCACCGCGAGCGCCAGCACCAGCGCGACCAGGAGCTGCAGGGCGACCGCGAGCACCATGAACACCAGCGTGTTGCGGAAGGAGACCAGCACGGTCGCGTCGCCGAACACCTCCCCGTAGTTCGCGGCGCCCGCGAAGCGCGGGGGATCGATCACGTTCCAGTGGAAGAGGCTGAGCACGACGGAGCCGGCGATCGGGACGACCGTGAAGACGACGATCCCGGCCACGGTCGGCGCCAGGAACAGCGCGGCGAGCAGCCGCGTGCCGCGGTCCCGGGCGGAGGGCGGCGGCGCCATGGCGGGCCGTGCCGTCCGCGCCGGGCCGTCCGGCCGCACGGGCGGTACTCGGGTGCTCGTCATATCTCACGCTCCATGGCCTTCTCCAGGTCGGCCTGCATCCGGCGCAGCGCCGGGCGCACCGACCGCGGCGAGGCCAGCGCGGCCCCGGTGTGCTTCAGCAGCACCTGCTCGACCTCGGCGACCTGCGGGGGCGCCGGGACCGGACCGGTGTCGGGGAACCGGTCGAGGGTGTCGTAGAAGACCCGCCAGTGCGTCGGGCCGGTCTCCCGGTAGCGGCCCCCGGTCAGCATCGACCGGCGCGCCGGGGTGGTCTGGTTGGTCCGGAACAGCCGCGTCAGCGTGTCGCGGCGGGCGGCGTACTTGATGAACTCCCAGGCCTCCTCCTGCCGCCTGGAGGTGCGCAGCAGGGCGTAGCCGGCCGCGCCGAACTGCATGCGCTGGGTGCGCCAGCGCGGGAAGTACTGCACGTCGTAGCCGGACGGAGGCATGCCCGCCAGGTGCAGTCCGCCCGCCCAGAAGCCGCCCGCGGGGTCACGCCGACCCGCCCGGTGGAGAACACGCCGATGAGGTTCTGGCCGTTGCCCCCCTCGGGGCGGGTGCACAGCCCCTCCCGGACGAGGGAGGCGAGGTAGTCGTAGACCTCCTCCACCCGGTCGTGGGTGGCCTGCGGGGCGGTCCAGCGGAAGCCGCCGCCGCGGCCCCGGCGCTGGTCCTCCGGGTAGAAGGTCCGCCACAGCCATGCGCCGCCCGGCGCCCTGGACTCCGCGAGCAGGTTGGTGTCGTTGGCGAACAGCCAGGGCACCACTCCGCCCCAGAGCCGGTTGGTCCAGAAGTACGGCGTGAAGTGCGCGCCGCTCGACCGCTTCATGTCCCGCAGCAGCGCGGTGAAGTCGTCGCGGGTCCAGTCGGCGGGCGGCAGTCCGGCCCCGGCCCGCCGCAGCACCTCGGTGTTGAGGTACATGTCGGCGGCGTTGAACTCGACCGGCAGCTGGTAGAGGCTCCCTCGTGCATCATCGACTCCACCAGCGAGGGGTGGACGTCGGCGAAGTACTCGCGCAGCTCGTCCGCGTCGCGCCGCACCCAGCGGTCCAGCGGGACCCCCAGACGGCGCGCGAAGAGCTGCACCCCTCGGTGGCGACGTACACGAGGTCGGGGGCGGTGCCCGCCGCGACCTGGGTGAGGATCTTGGCGAAGAAGTCCGACCAGTCGACGGCCTGCACGGCGTCGATCCGGAGCCGGATGCCGGGGTGCACCTTGCGGAAGCCCTCGGTGAGCGTGCGCACGGCCTCCGGCCGTAGGCGGGCCGAGCGTGGCGACGACGAGGGAGCCGTCGTCGCGGCCGGCAGGTCGGCTCCGGTGAGCCGGTCCCAGCTCGCGGCGGTGCCGGCCAGGGCGGCGGCCCCGGCGCCGTAGGCGCCGTATCTGAGCAGCGTCCGGCGAGTGAGGTGCGAGTCGGTCGTCATACGGGCCTAACTCGTGTTAGTCGAGTGCTGACGCCCCAGATGATGGGAACCGTCCCCGAGGGCTGTCAAGGGTCGTGCCGGGTTGACCTTTAACGAGTTAGGTCTACTGTTCCGTCTCGTTCCGAGCGTGCTTCCCTCTCCGAGAGGAACCCTCCGTGACCCCTGCCCTGTCCAGGAGAGCCCTGTTCGCCGGGTCCGCCGCCGGCGCCGCGACCGCGGCACTGTCCGCGGCACCGGCCGCCGCCCGCCCCCGGACCGCCGCGGGCTGCGCCCGCTACCGGCGGACTACCACTTCACCGTCCCCGACCAGTGGAAGAACGATCCGCAGCGCCCGGTCTGGATCGACGGCGAGTACCGGTACTTCTACCTCTACAACCCCGACTACTTCGCCGGCGGCACCCGGCGGGCACCGCCTGGCGCCTGGCCGCCAGCACCGACCTGGTCGCCTTCACTGACCGCGGGATCGCCGTACCGAAGGACACCACGCCCCACGGGGACGTCTGGTCGGGCTCGGCCGTGGTCGACACCGACGACACCGCCGGCTTCGGCGCCGGCGCGGTCGTGGTGCTGGCCACCATGTCACCCGACGACGGCCCCGTCTCCCAGGCCCAGTACCTGTACTACTCCACCGACGGCGGACGCACCTTCACCCCCACGGCACCGGCCCGGTGCTGCCCAACCCCGGCGTGCGCGACTTCCGCGACCCGAAGGTGATCCGCGACGAGGAGCGCGGACGGTGGGTGATGGCCCTCGCCGAGGGCACGAAGGTCGGCTTCTACCACTCCGCCGACCTGCGACGCTGGACCTACGCCGGCGCCTTCACCGAGGACGGGCTCGGCGTGCTGGAGTGCCCCGACCTGTTCCGCATCACCGCCGACGACGGCACCGACGCCTGGATCCTCGGGTGAGCGCCAACGGCAAGGCCGCCGGGCTGCCCCACACCTACGCCTACTGGACCGGCACCTTCGACGGCGCCTCCTTCACCGCGGACGCCGCCGAGCCGCAGTGGCTGGACCACGGCTTCGACTGGTACGGCGCGGTCACCTTCGAACGGCGGGACGCCCGGGGCCGGATCGATCCCCGCGTCCGCCACGCCATCGGCTGGCTGAACAACTGGGACTACGCCGACACCACCCCCACCATCGACACCGACGGCTTCAACGGCACCGACTCAGTCGTCCGGGAGATCCGGCTGAGGCGCTCCCCGTCCGGCGCCCGCTACCTCGCCTCGCAGCCGTCGCCGCCCTCGACGACCACGTCTCGCGCACCGTCCGCCTGGGCGACCTGACCGTCGAGGGCACCCGCGTCCTCGGCTACCGCGGCACCGCCTACGAACTGAGCTGCGAGATCACCTGGGACCGGCTCACCGGAGCCGGGTGCAGCTGCGCCGCTCCGGCGACGGCACCCGGCACATCGACGCCGGGGTCCACGGCGACTACGCGTTCGTCAACCGCAGGGGAGCGGCCAACCCCGACGTGTCGGGCCGGTGGCAGGAGAGCCGCAGCCCGTTCGACCCGTCGGCCCGCCGGGTACGGCTGCGGATCCTGGTGGACCGCACCTCCGTGGAGATGTTCGTCGACGACGGCCGTCATGTGCACTCCTCGCAGGCCTTCCCGTACCTGATCGACACCGGGCTGGCGCTGTTCGCGGCCGGCGGCACGGCCGTGTTCCGGAACACGGTGATCCGGGAGTTCTCGGTGTGACGCCCGGCAGGCCGGGCGGAGGACGCCCAGTCGTCCGCGCCCGGCCTCCCCGGCCCGATGCCCTGTCGCCACCGGCGCCCGACGCTGCCACGATCTCTGGTGGGCCGACGACGGACGACCGACGGAGCTGCGCATGACGACGGACAGGGCCACGGCGGACGAGGAACTGCGGGCGGCCGAGCGGGCCGCGGGATCGAGGTGAGGCCGGCCGCCGGGCACATCGGCGCCGAGATCGGCGGCGTCGACCTGGCCGGCGGGCTCGACGACGCCCAGGTCACCGCGATCCGGGCGGCGGTGCTGCGCTGGAAGGTGGTGTTCTTCCGGGACCAGAAGCTCGACCACGCCGCGCACGTCGCCGTCGCCCGGCGGTTCGGCGAGCCCGTCGTGCCCGGACGGCGCGGCACGGCCTCGCCGCCCGCCGTCCCGGAGGTCGAGACCACCGCCGACCGGCTGGAACTGGGCGGCCGGTTCGGGATGGAGCACGACGAGTGGCTGCGGCGCCGCCGGCACACCCTGCTGCGCGGCTGGCACTGCGACCACGGCGCCCGCGTCGACCCGCCGGCCGCGACGATCCTGCGGGCCGAGACCGTGCCCCCGTACGGCGGCGACACCACCTGGGCCAACCTGGCGGCGGCCTACGCCGGACTGTCCCGCCCCGTACGGGACTTCGTGGACGGGCTGCGCGCCGAGCACCGCCTCGGCGTCGGCTACCAGTCCCGGCCCGGCGACGACGCCTACGTCCGGCACCTGCTGGAGCACCAGGTCGCGAGCGTGCACCCGCTGGTGCGGGTCCACCCGGAGACGGGGAGCGGGTGCTGTTCGTCAACGGCTACTACGTCGAGCAGATCGCCGGGCTCTCCCGCCACGAGAGCCGGGCCGTGCTCGACATGCTGCTGGAGCAGGCGACCCGCCCCGAGTACACGGTCCGCTTCCGCTGGGAGCCGGGCAGCGTGGCCTTCTGGGACAACCGGGCCACCATCCACCTCGCCCCGTCCGACACCGCCCACCTGGACCATCCCCGGATCATGCACCGCGTGATGCTGGCCGGGGAGGTGCCCGTCGGCGTCGACGGCAGGCCGTCGCAGCCGGTCACCGGCACGGCGCCGGGACGGTGGTGAGCGCCGTCAGGACGGCGCGCCCGCTGTCGGGGCCGGCGGGAGACGGGCGCCCGCTGTCCGGGCCGGCGGGGAGACGGGGCGCTCCCTGTCCGGGTCGGCGGGGAGACGGGGCGCTCCCTGTCCGGGTCGGCGGGGCGCCCGGCGTCAGGACTCGAAGCGGGACGTGTCGCCCGCTCCCCGGCGCACGATCTCCGCCTCCCCGCCGGAGAAGTCGACGACCGTCGTCGGCTCGGTGCCGCAGTCCCCGAGTCCACGACCGCGTCCAGCGCGTGGTCGAGCCGGTCCTTGATCTCCCAGCCCTGGGTCATCGGCTCCTCCTCGCCGGGCAGCAGCAGCGTGCTGGACAGCAGCGGCTCGCCCAGCTCCGCCAGCAGGGCCTGCGCGACGACGTGGTCGGGATGCGCACGCCGACGGTCTTCTTCTTCGGGTGCTGGAGCATCCGCGGCACCTCACGGGTCGCGGGCAGGATGAAGGTGTACCGGCCGGGCGTCGACGCCTTGATCGCCCGGAACACGTCGTTGTCGATCCGCACGAACTGGCCGAGCTGCGCGAAGTCCTGGCACACCAGGGTGAAGTGGTGCCGGTCGTCCAGTTGACGGATCGCGCGGATGCGGTCGATGCCGTCGCGGCTGCCGAGGCGGCAGCCGAGCGCGTAGCAGGAGTCCGTCGGGTACGCGATCAGCGCGTCGGCGCGGACGCTGTCGGCGACCTGGGCGATGCTGCGCGGCTGGGGGTTGTCGGGGTGCACGTCGTAGTACTTCGCCATCCGCCGAGCTTATGCCCCCGGCGGACGGGGGCGGAGCACGGCGGCCGGCGGCGCCGCCGCGGGCGCGGTGCCGGGCCTCGCGCGGCGGCGGGAGCGAGGGGTGGTGAGGTAACGTCGCCGGACTGGGCCGACAGTGAGGCGAGGACGAGGAGCGGGCCGACGTGGCGGGCCGAGACGGCGACGGGACACGACAGGGGCCGGGACAGCGGACGGGGTCTGGGCGGCGGAGCTGCTCGACCATCTGCGGCCGGCCGGCCGCGATGTACGCAGGGTCGTCGCCTGGCTGGCCGGTGCCGTCGACGCCGTCGTCACCCTGCAGGACGGCGGCGGGCGGCTGCTCGCGGGCACCCCCGCCGCGCTGGACGAGGGCCTGGTCCGGGACATCACCGCCGGCCGTATCGCCTCCGCCGCCTGCGAGGACCGCGGCCGCCATCTGCGCCTGGTCCGGGTGGAGCGGCCCCGGCCCGCCCCCGCCGCCGTGCTGGCCGTGGCCCGCGCGACGCCCTTCGACCGGCCGGCCGCCGAGATCGTCACCCACACCGCCCAGGTCGCCGCCCTGCTGCTGGCCGCCGAGGAGTCCGCCACGGCCGCACGACGGCTCCGGCGGGCCACCGCCGACCTGCGCCTGGCCATCCTGCAGCTGCTGATGGTGGAGGACACCGTCTCCGCCCGCCGGGTCGCCGCCGGACTGTGGCCGGGCCTGCTCGACACCGACGCGGCCTGCGTCTACGTCGTCGAGTGCGGCCCGGACGACCGCGACCGGCTCGCCGAGGAGTGCCTCGACACCACGGGCGAACGCGCCCTCGTCGTGCGCTGCCCGGCCAAGGACGGGCACGTCATCGTCCTGACCCCCGGGAGAGAACCGGCGACGACCTGCGCACGCTGATCGCCCGCCACCCCGGACCTACCTCGGCGGCAGCGCCCGGCAGGGCCTGGCCCGGACCGCGACCGCCTACGGGCAGGCGGTCAGCGCCCTCGCCGTGGCCCGCTTCCGCCCCGGGCGGGCCGCCGTCTACGCCGAGCGCACCCGGCCCGAGCGGCTGATGGACCCGGCCGCCCTGCACCGGTGGACGGCACACCTGCTGCGCCCGCTGGACGACCTGCCCCACCACACCCGCGCCGAACTGCTCGCCACCACCCGCCTCGGCCTGGAGTTCACCGCCGTCAGCACGGCCAAGGTGCTCGGCGTCAGCCGCAACACGGTCCGCGCCCGCATGGACCGCGTCGAGGGCATGCTCCGCACGGACTTCGCCGACCTGACCGCCCGCGCCGCCGTCCACCTGGCGCTCAACGCCCAGGCCGGGCTGGACCAGCTCCCGGACGGCGGCGCCCCCGGCCGCGCGGGCGACGCCCGCCTGGCCGACCTGCTGGCCGGGCCCGCGCTGCGGGCCTGGGCACAGGACCTGCTCGGCCGGCTGGAGGACGACACCAGGGACCTGCGCCGCACGCTGCGCGCCTGGCTCGCCGTCGGCGGCAACGCCGAGCGGGCCGCACGGACCCTGGGCGTCCACGCCCAGACCGTCCGCGAACACGTGCGCAGCGCCGAGCCGGTCTTGGAACGCCGGCTGCTCGACCCGGCAGCGACCTGTACGAGGTCGTACTGGCCCATCTGGCCGTCGGGGACCTCGACCAGCCCGTCCTGCACGGCGCGGAACCGGGCAAACGGGACTCACCTGTGCACGGCTGAGCCGGCGCGGCCCCGCAGCGGGCACCGACACGGTTCACAAGGGCGGAACCGGCCACGTACGTTCGTCGGGCCGCGGGGGCACGACCGGAACGGGGGACCGGTCGCGCCCCCGGTCCGGCCCGCCGGCCGCCGCCTCCCGGCCGGTCCCTGATCCGGCCTCGTCCGCGTGACACATCCGGGGTCCCGGCCCCGGCCGCGGGTTCCGGCCGCGCCGCGCCGTGTGCACCGCCCGGGCACGGGTACCCGGCCGACTCGGAGAACCGAGGAACCGAAGAGGAGGCCCGCATGACCAGCGGCACGGAGACCGGCGGCGTGACCGGTACGCAGGACAAGGACTACAACCTCATCTGGTACGTCGAGTCCTGCCTGAACAACGCGCTGCGCCTGGAGACCTACATCCAGGACGCCGAGCGCCAGAAGGACACCGAGGTCGCGGAGCTGTTCCGCAAGGCGCAGGCGGACAGCCGCAAGGGCGCCGAACTGGGCAAGGGGCTCCTGCGCGCGCGGCTGGGCGGCGGCTGACGGCGTCGAGGACGGCACGGCCCGGTCACCGGCGGGCAGCCGGTGACCGGGCCGTCGTGCGCGGCCGGCCGGTCCCGGCTGGCGGGGCCGCGGCTCCGGCCCGAGGCTGGGTCCCGGGCGGTGCGCCGGACCGGCCGGTGAGTGACCCGCCGGCGCCGGGTACCCGGGCTGCCCGCCCGGGCGGCCGGCCGCTGCCCGGACCCGATCCGACGGACGCCACGACCCGGACGTCACCCGCCTGACGTCACGCACCGAAGGAGCCCACGAACCATGACGGACGTATCGAGCCAGGGCCCCGCCCCCGGCGACGACCGCAAGGTGCTCACCAACCGGCAGGGCCATCCGGTCTACGACAACCAGAACCAGCGCACGGTCGGCGCCCGCGGCCCGCCACGCTGGAGAACTACCAGTTCCTGGAGAAGATCAGCCACTTCGACCGGGAGCGCATCCCCGAACGCGTCGTGCACGCCCGCGGCGTCACCGCCTACGGCTACTTCGAGGCGTACGGCACCTGGGCGACGAGCCGATCGGCCGCTACACCCGGGCCAAGCTGTTCCAGGAGCGGGGCAAGCGCACCGACGTCGCCGTCCGCTTCTCCACCGTCATCGGCGGACGCGACTCCTCCGAGGCCGCCCGCGACCCCCGCGGCTTCGCCGTGAAGTTCTACACCGAGGACGGCAACTGGGACCTCGTCGGCAACAACCTCGGCGTCTTCTTCATCCGGGACGCCATCAAGTTCCCGGACGTCATCCACGCCTCAAGCCCGACCCGGTCACCTTCGAGCAGCAGCCCCGGCGCATCTTCGACTTCATGTCGCAGACGCCGGAGTCGATGCACATGCTGGTCAACCTGTTCAGCCCGCGCGGTATCCCGCCGACTACCGCCACATGCAGGGATTCGGCGTGAACACCTACAAGTGGGTCAACGACGAGGGCCGCACGGTCCTGGTCAAGTACCACTGGATGCCCAAGCAGGGTGTGCGCAGCATGACCGAGGAGGACGCGGCCAACGTGCAGGCCGAATCCCTCGGCCACGCCACCAAGGACCTCTACGAGGCCGTGGCGCGCGGGACCACCCGAGTGGGAACTGCTCGTCCAGATGATGGACGACCACGACCACCCGGAGCTGGACTTCGACCCCCTCGACGACACCAAGACCTGGCCCGAGCAGGACTTCCCGCCCAAGCCGGTGGGCCGGATGGTGCTCGACCGGATGCCGGAGAACTTCTTCGCCGAGAACGAGCAGATCTCCTTCGGCACCGGCGTCCTCGTCGACGGCCTCGACTTCTCCGACGACAAGATGCTGGTCGGCCGGACCTTCTCCTACAGCGACACCCAGCGCTACCGGGTCGGCCCGAACTACCTCCAGCTCCCCGTCAACCAGGCCAAGAACGCTTCGGTCCGCACCAACCAGCGCGACGGCCTGATGACGTACCACGTGGACGGCGGCGGCGAGAACCCGATCGTCAACTACGAGCCGTCCATCACCGGCGGGCTGCGCGAGGCCCAGTACCCCACGCACGACGAGCAGGGCCCGGAGATCCGCGGCCGGCTCACCCGCAAGCGCATCCCCCGCACCAACGACTACCAGCAGGCCGGCCAGCGCTACCTGCTGATGGAGCAGTGGGAGCGGGACGACCTGGTGAAGAACTTCGTCACCCTGCTCTCCCAGTGCCCCGGCCCATCCAGGAGCGCATGGTCTGGCACTTCCTGCTGGTCGAGAACGACCTCGGCCTGAAGGTCGGCGAGGGGCTCGGGATCAGCCCCGAGGACGTGGCCGGACTGGAGCCGCTGGCGAGCCAGGACCTGACCGACGAGGACCGCAAGCGGCTGTCCAACCTGGGCAAGAACCCGCCGCGGGACGTCGAGGGCCTCACCATGACGCACTGCGTCCCCGACGAGCGGCACGTGGTGACCCGCTGAGCCCCGTGGGTCACCGCCGCAGCGCCGACCGGGCCACCGCGAGGGCCTGCTCGGCGTAGCCGCGGCCGAACAGCACGGCGTGCACCAGCAACGGGAAGAGCTGGTGCACGCCGACGCGTTCGCGCCACCCGTCGGCGAGCGGCGCCGCCTCCTGGTAGCCGTCGAGGACCCGGTCGAGATGGGGCAGCCGAACAGGTGCAGCATCGCCAGGTCGGTCTCCCGGTGACCGCCGTGCGCGGCCGGGTCGATCAGCCACACCTCGCCGTCGGCGCCCCACAGCACGTTGCCGCTCCACAGGTCGCCGTGCAGCCGCGCCGGCGGCTCCGCCGGCCCCGCCAGCCCGGGCAGCCGCTCGCAGACCCGCTCGACGTCGGCCGCCTCCCGGGGCGGAGCGTCCCGTCGTCGACCGCGCGCCGCAGATACGGCAGCACCCGGTGCTCGGCGTACCACGACGGCCAGTCGGCGCCCCGGACGTTGCGCATCGGAGCGCGCCCGATCCAGGCGTCCTCGGCCCGCCGGGGGCGCCGCGCCGAACGCGGGCGCTCCCGCCGCGTGCAGGGCGGCCAGCCCCGCCCGAACCGGTGTGCAGCCCCGGCGTCCGGCCTGCCCTCCGCGACCCGGTCGAGGACCAGCCGGTGCGGGTCGTCGCCGTGCACCGCGGGCACCCGGACCGCGCCCGCCGCGGCCAGCCAGCGCAGCCCCGCCGCCTCGGCCCGGGCCGCTCCCGCGCCGTCACCGCGTTTGACGACCACCACCCGGCCGTCGTCCAGGACCACCTCGGCGAGCCCGCCGGACAGCGGCCGCTCCCGCTCCGCCGCCCGCCCGGTCAGCCGGGCCGCGGAGGCACCGGGACTCTCGTGGGCGAAGGGGTCCGGGCAGCAACGGGATCGTCGGCACGCACGGCGCCCAGACTACGACGGCGCCCACGGCTCCCGTCCGCCCGAATCCCGCCGCCCGCTACCGTCCGCCCGCCGGCTGCTCCCGTCCGCCCGCCGTCTCCGCCGGCTGCTTCGGGCCGCCCGCCGTCTCCGCCGCCCGCTTCGGGCCGCCCGCCGTCTCCGCCGGCTGCTTCGGGTCGGCCGCGGTCTGCGCCGGCTGCTCCCGGCGGGCCGCCGGTCCTGCCGGTCGGTGGCCGGGTCCTGTCCCGCCGACCCGGTGAAAATGCCCGGGAGGGCCGCACGACGGCCCCTGGAGCGGGGGACCAGTGGGATCATGAACAGTTCAGCGTTCCATCGCACCATCACCCTCCCGGCCACCGTGGTCGAGCAGGCCGCCGAACACCTCGAGCAGGCGGTGCAGCGGGCCATCGACGGAGCGGCGACCCCCTGGCGCGCCTTCCGGGCGTGGACTGCGACGCCCCCACCCTCCCCGTCCCCGTGGTCGAGCAGGCCGCCGGCTGTCTGCTCGTCCTGGCCGCCGAAAGCGCCCAGAACCTGCGCCCCTCCGCCCTGCGCGCCCTCATCGGCGTGGCCCTGCACCTGCGGGACGCGGCCGAGGCCGTCCACCGGCCGGCGGTGACGACGCCCGCGTGGTGAGGGCCGCGTCGCAGGGCACCGGCCCCTGATCGAGCGGGGACCGGGCGGCCCGGGATGTGTCCGAGGCCACGTGCCGAACGAGGCACGGGCATGTCCGGCGCGGGGGACCGGCGGCTACCGTTTCCGTACCGCAGTCCCAGATCCCCTCGAAGAGCAGTTCGGACGGTCCCGGCAGTGCATGCAGAACTCTCCCCGGTCATCGCGGCGACCGCCCAGTGGCTGACCTGCGCCTATCCGGCGTCCGGCGGTGCGCTGGCCGCCGCCCTGTGCGAGGTGCAGGCGCGCCAGGCCGTCACGGTCGCGGCCTGGCTGCGGTACCCGACGCCGATGGACGCCGCCCTGGTGGGCGTCGCGGGGCCGGGCGGGTCCGCCCGCCTCGACTGGATCGCCGGCGCGGACGACACCGTGGCCGGTGAGCCCGAGGACCACGCCTGGCGGACCTGGGTCGACGAGGTCGTGGCCAGCTGGGCCGCCGGCTGCTGACCGATCCGGAGCTGGCGGCGCGGGCCGTGGGCGTCGTCGCCGAGGGGCGGGGGCGGGAGGTGGGGCCGGGGGTGTTCCGGCGGCTGCTGGAGCCGGACGAGCGGGATCGCTCCGCGGCGGTTCTGCTGCGTCATCCGGACCTGCTCGCGCCGTGGCCGAGCTGCACCGCGACGAGCTGCTGGCCCGCCTGCACCCCGGCCGCACCCTGGCCGCCTGACGCCGTTCGCCCCGCCGCCCTTCCCTTCCCGACCCGGGGCTCTGCCCCGGACCCCCGCTCCTCAAACGCCGGAGGGCTGGATTCAGCCCGTCCGGCGCTTGAGGACGAGGCCGTTCAGGCCGAAGCGGGGTCTGGGGCGCAGCCCCAGGGTCGGAAGGGTAAGGGCGGCGGGGGCGAGGAAACGTGGGGTCAGGCGGCCGTGCCGAGGGCCGCGCGTTCCGGCAGGTCGCCGGTCTCCGTCCGGACGGAGACCGGCACCGCAGGGCGACGCCCCCGCAGCAGATACCCGCCCCGATCGCCCCCGCGATGATCAGCCCACCGGAGACGAGGGCGCCCCGCGGCCCCGCCAGCTCCATCAGCAGACCGATCGCCGGCGGCCCGCCCAGGCTCCACACCGTGCCGATGCTGCCCCACACCCGAGCACCCGCCCCCGCAGATGCGCCGGCGGGTCCGTCTGCAGCACGGCCGTGCCGGCGGTGTCCGAGACGGACTCGACCACGGCCATCGGCAGCACGAGCACCAGCAGCACGGCCAGCGACGGCGACATCCCCGCCACCACCTGCAGCAGCCCGCCCGCCGCGGCGAGCGCGCCGACCAGCCGCACCGAGGGCCTGCGCAGCCGGCCGCCCAGCACGGCCCCGATGATGCCGCCGACCGCCAGCACCGTGGAGACGGTGCCGAAGGATCCCGCGCCGCCGGCCAGCGGCCCGGTGACGAGGACGGCGAGCGTCAGCGCGTAGTTGCGGCCGAACACGGCGCTGACCCCGGTGACACCGGCCAGCGCGAGCAGCCGCGGCCGGCGCGCGAAGAACGCCAGGCCCTCCCGGACGGACAGCTGCCCGCCCGCGCCGCGCTTCCGCCCCGGCCCGGCCGGTGCCGGGGGCGCGGTCACCGCGTCCCGGCCCGGGCGCAGGAAGGGGATGACCGACGCCACGAACAGGAACGACACCCCGTTGGCCGCGTACGCGGCGGCCGTGCCGAGGAAGCCGACCGTCACACCGGCCAGGGCCGCGCCGGTGAGCCTGCCCGCCTGGTGCACCAGCGCGCCCACGCCGATCGCGGACGGCACGTCCTCCGCGGGGACCAGGTCGTTGCCGAGCAGGGAGCACGCCGGACCGTCGACGGTGGCGATGACGCCGGTCACGGCGGCCAGCACCATCAGGGAGGTCATGTCCAGCCGGTCCAGCGCCACGAGGACGGCGGTGGTGAACGCCACGGCGCCGAGCAGCGCCTGGCTGACGGCGGCCGTCACCTTCCTGGGCCAGCGGTCGACCGCCGCACCGCCGAACACGCTGATCAGCAGCGCGGGCGCGGCCTGCACGGACATCGACAGGCCGGTGGCGGCGGCGGACCCGGTGATCTGCAGCACGAGCAGGTTCTGCACCGTGAGCTGCATCCACGTACCGGCGTTCGACACGAAGTTCGCGACGGACCACCAGCGCATGCTGCGGTAGCGCAGGGACCGCCACGGCGAGCGGGACGCCGCAGACGACGCGGGAGACGGAGGGTCGGCGGGCGCGGGCGCCGGTTCCGGCGCGGCGGCCCGAGGGGCGGAGGCGGGGAGGAGGAAGACACAGTGCGGCACTCGAAGACGAGTCGGGAGACCCGGAGGGGACTGGGGACCGGAGCGAGATCGCCGGCTGCGCTGCACGGCCGCTCCACTGAGCCGGTTCGACGGCGCGGACCATGGTGGCAGAGGGGAGGGGCGAGTCCTCGCCACCGGGCCTCGGCGGGCGTACGGCGCCGACGCGAACCGGCGTTCGCGGCAGGCGCGTTGGCGCCGTGAGTGTGGTTGATCACAGGCCCGGCGGGCCCTGGTCCCGCCTGCCTCGGACGGTGACGGTGGACACACCGTCCGCGGATCCCCGCCCCTCGCCGAGCCCTCACCGAGAGCCCCTTCCTCCCGGGGCCGCGGCTGTCCCGTCCGGGCCCGGGCCGCCGGCCGCACGGGAGGGGACGGAAGCAGACGTCAGGGTATGAATGCGACTCGGTGGGGCACCCGGGGACGCGCTCCGAGCGTCGCGCAGCGGAAGGATGGTGGTCCTCGTGTTGCCGATAGCGGCATGCACCCTGAAGACCGAGCCCACCGCGCCCTGGTCCCGGGCCCTGGTCACCGGCGGCGCCGGGTTCCTCGGCTCACATCTGTGCACCCGGCTGCTCGATTCAGGGGTCGAAGTCGACTGCGTGGACAACCTCTCCACCGGCCGGGCCGAGAAGGTGGCCCATCTGGCCGGCCGGCCCGGCTTCCGCTTCCTCGAACGGGACATCGGCGACCCGGGCTGCCCCGAGGCCCTCACCGGCCCGTACGACCTGGTGCTGCACCTGGCCGGTCCCGCCTGCCCGGCCGCCGTGCGGCCCGACCGGACCGGTGAGGTGCTGGACGCCGCCGGTCCCGGCACCCGCGCGGCGCTGGCCGTGGCCCGGCGGGACGGGGCGCGGTTCCTGCTCGCCTCCTCGCCGCCGGAGCCGTACACCGCCGCCGACGGGGCCGGCACCGACCCCGTCGGCCCGCACGGCACGTACGCCGCCGCCGTCCGGTTCGCCGAGGCCCTGGTCGCCGCAGAGGCCGGCGACCCCGGCGCCAACGCCGGCATCGTCCGGCTGTTCCCCGCCTGCGGGCCCCGGATGCGCACGGACGACGGCAGCCCGCCGGGCCGCTTTCTGGAGCAGGCCCTGTCCGGGCAGCCGGTCACCGTCACCGGGGACGGCAGCCGGGCCCACTCCCTGTGCTACGTGGACGACCTGGTCGACGGCGTGTTCCTGGTGGCCGCCGGCCGGTCGGTGCGTCCGGTGGACATCGGCGGCGACGAGGCGCCCACGGAGGCCGAGATCGCCCGCCGGGTGATCGAACTGACCGGCTCGGCGTCACCGCTCACCTTCGTCGACGGGCCGCGGGAGCCCGCCCGGGAGCCGCGCCCGGTCACCGGGTTCGCCCGGGAGATCTTCGGCTGGATGCCCAAGGTGTCGTGGCAGGAGGGGCTGGAGCGCACGGTCGCCGCCCTGCGGGAGGAACCCGAGCCCGTGCCGGCGGTGACGGCCGGCCGTGACGGAGGGGAGTGGTGGGCGTGAAGGCGCTCGTCGCCCACGCTGGCGGATTCGGCGACGTGATCCTCGCGGGTCCGGCGGTCCGGGCGGTCGCCAACCGGGCCGGCCGCGTGACCATGCTGTGCGGGGCCCGTGGCGCGCCGGCCGCCCGGCTGCTGCCCCACGTGGACGACGTCGTGACCTGGGAGTCCCCGGGGGAGGGGACCGGCCCGGACACCACCGGGACCGGCGCCGGCGACGCTACCGACGCCGTGGTCCGGCGGCTGCGCCGGGAGGGCTACGACGTCGCACTCGTCCTCACCCCGGAGCGGCACGACGCGCTCCCCGCGGCCCGGCTGCTGCGCACCGCCCGGGTAGGCCGCATCGGCGCGCCCGCCGCCGGCTCCCCGGGCGCGGATGCCCTCGGCGCAGCTTTCCTGGGCGCCGGCGCCCTCGGCCGGGGGCCTGCCGGCGCCCGCCGCCCCGACCGGTTCGTCACCGACGCGTTCGTCACCGACGGTCAGCCCGCCGGCGGTGGAGCCGTCGAGGGCGGCCCCGTGCAGGACGGGCTCCTCGACGACGCCCTCCTCGGCGACGCTCTTCTCGACCGTGGGCCCTTCGACGACGCACCCGTCGTAGGCCGGTCTCCCGGCGCCGGGGACCGGCCGGCGGTCTCGCCGGTTCCCGGACCACCGCCGGCACCGGGCCGAGACGGCGCTCGACGCGGCCCTCGCGATGGGCTTCGCCCTGCGCACCGGCGACGACGGCCGACTGCGCGTCCGGCCGTCCCCCGACACGGCCTCGCTCACCGGGAACGGCCCGTACGTCGTCGTGCACCCCGGGGCGGGCGACCCGGCGCGCGCCTGGGACGCCGAGCGCGGCGCCGAGACCGTCGCCCGGCTCTGCGACGCGGGCCACCGCGTGGTGGTCACCGGCGGGGCCGGTGAGACGGCCCTGACCCGGAGGGTCAGCGGGGACGCCGCCGTCGACCTCGGCGGCCGGACGACGGCGCGGGCGCTCGCCGGGGTGCTGCGGTCCGCGGACGCGCTGGTCACCGGCTCCGCCGGGCCGGCCCTTCTCGCGGCCGCGGTGGGCACGCCCGTCGTGTCCCTGCCCGGTTCGGCACCGGCCGCCGCGGACCGGGCCCCGTACCAGGTGCCCTCGGTGTGCGTCGAGGCCCGGGACGGTGACCCGGGCGCCGCCGACGCCGTGGTCCGCGCCGTACGCCGGCTGCTGGGCACCGCCGGCTGACCGCCGGACACCGCACCGCCGGCGGAGAGAGGCCGCCCGACAGCGGCGAGGCCACCCGACGCCGTGGGGCAATGCGGAATGCGCAGGGGCCCGGCGCCGTCACGGCGCCGGCCCCTGCGTCACCGCGTCCTCACGGGACGGACCTCGTGTCTCAGTCGGCCTTCCCGCGGCCGCTCAGCGCGTCCCGCATCCGGTCCACCAGCCCCGCACCGGGTGCCATCAGCTTGTTCATCGGCGGCTTGTCCGGGGCCGACGGGTGGGGCCGGGTCGGCGCGGTCTTCTTCGCCTGCCGGACCTTGTCGCCCAGCTCCATCAGCGCGTCCGGCGGGCACGCCTCGCGCAGCCGCGGGAAGAGGTTGCCCTCCTCGTCGGCGACGTGCGAACGGATCTCGCTCATCAGCCGGCCCATCAGCCGGTCGAACTCGGGGTCGTCGGCGGCGCAGCCCTCCAGATCCTTCATGATCTGCTCGGCCTCGGCGTGGTCCTCCAGCTCCTTGTCCGCGAGGGCGTCGCCGTTGGCGACGTGCTCCCGCACGGCCGGGTACAGGTAGGCCTCCTCCGCCACCGAGTGCCGGACCAGCTCGATGGTGACCTGGTCGGCGTAGAGCTTGCGGTCCTTGTGACCCGAGGGCAGTCCCTCGATCTTGCCGAAGAGCTCCTCGACCTCGCGGTGATCGGTCGTCAGCTCGTCGATGACGTTTCCTCCGTGGCCCATGTCCTCACCTCCACACAAAGTCGCGGCGGCCTCGGAAGCGGCCCGCCACGGGCATCGGGTCCCCCGGTCCCCGGCGGGCTAACGCGACGACCGCCGGGTGCACCCGGGGCCAGCCGACCACACCCGGCGCCCGGCCGCCCGCCCGGCTGCTCCGTGCGGACCGGTCAGCGGGGCAGGCGGGCCCGCAGGCCGCCCGCCGTGGCGGCCGTACCGGCCGTGGCCCGCACCGAGCGGCGCACCAGGTGGGCGTCGCGCCGCAGGTCCTTGGCGGCGTGCCGGCCGCGCCACAGCAGCGACGGGGCGGCGCCCGTGTCGTCGGCGGCGATCAGCAGACCGCCGAGCATGGACAGGTTCTTGAAGAAGTGGATCCGCTGCTGACCGCGCTCCTCGGGGTCGTCCGCCTCCCAGAACCGGTGCGCCGCCAGTGTGGTCGGCACCAGGGTCCCGGCGATGGCCAGTGCGGACAGCCGCGGGAACCGGCCCAGGCCGAGCAGCACCCCGCCCGCCACCTGCACGGCGCCGCTGAGCCGGACGAGCTGCTCGGTGCGGTCCGGCAGCTGCGGCACCTTGTCGGCGATCGGCCGTACGACGGGCTCGGCGACCGGGCCACGGCTTCGGGGTTGCGGACGGAGTTCAGGCCGCCGGTGACGAACATCGACGCCAGCATGGGGCGGCCGACCAGGCGCAGCAGGCTCATGGGTCTCTCCAGGCTGTGTAGTGCTCTCGGGATTCGGGCCTCTCGGCGGTCACCGGGTGCCCCGCCGGTCCGCCGCCATGCGGCGTGCCTCACAGGACGCCGGCGCGGCTCACAAACCGGTGAGGATCTGCGGCGACAGGTTCTTGATCATCGTGTTGGTCCACCGCATCTGCCGCAGCGTCCGCGGATGGCAGTCGGAGGCCAGCTCCAGCAGCCCGGTGTCCCTCGACGCCTGGGCGGCCTGGGCCAGCATCTCCCAGTGCAGCGAGTTCTCCGCCGCCGCGAGGTGCAGGTCGCGCAGGTCGCGCAGGAGGAGCAGCCCGGGCTCCGGGCGGCCGCCCACGGCCTGCGACGCCTTTCTGCGCAGGGCCGCGAACACCCCGTCGCCGTCGTCGTCGGGCGCGTCGCCCAGGTCGAGACCGTGGTCCGCGGCGACGTCCGCCAGCCGCCGGACGTGCTCCCGGGACCAGTCCGCGAGGTCGGTCGCGACATGCCGGACCTCGTGCTCGGTCGTGTGCCGCTCGGCCACGACCACGAGGTCGTGCGCCAGATGCCGCTCGCCGCGGTGCAGCACGCGCAGGGTCAGACCGATGCCGTTCACGAGGCGCCTCCCTGCGGATCGTGCGGGAACGCGGTGGGTTCCTGGCCGGTTTCCGCCGCGGCCCCGGCCGCCGTGGCCGCCGTGGGCGGTACGACCGCGTCCTCGGCCGGTGCCGACGCGGTGGTCGTCGGCGCGGGGGAGGGGCTGCCGTCGCCCCGGGCCACGAGGGTGAGCGCGGCGGCGGAGGTCTTGAACAGCGGCTGCTTGGAGACGGGGTCCCAGTCGGTGACCGTCGTCTCGTTGGCGGCCCGCCCCGGGGTGCCGGGCCCGGGTCCCGAACCCGCCTCGGTGTCCCAGTAGCCGTAGTGGAACGGCACGAACAGCAGGCCCTGCCGGATGTCCGTCACCCGCAGCCGGCCCCGCAGGGCGCCGCGGGCGGTGGTGACGTCGACCAGGTCGCCCTCGCCGAGGCCGAGCCGCTGTGCGTCGGTCACGGAGATCTCCACCCACACGTCGGGCGCGGCGGCGTCGAGCTGAGGGGCCCGGCCGGTCTTCGTGCGGGTGTGGAAGTGGTAGACCGTGCGCCCGTGGTCAGCTGGAACGGGTGCTCCTCGTCGGGCGTCTCGTGCGGCGGCAGGTACGTGGCCGCCTTGAGGACCGCCTTGCCGTCCGGGTTGAGGGAGCGGTACTCCACCGCCTCGTTCGCGGCGCCCGTCTCCAGGTCCTTGCCGTAGCTCTCGCACACGTCCGGGCGGGCCCAGGTGATGCCGTCGGTGTAGAGCCGGGGCGTGCCCTCGGGGCGTTCTCGTCGCACGGCCACTGGATGCCGCCGGTGCCGCGCAGCTTGGCGTAGGACAGACCGGTGTAGTCGCAGGGGCGGCCGGCGCTGCACCGCTTCCACGCCTCGAACGCGGACTCGGGTCGTGCCAGGTGATCAGCGGCCCGCCGTCCTTGTCCCGGAAGTCCATGCGCCGCGCGTAGTCCAGAAAGATGTCCAGGTCGGGCCGGGCCTCGCCGGGCGGTTCCACCGCCTTGTCCGACAGGTGCACGGTGCGGTCGGCGTTGGTGAGGGTGCCGGTCTTCTCGCCCCAGGTGGCGGCGGGCAGCACCACGTCGGCGAGCTGCGCGGTCTCCGTCAGGAACAGGTCCTGCACGACCGTGAACAGCCGCTTCTGCGTCAGGACCGAGCGGATCCGGGCCAGTTCGGGCAGGGAGACCGCGGGGTTGGTGCCGCTGATCCAGAGCATGCGCAGCGAGCCCTGCTCGGCGTACCGGAACATCTGCATCGCGTGGGTGGGCGGCGCGTAGTGCGGGATGGTCGCCGGCTCGACGTTCCACAGCTGCGCCAGTTCGGCGACATGGGCGTCGTTCTGCCAGTTGCGGAAGCCCGGCAGGTCGCCGTCGGCGCCGCACTCACGGGTGTTCTGCGCGGTGGGCTGGCCGTTCATCTGGAGCAGGCCGGCGCCGGGGCGGCCCAGCATGCCGCGGATCAGGTGCAGATTGTTGACCTGCACCGCCGCGGCGGTCGCCTGGTGGGACTGGTAGACGCCCTGCAGCACGGTGGACGTCAGCGCGTCGGCGGTGCCGACGAGTTCGGCGGCCTCCTCGATCCGGGCGGCCGGCACGTCGCAGATCGCCGCCGCCCACGCCGGTGTGCAGCCGGCGACCCGTTCGGCCAGTTCCTCGAAGCCGACGGTGTGCGCGGCGATGAAGTCGCGGTCGATCCGCTCGTGCCGGATCGTCTCGTGCAGCAGCGCGTCGAGCAGCGCCACGTTGGTGCCGACGCGGGGCGCCAGATGGACGGCGGCGTGCCGCGCCACCCGCGTCGGCCGGGGGTCCACGCACAGCAGCCGAGGCGGGTCCGCGCCCTCCATGCGGTCCAGCAGCCGCATCCACTGCACCGGTTGCGTCTCGGCGATGTTGTGGCCGAACAGCGCCACCACGTCGGCGTGGTCGAAGTCGTCGTAGGAGCCGGGCTGCCCGTCGCATCCGAACGTCTCCTTCAGCGCCTCCGCCGCCGTCGCCGTGCACAGCCGGGTGTTGCCGTCCAGGTGAGGGGTGCCGATCCCGGCGCGGGCGAGGACGGCGAGGGTGTAGTACTCCTCCAGGAACAGCTGTCCGCTGGTGTAGAAGCCGATCGATCCGGGCCCGCGTTCCCGCAGCAGCTCCCGTGACCGCGCGGCGACCAGCTCCATCGCCGTGTCCCAGTCCGTCTCCACCAGCCGGCCGTCGCGCCTGACGAGCGGCCGGGTCAGCCGGTCCCCGGAGGCGTTGGCCTGCCAGGCGAACAGGTCCTTCGGGCCGAGCCGGCCCCGGTTGACCCGGTCCACGGCCCGCCCCCGCACGCCGACCATGCGCCCGTCGGCCACCGCGATGTCCATCGCGTCGCCGTCGGAGTGCAGGATCGACGCCGACTGCACCCACCGCTCCACCGCGCCGGACGCCACGCCCTCCGCCAGGAAGGTGTCCACCCGGGCCGGCCACGTCCCGTGCCGCCCGTACGGGACCCGCTCGCCCCACGGATGTGCGATGCGGTCCGCCTCCGTCATGCCGCCTCCTGCCCGCTCCGGTGCACTGCCGGCCCCGGGTACCCGGCGCGGCCGTCCTGAAGCGACGCCGCGGCGGGGACCGCCGGCGGCACGGGGCCGCACCGCCGGGGCCGGCCGGGCGCGCGGCCCGGTCAGCCGGTGGGCAGCTGGTACACGTTGAAGGCGCGGCGGATCACCGGCTGGGCGACGTTGCGCACCCGGACCCCGCCCGCCGTCATGCCGTGCTCGGAGCCCAGGTGCGCGTGCCCGTGCACCGCGAGGTCCGCGCCGGCCGTGTCGATCGCCTCGGCCAGCAGATAGCTGCCGAGGAACGGGTAGATCTCCAGGGGTTCGCCGGCGAGCGTGTCGGCGACGGGCGAGAAGTGGGTCAGCGCCACCCGCACGTCGCACCCCCGCCCGTCCAGGTCCTTCAGCGCGGCGCCCAGCGAGTCCGCGCTGCGCCGCGTGGTCCGCACGAACTCCTTCATCAGCGGTTCCCCGAACTCCCCGGCGCTGCGCCCGACGAACCCCCGCAGAAGCCCTTGGCCCCGGCCACTCCGACGCGGACGCCGCCGCACTCCACGACGGTGCCCTCGCCCTCGAGGACGGTGACCCCGGCGTCCTGGAGGATGGCCGTGACCTTCTCGGGCTGCTCGTCGTGGTGGTCGTGGTTGCCGAGCACGGCGATCACCGGCACCGGCAGGTCCCGGACCTCCTGGGCGACCACCCGGGTCTCCTCCGGTGTGCCGTGACGGGTGAGGTCGCCGGCGAGCAGCAGCAGGTCGGCGCACTCGGGCAGCGTGTCGAAGGCGGGGCGCAGCAGACCCTGGCTGTCCAGCCCATGTGGATGTCTCCGACGGCGGCTACGCGGATCATCACAGCTCCTCCGCATGGTCGGGCCGGGCCGTCTCCGCGACGACGATGTCGCTGTGCACGGTGATCCCGGCCAGCTCCTCGTGGACGACGCGCAGCAGGGTCTCGCGGCACTGGGCGGAGGGAACGGTGCCGGTCACCACGACCGCCCCGGCCCGGATCTCGGACCGCACCCCCAGCTCGCCCAGTTCCTCGGCGGCGAGCCGGTCCTGGAGGTGGGCGACGCGGTACTCGACGTTCTGGGCGGGGGGCGCGGCGCCCGCGGCGGGACCCTGGCGGGCGACGGGGTCGCTCATCGGTGATCCTCCTCGGACGGGATCGGGGCGCTCGACGGGCCCGGGCGGCCGGGGGCGATGATCTCCAGCCGTTCCAGGATGTAGAAGAACGCGGCCGGCATCGGCTCGTCCCCGCAGTCCCGGCGCACCGCCGCCCAGTCGATCTTCTCCCGCAGGGTGCGGGCGATCGGCAGCACCGCCCCGAAGTCGCAGTGGTGCTCGGAGAACGCGGCCAGCAGGCTGCGCATCAGGTCGGTGGGGGACAGCACCGGCATGAGCACGGAGTCGACCGAGAGTTCCTCGGCCCGCGCCAGCAGCTCCGCCGAGACCGGCTGGTGCGCCATCTCGAAGATGAGGTCCACCTGCTGTCCGAGGCAGGTGGCCTTGAGCAGCCAGTCCTCGGGCGGCGTGTAGACGGTGAGACCGGCCTCGCGCAGCGCGTCGGCGACGGTCCCGGCGTCCTCCGGCCGGATGCAGAAGTCGACGTCGTGCTGGAGGTTCTGGGTGCCGCCGTGGGCGTACACCGCGACGCTGCCGGCCAGCGCGAACGGCAGACCGGTCTTCTTCAGCAGGGAGCCGACCTGCTTGGCGGCCTGGAGGATCGCCTGGTTGCGGTCGAGCGGGAGGTCGTCGCCGGGCGTGCCGCTCAGGCCTGCCCGGGGGCCGGCCCGGGGTCGCCGGACGCCAGACGGAGTTCGGACACGCCGGCGCGCTGGTCGAGAGCGTTGTCGTCGGCGGGCTGCGTCATCGCTGTCCCCTTTCCGGACCGTGCCGTCCTCGGCCGCCGGGGACGGGTCCCCCCGGGCCGTTCTCGGTGCCCTTCGGGTACCCGGCGCCCGGGCGTCGACACGATCCGCGCCGATCCGGGCACTCGGGCGGCATGAACACGAGCGACAGGCAGCAGGCCGGGCAGCAGCTCCCGGCCGAGCAGCGCAGGACCGTCGAGCGGCTGGTGTCGGCCTGGCTGGCGGAGACCGAACGGCACGACGCCGGGGCCGCCCGCGAGGCCCGGGCCGGCTGGGAGCGGGGCGCCCTCACGCCCCGGGCGGCCGAGGACCTGGCGACCTGGGTCACCGCCCGCGTCACCGACACCGGCTTCAACGAGGACGAGGGACCCCGGGTCGACGCACCGGTACGCATCACCCCGGCCGACAAGGACACGGTGCACGGCTGGCTGCGGGACCAGGGACACGACGTGTGAGGCCACACCGCGGGCCCCGCCGCCGGCACCCGCCCGGACCCCGTCCCCGCCCCGGCCGGCGGCTCAGCCCGGCGGCGGCCGCCACTGGAACATCAGCAGGGTCGCGTCGTCCCGCAGCCGCTCGGCCTGCGCGTCCAGGATCGAGTGGATCAGCCGGCGCAGCGACTCCGGCGCCAGCTCGCCGCCGGCGGTGGCCCGGATGACGTAGTCGGCGAACCGTTCCAGGCCCATGAGCCGGGCCTCCCGGGTACGGGCCTCGGTGATCCCGTCGGTGTACATCAGCACCCGGTCGCCGGGCTCCAGGGTCGTCTCGTGCGTCCGGCGCGGCCGGGACGTCAGCAGCGCCGGCAGCCCCAGGGGCGGGTCCGCCTCCCGTTCGAGCGCGTCGATGAGCAGTTCGTCGCCCCGGATGAGCAGGGGGCGGGATGCCCGCAGTTGCTCCACCGCAGCACTCCGGTGGTCAGGTCGAGCTGGGCGATGATCCCGGTGCAGAACTTCTCCGGCAGCCACCTCGACAGCGCCTCGTCGATCGACTCCACCAGCTCGGGCAGCTCGGCGTCGGTGCGCCGGGCGTTGCGGCAGGCCGACAGGGACACCGCGCTGGTGAGCCCGGAGGCGAGGTCGTGCCCCATGGCGTCGAAGACGGAGGCGTGCAGGGCGGTCCCGGTGAGCGCGTGGTCGAAGGCGTCGCCGCCGATCTCGTAGGCCGGCTCCAGCACGGCGGTCGACACCACCTGGGCGTTGCCGATGGTGCGGGGCGGCAGTAAGGCGCGGAGCATCTCCGAGGGGAGCTGCATCCGTTCCGTGCGGGTCCGCCGGACGAAGGAGTCCTCGAACGCCCGCTTGGACGTGATCATCATCGCGATCAGCGAGGCGAGCGCCCGGCCGCGGGTGAGCGAAGGGGCGGTGAGCGAGGTCTGGTTCACGGCGAGGACACCGAGCCGTTCCGCCCCGTCCAGCAGCGGGTACCAGGCCGTGACCCCGCCCGCCTCCGCCTCCTCGACCCGCAGCGACTGCGTGCGGTACGCCCAGCCGGCCAGCGAGCCGTCCACGGGCAGGGCGGAGGCCACGTCGGTCTGCGGAACCAGGCGCCGCTGCTGGATGTCGACCAGGTAGACCACCGCGTGCTGGAGACCCAGGGCCCGGGCGCAGCGGCTCACGGCGGTGGACAGGTCCAGCGTCAGATGCTCCGGATCGGCCAGGAACTCCAGGAGCATCTCCTCGCTCGCCTCAGCCGTCGACACCTCGTCTCCCCTCGTCGGAGCTCCGCCGGAACGGGACACACGCCGAGCAGTCTGGCACCGTCCGTCCCGCCTCGCGCGCCGGAGGGACGCGGTGACCGCCCACGCCGGGGCGGCCGGCGACGGCCGGAGGCGGGGTCCGGATCGCGCCGGGCACGCTTCGGTCCCGCCCGTCCGGGGCACGCGGTTCCTGCGCCCGGCACCGAGCCGAGGAGGGACGACGCCATGACCGAGTACGAACGCTCCCGCACCATGACCGCGCGGCCCGAGGACGTCTTCGACCGCGCCGCCGACCTCGCGGGCCTCGACGCCTGGCTGCCGCGGGAGCTGCACGTGCACGCCGGGGAGCCGCCCGCCGTCACCGTCCACGAGGACCGCACCGACCAGGACACCTCCGCCCTGCTGCGGGCCCGGCCCGAGCAGCTGCGGCTCGAGTGGGGCACCCGCGACCAGGGCAGCTACGCCGGATGGCTCCAGGTCGCCGGCATCGGCAGCGGCGCCAGCGAGGTGACCGTGCACCTGTCGTTCTTCGACGACAGCCACGACCCGGGCCGCCAGGAGGTGACCGAAGCGCTCGAGACCAGCCTGCGTCGGCTGGAGGACCAGGTGCGGGAGCGGTCCGCGCCGGACGCGGACTGACCGGCCCGGCGCGGCTGCCCCGGCGGTGACGATCGGCTGTTGCCCGGCGGTGACGATCGGGACGGAACCGTTGCGCGGCGCCGGGGCAACGGTCGGGGGCGGTGACGGGTCGTAGGAGGTGTCAGGACCGGGGACGCCCGCGCGCAGAGCGCGTTCCCGCCCGGTCCGGCCCGACCCGCACCGTGACCGAGCGACATGGGGGAAACATGTCCGTCCGTGCCCGCGCCACCCGCACCGCCGTCGCCGCGTCGGCCGCCGCCGCGGCGCTCGCCGTGGCCGCCGTCCCGTCCGCCGCGGCCCCGTCCGCCGCCACGCCCCGGTTCCTCGCGCCGGCCGAGCTGCCGCCGCACCCGTCCTCCGGCTGGTACGCCGGACCGGTCACCGCCGGGCAGCCGGACCCGCTGCCCGTCTGCGTGGGCGACGCCCTGCCGTCCACCTCCTCCCACCGCCGGTACTGGACCGAGTACGACACCGGCGCCCTGCAGGTCACCGTGGTCGAACGCAGCACCCAGCGGGCCAAGGAGTTCGCGGCCCTGCTGCGGCGCCACCTCGCGGACTGCGCCGAGACGCTGATGGAGCGCCACCCCGACATCACCGCCGAGCAGAAGTACTACGGCCGGCTCGACGTGCAGGAGGGCGCCCACGTCTACGGCGTCCACACCGAGGCCTCCTGGGGCGCCTCCGACATCGGCCTGCTCTCGGTGGGCCGGGACGGGCGGACCGTGACCGTGGTCAGCTGGGGCCAGATGGGCGACTTCCGGCACGCACAGGTCGCCGACTTCAAGGCCACCACCGTCCGCGCCGTGGAGAAGCTGTACTGAACCGGAACACCGCGGGGCGGGCCGGTCGCGACCGGCCCGCCCCCGCCCCCCGTCACGCCTCGTGGCGCGCGCCTCGTGGGTCAGCAGTCCGGCACCCCGGCGATCTTCTCGCCGCCCCGGAGGTAGAGGTTGTTCACCCAGGCGATGTCGCTGCCGGAGAACTCCTGCACGGCGGTCCACCAGCGGTTGCCGCCGACGGCCGGGTCGTGGACGTACTCGCCCTGCTTCTGGCACACGGCGTCCAGCCAGTACCTCGAGCGGACCGCGAGCACGTTGGAGTCGGTGGTCGGGTGCTGGCGCAGCCGGACGTCCGTGGCCCAGATGTAGACGTCGGTGAGCGTCGGGTCGCCGCCCGCCGGGGCGGCCGGGGCCGCCTGGGACGTGCCGGCCAGCGCGCCGGCGGTGAGCGCGGCGGCGGCCAGCGCGGTGGCGGAGCGGCGCATCAGTCGCTTCATGGACATCCCCTGTGATCGGTCGTGTGGTGCCGGTCGTTCCGGTGAGCGGTCGTACCGGTGTCGTGCGCGCGGGCCGGGCCGCTCGCCCCGGCCACGCGGTTGCCGGCGCCCGGGCCGGCAGGCCGCCGACGGCAGCCGGCGAACTCGTCGCAGCCGGCCGGGCACTTCGCACCGTAGGCGACGGAGGTCCGCGGGTGTCCCTGAGAAGTGTCAGGGCGCAGGTGTCCGCCGGGGCCGCCGGGGCACCCGGCGGCCATGGACACCGACCGCCGTCCCCTGATCGACCGCAGCCCGGCCCTGCTGGCCGGGGGCTACGCGTGGCTGCCCGACCGCATGCGCGAGAGCGACGGCCCCGTGGTGCGCACCCGGCTGCTCGGCAAGCCCGCGCTGGCCGTGCGGGGACCGGACGCGGTGCGCCTGTTCTACGACGAGAGCAGGGTCCGCCGGCACGGCGCCCTGCCCGGACCGGTGCTGGACACCCTCTTCGGACAGGGCGCGGTGCACACCCTCGACGGCGGCCCCCACCGTGCCCGCAAGGAGCTGTTCCTGCCGCTGCTGGCCCCGGAGGCGGTCGCGGGCGTCACCGAGCACGTCACCGCCTGCTGGGACGACGCCGTCCGCTCCTGGAGCGAGCGGGACCGCGTCGTGCTGTTCGACGAGGCCGCCGTCCTCCTCACCGAGGGCGTGAGCCGCTGGGCCGGGATCCCGTCACCCGGCGCCGGCGCGGAGGCCCTGGCGAGGGACCTGGTGGCGATGGTCGACGGGTTCGCCACCGCCGGGCCCCGCCACTGGCGCGCCCGCCGGGCCCGGCGCCGTCAGGAGGACCGGTTCTCCCGGCTGGTGGAGGACGTCCGCTCCGGCGCGGTCGCGGCGCCCGCGGACTCGGTGCTCGACCGGGTCGCCCGGCACCGCGACACCCCGGACCGGCCGCTGGACGCGCGCACGGCCGCGGTCGAGCTGCTCAACGTCGTCCGGCCCACGGCCGCCGTCAGCTGGTTCGTCGCCTTCTCGGCGCACGCGCTCGCCCGGTGGCCCGGCTGCCGCGAGCGGCTGCGCACCGGTGACGCCGCCTTCGCCACGGCCTTCGCCCACGAGGTGCGCCGCTTCTACCCGTTCGCCCCGTTCCTCGGCGGACTGGCCGTCACCGACCTGACCTGGCACGGCGCCTCACTGCCCGCAGGCGGCATCCTGCTGCTCGACGTCTACGGGCAGAACCACGACGCCAAGCTCTGGGGCGACCCGTACACGTTCCGGCCGGAGCGGTTCCTCGACCGGCCGATCGGTGCCGACGAGCTGATCCCGCAGGGCGGCGGCGACCCGGCCACCGGCCACCGGTGCCCCGGGGAACGCGTCACCGTCGGCCTGCTGGAGGCGCTCGCCGTCCGCCTGGCCCGCCTGGAGTACACGCTTCCCCGGCAGGACCTGCGCATCCCGCTGCGACGCGTCCCGACCCGGCCCCGCAGCGGCGTCGTGCTCACCGGCGTGCGCGCACCGCTCAGCTGACGTCCCCCCGGCCCTCGGGCTCCACCGCGTCCCGCCGCCCGGTGTGCTCCGCCTGGTCGAGACGGGACAGGCCCGGGTGGTGCAGGTCGAACGCGGGCGACTCCGAACGCACCCGCGGCAGCGCGTGGAAGTTGTGCCGGGGCGGGGGACAGGAGGTGGCCCACTCCAGCGACCGCCCGTACCCCCAGGGGTCGTCGACCTCGACCTTCGTGCCGTACCTGGCCGTCTTCCAGACGTTGTAGAGGAACGGCAGCGTCGACAGGCCCAGCAGGAAGGCGCCGACGGTGCTGAGGGTGTTCAGCGCGGTGAACCCGTCGGCGGCCAGGTAGTCGGCGTACCGGCGGGGCATGCCCTCGGCGCCGAGCCAGTGCTGCACCAGGAACGTGGTGTGGAAGCCGGTGAAGAGCGTCCAGAAGTGGATCTTCTCCAGGCGGTGGTCGAGCATCCGCCCCGTCATCTTCGGCCACCAGAAGCTGAATCCGCCGAACATGGCGAACACGATCGTGCCGAACAGCACGTAGTGGAAGTGCGCCACGACGAAGTACGAGTCGGTGACGTGCCAGTCCAGCGGCGGCGAGCCCAGCACGACCCCGGTCAGACCGCCGAAGAGGAAGGTCACCAGGAAACCGGCCGCCCACAGCATCGGCGGCTCGAACGACAGCGAGCCGTTCCACATCGTCCCGATCCAGTTGAAGAACTTCACCCCGGTGGGCACGGCGATCAGATACGTCAGGAAGGAGAAGAACGGCAGCAGCACGGCACCGGTGGCGAACATGTGGTGCGCCCAGACGGTCGCCGACAGCCCGGCGATGGCGATGGTGGCCCCCACCAGGCCCATGTAGCCGAAGATCGGCTTGCGGGCGAAGACCGGGATGATCTCGGTGATCACCCCGAAGAACGGCAGGGCGAGGATGTACACCTCCGGGTGGCCGAAGAACCAGAACAGGTGCTGCCACAGGATGGCCCCGCCGTACTGGGGGTCGAACACGTGCGCACCGAACTTGCGGTCTGCCTCCAGGACCAGCAGCGCCGCGGCCAGCACCGGGAAGGCCAGCAGCACCAGCACCGAGGTGAGCAGCACGTTCCAGGTGAAGATCGGCATCCGGAAGATCGTCAGGCCCGGGGCGCGCATGCAGATGATCGTGGTGATGAAGTTGACCGACCCCAGGATCGTGCCGAACCCCGACAGCGCCAGCCCCATGATCCACAGGTCGCCGCCGACGTAGGGGCTGCGCAGCGGGCCGCTGAGCGGCGTATAGGCGGTCCAGCCGAAGTCGGCGGCGCCCTGCGGGGTGAGGAAGCTGCCGAGCACGATCAGCCCGCCGAACAGGAACAGCCAGTACGAGAACATGTTCAGCCGCGGGAACGCCACGTCCGGGGAGCCGATCTGCAACGGCATCACCGCGTTGGCGAAACCGGCGAACGTCGGGGTGGCGAACAGCAGCAGCATGATCGTGCCGTGCATGGTGAAGGACTGGTTGTACTGCTCGGCGGAGAGGAACTGCAGCCCCGGCCGGGCCAGCTCCGCGCGCAGCGCCATCGCCAGTGCGCCGGCGATCAGGAAGAAGCCGAACGACGTGACGAGGTAGAGATGGCCGATCCGCTTGTGGTCGGTCGTGGTGAGCCAGGAGACGATCACCCGCCCCGGACGCGGCGCCGTGCCGCGCGGGCCGCTGCGGTCGGTTCGGTCTGAGTCGCCATGTGCTTCCTCGGTCGGTGCGGGACACGGGCGCGAGCGCCCGGCGGGCCGCGGGCGTCCGCCCGGCGGCTACCAGGGCAGCCCACCGGAGGTCCGCCGGGCGGACGCCACGTCAGACACCGGCCCGAACTGGGGCCGAATGGCTGAGCCTTTCCAGCCCTGCGGGTGCCCGGCCGCCCGCCTGGTGAGCCGGGCCGTCGTCACCCGAATGGCCCCCGAGCGGTTCAGGTGACCGGGCGATCCGGTGTCTCCTGGAGAGTGACAGCGGCGTCCACCCTGGGAGGCCGAAATGTACGAGATGTGCGTGGGCCCGGAAGTACCGGGCGGAGCTCTGGTGTGGCATGTGATGGCCAAACAGGCCACGGCCACGCTCTGCGGACAGAAACTCAGCGAACCGATCGCGGCGACCGACGGCGAGCGGGCACGGCACTGCCCGGACTGCATGGCGTCGTTCGAGAAACTCATGGCCACGACGTCCTGTTGACGGCGTCGTGCGGCCGGGGCCGCTCCACCGCATCCCGCGGAGGGGCGGCCCCGGCCGTGCGGCCGTGGACCCGGTCCGGGTGCGCCCGGCGCACGGAGGGCGATTGGCCTTTCCCGCCGGCCGCCGTGGTGCCCGGCTGCCTTCCTTCCGCACCTGCTGGTAGAGGGAACGGCACTGTGCCGACGATCAGGCGGAAAGCCGGATCCGGTGGCGACAGGCCGACCCGCCGGATGGTCGGCATCCGTCCCCGTCCTCCGTATCAGTCGAAAAGGGTTCCCGGGCCGTCGCGGTTGACGGCGAGACGACCCGTCAGGTGCCTGCGCAGAGCGCGGTCGCCGTGACGATCACCCGCATGACGCAGTGTCATGGAACCGGGCCGGGGAACCCGCGGACCGTACCCGGGTGCGACGTCCTCCCGCGCCCGGGTGGCACGGTGCGCCGCGGCCGGTATCCCCGAGTCGGTCGCGGCGCACCCGTGCAGGGGACTGCCGGGCGCGCGCCCGGCGGAGCGGCACGGGCCCGCCGATGGGTGTCGGCCACCCGCGGATCTGGGTTCTGGCCCCGATGGTCCCGTACGGCACGGAGATGTCACCGTGGAGCCGTGCCGCGCCCGCGTCCCGGCGGAACGGGGCCGAAGGCGCTCGAGCCCGGGGCAGACGCCTCTGGAACCCGGGTCGGAAGGCCTCTGGGGCCGGGGTGTCGAAGGCTCTGGAGCCCAAGGTGCTGGAGCGCTGAGGGTCGTGCGCCGGCCCGGACGCGTCAGGTGGCCGGGGAGGGGCGCGGACCACGGCCGTACCCGTGCTGTCGGAGCGAGCCGGTCGTCGGTGGCTGGTTCACGGTGCCGTGGTCGGCTCGTGCCGGCCGCCGGTCCGGCTTCGGCTCATCCGGGCCCGGTGTCGGTTCGTTGCCGGTCCCGGTCCGGCTCGTCCCGGTGCCGTGGTCCTCGTGTCCGCCGCCGGGCGTCCGGCGCCCGGTGTCCGTGTCCGGTCTCGGGCCCGCGTCCGGTGCCGGGCTCCGGTGTCCGATGTCCGGCACTCCTGTGCCGGGCCGGCCGAGCCGCCGGGCCGACGGAGCCGTCCGGCCTCCCCGGCGGCCGGGCACGAGCCGGCGGGGCGACCCGGACGCCGGCCGGCGGTGAGCGCGCCACGCCCAAGTGACCGACGCGGTCACAGACGAAGAAGGAGGACCCGCATCCACCCCCGTCACGCGAAGCGATCCCGACCCTGCGAGAGGCCGAAGGCGGTGACGCATGGGACACGCTGACACCCTCCTCGCCATGGGCGGGGCCTTCCTGGCCGCCGCCTTCCTCGCCCGCCTCGGCGGCCGGATCGGGCTTCCGACGATCCCGCTGTTCATGCTCGCCGGCATCCTGCTCGGCCCGCACACGCCGGGCTTCGTCCTGGTCGAGGACGCCCACGACTTCGAGATGCTCTCCGCGCTCGGCCTGGTGCTGCTGCTGTTCTACCTCGGCCTGGAGTTCCACCTCGACGACCTCAAGAGCGGCGGCAGGCGGCTGCTGTCCGCCGGCGGCATCTACCTGCTGCTCAACGTCGGTGCCGGCCTGGGATTCGGGTTCGCCCTCGGGTGGGGGACGCGGGAGGCGCTGGTGCTCGCCGGCGTGCTCGGCATCTCGTCCTCGGCGATCGTCACCAAGATCCTCATCGACCTGGGCCGCATCGGCCGGCCCGAGACCCGGCTGATCCTCGGCGTCATCGTCGTCGAGGACATCTTCCTCGCCCTCTACCTCGCGGCCGTGCAACCCGTCATCGGCGGTGCCCAGGGCGCCGGGGAGATGGTCCTCCAGGCGGGCAAGGCGTTCGGCTTCCTGCTGGTGCTCGCCGCCGCGGCACGCTACGGCACCCGGCTCGTCGGCCGTCTGATCGCCACCCGCGACAACGAACTGCTCGTCATCAGCTTCCTCGGTGCCGCGGTCCTCGTCGCGGGCGTCTCCGAGGTCCTCGGCGTCGCCGACGCGATCGGCGCGTTCATGGTCGGTCTCATCCTCGCCGGGACTCCGTCGGGCCCGCGCATACGGGAGTTGGTGCACCCGCTGCGCGACGCCTTCGCCGCCATCTTCTTCTTCGCCTTCGGGCTCGCCATCGACCCCGGCGACCTTGCCTCCGTCGCCGGCCCCGTCGCCGCCGCGGCCGCCTTGACCGTCGCCATGAACATCGCGGCCGGGCTGTGCGTGGCACGGCTGTACCGGTACGGCTCCGAGACCGCCGCGGAGATCGCCACCACCCTGGTGGCCCGCGGGGAGTTCGCGCTGATCCTGGCGGCGATGGCGGCCGGGGCCGGTCTCGACGCCCGGCTCGCCCCGTTCATCGCCGGCTACGTCCTCGTCCTCGCCGTCCTCGGGCCGGTCGTCGCGGGACGCTCCCATCTGCTCGCCCGGGCCCTGCGGTCGGTGCGCGGCCGCCGCCCGGGCGGGGCGGACCCGACGGCTCCGCCCGCCCGCGGCGCGGACGACGGACGGGACGGCGACGGGCCGGACGACGGACGGGACGGCGACGGGACGGGCCCTGGCCGGGACGGTGGTACGCGGGCGACGGCGGCTCCGTCCTCCGTACCGGCGGAGGCCGACCGCTAGTCCGGGCGGGGGCCGGCTTCCGGCCGTCCGGGTCGGCGCCCGTCCGGGTCGGCGCCCGTCCGGGTCGGCGCCCGTCCGGGTCGGCGCCCGCCCGGGTCGGCGCCCGCCGGGATCGGCGCCCGCCGGCGGCCGATTCCCGCCCGTTGCCTTCGCGCCGTTCTTCCGTCCGCACGGCGTGAACCGGTGGTCGCCCGCGAGGGCCGCCGTCCTGCAGTGGGACAATCTGCCCGCAGGGTCGGCGGCCGGCGCCGTGGTCGATGCCGCCCGGAGCGGAAGGAGCCGTCAGCATGATCCATTGGGTCCCCATGGCCACCGGGGCCCGTCCCGTTCCCCGGCCCGTCGCGGCTCCGCTGGTGTGGGCGGCGGCGTTCTCCGGCGCTCTGACCCTGGTGGCCCTGATCAACAGCACCGTGGGCATCGGCCGCCCCGGGCTCGCCCTGTCCGTGCTCTCCCTCCTGGCGGCGCTCCTGGGGCTGTGCGCCCGGTTCACCGCCGCGCCCGGTACGGCGCTGCTGTGCTGGCTGTCCCTCAACGGCTTCGCCATCCCGCCCGCCGGCACCCTGAGCTGGGCGGGACACCGGGACACCGTCTGGCTGGCCTGCCTGCTCGCCGCGACGCTCGGCGGCACGGCGCTGGCCCGCGTGGCCAACGCCCGCGCCGCCTACCGGCGGCTGACGGCGGGTCAGGGGCCGGAAGCGCCGGATCCCGGTTTCGGGCCGCTCGGCCACTGACCCGCGGCGCGTTCGCAGGGGCCCGCCGTCAGGCCGACGGCGGGCCCCGCGCGCACCGGCCGACGGGCGCCCCCGGCCGGTGTCCGTCAGGCCCTGGCCACGGTGAGGCCCTGGCCACGGTGAGGCCCTGGCCACGGTCAGGCCCTGGCCACGGTGAGGCCCCGGCCACGGTCAGGCCGTGTGCTGGGTCAGGCCGTGTGCAGGGTCAGCCCGTAGCGGGACAGGATCTCGTTGACCGGCTGGAACCACGTCTCCCCGCCACCGGAGCAGTTGCCCCAGCCCCCGGAGGTGACCCCCTGGGCCTGGTCGCCGCTGATGAAGGAGCCGCCCGAGTCACCGCCCTCGGCGCAGACGCTCGTCTTCGTCATCTGGTGCACGGCGCCCTGGCTGTAGTTCACGGTCTCGTTCTTGGCCAGCACCCTGCCGCAGTGCCAGCGCGTGGTGGAACCGGAGCGGCAGACGGACGCGCCGACCGGTGCCTCCGCCGACCCGCGCACCAGCTGGTCGGGGACGGTGCCCCAGCCGAGCACCACCGGCACCGTCCACCAGCCGCTGCCCACGCTCACCCAGGCGTAGTCGTCGCCGGGGAAGGACGACCCCTGGAACGTGCCGATGTACGAGCCGTCCCAGCCGCTGACCCCGGCGCCCGCCCGGCCGCAGTGACCGGCGGTGACGAAGCCGCCGTGCACCGAGAAGCCGATGGAGCAGCGGACGTTGCCGGTGTAGTACGGGTCGCCGCCGACCGTGCCCGCCGCGAAGGTGCGCGGCGCGGACGGCACGGTCCGCACGGAGACCGGGCCGGCGTCGCGGGCCTGCCGCAGGAAGCGGCGGACATCGTTGTCGGCGCGCTCGCCGGCGACGACGTCGACGACCACCGTGTTGGCCGCCGGGTCGACGTGCCAGCTGCTCACGCCGGCGGGCGCGTCGAGCCGGTCGAGGCGTGCCTTCGCCGCGTCGAGCGAGCGGGCGCTGTGCTCGACGGTGCGGACGTCGGCGCCGGCGGCCCGCACCGCCCGTACCGTCCCGAGGTCCGCGTCGGCGGTGAGGGCCACGGTCAGCCGCCCGCGGCCGGCGTCGAACCAGGAGCCGCCGTAGGCGTCCCCGGCGGCCCGGCGTGCCTTCGGCTCCACGGCGGTGGCCTCGCGCTCGGCCGTCAGCCGCGCCTCGGCCTGCTCCCGGCTGAGCCCGAGGTCCCGCTGCATCGCCGCGAGGAGACCGGCGGAGGCGGGCGGGGCGGCGGGGAGTCGTCGGCCGTGGCCGGAGCCTGTCCGGCGGCGGTCCAGCCGCCGAGGACGAGGAGGACGGCGAGCCCGGCGTGCTTGAGTCTGCTGCGTCTCACGGAGTCTGCCCTTCGTCGTTCCAGCGAGGTGGGGGTGGAACAACCACGCAATGAGAGCGCTCTCACGGGTTGCGCAGAGCTTAGCCAGGCCTGGACGTCAGGTCCATGCCAATGCCGGACGACTTCCCGATGTTCCCCCGGGGGCTCCCGGCGTTCCGCCCGGCCCGGGGTCTCCCGGCGTTCCGCCCGGGCGGGGGCGACTCCCGGCGCTCGGCCCGGACGGCTTCCGGATGTTCCGTCCGGACGTGGGCCGGCCGCCCCTTCGTCCTGTGGGGTGGCGAAGGAGCGGCCGGGCCGGGAGGAGGGTCAGTACCAGCCGGTCTGGGCGAGGACGTGGCCGTCGCAGGCGAGCAGGGCCCGCGAGACGCGGCCGTTCAGGTTGTTGCCGATCATGGTGTAGGCGTAGTCGATGCCCGGGTCGACGGTCTCGGAGACCCAGCCGTCGGCCCGTCCCGCGCCGGTGTTCGAGCGCTCCAGCACGGCGGCGCAGTTGGCCCGCGACTTCTCGATGCGGGCGAAGGACCCGCACTTGTCGGAGTAGAAGTACTTCAGCGCCATCCCCTCGGCGTACCGGGTGGAGCCGACCTGCCGGAAGGTGCCGGCACAGCTGGAGATCGTGGGGTACTGGCCCTCCATCCCGTAGGCGCCGTAGTTGCCGCCGGAGTGCGGCGCGGCCTGGGCGGGTACGGGGGCGAGCGCCAGGAGCGCGGCGGCGCCGGACGCGGCCAGCGAAGTCGTGAGCGAACGACGGCCCATGAGTCCTCATCTCGTGTCGTCGGTGTGCGGTCGTCGGTGTGACGGGAGCCCGCGCGACCGGCCGACGGCGGGACCGGTCCCCGGCTCCTGCGGCGACGTTAGGCGGCGGCGGACGCGGCCGGTACCTCGCACATCTCAGGGCGGCGGCCATGCCCGTCGCGTCGGGCGTCGCCGTGTCGAGTCGGGCGTCGCCGTGTCGATTGGCCCGCCCCGAGAGGGGCACTCAGGGGAAGCCCGGTAGTCGCAGCTCGCGGTGCAGGAGGCATGGTGGCCGTACGACATCGACTGATCAAGGCCGGTCCGCAGCAGGTGTGGGACGTCCTCGCGGACCGCAGCCGGTACGCCGAGTGGGTGGTGGGCACGGCGTCGTCCCGCCCGTGCCGGGGCCAGTGGCCGGAGGTCGGCTCCGCCCTCGCCTACGACGTCCGCATCGGGCCCGCCACGCTGACCAACGAGACGGTCGTGCGGCGCTGTGTGACCGGCTCGGCCCTGGAACTGGAGGCCGTGGCGGGCCCCCTCGGGACGGCGCGGATCTCGATCGAACTGCGTCCCTGGGGCGAGCACTGCCTGGCGATCGTGGACGAGCACCCCCTGCGGGGGACGGGCGGCATGCTCCACAACATGGCCGTCGAGGGGCTGATCCAGCTGCGTCACCGCGCGATGCTGGCCCGGCTGGCCCGCCTCTGCGAGGCCGAGGCGGACGGCCGGGGAGGCGGGCGCGGGACCGGGGCGAGGACGGCTCCGGGGACGGGCGCGAGGACGGCTCCGCGGACGGGCGGGCAGGCGAGGAGTCGCCGGCCGGGGCCGCGGCGGACGGGCGCGCGCGGGGAGCGGGCCGTGCCTGATGCCGTCGTCATCGGGGCCGGGCCCAACGGGCTGGTCGCCGCGAACCTCCTCGCCGACGCCGGCTGGAGCGTCGCCGTCCTGGAGGAGCAGCCCGAACCGGGCGGGGCGGTGCGCCACGACAGCGAGGTCGCGCCGGGGTTCGTCAACGACCTGTTCAGCTCCTTCTACCCGCTGGCCGCCGCGTCGCCGGTCCTCGCCGGCCTGCGCCTGGAGGATCACGGACTGCGCTGGAGTCACGCGCCCCACGTCCTCGCCCATCCGCTGACCACCGGCGGATGCGCGGTCCTGGACCGCGACATCGACACCACCGCCGCCTCCCTCGACGCCTTCGGCGCGGGCGACGGCGACGCCTGGCGCCGGCTGCACGAGGTGTGGGAGCGCTACCG
Source organism: Streptomyces sp. SW4 (assembly GCA_003248315.1). Classification (GTDB taxonomy): domain Bacteria; phylum Actinomycetota; class Actinomycetes; order Streptomycetales; family Streptomycetaceae; genus Streptomyces. The sequence goes on from QKWM01000004.1 coordinate 5,412,560, forward strand.
GCGCGACATCCTGGACGCCCTGTTCACGCCCTTCCCGCCGGTGAGGGCCACCGCCCGGCTCGCCGCCCGCCTGCGCGGCGGAGGCGGGCTGCGCCTGGCCCGCACCCTCGTCCTGCCGGTCCGCCGCCTCGGCGAGGAGGAGTTCCGCGGCGAGGGCGGCAGACTGCTCCTGGCCGGCAACGCGCTCCACGCCGACCTGGCGCCGGAGGCGGCCGGCAGCGGTGGCTTCGGCTGGCTGATGTCGATGCTCGGGCAGACCTACGGCTTCCCCGTGCCGGTCGGCGGATCCGGCGCCCTCACCGCCGCCCTCGCCCACCGGCTGCGCGCCCGGGGCGGCACCCTGCGCTGCGGCACCCGCGTCGGCCACGTCCTCGTCCGCGACGGGCGCGCGGTCGCCGTGCGCACCGACGCCGGCGACACCGTGACCGCCCGGCACGCCGTGCTCGCGGACGTGTCCGTGCCCGCCCTGTACGGCGAGCTGCTCGACCCGGCCGACGTGCCCGGCCAGACCCTCGCCGACCTCCGGCGCTTCCAGTGGGACTTCGCCACCTTCAAGGTGGACTGGGCGCTCGACGGACCCGTCCCGTGGCGGTCCGGGCAGGCGGCCCTGGCCGGCACCGTCCACCTGGCCGACGGACTCGACGAGCTGACCCGGTTCGCCGCCCAGATCGCCATGCGGCAGGTCCCCGACCGTCCGTTCGCGCTGTTCGGCCAGATGACGACGTCCGACCCCAGCCGCTCCCCGCGCGGCACCGAGTCGGCGTGGGCCTACACCCACGTCCCCCACGACGTGCGCGGCGACGCCGGCGACGAGGGCCTCACCGGCAGCTGGAGCGAGAAGGAGCAGGACGTCATGGCCGACCGGGTCGAACGCCAGGTGGAGCGGTTCGCCCCGGATTCCGCGCCCTGATCCGGGCCCGGCGGATCCTCGCCCCGCCCACGCTCCAGGCCCTGGACGCCAACCTGCTCGGCGGCGCCATCAACGGCGGCACCACGGCCGTGCACCAGCAGCTGTTCTTCCGGCCCCTGCCCGGCACCGGCCGGCCGGAGACGCCGGTGACCGGCCTCTACCTCGCCTCCGCCGGCGCCCACCCCGGAGGCGGGGTGCACGGGGCGCCCGGCGCCAACGCCGCCCGCGCCGCCCTGCGCGCCCGCCGGTACGCCCCGCTCGCCGCCGTCCAGCGGGCGCTCACCCGCCGCGACCGCGCCGGCGACAGGCGCGGCGGCCACGGATGACCCGGGGAGGTGATCGCGTGAGCGGCAGCCCGCTGCGGGGCCGTACCGTCGTGGTGACCGGGGCCGCCCGCGGTGTGGGCGCGGCGCTGGCCCACGCATGCGCCCGGCGCGGGGCCCGGCTCGCGCTGGTCGGGCTGGAACGGGCCGGGCTGGACGCCGTCGCGGCGGCCCTGCCGGGCCCGGCCCTGGCGGTGGAGGCCGACGTCACCGATCCCGGCGCCCTGGACGCCGCGGCCGACCTGGTACGCCGACGGCTCGGCCGGCCGTCCGTCGTCGTCGCCAACGCCGGGATCTCCCTGGGCGGGCCGTTCGCCGCGTCCGACCCGGCCGCCTGGAGCCGGGTGATCGACGTGAACCTCACCGGCAGCGCGCACACCGCCCGGGCCTTCCTGCCCGACCTGGTCGCGACGGCCGGCTACCACCTCCAGGTGGCCTCCACGGCGGCCGTCGCTGCGGCCCCGATGATGAGCGCCTACTGCGCCTCCAAGTCGGGCGTGGAGGCCTTCGCCCACGCCCTGCGCGCGGAGGTGGCGCACCACGGCGTCGCCGTCGGCATCGCCTACCTCAACTGGACCGACACCGACATGATCCGCGACGCGGACCGGCACGCCGTCCTGCGGGAACTGCGCGGCCACATGCCGTACCCGGCCCGCCGCGTCCAGTCCGCCGGCACGGCCGCCGCCCGGATGGTGCGGGCGGTGGAGCGGCGCCGTACCGCGGTGTACAGCCCGGCCTGGCTGCGCCTGGCCCAGCTGGCGCGCCCCGCCCTGCCCCGGTCGTCCTGCGCGTGGCCCGCCGGGACCTGCCCCGGCTCGAGGCCGACGGACTGCTCGCCCCGACCGGCCCGCTCGGCGCCGGCGGCCGCGCCGACCGCGCCTCCCGCGACCGGCGGCGCTCCTAGGGGGGTGTCCCCCTGGCCCCACCGACCGACCGGTCCCCGCCGGCCGGCCGCCGCGCCCCCGCCCGCTGACCCCGACAGGACTCCGATGCAGACCTTCCTCCCCCACCCCGGCTTCCGCGCCTCGGCGCTCGACCTGGACCGGCGGCGGCTGGGCAAGCAGCGCGTCGAGGCGCTCCAGGTGCTGCGCGGCCTCACCGTGCCGGGATACGGCTGGCGCCGGCACCCCGCGGTCCTGATGTGGACGGGCTACGAGGAGGCACTCGTCCGCTACGGCCTGGAGGTGTGCCGGGTATGGCGGGAGGAGGGCCACCAGGACAGCTGCGCCGCCTCGCTCGTCGCGGGACTCGCCGCCGTCCGCCCCGGCGCACCGGTCCGGAGCCAGGAGGAGCTGGCCGAGGCCGGGGAACTGCCGCCCTGGCTCGGCGACGAGGACTTCCACCGCAGCCACCGTTCGGCGCTGGTGCGCAAGGACCCCGCCGTCTACGCCCCGCTCTTCCCCGGCGTCCCCGACGACCTGCCCTACGTCTGGCCGGCCTCGGACCGGGCGGGCGGCGACGCCGCGACCCGGGCGCACACTTGAGGCAGAAGGCGAGGTGACGCCCGTGCTGTCGGCGACGCGCGAACACCTGGGCCGGGCCCTGTTCCGCCGGGTCGCCGGCCCCGACGGGCCGGCCAACCGCGCCCGCATCCACGACACGCCCGGCCCGCGGTGGTTCGGCCCCGAACGCCCGATCCGGGTGGTGCACGGCGACGCCTCCATGTTCGTCGGCGGCCTGCGCGCCCTGCTGCTCCAGTCGCTGCACCCGCTGGCCATGGCCGCCGTGGCCGCCCACTCCGGGTTCCGGGGCGACCCCTGGGGCCGGCTCCAGCGCACCAGCACCTTCCTCGCGGTGACGACCTACGGCACCGCCGCCGACGCCCAGGAGGCGGTCGACCAGGTCCGCGCGATCCACGAACGCGTCCGCGGCACGACCGCGGCGGGGAGCCCTACCACGCCGCCGACCCGCACCTGCTGACCTGGGTGCACCTCGCCGAGACCGACAGCTTCCTCAGCGCCCACGAACGCTACGGCGCCCAGCCCCTCGACCCCGCGGGCTACGACGCCTACGTCGCCGACACCGCCCGCGTCGCCCGCGCGCTGGGCGTGCCCGACCCGCCGCTCACCCGCCGGGAGCTGACCGACCGGCTGGACGGCTACCGGCCGGAACTGCGCGCCACGCCCGAGGCCCGCTCCGCCGCCCGCTTCCTGCTGCTCCGGCCGCCCCTGCCGCTCGCCGCCCGGCCCTTCTACGGGGTGCTGGCCGCCGCCGCGGTCGCGAGCCTGCCGCCCTGGGCCCGCGGCCTGCTGCGGCTGCCCCGCGTCCCGGTCGTCGAGGACCTCACCGTCGTACCCGCCGGGGACGTGCTGACGCGGACCATCCGCTGGGCGCTCACCCCACCGCCGCCGCCCCGCCCGGACCGGACACCCTGACGCAAACGCCACCAGCACGCGCGGCGCCCTGCTCGCCGCCCTCGCCTGCGCCCTCGTCGCCAGGCTCCTTCACCGCCAACAGCGTCCTCGGCGACTACCCGTACGCCGGTGGTCGGTTCCTGCGCTGCTCGTGGCAGTCGGCGCGTTCACGGTGCAGGGCTGGGGCCGCACGGACGCGGCGGGCATCGCCTTCTCCGTCTGCGCCCTGGCCGGCGAGGTCGGGTTCGCGGTGCCGGCCGTGCCCGTGCTGCGGACGCTGGGCCCGCGCCTGCTGTCGGCCGTCGTGTGCGGCGTCGCGGCCGCGGAGTCGGCGACGCCGGCGCCCGGCGGGCACGTGGCCGAATTGCCAGGTGCCTTCCGCCGATACCGGGGTAGGCGGACCCCTGTCGGCTCGTCACGGGCCGGCCGGCGGAACCGGCGACTGTGGGAGGACCGAGATGACGACGGCGGCGGCAACGACCCGAACGGCCCTGTCCGGCACGGACGAGGCGCGGCTGCCCGTGGTCGAGGACCCCTCGAAGGTGGCGCCCCGTGACGCGCGGGAGCTGTCGCGGCTGTTCTTCGGGCAGTTGGCGGTGCTGGAGGAGGGCACGCCCGAGTACCAGTACGCGCGCAACACCCTGATCGAGATGAACATGTCGCTCGTGCGGTACGCGGCCTCCCGGTTCCGCAGCCGCGGCCCGGAGGAGCGCGAGGACATCGTCCAGGTCGGCATGATCGGGCTGATCAAGGCCATCGACCGGTTCGAGCTGACCCGCGAGGTGGAGTTCACCTCCTTCGCCGTGCCCTACATCGTCGGCGAGATCAAGCGCTTCTTCCGCGACACCTCCTGGGCGGTGCACGTGCCGCGCCGCCTGCAGGAAGCACGCGTGGAGCTGGCGAAGGCCACGGACGAGCTCCGCAGCCGGCTGGGCCGCACCCCGACCGTCAGGGAACTGGCGGAGCTGATGAGCCTGACCGAGGAGGAGGTCATCGAGGCCCGGGTGGCCGCCAACGGCTACAACTCCGCCTCCCTGGACGTCGCGCTCGGCGGTGCCGATGACGGCGAGACGGTCCTCGCCGACTTCATCGGCACCGAGGACGCGGCGCTGGAGTTGGTCGAGGACTTCCACGCGCTCGCGCCGATGATCGCCGAACTCGGGGAACGCGACCGGAGCATCATCCACATGCGGTTCGTGGAGGAACTGACCCAGGCACAGATCGGCGAACGCCTGGGCGTCTCCCAGATGCACGTCTCCCGTCTGCTGTCGCGCACGCTCGCCCGGCTGCGCGAGGGCATGCTCACCACGCGCTGAGGCGGGTGGCCGGCCCTCGCGCGGCCGGCCGGGTCAGGGCCGGGCCGGCAGGGTACGGCAGTCGGAGCCGGCGGGCTCGCCCTCCAGGCGGTCGGTGAGCCACCCCAGGGCCTTGCCCTGGTCGGCGAGGAGCGGCGAGACGTGGTTGAGCAGGTCGTTGCCGACCCCCGGCAGCAGCACGGCGTCGTAGGTGACCTTCGCGCCCTTGGCGCACCAGTCGACGGCCAGCCGGCGCGACTGGGCGTGCGGCACGAGCGTGTCGTTGACACCGGTGGCCACCCGGACGGGACTCGCGGGCCTGAGCCGGCCGATGCGCTGCTCGGCGAGGAAGGACTGCAGCGCGGGCTCCGCCCGGACGACCTCGCCGACCGACTGCCCGGTGGTCGTCCACCGGGCGCTGCGGGCGCCGTTGTAGGAGAACAGCGCGTCGCCGACGCACATGGTGGACAGGTCCTCCATCGCCTCGCGCCCCGCGTCGCTGATGTACCGGTCGGCGATGGCTCTCAGGGAGGGCTCGGTCTGCAGGAAGCCGTTGAGCGACCAGCCGATCGCGCCGGCCAGGTCGCCCCGTCGATCGCCTCGGTGACCTCGGTCAGGTCGGCGGGCGGTGCCCCGGCGTAGGTGCCGGCCAGGGGACGTCCGGGGCGTAGGAGGGCTGGAGTTCGGCGGCGGCGGCCACCGCGCCGCCGCCCTGGCTGTAGCCGTACAGGCCCACCGGCGACTCGGTGGTGACCGACGCCTGCTCCAGGGCCCGGGCGGCGCGCGCGGCGTCCAGCACGGCGTGGGCCTCGTCGACCCGGTTGACGTAGGTGTGCAGCCGGTCCGTGGTGCCGAGGCCGACGTAGTCGGTGACGACGACCGCGACGCCGCGGGCCAGCAGGCGGTAGATCGCGAGGTTCTCGTAACCGACCGACACCGTCCGCGCGCTGATCCGCAGCGGGTGCTCCAGACCCATGGAGGCGGCGCACTGGTCTCCCTGGCCCATCGTGCCGGGGGCCACGACGACCAGGGGCGCGGCCCGTCGCCCCGCCACCGTGCCGACGGTTCGACGTAGGCGCCGGTCACGGCGACCGGATCGCCGCCCGCGTCCGTCGACTTGTACATCAGCCGGGTGGCCCGCCCCGGCAGCGGGCCGTCGAGGCCGGGCAGGCTGAGGGCGAGGCGCAGGGGTTCGCTGCGGACGAGCGCCCCGTCCCGCGCGGGCAGGTCGGCGGGCGGGGTGTAGAACGCGGGGATGGTGACGCCGCGGGACTCCGTGGCCGTCCCGGTGGTGGCGGCGGCGGGTACGGCCTGGGCGCCGAGAGCGAGCGCCGCGGCGATCGACGCGGCGAGCAGACGCGGGCGTGCGGGCATGGCGCACCTCCTGGGGAAGAGGGGGCGGACCGGTCGTCCACGGTCCTGGTGGGGTGGGGTGGCGCTGCTCCTGTGGGGTTACCGGAAGGTATCCGCACAGGAGTTACCCCGGGTAGCACCATGCTGGTTACGGTTCAGTAACTTGACACTCTGTCCAACAAGCGCGACGGTCCGAGCAGACCGGCGTGCCGGGCACGCGTTCCTAACGCCGGCTCCGCACGAGCAGGTACAGGAAGTACGGCGTCCCGATCACCGCCGTCATCAGGCCGGCACCGAGCTGCGCCGGGGCGATCACCGTGCGGCCGATCAGATCCGCCGCGCACACCAGCGCCGCGCCCAGCAGCAGCGCGACCGGGACGACCCGCACGTGCCGCCTGCCCACCAGGGCGCGGGCCGCGTGCGGCGCGACCAGGCCGACGAACCCGATGGTCCCCGCGCAGGCCACGGCGGTCGCGCTGAGCAGGACGGCGACGACGAGGAAGCCGAGCCGGCCCGCACCCAGCCGCAGCCCGAGCAGCCGGGGCGTGTCCTCGTCCAGGGAGACCAGGTCCAGTTCGGTGCGCCGGGCCACGGCCACCGCGACGCCCACCGCCAGGACCAGCGCGACCGGCAGCACGTCGGGCAGGGTCCGCCCGTACGTCGAACCCGACAGCCAGGTCAGCGCCTTGGTCGCGTTGAACGGGTCGGTGAGCACGATCAGCAGGCTGATCAGCGCCGTCGAGGCGGCGGCGACACCGATGCCGACGAGGACCAGCCGGTGCTGCCGGAAGCCGCCCCGCGCCGCCAGCCCGAAGACCAGCACGGCGGTGACCGCGGCGCCCGCGAAGGCCGCGCCGGCGACACCCCACGACGCGGCGACGGGCGTGGTGGTCACCAGGATCACGGCACCGAGCGCCGCCCCGCCGGACACACCGAGCACCCCGGGTTCCGCCAGCGGGTTGCGGGTCACCGCCTGCACCAGCGTGCCGGACAGCGCGAGCGCCGCGCCCGCGCACAGCGCCGCCAGCACCCGGGGGACCCGTGTGTCCAGGACGAAGGAGACGGTCCGGCCGGCGCGTCCCTGCGCCCAGTTGACGACGTCCCCGAGCAGCAGCCGGGTGTCGCCGAGCAGGACGGCCGCGACCACCAGGCCCGCGAGGACGGCCACGAGGGCGGCCACGGTGACCAGGAACACCGCCCGGCCCGGCACGCGCAGCCGCTCCGGCGCCCCGGCCCCGGAGGTGTCCCGCAGCCGCAGCGCCGTCACCACCAGGAACACGGCGCCGACCAGGCTGGTGACGACGCCGGTGGGCACGGCCACGGCGGTGTCCGCCGGGACCAGCGCCCGCAGCAGCACGTCGGAGCCGAGCACCAGTGCCGCCCCGGTCAGTCCGGCCGCGGGCAGCGCGGCCCGGGAGCGGGCCAGGCCGCGGAACCGGCGGGCGAGCGGGCGCACCAGCGCGGGCGCGCACAGGCCGACGAACCCGATCGGCCCGGCGAGGGTGACGGCCGCCGCCGACAGCAGCGCCGCCAGGACGACGACGGTGACGCGGGTGGCCCGCACCGGGACGCCGAGCCCGCGCGCCGCGTCGTCGCCGAGGGCGAGCGCGTCGATCCGGCGGCCCGTCAGCAGCAGCCCCGCCAGACCGGCCAGGGCGAGCGGCAGCGTCCACAGGACGCCGTCGAAGCCGTTCTGGCCGATGCTGCCCTGGTTCCACTGGTAGAGCCCCTCCGTCTGCTCGGGAAGAGCAGCAGCAGGCCCTCCGTCAGGGAGTTCAGGCCCAGCATCAGCGCGGTGCCCGCGAGCACGAGCCGGACGGTGCCGGTGCCGAGCCCGGACAGGCCGAGCACGACGGCCGCCGCCGCCAGTCCGCCGGCGAAGGCGACGCCGGAGGAGGCGAGCACCGGCAGCGAGAGCCCGGCGGCGCCGGCGACACCGAGGGCGAGGTACGAGCCGGCGTTGACCGCGAGGGTGTCGGGGAGGCCAGGACGTTGCGGCTGACGGCCTGGAGCACGGCGCCGGCGACGCCGAGGACGACGCCGACCAGGATGCCCGCGGTCATCCGGGGCAGCCGGGAGGCGATCACGACGGAGGCGTCGGCCGGGTCGGCCCGGCCGGTGAGCGCCTTGACCACCTCGCCCGGGCCCACGGCCGCGGTGCCCTGGGTGAGGTCGAGGACGGCGAGGACGGCGACGAGCAGGACCAGTGCGGCCGTCACCGCGGCCGCGCCGGCCGGGAGGTGACCGCCGGGGACGGCTCGGGGCGGGCTCGGTGGCGGTGACGGCCATGGACCCGCTACTTCGTCAGGGAGTCGACGACGGCGTCGATGTACGCCTCCATCGACGCGGGACCGCCGAACATCCAGATGCCGTCGGGCAGCCGGTGGACGTGGCCGGCCTTCACGAACGGCAGGTTCCGCCACACGAAGTTCTCCGCCAGCGCGCCGGTGAACGGCGTGCTGTTCTTGTCGCCGTCGCTGCCGATGTAGGCGAAGCGGGTGTCGTCCGGCAGCGCGGTCAGGCCCTCCACGTCGGTGGAGGCGAGGCCGTAACCGGGGTCGCCCTCGGTCTTCCAGGCGTTCTTCAGGCCGATCTCCTCGTTGACGGCGCCGATCAGGGAGCCGGAGGTGTAGGGCCGGACGGAGACCTGGCCGGAGGTGACATAGCCGTCGGCGAAGGCGTAGGGGGCGCCGTCGAGACCGGCGCCGGCCAGGGCCTTCCTGCCCTCGGCGACCTTGGCGTCGAAGTCCTCGCGGGCCTTCTCGGCCCGGTCCGTGGTGCCGGTGGCCTCGGCGATGAGGTCGAGGTTGGCGAACATCTGCCCGATCTGGTCGGAGGCGTCGGCGGCCTTCACCTCCAGGACCGGGGCGACCTCGCGCAGCTGCTTCACGGCGGCGGGCGGAAGGTCGTCGGTGGCCACGACGAGGTCGGGGCGAGCGCGGCGATGGTGTCCATGCTGGGCTCGCCGCGCGTGCCGATGTCCTCGGGCTCGTTCTTCAGCGGGACGGTCGTGTTCCAGGTCCTGTAGCCCTTGACGTCGGCGACGCCGACCGGGTCGACGCCGAGGGTGAGCAGGCTCTCGACCACGTTCCACTCGGTGGCGACGACCTTCTTCGCGGGGCCGTCGAGCTCGACCTTCCGGCCGGCGCCGTCGGTGAGGGTGATGGCCTCGGCGGGCTTCTTCGAGCTGTCGGCGGCGGGTTCGGTGGTGCCGCAGCCGGCGAGGGCGAGCGCCGCGGCGGCGGCGGTCGCGGCGGTGAGCAGGAGGCGTCTCATGAGGTGGTGCCGAGCCTTTCGGGTCGTCTGTGGTGGCGGCCGAGCGGGCGGGTGCGCAGCCGGCCGGTGAGGGGGTCGGTGTCGACCTCGATGCGGATGCCGTAGACGGCGGTGAGGCGTTCCGCCGTGAGCACCTCCTCGGGCGGGCCGTCGGCGACGATCCGGCCCGCTGCGAGCAGCGTGATCCGGTCGGCGACGGCCGCGGCCTGGTCGAGGTCGTGCAGGACGACGCCGACGGCGATGCCGTGGTCGTCCGCCAGGTCGCGGATCAGGTCGAGCAGTTCGACCTGGTAGCGCAGGTCCAGGTAGGTGGTGGGTTCGTCGAGGAGCAGGACGCCGGTCTCCTGGGCGAGGCAGCTCGCGAGCCACACGCGCTGCAACTGGCCGCCGGACAGGTGGTCGGCGCCCCGGTCGGCGAGACCGGTCACACCGGTGAGGGCCAGTGCCCGGTCGACCGCCGCAGGGCCGTCCGGGTCCGGGCGCCCCAGCGGCCCCGGTACGGGTAGCGGCCGAACTCGACGACGTCCCGGACGGTGAGTCCGCCGGGGGTCGGCCGTCCCTGGGTGAGCAGGGCGACGTACCGGGAGAACTCACGGGGCGTCAGCGCCAGCCGTCGGTGCTCCCGTCGATCCTGAGCGTGGCGCTGCGGGCGCGCTGCAGTCGCGCGACGGTCCGCAGCAGCGTCGACTTGCCGCTGCCGTTCGGCCCCACCAGGGCGGTCACCTCGCCGGGGCGGAGGCCGACCGAGGCGCCGTGCACCACGTCCTCGCCGTCGTAGGCCACGGTCACGTCGGTGGCCGACAGGGCGTGGCCGCGCAGCCGGGAGGGACGGCGGTTTCTTCACCAGAACTCACGCGACGAAGGTTAGCCTAACCTAAGAAAGCCTGGTGAGGGGGGTGCGGTGTGCGCGCGTCACGCGCCGCCGGGCGGCCGGCGCGGCCCGCGGGCCGCGCGTCGACCGGCCCTGACGGCGGCGGATTCCGGAGCCGGCACCGCCGGGAGCCGCGGTCCGGCCGGACCCTTGTGTCCCGGGCCGGGTCGGGGCATACGGCTGACACGGCACCGAACGGTTCGGTCCCGCTCCGAGGAGGCACACCGTGCTCGCCATCGTCGCCGCGGTCCTGTTCTTCGTCGCCTGGCTGATCAACGCGGCGGACCTCTCCACCAACGACGTCTTCGGGTCGACCAACGTCATGCTGCTCGGGCTCACCGTGCTGGCCCTGCACCTCGCCGGGACCGGCAGCGGCTGGAGGGCGCGGGGCCGCCGGCGCTGACGCCGGGAGACGCACGGCGACCGGACCCGGCGGTTGTGCGGTCGCCGGGCCCAGCGGCGCCTGGACCCGGCGGTTGTGCGGTCGCCGGCCCCGCGGTGCCCGGCGGCCGGCGGTGATACGTCTCCGACGCCTCAGGGCGCCGGCCGGCGCAGGACGGCGACCTCCCGGGGGCCGAGCACGACGGTCCCCTCGGCGTCCGTCGTGCCGGTCAGCACCTCGCCGGTGAACCCGGGACCGGCACGGCGGCGTCGGTCCGGTTCACCAGGAACAGGAACCGTCCGCCGGGCCCGCGCCGCACCGTCAGTTCCACCCGGCCTCGGGCCGGCGGCGGCAGTTCGCTGCGCACCCCCGCCGGGTCCAGCAGCCGGGGCAGCAGCGCCGAGAGCCCGGCCACGCCGAGCCGGGTGGAGACGTACGCGGCCGAACCGGCGCCCGCCGGCCGGCGGGTGACCGCGGGCCGGCCCGCCTGCTCGCCGGTGCGGTAGCGGGCGAGGACCTCGGTCCGAGGCGCGGTGGCGGTGATCCGGTCGGTCCACAGGGAGCCGCTGGTCCCGTCGTCGAGTTCCACCGTGGCCCCGGCGGGCAGCGGGGCGAACTCCTCGACGCGCACGCCCAGCAGGTCCCGCAGCGCCCCGGGGTAACCGCCCGGCCAGACGTGGTCGTTCTCGTCGACCACCCGGAGAAGTACGTCGTGACCAGGTGCCCGCCCCGCTCGGCGTAGCGGGTGAGCTCCTCCGCCAGCGCGCCGGGGACCAGGTGCAGCACGGGCGCGATCAGCACGCGGTGGCGGCCGAAACCGGTGCGGGGCGTGACGACGTCCGCGCGGACGCCGAGCGCGAGCAGCGCCGAGTACCAGTCCAGCGCCTCCTGGTGGTAGTCGAGCAGCGAGGTGGGGTGGGAGTCCTGCTCGGCGGCCCACCACGACTCCCAGTCGAAGAGGATGCCGACCTCGGCGGGCTCCCGTTCGCTGCCCGCCACGGGAGCCAGGGCCCGCAGGGTCCGTCCCAGCCCGGCCACCGCGCGGAACAGGTCGCTGTCCGCCCCGGCGTGCGGGACCATCGCCGAGTGGTACTTCTCGGCTCCGGCCACCGACTGGCGCCACTGGAAGAAGCACACCGCGTCGGCGCCGTGCGCCACATGCACCAGCGCGTCCCGCGCCAGCTCCCCGTCCCGCTTGGCCAGGTTGACGGGCTGCCAGTTCACGGCGCTGGTGGAGTGCTCCATCAGGAACCAGGGCCGGCCGCCGGCGATGCCGCTGGTGAGGTTCGCGGAGAAGGACAGCTCGTCGCGGTCCTGCGGCCGGGGCGGACGTAGTGGTCGTTGGCGACGAAGTCCACCTCGGCCGCCCAGTCCGCGTAGTCCATGTCCTTGACGCCTCGGCACACCATGAAGTTGGTGGTGACCGGGACGTCGGGCGTCAGCTCGCGCAGGACCGCCCGCTCGGCGCGCAGATGGTCCTTCAGCGCGTCCGAGGAGAACCGCTTGAAGTCCAGTTGCTGCGTGGGGTTCGGGTGCGAGGCGGCGAGCCGGGGCGGCAGGATCTCCTCCCAGTCGCCGTAGCGCTGCGACCAGAAGGCCGTCCCCCAGGCGTGGTTGAGCGCCTCCAGGGTGGTGTACCGGGCGCGCAGCCAGTCCCGGAAGGCCCGGGCGGCGTCGTCGGAGTGGTCGTAGGCGTTGTGGCAGCCCAGTTCGTTGTTGACGTGCCACGCGACCAGGGCCGGATGGCCCGCGTACCGGGCCGCCAGCGCACGGACCAGCCGCAGCGCGTGCTCCCGGAAGACGGGGGAGGTCGGCCGCCAGTGCTGCCGCGCCCCCGGCCACACGGTCTCGCCCCGCTCGGTGACCGGCAGCACCTCCGGGTGGGCGGTCGTCAGCCAGGGCGGCGGCGACGCGGTGGCGGTGGCCAGATCGACGCCGACGCCGCCCGCGTGCAACAGGTCCATGACCTCGTCGAGCCAGCCGAAGTCCCACCGGTCCGGCCCGGGCTGGAGACGGGCCCACGAGAAGATCCCGACGGACACCACGTTCACGCCGGCCTCCCGCATCAGCCGCACGTCCTCCTCCCACACCTCCCGCGGCCACTGCTCGGGGTTGTAGTCGGCGCCGTACAGCAGGCGGGGGGCGGGGCACCGTCCGCCCCGCTCCGGGCGCGGGACAGGAGGGTGGAGATCATGGCGGTCCTTCCGGTCGGGTGCGGGAGGGGAAACGGCGCACGTGCCCCGTCCCTGACGCGGACGGGGCGGCCGGCGCCGGCTTGCCGGGGATCGCGGTCCAGAGAGGCATGTTTACGCAAACATGCCATGGGCGGCATGTCTACACCGCCTCGATCACGGCGGTCAAGGCTCCGGCGGGCCACGGGCCGGCGGTGACCGCGAGGGGCGCGCGGGCTCTGCATGCCCGCGGCCCGCCGGTTTACGGAGGCGGCCCGGCAGGTACTCCGGTGTCCTGTCCGTCGTTCACGCGTCGCGCCCCCGGGAGAAGCACCATGTCCGAAGCCGCCGACCCAGCTCCGCAGCCGCCGCCGGGGAGCGACGCCCGGGTGGTCGTCGTGACCGGGGCCAGCGCCGGCGTCGGCCGCGCCGTCGCACGGGCCTTCGGTGCCCGGGGCGCGTCCGTGGCCCTGCTGGCGCGCGGCCGGCACGGTCTGGAACGCGCGGCCGAGGAGGTGAGGGCGGCGGGCGGCCGCGCCGCCCTGCCGCTGGAGGTGGACGTCGCGGACCCGGAGGCCGTGGAGGCCGCCGCCGCGCGCGTGGAGCGGGAGCTGGGACCCGTCGACGTCTGGGTGAACGCCGCGTTCACCACCGTCTTCGCCCCGGCCGCCGAGGTCACCCCGCAGGAGCTGAAACGGGCCACCGAGGTGACGTACTTCGGCTTCGTGTACGGCACCCAGGCCGCCCTGCGCCGCATGCGGCCGCGTGACCGCGGCACGGTGGTCCAGGTCGGCTCGGCGCTCGCCCAGCGCAGCGTCCCCCTGCAGGCCGTGTACTGCGGAGCCAAGCACGCCATCCAGGGCTACACCGCCTCCCTGCGGTGCGAACTGCTGCACGACCGCAGCCGGGTGCGGGTCACCATGGCCCAGCTGCCCGGTCTGAACACCCCGCAGTTCAGCTGGGTCCGCACCCGGCTGCCCCGGCATCCGCGCCCGGTCTCCCCGGTCTACCAGCCCGAGGTCGCCGCCCGTGGCGTGCTCTACGCGGCCGACCATCCCGAGCGACGCGAGTACTGGATCGGCGGCTCGACCGTCGCCACGCTGCTCGCCCAGCGGATCGCCCCCGGCCTCCTCGACCGCTATCTGGCCCGCACCGGCTACGACTCCCAGCAGACCGACGAGCCCGTCGACGCCGCCCGCCCGGCCAACCTCTGGGAACCCGTGGACGCCGACCCGCCCCACGACCACGGCGCACACGGCGTCTTCGACGACGAGGCCCACCCGCGCAGCCTGCAGCTGTGGTTCTCCCGCCACCGCCGGCCCCTCGCCCTGGGCGCCGCCGCGGCCGGCACCGCCGCGGCCCTGGCCGACGGCCTGCGGCGCCGGTCCCACCGCTGACCGCGGCACCGCGGCCGACCCGGCACCGCGGCCCCGCCGGTCAGCGCCGGCCGGCCCGGGTCCACCAGTGGTGTTCGCAGAACCAGCGGCCGACGAGCGCCCCGCCGAACACCACGAAGCCGACGCCGATCAGCCACGACTCCACCACCAGCACGATGCCCACCGTGCCGTAGCTGATGGCGTTGTCCAGGATCAGCGGGGTGAACACCAGGTACGAGAAACCGCGCAGCCCGATCAGCCCCACCATGGTCGCGATCGCGCCGGGCAGCAGGTCCAGCCAGCCCACCTGGCTGCCGAGCAGGAAGTGCTGCCCCCACCAGAAGAACAGCACGCTCGCCACGATCGACAGCACGATGCGCAGCGACCCGTGCACGGCGGTCCGGGTCTGCACCTCCTGGTAGAGGTACGCCGTCAGCGCCACCACCCAGGTCAGCTGGCGCCAGACCCGGTGCCAGGGGCCGGACGGCAGGCCCCAGATCCGCTCGTACCCGTTCTGCACGCTGCCGGCGAAGGACACGCCGAACACGGCCAGCGCGATGCCGCCCCACACGCTCGTGGTGCCGACGACCTTCGGCGGCGGGCTGATGATGTCCGTCAGCACGCGGGCGGACCGGCCGGACAGTCCCATGCCGTCGGCCAGCCAGGCCGCGAAACCGCCGCGCGCCAGCGGATCGGCGGCGGCCACCACGATGAGCAGCGGTGCCAGCGTGACCAGGGCGAGCGTGGCGAAGCCGAGCGCCCGGTGCATCAGCTCCAGATCGCGGCCGCGCCGGATGAGGGCGGTCGCGGCCAGCCGTTCCCACACGTGCGGGAGCCGGTGCCGGTACCGGTTCACGGATGCTCCTCGGTGCGCTCCCCGATGGCTCGTAACCCCTCAGAAGTCGGGAATTACGATCATAAGGGCAAAAGGGGCATGTGGTCCGGAAAGGGGTAGTCGGCCGGCGACGTGGCGCCGCTCACGGGTCCGTACGGTGCCGCAGGTGCTCGTTGTGCCACAGGATCGCCCGCCGGATCTGCGGTTCGTCCAGACCGGTGCGGCAGCCGAGCTGCTCCAGGGTGAGGGCGGGCGGGCCCGCGGTCAGCTCCCGGGTCAGCTTGGCCGCCCACAGCTCCTCCTGCACGAACGGACGGTGCCGGTAGCTCTCCCGGACCAGCTCGAAGTGGGCGTCGCCGCAGGCCGTGACGCGCCGGAGCCCGTCGTGCCAGTCCTGGTCGGGGTGGGCCGCGGAGGAGTCGGCGACGTATCCCGTCACCGCCCGGTCCGCGGGAAAGGTCAGGCCGCACAGATCGCACAGTTCGAGCGGGCCGGGACGGCCCGGCCGTCGCCTGGTGCGCCGACGCTTCCACATAGCGACTCCCGGTGCTCGTCCGCCTCGGCGCGCCGGTCCCGCGGGGCCGGCGCCGCTGTCCAGGAGTTACCCGCATCGGCCGGGGCAAACGCGCCCGGCGGCCCTCCTGGCCGGAACCCGGCGGCCCATCCGGCCGGACCCGTGCGCCGCGCCGTTCACAGCCGTTCGTTCGCCACGTCGTCCTCGGCCGGACCGTGCCGTCCGCGCCGCCGGGCCCGGTGCAGCCGCAGCCGGTCGAGGCGGGCGATGACGGGGGAGGCCGTCACGCCGTGCAGGACCACGGACGCGAGGACGGTGAAGGTCACCACGGCCCACAGCTCCTCGGCCGGCACGGGGAATTCCTCGGTGCCGAGGGCGTACGCGAGATAGAACAGCGAACCGATGCCGCGGATGCCGAAGAAGGCGGTCACCAGGCGCTCCCGGGGCCCGGCGGCCGTCCCCAGCAGCGCGGTCCAGCCGGTCAGCGGGCGGACGGCCGCCAGCACCAGCAGACCGACGAGCGCACCCTGCCAGGTCAGCTCCGACAGCCCGCCCTGCGCGACGTAGGCGCCGAGCGCGAAGAGCAGACCGGCGGTCAGCAGCCGCTCCACCTGCTCGACGAAGTCGTGCAGGATCCCGTGGTAGCCGTGGGCGCGTTCCGCGGCGCGGATCCGGCAGGCGGTGACGAAGACCGCGAGGAAGCCGTAGCCGTGGAGCAGCTCGGTCAGCCCGTAGGCGAGGAACGTGGCGCCCAGGGCGACGAAACCCTCCCGGTGCTCGGACAGGCGCATCGCCGGACGGCCGGCGCGGAAGAAGAGCCAGCCCAGCAGCCGGCCCACCGCGAGCCCGGCCAGCACCCCGACCACGCACTTGTACGCCACGTCGACCAGGAGCCAGTGCCCGATCCAGCCGTCCGACCAGCCGGCGCCCGCGGCGGCCGCCAGCGACGTGGCGGCCAGGACGACGGGGAAGGCCAGGCCGTCGTTGAGACCGGCCTCACTGGTCAGCGCGAACCGTGCCTCGTCCTCGTCGTGCTCGGAGTCGGTCGGCGCGCCGACCCGCACCTCGGATGCGAGCACGGGGTCGGTGGGGCGAGCACGGCCGCCAGCAGCAGTGCGGCGGCCGGCGGCCAGTCCAGCAGCAGCCAGGCGAGCACACCGGTCGCGGCGACGGTCAGCGGCATGGTGAGGCCCAGCAGCCGCCAGGTGGTGTGCCACCGGCGCCGTCCGAAGGGACGGTTGAGGGCGAGTCCGGCGCCCATCAGCGAGATCACGACGCAGACCTCGGTGAGGTGCTCCACCCACAGCCGGTCGCGCACCGGGTCGATGTCCGGAACGGGCGTCGGCAGGGCGTGGAAGACCATGCCGCAGACCAGGAACACGAGCGGTACGGACAGTGGCCTGCCGGCCACCACCCGGGCAGCACCGCGGCGGCGAGCGCACCGGCGCCGAGCAGCGCGAGGAGGAAGTCGGCCGAGGTCATCGGTCACGTGGGCCCGGCGCTCACGGCAGTGCGCCCTTCTCGCAGACGTGGCGGGCCACGTCCCGGAGCTTGACGTTGTGGTCCTGCGAGTAGCGGCGCAGCGAGTCGAAGGCCTGGCGCTCGGTGAGCCGGTGGCTGCCCATGAGGATGCCCATCGCCTCACCGATCAGGTGCCGCGTGTCGATGGCCTGCTGGAGCTGGGAGTGCGTACGGGCGCTGGAGAAGGCGACCGCGGCGTGGGAGGCCAGCAGCCAGCCGGCGGTCTCGCTGGACTCGGTGAAGGCGCCGGGGCGGCGGGAGTAGAAGTTCAGCGCGCCGAGTTCCTCGTCCTCGGTGTAGAGCAGGATGCCCATCATGCTGCCCAGCCCCAGCTTCCGGGCCTCGGGCACGTAGGCGGGCCACCGCCGGGCGGCCTCGCCGGAGTCCCCGAAGTCGACGATCCGGAACGTCCGCTCGTCGGCGGACGGGCGCGCGGCGTCGAAGCAGGGGCCCTCCGCCAGGCGTTCCTGGAGCCGGTCGCTCTGGACGACGAGTTCCTCGGTGGGCGCGACGGACTGCGCCCGCTTCCCGCGCAGGACGAGGATGCCCGCCGCGTCGCAGCCCTGGACGAACTCGACCGCCGACGCCGTGATCCGCTCCAGCGTGTCGTGCACCGACTCCTGCGCCAGCAGGTCCCTCGCCAGCGTCGCCATCTGCTGGGCGAAGCTGCGCCAGTCGTCCATGCGGGCCTCCTCCGGTCGACGTCCGCGCCCGGCCCACCGGGCGCCGGGGACCTCCAGGTACTGCCCCGCCGGCCGCGGGCCGTAAGCCGATCACGCGGGTTGCTGCCCGGCCGGGCGACCGGGTGTGAGCCGACCGCCGTATCGCCGTGCACCGGTCCCCGTGTGCCCTGCGACCGGGACGCCACTCCCCGGAAACCGGCGTCGCCCCCGGTGGGGCGGCCGCCCGCGGACCGGCTCAGCCGTCCGTCGCGCGGTACGGACGGATGCGCATGCCGGGGCGGCGGCGGTGCACGGTGAGGTACGTCAGACCGCGCGGGCCGGCGTCGATGCCCCGTTCGCAGCCGTGCGGAAGCCAGAGGAGGCCGCCCTCGCCGAGCGGCCGCCGTTCGCCGGCGGCGTCGGTGAGCGTGCCGTCGCCACCGAGCACGAGCAGCAGCACGTCGAGGTCCGGCTCGGTGTGCGCCTCGACGCGTCCGGCGGGCGGCAGGCGCACCACGTTGGCGTCCAGCTGCCGCCCTGACTCGGCCAGCCGCCACAGGGCGCCGGCGGGCGCGTCGGCGAGGGCGGCCAGCTCGGCCGTGTCGCACAGGAGGCGGGGAGGGGCACGTCCACGTCCCCGACGGGCCCGGCGACGGACGGCTCGCCCGGTCCGCCGGACGGTTCGCCTGGCCCGCCGCCGGACGGTGCGCCCGCCCCGCCGCCGGACGGTGCGCCCGCCCCGCCGCCGGACGGCCGGGTCGCCTCGCCGGGACCAGGACCAGGACCAGGACCGGGCCGGGCCCGGGTCCGTGCCCGGGGTCCGTGCCGGGGTGCGACCCGCTCCGGCCCCGCTCGTCCGCTGTCATCACTGCCTCCGCACTCCTCCGCGCCGCCCGCGGCCTGCCGCCCGGCGGCCTGCCGCCCGGCGGCCTGCCGCCCGTCGGGCTTCGCCCGCCGTCCGCGGGCCTTCGGCCCGACGCCCCCCTGGGCGCCCGCGAAGGAAGAACCTAGCGATGCCGGCCGGGTCGGACCACCTCGCCGCCACCGGCTCCGCCTCGCGGTACGAGAACGACGAGGACGCCGATGACGACACCCGCCCGGCGACCCGGCCGGGGCGGCCTCAGCCCGTTCGCCGTACCGCGCGCACTCCCGAGTACGCCGCCCAGCGGCCGTCCCGCCGGGTCACCGTGATGTCGCGGCCGAAGCAGGCGGTCAGCCGCGCGTCGGTCAGGACCTCGGCCACGGGCCCGCGGGCCAGGACCCGGCCCTCCCGCAGCAGCAGCGCGTGCCCGACGGCCGGGGACAGCTCCTCCAGATGGTGGGTGACCGTCACGGTGGCCAGCCGCGGCCGGTCCTCGGCCAGCTGGTGCAGGGCCTCGATGAGATCCTCCCGGGACGGCAGGTCCAGCGCGTTGAACGGCTCGTCCAGCAGCAGCAGCCCGGGGTCGGCCATCAGCGCCCGGGCGATGAGCACGCGCGCCCGCTGGCCGCCCGAGCACACCCCGTACGGCCGGTCCGCCAGCTCCTTGACGCCCAGCTCGGTCAGGAGCGTCTGGGCCCGCTCCCGGACCTCGTCGCCGTACATCCGCCACAGCGGCTGCACGGTGCCGGTGTGCCCGGTCAGCACGACGGCGTGCGCGGTGAGGTCCTCGGGCACCCGCTGGGCGGCGGTGACGTGGCCGATGCGGGCACGCAGCTCGCGGACGTCCACCTTGCCGAGCCGGTCGCCGAGCACCTCGACGCTGCCGGTCGTGGGATGCATCAGGGCGCCCAGCAGCCGCAGCAGGGTGGTCTTCCCGGCGCCGTTGGCCCCCAGCAGCGCCCAGTGCTGGCCCGGCCCGACCGTCCAGTCGATCCCGTCGAGGATCAGCTGCCCGGTCGTGCAACGCCGGACGCCCACGCCACCGAGGCGGACGACGGGCGCTCCCGGACCGCCCGCCGCGCACCCCGTCTGCTCTCCGGTCATGCTGTGACTCCCTTCTCCCGCGGACGCCGTCGTCCACGACGCACAGTAGATGCAACAGCCATGTTGTTTCCGGGGTGTCCGGGTCCTGGACGGCCCCCGCAGGGTGGTGTCCCGGGCGTGCGCGGCCGGCCCGGCCGGTGGACTCTGGGGGATGCAGCGCAGCAGCACGCGCGGACGCTCAGGCGCCGGCCGGGACGTGGAGGCGGTCCTCGACGAGCTGTACACCACGCCGCCGCCGCGCTTCGTCCCGCGCCGCGAGGAACTGGCCGCCGCCGCGAGGACGGCAGGCCGCGCCGAGGACGCCCGCCGCATCCACGCCGCCCGCCGCCCCACGCTCGCCGCCTGGGCGGCCAACCTGCTGCTGCGGTCCCGGCCGGAGGAGGCCCGGCGCCTGCTGGAGCTGGGCGAGGCACTGCGCGAGGCCTACCGCACCCTGGACGCCGCCGAGCTGAAGGCACTGTCCGCGCAGCGGCGCATCGCCGCCGCACTGACCCAGCAGGCCGCCCTCCTCGCCGACGAGGCGGGGCACCCCCTGTCGGCCGCCGTCCGGCAGGACGTCGAGGCGACCCTCCAGGCCGTGCTGGCCGACCAGGAGGCCGCCGACCGGTGGGCCGGCGGCCGGCTCCATACCGCCCTCTCCCCGCCGTCGGCGTTCCCCGGCACCCCCGCCGCGGCGGACACCGGCCCGCCGCCCGCGGAACCGCCCGCGGAACCGGCGGCGGAACCGAGCGCACCGCCGCCGAAGGGGAGCACCCCGCCGCCGAAGGACCGGCTCGCCGAACAGCGCCGCAAGCGGCAGGAGCGGCTCGAACGGGCCCGGGAAGCGGCCCGGGAGGCCGCGGACCGGCTCGACGAGGAGCGGTCGGCCCGCGCCGCGGCCGAGGCCGGCCTCCACCGGGCACGGGAACGGCACGAGGAGGCCCGGCGCCGGGTGGCCGACGCCGAGCAGCGGCTGCGGCGGGCCGAGGAGGACCTCGCGGACGCCGGGCGGGAACGGCACGACGCGGAGGAACGCGACCGCGCGGCGAAGGACGCCCTGGCCCGGGCCGAACGCGCGGCCCGCGAGGCCGACCGCGAGCTCCGCCGCCTGGACCGCGGGGCCGGGACACGGCCCGGCCGGTGAGCCGGCGCGGGGCCCGGGTGCCGGCCGGCCCGCGGGCGAGGGCCGGTCCCCGCGCGGATTCCCGCAAGGGGCGATCACGGCCGCCCGCAACTACGGTGTGGATCACCGGGGGAGCGGCACGAGGAACGGACGGCCATGGCACGTGCGATCTGGACCGGCGTGATCAGCTTCGGGCTGGTCAGCGTGCCGGTCGGCCTGTTCACCGCCACGGAGGACCACACGGTCCACTTCCACCAGCTCCAGCGCGGCACCGCCGACCGGATCCGCAACCGGCGCGTCAACGAGCGCACCGGCGACGAGGTGTCCCCGAAGGACATCGTCAAGGGCTACGAGGTCGCCGAGGGCGAGTACGTGGTCGTGGAACCCGACGAGCTGGACGCGATCGCACCGGGCCGCTCGCAGACCGTCGACATCACCGACTTCGTCGACCTGGCCGAGATCGAGCCCGTGTACTTCGACCGCACCTACTACGTCGCCCCCCGCGGCAAGGAGTACGAGAAGGTCTACGAGCTGCTGCGCGCCGCGCTCGCCGACACGGGCAGGGCCGGCATCGCCACGGTCGTCATGCGCGGCAAGCAGTACCTGACCGCGCTGCGGGCCGAGGACCGGCTGCTGGTGCTGCAGACGCTGCACTGGGCCGACGAGGTCCGCGACCCCGTGGCCGAGCTGCCCGGGCTGCCCGAGCGGCGCGCGGGAAAGGGCCGGGAGCTGACCATGGCCGTGCAGCTGATCGAGGCCATGAGCGGCCCGTGGGAGCCCGGCCGGTACCACGACACCTACCAGGAGAAGGTCCGCGAGCTGGTGACGGCCAAGGCGGCCGGCCAGGAGGTCGCGGCGGCCGAGGAGGCGCCGCGCGCCACCGACGTCATCGACCTGATGGCCGTCCTGGAGAACAGCCTCGACCAGGCCCGCGGCACCGGCCGGGCGAGGGCCGGCGAACCACGGCGGGAGAAGCGGCCGAAGCAGCCGGCGGGCGCGCGGGGACGCGGGAGCAAGGGGACGAGCGCGGGCGGCCCGAGCGCCGGAAGCCCGGCGAGGACCGCGGGAAGCCCGCAGAGGACAAGGACGAGCTGAGCCGCCTCAGCAAGGCCGAGCTGTACCGCCGGGCCACCGAGCAGGACATCGCCGGACGGTCGAAGATGAACCGCCGGCAACTCGTCGACGCCCTCGCGCGCGCCGGACGCCGGGGCAGGAAGAAGAGCGCCGCCTGACCGGCCCGCACGGGGGACCGCGGTCCGCGACGGCGGCGGACGGCACGTACGATCGTCCGGTCCCGCCGGCCGGCGGGGTCCCCGGACCCCTGGGAGCCGGCCCCGGGGCTCGGGTCCCTCCGGGGCACGGCCCGTCCACGGCCTCCCGGTCCCGCCCGCCCGTCCCGCCGTCCCGTCGTTCCGAGGAGCCGCCGCCGGTGCCCGCCGTCCTGCCGCATCCCCGTACCGGTCCGCAGCCCGAACCCGGCCCGCCCCCGGCGCAGGGCCCGCACCCGGCCACCGGCCCGCACCTGCTCACCTGGGAGCGGCTGACCCGGGTCGAGGACGGCGAGCGGCTGCACGCGCTGCTGTGGCGGGCCGGCCCCGGCTGGCGCATGGTCGGCAGCGCCGTGCTGGGCGGCGGCATCGCCGAGCGGGCCTGGGTGCTCAACGCCCAGGTCTCCCACGGGTACCGCCGCACCGACCCGGTGCGGCACCTGGCCGCGCTCGCCCGGGAGGCCGGAGCCGACGGCCCGGGCGTCGGCATGATGACCGCCGCCGACGTCCGGGCGGCCGGACACGCCCGGGACGGCGGGGCGGAGGCCCTCGTCACCGCCGGCGTCTCGGTACGCGGATGGGCGGCCGCGCCCGAGGAAGGGGACACCGGCCAGGCGCCGCCCGGCACGATCAACATCGTCGCCGCGCTTCCCGTACCGCTCGGTGACGCCGCCCTGGTCAACGCCGTGATGACGGCCACCGAGGCGAAGGTGCAGGCGCTGCTGGACGCCGGGCTCGACTGCTCCGGCACACCCACCGACGCCGTCTGCGTCGCCGCCCGCACCCCGCGTCCCGGAGCCGGGACCCAGGCCTTCGCCGGTCCCCGCTCCCTGTGGGGCGCCAGGCTGGCCCGGGCCGTGCACCGGGCCGTGCTCCGCGCCCTGCCCGCCTCAGCCGGCTGACGGGCCCGGCTAACGCGGGGTCAGCGGGCGCTCCCGCGCCGGACCGCCGCCGCCCGCACCGCGAGCGCGGTGGCCAGCAGGACCCAGGCCACCGCGGAGTACACCCACGCCGTGGTCCCCCGGACGGCGCCGACGGCGGTCCACACCGCCCACAGGGCGAGCACCACGCACAGTGCCGTCCAGGCGATGTCGGAGACCCGCGTGCGCAGTTGGGCACGCTGCCGGGTGCCGGGCTCGAGAGCCCCGAGGCCCTGGTCGTCGGAGGCCTTGTGCGTGTCCACGGCACCGTCCCTTCACTCGCCCGTCGCGAACGGGGTCCGGGTACCCCGCGGCACCGGACGTACGCGGGCGCCGCCCGCACGCCGTGCGGACGGCGCCCACTGCGGGGCCGGTGCCCGTCAGCGCCGCGCGGACTTCTCCAGCGCCTTGTCGAGGGCCTGCGCGAAGCCGTACGCCCACAGCTGGTTCACCCGCTGGCGCTCGCGGGCGTCCGGGTAGGGGTTGGTGCAGGACGGGCCGGGACCGCCGCCCGACATCAGCTCGCTGCACGGACCCGAGTAGTGGTCGGGCAGACCGAGCACGTGACCGGTCTCGTGCGCGGTGACCCGCGTCGAGTCGTAGATCTGGTTCTGCCGGTAGTCGAGGAAGATGTAGCCGTTGCCGCGCCCGTCGGTGGAGGCGTACGAGCCGCGCGAGTCGTTGCCCTCGTAGTAGGCGAAGTCGGCGCCGGAACTTCTCTCCGCCAGCCGTACGCTGGACACCGAGCTGTTCCAAATCTGGGTGCTGCGGGATATCTGCGAGCGGAAGCTCGGCGCGCCCGAGGCGTTGTAGTAGACCGTGACCGCGGCCGTGGACTTCGGGTCGGCGGCGCGCCGCTCGGCGACGGACTTCAGCACCGCCTCGAAGAACGCCCGGGTCTCCCGGGCCCCTTCGCTCGACGGGCCGGCCGACGGCTGGTAGCCGGCGTGGGCGGCGCCGGCCTGCGGGGAGTGCGGCTGGGGGGCCGCCGCGGTCGCCGACGGGCCGGCACCGAGCGCGGCGGCCGTCAGACCGAGACCCGCCGCGGCGGACAGGATGGACAGGGACAGTCGCATCGATGACTCCTGGAGTGTGGGGGAGAAGTCGTCATCGGTGAGTGTGGGGGCCGCCCGTCCGCTGTGATGATGGCAACCGGCGATAGCGCCGGGCTATCACGCCGCCGACGGCACGCGCCCTCAGTTGCCGGAACTCGCCCTGGTCCGCCGCCTTTTGTTCA
This sequence comes from Streptomyces sp. SW4, assembly GCA_003248315.1. Lineage (GTDB taxonomy): Bacteria > Actinomycetota > Actinomycetes > Streptomycetales > Streptomycetaceae > Streptomyces. The sequence goes on from QKWM01000004.1 coordinate 5,436,896, forward strand.
CCTGGCGCAACTCGGTGTTCCGCTCTACGCTCCCCGCATGGAGCTCGAGGTGAGGCACTTACGTGCGCTGTGCGCCATAGCCGACGCAGGCAGCCTGCACCGGGCGGCCCGCCAACTCGGCGTCGCCCAACCCACGTTGAGCACCCAGCTGGTCCGCATCGAACAGGCCCTGGGCGGGCCCTTGTTCGTCCGCGAGCGCACCGGCTGCCGCCCCACCCCGCTCGGCCGCACCGTCCTCGGCCGCGCCCGGCCCCTGCTGGCCGACATGCGGGCTCTGGTCCGCGAGGCGCGTGCCGCCGCGGCCGGCGGCGAGAGCACCCTGCGCATCGGCTCCACCGCCAGCCGGGCCCTGGCCGGCTGGCTGCGCCGGCTCAGACGCCCCGGCCGGGAACCGACGCTCCAGATGGACGTCTCCGCCAACGCCCTGCTGCGCCGCGTCGCCGACGGACAGCTCGACGTCGCCTTCGTGCACGAGGTCGAGGGCTGCCCGCTGCACGTGCCCGAGGAGCTGTGGCTGCGGGTCCTGGTCGAGCGGGAACCGCAGTTCGTCATGGTGCCGGCCGGTCATCCGGCCGCCGCCCGGCCCGTCGTCCATCTCGCCGACCTGGCCGCCGACTGCTGGATGGTCGACCCCACCGTCGACGGCGAGTGGGACGGCGTCCACCGCATGCTGCGCGCGGCCGGGCTCGACCCGCGCGTCCTGCACGGCGACTACCACACGGCCGCCTCCCTGGTCGCCACCGGGGACGTGGTGACGGTCTGTCAGCCCAGCTCCCAGTCCCGCCCCGACACCGCCGTGCGCCGCCTGTACGGCGACCCCCTCGGCGTCCGGCTGCTGCTGGCCGCCCGTACCCGTGCCGAACTCGACGCCGTCTACCCGGCGTTGGAGGAGGCGTACTGGGAGGTGGCCCGGCAGTCACCGGCGTACCGCGCCCTGCTGGACGACCCCGGCCTCGCGGTGCCCGCCCGGCCCGCGCCCGGCGGCGAGGCGCCCGACGCGGACCGGCCCGTGTGCGCGCCGGCCCACTGAGCCCGTCCCGGGTTTGGCACCCCCGTCCCGGGCAAGGCGATGTCCATGACGGAAGCGAACAACAAGACGCAGCAGAAGACCGACGGCGCGCGCACCGCCGCCACCAAGGCGGGCCGGGCCGCCGACAAGGCCACCGCACCGGCGTCCAGGGCGGCGAAGAACGCCGCCGGCGAGACGGCCTCCGCCGCGAAGAACGGCGCGCAGCGCGCCGCCGACGCCGCCGGCGGTGCCGCGCACGCCGCGGCCAGGGGCGTCGAGGCCGGCCGCCAGGCCGTCGTCGCCACCTCGGGCCAGGTCGCGGCCGGAGCCAGGACCGCCTGGACGCTGATCGCCGACCGCAAGCTTGTCGCGGCCGGTGTCGGGGCCGGCCTGACCGCGCTGACCGCCGCCTCGTACGCGGTGGGCCGCCGCGCCGGCCGGCAGGCGCAGGGTCCCCTCACCCGGCTCACCGGCGGCCGGATCTGACACCCTGGGCGGCCCCGGCCGGCCTTCCGGCGGACGACGGGAAGTGCCGGACGGGCCCTGGCGCAGGTCAGGCTCCCGTACGACCCGGAACGTGGCCGGCCCACCTCGAGCACACCGTCGTCCAGCGGCGTGCACCGCACCCCGCCCCCGCCGCGCAGCGCGCGCTGGGCACCGGGGCCCACGGTGACGTCCATCCACGCGCACGGCCGGGCGGGCCGGTTCACGGCCAGTCGCACCGGCCCGTGCCCGCAGTCCAGGGCGATCGTCGCGCCGACGTGCGCGTCGACGTCCACCCCGCGCAGCAGGATGTTGCGCCGGGTGTGCCGCAGGTCGGCGGCCGGGTCGATGTCCGCCGGCAGGTTCTCGGCGGACATCAGGGTCACCGCGGCGTCGCGGTGGGCGGGCCGCCCGTAGTACCGGTCGCCGACCAGCCCCAGACCGGCACGCACCTCCACCCGGCGCACCCGCTCGTCCGCCGGGCCCGGCGCCGGGCCGTCCGCGGGGCGGCCCGCCAGGCGGTGCTCCGCGGACACCAGCAGCTGCAGCACCTCCACCTCGATCACCCGCCCAGCCTATGCCCGGCCGCCGGGCCGTGGTCCCGGGCGCCCGCGCCTCGGGGAAGATGGACCGCGAGCATTGCGGACCACCCACGAGGAGGAACGGGGCATGCACCCTGACCGAGCCGGCAAGCCGGCCGGACCCGAGGACCTGATCGACGTCGCGCGGCTGGTGACGGCGTACTACACGCTGCACCCCGACCCGGCCGAGCCGGGCCAGCGCGTGGCCTTCGGCACCTCGGGTCACCGCGGATCGTCCCTGGCGGCGGCGTTCAACGAGGACCACATCGCCGCGACCAGCCAGGCCATCTGCGAGTACCGGCAGGCGCAGGGCACCGACGGGCCGCTCTTCCTGGGCGCCGACACCCACGCCCTGTCCGAGCCGGCGCGCATCACCGCGCTCGAGGTGTTCGCCGCCAACGACGTCACCGTCCTGATCGACGCCGCCGACGGCTACACGCCCACCCCGGCGGTGTCGCACGCCATCCTCACCCACAACCGCGGCCGCACCTCCGGCCTGGCCGACGGCGTGGTGGTCACGCCCTCCCACAACCGCCCGCGGACGGCGGCTTCAAGTACAACCCGCCGAGCGGCGGCCCGGCCGGCTCCGACGCCACCTCCTGGATCCAGGACCGCGCCAACGAGATCATCGCCGCCGGCCTGAAGGACGTCCGGCGCATCCCCCGGGCGCGGGCGCTCGCCGCACCCGGCACCGGCCGCTACGACTTCCTCGGCGCCTACGTCCGCGACCTGCCGAACGTCCTCGACCTGGACGCCGTGCGCGCCGCCGGGGTGCGGATCGGTGCCGACCCGCTGGGCGGGGCCTCCGTCGCCTACTGGGGACGGATCGCCGAGCAGCACCGCCTCGACCTCACCGTGGTCAATCCGCTCACCGACCCCACCTGGCGGTTCATGACGCTGGACTGGGACGGGAAGATCCGGATGGACTGCTCGTCGCCGCACGCGATGGCCTCGCTCATCGAGCAGCGCGAGCGGTTCGACATCGCCACGGGCAACGACGCCGACGCCGACCGGCACGGCATCGTCACCCCGGACGCGGGCCTGATGAACCCCAACCACTACCTGGCCGCGGCCATCTCCTACCTCTACGCCCACCGCACCGAGTGGCCCGCCGACGCGGCCGTGGGCAAGACCCTGGTCTCCTCCGGCATGATCGACCGGGTCGCCGCCGACCTCGGCCGCCGGCTGGTCGAGGTGCCCGTCGGCTTCAAGTGGTTCGTGGACGGCCTGGTCGACGGCTCGCTCGGCTTCGGCGGCGAGGAGTCCGCCGGGGCGTCGTTCCTGCGCCGCGACGGCTCGGTGTGGACCACCGACAAGGACGGCATCATCCTCGCGCTGCTGGCCTCCGAGATCACCGCCGTCACCGGCAGGACGCCGTCCGAGCACTACGCCGCCCTCACCGAACGGTTCGGCGCCCCGGCGTACGCCCGGATCGACGCGCCCGCCGACCGCGAGGAGAAGGCCAGGCTGGCCAGGCTGTCCCCGGCCCAGGTCACCGCCGACACCCTCGCCGGGGAGCCGGTCACCGCCGTGCTCAGCGAGGCCCCCGGCAACGGGGCCGCGATCGGCGGCATCAAGGTGACCACGGAGAACGCCTGGTTCGCGGCCCGGCCCTCCGGCACCGAGGACGTCTACAAGATCTACGCCGAGTCGTTCCGGGGCCCGGACCACCTCGCCCGGGTCCAGGACGAGGCCAAGCAGGTCGTGCTGGCCGCCCTCGGCGGCTGACCCGGACCCGGTCCACGACCGGGGGTGTGCGCGGGCGCCCCGGGGGCACCCGGTCCCTGCGGGAAGGTGCAGGGGCGTGGCGGCGCGGCAAGGGACGGCCGCGCCGCCACCTGCACGTCGGGCGGAAGCCGGACCGCCCGCCTCGCGGCCCACGCCGCGCCGCCCCGGACATCAGGCGGAAGGCGGACCGCCCGCCTTGCGGCCCACGCCGCGCCGCCCCGGACATCAGGCGGGAGCCGGACCGCCCGCCTTGCGGCCCACGCCGCGCCGCCCCCGGACATCAGGCGGAAGCCGGACCGCCCGCCTTGCGGCCCACGCCGCCGAACATGGCGACCTCGGCCGGCATCGGGTCGTCGCCCTCCTCCGGCCGCCAGCGGTTGCAGGAGACCACGCCGGGGGAGACCAGTTCCAGCCCGTCGAAGAACCGGGCCACGTCCTCGGGGCTGCGCTGGGTCAGCTTCGGCGTGCCGTGCTCGTTCCAGAAGGCCACCGCCGCGTCCACGTCCGGCATGTCCGGCCGGGTCACGGTGTGCGACAGCACCAGGTGGCTGCCCGCGGGCAGGGCGTCCACGAGGCGCCGCACGATGCCGTACGCCTCGGCGTCGTCGTCCACGAAGATGACCACCCCCAGCAGCATCAGCGCCACGGGCCGGCTCAGGTCCAGCGTCCGGGCGGCGTGCTCCAGGATGGTGTCGACGTTGCGCAGGTCCTCGTCGAGGTAGTCGGTGCGCCCCTGCGGCGTGCTGGTGAGCAGCGCCTCGGCGTGCGCGAGGACGATCGGGTCGTTGTCCACGTAGACGACCCGCGACTCGGGGGCGATCCGCTGGGCCACCTCATGGGTGTTGTCGGCCGTCGGCAGCCCGGTGCCGATGTCGAGGAACTGCCGGATGCCGCACTCGCCGACCAGGTACCGCACGGCACGGCCGAGGAACTGCCGGTCCGCGCGCGCGTAGTCCCCGATACCGGGGTGGAGTTCGCGTATCCGGTCGCCGGTCTGCTGGTCGACGGGGTAGTGGTCCTTGCCGCCCAGCCAGTAGTTCCAGATGCGCGCCGTGTGCGGCTGGTCGGTCTTGATTCTGTCGCGCAGCTCGCTCGACAGGGCTCTGTCCGTCATGTGCGGTCCTCCGGTCCGGGCGTGATCCCTTGCGGAGAACGGTAGTTGACGCGACGGCGGGACCGTACGCCACCCGTCGGTTCACTCCCAGACCTCGTCGCTGCCGCAGACCCGCGCCCCCATGTTGCGCTCCATCAGGCGCAGCGCGGCGTCCGCCAGGTCGGCGTGGATGTGGGCGACGGCGTCGCGCGGCACGACGACGCCGAGGTGGCGGATGTGCGCGTCGAGCGCCGAGTACAGCACGCACTGCTCCGTCACCTGGCCGCACAGCACCAGCCGGTCGATGCCCTGCTGCTGGAGCAGGTAGTCCAGCGGGTCCCGAAGAAGACCGAGTGCCGGGCCTTGATCACGAACAGCGAGCGGTCGTCGGGCCGCAGCGGCTCGACGAGGTGTGCGTGCGGCCCGGCCAGGGCCTTGTCCAGCAGCTCGCCGTGGTGGGAGCGCCATTCGCCGAAGTTGTCGTTGACGTAGATCACCGGCGTGTCCCGCTCCCGCGCCTGCTCCAGCAGCCGGGCCAGGACGGGCACCACGGCCTGCGCGGAGTCGATCAGCAGGCCGGCGTCCTCGTGGTCGTAGGTGTTGATCATGTCGATGACGATCAGTGCGGTCTTGCCCATGGGCCCAGGCTGCCACTCGCCGGTGGCGGGGCCGGGGAGGCGGTGCCGCCATCCGTCCGGCGTACCGGACGGCCCGCGCGGCGAGTGCGCTCCGTGAGCGTGTGTCACAGTCCGTTCATGATGATGTGCCAGAACGATGACACGACCGGCTCGCGCGGGGCCGGCAAGCACCGGATCAGGACCGCGGCCGTGGCCGTGGCGACCGCGGTGGCACTCGGGATCCCCACGACCGCACTCGCGGCGCCGTCCGCCCGCCTCGGGCCGGACTGGGACGCCATCGCCGCCTGCGAGTCCGGGGGCGACTGGAACGCCAACACCGGCAACGGCCACTACGGCGGACTGCAGTTCGCGCAGTCGAGCTGGATCGCGGCCGGCGGACGCAAGTACGCTCCCCGGGCCGACCTCGCCACGCGGGCGGAGCAGATCGCCGTCGCCGAGCGGCTGGCCGAGCTCCAGGGCATGTCGGCCTGGGCCTGCGCCTGACTCAGGGCACCGGCTCCAGGCACCAGGCGGCGGCCCGGCCGGCCGCGGCGGCCCGGTTGGGGACGCCCAGCTTGGCCAGGAGGTGCTCGACATGCGTCGCCACGGTGCGCACACCGACGCCCAGCCGCCCGGCGATCTCCCGGTTGGTCCGCCCCCGGGTCAGCTCGGCCAGGACCTCCGTCTCGCGCGGCGAGAGACCGGCGGGGTGCGCGACCGCACGGCAGGTGACCAGCACCGCCCGGTCCCGGCGGGTCAGCCGGAGTTCGAGCAGGCGACGCTGGTACGGCACCAGCACGACGGCCGGCAGCGGACGCCGGGCGGCGGCCCGCCGGACGAGGACGGTCAGCGGTGAGGCGGCGCCGGTGAGCCCCGGCAGCGGCGCGCCGCTCACCGGCACCGGTGCCGTGTCCGCGTCCGGCGCCACCAGCACGGCACAGCCGTCGGCGGCGCGCCCGACGGACCCGGCGCCCGCGGGACCGGCCGCTCCGGCGGTCCCGGCGGCCTCGGTGCTGCCGGGGCGGACCAGCGGGTCGGCGAGCGCGCCCAGGCACTCGCCCAGCAGGGTCAGCGCGGCCCGGGCGCCGTCCTCCTCGGCCCGCACCCGCGTCGTGCTCACGTTCAGCACCCCGACGTACCGGCCGTCCGCCGCGAACAGGCACTGCGCGACACCGCCCCGGACACCCAGCGGGCGGAGCACCTCGCGGATGCCGGGGAGGCGTGCCGCTCGGGCTCCGGCACGTCCTGCCACCAGCGCACGCCGTCCGGGGAACGGCGGACGGCGGCGAACGACGGGTCGTCGTGCAGCCGGGTCTCGATGTACGCCGTGGCGGCGGCGGGATAGGTGCCCACGAGGGTCAGGTGCCGGCGCCGCAGGGGATCCCAGCGCGCCAGGGACGCGAAGTCGTGGGCGACCAGCCCGGACAGCGCCGCCAGCACCGCGTCCGCGCCGCCCGTGCCGCGGGCGGCGTCCCGCGCGGCACGGCGCAGCTCCAGCGCGGCGCCGAGCACATCCGCCGTCGCCCGCCGTGCCGTCGTCATGCGACCCAGCATGATCACGGCACGCGGCCCGGTCAAACGGCCGGCGCCTCGTGCACCACCTCGCCCCCGACGGCGGTGAACACGACGTCCAGACCGGGTATGTCGTGCGGGTCCGTCGCGAGCAGGTCACCGTCGACGACGCACAGGTCGGCGACCTTGCCCACCTCCAGCGTGCCCTTCCAGTCCTCCGCGAAGTCCTGCCAGGCCGCGTCCGCCGTGTACGTCCGCAGCGCCTCGGCGAGCCGGATCCGCTGGTCCGCGCCGCTGACCCGGCCGCTGCCCCGGGCCTTGCGCAGCATCATCGTCGACACGCCCTGCCGCCAGTCCGGGAAGGTCACGGGCGCGTCCGACCCGCTGGTCACCCGCACCCCGGCGTCGAGGGCGTCGCGGTAGGGCCACTCGTAGGCCGCGCGGCGCGGACCGACGAACTCCTCCTCGATGTCCGCCACCGCCCACTTGATGGTCGGGTTCATGTTGACGCCGAAGCCGTGCTCCGCCAGCAGCTTCATGCTGCGCGCGGTGAGGAAGTCGCCGTGGATGACGTAGTGCCGGGCGTCCGGCCTCGGACGGCCGGCGGCGGCCGCGGCGAACGCGTCCACGACCGCGTCGATGCAGCGGTCACCGGTGGCGTGGACCCCGACCTGGAGCCCCGCCGCGTGGGCGTGCCGGATCATCTCGGCGAGCCCGGCCGTGCGCTCCCCGTCCGTGTGCCCGCCGACGCACAGCGCGCCGTGCCCGCCGCCCACGTACGGCTCGTGCATCCACGACGTCCTGTTGAGCGGGATGCCGTCGGCGAAGATCTTCACGCCCAGGACGGCGAGCCGGCGCGGATCGGCGGACGGTGTCACGTGCAGGCCGTCCAGGACGCGGACGAACTCCTCGGCGGTGCTCGCCATCCCGCTGGGCAGGAGCAGCACCCCGACCCGGGCGGTGAGTTCGCCGCGCTCCAGCAGGTCCCGGTAGGCCGTCAGCACGTCCTGGCCGAGGGCACCCCGCATCAGGACGTCGCCGCCCGGACCGAGGCCGGGCTCGGTGTAGCTGGTGACGCCGAGCCGGGCCAGGGTGGCCAGCGTGGCCCTGATCGCGTCGGTCTTCGCCTGCCGCGACGGCAGGGGCACCGCCCGGTGGACGAGGTCCTGGGCGCCCTCCTGGAGAATGCCGGTCGGCTCCCCGGACCCGTCGGTGACGACACCCGCGCCGGACGGCCCGGTCGTGTGCCGGCCGACACCGGCGCGGGCGAGGGCGGCGGAGTTGACCCAGGTGGCGTGTCCCGACGCGGAGAACAGCAGCACCGGGTGGTCCGGGCTGACGGGGTCGAGGTCCCGGCGGGTGGGCAGCCGGTGGGGATCGGCGGCGCACTCCGCGAGGGACGACAGGTCCCAGCCGTGCCCGACGACCCACTCCCCGGCGGGCACCTCCCGGACGGCCTCGCGCACGGCGCGGACCACGTCCGCGACCGACCGCACCGCGGGCGGGGTCAGGTCCAGGGAGAGCGGGGGCCGGGTCAGCCCGAAGGCGCAGCCGTGCAGGTGCGCGTCGTTGATGCCGGGCAGCAGGGTGCCGCCCCGCAGGTCCACGACCCGGGTGCGGGGACCGGCGTGCGCCATGACCTCGGCGCGGTCGCCGACCGCCGCGACGACGCCGTCGGTCACCGCCAGGGCGGAGGCGACGGTGAAGTCCGCGTCGACCGTGAGCACACGGCCGTCGACGAAGACGAGGTCCGCAGGGGGTACGGCGGCCAAGGTGGTGTTCCCTTCCATCGGCGGGTGGTGCGGTCCGCACTCTGCCCCGCCCGGAACGGGCCCGCATCGGTCATCCGACGGAGGGCGGGTGACGTGCCCGGAGGGGCCGGCCCGGAGCGGAGGCGGGCGGGCCCGCCGCCATTGAGGTGGTTTCCGGCCCGCGCCGGCGTGGCCGGGCGGCGCCGGTGATACCGACAGCCCATGAGCTCTGCACGACGTCCCCACCCGCTGCGTGCCACGGCCCTGCGTGCGACGGCCGCCCTCTGCGTCCTCGGCGGACCGGCGCTGCTGCTGACCGGCTGCGGCGACACCGAGACCCGGGCCACCGGCACCGCCGCGGCACAGACCACCGCCCCCACCACCGCGTCCCCGTCCCTCACCGAGGACCAGGCCGAACGCAAGGACCTGCTCTCCCGGACCAAGGTGGCCTGGGACAAGGCGGCCGAGACCGCCGTCGGCGAGGTACCCGACAGCAAGCTCGTGGACCTCGAGCTGAAGTCCGCCCCGCGCGACGTCACGGCGTCGCCGACGGGCAGCCCCGCGCCCCGCACCCCAACCCGGCACCGTCCCCCGGCGCTCCGGAGTGGGAGGCCAAGGTGGCCACCGCCGACGGCACCGTGCACCGCGTCGAGATCGACGCCGTCGGCGGCAAGGTCTTCCGCACCGGGCAGGACCCGGACCAGGACGCCGGCGACAAACGGGAACTCGCCGACCGGCTGAAGCGGGCCGGCCAGACGCCGCAGCAGGCCGTCGAGAAGGCCACCGGCCGTTCCGACGGCACCGTCACCGGCGTCGAGCTCGGCGAGAACGACGCCAACCGGCTGGTCTGGTCCGTCGACGTCGTCACGACCCGCGACTGGAACAAGACGACCCACGACGTCGACGCGGCGAGCGGCGAGATCCTGCGCGAACACGTCGACCGGGACTGAACGCGACCCCCGCGAGGCACCGGCGGGCCCCGGTCACCGGGCCGGCCGGTGCCCCCCGCCCGAACGGGGGATTGACGTCCGCGCGCCGCGGGCAGTGAGCCTCACGTATGTCATGCGCACGACTGCCTTCCCCCACAAGGAGGTCGACCATGCACGTCCGCACGCTCACCCTCGCCGCCGCCGCGCTGGCGGTGGCCGTCCCCTCGCCGGCGGCGGGACCGCGGCGGCGGCTCCCGCACCGGTCCCGGAACGCGCCCAGGCCGCCCGGATCCTCACCTACGACGCCCGGGGCGCCGCCGAGTTCCAGGCCGCCGTCGACCGGGGCGCTCGGATCTGGAACGAGAGCGTCGACGCCGTCGAGCTGCGCCCGGCGCAGGCCGGACAGCGCGCCAACATCCGGATACTGGCGGACAACGGCTGGCCGCGCGCCCTGCCCACCTCCCTCGGCAACGGCACCGTGTACATCGGACGGCAGGCGGTGAACCAGGGCTACGACACCGTCCGCATCTCGTCCCACGAACTCGGCCACATCCTGGGCCTGCCGGACCGCAAGCCCGGCCCCTGCTCCAGCCTGATGTCGGGCTCGACCGCCGGCACCTCCTGCACCAACCCTACCCGACGCCGCCGAACGCGCCGAGGTCGAGGGCAACTTCGGCGGCACGGCCACCGCCGGCGCGGCCGCGGCACCGCGCGCGGTCCTGCTCGTGGACTGAACGCCCCGCCACCCCTGGCACCGGCGTCACCGCGTCCCGCCCCGTACCGGTCCGAGAGCGAGACCGGTTCGGGTGGGACCGCCGGGCACACAGGGCCAAGGGCCCGTCCCGCGCCTGCGCGGACTGATCGACTGCGCCGCCACCGCCGCTCCCAGGTGCCGCTCGACGCCTCCGCCGAGGACCACGTCCGCGCCTGCCTCGTCGAGGCCGGCCTGCTGCGGGCGGGCCGGTGACGGCGGGCGGCCCCGGCCTCGACGCCGCGCGCCCGCCGGGATAACCGGTGGCTTCCGTGCCGCCCGGGCGGTGACAATCTCCGGTCGGACGGCAACGGGGGCTGGGCCCGGACGGTGAGGGCGCGATCCGGACGGGAAGGGAGCGCGGTCGTGGCGGTGTTCGCGTGCGGGGGATGCGGCGTGGCGCTGACCGCGCCGGTGTCCCGGGTGGCGCTGCCCGTCCACGCCCGCCAGCGGTACGGACACGCGCTGCTGCCGCCGCTGATGGAGTCCGGCACGTACGCCGTGGACCCGGAGCCGTCCGGGCCGCCCTGGCGGCGGTGGGGCGAGATCACGGCCGCGGAGGCCGGGGCCAGGGGCGTCCACGCCCCTGTGCCCGCCCTCTCCTTCGGGGAGCCGGGCGCGATCGTCGTGGCACCGGCGACGTCCGCGACACCGTGCTGATCCCCGAACGCTGCACGGGCTACTGCCGGGGAACGGACGGGCGGGACGGCCCCAACCTGGCCTGCGTGCGGTGCGGCCTGCCGGTGGCGACCCGCATCGACGACTGCACGTTCTGGCAGGCCGTGCGGTTCGCCCCGCACGCCGTGCACCGCCTCCCCGGGGAGCCGCCGGCCCGCCCGCCGGCCGGCTGGGAGGACCTGGCGGAGCGGTGGCCCGCGACGCCGCCGGTCGACCAGTCGGGCCGGTGGGACCCCCGGTGGGTGGCCGCGGGCGGGGCGGCGCTCGCCCACCTCCTGGCGGCCTCCCGGGGCGAGCCGGTGGCCCTGCCGGCCGGGCTCCCGGCGGAGACGCTCGGCCGTGCGGCCGACGCGCTGCTCCCGCCGGGCCGCCCGCCCGCCGCGCCGCCCTGGCCGGTCCGGGCCTGCCGCCCGCGGACCCCGCGGCCGGCATCGTCCTGGTGCCGCGGCATCCGCGGACGGGGCAGGTGTGGCGGCCGGCGGCGGACGCCACACCGGTGCCGGTGGCCGCCGAGGTGTGGCTGCACCTGGCCCGGCCGCACGACCGGCTGCCGCTCCCGGTCACCGGGGGCATGCCGGCCGGGGTCCTGCGCGACGACCCGCCGCCACCGCTTCCCTGGTCCCTGTTCCGCCCCGACGCGCGGGTGTTCCTCGACACCCTGGCCCGCCTGCCCGACGTCCGCCGGCCCTGGTTGCGGGCCGTGTACGACCGGGTGAGCGCCCACCCGTACGACCGCCCCTTCTGAGGTCCACCGGAGGTCCGGTGCCCGGGATCACCGTGCCGCGCGCAGCGGTTCCCCGACGCTGCGCAGATGACGCAGCGCCTCCCGGTGCGAGGCGATCAGGCCGGTCTGGTGGTAGGGATGCCCAGTTCGGCGCAGTACCGCTCGGTGATCTCCTGGGCCCTGCCGAGCGCGGGTGTCGGCATGCTCGGGAACAGGTGGTGCTCGATCTGGTAGTTGAGGCCGCCCATGAACACGTCGACGAGGACGCCGCCGCGCACGTTGCGGGAGGTGAGGACCTGCCGGCGCAGGAAGTCGAGCCGCGTGCCGTCCTCGATCATCGGCATGCCCTTGTGGTTCGGCGCGAAGACCGAACCGAGATAGACGCCGAACAGGCCCTGGTGGACGGCGATGAAGGCGAGCGCCTTACCGGGGGAGAGGACGGCGAACAGGCCGCCGAAATACACCAGGAAATGAACGACGAGCAGCGTTCCCTCCAGCACGGGCCGTTTCATCGACGGATTCCGCAGGGCCCGGAAACTGCTGAAACTCAGGTTCAGTCCCTCCAGCGTCAGCAACGGGAAGAAGAGGGCCGCCTGATGCCGTCCGACGAAACGCGGAAGCCCTCGCGCCGCCCGTGCCTGACGGCGTGACCAGACCAGGATGTCGGGGCGACGTCCGGGTCCTTCTCCTCGTGGTTGGGGTTGGCGTGGTGGCGGGTGTGCTTGTTCATCCACCAGCCGTAGCTCATCCCCAGCAGCAGGTTGGCCACCAGCAGGCCCCCGGCCTCGCTGGGGCGCCGGCGGGAGAAGACCTGCCGGTGGGCGAGGTCGTGCGCCGCCAGTGCGAGCTGCCCGAAGGCCAGGGCCGCGACGACGGCGACGCACAACTGGGCCCAGCTGTCGCCGAGAACGGCGAACGCGGCGGCACTTCCCGCGAGAACGAGGGCCACGGCTGTGAAACGCAGCGAGTAGTAGAGCGGGCGGCGCCGCAGCAGTCCCGCCGCGGATATGCGGCGGGACAACTCGGCGAAGTCGCTTCCGGAGGCCGCCTCGCGTGGAGTGGGCGGACCGGGAAGCACGGTGGAATTGGCCATGCGCCTCAGTATGTGAACGGCGGGGTGCCCGCAGAATGCTGCTGGCCCCCGGCAGGGGGTGGAGGTAGCACCACCCCGGGGGCGGGGTTCTCCGGGGTCCCCCGGGGCTCTCGGGGGCGGGTTCCCCGGGACCGTCCGGACGGCGGGGAATCCCCCGGCGGGGAATGCGGGCGGTGGGAGTGCGTCCGGCGGGGATCCTTCCGGTGGGAATGCGTCCGGCGGGAATGCGTGCGGCGGGAAATCACCCGGCGCGGGACCGCCGGCTCTTGTTACCCTTCCAGGGTGATCCGGGTCTACTTCTTCATCTGACGCCGCCCCGGGAGACCGGGCGCCGCTGCCGCCGCCGTGCGGTGTGTGCCGCGCGCCCGTCAGGGTCCCCGGCGGTGGCCGCGCCGCTCGCCCACACGGCGCGGGACGACGCTCAGCGCACGTCACGCCCGCGCACCGGGCCACGTCCGCGCACGTCACGCCCGTGCACCGGGCCACGTCCGCGCACGGCACCCCGCCCCGGTGACCCCTCCCGTTCCGTATCGGCCCCTGATCATCCTCTCTCGATACGGCGGACACCCATGCCCCGCACCCCTACCGGTACGACCCCCGCCTTCACGACTCCGGCTTCCTCCGGCACCCGTCCATCCGGCACCACCCCGTCCGGCCCCGCCCCGTCCAACGCCCCCCGTTCCACCGCCGCCCTGCCCGGCTCCGGACCGTTCCAGGTCGTCCTGGACGACGTCGTCCGCGCCCCCGGCGGCCGCCCCCTCCTGGACGGCGTACGCCAGTCCGTCGCGCTCGGCGAGCGCATCGGCCTGGTCGGTGAGAACGGCACCGGCAAGTCCACCCTGCTGCGCCTGCTCGCCGGACTGGACCGCCCCGACGCCGGACGGCTCACGGTCCGGGCCCCCGGCGGCGTCGGCCATCTGCCCCAGACCCCCGGCCTGCCCCGGACGGCACCGTCCAGGACGCCGTCGACCACGCCCTCGCCGACCTGCGCCGCCTGGAGAGCGCCCTGCGGGAGACCGAGCAGGCGCTGACGGACGCCGCGCCGGACGACCTCGGCCCCCTGCTGGCCGCCTACGGCGACCTGCTGGAGGCGTTCGAGGCCCGGGACGGCTACGCGGCCGACGCCCGGGTCGAGGCCGCCCTGTACGGGCTCGGCCTGTCGGACATCGACGCCGGCCGCAGGCTCGGCAGCCTCTCGGGCGGCGAACAGGCCCGCCTCGGCCTGGCCTGCCTCCTCGCCGCCGCACCGCAGCTGATGCTGCTCGACGAGCCGACCAACCACCTGGACGGCGCCGCCCTGGAATGGCTGGAGGACCACCTGCGGTCGCACCGCGGCAGCGTGCTGGTCGTCTCCCACGACCGGCTCTTCCTGGAGCGCGTCGCCACCGCCCTGTGGGAGGTGGACGGCGAACGCCGCACCGTCCACCGCCACGGCGGCGGCTACGCCGGCTACCTCCGGGCCAGGGCCGCCGCCCGTCACCGCTGGGAACAGCGGTACGCCGACTGGCAGCGGGAACTCGCCGAACAGCGCGCACTCGCCCGCCGCGCCGCCGGCACCCTGGCCGCGGGCCCGAGGCGGGCGGCCGACGCCGGCCGGGAGAACCAGCGGCACCAGCGCAGCGTGGAGAAGCAGATCTCCGCCCGGGTCCGCAACGCCAGGGAACGGGTGCGGCGCCTGGAGGCCAACCCCGTGCCCCGCCCGCCCCGGCCCCTGCGCTTCGCGGCCCGGATCGCCGGCGGCGACACCCGCCACCACGGGCCGCTCGCCGGCCTGCACGGGGTGACCGTCGGGCGGCGGCTCGACGTACCCACCTTCACCGTCGCACCCGGCGAACGGATCCTCGTCACCGGACCCAACGGCGCCGGCAAGACCACGCTGCTGCGCGTCCTCGCCGGCGACCTGGAACCCGACCGGGGCGAGTGCCGGCGCCCGCGGCGGATCGGCTGGCTGCCGCAGGAGACCCGGCCCGCCGACCCGCGGCAGACCCTGCTGGCCGCCTTCGCCGCCGGGCTGCCGGGCGAGCCGCGGGAGCACCGGGACACCCTGCTCGATCTCGGACTGTTCCGGCTCGCCGACCTGTCCACCGCGGTCGGTGACCTGTCCGCCGGGCAGCAGCGCCGGCTCGCGCTGGCCCGCGTGCTGCGCGACCCGGTGGACCTGCTGCTGCTCGACGAGCCGACGAACCACCTCTCGCCGGCCCTCGTCGAGGATCTGGAGGAGGCCCTGGACCACTACCGGGGCGCGCTGGTCGTGGTCTCCCACGACCGCAGGACCGTGCGGCGGTTCACCGGCCGCCGCGTCGTCCTGCGGGACGGGCGCCTGCGGGAAGCGGCGCCGGCTGGCGACTGAGACGGCCCGGCGGCGATGTCCGGGGCCCCGGGCGGCCGGCGGTCAGGGCCGGTACGGCTGCTGCTGCGGCTGTCCGAGCGCCTGGCCGCCGGGGCCGCCCGCCGCCTGGGCCTGCAACTGCTCCGCCTGCTCCGCGGTCACCCGCTGCTCCGTGCCGCAGAACGTGCACTGCGTCGCGTACTTCGTCGAGACGGGGAACAGCGGCACGAAGAACAGCGTGAACTTCGTGACGCGCTTCCTCAGCGTGTGCGCGGCGGGGTTCCCGCACCCGGCGCACACCAGCGTCAGTATCGCGAGCTGGTACAGATAGCCCTTGGTGCCGAAGATGATCATCTCGATCCCCGTCCTTCCCGGTCGGTGCCTGCTCACACAGTGCCAGACGGGGGCGACGCGCCGTCGTGGCGGGCCCGATCGCCGTGCCCCGCGCCGCCCGCGTTGCGACAATGGACCTCGTACCGCGTACCCAGCACCCGCTGTGAGGAGGTCGCCGTGGCACAGGAGAACTCCGCGCGGCCCGCGGCGGGGACGGCACGGGTCGCCGAGGCCGACGAGCAGCACGCCATCCTGGTGCTCACCGGCGATCTCCGCGGCGCCCCCGCGCTGCGCGAACTGGAGCGGCTGCTGCTCAGCGAGCCGCTGCTGCGGGCCCGGAGCTGGGTGCTGGACGTCAGGGACCTCGACCACCTCGGTCTGGCCTGCGCCTACGCGGTGCTGCGCGCCGTGACGAGCGCCCCCCGGAAGATCGGCCTCACCGTCCGCGGCGCCCACCGCACCGTCCACCGGACGCTGCGCGAGGCGGGCATCGACGAGATCGCCGGATACGAACCGTAGCCGCCCGCCGCCCGCAGGTGACGGGCGTGCCACCGCCGCTTCGAACACCGGCACGCGCGGACGCACGAAAATTGAACCGTTCGTTTCCTTGAGACGGTCGGGTTATGCGGATAGGTTCGCCCGCATGACGGGACCCCAGTCTCCGACCACCGCCGACGCACTGCGGGGTGCCGGCCTGCGCGTCACCGCCGCCCGGGTCGCGTTGCTCGAGACGGTCCGCGAGGGCGGCCACCTCGACGCCGAGTCGGTCGCCTCCGGTGTGCGCCGCCGCGTCGGCCACATCAGCCTGCAGGCCGTGTACGAGGGCCTGCACGCGCTCACCGACGCCGGTCTCGTGCGCCGTATCGACCCGCCCGGCGGGCCCGCCCGCTTCGAGGGGCGCGTCGGGGACAACCACCACCACCTCGTGTGCCGGTCCTGCGGGGCCCTCGCCGACGTCGACTGCGCGGTCGGCGAGGCGCCCTGCCTGACCGCCTCCGACGACCACGGTTTCGCCGTCGACGAGGCCGAGGTCATCTACTGGGGCCTGTGCCCCGGATGTTCCACCGCTCGCACTACCTGAGCACAGCGATCCGCCAGTCCGGAAGGAACGGAACACCATGTCCGAGAACCACGACGCCATCGTCACCGATGCGAAGACCGAGGACGGCGGCGGCTGCCCGGTCGCGCACGGGCGCGCTCTCCATCCGACCCAGGGCGGCGGCAACCGTCAGTGGTGGCCGGAGCGGCTCAACCTGAAGATCCTGGCCAAGAACCCGGCCGTGGCCAACCCGCTCGGGAGGACTTCGACTACGCCGAGGCGTTCCGGAGCCTGGACCTGGACGCCGTCAAGCGGGACATCGCCGAGGTGCTCACCACCTCGCAGGACTGGTGGCCGGCCGACTTCGGCCACTACGGCCCGCTGATGATCCGGATGGCCTGGCACAGCGCCGGCACCTACCGCATCAGCGACGGCCGCGGCGGCGCCGGCGCCGGACAGCAGCGGTTCGCCCCGCTCAACAGCTGGCCGGACAACGGCAACCTGGACAAGGCCCGCCGGCTGCTGTGGCCGGTGAAGAAGAAGTACGGGCAGTCCATCTCCTGGGCCGACCTGCTGATCCTCACCGGCAACGTCGCCCTGGAGCAGATGGGCCTGGAGACCTTCGGCTTCGGCGGCGGCCGCGAGGACGTCTGGGAGCCCGAGGAGGACGTCTACTGGGGTCCCGAGACCACCTGGCTCGACGACCAGCGCTACACCGGCGACCGCGAGCTGGAGAACCCGCTCGGCGCGGTCCAGATGGGCCTGATCTACGTCAATCCGGAGGGCCCGAACGGCAACCCGGACCCGCTCGCCGCGGCCCGCGACATCCGTGAGACGTTCCGTCGCATGGCGATGAACGACGAGGAGACCGTCGCCCTGATCGCCGGCGGTCACACCTTCGGCAAGACGCACGGCGCCGGCCCCGCCGACCACGTGGGCGCCGACCCCGAGGCCGCCTCCATGGAGGAGCAGGGCCTGGGCTGGCGCAGCACCTACGGCACGGGCAAGGGCGCCGACGCCATCACCTCCGGCCTCGAGGTCACCTGGACCAGCACGCCCACGCGGTGGAGCAACGGCTTCTTCAAGAACCTCTTCGAGTACGAGTACGAGCTGGAGCAGAGCCCGGCCGGCGCCCACCAGTGGGTGGCGAAGGACGCCCCGGAGATCATCCCGGACGCCCACGACCCGGAGAAGAAGCACCGCCCGCGGATGCTCACCACCGACCTGGCGCTGCGCTACGACCCGATCTACGAGCCGATCTCCCGCCGGTTCTACGAGAACCCGGACGAGTTCGCCGACGCGTTCGCCCGCGCCTGGTACAAGCTGACCCACCGTGACATGGGCCCGAAGTCGCTGTACCTCGGCCCGGAGGTCCCGGAGGAGACCCTCCTGTGGCAGGACCCGCTGCCGGAGCCGGAGGGCGAGGTGATCGACGCCGCCGACGTCGCGGCGCTGAAGGCCAAGCTCCTCGACTCGGGGCTGACCGTCTCCCAGCTGGTCGCCACCGCCTGGGCGTCGGCCTCGACGTTCCGCGGCAGCGACAAGCGCGGCGGCGCCAACGGCGCCCGCATCCGCCTGGAGCCGCAGCGCAACTGGGAGGTCAACGACCCCGACCAGCTCGCGGTGGTGCTGCGCACGCTGGAGGGCATCCAGCGCGAGTGGAACACCGGGGCCCGGAAGGTCTCCCTCGCCGACCTGATCGTCCTCGGCGGCTGCGCCGCGATCGAGAAGGCCGCCAAGGACGCCGGCTTCGACATCGAGGTGCCGTTCACCCCCGGCCGGGTCGACGCCACCGAGGAGCACACCGACGCCGAGTCGTTCGAGGCGCTGGAGCCGACCGCCGACGGGTTCCGCAACTACCTCGGCAAGGGCAACCGGCTGCCGGCCGAGTACCTGCTGCTCGACCGGGCCAACCTGCTCACGCTGAGCGCCCCCGAGATGACCGTCCTCGTCGGCGGCCTGCGCGTCCTCGGCGCCAACCACCAGCAGTCACAGCTGGGTGTCTTCACCAAGACCCCGGGCGCGCTGACCAACGACTTCTTCGTCAACCTGCTCGACCTGGGCACCACGTGGAAGTCGACGTCCGAGGACCAGACCACCTTCGAGGGCCGTGACGCCGCCACGGGCGAGCTGAAGTGGGCCGGCAGCCGTGCCGACCTCGTCTTCGGCTCCAACTCCGAGCTGCGGGCGCTCGCCGAGGTGTACGCGAGCGACGACGCCAAGGAGAAGTTCGTGCGGGACTTCGTCGCGGCGTGGGACAAGGTGATGAACCTGGACCGCTTCGACCTCGTCTGATCCCCCGTCGCCCGCAGGCCGGCCGGTTCCCACCGGCCGGCCTGCGGCATGTCCGGGCCCGTCCCGGCCGCCGGGCGGTCCTGGGCCCCCGGCTTCCGCCGTGCGACCCGCACTCCCACGCGTGCGCAATATTGATTGAAGTGGCTTGTCTCTGAACACGTATTGACATGGAAATGGCAGTGCCCGCAGAGTCGTGCCTCGACAGTGATGCAGGCCTCCCCTCATCTAGGAGCGTTGCCGCCATGTCCGAAATCCCTTCCGTCTCCCGCCGGTTGCTCCTGGGCGGCGCCGCCGCGACCGGGGTGCTCGCCACCGGGTTCGCCGGTTCCGCGCAGGCCGCGCCGACGGCGGCCGCGCAGACGCCCGGCCGCAGACCCGGCCAGAAGTCGATGATCGGCGTGCCCTTCGACACCTACCCCACGGTCCGCGTCGGCGTGATCGGGCTGGGCAACCGCGGCTCGGGCATGATCACCGGCTGGGCGGCGGTCCCCGGGTGCACCGTCACCGCGGTCTGCGACATCCGCGCCGACCGCGCCAAGCGCGCGGCGGACCGGCTGGAGAGCAAGGGCGAGCCGCGCCCCGCCGAGTTCGGCGGCTCCGCGGACTCCTACCGGCGGATGCTCGCCCGCGACGACATCGATCTGGTGTACGTCGCCACGCCCTGGGAGTTCCACCACGAGCACGGCCGGGCGGCGCTGCTGAGCGGCAAGCACGCGATGGTCGAACTCCCCGTCGCCACCGAGCTGAGCGAACTGTGGGACCTGGTCGACACCTCCGAGCGCACCCGCCGCCACCTGATGCTCGCGGAGAACTGCAGCTACGGACGGAACGAGCTGGCCATGCTCAAGGCGGCGCACGCGGGGCTGTTCGGGGACATCACCCACGGCCACGGAGGCTACCTCCACGACCTGCGTGAACTGCTGTTCTCCGACACCTACTACACCGACTCCTGGCGGCGCCTGTGGCACACCCGCAGCACCGCCTGCTTCTACCCCATGCACGGACTCGCCCCGATCGCGGCCGCCATGGACGTCAACCGCGGCGACCGGCTGACCACCCTCACCGCCACCGCGTCCGCCGCCCGGGGCCTGGCCGACTACCGGGAGCGGTTCGTCCCCCGGGACCACCCGTCCTGGAAGGAGACGTACATCAACGGGGACCGCATCACCTGCATGATCGAAACGGCGCGGGGCCGGCTGGTCCGGGCCGAGCACGACGTCAGTTCGCCCCGCCCCTACAGCCGCATCAACACACTGGCCGGCAGCCGGGGATCGTCGAGGACTACGCCGGCCCCGCCCCGACCGGCGCGCGGATCTACGTCGAACCCGACCACAGCGGCCACTCCTGGCGGGACTTCGCCGCCTACCGCAAGGAGTTCGACCACTGGCTGTGGGTCAAGGTCGGCGACGACGCCGCGAACAACGGCGGCCACGGCGGCATGGACTACGTCCTGCAGTGGCGCACGGTGCAGCTCATGCGCACGGGTCAGGTGCCGGACATCGACGTCTACGACTCGGCGGCCTGGTGCGCCCCCGTCCCGTTGAGTGTCATGTCCCTGGAGAAGAACGGGGGGCCGGTCGAGGTCCCCGACTTCACCCGCGGCGCCTGGCGCAAGGCGCGGCCCGGCCTCGACTCGCGCGAGACCGAGATGCCTCCCGTCGGCTGAGCGAAGCCCCCCGGGGCCGGGAAAACGGCGGGCGCCGCCGTGACCCGCCGTCGCATACTCGTCGGCATGATCGAGACACACGCGGTCGGTCCCGACGGCTGGCGGGAGTGGCGGGCGCTGCGGCTCGCCGCCCTCGCCGAGGCGCCCCACGCCTTCGGGTCGACCCTGGCCCAGTGGCAGGGCGCGGGCGACCGCGAGGAACGGTGGCGGGCCCGCCTGTCGATCCCCGGCTCGTACCACGTCGTCGCCCGCCTCGACGGACGGCCCGCCGGGATGGCGAGCGGGTCCCCGGCGGACGGCCCGGTACGGCGGAGCTGATCTCGCTGTGGGTCGGCCCCGCCGCCCGCGGCCGCGGGGTCGGCGCACGCCTGGTCGAGGAGGTCGAGCGGTGGGCCGGGCGGACGGGAGCGCACACCCTGCGGCTGTCCGTCCGCCCGCACAACGCGCCGGCCATCGCGCTGTACGAGCGTCAGGGCTTCCGGGTCACCGGGGAGCCCGGCGACCCGCTGCCCGGCGGCGCGGGCCGCGAGGTCGTCATGGCCAAGACACCCGGGCGGGGGAGCGGTCGGCCCCAGGCGGCCCCCGGCGGTGCCTCGGACCGGCGGCCCGCCGGGACGGCGGAGGCGGTTGCTAGCCCCGTACGTCGAACCGCCCGCGCACGGCGAGCAGTTCGGACACGTCCGAGCCCGTCGCCAGCTCCCGCGGCGCCGACCCCCGGCGGAACAGCCGGGCGTCCCGCTCACCGCCCAGCACCGCCCGGCCGTCCGCCACCCGCAGCCAGGAACCCTCCGCAGCCCGAGCACGGGCACGTCGTTCTCCTCCAGGAACTCCGCCAGCCGCTCCTCACGGGTCTCGCCCTTGTGCGTGGAGTCCGGGTCGGGGTCCAGGTAGTGCGGGTTGATCTGGAACGGGACCAGTCCGAGCGCCTCGAACGACGGGGGCTGCACGATCGGCATGTCGTTGGTGGTCCGCAGCGACGGGGCCGCCATGTTGGTGCCGGCGCTGGCGCCCATGTAGGGCAGCCCGTCCCCGGCCGCCCCGATCAGCGCCTCCCGCAGGCCCGTCCGGTACAGCGCGTCCAACAGCCGGAAGGAGTTGCCGCCGCCGACGAACACGGCGTCCGCCTCGCCCAGCCGCGCCACCGGGTCGCCGCCCTCGTGCACCCCGCGCACCTCGATGCCCGCGCCGGCCAGCGCGGCACGGACCCGGGCCGTGTAGGCGTCGTGGTCGGCGAGCGCGTACGGCACGAACGCCAGCCGCGCCCGGGGCGGAAGGAAGCCGGTCACCGTGTCGAGGGCGTGTTCCAGGTACCCCGGCCGTACTGGGTGGAGTTGGACAGAAGCAGCAGATTCACGGTGGTCCTTCGCAGGGTCGTCGGTGAGCGCCCGGCCGCTCCGGGGCCCGGGTGGTCGGGGCGCGGGGAGGCCCGGACGCGTCTCAGGCGGAACGGGTGCGCGGGCGGCGGTGGTGCTGGGGCGGGTGCGTCAGGCGCTGCTCCAGCAGGCGGGCGGCGCGGCGCAGGGCGTCGAGCCGGTCCTCGGGCCCGTCGGGGAAGCGTTCCTTGGCCGCGCCGAGGCTGAGGCTGCCGTAGGGCTCGGCGCCGAGGAAGACCGGGACGGCGACGGTGCCGATGCCGGCGTCGTACTCGCCGACCGTCCAGGCGTAGCCCTGGGCGCGCACCTGCCGGAACTCGTTCTCCAGCTGGTCCGGGTCGGTGACCGTGCGCTCGACGAAGCGGGCCATCGGACGCCCCCGGAAGAGGCGGTGACGCTGCTCGTCGGGCAGGAAGGCGTAGTAGGACTTGCTGGTGGCGCCGGCGTGCGCCGGGTACAGCTCGCCGACCAGCGGGTAGTAGCGCAGCGGTCCCTCCTCGCCCTCGACCGCCGCCACGCAGCGCATGTGGAAGCTGTCGGGCAGGCAGAACAGCACCGTGTCGCCGGTGGCCGCGCGCAGCTCCTGGAGCACCGGCTCGGCGAGCAGCTCCAGGGAGCCCGAGCGCTCCCACAGCCGGCCCAGCCGCAGGGCGGCCGGCCCGATGCGGTAGCGGCGGGTGGCCGGGTCGGACACCAGGAAGCCGCGCCCGGCGAGCGTGGACAGCAGCCGCTGGGCGACCGAGGTGTCCCAGCCGAACTCGGTGGCGATCTCCGTCACGCCCCAGTCGGGGCGGGTGCGCTCGAACGCCAGCAGCACCAGCAGGGCGCGGTCGACGGTCTGCAGCGCCCGGCCGGGGTCCTGCGGTCGACGGCGGGCCGGACACGGCTGCACCTCCCACATGCTCGCGAACCGGGCGGGCCGTCCCGCGCCGGGCTCCCGTCATCTCGCCATGCAGACCTGAATTGCAGATAACGGGAAACAGTTGCGGGAAACGTTAACGGATCCTGAACCTGCTTGTCAGCACCGACCGGGTGCGGATCAGGAGAACAGCCCATGTTGAAGTACGTCCTGGACCTCGTGGATCTGCTGGACGATCCCGACGTCGACGGCAAGCGCGTCGCCGCGTATCTCGACTCCGTCGCGGGCCCGGCGGGCTCCGGCGCCGAGGTCACCACCGTCACCGGCGAGCGGGGCTCGACCGACTTCGTGCTCGTCCGGGTGGCCGGCCGCACCGGCCGCACGGCGGGCGGCCCCTCCCGCACCCTCGGCGTGGTGGGCCGGCTGGGCGGCGTCGGAGCCCGCCCCGAGATGACCGGCCTGGTCTCGGACGCCGACGGCGCCGTCGCCGCGCTGGCCACCGCGGCCAAGCTGCTGGACATGCGCCGCCGCGGCGACGTGCTCGACGGGGACGTGGTCGTCGCCACGCACATCTGCCCCGACGCCCCCACCGCGCCGCACGACCCGGTCCCCTTCATGGACTCGCCGGTCGACATCGCCACCATGAACCGCCACGAGGTCACCGGCGAGATGGAGGCGGTGCTCTCCATCGACACCACCAAGGGCAACCGGATCATCAACCACCGCGGCCTCGCCCTGTCGCCCACCGTCAAGGAGGGCTGGGTGCTCCGGGTCAGCGAGCAGCTGGGCGAGCTGCTCGCCGTGGTGACCGGTGAGCCGTTGGTCACGTATCCGGTGACCACCCAGGACATCACCCCGTACGGTAACGGTGTACACCACATCAATTCGATCCTGCAGCCGGCCACGGCGACCGCCGCCCCGGTCGTCGGCCTCGCGGTGACCTCCGCGGCGGCGGTGCCCGGCTGCCAGACGGGCGCGAGCCACGAGACCGACATCGCGGCCGCCGCCCGGTTCGCCGTCGAGACCGCCAAGGCCTACGGCGGCGGACGCCTGGACTTCCACGACGAGGTGGAGTTCGACGCACTCGTGTCCCGCTACGGCTCGCTGGCACACCTGCAGACCTTCGGCCGTGTCCCCCAGGAGTCGTGATCATGGCTGCACACAAGAACACCGGGGCCGCCGGGTCCACCGCCGAGGCGGGCGGCGAGACGGTCGCCGCCGGAGCCGTCGGCAGCGACGACTACGCACTGGCCCGCGTCCCGCGGGACAAGCGGCTCGGCTTCTGGACCATGCTGCTGCAGTGGCTCGCGCAGTCGGGATCGATCTCCCAGTTCACCCTCGGCGCCACCATCGGCGTCGGCATGACCTTCGGTGACGCCTTCCTCGCCTTCACCCTCGGCGCCGTGATCCTCGAGGTCGTCATCTTCGCCATCGGCCTGGCCGGCATGCGCGAGGGCCTGGCGACGCCGCTGCTGACCCGCTGGGTCGGCTTCGGCCGCAACGGCTCGGCGCTGGTCAGCCTGGTGATCTCCATCAGCCTCGTCGGCTGGTTCGGCGTCCAGAACACGATCTTCGGCGAGAGCGTGTCCTCGCTGGTCGGCGGCCCGCCCTGGCTCTGGTGCGCCGTGGCCGGCCTCGCCATCACCGTCCTGGTCATCTTCGGCTTCCGCTACATGGCGGTCTTCGCGAAGATCGTCACCCCGCTGTTCTTCGCCATGGTCGCCTGGTCGGTCACCGACGCCCTCGGCGACCACTCGCTGTCCGAGCTGATCAGCTCCCCGCCGCCGGGCGAGACCATCCCGCTCGCCGTCGCCGCCACCGCCATCGCGGGCGGCTACATGACCGGCGCGATCGTCTCGCCGGAGATGACCCGGTACAACCGCAAGGGCAGCCACGTCTTCCTGCAGAGCGCCTCGTCCATGATCCTCTCCGAGTACATCGTCGGCCTCACCGGCGTCCTCCTCGGCCACATGGTCGCCAGCAGCCAGGTCTCCCACATCGTGCTGTCCACGTCCGGCGTCTTCGGCGTCCTCGTGGTCCTGATGTCCACGGCGAAGATCAACGACTGGAACCTGTACGGCTCCTCCCTCGGCGTCGTCAACTTCTTCCAGGTCGTCTTCGGCAAGCGGCTGCACCGCGGCGCGGTCACCGTCGCCCTCGGCGTCGCCGGCACCGCGCTGTCCGCCGTCGGCATCATGACCCACTTCACCGACTTCCTGTCCGTGCTGGGCGTCGCCATCCCGCCGGTCGGCGGCATCATCGTCGCCGAGTACTGGGTGGTCCGGCGCACCCGCGGCCCGCTCGACGCCACCCGCGCCGCCGGCACCCTGCCCGCCGGCTCGCCGACCTGGGTGCCGATGTCCCTGGTCATCTGGGCCGCCGCGTTCTGCGTCGGCAAGTTCTACGACGGCGGCATCCCCGCCCTGAACTCCCTGCTGACCGCCTTCGTGCTGTACTGCGTCCTCGGTTTCGCCGGCTGGATCCGGCCGTACGGCACCACCACCCTCGACGACCGCCCCGCCGACGCCGGCCCCGCCCCGGCCGCCACCGGCACGGCCTCCGTAGGAGCACCATGAGCAGCACCGCCCCCGCCCTCGTCCCCGCCTCCGAGGAGGCGCAGCAGGAGGCCGTCGAGCTGTGCGCGGAGCTGATCCGCTTCGACACCTCCAACCCCACCAGCGACGAACGGGCCTGCGCCGAGTGGGTCGCCGCCCGGCTCGCCCAGGAGGGCATCGCCTCCGAACTGGTGGAGAGCGCACCCGGACGCGCCAACGTCGTCGCCCGCATCCCCGGCACCGACGCCTCCCGCGGCGCGCTGCTCGTCCACGGCCACCTGGACGTCGTACCGGCCGACCCGGCGGAGTGGCGTGTCCCGCCCTTCTCCGGCGAGATCCGGGACGGCTACCTCTGGGGCCGCGGCGCCATCGACATGAAGGACACGGTGGCCGTCATGCTCGCCACCGCCCGGCACTTCGCCCGCACCGGCACCCGGCCCTCCCGCGACCTCGTCCTGGCGTTCCTCGCCGACGAGGAGGCGGGCGGCAGGTTCGGCGCCCACTGGCTCGTCGAGCACCGGCCCGACCTGTTCGCCGGTGTCACCGAGGCCATCGGCGAGGGCGGCGGCTTCAGCTACGCCCTGGACGACACCCGGCGGCTGTACCCGATCGAGAACGCCCAGCGCGGCATGGCCTGGATGGAGCTGACGGCGACCGGCCGGGCCGGGCACGGCTCCTCGCCCAACGACGAGAACGCGGTCACCGACCTCGCCGAGTCCCTCACCCGGATCGGCCGCCACATCTTCCCGGTCCGCCTGATCGCACCGGTGCGCGCGCTGCTGGAGGAGGCGGCCCGGCTCCAGGGCGTCGACGTCGACCTCGACGCCGAGGACCTGGACACCGAGCTGGCCAAACTGGGCCCGGTGGCCGGCTTCATGCAGGCCGTGCTGCGCAACTCGGCCAACCCCACCATGTTCACGGCCGGCTACCAGACCAACGTCATCCCGGGGAAGGCCACGGCCCGGGTCGACGGCCGCTTCCTGCCCGGACACGAACAGGAGCTGATCGACACGATCGACGCGCTGCTCCTGCCCTCGGTGTCCCGGGAGTGGGTCAACCACGACATCGCGATGGAGACCACCTTCGACGGCCCGCTCGTCGACGCCATGTGCGAGGCCGTACGCGCCGAGGACCCCGACGGCCACCCGGTGCCGTACTGCAACCCGGGCGGCACCGACGCCAAGGCGTTCACCAAGCTGGACATCCGCTGCTTCGGCTTCAAGGGCCTGAAGCTCCCGCACGACCTGGACTACGGCCGCCTGTTCCACGGCGTCGACGAGCGGGTGCCGCTGGAGGGACTGCGCTTCGGCGTACGCGTGATGACCCGGCTGTGGCAGACCTGCTGACCGGAGCGGTCACCGGCGCGGGCCCGGACCCTGAGCCCGCGCCGCCGGCGTGCTAGGCGCGCAGCGCCGACGCCGGCCCCATCACCACGACCGGCTTCTTCTCCGGGTCCAGGGCGCGCAGCAACGCACGCATGTGCTCCCGGTGCAGGGACAGACACGCGTTGGTCGGGCCGCCGTGGTCCACATGGACCCAGACCCCGCCGCCCCGGCCGGCGCCGAGGGGCCGGCGCTTGTCCAGCGGGGTCCTGCCCGGCACCCGGTTGTAGTCGATGGCGACCACGTAGTCGAACGAGCCCTCCAGCGGCTCCCCGAGGTGGCCGGTGCCCGAGATGGCGAACTCCGGGTCCTGGTCGTAGGGGAGCCGGGTCCCCGGTCGGGCAGCCGTCCGCCCGCGTCGCGCAGCCCGAACACACCGATCGGGGTGCGCAGGTCACCGGCGCGGTGGTCGCGTGTCCAGCCCCGCAGACCGTTGTGGGCGGGCCAGGGCCCGGCGACCGCGCGCCAGCCCCGGGCCGGGTCCTTCTCGTACAGGACCGCGTCGGCCCCGGCGGTGTTCACGGTCGTGCCCTCGACGAGCAGGACCTGCCGGGCCTCCTCGGGACGCGGGTCCGCATCGTGGGACCGAGACCGGGCAGCGGCCGGGCCGACGGCGCCGGGGGAGCGGCGGGGCGCGGGAGGCCGGGCCCGCGGCGGAGGCGTCCCCGGCCGCGGCGCACAGCCCGCCGAGAGCGCCCCGGTGCACAGGACAGCGCTGATCACGAAGGTCAGGGCCTTCCGGACGGTCATACAACCTCCGACTCCGAGGGTGGACACCTCATTGCTTGACCACCCGGCGGCCGGTTGCGCCGCTCTTCGCGTCCGGGTCCCCGTACGGCCCAGGCCGCGCGGGCACGGCGGGGACGCGGGGAGTGGCCCGAGTCACATGGCGTACCACGGGTGTCACCGACACGATGGTCTTCCGTCACCGGCAGGCCGAAGGGATCACCGATGTTCCGCAAGGTGCTGGTAGCCAACCGCGGGAGATCGCGATTCGCGCGTTCCGCGCGGGCTACGAGCTGGGCGCCCGAACCGTCGCCGTCTTCCCCCACGAGGACCGCAACTCACTGCACCGGTTGAAGGCCGACGAGGCCTACGAGATCGGGCAGCCCGGCCATCCCGTCCGGGCCTACCTCTCGGTGGCGGAGATCGTGCGCGCCGCCCGCCGGGCGGGAGCGGACGCCGTGTACCCGGGGTACGGCTTCCTGTCCGAGAACCCCGACCTGGCGCGGGCCTGCGAGGAGGCGGGCATCACCTTCGTCGGGCCCGGCGCCGACATCCTGGAGCTGACCGGCAACAAGGCGCGTGCCGTGGCCGCCGCCCGCGCCGCCGGCGTACCGGTCCTCGGTCCTCCGCGCCCTCCACCGACGTGGACGAACTCGTCCGCGCCGCCGACGACATCGGCTTCCCCGTGTTCGTCAAGGCCGTCGCCGGCGGCGGCGGGCGCGGCATGCGCCGCGTGGAGGACCCCGCCCACCTGCGCGAGGCCATCGAGGCCGCGTCCCGGGAGGCCGCGTCCGCGTTCGGCGACGCCACCGTCTTCCTGGAGAAGGCCGTCGTCGAACCCCGCCACATCGAGGTGCAGATCCTCGCCGACGGAGACGGCAACGTCATCCACCTGTTCGAACGGGACTGCTCGGTGCAGCGCCGCCACCAGAAGGTGATCGAGCTGGCGCCCGCGCCCAACCTCGACCCGGAGCTGCGCGAGCGCATCTGCGCCGACGCCGTCCGCTTCGCCCGGCAGATCGGCTACCGCAACGCCGGGACCGTGGAGTTCCTCCTCGACCGGGACGGCAACCACGTCTTCATCGAGATGAACCCGCGCATCCAGGTCGAGCACACGGTCACCGAAGAGGTCACCGACGTCGACCTGGTCCAGGCCCAGCTGCGCATCGCCGCCGGCGAGACCCTCGCCGACCTCGGCCTCTCCCAGGAGTCCGTCACCCTGCGCGGGGCCGCGCTGCAGTGCCGGATCACCACCGAGGACCCGGCCAACGGCTTCCGCCCGGACACCGGGCGGATCAGCGCCTACCGCTCGCCCGGCGGCTCCGGCATCCGTCTCGACGGCGGCACCACCCACGCGGGCACGGAGATCAGCGCCCACTTCGACTCGATGCTGGTCAAGCTCACCTGCCGGGCCGGGACTTCGCCACCGCCGTCGGCCGTGCCCGGCGCGCCGTGGCCGAGTTCCGCATCCGCGGCGTGGCCACCAACATCCCCTTCCTCCAGGCCGTGCTGGACGACCCGGACTTCCGGGCCGGCCGGGTCACCACCTCCTTCATCGAGCAGCGCCCCGAACTGCTCACCGCCCGCCACTCCGCCGACCGCGGCACCAAGCTGCTGACGTACCTCGCCGACGTCACCGTGAACAAGCCGCACGGCGAACGGCCCCACCTCGTCGACCCGATGACGAAGCTTCCGCCGCTGCCCGCCGGCGAACCCCGGCCGGCTCCCGGCAGCGGCTCGCCGAACTCGGCCCCGACGGCTTCGCCCGCTGGCTGCGCGAGTCGCCCACCATCGGCGTCACCGACACCACCTTCCGCGACGCCCACCAGTCGCTGCTGGCGACCCGGGTGCGCACCAAGGACATGCTCGCCGTCGCCCCGGTCGTGGCCCGCACCCTGCCCGGGCTGCTGTCGCTGGAGTGCTGGGGCGGCGCCACCTACGACGTCGCCCTGCGCTTCCTCGCCGAGGACCCGTGGGAGCGCCTGGCGGCCCTGCGCGAGGCCGTGCCGAACCTCTGCCTCCAGATGCTGCTGCGCGGCCGGAACACCGTGGGCTACACGCCGTACCCGACCGAGGTGACCGACGCCTTCGTCCAGGAGGCGGCGGCCACCGGCATCGACATCTTCCGCATCTTCGACGCCCTCAACGACGTCGACCAGATGCGGCCCGCCATCGACGCCGTACGGGAGACCGGCACGGCCGTCGCGGAGGTCGCCCTGTGCTACACCGGCGACCTCTGTGACCCCGCCGAGCGGCTGTACACCCTGGACTACTACCTGCGCCTGGCCGAGCGGATCGTGGCCGCGGGCGCCCATGTGCTGGCGATCAAGGACATGGCGGGCCTGCTGCGCGCCCCGGCCGCCGCGACCCTGGTGTCCGCGCTGCGCCGGGAGTTCGACCTGCCGGTGCACCTGCACACCCACGACACCGCCGGCGGGCAGCTCGCCACGTACCTGGCCGCGATCCAGGCCGGCGCCGACGCCGTCGACGGCGCGGTCGCGTCGATGGCCGGCACCACCTCCCAGCCCTCCCTCTCGGCGATCGTCGCCGCCACCGACCACTCCGCCCGGCCGACCGGCCTCGACCTCCAGGCCGT
Source organism: Streptomyces sp. SW4 (assembly GCA_003248315.1). GTDB lineage: Bacteria > Actinomycetota > Actinomycetes > Streptomycetales > Streptomycetaceae > Streptomyces. Next base: position 5,466,998 of record QKWM01000004.1, read on the forward strand.
CGGCGACCTCGAGCCGTACTGGGAGAGCGTCCGCAAGGTCTACGCCCCCTTCGAGGCGGGCCTCGCCTCGCCGACCGGCCGCGTCTACCACCACGAGATCCCCGGCGGCCAGCTGTCCAACCTGCGCACCCAGGCGATCGCCCTCGGCCTCGGCGACCGGTTCGAGGACATCGAGGCCATGTACGCCGCCGCCGACCGGATGCTCGGCCGCCTGGTGAAGGTCACCCCGTCGTCCAAGGTGGTCGGCGACCTGGCCCTCCATCTGGTGGGCGCCGGCGTGTCCCCGGCGGACTTCGAGGCCGACCCGGGCGGTACGACATCCCCGACTCCGTCATCGGCTTCCTGCGGGGCGAGCTGGGCACCCCGCCCGGCGGCTGGCCCGAGCCGTTCCGCAGCAAGGCGCTCGCCGGCCGCGCGGAGGCCAAGCCGGTGCGGGAGCTGTCCGCCGACGACCGCGAGGGCCTGGCCAAGGACCGCCGGGCGACGCTGAACCGCCTGCTGTTCCCCGGTCCGACGCGCGAGTTCGAGACACACCGCGACACCTTCGGCGACACCAGCGTCCTGGACAGCAAGGACTTCTTCTACGGGCTGCGCCCCGGCAACGAGTACACCGTCGACCTCGAACCCGGCGTCCGGCTGCTCATCGAGCTGCAGGCCATCGGCGACGCCGACGAGCGCGGCATGCGGACCGTGATGTCGTCCCTGAACGGGCAGCTGCGCCCGATCCAGGTCCGCGACCGGGCCGCCGCCTCCGACGTCCCCGTCACCGAGAAGGCCGACCGGACCGACCCGCGGCACGTCGCCGCGCCGTTCGCCGGGTGGTGACCCTGGCCGTGGCCGAGGGCGACGCGGTGGAGGCCGGGGCCACGGTGGCGACCATCGAGGCGATGAAGATGGAGGCCGCGATCACCGCGCCGCGGTCCGGCACGGTGGCGCGGCTGGCCATCAACCGCGTCCAGCAGGTCGAGGGCGGCGACCTCCTGGTCGAACTCGCCTGATCCGCCCGCCCCCCCGCGGCACCAGGACGGGGCCGGTCACCCCTCGGCGGCGGTGGCCGGCCCCGTCCGCGCCGTGCTCCCGGCACGACGCCGCGGCACCCCCGGCCGCGACGACGGGGGGCCGGCGGGCGGAAACGTGAGCACCGCCACGTCCGTGCGAAGCGGGTACGGGTGTGCGACGAGTGACGGATGGGCAGGCACAGGCTGGCGGGGGAGGATCACGTGTGTGTGCTGGGGAGAAGCTGTGCGTGTGTGCGTCATCGGTGCGGGGCTGTCGGGACTGGCTGTGGCCCACGCCCTCAAGGACCGCGGCATCGGGTTCGTCTGCCTGGAGCGGGCCGCCGACGTCGGCGGCATCTGGCGTCAGCCGGAGGCCGGTGAACGCGGCCCGGGCTACCGGTCGCTGCACCTGAACACCGCCAAACAGCTCACCGGCTACGCCGACTTCCCCATGCCGGACAGCTACCCGCTCTACCCCCGGCACAGCGACGTCGCCGCCTACCTGCGCTCCTTCGCCCAGTGGGCCGGCGTCCTCGACGACATCGAACTGCGCACCGAGGTGCGCTCGGTGCGGCAGGACGCGGCGGGCACCTGGACGGTGGTCAGCCGCGCCGCCGACGGCACCGAGGCCACCCGGCGGTTCGAGCACGTGATCGTCGCCTCCGGGCACCACACCGAGCCGTCCCTGCCCGACCCGCTCCCGCCGGGCGCCCCCTCCTTCACCGGCAGGATCCTGCACTCCCTCGACTACCGCGACGGCGGCGACTTCGCCGGTCAGCGCGTCGTCGTGGTCGGCCTGGGCGCCTCGGCCGTGGACATCGCCACCGACCTCTCCCGGCACGCCGGACGGACGCTGCTGTCGGTGCGCCGCGGCCTGCACATCGTGCCCAAGCAGCTCTTCGGCATGTCCGTCGACCTCATCGCCGACGCGCCGTGGTGGGGAAGATGTCCTTCGCCGAACAGCGCCGGTTCGTGGAGCAGGCGCTCCTCGTCGCCCGCGGCCGGCTCGCGGACTACGGCCTGCCCGAGCCCGACCACCCGGTCTTCTCCTCGGCCGTGACCATCTCGGACGAGATCCTCAGCCGCATCCGGCACGGCGCCGTCGTCCCGAAACCCGCCATCGCCTCCTTCGACCGCGACCGGGTCGTCTTCGGCGACGGGACCACCGAACCGGCGGACGCGGTCGTCTACTGCACCGGCTTCCGGATGGCGTTCCCGTTCCTGCCCGACGGCTGCCCGCTCGGCCCGGACGGCTCGGTGGAGCTGTACAAGCGGGTCGTCGCACCGGACCGGCCCGGCCTGTACTTCGCCGGCCTGGTGCGGCCCGTCGGCGCCATCACCCGGCTCGTGGAGGCACAGGCCCGCTGGCTGGCGGACATCGTCGACGGCGTCGCCGCCCTGCCGTCCGCGGAGGCCATGCGCGAGGAGATCGACACCTACCTCGACGGCATCGCCCGGCGCTACGGCCGCACCCAGGGCGCCTCGATCCAGGTCGACGTCGGCCCCTACCTGGGCGAGCTGCGGGAACTCGTGGGCGTCTGACCGGGTGCACCGCCCGGCGCCGCGCCCGCCCGCGCGGACGGGCGCGAGGCTCCCGGTCCGCCCTGCCGGGAGCCTCGTCGCGTCAGCCCACCGGTTCCGCCAGGCGCGCCCCCCGGCCGGCGGGCGGCCGCACCGCGTACGCCTCCGAGGACACGTACGCCGTCACCCGCGGCGGCCGGCCGTGCTGGTGGGCCAGCGCCAGGTAGGCGATCAGGCCCACCCCGTCCTCGGGCCGCCGCCGTGTCACGGCGGCCAGGGACCGGGCGAGGACACCGGAGTCCAGGCCGAGCCGGCGCAGCGCGCTCACCGCCCGCGCCAGCGCCTCCCCGTCGTGCCGGGCATAGTCGCGCACCGGCACGTGCAGGGTGAAGCCGGTCGGCCGCGCCGCCTCGGCGTCGGTGAAGGAGTGGCAGGTCAGGCCCGGGCGCCGGGCCAGCCGCGCGTCGTCGGTGCCGGCACCCGCGGCGGTACGGAAGAACTCCTCGACGAGCGCGGGCTGGGGGCCGCCGTCCATGCGGGACAACCGCCCGGCGCGCACCGCCGTGAGGCCGTCGTGACGCAGGTAGACCTTGGCCCGCGGCTCCTCCCAGTCCCCGAGGTCCAGCGCGAAGAACGGATACCCGTCGGCCTCGGGAGGACGGCGGCGGCCCGCCCGTGCCCCAGCCGCCGCAACGCCTCGCGCACCGTGGCGGAGGCGTGCCCGGGGCCGGACGCCGCCGGGTTGAGGTACACCTTGACCTTCGGCACGCCTCCCGGACGCAGCTCCAGCGCGCACCACAGGGCCAGCGGGCCCTGGGGGAGCCGGGCAGGAACAGGTCCAGCAGGCCGTCCAGCGCCGCGGTGGAGAAGTTCCAGCGCTCCGCCATCGCCCGGACGGCGGCGAGCCCCGCACGGCCGGCGGCCGCCAGGCTGCCTGCGCCGCAGCCTGGTTCCACCAGCACCCGCAGGGCCGGGTCCGCGCCCCGCTGGAACGACAGCGAGAACTCGACGGGAGTGTGGTCGTCGGACAGGAAGGTGCGGTTGGCGGGCGGCAGGTCCAGCGGCCGCCCGGACACCGGGCCCAAGGTGTCGGTGAGGACCCGGGCGTAGGTCTCGGCGTCGGCGTCGGACAGCCCGACGACCGCGCACAGCCGCCGCAACTGGCCGCCGGTCAGTGCGCCGAGAGTCTGGGTGCCGGGCTCCGCGCGACCGGCCGGGGCGGCGGTCACGGGGCCACCCGGTGCCGGGCCCGGCCGGCGGCGCCGGGCGCACATGAGGATACCCGCCTGGATGGGCGGGTATCTGGGGTCTCACCGGCAGGAAAGCAGCGTTCGTGGATATGGGGTCCACGACACCTCCTTCACCTCGTAAGCAACTCGAATGCCGCGTTGCTCACTACCCCTGCGGTCGAACCATCATGCGAATGGGGCAGGTTGGGAGGGTGTTGCGCATATCACCGTGTGAGCCAGTTGAGGAACTGGCTCCACCGGCCCGTGCGGGCCGGAGCGGCCTGCGCGTCCGCCGCCCGGTCCTGCCCGGACGCGGCCGGCACGGACCCGCCGGACGACCGCCGCGCGGGCTGCACCGGCGTGAAGCGGGCGGGAAGGGTCGCCAGCGCCCGGTTGAACGGGCCCGGACGCCACGTCAGGCTGTCCTCGGGCACCGCGAGCTGGAGGTCGGGAAGCTCGTTGAAGAGGTTCTCGATCGCCGTGACCGTGATGTGCCGTGCCGGTTCCTTCGACGGGCACGCGTGCGGGCCCGCGCTCCACGCCAGGTGCGCCCGGTTGCTGCCGGCCTGGCGCGAGGCCGTCAGCGCCGGGCCGGTGTTGGCCGCGGCGAAGCTCACCAGCACCAGGTCACCGGCCTGGAGCTGCTGCCCGGCGAACTCCATGTCGGTGGCCGGGTAGTGCGGCGCGTAGTTCGCCATGGGCGGGTTCTCCCACAGCGTGTCGTCGAGGGCCTCGTCGATCAAACCGCCCTCGTGGCGTACCGGTCGTGGGTGAGCAGCCGGTGCAGCGTGTTGCCGATGAGGTTGCGCAGCGGTTCGGCGCCCGCCCCCAGCAGCAGCGCGAGCTGGTGGACCATCTCCTCGTCGTCCAGCCCGGCCTCATGGGCCATCAGCCACGAGGTCACGTCGTCGCCGGGCCTGCCCCGCTTGAGCTCGACGAGCTCTCCACCGCCTGGAACAGCACCTCGGTGGCCTTGTCGGCGTTGACCCCGTCGAACATGCCGGAGATGCCGAACAGGACCCGGTCGCCGATGCCGGCGGGGCAGCCGAACAGCTCGTTGAACACGAACAGCGGCAGCTGCTTGGCGTAGTCCCCGAGCAGGTCGGCCGAACCGCGGGAGCCGAACTGCGCGATGAGGTAGGCCGAGATCTGCTCGGTGCTGCGGGTCAGCCGGCGGGTGTCGACCCGGGCCATGCTGTCCGTGACCGCCTGACGCAGCCGCAGATGGTCGGCGCCGTCGGCGAACATGCAGTTCGGCCGGTAGGCCAGCAGCGGGGCGACCGGGCTGTCCGGACCCACCTTGCCCTCGGCGAAGGCCCGCCAGCGCCGCGCGTCCTTGCGGAAGGAGGCCGGGTCCTGCAGCAGTTGCAGCGCCGCCGCGTAGTCGGTGACCAGGGTCGCCTCCACGCCCGGAGCCAGCTCGACGGGAGCGGCGGGCCCGTAGTGGCGCAGGAACGCGTAGTAGCCCTGCGGGTCGGCGGCGAACTCCGGTCCGTGCAGCGGCACCCGGCCGCCGGAGCCGTGGGCCGGGCAGCCGGGGGGCGGCGCCGGGGCGTTGTCGTGGGCGTCCATGTCTGCTCTCAGCTCCTAGCGGGCGCGGTCCAGCAAATAGCGGACGAGTGTGGTCAGCGCGGCGGCCGACGACTGCTCGTCCCGGGCGTCGCAGGTGACGACGGGCGTGTCGTCCAGCAGGTCCAGCGCCTCGCGCAGCGCCCGTTCGTCGCGCGGCGGCGCGCCGTCGAAGTGGTTGACGGCGATGGCGTAGTCGAGCCCGTAGTGCTCGATGAGGTCGATCACCGGGAAGGAGTCGGCCAGCCGCTCGGGGTCCACGAGCACCAGGGCGCCGAGCGCGCCCCGGGCCATGTCCTCCCACATCTGCACGAAGCGCTGCTGGCCCGGGGTGCCGAAGAGGTAGAGGACCACGCGGTCGCTGATGGTCAGCCGGCCGAAGTCCATGGCCACCGTGGTGGTGGTCTTGCCCTGCACCCCTTTGAGATCGTCGACCGACTCGGCCGCCCGGGTCATCGTCTCCTCGGTGGACAGCGGCTCGATCTCGGAGATCGACCCGATGAACGTCGTCTTGCCCACCGCGAAGTGCCCGACGACGAGGATCTTCACCGCGGTCTGGGTCGCCCCGGCGCGGACGTAGGCCTGCTCATCCAAACTTGGCGCGGAGCCCATTGAGCACCTCCTCCAGGATCTCCTTGTCGGCGAGGTGGGCGCGGGCCACCGGCGGGCGGGTCACCACATGGCCGCCCTCGACGAGGGAGGCCAGCAGGATCCGCACCACGCCCAGGGGCAGCCGGGTGTGCCCGGCGATCTCGGCGACCGAGAGGTACCCGGCGGAGCACAGCTCCAGCAGGCTGCGCTCCTCGGGGGACAGCCGGACCGGGCGCCTGCCGTCCTCGGGGCCGCGGTGACCAGCGTGATGAGCGAGAGCTGCTCCTCGTCGGGCAGCTCGCGGCCCTTGGTGATGACGTACGGCCGCACCAGCTCCGCGGCCTCCGGCTCCCAGGCGTCGTGGGTCATGAGCGGGTGCCGAGGTTCTCGCGCGGCGGGGTGGTCAGCTCCTTGCCGAGCCGGGCGACGAGCTGCTGCATCCGGAAGGTGATGTCCGCCATGTCGACGTCCGGGGAGGCGGACACCCCGAGATAGGCGCCCTCGCCCGCGGAGATCAGGAAGACCCAGCCGCCGTCGAACTCGACCAGGGTCTGCCGCCACCGCTGGTGCGGGTCCTCGCAGAAGAACCCGAGGGTGCGGCTGAGCGACTGGACGCCGCTCATCGCCGCGGCGACCCGGTCCGCGTCATCCTTGTCGAAGTCCTTGGTCCGGGCCATCAGCAGCCCGTCGGCGGATATCAGGACCGCGTGCAGGGCCCCGGGAATCTCCAGCGCGCTGTCGAGCATCCATGACAGATCGTCCTTCACGAGTCCTCATGTCCTTCGCTGCTTGCACCAGGTGTGCTGCTGGTCTGGTCCGCGTCGCCGGGCCGCGCCGCCCGGCCGACTGCGTGCCCCGCTGGAAGGCCGCCATGACCCGGGCCTGGTCGGCGTCCGAGCGGCCCGCGGAGCGCGGCGCCGGGCTGCCGCCCGGCACGATGGCCATCGGCCGCTTGCGCCGGCGCCGGGGCAGTCCGTCGGCCGTCGAGGCGGGCGGCAGCGCGGGCTCCGGCCCGCCCTCCGCGCCCGGCAGCCCGGCCGCCCGGACGGGCGGGCCGGCGGCGCCTTCCTCTCGGGCATGGCCGTGAGCAGGTCGTGCGGCAGCAGGACGACCGCCCGCACACCGCCGTACGGAGAGGTGGAGTCCACCGACACCTCGAAGCCGAACCGCTCGCACAGCAGGCCGATGACCGCGAAGCCGAACTGCGGCGGGTTGCCGAGCCCCGCCACGCCCGAGACACGCTCGCTGGACAGCAGCTTCCCGGCGCGGACGCGCTCCTCCTCGCTCATGCCGACACCGGCGTCGTCCACGACGACGCAGACGCCCTTGGGAACGGTCCTGATGTTGATCTCGACGACGGTGTCGGGGCTCGAATAGCTGGTGGCGTTGTCGAGGAGTTCGGCCAGGGTCAGGGCCACCGGCTCCACGGCCCGGCTGGTGATGCCGAAGTCGACCTGGGAGAGGATCTCCACCCGGCGGAAGTGCCGGATCCGGCCCTGGGCGCTGCGCACCACGTCGTACACCGAGGCGGTGTCGCGCCGGCCGCCCAGCCAGCCGTCGCACAGCACCGCGATGGACTGCGCCCGCCGGCCGAACTGCGCGTTGGTGTGGTCGATCTCCAGCAGGTCCTGCAGCATCGCCGAGTCGCCGTACTTGCTCTGCAGCCGGGACAGCACCAGCTGCTGTTCGGCGGCGAGGCCCTGGAGCGTGCGCATCGCGGACTTCAGTACGGTCTTGGTCTCTTCCTCGGCGCGTTCCTGCGCCGCCCGGACGGACTTGCCGTAGTCGTTCTCCAGCTCCGCGTAGTGAAGCCTCAGCTCCTCGATCTGCCGTCGCAACGCGTGCGCCGCCCGGCGCTGGCGGACGACGAGGGCGATGGCGGCGACGAGGGCGGCGAGGAGAACCCAGAGCAGGGGTTCCCTATGTATTCCGTCATAAGACTCTCTTCAGGCGCGACTGACGGCCGGCTTGCTGACTTCCCGTCATGTGCGAGCGGTGGCGGACCGCCCGCACCGGGATTGCCGCCCGGGCTGTCCCTGAAGCCGGACACGTCGTTGCTCAGTCGTCCGCCCGCTCCGCAAACGCGGTGATCGTATCACCGCTCGAACACGTGAATGGACGCCAACCCTCCGCAAAAAGCGCCCCGTTGGCCACTGACACGGGTCACGTGCGCGGCCCGCTCCGGCTCAGTCGGAACCCACGTCGAGCGACGCGAGCTGCCGGCGGCCCTGGACGCCGTGACGCCGGTAGATCCGGGTCAGCTTCGCCTCGACGGCCTTGACGGACATGTGCAGCCGGGCGGCGATCTCCCGGTTGGTGGCGTTCTGCCGCACGAGGCCGATGATGTGCGCGTCGACGTCGTCGTCCGGCCGGTCCAGGGCGTCGGTCTCCGCGAGGGCCTCCTGCGCCGCCGCCACCCACGGTGCGCCGTCCGCCGCCCGGAACAGCGCCGCGGCCTGTTCCAGGCTGGCCCGCGCCGCCGCCCTCCGCCGGGCTCTGCGCTGCAGCCGCCCCAGGGTCAGCAGCGCCCGCGCCGGCTCCAGGGGATAGGGGTGGGAGGCGGGCAGCGCGGCCTGGAGCATCTCCGCGGCTCGGCGCGGATCGGACTCCCGACGAGGACGGCCTCCGCCCGGTCCAGTCCCAGGGTGACGACATGGCGGTCCAGCGCGGCGACCCGGTCGCGGGCGCGGGCCAGCGCCCGCCGCGCCGGCCCGTGGCGGCCGGCCAGGGCCAGGCTCTCCACCAGGTCGGCGTCGGCCAGGAACAGGGCGGGGTCCACGAACCCGAGGCTGTCGAGCAGCGCACGGCACCGTTCGAGGTCCTCGGCGGCGTCGGCGTACCGGCCCAGCAGCAGCCGGGCGCGCCCGCGCCAGCCGAGGGAGTAGGCGAGCCACTCGGTGTCCTCGGCGGCCGTGCACCGCTCCACGGCGGCGTCCAGGTGCCGGGCCGCGGCGGGCGCGGAGCCCGCCTCCAGTTCGGCGACGCCCCGCATGGCCAGCGCCGGTCCCGGCCCCGGTTCGCTCGCGGCCCGCAGCTCGGCGGCGGTACGGGCGTGCTGGGCCGCCTGCCGGCAGCGGCCCGCGCGGCTGTTGACGGCGGCGGCGACGTACAGCACGGTGCACAGCTGCTGCACACAGCCCGCCGCCTCCGCCTCCTCGCGCAGCGCCTCCAGGACGGCCACGGCGGGGGAGACCCTGCCGTCCCGGGCCTGGGCGACGGACCAGGAGAGCCGCACGGTCACGGTGGCGGGGCACAGCGGGAGCCCGGCCGCGAGGCCCAGGGCCTCGTCCAGCGTCCGCAGGGCCTGGGCGGGGTCGTTCTGCATCGTGACGATGCCGACCAGGCCGAGGATCTCCGCCAGCAGTTCCGGGTCGCCGGCGTCGCGGGCCCGCCGCTCGGCCGCCGCCAGCTCCACCAGCCCGCGTTCGCCGTCGGCGTCCCGCAGGGCCCGGCGCGCCCGCTCCAGGCGGACCGCGGCGTCCAGCCCGGCGTCGCCCCGGGCGTCGGCCGCGGCGGCGGCCAGCAGCGGCCCCACGTCCGCCTCCCGGCCGGATCCGGCCAGCCTGACCAGTTCCAGCCGGGCGTGGACCCGGGTGGCCGCCTCCGGGGAGGCGAGCGCCCGGTGGCCCAGGTCGCGGGCGAGGTCGGTGAGACCGGCGCTGGCCGCGTACCGGGTCGCGGCCAGCGTCCGGCGCGCGGCCGTCGCCGGGTCCCCGGGGTGTGGCGGGCGGCCAGCTCCGCCAGCTCGGCCGCGGCGGCCGGGGCACCGCGCCCGTCGGCGGTACGGGCCGCGGCCATCAGCTCCTCGGCGAGCGCCGGGTCGGGGCCGGCGGCGGCGAGCGCCCGGTGCCTGGCCCGGCCGACCGGGTCCGGCTCGATCCGCGCCAGGTACGCGTGGGCCGCCGCGACCTCCTCGGCACGGGCGTCCGCGTGCAGGATCTCCGCGAGCAGCGGGTGACGGAAGCGCACCTCGCCCTGGCGGCCGCGGACCAGGATGCCCTGCTCGACGGCCGTGGTCAGGGCCTCGCCGTCGTCCGCGAACAGCGCGACGCCGGGCCGCGCCGCGGCGGCGACCCGCAGCAGCGGCCCCGGGCGTGTGCCGGGAGCCCGGCCAGACGGTCCGCGAGCAGCGTTCTGAGACGCCGCGGCACCGGCAGCGGCTCGCCGGGGTGGACCGGCGCGGACTGCCGCACCAGGGCCCGCCCCAGTTCCAGGGCGAACAGGGCGTTCCCGGCGCTCGCCCGGTGGACCCGCCGTACCGTGGGCGCGGGCAGGCGCACCCCGAGACGCCGGCGCAGCAGGGCGCCGGTGTGCTCCAGGGACAGCCCCGGCAGCGCCAGCTCGGTGACCGGCGGCGGGCACAGCCCGTGCGCGGACGGCTCCTCTCCGGGGCCGGTCCGCTCGGTGACCATGACACGGACCTGCGGGTCGGCCCGGCGCGCGGCGAAGGCGAGCACGTCCCGGCTGGCCGCGTCGAGCCACTGGGCGTCGTCGATCAGCACCAGCACCGGGCCCCGGCCGGCCAGCAGCCGCAGCAGCTCCACGACGGCGACCCGCACGGCGAGCGGATCGGCGGCCGGGCCGTACGCCTCCCGTTCACCGCGCAGCAGCGCGGACTCCAGCGCCTGCCGTAGCGCCGGGGCGAGCCGGCCGGCGGCCTCCGGGAGCAGCGCGCCGAACAGGTCCATCAACGCGACGTGCGGGAAGTCCTGCTCGGCCCGGGCGGGGCCGGCGCGCAGCACCCGGTGCCCCTCGGCCCGCCCGCGGTCGGCGAGCGCCTCCAGGACGGCGGTCTTCCCGATGCCGGCGGACCCGTGGACCAGCACACCGGCGGGTGCGGACAGGGCGTCGGCCAGGAGTTCGTCCCGCCCCAGCAGCGCCTCGTGCATGGCTCAAAGTCTGCCCCGCGGGCCGGGGACGCCAGGCTTCGGCCGGACCCGGCGGCTCACCCGCCGGCCGGACCACGAACCACACCGCCTTGCCGCGGCCGCCGCGCCGCACGCCCCAGGCCGTGGCCAGCGTGTCGAGGAGCGGCAGCCCCCGCCCCGACTCGGGAAGGTCCTCGGCGCACCGGGCGTGACCGCCGTCCGTCCGGTGCGCGAGGGGCCCGGCGGCCCACCCCGGGTCCTGGTCGCCGACCTCGCAGCGCAGCCGGCCGTTGCTCAGTCCCACCGTGACGAGGATCCGGACGGTGTCGCGGGCGTGCACCACGGCGTTGGTCAGGGACTCGCTGAGCAGCAGGGCGGCGACGTCCGCGGCCTCCTCGGGCACGGCCCACCGCGCCAGGGCCGTACGGAGCCAGCGGCGCGCCCGGGCCACGTTCTCCGGGCGGTTGGGCACCAGGAGCCGGGCCTGACGGGCGGGTCCCCGGCCGGTGCCGGTGCTGGTGACGGAGCCGGGTCCGGAGTCGACGGCGGCCGGGAGGTTCCGGCCGGGTGGCGCCGGCGGCGGGACGAGACCGGTGACGGGCCGGACGGACGGGGCACTGGCGGCAGGGACATGAGGGGGAACCTTCTGCGGAGCCGAGAGCGTGTGGGGTCGATGTCCGTTGAGCGGATGGTCGGGGTCCGTTGTGCGGATGCAGGACATCATGGCCCGCCCCGGGCCCGGCCGATCCCCCTACCGCTCCCTTGCAACACCCTTGCACCGGCCGCGCCGCCCGGTGAACGGCTGCACGGGCCCCGCCGCCCGGTGAGCGGCCGGGGAGGGTCAGTCGAAGTACGACTCCAGCGTGCCCCGCCGCCGGACGTCGAGCGTCGCGCAGTGGAACGAGCCGCCGAACGGCGCGTAGTGCAGCAGGTCGCAGGGGATGGGTTCGAACCCCCACTTCTCCAGGGCGCGCAGCATACCGGTGTGGTGCCGCTCCGCGATCACCCGCTTCTCGTCGATCATCAGCACGTTCATGCTGAGCCACTTGCCGCACATCGACGTGACCTTCAGCAGGCGGTCGCCGATCGGGTCCGGTTCGGGGGCGACCAGGACGTCCCACGACTTCAGCGTGTCCGGCAGCCGGTCGACGTCGATGTACTCGGGGTTCACCAGCACCTTGCCGGGGGCGAGCAGCGCGAGCGTCGTGTCGATGTGCATGGGCGTACGGCACCGGCTCTCGATCTCGTGGATCCGGTAGCCGGGCCGAGATGGCGGCGCAGCCAGTCGATGCCCATGCGGTTGGTGACGTTGCTCCGCGTCACGAAGAGGTCGCGCCCGGCGCGGACGAAATCCGCCGCGTCGAAGACCGGCTCGAACTCCGTGAGGATGTAGCGCATGGGCTCACCCTCCTTCGGAATGCGGAAACTTCCGTCGAACAGTTCGTCCGTGAGCTGCGGTCGCGGCGCCGCCGTCCAGCGCGCGCCGCGGCGGAAGTAGTCCTTGAGCAGCGACCGGTAGGAGTGGGTCTCGAAGTACCGGCACGGCCACGCCATCGGCGTCTCGATGATCTCGTCGCCGATGACCAGCATGCTGTCCCGTGGACAGGTGTTGCAGAACCCGCGCGACGTCCAGTCGGGCGTGGCGAAACGCCGCCGGTGGTCCACCGCGTCCGGCCGGGTCACCGTCACGCCGAGCGACTCCAGCAGCGCGACGAACCCGTCGAGTTCCTCCTGGGCCTGTTCGATCATCCGCCGGGGGTACTTGAAGCCGGCGGCCAGCCCCTGCAGCCGGGCCGCCCACGGGGGATGTTGCAGGCCACGACCGGGTGGCTGGCCGGGATCGTCGCGCCGTCGAGCCGCCCGACGACGATCTCCTCCAGCGGGTCCCATTCGTTGTGCGACCGGACCGGCGAGCCGAGGGACTCCGCGGCGTGGTCCGTGGTGGCCGACGGCGCCGTCATCGCACCCGGTCCACTGCCGCCGCGGGGGCGCCGCTGAAGTCCGTCACGGTCGGAGGGCGGGGTGTTGTCGCAGCCGGCATGCTCACCGCTTTCGCTTCGCTCCCGATTACGGAACCCGGTCCCGGCACGGGACCGCGGATGCATCGCAACCACCAGGTTACTCAGGGTGGCGCCGGGGCGCCGTTCGCGTCAACGACCCTGCGCGTCGCGCGGCCCGCCCGGCGAGCCGCCGTGCCGCGGTCCGGCGCAGGTCGAGCCGCATCAGGACCCGGGGGTGGCCGGCCAGCACCGAGGAGGTGTCGGCGGCGTGGACGAACCCCGCGCGTTCGAAGTTCTTCCGCAGGCCGGGGTAGGCCATCGTCAGGTCGACCCGGGCGTCCCCGCTGTCGAGCGGGTACGCCTCCACCACCGGGGCGCCGTGGGCCCGGGCGAACTCGATGGCGCCCGCGATGAGGGCGTGCGAGACACCCCGTCCGCGGTGGCCGGGACGCACCCGCACGCACCACAGGGACCACACCGGCAGGTCGTCGACGTGCGGGATGGTGCGGCTGCGCGCGAACGAGGTGTCCGCGCGCGGCGCCACGGCCGCCCAGCCGACCGGTTCGTCACCGTCGTAGGCGAGCACCCCGGGCGGCGGGTCGGCGCGGCACAGCCCGGCGACGTACTCGCCGCGCGCCGGGCCGCGCAGTTCGTTGTTGAGCCTGGACGGGACCCGGTAGCTCAGACACCAGCAGACGTTCGCCGTCGGCGACTTCGGGCCGAGCACGGCACGGACGTCCTCGAAGACCGTGGCCGGACGCACGTCGATGCTCATGCCCCCACGATGTCACGCCCTCCCGCCCCCGCCCGCGACACCGGCCCCCGCCACACCCCCGGAGCCGCGGCGCCCCCCGACGCCGGTTGCCTGCACGCCCCTAGGGGCGCGGGGAACTGCGCGCCCAGCCCCGCGCACCCGCACAGGACCGCGCACCGCCCCCGCCCGGCGGGAGGCGCGGCACGCTCCCGACGCCGGGTGCCGGCATGCACGAGAGGGGCGCGGGGAACTGCGCGACCAGCTCCCACGCACCCGCACCGGACCACGCACCGCCCCCCCGCCCGGCGGGAGGCGCGGCACGCTCCCGACGCCGGGTGCCGGCAGGCACGGAAGGGGCGCGGGGAACTGCGCGACCAGCTCCCACGCACCCGCACCGGACCACGAACCGCCCCCCGCCCGGCGGGAGGCGCGGCACGCTCCCGACGCCGGGTGCCGGCACGCACGGAAGGGGCGCGGGGAACTGCGCGACCAGCCCCCACGCACCCGCACCCGCACCCGACCACACACCGCCCCGCCGGAGGCGCGACCCGCGTCCGCGCGCTACGCCGGCTTCGGCGCCGCCTGCTGCACCACCTCGAACGACCACAGCGTCGCGCTGCTCGCCGCGGGCGCGGGCCGCTCACCGCCGTCCGCGCCGCCGCCCTCACCGCCGCCCCCGCCACGGCCCTGGTGCGCGGCCTTCATGGGCCCCTCCATCCAGGCCTGGAAGGACTCCTCGTCACGCCACCGGGTGTAGACGAGATACGTGTCGGTGCCCTCGACCGGCCGCAGCAGCTCGAACCACTCGAACCCGTCCGAGCTCTCCACGGCGTGCGCCCGCGAGGCGAAGCGCTTCTCCAGCGTCTCCCGCTGCTCGGCGGGAACGGTCAGCACATTGATCTTGACTACGCTCATGGCCACATCCTGCCCGACCGCGCCCGCGGCGCCGCTCACCGGGGCGACGCGGCGACCCGCACCCGGTGGCTCCCGCCGTCGGAGAGGAACCCGGCCAGCGCCCGCCCCTCGTCACCCACCGCGGCACGCTCGGCCCGGGAGAGGCGGCGCAGCGGCGTGACGTCGACGGTGCCGTCCTCGACGGTCCAGGTCGCGGCGACCCGGCCGTCGACCAGGACGACACGGGCGCCGGCGACCGACAGGCCCCGATGGGCGTCGTCGATGATCCGGCCCCGGTCGTCGTAGCCGAGGATCGCGTTGTCGAACGCCGGCAGGAACCGCACGGGCGCGGGCGTGCCGGGGTCGGGCCGCGGCGCGTCGGGAAGGTCGAGCAGCTCCCGGCCCCGCTCGTCCCGGAACGCGACGAGCTCCTCCCGGACGGCCGCCACCGCGGCGGGCAGCCCGGCCAGTCCGCACCAGGCCCGCAGATCGGCGGAGGCGGCGGGGCCGAACGCGGCGAGATAGCGCCGCACCAGCACCCGGCCCACGGGATCGCCGTCCTCCGCCGGCAGCGGGTCCGGCTCGCGGCCCAGCCAGGACGACAGCAGCGCGTGGCGCACCCCGCCGGAGGCCCGCCACAGCCCGCGCGGCGGCAACTGCACCAGTGGCACCAGCGCGAGCGCCATCTCGCCCAGCGCCCGCGGCCCCGGCTCCGGCCACTGCTGCCCGAGGGCCCGTCCGAGTCCGGCCGTCGACCGCGGCTCGCCGTCGGCCAGCAGGGCGCGGGCCGCCGCCGCGAGCGCCTCGAGGTCCGTGCCGGCCAGTTCGCGCCGGTACACGCCGAGCACCCGCTGACGCAGCATCGCGTCGTGCCGGGACCGCCAGGCCAGCGCGTCCTCGGCGGTCACCAGGTGCACGGTGCGCCGCATGAGGTGGGTCCGCACCACCTGCCGGCCGGTCAGGAGGCCGGAGAGCGTCGCGGGGTCGAAGCCCCGTAGCCGCGACCAGAGCCCGACGTACGGCTCCTGCGGCTCCTGCGCCTGCAGGCCGCACAGGTGCGCGACGGCGGACGCCACCGGCATGTCGGCGTGGTCGAGCAGCAACTGCCGGGCGAGCGTGGCCCGGTTCAGCGACCTGGCGTCCAGAACGGTCATCGGGCCCCCGCTCCGGCGCACCCGCCCGCGCGAGACGCCCGGCGGGCGCCTCGACGGCATACGGCAGGAGGACCGGCCTGGGCAGGCGGGCGGCCTCCGGCAGGCGGGCTGGCCCCGACGGGAGGACGGGCCCCGGCGGGAGGGTGGGCCCCGGCGGGAGGGTGGGCCCCGGCGGGAAGGTGGGCCCCGGCGGGCGTGCGGGGTGCCGCAGGTGGACGGGATGCCGCGGGTGGGCGGGTTGCGGGCGTGGTGGTCACCGTGGTCGGCCTCCGGGACGTCGTCCGGCTGGAACGCGGCACCACCCTCGCAGGGATCGCGGTCAGGAAGTGTCCGCGGTGTCCGCTTCCCCCGGGTGCGCCGCCGACGCGTCGATGAACCGCTGCCGGTCCACGACCGCACGGTCGATCTCGCCGGCGGCGACGAGTCGCCCGGCCCCGTCGACGGCCCGGACCCGGAAGGTCAGGCGGCGTCCGTCGGCGTCCGGCGGCTCGGCGGAGACCTCCACGTGGCCCCCGACCGGCGTGGCACGGAGATGGTCGACCCGCACCGCCGTGCCCACCGAGGTCCGCCCCGCCGAGAGGAGCGGGGCCGCGGCCCGCACGGTGGCGGCCTCCAGCCAGGCGATCAGCCGTGGGGTGGCCAGCACGGGCACGTCTCCGCTGCCCAGGGCCACGGCGGTGTCGGCTTCGGTCACTTCATGGCGCATCGGCCCACGCTAACCCGTCCGGCGGACCCGCCCGCCGCCCGCTGCCGAATCGCGCCGCCCGGAGCACTGTGGAACCGTGGACCGGACAGCTCACGAGAAAGGAGCCGCCATGTCCTCGAAGCGACGCCGGAAGAAGAAGTCCCGCCGCAACAACGCGGCCAACCACGGCAAACGCCCTCAGTCCTGACCGCGGGCGGCGGACCGCCCGGCGCACACCCGGCGACACCGCTCACCGCGGCGACACCGCTCACCTCGGCGACACCGCTCATCCGGGCGACGCCGCTCACCCCGGCGGCGGCACCGCACTCCGACGACGCCGCTCGACGGCCAGGGCGCTCATCCGACGACGAACGGCAGCCGCGCGGCCAGAGCCCCCAGCTCCGCCCGCTCCGCCGCCGTCGGGACACGCCGCCCCGTGCCGACCAGCAAGGCGTCCGTGTCGGAGAACGACGCGGGGAACGCCGCCCGCGCGATCCGCTCCAGCAGCGCGCGGGAGTGGCCGAGCCCCTGCGACGGCGGGCCCGCCGTGCCCGGCAGGTGGGCGATCAGGTCGAGGTGGTGCAGCGTCCACTCCAGGACGTACGCCGACAGGTAGTCGCCCGCCGTCAGGACCTGGCCCTGTGTGCCGACCCGCAGGTCCGGGTCGACGAGTCGCGCGGCGCGGCCCGCGGCGGATCCGACGTCGTCGAGGTGGAACCGGAGCAGGCCCGGATCCTCGTAGGCGGCGGCCAGCCGGACGGTCAGCGCGTCGAGCGGGTCGTCACCGGCCGGCGGCGTGCGGCCGACGTTCCAGTAGGTCACCGCGTCCCGGGTCGGTTCCGCGTCGGAAGGTGTCACCAGCGTGATCAGGACGTCCTGCGCGTCGACGACCAGGTGGCACACCAGGTCCCGCACGAGCCAGCCGGCGCAGCCCGACGGCCGGGCGAAATCCTCGTCCGCCAGCTCGGCGACCGCCGTGCGCAGTGCCGACCAGGAACACGAGAAGAGCTCGACGGAAGGCGAGCAAGGCGGCAGGGAAGGACCGGCCGCACGCGACGAGGGACCCGCCGCACGCGACGAGGGACCCGCCGCACGCGACGAGGGACCCTCCGAATTCGAGAAGAGATCCACCCGGGGACGCTAGCGCCGCGCGGAAGAGCGGGACAAGCGGGTTCCGGGTCCGCCTGGTCGGACACGCCCGCCGGTGCGAGCCTGGAGGGGAAGCCGACCGAGGACGGGAGACCGGGAGAGGCCGATGGGACGGGACGTTCCGGCGCTGGTCTTCACCCGTGAGGACCGCCGCCGGTACCGCATCAAGATGCAGAAGTGCCTCGACGTGCTCGCCCAGATGCTGCGCGACGCACGCTTCGAGTCCGAACGGCCCGGGTGGGCCTGGAGATCGAGCTCAACCTGGTCGACGACCGGGCCGAGCCGGCGATGCGCAACAGCGACGTGCTCGAGGCGATCGCCGACCCCGCCTGGTCGACCGAGCTGGGCCGCTTCAACCTGGAGATCAACGTGCCGCCGCGCCGGCTGACCGAGGGCGGCCCCGATGCCTGGGAGTCCGAGATCCGGGCCGCGCTGAACCACGCCGAGCAGCGCGCCACGTCCGTCGGCGCCCACCTGATCATGACCGGCATCCTGCCCACGTTGCGCCAGGAGGACGTCGGGGAGGCCGCGCTCTCGGAGAACCCGCGCTACCGCCTGCTCAACGACCAGATCTTCGCGGCGCGCGGCGAGGACCTGCGCATCGAGGTGAGCGGCGTCGACCGGCTGCGCACCTACGCGGACACGATCACCCCGGAGGCCGCCTGCACCAGCACGCAGTTCCACCTCCAGGTGTCGCCGGAGCGGTTCGCCGACTACTGGAACGCGGCGCAGGCCGTCGCCGGGGTCCAGGTGGCCCTGGCCGCCAACTCGCCCTTCCTGTTCGGCAAGGAGCTGTGGCACGAGACCCGTGTCCCGCTGTTCGAGCAGGCCACGGACACCCGCCCGGAGGAGATCAAGGTGCAGGGCGTACGGCCGCGGGTCTGGTTCGGGGAGCGCTGGATCACCAGCGTCTTCGACCTCTTCGAGGAGAACCTGCGCTACTTCCCCGCCTGCTGCCCCTGTGCGACGAGCAGGACCCGGCGGAGACGCTGGACCGGGGCGACGTGCCCGAGCTGGCCGAACTCACCCTGCACAACGGCACCATCTACCGCTGGAACCGCCCGGTCTACGCCGTCGCCGACGACAAGCCGCACGTCCGGGTCGAGAACCGGGTGCTGCCCGCCGGCCCCACGGTCGCGGACACCCTCGCCAACGGCGCCTTCTACTACGGCCTCACCCGCGCCCTGGCGGAGGAGGAGCGGCCCGTGTGGTCCCGGATGTCCTTCTCGGCCGCCGAGGAGAACCTGCACACGGCCGCCCGGCACGGCATCGACGCCCGGCTGTACTGGCCGGGCATGGGCGAGGTCCCGGTCGCCGAACTCGTCCTGCGGCGCCTGCTGCCGCTCGCCCACCAGGGCCTGGAGCGCTCCGGCATGGACGACTCCTGGCGGGAGCCGCTGCTCGGCGTCATCGAGCAGCGCTGTGTGACCGGGCGCAACGGAGCCTCCTGGCAGAAGGAGATGTTCCACCACATCGACGCCACCACCCACTGCGGCCGCCACGAGGCCCTGCGGCGCATGACCCGGCTCTACATGGACTACATGCACCTCAACGCCCCGGTACACACCTGGCCCGTCGAACACTGACCCCCACCCCGGGCCGCCCGGCCGCCCCGGCCTCCCCGCCGCCCCCGACCGGGCCCGGGCATGCCCGTCGGCGCGTCGCAGTAGGGTGCCCGGATGATCGCGATACCGGAGGCGTTCGCGCGGAGCACCGTCGAGCGCGAGGGGCGGGCGGGGGAGGCTTGGCTCGTCGCACTGCCCGGCGTCGTGGCCGGCCTGCTGGAGCGCTGGTCGTGCGTCCCCGACGGCGGCGTGCTGCACGGCGGCGTCGGGATCGTCGTCCCCGTACGGCGGAACGACGGGTCGCCGGCCGTGCTCAAGGTGTCGTTCCCGCACCCCGGCAACGCCCACGAGCCGGACGCCTTCGCCGTCTGGGCGGGGCGGGGCGCCGTCCGGCTGTACGAGCGCGACGACGAGCGGTACGCGATGCTGCTCGAACGGGCCCGCGCGACCACGCTGGCGCAGAGCGAGGACGGCGACCGGATCGCGGCGGTCGCCGGGCGGATCAGCCGCACCCTGGCCGTCCCCGCTCCGCCCGGCCTGCCCCGGCTGCGCGACCGCGCGGACGCCTGGGAGCACCGGCTGCGCGCGGACGCCGGGGAACCGGCGCACCCCCTGGCGCGACGCGTGCTGGACGCGGCCCTGGCGACGGTCCGAGAGCTGGGCCGGGACCAGCCCGACACGCTCGTCCACGGCGACCTGCACGCCAGGAACGTGCTGCGGGCCGACCGCGAGCCGTGGCTCGCCGTCGACCCGAAGGGCTGCGCGGGCGACCCCGCGTACGACGCGGGCACGCTGCTCACGTCGCGCGCCTTCCAGCTCATCGAGGCCGCCGACCTGCGCACCGCCGCCCACCGGGTGATCGACGTCTTCGCCGAGGCCGCCGAGACCGACCGCGAACGAGCCCGGCGCTGGTGCCAGTTCCACGCCGTCCAGGCCGCCTTGCGGGGCCGGCGGCACGGTTTCCGTGTCGCCCGCCGGGGAGCGCTGCGGGCCCGGCTCACCGCGTTCGCCGACGAACTGGCGGAACTCCTCACCTGACCGGCCGCCCCCGACCGGCACCGGGCCGCCCGCCCTCCCCACCCTGCCCCCGCCCCGTCCGGTCGATTACCCGGCGGGTAATCGACCGCACGGGGGACGGGCGAGAGGATCGGGGCGTCGCCCGGGCGGGGCCTCCGCCGGGTGACGGTCACCCGTCGAGGAGGGCGCCATGTCCGCAGATTCCCCCGTCACCACGCCGGCTTCCGTGGCCGACGCCACCCGGGCCGTCGTACGCGAGTTCCTGGCCGCCCGGCTGGCCGGGACACCCGGCGGCTCGTCGAGCTCTTCGCCGACGAGGTCGACTGGCAGCTCGCCGAGAACCCGGCCGTGCCGTGGATCCGGCCGCGCTCCACCGCCGCCGACTGCGCCGCCCAGGCCATGGAGCTGATGGAGCACACCGTCCCCGAGGACGCGCGGGCCACCGTCGACTGCTTCCTCGTCGACGGCACCGACGCCGTCCTGACCGGGCACGTGTCCGGGACCGTCCGCGCGACGGGCAAGTCCTTCGCGGGCCCGTTCGCGCTGCGCCTGACCGTCGAGAACGGCCGGATCACCCGGCACCACCTGTACGAGAACAGCCTGTCGATCGCCGAGGCCTGCACCCCGTGAGGGCCGCCCGCCGGCCCGGGCGGCGAGCAACCGGGGACGCCGGGCGGTGAGCAACCGGGGACGCCGGGCGGTGAAGTGCCGGGGCGCCGGGCCGTGAAAGGCGGGGACGACGGGGGAGTGAAAAGGCGGGGACGCCGGGCGGGCCGGGCGGCAGACTGTGACCATGACGCCCTCCGATCCCAAAGCCGACCTGCGCTCCTATCTGCAGTCCGCCCGCGACGCCCTGCTCTGGAAGCTCGAAGGGCTCGGCGAGTACGACATCCGCCGCCCGTACACGCCGACCGGCACCAACCTCCTGGGCCTGGTGAAACACGCGGCCACCGTCGAGCTGGGCTACCTCGGCGACACCTTCGGCCGGCCGTCCGGCGAACCGCTGCCCTGGATCGCGGAGGGCGCGGAGCTCAACGCGGACATGTGGGCCACGGCCGACGAGTCGCGCGACGACATCGTGGGGCTCTACCGCAGGGCGTGGAAGCACGCCGACGCCACGATCGACGCCCTCCCCCTGGAGACGGTCGGCACCGTGCCGTGGTGGCCGGCCGGCCGTGACGAGGTGACGCTGCACCACGCCGTCGTCCGCGTCGTCGCCGACACCCACCGGCACGCCGGGCACGCCGACATCATCCGCGAACTCCTGGACGGCGCCGTCGGCATGAACGAGGGGAACAGCAGCGTTCCGCAGGGCGACGCCGCGTGGTGGGAGGAGTACCGGGGCCGGCTCGAACGGGCGGCGCGGGAAGCGGACCGGACGGCCTGAGCCGGGCAGCGCTTGCGTGAGCCGGGCCGCGCGTGGATGATCCAGTTGGGGCCGCGCGGCCCCGCCCGACGGCCGATCCGAACCAGGAGAAGGGACCCTCCCCATGCCCGAGCAGGACGAACACTTCGATGTCGTGGTCCTCGGCGCGGGCCCGGCGGCTACGTCGCCGCGATCCGTGCCGCCCAGCTGGGCAAGCGCGTGGCCGTGGTGGAGGAGAAGTACTGGGGCGGCGTCTGCCTGAACGTCGGCTGCATCCCGAGCAAGGCCCTGCTGCGCAACGCCGAACTGGCGCATCTCCTCACGCACGAGGCGAAGACCTTCGGCATCAGGATCGACGGGCAGGTCTCCTTCGACTACGGCGAGGCGTTCCGCCGCAGCCGCAAGGTGGCGGACGGCCGGGTCAAGGGCGTCCACTACCTGATGAAGAAGAACAAGATCAAGGAGTTCGACGGCCGCGGCACCTTCGTCGACCCGCACACGCTCCAGGTGACGGGCTACGACGGCGAGACCCGCACCATCGGCTTCGACCACTGCATCATCGCCACCGGCGCCACCCCGAAGCTGCTGCCCGGCACGCGCCGCACCTCCCGGGTGGTCACCTACGAGGAGCAGATCCTCGCCGAGGACCTGCCCCGCTCGATCGTCATCGCGGGCGCCGGCGCCATCGGCGTCGAGTTCGCCTACGTCCTGCACAACTACGGCGTGAAGGTCACCATCGTCGAGTTCCTCGACCGCATGACCCCGCTGGAGGACGCCGAGGTCTCCGCCGAGCTGGCCAAGCAGTACCGCCGCCTGGGCATCGACGTGCTCACCTCCACCCGGGTCGAGGGCATCGACGAGTCCGGCCCGCAGGTCCGCGTCACCGTCACCGCGAAGGACGGCACCCAGAAGGTGCTGGAGGCGGACAAGGTGCTCCAGGCGATCGGCTTCGCCCCGAACGTCGAGGGCTACGGCCTGGAGGCGACCGGCGTCCGGGTCACCGAGCGCGGCGCCATCGACGTCGACGGCCGGTGCCGCACCTCCGTACCGCACATCTACGCCATCGGCGACGTGACCGCGAAGCTGATGCTCGCGCACGCCGCCGAGGCGATGGGCGTGGTCGCCGCCGAGACGATCGCGGGCGCGGAGACCATGGAGCTGGACTACACGATGATCCCGCGCGCCACCTACTGCCAGCCGCAGATCGCCAGCTTCGGGTACACCGAGGCCCAGGCCCGCGAGCTGGGCCACGACGTGAAGGTGGCCAAGTTCCCGTTCACCGCCAACGGCAAGTCCCACGGCCTGGGCGACGCCACCGGCTTCGTGAAGCTGATCAGCGACGCCAAGTACGGCGAGCTGCTCGGCGGTCACCTCATCGGCCCGGACGTCACCGAGCTGCTGCCCGAACTGACGCTGGCCCAGCAGTGGGACCTGACGGTGCACGAGATCGCGCGCAACGTCCACGCCCACCCGATCCTCGGCGAAGCGGTGAAGGAAGCCGTGCACGGACTCGCCGGTCACATGATCAACATGTGAGGCCCGTCGGGCCCGGCCCGAACCCCCGGTGTGCCGAGCAGCACCATGGCTCGGCACACCGGGGGTTTCTTCCTGCCTGCCGGTTCCCCGTGCCCGCCGACCTCCCTTTTCCCGCCGTCGGCTGACATCGGGTCGGGAACGCGAAAGTTTTGACTTTCCGAGGACGAAGTATGGACCGGCGGGCGGAAGTCCCTAGCGTTTCTGACGCAATCGCTCACCCCTTGCACGCGCTCATCCCAGGACGACACCCGTCGCCCGCACACCCCAGCGCCAGGAGGAAGAGTGAACCACCGGCCGTACCGCCGACTTCTCAGACACGCCACCGGCATCGCGCTCGCCGCGGCCGTCCTCGCCGGCACCGCCCCGGCCGCCGCGCAGCCGACCGCCCGGACCGCCGCCGACCTGCCGCCCAGGAGCCCGGAGTGACCCTGCGCGTCTTCGACGTGCAGGCTCCGCTGCAGAAGATCTGCCGTCTGAAGGACGGTCAGACGCCCAACATCGACAAGCTGATGCCGCCGTCGACTGGACGACCGAGGCGGACTTCGGCCTGGCGGACAACTTCGTCGCCCACGCCGTCGCCAACCTCCACGTCTCCGAGTCCGGCACGTACGCCTTCCGTCTCATCAGCGACGACGGCTCCCGTCTGACCATCGGCGACCAGCAGGTCATCGACCACGACGGACTGCACGGCGCGGAACCCAAGGACGGCACCGCCTATCTGGCGGCCGGTCACCACCCGTTGCTGATCGAGCACTTCGAGGCGGGCGGCGGCCAGCAGCTCACCCTCCAGTGGAAGCCGCCGGGCGCCGCGGACTTCACCGCCCTGCCGGGCACGGCCCTCACCACCGACGCCGACGTCGTCCGCGTCACCGCACCCGGCCGCAAGGAATGCGTCGGCGGCCAGGACAGCCCGGGACGGACTGCCCTCACCGGCGTCCACCCGAACTACACCCTGACCGACCTGCGGCCCGAGGGCTTCGAGCCGAAGGTCTCGGGCATGGCCTGGCTCCCCGACGGCCGGCTGGCCATCACCACCTGGGGCGAGAGCCAGACCAGCGACGGCGAGGTCTATCTGCTCGACGACGTCACCGGCCGCACCGGACCCGACAAGGTCACCGTCAAGAAGGTCGCCGAGGGCCTGAAGGAGCCCATGGGCATCACTTTCGTGGACGGCAGGCTCTACGTCTCCGAGAAGCACCAGCTGACGGAGCTGACCGACCGCGACGGCGACGACGTGACCGACGAACGGAAGCGGATCGCCACCTGGCCCTACGGCGGCAACTTCCACGAGTTCGCCTTCGGCCTCCTCTACGACAAGGGCAGCTTCTACCTGAACCTGTCGGTCGCCATCAACTACGGCGGAGCGACGACCGACCCGCAGCCGGCCGAGGGCAACCGCGGCACCACCATCAAGGTCGACAAGGAGACGGGCGAGGTCTCCTACCTCGCCGGCGGACTGCGCACCCCCAACGGCATCGGCCGGGGCCCCGGCAACGGCCTCTTCGTCACCGACAACCAGGGCGGCTGGCTGCCCGCCTCCAAACTGGTGCGGATCGAACAGGACCGCTTCTTCAACCACTACACCCGGTACGGGACGGCTCGACCGGCCCCTTCGACGACCGGCCCGTGACCAAGCCCGTGCTGTGGCTGCCGCAGAACGAGATCGCCAACTCGCCCAGCACCCCGCTGATGCTGAAGAAGGGCCCCTTCGCCGGGCAGATGCTCATCGGCGACGTCACCTACGGCGGTCTGCAGCGCGCCAGCCTGGAGAAGGTGGACGGCGAGTACCAGGGCGCGGTCTTCCGGCACACCCAGGGACTGGAGGCCGGCGTCAACCGCATCACCGTCGGCCCGGACGGCGCCGTCTACGCCGGCGGACTGGGCGCGGACGGCAACTGGGGCCAGACCGGCAAACTCCGCTTCGGACTGCAGAAGCTCACGCCGAACGGCACCGAGGCCTTCGACATCCACTCCATGCGGGCCACGCGCACCGGGTTCGTCCTGAAGTACACCAAGCCCCTCGCCCAGGAGACCGTCGACAGGATCGCCGAGAGCTACCGGGTCGAGCAGTGGCGGTACTCCCCGACCCCGAGTACGGCGGACCGAAGATCGACGAGGAGACCCTCTCCGTGGCCCGCGCCACCGTGTCGGACGACCGCACCCGGGTACGCCTCGACATCCCCGGACTCCGCTCCGACCGCGTCGTCCACATCCGCTCACCGCGCCCCTTCAAGGCGGCGAACGGGGACGACCTGTGGAGCACCGAGGCCTGGTACACGCTCAACGCCGTCCCCGGTGACAAGACCCCCGCCACGGCCTACGAGGCCGAGGAGGGCAAGCTCTCCGGCGGCGCCGGCATCACCGGGGAGCACCAGGGCTACTCCGGCGGCGGCTTCGTCGACGGCTTCGGCACCCAGGGCGCCGGCGTCACCTTCCACGTGGAGACGGCCGGGAAGGGCGCGTACGACGTGGGGCTGCGCTACGCCAACGGCCCGCACCCGTTCCACGGCACCAAGAAGGTCAGCGTCTACGTCAACGGGGAGAAGGTCCGGCAGACCAGCCTCCCGCCCACCGGGAGCTGGACGACCTGGTCGACCCGCAACGAGCGGCTCACCCTGCGCAAGGGGCACAACACCGTCACCTACCGGTACGACGCCGGTGACGACGGCCACGTCAACCTCGACATGATCCACCTGAACCGCCCCGGCGAGCGGATCCCCCTCTTCGACGGAGGCTCCCTGTCGCAGTGGCAGCACACCGACGGCCGCGCGGTGTCCTGGCCGCGGGTCGGCGACGGTGCCGTGGAGGTCTGCTGCGGGACATCCGCACCAAGCGGGCCTTCGGCGACCACCGGCTGCACGTGGAGTTCAACGTGCCGAAGCTCCCGGACGACGTCACCGGCCAGGACCGCGGCAACAGCGGCGTCTACCTCCAGGACCGCTACGAGATCCAGATCCTCGACTCCTACGGGGTGAAGGACCTCGCCGCGAACGAGGCCGGGGCCATCTACAACCAGAAGGCCGCGGACACCAACGCGGCGACCGCGCCGGGCACCTGGCAGACCTACGACATCGTCTACCGCGCGGCCCGCTACGACAGCGCCGGCAACAAGACCGAGGACGCCCGGGTCACCGTGGTCTGGAACGGCCGGACCGTGCACGACGACGTCGCCATCGAGGGACCGACCGGCGGCGGCCTCGCCGAGGGCCCGGCCACCGGGCCGGTCAGGCTCCAGGACCACGGCAACAAGGTCCGCTTCCGCAACATCTGGGTACAGCCGCTGGACTGACGTCCGCGGCGCACCCGGCGGCACCCGCCCGCCCCCGCCGGGCGGACGGGTGCCGCACCGCTCGCCCGTCAGGACACCGCGGCCGGCACGTCCGGATTGGCGCAGTGGGCGAGCGGCTCGCCGCGCAGGAAGCGGCCGACCTCGGCCGCGACGATCCGGGCGGCCTTGTGGGCGACCTGGCGGCTGCCGCCGGCGATGTGCGGGGTGAGCACCAGACCGGGCGTCGTCAGCAGCCGGGACCCGGCCGGGACGGGCTCGGCCGGGAACACGTCGAAGGCCGCCCCGGCCAGCTGCCCGGAGTCCAGGGCGTCGCAGACCGCGTCGTAGTCGAGCAGCGCCCCGCGCGCGCAGTTGACCAGCACCGAGCCCCGCGGCATCGCGGCGATCTGCGCCCGGCCGATCATCCCGGTGGTCTCCGGCGTCACCCGGGCGTGCAGCGAGACGATCCGCGAACGGCGCAGCAGATCCTCCAGCGACACCCGCTCCGCGACGCCCTCCAGCAGCTCGGGACGGACGTACGGATCGTGGACCAGCACCTTCGCCCCCATCGCCACCAGGACCTTCGCGACGCGGCTGCCGATGGCGCCGAAGCCGACGAGACCGACCGTGGCACCGTCGATCTCGATGCCGCACGAGTCGTAGTCGTAGTAGTCGCTGCGCCAGACCCCGGCCCGCAGATCGGTGTGGACGTCGCCGACCCCCCGGGCGGCGGCGAGCAGCAGCGCGAGGGTGTGCTCGGCGGTGGCGACGGCGTTGCGGCCGGGGGCGTAGCAGACGGCGACGCCGTGCCGGGTCGCGGCGTCCAGATCGGCGTTGACCGGACCGCCGCGGCTGACGCAGAACAGCTCCAGATCCGGGCAGGCGGCCAGTACCCGCTCGGTCAGCGGCGCCATCTGGGTGACGCAGATCCGGACGCCCCGCAGGGCTTCGATCATCTGCTCCTCGGTGCCGGAGGCCTCGTCCACCTCGGCGACCCTGCCGAACGGCGTGTGCGGCCACGGCAGCTGGAGCTCGCGGATGTCCAGGGCCGCGTCCGGTGCGGCGGCGCGCACCTCCTCGGTGAGCAGTCGGGGCAGGACGAAGTGGTCGCCGGCGGCGAGGACGGTGGTGGTCACGGTGTACTCCGGATGAGCGGGAGGGGTCAGTGGACGGGGGCGTTGAGGCTGAGCAGGGAGGCCCGGTCCTCGCGCAGCCGCAGTTCGGTCAGCGCGCCGTTCCTGAGCACGGGGAAGACCTGGCGGTAGCGGGCGAGAGGGATGCCGAGCAGCTCGCACAGCACCAGGCGTACGAGGGTGGAGTGGGCCACGACCAGGACCCGGCCGTCGGGGAGCGCCCGCGCGGTCTCCCGCAGGCAGCCGACCGCCCGCCCGGCCGCCGCCGCGGGATGCTCGCCGCCGGGCAGGTGATGGGCGACCGGGTCGGTGAGGAACGCCGCGAGCGCGTCGGGGAACTCCTCGGCCATCTCCGCGCGGGTCATCCCCTCACCGCGCCCGAAGTCCACCTCGTAGAGGCGTTCGTCGACGCGCGGTGTGAGCCCCAGGGCCGCCGCGGCGGGCTCCGCGGTGAGCCGGGCCCGCGTCAGCGGGGAGCAGAGCACGGCGTCCAGCCGCTGCCCGGCGGCCCACTCGCCGAGCGCCGCCGCCTGTTTCAGGCCGCGTTCGGTGAGCGGCACGTCCGTGCGGCCCGCGTAGCGGTTCTCGGCGTGCCAGGGGGTCTCGCCGTGGCGGACGAGGACGAAGTCGGTCACTGTTCGGCCTTCCTGCGTGCGTGGGCGGCCACGTCCTGCTCCAGCCAGCCGCGCCGGGCGAGTTCGCCGACGAAGGAGAGGTAGACGGGCGTGAGCCGGTCGGTGCGGGACGGGTCGGGCCGCAGCTCCTCGCGGACGCGCACCATGGCGGCCGCGGCCTCGGGAGGGACGGCCCGGAGGCGGTGGCGGCGAGCACCGCCATGCCGGTGGCGCTCTCGGCGTGCTCGGGCAGGGCGACCGGGCGGCCGAGGACGTCGGCGCGCAGCCGGGACCAGTAGCGGTTGCGGGCGCCGCCGCCGGTGAGCGTCAGCGGGCCGTCCACGGGGGCGCCGAGATGGTCGAGGTAGTCCAGGCAGAGCCGTTCCAGGCAGGCCACGCCCAGCAGGAGGGTGTGGAACTCCTCGGCGTCACCGGAGGGCTCGCCGAGCACGAACGGCACGGCACCGGGGGCCCGGAACGGGAAGCGCTCTCCGCCGGTGCCGACCAGGGGATAGGCGACGGCGGTGGAGCCGGTCGCGGCGGCCCGCGCGGTCAGCGCGTCCAGGTCCGCCCCGGGGAACCGGCGGGCGATCACGCCCGCGCCGCTGCTGGACGCCCCGCCGGGCAGCCAGGTGCCGCCCGGCCCGCGGTGGCAGTAGACCACCCCGCCGGGGTCGCGGACCAGCCGGTCGCTGGCCCCTTCAGAACGAGCGTGGTGCCGAGGACGGAGTTCCACGCGCCGGGGGAGAGCGCACCGGCGCCGATCTGCGCGGCGGCGCCGTCCGTCATGCCCGCCACGACGGGTGTGCCCGCCGGGATGCCGGTGGCCGCCGCGGCGCTCGCGCAGACGGTGCCGATGACCGTGCCGGGCCGTACGACGTCGGGAAGGATCTCCGCCGGCACGCCGAGCGCGGCCAGCTCCTCGTACGGCCACCGCTCGGCGACCAGGTCGTACCCCGTCTTCAGGCTGTGACCCGTGTCGCTCGCCGCCTGCCGGCCGGTCAGCCGCCAGGTGACCAGGTCGGCCTGGTGCAGCAGCCGGGCGCCCGCCGGGAGCCGTGTGCGGTCCAGCAGCCACAGCAGCTTCGGCAGCGCCCACGACGGCTGCATGGTGCGGTAGCCGAGCTTCTCCCACACCGGCCCGCCGGCCTCGTTGACGCGCTCGGCGTACGCCGCGGCGCGCCCGTCGTCGTACATCAGCCCCGCCGTCAGCGGGGTGCCGTCGGCGTCGGCGAGCAGGACGGTGCCGGACGTGGCGTCCACGGCGAGACCGCGCACCCGGCCCGGATCGATGCCGGTGAGCGCCTCGCGGCAGGCGGCGGCCAGCGCGGACCACCACTGCCCGGGTCCTGTTCGTGGCGTACGCCGTCGCGGCGGCCGGTCAGCGGCCGGGACGCGGCGGCGAGCAGCCGGCCGGTGCCGTCCACGGCCACCGCCCGGGCGCTCTGGGTGCCCAGATCGAGCCCGAGGTGGACGGCGTCGGCGGACAGTGCGTCAGACATGGGTGGCCTTCGGGGCGTCGCTCGGGGTGCCGGCCGCGGAGACGGCCCGCACCGGTGCGGACACGGCGGGCGGGGAGGGCGCGTCACCGGACGGGGGTGCCCAGCCGAGGGAGCGGGCGGCTTCCCGCCGGCCGAGATAGGCGGCGTACAACTCGTCGTAGAGCGCGGTGCGTTCCGGGTCGGGTTCCCAGGTGGAGCGGATCCGGACGTAGGTGGAGGCGGCGCTGTGCATGCTGCTCTCCGCGCCGGTGAGCACCAGGCCGGTCAGGAACGCGCCCTTGGCGCCCAGCTCCGTGCCGCTGCTGCGGGCGGTCGGTACGCCGGTGACGTCGGCGATGAGCCGGCACCACTGGTCGTTGGCCGCGCCGCCGCCGCACAGCCGCAGCTCCTCGACCTCGGTCGCCGACGCCGTCAGGCAGTCCCGGACCGCGAGGGACAGGCCTCGAAGACGGCACGGGCGAGATGGGCGGGGGTGTGGTCCAGGGACAGGCCCCAGAACCCGCCGCGCGCCCGCGGGTCGAGGAAGGGGGCGCGCTCGCCGGCCGGCGACAGATAGGGCAGGAAGCCCAGTCCGTCCGCCCCGGGGCCGACGGAGAAGGCCAGCTCGCTCAGGGCGGCCGGGTGCTCGGCGGCCAGCGTCCGGCAGGCCCAGTCCAGGACCTCGGTGCCCGACAGGGTGGGGAAGGCGCGCAGGACGCGCTCGCGGCCGCGGTAGGCGATGTTGATTCCGCACGGCTCGCCCGAGGCGTCCATCCGGCGGCTCACGATCTCGGTGCACAGGGTGGTGCCGAGGATGGTGCACGCCTGGCCGGGGTTGACCACGCCGGCGCCCCGGGCGGTGGCCGCGATGTCGTAGGGCGCCATGACGACGGGCAGCCCGGCGGGCAGGCCCAGCTCGGCCGCGGTGTGCCGGGTGATCTCGGCGATGCGCTCGTGCTCGCCGAGGACCCTCGGCAGGAACCGCTCCGCCCAGCGCATCCCGAACAGATCCAGCAGCCCGGGGTCGTAGTCCCCGGTGGAATGGTCCAGGAACGGGGCGGAGGCGTCCGACTCGTCGATCGCGGTGACGCCCGTCAGCCTCAGGAACAGCCAGCCGGCCGCCGTGAGCGCCGTGCGGGAGCGCTCCAGCCGGCCGGGGTCGTGCTCGGCGAGCCAGCTGAGCACGGCGTTCGGCATCCCGCTGCTGGTCAGCGAACCGTTGCGGTGGTAGGCCTCCGTCAGCACGCCGTCGGCGGACCAGCGGGCGAGCAGGTCGCCCGCCCGGCCGTCGGACCACAGGATCGCCGGTCCGGTGGGGCGGCCGTCGCCGTCGACGAGCCAGCAGCCGTCGCCCTGGGCGGTGAAGGCGACCAGCCACACCGGGTCGTGCCCGGGGCCGAGCTGGGAGAGCGCGCTGCGCACGGTGAACACGACGCCGTTCCACACCGCGTCCATGTCCTGTTCCGCCCAGCCGGGACGCGGCCGGAGAACTTCGGTGCCGATGCGGGCGACCGCCAATTCCTGGCCGCGGCCGTCGAAGACGACCGTTTTGATGACCGACGTTCCGACGTCGATGGTGAGAACCGACATGAGCTGAATTACCCGCCCTTCGAAAAGGCCCTGCGCAGACGGAACACACGGCCGTCCGACAGGCTCAGGGAAACGCCGCCGCGTCATCCGCGTCAATCACCCGTGTGAAACATCGCGCGCCCGGACGCCGCGGACGTGTGACGTCGGGGCAGGGCGCCCGGCGGGAGCGGCGGACGTGCGCCGTCCGCGCGGGCCGGGGGCGGACCCGCCGGTGTTACCGTCATGTGAAGTTCACATGCCCGCTTCGCACGACGACCCGAGGGAGCCACAGCCCATGAACCGGACGAGCGACCAGGACGACCGCCGGCGCCGGCTGCGCGAGCTGGTCACCTCCAAGGGGTTCGTGCGCACCGCGGACCTCGCCGCGCAGTTCGGCGTCAGCGTGATGACCGTCCACCGCGACCTCGACGCCCTCCAGGCCCAGGGGTGGCTGCGCAAGGTGCGCGGCGGCGCCAGCTCCCTGCCCTCCACGCAGTTCCACGGCAGCGTCGGCGAGCGGATGACCACGATGGCGCAGACCAAACAGCGCCTGGCCCGGGCGGCGGCGGGCGACCTCGCGCCCGGGCAGGTCGTGATGCTCGACGACTCCACGACCTGCCTGAGCCTGACCCAGCACCTGGCCGAGCAGACCCCGATCACCGTGATCACCAACTCGCTGCCCGCCGTCACCGCCCTCGCCAGGGAACCGGGCGTGGCCCTGATCGCCCTCGGCGGCACGTACTTCCCGGCGTACGACGCGTTCATGGGCGTGCACACCGCCCACAGCGTGGAGTCCTTCCGGGCCGACGTGCTGTTCATGTCGACGACGGCCGTCACCGGCGGGCGCTGCTACCACATGTCGCCGGAGACGGTGCAGGTGAAGCGGGCGATGATGGCGTCGGCCGCGCGCCGTGTGCTGATCATCGACCACACCAAGTTCGCCAACCAGGGGCTGTACGCGCTCGCCCCGCTGACCGACTTCGACCTGGTCGTCGTGGACGACGCGGCGCCGGCGACCGAGGTCAGGCGGCTGCGGGACAGCGGCGTGCGGGTCCGGGTCGTCACGTGAACATCACGCGCACTTCACGCCGGGCGGGCGAGGGCCGGAGCCCGCGGACGCGGCGCTGAGCTGCGGTGACGGCGGCGGCCGGGGCGGGTCGCCGGCGCGCGAACATCGATTTCACGCCGGTGGCCGAGCCGCGTGTGAGGTCTTCCCGCCGGCCGATTGACCCCGCCGTAACACCGCATTTTTCATCGTGACACCTTTCGGGCCCCGCTCGGCCCGACCCACGAAAAGGTGGTTCAACGATGACCGTCGCACTCGATCCGAACGCCGCACCGGACGAAAACCGGACACGGAATCCGATCGAACGGATCGGCATTCCCCGGTCCCTCGCGTGGGGATTTCTCGGCCTGCTGATATTCATGATCGGCGACGGCGTGGAATCCGGATATCTCTCGCCGTACCTCCTGGACGAGGGGCTGTCCCGGGACCGGGTGGCCCTGCTGTTCACCGTCTACGGCGTGACCGCGAGCGTGGCCGCCTGGTTCTCCGGGGCGCTGTCCGACCTGTGGGGGCCGCGCCGGGTGATGATGCTCGGCCTGGGCATCTGGGCCGTGTTCCAGCTGGTCTTTCTGGTCTTCGCGGTCCCGTCGGCCGACTTCTGGCTGCTGCTCGTCAGCTACGGCCTGCGGGGCTTCGGATATCCGCTGTTCGCCTACGGCTTCCTCGTCTGGGTCACCGCGGTCACGCCCAGGAGGCGCCTCGGCTCGGCGGTCGGCTGGTTCTGGTTCGCGTTCACCGGCGGGCTGCCGACGCTCGGCTCGCTCCTCGCCAGCGTCTCGGTGCCGTGGATCGGCGCCTACGCCACGCTGTGGGTCTCGCTGGCCCTCGTGGCGGCCGGCGGGCTGATCGCCCTGCTGCTCGTACGCGAGCCGACCGGCCGGCGGCGGCTGGCGCCCGCCGGGGAGCGGCCGGTCGCCACCCTGCTCGGCTCGCTGACCATCGTCTGGCGCAACCCCCGCATCGGCGCCGGGGCCGTGGTGCGGGCCGTCAACACGGCGGCGCAGTTCGGCTTCCTGGTCTTCCTGCCGGTCTTCTTCACCGACACCCTCGGCTTCTCCCTCAGCGAATGGCTGCAGCTGCTGTCCGCCATGTTCGCCACCAACATCTTCTTCAACCTGATCTTCGGCGTGGTCGGCGACCGCATCGGCTGGCAGCGCACCGTGGCCTGGTTCGGCGGCGTCGGCTGCGCCGTCACGACGCTGCTGCTCTACTACGGGACGCGGGCCGGCGGAGACCACTACGCGCTCGCGATGCTGCTGGTGAGCCTGTTCGGCGCGACGCTGGCCGGGTACGTGCCGCTGTCCGCGCTGATGCCGTCCCTGGCGCCCCGGCACAAGGGCCAGGCGATGTCGGCGCTCAACCTCGGCGCCGGGGTGAGCACCTTCCTGGGCCCGGCCGTGGTCGCCGTCTTCCTCGGGCCGCTCGGCGTGGAGGGCGTGATGTGGGTCTTCGCCCTGCTCTACCTGGGCAGCGCCGGCCTGACGCTCGTCCTCACCCTGCCGAAGGGGAGACCGGGGACGCCGCCCGGGCACGGGCGGGGCGGGCCGCCGCCTGAGCGCCCGTGGGGCGGACCGCGCCGGCGTCCGGAAGGGGCGCGGCGGCCGCACCGGGGTTCCCGGCCGGACGGGAGCCCGGGTGCGGCCGCCCTCGGCGGCGGGGGCGCTACGGGGTGTGCGGCCGCCCTCGGCGGTGGGGGCGCTACGGGGTGGTGCGGCCGCCCTTGACGGTGGGGCCACGGCCTCACATACTGGCGGCCAAATCGATTTGGCCAAATCGATTTGGCTCTCCGTCCAGGGCCGGATCGCGGCTGAAATCCGAGCGTGCCCGTACGCCCGAACGGAGCCCGAACGTGTCCAGTCCCCACCCCGAGAGCCGGCGCGAGGCCGGCCGACCGCCCGCCCCGGCTGCCGGCCGCCCGGCGGCCACCCACCCGGCGTTCCCCGCGCCCGCCCACCCGGCGTCCCCGTCGCCCGCCCACCGGGAGGCGGCCGCGTCCGCCCACGCGGAGGAACCCCCGGCTGTCCGCGTAGAGGAACCCTCGGCTGTCCAGGCAGAGGAACCCTCGGCCGTCGGTGCGGAGGCGCCCCCGGCCGTCCGTGCGGATGCCGATCCGCCCGCCGCCGCGGCGGACCGGCCGGCCGCGTTCCCCGCCGGCCTGCCTGCCCCGCCGGCGGCCCCGGCCCGGGCCCGGCCGACCCGCCCGCCGCCTCCGCCGACGACCCCGCGGCCCGTCCCGCGGGGAGCCCGCGCCCGCCCCCGGTGCGGTGCGCCACGCGGGCAGCCCGCGCCCGCCCCGGTGCCGCGCGCCACGCCGGCCGCGGGTCTTCCGGCGACGGGCGCCCGCCCGGCACCTCGCGGGAGGGCGGCCGCGCCACCGGTGACCGGCCACGGCCCCACCCCGTCGACGAGTCCCGCCCGCTGGGCCGCATCCTGCTCTTCGGCATCCAGCACGTCCTGGTCATGGCCGCCACACCCATCTCGGCGATCTTCCTGATGAGCGCCACGCTCGGCCTCGACTCCGACGTGACCGTCGACCTGCTCTCCGCGGCCTTCGTCCTGTCCGGCGTCGGATCGCTGATCCAGTCGCTCGGGCCCTGGAAGTTCGGGCCCCGGCTGCCGTTCGTGATGCTCCCCGGCGGCGCGCCGCTGATCCTGTTCCTCGCCATCGCCGAGCAGCACGGCGTCCGCACCGCCACCGGCGCCGTGATCCTCACCGCGGCGTTCTACTTCGTCGTCCTGCCGGTCTTCTCCCGGCTGCTGCGGTTCTTCCCCGCCCTGGTCATCGGCACGATGATCGTCATCGTCGGCGTCAACCTGGTGAAGGTCGGCGCGGTGCTCGTCACCGGACGCCCCGGCACGCCCGGCTTCGCCGATCCCGTCGACCTCGGGCTGGGCATGGCGACGATCGGGTTCACCGTCGTCTTCTACCTGCTGTTCAGCGGCATCCTGCGCCAGCTCGCCGTGATGCTCGGCCTGCTCGCCGGCACCGCCCTCGCCGCCGCGGTCGGCGCGATCGACACCGCGGGGGCCGGCGGCGGGGGACTGTTCAGCCTGCCGCAGGCGATGCCGTTCGGCTCACCCGAGTTCAACCTCGTCGCCGCGCTGCCGCTGATGCTGTACAGCCTGGCCTCCATGGCCGAGGCCACCGGCCAGACCGTCATCAACGCCGAGGCCGTCGGCAAGGACATCGACAAGCGGACCGACGTGCCGAAGACCGTCCGCGGCGACGCGCTCACCTCGCTGTTCGGCGGCTGCTTCGGCCTGCCCCTCATGGTCACCAGCGGGGAGAACATCGGCATCGTCCGCGTCACCGGCGTCCGCAGCCGGTTCGTCACCGCGGCCGCGGGCGTGGTGCTCGTCGTCATCGGCTTCCTCGCCCCCGTCACCCAGGCCATCAGCGTGATCCCGTCCGCGGTGGTCGGCGGCACCGCCATGGTCGTGTTCGCCGTGATCACCGTGCTCGGCGTGCAGATGCTCGGCCGCTCCGACCTCGACAAGCACACCAGCACCTTCGTCTGCGCCGTCGCGCTCGCGCTGGGCCTGCTGCCGATCCTCGTCCCCGGCGTGTACGCCCACTTCCCGCCGAACGTCCGCATTCTCCTGGAGAGCGGCGTCGCCGTCGGCGCGTTCGTCGCCGCCGTCCTCAACATCCTCTTCCACCACGTCCGCCCGGGCATCGCCGCCCGGCTGGCCACCGCACGCACAGAAAGCGACCGATGACCCCCTCCGACCGCGATCTCCTCTCCGCTCCCGGCCCGCTCCTGCTGCTGCCGGAGGCGGTGCTGCTGCCCGAAGGCCCCGTCGACGGCTGGGCCGTCGTGGTCGGCGACGGCCGCTTCGAGGCCGTCGGACCCGCGGCGGAACTGGAGCGCGCCCACTCGGAACTGACGCCCGTACGGCTGCCCGGACGGCTGCTGATGCCCGGCTTCGTCGACGCCCACCACCACCTCACCCAGAGCTTCGGCGCCGCCCTCGCCTTCGGCGAGCCGTCCGAGATCTTCCGGCGGGTGTGGGTGCCGCTGGAGGGCGCGCTGGACGAGGAGTCCGCCTACGTCGCGGCCAAGCTGGCCGCGCTGGAGGCGCTGCGCGGCGGCTTCACCACCGTCGCCGACGCCGGCACCCGCGCCGGCGTGGACGTCGACGTGGTCGCCTCCGCCGCGCGCGACGCGGGGATCCGGTGCGTGCTCGGCCTGGTCTGCAACGACGCCGGCGACCCCGGCGGGGCCGGCACCCCGGACCCGGCCGTTCTGGAGAACGCCGAGAAGCACCTCGCCCGGTACGCCGACGACCCGCTCGTGCACGCCTCGCTGGCCGTCTCCATCCCCGAGGCGGCCACCGAGGGACCCTGCGGGCCACCGCCCGGCTGGCGGCCGAGGCCGGCGCCGTCGTGCAGATCCACGTCAACGAGCACCTCGCGAGCGTGGAACGCTCCCTCGTACGGCACGGGCTGCGGCCCCTGGAGCATCTGCACCGCGTCGGCGCGCTCGGCCCGCAGCTCCTCGCCGCGCACGCCACCCTCCTCACCCCGCACGAGGTGACCCTGCTCGCCGACACCGGAACCGCCGTCAGCTACAACCCGGTCGCCAGCGCCTGGAAGGGCAACGCGGTCGCCCCCGCCACCACCATGGCCGAGCGCGGCATCCGCTTCGGGCTCGGCACCGACGGCACCCGCGGTGACGGCTTCCGCCTGGCGGACGCCGCCGAGTTCGCCCAGCGGCTGGCCCACGGACTGGGCACCGGCGACTCCTCCTGCGGCGCCGGCTGGACCTGGCTGGAGCACGCCACCCGGGCGGCGCGGACGCCGTCGGTCTGGGCGCCCGCACCGGCACCGTCGCCCCGGGGCTCGCGGCCGACTTCCTCCTCGTCGACATCGACACCCCGGAGCTGGCGCTCTCCTGGGACCTGCCCTGGGAACTCGTCCGGCGCGGCAACCGCGACCAGATCGTGGCCGTGTTCGTCGCCGGACGCCTGCGCCTGTGGCAGGGCCGGCCGGCCGACTGGGACGGGCGCGCACTGGTCGCCCGGGCGGCGGAGCTGGCCCGCGCCACCGTCGCCCGAGCGGACATCACCCGGGCGCACCCCACCTCGACCGCGGCCCGGGCGCGGCACCGGGCAGGGGAACGGGGCGCGGCGCGGTGACGGTGCAGACGCTGACGGTCCTCGCCGTCACGGTGGCCGTGGCGGCGTTCGTCCAGGGCAGCAGCGGACTCGGCTTCGCCCTCATCGTCGCGCCCGTGGCCGGGATCCTCGACCCCCGGCTGGTCCCGGTGTTCGTCCTGGCGTCGATGATCCCGCTCAACCTGTACGTCGCCTGGCGGGAGCGGGCCTCGCTCGACCTGCGCGGCGCGGGCTGGATCACCGGCGCCAGGCTCGCCGCGACACCGGCCGGGCTGGCGCTGCTCTGGCTGATCCCGGAGCGCAGCCTCGGTGTGTTCGTGGGTGTCGCCACGGTGCTCGCCGCCGTCGTGAGCCTCGCCGCGCCCGCGTTCACGCCCGGCCGGGCCGCCTACGTCGGCGCCGGGGCGGTGACCGGGCTGACGGAGACCGCGACCGGCGTCGGCGGGCCCCCGCTCGCGCTCGTCTACCAGCACCGGCCGCCCGGCGAACTGCGCTCCACCGTCGCCGCGTGCTTCCTCGTCGGGAAGTCGCCTCCCTGGTCCTGCTGTTCGCCACCGGCAGGGCCGAGACCGCGGAGCTGGGGCAGGCCGCCCTCCTGCTGCCCGCGATCGCCGCCGGGGCGTGGCTCAGCCGGCTGGTGCACCACCGCCTGGACGCCCGCAGGATGCGGCTGTTCGTGTTGGTCTTCGCGCTGGTCTCGGGCCTGGTGCTGATGCTGGGGGTCTGACGGCCCCGGCCCGCGCCCGCGCCCCGCACGCTCACGGGCGCGGGCGCCCGGAACCGACGGCGGGGCCGGGCGAGGTGCGGTCAGCCCCGTCCGGCCCGCAGCGACGAGGCCCGCGCGACGACCCGCGGCTCGGGGAGACCGCCACCGACGGCGTGTCCGTGTCCCCGCGCAGCCGCCCCAGGAGCAGTTCCACCGCGTCCGACGCGGCCCGGTCCAGGTGCAGGTCGACCGCCGTCAGCGGCGGCTCGCAGGTGCGGGCGCGCAGACCGTCGTAGCGGGTGACGACCATGACGTCGTCGGGCACGGACCGCCCGCTCTCCTGGATGGCCCGGACCGCGCCCACGGCGAAGGCGTCCACCAGCGCGCAGACCGCGTCGACGTCCGGGTGCTCGGCGAGCAGCGCGGCGCACCGCTCGTACCCCGCCTGCTCACCGCCGGATTCCGCCACCCGCGCCACGACCGGCGCCCACCCGTACTCCCCGGCCAGGTCCTCGTACGCGGCGACCGCGTCGACGGAGGAGTGCCGCGCCCCGGCGCCCACGATCAGCGCCGGCCGGCGGGCGCCCTGCTCGTGCAGGTGCCCGAGCAGCAGCTCCGCGACCCTGCGGCCGCGCAGATCGACGTACGGGGCCTGCTCGCCGGGCGACACGGGCCGGCCCAGCGCCACGTACGGCAGCCCGCGTTCGCGCAGCTGGGCGGCGGCGGCGTCCTCGACGTCCGGCTCGACGACGATGGCCCCGTCGATGTCGACCGAGTACAGCGCCGCGCCCGACTGCACGGGCGGGACGAGGACCAGGGCGTAGTCGTGCAGCAGGGCGCTCTCCGCGGCGGCCGCCGCCACCTCCATGTAGAACCCGAGCCGCGACGGGCCGCCCGCCACCGCGAACGGCATCGACGAGGCCAGCGCGATCGCCTTCGCCTGCCCGCGCCGCAGCCGCTGGGCCCGGAGGTTGGGGCGGTAGCCGAGGTCCGCCGCGACCTGCCGGATGCGCTCGCGCGTCCGGGGGTCGACCTTGCCGAGCCCGTTGAGGGCGTGCGACACGGTCGTGCGCGAAACCCCGGCGGCACGGGCGACATCCGTGATCGTCGGCGGCCTCTGGCCGGGGCGGACGTAGCCATCTGCGCGGACACTCCTCGCTGGGCGGGAACGGTTGTCCCGACCATCTTCGCCGACCCGACGCCCGCCGGTGAGGCCCGGGCCGGAGCGGACCGCGGCGATCACCGCTCGAGGGCGCGCGCACCCGGAGGGGGCGGGACCGGGGGCGGGTCCCGGACCGGGGGCGGGTCCCGGGGAAAGGACTTGAGTCTCCACCCGCTGGAGAGACGAGAGTGGTCCCCGTGAGCGACCACAGCGACATGCTGACCATCGGCGAACTCGCCCGTCGCACCGGCCTGCCGGTGCGCACCATCCGCTTCTGGTCCGACAGCGGCCTCGTCGTGCCGTCCGGGCGCACCACGGGCGGCTTCCGGCTCTACGACGCGGAGGCCGCCGCCCGCCTGGAACTGGTCCGCACCCTGCGTGAACTGGGGCTGGACCTGGACGCCGTGCGGCGGGTGCTGGACCGGCAGGTGACGGTGCGGGACGTGGCCCTGGCCCATGTCCGGGCCCTGGACGCCGAGATCCGCACGCTCCAGGTGCGGCGTGCGGTGCTGAACCGGGTCGCCCGTCACGGCAGCACGACCGAGGAGATGAGACTGATGCACGAACTGGCCCGCATGTCCGCCGACGAACGGCAGCGCGTCATCGACGAGTTCGTCCGCGAGACCTTCGACGGCGTCGGCGACGACGCCCCCGGTGCCACCGTCGCGCAGGCGATGCGCACCATGCCCGCACGGCTGCCCGCCCGTCCTACCGCCGAACAGGTGGACGCGTGGGTGGAGCTGGCCGAACTCGTCGGTGACGAGTCGTTCCGCAGACGGACCCGGGAGATGGCCCTGGCCGGCGCCCGTGGGGAACCGCAGCCGGACGGTCCCGACCCGGCCGCGGTCGCCGAGCACGCGGGCCGGGCGGTGCGCGAGCACATCGCACCGGACTCGGCGCCGGGCCGGGAGATCCTCGACCGGATCGTCGGCCCGGCCTGTCCGCGGCCGAACGCACCCGGATCGCCGACAGGCTGGCCACGTTCACCGACCGCAGGGTGGAGCGGTACTGGCAGCTGCTGGCCGTGCTCAACGGATGGCCGCCGGCCCCCTCCCAAACACCGGCGTTCGAGTGGCTGGTCGCCGCGTTGCGCGCCCACACGCAGGACGGGCCCGCCGGCGCCGGACGGTGACGCGGGGTGCGCGGTGCGCGCCACCCCGTCCCCGCCGCCACCCCGGCGGCGACGGCGGCGGGGACACCGAAGGACCGATCTTGACCGATATGCTCGATTGGTGCCGATTGTTCCCGCATGGTCCCTGGTGTCGTCGGCGTGCGCCCCGGTGCTGCTCATCGTGGGCTGGACGGTCGCCGCGGAACTGGAGGGCCCCGGTTACGACCCCGCCCAGCAGACGATCAGCGTGCTGGCGGCGTACGGAGCCCCGGGCTACTGGGTGATGACCGGCGCGCTCATGGCGCTCGGCGTCTGCCATCTGCTCACCGCGTGGGCGCTGCGGCCCGCCGCGGCGGCCGGACGCGCGGCCCTGGCCGGGGGCGGGCTCGCCGCGCTGGCGGTGACGCTCGTCCCGGCGCCCAGCAGCGGGGTTCCCTGCACCACGGTTCCGTCGCCGCCGTCGGCTTCACCCTGCTGGCGGTGTGGCCGGTCCTGGCCGCCGGCCGCGGCGGCACCGTCCCCTGGGCCCTGCGGCCCGTCCCCTCGCTCCTGGCGACGGCCGCCATGGCCGGCGGCGCCGTCTGGTTCCTGCTGGAGATGTGGGGCCAAGGCCTGGCGGGTGCGGCCGAACGGGTCGTGACGGCCATGCAGTCCGTGTGGCCGTTCGTGGTCGTCGTGTCGTGCCTGCGCGGCTCGCGGCCGAGCCGTTCCGGCCCGCGCCGCGCCGCGCCGGACCGCCTCCGCGACGCGCCCCCGTCCGGCCGGCGCCTCCCGGACCCACCCCTCCGCGATCCGCACCGTCCCGGTTTGCCGGCGGACACGGAGGACCCCCCGACCTGACCCCCGGCCCCGGCGGCCGCACGGTTCGCTCCCCACAGCAGACGGCCCGCGAACGCTTCGGGACGGTCGCGCGGACCACGCCGGGGGACGCCGTGGCCGCGTACACGGGCACCCGCGACGGCCGGGCTGGCCCGGACGGCGGCCGCGGTCGGGAACCCGGCGGCGGGGTAGTCGGGAGGGAAACCGGGCGGCGGAAGGGCACCCGTGGCGCCGTGGGCGCGACCCGGCCCGTCCGCCGCCCCGGCCGACGCCCGGAGATGGGGAATGCGCCTCTACCACTGCCGTCCGACCGACCCGGGGTACCGCCGGCTGCGGCACGGGCGGGGCTTCCGCTACGTCGACGCGGACGGCGAGCCGGTGCGGGACTCCGCCGTGCTGGCCCGGATCCGGGAGCTGGTCATCCCGCCCGCCTGGAGCGACGTGTGGATCTGCGCCCGGGCCAACGGGCACCTCCAGGCCGTCGGCACCGACGCCGCCGGACGCCGCCAGTACCTGTACCACCCGAAATTCCGGGCCGAGCAGGAACGCGCCAAGCACGAGCACGTCCTCGACGTCGCCGAGGTACTGCCCGAGGTGCGTGAGACGGTCGAGGGCCATCTCGGCGACCGGGGACTGACCCGGCGCCGCGTCCTGGCCACCGCCGTACGCCTGCTCGACCTCGGCTTCTTCCGCATCGGCAGCGACCGGTACACCGAACTCCACAACAGCTACGGCCTCACCACACTGCTGCGGGAGCACTCCCGCTGCCGCTCCGGCGCGGTCCTGTTCACCTACACCGGCAAACACGGCAAGGAGATCGTCCAGACCGTCGCCGACCCCGCCGCCTGCCGCAGCCTCCAGGCCCTCCTGCGCCGGCGCGGCGGCGGCGACCGGCTGCTGGCCTACTGGGAGCGGCGCGCCTGGCACGAGGTGAGCGGGAGGACGTCAACGCCTACCTCAGGGAACTCGCCGGCCTGGACATCAGCGCCAAGGACTTCCGGACCTGGCACGCCACCGTCATGGCCGCCGTGGCGCTGGCCGTGTCCCGGACCGTCACGAGCGGCGAGACCGCCCGGCGCCGGGCCATCGCCCGGGCGGTGCGCGAGGTCGCCGGGTACCTGGGCAACACCCCCGCGGTCTGCCGGGCCTCCTACATCAACCCCGGGTGATCGAACTCTACGAGGAGGGCGTGACGGTCGCCGGCGCCCTCGCCCACCTCGGCGACGACGGCGCCTACGGCATCCCCGCCACCCACGGCGCCGTCGAACGGGCGGTGCTGCGCATGCTCCGCGACGGCCGGCCCGCCGGAGACGGGTGACGGCCCCGGGGCCGTGCCCCGGAGACGAGGCGCCGCCGCGTCCGGAAGCCGGCTCACCCGGGCCGGGCCCCGGGCCGGCGGCGCCCTGCAGGCGTTCCAGGTCGGAGGGGCGGACCTGGATGGCCACCAGGGCGATGAGCGCGGCGGCCACCGCGAAGATCGCCGCCATGACGAAGGCGGCCGAGACCCCGGCGGTGAGCACCTCGTCGCCCCACGGCGGCGGCAGATCCCCCGTGCGCTCGAAACGCAGCCGTTCGGCCGGCGTCGCCTGCTGGAGGAAACGCGGGATCTGCCTCTCCGCCTCGCCGGCGCTGGCCGTGCCGAACACGGTGACCAGGATGGACAGTCCCAGCGAGCCGCCGACCTGCTGGGTGGCGTTGAGCAGCCCGGACGCCGCGCCGCTCTCCTCGGGCGCGACGTCGGACAGCGCCATCAGCGTCAGCGACACGAACTCCATGCCCATGCCGAGGCTGAAGACGAGCATCGGCCCGAGGACGCTGCCCGCGTAGGTGGAGTGGACGTCGGTGAGGGTCAGCCAGGCCAGCCCGGCCGCGGCCAGCACGCCGCCCAGCACCATGAAGGGCTTGGGCCCGTACACCGGCAGGAACCGGGAGGCCAGCCCCGCGCCGATCGCGATGACGGCGCTGACCGGCAGGAAGGCGAGCCCGGCCCGCAGCGGCCCGAAGCCGAGCACGTTCTGCACGAACAGCGTCAGGAAGAAGAACATCCCGAACATCGCCGCGGCCAGGCAGAGCATGATCCCGTACGTGCCCGCCCGGTTGCGGTCGGCGAACATGTGCAACGGCGTGATCGGCTGCCGCGACCTCCGCTCGACCAGCACGAACACCGTCAGGACGACGACGGCCGCCGCGAACGAGGCCAGCGTCAGGGCGTCCCGCCAGCCCTCCTGGGCCGCCCGGATGAACCCGTAGACGAGCAGCACCATGCCCGCGGTCGAGGTGAGCGCGCCGGTGACGTCGAAGTGGCCGGGACGGCGCTCGGACTCCTTGATCCAGCGGGGCGTCGCGAAGGCGATGAGCAGCCCGATCGGGACGTTGACGAACAGCACCCACCGCCAGTTCAGCCACTCCACGAGCATGCCGCCGGCGAGCAGCCCGATCGCCCCGCCGCCCGCGGAGACCGCGGCGAACACCCCGAACGCCCGGTTGCGTTCCGGGCCCTCGCGGAACGTCGTGCTGATCAGGGCGAGGGACGTGGGGAGGCGATGGCGCCGCCGACGCCCTGCAGGGCGCGGGCCGCGAGCAGTTGGCCCGGGTTCTGGGCCAGTCCGCCGAGCAGCGAGGCGAGGACGAACAGCAGCACGCCGAAGACGAAGACGCGCCGCCGGC
The DNA here is from genome assembly GCA_003248315.1 of Streptomyces sp. SW4. GTDB lineage: Bacteria > Actinomycetota > Actinomycetes > Streptomycetales > Streptomycetaceae > Streptomyces. Next base: position 5,510,608 of record QKWM01000004.1, read on the forward strand.
CGAGGATGTCGCCGGCCCGGCCGCCGAGCAGCAGCAGACCGCCGAAGGTGAGGGTGTAGGCGTTGACCACCCACGACAGGCTCGTGGTGGAGAAGTCCAGTGAGCGCTGGATGTGCGGCAGCGCGATGTTCACGATGGTGATGTCCAGCACCACCATCAGCTGACACGAGGCGATGACCAGCAGGGCCATCGCGTTCCCGCCGCCGGGGACGTCCCGGCGGTCGTGACGTCGGCGGGCGCCGGGCGCGGACTACTGCTCATGGCAAGCCGCCCTTCCGGGGGTCCACCGTTCGACCGTACGCCCGGGCCGTGGGGGCCACCACTCGACGGCGGGGCCCGGCCGGCGGACCGCCACACGGCGGCGGGGAGGCCCGGCTAGTCGACCCGGACCCAGTCCAGGGTGCGCTCGACCGCCCGCTTCCAGCCCTCGTAGCCCTCCGCGCGCCGCTCCTCGGACCACTGCGGCGTCCAGCGCCTGGACTCCTTCCAGTGCGTGCGCAGTTCGTCCGTGTCCCGCCAGAACCCGGTGGCCAGTCCGGCCGCGTACGCGGCGCCGAGCGCGGTGGTCTCCGCGACCACGGGACGGCTGACCGGGACGCCGAGCACATCGGCCTGGATCTGCATGCACAGGTCGTTGGCCGTGACACCGCCGTCCACCTTGAGGACGTCGAGGTGGACCCCGGAGTCCTGCTCCATGGCCTCGACGACGTCGCGGCTCTGGTAGCAGATCGACTCCAGCGTGGCCCGCGCCAGGTGTCCGCTGTCGTTGTAGCGGGCCAGGCCGACGATGGCCCCGCGGGCGTCGGAACGCCAGTACGGGGCGAACAGGCCGGAGAAGGCGGGGACGAAGTACATCCCGCCGTTGTCCTCCACGGTGCGGGCGAGGTCCTCGCTCTCCGCCGCCGTCTTGATGATCCGCATCTGGTCGCGCAGCCACTGCACCGCCGACCCGGTCACGGCGATCGATCCCTCCAGGGCGTAGACCACGGGCTCGTCGCCGAACCGGTAGGCCACGGTGGTCAGCAGCCCGTGCCGGGAGCGGACCAGTTCGGTGCCGGTGTTCAGGACCAGGAAGTTGCCGGTGCCGTAGGTGTTCTTGGCCTCGCCCGGCGCGAAGCAGACCTGGCCGACGGTGGCCGCCTGCTGGTCGCCGAGCACGCCGGTGATGGGGACGGCGGCGCGCAGCGGCCGGGAGGTCCGGGCGACGCCGTAGGCATCGGGGTGGGAGGAGGCGTGGATGGCGGGCAGCATCGTGCGGGGGATGCCGAAGAAGCCCAGCAGTTCGTCGTCCCAGTCGAGGGTCTCCAGGTTCATCAGCATGGTGCGGCTGGCGTTGGTCACGTCGGTGGCGTGGATGCCGCCGTCCGGCCCGCCCGTCAGGTTCCACAGCACCCAGGAGTCGGTGTTGCCGAACACGGCGTGCCCCTGTTCGGCGGCCTCGCGCACGCCCTCGACGTTCTCCAGGATCCACTGGACCTTGCCCGCGGAGAAGTACGTCGCGGGCGGCAGCCCCGCCTTGCGCCGGATGACGTCGCCCCGGCCCGAGCGTTCGAGGTTCGCCGCGATGGCGTCGGTGCGGGTGTCCTGCCAGACGATGGCGTTGTAGTAGGGGCGGCCGGTGCGGGGGTCCCACACCACGGTGGTCTCCCGCTGGTTGGTGATGCCGATGGCCGTCAGGTCCGTGCCGGACAGGCCGCTGTGCCGCAGCGCGTTCTGCATCACCGAGTTGGTGCGCTCCCAGATCTCCACCGGGTCGTGCTCCACCCAGCCCGAGCGCGGCATGATCTGCGCGTGTTCCAGCTGGTGCTTCGCCACCTCGTTGCCGCCGTGGTCGAAGATCATGAAACGGGTACTGGTGGTCCCCTGGTCCACCGCACCGACGAAGTCCGCCATGTCTGCTGCCTCTCCGGGCCGGGGTCAGGGTTCTGGCGTGGGCACGCGTCCCGGCGGCTCGGGTTCGCCCTTGGGCAGGAACCGGCCGATGAAGGCCTTGTACAGGCCCGCGCCGAGCACACCGCCGATGAGGGGACCGACGATCGGCACCCAGAAGTAGAGGTTTCCGTACTGATCCCGCCACGCCCCGCCGTATCCGGTGAGGAAACTGGCCAGCCGGGGCCGAAGTCGCGGGCCGGATTGATCGCGTAGCCCGCGTTGGTGCCCCAGGCCATGCCGATCGCGACGACGATCAGGCCGATGACGAAGGGCGCGAGGTTGGCGCCCGGAGGGGTGTTCAGCAGGTCGGTGACGGCCATGACGAGAAGCAGCAGCAGGGCCGTGCCGATGACCTGGTCGCGGAACGCGCCCCACTCGCCCACCGGCAGGTTGGTGTTGCCGTTGGCGGGCAGCGTGGAGAACACGCCCTGGGTCTTGAGGGTGTGCCCGGGGTCGGCCTTCGCCAGTGCCTCCGTGTAGTTCCAGCGGACCAGGAGCGCCGCGACGAAGGCGCCGGCCGTCTGCGCCAGCGCGTACGGCGCGACCTTGCGCCACGGGAACCCCTTGAACACGGCGAGGGCGAGCGTCACCGCGGGGTTGATGTGGGCGCCGCTCAGCCGCGCGGCCACGTACACGCCCAGCGTGACGCCGAGGCCCCACGCCCAGGCGATGCTGTCGTGGTCCCCGAGGCCGCCCGCCGGATCGGTGAGGGCCCCGCCGGCGACGACCTGGGCGACGACGCCGCAGCCGAAGAGGATGAGGATCATCGTGCCCGCGAACTCGGCCGACAACTCCCCGAGCAGACCGGACCCTTTGCGCTGCTCAGCCATGGACGCCCACCTTCCGCCGGCTCCGCCGACGTCGATTGCCCGCGCCTTTTGTGAGAGATTAAGGGCATATGCGGCAATTCGCATGCAGAGGGTCGCGGCGGCGGACCGCGGCCGTCCCGTCGGCCGGGCCTCGGTCAGGTGCCGGCGGGCGGCGGGGGCGGCGGCACGGGCCTGAGCTCGATCCGCGTCCACCCCGACGGCGTCACGCGGTAGTGGTCACCGTCGTCCGCGTCCATCCGCGAGTGACCGTGCACGTGCACGTGGTCGCCGGCCAGACGGATGGTGTATCCGCCCATCATCCCGATCACCCGGAACACGATCCGCACGTCCGGGCCCTCGGTGAGCGGCGACAGCGGCGGCAGCAGATGCTCCACCGCCTCGAAACAGCCGCCGGACCGGTCCCGCAGCAGCGCGTGGAACGCACGCTCCAGCGCGTCCGCCGGGGAGGGCAGCGGCCGTACGACGACGGGCTCCAGCAGCTCCAGCAGATGCGTGTGCCCCGCTCCCGGGCGATGTCCACGGGGCGCCGCCCGTCCCGGGTGCGCTGGGTGCGCCAGGCGCCGTGGGCGATCAGCCGGGAGACGACGGAGAACCCGGCGCCGTGCCAGGCCGCCTGGTGCAGCGGGGCGAAGCCGCTGCGCAGGCCGGGCCGGGGCAGGTTGACCCAGCCCGGTTCCCTGCCCAGCACCTCGAACACGCCGTCCCAGTCGGCGTCCCGGGCCAGGTCCGCGAAACGGTCCCGCTCCCGGCGGTACCAGTCGTTGAAGCGCTCGCGGTCCGCGACGCCGTCCCACTCCATGCCGATCACCTCCGTGCCGATCAGCGGGACACGCTAACCGATGCCGCCGGGACCGCTCCGGGCCCCGCCCGGTCACGCCACGCCGGCCGGCGCCAGGGCATGCCGTACCGTCGCCCGGGCCAGAGCGGCCGTGGGATCCACGACCGGGAGGCCGGCGCTCATCTCGCCGAGGAGCAGCGGCAGTTCGGTGCAGCCCGCCACGAGCAGACCCGCCCCGCGGGCCGCCAGTTCCTCGGCGGCCCGCTCGATCAGACAGCCGGCGGCCGGGCCGAGATCGCCCGCCTTCACCCGCCGGATCGCGCCGGTCACCGCCTCGCCCTGCGAGAGCTCGCCCGGCACGACCACCCGCAGACCCGCCGCGGCCAGGGCCCGCTGGTACAGGCCCGCGCGGACCGTGCCGGTCGTGGCCAGCAGCCCCACCGACGTCACCTCCGGATGGCAGGACAGGATCTCCGCCACCGTCTCCGCGATCATGTCGAGCATGGGGACGCGCACACTGGTGCGCACCTCGTCGAGGAAGGCGTGCGCCGTGTTGCACGGCGTCGCGATGACCTGCGCGCCCATCGCCTCCAGCCGGTGCGCACCGCGCACCAGCCACGGTGTCGGGTCGGGCCCGCTCCCGGTCAGCGCCGCCGACCGGTCCGGCACCGACGGGTCCGCCCACACCACGACCGGCAGATGGTCCTGGTCGACACCGGCCGGGGTGGCGTCGACCACCTTCCGGTAGAAGTCGACGGTGGCCAAGGGGCCCATTCCGCCGAGGATTCCGACCGCCATCTCATGCCCCCCACTGATCGAGTGCCAGCTTGCCGACCAGCGCGGCGACGACGACGAGCAGGACCGCCCGTACGAACCCGCTGCCGCGCTTGAGCGCCATGCGGGCGCCCACCGAGGCGCCCGCCAGGTTGAACACGGCCAGGAGCGGTGCGAGCGCCCACAGCACCGTGCCCTGGTAGGTGAACATCGCGAGCGCGCCCAGGTTCGTCCGACGTTGACGACCTTCGCGGTCGCCGACGCCGTGACCATGTCCATGGACAGCACCGCCACCAGGCCGATCACCAGGAAGGTCCCGGTGCCGGGGCCGAGCAGCCCGTCGTAGAAGCCGATGCCCGCGCCGACGACCACGACGGCGGCCAGCACCCGCTGCCGGGTCACGGCGCCGCCCGGACGCTGCCCGAACTGCGGCTTGAGCACGACGAACGCGGCGACGGCCAGCAGCAGCACCATGATCACCGGGCGCAGCACGTCGCTCTCCACGCCGGCCGCGAAGAAGGCGCCGCCCACCGCCGCCAGCGCGGCCACCGAGCCGAGCCGGGCCGCGAGCCGCACGTCGACGGGCGCCCGGCGGGCGTAGGTCACCGCCGCCGCCGACGTGCCGACGACACCGACCGCCTTGTTGGTGCCGAGCGCGTACGCGGGGGCCAGGTGGGGGAACGCGACCAGCAGGGCGGGCACCTGGAGCAGCCCGCCGCCGCCGACCACCGCGTCGACCCAGCCCGCGAGCGCGGCGGCGAGGCACAGCAGCACCGCCGCGGTCAGGGTCAGATCATGCACGGGCGTAGCTGTCCTTGCTCAGCACCCTGCCCCCGGCCCGCACCAGGACGTCGGCGGGCAGGTCGCCGGGGTAGGGGTAGAACCGGCGCAGCCAGCGGTCGGCACCGTCGTAGCGCGGCGTGAAGTCGCTGCGGCCGTGCACCACGATCCGGTTGTCCACCAGCAGCATCTCGCCCCGGTCCGCCCGCACCGCCCGGTGCACGGCGTGCATGGCGCGGTTGAGGCGCTCCAGCGCCGCCTGCGCCTCGGCGTCCGTCCCGAAGGTGTTGTGCATGTTGAACCGGACCCGGGTGCCGGGGGACTGCGCCGGGCCGTCCATGAGGACCGGGTGCGGCTTTGTCACCGGCCGCTCGTCCTCGGCGACACCCCGGGTGAAGGACAGCGGGAAGCGGCTGCGGTACCGGTCGGTGCGCAGCAGTTCCCGGTCGGCCGCGGACAGCAGCGGCTCGGCCTCGCGGACCGAGGCGACCATCGTGGCCGCGCGCCGGTCGTGGTCGGGGCGCAGGCACAGCAGTCCCAGGTGCGAGGGCCGTACCGGGTGGTGGACGTTCTCGGTGTGGAAGTCGAAGAGCGTGGAGCCGGAGTTCAGGGGCTTGGCCGCGTCCCCGGCGACCGGGTACACGTCGTGCACCAGCGCCCCCGACTTCTCGTCCTCGTAGCCGATCAGCCCGCCCAGCGGGTGCGCGACCAGGGCCACCAGCAGGCTGGAGGGGTGTGACTCGCCGAGCACGTTCGCGCCGTAGGCCGACGGGGTCGCGGGGATGTCGCCGACCGGCAGTCCGCGCACCACCAGCAGGCCGTGGTCCGGCGGCGTGTCCCGGAAGGCCTCCACGCCCTCCCTCAGCCGGGCCGGCAGCCGCTCGGCGATCCCGGCGAACGCCTCGGTCTGCAGCGTCCGTTCCAGGGGGCCCGGCAACCGCGCCGCGTCGTGCAGCAGTTCGGTGAGCCGGGCGGTGTCCGCCGGGTCGAGGCAGAGGGCGGACAGGTCCGTACGGGGTTCCGCATACGTCGTCATGCCGGAGATCCTGCGGCGCCGGTCACGGCCGCGACCAGGGAAGACGACCGTCCGGAAACGTCCATGACCCGCACCGGTCACACCGCCCGCCTGTCCGGTAGGGGACGCGGCCTGAAGCGGACGCCCCCGGCGCTTCACGGCCCCGCGCCGTGCGGCAGCATGGGGGCGGGCGCGGCGACGTCTTCGGGGGAGGTGTGTCGCGATGTCCGAGGTCTCCTTGTTCTCCTTCATCTGGGGCTGAGTCGGTGCGATCGTCGAGGTCGGTGTCCTTGTCCGCGGTCAACGCGGGCGTCGTGGCCATGGCGGTGTCCTACGCGGGACCGCTCGCCCTCGTGCTGGCCGCCGCCGACGCGGCCGGACTGAGCGAGGCGCGGACCTCGTCGTGGGTGTGGGCGATCTCCATCGGCGCGGGCCTGACCTGTGTGGGGCTCAGCTGGTGGAGCCGTATGCCCGTCATCACGGCGTTCTCCACACCGGGCGCGGCCATCCTGGTCACCGCACTCGCGCAGCACGACTACGCCGAGGCCGTCGGCGCCTTCCTCGTCGCGGGCGCCGCGGCCACGGCACTGACCGTCACGGGGGTGTTCACCCGGATCCTCGCCCGGATCCCGGAGGGGATCGTCTCGGCCATGCTCGCCGGGATCCTCTTCTCCTTCGGCACGGCCGTGTTCACCTCGCTGCGTTCCGCGCCGCTGCTCGCGGGCGCCGTCGTGGCCGGCTATCTGCTGGTCAAGCGCCGGTGGCCGGCCTATGCGGTGATGGGAGCGCTGGCCGCCGGGCTCGCCGCCGCCGCGGCCACGGGCGGCCTCGACGTGGACATCGCGAACGCCGGCCCGGCGGTGCCGCACTTCACGGCACCGCACTTCTCCGTGGGGGCGCTCGTCGGCATCGGCGTGCCGCTGCTCGTCGCCACGCTCGCCGGACAGTACGCGCCGGGCATGGCCGTGCTGCGCGCGGACGGCTACCGCCCCGACGAGCGCGTGGTGTGCGGGGCGACCGGGGCGGTGTCGACGCTGCTCGCGCCGTTCGGCTCGCACGCCGTCAACCCGGCCGCCATCACGGCCGCGATCTGCACCGGCCCCGAGGCCCACCGCGACCCGGCCCGCCGGTGGGTCGCGGGAGTGAGCTGCGGCGTCGGCTACCTCGTCGTGGGCTGCTTCGGCTCGACGCTCGTGGCCCTGTTCACCGGCCTGCCCGAGGCACTCGTCGCGACCCTGGCCGGGGTGGCGCTGCTCGGGGCGCTCTCCGGCAGCCTGGCCCGCACGGTCGCCGACGAACGCCACCGGGAGGCCTCCGTCATCACGTTCCTCGCGACCGCCTCCGGCGTGACCGTCGCCGGGATCGGCTCACCCTTCTGGGGACTTCTCGCCGGCGTCGTCGCGCACGTCCTGCTCAAGGCCGGCCGGCGCGAGCCAGCCCGCCCGCTCGGCCAGGACCGCGACCTGGAAGCGGCTGGTGGCGCCGAGCGCGGAGGTCAGGTCGTTGACCATCCGGCGGACCGTACGGTCGGAGACCCCGAGACGCCGGGCGACCGCCTCGTCGGTCAGTCCCTCCGCGAGTAACCGCAGCACCGCCCGCTGCCGCCGGTCGGGACGCCCCGGCGCGGCCTCCTCCCCGTCGTCCGGCGTGCCCGTGCCGAAGGCGGAGGCCTGCCCCCAGGCGTACTCGAACTGGCTGCGGAACACCTCGACCAGGGACGGGTCGTAGACGACGACGGCCGCCTGCTGACCGTCCCGGCCCGTCGCCGGCACGATCGCCAGGTGCCGGTCGACGACGATGAGCCGGTGCGGCAGGGTCACGGCGGTGCGCACCCGACCGCCCGCCCTGCGCAGCTCCCGCAGATAGGCGGACATGTGCGGCAGCGCCGCGGACGAGGCGAGATGGACGGTGCGCATGGCGACGCCGCGCCGCAGCGCCCGCCGGTCGCGGGCCAGGCCCTCCTCCACCATGTGCTCGGGCACCCCGCGGCCCGGGTGCAGGGAGACCACCTCCTCGTGCGCCTGCTGGGCGGCGTCCTCCAGCGCGGCCGCGATGTTGGCCGTGCCCTCCACCAGCTGGGCCTGCGTGCCGGAGACGCGCATGGCGTGGATGGGGTGGAAGTCGGTGAGCATCCGCACCATGGCCTCCCGGGTGCGGGTGGTCTGCTCGATGAGCTCCGCGACGCGGCGGGCGTCGGCGGCGAGCAGGTGATCGAGTGCCGACTCGGACGACACGCACGCCCAGCCGCTCGGCGTGGCCGTGGTCCGCACCAGCAGGCCGAGCCCCGACAGCACCTGGATGGCCGCCGCGTACTCGTCGCTGGTCCAGCCGAGCCGCCGGCACACGGCCGCCGGTGACCAGGAGGCGTCCTGCACGGCGATCAGATAGAGGCTCTGCGCGAGTTTGTGCTCCGGCGCGGCGGTCCTGCTCAACGGTTCCCCCTGGTCCATGTGCCCGGTCGCGCGGAAGGGCCGCCCCTCCCGCCCGGGAGTGACGGCCCTCGTCACACAGCAGGACACCCTACGCCGGACAGGGCGCCGGCCGCCGCACCGGGACGGGACCGAGGCCCCCAACTCCCTGTGCGGCCGGGGGTGCTGACGCCCGGACGGCACGCGGCGACGGCGACGCCCGCCGCCCCGCGTCGCCGAGCGGATCCGGCGAGGGCGGCACCGGCGGCATGTCCCCGCCCGCCCCGTGGTTTCGACGTGTGTCAACATAGACGTATGTCGAATGCCAAGACACCGCCGCGGCCCCGGACCGCCGCCGCCCCCGGCGTGGTGCCGTGCTGCCCGCCGCTGACCGAGCGGCCGATGACCGCGGAGGAGGCCGAGACGGCCGCGCGGATGTTCAAGGCGCTCGGCGACCCCGTGCGCCTGCGGCTGTTCTCCGCCGTCGCCTCCCACGAGGGGGGCGAGGCGTGCGTGTGCGACATCTCCGACGTGGGCGTGTCCCAGCCGACCGTCTCCCACCACCTGAAGAAGCTCAAGGAGGCCGGCCTGCTCACCTCCGAGCGGCGCGGCACCTGGGTCTACTACCGCGTCGAACCGACCGTGCTCGCCGCCATGGGCCGGCTGCTGACCACCGCGGCCACCGCCACCTGAGACAGCACCCCGAGGAGAGAACGCACCGTCCCCGAGCATCCCGGACCGCCCGGAGCGGAGGTCGGGTCGTCGGCTGAGGCACCCCGGCGCCGCCCCCGGTGGCGCCGCCGCCCGGCACGTCCCGGCACGTCCCGGAGCGTCACGGGAGCGGCCCCCTCCCGGGTCAGGGGGTCAGCGGGCCGGAGAGGACCGCCAGGCCGGCCCTGCGGTCGCCGGACCAGGTGAACGGCCCGCCCGACACCGACGTGCGCCCCACAACAGCAGCAGGAGCTGTTCCGCGGGCGCGGCCAGCGTGGCGGCCGGGGTGCCGGGACCGTACGTCCAGCCGGCGCCGGTGTCGGTGGCCTCCAGGCGCAGGGCGCGGCTCGGCGGGTGCGCCCGGCCCCGGGCCACCTGCCGCGGCGCCATCGTGTCGAAGACCTCCGACACTCCCTCCCCGGCGAGCAGGGGGTCGAGGGGCCGGGCCCGGCCCAGGGCGTGCTCGGCGTCCCACCGGTGCACGAGGGTCTCCAGGGCCCGGCGCCGCTGCCAGAACCCCACGGTGGCGGGCGGATGGAACGTCCAGGCGCCGGCCTCCGGGTCGGTGTCCAGGGCGTCCAGCAGTGTCCGCGCCGACTCCTCGAACCAGCGCACGAGCCCGGCGCGGTCCCGGGGAGCCGCGCCGGGCTCGTGGCCGCCGTGCTGCTCGGTCACGGCGGCCGCGGCCCACAGGTTCGACCCGCCCAGATGCTCCGCGAGGTCCCGCAGCGTCCATGTGCCGCAGTGCTCGACCGGCACGGACAGGTCGCCGTCGAGACAGTCCCGGAACGCGTCGAGTTCGTCACGCAGATGCCGCAGCAGGCAAGGCGATTCCATGACCCGTCACCCTAGGGGGTGTCCGTACACCGCCGCGCCAGGGGTTGCCGGGGCCGCGTGACCTCAAGGTCCTTGTCCGGCCGTTCCCGCCCGCCCCGGGGGTGCACGGCCGGACAGGACGGCCCCCGGCCCGCCCCGGTGGCGGCCCCCGCCGTGCCGGTGGCACAGTGGCGCCATGTGCGGCCGCTACGTATCCGCCCGCAGCCCCGAGGACCTGGCCCGGCTCTTCCGGGTCACCGACTGGCGCGCCGAGGAGACGATCGCGCCGAGCTGGAACGTCGCGCCCACGGACCCGGTCTGGGCCGTCCTCGAACGCGCCCCGCGGGGCCGGGACGGCACCGCCGCGGCCGCCCGGCAGCTGCGTCCGCTGCGCTGGGGGCTGGTGCCGTCCTGGGCCAGGGACGTGCGGACCGGCTCGCGGATGATCAACGCGCGGATGGAGACCGTGCACGAGAAGCCGGCCTACCGCGCGGCGTTCGCCCGCCGCCGCTGCCTGCTGCCGGCCGACGGCTTCTACGAGTGGCAGCGGACCGAGGACCCCCGCACGGGCAGGAAGCGCAAGCAGCCCTACTACGTCCACCCCGAGGACGGCCGGGTGCTGGCCCTCGCCGGGCTCTACGAGTACTGGCGCGACCCCGGGGTCCGGCACGACGACGACCCGGCGGCCTGGCTGACGACCTGCACGATCATCACCACCGAGGCCACCGACGCGGCGGGCCGTGTGCACCCCCGCATGCCGCTCGCGCTGACCGAGGAGCACTACGACGCCTGGCTCGACCCCGCCCGCCAGGACCCCGACGAACTGCGCGCCCTGCTGACCCCGCCGGCCGGCGGCCGTCTCGGCGTCCGCCCCGTCTCCACCGACGTCAACGACGTCCGCAACGACGGCCCCCGGCTCCTCGACCCGGTCACGCCGTAGACGGGCGCACCGCGACCGCGTCCACCTCGAACAGCATCCCCGGCAGCGCGAGCGACGCCACGCCGCTGAGCGTCTGGGCGGGCAGCCGCTCGCCGAACCGGGCGTGCAGCGCCTTGCCGAGCACCTCCAGCTTGCCGAGGTCGTGGTCGACGACGAAGGTGCCGAGGCGCACCACGTGCTCGTAGCCGAGCCCCACCCCCTCCAGTGCCGCGCGCAGCCGGTCGAAGGCCAGGTCCACCTGGGCCGCGAAGTCCCCGGGCACGGGCGCCCCGGTGGCGTCGGAGGCGTACTGGCCGGCGATGAACACGACCTCGCCGGAGGCGGAGACGGCATGGCTGTAGCCGAACCCCGCCGGGTCGTGCAGGCCGGCCGGATTGGTGATCGTTCGCTGATCGGACGTCATGTCCGGGTGCAACAGGCGCGGCCGTCGGCCCATTCCCGGGCCCGGCGGCCCTTGTTGGGTGATCCGAGGCCGCCGGGGCGACTTCTTCGTGTCATCCGCCAGTACGGCCGCCGGGCGGGGGCGCAGCAGACTCTGCCACGACGGCGGCCGGGCCGGTCGGCCCCGTGTCCGCGGGGCCGGCACGGCCGGGTACGGAAACGAGGCCCAGAAGGGGGCGGCACGTGAGCGTGCAGCAGTACGACGGGATCGGCGAGGCCTTCGAGGGGTTCAAGGCCCTGCCCCTGACCCGGTACGGGGAGGTGCCGAGCTTCCTCGGCCTGGTGGGGGACGTCAGCGGCAGGTCGGTCCTCGACCTGGCGTGCGGCACCGGCTTCTACAGCAGGGAGTTCAAGCGGCGCGGTGCCGCGGACGTCCTCGGCGTCGACATCTCCGGCGAGATGATCGCCGCCGCCCGGGGCATCGAGGCACGCGAGCCGCTGGGCGTGCGCTACGAGGTCGGGGACGTGGCCGAACTGCCGCCCCTCGACCGGCGTTTCGACATCGCGCTGGCCGTGCAGTGCCTCAACTACGCCGAGGACATCGCCGTGATGGAGCGCATGTGCCGCAACATCCACCGGAACCTGAAGCCCGGCGGTGAGTTCTTCCTGCTCGGCCAGAAGCCCGACTACGGGTTCGACTGCGCCTCCCTGGACACGTACGGCTTCCTGTGCGAGCCGCTGGGCGAAGAGGCCGAGACGGGCCCGCGGGTACGGGTCACCGCTCTCCTCGAGCCCCGGCCGATCAGCATCGTCGCCACGGCCCCGCGCCGCGAGGTGTACGAGAAGTGCCTGCGGGCGGCCGGGTTCCGCGACCTGGAGTGGGTCCCGCTGCGGGTGTCCGACGACGGCGTCCGCGAGTTCGGCGAGGAGTTCTGGGCGGATCTGCTCGCCCACCCGCCGCTGGAGATGCTCCGCTGCCGCGCCTGACGCGATCCGGCCGCGCCCCGGCGGTCCCCGCGTCCTCGGCGCCCGTCGCGGGCCGCGCCCGACCGCCGCGGCCTCACGCGCCGTCCCGGAGCGTCAGGAGGTACCGGGCGGTCAGGGCCACGGCCCGGTCCTCGTCGTGGACGAGGTCCGCCAGGGCGGCCGACGTCAGCGGGCCCGGTACGCCGGCGAGCGCCTGGGTCAGCCGCCGGCGGGCGGCGGCCGGTGCGGCGCCCGGGGCCAGCCGTTCGACGAGGGCGGCGGCGATCCGCTCCGCCGGCTCCGGGTCGCCCGCCAGCGCGGCCAGCGCGTCGGCCGCGTCGACGTCGTTCGGCCCCTCGACGACCATGTCGACGAGCGCCGGGACCGCGTCGGCCACCCCGCGCATCCCGAGCGTCGGCGCGGCCGTCCGGCGCACCACGGGGTCGGGGCTGGACAGGGCCCTGCGCAGCAGCGCGGTCGCCCGGGCGTGCGGGATCTCCGCGACGGCCCGCACGGCCCGCTCGCGCACCTGCGCCTCCGGTGCGTGCAGGGCGTCCGCCAGCAGCGGCAGGGCGGCCTCTCCCGACTGGGCCAGAGCCCACCGCAGGGCTCCGCCGGCGTTCGGGTCCGTCTCGCTCAGCACCGCCTCCACCAGGGCCTCCACCGGGACCGGGACCTGCTCGGCCGACGTCAGGGCGGCCCGCTGCCGCCTCCCGGCGCTCCGGGACCCCAGTTCCCGCAGGAGCGCGACGGCCTGGAGGACGTCCGGCCAGCCGGCGGGGGCGGCGGCGTCGATCCGGCGCAGCCGCGTGAGCAGTTCCGTCTCGGCCGCGATGCGTTCCCGGGTCCGGCGGACGAGTTCGGACACGAGGTCCGAGGGCGCGAAGCCGGGATCGTCCAGCGCGCGCCCGGCCTCCCGCAGCGACAGGCCGAGCGAGCGCAGGCTCTCGATGTGGAAGATCCGCCGGATGTCGGCCTCGGAGTACTCGCGGTAACCGGTCGCGGTGCGTTCCGCCGGGCGCAGCAGCCCGAGCGCCTCGTAGTGCCGGAGCATGCGGGCGCTGACCCCGGACCGACGTGCCACCTCACCGATCAACACCCCGTGCCGCCCTTTCGCCGCTGCTCGCCCCGGTCAGCCTTCCCCACCACGCGGTCCCAGGGCAACGATCCGCTTCGCCTCCTCGATCGCGTACGCGAACCCGGCGTCCGGATGGCGCAGCAGATGCTCCGTGGCGAGCGCGTGCCGGCGCACGTGCGGCGCGGGATCCGCGGCCGCGGCGCGCACCGCCGGCCCGGCCGCCTCGCCCAGGGCGATCAGCGCGCGGCTGAGACTCAGCCGCGTCTCACGCCCGCCGCGCCCCAGCTGTGCCGCGAGGACGCGGGCCAGCGCGGCCTCCTCGCCCTCGGGGACGAGAGCGACGGCGGCGCGCCACGCGCTGCGTGCCACCTCGTCGTCGGCGTCGGCCAGCAGCCCGTGCGTGATCGCCGGCCAGGCCCGCCGGTCACCGATCTTGGACAGCGTGTGCAGGGCCTGGCTCCGCGCCCGGGCGACCGGGGAACCGAGCAGGCCGACCAGCCTCGGCACCGTCAGGGACGGCGCGTGGCGGGTCAGCGCCCACGTCAGGGCCTCGCGGACGTGGAAGTCCGGTTCGCTCGCGCAGCGTTCGACGAGCACGTCGACGTACCGCGCGTCGGGCGACGTGCCGGCTGCCAGTGCGGCCCGGAGCCGCACCGAGGCGCCGGGGTGTGCGAGTTGCTGTACGGGCATCATGTCCGCGACCTCTTCCGGATGATCACCGGGACCACCTCCCGGGCCGCCCAGTGAAGACGTTGTCACGGTGTCAGGGTCAAGCGCCGCGGCCCCGGCAGTAGAGTGCCGTCGGCACGGACACGGCGCGTGGGGGAGCACATGACGGCGCAGACGGCCCCGAGGTGGGCATCGGCACTCGAATCGGTGGTGGTCTACGCGCAGGGCGCCCTGTGCCGCCGGCTGGCGCGCGGCGCCGTACCGGCGGACGGGCGGATCCGGGTGACCGGCCTGCCCCGGTCGATGGACCCCGGCTCCCTGCGGGCCCGCGTCGTCGGCTCCACGGCGGTGCGGGTCGCCGAGGCCCGGGTGGAGGCCGAGGCCGCACCGTCCGGCACCCGGCCCACCGGCGACCTGCGCCGCGAGGCGGAGCGGTGCCGGGACGCCTACGACGCGGCCAGGGCCCGCCGGGACCGGCAGCTGGGCCTGATCGAGGAGGTGGCCGCGCTGCGCCCGGTGCCGCCGCCCCGCAGGAAGGACGACCCGCACCGCCGCACCCCGGTCGACGCGTGGCTGGAACTCGCCGCGTTCGTCGACGACCGGCTGACGGCGCTGCACGCCCGGCTCCGCGAGCTGGAGGAGGAGCTGGAGACCGCCGAGCACGCACTGGACGCCGCGACGGACGCGCTTGCCCGGGCCTCCACCGACGCCCCCGCGCCGCACGTCGAGACCTCGCTGTCCGCCGTCCTGACCCTGGCCGGCGCCGGCGACGCGGACACCGAGGCCGAGGTGGAGGTCGAGTACGGCGTTCCGGGCGCCGTCTGGGCACCCGCCTACCGCCTGACCCGCCGGCAGGGCGAGGACGAGGGCGGCTGCTGCTGCGCGCGTCCGTCGCCCAGCGCACCGGCGAGGACTGGACGGGCGTACGCCTCTCCCTGGCCACCGCCGACCTGCGGCGCCGCACCGACGTGCCGCGGCTGCGCTCGCTGCGCCTCGGACGCGGCCGGCCCGCCCCGGCGCCCTCGGGCTGGCGCGAGCCCCCGAGCGGGCTGGCGGACCTCTTCGCCGGGTACGACGCGGCGGCGCCCCGCCCGGCCGCCGGCCCCCGGTCCCGGGCCGGCGCCGGCGCCGAACCCGCGGCGGCCGGCTCCCCGCACGGCCCGGTGCCCCCGCCGGCCGCGGGCCCCGCGCCCGAGGCCCTCGGCGGCGCGGCGGGCGCCGTGCCCGCGGCCTTCGGCGGCGCGGCGGGTGCCGTGCCCGCGGCCTACGGCGGGCCGCCGCCCCCGCCCCAGGCCCCCTCGGGCCGTGCTCCCCGCACCCGTGCCCGGCCCGCCTCCGCCCCGGCAGCGGCTCCCGCGGCCCCCGGCCGGGCCGCACCGCCACCGGCGTCCGCCGCCGGAACCGCGCCCGAGCCGCACCCCGAGCCGCCCGTCCCCGCCGCCGGGCCACCGCGCCCGGAGGGAGCCGAACTCGACTACGCCGCACTGGTCCTCAGCGGCCCCGACGAACCGGAGGAGCGCCGGGGGCGGCTGTTCCCCGGCGCTCCCGGCGACCCGGTGACGGCCGAGTACCGCCGGCGCGCCGAGAAGGTCGCCGCGCTGCCCCTGCCCGGCAACGCCGTACGCCCCCGCGAGTCGGCGGGCTCCTTCGACCACCGCTACGACGCCGCCGCACCCGCCGACATCCCCTCCGACGGCACCTGGCACACCGTCACCGTCTGCGAGGTGCCGGTGGGCCTGCGCACCGAGTACCTGTGCGTCCCGGCCGTCGAACAGACCGTCTACACCACGCTGGTGCTCTCCAACGCCACCGGGCAGGCCCTGCTCGCCGGCCCGCTGGAGGTCGCGGCCGGCGGGGACCTCCTGCTCACCACCTCCCTGCCCACCCTCGCCCCGGCGGGGAGTGCCGGGTCGGACTCGGCCCCGAGGAGGCCATCGGCGTCGCCCGCCGCACGAGCCTGCACGAGTCCTCCTCCGGCCTGCGCAACAACGTGACCGTGCTCGACCACCGCGTCCGCGTGGAACTGGCCAACCGGCTCGACGCCCCGTCACCGTGGAGGTGCGCGAACGCGTACCGGTCACCTCCGACGCGGAGATCCGGATCGAGGAGAACGCCGGCTGGCAGAGCCCGGCCGACGGCCCCGGCACCGAGCCGCACGCGCCGGGCACCCGCCTGTGGCGGATCGAGGTGCCGCCCCGCGCCACCGCCGCCCTCGACGGCGGCTACGTCATCCGCATCCCGGCCGGCAAGGCCCTGACCGGCGGCAACCGCAGGAGCTGACACCACCGCATGTCCACGAGCCCCACACCGATCGCCCTGCCCGTCACCGCCGTCACCTGCCTGGAGGACCGGGCGCTCGTCGAGCGGTCCGCCGTGCTGGACCTGGAACCGGGCACCCGGACGGTGCGCCTCGGACCGGTCAGCGCCCTGGCCGTCGACCGCAGCCTCCACGCCGAGGTGCCCGCCGGGCATCCGGCGGCCGTGCTCGACGCGCGGATCGTCCGCGAACGGACACCGCGGGAACCCGGCCCCGCCGCAGGCGACTCCGCCCTGCGCCACCGTCTGCACGCCCTCGAAGAGGAACACCGGGCGGTGACACGCGAACGCGAGCGCCTGGGCACCCGCCTCGACCTCCTCGGCCGTCTCGCCGCCGACCTGCTCCGGGACATCGCCGAGGGCGCCGGCCTCGGCGAGACCGACCGGGACCGCTGGACCCGCGAACTGGACCGGGTGGACGGCGAGCGCGACACCTGCGGCGAGCGGCTGCGCGCGGCCGACGCCCGGCTCGCCGCGCTCGGCGGCGAACTCTCCGACGTCCGGCACGCCCTGGACCTCGCCGAGACCGAACCGCCCGGACTCCTCGCCCACATCGAACTGACCGTCCGTGCGGCCACCGCCGGCCCGGTCCCGGTCCGCCTGACCCACCTGACCCCTGCGCCCTGTGGCGGCCGGCCTACCGGGCCGTGCTCGACGGGGACTCGCTCACCCTGGACTCGGACGCGATGGTCTGGCAGCGTACCGGCGAGGACTGGACGAACGTCCGGCTGACCCTGTCGACGGCGCGCACCGCGCTGGCCACCGAGCCGCCCCGGCTCGGCGAGGACAGGCTGACGCTCCGGGACCGCCCCGCGGCCGAGCGCCGCGCCGTCCACGTGGAACTGCGCGAGGAGGAGATCACCGGCCTGGGACCCGCCCCCGTCCAGGGCCTGCCGGGAGTCGACGACGGCGGCGAGGTACGGGTGCTGCACTGCGGCACGCCGGTCACCGTGCCGTCCGACGGACGGGCCCACCGGGTGCCCGTCTCCTCCTTCACGACCCCGCGAGCACCGAGCACTCCTGCGCGCCCGAGCTGTCCCCGCTCGTCGGCGAGGTGGTCCGGTTCGACAACCGGTCCGGTCACGCCCTGCTCGCCGGTCCCGTGGACCTCGTCCGCGGCAGCGGCTACACCGGCCGCGGGACACTGGACTTCACCGCC
This sequence comes from Streptomyces sp. SW4, assembly GCA_003248315.1. Lineage (GTDB taxonomy): Bacteria > Actinomycetota > Actinomycetes > Streptomycetales > Streptomycetaceae > Streptomyces. Next base: position 5,528,161 of record QKWM01000004.1, read on the forward strand.
CCCGGGGCCCGCGCCGACCTCGCCTTCGGCAGCCGCGACGACCACCGGGTGCTGCGCCACACCGAGGAGAGCCGTGACACGACGGGCCTGAGCCAGCGCACCGTGCTCACCCGCACCGTGCGGCTGCACCTGTCCCGCTTCTCGGCGCCCGCCGAGCACGACGAGCACGTGGTCGTCGTCCGGGAACGCGTCCCGGTCTCCGAGACGTCCGAGGTGGAGGTGAGGCTGCGCCGGGAGGCCTGTTCCCCCGCGCCCGACGAGGTCGACGCCGACGGCATCGTCCGCTGGGACGTCCCGCTCCCGCCCGGCGGCCGGCGCACCGTCACGCTGGTCTACGAGGTCACGGCGAGCGCCCGGGTGAGCGGCCTGTGACCGCGCTCCGCGGTACTCAGCGGCGCTCGGGCAGGTCCGCCTCGGCCGGCCCGACCGCCGCCGGCGCCGGCCCTCCCGGCCGGGCCGGCGAGGACGACGCCGGCCGGGGCGGCTTCGTCCCGCAGAAGGCCGCCTCCAGGGTGCCGCCGAGCGCCGTGTTGGCCCCGCCCCGGTTCGAGGTGTTGGCCATCGCGGCGAGACTGCGCCGGCCGTCCCTGGTCGCGAACGCGTAGGTGTAGTAGCCCTGGACGGTGCCGGTGTGGCCGTACACCCGGGTGCCGCAGCTCAGGTCGTAGCGGCGCACGCCGAGCCCGTAGAAGCGGGTGCCCGTGGTGTCCGTCGGGCCACGGTGGTCATGGCGTCGAGCATGCGCGGCGAGAGCAGCCTGCCTCGCATGAGCGCGGTCAGGAAGGTGTTCAGGTCCGCCGGGCTGGAGATCACCGCGCCCGCCGCCTGCGCCCAGGACACCGTCTGCTCGGTGGAGTCCACCAGCGGGGCGCCGGCCTCGTCCGGGTGCAGGTAGCCCCGCGCGTGCAGACCCTCGATCCGGGTGCCGGGGTGCACGTAGGAGGTGGCGCGCAGCCGCAGGGGCCCGATGATCCGCCGCTCGTACGCGCGGGCGACCGGCTCCCCGGTGGCCTGTTCGACGAGCATCCCGGCCACCACGAAGTTGGTGTTCGCGTACCGGTACGCGGCACCGGGCTCGGTGCGGGGCTCCTTGAGCGCCAGGTCCACCAGTTCCCGGGGGGCGAACACCCGGTCGCGGACCGCCTCGAACCCGGGCACGGTCCGCCGGAACATCGCCTCCGTGTAGTCGGGCAGTCCGCTGCGGTGGGTCAGCAGGTGCCGCACCGTGATCCGCTCGTCCGGCAGCAGCCCCGGCAGGTAGCGGCCGACCGGGGCGTCGAGCGACAGCCTGCCCTCGTCGACGAGTTGGAGCAGCACCACGGCGGTGAAGGTCTTGCTGACGCTGCCGACGCGGAAGCGGGCCCGGACGTCCATGGCCGCGCCGGAGACCCGGTCGCGGACACCGGCCGTCCGCGACCGGACGCCCTGCGGACCGGTGAACCGGGCCATCGCACCCGGCGCCCCCTCGGCCACGGCGGCGCGCAGCGCGGCGGACACCCCGTCCATGTCCGGCGCGGGAGCGGCGGACCGTACGGCGGCGGGGGAGCCGGGGGTGCCGTGCGCGGCGGGGGAGCCGGGGGCTCCGTGCGCGGCGGGGGCGCAGACGAGGCCCCCGGCGAGCGCGGCGATCAGGGCGGCTCCTGCGGTCAGGCGCCTGCGCGGAGATGACGGCACGTCGAACCTCGATTCCCTCGGGGCGCCCACATGGTGCGGGCCGGACTGCGGACGGCACGGACGGCACGGGGAGCCGGTGTCCACGGCCGCCCCGCACCGGCCCAGTGTCATGGCTCCACGCGCCCGGCCCGGGGCATTTCGGCCGGACGCACCCCTCCGTGTCGCGACCGGCGGCGCCTTAGCAGGTGCGCCGCACACGCGCACGGCGAATCCACGACAACGGCCCGATGTCCTCCCGTACTTCCTCCGCAGCGACGTCATCCGGCCAACATCGCGCCGCCCTCGCCGTCCGGGACAACCGAGGCGTCGGCCGGTTCCTCTCACAGCGCGGGCACAGCGAGCGCCGCTCACGGCGCCGGCCCGGCGGGCCGCTTCACGCACCGCGAACCGTGCCGCCGGCCGCCTGCCTTCCGTCACACCGCACCCGGAGGAACGACTCCATGACCACACCCCGCACCACCCGGCTGCGGCGTCCGCTGCTCGCCGGCACCACGGCGCTCGCCGTGACGGCCGTGACGGCCGGCGTCGTGACCGCCGCCTCCGAGCCGGCGAAGGCCGCCGAACGGCCCGAACTGAGCCTCGTCGCGGCGACCGACGCGATCACCTTCACCTCCTGGAAGGAGGAGCCGGGCGTCCACCTGGACCTCGGCACCTACCTCACGGCGGAGGGCATGCCGCTGGAGCTCACCGTCACCCGGAAGTCGTACACGGCCCCGGTGACCGTCACCCAGACCGTCCACGAGGGCGGCAAGGCGAAGGCCAGGCGCCTGCCCGCGGGCACCGTCGAGGACTTCTCCGGGCTGCCCGGCTTCGTCCAGATCACCCTCACCGACAAGGCCGGAAAGAAGGTCCTCGGCCGCACCGAGGACTTCTGCCCGAACAACGCCAGCGGCCGCGTGCGGCCCGACGCCCCGGCCACCTCCCGGTATCCGGAGAGCTGCCCGACCAACCCCTTCACCCTCGGCTCGGTGTGGGGCGTGGAGAAGGGCTGGGCCGCCAACACCTACGGCGGCTCGTACTCCGAGCCCGTGCAGCTGCCGGCCGGCCGGTACACCGCCAAGGTCCGCGTGGCCAAGAAGTACCGCGACCTGTTCGGCATCGCCGACCGGCCGGCCACGGTCCGGGTGACCGTCGTCGAGCGCAGCTACGAGGACGAGGAGGCGGCCGCCGGGCCGGCGGCGCGTTCCGCGGCACCCGGCGGACACGCCGGCCATGGCACCGGCCCGCACACGGCCGGCGCGCACGCCGGCCACGGACCGGGTCACGCCCCGGCACCGGCCCGGGCCGCGGCACCCGCCACGAGCGGCGCGGGCCCGTCGTACAACGTGGGCCACGGGCCGCTCAGGGCCGCGCCGCCCGCCCTGCCGTGGGCGCTGAAGAAGCAGCAGACCGCGCGCTCGGCGCGGCCCGCCGACGCCGCCGGCCGCACCGACGGTTCCCGGCAGGCGCCCGGTCTGAAGCCGGCGGCCCGCCGGCCCGCCGGCAAGCCGTCCGTCCCGGACGTCCCCAAGCCGGACCTGCGCTCCCTGCCCGCGTACGGCATCACGATCAGCGACGGCGAGAAGGACATCCCCGGCAAGGACCACCTGGCCTTCAGCGCCAACGTGTGGAACGCCGGCCCCGCCCAGCTCGTCGTGGACGGCTTCCGCTCTCCCGGCAAGGCCAAGATGGACGCCTTCCAGTACTTCTACGACGCCAAGGGCAAGCAGGTCGGCCACACCCCGACCGGCACGATGGAATGGGACCCGCGTCCGGGCCACATGCACTGGCACTTCACCGACTTCGCCAGCTACCGGCTGCTGAAGGCGGACAAGAAGGAGGCCGTGCGCAGCGGCAAGGAGGCGTTCTGCCTGGCCAACACCGACGCGGTGGACTACACGGTGAAGAACGCCAACTGGCACCCGTACAACACCGACCTGGCCACCGCCTGCGGCGAGGAGACCTCGATCTCCGTCCGCGAGGTGCTCGACGTCGGCTCCGGCGACACCTACACCCAGGACCTCCCGGGCAGTCCTTCGACATCACCGGCGTGCCCAACGGCACGTACTACATCCAGGTGCTGGCCAACCCGGAGAAGCGGCTGAAGGAGACCCGGCTCGACAACAACAGCGCCCTGCGGAAGATCGTGCTCGGCGGCAAGCCCGGCAAGCGGACGGTGACCGTGCCGCCGCACGGCCTGGTCGACGCCGGCTGACCCGGCCGCCGTGGTGACCCGGCCGCCGCGGTGACCACCGGCCCGCCTCCGCCCGCCGGCGGACGCGGGCCGGTTCTCACACCGGTCCGGCAGGGGCTGCTCCGTCCAGATCACCTTCCCCTGGCCGGTGTACCGGGTGCCCCACCGCTCGGTCAGCTGCGCCACGAGGAACAGGCCGCGCCCGCCCTCGTCGGTGGTGGCCGCCTGCCGCAGATGCGGCGAGGTGCTGCTGGCGTCGGACACCTCGCACACGAGACCGCCCTCGCACAGCAGACGCACCCGGATCGGCTCCGACCCGTAGCGGATGGCGTTGGTCAGCAGCTCGCTCAGGATCAGCTCGGTGGTGAAGCCCATCTCCGCCAGGCCCCAGGCCTCCAGCCGCTGCGCGCACGCGGCACGGATCCGCGCCACGGCCTCGGGATCGGCCGGGACGTCCCACTCGGCGACCCGGGACGGGTCCAGCCGGTGCGTGCGGGCCACCATCAGCGCGATGTCGTCCCGGCGGCGGGGCGGCAGCAGCGCCTCGATCACGGCCCGGCAGGTCTCCTCCGGGGAGCGGTCGCCGTGGCCGGCCAGCGTGTCGCGCAGGATCCCGAGGCCGGTGTCGATGTCGCGGTCGCGGTGTTCGACGAGGCCGTCGGTGAACAGGGCGAGCAGGCTGCCCTCCGGAAGCTCGAGCACCGCGGTCTCGAACGGCAGGCCGCCCAGGCCCAGGGGAGGGGAGGCGGGGACGTCGGGGAACTCCACCGTGCCGTCGGGCCGGACCAGCGCGGGGGCGAGGTGCCCGGCCCGGGCCACGGTGCACCGGCCGGAGGCCGGGTCGTAGACGGCGTACAGGCAGGTGGCTCCCGTGATGCCCGCGCCGTCGTCGTCGCCGGCGTGGCCCTCGTCCCGGTCGATGCGCGTGACCAGTTCGTCGAGGTGCCACAGCAGTTCGTCGGGCGGCAGGTCCAGGTTGGAGAAGTTGTGCACGGCGGTCCGCAGCCGGCCCATGGTGGCGGCGGCGTGCAGGCCGTGCCCCACGACGTCCCCGACGACCAGGGCGACGCGCAGGCCGGGCAGCGGGATGACGTCGAACCAGTCGCCGCCCACCCCGGCCTGCGCGGGCAGATAGCGGTAGGCGATGTCCACCGCGACCTGCTCGGGCAGCGCCCGCGGCAGCAGACTGCGCTGGAGCGTCACCGCCATGGTGTGCTCCCGGGTGAAGCGGCGGGCGTTGTCGATGGAGACGGCGGCGCGGGCGGCCAGTTCCTCGGCGAAGGACACGTCCTCCTCGTCGAACGCCTCCTGCCGCTCCCGGCGCCAGAAGTTGGCCATGCCCAGGACGACGCCGCGGGCCTGCAGCGGGGCGGCGATCAGCGAGTGGATGCCGTAGGCCAGGGCCTGCCGCGCCCCCTCGGGGTCCTGGGCGCGCCACGCGTGGGCCACGGAGAGGACCGGTTCGAGCACCGCCCGGCCGCTCGCGAGCGCCATCGCCATGGGCGTGGTGGGATCGGTGAACCGGATCAGGTCCCCTTCGGCTGCAGCGGCGGATCCGGGCGGATGCCGCTCACCGCCGTACGCCGCATCTCGGTGTGCGCGCCCGTCGGTTCCTCCCGCGCAGCACCGGGTCCAGCAGTTCCACCGTGACGAAGTCCGCGAACCGGGGGACCGCGACCTCCGACAGCTCCTCGGCCGTGCGGGCCACGTCCAGGGTGGTGCCGATGCGCACACCGGCGTCGTAGAGCATCCTGAGGCGCTCCCTGGCCACTTCGGCCGTGCCGGACAGGGCGCGCAGCTCGGTGGTGTCCCGCAGCGTCACCGCCGAGCCCGCGGGCCCGCCGTAGGGGCCGTGGGGCGGGTGCTGACGGCCAGCAGACGGTCCCCGGCCATGACGACCTCGTCGGTCACGGAGCGCCCCGAGGCGAGCAGCCCGGCGACCGCCGGCTCCATGCCGGCCTCGGTGACGTGGCGCCCTTCCGCGTCCGCCGGCAGTTCGAGCAGCCGGCGCGCCTCGTCGTTGGCCAGCATCAGCCGCCCGTCGCCGCCGATGATGAGCACGCCCTCCCGGACCGCGTGCAGGACGGCGTGGTGGTGCTCGTACATCCTGGTCATCTCGGCCGGCTCCAGGCCCCGGGTCTGGCGGCGCAGCCGCCTGCTCACCAGGGCGGAGCTGGCGGTGGCCAGGGCCAGCGCGACGGCCCCGGAGCCGAGGAACACGGGCAGCCGGTCGGCCACCGCCTCGCCCACGTTCGCGATCCGGAACCCGGCGCCGACCAGTCCGACGACGGCTCCGTCGGGTCCGGTGACCGGGACGACCGCCCGGGCGGCGTCGTTGGGCGGCCCGGTGAAGATGTCGGTGAACGACTCCCCGGCCGCGGCCCGTCCGACGTCCTCGGCGCGCTCGCCGATCAGCCCGGGATCGGTGTCGGCGATCCGGGTGCCGTCGGGTTCCATCACGCTGATGAAGTCCACCCCCGAGTTCCGGCCGGCCTGCCGCACGAAGGGCTGCAGCGCGCCCGTCGGGTCGCCGGACGCCAGCGCCCGTGCCGTGCCGGGCGCGTTCGCGAAGGACTCCGCCGCGGCGAGCGACCTGTCCCGCGCGTCGCGTTCCCCGTCGTAGCGCGCCTGGAACGCCAGCGCGACGACCCCCGCGGCGATCAGCAGCACCGCCACCACGACCTGCAGCAGGAACACCTGGCCGGCGACGGTGCGCGGCCCACCGAGGTAAGGGGACGGCCTCCCGGCCGGCGCCTCGGTCCGCGTCCCAGATGTCCGTCCATGGACCATTCCTAGCGCCGGGCGGCCGGGTCCGGAGGACGGCGTGCCGGGCCGCCCGGTCCTACGCCCCCAACGGTGGACGCGGACCCGCCGCGGCCCCGCGCGCCGCCGGCCACCCGGTCGGTCCCGTCGGGCCGGGCGGCCGGGACGCGGCCGGCACCGGAGACTGATGGCCGACGGCGGCGGCGAGGAGAGGCCTGGGTCCCACGGGCGAGTAGGCGGATCCGATCCGCCGCGCCCCGGGGCCTACTGGTCGCAGGCGTCCCCGGTGTCCCAGGCGGGGAACGGGTCGGACGCGGGCCGGGGCTCGCCGTCGGCCAGAAGGCAGCCGGCCAGGGCCGCGCGCAACGCCTCCGCCCGCAGGCCGACGCCGATGAAGACCAGCTCCTGGGCATGGGGCGCGTCGGCGTCGCGGGTGCCGGAGGGCTCGAACCGGGCGACCGAACCGGCCTGGGACCACAGCCCGGTCACCCCTCGCGGCCGGCCAGCGTGAAGAACCCCTTGGACCGCAGGACCCGCCCGAAGGCGCCGCTGTCCATCGTCTCGGTGACGAACTCCCACAGCCGGCCCGGGTGGAAGGGCGCGGCCGACCGGAAGACGAGGGACGAGATGCCGTACTCCTCGGTCTCCGGGACGTGGTCGCCGTTGAGTTCCCGCACCCAGCCGGGCGCCTGCTGGGCGCGTTCCAGGTCGAAGCGCCCGGTCCGCAGCACGTCGCCGGCGGCGACCCGGCCGTGCACCGCCGTGACGAGCCGGGCCTCGGGGTTGAGCCGGGTCAGTACCCCGCGCAGCCGCTCGGCACCGGCCCGGTCCACCAGGTCCAGCTTGTTGAGCACGATCACGTCGGCGAACTCGACCTGGTCGATCAGCAGGTCGCTCACCGTGCGCTCGTCGTCCTCGTACGCCGCGAGTCCCCGCTCCGCCAGGTCGTCGCCGGCGCCGAGTTCGGCGAGGAAGTTGGCCGCGTCGACCACGGTGACCATGGTGTCCAGCCGGGCCACGTCGCCGAGGGTGGCGCCGTCGTCGCGGGCGAAGGCGAAGGTGGCGGCGACCGGCATCGGCTCGGAGATGCCGCTGGACTCGATGAGCAGGTAGTCGAACCGCCCCTCCCGGGCGAGCCGGTCGACCTCCTCGAGGAGGTCGTCGCGCAGGGTGCAGCAGATGCAGCCGTTGGTCATCTCGACCAGCCGCTCCTCGGTGCGGGACAGCGCCGCCTCGCCGCCGCGCACGAGGGCGGCGTCGATGTTGATCTCGCTCATGTCGTTGACGATGACCGCCACGCGCAGGCCCTCGCGGTTGGTGAGGACGTGGTTGAGGAGCGTCGTCTTGCCTGCGCCGAGAAAGCCCGAGAGCACGGTGACGGGAAGGCGCCGCGTCACCGTGCCCGCCGTCGTGGTGGGGGTGTCGTCCGCGGGTGCTGTGGCCAGTGGTGCCGCGCCGGGCAGGGTCATGAGGGTGTCCTTTCGGATCGTCGGACGAGAACGTCCGTGGGGCGTCCGGGGCGTCCGGGGCGTCCGGGGCGTCCATGGGGTGTCGTGTCGTTGAGGGCGTCCGTGAGGCGGTGCCGGCAAGGGCGCCGGTGACGCCTCGCCGGGGCGTGGGGGAGCCGGGGGAGGGCGGGCCGGTGCGTCGTGGCGTCAGGCCGGCTGCCAGAGCGTGGCGAGTGCGGGCTCGGTGAGGACCTCGCAGGGCGCGCCCCGGCCGGCGAGGCGGCCGTCGCGCAGCAGGAGGCAGGCGTCCGCCGAGCGGGCGGCCGCGAGATCGTGGGTCGCCTGGACGACGGTCACCCCTTCGGCGACGAGCTCCGTCAGCAGCGCGCCGATCCTCTCCCGGGCCTGCGGATCGAGCCCCGTGGTCGGCTCGTCCAGGAGGAGCAGGTCGGACTCCTGGGCGAGGCCCTGGGCGATCAGGGCGCGCTGGCGCTGCCCGCCCGACAGCTCGCCCAGCTGACGCGAGGCGAGGTGGCCGATGCCGAGCCGGCCGAGGGCGCCGTCCACCGCCGTGTGGTCGCGCCGGGTCAGCCGGCGCCAGGGGCCGCGCGCCGACCAGCGTCCCATCTCCACGGTCTGCCGCACCGTCAGCGGCAGGGTGTCGCCGACGGCCCCGCGCTGGGGACGAAGGCCGGCCGGCCCCCGCGGTGCAGGAGTTCGCCCGCTGTCGGCCGGATCACACCGGCCAGCACGCCCAGCAGCGTGGACTTGCCGCTGCCGTTGGGCCCGACGAGCGCCGTGGCGGCCGACGCCGGTATCTCCGCCGTGAGTTGGTGGAGCACGGGCCTGCCCGGATAGCCGGCGCACAGACCGGTGAAGCGGACACGGGCGACCCGTGCCGGTGGCGGGGCGGGCGGAGAAGCCGGTTTCTTGAACATGATTTTCATTGTAGTGTCACTCGGCATGGAGTGGTTGACGGCCCCGTTCGAGGTGACGTTCGTGCAGCGGGCCCTGTGGGGCGGGTTGCTGGTGTCGGCGATCTGCGCGCTCGCCGGCACCTGGGTGGTGCTCAGAGGCATGGCCTTCCTCGGGGACGCCATGTCCCACGGGCTGCTGCCGGGCGTCGCGCTGGCCGCGCTGTTCGGCGGCAATCTGCTGGTGGGGGCGGTGCTGAGCGCGGCCGTGATGACGGCGGGCGTCACCGCGCTCGGGCGGGCGCCGAGGGTGTCCCAGGACACCGGCATCGGCCTGCTCTTCGTCGGCATGCTCTCGCTCGGCGTGATCATCGTGTCGCGTTCGCGGTCGTTCGCGGTCGACCTGACCGGGTTCCTGTTCGGCGACGTCCTGGCCGTACGGGAGCATGACCTCGCCCTGCTCGGCGTGGCGCTGCTGGCGGCGCTGGTGGTCTCGGTCCTCGGGCACCGGGCCTTCCTGGCACTCGCCTTCGACCCCCGCAAGGCGCACACGCTCGGGCTGCGGCCGAGGCTCGCCCACGCCGTGCTGCTGGGACTGCTGGGCCTGGCCATCGTCGCCTCGTTCCACATCGTGGGGACGCTGCTCGTGCTCGGTCTGCTCATCGCGCCCCGGCGGCGGCGCTGCCCTGGGCGCGCAGCGTCCGCGGTGCCATGGCGCTCGCGGCACTGCTCGGCGGCGCCGCGACGTTCGGCGGGCTGCTGCTCTCCTGGCATCTGGGCACCGCCGCCGGCGCGACCGTCTCGGCCCTCGCGGTGAGCCTCTTCCTCCTCTCCACCTGGCGTCCGGCCTGCGGCACCGCCGTGCGCGCACCGCCTCCGCCCCCGTCCCTGCAAGCCGACCGAAGGAAATCTGAGGCGATCGTCTTGACCGTCCGAAGGAACGTCACCCCGTGGGCTCCGGCCGCCCTGGCGCTCACCGCTCTCCTCGCCGCCGGCTGCGCGGGGCAGCCCGGCGACGACAAGCCCCGGCAGACCGCCGGATCGCCGTCCGCCGGCATGCCGCACGGCCATGTGGAGGGAGCGGAGGAAGCCGCGGAGCAGCAGTCCCGCCTCCTCCTCAACGACCCCCGCAGCGGCGACGGCCGGGTGCTCGACCTCATCACCGGCGAGGTGCGCGCGACCACCCCGCGCCCCGGCACCCTCCGGCTCGACACGGACGGGCGGTTCGGGTACTTCCACACCGACCGGGGCACCCACGTGCTCGACAGCGGCACCTGGACGGTGGACCACGGGGACCACGTCCACTACTACCGGGCCGCCGTGCGCGACGTCGGCGACGTCCCCGCGGGCCGGGACGCGCAGGTGCGCAGCGACGCCGCGGTGACCGCGGTGACCGACGGCGAGGGCCGGGCCCGGCTCTACGACCGGCGCCGCTTCGAGCAGGGCGCCATCGGTCCCGCCCGCACCCTGCCCGGCACCTACACCGGCGCCGTCGTGCCCTACGCGGAGCACCTCGTCGCCCTGACCGGCGGCGACGGCGACGGCGACGGCGGAGCCGAGGTGACCGTGCTCGACCGCCGGGGCAACCGCGTCGCCGCGCCCGACGCGCGGTGCGAGCGGCCGCGGGGCGACGCCGTCACCCGCCGTGGCGTCGTGCTCGGCTGCGCCGACGGCGCCCTGCTGATACGGGAGAAGGACGGCGGGTTCCGCGCGGAGCGGATCCCCTACGGCGAGGACGTCCCGACGGGCAACGCGCCGGCGCGTTCCGGCACCGCCCGGGCAGCGACACCCTCACCGCACCCGCCGGCGCCGACGCCGTCTGGGTCCTGGACGTCACCGAGCGCACCTGGACCCGGGTGAGGACCGGGACCGTCGTCGCCGCCAACACCGCCGGGGAGGGCTCCCCGCTGCTGGTGCTGGAGGCCGACGGCGCACTCCACGGCTACGACGTCGCCACCGGCGAGCGGACCGCCCGCACCGAGCCGCTCCTGACCGGGAAGCGGCGGACCGGCCCCGGCGGCAGCACACCCCTGATCGAGGTCGACCGCAGCCGCGCCTACGTCAACGACCCCGAGGGACGCCGCGTGCACGAGATCGACTACAACGACGGCCTGCGCCTCGCCCGCACCTTCGACCTGGACATCGAGCCGCACCTGATGGCGGAGACCGGCCGATGAGGACGACCACGACACACCGGCGCACCAGCGCGGCCACGGGGCCGGCGCGCACGAGAGGGACGGCGACGCGCGGGAACGTGAGGGCGACGGCGGCACGCAAGCAGGCGAGGGTGGCCGCGGCACGGCTGCGCAGCCTGCTGATGGGCCTGCTCGCCCTGGTCACGGCCGTGGCGGCCGCCGGCTGTGCCACACCGGACGACCGGCCCCGGATCGTGGTCACGACCAACATCCTGGGCGACGTCACCCGGCAGGTCGTCGGGACCAGGCCGACGTCACCGTCCTGATGAAGGCCGACGCCGACCCCCACTCCTTCGGGCTCTCCGCCGTCCAGGCCGCCGAACTGGAACGCGCCGACCTGGTGGTCTTCAACGGCCTGGGCCTGGAGGAGAACGTACTGCGCCACGTCGACGCCGCCCGCCGGTCCGGCGTCCCCACCCTCGAGGTCGGCCGGGCCGTCGGTCCGCTCACCTTCCGCGGCGGCGCCGACGGCGGCCCCGAGGAGGAGGCCGGACAGCCCGACCCGCACTTCTGGACCGACCCCGACCGGATGCGCAGGGCGACCGGACTCATCGCCGACCGGATCGTCGAGCACGTCGACGCCGTGGACGAGTCGGCGATACGCGCCAACGCCGCCCGCTACGACCGGGAACTGGCGGACCTCACCACCTGGATGGAGAAGTCCTTCGACCGCATACCCGAGGACCGCAAGGCCCTGGTGACCAACCACCACGTCTTCGGCTACCTCGCCGACCGCTTCGGCTTCCGCGTGATCGGCGCGGTCGTCCCGAGCGGCACCACCCTCGCCTCGCCCAGCTCCTCCGACCTGCGCTCCCTCACCCGGGCCATGCGGGAGGCCGGCGTGCGCACCGTGTTCGCCGACTCCTCCCAGCCGACCCGGCTGGCCGAGGTGCTCCGCACCGAACTCGGCGGCCGCGTCGAGGTCGTCGAGCTGTACTCGGAGTCGCTCACCGCGAAGGGCGGGGGCGCCGACACCTACCTGCGGATGATGCGCGCCAACACCACCGCCATGACCGACGGTCTGGTCCCGGACAGCCCCGGCGACTGACCCCCGACCCCCAGGACGCCGGCCGACCGGGCCGACGCCGTCCCGTCCCGCACACACCGCCGCCACCGCGCGGCGCGGAAAGGAAGACACCGGTGAACACGTCGATACGCAGGAGGACCCTCACGGGCACGGCACTCGCCCTCGCGACGGCCGCGGTGCTGACCGCCTGCGGCGGGGAGGACTCCCGCCCGGCCGGCGCCGAGGCCGAGGACACGGCGAACGCCAAGGCCGCCTCCGCCGTCCGGGACCCCCTGGTGGCCACCTTCGACGGGGGCCTGTACCTCCTGGACGGCAGGACGCTGGACCTGGCCGGCACGATCGAGCTGCCCGGCTTCAACCGCGTCAACCCCGCCGGGGACGACGACCACGTCATCGTCTCCACCGACGCCGGCTTCCGCGTCCTGAACGCCACCGAACAGAAGCTCACCGGCATCCGGTACGACGGCGCCGAGCCCGGCCACGTCGTCCGGCACGCGGGCCGGACCACCCTCTTCACCGACGGCACCGGCGAGGTCAACGTCTTCGACCCCGCCGATCTGAGCACCGGCGAAAAGCCCGAGGGGCGCACCTACACCTCCGCCGAACCCCACCACGGCGTCGCCATCGAGCTGAGCAACGGTCACCTCCTGAGCACCCTCGGCACGGAGGAGAAGCGCACCGGCGCCCTCGTCCTCGACCGGCACGGCAAGGAGCTGCGGCGCAGCGAGAACTGCCCCGGTGTCCACGGAGAGGCCGCAGCCCAGGGCGAAGCCGTCGCCGTCGGCTGCGAGGACGGCGTCCTGATCTACAAGGACGGGCGGTTCACCAAGGTCCAGGCCCCCGACGACTACGGGCGCATCGGCAACCAGGCCGGCAGCGACAAGTCCCCGGTTCTGCTCGGCGACTACAAGACCGACCCGGACGCGGAGCTGGAACGGCCCACCCGCATCTCCCTGATCGACACCCGGACCGCGAAGCTGCGCCTGGTCGACCTGGGCACGAGCTACTCCTTCCGCTCGCTGGGCCGCGGACCGCACGGCGAGGCGCTCGTCCTCGGCACCGACGGCGCCCTCCACGTCATCGACCCGGAGACCGGCGAGGCCGAGAAGGAGATCCCCGCCGTCGGCGCGTGGCAGGAACCGCTGGACTGGCAGCAGCCCCGCCCGACCCTGTTCGTCCGCGACCACACGGCCTACGTCTCCGACCCGGGCAAGCGCACCGTGCACGCCATCGACCTGGAGTCCGGCAGGAAGACCGCATCCGTGACGCTGCCCAAGAGCACCAACGAACTCTCCGGCACCGTCGCCGGCCACTGACCGCGGCCCGCGATCCCCGGCCGGCGGCGCCGCGGGGCGCCGCCGGCCGGGCGGGCCGTCAGAACGCCGCCGGAATGCCGTAGAACACCAGCAGCACCAGCCCGGCCGCGGCGAAGGCGGCGGTCGTGCCGGTGGCGGCCCACGCGGTCCCCCGCAGCTTGCGCGGGTGCCGGTCCGCGGCCGGGGTGACCAGCACGCTCGCCCGGAACTCCCGGGCGGCGGGCGTCGGCTGCGTGCCCCGGTCGGCGATCCAGGTCGCCGCGACGCTGAGCGCGAGCCCGATGAACACCGGGTCCGCCCACACCGGAAGCTCCACCCCGGCGACGTCCGTGAGCAGCGACGCCACCGTGACGCCGGCGAACCCAGCCACCATCCCGGCGATGGCCCCGCGCGGGCCGAGCCGGTCGCTGCGGACGCTCCAGAACGCGAGCGGCCCCCAGGCGGCGGCGAACAGCGTGGCCGCGAAGTAGCCGATCTCCAGCACGGCCGGCGGTGTGAGCAGGGTGACGAGCAGGACCACCACGCCGGTGCCGAGCATCATCAGGCGTGAGCGGCGCAGCGCCCGCTCCTCCGGTTCCGCGTGCTGCGCGCCGCGCGGCAGCACGTCGTAGGCGGCGCTGAAGCCGATCAGCGACAGGAACGACGCGGCCGAGGAGAGGCCCGCGGCCACGATCCCGGTGATCACCACCACTCCGAGCACCGGCGGCAGCACATGCTGGGCCGCCCAGATGAACGCCACCTCCGACGGGTCGACGGCCGGGTTGAACAGGTTGATGGCGTAGGCGCCGAACATCAGGAAGAGGTACAGCACGGCGACGGTGCCCATGGCGATGAAGGCGCTGCGCAGCGAGACGTGTTCGTCCCGCGCCATCAGATAGCGCGAGGACTGCCAGGGCTGACCGCCACCACGGCCATCCAGGCCAGACCGGTCGCGATCGCCCAGGTGAGCACCTGTCCGGGGCTGCCCAGGTACGCGGCCTCACCGGTGACCCCGTGCCAGCTCAGGCCGTCCGGCTTGCCCGGCAGCGCCCGGAGCTGCTCCAGCGCCTGCGCCGGGCCGCCGGCCCGGAAGACGATCCAGGACATCCCCGCCACGCCCGCGACCATGAACACGAAGAACATGATCGTGTCGTTGACGAGGATGCCCTTGGAACCCGACAGGAACGTGAACGCCGTGTAGGCGAGCCACACGACGATCACCGACACCCAGGTGGCCCAGCCCATGAGCTGGGCCAGGACCAGGGCGAGGCCCTGGGTCACGGCGACGAGGTAGAAGCCGATCCCGACGACCACCATCACCCCGGCCACCGACTGGACCGCGCGGGAGTCGAACCGCCGGCCGAAGTACTCGGGCACGGTCAGCGCCCGCGAGCGGCGCAGGTAGCGGCCGAAGCCCAGCACGCCCACGACGTACCCGCAGACGTTGAGGAGCGTCACGATCAGCATCACGACGGGGAAGCCGTCGTAGGCGAAGCCGACCTCGCCATGAAGGACACCGTGGACAGGAAGGACGCCACCAGGGTGCCGGCCACCAGCAGGGTGGGCGCGTTGCGCCCGGCCACGTAGTAGTCGGAGCGGTTCTTGACGCGCCGTCCGACGACGACACCGACGACGAGGTAGAGCGCGAAGCTTCCGAGGACTCCGGCGACGAACATCACCGCTCGCCCTCCTCGGGGGCGGCGTAGTCGCGGCGCACGGCTCTCCAGGCCAGAGCGATGACCACGAGCGGCACCAGGCCGTAGCAGAGGGCGAGGGCAAAGGATCCCATGAGCGGTTTCTCCCGTTCGACAGGGTCGGGGACAGGGGGAGAGGGGGTGGGGCAGCGGATGGCGGGGGAGGGACGGGCGTCAGAGCGCGTGACCGACGCGCATCCCCTCCAGCACCGCCTCCTCCACGGTGCGCGGCGACAGGCAGTCGCCGGCCAGGTGGAGTTCGGGCCGTTCGGACGCGGGCAGGGACTCGATCTCCTGGGCGAGGCCGCTGACCGGTTCGTGTCCCAGGGCGAGGACCACCGAGGAGACGCCCTCCACGAGCACCGGTTCGCCGGTCAGGACGTGCTGGAGGTAGACGGTGTCCGCGTCGGCGCCGTACAGCCGGGTCAGCGCGGCGGTCTCGACCTTGTGGCTCAGGAGCTGCCGCAGGAGTTCGTCGCGGGTGTACTGCTGGAGGGTCTCGCCCGCCTGGTAGCCGGTGGTGGCCAGCGTGACGCGGTGCCCGCGCTCGGCGAGCAGGACGGCCACCCCGATGCCGGTCCAGTCGCCGCGCCAGTCCGCGACGAGGACCCGCCCCGGGGCAGCCGGGCACCGCCGATGACCTGCCAGGCGTCCCGGACGGTGGCCTCCTCCGTCTCGAGGGCGGGCCGGTAGGGGCGGGCGCCGGTCGCCACCACCACCGCGTCCGGGGCGTGCCGCCGCACCAGCGCCGCGTCGACGGTGACACCGCTCTCGATCCGCACCTCCGCCCGCCGGGCCTCCTCCAGCAGGTTGGTCACCGCGCCGCCGAACTCCGCCCGGCCGGGCAGCCGTTCGGCCAGCAGGACCTGGCCCCCGGGCCGCCGGCCCGCGTCGTACACGGTGACGCGGTGTCCGCGCCGGGCCGCCACGACGGCCGCCTTCAGCCCGGCCGGGCCGGCACCGGCGACCAGGACGTCACGGGCGCGGCGGGCCGGGGTGAGCAGACCGTAGACCTCCTCCCGGCCGGTCTCCGGACGCTGGATGCAGGAGATGGGGTGCCCGCCGTGGAAGTGCCCGATGCAGGCCTGGTTGCAGCCGATGCAGGCCCGGATGCCGGACAGGTCGCCGCGCCGGGCGCGGTCGGGCAGCTCGGGGTCGCAGATCAGCGCCCGGGTCATGCCCGCCGCGTCGGCGTCGCCGCGTTCGAGCAGCAGCTCGGCGTCCTGCGGCTGGGTGATCCGCCCGGCCACGATCACCGGTGCGGACACCGCCTGCTTCACGCGCCGCGACAGGGCCGCCGTGCACAGCGGCCCCATCGTCATGGGCGGCACGATGTGGTCCGAGCCGGCGAGGGTGGCCGAGCTGCCGTGGGTGACGGAGACGTAGTCCAGCAGGCCCGCGCCGTCCAGTTCGGTGACCGCCCGCAGGGCCGCGTCCTCGCTCAGGCCCCGGTCGTGGGCCTCGCCGATGCTGATGCGCAGCCCCACGGCCAGCGTCCCGCCGGCCGCCGCACGGGCGGCTTCGAGCACCTCGCGCAGGAAGCGCAGCCGGTTGGTCCAGGACCCGCCGTACTCGTCGGTGCGCCGGTTGGTGGCGGGGTTGAGGAACTGGGCGGGCAGGTAGCCGTGCGAGGCGACGATCTCGACGCCGTCCAGACCGGCCCGCCGCAGCCGGGCCGTGGCCGCGGCGAATCCGCCGATCACCTCGTGGACCATCGTGCGCGGCATGGCCCGGGGGAACACCCGGAAGCGTTCGCTCGGGACCGCCGAGGCCGAGTAGGACACCCCGAGCGCGCCGTCCTCGGTGTCCATGACCTCCGCACCGCCGTGGAACAGCTGGGCGAAGACCGTCGCGCCGTGCTCGTGCACCGCGTCGGCGAGTCGGCCGTATCCCTCGACGCACGCGTCGGTGTCGGCCATCAGCGCGTGCGAGGTGTAGCGGGCGCTGTCGTGCACCCCGCCCACCTGGAGGACGACGAGGCCCACCCCGCCCCGCGCCCGGGCCCGGTGGTAGGCCACGAGCCGGTCGGTGACCTTGCCGTCGTGCGCCATCACCGTGTCGTGCCCCGTGGACACGATGCGGTTGCGGATCGTCACGGGGCCGATGTCCAGCGGCGTGAACAGACGGGTGAACATGGCTGATCGGGCCTCCGGTCGTCTGCCTGGGCGGGAAACGGCCTTCAGCGTGTGGCCTGCCGGCCCGGCGGGACATGCGTCTGCCGACGCAACCTCGGCCCGCGGTTCATACCCGGGTACGACACCGGCCCCGCACCGCCCTCCCGGTACGCCGGTGCCCGGCACGCCGGTCCGCTCGGCACGCCGGCCCCCCGGGCCGGGCAGGCGGCGGCTCCCCGACCGCGGCCCGTTCTCAGAGCTGGGTGATCCGCCGTGCGAGCAGGGCCATCCACAGCACGGCCACATCGCCGGTGCTGCGCAGGCTGCGCCCGGTGATCGCCTCGATCCGGCGCAGCCGGTAGCCCAGGGTCTGCCGGTGGATGCGCAGGGCCCCGAGGCGTCCCGCCAGCTGCGGTCGGTGGCCAGGAACGTCTCCAGGGTGCGCAGCAGGTCGGTGCCGTGCTCCCGGTCGTGGTCGAGGACCGGCCCGAGGACGGCGCGGGTGGCGTGCTCGGCGTCGGCCACCGTGCGGGGTAGCAGGATCGGCGCGGCGGTGCCGTAGTCGGCCACACCCCCGCCGGAGGCGACGGCGGCCTGGAGGGCCCACCGCGCCTGGCGTGCCGTGTCGGCCAGCTGGCCGACGGCGGAGCCGCTCGCGGACACGCCGATCGCCGGCACCCGGCCGCGCAGCAGCGCGACGACCTCGTCGGCGCGGGACGCGGCGACGAGCAGCACACAGGCCTCCCCGCGCTCCCTGCCCACCAGCGCGGGCACCTCCGCGTCGCCGAGCAGTGCGGCGGCGGCGGACCGCGACTCGGCCGGGACGCCCAGCGCGGTCCGCGGCCCGACCAGGCCGTGGCCGTCCAGCGCGAGGTTCCCCGCCTCGTCCCCGAGTTCGCCGTCGACCAGCCGTTCCAGCAGCTCCGCTCCGCTGTCGTCCCGCACGGCGCGTTCCCGCCCGACCCGCTCGACCTCCACCGAGACCAGGCTCTGCACGTGCAGCAGCAGGAAGCCGTCGGCGTCCAGTTCCCCCGGCCCGTCCGCGACCAGCATGCACGGCCGGTGCGTCGACAAGGCCAACGCGGTGGCCCGCACCCCGTCCGGGCCCTCGACGCAGAGCCGCGCCGGCAGCCGGCCCAGGCGGCCGGAGGTCTCCTCGGCCAGACGCGCGACCACGTCGGCGTCGAGCGGCCGCTCCTGCCGGAGCACCTCGCTGCCCAGGGCGACGTCGAGCACGTGCAGCCGGTGGCCGAGCTCGGCCGACAGCCGTCCGAGCAGGGAGCCTTCGCCGAACGCCGCGGTCCGCGCGGGCTCGTACAGCCGGCTGACCCGTACCAGCCGCCGTACCTGTTCGCTCTGGCCGGCCATCGCCACGGTCCGTCCGATCGCCGCGAAGGGGGTGGTGTGGCCCACCAGGAGCACGGGGAAGCCGAGGTCGTCGGCGGCGTCCAGCATCGTCCGGGTCAGCGGCGGTGCCTTGAGATCGTCGCCGATGGCGATCCCGGCCAGTTCGGCGGCGTGCAGCTCGGTGATCATCCGGCGCTGCGCCCGTGCGCCGCGCGGCACGCAGATGCCGACGGTCATCAGCAGTTCGTCGGCCCCGAGCCACTTCCACGGGTCCTCCAGCTCGCACGAGTGCGCCCAGACCACCGGCCGGCCCAGCCCGGCGGCGCCGGCCAGTACCCGGCAGTCGAACTGCTCCATCCCGGCCAGTTCGCCCACGGTGAGACGGTCGACGGTCCCGGCCTGGGCCGCTGCCGGAGGGGGTGCCGCACCCGGCCGTGCGTCCGTGCGCTCCCGCCCGGGTTCCGCACCCTCGTGCAGCACTTCGGCGCTCCTTCGCTCAGGGCCGAGCACGATCTTCGCCCGCCGTGTCCGCAAAGTACCGGACCGCCGGACGCCGTTGAAGCCCGCGGGGCCGCGGTGCCCGCACCGCCGCACGGGCACCTTTCGTCATCTGCCGCCGGTATGGCCCCACTTGGTCCCTGTGGCATCCGACGAAGTTGCGGGTGCGGGGATCCTGGTTCTTCTCTCCAGGGCGGCACACCGCCATAGTGGCCGGAAACGAAATCCCGCTTCCGTTATACGGAATTGTACGTGGGGAGCTTCCGCATGTCGCACGCCAGCCCGTCACTGGCTCGCCGTCTCGCCCGGACTCTGCGCAGATCGCTGTTCGTCCAGGTCGCCTGCGCCCTCGTCGCCGGCATCCTCGTCGGAGCCCTGTGGCCCGGCGCCGGCTCCGCCGTCCAGCCGCTCGGGGACGGCTTCATCAGGCTGATCAAGGCGCTGATCGCGCCGCTGGTCTTCTGCGTGGTGGTCACCGGCATCGCCAAGGCCGGCGACCTGAAGGCGTTCGGGCGGATCGGCCTCAAGGCGCTGATCTGGTTCGAGGTCGCCACGACCGCCGCCCTCGTCGTCGGACTCGTGGCGGGCAACCTCGTCCGTCCCGGCAGCGGGATGAACGTGGACCCGGCCTCGCTCGACGCGTCGGCCGTCGACGAGAAGACCGGCGGCGGCCAACTGCCGTCCACCAGCGAGTTCCTGCTCCACTCGCTGCCCGACAGCGCGGTCGGCGCCTTCGCGGAGAACTCCCTCCTCCAGGTCCTCGTGCTGGCCTGCCTGGTCGGCGCGGCGCTGCTGCACCTCGGCCACACCAAGGTCCCGCGATCCTCCGGCCGTGGAGCAGGCGCAGGAAGTCGTCTTCGCCGTCGTCGGGTTCATCATGCGGCTCGCCCCCGTCGCCGTGTTCGGGGCCACCGCGCATCTCGTCGGCGAGTACGGCCTCGGGGCGCTCTCCACGTACGGCAAGCTCATCGGCGTCTGCTACGCCGTCGCGCTGCTCTTCCTGCTGCTGCTCGGCGCCGCCCTGAAGGCGTTCACCGGCGTGAGCCTGTGGAAGTTCGTCCGCTACACCCGCGAGGAGATGCTGCTCGCGCTCGGCACCGCGTCCAGCGAGACGGTCATGCCCGCATGATGCAGAAGCTCCGGCACGCCGGCTGCCGCGACGACTCGGTCGGCCTGGTGCTGCCCACCGGCTACTCGTTCAACCTCGACGGCGCCTCGATCTACCTCTCCGTCGCGACCCTCTTTATCGCCCAGGCCGTCGGCGTCGACCTGTCGCTGGGGCAGCAGGTCACCGTGGTGCTCGTGCTGATGCTCACCAGCAAGGCATGGCGGGGGTGCCCGGATCGGCGTTCCTCGCGCTGTCCGCGACGGCGTCCGCCCTCGGGGTCGTCCCGGCCGGCGCCGTGGCGCTGCTGCTGGGCGTCGACCGGATCATGGACACCATGCGCGTGGCGACCAACCTGCTCGGCAACTGCGTCGCCGTGTTCGCCGTGTCCCGGTGGGAGGGGGCCCTGGACCGGGTCCGCGCCCGCAAGGTCCTCGACGGCGAGATCCCCTTCGTCCCGGACCGGGAGGAGCGGCGCGCCGGCGACGCCGGCCGCGCCGGTGACGGTGACGGCGCCGGGGAACCGGACGGCCCGGGCGAGGCCGTCGTCCCGGCGTCGCGGGACGAGGCGCGGGCGCCGCAGGCCCGGGCGACGCCGGCACCGTGCCCGGCGCCGGCACCGTGCCCGGCGCCGGCACCGTGCCCGGCGCCGGCACCGTGCCCGGCGCCGGCACCGTGCCGGCGCCGGTGCCGTCCCCGCGGCGGGCGGCGAACCGAAGGTCTGACGGCGACCGCTCCCGGACGGCCCCGCCCGCGACCCTCCCTGGACGCGCGACGACTGCGTCCCGCCGGGCGCTGGTTGGTCTAGACGGACGCGTGGCCGTCCGGCGTGCGCGCGCCGGACGGCCGGCGGGCCGGCGCCGTGCTGGCCCGCACCACCAGCCGCGGCTCCACCGACTCGGGCTCCGGTACGGCGTCGGGGTCGGCGATCGACCGCAGCAGATGCGTCACCGCCAGGGCGCCCATCTCGGCGAAGGGCTGGGCGACGGTGGTGAGCGGCGGCCGGCAGTACGCGGCGAGTTCGATGTTGTCGACGCCGACCACGGAGATGTCCTCGGGGACGCGCCGCCCCAGTTCGTGCAGGGCCTTGATCACGCCGAACGCCATCTCGTCGCTGGCGACGAACACGGCGGTGACGTCCGGGATGCGCCCGAGCACGAGTCCGTTGCGGTGACCGGACGCGGGGGACCAGTCGCCCTCCAGCGGCGGAGGCACGGGCCGGCCGGCCGCCTCCAGCGTGGCCCGCCAGGCGTCGCGGCGGTTGGCGGACTCCAGCCACGCCTCGGGGCCCGTGACGTGCCAGACGGTGTCGTGCCCGAGGTCGAGCAGGTGCCGGGTGGCCAGCCGGGCGGCGAGGCCCTGGTCGACGGCGACCACCTCGGTGTCCGGAGTGCGCGATCCGTCGACGGTGACGGTGGGCAGCGACCGGGTCAGCTGCTCGATCCGCCGGCTGGTGTGGATCAGCGGCACCGCCAGGACGATCCCCTCGACGCCCTGGTCGGAGAGCTGGCACAGCGCGTCCTCGATGGCGGAGGTGTCCAGGGACGCCGTCGTGGCGACGTCGACGGTGTAGCCGGCGGCGCGGGCAGCGCTCTCGATCCCCGACGTGACGAGACCGCGCGAGTAGTAGTGCGTCTGGAGCGTCACCACGCCGATGGTGCGGCTGCGGCCCGAGGACAGCACCCGGGCGGCGTTGTTGCGCCGGTAGCCCAGTTGCTCGACGGCGGTCAGGACCTTGACGCGGGTCTTCTCCTGGACGTTGGGGTGGCCCGAGAGCACCCGGGAGACCGTCTGCGCCGACACGCCGGCCGCCCGTGCCACGTCCGCCATCCCCGGCGGTCGCTTCGTGTCGCCGCGCGGCTTGCCCATGTGTGCCTTCCTCGCTGCCGTGAGGCTCCGATGGTAGCGCCCCATCGCCGCCCGGAGCCGGTCCGGCACAGGCCGGGGCAGCCGGTCCAAGCCGGCGTTGGCATCGCTAACAACCGGTGGCGTGCAGCAGGCGCGCAGGAAGGCGAGGGGTGCGGTACCGATGACGACCCGCCCGAGCCGTCCCCGTCTGCGCATCCCGCCCCTGCTGCGCCCCGGCGACAACACCCTCACCGTCCTGGAGCCGGCGCCTCCTGCGGCAGGCCGAGGGCCAGACCGGGCGGGGGTGTGCGGAACATGCGCGTGAGACAGGCGAGGTAGACGATGCCCAGGCCCAGCCAGACGGCACCGAGGACCAGGGCCGTGCCGTCCAGGCTGCACAGCAGGTAGACGTCGACGGCCGCACCGATCGCCGGGGCGACGAGGTGGGTCAGCGGATTCGGCCGGCCGCCGCCGCGCCGCAGCCGGACGTACGTGGCGAGGACGGCGACGTTGACGAACGTGAAGGCCACGAAGGCGCCGAAGTTGATGAAGGAGGTGGAGGTCGCCACGTCGAGGCCGAGGGCGATCAGGCCGATGACACCCGTGATCAGGATGTTCACGGCCGGGTGAGATAGCGGGGTGGACGCGGGCGAAGACCCGGCGGGGCAGGGAGCCGTCGCGGCCCATGGCGAAGAGCAGCCGGGACGTGCTGGCCTGCGCGGCCAGGCCGGAGGCGAACTGGGCCACGACCAGCCCGGCGAGGAAGACCGCGGAGAACAGATCGCCGCCGATGGTGCGGGCGATCTCGAACGCGGCCGACCCCTCGTCCTCGAAGCGGGCGCCGGGGTGGACGAGCTGGGTGGTGTAGGCGACCGCGACGAACACGGCGCCTCCGGCCAGTGCGATGAGCAGGATGGCACGGGGCATCGTCCGCTCGGGGTCGACCGTCTCCTCGGTGAGGGTGGTCACGGCGTCGAAGCCGAGGAAGGAGTAGGCGGCGAGGGCCGCCCCGCCGGAGATGCCGGCCCAGGTGGTCGAGTCGTTGAGGAAGGGCTCGGTGCTCGCCAGCGCCCCGGCGCCGCCGATGCCCGCGACATGACGCAGGGACAGCGCCACGAAGACGGCGATGACCAGGATCTGGAAGACCATCAGCAGGTCGTTGGCGCGTTCGGCGGTCTTGATGCCCCGGATGTTGAGTCCGGTGGTCAGCGCGATGAACCCGACGATCCACGCCCAGGAGGGAACCCCGGGGAACTGCGCCCCCAGGTAGGCGCTGCCGATGAGCCAGATGACCATCGGCAGGAACAGGTAGTCCAGCAGGGTGACCCAGCCGACGAGGAACCCCAGCCGCGAGTCGAGGGCCTTGCGCACGTACGTGTACGAGGAGCCGGCCACGGGATAGGTGGCGGCCATGCGCCCGTAGCTGTGCGCGGTGAACAGCATGGCGGCCAGCGCCAGCAGGTAGGCGGTGGGGACCGTGCCGCCGGTGGTGGCGGCGACCACACCGAAGGTGCCGAGGACGATCAGCGGCGTCATGTAGGCGAGGCCGAACAGGACCACGGCTCTCAGGCCGAGGGCGCGGGTGAGGGTCGGCGCGGCGTCGGTGCCGTGGGACATGGGTGCTCCGGGGGCGTCGGTACGGGGAGGGAGGGCGTCAGTCGCGGGCGGGCCGGACGGGCGGTGCCGCGGGCGCCAGGTCCGCGGGTCGATGCGGCCGGCGTACAGCGGCAGCTCGATCGGGGCGTCGTCGTCGGCGAAGTGGTCCCACACGCGGGTCACGCCGGCGGTGCCGTGGGACCGGACGCGGGTCACCTCGTCGAGGTCGATCACATCGGTCAGGACGGTGCTGCCGTCACCGGCCGCCTCGGCCCGGACCCGGCCCTCGGGGTCGACGACGAGCGAGTGGCCCCGGCCCACGGGACCGGCGGTGTTGACGCTGACGACGTGCACCTGGTTGACGATGGCGTTGGCGCGGGCCAGGACGGTCTCCTGGGCCCGGTCGGCGGTGGTGGTCATCACCGGGTTGACGATGACCTCGGCGCCCATCCAGGCCAGGTGGCGCGCCACCTCCGGGAACCAGGCGTCGTAGCAGATCGCGAGCCCGATGCGTCCGGTGCCGGGGAGGTCGAGGACCACGAACCGGTCGCCCGGGTCGTAGGGCTCGCTGGGCCGCCAGGGAAGACCTTGCGGTAGCGGGCCACCAGGCGGCCCTCGGGGGAGAGGACGACGGCGGTGTTGTACAGCTCTCCGCCGGGCCCGCGCTCGACCAGGGTGCCGGGACCAGCCACAGGCCCAGGTCCCGGCCAGCTCTCCGAGGGCCTTGGTGCGGGGCCCGTCCAGCGGCTCCGCGATCTCCCGCAGCTGCGCGTGGGTCTGTGCGCCGAAGCCCTCGACACCGCACAGGTGCAACTCGGGAAGACCGCCAGACGCGTGAGCGGAAACCTCGAAGCGATGCTCTCCACTTGCTCAGCGAAGACGCTGAGCTGGGCGTTTGCCGGAATCGGGGGAAGCTGCGCGAGCGCAAGCGGAAGGGGTCGGGACATGGCGAAGAAATTAGTTCAACATGAGCACTTAAACAAGAGGTGAAGGCTCACGCTCCTCGGTGCGGGGTGGTCCCCGACCTCCCCGCACCGCCGTGCCCGGCTCTGCCCGCCGTGGCGCGCGCCCAGTAGGGTGGCTGTCATGGCCAGCACCGCCCGCGCCGAGACGCTTCCCTTCGCCACCCTGGGCGTGAGCAGGCTGTCCGCGCTGGAAGCCGTGCGCGCCCGGATCGCCCTCGCCGTCGACCTCGGGCTGCTCGCGCCCGGGGAGCGCCTTCCCGGCAACGCCCAGATCGCCGCGGCCCTCGGCGTCGGTGAGATCACCGTCCGCCGGGCCCTGGTCTCCCTGTGCGCCGACGGCGTCCTGGAGCGCCGGCGCGGACGCAACGGCGGCACGCACGTGGCCGAGAACCCGAACGCGGCACCGTCGTCGCCACGGACGCCTACCGCTCGGACGCGTCCGTCGTCCAGCGTCTGATCGACCACCGGCTCGCCCTGGAGTGCGGCATCGCCCACCTCGCGGCGGGACGGGCCACGGAAGAGGACCTGGCCGAACTGCGGGAGCTGGTCGAGGAGATGGACGCCGCCCCGAGCTGGGCGGAGTTCCACGGCTGCGACGAACGCTTCCATCTGCGCCTGGCGCGGGCGACGGGGATGCCGTCGATCGCGACGCCCTACGGCGCGGTGCTCCAGGAGCTGTACCGCTACTACCTCCCGTACCCGCTGGAGGCCCTGCGGGAGTCCAACGAGGAGCACCGCTCGCTGGTCGACGCCCTGCGCCGCAAGGACGCCTCCGCCGCCGCCGAGGTGGCCCGCCGTCATGTCGAGGTCCTGCGCAGCACGATGTTCGTCGGCCTGATGGACTCCGGCGCCAGCTGACGCCCGCCGCCGTTCCGTCCGGTGCGTGCGCCCCGCCGTGTCCCGGACCGCACCTCGCCGCCCACGGGCCCCCGTCGCCCGCCCTGGCGCCGGGGGTACGCATACGCGCCCCCGGTGCTGTCGCGCGCCGTCACCCGCCGCGGCCGTCATCGCGCGTCCGCATGAGACTTCCGTCGCAATCGGCAACACGACGCCCATGCGGGCACACGGAGTCGGGTAAGCACCGAACAGGACAGTTGCCGTTTGACAACTATAGCCATGAGGCAAGAAAGTAAGCCGTGTCGGACGTGCGCGGGGAAGGATCGGGGATGTTCCGGTGGGCGGAGACCGCTCCGTGCGCTGGGCAGGGGCGGCGAGGGGAACCGGGGAGACCGGGTTCCCGGCCTGGAGTTCAGGCCGTCTGGCTGCCTTGGTCCTGTGCGTCGTCGTGTATCTGCGCCGCCGCCGCGTCGCAGAAGGCCTCGAGTCCCTCCAGCAGCGCGGTCCGCTTCGCCGCGGGCATCAGGTCCAGGACGGCCCGCAGTTCCTTCTGCCTGCGTGCGCGCAGGTCGGCCAGGAACGCGCGGCCCCGGCTGCTCAGCCGCAGCCGCACCTCGCGCCGGTCGGCCGGGCTCACCACGCGCTCGACGAAACCGGCCGCCTGGAGCCGGTCGCACAGCCGGCTGGTGGACGGGGAGTGGAGGCCAGCGAGTCGGCGAGCGTGCGCAGGTTGATGCCCTCCTGGTGCTCCAGGATGAGCAGGACGCGCAACTGGGAGGCGGAGGCCGGCGCCGTGGAGGCCCGGCCCCAGAGGACTTCCAGGAGTTCCGCGGCCGTCGAGGTCACCCGTGCGACCTCGTCGGGCTGCGGGCGTGGGCGGAAGGAAGTCACGGTCACACTCTCGTAGGCACGGGATGGCAGCCAGCGTACTAGCTCCAGGGGCTGGCCAGAGATGGCTTCGGACGACCGGCGCGGCTGAATCGAGCGGCTTCTGTCACCGGCGAGGTGCACGGTGTCCGGCGAAAGATTGGTGTATTTCCCATCGTGAACAGATTTGTGACCGCCGAGCGCGCTCTGCGGACGGCGGCACCCCACGCATTGCTCGACGCTGTCCGCCGTGTACTGGCCGAGCAGTACGCGGCGGAGTCCGTCGAGCTGTTCATGGCCGACTACGGCCTGACCGTGCTGCAGCCGGTGTCCGTGCTGCCGCACACCCTCCGGCCGGTGCCGGTGCACAACAGCCCGGCCGGCCGTGCCTTCGGGGCCCAGGAGCCGTACGTGGAGGCCGGGCAGGACGGCCTGGTGCGCGCGCACCTGCCCGTCAGCGTGCGCGGCGACCGGCTGGGCGTGCTGACGGTGACCCTGCCGGAGGCGGAGCACACGGACGAGGGCGTGCGCGAACTCGCCGAGGTCGCCGACGTGCTCGCCCACGAGGTGATCGTCGCCGAGCGGGACACCGACGTGTATCTGCAGGCGCGGCGCAAGGACCGCCTCACCCTGGCCGCCGAGATGCAGTGGCAGCTGCTGCCCGGCCGTTCCTGCAGCCGCCCGGAGTACGAGCTGGGCGCGCAGCTGGAACCCGCCTACGCGATCTTCGGTGACAACTTCGACTGGTCGGCGACGGCCGACCGCCTCATGCTCTACGTCACCAACGGCATGGGCGAGGGCATCGAGGCCTCCCTGCTGACGAACCTGGCCATCAACGCGCTGCGCAACGCCCGGCGGGCGGGCATCCCCATCGCCGACCAGGCCGCGCTGGCCGACCAGGCGGTGTACGCCCACTACCACGGACGCTGCTACCTGTCCGTGCTGATGTTCGACTTCGACCTGGCGACCGGGCGGGCCCGGGTGGTCGACGCCGGCTCCCCCCAGCTGCTCCGGCTGCGCGGCGGGACCGTGGAACGGATCACCTTCGAGGCCCAGTTGCCGCTCGGCATGTTCGAGGAGACCGACTACGTGGCGCAGGACTTCCTCGTCGAACCCGGGGACCGGCTGGTCTTCGTCAGCGACGGCGTCTACGCGGTCGCCTCCCCGCAGGGCGAGGCCTACGGCGACGCGGCGCTGGCCAGGGCCATCACCTCCACCCGGCTGCTGCCCGCCGCCGAGGTCCCGCGGGCCATCCTGCGCGAGCTGACCGGTCACCGCGGCCGGCCGGTGCCGGACGACGACGCCCTCGTGGTCTGCCTGGACTGGCACGGGCGCTGACCCCGGACGGGTCGGCGATCAGTGTTGTTCACGCCACACCCGCGGCGCTAATATTTGTCATGCGGCAACAATCGAACGGGGTGGCCATCCGGGCCGGCCCGGGCCGGAAGGAGAAGATGCGCGTGTCGGAGCACGACGGGACGCCCCAGGACGCGGCGGCGCAGGTCGGTGACTTCCTCCGGCGGCGCCGCGAGCAGGTCGCGCAGCGCTGGGCCGAGGCGCCCCTGTTCCGCACGGTGTTCACCGTCTCCCGCGACGAGGCGGTGGAGGCCTGCAAGGCCGTGGTGGACGCGCTGGCCGAGGTGGCCGGCTCGGGCAGGGTGGAGGACATCACGGCGCCCGGCTTCCTGCCCGTGCGCGACCAACTGGGCCGCATGGCCGCCTCCCGCTCCCGCGCCGGGGCCGCCCCCGCCCAGATCGCCGACGAGGTCGCCGCCCTGCGCGCACCGGCCCTCGACGTGCTGCGCGGTGAGTTCGCCGACCCGGCCGACCCGCAGGCGCAGGACTGCCTGCTGGCGCTGACCGTGCTCATGGGCACGCTGCGCCTGGTGGTCATGGAGACGACGCTCAGCGCCGGGGAGGAACTCATCGAACGCCAGCGCCAGCAGCTCATGGAAGTGGCCACCCCGGTGATCCGGCTCTGGGACGGCGTCGTCGCGGTGCCGCTGATCGGCACGCTCGACAGCGCGCGCAGCCAGGTGGTCATGGAGAGCCTGCTGGAGGCGGTCGTCGCGCAGCGCGCCCAGTACGCCATCCTGGACATCACCGGCGTGCCCACGGTCGACTCGCTGGTGGCCCAGCACCTGATGAAGACGGTGGCCGCGGCCCGTCTGATGGGCGCCGAGTGCATCGTCTCCGGCATCCGGCCCGCGATCGCCCAGACCATCGTGCAGCTCGGCATCGACCTCGGCACGGTGCTCACCCGCTCCTCGCTCGCCGACGCCCTCGCCTACGCCCTCGCCCAGCGGCAGCCCGACGCCCTGGCCCGCGCGCTCGCCCAGCGGCAGCCCGACGCCCTGGCCCGCGCGCTCGCCCAGCGGCAGCCCGGCGCCGCCGCGTACGCGGACACGGCGGCGAGCCGCCGGTGAGCAGCCCGCCCTCCGGCCATGTCGTCCCGGTCCTCACCCTGGGCGACAACCTGCTGGTCACCCTGCAGGGCGAGCTGCACGACGGCATGGCCGAGCAGCTCCAGCAGGACATCACCCGCCGCATCGCCGAGGGACCGGCGACCGGCGTCGTCATCGACATCTCGGGCGTGGACATCGTGGACTCCTTCCTCGGCCGCGTCCTCGCCGAGATCGCCTCCAGCGCCCAGCTGATGGCCGCGCGCACGGTCCTGGCCGGAATGCGGCCCGCCGTCGCCATCACCCTCGTCGAGCTGGGACTGACGCTGCCCGGCCTCGTCACGGCCCTGGACGTCTCCCAGGCCCTGGAACTGCTCGCGAGGCCGGCCCCCGCCACCGGCCGCACGGACGGGAGGACATGATGACCCCTTCACGTCCGCCGGCCACGGTCCGCCTGGCCATCGTCTCCGACGTGGACCTGGCCTGGGTGCGCCAGCAGGTGCGGCAGGCCGCGGCCGACCTCGGCTTCGGCCTGGTCCAGCAGACCAAACTGGTCACGGCGGCCAGCGAACTGGCCCGCAACACCCTCGTCCACGGCGGGGGAGGGCAGGTGGAGATCGCGCCCCTGCACCGCGGTCCCGCCCACGGCCTGCGGCTGACCTTCACCGACACCGGCCCCGGCATCCGCGACGTCGGCCTCGCCATGACCGACGGCTACACCACCGGCGGCGGCCTCGGGCTCGGGCTGAGCGGCGCCAAGCGGCTGATGCACGAGTTCTCGATCGACACCGAACCCGGACGGGGCACCACGGTCACCGCCGTGGCCTGGGCACCCGGCGTGCCCGCCTCCCGGCCGGCCCCGGCATGAGCCGGGTGTGGGACGTGCCGGTGCACGACTCGACCCGGGTCCGGGACGTCCGGGTCGCGGCCGAGGAAGCCGGCGCGCACGTCGGACTCGGCCCGCACCGCACGGCCGTCGCCGCGCTGGTGGCCACCGAACTCGCCACCAACCTGCTCAAACACGCAGGGGCGGGCGCATCGCGATCAACCTGGTGGAGGACCACGCCCCGGCCGGCGCCCGCAGGCCCGCGGTGCAGCTGTGCGCCGTCGACCACGGCCCCGGCATCGCCGACGTCACGGTGGCGCTGCGCGACGGCTTCAGCACCACCTCCGCCTCCCTCGGCGCGGGACTGGGCACCTGCCTGCGCATATCCGACGCCTTCGACCTCTACAGCGAGCCCGGCCGGGGCACCGTCGCCGTCGCCCGCATCCGGCAGCGGCCCGGCGCCCGCCGGGAACCGGCCGGCCCCGGCCCCCGGGCCGGAGGCGTCAACGTGCCGCTCGCCCATGCCCCCTGGTCCGGCGACGCCTGGAGCTGGGTACGCCACGGACCCCACCTGACCCTGATGCTCGCCGACGGACTCGGACACGGGGCCAAGGCCGCGCACGCCTCCCGGACCGCCGTCGATCTCCTGTCCGCCGCCGCCCACCTGCCGCCCGCCGAGATGCTGCGCCACCTCCACACGGCGCTGCGGCGCACCCGCGGCGCGGCCGTCGCCGTCGCCCAGCTGGACACCGGCACGGCACAGCTGCGCTTCGCCGGAGTCGGCAACGTCGCCGCCCGGATCCGCACCGGCGGCACCTGGCGCCCCCTGGTCTCCCACCCCGGCATCGTCGGCGCGCATTTCCCGGCCACCGTGCCCGTGCAGCACACGCCGTGGCCGGCCGGCAGCCTCCTCGTCGTCCACAGCGACGGCCTGCCCAGCCGCTGGACCCCTCCCGACGACCCCCGCCTGCTCACCCGCGACCCGGCGGTGGTGGCCGCGGCCGTCCTGCGCGACGCCAGCAGCTCCGCCCGACCCGCACGCGACGACACCAGCGTGGCCGTACTGGCCGACGACCCCGGGACGGCCGCCCATGACCGCCCCTGACACCTGGACCATCGCCTCGCTCGCCGACGCCGCCCGCGCCCGCGCCCGGCTGGCCCGCATCACTGCCCAGGCCGACGTGCCCGTCCTCGAACGCGTCCGCTTCCTCACGGAACTGAGCGCACACCTCACCGGGTGCCTCGTCCCGGCGGCACGGCAGCCGTGCTCACCGTCGAGCACCACCCCACCGGCTCCGGCGGCCTTCTCCGCATCGCCGTACACCGCGACGGCCGGCCCTCGGACACCCCCCTGTGGCAGTCCTCCCTCGCGTGCCCCGCTCCCGTGGCCGATCCGTCACCGGCCCGGCCGGCCCGTCCGGCGCGCACCTCGCCGAGGCACTGCTGTCCGCCGACGAGGACACCGCGTCCGTGCTGGAACGCCTCGCCGAGCAGCAGGCGCTGGTCCGCTTCCACCGCGAGGAACTGCACCAGACCAACCAGGGCGTGCTCGCCCTGCACGCCGAACTCGACGCCGCCGCCCTGAAACAGCGCGAACTGCTGGACGCGGAACGCACGGCACGCTCGGAGGCCGAGAACGCCCGGCGTCTGCTGACCTTCCTCGCGGACGCGAGCGCCGCCGTGACCGCCACCCTCGACACCGACGACATCCTGCGCCGCCTCACCGAGCTGCTCGTCCCCGGCCACGCCGGCCGCGTCGACACCTGGATCCTCGACGACGAGCGGCCGTCCCGCCCCGCCGACCGCCCGGCCGCCGCCGTGACCGCGGTCCGCACCGGACGCCCCCAGCACGCCGCCCCCACCCCTGCGGCCTGCCCGGAGTCGACGACCTGCCGCCCTCCGCTCAGGCCCCCGACCGGCCGCTGCTGTGCATCCCCCTCTTCGCCCACCAGATCCTCGGCGTGCTGATACTGGAACCGCCCGGCGACCGCTTCGACCCCGACACCTGCGTGATGCTCATCGAACTGGCCCACCGCACCGCCGGCGCACTGGACATCGCCCGCCGCTACGCGCAGCACCGGGCCGTCGCCGAGGCCCTGCAGCACGCCCAGCTCACCGACCTGCCCGCCACCGGCACCGCCCGCCTGGCGGCCCGCTACCTGCCCGCCACCCGGGGCATGAACATCGGCGGCGACTGGTACGACGCCTTCGTCCAGCCCGACGGAAGCCTGCTCACCGTCATCGGCGACGTCACCGGCCACGGGCTGCGCGCCGCCGTCGTGATGGGCCAGCTGCGCACCGCGCTGCGCGCCTACGCCGTCGAGGGCGACAGCCCCGCCCGCATCCTCAGCCGCCTGCACCACCTGCTCCGCCACCAGCGGGCCGACCTGTACGCGACCGCCGCCGTCGCCCGGCTCACCCCCGGCGACCCCACCCTGACCTGGGCCGCCGCCGGGCATCCCCCGCCGTCGCCCGCACACCGGACGGCACGGTGCACGTCCTGGACGGCAGGCCCGGCGTCATGCTCGGCGTCCCGGTCGCCTCCCACTACCAGGACCACACCCTCCACCTGCCGGCCGGCTCGACGCTGCTGCTGTACACCGACGGGCTGGTCGAGCGCCGCTCCGAGGGGATCGACGCCGGCATAGAACGCCTCGCCCGGACCCTGGGCTCCCTGACGCCGATGGACCTGGAGGATCCGGAAACGGCCGCCGAGTCGCTGCTCAAGCCCATGCTGCACGGCTCCGCACGCGACGACGACGTCTGCCTCCTGCTGTGCCGCACCACCACCGGGACCGGCACCGGACCCGTCCAAGGACCGGACGGGGCGCCCGGATCCCGTCCCGCACCCCCGCGCCGGTCCCGCCGCGCTAGCGAGGGAACCACACAGGGAGAGGGGACAGCCGTGAGCGCCTCTGAACCGGTCCCGTCCGTGGAGAGCCGGCTGCGCGCAGCCCCGCCCCACGCCCTCGTCGCCACCGCCCGCCGCATCCTCGCCGAACGGGTGGCCGCCCACGACGTCCGCCTGCTCCTCGCCGACTACGGCCTGACCGTGCTGCAACCGGTGACCCACCTGCCCAAGACGGGGACGTCACCGCGAGCGGGACGAGCCGTCCGCGGCCCCCGGCGGCGTGTTCTGCGCGGTGAGGAATGCCGCCAGGCCGCGGGCCAGCGCGAGCCGCTCGGCGGGCTCCATCGCCTCCAGCACGGCCACCAGCGCGTGCACCCGCCGCCCCGCCACGTCCTCCAGCACCCGCAGGCCCTGTGCGGTCGGGCGCAGCTGCACCTCGCGGCGCTTGCGCGGATGCGACTCCCGCTCCAGCAGCCCGGCCGCCTCCAGCCGGTCGCACAGACGGCTGGCCGTGGGCAGCCCGGTGTCCAGGCGCTCCGCCAGAGCCGTCAGGTTCAGGCCGGGCGCGGCCTGCAGAGCACGCAGCGCCCGCAACTGCTGCGGGGACAGCCGCAGCGCCGCCCCTGCGCGGCCGACGCCCACAGGCCCGTCAGGGCCTCCACGGCGTCCGCGATCTCCAGCGCGACGGACCGAAGGCCCTCGCCCTGATCCGTCGCCTGCTCGCCGCCGGGGCCGTCGCGGTGGGTCACCAGCACATCACTTCGGTACGTTCCACGAACACGGGTACCACCCTCATGCACACGCTGTACCCGAAGACCTGGAGCGCAAGCAGCGCCCGCCCGGGTGGGACCCCGTCATCCGCCGCCCCCTCGTCCCCGGTCGTGCCGCAGGGCCAGCTCGGCCACGACCTGCTTGCCGTCGGCGAGGGCGACGGTGTGCAGCCGGTCGCAGATCCTGGTGACGAGGTGCAGCCCGTGCCCGCCGACGCGCCGCCTGTCCGGCTCCGGGAACGTCGGCGGACGGGGCGAGGTGTCGCGGACCGTGACCCGCAGCAGAGCGAGATCGGACGTCACCTCCAGCAGGAGACCGCCGCCGCCGGGCGCGTGCCGCTGCGCGTTGGTGACGAGCTCGCTGACGACGATCTGGGCGTCCTGGCTCACGGTCGTCGCCGGGTCGTATCCCGCCTGCGCGAGCAGGGTGCGCACCGCGTGCCGGGACTCCGCGAGGGACATGCCGCCGGCGCCCCACACGGCGCCGTAGCGCAGGGGGGCCGGCTGAGGGCGATCATCCGTCGCCTGCTTCATAAGCGGGATGGCCATGAATGTCTTTCCTGTGCCGTTGTACGGGCTCGGCGGTTGCTGCTCGTTGTCGTCGGACTGAGTCCGCTTACCCGCTCCGGCCGATCTCAAGGCGGTCGGCTTCCCGCACCCTCGTCCGGCGCGGCCGGCGGGGCCCGTGGGCGGCGCGCGGCGCGCCCCGGCGATGTCATACCGCGCGCAGAGCGGGTAGCCGCACGGGGAGAACGGCCGGCTGGACGGACGCTCAGGGAGGTGACGGACGATGGACCGGCCCGACCGCCGGGGCACGACACCGGGATGATCGCCTGGCTGGTGGAGATGACCTCCGTGCGCGAGTTCCTGCAGCACCTGGTCGACGACGCGGTCGGCGCCTCCGGCGCGGACGGCTGC
The DNA here is from genome assembly GCA_003248315.1 of Streptomyces sp. SW4. Taxonomy (GTDB): domain Bacteria; phylum Actinomycetota; class Actinomycetes; order Streptomycetales; family Streptomycetaceae; genus Streptomyces. The sequence continues at coordinate 5,562,288 of QKWM01000004.1, forward strand.
GGTGTGACGCTGCAGCGCCGTCGGCGGCCGCTGACCGTGGTCAGCACCGGGGAGTGGCGGACAAACTGGACGAGAAGCAGTACGGCCAGGACGACGGGCCGTGCCTCGAGGCGCTGCGCACCGGCAGGGCCGTCCACGTCCGGGACACGCTCCGGGAGCCCCGGTGGGGCACGTACCCGCGTTTCGCCGCCGGCCTGGGCGTCCGGTCCTCGCTGTCCGTGCCGATCCCCGTCCGCGACCACACCGCCGGCGCGCTCAACTTCTACGCCGCCGGCCCGGACGCCTTCACCGGCGACGACCGGAACACGCTCACCCTGTACGCGGCGCAGGCCGGCGGCGGGATCGCGCTGGCGCAACGCCTGGCCGACGCGGAGGAGTTCGCCCGCGAGGTGCAGGCGGCACTGGCCTCGCGGAGCCTGATCGACCAGGCCATCGGCACCGTCATGCAGGATCGGCAGTGCACCGCGGAGGAGGCCTTCGACCTGCTGCGCAGACTGTCCCAGCAGACCAACCTCAAGCTCCGGGAGGTCTGCGTCCGGCTGCTGACCGACACCGCCGGCCGGCCGCCCACCCCGCCACCGCCGCTGCGGAAACGTCCGTGACCCACGGCCGAGGCGGGGCGGCGGGGCGCCGTGGGCTCACCGACCGCAGAGCATGCCCTCGCGCAGCCGGCGCAGCAGACGGGCGATCAGCCGGGAGACCTGCATCTGCGAGATGCCGAGGCGCTCACCGATCTCCTTCTGGGTGAGTTCCTCCACGAACCGCCAGTGGACGATGCGGCGTTCACGGTCGTCCAGCCCGGCGATCATCGGGCCAGCGTGTGGAAGTCCTCCACTAGCTCCAGCGCCGCGTCCTCGGTGCCGATGAAGTCGGCCAGCGCGGCTTCCCCGTCCTCGCCGCCGCCGACGGCCGCGTCCAGGGAGGAGGACTGGTAGCCGTTGCACGCCAGCTGCGCCTCGCGGACCTCCTCCTCGGGCAGGTTCATCAGCTCCGACAGCTCCCGGACGGTCGGGTTGCGCCCCAGACGGCCGGACAGCTCCTCGGAGGCGCGGGCCAGTTGCACGCGTGCTTCCTGCAGGCGGCGCGGCACGTGCACCGCCCAGGAGGTGTCGCGGAAGAAGCGCTTGATCTCGCCGACGATGTAGGGCACGGCGAAGGAGGTGAACTCCACCTCGCGGGCCAGCTCGAACCGGTCGATGGCCTTGATCAGCCCGATCATGCCGACCTGGACGATGTCCTCGCGCTCCTCCGGGCCGCGGCTGCGGAACCGGGAGGCCGCGTACCGCACGAGCGACATGTTCATCTCGATCAGGGTGTTGCGCGCGTACTGGTACTCGGGCGTGCCCTCCTCCAGCACCGCCAGCCGGTCGAAGAACAGCCGCGACAGCTCCCGCGCGTCCCGGGGCGCCACCTTCGACGGATCGTCGATCTCCGGCACCACGTCGGTCTGCTCGCCGGCCCGCGCGGTCGTCGTCTCCATGACGGCACCCTCCCTGTTCTGTTCCGCCGGCCTCGCTCGTCGGCCGGCAACGGGCCGCATACCCCGGCCCGCGACGCGCATGCGCGAAACCTTCGCCGGTCCTTCCGGGACGCCGCCGGCGGCCGCCCCGGCACCCGGCGGTCAGCGTCCCACGTGGATGTGCCCGGCCCAGTGCACGGGCAGGTTGGGCGTGCGCTCCCGGGCCCGCAGCACCGCGGCGTGGACCTGCTCCGCGGCGCAGGAGAGCGGCCTGCCGGCGAGCCGCCGGTGGAAGTCGTCGGCGAACAGGTGGCCGACCTCGTCGTCCACCGTCCACAGGACGGCGACGACCTGGGCGAACCCCGCGACCAGGAACGAGGAGGCGAGATGGATCACCTCGTCCCGCAGCCGGGCGCCGATGCGGGCCGTGTCGCACGAGGACAGCACGGCCAGCTCCGCCCGGCGGAGGTGGAGCCGTGAGATACGGGCGACGGTGAACGGGGAGTCGTCGTGGTCGTGGAGCAGCAGCCGGCCCTGCGAAGGCTCGGTCTCGCTGTGCACGGCATGGCAGGCGAAGTGGACCAGGGGCGCCCCGGGAAGCGCCGCCCGGACCCGCGAGGAGACGGCTTCCGCGTCCGCCAGCACGCGGGCGCCGGGATACAGCCGGCGCAGCAGGGCGGCCTCCTCCCGAGCGTGGGCGAGGGGGCGGTGGCCGTGGACGGACGGGACGGCGACCACCAGGGGATCGTGCACCGGCCCGGCCGGCGGGTGTGCGCGGGCCGCGACCAGCGCCCGCACGGTCGGGGTGTAGGAGGAGACGACCCGGTCGAGCACGGTGCGCGGCCGCGGCTCGTGGCGGGTGGCGTGATGGCCAGCGGCGTGCAGCGGCAGCTGGGTGAGCTGCCCGGTGGGCACCCACCAGACGCGGCGCGGCCGGCCGGGCACGGCCTGGAGGACCGGTTCGGCCAGTTCGTCCCACATCCACGCGAGGACACCGTGCACCGCCCGCTGCGCGTCGAGCGCGGCACCCGTGCGCGGGTCGAGGGCGTGGTGCAGGACCTTCAGCCGCGCCTCGACGTCGTGCGGGGTGACCGACAGGGGCACGTGCAGCACCCGGTCCCTGAGCAGCACGAGCGCGTCGGAGCGGAACGAGGCCACGTTCAGGTACACGATCGGCCCGTCGGCGGCCTGCTGCCTGAGCCGGTCGAGGCGCGGAGGCCCGGCGAAGTCCTCGAAGCCGGGCCGGGCACGGATCTCCTCCAGCAGGGCGTCCCAGTCGTCCGCCAGCCGGCGCCGCAGCCCGCCCGGGTCGGGGTGGCCGGCCCAGCCGCCGGTGCTGACGGCCCAGAGCGCCGCGACGGGCGTGACGGTCGTCCCGGGACTGGTCTCCGTGGCGGGACCGCTGTTCTCGTACGCGATCTCCCGGGCCGCGAGTCCGTCCAGGCGCTCGGCCAGTTCCGGGTGGGCCGCGCGCAGTTCCGCCAGGTCGCCGCGGGTGTCCAGGGCCCTGGCCAGGAGGACGCCGCGGCCCTGTTCGAGGAGCTGCACCGCCTGTTCGGGCCGGCCCGCGGCGAGCGCGCAGGCCGCCGCCTCCGACGGCATCCCGTCCCAGCGGGCGAGCTGGCGCTCCTGGTCGTCGCGGCGCAGCGCCCGGGAGGCGGCACGGGGCAGCAGGCCGATCACCTGGCCGTAGCCCTGGGTCGCCTCGTCGAACCGGCCCAGTTCCTGGGCGGTGCGGGCGCGCAGCAGCGCGCCCTCGATGCGGGTGACCAGGTCGGCGGCGTGGTGTTCCGCCGCCTCGCGGGCGGCTTCGACGGCCTGTGCCCGGTCCGTGCCCCGGGCCGCGCCGATCCGCGCCAGCTCCAGCAGGCAGCGGGCGTACTCCGGGTCGGCGGCGTCCACCTCGGTGAGCGTGTCCCGCACGACCTCCGCGGCCAGGTCCAGCGCGGGCCGGGCGTGCGCGCCGCCCACGGCGGGCCCGGACGGCGCGTCCCCGGTCTCGGTGAGACGACGCAGGGCACGCGCGTACGCGCGGCGCACCGGGCCGAACAGCCGGTGTCCCGCGGGGACCTGGCGCAGGGCGACGGCCAGTTCGGCGAGGGCCTTGAGCGCGTCCGCGGCGGGCGACGGCGTGTCCCGGGCCATGCTGCGGTCGCACCACAGCCGGCCCAGCGCCGCCCGGTCCACCGCCCGCCGCCCGACCCGGCCGAGCTGTTCGGTGAGGGCGGTCGTCGTCCGCAGGTGCTCGATGGCGGCGTCCACGTGCCGGAGTTCGCCGGTGCGCAGGTGGGCGCTGTGGCAGACGGCGCTCAGCTCCTCGTGGCAGATGACGGCGACATGGGTCTCGAGTTTGCGTCCGGGGGCCACCGAGGCGTTCCCCAGCAGCAGCGCCTGTTCCAGGTCGTCGAAGTCCCCGAAGTGGTCGTGGCGCAGCCGCAGAGCGCCGGCCGTGTACGCCAGCAGCGCGAAGTACTCCTGTTCCCTGCGGTGTTCGGGGTCGCCGACGAGGAGCCGGCCGGTGTCGATCGCCTCGTCCAGGTCCTCCCGGCGGTGCGTGCGCTCGTAGCGGGTGCGCAGGGCGAGGACGAGGTTGGCGGTGGCCCGGGGTACATGGTGGTGCCCCGGGCCGCCGCGGTGGCCTGCCGTCCGCGTTCCACCGCCGCGTCGAGCGCGCCGGCGTCGCCCTGGGCGAAGGCGTGCAGGGCACGGCGTGCCTCGGTGATGAGGACGTCGGCCCGGTCCTGGTCGGCGTACGGGTAGGCCCGCGTCCTGGCCTTCGCGCGGCGGGCCCGGTGCAGGCCGGCCAGTCCGGCGAGCACCAGCACGGCCGCCCCGGCGTACCGCGCCCAGGAGTCCTCCCGTCCCCGGCCGTCGCCCTGCAGCATCCCGGAGGCGTTGAGGTACAGGAACAGGCCCGCCATCACCCCGCTCATGCGTGCCTGGGTCGTCTTCAGCACACGGTCGGAGGCCGCGGAGCACCACAGCGCCAGCAGCGCCCCCACAGGACCATGGCGTCCCGCCACACGGTCACTCCTCCGGCTGCGGCTGCGGCTGCGGCGGTGGCTGCGGCACCTGGTCCGCCTCGCCGCGGACCCCGGCGGGCTCGGACGCCCCGGCGGGTTCGGCGGGCATCTGCTCGGGCTCGGCCACGGCGTCCCGCGGCACGTACCCGCCCCGCGGCACGGTACGGGCGAGAAGACGGCGTTCGAGGGGGGTGAGCTCGTCCTCCCGCGGGTTCTGCTGCCCTTCCGTCATCGGTCCGCCTCCCTGACGGTGGTGCTCATGAGCTCGACGACGTCGACGTCCGCGATGCGCACGTACAGCCCGAGCGAGCTCTCGATCCGGCGGAGCGGGGTGCCGTCGGCACCCATGCGCCAGGCCCGCTCCAGGAACAGTTCCGGTTCCTGCGGATAGGCGGCGGCGTAGGAGTTCCCGCCGAACCAGCCGCCGATCCAGGTGCCGTCGCGCAGCCGGAGCCGCACGAAGCAGGAGCCGTGGGTGCGGAACATGTGGTCCCACGCCCCCGGCGCCGGGTCGAGGCCGACCGGCTCGCGGCGACGGGACCACCGCGCCGTGCCTGCGGCCACCAGGGCCGGCACCGCGACCAGCAGCACCAGCGCCAGCACCCCGGCGAGCCGCGGCCGTTCGGCGATCCCGCCGGCCCAGCCGGCCCCCTCCCCGCCGCGTGCGAACTCCACGAGCCAGGGGCCCGCCACCGCGGCGTAGACGGCGTCCAGCACGACGGAGGCGAGGACGGCGCGCAGCACCTTCTCACCCAGCGAGCGTTCCCCCGGCACCGGACCGGACCAGCGGTCGCGGACCAGCTGGTAGACCACGCCGGGCAGCACGAACAGGGCCAGCAGCGCCACTTGCAGGACGCTGGACGGAGCACCGGTCACCGCTCTCTCACACTCCCGGCGCGCCGCCGTAGGGGTCCCGGTCCATGCGGCGTTGCTCGCGCAGCCCCAGCGTCATGGACAGGGTCAGCACCGCCACGACGACGAGCGCGCCGATCTTCGTGTCCGTGTCGGCCAGCCGCTCCCCGACGCCCTCGCGGAGCCAGAGCAGCGCCCCGCCCGCCACGATCCACAGCAGGGAGACGAAGCACGTGGTGCGTCCGGCCACGAGCTCGGCGAGGAACAGGAGTCCGGCGAGCAGGGCGGTCGCGCCCATCGTGAGGGTCGGCGGGTCGTCGGAGACCACCAGGAGGACCATGCCGGCGGTCCACAGCGCGGCGGCGACCGCCCGCTTCCCTCCGCTGCGGCCCCGGCTGGACATCACCAGGACGCACAGCACGATCAGCGCGTTGGCGACCGCGAGCACCACGACCATGACGCCCTCCCCCGAAGGCCCGGCAACCACACAGGTCGTCCAGGATGACACGCGGTGGCAGAACGCCACCTTCCGTGTGTGCGGGATTGGCCGGTTCTTTGCCGCACCGGTGGGTCGCACCCGCCCTCATCCGGGCGGGGGAGGCGGATCCGCCCCGATGCCGACGCGGCGTCACCGCGGCCGGTGCGAGGGTCGTCGCATGGTGGATGCCACGGAGACGACAGCGGCGGCCCGGCGAGGGCGGCGGCCGGAGCGGATCGCCCGGATCACGGTCGCGTGGACGGTGGTGTACGCCGGCTTCGGGCTGGCGTGCGCGCTGAGCGGAACGCCGCCGCTGCGCCTGGGCGGCGCCGTGGGACCCCCGGTGCTGGGCTGGGCCGTCGTGGCGGTGGCCGCCATGGCGGCGGGCCTGTGCCGCGCGGTGTCCGGCCGGGCACCGCGGCGGGTGCCGCTGACGGGGTGGTGGGTGGTGTGCGCGCTGCTCGGGATCGCCGCGTTCGGGCTGCTGATGGACGTCGTCACCCTGGTGTTCGGGCAGGGCGTGGACAGCTGGGCCGCCGCGGCGAACCACGCGCTGGCGGCGACCGGTGCCGTGCTCCTCGCGGCCACCGCCCGGTCCGCCCGCCCGGCCGGACCGGCGTCCGACGCGGACCGCGCGCCGGCCCCGTCCGCCGCCTCGCGGCCGGTGCGGCTCGCCGCCTGGGGCGGAACCCTGGCCTTCGTCCCGTATGCGGCGATGAAGGTCCTCTGGGTCACGGGCGGCACGTTCGCCGGGGTGAGCGGGGAGGAGATGCTGGCGGCCTCCGAGCGCAACGGCGCGTCGGACCTCTGGCTCACCCTGGAATCGTGGGGCGTGGACGGCACCGTGCTGCTGGCCGCGCTCGGCGTCCTGCTGCTGTGGGGCCTCGTCCGCCCCTGGGGCCAGGTCTTCCCGCGCTGGACGCCGTGGGTGCGGGGCCGGCGCGTCCCGCGGTGGCTGCTGCTGGGCCCGGCCCTGGTCGGTGCCGCCACCCTGGCGCCGTACGGGTGATCGGCATGGGTACACGACCCTGGCGACGGCCGGCGTCGTGACGATGCGCCGGGGCGACTTCCCCTCCACGGGCGACGCGCTGACGGTCGGCTGGATCGGCATGGTGGCGTTCGCCGGGTACGGGCTGGCGCTGGTCCTGGCGGCCCGCTCCTACTGGACGCGGACCCGGCCCGTGCGCAGGGAACGCCCCGGCGGTGAGTCATCTCACCGCCGGGGCGACGGCGTTCTCCTCTCCTGAGCCGGGCTCAGGAGACCGGGGAGGCGACGGCGGCCGGGCCCCGCCGGAGTCCGCGGCGGGGCCTCGCCCTCGTCGAGGGAGATGTGCTTCGTCTCCTTGACCAGCACCAGCGCCACCAGCGTCAGCAGCGCCATCGCGGACAGGTAGACGCCGACCAGCCAGGGCGAGCCGTCTCCGGCCTCCCACAGCGCCACCGCGATGAACGGGGCGACGGCCGCGCCGAGGATCGAGCTGAGGTTGTACGACACCCCGGAGCCGGTGTAGCGCACGCTCGTCGGGAACAGCTCGGGCAGGAGCGCACCCATCGGCCCGAAGGTCATGCCCATCAGCGTGAACCCGAGCACCAGCCACAGCACCACGCCGAGGGTGCCCAGACCGAGCAGGGGCACCCAGACGAGCCCGAAGACCACGATCGCGGCGGTGACCCAGATCAGGGTGGCGCGCCGGCCGTAGGTGTCGGCGAGCGGACCGGAGACGAGTGTGAACGCGGCGAAGAACAGCACCCCGAAGATCATCATCAGGACGAACGTGGTGTAGCTGTAGCCCAGGCCGGGCACGGCGGCGTCCTTCGCGGTGCGCCCGTAGCTCAGGGAGAACGTGGTCATCAGGTAGAAGAGCACGTAGGTCGCCAGCATGGCGAAGGTGCCGAGGACCAGCTGCTTCCAGTGGCTGCGGACGACCGTGGCCAGCGGAAGCCTGCGCACGTGCCCGGCCTCGCGGGTCTTGGCGAACACCGACGACTCCACGAGCCGCAGCCGCACCCACATGCCGACCGCGACCATCACCGCCGAGAACAGGAACGGCACCCGCCAGCCCCAGCTGAGGAAGGCGTCGGAGGGCTGCGAGGGGTCGGCGCTGGCCGACGGCAGCAGCGCCCCGATGACCAGGAACAGGCCGTTGCCGATGATGAAGCCGAGCGGGGCACCGAGCTGCGGGAAGGTGCCGTACAGGGCGCGCTTGCCGCTGGGGCGTTCTCGGTCGCCACCAGGGCCGCGCCGCTCCACTCGCCGCCGAGCGCGAAGCCCTGCGCGAGCCGCATCAGCACCAGCAGCGTGGTGGCGACCCAGCCGGCCTGGGCGTAGGTGGGCAGGACGCCGATGAGGAACGTGGCGATGCCCATGGTGAGCAGCGAGATCACCAGGGTGCTCTTGCGGCCGAGGCGGTCGCCGAGGTGACCGAAGAAGACGGCGCCGACCGGGCGGGCGACCATCGCGGCGCCGAACACGGCGAAGGACGACAGCAGGGCCGTGGTCGGGTCGCTGCTCGGGAAGAACAGCTGGGGAAGACCAGGACGGCGGCGGTCGCGTAGATGTAGAAGTCGTAGAACTCGACCGTCGTGCCGATGAGGCTGGCTATCAGGACCCGGGACCGCGGGTTGACGGGCGCCTGGGCCGGGCCGGTGTCTGCTGTGGGCATGTGTGGGTCTTTCGCACGAGCACGGAGAACGGTCACCGGCGCTGTGCGCCGGCGGCCCGGACGGTACGCGCGCACCCTTCGCGAAGTGGCCCGCGCGAACCGTGTGGGCAGTGCAACGATCTCATTCATCTCATGCACCGGTAGATCCATCTCAGGATACGAGACGAATCCGTGGTCCGCCGCCCGCGTGCCCCGGCCCGGCCCGGGTCTTCTAGCCCGCCCGGCGCAGCGCCAGTACCGCGTTGTGGCCGCCGAAGCCGAACGAGTTGCTGAGGACCAGGTCGCCGGCGGCCGGGAGCGCGCGCGGCGCACCGCGGACCACGTCCAGGGCGATCGCCTCGTCGACCTCCGCGCAGCCGACGGTCGGCGGCACCAGCCCGTGGTGCAGGGTGAGGACGGCGGCGACGGCCTCGACCCCGCCCGCGGCCCCCTGGAGGTGCCCCAGGTGGCCCTTGAGCGCGGTGACCGGCACCTCGCGCCGCCCCAGCACACCTCGCAGCGCCCGCGCCTCGGCGAGGTCGCCGTCGACCGTGGCGGTGGCGTGCGCGTTGACGTGCACGACGTCCTCGATCCGGCCCCGGCGTCCCGCACGGCCCGCCGCAGCGCGAGCGCGATGCCGTCGCCGGACGGGTCCGGCGCCGCGACGTGGTGGGCGTCGGCGGACAGCCCCATCCGGCGGCCTCGCAGTAGATGCGCGCACCGCGGGCGCGCGCGTGCTCCTCGGACTCCAGGACGAGGATCCCCGCCCCCTCCCCGTTGACGAACCCGGCGCGGTCCTGGGCGAACGGGCGCGACGGCGTGCCCGCGGACGGGTCGCCCTCGGCCAGCGCCCGCATGGCGGCGAACGACGCCATGATCGCCGGCGTGACGACCGCCTCGGCACCGCCCGCGAGGGCGACGTCGACCCGGCCGTACCGGATGCGGTCGACGGCCTGCCCGATGGCCTCGGTGCCGGAGGCGCAGGCGCTGGTCACGGTGCGCGCCTCACCGGTGATGTGCAGGTCGAGCGAGACCTGGGACGCCGCCTGCGAGGGCACCGTCATGGGGGTGGTGAGAGGCGAGACGCCCCGCGGTCCCTTGTCCCGCAGCTTCCGGTCCCCGCCGACGAGCACCGACGCGTCGCCGAGGATGGCGCCGAGGCTCACCCCGACCCGCTCCGGGTCGAGCCCGCTCTCGCGCGTGCCGCCGTCCGCGTACCCCGCGTCGGCCCACGCCTCCCGCGCGGCCAGCACGGCGAACTGCGCGGCGCGGTTCATCCGCCGCGCCGCCTGGCGGGGCAGCAGCCCGGCCGGATCGACCGGCACCCTGCCGGCGACCCGCACCGGCAGCCCGTCGAACTCCTCGTCCGCCAACTCCCGTATGCCGTGCCGGCCGTCGAGCAGCCCCTGCCACAACGCCCCCGTACCCACGCCGAGCGGGGTGACGGCGCCGAGCCCGGTGACGACGACGCGCCGCGCGCCGGCCGCCGACGCCTCGCGCACGGGCCGCGGCCGGTGGCCCACGACGTTGCCCTCCCGGTCGGCCTCGGCGGCCCACCGGCGCACGTCGGCGTCGGTGACCGCACCGCCCGGCTCCTCGCCCGTCTCCCGGTGCCAGGCACCCCAGCGGCGGACGTACGTCACCTCCTCGGCCTCCGGGTCGACGGCACGCAGGAAGCTCAGCCGGTCCCCGTCGTGGAACTCCACGTCGCCCAGGGCGGGCGAGGTCACCAGCGGCACCGCGGCCACGTCGAACCGCCGCCCGGCGACGGTGACCCGCTGCTCCCGCCGCAGCGCCTCCTCGCGGTCCACCCCGCCCAGCGGCGGGCGCAGGGTGAACCGGATCACCTCGGGGGAGGCGGGATGCGTGTGCGTGACGACGTGCCACCGGCGGCGCTCCGCGTCCTGCGGGCAGAGGGCGAGCAGATCGCCGGGGACGACCTCGGCGGCGGTAACCGTGTACGGGCGTATGGGTACTTCGGGCGTTTCGGGGAGTGGGTCATGACCGTGCACGCTCGCTTGGGCTCGAACTGTCGTACTGGGGACCGTTATGAGTGTTCTGTACGAAGTGCGCCCGGACCATTGTTGAAACCCAGACATGCCCGATTTGCCCCGCTCTACCAGGGGGGTGACGCGAGCCACACCGGTCAAGTCGCCGACATGGCCCGCGCCTTACCGGGGCGTAGCGGAACTGTGCGAAACGTCACGGGCCCGCGGGTGCGGGCCGTGCGTCGCCTCCCCCTACCAGCCCGGGGGCTTCGCCGTGCCCAGCGCGCGCGTCACCGTGATCTCGATGACGACCCGGTTCGGATTCGCCCGCGGCGTCTTGTACCGCTCGGCGTACCGGCGTTCGGCATCCGCGACGGAGGCCGGGTCGTCCTTGACGACCGCACGCCCCTCGAGGCTGCACCAGCGCCGGCCGTCCACCTGGGCCACGGCGACCCGTGCCTCGCCGCCGGCCGCGAGGGCGGCGCGGACGTTGCGCGCCTTCTTGCTGGCGCCGTCGGTGATGACGCGGGCGATGCGTGTCCCGGGGTCGTACGTGACGCCGACGGGCGTCAGGTGCGGGCTGCCGTCGGGGCGCAGTGTGGTCAGGAAGCACGTGCGGCGCTCCTGCCAGAACGCGGCGTCCGTGCCGGCGGGCTGCGGGGTGTCGGTGTCGGCGGGCTGGGGGGCGTCCGTGCCGGCGGGCTGCGGGGCGTCGGTGTCCAACGTCGGTCTCCTCGGTGGTTCGGGGCGGGGCGGTCGTCCGCCGGCGGTGCCGCGCGGCGGGAACGGGACGAGGGCGCTCATCCGCCGGTGGTGCCGTGCGGCAGGTCCAGGACGATGTCGGCGGCGCGGGCGATGACGGGTGCCCGGGTGCGGCCGGGGTGGTCGGCGGCGAGGAAGTGGTTGCCGATGGCCGCGCAGAAGGCGAGCAGGGCGCGGGCCTCGACCTCCTCGGGGTCGTCGCAGAAGGTGCCGATCGCGTCGCGCGCCAGCTGCATGCGCCGGTTGTCCACCCGCCGCAGGCGCTCGGCGACGGCGGGGTCGCGCCGGGCCCACTCGCGGACGGCCAGGTCGATGGGGAGCAGGCGGTCGCTGGAGAAGGTGAGCCGCCCGGCCAGCCGGACCTTCTCCCTCGGGTCGTCGCACTCCCGCTCGACGCGGTCGACCACGTCGTCGACGCTCTCCCGCTCCCAGGTGTCCAGCATCTCCGTCAGCAGGGCCTCACGGTCGGCGAAGTACCCGTAGAAGCCGCCCTTGGTCACCCCCAGCGCCTTGGCGAGCGCCTCGATCCGCACGGCGTCCACGCCGCCCGCGGCCAGCGCCCGCAGCCCCGCCTCGACCCACTTCTCGCGCGGCGTGCGCAATGCGCCCATGCGTGACCCACCTCACCCTGACCGACGTGTTGTACGGAGCCGTACAACGATCTAGCCTGCCGTTGTACGGCATCGTATAACCCGGGGAGGACCCGTCATGTCGTTCGGTTTCGTCGCCTTCCACTACCCCGCCCCGGAGCACGTCGACGCGTTCGTCGCCGAGTGCCACCAGGTCGCCGACGCCATGCGGCGCCGGCCGGGCTTCGTCTCCGTCGGCGTCTGGGTCACCCCCGACGGCGGCGCGGTCGTGACCACCGGCGCGTTCGAGTCCGAGGAGGCGTTCCGCGCGACGGCCGACCTGGCCCGCGAGATGGACGCGACCCCGGACGGGATCAGCGACCTGGAGATCAGGCCTCGCGAGGTCACCTTCCTCGTGTCGCGCTAGTTCCTCGTGTCGCGCTGGCCGGCCGGCTCGCCGCGCCGGCTCGCCGCGCCGGGGCGACGGGCCCCGGCGCGGCGCTCGCCGGGATGCTCGGCGGCGCTCGCCGGGGTGCTCAGTCGAGGCAGAACTCGTTGCCCTCGATGTCCTGCATCACGATGCACGCGTCGTGGCCGTCGTACAGCAGCCGCTCGCGGACCGCGCCGATCGCGACCAGGCGCGTGCACTCGGCCTCCAGCGCGGCCAGGCGCTCTTCCCCGACCAGCCCGGTGGCGACCCGCACGTCGAGGTGGACCCGGTTCTTGACGACCTTGCCCTCGGGAACGCGCTGGAAGAACAGGCGGGGCCCCACGCCGGTGGGGTCGGAGCAGGCGAACCACGAACCCCGCTCCTCGGGAGGCCGGGAGAGGTCGAACTCCTCCCACGTCGCGAATCCCCTCGGCGGCGGCGAGACGACGTAGCCGAGCACCTCGCACCAGAAGCGGGCGAGACGCTCCGGCTCCGCGCAGTCGAAGGTGACCTGAACCTGTTTGATCGACGGCATCGGCGCACCCTACCAGTGGCCTGCGCCGCCCATCTCCCGGGAGGGGCAGGCGCGTTGTGTCTCCCGCCCCCCAAAAATCGCCGTTGCCGCGGGGGTACAGTGAGACGGTGACCTCCTCGCCGGAAGACCCGTCGTCGCCGCTCGCCGAGGACGACCGCGAGCCGGCCCTGCAACGCCTGCGGGAGGCGTACGCCGACGGGCACCTCACCCACGAGGAGATGGACGCACGGCTCGAGCGGGTGCTCACCGCCCGGACCCGGGGCGAACTCTCCTCGGCCCTGTCCGCGCTCCCGGCGGAGCCCCGCGGCACCACGTCGACGATCGCCGCCGCCGGCGGACGGATCCTGCGCCGCGGCGCCTGGCGGGTACCCCGGGACCTCAAGGTCGCGTCCGCCTACGGCAAAGTGCGTCTCGACCTGTCCCGGGCGGTCTTCGAACAGCCCGTCGTCGACATCCGGCTGGAACTGGGAACCGGAGGCGCCAGGATCACGGTGCCGCGCGACGCCGTCGTCGAGGTCGACGACCTGAACACGGGCTGGAAGGACGTGCGCTACCGGCCCGGGCGGCTTTCCGGCACCGGCGGGCAGAGGATCCGCATCTCCGGCACCATGGGATTCGGCCGGCTGAAGATCCGCCACGCGTGGCGCTGACGCCCGGTCGCGCGTGGCGCTGACGCTCGGTCGCGCGTGGCGCTGACGCCCGGTCGCGCGCGGCGCCGACGGTCGCGGCGGGCTTCTGAGCCCTGATCCGCCCGCGCGGGCCGTGGAACAGAGGGCCGATGGACACTGATAGGGATGGAGTTCGCCTTCTTCATGACCTTGCCCGGACTGGTCGTGGTGCTGACCGTGGTGGCCTTCCTCGACCAGGCGCTCCTGCGTGCCGGGCGGGCCGGCGTGCTGCCGGGGCGCAACCGCGCGCGAGGGGCAGATCTCGGCGACCGGATTCGAACTGCGCCACGCGAGCCTCTCCCCGGGCAAGCAGCACGAACTGGACGAACGGCAGTCGGCGCTGGTCGTACCGGACAACGAGGACGACGGCGCACCGCCGCGCACGACCACGGTGGACCTGACCGGCGGAACCGCCGTCGTCCGGCTGCCCCGCGCGTGAGACGCCGGCGGATCCCGGCCCGCCACCGCCGCTGACGGCGTCCCCCGGGGGACGGCTAGGCTGCCGACGTGGACGTTTCCGGCATGCTGGAGGAGCAGGACGCGCTGCGCGCCGAGGCCGACGGCGTGTACCGGGACCTGCGGCTGGGCGAGTTGCTGGCCGAGGTCGGCACACCGGCCGTCGTCGGGAGCGCGGCGCTGGGCCTGATGGTCCGCCGTGATTTGGACGTGGACGTGGCCTGCGCGCGTCTGGACGACGCCACCGTCGCGGCCGTCGCGGCGGCCGGCGCCCGGCTCGCGACCCACCCGTCCGTCCGCCTCGTCACCTTCCGCAACGACCGCGGCCCCTGGAACCAGGAACCCGACGCCTACCCCGACGGCCTGTACCTCGGCGTGGAGTGCCGCTCGCCGGCCGGACACATCTGGACCGTCGACATCTGGTGCGTCGACGAGCCCGGACGCCAGCCGTCGACCGCCCACCTGACCACGCTGCGCCCGCGCCTGACGGACGAGACCCGCGCGGTCATCGTCGACATCAAGAAGGCCTGGGCCCACCGCCCCGAGTACGGCACGGCCGTCCGGAGCTACGACGTCTACCGGGCGGTCCTCGACGACGGCGTCCGCGGCCCCGCCGACTTCGCGGCCTGGCTCGCCCGGCGGACCACGTGAGGCCAACGCGCCCGGAACCACCGCCGGTGGCCGCCCCGCCCACGGCGATATCCGGTGGCCGTCCGCGAGGTCCGGTTGGCAGCCTTGAGGGCATGAACACGCAGCCCCGCCACGCGCCCCAGTACGCCCGGCTCGGTCCGCCGATCGACGCCGGCCCCCTGTTCGCCCCGGAACACGCGGCGCTCATGGCCACACTGCGCGGTCTCACGGCCGCCGACTGGGCCGGGGAAGCGGTGCCCGGCTGGACGGTGCACGATCTCGTCGCCCATCTCCTCGGTGACTGCTACGGGCGCCTCGCCCGGGACCGGGACGGCCACCGCGACGGCCCCGCCTTCGCACCGGGCGAGACCCTGGAGGCGTTCATCCACCGCGCCAACCAGGAATGGGTCGACGCCTGCCGCCGCGTGAGCCCGGCCGCGCTCGTCGACACCCTCGACCTGATCGGCGCGCAGGTCACCCGCCTCTTCGAAGCCGCCGATCCCGGCGCGCCCTCGCTCGGGTGTCCTGGGCCGGCGTCGACCCGGCGCCGATGTGGCTGGACAGCGCTCGCGAACTCACCGAGTTCTGGACCCACCGCCAGCAGATCCGCCACGCCACCGGCCAGGAGACCGACCCCGACCCGCGGATCCTGTCCGTCGTCCTGGACACCTTCCTGCGCGCCCTGCCCCACACGCTGCGCGACGTGACCGCGCCCGCCGGCACGCAGGTGCAGGTCCGCGTCGACGGGCCGGCCGGCGGCACCTGGACCGCGACCGTCGCGGAGGACGGCTGGACGCTGGCCGCCGCACCGGACCCCGCACGGCGCGCCGCGCTCGTCGCCCTGGACCCGGAGACCGCGTGGCGCCTGTGCACCCGCGGTGTCGGCCCCGGCACCGCACTGGCCCGCGCCCGTGTCGAGGGCGACCGCCGCCTGGCGGAAGCCGTCTGCCGCATCGTGTCGATCGTGTACTGACCCCGGCGGCGCGACCGGCAGCGGTTGCGCCCCTTGCCCCGCGGGGCGGCGGCCGGGGTGAGGCCGGACACGGCGACGGACAAGAGGGGTCCGCGGCACGAGCGGGAGCGTGACGGCGGTCGGCTGGTGCGCGTCCGACCGGCGCCTCGGCGACGGGGCGCCGGTCAGGACGTCCGCGCCGCCGGGTCCGTGCTGCCGCGGACGACCAGCCGGTGAGGGATCGTCAGGTCGGCCGCGGCACCGCGTTGTCCGGGCTGTAGATGCGGTCCGCCAGGCACTGCAGGGCCCGCTGGGCGATCTGCCGCTTGTCGGGGGAGACCGTGGTCAGCGGGGATGGCTGAAGCGTCCGTCCTCGATGTCGTCGAACCCGACGACCGCCAGGTCGTCGGGGACCCGCACCCCCCGGGCGTGCGCCATGTGCAGCGCGCCCAGCGCCAGTTCGTCGGTGAAGGCGAACACCGCGTCGGGGACCTCGCCGCCGTCGAGCAGCTCGGCCATGGCCCGCGCACCGTCCTCCCGGTGCAGTGAGCCCACCGTCCGCTCCCACTCCGGCCGGGCCGTGACGCCCGCGCGCCGCAGCGCCCGCCGGTAGCCCTCCGCGCGCTGCTCCGCCGTGCCGTTGTGCAGGTGCGGCTGCAGCCCGATGGCGGCGACGCGGCGGCGTCCGAGCGCCAGCAGATGGGTGGTCGCCTCGTCGGCGGCGGCCACGTTGTCCACCGCCACCCGGTCCGCCATCCCCTGGGGGCTGCGCTCGCCGAGCAGCACCACGGGCAGCGGCCGCGCGGTGTCGGCCACCTCCTGCGCCTCCAGCGCCCAGGGGCTGATGATGAGGCCGTCCATCACCCTGCCGCCGTCGCCCTTCAGCAGCCGCCGCTCCGCCTCGGCGTCCCCGTGCGTCTGGTCGATGATCACCGTCCACGACCGGCGCCGGGCCTCGTCCACCAGCAGGCCGGCCAGTTCGCCGAAGTAGGGCGAGTGCAGCTCCGGGATGGCGAGGCCGATGATGCCGGTCCGGCCGGCGCGCAGACTGCGGGCGGCCAGATTGGGCCGGTAGCCCAGCTCGTCGATGGCCTCCTGGACCCGCCGGCGGGTCTCCTCCGAGACGCGGGCGGAACCGTTGACCACGTTCGACACGGTGCGTGCCGAGACCCCGCGCGGGCGGCTACGTCTTTCAGGCTGCTGCTCACCCGCCCATCGTGGCATGCCGTGCCAGGCACGGACGAAGATCACCCGAGAAGGGTATTGCAACGTTGAATTCAACGATGCAACATGTGCCGGACAGTTCCCGCTGCACGTGCAAGGAGGCACGCATGAGCCCGCACGCCCACCCCGGTGTCGCCCCCGCCGGCCTCGACGTGGACGTCACGGCCGACGTCGAGGCCCTGTACTCGGACGGCATCACCGCCCGCAAGGGCGCCTTCACCCCGGAATGGGCCGACCGGCTCCGCGAGGACATCGACGTGGCCTTCCGGGAAGCCCTGGCCCGGCCGGGCGGAGCCGTCGGACGCGGACCGCACCGCTACTACGTGGAGATCCACCCGAGCAACTGCGCGGCTTCGTCGACCTGGTCGACCACCCCTGGGTGCGGTCCGTCTGCACGGCCGTGCTCGGCCCCGACTACCGCATCGTCGAACTCGGCTTCGACGTCCCGCTCGAGGGCGCGGTCGACCAGCCCTGGCACCGGGACTTCCCCATGCCCGAGGAGACCCGCACCGAACGGCGCCTGACCTCCCTCGCCTTCAACGTGACGGCCGTCGACACCGAGGAGGACATGGGCCCCTTCGAGATCGCGCCCGGCACCCAGTGGGACGACGGCCCCGAGTTCGAGCACGGCATGTTCCCGCCCCGGTCGCACTACGCGCGCTACGAGGAGCGGGCCGTGCGCAAGTACCCGCGGCGCGGCGACATCTCGGCCCGCACCGCGCTGACCATCCACCGCGGCACCAGGAACAACTCCGCCAAGTCCCGCCCGGTACTGGTCCTGGGCGTCGACGGCCCGAGGCCACCAACGGCGACCGGCACGACACGGCGGTCACGCGCGCGTACTGGGAGTCCCTGCCGGAGCGGGTCCGCCGCCACCTGGACTGCCCGATCGTGGACGTGCTGGAGCCGGTGACGCAGAAGCACACCATCGAGGGTCTGGTCATGGGCGATGCCTGAGCCGGTCACCGCCCCCGCCCGCCCCGCGGCCCGCGGCGACGGCAGGGTGCCGGCCACGGTGTACGCCGTCTCCGCGGTCTCCGCGCTGGGCGGCCTGCTCTTCGGCTACGACACGGGCATCATCTCCGGTGCCCTGCTGCACCTGCGCGAGGACCTCGGCCTGACCTCCCGCGAGCAGGAGATCGTCGTCAGCGTGATCCTGCTCGGCGCGATGGCCGGCGCCCTGCTCGCGGGCCGTCTGGCCGTGCGCCACGGACGCCGCAAGGTCGTCGTCGCGGTCGCCGTCGTCTTCGCCGTGGGCGCGGCGGCAGCGGCGGCGGCCCCCGGCACGGGCAGCCTCGTCGCCGCCCGGTTCGTGCTCGGACTGGCCGTCGGCGGCGCCTCCAACATGGTGCCCGTCTACATCGCCGAGGTCGCCCCGGCGAGGATCCGCGGCCGCCTCATGGTGCTGTTCCAGCTGATGGTCGCCTGCGGCCAGCTCATCGCCTACGTCTGCGGCTGGGCACTGGCGGACACCGGCGGCTGGCGCCTGATGTTCGGTCTGGCGGTCCTGCCCGCCGTGGCGCTCGGCGTCGGCATGCTGTTCCTGCCCGAGAGCCCGCGCTGGCTCGTCGAACGCGGCCGGCGTGCGGAAGCGGTGACGGTGCTGACCCGGCTCCGGCCGGCCGGCACGGACGTCGACCGGGAGATCGACGAGATCACCGGGGTGGCCGCCGCCACCCCGGCCGGCGGCTGGCGCGAACTGCGCCGGCGCTGGATGCGGCCCGCCCTCCTGATCGCCGTCGGCATCGCCGCGTTCTCCCAGCTCACCGGCATCAACGCCGTCGTCTACTACGCGCCGACGATCCTCGTCGACGCCGGCTTCGGCGACTCGGCGGCACTGCTCACCGGCGTCGGCATCGGGGTGATGCTGGTGATCGCGGGAGTGGTCGGAGCCGTCGCCGTGGACCGGGTGGGCCGCCGCCGGACCATGCTGTGGTTCCTGCCGGGCTCCGGCCTGGCCATGGCGGTCATGGCGCTCGCCTTCCTCGGTCCCGAGGGCTCGGCGGCACAGCGCTGGACCGTGATCGTCGCCCTGTTCGCGTACATCCTGTGCAACGGGGTCGGCATCCAGGCGGTCGTCTGGCTCATCGGTCCCGAGATCCTGCCGCTGAGCGTGCGAGGGCCCGCGACCAGTCTCGCCACCGTCACCGTGTGGGGCGTGGACCTGCTGATCGCGGTGACCGCCCTGACCGCCATCGAGGCCATCGGCCGCTCCGGCACGTTCCTCGTCTACGCCCTGATGAACGTCGCCTGCATCGTGTTCGTCGCGGCGAAGGTGCCGGAGACCCGCGGGAGGTCGCTGGAGACCATCGAACGGGCCCTGCAGCGCGGCGGATCCTTCCGGAAGGCACTCGAGCACTCCTGAGCGCGGGTTCCGCTCGCCCACTCCTGAGCGCGGGTTCCGCTCGCCGCCGCCGGGGCGTGCGCATGGCCGCCCCGGTGGTGGGTACCACCTCTCGGAAACGGGGGCGCTGCCTGTGCGCCCGATGAGCGAGGGGTGTCGGAAGTGATCCAGAAGTTCCAGGCGGTCGCGCTGGACTGCGCCGATCCGGTCCGGCTCGCGGAGTTCTACGCGGAGCTGCTCGGCGGCCGGGTGGTCGTGGAGAACGACGAGTGGGTCGAGGTCCACGGGTTCGACGGCACGCCGCTGGCCTGCCAGCGGGTGGAGGGCTACCGTCCTCCCGAATGGCCCGGCCAGGAACGCCCCCAGCAGGTCCATCTCGACTTCGGCGTGGACGACATCGACGCGGAGGAGAAGCGGGCGCTCGCCCTCGGCGCGACGCTGCTGGAACGGACGGACGAGGTCCGCCCGGGGACCAACTGGCGGGTGTACGCCGACCCGGCCGGCCACCCGTTCTGCCTCTGCTTCCACTGAGGCCGTCGCCGTGGCGACCGTCCGGCCGCCACGGCGACCGTCCCGTCGTCACCCGGCGCGGTGCCGCTTCGCGTAGGACCAGGTCACCGCCGTCATCAGGACCGGGATGGCGAACAGCGGGGCGAAGGCCGCGCACCAGACGGCCTGCGCCGTGTCGCCCGACAGGTACGTCCGGCTGTCGGCGGTGAAGAAGACCACGAGCTGCCACAGGGCGAGCACGACCAGAAGGCCCGACGCCGTCCAGGCCAGCGGCGCGAGGACCCGGGGCCGCACCGGCTGCCACCGCCGGCTGACCAGCAGCAGCGGGAGCAGGGCGGCCAGTTCGGCGACGACGGAGAGGCCGACGACGTAGGCGATGCCCCAGCCCGGGATGTCGTAGACGTCCCGCAGCACCTGGTCGCTGTAGCCCACGGGGACGCCGCACGCCATGGCGATGCGCCACAGGCCGGAGGGGACGGCGCACAGGGCGATGGCGTGTGCCGCGCGCCGGGCCCACAGGGGAGCCGGGGCGGGGGAGGGGAGAGCGGCGGTCGTCTGCGTCATGCCGCCCATCCTGGGCCGGGGCACCGCGGCCGCGCGTCCTCCGCGACGGCGGGCCGTATCAGCCCAGGGGACGAGAACGCCCCCGCCGCGACGGGACCCGAGGAGGGCACCCGGCCCGGCCGGCTCGCCGAGACGGCCCCCGCCCGCTACCGGTACGGCTCCCACCGGACGGGGCCGGCGCGCAGCGGCGGCTCGGGCAGGGCGTCCCCGAGGAGAAGGGGCGGACCGTCCCCGACCACGACGGCGGGACCGCCCCGAGCACGACCACGGGTCCGTCTCCGAGCACGACCGCGGGTCCGCCCACGAGCACGACCGCGGGTCCGTCTCCGAGTACGACGGCGGGTCCGTCCTCGGGCGTCACGGCGGGACGGCGCGCCGGCCGCGCAGGGGTGCTTCGACCCGGCCGCGGCCCCGGGCCCGTGCGCACCCGCGGTCGTACGCCGCGCGCCGGACCGGATCGCGGAGCGTGTCGTACGCCGCCCTCACCTCGCCGAAGCGCTCCGCCGTGGCCGCGTCGACCCGTGTGTCGGGGCGCAGCTCCCGCACCCGTGCGCGGAAGGCGGAGGTGATCGCCTCGGCCGTGGCCGACGGCTCCACGCCGAGTACCGCGTACAGATCGTCCGCCCGGCCCCGGGCCTGCATGCCCGCCACCTCCTCACCCGCTCCGCACCGCGGTTCCGGCCGGCTTGCCCGTAGTCCTGGGATAAAACCTGAGTCGTTCCCTGTCAAGGCGGGAACACGGTGGCCGGGAGGCTGCGTTCGCATGTCGGTGTGACGAGAATGGGACTCACGGCGCGCGTCGCCGCCCGGTTGCCGGCGGCAGCGGCTCCGCCGTGGTCGGAACACCACGTTGTCGCATGCCGAGGGAGGACACGATGATCACCGAACTCGCCGTGGAACGCGTCGAATTCACCTGCGGCCACTGCTGGCACAAGTGGAGCGTCGACTACGACGTCCAGTCCTACCGCGACGAGCAGGGGCAGGAGTGGGAGTACTTCACCCGCGACGGGCACCCCGTGCCGTCCCCGTACGACGCCGCCGGCGCCCCGCCGTGCCCGCTGTGCGGGCGTCGCTGGGTGGGCCGCCTCGCCGCGCGCCGGCCGGTGCCGGTCGCTCCCGGAGCCGCCGACGCCCCGCGCTACAGGATCTCCGTGCCGGGAGAGCACCGTCCGGACCGGCGGACCGCGCCACCGCTGGAAGCGGACGCCCATGACCAGCCGCTGCGGCAGGTGCGGCCGCACTCGCCGGCGGAGAACTGACCGGCCGCCCCGCCGCGCGGCCGCCCGGCCCCGGTGCGCGGGGCACGGCTGCCGCCCGGCTTCCGTACACGGGCCACGTATGCCGCCCGGCCCGCCCGGCCCGGCGGGCCGGGCGGCGTTAGGGTGGCGGGAAGGCCGAGTGGGCAGGTCGAGGCGGGTGGTGGCGGGGTGCAGTGGCGGGAGTTCGCCGAACAGATGGCCGTGCTGGCGCGGGATCTGCTGGCCAAGCAGTCGGTGTCCGAGACGCTGGACGCGATCGCCGCGGCAGCGGTGGAGCTGGTGCAGGGCTGCGACGCGGCCGGGATCCTCGCGGTGCGCAAGGGCAGGGCCATCACGCTGGCCTCGTGCGGTGACATGGTCGAGGAGTCCGACCGCCTCCAGGGCGAGCTGGGCGAAGGGCCGTGCTACGACCTCGCCCGCCGTGAGAACGGCTCGCGCACCTACCGGATCACGGACATGACCCGGCCCCAGCCGGGCTGCCCCGCCTATGCCGAAGCGGCCCGGAAGCTCGGCATCGGCAGCATGACCGGCATCCTGCTCTACACCGACAAGGAGGACTTCGGCGCGCTCAACCTGTACGCCCGCCGCCCCGGCGCCTTCACCGAGGAGATCGAGACCGCCGGCTGGATGCTGGCCTCCCACGCCGCGGTCGCGCTGTCCAGCGCCCGCACCATCGACCAGCTCGAGCACGCCATGGAGACCCGCCACGCCATCGGCGAGGCGATGGGCATCCTCATGGCCCGCCACCGGCTGAGCGAGGACGACGCCTTCGACGTACTGCGCCGCATCTCCCAGCACCACAACGTCAAGCTGCGCGACGTCGCCCAGAAGTTCCGGTCCGAGTACGACCGGCCCTGAGGCCCGCGGGGCGGCCGACGCGCCCGCGCGGCACAGATGTGACCTTCGTCGCGGCGGGCCGGCTCGCGGAGTCCGGGGCCGTGGCGTGCCCTGCCGGCGCCGGCGGCGCCACCCGGCCCGTCGGGGAGGTCACGGAGCCGGGGAGAAGCGAAACGGTCCGGAGGCCGGATGCGCGGCGAGCCATATCTGTGCCGGCGGCGACAGAAATAGGTGCGGGGCGCGACGAGTATTCCCCGTTCGCCGGGCGGGGCGGAATTATCGACCGTGCAGGGGTGATCGCGGCGTGCTACTGTCGATCTCAGTTGCAGGTGTGGTTGCCAGAAGGTTCATTTCCTACGGGGTAATCAGCACGGCGACACGGAATTCGCACACGGTGAATTCCTGACACCGCCTCCGAAGGAGAAATGACATGGCTACCGGCACTGTGAAGTGGTTCAACTCGGAAAAGGGCTTCGGCTTCATCGAGCAGGACGGCGGCGGCGCCGACGTCTTCGCCCACTACTCCAACATCGCCACCCAGGGCTTCCGTGAGCTGCTGGAAGGCCAGAAGGTGTCGTTCGACATCGCGCAGGGCCAGAAGGGCCCGACGGCCGAGAACATCGTCCCCGCCTGACACAGGCGCCGACGCATTCACTTCGCAGCTGGGGCCCGCACCTCTGGGGTGCGGGCCCCGGCTCGCTGCATTTCGGGGCGCACGACGGAAAAACTCCGCCGGCCGTCCGCGGCCGCCCGCGGTACGGCCCCTGTCGTTCCGTGCGCCCCCTGTCTGCTCAGGCTCGTCTCGAGATTCTCGGCGCCGCTCGTCGGCCGCCGCGGGAATTCCTTGATACGTGCCCATCAAGGAAGGTTCCGCATGAAGCATGCCCGCACATCCCGCACGTACGACCGATTCGAAGGCGGGGCGGCACCGGCCGCTCCGGTGGTCGCCGTCGTGCCAAGGCGCCCGGAAACCGCCCGGCCGGCCGAGCCGCGCAGGGCGAGTTCGCGCCGCCGAAGACGGTCACACCGGCGTTGCCGGCCGTCGCGTCGTTCGCCGACCTCGCCATGCCCGCGCCGCTGGCGGCCACCCTCGGCCGGCAGGGCGTGACCGCACCGTTCCCGATCCAGGCGGCCACCCTGCCGAACTCCCTCGCCGGCCGCGACGTCCTCGGCAGGGGCCGCACCGGCTCCGGCAAGACCCTCGCCTTCGGCCTCGCCGTACTGGCCCGCACGGCGGGGCGGCGCGCCGAACCGCGGCAGCCGCTCGCCCTCGTCCTCGTCCCCACCCGCGAGCTCGCCCAGCAGGTCACCGACGCGCTCACCCCGTACGCCCGCTCCGTGAGCCTGCGGCTGGCCACCGTCGTCGGCGGGATGTCCATCGGCAGGCAGGCCGGTGCGCTGCGCGCCGGTGCCGAGGTGGTCGTCGCCACGCCGGGACGGCTGAAGGACCTCATCGACCGGGGCGACTGCCGGCTCGACGACGTGGCCGTCACGGTCCTCGACGAGGCCGACCAGATGACCGACATGGGCTTCATGCCCCAGGTCACCGCGCTGCTCGACCAGGTACGCCCCGACGGTCAGCGGATGCTCTTCTCGGCCACCCTGGACCGCAACGTCGACCGGCTGGTCCGTCGCTACCTCACGGACCCGGTGGTCCACTCCGTCGACCCGTCGGCGGGTGCCGTGACCACGATGGAACACCACGTGTTCCACGTGCACGACGCGGACAAGCACCGCACGACCACGGAGATCGCCGCGCGGGACGGGCGGGTGATCATGTTCCTGGACACGAAGCACGCGGTGGACCGGCTGACCCGGCACCTGCTGAGCAGCGGCGTCCGCGCCGCGGCCCTGCACGGCGGCAAGTCCCAGCCGCAGCGCACACGGACCCTCGCCCAGTTCAGGAGCGGACAGGTGACCGCCCTGGTGGCGACCAACGTCGCGGCACGCGGCATCCACGTCGACCACCTCGACCTGGTCGTCAACGTCGACCCGCCCAGCGACCACAAGGACTACCTGCACCGCGGCGGCCGCACGGCCCGCGCCGGCGAGTCCGGCAGCGTCGTCACCCTGGTGACCCCCGACCAGCGGCGCGGCATGAGCCGCCTGATGGCGTCGGCGGGCATCACCCCGTCGATCACCCAGGTGCGTGCGGGCGAGGCGGAGCTGAGCCGCATCACCGGTGCGCAGGCCCCCTCCGGCGTCCCGGTCGTCATCCCCGCCCCGAGCCCGGACCGCCCCCGCGGCGCCTCACCGTCGCCGCAGGGCCGCCGGAGCCGCCGGAGCCGCGCCGACCGGGGCCGGCCCCTCGGCGAAGCGGCACGCCGGAGGACCCTCGGCGCTCCGGCCCCGGCCCGGCCGCCTAGGGCCTGTCCGGCAGTTCCCGGCACCCGGTCAACCCACCCCTTCCGGTCAGGAGGCACCATGACGCCGACTCAGCCGCCGCACCCCGCGGCGCACCGCCGCGCGGACGGCTCACCCGAGGCCCCGGCCCCCGACAGTGGCATGTGCGGCCCCCGCGTCCGCGACGACATGACGGTCGAGGTGGCCCTGTCCCTCATGGCCGGGGCCCGCGTCGACCACCTCGTCCTGTGCGACGGGGACGACCAGAGCACCGGCCGGGTCACCCTGGCCCGGCTGGCCGCTCTGCGCGACAGCCCCGCCTACACGGACCGGATCCGGCTGCGGGACATCCTCGGCGGACCGTTCACCCCGCCCGCCGGCGGCCCCGGCAGGGCCCCGGCCGGCCTCGCCCTCGCCGGCTGACCGCACCGCCGGCCCGGCTCCTTCCCCCGCCCGTCCCCTTCCCCTTGTGAGGCGTCATGCGCTGTGTCATCGCCCGGTACCCGTTCGAACTGACCAAGAGCGGGTGCTGGCCGCCATGAAGGGCGTCGCACCCGAGCTCGTCACGGGTGACTCCGTGACCATCGGACGGCGCCGCTACCCGGTCATGCAGGTCGGCCAGATCATCACCGGTCAGGACCGCCGCGACTTCACCAGCGGCGAAGTCGTCCGGGCCGTCACCCGGCTCGGCTTCACCTGCCACCGGCACCCCGAGGCCGCGCCGGCCGGCGACCCCACTCCGTTCCAGGCGGCCTCGGCGATGCTCGGGGGCACCGCCTCCCCGGAGGCGTGAGCGGCGGCGGATCACGCCGCACGAGACCCGGTGGGGCCTGCCGACGCGCGTCGGCAGGCCCCACCGTCGTCATGCCGCCCGCCGTCCTGCCCGCGGAGCGGCGCGGACGCCGCCCTCACCGGCCAGCGCGGCCGGAGTTGTTGACCGGACAGGAGGTGTTCCCCGCGGCCGCGCACCTTCTACGGTGCGGGTACCGGGTCACCGGCCGACCCGCCGGCGAGGCGGGAGCGCCCGGCCGGACCCGTCGGCGAGCCGGGCAACCGCCCACCGCGCCGGTGGGGACACCCCGCCCGGCCCGCCGTCCCGTACCCGCGCACCCCTCGCCGAAGGAGCCCCGTGCCCGACCAGCAGACGTTCGTGCTCGATCCCGCGAGCACCGACCACCACGCCGAGGACCGTGCTCTGCGAGCCCGCGGCCCGGCCACCCAGGTGGACATCCTGGGCGTGACCGCCTGGTCCGTCTCCGACCCCCGGCTGCTGAAGGAGATCCTCACCAGCCCGCACGTCTCGAAGGACGCCCGCGCCCACTGGCCGGCGTTCGAGGAGACCGTCGCCACCTGGCCGCTGGCGCTGTGGATCGCCGTGAACAACATGTTCACCGCCTACGGAGCCGACCACCGCAGGCTGCGCCGGATGGTCGCGCCGGCCTTCGCCGCCCGGCGCATCCAGGCCATGCGACCGGGAGTCGAGGCCGTCGTCACCGGCCTGCTCGACGACCTGGCGGCGTTATCGGCCGACGACGCCGTCGATCTGCGCGAACACCTCGCCTACCCTCTGCCGATCGCGGTGATCGGCCAGCTGATGGGTGTGCCCGAACACGAACGCCCCGGCTTCCGCGCCATGGTCGACCGGGTCTTCGCGACGACGCTCACCGCGGAGGAGGCCGCCGCCAACACCAGCGCGCTGTACGCGGCCCTCGACGAACTCGTCGCGGCCAAACGCGCCCGGCCGGGCGACGACATGACCTCCCTGCTGGTCGCCGCCCGCGACGACGAGGGCGACGGCGGCGGCTTCACCGACGCCGAGCTGCGCGACACGCTCCTGCTGATGATCAGCGCCGGGTACGAGACCACCGTCAACGTCATCGACCAGGCGGTCACCGCCCTGCTGACCGACCCGCGCAGCTCGCCCGTGTGCGGGCCGGACGCGTCGACTGGAGCGATGTCGTGGAGGAGACCCTCCGGCACGAGCCGGCGGTCAAACACGTTCCCCTCCGTTACGCCCTCGCCGACATCCCCCTGCCCGACGGCCGGACGATCGCCAAGGGCGACGCGATCCTCGTCTCGTTCTCCGCCGCCAACCGGCACCCCGCCTGGCACGGCGAGACCGCCGACCGCTTCGACGCCACCCGTCCGTCGAAGGACCACTTCGCCTTCGGTCACGGCGTCCACTTCTGTCTCGGCGCTCCCCTCGCCCGCCTGGAGGTCGCGACCGCTCTGCGGCTGTTCTTCGAACGGTTCCCGGACGCCGGACTCGCCGTCCCCGCCGACCGGCTGCGGCCCCTGCCCACCTTGATCAGCAACGGCCACGCGGTCCTGCCGGTCCGTCTGCGGCCGGGCCGCCGATGACCGCGGCCTGAACCGGGCACCCCTGGCGGCGGGCGCGCGAGGGCGGCGCCTGGGGTCGGTCGACTTCCGGGTCCCGGCAGCGCAACGGCCGGGACCGGGGTGACCCGCGTCTCATCGCCCAGGGACACCTTGCCTATGCAACAAGTTGCATACGAGGATCGGGGCATGGCGCTCGACCACGCGATCCTCGTCTCGCTGCTGGAGAAGCCGGGCTCGGGATACGAACTCGCCCGCCGCTTCGACCGGTCGATCGGGTACTTCTGGACCGCGACCCACCAGCAGATCTACCGGGTGCTCGGGCGGATGGAGAGCGACGGCCTCCTGGACGTCCGGGCGGTGCCGCAGGAAGGCCGGCCGGACAAGAAGGAGTACTCCGTCGCGCCGCCGGGCCGAGCCGCGCTCTCCGCGTGGCTGCACCGGCCCGTCGAACCCGAGAGCCTCCGGCACGAGCTCGCCGTGAAGATCCGGGGCGCCGCCTTCGACGACCCGGCGGCACTGATCTGCGAGGTCGAGCGCCACCGCGAGGCACACCGGGACCGGCTCGCCCGCTACCTCGCCGGTGAACAGCGGGACTTCACCGGACCCGGGGCCCCGCGGCCCCTGGACACCGGCCAGGAACTCCAGCACGCCGTCCTGCGCGGAGGCATCGCCTTCGAGCGCATGACCATCGACTGGCTGGACGACGTCCTCGACACCCTCCACCGGCTCCGCGACCGGCGGCCCGGCACCGCCTGAGCCCCGGGCCGCCCTCCCCGGCGCGCCCCGCCACCCCTCCGGCCCGGCCCCCGGGCCGGAGGGCCCCGTCACGCACACCCACCGACCTCCCGGAAGGCACCCCCTCATGGCCGACCCGCTCCTGTTCAACCCGCGCACATACGACCCGGCGCACTTCGACCCGAGACCCGCAGGCTGCTGCGCGCCACGGTCGACTGGTTCGAGGCACGCGGCAAGCGCAGGCTCGTCGAGGACTACCGCAACCGCGCCTGGCTGGGGACTTCCTCGACTTCGCCGCCAAGGAGCGGCTGTTCGCCACCTTCCTCACCCCCGCCGCCGACGGCGACCGGCCCGGCCAGCGCTGGGACACCGCCCGGATCGCCGCCCTCAACGAGATCCTCGGCTTCTACGGCCTCGACTACTGGTACGCCTGGCAGGTCACCATCCTCGGCCTCGGCCCGGTCTGGCAGAGCGACAACGCCGCCGCCCGCGCCCGCGCCGCCGAACTCCTCTCCCAGGGCGAGGTGTTCGCGTTCGGCCTGTCCGAGAAGAACCACGGCGCCGACATCTACTCCACCGACATGCTGCTGGAGCCCGACGGCGACGGCGGCTTCCGGGCGACCGGCTCCAAGTACTACATCGGCAACGGCAACGCCGCCGGACTCGTCTCCGTCTTCGGCCGCCGCACCGACGTCGAGGGCCCCGACGGCTACGTCTTCTTCGCCGCCGACAGCCGCCACCCCTCGTACCACCTGGTGAAGAACGTCGTCGACTCCTCCAAGTACGTCAGCGAGTTCCGCCTGGAGGACTACCCGGTCCGGCCCGAGGACGTCCTGCACACCGGCCGCGCCGCCTTCGACGCCGCCCTCAACACCGTCAACATCGGCAAGTTCAACCTGTGCACCGCCTCGATCGGCATCTGCGAGCACGCCATGTACGAGGCCGTCACCCACGCCCACAACCGCATCCTGTACGGCCGCCCCGTCACGGCCTTCCCGCACGTGCGGCGCGAACTGGTCGACGCCTACGTGCGCCTGGTCGGCATGAAGCTGTTCAGCGACCGCGCCGTCGACTACTTCCGCTCCGCGGGACCGGACGACCGCCGCTACCTGCTCTTCAACCCGATGACCAAGATGAAGGTCACCACCGAGGGCGAGAAGGTCATCGACCTGATGTGGGACGTCATCGCCGCCAAGGGCTTCGAGAAGGACAACTACTTCGGCCAGGCCGCGATCGAGATTAGGGGACTGCCCAAGCTGGAGGGCACCGTCCACGTCAACCTCGCCCTGATCCTGAAGTTCCTGCGCAACCACCTGCTCGACCCGGTCGACCACCCCGAGGTGCCCACCCGCCTCGACGCCGCCGACGACACCTTCCTCTTCCGGCAGGGCCCGGCCCGCGGGCTCGGCTCCATCCGGTTCCACGACTGGCGCCCCGCCTTCGACGCGTACGCGGCGGTCCCCAACGTGGCCCGGTTCCGCGAGCAGGCCGACGCCCTGTGCGACTTCGTCACCACCGCCGCCCCGACGAGCGGCAGAGCCGCGACCTGGACCTCCTGCTCGCCGTCGGCCAGCTCTTCGCACTGGTGGTGCACGGCCAGCTCGTCCTGGAACAGGCCCGGATCACCGGCCTCGACGAGGACGTCCTCGACGAACTGTTCGCCGTCCTCGTCCGCGACTTCTCCGGATACGCCGTCGAACTCCACGGCAAGGACTCCGCCACCGAACGGCAGCGTGAGTGGGCGCTCGGCGCCGTCCGCCGCCCGGTCGTCGACGAGGCCCGCTCCGGCCGCGTCTGGGAGCGCGTCGAGGCGCTCTCCGGCGCCTACGAGATGGCCCCGTAGACGACGCCGAGGCGGGCGCCGGCCCGGACCGCCGCGTCCCGCCGGAGTGACGCACGTCATAGCAAACACCTGGGTGAACTCGCGTAACGCAGGGCCCCGTTGCCGGTCTCACGGCACAACGGCCCTCCACGGCCGGTGCCACACCACCAACGGAGCCTTGCCATGCACGTCACCCTGGAAACGCCCACCGGTGCCCGACTGCTCACCGCCGACCGCCAGATCCCACCCCCGTCACCCTCCGGTACACCTCCGCCCACCCGGACGCCGTCCACCTCGACTTCCCGGCACACGTGACCGCCGAGGGCGAGGCCGCGACCTGGACGTTCGCCCGCGCACTGCTGGCCGGGGGCTGGACGCGCACGCCGGTGCCGACGCGGTGCGAGTGATGCCCGACGGCCCGGCCCGGACCCTGGTGGCGTTCTCCACGCCCGCCGGCGTCGCCGTCCTGCGGTTCCCCACCGACGTCCTGCGGCGCTTCCTGGCCCGCACCCACACGGTCGTCGCGCCCGGCGAGGGGGCCGTCCGCGTGGACCTCGACCACGGGCTCGCGGCGTACTTCGGACCGGGGCACCGGCAGCCGCCGCCCGGCCACACGGATCCGGCCACTGGTTCCACGACGGAACAAATGCGGCGTACACCCATCCTCGGGATCTACGCCCCGGGGAGAGGAGGACCGCAACGCACTACACCCGGCGCAGTACGCCGGTCCAGCCCCAGGGACGGATCAAACGCGGCGGAACCCGGGCGAGCATGAACGGGTACCCCGGTCAGAAACCCTGCCATCCCATCTGCCGGGTCTCGTCCTGCCCGTATCCGACGGATTGGTCCCAGGTGGCTACGTTCCTTTATCGACTCGGCCGACGAGCGTTCCGGCGCCGCGGTCTCGTCGCCCTGCTGTGGGTGGCCATACTCGTGGGCGCCGGCGTCGCCGCGTCCACGGCGCCCGCCCCGCCCGAAGACTCCTTCTCCATGCCCGGCACCGAGTCCCAGAAGGCGTTCGACCTGCTCGACGAACGCTTCCCCGCGGCCTCCGCCGAAGGTGCCACGGCACGTGTCGTGATCCGCGCCCCTGAGGGCGAGAAGATCTCCGACCCGGCCGGCAAGGCCAAGGTCGAACAGCTCGTCGCCGCCCTCGGCGACGGCCCGCAGGTCGCCTCGGTCGCCGACCCCTTCGCGGCGAACGCCGTCAGCAAGGACGGCACCACCGCGTACGCCTCCGTGACGTACGAGGTCAACGCCATGGAGCTGACCGACCAGGCCCGCGCCTCGCTCACCGACGCCACCGACGAGGCCCGCGGCGGCGGCTTCACGGTGGAGACCGGCGGCGACGCGGTCATGGCCGAACAGGAGATGGGCGGCACCGCCGAACTCATCGGCATCGGCGTCGCCGCCGTCGTGCTCCTGCTGACCTTCGGCTCGCTCGTCGCCGCCGGCATGCCGCTGCTCTCGGCGATCATCGGCGTCGGCATCGGCATCTCCGGCATCGGCGCACTCGGCAGCACGCTGGAGCTGTCCGCCACGACCTCCACGCTCGCCATGATGATCGGCCTCGCGGTCGCCATCGACTACGCCCTGTTCATCGTCTCGCGCTACCGCGCCGAGATCGCCGAGGGCCGCGCCCCGAGGAGGCCGCCGGACGCGCCGTCGGCACCGCCGGCTCGGCCGTCGTCTTCGCCGGCCTCACCGTCATCGTGGCCCTGGCGGGCCTCGCGGTGGTCGACATCCCGATCCTCACCAAGATGGGCCTCGCGGCCGCCGCGACCGTCGGCATCGCCGTGCTGATCGCGCTCACCATGACCCCGGCCCTGCTCGGCTTCGCCGGCAGGAAGGCGCTCAGCCGCAAGGACCGCAAGGCCACCGCCGCCGGGCAGCGCACCGAGCCCGGCAAGCCCAAGCTCGGCACCCGCTGGGCCCGCTTCGTGCTGCGCCGTCCGGTGACCGTGCTGCTCACCGCGGTGCTCGGCCTCGGTGTGATCGCCGTACCGGCCGCCGGCCTGGAGCTGGGCCTGCCCGACGAGGGCAGCGCGGCACCCGACACCACCCAGCGCAAGGCCTACGACATGCTGTCCGAGTCCTTCGGCGCAGGGTTCAACGGTCCGCTGATGGTCACCGTCGACACACTGGGCGCCGACGACCCGAAGGCCGCCGCCGAGAGCGTCGGCAAGGAGATCACCGCCCTGGGCGAGGCCGCCGCCGTCACCCCGGCGACCTTCAACGAGCAGGGCGACACCGCCGTGCTCACCGTGGTGCCCCGGACCGGGCCGAGCGACGCGGCCACCGAGGAACTGGTGCGGGACATCCGCGCACTGTCCGGCGACATCAGGTCCGAGACCGGCGCCACCATGCTGGTCACCGGCATGACCGCGATGACGATCGACTTCTCGCAGACCCTCGACGACGCGCTGATCCCCTACCTGGCCCTCGTCGTCGGCCTCGCGTTCCTGCTGCTGATGCTGGTGTTCCGCTCCGTGCTCGTCCCGCTGAAGGCCGCCCTGGGCTTCCTGCTCTCCGTGGCGGCGGCGCTCGGCGCGGTGGTCGCGGTCTTCCAGTGGGGCTGGCTCGCGGACGTCTTCGGCGTCGACCAGCCGGGCCCGATCATGTCCATGATGCCCATCTTCATGATCGGCGTGGTCTTCGGCCTGGCCATGGACTACGAGGTCTTCCTCGTGACCCGGATGCGCGAGGCGTACGTCCACGGATCGTCCGCCGCCGACTCCGTCACCACCGGCTTCACCCACGGCGGCCGGGTCGTCGCGGCGGCCGCGATCATCATGATCAGCGTCTTCTCCGGCTTCATCATGGAGAACGATGACATGATCAAGATGATGGGCTTCGGCCTCGCCGTCGCCGTCCTCTTCGACGCCTTCGTGGTCCGCATGGCCATCGTGCCCGCCGTGCTCGCCCTGCTGGGCACCAAGGCGTGGTGGCTGCCCGCGTGGCTGGACCGCCTCCTGCCCAACGTCGACGTGGAGGGGGAGAAGCTCCACAAGGAACTCGGCGACACCACCGGCTCCGTCCCGCCGGCCCGGGAGCCCGAGACGGCCGGCGTCTGACCGGCACCGGCGAAGGGCGCGGCCGCCGCCGAGGCAGCCGCGCCCTTCGCGGACCGGACTCCTTCGCCCGGTGGGCCGCCGGGCACGCGGACGCCGTGGGCATCCCGCCCTGCGGCATTGCTCCGGGCCCGGGAATGAACCGGGCGGAAGCCCGGTTGTACAGGGCGGTCGACGTTTTGTTTGTGTGTCTGTGCCAGTCGCATGCTCGCAGAGAACGATGTTGCGGGCGCGAAGCTTGCTTTCCAGGTCGCTGGAGCAGCCGCGTCGTGAACCGGCCGGGAGCCCCGCACGGTGCGGAGCCCCTATCCCAGCCCCTGTGAGGAGCAGCAATGACTCAGGGAACCGTGAAGTGGTTCAACGCCGAGAAGGGCTTCGGCTTCATCGCCCAGGCCGACGGCGGCGCCGACGTCTTCGTGCACTACTCGGAGATCGACGGCTCCGGCTTCCGTAGCCTGGAGGAGAACCAGCACGTGGAGTTCGAGGTCGTCCAGGGCCCCAAGGGCCCGCAGGCGTCCCGCGTCCGCGCGCTGTAACCACGCGCACCGGCCGCACCGACCGCGGCCGTCGTCACCCGAAGGGGCCGGCACTGGGAACAGTGCCGGCCCCTTCCGCCGTCACCGGCCGGGACGGAGCGACGTTACCGGTGCGTTCACGATGCGAACGACCGGTCAGTAGAGTGAAGGCGGTCCGCCACCGCACCGTACCTGCCGTCCAGCCGCCGAAGAGGTTTTCATGATCGACGAATCCGCCGCCCCCGCAGAGCTGACCAACAAGTCCGTGGTCAAGGCGGCGCGACTGCTGCGGGAGCTGGCGGCCCAGCCGCGCGGTGGCGCCACCGTGACCACGCTCGCCAAGGCCGTCGGGATGTCCCGGCCGACCGCGTTCCGGCTGCTGCTCAGCCTGGAGCAGACCGGGCTCGTGGACCGCATCGACAACAACTACGTCCTCGGCTGGGAGCTGGCCCGGCTCGGCCGGTACGCCGACCCGTACTCGGGTGTCGCTCAGCGCGCGCAGCCGCTCCTGCAGGAGCTCGCCGACCGCGTCGACGAGTCCGTCACCCTCTCCGTCGCCACGCCGGACGACGGTCTGGAGCTGATCGCCGAGGCGTACGGCTCGCACGTCGTCGGTGTGATGAACCAGGGCATGCGCGGCCGGCACTACCCCCTGCACGCCAGCTCGACGGGGAAGGTGCTCCTGGCCGAGCTGGGGCGGGAACGGGTCACGGCCATGCTGCCGGAGCGGCTCGAGGCGTTCACGGAGCAGACCATCACCGACCGCGCCCAGCTCCTGCGCGAGCTGGACCAGGTCCGCGAGCAGGGTTACGGGATCATCGACAACGAGCTGGAGGAGGGCCTGCTGTCGCTGTCCCGGCCGGTGCGGGACCCGGCGGGCGAGCTGATCGCGATCCTCACCGTGAACGGCCCGCGGTACCGCTTCTCGCGGGACCAGATCCCGGCCACCCTGGAACTGATGCGGGGCACCGTGGACCGGCTCGCGGCGGCCCTGTGGGACGAGTCGGACTGACGGCCCCGGGCGTCCGCGGCGGATCCGCGTACGGGAGAGGACGGACGCGGGCGTCCGGCGGATCCGCGTACGGGAGAGGACGGACGCGGCCGGCGCGGCGCCCGCCGACGCGGCGCCGACGCGGCGCCGACGCGGTGCTCTGCGCGTCACAGGGCCCACTGCGCGACCGGGTCGCCGAGAACCTCCTCGTCGACGTCCAGGCCGAGACCCGGCGCGGCGGGCGGGCGCACCAGCCCGTCCTCGCCGACCGCGTCGAACTCCGCGGTCCTCAGCGTCACCATGTCGGCGCAGTTGAGGACCGAGCGCAGCATCCGGGGCGGACCGTGGCGCCGAGATGGACGATTCCGGCGAAGGCGATCGCGGAGCCGACCGTGTCCTGCACCGAGACGGTCAGTCCACTGGCGCGGGCGATGTCTCGGTGGCGCCGGCCGCGGGTCAGACCCCCGCCTTGGAGATCTTCAGTCCGATGCCGTCGGCGACGTCGCCCGCGGCGGTGAACGCGATGTCGGCGTCCTCCACGCCCAGTTCGTCGATGATGATCGGGTACGGGCAGCGCCGGCGCAGGCTCATCGTCTCCCGCCAGGTGGCGCAGGGCGCCTCCAGGGTGAAGTCGAGGCCGGCGGGAAGCAGGCGCAGCATCCGCAGCGCGGACTCGGGCAGCAGCCCGTTGTTGGCGTCGACGAGGAAGAACTCGCCGGGGCGGGAGTCGGCGAGGCTGGCGGCGATGCGCTCGGCGTCCAGCGCCGGGCCCCCTTCCTCCTCCGACGCGCCGATCTTGATGGAGTGCGAGCGGTAGCCGCGGGCCCGGTGCTCGGCCACCCGCGCACGCATCTCCTCGGGGTCACCGGCGTGGATGGACGACATCTGCGGCATGCCGACGCCGGTCGAGCCGCCGAGGAGCTCGGCCACGGGAGGCCGGCCGATCGGCCGAAGGCGTCCCAGCAGGCCACGTCCAGCGCGGTCTTGGCGTGGTTGTGGCCGGTGAGTGCCTCGTCCATGACGTCGTTGACGCGGTCGACGCGGCGCGGGTCGTGGCCGAGCAGATGCGGGGCGATCTCCTCGATGCCGGCCCGTACGCCGCGTGCGTGCGCCGCGATCCAGGTGGAGCCGAACGGGGTGGACTCGCCCCAGCCCTGGGTGCCGTCGTCACAGGTGATGCGGACGATGGAGGCGTCGAAGGAGGTGTAGGTACGGCCGCCCGACAGCAGGTAGGTGCCGCCGGAGTACGGCAGGTCGGCCTGGAAGAGCTCTATCCGGGTGATCTTCATGGTCGCGGTCTCCTTGCCCGGTCCGGCCGCTCAGCGCTCGTGGCCGGTGGCCGGCGGTACGAGGACGAGCTTCCCGGTGTGCTTCTTGCTCAGGAACTCCTGCTGCGCGGTGGCGATCTCGGCGAGCGGGAACGTGGCGGCGACGACGGGCCGGATCTCCTCCCGCTCGATGTAGGAGACGAGGTTCTCGAAGACGGCGTCGGGCTGGAACGTGCAGCCGAACAGGGTGAGGTCCTTGAGGTACACGGTGCGCAGGTCGATCTCGCTGATCGGCCCGCCGATGGCGCCGGCGACCGCGTACCGGCCCCCGGTGCGCAGCACCTCCAGCAGGGACGGCCACTGCGGTCCGGCCACCAGGTCGACGACGACGTCGACGGAGCCCGCGCCCAGCTCGGCGACGAGGTCGGCGCCGCGGTCGAGGGTCCGGTCGGCGCCCTGGGCCAGGACGTCGGCGGCCTTGGCGGCGGAGCAGACGGCGGTGACGGTCGCTCCGCGCCGCTTGGCGAGCTGCACGGCGGCGAGACCCACGCCGCCCGAGGCGCCCGTGACGAGCACGTGCTCGGCGCCGGTGCCGGTGCGGTGCAGCATGTTCTCCGCCGTGGAGTACGCGCAGGGGACCGCCGCCAGCTCGGCGTCGCTCCAGTCGCTCACCACCGCGTACGTGTCGGCTGCCGGGGCGGTGGCGTACTGGGCGAAGCCGCCGTCGCACTCGCTGCCGTACGTCCAGCAGGCGTAGGGCGCGAAGCCGACCGGGGCCCGGAGCATGGTGCGTACGAGGACGCGCTCGCCGACGCGTCCGGCGGGCACCCCCTCGCCGACCGCGACGATCCTGCCGCAGACGTCGGCGCCCTGGATGCGCGGGAAGGCGAGGGCGGTGCCGGACCAGCTGGCCCGGTCCCCGTCGGCGACGGAGTCGAAGCCCTGGGCCGCGCCGGACTCCGTCCCGGCCGTCACCTGCTTCGCGTACCAGCCGATGCGGGTGTTGATGTCGGTGTTGTTGATCCCGGCGGCCCCCACCTCGATGAGCACGTCACCCGGCCGGGGGGACGGAACGGGGACGTCGGTGCGGTACTCCAGCTTGTCGAGCCCGCCGTGGCCGGTCAGCAGCACGGCGGACATGGTCGTGGGCAGCAAGAGCGCTCCCTCCACTGGGCGGACGGCCCGCGAAATCCTAGGCGTTCATATAGTGAACGGCGCGTTCAGGCTAGGCCGATGGAGTGCGGGTGTCAACGGCTCGGCCGCCCGTGGGGCCGGGGTGTTGCGCGCGGTGAAGACGCAGTGCCGCAGGACGAGGAAGCGGCCGATGCCCGCGAGGCCGGAGGCTCCGAGATGGACGAACTGCTCGGCCGGCACGGAGGGGGAGGGGTCGAGCAGATGCAGGATCCCTACGGCGGTGCAGGTGACCAGGTAGGCGACGGCCGCCGACCCCGCCGACTGCGCGTGCCCCCGCCATCCGGCGCCGCGCCCCTGGGCGAAGGTGACCCGGGAGTGCAGCTCGGTGGAGAGCGCCGTGGAGGCGGCGGTGACGACCGCGTTGGCGACCACCCAGGGCGTGACCGTCGCCAGAAGGGGTGCCGCGAGGCCGGCCAGGACGCCGGTGCCGCCACCGAGGACCGCGAACCTGAGGAAGCAGGCCACGGCCCCCGCCCCGGCCGAGGCCGCACGGTCGGGAGTACGCGCGAGCGGCGACTTCATGGCGGGGTCCTTCCTCAGGGTCCGGTGCGTGCGCCGTGCTTGTTTCTGATATGGGAAACGCTACGTTGCCTTTATTGGCGAGGCAATGTGCTTCCTTCGCGGATTCGCGATACATGCAGGCAGACGCCTGCATTTCATTGCAATGGTACCGGGGTTAATGCAACGCACCTCGCTGTGTTCATTGCAATGAGATGGGGGTGAAGGTCATGCCGGGAACCAGGGAGGGCGCGGCCCCCGCACCGAAGCCTTCGCTAGGATCGGGCCACGATGACTTCTCCCAGCGATCCCACACGGCCCCCGGTGGGGCGGTCCGGGTGCCGGTACGCGTGATGCGGCCTTCACTCGCGGCGTTCGCGAAGGCGGTGTGGGGCTTCGCCGGCGGCGCCACCGAAGCCGCCTTCACCAAGCGCCTCCGCCGCGCCGCGCTGGCCCCGGACCCGGATCCCACACTGGGCGTCGACGCCATGACCTTCGCTCCGCTGGCCCTGCGCGAGACCGGCGCCGTATACGTCTTCGACCAGGCCGGTCTGCGGCTGGAAGGCAGTTCCGAGGTGTCTCTCGCGCTGTCCTGGAGCGAGGTGGCCCGCGTGGCCCTGCAGGTGCAGCACTCCCCGACGCTGGGCCTGAGGATGCTGCGGGTGGTGCTGTGGCCGGTCGATCCGCAGACCTTCCTGGCCGCCCATCCCGGAAGCGCGCAGGCCTGGGACGCGGAGACCGGGGGGTGTGCGCTGGCGGTGGTCAAGGCCACCGCCGTCCCACGGGACTCCCTCGACCTGACGCTGGCCGGCCTGCGGTTCGCGGGGGAGCGGTTCGACGGACGGGTGGAGGAGGTCCGGCCCGCCCGGTGACGGGACCGGGGAAGCAAGAACCGGTGCAGGGACGGCGCGTGCCCGCCGGCGAGGGAACCCGGCGGGGCGGGCGATGAGTTGCGGGCCGTACTCAGGTCACACCATGCGGACCACCGCCGGCGGCACCGGCCGGCAGCTGACGTGTTCGTCACCGAAGGAGAGGCATGGCCAAGCTCATCTACTCCATGATCACCTCGCTCGACGGCTACGCCGTGGCGGCCGAGGGCGACCTCGGCGCCGGCGCCGACGACGAGGAGGTGCACACCTTCATCGGCGACCTCTTCCGCCCGGTCGGCACGTACCTCTACGGCCGGCGGATGTACGAGACGATGGTCTACTGGGAGACCGCGCACACCGAGCCGGACCAGCCGCCGCACATCCTCCAGTACGCCCGCGACTGGCAGGCCGCGCAGAAGATCGTGTACTCGACGACGCTCGCGTCGGTGTCCAGCGCGAGGACCAGGATCGAGCGGACCTTCGACCCGGACGCGGTGCGCAAGCTCAAGGCCGAATCCGAGCACGACCTCACCGTCGACGGGCCGACCCTCGCCGCCCAGGCGATCGCGGCCGGCCTGGTCGACGAGTACCGCCTGTTCATCACGACGAGTGTGGTCGGCGGCGGCAAGCGGTTCTTCCCCGACGGCGTACGCCTCGACCTCGAACTGGTCGAGGAGCGCGCCTTCGGCAGCGGACTGCTCTACGCCCGCTACCGCACCCGCTGAGCCGCACCGTTCGACGCCCCCGGGCCGCCCCACGGGCCGACGCCCCCGCCGACGGCCTGGCCGCCGGCGGGGACTGCTGAGCACGCTGAACGCGCCGTGCGACGGCCACGGGAAAGGGGCGCGCAGATGTTCCTTACCCTCCACACCGTGGGCCGAGGCGAAGGGCCCCGTCCCGTTCGTTCAGGAAGCCCTCACGAAACCCTCAGGAAGCCCTGATCGCCCGGTCGATCTCGGCACCGGTGCGGGCCACCACGACGGGCTGCCCGTCCCGGAGGACGGCCGGCAGACGCTCGCGGTCCTCGTCCCGCCGCACGACGGTCGGCCCGCCCGGGACGACGAGCACGGCGTCCAGCCGCCGCAGCAGGGCGGCCAGGAGGTCCAGGATCCCTTCCCCGCCGAAGCGGTTGAAGGTGATGCCGGTCGGGCTGTTGACGTACACGCCCGCCTCCTCGCCTGCCGCCGTGCTCACCAGCAGGAAGCCCGTCTCCCGGTCGCGCGCCACCACATGGGGCCGAGAACCTCGTGCGCGGCGCGCATGTCCAACGGCGTGGGCTCCCCGTTCTCGAACCGGCACACGAAGACGTCGAAACTCATCGAGCGGGATCCCATCTGATGCCGAGACAGCCTGCGGAACGGTGATCGGGCAGAGATCGCCGTCGGTTGATCAGCAGGCGATGCCCTGAGTACGCAGCCATTCGCATTGGATCTCGCCCGAGGACTTCGGCCTGTCGATGCCCGGCCGCATGGTCCGGAGTTCCTCCACGGTGGCGTCCTCGGGCCACGCCGTGGGGTTGCCGTCGCCCGGTGGAGCGGCGCTCGGTGCGGAGGGGCTGGGCGCGGAGGGGCGTGGGGAGGAAGGCGTAGGAGAGACGCGCACCGGGCTCGGTGACGGACTCTCCTTCGCCGCCCGGTGTGTGGGCGTCTGCGGGGATGGCGCCGAATTCTGCGGCACGGGCTTGCTCGCCGGTGAACTCGTCGACGAGGCCGAGGGAGCAGAGCCCTCCCGGAACCGCTCGTGCAGGCCGCCGCTCCGGCGCTCACGACGACCAGCAGCACTGCCACGACCTTGGTCACCACACTGCCTGCTCGCATGTCGGAATTCCCCAAAGTGACGGACCGGGACGCTCGAACTCTACGACGTCCGTCAGGAGGCTATGAGGGGCTGCACTGTTGGCTGCAGCCTCGGCTGGGGGGGGCCGCTGGGTGGGGCGTGGCGCAGGCGCGACGCGGGCCCAGAGGGTGTCTCTTGGAGGAAGGCGTGCGGTGCCGGTGCGTCGGTGCTGTCGGCCGGTCCCGGCACCAGGCGCCGCCGCCGTGTCACAGTGCCCGCGCCGCGTAGGCCCGCACGTCCGCGTCCGGGTCCTTCGTCGCCGTGGCCAGGGCCGCCCGGGCGGCCTCGGTGGCACGGTGCCGGGTCAGTGCCGCCACCGCGGCCTTGCGGACGTCGGCGTTCGGGTCGGCGACGGCCTCGGTGAGGGCAGGGACCGCGAGGCCGGGGTCCGCGAGGGACAGGGCGGTGGCGGCGCCGGCCCGTACCTGCCAGGCCGGGTCGGACAACGCCGCCCGCGCGCGTCCGGCCAGGGGAGCGGGCAGCCGGCCCTGCCCAGGGCCTCGTAGGCGGCCGCGCGCACCAAGGCGTCGGGATCGTCGACCAGCTCGGTCAGAGCCGACTCGATCAGGGCCGGCTCGGTCAGGGACGATTCGAGCCGGGGCGAGTGGAGCCGGTCCGGGCCGGGGGCGGCCGACAGGGTGGCGGCGAGTCGTCCGTCCGCCACCGTGGCCAGGGCCTTGGCGATCGCGACGCGGACCTCGCGGGACGGGTCGGCGGTCGCCGCGCGGGCCAGGACCTCGGCGGCGTCGACCGACACCAGCGCGCGCACGGCAGCGATGCGCACGGTGACGTCCGAGTCCGCCAGGGAGTCGGCGAACAGCGCGGTGTCCCCGAGGCGCAGGACGCGCAGGGCGTCCAGTGCGGCGGCGCGGGCGACGGGGTCCGCCCCGGACAGGGCGGCGGTGAGGCCGTCGCGCAGGGCCGGTTCGGGGGACAGCGTCTCGACGAGTTCCCTCAGGGAGGCGGCCGCGGCGGCGCGCACGCCGGCGTCGGTGTCGGTGAGCGCGGCGGCGACCGCCGGCCCGTGCCGGGCGGTACCGTCTCCGTCAGGACAGTGAGGGCCGTCCGGCGGACGGCAGGGTCGGGGTCGGTCAGGTAGGGGGTGAGGGCGGGCAGCGGGGGTGCGTCCTCCGCGAGGGCGAGGAGTTCGAGCAGGCGTGGCGTGGCCGGCGTGTCCGCCGAGGCGGCGGGCCCGGCGCTGGTGCCGGGCACGGCGCGCTCCTGCCGCATCGCCACCGGCGCCGCCTCCCGGGTCCCCGCGATCGCCACCTGCTCCGGATGGACCTCGCCGATCCGGCGCGCGGGGCCGCCGACCGGGGTGTAGCCGTCGACCGGGACCAGGTAGGGGGCGACGGGACGCGCCGTGAACTCCATCGCGCCCGTCGGGGACTTGCGCAGGTCGAGGTGGTGGAACCAGGACGCGTCGTCACGCCGCGGATGGTCGAGGCGGTCGTGGTAGAGGCCCCAGCGGGACTCCGTGCGCGCCAGCGAGGCCCGCGCGGCCATCTCCGCGCAGTCGCGGATGAAGCCCACCTCCGCGCAGCGCATCAGCTCGTGCGGGGTGCGGGCCCCCATCGCGGCGATGTCGGCACGCATCCGCTCGAACGCCTCCAGGGCCAGCGACAGCCGGGCCCCGGACTTCGGCGGGGCGACGTAGTCGTTCACGAAGCGCCGCAGCTTGTACTCGACCTGGGGCTGCGGCGGGCCGTCGGGGTTGCGCAGCGGGCGGTAGACCAGCTCGTGCGCCTCCCGGAGCTGGTCGAGCGGCAACTCCCCTTCGAACGCCGTGTACCGGGACGCGTCGGCGCCCGCCAGGTCCCCGAAGACGAACGCGCCGATCATGTAGTTGTGCGGCACGCAGGCCAGGTCCCCGGCCGCGTACAGGCGGGGCACGGTCGTACGGGCGTGGTCGTCGACCCGGACGCCCGAGGCCGAGTGGCCGCCGCACAGGCCGATCTCGGAGATGTGCATCTCGACGTCGTGCGTGCGGTAGTCGTGGCCGCGGCCCGCGTGGAAGGTGCCGCGCGTCGGCCGCTCCGTCGAGTGCAGGATCGACTCCAGGGCGGAGAGCGACTCCTCCGGCAGATGGCTCAGCTTCAGGTACACCGGGCCCCGGTCGCTCGCCACCTCGGCGGCGAACTCGGCCATCATCTGCCCCGACCAGTAGTCGGAGTCGACGAAGCGTTCACCGTGCCGGTTGACCTGGTAGCCGCCGAACGGGTTGGCGACGTACGCGCAGGCAGGACCGTTGTAGTCCTTGATCAGCGGGTTGATCTGGAAGCACTCGATGCCGGTCAGTTCGGCGCCCGCGTGATAGGCCATCGCGTAGCCGTCGCCCGCGTTCGTCGGGTTCTCGTACGTGCCGTACAGATACCCGGACGCCGGCAGGCCGAGGCGGCCGCAGGCACCCGTCGCCAGGATCACGGCGCCCGCGCGCACGGTGACGAAGGCGCCCGTGCGGGTGTGGAAGCCGGCCGCGCCCACGGCACGCCCCGCCACCGTGAGAACCCGCACCGGCATCACCCGGTTCTCGATCCGGATCCGCTCGCGCATCTCGCGTCGCCGCAACTGCCGGTACAGGACCTTCTTGACGTCCTTGCCCTCGGGCATCGGCAGCACGTAGGAGCCGGAGCGGTGCACCTGGCGGACCGCGTACGCGCCGTGCTCGTCCTTCTCGAACTTCACCCCGTACGACTCCAGTCGCCGCACCATCGCGAAGCCGCGCGTGGCGGTCTGGCGGACGGTGGACTGGTCGACGATGCCGTCGTTGGCGCGGGTGATCTCGGCGACGTAGTCGTCGGGTTCGGCGCGGCCCGGGACGACCGCGTTGTTCACGCCGTCCATGCCCATGGCGAGCGCGCCCGAGTGCCGGACGTGGGCCTTCTCCAGCAGCAGCACGTCCGCGCCGCGCTCGGCGGCCGTCAGCGCGGCCATGGTGCCGGCGGTGCCGCCGCCGATCACGAGGACGTCGCAGCTCATTTCCTGTGCGTCGGCGAGGGCCGGGATCTGCAGGGCAGTGTCCACCAGGGTGCCTTTCACGAACCGAGTGAGGTGAGGACGTCGCGCCGCAGCGCGGCACGCGCGGGATCGTCGTGGGCGGCGCGCTCGCGCGGGCGCGGCACGTCCCGTACGGCGATGACGCGACCGCCGCCGAGCAGGGCCACCCGGTCGCCGAGGAACAGGGCCTCGTCCACGTCGTGGGTGACGAAGACGACGGTGGCGCCGGTGCCGTGCAGCACCTCCACCAGCAGGTCCTGCATACCGGCGCGGGTCTGGGCGTCGAGGGCGCCGAACGGCTCGTCCATCAGGACGGCACGGGGCGCTCCGGCGAGGGCCCGGGCCAGCTGGGCACGCTGGCGCTGCCCGCCGGAGACGCGGTGCGGCAGCT
Organism: Streptomyces sp. SW4; assembly: GCA_003248315.1. Lineage (GTDB taxonomy): Bacteria > Actinomycetota > Actinomycetes > Streptomycetales > Streptomycetaceae > Streptomyces. The sequence continues at coordinate 5,605,340 of QKWM01000004.1, forward strand.
GCCGGGACTGTGCCGCGAGCCCGACGCGGCCGAGCCAGGCGTCGGCCCGGGCACGGCGTTCGGAGCGCGGCAACCCCGCGACCGCCAGCGGCAGTTCGACGTTGGCGCGCAGGGTCCGCCAGGGCAGGAGGGCGTCCTCCTGGAAGACCAGCGCACGGTCGGCGGACGGCCCGCCGGCGGGCGCCCGTCCTGGGTGACGTCCCCGGCGAGGGGCGCGAGCAGCCCGGCCAGCGTCCGCAGCAGCGTCGACTTGCCGCAGCCGGACGGGCCGACGACGGTGAGGATCCCCCGGGGCGCACCTCGAGGTCCACGCCGTCCAGCGCGGGCGCGCCGGGCCGTCCGAGAGTGGCCGCCCGCAAGGCCAGTCCCGCCCCGCGGCGCCCGGTACCGGTGCGACCCGTGTCGGCGCGAGTGGGGGAGCACACGTCAGACGAGCTGGTCATGGGGCACCTTCTCCTTGGTCCGGGGGCCGGCCGGTACGACGGCCCGGCGACGCGTGCCCGGCGCGGGGCCCGCGTGCCGGGGACGTACGACGTACGCGGCAGCCAGTGGGTCAGGCGGCGGCCCAGCAGTTCGACGGCCGTGGAGGTGAGCCAGCCGAGCACGCCGATCGTGATCATGCCGACGAACACGCCGGCGTAGTCGAGGACGGTGTAGTCCTGCCAGGTCCGGTAGCCGACCCCGTACTGCCCGGAGATCATCTCGGCGGAGATCACACAGATCCACGAGACGCCGATGCCGACCGACAGGCCGCCGAAGATGCCGGGCAGCGCACCCGGCAGGACGACCGAGCCGAGGATCCGCCACCGGCCGCCGCCCATCGTGCGCACCGCCTCCTCCCACACCGGGTGCAGCGCCCGGACCGCGTGCCGGGTGGAGACCAGGACCGGGAAGTAGGCGGCGGTGAAGGTGATGAAGACGATGCCCTGCTCGTTGGACGGGAACAGCAGGATGGCCACGGGGACCAGGGCGATGGCCGGAACGGGGCGGACGACCTCCAGCAGCGGACCGAGCAGGTCCTCGGCGATCCGTGACCGGGCCACGAGCACGCCCGTCGCCACCCCCACCACCGCGGCCAGCAGGAACCCGGCGAGGATGCGGGTGAGACTGTCGGTCAGATCCGTCCAGTAGTCGGGCCGGACAGCCGGCCGGCGAAGGCGCGGGCCACGTCGGTGACCGTGGGAACTGCGAGAAACGCAGCCAGACGTCGACGTTCAGGCCGGTCAGCAGCTGCCAGAGGCCGACCCCGGCGGCCAGGGACAGCCCGCGCAGCGCGTACCGGGTCACGACGCCCGCTCCAGAGCCTCGGCGTAGGTGATGACGCGTGCGCCGTCGTGACCGCCGACGTACTCCCGCGCGGTCGACGGTGCGACGAAGGGCAGCAGCTCGTCCCCGTCGGCCACCCACACCGCCTGGTCCGCGAACCACTGGGTGCCGGTCGTGGCGTCGGGCACGTAGGCGGCGCGGACGGTGTCGCGGTGGGCGGCGACATGACGCAGCAGGCCGGCGGGCGACGCGAAGGTCCGTGTCCGGTCCGACCCCTTGGGCCACACCTCGCTCGCGGCGGCCGGGGGCGCGGCGGCGAGCCGCCCGGCGTACGCCGCCCCCAACGCCCGCTTGACGTACCGGTCGTCGACGAAGGAGTCCACGTCGACGTCCCCGGTCAGCTTCGCGGCCTTCAGGATCGGCACGTCCTGCTTCAGCGCGGAGACGAGCCGGGGCCTGAGGGCCGGGTCGAAGGTGGCGATGCCGTGGGCGCCGTTGTACAGGTAGACGACCTCGGCGGGCAGGCCGGTGGCCGCGGCGACCTTCTCGGCGGCGGCGACGGGGTGGTCGTCGAGGTAGTCGGTGGCCTGCGCCTGGGCCTTCAGGAACGCCTCCAGGACCGCCGGCCGCTGCCGCGCGAAGTCCTGGCGGACGGTGACGCCGTGGAAGGTGGGCAGGTTCAGCCGCGCACCGTCGTACAGGGCCTTCGCCTTGCCCTGGTGGGCGAGCAGGCCCGGCCAGGCGACGAACTGCGACAGCGCGTCCGCGCTGCCCGCGGCGAGGGCCGAAGCGCCCACCGCGGGCTGCTGGTTGAGCTTCTCGACGTCCCTGTCGGGGTCGACGCCGGCGCGTCGCAGGGCCCGTACGAGGGTGCCGTCGGCGGCGGACCCGACGCTGGTGGAGACCGTCTTCCCTTGAGGTCCTTCAGGGAGGCGAGCCGGGAACCGGGCGCCGTGACGATGGTGTTCAGGCCGCCGCGCAGGTTGTAGCCGGTGACCGAGACCAGGCGGGTGGGGCGGCCGAGCTGCTCGCCGCGGGCGGCGTTGATGAGCAGCGGGAAGTCGCCCATCGACCCGATGTCGGTCTTCCCGGCGGTCATCTGGGCCGTGATGGGCGCGCCGGTGGCGTGGTCCTGCCAGACGGCCTTGTAGGCGGTGCCGTCCCGAGCGCGTTCAGCTGCTTCTCGAAGTAGCCGAGGAGCGCAGGAGGGTGCCGGCCGTGACGGTGTTGAGGGTCTTCGACTGGTAGCCGACGGTGACGGTGACCGTGGCGCCGCCGCCGGCCTCGGCGTCACCGCCGCAGGCGGTGAGCGGGAGCAGAAGGACGACCGCGGACCCTGCGACTGCCGTGCGTTTCATGGGAGGGGGCCTTTCACCGGAGCAGGTAGGGCATGTCGACCGTGACGGCCCCGGTGGGGCAGCGGGCCGCGCACGGGCCGCAGTACCAGCACTCGTCGACGTGCATGTACGCCTTTCCGCTGCCGGGGTCGATGGCCAGGGAGTCCAGCGGGCACATGTCCACGCAGAGCGTGCAGCCGTCGATGCACTTCGACTCGTCGATGGTCACGGGCACGTCGGCCCGCTGGGGCGCCAAGGGCATGGCTGTCTCCAGGAAGGGGTCGGTCGGTGAAAGGGAACGGGGTGTCAGGGGAGCGGTGCAGCAGGCCGCTCATGGTGATGCGGTCGCCGCGGAAGCGGATGAACTCCAGGTCCACGGGGCGGCCGTCGGCGAGGTGCGTGAGGCGTTCCAGCATCAGCACGGCCGCGCCGCGCGGCGTCTGCAGGACGGCGGCGGAATGGGGGTCCGCGTTGACCGCCTCCAGGGTGATCTCGGCGTGGCCGAGGGCCGGCCGGTGACGGTCTCCAGGAGCCGGAAGACGTCGGTGTTCTCCAGGTCGCGGTCGAGCAGAGCGGTGCCGATGTCCAGGGGATGTAGGTGACGTCGAGGGACAGGGGAGGCCGCCGAGGCGGCGGAGGCGTTCGATGCAGAGCACGTCGGCGCCGGGCGGGACGCGGAGCCGGTCGGCGACGGGGGCGGGCGCCGGGCGGGACCCACCGTGCGGACCTCGTTGGTGACCCGGCCGTGCTCGTGGAGGGTTTCCGCGAGGCCATCAGACGGTCGAGGCCGTGGGGGTACTTGCGGGCCACGACCACGGTGCCGACGCCGGGCTGGCGATCCACGAGGCCTTCGGTGCGCAGCAGGTCCAGCGCCTCGCGGACCGTGTTGCGGGAGGCGCCGAAGTCGGTGGCGAGGGTGGACTCGTGAGGAAGGCTGCCGGAGGGAAGCCGCCGGCGAGGATCTGGTGGCGCAGGAGGTCCGCCAGCCGGCGCGCCCGGTCCGCGCGCAGCCGGTGTCGCGCACGGTGGGCGGCGACGGTGGTCGCGCCGTGGCCGGCGTGGTCGCGGATGCGGTCGGTCGGAGGCATGGCCGGAACCATACCGATCCGGTAGGGAAAGTGGTGTTGCGGAAGTGTTGCGCCACCTGACACATCGCCGGATACGCGGCTGACCTGGGGTTCCGGGTGGTCCGGAGGGGGGTTCCGCCGGTGTGCGCCGGGCGGGGAACCGTCCCATCGCCGCGGCCGGCGGGTGCGGCTGCGCGCGTTGCGATCTCCGCCCCGGGTAGAGCCCCTTCGCGGCCCGGTCGCGCCCGCGGCGCCCAGCTGCCGGGGACTGCCGGGAGACGGGCCGGAGCGCGAGACGGGCCGCAGATGCCCACCGGCGCCTGGCACAGGGGAGGGCGGCACATGAGCCGCGATCCGTCCGCACACGACACGGCCGAGCGCATCGCACGGCTCGCGCTGACCGATCCTCGGCGGGTGGGGCTGCCGGGGCACACGGCGGCGCCGTCGGCGGACGGCGCCCGGGTCCGGTTGCTGGGGCAGGGCGAGAGCTACCGGGTCTGGCGGCTCGACGTGCCCGGCCACCCGCCCCTGGTCGTACGGGTGGCGCGCCGGGCCCCGGAGGACCTGCCCCGGCCGATGCGGGAGGAGTTCACCGCCCTGGGGCTGCTCCCGACGGCCTCGGCCCCTCGCCCGTGCTGCTGAACGAGGACCCGGACGGCCCGCTGGGCGCCCCTACATGGTGTGCGGCTACGTCCCGGGCCGGGTGCCGCAGCCCGCCGAGTGGACCGAGAGCCTCCTCCAGGCGCACGCCCGCCGGCTGAGCACGCTCCACGCCCGCGCCTTCGCCCGGTGCGGCGGCCTCCGTGCGCCGGCCGCGGAACGGTCCGCCGCCCTGTCGCTGACCGACCTGTTCGACGAGAGCCTCGCCTGGTGGCGGGAGCGGTTCCCGGGCCTGCTCCGCGACCGGGAGACCGGCGCGCTGCTGCCCCGCGTGGCAGCCTTCGTGGCGGCGGCCGAGCCGGCCTTCCGCCGCCTGGACCGGTTCGCCCTCGTCCACGGTGACCTGGTCGTCCCCAACATCGTGGTGGACGACGCCGGCACCCCCCGCTACGTGGACTGGGAGTGGGCCCGGATCGGCGACCCCGCGCAGGACCTCGCCTACATCGGCGGCCCGGTGGCGGCCCGCCGTGGTACCTGCCGCTGGACGGCACACGGATCCACCGGTTCCTGACCGGCTACCTCGCGCACCTCCCGGACCCCGGAGGGGAGACGTTGGAGCGGCTGGCCACACGGCGGGACGCCTGGGAGGTGTACGAGCGGTTCTTCTCGTGCCTGCACTTCCGCACCCGCCGCGGCACCCCCGAGGACCGCCGCAGCGGCCTCTACACCCGCGCCGTGGCCCAGCTCACCGCCGGGCTCGGCGCCCGCCTCTCCGCCTAGAGGGTGTCCGCAGGGACGCGCCTGCCCGCGACCGTGCGGACACCCCTGGCCGCGTGGCCGGTTCGTCAGGCGGCGAGCGCTTCCTTCGCCGCGGGCCTGGACTCGGGTCGTACCGGCGCAGGGCCACCAGGACGAGCGCGCAGGCGGCGACCACCAGGGCGGCCCCGACGTAGAGCTGCGTGGCGGAGGCACCCGCGTCCTTGAGCAGGCCGGCGATGGTCGGGGACAGGATGGCGCCGATGCGTCCCATCCCCAGGGCCCAGCCCATGCCGACGCTGCGGACGGTGGCCGGGTAGAGCGGCGGACCGACGGTGTACGCGCCGGCGATGCAGCCGTTGATCAGGGCCCCGACGACGACGCCGATGCCGAAGCCGAGCCAGAGCGCCGAGGTGCTCAGGATGAAGACGATCATCATCGCCGCCGAGAGCAGGGAGAAGCCGATCAGCACCGTCCGCGGCGTACGCGCCCGTGCGACGACGCCGTAGAGGACCGAGCCGGCCGTGCCGCCGATGGAGATCGCCATCCCGGCGGTCACCGCCGCGCTCTCGGAGAGGCCCTCCTCGGCCAGGAGCGTGGGCGTCCAGCTGTTGACGAAGTAGAAGCCGAACATGATGGTGATGAAGACGAGCCAGAGCAGGACCGTCGGGGTCAGCAGCTGCCGGAGCCATCCCGGCCGGCCCGTTCGGTGTCCGTCCGGCCGGCGGCCGCCCGGTCGAGGTCGGCCTCGGTGACGGGCTCCATCCGCATCCGGGCCAGTGTCCGGTTGATCCGCTCCAGCGCGCCGCGGGGACGGCGCTGTTCGAGGAAGGCGACCGACTCGGGCAGGACCACGGCGATCACGATCAGGGCGATCAGGGTTCCGACGCCGCCGGCGTGGAAGACGATCCGCCAGTCGCCGCCCACGGAGGCCTTGGCGACCAGGCTCGCCGCGGTGGCGCCGATCCCGTACCCGGCGGTGTAGATGCCGATGGCCAGACCGCGGTTCCTCGCGTTGGAGAACTCGCTGGCGATGACGTTCGTGCTGGCGAGGATGGCGCCGACCCGATGCCGGTGACGAGGCGGAAGACGCCCATCACGGTCGCCGACGACGCCGTGGCCGCGCCGAACATGCCGACCGTGCCGAGGGCGAGGCTGATCAGGATCAGCGGACGCCGGCCGACGAGGTCGGCGAAGGGGCGAGCAGCATCGAGCCGATCGCCATGCCGATCAGGCCGACCGAGACCAGCAGGCCGAACTCCGAGCCGCTGAGTCCGAATGCGTCGGTGACGGACGGCCCGGTGAAGGCGACGGCCATGACGTCGAAGCCGTCGAGGCAGTTCATGAAGGTGCACAGGGCGACGATCAGCCATTGGTAGCCGCTCATCGGCGCCTGCGAGATGCGTGCGGTGATCATGGGTGTCCTGGTGGTGAGGGGTCCGTGCGGACCCGTTGGCGCACCGGCTCAGGTGAGGCGGAGGGAGAGGACGGCGCGGCCGTCCGGGCCGCTGCCGGAGGCGACCGCTCGGGAGACGCAGAGGCACAGCCTGTTCCCGCGTTCCTTCTGGGACTCGCTCAGGAAGACGTCGCGGTGGTCGATGGTGCCGGTGGCACCGACCACCTTCGCCAGACACAGCCCGCACTCGCCCTTGCGGCAGTCGGAGAGCGTGTCGACCCCGGCCGCTTCGAGGGCGTCGAGGATCGAGGTGTCGGGTGCGACGGTGATCTCCCGGCCGAGGTCGGGAGGCGGACCAGGAACTCCTCGGCCGGGTACCGGCCGCTGGAACCGAAGGTCTCGAAGCGCAGGTTGGTCGCCGGCAGGCCGTGCCCGGCCCAGCTGCGGGAGATGGCGTTCATGAGCCCGATCGGGCCGCACATGTACAGCTCGGTGCCCGCGGCGGCGGGTGTCCGGGCGATACCGGCGACGAGGTCGTCGACCGACAGCGAGGTGCCCTCGTCGTCGATGTGGACGCGGACCCGGTCGCCGTGCTCGGCGACCAGGTCGTCGACGTAGGCCATCGTGGCGCGGCTGCGGCCGACGAGCACCAGCTGGTAGTCGGCGTCGCGCCGGCGCAGCGCGGTGGCCATGGCGACCAGCGCGGTGACGCCGATGCCGCCGGCGACGAGCACGTAGCGGGCGGCGCCGACCGCGAGCGGAAGTTCTGCAGCGGCCCGGTGACGGTCAGCTCGTCCCCGGCCCGCAGCCGGTGCATCGCCGCCGAGCCCCCGAGGAGGTGGGGGAGAGCCGCACGCTGAGCGTCAGCCGGCGGCCCCGTCCTCGGAGCGCACCACGGAGTAGGAACGCACCCGGCGGACGCCGTCCCCGGCGTCGGTCTCGACGTCGATGTGCGTGCCGGGCGCGGCGTGCTCGGGCTCCTCGGGGCCAGGACGATACGGCGGACGCCCTCGGCGACGTCGGAGACCTCCACCACCCGGGCCCGCTGCCGGCGGGTCTGTGTCTGCACCGCCATGTCACGCCCCCCGGCCGGCGGCCGGCGCCGCGGAGGGGCGTCCTCGGCCGCGAGCATGCGCTCGAGGATCCGGCGCACCCACATCCCGCCGGCGTCGATGTTGAGGCTGTAGAACTCGTGCCCCGGGTTGGCGTCGATGGCGCGCTGCTGGGCGCGCAGCATCTCCTCGTCCTCGCCGAACACCCGTGCACCGCCTGGCGCAGCTGGGTGGTGATGGTCTGGCTGTCCAGGCGGTAGTTGCGCATGAACGCCCAGAAGTAGTGGGAGGTGCGGTCGGTCTCGGGGTGATCGTGTTCATCACGTACCCGTTGACGCCCTGGCTGCGGTCCCCCTCGGGCGCACCGGTACCGGCCTTCGCCACGCCGACGTCGATCCGGATCGTGGCCGGCGCCTCGAACGTGATGATCTGCCAGCGGTCGACCTTGCCGGAGAAGCCAGGGAACTTGTCCCGCATGTTCTTCAGCCAGAACGGCGGGGCGTCGATGTCGCGCATCCACCGGGTGACGGTCACCGTGTTCCCGTCATGGGTCACGTCGAACTCGGCCTCGGACAGCTCCTCCTGGCCGATGCTCGACGAGTGCACGAACTCCTCGTGGGTGAGGTCCATGAGGTTGTCGAGGATGAGCTGGTAGTTGCAGTCGGCGTGGATCGTCTCGCCGTCGCCGGCCCAGGCGGGGTCGTCCATCTGGTGCATGTCGGGCACCGCGGCCGGATCGGCCAGGTCCGGGTCGCCGACCCAGACCCAGACGTACCGGTAGCGCTCGACGACGGGTAGGAGGGGACGGTCGCGCTGGGGTTGATCGTCTCCTGGGCGGGCATTCCGGTGCAGCGGCCGGTCGCGTTGTAGCGCAGGCCGTGGTACGGGCACTGCAGCTCGTCGCCCAGGATGCTGCCCTTCGACAGGGCGCGAGCCGGTGCCAGCAGGCGTCCGCGAGGGCGACGGCCCGGCCCTCGGTGGTGCGCCACAGCGCCAGCGGCACGCCGGCGACCGTACGGGCCAGCGGCTGCTTGCCGGTGACCTCGTGGTCCCAGGCGGCGACGTACCAGGCGTTGCGGGGGTAGTTGAAGATCTTCGCGGCGGTGGTGGCCGGTGGCGCGGTGTCCGGTGCGAGGGAGGCGGTGCGGGACATGAGACTCCCTATGGAGAGAGGTATGTGTTGCGCGGGCCACAAACTAACTATCGATATAGTGAGATGGCAATAGTCGGTAGCCTGGGAAAATCCGGAGGGGGACGACGTGCCATGTCACTGCGTTACGCGCTGATCGCGCTGCTCACCGGTCGGCCGATGACCGGATACGACATCTCCAAGAGCTTCAGCCGCTCGGTCGCCCACGTCTGGCACGCCCCGGACTCACAGATCTATCCCGAGCTCAACCGCATGGAGCGCGACGGGCTGCTCACCTCGGTCGAGGTGCCCTGGGGTAAGAAGGGACGAAGAAGGAGTACCACGTCACCGAGGCCGGCCTCGCCGACTTCCGGGAGTGGATGAGCTCCCCGCTCACACCCCAGCGGCAGCGCGACCCGGCGTATCTGAAGGCGGCCTACTTCGACTTCGCCGAGCCGGCGTCGGTGCGGGAGCAGCTCCGGCAGCAGCAGGCCTACTGGGAAGAGCAGTTGAGCATGCTCGAAGGCACCCGGGCCGCGCTCGTCGACCGCACCCACCCCACCCTGGCCGCCCGCCTGTCCAAGCTGACCGAGCGGGAGGCCGAGCTGGCGGTGCGCTACAAGGTGTACGCCTACGACGGCCTCATCGCCCGCGCCCGCACGGAACTGGCCTGGATCGCGGACGGTCTGGCCCTCGTCGACGAGCTGTCCGGCTCCTGAGCCCGTCGCCCAGGCTCCTGGGAGCAGCCGGCTCCTCCTGCCCGGCGAAGCCGCGGGCCCGGGTGGGTGCGGGCGCCCGGGGACGACGACAGCCGTTCGTCAGGCCGCGAGGCGACGGGCGAACGCCAGGGAGTGCGCGAAGAGTTCCGTCACCTGGTCGTCGGGCAGCCCGTACCAGCCGTGGTCGGCGCGCGGCACCGTCCGCAGCTCGGCCGGCGCCCCGCCCGCTTGAGCGCCGAGGCGAGGGACCGGCTGTGCGAGCAGTCCACCATGGTGTCCTGCTCGCCGTGGACGAGAAGGAACGGCGGTGCGCCGGCGTGCACGTGGCTGAGCGGGCTGGCCGCACGGGCGCGTTCCGGCGCGGCGGCCGGGGCCGTGCCGAGCATGAGCGCCTCCGGTGTCGAGGCGTCCTCGGGGGTGAAGCGGCCCCGGGCGGTGGTGAGGTCGCTGGGCCCGTACCAGATCACGGCGCCGGCCGGCCGGGGCTCTGTGTGGGTGAGGGCGAGGAGGGAGGCGAGATGTCCGCCGGCGGACTCGCCCCAGACGATCGTTCTGCCGGTGTCGATGCCGAGTTCGGCGGAGCGCAGGGTGAGCCAGCGCAGGGCGGCGCGCAGATCGTCGAGGGGGGCGGGGAAGACGGCCTCGCCGCTGAGCCGGTAGTCGGCGCAGGCGACGGCGAGGCCCGCTGCCGCGATGCGCGCGAAGGGCCGGGGGGACCAGTGGCGGGTGGACATCCCCAGGTCGTCGCGCCGGCCCCGCCGCCAGGCGCCGCCGTGGACGAACAGCACCAGCGGAAGGGGCCCTGTGCGGCGAGCGCCGGGCAGCCAGAGGTCGAGCTCCAGAGGGCGGCCGCCCTCGTTCTCGGCGTAGGGGACGCCGCGCAGCTCGTGGACGCCGGGCTCGCTCGGGGCGGCGGGCGGCAGCGGAGCGTGGTCCGGATGAGGGGCGGCGATCAGGTCCCGCAGCGAGGGCCGGGCCGCCGTCATCGGGTCCGCCACTGATGCTCCGGCAGAAACCGCACGTCGAACTGCTCGGGGACGGTGCCGAACTTGTGGGGGCCGGGACGACGGGCCGGTGCGGCAGGCCGAGCTCCTCCGCGGGCTCGCCCAGGTTCTCGAAAAACCGCTCGAAGGTGCCGCCCGGGCCGGCGGCGACGCCGACGACCTGGCTGTGATGGCGCTCCATGCGGTAGGCGTGGCGGCAGTTCTTGGGGACGAAGCCGAAGTCGCCGGGGGTGAGCAGCTTCTCCTGCTGGTGGCCCTCGGTGTCCTCGACGAACAGCCGGACGGCGCCCTGGGTGATGTAGAAGACCTCGTGCGTGTCGGTGTGCAGGTGGGCCGGGATGATGTCGCCCTTGGGGCCTTCGACCGTGAAGAAGTTGAAGGTGTTCTCCGTCTGCTCGCCGCCGGCGTAGATGGTGATCAGATCGCCGAACAGATGGGCGCGGTCCCCTTCCCCCTTCTCGATGAAGTACGGCTTGCCGGGCTCCGGGGGGATCCGCGACGCCTGTCGGTAGCGGGTGGCGTACTCGATGGTCATGCCGTCTCCTCGGGTCGGTCACGGGGCTATGTCAGGCACCCTGACATGAGAGGGTGGGAGAATTCAAGCGCTCGGCACGAGCCCGACCCCGTCGTGAGGAACAGATGCAGTCCACCCGCCGCAACCTCCCCAGCTCCTCGGCGAGGCCCGGCGCTGGTTCGAGGAAGGGCTGTCGGCCGCGATGGAGGCGACCGGAGCCGCACCGGTGTCGGCGACGCAGGCCCAGCTCTTCGCCGTACTGGACGACGAGGGCACCACGGTGTCCGAGCTGGCCCGGCGCATGGGCGTCACCCGGCAGACCGCGCACCAGGCCGTGCACGGCCTGGTCGCCGCCGGACTGCTCGAACAGGTCCCGCACCCCGCGTCCGCCCGGCAGCGGCTGATCCGGCGCACCCCGGAAGGGGAGCGCGCGCACCGTCAGGCCGGCGTCGTTCTCGAACGGCTGGAGGAACAGCTCGCCGACCGCATCGGCCGCGAGGCGGTCGACGCGCTGCGGGCGGCGCTGGAGACGCCGTGGGGGAGCCCGCCCGCACCGGGCTCGCCCTGAGGCCGGGTGCCGTCGGCCGGGTTCCGTACCGCGCCGGGGCCGGCGGATCACAGGCCCAGCAGGCGCTCGGCGTTGAGGTGGCAGATCTTCGCGCGGTCGGGTTCGCTGATCGGGCGGTCTCGATGAAGCGGACGGCCTCGTGATTGCTCTCCAGGGGGTAGTCGGTGGAGAACATGATGCGGTCGGCGCCGAGGGCGAGCAGGCTGCCGAGCAGCGGAGCGTGGGCGCAGACCCCGCTGGTCGTGATCATGACGTTGTCGCGGATGTAGTCCGAGGGGCGTGGCTTGGCCAGGCGGAGGCCGCGCTGGTCGAGGAAGTCCCATCGGCTGTCGAGCCGCCACAGGTGGCCGGGGAGCCCTTCGCCCATGTGGCCGAGGACGAGGGTGGCGCCGGGGAAGCGGTCGAAGACGCCGCCGAAGACGATGCGCAGGGCGTGGGTGGCGGTCTCCACACCCCAGCTCCACATCGGACCGATCAGTTCCTCGTGCCCGCGCACGTTGTGCCACACGTCGTAGGAGCTGGCCGGGTGCAGGTAGATCGGCACACGGAGGGACTCGGCGCACTCCCACACGGGCCGGAACCTGTCGGCGTCCAGGTACTCGCCGTGCGTGTGACCGTTGATCAGGGCACCGCGCAGACCGAGTTGGGTGACGGCTCGTTCCAGCTCGGCCGCGGCGCCCTCCGGGTCCTGCAGGGCCAGTGCGGCGAAGCCGGAGAAGCGCGTGGGGTGTTCGCGGGTGATCTCGGCGAGGAAGTCGTTGGCCTCGGCGGCCCGTCCGGCCGCCACGGCGGTGTCGGTCTCCGCCTGGATACCGGGGGCGGTCAGGGACAGAACTTCCATGTCGATACCGAGTTCGTCCATCTGCGGCAGCCGGACGTCGGTGAAGTCCAGCAGCCGCCGCATGGCGGCGTCCCACTGCGGCGGGTCGAACAGAGCCGCTGCGGGCAGGCTGTAGTGGCTGAGGGCGGCGGTCGTGAAGTGCTCTTCGATCGCGATCTTCTTCATGGCGGGGGTTCTCCGGGTAGGAGTCACGGCTGCGAGGGGAGAGGTTCAGCCGGCTGTGGCGCTGCCGGCCGTGCCGAGGTCGGTGTCCGTCCGGCGCCGGACGGGCCGACCGAGCGGACCGGTGGGCACGGCGATCGCTGCGGCGGCCCCGACGGCGGCGCCGGCGGCGAAGAAGTAGAAGCTCCGTTCCAGGCCCGGACCGGAGTCGAGGATGCGCCCGCCGAGCGAGGGGCCGGCGATGGCGCCGAGCCGGCCGACGGCCAACGCCCACCCGACGGCCGGGACGCACAGGTCCGCCGGCATGCTGTCGATCAGGTAGGCGTTGACGAACGCCTGGCAGGCCAGCAGCCCGAAGCCGCACAGGAGAAGGCACAGGTACAGGACCCAGGTGGCCGGGCTCCGGCTCATCACGAGCAGGCCGGCGGCACCCGTGAGGAAGGCGCCGGTCACCACGCGCTTGGGGCCGAGCCGATCGGCGAGCACCCCTGCGGGCACCATGCCGACGCCCGCGCCGATCCACGACAGGCACGTCATGGTCAGGGCCGAGCCGATGGAGAAGCCGCCGGTCTGCATGAGCGTCGGCAGCCACGTGCTGAAGCCGAAGACCAGCAGCAGCCCGCAGAACGCCATCACCCAGAACAGCAGCGTCGTGACGACCAGCCGGCGGTGGAGCAGCGGGCCGAGCCCGAGGAACCGGTGCCCGGGCTCCGGTGCGGCGGGTGGTCGCGGGGCGGGCAGCCCGAACCGGGCAGCGGTGCGTGCGGCTTCGTCGGCACGGCCGGTGCGCCCCAGGTGCAGCGGGCTCTCGGGCAGGCGGAGGAAGGCCCACGGCACCACGGTGAGCAAAGCGGCCGCGCCGACGAGGTACAGCACCCGGAAGGAGACGTCCGGCAGCAGCCACGAGCCGAGGAGCGGTGCTCCGAGGGAGCCGACGCAGGAGCCGGCCATGGTGAGGGCGATGTTGCGGGCCCGTACGTGCGGCGCGGACATCTCGCCCACGACGGCGGTGAGCGTGGGCAGTACCACGCCCAGGCCGATTCCGGCGAAGAGGCGGGACGCGGCGAACACGCCGGGCCCGTCGGCCAGGGCGGAGCCGAGCATGCACAGGGAGAAGACCGACAGGCCGCTCAGCAGCAGCCGGCGGGTGCCCACGCGCCGTCCTGCGGCCCCGGCGACGCCGGCGCCGATCAGCATGCCGACGGCGACGAACGAGCCGATGTCGCCTGCTTCTTCCCGGGACAGGTTCCAGCCGGGCTCGCGCAGGAGGGCCGGTACGGTGGCCCCGTACACGGACAGGTCGTAGCCCTCGAACATCGCGATGAGGGCGGCCATGAGGAGGAACGACCGGACGGTCGCGGGGCGTTGTGGGGCACGGCGTCCGGCAGACGGTTTCGCTGTCATGAGGGCGGTTCCTCGGGTCTCGGGACCGGCGCGGGAGGAGGACGCGGGAAGCGTGTGCCCGGACCCGAGCGACGCGTCGTCACGGGGCCGGCTCGGAGCCGCCGAAGTCCGTTTCGATGCGGTCCCTGGCCTGGGTCAGGGCGTCGGTGATGGCCTGTTCGCGTCCGGCGAAGCGCTGGGTCGGGGTGGGCACACTGATGGCTGCGGTGCCCCATGCCGCGGTGCGGATGGCGACGCCCGCCGCGCAGATGCCGACGGTGTGCTCTTCACGGTCGAAGGCGACGCCCGTGCGGCGGATCTCGTCGAGCTCGCGGCGCAGAGCGGGGCGGGTGGTGAGGGTGTGCGGGGTCTCGGCGGTGAGCCGGTGCGGTACGGCGTGCTCGAGCGCGGTCGCCGGCAGGGCGGCGAGCAGTGCCTTGCCGGGGCGCAGCAGTGCAGGGGGAAGCCGGTGCCGACCGCGCTGACCGCGCGCAGCCGGCGGTCGGCGATGACCTGGTCGACGAAGACGACCTGATCGTTCTCGAGGATCGACAGGTCGACCGTTTCCTCGAGAAGGCGGGACAGATCCTCGAGATAGGGGCGCAGGTCGACGATCATCGCCGAGCGCACGGAAGCGGCCATGCGGGGGATCTCGGGACCCAGACGGTACCGCCCACGGGGCCGGCCACCGTCACCAGGCCTTCCGCCTCCAGGGCACCGAGGATGCGGTGGACCGTGGACTTGGCGAGGCCGATCCGCTCGACCACCTCGGCCTGGGTGAGGCCGGACGGGGCCGCCCGGAGCAGGCGCAGCACCTCCGCCGCCCGTGCGATGACCTGGATACCGCCCGCACCGCCGCGCCCCGGCCCGGTGTGCTCGTCAACCGCCGTCATGACGTCGTGCTCCCTTCGTACCGTGTCCCGGACAGCCTGCCGCATGGGACGGTCCGGGTGTCACGGCGTCCGTCAGCTCCCTTCTCCAGGTCTGAAGGATTCCTCCGGCACCCCCGGGCAGGGCCCGGGGGTGCCTTGTCAGGCCGTGCGGTCCGGCAGACCGAGGAGCTGCTCGGTCTCCTCGACTCCGGCGAGGGGCAGGTCCAGGTCGCGGGCGAGGGTGATCGCCCGGTCGACGAGGCAGCGGTTGCCGGGGGCGGGTTCGTCCTTGCGCAGGTGCAGGGTGTCCTCCAGCCCGCGCGGGCGTTGCCGCCGAGCGCCAGGCCCGTCGCGGTGAGCGGCAGGTTGTGCGGCCGATGGCGATGACCTGCCAGATCGCACCCGGCGGCAGTCGGCGGACCATGGTGAGGAGGTTGTCGGCGGTGGCGGCCATGCCGCCGCGGACGCCGAGGACGAGGGAGAACTGCAGGGGTTCGGCGAGCAGTCCCTCCTGCCACAGGCGCAGACAGGCCTCCAGGTGCCCCGTGTCGTAGATCTCCAGCTCGGGTTTGATGCCGAGGTCGCGCATGCGGGCCGCGAGACGGCGCACCTTGTCCGGCGGATTGCGGAACTCGCCGTCGCCGAAGCTCATCGAGCAGGGGTTGAGGGTGGCCATGCGGGGCCGCAGCTCCACCAGCCGCTCGCGCTCCTCGAACGGCACGCCGAGCCCCACTCCGGTGGAGAGCTGGATCAGGACCGGGCACCGTTCGGCGATCAGGCCGATGGTCCGCCGCGCGATGTCCAGGTCGGCGGTCGGCCGCTGGTGCTCGTCGCGCAGATGGATGTGGGCGACCGAGGCGCCGGCCCGGTAGGCGTCGGCGACGGCCTCGGCGATCTCCTCCGGGGAGGTCGGCAGGTGGGGGTTGTCGGCCTTGGTGGCGATCGGCCCGGTGGGTGCGACGGTGACGACGACGCCCATGTCAGTCCTTCCCGGGCGGCAGGGCGATGGTGACGAGCACGGTGGCGGTCCGCTTGGAGCGGTTCTCCACCGAGCGGACCTGTCCCTTGGACAGGTGTACGGAGTCGTGGAGCCGCAGCGTCTCCTCACGGCCGTCGGCGGTGATCACGACCTCGCCGTCGAGGACCACGTACACCGTCTCCTCCACCGTGGGCGTCGCGTCCGCCGTTCCGCCGGGCAGGTAGTGGGACAGCCCGGTCCAGAACCGCGTGGTCGGGCCGGCTTCGTGGCCCTGCAGCCGTAGTGCGGCGACGCCGTGGTGCGACGGCGGCCGATACGGCGGGGCCTGGTCGAGCCGGGTGACGCGTACCGGGCTCACGCGTGTTCACCCTTCTCGATCCGGTACGTGCCGACGGGGTCGACGATGGCCACCAGGCGCACGATGCAGCCGTCACCTCCGGTCCAGCGCCAGGGGAAGGCGGCGAAGGTGACCCGCTTGCCGGTGACCTTGTCCAGTTCGCCGCCGACGTTCTCGAAGCCGATGATCCCCTTCGACAGGATGGCACGGTGGCAGGGTTCCCACTCCGGGAAGTCGTCCAGGACCTTGCGTCCGGTTTCGGTCTCGTACTCCTCGCAGGCCCACGGCAGCAGGCCGTTCGGGGCGCCGGGGCCGTGCGGGCCGATGGCGGTGGCCAGTGGGTGGTCCAGCGCCTGGGTGTCGGTTCCCACCGCCTTGACGCCCTTGGCGGCGAACCACTCGCCGGCCTCCTTGTAGAAGCCGGGCGAGTAGGCGTAGTAGTCGCTGTTGTCACCGTAGGTGTGGTGCCAGCCGGTGTTGACGACGACGATGTCCCGGGACGGATCTCGGGGTGGCGGCCTCCAGGTCGGCGGCGGTGACGACCTCCCACTTCTTCTTGGGGATCGACACGACGACGCCCGTGCCGAAGAAGGAGCTCAGCGGTATCTCGTCGAGCAGCGGGGTGTTCTCCACGACGTGGCCGGGGGCGTCGATGTGGGTGCCCGAGTGCATGACCGTGGTGACCTTCTGGGTGAGCACACGGGACTTGGACATGCTGTGCAGACGCTCGATCCTCACGTCCTCGAAGTACGGCCAGCACGGAGTTCCGTGCCCCCACGGGTGGGAGAGGTCGTAGAACTCCAGGCCCTGCTCGGCGGGGCCGAGCGGCCAGGTGAAGGGGGTGTCGGACATGGTTCTTCGCCTTTCGTTTCAGCGGTGTGCGCAGGGGGGCCGTCCGGCGTCGCCGGTGCCGGCCGCGAGCTGCCGGGTGATGTGCCGGGCCAGGCGTGCGCCGGCCCGTTCGCGGCTGCCCTGCGGCCAGGTGAGGAAGCCCCGGCCGCTCTTGGCGCCCAGGTCGCCCGCCGCCACCAGCTCACGCAGCAGGGGGAAGGACCGGGCGAACGGTTCAGGTCGGGCAGGACCGCGTCGTGGATGGCCAGGGTGAGGTCGAGGCCGACGTAGTCGGCGTTCTCCAAGGGGCCCATGGCGGCCAGACGCAGGCCGATGGTGTTGCGGACCACCGTCTCGACCGTCTCCGCGGTGCACACTCCGTCCGCGACCAGGGCCATGGCCTCGCGCCACAGGGCGTGCTGGAGACGGTTGCCGACGAATCCGGGTACGTCGCGCTCGACGCGGACCGGCATCTTGCCGAGGGACGCCAGAAGAGCGATGACGCGCTCCATGGTCTCCTCGCCGGTGTGCTTCCCGCGGACGACCTCGACCACGGGGATCAGGCCGGGCGGATTCCACCAATGGGTGCCGACGACGCGCTCGGGGCGGGTGGTGCGTTCGGCGATGCTGCTCACCGGCAGCACGGAGGTGTTGCTGGCGAGCAGCGCGTCGGGCGACAGGCGGTCGAGCCGGGCGAACAGCTCCTGTTTGGCCGTCAGGTTCTCGGCGACGGCCTCGACGACGAGGCCGGCTCCCGCGACCGCTTCGGCGAGGTCGGTGCTGCCGTCGACGGCACCTTCGAGGTTCTGCAGGCTGCCCACCGCGCGGTGCAGGGTCCCGGCGTCGAGGTCGTGGAGACGGACCGGATGGCCCGCGCCCGCGAACACCTCGGCGATGCCCCGGCCCATCAGTCCCGCGCCGACGACGGCGACGGTCAGCACGCGGTGTACCCCCCGTCGAGGTACAGCACCTGTCCGGTGACGAACGAGGAGGCGTCGCTCAGCAGGTAGACCAGAGCTCCGGTGAAGTCCTCCGGTTCGGCCAGCCGGCCCAGCGGGATGCGGGCGAGCATGGCCTCGCGGGTCGCGGTGGCCTTCTCGTCCTTCTCGTACATCCAGGCGGTCAGTTCCGAGCGGAACACAGTGGGAGCCAGCACGTTCACCCGGATCCCGGAACCTCCCCACTCGGCGGCGAGACTGCGGCCGAGCAGGTCGACGGCGGCCTTGGAGGGGCAGTACGCGGAGTATCCGGCGGGGTGCCCCAGCCGGCCGCGGGTGGAGGACACCAGCACCACGCTGCCGCCGGCTCCGTGGCCGAGCATGTGCCGCCCCACCGCCTGGCACATGAGCCAGGAGCCGCGGACGTTGGCCGCCTGCACGGCGTCGAAGTCCTCGGCCTTCATCTCGGTGATCGGCGCGACGTGGTTCATGCCGGAGGCGACGAGCAGTCCGTGCACGTCACCGTAGGTCCTCACGGCGGCGGAGAGGATCGCCTCGGCGTCGTCCGGGGTGTCCGGCCTGCGCCGGACGGTCTCCACCGCGCCGGGGCCAGTCAGTTCCGCGACCAGCGCGTCCAGCTTGCCGGCGTTGCCGCCGGCGAGGGTGAGCCGGGCGCCCAGGGCGTTCAGGGCGCGTGCCGCCGCGCTGCCGAGGGCGCCGGTGGCGCCGGTGATGACGATCGAACGCCCCTCCACCGTGAAGCGGGAGAGAGGGGAAACAGCAGGAACGAGTGCCACGAGAACCCCCTGGTTCCGTGATGCGAATCAATCGTGCCGGAATGCGGTTCAACGTAGGGGTCGCACACCACGCGGTCAATGGGTCGTGCGTCATCCGCTCCCCGTGCGGCTCGCCGCCGCCATGCGGCATCCGTCGCGTTCGGGTCCGCTCGGCGAGAAGGTATGCCGCGGTCCGGACGGGCCGAGGAAGGCCGGGGCGGACGGGCCGAGGAAGGCCGGGGCGGCCGGGGTGAAGAAGGCTGGTGCGGCCGGGTCGAGGGGGCGGTGCGGCCGGGTCGAGGGGGTCGGTGCGGGTGCGCCGACGTGCGGGGCCGCTCGAAGGGTACGTCCCGACTGCGGGCTGCCGAGGGGGCGCATTCCGGCTGAGACGCGTTGTGCCGCCGGCCGTCGGTCGGCCCGGGCCGCCGCGCCGCCGAGCGGACGTCAGGCCGGTGTGGATCCGGCCGGCTCCGGGGGTCGCCGGGTGCTACAGCCCCTCGCCGTCGGCCGAGATGTGGCGCATCAGGCGGTCCAGGTGCGCGTGCATGACGGCGACCAGGTCGAAGGAGCGTCCGCCGGTCAGCCACTGGACCCGCAGTCCGGTGTCGAGCGCCGCGCACTCCCGGGCGATGCGCTCGTGGTCGAGGCCCGCCTTGAGCTCGCCCGACGCGGTGCCGGCCCGCAGGCGGTCCGCGAGTTCCCGCACGCCCTTCTCCTGCCATTGGGAGAAGAACTCGTGCGCGGGGTGGTCGGGAGCGGTGGCCTCGGCGCCCACGACGACGGCGAGTTCGAGGATCCCCGGCGTGGCGAGGATGCCGGCGGTGTCGTCGAGGTGGCAGCGGAAGGCGTCGCGCACCGAGTCGGACACGCGTGCCCACTGCTCGTCGAGCTGCTCGTGCCAGTACTGCACGACGGCCAGCAGCAGCTGCTGCTTGTCGCGGAAGTGGTGGAGCAGTCCGGCGTCGGTGATCCCGGCGTCGCGGGCGATACGGGCCAGTGAGGTCTTGCGGTAACCGTCCTGGCCGAAACGCAGCAGTGCGGCCTCGAGGATCTGGTTGCGCCTCGCCAGCCCCGTCGCGTAGCCGCCGCGCGGCCCCCGTGGTGTCCCCATGCCGTCAATCTACCGAGTGCCGTCGCCTGCCTGCCGCGCCGCCGGGCAGCGTGCTCCGGAAGTCGTGCGCCTTGTGATGTGCATCACTTCCTCAATGCCTAGCGGCCACTAAGTATTGGCCTCATCATCGACCGGAAGCCAGGGCACGGGCACGTTGCGAGCCGCTGCCGAGATGCCGGCCCTGGGTCACGGCCTCGCCGTTCCCCGTAGGAACCCGACCCTGCCCTGTTCGCGAAAGGAGCGGCTTCATGACGCCGACGTCCGCAAGCCCCCCGCTCGACGCAGCACCGCCCACCGGCACCGCGGGATGGACCCCGCGCCTGGTCGCCGTACTCGTCGCGCTCATCTGGCCGACCCAGCTCCTGGCCGCCGCCGGCATCCTGGGCGCCAACGCCACCGCCAGCGTGGCGCAGAGCTTCCGCACCACCCACGTCGCCTGGTTCGGGCTGACCGTCGTCCTCGTCTCGACGCTGCTGACGCCGTTCGTGATGAAACTGGGTGACCGGTACGGCAAGAAGCGGCTCATGCTCGTCATGACGGGCCTGGGGGTCGTCGGAGACGTCGTCGCCGCGATGGCGGGCAGCTTCTGGCTCCTGCTGGTCGGTCGGGCCGTCGCCGGCTGCTACGGCCCGTTCGCCGCGCTGTCCTTCCCCGCCGTGCGGGACGTCTTCCCCGCCCGGCTGGTGAAACCGGCCAGCGCCGTCCTGGGCAGCAGTGTCGGTCTGGTGGCCCTGGTCGCGCCGTTCCTGGCCGGCTGGCTGGTCGACGGCTGGGGCTACGAGGGCGTGATGTGGTTCCTCGCCGCGGCCTCCGCCGTCGGCTTCGCGCTGATCGCCTTCCTGGTGCCGCAGACCCCGCGGCACGACCGCCGGCCGGGCTTCGACTGGCTCGGCGGGCTGGTCCTCGGCGGTGGGCTGACGGCGGTCGTCTACGCGGTCGGCCAGGGGCAGAGCTGGGGTGGGCCGACGCCCGGACCCTGGGCTGGCTCACCGGCGGCCTGGCCGCCCTGGTCGTCTTCCTCTTCGTGGAACGCTCCAGCGCCCACCCGATTCTGGACCTCAAGGTGCTCAGCCGCCGCCCGGTCGCCCTGGTCCTCCTCACCGGAGGGCTCGCCCAGTCCATCGCCTACACCATGCCCGCCATGGCGATCCTGCTCGCCCTCTACCCGCACATCCCCGGCGTCTCCGCCGGTCTCGGATGGACCGCGCAGCACAACGCCGTCGTCAGCATGAGCTGGAACCTCGTGATGTTCGGGGCCGGCCTCGTCGCGAGCCGCCTCCTGCGCAGAACCGACGCACGCCTGATCTGGTGGACGGGGCTGGCCCTGATGGGCGCCGGCTACGGCCTGGCGGGCTTCTTCCACGCCGACGAGACCCAGCTCGTCCTGACCTCGTGCCTGGCCAACCTCGGCGCCGGTCTCGTCGTCGCGGGAGCACCGGTGCTGGTCGTCGGTGTGGTCTCCAAGGACGAGCAAGGACTGGGCAGCGGCATGCTCAACATGCTCATCAACTTCTTCGGTGCCCTCGTCACCGCCCTGTCGTTCGCGGCTCTCGCCACCCACAGCACCGTGGTGGACGGCACCGCCTTCTACCGGGACGGCGGCTTCGCCTGGCTGTTCTGGACCGGAGCGATCCTCACCGCGCTGACGCTGGTCGTCTCCCTGTTCATCCCTCCGCTGCGGGACCCCGCGGAGACCGACACCGCCCCCGCCGTCTAGAAGGGCACCCGGGGATCACCGGGTGCCCGTTCCCCGACGAGGTTCCGGCGGCCGGAAGCGGATCAGGTGGTGCCGGCGGCGGGCGTGCCCCGGTAGCCGCGCACCACGTCCGCGTACGCCTTCGCGCTCGGCTTCGGACGGCGCTGGAACGTCTCGCGGTCCACCTCGTACAGCCCGAGCTGAGCCCCGTACCCGAAGATCCACTCGAAGTTGTCCATGAGGGTCCAGTGGCAGTAGCCGAGGACGGGCGTGCCCGCGCCGATCTCCGCCGCCAGCCCGTGGACCGCGGCGGGCACGAAGGCGGCGCGCTGCGCGTCGTCCGAGGTCTGGATGCCGTGCTCGGTCACGAGAACCGGAACCCCCGCCACCGCGTGGGCGTAGCGCACGGCGCCGGCGAGGGACTCGGGTGCGATGGCCGTGCCCATCCCGTTGAGCTCACCGTCGACCGTCACCTCGCCGTCGGGGCCGTGGACGATGCGCTCGTAGTTCTGTACGCCGATGAAGTCGTCGTGGCGGGCCTCGCGCAGCCAGTGGTCGTAGACCGCTGCGCGCTTGGCGTCCCGGCGCTCCTCGCCGCCGGGCAGCGCCACTTCGTCGGCGACGGCGATGGAGACGCCGACGGGCAGGTCGCCGCGGCGGGCCTTGATCGCGGCGCGGGCGGCGCGATGGGCCCGGGTGAACGCCGCCTGGAACTCGTCCTGCCGGTCGGCGGGATGACGTTCGCGCTGGCGTAGGTGTCGCTTCCGGCGGCACGTGCGGCGGCCGCGAGCATCCGGGACTTGAGCGTCTCCGCCTCGGCCGGGAGCTTCCCGCCGGCCTGCAGCAACTGCTCCAGGTTCGGTTCGTTGAGGGTGACGGCGTACGCGATGCGGTCGCCGAAGCGGGCCATGACCCGGTCGCACTGCTCGGCGAATCGTTCCGGGGCGTCGCCGGCCGTCCAGGAGCCGGCCGCCGCGAACCAGTGGGGCGAGCTGAAGTGGTTGAACGTCACCAGGGGGGCCATGCCGCGTTCGAGGCAGCCGTCGACCTTGCGTTCGTAGTGGTCGAGGGCCTCGGCGGAGACGACGCCGCGTTCGGGTTCGACGCGGGCCCATTCGACGGAGAAGCGGAAGGCGTTGAGTCCGAGTCCGGCCGCCAGGTCGAGGTCCGTCTCCCACCGCTGGTAGCCCTGGCACGCCGCTCCGCTCGGCTCGCGGAACAGGGAGGGCGTGGTGTGCTCCAGGAACCAGGTGTCGCTGGCGGTGTTGTGGCCCTCGTTCTGGTGTCCCGCGGTGGCGACGCCCCACAGGAACGTGTCGGGCAGGCTGGTGTGTGTCATGTGTGCTCCTTGCACTGAGCCGGCGACCGCTCGTCCTGAGCCGGTGCGGCGGACGTCACCGCGCGGTTGCGGTGAACGGGGTCCAGAAGGAGTGCCGGCCGGGTCCGATCTCGAAGGGCTCCGCGCCGGGCAGGTCGACCAGCGCGGTGACATGGGCCGGCACCAGGACGTCGACGTGCAGGGTGTCTCCTTCGAGACGCCAGCCGGTCGTGGTGCGGCCGTGGGGGTGTCGTGCTCGGCCCGGGCCCAGGTGAGGCCGCCGCCCGGGCGGGGGCGGATCAGCAGCCGCCGGTAGCCGGGCTCGGCGGGTGCCAGGCCGGCGACGGTCCGGTGGATCCAGTCGGCCACCGCACCGAGTGCGTAGTGGTTGAAGGAGGTCATCTCGCCGGGGTTGACGTTGCCGTCGTCCAGCATGCTGTCCCACCGCTCCCACACGGTGGTGGCGCCCAGGTCGACCTGGTAGAGCCACGAGGGGCAGGATCGCTGGGTCAGCAGCCGGTAGGCGGTGTCCACGTGTCCGGTGCCGGTCAGCGCGTCGCACACCAGGGGGGTGCCGAGGAAGCCGGTTCCGATGCGGTGACCGCGTCCGGCCACCAGCTCCGCCAGCCGGCGTCCGGCCTCCGCGCGCTCGGCGTCGCCCTCCAGCAGCCGGAAGCACAGGGCGAGTGCGTAGGCGGTCTGGGTCTCCTCCGTCAGGCGTCCGCCGCCGGTGTGGAAGCGGGCGAGGAAGGCGTCGCGGACCGCGTCGGCCAGGGCGTGGTAGTGCGCGGAGTCCTCCGTGTTCGCCAGGAGTTCGGCGGTGCGGGCCAGCAGCCGTGCGCTGTGGGCGAAGTACGCGGTGGCGACCAGGGTGGACGAGGTCGTCGCGCGGCCCGGGTCGTCCGACGGCGCCGCCGGGTCCAGCCAGTCGCCGAACTGGAACCCCTCGCCCAGATCCGGTCCGGCCCGGCGATCCGGTCGACGGCGTCGACCCAGGCGCGCATCGAGGGTACTGGGTGCGCAGCACCTCGGTGTCGCCGTACCGCTCGTACAGCACCCAGGGCACGATGACCGCCGCGTCGCACCAGCCGGCCATCGGCGGGTTGCCGGGCGGGACGGGCACGGGAGTGATCACCGGGATGGCGGGCTGAACACCGGGGGGACACGGCGCTCGTCGTCGCCCTGGTCGGCGGCGAGGTCGCGCAGCCAGGAGCGCAGGAAGTCACGGACGTCGTAGAGGAAGGCGGCGGTGGGCGCGAAGACCTGGACGTCGCCGGTCCAGCCGAGGCGCTCGTCGCGTTGCGGGCAGTCGGTGGGCACGTCGACGAAGTTGCCGCGCATCCCCCACACCACGTTCTCGTGCAGGCGGTTCACAGACTCGTCCGAGCAGGAGAACCAGCCGGTGCGGCGCAGGTCGCTGTGGAGGACGACGGCCGTGACGTCGGCGGGGTCGAGCGTGCCGGGCCAGCCCTCGACCTCGGCGTAGCGGAAGCCGTGGAACGTGAAGCGCGGTTCCCACTCCTCGCCCGCCGGGTCGCCGCGCAGGACGTAGCGGTCGGTGGCGGTGGCGTGCCGCAGCGGGCGGGTGCACAGGTCGCCGTCCTGCAGGACCTCGGCATGGCGGAGGGTGACCGTGCGGCCGGCCTCGCCGCGGACGCGGATGCGCAGGCGCCCGACGAGGTTCTGGCCGAAGTCGAGGATGGTCCGGCCCGTGGGCGAGGTGGTGACGCGGACGGGTTCGAGGTGCTCGATACGGCGCACCGGCGGGCTGTCCGCCGGAAAGAGGACGCGCGTGTCGAAGTCGAGGATCTCGACGGGGGCCCAGGCCGAGCCGTCGAAGCCGGCCGTGCTGAAGCCGGCCTGCTCGCGGCGGGCGTCGTACTCCTCGCCCTCGTACAGGCCGGTGGCGCGGACGGGCCCCGGGCTCCAGGACCAGCCGTCCCCGGTGCCGACGGTGTCGACGGATCCGTCGGCGTACTCGATGCGCAGTTCGGCCAGGAGCCCGGTGCGCTCACCGTAGACGTCCCGGGTGCCGCCGTTGAATCCGAGCCGGCCCCGGTACCAGCCGTCGGCGAGATGGGCCCCCCAGGCGTTGGGGCCCTCGCGGATCAGGGCCGTGACATCGAAGGTCTGGTAGCGGTGCCGGTGGCGGTAACTGGTCCACCCGGGGCCAGGACGTGGTCGCCCACCACGGTTCCGTTGAGCTCCAGTTCGTAGACGCCGAGGGCGGTGACGCGCAGCTGTGCCGATCGCACCGCCGCCCGGGCGGTGAACTCGCCCCGCAGCAGCGCCGCGGGGCGGGCGCCGCCGTCGGTGGGGGAGGGGCCGGTGAGGCGGGGGCTGACGACGCGTGCGGCCGGGGTCCAGTGGCGGAGCATGACGGACATCATGCGGGCTAATACCTAGTGAATGCTAGGCATTCGCGCATGTGGCGTACGTCACGACGAAGCGTCTGGTGCGGCAGGTCAGGTCGCCGTCACCGCAGCGACTCTCGTCGTCCGGCTCTCGGCGTGATCACCCCGGATCGCCCTGGAAAGTCGGCATGTACATTGTCCCGTCGTGATCGAAAGCATGGACGGGCGAGTCGTCGCCGACAGGTACGTGCTCGCCGACCGGCTGGGCAGCGGCGGTATGGGCACGGTGTGGTGTGCCTGGGACCATCTGCTGCAGCGCACGGTGGCCGTCAAGGAGGTCCACGCCGCCGGCGGCGGGCACGAGCAGCAGGCGGCGATGCGGCGTGTGCTGTCGGAAGCGCGGGCGATCGCCCGTGTGACGCACGCTCATGTCATCGACATCTACGACCTGGTTCGGTTCGACGGCGGTCTGTGGATCGTCATGGAACTGGTGCCGGGTGGCTCGTTGAGCGAGCGAGTGCGATCGGGCGGGCCCCTGTCACCGGCGGAGACGGCCCGCGTGGGCCTGGAGATCCTTTCCGCGCTGGAGGCGGTCCACGCCGCCGGTGCATTGCACCGTGACGTGAAACCGGCCAACGTGCTGCTCCGCGCGGACGGCAGCAGCGTGCTCACCGACTTCGGTATCGCCGCCCTGTCCGGTCACACGGGTCTCACGGGCACGGGGGCGTGGTCGGCTCGGCCGAGTACATGGCCCCGGAACGCCTGCGCGATCAGCCCGTCGGACCGGCCAGCGATCTGTTCTCCCTCGGCGTCACCCTGTGCTTCCTGGCCTCCGGTCGGACCCCCTTCGCCCGCGGGGACCTCACGGCCACCTCGTTCGCCGTCGCCTTCGAACCGCCCGCCATCCACGTCCCGGGCCCGCTGGGCGACGTCATCGAGCGGTTGCTGGACAAGGACCCGGCCAAGCGCCCGTCCGGCGCACAGCTCGCGGACGCGCTGCGACCGATCGCCGACGGGGTTCCCCGGACGGTGCAGACGACCCTGCGGCAGCCGGTGCGGCCCGCACGCGCCAACCGGCGCCGCACATCGCCCGCAGGCGCGAACCGGCGCCGCAAAGCGATCACCGGAGCGGTCGCCGTGGCGGTGCTCCTCACCGGAGCGGGCGTGACCGTGTACGTCGCCGGCGACGACCCCGGCTCTGGTCCGCCCCGCCCGGCCGGGCGGACGTCCGCCGGTGCCCACGCGGGCCCGCGTGTGGATGCGGTGATGCCGGTTCCGGGGGTGCGGGGCAGGTTCTGGGTGTTCTCGGGCGGCGAGTACATGGTCGTCGAGACGGGTGGGGATCCGGCGTCGGCGCGGCGGGTGAGCGGGCCGGCGCCGATCGCGCAGTGGCGTAAGACGTTCGGGGGCCTGGAGCGTTTCACGGACGGTATCGACGCGGTCCTGCCCGTTCCGGGTGACGAGCACCGCTTCTGGGTGTTTGCCGGTGACCGGTATCTGCTCGTCCACACCGCCGGCGACCGCTCCGGCAAGGGCCGCCTCCACGAACCACGCCCCTCACCGACTGGACCAGCAGCATCGGCGATGTCCCCGGCTTCTCGCGCCGTGTGGATGCGGTGATGCCGGTGCCGGGGGTGCGGGGCAGGTTCTGGGTGTTCTCCGGCGGCGAGTACATGGTCGTCGAGACGGGTGGGGATCCGGCGTCGGCGCGGCGGGTGAGCGGGCCGGCGCCGATCGCGCAGTGGCGTAAGACGTTCGGGGCCTGGAGCGTTTCACGGACGGTATCGACGCGGTCCTGCCCGTTCCGGGTGACGAGCACCGCTTCTGGGTGTTTGCCGGTGACCGGTATCTGCTCGTCCACACCGCCGGCGACCGCTCCGGCAAGGGCCGCCTCCACGAACCACGCCCCCTCACCGACTGGACCAGCAGCATCGGCGATGTCCCCGGCTTCTCGCGCCGTGTGGATGCGGTGATGCCGGTGCCGGGGGTGCGGGGCAGGTTCTGGGTGTTCTCCGGCGGCGAGTACATGGTCGTCGAGACGGGTGGGGATCCGGCGTCGGCGCGGCGGGTGAGCGGGCCGGCGCCGATCGCGCAGTGGCGTAAGACGTTCGGGGGCCTGGAGCGTTTCACGGACGGTATCGACGCGGTCCTGCCCGTTCCCGGTGACGAGCACCGCTTCTGGGTGTTCTCCGGCGACCGGTACCTGCTCGTCCACACCGCCGGCGACCGCTCCGGCAAGGGCCGCCTCCACGAACCACGCCCCTCACCGACTGGCCCCCTTGAGGTCGTTGCGACCGGAGGCAACCAGCCGGGCCGCAGCCCTCCGCTGAACTCCGCCCGGCTGGGCTAACGTATGCCGTCCCGAACAAAGGAACGGATCACGGCATGGCGCACCAGGGGTGGGGACCGCAGGAGCCGTACGGATCGCACGGACCGTACGGCGGGCAGGGGTCGTACGGGCAGCAGGGCCGCACGGCGGGCAGGGGCCCTACGGTCCCCACGGCTGGGGAGGCTGGCGGCCGCCACCGCCCCGGCCGGGCGTGATTCCGCTGGCACCGCTCGGGCTGGGTGCCGTGTACGGCGGCGCGTTCTCGACGATGGGGCGCTACGCACGGCAGTTGTTCGGCGCGATGGGCGCGGGCCTCGCCCTGCTCTTCGCCGCCACGGCCGTGGTGTTCTGGCTGGCCTACCTCGGCATCGAGGACGACTGGCAGGCGCTGTTCCACGCCGACGACCCGAGCTGGGACCTGATCAGACCGATCGTGTTCGCCATGGTGGTCGCGTACGCGGTGCTCATGCTGCTCACGCTGCTGGTGAACTCTTTCCTCTCCGCTGTCAGCCCCGTCGTCCTGGAGCACGCCGTGCTGGGCCGGCGCACCACCTTCGGTGCGGTGTGGCGCCGTGCCTGGGCCCGCACACCGTCGGTGCTCGGCGTCATGCTCCTCATGTACCTGCTGATCGCGATCCCGGTCGTCCTCTTCCTCCTGCTCTGGATCAGCCTGATCGTCCTCCTGGTGGCCTCCGAGACCCTTCTGATGTCGCCGGGACTGGTGTTCCTGCTCGCGCTCGTCTTCCTGCCCTTGGTGACATGGCTGCTGGTGTCCTTCTCGTACGCCCCCGCCGTCGCCGTCCTGGAGTCGGCCGGCCCGGTCACCGCCCTGAAGCGCTCGTTCCGGCTGGTTCGCGGTGCCTGGTGGCGCACCTTCGGCATCCTGTTGCTCACCTGGGCGATGGTGGCCGTGGCCGGGTGGTTCGCCCAGATCCCGCTGCTGTTCGCCGCACCGCAGCCCGCGCCCGACGCCTACGGTCCGTCCGACGAACCGCCCGCCGACCTCGGCGAGTTCTTCACCGAGGTGTACGGCGACGCGCTGCCCGGCCTGTGGACCTACCTGGTCCTCACCGTCGTCGTCACCCTGGTGATCCAGATGGCCGCCACCGCCTTCACGCAGTTGGTCAGCGCCCTGCTCTACGTCGACCAGCGCATCCGCCGCGAAGGCCTCGGCGAGAGCCTGGCCAGGGCGGCGGGCCACGGGTGACCGGACCGGGAGACACGGGACCGACGAGACCGGACGCCTGCCCACGCCGGGCCGCGCGCACGGGAGCCCGGCCGGCACCTGGTTCGGGAGCTCGGCCGGCACCTTGTCAGGGTCCCCGTCATGCATGAGCGCGGAACCGGGGCCTCTTCGGCCGTCGGGCGGGAGGAGTGGCGGCAGGCCCTGGTCACCCTGGGCTGCCAGTTGGCCGCGGTGGGGCCCCGCCGGCACGAGGACTGGCTGGTGGACGCCGCGGCGGTCCTCCAGTTCCGCACCCGTGATCCGCGCGGCTGGCTGACCGACGCCCACACCGGGTGGCCCGAGCGCACACGGCACTCCCCGTACTATCCGTTCGACCGGCTGGACCCGCAGCGCCTCGACCGGGATCTGGAACTGCTGACCCACGAGGCGGCGGTGGAACTGACCGCGCTGTACTGGGCTGCCGCGCCCTACGGCGCCACCCGGCCGGCGTCGGACCCGGTGCAGCGGCGCCGGCTGTGGTCGGCGGCCCGCACTCTCCTGGCCCGGTTCGGCCCGACGCGGAGTACGCCACCAACGCCGAGGACCTGAGCGGCGGCAGGGACCCGCACTGGTACCGCCACGGCTTCTCCCTCTGCTGCTTCGTGGGGAGGACGCACAACGGGCCGGGTACATCACGGACTTCGGCATCCTGGCCGTCTCGGACACGGAGGTCGGCGCGTTCTGGAACTTCTTCGTCGACTGACCCCCGCCGGCGTACTCGGCCGGGACGTACCCGGCGGGGCGAGCCGACCGGTCGGAGTCTCACGCAGGTCGGCCGGCCCGGGTGACGGAGAGCGGCGCCCGTACGATGGAGCGCCATGAGACGACGCATCGCAGTGGTCGGCGGCGGCCCCGGCGGGCTCACCTTCGCCCGCGTCCTGCACCGCCACGGTCACCCCGTCACCGTCCTGGAACGCGATCCCGCCCCCGACGCCCGGCCCCCGGGCGGCACGCTGGACCTGCACGAGGGCCTGGGACAGCTCGCGCTGGAGAAGGCGGGGCTGGCGGCGGAGTTCGCGGCGTTGTCCCGGCCCGAGGGGCAGGCGATGCGCATCCTCGACGTGGACGGGACCGTCCTGCGCGACTGGCGTCCCCGCCCGGACGACCGGGCCAACCCCGAGATCGACCGCGGGCACCTGCGCGACCTGCTCCTCGGCCCCCTCGACGTCCGCTGGGGCCGGACCGTGACACGGGTGGTGCCCGGGACCCGGGACGGCGTCCTGGTCCATTTCGCCGACGGGCGGCAGGAGACGTTCGACCTCGTGATCGGCGCGGACGGCGCCCGGTCCCGGGTGCGCCCGGCCGTCTCCCCGGTGACGCCGCACTACACCGGCGTCACCTCGGTCGAGACCTCCCTCGACGACGTCGACACCCGCCACCCCGGCCTCGCCCGGCTGATCGGCGACGGTTCCGTGGCCGTGTACGGCGCGAACCGCTCCCTCGTCGCCCAGCGCAACAGCGGCGGCCACGTCAAGGTGTACGCCAAGTTCCGCGCGCCGCTGGACTGGCACACGGACCTCGACCTGGCCGACGCCGATGCCGTGCGCTCGAGGCTGCTGGCCCTGTTCGACGGCTGGGCCCCTCCCGTCCTCGACCTCCTCCGCCACGGCACCGCCTTCGCCCACCGCCCCTTCCACGCCCTGCCCGTGTCCCACACCTGGACCCACGTCCCGGGGTGACCCTCCTGGGCGACGCCGCCCATCTGATGCCCCCCTTGGGCGCGGGCGCGAACCTCGCGATGCTGGACGGCGCCGAACTCGCCGAGTCCCTCGCCTCCGGCCCGGCGGATCCGGACGAGGCCGTGCGCGCCTTCGAGGAACGGATGTGGGAACGGGCCGGCACGTGGGCGAAGATCACGACGGCCGGTCTGGAACGCCTCGTGAGCCCGGACCCCGCCGAAGCCCTCGCCCAGTTCGACCGGGTCCAGCCGTCCTGACCCGCAGGTGGCCGGAAAGGCTGTTCACCCGGGCAGCCCCACCCCGGCGGGCGGGGTGGCCCGCAGTTCCCTCACGAAGGCACGCACGGCGGCGGTTCCGGCCAGCTGGGAGGTGGTGACGTAGCCGACCTGGCGGGTCGGCCGCCCGGGACCGAGATCGACGATCCCCACCGAGTCCGGCGCCCCGGCCAGGGAGAGCGCCGGCATGATCGCCATGCCATGGCCCCCGCTCACCAGGGAGAGCACCGCTCCGTCGTCCTCGGCCTCGACGGTCGCCCGGGGATCCAGTCCTGTGCGGCCCACCAGTCGCGGGTGTACGAGCTGCAGTTCTCGGCCCAGTCGACCAGCGGCAGCGAGCGCGGGGACGCGTGGCCCGCCGCGTGCACGAGGGCGTACGGCTCCTCGAAGAGCTCACGCGCGACCAGGCCCGGCGGGAGCGGCGCGGAGCCGCCCAGCGTGCAGACGGCGACGTCGGCCTTCCCGTCGGCCACTTCGCCGGCGCTGCCGCGCCCCACCTCTCGTACCATCCGCACCTGCGGCTCGATCCCGGGGTGCCGGGCGCGCAGCCGTCGGAGGACGGGCGGCAGCAGATGCAGGGCCGCGCTGCGGAACGCGGCGATCCGCAGGATCCCCTCCGGCACGTCGGGCCGGGCCGCGCCGCGCGCCTCGGCGGTGAGGACGTCCAGGAGGCGCAGGACGCGGCGGGCGTACGCCACGGCCTTCTCCCCGGCGGGGGTCGGGCGGGCGCCGGCGCGGCCCCGTTCGAAGAGCACGGTACCGATCTTGCGTTCGCTGCCGCGGACCGAGTGCGAGACCGCGGACTGCGTCAGCCCCAGCCGCCCGGCCGCGGCGGAGAAGCCGCCCGTGTCCGCGACCGCCACCAGGACACGGAGTTCGTGCGGCGCGAGATCGGAGTCGGTCGTGCGGGCCACAGGGCGTTCACCTCGGGGTATGAGTACTGCTCATGGAAGGGGGCGTCGCATGAGCCCAACCGGCTGCCCGGGCGGCGCATTCCCGCTCTACGGTCCGGTCATGAACGACACCGCGCTCACCGTGCACCAGACCGCCCGCCCCCACGGGTTTCCCACCGCCGAGCACTTCACCTTCGCCGAGTCCGCGATCCCGGAGCCCGCGGCCGGGAGCGCACTGGTCGAGAACCTCTACTGGTCCGTCGACCCGTACCACCGCGAGATGATGGACGACGTGCCGGGCGGCTTCACGCTCGGCGCCCCGCTGGAGGGCCGTACCGTCGGCCGGGTGACCGCCTCGCGCACGCCTCGGCTGGCCGAGGGCGACATCGTCTTCCACCGGCAGGGCTGGCGCACGCACGCCGTGGTCACGCCGGAGGAGGTCCGGCGGCTGCCCCTCTTCGACGGCGTGCCTCTCACCGCGTACCTGGGCGTCCTCGGCGGCACCGGTCTGACCGCGTACGTGGGCCTGACCCGGATCGCCCGGCTCCGGGAAGGCGAGGACCTGTTCGTGTCGGCGGCGGCGGGCGGGGTCGGCACGGCCACCGGACGGTTCGCCCGGCTCCTCGGCGCCGGCCTGCTGGTGGGCAGCGCGGGGTCGGCGGCGAAGGCGGACCACCTCCTGCGGGAGGTCGGCTACGACGCGGTCTTCGACTACCACGACGGTCCCGCCGCGGACCTGCTGGCCAAGGCCGCGCCGAACGGCGTCGACGTGTTCGTCGACAACGTGGGCGGTGAGCAACTGGCCGCGGCGGTGGGAGCGCTGCGCCCCTTCGGACGCATCGTCCGCGTCGGCACGATCAGCCAGTACAACACCCCCGACGCGCCGCAGCCGCGGTTCGACCACGCGGCCGTCGTCGAGAAGAGCCTGCGCATGGAGGGCTTCCTGGTCAGCAACCACCGCGAGGTGCAGGAGGAGTTGTACGAGTTCGCGGTGCCGCATCTGCGGAGCGGACGGCTCGCCCTGGACGAGACGGTGGTGGACGGCTTCGAGCACATCGTGGACGCGTTCCTGGGAATGCTGCGCGGCCGGAACACCGGGAAGATCATCGTGCGGGACCACACGCAGGCCCGCCCCTGAGCGGCGCCCCCTGAGCGGCTGACGACGAGCTGCCGGCCGGGCTCGTGGTCCAACCGACCGAGAAGGCGGAGCCGGGCGCGGCGTGGTCGACGGGGCCGTCGAACCGGGCCGCTGCGCGCGCCACCGCCTGCCGCGGGGTGAGGAAGGGGCCGACGTGGGTGACGATCAGCCGGCCCGCACGGGCCGCGGCGGCCGTGTCGCCGGCGTCCTCGGGCGTGTGGTGCACCCGTTCGCCCCGGCCGGCGCACGGTCGCTCTCGGCCTCGCACAGCAGCACGTCGCAGCCCTCGGCCAGTTCCGTGAGATTCGCGCACGGTGCCGTGTCGCCGGAGTAGACCAGTGAGCGTCCCTCGGCCCGACGCGCACGGCGAAGGCCGGCATGCCGTGCGCCACCGCCCGGCTCGTCAGCGTGAGCGGACCGACCTGCGCCTGATGCCCGTCGTCCAGCTCGTGAACGGCGAACGCACGCTCGACCGGGCTGCGCGTCGGGCCGTTGGTGAGGAAGTGGGCCAACCGGTCGGCGATGCCGGGCGGTCCGTACAGAGGGATGGGCGCGGCGAGCCGGACGTCCGCGAAGAGCGCCGCGTAGTAGGCGGTGAGCAGGTCCGCGCTGTGGTCGGCGTGCAGGTGCGAGATCCAGATCGCGTCCAGCTCCGCGAACCCGACATGCCGCTGCAGTTGCGCCAGCGTTCCGCTGCCCGCGTCCACCCACACGTGCGTGCCGCCGCTGGAGACGAGGTAGCCGGAACACGCGTTGTCCACGCTCGCGTAGGGCGTCGCACTGCCCAGGACGGTGAGACGGAGGGGATCGCCGGTCATCCGGGGAGTGTAGAGGACGCCTGATCTTCGGGGAGGGGCGGGCGATCTCCGGGGAGGGGCGGTCGACCGCCGGGAGGGACGGTCGACCGCCGGGGAGGGAGGGTCAACCTCCGGGTACCGATGACCGGTTCCCGGATACGGACGAGTGGTGCCGACGCCGGCCGGGGATTGTCAGTGCCCCGTGTCAGCATGGCGACCATGACGAAGACGCAGGTGGGGGCGGCCGGACGGCTGCTGCGCGAGATGACCGGGGCCGGTGTGGCCGCGGTGCACGCCGGCGGGGGAGCGGCGGCCGCCGGCCGGCACGGCGGCGCCGCGCTGTCGGCGGTTCAGCGGGCACGGCCCGCGCGCTCGGTGGCGGCCAAGGTCGCCGCCGCGGGAGGAGCCGACGAGGAAACGGCCGTGCTTCTGAGGAAGTTGACGCGGCGGCACCTCGGTGCGGACGGCGCCCGCTGGTGCGCGCTGCACGACGCCCTGACCGGGCACCGCGGCACTCTGCCCGAGCTGCTCGCCGCGTCGCCGGCGCCGCGCGGGTCCGACGACGCGCTGCGCCCGCCCGCGCCCCGCAGTGTCCACCACACGCTCGGCCTGCTCCTCGAGCATGCGGAGCCGGAGCACGCAGCGGCCGCGTTCGCCGCCCTGCCCGAGCCGGTGTCGACGGAGCTGCTGGCCGGCGGGACACTGCCGGCGCCCGGCCTGGTCGGGGCCGTCCTCGACCACGGGGACACCCGCACCCGGGCAGCCCTGGCCCGCCATCCCAGGCTCGACACCCGGATCCTCGCCCGGCTGGCCGCGGTCGGCGACGCCCGGGTCGCCGCGGCCGTCTACCGCAACCCGCGCACCACCCAGTCCCTGCGCCGCACCATCGCCGAACGGATCGACACCGTGCCGCTCGACCGCGCCCTGCGCGCCGAGCTGACGGCACCGCACGGCGAGATCCCCCGCACCTGGCTGGCCCCACTGCTCGGTTCGGGCGACCCGCAGCTCGTGGCGCCGGCCCTCCGGCTGGGCGTGCGGCAGGTCGCCCAGCAGTACGCGCTGCTGAGGGTCTGGGAGCGGAGCGGCCCGGACGCCGTGCGCGCTCTGCTCGACGACCCCGCCGTGGCCGCCTGGCTGGGCCGGGCCACCGTCGACGCGGTCACCGAGGCCCTGGCCGCCCCGGACGGCGACGGGCCCGGCCGGCTGCGTGCGCAGGGCGAGCCGTACGAGGACCCCGCCCGGCTGCCCGCGCTGCTCGCCGGCGCCCGTGGCACCAGCACCCTGCGCGACCTGCTCTCCGAGCCGTACGTCCATGACATCGACGCCCTCGCCGCGGCCCATGCCGCGACCCCGTTCATGCCCAAGGCCTGCGAGGAGCTGGCCCGGCACGAGGCGGCGAGCGACGCGCAGCGCCACGCGTTCCGGCTGAGCGTCCTGAACGAGCCCTGGCGGGCCGGCGGACGCCGTGCGGGGAACACCACACCGCCCGAACGGCGCCTGGCCGAGGAGGAGCTGGACGACAGCGCCGGAGCGTGGGCCGAGGGCATGGTGGCGGCGGGCCTCCTCGACCCGGCCGCGCTGATCGGCACCGCGCGCCCCGCCGCCCACGCCCTGGCCGCACTCGCCCGCCTCGCCGCACGGGACCTGCTGGGCACCGCGGTGGTCGCCGAGCTGCGGGCGACGACCGAAGCGCATCTGGGGGAGCGGACGCGAGCCTGGGCCGCGCTCGACGCCCTGCTGCCGGAACACCGAGGGACGCCGGCGGAGCTGATCGCCGACGCGGGGAAGGCCGCGGACGAAGCCGCCGCGGGCGGGTACGCCGAAGAGGATGCCGTCGAGGCCCGGCCCCGGCCCCGGCCCTGGAGCCGTCGTCGCCGGCCGGGACGCAGACGTCGCCCGGGAGGCGGACGTCGACCCGGCCCGAGCGACCGGTCCAGGCCGGACCACGGGCCGGGGGCGAGCGACCGGTCGGGGCCGAACCACCGGCCGAGGACGCTGTCCAGCCGCAGCCGTCGGCGCCACCGCCCCGTCCCTCTGGAGACTGCGGCGGCTCGAGCGCGCGCACGCTCTGGCCGCGCTCGACCTGCTGTACACCCTCGCCCCGGCCGGTGCGCCCCGCCCGCAGGACCCCGAGGTGCTGCGCGCGCTCGCCGCGTGCAACCGGGCGACCGCGCCCGGCCTCGCCACCCCGCACTGGTTCGCCGCCGCGTGCGCCGCCCACGGCATCCCGCCGTCCGAGAGCGGCCTCGTGTACGAGGCACCCGGCCTCGCCCAGGTGCGTGCGCGACTGCCCGAAAGCCACGGGTCCGGTGCGCAGCACACCGAACGCGCCTATGTGCAGGGCATCCTGCCCGCCGACGACCTGCTCGCGATGCTGCCCGCCCGGCGCCTGCTCCTGCTGCCCTACGACTGGCGGCGGCTCGCGTTCGCCGACGCGTGGCGGGCCGCGCTCGCCCGCCGGCTGCGCACCGCACTCGGCACCGACCCCGACGCCTGGCTCCGGCTGGCGGCGACCGTGACGGCGTCCGAGGCCGCCTCGGAAGAACTCACCTGGGCGCAGTTGCTGCATCGCGCGCAGTCCGGAGCCGGCCCGGCGGCAAGCCGGGGAACACCCATCGGCAGGGAGCGCCCGAGGACCCCCGACGAAGCGATCCACCTGCTGAAGCACGGCGACCATCTGTGGGCATGGCCGGAGGGCACCCTGCTCTGCCTCGCCGACGCGGAGGTGGTCGACGCGGTACTGCCCCGCCTCGGACCCGACGGGCCGTGGCTGCTCGCCGCGTACCTGCTGCGCCACGACCGTACGCCCCGCGTCGTCCTCGACCGGCTGCTCGCGGACCGCGACCCCGACGCGCTGCGCGTCCTGGCCGCCCAGTCCCGCTGGATGCAGCACAGTGGCGCGGTGCACCGCCTGGTCGACCTCGACGACCCCGACGTCGACGTCGCACTGCTGAAGCACGGGGCACCGGAGCCCGTCGTCCAGCGGATCGTGGCGCGGTCGCGTCCCGGCACCGGACGGCCGTCCCCGGGCGCCCGGGTGCTGGCCGACTGGAGGGCCGACGGTTCCCCCTGGCCGGCCGGCGGCCCGGTGTGGCTGTGCTCCGCCGAACCCGACCTCGTGGAGGAACTGCTCCGCAGGCAGGGAGCGCGGCTCGGCCTGGCGCATCAACTGCTGGGCTGTCTGCGGCTGCTGGAGCACGGCGGTGCCGACAGGCTGGCGAGGCTCGCGGCAGGGGACGTGCTGGGGCGCTCCGCCACCACCGTGTGCGCGAAGGCCCTGGCCTGCGCCGACCCCGCCGCGGTCCTGCGGGCCCGGCTCGACCGGGAAACGGCGCCGCAGAAACTCGTACGGAAACTGCGGCGCGCCCGGCACGCCGCGCACGCACGCGACCTCGTCGCGTCGCTGCCACCGGGCGAGCCCGTCGACTGGGCCGCGCTCGAAGCCGCCCACGCCGAGGAACCGCTGCCGTACTGGGAGGACATCGTCAGTCTGGACGGCGTCCCCGAAGACGTGACGCTCCGGCATGTGGCGCTGCTGCCCGAGCCGGGCCCCGACGGCCTGCCCGGCGGCGCGCGGCTCAGCCGGGAGCGTGCCCGGCACGGCCTCGGCGGCCATCCGCACTGCTCGCCGACCACCCAGCTGGACGGGCTGCTCATGGCGGGGATCCTCGACGGTACGGATCTCGTGCCCCGTGCGGCCCCGGCCGCCTGGCTGCTCGCCTACCTGGGCGCCGCCGCGCGCCGTACGGACGCCCCGCCCCAGGCCGCCGAGGCCCGCACCGCCGTCGCCGGCCTCGTCCGGGCCGGACTCGGCACGGACGAGGCGGCATGGGCCCGGGCCGCCGCGCGGCTGGCCGGCCTCGACCCCGAGTGGGACCCGCTCTCGCCGGTGGAGGCGCTCCTCACGGCCGGCGCCGTCCGCCCGTAGGACGGTCGGGACGTGCGGACGGGCCCCCGCCGGGTGCCGGGCTCAGTCGGTGTCGATGCCGCGCGCGGCGAAGACCTCCGCCGCGTCCGGCACGGCCAGCACCCCGTCCTCGACGAAGGTGACCTCCCGCAGGCCGGGCAGCAGCGCGAGGTCGTCGAGCGAGCGGACGTCGAACAGATCGTCCTCGCCGTCCCAGGCGGGGGCGCAGTGCCGGAAGACCTCCGCCCCGGCGTCGAAGCACAGCGTCTCGACGCGGGCGAGCAGCTCGGCCGGGATCTCGAGCGCCTCGAAGTAGGCCCGGGACTCCGGCAGCACCTCGGCGTGGAGCCCGTTCTCCAGGACGTAGGACGTGGGGTCGCCGATGCCTCGCTCGGCCAGCCGGGCGGACAGGTCGTAGACCGGCAGGAGCGGTTCGGGGCCGTACATCAGCTCCTCGATGACGAGCAGCTTGAGATTGAAGTCGCGGAACTGGCTCATGGGCCATGAGTAGCACGGAGGTGCGACAACGGGTCCGGCGAGGGGGGGGCGGCGTCCCGGCACGGCGGGCGCGGCCGGCAGGGGCCGGTGCGGTCAGCGGATGCCTGCGAGGCGGTGGGCGAGGTGGAGCAGCTCCGGCAGGCGCAGCACGCGTCCGCCGAAGCCGGGGAGGGGGACGTGGAGCGGCCGGGTCCAGCGGACGGGGACGGCATCCAGCCCCTAGTACGCCCCCGCCAGGCCTCCGGTCACCGCGGCGACGGTGTCCGTGTCACCGCCGAGGTCGATCGCCGCGCGTACCGCCTCCTCGAAGCCGGCGGTGGTGCGCAGCGCCCAGACCGCGGAGCCCAGACAGGGCCAGACGGCACCGTTGAACTCCGTCGCCCGGTCGGGATGCCAGTCGGGC
Source organism: Streptomyces sp. SW4 (assembly GCA_003248315.1). GTDB lineage: Bacteria > Actinomycetota > Actinomycetes > Streptomycetales > Streptomycetaceae > Streptomyces. The sequence goes on from QKWM01000004.1 coordinate 5,643,490, forward strand.
GCGAGAACGGCGGCGTAGCGGTCGCGGTGGCCGGGGTGGACATGGGCCAGGATGTCCGGCAGGGCGGCGAGAGGGTCGGTGTCCTCGAACATGACGCGGACGAGCTCGTGGAAGATCGCGGTGCCTTCCCAGGCCGCGCGGTCACCGTGGGTCAGGGCGGCGATCCGGCGAGCCGCGTCCATGGTGGCCTCCCGGCCGGCGGCCGCGAAGTGGACCGCGGAGGTCGACGCCCGCATCAAGGAGCCGTTCCCGGCCGCGCGCAGGCTGACCGGAAGTGCGTCGCGGCGGCGCGGTCCCAGGGCATGCCGTTGGTCAGCACGTCCTCGGTCTGCAGGCCGATGTCCTTGGGCTCCGCCGCCGCCCACCGCTGGAAGCGGGCGAAGACGTCCGGCAGATCCAGTCCGCCCCGCTCCAGCAGCGACTCCCCGACCAGGACGGCCATCTGCGTGTCGTCGGTGGCCTCGCCGGGGTCCCAGCCGCCGCCCCCGCACATCTCGCCACCCGCCCGGGCGCGGGAAACCGTGCGGAGAACGCCCCCTGGGGGCCGAACTCGAAGGGCGCGCCCAGCGCGTCACCCACGGCGGAGCCGACGACCGCCCCGGCGGCCCGCCGCATCCGGTCGGTCCGTTTCACCGGTTCCCCCTGTTCTTCGTGTCCGTCCGCGCAGGTTATCCGTGCCGGGGTGGCGGCGCGGCGCGGTGCCGGCGAGGAACGGGCCGCTGCCGACCGGCCGGGCGGCCACGGCGAGGAGTGCTGCCGGCCCGGCGAACGACCCGGTGACGTGGCCGCCTCCGGCCGGTACGCTGCGGCCCTGTTTCCGTTCCGGTGCGGTCGCCGCCGGGCATCTGTGCGAATATCTATGCAGGGGTGAGTTCCTGGTCACCCCGGTGAACGGTGGTCTGCGAGGGAGGGCGGAAGCGGTGCCGGTGTCGAGTGCTGACGAAGAAGTGCGGATCATGACGCATGTCGCGCGTCTCTACCACCTTCAGGGCATCCGCCAGCCGGAGATCGCCGCGCGCCTCGACCTGTCCCAGGCGAAGGTGTCGCGGCTGCTGAAGAAGGCCCAGGACCGGGGATCGTCCGGATCACGGTCACGCCTCCGTCCGGCACCTTCCCCGGTCTGGAGGACGGGCTGCAGGAGCGCTACGGACTGCGGCTGGCGCTGGTCGTGGAGACCGATCCCGACGCCGAGCGGACGATGCTCGCCGATCTGGGGGCGGCCGCCGCGTACTACCTGCAGACCACGCTGCGCTCCGGCGACAAGGTGGGCATCTCCTCCTGGAGCGCGAGCCTGCTGGCCATGGTGCAGGCCATGCAGCCCGTGCCCGGCCTCAAGGACGTGCGGATCATCCAGGCGGTGGGCGGTGTGGGCGACCCGGCCGCCGCCGCGCACGCCTCGCGGCTCTCCGGCCAGCTGGCCGGGCTGGTCAACGGGGAGGCCGTGTTCCTGCAGGCGCCCGGTCTCGCCGGCACCGCGGACAGCGCCCGCGCCCTGCGCGAGGACCCCTACGTGGCGGCCACCCTGAGCGAACTCGACGGCCTGGACGTCGCCCTCGTCGGCATCGGCGAGATCACACCGTCGAGCACGCTCGCACGGAGCGGGAACACCTTCTCCGACGCGGAACGGGCGGCGCTGGAGGACATGGGGCCGTGGGCGACGTGTGTCTGCGGTTCTACGACGCGCAGGGCGCACCGGTGGAGTCCGACCTGGACGAGCGCGTCGTGGGCATCACCAGGGACCAACTGGCCGCGGCGGGCCGCCGGGTGGGTGTCGCGGGCGGCGCCCGCAAGCACGCGGCCATCCGCGGAGCGCTGGCCGGCGGTCTGCTGGACGTCCTCGTGACGGATCAGGTGACCGCCGCGGCCCTGCTGGAGTGAGACCGCGAGGGGGCCGCACCTCCCGCGGCCCCCGGTGGCGGAGCGGCCCGCGTCACCAGCAGACGTAGCCGCCGTCGACGAGCAGGTCGGTGCCCGTCACGTAGGAGGCGGCGTCGGAGGCAAGGAAGACGGCCGGGCCGACCATCTCCTCGACGTCGGCGATGCGGCCGAGGGGCGTCTCGCCCGCGAACACCTTGAGGTTCTCGGCGACTTCGGGGCGCTCGTTCATCGGCGTCAGCGTGTTGCCCGGGCTGATCGAGTTCACGCGGACGCCCCGCCCCGCCCACTCGGTGGCGAGGCTCTTGGTCAGGTGCATCACGCCGGCCTTGGAGGAGTTGTAGTGGGCCTGGAGCAGCCCGCGGTTGGCGATGGTGCCCGACATGGACGCGATGTTGACGATCGCGCCGCCGCCGTGTTCCAGCATCACCCGGGCCTCGGCCTGCGCGCTGAGGAAGACGCCCGTGAGGTTGATGTCGACGACCCGGCGGAAGTCCTGCGCGGACATGTCCTCGGCCGCGGTGGCGCCCGCGACACCGGCCGAGTTCACGGCCGCGCGGATCGGGCCGATCGCCTCGACCGCCGCGGTGACGGCGGCGCGCAGCGACTCGGGGTCGGTGACGTCCCCGGTGAGCGTCACGGCCTTGCGCCCGGTGGCGGTGATCTCCTCCGCGGTGGCGCGTGCTGCCTGTCCGTCGCGGTCGAAGCAGGCGACGTCGGCGCCGCAGGCCGCGAAGCCGAGCGCGATGGCCCGGCCGATGCCGCTGCCGGCTCCGGTGATGAACGCGGGTTTGCCCGCCAGGGAGAAGGACTGCGGGGTGAACGTCATACTGCGGCTCCCTCTTCTTGCTCTTGCGTGGGTGCGTGGGTGCGTGGGTGCGTGGGTCCGGGTCTGCGGAGACTGCGGGGGCTGTGGGGACTGCGGGCTGCGGGGACTGCGGGGTGCGGGGTCTGGCAGAGGGCCGGCGGGGCGCACCTCGCGTCAGGTCCTGCCTCCGCGCGCGCACGCGACGGCGTCGCGCCACTCGGCCATGCGCCGGTTGCGCCAGGCGTCGTCCCGGTGCGGCGTGAAGCGCGTGCCGTGCGGGGCGAGGCCGGCCAGGTCGGCGTCGTCCCATACGCCGAGGGCCGTGCCGGCCAGGTGCGCGGCGCCGAGCGCGGACACCTCGGGCCGGCCCGCGCACAGGACCGGCCGGCCGATGAGGTCGGCCTGAAGGGCCATCAGGTTGCCGTTGCCGGTGGGTCCGCCGTCGGCCTGGAGCTGGGCGGCCGGGGCGCCGAGCACGGTGTCGAAGCGTGCCAGCGTGTCGGCGACCTGGAAGGCCATCGACTCGACCGCGGCCCGGGCGACCTCGGCGGGCCCGGTGTCGAAGCCCATGCCGATCAGCACCGCCCGCGCGGACCGGTCCCAGTACGGTGCGCCGAGCCCGGAGAACGCCGGGACCAGATACACGCCGCCGTCCCCGGGCGCGTCGGCCGCCAGCGCGGCGATCCCGGCCGAGTCGGTGCCCAGGAGCCGGGCCGCCCAGCGGATCGCCGTGCCGGCCGAGGCGATGTTGGCCTCCAGCGCGTGCGCGGCCCGGTCCTCGCCGCGCCGCCGCCAGGCCAGCGTGGCGGCGACCCCGCCGGCGGGCTCGTGCTCCTGCGGGTTGAGCACCATCAGGGAGGAACCCGTCCCGTACGTGGCCTTGACCACCCGGGCCGGCCGTGGCTCTGCGCGAACAGCGCGGCGTGCGAGTCGCCGAGCACCGCCCCGATGGGCAGGCCGTCGGCGACACCGGGCACGTCGCGGGTGCGGCCGAGTTCCTCGCCGGCGCCGTCGGAGACGGTGATGCGCGGCAGCGCGGCACGCGGGACACGGAACAGCTCCAGGAGTTCCTCGTCCCAGTCGGCCCGGTCCAGCCGCATCAGCTGTGTACGCGAGGCGCAGCCGGTCTCCGTGGCGTCGGTGGCACCGCCGGTGAGGCGGTGCAGCAGCCAGGCGTCCACGGTGCCGACCCGCACCCGCCCCGCCGCGGCCCGCTCCCGCCGCGGGTCGATGTGATCGAGCAGCCACTCCGCCTTGGTGGCGGAGAACATCGGGTCCACCGGCAGGCCGGTCCGCGCGGTGAGCACACCACCCGCCGGGGAGGCGGCCAGCTCGGCGCAGCGCCCGGCGGTCCGCCGGTCCTGCCAGCTGACGAGCGGCGACAGGGCCGTTCCCGTGGCCGGGTCCCAGGCGAGGACGGCCTCGCGCTGCACGCTCAGCCCGAGCCCGGCGATCCGCGCGCCGAGGGCGGCGGCCTGCGCGGCCAGCTCCCCGGCGACGCCGGTGACACTGCGCCACAGCACGGCGGGGTCCTGTTCGACCCATCCCGGCCGCGGGTACTGCTGGCTCAGCGGCCGGTGCGCGGTGGCGAGCACGCTCCCGTCCTCCGCGACCAGCAGCGCCTTGGTGCCGCTCGTGCCCTGGTCGAGGGCGAGCAGGGCACCGCGCGCCGCGCTCATGCAGCGTCCTCCTGCCGCGTGGCCGCCAGCTCACCCGCCGCCCGGGCGATGGACTCGGCGTCGATGCCGAAGTACCGGGCCAGGTAGCCGGCGCTGCCGGTCGGGGTGAACTCGTCGCGCACACCGAGCAGCCGCATCGGCACGGGCCGGCGCGCGACGAGGAACTCGGCGACGGCGCTGCCGAGCCCGCCCGCGATGTTCGCCTCCTCGACGGTGACGATGCGCCCCGTGGTGGCCGCCGCGTCGAGCACGGCCTCCTCGTCGAGCGGCTTGACGGTGGAGAAGTTCAGCACGCGGGCCGCGATCCCGTCCGCCGCCAGCTTGTCCGCCGCCTCCAGCGCCGCGGACACGGTGGTGCCGGTGGCGATCAGCGTGACGTCGTCGCCGTCGCGCAGCCGCGCGGCCCTGCCCATGTCGAACGGCACGTGCGGCGCCAGCGCGGGCACCTTGGTGCGGCCGATGCGCAGGTACACCGGTCCGTCGTACCGGTGGGCCCAGCGCAGCGCCTCCCGGGTCTCGGCCGGGTCGGCCGGGTTGAGGACCACCAGGTCGGGCAGCGTCCGCATCCAGGCGAAGTCCTCCACACCGTGGTGGGTGGGGCCGAGCTGCCCGTACGCGAAGCCGGGGCTCATCGCGCACAGCTTCACGTTCGTGCGCGAGTAGGCCACGTCGGCCTTGATCTGCTCGGTGGCGCGGCCGGTCAGGAACGGCGCGGCGGCGCACACGAACGGGATCCGCCCGCCGTTGGCGAGGCCGGCGCCGGCCCCCACCATCAGCTGCTCGGCGATGCCGACGTTGATCAGACGGTCGGGGAACCGCTCCTGGAACCCCTTGAGGTTGGAGGAGCCGACGGAGTCGTTGCACACGGCGACCGTGCGCTCGTCGGCCTCGGCGAGCTCGATCAGCGTCTCGGCGAACGCCTTGCGGCAGTCGTGCATCTCGACGGCCTCGGCGGCCCCGGTGGCTTCGGTCACGGCGGTCATCAGGCGTTCAGCTCCTCGAAGGCGGCGGCGGTCTGCTCGGCGGTGGGCACCTTGTGGTGCCATTCGACACGGTCCTCGATGAAGGACACGCCCTTGCCCTTGACCGTGTCGGCGATCAGGCACAGCGGGCGGCCGTCGGCGGGGCGCTCCTCGCTCAGGGTCTGGTAGAGGGCTTCGTGGTCGTGGCCGTCGACAGAGCGGACCTCGAAGCCGAAGGACTCCCACTTGGCGTCCAGCGGGTCCAGGCCCGAGGTCTCCTCGGTGGCGGCGCCCTGCTGGAAGCGGTTGCGGTCGACGATCACGGTGAGCCGGCCGAGGCGCTGCTGGGACGCGCACATCGCCGCCTCCCAGTTGGACCCCTCCTGCAGCTCGCCGTCGCCGGTCAGGACGAAGGTGCGGCGCGGGGAGCCGTCCAGTTTGGCGGCGGTGGCCATGCCGACGGCGACGGGGAAGCCGTGTCCCAGCGGGCCGGTGCTGGTCTCCACGCCGGGGACCTTGCGGCGGTTGGGATGGCCGTTCAGCGGCGAGAGCGGCTCCATGAAGGTGGCGAGCTCGGCCCGGTCGAAGAACCCGGCGTGCGCGAGGGTGGAGTACAGGATGCCGGCGGCGTGCCCCTTGCTGAGGACGAAGCGGTCGCGCTCCGCCCACTGCGGATCGTCGGGCCGCACGTCCAGGACGGCGAAGTACAGGGTGGTGACGATGTCGGCCGCCGAGTAGTCGCCGCCGATGTGTCCCTGGCCCGCCCGGGCGATCATGTCGAGGTCCGCACGGCGGATGGAGTAGGCCAGCTCCCGCAGCCGGGCGGCGCGTTCGGTGGGGGACGCCTGGGCCAGCTCCCGCCGGATGCCGGCGAGCCGCTCGGCGGCGTCGGGGACTGCTGCGAGCACCATGTGAATATCCATTCAGCTCTGCGTGTCGATTCACCGGAAGTGAAACCCGTCCGCAGGTCGGCGTCAAGTGCCGGCGGTCGTGGGCGAGGGTGCGGCGGCCCGTGGGCGACGGGTCGCGGGGCCGCCGGGAGGATCGTTCAGGGGTTGACGATCCCGGGGCGGGAGCTTTACTGCTCGCGAATAGCCACCCGATGGTGAATAGAAATTCATCCCCTGGTCGCGTACGAGGTCCGGGCCCCGGACGCTCGTCCGCCGCCGGAGCCGCCGGAGCCGCCGGAACCGCCGGAACCGCCGGAGCCGCCGGAGCCGCCGGAGCCGCCGGAACGGACGGAACCGCCGGAATCCCGGTACCCGCGCCCTGCTGCGCCCGCAGTCGGTCCGGTGCGCGCCAGGACACCCGCACACCCGCACACACGAACCGGATTCGGAGGACCCTCATGGCCGAACAGCGCTACCTGGGGAAGGCGGTGGTCGTCACCGGCGCCGCACGCGGTATCGGACGGGGCATCGCCGAGCGGTTCGCGGGGAGGGCGCCCACGTCGTCCTCGCCGACCTGGACCCGGAGGTCGACGCGGCGGCCGAGCGCATCGCCGCGTCCGGTGGCAGCGCGATCGCCGTCCGCACCGATGTCACCGACCCCGCCCAGGTCGACGAGCTGTACCGCACGGCCGAGACCACGTTCGGCGGGGTGCACGTCTCCGTCCAGAACGCCGGCGTCATCAGCATCCACCGCCTCCCCGACCTCACCGCGGCCGACTGGGACCGCGTGATGGCGGTCAACACCAAGGGCGTCTTCCTCTGTGCTCAGGCCGCGGTGGCCGTCATGCGCCGGCACGGCATCCGGGGCCGCATCCTCAACGCCGCCTCCGGCCAGTCCCGGCAGGGGTTCATCTACACGCCGCACTACGCGGCGTCCAAGTTCGGCGTCATGGGCCTGACCCAGAGCCTCGCCAAGGAACTCGCACCCGAGGGCATCACGGTCAACGCCTACGCCCCCGGCATCGTCGGCAGCGACATGTGGGACTACAACGACCGCGTCTGGGGCGAACTCCTCGGCGACTACGCGCCCGGCGAACTGATGAAGGAGTGGGTGGCCGGCATCCCGGCCGGCCGCGCGGGCACGCCCGACGACATCGCCAACGTCCTGCTCTTCCTCGCCAGCGAGGCGGCCGAGTACGTCACCGGCCAGACCATCAACATCGACGGCGGCATGTTCATGAGCTGACAGCGCGGCACGTCTGCGCCACCCCGTCCCCCTTCCTGCACGCAAAGGAGCGCGCATGTCCAGCACGTCCGCAGCACGAGCCGCTGCCGCGGAGCCCGCCGCCCCGCCCCGGCGGCCGACCCCCTGCACTGGACGACCCGCCTCGGCATACCCCGCCCGCTGCTGCTCGGCTACGTCGGCCTGCTGCTCTTCATGATCGGCGACGGCGTCGAGTCCAACTACCTCTCCCCGTTCCTCGAGGACCGCGGCTTCACCTCCGGGCAGGCCGCCTCCGTGATCACCGCGTACGGTGTCGCGGCGGCCGTCGCCGCCTGGTTCTCCGGCACGCTGTCCGCCCTGTGGGGACCGAAGCGCGTCATGTGGCTCGGTGCCGGCATCTGGACCGTGTTCCAGATCGTCTTCCTCGCCGTGGCCCTGCCGACGGACAACTACACCGTGGTCATGCTGAGTTACGCGATCCGCGGCTTCGGGTACCCGCTGTTCGCGTTCTCCTTCCTCATCTGGGTCATCGCCGTCGCCCCGTGAAGCGCGTGGGCACCGCGATCGGCTGGTTCTGGTTCGGCTTCACCGGCGGCCTGCCCACCTTCGGTTCGCTCGTCGCCAGCGGATCCATCCCCCTCGTCGGCGAGTACGGGACCCTGTGGGTGGCGCTGGCCCTCGTGGTCGCCGGAGCACTCGTGTGCGGCTTCGGCCTCGACGAGCCGACCGGCAACCGCCCCATGGTGGAGAACGCCACCTTCAAGGGGCAGATGATCGGCGGGATCGACATCCTGTGGCGCAGCCCCAAGGTGGCCCTCGCCGGCCTCGTCCGCATCATCAACACCGCACCCCAGTACGGCTTCTTCGTCTTCCTCCCGGCCTTCTTCACCCAGACCATCGGCCTGACCCTGCAGCAGTACCTGCTGATGGTCACGCTCATGTACGCGGCCAACCTCCCGCCGGCCTCATCTTCGGCGCGCTCGGCGACCGGATCGGCTGGCGCCGCACGGTGATGTGGTTCGGCTGCGTGGGATGCGCCGTCGCCACACTCGCCCTCTACTACGGGCCGATGGCCGTCAAGGACAACTTCTGGGTCGCCACGGTCTGCGCCATGTTCTGGGGCTTCATCCTCTCCGGCTTCACGCCCATCCCCGCCCTGCTGCTCTCCATGGGCCGCCCGAGGACCGCGGCAGCGCCTTCGCGGTCTACAGCCTGTGCGCCGGCCTCGCCGCCTTCGTCGGCCCCGCGCTGGTCACGGTCTTCCGTCCGCTGGTCGGGGTGGAGGGTCTCGTGTGGGTCTTCACGCTGCTGTACCTCGCCGCGGCGCTCATGTCCCACTTCCTCAAGAGCGCGTCCGATCCCCAGCACCGGGCGGCCGCCGCCCCGGCCGCCTGCGGACGCCGGACGCCGCCTGACCGACACCGACGGGCGGGTCCCTGCAGGGACCCGCCACGGTTTCCTCGGCGGTCGGGCCGCCACGGGTTCCCCGCAGGGACCCGCCACAGCCTCCTAGGCGGTCAGGCCGCCACGGCCTCCTCGGCGGCGAACTTCTCCACGAACTCCCGTGCACGGCGGTCGAACGCCGCGTACTGCGCCTCGCGTTCGGCGCCCGTGACCGCGTCGCCGACGAGGAGATTGCCCTCGGCGTCGACGCGCTGCGGGCGCTCCTCGGCATCGGTGAGCAGACCCACGGTCGAGCGGGAGAAGCCGCAGTAATAGGCGATGCCCTCGCTCAGGTTGGTCTCCAGGACGGCCTGCATCCCCTCCACGACCGGGTCGTCGGAGGTGGCACCGGCCAGGGCCAGCCACAGGATGCGCTTGCCGGCGAGGCGGGGCTTGCTGCGGCCGTACGCGAACCCGTAGTTCCACACCCGGTCGATCCAGCCCTTCAGAAGGGCGGGCACGCTCTGCCAGTACACCGGGAAGACGGCCACGACGGCATCCGCGTCGAGGAGGCGCCGCATATGGGCCTGCACCTCGTCCGAGTACCGCTTCTCCCGGTCGCCCCAGTCCGGCTGGTCCGCCACGGTCATCCGGGGATCGAACCCCTCGGCGTGCAGATCGAGGAGGTCCACGCGGTAGCCCGCGGCCTCCAGCCGGGCGGCGGCACGGCGGGCCGTGTGCGCCGTGAGGGAGTCGGCGCGATGGTGTGCGACGACGACGAGGGCGGTCCTGGCATGGCTGTCGTGCTGCGGCACGGTGTCTCCCGGCTGTCTCGGTCGGTTCGGTGAACACGTCCAGTACAGCCGCGCCGGCGTAGATGATCCATGGGAGAAACGCTCCCGAACATAGGCGATCGTCTACCGTGTTCCGCATGGATCCTCTGAGTTCCCTGCTGAGCGGCATCCGGGCCGAGGGCTCGGTCGTCAGCCACGCCGTGCTGACCGTGCCGTGGACGATCCGGTTCGCCGACGCGGCGCCGCTCACCATGATCAGCGTGCTGCGGGGCGGCGGCACCCTGCTGCTGCCCGACGGAACGGAGCGCGCCGTCACGGCCGGCGACACGGCCGTCGTACGCGGGCCCGAACCGTTCCACCTGGCGGACCGTCCGGCCGGAGTGCACAGCCCCACGCCGCGTACGAGATCGCCTGCTTCACCGCGAACGGCGACTGCGCCGCCGAGGAACTCGGCGGAATCCACTGGGGCTCCGACTCGCCGGAGGCGACCGCGCTGATCGTGGGCGCCTACCGCGCCTCGGGCCACCGCCACGAACGGCTCCTGCGTGCCCTGCCGCCCCTGCTCGTGGTCCGGGAGGACGTCGAGGTCTGCGCCTGGCTGGAGACCGCCGCCGCCGACGCCGCCCATCACGCGGCCGGTTCGCAGGCGCTGATGGACCGGCTCCTCGACTGGGCGCTGGTGTGCACGTTGCGCACGTGGTTCGACCGGGCGGGGCCGACGCGCCCGGCTGGTACCGGGGTCTCGCCGACCCGGTCCTCGGGCCCGCCCTGCAGTCGTTCCACGAACGGCCCGCCGACGCCTGGACGGTGGCCTCCCTCGCCGCCCGGGCCGGCGTCTCCAGGGCGCTGTTCGCCAAGCGCTTCACCCGCCTGATGGGCCGCCCGCCCCTCGCCTACATCACCGAGTGCCGCATGGACGAGGCCGAGGCACTGCTGTCCGACACCGACCTCGGCATCGCCCAGATCGCCCGGTCCGTCGGCTACGCCGACGCCTTCGGCTTCAGCGCCGCATTCAAGCGCCACAAGGGCCTCAGCCCCAGCGCGTACCGTGCCAGGGCGACCGCGGCGAGCCCGGCTCCTCCTGCATCGAGGCAGCGGGCGACGAGGTAGGGGAGGAAACGATGGAGCCTGCCGGCGAAGGCGAAGGGCTGCCACCCGACTGCCCCCGGTGCGGCCGGGAACTGGTGCGGGAACGCAACGACTTCGGCCCCCGCAGAAAACCGCAGGAGTGGAGAAGATGCCCCGGCTGCGGCTGGCTGGGCCGCCCCGATCTCGGCGGCCGCCCCGTCCTGCACCCCTTCCGCCGGGTCACCGGCGAGTTCGCGGACTGCCTGTTCTGCGGCGGCGAGAACTCCAACCTCGCCGGCGAACGATTCCTCGACGACGGCTGGCTGTGCGCGTGGCTGGTCTGCGAGGCCTGCGGACGCGAGAACGTCCTCCGGGTCGAGCGCGCCACCGGATGAGGTGACCGCCGCCGCCCGCGAAGAACCGGCCCCGTTCGCCCGAGGACAGGTTCGTTCCCGGACGGGCCGCCGCGGTGAGGCAAGGGTGCCTCGGTCGTCCTGCGCGCGACCGACCTCGACACCCGGCGGTGGGGACGGGGACGCGGGGCGGACGGTCAGCCGGTGGTCGTGGGGAGGCGTCGGCAGGAGAGCCGTATCGCTCCAGGATTCCCTCGACGGCCCTCATCAGCCGGGCGCTCGCCGGTCGATGCTTCCGTTCTGTGTGCTGACCTGCGCGCCCTCGAGCACGAAGGTGATCTCGGCGGCGGCCTGTTCGGGATCGGACAGTCCGGCCTCGGTGCACATGCCGACCAGTCTGCGGGTCTGGTGGGCCTTGTGCTCCTCGATCACCTGCCGTGCGGGATGGGAGCGGTCGGGCAGTTCGGCGAGGGAGTTGATGAACGGGCAGCCCCGGTGGGAGAGCGACGGCAGACCCTCGGCGATGAAACGGGCCAGGTCGAGGATCTGCTCCCTGGGCCGGCCGGGGTGTTCGGCCTCGGCCCGGTCGAAGGCCGCCCGGTAGTCGGCGGCGACGATGCGCATCCACTCCGCGACCAGCGCGTCCTTGGTCTCGAAGTGCCGGTAGATGGCCATCTTCGTCGTCTCGGCCTTCTCGGCGATCGCCTGCACGCCGACCCGCCGGATCCCCTCGCTCTGGAAGAGCTCCTCCGCCGCGTCGAGGATGCGCTCGCGGGGCGGCAGTTTCGCCACCCTGCCCGGCCTTCTGGCGGTCGTTGCCATGACGTCTCCGTGACCTCCGGTCCGGTGCGGAACCCACACCCACCGCTACGGTACCAGCCCGTCCCATGCGATACCTTTCGGTATCGTCAGAGACCGAACGGTATCGTGCTGTCTGCTGGGAGGCGCAGTGAGAAGGTCCGAGTACGTGAGCTTCGACGCGGTCGGGCTCGCGGAGCTGATGGCCGAGGGCGAGGTGACCCCCGCCGAAGTGGAAACCGCCGCACGCGAGGCCGCCCAGGCCGTCGACCCGCGGATCAACGCCGTCGTGGAGACGTGGCCGGCCGACCACGTGCCCACCCCGGGAAGCGCACCGCTGGCCGGGTTCCCTTCCTGATCAAGGACATCGCCGTCGCCATGGCCGGGAGGCGGATGGAACTGGGCAGCCGGCTCGCCCGCGGCAACGTCGCCGGCGCCGACTCCTCCCTGATGCTGCGCTTCCGCCGCGCGGGCCTCGTCACGTTCGGCCGGACCGCGACCCCGGAGATGGCCTACAGCATCACGACGGAACCCCTGCTGTACGGAGCGACCCGCAACCCGTGGGACCCGGACCGGAGCGCGGGCGGATCCAGTGGGGGAGCGGCTGCGGCCGTCGCCGCCGGCATCGTCCCGATCGCCCACGCCACCGACGCCGCCGGCTCGCTGCGCATACCCGCCGCCTGCAACGGACTGTTCGGGCTGAAGCCCACGCGGGGCCGGGTCTCCATGGGCCCCGGCGCCGACGAGGTCTTCAACGGCCTGGCCGTGCACGGAAGCGTCAGCCGCACGGTACGCGACAGCGCGGTGCTGCTCGACCGGATTCGCGGCCCGGAACCGGGCGACCCCTACGTCGCCCGGCAGCCGTCCCGGCCGTACGCACAGGAGGTGACCCGGCCCCGGGACCGCTGCGGATCGGCGTCCTCGCCCAGGCGTGGGCGGCCGCCGCACCACGCCGCCCGTGGCCGACGCCCTCGCCCGGACCGTACGGCTGCTCGAATCCCTCGGTCACCGGGTGGAGGAGGCCGAGGCCGGCCTCGGGCCGGCTGGGAGGAGTTCGTCCTGGCCAACGCCCGGCTGATGACGGCGAACCTCACCGCCCAGATCGACGAACTGGCCGCCGCCTTCGGCCGGCCCGTCGACTCCTCGACCCTCGAACCGCTCACCCTCGCGGGCTACGACTACGGACGGCGGGTCACCGGCGCCCAGTTCGTCACCGCTCTCACGATCCGGAACCGGGTCGCCCGAAGTCTGGCACGGTACTTCGGGGCCACGACGTGCTCCTCACTCCCACCCTTCCGGAACTGCCCCTGCCGCTGGGCGCGTTGACCGATGGCGCAGAATCGCTGGACGGCCTCGGCTGGATCGACCGCATCAACGACCGGTCGCCCTTCACCCTGGCGTTCAACGTGGCGGGCACGCCCGCCATGTCCGTGCCCCTGACGGCCGAAGCCGGGACGGGCCTCCCGATCGGCATGCAGTTCGCCGCCGATCACGGACGCGAAGACCTCCTCTTCCGCCTCGCCGGACAGCTCGAACAGGCCGCGCCCTGGTCGGGCCGGATCCCGCGGTGTGGGCGGGGAATCCCACCGGCCCCTGAGAAAAGGTCTTTGCGAGGCCATCTCGGCAGGGAAAACGCAACTTCGACAGGGCCCGCGGGGCAGCTACCTTCACCTGGTCCTCGGCGGTCGCTCGCGGCCGCACGGAGGTTGTGCCGAGTCCGAGTCACCGGCGAGGGACCAGGTGGTCGAGGTCTCCGCATCCCCGCCGTTCACGTCGGCCACCGGAACCGGGCCCACACCGGGCACCCCCAGTCAGGGAGAGGCGCATGCCCCATCTCGCTCTGTACACCTTCGGCGTCCTGAACTCACCGCTCGCCGATCCCACCCCTCTCACGCGCGAGTTCTACGACATCGGCGACACCGTGTACGGGGAGATCGGCCGGCACCCCGGGTACCTCGCGCATGCCGAACCGGCGGGCAGCGAACGGGGCGTGCTCTTCGAGGCGGACTGGGGCGCGTGGGGAGAGTTCGCCGTTCCGGGCTGGTACGGCAAGGGCCGTACGGCGCAGACCACCGCCCTGGCCGCGACCCTCTCCCTCTGGACCGGCCTGCGCCCCGCCTTCGACGCCGTCTACACCGGCCTGCACCGCGAGGCGCTGAACAGGCGGCACGACTGGTTCGAGAGGACAGGACACCCCAGCCACGCCTGCTGGTGGGTCCCCGACGGCGTGCTACCCACCTGGCGGGAGGGGTGTCCCGGCTCGAGCACCTCCACGACGAGGGCGCCGCGCCGCACGCCTTCCCGTTCCACCACGCGTTCGCGCCGGACGGAACTCCCGCCAGGATCAAGGACGCCGGGCCGAGGAGCGGGGGCCGGCGTCACCCCCAGTAGTCGCGGTGGTCCTGGTCGCGCCAGCGGTCGTAGTCGCTCCACGGTGTCGGCAGCCCCAGGGCGACCCAGGACAGCCGGCCGGCCGCGTAGGCCGCGGGGACGGCCATGCCGACGAGAAGGCTCCACCGCTGCGCGAGCCCGAAGCCGTAACGGGCGGCGGAGAAGCCGGCGGTGAAGAGAACGCCGGCTCCGACGAGATGCAGGAGAAGGTCGGCGCTGCCGACCAGGATGTCGCCCTCTCCGACGGGGTGCTTCTCCCGCACTCTGCTCATCAGCCTGTCGAAGGCGAACGTCCCCGCGAAAACGAGGGCGACGACCGCTCCCACAACCATCCACGCCATGCGGCACAGCGTAGGGCCGGTGCCGCGGACTTGGCCCACGTCCGCGGAGGTACGCGGACCGCAGGTCCTCGGGGCCGCCCACGGCCGTCCACTTGTCACAGGCTTGACGAGTGCATGATGATCGGGGTCATGTCGCATCACAGGTCACACACCACCAGCGGCACCACCCGAAGAGCGGTCCTCACCGCCACGGCCGGAGCGGTCGCGGCCGGCGCGGCGTCCACCGGCCAGGCGACCGCGGCCGTCCCCGGCCAGGGGCCCGGCCGCGGCCGCGGAGACCGCCCCGCCACCGCGCAGCCTCCCTCCCGGGCACTGCGTGCCCTCCTCAAGGAGATCGACCCCGGTCGTATCGAGGCGACCGTGCGCAAGCTCGCCTCCTTCGGCACCCGGCACACCCTGTCCGCCCAGGACGACCCCGAGCGCGGCATCGGCGCCGCCCGGGACTGGATCTTCGCGGAGATGCAGAAGTACGCGGAAGCCTCGCGCGGCCGGATGACCGTCGAGCTCCAGTCGTACATCCAGGAACCGGCGTCCCGGATCCCGGTCGCGACCCGGATCACCAACGTCGTCGCCACCCTGCGCGGCTCGGTCACCCCCGAGCGGGTCTACGTCGTCTCCGGGCACTACGACTCCCGCGTCACCGACGTCATGGACGCGACCAGCGACTCCCCGGGCGCGGACGACGACGCGTCCGGTGTCGCGGTGGCGATGGAACTGGCGCGCGTCATGGCCGGGCGCCGCCCCGCCGCCACGATCGTCTTCGCGGCCGTCGCGGGAGAGGAGCAGGGCCTGTACGGGGCGGCCCACATGGCCGCGCGGTACAAGGCCGCGGGCACGGACGTCCAGGGCATGTTCACCGACGACATCGTCGGCAGCCCCAAGGCGGACGACGGAACCCTCGATCCGTACACCGTCCGGCTCTTCGCCGAGGGCGTGCCCAGCTCGGAGACGCCCGAACAGGCGGCCACGCGACGGTCGGTGGGCGGCGAGAACGACTCGCCGTCGCGCCAGCTCGCCCGCTTCGTCCGCGACACGGCCGACAACGACGCCACCGGCATGCACGTCCGCGTGATCTACCGCCGCGACCGCTACCTCCGCGGCGGCGACCACATCCCGTTCCTCGAACGCGGCTACCCCGCGGCCCGGTTCACCGAACCCGCCGAGGACTTCGCCCACCAGCACCAGGACGTGCGCGTCGAGGACGGCAAGCAGTTCGGCGACCTGCCGGAGTTCTGCGACTTCGACTACATCGCGCGGGTGGCCCGGGTGAACGGCGCGGCCCTGTGGACCCTCGCCGAGGCCCCGGGCACGCCGAAGAACGCCAGGATCGTCACCAGCAACCTCACCAACTCCACGGAGCTGGTCTGGGATCGCGGCACGGAGCCGTTCCTCGCGGGTACGAGGTGGTGTGGCGCGAGACGACCGCACCCGAGTGGACCCATGTCGTCGAGGCCGGCGACGTGACGCGTCACGAGGTGGACCTGTCGAAGGACAACGTCTTCTTCGGCGTGCGCGCGGTGGGCCGCAACGGCGCGAAGAGCCCGGTGGCGTTCCCCGTGCCGCAACGGTAGGTGCGGCGGCCGAGCGGGAACGGCACCGTCGGCCCCACGCTCCGTCGGAGCCGGCCGGCACCGGCCAACGGCCACCGGCCACCCGTGCGGCCCCGCGCCCGCCCCGTCGGGCTCCGAGGACGGCCGGGCAAGGCCGGCGGTCGGGCGCCCCGGTGGTCGGGCGCCCAGGCGGTCGGGCGCCCAGGCGGTCGGGCGCCCCGGCGGTCGGGCGCCCCGGCGGTCGCCGCACGGTGGCTACGCCGCGGTGCCCGGCCCGCTCTGCCGCGGGTCGCCGCACGGCCGGGTCGGCCCGTCGTCCACGACCGTCCGCCGGCCCGGTTCGGTCTCGTCGAGTTCCCAGTAGTGCCGGCAGTCGTCGCACCGGTACTCCGTGATCCCGGCGTCGATCGTCAGCACCTCGCCGTTCGGACACCGGGTGCCGTCCCCGCGGCCCGCGCATTCCAGCTCCCCACGACCCGTCATACGGCCGACGGTGCGCCGCTGCGTGCGGCTACGGGGAGAGTCCTTCAGGGGCGCACGGACGCTCGGGGGCGGCACACCGCCCCGGCAGCACGCAAGGGCCCCGCACGCCGCTCCGGGCCCCGCACGCCGCTCCGGGCCCCGCACGCCGCTCCGGGCTCCACGCGAGTCGACCACGGCCCTCCACGACCGGGCGGTCCCTACAGGTCGACGCTCTCGCCGGGGCGGAGCCGGCGGATGTCGGCGCCCGCGCGCTCGGCCTCCCTCGCGAGGACGTCGTCCAGGACCTTCAGGCCCCACTCGTTCAGCAGCCCGTCATGGACGGCGTACGCGCGGCGCGGCGCCGCCCGGCGCAGGTAGCCGATCATGTCGGGCACCGTCAGCCACGGTGCCTGGCCGGGCAGCAGCAGCGTCGGCGCGTCGACCACGGTCAAGGCGTCGCCCGGGTGGAAGACCTCGCCGTCGATCAGGAACCCGACATTGTCGACGGGGGGCACGTCCGGGTGGCTGAAGTGGTGCTTGTCGCCCGCCACCGTCACCTCGAAGCCCGCAACGGAGAAGCTGTCGCCGCCCCGGACGACGTGCACGCGCTCGCCCAGCCGGCTCAGGTGCCGGGCGACGCCGGCGCAGGTGTAGACGGCCGCCGGGACGTCCCGCAGGCGCTCCGGGTCGAAGTGGTCGAAGTGTTCGTGCGTGATGAGGACCGCCTCGGCTCCGGTCAGCGCTTCGGGTTCGGGCGTCATGACGCCCGGGTCGATGACGATCGCCCGGCCGTCGTTCTCCAGCCGCACGCACGCGTGACCGAACTTCGTGATCCTCATGGCGCCACCCTGCCAGCCGCCCCGGCGCGGCGGCTCCCGCGTTCGCGATCGGCCGAAGCGGACCCGGGGCCACCGCTCGCACCGCCGTCACCCGCCCTCACCGCAGTCAGGACCGCACACGCCTCGCTCACCGCCCGCCGGACCTGCCCACGGCCCGGCGCCGGACGCGCCGATGTCAGTGCCGGGCCCTACCGTGGCCGTGTGACTATCGAAGAGCTGCGCGAGCGACTGGCACGTTACCGCGACGAAGCGGTCGAACTGGGCGTCCCGGCCGACGAGGTGGACCGGTGGATCGGCATGGTGCGGCCCTGCGCCGTCCTGTCGACCCGCCAGGACGGCCCGGTCGCCGCCCGCTTCGGCGGCCCCGTGCTGCTGCCGGCCGGCACGGCGCACCCCCCGTTCCCCCACGTCGCCTCCATCGACCTCGCGGCGCTGCCGGACGGCTCGACCGACCTGCCCCTGCCGCGCGACGGCCGCCTGCTCCTCTTCGCGTGGCCACGCGACCGCGGTGACCTCGCCAACCACGGCGCCGTCGTGCACGTCCCCGCCGGGGCGCCGACGCGGGAACACGACAGGTATGCCTGGGACCCGCACGGCATCCCGGAGGAGCGGGAGGTGGCCGACGCCTTCCCGCAGGGAGAGCTGCGGGTGCGGACCGAGCCGTCCCTGCCGTACCACTACGAGGTCGAACTGCCCGACGGCGACCTGGAACCGCTGCCCGGCTTCCCCCACGCCGAGGAACTGGCCGAGGAGTGGGAGTCGGCATGCCGTTACCTCGACCTCCGGGGCCCCCTGCACCTGGGCGGGTACGCCGACGAGGAGATGGTCCATCTCGACCCGCTGGCAGGCCTGGTGAGCTGCGCGGCGGAACAGGCCGCGGCGGGCGCGTGGGGCGGCGGGGAACCGGTGTCGGAGAACGTCGGGGACTGGGTGCTGCTCGCGAGCTGGAGCCCCGCCCTCGGCGATGTGGCGGCCGGGTCCAGCGTCCACTGGGCGATCCAGCGCAAGGACCTGGAAGCCGGCCGCTTCCACCGGGTGTTCACCACCGTGTACTGGAATCCGTGACCCCGGCCGTTCTCGCGCCCCACCCGCCGGGCCGGGGTGGGGCGTGCACCGGATCGTTCGACGGACCGCTGCGAACCGCCCGCCGCGCAGCCACCGGCTGTGAGAGGGTCGGGTTCCCGGCGAGGCACCAGCTGTTGCGACCCGTTCCCCGAAACAGTCGATCACGAGGCGAAGGACACCGCGAAGACATGGCTGAGGTTCTGCTCTACCACCACGTCCAGGGACTGACCGACGGCGTCCGGGCGTTCGCCGACGAGCTGCGGCAGGCCGGCCACACCGTCCACACCCGGACCTGTTCGAGGACCGCACGTTCCCCAGCCTGGAGGAGGGCATGCGGTTCGTGCGGGACACCGGGTTCGACACCCTGAGGGAGCGCGGCGTGGCGGCCGCCGAAGGGCTCGGCCCTCAACTGGTGTACGCGGGACTGTCGTTCGGCGTGACGATCGCGCAGAAGCTCGCGCAGACGAGGCCCGGCGCACGCGGAGCACTCTTCGTGCACGCCTGCCTCCCCGTCTCCGAGTACGGGGAGGCCTGGCCCGACGGCGTGCCGGTGCAGATCCACGGCAAGGAGGGCGACGAGTTCTTCGACGAGGACCTGGCAGCGGCACGCGAGCTGGCCGCGTCCGCACCCGCCGCGGAGCTGTTCCTCTACCCCGGCGAGCAGCACCTGTTCACCGACGCCTCCCTCGACGCCTTCGACGCGGAGGCGACCAAGCTCCTCCTGGAGCGCCTGCGGACCTTCCTCGCCGCGGTCTGACCCCGCCGCGGACCGATGGCCGGCCGAAGGCCGTCTTGAACCCTGACGGGAAAGTCACCCTGGACGGACGCCGGCTGCGGGAGCCGGGAAGCATGAGCGGCAGACGCATGGCGGGAAACGCGTGCCGGGTCTGCGGCCGGCCCCGGGCCTGCAGCCTGCACCCTTGGCGGGAACGGTACGCCGGGCCGTCCGAGTACCGGCGGCGCCGCGGCTGGGAACACTCGCCGGCCAGGTACGAGTAGTCGCCCGCGCCCACCGGCATGCCGACGTGAAGACGGCCGGGAGAGCCGGACTGCGGCTCGACGACACCTTCTGCATCGGAAAATCCGATCACCTATCACGGAAACATCTGTTGGACAGGTTTTTCCGGCGCCTCGAGTATGGCTCGTGCGGTAGCGCAGGCAACGCGACACCGGGTTGGACTACCGCCTGAGTGGAGGCTGAAGTGCCGAGTGAAGAAACAGAAGTCGTCGTCGTCGGGGCCGGCCAGGCGGGCGTGGCGGTGAGCGAGCACCTGGGGCCCACGGCATCCCGCACCTCGTCCTGGAGCGGCACCGCATCGCCGAGCGCTGGCGCTCGGAGCGGTGGGACTCCCTCGTCGCGAACGGCCCGGCGTGGCACGACAGGTTCCCGGGGCTGGAGTTCTCCGACGTCGACCCGACGCCTTCGCCTCGAAGGACCAGGTCGCGGACTACTTCGTCGCCTACGCCGAGAAGATCGGCGCCCCGGTCCGGTGCGGCGTCGAGGTGACCTCGGTGCGCAGGAACACCGGCCGCCCGGGCTTCCGCGTCGAGACGTCGCAGGGCCCCGTCGACGCCCGCTTCGTCGTGGCCGCGACCGGGCCGTTCCAGCGGCCCGTGATACCCCCGTCGTACCGGACGGCGCCGTCCCGTGCAGCTCCACTCCAGCGGGTACCGCAACCCCGGGCAGCTGCCCGACGGCGCGGTGCTCGTGGTCGGGGCCGGCTCCTCGGGGTGCAGATCGCCGACGAGCTGCGCCGGTCCGGCCGCCGGGTCTTCCTCTCCGTCGGCCCCACGAGCGCCCTCCGCGGAGGTACCGCGGACGTGACTTCTGCTGGTGGCTGGGTGTGCTCGGTCTCTGGGACGCGGACACGCCGCCCAGGGCGCCGACCACGTCACCATCGCGGTCAGCGGCGCCCGCGGCGGCCACACCGTCGACTTCCGCGCCCTGGCCGGCACCGGCATCGAACTCGTCGGGATGACCGCGTCCTACGACGCCGGCGTCCTGCGTTTCGCACCCGACCTCGCGACGAACATCGCGCACGGCGACGCCCGGTACCTCGCGCTCCTGCGCGCGGCCGACGCCTACGTCGAACGCAACGGGCTCGATCTCCCGAGGAGCCCGAAGCGCACGTGCTCGGTCCGGACCCGGAATGCGTGCGCGAACCCCGCCTGGAACTCGACCTGGCGGCGGCCGGCGTCACCTCGATCGTCTGGGCGACCGGATTCGCCGCCGACTACCGCTGGCTCGAGGTCGACGCCTTCGACGAGCAGGGCCGGCCGGACCAGCGCCGGGGCGTGTCCGCGAGCCCGGCGTCTACTTCCTCGGCCTGCCCTGGCTGTCCCGCCGCGGGTCGAGCTTCATCTGGGGCGTCTGGCACGACGCCCGGTACGTCGCCGACCACATCGCGACCCGGCGCAGCTACCTCGCGTACGGCACCACCGGCCGGCCCGGTACCGCGCCCGCGACCCACCAGAGCTGAGGAGAAGACGATGAGTTCCACGAGCGAGGGCCGCCTGACGAAGGCCCCGATCGTCGCCGGCGGGCACACCCGGATCCGCCCGTTCAACACCCGCGACACCTATCCCGAGCAGAACCTGGACAACGACCTCTGCCAGGCCGTCGTCGCCGGCGACACCGTGTACGTCCGGGGCAGATCGGGCAGGACCTCGACACCAGCGAGTCCGTGGGCATCGGCGACGCCGAGGCGCAGGCCGAGCGGGCCATGGCGAACATCAAGATGCTGCTCGAAGAGGCGGGCAGCCGGATGGAGCACCTGGTCAAGCTGACGATCTATCTGATCGACCCCCGTTACCGCGAGGCGGTGTACCGCACGGTGGGCCGCTGGACCAAGGGCGTCCACCCGATCTCCACCGGCCTGGTGGTGTCGGCCCTGGCCCGCCCGGAGTGGCTGTGCGAGATCGACGCCGTCGCCGTGATCCCCGAGGAGGACCGGGCATGACGTTCTCCCTGGTCGTCCGTGACGGCGAGCGTTTCGGCGTCGCGGCCGGCTCGTCGAGTCCGGCGGTCGCCGCCCGCGTCGCCCATCTGCGGCCCGGCGTCGGCGCGGCGGCCTCGCAGAACATCACCGACCCCACCCTCGGCACGAGCCTGCTGGACGGCCTGGCGGACCACGGCGACGCGCGGCGCGCCCTGGCCGACGTCACCGGCGCGGCCCGGAACGCGAAGACCATCGCCTACCGTCAGCTGACCGTGCTGGGCCGCTCCGGGCCCGGGTTCGCCTACAGCGGCGCCCACACCCTGGGCACGCACGCCTCGGCCACCGCGGACGGCGCGGTGGCGGCCGGCAACATGCTGTCCGGCGAGCACATCCCCCGCGTCCTCCTCGACGCGTACGCCGCCGCCCCGGGGAGCTGGAGGAGCGGCTGCTCACCGCGATGAAGGCCGCCGTCGCCGCCGGCGGCGAGGAGGGACCGGTCCACTCCGCGGGCCTGGCGGTCGTCGCCGACGTGGGCTGGCGGGTGACCGACCTGCGGGTGGACTGGGCCGACGACCCCGTGGACCGGCTCGGCGAACTCCTCGACGTGTGGCTGCCGCAGCGGGACGACTACGTGCGGCGCGGCCTCGACCCGGCCTCCGCCCCCTCCTACGGCGTCCCGGGCGACCTGTGATGGGCGCGCTGAAAGAGGCCGCCCGGCACGCGGTCGACCGTCATGCCGAGGAGCTGATCGCTCTCTCCGAGCGGCTGCACGCCGACCCGGAGACCGCCTGGGAGGAACACCGGGCCGCCGCCGCCGTACCGGACCTGCTGGACCGTACCGGATTCGACGTCACCGCCTCCTACCTGGGCCTCGACACCGCCTTCCTCGCCCGGTTCGGCAGCGGGCCCGTCCGGATCGCGCTGTGCGCCGAGTACGACGCGCTGCCCGGCCTCGGCCACGCCTGCGGACACAACCTCATCGCCGCGAGCTCGGTCGGCGCCGCGCTCGGCCTCGCCGCCGTCGCCGACGACGCCGGCCTCACCGTCGAGGTCTACGGCACCCCGGCCGAGGAGGGCGGCGGCGGCAAGATCGAGATGCTGGACCGCGGAGCCTTCGCCGGGGTGGACCTCGCGATGATGGCGCACCCCGCGCCGGTCGACGTGGCCGAGGCCCGCCCGTTCGCGGTCAGCCACTCGAAGATCTCCTACACCGGGAAGTCCGCGCACGCCGCCGCCTACCCGGAGGCGGGCGTCAACGCGGCCGACGCCTTCACCGTCGCCCAGGTCGCCATCGGCCTGCTGCGCCAGCAACTGCCTCCCTCCGCCCGGGTGCACGGCGTGGTGACCCACGCCGGGGACGCGCCGAACGCCATCCCGGACCGGGCGACGGGACGCTGGTACGTACGGGCCGAGACGCTCGCCGAACTGGCCGAACTGGAGCCCCGCGTCATGCGTGCCTTCGAGGCGGGCGCTCTGGCGACCGGCTGCGACCTGGAGATCGAGCCGGAGAGCAGACCGTACGCGGAGTTCCGCACGGACGAGGCCGCCCTCGGCCACTACCGTGCGAACGCCCTCGCGCTGGGGCGGGAGTTCGCACCGCCCGGCCAGGCCGCCCGGATGAACCGGGCCTCCACCGACATGGGCAACGTCTCGCAGGTCGTGCCGGCCATCCACCCCTACATCGGCATCGGCTCCCTGCCCGCCACCAACCATCAGCACGAGTTCGCCGCGCACTGCGTGGGCGGGACAGCGCAGCGGGCCCTGCTCGACGCGGCGGTCGCGCTGGCCTGGACGGGTGTGGACCGAAGCATGCCGGCAGGGGAACGGCGGCGTGACCGGGTGATCCCCGCCGTGGGCCACCCCGCTGCCGGAACTCCTCTCCACCTGTCGTTCACCGGCCCTCTCGATCCCCGACGCCCCGGAGGACACCCATGCTCCTGACCCCAGGCCCCCAGCGCACCGCGCCCGCGGACGGCGGATACCGGACCGAGCACGACATGCTCGGCGACGTCGACGTGCCGGCGGACGCCTACTACGGGGCGCACACCGTGCGGGCGGTGGCCAACTTCCCCCTCACCGGGGAGACCCTCGCCGCCAGGCCGCACCTGATCGCCGCGCTGGCGGCGGTGAAGCAGGCCGCGGCCTGCGCCAACGCCGAGGTCGGCGCCCTGCCCGGCACGCTCGCCTCGGCGATCGCGGACGCCTGCGCCGAGATCCGTGACGGCGTGCTGCGTGACCAGTTCGTGGTCGACCTCATCCAGGGCGGCGCAGGCACGTCGACCAACATGAACGCCAACGAGGTGATCGCCAACCGGGCCCTGGAACTCCTCGGACACTCCCGCGGCGAGTACGCCGTCCTGCACCCCCTCGACCACGTCAACCTCGGACAGAGCACCAACGACGTCTACCCGACCGCGGTGAAACTGGCGTTGGACGCGCACGTCGCCGAACTGCTCGCCGCCCTGACCGGGCTGCGCGAGGCCTTCCAGGCCAAGGCCGCGGAGTTCGCCGACGTGCTGAAGATGGGCCGCACCAGCTGCAGGACGCCGTGCCCATGACGCTGGGCCAGGAGTTCGGGGCGTTCGCCGCCACGCTCGCCGAGGACGAACAGCGGCTCGCCGAGGCCAGGCTGCTGCTGCACGAACTCAACCTCGGCGGCACGGCGATCGGCACCGGCCTCAACTCCCGCCCGGGCTACCGGGAGCGCGCGGTGGAGCATCTGCGCCGCCTGACGGGGATACCGACGCTCGTGTCCTCGCCCGACCTCATCGAGGCCACGCAGGACGTCGGCGTCTTCGTCCAGCTGTCCGGCGTGCTCAAGCGCACCGCCGTGAAACTGTCCAAGATCTGCAACGACCTGCGCCTGCTGTCCTCGGGACCCCAAGCCGGGTTCGGCGACATCGCCCTTCCCGCACGGCAGGCCGGATCGTCCATCATGCCCGGCAAGGTCAACCCGGTGATCCCCGAAGCGGTCAACCAGATCGCGTTCGAGATCATCGGCAACGACGTGACCATCACCCTCGCCGCGGAGGGCGGCCAGCTCCAGCTCAACGCCTTCGAGCCGGTGATCTACCGAAGTCTGAGCGCCGGCCTCGACCACCTCACCGCGGGATCGGAGTCCTCACCGAACACTGCGTGCGGGGCATCACCGCCGACCGGCGCCGGCTCGCGCGGACCGTCGCCGCCTCCACGGGACTGGTCACCGCCCTCGCCCCCGCGCTCGGCTACGAGACCGCCTGCGCCGTCGCGCTGGAGGCGCACCACACCGGCAGGCCCGCACTCGACCTGATCCGCGAGCGCGAACTGCTCACCGAGACGGAACTGCGCGAGCTCACCAGCCCTGCCGCCCTGACCGGCCTGCCCGCGCTCTGACGGCACGGCGCCGGCGGCACCCGCACCAGACCGGCCACGCACGGCACGCCACGCACGCCAAGCCCCGCACGGCCGCGTCGCTCACCCGGGCCTCCGGCTCCCCCACCCATCCCCATGAGGAGGCGCGCATGCGCACCCACAACAGCGGCGCCACGACGACGATCCGAGGACGTCCGCGCCCCCTCCGAGCCGGGCCGGCGTCCCCCGCATAGGGTCGGGGGACGGACACGGTTCACCAGGCACAAGGGTCGCGCATGACGTCACCGGTGGGGTTCACCCTCGTTCAGCTCCGCTACTTCCTGGTCGCCGCCGAACGCGGCTCCATGACGGAGGCGTCGCTGGAGCTCCACATCGCGCAGTCCGCCGTGTCCGCGGCCATCTACAACCTGGAGCGCGACCTGCGGGTGCAGCTCTTCATCCGCCGGCGGGGCCGGGGCTCACCCTGACGCCCGCTGGGGAGAGGCTGCGGCAGCAGGCACGGGAGCTGCTGGCCCGCGCCCGCGATGTCGAACGGGAGGCCAGGGGAGACGGGGAGACCGTCTCCGGACCGGTGTCCGTCGGCTGTTTCGTGACCCTGGCCCCGCACTACCTGCCGCCCCTGTTCAGCGCGTGCACCAGCCGCTATCCGGACATCGAGATCGACGTGACCGAGGCGGAGACCGACCGGCTCGTCCACGCCCTGACGGCGGGACGCATCGACTTCGCCCTCACCTACGACCTCGGTCTGTCGGCCCAGCCGGAACTGCGCAGCGAGACGATCGCCCGCGCCCCGGCCTACGTCATCGTCGCCGCCGACCACCCCCTGGCCGGCCGGAGAGCGTGGACCTGGCCGACCTGTCCGAGGAGCCGCTCGTCCTGCTGGACCTTCCCCACAGCCGTGACTACTTCCGCTCGCTGGTGGCCGCCACCGGCACCGCGCCCGACGTCCGCTACCGCACCCAGAGCTACGAGACGGTGCGCTCCCTGGTCGCCCAGGGACTCGGCTACTCCGTCCTCAACCAGCGGCCGGCGACCAGTCACACGTACAGCGGCGCCGAGGTCGCCGAACTGCGGCTCCGGGACGGCGGCCCCCCGCTCGACGTCACGCTCGCCTACGTGGGGGCGTGACCCGCACCGCCCGCGCCCGGGCGGTGATGGACCTGCTCAGGGAGATCGGCGGCCGCTTCACCACGGCCTGAACCGCCGCGTCCCAGGAAGGCCCCCTGGCCGCCCGCCGGGGTGCTACAGACGGGCGCAGCCCGTCACCGCCCGCGCGTGGGTCAGGATCAGCTCACGCGCCTTGTCCACCCGCAGCGCCGCGTTGTGGCTGACGATGTGCAGGCCGTAGCCGTCCTCCAGTGCCACCAGCCCGTGCGCCAGATCGTGCGCGGACGCGGACAGCGAGAACACCCCGGTCGCGGCACCGACCTCGAGGGCGGTCGTGTACAGCGCCACCTCCGCGCGAAGAGGGAGGTCATCAGTTCGGCGTGGCCGGGACTGCGGCCGGCGCGCCGGTGCAGCTCGTACAGCAGCCCGTGCACCGGGTCCTCCGTGGTGCCGGGCAGACCGCTGTCCAGCAGGGCGCGCAGCCGCGCCGCGGGATCCCCGGCGGGCGCGCCGTCGTACGCCTGCTGCCGTGACTCGAGGAAGCTCTCCACCGCCCCCGGTGCACCTCCAGCACGAGGTCGTCGAGCTCCGGGTAGTAGTACAGCACCGAGCCCTGGAGACGCCCGCCGCATCCGCGATGTCCTTGATGCGCAGGCCCTCGAGCCCGCGCAGTGCGATGGCCCGTCCCGCGGCGGAGACGAGGGCCTGTCTGCGCGCCGTCTGGTTGCGCGGCCTACCGACTTTCCCCATGACGGTCGATTCTCTGCTACGCGCTCCATTTTCTGCAAGAAGTTCCCGCCCGGAGCATTGACGGCCGGTTCGCCGATTGTTTGAATCTCAGCTCAAAGAACTCGTGCGGGCCTCACCCGGACCTCCCACGCGGAGCCGTCCGGCCGAGCCGTCCCGCCCCGTCCGGCCCGGCCTCTGCGGGCAGCACCCTTCACCCGGCCCCGCCCCGCCGGCCCCGGCCGGGCGCCGATCCACCCGGGCCCCCGACGCGAACGAAGGCCACCCATGACGACGTACTCGCACTGGCGGCAGCGCGCCGCCGAGCTCGTGCCCCGCACGCGCCTGTTCATCGACGGAGCGTGGGCCGACCCCTGCGGCGACCGGTGGCTCCCCACCGTGAACCCGGCCACCGGCAAGACCACCGCCGAGGTCGCGGCCGGCTCGCCCGCCGACGTCGACCGTGCCGTGACCGCGGCCCGCACCTCCTTCGAGGACGGACGCTGGTCGCGCACCGCCCCCGAGCGGCGCAAACGCGTCCTGCTGGAGCTGGCCCGCCTCATCGAGACCCACGGCGAGGAACTCGCCCTCTGCGACACCCTCGACATGGGCAAGCCCGTCGCCGAGTCGTACGGCACCGACGTGCCCGGCGCCGCCGGCGTCTTCGCCTGGTACGCCGAGGCCGTCGACAAGCTCTACGACGAGGTCGCCCCGGCCCCGCCCGGCAACCTCGCCCTGGTGCGCCGCGCTCCACTGGGCGTCGTCGGCGCGGTCGTGCCCTGGAACTTCCCCTCGACATCGCGAGCTGGAAACTGGCGCCGGCCCTGGCCGCGGGCAACAGCGTCGTCCTCAAACCGGCCGAGCAGTCACCGCTGTCCGCGCTGCGGCTGGCCGAACTCGCCGCGGAGGCCGGGCTCCCCGACGGCGTGCTGAACGTCGTCCCCGGCCCCGGCGAGGTGACCGGCCGGGCACTCGGACTCCACCCGGACGTCGACACGCTGGCGTTCACGGGGTCCACCGCCGTGGCCCGCCGGTTCCTCGCCTACTCGGCCGAGTCCAACATGAAGCAGGTGTGGCCCGAGGCCGGCGGCAAGAGCCCGAACCTGGTCTTCGCCGACGCCGACCTGGAGGCCGCCGCGGAACGCGCCGCCTGGGGCTTCGCCTACAACGCCGGGCAGGTGTGCTCCGCCAACACCCGCCTGCTCGTCGA
The DNA here is from genome assembly GCA_003248315.1 of Streptomyces sp. SW4. Lineage (GTDB taxonomy): Bacteria > Actinomycetota > Actinomycetes > Streptomycetales > Streptomycetaceae > Streptomyces. The sequence continues at coordinate 5,671,306 of QKWM01000004.1, forward strand.
GGCGTCCGTCGCCGAGGAGTTCACGGCCAGGGTCGCCGAGCACGCCCGCGCCTGGCTGCCGGGCGACCCGCTCGACCCCGCCACCCGCCTCGGCCCCCTGGTCGACGAGGACCAGGCGGAACGCGTCCTCGCCGCGGTGCGCTCCTGCGGCGGGACGCTCGTGTGCGGCGGCACCCGCCCCGACCGCGACGGCGCCTACCTCGACCCGACCGTCGTCACCGGCCTGGCCCCCGACGCCCCGCTCGTGCGCGAGGAGCTGTTCGGCCCCGTACTGACGGTGCTGCCCTTCCGTGACGAGGCGGAGGCGGTCCGGCTCGCCGGCGACTCCGCCTACGGGCTGGCCGCCTCGGTGTGGACGCGGGACCTCGCCCGCGCCCACCGCGTCGCCGACGCCCTCCACGCGGGCACCGTCTCCGTCAACACCGTCGACGCGCTCAGCCCGTACACGCCGTTCGGCGGCTTCAAGCAGTCCGGCCACGGCCGCGACCTCTCCCTGCACTCCTTCGACAAGTACACCGGCCTGAAGACCACGTGGATCGCCTACGGCTGACCGGCCGGCGACCCGCCACGGCCGGCGCCGCACCGACCGGCACCTCACCGCACCGCCACCCGAACAAAGGAAGCAGCACCCATGACCCTCGACGCCGCGGACCTCACCCGTCTGGACCGAGCGCACATCATCCACCCCTACCTGCCGGGCAGCGCCACCGAGCGCGTCGTCATGACCGGCGGATCGGGCTGCCGCCTGACCGACTCCGAGGGCCGCAGCTACCTCGACGCCACCGGCGGCCTGTGGCTCGCCCAGGTCGGCCACGGCCGCACGGACCTCGCCGACGTCGCCCACGAGCAGATGAAGAAGCTGGAGTACTTCACCAGCTTCTGGGAGTTCTCCAACGACCGCGCCATCGAACTGGCCGCCCGGCTGGCCTCCCTCGCCCCCGACCCGCTGAACCACGTGTACTTCACCTCCGGCGGTTCGGAGGGCAACGAGGCGGCGATCAAGATGGCCCGCTACTACCACCACCGCCGCGGCGAGGGCAGCCGCACCTGGATCCTGGCGCGCAGCAAGGCCTACCACGGCATCGGCTACGGCGGCGGCTCGGCCACCGGCTTCCCCCTCTACCACGAGGGCTTCGCGCCGATGATGCCGCACGTCTCCCACCTCACCCCGCCGTGGCCGTACCGCACCGAGCTCTACGGCGGCGAGGACCCCACCGACTTCCTCGTCCGGGAGCTGGAGGAGCGGATCGCCGAGATCGGCCCGGAGAACATCGCCGCGATGATCGGCGAGCCCATCATGGGCGTCGGCGGCATGCTCGTCCCGCCCGCCGACTACTGGCCCCGGGTGCGCGAGGTCCTCGACCGGCACGGCATCCTGCTGATCCTCGACGAGGTCGTCACCGCCTACGGACGCGTGGGGAGTGGTTCGCCGCCCAGTACTTCGGCGTCACCCCCGACATCATCGTCACCGCCAAGGGCATCACCTCCGGTTACGTCCCGCTCGGCGCCCTCCTGGTCGGCGACCACGTCGCCGAGGTCCTGCTGCGCGACCACGGCTTCCCCATGGGCTACACCTACAACGGCCACCCGGTCGCCACCGCCGTCGCCCTCGCCAATCTCGACATCATCGAGAAGGAGGGCCTGCTCGCCCGCGCCACCGGTCTCGGCGCCTTCCTCCACGCCGAACTGGAGGCCCAGCTGGGCGACCTGCCGATCGTCGGCGAGATCCGCTCCGTCGGCATGATGCTCGCCGTCGAACTCGTCGCCGACCGCACCACCCGCACCCCCTTCCCCTGAACCCCGACCGGATGCCGCACGACGTCGTCCGCCGCGAGACCGGCGTCATCGTCCGCGACTCCGCGCACAGCCTGGTGCTGTCCCGCCGCTGATCATGACGAGGCCGAGGCCAAGGAGGCGGCCTCCGCCCTGCGCGGCGTCCTCGAACGCACCGAACCCACCGGCGAGATCCGCCCGCCTGACACCCGCCCGGGAGGCCTGGTACACCATCACCGGCCTCCCGCACCGCACCACCCGACACGGACCCACACCGTCTCCGCGCCCGCACGCGCCCCCTCGCAGTCCCCTCTCCCGCCCTTTAGGAACTGCCCGTGTCTTCCCACCTCACCTCTTGCGAACAGCGCACGACGGACCCGGCCACCACCGGGCTCCAGCGCAGCCTCAAGCGCTTCGACATCACCGCCATGGCCGTCGCCGCGGTCATCTCCTTCGACACCGTCGGACAGATCGCCACCGGCGGCGGCGAGGCCGCCACCTGGACGGCCGCCATCGCCCTGTTCTTCCTCGTCCCCTACGCCCTGCTGTTCGCCGAGACCGGCGCCGCGTTCCCCAGGAGGGCGGCCCCTACGTATGGGTGAAACTCGCCCTCGGCCGGCCGGCGGCCGCGCTCACGACGCTGTTCTACTGGGTCACCAACCCGATCTGGCTCGGCGGCTCCCTGGTCTTCCTCGCCGCCGAGACCTGGGACGGCTTCGTCTTCCCCCTCGGCTCCGGCACCTTCGCCGACTACGCGTTCAAGCTGCTGTTCGTCTGGACCGCCATCCTCACGGCCGTCGTCTCCCTGCGCCGAGGCAAGTGGATCACCACGGCCGGCGCGCTGGTGAAGGTCCTCGCCCTCGCGCTGTTCACCCTCACCGCCGTGCTCTACGGCATCGAACACGGCTTCCAGGGGCTCACCGACGCACGGTTCACCCCGACCACGGCCGGCTTCCTCGCCCTCGTCCCCGTCCTGCTGTTCGCCTACGTCGGCTTCGAGGCCCCGAACGCCGCCGGCGAGGAGATGCACAACCCGCAGCGCGACGTGCCCGCCGCCCTCGGGCGCTCCGCGACCGTCGCCGCCTGCTGCTATCTGCTGCCGGTCCTCGCCCTCCTGGCCGTGGTCCCCGCCCACAAGCTCACCGGCATCGGCGGGTTCATGGAGGCGCACGTCTCGTCTTCGGCATCTACGGCGGCGCCGCCGGCCCGTGCTGACCCTCACCGCCGTCATGTTCGTCTTCGCCCTCCTCACCCAGGGCAGCGCCTGGATGATCGTCAGCGACCGCATGCAGGCCATGGCCGCCGCCGACGGCGCGTTCTTCACCCGCGCCCTCGGCGCCTTCCACCCCCGGCTGGGCACGCCCGTGCGCACCAACCTGCTGTCGGGGCGGTGGCCACCGTGTTCATGCTGGCCGCCATGCAACTCGCCGACGGCGACGCCAGCGCCGTCTTCGCGATCGTGCTCACCGTGGCCGTCACCACCCTGCTGCTGTCCTACCTGGTGGTCGTCCCCGCGCTGGTGGTGCTCCGGCTGCGCCGCCCCGACGTCGCGCGGCCCTACCGCGTCCCCTTCGGCGACCCGGGCTTCCTGACCTGCGCCGCCCTGGTCTACGCCTGGATCCTGATCGGCTCCTGGTCCGCGCTGTTCCCCGGCGTCCTGGAGGGGCTCCTCGGCATCGACTACGCCTTCCACGACATCTGGGGCGTCTCCCGCCTCACGTTCGAGGCCTTCACCCTGGGCACCGTCGCCGTACTGCTGCTCGTCGGGCCGCCGGCGTGGCCGTCGCCGGCCGGGAGAAGTCCGCACCGGCCGAGCGGTGACACGGCGGGCGGACCGGAAACCGGGTGCCCTCCGCGCCGCGCCGTGCTGGGATCGATCGCTATGAACGATCACTTTCCCGGTCCAGCCGGTCTGCTGGACAGAATGGAACGCAACCTCGCGGAACACGCCTGTCACCTGCACCGGAGCGTGCCCGGAGCGACCGTCGCGGAGGCGGGCGACCTCCTGGTCGCGGACAGCGGCCTGGACGACGACACCTTCAACATCGTTGCCGCGGCCCGCTTCACCCCCGATGACGCCGGGGCACGGATCACCCACACGGTCGGCACCCTGGCCCGCACCGGCCGGCGCTTCTCCTGGTGGGTGGGGCCCGCCTCGACACCGGCGGACCTCTCCGCCCGCCTGGCGGCGGCCGGTCTGCCGGTGTCCGCACACGAGACGGCGATGTGGGCCGACCTGGGCGAGACCCCGCCGGCGAAGACTGTCCCGGGGCTGGACATCCAGCAGGTGACCAGCCCGGGCAACTCGCCGACTACGCCACGGTTCTCGCCGCGAACTGGGATCCGCCGGCCGGCACCGTCCGCCGCTTCTACGCCCGGGCAGCCCCGCGGGCCCTGGCCGCCCGGAGTCCGGCCCGGTACCTGGTCGGCTACGTGGAGGGGAGTCCGGTCTGCTCCGCCGAGGTGTTCCACCACGCGGGAGTCGCCGGCATCTACAACATCTGCACGCTGGCCGCCCACCGCCGGCGCGGCTACGGCGGTGCCCTCACGCTCGCGGCACTCGCGGCGGCCCGCGACCGGGGCCACCGCATCGCGGTCCTCCAGGCATCGGCCGACGGCGAACCCGTCTACCGCCGCCTGGGGTTCCGCCCCTGCGGCCGGTTCACCGAGCACGCCGTCACCCCCTGAACCGCCCGGACCCCGGAATGCTCACGGAAGGCGGGGGTCAGGACGCGGGGTCGGGTGCGGTGGCCGGCGCCCCGGCCGTGCGCGCGCCGTTGGCCCGCAGCAGCTCCCGGCGCTTGGCGACGCCTCCCGGCGAGCGGTGCAGACGGTACGAACCGGGCTTGTGCGCCTCCTTGCTCAGGTGCCCGGGGATGCCCTTGCAGACCATCTCCTTGATCCTGGCGCCCATGCCCTCGTCGATGTGCAGCCACACCGCGACGTCGGACCGGGTGGCGAACTGGAAGATGCCGGCGCTCCGGCCCAGGCTGATGCACTGGGCGTGGAACCCCTGGTGGAGGGTGTCCGGCTGCTCGCCCGCGAGCCGGCTGAGCACGGTGTCGGCGGCCCGCGCGCCGAGTGGCGTGGCGTTCAGGCAGCTCATCCGCAGCGGCTGGCCCGACGGTGCCGCCGAGTCCCCGGCGGCGAGGATGCGTTCGTCGTCCACGCTGGTCAGCGTCTCGTCCGTGAGCAGGCGGCCCACGGCGTCGGTGCTCAGCCCGCTGCGCGCGGCCAGATCGGGGACGCCGAAGCCGGCGGTCCAGACGGTGACCTCGCTGGGCAGCTCACGGCCGTCCGCGAGCCGCACGGCGTCCCGGGACACGGCCGTCACCTTCGCGCCGGAGCCGTCGACGACGGTCACACCGAGCCTGGCCAGCCGCCCGGCAACCGAGCGCCGGCCCCGGGTGTGCAGATACGGGCCGAGCACACCGCCGCAGACCAGGGTCACCGCTCGGCCGGTCTCCGCCAGCTCGGCGGCGGTCTCGATGCCGGTGGGGCCGGCGCCGACCACCGTCACCGGGGCCGTCGCGGGCGTGGCGTCGAGGGCCGCGCGCAGCCGCCGGGCCTCCTCCAGGGTGGCGAGCGGATAGGCGAACTCGGCCGCCCCGGGCACGTCCGGTTCGGCACTGCCGCTGCCCACCGCGTAGATCAGGTAGTCGTAGCCGAGCGTGCCCCCGGACCCGAGCGTCACGCTGCGCCCGGCCGCGTCGATCCGGGCCGCGCTGTCGACCACCAGCCGGACCCGCTCGGCCAGCACGTCCCGGTAGGCGACGACCGCGTCGTCGGAACCGCCCACCAGCTGGTGCAGGCGGACCCGGTGGACGAGGTCCGGTCGCGGGTTGACCAGGGTCACGGTCACGTCGTCGCGCCGCGTCAGCCGGTTCGCGGCCATCACGCCCGCGTATCCGCCGCCGATCACGACCACATGGGTGTTCCCGTCATGGCTGCCTCCTCCGTTGTCAGGCTCTCGGCCACAAGGCACCGCACCCTCGGCGGCTGTGACAGAACGGAGGAGAGTGTGAGCCGGATCACATCACGCCGGTGGCGGTGCCGGGACGATCACGCCCCGGAGGGAGCCGGCGGCACCCGGGCAGCCCCTGCGGGCCGGACCGGTGGCGGTACGGCCCGGCCTGAGCGGCTCACTCCGGCGGCGGTGTGGGCCGTACGGCGAGGATGGCGATGTCGTCGTCGTTGTCCGCGCCGAAGCCGATCAGCAGCTCGTCGCAGAACACGTCCAGCGGCTCGCGCGCCAGCTCGGCGGTGCGCCGGCGCAGCCGCTCCATCGCCGTGTCGAGGTGTTCCCCGCGGCGCTCGATCAGCCCGTCCGTGTACAGCAGCAGCGTCGAGTGGGCCGGGAGGTCGCAGCCGGCGCGGGACGCGGTGTCTCGGGGTCCATGCCGAGCAGCAGTCCGCCGCCGTCGGTCAGGAACCGGGTGCCGCCGTCCGCGGTGGTCAGCAGCGGCGGCAGATGCCCGGCCGACGAGTAGTCCAGCTCCCACGGGCCCGTGGTGCCCCGCGGAGCAGGCCGTAGACGCAGGTGGCGGTGGCGTCCCGGTACAGGCTGTGGTTCGCCAGGTCCAGGCGGCGCAGCACCGTCTCCGGGGCTCCTGCCGGTCGACGGCGATGCCCGCAGCATGCTGCGCAGCTGGCTCATGGCGATGGTCGCGTCGAGGTTGTGCCCGGCCACGTCGCCGATGACCAGGGACATGCCCCCGCCGGGCAGCAGGAAGGCGTCGTACCAGTCGCCGCCGACCTGCGTCGTGGTGGACGACGCGGCGTACCGGGCGGCCAGCTCCGCGTACCCGGGCTCCGGCAGCACGGGCAGCAGGGACCGCTGGAGCCGTTCGGAGACGTGCCGGGTGTCCCGGTAGAGGCGGGCGTTGTCGACGCCGAGGGCGAGGGTGCGCACCAGGTCGTCGACGAGGGAGAGATCCGCCTCGGTGAACGGCGGCCCGCCCGTCCGGGCCACGGTCAGCGCGCCGAGGACCTCCCGGCGGGCGCGCATCGGGGCGACGACGGCGCTGCTCGTGCCCAGCCGCAGCAGCAGGTCCCGGTACGCGGTGTCCAACGGGCTGTACGGGCGGCCCTGCGGTGCGGCCTGGGGAGCAGGAGCGGCCCGGCCCCGCTCAGGACCCGGGCCAGCGGGCCCCGCGCGTCCTCGCTCAACGGCAGCAGCTCGCTCCGGTACGCCTCCGGGGCAGGCTCGCGGGATCGCGGTGCACCACGCAGGCCCGTTTCACCCGGGAGTCCTCGGTGAGCAGGTCCACCACGCACCAGTCGGCCAGGCGCTGCGTGAGGATGCCGCGACGATGCGGAGCCGTTCGTCCAGATCCATGGTGTTGCTCAGCGCACCCGCCGTGTCGGCCAGCAGCCCGAGCCGGTCCAGCGCCGACATCCCGGCCGTGGCCGTCGGGGCCCGGCCGCGGAGGCGGGGGCCTCCTCGGTCCCGCGGGCGGGGCCTCCTCGCTCCCGGACACGGGTGTGGCCGGTGCCGGCGGTGCGGCCTGTTCGGCGGGTACGGCCGCCGGAGGCTCCTCGCCCGACGCCGCCGCCCGCGGCGTGAGCTGGGCGACGAAGACCGTGCGCCCGTCGGCCATCTCCTGCGTCTCGACGAACAGCCGGACGGGCACCAGATGACCGTCGTGGTGCAGCGCGGGCAGCGGCACCGAACGGTCCACGATGCGGGAGGTGCCGGTCAGCAGCAGGGAGCTGAACGCCGCGAGGTGGCGTTCGCGCAGATGCTCCGGGATGAGCGTGGTGAGCCTGCGGCCGACCAGGTCGTCGGGGTGCCAGCCCAGCAGGTCGGCCGCCGGGCCGTTGACGGCGATGATCCGGTTGCTCTCGTCGGCGGCGACGGTGGGGGCGCCGCTGGCCTGCGCGGCGGCCGCGTCCCAGGGCGTCAGCACGGAGGGGCCGGCTCCCGGGGTGCGCGGCACCAGCGTCCACGCGGTGGGGTGCCCGCCCTCGAGCTGGCCGACGATCTGCCCGAACAGCCACTGGTGGAAGAACCGGGCGCGCGGCAGCGCCGGCAAGGTCAGCAGGCTCTCGTCCCGCGCCGCCTCCTCGGCGGCCTGGAGCACCCGCCACAGCGTGCGCACCGCCGGCGCGGCGTCCGCCGGCAGCGACAGGGGCAGGGAGCGGATGTCCCGTGGGAGCGCTGGGCCGTCGTCTCCGCGGTCACGCAGGCGCTGATGACGTTGTTGATGTCGACCGCGGTGACCAGGTCCTCCCGCGGCACCCCGGGGGCGGCCCCGCCGGCGGCCACCAGGGACAGCTCCCGCAGGAGCAGGTGCCGGTGCTGCATGCAGGTGGAGTAGAGCGCCAGCGGCACGTCCAGCAGGGTCACGGTCCGGCGGGCAGCGCGTCGGAGGGGGCCGTGGCCCGCCACCCGGACGGTGCCGCCGGCGTGCCGCCCGGCCACAGCTCGAACCACACCGTCTTGCGGCAGGCGTCGCTGTCGACGCCGTGCCGCGAGGCCAGCTGCCGCACCAGGGCCAGACCCTGGCCGGTGCCCGCGTCCGGGGCAGGTCCTGCGGCACCAGCGTGCGACTGGGGCGATGGTCGCTGACGCCGACGTGGACCCCGCCCTCGACGGCCCACGCGGACACCTCGATCTCGGTGGACGCGTGCAGCAGGGCGTTGGTGACCAGCTCACTGGTCAGGAGCCGGGCGGCGTCGATCGTCTCCGCCCCGGCTCCCGCCGCTGCCCGGGCCACCAGATGCCGGGCCGACGCCACGCTCTGCGGGCTCCGGGGGAAGCGGCGCCGCAGCGCCCCGGGCGGAACAGGACTGCCCATGCCTCAAGTGTGCCGCAGCCCCGGTCCCGGACCGGGGCCACGGCATCGCCCCAGGTCGGGGCGGTCCGGCCATCGGCCGGACGGGTGACCGCAGCGGCACGACGCCGGATCGGGTCACCCGCTCCGGCCGGCCGGACCGAGACGGTCCGTCGGCCCGGCGAAGGCCAGGAACAGGGTGCGCCGCGCCAGCAGCCACCGGCCGTCCGTCCTGCGGAACACGTCCTCGTAGTGCCCGACCTGCACGGGCGGCCGCGGCGGCACCGTCCCGCCGGTGTGCCCGTCCACGCGGTACGTGGTGAAGTACGTCGTCGCCTCCGCCGTGGAGGCGGACGTGACCGTCACCAGGATGTTGCTGCAAACCCGGCGGGAGAGCCGGTCGGGGGACGGGACCCGAAGTACGCGCGCAGCGCCTCGCGGCCCCGGATCGCCCGGTCGCCCTCGGGCCACTCCCAGACGCCGTCGGAGGTGAACAGCTCGGCCACGGCTCCCGGTTCCCCCAGATCCAGCTCGCGCACGAACTCCAGGACCAGGCGTTCGCAGGACCGCTCGGCCAGCAGACGCTCCGCAGGATCATCGATCATCCGCACTTCCTACCAGCGCCACCGGGCCGGCGGCCACGGCATTTCCCCCGGGCGACCACCAAAGGCGACGGCCCCCGACGGCACCCCCGAGGGGGCGACCTCCCGGCGTGGCCTGAAGGGACGCCCTCCTGGGGCGGCCTCCAGGGGCCCGCGGTCTTGCCGCACGCGATCACAGCCGCTTCAATGCACCCACCCCCCACAGGAGGAACACCCGAACCACACCCAGCGAAGGGGTTCTTCTTGACCGCCACCCGCGTCACCGCCGTCCTCGCCGCCGCCTGCGCCACCGTGCTCGCCATGGCGTCGCCCTCGTCCGCGATCAACTCGTACAACGCGACCCCGCCCCGAACGCACCGAGGTCGGCGCCCTCGTGGCCACCTGGGACCACGACGGCGACCCGGCCACCCCGGACCGCGTCGACTGGGTCTGCTCCGGCACGATGATCGACGCCGACACCTTCCTGACGGCCGCCCACTGCACCACCGGCTGGCCGGACGACGTACGGTTCCACGTCTCCCTCGACCAGGACGTCCAGAGCGGACTGGACGCCGCCGCCGAGAAGCACCCCGGCGACCCCGCCGCCCAGGCGGAGGCCGTCGCCGTCCCGGGCACCGCCCACAGCCACCCCGGCTACCCGGGCCCGGCCGCCGACACGCGCGACATCGCGGTCGTCGAGGTCCCCGCCGCGCAGATGAGGAAGCGCTGGTCCTTCACCCCGGCCACGCTGCCCGGCGCCGGCCTGCTCGCGGAACTCGGCTCCCGCGCGCTGGACTCCGCGGACTGGGTTGTCGCGGGCTATGGCACGCAGGAGGCCGTGACCGGACCGGGCGGCCACACCCACCCGGGCGGCGGCGTCCGGATGAAGGCACCCGTGAGCTTCGACGCCCTCAACGACGCCTGGGTCCGGCTCGCGATGACGGCGCCGCAGGGCAACGGCGGCGCCTGCTACGGCGATTCGGGCGGCCCCAACTTCGTCGTCGTCGACGGTCGGCGCATCCTCGCCTCGACGACCATCACCGGCGACAGCCCGTGCTACGCCACCAACGTCACCTACCGCCTGGACACTCCGGGCGCCCGCGCCTTCCTCGCACCGTACGTGCAGCTGCCGTAACACCCGCCGAGGGGAAGCGAGTCCGCGCGGTGTGCCGGACGAGACCACGCGGTACCGGCGCTGCTCCCACGAACCGGAGCAGCGCCGTCCGGCAGGACGCCGAGCCTGGCGCTCAGCGCCCGCCCGCCGCCGGGCCCTGCCGTTCAAGCCGACCGGGGCGGCGCCAACCCATCGCCCCGGCTGACGGTGCCTGAGCCGCCGTCACCCGGCGCCGGCGCCCGGCCCTGCCGACGCCTCCGACGCCTCCCGACGCCTGCGCACCCGGGACACGGCCGCGACCACCGCCGCTACGGCCACGAGCCCCGCGGAGATCAGCCGCATCAGGCCCCCGGCCAGACCTCCTCGCGCCCGGCGACCCGGGAGCGGCGCCGAGAGCCGAACCCTCACCCGTGTCGGTACCAAAATCCGCAGGCCGTGCCGGTCAGTGTGTGCGGGGCTCAGGCCGGTGCCCGCACGGCCTCGAACTGCACCCTGCCCAATCCCGTGAACTCCGCCGTGACAAGGGCCGCGCGGTCGAGGGGACGGCCTCCAGGCAGCTGCCGGGGAGGATGATCTGGCCGGGTTCGAAGGCGATGTCGTAGCGGGAGAGCTCGTTGCACACCCACGCCACCGCGGCGATGGGGTTGCCGAGGACGGCGGAGGCGGGCCGGTTCCCCTCAGTTCGCCGTCGTAGCGCAGCTCCCCGTGCATGGAGGAGAAGTCGATCTCGCTCAGGGTCCTGGGGGTGGTGCCGAGGACGATGCCGCCGACGGAGCCGTTGTCGGCGAGGGTGTCGGCGATCCGGATGCGCCAGTCGGTGAACCGGGAGTCGATGATCTCCACTGCGGGGACGACGTACTCGGTGGCGCGGATGACGTCGGCGACCGTGACGTTCGGGCCCTCGAGGCGGCCCTTGAGCAGGAACGCGGGCTCGACCTCGGCGTACGGGGCGATGAAGCGGTCGAGGCGGACGGAAGGTTCTCCAGGTGGAGGTCGCCGGCGAGCAGGTGGCCGTAGTCGGGCTGGTCGACGCCGAAGGCTTCCTGCATCACCTTGGCGATGTTGCCCAGTTTGTAGCCGACGAGCCGGTCGCCTTCGGCGATCCGCCGGTGGACGTTGTGCTTCTGCACGGCGACGGAGTCGGCCAGTGACAGGTCGGGGCGGGTGTCGGTGAGGGGCTGGATGGCTTTGACGTCGCGCCGGGCGGTGTCGATGGCGTCGGCGATGTCGATCAGGTGCTGCTGCATGGACGCGGAGCCTCGCAATGCGTGGAGGGGAGGGACGTGGGGCCGGCGTCAGGGCCGGTCGGGCCGTCGGCGCGCGGCGGAGGTGACACTGAGCGGCAGGCCCTTGGTCTCGGGTGCGGTGAGCTGTGTGACGACCGCGCCGAGGGTGCACAGGGCGGCGGCGACGAGCATGGTGGGACCGACGCCGATGGTGTCGAGGGCGACGGGGACCAGGAAGGTGCCGAGGGCGGCGCCGACCCGGCTGGTGGCCGTGGCCAGCCCGATTCCGGCGCCGCGGATGTCGGTGGAGAAGACCTCGTTGGGGTACACGCCGGTGACGGCGGTGGACATGGCGTTGCTGTAGGAGAAGAGCAGGAAGCTGACGAGGATGACCAGCGGGGACCCGTCGGGCCACACGCCCACGACGACGAGTGCCGCCGCGGCCACCCAGAACTGCGGGATGACCAGCTTGCGACGGCCGACCCGCTCGATGAGGAAGTAGGTGGTGGCGGCTCCGGCGAGGGCGAGTCCGTTGACGCCGAGGGCGCCGAGGAAGCCGTCGCCGAGGCCGAAGCCGGCGAGGACGGTGGGGGCGAAGGACGCGATGGCGAAGTAGGGGGTGACGGTGCAGAACCAGTGCACGCACACGAACAGCGTCGCGCGGAGGTAGTCGGGGGAGAACAGGCGCCACATGTTCGCGGTGCGGATCTGCTCGCCGGCGAGGTCGGCGACGTCGTCGGCGTTCTCGAAGTACAGGCCGGCTACGCGCCGGGCTTCCTCCGTCCTGCCCTGGCTCATCAGCCAGCGCGGCGACTCGGGGGTGCCGATACGGGCGATCAGGAGCAGCACGGCGGGGAGGCAGCTGGTGCCGAGGAGGATGCGCCAGTCCAGGTCGAAGGCGTGCCCGAGCCCGTAGCCGACGGCGTAGGCCGCGATGTAGCCGAGGTACCAGGCGACTTCCTGGAAGGCGAGGAGCCTGCCGCGCAGCCTCGTCGGCGCGAACTCGGCCAGCAGCGGCCAGCCGATCGAATACTCGGCGCCGATCGCGACGCCCATCAGCAGGCGCACGGCGAGCAGTTGCCAGCCGTTGTCGACGAGGAACTGGGCCACCGAGCCGACGACGAACAGCACCATGTCGAGGGTGAACATGCGGCTGCGGCCGAACCGGTCGGAGAGCCAGCCGCCGAGCGGCCCGCCGAAGAAGATGCCGATCAGCGCGGAAGCGGCGATCAGCCCCTGCCAGGCCAGGGAGAGACCGAGGTCCCGGGCGATGGCGGCGTTGACGGCGCCGATGCCGCCGAGGACGTAGCCGTCGAGGAACATCCCGCCCGAGGCCACGCCGGCGAGCCGGCGCAGGAAGCGTCGTTTCTCCCGGTCCGTCGGGGACTGTACGGAGGGTTCTCGGTGATGGCCGTCATCGGCGCTTCTCCAACCGTGCGGGGAATGAGCGGCCGGTGTGGCGGCGCAGGGACAGGCGGGCCGCGATGCACCGGCGGGTGGCGGGAGTCCGTTCACATTGAACGCGGAGTTCAGAAATCGGCCTCGCTGCCGTCGGAAAGTTTCCATGGGGTTTCCGGCCTGTCAAGAGGTGCCGGCGGGGGCCGGGCGCCCGTCGGCACCCTGTCGTCCGGCGGTGGGGTGACTCTCCGGCGAACTGCGGCGACAGGTGACCGGCCCGTGCGGGGGACCAGTGCCGGACGGCGAAGCATGTGGCCCGGATCACAAGCTCTCACCCTCTTGACGAAAGCCCGCCGCGCTCTCACTATGAACGCAGCGTTCACATGCTGAACGTACACACGGCCTCGCGGTACGGCGAGGAGCCGTGGCCACGCTCCCCCTTCGCGCTCCGGGAGGACCCCATGAGCCACCAGCCGCTCAAGCTCTTCGCCTTCGACGTCTTCGCGCCCGCCCACCTCACCGCCGGCTCCTGGCGGGACGCCGCCGACCAGGGCTTCCGCTACACGGACCTGAACTACTGGACCGACATGGCCAGGACGCTGGAAGAGGCGAAGTTCGACGGCATCTTCTTCGCCGACACCGTCGGCTACCACGACGTCTACGCCGGATCACCCGACGCGGCGATCCGCGACGCCGGTCAGTTCCCCATCAACGACCCGACGGTGCTCGTCTCCGCCATGGCCTCCCACACCCGCCATCTCGGTTTCGGCGTGACGGAATCGCTCACCTACACCGCGCCCTACACGCTGGCCCGCCGCTTCTCCAGCCTCGACCACCTCACCAAGGGCGGATCGGCTGGAACATCGTCACCTCCTACAACGAGTCCGCGGCCCGCAACCACGGCCTGGACAGCCAGATCCCGCACGACAAGCGCTACGACCGCGCGGACGAGTACCTCAAGGTCGTCTACAAGCTGTGGGAGGCCTCCTGGCAGGAGGACGCCGTCGTGCGGGACGCCGCGAACGCCACGTACGTCGACCCCTCCCGCATCCACCCCGTCGAGCACAAGGGTGAGTTCTTCCAGGTGCCCGGCCTGCACCTGTGCGAGCCCTCCCCGCAGCGCACACCGATGCTCTTCCAGGCGGGCGCCTCCTCGCGCGGCATGGCGTTCGCGGCACACAACGCCGAGGCCGTCTTCGTCAACACCCTGACGCCGGAGATGACCCGGCGCAGCGTCGACAGGATCCGAGCCGCCGTCGCCGAGGCGGGCCGCGACCCGCGCAGCGTCAAGGTGCTCGCCCTGATCACGGTGATCGTCGCCCCCACCGACGCCGAGGCGCACGCCAAGTACGAGCAGCACGTGAAGAACGTCTCCTACGAGGGCGCGCTGGCCCGCTTCGCCGGATGGACCGGCATCGACCTGTCCGGCGTCGACCCCGACACGCCGCTGGAGTACGTGGAGGTGGAGGGCTCGCGGTCGATGGTGGAGATGTTCTCCAAGGCCGACCCCGACCGGAAGTGGACCACCCGGCAGATCGCCGAGTTCATCGGCATCGGCGGCAGCGGCGCGGTGATCGCCGGCTCCCCGCGGACGGTCGCCGCCGAGCTGCGCCGCTGGCAGCGGACCGCCGACATCGACGGCATCAACCTCTCCTACGCCACCAAGCCCGGCAGCTGGCACGACTTCATCGAGCTGGCCCTGCCGGTCCTGCGCGAGGAGGGCCTGGCCCGCGAGTCCTACGACGAGAGGGCCGCCACCCTGCGCGAGACCTTCTACGGCCCCGGCCGGTGCCACACCCTCGACGACCACCCCGCCTCGAAGATCCGCGCCGCCGCGGCCGCGCGCTCCCGCTGACCCGGAGCCGTCCGCCGGCCGCATGTCCACCCCCGTTCCCGCCCATCGCACGACGACGTCGAAGGGACCGATGTCATGAGCGCCACCACCCTCGTTCACGCCACGCGCACCGAACCCGCCATCGACCAGCGGCTGTTCAGGGACGTGATGGGACACCTGCCGACCGGCGTCGCCGCGGTCACGGGCATCGAGGCACAGACGGGCAAGCCCGCCGGGATGATCGTCGGGACGTTCCAGTCGCTCTCCCTCAGCCCCGCCCTGGTCACCTTCAGCGTGGACCGCTCCTCGAGCAGCTGGCCCAAGATCCGCAGCTCCGGCCGTTTCGGTGTCAGCGTGCTGGCCGAGCACCAGATCGACGTGTGCAAAGCCCTCTCCCGCAAGGGCGACGACAAGTTCGCCGGCGTCGACTGGGTGCCCTCCCCGCAGAACGGCGCTCCCCACTTCCGGGGCGCGGCCGCCTGGCTCGACTGCGAGACCGTGCAGGAACTCGACGGCGGCGACCACGTCATCGTCATCGGGCGCGTCCTGTACATGGAAGCCGGCTCGACCGAGCCGCTCATCTTCCACAAGGGCAGGCTCGGCGGCTACCGCGCCCCCGCCGCCTGACCCGCCGCCCCCACCACCACCCGCACACCGCCCCGGCCCGCTGCCGGCCGGGGCCCCTTCCACAGAGGAATCCGCCGTGACCGACGCGCGAACGTCCCCGGCCGCCCCCGGGGAACCGGAGACCCCGCCCGCCGAACTCGAAGGCCTCCTGACCCGGGCCGCCGCCGACGCCCCCGCTGGGCGGCGCTGCCCCGGGCGAGCGGGCCGCCGTCCTCGCGTCCATCGCCGACGTGCTGGAGGCCAACAGCGACCACCTGGTCGCCGTCGCCGACGAGGAAACAGGGCTCGGCGCGCCCCGGCTGTCCGGCGAGGTCCGGCGCACCGCGGCACAGTTGCGGCTGTACGGCGAGTACGCGGCGAGCGGCACCCCCTTCGACGTGACGATCGACCACGCCGACCCCGAGGCGACCCCGCCCCGCCCCGAACTCCGCCGCCACCTGGTTCCCCTGGGGCCCGTCGAGGTGTTCGCCGGGGAAACTTCCCCTTCGCCTTCTCCGTCGCGGGCACCGACACCGCCTCCGCGCTCGCCGCCGGCTGCCCCGTCCTGGTCAAGGCCCACCCCGGTCACCCGCGCACCTCCGCCACCACCGCCGCCCTCGTGCGCGAGGCCCTCGCCGAGGCCGGCGCCCCGCCAGGGGTCTTCGCCCTCTTCACCGGCCGCGAGGCGGGCGTGACGGTACTGCGTGACCCGCGGGTCAAGGGCGCCGCCTTCACCGGGTCGGTCCGAGGGGGCCGCGCCCTGTTCGACATCGCCGCCGCCCGACCCCGGCCGATCCCGTTTTACGGCGAACTCGGCAGCGTCAATCCGGTCGTCGTCACCCGGGCGGCACTCGCCGAACGCCGTGACCGGATCGCCGCGGAGTTCGCCGCCTCCTACACCCTGGGCAGCGGCCAGTTCTGCACCAAGCCCGGCATCCTGCTGCTGCCGCGTGACGCGGACGCGCTCCAGGCGCTCGCCGACCGGGTACGCGGCGCCGCGGCGCTGCCGATGCTCTCGCCGCAGATCGCCGCAGGCTACCGGCGCCGCCTGGAAGAGGTGGCTGCCGCCGGCGCCACGCACCTCCTGGTCGACGGGACGACGGCCACCACGGACCCGGGCGAGCGCCCGCAGGCGTCCCCGAGCCTGTTCACCGTCACCAGCGTGGAGACGTTCCTGGCCGACGCCGACAACCTGCTCGAGGAATGCTTCGGGCCGAGCGCCGTCGTCGTCCAGTACGACACCGAGGAGGAAGCGGCCGCCCTCCTGGAGCGCCTGGAGGGAAGCCTCACCATCACCTTCCACACGGGCGCGGACGACGGCGCCCGCCTCGAGGCCATGGTGGAACTGGCACAGGCCAGGGCAGGGCGGGTGCTGTTCAACGGCTGGCCCACAGGCGTCGCCGTCACCCTCGCCCAGCAGCACGGCGGCCCCTACCCGGCCGCCACCACCGCCACGACGTCCGTCGGACCGCACGCCGTGGACCGGTTCCTGCGCCCGGTCGTCTACCAGGACGCACCGGCCGAACTGCTGCCCCTCGCGCTGCGCGAGGACAACCCGCTCCGACTGCGCCGCACCGTCGACGGAAAGGCGGAGCCGGCCTGAGCCGGGTGCCGCGACAGACCAGGAACCGGCACCCCGGCGCGGCCGACGCACACGGACGGCCATGACCCAGCACCGACCCGGAAAGAGGCAGCAATGCACCAACCAGCACAGCCGGAAACACGGCACGAGCAGGTCGACGTCGCCGTCGTCGGCGCGGGACTCGCCGGCCTGACCGCGGCCCGCGAACTCGGCCGCCACGGCCTGAACGTCCTCGTGCTGGAGGCTCGCGACCGCATGGGCGGCCGCGTCTACACCGACCACCGCCTCGGCCGCGACCTGGAACTCGGAGGCAACTGGCTGCACTGGACCCAGCCCCATGTGTGGGCCGAGGTCAACCGCTACGGCCTCGAGGTGACCCGCGGCCCCCGCTCGGAGGAAACGTACTGGCTGGCCGGAGACGAGGTCCGCCGCGGCACCCTCGACGACTTCATGCAGCTGATCGACCCGGGCATGACCCGCCTCCTCACCGAGACGATGCGCTGGATACCCCGCCCGGACGACCCGCTGCGCAACCCGGACCTCGCCGCCGCCGACAGCTTCACCCTCCAGGAGAAGCTGGACGAGCTGAAGCTGAGCGAGGACGAGAAGAACGCCAACGAGGCAGCCTGGGTGGGCCACTTCAACTGCCCGCTCGACCAGCCGTCGTTCGTCGCCGCGCTGCGGTGGACCGCCGCGACGGCCGGTTCGTGGCACCTGATGCACGAGGCGTCCGCGATCTACCGTCTCGCCGACGGAAACGACTCGCTCGTCGAGGCGATCGCCGACGACGCCCGCTCCACCGGCCGGGTGGAGATCCGGCTCGCCACCCCCGTCCGGTCGATCACCCACTCCGCGGACGGTGCCACCCTCGCCCACGGCGACGGGCGGACCGTCACCGCCCGCCGGGTGATCATCACCCTGGGCCAGAACCTGCTCGACTCCCTCGACGTCAACCCGCCGCTGCCGGAAGCGAAACTGATCCCGCCCGCGAGAAGACCGCATCACGCGGCACGAAGGCCTGGATCCGGGTACGCGGCCCCATCAAGCCGTTCTTCGCCTACTCCTCCCAGCACCACCCCCTCTCGGTCGTCCGCACCGAGTACATCGGTGCGGACGACGCCGTCCTCGTCGCCTTCGGCGCGGACGCCGAACGCGTCGACGTCACCGACCGCGACCAGGTGGACGCCGCCCTGCGCGTGTGGCGCGACGATCTGGAGGTGCTCGACGTGACCGGCCACGGCTGGATGCACGACGAGTACGCCCGCGAGACCTGGCTCATCCAGCGCCCCGGCCAGTTCACCCGGCACCACGCCGCGCTGCAGGCCCCCGAGGGCGTACTGCACTTCGCCGGCAGCGACATCGCGAACATCTGGGCCGGGTTCTTCGACGGTGCAATCGAGAGCGCCCACCGCGTAGCCCGCGAGGTACGCGAGAGCCTGACCTGACCCACCGGACCAGCCGGGCGGGGCGTGTGCGGTGTCCCTGCCCGGCACCATGCCGCACCGCCGCGTTCCCGGACAGCCGCCGCGGTGCGGGCCCCCGCCCGCCGGAGACACGAGGCCCGGCGGGGCGGGACCACTTTCCCGCCCTTGCGACAACCCCTGGAGTGCCGGCCGTGACCACACCGACCAGCCGGCGGCCCGCCGCCCTCACCGCCCCGGATCGGGTGCCCGCGTGGGCACATCAGCGGGTCGCTTCGGCACTGGCACAAGCGGGCCGTCCGCAGCCGAGTGTGGCCGAACTCGCTCGCCGAACGGGCCTGAGCCGCGGCCTCACCCGCCGCTGCCTGCGGCAGATCGCCGGGGAACGGCAGGGGTGACCCTGCTCAGGCGGGCTCCTGCCCCAGCACCGCCTTCACCTCCTCCACCACGTCCTACATGGTGCTTCCGGAGCCGGGCGGCCTCGACGACCCACGTGTTCGTCGGCTGAACGCCAGGAGCCCGGTGGCCGGTCAGGCCCCGCCCGGCCGTGACGGGTGCGGGGCGGACGTGACGCTCAGAGGGAGCCCCCTGGTCTCGGGGGCGGTGAGGTGGCTGACCACGGCGCCCACCACGCACAGACCGGCGGCCACCAGCATCGTCGCCCCGACACCGATGGTGCTCAGCGCCGTGGGGACCAGGAAGGTGCCGGCGGCGGCACCGATCCGGCTGACGGCGGTGGCGAGTCCCACCCCGGCGCCGCGGATCTCCGTGGAGAACACTTCGTTCGGATAGATGCCGGTCACCGCCGCCGACATGGCGTTGGTGTACGCGAAGAGCAGGAAGCAGACCAGGATCAGGATCGGCGAACCGTCGGGCCACAGGCCGACGACGGTCAGCGACGCCGCCATGACCCAGAACTGGGGAATCACCAGCATGCGCCTCCCGATCCGCTCGACCAGCCAGTACGTGGACGCCGCGCCGGCCAGTGCCAGCCCGTTGACGGCGAGCGCGCCCGCAAGCCCGTCGCCCAGTCCCAGGTCGGCCAGGACAGTGGGGGCGAAGGAGCCGATGGCGAAGTACGGTGTGACGACACACAGCCAGAAGACGCAGACGAAGACCGTCACACGCAGATAGCCGGGCGAGAACAGTCGCCGGAAACTCGCCGGGCGCCTCTGCTCGTCGGCCAGGTCCTGGACGTCGACCGGGTCCTCGAAGTACTTCTCGGCCAGCTCCCGGGCCTCCTCCGTGCGGCCCACGCTCATCAGCCAGCGCGGCGACTCGGGGTGCCGACGCGGAACAGGAACAGTACGACGGCGGGGATCACGCTGGTGCCGAGGACGAGGCGCCAGTCGAGGTCGAACGCCGAGCCGAGACCGTAGCCGACCGCGTAGGCCGCGATGTAGCCGCCGTACCAGGCGACTTCCTGTACGGCGAGCAGCTTGCCGCGCAGCCGGGAGGGGGCGAACTCGGCCAGCAGCGGCCAGCCGATCGAGTACTCGGCGCCGATGGCGACCCCATCAGCAGCCGCACGACGAACAGGTGCCAGGGGTCCTCCACGAAGAACTGGGCCACGGACGTGAGCACGAAGACGGCCATGTCCAGCGTGAACATCAGCTTGCGTCCGAAGCGGTCGGCGAGGTGCCCACCCAGCGGTCCGCCGAAGAAGATGCCGATCAGTGCGGCGGCGGCGACGAGCCCCTGCCAGGCGGCCGAAAGCCCCATGTCCCGGGCGATCGCTGCGTTGACGGTGCCGATGCCACCGAGGATGTAACCGTCGATGAACATACCGCCGGAGGCGATGGCGGTGAGTCTGACCAGGAAGGCGCGTTTGTGCCGGTCCGCCGTGACCGGTGGACGTGCGGGGCGCTGGGGAGTGACCGTCATCGGTGAGTCTCCAACCTGATGGGAGCGAGGCCGGCACGCCGGAGGCGGCCGTGGCCGGCCCGCCGGAGGGAACCGGCGCTGGAACCGAACGCAGCGTTCAATATGTGACCGCGCTGGCTTCGGGAAAGTTTCCATGGAACCGAGATCCCGTCAAGACTCCGCGCACGGCGGGTGTCGCCCGTCTTACCGGGTCGTCATGAGGTCCGGACCCGACGCCTCCGGTGCGCCGACCGGCGTGCTGTGACTGCCGAAGGCCGGGAAATGAACGCAGCGTCACATATCCGAACGCCGCGGAGCTGATCGGGAGTGGGCCGGTCGAGGGTGGTGCCCGGGTCGGGCCGGAGTACGATAATCCATGGATTTATGGAGGAAGCTGTGCCGGAGACCACCGAGAACACGGCGAAGACGCGGCTGTACGACGCCTTCGCGGCCAGCGGCAAGGCGCTGGCCAGCGGTAAACGCCTGGAGTTGCTGGATCTGCTGGCCCAGGGCGAGCGCACCGTCGACGCCCTGGCGAAGGCGGCCGGGCTGAACCTGACCACCGTCTCCGCGCATCTGCAGACCCTCAAGCAGGCCGGGTTCGTCGCCACCCGACGCGAGGGCGTGCGCATCCACTACCGGCTCGCCGGCGACGACGTCGCCCAGCTGTTCGCGCTGCTGCGCAAGGTCGCCGAAGCCCATCAGGCCGCCGTGCCCCCGGCGCGGGACGCCTATCTCGGCGAGGGCACCGCCGCCGGGCTCAGCCGCGAGGAACTGCGGGTCCGCATCGCCGCCGGGGACGTCGTCGTCCTCGACGTACGCCCGGCGGAGGAGTACCGCGCCGGGCACATTCCCGGCGCCCTCTCCATCCCGGTCGACGAACTCGCCGACCGGATCGAGGAGCTGCCCGACGACCTGGAGATCGTCGTCTACTGCCGCGGCGCGTACTGCGTGCTGGCCCACGACGCGGTGCGGCTGCTGACCGACCGCGGACGCCGCGCGATCCGCCTCAGCGACGGCATGCTCGAGTGGCGCCTGTCCGAGCTGCCCGTCGACGCCCCGGACCCGATGTGACCGCCCGACCGGTCGAGCCCGCCACCCGTCCCCCTTCCACCGCTCCGGAAAAGAGACATGACCAGTACCGCGTCCACCAGTACGACGGCCCCATAGCCGACGCCGCCCAGGCCCAGCCCAGGATCCTGCGCGTCCTGGTCGCTTCTCAGATCCTCAGCGGCGCCGGGCTCGCCGCAGGTGTCACCGTGGGCGCCCTGCTCGCCCAGGACATGCTCGGCTCCACGAGCCTGGCCGGGCTGCCCAGCGCCCTGTTCACCGCGGGCTCCGCGCTCGCCGCCGTCGCCGTCGGCCGTATCTCCCAGGCCCGCGGCCGCCGCCCCGGCCTCGCCGCCGGCTACCTCGCCGGCGCCGTCGGCTCCGCCGGCGTCATCACCGCCGCCGTCCTGGACAACCCCGTCCTGCTCTTCCTCGCCCTGTTCGTCTACGGCGCCGGCACCGCCACCAACCTCCAGGCCCGCTACGCCGGAGCCGACCTCGCGGCCCCGGTCACCGTGCCCGCGCGGTCTCCACCGTCCTGGTCGCCACCACCCTCGGCGGCGTCGCCGGCCCCAACCTGGCCGCCCCACCGGCGCCCTCGCCGAGCACCTCGGCATCCCGGACCTCGCCGGGCCGTTCATCCTCTCCGGCGCCGCCTACGCGCTGGCCGCGCTCGTCCTCGCCGTACGGCTGCGGCCCGACCCGCTGCTCCTGGCCCGCGCCGTCGCCCGGGCCGAGGAAGCCGACGCCGCCGGAGACCCGGCCGGCGTCGACGGTGCCGGCCCGAACGAGGACCGGGCCGGCGTGACCCTCGGCGCGCTCGTCATGATCCTCACCCAGCTCGTCATGGTCGCGGTCATGACGATGACACCGGTCCACATGCACGACCACGGGCACGGCACCGCCGCCTCCGGCCTCGTCATCGCCCTCCACATCGGCGCCATGTACCTGCCCTCGCCCCTGACCGGCTGGCTCGTCGACCGCTGCGGCCGCATGAAGATCGCCGCCGCCTCCGGCCTCACCCTGCTGGCCGCCGGCGTCCTCGCCGCCGCGGCGCCCGGCGACTCCGTCGCCCTCCTCGCCCTCGCCCTCGCCCTGCTGGGGCTGGGCTGGAACTTCGGCCTCGTGTCCGGCACCGCGATCATCACCGACACCGTCCCGCTC
Source organism: Streptomyces sp. SW4 (assembly GCA_003248315.1). GTDB lineage: Bacteria > Actinomycetota > Actinomycetes > Streptomycetales > Streptomycetaceae > Streptomyces. Next base: position 5,693,694 of record QKWM01000004.1, read on the forward strand.
GCCACCCGCGCCAAGACCCAGGGGCTGGTCGACGTCTCCATCGCCGTCGCCGGCGCCACCGGCGGCATGGCCTCCGGCATCCTGGTCGCCGCCACCAGCTACCCCGCCCTCGCCCTGACCGGCGGCGTCCTCTCCCTGGCCCTGCTGCCCATCATCGCCGCCACCGCCTACCGCCGACGAACACGATGAACCCCGGGGCCCCGTACCTGCCCGCCCGCGCTGAACGCCGCGGCCTCTCCCACCGTGTCCGCCCTGTGGAGCGTCAGCGCTCCTGACCCGGGTGGTCACGTGCGGGGAGGCGTCGCCGGTCGGCGAGCAGGCCTAGGCAGCGTTCACGCTGAGCCGTGTCCGTTGCGAGCTCGACGCCGACGTGGGCGAGGGCGATCGCTCCGTCGATGACGGCACGGTCGGCCTGGGGCGAGTCGCCGTACCGGGCGAAGGGCGCGGTGTGATGGAGGGCGCCCTCGGTGTCGTAGCCGATGGTCGGATGCAGCGCGGGCAGGACGTGCGAGACGTTCCCCATGTCGGTGGAGGCCATGACCTGGCCCCGTCGGTCCACGGGCGCGCGGCCCAGGGCGCGGGCCGCGCGGGTGTAGGCCGCGGTGAGGAACTCGTCCTGCCGCAGGTCGGCGAAGTCGGCCCGTGCTCGGTGAGTTCCAGCTCGGCACCGGTGGCCAGGGCCGCGGCCTCCAGGCATGCCCGGACCCGGCGGCGAGCGTGGGCGAGGTCCTCCACGGTGCGTGCCCGCAGTTCGTAGCGGGCACGGGCGGTCTCGGGATGACGTTGACCGCGTGGCCGGCCTCGAAGACGACGTCGTGGACCAGGACGCCCGGGGCAGTTGCTGGCGCAGCAGACCCACGGCCGTGTGCGCGAGGGTGATGGCGTCCAGGGCGTTGACGCCCTCCCAGGGCGCGAGCGCGGCATGGGAGGGCCGGCCCGTGTAGACGACGTCCCACGCGCCGACGGCCAGGGAGGACGCGCCCACGGAGTCCTCCGGCGCGGCGTGGACCATGAAGGCGGCGGCCACGTCGTCGAAGACACCGGCGTCCAGGAGCAGCGCCTTGCCGCCGATGTCCTCTTCGGCGGGGTGCCGACGAGCTTCACGGTGATCCCGAGCGCATCGGCGACGGCGGCGAGGCCGAGGGCCGCGCCGGCCGAGGCGGCGCCGTTGACGTTGTGCCCGCAGGCGTGGCCGATGCCCGGCAGGGCGTCGTACTCGGCGCACAGGGCCACCACCAGCTCGCCGCTGCCCCGGGTGGCGACGAAGGCCGTCGGCAGGCCGCCCACCCCGCGTGTGACCGCGAAGCCGGCGCGTTCGGCGAGGGAGACGAACTTGGCGGCCGACTTGTGCTCGCGCAGGGCCGTCTCGGGCTCCGCGTGCAGGCTGTGGCTCAGCGCGACGAGCTCCCGTGCGTGAGCGCGTACGGCGTCGGCGGCGGCGGTGAGCGCGCGGTCCCGCATCCCGGGGTCGGGCCGGTCATGCCGTCCTCCCGGCGTGTGCGACGCAGGTCCCGGGCGCGGGCGCGGCGGCGGGCGAGCGGAAGAGCAGGCCGACCGCGGCGCCCGCGAGCGCCACCACCGCGCACGCGGCCCATGCCCACTGGTATCCCGCGCCGGTGACCGTGCCTTGGGCGGTTGTGTGGGAGGACCACAGGGCGCTGATCACGGCGGCGCCGGCCGCGGCGCCGAGGGAGAGCGCCATCTCGTTGACGCCGACGGACAGCGCGGTCTCGGCCTCCTCGACCACCTCGACCGACAGGGTCCGGGTGGCGGCTTCGAACATGCCGGTGGCGAGTCCACGACCAGTCCGCCGGCCACGTACTGCACCACGGAGGAGTGGAAGAGGACCAGGCTCAGGAATCCGGCCGCGCCGGCGCAGCCGCCGGCCGCGAGCACGGCGCGGTCACCGATCAGGCGGGCCAGCTTCGGTGTGAGCGTGGAGCCGAGGAAGCCGGCGGCGACCATGGCGAGGGACACCAGGGAGATGGCCTGGGCGCCGAGCCCGAGCCCGAACCCGTCGCCGTCCGGTTCGGTGCCGAGGTAGACGGCGTTGGCGCCGAGGAACCCGATCGCGCCGAAGGCGATGCAGAAGGTGTGCGCGCTGATCGCCGCGAGCCGGGGTCGCGCAGCATGCCGAGGTCGACCAGGGGATGCGCCGAGCGCTGTTCGACCAGCACCCAGCCGACCATCAGCACCAGCGCCGCAGCGCCCGTCAGCAGGGAGGAGGCCGATGTCCAGCCCCAGGACCCGCCCTTGGTGAGCACGAGCATCAGCGTGCCGAGGCCGAAGGTGAGCAGCAGCGCGGCCGGCACGTTGAAGCGGCCCGCGCGGGGTGCCGTGCTCGTCGGCAGGGTGAACGCGGCGGCGAGGGCGAGGGCACCGAACGGCACCGCGGTCCACAGCCCGGCGAGGGCGTGCTCGTCGCTGAGTGTGCCGGCCACGAAGCCTCCCGTGCCGATGGACAGGAGCAGCGCGCCGACGAGCACCGACATGCCGATCCGGCCGTGTTCGGGTGAACGGGAACGCAGGATGCCCGCGAGCAGCGGGAAGAAGCCGACCACCGCGCTCTGGAGCACCATGCCGACCGCGAGCGTGGCGGTGGTGGGCCGCGCCGCGATCAGCAGTGACCCGGCGGCGACCATCGTCACGGCGACCAGCAGCAGCCGCCGGTGCCCCACATGTCGCCCCAGCGCGACAGCAACGGCGTCAGCACCGTGAAGGCGATCTGCGACAGGAGGTACAGATTGTTCTGGCCCACACCGTCGATGCCGACGTGCGCGCCCACCACCGGCAGCAGCGGAGTGAGATATCCCTGGACGACACCGCTGCAGACCACGATCACGATCATCACCGCGATCAGTCCCCGGCCCCGGCTGACGGCCCTCGTCATGGCCTCACCTTCTTTCCCTGGCTGGAATGCGACGTGGTGGCTAGAGTGCGACCGCAGAACCAGCCAGGCGGAAAACCGCAGGAAATCGGCAGCAGGAGAGGTCCCCGTGTCGGATTCGGTCGCCGTGAGCGAGCTGGACCTCGCTCTCGTGCACGCCCTCCAGGTCCGCCCTCGGGCCGCCTGGACGGAGCTGGCGCCCCTGCTGGGCGTGACCTCGGTGACGCTCGCCCGCCGCTGGGAGCGACTCACCGAGGAGGGGCTGGCCTGGGTGTCGGCGGTGCCCGGACCGGCCTTCTCCCACGGCGGCTGCACCGCGTTCGTCCATCTCCGCTGCGCACCGGCGGCGAGGGGCGGCTGGCCACGCGGGTGGCGGAGCTGCCGGAGGCGGCGACGGTCGAACTGCTCGCCCCGGGCGGCTCCGACCTCATGCTGGACGTGCTGGCGCCGGACCTCGCGACCGTGCACCGGTTCGTCGACGACGAACTGGCGGCCCTGCCCGACGTCCTCGGCGTGGAGTGCGTGTTCGCCACCTCCCTGTATGCCGAGGGCTCCCGGTGGCGGCTCGGCTCGCTCGACGCCTCCCAGCTCTCCGCGCTCGGCCGGACCGGCACGGCCGACGGAACGGGCGGGCCTCTCCGCGACCTGACGCCGGTCGACCGTGTGCTGCTCGACGCGCTGGCGCGGGACGGGCGGACGCGGCTCACCGACCTGGCCGGTCTCACCGGGACCAGTGCCGCCACCGTGCGCAGACGCCTGCACCGCCTCACCGCCGGCGGCATCGTGGGGTTCCGCTGCGACGTGGCCCCCGTCGTGTCCGGGCTGCCCGTGTCCGTCACCTTCCGCGGCCGCGCCCCGGCCCCGACGTCAACCGCCTGCACCGCACCCTCGCGACGCTGCCCGAGTGCCGGCTGCTCGCGGCGGTCACCGGAAGCGCCAACGTGCTCGCCACCTACTGGCTGCGCGACATCGGCTCGGTCCAGCAGCGGGAGACGGCGGCCTGCGCCCAACTGCCCGCGCTCCACATCACCGAGCGCCTCGTCGGTACCCGTACGGTGAAACGGATGGGGCACCTGCTGGACGATGCCGGACGGCGCACGGGCGTCCGGCCGATCCGCCCCTGGTGAGACGGCCCCGGGCTCGACCGGAGGGGCGAACTCTCCTGCCGCGCTGTCCCGGTCCCTGGTTGCGCCGGCCCTGTTCGGAAGCCCGAGGCGCGGCGGAGCCTGCCGAGAACGGTGGCCAGGGCGCCGGCGTAGCGGGCCGGAGCGGCCCGGCCCGCATACCTGAGTGAGGAGGGGTCAGGCCTCGCCGTCGCCCTCGTCGTCGCCTTCGAGGAAGTCGCCGACCTCGTCGACGACCTCGGCGGCGACGAGGCCGCCGGCCACCCCGACCGCCAGGCCGGCCGCGCCCGCGGCGACGGCCGTCCCCATGCCGGGCCCGGAACGATGGCCGCCGTGGCCGTCGTGAGGGCCGTAAGGGTGGTGGACGTCCGCGTGCCCGTAGGGAGCGGGCGCGCCGTGGTGGCCGAGGCCGGCCGGCAACTGGCGGATCCAGGCGTCGACGACGGAGGTCCAGTCGCGCTGGTCGGCACCTTCGTGACCGACGACGTGCCGGTTGACGACGTCGTGCCCGGCGGAGAGGAACCCGCCGGGCCTGTCGGCCTCCAGAACGACCTCCATGCCACCGGGGCCGGCCAGGAAGGTCACCTCCAGCTCCCGCATGGCGTGCGCGTACTGCGGCGCGGGGAGAGCTCGATCTCCTGATAGAACGGCAACTGCTGGCCGGTGCCGCGGATGTGCCCGTACTCGAGGTCGGCCGACGTGAACCCGAAGCCGAGGCGGCCGAGGGCCTCCAGAACCGCCTCCTGCACGGGCAGCGGAGCGACGGCGAGCGGGTCGAGGTCGCCCTTGTCCTTCGCGCCGGCCACCGCGAGCTCGGTGCGCACACCGAGCACGACGCCCAGTGCCTGCCCGTGCAGCTCGGTGATCGGCGTCTCCCACGGCAGCGCCACCGTGAACGGCACACTGCGCTGCTCGCCCTCGGCCAGACGGAAGCCGCCGGCGACGGCGAACCGGCCGAAGACGGCCACGCCCTCGGCCTCGCCGCCGTCGCGCTCGGCCTCCACCCGGGCCACCAGCTCCAGGGTGATCTGCTCGATGTCGAAGTCGGCGCTGCCGCCCTTCAGATGGACCTGGCCCGTCAGGCTGCCACCGGGCCGGACCGGGCCCGGGTCGAGGACCGTGTCCACGGTGGGCCGCCCACACCGAGCGCGCCGAGCAACTTCTTGAACACCATCGCGGCGTTCACTCCTTCACGTGCGAAACCAGGGGCGGTGCCGCCGGGTCCCCGGGCAGGGGCCGGTGGCACCGCTGTCGGAGAGGGGACTACTTCGCCGCGTCCAGCGCGGCCAGGGCCTGGGCCCAGCGGACGTACTTCAGTTCGGCCAGTTCGGCGACGGTGGTGACACCGAACGCCTCCTTCAGCAGCTCGCCGTCACGGTCGGACACCCCCTTCAGCGCCGACACCGGGGCGGCGAGAACGTCGGCCAGCGGCTTGTCCGCCCACGCCTTGTCCAGCACCTTGTCCAGATCGATCGAAGCCACGTAAGCCGCCTTTCAACTGCGGGCACACATCGGGGAAAGCCGGGAACACCCCGGCCACCCGGCTGTCTCTACACGACTGTAGAAGCATAGAGCCGAACCGATGAACCACCGCACGCTCCCGGACCATCGAGCCGTCAAAAGTCCGGAAACACACGGTGGCCGACCCCCTGACAAGCCCGTCCCACCGGCCCCGTGCCCGCTCCGTCCGACGCACACGAACCGGGGCGCGCTGACCGAGGTGCCTTCTCCTGCTGCCCGGACGTCGACCCACTCGCGTACGCGGCGTTCACCGAGGGCCGGTTGCCGTCACCGCCGCCCTGCGCAACCAGGGTGATACCGGTCAGGCCGGCCTCGCGCAGGCTCGTGGTCCGGTCCTGGATGCCGCTGACGTGGTCGAGGACCGGCTCCGCCAGGAACGGTGGCCGGGGCGGGGCCTCGACTGCTGACTCCGACGCCGCACCGTCCCTTGTCAGCCTCTCCTGGGCTGCCGCCCCTGGGGGACGCCGGGCGCCATCGGGAGGCTGCGCAGTGACACCGCACTCGGCGGGGGCAGCGGTGTGCTGGCCGTGCCGGCGCGGAACGACTGGAGGAGATAGGCCACCAGCCGCCGGGAGGCTGCGTCGTCATCCGGTAGGGCTGCCACCAGACCGCAGTGTGCCAACAGGGCCACGGCGAGGTCGGAAGGGTGGAAATCGGCCCGCAGCGCCCCCGACGCCTGGGCCCTGCGTACCAGGGTCGCGAAGTCCCGCTCGGCTCGTCGCCGGTACTGCGCGTTTTCCGACGTGCCGTCCGGGAACGCGGTGACGAACGCGGCCGGGAACCCGCGTTCCTCCCGTTGGAGCGTACAGACCGTTTCGACCAGCTGTTGGAAGCCTTGCCATGGGTCAGGAGCGGCCAGTGCCTCGGTGAGCGCCCGTGCGCAGGTCTCCATCTGCTGGGCGAACGCGCCCCTCACCAGGGCGTCCCGGGTCGGGAAATGCCGGTACAGCGTCGCCACGCCGACCCCGGCTCGTCGCGCCACCGCCGCCATCGGGGCGTCGATTCCGCGCTCCGCGAAGACCGCACGGGCGGCGTCGAGGAGGCGCTCCCGGTTGCGCCGGGCGTCCGCCCGCACCTTCTCCTGGGCCGTGATCCGAGAGGATTCCGCCATCACTGTCTCTCGCTTCCGGTCTCAGCGGACGGTTGCGTCCGCTTAAGAGCCTACGGTCGATGCCGGATCGCCGTACGGCCCCGGAGGCAAAGGCAGAGGGATGAACGACCGCATGATGAAGGCTGTGCTCTACGACCGCTATGGCGGCCCCGACGTGCTCTACACGGGCCAGGTGCCACGCCCCGGGCCGGGCCCCGGCGAGATCCTTGTCAAGGTGCGCGCGCTCAGCGTGAACGGAGGCGAACTGGCGGCCCGTGCCGGCCGACTCCGCCTCCTGAGCAGCCGGGGATTCCCCAAACGCGTCGGCTTGGACTTCACCGGTGAGGTCGCCGCACTGGGGCCCGGAGTCACAGGTTTCGCGGCCGGCGACCGCGTATGGGGGTCCTGGGCCGCACCTCCGGGTTCGGCAGCGCCGCCGAGTACGTGAAGGTGCCGGCCGAGAGGGCCGGCCTGCTCCCCGAGGGCCTTGACCTCGTGGACGCCGCCGCCCTGCCGGTGGCCACCACGGCCATCACCGCACTGCGGGACAAGGCAGGGCTGCGCCCTGGCGAACGACTCCTCGTCCGGGGCGCGGCGGGCGGTGTCGGCAACGCCGCCGTCCAGCTCGGACGGGCCTACGGCGCCGAGGTCACGGCCCTGGCCCGCGCAGCCAACCTCGACTTCGTCCGCGGGCTCGGCGCGCACAAGGCCGTTGACCACCGGACCGTGCGACCGGCGGAACTGGGCCGCTTCGACGTGGTCCTGGACACCGCGGGACCGACCTGCGTGCCTTCCGGCGCCTGCTGAATCCCGGCGGGCGCATGGTCACCATCGCCTTCGACCTGAAACGGCCCGCGGCGTCGCTCGGCTACATCGCGGCCAGCGCGCTCCACGGGAACGGCCGGGTGCGCTTCTTCAGCGGCAACCCCACCCGGGCGGACCTCGACGACCTCGCCCGCCATGTGGCCGAGGGCAAGCTGAGCCCCGCGGTGGACACGGTCTTCCCCCTGGAGGAGACGGCAGCGGCACACCGGGCTCTGGAGGCGGGCGGCGTCCAGGGCAAGTACGTCATCAGGGTCGCGTAGGACGTGCCGTGGAGGTGGTGATTCCCGCGCCTCGGGAAGACGGGTGTTCGCTGCCATCAGGCAGGTGACCCGGCCACACCTCCGGGTCGTGGGTCGTTGCCCCGGCAGACGCTGCGGCGAGGCCCCGGAAACGGCGGCGTGTCCGGGAACGCGGGAGGAAGGGAAGGCGGAAGCTCGGTCAGATCACGCGGAAGAGGTCGGCTGCGGCGTGGACGTCGGTCAGGTCCTCGATCGAACGGAGGTTGTCGCACAGGGCGTCCAGCACCGAGTCGGCTGCGGCGGCGCGCGGGGCGCCGACGGCCACACCGAAGACCCGGAAGCCCAGCCGGCGCTTGCGCTCGTTCCAGCTCCGCATCCACTCCGCGGTGACGCCGCAGTCGTCGTCGGTGATCAGCACGATGTCGCCGCGCGAGCGGGAGGTGTCGTCGAACTCCTCCTCCAGCAGCTCGCCGGCCGCGGTCAGCGGTGTCTGGTAGCTGGTTCCGCCGCCGAGGAAGGTCTCCGCGAAGTCGACCACCCGGTCGAGGTCCCCGTCGCCGGCCCGGGCGGGGAGGGGCCGGTGCCACGGGCGGGGGTTCGCGCGGGACCCTGGGCAAGGGACCGGTCGGCGCCCTGGGCAAGGTATCGGTCGGCGCCCTGGGCGGGGCGTGCGCTCCGGTCGGCCGGGAAGCGGAAGACCTGGAGCTTGCCGGGGGCCGAGAAGAGAATGCCGACGAAGTCCCGCCCCGCGTGGCGGGCCTGGTCCAGCAGGGCCAGCGCGCACGCCTTGGCCCACGCCTCACGGGTGACTCCGCCGGGCCCCGCTTCGTACATGGAGTGGGAGGTGTCCACGCACGCGATGACGGCGCCCCGCCCGGTGGCCTGCTCGCCCTGGCTGTCGTAGAGCATCAGCTCTCCGGCGGCGTAGCGCGCGGCGAACACCGCGCGCAGCTCGGGCAGGCCGAGGCCCGCCAGCTCGGAGGGGATGACGCGGGAGAGGTCGTTGCCGAGTGTGACGCCGACCAGCTCGCCCGCGGTGTTCTCCACCTTGCGGGCGCGCTCTCCCTCGGCCATCTGCCGGAACCGCCCGATCAGCTCGGCCCACTGCGCGAGGCGACCCGAGCGCAGCCGTTCGGCGAGCCGCGCGCGCCGGTCGAACGGCAGCCGCTCCAGCTCGCCGGCGCCGACGCCCCACGCCCGCATCAGTGTGGCCTCCCTGCGGACCGCCTCCGTGGCCTTCGCCACGCCGTGCCGCGCGGCGGTACGGATGCCGGGCGCCGCAGCCCCGAGCGTCTGCGCCGCGGCCCGGGCGGTCTCGGCGGCCTGCCGCGCCGCGGCCTCGGCGGTCTCCACCGCCTGCCGTACGGCCTCGGCGGCCGAGGGCGGAACCCTTCCGGACTCGCCGGCCCCGTCGGCCCCGTCGCCCCCGCCGGCCCTGTCGGCCTCGTCGGGCCGGCCCGCCGCGTCGGCGGCCTGCCGGAGCGCTTCGCCCAGGGCGGTCGCCGCGGCTTCCGCATCCCGCCGGGCCCTCTCCGCCTGCCCGGCGCGTCCCCGGACCTCCCGGGCCTCGCGGGCCTGCCTGGCGTGGGCCAGCATCCTGCGCAGCGCGGTGGCCTGGGCGAGTACGGCCATGGCGGCGGCGTAGGGGTCGCCCGCCGTCTCCCGGTGCAGCGCGGCGAACTCCGGGGACTCCACCAGCGCGGTGACGATCTGGTGGTTGACCAGCCGGGAGGGGGCCATCTCCGCGGGCTCGCGCAACCGGGGCGGGCCTGGTAGGCGGCCAGGAAGGCGTCGGCCAGCAGGTCGGTGGTGCCGTCGTCCCGCTGGTTCAGCTCCTCGGCCAGGTCGCGCAGCGCCGCCGACTGCGCGTAGGTGTCGCGCCAGGCGATCAGGTCGGACCGGTCCGCGACGACGACCGCGGTGTGCCGCTCGGGGGCGGCGGCCCGGCCCACCCACCTCCCGGCCCGGACCGCCGGGTCGTCCAGCACGACCCGCGGCCGGCCACCTCCGCTCATGTCCCCTCCGCTCACGTCCCGGCCGCTCACGTCCCCGCCGGTCCCGTCCCTGCCGACACCGTTCCCGCCGGTCCCGTCCCTGCCGACACCGTCCCCGTCGGTCCTGTCCACGTCCCCCTCCCGCCCCGGCTCAGAGCTCGGCCTGCACCATGCTCGCGTCCATCCCGAGGGCCTCGGTCAGGATGCGGGCGCGGACCGCGCGCCGGCGGCCGGTGACCCGGTCGATCGTGGCGGTGGAGCGGCCGGCGCCCACCGCCTCCTCGCGCAGCTTCTCCAGCCGCCTCCCCGCCATGGCGAGCTTGTTGTGCGCCTTGGTGATGACCCACTCGCTCAGCGCCTCACGGGACTGCCCGGCCATGGCGTCGAGCTGGGCCTCCAGCTCGTCCAGGGTGTCGGCCAGGTCGAGCACCTCCTTGGCGTCGGGGTTGACCAGTTGCAGCACCTCGCGCTCGACGGTCGGGCGTTCGGCCGGCGAGTTCCACAGGACGTGGGTCAGCAGCGACAGGTCGGTCTCGGCGACCGCCGGGCGGCCGTCGAGGTAGGCGGAGGCCTGGAGCAGGCCCACCGCCTGCCGCCAGCGGCGGTCGGAGGCGACCAGTTCCTTGCGGCGCAGGGCGGCCCGCAGCGTGCACACCGCGTCCACGATCGTGTCGGGGAAGTCCACGGCCGGCACGGCTTCGGTCACGGCGTGCCGCAACGCGGCCAGGTCGACGGTGGTCCGGGCCGGTGCCACGGGCCGGCTGACGGCGGAGCGGACCAGCGCGGCGAAGTTCGAGGGGTCCGCCAGGTATCCCACCTCGATGCGCACCAGCAGGCGGTCGTAGATCGCGGCGGCGTCCGCTTCGCTCGGCAGTTCGTTGCTCGCGGTGATGGCCCCGATCAGGGGCAGTGGATCGGTTCGCCGCCGTTCTCGGGGTGGTAGATCCGCTCGTTGAGGTAGCCCAGCGTCTCGTTCAGCGCGGCAGTTGAGCACTTGAAGATCTCGTCGATGAAGGCGACATGGGCGGTGGTGGCGCGGCCGTCGTAGATCTGCCGGTACTCGCCCCGGGCCAGCGCGGCGACGTCGATGGGGCCGAACATCCTGGTCGGCGCGGTGAACTTCGACAGGAGGATCTCCCAGTACGTTGCCCCCGCGATACGGCCCGTGAGCTCCCGGGCCATCTCCGACTTCGCCGTTCCGGGCGGGCCGAGCAGCAACGAGTGCTGCCCGGCCAGCAGCGTCACCACCAGCATCCGCACCACGTCAGCCCGCTCGTAGAAGCGGTCCGACAGCTCGCCGCAGATCGTCCGCAGCCGCTCGGCCGTGTCCTGGGCTTCCGGTATCCCCACGTTCGACTCCTCGCTCGCGATGCCCGCCGAGCCTACGAGAAGCGCCCTTCGGGACGCCGGTGTACTGCCGCCGGGACGCCGGTGTACTGCCGCCGGGACGCCGGAGTACTGCCGCGACGCCGCCGCCCCGCCGTCAGACCAGCTCCGGTTCGGGTGCCGGCCGCCGTGGTGCGGGATCTTCGGTTCCCACCGGGTGGTGGTGCGCACGTAGCCGTGGATCACCGAGCCCGTCGCCAGGAGGAGCAGGGAGCCGTACAGCAGGGGGTGGTCGGCCATCTGCGGTGCCAGGAAGCGGTACGACAGCAGGAGCGCGGTGAAGACGGCCGTGCCGTGGGCGACCAGCCGGAGCCCCGACCGGTCCCAGCCGCGGTCGTACGCGCGCAGGGCGGCCTCGATCGTGAGCACGAACACCACGCCGGCGAGGAGGTCGGCGCCGTAGTGGTAGCCGAAGCCGAGGGTGGCCGCGAGGGTGGCGACCAGCCAGAAGGTGCCGGCGAGCCGCAGGGCGCGCGGACCCTGGCGGAGTGGATGAAGATGGCGGTGGCCCAGGCCGTGTGCAGGCTGGGCATGCAGTTGCGCGGGGTGAGCCCGTCGAACGGTATCGGGTGCGGGGCGTCGGCCGGCGGTGGTGTCCGCGGCCACAGATCGGCCACCGCCCACTGCGAGGTGGAGGGGATCTCCGGCGCCCACAGGCTGATCGACGCCCAGTGGTCGGTGCCGGTGCCGTAGGCGAAGAGCGGTCCGACCACCGGGTAGATCATGTAGAAGGCCGGACCGAGGAGACCGATGACGAGAAAGCTGCGCACGAGGTGGTGGCGCGGGAAGCGGCGCTCGGCCGCCACGTGCCGCAGTTGGTACAGGGCGACGACGACGGCGGCCACCGGCAGCTGACCGTAGATGGTGTCGAGGAAGTTGAAGCCGACGGAGCCGGTGGCCTCGACCACGCGGCCCACCAGCCACGACGGGTTGCCGAGCGCGTGATCGGCGGCCGCCACGTACGGGTCGAGCACCATCGGGCGGGTCTTGGAGGTGATGAGCAGCCACGTGTCGCCGGTCTTGCGGCCCGCCATCAGCAGCAGGCCCAGCCCCGCGCCCTTGAGCAGCAGGACACGCTCCGGGCCGGTACGGCGTGTGACGGCGAGGACCGCGACGCCCACAATGACCCACAGCGCACCGTTGCCGAAGGGATGGCCGCCGGCCGGCTCGACGTCGAGCGCCCAACGGCCCACGAGGAACGCGAGGTCGATGCCGATCGCCGTGACCGCCGCGATCAGGCGTTGCCGCCAGGTGAGGACCACCATCGTCAAGGCCATGGCGGCATAGAGCAGACCGCCCGACTTGGGAGCGAACACCAGCTCCCGGACCTGGTTGGTGATCGGCCCCGGCGTGCCGTAGCGGCGCGCCGCCAGCTCCAGTGCGACGAGGAACCCGAGGGTGACGACGCCCGCCGCGGCCCAGAGGGTCGCCCGTGGCCGATGCCGTAGGGACGACGCCGTTCTTCGGCCGGCTTCCGGCGCGTCCTGCGGTGATATGTGTCCGTGTCTCAATTTCGGCTGCTTGCTAGATGTGGTCATGTCAGGGCACGCTGCGATCGTCGCCTTCCGTTCGGAACCGCTTCCCTTTCACACAGCCCGGCCCGTGAGACCAAGACGGAAGGAACGGCGTCCGGGTTCCACCGGCGCACGCCGGTCGGCGGGGTCTCCCCGGCCCGATCGGCTATGCGACAGTCGTCAGTGCGTGCGAATCATACGGGCTGCCGTGGGACACGCACGGACGCCCTGCGGTGGCCGGTTCCCAGGGAGGGCGAGCAGATCCTGCGGTGCCCGGCTTCCGGGGGGCGAGGGGAGCCGGCCGTGCCCGTCCACCCCGCTTGCCGCCGCAACGCGCGTAGAGTCGCCGGCGCCCGCCCCGACGGCACTCCGTCGGTGCGGGCGGGACCGTCGGACGGGGGCGCCGTCACGCAGGGGCGCCGAGCGGCGGGTGCTCGAGCACGCGGGGCTTGTACTCCACCATCTGGGTCCGGCTGTCGAAGGTGCGGTGCCCGATCATCTCGAGGGCGACGTCCGGATAGCCGTCGTAGATGCGTTCCGCGCCGTGGCCCCCGTGATCACCGGGAACATCACGACCCGGAAGCGGTCGACGAGACCGGCGCGCAGCAGGGACCGGCACAGGCTGAGGCTGCCGATCGTGCTCAGGATCCCTGAGCCGCTCGACTTCATGGCCCGGACCGCCTCGACGGCGTCGTCGCGGACGAGCGTCGAGTTGGCCCACTTCAGCGGCTCCTCGAGCGTGGAGGAGAACACCACCTTGGACGCTCGTGTGAGTTCGTCGACGGACGCCTCCTCCTCGGGCCTGAACTCGTCCTGACCACTCGGGACCTCGCCCGCGGCGAAGCCCGACATCAGGCGGTAGGTGTTCGCTCCCATCAGATAGGTGACCTCGGGCTGCTCACCGAGCCAGGCGAGGTACTCCGGGCCCTCGAGGCCCAGAACCCGGGCCAGCCCTCACCCGATGCGTAACCGTCGAGGGAGGTGATGAAGTCGACGAGAAGCTCCGACATGGCCGTGTCCTTTCGTAGGGCGTCACGAGCTTGGACCGGCCGCGGGCCGTAAACTCATCGGCCGCGCCGTGGAGCATCGAGAAGGCCGGTGACCAGCGCCTCCCCTGACCGGTCGTGCGGAAGGCGCCCACGTCGATCGTTCAAGGCACCCACGTCGATCCTTCAAGGCGCCCACGTCGGTCGTTCAAGGCACTCACGTCGATCGTTCGATGCCAGTGGTGACATACAGGGTCCGCACCTGCCACCCTTGCCGGGGTGTACGTGATTCCGGGGGACGAACGGGGACGCGCCACCGAAGCCGGTGAGCAGGATCGACCGCATCAGGAGGCCAACCGGCCTCCGGTCGGCCGGCAGTCGGTCTGCACGGCACCGCTGATACCCGTGGCCAAGGAAGGCAGGCATGAGCGGCGGCATGGGCTGGTGGATCCTCGTGGAGGCGCCCGTGGGGGGAGACCTCCGCTGGGACCTGCGCCGTACCGTCCCGGTCGACGGCGGCCGGGACGCGGCCCTGGCGCGAGCCGCCGAGCTGGCCCGTACGTGCGACCCGCACGGCGAGGAAGCCGAGAATCCCGAGGCGTACGGCCGGCGGGTGTTCAGGAGCGGGGAGGCCGACTGGATCGTGGAGGTCGGCAGGTCGCGCTGGTTCGACACCCTCAAGAAGTCCATGACGTTCACCACGCACGTCCGGATCTCCGTCGCCCGCCTGGAGCACCAGAGCGCGACACCGGTCGCCGAGCCCCGGCCAAGGGCGGCAAGCGGCGCACGTTCGGCAGGAGCTGACGGAGCGTCGTCAGGGCCTGACAGCTCCGTCCCGCCGAGCCCGTCGTCGCCCTGCGATCCGGGCCACCACCCATCAGTCATCTCGTGACAGCTCGGGGTGAGCTGACGCATGCGGATCGGAGCGCTACCGCTCGGGCGCGTCACGAAACGGCTCAGCCGGTAGGTGGCCGGCAGCTCCAGACGCCCGCACAGCGTGTCGATGCGCGTCATCGACCCGTCGACGCCTGCCTCCCGAAGACGACGCACCCCGCACGCAGCTCCGCCTGGTCCTGCGTCTCGACGACCACTTCCCACTGCCCGCGTCCGGCGCGGTGCGGGCGGCATACCGCTGCCACAGGTCCTCCTGCCGCCGCTTTCGCTTCCTCTGCCCTGGCACCCGCCCAGAATCACCGGCTGCCGACAGGGAGGGCAAGGCCATGGGGTCGCGCCGTGCCATGACAGGGCTGGTCGAGCGGTCCGCCCCGGCGGGACTGTGCGTGCTGTTCCGTCGGGCGACACAAGCGCAGGCGCCGACCGGGCGGGGCCTACGCTCGTCCCCGGCCCGGCCCCGGCCGGCCCCGGCCCGGGAGCCCGGCGTGCGGGTCGCTCGCACGCCGGGTCCCGCCGAGGGCAGACGGTCATCCGACCGGTGGCCCGGCCGACGCACGGCGGCGGACGGTCAGCGCCCGCCGCCCGAGGAGCACGGCGCCCAGCCCCAGCGGGACGGCCACGACGGCGCCGACGAGTCCGTTGCCCGTGCCGGGGCCTCCACTCGCGGTGGCCAGGTGCAGTACGGCGAGAAGGGTGCCGACCGCTCCCGCCGCGATGGCCGCGATCCCTCCGGCGCGTGCGCTGCCGGTGCCGAGCCGGCGGCCGCCGGAGGCCAGGGACAGCCGGCCGAGGACGAGCCCCAGCGCTCCGACCCCGAGAGCCAGATTGGCACCGGTCCGCCCGTCGCCGATGATCCCGCCTTCGGCGGCCGCCATCAACGCTGCTGAAGCACTCATACCGCTCGCCTTCCTTCTCCTCGCGCCTTCCGAGGGGTCGATGTGCCTCGATCATGCGCGCCGGCCCGCCCGCTCGGCGTCCAGCAGACGCGGGCACTTCGTGCTGCCGCCGCCGCGGCACGGGCATACCGCGGATGCCGCAGACGCCGCCCGCCTACCGCGCACGCGGTAGCCGACCGCTCGTCCACGAGTCGGACTCGCTCACCACCGCATCCGGCTACGGTGCCCCATGGACAAGGGACGGTTCGCTGTCCGGCCGCGGTCACCGACTGGGCGATCGCCGCGGCCGTGGCGGCGCTGCTACTGGGCTCGGGCCTCTCGGGCCGCACCCGGCCGGGATGCGCGAGCTGCTCGGCTCCGCGCTGCTGGCGGCCGGCGGGCTGGTGCTGGCCGCGCGCCGCCGGGCGCCGCTCGTGGTCCTCGCCGTCACCGGGCTGTTCGCGGTGGGCCATCTGGCGGCCGGGTTCGAGGTGCTCGCCGTCTCGTACCTGGTCGCGGTCTACGCCGCCGTACGCGCCGGGCACCGTGCCGTCACGCTGGCCGTCTCCGCCGGGCTGCTGGCCGTGCTGCACCTCACCGCACTGGTGCTTCATGACGGAGCCGCGCGCGAGATGGTGGCGGATGTCCGCAGCACGCTCGAGCTCGCCTGGCTGATCGCCGCGTTCGCCGCCGGGAGGCGGTGCGGCAGGCCGAGCGGCGGGCCGACGAGGCCGAGCGTACCCGGGAGGAGACCGCACGCCGGCGGGCCGACGAGGAACGGCTGCGCATCGCCCGGGAGTTGCACGACTCGCTCACCCACCAGATCTCGGTCATCAAGGTGCAGTCCGAGGTCGCCGTCCACGTCGCCCGGCGCCGCGGCGAGCAGGTGCCGGAGGCCCTGCTGGCGATCCAGGAGGCCGGCCGGGAGGCGAGCCGGGAGCTGCGGGCGACCCTGGAGGCCCTTCGCGACGACGACATCACCCCGCCGCACGGACTCGACCACGTCCCGACCTGGTGAAGCGGTTCCAGGGACCGGCCTGGAGACGACGCTGACGGTCGAGGGGCGTCCCCACGCCGTACCGGCCGCGGTGAGCCGTACCGCGTACCGGATCGTTCAGGAGTCGCTCACCAACGTCGCCCGGCACGCCGTCGCGGCAACCACCTGCTCCGTGGTCATCGACTACCGTCCCGACGCCCTCGCCATCCGCGTGGACGACGACGGACGGGCCACCCCGCACCCCGCCCCCACCCCCGGACTCGGGTTGCTCGGCATGCGTGAACGCGTCACGGCCCTGGGCGGCCGCCTGCGCACCGAGCCGCTCAGCGCCGGCGGCTTCACCGTCCGGGCCGAGATCCCCACGAACGGAGTGTCGTGATCCGTGTCCTGCTGGTCGATGACCAGCCGCTGATCCGCAGCGGCTTCCGCGCGCTGCTCGACCTCGAGGACGACATCGAGGTGGTGGCCGAGGCCGCGGACGGCCGAGAGGGCCTGGCCCTCGTCGCGGAGCACCTGCCCGACGTCGCGCTCATGGACATCCAGATGCCCCTGATGGACGGCATCGAGGCGACCCGGCGCATCGCCGCCGACCCGGCCCTGGCCGGCGTACACGTCGTCGTTCTGACCAATTACGGCATGGACGAGTACGTCTTCGACGCGCTGCGCGCCGGCGCCGCCGGCTTCCTGGTCAAGGACATCCTCCCGGAGGACTTCCTGCACGCCGTGCGCGTCGCCGCCCGCGGTGACGCCCTGCTCGCACCCGCCATCACCCGCAAGCTCATCGACCGGTACGTCACCCAGCCGCCGCCCGCCCGCCCCGGCGGCCTGGAGGAACTGACCGGCCGGGAACGCGAGGTGGTCGCCCTGGCCGCACAGGGCCTGTCCAACGACGAGATCGCCGACCGCCTGGTCATCAGCCCGGCGACCGCCAAGACCCACGTCAACCGGCCATGGCCAAGCTCCGTGCCCGCGACCGCGCCCAACTCGTCGTCCTCGCCTACGAGTCCGGCCTGGTGACGGCGCGCAAGCCCTGACTCCCGCACGCCGTGGAACCGTGCCGGCACGGCCACGGCGTCCCGTCGTCCAGAATCGGGCATGGACGTCGCCGAGCTGCTGGAAGCCGCCTCGCTCCTCGTCCCGAAGCCGCCGCCGGCGAGAACGACCTCACGGTGAACGACGTCTGGGAGTACCTCGCCCACGACGAGTGGGAGGTCGCTCTCCACCTGCTGGAGGAGGCGGCCGGCGTCCCCCGCTCCCGCCCGCCTTCTGGCAGGCCCTCGCCACGGCCGCCGAGCAGATGAGACTCGACCGGAGCGCGGCCTGGTGTCACTGGCGCTGCTTCGAGGCCCGCCACGGCGTCATCCGAGCCGACCTCACCCTCGGACCGGTCCACGAGACCCGCCGGCGGATCCCCGTTCCCGGAGCCGGCGTCCTACGGCCGATGTGGGACATCGGAAGAGCAACCCCGGCCGGGGAACCCGACCTCTGCATTGCCGCCCTTTGGGTGGAGTTCACGCCCTTCATCGCGCCCGGAGGACGAGCCACGGTGCGCCTCGCCCCGCTCTCCCGTCGAAGTGGCAGCAGCTCCGGCCCGGTCAGGTGATCACCCTGCACGAGGACCGGACCGTCGCCGGCACAGCGGTCCTCCTGGAGGCCCAGGGCCCACCGGCCCCGCCCACCGCATCGAAGTGATCACCTGGACAGCTCGTTGTTGTGCGATGCGGCCGGGACGGACATGCTGGCATGTCACGTGCTGAGCCGCGTGGGGACGGGGGATTTTTCATGGTGGCGGTGCGGGGGAGCGACGCCCTTCGGGCATCACAGGTACGGATCTGCTCGGCCACCGGCACAGTGGCCGGCGCCGGATTCCTCATCGCCGCCGATGTGGTGTGCACCTGCGCCCACGTCGTCGCCAGAGCCCTCGGCACACGTACCGGACCGCAGCCGGCCCCCGACGAGCAGGTACACCTGGACTTCCCCCTGCTGGGCGGTCGCCCCACGGCGCGAGCGACCGTGGCGTCCTGGCGGCGCGGCGGGGCGGACGTCGCCCTGCTGCGGCTCGACGCTCCCGTCGAGGGGCCCGGCCGGTACCGCTCGTCGACGGCACCGACGTCTGGGGCACACGTTCCGGGCGCTCGGCTATCCGGCCGGCGCCGACGACGGCGTCTGGGCTTCGGGCACGTTGCGGGACGGGCAGGGCCTGGGCTGGGTGCAGATGGAGGCGAATGAGCCGGGGCCACCGATCGCGGGAGGGTTCAGCGGATCACCGGTCTGGGACGACCTGCAGAACGGCGTGGTCGGGATGACCGTCGCCGCCCACCGGGGCCGGCGCACCGCGTACCTGCTGCCGTCGGCCGACCTGATCGACGAGGAGACGCTGAGCCCCCGATGTCCGTTCCGGGACTGGAGGCGTTCTCCGAGGACGACGCGGAGTTCTTCCACGGCCGTGACAGCGACATCGCCCGAGTGCACAGGGCCGTGCACAGGCGGCCGGTGACCCTGCTGGCGGGGCCCTCGGGATGCGGTAAGTCGTCCCTCGTACGAGCGGGAGTGCTGCCCCGGCTGCGGGCCGAGGGCATGACCGTGTCCGAGCTGCGCCCCGTCCCCGGTGCAAGGCCCTCCGCGGTGCTGGCGCGCGCCCTGACAGCGATCCTGGAGCCGGCACTCGGCGAGGTCGAACGGCTCGCCAGAGCGGAGGAACTGGCCGGACTGCTGGAGAGCGGCGGCGATGTCCCCGCCGAGCTGCGTGGCAGGGTCCTCACCCGGGAACAGGCGCCGGGCACGTCCTCTTCGTCGACCAGCTCGAGGAGTACGCGGCCGCCGAACCCGCCGCCGCACGCGACCTGTTCGCGTTGCTCGCCGCCCTGGCCGGAAAGGCCGGTACGACGGCCCTGCGGGTCCTCGCCACCACACGGCCCGACTCCCTCGGCGTCCTGGTGACGTCCGGCACGTCCGACCTCGTCAGCGATGCCGTGCAGTTCCTCGCACCGTTGGCCGGCGACGACCTGGAGCAGGCTGTGACCGCGCCCGTCGACGCCGTACCGGGGCTGTGGTTCGAGCCGGGCTGCCCGAGCGGATCGTCGCGGACGCGGGCGACGAGCCCGGACGGATGCCGCTGGTCCAGTTCGCGCTCACCGAGCTGTGGAACCGCCGCACCCGCTCGATGCTCACCCACGCCGCCTACGACGAGATGGGCGGCGTCGCGGGCGCCCTCGTCGGATACGCGGACGACGCCCTCGACGAACTGCCACGCACCCGACAGGACTGCGCGCGACGCCTGTTCGTGCAGTTGGCGCGCCCCGCCGACGGCGACGCCTTTTCCCGACGGCCCGCCCGCACCGCCGATCTCGCACCCGAACTCGTCGAAGTCGCCAGGGAACTGGCCCCGGCAAGCTCGTCGTCCTCTCCCACGCCCCGGGCAGCGGCGAGAACGAGGAGATCGTCGACCTGGTGCACGAGGCGCTGACCCGGCTCTGGCCGCGCCTGCGGCAATGGCTCGCCGACTCCCGGGACTTCCGCCTCTGGCAGGAACAGCTACGAGCCGACCTGCGCCGCTGGCAGTCGCAGCACGGCGAGCCCTCCCGGCTGCTGAGCGGCACCGACCTGGCCGAGGCCGAACGCAGGATGACCGAGCACCCCCAGGACGTCTCCGCCGACGAGCGCCGCTACATCCGGCTCAGCCGGCGCCATGCTCGTCGCGGTACCCGCGCCAGGCAGGCCGCAGTCGGTGCGCTGGCCGTGCTCACCGCGGTCGCCGTCGTGCTGGCGCTGACCACCTTCCAGAGCCTGAGGCGCACGGAGCAGCAGCTGCGGACGCAGGCCGCGGGCCTGCTGGCCCAGGCGGCCGAGGACCGTCCGCCCGGCGACGCCCCCACCGCGCTGCAACTCGCTCTGGCCGGCTGGAAGACCAAGCGGACGGACCACACCCGCCAGGCTCTCCTCGACCAGTACGTCCGGGCGCAGTACCTCGTGGGCAGTTACCCGTCGCTGTGGGAGGGGCGCTACCTCGGCATGGATGCCACACCGGACGGGCGCACCCTGGTCGTGCGGTCGAAGACGCCCGGCGCCCGCTTGACGATCACCGTGATCACGGGAGCCCTCGACGGCAGACCCCGGGCCCGGCAGCTGAGCGGCGTCCCCGAAGGCGACCTGCTGACGGCGGTCAGTCCGGACGGCCGCTCCTTCGCCGCGATCTCCGCACCCGGGAGCGGAGTGCGGCTGTGGCGGCTGAGCGATCCGCGGCATCCCATCGTTCTGGATCACGTCGACCGCGCGTTCCCGGAGGAGGCCGGTGGGCACCTGGACTTCAGCAGCGACGGAGAGCGGCTGCTGCTGACCGCGAACGACAACTCGCGGCAGTGCTCCGACACACCGGAGAAGTGCGTTCCGGCCTTCGCCGAGGCATGGCGGGTGCGCTCGGGCGCCCCCATCCGCACCGCCGAAGGGCTTCTGCCCGACGAGGGACTGTTCCAGGCCGCCTTCACCTCGGACCCCGACACCGTCGCGATCGTCAGACGCGTCACCGTCGAGCGGGCGTGCACATCCTGCGTACCGAGCTCAGGGACCTCACGACCGGCCGGACGACCGACCGGTTCACCCCGCCGGACGACCGCGACGGGGTGGAACTCCGGGCGGGTGGTGAACGTCTGCTGACGCGTCCCACCGACGACTCCGCGACTTCCTCCGACGCGGCCGGTCATACCCTCGCGCTCGGCCGTACGATCGGCGGGAGGACCACGATGCCCGCAGGGGATCTCACCGCGGACGCCACCGGCGAGTATGGTCTGCGCACCTGGAACGACGAGCCCGAGGACGGCGGCTACAGCGAGATCGGCCTGACCGGCATGCGCTCCGGGCAGAGCTACCGGACCCGTATCCCGATCGCAGGCGGCAAGCCCTACACCCTCGCGGCGGCACCGCGGGCCGGAGGCGGGCTCACCGTCCTGGTGCACGTGGGCACGGGACTGATGGCGGTGCGAGCCGAGGCAGCCGGCGCTGAGGAGTTCACGGGAGACGGCGACGGCGAGAACTTCTCCACGTCACCCGACGGACGCTTCATCGCCCGGGTCTCGGACCGGTATCTCGAAGTACTCGACGTCACCCGAAGGAATCATGAGCAGACATCGCTCCCGGCAGGAGACTGGAAGACCTCCTGGACCGCCGATTCGCGGCGGATCGTGGTCTGGCGCGATCACGGGAGTCTCTGCTGCTCGTTCTCGGTCCCCGGCCTGAAAGACAGGGTGCCCCTCGATGACACGGCGCCCGAGGCGAAGGAGCTCGACGACGTCGCCCCTCTGACGGGCAGTGAGATCGCCCTGCTGACGAAGGACGGCACGCTCACCCGCGTCGACGCAGCCGACGGGACCCTGCTCACCGCGCCGTTCCCGGCCCACCCCGGCCCGCCTTCGACGACGACCCGGACAAACTCCTCATCGGGAACCGCAACCAGCTCCTGGCCCGTCCCGGGCATCCGGGACAGGTCGTCGTGGCCACCAGGACGGGCGGCCGGAACGGCGAGATCCTGCTGTGGGACATCCCCGCCGGCAACGCCTCGCCGTCCTGACCGGGCCGTCCGTCGTCGTGCCCTTCACTTCCCGCACCCACACGGGGTCGTTCGCCTTCGACGCGGACGGCTCGCACCTCGCCGTGAGCGTCGAGGGCATGCAGGTGCGCATCTGGGACGTGGACCGCGAGCAGCAGCTGAAGGACATCGCCCACGGGGTTTCCGGCCACCTGGTCGGCTTCGGTCCCGGCGGCACCGTCGTCACGCACGACGACTTGAAGGGCAGGGTGCGGATCCACCGGCTGACACGCGGCAGCATCGACGCACCGCTGACCGTGCCCGTCCAAGGCGGGGACTCCGCGATGGGCTCGTTGCACGGTGACCGCCTGACGGTCGACTCCTACTTCGTGAGCCAGACCTTCAGCCTGGACCCCGACACCCAGTTCCGCACCCTCTGCGCCGCCGCGGGCCGCGACTACACCCCAGCCGAACGCAAGCTGCTTCCCGACGGGACCCCCTCGGAGCCGCCCTGCACCTGACACAGGCAGCAGCACGTGACCAGCTGCGGATGCTCACGAGACGACGTCGGTGCGGTGCACGGACAGCGACGTGCGGGCGGCCGTCAGCACGCTCCCGCGTGCGTCATGGACGGGTTCCGGTACGACCAGGAACGCCGGGCCTCGTGGGGGAACGGGCTGCCCGGCCCTGCGGTCGAAAAGGCGTGGCTGCCGCGCAGTCCGCGATGCGACAATCGGCCCGCATTTGATCGACATCCGCGTCCCGGAGGTCCGTATGGACGTCGCTTCGCTGCTGCCGTTGACCACGGCCCGCCTGTCACTGCGTCTGTTCACTCCCGGCGACGCCGACGACCTGTACGCCTACCAGAGCCTGCCGAGCGTGGCGCGCTACCTGTACCGGCCGCCGCACACGCGTGAGCGCAGCGAGCAGGTCGCCGCCGAGCGCGCGGCGCAGACGGCCTGGCGCGCCGACGGGGACAAGCTGTCCCTCGCTGTCTGCCGACGCGGCGAGTCCCGTCTCCTGGGCGAGGTCAGCCTGGGCCTGGCCAGTGCCCGCGCCGCCCAGGCCGAGATCGGCTGGACCGTCGACCCACGACACCAGGGGCACGGCTACGCGACCGAGGCCGCCGCGGCGCTGGCCGGGTTCGCCTTCGACACGCTGGGCGTGCACCGGCTCTACGCACGGCTGGATGTGGAGAACACCGGGTCCGTGCGGGTCTGTGAGCGTCTGGGCATGCGCCGGGAGGCGCACCTGGTCGAGAACGACCTGGACGGGGACCGCTGGGGCAGCGAGTACATCTACGCGGCACTGGCCGCGGATTTCCGCAGCCGGCCAGGCGACTGCGCTCCACGGCCGCCTGACGGCACCGGCCGTACCCGCTAAGGGACCGGAACCCGCAGGAACCGGACACGCTCACGGCCCTGGCCGCCGCGCTGACCCCACCGTCACGCCGAGCGCGTGAGCTGATCCGGGTGGACCGGGTCCGCGTACGGCAGCCCGCTCACGTAGCGCTCCAGCTCGTCCAGCGCGGCATGCGCCATGCGGCCCAGTTCGTTGCCGAGAGAGCCCGCGATGTGCGGGGTGAGCAGGACGTTCGGCAGGTCGTACAGCGGCGAGTCGGGCGGGAGGACCTCGGGGTCGGTGACGTCCAGCACGGCGTTGAGCCGCCCGGAGACCAGTTCCCCGGTGAGCGCCGCGGTGTCGACGAGCGAGCCGCGGGCGGTGTTGATCAGCGTCGCCCCGTCCCGCAGGAGGGCCAGCCGGCGCCGGTCGAACAGGTGCCGTGTCTCCGGCAGTTCGGGGGCGTGGATCGTCACGGTGTCGCTGCGCGCCGCGAGCACGTCCAGCGGGACCGGTTCCGCGCCCAGCGCCCGCACCCGTTCCCCGTCGACGTACGGGTCGTGGAGCAGGATCCGCATGTCGTACGGGCGCAGCAGTTCCACGACCCGGCGGCCGATGCGGGAGGCGCCGACGACGCCGACCGTGTGCCGGTGGTTGCCGCCGCCGCCGATGACGTCGAGGGCGTTCACCCAGGTCCGCTTCTCGCGGTAGACGTGCGCGGCGTGCAGGACCCGCTTGCCGGAGAACAGGATCGCGGCGACCGTGTACTCGGCCACCGGCACGGCGTTGGCCCCGGCCGCCGAGGCGACGGTGAGGCCGCGCTCCCAGCAGGCGTCGGTGACATGGTGCTTGACCGAGCCCGCCGCGTGCACGACGGTGCGCAGCCGGGGCATCCGGGCCAGGACCCCGGCGGTCAGGCGCGGACAGCCCCAGCCGGTCAGCAGGACCTCGGCCTCCGCGAGGACGCCGGCGACGGCCGGGTCGGCGAAGTCCCGGACGACGAGGGAGGGATCGGTGTCGGCGAGCGCCGCGAGCCGGTCGAGCGCCGCCCGGTCGAAGAGGGCGGCGTGGACGGGCGGGTCCATCGCCAGGACGGTGCGGGGGCGACGCAGGGGCGTGGGGGTCACTTGACGGCTCCCGCGGTCAGGCCGGAACGCCAGTGGCGCTGCAGCGTGAGGAAGGCGACGGCGAGCGGAACGACGGACAGCAGCGAACCCGTCACGACGAGCGCGTACAGCTGGGGTTCCTGCGGCAGGACGGCGTTCCAGCTGAACAGGCCGAGCCCCACCGGGTACAGGGACGAGTCGTTGAGCATCACCAGGGGCAGGAAGAAGTTGTTCCAGCTGGCGGTGAAGGTGAACAGGAAGATGGTCACGAACGCCGGGGTCAGCATCGGCAGGGCGACCGACCGGAACGCGCGGAACTCCCCGGCGCCGTCCATGCGGGCGGCCTCCAGCGTCTCCTGCGGCACGTACGCCTCCGCGAACACCCTGGCCAGGTACACGCCGAAGGGGTTGACCAGGCCCGGGATCAGCACCGCCCAGTAGGTGTTGACGAGGCCCGCCTCGGAGGCGAGCAGGTACATCGGCAGGGAGACCACGGTGGGCGGCACGAGGATGCCGAGCAGGACCAGCCCGTACACCTTCTCCCGGCCGGGGAAGACGTAGGTCGCGAAGGCGAATCCGGCCAGCAGGGAGACGAGGGTGGAGGCGAGCGAGCCGGCCACCGAGTACAGGAGGCTGTTGAGGAGCCAGCGGCCGAAGACGCCGTCCTGGTGGGCGAAGAGTGCGGCGATGTTGGTGAACAGGCTGAAGTCGCCGAACCGGAACCCGGGCCTGCCGAACAGGTCGCCGTTGTCCTTGGTGGCGTTGACCAGCAGCCAGGTGAGCGGCATCAGGGTGTACACCGCGACGATCGCCAGCACGGTGTTGACGACCGCCCGGGACGACCAGGACGACCTGCGGACGGGCCGGCGGCGGGGGGCCGCGTCCGGGGAGGACGCGGGGGCGGGCGGCGTCGCGGTGAGCGTGTCGACGGCCATGCTCACGCCTCCTTCCAGCGGTTGCCGAGCTTGGTGATGACGAAGGACAGCGCGGCACCGAGGACGGCGAGCAGCAGCGAGGCCGCGGCGGCCAGACCGTAGTCGTGCCTGGTGAAGGCGGCCTGGTAGATGAACATCACCGGGCTCCACTCGGGGGAGATCGCGGACGACCTGGTGCGCAGCACCTCGGGCTCGTTGAACAGCTGGATCGCGCCGACGGCGGTGAACAGGGTGGTCAGGACGACCGAGGAACGGATCATCGGCAGCTTCACCGACCATGCGGTGCGCAGCTCGCCCGCTCCGTCGACCACGGCGGCCTCGAGCGTCTCACGGGGCACGGCCTGGAGCGCCGCGTAGAAGATCACCATGTTGTAGCCGATCCACTGCCAGGTGGCGGCGTTGGCCATGGAGAACACGACCGCGTCGGAGCCGAGCAGGTCCCAGTCCGCGCCGAAGACGGACAGGAAGTCGAGCACGGGCTGAGCCCGGGCGTGTAGAGGAAGCCCCACACGATCGCGGCGATCAGTCCCGGCACCGCGTGGGGGAGGAAGTAGGCCAGTTGGAAGAACCGCTTGGCGCGGGCCAGGGCGGAGTCCACCAGCAGGGCCAGGACCAGCGCGCCGCCCACCATCACCGGGATGTAGAGGAGGCAGTACAGGGCGATGTGCACGAAGCCGCGGCGGAAGCCGGCGTCGCCGAGCGCCCGCAGGTAGTTGTCGATGCCGACGAACAGGGTCTCGGTGCCGCCGAAGCCGAGTCCGGAGGCCGCCTGCTCGCGGTACAGGCTCATCCAGACGGCGTAGCCGATCGGGGCGAGCAGGGTGGCGGTGAACAGCAGGAGGAACGGGGCGAGGAAGAGGGCGGGCGCGGCGTGCCGTCCTCGGCCGAGCCGGGTCGATGCCATGGGCGGAGCTCCTTGGGGCCGGGCCCGGCTCCGCGCGGGGAGCCGGGCTCACGGGGCGTCAGGTCACGGGGCGAGCTTGAGCCCGCGGTCGGTGATCGCCTTCTCGGCCGCGCGCTGTCCCGCCTGGAACGCCGGCCAGAACTCGCCGCTTCTCTGCGCCTTGCCGAGTTCGTTCTGCAGGGTCATCGACGTCGAGTTGTGCACCGGGCTCCACACCCAGTCCGAGGTGATCAGCGGCACCTGGGAGCCGGCGACCTCGTAGATGTCCTGGCCGCCGAAGAAGGAGGCGTCGAAGGACTCCTTGGCGGTGGCCCGCAGGTTCTCGGCGGCGGGCAGGCCGCTGGAGGTGCCCGCGGCGAGCCGGGACTTGACGGCGGCCTCGTCGGTGGTGGCCCAGAGGGCGAACTCGGCGGCGGCCTTCGCCTTGCGGGTGTCCTTGGTCAGGGCGAACGCCGAGCCGCCGACGGCACCGGTGGCGGGCGTGCCCCAGGTGGGCAGCGGGGCCTCGGCCCACGTGCCGGACTGCTCGGGTAGGTGGTCTTGATGTTGCCGGCGCTCCAGGACGCGCCGATCAGGGCGATGGCCCGGGAGTCGGTGACGGCCTTGGTGGCCTCCGGGCTCCACGCCTTGTGGTTGAGCACCAGGTCGTCGCGGACCAGGTCCTTCCAGTAGTCGGCGACCTTCTTGATGGCGCCGTCGTCGATGTTCACCGTCCAGGCGTCCCCGGAGGAGCCGTACCAGCGGGCTCCGGCCTGCTGGGCGAGTCCGGCCCAGGTGGCGACGTCGTCGCCCGCGAAGTCCAGGATGCGGGCCTTGCCCTTGGAGGCGGTCTTCACCTTCTTCGCGGCGGCCTCGAACTCGTCCCAGGTCCTGGGCACGTCCACGCCGTACTCGGCGAACAGGTCCTTGCGGTAGTACAGGGTCTGCGGGCCGACGTCGTAGGGCGCGGCCCAGGTCCTGCCGCCGAGGGTGACCAGAGAACGCACGGACTCGGGGCGTAGTCCTCGACGGTGTCCGCCAGCTCGGCCGACGAGTCGCGCAGCAGGCCCTGGGTGACCAGGTCGGGCAGGGCCTGGTACTCGACGTTGACGACGTCCGGTGCGTTGCCGGCCTTGACCGCCTTGGCGAGCTTGTCGTAGCCGCCGTTGAGGCCCGCGGGTATCTCGGAGAAGACGACCTTGATGTTCTTGTGGGTGCGGTTGAACTCGGCGGTCATCTCCTTGGTGCCCGGCATCCAGGACCAGTAGGTGATCTCGACGGGCTCGTCGGCGGAGCCCGCCTCGCTCCGGTCCTGGCCGCCGCAGGCGGTGGCGAGGAGGGCGAGGCAGACCGCCGCGGCGGCGAGAGCAGGGGAGGACGGCTTCATTGCTGACTCCAGGGAGCAGGGAGCTCGATGTGATGTCGCACATCTTTCGGCCAGGGCCGATCAGAGTCAATAGGAAACGAACAACGAATCACGCATGAGCGAATTTCGATCCCTAGATTGTTCGTTTTGGGTTGTGCGGTGGTGAACGATCACGTGTCAGCTCAGCTCGGGTGCGTCCCGGGTCTCCACGGCCGCGGGGACGGTTCTCGCGTCCGCGTCCAGTTCCAGCACCACGACCTCGTTGCGGCCCGCGCGCAGCAGCGGCCACGGCAGGTAGAGCGTGCGCTGCGGGCCGCGGGAGACCCAGTAGCGGCCCAGACAGAAGCCGTTGACCCAGACGTACCCCTTGCCGCCGCCGGGGAGGCCAGATACGCGTCACCGGGCTCGGCCACCTCCAGGTGCCCGCGCAGGAACAGCGGCCCCCGGTCGCAACCGCCGGCGCCCCAGCGCAGCTTCCCGGGCGTTCCGTGCCCGAGCTCCACCGCCCGCGCCCGCCAGCTGTGCAGGATCTGCTGCGTGTGCAGGACCCGCCGGACCCCTTGCGCTCGCCGAGCCCGGCCCCGTAGTTGACCCGCCCCATGGACTCCACGAGCAGTTCCACCCGCGCCTGCGCCCGGGCACGGCAACGTCCGGGACCACCTCCGTCGCGTCCCGTTCCAGGACGCCCGCCGGAGCCCCGTCCACGTAGACGTGGGCCCGGTCGGCGAGGCCCTGCACCGACAGCGGGTACGGCTGCCGCGGGCCCGGGACGCGCCCGGTGTACAGCACCAGCCCCTGCCCGATGCCCAGGTCCTCGAAGGACGGCGGCAGCGGCGCCTCGGCCTCCGGGCCGGCCACGTCGTCCAGCGCGTCGAACAGCCGCAGGGACTCCGTCAGGACGGCCCGGGAGGCCGGCAGCAGCGGCGCGGGCGGCTCCGGTTCCGGCAGGGGGCCGTCCGCGTACCGTTCCAGCACTGTGCGGAAGGCGCGGAACTTCTCGGTGACGCCGCCGCGTTCGTCGACCGGCGCGTCGTAGTCGTAGGAGGTGACCGTCGGCAGATAGCCCTCGCCGGTCGCCGGGTCGGCGGTGTTGGCCCCCGCCCACGTGGAGAAGTTGGTGCCGCCGTGCGCCATGTAGACGTTGACCGACGCCCCCGCCTCCAGCACCCCGGCCAGCGCGTCCGCCGCCTCCTGCGGATCGCGGACCACGTGCTCGGTGCCCCAGTGGTCGAACCAGCCGCACCAGAACTCCATGCACATCGGGGATCACCGGGCCGCAGCCGGGCCAGCGAGGCGAACGCCTCGTCGGCGCGGCTGCCGAAGTTCACGGTCGCCAGGGCCCCCGGCAGCGTCCCGCCGGTGAGGAAGAAGTCGTCGGGACCGTCCGAGGTGAACAGCGGCACGTCGATCCCGCGCGAGCGCAGAGCGCGGGCCAGCTGCTCCAGGTGGCCTGTGTCGGTGCCGAACGAGCCGTACTCGTTCTCCACCTGCACCATCAGGACGTTGCCGCCCCGGGTGACCTGGTGCGGCGCGAGCACCGGCACCAGCCGGTCGTACCAGCGCTCCACGTGCGCCAGGTACCCCGCGTCCCGGCAGCGCAGCGCCCGCACCCCGGGATCGGCCAGGAGCCACCAGGGCAGCCCGCCGTTGTCCCACTCGGCGCAGATGTACGGCGACGGGCGCACGATCGCGTGCAGTCCCGCCTCCCGGGTGGCGCGCAGGAATCGGTCCAGGTCGGCGATGCCGGCGAAGTCGTACTCTCCGGGGCGCGGCTCGTGCAGGTTCCACGGCACGTACGTCTCGACCGTGTTCAGGCCCATCGCGCGCAGCATCCGCAGCCGGTGCGGCCACTGCTCGGGCAGCACACGGAAGTAGTGCAGCGCGCCCGACAGCAGGCGCAGCGGGCGGCCGTCGAGGGAGAACCCCTCGGGTGTGATCGCGAACATGAGGGGCTCTCCTGTGGTGCGGGGTCGGGCTATGCGCTCGAGGCGCGCACGTGCAGTTCCGGCAGGATGGCGATGCGGTGCCGGGGCCGGGAGGGATCGGCGATCCGCTGGGCGAGCAGGTCGACGGCGGCGGCGCCCACCGCCTGCTTCGGCGGCGCGATCGCGGTCAGCGGGATGTCGGCGAGGGCGGCGACCTCGTCGTCGTAGGCGACGATCGCGACGTCGCCGGGGACGTCCACGCCCCGGGCCCGCAGCCGTTGCAGGACGACGATCGCGTCGTGGTCGTTGTGCACGACCGCCGCGTCGAGCCGGCCCTCGGCCACCGCGTCGGTGAACGCGGCGAGCACCCGCTCCCGCTCGGCGGTGTCGCCCCCGGCGGCGGCAGCCGGAACAGCGCCTGGTCGGCGGGGGCAGCCCGGCGGCGGCGAGCCCGCCGCGGTAGCCCTCCAGCACGAGCGCGCCGTGCGGGCTGTCCTCGCGCAGCAGCAGCCCGATCCGCTCCCGGTCCGCCTCGACGAGATGCCGTACGGCGATCCGGGCGCCGTGGACGTGATCGGTCACCACCCGTTCGGCTCCCGTGGCGTCGTCCTCGGGACGCCGCTCCACCAGGACGTACGGCACGTCCAGTTCGGCGGGCCAGCCGCGCTCCCGCGCCGGGCCGCAGGGGGTGATGAGCAGGCCGTCGATGCCGTCGGCGAGCATCTGCCGGGCCTGGGCCCGCTCCTCGTCGGGGCTGTACTGCGAGATGCCGAGCACGAGGCGGACGCCCCGCTCGGCGGCGGCGTCCCGCGCGCCCTTGATCACCTCGGGGTAGTAGTAGTCGGCGGCCGGAACGATCAGGCCGAACACCCGCTCGCTCCCGCCCCGGGCGGCCGGCTCCGGTGCCCCGGCAGCGGCGGTCTCCGGCAGCAGGGCGCCGCCGTGCACCCGCTCCACGAGGCCGCGTTCGGCGAGCAGTTCCACGTCGCGGCGCACGGTGATGGGCGAGACACCCAGCTCCGCGGCCACCTCCGTGACCCGGACCGAACCGCGCTCACGCAGCCGCCGCAAGATCTCCTGATGCCGTTCCTCGGCGTGCACGTGTTCGGCCCCCTCGTCGTCCGTGGTCGGTGATCCGCAGTGTAGCGCCCGCACGATCGCTTGTGAACGTTTCTGTGCGAACAATCAAACGATCGGGCGGGTGCGGACACGGAACGGGGGGCCGGTGCCGGAAGGGCACCTCGCGGAAGGCCGCCTCAGTCGACGTCCCGCGGGTGTCGCCCAGCACCGGGTCGTCGACCCAGTGGGTGGAGGACACGTCCGCGATGGTCGAGCCGTAGGTGCCCCAGCGGGGCTTGTTGCCCAGGTCGTCCCAGGTCCGGATCCCCGTGGCGAGTGCGATGCGGGTGCCGTCCAGCCAGACCTCGGCCGAGCCGCCGGTGCCGGACGAGGTGGTGATGCGGAGCTGGACGGAGTGCCAGGCCTCCGGGGTCCACGGGGCACTGCCGAGGGACGTCCACCGCTCACCCGGCGCGACGTACCAGACCTTGAGCCGGCTGTCCTCGACCTTCATGATCACGGGGTAGTTCTGCTGGTTCTGGTCGTTGGCGCCGTTGGACTTCCACTGGAAGACGGTCTGGGCGTCGCCGGTCTTCGTCATGGAGTCCCAGCCGAACCACAGGGTCGTGCCGTTGCGCAGCAGCTCGGGCCGGTCGATGCTGTGGCCCTCGCAGCGTTCGGAGCCGGCGGGCTTGAGGAACTCGAAGAAGTCGCCGTGCGCGTCGCCCCAGTTCTTGACGGTGGCGCCGCCGGGGGAGGGGCACAGGACGGTCTCGAACACCCCCGTCCCCGGGAGGCGTCGCCGTCCCAGAGGACGGCGGCGTGCGCGTCCGTCGCCATGACCAGCGTCATCGCGGCGGTCCCGGCGGCCAGGCCCAGCCCGGCGCGGGACCGGCGGAGGCTGTGCGTGCGGGTGAGGGACATCTTCTCTCCGTTCGGCGGGCGCGGGTGCGGGTGCGGGTGCGGGCGCGGGTGTGGGCGCGGGTGTGGGTGCGGGCGCGAGTGCGGGCGCGGGTGCCGGTCCGGGCGGGCGGCCGGTCGGTGTGCGTGCGGCGACGCGGCCCGGGGAGGGGCCGGAGGGTCAGGTCAGGCGGACCGTCACCTTCTGCGGCGAGCCCGCCTGGCCGGTGAGGTCGCCGAAGGTGAGCCGCAGCGCGGAACCGGTATGGGCCGACGTCACCGTGGGCGGCGTGGACAGCACGGCGGAGACGGAGCGGTGCCAGACGACCTCGAGGCGGCCCGCCCGGCGCGCGGGGTCCGAGACGACGACGGTGGCGGTACCGTTCCGGTTCTCCCGGACCAGCACGGAGGCGGGGGCGTCGGCGGTGAGCGCTCCGACGGTCCCCGGCGCCCAGAAGTTGACGGCCGTGAAGCCGAGCGCCGGGACCCGGACGCCCTGCTGCCCACGGCTGTTGGCGAGGATCTTCAGCCACCCCTTCCCGGCCGCCCGCCGGGCGGTGGCGGCGGCGCTCGCGCCCGGGAGCAGGACGTAGGCGTAGGAGGCGTCGGCGGGGTCGGTGCCGTGGTCGGTGAACAGCGTCAGGTAGCGGCGGGTGACCGGGTGTCGGACCGTTGACGTTGATGTCCCGCCAGGCGCCGGTCCGCTCCTCGCGCACGGCGGTCAGGTCGGTCCCCTCGGGAAGACGTACCCCGCCTGCCCGGCGATGTGCGCCCATCGCGCGCCCGCGAAGCCGGCCGTCCAGCCCTGCTCGGACGGCTGGACGGTGCCGTCGACGGTCAGGGCGGGAGCGCCCTTCGCCCCCAGGTTCCGGTTGTCGACGGTCGTCTCGACGGCGAACCCGTCGCGCGAGGTGATGCCGGCGCCGAGGCAGACGACGCAGTCGTCCAGCCAGAACCAGGACTTGTGCGCGCTCATCGTGCTGAGGAGCCCCTTGAGGTGCTGCCCGGTCGCCCCGAACCGTCCGTCGGTGGTGCCCCCGACCCAGGTGGCGTCCGGGCAGGGCTGGCCCCAGTTGCCGCCCGCACCGTCCGGGAGCGGTTTGCGTGAAGCGGTGATGCCGGGAGGCGGTAGGGGTCGACGGTCGGCCAGAACTCGTCCGCGTAGTGCTCCAGCCCGAAGTCGTCCCCCCACCAGGACAGCCAGCCGGCGCCGGTGTGGTAGCCGCGGGCGTGCTCACCGTTGCCGTACTCGTAGTGGGCGATGTGCGCGGCCGCCATGGACACGGACGCGGCCCAGCCGGGCGGCGGTGCACGGCCCTGGCCATGTGGTGGAACAGACGGTGCTCGACCGGTTCGGGGCGGCCTTGACGGAGTCGTCGTCCTGCAGCGCCTGCAGCAGGGAGGCCCGGGTGAGGGAGAGACCGGGGTTGCTCAGGGCCGGTTGGTGGTAGTCCCGGCGCAGCCATCCCTTGACCATGGCCCGCCACCGGGCGTTCTCCTCGGCCGAAGCACCCTGGCCGACCAGGAGGATGCTGGCCATCAGGGGGTGGGCGCGGCTGTGGTCGGAGGTGCCCGCCCGGCTGACGCCGCGGGAGGAGACGTTGTCCATGATCAGGCCGTTGTAGACGAACGGCGCGACGGCACGGTCGACGGTGTCGAGGAACAGCTGGGCGTCCGGGCCGCCGATCTCCCAGGACGATCCCCGCAGCAGCGCCATGAGCCGGCCGACACCGTCGTGCAGCACCGCCCCGTACCCACCGATGTAGGGCACGTTGCGGTGCTGGATGAACGAGCCGTCGGCGTAGAACCCGTCGCCCGAGGTGACGTACGGGAACACGGGGGCCAGGGCGCGCGAGGCGAGGGCGACC
Source organism: Streptomyces sp. SW4 (assembly GCA_003248315.1). Taxonomy (GTDB): domain Bacteria; phylum Actinomycetota; class Actinomycetes; order Streptomycetales; family Streptomycetaceae; genus Streptomyces. Next base: position 5,726,930 of record QKWM01000004.1, read on the forward strand.
TTGTCCGGGTTCTCCCCGACGATGCCGCGGAGCACGACGCCGCGGCACAGGTCGACGCGGTTGGCGCCGGTGCTGGTGCCGGTGTAGCTGTCGAACACCCGGTCCGGCACGAAGTGGTCCACCGCCCGGCAGAAGGCGTCGATCCGGGCCTCGGTCAGGTGCTCGTGGAGCAGCACACAGGTGTCCATGAGCGACTGGGCGGCGCCGATCTGCCAGCTCCACCAGTTGCCGTACGGCGCGGTGCCGTCGTTGTACACCTCGGAGTGGAGGTGGTCGAGACCGGCGAGGACGGCCTCGCGCACCTCCGCGCTGCCGGTCAGGCCCGTGCCCGGCTGGCAGTACGCCTGGGCCATGGTGTTCAGCCGGGCGCAGCTGGTGACGATCCGCGCCGAGTACGCGTAGGACTCGGCGTCCGTGTCGGGATCGGGGTCGGCCCAGACCAGGTCGGGCCAGAGCGAACCGGACGCCGGGGCCATGGCGCCGAGATGGCCTCTCGCGTCGGTGCCGAGGCGGGCGAGCAGGGTGCGGAAGGGCTCGGCCGCGGGGTTGAACGCGATCCCCAGGATCAGCTCGCGCCACTTGGCGCGCAGGGCCGCGAACTCCGCGGCAGCGCCGGTGGCCTGACCGCCGGCGGCTGCGGTCGCGTGACCGGCGGGTGCGGTGAGACCGCCGACGGCGGCGGCGAGGGGAGCGGCAGCGGCGGTCCGGACGAAGGCGCGGCGGGACCAGGGCGATGGCACGGGGGAACCTCCGGAGGTACGGCACGGCGGTGTTTCCGGGAGCGGGGAGTGGTGCGGTGCGCGGTTTGTAGCACGCGCTTTCCACGACCAGCAACGCTTTCGTCGCTCATTCGCTCACTTCTTCGTTTTTCGAAAGCAGGCGTGCGCGAACGACAGTTGCGCGCGTAGGGTGCGCCACGCCGGCAGGACCGGGCCGCGCGACGGTCGGGCGGCACGACGACTGGTCCGCAGGGGCGACCGGGCGGCGCGACGACCGGTCCGCTGGAGCGACCGGAGCGCACGGCGGCCGGGAAGCGCGACGAGGGGGAGTGGCCATGCACGCCGAGGACAGGCAGCAGACGATCCTGGGCAGGGTGCGCCGGCACGGATCGGTACGGGTCACCGAGGTCGCGGCGGAACTGCGGGTCTCACCCGTCACCGTCCGCAAGGACGTCGAGGCCCTCGCGCGACGCGGCCTCGTGGTGCGGGTCCACGGCGGCGCCCGGCTCCCGAGGACTGGGCACCGCCCACCGCCGCGGGCACCGGCGCCGTACCTCCGCGGGCCCGGGGCGACCTGACGTTCGGCATGGTCGTGCCGTCCGCCACCTACTACTACCCCGAGGTCATCAGGGCCGTGCGGGAGGCCGCGGCGGCCCGGGGCGCCCGGCTGCTGCTGCGCATCTCCGAGTACGACGTCGAGGGGAGCGCGCACAGGCCCGGTCGATGGTCGAGGCGGGCGTGGACGGCCTGCTGCTGGCGCCCACCACCGCCACGGCGGACCACGCCGACCCGGCCTGGTACGAGGACCTCGGCATCCCGCTCGTCCTGGTGGAGCGGCGACCCCGCCCCGTCGGCCCGCCCGTCGAGCACGTCGTGACCGACCACGCCCACGGCGCCCGCCTCGCCGTCCACCACCTCGCCGCACAGGGCCGCCGCCGCATCGCCCTCCTGACCCGCCACGGCACCCCACCGCCCCGCTGCTGGAGGAGGGCTTCCGCGCCGGCCTGGACCTGGCGGGCCTGCGCGCACCCGAGGACGCCGGGCACCTGGACCTCGGCACGGGCCACCCCGGCACCCGGGATACGACGGCGCGATGGAACGCTTCCTGGACGCGGTCGCGGCCGGTCACGTCGACGCGGCCGTCGTCCACCCCGACGGCGACGCGCTCGTCCTCCTCCAACGCCTCGGCGCCCGCTCGCTCACCGTCCCCGGCGACGTGGCCCTCGTGTCGTACGACGACGAGGTGGCCGGCCTCGCCGACCTGCCCTTGAGCGCGGTCGCCCCTCGAAGCACGAGGTGGGCGTCTGCGCCGTCGAACTCCTCTCCGCCCGCATCACCGCCCCGGACCGCCCCCGGCGCCAGGTGTCCATCCTCCCCGAACTCCGCGTCCGCGCCTCCAGCGCGGCACGGACGCCACCAGAGAGACGGCCGCCGCCGCACGGCATGCTTTCCTCCTCAACTTCGGCCAGGAGTGGCCTGTTTGAGCCACCGGAAGATCAATAACCTGCTGTCGACGGCACGCGTCTAGCCCGAGGAGTTCCGTGTGTCCACTGCCCCGCAGGTGCCCGACATCCTCTCGCCCGAGTTCGCGGCGGACCCCTACCCCGCGTACGCGGTGATGCGGGAGAAGGAGCCGCTGATCTGGCACGAGGCCACCAAGAGTTACATCATCTCCCGCTACGAGGACGTCGAACGCGTCTTCAAGGACAAGAGGTCCGAGTTCACCACGGACAACTACGACTGGCAGCTGGAGCCGGTCCACGGCAAGACGATCCTCCAGCTCAGTGGCCGGGAACACGCGGTGCGCCGGGCCCTGGTCGCCCCGCGTTCCGGGGCAGCGACCTCCAGGACAAGTTCCTGCCGGTCATCGAACGCAACTCACGCGAACTGGTCGACCGTTTCCGGCACACCGGCTCCGCGGACATCGTCAGCGACTACGCGACCCGCTTCCCGGTCAACGTCATCGCGGACATGCTGGGCCTGGACAAGGCCGACCACGACCGCTTCCACCGCTGGTACACGGCGGTCATCGCGTTCCTCGGCAACCTGTCCGGCGACCCGGAGGTGACCGCCGCCGGCGAGCGGACCCGGGTGGAGTTCGCCGAGTACATGATCCCGATCATCCGCGACCGGCGTGACAACCCCGGGGACGACCTGCTGTCCGCGCTCTGCGCCGCCGAGGTCGACGGCGTCCGGATGAGCGACGAGGACATCAAGGCGTTCTGCAGCCTGCTGCTGGCCGCGGGCGGTGAGACCACGGACAAGGCCATCGCCGGCATCATGGCCAACCTGCTGCAGCACCCCGACCAACTGGCGGCGGTCCGCGAGGACCGGAGCCTGATACCGGCGGCCTTCGCGGAGACGCTGCGCTACACCCCGCCGGTCCACATGATCATGCGGCAGGCGGCCACCGACGTCGAGGTCGCCGGTGGTGTCATCCCGAGGGCGCCACCGTGACCTGCCTCATCGGAGCCGCCAACCGCGACGAGCGCCGCTACCGCGACCCCGACCGGTTCGACATCTTCCGCGACGACCTCACCACGACGTCGGCGTTCTCCGCCGCTGCCGACCACCTCGCCTTCGCGCTCGGCCGCCACTTCTGCGTGGGGGCGCTGCTGGCCAAGGCGGAGGTCGAGATCGGCATCGGCCAGTTGCTCGACGCCATGCCCGACCTCCGTCTCGCCGACGGCTTCGTGCCGGTGGAGCAGGGCGTGTTCACCCGCGGACCCCAGTCGCTCCCCGTGCGCTTCACCCCCGTCGCCGGCTGAGCCCCGCGGACGGGCACGCCGTGTGCCGGGACCGCTCCCCGGTCCCGGCACACGGGGGCGGCTCAGCGCACCAGGGGGGTGAACCGCACCGGCAGCGAGGTCAGTCCCCGCATCCAGACCGACGGACGCCACCTCAGCTCCGCCGGCGGCACCGCCAGCACCAGGTCCGGCAGGTGCTCCGTCAGCGTCTCCACCGCCGTCCGCGCCATCACGTCGGCCAGCAGCGGCGCCGGGTACGGGCAGCGGTGCTCGCCGTTGCTGAAGGACAGATGCGCGGAGTTCTCGGCGCCGACGTGCGACTCCGGCCAGAGCTGCGGATCGGTGTTGGCCGCGGCGAGACCGAGGACCAGGCAGTCCCCTTCGCGGATGTGCCGGCCGCCCAGCTGCGTGTCGCGCACCGCCCAGCGGCCGATGAAGTTCTGCGTGGGCGTGTCCAGCCACAGCACCTCGTTGAGGGCCTCGCCCACGCTGACCCGGCCGCCGGAGACGTTGACCGCGAAACGCTCGTCGGTCAGCAGCAGGCGCAGCGTGTTGCAGATCCAGTTGGCCGTCGGCTGCTGGGCCGCCGCGATGACGGAGATCAGGTCCTGGACGATCTCCTCGTCGCCGAGTCCCGCCGGATCGAGCAGCATCCGCGAGACGACGTCGGGACCCGGGCGCTCCCGTTTCTCCTTCACCAGCTGCGTCAGACGCGCACCTACCCGCATGTAGGCCGCCACCGGATCGTCGCCCTCCCCGGCGTCCAGCGAGATGCGCAGGTCGTCGACGAGCTGCTCGGTGTCCTCGCTGCCCTGCGGCATACCGCACATCCACAGCACCGCACGGGCCGGCAGGGCGTGGGCGTAAGAGCTCATCAGCTCGGCCTCGCCGCGGCCGGCGAAGGACATGATCAGGTGCTCGGCGATCGTCTGGCACTCCCGGGCCAGTTCGAACTGGTCGACGCCCTCCAGGGCCCGGGTGATGACACCGGCCCGGCGCTGGTGTTCCGCGCCCTCGGTGAACAGCACCGACGGCTGGTAGCCGACGAACGGCAGCAGCGGCCAGTCGGCGGGAATGTTCGGCCACTGGTTCCAGCGCCGGGAGTCCCGCGCGAACAGCTCGTCATGGCTGGTCACATAGCAGACCTCGGAGTAGCCGAGCACCAGCCAGGCGGGGATGTCGTCGTCGAGCAGCACCGGTGCGACCGCTCCGTGCTCCCGCCGCAGCGCGCGGTACAGCTGGGACGGCGACTGCTGGTATTCCAGGCCGCCCAGACGGACGGCGGATGCGTGCGCGGGCAGCCCGCCGGGGGCGTGCCCGGCGACGGGACGCCGCTGTGGTCGCTCACGTTGCCCCTTCCCGGAGAGTGCCAGTGCGTAGAGGTGGTCGACGAGGGTGATCAGCACCTGCTTGCCGGAGGCCCTGACCCGTGCGTCGCAGTCGACCATGGGCACGTGGTCGTCGAGCGCCAGCGCCTGACGGATCTCGTCCAGCGTGAAACGGCTCTCGTCGTCGTCGAACCGGTTGACGGCCACCACGAACGGCGTCTTGTGGTGCTCGAGCCGGTCGATGGCGTACCAGGAGTCCTCCATGCGCCGCGTGTCCACGAGCACCACCGCCCCGAGCGTGCCGGAGAACAGCCGGTCCCACAGGAACCAGAAGCGCTCCTGGCCCGGCGCGCCGAACAGGTACAGCACCATGCGCTGGTTGAGGCTGATGCGGCCGAAGTCGAAGGCGACGGTCGTCGTCGTCTTGCGCTCCACGCCCGTGGTCTCGTCGACGCCCTGACCGGCCTGCGTCATCACCTCTTCGGTGTTCAGCGGCCGTATCTCGCTCACCGAGCGGACCAGCGTCGTCTTGCCCACGCCGAAGCCGCCCACGACCACGATCTTCAGACCGGTCTCGGCGGCATCGGCCAGCGGTGTGCGCTGGGCGGGCACCTCAGAGGTTGCGGAGCCCATGGAGCACCTCCTGGAGCAGGGCGGTTTCGGGGAGGGCCGCGACGGATCGTGCGGCGCGGGGTGGCGGGCGCTGATACGGCCCATGGCGTGCAGGTCGCCCAGCAGGATCCGGACGACCGTGATGGGCAGCTTCAGCTCGGCCGCGATCTCCACCAGCGCCGTCGGGTGCCGGCACAGCTCGAGGATCCGCACGTGCTCGGACTGCATGCCCGCGGTGGGCTCGCTCTCGCTGACGATCAACGTCACCAGGTCGAACGAGTCGTCGGCCTCGCTGCGCCCGCCCGTGACCGTGTAGAGCCGGTCCGGGTCACCGACGTCCACCGGTTTGTCCATCACGCGGAGGCACCCGGACCGACGGACGTACGCGGCTCGGCCCGCAGGTGCTCGCCGATCTGCTCGACGAGTTCCGTCATCTGGTGCCCCACCACGCCCGGATCGGCGCTCTCCTGGGCGACCACGGCGAGGTGCGCGCCCTGGCCGGCCTCCACGATGAACAGCAGCCCGCCGTGGAACTCGGTCATGGAGTGCCGGACACCGCCCGAGCCGTCGCCGAACTCCACGGAGGCGCCCTGCGCGAGGGCCTGGATCCCGGAGCAGATGGCCGCCAGCTGGTCGGCCTGGTCCAGGGTGAGGTGGTCCGTCCAGCACAGCTTCAGGCCGTCCCGGGACAGCACGAGGGCGTGACGGGTCCCCGGGGTGCGCTCCAAGAGGTTCATCAAGAGCCAGGTGAGGCTGTTGTCAGTGGTCATGACGGCCGGGGCGGGATGCGACCGTTCGGTGGTCACCCGACCCGTTCCTCCAATCCAAGGTGGTGCGGCGAATCGATGCGGGCAGTGGCGGCTGCGGCGCCGGCGGCGCGGCGGGCCGGGCGGGCTAGGCGTCGGTCCCGGAGGCCGTCCCGGACCCCGGGGCGTCCGCCGGGCCAAAGGCGCCGCCCGCCTGACGCCCGCGGTGGAAGGCACCGAACCGGCTGCCCGCGTCACGGGCCGGCCCGGACTCGGACTCGGCGGGTGCGGCCGCCTGCTGCGCCCGCCCGCGCTCCGCGGCGGCCATGGTCCGCCGGGGGTGCGGACCGGCAGCCCGTTGAGGGTGGCCGAGCCCCGCTCCCGGGGCGGGGCCTCGGCCCGCGGAGCGTCGGCCGGCGGAGCGTCGGCCGGCGGAGCGTCGGCCCGCGCGGTGTCGGCTCGCGGGACCACGTCGGCGGGCGCGACCATGTCGGGCCGGGCGGCGGGCGTCGCCTCGGCGGGGGCCTCCGACGCCTGGGCCGGCACGACGGCCGGGGCGGTGCCGCCGCCCGCGGGCGCCCACCGGTGACCGGCTCGCGCTGCTGCGCCACCAGCTGGGGCGGCAGCAGGACGACGACACCGGTGCCGCCGCGCGAGGACGGCCGGTAGTTGACGCTGATGCCGTACTTGGCCGCCAGACGCCCTACGACACCCAGGCCGAGGCGGGTCCCCTGGAGGGAGGCGAGGTCGGTGACCCGCCCCGACACCGACTCCTCGGCGCGGCGCATGGCGGCGTCGGACATCTTCAGCCCGCTGTCCTCGATGGTGACGACGATGCCGGCGCTGCGCTCCTCCACGTACACGTGGACCTCGTCGATGGGCGGCGAGAAGTTGGCGGCGTTGTCCATGAGTTCGGCCAGCAGGTGCATCACGCCCTCGGCCGCGAAACCGGCGATGGCGGCCGTGCTGGAGTTGTGCAGCCGCACCCGCCGGTAGGCGGCGATCCGGCCGACGGCACCGCGCAGGATGCTCTCCATGACGATCGGCTTGTTCCAGACCCGGCTGGAGCGTCCGCCCATCAGCAGCGCCAGCCGGTCGGTCATGAGGCCGAGCTGCGAGGTGCTGTGGTCCAGGCGCAGCAGGTCCCGAAGACCTCGGGGCCGTGCCGGTCCTGCATCTCACGCAGGTCGGCGAGCATGGCGACGGTCTTGGCCTGCACCCGGCTGAGCGCCTTGGCGGAGGCGGCCTGCGCGGCGGCCGAGCGGCGCTCGCTGTGGGCGAGCTCCCGGACGAACAGTTCGGCGGGCGTGCGCAGCAGGGGGTCGGCCGGCCATTCCAGCTTGGCGAGGACGGTCTCGGCGGAACTGCCCTCGCGCAGCAGCGCGACCGCCGCGGGCAGGGTGTCGCGGGTGAGGTGTTCGAGCTCCGCGGTCCAGCGGTTCCGCTCGCCTCGGGCCTCGTCCAGCTCGGCGCGCGCCTTTGTGGTCTCCAGCACCGACGCGGAGACCTCGGTGGTGAAGGCGTGGAGCAGCCGCCGCAGATACGGGTCGGTGGGTGCCGGCGACGCGGCCAGGGCGTCGTCGGGGCCCACACCGGCCTTCAGCTGCCGCGCGATCGCCGGCAGGGTCGTGCTGACCAACTGGTCCGTCTCGGCGCCGTGCCGCATCCAGTGGGACCTGGTCGTCTCCAGTTCGCTGCCGCGCGCGTCGGCCGCCCGGCGGGCCTGGCGCAGCCGGCGGGAGAAGACGACGGTGACGGCCGTGACGCACAGCCAGGCCACGATCGCCGTGCCGGCGACCCACGAGCGGGCGCCGTCGGGGCGATGACCACGACCGCCGCGGCCCCCGCGGCCGTACCGGCCACGAGGGCGGCACCGCGGCCGGTGACGAGCGCTCTCCCGACGCGGATCGGCGCTGGCGGGGGCGAGCAGGCACTGACATTCAGCGGTCCTCGGTCCGTGAGAGCTTCGGTACGTCACGATGGGCGCAGCACCGTGAACCCAGCAGGCGGTAGGCCGCCTTCCGGTGCGGGCGCGGGACTCATGCTAGCCACGCGCATGCCGTCAGGGGCGCGGCAAACGGCGCACCTCCTCGGCCATTTCACTTCGTCGGGAAACGATCACCGCGACGGTCGTCGTGTGGTATCGCGGCTCGCGAGAGTGCGTGACAACTGCGATGTTGACGACCGGAGTTGACGTGCCGGCCGGTCGCAGGACCGCCGGGGTGCGGCGGATCGGCCGAGCCGACCGGCCTGGAGAGTTCTTTTTGAGCCAACAGACCGCCCCGACGCGCCGCACGGTGGCCGCTTCCGGCGCTCAGTCGAGGTAGTGCGCGCGGCCCTCGTCGTCCAGCTCGACGGAACCCTCGGGATGATGCAGAACTCGTTGCCCTCGGGGTCCGCCATCACCAGGAAACCGCCGTCGGCGTACTGCTCCAGTCTGTGCCCGCCGAGCCGCTCGACCCGCTCCTGCTCGGACGCGGGATCGGCTGAGGTGATGTCGAAGTGCATGCGGTTCTTGCCCGACTTGGGCTCTGTGGTCCGCTGGAAGCCCAGACCCAGGCCGCCTTCCCGTCGCAGCCACACGTAAGGGCCCGTGCGGCCCACGACCGGCCGGCCCAGCAGCTCGGACCAGAACGCGGCGAGCCGGTCGGGTCGGTGGCATCGACGATGAGGGCATCGATCTGCATCGGTGAGTCCGCCATGCCCCGATCCTGCCAGGCCGGCCCGGCACCGGCGCGCATACCGACGCGATGCACCGCCGCTGCCCGGCCGATCCGCCTGGACCGAGCCGTGCCCTGAGGGGTCTCAGAGGCGGCGGTCGGAGGCCGACGCGCTCCTCAGGAAGGGGCGTAGAGATCCAGCGCGCGGGCGGCCAGGTCGGGGTCGGGCTCGGCGTCGAGTTCTTCGTCGTCCTCGTAGGGGACCAGGCGCACGGCGGCCGCGACCGTCTCCGGCTGCCAGACGCCCCGCGGACCGAGGCGAGGAGGGCGGCCAGCGCCTCACGGTCGCTCTCGCCCTCGGCGACCTCACCCAGGGCGATGTCGGCCTCGCTCAGCAGATGCTCGTCGTCGACGACGCCGGCGACGACGAGCCCGGGGACACCGACGGCGGGCGCCCAGGAGGTGCCGTCCCAGCGGGCGGCTCCGCTCACCGGCCGGTCCGGCTCGGAGGCGAACGGGTGCGGGAGCCCGGCTACGTCCAGCGCGGCACGGACGTCCTCGTGGCGTAGCCGGACGCCGTACTCGTCCCGGTCCCGTGTCACCAGCACCGGCGCGTCCCCGGCCAGGTCCAGCACGAACGAGCTGCCTCCACCGTCGTCGTACACGACTCGGTCCGCCTCCGGTAGGTGACGTGGCGACAGGCCCATCACCGCGGAGAACGCGGCGCTGAAGGCCAGCCCGCGGCGATGCGGGCAGGCGAAGGAATCATGGACCAGTCCTGGCGAGCATGCATGAAGAAGATGATCTCACCACCTCACCGCAGCCGGATCTCCACGGGCGCGCTGGACGTTGCGCGGTACGGCTGCGGGCTGGTTCGAAATCGGTGGACGCCCTTCGGGCGAGTCGGCGAGCATCCGCGGGTGACAGATGAAGCCGATCACCGCGGACCGCTCACGCGGAGCCCGAAGCACGTCCGTTTCGTCGAGCTGACAGGCGAGGCGATGTCCACTTTGCTGGCGGGAGACCTGTCCGGAGCCGGCAAGATCGCCGGGGTGTCGCTGACCGAGTACTTCGTGACCGACACAGCACGCTGGCTGTGGCGGTACCGGCTCGACCAGATGGCCGCCGACCCTGGCCGTGCGCGGTGGATGGTGCGGCAAGCGGTCGTCGGCGACAAGGGTCTGGTCGTCGGACACGCCGGCTTCCACGGGCCGCCCGACGATGCCGGCATGGTCGAGATCGGCTACTGCGTCGCTCCCGCTTCCGTCGCCAGGGATACGCCCGAGCCACGCTGGTCGAGCTGCTTCGCCGGGCAGCGGCCGAATCCGCGGTCACGACCGTGCGGGCGACGATCAGCCCCGGCAACGCGGCATCCCTGGCCACGATTTCGGGCTTCGGCTTCGTCGAGGTCGGAGAGCAGTGGGATGAGGAGGACGGCCGCGAACTCGTCTTCGAGGCCCTGCCCGGCGCCTTCCACCCGCTTGACGGACTGCGGATAAGGGCGCGTTCGCGGCGCTGAGCGGCGAGAAGGCTGGTCAGCGGAGACGGTTCAGGGGAACGCCGCTTGTGCGAGTGCCATGGGCGTACCACAGCGGTCCACCGGCCGGGTACCGCCATGAACGGCAGTGGCAAGTGCGTCACCTGGTCGGCGCCTGGCCAGAGGCATCGGGCCGGAGCCGGTGGAGCCTGCTCCGCTGCGCGCGACTGGGCTGATGGCCCTGCACACCATGTCACTTGATGTGGATGGTGCTAGCGTTAATAGCATCATGCTGCTCAGGCTGAATGTTGCGGACATCCGACCCCTGCACGAGCAGGTGGCGGGTGCGATCCGGCGCGCCATCGCAGAAGGCGAGTGCGTGCCCGGCGACCGGCTGCCCCGGCACGGGACCTCGCCCAGGCGCTGGGCGTGAACGCCAACACAGTGCTGCGCGGTCTCAGAAGCCTGCGCGACGAGGGAGTGCTGGAGTTCCGGCGGGGGCGAGGGGTGACCGTCGCTCAGGGTGCGGACGAGCGCTCGGCGCTGCTGGATCGCGTCCGTGACCTCGTAGCTGACGCGGCACGTCTCGGATACAGCAGGAACGACGTCATCGACATGATCAGGGGGTCTCGTGACCGACCGAGCGGGACGCAGGAACGCCGCGGCGTGGGGTGCAGGTGGCTGGTGCCTGGGAGTCCTGGTCCTGCTGGTGGCCATGCCCCTCGCCGCCGGCGGCCGGCTGCCGGACCGGCTGGCGACCCACTGGGACGCCGGATCCGGCGAGCCGGACTCGTCCATGCCGCTGTGGGCGGCGACGCTCTTCCCCGCGCTGATCTGGGTGGCGATGACGGCGGTCGTCGCCTTCGTCCTGTGGCGGGCTCGCGGCAGTGCCGCCGGCGCGACACCCGGGTGGGTCGGTGCGACTGTGGGGTTCGGCGGGTCACCCTCCTCGGCGGGCAGGCGTCCGTGGTGCGGGCGAATCTGGATCATGCCCACTGGCGCGAGGCCGACTCGGTGACGGACGGGGTGGTGACAACCCTGGCGGTAGCCCTTGCCGCGGGGGCGGTTGCCTTGCTGGCCGCTCGCCGGGCGCCCGCCGCGGTGCCGACGCCGGCCGGACCGGCCATGGACGTACCGGAAGGGCAGCGGTTGGTGTGGCTGTCGCGTACGGCCAATCCCTGGCTGTATGCCACAGCGGCCGTGACCGGAGTCGTCGCGGTGGCGGCGTTCGTGGCGGCGGCGGGCGGCTTGATGGGGTGGGAGGCTGTGCGGCTGGCCGCGCCTTCGCCCTCGCTTCCGTGCTGGTTCTGGGCTGCGCGTCGGTGCAGGCGCGGGTCAGTGAGAAGGGGCTGGAAGTCGCCTTCGGCCGCTGGGTTGGCCGGCCCGGCGCTGGCCGGCCGAGAGCCTCGCCTCTGCCCGTGTGGAGACGCGCACGGCAGCCCAGGTCGGCGGCTGGGATACCGAATGAGCGGGTTGGGCACCACCGTGATGCTGCGCAGCGGCGAGTGCCTGGTGGTCCGCACCATAAAGGGCAAGGACTTCGCCGTGAGTGTCGACGATGCGGAGCGCGGAGCCGCCCTGCTGAACTCCTTGATCGGTCAGAGGTCAAGGCGATGAGCCGGTTCCGGGTGAGCCGGCGAACGTGTAGACGCGGTCGTTGCTCGCAGGCGCCGCCCGACGGGGCGCCGACCATGAACGGGTTCAGGGACCCGACAACCCTGGGTTTGTGCGCAGGGAGTTCGTCACGGTGCGGCGACGGTTGCGTGATGCGCTGCTGTCCGGGGCCCAGAGGCAACGATGCACGCTCGACGAGCGGTTGGGGAACGGGCTCACCGGAGTCGGACAGGCCCTGGGATGTGTGGCGAGTCGCCATCAAAACCGCCTGCGACGACTGACGTGAGATCATCCGCCCATGAGCAGCGACCTGGAAGTGAGTGCTCTGGCGATCAATGTCACGATCCCGCAGGCGCTCCGGTGGACGGACACTCGACGTGGTGAAGCATTCACTCTGACCACACTCAACGTCCGGCTTCTTCCGGACGGCCACCTCGCCGTAAAGGCCTATGGCCGGCCGGTCGGTGGCGGTCGGGCGCGTACGTCTCGTTCCCTGTCCCGACAACCCGAACTGGCGGCCCTGGTCTCCGACGCTGCCAGCCGAGCCGGGGAACTGTGGGCCGCCCATCGTGGTATGGGCTGACCCCGGCCGAACCCGACCCCAACCGTTCCGCCACTTCTCTCCCGCTGGGCAACCCTCCGGTGCCCTGGCCTGTCGGGAAGGGTGATGAGCTCGCGGTGTGCAGGGCGAGCCGGTTGGTGAGTGGAGGGGTTCGATGACAGCGGGCGACGCCTGGCGTCATGTGCGGGGCCTGGTGATTGCGCTGGCGGTGGCCGTCGTGGTGGTCGTCGTGCCCGGGCAACACGCAGTCGCAGCGCGGGCGGGACTGGATTTCACGTCGCCGTCCGGCGACTACACGCTGAAGGCCGTGCCCAGCGTGGACCTGCAGATTCCACCGGAGCCCCTGTACCTGAACAATACCGGCGGTACGGAGGTCACGTCGTACACGGTCACGGTCGACTACAGTTCGCTCGCCGGAATGGTGGAGGTCGTCACTCCCTTCTGGGATTGCCGGAAGAAGAGCGAAGGCGTTCTTGTGTGCGAGGGAACCCACCGCCTTCAACCCGGGACGAGGGCCCACCTCGGGGGTTCCGGGTGCGGAGCCTGAAGGGGCGCGGGCGGTACCACCGGCGAGGTCCGGATCAGCGGGCAGGCCGGCGGGCCGAGATCGCCGAGCGGGTGTGGAAGGTCGAGGTCGTCGACAGCGGGTTGGTCTTCGACCGCGTGCCGGAACGAAAGAAGGTGAAACCCGGCGGTGAGGTACCCGCCACCCTGGGGTTCACGCACTTCGGAGCGAGCACGCTCCGGGGTGTCGACGTGTCGGTGCGGGTTGCGCATGGGTCCTTCGTAAAGGAGTTCAGCAACTGCCAGTACGGGACGTGGCCGGTCACTCTGTACAGTGATCCGCAACAGCCCACCGATATGACGCATCAGGCAGCGGTCTGCCACTTCGACGACACGATCGAGGTGGGTGACTCCTTCGACTTTTCTCTGGGGCCGATCCGCGCCGACGACGACGCGCGCGTCGGGGGCGCGTCCGTCTCGGTGAGCTCCCGCCTCACGATCCGGCGGGACGAGCTGACCGATGTCCGACGCGGGAACGGCCCGGAGCTGGAACTCGTACCGCGGCCGGAGGCGCGCCGCCGGGCAAGCCGCAGGAGGGCAGCATCCATGTGGTGGGCTTCGACGTGGACAGCACCGCCGATGTCGAGGCCATCGGTGCCCGGGCCGAGGCCGGGCCCGGCGACGTGGTGACGGTGGAGACCGGATACCGCAGCAAGGGGCCGGCAGGCCTACCCACCTTCACGGGCGCCGAGCCCCTCGAGTACCCCTCGGTCGAGACCGTCGTCACCCTTCCCGAGGGCACGACCGCGGTGAAGGTACCCGAGCGATGCCGCAGGCCGGACAGCCGCGACAGCAAGCTCGGTGGCCGCGTCTACCACTGCGTGGGGAGGACACCAACTGGTGGCTCGCACCGGGCGAGCGGCTGTCCTGGTCCTTCGACCTGCGCATCGACAAGGCGTCCGAGCTGAAGCCGGGCAAGGTCTCGCTGAGGGTACGCCCCGAGGGCAACAGCGACCCGGAGAACGACACCGCCGTCATCGACGTGACGCTGCCCGCTACGGCCGTCCGTACCGGCAACGGCTCACCCGCCACCGACGGCACGACAGACCGCGGGGCGGACTGGCTGCCGTGGACCGCGGGAGCGGCGAGCCTCCTCGCCCTGAGCACCGGCGCCGCCCTGCTCACGACGCGCCGACGGCGACGGCCCTGACACACCCACGGCACCGGCGGGGCAGAACGGGAAGCGTCGCCGGTGCCGCCCGGTTGACCGGTCTGCTGCTCAGCCCCGGCCAGCCCGTGGCCCACCTCACCGGCCTGACGGACTATCGGGCCTCGGTGCACCTACAAGGGTGAGGGCAGACGGATGCCAAGGAAGCCTTCGTCATCGCTGACCAGGCCCGCGTCCGCCGTGACCTCGGCTTGTTGCGGCCCGGCGACGAGATCGCTGTCGAGCTGCGAACTCCGACCACCCGACGCCTGGACGTCGCCTTCGACCGCACCCGGCAGATCAACCGGCTTCGACCTCAACTGCTTGAGATACTCCCCGCGTTGGAGCGATCTCCGGACCTGCTCAACAAGGGGTCGGTGAAGTTGCTGACCGGCTACCGGACCCCGGCCGCGATCCGCCGCGCGGGCGCGAAGTGGATCGAGACCTGGCTGAAGAACCGCAAGATCCGCGGTGCCACCGCACTTGCGAAGACGGCTGTGCAGGCCGCCCAAGCGCAGATGACGGCGCTGCCCGGCGAGAAGCCGGCCGCCGCCGGCCGTACAGCTTGGTGCCCGTCAGAGTGATCAGGACGACGAAGCCCCCGGTCCACGTCGGGGCCAGCCGATCGCCGACCGTGAAATGTGGCCGGCGAAGTACTACTGCACCGGTGGGGGCCGGTGCGCACCGTCCGCTGGGAACGTGAACCACACCCCTGAATGATCCCGCACCAACCACCTCGGCTGGTCCGGCTGCCTTGCACGATGTCCCGTGAGATCACACCCCAGCAGCATCTTGACCGGCCGGATCGGACGACCAGGGATGTCAAAAAGCTACTCAGGAGCCCCGTCGTCCCGCCGTTGGAAAGTCGAGCGGACGATCGGGCTGGTGCATGAACCCTCACCGCAACGCACGCGACTATAGGCTTCAGCCGTACTGGCTGAGCAGCGCTTGGAGGTAGTCCTCCAGGCGCTGCTCGAGAACGGCAGATGTCAGGTCTTTCCTCCCGAGTTCCCGCCAGGGCTCGGCAACCTTCTCCGCGTCCGGCGCGAAGGCCAGCGCGTCCAGCACACGCCAGTACAGGTGATCAGAGGGATCGTCGCTGAGCGTCCCACCAGCCGCGATGTAGTGGTCCGCCAACCGCATGCCGACGCTTACTCCGTGCAACAGAACAAGCGCAGTGGAGCAGTGGGCCACGTCCAGATCAGCAGGTCCCCAGGACGTCTCCACCCAGTCCACGACACCCGTAATCGCCAGATCGGCTCCATCCCCCGTGAAAAGCACGTTCCCGGGGTGGAAATCGCAGTGCAAAAAGCAAGGCCGATAGGTCGGGGAGAACGCCGGATCACCTCCACGGCGCGCTCCCACACCTCCGGCTTTCTCGAGCTCTCGGGAAGACGCACCCGCTCTGGACTGGTCCACGCCTGATAGGTCCGCGGCCGGGCTCCTTCTGGAATCAGCAACCCGTGAATCGCCACCAGTTGCCGGGCAAGGAGCTCTGTCTTCCGCTCGATGTCCTCCGCGTCCAGCCGAATGCTCCCTGGCAGCATCGACATCAGGAGCGACGGATGGTCGCAACGCTCGGCTGCCGCATCAACACCATGAAGGCCGGCGACCGGCACGCTCGTATCCGCGAGCAGCCGGAGGATGTCCGCTTCCCGTGTGAGCAGTCCCAGCGCGTGCTGCACGAAGAACGGCTTGACGAACGACCTAAGCACGAGGGAGTACGGCCCACCTTCCCCCTCGACTTCAAGGCGGCGCATCTGTGACGTCCAGCCTCCTCGCAGTGTTGCCACAGCGCGAATCCGGTCTCCAGGACGGAGACTGCGCTCCACCCATGCACGGGTGTTGGACCAGTCCAGGTCATCGCCTTCAGCCCCAACAACTGCGCCGCTCCCACCCTCAGTCATGACAGCAGCCTAATGATCAGGAAGGGGGCAGTTTCACGGCGAACCTTCAAAACAGCCACTGACGCCCGTGGCCGCCGCTGCGGGACGGCTTCGTCAGGTGCCGATGGAGGCCAGTACCTCGCCCATGTCCGCCAAGTCGTCCAGCACGGTCTCGGCGCCCGCCGCGTGGAGGTCCTCGGCGGGGTGCGGCCGGTGGCCACGGCGACGACCCGCCCGCCGGCTCGCGGCCGCCGGCCACATCGACGGGGGTGCCGCCGAGGAACACCGCCTGGTCCGCGGGCACGCCCGTGTGGGCGAGGGCGGCGTGCAGCAGTTCGGGCCGCTGCTCGCCGTCCTCGGCGTAGGCCCCGTCGTCGAGCCGCAGGTAGGAGTCCAGGCCGAACGTGGACAGCTTGACCTCCGCGGCCGTGCGGACCCCGTCACGACCGACTGGCGCACGCCGTGCTCGCCGAGGGCTGCCACCACGGCGGCGGCGCCCGGCAGCGCGTGCCCGCGCTCGCGTAGCTCGGCAGCCCGGCGAACATGCAGTGCCCCGAGCGCGTCAGCGAACCGTTCGAACAGCTCATCGCTGTAGGAGATTGGCGTGCAGGCGGGCGGTCTGGCGCAGGATGCCCCGCTCCGTGGAGCCCGTCACCGACGCCTGCGTGCGCAGCGGAACGCCCGTCACCTCCTCGAACGCGGCGGCCCACAGCTCCCGTCCGAGCCCACGGGTCGCCATCAGCGTGTGGCCGATGTCCCACAGCACCAGCCTCGGTACCGGCCCCCCTTCGAAAAACAGTGTGTCCCCGGCAGCCGGGCACCCACGCTCGGACCACGGAGCAAGGAGCGGGCACGTGGTGGCAGCAGATCTCCCGATCGGGGACCGGATCAGGCACTACCGCGGCGGGCGCCGGCAAGACGCCGTCGCCGGCCTGGTCGGCATCACCCCGGACTACCTGTCGCAGATCGAACGCGGCCTGAAACTCCCCTCGCTGCCGGTCCTGTACGCGCTCGCCAAGAGCTGGGCGCACCATGGCGGCGCTGCTGTCGGAACAGCCGCCCGCTCGGGTGCGGGCCCGCCCGCAGCACCGACCCGGCCCCGGCGAGCGCCCTGCGGGGCCGGATGGGGCGGCCTGGCGGAGCTGACCACGGTCGCCGCGGACCGGGCGATGCGCGCGGCGGAAGACGCCGACGACGGAGGCCGGGGAGACCGGCGAGGCCCTGCACACCGCCGACGCCATCGACACCAGCGCCCTGCCGTCGCTGGAGCGGGAGTTCACCTTCGGGCTCGAGGTCGCCGCCTGCCACAGCCAGCGCCGGGACGACGCCGCGGTGCTGCTGTCCCTGCTGAACCTGGAGGCGATCGCCCCGAGGACCTGGCCCGGACCCCGCTCGCGCGCCAGCTGGTGCTGACCGTCATCCGGTGGGTCCGGGCGATGCACGCCGGCAGGCCGAGCAACTGGCCACCCGCATGGGCCTCGTCTGAGTGGCTTTGTTCAAGAGAACCGACAGCACATGTACACGAGTTTGGGAGGGGCGGCGGTGCGTCGTGTTCGATGTTCATGAGAAACGACAGCGCCAGTGCACCGCGCTTCCCGGCTGGCGGGGTGCCACGGAGACTCTGCAAAAACCCGTTGGCGGACGAGGGCGACCACTGCTACGTTTCCGGAGGCCGTGCGAGAGATCGAGGAGGTGGTACCCGTGAACGCAGTATCGACATGGGTGCTCCCTCCGGGGTCACGGTCGGGCGATAGTGAGGTCGTCCGGGAGCGCCGTTCCAGTGCACTCCCGAAAGGCACGACCATGCATTTCACTTCCGAGCAGCGCCTCGACGACGGCGTCCTCGAACGCGAATTCACCCTCGGTGAGATCCCCGGCATCCTGTGGACACCCGCATCCGCATCCGCACCAGCGCCGCTGATCCTGCTCGGCCACCCTCCCCTCGGGCTGCGCAAGATGTACCCCCGACTGGTGGCCCGGGCCCGGCTTTCCGCGGCGGAGGGATTCGCCACGGCCACCATCGAGCTCCCCGGAAGCGGCGACCGGCCCAGCCTGCCCGCCGCCGAGCAGGCCCGCGCTGACCTGCGCCGGGCGATGGAGGCGGGGGAGCCGGTCAGCGACGAGATCGTCGACGCCCTCATCCTCCCGCTGGTCGACAAGGCGGTCCCGGAATGGCAGGCCGCCCTTGATGCCCTCCTGTCGCTGCCCGAGATCGGTGGTCCGGTCGGGTACTCGGGGGAGTGATCTCCATAGGCATCCGGCTGGCGGTGGTCGAGCCGCGCATCTCGGCCGCTGTTCTGTTCGCCGGGAGTTTCGTTCCTCGCGCCATGTTCGAGGAGGCCCGGCAGGTCACCATTCCGCTGCACGTCCTGCTGCAGTGGGACGACGAAGGGAACGACCGGCAGGCAGCCCTGGACCTGTTCGACGCCTTCGGCTCCAAGGAGAAGTCGCTGTACGCCAACATGGGCGGGCACACCGGCGTCCCGCAGTTCGCGGGGGACGCCGCGGCCCAGTTCCTCACCCGGCACCTGAAGTGAGGCCGGGCCGTCAGACCGGCAGCATGCGGTAGCTGACGTCGGCTGGCATGCCGCTCATCGAGGACAGGTACCGGCCCACCGCAGCCCTCTACACCGTGGGCCCCTGCTGAATTCTCGGCGGGGGCCCGTTCTGCCTGAAGTCATGAACTGTTCGATTTCTGCAGAGCTTCGAGTGCTGCCCAAACTCGTGTACATGTGCTGTCGGTTCACGTGAACAAAGCCATCTGAGCCCGAGCCTATGGTTCATCCGAACTGACAGCTCGGGTGAACCAGGTCCAGCACGCCTACGGTCGCGCGAGACGGAACACCGCCCCCGTAGAGACCCCATGCCCAGCACCACCGACGTCACAGCCGAGGTCCTGGCCGCGCTGCACCTGCCCCAGCCGGAAGCACTCACCGCCGACCAGCGGCGCGGCGCCGTCTGGGGCCCGAACCGCTCACCACCGAAACCGCCGTCGACCTCGGCGAGCACAATCGGCGAGCACCCCAGCCCGGCCGGCCGCTGGTGGCCCCGCGCCTGCCACCAGCACGCCTCCCGGTGGGCACAGCGCGCCCTGCTCGACCACGCCCCGGCGTGCGACGACTGCCGCGGCCCGGCCCCGTGCGAGGTCCGATGATGCCCGAGGCCCTTCCGGTGGGCGAAGTTCATCGCCGTGACGATCTTCGGCCTCACGTTGCCGCGCGGCCGGGGCCGCGGTCGGCGGGGTGTTCACCTCCAGCTCGGCGCGGAGCCGAGGGACGAGCTTGAAGCGGGGCGTGGTACTTCCGAGCGACCGTGCTGCCGCGGGCGCAGTGGTGCGAGCGCTCCGGGCGCCACGGCTCATTCAGACTCCGCCGCCGGAAGAGGTCGTTGTAGGAGCAGCGTGTCGATCCAACGGCCGTGCTTGTGGCCGACGGCGGTCAGTCGCCCGGCGTCGGTGAAGCCGAAACGTCGATGCAGGGCGGCCGAGGCGTCGCTGCCGGTGTCGGCGATGACCGCGATCATTCGCCGTCTTCCGGCCCGAGTGGTCTCGGTTATAAGGGAGTCCAGCAGAGCAGTGCCCAGCCCCTGGCCGGTGACATCGGGGGCGAGGTAGATCGTGTCCTCCACCGTGTGCTGGTACGCGGGCTTCGGCCTCCAGGGACCGGCGTATGCGTACCCAGCCACGGTCCCGGACAGTTCGGTGACTAGGAACGGCAGGCCCGGCCGGTGAGGTCGTCAAGCCGTTGCTCCCAGTCGGCAACGGTGGGAGGCGTCAGGTCAAAGGTGATCACGGTCTGCTGGACGTAATGGGCGTAGATGTCGGCCACGGTCTTCAGGTCGGCACGGGCCACCGGACGGATGATCGCTGAGGGAACTGCCATGGCCTCTCATTTCACCATAGAGAAAACTTCTGCTATTATAGCGAAATGCTGGACCTTGCGACGTTGGGCAGACGTGTTCAGGGCTTCCGACACGACCAGGGCCTGACCCTTCAGCAGCTGGCGGCCACGGCCGACGTGAGCGTGAGCATGCTGTCCTCGGTCGAACGGGGCCACAAGGCGCCCACGATCCTTGTCCTGGCCCGCATCGCCGACGGACTCGGCGTGCCGCTCGCCGAGCTGGTCAGCGAGCCTGAAGACAGCCGCGTCATCGTGCGCAGGGCGGTCGACCAGGACACCGTCGACGAGCCCGGAGGTTGGCAGCGGACGATTCTCACCCCGGTTGTGCCCGGCGTGAACTTCGAATGGATCCGCACCACCCTGCCACCTGGCTGTGAGGCCGGCTGCTTCCCCGCGTACGCCCCGGGCTCCCATGAGTTCGTCGTCGTGGAATCGGGGACCCTGCGGCTGACCCTGGCGGACAGGTCGGTGGACCTCGATGCGGGAGACTCGGTGTACTTCGCTGCTGACACCACACACGCCTACGCCAACCCTTCGGACGTGCCGTGTACCTACTATGTGGCCGCGCTCATCATGCGCCCCGCGCAGCGCGGCCAGGCACCATCGGGCCCGCCTGATCCTCTGCACCGGACTCCACGCTGCCACCGAGCCGAGCAGGTTGACCTGCCGCAAGGCCAGTCCGCTGGTGCAGTCCGGACGCCGGGACGCGTCCACCTTCGAAACCGGACGGCGCCCCGCCCACTCGAGCAAGAGACCGAACCGGTCTGCCCGGTGCCCGGTCGTCGTCTTGCGCGCCCGTGGCCGGTGTAGGCGGGGGAGATGTGTGGGTACCGGCTGGGTGACAGCCGGTGCGCGTCACCCCACAGCTGCCGGTGGGGCGTAGCTGTCCCTGTTGGTGTCGGAGTCGCCCTGGGTGAGTGCCCCGGCCTGGCAGCAGTTGCCGGCATTTTGATCGCCGTCGCAGGTGTGGTGCTCGCGGGCGGACCACAGCTCGAAGGTGTTTGCGCTGCAGCGTCGCGCCGTCCTGCTCGCCCTGGTGGCAACGCTGGCTTTCGGCACGGTCTTCGCGCTGATCGTCGAGGCATCGACGACCGTGACCGGACTCTTCCTCGCCCTGTTCGTGCAGCGCGCGACCAACGTGGTCGCGGGCGGCGCCGCGCTCGGGGACTCGGTGCGGCGCGGGTCCCCCGCGCTGTCGACGCCGGCTTCCCCGACGAACAATCGGCCAGGAAGCACAAAGGAGCAAGTTTGATCATCCGCAGCGACATCAACGAGGCGCTCGACGCCGTTGGCATCGTCTTCTCGTCCGTCGAACAGCTCTCGTTCGTCGAACAGGAGGAGGCGGGAACGACCGCAGAGGCTGACACGTTCGTCGAGAGCTCCTCTCCAGGCCGGCCACGACGCTCGGCGGGCCTGCTCGCGTTTTCCGGCGGACTCGGCGTGGAGTACCGCACGATCGACGTCTGAGCCAGCACCCCCGGTAGGCGTGACACCGCGGCTGGCTACGGGTGATGAACCTCGTCGATCAGCAGACAGTCCCAGGCCTGAACGTGGAGGTGGTCGCGGGACGTCGACCGGGTGTGCTCCTCCGATCTACCTGGTCAGGGTTGCATGACGTACTTCTACGATCCTCACATGACTGACCTGAGCCCGGCAGACGTACAACTTCAGACCGCCCGACTGTCGTTGCGGCGTCCGACCGAAGCCGACATCGACGCGATCTTCGCGATCCACCGCGATCCCGAAGCCTGCCTGCACAACCCTCCGACGCGCTCACCCGGCTCGATGAAGCCAGGGAGCTCTATCACCGCTGGAACGGCCAGTGGCAGCGGTGCGGATACGGGTACTGGGTCGTCCGACGCCATGATTCCGCCCTGCAACTGGGCTTCTGCGGGATCAAGCCCATGGAACTGCGCGGCATGAAGGTCCTCAACCTCTTCTACCGCTTCGCCCCGTCGGCCTGGGGCCAGGGCTTTGCGGCGAGGCCGCAGCGGCCGTCACTGCCTGGGCCTCCCGCCACGTTCCCGACCTCCCACTGATTGCCCGCGTGCGGCCTGCCAACATCGCCTCGCAACGCGTAGCAGTGCGCGCTGGCCTGACCCGGGCAGAGCAGCTCGACGAACCCGGATACGACGGTCTCGACTGGATATACGCATCAGGGCACGCCGGACTGAGCAGCCCGTGACACGGACGGCGTTGCCGGTGCCGGTCACGGTCACGGACGGCTCAGGCGTCCCGTTCCGCCCAGTGCGTGATGACGCTGTGGCCATGACGGGCGTGGATCCCTTGTTCGAGTAGCCGATGGCGGAGACGGAGCCCCTCGGCGCTGGCGTCTCCCGTCCATATGGCGGTGGCCGAGTCACACCCTCGCCGCCGGGCCGCTTGATGCCGGTAACCCTTGCCGTGGCCGGCCCTATCGGTCTCGGTGGCCTGGCCGGCGGGGCCGGCAGGGGGCCGATGCTGGAGGAGAGCCGAGACCAGCGCCGTGATGCCCACGACGGCCTGGATCGAGGCCCTGGGCCGGCTGCTCCCGGGCTGTTCAACAGCCAGATCAGCGGCGTGGAGGCGATCCGCGCCACCGCCACCAGGATGACCGTGACGTGAAGGAGTTGCAGACCGGGGGGGCTGCGCCGGCGGGTCCGGCCGCGACGTACGCGCCGCTGACGAAACGGTCTTCGGGCGTGGCTCCCGACGGTGGCGGACGTCGGCGAACTCGTCCGGGAACAGCACGGGCAGTTCCGCATCGTCCGCATCCTGCAGCCCGAACGCGTGGAACCCCCTATACGCCTGCACCCGCTGTCGCCGCACCAGCTCCGCCACGACCACCCTTCGAGTCACCAGATCGGTTCGGTTCCAGTTCGCAGGCCCGTGAGTCCGCCCATGCCCTCGTTGCCACCGGCACGCGCGCTGCTCGGCTCATCTCACCCTGCCCCGGCCAGCTGTGGCACCGCCCGGGCCGCTGAGCATGGCCGCTCTGTTGCGTTTGTCTGCCCGCGGGGCCTGCACGGCGCTAGCGTCGAGTCCGTGATCGTATGGCTCAACGGCACCCACGGGCAGGCAAGACGACGACCAGTGCGCTCGTCCAGCAGTTGATCCGGACTCCCGGGTGTTCGACGCCGAGAAAGTCGGCGAGACGCTGATGGACATCAAGCCAGGACTGCCCGCGACGGACAACTTCCAGCATTGGCCGCCATGGCGGCCCCTCGTGGTCGAGACCGCCCGGCACATCCTCGATTACACCGGCGGAACCCTGGTGATGCCCATGACCGTCCTGGTCGAGCAGTACTGGCGTGAGATCAGCTCGGGCCTTGCCGACACGATATTCCGGTCCGGCACTTCGTCCTCCATGCCGACCAGGACACCCTCCGCGCGCGCATCGCGGGCGACACCGTGCTCGGCCCGACTCCCCGTTCCGTCTCCGATACCTCGAGCCCTACGCAGAGGCCGCTCGCACGTGGCTGCACGCCGAGGCCGAGGTCATCGACACCACGCACCTCACCCCCGCCCAGGCCGCCGAGCAGATCGTGGGGGCCGTCAAGAGCTGAGATGGCCTTCCGGCACGGCACCTCGAAGGTGGCGGGTGGCGCTGTCGCTCGCAGGGGCGAGCACCGCTGGTGGCATGCCAGCTGCTGGCGGTCTCGCCTGCCCTGCGGACCCAACTGAATGTGGCAAACGTCCGACGCAGCTCTGCGCAGGTGACTACCGTCCTTCTCCTGGTGATCCATAGGGGCGGAATGCAGACGACGTCGCTGCGCAAGGGCGAGAACATGGTCGTGTCGTCCGCAAGGACGGTGCTGGAAGTGTCGGTGCCGTGCTTGTCGGCGGATGTGTCCGCGCTGCTGCTCGGCGCCGACGGCAAGGTCCGCGGTGATCAGGATCTGGTCTTCTACAACCATCCCGCCCAGGACGGAGTGTCTGTGGCGGGCGCGGCGGTCACCGCGGACCTTCCTCGTATGCCGGCCGACGTGCACCGCGTGATCGTGGTGGTGAGTGCAGATCCGCTACAGCCCGGTGCCGTATTCACCCGGGCGCCTCAGTTGTCGATCACCCAGAGCGGTACGACGCCGGCCTCGTTCACCGCGCCGGACTTCATGGCGGGGAGACCGTCGTGGTCCTGGCGGAGCTTTACCGGAGAGGGGACGGCTGGAAGATCCGGGCCGTGGGACAGGGCTACGCCACCGGGTTAGCGGGACTGGCGACCGACTACGGCGTCGAAGTCGACAGTGAACCGGAGCCCGCCGCTCCTCCGCTGCCGGCGCAGCCGCGCAAGACAGACCCAGAGACCGCTTCGGTCGACCTGACGAAGATCGAACGCCAGGCCCCGGGCCTGCTGGCTCCCGCCCGACAGGCCGGCCACGTGCTCGCGGACCGCGGGATGACGGGACGGCGAGCCGCCGTCTACCTGATCCTGGACCACGACTGGCACATGGAAGAGCTCTACGAGTCGTTCGCCGTTCAGGCTTTCGCCGAACGCGTCCTGGCCCTGTCGGCCAACCTTGACGACGACGGCACCGTACCCGTGATCTTCTCAAGCGGCCGTGAGCCGTTCCTCGAGGAGATCCGGCTGAACAACTACCGGGGCCGGATCGAGCAACTCCACACCCAGGTCGACTGGAGCTGGGGCAACGTCGCCGACGCGATGCGCCGCGCCGTCAGCCACTACCAGGAATCGGGAGCAACAGACCCCGCATTCGTCGTGACCCAGGTCGGTGACGAGCCCTGGGACAAGGCCGAGGTCCGCTCCATGCTCCAGAACACCGCCTCACTGGGTATCTTCTGGCTCTTCGTCGGCTTCGGCCGCGGCAAGCTCGCCTTCTACAAGAACCTCAACGCCTCCGCCTCGGCCACCTTCACCAACGTCGCTTTCTACGACGCCGGCAAGAACCCCGGCTCGGTTCCCGGCGAACGGTTCTACACCGGCCTTGTCGACGCCTTCGCGACTTGGATGCGCCAGTGAAGCCACGTCGGTCTCTGTATCACCCTCGGGAAGGATGCGCCTGGCTGCGCTGCCGGCCGGAGCCGTTGTGTGACGTTGCTGGAGGGCTGAGTCCTCGGGGGCCGGTGGCTATGCGCTGCGCCGCGGTTTCCGGGTGGCCGTCTTCTTCGTCGTGGTCTTTTGCTCTGAGGCCTTGTTGGCCGGCGCCTTCTGGGCCGCGGTTTTCTTCGGCTGCGGCGGCTCGTGGACGTCTGCATGTTCGCCGTCTCCGCGGGAGGCCTTGGCCTGGACGACCGACTCGTTCAGCGCGGCCATCAGGTCCGGGACCCGTGCGGGCTGTGACGGCTCGGCCGCGGCCGGCGGCTCGCGGTGTTCCCGCTTGGCCTCGATGATCTCGGCGAGGGCCTTGATGTACTGGGCGTCTAGCACGTACGGGCCCTTCACCACAGCCACGGTAGGCCGGCCGGCAGCGCGACCGCGGCTGCCATGACCAGAAGGAGCACAGCGGCCCGCGCGCCCAGGCGCCGGTATCGGGCGAGCCTGCGGCGCGTATCGGGAGACGTTGTCATGTGTCCCTACATGCCGACGAGGGCAGTGCGGTTGCGGCCAAAGCAATCCGTCAGGCGGCCCGGCGCACTGTCCGCGAGGGCGCGACGTCGGGGCTCAGCCGCCGAGGACCCCCGCCCAACCGAAGGTGTCGCCGATGAGGTGTGACGAGCCGCGGAACGAGATCCTGCAACTCGGGATCGCTCTGGGCATGACGCATAGCGAATCCTGGCCCGGGACGGTACGCGGGCTTGCCACAGGTTTGCCGCTGCCTCAACGGACCGTTGTCGCTGGTTCAGAGAACTGAGCAGGCCGAATGAGATGGCGCCTGACCGGACGGTTCGGTGCATGACCGACCTCCGCACGAGTGCCCCGAGCACCTTTCAGCGTACGGATGTCTGCGGGGTGCGTGCCTGCCGGCGGGGGCGGGAGCGGTGGGTGGGGAGGGTGTGGCGGGGCTGGCGATGTGGTGGTCGGGGATGACGTGGGTGGGGCCGATCGCGGTGTGGGAGTTGATCTGGCAGTGGCGGCCGATCGCGGTGCCGGGGCCGATGGTGGGTGCCGGTCTGGGTGTGGTCGCTGATCACGGCGCCGAACCGGGGGTGCGGCAGCGGTAGAGGCCGTCGGGAAGGCGCAGGAGGGTGTCGCGGTCGGGGCGGGTCATGTCGCGGGTGAGGTGGATGGCGGTGACGGTGACGTCGGCGGACAGGTGGACGCCGTCGCCGAGCAGGGTGCGGTTGATGCCGATGCGGTGGCCCAGCACGGTGCAGGCTCCGATGTAGGTGTTGGGGACCTCGCAGTTGAAGCCGACCGAGGCGCCGGGGCCGAGGACGGTGTGGCCGCGGACGGTGGCGAACTCCCACACGCACGCCCTCGGGCCGACGATCAGGTCCTCGCCGATGATCGTGGTGGGACGGATCCGGGCGGTCGGGTGGATGCGGTGCTCGATGCGGGCGAGGGCGGGGTGTGCAGGGCGGGCCAGCGGGCGAGCCACCAGGCCAGATCCCTGCCGTCCAGGCCCGCGTAGGCGGTGGCCGCCAGGTCCGGGCCGGTCGGGGCGTTCGGGTAGTCGCCGAGACGGAGGCCAGACACGTCGGCATGAGGGGCTTCTCCTGGTCGTGGATGCGGCCGGCGGTGTGCCGCAGGGCGGCTAGGCTGCGGCCCGTTCGCCGTTCGATGGGAGTTCATCTGTGAGTCACCCGCGTCTGGGGGTTGCCGTGCTGACCATGGGCAACCGGCCTGCCGAACTGGCGGCGCTGCTTCAGTCGGTGGCCCGGCAGGATCTGCCGGCGGCGCGGGTGGTGGTGGTCGGCAACGGCTCGCCGCTGCCGGAGCTGCCGGCCGGTGTGGACGGGGTGGAGCTGGCGGAGAACCTGGGCGTCTCCGGCGGCAGGAACGTCGCGATCGCGTACCTGCGCCGCTGCGGGGACGTCGACGTGGTCGTGGACCTGGACGACGACGGCCTCCTCGTGGACACGGACGTGTTCTCCAAGCTGGCCGCGATGTACGCGGCCGACCCGGCGCTGGTGTGGTGTCGTTCCGGATCGCCGACGAGCGCGGGCAGACGCAGCGGCGTCATGTGCCGCGGCTGCGGGCGAAGGACCCGATGCGCCGTGGTGAGGTGACGACGTTCCTGGGCGGCGGGCACGCGCTGTCGATGGCGATGCTGAACGAGGTCGGCGACTGGCCGGAGGAGTTCTTCTTCGCGCACGAGGAGACCGATCTGGCGTGGCGGGCGTTGGATGCGGGCTGGCGGGTGGTGTACGAGCCGTCGCTGCTGTTGCAGCACCCGAGGACGTCGCCGGCGCGGCATGCGGTCTATTACCGGATGACGGCCCGTAACCGGGTGTGGCTGGCCAAGCGGCACCTGCCCGCGCCGCTGGTCCCCGCCTACCTGGGGTGTGGACCGTGCTGACGCTGGCCCGGACCCGGTCGCTGGGCGGCTTGCGGGCCTGGCGGGCGGCTTCTGGGAGGGCGTGCGCACTCCCGGCGGGCCGCGGATGCCGATGCGCTGGGCGACCGTGGCGCGGATGACCCGGCTCGGGCGGCCCCCGGTGATCCAGCCCGGCTTCGCGGCGCTCTGGGCGCGCAGCAGGCGTGCAGGGCAGCCGGGGTGTCGTTGAGCCAGCGCACGTAGCAGGCGATGCCGTCCTCCAGCGTGACCTGCGGCCGCCAGTTCAGGATGCGTTCCATGTGGGCGGTGCTGGCGCAGCCGCCGACCGGGTCCCGGGCGGCATCGGCGTCTCCCGGACCTGGGCGTTGGGGTAATGGGCGGCAATGGGGTCGGCGACGCGGCGGATCGTGGTGGGGCGCCCGGTGCCGATGTCGAGCGTCTCGCGGTCGGCGGCCGCGCAGGACAGGGCGTGCAGGGTGCCGTCGGCGATGTCGTCGACGTGGACCAGGTCGCGGACCTGGTGACCGCCGCCGTTGAGGTGCAGCGGCAGGCCGAGCGCGGCCGGGCGGCGAACCAGGCCACCACCCACGAGTGGCTGCCCGGCTTGATGACCTGCGGTTCGCCGTAGACGGAGAAGCAGCGCACCACGGTGCGGGAGATGCGACCGCGCCGAGCTGGAGCGCGGTCTGCCCTTCGCCGAGGCCTTGGTGTTGGCGTAGACGACAGCGGGCGCAGCGGGGCGTGCTCGCGAAGCGGGGCACGGTGCGGCCGTAGACGGAGGCCAGCAGTTCGCGGGTGCTGCG
Organism: Streptomyces sp. SW4; assembly: GCA_003248315.1. GTDB lineage: Bacteria > Actinomycetota > Actinomycetes > Streptomycetales > Streptomycetaceae > Streptomyces. The sequence goes on from QKWM01000004.1 coordinate 5,755,070, forward strand.
GTGCTCGTCCGGGGACCGGCCCAGTCCTCGGGGTTGCCGTTGCCGTAGACGGAGGCGGAGGAGACGAACACCAGCCGCTGGAGCCGGTCGGAGGCCCGGCCGCGGACAGGACGGTCTGGGTGCCGGTGATTTGTGGTCGATGGCGTCCTGCGGCCGCGGGTGCATGCGGCGACGTCGGCGAGCGCGGCCGCGTGGACGACGAAGTCGGCCCGGCGCATGCCCCGCCGCACAGCGGCCGGGTCGCGGACGTCGCCGACCAGGACGTCGTCGCCGGCGGCGTCGATGCCGAACAGGGCCGGTAGACGTCGGGCGGGTAGGCGTCCAGGGTGCACAGCGCCAGCGGCGTGGCGCCAGCGCGCGCAGGCGGCGCACGATCGGGAGCCGATCAGCCGGCCCCTCCGGTGACCAGGACGTCGCCCGGCAAGGCGCTCAAGGTCGGACGACGGACGGAACAGGGTTGTGCTGGTGCGTCATGTGCAGGCCCTTCGCGCAGAGTGCGGATCAGGACGGCTGCGCAGCCTGCTGCAGACATGAACCCCCGTGCGGGCGGTGGAGAGTCCGGGAGGTCCCGTCCGATTCGCCCGTCGCGGACGCGCACGGCCGGTGCCACCATGGCCGGGTGGATGACGGGACTTACACCCTCGCCCGTGCCGCCGGGCCCGTGGCCTGTCGCAGGAGAAGCTCGCGGCCCGCGTGCGGGTCGCCGCCGCGCGCGCGGGGCCTGCTCTCGGGCACCGATGCGCCCGCATCCGCAAGTGGGAAGCGGCGTGAGGCCCGACGAGCACTCCCAGACCTACCTCGCCGAAGCCCTCGGCCTGCCCGCGGCATCATCGACGCCCCGTGGCCCGACTGGCTCCCGCAGTCCGACACCGGCGTCACCCCGCTCGGCCCCCACGCCACCGTGACCGCCCTGAAAGAGGCCTGCGAACCGTGGACCGCCGTCTCTTCCTCGCCGTCTCCTCCACCGCCTGACCGCCCTGACCGCCGACTGGCAGCGCCAGCAGCACAAGGGCATCTGCTCAACCTCCGAGGGCGAAGACCTGGTTGAGGTGCTGGAGGCCACCACGCGGCAGCTCACCGCCGCCGACCCCGCCACCATCCCCACACCACCCGGCTGCTACGCGAACACCTGGCCACCGTCACCGATCTCCTCGACAACGGCCGGCACACCACCGCGACCCGGCACCGCCTGCACACGCTGGCCGCCAGCATCGCCCACACCCTGGCCTGGCGCCGCTTCGACAGCGGCGACAACGCCCACGCGCCGCCAGTACTGGATCGCCGCCCTCCACAACAGCCACGCCGCCGGCGATCGACCGCGGCGCAGGCCTCATCAGCGACCTTGCCTACCAGGCCGCCTGGAGAGGCGACCACGCCCTCGCCGAGCAGCTGCTGACCCACGCCTCACCCGCGCCGCCCACCCGGCCGCCCGCAGCCTCCTCCACCTCCGGCTCGCCCGCACCCACGCCGCCCGCCACGAGCCCCGTCCGGCGCTGCGCGCCCTGGCCGCAGCCGAGAAGCACCTCGGCCAGGCCCGCGGCGACCGGCCCGCCTGGTGCGACTGGCTCTCCGACGCCGACCTCGCCG
>QKWM01000001.1 GCA_003248315.1 Streptomyces sp. SW4
CGCGATGAACCGACCGGTTACAACCGGTCAAGGTCCAACGGGGCAGTCGCGCCGTCGACGGACGCTTCCTGGCCGGCCACGAGGAGGAGTTCCGCAGCACCCTCGACCGGCTCACCGGGCCGGACGTGGACTGGGAGTTCGTGCACCACGAGGTCGCCCTCCAGGCGCCGGTGGACTCGCCGACGTTCGCGCGGATGCGCGCCGCCGTCGAGGAGTTCGCCCCGAGGGGCACGTCGTGCCGTACTGCATGTCGGGTGGCACGGACGCCAAGCAGTTCTCGCGCCTGGGCATCACCGGCTACGGCTTCGCGCCGCTGAAGCTGCCGGAGGGCTTCGACTACCAGGCGCTGTTCCACGGCGTCGACGAGCGGGTTCCCGTCGAGGCGCTGCACTTCGGGGTCCGCGTCCTCGACCGGTTCCTGCGGACGGCCTAGCGGAAATGGGGAGACAGTGCGGACCCTGGCGTACGGATCGTGGCCGTCGCCCATCGACGCGGCGCTCGCCGCCGCGCACGACGGGCGCCCCGAGGACGTGGGCTTCGTCGGCGACGAGGTGTGGTGACCGAGCCCCGGCCCGCCGAGGCGGCCGGCGCACCCTGGTGCGGCGCCGTGCCGACGGCGTGGAGGAACCGGTGCTGCCCGCACCGTGGAACGTGCGCACCCGTGTCATCGAGTACGCGGGCGGGCCTGGGCCGCGCGATGACGGCGGACGGGCCGCTGGTGGTGTTCACGCACTTCGCCGACCAGCGCCTGTACCTGCTGCCGCCGGCGGTGAGCCGCGTCCGCTCACGCCCGTGTCGCCGGTGGGCGGCGGACTGCGCTGGGCGGAGCCGCAGCTGCTCGTGGAGCGCGGCGAGGTGTGGTGCGTGCTGGAGGAGTTCACCGGCGAGGGCCCAGCGACGTCCGGCGCGTGCCGGCCGCGGTGCCGCTGGACGGCTCGGCCGCCGGCGACCGGGGCGCCGTACGGGAACTGACCGCCGAGCGGCACCGGTTCGTCACCGGCCCCGGCTCTCGCCCGACGGACGGCGGGCGGCCTGGCTGGCCTGGGACCACCCCGCATGCCGTGGGACGGCACCGAGCTGCTCGTCGCCGACGTCCGGGACGACGGCACGTTCGCCGCGCCCCGGACCGTCGCGGGCGGCCCCGAGGAGTCGATCGCCCAGGCCGACTGGGCCGCCGACGGCGCCCTGCTGTACGCCTCGGACCGCACCGGCTGGTGGAACCTCTACCGCGACGACGTGCCCCTGTGCCCCCGTGAGGAGGAGTTCGGCGGGCCGCTGTGGAAGCTCGGCCAGCGCTGGTTCGCCCCGCTGGACAGCGGCCTGATCGCCGTGGTGCACGGGCGCGGCGCCACCGCCCTCGGCATCCTGGACCCGGAGACCGGCGAGGTCGTCGACGCGGCCGGCCCCTGGACGGAGTTCGCGCCCACCCTCGCCGTGCACGGCGAGCGGGTCGCCTCCGTCGGCGCCAGCCCGCGCAGCGCCTACGAGGTGGTGGAGCTGGACACCCGCACCGGCCACGCCCGGGTGATCGGCGCCCCGCACGACGACGCCGTCGACCCCGCCCTCTATCCAGAGCCGCAGATCCGCACCTTCACCGGCCCCGACGGCCGCGAGATCCACGCGCACGTCTACCCGCCGCACAACCCCGGCTGCGTCGCCCCCGGCGGCGAGCTGCCGCCGTACGTGATCTGGGCGCACGGCGGGCCCACCGGCCGCTCTCCGCTCGTGCTCGACCTGGAGATCGCCTACTTCACCTCCCGCGGCATCGGCGTCGCCGAGGTCAACTACGGCGGCTCCACCGGGTTCGGCCGGGAGTACCGCAACCGGCTGCGCGAACAGTGGGGCGTGGTCGACGTCGAGGACTGCGCCGCCGTGGCGCTGGCCCTCGCCGAGGAGGGCACCGCCGACCGCCGGCGCCTCGCCGTGCGCGGCGGCAGCGCCGGCGGCTGGACCGCCGCGGCGTCGCTGGCCACGACGGACGTCTACGCGTGCGGCACGATCATCTACCCGGTCCTCGACCTGACCGGCTGGAGCGCGGGCGGCACCCACGACTTCGAGTCGCGGTACCTGGAGACGCTGATCGGGCCCTACGCCGAGGTGCCCGGCCGGTACACGGAGCGCTCGCCCGCCGAGCACGCCGACCGGATCACGGCGCCGTTCGTCCTGCTCCAGGGACTGGACGACGTGATCTGCCCGCCCGAGCAGTGCGAGCGGTTCCTCGCCCGGCTGGCGGACCGGCAGGTGCCGCACGCCTACCTGGCCTTCGAGGGCGAGGGCCACGGCTTCCGGCGCGCCGAGACCATGATCCGCGCCCTGGAGGCGGAACTCTCCCTGTACGCCCAGGTGTTCGGCCTGAACCCGCCCGGCGTCCCGGCCCTGGAGCTGAGCGGATGACCGGCAGGGAAGCCGGCCGGGTCAGGGCGCTGACCCGGCCGGGCCGGCTCGCGGCCGGTGCCCGGGTGGCCGTCGTCGCCCCCAGCGGGCCCGTGCCCGAGGAGCGGCTGCAGGCCGGCCTCGACGTGCTGCGCGGCTGGGACCTCGACCCCGTCGTGGCACCCATGTCCTCGACCGGCACGGCACGTTCGACTACCTCGCCGGGACGGACGCCGACCGGGCCGCCGACCTCCAGGCCGCCTGGTGCGATCCGGCGGTCGACGCGGTCGTGTGCGCCCGCGGCGGATACGGCGTCCAGCGGATGGTGGACCTGCTGGACTGGGACGCGATGCGCGCCGCCGGACCGAAGGTGTTCGTCGGCTTCAGCGACATCACCGCGCTGCACGAGGCGTTCGCCGTCCGGCTCGGCCTGGTCACCCTGCACGGGCCGATGGCGGCCGGCGTCGACTTCCTGAAGAACGCGCGGGCACAGGAACACCTGAGAGCCACCCTGTTCGCCCCGGAGACGGTGCGCACCATCACCTCCGGCGGTACGGCCCTGGTCCCCGGCCGGGCGCGCGGCGTCACGCTCGGGGCTGCCTCGCCCTGCTCGCCGCCGACCTCGGCACGCCGCACGCCCGGCCCTCCGCGCGCGGCGGTCTGCTCTGCCTGGAGGACGTGGGGGAGGAGGCCTACCGGCTGGACCGCTGTCTGACGCAGCTGCTGCGCGCGGGCTGGCTGGACGGCGTGCACGGGGTGCTGCTCGGCTCCTGGGAGGAGTGCGGCCCGTACGCCGGGCTGCGTCCCCTGCTGCTCGACCGGCTGGGCGGCCTCGGCGTGCCCGTGGCGGAGGAGTTCGGCTTCGGGCACGGAGAGGGAGCGCTCACCGTGCCCTTCGGGGTGGCCGCGGAACTGGACGCGGACGCGGGCACGCTGACGCTGGACGAACCCGCACTGCGCTGACGCCCCGGCGCATGCCGGTGCCGGCCGGCAGCCGCCCCCGGACCGCCGGGGCGCCGCCCGGGGCCGCCGGACGCCGCCCTCCTCCGCTGCGGCCGCCGGTGACGGGCCGCCGGTGACCGGCGGGCGGGGCCGCACCGGCGGGCGTAGGGTGGCGGGATGCCGCACACCGCATCCCGCTACCTCGCCGAAGGGCCCCGGGTGGGCATACGCCACTTCACCCTCGAGGACGCCGGCGAGTTCACCGCCCGCGCCCGCGAGAGCAAGGACCTGCACCACCCCTGGCTGTTCCCGCCGGACTCCGCCGAGGCCTACGCCGCCTACGCCGGCCGGCTGATCGACGACCCGGCCCGGGCAGGCTTCCTGGTGTGCGAGAAGGACGACGGCGCCATCGCCGGTTTCATCAACATCAACAACATCGTCGAGGGCGCCTTCCGGAACGGGGCGCTCGGCTACGGCGCCTTCGCGCACGCGGCCGGCCGCGGACTGATGCGCGAGGGTCTCGGCCTCGTCGTCCGCCACGCCTTCGGGCCGATGCGGCTGCACCGGCTGGAGATCAACGTCCAGCCCGGCAACACCGCCTCGATCGCGCTGGCCCGTGCCTGCGGGTTCCGTCTGGAGGGCTTCTCGCCGAACTTCCTCCACATCGACGGTGCCTGGCGCGACCACCAGCGCTGGGCGATCACCGCCGAGACGGTGACCACCGGCTGAGCCCCGGCCGGGCCGCCCGCCCCCTGTTCAGCGCGCCCGCGAGCCGCTTCGATGGGGAACCGTGACGACGATCCGACGTGAGGTACTCACCCTGCCCGCCGCGGCGCTGGGCCCGGACAACCCGCTGCCCCCGCTGCGCCCCCTCGACGAGACGCACCGCATCGAGGACCGCGACAAGGCCGGTCTGCCCCGCGACATGGCCCGGCAGATCGGCTACGAACCGCTGCGCAGCCTGCTGCCGGTGCGCGTGCGCGACGGCTACGACCGGCGGCGCGAACCGCGCGCCGTCGACACCCTCGTGCTGGAGAACGACCGTCTGAGGGTCACCGTCCTGCCCGGTCTCGGCGGCCGGATCGCCTCCCTCCACCACAAACCGTCCGGCCGTGAACTCCTCTACGTCAACCCGGTCTTCCAGCCCGCCAACTTCGCCCTCAACGGCGCCTGGTACTCCGGCGGCGTCGAATGGAACATCGGCGCCACGGGCCACACCACCCTCTCCTGCTCACCTCTGCACGCCGCCCGCGTCCCCGCCCCGACGGCGGGGAGATGCTGCGCCTGTGGGAGTGGGAACGGCTGCGCGACCTGCCCTTCCAGGTCGACCTGTGGCTGCCCGACGGCTCGGACTTCCTCTACGCCGGCGTCCGGGTCCGCAACCCGCACGAGCGGCCCGTGCCCGCCTACTGGTGGTCCAACATCGCCGTCCCGAGGACCGCCGCGTCCTCGCCCCCGCCGACCACGCCTACCACTTCGGTTACGAGCGGCGGCTGCGCCGGGTGCCCGTCCCGGCGTACGACGGCACCGACCGGACGTACCCGCTCCGCAGCACCTACGCCGCCGACTACTTCTACGACCTGCCCGACGGCCGGCGCCGCTGGATCGCCGCGCTCGACGCCGACGGGCACGGGCTGGTGCAGACCTCGACCGACGTGCTGCGCGGCCGGAAACTGTTCGTCTGGGGCTCCGGGCCCGGCGGCCGCCGCTGGCAGGAGTGGCTCACCGAGCCCGGCACCGGCGGCTACTGCGAGATCCAGGCCGGCCTCGCCCGCACCCAGCTCGAACACGTGGAGCTGGAGGCGGAGAGCGAGGTGTCCTGGATGGAGGCCTACGGGCCCCTGCACGCACCGCCGGAAGGGGAGTGGCACGCCGTCCTCGACGGAGCCGAGGCCCGGCTCGAGGAGGCGCTGCCCCGCGCGGCCGTCGAGACCGCCTACCGGACCTGGCTGACCCACGCCGACGCCGACCCCGGCGAGATCCTCGCCACCGGCTCCGGCTGGGGCGCCCTCGAAGTGCTCCGCGGCGGCCTGAAACTGCCCGGCACGCCGTTCGCCGAGGACACCCTCGGTGCCCCCCAGGAGCCCTGGCTGCACCTGCTGCGCGCGGGCTTCCTCCCCGAGCCGGACGGACAGCTTCCGCCCGCCGACACACTCGTCGCCCGGCCCTGGCGGGACATGCTGGAGACCGCGCCCGCCACCCCGTCACCGAGTACCACCTCGGCGTCGCCCAGTGGCACGCCGGTGATCTCGCGCAGGCCGTGCGCAGCTGGGAGCGGGGTCTGCGCGGCGCCGCCGCCCGCTGGCCGCTGCTGCGCTGCCTGGCGGTGGCGGACCGCGAGGGCGGGAACCCCGAGCGGGCCGCCGACCGCTACACCGAGGCGTTCGACGACCTGTGCGCCGTGCGGCCGGACGGCGACGCGGGTGCCGGCGGGCCCTGGACGGCCGCCACGGCGGCGCTCGGCCGGGAGGCCCTCGAGGCGCTCCTCGCCGTGGGGCGGACGGCCGGCGCCCGCGCCGTCCTGGAGCGGCTGGACGCCGCCACCCGGGCCCGCGGCCGGTTCCGGCTGGCCGAGGCGGCGCTGCTCCTCGCCGAGGGCAGGCCCGATGCGGCGCGGTCCCTCCTCGACGGCGGCCTCGAGGTCGCCGACCTGCGGGAGGGGGACGAGGCCATCGGCCGGCTGTGGGCCGCGCTCACCCGCGACCCGCTCCCGGCACACCTCGACTTCCGGATGCGGCCCGACGGCGCCTAGGGGGCCCGACGACGCCGGGGGCCGGTCGCGGTGCCCGGCCCGGCCGCGGTGCCCGACCGGGCCGGCGGCCACCGGCTCAGGTTCGGCGGCCACCGTCTCAGTCCGGGGGCCACCGTCGCAGTCCGGGGCCACCGGCTCGGGCCCGGTGGTGCACCGGCTCAGTCCCGGTGGTGCACCGGCTCAGGCGCCCGGCGGTCCACGTACTCGTAGACCGTGCCGTCGGGGTGACGGGCGATCAGGTTGCGGCCGGCCGGGGTGGGCAGCGGGCCCGCGACGATGTCCGCGCCCAGCTCGCTGAGCGTGCGGTGCGCCTCCTCCACGTCGGTCACGGCGATCGTCGCGGCGACCTTGCGCAGCAGTTCCAGCTGGGACTCGGGCCCGCTCATCAGCAGGAAGCAGCCGACCGCGGCCACTTCGACGCCGCCGCGCTCGAAGCGGAGGGCTCTGCCGCCGGCGAGCCCCTCGTAGAACGGGATCGCCTTGTCCAGGTCGTCGACGTAGATGCGCAGCGTGGCTCCGAGAATGTCCATGCGGCAGAGCCTAGTTGGGGCCGGAAGGGGCGCGGGCCCATGCCCGGGGCGGTCGCGGGTACCCGCATCCCATGAAGCCACTGGACCACTTGGAACATCTCGACAGGCATCTGGTCGACGAACTCGCGCAGGTGGCGCGGGAGACCGTCCGGGACGAGCTGCGCGAGCAGACGCGCAAGCAGCGCCGCCGCGCCACGCTGTACGCGGCCTCCGGGGCCGCCGCCCTCTACGCGGGCGCCGCGCTGGCGCTCGCCCTCGGGCTGGTCCTGGCCATCGGTCTGCCGGACTGGGCCGCCGCGCTGATCACCGCCGTGATCCTCGGCGGGGTGGCGTACGCGCTGCGCGGCGCCGCCCGCCCCTCGACCGGGCACGCGGCCGCGACCGGCACCGCCGCCGCGCCGCACGAGGCCGCACCGCCCGCCGGCAGCCAGGTTCCCTACCCGCCCATGCCGCCGGTCGCCCCGGCGCGGGAACCGGAGGAGGCGCGCCGGCCCCGGGCGCCCGCTCACCTCGCGCCCGGGCGACGTCGACCCCGGGACGCGGCACGACCGCTCGTGACGGGCCGGCCGTCGCGGGCGGTCGTGGCGGTCGTGGCGGCTCAGCCGGCCCCGCGCAGCTGCGGCAGCACCTTCGTGCGGTAGAAGTCGAAGAAGCCGCGCAGGTCCGGGCCGATCTGGTTGACGTAGACCCGGTCGAAGCCGGCGTCGGCGAACCGCCTCAGCTCGGCGACGTGCTCGTCGGCGTCGTCGCCGCACACCCGGTTCTCCCGCACCATGTCCTCGGTGACCAGCGTCTGGGCCTGCTCGAAATGCTTCGGGGAGGGCAGCACCTGGCCCAGCTCGCCGGGCAGCAGCTCGTTGGGCCACAGCCGGTGCACGGTCCGCACCGCGGCGTCCCGGTCGGTGTCGTAGCAGACCTTCGTGCCGCCGCTGACCAGCTTGCCGCCGCCTCCGCCCTTGCGGTACCGCTCCACCATCGAGGCGTCCGGCATCATCGTGATGTAGCCGTCGCCGACCCGGGACGCCAACTGCGTCGCCGCGGGGCCGAAGCCGGAGATGTCGATGGGGACCGGCTCGTCCGGGACGGTGTACAGGCGGGCGTTCTCCACGGTGTAGTGCGTGCCGTGGTGGTCGACCTCCTCGCCGGTGAACAGCCGGCGCATCACCTGGATGGCCTCCTCCAGCATCTCCAGGCGTACGTGCGCGGGCGGCCAGGCGTCACCCAGGATGTGCTCGTTGAGGGCCTCGCCGGTGCCCACGCCCAGCCGGAACCGGCCGCCCGTCATCACCGCGCTGGTGGCCGCCGCCTGCGCCACGACCGCCGGGTGGACACGGACGGTCGGGCAGGTCACCGCCGTCTCGACCGGCAGGGACACGGCCTTCGACAGCGCTCCGATCACGGACCACACGAACGGGCTCTGCCCCTGCGCGTCGTTCCACGGGTGGTAGTGGTCGGAGATCCACAGGGCGTCGAAACCGGCCTGCTCGGCCATCCGGGCCTGCTCGATCAGCTCGTCGGGGCCGTACTGCTCGCACGCGAGGAAGTAGCCGTACTCGGGCATGAGGGGGTGCCTCCGGGACGGGGACGTGGACGTCGATCGGGACGGGACGGGGTGGGGTGGGGTGGGACGGGATGGGACGGGGTGGGTGTCGGTGGGGCGGTCCGGCGCCGGCTACCCGGCCGGGCGGTCACGCGCCGGGTACCCGGCCGGGAGGCCGGAAACCGGCGGTACGCACCGGTCGCCCACGTTTGGGCCCCCCGGCCACGGGACGCGGAAGGCTCACGAGGTACGCGACAGCCCGGAGGCGAAACCGTGAGCCGACCCCGCATCGTGATCGTCGGTGCCGGCTTCGCCGGGTACCGGACGGCCCGCACCCTGTCCCGGCTCACCCGGCACCAGGCCGACATCACCCTGCTGAACCCCACCGACTACTTCCTCTACCTGCCCCTGTTGCCCCAGGTCGCCGCGGGAATCCTGGAACCGCGCCGGGTCACCGTGTCCCTCTCGGGCACGCTGCCGCACGTCCGGCTGGTCCTCGGCGAGGCCGACGGCATCGACCTCGACGGCCACACCGTGCACTACACCGACCCGGAGGGGCGCGAGGGCTCGCTGGGCTTCGACCGGCTGGTGCTCGCCGCGGGCAGCGTCAACAAGCTGCTGCCGATCCCGGTGTCGCCGAGCACGCCCACGGCTTCCGCGGACTGCCGGAGGCCCTCTATCTGCGCGACCACGTGACGAGGCAGGTCGAGCTGGCCGCCAGTACCCGGGACCGGGAGGAGTGCGCCGCGCGGTGCACGTTCGTCGTGGTCGGTGCCGGCTACACCGGGACGGAGGTCGCGGCGCACGGCCAGATGTTCACCGACGCGCAGGTCCGCAAGCATCCGCTGCGGGCGGGCATGCGGCCGCGCTGGATGCTGCTGGACGTCGCGCCGCGGGTGCTGCCCGAGATGGACGAACGGCTCTCCGGCACCGCCGACCGGGTGCTGCGCCAGCGCGGCGTGGACGTGCGGATGGGGACCTCCGTGAAGGAGGCCACGCACGACGGCGTGCTGCTGACCGACGGCGAGACCGTCGACACCCGCACCCTGGTGTGGTGCGTGGGCGTGCGGCCCGACCCCTGGTGGAGCCCTGGGGCTGCCCCTGGAGCGCGGCCGGCTGCTCGTCGACCCGCACCTGCAGGTGCCGGGGCGTCCCGAGCTGTTCGCCTGCGGCGACGTGGCCGCCGTGCCGGACCTGAACAACCCGGGCGCGTACACGCCGATGACCGCGCAGCACGCCTGGCGGCACGGCAAGGTGTGCGCGCAGAACGTCGCCGCCTCGCTCGGGCTGGGCGGTGAGCGCCGGGCGTACCGCCACAAGGACATGGGGTTCGTGGTGGACCTCGGCGGTGCCAAGGCCGCCGCCAATCCGCTCGGGGTTCCGCTGTCCGGCGTGGCGGCCGGCGCCGTGACCCGCGGCTACCACCTCGCGGCGATGCCCGGCAACCGGATCCGGGTCGCGGCGGACTGGATGCTGGACGCGGTGTTGCCGCGCCAGGCCGTCCAGCTGGGGCTGGTCCGGTCCTGGTCGGTGCCGCTGGAGTCGTCGTCGCCGGAGGTGGCCCGGGTGGCGGCCCACCCCGACGGCCGGCCGGGGGACGAGCCGGTCCCGAACCGTCCGGACGGGGGAGCGACCCGGAGCCGGCCGGGCGGGGAATCGGCCCGGAACCGGCCGGGCGGGGAAGCCGCCAAGCACCAGCCGGGCGGTGAGCCGGCCAGGAACCAGCCGGGCGGTGAGCCGGCCAGGAACCAGCCGGGCGGTGAGCCGGCCAGGAACCAGCCGGGCGGTGAGCCGGCCAGGAACCAGCCCGGTGGTGAGCCGGCCAAGAACCAGCCCGGTGGTGAGCCCGCCAGGAACCAGCCCGGCGGCGAGCCCGGTCCGGGCGCCGCGCCCGGCCCCGTCAAGCGTGACGACCCGCGGAAGGAGACTCATGAACACCGAGGAACTCGTCGAACTGGGCCAGCAGCTGCGCGTCGACAGCGTGCGGTCGGCCGCCGCCGCGGGCTCGGGACACCCCACGTCCTCGATGTCCGCCGCGGACCTGATGGCCGTCCTCCTGGCCAACCACCTGCACTACGACTTCGAACGCCCCGCCCACCCCGGCAACGACCGCTTCGTGCTGTCCAAGGGCCACGCCTCCCCGCTGCTGTACTCCGCCTACAAGGCCGCCGGCGTCATCGACGACGAGGAACTGCTCACCTTCCGCCGGCTCGGCAGCCGGCTGGAGGGCCACCCACCCGCAGCGGCTGCCCTGGGTCGAGACGGCCACCGGGTCGCTCGGACAGGGCCTGCCCGTCGGGTCGGCATCGCGCTCGCCGGGAAGCGGCTGGACCGCGCCGACTACCGGGTGTGGGTGCTGTGCGGCGACAGCGAACTGGCCGAGGGCTCGGTGTGGGAGGCGGCCGAGCACGCCGGGCACGAGCACCTCGACAACCTCACCGCGATCGTCGACGTCAACCGGCTCGGGCAGCGCGGCCAGACCCGGCACGGGCACGACCTCGACGCCTACGCCCGCCGCTTCCAGGCCTTCGGCTGGCACACCGTCGAGATCGACGGCCACGACGTCGACGCGATCGACCGCGCCTACGGAGAGGCCGCCTCCACCAGGGGCCAGCCCACGGCGATCATCGCCCGCACCCTCAAGGGCAAGGGCGTCGCGGACGTGGAGGACCGCGAGGGGCTGCACGGCAAGCCCCTGAAGGACGCCGACGAGGCGATCGCCGAACTCGGCGGACCGCGCGGCATCCGCGTCCGGGTGCAGGAGCCGCCCGCCACGCGCGCGCTGCACTCCGTCGGATCCGGCGCGGTCGAGCTGCCCCGCTGGGAGAAGGGCGAGGAGGTGGCCACGCGCGACGCCTTCGGGCAGGCCCTGGCCGCGCTCGGCACCGCCCGCGGCGACGTCGTCGCGCTCGACGGCGAGGTCGGCGACTCCACCCGCGCCGAGGCCTTCGCCAAGGACCACCCGAGCGGTACTTCGAGTGCTACATCGCCGAGCAGCAGATGGTGGCCGCCGCCGTCGGCATGGCCACGCGGGCTGGGTGCCGTACGCCTCCTCGTTCGCGGCCTTCCTCACCCGCGCGTACGACTTCGTGCGCATGGCGTCCATCAGCGGCTCCGGCGTCAATCTGGTCGGCTCGCACGCGGGCGTCGCCATCGGCCAGGACGGCCCCAGCCAGATGGGCCTGGAGGACCTGGCGATGATGCGCGCGGTGCACGGCTCCACCGTGCTGTACCCGTGCGACGCCAACCAGACGGCCCGGCTGGTCGCCGCGATGGCGGACCTGGAGGGCATCCGCTACCTGCGCACCTCCCGCGGCGGGAGCGAGGTGGTCTACGGCCCCGACGAGGAGTTCCCCGTCGGCGGCAGCAAGGTGCTGCGCGCCTGTGACGCCGACCGGATGACCATCGTCGCCGCCGGTGTCACCGTGCCCGAGGCGCTCGCCGCCGCCGACGCCCTGGAAGGGGAGGGCATCCCGGTCCGGGTGATCGACCTGTACTCCGTCAAGCCCGTCGACGCCGCCACCCTGCGGCAGGCCGCCGAGGACACCGGCTGCCTGCTGACCGTGGAGGACCACCATCCGGAGGGCGGCATCGGCGACGCGGTCCTCGACGCGTTCACCGACGGCCGGCCGGTGCCCCGGCTGGTCCGGCTCGCCGTCCGGTCCATGCCGGGCTCGGCCGCGCCCGACGAGCAGCTGCACGCCGCGGGCATCGACGCCGAGTCGATCGCCGCGGCCGGCCGGCTGCTGGTGGGGGAGGCGGTCGTGCGGTGAGCGGGGATGCCGTTCGGACCGTGCGGGCCGGGCGGCGCACGGTCGACGTCCACCGCCCGGACAAGGTGCTCTTCCCGGGCGGCGGGACACCGAGGAGTACACCAAGGACGACCTCGTCGCCTACCACCGGGCCGTCGCCCCGTTCATGCTGCCGCACCTGCGGGCCGGCCGCTGATGCTGGAGCGGCACCCGGACGGCATCGACGGCCCCGCTTCATGCAGAAGAACACGCCGGAGCACTACCCGGAGTGGATCACCCGCGTCGAGCTGCCCAAGGAGGGCGGCACGGTCTGCCACACCGTGTGCGACGACAGCGCCACCCTCGTCTACCTCGCCGACCAGGCCTGTCTCACCCTGCACCGCTGGCTGTCGAGGACCGGCCGGATCGACCGGCCCGACCGGATGGTCTTCGACCTCGATCCGGCGGGGACGACTTCGAGGCGGTCCGCGAGGCGGCGGCCCTCACGGGCGAACTGCTGGACAGCCTGCGCCTGCCCTCGGCGCTGATGACCACCGGCTCCCGCGGTCTGCACGTGATCGTGCCGGTCGACGGACACCACGACTTCGACGAGGTGCGCGGGTTCGCGCGGGACGTCGCCGACACGCTCGCCGCCGCCCACCCGGACACGCTCACCACCGCCGCGCGCAAGAAGGACCGCGGCGACCGGCTCTACCTCGACGTGCAGCGCAACGCGTACGCGCAGACCGCCGTCGCGCCCTACACCGTCCGCGCCCTGCCCGGCGCCCCCGTGGCCACGCCCGTCACCTGGGACCAGCTGGACGACCCCGCCCTGCACGCCCGCCGCTGGACCATCGCCGACGCCGTGGACCAGGCCCGCACCAACCCCTGGGCGGGGATCATGAGCCGCCCCCGGTCGCTGGGCCGGCCCGGAGGCGGCTGGAGGCGCTGCGCGGCTGAACCCCGCGAAGGCCGCATATGTCCGTTGAGGTTTGGCCAACACCCTTGCGGCCACACGAAGGGGGAGGTGGCCATGTCGAACACAAAAGACACGTCCGATTCCCAGACTTCACAGCACTCACAGAAGACACAGAAGTCCCGCAACACCGCGGACAACCGAGCGACAACTCAGCCGACAACGCGACGGAGAACCGCACGGCGGACCGCCGTCCGAGCCCCATGGACGTGCTGCGCCAGGCGCGCGGCCAGCTCGCGGAGCTGACCGGCATGGAAGCCGAGTCCGTGTCGTCCTTCGAGCAGACGGAGGAGGGCTGGTCGCTGGAGGTCGAGGTGCTCGAGCTCGAGCGCGTGCCCGACACCATGAGCCTGCTGGCGACCTACCAGGTGGACCTGGACGCCCAGGGACAGCTCACCGGCTATCGGCGGGTGCGCCGCTACGAACGCGGCCGGTCCGACGCGCGCAGGTGAGGCGGCCGCAGGGCCGCCCGCCGCAGGGACCACGCGAAACACATCAACCACATCGACCACCGGAAGCAACCGAAGCAACCCAAGCAACACAAGCAACGGACCGATCACGCGAACCAACCAACAGGGAGGAACAGCCGGCATGACTGTCGTACCGGCACAACAGACCGGCGGCGGAGGCGGCAGCAGCGGTCTCTACGACGTGCTTGAGCTTGTTCTGGACAGGGGGCTCGTCATCGACGCATTCGTGCGCGTGTCCCTCGTCGGGATCGAGATCCTGAAGATCGACGTGCGTGTCGTCGTCGCCAGTGTCGACACCTACCTGCGCTTCGCCGAGGCGTGCAACCGGCTCGACCTGGAGGCCGGGCCCCGCAAGGACCCCGGCCTGCCCGACCTGGTCGGGGAGATGACCGAGTCCGGCGCCCGCGGCAAGTCCAAGGGGGCGCTGTCCGGCGCCGCCGAGACCATATCCGACGCCTTCAAGCAGGCCCGTGAGGAGGGCTCCGAGCGCGCCGAGCGTCCGCGGGCCCGCAAGAGCGCGGCCCCGCGACGGAAGGAGGAGCAGGAGTGAGCACGTACGTCTACGGCATCACGACGAGCACCCACCCCTCGCTCCCCGAGGGCATGGACGGTGTCGGCGACCCGCCCTGCCGGGTGCGGGTGCTCAGGGAGGGCGAGCTGGCGGCTCTCGTCAGCGACGCCCCGGAGGGGCTGCGCCCAAGCGCAGGGACCTGCTCGCCCACCAGAACGTGATCGGCGAGGCCGGCGCGGCGGCCTGTGTGCTGCCCATGCGGTTCGGCAGCGTCGCCCCGACGACAAGGCCGTCACCGGGGTGCTCGCCGAGCGCGCCGAGCACTACAAGGAGCGGCTGCGGGCGCTGGACGGCCGGGTCGAGTACAACGTCAAGGCCACGCACGTGGAGGAGGCCGTCCTGCACCACGTGATGGCCGAGAACCCGGAGATCCGCGCCCTGGCCGAGGCCAACCGCAAGGCAGGGGCGGGAGTTACGAGGACAAGATCCGGCTGGGCGAGATGGTGGCCGGCGCGGTCAAGGCCAAGGAGTCCGTGGACGCCGCCGCGCTGCAACGCGCGCTGGAGGCGGACGCGGAGGCCGTGAGCGTGGGCCCCGAGTCCACGGGCTGGCTCGCCAACGTGTCGTTCCTGGTGGACCGCGCCTCGGCAGAACGGTTCCTGGCCACCGTCGAGCGGGCCCGCCGCGAGCTGCCGCACCTGGACGTGCGGGTCAACGGGCCGCTGCCGCCGTACAGCTTCGTCGAACCCGGCCCCGCCGAACCGGCGGGCACCGCGGCCGGCGGGGTGGACACCGGAGCGGGGTGACCGCCGTGGGTCTGCTCTCGGAGGTGCTGCTGCTGCCGTTCGCCCCGGTGCGCGGCAGCGCCTGGGCCATCAGACAGGTCCTGCAGGAGGCCGAACGGATCTACTACGACCCGGCCACGATCCGTGCCGAACTGGGCCGTCTGGAGGAGCGGTTGGAGGCCGGGGAGATCACCGAGGAGGAATTCGACCGGCAGGAGGACGAGCTCCTGGACCGGCTGGAGATCGCATCGCGCGCGAGCGCGGGACGGGGTGACGGACGGCACGATGAATCGAGTGGGACTGGGCCTCGCCGTAGGGGCCGGATATCTGCTGGGGCGCACCAAGAAGCTGAAGTTCGCCCTCGCCGTCGGCTCGATGGTGGCCGGCAAGAAGCTCAACCTGACCCCGCGCGGCATCGCGGAACTGGTCAACACGCAGCTGCAGAACAACCCGCAGTTCAAGGAGATCGGCGACCAGCTGCGCACGGATCTGCGCGGGGTGGGCAAGGCGGCCTCGGGTGCCATGGTCGAGCGGCAGCTCGACGCGCTCGCCGACCGTCTGCACGGGCGCACCGAACGGGTCCGCGACCAGCTCTCCGGCGTCGCCTCCCAGGTGCCGGGCGCCGGGTCCGGGCGCGACGACGACCACGGCGAACGTGCGGACGAGGGCCGTGGCCCCGGCGACGACCGTGACGCCGACGGCCGGGACGACCGTTCCGGGCCTGACGGGGAAGCGCGGCCGGAGCCGGGGAGGGCCGCGCGGAAGGCGCCCGCCAAGAAGTCCCCCGCGAAGAAGGCGGCCGCGAAGAAGGCCCCCGCGAAGAAGGCTCCGGCGAAGAAAACCGCGGCCAAGAAGGCGCAGCCGGCGAAGAAGGCGGCCACGGGGAAGACCGGTGCCGCCCGGTCCCGGCTGCCGAAGGGCGGTGACGAGCGATGACCGAGGTCCCGGGCAGGGCGGCGTCCGCGGCGGGCGGCGCCGCGGGGAACAACCCGCTCGCCGACGTGGCCCGCAGCGAGGCCGCCGAACGCCTCAAGGCCGAGGTGCAGGAGTACCTCGCCGCGCAGGCCCAGCGCCTGCTGACGGGCGCCGGCCGCAAGCTGGGGGAGACGACCGTCAAGCTGAACGACATCGCCGAGGGCAACAGCCCCGGGTTCGCAAGACTCGCCCTGGACGGCGGCCGCAAGCTCGCCGAGGGCAAGGGCCCGCTGCGCTCGGCGCTGGAGGTCGGAGCCGGCCGGGTGAAGGACAGCGTGGCCGGCGCGTTCAAGAACCTCGGCGGCAAGGGCGGAAGCAAGGGCGGCGCGGGCCAGAAGCCGACCGTCATCATCGAGTACGTCGACGTGGGCGTGCCGCTGCGCACCGCCTACGACCAGTGGACCCGCTACCAGGACTTCAGCACCTTCGCCAAGGGGGTCAAGAGCGCCGACCGTGCCGACGACACGACCTCCGACTGGCAGCTGAAGGTCTTCTGGTCCAACCGCAGCTGGAAGGCGAAGACCACCGAGCAGGTGCCCGACGACCGGATCTCCTGGACGTCGGAGGGCGCCAAGGGCACGACCAAGGGCGTGGTCAGCTTCCACCGGCTCGCCGACAGCCTCACCCGCGTCCTGCTGGTCGTCGAGTACTACCCCAAGGGCCTGTTCGAGAAGACCGGCAACATCTGGCGCGCGCAGGGCCGCCGGGCCCGCCTCGACCTGAAGAACTACGTCCGTTTCATCACCTTCAAGGGCGAGGCGGACGACGGCTGGCGCGGGGAGATCCGCGACGGCGAGGTCGTCCGCAGCCACGAGGACGCGGTCGCCGAGGAGGAGCAGGACCGGGACGGGCGCGACGAGCAGGGCGCCGGGCAGGAGGACGAGGACGAGCGCGAGGGCGCGTACGAGCAGGAACCGGAGGAGGAGTACGAGGACGAGGACGAATCCGGGGGCGCCTACGAGGGCGACGCCGAGGAGGAGTACGCCGAGGACAAGCCCGACGACGCCTACCGCGACGAGGACGCGTACGAGGACGAGCGCGAGGACGCGTACGAGGAGGAACCGGAGGAGGAGTACGAGGGCGGCTACGAGGACGAGGGCGAACCCGCGGACGAGGGCGAACCCGAGGAGGAGTACGCCGAGCACGGGGGCCGCCGATGACCACGCCCGGCCGGCTGCCCGAACCCTACGGACAGGGTCAGAGCGCCAACCTCGCCGACATCCTGGAGCGGGTGCTGGACAAGGGTGTCGTGATCGCGGGCGACATCAAGATCAACCTGCTCGACATCGAACTGCTCACGATCAAGCTGCGGCTCGTCGTCGCCTCCGTCGACAAGGCGAAGGAGATGGGCATCGACTGGTGGGAGAGCGACCCGGCGCTCTCCTCCAACGCCCGGCACAAGGAACTGGCCCGGGAGAACGCCGAGCTGCGCGAGCGGCTGGCCGAGCTGGAGTCGGGCCGCGGATCGAGGGAAGTCGCGAGCAGAGCGCCGAGAGAAGTACCGAGGGAAGCACCGGGAGAAGAGACCCCATGACCGGACTGCGGTACGTGTACGCCGTCTGCCGCCCCTTCGACGCGGCCCTGCAGTCGCAGCTGACGGGCGTCGCGGGCGATCCGCCCCGCCTGCTGCACCACCACGGGCTGGTGGCCGTGGTCAGCCATGTCCCCGAGGCGGACTTCGCGGAGGAGCCGCTGCGGGCGCATCTGGAGGATCTGGACTGGCTGGCCGCGACCGCCAGAGCCCACCAGCAGGTCGTCGACGCGCTCACCGTCGTCACCACGCCGCTGCCGCTCCGGCTGGCCACCGTCTTCCGGGACGACAGCGGCGTCCGCGTGATGATGGAGCAGCGCGAGGACGACTTCCGGCGCACCCTCGACCGGCTGGCCGGGCGGGTGGAATGGGGCGTGAAGGTGTTCGTCGAGGCGCCGGACCGCGGGCCGGACGCTCAGGCCGCCGCGCAGCCCGCCCGGCCGGCCTCCGGCCGGGACTACCTGCGGCAGCGGAGCATGCGGACCCGGGCGCACGAGGACCTGTGGTCCCGCGCCGAGGAGTTCGCGACCCGGCTGCACGAGACGCTGTCCGCGCGCGCCGACGCGGCCCGGCTGCACGCCCCGCAGGACCCGCGGCTGTCCGGTGCCGCCGGTCGCAACGTCCTCAATGCCGCCTATTTGGTGCCGCGGAACAGTTCCGAGGAATTCGTGGAAATCGTGGACCGCACGAAGGACGACGCCCCGGAATTCGGGTGGAACTCACCGGGCCGTGGGCGGCCTATTCCTTCGCCGGCGAGGAGGGGGCCGGAAAGGAAACCGGAGACGAGAACGAGGGGGAGGGCGCGTGACGGTCGTCGAACGCCGGGAGATCGCCCTGGTCGACCTGCTCGACCGGCTGCTGGCCGGCGGTGTGGTCATCACGGGGACATCACGCTGCGCATCGCGGACGTCGACCTGGTCCGCATCGACCTCAACGCGCTGATCAGCTCGGTCAACCGCGACGTGCCCTCGCCGTGGGGTGACTGACGTGACCGCGCCCGGACCCGAACCCGACGGCACGCGGGGACCGCAGCCCGTCCCGCGCCCGTACCGGAGGAGTCCGCACCGGAGAAGTCCGTACCGGGAGACTCCGCACCGGACCGCCGCCGGCGTCTCGACCTCGACCCCGACACGGTCGAACGCGACCTGATCAAGCTCGTGCTGACCGTCGTGGAGCTGTTGCGCCAGCTCATGGAGCGCCAGGCGCTGCGCCGCTTCGACGAGGGCGACCTGTCCGAGGAGCAGGAGGAGCGCATCGGGCTCACCCTGATGCTCCTCGAGGACCGCATGACCGAACTGCGCGAGCGCTACGGACTGCGGCCCGAGGACCTGAACCTGGACCTCGGGCCGCTCGGACCGCTGCTGCCCCGGGAGTGACCTCCCGGGCAGCGCCTCACCACCTGTACCAGCGGCCCCGGCCGCCGCTCGCGGTCGTGCCGCGGGCCAGGAAGCCCAGCAGCCACAGGACCAGGACCGCCAGGGCGATCCACCACAGCACCTTCACCGCGAATCCGGCGCCGAAAAGAATCACTGCCAGAAGCAGAACGAGCAGAAGTGGAACCATAGTGTGAAACCTCCTGCCGTACTGGTTTCCCGGGAATCAGGAATCAGGCTTCTTTACGGCACAGAATTTCTCCGTGCAGGACACCGAACCAGCCGTCCTCCCGCTCGCCCCATTCCCGCCACGCGGCCGAGACGGCCCGCAGCTCCTCCGGCGTCGCGTGGCCGCCCTCCACGGCCCGGTCGGCGTAGGAGGAGGCGAGGGTGCGCTCCGCCCACAGCCCGCTCCACCACCGGCGCTCCTCCGGCGTGGCGAAGGTCCAGGTGGCGGAGGTCGCGGTGACGTCGGTCAGCCCCGCCCGCAGCGCCCAGGCCTTCAGCCGGCGCCCGGCGTCCGGCTCGCCGCCGTTGGCACGGGCGACCCGGCGGTACAGGTCCAGCCAGTCCTCCAGGCCGGGCGAGGCGGGGTACCAGGTCATCGCCGCGTAGTCCGCGTCGCGCACGGCGATCAGACCGCCCGGCCGGGTCACCCGCCGCATCTCCCGCAGCGCCCCGACGGGGTCGCCGACGTGCTGGAGCACCTGGTGGGCGTGGACCACGCAGAACGTGTCGTCCGGGTGGTCCAGCGCGTGCACGTCCGCCACCGCGAAGTCGACGTTGGCCACCCCCGCTCGGCGGCGGTGGCGCGGGCCCGCTCCAGGACGCCCGGCGCGCGGTCGACGCCGGTCACGTGACCGTCCGGGACGAGGGCCGCCAGATCGGCGGTGATGGTGCCCGGACCGCAGCCGACGTCCAGGATCCGCATGTGCGGCCGGAGGGAGCCGAGCAGGTACCCGGCGGAGTTGGCGGCGGTGCGCCAGGTGTGCGAGCGGAGCACGGACTCGTGGTGTCCGTGCGTGTAGACGGCGGTCTCCTCGGGACTGGGCATCGCTGATCCCTTCTCCGGCATGCGGGCGACGCCGCCGCACGGCACCCCCAGGGGCTGTCCGGCAGACCCCGGGCCCCGTACGGCGGTGTGATCACCGTACGCCCGCGTGTCGAATGATGAGACCCGTGTATCACCAAGTGGACTGACGAGGTGTCAGGAGAACAGTCCGCCGCCGGGCAGCGGCCGGTACACCGTGAGGGCCTGGGGCAGCTTCTCCAGCAACAGGTCGCCCTCGGTCTCGGTGACCTCGCCGTCGTACGCCAGCAGCGTCCCGGGCGCGACCCCGGACAGGCGCAGCCGGCCCACCTGGACCGCCGCGTGCGCCGGGGACCGGGTCAGCGGCCCGGCGAGGGCCGCCGACAGCAGCCGCAGCGCGGGCCGCCGGCCGCCGTGCACCACGCGCACGTCGAGCTGCCCGTCCGCCAGATCCAGCCGCCGCCCCGGCGCCAGGCCCATGCGGTGGTACGTGCCGTTGCCCGCGAACAGCATCCACAGCGGCCGCCGCCGGCCCCGCACCTCCGCCTCCAGCGGATGCCGGTCGGCGCGCAGCACCCGCACCGCCGCGAGCACCCCGGCCGGCCAGCCGCCGATCCGCGGCGACCAGTGCTCCCGCTCGCGCACCAGCTCCGGATACACCCCCAGACTGAACGTGTTGAGGAAGATCCCGCGCTGCTCGCCGGAGACGAACCGGCCCACGTCCACCCGCACGGCCTCGCCCTGCTCCAGCGCCCGGCACAGGGCCCGGACGTCCTCCACGCCGAGGTCGTAGGCGAAGTGGTTGAGCGTGCCGCCCGGCAGCACCGCCAGCGGCAGCCCGTACCGCAGCGCGACCTCGGCGGCGGCGTTCACCGTGCCGTCGCCGCCGCACACGCCGAGGACCCGGGCCCGGCCCGCCGCCTTCTCCAGCTCCTCGCGGACGTCACCCGGCTCGCACTCGACGACCTCCGCGCCGGGCAGCGCGTCGCACAGCGCGCGGACCCGGTCGGAGGTGCCCGAGGCGATGTTGGCGACCATCACCAGCCCCTCGCCCTCCTCCAGCGCCGGCACCTCGGCGCGCGGCCGGGCCGGCGGCACCAGCTGGGCGCGCGTCGGCACCATCCCGCGTACGGCGAACGCCGCCCCCACGCCGAGCGCGGCCCCGGCCAGCACGTCGCTGGGGAAGTGCACGCCGGTGTAGACACGGGAGAGGGCGACCGCACAGGCCAGCGGGGCCACGGCCGCACCCCAGGCCGGGGACTCCAGGGCCACCCCGGCCGCGAACGCCGCCGCCGACGCCGCGTGCCCCGACGGGAACGACGTCGTCACCGGCTGCCGCTTCAGCTGCCGCACCAGCGGCACCGGGTCCAGCACCGGACGCGGGCGGCGGACGCTGCGCTTGCCCAGGGTGTTGATGGTCAGGGAGGCCAGGCCCAGCGAGGCGACACCGCGCAGGGCGGCACGGCGGGCCCGCGGCGTACGGGTCGCGGCCAGCGCCGCGGCCGCCGCGAACCACAGCACACCGTGGTTGGCGCTGTTGCTGAGACGGGGCAGCACACGGTCGCCGGCCGGCCAGTGCCGGGCGGCGACCGCCTCGAACAGCCGCTGGTCGAGCCGCAGGAACCGGTTGCGGACGGGATGCGGTCCGGGCGTCGGGGCGGTGAGGTCTACGTCGGGGCTCATGCCCTGCGCCTACCCGGCGAACGGCGGTTCCAGCGCGGACGCCCCGACGGCCGCGGCGAAAACCGGTTGCCGCGCCCCGGGGCCCGCCACACAATCGCCTCCCATGGGCCATCTCGAAGCAGCGCACCTGGAGTACCACCTCCCCGACGGGAGGGCACTGCTCGGCGATGTCTCCTTCCGGGTGGGCGACGGAAGCGTCGTCGCCCTGGTCGGTCCCAACGGCGCCGGGAAGACCACCCTGCTGCGGCTGCTGGCCGGCGAACTCGCGCCGCACGGCGGCAGCGTCTCGGTCAGCGGCGGCCTCGGGGTGATGCGCCAGTTCGTGGGCTCGGTGCGCGACGAGACGACCGTGCGCGACCTGCTGGTGGCCGTCGCGCCGCCGCGCGTCCGCGAGGCCGCGCGCGCCGTCGACGCCGCCGAGCACGCGGTCATGTCCCGCGACGACGAGGCCGCCCAGCTCCGCTACGCCCAGGCGCTCGCCGACTGGGCCGAGGCCCGCGGCTACGAGGCGGAGACCCTGTGGGACATGTGCACCACGGCCGCGCTGGGCGTCCCTTACGAGAAGGCGCAGTGGCGGCAGGTGCGCACGCTGTCCGGCGGGGAGCAGAAGCGGCTGGTGCTGGAGGCGCTGCTGCGCGGCCCCGACGAGGTGCTGCTGCTCGACGAGCCCGACAACTACCTCGACGTGCCCGGCAAACGGTGGCTGGAGCAGCGGCTCGCCGAGACCCGCAAGACCGTCCTGTTCGTCTCCCACGACCGGGAGCTGCTCGCCCGCGCCGCCGAGCGGATCGTCTCCCTCGAACCGGGCCCGGCCGGCGCCGACGCCTGGGTGCACGGCGGCGGCTTCGCGACGTACCACGAGGCCCGGCGCGAACGCTTCGCCCGCTTCGAGGAGTTGCGCCGCCGCTGGGACGAGAAGCACGCCCAGCTGAAGAAGCTGGTGCTGAATTTGCGTCAGGCCGCCGCCAACAGCGACGACATGGCCTCGCGCTACCGGGCCGCCCAGACCCGGCTGCGCAAGTTCGAGGAGGCCGGGCCGCCACCGGAGCCGCCGCGCGAGCAGGACATCCGGATGCGGCTCAAGGGCGGCCGGACCGGCGTGCGCGCCGTCACCTGCGAGCGGCTGGAACTGACCGGCCTGATGAAACCCTTCGACCTGGAGGTCTTCTACGGCGAACGGGTCGCCGTGCTCGGCTCCAACGGCTCCGGCAAGTCCCACTTCCTGCGCCTGCTGGCCGGCGAGGACGTCGCGCACACCGGGCGCTTCCGGCTCGGCGCGCGCGTCGTGCCCGGCCACTTCGCGCAGACCCACGCCCACCCCGAACTGGAGGGCCGCACCCTGCTGGACATCCTGTGGCGGGAACACGCCCAGGACCGGGGCGCCGCCATGTCCCGGCTGCGCCGCTACGAACTGACCCGGCAGGCCGAGCAGACCTTCGACCGGCTCTCCGGCGGCCAGCAGGCCCGCTTCCAGATCCTGCTGCTGGAACTCCAGGGCGTCACCGCCCTGCTCCTCGACGAGCCGACCGACAACCTCGACCTGGAGTCCGCCGACGCCCTGCAGGAAGGGCTGGAGGCCTTCGAGGGCACGGTCCTCGCGGTCACCCACGACCGCTGGTTCGCCCGCTCCTTCGACCGCTTCCTGGTCTTCGGCAGCGACGGCCGGGTCCGCGAGACCGCGGAGCCGGTATGGGACGAGCGGCGGGTCGAACGCGTGCGCTGACCCGCCGCCCGTGCGCGGCACACCGGACCCGCATCACCGGGCTCGGGTCACTTCCAGCGCAGCAGCGCGCCGAGCCCGCCGACCGGGGCGTCCTCGCCGTCCTCCGGCAGCGCCGGGACCACCGAGATCGCCGGGGCGCCGGTCATCACCGCCGAACGCAGCAGCGCGTCGTCCGCGCGGGCCGACCAGGAGTGCTGCTCGCCGAGCGTCTTCAGCTCGGTGCGGCGCACCGCCAGCTGGTCCGGGTCCTCGCCGATCCACACCTCGCGGTGCGTGTCCGGCCCGTCCGGGATGACCAGCAGCTCGTCGATGCGGTGCTCACGGGCGGCCTCCACCAGCGCCGGCACGCCCTCCACCGCGGCGGCCCGGCCCTCCCCGTCCGGGGTGCGGGCGGCGAGGAACCGGTCCAGGTCCTGCTGGGCCCGGGTCCGCACGTGCTCGTCGCGCAGCCGCTCCACCTCGTCGTCCAGCAGCCGGCTGCCGGAGCCGCGGGAGGCCTCCACGACCCGGTCCTGAAGCCGCTTGGGCAGCCGCTCGTGCACCGAGCGCCGCTCCCGGTCGTCGCCCACCAGGATCAGCAGGTCGGCGCGGGTCTCCTCCTGGCACACGGCGAGCGCGTCGGCGATCTCCGCCGCGTTGTGCTCCCAGGTGTTCTCCACCCGCAGCTGGAAGTGACGCTCGGACCAGTCCACCGTGCTGGTGCGGTGCACCGGCCACTGCCGTCCGGTCACCGAGCCCGCGTCCTGGCTGCCCAGCGCGCTGCGCAGCTCGAAGTCGGCGCCCTTGCGGTCGATGTACGCCACCACGCACACCGGGTCCTCGCCGGCCAGCTCCAGCAGCGGCGCCACGTGCGGCAGCGGCGCCCAGTGGGCGGAGGTGCCCCCTGCGGCCGGCGGGCCAGCGGCGGGTCCAGCACCACCTGTCCCGCGCGGGCGAACAGGGCGCGTCCGTGCGGGTCGGAGGAGTGCCGCAGGTCGTCCACCGCCTCCTGCACGGCCCGGCAGGTCGCCTCGTCGGCGCCCTGCTCCGCCAGCTCCCGGGCCACCGCCGCGGCCGTCAGCTCGCGGGCGTGGGCGGTGTCCTCCGCATGGCGGGAGAGGTCGACGTACACGGAGGCCCAGGGGCCGGGATGTTCGTAGAGTGGGTGCAGAAAGGCGAGATCCATGGTTCCCTCCCGGATGCCGCTCGGGGTGGTGTTTCACCGGGGCGGGTACCCGGACCGCATGAACGAACACGACACGTGGGACGGCACCATGACCGGAGTGGACCCGGAGCGACTGGACGACCAGCAGCTCATGAAGGAGCTGGAGACCATCCACCGCACCCGCCACGACACGCTGCTCTACGGCTCCAACGACGCTCTGCGCGCCCACAACGAACGCATGGCCCAGCTCGAGGGCGAGTGGCTGCGCCGCAACCCGCGCCGCCCCGTGGCCGCCGGCCGCACCCGGGAGGGCGCCCGCGAACGCGGCTCCGGCCAGACCGCGACCCCCGGCACGCCCGGCACCTGAGCCCCCGGCACGCCCGGCACCTGCGCGCCCGGCACCTGAGAGGGCACCCCGCCGAGACCCGTGGTCCCGTGGGGTGCCCGTCCCTCCGGCGCGCGCCCGCCGCGGCGGGCGCCGCTCAGCTCCCGGCCCTGCCGAACTCGGCCAGGAACGTCTCGCAGAACGCCTTCAGGTCGTCCGGCTTGCGGCTGGTGATCAGCTTGTTGTTCCCGTGGTCGCAGACCTTCACCTGCTCGTCGACCCAGGTGCCGCCGGCGTTGCGGATGTCCGTCCGCAGGCTCGGCCACGAGGTCAGCACCCGGCCCCGTACGACGTCGGCCTCGACCAGCGTCCAGGGCGCGTGGCAGATCGCGGCGACCGGGCGGCCCTGGGTGAAGAAGTCCTTCACGAACGCCACGGCCTTGTCGTCCATCCGCAGGAAGTCCGGGTTGGCCACTCCGCCGGGCAGCACCAGGGCGCCGAACGCGTCCGCGGAGGTGTCGCCCACCACCTCGTCCACGGGGAAGGTGTCCGCCTTGTCGAGGTGGTCGAACGCCTGGATCTCGCCCGGCTCCGTGGAGACGAGCACCGGCTCGTGACCGGCGTCCTTCGCCGCCTGCCACGGCTCGGTCAGCTCCACCTGCTCCACGCCCTCGGGTGCGGCCAGGAATGCGATGCGCATGATTGCTGTCACGTCCTTTCCGTTGTTCCGGTGCCTGCTGCGGTGTCCGGGCCGCGCGTGTCGGGATCCGCGCGGCTGATGTCCGCCAGCGCCGAGGACGGGTCCTCCGCCTCGGCGAGGTCGGCGAGGGTCACCATCCCCACCGGCAGCCCGTTCTCCACGACCGGCAGCCGCCGGACGGCGTGCTCGCGCATCAGCGCCACCGCGTCGGACACCGGGTCGTCCGGGGCGACCACCAGCGGGTCGGGCGTGCACACCGACCGCGCGCCCACGGTCAGCGGGTCGATGCCCTCGGCCACGGCCCGCACCGCGATGTCACGGTCGGTGAGCACCCCGACGATGCGCTGTCCGTCGGCCACCACCACGTCGCCGATGTTCTGCGAGCGCATCAGCTGCGCCGCCTCGACGAGCGAGGCGTCCGGGCGGACGGCGACCACGCCCGGGTCATCACGTCCTTCACGTACTGGGCCATGGCCGGGACCCTTCCTCACGGGGCCGTGCCCTCGCACGGCCCCTGGTGGTC
The DNA here is from genome assembly GCA_003248315.1 of Streptomyces sp. SW4. Lineage (GTDB taxonomy): Bacteria > Actinomycetota > Actinomycetes > Streptomycetales > Streptomycetaceae > Streptomyces. The sequence goes on from QKWM01000001.1 coordinate 25,618, forward strand.
ACGTACCGCCCCGCCCGGACCCGGTGACGGCCTCGGCCAGTTCCTGGACGGTGGCGTAGTGCGACTTGTGCGGCAGCCCTTCGACCCGTTCCACGAGGGCGTCGGGCGCGTTGTCGCGGCGCAGCGCGCGCGCCAGCTCCCGCGGGGTCGCGGGAAACGCGCCGCGGGTCAGGTGCCGGGCCAGCTCCAGCCGGAGCGACTCCAGGAGCGACGGCCCGCGGCCCGGCGTCACCGGACCGTGGGCGACCTCCGGGTCGTCGTCGGCGGTCGGCTCCGGGTCGTGCCACTCCTCGGTGCGGGTGGGGTGCCCGGACTTGAGCAGACCCTGCAGTTCGTGCTTCATCTCGTCGTCGCGGTGGACGCTCAGCCGGTCGCTGCCTCGCTGCATGTCTCCCTCCAGATCCTTCGGGGTGGGCACCGCGTACCCGAACACCGGGGACCGACACGGAATCGCCCCGGCCGGTTCGCCGGGTTTGCGCCGCGCGCCCCGGGAACCCGGCACATACCCCCACGCCCATGCTCTCTCCCCCCGAATCCCGGAAGGACGGACAGGACCATGGCGATGCTCGCGGTGCTCATCCCGGTCCTCATGCTCGGCGTGGTGCTGGCGCTGGGACGCTACGAAGACCTGCTGCTGCCGGGCGCGGACCCGGCGCCCGACGGCCCCGACGCGGCCGCCGCCCGGCCGCCTACTTCTTCTCCCGGCCCGGCAGGAACTCCTGCATCTTCGCCTTGAAGCCCCGCTTGACGACCGAGCCGCGGTCCGCGTCGCCCTTGAGGAGCGAGGCCGCCGTCGCCTCCATCTGGTCCCAGGTGGCGTGCGGCGGGATCGGCGGCACGGCCGGGTCGGTGAGGAACTCGACCACCGCGGGGCCGTCCGCAGCCAGCGCCGCCCGCCAGGCCGGCTCGACGTCCTCCGGCTTCTCCACGCGGATGCCGGTCAGCCCCAGGGAGCGGGCGAACTGGGCGTACTGCACGTCCGGGAGCTGCTGCGAGGGCAGGAAGGACGGGGCGCCCCCCATGGCCCGCAGTTCCCAGGTGACCTGGTTGAGGTCCTGGTTGTTGAAGACGCCCACCACCAGCCGCGGGTCCTCCCACAGCTCCCGGTACTTCGCCGCCGTGATCATCTCGGCGAGCCCGTTCATCTGCATCGCCCCGTCGCCGACCAGGGCGACCACCGGCCGGTCCGGGTGGGCGAACTTCGCACCGATCGCGTACGGCACCCCGCAGCCCATCGTCGCCAGCGTGCCGGACAGCGACCCGCGCATGCCGGCCCGCATCGTCAGGTGCCGGGCGTACCAGTTGGCCACGGAGCCCGAGTCGGAGGTGATCACGGCGTCGTCCGGCAGCAGCGGGTCCAGGGCACGGGCCACGTACTCCGGGTTGACCGGGTCGGCCTCCAGGCCGGCGCGCCGTTCCATCACCTCGCGCCAGCGGGCGACGTTGTCGCACACCGTCTCGAACCACTCGCGTCCGCGGCCGCTCTCGATCAGCGGGATCAGCCGCTCCAGGGTGGCCCGGGCGTCACCGACGAGGTTCACCTCGTACGGATAGCGCATCCCGATCATGTGCGGGTCGATGTCGATCTGCACGCCCCGGGCCTTGCCGAAGTCCGGCAGGAACTGGGAGTAGGGGAACGAGGAGCCGATGGTCAGCAGGGTGTCGCAGTCCCGCATCAGCTCGTACGAGGGGCGGGTGCCCAGCAGTCCGATCGAGCCGGTGACGTACGGCAGTTCGTCACTGAGCACGTCCTTGCCGAGCAACGCCTTGGCGACGCCCGCGCCGAGCAGCTCGGCGAGGTGCTCCACCTGTTCGCGGGCCCCGGCCGCGCCCTGGCCGACCAGGATCGCCACCTTGTCACCGGCGTTCAGGACCTCCGCCGCCCGCCGCACCGCGTCCTCCGACGGCACCTGCGTCCAGGAGCTGACGTCGAGGCTGGACGGCACCATCTTGAACTCGTGCGTGGGCGCCTCGTACTCCAGCTCCTGCACATCGCCGGGGATGATCACGGCGGTCGGGCAGCGGCGCGCGCAGGCGGTGCGGATCGCCCGGTCCAGCACGTTCGGCAGCTGCTCGGGGACCGTCACCGTCTCCACGAAGTCGGAGGCGACGTCCTTGTACAGCGCGTGCAGGTCCACCTCCTGCTGATACGAGCCGCCCATCGCGGTCCGGTGGGTCTGCCCGACGACCGCCAGCACCGGGACATGGTCGAGTTTGGCGTCGTACAGCCCGTTGAGCAGGTGGATCGCCCCGGGTCCGGAGGTCGCCGCGCACACCCCGAGCCGGCCGCTGAACTTGGCGTACCCGACCGCCTGGAACGCCGACATCTCCTCGTGCCGGGACTGCACGAACCGCGGCCGGTCGCCGGCCCTGCCCCAGGCCGCGAGCAGGCCGTTGATGCCGTCGCCGGGATAGGCGAAGACCTGCTCGACGCCCCAGTCGCGCAGCCGCTGCAGGACGTGGTCGGAGACCTTGGTGCTCATGGACAGGACCTCCCGGACGGGTGCGGTGGTTTCGGCGCAGCCGTACGAGTCACCGTGTGGCCCCCCGGAAAACCTGGGCGGCGTTTGCGGGGCCGGGGCGGGGGCAGGCGCAAGGTCAGTGCTTCGGACAGAAGGCACGTCCGTGGGAGCGGGCATCCACCGCCCACCGTCCCGGGCAGGCCCGTCCGGAACGGACGCGCTTCCACGGTGACCGCCCGACCCCGGGCCGTGCCGTCCCGGGCGCCGCGCACCCGCGGCACGCACCGCGGGCCCCGGCCCCCGGCCGCCTGCTCCGGCCGTGCCGGCCGCGTCGGCCGTGCAGTGCGGCACCGACGGCAGACCCCGCACTCCGAAGGAGCTGCGACGCACATGCCGACCCCCGCCACCGCGAAGGACCCGCAGGGTCCCGTGAAGCATCCGCAGGGTTCCGTGAAGCACCCGGAGGGCTCCGCCAAGCACCCGGAGGGCCCCGTGACGTCTTCTCAGGGCTCCGCGAAGCCTTTGCAGGGCTCCGCGAGGCACCCGCACGACGACGCCCCCGACACCGCCGACGCCTTCCGCGCACTCGCCGCGCTCCCCGACGGCCCGAGCGGGACGCGCTGCGCGACCGGATCGTCGAGGCCTGGCTGCCCATGGCCGAACGGCTCGCCGGCCGCTTCCGCAACCGGGGCGAGAGCTACGAGGACCTGCGCCAGGTCGCCGCGCTCGGCCTGGTCAAGGCCGTCGACCGCTACGACCCCGACCGCGGCCACGCCTTCGAGAGCTACGCCGTGCCGACCGTCACCGGCGAGATCAAGCGGCACTTCCGCGACCACATGTGGACCCTGCACGTGCCGCGCCGGGTCCAGGAACTGCGCAACCGCGTCCGCGTCGCCGGCCAGGAACTCTCCCAGACCGTCTCCGGCCGGGGCCCCACCGTCGCCGAGATCGCCGAACGGGCCGACCTCAGCGAGCAGGACGTCCGGGCGGGGCTGGAGGCCCTGGAGAGCTTCACCGCCCTGTCCCTCGACGCCGAGCTGCCCGGCGGCGAGGACGGCTATTCCCTCGGCGACGCCCTCGGCGCCCCGGACCCGGCGCTCGACACCGTCGTGGACCGCGAGGCCGTCAAGGAGCGGCTCGCCGCCCTGCCGGAGCGCGAACGGGCCATCCTCTACATGCGCTTCTTCGACGACATGACGCAGAGCCGGATAGCCGAACAGCTCGGCATCTCCCAGATGCACGTCTCCCGCCTGATCACCCGCTGCTGCCTCAAGGTCCGCGAACAGGTCCTGGGCGACGAGCCGGCGCCCGAGTGAGCCCGGGCCGGCCGGTGACCGAGCGTTCCCGGAGGGGCCGGTGACCGAGCGTCCCAGGGGCGGCCGGTGACCGAGCGACCCCGGGCGGCCGGCGCCCGACGCCCCGGGGCCAGAAAGGGGAGCCCGGGCCGCGTCTCAAACCTGCGCGTCACCCACCCGGCCGGTCCCCGTCCCACGAACGGCGCACGGCCGCGGGCGGGCGGACGCCGCACGGGCTGTGATGAACGCGTGGGCGCAAGCGCAGCGCCCCGCCGTCACCCCGAGGAGACCCATGCGCCGCACCGCCCGCGCCCTCTCCACCGCCCTTCTGACCAGCGCCGCCCTGGGGATGTCGGCCGCCCCGGCCTCGCCGGCACGGGGAGCCGTCCGCCGAGGTGAGCCCGGCCTCGGTGAAACCCGGCGCCACCGTCACCGTCTCCGTCTCCTGCCCCGGCACGAAGGGCCCCGCTCCGGCCACCCTGGACGCCACCTCGCAGGCCTTCGACGAGGGCACCGTCGCCCTGCGCAAGGTTCCCGGCAACGACGACGAGGGCGCCGGCCCCGCCTACCGGGGCACCGCCCGCATCGCGCCCGCCGAGAACTTCGAGGGCGACCCGGACGCCGTCGGCCCGGACTCGGCGTGGACCGTCGACGGCACCTGCCCGGCGGCACCCGGCGGGCAGGGCAAGCCGTGGAGCGCGACGCTCACCGTGTCGACGGTGGGCGGCGGCAAACCGTGCCCCGAGCCGCCGCAGCCCGGCCGGCACTGCCCCACCAAGCCGCCCGGCCCCCACGATCCGTCCAAGCCGCACCAGCCGTCCAAGCCGCACCAGCCGGCCGAGCCGCACGAGCCGGCCTGGCCGCACGAGCCGCCGAAGCGGCACGAGCCGTCCTGCCGTCCCGGACCGGCATCCACCCACCACACCTGCGCCCCCACCGTGCACCCGCACGGCGTGCGCGCCGGTGCCGGCGGCTCCTTCACGGACTCCGTGCCCGCCCTGGTCGCGGGCGGCGTCTTCATCGCGGGAGCGGGCGGACTGGCCGCCCACCGCCTGCTGCGCGCCCGCGGCGGGGCGGACCACCGCTGACCGCCCCTGCCCGGTCCGGCGGCCCGGACACTGTGATCCGCGCGACCCGGCCCGGGCCATGGGCGGGCGGCCCGGTGGGTACTCACAGACACGAGCGGGGTAGACGGTGCCGCGGTGACGGCACCCCACACGGCGCGGAGGTAGGGATGCGGCGGACGGCCCGCGAGGCGGCCCCCGAAGGCCACGGTCCCGGCCGACGCGGCCCGGCCGCCGAAGCGCGGGGCCCCGGCCAGGCTCGCGCGGACCACGGCCCCGGGCCGACTCCCCAGGACCGAGGCCCGGACCGGCCTCCGAGAACCCCGGCCCCGAACCGGCCTCCCCGAACCCCGGCCCCGGACCGGCCTCCGAGAACCCCGGCCCCGGGCCGGCCTCCCCGGCCCCGGCCCGGGCCGGCCTCCCCGGCCCCCGGCCCCGGGCCGGCCTCCCCGGCCCCGGCCCCGGTCGTCACGGACCAGCCCCTGCGGGGCCCGGCGCCGAGCGCACCCCCAGGGCGATGGCGCCGGACCGGCCTCCCCGGGCCCCGCCCGGTTCGCCATGGACCGGCCCCCGAGGACCACGGCCCCGTCCGCTACGGGCCGCCTCTGCCGGGTGACGGGCTGCCCGTCCTGCCGGAGCTGGCCGAGGCGCTCGCCGCCGCCGCGACCCGCGCCGAGGGCGACCCGGTCGGCGGCGGCCCGGCGCTCCTGGAGGCGGCCTGCGGCCACTGGCGCCGCCGCGGCCTGACCTGCCGCCCCGGCGAGACCGCCGCCGCGCCCGGTGCTCCCGCCCTGCTGCTGGCCCTGACCGCGGCGCTCGGCGGCGACGTCCTGGTGCCCCGGCCCTGCGCCGCCTGGTGGGTGCCGGACGCCCGGCTGCTCGGCAGACGCGTCTTCCACGTGCCGACCACCGCCGAGAGCGGCGGCGTCCCCGACCCCTACGCCCTGCTGGAGACCGTGCGCCGGGTCCGTGCCGAGGGCGGCGACCCCCGCCTGCTCGTGCTGTCCGTCGCCGACGATCCCACCGCCACCGTCGCGCCGCCCGAGCTGCTGCACGAGACCGTCGAGGCCGCCGCCGGCGAGGGCCTGCACCTGCTCAGCGACGAGACCTGGCGCGACACCCTGCACGACCCGCACGCCACCGTGCTCGTCAGCCCGGCCGAGATCCTGCCCGAGCGGGTCACCGTGGTCACCGACCTGGCGGGCGCGCTGCTGCCGCCCGGCTGGCCGGCCGCCGTCGCCCGCTTCCCGCGTCCGCCGGCCGGAACGGCACTGCCGGCGGCGGTGGCGGGGAGGGGCTTCACGCGCGCGTGCTCGACGTGCTCACGGCGCTCGGCGCCCGCGTCGCCGGGCCGGTCGCGGCCGCCGCCGCGTACGCCCTGACCGAACCCGCACCGGTCACCGCCCGCCGCTCGGCCGCCGTACGCCTGCACGCGCGCGTGGCCGCCGCCGTGCACGCCGCCGCCGTCGGCGCGGGCGCCCTGTCCCGGCCGCCTCGGGCGGGCCGGCACCTCTACCTCGACCTGGAGCCGCTGCGCGACGCGCTCGCCGCGCACGGGGTCGGCGACGCGCAGGAACTGGAGGACTTCCTCGCCGCCCGGCTGGGCATGCCCGCGCCGGGCGGGCACCGCTTCGGCGACGACCTGGGCGCGCTGCGCGTACGGCTGTCCACCGGCCCGCTGCTGGGCACCGCCGACGACGAACGCGCGGAATGCCTCACCGCCCCGGAGCCGTTGGAACTGCCACACGTGCAACGCGCGTTGACCACCGTGAAGTCGGTCTTCGACGACCTACGCGACGCTCAGCGATGGGAGCCTCCTCGATGACGCAGCAGTCCGAGTCGACCACGAGCACCCCGGCGCCCACCGAGGACACCGCCGTACCACCGGTCCCGTCGTCCCTGGCGGCTCCCTGCCCGCCGCTCGCCGAACCCCGGCCGCTGGCCGAGCGCCGGGTGTGGCCGCGGACCTTCCACGACCGGCTCACCGCCCCGCTGCCCGGCCTGCGGGCCGCCGCCCGGTTCGCGCGCGAGGGCGCCCTCAGACCCGGCCCCGAGGGCCTCGCCGACATCCCCCGCCTGCCGTTCGCCCCCGGACCGCTGCCCCGGGTCGACGCCCGCGCGATCGCCGTCACCTGGGCCGGGCACGCCAGCTGGGTGGTGCGGATCGGCGGGCTCACCGTCCTCACCGACCCCGTCTGGTCCCGTCGCATCCTCGGCACGCCGGCCCGGATCACGCCCGTCGGCGTCCCCTGGGACGCCCTGCCGCGCGTCGACGCCGTCGTCATCAGCCACAACCACTACGACCACCTGGACGCGCCCACGCTGCGCCGGCTCCCGCGCGACACCCCGGTGTTCGTGCCGGCCGGGCTCGGCCGCTGGTTCCACCGCCGCAAGTTCACCCGGGTCACCGAGCTGGACTGGTGGGAGGCGGCCGAACTGCCCGCGAGGGCCGCCGCGGACGCCCCGGCCGACGGCGGTGGCGGGGCGGGGCAGGCGTCCGCTTCGACTTCGTCCCCGCCCACCACTGGTCCAAGCGCACCCTCACGGACACCTGCCGCTCCCTGTGGGGCGGCTGGGTGCTCACCGCACCCGACGGCCGCCGCGTGTACTTCGCCGGTGACACGGGCTACGGCCACTGGTTCTCCCGTATCGGCAGCCGCTACCCCGGCATCGACCTCGCCCTGCTGCCCATCGGCGCCTACGACCCGCGCTGGTGGCTCAGGGACGTCCACTGCGACCCCGAGGAGGCCGTCCGGGCGGCACGGGATCTCGGTGCCCGCCGGATGGCTCCCATGCACTGGGGCACGTTCGTGCTGTCCGCCGAACCCGTCCTCGAACCCCTCACCCGCGTGCGGGCCGCGTGGGAGCGGGCCGGTCTGCCGCGCGAGGACCTCTGGGACCTGCCGGTGGGCGGCTCCCGCGTCCTGGACTAGGGGGCCTCTTCCGCGGAGAGCCGTCAGAAGCCCCGGCCGTCCGGGGCCGGACCTGGGGCAGGGAGGGCGGGGTCAGCGGGCCTTCGCGGGACCGCGCAGCCGCCGCCACAGGCCGGGTGCCGCGCTGACCAGCAGGGTCAGCACCACCGCAGCGGCCACGCCCTCCCACGGCTCGTCGAACAGCGAACCGCCCAGGATGCCGATCAGCTGGTACGTCACCGCCCACGCCAGACAGGCCGGCAGGTTGCCCCGCACGAAACGGCGCAGCGGCCACTCGGCCAGCAGGCAGGCCAGCATCACCGGGATGCGGCCGGCCGGCACCAGCCGCGACAGCACCAGCACCGCCACCCCGTGCGCGGCGAGCTTCGTCTGCGCCTGCTCGAGCCGGTCCTCGGGCGCGCGGGCGCGGAGCGCCGCAAGCCAGCGCGAGCCGTTCCTCGACCGCAGTCCGCGCCGGCCCAGCCAGTACAGCGTCAGGTCGCCCAGGAACGCGGCGAGCGACGCGGTCAGGAAGACCATGCCCAGCGAGATCGCCGTCTGGTGGAAGGCCACCACCGCCGCCGAGCTGACCAGGGCGCCCGTCGGCACCACCGGCACCAGCGCCCCGATCAGCACCAGCAGGAACAGCGACGGGTAGCCCAGCGCCTGCTGCGTCGTCTCCGGCGGGATCGTCGTCGGGGCGGCCGCGAGCCAGCTCACCGGGCGCCCTCCAGCCGTACGCTCTGCCCGTGCCGCAGCCGGTGCACCGCGACGTCCGGCGCGTGCACGGCGGCCAGCCGCACGAACTCGTCGCCCGGCGCGTGGAACTCGTGGGGGCGCACGGCGTCCATCCCGATCGGCCAGTACGTGCCGTAGTGCACCGGCACCGCGCTGCCGGGCGCGAGCCGGGCCAGCGCCTCGGCGGCCCGGCCGGCGTCCAGGTGCCCGTCACCGAGGTACGGTCCCCAGCCGCCCACGGGCAGCAGCGCGGTGTCGACCGGCCCGACCTCCTTCGCCATGTCGTCGAAGAGCCCGGTGTCACCCGCGAAGTAGGTCCGGGCCTCGCCCTCGACGACGTAGCCCAGCGCGGGGAGCGGTGCGGCCCGAACGGCAGCCGCCGACCGTCGTGCCGGGCGGGCACCGCCCGCACGAGCAGGCCGCCGACCACCGTCTCGTCGCCCGGGGCCACCTCGGTCAGCCGCAGATGGGCCAGCCGGCGCAGTCCCGGCACCGCCCGTGGTGCGCCCCGGGGCACGAGCAGGCGCGTGCCCTCCGCGAGCCGCGCCAGCGACGGCACGTGCAGATGGTCGGCGTGCAGGTGCGACACGAGCGCCACGTCCGCGCGCCAGGCGTCCGGCGGGGGCAGCGCGCCGCGCCGGCGCCGCAGATGCGCGAGCCGGCGCACGAACAGGGGATCGGTGAGCACACGTATGCCCGAGTCCACGATCGTGCAGGTGGCGTGACCCCACCAGGTGACCTCCACCGGCACCTCTTCGCCTCCTTCGCGCGACTCCCCGAAGCGTACGTGCAGGAGTAGGGTCGCAGGCGAAAACCGGAGGTGAGGGGGACGCCATGGAACCGGTGAGGGTGACGGCGATCGCGAGCCTGACGCCGCTGGAGGAACTGGACGCCGACCCCTTCCTCGTGGACTCCCGCAGCCAGCACGCGATGTGCGCCCGCTGGGCCGCCGAGCACGGCTACGTCGTCGCCCGGGAACTGCTGGTCCGCGGCCTGCGCCCGGACCACGCGGCGCTGTGGGAGGGCATCCGCCCGGGCCTCGACGTGTTCGTCGCGCCCAGCCGCCGGGTCCTCGAGAGCGCGCTCGCCTCGGTCGAGGAGTTCACCGCCGAGTGCGCGCGCCGCGGGGTGCGCGTGGAGACGGTCGGGCGGGCCGAGCCGTCGTACGACGCGGAGATGAAGGCGTGCGTGCACCGGCGGCTGTCGATGCCGACGGCGGGCTACGACGGCCGCTGACGCCCGGTCGCCGACGGGCGGCCACCGAGGAACGGCCACCGATGACCGATGGCCACCGGTCGCTGAGGGCGGACCGTGCCGGGGCGCGGGAATCCGGACTCCTGGGGACGAACCGGGACCGCCGGGCGTTGTGACAGGGTGGAGACGGGCGGCCCGCGCCGACGGCGGGCCGGGGACGTGAGGTGTGCGCAGCGTGGGCGTGGGGCGTTGGCGGCGGATCGCCAGTCAGCTGGGGCGGAGTGTCGCCGTGTGGGCCGTCTCCACGGTCACCATGCTCGTGCTGGCCGGCCTGCTGCCCGACTTCCAGATCCAGTCCCCGGACGGGTCGAGCGCCACCGACACCGCCGTCGCCGCCGCGTTCGGCGCCGGGGCCTTCGGTCTGCTGTCGGCCGTGGTGTGGCCGCTGCTGGTGCGGCTGCTGCTGCTCGTGCCGGCCCTCGTCCTCGGCCTGCTGGTGTTCTTCCTCAACGGCGCGCTGCTGCTCGTCGCCCTGCGTGTGAACCCCGCCGAGCGCGGGCCGCGGCCTGGGAGACCGCGGTCGTGGTGGCCGCCGTGATGTCCGCCGTCGCCTCCGCCACGGGCGCCGCCCTGGCGGTCCGGGACGACGACGCCTACCGCCGCCGGCTCTACCGCCTGGCCGACCGCCGCCGCAGATCCGGCCCGCCCTGCCCGTCCAGCCCGGCACCGTCTTCCTCCAGCTCGACGGCGTCGGCCACGACGTCCTGACGGCCGCCGTCCGCAAGGGCCTGATGCCCACGCTCGCGCGCTGGCTCGGCGAGGCGGAACAGCCCGGCGACACGCCTCCCGGCGGCCCGCCGCCGCCCTCCCGCCGGCCGTCCGGCGGCCCGCGACCCACCGGCTCGTGCCCTGGCGCACCGACTGGTCCAGCCAGACCGGTGCCAGCCAGCTCGGCATCCTCCACGGCAGCAACCACGACGTGCCCGCCTTCCGCTGGTACGACAAGGACAAGCGGGAGGTGATGGTCTGCAACCGCCCGAGCAGCGCGGCCCTGCTCCAGCGCCGCGCCGTGGAGCGGACCGGCGACGGCGGGCTGCTCACCCTCGACGGCGCGAGCCGCGGCAACCTGTTCAGCGGCGGCGCCGGCGAACAGGCCCTCGTGCTGTCCATCGCCACCCGCCGCCGCGGCCGCGAGTACCGCTCCCGGGCCGGCTACTTCGCCTACTTCTCCGACCCGGCCAACGCCGTGCGCACCGCGTTGTCCTTCGTCGCCGAGGTCGGCCGGGAGATCGGCCAGTCCACCCGCGCCCGGTTCCGCAAGGTGCGGCCCGGGTCTCCCGCGGCGGCCTCTACCCGTTCGTCCGGGCCTTCGCCACCGTCGTCGAGCGGGACGTCGTCGTCGCCGCCGTGATGGGCGACATGCTCGCCGGGCGCTCCGCCGTCTACGCCGACCTCGTCGCCTACGACGAGGTCGCCCACCACTCCGGACCGGCGAGCCGGGACGCCGAGAAGGTCCTCCAGCGCCTGGACCGCGCGGTCGCGCTGATCGAGAAGGTCGCCGAGCACGCGCCCGCCCGTACCGCATCGTCGTCCTCTCCGACCACGGCCAGAGCCCGGCGAGACCTTCCGGGCCCGCTACGGCCTCACCCTCGGCGACCTGGTGCGGGCCGGCTGCGGGCTGCCGGTGCCGCGCCGCGCCCGGCGCACCCGCAGCGGCGCCGAGGCCCGCAACGCCGTCCGGGCCGCCCTGCGGATACCCGTCGAGGAGGGCGGCGAGCAGCACCGGCCCGCCCGCCGCCGCTCGGAGCCGATCGTCCTCGCCTCCGGCAACCTGGGCCTGGTCTCCTTCCCGGACGTGCCGCACCGCATGACGCGCGAGGAGATCGACGCCCGCCACCCGGCGCTGCTGACCACGCTGGCCAACCACCCCGGCATCGGCTTCCTGCTGGTGCGCAGCGAGGAGCACGGCGGCGTGGTGCTCGGCGCGCGCGGCGCGGAGATCCCGCTGGACCGGCTGGACGAGACGCCCGGACCGCTCGCGCCGTTCGGGCCGGGGGCCGCCGACGCCGTGCGCCGCACGCACTCCTTCCCGCACACCGCCGACATCATGGTCAACTCCTTCTACGACCCGGCCGACGGCGAGGTCCTCGCCTTCGAGGAGCAGATCGGCTCCCACGGCGGGCTGGGCGGCGCCCAGTCGAAGGCGTTCCTGCTGTCGCCGCTCGCCTTGAGTCCGCCGGCCGGCGACGGCGCCGAGCTGACCGGCGCCGAGCAGGTCCACCAGGTGCTGCGCCGCTGGCTGAGGGAGGCGGACGGGCCCCAGGTGCCGCTGGAGGATTCCCGGCCGGCGACCGCCGACAGCGCACCTTTTGCGGTGCCGGACGGGGTCGTGCAGGACAAAAGCGCCTGATTTGGCGGCGCTTCGGACCATGCCCGACCATGGGCGCCGTCCCGGCGATCCCGGGCAGCAGTTCGAAGAGAGGCGCACCACCCCATGCACGTCACCGGGACCGTCCCCCGTCGGCTCCGGCCCCGCAGGAGACCCCCGCGGCCCCCGCCCCGGCGCGGACAAGCACGCCCGCCGCTTCGGGCTGCCCGTCGCCACCGCCCTGGTCATGGGCAACATCATCGGCGGCGGCATCTTCCTGCTCCCGGCCTCCGTGGCTCCGTTCGGCACGGTCAGCCTGCTCGCCTTCGGCGTCCTGACCGTCGGGCCATCGCCCTGGCGCTGGTCTTCGGCCGCCTCGCCCACCGCAACCCGCGCACCGGCGGCCCCTACGTCTACGCCCGCGAGGCCTTCGGCGACTTCGCCGGGTTCCTCGCCGCCTGGGCCTACTGGATCACCTCCTGGGTCTCCAACGCGGCCCTCGCGGTCGCCGCCGTCGGCTACCTCGACGTGCTGGTCCCGGTGAACGACCACCGCTGGACCGCGTGCCTGGCCGCGCTCGTCGTGCAGTGGCTGCCCGCGCTGGCCAACTTCGCCGGCACCCGGTACGTGGGCGCCGTCCAGCTCGTCGCCACCGTGCTGAAGTTCGCGCCGCTGCTGCTGGTGGCGTTCGGCGGGCTGTTCTTCTTCGACCCGGACAACCTGGGCCCCTTCCACGCCGGCGGCGGCAGCCTGACCGGCGCCGTCTCCGCGTCCGCCGCGATCCTGCTCTTCTCCTACCTCGGTGTGGAGTCCGCCGCCGTGAGCGCGGGCGAGGTGAAGAACCCCCGGCGCACGGTCGGCCTGGCCACCGTCATCGGCACCGCGGGCGCGGCCTCGTCTACCTGCTGGGCACGCTGTCGGTCTTCGGCACCGTCCCCACGACCGCCTGGTGGAGTCCGCCGCGCCCTTCTCCGACGCGGTGAACACCATGTTCGGCGGCACCTGGGGCGGCTGGGCCGTCGCCCTGGCGGCGCTGGTGTCGATCACCGGCTGCCTCAACGGCTGGACCCTGCTGAGCGCCCAGACGCCGTACGCCGCCGCGAAGGACGGGCTGTTCCCGGCCGTCTTCGCGCGCAAGCGGCGCGGGTGCCCACGGTCGGTGTCGGCGTCACCGTCGTCCTCGCCTCCCTGCTGACCGTGTACAACTACACGGCCGGCTCGGCGAAGGTCTTCGAGGTCCTCGTCCTCGTCACCACCTTCACCGCCACCGTGCCCTATCTGCTGGCCACCGCGGCGCAGCTGTTCCACCTGGTCTCCGGCCGGGGCGACCTGGTCGACCGGCGGCGCCTGGTGCGGGACGCCGTGGTCGCGTCCGTCGCCGCCGCGTTCTCGATGTGGCTCGTCGCGGGCGCCGGCTACGCCGCCGTCTACCAGGGCGTGCTGTTCCTCTTCGCCGGGGTGCTGGTCCACGCCGTGATGGCCGCCCGCCGGCGGCGGGCCGAGGCCTGACCGGCGTGCCCTCCGGCCGTGGCGCGCCGCCGCGGCCGGACGGCGTCCGCGGTCCGGTCCTGCGCGTGCACCGCGCCGGAATGTGATCGGATGGGCGGGAAACCCCGCCAGGGGCACAACGGGACCCACCCGAAAGGAAGAACCGTGGCAACCACGCGCTCCGCACACACCGTCTGGGAAGGCAACCTGCTCGAGGGGAACGGCACCGTCACCTTCGACTCCTCCGGCGCCATCGGCGAGCAGCCCGTCACCTGGGCCGCCCGCACGCAGGAGGCGAACGGCAAGACCAGCCCCGAGGAGCTGATCGCGGCCGCGCACTCCAGCTGCTTCTCCATGGCCTTCTCGCACGCCCTCGCCCAGGCCGGCACCCCGCCGACCCGGCTGACCACGTCGGCCGACGTGACCTTCCAGCCGGGCGAGGGCATCACCGGCATCCACCTCACCGTCGAGGGCTCCGTCCCCGGTCTGGACAACGACGCCTTCGTCGCCGCCGCCGAGGACGCCAAGGTCAACTGCCCGGTCAGCCAGGCCCTGAAGGCCGTACCGATCACGCTGTCCGCGAAGCTGGCCTGACGCCCGCCGGCCGTCGTCCGTCCGCTTCCGCCGGGGCCCCGCGCGCCCTTGACAACAGCACACTCAAGTTTTGTGCTGGAGAGCGTAGGTACCCGTAGGTGCCCTGGCGGAAGGGGACGGCGATGGGACGTGCGGTCGGGATCGATCTCGGGACGACGAACTCGGTGGTGGCCGTGCTGGAGGGCGGTGAGCCCACCGTCGTCGCCAACGCCGAGGGGCGCGTACCACGCCGTCGGTGGTGGCCTTCGCCAAGAACGGCGAGGTGCTCGTCGGCGAGGTCGCCAAGCGGCAGGCGGTGACCAACGTCGAGCGCACCGCCCGCTCGGTCAAACGGCACATGGGCGACTCCGCCTGGCGGTTCCCCGAGCAGGGCGACGTCGACGGCACCCGGTACCGGGCGCAGGAGCTGTCCGCGCGGGTGCTGCAGAAGCTGAAGCGGGACGCCGAGGCCTACCTCGGCGAGGACGTCACCGATGCGGTGATCACCGTCCCGCGTACTTCGACGACACCCAGCGCCAGGCCACCAAGGAGGCCGGGGAGATCGCCGGCCTGAAGGTGCTGCGGATCATCAACGAGCCGACGGCCGCCGCCCTCGCCTACGGACTGGACAAGGAGAACGACCAGACCGTCCTCGTCTTCGACCTGGGCGGCGGCACCTTCGACGTGTCGCTGCTGGAGATGGGCGAGGGCGTCATCGAGGTCAAGGCCACCAACGGCGACACCCTCCTGGGCGGCGACGACTGGGACCAGCGCATCGTCGACCACCTGGTCGAGCGGTTCAAGGGCCAGTACGGCGTCGACCTCGGCCGCGACAAGATGGCGCTGCAACGGCTGCGCGAGGGCGCCGAGAAGGCCAAGATCGAGCTGTCCTCGTCCACCGAGACGACGATCAACCTGCCGTACATCACGGCCTCCGCCGAAGGCCCCTGCACCTGGAGGAGCGGCTGACCCGCGCCCGGTTCCAGGAGCTGACCGCCGACCTCCTGGAGCGCTGCCGGACCCCCTTCCACCAGGCCGTGGACGACGCCGGCATCCAGCTCTCCGCGGTTGACCACGTCATCCTGGTCGGCGGCTCCACCCGCATGCCCGCCGTCACCGACCTCGTCAGGGAGCTGACCGGCAAGGACCCGCACAAGGGCGTCAACCCGGACGAGGTCGTGGCCGTCGGCGCGGCCCTCCAGGCGGGCGTGCTGCGCGGCGACGTCAAGGACGTGCTGCTGCTCGACGTCACCCCGCTGTCCTCGGCATCGAGACCAAGGGCGGCATCATGACCAAGCTGATCGAGCGCAACACCACGATCCCCACCCGGCGCTCGGAGATCTTCACCACGGCCGCCGACAACCAGCCCTCCGTCGGCATCCAGGTCTACCAGGGCGAACGCGAGATCGCCGCCTACAACAAGAAGCTCGGCGTCTTCGACCTCACCGGGCTGCCGCCCGCCCGCGCGGCGTCCCGCAGATCGAGGTGGCCTTCGACATCGACGCCAACGGCATCATGCACGTCTCCGCCAAGGACCTGGCGACCGGCCGGGAGCAGAAGATGACCGTCACCGGCGGTTCCGCGCTGGCCAAGGAGGACATCGACCGCATGATGCGGGACGCCGAGCGGTACGCCGAGGAGGACCGCGAACGCCGCGAGGCCGCCGAGACCCGCAACCAGGCCGAGCAGCTCGTCTACCAGACGGAGAACTTCCTGCGCGACAACGGCGACAAGGTTCCCGCCGACACCCGGACGGAGGTCGAGTCGGCCGTCGCCGGCCTCAAGTCCCGCCTGGAGGGCGAGACCGACACCGCCGCCCTGCGCGAGGCCATCGAGAAACTCGCGGCGGTCAGCCAGCGCATGGGCCAGGCCATGTACGCCCGCGCCCAGGAGGAACCGCCGCCCACGGGCCCCGGCGACACCGGCGGCGCCCGCCAGGACGACGAGCCGGTGGTGGACGCGGAGATCGTCGACGAGGACGACACGCCCCACGACCGCAAGGGCCCGGCGGCCTAGGGCCCCCACGGCCGTCGGTGCCGCGGGTGCCCCGTGCTACGCCCGCTCCCAGCCCCGTCGTTCCGGGCGCGGGCCCAGCCGGCGGGGGTCGCGGCTGCGGTAGACCACGTACGGGCGGAACAGGTATTGGACCGGCGCGCTGAACATGTGCACCAGCCGGGTGTAGGGCACCAGCGCGATCAGCACCATGCCGCCACCGCGTGCACCTGGTACAGGACGGGCACGCCCTCCATCAGGGCGGTGTCCGGGCGGAGCGTGAACAGGCTGCGCGACCAGGGGGCGATGGTGTGCCGGTAGTCGTAGCCGGTGCCCGAGGAGTGGGCGAGCTTGGCCGCCATGCCGAGGACGATCGCCGCCAGCAGGAAGACGTACATCGCCTTGTCGTTGGCGGTGGTCGCCCGGAAGACGGGCGCGTTGGTGCGCCGCCGGTAGACCAGGAGCAGGATCCCGGCGACCGCGAGGACCCCGGCGGCCGTGCCGCCGTACAGCGACAGCAGATGGTAGGCGTGCTCGCTCACGCCCAGCGCCTCCGTCCACGACTCCGGTACGAACAGGCCGATCAGGTGGCCGACGAGGACGAACAGGATGCCGTAGTGGAACACCGGGGAGGCGATGTTCAGCAGCCGGGACTCGTGGACCTGCGAGGAGCGGGTCGTCCAGCCGAACCGGTCGTAGCGGTGCCGCCAGACGAGGCCGGCGACCAGCAGCGCGAACGCGGCGTAGGGCAGCGCGCCCCACAGGAACACGGTCATCGGCGGGCCCCCTCCGTGCCCGCGGGCGGCAGCGTCGCGCACACCGCGTCCAGCACGCACGCGTACGGCGTGCCGAAGGCGGTGAGCCGGGAGCGCAGCTCCCGCAGGGCGTCGCGGTGCTCCACGAGCAGCCCGTCGTCGCCGGTGCGCGCGGTGAACTCCAGCACCGCCGGCAGGAAGTCGGGCAGCTCCTCGCCGGTGAACTCCAGGCCGTGGGCCCGGTACAGCTCCTTGAAGCGGACCAGCGACATGCCGCGCCGCCGGGTGTCGCCGTCCCGCCACCAGCTCAGATAGAGGCTGTGCCGGTTCCTGAAGTCGAAGACCTCCACGTAGTGCGCCTGGAGCTCGCGCTGCCCGGTCACCGCCGCGTGGTCGGTGAACTCCCGCAGCTGCGGCGCGGCCTCGCGCAGCAGCGGCAGCCGCGCCCGGAAGTCGTCGTCCGG
The DNA here is from genome assembly GCA_003248315.1 of Streptomyces sp. SW4. Taxonomy (GTDB): domain Bacteria; phylum Actinomycetota; class Actinomycetes; order Streptomycetales; family Streptomycetaceae; genus Streptomyces. The sequence continues at coordinate 42,923 of QKWM01000001.1, forward strand.
GTAGGTCAGGCAGAGCGCCGCCGCCTGGTACAGCACCTCGAAACCGGGCATCACACCTCCCTCTCGTCGTCCGCCGTCTGGCGTCTGCGCAGGATGTGGAAGTTCTCCACCGGCACCAGCGGCAGCCGTCTGCGCCCCGAGTCCTGTCCGAAGGGGCCGTCGTCGTCGAGGCTGCACGTGTCGGGCAGGGCGGACGCCTCCAGCCGGTGCGCGTCGCCGACGGCGGCCGTCGGGATCACGTACCGCTCCTCGTACTTGGCGACGGCCAGCAGCCGGTACATCTCCTCGATCTCCTCGGGCCGCATGCCCACGGCGGCCGGGACGCCGGGGTCGGGGTCCTCGCCGAGGTTCACCGACCGCATGTGGGAGCGCATCGCCGCCAGCTTCTCCAGCGACGCCCTTACCGGCCCGGTGTCGCCGGCGGTGAACAGCTCCGCCAGGTACTCCAGCGGGATGCGCAGCGTGTCGATCGCCCCGAACAGGTTGCCCGCGTCCTCCCCGTCGTGTCCCGTCTCCGTCAGCGCGTCCACCACCGGCGACAGCGGCGGGATGTACCAGACCATCGGCAGCGTCCGGTACTCCGGGTGCAGCGGAAGCGCCACCCGGTACCGGCTGACCAGGGCGTGCACGGGCGAGCGCCGGGCCGCCTCCAGCCAGTCGTACGGGATCCCCGCCTCCTCGGCGGCCCGCCGCACGCCGGGGTCGGCCGGGTCGAGGAAGACGCCCAGCTGCGCCTCGTACAGCTCCCGCTCGTCCGGCACGGCCGCGGCGGCCGTCACCCGGTCGGCGTCGTACAGCAGCACCCCGAGGTAGCGCAGGCGGCCCACGCAGGTCTCGGAGCAGACGGTCGGCTGCCCGGCCTCGATGCGCGGATAGCAGAAGGTGCACTTCTCGGCCTTGCCGGTGCGGTGGTTGAAGTACACCTTCTTGTACGGGCATCCGGTCACGCACATCCGCCAGCCCCGGCAGCGGTCCTGGTCGACCAGGACGATGCCGTCCTCGGTGCGCTTGTACATCGCCCCCGACGGGCACGACGCCACGCACGACGGGTTGAGGCAGTGCTCGCAGATCCGCGGCAGGTAGAACATGAACGACTCTTCGTAGGCGAAGCGCACCTTCTGCGACGCCTCCCGCCGCACGCGCTCCACCATCGGGTCCAGGTCGCCGTAGGCGGGCGCGCCGCCCAGATCGTCGTCCCAGTTGGAGGACCAGGCGATCTTCATCGGCTTGCCGTCGAGCTGGGACACCGGCCGGGCCACCGGGTAGTCGGAGCCGAGCGGGGCGTCGGTGAGGTTCTTGTAGTCGTACGTCCAGGGCTCGTAGTAGTCCTTGATCTCCGGGAGCCTCGGGTTGGAGAAGATCCGGCGAGCTTCCTCAGCCGGCCGCCCGCTTTCGGCTTGAGGGCGCCGCGCCGGTTCAGCTCCCAGCCGCCGCGCCAGCGGTCCTGGTCCTCGTAGCGGCGCGGGTAGCCCTGGCCGGGGCGGGTCTCGACGTTGTTGAACCAGACGTACTCCATGCCGCGGCGGTTGGTCCACGCCTGCTTGCAGGTGACCGAGCAGGTGTGGCAGCCGATGCACTTGTCGAGGTTCATCACCATCGCGATCTGGGCCATCACGCGCATCAGTACGTCACCTCCTGCCCGCGGCGCCGGATCACCGTCACCTCGTCGCGCTGGTTCCCGGTCGGCCCCAGGTAGTTGAACGCCCACGACAACTGGGCGTAGCCGCCGATGAGATGGGTGGGCTTGAGGAGCAGCCGGGTGAGGGAGTTGTGGATGCCGCCGCGCAGGCCGGTGGTCTCGGCGAGCGGGACGCCGACCGTGCGTTCCTGGGCGTGGTGCATGTAGACCGTGCCGGGCGGCATGCGGTGCGAGACGATCGCGCGCGCCACCACCACGCCGTTGCGGTTGACCGCCTCGATCCAGTCGTCGTCCGCCACCCCGATCGCCTCGGCGTCCTGCGGGGACATCCAGATGCTCTGGCCGCCCCGGGACAGCGACAGCATGAAGAGGTTGTCCTGGTACTCGGAGTGGATGGACCACTTGTTGTGCGGGGTGAGGTAGCGGACCGTGACCTCCCGGGTGCCGTCCGGGCCGAGGCGCGGCTCGCCGAACAGCCGGTGCATGTCCAGCGGGGGCCGGTACACCGGCAGGGCCTCGCCCAGCTCGTGGATCCAGTCGTGGTCGAGGAAGAAGTGCTGGCGGCCGGTGAGGGTGTGCCACGGCTTGAGGTGCTCGGTGTTCAGGGTGAACGCCGTGTAGCGCCGCCCGCCCGCCTCGCTGCCCGACCACTCCGGCGAGGTGATCACCGGCACGGGCGCGGCCTGGGTGTCGGCGTAGGTGACCCGCCTGCCTTCGTGCTCGGCGGCCAGGTGGGCCATCTCCCGCCCCGTCCTCGCCTCCAGGGTGCGAAAGCCCTGGGTGGCCAGGCGCCCGTTGGTGGTGCCGGACAGGGCCAGGATGGTGTCGGCCGCCTTCACCGCCGTGTCCAGCGCCGGGCGCCCGTCGGCCGGTCCGCCGCGCACCGTGCCGTTGCGCCGCCGCAGGTGCTCCACCTCCTCGTCCGGCCTGAGCGTGATGCCCTTCACGGGCAGTCCCCGGCCCTCCGCCAGCGGGCCCAGCGCGGCGAACTTGGCGCCGATCGCCGTGTAGTCCCGCTCCACGACGGTGAGGTGCGGCAGGGTGCGTCCCGGTTCCGGCGCGCACTCCCCGCGCTTCCAGTCCCGCACCACCCCGCCCGGCTGCGCGGTCTCGCCCGGCGTGTCGTGCTGGAGCGGGGAGGCCACCAGGTCCTTGCGCACGCCCAGGTGCCCGGCGGCCAGCTCGCTCAGCTTCTCCGCCAGCGCCTTGAACGTGTCGAAGTCGGTCCGGGCCCTGCCAGGGCGGGTCCACCGCCGGGGAGAACGCGTGCACGTAGGGGTGCATGTCCGTGCTGGACAGGTCGTGCTTCTCGTACCAGGTCGCGCCGGGCAGCACCACGTCCGACAGCAGCGTGGAGGAGGTGTGCCGGAAGTCCAGCGACAGCAGCAGGTCGAGCTTGCCCTCGGGCGCCTCCTCGTGCCACACCACGTCCCGGGGGCGCTCCTCGGGCGACGCCTCCTCGGCGCGCAGCGAGGAGTGGGTGCCCAGCAGGTGCCGGGTGAAGTACTCGGCGCCCTTGGCGGAGGAGCCCAGCAGGTTGGCCCGCCACAGGTTCACGATCCGCGGCCAGTTCCGCGGCGCGTCCGGGTCCTCGCAGGCGAACCGCAGGGTTCCGGCGCGCAGTTCGCCGACCGCCCGGGCCACCGGGTCGCCGGGCGCCTCGCCCAGGTCCAGCGGGTTGCGGTCGAACGTCGGGTAGGAGGGCATCCACCCGGTGCGCGCCGACAGCGCCAGGCAGTCTGCGCCGGTCATCCCGGCCAGCCGCCCCTCGCCCAGCGGGGAGGCCAGCACGTCGGCGCGGAACCGGTCGTAGCGCCACTGGTCGGTGTGGAGGAACCAGAACGCGGTGCCGATCATCTGGCGCGGCGGGCGCGACCAGTCCGAGGCGGCGGCCAGCGTCGCCCAGCCGGTCACCGGGCGGCACTTCTCCTGGCCGACGTAGTGCGCCCAGCCGCCGCCGTTGCGGCCCTGGCAGCCGGTGAGCGTCAGCAGGGCGAGGAAGGTGCGGTAGATCGTCTCGGAGTGGAACCAGTGGTTGGTGCCCGCGCCCATCAGGATCATGCAGCGGCCCTCGGACCGCTCGGCGGTCCGCGCGAACTCCCGGGCGATCCGCACGCAGGCCGCCGCGGGGACGGAGGTGTGCGTCTGCTGCCACGCCGGGGTGCCGGGCGCCGCCGCGTCCTCGTACGAGGCCGGCCAGTCACCGGGCAGCCCCGGCCGGCCCACCCCGTACTGGGCGAGCAGCAGGTCGTACACGGTCGTCACCAGAGGACCGTCCGGGCCGCCCAGCCGTGTCGCCGGCACCCCGCGCCGCAGCACCTCGCCGCGGCCCTGCCCGTGCGGGCCGCCGTCGGTGTCGAAGCGGGGAGGAGCACCTCCACGCCGGCGGCGGCCTCGTGCCCGTGGAGGCCCAGGCGCGGGCGCAGCTCACCGAGGTCGAGGTTCCAGCGGCCCCGGTCCGCGTCGTTCCAGCGGAAGCCGAGCGAGCCGTTCGGGACGGCCGCGCGTCCCGTCGCCTCGTCCAGCACGACCGTCTTCCACAGGGCGTCCTCGCCCTCCTGCCCGAGGTCGGCGGCGCGCAGGAACTTGCCCGGGACGTACGCGCCGTCCCGTCCGGTGAGCGTCACCAGGAACGGCAGGTCGGTGAAGCGCCGCACGTAGTCCGTGAAGAACGGCGTGGCGCGGTCGACGAAGAACTCCTTGAGGATCACGTGCCCCATCGCCATCGCCAGGGCGGCGTCCGTGCCGGGGTGCGGATGCAGCCACTGGTCGGCGAACTTGGCGTTGTCGGCGTAGTCCGGGGCGACGACGACCACCTTCTGGCCCCGGTAGCGGGCCTCCGCCATCCAGTGGGCGTCCGGCGTGCGGGTCACCGGCACGTTCGAACCCCACATGATCAGGTACGCGGCGTCCCACCAGTCGCCCGACTCGGGCACGTCCGTCTGGTCGCCGAAGACCTGCGGCGAGGCCACCGGCAGGTCGGCGTACCAGTCGTAGAAGGACAGCATCGGGGCGCCGATCAGCGAGTGGAAGCGGGCGCCCGCGGCGTGCGACACCATCGACATCGCCGGAATGGGGGAGAAGCCCGCGACGCGGTCGGGGCCGTACGCGGCGATCGTGTGCACGTGGGCCGCGGCGACCAGCTCCACCGCCTCGTCCCAGTCGGCCCGCACCAGGCCGCCCTTGCCGCGCGCCCGCTGGTAGCGGCGCCGGCGCTCCGGGTCGGCCTGGACGTCGGCCCAGGCCAGCACCGGGTCCTTCAGACGCGCCTTCGCCTCCCGGTACATCTCCAGCAGCACCCCGCGCACATAGGGGTGGCGCACCCGGGTCGGCGAGTACGTGTACCAGGAGAACGCGGCCCCGCGCGGGCAGCCGCGCGGCTCGTACTCGGGACGGTCCGGGCCGACCGACGGATAGTCCGTCGCCTGCGTCTCCCAGGTGATGATCCCGTCCTTGACGTACACCTGCCAGCGGCACGAGCCGGTGCAGTTCACCCCGTGCGTGGAGGTGACGACCTTGTCGTGGCTCCAGCGGTCCCGGTAGAAGGCGTCCGCCTCCCGGCCGCCGACCAGGCCGATGCTGTGCAGGTCGGGAGCGGCCGTGCCGCGCCGGAAGAACCGTCCCGCGCGCAGCAGCGCCGCACCCGGCTCGGTCGGCGGTGTCCGCGTGTCGGTCACGTGCGCTCCCTTGCTCGCCCCGGCTTCGAACCTAGAGGCGGGCGCGGGAGCGCACCCGTTCGCGACGCCCGTACGGGTCAGGGCGCCGGGAGGGCCGTCAGGGTTTGCGCGCCACCCCCGCGTACACGGGCACGATGCCCTCGGCCTGGGCGGCCACGTCCACCGGCTCCGGACGCCAGCCGGTCACCGGGATGACGCCGGGACCGAGCAGCTCCAGCCCGTCGAAGAAGCGCTCGAACTCGGCCAGCGGACGCGGGTGGAACGGGGTGCCGCTGCGCGCGAACAGCTCGGCGGCCCTGCCGACGGCCTCCGGGTTCAGGTCGGGGGTCACCTGCGACAGGATCAGATGGCTGCCGGGGCGAGCACGTCGACGTACCGCGCGAGCAGCTGGTGCGCCTCGTCGCCCAGATAGTGCGTCAGCGCGACGAGCGACAGGGCCACCGGACGGGCGAAGTCCAGCGTCTCGCCCGCCTGCCGCAGGACGGTGTCCGGGTCCCGGACGTCCGCGTGGACGTAGTCGGTGGTGCCCTCGGCCGAGCCGCGCAGCAGCGCCTCGGCGTGCCGCAGCACGATCGGGTCGTTGTCGACGTACACGATCCGGGACTCGGCGCGACCTCCTGCGCCACCTGGTGCAGGTTCGGCTCGGTCGGGATGCCGGTGCCGATGTCGAGGAACTGCCGCACTCCCGCCTCGGCGACCGTGCGGACCGCCCGGTGCATGAAGCGGCGGTTGGCCCGCGCGCCGCGCACCGCGGTGCCGTCCGCGGCGAGGATCCGGCGGGCCAGCTCCTCGTCCACCGGGTAGTTGTCCTTGCCGCCCAGCCACCAGTCGTAGACCCGCGCCGGGTGCGGGCGGCTGGTGTCGATGGCCGCGGGCGCGGCGTCGGTTCCGGTCATGCGCTGTCGTCTCCTCCGGGCGGGTCGGGCTCAGTGGTTCTCGCGGTACTCCCGCAGCAGCTTCTCCGTGCGCTGCGTGGACGCCGCACGGGCCGTCATGTGGTCGAGGACCTCCAGATGCGCGGAGACCTCCGTGCGGGAGTCCAGGTACAGGGCGCCCGTCAGGTACTCGGTGAACACCATGTCGGGCAGCTCCGGCTCGGCGAACCGGAACAGGGTGAACGGCGCGTACGTCCCGGGTGCGGCCCGGCCGCGAACTCGGCGACCTGGAGCGTCACCCGGTCCCGGGCGGCGAACTCCAGCAGCCGGTCCAGCTGTTCGCGCATGACCCGGCCGGAGGCGGTCACCGGCCGCCGCAGCACGGTCTCGTCCATCACCACCCACAGGTGCGGCGGATCGTCGCCGTCGAGCAGCCGCTGGCGTTCCATGCGCAGCGCCACGTGCCGCTCCACCGCCTCCTCGCCGCCGGACGAGCCGATCGTCCCGCTCTCCAGCACCGCGCGCGCGTAGTCCTCGGTCTGCAGCAGCCCCGGCACGAAGTGCGGTTCGTAGGAGCGGATGATCCGGGCCGCGCCCTCCAGGCTCACGTACAGGCTGAACCACTCCGGCAGCACATCGCCGTACCGCTGCCACCACCCCGGCTCGTTGGCCTCCTCGGCCAGCGCCACGAACGCGGCCACCTCGTCGTCGCCCACGCCGTACGCCGTCAGCAGCACCTGCGCGTAGGGGATCTTCAGGGCGACCTCGGCCGTCTCCATGCGCCGCACCGTCGCCGGGGCCACCCGGAGCACCTTCGCGGCCTGCTCGCGGGACAGGCCCGCCGCCTCGCGCAGTTCCTGCAGCCGCTTCCCGAGCACCACCTGGCCCACGGTGGGTGCGGCCCGCCGCTCACTCACGCCACGCCTCCCCAACGCGCCGAAGTCCCAGGGCAGTCTGTCACGACCACCCGCCCCGGTCCCAGGGCGGGCGGCGGCCGGGCGCATCCCCGGCGGGTACGGGCGCGTCACCCGGCGGGTACGGGCGCATCACCTGGCGGGTACGGGCGCATTACCCGGCGGGTAATCGACCCCCGCCGCCCGGGCGGGAAGGTGGAGGCACACCGGTTCCCGGGCCGGCGCACTCCGGCCCGGGAACCGGTCCCCCGACCCGCTCCGACCCGACCCGACCCGACGGAGGGTGACTCGTCATGTCCACGAACCAGCCGGCCGCACTCGTCCGCACCGCGCAGCCGCAGGCGATGCTGCGCCGCTTCCTCGCGCTCGACGCCGCGGTCACCGGCGCGAACGCGCTCGCCTACCTCGCCCTGTCCGGCCCGCTCGGCCGCCTCCTCGGAACGGATTCCGGCCTGCTGCTCGCCCTCGGCGCGTTCCTCGCCCTCTACGCCGCCGCCGTCGGGCTGCTGGCCGCGCGGAGCCGGCCACCGGCGCTCGGCGTACGGGCGGTGGTGGAGGCCAACCTCGCCTGGGCGGCCCTGAGCTTCGCCGCGCTCGCCCTGTGGCTGACGCCCACCACGGCCGGCGCGGTCTGGACGGTGCTCCAGGCCCTCGTCGTCGCGGCGTTCGCGCTGCTCCAGCACGCCGCGCTGAGGGCGCGTCAGGGCAGCAGCGTCTGAAGGTACTTGACCGTCGCCGGGTCGGCCGGGAGCAGCGTCTCGATGGCCAGCTCGGCGACGGTCACGTCCATCGGCGTGTTGAACGTGGAGATCGAGGAGACGAACGACAGCATCCGGCCCTCGTGCTCGATCCGCAGCGGCAGCGCGAAGTACGGCACCGGCTCGTCCGGCCCGGCACCGGGCGTGTCCTCGGGCACGGGGTAGGCGGCCACCTCCTCGTACAGGGCGCGCAGCTCCGGGGAGCGGCGCAGGCCCATCTGGCGTTCCATCTGCGTCAGCAGATGCCCCGCCACTCCCGCAGGTTGCGGATGCGCGGCGCCAGCCCCTCCGGGTGCAGGGTCAGCCGCACGGCGTTGAGCGGGGGCCGCAGCAGGTGCTCCGGGACGCCCTCCAGCAGCATCGTGATCCCCCGGTTCGCCGCCAGCACCCCGTAGGTCCCGTCGACGACCAGGGCCGGGTAGGGCTCGTAGCCCCGGATCAGCCGCTCCATCCCCTCGCGCAGCGCGTCGAGCGACGGGTCGTCCAGCGGGGTCTGCGGATAGCGCGGCGCGTAACCGGCCGCGAGCAGCAGCGCGTTGCGCTCCCGGACCGGCACGTCGAGGTGCTCGGCCAGCCGCAGCACCATCTCCTCGCTGGGCCGGGAGCGGCCGGTCTCGACGAAGCTGATGTGCCGGGCGGAGGAGTCGGCGCGCAGCGCCAGCTCCAGCTGGCTGACCCGCGCCGCTGCCGCCAGGCCCGCAGCAGCGGGCCCACTCCCCGCGCGCCGGCGGGGGAGTCGGACGTGAGTGCGGTCATACGCGGAACGGTAGCCGACCGGCGGGCCCCGCGGGACCACGGCGCCCTCTCCGCCGGGGCCGCCGGCCGTGCGCTGTGGCAGGCTGAGAGGAGCTTGGACCCGTGCGGAAGGAGCGCAGCCCATGCCCGTCGAACCGCTGTCGCACAAGGAGATCGAGGACCGGCTGGCCGAGCTGCCCGGATGGACGCTGGACGGCGACCGCATCACCCGCTCCTACCGGCTCGGCTCGCACGTCGCGGCGACCGCGATGGTCGTGCACATCGCCCAGGTGCAGGAGGAGCTGGACCACCACTCCGAGCTGACCCTCGGCTACGACACCGTCGCGCTGTCCGTCCACACCCACAGCGCGGGCGGCGCCGTCACCGAGAAGGACTTCGAGCTCGCCCGCAGGGTGGAGGACCTGGCCGCGGGCCACGGGGCACACTGAGGCGCGTGCTGGACTACGACAAGGAAGCGGAGCGGTACGACGCCTCGCGCGGCGGCGAGCCCGGGCCGCGGCCGCCGCGCAGGCCGTCCTCGGTCTGGTGCCACGGCAGGCGCGCCGCCTGCTCGACGTGGCCTGCGGCACCGGCATCGTCACCCGCCGCCTGGCCGCCGCGCGGGACGGCCTTCGGGTGACCGGCGTCGACCTGGCACCCGCGATGGCCCGGCTGGCCGCCGGCCGGCTGCCCGGCGCCGTCGTGCGGGCCGACAGCCGCCGGCTGCCCTTCCGCGACGCCTCCTTCGACGCCGTCAGCACCGTGTGGCTGCTGCACCTCGCCGCCGGCGACGACGAGGTGCACACCATCGCCGGCGAGTGCGCCCGGGTGCTGCGCCCCGGCGGGATCTGGGTCACCACCGTCGACAAGGGGCCGCCCACAACGTCGGCAGCGACATCGACGCCGTCCTCTCCTCCCGCCCGCCCAGCCCCGTCCGGGACGGCGCGCGGGCGGTGGAGGCCCATGCCCGCGACCACGGCCTGCTTCCCGCCGGCGGCGCCCGCTTCACCGGCCACGGCCAGGGCCGCAGCCCCCGCCGCACCATCGCCGACCTGCGCCGCGGCTGGTTCGTGACCCTCCCGCCGGGCGACCCCCGCGCCGACGGCTTCGCGGCCCGCCTGGCCGCCCTGCCCGACCAGGACCGGCCCCGGCCCGATCCGGTGTTCACGCTGCGCGCGTTCCGCAGACCGTGAGGACCACCCCGGGAATTTTGCGGTACCGGCAACAGCATTTGTCGTTCCGCGGCGTGCCGTCGCACTCTTGCGGCAACGCGAGCGAGAGGGTGACCACCATGGCGCACGACCACCACCGGCCCCGCACGGACAGGGCACCACCACGACCACGGCCCTGACCACCGCCCCGGGCACCACCACGACCACGGCGACATCGACTGGGCCGCGATGGCACCGCTGCTGGAGTCCCAGGCGGAGCTGTTCACCCCGCTGTACGAGCAGGCGATGGCCTGGCTGGCGCCGGAGGTCGCCGAGCCCGGCCTGGTCGTCGACGCGGGCAGCGGGCCGGGCGTCATCTCCTGCCTGCTCGCCGACAGCTTCCCGGCGCCCGGGTGGTGGCGGTCGACGGCGCCGCGCCGCTGCTGGAGCGGGCCGCCGCCCGTGCCGCGCGGCAGGGCGTCGCCGACCGCTTCGCGACCCTCGCCGGCGACCTGCCCGGTGTCCTGAACGATCTGGACTACCCCGCCGACCTGCTGTGGGCCAGCCAGAGCCTGCACCACCTCGGCGACCAGCGGGCGGGCCTGGCCGCCTTCGCCGGGCACCTCGCCCCCGGCGGCACCCTCGCGATCCTGGAGGGCGGTCTGCCCGCCCGGTACCTGCCCCGCGACATCGGCTTCGGCCGCCCCGGCCTGCAGGCCCGGCTCAACGCGGCCCACGAGGACGCCTTCACCCGCATGCGCGAGGAGCTTCCCGGCTCCGTGGCGGAGACCGAGCACTGGCCCGCGCTGCTGACCGCCGCCGGGCTCAAGCACACCGGCACCCGCAGCTTCCTGCTGGACGTGCCCGCGCCCGCCCGGACGCGGCCCGCGCCTACGTGACCGCAACCCTGGAGCGCCTGCGCGAGCAGACCGCCGACGTCCTCGACGCCGACGACCGGGCCACCCTCGACCGCCTCCTCGACCCCGCCGACGAGGCGAGCGTCCACCGCCGCCCGGACGTGTTCGTCCTGGTGGCCCACACCGTGCACACGGCCGTCCGGCCCGCCTGACCGGACGGGAGACCGGCCCGCTCGAACAGCCGAGGGCCCGTCCCCCTCCCGTGTCTCACCGCGGGAGGGGCCGGGCCCTGCGTCGCCGGAGGCCGGCGTGGTGGCCGGTCCCCGTCGGACCGGGACCGTCAGTCCATGTCGAACTCGGCCGGGTCCGGGCCGAGGCGGCGGTCCTCGTTCAGCGCGCTGATCGCCGCGAGGTCCTCGTCGTCCAGGCTGAAGTCGAAGACCTCGATGTTCTCCTTGATCCGGGACGGCGTCACGGACTTCGGGATCACGACGTTGCCGAGCTGGAGGTGCCAGCGCAGCACGACCTGGGCCGGGGTGCGGCCGTGCTTGCGGGCGATGGCCACGATCGCCGGGACCTCCAGCAGGCCCTTGCCCTGGCCCAGCGGCGACCAGGCCTCGGTGGCGATGCCCTGCTCGGCGTGGTACTCGCGGGCGGCGTGCTGCTGCAGGTGGGGTGCAGCTCGATCTGGTTGACCGCGGGGACGACCGACGTCTCGTCGATCAGCCGCTTCAGGTGCTCCGGCAGGAAGTTGGAGACGCCGATGGCCCGCACACGGCCGTCGGCGAGCAGCTTCTCGAACGCCTTGTACGTGTCCACGTACCGGTCCCTGGAGGGCAGCGGCCAGTGGATCAGGTAGAGGTCCACGTACTCCAGGCCGAGCTTGGCCAGGGACGTGTCGAAGGCACGCAGGGTCGAGTCGTACCCCTGGTCGCTGTTCCAGAGCTTGGTGGTGACGAAGAGGTCCTCACGGGCGATGCCGGACGCGGCGATGGCCCGCCCGGTGCCCTCCTCGTTGCCGTAGATCGCCGCTGTGTCGATGCTGCGGTACCCGGCCTCCAGGGCCGCCGTGACGGCCGTCTGTGCCTCGTCGTCCGGCACCTGCCAGACGCCGAAGCCCAGCTGGGGCATCTCGACGCCGTTGTTCAGGATGATCGGGGGGACCTGGCTGCTCACGAGCTGTTGATCCTTCGGTTGTGGTCAGGTGGTACTCCCATGGTCAACGATCAGGGGCCGCCGTGCATTCCTGACCGGCGGATCCGCGCCTGCCTCAGGCCCGGTACAGCGCCTCGACCTCGTCCGCGTACGCCTTCTCGATCGCCCTGCGCTTCAGTTTCAGCGACGGCGTCAGCAGCCCGTGCTCCTCGGTGAACGGCTGGGCCAGGATGCGGAACGTCCGGATCGACTCGGCCTGGGAGACCAGCGTGTTGGCCGCGACGACCGCGCGCCGCACCTCCGTCTCTAGATCGGGGTCGCGCACCAGTTCGGCCGGGGACATGGCCGGTTTGTTGCGCATCGTCAGCCAGTGCTCGACGGCCTCGGGGTCGAGGGTGACCAGCGCGGCGACGTAGGGCCGGTCGTTGCCGACGACGATGCACTGGCTGACCAGCGGATGGTCGCGGACCCGCTCCTCCAGGGGCCCCGGCGACAGGCTCTTGCCGCCGGAGGTGACCAGGATCTCCTTCTTGCGGCCGGTGATGGTGAGGTAGCCGTCCTCGTCGAGGGAGCCCAGGTCGCCGGTGGCCAGCCAGCCGTCGCGCAGCGCCTCGCCGGTGGCGTCGGGGTTGTTGAGATACCCCTGGAAGACGTTGCCGCCGCGCAGCCAGATCTCGCCGTCCTCCGCGATGTGCACGGTCACGCCCGGGATGGGCTGTCCCACGGTGCCGTACCGGGTGCGCTCGGGCGGGTTGGCGGTCGCCGCGGCCGTGGACTCGGTCAGCCCGTACCCCTCGTAGATCTGCACGCCCGCGCCCGCGAAGAACAGGCCGAGCCGCCGGTCCATCGCGGAGCCGCCCGACATCGCGTTGCGGATCCGGCCGCCCATCGCGGCCCGCACCTTGGTGTAGACGAGCTTGTCGAAGAACTGGTGCTGCATCCTCAGGCCCGCCGTGGGGCCCGGCCCGGTTCCCCAGGCCTTCGCCTCCACCGCCTCGGCGTACCGGACCGCCACCTCGACGGCCTTCTCGAAGGGCCCGGCCCTGCCCTCCCGCTCCGCCTTGCGCCGGGCCGCGTGGAACACCTTCTCGAAGATGTACGGCACGGCCAGGACGAACGTCGGCCGGAACGCGGCCAGGTCGGGCAGCAGGGCCGCCGCGTTCAGCTGCGGCTGGTGGCCGAAGCGGACCTTGCCCCGGATCGCGGCGACCTGGACCATCCGCCCGAAGACGTGGGCGAGCGGCAGGAACAGCAGCGTGGAGGCCTCGTCGCCCTTGCGGGAGTGGAACACCGGCTCCCAGCGCGCGACGACCGTGTCCGCCTCGTACATGAAGTTGCCGTGCGTCAGGACGCAGCCCTTGGGGCGGCCCGTGGTGCCCGAGGTGTAGATGACGGTGGCGACCGTGTCGGGCGTGACCGCCCGGCGGTGGCGGTGCACCACGTCGTCGTCGAGATGGGCGCCCGCCTCGTACAGCTCCGGCACGGCCCCCGCGTCGAGCTGCCACAGCTGCCGCAGCGCGGGCAGCCGGCCGATGATCGTGGCCATGGTCATCGCATGGTCCTCGTGCTCCACGACCGCGGCGCTGACCTCGGCGTCGTACAGCATCCAGAAGCACTGCTCCGCCGACGACGTGGGGTAGACCGGGACCACCTGGGCGCCGATCGTCCACAGGGCGAAGTCGAACAGCGTCCACTCGTAGCGGGTGCGCGACATGATGGCGACCCGGTCGCCGAACCGGACGCCCCGGGCCAGCAGGCCCTTGGCGAGTGCGAGCACCTCGTCGCGGAACTCGGCCGCGGTCACGTCCCGCCAGCGGCCCTGCGCGTCCTTGCGGCCCAGCGCGACGTGGTGCGGGTCGTCCTCGGCATGCCGGAAGACCACGTCGGCCAGCCCGCCCACCGGTGGTGCCGACGCCGACGGAGGGCTTGTGAACTCGCGCAACCCCGCTCCCCGCTCCTCGTGACGTCCCGCACGGCGCCGTGAAAGCTACCCCACGCACGGCGGCGGCGGGAGGGGCGCCCGGAGCGCACCGCGCCCGCGCCGGCGCGGGCGCGCGCCGGAAAATGGGCGCACATGGGGAAGGGTCGGACAGAAACCTGACCGTTGAGTAAGTTTCGGTGCCGTAACCTCCACCGAATCTGTACAAGCCGCTCACCCGCCGCGCCGCCGCCCCGGACGCCGGCCCCCGGACACCCGTCCCGGAGGCGGTGTCCTACCGGCGGGAGCCGGGGGCGTGCAGCCGGTCGCCGCCCGCCAGGATCGCCCGCGCCAGGGCGTCGGCCGCCTCCTGTGCGGGGGTCGGGCGGTCCGCGGTGACCAGGACGAAGTCGACGCGGCCCAGCTCCGGCAGCCCGGCGCGCTCCGGCACCCGCACCAGGCCCGGCGGGACGAGTCCGCGCGAGTGCGCCATCACGCCGAGGCCCGCCCGGGCCGCCGCGATCAGCCCGTTGAGGCTGCCGCTGGTACAGGCGATCCGCCACGGCCTGCCCTGCCGCTCCAGCGCCTCCAGGGCGAGCGCCCGGGTGATACCGGGCGGCGGGTAGACGATCAGCGGCACCGGGCGGTCGGGATCCAGCCGCAGCCGCTCCGCGCCGATCCAGACCAGCCGGTCCTGCCACACCGGCCGGCCCCGGCGGTCCTCCGGGCGCCGCTTGGCCAGCACCAGGTCCAGCTTCCCGGCGGAGAGCCGCTCGTGCAGCGTGCCCGACAGCTCCACCGTCAGCTCCAGGTCGACCTCGGGATGGTCGTGCCGGAAGCTCTCCAGGATCTCCGGCAGCCGGGTGAGGACGAAGTCCTCCGACGCCCCGAAGCGCAGCCGGCCGCGCAGCCGGGTGCCGGTGAAGAACGCCGCCGCCTGCTCGTGGGCCTGGAGGATCCGGCGGGCGAAGCCCAGCATCGCCTCGCCGTCCTCCGTCAGCTCCACCGAGTGGGTGTCCCGGGTGAACAGCTGACGGCCGGTGGCGTCCTCCAGGCGGCGCACGTGCTGGCTCACGGTCGACTGGCGCAGCCCGAGCCGCCCGGCGGCCTGCGTGAAACTCAGCGTCTGCGCCACCGACAGGAAGGTCCGCAGGTGGGTGGGGTCGTACACGCCCGCCATCCTAGGCCCGTCATCACGGAACGCGATGACAGTGAGAGCGGTGTACCCGTTTCCCGATCGCGGGCCCGGGGTCAGCATGGGGGCGGGTCCGGGACAGCCGGCCCCGTGAAACCCCGTGGATCGACGCGCGACCCGCGCAACCCCGGTGGCTTGACGCGCGACCCGCGTGATCCGGTGGACCGACGCGCGACCCGCGTGATCCCGGTGGATCGCCCGCGACCCCCGAAACCCCGGTGGATCGCCCGCGACCCGCGGAACCCCGCACCGAACCGACCCCAGACCCGTCAGTGGAGCACCGTGACCCGCCTGCGCCGGCCGCCGATCGACCCCTACCTCCTGCTGCTCCTCGGGACCGTCGGCCTCGCCGCGCTGCTGCCCGCCCGCGGCGCCGCCGCCGACGCCGTCTCCGGCACCTCCACGGCCGCGATCGCCTTCCTGTTCTTCCTCTACGGAGCCCGGCTCTCCACCCGCGAGGCGCTGGACGGGCTCCGCCACTGGCGGCTCCACGTCACCGTGCTGGCCTGCACGTTCGTCGTCTTCCCGCTGCTCGGCCTGGCCGCCCGCGGGCTCGTCCCGGTGATCCTGGACGACCCCCTGTACCAGGGCCTGCTGTTCCTCACCCTGGTCCCCTCCACCATCCAGTCCTCCATCGCCTTCACCTCCGTCGCCCGCGGCAACGTGCCCGCCGCGATCTGCGCCGGCTCCTTCTCGTCCCTGGCCGGCATCGTCCTCACCCCGCTCCTGGCCGCCACGCTGCTGGGCGGCCGCGCGGGCGGCTTCTCCGCCGACTCGCTGGCCCGGATCGTGCTCCAGCTGCTGGTGCCGTTCCTCGCCGGACAGGTGCTGCGCCGCTGGATCGGGGCTTCGTCGCCCGGCACAAGAAGGTGCTCGGGCTCGTCGACCGCGGCTCCATCCTGCTGGTCGTCTACACGGCGTTCAGCCAGGGCGTGGTGCAGGGCGTCTGGCACCGGGTGAGCCCCGCCCGGCTCGGCGCACTGCTCGTCGTCGAGGCGGTGCTGCTGGCCGTGATGCTCGCGCTGACCTGGTACGGCGCCCGGGCGCTGCGCTTCGGCCGCGAGGACCGCATCGCGATCCAGTTCGCCGGCTCCAAGAAGTCCCTCGCCGCCGGACTGCCCATGGCCGGCGTCCTGTTCGGCGCCCACGCCTCCCTGGCCGTGCTGCCGCTGATGCTGTTCCACCAGATGCAGCTGATGGTGTGCGCCGTCATCGCCCGGCGCCGCGCCCACGACCCCGCACCGCCGGTCACCGGACCGGGGCCAGACGCACCGTCACGAACCGCGGCCGGTACAGCGACACGTTCCGGCTGAGCTGCGCCGCCGCCCCGGCCGGCTCCAGCCAGTTCACGTCGTAGCTCAGCACCAGCTTCCCGTCCCCGCTCAGCACCGGGTGGGCCTGCGGGTTGTACGCCGCGACCCCGCCGTCCGGCAGCGGCGGACGGAACCGGGCCGACGGGCCGTGCCAGGGCCCGGTCGGGGCGCACGCCCAGTACGCCGTGACCACCGACAGGCCCTCGGTGCCGGCGGCCATCGTGAACAGCACATAGGTGCCGCCGGCGCGGACCACCGAGAACGCGCTGCCCACGCCGGTGCGCCGCCCGTCGCCGAGCACCGGTGCCGGCGGCGCCCCGGCCGACCATGCCGAGCCCGTCCAGTACCGCCAGGCGGCCGGGTCGGCGAGGCGGCCCTCCGGTACGCGCGCCACATAGGCGTGCGAGACCGGTCCGGAGCCCGCCTGCCGGTCGTCGCCGCCGAAGACGTAGGTGAATCCGTCCCGGGCCAGCAGCGTCGTGCCGAACAGCACCCGCCGGGCCGGGTCGGGCACCAGCTGCTGGTCGAGCACCTTCACCACCGACTCCACACGCAGGCCGGGCAGCGACAGCGTCGCCACCTCGGTGGCGGACGGCACCCCGTAGATCCACGGCGCCGAACCGGCCGTGCGCACCCACAGCAGCACCCGCAGCACCCGCTCCGAGGCACCGGGGAGCGGGGCTCCACCCGGGCCGCCACCGGCCAGCGCCACTGGTTCGGCGCCGGGTCGGCGAACAGCGGCGCCGGCAGGGTGCGCTCCGGCCGGCCGTCCCGCATCACCACCGCCGAGTTGCGCACCATCGGCGCGGAGGCGTCCCGCCAGGCGTAGGACTCGCCGACCGGGTTGGGCGGGGCGTGCACCCGGCCCAGGAACGTGTCGGAGAACAGCCACAGCACCCGGCCGTCCGGCAGCCGCACCGAGTGGGTCCCGTCGCCGCCGGTCCAGTCGTCGGTGCGGGAGGAGTCGTCGCCGTACCGGGCGAACGCCCCGGTGAGCCGCTCCTCGGGTTCCCACGAGGCGACGCCGTGCGGTGCGCAACGGCCGCCGCCCTCCCGGTCGTCGTCCGGGAGGGCGGTGAGCAGCACGGCCGCGAGAACCAGGGCCAGCAGCAGGCCGAGCCCTGTTCCCGTCCGGCGTCGTACGCGTGCGTCGTCGGGCACGCTCCGGGACGTTAGCTGCTCGCGGCCACCCGGTCCATGGGCAGGTGCAGGACGGTGTTCCCGGCGGCCGACGCCGGGTTCCGGGCGGCGATCTCCGCGTCGGTCAGCGCCCGGTCCCACACGTGCACGTCGTCGACGGCGCCGGCGAAGTGGGCGCGGCCGTCCGTGCGGGCGCCGACGTGCACCCCGAACGGCGAGTTCCGGCTGACCGAGCCCGGTACGTCCGCCGTGCTCACCCGCGTGCCGTCCAGGAACAGCGTGAGCCGGCCGCCGCCCCGGCGCAGCACCGCCCGGTGCCACGCGCCGTCGTTGTACGCGCCGTCGGCGCGCACGTACGCCGACCGCGGCGGCGCCGCCCCCTCCCGCACGGTGATCAGCCCCTGCACCCGGTCGTGCGCGGGCTCGGCGCGCAGCCAGACCTGGGGCTGGCGCACGCCGATGCCGCCCATCCACAGCAGCGGCTGCTCGCCCGCGGCGGCCGAGTACCGGAACCACAGCGACACCGTGAAGTCGCCGTCGCCCAGCGGCAGACCGGGACGGTACGGGAGCCGGACGGAGTCGTCGGCGCCGTCGAACGCGAGCGCGCCGCCGATCGCCCCGCCCGTCGGCCGGGCGCCGCCCAGCACGGCCGCGGGCGGCGCGCCGGGCGCGAGGTCCGGGGTGGCCGGGTCCGGCCCGCGGCGCGGGCGGAGCCAGTCCTCGGTGAACCGGGCGAACCGGATCTCCTCCCGCGCGTCGGCGGCGCCCGCCTCGTACAGCAGCCCCACGGTCGTGTCGTCGACGGCCACCAGGTCGGAGTAGCCCGACCAGTCCCGGGTGACGACCGTGCCGCGGTCCACGCTGTCCCAGGTGGCGCCCCCGTCGTAGGAGGAGCGGACGGCCATCGTGCGGCGGCGGTCGGGGTCGGCCGGCGCGGACAGCAGCAGACGGTCGCCGAGCCGCAGCAGCGACCCCTGCACCTGCGGGGTGTACAGGTCCGGCAGCGCCCGGAAGGGCGCGGTGAAGCTGTCGCCGCCGTCCGCGCTGACGGCCTGGGTGCGGTGGCCGAGGTCGGTGCCGTTCTCCTCCCGGCCGCTGACCAGCAGGGAGCCGTCGGCGCGTTCGACGAGGGTCAGCTCGGACGGCTTCTGCCGGTAGGTGCCGTCGGGGCGTACCGGCGGCTGTCGGTGGCCCCGATCCGCCAGGTGTCGCCGCCGTCGTCGCTGACGACGAGGGCCGCGTGGTTGGCGGTGATCCGGGTGCCGTCGAAGGTCTCGGCGTTGACGCCGAACACCAGCCGTCCGGCGTGCGGGCCCCGGGTGAGCTGGACGCCGTGCACGGGGCCGGTGGCGTACCAGGAGTTCCAGCCGGGCGGCAGGATCTGGGGACCGAGGTCGCGCGGCGCGGACCAGGTCAGCCCGTCGTCGTCGCTGTACTGGAGGTGGGGGGTGCGGTCGCAGGGGACGGCGCAGTTGCCGGCGTCCGTGCGGCCGGTGTTGTACGTCTCGGCCAGCAGGACGCGTCCCGTGGCGCGGTCCACGACCGGCGCCGGGTTGCCGTGGGTGTCGCCGCCGCCCTCGTTGACGACCTGCAGCGGCCCCCAGGTCCGGCCGCCGTCGGTGGAGCGCCTGAGGACGATGTCGATGTCCGCGGCGTCGCCGCAGTTGAGGACGCGGCCCTCGGCGAAGGCCAGCAGGGTGCCCCGCACCGTCCGCACGATCGCCGGGATCCGGAAGCAGGCGTAGCCGGGTTCCCGGCCGGCCTTGAAGAGGACCTGCTGGCCGAAGTGCCCCGTGTCGCGGCGGGTCTGGGCCTGCGCCGGGAGGGCGGCGGCGGTCGTGGCGAGGGCGAGCAGGGCGGCGAGGGCGGTCAGCGGTGTTCTCGGGGAACGCGGACGGGGACGGAAACGGGGACGCGGAGAGGACGGCATGGAGCGGTCTGCCCTTCAGGCGGCTGGTGGGGAGCCGGTCGTCGGGGCATCAAGTAGATCAAGACATCACATGCCGGATACGTCCCCGGGAATCGTGCGCGTGTCGTCCGGCAGCCCGCGGCCGGCGTCCCGCTCCGGGGCGCCCGCGCCGTCCGCGGGGGCGGTGGGCAGGGCGATGCGGTCTTCGCCCGCGTACACGTTCATGGAGGCGCCGCGCAGGAAGCCCACCAGGGTCAGGTCCGACTCCGCGGCCAGGTCCACGGCCAGGGAGGACGGCGCCGACACGGCCGCCAGCATCGGGATGCCGGCCATCACGGCCTTCTGCGCCAGCTCGAACGAGGCCCGGCCCGACACCATCAGGATCGTCCGGGACAGCGGCAGCGCGCCGTTCTGCAGAGCCCGGCCGACCAGTTTGTCGACCGCGTTGTGGCGGCCCACGTCCTCGCGGACGTCGAGGAGTTCGCCGTCCGGTGCGAACAGGGCCGCGGCGTGCAGCCCGCCGGTCCTGTCGAAGACCCGCTGGGCGGCGCGCAGCCGGCCGGGCAGCGCCGCGAGCAGCTCCGGGGAGACGCGGACGCGGGGGTGTCCGCGATGGGCCGGCGGGCGGCCGTCCGCACCGCGTCGAGGCTCGCCTTGCCGCACAGGCCGCAGGAGGAGGTCGTGTAGACGTTGCGCTCCAGGGTGAGGTCCGGGATCGCGACGCCGGGGGCGGTCTGCACGTCCACGACGTTGTAGGTGTTGGTGCCGTCGGCGGTGGCGCCGGCGCAGTAGACGATGTTGCGCAGTTCGTCCCGTTCGCCGAGGACGCCCTCGCTGACCAGGAACCCGGCCGCGAGCGCGAAGTCGTCACCGGGGTGCGCATGGTGATGGCGAGCGGCTTGCCGTTCAGCCGGATCTCCAGCGGTTCCTCGGCCACGAGCGTGTCCGGGCGGGTGGAGACCGCCCCTCCCGGACGCGGATGACCCTGCGGCGTTCCGTGACCCGTCCCATCGCGCTGACCAGCCCCCGGTCGTGTACGTGCTGCGGGCCGCTGCGGCCCCTCGTACCGAGGGTGCCATGCGGGAGCGGGCGGCGGACCACCGGCCCACGACGGCGCGCCCCGGCCGGGTCCGGCCGGGCGGGTGACGGCGGGCCGGTCGGGACAGGTGGCTGCGGGCCGGTCGGGGCAGGTGGCTGCGGGCCGGTCGAGACAGATGCGGATGGTCCGGCCGGGGCGGGTGGCGGCGGACCGGGCGGGCCGGCGCCGGGGGCGATCGGGCCGCCACCGGCGCGCTGATCGAAGCCGACAAGCCGGACGCCCGATTCCTGTCACTTCACCTGCCCTCGTACCCGTCGGTCACTGAACAGACTGGGGACCCCGCAACCCGAGGCACCGAGGGGGACCCCAGCCATGAACGGCTCGCGCATCACCGCCGTCGGCCACTACCAGCCCGCGAGCATCCTCACCAACGAGGATCTGGCGGGCATGGTCGACACCAGCGACGAGTGGATCAGGTCCCGGGTGGGCATCCGCACCCGCCGGATCGCCGGGCCCGACGAGCCGGTCGACGAACTGGCCGCGCAGGCCGCCGCGAAGGCCCTCGCCTCGGCCGGGCTCGCACCCGCGGACGTCGACTACGTCCTGGTCGCCACCTCCACCGCGGTGGACCGCTCCCCGAACACCGCCGCCCGCGTCGCCGCCCGCCTCGGCATCCCCGAGCCCGCGGCACTGGACCTGAACGTGGTGTGCGCCGGCTTCACCCACGCCCTGGCCACCGCCGACCACGCCGTCCGCGCCGGCGCCGCGCGCCGGGCCCTGGTCGTCGGCGCCGACAAGATGTCCGACGTCACCGACTGGACCGACCGGACCACCTGCGTCCTCGTCGGCGACGGAGCGGGGGCCGCCGTCGTGGAGGCGGCGGACCGGCCCGGCATCGGGCCCGTGCTGTGGGGGTCGGTGCCCGAGATGGGGCGGGCCGTGCGGATCGAGGGCACGCCCCCGCGGTTCGCCCAGGAGGGGCAGAGCGTCTACCGCTGGGCGACGACGCGGCTGCCGTCCATCGCGCGCCAGGTCTGCGACCGGGCCGGACTGCGGCCGCGGGACCTCGCCGCGGTCGTCCTGCACCAGGCGAACCTGCGCATCGTCGAACCCCTCGCCGAGAAGCTGGGCGCGGTGAACGCCGTCGTGGCGCGGGACGTCGTGGAGTCCGGGAACACGTCCGCCGCGAGCATTCCGCTGGCCCTGTCCAAGCTCGTGGAGCGCGGCGAGATCCGCTCCGGCGACCCGGTGCTGCTCTTCGGCTTCGGCGGCAACCTGTCGTACGCCGGGCAGGTGGTCCGCTGCCCGTAAGGCCGGGCCGGCCCGTGTTCCGGGGTGCGCTGCGACCCACCTTTGTCCACTCAGTGGAGAAAGTTCGCAGGAACTCGTGCGCGACTTCTTCCCACGCCGGGCGCTCACTGCTACGTTCCCTCCGAAAGCAGGCCACGGAAGTGGCCGGAAACCGGCACGCGCAGGCCATCAGGCGGGGAGGGGCTCGTGAGACGTATGACGGCGCGACCCGCAAACGCCCATCAGGCGAAACTGCTCAAGCTGCTGCGTGACGGCGGCCCCAACTCCCGCGCCCAGCTGGGCGACCAGGTGGACCTCTCCCGGTCCAAGCTGGCCGTCGAGGTGGACCGGCTGCTGGAGACGGAGCTGGTCGTGGCCGACGGACTCGCCGCATCCCGAGGCGGGCGCCGCTCCCACAACATCCGGCTCAACCCGGGACTGCGTTTCCTCGGCGTGGACATCGGCGCGACCTCGGTCGACGTCGCCGTCACCAACGCCGAGCTGGAGATCCTCGGGCACATCAACCAGCCGATGGACGTACGCGAGGGACCGGTCGCGGTCTTCGAGCAGGTGCTGTCCATGGCCGCGAAGTTGAAGGCCTCGGGCTCGCGGAGGGCTTCGACGGCGCCGGCATCGGCGTCCCGGGACCCGTCCGCTTCCCGAGGGCGTGCCGGTGGCTCCGCCGATCATGCCGGGCTGGGACGGCTTCCCGGTGCGGGAGGCGCTCAGCCAGGAACTCGGCTGCCCGGTCATGGTCGACAACGACGTGAACCTGATGGCGCTGGGGGAGCAGCACGCGGGCGTCGCCCGCACCGTGCACGACTTCCTCGTCGTCAAGATCGGCACCGGCATCGGCTGCGGCATCGTCGTCGGCGGTGACGTCTACCGCGGGACGACGGGCAGCGCGGGCGACATCGGGCACATCCAGGCCGTGCCCGACGGCCGCCCCTGCGCCTGCGGCAACCGAGGCTGTCTGGAGGCCCACTTCAGCGGCGCGGCACTGGCCCGCGACGCCACGGAGGCCGCCCAGCAGGGCCGGTCGGCGGAACTGGCGACGCTGCTGGAGACGAACGGCGAGCTGAACGCCGCCGACGTCGCCGCCGCGGCCGCCGCCGGGGACGCCGCCGCCCTGGACCTGATCCGGGAGGGCGGCACCCGCACCGGTCAGGTCATCGCCGGCCTGGTCAGCTTCTTCAACCCCGGCCTGGTGGTGATCGGCGGCGGGGTGACCGGCCTCGGCCACACCCTGCTCGCCGCGATCCGCACCCAGGTCTACCGCCAGTCGCTGCCGCTGGCGACCGGCAACCTGCCCATCGTCCTGGGCGAACTGGGGCCCGTCGCCGGAGTCATCGGCGCGGCCCGGCTCATCAGCGACCACCTGTTCTCACCCGCGTAGGCACCACCCGGTACCGGATCCGGTGCCACCGCCGGGCCGGCCGGTACCACCGGCACACCGAGCACCGTCACACCGAGCACCACCGGCACAGCCGCCCGGCTCCGCCCTGCCCGCACACCGCTCCGCCCCGTCCTGCCCAGCCCTGCTCGCGGACCCGCCGCACCCCGTAGCACCCGCGAACGCTCCACCCGCACCGCTGCACCCGAAAAGCACCGCCCGCACCGCTGCACCCGAAAAGCACCGCGCACCGCTGCACCCGTGACGCTCCACCCTGCCCGGCACCATCCCTGCTCCGCCCTGCCCTGTCACCGGCCCGCACGCCCGCCGAGGGACCTCACATGGCACCAGAACCACCCCTGCTCAGCATGTCCGGCATCACCAAGTCCTTCCCCGGAGTCCGGGCCCTGGACGGCGTCGACCTCGACGTCCAGGCCGGCGAGGTGCACTGCCTGCTCGGCCAGAACGGCGCCGGCAAGTCCACCCTCATCAAGGTCCTGGCCGGCGCCCACCAGCCCGACACCGGCACGATCCACTGGCGCGGCGAAGCGGTCACGCTCCGGTCGCCCATCGCCGCCATGCGGCTCGGCATCGCCACCATCTACCAGGAACTCGACCTGGTGGAGCACCTGTCGGTCGCGGAGAACGTCCACCTCGGCCACGAGCCGACGTCGGCCGGCTTCGTCGTACGCCGCGGCACCGCCCGCCGGTCCACCGCCGAGCTGCTGCGGCGGCTCGGCCACCCGAGATCGATCCGGCCCGGCTGGTCGGGGAGCTGTCGGCGGCACAGCAGCAGATCGTGTCCATGGCGCGGGCGCTGTCCCACGACGTACGGCTGATCGTGATGGACGAGCCGTCCGCCGCCCTCGACCCGGACGAGGTCGACAACCTCTTCCGCATCGTCGGCGACCTGACCGCCGACGGTGTCGCCGTCGTCTACATCTCGCACCGCCTGGAGGAGATCCGCCGCATCGGCGACCGGGTCACCGTCCTCAAGGACGGCCGGGCCGTGGCCCGCGGGCTCCCCGCGAAGTCGACCCCGACCAGCGAGGTCGTCGCCCTGATGACCGGCCGCAACGTCGAGTACGTCTTCCCGGAGCGGCCCGCTTCGGCGCCGCGGGCCGAGCCGGTCCTCACCGTCAAGGGCCTCGCCCGGACGGCGAGTTCGAGCCGCTGGACCTCGAGGTGCGGCCCGGTGAGATCGTCGGGCTGGCCGGACTGGTCGGCTCCGGCCGCTCCGAGATCCTGGAGACCGTCTACGGCGCCCGGCGTCCGACGGCCGGTCAGGTCCTGGTCGGCGGCAAGCCGTTGAAACCCGGCAGCGTCCGGGCGGCGGTCCGCGCCGGCCTCGGACTCGCACCGGAGGAACGCAAGGCGCAGGCGCTGCTGATGCTGGAGTCCGTCACCCGCAACGTGTCGGTCTCCTCCATGTCCCGCTTCTCGCGCGGCGGCTGGATCGACCGCGGTGCCGAACTGGGGGCGGCACGCGCGGCGACCCGCGAGCTGTCGCTGCGCCCCGACAACCCGTCCGTGCCCGTGCGCACCCTCTCCGGCGGCAACCAGCAGAAGGCCGTCCTGGCCCGCTGGCTGCTGCGCGGCTGCCGGGTCCTGCTCCTCGACGAACCCACCCGCGGCGTCGACGTCGGCGCCCGCGCCGAGCTCTACGCGGTCGTCAGGCGCCTGGCCGACGAGGGCCTCGGCGTCCTGCTGGTCTCCAGCGAGGTGCCCGAGGTGCTCGGCCTCGCCGACCGCGTGCTGGTCCTGCGCGAGGGGCGCGTCGTGCACGAGGCGCCCGCCCGCGAACTCGACGAACACCGCGTACTCGACCTCGTGATGGAAGGAAGCCCGGCGTCATGACGCAGCACGTGTCCCCGCCCCGGGACGGCACCGGCAAAGCGGCACCGGTGGACGGGCCGCCCGCCTGGCGAGGCCTGCTGGGCCGCGCCGACGTCCGCACCCTCTCCCTGCTCGGCGTGCTCGCCGCCCTGGTGATCATCGGCGGCATCACCAAACCCGACCAGTTCCTGGACACCCGCAACCTCCAGCTGGTCCTCACCCAGGCGTCCGTCATCGGCGTGGTCACCGTCGGCATGACGTTCGTGATCATCTCCGGCGGCATCGACCTGTCCGTCGGCGCCATCGTCGCCCTGGCCTCGGTGTGGGCGACCACGGTCGCCACCCAGGAGTACGGCTTCTTCGGCATCCTGTTCACCGCGATCGTGGTCGGCGTGGGCTGCGGCCTCGTCAACGGCGTCCTCATCGCCTACGGGGCGATGGTCCCGTTCATCGCGACCCTCGCCATGCTGGCCTCGGCGCGGGCCTCGCCCTGCAGATCACCGAGGGCCGCACCCAGATCGTCACCGTGGACGGCATCCTCGACCTGGGCGAGCGCGACTCCTACGTCCTCGGCATCCCGCCCCTGGTCCTGGTCTTCGCGGCCGTCACGGTCATCGGCTGGCTGGTGCTCAACCGCACCACCTTCGGCCGCCGCACCGTCGCCGTCGGCGGCAACGCCGAGGCCGCCCGGCTGGCCGGCATCGACGTCCGCCGCCAGCGGCTCTACCTCTACCTGCTGTCCGGACTGTGCTGCGGCATCGCGGCCTTCCTGCTGATCGTGCTGTCCGGCTCCGGACAGAACACCAACGGCAACCTCTACGAGCTGGACGCCATCGCCGCCGCGATCATCGGCGGCACCCTGCTCAGCGGAGGCCGCGGCACCATCGTCGGCTCCGTCCTCGGCGTCCTGATCTTCACCACCATCACCAACATCTTCGCCTGAACAACCTGCAGAGCGACGTCCAGCAGATCGCCAAGGGCGCGATCATCGTCGCCGCCGTGCTGGTCCAGCGCCGTACCGCGAGCACGACCTGAGGAAAGGGTTCACCGCCATGCCAGAGCACATGCCGTTCGCGAGCCGCAGAGGGCTGCTCTTCGGAGCCGCCGCCGTGTCCGCCGGTGCCTTCCTCACCGGGTGCACGAGCAACGAACCCAGCGACAGCGACGAGAAGCCGGCCGCGGGCGACCAGCCCGCCGCCGACGACAAGCCCGGCAAGCCGGTCACCATCGGCTACGCCGGCCCGCTGGCCGACCACGGCTGGCTCAACGCCATCAACGAGCAGGCCAAGGGCCGCGCGGAGAAGTACTCCGACGTCACCCTCGAGGTCACCGAGGGCTCCAACGACACCGCCCAGCAGATCGGCCAGATCGAGACCCTCATCAACAAGAAGGTCGACGTCCTGGTGGTGCTGCCGCCGACGGCAAGGCCCTCACCCAGGTCGGGCTGAAGGCCATGCGCGCCGGCATCCCCGTCGTCAACCTGGACCGCATCTTCAACACCCCGCAGGCCTACCGCTGCTGGGTCGGCGGCGACAACTACGGCATGGGCCTCAACGCCGGGCACTACATCGGCGAGAAGCTCAAGGACAAGCCCAACGCCAAGGTCGTGGAGCTGGCCGGGCTGGACAACCTGGAGCTGACCAAGCAGCGCACCCAGGGCTTCGACGACGCCCTGAAGAACTACCCCAACATCGAGAAGGTGGCCCGCCAGGCGGCCGACTTCACCGTGGAGTCCGGGCAGGCCAAGATGGCCCAGCTCCTCCAGGCCCAGTCGTCGTTCGACGCGCTGTGGAACCACGACGACGACCAGGGCGTGGGCGCGCTGCGCGCCATCGAGCAGGCCGGCCGCGACGACTTCCTGATGGTCGGCGGCGCCGGCGCGCTCTCCGCGTTCCAGGCCATCAAGCGGGACGACGGCGTGCTCAAGGCGACGGTCCTGTACCCGCCGACCATGGCCGCCTCCGCCATCGACCTGGCCCGCGCCCTCGGCCAGGGCAAGGGCATCGGCGGGCTCGCCGAGTACGAGATCCCGGCCTCGATCACCCTGTACTCGGCCGTCGTCGACAAGGAGAACGTCGACCAGTACATGTCCACCGGCTTCAAGTGAGGCGCCCCGAGGCCGGCCACCACCCGGTCTCGGCCCCCGCCCCCGCGGGCCCGACCAGCCCGCCGGGGCGGGGCGCCACCCCCACCGCACCGACGACGAGGAGGACATCCGCATGGGACAGCCGCAGCAGCCCGAGGGGGCCGGCGCGGAGGCAGCAGCCACCGGGACCGTGGCCACGGGGGCGTCCGCGCGCACCCGGCCCCTGCGCATCGGCATGGTGGGCTACGCCTTCATGGGCGCCGCCCACTCCCAGGGCTGGCGCACCGCGGGCCGCGCCTTCGACCTGCCGCTCACACCCGTGCTGGCCGCGATCTGCGGGCGGGACGCCGACGCCGTCCGTGCCGCCGCCGACCGGCACGGCTGGGCGGCGGCCGAGACCGACTGGCGGGCCCTGATCGAACGGGACGACGTCGACCTCGTCGACATCTGCACCCCCGGCGACAGCCACGCCGAGATCGCGCTCGCCGCGCTGGCCGCCGGCAAGCACGTACTGTGCGAGAAGCCGCTGGCCAACACCGTCGCCGAGGCCGAGGCCATGACGCGGGCCGCCGAGGAGGCCGCCGCCCGCGGACAGGTCGCGATGGTCGGCTTCAACTACCGCCGGGTGCCCGCCACCGCGCTGGCCCGGCGGATGATCTCCGAGGGCCGCCTGGGCAGGCTGCGGCACGTGCGGGTGGTCTACCTCCAGGACTGGCTGGTCGACCCGCAGGCCCCGCTGACCTGGCGGCTGCGCAAGGACCAGGCGGGCTCCGGCGCCCTGGGCGACCTCGGCGCGCACATCGTCGACCTCGCCCAGCACCTGACCGGCGAGCGCCTGGCCGGTGTCTCCGCCCTCACCGAGACCTTCGTCCGCGAGCGGCCGCTGCCCGGCGGCGCCGCCCAGGGCCTGTCCGCGGCCGCCGCCGACGGCACCACCGGCGAGGTCACCGTGGACGACGCCGCCGTCTTCACCGGCCGCTTCCCGTCCGGGGCCCTCGCCACCTTCGAGGCCACCCGGTACGCCACCGGCCGCAAGAACGCCCTGCGCATCGAGATCAACGGCGAACGCGGCTCGCTCGCCTTCGACCTGGAGCGGCTCAACGAGCTGGAGTACCACGACGCCACCGAGCCGGGGGAGCACGCCGGGTTCCGCCGCATCCTCGTCACCGAGCCCGAACACCCCTACCTGGAGGGCTGGTGGCCGCCGGGCCACGGCCTCGGCTACGAGCACACCTTCGTCCACCAGGCCCGCGACCTCGTCCACGCCGTCGCCGAGGGCCGCCGGCCCGAGCCCTCCTTCGCGGACGGGCTCCAGGTGCAGCGCGTCCTCGCCGCCGTCGAGGAGAGCGCCGAGAAGAACTCCGTCTACACCCCGATCGCCGTCACGCCGAACGGCGTCTGAGGAGGCCAGAACCGGATGCCCCGCAACTTCACCCTCTTCACCGGCCAGTGGGCGGACCTGCCCCTGGAGGAGGTCTGCCGGCTCGCCCGCGACTTCGGGTACGACGGCCTGGAACTCGCCTGCTGGGGCGACCACTTCGAGGTCGACAAGGCCCTGGCGGACCCCTCGTACGTCGACTCCCGGCACCAGCTGCTCGACAAGTACGGCCTGAAGTGCTGGGCCATCTCCAACCACCTGGTCGGGCAGGCCGTCTGCGACGCCATCATCGACGAGCGCCACCAGGCCATCCTGCCCGCCCGCATCTGGGGCGACGGCGACGCCGAGGGCGTACGGCAGCGGGCCGCCGCCGAGATCAAGGACACGGCACGGGCCGCCGCCCGGTTCGGCGTCGACACCGTCATCGGCTTCACCGGCTCCGCCATCTGGCACCTGGTCGCCATGTTCCCGCCCGCCCCGGAGTCGATGATCGAACGCGGCTACGAGGACTTCGCGGAGCGCTGGAACCCGATCCTGGACGTCTTCGACGCCGAGGGCGTCCGCTTCGCCCACGAGGTCCACCCCAGCGAGATCGCCTACGACTACTGGACCACCCAGCGGGCGCTGGAGGCCGTCGGCCACCGCCCCGCCTTCGGGCTCAACTTCGACCCGTCCCACTTCGTGTGGCAGGACCTCGACCCGGTCGGCTTCCTGTGGGACTTCCGCGACCGCATCTACCACGTCGACTGCAAGGAGGCCCGCAAGCGGCTCGACGGCCGCAACGGACGGCTCGGCTCCCACCTGCCCTGGGGCGACCCGCGCCGCGGCTGGGACTTCGTCTCCGCCGGCCACGGCGACGTCCCCTGGGAGGACGTCTTCCGCATGCTGCGCTCCATCGACTACCAGGGGCCGGTCTCCGTGGAGTGGGAGGACGCCGGGATGGACCGGCTCCAGGGCGCCCCGAGGCCCTGGCCCGCCTCAAGGCCTTCGACTTCGAGCCGCCCAGCGCCTCCTTCGACGCCGCGTTCAACAGCTGAACCACGCGCCCGGCGGCAGGCCGGGGACGGGGCCGGCGACGCCCGCCGGCCCCCGGTCCGGCCTGCCCGCACCCCGCTTTGTCCTGCGGCGGGGAGAACTTCCGCCGGCCCTGATCCGAGGGGTGTCGAGCCAGGACGAAAGCGGTTACCGTCCCTGAAGTGTTCAGGACACCCACGCCTCCGGGTGACGGCGCACCCCGGCGCCCGCCATGCACGTCCACGCACCATCCCGTACGGCCCATTCCGTTCCCGGAGGGACTTCGTGCACGAAAGCAGAGACAGAGGCAGAGACAGAGGCACCACGAGGCGTCCCAGACTCCGCACCACCCTCGCCCTGCTCACCGGCCTGATGCTGGCCGTGGGCGCCCCGCGACCCTCGCCGGTGCCCGGCCGGGCCAGGCCGCGGGCGACGAACCGGCCGCCGCCGAGGAGCGGTTCCAGCAGGTGCCGCTCGCCAAGGGCGAGCCGGAGACGGGCGAGCCGATGTCGCTCGCCGTGCTCCCGGACCGCAGCGTCCTGCACACCTCGCGCGACGGCACCCTGCGTCTGACCGACCAGGGCGGCGTCACCAGGATCGCCGGCAGGCTCGACGTGTACAGCCACGACGAGGAGGGCCTGCAGGGCGTCGGCGTCGACCCGGACTTCGCGAACAACCGCGCCATCTACCTCTACTACGCCCCGCCGCTCGACACCCCCGAGGGCGACGCCCCGGAGACCGGCACCGCCGAGGACTTCGCGAAGTTCGACGGCGTCAACCGCCTCTCCCGCTTCGTCCTCAACCGCAACGGCACGCTGGACCTGGCCAGCGAGAAGAAGATCCTGGACGTCGCGGCCTCCCGCGGCACCTGCTGCCACGTCGGCGGCGACATCGACTTCGACGCCGAGGGCAACCTCTACCTGTCCACCGGCGACGACACCAATCCCTTCGCCTCCGACGGCTACACGCCGATCGACGACCGCGAGGGCCGCAACCCCGCCTTCGACGCCCGCCGCAGCTCCGCCAACACCAACGACCTGCGCGGCAAGATCCTGCGCATCAAGGTCGCCGAGGACGGCTCCTACACGATCCCGAGGGCAACCTCTTCCCGCCCGGCACCGAGAAGACCCGCCCCGAGATCTACGCGATGGGCTTCCGCAACCCCTTCCGGATGAGCGTCGACGACAAGACCGGCACCGTCTACGTCGGTGACTACGGACCCGACGCCGGCACCGCCGACCCGAAGCGGGGACCGGCCGGACAGGTAGAGTTCGCCAAGGTCACGAAGGCCGCCAACTTCGGCTGGCCCTTCTGCACCGGCGACAACGACGCCTACGTCGACTACGACTTCGCCACCAAGACCTCCGGCGAGACCTTCGACTGCGACGCCCCGAAGAACACCTCGCCGCACAACACGGGCCTGGTCGACCTGCCGCCCGCCCAGCCGGCCTGGATCCCGTACGACGACGGCAGCGTGCCCGAGTTCGGCACCGGCTCGGAGTCCCCGATGGCCGGCCCGGTCTACCGCTACGACCCCGACCTCGACTCCTCGGTGAAGTTCCCCGAGGCGTACGACGGCGACTTCTTCGCCGGCGAGTTCGGCCGCCGCTGGATCAAGCGGATCGAGCAGAACCCGGACGGCACCGTCGCGAAGATCAACGGCTTCCCGTGGACCGGCACCCAGATCATGGACATGGAGTTCGGCCCCGACGGCGCGCTCTACGTCCTCGACTACGGCGTCTCCTGGTTCCAGGGCGACGAGAACTCCGCCCTGTACCGCATCGAGAACGCCGAGGACGGCTTCTCCCCGATCGCCGAGGTCAGCGCGGACAGGACGTCCGGCGCGGCCGGCCTGAAGGTCGCCTTCACCGCCTCCGTCAAGGACGCCGACTCGCCCGACCTCACCTACAGCTGGGACTTCGGCGACGGCACCCGGGCGAGGGCCTCGCCCCCACCCACCAGTACAAGAAGACCGGCACCTACACGGCGACCTTCACCGCGAGGGACCCCGAGGGCAACACCGGCAACGCCAGCGTCCGCATCGTCGTCGGCAACACCGAACCCAAGGTGAGGATCGACGTCCCGGGCAACGGCAGCCTCGCCCCCTTCGGCGAGCCCGTCCCGTTCAAGGTGACCGTCACCGACCCCGAGGAGACCGTCGACTGCTCGAAGGTCAAGGTCGTCTACAGCCTCGGCCACGACTCCCACGCCCACGAGCTGACCAGCGAGCAGGGCTGCGAGGGCACCCTGAAGCCGCCGCCGGGCGACGGCGGCCACGACCCCAACGCCGACATCTACGGCGTGATCGGCGCGAGCTACACCGACGGCGGGGCGAACGGCCAGGAGGCCCTGACCGGCACCGCCCGCACCGTGCTCCAGCCCCCGCACCGCCAGGCCGAGCACTTCACCACCCAGTCGGGCGTGCGGACGTACGACAAGAGCAGCGCCAACGGCGGCAAGACCGTCGGCGACGTCCACGACGGCGACTGGATCTCCTTCAGCCCCTACCGGTTCGACGGCCAGAAGAAGCTGACCGTACGGGCCTCCTCCGGCGGCGCCGGCGGCTACGTCGAGCTGCGCACCGGCTCGCCCACCGGCCCGCTGCACGGCTCGGCGTACATCCCGCCGACCGGCGGCTGGGACCGGTTCCAGAACGTCGACCTGCCGCTGCGGGGCCTGCCCGGCCGCACCACGGAGATCTACCTGGTCTTCAAGGGCGGCGCCGGCGCGCTGTTCGACGTGGACGACTTCGAGTTCTCCAAGGATCCGTTCAAGAGCGGCAAGAGACTCCTGGTCTTCTCCAGGACCGCAGGCTTCCGGCACGACTCCATCCCGGCCGGCATCGCCGCGCTGAAGGAGCTGGGCGCCCCGGCCGGCATCACGGTCGACGCGACCGAGGAGGCCAGGCAGTTCACCACCGCCAACCTCGCCAAGTACGACGCGGTCGCCTTCCTGTCCACCACCGGTGACGTGCTCGACACCGAGCAGCAGAAGGCCTTCGAGAACTACGTCGCCGGCGGCGGCGGCTACCTCGGCATCCACGCCGCCGCCGACACCGAGTACGACTGGGAGTTCTACGGCGGCCTCGTCGGCGCCTACTTCCACTCGCACCCGGCCGTCCAGAAGGCCACCGTCCGCGTCGAGGACCACGACCACCCGTCCACCGCGCACCTCGGCGACACCTGGGAGCGCACCGACGAGTGGTACAACTACCGCACCAACCCGCGCGAGCAGGCCAAGGTCCTCGCCACCCTGGACGAGACCACCTACCAGGGCGGGAACATGAAGGGCGACCACCCGATCGCCTGGTGCCAGAGCTACGGCGGCGGGCGCGCCTTCTACACCGGCGGCGGCCACACCAAGGAGTCCTACGCCGAGACGGCCTTCCGCGCCCACCTGCTCGGCGGCATGCAGTACGCCACCGGCCAGGTCAAGGCCGACTGCCGGCCGGACAAGGGCTACCGGCAGATCTTCAACGGCCAGACCCTCGACGGCTGGAAGCAGGCCGGCCCCGGCAGGTTCGTCGTCGAGGACGGCGTGATGCGCTCCGAGGGCGGCATGGGCCTGCTGTGGTACCAGGCCAAGGAGCTGAAGTCGTACTCCCTCAAGCTCGACTGGAAGATGCAGGGCGACGACAACTCCGGAGTCTTCGTGGGCTTCCCGGCCTCCGACGACCCCTGGTCCGCGGTGAACAAGGGCTACGAGATCCAGATCGACGCGACGGACGCACCCGACCGGACGACGGGCGCGGTCTACTCCTTCCAGTCGGCGGACATCAAGGCCCGTGACCAGGTCCTGCGCCCGCCCGGCCAGTGGAACTCCTACGAGATCAGGGTCCGCGGCGAACGCCTCCAGGTGTTCCTCAACGGAGTCAAGATCAACGACTTCACCAACAAGGACCCCGAGCGGAGCCTGACCGACGGCTACATCGGCCTGCAGAACCACGGCGCCGAGGACCAGGTCTCCTTCCGCGACATCCAGCTGAAGGAACTGCCCTCCTAGGGCGACCCGCCCCCTCGGGGGCGGCCGAGAACGGCGGCGGGCGGAGGACGCCGGACCTCCGCCCGCCGTCTCCCCGGGCCCCGCGCCCGGAACCCCGCGTCCGGCGCTCGCACCGGGTTCGCGTACGACAAGGAGGCTGCCCATGTCCGCCGAACCGTCCCCCGCCACCACCCCCTCGGCCCCCCGCTACGGCGTCTGGCTCATCGGGGCACGCGGATCCGTCGCCACGACCGCGATCGCGGGCTGCGCCGCCGTCGCCGGCGGCCTCCATCCGCCGGCCGGCATGGTCACCGAGACCCCCGACTTCGCCGCGTGCGGCCTGCCATCGTTGTCGTCCCTCGTCTTCGGCGGCCACGACACCGTCGACTGCCCGCTGCCCAAACGCGCCGAGCACCTCGCCGCCGGCGGCGTCCTGCCGCACGGCCTGCCGTCCGCCGTGCACGCCGAACTCGCCGCCGCCGACCGGGAGATCCGGCCCGGCGGCCCGCTGCCCGCCGACACGGACGGCGGCGCCGGCCGCACCCAGGACGAGTGGATCGAGGCGTTCGCCGCCGACATCCGCGACTTCGTCCACCGCCAGGGCCTCGCGGGCGCCGTCGTGGTCAACGTCGCCTCCACCGAGCCCGCGCCCGCCGACGGGCGCTGCCGCCCAGCTCCCTCTACGCGGCGGCCGCCCTGCGCGCCGGGTGCCCCTACGTCAACTTCACCCCGTCCACGGGACTGCACCACCCGGAGCTGGCCGCGCTCGCCGAGGCCGGCGGTCTGCCCCACGCCGGCCGTGACGGCAAGACCGGGCAGACCCTGCTGCGGTCCGTGCTCGGCCCGATGTTCGCCCAGCGGGCCCTCACCGTGCGCGCCTGGTCCGGCACCAACCTGCTCGGCGGCGGGGACGGGGCGGCGCTGGCCGACCCGGCGGCCGCCGCCGCGAAGAACGCCGGCAAGGAACGCGTCCTCGCCGACACCCTCGGCGCCGCGCCCGAGGGCGAGGTCCACATCGACGACGTGCCCGCGCTCGGGGACTGGAAGACGGCCTGGGACCACATCGCCTTCGACGGCTTCCTCGGCTCCCGCATGATCCTGCAGACCATCTGGCAGGGCTGCGACTCGGCGCTCGCCGCGCCGCTCGTCCTCGACCTGGCCCGGCTGGTCCTCCGCGCCCGCGAACGGGGCCTGTCCGGCCCGCTGCGCGAGCTGGGCTTCTACTTCAAGGACCCGGTGGGCGACGGCCCGTCGGCCCTGGCCGAGCAGTACACGGAGCTGAAACGGTTCGCCGAGCGGCTGCGGGCCGACGCCGACGGCCGGGGGGTCCGGCGATGACCCGCCCCGACCCCCTGGCCAGGGCACGGACCGCCGACGTCGACGCGGACGGCGCGGGTTTCTCGGTGGGCGGTGCGGGTTCCTCGCCGGGTGGTGCGAACGGTGCCGGTTCCTCGCCGGGTGGTGCGAACGGTGCCGGTTCCTCGCCGGGTGGTGCGAACGGTGCCGGCTCCTCGTCGGGCGGTGCGAACGGTGCCGGTTCCTCGCCGGGCGACGTGGCTTCGGTGGCGGGCGCCGGCGGCGAGGCTTCGGTGGCGGGCGCCGGTGGTGCGGCGTCGGCCGGCGCGGCTGGTGGCGTGGCGTCGGCCGGGGCCGCCGGCGGCGCGGTGGCCGGCGATGCGGCTTCGGCCGGGGCGCCGAGGGTTCGGGCGCCGGCGGTGGGACCGCCGGTGCGGGGGCCGCTGCGCCGGCGCCCGGCGGTGCCGTGGCCGGGGTGCCGTGCTCGCGCTCCGGGCGGGCGCAGGCCTGGGCCGAACTGCTGCGGCTGCCCGCGCTGTTCACCGTGCCCGGTGACGCCCTGGCCGGTGCGGCGGCGGCCGGCGGGCGCCCCGGTCCCCGTACGCTGCTCGCCATCGGCTCCTCCCTGTGCCTGTACCAGGCCGGCATGGCCCTCAACGACTGGGCCGACCGTGCCGAGGACGCCGTCGAACGCCCGCACCGCCCCTCCCCTCCGGCCGTGTCCGGCCCGCCGCCGCCCTGGCCGCGGCCTGCGGACTCACCGGCGCCGGACTCGCCCTGGCCGCCGGCGCGGGACGGCCCGCCCTCGCGGTGGCCGCGCCGCTGGCGGCGACCGTCTGGGCGTACGACCTCGCCCTGAAGCACACACCCGCCGGACCCGCGGCCATGGCCGCCGCCCGCGGCCTCGACCTGCTGCTCGGGGCCGCGGCCGGCAACGGCGGCCCCGCGCCGCGCTGCCCTCCGCCGCGCTGCTCGGCACCCACACCCTCGCGGTCACGACCGTCTCCCGCCGCGAGACCACGGGCGGCAGCGCCCTGGCCCCGCTCGCCGCCCTCGCGACCACGGGCGTACTGGCCCGGCTGGTCACCCGGCGAGCCACCCGACTCCCGGCAGGCCGGCGGGCAGCAGCCGCCCCCGGCCTGCCGGGCTCCACCCCGGGCGCCCGCACCCACCCGGTCGCCGGCGCCCTCACCACGGCCCTCGCCACCGCCTACGCCGCCACGGCCGCCCGCCCCTACGTCCACGCCGCCCTCAACCCGTCACCCCCGCTCACCCAGCGCGCCGTCGGCGGCGGCATCCGCGCCACGATCCCCTCCAGGCCGCCCTCGCCGCCCGCTCCGGCGCCCCCGTCACGTCCCTGCTCGTCGCGGCGCTCGCCCCGGCCGGCCGGCGCTTCGCCCGCCGGGCGGGCATGAGGAAGGTGAGCATCACATGACCACCGCCCCGGAACACCGCCCGCACACCGCGGGGAGCAGCGGGCCACGGACACCCCGCCCACCTCCCTCCGCTTCGGGTACGGCACCAACGGCCTCGCCGACCTCCGCCTCGACGACGCCCTCGCACTCCTCGCCGACCTCGGCTACGACGGCGTCGGACTGACCCTCGACCACATGCACCTCGACCCGCTCGCCCCCGGCCTGGCCGCCCGCACCCGCCACGTCGCGCACCGGCTGGCCGCCCTCGGCCTGGGCGTCACCGTGGAGACCGGCGCCCGCTACGTGCTCGACCCGCGCCGCAAGCACGGCCCCTCCCTCCTCGACCCCGACCCCGCCGACCGGGCCCGCCGCACCGACCTGCTGCTGCGGGCCGTCGGGGTCGCCGCCGACCTCGGCGCCCACGCCGTCCACTGCTTCAGCGGCGTCACCCCGCCCGGCACGGACGCGGACACCGCCTGGAAGCGCCTGGCCGAGACCCTCGCCCCGGTCGTGGACGCCGCCGGCGACGCCGGCGTGCCCCTCGCCGTGGAACCCGAGCCGGGTCACCTCCTGTCCACCCTCGACGACTTCCACCGGCTGCGCCGCGCCCTCGGCGACCCGGAGGCGCTCGGCCTGACCCTCGACATCGGCCACTGCCAGTGCCTGGAACCCCTGCCGCCCGCCGACTGCGTACGCGCCGCCGGCCCCTGGCTGCGGCACGTCCAGATCGAGGACATGCGCCGCGGCGTCCACGAACACCTCCCCTTCGGCGACGGCGAGATCGATTTCCCGCCCGTGCTCGCCGCCCTCGCCGCCACCGGCTACCGGGGACTGACCGTCGTCGAACTGCCCCGCCACTCCCACGCCGGCCCCCACTTCGCCGCGTGCTCCCTGCCGTTCCTCCGCGACGCCGCCGCGGCGGCCGTCCGCACCACCCCCGCAGCCGGCCCGCACCCCGGCGAGCCCTCCGCCACCGCAGAAGGGAGCACCGCATGAGCCACCACACCGCCGAGGGCGCCACCGCCGCCCGCAGAACCCCGCCGAGCTGCACGCCGAACTCGCCGGGCACCTCGACGGAGCCGCCCGCGCCTGGCTGGACCAGGCACTGGAGGAGGCCGCCGCCCACCCCGGCGGACACGGCCCCATCTCCGTGTGGGAACTGCGCCTCGCCGAGGCCGGCCGCCGCTGCGGCCCCGACCACGCCGACGCCGCCCGCGTCCTCATCCTGCACGCGGCCGGCGCCGACACCGACGCCCTGACCCGTGTCTACCGGCAGGGCACCGCCGACGAGCGCCGCGCCGTCCTGCACGCCCTGCCCCACCTGGTGCCCGGCCCCGACGCCCTCCCGCTCGTCGAGGACGCCCTGCGCACCAACGACACCCGCCTGGTGGCCGCCGCCCTCGGGCCGTACGGCGCGACCCACCTCGACGACCACCAGTGGCGGCACGCGGTGCTGAAGTGCCTGTTCACCGGCGTCCCCGTCGACCAGGTGGCGGACCTGGAACGGCGCGCCCGCGCGGACGCCGAACTGGCCCGCATGCTCACCGACTACGCCGCCGAACGCACCGCCGCGGACCGTCCCGTCCCCGAGGACCTGCACCGCGTGCTGGCCCTGACCGGGACCGGGACGCCGACGAGCCCGGCCGCCCCCACGGCAAGGAGTCCTGATGCGCATCTTCGACCCCCACATCCACATGACCTCCCGCACCACCGACGACTACGAGGCCATGCACGCCGCAGGCGTCCGCGCCGTGGTGGAACCCTCCTTCTGGCTCGGCCAGCCCCGCACCTCCGCCGCCTCCTTCCGGGACTACTTCGACTCCCTGCTCGGCTGGAGCCGTTCCGCGCCGCGCAGTACGGCATCGCCCACCACTGCACGATCGCCCTCAACCCCAAGGAGGCCAACGACCCCCGCTGCGCCGCCGTCCTCGACGAACTGCCGCGCTACCTCGTCAAGGACCGCGTCGTCGCCGTCGGCGAGATCGGCTACGACTCCATGACCCCCGCCGAGGACAGCGCGCTCGCCGCCCAGCTCCAGCTCGCCGCCGACCACGGCCTGCCGGCCCTGGTGCACACCCCGCACCGCGACAAGCTGGCCGGACTGCGCCGCACCCTGGACGTGGTCCGCGAGTCCGCGCTGCCCACCGAGCGCGTCCTGGTCGACCACCTCAACGAGACCACCGTCAAGGAGGCCAAGGACAGCGGCGCCTGGCTCGGCTTCTCCGTCTACCCGGACACCAAGATGGACGAGAAGCGGATGGTCGCCATCCTGCGCGAGTACGGACCGGACCGCGTCCTGGTCAACTCCGCCGCCGACTGGGGCAGGAGCGACCCCCTCAAGACCCGCAGGGTCGGCGACCTGATGCTCGCCGAGGGCTTCACCGAGGACGACGTGGACCGGGTGCTGTGGCGCAACCCCGTCGCCTTCTACGGCCTCAGCGGACGGCTCGCCCTGGACGTCGCCCCGCCCGACCCGACGCACGAGGGCAACTCCATCCTGCGCGGCGGGGAGTGAGCGATGCGCTTCCGCCACCCGGACGGCACCACCGTCCACCTCGCCTACTGCACCAACGTCCACCCGGCCGAGACCCTCGACGGAGTCCTCGCCCAGCTCCGCGACCACTGCGAACCGGTGCGCCGCCGCCTCGGCCGCGACCGCCTCGGCATCGGGCTGTGGCTGGCCCGCGACGCCGCCCACGCCCTGGTCACCGACCCCGCCGCGCTGCGCGGCCTGCGCACCGAACTGGACCGGCGCGGCCTGGAGGTCGTCACCCTCAACGGCTTCCCCTACCAGGGCTTCGGCGCCGAGGAGGTCAAGCACCGCGTCTACACGCCGGACTGGGCCGACCCCGAACGCCTGGAGCACACCACCTCCCTGGCCCGCCTGCTCGCCGGACTGCTCCCGACGACGTCACCGACGGCAGCATCTCCACCCTGCCGCTGGCCTGGCGCACCGCCTACGACGACGCCCGCGCCGACAAGGCCCGCGCCGCCCTCGTCACCCTCGCCGAACGCCTCGACGCCCTGGAGGAGCTGACCGGCCGCTCCATCCGCGTCGGCCTGGAACCCGAACCCGGCTGCGTCGTGGAGACCACCCGCGACGCCGTCTCCCCGCTCACCGAGGTCGGCCACGACCGCATCGGCATCTGTGTGGACACCTGCCACCTCGCCACCTCCTTCGAAGACCCGCACACCGCCCTGGACGCCCTCACCGAGGCCGGCGCCCGCGTCGTCAAGTCCCAGCTGTCCGCCGCCCTGCACGCCGAACACCCCCGGCTTCCCGAGGTCCGCGAGGCGCTCGCCGCCTTCGCCGAACCCCGCTTCCTCCACCAGACCCGCACCCTCACCGCGCCCGGCCCCGCCGACCTGCCCGGCCACCCCGGCCTGCGCGGCACCGACGACCTCGACGAGGCCCTCACCGGCCATGCCCTGCCCGACACGGCACCCTGGCGGGCCCACTTCCACGTCCCCCTGCACGCGGCCCCCGCCGCACCCCTCACCTCCACGCTCCCCGTCCTGGAGGCCGCCCTGACCCGGCTGGTCGGCGGCCCGCACCCGCTCACCCGCCACCTGGAGGTCGAGACCTACACCTGGCAGGCCCTCCCGCCCGAGCTGCGGCCCCGCGGCCGCGCCCAGCTCACCGACGGCATCGCCGCCGAGCTGACCCTCGCCCGCGACCTGCTGACCGATCTCGGCCTGAAGGAGCTGCCATGACCGGACCCGCCCGCACCGACGGCACCGGCCCCACCCCGCTCCTCGTCCTCGACGTCGTCGGCCTCACCCCCCGTCTCCTGGACCACATGCCCCACCTCAAGGCGCTCGCCCGGTCCGGCTCCCACGCACCGCTGGGCACCGTCCTGCCCGCCGTCACCTGCGCCGCCCAGTCCACCTTCCTGACCGGCACGATGCCCTCCGAGCACGGCATCGTCGGCAACGGCTGGTACTTCCGCGAGCTCGGCGACGTCCTGCTGTGGCGCCAGCACAACGGACTCGTCTCCGGCGACAAGCTCTGGGACGCCGCCCGCCGCGCCCACCCCGGCTACACCGTCGCCAACATCTGCTGGTGGTACGCCATGGGCGCCGACACCGACATCACCGTCACCCCCGTCCCGTCTACTATGCCGACGGCCGCAAGGAACCCGACTGCTACACCCGCCCGGCCGGCCTGCACGACGAACTCACCGAGAAGTTCGGCACCTTCCCGCTGTTCCACTTCTGGGGACCCGGCGCCGACCTGGTCTCCAGCCGGTGGATCATCGACGCCACCCGGCACATCGTGCGCACCCGCCGGCCCGACCTGGCCCTGTGCTACCTCCCTCACCTCGACTACGACCTCCAGCGCTACGGCCCCGACGACCCCGCTCCCTGAAGGCCGCCGCCGACCTGGACGCCGCGATGGCCCCCCTCCTGGACGACGCCCGCGCAGAGGGCCGCACCGTCGTCGCCCTGTCCGAGTACGGCATCACCCGCGTCCACCGCACCGTGGACATCAACCGGGCCCTGCGCCGCGCCGGCCTGCTGGAGGTCCACACCCAGGACGGCATGGAGTACCTCGACCCGATGGCCTCCCGCGCCTTCGCGGTCGCCGACCACCAGATCGCCCACGTCTACGTCCGCCGACCCGAGGACCTCGCCGCCACCCGCGCCGCCCTGGAAGGGCTGCCCGGCATCGAGCAACTCCTCGACGACGAGGGCAAGAAGGCCCACCACCTCGACCATCCGCGCGCCGGCGAACTCGTCGCCGTCGCCGAACCGGACGCCTGGTTCACGTACTACTACTGGCTCGACGACGCCCGCGCGCCCGACTTCGCACAGCTC
Source organism: Streptomyces sp. SW4 (assembly GCA_003248315.1). Taxonomy (GTDB): domain Bacteria; phylum Actinomycetota; class Actinomycetes; order Streptomycetales; family Streptomycetaceae; genus Streptomyces. Next base: position 83,705 of record QKWM01000001.1, read on the forward strand.
GTCGAGATCCACCGCAAACCCGGCTACGACCCGGTCGAGCTGTTCATGGACCCGCTCGACCCCTACGTCAAGGTCAAGGCGGCCACCGCCCTGGCCCGCAAGAAGCTCGGCATGCGCTACCGCATGGCGGTCGTCCCTCTGGACGCCTCGCCCGTGCGCGGCAGCCACGGCCGCCTCCCCGAGAGCGACGACGACGGTCCGCTCCTCATCTGCTCCACCCCCGCGCAGTCGGCGACCGCGTCGCGGCCACCGACGTCAAGCAACTCCTGCTCCACCTCGCCGGACTCGACTGACGCACCCAGCTCCGTCGCGCTCCGTCGAGCAACCCGTACGGAAAGTGAAACACACGCCACCGACAACGGCCGGACCCCGGACCCGGACACCGGAAGACCCGGACTCCCGGCCACGGCAGAAAGAGGCACCCGTGACCAGATCCACCGACGCCCACCGTCCCGACGGCTCCGGCGCCCTCGCGGCCGGCGGCCCCGACGACGCCCTGCGCCGCCGCCTCGGCGTCGACCGCCGACGCTTCCTGACCACCTGCACGGCCGCCGCCACCGCGGCGATCGCCGCCCCCGTCTTCGGCGCGGGCCCCGCGCTCGCCGCCGAGGACCGGCGGGGCGGGGAGCACGACCGCGGCGGGGACGTCCTCGTGCCGGCCGACCGGCGCGGCATCATCCTCTACACCGTCCGCGACGCCACCGGCCGCGACCCGCTCGCCACGGACCTGCCCTCCGGTTTCCGCGAGGTCTTCAAGGAGCTGGCCCGCCACGGCTACCGGCAGGTCGAGTTCGCCGGCTACCGCCAGCACGCCAACGCGCCCGGCGGCGCCGACCTGGAGAGCGTCGAGGGCGCCCGGCTGCTGCGCCGCTGGCTCGACGAGTACGGGCTGCGCGCCCAGGGCAACCACGGCTTCATCCCGTCGTCCTGGCCGCTGACCACGGCGGACCTCGACACCTTCAAGAAGCACCTGGAGATCGCCAACATCCTCGGCCTCCAGCACATGGGCACCGGCGGCGACCCCACCGGCAGCTCCCACCGGGCCGACTGGGACGTGGCCGCCGACAAGTGGAACGCCCTCGGTGAGATCGCCCGCCGCGAGGGCATCAAGCTCTACACCCACAACCACGACGCCGCCTACGGCTTCCTGCTCGACGGAGGTCCGCTCGACGCCCAGGGCCGCCCGACCCGCAGCTCCGGCATCCGCAAGCTGGAGTACTTCCTGCAGATCACTGACCCCAAGGCCGTCTGGCTGGAGATGGACATCTTCTGGGCGCACGTGGCCCGGTACAAGTTCCACACCTACACCGCCCACGACGGCTCCACCCAGGAGAACGTCTTCGACCCGGCCGGCCTCGTCGCCCGCCACAACAAGCGCTACCCGCTGTTCCATGCCAAGGACGGCACCGTCAACACCACGAACGGCATGGGCTACGACATGGTCCCGTTCGGCACCGGCGACATCGACTACCGCACCTTCTTCACCCGGGTCGGCCACCGGAACTACCACAACCCGATGGTCGAGCAGGACAACGCCCCGAGCGGCACCGACCCCGCCCAGTCCCTGCGGTACGCGCGGATCGGGTACCGCAACCTCGCGGCCCTGCGCTCCTGCCGCTAGGTTCCCCCGCACGGCATCCGGCCCTTCCCGTGCCGCCACCCGGCGCGGGAAGGGCCGCCGCCGTCCCGGACCGAGCCGCCCCCGTCCCGCACCGGCCGAGCCGCCCCGTCCCGCACCGGCCGAGCCGCCGCCGTCCGTGCCGGATCAGCCGATGCCCTGCCGGTCCGGCCGCAGCGCGAACGCGCGGTCGGCGGCCGTGGGCGCACCCCGCCAGACCGCCTGGCGGAGCAGCTCGCGGTGGCGCAGCAGCGGCTCGCGGCGCTCCGGCGGGGCCAGCAGCAACAGATCGTCGAGGCCGGCCAGCATGCGCCGCGACACCTGCGCACTGGCCGGGGCGCACTCCCGTACCTCGGTGAACCCCAGGTCCACCAGCTCCGTCCAGCCGGGCACGGGCTGCACCAGCCGCACCGCGCCCCGCCGGTCCCGGTGCACGGCGGAGTCCAGCGGGCGCCGGCTCAGCGCGGCCAGGAACTGCACGATCCGGTCCAGCGCCTGGACGGCCGTCGTCGGATCGTTGACCGCGGGGGACAGGGCGCGCAGCGCGATGTCGGACAACTGGCGCAGCCCGAAGCCGAGATCCTGGTGGTAGGTGCGCTCCACCCCCACCGACACGGTGTACCGCAGCGCCCTGCGCGGCGGGGCCGGCCCGCCGTGCACCGCCAGGACGGGCGTGCCGGGCACCACGAAGTCGCCGATCCGCGGAACGAGCCGCAGTACCACCCCGTGCTTGCGCGCCACCCGCACCAGCCGCGCCACGTGCACGTCGCGCAGCACCCCCGCGCCGCCCTCGTGCGGAACCCACGCGGTGGCCGGACCCGGATCGGGCGCCGGTGCGCCGGGCACCGGCACGGGCATGGCGGCGGCCACCCGGAAGGACTCCGTGGCGATCCGCGCGATCACATGGCTGATCCGCATCATCCGCAGCGTCGTGTTCACGTACAGCACGAACAGCAGCAGGCTCAGCGCGACCATGAGGAGCGTGAGAGCCGACTGCACCAGCGGGACGCTGGTGACGACCCGGGGGTCCGGCGCACTGTCGTACGAGGCCAGGACGAGCAGCGACAGGACGAACGTCGCGAGGAAGACGGCGAAGGTCGCCTTCGTGATCCGGCTGCGCACGAAGAGCCGCACCACGCGCGGGGTGAACTGCCCGCTCGCCATCTGCACGGCGACCAGCGAGATGCTGAAGACCACGCCGATGAACGTCATCATCGCCGAGGCGACCGTGTTCACCACGGTGTTCGCGTCGCTCGTCCACCGCATCAGCTCACGGAGCGTGTCCAGGTCGCCGTCCGCCCTCAGCGCCTCGACGACGGCGGAGTCGATCTCCTGGGCGAGCAGCCACACCAGGAACACGCCGGCCATGGCCGCGGTGGGCGCGAACCAGAACGTGTCCCGCAGATGCTCCCGCAGCGGCGACAGCGCCGGCGGCCGGCCCCCGGCCGGGGTGCGCTGCGTAACCGTCCACTCACTCATGGTGCGACCCTAGAGTCATCCGGCCCGCCCGCCCGGAGCGCCGCCCGGGCGACGGAAACGCAGGTGAAAGGCACTGCGAAACCTTGGTATGGTTGAGCATGTCGCCGCGGGGTCCACCCCGGCCGGGCGACAGACACCTGGTCCGGGTGGCGGAATGGCAGACGCGCTAGCTTGAGGTGCTAGTGCCCTTTATCGGGCGTGGGGGTTCAAGTCCCCCCTCGGACACCAGTGAGATTCCGTGGATGCGGGTCGAGGATTCCTCGGCCCGCATTCGTGCGTTCGCGGAGTCCTCGGGAAAATTCCCGTGCGGCCCGCGGCCCCGCCTTCCTACACTCACCACGTCATCGACGAGACGAGTGAGGGGAGCCGGGCCGTGCGTGACCGCACCGCGACCGCCGCCGTGTCCCCCTCCCGGTACGAGGTGATCCTCGTGTCTCGTGTCCTCCGGTGCCCGCTGCGCGGCCGGCACCGGATGCCCGCGACGACTCTCTGACCCACCGGCACCGGCACCGACGGGCGTGTCCACGCCCCTCGGGAAGATCCACGGGACCGTGTGCCCGTCGCGGGAATCGCGCCGCCCTGTCACCGATGACACGAAAGGCCACAGGCCGTGCGCACCACCGCAGTCACCACGACCACCGCCCCGACGACGACGTCCGCCGGGCTCGCCGCGATCCGCAATCTCGGCATCCTCGCCCACGTCGACGCGGGCAAGACCACCGTCACCGAGCGGATCCTCTACGCCACCGGCACCACCCACAAGCGCGGCGAGGTCCACGACGGCACCACCGTCACCGACTTCGACCCGCAGGAACGCGACCGCGGGATCACCATCTTCGCGGCGGCGGTCACCTGCGCGTGGGCCGGGCACCGGATCAACCTCATCGACACCCCCGGTCACGTCGACTTCGCCGACGAGGTCGAGCGGTCGCTGCGCGTCCTGGACGGCGCAGTCGCCGTGTTCGACGCCGTCGCGGGGGTCGAGCCGCAGAGCGAGTCGGTGTGGCGGCAGGCCGACCGGCACGGCGTGCCGAGGCTCGCGTTCGTCAACAAGATGGACCGCGCCGGCGCCGACCTGGACGCCGCCGTCGCCTCGATCCGGGACCGGCTGAACACCACACCGCTGCCCGTCCAGCTGCCGATCGGCGCGGAGGACGGCTTCACCGGTGTGGTCGACCTGGTCCGGATGAGGGCGCTGACCTGGCCCGGTGCGCCGGAGCCGGCCCACGAGGGACCGGTGCCGCCGCATCTGCGGGAGGAGGCGGTACGGCGCCGCCGCCTGCTGGAGGAGGCCGTGGCGGAGCTGCACCCGGCCGCGCTGGAGGAGTTCTGCGACCGGGAGACGCTCACCGGGGCCACCCTCGCCGGCGCCCTGCGCGACATCACCCGCGCCGGTGACGGCGTCGTCGTGCTGTGCGGCTCCGCCTACCGCGACCGCGGTGTGGAACCGCTGCTCGACGCGGTCGTGGCGTACCTGCCGTCGCCGCTCGACGTGCCCGCCGTACGCGGCACGCACGACGACGGCACGGAAGGAGAGGAACGGCCGGCCGATCCGGCGGCGCCGCTGGCCGCGCTGGCCTTCAAGGTGAACGCCACCCCGACGGGGCGGCTGACGTACGTCCGGGTGTACTCGGGCACGATCGAGAAGGGGGACACCGTGTGGGACGCGCGGGCCCGGCGCTCCGAGCGGATCGCCCGCATCCTGCGGGTGCGCGCCGACCGGCACGATCCGCTGGAGCGCGCCGAGGCGGGGACATCGTCGCCGTGGTCGGCCTGAAGTCGGCCCGGGCCGGCTCCACCCTGTGCGCGCCGGACGCGCCGCTGGTCCTGGAGCCGCCGGGGACGGCCGAACCGGTCGTGCACGTGGCGGTCGAGGCCCGCAGGTCCACCGACACCGGGCGGCTGGCCGCCGCGCTGGCCCGGCTCGCCGAGGAGGACCCGTCGCTGGCGGTGCGCACCGACCCGGAGACCGGTCAGACGGTGCTCTCCGGCATGGGTGAACTGCACCTGGAGGTCGCGGCCGAACGCGTACGGCGCGAGCACGGCGTGGAGATCACCCTCGGCCGCCCCGGCGTGGCGTACCGCGAGACGGTCGCCCGCGGCGTGACCGGTTTCGTCCACCGGCACGTCAAACAGGACGGCGGCGCGGGCCAGTTCGCCCACGTGGTCCTGGACGTGGAGCCGTGCGAGGAGCACGCGTTCGCCTTCCGGTCGACGGTGGTCGGCGGGCGCGTACCGCAGGAGTACGTCCGTGCGGTCGAGGCGGGCTGCCGGGACGCCCTCGCCGAGGGGCCGCTCGGCGGCCATCCGGTCACCGGGCTCCGGGTGACGCTCACCGACGGGCAGACCCATGTGAAGGACTCCTCGGACACGGCCTTCCGCACGGCGGGCCGGCTCGGCCTCCGCGACGCGCTGCGCGCCTGCGGGATGCTCCTGCTGGAGCCGGTGGTCGAGGTGACGGTCACCGTGCCGGAGGACGCCGTCGGCGGCGTCCTCGGCGACCTCGCCGCCCGGCGCGGCCGGGTCACCGGCTCCGCCACCCGGTCCGGCACGGCGACGGTGACCGCCACCGTGCCGCTGGCGGAACTGTTCGGCTACGCGACCCGTCTGCGCAGCCGCACCCAGGGCCGGGGCACCTTCACCGCCCGTCCCACGGGCTACGCCCCGGCACCGACCGCCTGACCGACGCCCGCCCGCACCCGCCGCCGGCCCCTCCCGCACGGGGGAGGGGCCGGCGGCGGGACCGCGGACATCCGTCTGCGGTCGGTCCGCGGGCGGTCAGCCCGCGGACATCAGGGCGCCCAACAGCGCGGGCAGCAGGACGAGTCCCGACACGCGGGCCGCCGTCCGTGGCCGTTCCCGGCGGTGAGCCTGCGGACCGCGAACGACGCGACCAGCGCGAGCGGGAAGACGACCAGGACCGCTTCGTCGATGCCGACGTCTCCCCCCGTGAGGCGTCCGGCCAGGACCATGGCCGCGGCGCCGGCGAAGAGGGCGAGCAGGACCGATCCCGCGCCGAACCACCGCCGTTCGAGGTTCTCGGCGACCCCACCGAAGCCCGCTCCGGCGAGCCTCATCCGCACCGAACTCACCGCGGCGGCCCCGAGGAGGGCGAACCCGGCGACGAGGAACACCCACTGCAGTGTCAGGGCAACGGTGTGCATGCTGTGCCTCCTTGTCCGGGTGCCGGTTCACCAGCAGTTCTTGATGACCTGGTCCACGCCCAGGATCTCCGCGGCGATCGCGCCGAGACCGGTTCCGCTCTCCTCGAACACCTCCATGATCGCCTTCTTGAAGCTCTTCTTGCCGCGCTTCTTCTTGTCCTGGATCTTCTGGACGACCTTCTTGATGCCGCCGAGCTTGTCGATGGCCTTCTTGACCTTGTAGATCTTGCGATGGCCAGCAGGTTGGAGCCGACCGCCAGCAGGATCCCGCGGGCGCAGCCACCGGCGCTGAACTTCATCACCTGGACCTGCCCCGGGCCCGCCGTGTCCCCCAGGCGTGCCCGGAGCCACTGCTCGGTGGCCTCCTGCCCCTGGGCGAGCACACCGTCGGGAATCTCGCTGATGAGCCCGAGCGCTTCCTCCAGCCCCGCGAAGGCGGCGTCCTCGTCGAGGCCGTCCAGGGCCTCCAGCCCCGGGTCCGCGGCGGCCGTCGCGTGCGCCGACGCGGTGTGCGGCGCGCTGCGCTCCGCCGCGGTCGCGGTGGCGAGCGGCGCCGCCACCCCCAGAGCCACGGCCGCCGCCGTCAGTGCGGCGATCTCGCGCAGCCTCCTGTACCGCGGGCCGGTTCCCTCGGCCGGGCGGTCCTCGGACATGGATGACGTGGTCACGTCTTCCCCTGTGTGTTGTGCAGTTGTCCGCGCACTGGTCGGGTGCGCGGGCGCACGACACCCCAGGTCCGCTGGTCGGGCGGCCGGGTGTCGCTGCGGCACCAAGATCATGCAGGAGTGGTGCCGATCGGACAAACTTCTTGAGGAACATCTGAGCGGACAGGTCACCGGGGCCGCCGTGATCACCGTCGAGGCTTGTTGCGTACGATGTGCAAGTGCAACCCAGCCACTACACCATCCGGCCCGCCGCCCCCGGCGATCTCGGTGCGGCGCGGGCCGTCATGCTCGACACCGTCTACCGCGACTTCGGGACCGGCTACGTCCCCGCTGGCACGCCGACGTCATCGACCTGGCCGGTGCCTACCTCGAGCCGGCCCGGCACACCCTTCTCGTCGCCGTCGACGAGCGCGACGGCGCCGTCGTCGGGACCGGGGCCCTGGATGCGCGCGGCCCCGCCCATCCGCCGAACCCCCGGCACGTGGCCGAGAGTTACCCCTCCGGGGTGACCGCCCAGTTGCGGCGGGTGTACGTGCGGCCCGAGCACCGTCGGCGGGGCTCGCCCGGCGGATCGTCGACGAACTGCTCGCGTTCGCCGCCGCCGACGGCGGGTACCGCTCGGTCTATCTGCACACCGATCCCGCCGTCACCGGTGCCGAGCCCTTCTGGCGGTCGCTCGCCAAGGTCGTGCACGACGAGCGGGAGGACCCGGGCGGCGGGCAGGGGATCGTGCACTTCGAGGTGCCCATGGGGTGAGGAGTTCGGGATCGGCACGCATACCGGTCACCGGCCGTGCGCCGCCGGTCGCCGACCCGGGCTGCCTCAGGGCATCGCACCCCGGCGCCAGGATGGAAATGGTTTTCATATAGTCTTCGTCCGTCGTCCCGCCGTACGCCCCCGACCACGCCAAGGACCATGCGCCCCACCGCCACCCCCGCCTCCTCGCCGCCCTCGTGCTCGCCCCCCTCATATCCGGCTGCTTCGCCTCCGGCGGCGACAGCGGCGACGGGGCCGGCGGGGAGGGCGCCCGGCTGCGCGTCGCCCTCGCCTTCCCGCCCGCCGAGAACCTCTCCCCGTACGGCGCCGACGCCACCATCCTCAGCCGGCTCGGCGTCACCGAGGGACTGACCAAGCTCGACGCCAACGGCTCCGCCGCCCCGGCCCTCGCCGAGTCCTGGCGCCGGGACGGCGACCGTGCCTGGGAGTTCACACTGCGCGAGGCCGTCTTCCAGGACGGCACCGACGTCACGCCCGCCGCCGTCGCCGGCTCCCTCGCCCACGCCGTCGCGGCCGAGCCCGCGCCCGCCGCCCTGGCCGGCGTCCGGCTCACGGCGAAGGCCGACGGCGACCGGGTCGTGCGGATCACCACCGACACCCCCGACCCGATCCTGCCCCTGCGGCTGTCCAGCCCCAGCCTCGCCGTCCTCTCCGGCAAGGCCTACAAGGACGGCGGCCGCGTCGACCCCGTCGGCACCGCGACCGGCCCGTTCGAGCTGACCGACGTCAACGGCTCCACCTCCGCCGACCTCGACCGGTTCGACGACTACTGGGGCGGCCGCGCCCAGGCCTCCGGCATCGACGCCCGCTTCATCGCCGACGGCACCGCCCGCACCAACGCCCTGCGCACGGGCGAGGTCGACATCGCCGAGGCCGTGCCCGTCGCCCAGGCCGCCACCCTCGACAAGGGCACCCGGCGCGACACCGCCACCACCCGCACCACCAGCCTGCTGCTCAACGCCCGGACCGGGCCCTTCGCCGACCCGGCGTCCGCGCCGCCGCGCGGGCCGCCGTCGACACCTCGGCGCTGTCCGAGGACGTGTACGAGGGGTACGCCGACCCGGCGCCGGCGTCTACGGGCCCGCCGTGACCTGGGCCGAGGGGAAGCGGAAGAAGCCCGTCGGGCGCGACCGGGCGACCGGGCCGGCCTCCGGCACCATCCGCCTCGCCACCTACGACAACCGGCCCGAACTGCCCGAGGTCGCCCAGGTCGTCGAACAGCAGCTGGAGAAGGCCGGGTTCCGGGTGGAGCTGACCGTCCGCGAGTACTCGCGGCTCGAGAGCGACGCCCTCGACGGCGAGTTCGACGCGTTCGTCCTCGCCCGCAACACCCTCGTCGACACCGGCGACCCCGTCGCCGTCCTCGCCAGCGACTACACCTGCGACGGCGGCTACAACATCGCCCAGCTGTGCGACGAGAACGTCGACCGGGCCGTCGCCGCGGCCGAGAGGACCGCCGACGACGAGAAGCGGCAGGACGCCGCCCTGGCCGCCGAGGCCCGGATCCTCGGCACCGACGCCGTCGTCCCCTCGTCCACCAGCGGATCATCACCGGTGTCGCCGACTCCGTGCAGGGCGTGCTCCTCGACCCGTACGAGCGCACCCTCGTCGGCACGGGAACGCGGCGCTGACCCGTGCGGCGGCAGATCGGCACCCTCCTGTGGCGGGTCCTGCTGGCGTCCGGGCTGGTGTGCGGGATCGGGCTGCTGCCCTGGCTCACCCGCACCGACCCCGCGCTGACCGTCCTCAAGGCGCGGTCGCCCGAGCGGGACCCGAGCCCCGAAGTGCTCGCCGCCATCCGCGCGCAGCTCGGTCTCGACGCCGGGCCGCTGCCGCTGCTCGGCCGCTGGCTGGGCGGGCTGCCGCGCGGTGACGCCGGGCGCTCCTGGATCTCGGGATCCGAGGTGCTGCCCGACGTCCTGCGGGCGCTGGGCGCCTCGCTGCTGCTGATGGGCGTGGCGCTGCTCGTCGCCGCCGCCACCGCCGGCCTGGTCTGCGCCCGCACCCTGCGCCGGGGCGCCCGGCGCACCCTCGGCGGCCGGCGGCGCGCCGGCACCGGGTCCGCCGTGCTCGCCGCCCTGCCCGAGTTCCTCGTCGCCTCCGTCCTCGCCACCGTCGTCGGTGTGCAGCTCGGCTGGCTGCCCGCCCTCGGCTGGTACGGGCCCCGGTGGACCCTGCTGCCGGCGCTCGCCCTCGGCGTGCCGGCCGGCGCCGTGTTCGGGCGGCTGCTCGACGACCTGCTGCCCGGGGCGTTCGGCGAGCCCTGGGCGACGGCCGCGACGGCCCGGGGACTGTCCGGCCGGCGGGTCGCCCGGATGGCGGTGCGGCGGTGCGTGCCCGCGCTGCTGCCCAACCTCGGCCTCTTCGTCGTCGGACTGACCGGCGGGGCCGTCGCCGTCGAGCAGGTCTTCGACATCCCCGGGCTCGGCCGGACCACCCTCCAGGCCGCCCTCGCCCAGGACCTGCCCGTCCTCCAGGCCGGCACCCTCGCCCTCGTCCTGCTCGCGGCCCTCGCGACCGGCGCGGCCCGGCTCGCCGCCCGGCTGCTCACCGGGCCCGCCCTGCGCGACGGAGCCCTGCCCACCCTGCACCGGCCGGCCCGCCCGCCCGCCGCCGCACGCCCTGCTCCTCGGCGCCGCGCTCCTCGCCGTCGTCGGCCTCGGCCTGCCCCGCGACCCGCTCGCCGTCAGCACCGGCGACCGGCTGCTGCCGCCCTCCTGGAAGCACCCCTTCGGCACCGACGCCCTCGGCCGCGACCTGCTGGCCCGGGTCGGCCACGGCGCCCTCGACACCCTGCTGCTCGCCCTCGCGATCAGTGCGGCCGCCCTCCTCGTCGGCGTGCTGCTGGGGCTCGTCCCCGGCGTCTGCGGGCCGCTCGTCGACACCGTCAACGCGGTGCCGCCCGTCCTCGCCGCCCTCCTCGTCACCGCCGTCGCCGGCGGCGGGGCCGGCACGCCCGCGCTCGCCGTGACCGCCGTCGCCTGGGCGCCGCTGGCCGCGCACACCTCCTCGCTGCTGGTGCAGGAGAGGGCGGCGCTGCACGTCCTGGCCGCCCGGGCCGCGGGCGCCGGACCCTGGTACCTGCTGCGCCGCGAGATCCTGCCCGGTGTCCTGCCGCCCGTCGTCCGCCACGCCCTGCTGCGGCTGCCCGGCGTCGCCCTCGCCCTCGCCTCGCTGGGCTTCCTCGGCCTGGGCGCCCAGCCGCCCGCCCCCGAGTGGGGCCTGCTCCTCGCCGAGAACCAGCCGTACGCCGAACGCGCACCCTGGGCGGTCCTCGCCCCCGCCGCCGTCCTCGCCCTGCTCGGCGCGCTGGCCGTCACAGCCGCCGGGGGAGTGCGGCTGCCGCGCCGGATCCGGCGCACCGGGCGGTCCCGGCCGGACACGGCCGGCCCCCACCCGGCCGGGACCGCCGCCGGGGCGGCGAAGGAACCGGCGGCCGTATGACCCCGACGCCGTCGAGGCCCGCGTCCCGCAAGGCCGCCGGACGCGCCCGGCTCTCCCCGCTGCTGCGGGTGCTGATCCTCACCCAGCTCGCCTTCAACATCGGCTTCTTCGCCGTCCTGCCCTTCCTCGCCGAACACCTCGGGCGGTCCGTCGGCATGGCCGGCTGGCTGGTCGGGTTCGTGCTCGGACTGCGGACCTTCAGCCAGCAGGGGCTGTTCGTGGTCGGCGGCGCCCTCGCCGACCGGTACGGCGTCCGGCCCGTGGTGCTCGCCGGCTGCGTGCTGCGGATCGCCGGGTTCCTCTGGCTCGGGTACGCGCAGCGGACCTGGGCGGTGGTCGGCGCCGTCCTGCTCATCGGCTTCGCCGCCGCGCTGTTCTCGCCCAGCGTCGAGTCCGAGGTCGCCCGGCAGGCGGTCCTCTGGGAGGAGGCCGGCGGCGGCTCCCGTACGCGCGTGCTCGCCCTGTTCACGGTCGCCGGTCAGGCGGGCGCGTTCGTCGGGCCGCTGCTCGGCGCGCTGCTCCTCGGTGTGGACTTCCGCACCGCCTGCCTGGCCGGGGCGGGGATCTTCGTGCTCGTCCTCGCCGGGCACGCCCTGCTGCTGCCGCAGCACATCCCCGGACGGGCCCGCGTCCGGGTCCGCGGCGGGGCGCGGCTGCTGCTGCGCAACCGCGGCTTCCTCGCGCTGTGCTGCGCCTACGGCGCCTACCTGCTCGCCTACAACCAGCTCTACCTCGCCCTGCCCGCCGAGGTGGAGCGGGCCGTGGGCTCGCAGGCGCCGTTGGCCTGGCTGTTCGCGCTGTCCTCGTTGCTGGTGGTGGCCGCGCAACTGCCGGTGACCCGGTGGGCGGGGAGCGGCTGACGCTGCGCCGGTCGATGGCGGCGGGGCTGGTGCTGATCGCCGCGGGCTTCGCCGTGGTCGCCCTCGCCCGGCCCGCCGGCTGGACGGGACGGCCGGGCTGCTGCCGGCCGCCGGGTTCGTCGTGCTGCTGACCCTGGGACAGATGCTGGTCGCGCCGGCCGCCCGCGCCTGGGTGCCCGACCTCGCGGAGGACGGGCGCCTCGGGCTCTACACCGGGGCGCTGTCGTCGGTGTCGGGGCTCGTCGTCCTGGCCGGCAGTTCGGCGAGCGGCAGCCTGCTGGACAGCGGGCTTCCGGGTGCCGTGCCGTGGCTGGTGCTGGCCGCCGTACCGCTGGCGGCGGTGGGGCTGCTGCCCCGGCGTCACCCGGCGACGAGTTCCCGCGCCCCGTCCGGCACCGACGCGGACGGGAAGCGGACGGGGCCGGGGAAGCGGACGCGGCCGGGAGGCGGAAGCGGAAGGGGAGGGCACCGACGGCGCCGATGCGGGGGCGCGGGCGGTCGCGGCGCCGAGTCCGCCGGCTGAACCCGCGGCGCCGGCTGGGCCTGCGGCGCCGACTGGGCCTGCGGCGCCGGCTGGACCCGCGCCGCCGGCTGGACCCGCGCCGTCCGCCGGTCCTGACCCGTCGGCCGGTCCTGACCCGTCGGCCGGTCCTGACCCGTCGGCTGGTCCCGCCGATCCTGCCGCGCCCGCCGATCCCGCCATGCCCACCGATCCTGCGGCGCTCGCCGGCCCCGCGCCGCCCGCCACAGCCACCGCACGTCCCGGCCGAACGACCACACCAGCAGCGCCAGCGCCAGCAGCACCACCCCGGTGCCGACCTCACGCGGCAGCAGGGCGGCGCCCGCCACCAGCAGCAGCACCCCCTGGAGCGCGGCCACCGTCTTGCGGGCCGTGCTCGGCGGCAGCGGGGCGGCCAGCCACGGCCACAGCCGGGCCGCGGCGACGAACGCGTACCGCATACCGCCGATGAGCAGCACCCACGGTCCGAGCTCCGCCGCAACGTACACGCTCAGCACCAGGATCAGGAACGCGTCGACCTCCATGTCGAAGCGGGCGCCCAGCGGGGACGACGTGCCCGTGCGCCGGGCCACCCGCCCGTCGACGCAGTCCAGGACGAGCGCCACGGCCGTCAGGCCCACGAACAGCGGCCCGGGCGGTGCGCCGGCGAACGACTCCGCGACCAGCGCCGTCACCCCGCCGACCAGGACGGTCCGGCCCAGGGTGACCCGGTTGGCCGGGCCGAAGGCGCGCGGCCGGGCGCGGCGCAGGGCCCGGGAGAGCACCGCCCACGTCGCGAACGCGAAGACCAGTCCGGTCAGCCAGCCCACCGGGCCCAAGCCGACCGCCGTGCCGAGCAGCGCCAGCAGCAGCACCTGCGCGCCCGCGCCCACGGCGCTCTCCCGTAGTACGGACCCGTGCGGTACGGGACTGGTGTCGCAACTGTTGTTCAGGGCCACCGAACACCCTCCGGCCGAGTGACAGAGTCGATCAGCGCCGCTACGTTGTGCGCGGCCTGTGCACCCGTCGGTACGCAGGCGGCTTCCCGATCGTTCAGGAGGACTCCGATGAAGCGCACGGCCGCGGCCTTCTGGCTCGACTCGCCCGGACGGGGGGAGATCCGGCGGGCGGACCTGCCGGAACCGGGCGAGGACGACGTGGTCGTGCGCACCCTCTACAGCGGGGTCAGCCGCGGCACGGAGACGCTCGTCTTCGGCGGCCGGTGCCGGACAGCCAGTACGCGGCGATGCGCGCTCCGTTCCAGGAGGGCGACTTCCCGGGCCCGGTGAAGTACGGCTACCTCAACGTCGGCGTGGTGGAGGAGGGCCCCGGCGCACTCGTCGGCCGCACCGTCTTCTGCCTCTACCCGCACCAGACCCGGTACGTCGTCCCGGCCGCCGCCGTGACCGCGGTGCCCGACGCCGTGCCCGCCGCCCGGGCCGTGCTCGCCGGGACCGTGGAGACCGCGGTCAACGCCCTGTGGGACGCGGCCCCGCTGGTCGGCGACCGGATCGCCGTCGTCGGCGGCGGCATGGTCGGCTGCTCCGTCGCCGCCCTGCTGGCCCGCTTCCCCGGCGTCCGCGTGCAACTGGTCGACGCCGACCCGGCGCGCGCCGAGGTCGCCGGGGCGCTCGGCGTGGACTTCGCGCTGCCCGGGACGCGCTCGGCGACCGGGACCTCGTCGTGCACGCCAGCGCCACCGAGCAGGGACTCGCCCGCTCCCTGGAACTGCTGCGCCCCGAGGGCACGGTCGTCGAACTGAGCTGGTACGGCGACCGGCGCGTCGCCCTGCCGCTCGGCGAGGCCTTCCACTCCCGGCGGCTGACCGTGCGCAGCAGCCAGGTCGGCACCGTGTCCCCGCGGGCGGCGGGCCGGACCTACGCCGACCGTCTCGCCCTCGCCCTCGACCTGCTCGCCGACCCCGCCCTCGACGCCCTCGTCACCGGCGAGTCCGCCTTCGAGGACCTGCCGGCGGTGATGCCACGGCTCGCCTCCGGGAGCTCCCCGCCCTGTGCCACCGCATCCGGTACGCCTGACCTGCCCGGCACCGGCCGCGACGGGGGCCGACGGCGCGGAACCGGGGGACGGAGGAACTGAACGCGGGAAGGCGACCGGCCGTACTACACGGCATCCCGCGCAGCGAACGGCACGGGATCAGACGCGCCACACCTGGAGGGTCGTCCGTTGTTCAGCATCACCGTCCGCGATCACATCATGGTCGCCCACAGCTTCCGCGGCGAGGTCTTCGGGCCCGCGCAGCGCCTGCACGGAGCGACGTTCCTGGTGGACGCCACGTTCCGGCGCGAACAGCTGGACGAGGACAACATCGTCGTCGACATCGGGCTCGCCACCCGGGAGCTGGGCGCCGTCGTCGCCGAGCTGAACTACCGCAACCTGGACAACGAGCCCGACTTCGCGGGGGTCAACACCTCCACCGAGTTCCTGGCCAAGGTCGTCGCCGACCGGCTCGCCGAGCGCATCCGCAAGGGCGCGCTCGGCGAGGGCGCCAAGGGCTGGCGGCCTCACGGTCACCCTGCACGAGTCGCACATCGCCTGGGCGAGTTACGAGCGTGCGCTGTGAGCGCGACGACCGCGGGCCCGGCCGCACCCCGGTCCGGCGGCCCGGCCCCGACCCGCTCCGGCGCCCCGGCCGCACCCCGGCCGGCGTCCGTGCCCCGGCAGGGGCTTGCTCCGAGGAACGGCGAGATCATCCCCATGTCCCTGCGCTCCGTGCACGTCGTCCTGCCGGCCGGCGTCGACGACCCGTCCGCGCCGAGCGGCGGCAACGCCTACGACCGGCGCGTCTGCCTGGACCTCCCCGGCTTCGGCTGGCGGGTGCGGAAGGTCCTGGTCGGCGGTGCCTGGCCGCGGCCCGGCGCCACCGCCCGCGCCGAACTGGCCCGCGCCCTGCGCCGGTTGCCTGACGGCGCGGTCGTCCTGCTGGACGGACTGGTGGCCTGCGGGTGCCCGAGGTCGTCGTCCCGGAGGCGGAACGGCTGCGCCTGGCCGTCCTCGTCCACCTCCCGCTCGCCGACGAGACGGGGCTCGCCCGGCCGTCGCCGCCGACCTGGACGCCCGCGAACGGGCGGTGCTGCGGGCGGTGCCGGCCGTCGTCGCCACCAGCGACTGGGCCGGGCGCCGCCTCGTCTCCCACCACGGCCTCGACCCGGCCGCGTGCACGTCGCCGCGCCCGGCGCGGACATCGCGCCCCTCGCACCCGGCACCGACGGGGTCTCCCGGCTGCTGTGCGTGGCCGCGGTGACCCCCCGCAAGGGGCAGCACCGGCTGGTCGAGGCGCTGGCCGCGGTGGCCGGCCTGCCGTGGAGCTGCGTGTGCGCCGGCGGGCTCGGCCAGGACCCGGCGTACGCCGACCGGCTCCGGGCACGGATCCACGCGCACGGCCTCGACGACCGCGTGGCCCTGGCGGGTCCGCTGACCGGAGCGGACCTCGACGCCGCCTACGCCGCCGCCGACCTCATGGTGCTCCCCTCGTCCGCCGAGACCTACGGCATGGCCGTCACCGAGGCTCTCGCGCGGGGCGTTCCGGTGCTGGCCACGGCTGTCGGAGGCATCCCGGAGGCGGTCGGCCGCGCGCCCGACGGCGAGGTGCCCGGCATCCTCGTGCCCCCGGAGGACCCCGACGCCCTCGCCGCCGCGCTGCGCGCCTGGTGCGGCGACGCGGACCTGCGGCGCCGGCTCAGGGCCGCCGCCCGGAGCCGCCGGGCGCACCTGGACGGCTGGGCGACGACGGCACGGAGCCTGGCCGGAGTGCTGCGCCGGCTGCCGGCGGACCGCGGAGGGCGGCATGAGGACGACGGCCACGACCAGCGGCCCGGTTCCGGTCCCGGCCCGCCGGGGACCGGCCTCGGGACCGGAA
This sequence comes from Streptomyces sp. SW4, assembly GCA_003248315.1. GTDB lineage: Bacteria > Actinomycetota > Actinomycetes > Streptomycetales > Streptomycetaceae > Streptomyces. Next base: position 100,088 of record QKWM01000001.1, read on the forward strand.
CCGGCCTCGGGACCGGCCTCGGAACCGGCCTCGGGACCGGAACCGGCCTCGGACCGGCGTCGGAACCGGAGCCGGCCTCGGAACCGGCGTCGGGACCGGAGCCGGCCTCGGGACCGGCCTCTGGACCGGGGAACGCCCTTCCCGCGCCCGACGCGCGCACGCCCGCGCCTCCACCCCTGGCGGGACCGCTCCCCGGGCCGCGACCGAGGCGGGACCCACGGGTGAGTCCCGGCGTTCCGGCGAGAGCCGGGCCACGGGCGAGCCCCGGCGTACGGGCGAGGTGCTCCCCGGCGCCGGGCCCACCGCAGATGCGTCCGCCGGGGCTGCCGTCGATGCGTCCGCCGGGCCCGCCGCAGACGCTTCCGCCGGGCCCGCCGTCGATGCCCTGGACGGTGCCCGGTCCGGGCCGTCGGCGCCGGGCGGGCCCGTGGTCCCGCCGGCCGGGACGGCCGTCGGCCGCGCGAGGCCGACCCCGGCGAACCGCCCCGCTACGCCCCCGAGTGGCTGCGGCTGCGGGAGCCCGCCGACGCCGCCGCGCGGGCGCACGACCTGCTCGGCCCGCTGCGGCTCCGGCTCGGCGACAGGCCCCGGTCCGCGCGCGGGCTGGTCGTGCACGACGTGGGCTGCGGCACCGGTTCGATGGGCCGCTGGCTCGCCCCGCTGCTCGACGGCGACCAGCACTGGTCCTGCACGACCGCGACCCCCACCTCCTGCACCTCGCCGCCGCCGGCGCCCCGCGTGCCGCCGCCGACGGCGGCCGGGTCACCGTCGAGACCCGCCGCGGTGACATCGCCCGGCTCACCCCGGACCTCCTGCACGGCGCTTCCCTGGTCACGGCCTCCGCGCTGCTCGACGTCCTCACCGCCGAGGAGGCCGGCGTCCTCGCCGCCGCCTGCGCGGGCGCCGGTTGCCCCGCGCTGCTGACCCTCTCCGTCGCCGGACGCGTGGACCTCGCCCCCGGGCACCCCTCGACGCCGAGATCACCGACGCCTTCAACGCCCATCAGCGGCGGACCGGTCTGCTCGGTCCCGACGCGGCGTCGGTGGCCGCGGACGCCTTCGCCGCGCGGGCGCCACCGTGCGGCTGGCCGCCAGCCCCTGGCGGCTGGGCCCGGCCGAGGCCGCGCTCACCGCGCAGTGGCTGCGCGGCTGGTCGGCGCCGCCGTCGAACAGCGTCCGCGGCTGCGCGAACCCGCCGGCGGGTACCTGGCGGAGCGGCTCGCGGCCTGCGCCGCCGGGAGCTGACGGTCGTCGTCCACCATCACGACCTGCTGGCCCTGTGCCGGCCGACGGGCGGCCCCTCATGACCGCCCGAACAGCCCCGGCCCCGGCGCCGGCCCCGGCCCCGGTCCCCGCGTCGCCCACGGCACCGCCTGCGACGGCGGACCCGGCGGCGGCTCCCGCCGAGCCCCCGGCGCCGCGGCGCCCCCTGAGCGCTCACCTCGGCACCCTGGCCGGCGGCGTGGTGCTCGCCGTCGTGGTGTGGCGGCTGGGCACCGGCGCCCTGCTGGACGGGCTGCGCCGGATCGACGCGGCCGCGCTGCTCGCGGCGCTCGGGATCGGGCTGGTCACCACGGTGTTCAGCGCCTGGCGCTGGCCCTGGTGGCGCGCGGCTGGGCATCCGGCTGCCGCTCGCACCGGCCGTCGCCGACTACTACCGGGCGCTGTTCCTCAACGCGGCCCTGCCCGGCGGCGTCCTCGGCGACGTGCACCGCGCGGTGCGGCACGGACACGGCGACGGGGACCTCGGGCGGGGCGTGAAGGCGGTCGTGCTGGAACGGACCGCCGGTCAACTGGCCCTGGCGGTGTCGGCGTGACGGTGCTGCTGACGCTGCCGTCCCCGGTGCGGGACGCGGCCCGGCACACCGCCCCGTTCGCGGCGGCGGCCCTGCTGGGCGCCCTCGCGACGGCGACCGTCGTGCGGAGACACCGGGCGTCCGCCCGCCGCGCGGGCGTCGTGCGCCGGGTACTGCGCGACTGCCGCGAGGGACTGCTGTCCCGGGGCAACCGGTCCGGCATCGCGCTGTCCTCGCTGGTCGTCCTCGCCGGGCACCTGGCGATGTTCGTGCTGGCCGCCCGGGTCGCCGGCGCCGCCGCGCCCGTGCCGGTGCTGCTGCCGCTGGCCGTGCTGGCGCTGCTGGCGATGGGCCTGCCGCTGAACGTCGGAGGCTGGGGCCCCCGCGAGGGCGTCACCGCCTGGGCGTTCGGCGCGGCGGGACTGGGCGCGGGCAGCGGGCTGGGCGTGGCGGTGGTGTACGGGGTGCTCGGCCTGGCGGCGAGTGCGCCGGGAGCCGTGGTCCTCCTGGCCCGCCGCGCCCACGACCACGGCGCACACCGCCCCGCGACGCACACGCCGCACCCCGGAGGGCGCCCTCCGCGCCCGCCCGGACCGCGTCGCCTGCGCCGGCCCGGACCGCGTACCCCAGGCCGGCCGGGGTCACCCACCCCTCGCCCGCCCGGAGGGCGTACCCCGCGCCTGCCGGGAACGCCCGAGCCGCGACAGCGCCGCCCACCGCGAGCGGCGACCGCCCACTCGGCCGGCGACTGCTACGCGCGCTCGCTGCCGGCCGCCCCCGCCGCCCCGCCGGCCCGAGCGGCCCCGCCGGCCCGAGCGGCACCCTGAGTCCCCGTCCCCCCGTCCGCCCCCGTCAGCAGGCCGAAACACGCGCCGAAGGAATCCGCGAGGCTCGCCAGCAGTTCCTTCCCCTTTTCCGCCGAACCCAGTGAAGGACGGCCGATGACACCGGAATCGGTATAGGCGGACATACCGAGGGAGAGCAGATGACGCCGGTCGTCCGCGACGAAGTCGGAGGACTCGTACCCGGGCCGGAGGAATTCCGGACAGGCGTGCAGCAGAACGGAGGTCTCGATCTCACCGGCGTGCATGTCGGTGAGCAGCGAGGAGACCACGCCGGCCCGCACCCGCGCCTCCTCCCAGTCCTCTGGGGCCGGGAACAGCGCCATCCGCTCACCGCGCGCGCAGGCCTCCTGCACGACGTTGCCCAGGACGTAGTTGCCGCCGTGGCCGTTGACCACCACCAGTGCCTCGACGCCCGACCGGCGCAGCGAGCCGGCGATGTCCCGCACCACCGCGTGCAGGGTCGTCGCGGAGATGCTGACGGTCCCCGGCCAGGCCGCGTGCTCGTGCGAGCAGGAGATCGTCACCGGCGGAAGGAGGTGCACCGGGTACGCGGCGGCGATCTCCCGCGCGACGGCGCAGGCGACGAGGGTGTCGGTGGCGAGCGGCAGGTACGGGCCGTGCTGCTCGTAGCTGCCGACCGGAAGGACCGCGACCTGCCGCGCCTGCTCCGCCCCCCGCCGGCGCACGTCCTCGGTGGTGTCCGCCGGCATCACGCCGCCCGTCGTCGAACCACTCATTCGTGAACGGCCTTTCGTCGCTGTCCAGGAACTCCCTGAGGAAACTGAACTCCCCCTGAGGAACTCGGAAAATGATGACAGAAAACGTTGGCGTACTCGGCAAGAAGGCACCGCGGCGCACGGACGTGGAACGCGTCGTGAATGCCCCGCTGCCCACGGTGTACGGGAAATTCCAGGCGGTCGGCTACTACGACCACGAGCGCGGCGACGAGCAGGTGGCCCTGGTCCACGGCGACATCGGCGCGGAGGGCGTGCTGACCCGGCTGCACTCGGAGTGCCTGACCGGGGACGCCTTCGGCTCCCGGCACTGCGAGTGCGGCGACCAGCTCGACTCCGCGCTGCGCGCGGTGGCCGCCGAGGGCGCGGGTGTCGTCCTCTATCTGCGGGGCCACGAGGGACGCGGCATCGGGCTGCTGGCGAAGCTGCGCGCCATGGCCCTGCAGGCGGAGGGCCTGGACACGGTCGAGGCCAACGTCGCCCTCGGCCTGCCGGTGGACGCCCGCGACTACGGGGCGGCCGCCCGCATCCTGGACGACCTGGGCGTGCGGTCGGTGCGGCTGATGTCCAACAACCCGGCCAAGCGCGAGGCGTTGACCCGGCACGGCATCCGTGTCGCCGAACAGGTGCCGCTGCTGATACCGCCGTGCGAGAACAACATCACGTACCTGCGCACCAAGCGGGAGCGGATGGACCACCACCTGCCGCACCTGGACGCGGTGGCCCACCTGTCCTGAGCCGCCGGCCCCGGCGCCGCTCCGCCGGGCCGGCTCCCGGGCCGGTCAGCCGGTGGCGGGCGGCGCCGGCCGGTCCGTCACCGCCTCGTGCACCAGCCGCCTGAGGTCCCGGAAGACGCCGTTGGAGGACCTCGGGCGGACCTGGGTCATGAACTGCACGGTCAGATCGCGGACCGGGTCGACCCAGAACGTCGTCGTCGCCACCCCGCTCCAGCCGTACGTCCCCGGCGCCGACGGGGCCTGGGTGCGGGAGGGGTCGATCACCACGGAGACGCCGAGGCCGAAGCCGACGCCGTCGTTCCCGGGGTCGTCGTGCGCGGGCCGGCTGCCGCAGGCGCGCAGGTCGGCTCCGCCGGGGAGGTGGTTGCGGGTCATCAGGTCCACCGTCGAGGGCCGCAGGAGCCGGACGCCGTCGAGTTCGCCGCGGCGGCGCAGCAGCTCCATGAACCGGTGGTAGTCGTGGGCGGAGGAGACCAGGCCGCCGCTGCCGGACAGGAAGCGCGGCCTGCCCCGCAGCGGCAGCCCGGGGATCGGTTCGATGCCGCCGTCGTCCTGTTCGCCGTACAGCTCGGCCAGCCGCCCGGCCTGCTCGTCCGTGACCTGGAACCCGGTGTCGGTCATGCCGAGCGGGCCGAAGATCCGCTCCGCGCAGTACACGTCCAGCGGCTGCCCGCTCACCACCTCGACGAGGTGGCCCAGCACATTGCTGGCCACCGAGTAGTTCCACTGCGTGCCCGGCTCGAACTGCAGCGGCAGGCTCGCGTACAGCTCGACGGTCTCGGCGAGGTCCGCGCCCGGCCGCACCGACGACTCCAGCCCGGCCGCGCGGTACAGGGCGTCGACCGGGTGGGCGTGGTAGAAGCCGAAGGTCAGTCCGGCGGTGTGGGTCATCAGGTGCCGGACCAGGACCGGCCCGTCGGCCGGGCGGGTGACCACGTCCGGCGGATCGCCCTCGACGTACACCCGCGGTTCGGCGAAGGCGGGCAGGTACCGGGCGACCTCGTCGTCCAGCGACAGCCGGCCCTCCTCCATCAGCATCAGCGCGGCGACCGAGGTGACCGGCTTGGTCATGGAGTAGATCCGCCACAGGGTGTCGGTCTCGACGGGCAGCCCGGCGGCCCGGTCCCGCAGCCCGTGCACGGTGAGGTGGGCGACCCGCCCGCCGCGGGCCACGGCCACCAGGAAGCCGGGGATGCGGCCCTCGTCCACGAGACCGGCGAGATGCCGGTCGAGCCGGTCCAGCGCCTTCGCGTCCAGCCCCGCCTCGGTGGGGTCGGCCTCCTGTCGCAGTCCTGCCATCCGCTTGCCTCCGTCACTGGTGGGGGTGCGTCCGGCCTACCCCGTTCACGCCGGCTCAGACCTCCCGGCATCGGCCGGCCGGGCGGTGCGCGCCTCCGGCGGGTGCAGGCCGGCCACCCCGTCCCCGCCACCGTGGCCGAGCGCGACGGTCTCCTCGGACAGGGAGTGGCGTCCAGCAGCGGCGAGGCCGGCCCGGCCGCGTGGGCCGCCTCGGTGATCGGGCGGTCGTTCTTCGGCACGTCGAGCGCCGCCGCCCGCACTCCGCGCCCCCGTTTGCCTGACGCTCTGTCAGGCGCGGTCGCTGCCGCTAGGGTTGATCCACTGAGGCGTACGGCGGGAAGCCACGGACGGGGGAGTGCGGGGATGCTGGATCCGATCTCGCTGGGTGCCATCGGCGCGGTGCTCGGAGCCGTCGGGTCGGGCATGGCCAACGAGGCGGGCCGCTGGGCCTGGGAATCCGCCGGCGCGCTCGTCCGCCGCATCACCGGGCGCGAGGTGCCCGCCCCCACCACGGCCGGCCAGCTCGACGACGTGGCCCGGCTCGTGCACGAGCGCGTGCGGGACGATCCCCGGCTGGCCCGCGCCTGGACCGAGTTCGCCCAGGGCGCCCGCACCTGCGTGCCCGCCACCGGCCGGGACCGCCCCTGCCTGCCCGCCGCACCGCGCTTCTTCACCGACCGGCGCGAGGCCCTGCGCCTCCTCGACAAGGAGGCCACGCGCGCCCATGAGGGCCGCCCCCGGCTGGCGCTGCTGTACGGCCCGGAGGGCATCGGCACCAGCACCCTCGCCGTCCACTGGGGCTGGCGGCAGACCGCCCGCTTCCCCGACGGCCAGCTCTACGCCGACCTGCGCACCCTCGCCCCCGAGGCCGCCCCCGGCACGCTGCTGCGCGGCCTCGGCGTGCCCGACGAGGAGATACCGCCCGCGGCCGGGGACCGCGCCGGACTGCTGCGCCGCTGCCTGGCCGGCCGCCGGCTGCTGCTGGTGCTCGACCACGCCCGCTCGGCCGCGCAGGTCCGGCCGCTGCTGACGGCGTCGCCGGACGTGTTCACGATCGTCGTCGCCCGGCAGCCGCTCACCGGCCTCGACGCCGTGCGCATCCCGGTCGGCCCGCTCGCCCGCCGGGACGCCGTGCGGCTGCTCACCGACCTGGCCGGGAAGCCGGCGCTCGCCGCGGCCCGCGCCGCCCTGCCCGCCGTCCTCGACCGCTGCGCCGGCTCCCCGTACGCCCTGCGTGCCGCCGCTCCCCGGCTCCTCGGGAACGGCCCGCTCCCCGCGCACCCGGAGGTCACCGACGTGCCCGACAGCGACCCGGTCAGCGCCGCCGCCGACGACGCCTACCGCCGGCTCGGCCCCGGCGCCGCCCGCCTGTACCGGCTGGCGGGCGTGCGGGACTGGCCCGCCCTGGACGCGGCCGCCGCCGCCCGCGCCGCCGGCACCGGCCCGGCGGAGGCCGCCGGGCACCTGGAGGAACTGACGGAGGCGCTCCTCGTCGAGCGCACCGACACCGGCCGCCACCACTACCGTCCCGCCGTCCGGGCCCACGCCGAGCGCACGGCCGCCGCCACCGACGGCATCGCCGCCTGCTCCGCGGCCGTCACCCGCGTCGTCGCGTACTACCGGGACCTGGCGGTCGGGGCGGCGCGCGCCGCGCTGCCGGAGAGCTGGCGGGTGCCCCGGAGCCCTCGCCGGTGACGTTCCCGGACCGGGGCGCGGCCGTCGCCGCCCTCGCCGCCGAGGTGCCCAACCTCGTCCAGGCGGTGCGCGCCGCCGAGGAGTTCGGCGACCCGGACACCGTCGTGCTGCTGTGCCGGGCCCTGTGGCCGCTCCAGCTCAAGGCCGGCCACCACGACGCCCTGCTGCCCGCCCTGCGCGCCGGGGCCCGCGTCGCCGACGCGCACGTGCCGGGCACGCGGGCCTCCGGCGCGGTGCACGCCCAGCTCGCGCACACCCTCACCGAACTGCGCCGCTGGGACGAGGCCGAGGCCGAGGCACGCGCCGCCGCCCGCGACGAACGGGCCGCGGGACACGTCCGCGGACACGCCTCCGCCGTCGAGTTCCTCGGCCTGCTGCGGCTGCGCCAGTGGCGGTTCGAGGAGGCGTACGACCTCTTCGACGAGGCCGGCCGGGTCCTCGACGCCCTGGGCCCCGCCGACGAGGGCGCCGCCGACCTGCCGCGCGCCCGTGCCCTGCTGGAACGCCACCGCGGCCGGGCCCTGCGCGGCCTCGGCCGCCGCACCGAGGCGGTCGGCCGGCTGGAGCGGGCCCTGCGCTTCTTCCGGTCGTCCGGCGAGGCGTACAACACCGCGCGGGTCCTCACCGACCTCGCCGAGACCCACCTCGACGACGGCGCCCGGGAGAGCGCGCTGCCGCTGGTCGACGAGGCCCTGGCGGCACTCGCCCGGGAGAACGCCGCCTATCACGTGGCGCGGCTGGAGGCGCTGCGGGAGCGCTGCGTCAGTCCGCCGCAGTGACGGCCACCCGGTGGGCGACCGTGCCCGTCCGGACCGTCAGCCCCCGCCCGACCAGCTCGCCGGGGGACTTGCCCGCCGCGAGCCAGGCGTGCAGCGCCGACGCGTACACGGCCGGGTCCGCCTCCTCGGCGCCGCCCTCGGCGGACAGCCGCAGCGGCCCGCCGCCCGGGCGCGGACGACGCACGTGCCCGGCCCGGTGACGCGGGCGGCGAGCGCGCAGTGCGGGTGCCGTTCGAGGATCTCGGCCGTCCAGCAGGCGGGGGCGCCCAGGCGGGGATCGTCGGCGGCACCGTCGCGGAACACCACGTCGGCGAGTGCCAGCCGGTCCGTCTCGCGGGTGTCCTCGTGGACCGCGACGTGCGCCTCGCCGCCCTCGACGGCCCCGTCCGGCGGCGGCCACGGGCCCGCGTACCGTGCCACCTCCACCTCGCCCGGCGCCGGCAGCCGGGTGATCACCGTCAGCGGCACGGTCGTCGTTCCCGGCTCGTACGGCGGGAGCGGCAGCGGTTCCAGGCGTGCGGGCGTGCCTGGTTCGGGCAGGTCCAGCAGGCCGTAGAAGAGACGCCGCAGCCGGGCCGCCGCCTCGCCGGGCACCGAGCTGGTGAACCGGGCGGGCCCGGGGCCGGCCGGTGCCCCGCCAGCACCGCCTCGACCTGCGGGCGCAGCGGCCGCGCCGGGTCGAGCCGGGGCGCGGTCCGGACGAACGCGTGGACCGGAGCCCGCGGGTCCAGGCCGTCCAGCGGAGCGGCGCCCAGCAGCACCGGCGTGCCCAGCGCGGCCGCGTAGTACGTCACCGAGCCGTGGTCGCCGATCACGGCGTCGGCGGCGATCAGCGCCTGGCGCCAGCCGTGCAGCGGATCGATCAGCGCGAGCCCGCAGCGGCGCGCCCGGTCCAGCCAGGCGCGCACCTGGCCGGGGCCGTGCCCGTGCCAGACGTTGGGATGCAGGACGACCGCGAACCGGTACTCGTCGGCGGGGAACTCTGAGGTCAGCCGCGGCAGCAGGGACGGCAGGACGTCGTCGCCGCCGTCACCGAACAGCGACCGCGGGTTCCAGGTCGAGCTGAGGACCACCAGCCGCCGGCCCGGTCCGACCCCCAGGGCGCGGCGGTACCGGTCGCGGTAGGGGCGGGCCGCCAGCATCCGGTCCCAGCAGGGATCGCCGGCCAGCACGGCCGTGGGCACGGCCTCGGGCAGACGGTGCGCAGCCGCTCCAGCTGCTCCGGGTGCGACAGTACGAGGGCGTCCGCGACGGGCCGCCCCTCGCCGTCGAGCAGCCACTCGGGCGACATCCCGAAAACGGGCGCGGGCTTCCGGCTTCCGGCATCCGGCATCCGGCATCCGGCATCGCCAGTCTCTTAGTGTATCCGACGCCGTGCGACAGGACGGCCAACTTTCCCTTGATGGACGGGAGTTGACCGCCGAAGCTCGCCGACACCGCCAACGGGACCGAAATCGACACCGCCTGCTCCCACGGCAGCACGGGCACGCCCAGGTCGCCGAGCAGCTCCTCCAGCCCGGCCCGGAACGGCGACGACCCCGGACAGGTGGCGAGCACCTGGACCCGGAGGTCGTCGTGGAACAGCGGCAGGACGTCGAGGAGACGCGTCGCCGCGGTGACGTTGTGGACGACGAGGAGCACCTTGCGCGTGCGTCCCCGCGTCGCCCACCGGGCCGCGTCGTCGCCGACCGGCACCCGTATCCACCCGGCAGCCCCGTCACGTCCTCCGCCTCCCGATCCCGTCGCGCGTGGTCGGGACACGATAGTCAACGCCGGGGGCCCACCGGTCAGGCCGTCACCGTCTCCCGCCGCGCGGCCGGATCGGGGTGCCGCTCGCCGAGCCGCTCCGTCGGGACGGTGTGGGTCTCCCGCGCGGTCAGCGCCGCGATCACCGGCGGCACGCAGAGCGCGGCCGTGAACAGCGCCACCGCCGACCAGTCGGTCCCGTCGGGCCCGGCGATCCGCGCCGCGAACGTCACCGCGAACCCGGCCACCGCGAAGCCGATCTGGGTGCCGATGGCCACCCCGGAGAGCCGGACCCGGGTCGCGAACATCTCGCCGTAGAAGGCGGGCCACACGCCGTTCGCGGCGCTGTAGACGACACCGAAGCAGAGGATGCCGAAGAGGAAGGTGAGCGGGTAGGAGCCGGTGGAGATCGCCCACAGGTACAGGAACATGGTCACCGCGCTGCCGGCCGCGCCGATCAGGAACACCGGGCGCCGCCCGATCCGGTCCGACAGCACGGCCCACAGCGGGATGGCCGCGAGCGCGACGACATTGGCGAGGGCGCCCACCCACAGCATGGCGGTACGGGACATGCCGACCGCGTCGCTGGTGGCGTACGCCAGGGCCCACACCGTGAAGACCGTGCTGACCGAGGCGATCAGCGCGCCCGCGACCACCCGCAGCACGTCCGCCCAGTGGTCGCGCGCCAGCACGGCCAGCGGCAGCTTCTCGACGCCCTTCCGCGCGGCCTGCTGCGCGAACGCCGGCGTCTCGTCCAGCTTGCGGCGGATGACGTAGCCGACGACGGCCACGGCGACGCTCAGCCAGAACGGCACCCGCCAGCCCCAGGACAGCAGGTGCTCCTCGGGCAGGGCGGCGACCGGGAGGAACACGAGCGTCGCCAGCAGCTGCCCGCCCTGCGTGCCGCTGAGGGTGAAGCTGGTGAAGAAGCCGCGCCGGTGCGGCGGCGCGTGTTCCAGCGTCATGGAGTTGGCGCTGGCCTGCTCGCCGGCCGCCGAGATGCCCTGCAGGACCCGGCACAGCACCAGCAGCACGGGGCGAGGAGGCCGACCTGGCCGCGGGTGGGCAGACAGCCGATGAGGAACGTCGAGACGCCCATGAGGATCAGCGTGAAGACCATGATCTTCTTGCGGCCCAGCCGGTCGCCGATGTGCCCGAGCACGAAGGCGCCGAGCGGGCGGGCGGCGTACGCGACGCCGAACGTGGCCAGCGACAGCAGCGTCGCGGTGGCCGGGTCGGACTCGTCGAAGAAGACGCGCGGGAAGATCAGCGCCGCGGCGCTGCCGTAGATGAAGAAGTCGTAGTACTCCAGGGCGCTGCCGATCCAGGCCGCGGTCGCGGCCTTCTTCGGCTGCCCGGGCGGGCGGGGGCACGGCGGGATGCGTCGGGGACGGACACGGCGGCTCCTTCGGGGGACTCCACCGTAGGCGGAGTGAACGGAGGGAGAAGTGCCGAGCGGCTAATTAACCCACTGGGTAGTTAGTTCGTTGGGTAGGGATGTTGCGCTCGCGTTTCCCCGCTGTCAAGAGGTGATGCCGTACGGTCCGCGCCCGGCGGGCGCGCCCGTCAGCCGGCCGCGCGCTCGGCCGTCAGATAGGCGATGACCATGTCCCCGAGCATCGCCCGGTAGTGCTCCCGCTGGCGGGGTCGACCAGGTCGCGGCCGAAGAGCGCGCCGAAGGTGTGCCGGTTGGAGACCCGGAAGAAGCAGAAGGCGCTGATCATCGCGTGCAGGTCGACCGCGTCGACGTCGGCCGTGAACAGCCCCGAGCGCCGTCCCTCGTCCAGGATGCGGCGGATCACGTCCAGGGCCGGCGAGCCGATCCTGCCCAGCTTCTCGGAGGCGGCGATGTGCTCCGCGCCGTGGATGTTCTCGATGCTGACCAGCCGGATGAAGTCCGGGTGCTGCTCGTGGTGGTCGAACGTCACCTCGGCCAGCCGGCGGATGGCCGCCACGGGGTCCAGGTGCTCGACGTCGAGCTGCTGCTCGGCCTCGCGGATCACGCCGTAGGCCCGCTCCAGGACGGCCGTGAACAACTGCTCCTTGCCGCCGAAGTAGTAGTAGATCATCCGCTTCGTGGTGCGGGTGCGGGCGGCGATGTCGTCGACGCGGGCGCCGTCGTAACCGGCCCGGGCGAACTCCCGCGTGGCCACGTCCAGGATCTCCGCCCTGGTGCGGGCGGCGTCGCGGATGCGCCCGGGGGAACGTGCCGGTTCGTCGACGCTGGTCATCGGGTTCCTTCGGCTGCGGGCGGGTCGGTGCCGGTGATTGTAGAAGGTCCGCCCCTCTTCCACCGGGCCCTGTCCTGCTGCTATGACTAACGTACTGGTTCGTACATTAGTCGTTCGCTCGTCGTTCTTCCGTGATGAGCGCCTCTGGAGGTTCCCCGGTGGCCAAGGACTCGTATCTCGTCGGACTGATCGGTTCCGGCATCGGCCCGTCGCTCAGCCCGGCCCTGCACCAGCGGGAGGCGGACCGCCAGGGCCTGCGCTACGTGTACCGGCTCATCGACATCGACGTGCTCGGCACCCCGCCGGAGGCGGTGGGCGACCTCGTGCGCGCCGCCCGCGACCTCGGCTTCGACGGCCTCAACATCACCCACCCCTGCAAGCAGCTCGTCCTCGGGCACCTCGACGCGCTCGCCCCCCAGGCCGAGGCGCTCGGCGCGGTCAACACCGTCGTGTTCGACGACGGCCGCGCCGTCGGCCACAACACCGACGTCACCGGTTTCGCCGCCTCCTTCGCCCGCGGGCTGCCCGACGCCCCGCTGGAGCGGGTGGTGCAGCTCGGCGCCGGCGGCGCGGGCGCGGCCGTCGCCCACGCCATGCTCACCCTGGGCGCGGAGCGGATCACCGTCGTCGACGCGCTGCCCGAGCGGGCCGCCGCCCTCGCCGCCGCGCTGACCGCCCGCTTCGGCGCCGACCGGGCCCACGCGGCCGAGACCGGCCGGCTGCCGGAGCTGACGAGGACCGCCGACGGCATCGTGCACGCCACCCCCACCGGGATGGCCGCCCACCCCGGCCTGCCGCTGCCCGCCGGACTGCTCCACCCCGGCCTGTGGGTGGCCGAGGTGGTCTACCGCCCGCTGGAGACGGAGCTGGTGCGCGCCGCGCGGGCCGCGGGCTGTGCCGTCCTCGACGGCGGCGGCATGGCCGCCTTCCAGGCCGCCGACGCGTTCCGCCTGTTCACCGGCCGGGAACCCGACAGCGCACGGATGCTCGCGGACGTCACCGGCCTGGCCGGCGCCGTCGCGGCGACCCGGTGACCGGGCCCGGCGAGAGGAAGGAGGACACCGGCGTGCGGACGTCCATCGCCACCGTCTCCCTGAGCGGGCCCCTCACCGAGAAGCTCACCGCCGCCTCCTGGGCCGGCTTCGACGGGGTGGAGATCTTCGAGAACGACCTCCTCGCCAGCCCCCTCGCCCCGAGGAGATTCGGGCCCGCTGCGCCGACCTCGGCCTGACCGTCGACCTCTACCAGCCGATGCGGGACATCGAGGCGGTGCCCGCCGAGGAGTTCGCCCGCAACCTGCGGCGCGCCCGGCACAAGTTCGAGCTGATGCGCCGCCTCGGCGCCGACACCGTCCTGGTGTGCTCCAGCGTGTCACCGGACGCCGTGGACGACGACGCCCTCGCCGCCGAACAGCTCAGCGAACTCGCCGGGCTCGCCGAGGACTTCGGCGTCCGCGTCGCCTACGAGGCGCTCGCCTGGGGCCGCCACGTCAGCACCTACGACCACGCCTGGCGCATCGTCGAGGCGGCCGGGCACCCCGCGCTCGGCACCTGCCTGGACAGTTTCCACATCCTCTCCCGGGGCAGCGACCCGCGCGGCATCGAGGACATCCCGGGCGAGAAGATCTTCTTCCTCCAGCTCGCCGACGCGCCCCTGCCGGCGATGGACGTCCTGCAGTGGAGCCGCCACCACCGCTGCTTCCCCGGCCAGGGCGGCCTCGACGTCGCCGGACTGCTCCGGCACGTGCTGCGCACCGGCTACGACGGCCCCCTCTCGCTGGAGGTCTTCAACGACGTCTTCCGGCAGTCCGAGGCCGGGCCGACCGCCGTCGACGCCCAGCGCTCCCTGCGCGTGCTCCAGGAGACCGTGGGCCTGACCACGCCGCCCCCGCCGGTCGTCCCCACCGGGGTGGCCTTCGCCGAACTGGTCACCCCCGACGCGGCGCCCGTCACCGCCCTGCTCGGCGCGCTGGGCTTCGCCCGCACCGGACGGCACCGCTCCAAGCCCGTCGACCTGTGGCAGCGCGGCGACGCCCGCGTCCTGGTCAACACCGGCCCCGCCGGCCGCCGCGACGGCACCCGGCTCGCCGCCGTCGGACTGGAGTCGCCCGACCCGGCGGGGGCCGCGCGGCGCGCCGAGGCCCTGCTCGCCCCGGTGCTGCCGCGCCGCCGCGCCCCCGGGGACGCCCCGCTGGAGGCCGTCGCCGCCCCCGACGGCACCGAACTGTTCTTCTGCGCCACCGGCCGCCCGGGCCACCCCGACTGGCGCGCGGACTTCACACGGGACGCGCCCCCGCCGAGGCCGGCGACGGGTGCCGCATCGACCACCTCGCCCTCACCCAGCCCTGGCACCAGTTCGACGAGGCCGCCCTCTTCCACCGCAGCGTCCTCGGCCTCGGCCCGCAGCCGAGCGTCGACGTCGCCGACCCCTACGGTCTCCAGCGCAGCCGTGCCGTCAGCGACGACGACGGCCGGCTCCGCATCGTGCTGTCCGTCGGCGCCGCACCGGCCGACGCCACCGTGCACGCCCAGCACATCGCCCTGGCCACCGACGACATCGTCGCCGCGGCCCGCCGCTTCCGCGCCGCCGGGGCCGGCTGCTGCCCGTCCCCGCCAACTACCACGACGACCTCGCCGCCCGGTACGAGTTCGCCGACGGCGAGCTGGAGACGTACCGGGAGCTGGGCATCCTCTACGACCGCGACGCGCACGGCGCCTTCCGCCACTGCTACACCCGCACCCTCGGCCGCGTCTTCGTGGAACTCGTCCAGCGCGACCCCGGCTACCGCGGTTACGGCGCCCCAACGCGCCGGTGCGGCTGGCGGCCCAGCACGCCGCCCGCGGGTTCACTGCCGGCTGATGCTGCGGGTGACGCCCGCGGCGACCGTCGTGGCCAGGATCCAGCCGGCGAGCACCAGGAGATGGGCCAGTGTCTGGTGCCAGCCGGTCGGGGCGAAGGCCGGCTCCTGCCCGAAGGAGATCACCGGAAGCAGCAGGTCGAGGGTGTAGAACACCGGGTCGAAGGGCGGTGCCTCGCCCGGCTTCAGCGGCCGGGGACTGTCGAGCGCGAAGGCGACGGAGCCGACGGCCAGCAGCGACAGCAGCCAGCCCGCCGCCCGCAGCGGGCGGAAGCCGTAGCCGACGGCGGCGTCCTGCACGAAGCCCCACAGACGGCCGTACCACGGCAGGGTGCCGCGGTGCCGGCGTTGCTTGGCGAGCTGCACCCGGCGGGCCGCATGGTCGTCGCCGATGCGGCGGTAGGCGGCGGTCAGCTGCTCGTAGGCGTCCGGGGCGTAGCCGTCCGCGTCGCGCTCCAGCATGGGCAGCCGGCGCTCCGCCGGCTCGTGCGGGGTGAGGGTGGTGTAGGTCAGACCGCTGAGATGGACCCGCTCCGGCACCATCTCCGGTTCGACGAAGAGCACGTCGAGCTGGGCGCGGCGCAGGTTGAGGGTGCCGTGCACCGGGTGGGGGCCCCGGCGCAGCCACAGCTCGCCGACGGCGGCGCTGCTCGCCCGCAGCGCGGGCCCGCCCGGATGGGACAGACAGGTGTACGACAGGTCCAGCCGGCCCGCGACCCGCGCGGCCCGCAGCCCGATCCACCCGCGCACCCGCGCGTGCCGCACCAGCAGGTGTCCCTCGACGGCGCAGGTCTCGGCGTCGAGGGCGGGTCCGCCCTCGTGGGTGAGCCGGGCCTCGTTGAGGACGACGGATCCCGCGACGGTCGTGCCGGTGAGCCGCACCTCGCCGCGCACCCGCAGGCCGGGCGCCCACAGGTCGTCGCCGATGGCCGCCTGGTTGAGCTGGAGCGCCGGGCTGTCGTCGTCGGCCACCAGCTCGGCACGGGCCAGGTGCAGCGGGCCCGCCGTCTGGGTCCCGGCGAGCATCAGCCGGCCCCGCACCCGGCAGTCGCTCAGCTGCACCATGCCGTCGACGCGGGCCCCCGCCAGGTCGAGTCCCGGCAGCACCGAGCCGCGCAGGCTCAGGCGCGGCGCCTGGACACCGTAGAACTCGGGCGGGCGGTGAAGTGGCAGTGGCTCATCCGGACCGGGCGGTCGAGCACCGCGTGCGTGAGGTCCAGCGTCCCGTCGATCCGGGCCCCGGCGATCCGCAGGGCGGAGATCTCCCGTCGTCCTGGGGTGCGGTGACCAGGAGCGCCCGCAGCACCCGGGCCCGCAGCGTGCGTTCGGGCCCCCAGCCGGCGCCGGCCGCCGCGTCCTCGTCCGCCCCGGTGCGGAAATCGACGGTCTCTCCGCGGGCGAACGCCCGCCAGACGCGTGCCTCGGCCGGTGTCAGGTCGTTGATCTCCATCAGCGAGGGACTCTGACCCGAACCGGCCGGTCACGTCAACGGGCGCCGGGCGCCGCCTACTTCTTGGCGGCCTCCACCGCGTGCCCGCCGAACTGGTTGCGCAGCGCGGCGATCATCTTCATCTGCGGGGAGTCGTCCTGGCGGGAGGCGAACCGCGCGAACAGCGACGCGGTGATCGCCGGCAGCGGCACCGCGTTGTCGATGGCGGCCTCCACGGTCCACCGGCCCTCGCCGGAGTCCTGGGCGTAGCCGCGCAGCTTCTCCAGGTGCTCGTCCTCGTCGAGGGCGTTCACCGCGAGGTCGAGCAGCCAGGAGCGGATGACGGTGCCCTCCTGCCAGGAGCGGAAGACCTCGCGGACGTTGTCGACGGAGTCGACCTTCTCCAGCAGCTCCCAGCCCTCGGCGTAGGCCTGCATCATCGCGTACTCGATGCCGTTGTGGACCATCTTCGCGAAGTGCCCGGCGCCGACCTTGCCCGCGTGGACGTAGCCGTAGGGGCCCTCCGGCTTGAGGGCGTCGAAGATCGGCCGGAGCCGGTCGACGTGCTCCTTGTCGCCGCCGACCATCAGCGCGTACCCGTTCTCCAGGCCCCACACGCCGCCGGAGACGCCCGCGTCCACGAAGCCGATGCCGCGCTTGCCGAGTTCCTCGGCGTGCTTCTCGTCGTCCGTCCAGCGGGAGTTGCCGCCGTCGATGACGGTGTCGCCGGGCTTGAGGATGCCGCCCAGCTGGTCGATGACGCTCTGGGTGACCGCGCCGGCCGGGACCATGACCCAGACCGCGCGCGGCGCGGCGAGCCGGTCGGCGAGCTCGACCAGGTTGTCGACGTCCGACAGTTCGGGGTTGGTGTCGTACCCGATGACCTCGTGGCCGGCGTTGCGCAGGCGCTCGCGCATGTTGCCGCCCATCTTGCCCAGACCAACAAGACCGATCTGCATGTCAGTGCACTTCCTTCAGTTCGCGGTAGGCGGCCACCAGGGCGGCCGTGGACGGGTCGAGACCGGGCACCTCGGCGCCTTCGGTCAGAGCGGGTTCGACGCGCTTGGCGAGGACCTTGCCGAGTTCCACGCCCCACTGGTCGAAGGAGTCGATGTTCCACACGGCGCCCTGGACGAACACCTTGTGCTCGTAGAGGGCGACGAGCTGGCCGAGGACGGACGGTGTCAGTTCGCCCGCCAGGATGGTGGTGGTGGGGTGGTTGCCGCGGAAGGTCTTGTGGGGGACCAGTTCCTCGGGACGCCCTCGGCCCGTACCTCGTCGGCCGTCTTGCCGAAGGCGAGCGCCTGGGTCTGGGCGAAGAAGTTGGCCATCAGCAGGTCGTGCTGGGCCTTCAGCGCGTCGCTCAGCTCGCCGACGGGCCGGGCGAAGCCGATGAAGTCCGCCGGGATCAGCTTGGTGCCCTGGTGGATCAGCTGGTAGTAGGCGTGCTGCCCGTTGGTGCCGGGCGTGCCCCAAACCACCGGCCCCGTCTGCCACGAGACGGGGCGCCCGTCGCGGTCCACGGACTTGCCGTTGGACTCCATGTCGAGCTGCTGGAGGTAGGCGGTGAACTTCGACAGGTAGTGCGAGTACGGCAGCACGGCGTGCGACTCGGCGCCGAGGAAGTTGCCGTACCAGATGCCCAGCAGGCCCAGGATCAGCGGGGCGTTGGCCTGCGGGTCGGCGTTGCGGAAGTGCTCGTCGACGATGCGGAAGCCGTCGAGCATCTCGCGGAAGCGGTCCGGGCCGATGGCGATCATCAGGGACAGGCCGATCGCCGAGTCGTAGGAGTACCGGCCGCCGACCCAGTCCCAGAACTCGAACATGTTGTCGGCGTCGATGCCGAACTCCGTGACCTTCTCGGCGTTCGTCGACAGGGCGACGAAGTGCCGCGCGACCGCCTTGTCGTCGCCTCCCGTCCCGGCCAGGAGCCAGGAGCGGGCCGAGGTGGCGTTGGTGATCGTCTCGATCGTGGTGAACGTCTTGGAGGCGACGATGAACAGCGTCTCGGCCGGGTCCAGGTCGCGCAGCGCCTCGTGCAGGTCGGCGCCGTCCACGTTGGAGACGAAGCGGACCGTCAGGTCGCGGTCGGTGTAGGCGCGCAGCGCCTCGTAGGCCATGGCCGGGCCGAGGTCGGAGCCGCCGATGCCGATGTTGACGACGTTCCTGATGCGCTTGCCGGTGTGGCCGGTCCACTCGCCGGAGCGGACCCGGTCGGCGAAGCCGGCCATCTTGTCCAGGACGGCGTGCACCTTGGGCACCACGTTCTCGCCGTCGACCTCGACGACGGCGTCACGGGGGCGCGCAGCGCGGTGTGCAGCACGGCGCGGTCCTCGGTGACGTTGATCCTCTCGCCGCGGAACATCGCGTCGCGCAGGCCGAAGACGTCGGTGGCGGCGGCCAGCTCGCGCAGCAGGGCCAGGGTCTCGTCGGTGACGAGGTTCTTCGAGTAGTCGATGCGCAGGTCGCCCACGCGGACCACGTACCGCTCCGCGCGGGAGGGGTCGGCGGCGAACAGCTCACGCAGGTCGGGCCGGGACAGCGCCTGCCGCCGGTGGTCCTCCAGCGCGGTCCACTGGGGCCGCCGGGTGAGCTCGGGGGAGTCAGACATGGACCGGGGTCTCCTTCGTGCCCTCGGCGCCGAGGGCGATGGCGTACATCTCGTCCGCGTCGAGGCGCCGCAGCTCCTCGGCGATGAGTTCGGCCGTGCTGCGCACCTTGAGCGCGAGGGTGCGCGGGGGCTGGTTCGGCAGGGTCAGGGTGGCCAGCGGGCCCTCGGGCCGGTCGATGACGATCTCGCCGTCCGCGGTGCCGAGCCGGACACCGGTGACGACGGGGCCGTCGGTGACCACGCGGTCGACGGCCACGCCGAGGCGTGCCTCGAGCCAGCGGGCCAGCAGTTCGGCGGCCGGGTTGTCGGCCTCGGCCTCCACCGCCGCCGACGTCACCTCCATCCGGGCCTGGTCCAGGGCCGCCGCCAGCATCGAGCGCCACGGCGTCAGCCGGGTCCAGGCCAGGTCGGTGTCGCCGGGCGCGTAGGAGCGGACCCGGGTCTCCAGGGTCGCGAGCGGGTCCTCGACGGCGTACAGGTCGGTGATCCGGCGCTGGGCGAGCGCGCCGAGCGGATCCTTGGCGGGGTTGTCCGGCGCGTCCACCGGCCACCACACCACGACCGGCGCGTCCGGCAGGAGCAGCGGCAGGACGACGGAGTCGGCGTGCTCGGAGACCTCGCCGTACATCCGCAGCACGACCGTCTCGCCGGTGCCGGCCTCGGAGCCGACCCGGACCTCGGCGTCCAGGTGGGACTTGGTGCGCTCCCGCGGGTTGCGGGTGTGGCGCTTGATGACGACCAGGGTGCGCGAGGGGTGCTCGTGCGAGGCCTCCTCGGCCGCCTTGGTCGCGTCGTAGGCGTTCTCCTCGTCGGTGACGACCACGATCGTCAGGACCATGCCGACGGCCGGGGTCCCGATGGCCCGCCGCCCCTGCACCAGCGCCTTGTTGATCTTGCTTGCCGTGGTGTCGGTCAGGTCGATCCTCATGGCCTGCGCCAGCTCCGTCCGTCTCGTGCGAGCATCTCGTCCGCTTCCCCGGGGCCCCAGCTGCCCGAGGCGTACTGCGCGGGCCTGCCGTGCGTGGCCCAGTACTCCTCGACCGGGTCGAGGATCCTCCAGGACTCTTCCACCTCCTGGTGACGGGGGAACAGGTTGGCGTCCCCCAGGAGGACGTCGAGGATGAGCCGCTCGTACGCCTCCGGGCTGGACTCGGTGAACGACTCGCCGTAGGCGAAGTCCATCGACACGTCCCGGATCTCCATCGAGGTGCCCGGCACCTTCGAGCCGAACCGCACCGTCATGCCCTCGTCCGGCTGGACCCGGATGACGATGGCGTTCTCGCCCAGCTCCTCCGTGGCGGTGGTGTCGAAGGGGGAGTGCGGGGCCCGCTGGAAGACGACCGCGATCTCCGTCACCCGGCGTCCCAGCCGCTTGCCGGTGCGCAGGTAGAAGGGGACGCCCGCCCAGCGGCGGTTGTCGATCGCCAGCTTGATCGCGGCGTAGGTGTCGGTGGTGGAGGCCGGGTCGATGCCGTCCTCCTCCAGATAGCCCCGCACCTTGGTGCCGCCCTGCCAGGCCGCCGCGTACTGCCCGCGCACGGTGTGCCGGCCCAGGTCCTCCGGCAGCCGCACCGCCCGGAACACCTTCAGCTTCTCGGTGAGCAGCGAAGCGGCGTCGAACGCGGCCGGCTCCTCCATCGCGGTCAGCGCCATCAGCTGGAGCAGGTGGTTCTGGATGACGTCGCGGGCGGCGCCGATGCCGTCGTAGTAGCCGGCCCGGCCGCCGATGCCGATGTCCTCGGCCATGGTGATCTGCACGTGGTCGACGTAGGACCGGTTCCAGATCGGCTCGAACATCTGATTGGCGAAGCGCAGCGCCAGGATGTTCTGGACGGTCTCCTTGCCCAGGTAGTGGTCGATGCGGAAGACCTGGTCGGGCTCGAACACCTCGTGCACGATCGCGTTCAGCTCGCGGGCGCTGGCCAGGTCGTGACCGAACGGCTTCTCGATCACGGCGCGGCGCCAGGACCCCTCCGGGGCGTCCGCCAGCCCGTGCTTCTTCAGCTGCTGCACGACCTTCGGGAAGAACTTCGGCGGCACGGAGAGGTAGAAGGCGTAGTTGCCGCTGGTGCCGCGGGCCGCGTCCAGTTCCTGGACGGCCTCGCGCAGCTGCTTGAACGCGGTGTCGTCGTCGAAGTCGCCGGGGATGAACCGCATCCCCTCGGCGAGCTGCTGCCACACCTCCTCGCGGAACGGCGTACGGGCGTGCTCCTTGACGGCCTCGTGCACGACCTGCGCGAAGTCCTGGTTCTCCCAGTCCCGGCGGGCGAAGCCCACCAGCGAGAAGCCGGGGGCAGCAGACCGCGGTTGGCCAGGTCGTACACGGCCGGCATCAGCTTGCGGCGGGACAGGTCGCCCGTGACGCCGAAGATGACCAGACCCGACGGACCCGCGATGCGCGGCAGCCGCCGGTCGCGCGGATCGCGCAGCGGATTGCTCCAGTCGGGTGCCGGGGCGGCGACGGAGGCGGCGGGGGCCCTGCCCTCCGGCCGCTCGTCGGCCGCGGCCGGCTCCCCGGCGTCGACGGCCCCGGCGGCCTCCCGGGCGGCCCTGTTCTCCTTGGCCTCCTTGCTCTGCTTCGTCTCCTCGGTCCCGCCGGCCGTCGGGCCGGGAAGGTCCTTGCTCATTCCCCGTCAACTCCCTTGCTGTCGAGGGACTTCGTCACGGCGTCGAGCAGGTCCTGCCAGGCCACCTCGAACTTGGCGACGCCCTCCTGCTCCAGCTGCTCCACCACCTCGTCGTACGAGATGCCGAGCCGCTCCACGGCCGCGAGGTCGGCCCGCGCCTGGGCGTAGCCACCGGTGACCGTGTCGCCCTGGACGTCGCCGTGATCGGCGGCGGCCTCCAGGGTGGCCTCCGGCATCGTGTTCACGGTGCCGGGAGCGACCAGCTCCTCCACGTACAGGGTGTCCCGATATGCGGGGTCCTTCACACCGGTGGACGCCCACAGGGGGCGCTGCTTGTTCGCGCGGGTCCCGGCGAGGGCGGCCCAGCGGCTCTCCGGCGGCGTCGCCCCGTCGGCGGAGCCGAACACCTGCTCGTACGCCGCGTAGGCCAGCCGAGCGTTCGCCAGCGCCGCCCGCCCCTTGAGCGCCAGGGCCTCGTCCGTGCCCAGCAGTGTCAGCCGCTTGTCGATCTCGGCGTCCACGCGCGAGACGAAGAACGAGGCGACCGAGTGGATCGCGGACAGGTCGAGCCCGGCCGCCTGCGCCTTCTCCAGACCGGCCAGGTAGGCGTCCATCACCTCGCGGTAGCGCTCAAGGGAGAAGATCAGCGTGACGTTCACGCTGATGCCGGCGCCGATCACCTCGGTGATCGCCGGCAGGCCGGCCCTGGTCGCCGGGATCTTGATCATCACGTTGGGGCGGTCCACCAGCCAGGCCAGCTGGCGGGCCTCGGCGACGGTGGCCGCCGTGTCGTGGGCGAGCCGCGGGTCGACCTCGATGGAGACCCGGCCGTCCCGGCCGCCGGTGGCCTCGAAGACCGGCCGCAGGACGTCCGCGGCGGCCCGCACGTCGGCGGTCGTCATCATGCGGACGGCCTCGTCGACGCTCACGCCCCGCACCGCGAGGTCGGCGAGCTGCTCCTCGTATCCGGCGCCGGAGCCGATGGCGGCCTGGAAGATCGACGGGTTGGTGGTGACGCCGACCACGTGCTTCGTGGCGATCAGCTCGGCGAGGGCGCCGGAGGCGATCCGGGTGCGGGACAGGTCGTCCAGCCACACGGAGACGCCTTCGTCGGACAGGCGCGCGAGGGCCGCCGCGGACGTGGGTGCATGGGGCACAGGGATCATCTGCTTTCTCGGGTGGGTACGGGGCGCCGGATCACGGGGGTGTGCCGGGCGCCGGATCAGCCGCGGGCGGCGGCCAGGGACTCCTCGGCCGCGGCGGCGACGTTCTCGGGGGTGAAGCCGTACGCGGCGAACAGGGTGGCGGCGTCGGCGGAGGCGCCGAAGTGCTCCAGGGAGACGATGCGGCCGGCGTCCCCGACGTACTTGTGCCAGGTCAGGCCGATGCCGGCCTCGACGGCGACCCGGGCCCGCACGGCCGGCGGCAGGACGCTGTCGCGGTAGGCGCGGGGCTGCTCCTCGAACCACTCCACGCACGGCATGGACACCACCCGGGTGGCGATGCCCTCGGCCTCCAGGGCCTCCCGCGCGGCGACCGCGAGCCGCACCTCGGACCCGGTGGCGATCAGGACGACGTCCGGGGCGCCGGTGGAGGCGTCCTCGAGCACGTAGCCGCCCTTCGCGGCGTCCGGGTTCGGCGCGTACACCGGCACGCCCTGCCGGGTGAGGGCCAGGCCGTGCGGGGCCGGGTGGGTGGAGTGCCGGCGCAGGATCTCCGCCCAGGCGACCGCCGTCTCGTTGGCGTCGGCGGGGCGGACGACGTTCAGGCCGGGGATGGCGCGCAGCGAGGCCAGGTGCTCGACCGGCTGGTGGGTCGGGCCGTCCTCGCCGAGGCCGATGGAGTCGTGCGTCCACACGTACGTCACGGGCAGCTGCATCAGCGCGGACATGCGGACGGCGTTGCGCATGTAGTCGGAGAAGACCAGGAAGGTGCCGCCGTAGACGCGGGTGTTGCCGTGCAGGGCGATGCCGTTCATCTCCGCGGCCATGGAGAACTCGCGGATGCCGAAGTGGACGGTGCGGCCGTACGGGTCGGCCTCCGGCAGCGGGTTGCCCGTGGGCAGGAAGGACGACGTCTTGTCGATCGTCGTGTTGTTGGAGCCGGCCAGGTCGGCGGAGCCGCCCCACAGCTCGGGCAGGACCGGGCCGAGCGCCTGGAGCACCCTGCCGGAGGCGGCGCGGGTGGCGACGGACGTGCCGGGCTCGAACACCGGCAGGGCGTCCTCCCAGCCCTCGGGGAGGCGGCCGGCGACCACGCGGTCGAACAGCTCGGCGCGGGCCGGCTGCGCGTCACGCCAGGCGGCGATCCGCTTGTCCCAGGCGGCGTGCGCCTCGGCGCCCCGGTCCAGGGCCCGGCGGGTGTGGGCGAGGACCTCGTCGGCGACCTCGAAGGTCTTCTCCGGGTCGAAGCCGAGGACGCGCTTGGTGGCGGCGACCTCCTCCTCGCCGAGGGCGGAGCCGTGGGACGCCTCGGTGTTCTGCGCGTTCGGGGCGGGCCAGGCGATGATCGTGCGCATCGCGACGATCGAGGGGCGCCCGGTCTCGGCCCGCGCCGCGCTGAGCGCCGCGTACAGCGCGTGCGCGTCGACGTCGCCGTTCGCGGCCGGTTCGACGCGCTGCACGTGCCAGCCGTAGGCCTCGTAGCGCCGGAGCACGTCCTCGGAGAACGCGGTGGCGGTGTCGCCCTCGATGGAGATGTGGTTGTCGTCGTAGAGGAAGACCAGGTTGCCGAGCCTCTGGTGGCCGGCCAGGGACGACGCCTCGGCGGAGACGCCCTCCTGGAGGTCGCCGTCGGAGACGATCGCCCAGACGGTGTGGTCGAACGGGGACTCGCCCGCGGGGGCCTCCGGGTCGAACAGACCCCGCTCGTAGCGCGCGGCCATCGCCATGCCGACGGCGTTGGCGACGCCCTGGCCGAGCGGGCCGGTCGTCGTCTCCACGCCCGCGGTGTGCCCGTACTCGGGGTGACCCGGGGTCTTCGAACCGTGCGTGCGGAACGCCTTCAGGTCGTCCAGCTCCAGCTCGTAGCCGGCGAGGTACAGCTGGGTGTAGAGGGTCAGCGAGGTGTGACCGGGGGAGAGGACGAAGCGGTCACGGCCGGTCCACTCCGGGTCGGCCGGGTCGTGACGCATCAGCTTCTGAAAGATCGTGTAGGCGGCGGGGGCGAGGCTCATCGCCGTGCCGGGGTGTCCGTTCCCGACCTTCTGCACGGCATCGGCCGCCAGGAGGCGGGCGGTGTCGACGGCACGCCGGTCGAGTTCGGTCCATTCGAGGCGGTCCTCGCGGTCCGGGGTGTGCGTGCTCATCTTCAAGAAATCCTCGACAGGAGCGAAGGGGCTGGTCTGACGCGTTCAAACTTAAAAGTCAGACTTTTTGGAGTGAAGGTCGGGGTGTGCCAGCCTGTGGTGAAACTGGGACAGGCCCCGGCGGCCCGGTGCGCACCTGAGCCCACGGGTGCGCGACTGAGAAGGCACGAGAAGGACATGACGGACGAACACCTCGAAGGCGGCGCCGAGCCCGGCGGTGCGATCAGGACCTTTCCCTTCCCGTCCGACCTCAGCGTCCTCGGCGTCGGCATGCAGGTCGGCCCCATGGGCACCGGCCGCACCTGGCACTCCCAGGCCCCGCTGCACCGGGTGCACCGCATCGACTTCCACGTCGTCATGCTGTTCACCGGCGGACCGGTCCGCCACATGATCGACTTCACCGAGTACGAGGCCGCACCCGGCGACCTGCTGTGGATCCGCCCGGGCAGGTCCACCGCTTCGCGCCGCACGCCGCGTACCGCGGAACCGTCCTGACCATGCAGCCCGGATTCCTGCCCCGCGCCACCGTCGAGGCCACGGGGCTGTACCGCTACGACCTGCCTGCGCTGCTCCATCCCGACCCGGCGCAGCGCGCGGCCCTCGAAGCCGCGCTGGAACACCTGCGGCGCGAGTACGAGGACGCGA
This sequence comes from Streptomyces sp. SW4, assembly GCA_003248315.1. Taxonomy (GTDB): domain Bacteria; phylum Actinomycetota; class Actinomycetes; order Streptomycetales; family Streptomycetaceae; genus Streptomyces. The sequence goes on from QKWM01000001.1 coordinate 125,425, forward strand.
CGACCCTGCCCTCAGCCTGCACACCGCCGTGCTGCGCCACTCGCTCTCGGCGTTCCTGCTGCGCCTGGCCCACCTCGCCGCCAGCTCCGCGGAGGCGGACCGCCCCGGGCACCAGGACACGGCGTTCACCCTCTTCCGGGACGCCGTCGAACGGGACTTCGCCACCAACCACAGCGTCAGCGCCTATGCCGACGCGCTCGGTTACTCGCGCCGCACCCTCGTCCGCGCGGTCCGCGCCGCCACCGGCCTGACGCCCAAGGCGTTCATCGACCGCCGCGTCGTCCTGGAGGCCAAGCGCCTCCTCGCCCACACCGACCTGCCCATCGGCCGCGTCGGCGCGGCCGTCGGCTACCCGGACGCCGCGAACTTCTCCAAGTTCTTCCACCAGCACACGGACACCACACCGGCGGCCTTCCGCGCCGAACTGCGCTGAGCCGGGCGGCCGCCGGCCCTCCCCGCCGCGCGGCGGGGAGGGCCGGCCTCGCTCGTGTGCCCGGCGGTCAGCGCCCGAACGAGAACCAGTTCACGTTCACGAAGTCCGCCGGCTGGCCGCTGGTGAAGGTCAGATAGACGTCATGGGTGCCCGTCACCGCGGAGATGTTCGCCGGCACCGTCCGCCAGGACTGCCAGCCCCCGGTGTTGCCGACGGCGAAGCTGCCGACCGGCGCGCTGGTACGGCTGTCCAGGCGCACCTCCACCAGGCCGCTCACCCCGACGGGGCACCGCTGGCCACGCGGGCGGAGAACTGCCGCGCCGCCGTGGAGCCGAAGTCGACGCCCTTGTAGACGGCCCAGTCGCCGTTGGCGAGGAAGCCGATGTTCTGGCCGCCGCCGGAGTCGAGGGTCGTCTCGGTGCCGACGCCGGACTGGCCGTCGTAGGACTCCGCCTGGATCGTGGAGTAGGCGTCGCGGCTGCCGCCCGGCGGGGGAGTGGTGCCGCTCCCCCGGACGACAGCACCTGGACGTAGTCGACCAGCATCGAGTGGCCGGGCTGGGTGCCGGCGTCCGGGCCGCCGCCGAAGGCGTTCGGGAAGCCGCCGCCCATCGCCACGTTGAGGATGATGTAGTAGCCGTGGTCGGTGGCGTTCGCCCACGTCGTGGCGTCGACCTGGGTCTCGCGGACCGTGTGGAAGTGGTTGCCGTCGAGGTAGAAGCGGATCTCCTCCACGGACGTGGAGCGGTCCCACTCCATCCGGTAGGTGTGGAAGCCGGCCTGGCAGGTGGTGCCGGTGCAGGTGGTGCTGGAGCCGATGCCGCTGGTCTCGTTGCAGGGTCCGCCCGGTGAGGTGCCGCAGTGCATCGTGGCCCAGACCGTGTTGAGGCCCTGGGTGTTCTCCATGATGTCGATCTCGCCGACGGCGGGCCAGTTCCAGTAGTTGCCCCGGTAGGGCGCGCCCAGCATCCAGAACGCCGGCCAGTAGCCCTTGGCCGCGGCGCCCGTGACGTTCGGGACCTGGATGCGGGCCTCCACGCGCAGGGTGCCGCCGGCCGGGGCTGGAAGTCGGTGCGGTTGGTCTCGATGCGGCCCGACGTCCAGTTGCCGGCGGCGTCGCGGCGCGGGGTGATGCGCAGGTTGCCGTTGCCGTCGAGGGCGACGTTGTCCCTGCTGGACGTCATCGTCTCGATCTCGCCGGTGCCCCAGTTGGCGGGCCCGCCCGGGTACGACGTGCCGGTCGCGTACTGCCAGTTCGCGGTGTTCACGCCGGATCCGGCGGGGCCGTCGAAGTCGTCGGCGAAGACCTGGGTCCAGCCGGCCGGGGGCGGGGGAGCGGCGGCCGTCGCCGACGGGCCGGTGACGGCGGTCGCGGTGACCGCGAGGGCGAGCGCGCCGACGGCGGCGGCGAGCGCGCGGCGCAGCGGCCGCCGCCCGCGGGAGCTTCCGGAGGGTTCTCTCATGTGGGGGTGCCTCTCGGGTGCGGGTGGGGAGCACGGGCACCCCGGGCGTCGCCCGGGGTACCTGAGAGCGCTCTCAGAGTGCGCCCAATGTGCTCTCCGGCCCTGCGGCCGTCAAGAGGTGAAACCCAGAAAGTCCTTACGGCGCCGGTGAGTTCACCGACTGAAGCGGCGCGCGGGCTACAGAGCGCTGCCCGCCGTCCACTCCTTCCACGACAGGTTCCAGCCGTTGAGCCCGTTGGCCGGGTCGACGGTCCGCTCCCGGAGTTCTTCACGATCACCAGGTCGCCGATGCGCGAGCCGGTGAAGAACGCGTGCCCCGCGGTCGCCTCGTCGTCGGCGTCCTTGGCGTCGTGCAGTCCGATGCAGCCGTGGGTGGTGTTGTCGTGCCCGAACACCCCGGACCGGGTCCAGTAGTTGCCGTGGATGAAGGTCCCGGAGGTCGTGAGGCGCTGGGCGTGGGGGACGTCCGGGATGTCGTACTCGTGGCCGAGTCCGACCGTCGAGGACTCCATCCGGGTCTGCTTCAGCCGCTCGCTGATCACCATGACGCCGGACCAGGTGGGGTGGTCGGCGTTGCCGCCGGTGACGGGGTAGGCGGCGATCTTCCTGCCGTCGCGGACGACGGTCATCCGCTTCTTCGCCAGGTCGACGGTGCTGATCTGCGACCGGCCGATGCGGAAGGAGAGGGCGGTGTCGCGGGCGCCGTACAGGCCCTCGCCGGCGCGCACGCCGTTCAGTCCCAGCCGGACGGTGACCGTCGTGCCGGGGCCCAGTACGTCCTCGGCCGGAAGTCGAGCCGGGTGTCGCCGAACCAGTGGCCGGCGACCTCGACGCCCGGATCGGCGGTGACCGCGATCGCCCGCTCGACGGCCGCCCGGTCCGTGACGGCGTGGGAGAAGGTGATCGACACCGGCATGCCGACGCCGTAGGTGGCGCCGGACCTCGGGGTGACGGTGGCCGTGAGCGGCCGGCGCTCCCGCGGACCGGCGGGCGCCGCGTCCGCCGCCCGCGCCGTACCGCCCAGGGCGGTGCTCAGCGCGGCGGCCGCCGGCAGCGCGCCCAGCGCGGTGAGCATCCCGCGACGGGACCAGCCCGACTGCTGCTGCTCGGGCCGGTCGGGTATGTGGGGGGTGCTCACGGCATGCGGCCTTTCTGCGCGGGACCTGGGGGGTGTCGGGCCGGCGGGGCGCGGCGGCGCCGGGCCGGCCTGGGCGGTGGGATGTGTGCCGTCTGCACCATATATCTGGCTTGGTCGTGTACGGGCCGCCGGACGGCTGTGACCCCTGTGAGAAATGTGGCAAACCGGCGCCCCGGGGCGGGCCGGCCTCATCTCGTCGGCGCGGTGTGACGAGGGCGCTGCGCACGGCGATCCCGGGCGAGGGCGCTGCGTACGGCGATCCCGGGTGAGGGCGCGGCGCGGCGGCGCTCCCGGGGCGGGGCGGCTGTCAGCCGAGGCCGTTCCCGGCGACGCGCAGCAGGAGGGCGTGCAGGGTCTCCCGCTCGGCCGCGTCGAGCGGGGCGAGCAGCTCGTTGGTGACGCGCAGGCCCGCCGCGTCGGTGTCCCGCAGGAAGGCCCGCCCCTCCTCGGTGAGGACGACGATCCGGCTGCGGCGGTCGTCGGGGGACGGCCGGCGTTCGGCGAACCCGAGCTTCTCCAGGTCGTCGACCAGGCCGACGATCGCGCTCGGGTCGTAGCCCAGCCGGGCGCTCAGCTCGCGTTGCGGCGCGCCCTCGGTGGTGGCCAGCAGGCGCAGCACCGCGTAGTGGCGCAGCCGCAGCCCCGACTCCTGCAGCGAGGCGTTGAACAGCTGCCCCGAGCGCAGGCCCAGGCGGTACAGCAGATAACCGGTGTCCGCGTGGAGCCCGCGCATCCACGGCTCGTCCGCGTCGATCGGCTGGGGGTTCGTGGCGTGCTGGCGAGTGATGACGGGCTCCCTGGTCGCGGCCCCGGGCGGGGCGGCTGCTGTGTACCGCGCCAGTCTCCCGCGTTCGCCGGTCCGAAACAACTATTGACGACAACAATCATTGTTCCTAGCTTCTATCTCGGTCCCGGTCGGCCGGGACCGGCTCCGTTCTCACCCCGGTCACGCCCGTAACCCCGTAACCCCGTAACCCCCGTCACCCCCGGAAGGGAACCGTCCCGTGCCCCGTATCGATCTCACCGGCAAGGCCGCCGTCGTCACCGGCGCCGGCCGGGGCCTCGGCCTCGCCTACGCCCGTGCCCTCGCCGCCCACGGCGCGTCCGTCGTCGTGAACGACGCCGACGCGGCCGCCGCCGACGCCGCCGTGAAGTCCATCGCCGACGCCGGCGGCACCGCCGTCGCCGAGGCCGTCCCGGTCGGCACCGCCGAGGCCGCGGACCGGCTCGTACGGCGCGCCGTCGCCGCGTTCGGGCGCCTCGACGTCCTGGTCACCAACGCCGGCATCCTGCGCGACAAGGTGCTGTGGAAGATGACCGACGACGACTTCGACGCCGTGCTCACCACGCACCTCAAGGGCACCTTCACCTGCGCCCGCGCCGCCGCCGTCCGCATGCGCGAACAGGGCGAGGGCGGGACGCTGGTCCTGGTCGGCTCCCCGGCCGGGCAGCGCGGCAACTTCGGCCAGACCAACTACGCCGCCGCCAAGGCCGGCATCGCCGCCCTGGCCCGCACCTGGTCGATGGAGCTGGCCCGCGCGGGCATCACCGTCAACGCGATCGTCCCGGTCGCCGCCACGGCCATGACCGAGACCGTCCCCGCCTTCGCCCCCTACGTCGAGGCGATGCGCGCCGGCGCGCCCCTCCCCGGCTTCCTGCGCCGGGGCGAGGGCTTCGGCACCCCCGAGGACTGTGCCGCCCTCGTGCCGTTCCTCGCCTCCGCGGCCGCCCGCGAGGTGACCGGCCAGTGCATCGGCATCGGCGGCGACAAGGTGTCCCTCTGGTCGCACCCCCAGGAGATCCGCACCGCCTACGCCGACGGCGGCTGGACCCCCGAGACGCTCGCCGAGGCGTGGCCCACGTCCGTCGGCGCGGAACTCCAGACGGTCGGCATCCCCGCCCCGAAGCTCCCGGAGGCCTGATGGACCCCGCCGGCCTGACCGCCATCGACGTCCACACCCACGCCGAGGTCTCCGCCAGGGGCCACGCGTCCCTCGACGACGACCTGCACGCCGCCTCCGCCGCCTACTTCAAGGTCGAGGGCAGGCGCAAGCCGACCCTGGAGGAGATGGCCGCCTACTACCGGGAGCGGAGGATGGCCGCCGTCGTCTTCACCGTCGACGCCGAGTCCGCCACCGGCACCCCGCCGGTCCCCAACGACGAGATCGCCGAGGCCGCCGCCGCCAACGCCGACGTCCTCATCCCCTTCGCCTCGATCGACCCCTTCCGGGGAAGGCGGGCGTGCGGCAGGCCCGGCGCCTGGTGGAGGAGTACGGGGTGAAGGGCTTCAAGTTCCACCCCAGCATCCAGGGCTTCTTCCCGACGACCGCTCGGTCGCCTACGGCCTGTACGAGGTGATCGAGGAGACCGGCACCATCGCGCTGTTCCACACCGGACAGACCGGCATCGGCGCCGGCGTGCCCGGCGGGGGCGGCATCCGGCTGAAGTACTCCAACCCGCTGCACGTCGACGACGTCGCCGCCGACTTCCCGCACCTGAAGATCATCCTGGCGCACCCGTCCTTCCCCTGGCAGGACGAGGCCCTCGCCGTCGCCACGCACAAGCCCGGCGTGCACATCGACCTGTCCGGCTGGTCGCCGAAGTACTTCCCGCCGCAGCTCGTGAAGTACGCCAACTCCCTGCTGAAGGACAAGGTCCTCTTCGGCTCCGACTTCCCCGTCCTCACCCCCGACCGCTGGCTCGCCGACTTCGCCGAGCTGCCGGTCAAGGACGAGGTCCGGCCGAAGATCCTCAAGGAGAACGCCGCCCGGCTGCTCGGGCTGACCACGCCCTAGGGGCCCGCCATGCGCAACGAGGGAATCGGATCCTGGCCCGCCCGCCGGGCCCGCAAGACCCCGCACCGCACCGCCCTGATCCACGACGGCACGCGCCTGACGTACGCCGCCCTGCACGAGCGCACCACCCGCCTCGCCCACGCCCTGCGCGCCCGGGGCGTCCGGCGCGGCGACCGGATCGCCTACCTCGGCCCCAACCACCCCTCCTACCTGGAGACGCTGTTCGCCGCCGGAACGCTCGGCGCCGTCTTCGTCCCCCTCAACACCCGCCTGTCCGGCCCGGAGATCGCCCACCAGCTCGCCGACTCCGGCGCCCGGGCCCTCGTCCACGCCCCCGCGCACGCCGGGCTCGCCGCCGCGGCCCGCGGCGGCGGCCCGGAGGTGCCCGTCCGGCTGGAGACCGGCCCCGCGTACGAGGAGGCCCTGGCGACGGCCGGTGACGAGCCGGTCGACGAGGCCGTCGCCCCCGACGACATCTGCCTGATCATGTATACGTCCGGTACGACCGGCCGGCCCAAGGGCGCCGTGCTCAGCCACGCCAACCTCATCTGGAACGCGGTCAACGTCCTGGTCGACACCGACCTCACCGCCGACGAACGCGCCCTGGTCACGGCCCCGCTGTTCCACACCGCCGGGCTGAACATGCTCACCCTGCCCGTGCTGCTGAAGGGCGGCACGTGCGTCCTGGTGGAGTCCTTCGACCCGGCCGGCACCCTCGACCTGGTCGAACGGCACCGGATCACCTTCATGTTCGGGGTGCCGACCATGTACGAGCGGATCGCCCGCCAGCCCCGGTTCGCGGACGCCGACCTGTCCTCGCTGCGCACCCTCACCTGCGGCGGATCACCCGTGCCCACCTCGCTCATCGCCGCCTACCGGGAACGCGGACTCGCCTTCCGCCAGGGCTACGGCATGACCGAGGCCGCGCCCGGCACGCTCTTCCTGGACGCCGAACACGCGGAAAGCAAGGCCGGTTCGGCGGGCGTGCCGCACTTCTTCAGCGACGTACGCGTCGTACGCCCGGACCTCACCCCGGCCGGCCCCGGCGAGACCGGCGAGGTCGTGGTGCGCGGCCCGCACGTCATGTCCGGCTACTGGGGGCTGCCCGAGGCGACGGCCGCCGCCTTCGCCGACGGCTGGTTCCGCAGCGGGACGCGGCCCGCGTCGACGAGGACGGCTACGTCTACATCGTCGACCGCATCAAGGACATGATCATCTCGGGCGGGGAGAACGTGTATCCCGCCGAGATCGAGGATCTGCTCCTCGCCCACCCGGACGTCGCCGAGTGCGCGGTGATCGGCGTGCCCGACGCCACCTGGGGCGAGGTGCCGCGCGCCGTCGTCGTGCCCCGCGAGGGGAGCGCGCCCGACCCGGAGGAGATCCTCGCGTCCCTCGCCGGGCGCCTCGCCCGGTACAAGATCCCGAAGTCGGTGGTGTTCGCGGAGGCCCTGCCCGCACCGCCTCCGGAAAGCTCCTCAAGTCCCGGGTCCGTGCCCGGTACGGCGACCAGAAGGGAACCGCATGACCCTCACCGTGAACGGCCTCGGCGAACTGAAGACGATGGCGGGCACCGACCTCGGCACCAGCGGGTGGACCGAGGTCACCCAGGAGCGGATCGACATGTTCGCCGATGCCACCGGCGACCACCAGTGGATCCACGTGGACCCGGAGAAGGCCGCCCGGGGCCCGTTCGGCGCGGCCATCGCCCACGGCTACCTCACCCTCTCCCTCTTCATCCCCCTGTTCACCGGACTCCTGGACGTCCGGGGCGTCACCACGAAGGTCAACTACGGGCTGGACAAGGTCCGTTTCCCCGCGCCGGTGACGGCGGGCTCGCGCATCCGGCTCGCCGCCGTGCTGGCGGAGGTCCACGAGGTGCCCGGCGGGGTGCAGATCGCCGTGGACGGCACCATCGAGATCGACGGCGGCACCAAGCCGGCGGCGGTGCTGCGGAGCCTGTCGCGGTTCTACGCCTGACCGCCCCGCGCCCCCCGCGCCCCCGCGCCCCCCGGCGCCCCCGGCGGCGCCCCTCGCCGCCGGATGCCGGCCGCTCCGCCGGCCGGACGTGCCATGATCGGCGCCGGGCAGGAGGCGGCGCGGCGACGGGAAGGACGCGGACGTGAGGCTGACGATTCTGGGCGGCGGCGGGTTCCGGGTGCCGCTCGTGTACGGGGCGCTGCTGGCCGACCGTACCGAGGGCCGTGTGACCCGGGTGGTGCTGCACGACCTGGACGCCGGGCGGCTCGCGGCGGTGACCCGCGTGCTCGCCGAGCAGGCGGCCGGGGTGCCCGACGCGCCGGAGGTCAGCGCCACCACCGACCTGGACGAGGCGCTGACCGGCGCCGACTTCGTCTTCTCGGCCATCCGGGTCGGGGGCCTGAAGGGGCGCGCCGAGGACGAACGGGTGGCGCTCGCCGAAGGCGTCCTCGGGCAGGAGACGGTCGGCGCGGGCGGCATCGCCTACGGTCTGCGGACCGTTCCCGTCGCCGACGGCATCGCCCGCCGTGTGGCCCGCCTCGCCCCGGACGCCTGGGTCATCAACTTCACCAACCCGGCCGGACTCGTCACCGAGGCCATGTCCCGGCACCTCGGCGACCGCGTCATCGGCATCTGCGACTCGCCCGTCGGCCTCGGCCGGCGGATCGCCCGCGTGCTCGGCGTCGACCCGGACCGCGCCTGGATCGACTACGCCGGCCTCAACCACCTCGGCTGGGTGCGGGGCCTGCGCGTGGCCGGCCGCGACGAACTGCCCCGGCTGCTCGCCGACGAGGCCCTGCTCGGCTCCTTCGAGGAGGGCCGGCTGTTCGGCGCGGAGTGGCTGCGCACGCTCGGCGCCGTCCCCAACGAGTACCTGCACTACTACTACTTCGGCCGGGAGACCGTACGCGCCTACCAGGAGGCCCGGCAGACCCGGGGCGCCTTCCTCCACGACCAGCAGTCCGCCTTCTACGAGCGGGCCCGCGACCCCGGGGTGCCGGCCCTCGGCCTGTGGCAGCGCACCCGCGCCGAGCGCGAGGCCACCTACATGGCGGAGAACCGCGAGGCCTCCGGCGCCGGGGAGCGGGAGGCGGAGGACCTGTCCGGCGGCTACGAGAAGGTGGCGCTCGCGCTCATGCGTGCCGTCGCCCGGAACGAACGCACCACCCTGATCCTCAACGTCCGCAACCGCGGCGCCCTGCCGGGGCTCGACGCCGAAGCCGTCGTCGAGGTCCCCTGCCTGGTCGACGCGGCCGGCGCCCGCCCCGTGGCGGTGGACCCGCTGCCCGGCCACGCCGCCGGCCTGGTCTGCGCGGTCAAGGCCGTCGAACGCGAGGTCCTGGAGGCCGCCCGGTCGGGGTCCCGCGCGGCGGCGGTCAGGGCCTTCGCGCTGCACCCGCTCGTCGACTCGGTGACGGTCGCCCGCCGGCTGGTCGACGGCTACACCGCCGTCCACCCGGGGCTCGCCTACCTGCGGTAGGGCGCGGTTCCGTCAGGCCCGGGCGGCCGGGTCCGTGCGCGGGGCCGCGCCGACCGGTCCGGCGCCGGGCGCGACCAGGGGCGAGGGCTCCGCGGGACACTGCGGGGCCGACACGGCCGGGGCGGGGCCGGTGACCGGCCCGGTACCGAGGCCGTCCGCGTGCGGCTGCGGCTGCGGCTGCGGCTGCGGCTGCGGCTCCGGTTGCGGCAGCGGCACGGGACAGAGCGGGCGGGGCCCGGACACCACCGCGTAGTCCTGCCCGAGGAACGGCGGCACGATCTCGCCCGGGTCCTCGCCGAGCGCCAGCCGCACGGCGGCCCAGGGCGCGTTCACCCCGCACAGCGACAGCTGGTGCAGACCGCCCGCCGGGCGGGTGTTGACGTCCATCAGCACCGGCCGGTCGCCGTGCATCCGGAACTGGACGTTGGACAGGAAGTGCAGCCCGAACCGCGTGGCCAGGGTGCGCGCCGGCTCCAGCCACCGCTCGTCCAGGGTGAAGCCCCGCCGGCGGCCGTTCTTCGTGCGGCCCACGGCCAGCCGCACCCGGTCGTCGGGGCCGGTGAGCAGGTCCACCGAGACCTCCGGCTGCTCCAGGTGGGCATCACCAGCCAGTCGACCGGCTCCTCGGCCGCGCGCACCGCCTCCACCACCAGGTCCAGCGGCACGCTCGGGCTGGGGAACCCGCCGAGCTGGGCCAGGGAGAACGGCGCCCGGGTGATCACCCGGAAGCCCACCCCGCCCGCCCGGCGGCCGGCTTGAAACAGGCCCGGTGGCCCCGCTCCTCCAACTCCTCGACCGCGTCCAGCAGTTCCGCGGCGGTGCGCACCCGCCACCACGGCGGCACCGGCACGCCGGCCGCCTGGGCCGCCTCGTACCCGCTCACCTTGTCCTCGAAGACGGCCACCGCCTCGGCCGGCGGCGCGAGCAGCGCCGTACCGGCCGCCTCGAACTCGGCGCGGTGCGCCACGATCGCCGCCTGGTGCAGCCGGGGCACGAACACGTCGATGCCGCGCCGCCGGCACTGGTCCAGGGCGAACTCCACGTAGGCCGCCGGGGACAGGGACTCCGGCTCCAGGGCGGCGGTGTCGGCCGCGGCCAGCACGGGCGAGTCGGGGTCGCCGTGGGTGGCGTGGATCTCGACGGCCCGGTCGCTGGGATTTCTCCGCAGCTGATCCATGAAGAACACGTTCTCCGCGTACGTGCGGTTGAGCCAGACGCGTACGCGAGAGACCATGCAGGCCGCCTTTCACGGTTCGCGGGCAGGGCGCAGCAGGGCCGTGCCCGGCCAGGGAAGATGAAGGGACACCGAACCGCCCTGCGCGGGGAAAGGTTTCGGGGCGGTGGTGTTGGGCCGATCATAGGGGCTCGGGGGCACCGCCGCGCAACGTGCGCGCCACGGCCGTGCCGCACGGGAGGAAGAGTGACGGTGACGGCCCTGGAGGACGAGTCCCGGTGATCGAGGAACTGCTGCCGGACACGGTGGCCGTCGTCGAGGAGATCGGCGTCGACGCGAGCGGGCCGGTGCCCGCGCTCCATCCCGAGGAGGCGGCGTACGTCGACCGGGCGATCGCCAAACGCCGCCGCGAGTTCGCCCTGGTCCGCTCCTGTGCGCGGCGCGCCATGGCCCGGCTCGGTGTGCCGCCGCAGCCCGTCCCGACCGGCGACCGCGGCGCCCCGGTCTGGCCGGCCGGGCTGCTCGGCAGCATGACGCACTGCGACGGCTACGGCGCCGCCGCCCTGGTCCGCGACACCGACCTCGCCGCTCTCGGCATCGACGCCGAACCCGCCGCTGCGCTCCCGGAGGGCGTCCTGGCCGCCATCACCCTGCCGGCCGAGCGGGCCCGGCTGCGCCGCCTCGCCGCCGACCGGCCCGGCGTCCCCTGGGACCGGCTGCTGTTCAGCGCCAAGGAGTCGGTGTACAAGGCGTGGTTCCCCTCACCGGGGCCTGGCTGGACTTCACCGAGGCCGACATCGAGATCGTCCCGGACCCGACGCCCCGGACCCCGACGTCCCGGACCCCGACGTCCCGGACCCCGACGCCCCGGCCCCGGGAGCCCCGGACCCCGACACCCCGGCCCCGGGCACGCAGGCCCCCGGCACCCTCGCCCCCGGCGCCCCGGCCGCCGGCACCTCCGCCCGAGCGCCCCTGCGCCGAGCTCACCGCCCCCCGGCACCGAGGCCCCCGGCGCCCAGGGCGCCCGCCCCCGGCCCGGGGCACGTTCCGGGCGACCCTGCTCGTGCCGGGGCCCCATGTGAACGGCCGCCGCCTGTCCCGGTTCGACGGCCGCTTCACGACCGGACACGGCCTGCTCGCCACGGTGGTCACGGTGCCGTACGCCTGAGACGCGACACGGGCGCCGGGCGGCGCGGAACCGGTGTGCGCCGGACCGGTGTGCGCCGTGGACCGGTCAGGTCCGCGGGCACCAGCTCGTCAGGAGGTCGAAGAACTCCTCCTCGTTGCCCGTCAGGCCCGCCGCCGACAGGGCCCGTTCGGCCTCGGCCAGGACGGAGGGCGGGACCAGGACGGGACGGGCGGCGTCCGGCGGGCCGGCCGCGGTGTCGAACGCGGCCCGGACGGTGTGCATCAGCCGCACGTACGCCTGGACGGCGGCGCGCTCACGGTCGGTCAGCACGGCGGTGGTCATCGGTCGGCTCTCCCCACAACGACGGCAACGGGGCCGCCGCCCCACGGCGACGGCGACTTCCAGCTTGCCGCCCGCCACTGACAACGGGCCGCAGCGACCCGGCCGCGCCCGGCCGTTCCCCCGCCCCGCGGGCCGGCCGCTCACCCCAGATAGCCCAGCGACGCCTCGATCCGCCCCGCCAGATGGTCCCGCTGCACCGGTCCCCGCAGGGACGAACCCGCGAGCAGCGTCCGGCACTTGCTGGCCAGCAGCAGGCCGAAGCTCTCCGCCTCCCGCTCCTCCGCCTGGTCGAACCGGGTCCGGGCGGCCACCGCCCGTACGGCCGCCCGCAGCGCGTCGTCGTCGGCGTGCGCACCGGCCTGCCGGGCCGCGACCGCGCCGCCCTCGGTCCGGTGGGCGCAGTGGCCGGCCTTCATGTGCCACAGCTCGTGCCCCAGGATGACCAGCTGATGGTCGGGCGCGGTGCGTTCCTCGACGACGACCAGGTCCCGGTCGGCCATGTCCAGCCACAGCCCGCTGGCCGTACCGGGCGGGAACGCCGCCGTACGGAACAGCACGGGCCGCCCGCGGCGCCGGCTCATCGCCTCGCAGAGCGCGGCGTACAGGGCCGCCGGCGGGGACGGGACGTCGAGCGTCAGCTCCGTGACCAGCTCGGCGCACAGGCGGCGCATCTCCCTGCCGATGCTCACGCGTCTCCCCAGGCTCACGACTCGGGCCGCTTGACGCTCTCCAGGAGCATGTCCAGCCACTCGGCGACCTTGTCGCGGTGCTGGTCGGTGGGGAGCTGGGCGGCGCGCCAGGCGATCCCGCGGACGCCGTGGTCCTGGAGCAGCCGCTCCAGCGGGTCGTCGGCCGCGGCCGCCGTCTCCCGCTCGCGGTCGGCGAGCTTCTGCAGGAGTTCCTGCTCGGTGTGCTGGAGGACGCTGGCCAGCGCCTCGGGATCCTCCGCCGTGAGGAAACCGGCGTGCACCCGGAAGAAGCGCTGGATGGCGTCGCAGTGCTCCATCGTGGGCCGCCGGTCGCCGTTGATGAGCGCGCCGGCCTGCTGCCGGGACATGCCCGCGCCGTCGGCGATCTCCTGCTGCGTGTACCTGCGGCCGTTGGGCTTCAGCCGGGTGCGGCGCAGCAGGTCCAGCCGCTGCACGAACCGGGCCTGCACATCGGGCTCGCCCGCCGGCCGGCCGCCGAGCAGGGCGCCGACCACGGACTCGGGGACCCCGGAGGCCACGGACAGGCGGCCGACGTCGAAGACCTCGCCGTGCGGTACGCCGAGCCGGTCGGCGAGTGCGGTGACGCGGGCGACCACGGCCTGGAGCACGGCCGTCGGCGTGGTGCCCGGTCCCTCGAAGCCACCTGTCACCGACAGCTCTCCTACGTCTCTCACAGGACTCACGGGCTTCTCACGAGCGGGTTGCCGTGAACTTCCCGGAGAGTAGCGGGTGGTTCGAACTCACATCCAGGTCTCGCCACAACTGTGGCCAATTTCAGCCGTCAACCGGCATGAAATGCCACGATAGTTGACATGCCTCGCGTCGGGGCACCAGGATCGGTGCGCCGCGTGAAGGCCGAATGGGCAAGAGGGGTGACCTCCCGATGGCATTTCAGGCAGGAGGGCAGCGGCCGGCATCGCGGCCCGGCCCCACGACCCCCGACGTCCAGGCGTACCTCGAGGACTACGCCGCGCTCCTGGAAGCCGTCCCTTCCCCTCCCTCGTCGTCGACCAGCGCTGGGACGTGGTGCTGGACAACAGCGCCTACCGCGCCCTCTTCCGGGAGGTCGGACCGCACCCGTCGGCCATGCCGGGCGACAACTTCCTGCGGTTCGTGCTGTTCCACCCGGACGCCTCGACGGTCCTCGGCGAGCACGAGTCGCGCTGGTGCCTGCCGATGCTGGCGCAGTTCGCGGCCGCGCTGGAGCGCCACGGCCACGACCACGCGCTCCAGGCGATCCGCCGCGACATCGCCCAGGACCCGCTCATGGAGGCCGCCTACCGGCAGGGCCTGCCGCACTGGATCCGCGCGGTCGGCGCGGACGCGGTCGAACACGACGGTGCCGTACGGCCGCTGGTGCACCCCGATCCGCGCCGGGGCGCCACCGAGTGCCGCGTCGTCGTCGAGACCCCGCCACCCTCCAGGACCTGGGCTGGACCCGGCTGACGCTGGTCCTGCGCGAGACGCCCCGCCCGCACCGGGGCCGCCGCGGCGACCGCCGCCGGGCCGGGCACCTGCGGGTCGTGCCGGCCGCCGACTGAGCCGGCGCCCCTCTCCCGCCCGCCGGCGCCGCACTCTTCCCGGCACCAGTGCTGTGTGACATATTACCGGCGTGAGCCACTCGCCGGCCTGCGATGTCGTCGTGGTCGGCGCCGGAGTCGTCGGCGCCGCCTGCGCCCTGTACGCCGCCCGAGCGGGTCTGTCGGTCACCGTGGTGGACCGGGGTCCCGTGGCCGGCGGCACCACCGGGGCGGGGGAGGGAAACCTCCTCGTCTCCGACAAGGAACCGGGCCCCGAACTCGGCCTGGCCCTCCTCTCCCTGCGCCTGTGGTCGGAACTCGCCGCGGAACTGGGCGAGTTCGTCGAGTACGAGGCCAAGGGCGGCCTCGTCGTGGCCCGCACCCCGCAGGCCCTGACCGAGCTCCGGACCCTCGCCGCCGAACAGCGGGCGGCCGGCGTCGAGGCGGTCGGCGTGCCGGCCGACCGGCTGCCCGACCTCGAACCGCGGCTTGCCCCGGCCTCGCGGGCGCCGTGCACTACCCGCAGGACGCCCAGGTGATGCCCGCCCTGGCCGCCGCCCACCTGCTGCGGGCCTCCGGCGCCCGGCTGCTGACCGGCCGTACCGTGACCGAGGTGCTGCGCCGCCCCGACGGCACGGTCCGCGGCGTGCGCACCGACCGGGGCGACCTGCACGCCCCCGCGGTCGTCAACGCCGCCGGCACCTGGGGCGGCGACCTGGCCGCCCGCGCCGGCGTCCGGCTGCCCGTGCTGCCCCGCCGCGGCTTCGTCCTCGTCACCGAGCCGCTGCCGCCCCGCATCCGGCACAAGGTGTACGCCGCGGACTACGTCGCCGACGTGGCCAGCGACTCGGCCGCCCTCCAGACCTCCCCGGTGGTGGAGGGCACGGCGGCCGGGCCGGTGCTCATCGGGGCCAGCCGGGAACGGGTCGGCTTCGACCGGACCGTGTCCCTGCCCGCCCTGCGCGCCCTGGCCGCCGGGGCCACACGGCTCTTCCCCTTCCTGGCCGGCGTACGGGCCGTGCGGACGTACGCCGGCTTCCGGCCGTACCTGCCGACCACCTCCCGGCGATCGGCCCGACCCCCGCGCCCGGGCCTGCTGCACGCCTGCGGCCACGAGGGCGCCGGCGTCGGACTGGCCGCGGGCACCGGACGGTTGATCGCCCAAGCGCTCACCGGCGCACCGCCCGACCTCGATCCCACGCCGTTCCGTCCCGACCGCTTCGCCGAGGAGGACACGTGAACCCGTTCCGGCTCGTCCGGGCCCGGCCCGGGCCCGCCTTCACCGTCACGTTCGACGGCCGGGAGATCCGGGCGCTGCCCGGCCAGACCGTCGCCGCCGCGCTGTGGCAGGCCGGCGTGACCTCCTGGCGCACCACCCGCGGCACCGGCCGGCCCGCGGCGTCTTCTGCGGGATCGGCGTCTGCTTCGACTGCCTCGTCACCGTCGACGGCCGGCCCAACGAGCGCGCCTGCCTGGTGCCCGCGCGGCCCGGCACCGTCGTCCGCACCCAGGAGGGCACGGGCCGTGCGGACTGACCTCGCGGTGATCGGCGCCGGTCCGGCCGGGCTCGCCGCGGCCCTGGCGGCGGACTCCCGGGGTGTGCGGGTGGCCCTGGTCGACGCCGGAACCGGCCCGGGCGGACAGTACTTCCGGCAGCCAGCCGCCGCACTGGGCGCCCGTGACGCCCGCGCCCTCCACCACCAGTGGCGCACCTGGCGGCGGCTGCGCGACGGACTCGCCGCCGGCGGCGTACGGGTGCTGACCGGGCATCACGTCTGGTTCGTGGAGCGGCGGCCCTCCACCGGCTTCACCGTGCACGCGCTGCACGGCCCCGGGCAGGACGAGCCGGCCGCGCTGCACGCCGACGCGGTGCTGCTCGCGACCGGCGGCTACGAACGGGTGCTGCCCTTCCCCGGCTGGACCCTGCCCGGCGTGGTCACGGCCGGGGGCGCCCAGGCCATGCTGAAGGGCTCTCTCGCGGTGCCGGGGCGCACCGTCGTGGTGGCCGGCACCGGGCCGCTGCTGCTGCCCGTGGCCGACGGCTCGCCGCGGCCGGCGTCCGGGTGGCGGCCCTGGTCGAGGCGGCCGACCCGCGCGCCTTCCCCCGCCACGCCCGGGCCCTGGCCGGCAAGCTCCCCGAAGGCGCCGGGTACGCCGCCCGGCTGCTGCGCCGGCGCGTGCCCGTCCTGACCCGGCACACCGTCGTCCGCGCCCACGGGCAGGAACGGCTCACCGGCGTCACCGTGGCCGCCCTGGACACCGCCGCCGCGTCCGGCCCGGCACCGAGCGGCACCTCGCCTGCGAGGCGCTGGCCGTCGGCCACGGCATGCTCCCGCACACCGACCTCGCCGACGGCCTCGGCTGCGCCCTCGACGGGACGGCCGTGGCCGTCGACGCCGAGCAGCGCACCACCGTCCCCGGCGTCTGGGCCGCCGGGAGGCCACCGGCGTCGGCGGGCGGGCCTCGCCCTCGCCGAGGGGCACATCGCCGGCCGCTCGGCCGCCGCGCGGCTGCGCGGCACCCCGCCGACCCGCACCCGGCGGCCCTCGCCTCCCGCCGCCGCCTGCGGGCGGCGGCGGCCGCCCTGGACACCGCCTACGCCGTCCCGCCGCACTGGAGCGAGCAGGTCACCGACGACACGGTCGTCTGCCGCTGCGAGGAGGTCACCGCCGGCGCCGTCCGCGCCGCCCTGGACCTCGGCGCGGGGACACCCGCACCGTCAAGCTGCTGACCCGGGCGGGCATGGGCTGGTGCCAGGGCCGCGTGTGCGGCCCGGCCGTCGCCGGGCTCGCCGGCTGCGCACCCGCCCCGTTCCGCACGCCCTTCGCCCGCCCCGTCCCCCTGGGCGTCCTGGCAGGCCCGCCCACCGAGGAAGGACCGTAGATGACCGCTCCGACCGCTCCGACCGATCCCCGTCCGTGGCGCGGAATCCTCGTCGCCACCGCGCTCCCGCTCCGCGACGACCTGTCCGTGGACCTCGACGCCTACGCCGAGCACTGCTCCTGGCTCGTGGCGCACGGCTGCGACGGTGTCGTGCCCAACGGCTCGCTCGGCGAGTACCAGGTGCTCACCCCCGAGGAGCGGGCGAAGGTCGTCGAGACGGCCGTCGCCGCGGTCGGCGGGGACCGGGTCATGCCCGGGGTCGCCGCCTACGGCTCCGCCGAGGCCCGCCGCTGGGCCGAGCAGGCACGCGAGGCGGGCTGCGCCGCGGTGATGCTGCTGCCGCCCAACGCCTACCGCGCCGACGAGCGTTCGGTCCTCGCCCACTACGCCGAGGTGGCGCGGGCGGAGCTGCCGGTCGTCGCCTACAACAACCCGGTCGACACCAAGGTCGACCTCGTGCCCGAACTGCTCGCCCGGCTGCACGCGGAGGGCACGTCCGGGCGGTGAAGGAGTTCTCCGGCGATGTCCGCCGCGCCTACCGCATCGCCGAACTCGCCCCGGACCTGGACCTGCTGATCGGCGCCGACGACGTCCTGCTGGAGCTGGCCGTCGCCGGGGCGAAGGGCTGGGTGGCCGGCTACCCCAACGCCCTGCCCGCCGCGTGCGTCGCGCTGTACCGCGCGGCCGTCGCCGGCGACCTGGCCACCGCCGGCCCCTGTACCGGCGGCTGCACCCGCTGCTGCGCTGGGACTCCCGGGTCGAGTTCGTACAGGCGATCAAGGCGTCGATGGACGTCGCCGGACGCCACGGCGGCCCCTGCCGCCCGCCGCGCATGCCGCTGCCGCCCGAGCAGGAGGCCGCCGTGCGCTCCGCCACCGAGAAGGCCCTCGCGGCCGGACCGGCGTAGAAGGGGAGCGGACCATGCGCAGCAAGCTCGTCCTGCACGCCGTCGACTCGCACACCGAGGGCATGCCGACCCGCGTCGTCACCGGCGGCATCGGCACCATCCCCGGCGCCACCATGAACGAACGGCGGCTGTACTTCCGCGCACACCGCGACGACGTCAAACGGCTGCTGATGAACGAACCGCGCGGGCACTCCGCGATGAGCGGCGCGATCCTCCAGCCGCCCACCCGGCCCGACTGCGACTGGGGCGTCGTCTACATCGAGGTCTCCGGCTATCTGCCGATGTGCGGCCACGGCACGATCGGGGTGGCGACCGTCCTCGTCGAGACCGGCATGGTCGAGGTCACCGAGCCCGTCACCACCATCCGGCTCGACACCCCCGCCGGGCCCGTCGTCGCCGAGGTGGCGGTCCAGGACGGCGCGGCGACGGCGGTGACCCTGCGGAACGTGCCCTCCTTCGCCGTCGCCCTGGACCGCCGGGCGACCCTGCCCGACGGGCGGACGGTGACCTACGACCTCGCCTACGGGGGCAACTTCTACGCCATCCTGCCGCTGACCGAGTTCGGGCTGCCCTTCGACCGCGCGTGCAAGGACGACATCCTCGCCGCCGGTCTGTCCCTGATGGAGGCGATCAACGCCGGCAGGAGCCGGTGCACCCCGAGGACCCCACCATCCGCGGCTGCCACCACGTGCACGCCTACGCCCCCGGCTCCACCGCACGCCACTCACGGCACGCCATGATCATCCATCCCGGCTGGTTCGACCGCTCCCCGTGCGGCACCGGCACCAGCGCCCGCATGGCCCAGCTGCACGCCCGCGGCGAACTCCCGCTGGACACCGAGTTCGTCAACGAGTCCTTCATCGGCACCCGGTTCACCGGCCGGCTGCACGGCACGACCGAGGTGGCCGGCCGCCCCGCCGTGCTGCCCAGCTTCACCGGCCGCGCCTGGATCACCGGCACCGCGCAGTACCTGCTCGATCCGGCGGACCCCTTCCCGGCAGGATTCGTGCTGTGAACACCGGATCCCGCACCCCGCACGCCCCCGCCCTGCCCGTCCTCGGCGCCAAGAAGCCCAGTCACCGCGAGCGGGTCGCCGAGGCCCTCCGCGCCGCTCTCGTCGCCGGCGAACTGCGCCCCGGCGAGGTGTACTCCGCCCCGCACTGGCCGCCCGCTTCGGGGTCTCCGCGACGCCCGTGCGGGAGGCCATGCTCGACCTCGCCAAGGAGGGCCTGGTCGACACCGTGCCCAACAAGGGGTTCCGGGTCACCGCCGTCTCCGACAAGCAGCTCGACGAGTACACCCACGTCCGCTCGCTCGTCGAGATCCCGACCACCGCCGGCCTCGCCGGCACCGCCGACCCGGCGGCCCTGCGGCCCTGCGTCCGGTCGCCGAGGAGATCGTCACCGCCGCCGCGGCCGGCGACCTCATCGCGTACGTGGAGGCCGATCTCCGCTTCCATCTGGGGCTGCTGGCGCTCGCGGGCAACGACCACCTCGTCCAGGTGGTGCGCGACCTGCGCCGCCGCTCCCGGCTGTACGGGCTGACGGCCCTGGTGGAGCAGGGCCGGCTGGAGGCGTCCGCCGAGGAGCACCTGGAGATCCTGGACGCCCTCCTGGCCGGCGACGAGACAGCCGTGCGGGAGGTGATGACCCGGCACCTGGGCCACGTCCGCGGACTGTGGGCCGCGCCCGGCCCCGACCCCGTCCCGCCCCCGATCCGCGTACCGCCCCCGGCCTCCGAGGGCCCCCTGACCCGCGCCGGCCGCGGCGCCGCAGGACCGACCGCGGCGCGCAAACCGCTTGCAAGGCTTGCGTTAGTCTTGCGGCCATGACGCGACGACTGGCCGAGGTGGCGAAGAAGGTCGGGGTCAGCGAGGCCACGGTCAGCCGGGTGCTCAACGGCAAGCCCGGGGTCTCGGAGGCCACCCGGCAGGCGGTGCTCTCCGCCCTCGACGTCCTCGGCTACGAGCGCCCCACCCAGCTGCGCGGCGAGCGCGCCCGGCTCGTCGGCCTGGTCCTGCCGAGCTGCAGAACCCCATCTTCCCGGCGTTCGCCGAGGTCATCGGCGGGTCGCTGGCCCAGCTCGGGCTGACCCCGGTGCTGTGCACCCAGACCAAGGGCGGTGTCACCGAGGCCGACTACGTGGACCTGCTGCTCCAGCAGCAGGTCTCCGGCGTCGTCTTCGCCGGAGGCCTGTACGCGCAGGCCGACGCGCCCCACGACCACTACCGGCGGCTGGCCGAGCGCAACATCCCGGTGGTGCTGGTCAACGCCGGCATCGAGCAGCTCGGCTTCCCCAGCGTCTCCTGCGACGACGCCGTGGCGGTGGAACAGGCCTGGCGGCACCTGGCCTCGCTCGGCCACGAGCGGATCGGTCTGGTCCTCGGCCCCGGCGACCACATGCCCTCGGGGCGCAAGCTGGCCGCCGCCCGGGCCCTCGGCGAGCTGCCCGAGGCGCGGGTGGCGCACGCCATGTTCTCCATCGAAGGCGGTCACGCCGCCGCGGCCCGGCTCATCGACCAGGGCGTCACGGGGTTCATCTGTGCCAGCGACCCCCTGGCCCTCGGAGTCGTCCGGGCCGCCCGCCGCAAGGGGCTCGACGTGCCGTCGCAGCTGTCGGTCGTCGGCTACGACGACTCCGCGCTGATGAACTGCACCGAGCCGCCCCTCACCACCGTCCGGCAGCCCATCGAGGCCATGGGCCGGGCCGTGGTGGACCTGCTGAACGCCCAGATCAACGGCAGTTCGGTCGCCGCCGAGGAGCTGCTGTTCGAACCCGAGCTGGTGGTACGCGGATCGACGGCCCAGGCGCCCCGCGCCTGACGGGCCCCGCACGGGAGAAGCCCCGCGCCGGACGCGTCGCCCGGCGGACCGGGGTCAGCGGGCCGGGGCGCCTCCTTCCCGACCGGCCGCCGCGTCCCGCCCGGCCCGCGCTTGGCCGCCTGGATCTGCTCGTACACCCGGGTGCGCAGCTCGGCGAAGCGCGGGCCACACGCGTGTGCACCTGGTCCCGTTCGTCCGGCAGGTCCACGACGAGCTGGTCGCGCACCACGGTGGGGGAGGAGGACAGCACGATCACCCGCTCGCCCAGGTACACCGCCTCGTCGATGTCGTGGGTGACGAACAGGACCGTCATGCCGCGCTCCCGCCACAGCCGCCGCACCAGGTCCTCCAGGTCGGCCCGGGTCTGCGCGTCCACCGCCGCGAACGGCTCGTCCATCAGCAGCACCTCGGGCTCGTAGGCCAGCGCCCGCGCGATGGCGACCCGCTGCTGCATCCCGCCGGACAGCTCCCACGGATAGGCACCGGCGGCGTCCGCGAGTCCCACCGACGCCAGCGCGTCCGCGACCAGTTCGCGCCGCCGCGCCCGGCTCAGGCCCTTCCGCTTCAGCGGCAGTCCGACGTTGGCGCCGACCCGCATCCACGGGAACAGGCTCCGGCCGTACTCCTGGAAGACGAACGCCATGCCCGGCGGCGGCCCCTGAACCCGGCGGCCCGCGAGCGACACCTCGCCGCCGGTCGGCGCGAGCAGCCCGCCCACGCACTTCAGCAGCGTCGTCTTGCCGCACCCCGACGGCCCCACCACGCACACCAGTTCACCGGAGGCGACGGTGAAGGTCAGGTCCCGCACCGCCTCCACCGGCCGCGCGGAACCCTCGTACACCTTGCGCAGGCCGCGTACTTCGAGCATGGACCGATGCCCTTTCAGGAGCGTCACACCGACCGCCGGGCGGCGGCGCGCAGGCCGTGGTACCAGCCGAGCACCCGCCGCTCGACCAGCCGGAACAGCACCGACAGCAGGAATCCGAGCAGCCCAGCAGCAGGATGCCGGTCCACATGCCGGGAATCGCGAACGAACGCTGGAACTGCACCACGGTGAAGCCGAGGCCGTTGCTCGCGGCGAACATCTCACTGATCACCATGAGGATGATGCCGACGGACAGCGCCTGGCGCAGACCGGCGAAGATCTGCGGGCTCGCGGACGGCAGCACCACGTCCCGCAGCCGGGCCGCCCCGTGATGCCGTAGCAGCGGCCGTGTCCGCCAGCACCGCGTCGACCGCCCGGACGCCCTCCACCGTGTTGAGCAGCACCGGCCACAGGCAGCCGCTCGCGATCACCAGGACCTTCATCGTGTCGCCGATCCCGGCGAACAGCATGACGACCGGCACCAGCACCGGGGCGGTACCGCCCGCAGGAACTCCAGCACCGGTTCGCACACCGCCCGCACCCGCCGGCGGGAGCCGATCAGGGTGCCGAGCGCGACACCGGCGGTGGCGGCCAGCGCGTAGCCCGCCGCCAGCCGCAGCACGCTGGGCAGCACGTCGGAGCGCCACCGCTCACCGGTCCACACCTCCGGGAACGCGGCGAGGATCGTCCGCAGCGGCGGCCAGTACACGTCGGTGCTGGAGTCGGACGCCACCCACCAGACGGCCACCAGCACCGCCGGCAGCGCCGCCACCCGCCCAGCCGCGGCAGCAGCCGCCTCACACCGCCACCTCCCGCGCACCGACTGGTGCCAGGCCAGCGCCCGCCGCTCCACCGACCGCGCGCCCACGTTGATCACCAGTCCCAGCAGACCGGTCACCACCACCAGCGCGTACATCTCCTCGACCGCCTGCGAGGCCTGCGCCACCGCGATCCGGGCACCGAGCCCGGGCGCGCCGACGACCAGTTCGGCGGTGACGGCCAGGACCAGGGCGACCGCCGCCGCCAGCCGCACCCCGGTCATCACGTACGGCAGCGCGGACGGCCACAGCACGTGCCGGACGCGGGCCCAGCGCCCCAGCCCGTACGACCGTGCCGTCTCCTCGGCCACCGGGTCGACGTCCTGCACGCCGTACAGGACCTGGATCAGCACCTGCCAGAAGGCCGCGTACACCACCAGCAGCAGCACGGAGCGCAGTTCCGTGCCGAACAGCAGCACCGCCAGCGGATCAGCGCCACCGACGGGATCGGGCGCAGGAACTCGATCGTCGAGGCGGTCGCCTCGCGCAGGTACGGCACCACCGACAGGACGACGCCCACCGCGATCCCGGCGCCGACCGCGATCGCCAGGCCCAGCGCCCAGCCGGTCAGGGTGTCGCCGAGCGCGGCCCAGAACGCGCCGTCGCCCGCCTCCGTCACCAGCGCCCCCGCGATCCGGCTCACCGGCGGCAGGTACTCCTCCCGCACCAGGCCGAGCCGCGGCACCGCCTCGCCAGGGCGAGGAAGGCGGCGAGCCCCGCGCCGCCCAGCACGGCGTTCCCGCCCTCACGGCAGCAGCTCGTCCAGGTCCGGGTCCTTCGCGAACAGCCCGTCCCGCCGGCCGAGTTCGGCCAGCGCCTCGATGGAGGCGCGGTCGGGCCGGGCCGGCCACTTCGGCAGGGTCACCTCCGCCAGCACCTCCGGCGGGATCTTCGTGTACGTCGTGACGACCTCGCGCACCTCGTCGGGTGCGCGTCGGCGTACGCCAGGGACTCGGCCGTGGCCTCCTGGAACTTCTTCACGACCTCCGGGTTCTCCTGCGCGTACCGGGTGGAGGTGAAGTACAGGGCGACGGTGAGCTTCGGGGCGACGTCGATCATCGGCCAGGCGATCTCCCGGCCGCCCTGCGCCTTGACCGTGGCCAGCGCCGGTTCCACCACCATCGCCGCGTCGACCCGGCCGCTGTCCAGGGCGGCCGGCATCTGGTCGAAGGCCAGCTCGACGAAGTCGACCTCGTCGGGGTCGCCGCCCGCCTTGCGCACCGAGGCCCGCACCGCCGTCTCGTTGATGTTCTTCAGCGTGTTGATGGCGACCTTCCGGCCCTCCAGGTCCTTCGCCGACTTCACCGGGCTGTCGCCCTTGACGGTGAGCGCCTCGAAGTCCTCGCCCTCGACGCCCGTGGACGCGATGCCGTTCGCCACCGCCTTGACGGGGACGCCGTTGGACTGCGCGATCATCAGCGACGTCGTGTTGCTGAACCCGAACTGGAACTGGCCGCTGGTCACCCCGGGACGATCGCCGCGCCGCCCTGAGCGGCCGAGAACTCCAGCCTCAGACCGCGTTCACGGAAGAAGCCCTTCTTCTGGCCCAGGTACAGGGGGCGACGTCGACGACGGGACGAGCCCCACCTTCACCGTGGTGGTGCCGCCGGACGGGCCGGCCTCGTCCGGCTCTCCCGCACCGGACGAACCGCAGGCCGTCGCGGCGGCGAGGACGGACACGGCCGTGAGGCCGACGAGCAGGCGACGCATGAATCCCCCTGCGGGACGGGATCAGGTGCTCCGACAGGCTGTGCGCGGACAGCACGAACGTGCTCAGCGGGAACGTAGGCCCGCGCTGACGCCCGGTCAATCCCTTGCCGCCACGGTCTGTTGACTCCGGCGGGGCGGGCTCGTAGCGTGCGCAGCGCGTACGGCCGTACGCGTTCCGCGCCCCGCCGCCTGGCGCCCGCCGGAGGCCCGATGCCCGATGCAGTCCGCGCACCGCACTTCGTGAGGTCCTTCGAGCGGGGCCTCGCCGTGATCCGCGCCTTCGACGCCGACCACCCCGCGCTGACCCTCAGCGAGGTGGCCCGCTCCTGCGAACTGACCCGGGCCGCCGCCCGCCGCTTCCTGCTCACCCTGGCCGACCTCGGCTACGTGCACACCGACGGCCGGCTGTTCCGGCTCACCCCGCGCGTCCTGGAGCTCGGCTACGCCTATCTCGCCGCCTTCACCCTGCCGCAGCTCGCCGAGCCGCACCTGGAGCGCCTGGTCGGCCAGGTCCGGGAGTCGTCGTCGCTGTGCGTCCTCGACGGCGACGACATCGTGTACGTCGCCCGGGTCCCCACCCGCCGGATCATGACCGCGTCCATCACGGTCGGCACCCGTTTCCCGGCCCACGTCACCTCCGTGGGCCGGGTCATCCTCGCCCACCGCCCCCGGCAGGAGACCGAGGCGCTGCTCGCCCGCGCCGACCTCACCCCGCTCACCCGCGCACCCTGACCGGCCCGGACGCGCTGCGCGCCGAGCTCGCCCGGGTCCGCCGTCAGGGGTACGCGCTCGTCGACCAGGAACTGGAGGAGGGGCTCAGATCGGTGGCCGCCCCGGTGCGGGACCGCGACGGCGAGGTCGTGGCCGCCGTGAACATCGCCGTGCACGCCGGCCGCACCTCGGTGGAGTCCGTCCGCCGCGACCTGCTGCCGCACCTGCTGGCCACCGTCGCGCGGATCGACGCCGACCTGCGGATCACAGGTCCAGCACGAGCCGCCGCCCCCGGCACCGGGACACGCAGATGAGCATGGTCTCCCCGGCGGCCCGCTCCGCCTCGGTGAGCACCGAGTCCCGGTGGTCGGGCGTGCCCTCCAGGACGTCCGTCTCGCAGGTGCCGCACGTGCCCTCCCCGCAGGACCACAGCACCTCGGCACCGGCGGCCCGCACGGCGTCGAGCACCGAGACGCCGGGGGAACGGCCACCGTGCGCCCGCTGCGGGCGAGCACCACCTCGAACCCGGTCTCCGCCCGCGGGGCGGGCGCGGCGGGCCGGAACCGCTCCACACGCAGGGCCCGCGGCGGGCAGCGTTCCTCCATCGCGTCGAGCAGCGGGCCGGGACCGCAGCAGTAGACGAGGGCGTCCTCGGGCAGCCCGTCGAGCACCGGGCCGAGGTCGAGCCGTCCGGTCTCGTCCTCGGGGGCGAGCACGACCCGGCCGCCGTAGCGGGCGAGTTCGCCGGTGAACGCCATGCTCGCGCGGGTCCGGCCGCCGTACAGCAGCGACCACTCGGCGCCCGCCGCCTCGGCCGCGGCCAGCATCGGCAGGATCGGGGTGATGCCGATGCCGCCCGCGACGAACCGGTAGCGGGGCGCGGGCTCGAGCCGGAAGCGGTTGCGCGGCCCGCGCACCGTCAGCCGGTCGCCCGGCCCGACCCGTTCGTGCACGTGCGCCGACCCGCCCGGCCGTCCGGCTCCCGCAGCACCGCGATCCGCCAGGAGCCGGTGTCGGCCGGGTCGCCGCACAGCGAGTACTGCCGTTCCGTTCCGGGGCCGAGGATGACGTCGACGTGGGCGCCGGGCTCCCACGGGGGCAGCGGCTCGCCGAGCGGATGCCGCAGGGTCAGGGCGAGCACGCCGTCCGCGACCGGCTCCCGGCGCTCCACGACCAGCCGGGCCTCGTACCCGGTCACGGGCCGGCCCCCGCGGCCCGGGCGGCGGGCGGCGGCAGGTGGCCGTCCGGGTGGGCGAGCAGCCACTCCCACATCGCGACCGGGTCGCCGGCGGTGTGCTCGGCGCCGCAGTGGCAGGTGCCGCGCAGGACGTCGGTGCCGGGCAGCCAGTCGACGCGGTAGACCTCACCGGCGGACGGGCCCGTCACCGCGCCGCCCCCGTGCGCCGCTCGCCCTCCTCGACCAGCCGGGCCAGGATGCGGCGGGCCGCCAGGCCCCCGGTGTCGATGTTGATGCTCAGCTCCCGGTACCCCGCGCGCTCGGTGCCCAGAGCGCGCTGGAGCAGGTTGAGCGCGGTCACGTCCTGCATCACGACCGTGTGGTTGCTCTTCCGCAGGAACTCGGTGACCTCGGCGTCCTCCGTGGCCCAGTCCCGGGAGACCGCCCAGAAGTCGTACACCCTGCCGTCGGCGGACGGCGTGATCGCGTAGGTGATCTCGGTGTGGAAGGCGTCCGGGTCGCTGCCGTCCGCCTCGGGCAGCACACCGACCGGGGCCACCCTGCTGTGCAGCAGGTACAGGCAGGGCGCGTGGTACTCGATGTCCTGCCGGCGGGATATCCGGCCGCGGATGCCGGTGGACCTGGCGTAGAACGGCGGGCACTCGGCGTCGTCCATGTGCCGGCTCACCCGGACGATCCCGGCCCCTTCGTCGACCTCCGTGGTGATCGGGGTCTCGGCGACCTCGGGGGTGCCGATGTACCCGCCGTGCAGATACGTCTCGTGCGACAGGTCGAGGAGGTTGTCGACCAGCAGCCCGTAGTCGGCGTCGATCGGCTCCATGCCCCGGACGGTGACCCAGCCGGGGGCGTCCAGGTGCCGCGCCCGCGGGATGCCCTGCGGGTCGGCGAGCGCGGGGTCGCCGATCCACACCCACACCAGCGAGTCCCGTTCGGCCACCGGGTAGGAGGCGATGCGTGCGGTGCGCGGGACCCGCTTCTGCCCGGCACGTACACGCAGGCGCCCGTCGGGTCGTAGGTGAAGCCGTGGTAGCCGCACACGATCCGGTCCCCGTCGAGCCGCGACGGCGCCTCGGACAGCGGGTAACGGCGGTGCACGCAGCGGCCGTCGAGGGCCACCGGGGTGCCCTCCCGCTCGGTGCGGTACAGGACGAGCGGCTCCCCGCAGATCGTCCGGCCGAGCAGGTCCCGGCCGACCTCGTGGGCGTAGGCGGCGACGTACCACTGGTTCCTGGCGAAGGCGGTCATGTGCGGCATGGCGTTCCCGTCCGTGTCGGCGGGGCGTCTTCACCCGCGTGCCGTGGTTGGATTCAGGGTCCTGACGGGTGCGGTTGCCACGCAAGGCGGCTTCTGTCAGGCGGAAGTGTGTCTCTACGAAAGAGCTGCTCAGAGTCTTGTCGTGTGCCCTGCTTATCACTGGCAGCGGCTACGGAGTGACGCCGCTTGGTGGATCACTCCAGATAGGCAGCCGCTGATGGGTGGGCGAGCACGATCGATCGTGAGGCTGTCGCAATTAGGTTAACGCACCAAATTCTTGCCGGTCCATGAGCGGTACACCGGCAGAACTTGCATCTTTCCAAGTTCAAGACTGATCAGTGCGGTGGCGGAGGCTTGCCGGGCCGAACAGGCGCTGGTGTCCTCGCAGAAGTAGGTTCGGGCAGCAGAGCGGGGCAAGTTGAGGCGGTGAGGGCCGCCGTGAGCGGGTGGGCTCGCGCCGGTTCGGGGCTCTTGTTCACGACCTCCGTGTGCGTTGCCAGCGATGTCGTCGTGTACGAGTGGCAGGCCGTTGACGCGTTTGCTGTTGGTTCTGGCAGCGCTGAACCAGTTCCGGCCTCGGCCAGCCTGTTCATGCTCGGTTTCGGCGCTGGTTCTCAGGCGGGTCGCTCCTGCAGCAGCTCCGGGGGAGTCCGTTCTCGGCCAAACTGTCCCAACTGAGGTTTTCGGGACACCAGCGCTGTCCATGCTTCTGCCCGGGCTGGCAGGTGGATGCCCTGCTTGACACAAAGGGGGAGGGTTGATGGCGGTCGAGTCGACGGAGACTGCATGGCGGATTCAGGCGGCTGTTGCAGATTTGACAGCCAAGGCTGATTCGAAAGCCTCGTTTGCACTGACCATGCAATCCACGGCCTTGGCTGTCTTAGGACTGCTTGCCAGTTCTCGGCGGTCCGCGGGTGTCCTCGACTCGGGCGTATCACGGTTGTTGCTGTGGTGCGGCGTCTTGCTCATGGTGGGTGGCGCCTGCTGCGCCGCCTGGGCCATTTCGCCGAACCTTCGAAAGGCGCGGCGGGGGCCGGGGCGTGACGACGACTTTCTGTACTTCGGGCATGTTCGGCATTTCGAACCGGCGGAGCTCGAAGAGGTCCTCCGGGACAGAGACCCGTTGCCACCGCTGTCGCGGCAATTGGTGGTGATGAGCGAGATCGCCTGGGTTAAGCACCGCCGTGTGCAGTGGTCGCTGATGTTGGCAGTTGCGGGCTGCACCGCCTTTGCTCTGGCGACGGTGGTCGGATGACCTACCAGGAAGGCAGGACGCTGATGAACTTCTGCTCCCTGGTATCCGCCGACGTATGGCGCGACCTCGTGGAGCGCGGGCGCCGGCGAACGTTTCGGCGTGGATCCGTGCTGCTGCGAGAAGGGGAGTCGCCGGACTCCGTGATCGCGCTGGTCGACGGCCTGGTGAAGGTGACGCAGATCAACGAGTGCGGGGACGAACTGACGCTGACGCTGCGCGGACCAGGCGAAGTGCTCGGGGAAATGGGCGCCTTACTCGGGCGACCACGCTCGGCCACCGTCACCGCAGTCCGTCCGTGTACGGGGTTTGTTCTGCCATCCCATGCCTTCCGCGGCTACATAGAGCGTCATCGTCTGGAGACAGTGGTGTACCAGCTGACCGTAGAACGGCTGAACAGCCACGAACGCCTGCGAGCGGACCTCGCGCACCTGCCACGCGTGGCGCGCATGGCCCGAATCGTCAGTCACCTCGCAGACGAAATCGGCCACCCGCACGGCGAGGACGGCGTGGTCGTCGAGTTGGGCATGGTCCGCACAGAGCTGGCCACCATGGCGGCCATGAGCCGCTCATCAGCACTTGACGCTCTCAGTCAGCTGCAGGCGGCCGGTGTCCTCACACTCGGCCGCCGGAATCTGGTCATCAACGATGTCGCCCACCTCAGGGCAGCCGCCCGTGACGAGAAGCAGCTTCCGGGCGGCATCGGATGCCAGGGCGACGCACCCAACATGTGACTCAGCGCACACCCGTACCGTCCAGTCCTGGACCATCTCGTCCCTGCTGCTCCACGAAGGTCGTGTTCGCCGCGATTTCGCGGCACAGCACCCGACGAGAGGAGCGGCACATGTTGCCGTCTTGGGAGCCGTTGTGGCCCTACCGGGCCGTACTGGCAGTGGACGCCCGCAACTTCAGTGCGCTGGACAGCAAGGGCATGCAGCAAGTGAACGCCGACATCCTGCCGTTGCTGTCCGAGGCACTCAGCGCCAGCAACGTGAGCGCTCAGTGGCAGTTGCGGGTGTTCGGCCAGCATGGCGGAGACAGCTACGTCGCCGGCATGGACCCGGAGGTACTGCCCGCGCTGGTGGGCTGCTTCCCCGGTGCCCTGAGGCAGGCTTTGCGGCGTCGACGCGCGGATAGTCCCGCCAGTACACCGCTGCAGCTCAGGGTCAGCATCCACGTCGGCCCGCTGCCGCACACCGGGCTGGGCGTACCGATGGTGCACACCCACCGGCTCCTGGACGACGACGCACTGCGCGCCCTGCTGAGCCGCGCGAACCCGGAGATCACCAACACCGCGGTGATCATCTCGCAACGCGTCTACGAGGACGTTTTCGAAAGCGGCTGCGTCAACGGCGACGTCCTGCCCGACCAGTTCATGCGGCACCTGGTAAAGGTGAAGAAGTTCCAGCAGCCGGCCTATGTACACATCCCCGGCTTCGACTGGCGGCTCGCGGACCCGGACATCTTCGAACCCCTCGACACAACGGATGCGGCCACTGAGCAGCCGGCCCTGCGCCCGGAGCATCCCCTCAGTCGGCTTCCACGGCCCCGGGCACGGTCAGCTTCAGTCACACGGGCGAGCACGGCATCCAGGCCTACAACCACTTCGGCGCCGGGCGGGGGCAGTGATGATCGACAACGAGCAGGGCCAGCGAGAAGACGCGGAGACCACGGCGCCATCGGCGGAGCCACCGCCCGTGGCGCCCGTCAAACCGAACGAGCCCCCAGGCTACCCTGCACCGCCAGAGGGCGGCGAGCCGAACGGCCAGCCGCAGTCCAGCTCTGTGAGCTTCAGTCACTCCGGTGAGCACGGCATCCAGGCCTACAACTTGCACCTGAACGGTGATCAGGTGATCCCCGTCCCCATCACCGAGAGCGACGCCGACTACAAGGCGAGCCAGGACGGCCGGTTCGTCCCGCCGCGCAACACAGACCAGTGGGAGGCCGCTTCCAAACTGCTGAACGAATACGGACTAATCGTGCTCTGCGCAGCCCAGGGCACCGGCCGGCGCACGGCTGCCATACGCCTGCTGCGTACCGTGACTAGCCCTCCGCCGACCCTCTTCGACCTTGACCCGGAATGGTCCAAGCCCTCGGTCCGCCCACTGCCGAAAGAGGCGGGATGGGATGCATCCTCGATCTCTCCGACCTCGCGGAGGAACCTGGTGAGCGGCTGGGCACCGACCTGGTCAGCTACGGGGCGGAGCTGCGCAAGAACAACTCCTTCCTCGTCATCCTGGCCACACCCGCCGACTGGTACGGCCACTGGGCCGAACCAACGCTGCCCTGCACCGTCCGGCTGGAGTCGCCCGACGCGCGCGCCCTCGTCACAGCGGAATTCCGGGCGAACTACCGCGGCGATCGTGTGACCTGGTTGGACAGGCCGGAGTTCGCTGGCATCTGGAAGGCCAACCCGTCCGCGCGCGCCGCGTGGCGCCTGGCCGACCGTCTGCTCCGGGCGTCCGGCCCGGAGCAGATCCAGGCGATCCTCGATGAGTTCGGCGACTGGCACAGGGAAGTCGAGAAACTCCTCAGCAGGAATCGGGAGACGGGGACGACGCGCAACTGCTGTCCACTCGGGTCACGGTCTGGGCCGGCGCCCTGCTGCACGGAGGACAGCGCAGGTCCGTCATCAAGGCAGCCGATGACCTCCTGACGCGACTCGGGCTCGAACGCCACCCTGTCAAGGTTCTGGCCGACGCCACCACATCGAGCCGCCTGGACGCCGCGGAGATCACTTGCGACGGAGATCGGGCCTTCCACGACACGCAGAAAGAAGGCCTGCCCGCCGCCATCCTGCGTCACCTGTGGGACGAGTTCCCCACCCAGCACGAACTCCTGCGCAAGTGGGCCATCGGCATCGCCGCAGACCGGACCGTCCCGGAAGAGGACGCCCGGCTGATCACCACCGCACTGTGGAAACTGGCGGCGCACCGCCACGACCGGGCCATCCTCGACGGACTGGCGAGCGACCTCAAGGGCGCCCGGAGGGTCCTGGCCGTCGAAGCCCTCACCAAAGCAGCCGGGGACGCCGAGTTCGGCCGCTACGTCAGGGACCGCCTGCGCCAGTGGATGGACGCCAAGAACCCTTCGGACGACAAAGTCGACCTCGTCATCGAGATCTGCGCAGGCCCCTGGGGGATCCAACAGCCGACCCTCGCCCTGACACGGCTGGGCAAAGCCGCAGGCCACAAGACGTTCGGCTCCGCAACCGTCGTCAATGCCTTCCAGCAACTCGCTCTGCAACGACCAGACGATGTGCGCAAGGCCGTCGACCAATGGCTCACCGACGCCGAAAGCCGGCCCGCCGACGAGACCCTGCGCCGCCAGACGCTCGGATCCTTCCTCGCCCTCGTCTCCAGCGACGAGGGAACAGACCTGATCCTGAACAACACACACGACACCGAAGCCCGGCTGCGCATCATCCACGCATGGCAGAAACTGCTGTCTACCGACGACGCCGTGGACGCGGTTGTCACGCAACTGTCGCGATGGCATGAGCGATTCCAAGAGGACCTCGACCGCCGGGAAGCCGCGGTGGACGTCCTCGCCGACATCTTCGCCCCACCCAGCCTCCGCCCGGTCTCGACCGGCTCATGGTGACGGAAGAAGCGGCCATCCTCCCTTCTGGCGCGAGGTCCTGGTGTTGGCCGCCAACCGCTACCAGGCCTTCAAGGAGGCATCGACCCCTTGACGACCGACGGACCCGGCCCGTGGTGGAACTGCCGGCGCAGTCGGATCCGGGCCCAGTGGCCCACACGCCTGCCCGGCATCCGCTTCTACGCCCGCGGCACCCTCACCTACCAGGCACACTCCAACATCAAGGCCGGCGGCGCAGCCACCGCCCGAGCCGCCGCACGACTCGCCCTGGACGAACTCGGCCGCGGTATCACCCAGAACCACATGCCCGAAGAGCTCACCGCCGCACAAGAAAGCCTCACACTCGCCGCGGCGCACTGGCACACCCCAAGGACACACCAGGCCTCTGGCTCAAGGCGCACATCACCCTGCTGCTCACCGAGCAAGACGCCAACCGCTCACAGAGATACCAAGACGCCATACGCGAGGTGACACTCCAGCTCGCGCAGGAACACGAACGCCGAGAACGGTTCAGACAAGCGGTCTTCGACAGCCCGGACGCCACGCGTATCTGGTGGCTCGACCGCCACCTGGACGACCTGGAATCCCTCGACTGGGACCTCTTCAAGAAGAAGATCCTCCCCCTCGTCGGCGCGGCCGACGACACCCAGTCCAAGGCCGAACGCGTCGCCCACACCCTCCTGTACGTCTGGGAGAAACTGGGCAACGACCCGGGACAACACGCCCGCTTCACCACCACCGTCCGCACCGTCCTGGACCAGATGGGATGGAACGACGTGCTCGCCTGGCCGGCACCGGGCGAGCCGTCAGCGGCTGATGCGTCCGAGAGCGTCAGCGATGGCGCAGAGCCGCGCCCTGTCACCGAGGTGGGCACGGCCCGATGAAGCTATCCGCCCTGCGCTGGCTGATCGACCCGGCAACCAGCCTCCTGGCCCTGCGGCTTCGTGCTCAAGAAGGCGGCCGGATGTCCTATGACGCGGCCTGGCGGCTGGCCCGGGTGACCCGCCACCCCGACGAAATGGTGTACCGGCACCACGGACATCTGGCCGAGGACTCCAGCGACGAAAGGTAGTGAGTGATCAATGAAAAGGGTGGTGCTCATAACATAACGCCAGCTCCCGGACGCGGAGTTGTGGATCCCACCTTCAGTACCTGCGGGCGTGCCACGTTCCCGAACTCGTTCCGCTGCGTGCCCGCATGGTAGGCAACGAGTTCGGCGATCGCAGCAGGAGCGACGACTCGGGGCAAGGAGGCCGTTGGGGAGTCTCCAGGTCCAGGGTGACCGTCGAGGCGCTCGCGCCCTTCCCGGGGTCAAGGGTGCACGGTCCCTGACGCGAACCAGTCGTAGGCGTTGGGCAGGGCTTCGTTGGGGACGTCGGTGAGGAAGACGACCGCGAGGCCACGGCGGGCTCTGGAGCACGAGACGTAGAAGAGGTTGCGTGATCGCTCCAGTCGTTTCTCGAGGTCACGGCCGGTGAGCATCTTGCCCATGTTGTACTGGGTCCACGACCCGTCGTCGATGATCACGATCACGTTGTCGAACTCGTCGCCCTTGACTCCATGCTGGGTGTGGAACGGGGTGAGCTGCTCGCGGTACTCGATGAAGCGGATGACTTCCTTGTAAGGGACTTCCCGCAGGGCGTTAGAGAATTCGGCCAGCTTTGCGTCGTAGCCTTCGAGGTCTTCAGACCTCCGTCGGCGTTCGAGGTCGCTGAGCTTGCGGGGCACTGACAGAAGGTGCTGCCGCGCCATGTGGTCGAGTACGTCACCGATTGTTCCGGACTCTCGCACCGTGGTCAGTTGTCTGATGTCGCCTGCGATCCGCTGCTTGTCAGCGTGACTTGTGATGGTGGTCCGTCCTGCCACCAAAAGGCTTGTGAGCTCTGCATAGTCGAGCGCGTGGAAGGCACGACAGAGAGCTTCGACCCGGCTGAAATATTCGATGTACGGCTCGTCGTTGTCCAGAAGCTTGTCGCGACCTCGAGAGCCGAGGATCTGGTACTGCTGCAGAAGGGCACCGTAGGACAGGGCTCCCGCGATCCCTCGGTGGGTGAGCATCAGGTAGCTGGTGGTGTCGTCGCTCCAGCCCAGTTCGGCGAGTTGCCGGCGAGCCGCATCCAGGCGTGGCTGGCCAGTGGGCAGGGCGGAGTTGAGGAAGAGGTGCACTTCCCCGTCTGTGTGCTCGCCCACCGCTTCCTGCCGCAGCTCGGGACGGATCTTGTTGAGAACGGCGACAACCGGGGGAGAGCAGCGGTAGTTCTCGTGCTTGGTGATGACGGTCAGCTTGGAATGCAGAACGGCGCCCTGCCCCGTGGCGTAGATCTTCTGCATGGAGTCGCCGAACAGGCCAACGACGCAGGACTGGCGGCCGGCCCCGGCGAGGTGGTCGAGCAGCAGGCGGATCGTCTTGGGAGAGGTGTCCTGGTACTCATCCACGAAGACGACGGGGTAGCAATCGGCGATGAGACGCGTGAGTTTGGGATGCCGGGTCACCATGCGCAGCGCGAGGTCGATGACCTCGTCGTGGGATATCTCCCCCGGTCCAGGCGCCGTCGCCGGTCGACATACTGGACAGGCGGCAGAGGGCTGGTGAGCTCGCTGAGATCCTCGGGCGTCGGCAGAGCCTCGTTATATTCAATGATCTGCTGCCACAGCTCGGCTCCGAAGTCCTTGATGATCTCCCAGAGAAACTCATGGATGGTTGCAACCGCCACGAGCGGGTTGTCGTGGATCCGGTCGGTGATCTTGCGTTTGGCCACGTTGGTGAAGGTGATGCATGCGATGCGACGGCCCTTGCTCGCCAATTCCGACCCCTGGCTGCGGAGGCTGTGCTCCAGAGCCTCGACCAGTGTCGTCGTCTTGCCGGCGCCGGCACCGGCCTCCACCAGGAAGCTACGCCGTGCTTCCAGTTCACCGATGACCTTGTCGATCGTCGTCTTCACGGTAGTGTCAGCCACTGCAGGCCCTCGTCGATGTACCGGGGCACCTTCCAGCCGTCCAGAAGCATGGCGTCGAAGGCGAAGTCTGTCTTGTGGTCACGGAGATTCTCCGCGATCTGGTATGCCTGCGTCGCGATTGCTGCCTCGCTGAGGTGCTCGCCCACAGTGCGGTCGAAGTGCCCCTTCAGAGCGAGGCCGGAGATGTTGTCGGCGAGGACAAGGGCGTTGGCGATGATGAAGGCGTCTTCGAAGCTGCGGCCGAAGGATCCGCCTGGCTGTTCGGGCACCTGATAGGCGACTCGAACGTTCTTGCTCACCTTGTCTTCGTTTGGTGTGGTGAGCAGTTCGGTGATGACTTCCTTGCCTGGAAGCCAGTGCTTCAGGGTGGAGTTGGAGGTGCTGGCGCCCGGGGTGGCAGGATGACAGCCGAGGCGCTTCTTCTGGACGGGTCGACGGAGTCGATGTCCGTGATGATGAGGGTTTTGACGTTGAGGAACTCCAGCAGGCTGCGGAAGCGGACTGCGTAGGCGTCGCCCACTTCGATGACCGAGACGTACTGGTGCTGCAGACGCGCTGCGCAACGGGCGATCATCTTCGGCAGGAGGAGACGTTCGGCTGTCCCCTCGATGAGGATGATCTTGTCTGCGAAGAACATGTCGCAGCGGTGCAGTTCCATGTACTGCTCCAGGAACCGCAGAGTCTCCCTGCCGTCGCTCCTCTTCTTGACGCTGGCCCGGAACGTGGACATGTCCTTGATGGTGACGTGATGCTCCGCGGCGTCGAAGTAGCGGATCTTCGAGAAACCGCTCCTGGCGACCATGTGGGACGAGTGCGTGGTGATGACGACCTGCACCTTCCGGTCGGTCTTGCTCCGGATGTACTCCTCGATGTTCTTGATGAACGTCTCCTGCATCTGGGGATGCAGGTGGGCCTCAGGTTCCTCGATAAAAAGGATCTGCAGCGCAGGCTGTGGGCTAGCCTTGCTGCAGCTCTCGATGAAGCCCCTGATCTGCAAAATAGTGAAGATGAGCTTGCTGTAGCCAAGGCCGTTGTGGCCTTCAGGCAGCGGGTACTGATCATCCCCGGAGGGGTACTGGATCCGGGTGCTCCCACGCAGGACGGCAGCGCCCTCGATCAGAGCGACGATCCGAGGTGGGTGCAGTGGAGACATCAGTTCCAGGCCGAAGCGACTCAGGTCGTCGAGGAACGGCTCGAAGAGTTCGTCGTAGTTGGAGTCCAGCTCCTTCGACGCCAGCGCGAGCGCATCTTCGATCCGGTCGACATTCTGTCCACGGTTGTCATCACTGCTTGAGGCCCGGTAGTAGGCCTCGAACGTCTTCGATAGGGTCCGGGTCTTGTCCGCAGGAGTGTCGTCGAACTTGTTCTGCGCGTAGATGAAGCGGACGGCGAGTATCGACCGCGCGGCAGTCGGCTTGAGTTCACGACTGACCGAGTCATCGACGGGGCTCACTGTACGGTACGTCGCCGTAAAGTGCTCGTTGAACTTCCGACGCAGCCACTTGTAGCTGTCGAACTGGCTCCCAGCACGGCGAGCGGCTTCGCTGAAGTCCGCAAGGAGCTTCACCGGGTCGCCGGCAGCCAGCGTGGCAACGATGCGGACACTGCGGCAGGTCTCGTCGAGATCGAGGATGGCGGTGCTGATGGGGGCGAGGTCGTCCTCCTCGTCGTATTCGACCGTGATCGCGAGACGAATGGCCGGCACTAGCTCAAGCGCCTTGCTCCGCAGAGCTTCAGCCGCCTCTCTGTCGCCCGCAGTGTCCAGCTGCCCGGCGTCAGCGAACTGTCGGCGAGCGTGCTCCAGGTCGGCAATGCGACTTGTGGTGAAGTCCTCAAGGACGAACTTTACATCGTCACTCGGGCTGAAGAATTTCTCGAACAGATTAACGAATGAGGTCTTGCCGCTGTTGTTCCGGCCTACGACCAGTGTCGTCGACGCGTCGATCTGGATCTCCGCGTCATGCAAGGCGCGGAAGTTAGCCACTTTGGCGTGGGTGACGTGCATGGTGCTCCCGGAGCAGCCCAACGGAATCCGTGCCATCACCACGCCGTACAACCTGTGGCACGTGAGGCGACAACTAGTATGTGTTACGAAAAGCCGCTGTGGGGGTGTTTTTGGTCAAGGGGTGGACCGCTTGGGGAGCAACAGGCCCGTCGCTGAGCGGCGTCTGGCAAATGTGGCGGGGAGCGTGCCGGATGCTATGCGGCCGACCGGGCGAGCAAGGCATGGGCAGATCCCATCTGTTGCCAACTGGCGTGTGGCGTCGGCGATCCCCGCTAGGGTTCACAACCAGAGCCCCGCCAGAGTGGTCCACTGTTGATCCACACCGGCCAACTCAGCTCGGCCAGTAGCGTGTTGCAGAGGCTGCTGCCTCTGACTGCCTCTGAGCGGCCCGGGTCGAACGGGGGGGCGAATCAGAGCGGATTCCTCTGACTGCCTCCGATCGCCTCTGCACCCCGTCCTAGCAGGCCACAGCCTCATCGCTCCCACACAAGCGCAGGTCAGAAAGGTGCGCTAGCTGTATCACTGGTTCTTGGCGAAGGCGGTCATGTGCGGCATGGCGTTCCCCGTCCCTGAGAGGCGGGCGGCGTCGCCCGCCCCGCGTGCCGTGGTCCCGCCTCAGTCTCGTGAGGTCCGCCACGCGCCCGCAAGGCTTCTGCCGCCGCGCGGACCGCGCCGGCCCACGGGCCGCCGGGCGCGGGCGTGCGCGCGCAGGCGTACGCCGACGGCCCGTCAGGCGGGGGACGGGCCGGGCCCTTCGGGCCCGTCCCCGGCCTCCGCGGGCGCCCGCCGCCAGGTCACCTGCACCTGGAGGTGCCCCTGCGCCCCCGTGCGGGCCAGGACGGCACCGACCTCGGCGTCGAGCTGGATGCCGAACTCGACGGTGACCTCGTCCGGGCGCTGTGGAAGCGCGCTCATCCGGCTCAGGGTCACGGCGGCGGCCCGGCGCACACCCTCCAGCGCCGACTCGAACGACCCCGTGGCACGGGCCACCAGGTCGGCGGCGCTGGTCGCCTCCACGACCCCGCCGCCGAGATGGTCCACCTGCGCCACCACACTGCCGCCGTCCTCCATCTCGAACCGCAGCAACTCGGCCACGTCTTCCCCCCGCCCGTCCCGGTGTCCCGACGGGTTCTGTGTGCCCGCCGGGACACCGTGCGAATCGTCCGGAAGACACCGGGACATCACCTCCCCGCGAGGCGGCGGCGGCCCGAACTTCCCCTTCCGACAATCCACTTCCGGCCCAAGTGGCCGCCAGGTGCCCTTTCGGTGCGGCAATCGAACGGTCAGTATGAGAGAGAGCCCGTGGACGCGACGCAACCGGATCCGACACAGTTACTAGGGGGCAGCGGGACGTGACGACTTCTGCGACCGAGTTCGAGACCGACCTCGTCGATCTCAGCCGATGTGGGCTCCAGGACGTGATGACCTCCCACGACCCCCGGTTCGTCGACGCGTTGCACACCCTCGTGCGGCGCCTGGGTGAGACACCGGCGCTGCAGAGCGCCAGCGGGGAGCGGGCAGTCCGTACCTGGCCGCCGACTGCGGCAACGACGACCTGCCCTCCTGACGCCGGATGACGAATCCGCCCGTGGGCAGCAGGACCGGGCTCGGTACCCACCGCACCCCGGTGTCCGACCTCGACGAGACGGCCGCCGGACTCGTCGCGCCGTCCACCGCCGAGCGGATGCGCGCGGTCGAACGCAGCCGGCGCTTGCTCATGCTGCGCGCCGTGGCGGACGCCGCGGGCGAGTCCGCCGCACCGCGGCCGCTGCGCGTGGAAGCCGCCATGGAGCTGCTGCTGCGCGTCGAGCGGTCCCGCCCGGACGTCGTGGTCGACCTGCTGGAGCACCCCGGCACCGGCACCTGGGCGGTGCGCGTGCTGGAGCGGCTGCGGGCCGGTGACCGACCGGGCACCGGGACCGGCGACGAGCTGCCGCCGTGGGCCGAACTGGGCTATCTGCACTGCCTGGCCGCCGCGGGAGCACTGCGCGCCGGCGTCGCAGGAACGTTGCACCTGCCGGTGTACGGCGACGCGCTCGCCCTGCCCACGCTGGGCCGCCTCCGGCTTCCCGCGGGCGCCCCGCCGGCACCTGCCGTCGCCACCCTGGACGTCCGCCGGTCCGGTGACCGCTCCGCGCTGCTCGTCCTCGGCGACCGGACGGTCCCCCTCCCGGCCGACCTGAGCCGCGCCGACGGCGCCTGGCAGCCGGTGCGCCGCCTGCCCT
This sequence comes from Streptomyces sp. SW4, assembly GCA_003248315.1. GTDB lineage: Bacteria > Actinomycetota > Actinomycetes > Streptomycetales > Streptomycetaceae > Streptomyces. Next base: position 164,792 of record QKWM01000001.1, read on the forward strand.
GGAGCCACCGGCCCGACGATCCGCCCCTCGCCCTGGAGGACGGCGACCCCTACCGGGACTTCCGCACCGGCCCGCTGCCGGACGCCTCCCCGCTCACCGGGGCGGAGGCGCAGCGCTGGCGGCATCTGCTGGGCGAGGCCGGCGAACTGCTGCACGCCCGGCATCCGCGCGCGGCGCAGCTGGTGGCCCGCACCCTGCGGGTCCTGGTGCCGCTTCCGGCCGCGCCCCGCTTCCGCACGGCCAGCGCCTCCTACACCGAGGCCGTCGGCAGCGCCCTGCTGTCCCTGCCGCAGGACGCCGTGGAACTCGCGGTGTCCCTGGTGCACGAGGCCCGGCACTCCGTCCTCAACGGCCTGCTGCACCAGCTGCGGCTCACCCATGGCGAGGGCCCGCTGCTGTACACCCCTGGCGCGGCGATCCCCGCCCCGTCTCCGGCGCGCTGCACGGTGCCTACGCCTTCGCCGGGTGGCCGACTTCTGGCGGGTCGAACGCGCCGCCCTCGACGGCCGGGCGGCCGACCTCGCCCACTTCGAGTTCGCCGTGTGGCGCGGTGCGGTCACCCAGGTGCTGGACGCCCTTCCGGCGGGCGGGACGCTGACGGAGCTCGGGCGGCGGTTCGTCGCCGGGATGGCGGCGCAGGCGGCCGCCTGGGCGGACGAACCGGTGCCCGGCCGGCCGCGGTCGGTGGCCCGTGCCGAGGAACACGACCTGCGCGCGGTGTGGCGGGGCCGGCACCTGCGGCCGGACCCCGGACCGGTACGGGAGACGGCCGCCGCCTGGCGGCGCGGCGCGGACCCGAAGGAGGCGCCCCCGGTGCCGTCCCGGCTGCGGCCGGACTCCGGGCCGGGCTCTCCCGACGCCCGCAGCGAGCTGCGCCGGGTCCTGCTGGCCGAGCCCGGGGCGCTGGCCGAACGGGCCGCCGAGGGCACCGGCACCGCCCGGCCCGCGGCCCTGGCGGCCGCCGACGTGGCGCTGCTGCACGGCGCGGCGGACGACGCCGTCCGCGGCTATCTGGACGTGCTGGCCCGGCATCCCGCATCGGCGTCCGCCTGGGCCGGGCTGGGACTCGCCCTGCGCGACACCGGGGAGAGCACCGCGGCCGACGCCCTGCTGCACCGCCCGGAACTGGTCCGCGCGGTGACCGCGGAACTGCGCACCGGACCGGGCGCACCGCCCGACCCGGTGGCGGTCGCCGACTGGATCGGCCGCTCCGGCGCGGTCGACGAGGAGCCCTGAGAGGCCGACCCGCGACGGCTGTGGACCCCCGACGGGCCCGAGTCCCCCGACGGGCCCGAGTCCTCCGACGGGCCCGAGTCCTCCGACGGGCCCGAGTCCTCCGACGGGACCGGATCCCCCGAAACGGGACCGGACCCCGGCCGGCGGCGCAGGGCCGGGCGCAGGGAGGCCCGCCCGGCGGGGGCCTCCCTGTACGGCGCTCGGTGTCAGAGCGGCATGGGGTCGATGTCGCAGTTCGCCGGACGGTTCTCGGCCGCGGCCACCGTCGCCGGGTGGTCCTCGCCCAGGACCTGCGCGTACCGGGCGAGGGTGTCCGTCTGCAGGGCGTCGGCCTCGTCGACCCGGCCCAGCAGCCGCATGCCCAGGGCGAGGTTGACGCTGGTGGCCAGGGTCGCCGGGTGGTCCGGGCCGAGCCGCTGCCGGCTCTGCTCCAGCGTGCGGGTGCTCAGCTCCACCGACGCCTGGACCTCACCCAGTTCGTAGAGGTCGGCGGCGAGGTTGGTGGAGCAGGCCAGCACGTTCGGATGGTTCTCGCCCAGCTTCTCGCCGAGCGCGGGCAGCAGCCGCTCGTTGAGCCGGCGGGCCTCCTGCCCGCGGCCGAGCAGCCGGAGGCAGACGGCGTGGTTGACCTGGGCGCCGAGGGTGTGCGGATGCTCGTCCCCGAACAGCCGCGCGTACCCCTGGCAGCCCCGCTCGCTGAGATCCAGGGCCTGCTGGAGGTCGCCGCTGTGGCGCACGTCGACGGAGTGCGCGAGCAGCGCCGCCAGCGTGTCCGGGTAGTTGTCGCCGTAGCGGTTGCGGAACAGCGCCAGGGCCTTGGCGGACAGTTCCAGCGCCCGCTCGTGGCGGCCCGCCCGGCGCTCGGCCACGGCCAGACCGCGGTAGCCGCCGATGGTGTTCGGGTTGGTCGGCCCGTAGTTGTACTCGTAGCGGCTGACGACCTCCTGCTGCTGGTCGCGCGCCTCGATGTACTCGCCGGCCTCCTGCCGGTCGACGGCCACGCCCGCGAGGGTGCCGAGGGTCGACAGGGCGTTCTCGCCGAGTTCCTCGAGTTTGCGGCGGTAGGTGTCCTGGTCCAGTTCCAGCGCCTTGCGGAAGTCGCCGGTGAGCCGGAGGTTGAGCGCCACGCGGTGCGCGACGATCAGCGTGGAGACGTCGTTCGGGCCGAACAGCCGTCGGCTGGTGTCGAAGATCTGCTGGTCCAGTTCGGAGGCCCGGGCGAAGTCGCCGCGCATCCGCAGGTCCCAGGCGAGGATGGAGATGATCTCCAGCGTCCGCTCGTGCTCGGGCCCCAGCGTGCGGGTCATCGCCTCCCGGGTGCGCTGGTCCAGTTCGTAGGCCATGCGGTAGTGCCCGAGGATGCGCAGCGCGTCGCCGTACAGCTTGGCCGCCATCAGCACGTGCTCGGCGTCCTCGCCGTCGACGCGCTTCCAGGTCTCGTAGGCCTGCTGGGCGAGGTCGCGGGAGCCCTCGTGGTCGCCCCACGAGAACATGTACTGGATCTCGTTGAGCACCAGTTGCCGCACCCACATGTCGGTCGACTCGACGGCCCTGCTGCTGATCACGTGGGGCAGCAGCTCACCGTACTGCCGCCACTGGCCCGGGTCGGCCGGTGCGCTCGGGTCGCCCTTGGCCAGCAGCCGGTGCGCGCCGGCGCGCATCTGCTCCCGGACGGTGTCGGGCATCTGGTTGATCAGCACGCGCTGCACCAGTCGGTGCAACTGGATCGTGTTGGTGCTGTGGTTGATTCTGGCCAGCGCGTACCGGTTGATCTCGCGGATGGCCCGGCCCAGCCGGATCGGGTCGCTCAGCGCGGCCGCCAGCTCGGGCGGGACCGGGGCGTCGCGGACACCGGTGAGCAGCCGCCGGGAGATGGGCTCCGGGGCGAAGAACGCGCACACCTGGAGGAGCTGGAGGGCCGCCGGGTGGTTCTTCTGGAGCCGCTCCAGCGACACGTTCCAGGCGGCCGCGACGGACAGCGGGTAGTCCGGCGGCGGGTCGCTCAGCATCAGCTCGGCCGCCTGCTGCTCGAACAGGCGCAGGTACTCGTCGGCGGGCATGCCGGTCTCGGAGAGCCACACCGCGGCCTGTTCGATGCCGAGCGGCAGGTCGCCGAGCGTCTCGGCGAGCCGGTCGGCGGTGCGGTCGTCGAGGCTGGGGGCGCGCAGCTGGAGCAGCTGGCGGCTCTCCTCGCGGGCGAAGACGTCGACCTCCAGGGGCCGCGCGGCGGTCGCCCACTGGGAGTTGCGAGAGGTCACGAGAATGCGTCCTGGGCCGTTGGTGGGAAGAATTCGCGAACGGCGTCCGGGTCCTCGGCGTTGTCGAAGACCAGCAGCCAGTTCTTGTACGGTTCGCCGACGCGCAGGGCCTCTATCACGGCGGGCACGGCCGTGTTGGCCTCGCCGCTGCCGACCTCCAGACCGAGCCGCCGGGCCAGCTCCACCAGCATCTGCCGGATCTGCTGCGGCTGCTCGGACGCGATCCACCAGATCACCTGGTACTCGTGCTGGTGGCGGTAGACGTACTCGACGGCGAGCTGCGACTTGCCCACACCGCCCATGCCCTGCAGGGCCTCCGGGAGCACCGCGGTGGTGCCCTCCTGGAGCCGCCGGTGCAGGTCTTCGAGCAACTGTTCGCGGCCGGTGAAGGCGCGATTCCGTGGAGGCACGTTGCCCCATACGGGCGGCGGTTTCCGAGCCCCGTCGACCCTGGTCATCGCAGCGACAGGCTGCACGCCACTCACGGACACGATCCCTCCATCGTCGTCATGCGGTCCGAGGTCGCCTCCCGGGGGAGGGCGGGGTGCGTCTCGCCGGGAGGCGCGGACTCCGGACTGCCGAACTCATCACTCTGTGTATCACGGTCATGACCCGTGGTGCTGTCCGCGGGGCGGGCCGGTGACGCGCCGGGCGCGGTGTCCGCCGGCGCGGCGTGCAGCCGGTCGTGGAGCAGGCTCGCGGCGGCCGTGTGCTGCCCGTCGAGCGCGCTGAGCGCGGGCAGCACGGGCGCGAGCCAGGTGCGCACCCCCTCCAGGGCAGCCGCGCCGCGCGGCTCGGGTCCGTGATGAGGTCCCGTGCCTGGCGCAGGGCGCCCCGGTGGCGGCCGGAAGGATGGTCGCGAGGTGGTCGAAGGCCACCCGCACCGCCAGCGCGGTCTCCCGGCGGGTGCCCTCGGCGAGCAGTTCCTGCCGCACTCCGGCGGCGAACTCCAGGTCGACACGGGCCGAGGGCGGCACGTCCGGGGCGTCGGGGGCGGCGGGCGCGGGCTGCAGCAGCCCGCTCACCAGCAGTTCGGCCAGGTGCCAGGGCCGGGCCTCGGGCAGCAGCCGCTGCTGGAGCACCTGGAGCACGGACAGGTTCACGGGGATCGCGGCCCGAGCCGGGCCAGGTGGTAGGCGACGGGGCTGAGTTGCGCCCGTAACCTGCGGACCCGGTCGGCCGCCGACAGCGGTGGCGGCGGGGCGGGCCGGCGCACGGCCGGGGCGGCGGGTGGGCCGCGGACACCGCAACGGTGCGCATGGTGTACTCCGCCGGCCGCTCGTGGCGCAGCAGCCGCGCCCACGCCCCCAGGGCCTGAGGGGTCAGCTCCAGCACGGGCACCGGCAGCCACCCGGGCCCTCGGGACGGCGCCCGGCGGCACCAGGCCGTCCGGCCGGTGCGTCCAGGACCGGTTGGGGGCGGCCGGGCCCGGGCTGCGCAGCCGGGTCGGCGCCGGCACCACGGGCAGCCGGGACCACAGGTACTCCGGCAGGACGCTGACCACGGCGACGGGCACCGCCTCCGCCCAGCGCGCGAGCCGCCGGTACGTGGCACCGTCCCGCCAGTGGGGCGCGTACATGTCGGTGAGGACCAGCACGACGTGCCGTCCGTCGGCGCCGGCCGCCACGGGCCCGCCGGCCGCGGACCGCCAGTGCCGCACCCGGACGTCGCGGAAGGCGCCCGAGCCGGCCAGGACTGCCGCGAGCCGCGTGGCCGTCCGCGTCCACAGCGCCATGGACTCGCCGTCGTCGACGACCAGCGTCACCGTCAGCCAGCGTTCCTCCGCCGGGACGTGGCGCGGCACCCAGGCGCCCTGCTCCGCCCGCGACTCGGCCGTGGCCTCCTCGTCCAGCAGCCGGACGGTGCGCGACGGCAGCCGCAGGCGCAGGGGCCGCAGCGCCTTCTCGATCTCGCGGGAGCGCTCCAGGGAGGGACCGGGCAGCAGACCGGGCCAGGGGTCGTCGTCGTGGCCGCCCGGGTGCCACGACCCGGACGGCACCGGTGCGGCCGGGCCGGGCCCGGCCGCGGGCCGCCCGTCGCCCGCGTCCGTGCTCCCGGGTCCGTCCGGGAGGGCGGTGGGCTCCGGCGGATCGTCCTGCGGGGTGTCCGGCGTCCGCCGCCCGTCGTCCCCGGCGGGCGGGCGGGCGGGTCCGGGTCGCCGGCCGCGGTGTCCCGGCGGCCGGTTCCTCCCGGGCGCCGGGCGCGTCCTCGTCGTCGTCCTCGCGGGCGCGCACGGCCCGGGTGCGCAGATCGAGCTGGAGGGCCAGCCAGACGGCCTCGCCCACGTCGTACACCGTGGGCGGGGCACACGCCTCCCCGTGCGAGGCGATACCCGGCGCGGTACCGTCACTCGCCCCGCCGTGCCGGGAGGGCGGAAGGGTCATGCAGAACCGACCTCGTCCAGCCTGCGCCACAGCGAGTGCAGCAGCCTGTTCCACGAGGCCTCGTCGGGGCCCGCGGGGGAGATGCGCAGGAACTCCGCGTTCATCAGCTGGTCGGCGGCCAGGGTGCCGCCGGCCAGGGCGCGCGAGAGGAAGTCGCGGATCATCGCGGAGCGTTCGCCGCCGTCGCCGGTGCCGAACTGGGCGGCCAGCATGGCCGCGAGCCGGTCCGCGTCCGGGGCCGCCATCTCCAGCGTGAGGCAGCGGCGCAGGAAGGCCGGCGGCAGCGAGCGCTCCCCGTTGCTGGTGATCACCACGAACGGGAAGGCACGGCAGCGGATCCGGCCGTGGTGCACCGTGTACGTGTCGTCCGGGTCGTCGGTGTGCACGGTCACGTCCGGCATCCGCGACCGCACCCGGGACAGCTCGGGGATGCGGAACTCGCCGTCCTCGAAGACTCCCAGGAGATCGTTGGCGAGGTCGGTGTCGGCCTTGTCGAACTCGTCGATGAGCAGCACCCGCGGCGTCTCACGGGGGATCAGCGCCGTGCCCAGCGGGCCGAGCTGGACGAAGTCGCCGAGCCCGGCGAGCGCCTCGGCGGCCTCGGCGCCGTCGGGCCGCTCGGCGGCGCCGGGGGCCTCGGAGCCGTGCAGCGCGCCGCGGGCGGCGGCCTCCTGCACCCGGCCGATGGCGTCGTAGGCGTACAGGCCGTCCTTCAGTGTGGACCTGCTGGTGATCGTCCAGCGCAGGACGCGGCCGAGACCGAGTTCCCGGCTGACGCGGTGGGCCAGGCTGGACTTCCCGATGCCGGGCGCACCGGTCACGATCAGGGGACGGCGCAGGAACAGCGCCGCGTTGACCATGTCGGCCTCCTCCGGCGGCGCGGGCCGCAGCCGCACCTCGGGCGAGCCCAGGCGCCGGCGGATCTCGGCGTCGTCCCGGGGCGGCGGGCCGGGCACGACGGGGCCGCCGTCGAAGTCCCGCCACGGAGGGGCGGCGGCAGCACCTCGGCGAGCGGCGCGCCGGCGTCCGGCCCGCCCGTGCCCCGGTAGATCCACCACTCCCGGCCGTCCTCGGCGGCGGACGTGCCGTCGGGCACGCCCGGCTCCTGCGGGACGTCACCGTTCATCGCCACCCCCCTCTCCCGGGCCCGCGCGGGGTCACCGGGCGGCCGACCCGGGTCCGTCGCGGTCCACGGGTCGGTCGGTCGTCGTGCCGGCCAGTCACGCAGGTGCCGTGACCGGTGTTCAGGTCGTCACACCCTAGTGGGTCACGCAGTGGCTCGTAGGCGCTCAAGCAATCGGCTCGGGAACTTCAGGAAGTCGGTTCGGGTCGTCCCACAGCACGGCAAGACGAGGGCCGAAACCCTCGGCGTTATGGTCCCCCGTACCGGGAGCGGAGCGCAAGCGCGTCAGCCGGTCCAGAATCTCGCTCAACCCGCCCTCCAGCGCCCCGTCGGCCACCTCCGGCAGCGATCCCGCGGCCCGCCCGAACGGTCCCACAGCAGCAGCGGCAGGCCGGCCTGCAGGCCGACGAGCAGTTCCCGGCGTCCGTGCCCGTCGTCGGGCGGGAACCCAGGGTCATCAGGACGACGGCCGGATCCTTCGCGAGGCGCGCGTAGAGCAACTCGCCGCGCGCGCCGTCACCTCGGCGCAATGGAGCACGCGGGCCGGCCGCTCCTCGGCGGTCAGTACGTCCCAGCGCTCGTTCCACACCCGGTGCAACTGCTCTGCGTCGATGCGCTCCTTGCTGCGGACGACGACCTTGTAGTCCACTCCGAGCGGTGGCCCGCCCAGTTCGCTGTCCCAGACGGTCTCGGTGCCGAAGGCGCTGAGCCGCGGCCACTCCTCGACCGGTTCGTTCACCAGCGAGAGGGGGAGTATGAACTCCAGTACGAGTCCGCCGCGATGGGTGCGCAGCCGGGCCTCCTCCCGGTCGACGAGGCCGGCCACGCAACGGCGCACATCGGCGGCCGGCACGGAGCGCTCCTCGCGCCGGCGCGGCTCCCAGACGGCCGAGGTGTTGACCCAGCAGCTGACGTCGACCCGGTCCGGTGACGTCGTCGCGGGCGCGAGCCGGATCAGCAGATGGGCGGGGTGGTCCGGCTGCTTGCGCCGTACGCCGGCGTGGGTCCGTGAGTCGTCCAGGATCCACTGCGCCCGGAGGCTGTCGCGGACGGTGGAGCGCACCTGGCCGCTGATCCACGCCCGTATCGCGTCCCCGCGCTCGGGGGTGAGCAGGACGGCCAGCTCCTGGAGGAAGCGCACGGTGCGGGGCGCGCCGTCGGGCGGGCGGTTGGTGTGGGCGAGCAGCTGGTAGGCGTCCCACGCCGTGTGCACGCTCTCCGGCAGCGGACCGAAGTGGTCCCCGGCGGCCGAGTGGTACACGGCGTCGAGGGCGGGCACGGTGGTGCGGTCGAGGCCGGCGAGCAGTTCGTTCAGCCGGTGCTGGGCGGGGTCGTCGAGGACCGGCGGCACCACGGGGTGGGCGAGGGCGGCGGCGTGCCGGGACGGCAGGTCGTAGTCGGCCAGGTGCTGCACGGCCTCGGTCAGGTGCCGCCAGCCGTCCGGCACCGCCCCGAACGTGCGCACCATCGTGACGATGTGGATCTTCTTGTCGTCGAACTCGGGCACCGACAGCCGCAGCCGGAGCCGGTCCATGGCGTCGACGAGGCAGATCCTGCGGGCGTCCAGGTCGTCGAGGACCGCCACCTTCATCAGGGCGTCGGCGAGCCGGGCGGCGGTCTGCGGGTCCGGGAGACGGTGGTGTCAGCCATCGGCGCCCAGCCGGTCCGGCCACGTCCGCCTGGCCTGTGTGACGAAGTCCTTCACGGCGATGGTGTCCCCTTCCAGCCACTGCACCGCGTCCACCAGTGCGGCCGGCCCCTCGGCGAAGTCCCCGCACCGGCGCACGATCTGGTACAGCTGCGTCCTCGGCGTGCCGGCCCGGGCGGTCCCCGCCGCGATCGCGGCGGCAGCTGGCCGAGCAGCGGGGCCGCGGCGTCCGTCCGGAACGTCTCCATGGCGAGCAGCCGGTCCACCAGCGGCCACAGCGCGCTCGGCGGCGCCGGCCCGACCGGCGCCGGCTGGGCCGCGGGCGCCCCGGCCACGGCGAACGCCGTCCCCTCCAGGACGTCCAGCGGGATCATCCAGGCCACCCGGGCGCGGCGCCGGCGCTGCCCGGCCCGGGCGCCAGGACCGCGGCGAGGACGCCGACGACCAGCGCCCGTTCGGCGTGCCACACACCCGCTCCGCTGAACCCCTTGGCGACGGCGGCCCCGGTCGCGTCCAGCCGTCGATCTGACGCCACGCCGGATGCGAGCCGCCCGGCCCGACGACCCGGCCCCGGGCCCAGACGCCGTCCGGCACGCCCGCCGGGTGGCCGAACACCGAGACGGGCCCGCCGGTGTGGTCGCCGCACAGACCGAGCGGCGCGGGCCGCACCGGCGCCGGCGGCGGTTCCTCCAGGCGCAGCACCGCCAGGTCGCCGGCAGGGGCGGAGCGCAGCCAGCCGCCGTCGGCCACGCGGGCGCGGACCGGCCGGTCCGGGAGCCGCCCGGCGGCGGGAAGTCCAGCAGGACCGTGCCGTCGGGCGGTGGCCCGGTGTGCGGTCCGGGCAGCCGCAGCGCCGCCTCGACCACGTGCGCGCAGGTGAGGACGGTCCGCTCGGTCAGCAGCACCCCGGCCCCGATGCCGCCCGCGCCCCGGTGGTCCCGTACGCGGGCCCGCCATGCGCCCGCTCCCTGCGATACGTCAGCCCCGGCATTCCGTGACCCCACGTGTTCCCCTCGTTCCACGCGTGCGGAAAACCCAGGGTAAGCCGAGTCGAGGAGCTTGGGTACGGGTGAGGTACGGGTTGATCCCTGGCGCGTTCAGCGCTTCAGCTCCGTGTGCGCGGTCTCCGGCAGCCGCAGGTACACGACCGACGACAGCAGGCACAGCACCGCCACGTACCACGGGAACAGCCCGCGTGGCCCAGCTCCTTGAACAGCGTGCCGACGTACGGGGCGGTCCCGCCGAACAGCGCGACGGTCAGCGAGTAGGGGAAGCCGATGCCCGCGGCACGCACCCGCGGCGGGAAGACCTCCGCGTTGACGGCGGCGCTGATCGAGGTGAACCCGGTCAGCAGGATCATGCCGGCGCACTGCACCAGCAGCAGCACGGCGAAGGAGTCGCGCAGCGTGTGCAGCAGGGGCACGCTCAGCAGGGCGAAGCCGAGGCCGAAGAAGAGCAGCAGGGGCCGGCGTCCGAAGCGGTCGGAGAGCAGACCGCCGACCGGCTGGAGCACGGCGAAGAAGGCCAGCGAGACCGTGCCGGCGAGCAGGGCGTCCGACTTGGCGATGCCCGCGTTGAGTTCGGCGTACGTCGGCAGGTACGAGGTCCAGGTGTAGTAGGCGATGGTGCCGCCCGCCGTGATGCCGCAGATCAGCAGGGACTCGCGCGGGTGCCGGCGCAGCGCCTCGAACAGGCCGGGCCGCGGGGCGCGGCGCTGCTCGGCGCTGCGGGTCTCCTCGGCGCCCCGGCGGATCCAGAATCCGACCAGGCTGAGGACGGCGCCGACGACGAACGGCACGCGCCAGCCCCAGCCGTTCATGGTGGGCTCGGAGAGGGTCGTCACCAGCAGCGCCGCGAGCCCGGAGGCGGCCAGCTGCCCGATGGTGGTGGAGACGTACTGGAAGGAGGAGAACAGCCCGCGCCTGCCGGGCCCCGCCGACTCGACCAGGAAGGTCGTCGAGGCGGCGAACTCCCCGCCCACGGACAGGCCCTGGAGCAGCCGGGCGAGCACCAGGACCACCGGTGCCAGGAGGCCCGCGGACGCGTAGGTGGGGGTCAGGCCGACGAGGAGACTGCTGCCGCCCATCAGCAGGATGGTCACCGTCAGGGCGGACCGCCGCCCGCGCCGGTCGGCGACGGCGCCCATCAGCAGTCCGCCGACGGGCCGCATGAAGAAGCCCACCGCGAACACCGCGAACGTCGACAGCAGCGGGACCAGCGAGTTGTCCGCGCCCTCGGGGAAGACCTGGTCGGCGATATAGGTGGCCAGGAAGGTGTAGGCGTACCAGTCGTACCACTCCACCGCGTTGCCCACGGAGGCGGCGAGGAGCTGTCGTACGGGGCGCCGGGTGGGTGCCTCGGTCGTCTGCATGCGTGTCATGATCGCGACCATCCCCGGCTCGTGGCCGCGGCAATCCCGCGTACCGACGCTCTTCACGCAGGTGTCACCGAACCCTTCCCTGACGTTTGGTGCTCCTGCGACACTCCTTTCGCGCAGATTCCGTCACGTGCGTGCGACCTTCCCCCTCCGACAAGGCGAGAGGCTTCCCACCCCCATGCCCGAAGTCAACCGGCGCCGGTTCCTCCAGCTCGCGGGCGCCACCACGGCGTTCAGCGCCCTGTCCGCCAGCATCCAGCGGGCCGCCGCCCTGCCGGCCAACCACCGCACGGGGTCCATCGAGGACGTGGAGCACATCGTCGTCCTCATGCAGGAGAACCGTTCCTTCGACCACTACTTCGGCAAGCTGAGAGGCGTCCGCGGCTTCGGCGACCCGCACCCGGTCACCCTCCCGAGCGGCAAGTCCGTCTGGCACCAGGAGAAGAACGGCACCGAGGTGCTGCCCTTCCACCCGGACGCCGACGACCTCGGCATGCAGTTCCTCGAGGGCCTGCCGCACGGCTGGTCCGACGGCCAGGACGCCTACCACGACGGGCGGTACGACCGGTGGCTGCCCGCCAAGGGCACCACCACCATGGCGTACCTCACCCGGGAGGACATCCCCTTCCACTACGCCCTGGCGGACGCGTTCACCGTCTGCGACGCCTACCACTGCTCGTTCATCGGCTCCACCGACCCGAACCGCTACTACATGTGGACGGGCCACACCGGCAACGACGGCAAGGGCGGCGGCCCGGTCCTCGGCAACGACGAGCTCGGCTACGACTGGACGACCTACCCGAGCGGCTGGAGCAGGCCGGCATCTCCTGGAAGATCTACCAGGACATCGGCGACGGCCTGGACGCCGACGGCTCCTGGGGCTGGATCGACGACGCCTACCGCGGCAACTACGGCGACAACTCCCTGCTGTACTTCAACAAGTACCGCAACGCCGAGCCCGGCGAGCCCTGGTACGACAAGGCCCGCACCGGCACCGACGTCAAGAACGGCGACGGCTACTTCGACCTGCTGCGCGCGGACGTCCGGGCGGACCGGCTGCCGCAGGTCTCCTGGATCGCCGCGCCGGAGGCCTTCTCCGAGCACTCCAACTGGCCCTCCAACTACGGCGCCTGGTACATCGCCCAGGTCCTGGACGCCCTCACCTCCAACCCGAAGGTGTGGGCGAAGACGGCCCTGTTCATCACCTACGACGAGAACGACGGCTTCTTCGACCACGTCGTGCCGCCGCTGCCCCCGAAGTCGGCCGCGCAGGGCCGCTCCACGGTCGACGTCTCCCTGGACGTCTTCCCGGCAGCGCGACCCACCGCGAGGGCTTCTACGGCCTCGGGCCGCGCGTGCCGATGCTCGTCGTCTCACCGTGGAGCAAGGGCGGCTACGTCTGCTCCGAGACCTTCGACCACACCTCGATCATCCGGTTCATGGAGAACCGCTTCGGGGTGCGCGAGCCGAACATCTCGCCGTGGCGGCGCGCCGTCTGCGGCGACCTGACCTCCGCGTTCGACTTCTCCCGCAAGGACAGCACGCCCGCCGACCTGCCCGGCACCGACGCCTACGAGCCGCCGGACCGCGAGCGCCACCCCGACTACCGGCCGACGCCGCCCGCCGACCCGGACATGCCCAGGCAGGAGCGCGGCCTGCGCCCCGCCCGCCCGCTGAAGTACGCCCCGCACGTCGACGCCTCCGTGGACGCGGCCGCCGGGAAGCTCACGCTGGCCTTCGCCTCGGGGCCGCGGGCCGGAGCCGCCTTCCTGGTCACGTCCGGCAACCGCACCGACGGCCCCTGGACGTACACCACCGAGGCGGGCAAGAGCGTCTCCGACACCTGGAACGCGGCCTACTCGGACGGCGTCCACGACCTGACCGTGCACGGCCCAACGGCTTCCTGCGCGTCTTCCGGAACCCCGGCGGGAGCGCGGGCCCCGAGGTCACGGCGCGGCACGTGCGCGACGACGTGGAGCTGACCTTCACCAACCAGGGCTCCGGCACCGTCCGCCTCCGGCTCGCCAACGCCTACGACGGCCGGACCCGGACCGTCACCGTGCGCCCCGGCGCCACCGTCCGGCACACCGTCGACCTCGACCGCAGCCGCCGCTGGTACGACCTGACGGTCACCTCGGAGTCCGACCCGGCCTTCCTGCGCCGGTTCGCCGGGCACGTCGAGAACGGGCGGCCCGGAGTGAGCGACCCGGCGATCGTCACCGAGTAGCCGCCGGCCGCTCCAGCGAGGCCGGATGCCCCGGTCGCTCCAGCGAGGCCGGATGCGCCGGTTCCCGCCGCGCCTGCCGGGGCACCGGGCCGGCGCCCGGGTCCGGCGGGGCCGGGAGGAGACGGGCCCGGTCGCCGTCGGGGTACGGGCGGCGCGGGACGCCGCCGGGGCGGGCACGCCGGAGGCTGCCGGCCGGGCGGACGAGCCCGGGGCTCCCGCCGGGGCCGGCGCTCCCGTGGCCCCGGCCGGGGCGCGGGTGAGCACCAGGACGCCCCATGCCGCCAGGCCCGCGCCGGTCAGGGCCAGCAGGAGCCCGGCCGGGCCGCCTCGCAGCCGCTCGCCGAGCAGCGCCACGCCGATCACCGCGGCGGCCACCGGATTGGCCAGGGTCACCACCGCCAGCGGCGCGCCCAGGCCGCCGCGGTACGCGGTCTGCGCCAGCAGCAGGCCGCCCGCGGCGAAGGCCGCCACCAGCACCGCCACGCCGACGACCTGCGCCCCGAGCAGGGGCCCGAGCGGTCGGTGGCCGCGACCGTGACGGTCTGCGTCAGGGCCGAGGCGACGCCCGAGGCGACGCCGGAAGCGGTGGCGTGCCGCAGTCCCGGCCGGGTGCCGGGCCGGGACAGCAGGCCGATCACCGCGGCCGTCGCCCCGGAGACGGCCAGCGCCTCCGGCACGCTCAGCACGTCGTCGGGGCCGGGCCGGTCGCCGTGAGCAGCAGCGCGCCCAGCCCGAGCAGCGTCAGCCCGGTGCCCCGCCACTCGGCGGAGCCGACCGGCCGGCCGGCGATCCGCGCCCCGAGCGGCACCGCCGCGACCAGGGTGAGCGCGCCCAGCGGCTGGACCACGGTGAGCGGGCCGTACTTCAGGGCGGCGACGTGCAGCAGGGCGCCCGCGGCGTTCAGGGACACCGACCACCACCAGGCGCCGCTGCCCAGCAGGCGCAGGGCGCCCGTGTCCGGGCGGCGGGCGGCCAGCCGTTCCTGGGCGACCGCCGCGACGGCGTAGGCGACGGCGGAGACGAGGGACAGCCCGACGGCGAGGACGGCGGCGCTCACCGGTCCGCCCCGACCGGCTGGGGCCGCTCGGCGGCTCCCGGCCCCGACCGGGCCGCCCCTGGCACCGTGCCACGCCCGGGCTCCCGGCGGTCCCCGGGTTCCCGGTGCCCCTGTGGCCCGCGGCGGTCCCCGGGTTCCCGGTGCCGCTGCCGCCGGGCGTCCCGTGGGCCCGGGCGGTCCCCTGGGCGGGCAGCGGCAGGCGGGGCCCGCGGGACCGGTGCGGCCGGGCGCGGACGAGAAGGGTCCGGGACCGGTGCCGGGGCGGGCGGAGCACCGCGAGCGCCAGGCCCAGCAGGGCAGCGGCCACGAGCACGTCGAGCCAGTAGTGGTTGGCCGTGCCCGTGATCACCACCAGGGTGACCAGCGGGTGCAGCAGCCACAGCCACCGCAGCCGCGCCCGGGTGGCGACGATCAGGCCGACGGCCACCATCAGCGCCCAGCCGAAGTGCAGCGACGGCATCGCGGCGAACTGGTTCGACAACCGGTCGTCCCCCGGCGGGCCGTACACCGACGGCCCGAACACGCGGGCGGTGTCCACCAGGCCGGCCGCGGCGAGCATGCGCGGCGGAGCCAGCGGAAACACCAGGTGCAGCACGAGCGCCGCACCGGTCACCGCGGCCAGCACGCGGCGCGCCCAGACGTAGTGCGCCGGCCGGCGCAGGTACAGCCAGACCAGGAAGGCGGCGGTGGCCGGGAAGTGCACGGCCGCGTAGTAGGTGTTCGCGACCCGTACGAGCGTGTCCCCGTGCAGCAGCAGCGACTGCACCGCGCCCTCGCCGGGCAGCCCGAGCGCCCGCTCCAGGTCCCAGACGCGGTGCGCGTGCGCGAAGGCCTCGCCGGTGTGGCCCGACACGAGTTGCCGGCCGAGCTTGTAGACGACGAAGAGCCCTGCGACGAGCAGCAGCTCACGGAGCAGCGGCGGTCGTGCCGGTGTGTCCGGCTCCCGTTCCGCGGGCTCGGTACGGGCGGTCATCCCCCGGCCCCTTCACTGTGGTGGTGCGGTGGTGGTGGGACGGGACACATCGATACGGTTCCGTTCCGATACGCCAGTGTACCGATACGCTCGTGTACCGGTACACTGGCGTATCGATGACCGGTCGATGGTCGTACGGCACACTTGAGCCGCAGTCGAGCAGAGACGGTGACGTCGGTCGCGGGCGGCCGCCGGACCCGGGCGAGGAGCAGCACCGATGGCGCAGCAGGGCGCGGACCGGCCGGAGGCGGCCGGGGCGCAGGGCACCGCCTCGCGCCGCTCCAAGCTCACGCCCGAGCGGGAGCAGGAGTTCTTCGACACCGTCGTCGAGCAGATCCGCGAGTGCGGCTACGAGGCCGTCACGATGGAGGGCGTCGCCGCCCTCACCCGGTGCAGCAAGTCCACGCTCTACCGGCAGTGGAAGACCAAGCCGCAGTTTGTCGCGGCCGCGCTGCGCTCGCGCCGGCAGGTGCGCTTCGCGGGCATCGACACCGGCTCCCTCGCCGAGGACCTGCGGCAGGCGGCACGGGCCGCGGGGAGTGGTCGGGCGAGGACACCCGGCTGCTCCAGGCGCTCGGCCACGCCGTCATGCAGGACCCGGAACTGCAGCGGGCCCTGCGCGAGGCGATCGTCGAACCGGAGATCGCGGCGCTCCGCGAGATCCTGCGGCGCGGGGTCGAGCGGGGCGAGGTGGCCGCCGGCCACCCGGCGCTGGAGTACGTGCCCGCGCAGATGTTCGGCGTGCTGCGGGTCCGGCCCGTGGTGGAGGGGGAGTACGCCGACGCGGACTACCTGGTCCGCTTCGTGGAGGCCGCGGTGCTGCCCGCACTGGGGCTGACCTGAGACTCAGGCCGCCGTCCACGGGATGACTGGACGGTGGCCTGCCCGCGCCGCACCGTGGGACGGGGGCGGCGCGCGACCGGCCGGGCGGGGCGCCCTTTGAGCGGAGGGGCGCCCCGCCCGGCCGACCCGTACCCGCGGCCGGGCCCGGTGGGGCCGGGTCAGACGTCCTGGCCGGTGCCGCCGCCCGACGCCGCCTCGATGCCCTCGGCGATGTCGTCGATGACGGACTGCTTCTCCCCGACGTCCACACCGATGCGGACGACGACGATCCGCTCCGGGTTGGCGGGCGAGGGCAGGGCGAGCGACTCCACGTAGCCGTCGGCGCCCTTGCTCGTGACCGCCTTCCAGCGGACCCGGTAGCCCTTCTGGCCCGCCACCGTCACCGCCTCCGAGGCCAGCACCTCGTGCGAGGAGAGCGAGCCGTAGCCCTTGCCGTACGACTCCTCGGCGTTGGCGGCGATGTCCGCCTTGGCGACCTCCTCGGCGCTGCGCCCCTCGGTGCCGAGCACCAGCGCGGGTGCCGAGTACGCGCCGCCCTTGGAGCAGTCGGCCGAGCTGTCGCCGGGGCAGGGGTAGGTGTCGTCGGAGGAGACCGAGGCGCCGACCGTGATCTCCTGGCCGTACCAGCCGTCTGGGATCGCAGGCTGATGCCGCTGACCGAGTCCGTCACCGAACCGCTGTCGATCTTCGGCGGTCCGGACCCGTCCGGCGACGGCGAGGCACCGTCCGGGCCGTCGCCGTCGCCGCCGAAGGGCCCGTCCTGACGGCCGGGACCGTCCGTGCTCTGCTGCCGGGAGCCGGCACGGTCCCCGCCCGGCCCGTCGGCGGACAGGGCGTACACACCGACGCCGATGCTGGCCAGGACGACGGCGGCCACCGCCGCGGCTATCGCGGTGCGCACGCTCCGACGCCGGCCGCCGGGCGGCGGCGCCGGGTACCCGGGAGGACTGGCGTACCCCGCGGGCCCGGGTACTGCGGGTACGCCCCGGCTGCGGCCCCGCCCCGTACGGCGGCTGCGCCCCGCCGTACGCGGACTGTGCCGTGCCGTACGGGGACTGCGCCGTGCCGTACGGGGACGGTCCCGTGCCGTGCGGCGGCCGCCCGGCGTCGTGGTGGGGCTGCCCGGCGGGCGCGGGAGGCGTGGCCGGGGCGGGAGGCCCGGACGGGGGGAGCGGTCCGGGCGCGGATCCGGCCGGGGCCTCCTCGGCGGACCCCTGACCGGCCGGGCCGGTCTCCGGCTCCTCCGGTGACGCACCCGCACCCGCATCCGCGCCCGGCTCGCCCGCCCCGCCGGCCCCCGCCGCCTCGGTGGTCCCGGCGTCTCGGCGGTCCCCGGCGTCTCGGTGGTCCCCGCCGCCTCGGCGGGTCCGGCCGTCTCCGGCGCCCCGTCCCGCGCCGGCGGCGCCTCCGGGGTGTCCGGTCCCGCGGGCCGGACGCGGTCGGTCCACGCGTCGCCGTCCCACCAGCGTTCGGTGGCGGGACCGTCCTTCTGCTGCCCGGGGTCCGGGTACCACCCGGGAGGAGTCACGTGCGTCATGAGCACACCGTAAGAGGCGTCGGTGAAAGAGGCATGAGAGATCCCGCCCCGCGGCGCCCCGGCCGCCCGCCCCGGCCGTCCTCACCGCTCACGCCGCCCGCCCCGGCCGTCCCCGCCGCTCACGCCGCCCACCCGGCCGTCCCCGCCGCTCACGCCGCCCACCCGGCCGTCCCCGCCGCTCACCCCCGCCGCTCACGCCGCCCACCCCCGCCGGCCCCGTCGTCCCCACCGCTCACGCCGCTCACCCCGGCCGCACCCCGGTCCCGCCGGGTCCCGGTGCCCCCGTAGCCCCGTCCGCGCCTCCCGCCCTGCGTGCCACCGGGCCGAAACCCGGCCGTCGCACGGACGTTGACGTCCGGTCAGGTGCCCCGCCTGGTCGCGGGCGGGCCCGCGTCGTCCGTCCGATACCCGATGTCACCCGACTCGGCAACACCTGATCCGACCCGCAACCACCACGGCCGCCGGAGGGCTAGGCTCGAGGTCTGTACGTCGTTCGGGCGACTTGGGGAGGTAGCGGGATGACGGAGGTACGGCCCACGGCCGCCGCCTCGGCTTCCCTGTGGGAGCGTGACGAGGAAGTCGCCGCCGTCACACGGGCCGTGGACGCCCTGTGCGCGGACCGCTCCTCGTCCGGGAGTCTGCTGGTGTTCCGGGGCGAGGCGGGTCTCGGCAAGACCGCGCTGCTCGCCGAGACCCGCCGCATCGCCGAGGCCCGCGGCTGCACCGTGTGGTCCGCGCGCGGCGGCGAGACCCTGCGCTCCGTCCCCTTCAACGTCGTACGGCAACTGCTGCAGCCCGCACTGGTGTCGATGCTCCCCGAGGAGGCCCGCGAGTACCTGGGCGACTGGTACGGCATCGCCGGCCCCGCCCTCGGCATAGCGGACCCCGGCGAGCGGCAGGCCGACCCGCAGGGCGTGTGCGACGGACTCGTCGCCGCCGTCCGCCGGCTCGCCCAGCGCGAGTGGCCGCTCGTGCTGCTCATCGACGACGTGCACTGGGCCGACCAGGAGACCCTGCGCTGGCTCGCCGCGTTCGCCGAACGCCTCGCCGAACTGCCCGTGCTGCTCGTCGTCGCCCGCCGCCCCGGCGAGGTCACCGGCGACGGCGCCCGCCACCTCGACGCGGTCGCCGCCGCCGCGCAGGCCCCCACCGCCACGCTCAGCGCCCTCACCCCCGAGGCGACGGCCGGGCTCACCCGCGCCACCCTGGGCCCCGGGGCCGACGCGCCGTTCTGCCGTGAGGTGTGGGCCGTCACCGGAGGCAACCCCTACGAGACCGTCGAACTGCTCGCCAAGGTCCAGGACAGCGAGCTGGAACCGGTCGAGGCCCAGGCCGGCGAACTGCGCGCGCTGAACCGCTCCGCCCGCGGCGGCGGCCTCGTCGCCCGCCTGGAACAACTCGGCATCGACGCCACCCGGTTCGCGTGGGCCGCCGCCATCCTCGGCACCGGCATCACCATCGACCTGGTGGCCCGCCTCGCCACCCTCGACCACGACGACGCCGTGCGCTGCGCCGACCTGCTGCGCACCGCCCGCATCCTCACCGACCCCGACCCCGGCGCCGCCCGCACCACCGACCACGGCGACCTGGAGTTCGTCCACCCGCTGATCGCCACCGCCGTCTACAACTCCATCCCGGACGCCCTGCGCCGCGCCATGCACGGCATCGCCGCCCAGCTCGTCACCGACTCCGGCCTCGGCGCCGCGGCGGCCTCCCGCCATCTGCTCCAGGTCCACCCCGACGACGACCAGGAACTCGTCGCCCAACTGCGCGAGGCCGCCCGCGAACACCTCGCCGTCGGCGCCCCCGACGCGGCCCGCCGCTGCCTCGAACGCGCCCTGGAGGAACCACCGCTGCCCGAGGCCCGGGCCCGCGTCCTGTACGAACTGGGCTGCGCCACGCTGCTGACCGCACCCGCGACGACCATCGGTCATCTGCGCACCGCCCTCGGCATGCCCGGCCTCGACGGCGAACAGCGCGTCGACGCCGTCTTCCGGCTCTCCCCGGCCCTCCTCCACAACGACCAGCTGGAAGAGGCCGTCCGCACCGTCGAGGCCGAGGCCGCCCGCCTCCCCGAGGGCCCCGCCCGGCTGCGCCTCCAGGCCGTCCAGTACATGTGGGAGGGCATCCACGCCGGGGAGACCGCCACCCCGGGCCGCTCCGAGCGGCTGAGGGAACTCGCCGCCACCTGCACCGGACGGGACAACGCCGAACGCGCCCTGCTGATCCTGCGCGGCTTCGACGCCATGACCCACGGCGAGAACGCCGAGGAGGTCGCCGAACTGTGCGACCGCGCCCTCGTCAACGGCCGGCTCGCCCCGGACTGGGCTGGACGGACCCCGACTGGGGCCTGGAGCTGCTGATAATGCTCGCCAGCGCCTACGTCTACACCGACCGCCTCGACCGCGCCGAGGCCCTGTTCACCGAAGCCCTGCGCGCCTACGAGACGGCCGGCTGGAGCGGCGGCCACCTCGCCCTCGCCCACGCCTACGTCGGTCTCGGCCACCGCAGGCGCGGCCGGCTGCGGGAGGCCGAGGCGTCGCTGCGCGAGTCGCTGCGGCTGGCCGAACGGGTCGGCCGGGCCTGCCGTTGTACTGGTCGGCGACCTGCAACCTGGTCGACACGCTGCTCGCCCGCGGCCATGTCGACGAGGCCTGGTCGATCGCCGAGCAGTACGGGTTCGCCCCGCCCTACCCGTCGACGATCGTGCTGCCCGACCCCGCTCCGTCCGGGGTCGGCTGCTGCTCGCCGTCGGCCGCACCAAGGACGGGATCAACGAACTGGAGGAGGCGGAGAAGGCGTCGGCCGCCCGCGGCCACCACAACCCCGTGATGGTCCCCTGGGCCGTGGACCTGGCCCGGGCCCTGGCCGGCGAGGACCCCGCCCGCGCCGCCCGGCTGGCCGCCGACGCCCGCCGCCAGGCCGAGCGCTTCGGCACGGACACCGCCATAGGAGAGGCCCTGCGCTGCGCCGCCGCCCTGGAGACCGGCCAGCGCGCGGTCCGGCTCGCCGCACAGGCGGCCGCCTACCTGGAGGCCTCGCCCTGCCAGTACGAACACGCCGCCGCCCGCGTCGAGTACGGCATCGCCGCCCGCTCGGCCACCGAGCTGACCCGCGGCCTGGCCCTGGCCCGCTCGTGCGGCGCGGACGGCCTGGCGACGCGGGCCGAGGAGGCCCTGCGCACCGTACCCGTCCCGGGCTAGGGGGGTCTCGGACCACGGCCCGGCCAGGACCGGCCGAGCCGCACCACCCCGGCTGGAGGGCCGTCCCGACGCGGCGGCGGTCCGGACTCGGCTACGGGCCCGGTGCCAGCCCCCGGTCCCGGATCTCCTGGCCCAGTACCGGCGTCAGCGCCCGCGCGTAGCCCTCCGCCACATGGCTCTCGTCGCGGTACACGAACGTGTCCGCGACGACCGCGGGGCACCGGCCCGCCCGCGGGCACAGCCACGGCGCCGGGTCGACGACCGCCGCGCCGGTGCGGCGGGCCGCCGCCGCGGCGGCCTCCCGCAGCACCGGGGACCTGATCGCCTCCCGCCGGTCGGCCTCGCAGTTCCCCAGCCGCAGCGGATGCCGCGCCGCGCACTCGACGGCGTCCCCCTTCGGCCACGGACTGTCGAGCAGCACCGCCACCCGGCCCGCGTCGTGCACCAGCCTCCGGTACACGCGCTCGTACCCGGCCGTCCACTCCCGCGCCGGATCGGCCATCCGGTCCACCGGCTCGGCCGCCTCGGAGGAGGCGGCCACGACCAGCGCCGGCCGCAGCTCCGCGATCCGCCGCAGCGCCCACTCCCGCCAGGTGTCGCACGCCTCGTACGCCCTGCCCTCGGCGCGGATGGTGACGTCGGCGGTCTTGCAGGACGCCTTCGTCAGCGACACCAGCCGCCAGCCGTGCTCCCGGCTCAGCCGGTCCAGCGCCGGGAACCACTGCGCCGCGTGGGAGTCGCCGAACAGGATGACGACCTTCCGTGCGGACGGGACGCCGTAGACGCACGCGGGCGACCGGGTGGCGGCGTAGCCGACGTGGCAGCCGTCCCGGTAGACGGCGGAACGCTGCTCCTTCACGTCCGGCAGCGCCGGGGACAGATTGGCCGGCAGCGCGGTCCCGGACGCGGCGATCAGACCGGCCAGCCGGCCGCCGGGATCCCGCGCCGCGGCGAGGGCCGCGCCCAGCTCCGGGGAGCGGACCGAGGAGCTGATCGACGGCGGGAAGGACGCCGCGACCAGGCAGACGCACACCACGCTCGCGGACAGACCGGCGCCGAAGGCCGCCGACAGCGTGGGCCTGCGGCGCAGCGAGGCGCGGAACCGGACCGGGTTCTCCACCAGGTGCAGCGTCGCCCAGGCCAGCAGCAGCGCCACCGCGCTCAGTTGCAGGGACAGCCAGGGACCGGCCGCCCGGTTCAGGGCCGCCGGGCCCAGCACCAGCAGCGGCCAGTGCCACAGGTACCAGCCGTACGACACGTCCCCGTCCAGGTCGCGGGACGCAGCGCGAGCAGCCGCGCGGCACCGGCCCCCGACGGCCCGCAGCCACCGGCGATCACCAGGAGCGCCCCGAGCACGGGCAGGCAGGCGAAGTGACCGGGGAAGGGCGTGCCGGCGTCGTACAGGAGCGCCGACGCGACGATCGCGCACAGCCCCAGCCAGGACAGCGCCGCCGACAGGGGACGCGGAACGCGCGCCAGCGCCGCCGCGCCGAAGGCCAGCAGCCCCCGGCACCCAGCTCCCACAGCCGGGCGTGCGCCCCGAAGTACGCCCAGGACGGCGCCTCCTCGGTCGCCCGCACGCTCAGCACGTAGGAGACGGCGCAGAGGCCCGCCAGGGGAGCACCCGCAGCCACGGGCGCCGCACCGCCTTCCACGTCACCAGGAGCAGCGCGGGCCACACCAGGTAGAACTGCTCCTCCACGGACAGCGACCAGTAGTGCTGGAACGGCGACGGGGCACCGCCCTGCCGGAGGTAGTCGGTGCCCGCGACCGCCAGGTCCACGTTCATGAGGTACACGGCGCTGGACAGCGCGTCGTGCAGATACTCCTCGTAGCGGATCTTCGAGGCGAACAGCCGGCAGCACACGAGGGTGGTCAGGCAGGTCAGGGTCGCCAGGGGAGGATGCGCAGCGCGCGCCGGCCGTAGAAGCGCCGCAGGGACACCGAGCCGCTGTGCCCGGCCTCCCGCAGCAGGCCCGAGGTGATGACGAAGCCGGAGACGACGAAGAAGACGTCGACGCCGACGTAGCCGCCGGCCAGGTGCGGGACGCCGGCGTGGGCGAGCACCACGAGGGTGACGGCCAGTCCGCGCAGTCCCTGGATGTCGTGCCGGAAGGCGATGGGGGTGCGTGTCACATCCGGGACTGTCCGCAGGCGCGGGCGGTTACCGTCGCACGGGCCGCACGGCTTCCCTCTCCCTGCACCCGCCGGTATGACGCACGTCACTGAAGCGCCGCCGGGGTGCGGACAGTTACAGGCGTGGAGCAATCACTGCGCGCGCGTGTCCGGGCCGGCGACCCCGAGGCCTTCGGCCGGCTCTTCGACGCCTACGCCTCGTCCGTCCACCGGCATGCCGTACGGGTCACGGGCAGCTGGTCCACGGCCGAGGACGTCGTGTCGCTCACCTTCCTGGAGGCCTGGCGGCTGCGCGGCCGGGTGCTGCCGGCGGGGGAGAGCCTGCGTCCCTGGCTGCTCGGCATCGCGACCAACGTCATGCGCAACATGGCGCGGACCGCACGCCGGCACCAGAACGCGCTCGCCCGCCTCCCTCCCGCCGACCCGGTCCCGGACTTCGCCGACGAGGTGACGCAGCGGATGGCCGACCAGGAGGAACTCAGCGCGGCGCGGCGGGCGCTGGCCGGTATGCGGCGCGCCGAACGGGAGGTGTTCACGCTGTGCGTCTGGGAGGGGCTCGGCACCGCCGAGGCCGCCGAGGCGCTCGGCGTGTCGGCCGGCACGGTACGGGTGCGGCTGTCCCGCGCCAGGAAGAGGCTGCGCCGGCTCACGGACGCCGAGCGCGGGCGGGAGCCCGCCACGGCCCGGCAGCCGGCCCCCGGAGCCCGGACACCCGAGCGGGACGGCCGTGTGGACCAGTGCGCACAGGAGAGGAACCGATGATCCCGAAGCGACACCGCGGACCCGGACACGAGGAGCCGGCCGAGCTGCTGCCGCCCCGGGCGACCCGCGGCTCGGCCCGGAACGGCACCGGGCCCTCAGGCAGCACCTGATGCGGGAGATCACCTCCCGGCGGACGGCGCCCCGCCGGGCGCTGCCCGGCCGCCGGCTCGTCGTCTGGGCGGCGCCGCTGGCCCTGGCGGCCACCGTGGCCGCCGGGACGGTCGTCGTCACCGAGCTGCGGGGCGGGCAGCAGGCCGTGCAGACACCGGCCCGGCCCACCACGACGGTCGGCGACCCTCCGCCGATCACCATGGGCGCGGACCGGTTCCTGTACAAGCGCCGGGTGATGTCGGCGGACCACACCGCCTTCGACGGCGCCGCCGACGAGGTCCAGCGCGAGGACTGGCTCGCCGTGGACGGAGGGCGGGACGGCCTGGCCCTCACAGGCCCCGTCGGGCCGGGCGCGGACCGGCCGGACCCGCGCGCGCCGACGACCGAGCGCATGGCCATGTCCGGCGGCACGGACTACCGGGAACTGAAGGAGCTGCCCACCGACCCGGAGAAGCTCCTCGACCACCTCTACCGGCAGACCGAGGGCCAGGGGCCGACCCATGAGGAGGCGGTCTTCGAGACCGTGTCCTCCCTGGCCGAGCCGGCCGTCCTGGTCCCCGGCCTCAGCGAGGCGCTCTACCGGGCGGCGCGCCTGATCCCGGGCGTCGTCGTCGAGAACGGGGTCGCCGACCGGGCCGGGCGCACCGGCGTCGGGCTGGCCCTCCCGGACTCCCGCGGGGACGACCGGGCCCTGGTCTTCGACCACGCGAGCTTCGTCTTCCTCGGCGTCGAGGGGACCACCGCGCTGCTGGAGATCGGCGTCGCCGACCGGCCCGGTGCGCCGCCGGCCGAGTCCTGGAAACTCGGCGCCGGATGACGCCCGGCGGACGGTCCGGCGCAGGCGGGAACCGTCGGACACCCCTAGGGGCTGTCCTCCTCGGCCAGCACCCGCTGGGCGGTGGCGAACGCCGAGTTCGCCGCGGGCACCCCGCAGTAGACGGCCGTCTGCAGCAGCACCGCGCCGATCTCCTCGGGGCTGAGCCCGTTGCGGCGGGCCGCCCGCACATGCATCGCCAGCTCCTCGTCGTGGCCGTGCGCCACCAGCGCGGTCAGCGTGATCATGCTGCGCTCGCGGCGCGAGAGCGTCCCGTCGGTCCAGATCTCGCCCCAGGCGTAGCGGGAGATGAAGTCCTGGAAGCGGGCCGTGAACGGGGTCTGGCGGGCCTGCGCGCGGTCCACGTGGGCATCGCCCAGCACCTCGCGCCGTACCGCCATGCCGCGCCGGGCGTCCCCGCCGAGGTGCGCGGTCAGCGCGGTCAGCACCGCCTCCGGGCGCTCGGCGGGCGCCAGGTGGGAGGCGCCCGGGATCTCGGTCAGCGTCGCGCCCGGCACCGCGTCGGCGATCTCCCGCAGATGCGCGGGCGGCGTCGCCGGGTCCTCCCGGCCGGCGATCACCAGCGTCGGCACGGTGATGTCCGCGAGCCGGTCCCGCAGGTCGAACGCGGCGAGCGCGTCGCAGCAGGCGGCGTACGCCTCAGGGTCGGCCTCGCGGTGGTCCCGGACCAGCTCCGGCACGGTGAACCCGGGGGTGAACCAGCGCTCGTCCGCGCTCCCGGCGAGCTTCGCCAGTCCCTCGGCGCGTACCAGCGCGGCCCGTTCCCGCCACGGCCCCGCCCCGTTGAAGTGCGCCGACGAGCAGATCACCGCCAGCGACGACAGCCGCTCGGGGTGGTGCACCGCCAGATGCAGGCCGACGGCGCCGCCGAGCGAGACGCCCGCGTAGGCGAACCGCTCCACGCCGAGCGCGTCGGCGAGCGCCAGCACCAGGTCCGCGAGGTCGCCGACGGTGGCGCCCGCGGAGATCAGTCCGGCCGGGGAGCCGCCGTGTCCGGGCAGGTCCCAGCGGATCACCCGGTGCCGGGCGGACAGCTCCGGCGCCACCGTGTCCCACAGGGCCAGCGAGGTGCCGAGGGAGGGGCCGAGCAGCAGCGGGGGAGCGGAGAGGGGCCCTCCGCCCGGTGGTTGAGAACCGTGTCGTTCAACGTCGCTCCAGTGCGCGGTCGGTGAGGGCAGCCGCACTGCCCGTGTAACGGGCGGGATCGGTCAGGCCGTCGAGGTCGAGGCCCGTCAGCTCCGGTACCCCGGCGAGGAGTTCGCGCAGGGCGCGGCCTTCTGCGTGGGCGCGCCGGGCCAGGTCGGTGAGGAGGGCCTTGGCACGGGACCGCCCGAGCAGCGGGGCCAGTTCGGCGGCGAGCCGCTCGGAGACGATCAGACCGTGCGTCAGCTCCAGATGGGCGCGCATGGCGGCGGCGTCCACCCGCAGCCCCTCGGCCAGTTCGGCGGCGTCCCGCGCGGCCCCGCCGGCCAGCCGCAGCAGGTCCCGCAGCGGCTCCCACTCGGCGTGCCAGGCCCCGGCCGGACGCTCGTCCTCCGCGGTCAGCGTGCCGTACAGCGTCGCCGCGAGCTGCGGTGCCCGCCGGGCGGCCGCCGCGATCATGGTGGCCCGCACCGGGTTGGCCTTGTGCGGCATCGCGGAGGAACCGCCGCCGCTGCCCTCGGCGACCTCGCCCACCTCGGTGCGGGACAGCACCAGCACGTCCGCGGCGATCTTGCCCAGCGCCCCGGCCGTGAACGCCAGGCAGCCGGCGAGGTCGGCGACCGGGGTGCGCAGGGTGTGCCACGGCACCACCGGCGCGGCCAGGCCCAGTTCACGGGCGTACGCCTCCGGCAGCGCGAGCGGGTCCGCCGCCCCGTACGCCGCGAACGCCGCGAGGGTGCCGGCCGCGCCGCCCAGCTGCGCGGGCAGGCCCGCCCGGACGGCCGTGACCCGGTCCCGGGCGTCCAGGACCAGCGAGCGCCAGCCGGCCGCCTTCAGCCCGAACGTCGTCGGCACGGCGTGCTGGGTCAGCGTCCGGCCCGGCAGCGGGGTGTCCCGGTGCGCGGCGGCCAGCCGGGCGAGGGCGTCGGCGGTGCGGCCGAGGTCGGCCAGGACGTGGCCCAGCGCCCGCCGGGCCACCAGCATCGTCGCCGTGTCCATGATGTCCTGGCTGGTGGCGCCCCGGTGGACGTACGGGCCGTACTCCTCGCCCACCGCCTGCGTCAGGTCGGCCACCAGGGGGATCACCGGGTTGCCGCCGCTGCGGGCACGGCCGGCGAGCGAGGCGGCGTCGAAGCGGGCCGGGTCGGCCGCCTCGGCGACCGCCGTCGCCGCCCCGGCCGGGGCGAGTCCCAGCGCGGCCTGGGCACGGGTGAGGGCCGCCTCCGCGTCCAGCAGCGCCCGCAGATACGCGGGCTCGCCGGTCGCGTCGGCGGCCGGGGAGCCCGCCCACCCGGGGGCGAGCAGGCTCGGGTCGTCGGCGTGCGCAGCTGTCACCGGTACTCCAGGAAGACCGTCTCGCCTTCGCCCTGAAGGCGGATGTCGAAACGGTACGTGCCGTCGCCCTCCGCGGCGGCGATCAGCGTGTCGCGGCGCTCGGCGGGCACCCGGGACAGCAGCGGGTCGGCGGCGAGCGCCCCCTCGTCACCGGGCAGGTAGATCCGGGTGAACAGGTGGACGAGCAGGCCGCGCGCGAACACGCACACGCTGAGGTACGGCGCGTTCCGCCCGCGCGCGCCGGGCCGCAGCGTCCGCGCGTACCAGTGCCCGTCGGCGTCGGTCTGGATGCGCCCGAACCCGGTGAACTCCACGCCGTTGCGCCCGAGGAAGCCGCCGCTCGCCGGGTCCCGGCGCATCGAGCCGTCGGCGGTCGGTATCCGGCCCTGCGGGTCCGGCCCCCACAGCTCCACGAGGGCGTCCGGCAGCGGCCGGCCCTCCCCGTCGAGCACGTACCCGTGCACGGTCACCGTGTCCGGGTGCCCGAGGGGCGCGATCTCCTCGCCGCCGCGGAAGGGCAGCGCGTAGCCGTAGAACGGGCCGACCGTGTGCGACGGCGTGGGCAGCACGGTCTCGGGGCTGCTCGTGTCGATCCTCGTCATGGCGGTCAGCGCCCTTCTTCCATCCAGGTGGCCCGCGGGCCGTCGAGCACGATGTCCCAGTGGTAGCCCAGCGAGAACTCCGGCACGGACAGGCTGTGGTCATAGGTCGCCACCAGGCGCTGCCGGGCCGCGTCGTCGGTGACGGACTGCAGGATCGGGTCGTACGGGAACAGGGGGTCGTTCGGGAAGTACATCTGCGTCACCAGCCGCTGCGTGAACGCCGAGCCGAAGACGGAGAAGTGGATGTGCGCCGGGCGCCAGGCGTTGACGTGGTTGCGCCAGGGGTAGGGGCCCGGCTGGATGGTGGTGAAGCGGTAGAAGCCGTCGTCGTCGGTGAGCGTGCGGCCCACCCCGGTGAAGTTCGGGTCGAGCGGGGCGTCGTGCTGCTCGCGCTGGTGGGCGTAGCGGCCGGCCGAGTTGGCCTGCCATATCTCCACGAGCTGGCCGCGCACCGGGCGTCCGTCCCGGTCCAGCAGCCGGCCGGAGACGGTGATGCGCTCGCCGACCGGTTCGCCGGTGTGCTGCCGGGTGAGGTCGTTGTCGGTCTCGGTGACGTCCCGCTCCCCGAAGGCGGGGAGGACAGCTCCACCAGCTCCGGGTCCTTGGTGACGTCGATGGCGATGGGCGGCCGCGTGGGGTGGCGCAGCAGCGAGGAGCGGTACGGGGCGTAGTCGCGGCGCGGGTGGTGCTCGACGGGCGCGCCGTCGGCGACCCGCTTCTCGTAGGCGGCGTGCTGCGCGGCGATCTCCGCGTCGATGTCCTGCTGGGTCACAGTCATGGGATTCCCCCCGGGAGGGCTAGCGTTCGAGGACGAGGGCGAGGCCCTGGCCGACACCGATGCACAGGGTGGCGACGCCGGTCCCGCGGCCCTTGCGGGCGAGCTGGTGGGCGACGGTCCCGGCGAGCCGGGCACCGGAGGCGCCGAGCGGGTGGCCGAGGGCGATGGCACCGCCCTGCGGGTTGAGGATCGCCGGGTCGAACTCGGGCCACTCGGCCACACAGCCCAGCACCTGGGCCGCGAAGGCCTCGTTCAGTTCGAGGACGTCCAGGTCGGCGAAGGTCCGCCCGGCCTTGGCCAGGGCGCGGTCGACGGCTGCGACGGGCGCGAGCCCGAAGTAGTGCGGGTCGGTCGCGCAGACGCCGCTGGCCGAGATGCGGGCCAGGGGTTCACGGCCGGTGGCCTTCAGCCCTTCCTCGTCGGTCAGGAGCAGTGCGGCGGCGCCGTCGTTGAGGGGTGAGGCGTTGCCGGCGGTGACGGTGCCGCCCTCGGGCCGGAAGGACGGCTTCAGCCCGGCCATCGCCGCGAGCGACGCGTCGGGGCGCACGCACTCGTCGGCGGTGACGTCGGCCGGGTCGCCGGTGCGCCGCGGCACCGGCACCGGGGCCAGTTCGGCGTCGAACAGGCCCTCGGCCTGTGCC
The DNA here is from genome assembly GCA_003248315.1 of Streptomyces sp. SW4. Taxonomy (GTDB): domain Bacteria; phylum Actinomycetota; class Actinomycetes; order Streptomycetales; family Streptomycetaceae; genus Streptomyces. The sequence continues at coordinate 194,001 of QKWM01000001.1, forward strand.
GCGGCGGCCTTGCGGTGGCTGTGCAGGGCGAACTCGTCCTGCTGCTCACGGCTGATGTGGTGCTTGTCGGCGATGAGTTCGGCGGACTCGCCGAGCGGGATCGTCCACTGCGGGTCCATCCTCGGGTTGACCATGCGCCAGCCGAGGGTGGTGGAGTACAGCTCGGTGTGCCCGGCCGGGAACGGCCGGTCGGACTTGGGCAGGACGTAGGGGGCGCGGGTCATGGACTCGACGCCGCCGGCCAGGGCGACGGAGGCGTCCCCGGCGGCGATGGCGCGTGCGGCCTGCACGACGGCCTCCAGGCCGGAGGCGCACAGCCGGTTGACGGTGACGCCGGGCACGGACGTCGGCAGGCCCGCCAGCAGGGCGGCCATGCGGGCGACGTTGCGGTTCTCCTCACCCGCGCCGTTGGCGTTGCCGAAGTAGACGTCCTCGATCCGGGACGGGTCCAGGGCCGGGGTGCGGTCCAGGAGGGCGCGGACGGCGTGGGCGGCGAGGTCGTCGGGGCGCACGCCCGCGAGGGCGCCGTTGTACCGGCCGAAGGGTGTCCGCACCGCGTCGACGACGTAGACGGTCCTCATCGCACTCCCTCCGCGACGGCCAGCCGGGCACCGGTCCTGGCGGTGATCTCCTCGACGCCCACCCCGGGCGCGGTCTCCACGAGGACGAGCCCGCCGTCCGTGACGTCGAGGACCCCGAGGTCGGTGACGATCCGGTTCACGCACGCCTTGCCGGTCAGCGGCAGCGTGCACTCCGTGAGGATCTTCGGGGAGCCGTCCTTGGCGGTGTGGGTCATCACGACGACGACCGTGCGGGCGCCGTGGACGAGGTCCATCGCCCCGCCGATGCCGGTGATCATCTTGCCCGGGACGGCCCAGTTGGCCAGGTCGCCCCGTTCGGACACCTGCATGGCACCGAGCACGGCGACGTCGATGTGACCGCCGCGGATCATCGAGAACGACAGCGCCGAGTCGAAGAAGGAGGCCCCCGGCAGGACGGTGACGGTCTCCTTCCCGGCGTTGATCAGGTCCGGGTCGACCTGGTCCTCCGCCGGGTACGGGCCCGTGCCGAGGATGCCGTTCTCCGACTCCAGCACCACCTCCACGCCCTCCGGGAGGTGGTTGGGGATCAGCGTCGGCAGCCCGATCCCGAGGTTGACGTACTGGCCGTCGCGCAGCTCACGCGCGGCCCGGGCGGCCATCTGCTCGCGTGTCCAGGCCATCAGGAGCTCACCGTCCGCTTCTCGATCCTCTTGTCCGCCGCCTGCTCGGGCGTCAGGGCGACGACCCGCTGCACGAAGATGCCGGGCAGGTGGACGGCGTCGGGGTCGATCTCGCCGGGCTCGACCAGCTCCTCCACCTCCGCGATCGTGACCCGGCCGGCCATGGCGGCCAGCGGGTTGAAGTTGCGGGCGGACTTGCCGAAGACGAGGTTGCCGTGCCGGTCGCCCCTGGCCGCCCGCACCAGCGCGAAGTCGGTGCGGATGCCGCGCTCGAGCACGTACTCGGCGCCGTCGAACTCCCGCACCTCCTTCGCCGGGGAGGCCAGCGCGACGCCGCCCTCGCCGTCGTAGCGCCAGGGCAGCCCGCCGTCGGCGACCTGGGTGCCCACCCCGGCCGGGGTGTAGAACGCGGGGATGCCGGCCCCGCCCGCGCGCAGCCGTTCGGCCAGCGTGCCCTGGGGGATCAGCTCCACCTCCAGTTCCCCGGCCAGGTACTGCCGGGCGAACTCCTTGTTCGCGCCGATGTAGGAGCCGGTCACCCGGGCGATCCGGCCGGCGGCCAGCAGTACCGCCAGGCCCGAGTCCATCGCGCCGCAGTTGTTGGAGACGACCGACAGCCCGCTGGTCCCGCGCTCGTGGAGCGCCTGGATCAGCACGTTCGGCACACCGCTCAGCCCGAATCCGCCCACGGCCAGCGACGCGCCGTCCGGGACGTCGGCCACCGCCTCGGCGGCCGTGGCCACCACCTTGTCCATCCGAGAAGTCCCATCCCTTGATCAGTCAGGGCGATCACTCCGCGCCGCCGGTCAGAGCGGCGCAGTTAGTCAGCGCACTGACTATTTCGGCGAGGTGGCCCACACGCTGCCATCGGACGGCCGAGGCGTCAAGACCCCGAAAAACCGCACGTGGCGAGCAGGGGTGGCGCACAGACATCGCCGGGTCCCGGATGTATCGTTCAGTGCACCAACGAATGCGATCACGGGAGTGCGCACATGGCCGCGGTGGATCTGACCACCCATCCCGGGCACCTGGCCCGGCGGCTCCAGCAGGCCCACTACCTGCTGTGGAACACGATGGTCTCGGAGGAGATCACCTCTCCGCAGTTCGCGGTCCTCAACGCGCTCGTCGCCGAGCCGGGACTGGACCAGCGGACGGTCGGGGAGCGGGTCGGGCTGGACCGGTCGACCATCGCCGAGGTGATCAGCAGGCTCGGCCGCCGCGGGCTGCTGGACAAGGTGCGCGACCCGCAGGACGGCCGCCGCTTCCTGCTGCGGCTGACGGACGAGGGGATGCGCACCCACCGCCGGCTCACCGTGCGCACCGCCCGGATGAACCAGGTGTTCCTCGCCCCGCTCTCCGCCGACGAGCGCGCGGTGTTCTTCGATCTCATCCGGCGGGTCGCCGACGCGGCCGAGGGGCTGCGCAACCCCGCGGAGCCCGTCGCCTCACCGCACTGACCGGGCCGGCCCCCCCACGCACCCGCACCGGCTCAGGGTGCCTCGGCGAACACCACCCACACCTGGCCCTCGGCGAACCTCATCGGCGAGCCGTCCGCCGCCCGGAAGGCCGTGCCCTCCGTCGCCGTCGGCCGCTGCCAGGTCGCGGCGTGGGCCCGCCCGTCGCGCAGCACCTCCGCCTTCCCGGCGCCCACCGTCTCCACGTACGGCGAGTTGTTGCCCCGGAAGTCGCGGAAACCCGACTCGCGGATGTCGACGTACTGGACCACGACGGTCGCCGGCGCGAGCCGCTCGCCGGTGGCGGTGACGGCCGGCTCGCCGTCCATGGCGACCAGCCAGCGGTCCCGGCTGCCGGACCAGCTGAAGGTGAACCGCGCCGCCGGGTAGCGGACGGTGTGCGAGTCCTCGGCGGTGCCGCCGGAGGGTGCCGCGCCGAAGCGGAAGCCGGTGGTCAGCGCCTCGGCGCCGGGGGCCGAGGACATCAGCCGGCCGGGGCGCAGATAGAGGTTGTGCGGCGCGGCGCGGCCGTCGTCGCGGACGTAGGCGGCGGAGCCCTCCTCGGCCGGTTCCGCGCGCAGGGGCGCCTGGTCGATCAGCGGCATGAGCTTGCGCTGCGCCCCGGAGAAGGCGAGCGTCGGGGTGTCGAACTGGCGCAGCAGCTCCAGGTCGGACTCGCGGGCGCTGCGCACCGGGCCGATCCTGTCGGGCAGCCGCGTCGCGTAGACGGCCATCAGCCGGCTCAGCCCTCCCTCGACCGGCTCGACGTAGACGAGGTCCGCCGCCTCCAGGCCCGTGTGCGGGCGGGCCGCGGGGCGTTGTCGATCTTCACGGCGAGGACCGAGGCGCCCGCCCGGCGTTCCGGTGCGGGCGACGACCTGCGGTCGTCCCCGCGTCCGTCGTCGCGCGGGCCGGGCCCTGCCGTGCAGGCCGCCGCCAGCAGGACCGCCGTCGCCGCGGTCGCCAGCGTTCTGACGGCACCGCCCCGGGTGCGCGCCCCTCGTCGCATCCCCACCACCGGCCACCCACCATTCCTGTGTCATCGATTGTGCGCTCCTTGGTGCGTTTATGGCCATACCCGACCATTTCGGATCGCGCGCGGTTGATCGGCTGATCGGCCCAGTCGGTTCATCGGTCCGGGCTCCGGGTACCCGGCGCCCGGACCACCCGCGGGCGCGGAGGGAGCGCGAGACGATGAAGGCAGTGACCTGGCAGGGCAAGCGGGACGTACGGGTCGAGGAGGTGCCCGACCCGAAGATCCAGGAGCCGACGGACGCGGTCATCCGTGTCACGTCCACCGGGCTGTGCGGCTCCGACCTCCACCTCTACGAGGTGCTCACCCCGTTCATGACACCGGGTGACATCCTCGGCCACGAGCCGATGGGCATCGTCGAGGAGGTCGGCGCCGACGTACCCGGCCTGAAGCCGGGGGACCGGGTCGTGGTGCCGTTCCAGATCGCGTGCGGACACTGCTTCATGTGCGACACCGGGCTGCCGACCCAGTGCGAGACCACCCAGGTCACCGGCGAGGGCATGGGCGCCGCCCTGTTCGGCTACACCCGCCTGTACGGCGCGGTGCCGGGCGGGCAGGCGGAGTACCTGCGCGTCCCGCAGGCCCACTTCGGGCCGATCAAGGTGCCCGAGGGGCCGCCGGACGACCGGTTCGTCTACCTGTCCGACGTGCTGCCCACCGCCTGGCAGGCCGTCGCCTATGCCGACGTGCCGCAGGGCGGCAGCGTCGCCGTGCTGGGCCTCGGTCCGATCGGCGACATGGCCTGCCGCATCGCCCTGCTCCGCGGCGCCGGGCAGGTCTTCGGCGTGGACCTGGTGCCGGAGCGGCTGCGCCGGGCGAAGGAGCGGGGCGTGCAGACGTACGACCTGCGGTCCTTCGACAGGGAGAAGGAACTCGTCGCCGCCATCCAGGACGAGACCGACGGCCGGGGCCCCGACGCCGTGATCGACGCGGTCGGCACCGAGGCGCACGGCAGCGCCGCCGCCAAGCTGGTCCAGCAGGGAGCCGCGCTGCTGCCCCGGAAGATCGGCGGCCCGCTGGCGGAGCGCTTCAGCGTCGACCGGCTCGCCGCCCTGTACACCGCGATCGAACTGGTCAGGCGCGGCGGCACGATCTCGCTGTCCGGCGTCTACGGCGGCACGGCCGACCCGCTGCCCCTGCTCACCCTGTTCGACAAGCAGATCCAGCTGCGGATGGGCCAGGCCAACGTGCGCCGCTGGAGCGACGACATCGTCCCGTACCTCACCGACGAGGACCCCCTCGGCGTGGAGGACTTCGCCACCCACCGGGTGCCGCTCACCGACGCGCCGCACGCCTACGAGATGTTCCAGAAGAAGCAGGACGGCGCGGTCAAGGTGCTGATGCGGCCGTGACCGCGACGCCGTGACCGGCGCCGGCCGCCGGGGCCGCTACGGCCCCCCGAGGATCTCCGCCAGGTCGTAGCGGACCGGCTCCTGGAGCTGGGCGTACGTGCAGCTCTCCGGTGTGCGGTCGGGCCGCCAGCGGCGGAACCGGGCCGTGTGCCGGAAGCGCGCCCCGTTCTCCATGTGGTCGTAGGCCACCTCGGCCACCCGCTCGGGGCGCAGCGGCACCCAGGACAGGTCCTTCTTGCCCGACCAGCGGCTCGGGGCGCCCGGCAGCCGCGCCGACTCGTGCGCCGCCTCGTCGGCCCACGCGGCCCACGGATGCCCGGCCACGTCGTCCATGCGCAGCGGCTCCAGCTCCGCCACCAGCTCCTCGCGCCGCTTCATGGAGAAGGCGGCGGACACGCCCACGTGCTGGAGCGCCCCCCGGTCGTCGTACAGGCCGAGCAGCAGCGAGCCGACCACCGGGCCGCTCTTGTGGAACCGGTACCCGGCCACCACGACGTCGGCCGTCCGCTCGTGCTTGACCTTGTACATCGCCCGCTCGTCCTGCCGGTAGCGCAGGTCGAGCGGCTTGGCGACGACCCCGTCCAGCCCCGCGCCCTCGTACTGCTCGAACCACTCGCCGGCCACCTCGGCGTCGGTGGTCGCCGGCGCCACGTGCACCGGCGGCGTGACCCCCGCCAGCGCGCGCTCCAGCAGCGCCCGCCGGTCGGACAGCGCCACGTCGAGCAGGGACGCGTCGTCCAGCGCCAGCAGGTCGAAGACGACGAGCGACGCCGGGGTCCGCTCGGCCAGCGTCCGCACCCGGGAGTCCGCGGGGTGGATGCGTTCGGTCAGCGCGTCGAAGTCCAGCCGCCCCTCCCGGGCGATGACGATCTCCCCGTCCACCACCGAACGCGCGGGCAGCCGCTCCCGGACGGCGGCCACCAGCTCGGGAAGTACCTGGTCAGCGGCTTGCCGGTACGGCTGCCGAACTCCACCTCGGCGCCGTCGCGGAACACGATCGCCCGGAACCCGTCCCACTTCGCCTCGTACTGCATGCCCGGCGGGATCCTCGCCACGGACTTGGCGAGCATCGGCTTGACGGGAGGCATCACGGGCAGATCCATGCGTCCGATTCTGCCCACACCTGTGGCATATCGCCTGATGTGCGAGGCTCGTCCGCTCCGCCTACCGTGGCTCGCATGGGCGAAGCGGTGGAACTGGAAGCGGGCGGCCGCACCGTACGGCTGACCAACCCCGGCAAGGTCTTCTTCCCGGAGCGCGGCTACACCAAGCTCGACCTCGCGCGCTACTACCAGACCGTCGCCCCCGGCATCCTGCGCGCCCTGCGCGAGCGGCCCACCACCCTGGAGCGCTACCCGGACGGCATCGCCGGCGAGTGGTTCTACCAGAAGCGCGCCCCCAAGGGCATGCCCGACTGGATCCCCACCGCGCACATCACCTTCCCCAGCGGGCGCAGCGCCGACGAGATGTGCCCCACCGAGGAGGCCGCGGTGCTGTGGGCCGCCCAGTACGGCACCCTCACCTTCCACCCCTGGCCGGTGCGCCGCGCCGACGTCGACAGCCCCGACGAACTGCGCATCGACCTCGACCCGCAGCCCGGCACCGACTACGACGACGCGGCGCGCGCCGCCCTGGAACTGCGCGCCGTCCTCGACGAGTTCGGCGGCCTGCGCGGCTTCCCCAAGACCTCCGGCGGCCGGGGCCTGCACGTCTTCGTGCCGATCGAACCGCGCTGGACCTTCACCCAGGTGCGGCGCGCGGCCATCGCCGTCGGCCGGGAGATGGAGCGGCGGATGCCGGACCGGGTGACCATCAAGTGGTGGAAGGAGGAACGCGGCGAGCGCATCTTCATCGACTACAACCAGACCGCCCGGGACCGCACCATCGCCTCCGCCTACTCGGTGCGGCCGCGTCCCCACGCCCCCGTCTCCGCGCCGCTGCGCTGGGAGGAGGTCGGCGTCGCGCACCCGGAGGACTTCGACATCACGACCATGCCCGCGCGCTTCGCCGAACTCGGCGACGTGCACGCGGACATGGACGACCACCGCTACTCCCTCGACGCCCTGCTGGAGCTGGCCTCGAAGGACGAGCGCGACCACGGCCTCGGCGATCTGCCGTACCCGCCGGAGTATCCGAAGATGCCGGGCGAACCCAGGCGGGTACAGCCGAGCCGCGCGAGGAAGCAGCCGGGCCGGCGCCCGAGGAGGCGGGGCCTACAGCTCCCTGATCCGGACGTCCCGGTACGACACCACGTCCGTCGTGCCGTGCACCTGGAGCCCGATGTACCCGGCGGCGTACCGCCGCCCGTCCGTGCCCGGGTCGTCCGCACGCGGCGGGGAGAAGACCTGGCCGCCGGTGTTGTCGAACTCGTTGATCAGTTTGCCGTTGCGGTAGATCTCGTAGTGCTGGCCGACCACGCGGATCTCGTAGTCGTTCCAGGTGCCCTTCTCGGTCACCCCCGCCCCGGCGAGCCCGACCCGGTCGAAGCCGTAGACGGAGCCCGTCTTGTACATGTCGCCGTCGGGCCGGTCGAGCACCTGCACCTCGTGGCCGTACTTGATGGCGACCCACTCCGGGCGCGGCTCCTCGGGATGGTCGTGGACCTGCGGGAAGCGCACGAACACGCCGGCGTTGGCGTTGCCGGTGCCCGGGGCGTCGTCCCGCCACTGCAGCCGCAGCGAGAAGTCGCCGTAGGTGCGCTCGGGAACCACAGCATCCCCATGCCCGGCGTGCTCGTCGAGGAGGTGATCGACCCGTCCGGGTTCAGCGCGAACGCCCCGCCGCCGACCTGCTCCCACCGGGCGAAGGACTCCGGGGAGCCGTCCATGATGGCGCGGTAGCCCTCGGTCTGGCCCGGCTTGCCGATGCCGGACCGGCGGGCGGCCCGGTCGATCGCCCGGTACTCCCGGCCGTCGACGACGCCCTCGTCCCGCAGCGCGTCCAGGACCTCCCGCACGTGCTTGAGGAACAGCTGGTGGGACGTCCACTCCTTCTCGTCCTCGATCAGCTCCCCGATCCGGCACCGGTTGTTCGTCACCCGGTTCGGCACCCCGGAGTCGACCGTGCCGACGATCACCGTCAGCCGCTCGTCGTACTCCGGGCAGGGCGGCGCCGGCACCTCGCCCGCCACCACCGTGAAGCTCACGGTCAGCGGCACGGAGGTGTTGCCCGCCTCGTCGGTGGCCCGGTAGGCCACGGTGTGCCGGCCCACCCGGTCGACGACCACGGGCGCGGTGTAGGCCAGGTAGGGCCCGCCGTCGAGCGAGTACTCGATGCCGGCCACGCCCGAGCCGCCCTCGTCGGTGGCGCTGACGGTCACCTTCGCGCTGCCGACGTAGGCGCCGTCGGAGTTCTTCGTGCCCTCGACGGTCGCGCCGGTCACCGGCGGGGTGGTGTCCTGCGGGGGAGCGGCGACCACGGTGAACTCGACGCTCTTCTCCGCGGCCGCGTTGCCGGCCTTGTCGGTGGCCCGGTAGCGCACGGTGTGGGTGCCGGCCTCGTGCACCATCACCGGCGCGGTGTACGCCTGCCAGGCGCCGTCGCCGACGGCGTACTCGATGGTGTTGACGCCGGACCCGGTGTCGGAGGCGGTGACCGTCACCGTCGCCATGTCGACGTAGGCACCGTCCGCGTTCTTCTCCCCGGTGACCGTCGCCGAGGTCTCCGGCGGGGTCGTGTCGTCCGTCGGCGGGGCGGCCACGGTGAACGTGACGCTCTTCTCCGCCGCCGCGTTGCCCGCCTTGTCGAAGGCGCGGTAGCGGAGCGTGTGCTCGCCGACGGTGTCGACCACGACCGGCGCGGTGTACGGCTGCCAGGCGCCGTCGGCACCGAGGGCGTACTCGATCCGGTCGACGCCCGAGCCGCCCGCGTCGGTGGCGGACAGGACGACGCTCGCGGACCCGACGTAGGCCCCGTCGGCGTTCTGCGTGCCCCGCACCTCGGCCGCCGTCTCGGGCGCCGTCGTGTCGTCACCGCCGCCGCCCTCGGTCACCGTCAGCACGCCCTGCATCTGGCCGTGGCCGGGGATCGTGCAGTGGTAGAGGTAGCGGCCGGGGGAGAGGGTGACCTCGGCGGTGTGCCGGCCGCCCTGGTCGTCGCCCGGGTTGGCCAGGATGTTCAGCTGGACGTCGCTGTTGTACTCCGGGTCGTTGGTCACGAACGTCAGCGTGTGCGGCATGCCGGTGGTGTTGCCGGTGGCCGCGCTGTTCTCGAACACGATCGTCGCCGGGCCGGCCACCGCCGTCTCCGGCGCCGACAGATACCGGTCGATCGGGTCGCCGGCGGTCCAGGTGAGCACCTGCTGCTCGGCCGCCGCCTGCGCGGCCCGGGGCTGCCCGGCCGCGGGCACCGCCTGGAGGCCGAGCATCACCAGCAGGCCCGCCAACAGGGCCGCCCAGATTCTTCGTTCGCGTATCACTGGTCCCCCCTCGCCAGCTCTCCGGCGGCCGGGGTGGGCCCGCCGCCCGTGTAGGTGACGCGCCACAGCGCCGACCTGGAGTCGGAGGTGAAGAAGCCGCGGCCGTAGTCGAGCACGTACAGCGCGCCGTCCGGACCGAACTTCCAGTCCATCAGGTTCTTGATGCCGTCGTTGCCCACCGGCACGATCTTCTTCAGCGACTCCGAGTGCACCGGCAGCCCGCCGTCACCCTGCGTCCTCGGATCCATGAGCACCGCGTTGCGCGGCTGGTCGGCGTCGTAGAAGTCGCCGACGAACCACTTGCCGTCCCAGTACGCCGGCCACTTGGTGCCGCTCGCGTTGCCGGCGTCGTACCGGTAGACCGGACCGTTCATCGCGGCCTGGCCGCCGCCCTTGAGCCACGGCAGCCCGTACGTCGCCTCCTCGGCCTTGTACGAGGGCACCCCGTTCTCGTCGCGCGGGAAGTCCGGGGCGCCGCCCTGCGGCGAGTACCAGATGTTGTTGCCGGTCACCGGCGGCAGGTTGACCAGTCCATCGTTGTTCGGCGACTCGTTCTTCGGGGCGTCGCAGTCGTACCAGCCCAGCGGCTTCGACGGGTCCGGCAGGTTCCGGTCCCGGTACGGCTGCTTGTTGCCCATGCAGTACGGCCAGCCCCGGTTGCCCGCCTCGGTGATCACGGCGAACGTGTCGTACTTGGCCGGGCCCCAGGTCGGCGACGGGGAACCGGCGTCCGGGCCGACCCAGCCGGCGTAGAGGATGTCGGTCGACTTGTCGACGAAGATGCGCGCCGGGTTGCGGACGCCCATCACATAGATCTCGCCGCGGGTCTTGCCGCCGCCCTCGTCCGTCTCCTTGCCGGTGAACAGATTGCCCTCGGCAGCGTGTACGTCCCGTCGGGCTCGGGTGGATGCGCAGGATCTTGCCGTTGAGGTTGTTGGTGTTGCCGGCGGTGCGGCGCGCGTCCGCGAAGGAGACGCCCTTGAAGTTCGGCTCGGGGTTGTTGCCCGAGTAACCACCGCTGAAGCCGCTGGAGTTGTTGTCACCGGTGGCGATGTACAGGTTGCCCTTGGAGTCCCAGGCCATGCCGCCGCCGGCGTGGCAGCAGCTGTGGATCTGCACCGGCCACTTCAGCAGCACCTTCTCGCTGCCCAGGTCCAGCCTGTTCGTCTCCTGGTCGAGGGTGAAGCGGGAGACGCGCCGCTCGGCCATGTGGGTCTCGCGGTCGATCTCCGAGTGCGGGGTGTAGTGCAGGTACACCCAGCCGTTCTCCTCGAACCGCGGGTCCAGCTCGATGCCGAGCAGGCCCTCCTCGACCTTGGTCAGCTCGTCGCCGCCGCCCTTGTTGCCGAAGACGGTCAGCTCTCCGGCGAGCGTGACCTCGTCGGTCCTCGGGTCCCAGACGTGGATCTGGCCCTTGCCCTTGCCGATGTCGGGGTCGTTCCAGTCGGTGACGACGGGCTGGGAGGCGTCGGCGCCGCCGCGGCCGATGTAGAACACGCGGCCGTCGGGCGCGGTGACCAGGCCGTGCGGTTCGCCGATCTGGTCGTTCTGCCCGGGCCGGTTGGGGTCGGTGAGCCGCTCCGCCTTGTAGTTGCCGGTGATGGTCGCCTTGCAGTCGGCCCGCACCAGACGCGTCGTCCACAGCAGCGCGCCGCGCAGGTGCTCGCGGAAGTCGGTCTCGTCGTACGACGACACCGTCCCGCCCATGCCGGTGTAGAAGGACCGTCCGCCGTCGTAGTCCCGGCACCAGCTGACCGGATGGTCCCAGCCGTTGGCGCCCTCGCCCGGCTGGTACGTCGACTCGCGCACCCGGGCCACGGTGTGCACGTCGCCGGAGGGGTTCTCCGTCCAGTTCAGCCACTTGTCGGGGCGCTTCCACTGGACGGGAAGGTCCTTGGTGGCCGGATGGCGCCGGTCGCCGACCTCGACGGTGGCCCGCTGGACCTTCGCCGGGCTCGACGCGGCCGGCCGGGCACCGACCAGCCCGGTGAACCAGTCCGAGTACGGCTCCGCGCGGGCCGCGTCGTGGATGCCGAGGAACCCGCCGCCGGCCTCCATGTACGCCTCCAGCCCGGCCTCCTGGTCGGGGCTGAGGACGTCGCCGCCGCCGGTGAGGAAGACCACCGCGTTGTAGCGCCCGAGCCGGCGCCCGTCGGTGAAGACCGAGGCGTCCTCCGTCGCCTCGACCCGGAAGCGCTCGGCGGCCGGGCCGGACTGCCCGATCCGCTCGATGGCCGCGATCCCGGCGTTCACCAGAGGGGACTCGTCGCCGGGTGCGGCGGACCCGTAGAAGACCAGGACCCGGACGTTGGCGCCGCCCGGCGGCGACTTGATCGACATCGTTGTCACGGGCGGCTCGGGCGCGGGGCGCGCGCTCGCGGCGGGCCCGGTGAGCAGCCCGGCGGCGACGAACCCGGCGGTCGTGACGGCCGCCCACCTTCTTCTTCTCGCGCTCAACCCTCGTAAGTGCATGGGCACCTCCTCGGTCACGGCAGCAGCGCCAAGGAAGGTAGACGGCTTTGCGCGCGGCGCCAATAGGTATCACCGAGATGGAACGAACTTTGTCCTGAGTGTGGATAAACAGAAGGGCGGCCGGTACGGTCTCCCCGGCGTGCCACGGCTCACCGGCGCGTCACGGCTACGTCTGAGCACTATCCGTACCAGTGTGGGGAGTTCGGCATGGACAGACGCGGCTTCAACAGGCGAGTGCTGCTGGGCGGCGCGGCCGTCGCGACATCGTTGTCGCTGACGTCGGAGTCCGCGAGTGCCCCGGCCGCGGCCGCCCCCGCGAGAACGGCGCCGGCCGGGGGCGAGGTGAGACACATCAAGCTCTATGCCGAGAAGCTGCCGGACGGGCAGATGGGCTACGGCTTCGAGAAGGGCAAGGCGACGATCCCCGGCCCGCTGATCGAGCTGAACGAGGGCGACACGGTGCACATCGCCTTCGAGAACACCATGGACGTGCCGGTGAGCCTCCACGTCCACGGCCTGGACTACGAGATCTCCAGCGACGGCACCCGGATGAACAAGAGCGACGTGCCGCCCGGCGGCACCCGCACCTACACATGGCGCACCCACACGCCCGGCCGCCGCAAGGACGGCACCTGGCGGGCGGGCAGCGCCGGTTACTGGCACTACCACGACCACGTCGTCGGCACCGAGCACGGCACCGGGGGCATCCGCAAGGGCCTCTACGGGCCGGTGATCGTGCGCCGCAAGGGCGACGTCCTGCCGGACGCCACGCACACGATCGTCTTCAACGACATGCTCATCAACAACCGCGACCCCCACACCGGACCCGACTTCGAGGCCACGGTGGGGGACCGCGTCGAGTTCGTCGTGATCACGCACGGCGAGTACTACCACACGTTCCACATGCACGGTCACCGCTGGGCCGACAACCGCACCGGCATGCTCACCGGCCCCGACGACCCCAGCCAGGTCATCGACAACAAGATCTGCGGCCCGGCGGACTCCTTCGGCTTCCAGGTGATCGCGGGGAGGGGGTGGGGGCCGGGGCGTGGATGTACCACTGCCATGTGCAGAGCCACTCCGACATGGGGATGGTGGGCCTGTTCCTGGTGAAGAAGACGGACGGGACGATCCCGGGCTACGAACCGCACCATCCGCACGGCGCGGGGGAGCGGCAGGAAGCGGACCCGGACCCGGAGCCCGCGCACGAGCACTAGGGCCGCAGCGCACGCTCCTTCCCGGCGGCCCGGCGTTATCCTGAGCCGCAGCCGCCGAGGAGGAGCGTTCCGTGACCCAGACCGCGCCGCGTCCCACGCTGGAGGCCGTGGCCGCGCGGGCCGGGGTCTCGCGGGCCACCGTGTCCCGGGTGGTCAACGGCGCGGCCGGCGTGCGGGAGTCGCTGGTGGAACGGGTACGGCGGGCCGTGGAGGAACTGGGGTACGTCCCCAACCAGGCCGCCCGCAGCCTGGTGACGAAACGGCACGACGCCGTCGCCGTGGTCGTCGCCGAACCGGAGACCCGGGTCTTCGCCGACCCCTACTTCGCCCTGCAGCTGCGCGGCATCAGCAAGGAACTGACGGCCCACGACAACCAGCTCGTCCTGCTGCTCACCGAGGGCCGCGAGGACCACGCCCGGGTCGGCCGCTACCTCGCCGGCGGACACGTGGACGGCGCCCTCGTCTTCTCCCTGCACCTCGACGACCCGCTGCCCGGCCTGATCCGGCGGGCCGGGGTGCCGACCGTGTTCGGCGGACGGCCGGGCTGGAGCGACGACGGCGGTACGGACGCGGTGTACGTCGACAGCGACAACCGCGGCGGCGCCCGGGAGGCCGTGCGCCATCTCGTCGGCCTCGGACGCACCCGCATCGCGCACATCACCGGCCCCCTCGACCAGACCTCCGCGGCCGACCGGCTGGCCGGCTTCCACGACGTCCGGGGCGACACCGCCCCGAGCTGGTCGCGCACGGCGACTTCACGCCGGGCGGCGGAGAGCGGGCGATGCGGGAACTGCTCGGCCGGTGCCCCGGCCTGGACGCCGTGTTCGCGGCGAACGACCTCACCGCCGCCGGGGCCCTGCGCGTGCTGCGCGAGCACGGCCGGCGGGTCCCCGAGGACGTGGCCGTGGTGGGCTTCGACGACATGCTGCCGGTCGCCGAGCAGACGGATCCGCCGCTGACGACCGTGCGTCAGGACATCGAGGAGATGGGCCGTCTGATGGCCCGTCTGCTGCTGCGCGGCCTCGGTCCCGGAGCGGACGAGACGCCGGCCGGGAACGGGACCGGCCCGGCCGTCGCCGGGTCCGGCGTGGTCCTGCCGACGACCCTGGTCCGCCGCGCCTCGGCCTGAGCGCCCGGCGCCGGGACGGTCACCGGCGGCTTCCGCGCGCCGCCGTGCGCACCGGCACCGCGCCGGTCACCATCGGGGGACGGCCGGCGCGGGCGGTGTTGACGGCGCGTTGATCGAACGTTTTTCGCCGACCGGCACGATCCCGGTCATGCACATCGACACGACCACGGCGCCCCGTCTCACCTGGCAGGACGAGGCGCTGTGCGCACAGACCGGGGCCGACTTCTTCTTCCCCGAGCCCGGCAGTTCGGTACGCGAGGCGAAGCGGATCTGCGGCCTCTGCCCGATCCGCGCGGCCTGCCTGGAGTACGCGCTCGACCACGACGAGCGCTTCGGCGTCTGGGGCGGCCTGTCCGAGAAGGAACGGCTCGCCCTGCGGCGCCCCGCCCCCTGAGCACCGGCGGCGGGCGGCCCGAGCGCCGGCGGCCGGGGCGCCCGACCACCGGCGCCGGTGCACCGGGCGGCCGTTCTCAGCCGGCGGCGCGGGCCGTCATCCGGGCCTTGCGGGCCGCCAGCTTCTCGTCGAACTTGGCGGCCTCGGCGTCCAGCCCGCCCATGTACAGGCCCAGTTCCTCCTGCGCCTTGACGCCCTCGGGGCCGAGCCCGTCGATCTCCATGATCTTCAGGAAGCGCAGCACCGGCTGGAGCACGTCGTCGTGGTGGATGCGCAGGTTGTAGACCTCGCCGATGGCCATCTGGGCGGCGGCCCGCTCGAAGCCGGGAATGCCGTGCCCGGGCATCCGGAAGTTGACGACCACGTCCCGCACCGCCTGCATCGTCAGGTCGGGCGCGATCTCGAACGCCGCCTTGAGCAGGTTGCGGTAGAAGACCATGTGCAGGTTCTCGTCGGTCGCGATGCGGGCCAGCATGCGGTCGCAGACCGGGTCGCCGGACTGGTGGCCGGTGTTGCGGTGGGAGATGCGGGTGGCCAGCTCCTGGAAGGCGACGTAGGCGACCGAGTGGAGCATCGAGTGCCGGTTGTCCGACTCGAAGCCCTCGCTCATGTGGGCCATGCGGAACTGCTCCAGCTTGTCGGGGTCGACCGCCCGGGAGGTGAGCAGGTAGTCGCGCATCACGATGCCGTGCCGGCCCTCCTCGGCGGTCCAGCGGTGCACCCAGGTGCCCCAGGCGCCGTCGCGGCCGAAGAGGGTGGCGATCTCGTGGTGGTAGCTGGGCAGGTTGTCCTCGGTCAGCAGGTTGACGACGAGGGCGATCCGGCCGATCTCGGTGACCTTGGACTGCTCCTTCTCCCAGGCCTCGCCGTCCTCGAACTGGCCGGGGAAGTTGCGTCCGTCGCTCCAGGGCACGTACTCGTGCGGCATCCAGTCCTTGGCCACCTTCAGGTGCCGGTTCAGCTCCTTCTCGACCACTTCCTCCAGCGCGTACAGCAGCCGGGCGTCGGTCCAGCCGGAAGAGGTGCCGAGATGGGGCGAGGTGATCGTCACGAAGAACTCCATGGGGACGTGCGGCACAGCGGAGCTCCGGCGAGCGGTGCCGGAACTTACGGGATCGTAGGCTACGAATCCGTAGGTTACGACCCCGTAGGTTAAACGCGGCGTAAAGGCCCCTGATCAGCGGGTCTGCCGGGATACGGAAAAGCCCCGGGAACCCGCAGGTCCCGGGGCCGTGAGGGGGTGCGCGCACCCGTCACGCATACAGCTCCCGCATCCGCACCGAGAGACACGTCACACAGCCCTCGAGCTTCTCGAACTCGCTGATGTCCACGACGACCGGCTCGAGGCCGAGGTCCGCGTACAGCTCCGCCGTCCGCGGCGCGCTCGCCGCCATCAGCAGCTTGTCCCCGCCGAGCAGCACCACGTGCGCCCCGGACTCCTCGGGCACCGGCAGGAACCGGGGGAACAGGGAGGGGCGTCCGTCTTCGGGATGTGCCCGACGACGGTCCCGTCCGGCAGTGCGGTCACGGCCGACTTCAGGTGCAGCACCTTGCTGACGGGCACGGCGACGACGCGCGCCCCAGCGGCTCGAAGGCCGCCCGCACCTGCTGGACGCCCGCCGCGTTGGTGCGCCCGCCGCGGCCGACGTAGATCGTGTCGCCGGTCTTCAGCACGTCCCCGCCGTCCAGGGTGCCCGGCTCCCAGATCCAGTTCACCGAGCAGCCCAGGCGGGCCACGGCCTCCTCGACCCCGGCGGTCTCCGCGCGGCGGGACTCGGCGCCGGGCCGCGTGATCAGCGCGACGTTCCGGAACATGACGACGGTGTCCTCGACGAAGACCGAGTCCGGGCAGTCGTCGGCCGGCTCGACCTCCAGCGTCTCCCAGCCGTGCGCGCGCAGCGCCGCCACGTACGCCTCCCACTGCTCGACCGCGAGGTCGTGATCGACCTTCTCCCGCGCGATGTGCGTCACCAGGCCTTCGGCGAGTCGGGGGCTGGGGCGGCGGACGAGGGCCTTCTTGCTGGGCACGTGCGGGTCTCCGTATCGGGGTCGCTGGACCGGCGCCCGATGGTGCGGCGCCGGTTGGCCATCATGCAGTGCGGGCCCGCGCCGGCGAAACCCCCGTCAGCGGGCCGTGGCCCTCCTGAGATACTCGGCGGTAGCCGAGTCCCGGTCGGCGAGCAGGTCCCGCGGCGGTCCCTCGAAGAGCACCCGTCCGCCGTCCCGGCCCCGCCCGGACCGAGGTCGATCACCCAGTCGGCGTGCGCCACGACGGCGAGGTGGTGCTCGACGACCACGACCGTGTTGCCGGCGTCGACGAGCCGGTCCAGCAGCGCGAGCAGTCCGTCGACGTCCGACAGGTGCAGCCCGGTCGTCGGCTCGTCCAGGACGTAGACGGCGCCGGTCCGGTGCAGCCGTGTGGCCAGTTTGATCCGCTGGCGCTCGCCGCCGGACAGCGTGGACAGCGGCTGGCCGAGGGTGAGGTAGGTGAGCCCGACGTCGCGCAGGGAGCCGAGCCGGCGCCGTACGCCCTCGTCGGCGAAGAAGTCCAGGGCCTGGCCGGCGGTCATGGCCAGCACGTCGGCGACGGAGCGGCCGTCGATGCGCAGCCGCAGCACCTCCTCGCGGAAGCGCCGCCCCTCGCACGCCTGGCAGGTCGTCGTCACCGGGTCCATGAAGGCCAGGTCCGTGTAGATGATCCCGCGGCCCTCGCAGGCCGGGCAGGCGCCCGCCGAGTTGAAGCTGAACAGGCCCGGGTCGGCGCCCGTCCCGCGCGCGAAGATCTTCCGTACGGTGTCCATGATCCCGAGGTAGGTCGCCGGGGTGGACCGCGCCGAGATGCCGATGGCGGACTGGTCGACCACCACGGTGCCGGGGTGGGCGGCGGTGAACTCGGCGACCAGCGTGCTCTTGCCCGACCCGGCGACGCCGGTCACCGCGGTCAGCACGCCCGTCGGGAACTCCACCGTCACGTCCCGCAGGTTGTGCCGGCCGGCGCCCTTCACCCACAGTCCGCCGGAGGGGGTGCGCACCCGCTCCTTGAGCGCCGTCGGGCGGCCCAGGCACCGCCCGGTGAGCGTCCCGGCGCGGGCCAGTGCGTCCGGCGTCCCCTCGAACACCACCCGGCCGCCGTCCGCGCCGGCCCGCGGCCCCATGTCCACGACGTGGTCGGCCAGCCGGATCACGTCCGGGTCGTGCTCCACGACCAGCACGGTGTTGCCCTTGTCGCGCAGCCGCAGCAGCAGGTCGCCGAGGCGCCCGACGTCGCGCGGATGCAGCCCGACACTGGGCTCGTCGAAGATGTACGTCATCCCGGTCAGGCTGGAGCCGAGGTGCCGCACCGTCTTCAGCCGCTGCCCCTCGCCGCCGGACAGGGTGGCCGTCTCCCGGTCCAGGCTGAGATAGCCGAGCCCGATCGCCTCGATGCGTTCCAGCGCGGCCACGGCGGCCCGGCGACCGGCAGGGCCACCGGGTCGTCGATCTCCTTCAGCACGGCGATCAGGTCGGTGACCTGCATCCGGGTGCAGTCGGCGATGGACCGGCCGGCGATCCGGGTCGCCAGCGCGGCCGCGTTGAGCCGGGCGCCGTCGCAGTCCGGGCAGGTGCCCTCGACGAGGAACCGCCGCACGAGGTCCCGGGTCTTCTCGCTCATCGCCGACAGGTCCCGCTTCAGGTACAGCCGCTCGAACCGGTCGGCGAGCCCCTCGTACTCCGTGGTCCAGGTGCCGCCGGAGCCGGAGACGGTGACCTTGCTGCCGGGCCGGCCGTGCATCAGGAACGCGCGCTCGGCGTCGGTGAACTCGCCGACCGGCTTGTCCGGGTCGAGGTCGGTGCTGTTGGTGTAGGCCTGCCCCTGCCAGGTCCCGGCGCGAACGGCGGGAAGCGGACCGCCCCGTCCGCCAGCGAGCGGTCCGGGTCGAGGATGCGGTCCCAGTCGGGCCGGACCGTCCGGCCGAGCCCGTCGCAGCCGGGGCACATGCCGGACGGGTCGTTGAAGGAGTACGCCGTCGCCGGCCCGGCGCTCGGCGTGCCGTGCCGGGAGAACAGCACCCGCAGCACGGAGTACACGTCCGTCATGGTGCCGACGGTGGACCGGGAGTGGCCGCCGACCGGCCGCTGGTCGACGACGATCGCGGGGGTCAGGTTCGTCAGCTCATCCGCGTGCGGCCGCTCGTACTTGGGCAGCCGGTTGCGGACGAACCAGGTGTACGTCTCGTTCAGCTGACGCTGCGACTCCACCGCGATCGTGTCGAACACGACCGAGGACTTCCCCGATCCCGAAACGCCGGTGAACACGGTCAGCCGGCCCTTCGGGATGCGGAGCGTGACGTCCCTGAGGTTGTTCTCCCTTGCTCCCGTGATGGTGATGAACCCGCTCGTGTCCTGGTGCGTGACCTCGCTCATGCACCCGACGCTAGGCGGGAAACCCGACAGCTTCTGGCGTGATTTCCTTCAGTTCTCCCTCCTCCAGCAGCAGCCAGCGGGTGATCCCGATCGACTCCAGGAACGGCAGGTCGTGGCTGGCCACGATCAGCGCACCCTCGTACGACTCCAGGGCCGTGGTGAGCTGCCGCACGCTCGCCAGGTCCAGGTTGTTCGTCGGCTCGTCCAGCATCAGCAGCTGCGGCGCGGGCTCCGCCAGCATCAGCGCGGCCAGGGCCGCGCGGAAGCGTTCGCCGCCCGAGAGCGTCGCCGCCTTCTGGTCGGCCTTGGCGCCCCGGAACAGGAAGCGGGCCAGCCGCGCCCGGATCCGGTTGTTGGTGGCGTCGGGCGCGAACCGGGCCACGTTCTCGGCGACGCTCAGCTCGCCGTCGAGGACGTCGATGCGCTGCGGCAGGAACCGCAGCGGCACATGAGCCGTCGCCTCGCCCGCCACCGGCTCCAGCTCCCCGGCGATCGTGCGCAGCAGCGTCGTCTTGCCCGCGCCGTTGCGCCCGATCAGCGCGATCCGCTCCGGGCCGTGCAGGTCGCAGCCTCCTTCCACCCGGGCCCCGTAGGCCAGCTCCAGATCGCGCAGGGTGAGCACGGTCCGGCCCGCGGGGACGGCCGTGTACGGCAGGTCGACGCGGATCTCGTCGTCGTCCCGGACCGCCTCGGCCGCCTCGTCGAGCCGTTCCTTGGCCTCGGCGAGCTTCTCCTCGTGCATGATGCGGTGCTTGCCGGCCGCGACCTGGGCCTGGCGCTTGCGCTCACCCATGACGACCTTGGGTTCCCGCTTGGTGTCCCACATCTTCTGCCCGTACCGCTTGCGGCGGGCCAGCTTGACGTGGGCGTCGGCCAGTTCCTTCTTCTGCTTGCGCAGGTCGGCCTCGGCCACCCGCACCATGCGCTCGGCCGCCTCCTGCTCGACGGCGAGGGCCTCCTCGTACGCCGAGAAGTTGCCGCCGTACCAGGCCAGCTCCCCGGAGCGCAGGTCGGCGATCTGGTCGACCAGCTCCAGCAGCTCGCGGTCGTGACTGACGACGACCATCACCCCGGGCCAGGACGCGACGGCCGCGTGGAGCCGCCGCCGCGCGTACAGGTCGAGGTTGTTGGTCGGCTCGTCCAGCAGCAGGACGTCCGGCCGGCGCAGCAGCAGCGCCGCCAGCCGCAGCAGCACGGACTCGCCGCCGGACAGCTCGCCGACGGTGCGGTCGAGCCCGATGTGGCCGAGGCCGAGTTCGCCGAGCGTGGCCAGGGCGCGTTCCTCCACGTCCCAGTCGTCGCCGACGGTCTCGAAGTGCTCCTCGGCCACGTCGCCCGCCTCGATGGCGTGCAGCGCGGCGCGCTGCGCGGCGATGCCGAGCGCCTCGTCGACCCGCAGGGCGGTGTCGAGCGTGACGTTCTGCGGGAGGTAGCCGACCTCGCCGGCGATCCGGACGGATCCCTCGGCGGGGTCAGCTCCCCGGCGATCAGTTTCAACAGGGTGGACTTCCCCGAGCCGTTGACGCCGACGAGGCCGGTGCGGCCGGGGCCGAAGGCGGCGTCGAGCCCCTCGAAGACGGAGGTGCCGTCGGGCCAGGCGAAGGAGAGGGACGTACAGCTGATGGAAGTAGGCATGCGGGCCTCCGCGGTTGCTTGAAGCGATCAGGGGCAAACGCGTATCGAGACACCGGGAGGCGCGACCGCCGCGGGAGGAACCGCCGAGGAGAGAGGAGAACCCGGGAAACGGGTCCGGGCAGAGAAAAAGCCCTGCTCGTCGGGGACGGCTCGCATGCCGAGGTCGCACGCTGCGCACACACTTCAGGTGTGACGCGGTGTCTCAGGACCTCAGACGAGCAACGTCCTTCTCCAATCGACGGCAACAGGACCGCTGTACAGCGTAAGGGAAACCGGGAACGCCGTCAACCCCCTTTCCCGGTACGGATTTCCCGGGCCGGTCCCCGACCGGCCCGCCACCCCGAGGAGACCCCCGTGACCGACGGCCCGCTCTCACTGCCGGCCCGCCTCTGCCTGCTCGCCTGGGACACCGCGCCGCCCGCGGCCCCGGCCGGCGCCCGCCCGCCCACCTGGTCCGGGCGGGTGCCCTGCTGGATCTGGCCCGGCGGGACCTGCTCCACGACGACGACGGCACCGTCACCCCCGCCGACCTCGACTCCCGCACCGGCGACGCGGCCCTGGACGGCCTGCTCGACCTCGTCCGCGAGTCCCTGCCGCACTCCTGGCGCACCTGGGTCACGCTGCGGGCGCGGATCACCTTCGACGCGGTCCGGGAGCAGCTGGTGAGCCAGGGCTGGGTGCGTGCCGAGAGAAGACGGGTCCTCGGTGTCTTCCCGTCCGTGGAGTACACCCTGGCCCGGGCCGCCGCCGTGCACGCCCTGCGCGAGGAGGCCCGCCGGACGCTGTACGGACCGGTGCCGGCCGCGCAGGTCCCCGCGCGCGACGCCGCCGTCGTCGCCCTGGCCGCCGCCGCCCGGCTGCGCGCCCTGGGCACCGCCCGGGACCGCGCGGCCCACACCGAGCGGCTGGGGAACTGACCGCGCGCGCGGCCGAGGGCGCCGGCCCCCGGGCGGTCGCGCGGGAACTGTGCGCGGCGCTGGACCCGGCGGGTGCCGGGGCCGTGGCGCCGACGGCCCGCTGAGCGCGGCCGCGAAGTCAGCAGGTGCCGCGCATCAGCTCGGCGAGATCGCGGTCCAGGTCGAGCTGGAGGTGCTCCAGGCCGACCGGCACCAGCTCGTCGGTGGCCCGCAGGAACCGGCGCAGTTCGCCCGAACGGACGTGGATCACCGCGGTGCCCTCGGGGCGTGGAACTCCAGCACCGTGCGGTCGTACCCGTACGGCCGCACCCGGACGTCGCCGTGCCCCTCGGGCTCCTCCATGCCCGCGGCGAGCAGCTCGCGGGAGAAGGTCCAGCACACGTCCACGCCCTCCAGTGTGGCGGGGCCGGGAAGGTCATGCGGACGGCGAACGGGTCGCGCTGGTCGTAGTGCAGGATCGCGGGAATGCTCGGCATGCGCGGCGCGGCGGCGACGAGACGCGCCTCGACGGGCTGCTCGATGACGGTGGACAACGCCTTGCTCCCTCGTGACGGCTGGACGGACGTGGCGGGCGGACGGACGGGGCACTGGGAAAGACGACGGAACGCGCCGATCCGTGCACACGAGGTGCGAGTGACCTCTGTCACCGGGTTCATGCTCCGCGGCGGGGCGCGAGTGGCACGGCTCTCCTCGCGTGCCCCGCGGGCCACTTGCCGCCGCGCGGGGTGCCGTGTTTGTCCGTAACGTGGGTATCCGTTCGCTGAGTGTGAGCTGATGGTGAGAAGGAGTGAGCGGACATGCCACGCGGATCCAGCTCCAAGCGGGAGCGGCAGTACGAGCACATCAAGGAGAGCGCCCAGGAACGCGGCGCGAGCACCGGCCGGGCCAAGGAGATGGCCGCCCGGACGGTGAACAAGGAACGCGCCCGGTCCGGCGAGTCCAAGACCGCGAGCAAGTCCTCCACGCGCGGGAAGTCGCCGAGCCAGCGCGGTGGCGAGCGGTCCGGGCAGGGCTCCAAGGGCCAGACGTACGACGAGCTGTACCAGGAGGCCAAGCGCCGCGACATCTCCGGCCGTTCGAACATGAACAAGAGCGAGCTGCAGCGCGCCCTGGGCAAGTGAGCCCGCGCCCCTGCCCTCGCCGCGGCCCCGGGCCGCACGGTCCCCCGCGGCGACGCCGGTCCGTCCGCCGTCGCCGCGGGGTTCCGTGTGCCGCCGGCCGGCCGTCCCCGGCCGCTCCCGCCGCCTCCGCGACTCCAAAGGCCCCGGCGGCCGCTCCTGTCACTCCTGCCTCCGCGACCCCGGAGGCCCCGTCCGCCGCTCCTGCCACTCCTGCCCTCTCGCGCCCGGCCTTCTGACCTGTGCCGTCCGGCCGGGGAGACCGGCCGTCACCCGAACGGGCGGGCACCCGTAGGCTCGTGGCCACCATGACGACCGTACGCATTCCCGAGGGCTGGCCCACCACGGAGGCGCAGGCCCGTGCCGTCCAGGACGAACTGCGGGCCCGCGTGGTGCTGGACGAACCGGGCCCGCCGCCCGGCACCGGCCACGTCACCGGCGTCGACGTGGCCTACGACGACGACCGGGACGTCGTGGCCGCCGCGGCGGTCGTCCTCGACGCGGCGACGCTCACCGTGGTCGCCGAGGCCACCGCCGTCGGGCGGATCTCCTTCCCGTACGTCCCCGGTCTGCTCGCGTTCCGCGAGATCCCCACGGTGCTCGCCGCGCTCGGGGCGCTGGACCGCCCGCCCGGCCTGATCGTCTGCGACGGGTACGGCCTCGCCCATCCGCGCCGGTTCGGGCTCGCCAGCCACCTCGGCGTCCTCACCGGCCTGCCCACGATCGGCGTCGCCAAGAACCCCTTCACCTTCACGTACGACGAGCCCGACGCGCCGCGCGGCAGCACGGCGCCGCTGCGCGCGGGCGCCGAGGAGGTCGGCCGCGCCCTGCGCACCCGGGACGCGGTCAAGCCGGTGTTCGTCTCCGTCGGCCACCGCGTCGGCCTGGACACCGCCTGCGCGCACACGCTGGCGCTGACACCGGCGTACCGGCTGCCGGAGACCACGCGCCGGGCGGACGCACTGTGCCGCAGGGCGCTGCGCGACGCCCTGCACTCCGCCTGACCTCCGAGAGGGAACCGCACGAGGGCAGGGGCAGGCACCGGGGGAGCGCCGCACCGGGGGAGCACCGCGCCGGGGGAGCGCCGCTCCTCGGACGTCCCTGAGTATCCGTACGGATGTGCCGGCGCGGGCCGCCCCGGCAGCCTGGCGGCATGACGACACACCGCGCCCCGAAGCCCGCAGCCCGCACCCGCCGGCCCGTGGAGCGCGCCGTCGTGTTCGCACTCCTCGTCGCGGTGCCGGCGGGGGCGGCCTGGCTCGGCGGGATGATCTACACGATCGCCGTGTTCGCCCTGGGCCGCTGAGGAACCGCCCCTCCCGGCCCTGGCCGGCTGAGGAAACGGCGCCTGCGCGGTGCCCCGGTGCGGGCAGCGCGAGACCGGAGCTCAGCGGATCGCCGCGACCCGGAAGCGCAGGCCTGCCGCGCGCAGCCGGTCGATCAGCGCGTCGCCCATGGCCACCGCCGTCGTGACCTGTCCGGACGTCGGCGGCAGATCGTCCAGCGCCAGGCTCAGCGCCGCCTCGGCGAACATCTTGGCCGTCTCGTCGTACCCCGGGTCGCCGCCCGCGACCTCGGTGAACACCCGCCGGCCGCCGCCCTCGCCGACGAACCGGACCGAGAACCAGCTCCGCGCCCGCTTCTGCGGGCTCGGCCCGTCCCGGGCTTCAGCCGGTCCGACAACCAGCGGCGGGCCGGAGGCAGTTGGGCCGCCGCCACCAGCGCGCCGAGACCCGCCACCCCGCCGACCGCGACGGGCAGGCGCCGCACCGCCGCGTAGTGCCGGTAGCGGAAGTCGGGGCCGTAGCGCTCCAGCGCCTTCGCCGAGCGCCGCACGATCTGCGGGTCGATGGTCGGCAACGGCAGCGCCCAGGCCCCACCTCCCCGGCGAACCGCGGCGCGCCCGCGGGGTGGCGGCCCGTCGCCCCACCAGCCGCGGCTCGCAGCGCCGGCGCTCCCGGGCGGCCGCCGCCATCTGGCGCCCGCGCGCGAACTGGCCCAGCGCGGAGGCGAACGTGCCGCCGGAGAACATGGCGTTCGCGCTCACGTATCCGTCGATGCTCAGCGGCACGCCCTCCGGCAGCTGCTGGACGGTGAAGTACGCCCCGAGGTCGTGGGGGACCGAGTCGAAGCCGCAGGCGTGCACCAGCCGGGCGCCGGTCTCCCGCGCGCGGGCGTCGTACCGCACGTACATCAGGTCGACGAACTCCGGCTCGCCGGTGAGGTCGAGATAGTCGGTGCCGGCGTCCGCGCAGGCGGCGACGAGTCCCTCGCCGTGGCGCACGTAGGGGCCGACCGTCGTGGCCAGCACGCGGGTCCGCCCGGCCAGGTCGCGCAGCGAGGCGGGGTCGCCGGAGTCGGCCCGCAGCACCCCGACGCCGTCGGCACCGGGCAACCGCTCGCGCAGTCTGCGCAGCCTGTCCTCGCTGCGGCCGGCGATCGCCCAGCGCAGTCCCTCGGGCGCGTGCTCCGCCAGATAGCGCGCGGTCAGCTCGCCGACGAACCCCGTCGCTCCGAAGAGCACGACGTCGTACGGACGGCCGTCTGTGTTCAGCCTGCTCATGACATCCCTTCGTCCGGACGCGACCCCGGTCCGCGGCAGCCGCGGCCCCCGGTCCGCAGCACGCGCCGTTGTCGGTGGCCGAGGCTAGCGTGAAGGGTGCGGAGCCCGACGACGAGCCCGGAGGTGGCCGGTGGCCGTGTCCAGAAGTGCCCTGACGAAGTGGGAGAAAGTGCGCGCGTTCGCCCTCGGGCTGCCGGACGCCGTCGAGGACTTCCCCTGGGGCGAGTCCGTCGCGAAGGTCAACAAGAAGGTGTTCGTCTTCCTCGGCGTCGACGACGGCAGCCATCCCCTCGGCATCACCGTCAAGCTCAAGGACGAGGAGGCGCACGCGCACGCCCTGACCTGTCCCGGCGCCGAGCCCGCCGGGTACGGCCTCGGCAGATCCGGCTGGGTGCGGATCCCGCTGGAGGAGAAGGGCGCCCCGGACGCGGAGCTGCTCTGCGACTGGGTGGAGGAGAGCTACCGCGCCATCGCGCCCAAACGTCTCGCCGCGGAACTGGACGCCCGCTGACCGGCCCGTGCGGGCGCCCCAGCGACCGGGCCCCCGGGCCGGGGCTGCCAGGGCGCCGGTCCGGCCCGGAAGGGCGGGCGGCGCATAATTGTCTAAGCGCTTGCTCGCTCGGCCCTTGTGCCGACCGTGCCGCGTTCCTAGCATCACTGGTGTTACATCGGTTGTGTCACACACAGGGGCTGGATGACCACGGGACCCACGCCGGGACCCCTCACGGGAGCGGCCCCGCAGCCGGCAGGGGAGCGGCCCCGCAACCGGGCACCGCGCCGGCGGCGCAGCCGGCCACGGCACCGGCGCCGCCGCAGGGCCCGCTCGCCGGTGTACGGGTGGTCGAGCTGGCCGGCATCGGCCCCGGCCCCTTCGCCGCCATGCTCCTCGCCGACCTCGGCGCCGACGTGGTGCGCGTCGACCGCCCCGGCGGCCCCGGCCTCGGCATCGACCCCGCCTACGACGTCACCAACCGCAACAAGCGCTCGGTGATCGTCGACCTGAAGGCCCCCGACGGCCCCGACCGGGTCCTCGACCTCGCCGCCCGCGCCGACGTGCTGCTCGAGGGCTACCGCCCCGGCGTCGCCGAGCGGCTCGGCGTCGGCCCCGAGCCCTGCCACGCCCGCAACCCGCGCCTCGTCTACGGCCGGATGACGGGCTGGGGCCAGGACGGCCCCCTCGCCCGCGGGCCGGACACGACGTCTCCTACCTCGCGCCCACCGGGACCCTCGGCATGATCGGCCGCCCCGACGAGCCGCCGGCCGTCCCCGCCAACCTCCTCGGCGACTACGCGGGCGGCTCCCTCTACCTGGTCGTCGGCGTTCTCGCCGCCCTCCACCACGCCCGGGCCACCGGCACCGGCCAGGTGGTCGACGCCGCCATCGTCGACGGCGCCGCCCATCTCTCCGCGATGATCCACGGCATGCTGGCCGCCGGCGGCTGGCAGGACCGGCGCGCCGCCAACCTCCTCGACGGCGGCTGCCCGTTCTACGGCACCTACGCGACCGCCGACGGGCAGTACATGGCGGTCGGCGCGCTCGAGCCGCAGTTCTACGAGGAGTTCACCCGTCTGCTCGGCATCGCCGGCCAGGCCCCGGCCCGCGACGACCCGGCCCGCTGGAGCGAGCTGCGCGAGGCGATCGCCGCCCGCTTCGCATCCCGCACCCGGGACGAGTGGACGGCCGTCTTCGAAGGCTCCGACGCCTGCGTCGCCCCCGTCCTCTCGCTGCGCGAGGCCCCGCACCACCCGCATCTCGCCGCCCGCGGCACCTTCACCGACCACGGCGGACTCACCCAGCCCGCGCCCGCGCCCCGCTTCTCCGCGACTCCCACCGCCGTCCGCACCGGCCCCGCCCGGCCCGGCGCCGACACCGAGGCCGTGGCCCGCGACTGGGACGTGCCCCGACTGACCTCCCCGCTCGACAACCCTCACCGAAAGGCCGGCCAGTGACCACCGAAGCGTACGTGTACGACGCGATCCGCACCCGCGCGGACGCGGCAAGGCCAACGGCGCCCTGCACGGCACCAAGCCCGTCGACCTGGTCGTCGGACTCATCCACGAGATCCGCGCCCGGTTCCCCGGCCTCGACCCCGCCGCCGTGGACGACATCGTGCTCGGCGTGGTCGGCCCGGTCGGCGACCAGGGCTCCGACATCGCGCGGATCGCGGCCATCGCCGCCGGGCTGCCCGACACCGTGGCCGGTGTGCAGGAGAACCGCTTCTGCGCCTCGGGTCTGGAGGCCGTCAACCTGGCCGCCGCCAAGGTGCGCTCCGGCTGGGAGGACCTGGTCCTCGCCGGCGGCGTCGAGTCCATGTCGCGGGTGCCGATGGCCTCCGACGGCGGTGCCTGGTTCAACGACCCGATGACCAACCTCGCCACCAACTTCGTGCCGCAGGGCATCGGCGCCGACCTCATCGCCACCATCGAGGGCTTCTCCCGCCGGGACGTGGACGAGTACGCGGCCCTGTCCCAGGAGCGGGCCGCCACCGCCTGGAAGGAGGGCCGCTTCGAGCGGTCCGTCGTACCGGTCAAGGACCGCAACGGCCTGACCGTCCTCGACCACGACGAGCACCTGCGCCCCGGCACCACCGCCGACTCCCTCGCCGCGCTCAAGCCGTCCTTCGCCGACATCGGCGAGCTGGGCGGCTTCGACGCCGTCGCGCTGCAGAAGTACCACTGGGTGGAGAAGATCGACCACGTCCACCACGCGGGCAACTCCTCCGGCATCGTGGACGGCGCCTCCCTGGTCGCCATCGGCTCCCGGGAGGCCGGCGACCGCTACGGGCTGCGGCCCCGCGCCCGGATCGTCTCCGCCGCCGTGTCCGGCTCCGAGCCCACCATCATGCTCACCGGGCCCGCCCCGCCACCCGCAAGGCGCTCGCCAAGGCCGGGCTGACCATCGACGACATCGACCTGGTCGAGATCAACGAGGCCTTCGCGGCGGTCGTCCTGCGCTTCGTGAAGGACATGGGCCTGTCCCTGGACAAGGTCAACGTCAACGGCGG
This sequence comes from Streptomyces sp. SW4, assembly GCA_003248315.1. Lineage (GTDB taxonomy): Bacteria > Actinomycetota > Actinomycetes > Streptomycetales > Streptomycetaceae > Streptomyces. The sequence goes on from QKWM01000001.1 coordinate 222,332, forward strand.
CGCGATCGCGCTCGGCCACCCGCTCGGCGCCACCGGCGCGATGATCCTCGGCACGCTCGTCGACGAACTCGAGCGCCAGGACAAGCGGTACGGCCTCGCCACCCTGTGCGTGGGCGGCGGCATGGGCATCGCCACCATCGTCGAGCGCGTCTGACCCCCTCCCGACGGATCACCAGGAGCACACCCTCATGACCACCGAGCCCACCACCATCCGCTGGGAGCAGGACGACACCGGCGTCGTCACCCTCGTCCTGGACGACCCGAACCAGTCCGCGAACACCATGAACCAGGCGTTCCGCGCGTCGCTCGCCGCGGTCGCCGACCGGCTGGAGGCCGAGAAGGACTCCATCCGCGGCGTCATCGTCACCTCCGCCAAGAAGACCTTCTTCGCCGGCGGCGACCTGCGCGACCTGATCCGCGTCACCCCGGACACCGCCCAGGAGCTGTTCGACGGCGGCATGGCCGTCAAGCGCGACCTGCGCCGTATCGAGACCCTCGGCAAGCCGGTCGTCGCCGCGATGAACGGCGCCGCGCTCGGCGGCGGCTACGAGATCGCCCTCGCCTGCCACCACCGCGTCGCCCTCGACGCCCCCGGCTCCAAGATCGGCTGCCCGAGGTCACCCTCGGCCTGCTCCCCGGAGGCGGCGGCGTCGTCCGCACGGTCCGGCTGCTCGGCATCACCGACGCGCTGCTGAAGGTGCTCCTCCAGGGCCAGCAGTACAACCCGCGCCGCGCGCTGGAGAACGGCCTGGTCGACGAGGTCGCCGACAGCCCCGAGGACATGCTCGCCAAGGCCCGCGCCTTCATCGACGCCCACCCCGAGTCCGCCCAGCCCTGGGACAGGCCCGGCTACCGCATCCCGGGCGGCACCCGAGCAACCCCAAGTTCGCGGCCAACCTGCCCGCCTTCCCCGCCAACCTGCGCAAGCAGACGAACGGCGCCCCTACCCGGCGCCGCGCAACATCATGGCCGCCGCCGTCGAGGGCGCCCAGGTCGACTTCGAGACCGCCCAGGTCGTCGAGGCCCGCTACTTCGTGGAGCTGGCCGCCGGACAGACCTCGAAGAACATGATCCAGGCGTTCTTCTTCGATCTCCAGGCGGTCAACTCCGGCGCCAACCGCCCCCAGGGCATCGAGCCCCGCCAGGTCCGCAGGGTCGCCGTGCTCGGCGCCGGGATGATGGGCGCCGGCATCGCCTACGCGTGCGCCCGCGCCGGCATCGACGTCGTCCTGAAGGACGTCTCCCTGGAGGCGGCCGTCAAGGGCAAGGGCTACTCCGAGAAGCTGTGCGACAAGGCCGTCGCCAAGGGCCGTACGACGCGGGAGAAGGCCGACGCCCTGCTCGCCCGCATCACGCCCACCGCCGAGGCCGGCGACCTGGCCGGGTGCGACGCGGTGATCGAGGCCGTGTTCGAGGACACGGCGCTCAAGCACAAGGTCTTCCAGGAGGTCGAGCAGGTCGTCGCGCCGGACGCGCTGCTGTGCTCCAACACCTCCACGCTGCCCATCACCGCCCTCGCCGAGGGCGTCGAGCGCCAGGCCGACTTCATCGGCCTGCACTTCTTCTCGCCCGTCGACAAGATGCCGCTGGTCGAGATCATCAAGGGCGAGCGCACCGGCGACGAGGCCCTCGCCCGCGCCTTCGACCTGGTCCGCCAGATCAACAAGACGCCGATCGTCGTCAACGACAGCCGGGGCTTCTTCACCTCCCGCGTCATCGGCCACTTCATCAACGAGGGCGTCGCCATGGTCGGCGAGGGCATCGAGCCCGCCTCCGTCGAGCAGGCCGCCGCGCAGGCGGGCTACCCGGCGAAGGTGCTCTCCCTGATGGACGAGCTGACGCTCACCCTCCCGCGCAAGATCCGGGGCGAGACCAGGCGGGCCGTCGAGGAGGCGGGCGGCACCTGGACCCCGCACCCCGCCGAGGCCGTCATCGACCGCATGGTCGACGAGTTCGGCCGCACCGGCCGCAGCGGCGGCGCCGGCTTCTACGAGTACGGCGAGGACGGCAAGCGGGCCGGCCTGTGGCCCGGGCTGCGGGAGCACTTCACCAGGCCCGGCCACGAGATCCCGTTCCGGGACATGCAGGAGCGGATGCTGTTCGCCGAGGCGCTGGACACCGTCCGGCTCCTGGAGGAGGGCGTCCTGACCTCCGTCGCCGACGCCAACATCGGCTCGATCTTCGGCATCGGCTTCCCCGGCTGGACCGGCGGCGTCCTGCAGTACATCAACGGCTACGGCCCCCATGGCGGAGCGCCCGCCGGGCTGCCCGGCTTCGTCGCCCGCGCCCGTGAACTCGCCGAGCGCTACGGCGACCGGTTCACGCCGCCGGCGCTGCTGGTGGAGAAGGCGGAGAAGGGGAGGTCTTCAGCGACGCGCCGCGCGCCTGAGCCCGGCCCGCGCGAGCCGTCGCGCGGGCCCGCCTCGCGCCTCACCGCGCGCCCGGGACGCCGCCCGCGGGGCTCACCTCCCGCCCGGGCCGGACGCCCGCCCGCCCGGTGAGGTGCCGCCGTCCGACGGCGCCACCTCACCGGGCACGGCGCCCGGCCCGGCGCCCGGCCCGGCGCCCGGCACGGCGTCCTGCGCGCGCGGCGCGTCCCGTTCCGTCGGCCGGTCCCGCGCGGGGACGGACCGAGCCACTCGCCCAGCGCCTCCCGCAGCGACCGCTGGAACGTCGTCAGCAGCGCCTGCACCACCAGCGGCTGCATGTGCGCCGACAGGGACCGCACGTCCCGGTCGTCACGCTCGGCCACCTCGTCGCGCAGGAGCCGGGACAGCTCCCGCGCCGCGGCGCGCGAGTGGTCGACGAGCACGCCGCGCGCCGCGAGGATCGCCTCCTCCGACAGCGGCACGTCCAGCAGGCGCACGCCGAGCCGGAGCAGCCCGAGGTCGACGCGGTAGCCGTCGGGTCCGGGCGCCACCACGCCCATCGCCGCCAGCCGGTGAAGCTCCTCGTCGCCCAGCGCCCGGCCCGCCCGCCGCCCCAGTTCCGCGCGGGTCAGCGTCTCCCGGGCGTCCGGCGCCCAGGACGCCACCACCGCGCGGTGGATGGCGAGATCCTGCGCGCTCAGGTCCGGGGCAGCCGTTGCAGATACCGTTCGATCCCGGCCAGCGTCATCCCTGCCCCTGCAGCTCCTCGATCAGCGCGAGACGGGCCAGGTGCTCGCGCCCGTAGCGGCCGACCCGGCGCGGGCCGATCACGGGCGGCGGCAGCAGCCCCCTGGTGCTGTAGAAGCGGACCGTGCGCACCGTCACGCCGGCCTGCGCGGCCAGCTCGTCGACGGTCAGCGCCGGCTCCCCGGCCTGGCTCTGGCTCTCCATGTGCAGCAGTATCGCTGTCTCACCAGTGCTGTGAAACCGCCGTGGACCCGCGGGCGGATCATGTGAGAAGTCACGCTCTGTGACGTCCGTCACCGTGTGCAGCGGGTTCCGCATGGGAAAGTGCTGCCTTGGTCTGTGCCGCGAACAGGGTGGTGCGGGCCGTGGCACGTACGGACGATCCGGGCGCATCCCGCCCGGGCGCACCAGAGAGTGGAACCACCCGTGAGCAAGGAAGCCGTGGACACGGCACAGGTCGCCGCCCACCCCCAGGCGACCGAGACGCCCGCGGACGCGGGCGACGCCGGCTACAGCAAGGACCTCAAGGCCCGCCACGTCAACATGATCGCCATCGGCGGCGCCATCGGCACCGGCCTCTTCCTGGGCGCCGGAGGACGCCTGCACGACGCGGGCCCGGCGCTCGCGATCGCCTACCTCGTCTGCGGCGTCTTCGCCTTCTTCGTGGTCAAGGCGCTGGGCGAGCTGGTGCTCTACCGGCCCTCCTCGGGCTCCTTCGTTTCGTACGCGCGCGAGTTCCTCGGCGAGAAGGGCGCCTACGTCGCCGGCTGGATGTACTTCCTGAACTGGTCGACGACCGGCATCGCCGACATCACCGCGATCGCGCTGTACACGCACTACTGGAGCATGTTCACGAGCATCCCGCAGTGGGTGCTCGCGCTGATCGCCCTCGCGGTGGTCCTGGCGGTGAACCTCATCTCGGTGAAGATCTTCGGCGAGATGGAGTTCTGGTTCGCGATCATCAAGGTCGCCACCCTCGTCGGCTTCATGCTGATCGGCATCTTCCTGCTGGTCACCCAGCAGGAGGTGGACGGCCAGACCCCGGGCCTGAGCGTCATCACGGACAACGGCGGCGTCTTCCCGAACGGCCTGATGCCGGTCGTCCTCGTGATGCAGGGCGTGATCTTCGCCTACGCGGCCCTGGAGCTGGTCGGCGTCGCCGCCGGCGAGACCGCCGAGCCGAAGAAGGTCGTCCCGCGTGCGGTGAACTCCATCATGTGGCGCGTCGCCCTGTTCTACGTCGGCTCGGTCGTCCTGCTGGCCCTGCTGCTGCCCGGCTCCGCCTACTCGGGCGACGAGAGCCCCTTCGTCACGGTGCTGTCCGGCATCGGCGTCCCGGCGGCCGGCGACGTGATGAACCTCGTCGTCCTCACCGCGGCCATGTCGTCGCTGAACTCCGGCCTGTACTCCACCGGCCGGATCCTGCGCTCCATGGCCATGGCCGGCTCCGCGCCGAAGTTCACCGCGGTCATGAGCCGCAGCCAGGTGCCCTACGGCGGCATCCTGCTGACCTGCGGGGTGTGCGTGCTCGGCGTCGGCCTGAACTTCCTGGTGCCGGCGCACGCCTTCGAGATCGTGCTGAACGTCGCCTCCCTGGGCATCATCAGCACCTGGGTGATCATCATGATCTGCCACATGATCTTCGTCCGGCGCGCCAGGGCGGGCCTGGTCGAGCGGCCGCACTTCCGGCTGCCCGCCAGCCCCGTCACGGAGATCGCCACCATCGCGTTCCTCCTGGGCTGCCTCGGCATGATGTGGAACGACCCCGACGTCGGCCGCAAGACCCTGCTGCTCGTCCCCGTGATCGCGGTGATGCTGGTGGCAGGCTGGTTCGGCGTCCGCCGCCGCGTCGGCCGGACGGCCGACCAGGAACTGACGAAGCTCACGAAGTAGCGGCGACGGGCCCCGCCCACCAGGGCGGGGCCCGCGCCCGTACAACTCCCGCGGTACCGCGCCGCGTCGGCCCCTGAGCCCGGCGCGCCGCCCGGACGGCCCCCTTCTGCACGGCAGTTGACCGATGTACCGTCCGCCCATGCCGACACGCACGCGCTTCACCGACCGGAGACCGCTCGCGACCGCGGCCCTGGCAGCCCTGCTGGCCGGCCTTCTGACGCCCACGGCGGCCCACTCCGCCCCGCGCGAGAGCAGACCGGTCCACTCCTACGAGAACGCCGTCCGGGAGGCCGTCTGGGTGGACACCGGGTTCGACGGGGACGGCGACGGCCGCGACGACCGGGTCGCGGTCGACGTCGTCCGCCCCCGCGAACCCGCCCGGCAGGGCCGCAAGATCCCGTGATCATGGAAGCCAGCCCGTACTACTCCTGCTGCGGGCGCGGCAACGAGAGCCAGAAGAAGACGTACGACGCCGACGGCGACGTCGCCGGGATGCCGCTGTACTACGACAACTACTTCGTGCCGCGCGGCTACGCCTTCGTCGCCGTCGACCTGGCCGGCACCAACCGCTCCGACGGCTGCGTCGACGTCGGCGGCAGGTCCGACATCCGCTCCGCGAAGGCGGTCGTGGACTGGCTGAACGGCCGTGCGACGGCGTACACCAGCCGCACCGGCACCGAACGCGCCGCAGCGGACTGGAGCAACGGCCGCACCGGCATGATCGGCAAGAGCTGGGACGGCACCATCGCCAACGGCGTCGCCGCCACCGGCGTCGAGGGCCTGGAGACGATCGTCCCGATCGCCGCCATCTCCTCCTGGTACGACTACTACTTCACCAAGGGCGCCCCGCTGTACGGCTCGGGCCCCGACTGGCTGTCGGACTACGTCAACAGCCCCGACGCCCGCGCCAGGTGCGGCGCCGTCCAGCGCGAACTCGTCGACGGCGCCCCGCGCAGCGGCGACCGGACCCGGCTGTGGGCCGAGCGCGACTACGTGAAGGCCGCGGCAAGGTGAAGGCCAGCGTCTTCCTGGTCCACGGCATGCAGGACCTCAACGTCCGCATGCAGCACGTCGGTCCCTGGTGGGACGCGCTCGCGAAGCACGGCGTCGAACGCAAGATCTGGCTCTCCCAGACCGGGCACGTCGACCCGTTCGACTTCCGCCGCGCCGACTGGGTCAGGACCCTGCACCGCTGGTTCGACCACGAACTCCTCGGCTACGACAACGGCATCGACCGCGAGCCCATGGCCGACATCGAACGCCACCCCGGCCGCTGGGTCACCTCCGCCACCTGGCCGCCGAGCGGCACCGCGCCGGCCACGCTGCACCCGGCCGACGGCACCGAGCCCGGCGTCGGCCGCCTGGGCCTCGCCCGCGACCGGGGCACCGAGACCTTCACCGACGACCCGTCCCGCGGCGAGACCGACTGGGCCGCGCACATCGACGAACCCACCCCGGACAAGGCCGGGTTCGTCACCGGCCCGCTCACCCGCGACCTGCGCCTGTCGGGCTCCTCGACGGTCACCGTCACCGCCACCCGACCACCCCGACCGCCCATCTCTCCGCCGTCCTGGTCGACCTGGGCCCCGCGACCATCCGCGACTACGCCCACCGCGACGAGGGCATCACCACCCTCGACCACCGCACCTGCTGGGGCGCGAGCACCACCGGCGACAGCTCCTGCTACAAGGAGACCGCCGCCCGGACCACCGACACGGACTACACCGTCGTCAGCCGCGGCTGGGCCGACCTCGGCAACCACGCCTCCCCGTGGCGGGCCGCCCGCTCACCCCGGGCAAGCCCCACACCATCACCCTCGACCTCGCCGCCACCGACCACGTCGTCCCGGCCGGCCACCGGCTCGCCCTGATCGTCGCCGGCACCGACCGCGACCTCATCGACCCCCCGGCCGACACGCCGACGCTCACGCTCGACCTCGCCCGCACCACCGCCCGCGTACCGTTCGTCGGCGGTACCGCAGCGTTCGCCCGCGCCACCGCCGGCACGGCGGCGAGCACGCCCGCGGCCACGCCCCTGGACGGCGTGACCGCTCCGCACACCCCGCACCGCGTCCCGGAGGGAGCCCAGTGAAGCACCGCATCCCGGCCCTGGCCGTCACCGCGGCGGCGCTCGCCGCGTCCCTGGTCACCGCACCCGCCCAGGCCGCCGGCTCCGCCGCGCACCCGCCGCGCACCGGGTTCGAGAGGAGCGACGGCGCCCGCTGGACCAGCCAGCCCGAGGAGCAGGAGCTGCTGGCCGCCGCCGACCGCGCGAGCGGACGCGTCGCCGTCGACCGCATCGGCACCACCCGGCAGGGCCGCCCCCTCCAGCTCGTCACCGTCGGCAGGCCCTCCGCCCGACCACGGTGCTGCTCGTGTGCAGCCAGCACGGTGACGAACCCTCCGGCCGCGAGGCCTGCCTGACCACCATCCGCGACCTGGCCTGGGCGGACGACCCGGAAACCCGCCGCTTCCTGGACCGCACGACGCTGCTGTTCGTGCCCACCGCCAACCCCGACGGCCGCGCCGCCGACACCCGCGGCAACAGCGACGGCGTCGACATCAACCGCGACCACCTCGCCCTGCGGACGGCCGAGGCCCGCGCCCTGGCCGCCGTCGTCCGCGACCACCGCCCGGACGTCGTCTACGACCTGCACGAGTACGGCGCCACACCCCCGTACTACGACAAGGACCTGTTCGACCTGTGGCCCCGCAACCTCAACACCCACCCGGCGATCCACGACGAGGCCGAGACCCTCTCCCGGCCCACGTCCGCCCCGCCGCCGAACGCGCCGGGTACTCGACCGGCACCTACGGCATCTGGACCGACCCCGCCACCGGCGAACCGATCAAGCAGACCGCCGGCGACGGCCAGGAACGCATCCTGCGCAACATGTCCGGGATCAAGCACACCGTCGGCCTGCTCATCGAGAGCCGCGTCGATCCCCTCACCGAGGCGGAGCGGCGCGACGAGGCGCTGAACAACCGGCGCCGCGTGCACTCGCAGCTCGCCGCCCTCGACGGTCTGCGCGCGTACACCGACGAGCGGCGCGGACACCTGGAGGCCGCCACGCTCGCCGCCCGCCACGCCGGGTACGCCGACCGCGGCCCGGTCCACCTCGGCGGGGCCGACAACGACGCCCCCGAGCCGGACGAGGTGATCGGGAACCCGCCCTGCGGCTACCGCCTCACCTCCGCCCAGTACCGCGAGTTCTCGGACGAGCTGGCCCTGCACGGCGTACGCGCCGAACGCACCCGTGACGGCGCCTACGTCCCCCTGCGGCAGCCGATGCGCGCCCTGGTCCCGCTGCTCCTCGACGAGCGGGCGACGTACCACGTGACGGTCGGCCGGCCGGACACGGCCTGTTGAGGGGCTTGTTTTGCGCCATCTGTGGTAGGGGCGTACCAGCAACATCGTCCGCCTCATCGATTCGGTGAAAGGTGCCGCCTGTGACGCACGAACGACCAAGCGACAACGAGCATCACGACAGAGGCACGCTTCCGGGCTCGGAGGCAGGCCTCGCCGGGCAGGAGAAGCACCCCCGGACCGACCGGGTCGTCTTCGGCGTCACGGCGGCGCTCACCCTGGCCTTCGTGGTCTGGGGTGCCGCCGCCACCGACTCGCTGGAGGACGTCTCCAGCAGCATGCTCAGCGGCCTGATGCACAACGGCGGCTGGGCGTTCATGCTCGCCGCCTCGGGCTTCGTGGTCTTCGCCCTCTGGCTCGCGGCCAGCCGCTACGGCCGGATCCACCTCGGTGCCGAGGGCGAGGAACCGGAGTTCCGCACGGTGTCCTGGATCGCCATGATGTTCAGCGCCGGGATGGGCATCGGCCTGATGTTCTTCGGCGTGAGCGAGCCGCTGTCGCACTACACGACGGCGCCGCCCGGCACCGATCCGGCGGACTCCGGCGAACGCATGGAGATCGCCATGGCGACCACCCTGTTCCACTGGACGCTCCATCCGTGGGCCATCTACGCGGTCGTCGGACTCGGCATCGCCTACAGCACCTTCCGCATGCGCCGCCGGCAGACCATCAGCGCCGTGTTCACCCCGCTCATCGGCGAGAAGCACGCCAACGGCATCGGCGGCCGGGTCATCGACATGCTGGCCATCGTCGCCACCGTCTTCGGCTCCGCCGCCTCCCTGGGGCTCGGCGCCCTGCAGATCGGCTCCGGCGTGCAGGAGCTGGACTGGATGGACAAGGTGAGCACGGGGCTGCTGGTCGGCATCATCGCCGTGCTGACCGTGGCGTTCGTGGCGTCCGCCGTCTCGGGCGTGGAGAAGGGCATCCAGTGGCTGTCCAACACCAACATGGTGCTGGCGCTCATCCTCGCCGTGTTCGTGTTCGTGGCCGGACCGACGGTCATCGTCCTCGACCTGCTGCCGACCTCCGTCTTCGCCTACCTCGGCGACCTGCCCCAGCTGGCCGGCCGCACCGAGGCCTCCGGCGGCGAGGGCGTCGCGGCCTGGCTGGGCAGCTGGACGGTCTTCTACTGGGCGTGGTGGATCTCCTGGACGCCGTTCGTCGGCATGTTCATCGCCCGCATCAGCCGCGGCCGGACCATCCGCCAGTTCATCGGCGGCGTCATCCTCGTGCCCAGCACGGTCAGCCTGGTCTGGTTCGCGATCTTCGGCGGCTCCGCGATGAAGCTCCAGGAGCAGGGCCGGCTAGGCGAGGAGGGCACCCCGAGGGCCAGCTCTTCGCGGTGCTGCGGGAGTTCCCCGCCGCCACCGTCACCAGCCTGCTCGTGATGATCCTCGTCGGCATCTTCTTCGTCTCGGGCGCCGACGCGGCCTCCATCGTGATGGGCACGCTCTCCCAGAAGGGCGCCCTCGAACCGAGCCGCTGGGCGGTGGTGTTCTGGGGCGTCGTCACCGGAGCCGTGGCCGCCATCATGCTCCTGGTCGGCAGCGGGCAGGGCGACGCCCTGACCGGACTGCAGAACCTCACGATCCTCGCGGCGGCGCCGTTCGTCATCGTGATGATCTTCATGTGCGTCGCCCTCCTGCGCGATCTGCGCCGGGACCCGGTCACCGTGCGCGGCGCCATGGCCGACGAGGCCGTGGAACTCGCCGTCATCGAGGGCCACAAGCGGTACGAGGGCGAGTTCGAGATCCGCATCGGGCCCGGCCCCGGCACGGACATCGAGGGCGACCCGATCGGCAAGCACGACTGACCGCCCGGGGAGCCCGTCACCCGGTTCCCCGGCCGCCGACCTGGTTCACCCGGTTGCGCGGGAGGCGAGCCGTGCCGCCTCCCGCGCGCAGCCCCAGGCCACGGTGACCCCGGCGCCGCCGTGGCCGTAGTTGTGCACCAGCAACCGCCCGTCCGGCAGCGGTTCGCGCTCCAGCCGCACCGCGTGCCGGGCGGGCCGCAGCCCCACCCGGTGCTCCAGCACCCGCGCCCCGGCGATCTCCGGCCGCAGCGCCGCGCACCGGCGCCGGATCGCCGCCGCCACGGCCGGGTCCGGCTCCCGCGACCAGTCGTCCTCCTGCGCCGTGCCGCCCAGCACCAGCCGGCCGGGCTGCGGGAAGAAGTACGCCAGTTCCCGGACTCCGGGTCCGTGGAGACCGCCCAGGTGCGGATGCCCGGGTTCTCCACGACGACCAACTGCCCACGCACCGGACGCACCGACGGGTCGGGCACGAGGGTCCGGGCGCCCAGTCCCGCGCAGTTGACCACCACCGGCGCCGGCACCCGGGCGAGACCGGTCACCTCCCGCGTCTCCACCGTGCCTCCCGCCCTGTGCAACCGCTCCCGCAGCCAGGGCAGATGAGCCGCCATGTCGATGAGCGGCAGCCGGGCCCACAGTCCCGTACCGCGGTACTCCTGCGCGGTCGCCGCGCGCAGCCCCGGCAGCCGGGCGGCCGCCCACCCGTCGACGTCCCCGGGCGTCGTCTCGCCCAGCACCCCGTCGGCCATCCGGACCCCGGTCTCCCCGGGCCGCCGGGCCAGCTCCCGGTACACCTCCAGCGCGTGCAGCGCCCAGGTGCGCGCCAGGGCCACCGGCTCGATCCGGTACGGCCACCACAGCGCCCCGGCGACCGCGGAGGTGGTCCGCTCGGCCGGCTCCCGCGTCCACAGCCGTACCCGGCGCCCCTGCTCGGCGAGGAGCACGGCCGTGGTCAGCCCGATCACCCCGCCGCCGACCACCACGACATCGTCGTCCCGTCCGCCCGTCATACCGGGACGTTAACGGAAAGTGCCACGCCGTGCGCAGACCGCACCCGGGGCGGGAATACTCCCCCATGGCTGCCGAGTACGCGACCTTCGGCCTGGCGCCGGCGATACGGGCCGGGGGAGTCCTCGCCGACGGTGACTACCAGGTGCACCGCGACTTCATGGACTTCATCGTCGACGGACGCCCGCTGCTGTACCGCCTCAGCGACCTCGACGCCGTCTCCCCGCTCGCCTCCGACGTGCCGCCCGCCATCTTCACCGCGCAGGTGCGGGCCCTGCTGCTGGAGGACGAGGCACCGCTGCCCGGCGGCCGGTACGTCGTCTACGGCTGCCCGGAGTGCGCGGACCTGGCCTGCGGGGCCGTGACCGCCGTCATCGAGAGGGACGGCGAGGACTACGTCTGGCGGGACTTCGCCTGGCAGACCGGAGAACACGCCGACCTGGACCTCAACGGCTACCACGGGATAGGCCCGTTCCGCTTCTCCGGCGCCGAGTACCGTGCGGCGCTGACCGCCCTGCTCGACGCCGCCGCCCGCGGCCCGCGCAGCCGCGTCCTGCTCATCGGTGCCCGGGTCGCGGTGCTGGCCCGGCTCGCCGCGGCCCTGCGCACCATCGGCATCGGCGCCGACATCACCCGCGACGCCGGCGACGTCCCGCCCGAGGAACTGGGCTGCTACGGCGCCGTCGTCTTCGGCCGTGCGGTCCCGCAGGAGGAGCGCGCCGCCGTGCGCGCCGCGTTCGACCGCGCCGGGCTCGACGTGGCCTACGTGGAGGGACTCGCGCCGATCGTCCCGCTGCTGGTCGCCCAGATCGAACACGCCCTGGACCGCGTCCCGCCCGAGCGGCGCCGCCTCACCGGCCTGACCGTCACCGACGGCACGGCCCGCATCGAGGTCACCTCACCTTGCCGGGTCCGCGTGACCGCGTACCGCCTCGACCGACTCCACCGCACCCACACCCACGACGTCTTCGACGCCCACCTGGCCCCGGGCAGCCATCGCATCCCCCTCGGCCCGAAGGCCACCAAGCCCGGCACCTACCTGGTCGCCCGAGCCTCCACCAGCGTCCTCACCGCCCCGACGACCCCCTGAACGCGCATGCCGACGCCGGGCACCCCTTCCGAGGGGCGCCCGGCGTCGCGGCCGGCCGCGGGCTACGCCAGCCCGGCCCTGCGCAGGGCGTCGGCCATGGCGCCGTTGGCCGGCGGCGCCTGCCGGCCTTGCCCCGGACCGCCCCTGACCCTGGCCCTGGCCCCGGCGCTGCTGCCGCTGCTGCGGCGGCCGCCCACCCCGCTGCCGCTCCCCCTGAGGCGCGGCCTCGTCGTCCAGCCGCAACGTCAACGAGATCCGCTTGCGCGGAATATCGACGTCCAGCACCTTCACCTTCACGATGTCCCGGGCTTGACCACATCCCGCGGATCCTTCACGAACGTCTTCGACATCGCCGACACGTGCACCAGCCCGTCCTGGTGCACACCCACGTCCACGAAGGCCCGAAGGCCGCGACGTTCGTCACGACGCCCTCCAGCACCATCCCGGCGGACAGGTCGGAGATCTTCTCCACGCCCTCCTTGAAGGTGGCCGTCCGGAACGCGGGCCGCGGATCGCGCCCCGGCTTCTCCAGTTCCTTGAGGATGTCGGTGACCGTCGGCAGACCGAACGTGTCGTCCACGAAGTCCGCCGGCTTCAGCGACCGCAGCACCGAGGTGTTGCCGATCAGCGCCGCGACCTCCTGCCCGGTGGTCTTCACCATCCGGCGCACCACCGGGTACGCCTCCGGGTGCACGCTGGACGCGTCCAGCGGGTCGTCACCGCCCGGATCCGCAGGAACCCCGCGCACTGCTCGTACGCCTTCGGCCCCAGCCGCGGCACCTTCTTCAGCTGGGCCCGGGAGGTGAACGGCCCGTTGGCGTCCCGGTGGGCCACGATGTTCTCGGCGAGGCCGGAGGTGATCCCGGAGACCCGCGCCAGCAGCGGCGCGGACGCCGTGTTGACGTCCACGCCGACACCGTTCACACAGTCCTCGACGACCGCGTCCAGCGAGCGCGACAGCTTCACCTCGGACAGGTCGTGCTGGTACTGGCCGACGCCGATCGACTTCGGGTCGATCTTCACCAGCTCGGCCAGCGGGTCCTGGAGGCGGCGCGCGATGGACACCGCGCCGCGCAGCGACACGTCCATGTCCGGCAGTTCCTGCGAGGCGAACGCGGAGGCGGAGTACACGGAGGCGCCGGCCTCGGACACCATCACCTTGGTGAGCTTCAACTCCGGGTGCTTGGCGATGAGCTCACCGGCGAGCTTGTCGGTCTCGCGGGACGCCGTGCCGTTGCCGATGGCGATCAGCTCGACCGCGTGCTCCTTCGCCAGCCGGGCGAGCCTGGCGATGGCCTCGTCCCACTTGTTGGCGGGCACGTGCGGGTGGATGACATCGGTGGCGACGACCTTCCCGGTCGCGTCGACCACGGCGACCTTCACGCCCGTACGGAAGCCCGGGTCGAGCCCGATCGTGGCCGGGTGCCGGCCGGAGCGGCCAGCAGCAGATCGCGCAGGTTCGCCGCGAAGACGTTCACCGCCTCGTCCTCGGCCGCCGTGCGCAGCCGCAGCCTCAGGTCGATGCCGAGGTGGACGAGGATGCGGGTGCGCCAGGCCCAGCGGACCGTGTCGAGCAGCCACTTGTCGGCCGGCCGGCCGCGGTCGGCGATGCCGAACCGGTGCGCGACGATGCCCTCGTACGAGGACGGGCCGTCCGTCGGCTCCTCCGGCTCCAGGACGAGGTCGAGAACGTCCTCCTTCTCCCCGCGCAGCATGGCCAGGATCCGGTGCGAGGGCAGCTCGGTGAACGGCTCGGCGAAGTCGAAGTAGTCGGCGAACTTGGCGCCGGCCTCCTCCTTGCCCTCGCGCACCTTGGCGGCCAGCCGCCCGCGCACCCACATCCGCTCGCGCAGCTCGCCGATCAGGTCGGCGTCCTCCGAGAACTTCTCGGTGAGGATCGCCCGCGCGCCGTCCAGCGCGGCCTGCGGGTCGGCGACGCCCTTGCCGGCGTCCACGAACGCCGACGCCGCCGCGAGGGGCTCGACCCCGGGGTCGGCGAGCAGCCCCTCGGCCAGCGGTTCCAGCCCCGCCTCGCGCGCGATCTGGGCCTTCGTGCGCCGCTTGGGCTTGAACGGCAGATACACGTCCTCCAGGCGGGCCTTGGTCTCCGCCCCGCGGATCCGGGCCTCCAGCTCGTCGGTGAGCTTGCCCTGCTCGCGGACGGACTCGAGGATCGCCGTGCGCCGCTCCTCCAGCTCCCGCAGGTAGCGCAACCGCTCCTCGATCGTGCGCAGCTGCGCGTCGTCGAGCATCTCGGTGGCTTCCTTGCGGTAGCGGGCGATGAAGGGCACCGTCGAGCCGCCGTCCAGCAGCTCGACCGCGGCCTTCACCTGCCGCTCCCGTACGCCGAGTTCCTCGGCGATCCTGCCTTCGATGGACACTGCTGCCATGGACCCGCTGGACCCGGGTGTCGTCACGATCCCGTACCGCCTTCTCACTGAGGTTGCGCGGCAATTGTGGCAGGCCGCACCGACAGCGGGGGATCAGGGCGCCGTCGGCGGGACGGGATCACACCCGGCGGCCGCGGGCCGATCCCGAGGCACCGCCGAACAGGCGGGCCAGGGCCCGGAAGGGGAGCGTCACGACGGTGGCGACGGCGCCGCCGATCTGGCGCAGGACGTCTGCGATGGCACGGAACACGAAATCCTCCTTGTCCTCTCCCGGCCACCCTGACCGGGAGAGAACGGGTACCTCGTCGTCGCTCCGGCATGCCCGCGGGCGGTCAGGCCTTGCCGACCAGGTCCGCCGGGAAGGCGCCGGCCGCCGCGGCCGCGCGCGCGAACCCGGCGCCCAGCTCGGTCAGCCGGGCCACGCCCTCGGCGCCGAGGTGCTCGTACGGCGCCGCGTCCAGCCGGTCCGTCTCCGCCTCGATCTCCTCGCGCAGGGCCAGCCCCCGCTCGGTCAGCTCGCCGGCGCCGTCGAGCAGCCCGCGCTCCCGCAGCCGGGCGGTGGCCGCCTCCCAGTCCTCGCGGGACCAGCCGCGAGTGCCGCACGCCCACTTCGGCGTCATCCCCCGGCCGGTGGCGGTGTGCGTGACCACCGCCTCCAGGCCGTCCAGGCCGGCCGCCGTCAGCACGGCGAGGTGACCGTCGCCCCGGTGCTCGCGCAGCAGGGTGGCGGCGTGCCAGTAGGCGAGGTGCGGCTCCTCGGGACGGGAAGGTCGGCGTGCGCGGCGTACAGCGGCCGCGCGCCGCGCGAACAGGCCTCGGTGGCCCGCAGGGCCAGCCGGGCGGCCTCGGCCATCTCCGCCGACGCCAGGGCCTCCGCGCCCAGCAGGCGGCGCAGGGTCGCGTCGACGGCCCGCACGCGTGCGGCCAGCGCCTGCCGTGGTGAGACGGTCTCCCACACGGCCGGTACGTGCCGGGCCACCAGCTCGTACTTGTAGTTGTAGAACGTCGCCGCCACCGTGCCCGGCCCGACCGGCCCGAGCGCGGCGGCCCGCGCGGCGAAGTTGACGGCCCGGGGGTCGGTGACCCCGAGCGCGCCCATCTCCCGTCCCAGGTCGGGGAGAAGTAGTGCGTCGAGTGGAGCGAGTTGAGCGCGTTGTGACAGCGGCGCGCCGGGCGCCGGTCGATGGCGGCAGTCGTCATGCCCGGCACGTTACCAACCGCTCAGTACGTCCTCCATCGGCCGGGAGGCGATGGCAGGAAAGGTGGGGAACTCGTCATTGCGGACGCCGGGCGGCGGCCCAAGAATCGTGGCCATGGCGCAGCGAACCGTTCTCGTCGTCCTCTTCGACGGCGTGCAGAGCCTCGACGTCACCGGACCCGTGGAGGTCTTCGCGGGCGCCGAGAAGCACACCCGGGCAGCTACCGCGTCCGCACGGCCACGCTCGACGGCGGCCCGGTGCGCAGCTCCAGCGGCCTGACCCTGGTGCCGGACCGGGCGCTGGACGAGGCGCCCGCCCCGGACCTGCTGCTCGTCCCCGGGGCCAGGGCACCCGGGCCCCCGACCCGCGCCTGATCGACTGGCTGCGCGCGCACGCACCGCGGGCCCCGCGTCTGGTCTCCGTCTGCACGGGCGCCGTCCTGCTCGCCGAGGCCGGTCTGCTCGACGGCCGGCGCGCCACCACGCACTGGGCGTACTGCGACCGGCTCGCCCGCGACCATCCGGCCGTCCACGTCGACCCGGACCCCATCTACGTCCGGGACGGGCACGTCGCCACGTCCGCCGGGGTCACCTCCGGCATCGACCTGGCCCTGGCGCTGGTGGAGGAGGACCTGGGCCGGGACGCGGCGCTCACCGTCGCCCGCCATCTGGTCGTCTTCCTGCGCCGCCCCGGCAACCAGGCCCAGTTCAGCGCCCAGCTCGCCGCCCAGACCGCCCGCCGCGAGCCCCTGCGGGACCTCCAGCAGTGGATCACCGAGCACCCCGGGGCCGACCTGGGCGTCGAGGCGCTCGCCGCGCGGGCCGGGCTCTCGCCGCGCCACTTCGCGCGCGCCTTCCGGGCCGAGACCGGCACGACGCCCGGCCGGTACGTCGACCGGGTCCGCCTCGAACACGCCCGCCGGCTGCTGGAGGACACCGGGGACGGCGTCGAGGAGATCTCCCGCGCCAGCGGCTACGGCACCCCCGAGGCCATGCGCCGCGCCTTCGTCCGGGCCCTGGGCACCTCCCCGGCCGAGTACCGCCGCCGCTTCCGTCCCGCTCCGTCCCCCGCCACCACCTGACCCGGTGCCGGCCACCGCACGCCACGGGAAGCGGACCACCCCGGCCAGCGGAAGCGGACCACGCCCGTCCACCGGACGCCGGCACCGCAGCCCGCCCGTCACCCACCACCGAAGGAGCCCGATGCAGATCGCCGTCGTCCTCTACGACCGCTTCACCGCCCTGGACGCCGTGGGCCCGTACGAGACCCTCGGCCGCCTCCCGGACGCGGAGACCGTCTTCGTCGCCGAGCGCACCGGCCCCGTCCGCACCGACACCGGCGCCCTCGCCCTCGTGGCCGACCGGACCCTCGCCGACGTTCCGGCCCCGGACATCGTCGTGGTCCCCGGCGGCCCCGGCCAGAGCCCCCAGATGGAGAACGAGACCCTCCTGGACTGGCTGCGCACGGCGGACGCCGGCAGCACCTGGACGACCTCGGTGTGCACCGGCTCCCTGCTGCTGGCCGCCGCCGGGCTCCTCGACGGCCGCCGCGCCACCTCGCACTGGCTGGCCCTGGGCGAACTGAAGCGGTTCGGCGCCGAACCGACCGGCGAGCGGGTGGTCACCGACGGCAAGTACGTCACCGCCGCCGGGGTCTCCTCCGGCATCGACATGGGACTCACCCTGCTCGGCAGGATCGCCGGCGACGACCACGCCCGGGCCGTCCAGCTGCTGACCGAGTACGACCCCCGGCCGCCCTACGACGCCGGGTCGCCGGAGAAGGCGCCCGCGCACCTGGTCGAGGAGTTCCGGAGCCGGAGCCGCTTCGTCCTGACGTAGCCCGCCCCCTGGCACGGCCCGACGCTCACCGCGGCGCCGGCACGCTCCACGTGAAGCGCGGCTGCCGGCGCTCCAGGAACGCGGCGACGCCCTCCGCGGTGTCGCCGCTGCCGCGTGCCTGGGCGGTCCAGTGGCCGTCCCGGTCGGTGCGCCCGTCGGCGAACTCCTTGGCCGCGGCCTGCGTGAGCTGCGAGCGGGACACCAGCACCCGGGTGAACTCGGCGACCCGCTCGTCCAGCCCGCCCGCCGGCAGCACCTCGTCGGCCAGCCCGGTGCGCAGCGCCCGCTGCGCGTCGATCAGCTCGCCGGAGAACAGCAGGTACTTCGCGGTGGCCGGCCCCACCAGCGACACCAGCCGCCGGGTGGCGGACGCCGGATAGACGACCCCCAGCTTCGCCGGCGTCACCCCGAACAGCGCGCCCTCCTCGGCGAACCGCAGGTCGCAGGCGGCCGCCAGCTGCGCGCCGCCGCCCACGCAGTGTCCGCGCACCGCCGCCAGCGTCGGCTTGGGGAACGCGGCCAGCGCCTCCTCGGCGGCCACGGCGAGCCGCTGCGCCTCCTCGGCGGACCCGCGCAGCGTCGCGATGTCGGCACCGGCGCAGAACGTGGCGCCCTCCCCGGTGAGCACCAGCGCCCGCACCGCCGGATCGGCGGCCAGCGCCTCGAGCAGCGGTGGCAGGGCACCCCACATCCCGGCCGTCATGGCGTTGCGCTTGGCCGGGTTGCGGATGACGACGGTGGCCACCGAATCGGTGACGCGGTGCAGCAGCTCGGGCTCCATGCGCCGGATGCTAGCGGCCGCGCGGCTGAGGTGATCAAGAGCGGACGTCACCGAGGGGTTGAGAGGTGCGCCACAGCGGGCAAAGGGGACACATGGGGCCAGGTGCGATCCCAGGGAGGCGCTCATGACCACGTCCGGCACGGCGCGCGGCGGGGCCGCGCAGCTCAACCGCGGCTTCGGCTGGCTCGCCGCCCTCGGCGTGCTCCTGGTGATCGCCGGTGCCGTCGGGCTCGTCTACACCGGTGTCGCCACGCTGACGTCGATGCTGCTCTTCGGCTGGCTGCTGCTGGTCGGCGGCGTGGTCGGGCTGCTGCACGCCGTCCAGTCGCGCGGCACCAGCTTCTTCTGGCTGGGCGTCATCGTCGCGGCGCTGAACCTCGCCGCCGGCGTGGTGATCATCAGCGAGCCGGACACGGCCGCCACCGCGCTGACCATGTTCGCGGCGCTGTTGTTCCTCACCGCCGGGCTGTTCCGGCTGGTCGGCAGCGTCGTCGTGCGCGGCCCCAGTTCGGCTGGACGCTGCTGCTCGGCGCCTTCGACCTGCTCCTCGGCATCCTGGTGCTGGCCTCCTGGCCGAGCAGCAGCCAGTACGTCATCGGCACGTTCTTCTCGCTGGCCCTGCTCTTCGACGGCCTGGGCCTGATCGCCACCGGCTTCGGCGGACGCCGGATCGTCGGCATGGTCTCCGACCGGCTGACCGCGCAGGGCGAGCCCGGCCACGGGGACGCGACGGGCGCGGCGCCCGCCAAACCCGTACAACCCGACTAGTTCCCCGAGTTCACGCAACCGGGACAGGAGCGGTCCCGCAACCGACCGATGCATACGCGTGCGGTCAGAACCGCTCGATAACCGCTGACTTGTGTTCAGGTCCGCGGAACGGTGCGGCGCGTTACCAACACTCGGGGGTGTGGTGACGATCGAGCGCGAGGGTGGCGACCGGACGATGGACGACGACGGGGGCAGGCCGGGTCCGCGCCCAGCGGGCGCCGAGGCGCCCCAGGGCACACCGGGCCCCCGGCAGCCGCTGCCGTACGAGAACCCCCCGCAGCCGCTGCCGTACGAGGGCGTGTGGCGGTTCACCGCCCCGGCCGTCGACGCCTCGGTCCCGCAGGCGCGGCACGCCGTGCGGACCTGCTGGCACGCCAGGGCGTACCGGTCTCGGACGACGTGGCGCACGGACTGCTGCTGATCGTCTCGGAGCTGGTCACCAACGCCGTCCGGCACGCGGCGGTGCTCTCGCCGCTGCTCGCCGTCGAGATCGCCGTGGGTCCCGAGTGGGTCCGGGTCTCCGTGGAGGACGACCACCCCTACCGGCCGACCGCCCTGGAGGCCGACCACGGGCAGACCGGCGGCCGCGGCCTGCTGCTGGTGCGCGAGATCACCCGGGAGGCCGGCGGGTGTGCGACGTCGCGCACACGGCGAACGGCGGCAAGGTGATCTGGGCCGCCCTGCCGCTGAAGCACGCGCGTCTTCCGTAGCCCCTCGGGTCACCAGCCGGCGGACGGACCGGTCAGCTCCCTGATCGCGGGACGGGCCGCGTCCAGCACGGTCATGAACCACGCGGAGAAGGTGTCCGCGGCGTGCCGCCGGGCCAGCTCGTCCGGCGTCACCAGGGCCGTCCGGGCGACCTCCTCGGGGTCCGGCCGCACGGGTGCCTGGACCAGGCCCACGAACAGGTGGTTGTACTCCTGCTCCACCAGGCCGGAGGCCGGGTCGGGGTGGTTGTAGCGCACGGTGCCCGCCTCGGCGAGCAGCGACGGGGACACGCCCAGCTCCTCGTGGGTGCGCCGGGCCGCCGCGGCGAACGGCGCCTCGCCGGGGTAGGGGTGGCCGCAGCAGGTGTTGGACCACACGCCGGGGGAGTGGTACTTGCCGAGCGCCCGCTGCTGCAGGAGGAGCCGCCCCTGCTCGTCGAAGAGGAACACGGAGAAGGCGCGGTGCAGCTGCCCGGCGGCTGGTGCGCGGCGAGCTTCTCCGCGGTGCCGATCGTCGTGCCGTGCTCGTCGACCAGTTCCAGCAAAATCGCGTCTGCGGTGCCGTTCGACGAACTGTGCGTCGCGGTGGCAGGTGTGATCGGCATACCCATCCTTCGCATCGGTCCTCGCGCCCCAAGTGTGCCGTACGAATCCGGCACTCCCGGCACTTCCCGGGCCGCCCGCATGTCCCGCACGCCGGGCGCGGGAGCCGCGGACGTCCCCGGCGGGGACCGGGCAGGGGCTCGATGGGTGATCGTGCCCGGCGCGGCCGCCCGGGAATCGTCCCGCCCCTGCCGCCGGCGGCCGGGAGCGCGGACACGACGGCGGACGGCTGCGTCCCCCGGCTCACTCCGCGCCCCGCGCGCCCCGCCACGCCCCCCGCCGGCCCCGTTCAGTGGCACAGCCGTGCCTCGTGCTCCGCGTGGCCGCCGGCTCCAGCTGGAAGGTGCAGTGCTCGACGTCGAAGTGGTCGCCCAGGCAGCCCTGCAGCTCGTGCAGCATCTTCTCGTGTCCTATGGCCGTCAGGACCTCGCTGCTGACCACGACGTGGGCCGACAGCACCGGCATGCCGGACGTGATCGTCCAGGCGTGCAGGTCGTGGACGTCCTCCACACCGTCCAGGGCGAGTATGTGGGCCCGCACCTCGGCCATGTCGACGCCCTTGGGTGCCGCCTCCAGCAGCACGTCCAGGGTCTCCCGGAGCAGCCGCACGGTCCGCGGCACGATCATCAGGCCGATGACGAGCGAGGCGATCGGGTCGGCCGCCTGCCAGCCCGTGGCCAGGATCACCACCGCCGACACGATCACCGCGACCGAGCCCAGCGCGTCCGCCGCCACCTCCAGGAACGCGCCGCGCACGTTGAGGCTCTCCTGCTGGCCCCGCATCAGCAGGGCCAGCGACACCGAGTTCGCCGCCAGGCCGATGGCGCCGAAGACGATGGTCAGCCCGCCCTCGGTGCCCGCCGGTGTGATGAACCGCTCGATCGCCTCGTACAGCACGTAGCCGCCCACCCGAGCAGCAGCAGTGAGTTGGCGAGCGCGGCGAGGATCTCGGCGCGGGCGTAGCCGAAGGTCCGCCGGTCGCTCGGCGGGCGCCCGGAGAAGTGGATGGCCAGCAGGGCCATGCCCAGGCCCACCGCGTCCGTCGCCATGTGGGCGGCGTCGGCGACCAGGGCCAGCGAGTCGGCGAGCACCCCGCCGACGATCTCGACGACCATCACGGTGAGCGTGATCCCAGCGCCACCCGCAGCCGCCCGCGGTACGCGGCCGTCGCCGTGCCGGCGGGCGGCCGTGCGTGTGCCCGTGGTCGTGCCCAGCCCCCATGAAAGCCGCCTCCCAGCGCTCCGTCGACATCGGTGCCGACCACAGTCAACTACGGGTGGGGGTATCCGGCAACGCGGCACTGAACACCGTTGTCATCTGCTCTGACCTGCGGAAACGTTGTGCAGGTCACGGGCTCGAAGCGGCTGGGACGCGACTGTGGCAGGGTGGTGCGGCAGCCCCGGCCGCAGGGGCCGGCCACCCGTCCGGACCCACCCGCGGGGCCCGGCCCGGCATCCCCTATGTCCGTTCTGCGGTGGCGGTTTGTCGGCCGGCCGCCGCATCCCCGATGATGATCGCGGCAAAGGCGTGTCCACGCCGTGTCGACCGACGGTGAAACGGGCGATGAACGCGGCGTTCTGTTCATCCGATAGCCTCTGCCGACATGCCGCCCGGGTGCCGCAGGCGCGGGCGCCCCACCATGCACAGGCCCGGCCCGAGCCGCCGGCACCCAGGGAGTGACTTCGCGTTGCCGACCGCCATCCTGACCGGCCAGCCGGTCCCGGTTCGTCGATCGAGGGCGATCTGCGGTCCCTCGGTTTCGACGTGCGCCTCGCCTCCGACGCCGCCGAGGCCGAGACGGAGCTGGCCCGGGTGCCGGACGCGGAGCGCGTCGCCGTGGTCGACGCCCGGTTCGTCGGCCATCTGCACGCGCTGCGCCTCGGCCTCACCGACCCGCGCTTCCCGCTCGCCGCCGTGCCCGGCGCGGTGACGGCCCAGCCGGCCGGCCGCCAGGCGCTGGCCCGCGCGATGGCCCGCGAAAACTCCGCCCTGCCCCGCGACGACGCCGCTCCCCTCCGCGGGACCGCGCGCCCTCCAGGCGGACGGCGGCGGCTTCCCCGCGACAGCGGCGGGCTCCGAGGGGCCGGCGGCTCCGGGGGACTGCGGCGGCACCGTCCTGGCCACCGGCCTCGCCGACCGCATCGCTACGGCCCTGGACGCCGACGGCGCCGACGTGCACCGCCCGAGCTGGGCAGCCTCGTCGCCACGGTCCCGGCCGACCCGCAGGCCCGCAACGAGGCCCGGCAGGCCGTCGCCGCCGTCGACGACGAGGCCGTGCGCCTGAAGACGGCCGTGAAGTCCCGCGACGGCTTCTTCACCACCTTCTTCGTCAGCCCGTACTCGCGCTACATCGCCCGCTGGTGCGCCCGGCGCGGCCTGACCCCAACCAGGTCACCACCGCCTCGCTGATCACCGCGCTCATAGCGGCGGGCTGCGCGGCCACCGGCACCCGCGGCGGTTTCGTCGCCGCCGGACTGCTGCTGATCGTCTCCTTCGTGCTGGACTGCACCGACGGCCAGCTCGCCCGCTACTCCCTGCGGTACTCCACGCTCGGCGCGTGGCTCGACGCCACCTTCGACCGGGCCAAGGAGTACGCGTACTACGCCGGACTCGCCCTCGGCGCCGCCCGCGGCGGCGACGACGTGTGGGCGCTCGCGCTCGGCGCGATGATCCTCCAGACCTGCCGGCACGTGGTCGACTTCTCCTTCAACGAGGCCAACCACGACGCCACCGCCAACACCAGCCCCACCGCCGCCCTCTCCGACAGGCTCGACAGCGTCGGCTGGACGGTCTGGCTGCGCCGCATGATCGTCCTGCCCATCGGCGAACGCTGGGCGATGATCGCCGTCCTGACCGCGGTCACCACGCCCCGCATCACCTTCTACGCCCTGCTGATCGGCTGCGCCTTCGCTGCGACGTACACCACGGCCGGCCGCGTCCTGCGGTCCGTCACCCGCAAGGCCCGGCGCACCGACCGCGCCGCGCGGGCCCTCGCCGACCTCGCCGACTCCGGCCCGGCGGCCGAGGCGCTCTCGGCGCTCCTGCGCCGGCTGCCCGCCCGGGGCCCGCTCGGCTCGCGGGCGCTCCTCGCGCTGCCCGGCGCCGTGCTGCTGCTCGCCGCCGCGGGCCTGTCGCCCTACGGCAGCGCCCTGCCGGTCGCGATGGCCGCGCTCTACGTCGTCACCTCGGCCGCGGCCGTCGCCCAGCCCCTCAAGGGCGCCCTGGACTGGCTGGTCCCGCCGATCCTGCGGGCCGCCGAGTACGGCACCGTGCTGCTGCTCGCGGCCAAGGCGGAGGTGAACGGAGCCCTTCCGGCGGCTTTCGGGCTGGTGGCGGCGGTCGCCTACCATCACTACGACACGGTCTACCGCATCCGCGGCAACGCGGGCGCGCCCCCGCACTGGCTGGTGCGGGCGACCGGGGGCACGAGGGCCGCGCGCTGGCGGTCGCCGTGCTGGCCGCGCTGCTCACCGGCGCACAGTTCACGATCGCGCTCACGGTCCTCGCCGTGGCCGTGGCTCTGGTGGTGCTCGCCGAGAGCATCCGCTTCTGGGCGTCCGCAGGGGCGCCCGCCGTACACGACGAAGGAGAACCCGCATGATCGGCCTCGTGCTGGCGGCCGGCGCCGGACGCCGTCTGCGCCCCTACACCGACACCCTGCCCAAGGCGCTGGTGCCGGTCGGGCCCGAGGGCGCCGAGGACAGCCTCACCGTCCTCGACCTGACCCTCGGCAACTTCGCCGAGGTGGGGCTGACCGAGGTGGCGGTCATCGTCGGCTACCGCAAGGAGGCCGTGTACGAGCGCAAGGCGGTGCTGGAGGCGAAGTACGGGCTGAAGCTCACCCTCATCGACAACGACAAGGCCGAGGAGTGGAACAACGCCTACTCCCTGTGGTGCGGCCGGGACGCGCTGAAGGACGGCGTGATCCTCGCCAACGGCGACACCGTGCACCCGGTCTCGGTCGAGAAGACGCTGCTCGCGGCCCGCGGCGACGGGAAGAGGATCATCCTGGCGCTGGACACGGTCAAGCAGCTCGCCGACGAGGAGATGAAGGTCGTCGTCGACCCGGAGAAGGGCGTCCGGAGGATCACGAAGCTGATGGACCCGGCGGAGGCGACCGGCGAGTACATCGGCGTGACCCTGATCGAGGGCGAGGCCGCCGCCGAGCTGGCCGACGCGCTGAAGGCGACCTTCGAGCGCGACCCGCAGCTGTACTACGAGGACGGCTACCAGGAGCTGGTCGACCGCGGCTTCAAGGTCGACGTGGCCCCGATCGGCGACGTCAAGTGGGTCGAGATCGACAACCACGACGACCTCGCCAAGGGGCGGGAGATCGCATGCCTGTACTGACCAGGCTCATCCCCACCCCCGTCGTCGTCGACATCCGCCCCGGCGCCCTCGACGACCTCGGCTGCGTCCTCGCCGACGAGCGCGTCTCGCACTCCGGCCGGCTCGCCGTCGCGGTCAGCGGCGGCTCCGGCGCCCGGCTGCGCGAGCGGGTGGCCCCCTCGCTGCCCGGCGCCACCTGGTACGAGGTGGGCGGCGGCACCCTGGACGACGCCGTCCGGCTCGCCGGCGAGATGAAGAGCGGCCACTACGACGCGGTCGTCGGACTCGGCGGCGGCAAGATCATCGACTGCGCCAAGTTCGCGGCGGCGCGGGTCGGCCTGCCGCTGGTCGCCGTGCCCACCAACCTGGCGCACGACGGCCTGTGCTCCCCGGTCGCCACCCTCGACAACGACGCGGGCCGCGGCTCGTACGGCGTGCCGAACCCGATCGCCGTCGTCATCGACCTCGACGTCATCCGCGACGCCCCGGTGCGGTTCGTCCGGGCCGGGATCGGCGACGCCGTCTCCAACGTCTCCGCGGTCGCGGACTGGGAGCTGGCCAACCGCGTCACCGGCGAGAAGATCGACGGCCTGGCCGCCGCGATGGCCCGGCAGGCCGGCGAGGCCGTGCTGCGCCACCCGGGCGGCATCGGCGACAACGACTTCCTCCAGGTGCTCGCCGAGTCCCTGGTCCTCAGCGGCATCGCCATGTCCGTCTCGGGCGACTCCCGGCCCTCCTCGGGGGCCTGCCACGAGATCAACCACGCCTTCGACCTGCTGTTCCCGCAGCGGGCGGCCGCCCACGGCGAGCAGTGCGGACTGGGCGCGTGCTTCGCGATGTACCTGCGCGGGGCCCACGAGGAGTCGGCGTACATGGCCACGGTGCTGCGACGGCACGGGCTGCCGGTGCTGCCGGAGGAGATCGGCTTCACGCCGCAGGAGTTCGTCCGCGCCGTGGAGTTCGCCCCGGAGACCCGGCCCGGCCGCTACACGATCCTCGAGCACCTCGACCTGAAGACCGAACAGATCAAGGACATCTACGCCGACTATGTCAAGGCCATCGGTAGCTGAACTACGTCCGGTCGTGCACCCCGCCGGGGTCAAGGACCGGCGCAGCGGTGAGCACTGGGCGGGACGCCTCTACATGCGCGAGGTGTCCCTGCGCGTCGACCGCTACCTGGTGAACACCAGGATCACGCCCAACCAGCTCACGTACCTGATGACCGTCTGCGGCGTCCTCGCGGCCCGGCCCTGCTGGTGCCGGGGATCTGGGGCGCGGTGCTCGGCGTGGTCGCGGTCCAGCTGTACCTGCTGCTGGACTGCGTCGACGGCGAGATCGCCCGCTGGAAGAAGCAGTACTCCCTCGGCGGCGTCTACCTCGACCGGGTCGGCGCCTACCTCACCGACGCCGCCGTCCTGGTCGGCCTCGGGCTGCGCGCCGCCGACCTGTGGGGCACCGGCCGCATCGACTGGCTGTGGGCCTTCCTCGGCACCCTGGCCGCCCTCGGCGCCATCCTGATCAAGGCCGAGACCGACCTGGTCGGCGTCGCCCGCCACCAGGCCGGGATGCCGCCGGTGCAGGAGGCCGCCGCCGAGCCGCGCTCCTCCGGCATGGCGCTGGCCCGCAGGGCCGCCGCCGCGCTGAAGTTCCACCGCCTGATCCTCGGCATCGAGGCCTCCCTGCTCATCCTGGTCCTCGCCGTCGCCGACACGCTCCACGGCGACCTGTTCTTCACCCGGCTCGGCACCGCCGTGCTCGCCGGCATCGCGCTGCTCCAGACGCTGCTGCACCTGGTGTCCGTCCTCGCCTCCAGCAGGCTGCGGTGAGCGCCATGAAGGTCGGGGCCGTCATCATCACCATGGGCAACCGCCCCGAGGAGCTGCGCGCCCTGATCGACTCCGTCGCCAAGCAGGACGGCGACCCGGTCGAGGTCGTCGTGGTCGGCAACGGCTCCCCGGTCCCGGACGTCCCGAGGGCGTGCGCACCGTCGAGCTGCCCGAGAACCTCGGCATCCCCGGCGGACGCAACGTCGGCATCGAGGCCTTCGGACCCGGCGGCCGGGACGTCGACGTGCTGCTGTTCCTGGACGACGACGGCCTGCTCGCCCGCACCGACACCGCCGAGCTGTGCCGCGAGGCCTTCGCCGCCGACCCGTCCCTCGGCATCATCAGCTTCCGCATCGCCGACCCGGACACCGGCGTCACCCAGCGCCGCCACGTGCCCCGGCTGCGCGCCTCGGACCCGATGCGCTCCTCGCGGGTCACCACTTTCCTGGGCGGCGCCAACGCCGTCCGCACCAAGGTCTTCGAGCAGGTCGGCGCCCTGCCCGACGAGTTCTTCTACGCCCATGAGGAGACCGACCTGGCCTGGCGCGCCCTCGACGCCGGCTGGATGATCGACTACCGGTCGGACATGGTGCTGTACCACCCGACGACGGCGCCCTCGCGGCACGCGGTGTACCACCGCATGGTCGCCCGCAACCGCGTCTGGCTCGCCCGCCGCAACCTCCCCGCCCCCCTGGTCCCGGTCTACCTCGGGGTGTGGCTGCTGCTCACCCTGGCCCGCCGCCCCTCGCGCCCGGCTCTGAAGGCCTGGTTCGGCGGCTTCCGGGAGGGCTGGAGCACCCCGTGCGGTCCCCGCCGCCCCATGAAGTGGCGTACGGTGTGGCGGCTGACCCGACTGGGCCGGCCCCCGGTGATCTGACAAGCTCGTGTCCGACCACCCCGGGGCGGCCCGTCCCGGGCGCAGGCCGGCTGCTGCCCCGCCCGCGCGGGCCGCGCATCTCTGAAGACGAAAGTTTCTACTGGTGAGTGAGACAACGCACGACGGCACGGTCGCGGTGACCGCACCCGTGTCACCCGACGAGGGCCTCACGGCGGCCGAGCTGGCCGCCAGGTACGGGCTGTCCGTGAGCGGCGCCCGCCCGTCCCTCGCCGAGTACGTCCGTCAGCTCT
The DNA here is from genome assembly GCA_003248315.1 of Streptomyces sp. SW4. GTDB lineage: Bacteria > Actinomycetota > Actinomycetes > Streptomycetales > Streptomycetaceae > Streptomyces. Next base: position 250,184 of record QKWM01000001.1, read on the forward strand.
GGGGGCGGCGGCACTTCATCCTCGCCTTCTCCCAGGCCAAGCTGACCGCCCAGTACAGCCAGGCCAAGCTCGGCCAGCTGTGGCAGGTGGCCACGCCGCTGCTGAACGCGCTGGTCTACTTCCTGATCTTCGGCCTGATCCTCGACGCGGGCCGCGGCATGGACAAGGACGTGTACATCCCGTTCCTGGTCACGGGCGTGTTCGTGTTCACCTTCACCCAGTCCTCGGCGATGGCGGGGGTCCGCGCGATCTCCGGCAACCTCGGCCTGGTGCGGGCCCTGCACTTCCCGCGCGCCTCGCTGCCGATCTCCTTCTCGCTCCAGCAGCTCCAGCAGCTGCTGGCCTCGATGGTCGTGCTGTTCGCCGTGACCATCGGCTTCGGCAGCTATCCGCGCCTGTCGTGGCTGCTGATCGTCCCGGTGCTGCTCCTGCAGTTCCTGTTCAACACCGGCCTCGCCCTGATCGTGGCCCGCATGGGCGCCAAGACGCCCGACCTGGCCCAGCTGATGCCGTTCATCATGCGGACCTGGATGTACGCCTCCGGCGTCATGTTCTCCATCCCGATCATGCTGGAGGACCACCCCGCCTGGATCGCCGACGTCCTCCAGTGGAACCCGGCCGCGATCTACATGGACCTGATGCGCTTCGCGCTGATCGACGGCTACGGCTCCGAGCACCTGCCGCCGCACGTCTGGGCGGTCGCGCTCGGCTGGGCCGTGCTCGTCGCCGTGGGCGGCTTCGTGTACTTCTGGAAGGCGGAGGAAAGGTACGGCCGTGGCTGAGCAGCAGGACGAGCGGGTCCCCACCGTCATCGCCGACGACCTGCACATCGTCTACCGGGTCAACGGCGCCCGCACCGGCAAGGGCAGCGCCACCGCGGCCCTCAGCCGCATCCTGAAGCGGGGCGAGGAGCGCGGGGTGCGCAAGGTGCACGCCGTGCGGGGTGTCTCCTTCGTCGCCTACCGGGGCGAGGCCATCGGCCTGATCGGCTCCAACGGCTCCGGCAAGTCCACCCTGCTGCGGGCCATCGCCGGCCTGCTGCCCGCGGAGAGGGGCAAGGTCTACACCGACGGCCAGCCCTCGCTGCTGGGGGTGAACGCGGCCCTGATGAACGACCTCACCGGAGAGCGGAACGTCATATTGGGCGGGCTGGCCATGGGCATGTCCCGTGAGCAGATCAAGGCCCGCTACCAGGAGATCGTCGACTTCTCCGGCATCAACGAGAAGGGCGACTTCATCACCCTGCCGATGCGGACGTACTCCTCCGGCATGGCCGCCCGCCTGCGCTTCTCCATCGCCGCCGCCAAGGACCACGACGTCCTGATGATCGACGAGGCCCTGGCCACCGGCGACCGCAAGTTCCAGACCCGCTCCGAGGCCCGCATCCGCGAGCTGCGCAAGGAGGCCGGCACGGTCTTCCTGGTCAGCCACAACAACAAGTCCATCCGCGACACCTGCAACCGCGTCCTGTGGCTGGAACGCGGTGAGCTGCGGATGGACGGGCCGACCGACGAGGTGCTCAAGGAGTACGAGAAGTTCACCGGCAAGTGACCGGTGCCGCACCGGGCCCCGCCGGACGCCTACCGGCGGGGCCCGCGGTGCGCAAAGGAAACGTCAACTCCGGGCGGATGCCGGAATCGTGGCGGCGGCCGGTGTGTTGGGCTGGTGCGCGGGACACCCCGGCGGCCCGGAGCGGACCGTACGACGTAAGCTGTAGCGGTCCCCAAACGCGGCACATGGGGCGATAATGCCCGACACCTCAGGCCGGGGCCGCTCCACGGGCGGCGTGTCCAAAATAGTGTGTATTGGGTCGGCAGTGTAGAACGGGAGATGTGACGGCAATGGCTACGGAAACTCCCCACCTCCGCGCAGCGCGTGCCGTCGCAGTGTGTGCCGGTCCGGCCCCGGGCAGCCGGTGGTGACGGTCACCGGCACGGCGCATGCCGACGACCCCGTGCGCGGCACGCTCGCGAAGGCCTCGGCGAGAACTTCCCCGTGGCCCCTTCTTCCTGCCTCGCGCCTGGCGCACCGACCTCATGGCCGTCTACGGCTTCGCGCGGCTGGTCGACGACATCGGCGACGGCGACCTCGCCCCGGCGGCGCCGACGCCCGCCTGCTGGGCGTGGGCCCGGACCGCGCCGGCGACCGGCTCGCCCTGCTCGACGCGTTCGAGGCGGACCTGCTCCGCGTCTTCGACCCGCACGGCCCGGCCCCGCGCCACCCCCTGCTGCGCCGGCTGCGGCCGACCGTCCGCCGCTGCTCGCTGACCCCCGAGCCGTTCCTCGGCCTGATCGCCGCCAACCGCCAGGACCAGCTGGTACGGCGCTACGAGACCTACGACGACCTGCTCGCCTACTGCGAGCTGTCCGCCAACCCGGTCGGCCGTCTGGTCCTCGCCGTCACCGGCACGGCCACGCCCGAGCGCATCCGCCGCTCCGACGAGATCTGCACCGCCCTGCAGATCGTCGAGCACCTCCAGGACGTCGCCGAGGACCTCGCCCGCGACCGGATCTACCTCCCCGCCGAGGACATGAAGCGCTTCGGCGTGCGGGAGGCCGACCTCGCCGCGGCGACGGCCGGCGCCCCGGTGCGCGCACTGATCGCCCACGAGGCGCGGCGCGCCCGCGGCCTGCTCGACGCCGGCGCCCCCCTGGTGGGCAGCGTCCGCGGCAGGCTCCGGCTGCTGCTCGCCGGGTTCGTGGGGGCGGACGCGCGGCCCTGAGGGCCATCGCCGCCGCCGGCCACGACGTACTTCCCGGCCCGCCCAAGCCCGGCACGGTGCAGCTGCTGCGCGAGGTGGGCGCGACCCTGCGAGGAGAGGGGTGATCCGGACCGTGGAGTCGCCGGCACACGCGTCCGCACCGGTACTCGCCGCCTACCGCTACTGCGAGGCCGTCACCGGACAGCAGGCACGCAACTTCGCCTACGGCATCCGGCTGCTGCCGACGCCCAAGCGCCGGGCGATGTCGGCGCTGTACGCCTTCTCGCGCCGCGTCGACGACATCGGCGACGGAGGCCTCGCCGACGACGTCAAGGTGGCCCGGCTGGAGGACACCCGCTCGCTGCTCACCCGGATCCGCGCGGACGAGGTCGGCGAGGACGACACCGATCCGGTCGCGGTCGCCCTCGCCCATGCCGCGCGGGCCTTCCCGATCCCCCTCGGCGGCCTGGACGAGCTGATCGACGGCGTCCAGATGGACGTACGCGGCGAGACCTACGAGACCTGGGACGACCTGAAGGTCTACTGCCGCTGCGTGGCCGGCGCCATCGGCCGTCTCTCGCTCGGCGTCTTCGGCACCGAACCGGGGGCGCGCGGCGCCGAGCGCGCGCCCGAGTACGCCGACACGCTCGGGCTGGCGCTCCAGCTCACCAACATCCTGCGGGACGTCCGCGAGGACGCCGAGGGCGGGCGCACCTACCTGCCCGCCGACGACCTGGCCAAGTTCGGCTGCTCGGCCGGGTTCGCCACCCCGGTCCCGCCGCCGGGCGCCGACTTCGCCGGGCTGGTCCACTTCGAGGTGCGGCGGGCCCGCGCCCTGTTCGCCGAGGGCTACCGGCTGCTGCCCATGCTCGACCGGCGCAGCGGCGCCTGCGTCGCCGCCATGGCCGGCATCTACCGCCGGCTCCTGGACCGCATCGAGCGGGAGCCCGAGGCCGTGCTGCGCGGCCGGGTCTCGCTGCCCGGACGCGAGAAGGCCTACGTGGCCGTGCGCGGCCTGTCCGGGCTGGACACCCGGCACGTCGCCCGGCGGACCGTCAGGAGGCGTGCCTGATGACCTCGGCCGGCACACCCGGCGCACCGGCCCCCGGTGATGCCGCCGGGGAGAAACGGCGGGCAACCCTCCGGTGGCGCGCGGCGTCCCTGACTGAGACGGTCGGCCGTGCACGCTTCAACAACGGCCACCGCACACGGGAGGGCGCTCGATGACCCACGGCAACGGCACGCGTCCCGGCTCCGGCACCGCGCACGTACCCGCCCGTACCCTCGCCGGCCCGGCCGCACCGTCCGGCCGGCACGCCGTCGTGGTGGGCGGCGGGCTGGCCGGCATCACCGCGGCGCTCGCGCTCGCCGACGCCGGCGTGCGCGTCACCCTGCTCGAAGGCCGGCCGCGCCTGGGCGGGCTCGCCTTCTCCTTCCAGCGCGGCGGCCTGACCGTCGACAACGGCCAGCACGTCTACCTGCGCTGCTGCACCGCCTACCGCTGGTTCCTGGACCGGATCGGGGCGCGGCACTGGCGCCGCTCCAGCGCCGCCTGGACGTACCCGTCGTCGACCTCGACAAGCCCGAGGGCCGGCGGCTCGGCCGGCTGCGGCGCGATCCGCTGCCCGTACCGCTGCACCTGGGGCGCAGCCTCGCCGCCTACCCGCACCTCTCGCTCGCCGACCGGGCCAGGGTGGGCCGGGCCGCGCTCGCGCTGAAGGGCCTCGACCTCTCCGACCCCGCCCTCGACACCCAGGACTTCGGCAGCTGGCTGGCCGCCCACGGCCAGTCGCCGCGTGCCGTCGAGGCCCTGTGGGACCTCGTCGGGGTCGCCACCCTCAACGCGGTCGCCTCCGACGCCTCCCTGGCGCTCGCCGCGATGGTGTTCAAGACCGGCCTGCTGTCCGACCCGGGCGCCGCCGACATCGGCTGGGCGCGGGTGCCGCTCGGCGAACTGCACGACCGGCTGGCCCGCAGGGCGCTCGACGCCGCCGGCGTGCGCACCGAGGTCCGCACCCGCGTCACCTCCGTCGCCGGCGACGCGAGCGGCGGCTGGAGCGTCCGCACGCCCGGCGAGACGCTCGACGCGGACGCCGTCGTCCTCGCCGTACCGCAGCGCGAGGCGCACGACCTGCTGCCCGACGGCGCGCTCGACGCCCCCGGCCGGCTGCTGGAGATCGGCACCGCGCCGATCCTCAACCTCCACGTCGTCTACGACCGCACGGTGCTCGGCGTGCCCTTCCTGACCGCGCTCGGCACCCCGCTGCAATGGGTCTTCGACCGCACCGAGGCCTCCGGCCTGAAGGAGGGCAGTACCTGGCCGTGTCGCAGTCCGCGGCGCAGGACGACATCGACCGCCCCGTCGCCGAGCTGCGCGAGCGGTACCTGCCCGAGCTGGAGCGGCTGCTGCCCCGGGCCCGGGGCGCCGGGGTCAGGGACTTCTTCGTCACCAGGGAGCGCACCGCGACCTTCGCTCCCGCCCCCGGCGTCGGCCGCCTCAGGCCCGGCGCCCGCACTCAGGCACCCGGCCTCTGTCTGGCCGGCGCGTGGACCGCCACCGGGTGGCCCGCGACCATGGAGGGTGCGGTCCGCAGCGGTGTCGGTGCGGCGGGGGCCGCGCTCGCCGCCCTCGGCCGGTCCCGCGATCTTCTCCCCGGCTTCCTGGAGGAGGCGGCATGAAGACCGATCCGCGTGGGACCACCCGCACCCCCGGCACCGCAACTGAAGGAGAGACTGTGCCCACTGTGCCACCGGCCGAGACGGCCGCTCGACGGACCACGGTGGACGTGACCGCGCTGCTGGAGCGCGGCCGGACCCTGGCCACGCCGGTCCTGCGGGCCGCCGTCGACCGTCTGGCGCCCCCATGGACACCGTCGCCGCCTACCACTTCGGCTGGATCGACGCCCAGGGCAACCCGGCGGACGGCGACGGCGGCAAGGCCGTGCGGCCCGCGCTCGCGGTGCTCTCCGCCGAGGTCACCGGCGCCCCGCCGGAGACCGGCGTGCCCGGCGCCGTGGCCGTGGAGCTGGTCCACAACTTCTCCCTCCTGCACGACGACCTGATGGACGGCGACGAGCAGCGCCGCCACCGCGACACGGTCTGGAAGGTGCACGGACCCGCCCAGGCCATCCTGGTCGGCGACGCCCTGTTCGCCCTCGCGGGCGAGGTCCTCCTCGAACTGGGCACCGTCGAGGCCGGCCGGGCCACCCGCCGCCTGACCACCGCCACCCGCGCCCTGATCGACGGCCAGGCGCAGGACATCTCCTACGAGCACCGCGACCGCGTCAGCGTCGAGGAGTGCCTGGAGATGGAGGGCAACAAGACCGGCGCCCTGCTCGCCTGCGCCAGCTCCATCGGCGCGGTCCTCGGCGGCGCCGACGAGCGCACCGCCGACGCCCTGGAGCGGTACGGCTACCACCTCGGCCTGGCCTTCCAGGCCGTCGACGACCTCCTCGGCATCTGGGGCGACCCGGAGGCCACCGGCAAGCAGACCTGGAGCGACCTGCGCCAGCGCAAGAAGTCCCTCCCCGTCGTCGCCGCGCTCGCGGCGGGCGGCGCCGCCTCCGAGCGGCTCGGCGAGATCCTCGCCGCCGACGCCAAGACCAGCGACGTCGAGAACTTCTCCGAGGAGGAGTTCGCGGCCCGCGCCGCCCTCATCGAGGAGGCCGGCGGCCGGGAGTGGACCGCCGAGGAGGCACGCCGCCAGCACACCATCGCCATCGAAGCCCTCGACGCCGTCGACATGCCCGGCGAGGTCCGGGACCGGTTCACGGCGCTCGCCGACTTCGTCGTCGTACGAAAGAGATGATCACTATCGGTCGAATAGTCCTCGCGTAGTCGCCGGCCGGTGCCACGGGCACCACGGGCACCGGCCGACGGCGGACCCACAGCAGACGCACCACTTGAGCACTGCACGAAGGGGAAGCCATGACAGCGACGACCGACGGAAGCACCGGGGCCACCCTGCCGCCCCGCGCAGCCGCGGCCAGCGAAACCGACAGCCAAGCCCCCGAAGCGGCCGGGGTACAGCAGGCAGCCGCACACGCCGTCCGGCGCGCCACCGACTTCCTGCTCTCGCGGCAGGACGCGGAGGGCTGGTGGAAGGGCGACCTCGAGACGAACGTCACCATGGACGCCGAGGACCTCCTGCTCCGCCAGTTCCTGGGCATCCTGGACGAGGACACGACCCGCGCCGCCGCCCTGTTCATCCGCGGCGAGCAGCGCGAGGACGGCACCTGGGCCACCTTCTACGGCGGACCCGGCGAACTGTCCACCACCATCGAGGCCTACGTTGCCCTGCGGCTGGCCGGCGACTCGCCCGACGACCCCCACATGGCGCGGGCCTCCGCCTGGATCCGCGACCAGGGCGGCATCGCCGCCTCCCGGGTCTTCACCCGGATCTGGCTCGCCCTGTTCGGCTGGTGGAAGTGGGAGGACCTGCCCGAACTCCCGCCCGAGCTGATCTGGTTCCCCAGCTGGATGCCGCTCAACATCTACGACTTCGGCTGCTGGGCCCGGCAGACCATCGTCCCGCTGACGATCGTCTCGGCCAAACGCCCGGTGCGCCCCGCGCCCTTCGCCCTCGACGAGCTGCACACCGACCCCGCCCGCCCCAACCCGCCGAGGCCGCTCGCCCCGGTCGCGAGCTGGGACGGCGCCTTCCAGCGGCTCGACAAGGGGCTGCACGCGCTGCGCCGGGCGGTGCCGAAGCGGCTGCGCCGGGCCGCGATGAACACCGCCGCCCGCTGGATCATCGAACGCCAGGAGAACGACGGCTGCTGGGGCGGCATCCAGCCCCGGCCGTCTACTCGGTGATCGCCCTCTACCTGCTCGGCTACGACCTCGAACACCCCGTCATGCGCGAGGGCCTGAAGTCGCTGGACCGGTTCGCGGTGTGGCGCGAGGACGGCGCCCGGATGATCGAGGCCTGCCAGTCCCCGGTCTGGGACACCTGCCTCGCGACCATCGCCCTCGCCGACGCCGGCGTGCCCGCCGACCACCCGCAGCTGGTGAAGGCCGCCGACTGGATGCTCGGCGAGCAGATCGTGCGCCCCGGCGACTGGTCGGTGCGCCGCCCCGGACTGCCGCCCGGCGGCTGGGCGTTCGAGTTCCACAACGACAACTACCCCGACATCGACGACACCGCCGAGGTGGTCCTCGCGCTGCGCCGCGTCGCCCACCACGACCCGAGCGGGTGGAGAAGGCCATCGGGCGCGGGGTGCGCTGGAACCTCGGCATGCAGTCGAAGAACGGGGCCTGGGGCGCGTTCGACGTCGACAACACCAGCCCCTTCCCGAACCGCCTGCCGTTCTGCGACTTCGGCGAGGTCATCGACCCGCCGTCCGCCGACGTCACCGCGCACGTCGTCGAGATGCTCGCCGTCGAGGGCCTGGCGCACGACCCGCGCACCCGGCGCGGCATCGAGTGGCTGCTCGCGGAGCAGGAGGCGGACGGCTCCTGGTTCGGCCGCTGGGGCGTCAACTACGTCTACGGCACCGGCTCCGTCGTCCCCGCCCTGATCGCGGCCGGCATCCCCGCCTCGCACCCGGCGGTCCGCCGGGCCGTGGCCTGGCTGGAGTCCGTCCAGAACGACGACGGCGGCTGGGGCGAGGACCTGCGCTCCTACCGGTACGTCAGGGAGTGGAGCGGCAAGGGCGCCTCCACCGCCTCCCAGACGGCCTGGGCGCTGATGGCCCTGCTCGCGGCGGGGAGAGGGAGTCCAAGGCCGTCGAACGCGGCGTCGAGTGGCTCGCCGCCACCCAGCGGGAGGACGGCTCCTGGGACGAGCCGTACTTCACCGGCACCGGCTTCCCGTGGGACTTCTCCATCAACTACCACCTCTACCGGCAGGTGTTCCCGCTCACCGCCCTCGGCCGGTACGTCAACGGCGAGCCCGCCGTACTGACGCGGACCGCCGCCCGGCCACTCGCCGAGGCGAAGGGCAGCTGATGGGCTCCCCGGCCGCCCCGGCCCCGCTGCTGGTCGCCTGCGCGCTCGGCATCGAGCACCTCGCCCTGCGCGCGGGGGACCGCACCGGGCGGGCGGGCCGGTCACCGTGCTGCGTACGGGCATGGGACCGAAGGCCGCCGAGCGGTCGGTCGGCCGGGTGCTCGCCGATCCGGCGTTCGCCGACGCCGCCGTGCTGGCCACCGGCTTCTGCGCCGGGCTGGCCCCCGGCATGCACCCCGGCGACCTGGTCGTCGCCGGGGAGACCCGGGAACCGCGCGGCACGGTCGCGTGCGTCGGCACCGACCTGCTGGTCAAGGCGCTCACCCGCGCCGTGCCCGGGCGCACGGTGCACACCGGGCCGCTGACCGGCTCCGACCACGTGGTCCGCGGCCCCGAACGGGCGGACCTGCGGGCCACCGGCGCGATCGCGGTCGACATGGAGTCCGCGGCCACGCTCCTGAGCGCCGTGCGCACGGGCGCGCGCCCCGTTGCGGCCGTCCGGGTGGTCGTGGACGCTCCGGAACACGAACTCGTCCGCATCGGCACCCTGCGCGGTGGAATATCGGCTTTCCGTGTTCTTCGCTCCGTACTTCCCGCTTTCTACGAATGGCACCGATCCCTGCTGCTCCCCAGGAGGTGAGCCAGATGGCCATGCCGCTGCGCCAGTCCATCAAGGTCGCTACTTACTTGGCCGAACAGAAGCTCAGGCGGCGCGACAAGTTCCCGCTCATCGTCGAGCTGGAACCGCTTTTCGCCTGCAACCTGAAGTGCGAGGGATGCGGCAAGATCCAGCACCCGGCGGGCGTGCTCAAGCAGCGCATGCCGGTGGCCCAGGCCGTCGGGGCGGTGCTGGAATCCGGTGCCCCGATGGTCTCCATCGCCGGCGGCGAGCCGCTGATGCACCCTCAGATCGACGAGATCGTCCGGCAGTTGGTGGCCAAGCGCAAGTACGTCTTCCTGTGCACCAACGCCATGCTGCTGCGCAAGAAGATGGACCGCTTCACCCCTCCCCGTACTTCGCGTTCGCCGTGCACATCGACGGGCTGCGCGAGCGGCACGACGAGTCCGTGGCCAAGGAGGGCGTCTTCGACGAGGCCGTGGCGGCGATCAAGGAGGCCAAGCGGCGCGGCTTCCGGGTCACCACCAACTCCACCTTCTTCAACACCGACACCCCCCAGACGGTCGTCGAGGTCCTCAACTACCTCAACGACGACCTGAAGGTCGACGAGATGATGATCTCGCCCGCCTACGCCTACGAGAAGGCACCCGACCAGGAGCACTTCCTCGGCGTGGAGCAGACCCGCGAGCTGTTCCGCAAGGCCTTCGCGGGCGGCAACCGGCGCCGCTGGCGGCTCAACCACTCCCCGCTCTTCCTGGACTTCCTGGAGGGCAAGGTGGACTTCCCGTGCACCGCGTGGGCGATCCCGAACTACTCCCTCTTCGGCTGGCAGCGCCCCTGCTACCTGATGAGCGACGGGTACGTGTCCACCTACCGGGAGCTGATCGAGGAGACCGACTGGGACAGGTACGGCCGGGGCAAGGACCCGCGCTGCGCCAACTGCATGGCGCACTGCGGCTACGAACCCACCGCCGTCCTCGCCACGATGGGCTCGCTGAAGGAGTCGCTGCGCGCGATGCGCGAGACGGTCTCCGGACCCCAGGGGTGACGTCATGAGCGCCATCCCTCTGGGCGTCCCCGCGGTGCCGGCCCGGCCGGTCGCCGGGCGCCGGAAGAGCCGGCAGATCCAGGTCGGATCGGTGGCGGTGGGCGGGGACGCCCCGGTGTCCGTGCAGTCGATGACCACGACGCGGACGTCGGACATCGGTGCGACGCTGCAGCAGATCGCGGAGCTGACGGCGTCGGGCTGCCAGATCGTGCGGGTGGCGTGTCCGACGCAGGACGACGCGGATGCGCTGCCGGTGATCGCGCGGAAGTCGCAGATCCCGGTGATCGCGGACATCCACTTCCAGCCGAAGTACGTGTTCGCCGCGATCGAGGCGGGCTGTGCGGCGGTGCGGGTGAACCCGGGCAACATCAAGAAGTTCGACGACCAGGTCAAGGAGATCGCGAAGGCGGCCCGGGACCACGGCACGCCGATCCGGATCGGGGTGAACGCGGGGTCGCTGGACAAGCGGCTGCTGCAGAAGTACGGCAAGGCGACGCCGGAGGCGCTGGTGGAGTCGGCGCTGTGGGAGGCGTCGCTGTTCGAGGAGCACGACTTCCGGGACATCAAGATCTCGGTGAAGCACAACGACCCGGTGGTGATGATCGAGGCCTACCGGCAGCTGGCGGAGCAGTGCGAGTACCCGCTGCATCTGGGGTGACGGAGGCGGGTCCGGCGTTCCAGGGGACGATCAAGTCGGCGGTGGCGTTCGGTGCGCTGCTCTCGCAGGGCATCGGTGACACGATCCGCGTCTCCCTGTCCGCCCCGCCGGCGGAGGAGGTCAAGGTCGGTATCCAGATCCTGGAGTCGCTGAACCTGCGGCAGCGGGGGCTGGAGATCGTCTCCTGCCCGTCGTGCGGGCGGGCGCAGGTGGACGTGTACAAGCTGGCCGAGGAGGTCACGGCGGGGCTGACGGGATGGACGTGCCGTTGCGGGTGGCGGTGATGGGCTGTGTCGTCAACGGTCCGGGTGAGGCGCGGGAGGCCGATCTGGGGGTGGCGTCCGGGAACGGCAAGGGGCAGATCTTCGTCAAGGGCGAGGTGATCAAGACGGTTCCGGAGTCGAAGATCGTGGAGACGCTGATCGACGAGGCGATGAAGCTCGCCGAGCAGATGGAGAAGGACGGCGTCGCGCAGGGGGAGCCGGCCGTCACCGTGAGCTGACCAGCACGACCGAGAGGGGGCCGAGCGTGACGATCCTGGAGAGCATCCGGCAACCGCGCGACCTGAGGGCGCTGTCCGAGGCGGAACTCGGTGAACTGTCCCAGGAGATCCGTGACTTCCTGATCCGGGCCGTCGCCCGCACCGGCGGCCACCTGGGACCCAACCTGGGGTGGTGGAGCTCACCGTCGCCCTGCACCGGGTCTTCGACTCCCCGGTCGACCGCATCCTGTGGGACACCGGACACCAGAGCTACGTCCACAAACTCCTGACAGGCCGTCAGGACTTCTCCAAGCTGCGCGGCAAGGGCGGCCTGTCCGGCTATCCCTCACGCGAGGAGTCCGAGCACGACGTCATCGAGAACAGCCACGCCTCCACCGCGCTCGGCTGGGCCGACGGCCTCGCCAAGGCCCGCCAGGTGCGGGGCGAGGGCGGCCACGTCGTCGCCGTCGTCGGAGACGGCGCCCTCACCGGCGGCATGGCCTGGGAGGCCCTGAACAACATCGCGGCCGCCAAGGACCGGCCGCTGATCATCGTCGTCAACGACAACGAGCGCTCCTACGCCCCGACCATCGGCGGCCTCGCCAACCACCTGGCGGCCCTGCGCACCACCGACGGCTACGAGAAGGTGCTGGCCTGGGGCAAGGAGGTGCTCCAGCGCACGCCCGTCGTCGGCGGCCCCGTCTACGAGGCCCTGCACGGCGCCAAGAAGGGCTTCAAGGACGCCTTCGCCCCGCAGGGCCTGTTCGAGGACCTCGGCCTGAAGTACCTCGGCCCGATCGACGGGCACGACATCGGTGCCGTCGAGTCGGCGCTGCGCCGCGCCAAGCGCTTCCACGGGCCCGTGCTCGTGCACTGCCTCACCGAGAAGGGCCGCGGCTACGCCCCCGCCCTCGCCCACGAGGAAGACCACTTCCACACCGTCGGGTGATGGACCCGCTCACCTGCGAGCCGCTCGCCCCGTCCGGCGGGCCGTCCTGGACGTCGGTGTTCAGCGAGGAGATGGTGCGCATCGGCGAGGAACGCGAGGACGTCGTGGCCATCACGGCGGCCATGCTGCACCCCGTCGGCCTCGGCGGGTTCGCCGAACGCTTCCCGACCGGGTCTGGGACGTGGGCATCGCCGAGCAGCACGCCGCCGTCTGCGCGGCCGGACTGGCCACCGGCGGGCTGCACCCGGTCGTCGCCGTCTACGCCACCTTCCTCAACCGGGCCTTCGACCAGCTGCTCATGGACGTCGCCCTGCACCGCTGCGGCGTGACCTTCGTCCTGGACCGGGCCGGCGTCACCGGCGCCGACGGCCCTCCCACAACGGCATGTGGGACCTGTCCGTCCTCCAGGTCGTCCCCGGCCTGCGGATCGCCGCGCCGCGCGACGCCGGGCAGCTGCGCGCCCAGCTCCGGGAGGCGGTCGCCGTCGACGACGCGCCGACCCTGCTGCGCTTCCCGAAGGAGTCCGCCGGCCCGGACGTGCCCGCCGTCGACCGGGTCGGCGGCATGGACGTGCTGCACGCCTCGGAGCGGCCCGAGGTGCTCCTCGTCGCCGTCGGCGTGATGGCACCGGTCTGCCTGCGGGCCGCCGAGCTGCTCGAGGCGAGGGCATCGGCTGCACCGTGGTGGACCCCGCTGGGTCAAGCCCGTCGATCCGGCCCTGCCGCCGCTGGCCGCCCGGCACCGACGGGTGGCCGTCGTCGAGGACAACAGCCGCGCGGCGGGGGTCGGCTCCGCGGTGGCCCTGGCCCTCGGCGACGCCGGGGTCGACGTCCCCGTGCGGCGTTTCGGCATCCCGGAGCAGTTCCTCGCGCACGCCAAGCGTGCCGAGGTGCTCGCCGACATCGGGCTCACGCCCGTCGAGATCGCCGGCCGGATCAGCGCCGGTCTCGCCGTGGAGGAGCGGCGACCGGAGGGCGGCCCACCCGTCGCGTCAGCGCAAGGAGAAACCACATGACCAAGGAGTTCGACCTCGGCGAGCTGCTGGCCGAGCGCGGCGCCGAGCGGTACGAGCTGCACGGCAGGTACGTCAACCCCAGCTGCCGCGCATGCTGCGCACCATCGGCTTCGACAAGGTCTACGAGCGGGCCGAGGGCGCCTACTTCTGGGACGCGGAGGGCAACGACTACCTGGACATGCTCGCCGGGTTCGGGGTGATGGGCCTGGGCCGCCACCACCCCGTGGTCCGCAAGGCGCTGCACGACGTCCTCGACGCCTCGCTCGCCGACCTGACCCGCTTCGACTGCCCGCCGCTGCCCGGACTGCTGGCCGAGCGGCTGCTGTCGTACAGCCCGCATCTGGACAAGGTGTTCTTCGGCAACAGCGGCACCGAGGCGGTGGAGACCGCGCTGAAGTTCGCCCGGTACGCGACCGGCAGGCCCAGGGTGCTCTACTGCGACCACGCCTTCCACGGGCTGACCACCGGCTCGCTGTCCGTCAACGGCGAGAAGGGTTCCGGGACGGCTTCGCCCCCTGCTGCCCGACACGGCCGTGCCGCTCGGCGACCTCGACGCGCTGGCCCGGGAGCTGCGCAGGGGCGACGTCGCCGCCCTGATCGTCGAGCCGATCCAGGGCAAGGGCGTGCACGAGGCCCCGCCGGGCTATCTGCGCGCCGCCCAGGAACTGCTGCACCGGCACAAGGCGCTGCTCATCGCCGACGAGGTGCAGACGGGGCTGGGACGGACCGGGACGTTCTACGCGTACCAGGGCGAGGAGGGCGTGGAGCCGGACCTGGTCTGTGTGGCCAAGGCCCTGTCCGGCGGGTACGTCCCCGTGGGCGCCACCCTCGGCAGGGACTGGATCTTCAAGAAGGTGTTCTCGTCCATGGACCGGGTGCTCGTGCACTCGGCGAGCTTCGGCTCCAACGCGCAGGCCATGGCCGCCGGGCTCGCGGTGCTGGCCGTGATGGACGACCAGGAGATCGTCGCGGGCGCGGCGGCCGTGGGGGAGCGGCTGAAGTCCCGGCTGACGGCGATGGTGGACACCTACGAGCTGCTCAGCGACGTACGGGGCCGGGGCTGATGATCGGCATCGAGTTCGGCCGGCCGCGGTCGATGAAGCTGCGCAGCCGGTGGACGATGCTCCAGGCGGCCCGCAAGGGGCTGTTCGCCCAGATGGTCGTCGCCCCGCTGCTGCACCGGCACCGCATCCTCACCCAGGTCTCCGGCGACCACCTGGAGGTGATCAAGCTGATCCCGCCGCTGATCATCGGGGAACGCGAGGTGGACCGGTTCGTGGACGCCTTCACCGAGGTCATGGAGGACGCCCACAACGGCGGCGGGCTGGTGTGGGACTTCGGCAGGACCCTGGTGAAGCAGGCGGTGGCCAACCGCTAGCCGGGCGCCCGCCCAGCGCAGCTGGCGCGGTTTGCCTGAGAGGCAAGAAAATTGCCCCACGGGCAAGGGTGGGGCTCAATGGGGTCATGAGCTCTTCCGAGTCCGCGCCGCCGGACGAGGCGGCCGACGCCGTGTCCGCCGTGGCACCGCAGCTGCGGTCCCTGCGCCGGCGGGCCGCCCTCACGCTGGAGGCGGCCGCCCGCGCCGCGGGTCTGTCTCCCGCCCACCTGTCCCGGCTGGAGACCGGGCAGCGCCAGCCCTCGCTGCCGATGCTGCTCGCCCTGGCCCGGATCTACGGTACGACGGTCTCGGAACTGCTCGGAGAGACCGTCGCGGACCGGGACGCCGTCGTCCGGGCGGCCGGCATGGAGCCGACCCGGGCCGGCGGCTGGACGTACTGGCAGGCCGGTGCCCCGGGCGCGGGATGCAGGCGCTGCGGGTCCACGTGCCCTACGGCTCCCAGGGGGACATCGTGCGCGTGCACCCCGGTGAGGAGTGGCTCTACGTCCTGCGGGGCCGGCTGCGGCTGCGCCTCGGCGACACGGTGCACCGGCTCGCGTCCGGCGACAGCGCCCACTTCGACTCGCTGACCCCGCACCGGATCGCCGCCGTCGACACCGACGGCGTCGACCTGCTGTTCGTCCACACCCTGCTGCAGAGCCCCACGGCCGCCCTGTGCCTGGGCCACACCACCGGAGAGACGCCATGAGCGACATGGAGGAGAAGTTTCCGCGCGCCCTGTGGGTACGGCTGATCGTCTACATCGCCGTGGGGCATGTCTTCGCGGCCTTCGTCTACCTCCTCTTCGAGGTGGGCGCGAAGTAGCCCGGCGGGCGGCCGGGGCCCGGGCCCTGCCGAACGGGCCCTGCCGGAACGGGTCCCGGTCCGACCCGGTCCTGCTCGGCCAGGCCCTGGCCGAACAGGACCTGGTCGGACAGGACCTAGTCGAGCAGGCGGGCGCGCAGGCGTTCGCGGGTCTCGGGGCGATCTTCAGACCCTGCTCCAGGTAGGTGTCGACGCCGCCCCAGGTCCGCTCGATCGTCTCGAAGGCCGCGGCCAGGTACTCGGCGCGCGCGTCGAACAGCGGGCTGAGCAGCTCCATGACCTCGGGGGAGTAGGCCGAGTCCGCGCTGCCGCTGCGGCGCACCTTGTACCGCCGGTGCGCGGCGCCGGACTTCAGGTAGTCCTCGACGATGGCGTCGCGCTCCACGCCCACGGCGAGCAGCGTCACCGCCACCGACAGGCCGGCCCGGTCCTTCCCGGCGGCGCAGTGCATCAGGGCGGGCACGCTGTCCTCGGCGAGCGCGTGCAGCACCCGCGAGTGCTCCGCGGTGCGCTCCTTGATGATCATGCGGTAGGACGCGATCATCCGGTCCGCGCCCTGGCCGTCCGCCAGGATCGCCCGGAGCTGGTCGAGGTCGCCGTCGCGGACCATCTTCCAGAACTCGGCGCCGTCGGCGGGGTCGGACAGCGGCAGGTTCACATTGCGCACGCCCGGCAGCGTGATGTCCGGGCCTTCCAGCTTCTGGTCGGCCGCGTTGCGGAAGTCGAAGATCGTGTGCAGCCCCAGGGAGCCGAGAAAAGCGGCGTCCTCCGCGGTGGCGTGCGCCAGGTGTCCGCTGCGGTACAGCACCCCGTGGCGCACGCGCCGGCCGTCCTCGGTCGGCAGTCCGCCCACGTCACGGAAATTGCGCACACCGGCCAGCTCCGGCTCGGTCGACGGGACCTGCTGCGTCACGGGGACTCCTCCCATTCCGCCCCGCCGGCGCTGCTCGTCGACGGGCACCGACTCGACGATACGGCATCCCTTGCCTGGGGCAATGAGTTGTCCACAGGCGGCCCGGGGTCCTGACGCGGCGGGCCGGATGTGCCGCTTATTCATTGCTGAGCCGTTCGGGCTTTCTGTCCGAATTGGCGTATTGATTCCAACTCGCTCTGGAATAAGGGAGGCTGGAAGAGGGGCGCGTGAGCAGGGTCATATCCGTGACGGTGCGTTGTTCGTCATGCCCACGTAATTCATGCGCTTTTCAAGGGTGTTCGCACACGGCGCCACCACAGGAATCGACGGAGTGTGACCGCGTATTCCCCGAAAGGATCAAGCGAAAACCCCGAATCCGGAAACCGTCGCTTGTTCCTGTGCGTCTTGGTCCCTTACGTTCACCACCGATCCGGACGGACGCCTAATCCTGCCGCCGCCCGGAGCCCGCACCCACCCACCACCCGTACACGGCAGGAGCGGGGACCCACAGGTACAACCGCCTGTTCCGGTCTCCGGAACGGCTAGGGGTAAAGCCGCGCCTCGGTGCGGCCGGGCATCTCCAGCCCGCACCCGACAGCTCACCTCGCAGGCGCCGGAGAGGAATTCGCCATGCCCGCGAAGGGTAAGCACCGTCGCAGCAAGACCCAGCGTCTGACCCGCACCATCGTCGCCGCCTCCACCGGCGGCGCCGCGCTCGCGCTGCCGCTCATCGGCGCCGCGGGTGCCCACGCCGCCCCCGCGCACAGCGTCCCCGAGAACGCCGTGCGCTCCGTCCCGGCGGCCGCCCAGGAGAAGAACGCCGACAAGGCCGGCACGTCCTCGGAGCGCACCTACACCGTGCGCGCCGGCGACTACCTCGCCAAGATCGCCGACGAGCAGAAGGTCGAGGGCGGCTGGCAGCAGCTGTGGGCCGACAACCTCCAGGCCGTCGGCGAGGACCCGTCCCTCATCCACCCGGGCCTGAAGCTCACCATCGGCGGCAAGGCCGGCGCGAGCGCCGAGAAGTCCGCCGGTTCCAAGGCCGCCTCCCCGAAGCGGGCCCAGAAGGCCGAGAAGCCCGCCGCGGACACGCAGCAGGAGTCCTCCTCCGAGGGCACCAAGACCCAGTCCGCGGGCACCTCCAGCGCCTCCGGCTTCGTCTCCCCGGTGTCGGGCGGCACCGTCGGCACGCCGTACCGCCAGTCGGGCAGCATGTGGTCCAGCGGCTACCACACCGGCGCCGACTTCGTCGTCCCGACCGGCACCTCCCTGAAGGCCGTGGGGGCCGGCACGGTCGTCTCCGCCGGCTGGGCCGGGTCGTACGGCAACCAGGTCGTCATCAAGCTCGCCGACGGCCACTACGCCCAGTACGCCCACCTGTCCTCGCTCTCCGTCTCCAGTGGCCAGTCCGTGAGCGCGGGCCAGCAGATCGGTCTGTCCGGCTCGACCGGCAACTCCACCGGACCGCACCTGCACTTCGAGATCCGGACCACGCCGGACTACGGCTCCGACGTGGACCCGATCGCCTACCTGCGCTCCAAGGGTGTCTCCCTCTGACGCACCGCGTCCAGCGCCGCCGAAGGCCGGCCCCCGATCCCCGGGGCCGGCCTTCGGCACGTTTCCCGGCACCGGGATGTCCGGCACCGGGAAGCCCGGCACCGGGATGTCCGGCTCCTTATTCCGGACTTGGTGAACACTTGGGGAGTGGTCTTTCTCACCGCCCGTCAACCCCTTCCTACGGTCGCGTAGGTCACATTCCACGGTGAATCATGGGGCGATGTGGCAGACGATTCGAAGAGTGACAGCAGATCAGTGATCGGGTCGTACGTGGCGGTGGGGGACAGCTTCACCGAGGGCGTCGGCGACCCCGGCCCCGACGGGGCGTTCGTCGGCTGGGCCGACCGCCTCGCCGTCCTGCTCGCCGACCGGCGGCCCGAGGGCGACTTCGACTACACCAATCTCGCCGTGCGCGGAAAGCTGCTCGACCAGATCGTGGCCGACCAGGTTCCCCGGGCCGTAGAACTCGCCCGGACCTGGTCTCCTTCTGTGCGGGCGGCAACGACATCATCCGGCCCGGCACCGACCCGGACGAGGTCGCCGAGCGGTTCGAGCGGGCGGTGGCCCGGCTGGCCGCCGCGGCCGGCACGGTCCTGGTGACCACCGGCTTCGACACCCGGCGGGTGCCCGTCCTCAAGCACCTGCGCGGCAAGATCGCCACGTACAACGGGCATGTGCGGGCCGTCGCCGACCGGTACGGGTGCCCCGTGCTCGACCTGTGGTCGCTGCGCAGCGTGCAGGACCGCCGGGCCTGGGACGCGGACCGGCTGCACCTGTCGCCCGAGGGGCACACGCGCGTGGCGCTGCGTGCGGGGCAGGTGCTCGGGCTGCCGGTGCCGGCCGACCCGGAGCAGCCCTGGCCGCCGCTGCCGCCGCGCGGCACCCTCGACATCCGGCGCGACGACGTGCACTGGGCCCGCGAGTACCTGGTCCCCTGGATCGGGCGGCGGCTGCGGGGGGAGTCCTCGGGCGACCATGTGACCGCCAAGGGACGCTGTCCCGGACGACATCCGCATGCGGATCGCGTCGGTGGCCTGAGCCCCGCGGGACGAGCGCGGCGGGAGGCGTTCACCGCGGCGACGCGGTCAACGCCTCCGGTGTCACGCCCAGTTCGCGGGCGAGCGCCTCGTCCACCCAC
Source organism: Streptomyces sp. SW4 (assembly GCA_003248315.1). Classification (GTDB taxonomy): domain Bacteria; phylum Actinomycetota; class Actinomycetes; order Streptomycetales; family Streptomycetaceae; genus Streptomyces. The sequence continues at coordinate 269,415 of QKWM01000001.1, forward strand.
TCCCGGGCGCGCGCCCGGGAGACGGTGCCCCGTAGGCCGTGAGCTGCACGGCCAGCCCGTCGAGCAGGGCCGTCAGCCGCAGCGCGGCGCCGGCCGGGTCCGGGCAGGGGAACTCGCCCGCCGCCACGCCTTCGGCGATGACCTCGGTGAGCGCGGCCTTCCACTGCTCGTCGAGGTCGCGCGCCACCTCCCGCAGCACTGGCTCGCGCAGCGCCGCCGCCCAGCCCTCGATCCACAGCCGCCAGCCCTTGGCCTGGCCGGTCAGGGCGTACCAGCGCACGGCCGCGCGCAGGCGGCGCACCGCCGACGTGCGCCGGCCGAGCAGTGTGCGCAGCCGCGCCAGATCGTCCTGGGCGGCCTGCGCGAACGCCGCGGCGACCAGCTTCTCCTTGGTCGAGAAGTGATAGAGGACCAGCGCGTTGCTGACGCCGAGCGCGGAGGCCACGTCGGAGATCCGGACCGCGGCCACGCCGCGCGCCGCGATCTGCTCGATCGCCGCGCCGAGCAGTTCCTCGCGCCTTTCTCGCACACTCAGTCGAACCCTCGCCACGCCGGTCACCCTACACACGCGGCCCGGGACCCGGCCGACCGTTCAGTCGACGCCGGCCGAGGAGGGACGGGACGCCTCCCGCAGATCGCACGAGTCCTTGAACCCCTGGCTGGTCAGGCCCAGCGCGGCGTTGATCCGGGAGCGCAGGTTCTCCACGGCGACCATCGCCGTCAGCTCCACGAAGGCCGGCTCGCCGAGCCGTGTGCGCAGCCGCTCGGCCAGGTCGTCCGTCACGGTCGGCGGGTTGGCCGTCATGGCCTCGGCGTACTCCATCACGTCCCGCTCCAGGGGCGTGTAGGCGTCGCTGTCCCGCCACGCCGGCACCTCGCGCAGCTTGCGGGGGTCCATGCCGCGCCCGGCGTTCTCCCAGTAGCCGAAGTCCATGCACCACGAGCAGCCGATCGAGGCCGCCGACGCCATCACCGCGAGCGCCCGCAGGCCGGCGTCGAGCCTGTTCCACCGGGCCACGGACCGTTCGAACCGCAGATGGCTCCACAGCACGCGGGAGTGGTGCCCGAGCGCCTTGGCGGGGTCGAGGGACCTGCCGTACGTGCGCCGGGAGTACCAGTCCACGACGCGCAGGACGAGCGTCCGGGCGGGGTGAGCGATACGCGGGCCATGGGGACCTCCTGATGCTCGTCGTACACCGCCGCACCTCGCTGTACGGCGCCGTACGTCGCTTCACGGCCGGCACGCGGCTGCGTGCGGGGCGCCCGCTGCGGGCGCCTTCACCGGTACGACGGAGCGAGGTGCCGCGGACGTGACATCCGGCGGCCGCGGGCGTGTGATGCCGGCCGTCGCCGGCGCGACGCCCGGCCGCCTCCGTGGCCCTCGGTCCGCGGACGCGCGAAGGCCGACCCGGTCGTCGGGACACCGGGTCGGCCTTCCCTCTCCTGCTCGGCCGGGGCGCCTAGGCGGCGGAGCCCTGCTCGGCGTTGTCCGGTTCGTCCGGCGTCACCGGGCCCGGCGGGCTCGGCCGGACGATGGTCGCCCTCTCCTTCCACTTGGTCACCTTGCCGTTGCTCCACACCGTGACGTGCCACGTGTACTTGCCGTCGAACTCCGTGTACCGCCGCACCACATGGACGCGCTTCTTGCCCTTGGAGCCCTTCTTCTGCACCACCGTCTCTCCCTTGGCGGCCGGTGCGGCCCGGTCCTGGGAGACACTGCTCGCGGCGGCGGCCGAGGGGCCTGGCCGTCCTGGGCGAAGGCGCCCGCGACGGGTGCCAGCGCGAGACCGCCGACCATGGCCGTGACCACGGCACCGCGCCGCAGGGACGTCGAACGAGTCATGTCGCACCACTCCTTGTCCGGTGAGAGCCGGCGCCCGGACGCCGGTCCGGATGCCGGTCGCGGAGTACTTCTCCGCTTCTCGAGCTCTTCCCGAGCTCTGCAACAACCGTAAGAAACGGCACATACCCGGCACATCGGCATTTCGGTCGGTGTCCGAGGCCCACGGCATCGGCCGAACGGCCGACCCCCCGGCAGTCGTTCGGCCAGGGGGACCGGGCGTGCGGACACCGGGCGAGGCGCCCGCCCCCGTGGGACGAGCGCCTCACCCGGTGTCCGTGTGGGTCAGTCGGGGACGACAGGGTCGGCGGGGCCGGGCTGCTCCGGCGTGGGTGTGCCCTCGTCCGGCTGCGCGCCGGCTCCCTCGGTGCCGTTCTCCTGTCCGGTGTCCTGCCGCGGCTCCTTCTTCGCCTCGCCCCAGATCTGACCGGTGTAGGGATGGAAGGTGTACACGAAGCCGTTGTGCTCCGCCACGGTGCGGCCCTTGCCCAGGGTGCCGATCAGCGAGCCGTCCGGAAGGTGGATCCTCGCGGTGTAGCTGCCGTCGGGCAGCCTGCTGATCACCGCGCGGCTGCCGTCGTCCAGGACGACCGTCCGCTGCTCGCGGGCCTTGTCCTTCTTGTCCTTGTCGCCCTTCTTGCCGCCTTCGCCGCCCTTGGTCTTCTCGGCCCACAGGCTGCCGGTGTAGGGGTGGAAGCTGTAGGTGACGCCGTGGTGCCGCAGGACGGTGCGCCGGGTGTCCAGCGTGCCCGCCTTCCGGCCCTTGAACAGGATGTCGGCCTCGTAGTGCCCGCCGACCCGGTAGACCTTGCCGACCGAGCCGTCGGCCAGACGCACGGTCCTGACCAGGGTGCGCTGCGGCTTCTTGGCCGCGGCCTGCGCCGCGACGGGGGCCGCGGCCGGGGCCCCGGCGGGGCGGCGGAGTGCGCGAAGGCGGTGGCCGGCGCGCCGAAGGCCACCAGGGCTCCGACGGTGACGGCGGCGGTGCGGACGCAGCGGCGGGTACGGAGATCACGCATCGTGGTCCTCCTCGGTGTGATGGGAACCGCCTGGACATTCACCACGTTATGGACGGCCCCGGGGCACCGGCTTCGGCGGAACGGCCACTGTCGGACTCGGCCGAAAGTACGAGGCGGCGACGGTCGGCAGGAGGCTGGTGCGGGTCGCTGCGCGCAGGTCAGGGCGTCGGTCGCGGCCCGAGCGGGAGAAGGGCCCGGACCCGCCAGCCGCCCTCGGGCGTCGGCCCGGCCGTCAGCCGTCCGCCGAGCGCGTCGGCCCGCTCGGTCATGCCGACCAGGCCGAAGCCGCCGCTGCCGGCGGGAGCGGTACGGGTGCGGCCGTCGTCGTCGATGCGCAGGTCGAGGCGGTCCGCGTCCGCCCGCAGGGTCACGCGGACGGCGGTCGCGCCGCGCGCGTGCTTGCGGACGTTCGTCAGGGCCTCGCGCACGATGCGGTGCACCGCGGCCGCGACGTCCGGACGCAGCCGTCCGGGGACGGACGGGTCGACCGACAGGAGCACGGGGGGTCCGTTCCGCGAGAAGCCGTCCGTCAGTTCCGTCAGGTCGCGGAGGCTGTCGCCGCCGACCGGCTGGGTGGGCGCGGCCTGCCGGTCCGGGGTGCGCATGAGGGCCACGAGGCGGCGCATGGCGTCGAGCGCGTCGTCGGCCTCCGCCTCGATGCGGCGGAAGGCCCGGCCGGCCGCCTCCGCGTCCGGTGGCGCGTAGCCGGCGGCCTGGGCGGTCACGACGATGCCCGTGACGTGATGGGCGATCACGTCGTGCAGCTCGCGGGCGAGTTCGGCGCGCTCGGCCCTGCGGACCGCGGCCACGTCGCGCAGCCGCTGCTCGGCCTCGCCGCGCAGCACCAGGGAGAAGGTCGTGACGACCGCGGTCAGCAGGGCGAAGAACAGCGTGAACACGCCCGGTTCCGCGTCGCGTGCCGGGGCGGCCACGGCGGCCAGGCCGAGGAGCGGCCCCACGGCGGCCGCCGTCCGGGCGTCCGCCTGGCGCAGCACGGCACTGAGCAGAACGAGGAGCGCCAGCGCCTCGCCCATGCCCCAGACGACCATCGGGTGGTTCACGGCGACGAGCACGGCGGACGCGGTCCACGAGACGATCACGGCCACGACGGCCCGGCCCCGCAGCGACGTGCCGCGGTAGGGGACCAGGCACAGGCACACCAGGATCCCGGCGCCCCACACCACGGCGTGCGGCAGGGTGGGCTGCCGGGACAGCACGACGCCCTCCAGGCTGACCAGGGCCAGCAGGCAGACGGTCAGCACGGCCCGGGCCGCGAGCGTCCAGCGAGGGTGGCGCCCGGTCCACCCGGCCGTGCGGATCACCCTCCGACCTGGCCGCTCTGCCAGGCCCAGGCCGCGATCTCCACGCGGTTGCGCGCCTCCAGCTTGGTCTGCACATGGGCGAGATGCGCCTTGACCGTGGAGACCGACATGAAGAGCTCCTCGGCGATCTCCGCGTTGGTCCGCCCCACGGCGACCAGCCGTACGACGTCCAGTTCCCGCTCCGTCAACGGCTCCGACGACCGCAGCGCCGCGAGCCCGCCGGACGCCAGCGTCCGCAGCAGCCGTACGGTGATCTGCGGCGAGATGAGCGAGTCCCCGGCCGCCGCCGCCCGCACGGCCTCCACCAGCAGGGCGGGACTGGCGTCCTTCAGCAGGAAGCCGCAGGCTCCGTCGGTGAGGGCGCTGCGCACGTAGGCGTCGTCGTCGAACGTCGTCACGATGACGATCCGGGGACGGTAGCCGTCGGGTGAGGCGTCGGCCCCGGCACCGCACAGCCGGCGCGTGACCTCCAGTCCGTCGACCCGCGGCATGCGGATGTCCAGCAGCAGCACGTCCGGACGGAGCCGCTCGACCGCCTCCAGCGCCTCGACCCCGTCGACGACGTCGGCGAGCACCTCGATCCCCGGTGTGTTCTCCAGGATCATCCGGAAGCCGGTTCGCACCATCTCCTGGTCGTCGGCGATGACCACGCTCACGGACATGGCGCGGGCCTTCGGCGGGCGGGCGGCACCGCCGGTGCGTGCGGGGCATGGCCAGGGGGAGCCCGGCGGTACCGGCGGGCCGGTCCGGTGCGACGTCTTCCATGGAGCAACGACTCCCCGGCGCGGCGGCCTCCGTATCCCCGCGTGGGCCCGGCCGGGTGACGCCGCGGCGCCCCCGGCGGCAGGAGGGCCGGTCACCGCCCCGGCGGTGCGGTCCGCCGGGCCGGGAGGTCCGCGGGCAGTCGCGGCAGCGGTGCAGCAGGCCGTCGGCGCACAGCCATGCCCGCGCGGCCACCAGGGCCACCAGCCAGGCCGCGAGGCCCGCCTTCCCGCGCACGCCCCACTGCACCAGCGAGACCATCACCATCTGGGCGCGCGGGGAGCTGAGGACCGGCGGCAGCGGGGGCCGCGCCGGGGCGGCGCGCAGCGGCGCGGCCGCGGGCGGGACCGGCCGGACGTGCTGCCGGGTGAGCGCGTGGGCAGGACGGAGAAGCGGCATACCGGACAGAGCTCCGGAACGGCGGAACCGGGCGGACGGAAGGGCGGGGCGGCGGCCGGCACCCCGGGCGGTGACCGGCGCGTCGGCAGGCGCGGGCCCGCGACCGCAACCTGATCCGGACGGCAGGCCCTGGGCGGCAGCGGCGGACGGTGGGGCGCGATCGGGAGACGACGGCGCATGTCTCGGCTCCTGTGGCTCGGTGGCGGCGGCTCTTTCCCGCACGCCTGCGACACCCACCACGCTAGGAATCCGCCCCTTTTGCCTGCTTCATGCGAAAGGCCGGTCTCCGGGTGGCCGAAAGGACGACAGAGCGCTCCGCCGCGCCGGCGGCGTCACTCCTTGGCCGGTGCGGCCGTCCGCATGCGGCCGAGGGCGTAGACGCACCCGGCGAGGGCCAGGTCGGACAGGAGCATGAAGCCGATGGAGTACGAGTCCTTGGCGCTGTAGATGGCGCCCATGACCAGGGGCGGGACGAAGCCGCCGAGGCCGCCCGTCGCGCCGACGATGCCGGTGACGCTGCCCACTCGGCCCTGCGGCGTCACCTGGGCGACGAGGGCGAAGACGGCGCCGCTCGCGGTGCCCAGGCCGGCGGCCATGACCAGGAGGCAGACCGTGCCGGCCGGCTGGAGCCCGGGGTCGAAGGCCTGGAGGACGGCGAAGAGGCCGACGACGCCGAGCGCCCACGCGGTGACGACGGCCGGGTGGACGCGGTCCGACAGCCAGCCGCCCAGCGGCCGGAACACCACGGTGACCAGCGAGAACCCGGCGGCCTTGGTCCCGGCGTCGGTGGCGCCCAGTTCGTACCAGGTCCGCAGGTACGTCGGCAGGTAGACGCCGAACGCGACGATCCCGCCGAACCCGACGGCGTACAGCGCCGACAGTTCCCAGGTCACGCGCAGCCGGGCCGCCGCGCGCAGCCGGACCGAAAGCGGCGTGCTCGGCGCCGGCCGCCCCGGGGGATCGCGCAGCAGCAGCCAGGCCGGCACCGTGTAGGCCGCGAGCGCGATCGCCAGCACGACGAAGGGCAGGTCCGCGCCCCGCTCGTGGATCCGCGGAGTGAACCAGCCGGACAGCGCCACGCCGCCCATGCCCATGCCGAAGGCACCGAGGGCGAAGCCGCGCCGGGCGGGCGGGAACCACGAGGTGACGTGCGGAACGCCGATCGCGAACGTCGTGCCGCCGATGCCGAGGAGGAAGCCGGCCAACAGCATCGCCGGGTAGGAGTGCTGAGCCGGGATCAGCAGCAGCACGGGCACGACGGTGAGCGCGGAGGTCAGCGGGAACATCACCCGGGCCCCGAACCGGTCGGTCAGCGCGCCCACCGGGATCCGGCCCAGCGAGCCGACGATCACCGGCACCGCGACCATCAGCGACTGCTCGAAGGAGCCCAGGCCGAGCCGGTCGCCGAGCGTTCCGGCGACCGGCGCGATCAGGTTCCAGGCCCAGAAGGTGAGCGTGAACCCGACGGTGACGACGAGCAGGTTGACGTACGCGGCGCGGGACGGCCGGGCCGGCTCCGGGGCGGGGCTGCGCGGATCCTCGGGGGAGCGTCTGGCGATGGCTGTCACGTGGTCGCTCCTTCGCACCGCTCACGCCGGAGGGCCGGCGCGGGACCGCGGCGGACCTGCCCCCGACCGGACTCTACGAACCTCCCGGGAAGCGCTCACGCCGACGGACTCCGGACGGGTGGCCGGCCCGGACCGCGCGGCGGACGCGGGGACCGGGGGAGGCGGACGAGGACCGCCCGTCGTAACCGAACGTGACCGTCTTTGATCGGTTCGGACCGGACCTCCACCCTTCCGGAACGGGTGTCCCACCGTCTTATCGGTCTGTCGTACGAGGCCTCATACCAGAGCGGGACGATGCCCGAGGGAGTTTGTCAACTGCCCACCGCACATGATGCGCAGGCGACTACTGTGAGTGTCCGTCGGGCGACAGGGGCCGCGTCTCGGTCCGCACGGCCGACACCGCGATGGCGCATGCCCGCGTGGCGCATCCCGCGCGAGCACGCCAGCCCCGACGGACCAGTACGAGGACACCGATGTCTCACCTCCGCGCCCCGGCCGCGCGCGCAGACCGACGCGAGGGCGGGCGGCACGGACGGCCGGCCGCCCGCACCGCTCCCGCGCTGCCCGAGACCCACATACGGTCCCAACTGCTGCGACTCGCCGTCCTGCCACCCGTCGCGGTGGCCCTCAGCGGCTGCGCGGCCGTGCTGTTCACGGTCCGCTCCACCGGGGCCGCCCCCGGCCTCACCCTCTGGGGCGTGCTCGCCGGCGCCCTCTCGGTGACGCTCGCGGCCGTCGTCATCGCCGCCGTCGCCGCCGGCCGCGCCGCCCGCACCGTGCACGACCGCGTCGGCGCGCTGCGCCGCAGCACCGCACGCGGCGAGGGCGACCTGCGCGCCCTGGTCGAGGCGCTGCGCCGTGGCGAGGCACCGCCCCGGCGGCCGGAACGCCCCGCACCCCCCGACGACGCCGACGACTTCGACCTGCTCGCCGCCGACCTGGCCCGCGCCCACGACGGCGCGGTCGCCGCCGTCGTCCGGGCCGCCCAGCTCTCCAGCCAGGCCGGCAGCGAACAGAAGCTGGAGGTCTTCGTCAACCTCGCCCGCCGGCTGCAGTCCCTGGTCCACCGCGAGATCTCCATCCTCGACGAGCTGGAGAACGAGATGGAGGACCCCGACCTGCTCAAGGGCCTCTTCCACGTCGACCACCTCGCCACCCGCATCCGCCGCCACGCCGAGAACCTCGCCGTCCTCGGCGGCGCCGTCTCCCGCCGCCAGTGGAGCAACCCCGTCTCCATGACCGAGGTGCTGCGCTCGGCCATCGCCGAGGTCGAGCAGTACTCCCGGGTCCGGCTGGTCCCGCCGATCGACGGCACCCTGCGCGGCCACGCCGTCGCCGACGTCATCCACCTGCTGGCCGAACTCGTCGAGAACGCCACGGTGTTCTCCGCCCGCACACCCAGGTCCTGCTGCGCGCGGGGCTGGTCACCTCCGGGCTCGCCGTCGAGGTCGAGGACCGCGGACTGGGCATGCCCGTCGCCGAACAGCACCGGATGAACGCCCTGCTCGCCGACCCCGACCAGGTCAACGTCGCCCGGCTGCTGGCGGACGGCCGCATCGGCCTGTACGTCGTGTCCCAGCTGGCCAGGCGGCACGGCATCACGGTCCGCCTCCAGTCCAACATCTACGGCGGCGTGCAGGCCGTGCTCGTCGTCCCCCAGGCCCTGCTGGGCAGCACGCCGGACGAGGCGCCGGAGGCCACCGGTCCCGCCCGGGACCCGGGGCCGTCGGGGCCCGCACCGGTACCGGCACCCCGCCGGCAGCCGGACACCGCCGTCCCGGACACCTCCGTCCCGGACACCGCCCCCGGCCCCGGGCCCTCCGTCGCCCCCACCGCCGTCCTCCCGGCGCAGGCCGCGCCCCCCACCGCCGTACCGTCCGATCCGGTGCCCGCGCACGGCACGGCGCCGCAGCCCCTGCCCGTGCGCGGCGCCCACGAGGACCGGCCCACCCCGGCCCAGGCCGTCCCCGGCATCCGCCCCGACGACCGCCGCGCCCTCGCCGAGCACGCCGGCACCCCGCCCGTCCCCCGCCACTCCGCGGTCCGCGGCACCATGGACAAACCCCGGCTGCCCCGCCGCCGGGCCCAGGAGCACATCGCGCCCCAGCTCCGCGACGGCCCCGCCCCGCGGCAGGAGACCGAACAGCTCCCCGGCCACGACCCCGGCCTGATGGCCGCCTTCCAGCGGGGCATCGGCCTCGCCGAGGCACAGCAGCCCACCGACCCACCCCACCGGGAGCGCGCCCGGCACGACGGAAGCGCACCGGCCGGATGACCACCCCCCTTCGTATTCCAAGGAGTCGATCCACCATGGCGAGCGACGCGCCGACCGGCCAGGTATCCGACCTCGACTGGCTGATGAGCGGCCTCGTGCAGCGTGTACCGCACACCAGGAGCGCGGTGCTCCTGTCCTGCGACGGGCTGGTGAAGTCCGTCCACGGCCTCGACCCGGACAGCGCCGACCACATGGCCGCCCTGGCCTCGGGGCTGTACTCCCTCGGGCGCAGCGCAGGCGTCCGCTTCGGCGACGGCGGGGACGTGCGCCAGGTCGTCGTCGAACTCGACTCGACCCTGCTGTTCGTCACCACCGCAGGCTCCGGCACCTGCCTCGCCGTGCTCGCCGGCCGCGAGGCCGACGCGGCGGTCCTCGGCTACGAGATGGCCATGCTCGTCAAGAGCGTCCGCCCCTACCTCGTGACCGCCCCCCGGCAGCACGCCGTCGAGTCCCCGGCCTCCCCGGCGATGAGGCCTTGAGCGTGGCCGCGGCCGGCGACGGGCCCTGGCTCGACGACGCGGCCGGACGGCTGGTGCGCCCCTTCACGGTCAGCAACGGCCGCACCCGGCCCAGCGTCGCCCTCGACCTGATGTCGCAGGTGATGGCCACCGGAGCCACCCCCTCGGCTACCTCGGGCCCGAACACGCGCAGGCGATCGACCTGTGCCGGGCGCCGGTCCCGGTCGCCGAGGTCGCCGCCCATCTGAGGCTGCCGGTGGCGGTCACCAAGGTGCTGCTGTCGGACCTCGTCGACTGCGGGGCGCTGACCACCAAGCCCCCCGCGTTCCACCACAACCCCACGGACCGGGCCCTTCTGGAGGCAGTGCTCGATGGACTACGACGACAGCTCTGACTACGCCCGCGGCCCCGAGGAGGACGACGGCACCGACCCGTTCCCCACCGCGCTGAAGATCCTCGTCGCGGGCGGGTTCGGCGTCGGCAAGACCACCTTCGTCGGCGCGGTCAGCGAGATCGCCCCGCTGAGCACCGAGGAACTGCTCACCACCGTCAGCGCCGCCACCGACAACCTCGACGGCATCGAGAACAAGCTCGAGACGACCGTGGCCATGGACTTCGGCCGCATCACCCTCGACCCGGAGCACGTGCTGTACCTGTTCGGCACGCCGGGACAGGAGCGGTTCTGGTTCATGTGGGACGAGCTGTGCGAGGGCGCCCTCGGCGCGGTCGTCCTCGCCGACACCCGCAGGCTGGAGGAGTCCTTCGCCGCCGTCGACTTCTTCGAACAGCGCGGCCTCGCCTTCATCGTCGCCGTCAACGAGTTCGACGGCGCCCACCGCTACGACACCGAGGAGGTGCGCGCGGCCATGGACCTGCCGCCCGAGATCCCCGTCGTGCGGTGCGACGCCCGCATCTCCAGTTCCGGTGTGCAGACCCTGCTGACCCTCGTCCGCCACCTCATCGCGCACACGCCGGCCCCCGCCACGGGGTACGGCGCCCACATGTGACCGCCGCACACACCGCCACGGAGCCGCCCATGACGCACGCCCACAGCGACGGAGCCCGCCCATGAGCTACGACCCGCCGCGCCCGGCCGGACGTCTGCTGCTCACCCCCGAGGACCGGGAGGCACCCGCCCGTGTCCGGCGCCTGCACCTGCTCGGACTCGGCCGCCGCCCCGAACCCGCCCTCGACGCCTTCGCCGGCCGGCTCGCCGAGCACGCCTCGACCCCGTACGCCATGGTCAACTTCCTGGTCGAGGACGGGCAGTTCTTCGCGGGGCTGCGCGTCCCCGACGTGCCGCCCGTGCTGCGCGGCGACGGCACCGCGCCCGAGTTCGGCCGCGTCCAGCCCCGCGACCACGGCTTCTGCCCCCATGTCGTCGCGCGGCGCAGGGCCCTGGTGCTGGAGGACGTCCGCGACTACCCGCGGTTCGCCGGCAACCCGGTCGTGGACGAGTTCGGCATCCGCTCCTACCTCGGCGCCCCGCTCATCGACAGCACCGGGACGGTGCTGGGCACCGTCAGCGCCGCCGACGTGCGGCCGCGGCGCTGGGGGCGGGAGGGCCTGGAGACGATCAAGTCGACGGCGGACCGGCTCGTGCGGCGCCTGGAGCACGGCGCGGACGACGGTCTGCCGACGTGACGGGGAGCGACGGCCGGGGGAGCGTGTGAGGGAGGACTCCGGGGTGGCCTCCGGGGGCGGGGAGGGAATCAGGGGTCCCGCGCAGCGTGTGAAGGAAAGCTGTGGCGCCGCTTTAGAAATCCTCGATGGACTGCGGCGGGCGCGGTGCGGCAGATTGCTGTGCGATCCCCTCACCTCCCCGGACGCGGGCCGCTTCGGCATGCCCGGCGCGGGGACCACACCCTCAGGAGCCGAAGCGTTGAAGGCGCTGGTCAAGGAGAAGGCGGAGCCCGGGCTGTGGCTCGCGGACGTCCCCGAGCCCGCCGTCGGGCCGGGCGACGTACTGATCAAGGTGCTGCGCACCGGTATCTGCGGCACCGACCTGCACATCCGGGCCTGGGACGGCTGGGCGCAGCAGGCCGTCAGCGCCCCGCTGGTCGTCGGGCACGAGTTCGTCGGCGAGGTCGTCGACACCGGGCGGGACGTCACCGACGTGAAGACCGGCGACCTGGTCAGCGGCGAGGGCCACCTGGTGTGCGGCAAGTGCCGCAACTGCCTCGCCGGCCGCCGGCACCTGTGCCGGGCCACGGTCGGGCTGGGCGTCGGCCGGGACGGGGCGTTCGCCGAGTACGTCGCCCTGCCCGCCTCCAACGTCTGGGTGCACCGCGTCCCCGTCGACCTCGACGTCGCCGCGATCTTCGACCCGTTCGGCAACGCCGTGCACACCGCCCTGTCCTTCCCTCTGGTCGGCGAGGACGTCCTGATCACCGGCGCCGGGCCGATCGGGCTGATGGCCGCCGCCGTGGCCCGGCACGCCGGGCCCGCAACGTCGTGATCACCGACGTCAGCGAGGAGCGGCTCGCGCTCGCGCTCAAGGTCGGCGTCAGCCTCGCGCTGAACGTCTCCGAGCTGACCATCGCCGACGGACAGCGGGAGCTGGGACTGCGCGAGGGCTTCGACATCGGCCTGGAGATGTCCGGCCGCCCCGAGGCGATGCGCGACATGATCGCCAACATGACGCACGGCGGCCGGATCGCCATGCTCGGCCTGCCCGCCGAGGAGTTCCCCGTCGACTGGGCCCGCGTCGTCACCTCGATGCTCACCATCAAGGGCATCTACGGCCGGGAGATGTTCGAGACCTGGTACGCGATGTCCGTCCTCCTGGAGGGCGGCCTCGACCTCACCCCGGTGATCACCGGCCGCTACGGCCACCGCGACTACGAGGCCGCGTTCGAGGACGCGGCGAGCGGCACGGGCGGCAAGGTCATCCTCGACTGGACCGCGTGACCCCGGGCCCGTCCGGCACGGGCACCCTCTTGCGCCCACTCGCACCCCGTCCCCGCCCCGCACCCCTGGAGCCTCCTGTGTTCACCTCCGTACGCGACGAGCTGCGTGCCACCCTCGACGAGATCCGCGCCGCCGGCCTGCACAAGCCGGAACGGGTCATCGGCACCCCCCAGTCGGCCACCGTGAACGTCACCGCCGGCGGCCGCCCCGGCGAGGTCCTGAACTTCTGCGCCAACAACTACCTCGGCCTCGCCGACCACCCCGAGGTGATCGCCGCCGCCCACGAGGCGCTGGACCGCTGGGGCTACGGCATGGCCTCCGTGCGCTTCATCTGCGGCACCCAGGAGGTCCACAAGGAGCTGGAGGCCCGCCTGTCGGCGTTCCTCGGCCAGGAGGACACGATCCTGTACTCCTCCTGCTTCGACGCCAACGGCGGCGTCTTCGAGACCCTCCTCGGCCCCGAGGACGCCGTGATCTCCGACGCCCTCAACCACGCCTCGATCATCGACGGCATCCGCCTGTCCAAGGCCCGCCGCTTCCGCTACGCCAACCGCGACCTCGCCGACCTGGAACGGCAGCTGAAGGACGCCTCCGACGCCCGCCGCCGGCTCATCGTCACCGACGGCGTCTTCTCCATGGACGGCTACGTGGCGCCGCTGCGCGAGATCTGCGACCTCGCCGACCGCTACGACGCGATGGTCATGGTCGACGACTCGCACGCCGTCGGCTTCGTCGGCCCCGGCGGGCGCGGCACCCCCGAACTGCACGGCGTGATGGACCGCGTCGACATCATCACCGGCACCCTCGGCAAGGCCCTCGGCGGCGCCTCCGGCGGCTACGTCGCCGCGCGCGCCGAGATCGTCGCCCTGCTGCGCCAGCGGTCCCGCCCTACCTGTTCTCCAACACCCTCGCCCCGGTGATCGCCGCCGCGTCGCTCAAGGTGCTGGACCTGCTGGAGTCGGCCGACGACCTGCGGGTGCGGCTCGCCGAGAACACCGCCCTGTTCCGCCGCCGGATGACCGAGGAGGGCTTCGACGTCCTCCCGGCGACCACCCCATCGCGCCGGTCATGATCGGCGATGCGGCGCGGGCCGGCCGCATGGCCGAGCTGCTGCTGGAGCGCGGCGTCTACGTGATCGGCTTCTCCTACCCGGTCGTCCCGCAGGGCCAGGCCCGTATCCGGGTCCAGCTCTCCGCCGCCCACTCCACGGACGATGTCGACCGCGCCGTGGACGCCTTCGTGGCGGCGCGCGAGCGGCTCGACGCCTGAACCGCGGGCCCGCGGGTGACCTGAGAGAATCGATTCCGTGATCGAAGCGCGGCGGCTGCACATCCTCCGGGCGGTGGCGGACCACCGTACGGTGACCGCCGCTGCCGCCGCGCTGTACCTCACCCCGTCGGCCGTCTCCCAGCAGCTGTCCGCGCTGGAGCAGGAGACCGGCCACCGTCTCGTCGAGCGCGGCGCCAAGGGCGTCCGGCTGACCCCGGCCGGCGAGATCCTGCTCAGCCACACCAACGCCGTGCTCGCCCAGCTGGAACGGGCCGAGGCCGAGCTGGCCGCCTACGGCTCCGGGCAGGCGGGCACCGTCACGGTCGCCGCCTTCGCCACCGGCATCGCCCTGGTCGTCGCGCCCGCGGTGGCCTCCCTCGCCGGGTCGGCGCCCGGCATCCGCATCCGGGTCCAGGACGCCGAGGGCGACGCCAGCCTGCCGATGGTCCTCGACCGGCAGGTCGACGTGGCGGTCGCCGTCGAGTACCGCGGGGCGCCGCCCGCCGACGATCCGCGCCTGACCCACGTGCCGCTCTACGCCGAGCCGTTCGACGCGGTCGTCCCGCTCGCCCACCGCCTCGCCGACGCGGCCGAGGTGCCGCTCGCCGAGCTGGCCAAGGACACCTGGATCGGCCCCTACCCGGGCAACCCCTGCCACGACGTGGTCGTCCTGGCCTGCGAGAACGCCGGCTTCCAGCCCCGTATGGAGCACTCCTCGGACGACTTCCGGGCGGTCGTGGCCCTCGCCTCGGCCGGGGCCGGCGTGGCCCTCGTGCCGCGCTCGGCGCTGCACGGCACCGACCTGACCGGGGCCGTGGTCCGCCCGGTCGACGGGGTCGCGCCCACCCGGCGGGTGTTCGCCGCCGTGCGCCGCGGCGCGGAGGAGCACCCGCTGATCCGGCCGGTGCTCCGGGCACTGGAGGAGGCGGCGCGGGAGTGAACGTTCCGTAACCCGGCCGACCCATGTCCGCGGTAGCGTCCCGGACATGATCCATGACACGGGGAGCGCCGCCACGACCGTGCGCCGGCTGGACGCGAAGGACCTGCCGGGCTGTCTGGAGGGTCTCGCCGAGCTGCTGGCCGACACGGTGGCCGGCGGCGCCTCGGTCGGCTTCCTGGCGCCGCTGGACCGCGCGGACGCCCTCGCGTGGTGGCGGGGCCGCGCCGAGGCCGTCGCCGACGGACGGCTCGCCCTGTGGGTGGCCCGCGACGGCGAACGGGTCACGGGCACGGTGAGCCTCGCCCTCCCGACAAGCCGAACAGCCGGCACCGCGCCGAACTGGTCAAGCTGATGGTGCACCGCGAGGCCCGCGGCCGGGGACTGGGCCGCCGGCTCCTGACGGCGGCCGAGGACGGTGCCGTGGCGGCCGGCCTCACCCTGCTCCACCTGGACACCGAGACCGACAGCCCCGCGGAACGCCTCTACCGCGACGCCGGCTGGACCCGGGCGGGCATGATCCCCGCATACGCGGCGAACCCGGAGGGCCTGCTGCGACCGACGACCCTCTACTTCAAACGGCTGGGCGGCAAGGGGGCGGCGCAGGGGCGGTGACCGGGCGCCGGTGACAGGGGCGCCGGCGGGCGGGGGCTCCGGTGAAGGGGGCGCGAGCCCTGACCCACCAGAGCGAGCCGGAGCGCTACCGGGCGGCGGATATCGCTGCCGCCGTCGGCGTGCCGGTGAGCGGCCTGCCCGGCCGCCGTCTGGCGGCTGTGGTCGGCCCGACCACCGGCGAACGAGCTGGCGGTTGGCACAGCAGGGCTGTAGTCGATTTCCCTCGCCTCCGGGCGCCAGTCGACGGGATGCCGCCGGATTAAGCGCTACCTGTGCCGGCTACGTCAGTGATTAGCTGGAGTAGAGCCACAACGAAGCACAGGAAGCCCAGCCCGGCGGCTTTTCACCTCGGGGCACTGACATCACCTCGTTCTGGTCTTGCAGAAGGTAGCTGACGCCCGTTCGTCCGTCGCCGATGAACCTAACAGCGGCTAACAGAATGGACCCGCGGGTTGACCTACAGAGATCCCGGCTCGCCGTCGACGACGAACCGCGTCAGGGATCGCTCCAGCAGTTCCAAAAACTGCCGCAGGTCGTCGGCTATCTTGTCGAGCTCCGGTTCGTCCAGTGATGCCGTCCGCGTCCGATGGACCGATCCATCAGGGCCCGCGGCGTAGGACAGGCCGCCGCCGTTCGAGCCGATGACCAGACCATGAACCTTCTGGTCCGCGCCGAGGTCGACAGCACCGTAGTCCTGGAGTCGCAGAAGGACGTCACTTGCCGGGTCGAGGAAGTAGCCGTTGCCGATGTCCGCCCAGGTGACGTCCCCGATGCAGTCGTAGAAGGTGACCAGGTCAGCCGGGATGAGGATCGCTTGGGCAAGCGTGCGAGCCGCGGCTTGATCGTCACGGCTGGCCAGCCGGACCTCGTTGGTGCCAGGGGGAAGCCGTGCCGACGCTCGAACTCGCCTGTCATTGCCGTGAGTGTCCCGGAGACTCTGTCTGTCCACGCGGCCAGCCAGGCGGGTGAAAGTGAACGGTCGCTCATGAGGCGGGATCGTGGCATGAACCAAGGACATCCATGAGTGACCGGCGGCCGCACCCAACTTCAGCGCAATGCTCTGAGCTGTCGGTGGGTGATGAGGCAGCAGGCGAGCCTGAGGAACGCTTCATGACTGTCGGCCCTGCGTTCCCACCGGATCCGTAGGCGCCGGAAGCCGTGCAGCCACGCAAAACTCCTCTCCACGACCCAGCGATAGGTGCCCAACCCGGTGCCGTGCCGGGTGCCGCGGCGGGCGATAGCGGGCACGATGCCGCGAGTGCGGACCTGATCGCGGTAGACGTCATGGTCGTAGCCGCGGTCGGCGAACAGCGAGTCCGGCTTGCGACGGGGACGGCCGACCCGGCCGCGGACCGGTGGGATCGCGTCGAGCAAGGGCAGTAGTTGGGTGACATCGTTGCGGTTGCCGCCGGTCAGCAGGACCGCGAGCGGGGTGCCGTGCCCATCAGTGATCAAGTGGTGCTTGAAGCCGGCCCGGCCCCGGTCGACCGGCGAGGGACCCTTCTGGCTCCCCTTTTAGGACTGGAATCAGAATGAGGTCCCTGAGGCTCGGGAATGACGGAGTGTCGGTTCGCGTTGATGCCGCCCGCAGGGGTGATTGCGACCGAGACTCGTGGTGGGCGTAAGCCGTGGGAGGTTGACGATGGGCTGTGGGAGCGCATCGAGCCGCTGTTGCCGGTGATTGAGCGGCGCTTCCGGTACCCGGGGCGTCGTCGGCTCGATGACCGGCGGGTTCTGTGCGGCATCCTGTTCGTGCTCTACACCGGCATCCCCTGGCGCTACCTCCCGCAGGAACTCGGCTTCGGCTCCGGGATGACCTGCTGGAGGCGACTGCGGGAGTGGGACGAGGCCGGGGTCTGGCAGCGCCTGCACGAGATGCTGCTGGCCGAACTGCGGGCGGCCGGCAAACTGGATCTGTCCCGGGCGTCGGTCGACTCAAGCCATCTGCGGGCGATGAAGGGTGGTGCGGCCACCGGCCCGTCCCCGGTGGACCGGGGCAGGACCGGCAGCAAGCACCACGTGATCGTCGAGGCCCACGGCATCCCGTTGGCCGCCACGCTGACCGGCGGCAACCGCAACGACGTGACCCAGCTGATCCCACTGATCCGAGCCGTCCCGCCGATCCGAGGCAAACGCGGCCAACCGCTGCGCCGCCCGAAGCACCTCTACACCGACCGGGCTACGACCACGAGAGCTACCGCGACCAGGTCCGACGGTTCGAAATCACCCCGCGCATCGCCCGACGCGGCACCGAACACGGCTCTGGCCTCGGCGTACACCACTGGGTCGTGGAAGGCGCCATCGCACTACTGCACTGGTTCCGCCGCCTACGCATCCGCTGGGAGATCCGCGACGACATCCACGAGCCTTCATCACACTCGGTTGTGCCGTCATCTGCTGGCGACGACTGAGGACCCCGCTCTGATTACAGTCGAAAGTAAGGTGGAATCCCATGTCGCGAACTCGCGCCGAGCGCAAGGAGGCGGAATGCACGCTAACGCGTCGGCGCTGGCGGCCGGAAGGCGTCATTCGGTCGGACGGCGCTGGGATGGAACCGTTCTCGCCGTGGGCAATACCGCAGCCGCTGAATGTCGTGTCGAGCGATGGGAGGACGTCATCGCGGTGGCAGCCGGCAACGTCCATACCGCGACGAACACGGGCAGGTCTCATACGGTGGGACTCCGGTCGGACGGCACGGTGCTGGCAACGGGGTGGAATGGCGATGGGCAATGTGATGTCGCCGGATGGCGAGGCATCACGGCCGTGGCCGCAGGCTGGCGCCGCACGCTCGGGCTACTCGCGAATGGCCGCGTGTTAGCAGTTGGCCGGAGTTCAGAAGGACAGTGCGACGTGCAGTCCTGGCGCGAGATGGTCGTCCTCTCGTGTGGTGACTGGCACTCGGTCGGCGTCCGGTCAGACGGTTCTGCGCTGGCCGCGGGAACAACCGACGAGGGCAGTGTGCCGTTGAAGGGTGGCGTGACCTGGCCGCCATTTCGGCCGGGTATCTCCATACCGTCGGCCTCAGAGCCGACGGGCGGGCAGTAGCGACCGGAGAGCGGGCAACTGGTGCGTGCGCGGTCGATGAGTGGGAAGACGTCGTGGCGCTCGGCGCGGGCAGTTACCACACCGTCGGGGTCACAGCGTCCGGGCGGGTCCTCGCGGTGGGAGACAACAGCTACGGACAGTGCAAAGTCGGCGACTGGCGCGACATTATCGCCGTGGCGGCCGGTTCAACGCACACCCTCGGCCTGCGTGCCAACGGCACAGTCGTGACCGCAGGGAACAACGCCGACGGACAGTGCGAAGTCGATGCCTGGTCCGGAGTCCAGCTTCCATAGACCCGGGCCGCGCCAACGCAGAACTAACATACCGGCACCGGGAATCCGGAGACCTCATTCTGATTCCAGTCCTTAGCGCCCGGACGTGGGAGGAGTCGACCACGCAGCGAGACCAGTCCAGCCGCGAGGCCGCGTTCACCTCGGCCAGCAGGACCTCGTGCAGCCGTTGCCAGACGCCGGCCTGATTCCAGTCCCGCAAGCGGCGCCAGCACGTCATGCCTGAGCCGAAGCCGAGGTGTTGTGGCAAGTGCTCCCACTGGATGCCGGTGTGCAGCACGTACAGGATCCCGCACAGCACCTCCCGGTCTGGCAGCGGCTTGCGGCCCGGGTACCGAAAGCGCCGCTCGCGCTGCGGCAGCAGCGGCTCCAGGCGGTCCCATAGCTCATCCGACACGATCCACGGCGATGTCCCCACACAGGACCGAACACTCAACTACCGCCCAGGACACGGCCTTCGCGGTCAACCCACCTCATTGTGTTAGCCGCTGTAAGGCGCCGCGTAGCTAATAGTCGGGGAAATCCGTAAGCGTCGATAAGTGACCGCATCACTCGCCGGACCGGCAAGCTGCCGGCAAACGGGACCAGTACTAAGGATCAGGGTCGTCATCGGCGGCCTTCAGCCGTTGGATCAGATGGTCGATGAACGGCTCGGCAGTCGGGGCTGACCACCAGTCGGCGTGCCTCCCTTGAGGCCGTACGGACGTACCAATCGCTGGCTCGCTGTGCAGGTGGATCAAGCCGTCGCTGTGGAGAACGACAGTTGCCCTGTCGACGTCGATCACTCAACGCGGAAGACCTCGGCACCCAGCACCAGTGCACCCTGCCGACAACCGGAGTACATCACGACATTGTCACACTCCCTGCGCATCAGCTCCACCGAGCGCACAATGCGGCGCATGGCCGACCTCAACGCCAGATCCTGGCGACCCAGTCGCAACCAGAAGATCATCGTGTCACTCCTGGTCCTGATCGTCTGGACAGCCATGGCCGGCAACTGGACCGACAAAGGTTGCACCATGCCCCAGGGCTACATGTTCGTCATCACTCACGGTGGCAGCCCCGACCGCGATCAGGGTTGCGAAGACGAACCCGGAGGGCCGAGGTACACCGACACCTACTACAGATAGGGTTGAGTAGCCTCACGTCGGCGAAAGCGGTTCATGCACGAACCACTCCCAACGGGAGGCAACTCGGGAGCGCAGTCAGCGGGCGAGCGGGGCGAGGCCGCTCGCCCCTCCACGGGAGTTACCGTGCCAGCTGCGCAGTCTGGACCAACTGAGTTGCAAACGCCCGACTCGAGCGCCGCGTGGCGAATTCCAAGAACTGAGGCAATAGGGCCGCAGGTCTGTCTGGCGCGTTCCACTGCCCATGGGCGCTCTCTGGCTGCTCACCGCGATTGTCGAACGGTGGCAATAGAACTCACGGTGACGCCTGCTGCCTCTGCCACGCTGGGCGCGTAAGCCTGACACCCACCTGCCGTGGCCACCACGCCACCAGGCGGCCCTGTCGCCTACCCTGCCCAGCCCCGCCGAGGGCAACGGGTCGCTCTGTGGGGCTGCCCGATATAGCCGAGGTTTTGGCAACAACAGCACCACTGCTCGACGCCTGCTGCCGTGAGGAGTCGTCCAACTGCCGCTGCACCATGATCATCGCCACCGCTCGACGCAGCGGTCGGTTAATTCTCGCGGGGATGCCAGGGCTCGACGCCGAGATCCTCCGCCTGCTCGTCCATATGGTCCTCCAGTTGGTCGGTCCGCAACATCAGGACGGCGCCCTCCTGGTCGGTACCGGTGCCGTCGAGGATGATCTGGCGGCTATGCACGAGTACTTCCGCCCACTCGACCGCGGTGTCTGCGAACTTACGTGTGTCTCCCTGGGAACGTGCCGCCGCTGATCTCAAATCTTCCAGCTCGTCTTGAGCGATTTGGACCAGGGTCTCGGTATCTTCCCGGGCGTCCCCGGCCTTGACTCCTTCCGTCTCGTCTTCGCGCGCGTATCTGATGAGTTCGACCGATGCTCGTATGTCCTCCCTCGCCTTCTCATGTTGCGAGTCGTCGCTCCCACAGCCCGAGGTCAGAGCCAGGGTGACGGGGGTAAGCGCCATGAGGGCGGGGCGGAGCATGCGAGCACGAAGACTCCCGGGTAAGTGTTCGATGGTGACCAGCTGACGCACAGGTGACTATGACTGCCTGTCGAGATGATCTTGTCATCCTGCCGACTCCGAGGTGACGCCATGGACAGGACAGGGTGGGCTGTGCCTCCGGTTCGACAACGTCCATCGCGAGTACGACCTGAACGCCATGGGCGTCATCAAGAACACGATTCCGCGGGTGAAGTTCGGAGACGTGCCGTTGCCCGAATGCCACACGCGCCGTATTTCCACCTAGCTAGGCAGGAGTGAGGACCAGCTCGTAGATCGATGAGTCGCACCATCGGCGGTCGATCAGCGCGAGCCCCTGCCACGCCCTGCGCTCCGGAATCGTCACAGGCTTCATCCACCACCCTTCAACCCAGCCCCGTTGCGTCTCAAGCGACACCTTGACCTCGGCATTGGATGGGCCGTCTAGGGTCATGGCCAATCCCTTGTCGGTGCATTGGATAGAACCCTTCAGCCGGATGTAAGTCGTGTTTCCCATCACTGTGGTGGTAGGTAGTTCGTAGGCGAAGTGCCGACGACCCGGCATAGAGGTAGTACTCACGCATTGAGGTGAGGTGCCGAGGTCTTCCGTCCCCTCAGGGGGAGGATCGTGGCACTCGGCGGATGCGGACGTTCCCGCGCTCCCGGGGCGCTGTCCTGCCCAGCAGTGACGAGTACCCCCACAGCGACGATCACTACGAGGACCAGGAAGTACCGGGTGCTGCGGGACGCGTAGTTCACCCGCCCATCATCAAGGAACTTCAAGATCCACCTCTGTCGTTCGTCCCCGCTCGCTCTTGTGCCCCGCTAGCCTCGGGGCTCTGCTCCAGATGGAGGCCCGCAGGGGAGCAGACGGGCCGTCGTGGGTCTACACTCATCGAGCCCCTCGCCAGCGCCGCGGTCTCCGCACACGTCGGCACAGACAGGGCACTGTCGCCCTCCCGGCTGGCAAGGCCGACCGGCCACCGTTGCGCTATTACCGGGCGCTGACGATCGGCGTCGATGTGAAAGACGGGCGAGATGCACATCAGCGCCGGGCGGGTGATGTCTTCACGGGACCGCCCGCATCGGCGCGCGGGGCACCCTGGGCCGAATGCGTAGGGGCGGTGGTGCGTCAGTGCGCCAGCGCCGGCGGCTGGTGCGGGGGTGGGTGTCAGTGGCAGCGGTTACGGTGCCTGCCATGCCGGACGCCGAAGACGTACGCCGTGTCGCCCTGTCACTGCCGGACACGACGGAGAAGATCGCCTGGAGCATGCCCACGTTCCGGGTGGCGGGAAAGATGTTCGCCACGCTGCCCGAGGACGAGACGTCCATCGCCGTGCGCTGCCCGAAGGAGGAGCGCGACGAACTCGTGCTCGCCGAACCGGAGAAGTTCTGGATCGCCGGCCACGAGGCCCAGTTCGCCTGGGTGCGGGTCCGCCTCGCCGCGCTGGAGGACGAGGAGGAGCTGCGGGACATCCTGGCCGACTCCTGGCGGCAGGCCGCGCCGACCCGCCTGCTGGAGGCCCACCCCGGCTCGGGCTGCCGCCCGCGGCTGAAAATCCCCGGGCGTTGTCAGTGGCCCGTGGCATGATCCGAGGACGTCTGCGGCAGCCGGGCGGGAGGGGGCTCCGGCTGCCGGACGGGCCGGCGAAGGACCGGCGGCGACCGGCTGACTGCCTGACGGCCCAGGGATCGGCTGACGGCCGGTGGGACGGACCGAGGGCCGGCCGGGGCCGGCTCGGGCCGGTGGGATGCGGCCGAGGGCCGGTGGGGATGGGGCCGAGGGCCGGTGGGGACCGGCCGGGGAGGGAGCGCGCGAGCATGACCGGGACACCGTCGCGATCCGCGGACGAGACGCGGGAGACCGACACCGGCGCGGAGGCCGGGCCGGGGCGGGGAGCCGGACGGGCGGGGAAGCGGGGCTCTGGTCGCGGGACTTCGGGCTGTTCTTCGCCGCCCGCGCCGTCGCCCGGCTCGGCGACACCATGCTGCCCGTGGCGCTCGCCGCCGGTCTGCTCCAGCACGGGTACGGGGCGGGCGCCGTCGGCCTCGCCATGGCCGCGACGGCCGCCGCCTTCGCCGGGCTCGTCGTCTTCGGCGGGGTGATCGCGGACCGGTTCAGCACCCGCAAGCTGATGATCGGCGCCGACCTGGTCCGCCTCGGCACCCAGGCCGTGGCCGCCGCCCTGTTCTTCTCCGGGCACGTCGTGCTGTGGCAGATCTGCGCCATCGGCTTCCTCAACGGCGTGGCGGGCGCCGTGTTCCAGCCCGGCGTGGCCAGCACCGTGCCCCGCCTCGCCGCCGACGTGCAGGGGCCAACGGCGCCATCCGCGTCGCCGAGTCCGCCGCCCAGCTCGCCGGACCGGCCGTGGCGGGCCTGCTGGTCGGTCTCGCCTCGCCCGGCGGGGTCTTCGCGGCGCACGCCGCCACCTACGGGCTCAGCGCCCTGTGCCTGCTCCTGCTCCGGCTGCCCCCGCTCCGGCCGGTGCCCCGCCCGCCGCACGGGCCGCCGCCGGCGCGGCCAAGGCCTTCCGGGCCGACCTCGCCGAGGGCTGGCGGGAGTTCCGGGCGCGCACCTGGCTCTGGGGCGTCATCGCCGTGTGGTGCGTGTACATGATCGCCGTATGGGGTCCCACCGTCCCCCTGGTCGCCGTGGAGGTCGTCCAGGAGCACGGGCCGCGCGCGTAC
This sequence comes from Streptomyces sp. SW4, assembly GCA_003248315.1. Lineage (GTDB taxonomy): Bacteria > Actinomycetota > Actinomycetes > Streptomycetales > Streptomycetaceae > Streptomyces. The sequence goes on from QKWM01000001.1 coordinate 292,934, forward strand.
GGGCTGGTCAACTCCGCCCTCGGCGCCGGGACCGTGGTGGGCGGGCTGGTCGCGCTGCGGCTGCGCCCGCGCCGCATGCTGCGGGCGGGCGCGGTCGCCCTCGTCGGCTTCGCCGCCTTCCCCGCGGCGGTCGGCGCCGGCCTCGGCGTGCCCGCCATGGCCGCCGGGCGGCCGTCGCCGGGGCCGGGCTGTCCTTCTGGGGCGTGATGTGGGCGACGAGCGTGCAGACCCAGGTCCCGCCCGACGTGCTCAACCGCATCCACGCCTACGACGTCGCCGGCTCGCTGGCGATGATGCCGGTCGGCCAGGCCCTCGCCGGGCCGGCGGCCGGGGCGCTGGGCGCCGACCACGTCCTGCTCGTCGCCGGAGCGGTGAGCCTCGTCGTCTCCGCCGCCCTGCTGTCCATACCGGCGGTCCGCGGCTTGGTGCGCGCCGACGCCCCCGGCCCCGCCCGGAAGCGGCCCCGAGACCCGGCCGAACCGGCCCCGGCCGCAGCTGACGCGTCCGCGGCAGCCGACGCCTGTCCGGAGGTGACACCCCGTCCGGAGGTGACCTCCGGCGTGTCCAGCGAGGTGCCGGCCCCGGCCAGGTGCCGGTCCGTCCGGCGGGGTGCTGGTCCGTCCGGCGGGGTGTTGGTCCGTCCGGCGGTGTGTTGGTCCGTCCGGCGGTGTGCCGGTCCGTCCGGCGGGGCGCCGGACCGCCCGGCGGAGTGTCGGATCCCCCGCGGAGTGTCGGACCCCCGGCGCGGCGCCGGACCAACCCCCGGCGCGGCGTCGAACCCCAGTGATCCGCCGCCCCGCGCGGAAGGCCCGGTGCCCTCAGACGCCCGCCGGCGCGGCACCCGCACCCCCGACGAAGGAGCCGATCCGCTCCCGCAGCGACCGGGCGTCCAGCCCGTGGGCGGCGACGTGCTCCTCGACCGTGCCGTAGCGCCGCAGCTCACGGCGGCCGACGCCCAGGCCGAGCACCCGGTGGGGGACGTCGGACAGCGCCTCGTTCACGGCCGCCGCCGAGGTGCCCGCCAGATACGGCTCGACCAGGACGACGTCGGTCCCGGCCGTCAGCGTGGCCCGGCGCAGCCCCTGCGCGTCGAAGGGCCGCACGGTCGTGGCGTACAGGACGGTGACGTCGAGGCCCTCGGTGGCGGCCAGTACGGCGTCCAGCACCGGCCCCACGGCCACCACGACACCGGAGCGGCCCTCGCGGACGGTGAGCAGGTGCCGCCCGTCGGCCGGCCGTGCCCCGGCGTTCGCCTGCACGGACAGCCGCACGTACACCTTGTCGTCCCCGGCGGCCACGGCGTGCCGCAGGAGCGCCTCGGCCTCGTCCGGGTGCCCGGGCACGTGCACCGTCCAGCCGTCCAGGGTGTCGAGGAGCGCGACGTCACCGGGGGCCATGTGCGTGTAGCCGCCGGCCGGCCAGTCGAAGGAAGCGGCGGCGCTCACCAGCACCGCCCCCGCGTCCTGGTGCCCGAGGTCCAGCTTGACCTGCTCGAAGGGGCGCTCGACGAGGAAGCTGGCGAAGGTGTGCACGACCGGCCGGAGCCCGGTCAGCGCCATCCCCGCCGCGGCCCCACGAGCAGCTGCTCGCGGATGCCGACGTTGACGACCCGGTCCGGGTGGCGTCGCATCGCCTCCTCGAAGCCGGCGACGCCGATCTCGGCGAGCACGACGGCGACACGGGGGTCCTCGTCGAGCAGGCGGGAGACGACGGGGGCGAATCGGTCACGCATGGTGTCCATGGGGAAGGGCCTTCCTGAAGCGAGGTGGGGTGGGGCGGGGCGGGTCAGGCGGACTTCGGCTCCACGCGGGCCACGACCACGTGCGGCCGGCCCGGGTGCGGCGCGGTGAACGCGGCGTACAGCGCCTTGTGGTCCCGGCCGTCGACGGTGACCGCCGACCAGCCCGCCGCCTCGAAGCGGGCGGCGATGCCGCCGGGCAGGGCGTGGCTCGCGGAGCGGTTGTCCACGACCACGGTGTGCAGGCGCTCCAGCCCGGCGGGCCCGGCGAAGGCGATCGCCTCGTGGTTGCTGCCCTCGTCCAGTTCGGCGTCGCCGATCAGCGTCCACACCCGGGCCTCGCCGAGGCCCTGGGCGCGCAGCCCCAGCGCCGTCCCCACGGCGATCGGCAGTCCGTGACCCAGCGAGCCGCTGCCGATCTCCACGCCGGGCACGAGGGTCCGGTCGGGGTGGTGGCCGAGCGGGGAGTCGTAGGAGCCGAAGCCGGGCAGCCATTCCACCGGCAGGAAACCCTTGGCGGCCAGCACGGCGTAGTACGCCATCGGCCCGTGGCCCTTCGACAGCAGGAACCGGTCCCGTCCGGGGTCGTCCATCATCTCGGGCCCCACCCGCAGCACCCGGTCGTAGAGCACCCACAGCACGTCCAGCGTGGACGTGGCCGCGGGGCCGTGCTTCTCGTCGCCCGTCATCAGGGCCATCAGTCCGGGCAGGTCGGCGTACCCGTACGTACGCCCGCGTTCGTCGGTGATCGTCATGCCGACGATCGTGCAACCTCGACCAAGCTTGAGGTCAAGCGTGCGCATTCCGGACCGCACCGGCGTGCGCATTCCGGACCGCACCGGCGTGCGTGTTCCGGGCCGCACGCGCAAAAGCGATGCGCGACCACCGGCCCGAGTGCGGTATGGTTTTCCTGCGCGTTCGGCCGGGGGAATCCCCAGGTCAGACGGGCAACGGGACGTGGCGCAGCTTGGTAGCGCACTTGACTGGGGTCAAGGGGTCGCAGGTTCAAATCCTGTCGTCCCGACAGTGACGATCAGCGGCCTCGCCGGACGGCGAGGCCGCTGTCGTGTGTTCCGCGCGGTTCAGGAGGGTTCCGCGCCCGCCGGACGGGACGCTTCCGGCCGGGCCGCCGGGCCGCCGGCTCCCGGTCGGGCCCCGCCGGCCGCGTCGCGTACCGCGGCCAGTACCGCGTCCCGGTCCGGGACGGGGCCGACCGCGCCGGGCCCTGTGGTGGTGAGCGCCGCGGCCACCACGGCGTACCGTGCCGCGTCGACCGGCGCGTCCCCCTCCAGCAGCCGGGCGGCGAAGGCCCCGTCGAAGGTGTCCCCGCTCCGGTGGCGTCGACCGGCACCACCGGGTGCGCCGGAAGGTGCGTGACCCTGCCCCGCTCACCGAGCAGCACCCCGTCGGCGCCCATCTTCAGCGCGACCACCGACGGGCCGCGCCGGGCGAAGGCCGCCAGCACCCGCTCCGGCTCCTGCTCCCCGGTGAGCAGCCGGCCCTCGTCCAGGTTGGGCAGGACCACGTCGGCCAGCTCCACGGTGCGCAGCATCACGGCACGCGCCCGCTCGGCGGGCCACAGCGCGGGCCGGTAGTTCGGGTCGTAGGAGACGAGCGTGCCGGCGGACCGGGCCACCCGCACCGCGTGGAAGGCGGCGTCGCAGGCCGAGGCGCCGATGCCCTGGGTGATGCCGCTGACGTGCAGCAGCCGCGCGGCGGCCACCGCGTCGTCGGGCACGTCGCCGGGGGCGAGCCGGCTGGCGGGCGAGCCGGCGCGGCGGTAGGTGAAGGTGTGCCGCCCCTCGCCGTGCCGGGTGACGAAGTAGATGCCGGTGGCGCCCTCCGGCTCCCGGATCACGTGGGTGACGTCGACGCCCTCGCGCCGCCACAGGGCGAGCAGGCCCCGGCCGAACGCGTCGTCGCCGATCCGGGTGAGGTAGCCCGCGCTCGCCCCCGAGCGGCGGGCCGCGATCACCATGTTGGAGGTGTCGCCGCCGAAACCCGGGTGGAAGGCGGGCACGCTCTCCAGGTCGCCCTCGCCCGCGGCGTTGAACTCCAGCAGCGCCTCGCCCAGTGCCAGGACCTGGGGGGCCGGCGGTGTGTACGGCATCGGCTCAGATCCTGTTGTGCTTGGCGAGCCCGTCGCGCAGCGAGCCGGACTCGAGGATGTACCGGGTCTGTTCCCTCTCCCGCTCCTCGATCTCCAGGGCGGAGCGCAGCACGTCGTCGACGAGTTCCCGGGGGACGCGGACCACGCCGTCGCCGTCGGCCACGATCAGGTCCTGCGGCCGGATGCCCACCTCCCCGACGACGACCGGCTCGTTCAGGGAGACGGTGCGGATGCGGCCCAGCGTGGTGGCCGGGACCGTGGAGCGGGCGTAGACGGGGAAGCCGGGGAAGTCCCGGCGGATCTCGGTGACGTCGCGGACCCGCCGTCCAGGACGCAGCCCGCCATCCGCCGGGCGACCGCCCCCGCGGTCATCAGGCCGCCCCACACGGCCACGTCGGCCCCGCCCGCGTCGATGCACACCACGCTGCCGGCCGGGGACTCGTCGATCGCCCGGAGCGCGTGGGCGGGCGGCTCGGCCTCGGCCGCCGGTATCTCCCGGACCGTCACCGCGGGGCCGGCGAGCGTTCCGGAGCCCGGCGCGATCTGGCGCACCGCTCCGGAGAGATAGCCGCGGACGCCGTGCAGTTCCACGGCGTCGGCCACCGAGGCGGTGGTGACGGACCGGAAGGCCTCGAGGGTCTCCTCGGAGTAGGGGGTCATGCGCAGATCCTCCTGTCGGTCGGGCACGCGGTCGGGAAGGGCGGCCGGTCGGCGGCCGGTCCCCGTCAGGTGAGGGTGGGGCGGGTGGCGGGCGAGGCGGAGGCGGCGCCGTCCTCGCTGCCGAGCGGGGCGAAGCTGCGGATCATCACGCCGTAGACCAGCGCCCCGAGCAGCGCGACCGCGCCGGCGACGGCCAGCGGGACGACGTACGAGCCGTCGAAGGCGTCGAGCAGCATGCCGACGACGAGCGGGCTGACGAAGCCGGCCGCGTTCGAGGCGAGGCCCTGGATGCCCGCGAGCGAGGCGACGTTGCCCGGCGCCGGGGCGACGTCGGCGGGCAGCGCCCACAGGCTGGACGCGGCGAAGCACAACGCGCCCTGGGAGAGCGTCAGCAGCACCAGCGCGAGCGCCGCGCTCTCCACCACGCCGGCGAACACGATCACCGAGGACAGCACCAGCCCGCTGACCAGCGGCACCTTGCGGGCGTAGGTCACGCTGCGGCCCTTGTTGACCAGCCGGATCTGCAGCCAGCCGCCGAACCACTGGGCGGGGATGGCGAACAGGGCGGGCAGCATGCCCAGGAAGCCCAGCTTCAGCAGGTCGAAGCCGCGCTCGTCGACCAGGTAGGACGGGAACCAGGTGATGAAGAAGTAGAGCACGAAGGACAGGCAGAAGAAGCCCAGCAGCATGCCCCAGACCGTGCGGTGGCGGAACAGGTGCCGCCAGGGGACGGGCTTGACCGCGGGGTCCTCCACGGCGGCGCCGCCGTCGCGGATGTAGTGGAGCTCCTGCCGGCCGAGGCGCGGGTGGACCTCGGGATCACGGTAGAACCTCAGCCAGAACGCGCAGTACAGCAGGCCCAGCACCCCGGCCGCGACGAACGAGCCGCGCCAGCCGAGCACCGCGATGACCGCGGTGACCACGGGCAGCGCGAACGCCGTGCCGGCCCGGCCGCCGCTGTCGAAGATCGACGCCGCCATCGCCCGCTCACGGGTGGGGAACCAACGCGAGACGATCTTCGAACTGGACGGGTAGGCGGGCGACTCCACGGCACCCAGCAGCAGGCGCAGGAGCAGCAGGACCAGGAAGCCCGTGGCCGCACCGACCAGCATGGTCGCGATCGACCAGGCCGCGACCGCGAGGGCCATCATCCGGCGCGGGCCGAAGCGGTCGACCAGCCAGCCGGCACCGGGCAGGAACGCCGCGTACGTCCAGAAGAAGGCGCCCAGCAGCAGCCCGTCGCCGTCTTCGACAGGTCCAGGTCCTCGGTCATGTAGGGCAGCGCCACCCCGAGGTTGGCGCGGTCCAGGTAGTTGATCGTGACGGCGCCGAACGCCAGCCAGATCATGCTCCATCTGACGCGTCCGGCGGGCGTACCCTGGGCGGTCGGGGATGCGGTCATGCGAGCTCCTCAGGGCGTGCATCGTCCATGCACACGAGCGGCGGCGGGAACGGGAGCGGCCGGGCGGGCGGAGGGCGTGGGGAAGCGGTTCCGGCGGCCGTCCCGGCGACGGGATCGAGCGTAGGAGCCGTTCCGGTCCCGCGTTAAGCGCGGAAGACGGATACGGGTATTCGGAAATTGGATCCCCGCTCATTCGCATGCGGGGCCGGGCCTTGTTGGCGTGCGCGTGCCGGGTCTAGAGCAAGTGGCATGCTGCGACCGGAAGTTCGTCTCGAATGGTTCGTCTCATTCCTCGGCGTCGTCGACACGGGGAGTTTCAGCGCGGCCGCGGAGGCCGTGCACCGCTCCCAGCCGAGGGTGAGCATGCACGTGGCCGCACTCGAGCGGGAGGCGGGTGTCCCGCTGTTCGACCGGAGCAAGCGCCCGGTGGAGCCGACCGAGGCCGGGGCCGTGCTGGCCGAGCACGCGCGGGCCATCCTGCGGCAGCTCGGCAGCGCCGAGGAGGCGATGGCCTCGCGGCGGGGCACCGCCCGCGGGCTGGTGACCCTCGGCAGCTACCCCAGCGCGAGCGCCGCGTTCGTCCCCGGCCTGCTGGAGCACCTCGCGCGCACCAGGCCGGCCATCAAGGTGGTGCTCGTCGAACGGTCGACGCTGGAACTCGACCCGGCCCTGGCCAGCGGTGAGATCGACCTGTGCCTGCGCCCGATGGCGCCGCCGGCCGCGCCCTCGGTGGTCTCGCGCCTGCTGTGGCGCGAGTCCCTGTCGGTGGTGCATCCGCCGGACCATCCGCTGGCCGGGCTGCCCGACCCGCTGCCCGTGTCGGCCGTGGTGAGCTACCCGCTGATCACCATCGGGCGTCTGGGATCGCCGAGGTGCTGGGCTTCGAGACGTACAAGGTGTTCCGGGAGCACGGTTTCGAACCGGAGGCGGTGCAGGCCACCAACCAGCCGCAGACCCTGATCTCCCTGGTCCGCCGGCACCTCGGCGTCGGCGTGACCAACCAGCTGGCGGTCTCCACGGCCGACACCCAGGGCGTGCGGGTGCGCCGTCTCGACGCCCCTGCGGGCGCCGGGTGGCCGTGCACTGGGACTCCACCCGGCCGCTCACCCCGGCCGCGCGCACCCTGCTGCGCGAGATCGTCGCCGCTCCCGTACCCGCCGGGACACGGCCGCCGAAGCCCGCGGAAAACCTGACCGCGGGATGATCCGGCACCTCACGGCCCGCTATTCGATTTCGGCATGCCGCATAAGCAATTCGCTTTTGCCGCGGCCGAGTTGATCGAGACCCCAAGCCTTATGGTGAGCACTCGCCGGCGGCGTGCGCCGACCGCGTTCCGCTTCCGCGAAGCGTCACGCCGCCGCCTTCGATTTCCCATTCCCTTCTCCGTCCCCGGGAGGCGACTCATGTCCGAAGCCGTGAACAGCGCGGAACAGCCGGAGCGGCCACAGGGCCGCGGACCGCTGCGCGGCCGGCGCGACCTGCTCAAGATGACGGCCCTGGGCGTCGGCGGTCTGAGCCTGGGCTCCATGGCGTTCGCTCCCGTCGAGGACCAGGTCGCCTACGTGTCCCAGAAGGTGAGCCGCGCCTCGAAGCCCTCCCAGCTGAAGATCACCGACATGCGGATCGCCGTCCTGGACGGCGTGCCGTTCACCAGCCCCATCGTCCGCATCGACACCAACCAGGGGATCTCCGGCTACGGCGAGGTGCGCGACGACGCCGACAAGCGCTACGCGCTCGAACTCAAGAGCCGGCTGCTCGGCGAGAACCCGTGCAACGTCGAGATGCTCTTCCGGCGCATCAAGCAGTTCGGCGGCCACGGCCGCCGCGGCGGCGGGGTCTCGGGCGTCGAGATGGCCCTGTGGGACCTGGCGGGCAAGGCGTACGGGGTGCCCGTCTTCCAGATGCTCGGCGGCGCGTACCGCAAGAAGATCCGGCTCTACACCGACACCACCGAGTCGGAGGACCCCAGGAGTACGCGCAGCGCATGAAGGACCGCGTCGACCAGGGGTTCACCTTCCTCAAGATGGACCTCGGTCTGGAACTCGTCGCCAAGGTCCCCGGCGCGGTCGTCGGCAAGAGCTACTGGGACGGCAAGCTGGAGCAGTACGACGGGACGCCCGGCGGCTACGGGATGACCGAGCACCCCTTCACCATGGTCCAGCTCTCCGACCTGGGGCTGGAGAAGATGGCCGAGTACGTGGAGGCCGTCCGGGACGCCATCGGCTACGACATCCCGCTCGGCATGGACCACACCGGCCACTTCGACGTCAACACCGCCGTCCGGCTGGCCGAGCGCTTCGAGCGCTACAACCTGGCCTGGCTGGAGGACCTCGTGCCGTGGTTCTACACCGACCACTGGAAGGAGATCACCGAGAGGGTCGACGTCCCGACGATGACGGGCGAGGACATCTACGGGCTGGAGGCGTTCCGCCCGCTCATCGACCAGAACGCGGTCGACCTGATCCAGCCCGACCCGGCCACCGCCGGCGGCATCCTGGAGACCAAGCGCATCGGCGACTACGGCCGGGAGCACGGCAAGGCGATGCCGCTGCACTACGCGGGCTCCCCGATCGGCGCCATGGCCAGCGCCCACATCGCCGCCGCGACCGAGAGCTTCGTCTGCCTGGAGTACCACGCCACCGACGTGCCGTTCTGGAACGACCTCGTCAAGGGCGGCAAGCCGCTCATGGACAAGGGCTGGTACCACCTGACCGACGCGCCCGGCCTCGGCATCGAGATGGACGAGAAGGAGATGGCCAGGCACCTGGCCGACGGCGAGAAGCTGTTCGCCCCGACGCCCGAGTGGAACAAGAAGCGCGCCTGGGACCGCACCTGGAGCTGACCGGCCGTCACACCGCCGCGCCCGCCGGGGTCCATGCCCCGGCGGGCGTACGCACGGCCGCCGGGCGGAACGTCATCCGTCCGGCGGCTCGCCGTGTCCGCGCGGCGTCCGCTCGACGGTCGGCCACTCCGGTACGGGCAGCGCGGCGATGGTCGCGCGCACCGCCTCCACCGCCGGCGACACCACCGCGCCGCAGCGCCGCCAGAGGGCCACCACCCGTTCGCAGGCGGGGTCGGCGATCGGCACCAGGGCCACGCCCTGGGTGTTCGCCGTCGTCATGGCGAGACTGTTGGTCACGCCCGTGCCCATGCCGTGGCGGACCAGGGAGATGAGGGTCTGCGGCTGGTTGGTCTGCGCGACGATGGTGGGGTTGAGGCCGGCGGCCGCGAAGGCGAGGTTGGTCTCGTACTGGCGTCCGTGGCCCTCGCCGCTCTCGCCGATGCTGATCACCGGCAGGGCGGCGATCTGCGCGAGACGCACGGAGCCCGCCCGGGCCAGGGGGTGGTTCTCGCGGAAGACGGCCACCAGCGGCTCCCGCCACAGCACCTGGCTCGCCACCTGCTCGGCGTTGACGAGCGGGTGCAGCGGGCGCACCGCGAGGTCCACGGTGCCGCCGACGAGGTCGCTGCCGAGGTCCACGCTGGGCCCCTCGCGCAGGACGAGCCGCACCTCCGGATGGGCCGTGCGCAGCGCCCGGACGGCGAGGGGGTAGAGATAGGAAGCGGCGCTGGGATAGGCGCCGAGCCGCACCTCGCCCCGGACGGTGCCGGTGGCGAGGTCGGCGAGCATGCCCAGCCGCCGCAGGATCTCCTCGGCGTGCGGCAGCACCCCGCGGCCCTCCGGGGTGAGCACCGCGGGCTGCACCGAACGGTCCAGCAGGCGTGCGCCGAGCAGGCGCTCCAGTTCGGCGACGTGGCTGCTGATCCGCGGCTGCGAGCGGTAGAGCACCTTGGCCGCCGCGGAGAACCCGCCGTGGTGCGCCACGGCGACGAAGCTCACGATCCAGTCGATCCGATAGTGATGCACGCTCCGGATGTCCATCCGCTCCCTCCCTGGCTGCGGAACCGGAGCCTATCGGGCAGCGCGGTAAGCGCTTTCACCGCGGGGTCGTGACGGCGGCGGGCGGGTGCCGGGCGGGGCCGGCGTCAGCGGACGAAGCGGTCCACGTAGTCCGCGCCGAGCCCCACGCGTTCGTAGTGCCTCCGGCACATGTCGATCTTGGTGAAGGTGTCCTCGTACCCGGTCTGGACGCCCCGCTCGTCGACGTAGGCCATCGCGCCGGTGATGTTGAAGAACGTGATCATCTCGGGGCAGTCGTCCGGGACGGCCAGGGTGTGGATCTCGCCCGGCGGCTCGTACACGAAGTGCCCGGTCTCGGCGACCCAGTCGTGCTCGTGGTAGTGCCACCTGCCCTTGATCACGTAGCCGAAGACGACCCCGGGGTGGCGGTGGCGCGAGACGATGCCCGCGGCGGTGACCTTCAGCAGATTGCACCACTGGCCGGTCACGGTGTTGAACATCAGCGGCCGGAACCAGACGTCCGGCGCCTGGGGCACCCACACCCGCGCGTCCTCGGGTTCGGCGGCGATGGCGATCTCCTCCGGCACGAGCGCGGAGACGGGGATCACCGGGGCCGAGGTGTCTGTCATGGTGTTCTCCCTCGTTCGGCGGCGGCCGGACTCCGGCGCCGGCCGCCGAGGTTCGGTGGGTCAGGCGGCCAGGTAGCCGCCGTCGACGGGGAGCACGGCGCCCGTGACGAACGAGGCGTCCGGTCCGCACAGGAAGGCCACCGCCCCCGCCACGTCGGCCGGTTCGCCCCAGCGGCCCATCGGCGTGCGGTCGAGGATGCGGCGGGCCGAGGCGGGGTCGTCGTGCAGGTCCGCGGTCAGCGGCGTGCGGATCCATCCGGGGGCCACGGCGTTGACCCGGATGCCCTCCGCGGCCCAGGCCACGGCGAGCGCCTTGGTGAGCTGGGCGACGCCGCCCTTGCTGGCGGTGTAGGCGGGCACCCTCGGGCCGCCGAAGAAGCTCAGCATGGAGGCGACGTTGACGACGCAGCCCCGCCGTTCGCCGAGCAGCCGGCGGGCGGCCACGCAGGCGCGCATCGTGCCGGTGAGGTTGATCCCGACCACCCGGGCGAACACCTCCGGGTCGTACTCGGCGCCGCGTGCTATCACCCCGGCGGCGTTCACCAGCACGTCGAGCCGCGGCAGGCTCCCGACGAACCGTTCCAGTTCGTCGCCGCGGGCCAGGTCCAGCTCGACCGTGCGGATGCCCGCGGGCGGTCCGTCCGCCGGGTGCGGCGCTCTCAGCCCGGCGGCGATCACCGTCGTCCCCGGCCCGGCGAGCCGCCGCGCGACGGCCGCGCCGATGCCGCTGGTACCGCCGACGACCACGGCCGTCCGGGGCGCCGCGGAGTCCGCGCGCGCCCCGCGGGCGCCGGCGGGAACCGGCCGGTTCTCCTCTCTCACGGTCATTCCTCTCCCCATCGGTGCTCGATGTGATGAGGCGATTGAACCGCCGCCGCCGCGCCCTGCCATCGATCATGCGCGACGGGGATGACCGCTATTCGAATGCCCGGGGGCCGGCCGCCCGGGGGACCGGCCGGCTCAGCTCACGCAGCCCACATGGGCCAGCGCCTGCTTGAGCAGCACCCCGTGGCCGCCCGGCATCTCGCTCTGCACCGCCGGCGACAGGGCCTCCTGCGGGCTGAACCAGACCAGGTCGAGGGCGTCCTGCCGGGGCCGGCAGTCGCCGGTGACCGGGACGACGTAGGCGAGGGACACCGCGTGCTGGCGCGGGTCGTGGTACGGCGTCACGCCCTGCGTCGGGAAGTACTCGGCCACCGTGAACGGCTGGAGCGAGGCCGGGACGCGGGGAGCGCCACCGGGCCGAGGTCCTTCTCCAGGTGGCGCAGCAGGGCGTCGCGGACCCGCTCGTGGTGCAGCACCCGGCCGGAGACCAGCGTCCGGCTGACCGTGCCGTCGGGACCGATGCGCAGCAGCAGGCCGACGCTGGTGACCTCACCGCTGTCGTCCACCCGCACCGGCACGGCCTCGACGTACAGGACGGGCATGCGGGCGCGCACGAGTTCGAGTTCGTCGGTCGTCAGCCAACCCGGCGTGGTTTCGGTCATGTCAGACATCGCTTGATCATACTTTCGGCGTCGGTCGGTTCCTGTGTGGCGCTCCGGAGACGGTGAGCCCCTCCGGCCGGTCATCCGTCGTCCGCGGGCCGCCCGGCAGCCCGTACACGCGCAGCCCGTTGTCCCGTCCCGCCCACCGGGCGAGGCGTACGGCGTCCGGCGGGGACATCTCGTCGGCCGCCACCCGCTCCCGCAGCAGGCCGCCCAGCCCCTGCCGGAAGGCCAGCGCCCCGAGGTGGTGGAACTCGGCCAGGCCGTAGGCGTCGGAGCTGTACAGCAGCTTGCGGAACGGGGTGATCTCCAGGGCCTCCGCGAGGACGGCGCCGGCGCGGGCCGGGCCCACGTGGTGCAGGGTGAGGCCCACGTCGAGATGGACCTGTTCGAAGACCGCGGTCAGGTAGGCGGCCTGCCGCTGGTACGGCCAGCAGTGCAGCAGCAGGACGGGGACCGTGCCGGCGGTCAGCCGCAGCCAGTCGGTCAGCAGGCTCGGGTCCGCCTTGTGCAGGTGCAGGTCGGCGTCGCCGAACCCGGTGTGCAGCTGGAGGGGCAGGCCGAGGTCGACGGCGGTCCACAGCAGGTGCCGGACGAGCACCGGATCGGCGAGCCGGCCGCCGCGCCCGAGCCAGCGCCGGGCCGCCTGGGTGACCTCGCCCGGTGCCGGCCGGGCCGGGTCCAGGTCGAACCCGGTGCGGTACGCGGCCACCGACTTCACCCCGACCACGCCGGGCCGCCGTACCGCCGCCTCGGCCGCGGCGCCGAACGCCTCGGCGTACGCGTCCGGCTCGACGCCCCGGGCCGCCACCGCCTCCGCCACGCTCTCCAGCCGTACGACCTCGTACCCGGCCGCGCCCGCGGCCGACGCCAGCTCGCGCGGGGTGGTGACCGCGTCCGGGCGTAGCCCGTGTCGACGCAGAAGACGCCCGCCCCTGCCGCCGCGAGGAACCGCCGGTTCACCTCGGCGGCCCCAGCTCCGCCCGCCGGGCCAGGTAGACGTCGGGCGGTGCGTGCCGGGCAGGTCCAGCAGCGGTGCGCAGTGCCGGCGGACGGCGAGACCGACGGGCGTGTCGAACGGGGAGACGCCGGGCCAGGCCTCGCCCTCGGTGAGCAGCGCCTCGAATCCCGGCCGGTCCAGGTCCGCGGTGACGGCGCCGTGGCAGTGGTGGTCGACCAGCTCCAGTGCGGCCAGCGCCTCGTCGATGGGCCGGCGCCCGTAGCGGACCCACCGGTACGCATGCGCCACCCGCTCTCCGCAGACCCACCGTCAGGCGTCCGCGCTCCGTCTTCGGGAGTTCCGCCGTCAGGCATCCGTGCTCCGTTCCCGGGAGTTCCGCCGTCAGGCATCCGTGCTCCGTTCCCGGGAGTTCCGCCGTCAGGCATCCGCGGGCCCGCCCTCAGTAGACCCACCGGTAGGCATCCGCCACCTGTGCGTCGTCCAGTCCCGGACGGCCTCGATCTCCCCGCGCCGTACGGCGATCACCGCGTCGGCCAGGACCGGACCCAGCGCGGCGCGCAGCACCGGGTCCGCCCGGAACTCCTCGACGGACTCCGCCAGGGACTGGGGCAGCCGCCGCACGCCCCGGGCCGCGGCCGGCTCCGGCGCGAGGCCGGCCGGGTCGCCGGTGGTCTCCTCGGGCAGCCGGGCGGACGAGGCCAGCCCGTCGAGGCCGGCGGCGATCAGCGCGGCCAGGGCCAGATACGGGTTCGCGGCCAGGTCGACGGGCTTGACCTCCAGGTTCGCCGCCCGGTCGCGCACGCCCGCGGTGCCGGTCACGACGCGCAGCGCGGCCTCGCGTGTCTCCCGGCCCCACGCCGTGAACACCCCGGCCCACTGCGACGGCCGCAGCCGCAGACGGCTGGCCGGGCTCGGCGCGGTGACGGCGGTGAGCGCCGGGAGCCGGGCGAGGATCCCGGCCGCGAACGCCTCGGCCCCGGCCGTCATGCCGTGCCGGCCCTCGCCGCCGGCGTGCAGGTTCCGGCCGTCCCGCCAGGCGGACAGGTGGACGTGGCCGCCGTTGCCGACGCCCTGCGCGGACACCGCCGGGGAGAAGGACACCCGCAGCCCGTGCCGCCGGGCCACCGCACGGACGGTCTGCCGCACCAGCACGCTGCGGTCGGCCGCCGCCACCGGGTCCAGCGCGCCCACCGACACCTCGAACTGCCCGGGCGCGTACTCCGGGTGGAACTGCTCGACGTCCACGCCCTGCGCCGCGAGGGCCGCCAGCAGGTCGGCGGCGCAGTCGCCGAACGCGACCTGCCGGGCGGCGCCGTAGGCCGGGCCCTCGGCGGCGGGCGCGAACGCCCCGCCGGGGGCGTCCTCGCGGCCCACCGCCCACTCGATCTCGATGGCGGCCCGGAACGTGATGCCGTGCCGCTCCGCGGTCTCCCGCACGATCCGGCGCAGCACGGACCGGCCGCACCCGGGGTGGGGCTCGCCCTCCTGCGTGATCCGGTCGACCGGTGCCCACGCCCAGCCCGGCTGCGCGGCCAGCGCCACCAGACCGTCGAGGTCGGGGTACAGGCGCAGGTCCCCGTCGGGCGAGCCAAGGACGTCCGTGGTCACGATCGCGTCGTTCGCCAGGAACGTGTCGAACACCGGGGACATGCCGACGCCCCAGGCCGCGGCCCGGGCCAGTTTCGCCGTCGGGACCGTCTTCACCCGGCCGACGCCCGCGGTGTCGACGTAGGCCAGGACGATCCCGTGCACGCCCCGCCCGGCCAGTTCCCCGGCGAGCGCGGTGGCCCGCTCGACGTCACCGGGGCGCCCGCCGGGCACGGGATCGGCGAGGGTGGTCACACGGCCTCCCGGGGGTCAGGGCTTGACGGCCACCGCGCCGAACTGCGGTACGGCGGCGGGGGAGCCGGGCTCCGCCCGCCACCGCGAGCAGGAGACGAGCCCGGGTTCGACGAGGTCGAGTCCCTCGAAGAACGCGGCGATCTCCTCCGGCCGCGCGCGGTGATCGGCGGGGTGGCGTTCTCGTTCCAGAACCGCATGGCCGGGATCTGGCCCTCGCCGCCGAGGCCGGGGTCGTGCGTGGGGTGGGTGAGGGCGAGGTAACTGCCGGAGGGGACCGCGGACATGACGCCGCGCACGATCTCGCGGGCCTTGTCGTCGTCCAGGACGAAGTTGAGGATGCCGAGCATCATCACGGCGACCGGCCTGCCGAAGTCGAGGGTCCGCCCGGCGCGTTCCAGGATGGCGGCCGGGTCGTGCACGTCGGCGTCGATGTAGTCGGTGGCGCCCTCGCGGGTGCCGGTCAGCAGGGTGCGCGCGTGGGCGAGCACGATCGGGTCGTTGTCGACGTACACGATCCGGGCGTCGGGGGCGATGCGCTGCGCTATCTCGTGGGTGTTGTCGGCGGTCGGCAGCCCGGTGCCGATGTCGAGGAACTGCCGGATCCCGCGCTCCTCGGCGAGGAACCGGACGGCCCGGCCCAGGAACCAGCGGTCGGCGCGGGCGACCTCCCGGATGACCGGGAACATGCCGGCGACGTGCTCGCCGACCCGCTGGTCGACCTCGTAGTTGTCCTTGCCGCCGATCCAGTAGTTCCACACGCGCGCGTTGTGCGCCACACCGGTGTTCAGCCTGGGGGACCCGCTCGTCGGGGTGTGGCCCTCGCTCACGTCCGCAGCTCCTTCGTGCCCGTTCCGTCGTCGCCGCCCATTGTGCCGCCGGATGATCACCGTGTCCGGGGAACGCGGAATCGCGCCCCGGCACCGGGGGCCGTGCGGGGCGGTCGGTCCGGGTTCGTCGGCTGCGGGGCGGGCGTCCGGCCGGCCAGGACGCCCCGGAGGCGCCGGGCGCCCGGCTTCGTGGCCTGGGCGGGGTTGCCGGCGGCCTCGCCCCGCACGGTCACGTGCACGCCCTCGCGGGCGTCCCCGGCGGCCGGGCACCGACGCCGCGGTGATGCCCCTGTGGTGCCCCGTGGGTCAGCCCGCCCGCTGCCGGGTCTCCTCCGCCACGTCCTTGTCCAGGGCCGCCCGGACCAGCGCCGCCGCGAGGACGGCCGGCCCGGTCCGGCCGGCCGCCGCGACGAGCCGGTCGGGGTCCTTCGGCAGGCCGAGCCGCTCCGCGCCCTCCAGCGCCTTGCGGTCCAGGTAGGGGGCGGCCTCCGGCCACACGTCCTGGACCTCGCGCAGGAAGATGTCGGCGCCGGCCGGGCCCATGCCGGGGAACTCCTGGAGCAGCCGGCGCAGTGCGCCGGTGTCGCCGTCCGCCTCCGCGCGCAGCCGGCGCAGGTCTCCGCCCCACCGTTCGTCCAGCAGCCCGGCGGCCTCGCCGAGCTGGGTCGCGGTGCGTTCGTCGTAGCGCCGGTAGCCGCCCCGGCCCAGCGCGTCGACCCGCTCCTGCCAGTCGGCCCCGGCCATCCGGCGCGGGTCGCTCAGCCCGCGTCCTGGAGGGCGCGGGCGGTGGCCACCGCGACCGAGCCGCGGATGCGGGCGCTGAGCAGATGGGCCAGCACCAGCAGCCGGTACAGCGGCTGCGGGGTGTCCTTCAGCCGGATGCCCGCCTCCTCGGCGTACGTCCGGCCGTGTGTGTCCAGGAGCTCCCGCAGGACGCGCTCGTCGCGGTCCACGGCCCGTGTCCCTACGCCTTCAGCGGGTCGTGCCCGAGCGTCATCAGGCGGTGCCTGCGGCGGGTGCTCTCGGCCTCGGGCTCGTTCTCCACGTCCGTCTGCGCGGTCACCGAGTCCACGACCTTGCGCATCACCTTCAGGTCGTCCTCCGTCAGGTCGGTGCGCCGTTTCTGCAGGATGGCCAGGACGTGCCGGCCGGTGGGCGAACCCGCCTCCTCCGGCAGGGGTTCCGTCCGCTCGTCCGCGTCGCGCACCCGCAGCCACGCGGCCAGCTCGGCGGAGGTCATGTTCACCACGCGGTGGAAGTCCTCCACAGCGCGTCGAGTTCGAGGGCGTCGGCCATGAGGTGCCCCATTCGTCGTGTGTCGTGCGTACGGCCCCGGGTCAGTCCTCGCGGGGCCAGTTCTCCGCGTCGAACATCCAGCGCTGCTTCTCCAGGTCGGCGGTGATGGAGATCAGCAGGTCCTGGGTGACCGGGTCGGCCTTCTCGGTGGCCTCGATCCGCTCGCGCAGCCGGGCGACGGCGGCCTCCAGGCTCTCCACCATCAGCGCGACGACGTCGCCGTCGCGGACCCAGCCCTCCTTCGCGCCGGGCAGCGTGAACGTCGACGCGATCGTCTCCGGGCGGCCGTCGGCCGGCATGCCGAGGGCGGCCGAGCGCTCCGCGACCGTGTCCGCGTACGACCGGGCCGTGGCGACGACCTCGTCGAGCTGGAGGTGGATCGAGCGGAAACGCGGTCCGACGATGTTCCAGTGCACCTGCTTACCGATCAGGGAGAGCCCCAGGAGGTCCACGAGCGTGCCCTGCAGCGCGTCCCCGGTCACCTGGCGGGCCGACTCCGGAATCGTGCTCTTCACGACAGTCATACGGTGCTTCTCCTTGCGCCATCGTCCATGGGGAGGAGCGGCGCCGCGCGGTCGGTCGGGGCAGCGCGGCGCGGCCGCTCCGCGACCACGGGTGCCCCGGCAGTACCAGGGCAAACGCCGTCAGCTCGGCAGGACACCGGCCAGGAAGCGGGTGAGGTCGGCGTGGACCTCGGCCCGGTTGGTCTCCAGGAAGACCTCGTGCCGGGCGCCCGGGTAGATCCGCTCGGTCAGGTTCCCGGCGCCGAGGCGCTCGACGCCGGGGCGGCTGCCGGAGAGCGGGACCAGCCGGTCGTCGTCGCCGTGCAGCCACAGCACCGGGAGCCCGCCGGCGTCGCCGCCGGCCGCGACGGCGTCGAGCGTGCGGACGAAGGCCTCCACCGTCGGCCGCTTCATCGGCCCGTGCCACACCAGCGGGTCGGCCGCGTACGCGGCCCCGACCGCCGGGTCGCGCGACAGCGAGGACGGGCTGATGGGGGTGTCGGGGATCTCGTCGAGGGCGAGCAGCCGCCGCGGCAGGTACCAGTCGCCGATGACCGGCCCGGACAGCACCAGCGCGGCCAGCTCCCGGGATGGCGCTGGACGTACCGGGAGGCGATCAGGCCGCCCATCGAGTGCCCGATCATCACCACGGGCAGCCCGGGTGGGCGGCCCGGGCCAGCCGGGCCACGCCGTGCACGTCGGCGACCACGTCCTCGAAGTCCTCGATCAGCACCCGCTCGCCGTCGGACTTCCCGTGCCCGGCGTGATCCGGTCCGTACACGGCGGCGCCCTCGGCGACCAGGACGTCCGCCACCTCCTCGTACCGGCCGATGTGCTCGCCGTAGCCGTGCACCAGCAGCGCCACCCAGCGGGGCGGGGCGCCGTGCCACTCGCGGACGGTGATCCTGCCGTGCGTTCCCGTCAGGACGTGTTCGCGGGCCTCGGCCATGCTTCCTCCAGCTGCGTCGGTGCAGGTCCTCGGGGGATCTTCCCAGTGGGGCGGCCGGAGGTCTATAGTCCAAAACTAGCAGTGCTAATTATGGGGAGCGCTGCGCAGGCTCGTGGAGGTCCGCCCGGCGACACGACCCGCCGGCGACCGAGCGACAACGGTCAGGAGATCCTTCGTGCGTCCCGTCCACTTCGCGGCCGCCCGCCGCACCCCGATCGGCAAGCTCCGCGGCGCCCTGTCCTCCGTGCGGCCCGACGACCTCGCCGCCGCCGTGATCCGGGGCCTGGTCGCCGACGTCCCCGCCCTCGACCCCGCCCACATCGACGACGTGTACTGGGGCGCCGCCAACCAGGCGGGCGAGGACAACCGCAACGTCGCCCGCATGGCGGCCCTGCTGGCCGGCCTGCCCGAGTCCGTGCCCGGCGCCACGGTCAACCGGCTGTGCGCCTCCGGCCTGGAGGCCGTCACCGCCGCCGCCCGCACCATCGCCGCCGGAGAGGCCGACGTCGTGCTCGCGGGCGGCTCCGAGTCGATGAGCCGCGCCCCCTTCGTCCTGCCCCGCCCCGACGAGGCCCTGCCGCACCGCATCGAGACCGCCGACACCCGGCTCGGCTGGCGCCTGGTGAACCCGGCCATGAAGGACCTGCACGGCCTGCTCTCCATGGGCGAGACCGCGGAGGAGGTCGCCGAGCGGTACGGCATCGCGCGCGACCGCCAGGACGCGTTCGCGCTGCGCAGCCACCGCCTGGCCGCCGAGGCCCGCAAGAACGGCCGCTTCGACGACGAACTGCTCCCCGTCGAGCGCCCCGACGGCGTGGTCGTGGACGCCGACGAGTGCGTCCGCGAGGACACCTCCCTGGAGAAGCTGGGCCGCCTCAAGCCGGTCTTCCGGGCCGGCGGCACGGTCACCGCCGGGAACGCCTCCCCGATGAACGACGGCGCCGCCGGACTGCTCCTGGTCAGCGAGGAGGCGCTGAACGACCTGGGCCTGGAGTCGCTCGGCCGCTACGTCGCCGGCGCCTCGGCCGGCGTCCACCCGGACGTCATGGGCATCGGACCGGTCCCCGCCACCCGCAAGGCGCTGGCCCGCGCCGGCTGGCAGATCGGGGACGTGCAGGAGGCCGAGTTCAACGAGGCCTTCGCGGCCCAGGCGCTCGCCTGCGTCGACCAGCTCGGCATCGACCCCGAGCGGGTCAACCCCTACGGGGGCGCCATCGCCCTGGGCCACCCGCTCGGGTGCTCCGGCGCCCGGATCCTCACCACCCTGCTCCACCGCATGCGGCGCACGGGCGCGGCCCGGGGGCTCGCCACCATGTGCGTCGGCGTCGGGCAGGGCAGCGCGGTGCTCGTCGAGCGGCACTAGTCCGCACCCCCTGGGCCGCGGGCGCCCGCGTCACCACCCCCTCTCCGCCAAGCCGCAGCAAGGAAACGGAGCAACACCCCATGGCAACCCTCTCCGTCGCCGCCGTCCTCGCCGAGAACGCCCGGCGCCGCCCCGACAAGGAGGCCCTGGTCGAGGGCGGCCTGCGGCTGACCTTCGCCGAGGTGTGGCGGCGGGCCCTCGCCCGGGCGGGAGCGCTCGTGGACCTGGGCGTGCGGCCGGGGGACCGGGTCGCCCTGATGGCGCCGAACACCGCGGAGTTCCCGCTGGCGTACTACGCCGTCGCCGCGGCCGGCGGCGTCGTCGTCCCCGTCCACCTGCTGCTGTCGGCGGCCGAGGCCGAGCACGTCCTGCGCGACAGCGGCGCCACGCTGCTGCTGTGCCACCCGGCCCAGGCGGAGACCGGCACGGCCGCCGCCCGGGCGGCGGGGACACGGGTGATCGTCCTGGGCGAGGAGTTCGGCAAGCTCGCCGCGGACGCCGAGCCGCTGCCCTCGTACGTCACCCGCGACGCCGACGACCCGGCCGTCGTCTTCTACACCAGCGGCACCACCGGTGTGCCCAAGGGCGCCGTGCTCAGCCACTTCAACCTGGTGATGAACGCGACCGTCAACGCCTTCGACGCCAACGACATCCGGCCCGACGACATCGCGCTCGGCGCACTGCCGCTGTTCCACGCCTTCGGCCAGACCGTCTCCATGAACTCCACCTGGCGGGCGGGGCCACGCTCGTGCTGCTGCCCCGCTTCGACGCGGCCCGGGCGATCGAGCTGATGGTCGAGGAGAAGGTCAACACCTTCCACGGCGTGCCCACCATGTTCGTCGCCCTCGCCGCCGCGGCGGCGAGGGCGGAGGAACTGCCCGCGCTGCGGGTGTGCATCTCCGGCGGCGCCTCCCTGCCGGTCGCCGTCCTGGAGCGGTTCGAGGCCGCGTTCGGCGCGACGGTCTACGAGGGGTACGGGCTGTCGGAGACCTCGCCGGCCGCCGCCGTCAACCAGCCGGTGTTCGGGACCCGGCCCGGCACCATCGGCCACCCCTGTGGGGCGTCGACGTGGAGATCGCCCGCGCCGAGGTCGAGGGCCGCGTCGAACTGCTGCCGCCCGGCGAACTGGGCGAGGTCGTGATCCGCGGCCACAACGTCTTCTCCGGGTACCTCGGCCGCCCGGAGGCCACCGCCGAGGCCCTCGTCGACGGCTGGTTCCGCACCGGCGACCTCGGCACCAAGGACGGTGAGGGCTTCCTGCGGATCGTCGACCGCAAGAAGGACGTCATCATCCGCGGCGGCTACAACGTCTACCCCCGCGAGGTCGAGGAGGTGCTCGTGCGCCACCCCGCCGTCGACCAGGTCGCCGTCATCGGCCTCCCCGACGACCTGCACGGCGAGGAGGTGTGCGCCGTCGTCGTCCCCGCCCCGCGGGCGACGGCGACCGCCGAGGAGATCACCCGGTGGTCCAGGGAACACCTCGGCAAGCACAAGTACCCGCGCCGCGTCGAGTTCACCGACACCCTGCCGCTCGGCCCGAGCATGAAGGTGCTGAAGCGGGAACTGCGGGCACGGTACGCGGACGGGAACTGAGGCCGGACGGCCCACCGGCCGGGGACACATGGCACCGGTGCCCGCAAGGGACACCATGACCCGCCGGCACGTTCCCGGCTGGGGTGGGCCGCGGACCCCGTCGGCCGGCGGCTGTCCGAGCGGCTCGTGATCGCCGCGACCGTCGCCGGGGCCTGGGGCTCCTGCTGCGCCGACCACCTCGTAGGCTCGGCGCATGTCCCCGCACGTGCTGATCCTCGGCGGCACCACCGAGGCGCGCCGGCTGGCCGCCGAGCTGGCGGCGCGGCCCGGCGTCCGCGTCACGACCTCGCTCGCGGGGCGCGTGTCCCGCCCCGGCGCCCTGGCGGGCGAGGTGCGCACCGGCGGCTTCGGCGGCGCCGGGGGACTGGCCGACTGGCTGCGGGAGCGGCGAGTGGACGCCCTCGTCGACGCCACGCACCCCTTCGCCGCGTCGATCACGGCGAACGCGGCGCGCGCCGCGGCCGAGACCGGCGTCTCCGCCGTGGTCCTGCGCCGCCCCGGCTGGCGGTCCGGCCCCGGGGACCGCTGGCACCGCGTCCCCTCCCTGGCCGCGGCGGCGGACGCGCTGCCGGCGCTCGGCCGCCGGGTGTTCCTCACCACCGGCCGCCTGGGCCTCGCCGCCTTCGCCCATCTGACGGACCTGCACTTCGTGGCCCGGTCGGTGGAGCCGCCCGAGCCCCCCGTGCCGCCGGACACCCGGGTGCTCCTGGCCCGCGGCCCGTTCAGCACGGCCGACGAGACCGCCCTGCTGCGCGACCACCGCATCGACGTGCTGGTGACCAAGGACAGCGGGGGAGAGGCGACGGCGGCCAAGCTGACCGCGGCCCGCGATCTCGCCCTGCCCGTCGTGATGGTGAGCCGGCCGCCGCTGCCGCGCGGGGTGCGCACCGCGCCCGACGTGCCGGCCGTGCTGGAGCTGCTGGGACTCAGCGCGCCGCCGGTGCCGTGACCGGCCGCCGGGTGTGTTCCGGCAGGCCGTTGCCCAGGTCCTCCACCAGCAGACGCCTGGCGATCGCGTCGACGGCGGCACGCAGCGCCGCGTCCGAGGGCCGGCCGATGTCCTGCTCCACCCGGTCCTGCAGCCACGCCGTCCAGGCCGCGCCGATCACCTCCGCCTCGCGCGCACCGGCCTCGGTGTGGGAGAGCAGCGAGCCGTGGCGGGTCAGGTACCCCTCGTCGACCATGCGGTCGAAGACCGGCAGCAGCACCTCCGGCGGCACCCGGCGGCGGGCGGCGATCAGCCCCAGGCTCGCGTGGCCCACCAGCCGCGTGAACAGCTGCACCTGCATCACGGCCCACGCCCCCGCGACGTCCAGCCGGGTGTCGCTGTCCGCGACGATCCGCCGCGCGGTGTCCAGCTCCGTACCGCCGATGATCTTCGCGACGGAGGCCTCCAGCACCCGGCGCGAGTCGGCGTCGTGCGGCGAGGCGAAACCGTCGCCCATGTCCGCCGAGCCCGCCCGGGCGCTGTCGCGCAACGGGACCTGCTTGAGGAAGAGGGCCACCAGGAAGCCCAGCAGCGCGACCGGCACCGTCCACAGGAACACCGTCTGGATGGTGTCCGCGTAGGCGTCGACGATCGGGGCCGCCGCGCGGGGCGGCAGCCCGTGCAGGCCCTCCGGGCTGGTCGCCGCGCCCGCGATCACCGACGGGTCGGCCGCGCCGGTCGCCGAGGCGGCGGCGACGCCCTCCCGCAGGTTCCCGGTCAGGGCGTTCGCGTAGATCGTGCCGAACACCGCCGTGCCGAAGGAACTGCCCAGGGTGCGGAAGAAGGTGACCCCGGAGGTCGAGGTGCCCAGGTCGGCGTAGGCCACCGTGTTCTGCACGGCGATCATCAGCACCTGCATGGACAGCCCGATGCCGGTGCCGAGGACGAACATGTACAGCGACTCCAGCCAGCTGCCCGTGGCCGCGTCCATCCGGGACATCAGGAACAATCCGGCGCCCATCACCAGCGAGCCGGCGACCGGGAACAGCCGGTACCGCCCGGTCTTGCCGACCACGTTGCCGCTGAACACCGACGCGATCAGCAGCCCCGCCACCATCGGCAGCGTCCGCACCCCGGAGATCGTCGCCGAGTCGCCGTCGACGTACTGCAGGTAGCTCGGCAGGTACGTCATCGCCCCGAGCATGGCGAAGCCGACGATGAAGCTGAGCACCGAGCACACCGTGAACACGGGGTTGGCGAACAGCCGCATCGGCAGCATCGGCTCCGCCGCTCTGGTCTCGGCCCGGCAGAACAGGGCGAGCGCCACCACGCCGGCCGCGAACAGGCCGAGGACGACCGGCGAGCCCCACGCGTACTCGTTGCCGCCCCAGCTCGTCGCCAGGATCAGCGCGCCGGCCCCGGCCGCGACCAGCGTGATGCCCAGGTAGTCGATGACCGGGCGGGCCGCGGACCTCACCGCCGGGATGGTGCGGGCGGCGGCGAACACGACGAGGACCGCGACGGGCACGTTGACGTAGAACGCCCAGCGCCACGACAGATGGTCGGTGAACAGCCCGCCCAGCAGCGGCCCGATCACCGTGGAGACGCCGAACACGGCACCGATGGCGCCCTGGTACTTGCCGCGCTCGCGCAGCGGGATCACGTCGGCGATCAGCGCCATCGACGTCACCATCAGCCCGCCCGCGCCGACGCCCTGCATCGCCCGCCACACGATCAGCAGCAGCATGTCCGTCGCCAGACCGCACAGGAACGAGCCGGTGATGAACACGATCGCCGACACCTGGAAGACCACCTTGCGGCCGAACAGGTCGCCGAACTTGCCGGCCAGCACCGTCGTCACCGTCTCGGCGAGCAGGTAGGAGGTCACCACCCAGGACATGTGCTCGGCGCCGCCCAGGTCCGAGACGATCGTCGGCAGGGCGGTGCCGACGATCGTCTGGTCCAGGGCCGCGAGCAGCATGCCCAGCATGATCGTGACGAAGACGACGTTGCGGCGCCGCCGGTCCAGCACGGGCGGCTGCGCGGCGGCGGTCGGGGGCGTTTCCTCGGCGACGGTCACCCGGTCACGATCACACCGGTGGCCCCGCCACGCATGCCGTGCCGGTCCGCCCGGGGGCCCCGCCTACTTCTCCGGGTTGCGCCGCAGCAGGTACGTGTCCATGATCCAGCCCTTGCGCTCGCGCGCCTCGGCGCGCAGCCGCTCGATGCGGGGCGCGGCCTCGGCGATCGGGCCGGAGACGAGGATCTCGTCCGGGGTGCCGATGTAGGCGCCCCAGTAGATGTCGATGTCCTGGTCGGCGTAGCGCCGGAAGGCCTGGTGGGCATCGAGCATGACCACCACGTCGTCCACGCCCTCCGGCAGGCCCTCCGCCAGCCGCCGGCCCGTCGTGATCTGCACCGGCCGGGCGACGCGGTTCAGCCCGGTCCGGTGCCGGGCGACGAGCGCCGAGACACTGCTGATGCCGGGGACGACGTCGTACGCGAAGTCGACCCGCCCCCGCTCCAGCACCTCCTCGAGGATGCCCAGCGTGCTGTCGTACAGCGCGGGATCGCCCCACACCAGGAACGCGCCGGTCTGGTCGGGGCCCAGCTCCTCGGCGATCAGCCGCTCGTAGATGCCGGCGCGGGCGCTGCGCCAGTCGTCGACGGCCGGCGAGTACGCCGCCCCGCCGGCGGCGCGGTCCCGCTCCGGGTCGCGCGCCTCGACGACGCGGTACGTGCCCTCCTGCACGTGCGTGCGCAGCATGTCCCGGCGCAGCCGCACCAGATCCGCCTTCGCCTCGCCCTTGTCCAGGACGAAGAACACGTCCGTGCCGCGCAGCGCCCGCACCGCCTGCAGGGTCAGCTGGTCGGGGTCGCCCGCACCGATACCGATGACATGAATCTTCCGCACGCCCCGAGTCTGCCGCACGCCCCCGGCGGCGCCGACGGCGGGACCGTCACGGCCGCGCCCCGCCCCGAAGCCGGGGCGCCCGCGCCCGCGCGTCGACGGCCGCGCCGTCCCGCTCCACGTCCGCCGCCAGCCGCCGCGCCCAGCCGGCGACACCGGCGAGCGCGATCCCGTGCGGGTCGGGCCGCCCCGCGTGCGCCGCCCACGCCTCCACGGCGCCGGCCCCGCGCCGCAGCAGCCGGGCGCCGCCCGTCGCGTTGCCGCGCGCCGCGTGCGTCAGCCCCACGGCGACCTGCGCCAGGCCCCGCCACAGCTCCCGCTCCTCCTCGGGGCCGGACTTCCAGGCGTCCTCGAACACCTCGTGGGCGTGGAACGGCCGCCCCGCGTCCAGGAGCCGCTGCGCCTCGGCGACCGTCTCCCGCGGGGACCGCAGCACGCCCTCCGGCTGCCGGGGCACGCCCCGCGCGCCGTAGGGCAGGGGCCGGCCGAGCCCGTCGCGGGGGCGGGCGTTGCGCGCCCGGCCCTCGTCGTCACGGTCCCGGGCGGCCGCCGGGCGGCCCGCAGAACGGCCGGGGGAGAGGCCCGCGGTACGGCCGGGCGAGGGGCCCGCGGGACGGTCCGGCGCGGGATCCGGGCCGGGGCCGGCGGGACGGTCCGAGGGGTCGCTGTCCATGACCCGATTGTCGCGCGCCCCCCGCCGGCTTCGGTCCACGGGGGAGCGTGCGGTAGAGTGCTGTCCGCGTGATCACGCGGTTCGCCGCGTGCGAGCGCACCGGGACGTGGCGCAGCTTGGTAGCGCACTTGACTGGGGGTCAAGGGGTCGCAGGTTCAAATCCTGTCGTCCCGACGGTGCGAAGGGTCTTCGCGGGCGAGAGCCCGGGAAGACCCTTCGTCGTGTGCCCGGCTCCCGTGCCGGGCGTCACACCTGGTAGCGGTCCGCCGCGTACAGGTGGAGGTGCTCCTTCACCCACTGCGACGTCCGGCGCAGCCCGTCCGCGAGCGAGACCTCCGGCTGCCAGCCGGCCCACTCGCGGGCCCGCGTGTTGTCCGACAGCAGCCGTTCCACCTCGCTGGCGGCGGGGCGCAGCCGGCGCGGGTCGACCACGATCTCCGCGTCGCTGCCCGCGGCCACGGTCAGCGCCTGCGCCAGGTCGCCTATGGAGATCTCCCGGCCCGAGCCGAGGTTGACCACATGCCCGAGGGCCCGGTCGCAGTCGGCCAGGGCGAGGAAGCCCCGGGCGGTGTCGGTGACGTAGGTGAAGTCGCGGGTCGGGGTCAGCGAGCCCAGCCTGATCCGGCGGGCGCCCGCGTGGAGCTGGGCGAGGATCGCCGGGATCACCGCGCGGGCGGACTGGCGGGGCCCGTAGGTGTTGAACGGGCGCACCACGGTCACCGGCAGGTCGAAGGCGTGCCGGTGGGACAGCGCCATCATGTCCGCGCCGATCTTGGACGCCGAGTACGGGGACTGCGGCTGGAGCGGGTGGTCCTCGCCGATCGGCGCGGTGCGGGCGGTGCCGTAGACCTCGCTGGTGGAGGTGTGCACCAGGCGGCGCACCCGGTGCCGGCGGCACGCCTCGGCCACGTTCTCGGTGCCGACGACATTGGTCTGCACATAGGCGCCGGGGGAGTCGTAGCTGTACGGGATGCCGATGAGCGCGGCGAGGTGGAAGACGGTGTCGCAGCCCTCGACGGCGTCCATGACCCGGCCGGCGTCCCGCACGTCACCGGTGAACGTCTCCACCAGCGGGTGGGCGAGGAGGTGGGCCAGGTTGCCCTTCTCCGCGTACGGCTTGTAGTGGGTGAACGCGCGGACGCGGGCGCCGCGGGAGACCAGCAGGTCGACGAGGGCGGAACCGATGAAGCCCTCGGCGCCGGTGACCAGGACCTCGCGGTCGGTCCAGTCCGGGGAGGCGGTGCTGGGGGCGTGGTCGGTGTGGTTCATCGGGTGTGCTCCAGGGTCGGGTGGCCGGCGAGGCGCAGGACCTCGGCGGCGAGCAGATCGGCGGCGTGGGCGTGCGGGCCCGGGTCGGCGGCCGCCTCCATCGCGGCGAGCCGCGCCGGGTCGGCGAGCAGCGGTTCGATCAGGGCGGCCAGGCGCTCCGCGGACGTCTCGGCGTCCGGCAGCAGCAGCCCGGCTCCCGCGTCGGTGAGGACCCGCGCGTTGTGGGTCTGGTGGTCGCCGGGGGCGTGCGGGTAGGGGACGAGGACGGCCGGGACACCGGTGCTGGCCAGTTCGGCGACGGTCGCCGACCCGGCCCGGCAGATCACCAGGTCCGCGGCGGCGTACACCTGGTCCATCCGGTCCAGGTAGGGCACCGCGCGGGCGACCGGGCTGCCCGCCAGCCGGCGGCGGGTCTCCTCCAGCGCGTCCGGGCCCGTCTTGACCAGCAGATGGACGTCGGAGCGCCGGTGCCAGCGCCGGGCCAGCCCCGTCGCCGCCTCGGTGAGCCGGGCGGCGCCCAGGCTGCCGCCGTTGACGACGACGAGCCGCGCGCCGTCCGGGACGCCGAGCGCCCGCCGGGCCTGACCGCGCCGCCCGGCGCGGTCCAGGCCGGCCAGCGACGCGGCGATCGGCATGCCGACCGTCAGCGCCCGCTCGCCGCCGGCGAGACCGGCGCGGCAGTCGTCGAAGGCGACCGTGACGTGCGGGGTGAGCCGGGCGGCGAACCGGTTGGCCCGGCCCGGCACGGCGTTGGACTCGTGGATCAGGCTGGGCAGACCGGACCAGCGCGCGCCCAGGACGACCGGGGCGCTCGGATAGCCGCCCATGCCGACCGCCACCTGGGCCCGCTGCTCGCGCAGCACCGACCGGACCTGCCCGGCGGACCGCACCAGGGCCGTGGGCAGCAGGAACCGGCGGGCGCCCAGCGCCGGATCGAAGGGGATCATGTCGACCGTGTGCAGCCGGTAGCCGGCCCGGGGGATCAGCCGGGTCTCCAGCCCGCGCTCCGTGCCGACGAAGGAGATCTCCGCGTCCGGGACGGCGCGCCGCAGGGCGTCCGCGAGGGCGAGCCCCGGATAGATGTGCCCGCCGGTGCCGCCGGCCCCGATCACCACCGAGAGCCGGGCCGTGCGAGGGCCGGGGGCGGGCGGCGCGGGACCGAGCGGGCCGGGGGCCGATGAGGAAGAGATGTGCATGGCCGTCACGGTCACAGGGCGCCCTAAGAAGGTTTTAAGACGGTCTTTTGGCAGGCTGGGGGCGTGGTGAGACGAATCCTGGTGGTCGACGACGAGCCCGAGGTGCGGGAGGCGGTCGAGGACGGCCTGACCGTCGAGGGGTACGCCGTACGCGGCGCCGCCGACGGGCTCGCGGCCCTGTCCGAGATCGCCGCCTGGCAGCCGGACGCGGTCGTGGCCGACGTGATGATGCCGGTGCTGGACGGCCTCGCGCTGTGCCGCCGGCTGCGGGCCGTGGGCGACCGCACACCGGTGCTCGTGCTGACGGCGCTGGACTCGGTCAGCGAACGGGTCGACGGGCTGGACGCCGGCGCGGACGACTACCTCGTCAAGCCGTTCGCGCTGGACGAGCTGACCGCGCGGGTGCGGGCCCTGCTGCGCCGTGCGGACCCCGGTCCGTGCGAGCCGGCGGGCCGGCTGTCCTTCGCCGACCTCGTGGTGGACCGGGCCACCCGCACGGGCCGCCGGGGCGGGCGGGCCATCGAGTTCAGCCGGACGGAGTTCGCGCTGCTGGAGCAGCTGCTGCTGCACCCGGGGCAGGTCCTCACCCGGCAGACGCTGTTCGAGCGGGTCTGGGGCCGTGACTTCGGGCCCGACTCCAACTCGCTGGCCGTCTACGTCGGTTACCTGCGCCGCAAACTGGAAGCGGACGGCGCCCCCCGTCTGGTGCACACCGTGCACGGCGTCGGCTACCGCCTGGACACGGCATGACCGCCCCGGCGGCCCCGCCCGCGACGACGCCGGGCAGGCAGGCGCCGCGCCGGACGCGCGACGACCCGACGACGCCGGGCGGGGAGACGCCGGCCCGCACGGGCGAGGGCCTGACGGCACCGAGTGTGGAGACGCCGGCCCGCACGGGGGCGGGCAGGGCGGTGCCGGGCCGGCCGGGCGAGGGCCTGAGGGTGCCGGGCCGGCCGGGCGAGGGTCCGTCGGCGGCGGGCAGGGCGGGCCAGGGTCCGACGGCGGTGGGCCGGGCGGTGCCGGGCCGGACGGGGCAGGGCCCGGTGGCGGCGGGCGGGGCGGGCCAGGGTCCGACGGCGGTGGGCCGGGCGGTGCCGGGCCGGCCGGGGCAGGGCCCGGTGGCGGCGGGCAGGCGGGCGGCGGGCGAGGAGGCGGGCCCGGGCCGGGGCGTCCTCGGCACCGGCGTCCCCGGCCCCGCCCCCTGCGGACCCGGCTGGCGCTGGCGGCCTCCGCGGCGGTCGCGCTCGTCGCCGTCGGGGTGTGCGTCGCGGCGTTCCTGGTGCTGCGGCACAAGCTGTTCCAGCAGGTCGACCAGAACCTCGCCCAGTCCGCGACGCTCGTCGCTCACCAGAACCGCCAGGACGGCTCCGCCGTACTGCGCGGCGAGTGCCGCTTCCTCGGCGCCCCCGCCTGCGCCCAGGTGGTGCCGGAGCGGCCCGCCGACGACCCGGCCGAGCCGTACGTGCTGCCGGTGTCCCCGGCCGTGCGGGAGGTCGCCGCCGGGGACCGGGCGCCGTACTACCGGAGCGTCACCGTCGCCGGGCACCCCGCCCGGATGCTCGTGACGACCTTCGACCGGGGCCGGGCGGTGCAGGTCGCCCTGCGCTCCGACGTCGCCGAGCGCGGGGTGCGCCAGGCCGCCTGGCTGCTCGGCGGCGTCGGGGCGGCGGGCGTCCTCGTCGCCGGGGGCCTCGGCTACGCCGTCTCCCGCACCGGCCTGGCCCCCGTCACCCGGCTGACGGCGACGGCGGAGCGGGTGGCCGCCACCCGCGACCCCCGGCATCGCATCGACCTGCCGCCGGGCAGCCGGCACCGGGACGACGAGATCACCCGGCTCGCGACGGCCTTCAACACCATGCTGGACGAACTGGACCGCTCGGTGACCGCGCAGCGGCGGCTGATCGCCGACGCCTCGCACGAGCTGCGCACCCCGCTGACCGCCCTGCGCACCAACGCCGAACTCCTCGCCCGCGCCGACCGCCTCCCGCCGGCCGGCGGGAGCGGGCGGCCGGGGCGCTGGTGCGCCAGCTGACCGACGTCACCGGGCTCGTCAACGACCTGATCGAGCTGGCCCGGGACGAGGAGCCCCAGCCCCTGCTGGAGCAGACCGACGTCGCCGCGCTCACCCGGCACGCGGTGGACACCGCCCGGGAACGCTGGCCCCGGGTCGGCTTCGCCCTGCGCGTCGACGCCGGCGCGGAGGGGATGCTGCGCCCCGGCATCCCGGCGCGCCTGACCCGGCTGCTGACCAATCTGCTGGACAACGCGGCCAAGTTCAGCCCGCCCGGCGGCACGGTCGAGGTCGGGCTCACCGAGCGCGGGCTGACCGTCCGCGACCACGGCCCGGGCATCGCGGCCGAGGACCTCCCGCACATCTTCGACCGCTTCTACCGCGCCCCTCCGCCCGGTCGCTGCCCGGCTCCGGCCTCGGCCTGGCGATGGCCCGGCAGATCGCCCGCACCCACGGCGCCGAGCTGAGCGCACATCAGGCGCCGGGCGGCGGGGCGCTGTTCCGGCTGGACTTCCCGGCGGTGCCCGACCGGCCGCCGCACGGGCGGTCCGGACCGGGATGATAGAAGCGGGTATGACCTTCTCGCCCTTTCCCGCCCGCCCGGGCGGCACCCGATGACCGCCGGCATCGACACCCCGGACCGCCGGGGCCGCACCGGACTCGACCGGACCGGACGTGATCTGACCGGCAACCCCCGGGTCAGGGTCCGGGACGTCCGGCTCCTGTCCAGCCACTGGTACGTCGAGCGCACCACCACCTTCGACTACCGCCGCGCCGACGGCACCTGGAGCACCCAGGAGCGCGAGACCCACGACCGCGGCAACGGGGCCACCGTCCTGCTCTACGACACCGAGCGCGAGACCGTGCTGCTCACCCGCCAGTTCCGCTTCCGGTCTACGTCAACGGGCACCCCGACGGCATGCTGGTCGAGACCCCCGGCGGGGTGCTCGACGAGGACGACGAGCACCCCGAGGAGGCGGTGCGGCGCGAGGTCGTGGAGGAGACCGGGCACACCGTCGGCGAGGTCCGCCATGTCTTCGACGTGTACATGAGCCCCGGCTCGGTGACCGAACGCGTCAGCTTCTTCGCCGCGGCCTACGGCCCGGCGACCCGCACGCACGCCGGCGGCGGCCTGCACGAGGAGGGGGAGGACATCGAGGTCCTCGAACTGCCCTTCCGGCGGGCCCTGGAGATGATCCGCACCGGAGAGATCGCGGACGCCAAGACGATCATGCTGCTCCAGTGGGCGGCCCTGGAGGGCCCGTTCGCCCGCGGACGGGCGTCCTGATAACTTCTACATCACTGTAGAAGTTCTCGGATGGAGTGCACATGGCCCTGTGGGACCGCCTGAAGGAGTCCGCGTCGCAGATGCAGACCCAGCTGACGGCGAAGAAGAACGAGCTCAAGAGCGGCGCCTTCCGCGACGCGAGCATGGCGATGTGCGCGCTCGTCGCCGCCGCGGACGGCACCGTCGACCCCGCCGAACGGCAGCGGGTGGCGCAGCTCATCGCCGCCAACGACGTGCTGCGCAACTTCGACGCCCTGGACCTGCGCCGGCGCTTCGAGGAGAACCTGGACAAGCTCGCCGCCGACTTCGCCTTCGGCAAGGTCGGCGTGCTCCAGGAGATCGGCAAGGCGCGCAAGAAGCCGGCCGAGGCGCGTGCCGTCGTCCAGATCGGCATCGTCATCGGCGGTGCCGACGGCCACTTCGACGAGGCCGAGCGGGCCGTCGTACGGGAGGCGTGCTTCGCGCTGGACCTGCCCCCGCACGAGTTCGACCTCTGACGGCCGCCGGCCTCACAGCGGCGTGGCCGCGTGCAGGACGAAGACCAGCGTCACCGCCGAGTTGGCGGACGCCATCGCGGACACGGCCGTCCCCGCCGCGGCCAGCCACGCCGCCACCCCCACGCCGGTGAACACCGGCGGCCAGGTCCGCGGGGCGGGGGCGGGGCCCAGCAGGGCGGCCACCCGGCGCGGCACCGGCCCCGGTGCGGCGAAGCCCGCGAACCCCGGGCCGGCGCACCGCGCGAGACCAGCGCCGCCGCCCGATGGCGCGGGCCACGGCCCGGCGGTCGCCGACCACGCGTGCCGCCTCCTCGTCCGCCCACCGCTCCGTCGTGTACGACACCGCCGTGCGCAGCGGGCGCAGGAACGGATTGGCGCCCGCCGCCAGCCGGGTCACCAGCAGGAACCGGTGGTGACGTGCCGTCAGATGGGCGCGTTCGTGCGCGAACAGGGCGCGCCGCTCGGCCGGGCGCAGGCCGTCCAGCAGCGCCGTGGTGACGACGATCCGGTCCCGGACCCCGCCGGGGAGCGCGTACGCGTACGGCTCCTCGTCGGGGAGCACGGCGACCTCCGTCGCGGGCAGGTGGGCGAGCGCGCGGTGCGCACGGCGCCGTACCCGCCGGTGCCGCCACAGCAGCCGGCCGCACACCGCCGCCACGGCCAGCAGCGCGGGGATGGCCGCCCGGCCCGCCACCTCGTCGTAGGGGACGGCCGCGCGCACCTCCGGGTCCGACCAGCCGTCCGGCAGCGGGTTCCCGGGCAGCTGCGCCGTGCCCACCACCATCAGCAGCCCCAGACACACCGTGCTGCACAGTGCCATGACGCCGGCCACGCCGGTCAGCAGCCGGGTCGCCACACGCGGATGCAGATGCTGCTCGGCCAGCCGCGCGACCGGCCAGGCCGTGAGCGGCAGCACCAGCGGCAGGAAGACGAACACCCCCATGAGGCCTCAGTCTTCCCCGTCGCCCGCCGGCCGCTCCAGCAGTTCCCGCAGCAGCCGCTCGTCCTCGGGGCCCAGCCCGGTGACGAAGCTGGCCAGGACCGCCTCCCGGTCCCGCTCGCCGTCGAGCACCTTGCGCATCCGGCGCGCGGCGAGCCCCGCCTCGTCCGCGGCCGGCGTCCACAGGAACGACCGCCCGGCGCGCTCACGGGTCACCGCGCCCTTGGCCAGCAGCCGGGTCAGGATCGTGATCACCGTGGTGTAGGCCAGGTCCGAGCCGAGCCGCTCCTGCACCCAGCCGGCGCTCGCCGGGCCGTCGGCCTGCCGCAGCGCCGACAGCACCTGCACCTCCAGCTCACCCTGCCCCCGTCGCCGGGGCCGCCGGTGGTCCGTCACGCCCTGTCTCCCTTCGGCTGCCGCGTTCCTCACAGGCGGTCCATCGTAGGGACATCCGGGCCGGCCGGCCGACGCCGGGCGGGCACCCGACGCGCTGCCGGGCGCGGCGGCGGTCACGGCACGCGGCTCCCCGGTCCGGGCGAGCGGGCTCACAGGTGGTGGCGGCGGGCGGCGACCGCACGGTCGTAGCGCGCGCGGGCCTCGGCCGCGGCCGCCCGGCCGGACACCTCGGCCACCGGCACGTCCCACCAGGCCTCGGCCGGGGAGCCGTCGGCGCCGGGTCGGTCTCGACGTACACGCAGGACGGCCGGTCCGTGTCCCGGACGGCGGCCAGGGCCTCCCTCAGCTCCCGCACGGTCTTGGCGCGCCGTACCTCCATCCCGAGGCTGGCCGCGTTGGCGGCGAGGTCGACGGGGAGCGGCGCGCCGGTGAAGGTGCCGTCGGCGGCCCGGTGGCGGTAGGCGGTGCCGAACCGTTCCGCGCCCACCGTCTCGGAGAGGCCGCCGATGGAGGCATATCCGTGGTTCTGGACCAGCACCATCTTCACCGGCAGGTTCTCCTGCACGGCGGTCACGATCTCCGTGGGGTTCATCAGATAGGTGCCGTCGCCGACCAGGGCCCACACCCGGGTGCCGGGCGCGGCCTGCTGGACGCCGAGCGCGGCCGGGATCTCGTAGCCCATGCAGGAGTAGCCGTACTCCAGGTGGTACTGGCGCGGGGAGCGGGCCCGCCACAGCTTGTGCAGGTCGCCGGGGAGCGAACCAGCCGCGTTGATCACCACGTCCTCCTCGCCGACGACGGCGTCCAGCGCGCCGAGCACCTGCGTCTGGGTCGGTACGGCGCCGTCGTCGTCGGCCCGGTAGGCGGCCTCCACCACCCGCTCCCAGCGCTCCTTGCCGGCCCGGTACCCGGCCTCGTAGGCGGCGTCGACGCGGTGGCCGGCCAGCGCCCCGGCGAGCTGCTCCAGACCGGTCCGCGCGTCGCAGACCAGGGTGCGCGCGGCGAGCTTGTGGGCGTCGAAGGCGGTGATGTTGAGGTTGAGGAAGCGGACGGCCGGGTTCTGGAAGAGGGTGCCGGAGGCGGTGGTGAAGTCGGTGTAGCGGGTGCCGACGCCGATCACCAGGTCGGCGGTGCGGGCCAGGTCGTCGGCGACCGCGGTGCCGGTGTGGCCGATGCCGCCGACGTCGGCGGGGTGGTCGTGGCGCAGCGAGCCCTTGCCGGCCTGGGTGGAGGCGACGGGGATGCCGGTGGCGTCCACGAGCGCCTTCAGCGCCTCCTCGGCCCCGCTGTGGTGGACGCCGCCGCCCGCGACGATCAGCGGGCGTTCGGCGGCCCGGACGGCGCGGACGGCCTCCGCCAGCTCCTGAGGGTCGGGCGCGGGGCGGCGCACCCGCCAGACCCGGTCGGCGAAGAACTCCTCCGGCCAGTCGTGGGCCTCGGCCTGCACGTCCTGCGGCAGGGCGAGCGTGACGGCGCCGGTCTCGGCAGGGTCGGACAGCACCCGCATGGCGGCCAGTGCCGACGGGATCAGCGCCTCGGGACGGGTGATCCGGTCGAACCAGCGGGAGACCGGGCGCAGCGTGTCGTTGACGGACACGTCGGCGGACACGGGGTGCTCCAGCTGCTGGAGCAGGGGAGCGGCGGCGCGCGAGGCGAAGTAGTCGCCGGGCAGCAGCAGCACCGGCAGCCGGTTGATCGTGGCGAGGGCGGCGCCGGTGACCAGGTTGGTGGCGCCGGGACCGATCGAGGTCGTCACCGCCTGCGCGGACAGGCGGTCGAGCTGCCGGGCGTGGCCGACCGCCGCGTGCACCATGGCCTGTTCGTTGCGGCCCTGATGGAACGGCATGCGGTCGGCGTACTCCACCAGGGCCTGGCCGAGGCCGGCCACGTTGCCGTGGCCGAAGACGCCCCAGGTCCCGGCGATCAGCCGGCGGCGCACGCCGTCGCGTTCGGTGTACTGGGCGGCGAGGAACCGCACCAGGGCCTGGGCGGTCGTCAGACGGACGGTTGCGGCGCTCATGCGGACCTCTCCGGAGCGGTGTAGAGGGGGAGTCGGGGGTCGACGGACTGCTCGGGCCAGGTGCCGCGGATCCAGGCGTGGTCCGGGTGGTCGCGGATCAGCCAGGCCCGTTCGTCCTCCGGCCCCGCCATGACGTTGAGGTAGTACATGTGGTGGCCTGGCACGGCCATCGACGGGCCGTGCCAGCCGTCTGGGATCAGCACCACGTCGCCGTCGCGGACCTCGGCCAGCACGTCCGTGCCCCGCCCCTGCCCGGAGGGCGAGACCCGCTGGTAGCCGAGACCGGGCGTGCCGTCATGGCCGGCGAACGCGAAGTAGTAGATCTCCTCCAGCACCGACTCCTCGCCGGGCCGGTGCTCGTCGTGCTTGTGCGGCGGGAACGAGGACCAGTTGCCGCCCGGGGTGAGCACCTCCACGGCGATCAGCTTGTCGCATGCGAAGACGCCGGCGGCGCCGAAGTTGTTCACCTGGCGGGAGCAGGTGCCGGTGCCGCGCAGCTCCACCGGCACCGCGGACGCCGGCTGGTAGCGGGCGGGCAGCCGCCGGGCGCAGCGGGCGCCGGTGAGCGCGAACCGGCCGCCGCCGGGCGAGGACACGGTCGCACGGGCGTCCCGGGGCACGTAGGCGAAGTCGGTCACGGCGCTGAACACGTCGGGGCGGCCGTGGAGCGGGAAGGTGGCCCGCCCCGAGTCGTCCTCCGCGGTGACGGCGCAGCCGCCGCCGAGCGGAAGGACGATCCACTCGCTGTCGCCGGTGTCGAACGTGTGGCTGCCGCCGGGGGGCAGGTCCAGCACCCGCAGGGCGGCATGTCCCCAGCCCGCGGTCCCGGGCGTGATGTCCACGCTGTAGGGGCCGTTCGCCGTCTTCCCGGCGGGGTGGTGGTACGTCATCGGGTCCCTCTCCTCCTCACAGCAGGCCGACGGCCGTGTCCACCGCCTGCTCGACGCTGCCCTCGGCCGGGTAGAGCAGCGAGCGGCCGACCACCAGGCCCTGGACGGTGGGCAGGCGCAGCGCCTTGCGCCAGCGTTCGTAGGCGGCGCCCTGATCGTTCCCCACGTCGCCGCCGAGCAGCACGACCGGCAGGGTGGAGGTCTCCAGGACCGCGCCCATGTCGTCGGGATCCTCGGTGACCGGCAGCTTCAGCCAGGTGTAGGCGGAGGTGCCGCCCAGGCCGGAGGCGATCGCGATGGACCGGGTCACCGCCTCCGCCGACAGGTCGTTGCGGACCCGGCCGTCGATCCGCCGGGACAGGAACGGCTCCACGAAGACGGGCAGCCCGCTGGCGGCCATCGCGTCCACGGCCCGGGCCGTGGCCTCCAGCGTGGCCAGCGAGCCGGGGTCGGCGTAGTCGATGCGCAGCAGCAGCTTGCCCGCGTCGAACCGGAGCCGGACGAGGTCCTCGGCGCGGTGACCGGTGAAGCGGTCGTCCATCTCGAACGCGGCGCCCGCGAGGCCGCCGCGGTTCATCGAGCCCATGACCACCTTGTTCTCCAGGGCCCCGAGCAGCAGCAGGTCCTCCAGGACGTCGGCGGTGGCCAGCACGCCGTCGACGCCGGGCCGGGACAGCGCGACGCACAGCCGCTCCAGCAGGTCCGCGCGGTTGGCCATGGCGAGCCGCCGGTCGCCGACGGCGAGGGCGCCGCGCGCGGGGTGGTCGGCGGCCACGATCATCAGCCGGCCGCTGTCGCCGATCAGCGGGCGGCGGCTGCGCCGGGCGGCCGCCTCGGCGATGGCCTCCGGGTGCCGGGCTCTGACCGAGGTGAGATCGGGGATGGCGAGGGTCACGACGAGGCTCCGTTCCGTCGGGCTCGGGCGAGGAGGCCGTCGACCTCGTCGGGGGCGGGCATCGCGGAGGAGCAGGCGAGACGGGAGGCGACCAGGGCACCGGCCGCGTTGGCGTACCGCATGGTGCGCTCCAGGTCCCAGCCGGAGAGCAGGCCGTGGCAGAGGGCACCGCCGAACGCGTCGCCCGCGCCGAGGCCGTTGACCACCTCCA
Organism: Streptomyces sp. SW4; assembly: GCA_003248315.1. Taxonomy (GTDB): domain Bacteria; phylum Actinomycetota; class Actinomycetes; order Streptomycetales; family Streptomycetaceae; genus Streptomyces. The sequence goes on from QKWM01000001.1 coordinate 330,281, forward strand.
CCGGCACCGGCGGCACCTCGGCCGCCGTCCCGTCCCGGTGCACGGCGAGGACGCCCTTCGGGCCCTGCTTGACGACGGCCAGCTCCACCCCGGCGGCCAGCAGCGCCTCGGCGCAGGCGCGCGGCTCGCGCAGCCCCGTCGCGATCTCGCACTCGTCGAGGTTGCCGACCGCGACGGTCGCGTGCCGCAGCGCCTCGGCGTAGTGCGGGCGGGCCTGGCCGGGGTCGGTCCAGAACATGGGACGCCAGTCCAGGTCGAAGACGGTGATGCCGGACTTCGCACGGTGGGCGAGGGCCGCCAGCGTCGTCGTACGGCTCGGCTCCTCGCTCAGGCCGGTGCCGGTGACCCAGAAGACGCGGGCCGCGCCGATCGCGTCGAGGTCCAGCTCCTCGGGGCGGATCTCCAGGTCCGGGGCCTTGGGCCGGCGGTAGAAGTACAGCGGGAAGTCGTCCGGCGGGAAGATCTCGCAGAACGTGACGGGGGTGGGGAGGGCGGCGACGGGGGTGACCCAGCGGTCGTCGACGCCGAACTCCTTCAGCGCACGGTGCAGATAGCCGCCGAAGGGATCGTCGCCGGTGCGGGTGATCACGGCGGTCCTGCGGCCGAGCCGGGCCGCGGCGACCGCCACGTTGGCGGCCGAGCCGCCCAGGAACTTGCCGAAGGTCTCCACCTCGGCGAGGGGTACGCCCGTCTGCAGGGGTAGAGATCGACCCCGATCCGGCCCATCGTGATCAGGTCGAACCGCTGTGCCGACCGGGCTGACTCGGCTGCCTGAGACATGTACGACGCTCCTTGAGGGGGCTGGGCGGGGCCTGCCGACTCCCAGGTGTAGGACCGCGGGACCGACACTGTCAATACTTTGTACTTACATTCGGACTAGCTCGTGAAATGATGTCTTAACAAAGTATTGACAGCGGGCGTCCCACGGACTTGTATCCGGTCCCAGCGCAAAGCCGTCTCCTCTCGGCACACGGCTCCCCGTCGCACAGTGAGGTGCAGCAACGATGGACCGCTCTTCGCACGCCCGCTCCCGCAGACTCGCCCCGCCGTGGCCCTCGCCGCGGCGGCGGCCCTGACCCTCGCCGGCTGCTCCAGCGGCTCCGGGGCAAGAAGGCCGACGAGGAGGGAGGCCCGGGCGGCTCCGCGGGCAGGGCGACCACCCCTCGGATGAAGGTCGCCCTGGTCACCCACCAGGCACCCGGCGACACCTTCTGGGACATCGTCCGCAAGGGCGCCGAGGCCGCCGCCGCCAAGGACAACGTCGAGCTGATCTACTCCGCCGACCCCAACGCCGGCAACCAGGCCAACCTGGTGCAGAACGCCATCGACCAGAAGGTCGACGGCATCGCCGTCACCCTCGCCAAGCCCGACGCCCTGCGCAGCGTCATCGGCAAGGCCGAACGGGCCGGCATACCCGTCGTCGGCCTCAACTCCGGCCTCGCCGACTGGAAGAAGCTCGGCCTGCTGGAGTTCTTCGGCCAGGACGAGAGCGTGGCGGGCGAGGCGTTCGGCAGGAAGCTCAACGAGGTCGGCGCCGAGAAGGCCGTCTGCGTCATCCACGAACAGGGCAACGTCGGCCTCACCCAGCGCTGCGACGGCGTGAAGAAGACCTTCGAGGGCAGCATCGAGAACCTCTACGTCAACGGCACCGACATGCCGTCCGTGAAGTCGACCATCACCGCCAAACTCAAGCAGGACGGCGGCATCGACCACGTCGTCACGCTGGGCGCGCCGTTCGCCATGACGGCGGTGCAGTCGGCCGACGAGACCGGCGGCACCGCCAAGGTCGCCACCTTCGACCTCAACAAGGAGCTGACCGGCGCCATCCGGAAGGGCGACATCGAGTTCGCCGTCGACCAGCAGCCCTACCTCCAGGGCTACCTGGCCGTCGACGGCCTGTGGCTCTACGAGAACAACGGCAACTACAGCGGCGGCGGGGAGCAGCCGGTGCTCACCGGCCCGGCCTTCGTCGACAAGTCCAACGTCGAGCGGATCTCGCGGTTCGCCGCGAAGGGCACCCGGTGATGAGCATGTCCCAGCAGGCCGCACCGGCGGTGACCCGGCCGCCGGCCCCCGGCCCCGGCCCCTCGGACGGACGCACCCGGCGGCGCCCCGCGGCGCTCCGGCTGCTCGCCCGCCCGAGGTCGGGGTCTTCTTCGGCGCCCTCGCCGTCCTGGTGTTCTTCCTGATCGCCGCCCCACCGTCCGCGAGGGCGGGGCCATGGCGACGGTCCTCTACCAGTCGTCCACCATCGGCCTCATGGCGCTGCCCGTGGCGCTGCTGATGATCGGCGGGGAGTTCGACCTGTCGTCCGGCGTCGCCGTGGTCACCTCCGCGCTGACCGCGAGCATGCTCAGCTACCAGCTCACCCTGAACGTCTGGACGGGCGTCCTCACCGCCCTCGTGGTCTCCCTCGCCGTCGGCGCGTTCAACGGCTGGATGCTGGTGCGGACCGGACTGCCGAGCTTCCTCGTCACCCTCGGCACCTTCCTGATCCTCCAGGGCGTCAACCTCGCCGTGACCAAGCTCGTCACCGGCAACGTCGCCACCGACGACATCAGCGACATGGACGGCTTCGGGCAGGCGCGGGCGCTGTTCGCCTCCTCGTTCGACGTCGGCGGCGTCCAGGTGAAGATCACCGTGGTGTGGTGGCTGGTCTTCGCCGCGCTCGCCACCTGGGTGCTGCTGCGCACCAGGTACGGCAACTGGGTCTTCGCCGTCGGCGGCGACAAGGACAGCGCCCGGGCCGTCGGCGTCCCGGTGACCTTCACCAAGATCTCCCTGTTCATGCTGGTCGGCTTCGGCGCCTGGTTCGTCGGCATGCACCAGCTGTTCTCCTTCAACACCGTGCAGTCCGGCGAGGGCGTCGGCCAGGAGCTGATCTACATCGCCGCGGCCGTCATCGGCGGCTGCCTGCTCACCGGCGGCTACGGCTCCGCCATCGGCCCCGTCTTCGGCGCCTTCATGTTCGGCATGGTGAACCAGGGCATCGTCTACGCCGGATGGAACCCCGACTGGTTCAAGGCCTTCCTCGGCGTGATGCTGCTCGGTGCCGTCCTCGTCAATCTGTGGGTCCGCAGCACGGCGGCCAGGAGGTGATCGCGATGTCCGGCACTCCCGGGGACCGGCCCTCGTCGAACTGCGCGGCGCCGGCAAGTCCTACGGCACCGTCCGCGCCCTGCACGGCGTCGACCTCGCCGTCCACGCCGGACGGGTGACCTGCGTGCTCGGCGACAACGGCGCCGGCAAGTCCACCCTCATCAAGATCGTCTCCGGGCTGCACCAGCACACCGAGGGCGAGTTCCTCGTCGACGGCGAACCGGTCCGCTTCACCACCCCGCGCGAGGCCCTGGACCGCGGCATCGCCACCGTCTACCAGGACCTCGCCACCGTCCCGCTGATGCCCGTGTGGCGGAACTTCTTCCTCGGGTCCGAGCTGACCAAAGGCCCCTGGCCGTTCCGGCGCCTCGACATCGCCCGCATGAAGAAGACCGCGGACGAGGAACTGCGCAACATGGGCATCGTCCTGGACGACCTGGAGCAGCCCATCGGCACCCTCTCCGGCGGGCAGCGCCAGTGCGTCGCGATCGCCCGCGCCGTCCACTTCGGCGCCCGCGTCCTCATCCTCGACGAGCCGACCGCCGCCCTCGGCGTCAAACAGTCCGGCGTGGTCCTGAAGTACATCGCCGCCGCCCGCGACCGCGGCCTCGGCGTCATCTTCATCACCCACAACCCGCACCACGCCTTCATGGTCGGCGACCACTTCGGCGTGCTGCGCCTGGGCACCCTGGAGCTGTCCGCCGACCGCGGGGAGATCACGCTGGAGGAACTGACCAACCACATGGCCGGGGGCGCCGAGCTCGCCGCCCTCCGGCACGAGCTGGCCCAGGTCGGCGGCGTCGACGTGGAGCAGCTCCCGGAGGAGCCCGGGCTGTCCGGGAACCGGCCGCCACGCCCGTGCCGCCGGCCGGGCCCGCGTCACCGGCCGCGCCCGCCGTCCCCGCCCGCCCGAACGGACCGAAGGGAAGTCCTGACATGCCCCCTGCCCTCGACCGCATCCGGGTCGGCTCCGCCCCGACTCCTGGGGCGTCTGGTTCCCCGACGACCCGCGGCAGGTGCCCTGGGAACGCTTCCTGGACGAGGTGGCCGAGGCCGGGTACTCCTGGATCGAACTCGGCCCCTACGGCTACCTGCCACCGACCCCGCCGGCTCACCGACGAGGTGGACCGGCGCGGCCTCAAGGTCTGCGCCGGCACCGTCTTCTGCGGCCTGCACCGCGGCCCCGCCGAGTGGGACGCCGCCTGGGAGCAGGTCGGCCGGGTCGCCGCGCTCACCCAGGCCATGGGCGCCCGGCACCTCGTCGTCATCCCCTCCTTCTGGCGGGACGACAAGACCGCCGAGATCCTGGAGCCCCCCGAGCTGACCGCCGAGCAGTGGGCCCACCTGACCAAGGGCATGGAGCGGCTCGGCCACGAGGTCAGGGAGAGCTACGGCCTGGACATCGTCGTCCACCCGCACGCCGACACCCACATCGACACCGAGGAGCACGTCGAGCGGTTCCTCGACTCCACCGACTCCGATCTCGTCAACCTCTGCCTGGACACCGGCCACTACGCCTACTGCGGCGGCGACAGCGTCAAGCTGATCGAGACCTACGGCGAGCGCATCGGCTACCTGCACCTCAAGCAGGTCGACCCGCAGATCCTCGCCGAGGTCACCGCGGGCGGCGTGCCGTTCGGGCCGGCCGTGGCGCGGGGCGTGATGTGCGAGCCGCCGGGCGGGGTGCCGGAGCTGGAGCCGGTGCTCGCCGCCGCCCAGCGGCTCGGCGTGGACCTGTTCGCGATCGTCGAGCAGGACATGTACCCGTGCGAGCCGGACGAGCCGCTGCCCATCGCCGTCCGCACCCGCAGGTTCCTGCGCTCCTGCGGCGCCTGACCCCGGGCCCCTCGTCCGGCAGGGCGGCCGACTCCCGGGCCCGTCGCCCGCCGGGCGGTCGACTCCCGGGCCCGTCGCCCGGCAGGGCGGCCCGCCGGAGCGGCCGTGCGCGAGCCCGCACGGCCGCTCCGGCGGGCCGTTGTCAGTGGTGCGCGCTAGCGTGCTGAGCACCGGCACCTCGTCCCGATCCGGGAGGCAGTCATGAGCTCGCGTCTCAACCCCTACATCAGCTTCGACGGCGACGCCCGGCAGGCGATGGAGTTCTACGAGCAGGTCTTCGGCGGCACGCTGCGGATGAACACCTTCGCCGAGTTCGGCATGGCCGACGGCCCGCAGGCCGACAAGATCATGCACGCCATGCTGGAGACCCGAGCGGCTTCACCCTGATGGCCTCCGACACCCCGCCCGGGATGGAGCACAAGCCGGGCAACAACATCGCCGTGAGCCTCAGCGGCGACGACGACGCCGAGCTGCGCGGCTACTGGAGAAGCTGTCCGACGGCGGCACCGTCACCGTGCCGCTGGAGAAGCAGATGTGGGGCGACGTCTTCGGCATGTGCACGGACCGGTTCGGCATCTCCTGGATGGTCGACATCGGCGAGCCGGCGAGCTGACCCGCAGCCCGCACAGCCCGCACAGCCCGCACAGCCCGCACAGCCCGCACAGCCCTCCGGCCCGGCGGCCGGGCCCCGGCCCCCGCCCGGGCCGCTCAGTCGCGCCGCACCTCCGCCGGTGTCACCGGGCGGTGCTCGCGCAGCGACAGCGTGCACGCCTCGGCGATCCAGCCCGCCTCCAGCGCGTCCTCGACCGTGCAGGGCGAGGGCCGCACACCGGCGACGACCTCGGTGAACGCGGTGAGCTCGGCGCGGTAGGCGGCGGCGAAGCGGTCCATGAAGAACTCGTGCGGAGGACCGGCCGGGAAGTCCACGCCGGGCTCCGCCGACCGCAGCGGCAGCCGGTCGTCCAGGCCGACGGCGAGGGAGTCGGCGAAGCCGTGCAGCTCCATCCGGACGTCGTAGCCCCGCGCGTTGTGCCGGCTGTTGGAGACCACGGCGAGCGTCCCGTCGTCCAGGGTGAGGACCGCGCCGGTGGTGTCGGCGTCGCCCGCCTCCCGGATGTAGCCGGCGCCGCGGTTGCCGCCGGCGGCGTACACCTCGGTCACCTCGCGGCCCGTCACCCAGCGGACGGCGTCGAAGTCGTGCACCGCGCAGTCCCGGAAGATGCCGCCGGACGCGGCGATGTACGCGGCCGGCGGGGGCGCCGGGTCCAGCGTCGTCGACCGCACGGTGTGCAGCCTGCCCAGCTCCCCGGCGCGCACCGCGTCCCGGGCGGCGGCGAAGCCCGCGTCGAAGCGGCGGTGGAAACCGATCTGCACCGGCACGTCGCGGCCGGCGACCGCCTTGAGCACCTCGACGCCCTCCGCCATGGTGCGGGCGACCGGCTTCTCGCAGAAGACGGGGACGCCGGCGTCCACGGCGGCGGTGATGAGCGCCGGGTGGGCGTCGGTCGCCGCGGCGACCACGACGCCGTCCACGCCGGCGGCCAGCAGCGCCTCGGGGAGCCGGCGATCTCGGCGCCGAACCTGGCGACGGCGGCCTCGGCCGCGTCCGCGGACGGGTCGGCGACTACGAGGGACTCGACGACGTCGAGACCGGAGAGGGTGCCGGCGTGGAAGGCGCCGATGCGGCCGAGGCCCAGGATTCCGATGCGCATGAGCTTCGCTGCTCCTTGGTTCTGTCCTCGAACGCCGGAGTGCTCGAGGGAGGGTGCTGCCCGGTGCGGGCGGGACGGGCGAGGCGGGTCTGGCGGGACGGGCGAGGAAGCGGTCAGGACGAACGGGGTCGGTGAGCGCCGGGGCCCTGTCATTCTTGTCAGCACAAACCCCTCGAACAATCGGCAGCGGGCCGTCAAAAACCCCTCAAGGAGCCGCCGTATGGGCCATCCGTTCCCCTCCGGGAGATCGCGCGGCAGGCCGGGCTGAGCGAGGCCACCGTGGACCGGGTCCTCAACGGCCGCGGCGGGGTGCGGCCGAGCACGGCGCAGGAGGTGCACCGGGCCATCGCCGAGCTGGACCGGCAGCGCACCCAGGTCCGCCTCGTCGGCCGCACGTTCATGGTGGACATCGTGATGCAGGCACCGGAGCGGTTCACCACCGCCGTACGGGCGGCGCTGGAGGCCGAACTGCCGTCCCTGCAGCCGGCCGTGGTGCGCTCCCGGTTCCACTTCCGGCAGACCGGCCCGGTCGAGGACCTGGTGCGCACCCTGGACCGGATCGCCCGGCGCGGCTCCCAGGGCGTGATCCTCAAGGCCCCGGACGTCCCCGAGACGACCGCCGCCGTGGCCCGGCTCGCGGCGGCCGGCATCCCGGTCGTGACCCTGGTGACCGACCTGCCGGCCGGCGCCCGCGTCGCCTACGTCGGCATCGACAACCGGGCGGCGGGCGCCACCGCCGCGTATCTCACCGGACAGTGGCTCGGCGACCGCCCCGGCAACGTGCTGACCAGCCTCAGCAGCGGGTTCTTCCGCAACGAGGAGGAACGCGAGATGGGCTTCCGCGGTGTCATGCGGGCCCACCACCCGCAGCGCACGCTGGTCGAGATCACCGGGGCCAGGGCCTGGACGCCACCCAGTACGACCTGGTCCGCGCGGCCCTGGAACGCGATCCGGAGATCCGGGCCGTGTACTCGATCGGCGGCGGCAACGTCGCCACGCTGCGGGCCTTCGCCGACCTGGGCCGCACCTGCGCCGTCTTCGTCGCCCACGACCTCGACCACGACAACGTCCGCCTGCTGCGCGAGCACCGGCTCTCCGCCGTGCTCCACCACGACCTGCGCCGGGACCTGCGCGAGGCCTGCCACGCCGTGATGCGCGCCCACGGCGCCCTGCCGCCCGCCGGGCCGGTGCCGCCGTCCGCGATCCAGGTGGTCACGCCGTACAACATGCCGCCGTGGGCGACGGCCGTGTGACCCGCGCCGGCCGGCCCCTCACGCCCCCGCGTCCACGTCCACCCAGGAGCCGCTGGCCGCCGACCGCGCCATCGCGTCCAGCACCTCCGCCGCGCGCACGGCGTCGCGCAGCGTGGCCCCGTACGGGGTGCCCTCGGCGACGGAACGCAGGAAGCGGTAGGCCTCCACGACCTTCAGGTCGTCGTAGCCCATGGCGTTGGCGGCGCCCGGCTGGAAGGCGGCGAACTCGCCGTGCCCGGGGCCGGCGTACACCGTGCACACCGGCTGATCCTGGTACGACGTGCCCCGGCTGACGCCCAGTTCGTTCATGCGCCGGAAGTCCCAGAACACCGCGCCCCGGGTGCCGTGCACCTCGAATCCGTACGCGTTCTGCTCGCCCACCGACACCCTGCTGGCCTCCAGGACGCCGCGGGCCCCGGAGGCGAAGCGGAGCAGGCAGCCGACGTAGTCCTCGTTCTCCACCGGACCCGGCTCGCCGCCCGCGGCGCGGGCGTGCCCCGCGGTGGCCGCGGCCGGCCGGGCCCGCCACGGCAGGAAGACCGCCGTGTCCGCGGTCAGCGACGCGATGTCGCCCAGCAGGAACCGGGCCAGGTCCGCGCCGTGCGAGGCCAGGTCGCCGAGGACGCCGCTGCCGCCGCGCTGCCGCTCGTACCGCCAGGTCAGTGCGGACTCGGGGTGCGCCGCGTAGTCGCTGAACAGCCGGATCCGGACATGGGTGACGGTGCCGATCTCGCCCGAGGCGATCAGGTCGCGGGCCGCCTCCACGGCGGGCGCGTTGCGGTAGTTGAAGCCGACCGCGCCCTGCACGCCCGCCGCGGCGACCGCACCGGCGACCGCGCGGGCGTCCTCGGCGGACAGGCCCACCGGCTTCTCGATCCACAGGTGCTTGCCGGCCTCGGCCATGGCGACGCCGATCTCGCGGTGCAGGAAGTTCGGCGCGGTGACGCTGACGGCCCGCACCCGCGGATCGGCGGCCACCTCGCGCCAGTCGCGGGCCGTCGAGGCGAACCCGAACTGCTCGGCGGCCGCCTCGGCCCGGCCGGGCACCTCGTCGGCGACGGCCACCAGCTCCGGGCGCAGCGGCAGCTGCGGATAGTGGTGCCGCACCCGGGCGTAGGCCTGGGTGTGCACCCGGCCCATCCAGCCGAACCCGACGACGGCGACACCGAGCACATCCACCATGAGAGCCCTTGTTGGACCGGTCCACAACGCTGTCCGCCCACCCTGGGCGGCCCGCATCGGCACTGTCAAGCATCCGCGGGGGCTTTGACAGGGCAGCCGAGGTCATGGAACGGTCCACGGCATGAAGCAGCCGACCATCCGCGACGTGGCCGAGCGCGCCGGGGTCTCCAAGTCGCTGGTCTCCCTGGTGCTGCGCGACTCCCGCGGGTGCGCCCCGACAAGCGGGAGGCCGTGCTGCGGGCCGTGCGGGACCTCGGGTACCGGCCGAACGCGGCGGCCCGCAGCCTCAGCGAGCAGCGCACGCGCACCGTCGGCGTGCTCCTGAACGACCTGCGCAACCCGTGGTACGTCGATCTGCTCGACGGCCTGAACTCCCTGCTGCACGCGGCCGGACTGGCCATGCTGCTGGCCGACGCCCGCCTCAACCGCCGCACCGGCCAGGACCCGGCCGGCCCGCTCGGCGACCTCGGTGTGGACGGACTCGTCGTGGTCGGCACCCTGCCCGAGCCGGCCGCCCTCGAGGCGGTCGCCGCCCGGATGCCGGTGGTCGTCGCGGGCGCGCGCGAACCGGTGCCGCCCGGCGTGGACGTCGTCGCCGGCGACGACGAGCGCGGGGCCCGCCTGGCCACCGAGCACCTTCTCGGCCTCGGCCACCGCCGCGTCGCCCACCTCGCGGGGTACGGCGCCGTCGGCGAACTGCGCCGGCGCAGCTTCGAGTCGGCCATGCGCGCCCACGGCCCCGCCGGCCGGGCGGTCGTGGAACCCACCGACATGACCGAGGAGGGCGGCTACCGCGCCGCCGTCCGGCTGCTCGCCCGCCCCGACCGGCCCACCGCCGTCTTCGCCGTCAACGACATCGCGTGCGTCGGCGCCCTGTCGGCGGCCGGGGAGCTGGGCCTGCGGGTCCCGGGGACGTGTCCCTGGTCGGCTACGACAACACCGGCATCTCCCGGCTGCGCCACGTGTGGCTGACCACGGTCGACAACGCGGGCCACGAGGTGGGCCGCCGTGCCGCCCGCTGCCTTCTCGACCGTTTCGCCCGGCCCGGGGCGAGGGGAGCGTCCATCTCGCGCCGCCCGCCCTGGAGATCCGGGGCACCACGGGCCCGCCGCCGGAGGGTGAGGGCCGGCCGCGACGCGCGCGCCGTGCGCCGTGCCGTCAGCGTCCGACGGCGTACACCTTCCGCAGCGTCTCGTGCACCGTCCACGTCGTCCGGTCGCCCTCGCGCAGCACGGCCATGTCGCCCGGGCCGACCTCCAGCGTCGGCCCGCCCTCCACCTCGATGGTGGCCGACCCGCTGAGCACCACGAACATCTCGTCCGCCTCGGTGTCGGTGACGACCCCCGGGGTGATCTGCCAGACGCCGTGCGCCCGGCGGCCGTCCGCCGACTCCCACACGACCTTCCCGGTCACCTCGGGATCGCCGGAGACGATCTGCGCGGGTCGAGCGGCTCGGGTTCGAGCGCGGCGTCGGGCACGTGGAGAGCGAAGCTGTGGTCCATGGCGTCAATCTAGCCAGCGCGCAGGCGGCGGGACGCGCGACAGGTTGTGCCGTTTCCGGGGCCGTGCGCGACACTTCGTCGTCCCGCCGCTGCGGGGGCGCCGGCGTCCCGCCCGCGCCCGTGCGGTAGGCTCGGCCTGCGCGTTCACCCGGACCGGTCCGGGACGCGCACCGGGACGTGGCGCAGCTTGGTAGCGCACTTGACTGGGGGTCAAGGGGTCGCAGGTTCAAATCCTGTCGTCCCGACGGTGAAGTACAAGGTCAGGGACCTGTTTCGACAGGGCCTGGCCCTTGATCATTTTCAGGGCCGCCGTCTCACAAAATCTCACGAACGCTGTTGATCAAGGTCAGCCGAGCAGTTCGGCCAGCTTCTCTGAACCCGCCTTCAACGACTGCGGGTCGGGGTGCACGTAGGTTCGCTTCGTGAAGCCGAGGTCCGAGTGACCGGCCCACGCGGAGACCACCGTGTCCGGCACCCCGTTGTTCGCCATCCAGGACAGGCAGGCGTGCCGCGCGTCGTACAGCCACACCTTCCGCACGCCCGTGGCGGCCATCAGCTTGTGTGCCTCGCGCCGGAGCTTGTCCGTCTTCCACGGCCGTCCCAGGTCGTCCACGAGGACGTACCCGCTGTCCTCGTACGCCTCCCCGGTGGCCAGCTTCTCAGCCGCCTGCGTGGTGTGGAATGCCTTCAGCGCCCGCAGGACGGGCTTCGGCATGGGCAGCGTGCGCTTCCCGGCCTCGGTCTTCGCTCCCTTCTCCACCACCTTGTTCCGCTGGCCGCGCTCGGCCGTGCGGTCGTAGACGATCGTCCGCGTGTTGGTGCCGACGGCGATCGTCCCGGCCGTCAGGTCCACGTCCGGGTTCCAGCGTGCGCCGCACACCTCCGCCGGACGCTCCGCGATCAGGGCGAGCAGCATGGGGGCGTAGGACCGGTGCCCCTGGATGCCCTCCAGGAACCGCTTCACCTCTTCCTCGTTCCACGGCTTGTGCTCGGTCGCGTTCTTGCACGCCTTCTCCTTGGCCTGCTTCGAGATCGTCACGTGCTCGGCCACGTTGCGCACCACCATGCCGCGCCGCACCGCGAGGTTCAGCGCGGAGCGCAGACGCCCAAGGGTGAGGCGCACTGAGCGGATGTCGAGGCTCGTCCCGGGCTTCCCGCCGCGCTGCCGCCCCTCGGTCACCATCCAGTCGATGAACGCTTCCACGTCCTCTTCGCTCAACTCCTGGACGGGCTTGTGCCCGAGGTACTTCCGCACGGGCCGTATGGCGTTGTCGTAATTGCTGGCCGTGGCCTCTTCCACGTCCCGCGTGGCCGACTTCAGCCACAGGTCCAGCAGCGCGTCCACGGTCATCTTCGTGGGGGCCACGTACGTGCCCGCGCTGCGCCGGTGGCGGATGCGCACCAGCTCGTCCTTCACCTCGGTCTTGGTGTCCTTGGTGATGGTGAGCTGCTTCCGCATCATCTTCGGCTGGCCGGTCACGGGGTCGATGATCACCCCGCCGGTGGCCTTGTCCGTCTGCGGCTCGTAACCGATGTCGATCACGGCGCGATACCTGATCTGGCCCCTTCGGTTGGGCGGCAGCTTCTTGATCGGGTCGGGCACGTCAGTCCTCCAGGTCTTCGGTGTGGCCGCAGTCGTTGCAGACGCGCGGGCCGGGGCCGCTGATCTCGCGGTTGTCGTAGGCGTGCTCACCACTTGCGCACGGGTCCAGCGGGGCGCCGGACGGCAGGAGAGATGCGGGCCGGACGCCGAGGACCGCCGCGAGCGCGGTCAAGTCGTCCACGTCGATACGCCGGCTCTACGTGGATCACGTCGGGCGCGGGCTCGGTGATCTCGCTGTGGGGTGAGGCGGGCGACCCGATCGTGAGCCTGCGTCACCTGAAGCAGCCGTTCGCGGAGGTGGGCCCGTTCCGTCTGTTGCACGACCACACCACCGGCACCACGACCGTGCACCACACTGCGGATCTCGTGGCGCTGGCCGGTGCGGGCCGGGGCGGGATCTCCGCCCTGGAGGCGGCGAAGGCGATCTTCGAGACGGAGAAGCCGAGCGCGGCGCAGAAGGAGAAGGCGCGGCGCGCCGTCTGGCCAAGCTCGTGGAGGCCGGGCAGTTGGAGGCGAAGGCCGGTCCGGCGGGCGCGGGCACGGTCTACCGGGCCCCGTCCGGCGCCCTGTTCTGACCGCCCGCACGAGGCCACGAACAGGTGCACGCGGCGTTTTCGGCGTGCAGGTGCACGCGGGGCACGCCGGGTGCACGGTCCCAGCAAAGCCGCAGGTCAGCCACACGCTCAGGTGCACGCGGTACACGCGGCCGAGGTGCACGTTTCCGCCCCCCTGAAAGGAGGGCGGAACGCACAGCAAGATCAGCAACAGTCGAGGGAGCAAGATCATGAACCTGTCCCATGATGCTGAGCGCCTGCGCCGGGAGCGCGGCCACGACCGGCGTCAGGAAGCCGTAGCCCGTGAGCGCTGCGGCTTCCTGCGTGTAACGAGAACCCAAGGTGAGCCGATTGATCAATCAGATTCCTCGAAGACTCGTTTCACTACGTCATCTGGGCACCCCAGGATTCTCAGTGAATGAGCCCGTACCGCCAATTCGAGGATGCGCACCACTTCATCAAGTTCGAACGCATCGTAGCCTCGCGTGCCGTGCGCAAGGTTATTCCGAACGATGCGCAGCGCATTTGCCGGTGTTTTTACTGAGGGGTTGGACATGGCCTCTGTAACGAGTGAGGTCGCCGCGATGCGGTCCATGATGTCAACAGGGAGCGCGCCAGTCATAGACTTCAACACGGCATCGAGGCTCGTGGGAGGGTTCTTCGAAAGGAACTTCTTCAAGAACTGCATTACGTCGCGGTCAGCTACGCTGCTCAGGCTGTCAATGACCTGCTCTCTCTTGGATAGATGGCTAAGCCGGCGTTGGCTGTACTCGTTGCGGGTTTCGTATCCGTGCAGACCTTCCAATGCTTGGATTAGCAGCAAGAAGCGCGACCGTGGGTGCTGGTCGTGTGCGTGCAACATTGAGCCATATGTTTCCACCAAAGGGTGGTGCTCTGCTGCATATTTGCGCCATTCGAGAACCAGGTCCAAAAGGGATAGTTCGTCGGCTTTGGCTCTGATGGCACTCCGGTGATTCCTAACGTCTTTTTCTGAGCTAGCAAATGGAGCCTGCGTGATACCGGTGCCGTACACCTGGTACTGACCCGCAATGTCAGTCAACCTTACTGCTACGTACGTCAGATCTTGGGGCTTACCAGTTGCGATTGAGCTGATCCGTCGGAGCGGCTCTATGAACTCGTCAAATGCAACCCGAAGCGATACGCCTCGTTGAAGGGTGACCGTTGCCACCGGGCTAAAACAAAGGCGAAATTCAAATCCGTCTGCGGTTCGCATTCGGCCGTTGTAGCCAACGGAAAGCTCCACGCCTTCCTTTGCCCACTCGGCTCGTGCTTCCAGGTTAAGATTAGCACTCCACAAACCCGTGGGATTGTCCGGATGTATGCCTGGAGTCTGCACGCTCGCGATTGGCGCAGTTCCGGTAAGTGCATCGAGTGCTGTTATCTGAAATTCTATTGACGACACAAGGGGGATTTCATTGTCATGTTCGGGCGCCATTTGTGGGCTGCGCCGACCAAAGAATTCCCCACCTTTGCTCAAGAGAGCCGCGCTGCCAGTCACGTGCCCTTGGTTCATGGTCCAGTAAGTAATGTGGGCATCAAGAAGGATTACTGATCCACCATTGGCCAATGTCCCTGATAGGACTGGAGCTTCTACAACCTGCGGGAAAGAGAAGGAGAACACTCCTTCTTGGGCCTCGTCGCGGTTTAGCGGAAGGCGGCCATACACGGAACCCTTTGGCGCACGGTTCGGCAGTACTTCCAATTGGCCTGGGAGTTCAGTGCTGCCCCCCTTTCCGTCGGGGATATTCCATGTGCACAAATAGTCATCCGGCTCGTATGATAGGCGCAGTGGAGTCTGCTGATCGGGCAAAGTTCCTCTTTCCTCGACGCCTTCGCTGAAGGCACTTTGCTAGCTTGACCGACCGGAAACGAGTGGCGTACCCCTAAGCCAGCAACAAGTGTCCGTAGTCGGCCAGTACTTCGCGCGCCTCGGGCACGTCCTCGTAATCCTTCAGTCGGTGGAGGACCGTCCGGGCCCGCTCCGCCGTGCGCTCTGAGGAGAGATCGCCGGACGTGTCGATGACGCGGCGGGCCTCTTCGGCGGCCTGCTCGGGCTCGTTCGCGTCGGTCAGCGCCACGGCCAGCCATGAGCGGTACAGCGCGACTTCCCGGGCGTGCGTGGCGTCGTAGCGTGCCAGCACGTCCTGGAGCAGCGGCACCGCGCGCAGCGGGCGGCGTAGCTCGGTGAACACCCGGGCGTCCATGACCTCCAGCTCCTCGCGGTTCACCCAGTAGGCCCACGTCGGTGCGGGAGGGCCGTCCGTGGCGTCCAGCGCGGCGTGGGCTTCACCGAGCGCCCGCAGGGCGGGTTGGGCCTCCCCGGCACGCGTATGTGCCCATGCCACGCGGTCCAGGAACAGGGCGCGGGTTGTGGCCGGGGCGTCCGGCCCGGCCTCCGTGACGGCTGCCTTCGCCAGTTCCAGCCCCTCCCGTTCCCGGCCGCTGTTCGTCAGGTGGTAGCCGAGGCTGCCCGCGAGCTGTGCCACCAGCGGCGCGTCCCCGGCCTGGCGGGCGGCCGAGAGCCCGAGCCGGTAGGCGTGCTCCGCGTCCTCCCCGCGTCCGGCGTCCGAGGCGATCCAACCGGCGATCTGGCCCAACTCCCCGATCTGCACGAGCAGGCCACGCCCCGTCTCCTCGGAGTGCTCGGACTCGCGGTACAGGCGGACGGCGGCGCGCAGCTCGCGGAAGGCGGGGGCGATCAGGTCCCGCCGGACAGCACATCGTCCGCGAGCCGGAGACCGTGAACGCGAGCCGCCAGCCCGTCCACGGTGGTGGCGCCGATCCGACGGCCGCCGGGGGCTGCCAGGGGCTCCAGCGCGTCCCCGTCGGGCAGCAGGTCCGCGAGGGTGGCCGCGACGCCTGGAAGCCGCGCCAGGGTGTCCCCTCGGGCGTACGCGGCGGCCTGCTCCAGCTCGGCCAACGGCACCCCGAGCACCTGGGCGATGGTGGAGAGCCACACGTCTGGGACACGGCCCCCGCGTTCCCACCGGGAGACCTCGTTCCGGGTGATCGATTGCGTGCCGAAGGCGGCACAGAGCACAGCGGCGAACTGCCGCTGTGACCGCCCAGTGTGGCGGCGCAGGCTCGCGAGGTACTGGCCGAACTGCTTGCGTCGGTCCGCGTCGGTCATGGTGGCCCCTTCCGTATCTAGTGTGGCCCCTCCCTGGCCCCCCGTGAGGCTCCCCGCGCGATCACGCCCGCCGGTTACCTGAATGCACAGCGCCCTGGCGACCGTGCGACCGGCCCCAGGGCATGGCCGATCTGAGAGAGCAGACCGACATGCCGCAACCTACATCCAGGGCCCGGCCGACCGGGCACCCCGGTTACAGCGAGACCCTGCCGAGAGAACCTGAGAGCGCCGCGACCGCGCGGCGCCTGGTCCGAATTTCCCTGTCTGTCTGGGAGCTGGACGAGCTGGCCGAGGACACCGCCTTGGTCATCTCCGAGCTGGTGGCGAACGCGGTCCAGCACGCGCGGCGGGAATCGATCCGGGTCACGATCGAGCGGCCCGAGACGGCGTGCGTGCGTGTCGGCGTCGTGGACTTCTCGAAGGCGCCACCTGCGCCGCGAGCGCCGGACGCCGAGAGCGAGAGCGGGCGCGGTCTCGCGCTCGTGGCGGAGCTGGCCGAGAACTGGGGTACCGAGTCGCTGCCGTGGGGCAAGCGGATCTGGGCGGAGCTGGAGGGGAAGCGATGACGCGGGCAGTGATCCGGCACGAGACGTGGACCCTGGAGCCCGACCGCGAGCCGGACGCCGAGCCGGTGACGTACGCGATGCAGTGCGCGGTGTGCGGGGAGTCCTCCGAGGCCGCCCACGACTTCGCAGAGCCGCAGTCGTGGGTGCTGAAGCACTGCGGCAAGAACCCGTCCCACCACACCTTCCGAGAGGTCATCACGCGCCCGTGGCGTACGTGGCGCCACAGGTGAACGACCGGCTGAGATACGCGAGAAGCCCCGCCTGGCACGATGCCGGGCGGGGCTTCGTCCGTCTCACACACGTCTCACGGACTCGGTGTGCGGGGGTGGACTCTGTGGATGCTGACCTGGGCTTTTCCGCTCTCCCTGGACCTCACGGACCCCCTGGACGGTATTTCGTTCACTGGGGTCAAGGGGTCGCAGGTTCAAATCCTGTCGTCCCGACTCGTGAAGCGGCGGGTCGCGGGGCCGGGCCGGATGCCGGCCCGGCCCCGCCGCCCGCTCCGCTAGGGGAGCCGCAGGGTCGGACGGTAGGCGTCCAGCCAGGTGGCCAGGTCCAGGGTCCGTTCCAGGCCCAGCCGGGTCAGCCGGTCCATCCCGTCCGTGTCCCGGCCCGTGGCGTCCTCCAGCCACCGCCGGTCCATCACCTCGAAGACGGCGTGCCCCCGGTCGCCGAGCAGCTCCTTGCCCTGCCGCTGGAGTTCCGCCGCGTAGTACGGGTCCTGCGTCGAGGGGTAGGCGCTCTTGGGCGCCACAGCACCGACTCCGGGAGCACGTCCCGGGCGGCCCGCGCAGCAGGCTCTTCTCCCGGCCGTCGTACGTCTTGAACGCCCAGGGCGTGTTGTAGACGTACTCGACGAGCCGGTGGTCGCAGAACGGCACCCGCACCTCCAGGCCGAGCGCCATGCTCAGCCGGTCCTTGCGGTCCAGCAGGTAGCGCATGAACCGGGTCAGATGCAGATGGATCATCACCCGCATCCGGTACTCGAAGTCGTCCTCCGAGCCGTGGTCGTCGCCGCTGTCGAGCCGCTCGACCTCCCCAGGGCACCGGCGTACGCGTCCCGCCGGTACTCCTCCAGCGCCAGAGCCGACCACAGCTCCGGCCGCACGCCCGTGCCGTCCTTGTCGAACGCGCCGATGTTCAGGGCGATCCACGGGAAGGCGCGGGCCTGCTGGATCTGCGGCACGTGCATGTGCTTGTACCCGCCGAAGACCTCGTCCGCGGCCTCGCCGGACAGGGCCACGGTCGAGCGCTGCCTGATCTCCTTGAACAGCAGGTACAGGAGAAGTCGATGTCGCCCATCGTCGTCGGCACGTCCCGGGCACCGATCACCGCCTGGCGGATCGCGGGGTCGGCGAGGGTCTTCGGCCCGATGACGATGTCGGCGTGGTCGGAGCCGACGTGCTCGGCGACGTCCTTCACGTACGGGGCGTCGACGGTGTCGCGCAGATCGTCGGACTTGAAGTTCTCCGCGTGGTCCATGAAGTCGACCGCGAAGGTCCGCACCCGTTCCTCGCCCAGGTGCGCCGCCGACAGCGCGGTGAGGGTGCCGGAGTCCAGCCCCCGGAGAGCAGCACGCAGCGCGGCACGTCCGCGACGAGCTGCCGCCGCACCGTGTCGTCGAGCAGCTCACGGACCCGGGCGACGGTGGTCGCCACGTCGTCGGGGTGCGGACGGGTCTCGAGCCGCCAGTAGGTGCGCTCGCGCAGGCCGTTCGCGTCCACGGTGACCACGGTGCCGGGTTCCACCTGCCGCATGCCCGACCAGATCGCGTGCCCCGGTGTGAAGCAGTACGACAGCGACTCGCGCAGACCGTCGACGTCCACCACGCGCTCGGCGAGCGGGTGGGCCAGGATCGCCTTCGGTTCGGAGCCGAACAGCAGCCCGTCGCGGGTGCGGTGGTAGTAGAAGGGCTTGATGCCCAGCCGGTCCCGGATCATCACCAGCTTCTGCTCGCGCCCGTCCCAGACGGCGAACGCGTACATGCCGTTGAGCCGGTCGGCGACCGCCTCGCCCCAGCGCAGATAGCCGCGCAGCACCACCTCGGTGTCGCCGGCGGTCGTGAAGCGCTCACCGCCCCGCACCAGTTCCTCGCGCAGCTCGGTGAAGTTGTAGGTCTCGCCGCTGTAGACGAGGGTGACCGCGCCGTTGGGGGTGCGCACCGTCATGGGCTGCTTTCCGCCGGGCAGGTCGATCACGGCCAGCCTCCGGTGGCCGAGGGCGGCGTGGGGCTCCACCCAGGTGCCGGACGCGTCGGGGCCCCGGCAGGCCATCGTCCGCGTCATCGCGTCCAGGGTCTCCCGCTCACGGGTGAGGTCACGGTCGAACGAGACCCAACCGGTTATGCCACACATCCGCCGTCCTCCTGTGGTCGGCTACAAGCCCGTGGTCCTGTTCCCCGGCCGCTCCGGTGCCGCGCGCGGCACCGGGAGCGGTCCCCGGGTCAGCGCCGGCGCGGTGTCTCGCTCTCCCCGACGTGGGTGTCGATCCACTCCTTCAGGGGCGCCGTCGCCGTCCAGATCTCGCGCACCGCGTCGATCGCGCCGGCCCGGTGCATCCAGTCGGCCCGCTCGTACTCCTTGATCACCACCGCGCCCTTCCAGCGCAGCAGTTCCTCGCGGGGGTGGTCCGCGGGATAGCCGGCGGGCACCCGCTTCAGGACGGGCTGCGCGCCCGGCTCCACCACCAGGTCCCGCTCGGCCAGCCGTCGGCGGATCGCCTCGAACTCCGCCGCGGACCCGGCGTCGTCGACGGCCGAACGGAACCGTTTGACCTGGTCCGGCGCGAAGGCCATGGCCCCGCCGGCCAGCCGCATCCCGTCGGCGTCGATCCGCAGGAAGGCCCCGATGCCGCCGACGGCCCGGTCGCTGGTGGTGACCCCGACCCAGGTCTTGTACGGCGTCTTGTCCTTGGAGAACCGCACGTCCCGCTGCGGCCGGAAGGTGCGCAGCGGCCCGAACTCCTCCTCCAGGTCGGCCATGAGCCGTTCGACCGGTTCCTTCACGGACGTCTCCCAGACGGTCCGGTGGGCCTCCAGTACGTCTTGGAGTTGTCCTTCTCCAGCCCTTCCAGGAAGGAGAAGAGCTCCGGCGGGAAGCCGTCGAAGGGCGGGGTGACGTGCACACCCTTCTCAGTCGCCACTGCCGCTCACCTTTCGGTTGTAGTCCAACGCCTCCGCGATCCAGCCCTCGAAGGCCTCGTCGGAGTCGATGCCGTGGGCGGCGACCACGATCCAGCCCTTGCCCATGGGCTTTCCGCGCATCTCCGCCCAGTCGGCGCCCTCCCGCTCCAGCAGCTTCTCCGCCCGGTCGGGGTCGCAGCGGACCATGAGCCGTCCGTCGCCGTTGGCGGTGACCGCCATGCTGCCGTCGACCATGAAGGCGAGGCTGCCGAACATCTTCACCTCGCGCACCTGGCGCTGCCCGGAGAGAGCCTCCCGGATGCGGTTCGCGAGTTCCTCGTCGTACGCCATCGTCGACCGCCCTCCTAGATCGTGGTGGCCAGGGGCAGCGCGGGATCGCCGCTCCATTCCACGAGGCCGTCATCGTAGAGAGCGACGTTGCGCACACCGAGCATTTCCAGCGCGAAGGCGTCGACGGTCGCGTCCACCCCCGCGGCGCAGTACGCGACGACCTGGCCGGCTTCGGTCGCACCGACCGCCGCGAACCGGTCGGCGAGCCGGGGCGCCGGCAGGAAGCAGCCGGTCGCGGGGTCCAGGAGCGAGGCCGCCGGGACGTTGACGCTGGAGGGGATGTGGCCGGTGCGGCCGTGCGCGACCGGGACCTGGCCGGCGTGCTGCTCGGGCGAGAGCGCGTTGACCAGGCAGACGTCGGGGGAGTCGACCGCGGCCCGCACCTGATCCCGCGTCACGAACAGCTCCGGCCGCGGGCGCGGGACGAAGCGGCCCCGCTCGACGTCCGGGACGTCCGTGGCCATCGGGCGGCCCTCCGCGGCCCACTTGCGCCGGCCGCCGTCGAGCACGGCGGCGTTGTCGTGCCCGAGCCAGCGCAGCAGCCACCACAGCCGGGTGGCGAAGGCGGTGTGCGCCCCGTCGTAGAGGACCACCGCGGTGCCGTTGCCGATCCCGAGCCGCTCCAGCGACGCGGCCAGCGGCCCGGGCGGCGGCACGGCGAACGGCTTGGGCGCGGTGGGATCGGCGAGTTCCGTGAGCAGGTCGGCGAAGACCGCGCCCGGTATGTGCCCCTGCTCGTACCCTTCACGGCCGCTGCCGAGATGGACACCCCCTTCGGGAAGCGGCCGGAAGTCGACCGTGCAGTCGACGACGACGAGCCCCGGACGGCCCAGGTGCTCCGCGAGCCACTCGGTTCCGACGAGCGCCGAGGGCACCCGCACGGCGGCCGGCGCCGCCCCGGCCCGGACGTCCGCTCCGGCGGCGCCCGTCGCGCCCGCGGCCGGCGTCCCCCCGCCCGGCGTCCCCCGGCCGGCGCGGCGGCCGGACCGGGTCGGGCAGCCGCCCACGGGTCATCAGGGCCGCGGCGAGGACGGCGATCAGCAGCGTGCAGCCGGCGCAGACCAGGAAGACGACGTGGATCGCGTCGACGAAGGACTGCTGCACCGCCGCCGTGAACTCGCCCCGGTCGACGGGCAGGTCCGGTACGGCACCGGCGCCCTGGCCGGCGCTCGCGCCGGAACCGCCGATGCGCTCGGCGAGCGCGTGGCCGGCCTCGCCGCTCACGCCCATGCGGGCCAGGGCGGAGACGACCTCGTCCTTGAAGACGGACACGACCACCGTGCCCAGCACCGCGGCGCCCGCGGTGAACCCGCGATCCGGGTCGTGTTGATCATCGAGGAGCCCAGCCCGGCCCGCTCGGGCGGCGTGGAGGCCATCACGGCCAGCGTCAGCGGTGCGAACATGCAGCCGATGCCGCCGCCGACCAGCCCGAGCTTCCACCACACCGCGCCGAATCCGGAACCCGGTTCGACCGTGGTCAGCAGCAGGAAACCGGCCGTCACCAGCAGCCCGCCGACGATGATCGGGACCCGGGGGCCCAGCTTGCCGGCGAGGGTGCTGGCCGGCGGTGAGAAGAAGAAGATGCCGAGCGTCAGCGGCAGCAGCCGCAGGCCCGTCTCCAGCGCCGAGTGCGCCTGCACGGTCTGGAAGTACTGGGCCATGAAGAACATCGCGCCGACGATGACGAAGCCGAGCAGCGACGCGATGACACTGGAGACCGCGAAGGTGCGGTTGCGGAACAGGTCCAGCGGCAGCATCGGCTCCCGGCTGCGCGTCTCCACGACCACGAAGGCCCCGAGCAGCACCGCGGACCCGACGAGGAGGCCGACGATCAGTGCCGAGCCCCAGCCCTCGCGCTCGCCCTGGATCAACGCCATGATCAGGCAGAACAGACCGGCGGTCACGCAGATCTGGCCGGGCACGTCCAGCCGGCCGGCGCGCGGGTTGCGCGACTCGATCAGCCAGCGCAGGCCCAGCGCCAGGGCCACGACGCCGACCGGCAGGTTGATCAGGAAGATCGCGTGCCAGCTGAAGGACTCGATCAGCACTCCGCCGAAGAGCGGGCCCAGGGCCAGGGCGACGCCGGAGACGGCGGTCCAGATGCCGATGGCCTTCGCCCGGCCCGTCGGGTCGTTGAACGTCGACACCAGCAGCGCGAGGCTGCCGGTCTCGATGGCGGCGGCGCCGACCCCCTGCAGCACCCGCCCGAGGATCAGCACGCCGAAGCTGTCCGCGAAGCCGCACAGGGCGGAACCGGCGACGAAGAGGACGAGGCCGGTGAGGAACACCCGTTTTCGGCCCAGCCGGTCCCCCAGGGTGCCGGTCATCAGCATCAGTGCGGCGAACGGCAGCGTGTAGGCGTCCACGGTCCACTGCAGGTCCGACATCTGCGCGCCGAGATCCTGCTGGATCTCGCCCAGGGCGACGAAGATGATGGACCCGTCGAGCAGGACCATGAACGACCCCAGGCTGGTGACCAGCAGGGTCATCGCCCTGAGGGCGCGTGACGTTGTCTCCATGGTGCGTGGGCTCCCTGAGAGATGGCGTGGGCGGATGCCTCAGCCGGCGGCCGGCTGCTCCTGGTACTTGGGGAAGAGGCTGAGGAACTGGGGCGGCACCAGGAAGGGGTGCACCTCCACGCGGTCCCAGACCTTGTTGACGATGTAGGGCTCGTTCTTGAGCCATTCGTCGATCTCTTCGCGTGTCTCGAAATCGACGATCAGGACTCCGCCGGCCATCTTCCCGGCGCCGTCCAGGATCCCTCCGCCGAAGAGGAAGGACCCGTCGGCCATCATCCGCTCGCCGTTGGCCATGTGGGCGGGACGGACGTGCATCCGCCGCTCGAACGTCCCCGGCTCGGTGCCGTCATAGGCGATGACTGCGTACAGCAATGCCGCTGTCCTTTCCGTGCTGTGCCGAAGAAGGGCGGGTCAGTCCGCGGACCGCCGGCCCCACACCGACACGGTGATCGGGGTGTACAGGACGGTGTCCGAGGGCCGTTGGAGCTGGTCGAACGCGGCCTCGATCTCCTTCTCGCCCATCAGCCCCACCTTGGTGATCATGGGGCGAGCTTGGCCAGGCTCAGGACGATCGTCTGCATCTCGGGGGTGCCCGCCTGGACGGCGGTGAGCTGGCAGTCGGTGCCGAGCACGGTGAGCCCGGTGCGGCGGAACGCGGGCAGGAGCTTCATCCCGTACCCGGGTCGGCGCCGCCGAAGTAGAAGAAGGTCTCCAGGGCGTTGGCCGCCCGGGTGAGCAGGGGCGAGGGCGGGTCGACCCGCTGGATGCTGCGGATGTCGGCCTCCTCGACCAGCAGGTGGCCGCCGGGCTTGAGGGCCTTGGCGAACTCGCCGAGGATCCGCTCCCGGTCCGCCAGGTGCATGAGGAGGATCTTGGCGTGGACGAGGTCGTACGCGCCCTCCTCAAGCGGTGTGGTCGTGATGTCCTGCTGCCGGACCTCGAGGTTCGGCGCGGACAGCCCGTCCATGTAGGACGTCTCGATGTCGATGGCGTGGACCGTGCCGAAGTGGCCGACCCGGTTGGACAGCCAGCGGGCGATCGACCCCGCCCCGGCTCCGACCTCGGCACAGGTCCAGCCCTCGCCGACACCGATCTGCTCCAGGTACCGGATCGTCGCGGGATCGGTGAGCGCCGCGACCGCCTCCAGGCGGACCTTCTCGGGATCGGTGGTGCGTTCCGCGGTTTTCTGCACGTCGTCAACTCCTTGAGTCGGGTGTCAGACGCCGGTCTCGAAGAGCTTGGGAACCTTCATCGCGAGCATCATGTCGCCCTTGACCTTGAGCTTTCCGGTCATGAAGGCGCGCATCGCGTCCTGGCGGCCCTCCGCGATCGCCACCCAGGTCTCGCTGCTGGTGACGAACGTCGTGTCGGGCTCCTCGACCCCGCCGGGATGAGCCGGCCCTGGCCGTTCTTGATCTCGAAGGCCCAGACGCCCGGGTCCTCGTCGGTGATCTTCCATTGCAGGGTCCGGTTCATGCCCGCGGCGGCCTCGTGGTTGAAGCGGGTGGCGAGCGCGGCGAACAACTCTCCGACGGTCATGGACATGGAGCGGCTCCCTCGGGGTCAGTCCAGGCCGATCCGGCGCTGGATCTCCTTGACCTGCGGATAGACATCGAACAGCTGGAGGTGGTTGCCGTCGGGGTCCTTGACGCCGAACGTGCGGCCCGAGCCCATGTCGACGACCGGGGTGCGGATCTCGTAACCGCCCTCCATGGCCGTCTTGTGGGCGACCTCGGCGTCGTCGACGGCGAATCCGAGCATCAGGCCTCCGCTGGCCTCCGGGATGTCCGCCTGGGTCGGCTTGCCGGCCCGGGTGGCCACGTCCTGGACGAGGATGCTGGTGGAGCGCTTCTGCGAGCGCAGCCAGACGAAGTCGCCCTCGGGGCGCAGAATTCGGGGACGACGGAGAATCCGAGCAGGTCGGTGTAGAACGCCGTGGTGCGCTCCACGTCACGGGCCAGGACGGTCACCGCGTCCAGATGCGAGAGCATGGGTGCGAGTCCCCTTCCGGGGGTGGTGGGATCTGACGGCACAGCCCGTCGACGGCTGTGCGGGGACGCTAGTCACGCCGACTTACCGAGTGCTTACGGGTCCTGAAAGTGGCGTCGCCCACCCGCCCGCGCACCCGCGCCGTCCCGGGACCTTCCACCGCAGCCGCCCGGCTGGCACGATGCCTGCCCCGGGCCGCAGGGGCGGTCCGGGAGAGCGGAGTCCCGCCGTGACGGGGTACGAGGGCGACGAGGACCATGACTCCGGGTGGTTTCGACCGGACCGCCGGGGGAATCAAGGGTCGAACATCCGAGGGCGTTCGCGGGGTCGAACACCCGAGGGGGTTCAACGGGGACGGGGAACGCAATGAACCGATCACAGGGGGTTGCGCGGACGCCGTCGGACGGCGCGTCCGCCCGAACCGGCACGACACCGCCGGACGACGCCGGAGAGCGGCCCGGCGCCCGACACGAGTACCAGGCGTGGCTCTTCGGCCCGTTCCGGGTCCACCGGGCCGGCGTCCCGCTGGGGAGCCGCGCGGCGGCCGGGCGAGCGCACGCACTCTGCTGAAGTGGTTCCTGCTCAACCCGGGGCAGGAGTTCCGGGACGTCGAACTGGCCGAGGTGCTCTGGCCCGGCTGTCCGGGGAACCGGGCCAACCGACTGCACGTGACACAGCACTCGCTGCGCCGGGTGCTGGAGCCGGAGCTGGCCAGCCGGCAGCCGTCGAGGTTCCTCCGCTCCGATCCCCACGGCCACTACTGGTTCGACCCCGGCGACCGCTGGTGGACCGACGCCGACGAGGTGGCAATGCTGTCGAAGCGGGCGTGCGCCGCGCGCCGGGCGGGCGACACACGGACCGCGATCGCGGCCTACGAAGGCCTGCTGGCCCACTACGACCGGGGGTTCCTGCCCGAGGAGGTCTACCAGGACGCGTTCGCGCCGTTCCGGGCGGCCCACGAGCGCGGACACGAGGAGACCCTGCTCCAGCTGCTGCGCCTGCACCGCCGGCGGGCCACCACTACGAGGCGCTGACCTGTGCGACGAGGATCCTGGACCGCGACCCGTACGCGGAGGAGGCGGCCACCGCCGCCGTCGAGATCCACCTGGCCCAGGGCAGTCTCACCGGGGCCGTCTCCCAGCTGGAGCAGTTCGTCCGGGTCCTGCGGGAGGACCTGGGGTGGCGCCCGGTCCCGAACTCCTCGCGCTGCGGGAGCGGGTGAGGCGTGCGCGATGAGGGCCGCGCGCCCCGCGGGGCGCCGCCGGCGGCCGGCGGCCGCGCACCGCGGTCCCCTGACGCCGACGGCGTCACGCCCGGCGGGCGAGGACCTCCCTGCTGATCGCGGCCAGCCGGTCCCAGTCGTCGGCCATCCCGGCGCTGCGGCCGATCTCCCGCATCACGGCGGTGAAGAGCGCCCCGACCGGACCAGCTGCGGCCGGACGTGCCCGAACACCTCCAGCGTGACGATGCCGTACAGCTGCGCCCAGGCGAGTTCGAACAGCCAGATCATCCCCAGCCCGTCGGGACCCAGCAGTTCCGCGACGTCGGGCCTGCCGTCCCGCCGGGGAGTGCACCGCCACGAACTCCTCGTCGAGTTCCTCCCGGGAGGGAACGGGGAACGGCTGCCGCTGTGCCAGCCGGACGAAGATCTGCCCGAAGAAGTCGGCGAACAGCTGCACCCCGCCGGAGGATCCCGGCGCATCCGGCGTGAGCGGGTGGACCGGCCGTCCGCCTCCGACCGGGCGACGTGCTCCCCGGAGAGCGAGTTGGTCTGGAAGACCAGCTGGAACTCGTCGATGTGGTCCAGCGCCCAGCCACGGAAGGCGGAGGCCGCCGCCACCATCTGCGCCGCCGGGTCGTCGTCGCCGTAGGGCTCGGCGGCCGCGGCCATCTCGCGGACGATCTCGGCGAAGATGTCGTTCGACAGAAGGTCGTTGAGCGCGGCCACGCTGCCCACGTAGCGGTAGAGCGCGGGCGCGGTGAAGCCCATCTCGGCCGCCACCGCCCGCAGCGTCACCTCCCGGCCGGCCCGCAGCAGGGACCGGCCGGCCTCGACGATCTCCTCCAGCGTGGCCTGCCTCAGGCGCTCCCGGCGGTTCAGCACCGGACGCGTCCGCTCGACGCGTCCGGGATCGACGTGGCTCATCCGGCACCTCCCGGTGGGTTCCTCAGGGCATGGGGAAGGGCCGATGCGCGGCACCCGCCCTTCCCACGGTAACGCTTGACAACTGCGGTGAACACCCTTCACCGTTAACGCCAGTAACTGCCCCTATACCCATACACGATCGCTGAAGAAACAAACGGGGAGGGCGAACGTGCACGGTATGACTTCAGGGACAGCCCTGCTCACCGAACCCGCGTGGTGCCACCCGCGGGACGGGGAACACGGGCGACCTACCGGGCCTATCTGTTCGGCCCGTTCCGGGTCTTCAAGGGCCAGGAGGTGCTCGGCCGGCACCGCCAGCGCCGGGGGAAGGCGCTGCTGCTGCTCAAGTGGTTCCTGCTGAACCCGGGCAAGCCGGTCTCCATGGACCAGCTCATCGAACTCGGCTGGCAGGACACCGCGCCTGAGAAGGCCGCCAGCAACTTCCACGTCGGCATGCACTGTCTGCGCCGGATGCTCGAACCGGACCTCCGTCCGGGCCAGGAGTCGTCGTTCATCCACCGCAGCGGCACCAACTTCTACCGCTTCGAGGCCGGGGACGGCTGGTGGAGCGACGCGCACGAGGTGGAACGCCTCTTCGAGCAGGCGCGCGGCAGCGACGCCCGGGGCGACGCCCGCCGCGCCTGCTTCTACTACAGCCGCGTCACCGCCTACACCGTGCGGCGGTTCCTGGAGGACGAGGAGTCCCAGCAGCCCTGGCTCGCTCCGTACCGCAGGCAGTACGAGGGCCTGTGCTCGCAGGCGCTGATCCGGCTGATCCAGCTCCACCGGGCGCGCGGTGAGCTGGACGAGGCGGTGGAGTACGCCTACGAGAAGCTGCGGCTGGACCCCTACAACGAACTCGCCGCCACCACCATCGTGGAGGGGCACCTCCAGCTCGGCCGGCCCGCCCATGCCCTGCGCGAGCTGTCCGGGTTCCTGAGCTCCCTCGAACGCGACCTGGGAGCCGTGGCCGGCCGCGACCTCCTGGCGCTGCGCGAACGGATCATGCAGGCGCCGCCGCACGCCCCCGAGCGTGCCCTGTCGCCGACCGGCTCCCGCGGTCCCGCCTGAGACGAGACCGCGAGGCGGTGCCGGACGGTCAGGAGCCGGACGCCGCCTGCTCGGCCGCGATGAACGGCGCCTGGTTGAAGATGATCCGCAGGTGCCTGATGGTGCCGTCCTGGACCGTCAGGCACTCGGCGCCGGGGGCGCTGTCCACCGGCAGGGTCTTCGTGTCGTACATCAGCAGGGCCGTGCGGTCGTCACCGAACGCGGCGATCAGCCGCGAGTCGGTCAGGATCTGCGTGAAGGGCTCCATGAAGCCCCGGAAGGCCTCCGCGCCCTCGAGGCGCCCGGACGGCGCCTCGCAGACGATGTCGTCGGCGATGTAGTCCATGGCGCGGTCGAAGTCGTGACCGGTCCACGCCCGGTGATAGGCGAGGGCCGTGTCCAGGGCGGGGCTGGGCGCTTGGGTCATGACGGTTCCCTTTTTTTCGTGACGGGTCGAGTCCGCCGGTGCCCGGACCGGACGGACGTCCCGGCCCCGCACCGACGTTTCTTCAACCGCGCCGTGCGCGGCCGGGACACGCCACCGGCGCGCGATTCACTCTGTTGTCGACAAAGAGACCCGAAAAGACGGCCGCCGGCCCCACCTGACGGCGGAAGTTCCCTGTGGCCTGTGTGAGCCGCGGGATTCCAGCCGCCGGAATGCGGGTGTTCCGGCGGCCGACGAAAGGCATTCCGGGGCGTCAGCTTGCACGTGAAGTAAGTCGTCCGTAATCCCGCCCTCCGAGAGTCGTCCGGGACGAAGGGGGACGCATGACCCGATCAGCACGGCATCGGATATCCGACCTGTCCGCCGAACAGCGGGCGCTGCTCACCCGCAGACTCAAGACCCGCACCGCCGGCGCCGAGGCCGCCGCCGACGCCGAGGCCGCCGCCCAGGCCGCCGACGGCACCGAGGCCGGCCACTACGACGTGGTGGTCCTGGGCGGCGGGGCGGCCGGCCTCACCCTCGCGCTCCACCTGCGGCGGGCCCGGCCGGGCGTGAGGGTGCTGGTCGCCGAGCGGCAGGAGCACCCCGTCCCCGAGGCCGCGCACAAGGTCGGCGAGTCGACCGTGGAGATCGCCGCCCACTATCTGCGCGACGTCCTCGGACTCGGCGAACACCTGGAGCAGCGGCAGATCCGCAAATTCGGTCTCCGCATGTTCTTCAGCAACGGGGACAACACCGATATCGCCGACCGGGTCGAGCTGGGCAGTTCGGTATTTCCGCCGCTGGCCACCTATCAGCTCGACCGCGGCCGTCTGGAGAACGAACTCGGGGCGGCCTGTGCGCGCGAGGGCATCGCATTCCTCCCGGGGAGCAGGGTCCTCCAGGTCGACTGCGCGCCCGACGCCTCGCCCCACCGGATCCGGCTGGCCGTGGACGGCCGCGAACGCCTCGTCCACGCCCGCTGGGTGGTCGACGCCACCGGGCGCAGCCACTTCCTCGGGCGGCGCTTCGGCCTGCGCAAGGAGGTGGGGCACAAGGCCAACGCGGCCTGGTTCCGGGTCGGCCGGCCCATCGACCTCGGTTCCTGGAGCGACGACCCCGACTGGCACGCGCGGCTGAAGGAGGGCCGGCGCGAGCTGTCCACCAACCACCTGATGGGCCCCGGCTACTGGGTCTGGCTCATCCGGCTCGCCTCCGACGCCATCAGCATCGGCATCGTCGCGGACGCCGGCGCGCACCGGTTCGACGAGTTCAACACCCTCGACAAGGCCCTGGGCTGGCTGCGCCGCCACGAGCCGCAGTGCGCCCGGGCGGTGACCGAGCACCAGGACCGGATCCAGGACTTCCGCGTCATGAAGGACTACGCCTACAGCTGCGAACGGGTGTACGACGGCGTCGGCCGCTGGTGCCTGACGGGCGAGTCCGGCGTCTTCCTGGACCCGCTGTACTCCCGGGACTGGACCTGATCGCCATCAGCAACACCCTGGTGACCAACCTGGTGACCAGGTCGCTCGACGGCGAGGACGTCACCGTGCGGGCATCCGTCCACGACGCGCTCTTCCGGCGCGTCACCGACATGTGGCTCGCCGTCTACGAGAACCAGTACGCGCTGATGGGCAACGCCCGCGTGATGGTCTCCAAGGTGATCTGGGACACCGCCTTCTACTGGGGCGTCTTCGGCCTGCTCTTCTTCCAGGACCGGTTCCGCACGGTGGCCGACACCCCCTCGGTCGCCGCCGACCTGGAACGCCTCACCGACATCAGCAACCGGGTCCAGGCGTTCTTCCGCGAGTGGGCGGCCCTCGACGACTCCCGTCTCGACCCCCGGTTCGTCGACCTGTACTCCCCGCTGGACTTCATGGTGCGGCTGCACGCGGGCATGGCCGACGACCTGACCGACGCCACGTTCCCGAGCGTTTCTCGGCCAACACCGGGCTCTTCGCCCAACTGGCCGGGCAACTGGTCACCGCGGTCATCGACGCCCACGGCGACCGGTACGGCGACGACCGGGTCATGGCCCAGGTCCAGAGCTGGCAGCGGGACCCGCTGATCGCCGACCTGGTCGCCGCCCACCGCCGGGAACGCCATCGCAACCCCACCAGCGAGGGCTGGATCGCCCTGCCCACGACCGGCCCGCGGGCGAGCAGCCCGGGCCGGCGACCGAACGGAGCGGACGGCATGGAACCCCACCCCAGCGAGGTCAGCTATGCATGACACCTCCGAGCGCTTCGACGTGGCCGTCCTCGGCGGCGGCATCGCCGGGCTGACCCTGGCCCTTCAGCTCAGGCGCTCCGATCCGGACCTGCGCATCGCCGTCCTCGAACGGCAGCCGCACCCGGTGCCCGAGGCCGCCCACAAGGTCGGCGAGTCCAGCGTCGAGGTCCAGGCCCACTATCTGCGCGACGTCCTCGGCCTGAAGGACCACCTGGAGACCGAGCAGCTGCGCAAGTTCGGCCTGCGCATGTTCTTCAGCCACGCCGGCAACGAGGACATCGCCCGGCGCGTGGAGTACGGTCAGGTCTCCGAGGCGCCCCTGGCCTCCTACCAGCTCGACCGGGGCCGGCTGGAGAACGCCCTCGGCCGGCTCGTCGCCGACCTGGGAGTGACGTTCCGCCGGCCCTGCAAGGTCCGGGACGTGGCCCTGGCCACCGGCGGCGACGACCACCTCGTCCACGTCCAGGAGGGGACGCAGCGGCGCACGCTGCGGGCCCGCTGGGTCGTCGACGCGACCGGGCGCGCCGGCCTGCTCAAGCGCAAGCTGGGCTGGCCCGGCCGGTGGGCCACCGCGCCAACGCCGCCTGGTTCCGCATCGGCCACGAGGTCGACGTACAGCAGTGGTCGGACGACGAGCGGTGGCGGGCCCGGGTCGAGGAGGGTCTGCGCCGGCTGTCCACCAACCACCTCATGGGGCCCGGCTACTGGGTCTGGCTCATCCCGCTCGCGTCGGGCTCCACCAGCATCGGCATCGTCGCCGACGACGCGGCGCACCCGTTCGACGGGTTCAACACCCTGGAACGCGCCCTGGAGTGGCTGGACGCGCACGAGCCGCAGTGCGCGGCCGAGGTGCGCCGCCACCGGGAGAAGATCCAGGACTTCCGGGTGATGAAGGACTACGCCTACGGCTGCCGGCAGGTGTACTCCGAGGACCGCTGGTGCCTGATCGGTGAGGCCGGGGTGTCGATCGACCCGCTGTACTCCTCGGGCGGCGACCTCATGGCCATCGGCAACGGCCTCGTCACCGACCTCGTCACCCGGGACCGCCGGGGCGAGGACGTCACCGACCGGGCCGTGGCGCACAACCAGATCTACCTGGTGCTCAGCGAGATCTGGCTGGTCGCCTACGAGGGCCAGTACCCGGTCATGGCCGACCCGCAGGTGATGGTGGCCAAGGTCGTCTGGGACACGATCATCTACTGGGCCGTGCCCGGCCTGCTGTTCTTCCACGACACCTTCCGCCGCCTCGGCGAGAGCCCCCGCGCCTACGCCGACCTCCAGCGCACCTGGCTGCTGCACGCCCGGGTCCAGCAGTTCTTCCGGGAGTGGCACTCCGCCGGCAACGAGCCGGCCTCCGACGTCTTCGCCGACCCCTACAGCCTGCTCGACTTCATCGTCGACCTGCACAACGGCATGGCGGCCGGCCTCGGCGACGACGAGCTGGAGGAACAGTTCACCCGCAACGTGGACCTGCTGGAGCGGCTCGCGGGCCAGCTGGTGGACACCGTCGCCGGGCGACTGGAGCGGCGCGGCGCCGACGACACCGCCCGAAACCTGGTCGACCGCTGGCGCGCCGACGCCCTGCTGAGCGAGGCCGTCGAGCGCTACCGGGAGCGCAAGGACGGCATGGAGCCCGTCGACAGCGCCTGGATCACCCTCGGCACCCGGACGACGGCGGTGGCGCCGTGAAGGACAGGAGCACGATGAACGACAGGACCGTCGCCCCTTCCGCAGCGGACGACGCCGTCGACACCCCAGACGCCCTCGACACCCCCGACGCCGTCGACACCGTCGACGTCGCCGTGGTCGGCGGGGCGCCGCCGGCCTCACCCTGGCCCTGCACCTGCGCGAGCACCGCCCCGGCACCCGGGTCCTGGTGCTGGAGCGCCAGGAGCACCCGGTGCCGGAGGCGACCCACAAGGTCGGCGAGTCCACCGTGGAGATCGCCGGCCACTACCTGCGCCAGGTGCTCGGACTCGAACAGCACCTCCGGTCCCAGCAGTTGAACAAGTACGGGCTGCGGGTGTTCTTCTCCAAGGACGGCAACGACGACATCACCCGCCGTGTGGAACTCGGCCACTCCGTCCGCCCCCGGGCGCCGTCGGCACCTACCAGCTCGACCGCGGCCGGCTGGAGAACGCCCTGGCGCACGAGGTGACCGCCCGCGGCATGCGGTTCCTGTCCGGGGCGAAGGTCGAGGCCGTCGACCTGGTCCCGGGCGACGAGCACCACCGGCTGCGGGTCCGCACCTCCGACGGCACCACCAGGAACGTCCGCGCACGGTGGGTGGTGGACGCCACCGGGCGGACCTCCCTGCTCAAACGCCGGCTCGGCCTCGCCAAGAGCGTCGGCCACCGGGCCAACGCCGTGTGGTTCCGGGTCGGCTGCCCCATCGACGTCGACCAGTGGTCCGACGACCCGCAGTGGCACGCCAGGATCGAGGAGGGCCGGCGGGAGCTGTCCACCAACCACCTCATGGGCCCCGGCTACTGGGTCTGGCTGATCCGGCTCGCCTCCGGCTCCACCAGCGTGGGCATCGTCACCGACCCGGACCTGCACCGCTTCGAGGACCTCAACCGCTTCGAGCGCGCCCTGGAATGGCTCGACGCGCACGAGCCGCAGTGCGCCGGCGTCGTCCGGCAGCACCTCGACCGGATCCAGGACTTCCGGGTGATGAAGGACTACGCCTACAGCTGCGAACAGGTCTTCTCCGCGGACCGCTGGTGCCTGGCCGGGAGGCCGGCGTCTTCCTCGACCCCCTGTACTCCCCGGGGCTGGACCTCATCGCCATCAGCAACGGCCTGATCACCGACCTGATCGCGCACGCCCTCGACGGCGACGACGTCGAGGAACTCGCCGCCGTCCACAATCAGGTCTTCCTCCTCGTCGCCGAGGGCTGGCTGAGCATCTACGAGAACCAGTACGCGCTCATGGGCAATGCCCGGGTCATGCTCGCCAAGGTCATCTGGGACACCGCCGTGTACTGGGCGGTCCCCGGACTGCTGTTCTTCCACGACGCGCTGCGGCGCCTCGGGACCGGCCCGCCATGGTGACCGGACTGGCCCGGTTCAGCGCGGCGAGCCGGGAGGTGCAGCGCTTCTTCCGGGAGTGGGCCGCGGCCGACGACGACCCGGCCGAGCCGGCCCCTTCGTCCGCTTCTACGACTTCGACTTCATGAGCCGCCTGCACATCGGCATGACGGCGGGGCTCGGCGAAGCCGGACTCGACGCGCAGTTCGCGGCCAACGTCCGGTTCATCGAGCATCTCTCCGGCCAGCTGGTGCTGACCGTGCTGGAGGAGTTCGAGGCCGAACCGTGGAACCCGGCCAAGCGCGAGCAGGCCCGGCGCTGGCGGGCCGACCAGGCGCTGATGGACCTCGTCGACATCCACCTGCGGGAACGCGAGGCCACGCCGCTCACCGACCGGTGGATCCGGCTGCGGCCCGCCGGCGAGACCGTCGGCACGGGGGAGGCCCGGTGACCGGCCGGCCGGACGCGGCGGCGATCCCGCTCAAGCGCGTCGCCCGGCTGCCCCGGGACCAGCGGGCCCGCCTCGTCGCGCACCTGCGCGGCAGGCCGCACGAGGCCCGCCCGGCGGGCGAGTGGTTCGTCCGGCACCCGGCCGCCGACCCCCCCGCGCTGCGGCTGTTCTGCTTCCCCTACGCCGGCGGCGGGGCGTCCGCCTTCCGCGGCTGGGGCGCACACCTGCCGGCCGGCGTCGAGGTGACGGCGGTCCAGCCGCCGGGCCGCGAGACCCGGGTCGCCGAAGCCCCGCTGCGGCGCCTGGACACCCTGGTGGAGGCGCTGTACGAGGCCGTCCTGCCACGCCTGGAGCTGCCGTACGCCTTCTTCGGCCACAGCATGGGCGCCCTCGTCGCCTTCGAACTGACCCGGCGCCTGCGCCGCGCCGGAGCACCGCTGCCGACCCGGCTGCTGCTCGGCGCGTTCCGGGCGCCCCAGCTGCCCAACCCGCACATCCGGATCCACCACCTGCCCGACGAAGTGCTCAAGACGGTGCTGCGCAAGGAGGGCACGCCCGCGCGGGTGCTCGACGACGACGAGCTGATGCGCGCCCTGCTGCCCACCCTCCGGGCCGACCTGGAGGTCTGCGACACCTACCGCTACCGGGAGGAGGCCGCGCTGCCCGTGCCCCTGTCCGTCTACGGCGGCCACCAGGACGTGCGCGTCGGCCGCGGCGACCTCGCCGCGTGGCGCGCGCAGGCCGACGGGCCGTTCCGGCTCGTGATGCTCCCCGGTTCGCACTTCTTCCTGCACAGCTCTCACGACCTGCTGCTGGCCGAGCTCGCCCGCGACCTCGGGCCGGCCCTTCGCGCCACGGAAGGGGACAGGCGCCATGACTGACCGGTCACCGGCCGGCGCACCGCCGGAACCCATCGCCATCATCGGAATCGGCTGCCGCTTCCCCGGCGGCGCCGGCACACCCGCCCAGTTCTGGGACCTGCTGTGCGCCGGCGTCGACGCCACCCGCGAACTGCCCCCCGACCGCTGGGAGGCGGGCAAGTTCTACGACCCGGACCGGGGCAAGCTCGGCAAGACCGCCACCGTCCGCGGCGGATTCCTCGACCGCATCGACCAGTTCGACGCCCAGTTCTTCGGGATCTCCCCGCGTGAGGCCGTCTGGCTCGACCCCCAGCAGCGCCTGCTGCTGCACACCGCCTGGGAGGCGCTGGAGGACGGCGGGCAGGTCGCCGCCCGGCTGGCCGGCAGCGACACCGGCGTCTTCATGGGCGGCTTCACGCTGGACTACCAACTGCTGCAGAACTACGGCGTGCACAGCCGCTACGAACTCCAGTCCCACTCCGCCACCGGCATGATGATGACGATGCTGGCCAACCGGCTGTCGTACGCCTTCGACTTCCGGGGGCCGAGCATGGCCGTGGACACCGCCTGCTCGGGATCGCTGGTCGCGGTCCACCTGGCGGCGCGCAGCATCTGGGACGGCGAGTGCTCGCTGGCGCTGGCGGGGGGCGTCAACGTCATGATCGCGCCCAACATGACCATCGCGGAGTCCAAGGGCGGCTTCCTCGCGCCCGACGGCCGCTCCAAGGCCTTCGACGCCTCCGCCGACGGATACGCGCGGGGCGAGGGCGCCGGCGTGGTCCTGCTCAAGCCGCTGTCCCGCGCGCTGGCCGACCGGGACCCGGTCCACGCCCTGATCCGCGGCACCGCCGTCTCCCAGGACGGCCACAGCAACGGGATCACCGTGCCCAACGGGCAGGCGCAGGAGGCCGCGATGCGGGCCGCCTGCGAACGGGCCGGCGTCGCGCCGCGCGACGTCCAGTACGTCGAGGCGCACGGCACCGGCACACCGGTCGGCGACCCCGTCGAGGCGGCCGCCATCGGGCGGGTCTTCTGCGAGGGACGGCCCGCGGGGGAGCGGCTGGTGATCGGGTCCGTCAAGACCAACATCGGTCATCTGGAGGCCGCCGCGGGGGTCGCCGGGCTGATCAAGACGGCCCTGTCCCTCAAGCACCGCCGGATACCCGGCCAGCTGCACCACCGCACGCCCAACCCGGCGATCGACTTCGCCGGCCTCCGGCTCCACGTCCAGACCGAGCCGGGCGACTGGCCGCCGGCCGACGGGCCGCGCCTCGCCGGCGTGAACTCGTTCGGCTTCGGCGGCACCAACGCGCACGTGGTCCTCCAGGAACCCCCGGCCGAGCAGCCGCCCACCCCGCGCACCGACGACCCGCGGCACCGCCTGGTGCCCGTGTCGGCCCGCTCACCCGAGGCGCTGGCCGACACGGCGGCGGCGCTCGCCGACGCCCTCACGGGCGACGACGCGCCCGACCTGCGGGACGTCGGCCACACCCGCGCCCTGCGCCGCGACCACCACGAGCACCGGGCCGCCGTGGTCGCCGCCACGGCCGCCGAGGCCGCCGACAAGCTCCGTGCGCTCGCCGCGGGACGCCCGGTGAAGGGCGTCGCGACCGGACACGCCCCCACGGGGGAGCGGCCCAAGGTGGCCTTCGTCTGCTCCGGCATGGGGCCCCAGTGGTGGGCCATGGCCCGCCGGCTGCTGGAGACGGAGCCGGTCTTCCGCGCCGCCGTCGAACGCTGCGACCGCGAACTGGGCGCGCACACCGGCTGGTCCCTGCTCGACGAACTCCTCGCCCGCGAGGAGGACTCCCGCATGGCCGAGACGGAGGTCGCCCAGCCGGCCAACTTCGCCGTCCAGCTGGGCCTGGCCGAACTCTGGCGCTCCTGGGGCGTCACGCCCGACGCCGTCGTCGGCCACAGCACCGGCGAGGTCGCCGCCCAGTACCTGGCGGGCGTCCTCGGCTTCGAGGACGCGGTCAAGGTGAACTATCACCGCAGCAGCCTCCAGCAGCGCGCCACCGGCACCGGCCGGATGCTCGCCGTGGGGCTGACCCCGCAGACCCTGGACCGGGCCGTGGCGGACGCCGGTCCCGGGGTCTCGGTGGCCGCCGTCAACAGCCCGACCTCCGTGACCCTGGCCGGTGACGCGCGGATCCTTCAGGACATGGCGGCCCAGCTGGAGACCTTCGGGGTCTTCCACCGCTTCCTGTCCGTCAAGGTCCCCTACCACAGCCACTTCATGGACCCGCTGCGCGAGGACCTCCAGAAGGGGCTGGCCGACCTCCGCCCGGCCACCGCCGCCCTCCCCCTGTACTCGACGGTGACCGGGACCCGTATCGACGGGCGCGGCGCCGACGCCCACTACTGGTGGCAGAACGTCCGCGCGACCGTGCTGTTCGCCGCCGCCTTCCGGCAGATGATCGCCGACGGCTACACCCACTTCGTGGAACTGAGCCCGCACCCGGTGCTCGCCGGCCCCATGCGGGAACTGCTGGCCGAGCAGGAGCGGGACGGGCTCGTGCTGCCCTCGCTGCGCCGCGACGAACCCGACGAGGCCGTGCTGCTCGGCTCCCTCGGCGCCCTCTACAGCCACGGCCACGACGTCGACTGGCGGGCGCTGCACGGCGACGACGGCCGCCCGGTGCCGCTGCCCGCCTACCCCTGGCAGCTCAAGAGCTACTGGAACGAGTCGGCGGAGGCCCGCGAGGACCGCCACTACGACGAGGCGCACCCCCTGCTCGGGCAGCGCATGAACGCCACCCACCCCACCTGGGAACGCGAACTCAACCCCGGTCGGCTGCCGTTCCTCGCCGACCACCGGGTGCAGGGGAGCACCGTGTTCCCCGGCGCCGCCTACATCGAGCTGGCGCTGGCGGCGGCGCACGAGACGTACGGCGACGGCGACTACAGCGTCGAGGACGTCGAACTGCGCAAGGCCCTCGTCCTGCCGGACACGTGCGACCCGCGGCTGCGCACCACCCTGTACCGCGAGACCGGCCGGGTCGAGATCGCCGCGTTCACGGCCTCCCCCGGCGGAGACCGCACCTGGACGCTGCACGCCACCGCCCGGCTCGGACGCCGCCCCGCGACGCGCAGACGCGATCTGAACAGCGCACGGGCCGGCTGCGGACACCACCTGACCCGCGAGGAGTTCTACACGCGGGTCGAGCGGATGGGCTTCCAGTACGGGCCCGCCTTCCGCGCCGTCCAGGAGGTCGCCACCGGCCCCGGCCGCGCCGTCGGGCGGATCACCGTACCCGAGCCCCTCCGGGACGAAGTCGCCGCCCACCGGTTCCACCCCGGCCTCGTCGACGCGGCGTTCCAGGTGCTGCTGGCGTCGGCCGCGCCGGGGGACACGGACGGCTCCCCGCCGGGCGGCCCCTATCTGCCGGTGGCCATCGACAGCGTGACCGTCCTCCGCCCCCCGGCACGCGAGATGTTCGTGCTGGCCGAGGCCGGCCACGCCGACGCGGCCTCCCTCGTCAGCGACGTCGCCCTGTGCGACGCCGACGGCACCGTCCTCGCCGAGATCCGCGGGTTCCGGGCGCGGTCCCTGGACACCGCGGCCGGCCTGACCCCCGAACGCATCGACCAGGGGCTCTACGAGGTCCGGTGGCGCCCCGCGCCCCGCGAGGACGACGGGCGGAAGCGGACCGCACCGGCCCCGGACGGCGCCTGGGTGGTGTTCACCGGCGACAACGGCGTCGGCACCGAGGCCGCCCGGCTGCTGGGCGCGGACGGACGCCGGGTGGTCACGGTCGCCCACGGCGCGGTGGCCGAGCCCGTCGAACGACCGGACGGCCGCTTCGTGCTCGACCCGACGCGGGCCGAGCACTACACGTGGCTGGTGCGCCGGCTCGCGCCGGACACCGGCATCGGCGCGGTGGTGCACCTGTGGAGCCTCGACGCCGAGTTCACCGAGGACGGTCCGGTCACGGC
The DNA here is from genome assembly GCA_003248315.1 of Streptomyces sp. SW4. GTDB lineage: Bacteria > Actinomycetota > Actinomycetes > Streptomycetales > Streptomycetaceae > Streptomyces. The sequence continues at coordinate 368,853 of QKWM01000001.1, forward strand.
GCTCCAGGACGGCCAGGACCTGGGCGCCCTGTCCGTCCTGCACCTGATGCAGGCCCTCTCCGCCGGGGTCACCCGGGCCCTGCCGCGGGTCTGGCTGGTCACCCGCGGCGCACAGGCCGTCGGCGACCGGGCGCGGCCCCTCGCGCTCGCGCAGTCCCCGATGTGGGGCATCGGCCGGGTCGTCGGCCACCAGGAGTTCACCGGCATGTGGGGCGGCCTCGTCGACCTCGGCACCGGGCCGGACGCGCAGGAGGCGCGCCGCCTCGTCGACGAGATCACCGCGCCGCACGGCGAGGACCAGATCGCCTTCCGCGACGGACGGCGCCACGTCGCGCGCCTGGCCCGCTGCGACACGCTCGGCCCGCCCTTCCCGACGACCCTGCGGCCCGACGCCACCTACCTGGTCACCGGCGGGTCCGGCGCCCTCGGCAGGCTCGTCGCCCGGTTCCTCGCCGACCGCGGCGCACGCCACCTGGCCCTGCTGGGCCGCACGCCCGTGCCCCCGCGGGAGGACTGGCACACGCTGCCCGACGGCCACCCCGGCGCGATCTGGCCGACGACCTGCTCCGGCTGGAGCACCGCGGGGTGCGCGTCCACTGCGCCGCCGTCGACACCGCCGACGAGGACGCCCTGCGCGCCTGGCACGCGGAACACCGGCGGCTGCGCCGGCCCCCCGTGGCGGGCGTGGTGCACGCCGCCGGGGTCGTCGAGGACGAGCTGACGGCACGGATGAGCCGGGACACCTTCCGGCGCGTCCTGCGGCCCAAACTGCACGGCGGCTGGCTGCTGCACCGCCTGTTCGCCGACGATCCGCTGGAGTTCTTCGTCCTGTTCGGCTCGGTCGGGTCCGTCATCGCCTCGGCCGGTCAGGCCAACTACGCCGCGGCCAACGCCTTCCTCGACGCGCTCGCCCACCACCGGCGGTCCCTCGGCCTGCCCGCCCTCAGCATCGGGTGGGGCCCCTGGTCCGTCGGCATGGTGGAGCAGCTCGGCCTGGAGCAGATGTACGCCCGGCGCGGCATCGAACTGATCACCCCGAGGCCGGCGACCGCATCCTCGGCAGGCTCCTCGGCCGGCACCCGGCGCACGTGCTGGCGATCACCGCCGACTGGGCGACCGCCCGGGCGACGTCCGTGTCCGGACAGCTCCCGCCGATGTACGCCGAACTCGACGCGGAACCGGACGGCACGACGGACGGCCGGGAGCCGGCCGCCTCCGCCGACGCGGTGCTCGACGCCCTGCGGCGCATGCCGGAGACCGACCGGCCGGCCGCGCTCGCCGCGCACCTGCACGACATCGCCGCACGCGTCCTGGGGCTCGACCCGGGGGAGTTCGGCGACGACGAGAACCTGAGCAACCTGGGCATCGACTCGCTGATGGCCGTCGAGGTCAAGCACCGCGTCGAGGCGACCCTGCGCGCCGAGGTCTCCGTCCTGGACCTGCTCCAGGGCGTCAGCGTCCGCGCGCTCGCCGCCCGGCTCCTGCCCCTGCTGGACCTGGACGCGCCCGAGGGACGGACGGAATCCGGTACGGACGCCGGGGACGAGGAGCCGGCCGAGACCGGCGAACTCGCCGCCCTGCTCGCCCAGGTGCCGCCCGACGAACTGGAGCGGCTGCTGGACGAACTGGAGAAGGACCAGCCCACCGAGGACCCCACGGGAGCGGTGAACCATGACCCTGTCGCTTAGCAGACTGCGCCGCGCCGTGATGGGCGTCCCGACGCGGAGGCCGTCGCCTTCAGCCGGGGCGACACCCCCACCTGGCGGCACCTGGAGGCCGCCGTACGCGCCGCGGTCGGCGGATACCACGCCGTCCTCGACGGCAGCCGCCTTCAGGACCTGGTCCCCCGACTGGACCGGACACCGCTGGAACTGCGGGGCTACGCCTACGAAGGCGCCGCCATGGGGCTGACCGGACTCGACTGCTTCCTGCCCGGAAGGTCCCGGCTGACGGCCTATCTGTCCGGCCCCGGCAGCCCGCACCTGTACATGGCGCACATCGGCGCCGGCGAGGCACTGGCCCGGCTGCGCCGCAGGCCCGAACCCTTTCTGCGGCGCATGAGCGATCCCGCGCTGCGGTGGCTGGTGATGGACGGCTACGGCTTCCACGAGGGCTTCTTCACACCGGACCGGTTCGTCGACCGGCACCAGGTGCCCGCCCGCCTGTCGCCCTTCGCCCGGCGCGTCTTCGACCAGGGCGTCGGCCGCAGCATCTGGTTCACCTCGGGGCCGAACCCACCTCGATCGCCCGCACCGTCGCCGCGTTCCCGGCACACCGGCACCCCGACCTCTGGCTGGGCGTCGGCGTGGCCTGCGGCTACGTCGGCGGCGTGGACCGGGCCGCCGTCGAGGCCCTGCGCACGGCGGCCGGCCGGCACGCGGCACGGATGGCGGTCGGGACGGCGTTCGTGGCCAAGGGCCGCATCAGGGCCGGCAATCCCGTGCCCGGCACCGCCCTGGCCTGCGAGGTGCTCTGCGGCATCTCCGACGAGGAGGCCGCGCGCCACGTCGACCGGGCCTTCGAGGACCTGCCCGACAGCCCCTCCGAGCCCGCCTACGACACCCTCCAGAACCGCCTGGAGGCCGCGCTCACCACCGCCCCGTCGGCGACGGGAGACACCCGATGACCGTGCTGGGGGCCGTGATGCGGCCGCTGTTCGAGGTCGCCCCGGCCGATCTGCCGGCCGCGGCCACGGACACCGGCGCCACCGCGGAACGACTGAGCAAAGTGGTGTACACGGTGACGGAGTGCTGCCAGACCACGCTGCTCAACCGGCGGGAGCCGGCGCTGCTGCGCAAGCTCGACGCCTACCCCGAGGAACTGCGCGGGTTCGCCTACGAGGGGGCGGGCGTCGCCCTCGCCGCCCTGGACCAGCTGCTGCCGTGGGGACGGCGCACCCGCCGCTTCGCGGACGGAGCCGCACGCCCGTACGTGTTCGCCGTCTACCTCGGCGCGGGCATGGGACTGGCCCGGCTGCGCCGCAACCCCGAACCCTTCCGCCGCCGCCTCGGGGACGACGTGTTCAACTGGGCGGTCCTGGACGGCTACGGCTTCCACGAGGGCTTCTTCGCGCACCGCCGGCACGTCCAGGAGCGCGCCGTGCCCCGCCACCTCAGCGGCTATGCGCTGTGCGCCTTCGACCACGGCCTGGGACGCAGCATCTGGTTCGCGACGGGCGCCGACGTCCAGCGGGTCGTGGCCACCATCGAGGCGTTCCCCGCGGCCCGCCGCGGCGACCTGTGGGCCGGTGTCGGCCTGGCGTGCGGCTACACCGGCGGCGTCGGCCGGCCGACGGTCGAGCGGCTGCGCGACCGCGCCGGAGCCCACCGCGCACGGCTCGCGGAGGGCGTGGTCGTCGCGGCCAGGGCCCGGCACCAGGTCGGCAACGAGGCCGAGCACAACGAGACCGCCTGCCGGGTGATCTGCGGAATCGACAGCCGCGAGGCGGCGGACCTCGCCGCCGCCGCCCTGACGGGCCTGCCGGCCGACGGGGTCGAACCGGCCTACGCGCTCTGGCGCGAGCGCATCCGCCGCCCATTCGCCTGACCACCTCCCCGACCACCGGTCGACCCGCTCGACGAGGGGGAAACGTGTCCCAATCCGAAATCGCCATCCACTTCTTCCTGCAACTGACCGCCATCCTCGCGGCCTGCCGCCTGGTCGGCCTGCTCGTCCGCCGGATCGGACAGCCGCAGGTCGTGGGGGAGATGATCGCCGGCGTACTGCTGGGCCCCTCACTGCTGGGCCTGCTGTGGCCCGAGTGGCAGGAGAAGCTGTTCCCGTCCGGGCCGTCGATGACCATGATCTATGTGGTCAGCCAGGTCGGACTGGCGCTGTACATGTTCCTGGTGGGCCTGGAGTTCGACACCGGGCTGATCCGGCACCGGCTCCCCAGCGCCGTCTCCATCTCCCTGTCCGGGATCTTCGCACCGCTCGTCCTGGGCGCGCTGACCGCCTGGCTGCTCGTCCAGCAGGACGGCACCTTCTTCACCGAGGGCGTCGAGACCTGGCAGGCCATGCTGTTCCTCGGCTCGGCCATCGCCATCACCGCCTTCCCGATGCTCGCCCGCATCATCTTCGAACGGCGGCTGACCGGGACGTCGCTGGGCACCCTGGCGCTGGCCGCCGGGCCACCGACGACGCCATCTCCTGGTGCCTGCTCGCCGTCGTCCTCGCCGTCTTCAAGAACGACATGCAGATCGCCCTGCTGGCCATCGGCGGCGGTATCGCCTACGCCGTCGTGGTCCTCACCGCGGGCCGGCGGGTACTGAGCCGGCTGGGGACAGGGCCGAGCGGGAGGGCGGCGTCAGCTCGCCGATGACGGCGCTGGTGCTGATGCTGCTGATGCTGGCCGCCTGGTTCACCGACCACGTCGGCATCTACGCGGTCTTCGGCGCCTTCATCCTCGGCGCCGCGATGCCGCGCGGAGTCTTCGCCGACCGCATCCGCCAGGCGTTCGAACCGCTCACCACCCATCTGCTGCTGCCGCTGTTCTTCGTCTTCTCGGGCCTGAACACCCAGATCGGCCTGGTCAACTCGGTGTACCTGTGGGGCATCGCGCTGCTCGTGCTCGTCGTCTCCGTCCTCGGCAAGGGCGTCGCCTGCTGGTTCGCCGCCCGGCTCAACAAGGAACCCCAGCGCGAGGCGCTGGCACTGGGCAGCCTGATGAACGCCCGCGGTCTGATGGAGCTGATCCTGCTCAACATCGGTCTCCAGGCCGGCCTGATCACCCCGACCCTGTTCACGATCCTGGTGTTCATGGCCATCGCGACGACGCTCATGGCCACACCCCTGTTCGAGTTCGTCTACGGCCGGTTCCGCCCCCGGCCGGCCCCCACGGCCCCGGCCCCCGAAGGACCCGCCCCGGAACTCGCCGAGCTGCCGGGAGGCGGACGATGAGCCTGCCCCTCGCAGCCCTGCTCAAGCCCCTCTTCCCGCTCTCCGCGGACTCCTTCCCCGAGATGGCCGCCGAACGCTTCGGCGCCCAGGAGGACATGGAGACGACCTGGCTCACCTTCGAACCGGTCGCCCGCACCCTCGTCGACAGCTTCTACCTGACGCTGGACCACCCCCGCCACGACGAGCTGGTCCCCCGGCTCGACGCCGTGCCGCCCGGTCTGCGCGGCATCGCCTACGAGGGCGCCGGCATGGGACTGACGCTGCTCGACAGCCTGCTCCCGTACCGCAGGCGGCTGCCCGCGTTCCTCCACGGGCCCGGCGCGCCCTACCGGTGCCTGATCCACATCGGCGCCGGACTCGTCCTGCCCCGCGTCCCCGTCGACCCCCGCCGGTTCCTCGCCCGCCAGGACCCCGTCCTGCGCTGGCTGGTGATGGACGGCTACGGCTTCCACGAGGGCTTCTTCACCTGGCGGGAGACCGTCGAACGGCACCGCACACCGCGCGGGATCCGCGGCTACGCGGCCCGCGCCTTCGACCAGGGGGTGGGCCGCAGCCTGTGGTTCTCCACCGGCGCCGACGTCGAGCGCATCATCGACACCCTCCGCGCCTTCCCCCTCGCCCGGCAGGGCGACCTGTGGAGCGGCATCGGCCTGGCCTGCGCCTACGCCGCGGGCGTGATGGACCGGGACGCCGTCGCCACCCTGCTCGAAGCCGCCGGCCGGCACCGCGCCGACCTCGCCACCGGCACCGCCGTCGCCTCCGTCTTCCGCGAGCAGTCGGGCCTGCCCGCCCCGCACACCGACCTCGCCTGCGACGTGGTGTGGGGCAGCCCGGGCAGCGACGTCGCCGCGATCGCCCACGAGGCCGGCCGCGGCGTCCTCGGCGCGGGCACCGGCCCCGCCTACGAACGGTGGCGGCTGCGGATCCGGGCCGCCTGGCCCGGCACCGGGGCGGTCCCCCTCGTCACGGCAGCGAAGGAGAACCGGGCATGACCACCGCCGGAGCCGTCCGCAGGCGGTTGTTCGGAATCCCGTCCGCCGAGGCCGTCTTCTCCCGGCCCGGCTTCGCCCCGAGGCCTGGCAGCGGTTCGCCCCGGTGGCCCGCTCCCTCATGGAGGGCTACCACGCCACCCTGGAGGACCCCCGGCTGCCGGTGCTCGCCGCCCGGCTCGACGCCGTGGAACCGGCGCTGCGCGGGTTCGCCTACGAGGGCGCCGGGATGGGCCTGGCGGCGCTGGACGCCGTCACGCCCGGCGGCCGGCGGCTCGACGCCTTCGTCGCCGGGCCCGGCGCGCCGCACATCTACCCCGTGTACGTCGGCGTCGGCCTGGCCTACGCACGGCTGCGGCGCACGCCGGAGAGCATGCTCGCCCGGCTGGACCCGCTGCTGGGCTGGATCACCGCCGACGGCTACGGGTTCCACGAGGCCTTCTTCAAACGCCGGCGCCACGTCGAGCGGCACGCCCTGCCGGCCCGGCTGACCGACACCGGCCGCCGGTTCTTCGACCAGGGCGTGGGCCGGGCCCTGTGGTTCTCCGGCGGCGCCGTCGCCGACCGCGTCGCACATCTGGTCACCGGCTTCCCGCCCGGTCGGCACGCGGACCTGTGGAGCGGCGTCGGCCTGGCCTCGGCCTACGGCGGCGGCACCGACGAGGCCGGACTGCGCACGGTGCGGGACCTGGCCGGCGCCCACCGGCCCCGGCTGGCCCGCGGCGCGGCCGTCGCCGCCTGGGGACGCCGGGCCGCGGGCAACCCGACCCCCCACACCGACCTCGCCTGCCGCGTCTTCTGCGGCCAGGACGCCGACGAGGCCGCCGCGGTCGTCGAGGAGGCGGCCCGCGACCTGCCCCTGATCAGCGTCGAACCGGCCTGCGAGCTGTGGCGCAGGCGCATCGAGGAACGGCTCACCGCCCGCGCGGCCACCTGACCCGCCGGGCCGCGCCACCCCGAGGAACGGAGCGACCCGAACACCCCGCCGAGGAAAGGGAACAGGCCGTGTACGACGCCATCGTCATCGGTGCCCGTGTGTCCGGCGCACCCACCGCCATGCTGCTCGCCAGAAAGGGACACCGGGTACTCCTGCTGGACCGCGCCACGTTCCCCAGCGACACGGTCTCCACCCACATGATCACGGTGGAGGGCAGCGCCCGGCTCAGGCGCTGGGGCCTGCTGGGCCAGATCGAGGCCTCCGGATGCCCCGCCGTCACCAACATCGTGCTCGACCTCTGCTTCGACCGGTACGGGCACTTCACCCTGGAGGGCTTCCCGTACCCGGACGACGACGGCTTCGCCGCGATCTACGCCCCCAAACGCACCATCCTCGACAAGATCCTGGTGGACGCGGCCGCCGCGGCCGGCGCCGTCGTCCGCGAGGGCTTCTCGGTCCAGGAGGTGCTCACCGAGAACGGCCGGGTGGTCGGCGTGCGCGGGCGGGGCGCCAGCGGCATCACCGTCACCGAGCGGGCCCGCATGGTCGTCGGCGCGGACGGCCTGCGCTCCATCGTCGCCCGGACCGTCGAGGCGCCCGAGTACCACGTCGTGCCGCCCAAGGCGTTCGGCTACTACACCTACTGGGACGGCGTCCCCTCAAGGGCCTGGAGTTCTACACCCGCCCCGGCAGCACCGTCATCGCCTTCCCCACCCACCACGGCCAGGCCGCCGTCTTCGTCGAACGGCCCGAGCAGGACTTCGCCGGCTTCAAGGCCGACGTCCGGGCCGGGTACCGCAAGACGGTCGACGACATCGCACCCGACCTGGGGGCGCGCCTGGAAGCCGGACGCCTCGCCCACCGCTTCATGGGCGCCGGCAACCGCCCGAACTTCTTCCGCAGGCCCTTCGGTCCCGGCTGGGCGCTGGTCGGCGACGCCGGTGTCCACAAGGACCCCATCACCGCCCAGGGCATCACCGACGCCTTCCGGGACGCCGAACTCCTCGCGCGCGCCCTCGACGCCGGGTTCTCCGGGCGGATGCCGCTCGACACGGCGCTGCGCGGCTACGAGTACCGGCGCAACGAGGCGCTCAAGCCGCTGTACGACTTCATCGTGGACCACGCCGCGATGGAACCGTTCGACCCCGCGTTCCAGGACGTGCTCGCCGCGATGCGGGGCAACCAGGACGCCGTCAACCGGTTCTTCGGGGTGATCCAGAACACCGTGCCCTGGGACGAGTTCTTCTCCCCGAAGAACCTGTCCGCCCTCATGGGCCTCACCGATCCCGACCTGCCCGCCGAGCCCGAACTCGCCGACGCGCACTGAGCGAGGAGACCCCATGACCTACGTCATCACCGACGCCTGCGCCGGCCGGAAGGACACCGCCTGCTGGGAGGTGTGCCCCGCCGACGCCATCCACCCCGGCCCGGACGAGGAGGCGTTCGCCGCCCACGTCCAGCTCTACATCGACCCCACCGAGTGCATCGACTGCAGCGCCTGCGAGCCGGTCTGCCCGGTGGAGGCGATCTACCCGGAGGAGGACGTGCCGCAGGAGTCCCGGGACTCGGTCGCCGTGAACCGGGACTTCTTCGCGGCCCGCACGGCCTGAGCGCCCGGCGGGGCCGCGAGCGGCCGGTCCCGGCGTCCGGGCCGCGAGCGGCCGGATCCGGCGTCCGCCGACCCCCGTCCGGCGGACGCCGGTGGTGCCGGGGCGCCGCCCTCCCCCGAAGGCGACGCTCCGGCGACCGTCCCCCGGCGCCGGACCGTGGTCCGCCGGCCCCACCGGGCCGTCCGCGGCGCGCGCGGGCAGCGTCGGGCGCGGGCCGTCAGGGGACCAGGGTGCCCGTCCGCACCGCCGCGGCACCTGAGTCGAGGTCTGCTCAACCGGGCGTGTATCAGACGTGAGCAGGCGGGCTCTTGTTGGCGTGACGACTTTCGCGACGCGCGCACCCGGCCGGGACGACCGGGAGACGACCACCGCACAGCCGTCCTGGCCGTTCACCGGACGCGAGGAGGAACTGCGGGCGGTCCGCGGGGCCCTGGCCGCCGGACGGCCCGGCCTCGTCGTGACCGGACCGGCGGGCCGCGGCAAGACCCGGCTCGTCACCGAGGCCCTCCGCCGCACGGACCACGCCCTGGCGACCGGGACTCCTGGAGCCCGGCACCTGCCCTTCGGCGCCTTCGCCCACCTGCTGCCCGAGCCGGTCACCCTGCACGGTGCCGTCCGGCTGCTGTCCGGCGTACGGCTGCTGGTGGTCGACGACGCGCACCTGCTCGACGACGCCTCCGCCGCCCTGCTCCACCAGCTCGCCGTGCACGGCCGCACCCGGCTGCTGGTCGTCGTCGGCGACGGCGAGCCCGCGCCCGCCGCCGTCACCCGGCTGTGGGGCGCCGAACTGCTGCCGCGCCTCGCCCTGGAACCGCTGTCCCGCGCCGAGACCGCCGAGCTGCTCACCTGTCCGGGCGGCGGCCGGCCGGATCCGCTCACCGCCGACCGGCTGCACCGCCTGTGCCGGGGCGACCTGCGGCTGCTGCGCGACCTCGTGGCCGCGGTCGGCCCGGCCCCGGACACCGAGGCGCCGTGGACGTGGCGCGGGCCGGTGCCCGTCACCGCGGCCGTACGGCACCGCACCGCGCACCTCCTGGACCGCGCCCGCCCCGAGGAACGCGCGACGCTGGAACTCCTCGCCTTCGCCGAGCCGTGGCCGCTGTCCGCGGACGACGCCGACGCCCGCACGCTGAAGGACCTGGAGGCGCTGGAGGCGGAGGGCCTGGTGCGCATCGACGACCACGGTGCCGCCCGCCTCGCCCACCCCCTGCACGGGCCCGTGCTGCGCGCCCTGGCCGGCCGGCTGCGCGCCCGGCGCCTGGGCCGTACCGCCCCCGGCCGGTGCGACGCCGCGCTCGCGGCCGAGCGGACCGCCCTCCTCGCCCGGCTGGAGCGGGACGACGTACGGCCCGCCGAGACACCGGTGGGGGAGTGGCTGGTGGCGGAGGGACTGCCGGTGCCGGCCGGGTACGCGGCCGTGCGCGCCCGGCGCGCCCGGCTCCGTGGCGAGCTGCGTCTGGCCGCGGCCTGGGCCCGCGAGGGCCTGCGCACCGCACCCGGCGACCGCGCCTGCCGCTGCGAACTGGCCCTGGCGTCCGCCCAGTCGGTCCCGCCGCCGACCGCCTGCGACGCGGACACCGGATGGCCGCCGGAGGCCCGGGAGCGCGGCGCGACGTCTTCGCCCGGGCGGGGCCGGCGAGGGCACCGGTGCCGGGGCGAGCCCGGGAGCCGGAGCCGGCGGATGTCCTGCCGTGGAGGGTGACGACGACACGGGCCTGACCGGGACCGTGCTGGTCTGGGCCGCCGCCGCGCGCGGCGATCTCGACGCGGCCCTGGCCGCCGTCACCGACGAGGACGCCTACGAGGCCGTCCGGCTCGGCGTCCCCGGCCGTGCCGCCGACCGGCTGACCGGCGTCTTCGCCGCCCACGCCGCCGCCCTCGCCGACGGCGACGGGCCCGGCCTCGACCGGGCGGCCGGGAACTGCTGCGACGCGGGTTCGTGCTGTTCGCGGCGGAGGCCCACGCCCAGGCCGCCCGCTTCCACCGCGATCCGCGTGCCGCCCGCACCTCCCGCACCCGCGCCGCGTCCCTGGCCCGGCGCTGCCAGGGAGCCCGCACCCCGGCACTGTCCGGCCTGGTGCTCGGCGAACTGACCGCCCGCCAACGCCAGATCGTCACCCTCGCCGCCGACGGCCTGAGCAACCGGCAGATCGCCGAGCGGCTGACCCTGTCGGTCCGGACCGTCGGCAACCATCTGCACAGCGCGTACGCCCGCCTCGGCTCGGGCGACCGCGCGGCCCTCGGCCGCCTCGTGAACCCGCCCGGCCCCCTGCCCGCCTGATCAGCCGCCCGCCCCGAACGCGGCCTCAGGCCGCCCCGAACGCCGTGAACGCCCACCCCGTGCCCTGGTGCACCGCGTCGTCCGGCAGTGCCGCCCGCGCGTCACGGAGCGCCTCGGCCAGCGACAGGCCCGCGTCCAGCCCCTTGTGCAGGGCGAGCATCAGCGGCACCACCGCCGCGTCGTTGACCGGCGCGCTGCACGCCACGACACCGGCCGTGCCCAGCGGCAGCAGCGCGGTGACCAGGCCGAGCAGCTCGTCGGCGCCCACCGTCGCGAACCGGGCGGTGTCGCAGCAGGACAGGATGATCCGGTACGGGCTGCGGTGCAGCCGCTCGAAGTCGTGGACGATGAGCGGCCCGTCGGCCATCCGCAGGGACGAGAACAGCGGACTGTCGGCCCGGAAGGTCCCGTGCGCGGCGATGTGCGCCGACGCGGCCCCGTCCAGCTCCCGCAACACCCTCGGCACCCGCGCCTCGTCGCCTTCCAGAACGACCGGCCCCGTCCCTCCGCCGGCCTCCGAGGCTCCCTCCCCGCGGCCCGCACGGCCTGAAAGGCCTCCACGGCCTCCGTCCGTCTCCGTACGCGGCTGCTGCGCGGCGCCCGCCTCACCGGCCGGGCTCCGGCCGGCCCCCGCAGCAACCCGCGCGGTGGCCGGCAGGCTGCCGTACCGCCGGGCGAGTTCCGGGACCTCCGCGCCGCCGCTGGCGAGGCCCGGGCCCCGGACCAGGACGTGCCGGCCGTCGGGCGGCGGCTCGGTCGCACGGGCCCGCAGCCAGCTGCTCGCCGACGGCGACACGCTCAGCACCCGCTCGCGCAGCGCCGGCAGCAGCGCCCACGGCACGCGGTGCAGCCGCCCCGGCGGGACGACGACGACCGGTCCCTGGCCGAGGTGCGCCGCCGCCGGTCCGAGCAGCAGTTCCTGCAGGCGGCGCCCCGCGGCCTCCACCAGCGGCAGCCGTGCCTGCGCCCCCGGATGGGCGAGCCGCCTGAGCCCGGCCTGCACATGCTCGGCCTCCCGCTCCGCCTCCGCCAGCAGCCCCGCCTCGAACCGCCGCACCCGCCCCCGCCCGCACAGCAGCACGTGCACGCGCCCGTCCAGAACGACCAGCTCCACCAGCCGTACGCCGTCCCCCAGCGCCGTCAGCAGCCGGCCGACGTCGAACCGGCCCGCGCCGCCCGGGGCCGCGCCGCGCATGTGCAGGGTCCGGGAGCGGATCTCCCGCTCCAGGCGCCGCTGTTCGCGCTCCAGCGCCGCCACGGGCCGCCCGTCCCGGCGGGCCTGCTCCGCGCGGGCGGCGATCTCCCGGAACGCGGTCATGTCGCTGAGCAGCGCCGGATCGGCCGGCGGCCGGGTCGGCGGCGCGGAGAGCACCGTCGCCCGCCAGCGCTCGCTCCACACCAGAAGCCGCCGGGGCCCGCCCGAGGCGAGGCTCGCCCGCTGGGCGAGGGCGGCCAGCTCCGCGCCCTGCTCCGTGGCCCGGGCCCGCAGCTCCGAGGCGCCCAGCGTCATCCGGTGGTCGTCCAGCACGTCCAGTCCGCGCCGGCACGCCTCCAGCACCCCCCGCGTCGACCCGGCCGCGCGCGCCCGCAGCGCCTGCGCGGCCCAGCCCGTCATCCGGGCCAGCGGCGGCCCGCTGTGCCGGCTGCGCGCGGCCCGCGCCAGATGCCGCTCGGCGTCCTCCGGCCGGCCCAGGCCGAGCGCGATCCGGCCCGCCAGCAGCGACGCCTCGGCCGCGGCCGGAGCACCGAACGCGGCGAGCCGCTCGGCCACCGCCGCGGCGTCCGCGACCAGCCGCCCCGAGCCGCGGCCGGCCGCCGCCCGCGCCTCGATCAGCACCAGCCGGGCGTGCGTCTCGTACCAGGTGCGCCGCTGCGCCGCGAACAGCCGTACGGCGGCGGCCGCGCGGTCGACCGCGGTCCGCGCGTCCCGGCCGGCCGGGCCGCCCGCGCCGCCATCAGCAGCAGCTCCGCCCGGCGGGTGGACTGCCCGCCGATGCCGTCCAGCGCGGCGAGCGCCGCGTCGGCCTCCGCCAGCGCCTCCGGGGCGAGCCCCGCCGCCATCAGCACCTCGCAGCGCCGGATGCTCAGCACGAACGTCGGTGTGCCGAGCCTCGCGTAGCGCTCCTCCGCCTCGTCGAGCAGCCGCAGCGCCGCCGGCACGTCCCCGGAGCGGAACGCGGCCAGCCCCCGGCTCTCCACCGCGTCCGCCTTGTCGTGCTCCTGGCCCGTGGTGTCCCACAGCGCCTCCGCGGCCGTGAAGTCGGCGTCCGCCCGCTCCACCGCGCCCAGCGCCAGATGCACCGTCGCCCGCAGCGTCAGCGCCCGCGCCGTCCAGATGACGTCGTCCACCTGGCGCAGCACCGCGATGGCCCGCCGTACGTCCTCCAGCGCCTCGGCGTGCCGCCCCAGCACCCACCACACGTAGGCCCGCCGGTACAGCACCCGCGCCCGGGTGTGCCCGGTGCCGCGCGCCACGCCCCGCTCCAGCGCGGCCAGGCCCTGCCGGGTGCGGCCGGTGTGCACCAGCGCGACCCCGAGCGTGGCCAGCACGTCCGCCTCCCGGTCGGCGGAGTCGGCGCGGGCGGCGAGATCGCGGGCGCGCCGCAGATGGGACAGGGCCAGCCGGGTGTCGCCGAAGTCCCGCTGCCAGATGCCGATCACCTGGTGGGCCACGGAGGCGTGCAGCGGCCCGGGCTTCGCGGCGAGCACCTTCTCGGCCCGCGCCAGGGCCTCGTTCGGCGCGGCGAACACCATCGGCAGCAGGTCCGGCACCGAATCGCTTCCCGCGGTCACGCAACGGATGGTAGTGCTCCGCAACCATGTCCCACAGAGCGGTGTCTGTATCAATCAGCCACCCCGGGCTCTGATTGACGACCGCGCCGCGACAGCCGTCGCCCAGTGGGAGGAACCGCCCATGGCACCACACCGCTTCCGCGAGCAGTTCGACCAGATACAGCGCTCGATGCCCGGCGTCCCGCTGGCGATGGGTCCGGACGACTCGGCCGAGTTCCTGTACGAGAAGGGCGTCGTCCTCGCCCGCGACGGCGAGGAGGCCCGGGTCGTCGAGGACACCGTGCGCGAGCACTTCACGACGTTCGCCGGGTTCGGCGCGGACCAGGTCCGCCGGGCGAGCCCCGAGACCAACCGCACCGGCATCACCCGCATCCGGGTCGGCGACCCCGGCGAGGGCGACGGCGCCGGCGACCCCGCCGTCGCGACCGCCCTGCGCTCGCTGCGGGCCGCCGAGGGCCGGGCGGGCCGCCGGCTGATCAGCCGCAACCACGTGGTGTCCATCGCGGTCAACGCCTGTCCCGGCGACGAGCCCGTGCCCGTCCCGCGCAGCGAGCCGCCCAACCCCGCCCCGGACACCACCCCGTACACGGCCGGCACCGCGGTCGGTGTCCTCGTCATCGACACCGGCCTCATGCGCGACCACCGGTCCTGCCCGCTGCTGGCGCACACCGACGGCGACCTCCAGATCGAGGAGTGCGGCGAGGACGGCGTGCTCCGCCAGTACGTCGGCCACGGCACGTTCATCGCCGGGCTGCTGGCGGCCGTCGCGCCCAACACCGACATCACCGTGCGCAACACCCTCAACGACGCCGGGGCGATCCTGGAGGACGAGTTCGGCGAGAAGCTCTTCGAGGCCGTCGACCGCGACGGCTGGCCCGACGTGATCAGCCTCTCCGCCGGCACCTCCAACGGCCGCACCGACGGCCTGCTCGGCGTCCACGCCTTCATGGAGGAACTGCGCGACCAGGACACGCTGCTCGTCGCCGCCGCCGGCAACAACGCCAGCGCCACCCCCTTCTGGCCCGCCGCCTACGCCGACCTGCCCGGCTGGCGGAACGCGGTGCTGTCGGTCGGCGCCCTGCGCACCGACGGCGAGTTCGGCGCCTGCTTCACCAACCACGGCGGCTGGGTGAAGGTGTACGCCCCGGCGAGCGGCTCACCAGCGCCTTCACCGGCTTCACCACCCCGGTCCCGTACGTCTACCAGCACTCCACGTACGACGCCTGCCGCTACGGCTTCGGCTACGCCTGCACATGCCAGTACCCCCGGCACACCGGCGTGCTCAGCGACCCGGGCGAGCCGCCCGCCAAGCCCGACCAGGTGATGTTCGAGGGGCCCGCCCGGTGGAGCGGCACCTCGTTCGCCACGCCCCTGGTCGCCGGCATGGTCGCCGCCCACATGACCGCGCACGAGGAGACCGCCCCGCGCACCGCCGGCAAGCAGCTCCTCGCGGCCGGCACCGACTACGCGGAGGTCCGCGGCACCCCGGTGCGGGCGCTGCTGCCGCCCACCTGGCGGCCCGGCCCCGCCGACCCGCCCGGCACCGGGGCATGAGCGCCGCCACGCAGGGCGGAACGGCCCCCTCCACGGCGTACGATGACGAGTCGTACACGAGGGGTGGGACCGTGGAACGTGACGCTGTCGGGGCGCTCGTCCAGTCCGCCGCCGACGGCGACGCGGCGGCGTGGAAGGCACTGGTGGAAGGGCTCGGCCCGCTGGTGTGGTCCGTGGCGCGCGCGCACGGGCTCTCCGACGCGGACGCGCACGAGGTCTACCAGACCGCCTGGTTCCGGTTCGCCCAGCACCTGGGGCGGCTGCGGGAGCCGGACAAGGCCGGGTCCTGGCTGGCGAGCACCGCGCGGCACGAGTCGCTGAAGGTGCTCCGTGCGGCGCGGCGCTGGACGCCGACCGACGATCCGCAGCTGCTGGACCGGGTCAGCGAGGACCGCACGCCCGAGGAGTCCGTGCTGGACTCGGAGGAGGCCGCCGCCGAGAGCGAGCGCGTCCGGCGGCTGTGGCAGGAGTTCGAGGAACTGGGCGAGCGGTGCAGGCAGTTGCTGCGCGTGCTGATGGCGTCGCCGCCGCCCAGCTATCAGGAGGTGTCGGCGGCGCTGGGCATCGCCGTGGGCAGCATCGGGCCGACCCGCCAGCGCTGTCTGCGCCGGCTGCGCGACCGGCTTCAGGCACGGGGGACGGGATGAGCGACAGCGAACTGACCGACGGGCACGAAGAGCGCTTCGACGACACGGAGTTCGACGACGGGATGCTGGAGGAGGAGCTGCGGCAGGCCGCCGCGATCCTCGACCCGGTGCCGGCCGAGCTGAGCCGGATCGCCGTCGAGGCCCACGCCCTGCACGACGTGGACGCCCGGCTCGCCGAGCTGACCTTCGACTCGCTGGTGGACGGCATCCCGGTACGGGGCGAGGAGGACCCGCCGCGGATGCTGACGTTCACCGCGGGCGAGGTGACGATCGACGTCGAGGTGGGCGCGGACGGGCTGATCGGGCAGCTGCTGCCGCCCGGACCCGCCCGGATCGAGGTGCTGAGCGGACCCCAGGCCACCGGGTCGCTCCACGCCGACGACCTGGGCCGCTTCACCGGGCAGGCACCGCAGGCGGGCCCGTTCGCGCTGCGGCTGCTCACCGGCGGGGACGTGGTCGTCACGGAGTGGCTGCGGGCCTAGCGGGTGTCCGCACAGTCGCGGCGTCCGGACCGTGCTGCGGAGGCGGGGCCGCGGCCTACCAGGCGCAGGGCAGGGTCCGCGGGCCCCGGATCATGGTCTTGCGCCGCCACTCCACCTGGTCGGCGGTGACCGCGAGGCGCAGCCCCGGCAGCCGGTCCAGCAGGGTGGCGACGAGCAGGTCGAGCTGCATCCGGGCGAGCACCGCGCCGGTGCAGTAGTGCGGCCCGTTGCCGAACGCCAGGTGCGGGTTGGGGTCGCGGTCCGGGTCGATGGTGTCCGGGTCGGGGAAGACCTCCGGGTCGCGGTTGGCGGCCAGGTAGGACACGTACACGGGGTCGCCCGCGCTGATCCGGTGGCCGTGCAGCTCGACGTCCTCCAGGGCGATCCGGGCCAGGCCCACGGAGGAGCGGTGCGGGATCCAGCGCAGCAGTTCGTCCAGGGCCGCGCCGCGCTCCTCGGGCCGCTCGCGCATCCGCCGCATCAGCTCGGGCCGGGTGAGCAGCAGGTACAGCATCTGCCCGCAGTTGTGGGTGACGGCCTCCCCGCCGATCTGCAGCGGTCCGGCGAGCCCGATGGCCTCCTCCTCGGCGACCTCGCCCCGGGCCACGGCGGCGCCGAGCCGGGAGTACACGTCCTCGGCGTCGCTGTCGGCGCGGGCCCGGACGGTCTCGGTGATCCAGCCGTACAGCCCGTTCTTGGCCCGCTCGGCGGCCTCCACACCGGTGGTGGAGATGATCTCCCGGGTCCAGGCGTGCACCCGCTCGCGGTCGGCGGCCGGCACCCCCATGACCTCGCTGACGACGGCGATCGGGAAGGGTTCGAGGATCCGCTCGACCAGGTCGGCCGGCGGCCCGTCCCGGACCACCCCGTCCACGAGGCCGTCGAGGATCTCCTGCGCCCGGGGCCGCAGCCGCTTCATCGCCCCGACCGTGAACGCCCCGGCGACGGCCCGGCGCAGCCGGTTGTGGTCGGGCTGGTCGGCGAAGGCGAGGGAGCCGGGCCGCGGCTTGAAGTGCGGCGCCATCCGGGTCACCTGGCGCCGGGTCACCTCCGCCCGCCCGAACCGCGGGTCGTTGGTGATCAGCCTGACGTCCTCGTACCGGGTGGCCAGCCACGCCCAGCCCTCGCCGTGCGGCAGCCGGATACGGGTCAGCGGGCCCTCGCGCATCAGTTCGGCGAGGTGCGGGTCGAACGTCGTCCCGTCCAGGTCGACGGTGGGCCAGTCCCGCACCGGGGGAGGGGCCTGGCCGGCGAGCGTGGTGGTCTCCTGGGTCATGACCCCACCCTGGCCGCCGCCCGGGCCGCCTGTCGCGCGGGAGTGCTCCAGCCGTGCTCCGGCCGGTGGTCAGCGGGAGACCGCGTCGGCCAGCGCCGCCAGCGCCCCGGCGAGACGGGCGAGCCCCGGACCGGCCGGGCCGCCCGGCTCGCTCATGTAGGTGTCCCGGCGGATCTCCACCATCAGGGCGCCGACCTCGGCCCGCTTCCCGTGGAACTCCAGCGGCACGTAGGCCCCCGCGAACGGGCTGTCCAGCCCGGTCTCCCCGCACGGCGCGAACGCCTCCCGGGCGGCGGCGAGCAGGCCGGGCGAGGTGTGGAACGCGTCCGTGCCCAGGCAGACCGGCGGACGCGGGCCGTCGCCGTGCAGCTCGTAGGGCAGCCGCCGACTGGGGTAGGAGTGCACGTCGACGATCACCGCCCGCCCGGTGGCGGCCAGCCGGTCCGCGACGGCGCGGGTCATGGCCGCCGCGTACGGCCGGAAGAACCGCTCGATCAGCGGCTCGGGGTCGAAGCCGGCGGGGCGCAGGACCTCCTGGTGCGTGGTCCGCGTGTAGACGGCCCCCATGCCGACGGCCGTCATCTCCTCCCGTTCGTCCGGGAACCGCTCCGGGTCGACCACCAGCCGGGACAGCCGGTTGACGAACCGCCAGGGCCGCGTCCTGGCGAGACCGGCCGCCGCCTCGGCGATCCGCGCGGTGTGCGCGTCGGTGATGTGGTCCAGCTCCCGCTCCAGCCCGGCGTCGTCCAGCACGATGCCGGCCCGCACCTCGGCGGGGATCGTCCGCGCGGAGTGCGGGACGTGCAGGATCACGGGGGAGTCCGGGTCCCCGGGAAGAAGCTCGTAGGAGGGCGGGGCGTCGGTCACGGGCGGCTCCGGGAAAGGTCGGCGGGACGGCTCCGCCCGCGCGGCGGGCGGCCGGGCGGGGCGGAGACGGTCGGGCGGCGGGCGTCAGCTCAGGGACGCCAGGGCCTCGTTCCACGTCGCGGAGGGACGCATGACCTCGGCGGCCTTGGCCGGGTCGGGCTGGTAGTAGCCGCCGATCTCCGCGGGCTTGCCCTGGACGGCGATCAGCTCGTCGACGATCTTCTGCTCGTTGGCGGCGAGCGTCTCGGCGAGCGGCGCGAAGGCCTTGGCCAGGTCCGCGTCGTCGGTCTGCTGCGCCAGCTCCTGCGCCCAGTACAGGGACAGGTAGAAGTGGCTGCCGCGGTTGTCGATGCCGCCGACGCGCCGGGTCGGGGACTTGTCCTCGTTGAGGAAGGTCGCGGTCGCGCGGTCGAGGGCGTCGGCCAGGACCTTGGCCCGGGCGTTGCCGGTGACCTCGGCGTACTTCTCCAGCGACGGGACCAGCGCGAAGAACTCGCCCAGGGAGTCCCAGCGCAGGTAGTTCTCCTTGACCAGCTGCTGCACGTGCTTGGGCGCGGAGCCGCCGGCGCCGGTCTCGAACAGGCCGCCGCCCGCCATCAGCGGGACGACCGACAGCATCTTGGCGCTGGTGCCCAGCTCCAGGATGGGGAAGAGGTCGGTCAGGTAGTCGCGCAGCACGTTGCCGGTCACCGAGATGGTGTTCTCGCCGCGGCGGATGCGCTCCACCGACAGCTTGGTGGCCTCGACCGGGGACAGGATCCGGATGTCCAGGCCCTCGGTGTCGTGCTCCGGCAGGTACTGCTCGACCTTCTTGATGAGGTTGGCGTCGTGGGCGCGGGTGGCGTCCAGCCAGAAGACGGCCGGGTCGCCGGTGGCGCGGGCGCGGGTGACGGCCAGCTTCACCCAGTCCTTGATCGGCGCGTCCTTGGTCTGGCAGGCGCGGAAGATGTCACCGGCGGAGACGGCCTGCTCGATGACGGCGTTGCCGGCCTGGTCGACCAGGCGGACGGTGCCGGTGACCGGGATCTCGAAGGTCTTATCGTGGCTGCCGTACTCCTCGGCCTTCTGCGCCATCAGGCCGACGTTCGGGACCGAGCCCATCGTGGACGGGTCGTAGGCGCCGTGGGCGCGGCAGTCGTCGATGACGGCCTGGTACACACCGGCGTAGGAGGAGTCCGGGATGACCGCGAGGGCGTCGTGCTCCTGGCCGTCCGGGCCCCACATGTGACCGGAGGTGCGGATCATGGCCGGCATCGAGGCGTCGATGATCACGTCGGAGGCACGTGCAGGTTGGTGATGCCCTTGTCGGAGTCGACCATGGCCAGCTCCGGGCCCTCGGCCAGCTCGGCGTCGAAGGAGGCCTTGATCTCGGCGCCCTCCGGCAGGGCCTCGAGGCCCTTGTAGATGCCGCCGAGGCCGTCGTTCGGGGTGAGGCCGGCCGCGGCGAGCTTCTCGCCGTACTTCGCGAAGGTCTTCGGGAAGAAGGCGCGCACCACGTGACCGAAGATGATCGGGTCGGAGACCTTCATCATCGTGGCCTTCAGGTGCACGGAGAACAGCACGCCCTCCTGCTTGGCGCGGGCGACCTGCGCGGCGAGGAACTCGCGCAGCGCGGCGACGCGCATCACGGAGGCGTCGACGACCTCGCCCTTCTGGACGGGCACCGACTCGCGCAGCACCGTCGTGGAGCCGTCGTCGCCCTTGAGCTCGATGCGCAGGGCGCCGTCCTCGGCGATGATCACGGACTTCTCGGTGGAGCGGAAGTCGTCCACGCCCATGGTCGCCACGTTCGTCTTCGACTCGGCGGTCCAGGCGCCCATGCGGTGCGGGTGGGACTTGGCGTAGTTCTTCACGGACGCCGGGGCGCGCCGGTCGGAGTTGCCCTCGCGCAGGACCGGGTTGACCGCGGAGCCCTTGACCTTGTCGTAGCGGGCGCGGATCTCGCGCTCCTCGTCGGTCTTCGGGTCGTCCGGTAGTCCGGCAGCGCGTAGCCCTGCTCCTGGAGCTCGGCGATGGCGGCCTTGAGCTGCGGGATGGACGCCGAGATGTTCGGCAGCTTGATGATGTTGGCGGCGGGCGTCTTGGCCAGCTCGCCCAGCTCCGCGAGGGCGTCCGGGATGCGCTGGTCCTCGGTGAGGTACTCCGGGAACACGGCGATGATGCGGCCGGCCAGCGAGATGTCACGGGTCTCCACCGCGACGCCCGCCTGCGAGGCGTACGCCCGGATCACCGGCAGGAACGAATACGTCGCCAGGGCCGGGGCCTCGTCAGTGTGCGTATAGATGATGGTCGAGTCAGTCACCGGGTGCTCCGCTCCACGTCTGCAACATTGCTCGACATCAAGATATCTCGTGATCGACGCCGTCTCGACTGGGGTCCGCCGGGAGATTCCGGGTGAATCCGGCGTGCGGGGCGTCGTCGGCGGCGCCGGTGCGCTGCTGCGGGAGGACCACCGCGCCCTGCTGGAGCGCGACCGTGCGGGCGGGCGCCGGGATGCGGATGCCCTCGGCGCGGTACCGCTTGTGCAGGCGCTTGATGAACTCGTGCTTGATCCGGTACTGGTCGCTGAACTCGCCGACGCCCAGGATCACGGTGAAGCCGATCCGCGAGTCGCCGAAGGTGTGGAAGCGCACCGCCGGCTCGTGGTCCGGGACGGCACCGGTGATCTCGGTCATGACCTCGGCCACGACCTCCATCGTGACCTTCTCCACGTGCTCCAGATCGCTGTCGTAGGCGACACCGGCCTGGACCAGGATGGTCAGCTTCTGCTCGGGACGCATGAAGTTGGTCATGTTCGTCTTCGCGAGCTGCCCGTTGGGGATCACGACCAGGTTGTTCGACAGGTCGCGGATGGTGGTCTGCCGCCAGTTGATGTCCTCGACGTACCCCTCCTCGCCGCTGCTGAGCTGGATGTAGTCGCCCGGCTGCACGGTCTTCGCGGCGAGGATGTGGATGCCCGCGAAGAGGTTGGCGAGGGTGTCCTGGAGGGCCAGCGCGACCGCCAGACCGCCGACGCCGAGGGCGGTGAGCAGCGGCGCGATGGAGATGCCGAGCGTCTGCAGCACCACCAGGAAGCCGATGGCCAGCACCAGCACCCGGGTGATGTTCACGAAGATCGTCGCGGACCCGGCGACGCCGGACCGGGACATGGTCACCGTCCGCACCAGCCCGGCGATCACCCGGGCCGCCGACACGGTCACCACGAAGATCATCAGGACCGTCAGCACCTGGTTGACGTTGTGCTGCACGGTCCGGGTCAGCGGCAGGGCCGCCGCCGCGCCCGCCGCGCCGCCGGCGATCGCCGCCCACGGCGCCACGGTGCGCAGCGCGGCCACGATCACGTCGTCGCCGCTCCAGCGGGTGCGGTCGGCGTGCCCGCCAGCCAGCGCAGCAGCACCCGCAGCAGGAACGCGCCCAGCAGGCCCGCGGCCAGCGCGACGCCGGCCATGACCAGGTGGTCCGCGGTGAGGTCGCCGTTCACCGGTCACCTCCGGGGTGTGCGAGGGCGGCGATGATGCCCGCCGACGGCCCGATGCGAAGTTTCGTCACGTCGTCACCTGCTCGATTCCGGGATGTGCGAGCGCACCGGTGTCCGCAAGGGAGTTCGACCGGCGCGAGGGCTCATCCTGCCGCATCCGGGGCCGCGGTCCGCACCACGAGCGTCACGGGACGGCGCTCAGACGATGCCTTCGGCCAGTTCCGCCTGTTCGCGGTCGTCGCCGTACGACGCCGTGGCCGGGGTCGCGTACCGGCGCCGGGCGACGAACCACCACACCGTGGCCAGGACCAGGACGGCCACCAGGGCGACCGAGGCGTAGTTCATCGTGTCCACCGTCACCGGCGACGACTGCGGCAGGCAGAACAGCACCGTGACGAACGCCACCCACACCACCGCGATCCAGCCGACCGGCCTGCTCCACCGCCCCAGGTTCCACGGCCCCGGCGTGAACCGGTCGCCGGCCCGCAGCCGCAGCAGCACCGGGATGGCGTAGGCCGGTGTGATCCGATGACGTTGATCGCGGTGACCGCGCCGTACGCCGTCGCCGAGTACAGCGACGGCAGCGCCAGCAGGCAGGCCACCCCCACCGACAGCCACACGGCGGCCACCGGCGTCCGGGTGCGGGCGGAGACCTTGCGCCACAGGGCCGAGCCGGGCAGCGCCCCGTCCCGGCTGAAAGCGAACACCATCCGGCTGGCGGCGGCGACCTCGGCGTTCCCGCAGAACAGCTGGGCGACGATCACCACCAGCAGCAGCGCGCTCGCCCCGCCCGTGCCGAGCCCGTCCAGCAGGATCTGCGCGGGCGGCACCCCCGTGGCGGTGTTCCGGGTGGCGTCGTAGTCCTGGATGGCGAAGGTCAGGCCCGCCAGCAGCACGAATCCGGCGATCCACGACACCCAGATCGCCCGCACGATGCCGCGCGCCGCCGACACCGAGGCGTTCGACGTCTCCTCCGACAGATGGGCCGAGGCGTCGTAGCCGGAGAAGGTGTACTGGGCGAGGAGCAGGCCGATCGCGGCCACGTACAGCGGGCTGGACCAGCCGGTGTCGTTGACGAACTCGGTGAACACGAACGACGGCGACCGGTGGTGGTCGGGCACGATCACCAGCGCCCCGACGATCAGCGCGACGCCCGCCAGGTGCCACCACACGCTGATCGAGTTGAGCACGCTGACCAGCCGGACCCCGAAGAGGTTGAGGACGGCGTGCAGCAGCAGGATCGCCATGAAGATCAGCATCGTCTTCTCCGGCGTCGGCTCGAAGCCGAACCGGAGGTTGAGGAACGCGCCGGTGAACAGCGCCGCCCCGTAGTCGATGCCGGCGATCGCGCCCAGCAGACCGAGCAGGTTCAGCCAGCCCGTGTACCAGCCCCAGCGCCGGCCGCCGAGCCGGTCGGCCATGTAGTAGAGGGCGCCGGAGGTGGGGTACGCGCTGGTCACCTCGGCCAGCGCCAGCCCGACGCACAGCACGAACAGGCCGACGCCCGCCCAGCCCCACAGCATCACCGCGGGGCCGCCGGTGCCCAGGCCGAAGCCGTACAGCGTCATGCAGCCGGAGAGGATCGAGATCACGGAGAAGCTGATCGCGAAGTTGCCGAAGCCGCCCATGCGGCGGGCCAGCACCGGCCGGTAGCCGAGTTCGCGCAGGCGCTGCTCCTCGTCGGGAGCGGCACGGAGGGGGTGCGGGGCATGCGGGACCTCCATCGAGAGGGTGGGGGGTGAGCGGTTTCAGCGTCCGGCCCGGTCGCCGGCCGACCGGCTGCGGGCCCGCGCCTGGACGAAGACCTCCACGGCCCGGCCCGGATCGCCGGGTCGGTGGTGCGCAGCGCCCAGGGCAGCGGCGTGCAGTAGGGCCGAGCGCGTCGAAGACCTCCGCCGCCTCGGCGAAGCGCAGGGCGCCCCACAGGGCGTGCGCGAGATGGTTGAGGTCCGGCACCGAACGCTCGGCGGGAGGCGCGAGCCGGAACCAGGACCGGAACGCCCGCAGCGCCTCGCGGGCGGCGTCCTCCGCCACCCAGTGCAGGTCGAGGCGGCCTCGCGTCCGCACAGGCGCCGGTAGCGCTCGACCCGCACGTACAGCGGCAGGACGTGCAGCGCCGAGCCCGGCGGGGCCGCGCCGGCCGCCCAGTGGGCGAACCCCGCCGCCTCGGCCAGCCGCTCCGAACGGCCGCGCGGCAGCAGGAACTGCAGCATCCGGTGGTGGGCCTCGCGGTTGAACGGGTCCCGCCTGCCCGCCTGGGACAGCAGCCCCCACGGCCCGGCGGCAGCATCGGCTCCGGCGGCGCCATGCGGTGCTCCGCCCAGCGCTGCTCCCCGTCCAGCCGGGCCAGCGCCAGCAGGCACACCCAGGGCGCCGGGTCGTACGGCGCGACCCGCGTGGCCGTGTCGCAGGCGTGCCAGGACTCCAGCCACAGCTCGTGCGTCCGCCGGTGCTCCTCGCGGTGCGCCCGCAGCGTGCGCTCGACGGCCACGCGCGCGTGCATCACCGCGGCCGGTACGCTGTGCGGCTCCTCCGCGAGCCAGGCCCGCACCACGTCGGTGCCGGCCGCCGCGGCCGCCAGCACCTGGGTGCGCTGCGTCCACCGCCCCCAGGTCGTGGTCTGCTCCAGCAGGGTGCGCATGGACATCCAGCGGCCGGTGCGCACCTCCTGGAGGGCGGCGCGCAGCGCGGTGTCGTGGCCGGCGGGATCGTAGGCAGGGCGTGCTCCGTCTCTCGCCATCACCCGCCCGCTCCCGGGAGCGGTACGGGCACGACGGCAGGGTGGAGTGACAAGCAGCCCTCCCCGGGGGCGGCGGTGTGGTGGTCGGCGGTCACTATAGAGGCGGAGGTTCCGGCTCTGTCCGGTCCTGACGATCTCGGCCAACTCCTTTTCGGACAACGCCCGCTGACCGGGCATCACCCCGTCTTGACGGGGTGTGCGCACCGGCGGCAGGCTGACGCGCAGTGATCGTCCGGAACGGGAGGCGTGCGTTGGCCAGGGGACCGCTGCTCGCCGTCGACCAGGGCACCTCCGGCACCAAGGCGCTGGTGATCTGCCCCGACCGCGGGTCATCGGCACCGGCTTCGCGCCCGTCCGCCCCCGCCACCTGCCCGCCGGCCGGGTGGAGGCGGACCCGGAGGAGCTGTACGGCTCGGTCCTCGACGCCGGCCGGCAGGCCCTCGCCCGGGCCGGCGAACCGGTCACCGCGCTCGGCCTCGCCAACCAGGGCGAGACCGTCCTCGCCTGGAACCCGGCGACGGGCCGCCCGCTGACCGACGCCCTCGTCTGGCAGGACCGCCGCGCCGAGACCGTCTGCGCGGAACTCGCGGACCACGCCGACGAGTTGCGGGAGCTGACCGGCCTGCCCCTCGACCCGTACTTCGCCGCCCCGAAAATGGCGTGGATACGCCGCCGGCTCACCCGCGACGGCGTCGTCACCACCTCCGACACCTGGCTCGTCCACCGGCTCACCGGCGCCTACGTCACCGACGCCGCGACCGCCTCCCGCACCCAGCTCCTCGATCTCGGCCGCGCCGCCTGGTCGCCCCGCGCCCGCGAGCTGTACGGCCTGGCCGGCGAACGGCTCCCCGAGGTCGTCGACGCCGCCGGACAGGTCGGCACCACCACCGCCTTCGGCCCCGAACTGCCGCTCACCGGACTCGCCGTCGACCAGCAGGCCGCCCTGCTCGCCCAGCACGTCACCGCGCCCGGCACCGCCAAGTGCACCTACGGCACCGGCGCGTTCCTCCTCGCGCACACCGGGGACACCCCGCGCCGGGGCGCCTGCGGACTGGTCAGCTGCATCGCCTGGCGGCTCGCCGGACGCACCAGCTACTGCCTGGACGGCCAGGTCTACACGGCCGCCTCCGCCGTGCGCTGGCTCACCGACCTCGGCGTCATCACCGGTGCCGCCGACCTCGACACCGTCGGCGGCACCGTCCCCGACTGCGGCGGCGTCACCTTCGTACCGGCGCTGGCCGGGCTCGCCGCCCCCTGGTGGCGCGGCGACGTGCGCGGCTCGCTCACCGGACTGGGCCTGGACACCACGCCGGGCCATCTGGTCCGCGCCCTGTGCGAGGGCCTGGCCGCCCAGGTCGCGGAACTCGCCGACGCCGCCGCGGCCGACCTCGGCGCCCCCTGACGGTGCTGCGCGCCGACGGCGGCCTGACCCGCTCCGCGCTGCTCATGCAGACCCAGGCCGACCTGCTGCAACGCCCCGTCGAGGTGTCCGCCCTGCCGGACGCCACCGCCCTCGGCGTCGGCGCCCTCGCCCGGCTGGGCGCGGAAGGCGGCCTGACGGTCGCCGAGGCCCTGCCGGAGGCGAGACCGGCGGCCGTGTACGAGCCCCGCGTCGGCGCGGACGAGGCCGCCGAACGCCGCGGCCGGTTCCGCTCCGCCGTCACCGCCCTGCTCCAGGGACCCCGGCATGACGGTCACCGCCGACGGCCCCCTGCCGGCGCGGCCCTACGACGTGGCCGTCGTCGGCGCCGGCGTGGTCGGCTGCGCGATAGCCCGCCGGCTCGCCCACCATCCGCGGCTGCGCGTCGCCCTCGTCGAGGCCGGCAACGACGTCGGCCAGGGCACCTCCAAGGCCAACACCGCGATCCTGCACACCGGTTTCGACGCGGTGCCCGGCTCCCTGGAGGCACGGCTCGTGCGCGAGGGCGCCCGCGCGCTCGCCGCCTACGCCGACGCCTCGGGCATCCCGCGGGAACCGGTCGGCGCGCTGCTCGTCGCCTGGGACGAGGAACAGCTCGCCGCACTGCCGCACCTCGCCGGCAAGGCCGTACGCAACGGGCACCGCACCACCGCCCTCCTCGGCCCCGACGCCCTGTACGCCCGCGAACCCCACCTCGGCCCCGGCGCGCTGGGCGCCCTGCACGTCCCCGGCGAGAGCATCGTCTGCCCCTGGACGACGACCCTGGCCTACGCCACCCAGGCCGTCCGCAGCGGAGTCGACCTGCACCTGCACTGCCCGGTCCGGGACGTGCGCCGGACCGGCGGCACCCATGTGCTGAGCACACCGCGCGGCACCCTGCGCGCCCGGTGGCTGGTCAACGCGGCCGGACTGCACGCCGACACCCTCGACGCCCGGCTCGGGCTGCACGACTTCACCGTCACCCCGCGCCGCGGCCAGCTCCTCGTCCACGACAGGACCGCCCGCCGCCTGGTGCGGCACATCCTGCTGCCCGTCCCCACCGCCCTCGGCAAGGGCGTCCTGGTCGCCCCCACCGTCCACGGCAACGTCCTGGTCGGGCCCACCGCCGAGGACCTCGACGACAAGTCCGCCACCGGCACCACCGCCGAGGGCATCGCCCTGCTGCGCGCCACGGGCCGCCGCATCCTGCCCGCCCTGGCCGACGAGGAGATCGTCGCCGCCTACGCCGGGCTGCGGGCCGCCACCGAACACGACGACTACGCGATCACCCCCCACCCGGAACGCGCGTACGTCACCGTCGGAGGCATCCGTTCCACCGGCCTGACCGCCTCCCTCGCCATCGCCGCACACGTCACCGCGCTGCTCGCCGACGCCGGCCTGGACCTCGGCCCGCGGCGCGAACCGGAGCCGGTGCGCATGCCCGGCCTCGGCGAGGCCGCGCCCCGCCCCTGCGAACGGCCCGAACCGGTCGCCGCCGACCCGGAGTACGGCGTCCTCGTCTGCCACTGCGAACGCGTCTCCCGCGGCGAGATCCGCGACGCCCTCGCCGGGCCGATCCCGCCCCGCGACCTCGACGGGCTGCGCCGGCGCACCCGCGCCCGCGCGGGCCGCTGCCAGGGCGCCCACTGCGGCGCGGCCGTCCGCGCGCTGTTCGAGGCGGGACGCCCGTGAACCGGCGGGTCGACGTGCTCGTCGTGGGCGCCGGGCCCGGCGGACTCGCCGTCGCCGCCCGGCTGGCCGCCGGCGGGTTCGGCGTGGAGGTGCTGGAACGCGAGCAGGCGCCCGGCGGGGTGCCCCGGCACTGCGCGCACGGCGGCTTCGGCCCCCGCCCGGGCCCGCTGACCGGCCCGGCCTACGCACGCCGGCTCACCGAGGCCGCCGTCCGGCCGGGGCGGTGCTGAGCACCGGCGTCACCGCGCTGGACTGGGCCGGCCCGCTGGCGCTGGCCACCACCGGGCCCCGCGGTCCGCGGACCGTCACCGCCCGGGCGGTCGTGCTCGCCACCGGCGCCCGCGAACGCCCCCGCGCCGCCCGGCTGGTCCCCGGCACCCGGCCCGCCGGCGTCTACACCACCGGTGAACTCCAGCAGGCCGTCCACCTGTACGGGCAGCGGGTCGGCAGCCGGGCCGTGGTGGTCGGCGCGGAGGACGTCTCCTACGCCGCCGCCGGCACCCTGCGGGCCGCCGGGGCCGAGGTCGTCGCCCTCGTCACGGAGCTGCCCCGGGCCCAGACGGCCGCCGTACGGGCGCTGGACGAGCGGCTGCGGCACGGCGTCCCGCTGCTCACCGGCACCACCGTCACCGAACTCCTCGGCCACCGGCGGCTCTCCGGCGTCCGGGTGCGCCACGCGGGCGGCAGGACCGCGACGCTGCCGTGCGACACCGTCGTCTTCACCGGCGACTTCGTCCCCGACGACGACCTGGCCCGGCGCGGCGGCATCGGCCTCGACCCCGGCACCCGCGGCCCCGCGGTCGACGGAGCGCTGCGCACCCGGCGGCCGGGCGTCTTCGCCGTCGGCAGCGTGCTGCACCCCGCCGGGAGCGCGGGCACGGCGGCCCGCGAGGGCGGCCACGCGGCGGCGGCCGTACGCGACTGGCTGGCCTCCGGCGAGTGGCCCGGCTCGGGAGGCCGGCCCGGATCCGTCCCCCTGGTGGTGGAGCCGCCCCTGCGCTGGATCGCCCCGCACCTCGTCACCCCGGCCGACCGGCTCCCGTACGTGCTGCGCACCGACGCCCTGCTGACCCGGCCGGCGTTCCACGTCGTCCAGGACGGCCGCACGCTGTACCGCGAGCGCCCCCGGCCGCGCACCGCCGTGCCGCACCGCACGCTGCGGCTGCCGGCGCGCTGGACCGGGCGCGTCGATCCGGACGGCGGGCCGGTGCGCGTCGGGGTGGAGTCCGCCGCCCGGTCCCGCCCTGGTGAACGCGCCGTGCCGGCCGGCGGGTACCGGCACGGGAGCGCCGCCCCGCCCCCGGCGTCATATCACCTTCAGCCGGACCAGCGCCCCCAGTGTCAGGGCGCCGGCAGCATCGGCAGCCAGACCGTGACGACCCGGTAGGCGAGCACCACCGCCGTGGCCGTCGCCGCCGGGCCGCCCGCCGCCACCAGGGCCACGACCAGCGCCGCCTCGACCGTGCCGAGACCGCCCGGCGTGGGCACCAGGGCGACGGCCACGGTCGCCGCCAGATAGGCCACCGCCATGTGCGCGGCCGGGATGCCGAGGCCGAGCGACCGCCCGACCAGCACCAGCCCGGCCGCCTGGAGCGCGGGGAAGGCCAGCGAACCGCCCCACAGGGCCAGGGCCCGGGACGGCCGGGCATGGACCGCGCGGGCCTCGCCGAGCGCCGTGCGCAGAAAGGAGACGACGGCCCGGCGCAGCCGCCCGACGAGCGCCGGCACGACCACCGCCACCGCCAGGACCACGCCCGCCGTGAGCAGCAGGGGGCCTGCCGCCCCGTCCGGCAGCAGGGCGCCGAGCCGCAGCGCGCCGGGGAAGGCGAGCAGCGCGGCGCCCAGCAGGGCCACCCGGCCGACGCTCTCGGCCAGCAGGTACAGGGCGAGCGCGGCCGAGGAACGGGCGAGCGGCAGCCCGCACACCGTCATGAACCGCAGGTTGACCGCGCTCGCACCCAGGCCCGACGGCAGGATGTGGTTGGCGGCGCCCGCCGCGAACTGCGTGGCGAGCAGCCGCCCGCCGGGCAGCCGCTCGACGACCGCGCCCTGCCGGGTGCAGGCCGCGGCCACCCACGTCAGACAGGTCGCACCGGCCGCGGCCAGCAGCCACGGCCAGCGGGCGGTGGTCAGCTGCTGCAGCCCGTCCGCGAGCACGGACCGGTGCCGCCACGCCGCCACGGCCACGAGGACGAGCGGCAGCAGACAGAGGACTCGGCGGACCGTCACGGCGCACGAGGATGCCCGCGCCGTGTCAACGGCGGATGGCGCGGGCGGGACCGGCGGCTTACGGGCGGACAGCGCCCACGCCTTGACCTCGACAAAGCTTGAGGTTCTAGCGTCTCGGGCATGAGCATGGAGACCACCGCCTGGACCCAGCTGCAC
Source organism: Streptomyces sp. SW4 (assembly GCA_003248315.1). GTDB lineage: Bacteria > Actinomycetota > Actinomycetes > Streptomycetales > Streptomycetaceae > Streptomyces. The sequence continues at coordinate 398,882 of QKWM01000001.1, forward strand.
AGCGTCATGAACGCCGAGCAGGACCGCCGCCCGTTCGCCCGCGCGACGCTGCGCCGCATCGGCGCCTTCGCCCGCCCGCACCGCCGCCGTATCACCGTGTTCGTGCTGCTCGGGGTGGTGACGGCGCTGCTCGCCGTCGCCACCCCCGTGCTGGCCGGCCGGGTCGTGGACGCCATCGTGAAGGGCGGCGACGAGGGCGCCGTCGTCCGCCTGGCGCTCCTCATCGCGCTCATCGCCGTCGCGGAGGCGGCGCTCGGCATCCTCGCCCGGCGGCTGTCGGCCTCGCTCGGGAGGGGCTCATCCTGGATCTGCGCACGGCCGTCTTCGACCACGTGCAGCGCATGCCCGTCGCCTTCTTCACCCGTACGCGCACGGGAGCGCTGGTCTCCCGTCTCAACAACGACGTCATCGGCGCCCAGCGCGCGTTCAGCAACACCCTGTCCGGCGTCGTCAGCAACCTGGTGACGCTGCTGCTCACCCTGGCCGTCATGCTCACCCTGTCCTGGCAGATCACGCTGCTCGCCCTGGTGCTGCTCCCGGTGTTCGTGGTGCCGGCCCGGCGGATGGGCAGCCGGATGGCCCGTATGCAGCGCGAGGCCGCCGCCCTCAACGCGGCCATGGGCACCCGGATGACCGAGCGGTTCTCGGCGCCGGGCGCCACCCTGGTCAAGCTGTTCGGCCGCCCGGAGGAGGAGTCGGCCGAGTTCGCGGTGCGCGCCCGGCGGGTCGCCGACATCGGGGTCCGCACGGCCACCGCGCAGGCGGCGTTCATCACCGCGCTCACCCTGGTCTCCGCCCTCGCCCTGGCCCTGGTCTACGGGCTCGGCGGCTGGTTCGCGCTGCGCGGCAGCCTGGAGCCGGGCGCGGTCGTGGCGCTGGCACTGCTGCTCACCCGGATGTACGCGCCGCTCACCGCGCTCGCCGGAGCCCGGGTGGAGGTGATGAGCGCGCTGGTCAGCTTCGAGCGCGTCTTCGAGGTGCTGGACCTCAAGCCGCTGATCGAGGAGAAGCCGGACGCGCGCCGGGTCCCCGACGGACCGGTGTCGGTGGAGTTCGACGACGTCCGCTTCGGCTACCCGTCGGCCGACAAGGTCTCCCTCGCCTCCCTCGAGGAGGTCGCCGCGCTGGACACCCGCGGCGGCGCCGAGGTGCTGCGGGGCGTCTCCTTCCGCGCCGAACCCGGCCAGACCGTCGCCCTCGTGGGCTCCTCCGGCGCCGGCAAGTCGACCATCGCCCAGCTGCTGCCGCGGCTGTACGACACCGATGCCGGCGCCGTGCGGATCGGGGTGTGGACGTGCGGGACCTGAGCGCCGCGTCGCTGCGGGAGACCCTCGGCATGGTCACGCAGGACGGTCACCTCTTCCACGACACCGTCCGCGCCAACCTGCTGCTCGCCCGGCCCGGCGCGAGCGAGGAGGAGCTGTGGGACGCCCTGCGCCGGGCCCGCCTGGACGCTCTCGTCCGGTCGCTGCCGGACGGCCTGGACACGGTGGTCGGGAGCGGGGCTACCGGCTGTCGGGCGGCGAACGCCAGCGCATGACCATCGCCCGGCTGCTGCTGGCCCGCCAGCGCGTGGTCGTCCTCGACGAGGCGACCGCCCACCTCGACAACACCTCCGAGGCGGCGGTGCAGGAGGCGCTCACCGAGGCGCTCCAGGGCCGGACGGCCCTGGTCATCGCCCACCGGCTCTCCACGGTCCGGGCGGCCGACCAGATCCTCGTCGTCGAGGCCGGGCGGATCGTGGAGCGGGGCACGCACGACGAGCTGCTGGCCGCCGGGGGCGGTACGCGCAGCTGTACCGCACGCAGTTCGGCGGGCGGCCGGACGACCGGCCGCGGGAACGGCAGGCCGAGCACGCGGCCGCGTGACGCCGTGGCCGGACGGGGCCCGGCCGGGTCACGTCCGGCCGACGGGCCCGGTCAGCCGGACGGGGTGTCGGCGGCGGGGCCGCTGCGTGCGGGTCCGTCCCGCAGGGAGTCGGCCGGCACCAGCTCGGGTTCGTACTTCTCGCACCGGGGGTTGTGGCAGGGCCCCGCGGCATAGGCCGGGACGTAGACGCCCATGCTCTTGTGCCGGTGCACGACCGTCTCGACCGGCTGCCTGCAGGCCGGGCAGACGCGTTCACCGGCCGATGCCGACGCCGGGCGTTGCCTCTCGCTGTTCATGTTCGTCATTTTACGACCGCTTTAAGAGATTTTGGGAGTGTGTTGACGGAGATCAGTCGTCGGCCCGCTGCGGCGCCTCGGCCTCCTCCGGTGGTCGTCTCGCCGGCGGCTTCGCCATGCTCAGGCCGACCGAGACGGCCAGGACGACGACGATGACGGCGAGACTGATCGGCGAGGGGATCTCGGGCACGGACGGGCTGATCATCTTGTGGCAGGCCTGGAGGACCAGCTTGACGCCGATGAAGGCCAGGATGATCGCCAGGCCCTTGCTGAGGTAGTGGAAGCGGTCGAGCAGTCCCGCCAGCAGGAAGTACAGGGCCCGCAGGCCCAGGATGGCGAAGGCGTTGCTGGTGTAGACGATGAAGGCGTCGCTGCTGACGGCCAGGACGGCGGGCACGCTGTCCACCGCGAAGACCAGGTCGGCGGCCTCGATGGCCGCGACCACCGCGAGCAGCGGCGTGGCGACGCGCTTGCCCGCCTCCTTCACGAAGAAGTGCGGCCCGCGTACTCGTCCCGCACCGGCACGACCTTGCGCAGCAGGCGCACGGCGACGCTCCTGCCCGGGTCGAAGCTCTCGTCCTCCTCGCGCAGGATCTTGTACGTGCTCCAGAAGAGGATGGCCGCGAAGACGAACAGCACGGCGGTGAACCGGCTGACCACCGCGACACCGGCGGCCAGGAACAGGCCGCGGAAGATCAGCGCGCCGAGCACGCCCAGGAACAGCACGCGGTGCTGGTAGGCGCGTGGCACCTGGAAGTAGCCGAAGATCAGCGCGAAGACGAAGAGGTTGTCGACCGACAGGCTCTTCTCCAGCAGCCACGCCGTGGTGTACTCCACCCCGGCCGTGGTGCCGACCGCCAGGAAGACGACCGCGCCGAACACGATCGCCAGTCCCACCCACACGCCGCTCCAGGCGGCGGCCTCCTTGAAGCCGATGACGTGCGCCTGGCGATGGGCCAGTAGATCGACCGCGAGCGACGCCACCACGGTGACGCCGAAGACCACCCACAACCAGAACGGCACGTCATGCACAGGTCCGACCTCTCGCGAGCGGGACCGACCGATGTCTTCCTACGAGTCTGGGGCATCGGAGGGTGGATGTCGCCCCGGATGCGGCGGCGGACCGCTCCTTTGCACCATGCAAGAATGCCGTCGTGCGTGATGACGTGACCGTGAGAGCGCGTGCGAGGGCCGGGGACGCGGGGCCCGAGGCATGGCCGTGTCCGCGGCCGCCGGGCGGACGGCACGGCAGGGTGGCGCCGGTGGTCGTGCACCGGCCCCGCGGCGGCCCCGGCCGGGAGGTCTCCGTCGCCGGAACCCCCGCCGGCCGGGCCTACAGCCTGGCCGACGTGGTGGCCCTGGTGCGCCGCGTCGGGATCGACCTCGACCCCGGCGAGGCGCTGGCCACCTCGCTGATCGAATGGCGCGGGGCGGGCGCCGACTCCTGGGGCCCCGGCGCCGGCTGACGACGCGCCGCGGGCCGGACGCCGGCGCGCGTCCGGCCGGCGGTGTCTAGCAGGGCAGCCGGCGCAGGATCCCCGCGAAGTCCGTGCCCGGCGCCAGGGTGCCGAAGGCCAGGCCCCGGTCGCCGGCGAGGCGGGAGGCGCAGAAGGCGTCCGCGACGGCGGCCGGGGCGTGCCGGACCAGGAGGGAGCCCTGGAGCACCAGGGCCGCGCGCTCGACGACCCGGCGGGCGCGCACCGGGGCGTCCTCGTCCGGCACCAGCTCCGCGCGCAGCTCGCGCCAGGCCGCGTCGAGTCGCCGGTCGGCGCCCGCGGCGCCCTCGACCTCCGCGCGGAAGGCCTCCAGGGACTCCGGCTCACGGGCCAGCGCCCGCAGCATGTCGAGGGCGTTGACGTTGCCCGAGCCCTCCCAGATGCCGTTGAGCGGGGCCTCGCGGTACAGGCGGGGCATGCCGGAGGCCTCGTCGTAGCCGTTGCCGCCCAGGCACTCCAGCGCCTCGGCGACGGCGGCGGGCTGGCGTTTGCACACCCAGTACTTGGCGACGGCCGTGGCCAGCCGCAGGAAGGCCCGCTCCGCGGTGTCGCCGCGCACCGCCCGGTCGGCGGCCCCGGCCAGCCGCAGCGCGAGGGTGGTCGCCGCCTCGGACTCGACGCCGAGGTCGGCGACGACGTTGCGCATGAGCGGCTGGTCGATGAGCCGGGCGCCGAAGGCGGAGCGGTGCCGGACGTGGTGGACGGCCTGCGCCAGGGCGGCGCGGGTGCCGGCGGCGGAGCCCAGCACGCAGTCGAGCCGGGTCATGGTGACCATCTCGATGATGGTGCGCACGCCCTTGCCCTCGGGGCCGACGAGCCAGGCCACCGTGTCGTCGAACTCCGGCTCGCTGCTGGCGTTCGACCGGTTGCCGAGCTTGTCCTTGAGCCGCTGGACGCGGAAGGTGTTGCGGCTGCCGTCGGGCAGGACGCGCGGCACGAGGAAGCAGGACAGCCCGCCCGGCGCCTGGGCGAGCACCAGGAACAGGTCGTTCATCGGGGCGCTGGTGAACCACTTGTGGCCGCGCAGCCGCCAGGTGCCGTCCGGGTGCTCGGTCGCGGTGGTGGTGTTGGCCCGCACGTCCGAGCCGCCCTGCTTCTCCGTCATCCCCATCCCGGCGAGCAGGCCGCGCTTCTCGGTGGGGACGCGCAGACCGGGGTCGTACACCCGGCTGGTGAGCAGCGGCTCGTAGGTCTTGGCGAGGTCGGGGGCGTGCCGCAGGGCCGGCACCACCGCGTACGTCATGGAGACCGGGCAGCCGTGGCCCGCGTCGGTGCTGCTCCACACCATGAAACCGGCGGCCCGCGCCACATGGGCGCCGGCCCGCTCGTCCGCCCAGGCGGACCCGGCGAGGCCCTCGCCCACCGCCACGTTCATCAGGGCGTGGTAGGCGGGGTGGAAGTCGACCTCGTCGACGCGGTGGCCGTAGCGGTCGTGGGTGCGCAGCACCGGCTCGTAGCGGTTCGCCTCCTCCGCCCAGCGCTGCGCGTCCGCGCCGCCGGCCAGCCGGCCGATCCGGTGCAGGTCGTCCAGGTACCAGGCGGCGCCCTCCCGGCGCACGCCCTCGAGCAGCACCGGGTCGTCGGCGACGTCGTGACCGGTCAGCGGCGGCGGCTGGTTGGTCACCTCGTGGGTGACGGCGGTGGGGTTGCTGCGCGGTGCGGTCGGTGCGGTCACGGCGTTCCCTCCGGGTGTCGGGTGGTGGTCCGGGGCGGCGGCGCGGCGGGGTCCGCGCCCGCGCAGCGCAGCGCCATGGCGGTGAGTTCGGCGAGGAGCGCTCCGGTGTCGCCCTCCCCGGCCGTGCCCAGGGGCGCGACGAGGATCTCGCCGACGGCGCCGGTGAGCGCGGCCGCGGTGATCTCGGCGTCCTGGGGCGGCAGGGTGCCGTCCGCGACGCCCTCGCGGATCACCTCGGCGAACAGGGCCCGGTAGCGGCGGCGGTGGTCGAGGCGTTCGGCGCCGACGGCGGGTTCGGCCGGGGCGGCGAGCAGCGCGTAGGCCAGTCCGCGGTTCTCCAGCGCGCGGCGGGCGAAGACCCGTACGCCGGCGGCGAGCCGTTCGACGGGGTCCCCGTCGCCGCGCAGGACCTGGCCGAGCACGTCGACCTCCCGCCCGGCCGCCCGCCGGAACACCTCGACGGCCAGGGCGGCCTTCGACGGAAAGTGCTGGTAGACCGAGCCGGCCGCGATGCCCGCCGCGTCGGCGACCGCGGTCACCGACGCCTGGGCCCACCCCACCTCGGCGACCACGGCGGTGGCGCAGGAGACCAGATGGTCGCGGGCGGCCTCCAGACGGCGGACCTCGGCGGGGGTCTTGCGGTACGGCATGGAAGGAGTGAACCACCATTCAGACCTTCTGGCCAGAGGCCGGCCCCCACCACCGGCCGGGCCAGGCCGGGACCACCGGCCGGGCCGGCCGGGCGCCCGGCGTACGGGTCAGGGCTGTTCGTCGGACTCCGTACGGGCCTTCGCCGCCCGCCGCAGCCGGTGGTGGCGTGCGGGGGACTGCTCGGTGACGACGTCACCGACCATGGTCCGCACGACGTCGCGCAGCCCGTGCAGCGCGGGATGGCGGGCCGGACCGGCCCCCGGGTCCTCCCGCAGTTCCTTCAGCAGCGCCCAGCACAGCAGCAGCATCACCACCACGAACGGCAGCGCGACGAGGATCGTCGCGGTCTGCAGCGAGTCCAGGCCCCGACCACCAGCAGCACCGCGGCCACCGACGCCATCAGCACGCCCCACACCACCACCAGCCACGACGGCGGGTGCAGCGCCCGCGGCTGGTCAGGGAACCCATCACCAGCGACGCCGAGTCGGCACTGGTGACGAAGTACGTCATCACCAGGGTCATCGCGATGAACGACGTGACCGCGCCCACCGGCAGCGCGTCCAGCATCGCGAACAGCGACGCCTCGGCGCCGTCCGCCACCGCGGCCGCCAGGTCCGCCCGGCCCGTCGAGTCCAGCCGCAGCGCCGTACCGCCCATCACGCAGAACCAGACGACGGTCGCCCCGCTGGGCACCAGCAGCACGCCGACGAGGAACTCCCGGACGGACCTCCCGTGCGAGATCCGGGCGATGAAGGTGCCCACGAACGGCGCCCACGACAGCCACCACGCCCAGTAGAAGATCGTCCAGGTGCCCAGCCAGGCGTCGTCGGAGAACGCGCCGGTGCGGGTGGCCATCGGCAGCAGGTTCTGCAGGAAGCCGCCGACGGAGGCGGGGATCGTGTCCAGGATGTAGACCGTCGGGCCGAGCAGGAAGACGAAGGCCATGAGCGCCGCCGCGAGCACGATGTTCAGCGTCGACAGCCACTTGATGCCGCGGTGCAGACCGGAGAAGGCGGACACCACGAAGGCCGCCGACAGCGCGGCGATGATGACCAGTTCCGTCGACCGGGTGGCATCGAGACCCACCGTCAGCTCGAGCCCCTCGGCCACCTGCAGCGCGCCCAGGCCCAGGCTCGTCGCCGTACCGAAGACGGTCGCGAACACGGCGAGCAGATCGATCACGCTGCCCTGCCACGACACCGCCCGCCGAGCCCCGATCAGCGGGACGAACACGGCGCTGAGCCGGTTTCCGCGGCCCTTGCGGAACGTGGCGTACGCCAGCGCCAGCCCCACGATCCCGTAGATCGCCCAGGGGGTGAGCGTCCAGTGGAAGAAGGAGTACTGCATGGCCGTGCGGGCCGCGTCCGCGGACCGGCTGGGCTCGTCGCCGGGCGGGGGCGGGTCGAGATAGTGCGTGAGCGGCTCCCCGACGCCGTAGAACATCAGCCCGATGCCCATGCCGGCGCTGAACATCATCGCGATCCAGGCGAGATTGCCGAACTCGGGCTCGGAGTCGTCCCGGCCCAGCCTGATCCGGCCGAACCGGCTGAACGCGATCACCAGGCACAGGACCAGGAACACGTCCGCGGCGACCACGAACAGCCAGCCGAAGTTGTCCAGGACCCATGCCAGGCCGGCGGAGGAGGCGCTGTCGAAGCTCTCGTCGCCGAGCCAGGCCCACAGCACCACGCCGACGACGGCCGTCATCCCGGTGACGACCAGGGTGCGGTCGGGTGCGCCCGTGGCATGAGCGTCGTGCGGCGGCTCCGGCTGATCGATCGGTTCCGTGCTCATGCCGCCCCACTATGGTGGGACATCACCCGACAGGGCCGGGTGGCGCGCCGTGCGGGCGGGGGGATGCCCCGGCGCGACACCCGTCGCGCCGGGGCCCCGGCCGGGGCGGGCGCCCGCCGTCAGGAGGCGGGTGCCCGTAGACCCCCATCTCGTGGATCGAGTAGCCCCAGGACGTCCGCCGCTCGACGCCCTGCATCCGGACGTGGCGCACCTCCTCGTCGGCGGGGAGGCGGACGACGTCGTTGCCGCAGCCGTCGGGGCGCTGGGTGGAGACGGTCTTCCAGTGCACACCGTCCCGGGAGGTGCGGACGGTGTACTCCCTCGCGCAGGCGCTCTCCCACGCGAGCGTCACCGCGGCGATCCGCGCCGGGGCGGCGAGGTCGATCTGGACCCAGGCGTCGTCCGTGTAGTCGGAGGCCCAGCGGGTGCTCAGCAGGCCGTCGTTGACGTGCCGGGGAGCCAGCCGGTCGAGGTTCTGCTCGACGCCGGACGCGGACGCCGTGCCCTCCAGGGCGAGGTTCCGGCCGCCGCCCGCGTCGTCCCACAGCCGCAGCCGGACCTCGGCCTGCACCAGGAAGGCGTCGAGCACCCGTCACCGACCTTCGGCTGGACCCTGCCCCAGGTGTTGCGCGGGGGATCGACCCGCACGGCCCGCGCCTGCCGCTGGAGTTCCGTGGACTCGGCCAGCAGACGGTCCGCGGTCCGCTCGTCCCCGGCCTGCCGCGCGGCGAGCGCGTCGAGCATCGTCACCATGGCCCGGCCCCACAGCCCGGTCGCGTCCAGCCACGGGCCCGCGTCGGCGGTGAACCCCTGCTGCACCGGACCGCCGCGGATGACGGCCGGGGCCTGCGCGATCGCGGTGGCGTAGCCGCGCAGGGCCCGGACCGCGCCGGCGCGGTCCCCCTCGTCCCACGCCGTCCAGAACGCCGCCGTCCGCCGGGCGAGTTCGGGCGCCTGCGGCTGCCAGGGCGTCGCCCGAAGGTCGGGGCGAGGTGCTGGAGGTCGCCGAGGACGAGCAGGGCCTCGGTGGCCTCGCGGTCACCGCCCGCCAGGTAGGCCATGGCACGCGGCCAGTTCCGCCGCGCGTCGTACGCCCGGTCGTTCCAGGTGAAGTCCGCCGCGCCGAAGACGGCCACCTTGCTGGCGTAGGGCTGGTTCATGGGGTTGGCGACGATGCCGGTCAGGTGGGCGGACAGGCCGGCCTCGCGCTTGTCGTACGGCGCCAGCAGCAGCCGTCCGGAGGTGTTGCCGAAGTCGTTGACCGGATAGTTGTCCCACACGAAGACCTTGCGCCCGAACAGCGCGGACACCCGGTCGGCCTCGTCGTTGGTGATCTTCGGCGGGACGACGTCGGTGCCCGTCCACATCACCACGACCGCCGGGTCCAGCGCGGCGCGCAGCGTCTGCTTGTAGGCGGTGTCGGTCAGGTCGCCGTACTCGGTGGGCACCGTCTGGAGCGGCCGGGCGCCCTCGTGGGTGGCGATGAAGGTGCGCTGCACGTCGTTGAGCAGGTCGGCCTGGGCCCGGGCGGCCGCCGCGCGGCCGGGTTCGCCGTACGCGGCCCGGTCGGCCTCGCAGTTCCAGCGGGTGTAGCTGATGTCGTCGAGCGGGATGGAGAAGGCCCGGGTCCCCAGGCCGTACAGCGCTTCGAGCTTGGCCTTGAGGGCCTTGCGGTCGCCGGGGTCGGAGTAGCAGATGGACTCGCCGGGGAGACGGCGAAGGTGAAGCGCACGTGGTTGGCCGTGGCCCGGTCCACCAGCTCGCCCAGTTCCGCGAGCTTGCCGGCCGGGTAGGGCTCGCGCCACCTGCCCCGGTGGTAGGGTCGTCCTTGGGCGCGTAGATGTAGGTGTTGGCCTTGACGTCGCCGTAGAAGTCCATCTGGTCCAGCCGTTCGGCGTGCGTCCACGGCTGCCCGTAGAAGCCCTCGATGGTGCCGCGCAGCGGCATCGACGGGAAGTCGGCGACCTGTACGCCCGCCACCCTCCAGCCGTCGTCGGCGTCCCGGACGAACAGCTGGCGCAGGGTCTGCACGGCGTAGAACTGGCCCGCGGCGTCCGTGCCGCCGAGCGTGATCCGCGCGCCGGGCCCGGAACCCGAGACGCGCAGCGCGTAACCCTCGGCCCGGTCCGGTACGGCGGTGTCCCGAGCCCGGCGGCCACGTCGGGGCGGCCGGCCGGGCCGAGCCGCACGGTGAGCAGGCCGGCCGCGGCCGCGGGCACCTCGTCCGGGGCCACGACGTCGACCCGGTCGGCGCCGTGCGACCGCAGTTCCCGGACGAGGCGGGTCCGCGCCGCGGCGTCCGTGTCCTCGCCGGCCACGACGATCACCCGGCCGGTGACGACGGCGTCACCGCCCGTCCGGGTGAGGGACTGCGGGGTCGGCGACACCGGCGGCACATCGGAGGCGGCGCGGTCCGCGCCCGCCGCGGACGGCTGCGCGCCGCCGGGGTCCGCGGCCGCGGACGGCAGCGCTCCGGCGGACAGCAGATTCGCGGCCGCGAACACCGCGCAGGTGATGGCCAGTGCACGGGTGTGTCTTCCCACGAGACCTCCCCATCAGGTCTGTACCATTCAACTGCCGTTCCGACCCGATGATGAGCGACGCGCCCGCAAGAGGTAAGACGTACAGGGTCTAGACCTCTTGGCGGCTCCGCTTTACTCTGGCCAACACCCCGGCACCGGCCGCGCGTGCCGGTCCGCGCCGGCCGGCCGACGGTGCTACAGCGTGCCGTACTCGCCGACCCGGCGGCCCGCCACCCAGGTCTGCAGGACTTGCGTCTGCCACAGGGCCCGCCCCGACGGCAGCGCGAACGGGTCCGTGTCGACCAGGATGAAGTCGCCCCACTTGCCCGGCTCCAGACCGCCCAGCACCTTCTCCTGGTGCGCGGCGTGGGCGGCGTCGACGGTGAAGGAGCGCAGCGCCTCGACCGGGGTCATGGCCTGCTCCGGGTACCAGCCGCCGGCCGGCCTGCCCTCCCGGTCGGTGCGGGTGACGGCCGCGTGCAGTCCGTCGAAGGGGTTCTCGGAGGAGACGGGGAAGTCCGAGCCGGAGGCGACGACCGTGCCCTGGTCGAGCAGCGTGCGCCAGGCGTAACCGCCCTTGATGCGGTCCGGCCCCACCCGTGTCTCGGCCATGTTCATGTCGTCGGTGGCGTGCACCGGCTGCATCGAGGCGATGACGCCCAGCCGCTTGAAGCGCGGGATGTCGTCGGGCGCGATGATCTGCGCGTGCTCGATCCGGTGCCGCAGGCCCTGGTCGCCGATGGTCCGGAAGGCCTGCTCGTAGGCGTCGAGGACGACACGGTTGCCGAGGTCGCCGATGGCGTGCACCGCGGCCTGGTAGCCGCCCCGCAGGATCCGCTCGACGCGCCGCGCCAGTTCCGCCGGCTCCATCTGGAGCAGCCCCTTGGTCGACGGCCGGTCGCTGTACGGCTCGATCAGCGCCGCCCCGTGGCTGCCGAGCGCGCCGTCCACGTACAGCTTGACGGTGCGCACCCGCAGCATGTCCTCGGCGAACGAGTCCGTCCGCGCCTCCGCGCCGACCTCGGTGAAGGCCGCGTAGTCCAGGAAGGCGTTCAGACGCAGCGTCAGGTCGCCGGAGGAGGCGAGTCGGCGCAGGACGACGACGCCGTCCGCGCTGGTGCCGGCGTCGGAGACGGAGGTCAGGCCGACGGCGTTCAGCCGGGTCTGCGCGGCCAGCGCCCGGTCCCGCACGTCGTCGAGGGTCGGCTCGGGCAGCCGCGAGGTGACGAACGTCTTGGCGGCGTCGACGAAGACGCCCGTCGGGGCACCGGAGGCGTCGCGCACGATCTGGCCGCCGGCCGGATCGGGGGTGTCGGCGGTGACGCCGGACAGCTCGAGCGCGCGGGAGTTGGCCACGCCCGCGTGCCCGTCCACCCGGACCAGCCACACCGGACGGTCGGACACGACGGAGTCCAGGTCCCGGGCGGTGGGCAGCCGCCCCAGCCCCCACACGACCTCGTTCCAGCCGCGGCCCTGGATCCAGCTCTGCCCGGGATGCGCGGCGGCGTACGCGGCCAGCCGGTCCAGCGCCTCCTGCAGCGACCGGGTGCCGGAGAGGTCCAGCTCGACGGCGAGCGCGCCGATGCCCCACAGATGGCCGTGGGCGTCGTGGAGTCCGGGCAGCAGGACCCGGCCGCGCCCGTCCAGGCGTCGTACGCCCCGCGCCGCACCGGGGTCGAGCGCGGCCACCCTGCCGCCCGGCGTGAGGAGCATGCGGGAGAACCGGTGCAGCCTTCCGCGGCGGTCGACGGTGTAGCCGCGGACGTTGTCCACCAGGAGGGGACCGGCGTCGTCCGCCCGGGTTCCGGCCGCGTCGCGGGGAGCCGCGGCGGCGGTGCCGGCCAGCGCCGTGCCGGGCAGGGCCGCCGCGGCGGCGCCGGCCCCGATCAGCTTGAGGAACTGGGCCCGCCCCAGCCGGGGCCGGGGGAATGGGACAGCATGCATCGCACATGAAGGTGACTCCGTGAGAACAGGTGAACCGGGCGGCCGCGGCGGAAGGGCGGGCAGGAACGTCCCGGGAACACGCCGGCCGGTGCGCCGGGCTTCTGACGGGGTCACACATCGGTGGTCGAACGCTAACCACCGCAAATCTGTACGGTCAAGATCCGTGCATGGCGAAAGAATCGTTGCCTCCGCGGCCGGACGCGCCCGATCGTCCGGGTGCCTCGCGCGGGCCCGGCGGGGAGTGGACGGGGTGTCACCGGAGCAGAATCCCCGGGTGCGTGAGTCGCCGTCAGTCTCCCCTCCCCGACTTGGAGAAGGCATGAAGCGCAGTCCCCGACGTCTCCTGCGTTCCGCCGGCCCGGTCCGCCCGGAGCGTGACCGAGCCCGTGACCGAGCCCGGGCCCGGGGCCGGGTCCACGGCGGGTTCCGAGTCCGTGACCGGGTCCGAGCCCGCGGCCGGGCCGCCGTCGCCGTCCTGGCCGCCGCCCTGCTCGCCACGGCGGCTCCGGCGACCGCCGCGGCCTCCACGGCCCCCGGCGCCCAGGCGGCACCGCCGGTGCCGCTGCGGGTGGCGACCTACAACATCCACGCCGGCGCCGGCCAGGACGGGAGGTTCGACCTGGACCGCACGGCCGACGCCCTGCGCGCCCTGCGGGCCGACGTGATCGGCCTGCAGGAGGTCGACGTCCACTGGGGCGCCCGCAGCGACCATGCCGACGAGGCCCGGGCCCTGGCCGGGGAACTGGGCATGCGGGTCTTCTTCGCGCCCATCTACGACCTGGACCCCGCCACCGAGGGCGGGCAGCGCCGGCAGTACGGGGTGGCGGTCCTGAGCCGGTACCCGGTGCTGGACGCCGAGAACCACGAGATCACCCGGCTCTCCACGCAGCGGCCCGACCCCGTGCCGGCGCCGGAGCCCGGCTTCGCCGAGGTGGTGGTCAACGTGAAGGGCTCCCACGTGCACGTGTACTCCACCCACCTCGACTACCGGTCCGACCCGTCGGTGCGGGCGGCCCAGGTGGCGGACATGCTCGACGTGCTGGCCGCCGACCGCGGGCCCAAGGTCCTGGTCGGCGACTTCAACGCCGAGGCCTCGGCGCCCGAACTGGCGCCGCTGTGGCGGGAGCTGCGGGACGCCGCTCCCGGGGCGGCGGCACGTACCCGGCGGTCCAGCCCGTCAAGCGCATCGACTTCGTGACCGTCTCGCCCGACGTCACCGTGGCCGGTGCCCGGACGGTCGCGACGGACGCCTCGGACCACCGTCCCGTCGTCGCCGACCTGAAGCTGCACCGGCGCGGCAGCTGACCGACCGCAGCCCGGGGCGTCAGCCCTGCCGGTCGACGCTCATCTCGCCCAGCTCCGACCAGTCCTCCTGCGGCACCGTCGCGTTGACGATCCGGGGCGTCTCGGCCAGATGCGGGGCAGCGTGCGCTGCGCCGTCCGGAAGTGCTCGGACTGCACGTGCGCCGCCCCCGCCTCGTCGTCGCGGAAGGCCTCCACGAGCACGTACTCCGTGGGGTCGTCGACGCTGCGGGACCAGTCGAACCACAGGCAGCCCGGCTCCGCGCGGGTGGCCGCGGTGAAGTCGGCGGCGATCCGGGGCCAGTCGTCGGCGTACTCGGGGCGGATGCGGAACTTGGCGGTGATGAAGATCATCGGTCTCTCTCCATGTCGGATCGGGGGAGGGGCGCCACGTCCATGACCAGGGCCCATCCCGTACATTTCGGGCAGGTCGACGGTGATGATCGTATCGGACGTGCGGGTGGCCGCGGACGCCCGGAGGCCCTGCCGCCGGCGAGCGGGAACCGGCGGGGCGGGCCGCCCGCGTGCACCCCCGTCAGGCCGGCAGGAGGCGCAGCCTCACGGGCGGCGTCGGCGCGGCCTCCGGCAGGCGCAGCGGCCGGCTTCCGGGCGTGACCGACCCCAGGACGCGGGAGTGGCGGGCGCCCGTGCACGCCGGGACGGTGCCGGGCAGCCCGTGCGCGGTCAGGAAACCCAGGACGGCGAACGCGTAGGCCTCCTTGGCCGCCGACGGCAGCCCCAGCTCGTCGGAGGTGCGCAGCGGCACGTCGCCCAGTGCCGTGGCCAGCATGGCCATCAGGGCCGGATTGCGGGTGCCCCGCCGGAGGCGACGACCTCGCTCGCGCCGGCCGACCGGACCGCGTCGGCGACCGTGCGGGCGGTGAGCCGGGTGACGGTGGCCACCACGTCCTGCGGCGGGAGCCGCTCCGACCCGGCCAGGGCGCTCTGGAGGTAGGGCCAGTGGAACAGTTCCTTCCCGGTCGTCTTCGGCGGCGGCTTCGCGTAGTACGGCTCGTCCAGCAGGCGCCGCAGCAGGGCGGCGTCGACGGTGCCGCGCGCGGCGAGGGCGCCGTCCCGGTCGTGGTCCAGCCGGCCGCCGGTGAGGGCGTGCACGGCCGCGTCGATGAGGGCGTTGGCGGGACCGGTGTCGAAGGCGACGGGGCCGGACGGGCCGGCGGCCACCGTCAGGTTGGCGATGCCGCCGAGATTCAGCGCGGCGGGCACGCCGGGCCGCCCGCGCAGCCACATCACGTCGACGGCGCTCACCAGCGGCGCGCCCTGACCGCCGGCGGCGACGTCGCGGCTGCGCAGGTCGGAGACCACGGGACGGCCGGTGGCCTCCGCGATCCACGCCGCCGAGCCGATCTGCAGGGTGCCGTGCACCCGGCCCCGCTCGGCCCAGTGGTAGACGGTCTGGCCGTGCGAGACCACCAGGTCGGCGCGTCCGTCGCACAGTTCGCGGTCGGCCCGGACGGCGAGCGCGGCGAACGCCCGGCCGATGCCGGTGTCGAGCCGGCACACCTCCCGCAGCGTCGTGGCGGCGGGCGGCAGCGCGGCGGCCAGGGCGGACCGCAGCTCCTCCGGGTAGGGCGCGCTCACCATCCCCAGGGGCCTGAGCAGCAGGGTGTCCCCCTCCAGCGTGAGATCGGCCGCGGCGGCGTCGACCGCGTCGTGGGACGTGCCGGACATCATCCCGATCACGCGCATCCCCGAACCTCCTTGTCCTTCCGCCCGGTTGCCGGCGGGCGACGCACGACCGCCCCTCTCGCGCCGGTCAGTCGCGCAACGCACGGCGGTGGTCGTCGCCGCGCAGGGTGAGCAGGGCGAGCGTACTGACGGCGCACGTCACGACCACGTAGTACGCGGGGATGTCGGCGTCGCCGGTCCGCTTGATCGCCTCGGTGATGACGAGGCCCGCGCAGCCGGAGAACACCGCGTTCGACAGCGCGTACGCCAGGCCGAGACCGGTGTAGCGGGCGCTGGTCGGGAACATCTCGGCGAGCATCGCGGGCCCCGGCCCCGCCATCAGCCCGACGACGGCCCCGGCGGCGAACACGGCGACGCCCTTGGCGGCCGTCGAGGCGCCGGGGTCCTGGAGCAGGTGCAGCAGCGGGAAGGCGAGGACGGCCACGAGGACCGCCCCGGCCACCATCACCGCACGGCGCCCGATCCGGTCGCTGAGCGCGCCCGCCGGGACGATGGAGGCCGCGAAGCCCAGGTTGGCCACGACCGTGGCGACCAGGGCCTGCTGGAAGGTGGTGTCCAGGGTGTTCTGCAGGTACGACGGCAGGACGACGAGGAAGGTGTACCCGGCGGCCGACCAGCCCATGAGCCGGCCCGCGCCCAGCGCGATGGCCCTGGCCACCTCCCGTGCCGGAGCCGTGGCCACCGGCACCGGCTGCGGCGCGCCCGGCACCGCCGGGTCCTGTGCCCGAGCGGTCCGCCGGAAGGAGGGCGTCTCCTCCAGCCTCAGCCGCAGCCACAGGGCGGCGAGCCCGAGGGGGAGGGCCAGCAGGAACGGCAGCCGCCAGCCCCAGTCGGCGAGCGCGGACTCGCTCAGCACGGTGGCCGGGAGCGCGGCCATGCCCGCTCCGGCGAGCAGTCCGAGCGCCACCGTGAAGGACTGCCAGGAGCCGTACACGCCGCGCCGGCCGGGCGGGGCGAACTCCGTCATGACCGAGACGGCACCGCCGAACTCCCCTCCCGCGGACAGGCCCTGGACCACGCGCAGCAGCGTGAGCAGCCAGGGCGCCGCCGCCCCCACCGTGTCGTACGTCGGCAGCAGACCGATCAGGGTGGTGGCGGCGGTCATCAGCAGGACGACCGTGATGAGCGTGGGACGCCGGCCGATCCGGTCGCCCAGGCGGCCGAAGACGGCCGCGCCGACCGGCCGGAAGAAGAAGGCGAGCGCGAAGGACGCGTACGTCCTGACGAGCGCCTCGGCCTCGCTCGCGCCGTCGGGGGTGAAGAAGTTGGCGGCGATGATGGTGGCGAAGTAGCCGTAGACGCCGAACTCGTACCACTCGATGAAGTTCCCCACCGAGCCCGCCACCAGCGCCCTGCGGGAGCGCGGCGGTCCCGCGGTCCCCTCCACCGGTCCCTGCACGGGGATGGTCATGCGGTCGCCCCTTCGTCGTCGCGGACGGTATGCGGAGCAAGGCGTTCCAGGAGTGATAGCGAGTTTCACCGGCATGCTGAGTCCCTGTCAATAACTTTCAACGAGGCGCGGGGCACGTGGTGGCCGCACCAGGTGCGGTGTAATGAGCGCCGGCCGCGGTGCCACGCCGATCCGGTGCGTGAGGGCACGGCTGCCGGAAGGCATCGACACCGGCGCTCCGAGCGCCCGGACGGCGGACGGCAGAGGACGGAACGACCATGGACGACTTGCGGCCCGGCGACCCGACGCAGGTCGGGGACTACCGGTTGCTCGGACGGCTCGGGGCCGGAGGCATGGGACAGGTGTTCCTCGGGCGCTCGCGGCGGGGGCGCACGGTCGCCGTCAAGCTGGTGCACGCCCAGCTGGCCCACGACCCGGAGTTCCGCCGCCGGTTCCGCGCGGAGGTGGCCGCGGCGCGGCGGGTCGGCGGGAGTGGACGGCGCCGGTCCTGGACGCCGACACCGAGGCGGACACGCCCTGGGTCGCCACCGGATACGTCGCCGGACCCACGCTGCACGAGGCGGTGACCCGCATCGGCGGGCCGCTGCCGGAGCGCTCCGTGTGGCACCTGGCCGCGGGCCTGGGGCGCGCCCTGCGGAGCATCCACGGCTGCGGGCTCGTGCACCGGGACCTCAAGCCCTCGAACGTGATGCTGACGGTCAACGGGCCCCGGGTCATCGACTTCGGTGTCGCCCGCGCGGCCGACGCCGGTGTGCTGACCCGGACCGGCGCGATGGTCGGCTCCCCGGGGTACATGTCGCCCGAGCAGATCCTGGGCGCCGAGATCACCGGGCCGAGCGACGTGTTCAGCCTGGGCCTGGTCCTGGTGTTCGCCGCCACGGGCCGCCAGGCGTTCGGCGGCCCGGACAGCGGGGTCCACGCGGTCATGCTCCGGGTGACCCAGGACGACCCGGACCTGGACGGGATGCCGGAGCCGCTGGCCCGGTTCGTGGGCCGGTGCCTCGCCAAACGGCCCGAGGACCGCATCGCCCTGCCCGAGCTCGTGGCGTCGGCCGAGGCGGCCGGCGCCGAGGCGGGCTCCGGCGCGTGGCTCCCGGGCGGTCTGATGGCGGAGCTCGGCCGGCACGCCGCCGCCCTCCTCGACCTCGAGGAGCCGCCGCCGACCCGGGTCGACGACCCTGCCGCGGGGCGGGGCGGGGACGTGCACGCCCTCCCGACGGCGCACGGCGCCCGGGTCACGCCCTCGCCGCCAGGCCCCCGACGCCGGTCCCGGCACCCCCGGGTCCCACACCGGCGCCGACCTTCGCGCCGATGCCGGCGCCGGCCCCCATGCCGCCGGTGCCGGCGTCACGGATGACGATGGCCACACCGCCGATGCCGCCGGTGCCGGGTGGCTTCCGGCCGGCCGGCCGACGCGGGAGCCGGGCCGGAGTCGTGCTGCTCGCCGCGGCCGGCGCCGCCGTACTCGCCGTGGTCCTCGCCACGGCGCTGTCCGGTCTCGGAGGGGACGAGAACCGGGCCGGCGCCGGGGCGTCCGGGGCGGCGGCTCCCGCGAAGTCCCCGAAGGCGTCCCCCGCCGACTACGAGGGCACGTGGACCGGCAACGTCCGCGAGCCGGACGGCGGCCTCTACTCGATCCGGGTGGACTACACCGGCGGGAAGCCCGGTGACCGGGTGGCCTCGGTGAACTATCCGTCGCTGGAGTGCGGCGGCCGATGGGTCCTGACCATGGACACCGGCCACTCGGTCCGGATCCGAGAGGAGATCACCGAGGAGACCAGCCCGCTGAACTGCCTCGACGAGGTCGACATCGTCCTGACCCCCTCGGGCGACGGCCGCCTGCGCTACGAGGTGGAGGGCGCGGGGGACAGCGCCACGCTGCGGCGGAGCAAGTGAGGGGACACGGCCCCCGCGTTCGGCGGGGGCCGTGTCCTCAGCTCGGCAGCGGCAGCGGCGGCAGCTTCTGGTGGTCGGGCCGGCCCCGGTTGAGCACGGAGATCGTCGCGGCGGAGAACCACGGCACGGTCGGACCGGCCAGCCGCATCGGCTCCCACTGCTGATAGTCCGTGAACAGCGCCCACTGGTCGATGACGGGGAGGAAGCTGATGATCTCGTCGTGCCGCAGCGTCACCCACCGGTTCTCCGCCGCGACGTGCAGCAGCATGCGGCGGTCGGTGAGGATCGCGCGGCAGGGGAGAAGTCCCGCCACTGCGCCTGGGCCATCGCCTGCGCCCGGCTGCGGGCCGTGCTGTTGGCGACCGCGTCCCCGACCAGCCCGGCGGCGACGAACAGCGGCGACCCGAAGTAGAAGCCGGAACGCTCGTTGTACGTCACGTTCGTGGCGTAGAAGCGCGCGTAGTGCGCGGCCACGTCGCCGTACGCGGTCTCACCCGGCTCCAGCAGCACGCCCGGTGTGGCGATCGGGGCCAGCTCGCCCCCGTTGGCGAGGTGCCGGTGGAGCGAGCACGCGGCCTCCCAGCCCTGCTGGTGAAGCGCCCGCAGATGGTCGTCGGCCGGATGCGGATGCGGCACTGCCCCTCGCCCCCATGAGACACCGAACGGGCGGACGTCCCGTTCGCTGTCTCATGATGCCAGGCGGCGACGGCCCGGAGCCCCGGCGAGCGTGCTCCGGGGCGAGGGCGGAGCACGCCCTGGGCGCCGCCCGCTCCGGTGGAAGGGCGGGGCGGGCGGGAGGAGAATTCCTGTGACAACGGTTCCCGTTCCGACCGGCGGGAGGACTGCCCGTGCGTCCGCTCCCACGCCGAGGCCCGGCGCTCGTCACCGCGGCCGTGCTCGTGTGGCTCGGCGGTGCCGCGTCCGCCACGGCACCCGCCGCCGCACCCGCGGCCGTCCCGGTCGTCGCCTCGACCGACGTGTACGGGGACGTCGTCGAGCGCATCGGCGGGGACCGGGTGAGAGTCGTCTCGATCATCAGCGACCCGTCCCGGGACCCGCACGAGTACGAGGCCGAGCCGCGCACCCGGCTGGAGCTGTCCCGCGCGCAGGTCGTCGTCGAGAACGGCGGCGGCTACGACGACTTCGTCCGGGAGCTGCTGCGCGGCGCGGACAACCCCTCGGCGGAGGTGGTGACCGCCGTGGAGGCGACCGGCCGGGTCCCGGACGACGGCGGCGAGTACAACGAGCACGTCTGGTACGACATCCCGGGCATGGGCCGGCTCGCCGACCGCGTCGCCGACGCCCTCGCGAGGACCGCCCCGGCGGACGCCGGCGTCTTCCGGGAGAACGCCTCCGCGTTCAAGGACGACCTGGAGACCGTCCGGGCCGCGCAGGCGCGGATCGCCCACGAGCACGAGGGCACCCCGGTCGCCGTCACCGAGCCGGTCCCGCTGTACCTGATCGAGGCGTGCGGGCTGCGGAACGTGACACCCCGGACTTCAGCGAAGCCGTCGAGGAGGGCGACGAGGTCTCCGCGCGGGTCCTGCGGGAGACGCTCGACCTGGTCACCGAGGGGAAGGCCGAGGCACTCGTCCCCAACGAGCAGACCCGGAGCCGCAGACCGACCGGGTGGAGCGCGCCGCCCGGGACAACGGGGTCCCGGTCGTCCCCGTCACCGAGACCCTGCCCCCGGCACGGACTACGTGGCCTGGATGACCGCCAACGTCGACGCTCTCGCGCGCGCCCTGGACACGTAGCGGACACCGCCGCCGGACCCCACCGGACACACCATGGATCGTACGGAGGCCCTCGCACCGCAATCCGGCTGCGCCGCCCGTTGCGACGCCGCCCGCCCGCCCCGGTGATCAGCATGCGGGCGGCACGCTCGCCTGCGGCGGCCGCGTGCTGTGGCAGGGACTCGACCTGGACGTGCGGCCCGGCGAGTTCCTGGCGGTGCTGGGCCCGAACGGCTCCGGCAAGACCAGCCTGCTGCGCGCGATCCTCGGCCTGCGGCGGCTCACCGACGGCACGCTCACCGTGCTCGGCCGCGCTCCGGGGCACGCCGGACGGCGCATCGGGTACGTCCCGCAGCACAGGACCCTGCCCGCCCACGCCCTCCTCCGGGCCCGCGATGCCGTACGGCTCGGTGTGGACGGGCACCGGTGGGGTCCCCGGCCCGGCCGGCGCGCGGCCCGTCGCCGTGCCGAGGAGCTTCTGGCGGCGGTGGGGCGGCGCCGCTGGCGGACGTGCCCCTGGGCCGGCTGTCCGGCGGCGAGCAGCAGCGCGTCCGTGTCGCGCAGGCCCTCGCCACGGACCCGCGCCTCCTGCTGTGCGACGAGCCGCTGCTCTCCCTGGACCTCCACCACCAGCGGGTGGTGACGGACCTGGTCGACGGGCGGCGGCGGGCGGCCGGCACCGCCGTCGTGTTCGTGACCCACGAGATCAACCCGGTCCTGGGGATGGCGGACCGGGTCCTGTACCTGGCGCCGGAGGGCTTCCGGACCGGCCGGCCGGAGGACGTGATGACGACCTCCGCCCTGTCGGAGCTGTACGGGACACGGGTCGACGTCGTCCGGGTCGGCGGCCGCGTGGTGGTCGTCGGCGCACCCGACGCGGCCGTGCCCCACGAGCACGGGAGCGGCGCGAACGGCAGGGCCCCGGCGCGGGCGGGCCGCCATGACCGTCACCGGGCCGCCGTCCGCCGCGACCGCTGTGCGGGGCGACGGCCGCGGCCCGTGGCAGGAGGTCTTCGACTTCGGCGACTACGGCGAACTGCTGGCCCTGGCCCAGGGATCCCTCGTCGCCGGGGTCCTGCTGGGCCTGGTCGGCGGGCTCGCCGGGGTCTTCGTGGTCGTGCGCGATCTGCCGTTCGCCGTGCACGGAATCAGCGAGCTGTCCTTCGCGGGCGCCGCCGCGGCCCTGCTGCTGGGCGTGAACGTCGTGGCCGGCTCCATCGCCGGATCCCTGCTGGCGGCCGTCGCGATCGGCGTCCTGGGCGTCAGGGCCCGCGACCGCAACTCCGTCATCGGCATCCTCCTGCCGTTCGGGCTGGGCCTCGGCGTGCTGTTCCTGTCGCTCCACGAAGGGCGGGCGGCGAACAAGTTCGGGCTGCTGACGGGCCAGATCATCGCGGTCGACACCCCGCAGCTCGCCTGGCTCGCCGGTACCTCGGCGGTGGTGCTGCTCGCCCTCGCGCCGATGTGGCGGCCGCTGACGTTCGCCAGCGTCGACCCGGAGGTGGCCGAGGCCCGCGGCGTGCCCGTACGGACGCTGTCCTGGGCCTTCATGCTGGTCCTCGGGCTGGCCGTGGCCCTGTGCGTGCAGGTCGTCGGGGCGCTGCTGGTGCTGTCGCTGCTCGTCACCCCGGCCGCGGCGGCGGCACGGGTCACCGCCTCGCCCGGACTGCTGCCGCTGCTCAGCGTGGTCTTCGCGCTCGTCGCCGTGGAGGGCGGGATGCTGCTCTCCCTCGGCAGCAGCGTGCCCGTCTCGCCGTACGTCACGACCCTGTCCTTCCTGATCTACCTCGCCTGCCGGCTGTACGGCACGGGCCGGGCCCGCCGACTCGCCGGAGCACGCCCGGCGGGCGCAGACTGAAGGTGGGGCCGCGAAGTCACCGGGCTCACAGGACGAACACCGGGCTCTCGTGCCCCGAGGATCGTGGCGTTCGCCGCCGGGCCGAGCCCGACGCCGATCCGGAAGGAGCGGCTCATGCATCCCATGGCTGTCGCTGGTGCCGCCGCCGGCCGACTCGCCCACTACGCGGCCTCCGGAGTGGTGGGCGGCCTGATCATCCGGGGCCTGGCCAAGCGGCTGCCGGACGGCACGTCGGCGGCCCGCAAGGCGGTCGTCGGCAGTATCGCGGGCGGCATCGTCGCCGGGCGCTGGCTGTCCTCGGCCGCCGAGGAGGCCCGGCTCAAGGCCGGTGACATGCTCGCCGAGGCCCGCACGAGCCTGGGCGAGGAGGCGCCGCCGCCGTCCGCCGTCACCGTCGAGGGCCACGAGCACGACCACGGACACGAGCACTGATCATGTCCGGGGTGATCGTGCGCTCGGTCGCCGCGGGCCGGGTGAGGCTGACCGTGCCGTGGCTGCGGGCCCATCCGGGCAGCGCCGGGCTGGTCGACGAGCGGCTGACCGGTCTCCGCGGCTTTCGCGCACTGCGCGTCTTCCCCCGCACGGGCAGCGTCGTCATCTGGACGGCCCCCGACCTCCTCGACGTGGGCCGGCTGGCCTCCGCGCTCGAGGAGCCCCCGCCGGCGTCCGCGCCCGCCAGGCCGACCCGCTCCGCTCCCGACACGTCCACGGGCGAGCTGGCGCGGCTGGCCGTCGGCGGCGCCGTGCTCGCGCTGGTGGCGGTGCGCCGGCTGCTGGCCAGGCCCCGTTTCCGGTTCGGCTCGTCGGGCGCGGGCGGCGTGCTCACCGTGCTGTTCACCGGGCTCCCGTTCTTCCGGGGCGCGCTGCGCTCGCTGCGCGGCCGCGGCGCACCGGGCACGGACACACTGGTCAGCGCGGCCACGCTGATCTCGCTGGTGCTGCGCGAGAACGTCGTCGCGCTCACCGTGCTGTGGCTGCTCAACATCGGCGAGTTCCTGCAGACCCTCACGCTGCGCCGGACCCGGCGCGCCATCGAGGAGTTGCTGACCATCGGTGAGGAACGCGTCCTGGTGGTGCGGGAGGACGGCACCGAGGCCGAGGTCGCCCTGGACGAGGTGGGGCGGGGCGACGTCGTCGCCCTGTACGAGCACCACCGCATCCCCGTCGACGGGCACGTGCTGTCGGGGAGGCCCTGGTCGACCAGGCGGCCATCACCGGCGAGGCCCTGCCGGTCTACGCACGGGAGGGCAGCCACGTCTACGCCGGGACGATCGTCACCTCCGGCTCGCTCACCGTGCGGGCGGAAGAGGTCGGACGGGACACCACGGTGGGCCGCATCATCGCCCGTGTCGAGGAGGCCCAGTCCGACCGGGCGCCGATCCAGACCGTGGCGAGCCGCTTCACCCGCCGCTTCGTGCCGGTCTCGTTCGGGCTCGCGGCGCTGACGTACGCCGTGACGCGGGACCCCCGGCGGGCGATGACCATGCTGCTGATCGCCTGCCCTGCGCGGCCGGACTGGCCACGCCCACCGCGATCAGCGCGGCGATCGGCAACGGCGCGCGGCGCGGCACCCTCATCAAGGGCGGCACCCACCTGGAGGGCGCCGGCCGCGTCACGGCCGTCGTCTTCGACAAGACCGGCACCCTCACCTTCGGCAGGCCGCTGGTGACGAGTGTGGTGACGCTCAGCGACCGGTTCACCCCCGACCAGGTCCTGAGCCTGGCGGCCTCCGGCGAACTGCACGCCCGGCATCCGCTGGCGCAGGCGATCGTCGCCCACACCGAGCACGAGCACATCCACGTGCCCATCCACCAGGCGTGCGAGGTCGTCCTGGGCATGGGCATGCGCGCCGAACTCGACGGCACCCGGCTGCTGGTGGGCAGCCCCGCCCTGCTCCGTCAGCACGGCCTCGGCCTGGACGACGACGCCCTGGGCTGGACCCAGCGGCTGCGGTCCGGCGGCGAGACGGTCATCTGCATCGCCCAGGACGAGAACCTGATCGGCATCCTCGGCGTGTCGGACGCCGTACGCGCCGGCGCGGGCACCGTCGTCCGCCAGCTGCGCGACCTCGGGGTGTCCCGGCTGATCCTGCTCACCGGTGACGCCCCGAGACCGCCCAGGTCGTCGCGGACACCCTCGGCATCACCGAGGTCCACGCCCACGCCCTGCCCGAGGGCAAGCTCCAGCTCATCCGCGACCTCCAGGCGGAGGGCCACACCGTCGCCATGGTCGGCGACGGCACCAACGACGCCCCCGCGCTCGCCCTCGCCGACGTGGGCATCAGCATGGGCGAACACTCCTCGCACGTCGCCCTGGAGACCGCCGACATCGCCCTCGCCGGCAACGACCTCCGCCAGGTCGCCGCCGTCGTGGAACTCAGCCGGCACACCCTGCGCGTGGTCCGGCAGAACTACGGTCTGGCGATCGGTGTGAACCTGCTCGGCCTCGTCGCCGGCGCCGGCGGCTCCATCAACCCGGTGGTCGCCGCCCTGCTGCACAACACGAGCAGCATCGCGGTCGTCGGCAACTCGGCCCGGCTGGTCAACCACACGCCCCACCTGCCCCGTGCGACGGACGACCGGGTGACGGCCGCGCCGCTGGAGGACCGGCGCGTGCGCTGACCGGCCCGGCCGCACGCGCCGGCGGGCCGCGGGCGTCAGCCGGTGTCGCGTATGCCGAGCCGCAGGTGTTCGACGTGGTGGACGGCCTGGTCGAGCAGATGGGCGACATGGTCGTCGTAGAGGCGGTAGACGACGCGGCGGCCGTCGCGGCGCCCGGTGACCAGGCCGAGGGCGCGCAGCAGCCGCAGCTGGTGGGAGACGGCGGACCGCTCCATGCCGACGGCGGCGGCGAGTGCGCCGACCGCGTGCGGTCCCTGTCTCAGGGTGGTGAGGATCAGCAGCCGGGACGGGGTGGCCAGGGCCTGGAGCATGGTGGCGACGGCGGTGGCGGTGACGTCGTCGAGGCGGCCGGCCGCGAGGACGCCGGGCCGGCGCCGTCGGTCTCACCGGCGTGCACGGGCGCGGGTCCCGCGCGGCGGGCGGACGAACTGCATCGCCAGCGTGGCCGGTGGCTCGGCGATCCCGGGCCCGCCCGCGGCGGCCCAGGCCAGCAGGTCGTCGGTGCAGTCGTCGTCGAGGGCGAAGCCGATCCAGACGGCGCGCCCGCCGGCCCGCCGCCCCTCGCCGGACGGCTGGACCACCACGACGTTCGCCTGGTCGCACGGGCCGAGGCAGTCGGTCGTACGGACGGTGAACCGGCCGCCGGAGCCGGCCGCACCCGCGCGCAGCCGGTCCAGTTGCCAGGCGTGGTCGGTGCCGGGGTTCTTGCGCGGGTTGCCGCAGCAGCAGCCCCGGCAGACCACCAGCGTGCAGGGACGGGCGGCCGCCCGGACGGCGAAGCGGCTCACGGCGTGTTCCGCGACGGCACGCCGTACGCCCGGACACCGCACGTCCGGGCGGAGTGTGCCCGGACGGGGCCGTGGCGCCGGGCGGCGGTCAGCGGATGCGGTGCGGCTCGTTCACGCGGGTGTCCGGGGCGTGTTCCCAGGGGCATGGCGGTTCTCCTTCGTCCCCAGTGGGCTGGCAGGCGATGCAGATGCCGGTCAGCTCGACGGTGTGTTCGACGGCGGCGTAGCCGGTGTCGGAGGCGATGCGCCCGGCCCACTCCTCCACGACCTCGGAGTCCACGGGCCGGCTGCGCCCGCAGGCACGGCACAGCAGGTAGTGGCGGTGGCCGTCGGCGGGGCGGGTCCGGTAGAGCCGCTCGCCGGCGTCGTCGCGCACGACGTCCGCGCCGCCCGCCGCCTCCAGGTCGCGCAGGGCGCGGTAGACCGTGGTCAGGCCGATGCGGACGCCCTCCGCGACGAGCAGGGCGTGCAGGTCCTGGGCGGACACGAAGTCCTGGCGGCTGGCGAGTACGCGCAGGACGGCCCTTCGCTGCCGGGTGATCCGGTCGCCCACGGCAGATCCCTCCTGGCATGTGCCGAATCGACACCCACACGGTAGATGAAAATGAAAGTCATGTCCATATGAGCCGCGATTCATGTGACACGGGTTCGCGCGGCGCCGTCACCGGCCGACGGGGTCGCCGTCGGCGCCGTCTCCGCGGACCCGCAGCGCCAGGTGGCCGCCGTGGTGCAGCGGTGTGCTCAGCCGCGGACGGGCCACCTCCTGTCCGGTCTCCGCGTCGACGAGGTGCACCTCGCCGTGGCCGCCCCGGCTGACGGCGACCCAGTCCGCGCCCGGCGAGGCGGCCACCGCGCGGCGCTCGACGCCCTCCCAGGGCGTGGTGCCGCGGCGCGGAGCGCCGTCCATGGGCGGCAGCGGGACGCGGCGCAGGTCGCCGGCGCCGGCGCCGAGCAGGATCAGTTCGTCGCCGTCCGGGTGGACGCGGGTGAAGGCGGTGCGGCGCCGGGCGAGGGCCAGCCGGAACACCAGGCCGGGACCGAGGTCCGTGAGCGTCGTGCGGCCCGTCGCCAGGTCGTGGTACCACGCCTGGTTGGTCCACTCCGGCCAGCGCAGCGGATCCGGGTCGCCGCCGCGCAGCGTGGTCCACAGCCCGTGCCGCCGGGTGTCGAGCCGGAGGTACCAGCCCCGGGCGGGAGCGCCCCACGGGACGACCGGCTCGGCGGCGAGCGCCTCGCCCTCCCGGCGGGCCCGGTGCACTCCCTCGCCCGTGGCCGCGAACACGTGCCCGGAGGCGGGCGCCTGGGCGTCCCCGTGTCCGTCGTCCGGCAGCGGCAGGACGGCGTGCGGAGCGACCGGAGGGCAGCCGGGCGGGGCCGCGAGCAGGTCCGCGAACCGGTGGACGGCCAGCGCGCCGGGCTCCCGGTGCCGCAGCACGACCAGCGGCTCGCCGCCGCCCAGCACCGTCACCCCCGGCTCGCCGGCGCGCGTGCGCACCCGGGCCGCCTCCCCGGTGCTCAGGTCGAGGACGGTCAGCAGGTCCGACCACGGTGTGCCGTTCCTGCCCAGGCCGGTCGTGACGGCCAGCAGGCGGCCCGACGGGTCGCAGGCGAGGTGCTCGGCCGGTACGGCCACCGGCACCGCGTGTTCCACGAGCCGCTCGGCGAAGGGGTCGAGCACCAGCAGTTCGCCGCGGCGGTCGTCGACGCAGGCCACCCTCCCTCCCGGCAGCGCCAGGAACCCGGCGTGCTCGGAGAGATGACGGCCGGTGAGCCGTCCGGCGACGGCGCCGTCCGGCACGGTCAGGACGTGGACGGTTCCCTCCACGTGGTCGGAGACGAGCAGCGCGGATGCGGCAGCGGGCATGGGGTCCCTCCGGAAAGCGAGTTGATGAAAACGATTATCATGTATGTTCGGTGCGTTCCCGGTCCCTGAGAAGAGAGAAGCGAGGGCATCGATGCTGCGCTCACCGTCGAGATTCGTCCGCCGCTGGATCGCCGCAGCGGCGGTGGGTTCCGTGCTGGCCGGCTGCGGCTCGTCCTCCGGAGAACCCGCCGGCGACCAGGCCGGGCCCGCGGCCAGGACGGAGGTGACCGTCGAACCCATCAAGGCGGCCACGGAGTTGACCGACACGAACGGCGTCAAGGTCTCTCTGAAGAAGCAACCCGAGCGGATCGTCTGCCTGTTCGCCCTGTGCGACGACATCCTGACGGAACTCGGCATGGTGCCGACGGCCACCAACAGCTCGCTGCTCGCCCACCCCGACTTCCTCGGAGCGGAGAAGTCCAAGCAGGTCGACGTCATACCCGGCGGCTTCATCGCCCCGGAGGTCGAGGCGATCCTCTCCCACAAGCCCGATCTCGTGATCGGCCTGGGGGACACCCACGGCAAGCTCGCCCCGGCGCTCAAGGGCGCGACCACGTTCTGGGCCATGCAGCCCGAGACGTGGGAGGACAGCGTGGGGTACCTGCGCGACGTCGCCGCGCTCACCGGACGCACCGCCGAGGGCGAGAAGGCCGAGCGTGCCTTCCGGACGAAGCTCGCCGCGGCCGAGAAGTCCCGCAGCGACAAGACCGCCCTCGTCATCTACGGCAGCGACGAGAACTTCGGCGTCGCGACGCCGGAGGGCGACGTGGCCGCCAGCCTGTTCCCCAGGATCGCCCACTACCCGTGGAAGTCCCGGGGCGTCGAGGGCAGTTACAGCCTCGAGGAGATCCTCGCCCAGGACGTCGACGTGCTGTTCGTCGAGACGATGAGCTTCGGCGACGCCGACGGCAAGCTGTCCGAGAAGCTGGCCGAGAACCCCCTGTGGGGCAAGATCCCGGCGGTGAAGAACGGGGACGTCCACGAAGTGGACCCCGAGGTCTGGGCCAAGGGACGCGGCACCCGTTCGCTGGGCATCGTCCTCGACGAGGCCACGGCCGCACTGCGGTGAGGACGTCGCTCTCGGCGCCCGCCCCGGCCGCGAGCGCCGCGGCGGGCGGACGGCGGCCGTCGCCGTCGCGCGGTGCGCGAAGGTGGCAGCCGGTCCTGGTGCTCGCCCTGCTCGCCGTCTCCTCGGTGTGCGCGCTCAGCCTCGGCACCCCTACGTCCCCCGCACCGGCTGGCCGCGGCGGTCCTGGACGGCGACACCGGTGTCGCCGGGATCGTCGTGACCGAACTCCGCCTGCCCCGCCTGGTGCTGGCGTTCGTCGCCGGAGCCTGTCTGGGCGCGGCCGGACTGGTGCTGCAGGAGGCGCTGCGCAACCCCCTGGCGGTGCCGGAGATGCTGGGCGTGTCCTCCGGGGCCGCGCTCGGGGTGGCCGCGCCGCTGGTGCTGACCCTCGCCCTGCCGGCCGCCGTCCAGCCGCTGCTGGCCATCGGCGGGGCCGCGCTCGGCGGCGGGCTCACGCTGCTCGTCGCCGGGCTCGGCCGCAGCCCGTCCGCGGTGCTGCTCACCGGCGCGGCGGTGGCGGCGGCGTTGCAGGCCGCGCTGCTCGTACTGATGGTCATGGCCGACCAACTCGACCTCCAGCTGATCTACCGCTATCTGCTCGGCTCCCTGTCCGCCCGTACCTGGGACGACGTGACGGGACTGTGGCCGTGGCTGCTCGTCGCGGTGCCCGCCCTCGTGCTGTGCGCGCCGGTGCTGGCGGTGCTGCGGCTGGGGGACGAGGACGCCGAGGCGCTGGGCGTGCGGGCCCAGCGCGCACGCCTGGCCGCGCTGGCCATCGCCATCGTGCTGATCGCCCCGGTGACGGCGGTGTGCGGGCCCGTGGCGTGGGTGGGGTTCCTCGCCCCGCACCTGAGCCGCTGGTTCGCTCCCGCGGCCGGGGCGGTGCGCTGGCTGCCGTGGTCCGCGGCCTGGGGCGCCGTCGTCGTCCTGGCCGCCGATGTCCCGGCCCGGCTGGCGCTGGCGCCCGTGGAGACGCCCGTCGGCGCCTGGACGGCGCTGCTGGGGGTGCCGGCCGGGGTCGCGCTGATGCGGGCGGGGGGCCGCCGCCGGGCGGCCCGGCGGGGATCGCCGGCCGCATCCGCTGCATCCGCGCCGTCCGCGCCATCCGCGGCGACTGCTGCGCCCGCTGCATCCGCGGCAACTGCTGCGCCCGCGGGGACCGCTGTGTCCGCCACGGCTGCTCCGGGCGTCTCGGCCGCGGGGTGCGGGCGGTCGCCCGGGCCGTCCGCTCCGGCCGCGGGGAGCGGGCAGTCGCCGGGGCCGTCCCCCGCGGTCGCGCCGCGCGAGTCGCCGGCCGGGCAGGTGCCCGCACCGCGGAAGGCCGGCTCCGGTACGACGGGCGAAGCTGCCGCCGTCGGGGCGTCGCACCGCGCTCGCACGGACGGTCCCGCGCCCGGCGGCGCCGCCCCCTCGCCCCCTTCCGGAACGACCGGAACGACCGGAAGCACCGCGAGCACCGGCGCCGCCGGAACCGTCGGCACCGCCGGAACGGCCGGAACCGCCGGAACGGCAGAAAAGACCGGAACCACCGGAACCACCGGAACGACCGGAACGGAGGACGCACGGTGACCCGGCGTTTCCTGGCGCTCGCGGCACTGGCCGTGGTGTGCGCCGGCGTGGAAGTGGTGGCCGGGCGCGGCATGTCCCCGAGCGTCGTCTGGGACGTCCTCGGCGGCGGCGGCGACCCGACCGAACGCCACATCCTGCTCCAACTGCGCCTGCCCAGACTCCTGGTGGCCCTCTGCGCGGGCGCCTGCCTGGCCGTGGCGGGACTCGTGCTCCAGTCCGCCCTGCGCAACCCCCTGGCCGGCCCGGAGGTGACGGGCGTGACGCCGGGGGCGGTGCTCGGCGCCGTGACCGCGACCGCGCTCGGGCTCGCCGGGTGGGACACGCCCCTGGCCGTGGTCCTCGCCGCGTGCGCGGGCGGATGCGCCGGGGCGGCGCTGCTGTGGCTGCTCGCCGGCCGCGGGCGGGGCGACCCCGCGCAGACCGCCGTGCACGGGGTGCTGGTCTCGGCGGTGCTCGGCGGGCTCACCGCCATGGTGCTGCTCGTGGAGCCGGGCGAACTCGGCAGCGTGGTGCAGTGGCTGGTGGGCACCACGGAGGGCCGGGTGTGGGACCACTGGCACCTGCTGTGGCCGTGGGCGCTGGTCTGGGGGGTCGCCGCCTGGCTGCTGACGGGGCCGCTGACCCTGCTGCGCTGCGGGGACGACATCGCCCTCGCCGCCGGCCTCTCCGCTCGCCGGGCCCGCACCCTGGCCCTGCTGTGCGCCGTCGCCCTGACGGCGGGCGCGGTGGCCGCCGTCGGGGCGCTGGGCTTCGTCGGGCTGCTCGTCCCGCACCTGGCCGTGGCCCTCTTCGGCGCGGATCTGCGCCGGAGCCTGCCCGGCGCCGCCCTGACGGGCGCGGTGGTGGTGTGCGGGGCGGACGCGACCGCCCAGCTGTCCTCGCGGCTGCTGGCGGAGGCGTTCGGGTCCGGGCGCCTCACCGTGCCGGTCGGGGCGCTCAC
Source organism: Streptomyces sp. SW4 (assembly GCA_003248315.1). Classification (GTDB taxonomy): domain Bacteria; phylum Actinomycetota; class Actinomycetes; order Streptomycetales; family Streptomycetaceae; genus Streptomyces. The sequence continues at coordinate 429,890 of QKWM01000001.1, forward strand.
GGCCTGCCTCGGTGCCGCGTTGCTGCTGGCCGTCGTGCGCCGCTCGCCGAGCCGTACGTTCTGAAGTCGACTTAAGGACAGAGCATGACCGAGTCCGTGGGGATCCACGTCGAGAAGGTCCACTTCGGCTACCCCGGGCGGCCGGTGCTGCGGGGCGTCGACCTGACCGTCCGGCCGGGCGAACTGACCGCCCTCATCGGCCTGAACGGCTGCGGCAAGTCGACCCTGCTGCGGCTGGCCGCCGGGCTGCTGCGGCCGCACGAGGGGCGGGTGCTGCTCGGCGCGGACGACGTCGCGCGGCTGTCCGGCGCGCCACGGCGCGGAGGGTGGCGCTGCTGCACCAGTCCGCCCCGGCCGTACCGGGCATGACGGTACGCCACCTCGTCCGGCAGGGGCGGTACGCGGCGCGGGGCCCGCTGGGCATGCTGCGCGAGGGCGACGACCCCGTCGTGGACCGGGCGTTGCGGGACGTCGGGGTGGCGGACTGGGCCGACCGCGACGTCGACGCCCTGTCCGGAGGCGAGCGGCAGCGGGTGCGGCTCGCGATGGCGCTCGCCCAGGACACCCGGGTGCTGCTGCTGGACGAGCCGACCACCTATCTGGACCTGCACCACCAGCTCGACGTGCTGCAGACCGTGGTGCGCCTGCGCGAGGAACGCGGACTCACCGTCGTGATGGTGCTGCACGACCTCGCCCACGCCGCCCGGTTCGCCGAACGCGTCGTCGCCCTGCGCGACGGCCGGGTCGTGGCCGACGGAACACCGAAGGAGGTCGTGACCCCGGGCCTGCTGGCCGACGTGCTGAAGGTGGCCGGCCGGGTCGGTGAGGACCCCGAGGGCGGCTGGCCGGTGTGTTACCCAGATCACCCGCTCCCAGCTCTAGAATATGAAAATCATATTCATTAGAGTGGGCGTCGCGGCGCTCATCCGAACGCCGTATCTCCCTGTCGATGAAGGAGAGTTCATGGACAACGAGCAGGTCTTCGCGCCCATCGCCGACCCGGGTCAGCTGGCTCACGACTCGGCCTCCCACTCCAACGCCCTCGTGGAGAACCCGTTCGAGGACGGCGAGGAGTAAGCGAGGGCCGGCCACCCTCGACCGTGGGCCCGCCCGTTGCCTTCCGGGCGGGCCCACACCCGTCCCAGGTCCCCGACAGGAGGAACGCCGTGTCCCGCAGCCGACTCGTCCCCGGTGCCGAGGTCGTCCCCGTGCCCGGACGAGGGCTCGCCCTGCGCACCCCGGAAGGGGAGTTCTTCACCATCCGGACAGGAAACGCCCGCGAGGACGCCCTGCTCGCCCTGCTCACGGGAGCGGCCGAGGCCCCGGCGGACGACGAACTGGAGCGCCTGGTACGGGCCTTCGAGGACGCCGGCCACCTCGCCACCGCGCGGCCGCACACCCGTGGCCCGCCGCACGCCGGGACGTCCGGATCCTCGGCGACCCGGTGCTGACCGAACCGCTCGCCGCCCAGCTGACCGCCCTGGGCGCCCGGCCGCGCACGACCCCGGCCGGGACCGGCTCCGGCACCTCGCCGGCCGGCCTGGAGGACCTGCTCGACGGCGACCCCCACGCGGTCGTGTGGTGCCTCGACGGACCCGTGCCGGACGGACTGTGGGACGCCGCCGACCGGCTGCCCGAGCACGGCGTCGCGTGGCTGCGCTGCCACCGCGAGGGCTGGCAGGCGTACGTCGAACCGGTGGCCGCCGCCCCGGGGACGTCACCTCGGCCCACGTCCGGTCCCGTCGGCTCGCCGCCACCCCCGCCCACCGCGAACTCGCCGCCTACTGGAGCGGACCCCGGACCTCCGGCACCCCCGTCACCCTCACCGTGCCCGCCGCGACCCTGCTCACGGCGCTGCTCGCGGACGACCTGAGCCGGTGGGCCACCGACACCCCCGCCCCGGCCGGCCTCCCCGCCCGGCGCCGCCTGCGGCAGGTCGACCTGCGCACGCTGACCGTCACCGAACACCCCGTCCTCCCGGTGCCCGACGTGGCGCCGATGCCGAAGAGGGACGGATGACGGCGTTCACCACGGCCGCCGGGGAACTCGCCACCGACGTCCGGCTCCCGCGGGCGACGGCCCCTTCCCGGCCGTCCTCGTCCGCACCCCCTACGACCGCACCCGGCACCGGGCCGAGGCGCGCGGCTGGGCCGCCACGGGTTCGCCGCCGTCGTCCAGGACGTGCGGGGCCGCCACGCCTCACCGGGGAGTGGCATCCGTACGCGCACGAGGCCGCCGACGGTGCGGCGGCCGTCCGCTGGATCCGGCGCCAGCCCTGGAGCGACGGCCGGCTGGTGGCCGCCGGCGCCTCCTACGCCGCCCACTGCGCCGTCGTCCTCGCCGTCGACGTGCCCGAGGACGCCCGGCCCGACGCCGTCATCGCCGCCGTACCCGCCCTCGGCCCCGCGGAGACCGCGCGGGAGGCGTCCGGCGTGGAGCGGCTGCTGTCCCGCGCCGGCTGGTGGGCCGCCCACGGCGACCGGCGGGACTCCGACGACGGCGCACTGGAGAAGGCCCTCGCCGCCGACCCCGGACTGCTCGGCCATCTGCCGGTCGCCGGCCTCCCCGGACGGCTCGGCCGCGACCTGCCCTCCTGGGCGGACCTGTGGCGCCGCCGCGACCGCGGCCGCCTCGTGGCGAAGGCGGCGGCGCACGCCGGGCCGCCCCTGCTCGCCGTGGGCGGCCACCACGACCACTTCACCGAGGACACCCTCGCCCTGTGGGGCGCCTGGGGCGGACCCTCGGCCCGGCTGCTGCTGGGCCCCTGGGGGCACGCCCTCGCCGCCGCACCCGGCCCCGGCGCCCGCCCCGCCCACCGGCTGAACCTCGGCGAGCTGTACGTGCGCTGGGCCCGCCGCGCCCTCACCGGTGCCCTCGCCCCGGCCGGCACGGCGCCCAGGCCCTGGGCGGGGCCGGCCTGTGGCTGCCGGCCGGCACCGAGGGCGAACCCCGTACACCGCGCCTGCGGCCCGTGCACGGACGGGTCTTCACCGCCGACCCCGACCGGCCCGTCCGCTCCGACGACCTGACCGTCCCCACCGACGGCCCGCCCGACCGCTGCCTGCTGCTCACCCCGCCGCTGCCGCGCCCGCTCGACGTGGTCGGCCCCGTCCGCGTACGCCTGCGGGCCACCGCCGGCACCCCGTCCGCCGACTGGGCCGCCCGGCTCGTCGCGCTCACACCCGCGGGAACGGCCGAGCGGCTCGCCGTCGGCATCACCCGCCGCGCCGGGCCCCCAGGCCGCCCGGCCGAGTTCACCGTCGGCCTCGGCCGGCTCGCACGCCGGCTGCCGGCCGGCACCCGGCTGCGCCTGGAGATCGCCGGCCACCACTTCCCGGCCCACGCCCGCAACCCGCACACCGGGAGGACCCCGTGACGGCCCGCCGGCTGCTCGCCTCCCGCCGGGAAGTCGACCCGGACGGCGTGGCGCTGACCCTGCCCGTGCTGCCGTCCCGCCCCACCCCACCGACCCCGCCGAGGAGATCCTGCGATGACGACGCTGCCGCTGGAAGCACTCGTCGACCCCGTCTGCGGCATCGTCCGCAAGGTCAAGCCCGTGGAACACCCCGCGGGCGCCCCGCCCCGCTACACCGCGCTCACCGCCGAGGTGTCCGACGCCCGCAGACACGGCCTGTGGCCCGCCGACCGGGTCTCCCTCGGCACCACCTTCGGCGACCCCGAGCAGGCCCGCGTCGCCGCGATAGCCGAGGGATGGAACGGTACTGCGGCAACCGCGTGCCGCCTCCCGGCCATCCCGACGCCCCCCTCCGCGCCACCGCCGCCGAACTGGCCGACAAGGGCCTGCGCCTGTACGGCCCGGGGAGCTGCCCGCGTACGCCGCATGGCAGTACGCCAGGGAGAAGTTCCCCTACCGCCCCCTCACCGCCGACACCCCCGCCCTGTGGACGCGCGGCACCGAACTGCTGCCCGGCGGGCGGACGACGGAGGTCTGGGCGCCCGTCGCGCTCACCCACCTCAACTGGCGCCAGGGCGACCTGCGCGAACTCCCCCGCACCCACCACCTCAACTACGCCGGCATCGCCACCGGACAGGGCCTCGACGACGCCGTCGAACGCGGCCTGCTGGAGATCGTCGAACGCGACGCCCTGGAACTGTGGTGGCACCTGGACGGCCCCGCCCGCGGCATCGACCCGGCGAGCGTGCCCGGCCTCGCCGACGACCTCGCCGGCTCCGCGCTCGACGTCCACCTCGTCGAGATGCCCTCGGAGTTCGCCCCCTGCATGGCCGCGCTCGTCCACGACCCGCGCCTCGGCCTGTACGCCGCCGGCTTCGCCTGCAAGTACGACCCGGCCGAGGCCGCCCGCAAGGCCGTCCTCGAAGCCGTCCACACCTGGGTCTTCACCCAGGGCCTGACCGGCCCCGACGGCTGGGTCTTCCAGGCCGTCGAGGCCGGGCTGCTGGCGCGCGGGCTGTACCTGGAGCACCGGGCCGACGGCCGCTATCTCGACGTGTGCGGCGAGCAGTTCGAGCACGTACGGGACCTCGGCGCCCACGTACAGGTGTGGCTGGACGAGCGGATGGCGCCCGAGGCCCGGCGGTTCACCGAGCCCGCGCTCGGCACCGTGCCCGTCGACGCGGTCGAACCCGGCAGCCGGGAGCGGCTGCAGGACGCGCTGCGCGCGGGTGGCCACCGCGTCATGACCTTCGACCTCACCACCGAGGACGTGGCCGAGACCTCGCTGCGCGTCGCCCGGGTCCTCGTCTCCGGGCTGCTGCCCAACGCCCCCGCCGCCTTCGGCTACTTCGGCTGCCCGCGCCTCGCCGAGGCCGCCGTCGTCCGCGACTGGCGCACCACCCCGCCGAGCGCGCCGGAGGACTTCACGCTGGCGCCCCCGCCGCACATGTGAGGGCCGCCGTGGAAGACCTCCGCGAGGACCACCCCGTGGACCTCGTCGCCGCCCTAGCCCGCGCCCGCTCCCCGGAGCGCCCCGGCCCCGACACACCCGCCGGGACGGCCGTCCGGCCCTGGCCGGGACCGCCGCGCCCGCTGCCGTCGGCCCGCCCGGCGGACCTCGACCTGGACGCCCTGCTGCGGCTGTCCCTGGCGGCCTCCGACGCATCCGGACGCCTCAGGCCCGCCCCGTCCGCCGGCGCGCTGCACCCGGTCGACACCGCACTCGTCGTGGGCGCCGGCTGCTCCCTGCCGCCCGGCCGCTACGGCTACGACCCGCTGCGCCACCGCGTCCACCACCTCGGCCCGCCCCCCGCCGAGGCACCGCCGGGCGTGACGGCCGAACTCACCGTCACCGCACGGCGCACCCGGTCCCACTACGGCCACCGGGCCTGGCCTCTGCTGCTGCTGGACACCGGGCACGCCGCCGCGGCGCTGTACCTGGCCGCCCGCGTCCTCGGCACGGGCGCGCCCGAGGCACGGCTGGACGGCCTCACCGGCACCCCCCTGGCCGCCGTCCGCGTCCCGCCGCCCGGCGAGCAGGGGCACCGGCGCCCGGCGGACGAGCCGGCGCGGGGGCCGTCCGGGCCCACACCCGCCCCGGCCGACCTCCTGGCGCGCCGCAGCGCCCCGCCGCCGCTGCCGGGCACCCCCTCCCACGAGGCGCTGCGGGCCGTCCTGGCCACCGCCGAACACGCGGCGGCCGGCGGCCCCTTGCGCTGGTCCGCCGCGGTCGGGCCGCCCGCACCGGGCCTCCTGGCCCTGGCACCCGGAGGCACGGCACTGCGCCGGTACGCGACGGGGGAGGCCCGCCCGGCACTCGCGGCCTGGGCCGCGGGACAGGCCTGGATCGCGGACGCGGGAGCCGTCCTGCTCGCCCACGGCTGCCCCTCCGACGCCGACGCCGCACACATCCGCCGCGCCCACCTGCGGGCCGGCTTCGCCGTCCACCTGGCCCAGGTCACCGCCCTGCGCCACGGGCTGGCGGCCCGGCCCGTCGGCTCCTGGCAGCAGGCGGACCTCGGCGCCGCCCTCGGAGCCCCGCCGGGCCGGGACTGGATCGTCCACGCCCTGGCCCTCGGCACCCGTCACGCCGACGAGGAGAACCCCACGTGATCGTCCACCCGAGCTGCGCCGCGCCGCGCGGCGCGCACGGCGCCCCCTGCTGGCGGCCACGCTGCTGCAGGGCGCCGTCACCCTCACCCACCTGGCACAGGCCGTACTGCTGGCCCTCGCGCTCGCCGGCCTCGCCCGCGGCGACACCGGCCGACTCCCGTGGCTGCTGGCCGCGGTGCTCGCCGTCGTCGGCACCCGCGCCGGGCTCGCCGTGTGGCAGCGGCGCACCGCCACCCGCGCCGGCGCCCGCGTCCGCGTCGCCCTGCGGGACGAACTCCTCGCCCACCTGGGCCGGCTGGGACCCGCCCACCTCACCACCGCCCGGGCCGGAGCCGTCCGCACCACCCTGGTCGACGGCGTGGAGGGCGTCGACGCCTACGTCTCCCGCTATCTGCCCCAGCTCCTGATCACCCTCACCCTGCCGCTCCTCGTCCTGGCCGCCCTGGCCGCGGTCGAACCGCTCGCCCTCCTCGGCCTCGTCCCCGCCCTGCTCCTCGCCCTGGCCGGACCACGCGCCTGGGACCGGCTCCTCGCCGCCCGCGGCAAGGAGCACTGGGACACCTACGAAGGGCTGGGCGCCGACTACCTGGAAGCGCTCCAGGGCATGCCCGCCCTGCGCGCCGCCGGCGCGGTCGCCCGCACCCGCGCACGCCTGGAGGAACGGTCCGCGGCACTGCACCGGGCGACCGTCGCCAAACTGCGGGTCTCCCTGGTCGACACCGCCATCACCGACCTGGCGGTCCAGGGCGGCACCGCCGCCGCCGTGCTCCTGGCGTGCTGGTCGGCCGTCACCGGTTCCACGACGGCGACCGGCACCTACCTGGTGCTGCTGCTGGCCTCGGAGGCCTTCCGGCCGGTCCGGGACCTGGCCCGCGAATGGCACGCCGGCTACCTGGGGGCGTCGGCCGCCGACGGCCTCGCGGAGCTGCGCACCGCCCGGCCCGCCGTACCCGACACCGGAACGGCGCCCGCGCACCGACGGACCCCGCCCGAACTGCGCTTCGAGGACGTCCGGTTCACCTACGGCGGTGCGGCGGCGCCCGCGGTCGACGGCGTCTCCTTCACCGCCCGGCCGGGACGGACCACCGCGATCGTCGGCCCCTCCGGGGCCGGCAAGTCCACGCTGCTGGCCCTGCTCCTGCGCCACCACGACCCGCAGGAGGGCCGGATCACCCTCGGCGGGCGCCCCACGACCGAGTACGCCCTCGACGCGCTGCGGCAGAGCATCGCCGTCGTCTCGCAGGAGACGCACCTCTTCCACGCCAGCATCGCCGACAACCTGCGCCTGGCCCGCCCCGACGCCACCGACGAGGACCTGGTCCGCGCGGCGCGCGCCGCCGGTGTCCACGACGAGATCGCGGCCCTTCCCGACGGCTACGCCACCGTCCTCGGCGAACGCGGCGCCACCCTCTCCGGCGGCCAGCGCCAGCGGCTCGCCCTCGCGCGGGCCCTGCTGTCCGACGCCCCCGTCCTCGTCCTCGACGAGGCCACCAGCGCCGTCGACGAACGCCGCGAGGCGGACATCGTCCGCGAACTGCTGGACGCCGCCGGCGGCCGGACCGTCCTGGTCGTCGCCCACCGGCTGGCCGCCGTCCGCCACGCCGACCGCATCGTCGTCCTCGACCGCGGGAGGGTCGACGCCGTCGGCGAGCACGCCGGCCTGGCCGAGGCCGGCGGCGTCTACACACGGCTCGTCGAGGCCGGCCACGCCCACCGAGGAGAACGCGCCGCATGAGCACCACCACCGCTGCCGGCACCACCACCGGCGACACCGCCACCCCCGGCGACACCTCACCCGCCGCCCCCACCGCCCCGCCGACGCGGACACACCCGCGCGGGCGCGCTGCGCGCCCTCCTGCCCGCGCTCGCCGCACAACGCGCGATGACGGCCCGCACCTGCGCCGCCGCCCTCCTCGAACAGGGCTCCCTGGTCGCGTTGCTGACCCTCGCCGCACACACCGTGGGCACCGCCGTCGTCGAGGGACGCGCCCCCTCGGCGGCCACCGTCACCGCGCTCGTCGCCCTCGTCCTCGTACGCGCCCTGACGACCTGGCGGGAGATGGACCTCTCCCACGACCTGGCCTACCGGGTCCTGGCCGTCCTGCGGGTACGCGTCTTCGACGGACTCGCCCGCAGCGCGCCCGGCCGCATCGCCGGCCGGCGCAGCGGGGACCTCGCCGCGACCGCCATGGCCGACGTGGAGGCACTGGAGTTCTTCTACGCCCACACCACCGCCCAACTCCTCGCGGCCGGGACGGTGTTCACCGGGGTTCCGTCGTCCTCGCCGTCGTCGAGCCGTGGCTGCTGGCGGCCGTGCTGCCGGTCGCGGCCCTGCTCGCCGCGGCGCCCTTCGCCGACGCCCGCGCCCGCGCCGCACGCGGCGCCCGCACCCGGGCCGCCCTGGCGAAGCTGTCGGCCGACACGGTAGAGGCCGTCGACGGGCTGCGCGACCTGCTCGCCTTCGGCGCTCTCCCGCGGCACCGACGCGCGCTCGCGGAACGGGGACGGCGGCTCGGGCGGGCCCAGCGGGCCGAGGCCACCTGGGAGGCCGTCGCGGCCGCGGTCCGCGACCTGCTCATCGTGGCCGCGGTCCTCGGCGTGGTCGCGGCGGCGGCGCAGTCGGTGACCTCCGGACGGCTGCACGGCGCGTGGGCGCCGGCCGCGATGGCCCTGGCCCTGTCGGTCCTCGGCCCGGTCGCGGAATCGGCTCGCGCTCTCAGCCAGGCCGTGGCCCTGCGCGCGGCCGCCACCCGCGTCCGCGCCGCCGTCGACGCCCCCGCGCTCGCCCCGCCGCCCGCCGCGCCCCGCCCCCTGCCGCCGGGACCGCTCGGCGTCCGGCTGCACGGGCTGCGGTTCGACTACGGGGGCCGGCCGGTGCTGGACGGCGTCGAGCTGACCGTCCCGCCGGGGCAGACCCTCGCCCTGGTCGGCGCCTCGGGCGCCGGCAAGTCGACCTGCGCCCACCTGCTGGCCCGGTTCTGGGACCCGTCGGCCGGCGCGGTCCAGCTGCTGCCCGCCGACGGCGACCCGGTGGACGTACGGGAGGTGAGCGACGCGGAACTGCGGCGGGCCGTGGTGCTGGTGGGGCAGGAGACACCGCTCTTCCACGGCACCCTCGCCGAGAACCTGCGGCTGGCCGCGCCCGAGGCCGACGACCGGGCGCTCGCGGAAGCGGCCCGGCGGTGCGGCGTCGACCGGGTCGCCCCGCTGGACGCCCTAGTCGGCGAGCGCGGCGCCACGCTCTCCGGCGGCCAGCGCGCCCGCGTCGCCCTGGCCCGCGCACTACTGGTCGGCCCGAGGGTCCTCGTCCTCGACGAGTCCACGGCCCACCTGGACAACACCGGCGACGCCGAACTCGCCGCCGCGCTGCGGGAGGAGGGCCGCACGACGATCCTCATCGCCCACCGCCCGGCCACGATCCGCCGCGCCGACCGCATCGCCGTTCTCGAGAAGGGCCGCATCGCGGAAGAGGGAACCTGGGAGGAACTCACGAGCCGCCCCGGCAGCGCGCTCAACCGCGTGCTCACCACCCCCACTCCTGAACAAAGAAAAGAGGCCGTTGAAACCCGTTGTCGACCCCCGATTTTCGCAAGGAGGAATTTTTGCCGACGGGCTCCCCGGCAAGAGCGCCGTTGTACAGTGGGGCCCGCCCTTGACCTGCGCAAAGCCAGTATTTCTGGACCCCGGCGCCTGGGAGGGGCGCCGTCACTGGCACGGGTCATTGCGGAGCGCCGGCTACGCGCGGCGCACCCAGTCGTGGCGGCGCTGCGGGACGACGCGACGTGCCGCTTCCGTCGTTCGCCGCCACCCCCACACTTCGTGGCCGGTGACGGCTGCCGCCACCGAGCCTGTCCGTCCGTCAGACAGGATGCCCCACTGAGCCACCGAGCTTGGTCACGGTCTCCTTGAGCTCGTCGAGATGGTTCTCGAGGACTTGCGTTGGTGTGGCGTCGTGCTTGAGGCAGACCTTGGCGGCGGCTGCGGCGGCGATTGCATGCTGGCCGCCATTGCCCATGAACTTGGTGACCGATCCGGCGATATGGGTCACGCTGATGTGCTTCCCGGCCATCATCAGGTTGTCGAGGCCGGCTGAGTACAGGCAGCGGAACGGCACCTCGAAGGGGGTGTCGTCGCGGGTGTCCCACTTCCAGTCCGTAGCCGGAAGTCGTACGTTTCGTGGCCCGGGTAGTGGAGACAGAACGCGCCGGAGTTCCAGGCGACGGTGTCCTCGAACCTCTTGTGCCCACGTATGTCGTTCTCGGTCAGCACATAGGCACCCTTGTACCTGCGGAACTCGCCTTGAGCCGGAACATGCGCGACCCAGTCGAGGGCCAGGTTCGCGTAGGTCTCAGGTTCGAGGGCCTTCACGTTCGAGAACGTTCCGTAGATCGCCCGCAGGAGGTGGTCACGGATGTGTTCGGCATCGGTGTAGGGGTCGAGGTCGTGACCGTACTCCCAGAAGTGGGTCAACGGCTTGAGCATGCGCCGGCGGATGCTCGGGTCGGGAACGCGGGCGGGTCCGGCCACAGGTCCCGGTGCGTTGTCGACGCCAGGGCGTTGGAGCTGTCCGCCGAGGTCGGCATAGTTCTTGGCCACGTCGACAGCCCAAGGGACGTCAGGAAAGTCGATCGGCTGATCTGCTTCTCGGGTTCGGAAGAACAAGGTGTTGCCGTGATGGGACTCGATCCGTTCCTCTGGAGCGAGTGGCTCGTTGAACTCGGCCCGACTCTCATATCCGAACATCGTTTCGACGCCCGCCAGTAGGCCGAGGATCGCGGTCCCGGTGCAGTCGATGAACACCCCGCCGTGGAATCGGGTCTCGCGACCGGAGCGGGCGTCACGGGCGTCGACCGAGGCGATCCGGTCGCCCGTACGGGCCACGTCGAAGACCTGATGCTCGAGGAACACGGAAACCGTGGGTTCGGCGCGCAAGAGCTCGAGAGCGGCAAGATCGCCGTCGTTGGACCGTTCAGCGAGGGCCTTGACCAGAGGGCCGGTCTCGCCGCGCGGAGTCAGTCCGATCTCGACGCTCGCGTTGCCGCCCAGCACGGGCCGGTTCTGGATCAGGGCAACGGTCAGCCCCAGTCGAGCCGCGGCGAGCGCCCCGCAGCACCGGTGACACCTCCGCCGGCAACCACGACATCGAACATTCCGCCGTCAACCGGCTCCTCCGGAAGCCCACGAAGCCGACGCCGCCACGATCGAGCGCTCGCACCGGCACCGTTGGGTGGCACGGCGTCGCTGGTGGTCAGGTAGATGGCATCGCACCGGCCGTCGAACCCCGTCAGGTCGGTCAGGACGATCGTGGCCCGGCCTGCAGCCAGGTCGATCCGACCGGCGTCCTCCCAGCTCCAGTCCCGACCGTTCGCACCGAACTCGACCGGCAGCCGCTCGCCATTGATCGAGACGGTGAACCGGCCGGGGTGATGGGAGGGCACCCAGTCCTTGGCACGGACCCAGACGCGGTAGGTGCCGGCCGTCTCGACGTCGATCGTCGTGGTGGCGTCGGCGACGGGGACACCTAGACCGTGAGCGAGAAGGTACGGCGAACCCATCTCCACCTCGAACTGGGAGTCCAGTGTCCACCCACCGAAGTCGTCGAACTCTTCGGCCTCGACGAGGATGTGATGGTCAGGAGGCATGGTCTGTTTCTCTGTCATGGGACTGTCCTTCGCGTGCGGATCACGCCGTTGCTGTGCGGCCCAGTTCGCGTTTGAGGATCTTTCCGGTGGCGGTCATCGGCAGGGCGGGCACCAACTCGACGAGGCGCGGGTACTTGTAGGACGCCATCTCCGCCTTCGCCCAGGCGACGAGCTGGTCGGGGTGAGGGAGGAACCGGGCTCGGGGACGACGTAGGCCTTGATCTCCTCGCCGTGGCTGTCGTGGGGTACGCCGACGACGGCGGCCAGGCTCACCTGCGGATGGGTCATCAGGACCTCTTCGACCTCCCGCGGGTAGACGTTGAAGCCGCCTCGGATGATGAGGTCCTTCGACCGGTCGACGATGTAGTAGAAGCCGTCCTCGTCGCGCCGGGCGAGGTCGCCGGTGCGCAGCCATCCGTCGCGCATGACCTCCGCGGTGGCCTCGGGCCGGCCGTAGTAGCCCTTCATCACGTTGTGGCCCTTGACGGCGATCTCGCCGACCCGGCCGCTCTCGGTCACCTCGGTCCAGTCGTCGTTGACGAGTTTCAGTTCGACGCCCCAGATCGGCACCCCGATCGATCCCGGGCGCGGGCCGAGGGCGGGGTCGCTGAACGTCGCGACGGGAGAGGTCTCCGACAGCCCGTAGCCCTCCATGACCGTGACCCCGAGGCGCTTTTCGACCCGGTGGGCGATCTCCCCGGGAGGGCGGCGCCTCCGGAGATGCCGATCCGCAGGTTGCGTGCGATGCGCTCGACGTCGACGTCGTCGCCGAGCGCGTTCAGCAGACCCCACCACATGGTGGGTACGCCGGCGAAGAACGTGATGGTCTCCCGGGCCATCAGGTCGACGACGGCCCGCGCGTCGAAGCGCGGTACGAGGTGGAGGGTGGCGGCCGTGGAGAAGCCCGCGTGCATCTGCACCGTGGCACCGAAGGTGTGGAAGAGAGGGAGGCAGACCAGATGGCTGTCGGAGGCCGGGGTGCTGCCGAACAGGCGGTTGCAGGCCAGCACGTTCATCATCGTGTTGGCGTGCGACAGCTCCGCGCCCTTGGCCTGTCCGGTGGTCCCGGAGGTGTAGAGGACGAGCGCGGTGTCGTCGGGCCCGGTCGGCACCGACGCGAACGTGGTGCCCTGACCGGCCAGGGCACCGGCGAGCGTCTCGGCGCCGTCGACCGGACCGGGAGCGGCCGGATCGGCGGTGATGACGAAGAAGTGCTCGACGCCGCCGGCCTGCCGGAAGCCGGCGAAGCCCTCGGCGCCCATGGGCAGTTCGGGGGTGCCCTCGAAGCAGAAGTACGCCTTCACCTCGGCGTCGTTCAGGTGGTAGGCGATCTCGCGGCCCTTGAGGAGGACGTTGAGCGGGACGACGGCCGCGCCGGTCTTGAGGATGCCGTAGTAGACGACCGGGAAGTACGGCAGGTTCGGGCAGCTGAGGGCCACCCGGTCACCGGGGCCGACGCCGCGTTCCACGAGCAGGTTCGCGACCTGGTTGGCCGCCGCGTCCACCTGACGGTAGGTCATGCGGGTGGGGCCCAGGACGACGGCCTCGCGGTCGGGGTGGGTGCGGGCGGAGTCCTCGAGGAGGACCGACAGGTTCAGCATGGTGACTCCTCCTGCGCCTCGCGGCGGGCTCGCCCGGCCGGGGACGGATCCCGGGGCGGGTCGACGAAGATGTCGTACTGGAGGTCCCCCGTGCCGCCGTACGGCGTCAGATCGGTGACTCCGGCGTCGCGGAGCACCTCGACGTCGAGGAAGGTGTTGCCGGTGCACTCGCCCGCGGGCCGCTGGAGGATGGTGACGGCGGCGTCGGCCACGATCTGGGGTGTGCGCGACCTCTCGAGCGCGGCCTCGCCGCCGAGGATGTTCTTCACCGCGTCGGTGGCGATGTAGGTCTCGGGCCACAGGCAGTTGGCTGCCACACCTTGGTCGGCGTACTCCGCCGCCCAGCCGAGGGTCAGCAGCGTCATGCCGTATTTGGCCATGGTGTACGCGGGATGGGCGCCGAGCCAGGCGGGGGAGAGGTTGAGGGGCGGGCTGAGCGAGAGGATGTGCGGGTCGGTCCCCTTGCGCAGGTGGGGAAGGGCCTTGCTGGTCAGCAGGTAGGTGCCGCGCAGCTGGATGTCGGCCATCAGGTCGAACCGCTTCATCGTCAGCGTGTCGGTGCCGTCGACGGCCAGCGCCGAGGCGTTGTTGACCACGATGTCGATGCCGCCGAACCGCTCAACGCCGCGTTCGACGGCCCGCTGCACCGAGGCCTCGTCGCGTACGTCCCGACGACGGCGAGCGCGCTGCCGCCGGCGGCCTCGATCTGCGCGGCGGCGGTGTGGATCGTGCCGGACAGCCGGGGGTCCGGGGTGTCGGTCTTGGCCAGCAGGATCACGTTGGCGCCGCGGCGGGCGGCGGCGACGGCGATCGCCAGGCCGATGCCGCGGCTGCCGCCCGACATGAGCAGGGTGCGGCCGGTGAGGCTCATCCGGTGATCTCCTTGCCGAAGACGGTGCGGGCGATGACCCACTTCAGGATCTCGTTGGTGCCCTCGTAGATCTCCCCGATCTTGCTGTCCCGGTAGATCGCCTCGACCGGACCGGGGGTGCCGTCGGCGCCGAGTTCCCGGGCGAAGCCGAGCCCGCCGAACGCCTGGACCGCGTCGCGCGCCATGTCGACGGCGAGCCGGCTTCCGTACTGCTTGGCCATCGAGGCCTCCGGTTCGGGGAACACCTCGCCGGCGTCACGGCGCAGCGCGGCCTTGAGGTAGAGGTTGCGGGCGTTCTCGATCTCGGTGGCGCGGTCGGCCAGGAGGAACTGCCAGTGCTGGTTGGCGGCGATCTTCCGGCCGAACGCCTCCCGCGCCGACAGATGCGCGACGGCGTGGTCGAAGGCGGCCTGCGCCATGCCGACACCGGCGGCGGCGATGCCGATACGGCCGAGCGTGAGGGTGGCGAGCGCGTGCCGCAGCCCGTGTCCCGGTTCGCCGCCGAGCAGACAGTCGTCCGTCAGCTCCACGTCCTCGAACCACACGTCGGCGGTGAGCTGGCCGCGGTTGCCCATCTTCCGGTCGGGCTCGCCGACCCGCACTCCGGACAGGGAGGTGTCGACGATGAACATCGACAGCCGGTCGCCGGTGCGGGCGAGGGTGACGATGAAGCCTGCCACCGGCGAGTTGGAGATCCAGCGCTTGCGGCCGTTGAGGACCCAGGTGTCGCCGTGCCGGACGGCGACGGTCCGGACCGCTTGCGGGCTCAGGTCAGAGGAGGCCTCGGGCTCGGTGGTGGCGAAGGCGCCCACCACGGTGCCCTCGGCCACCGGCCGCAGCCACCTCCGCCGCTGGGCGGGGGTGCCGCGGCTCAGCACGTTTCCGGCGAGGATGCAGTGGACGTCGAAGACCGCCGCGACGCTGCTGGAGAAGTAGGCCAGCTCCTCGATCGTGACGGCGGTCGCCGTGACCGGGTGCGCCAGGCCGTCCCGCCGACCTCCGCGGCGAACGGCACGCGGAACAGGCCGGCGGCGGCGAGGCCGTCGAAGACGTCCCGGGGAAGCCGTCGACGCGCTCGTCGCCGTCGGCGATCCGGCGGGCGGCGGGGGCGACGACATCGGCGGCGGTCTTCCGCGCCCGGTCGCGGACCTCGCGGGTCTCGGCGGGGAGAGGAGGTCGTGGTAGAGCCGGTCCGCCTGACGGGCGGGGGCTGTGGAGCAGGCATGGGTACCTTCTTCGCAAGGGTGTGTCGGGGAGTGGCCGCCGGCGCGGGCCGACGAGGAGTGCGGTGCGCGTCGGGCGGGTCAGCGCACCGGGCGGGACAGGCTCGCCAGCGCCCGCGCCGCGGCCCGCTCGCCCGACGTGGCCGCGTCGGCGAGTGAGGGCATGTCGAGCTGGTAGTCGCCGGCCAGGTGGACGGGGCCGAGGTGCCGGCGCAGCGTCGGCAGGGAGGCGCGCCCGCCGGGTGCCCAGAACGGCACGACCCGGTGGTGGCGCCGGACGATCCCGTCGTCGAGCTTGCCCTTCAGCTCGGGCAGAGCGAGAGGAGGTCCGCGGTGAACCGGTCGAGGATCTCCTCGTCGGTGAGCGCGAACAGGCGGTCGGCCGCCGCCCCGCCCGCGAAGCAGGCCAGCGCTCCCCCCGGTGTGCGCGGGCCGGTACCGCGCTGGGCCGCGGCATGGTTGAACATCGCCTGGAACGACAGCTGCGGCGTCGACACGGCGATGTGGTCGTCCCAGCGCTGCGGGCCCTCCTCGCGGGTGAAGTAGCCCACCACCACGTACCGGCCGTAGCGGATGTCCTCGAACGCCGCCCGGTACGCGGGCGGGAGGCCGGGCATGATCTTCACCGCGACGTCGGCGGGAACGGCCACGATCGCACGGCGGGCCCGTATCCGCGCCGGCCCGTCCGCGTCCGCGTAGTCCACGACGACCGCGTCGTCGGTCCATTCCACCGACCTGACCGGCGAGTTCAGCCGCAGCCGGTCGCCGAGGTCGGCGGCCAGCACGTCGGTGAGGGTCTGGTTCCCTCCCTCGGGCAGGGAGAAGTTCGGCACCTTCGCCGGGTCCGTCAGGAGGATCCCCATCGAGATCGCGAACTGGGTCGCCGCCGTCTCCTCCGGCTCGCAGCCCATCCACTGCCCGGACCAGGAGCGGACCATGGCCCGCGCGACGTCGGAGCGGACGCCGCGCAGCACGTACGACGCGGGCGGGCGTCGAGTGCCGCCCGGACCCGCTTCGCCAGGGGATTGCCGGGTCCATCGCCAGGAACGGCACGGCCGCGAGGATGCGGGCGCCGACGGCCGCCAGCCCGACCCGGTCCATGAAGGTCATCCGGGAGCGCAGCATCAGGGCGAACGGATCGGAGGTGTCGACCTCCTTGCCGTTGAGCGCGAGGGCCACCTTCTTGCCCGCCAGGGTCCCCATGGGGATGCGGTGGCGTTCGAGGGCGTCGATGAGGGTGCCGGTGCCCTCGGTGAACTGGGTTCCGAGGTTGATCCAGTAGTCGCCCCGGCGGACCGACTCCACGCGTCCCCGGCCCGGCCGGAGGCTTCCAGCACGACCACGTCCCGGCCGGACAGGGCGGTCGCCGCCGTCAGCCCGGCCATGCCGGCTCCGACCACGACGAACTCGCACGTCTCTTCCCGTACGCCGCTCGATGTGCCCATGGCTGCTTCACCTCCCGTTCCGGATCGCGTCGGCGGGGACGACACCCGTCCCTCGGGCGCGCGTGGCGACGATGGGCTCGGCGAGCACCTCCGCCCGGCCGGTGTCGTCCGAGGACCGGCACAGGACGCGCAGTTCGAACTCGATCGTCCGGCTCCGCCGGCCGCGGGCCGCGAGGCGCGCCTCGGCCTCGACGACATCCCCGCCGCGGACCGGCGCGAGGAACTCGACCGAGGAGTACCCGGCGAAGAGGCCCTCGTGGCCGTCGACGATGATCGCCAGATGTGTTCCGGCGTCCCCGAACAGCTTCAGGCTGTAGGCGCCGTCGACGAGGTTGCCGGCGTAGTGGGCCTCGGAGTGGGCGACGTAGCGCTGGTGGACGACCTTCACGCGATCTCCTCGTCGATGCGGCCGATGCGCAGGGCGACGGCCTCGTCGCCGATGCGGACGCCGGGGTAGCCGCGCTTGGCGATCTCGGTGCACATGCGGCGGTACTTGCCGACGCCGCCGACGTAACCGAGGAACGTGGCCGGTTTGCCGGTCACGTTGGAGCCGCGGTACCAGGAGTCGGTGGTGGCGTACAGCGTCCGGTCGACGGTCGCCTCGGTGATGGTCACCCAGTCGTCCTGGGCCTCGGGGGTGGCCTCGACGACGTCGGCGCCCTCCTCCTTGGCATGGGCGATCAGGTCGGTGATCCAGTCGACCGCCTGCTCGATGGTGACGACGACGTTGCTCGCGAGGGCGGGGCTCTGCGGGCCGCCGATCATGAAGAAGTTGGGGAATCCCGCGGTCATGATGCCCAGGTAGGTGCGTACGCCGTCGCGCCACGCGTCCTGGAGCCTGCCGGACGGCGTCGTGACGTTGAGCGCGTACAGGGGCCCGGTGAAGGCGTCGAAACCGATCGCGAGCACGATCGCGTCGACGTGGTAGGAACCGGCCTCCGTGACGATGCTGCCGGAGGTCATGGTGGTGATCGGTTCCTCGCGCAGCGACACGAGCGAGACGTTCGGACGGTTGAACGTCTCGTAGTAGTCGGTTCCGAAACAGCTGCGCTTGGCGCCCAGCGGGTGGAAGCGGGCTCCAGCAGGGCCGCGGTGCGCGGATCGCGGACGATCTGCCGGATCTTGTGCCGTACGAACTGAGCCGCGGTCTCGTTGGCCGCCGGATCGGTGAGGAGGTCGGCGAACTCCGCGCCGACGCCGAGGAATCCGCTGCGCTCGTAGGCCCGCTCGTACCGCTCCCAGCGCTCCTCGTCGGAGACGTCGAAGGCGCAGTCGGTCGCGGGGCGGTCCGGGATGCCGCCCGGGACTGCCGGCACTCCTCGCGGATGGCGGGGTACCTGCTCTTGATCTCGGCGACGGTCTCCTCGGGCAGCGGGGCGTTGCGGGCGGGAAGACGTAGTTGGGGGTCCGCTGGAACACCGTCAGATGGGCGGCCACCTCGGCGATGAGCGGGATGCACTGCACGCCCGACGACCCTGTGCCGATGACGGCGACCCGCTTGCCGGCCAGCTCGTCGAGCGAGACCGTCCAGCGGCTCGTGGACACCGTCAGCCCGGTGAAGTTCTCCATGCCGGGGACGTCGACGTCCTTCGGTGTCGACAGTCCGCCCGAACCGGCCAGCAGGTAGCGGCCGCGGCAGGTGTCTCCGGAGTCGAGGGTCAGCTCCCACAGACGTTCGTCCGGCAGCCAGTTCGCCGAGGTCACCTTCGTGCCGAACCGGAAGTGCCGGCGCAGGTCGAAGCGGTCGGCGACGTGGTTGATGTAGGCCAGGATCTCCGCCTGCGGGGCGAACCGCTCGCTCCAGGTCCACTCCTGCTGGAGCTCCTCGCTGAACGAGTACGAGTAGTAGACGCTCTCCACGTCGCACCGGGCGCCCGGATACGTGTTCCAGAACCAGGTGCCGCCGACGTCGGGGCGGCCTCGAACCCGGCGACGGTCCAGCCCTGCTCGGACGCCTTGTAGGCCGCGTAGAGGCCGGAGAATCCGGCGCCGATGCACAGGACGTCGGCGACCGGGGCGGTGGGGCGGGTGTCAGTCATGGTCTCTGCCTTCTCGTGGTCCGGGGCGTGACGGGCGCACGGAGGTAGTCATTTGTCTAGGTCGGATGACCAAGAATGTAGCCACGGCCCATGACCCCGTCAATGCCCGTCCGCCGTCACGCTCCGGGGGCGATGCCGCGCAGGTGCCGCACCACGTCGTCGATCGCCGCGTCGGTCTGGGCGAAGGTGCCGACCTCGGTGAAGAAGCCGTGGAACACGCCCGCGTGGCGCACCGCGGTCGTGGGGACGCCGTCGCGTCGCAGCCGCTCGGCGTACGCCTCGGCGTCGTCGCGCAGCGGGTCCACCTCGGCGGTGAGGACCAGGGCCGGCGGCAGCCCGCGCAGCGACGCCGCCTTCATTGGGGCCGCGTACTGATCGACGCGACGGGGGTCGACGTACTGCTCCCAGAGCCAGCGCGCGTCGGCCGCCGTCAGCAGGGGCGCCTCGGCGAACTCCGTCCACGACGGCGTGGAGAACCGGTCGTCGACCGCGGGGTAGACGAGGACCTGCGCCACCGGGAGCGGGAGTCCGCCGTCCCGGAGCCGCAGGCAGAGCGCGGCGGCCAGGGTGCCGCCCGCCGAGTCGCCGCCGACGGCGGTCAGATCCGGATCGACGCCGGCGTCCCGGGCCGGCCCGCGCAGCCAGGCCAGCGCGTCGAGCGCGTCCTCGAGGGCCGCCGGATAGGGGTGCTCCGGGGCGAGCCGGTACTCCGGGAGAGCACGGCCCATCCGGAGCGGGCGGCGACCGCGCGGCAGACCTCGTCCGCGCCGTCGAGGGTGCCGAGCACGAACCCGCCGCCGTGCAGATACAGCAGCGCCGGCCGCGGTTGCGCGGCCGGCGGGCCGGCGGGTGGTAGAGGCGCGCCCGCAGGGGGCCGGTGCGGGACGGCACCGTCACCTCCTCGACCCGGTCGAGGGGGTGAGTGGACGGCCGGACGGTGCGCTCGCCAGCAGTGCGCGCGCCGCCCGGACCCCCAGCTCCCGGACCGGGGTCGTCAGCGTCTCGGCGATCACCTGGGCGACGGACAGCGCGACGGCGTCGAGGCGCTCCCAGCCCGGTGGGACCGGCTTGGTCATGTGCGGAGCCTTTCGGCGAGGTGACAGGAAGGTGTTGACACGGTGTGAGCCGTGCCCCACCATCCTAGTCACGCGTTTGAGTCAGATGACTAAGAAATCGCGGCCGAGACGCCGTGACCACGACGTGGTCATCAGGGCGCCAGTGATCAGAACGTCGTGATCCCGACGGCGTGACCGAGAACATCGCGGATTCCAGAGACTGTGCGGCGCCCCTCCGTGTCGCGTGGCTCGTGAAGTCGAAAGGACCGAAGGATGGCCGAAACGATGACGGCCCCCACGTCGACCCCGGCGGGTGCCGCGGCGGTCGACGTCCGGATCGAGGACGATGCGAGTCCTCTCGTGCGACTGATCGGCCGCACGCTGCGTGACGCCGTCCGGACCGGGCACGCGCTCGACACCCTGGCCAGGCCGGCCGGCACCGTGGCGATCCGCTCCCACGACACCCCCAGGCCGCGACGATCACCTTCGGCGACGGCGGGGTCGACATCGCCGGCGGCGTGCCGGCCGAGCCGGACGCCTCCCTCACCGTCGACCTGAACGCGCGGTTCGCCCCCACGGCGGACCCTTTCGGCGACACCGACCTCGCCGCGGGCGTCCTGCGGGCGCTCACACCGCCGCTGCCCGAGTGGCGGGAGGCCGCTCAGCGGTTCTGGGACGCGTCCCGCTGCCTGCCGGGCATCCCCGACGTGCTGATCGCCGTCACCGAAGGGCCCGAGGGCCTGGAGCAGGCCGTGCTCGGCGACGGCCCCACGCAGTACCTGATCGCCGGAGCGCCCGAGACGCTCGCCGGTGTGTTCTCCGGTGCCGACGACCTCGTCGCCGTCCTGTCCTCGGGCGCCCTGGGCATCCAGGGCACCATGTCCCAGCTGTCCGTGATGGTCGGCGCCTCCTGGAAGGTTCGTTACGATGTCTGACCTCCGCACCCCGCCACGAGCGCGCCCCACCGCGGCTCGGGCGCACGGGCCGTCCGGCTCGAGGCGACCAACCCGGAAGGGTGCTTCCTCGGCAAGAACGTCTCGCCCGGCAAGTTCGCGGCGGGCAAGGACGCGGGCTTCCCCTTCGCGGATCTCCTGTTCGGCCTCGACCTCGGCAACGCCCCCGTCTTCGGTGCCGCCCACCCCGCCTGGCGCGGCCACCTCGACGACGTCTACCTCCGCCCCGACCTGTCGACCCTGGTCGAGTGGAAACCGGGCCTGGACGCGGTCATCGGCGACTACTGGCTCAAGGACGGCACGCCGGTCCCGCTCTGTCCGCGCAACCTCCTGCGGAAGATGACCGAGCGGCTGGCGGCCCACGGATTCACCGCGACCGTCGCCGTCGAGATCGAGGCGACCGTCTTCGAGGAGCCGATCCACGAGGCGCGGGCCCGCGGATACCGCGACCTGACCCCCTTGGGCGGCAGCGCCGGCACGGCGTACCACCTCGCCAAGTCGGCGGACTGGACCGGCTACATGAACGCCGTCGCCGACCGCCTCGACGAGGTCGGCATCGCCTGGGAGGCGTGGAGCGACGAGGACGCCGCCGGCCAGATCGAGCTGAACCTCGCACCGGGCGACCCGATCGGGATCGGCGACGCCTGGGCCCGCACCCGCCAGATCATGCGCGAGGTCGCGTTCGAGCGCGGGCACAGCGTGACCTTCATGGCCAAGCCCACCGCCGGTTACGGCCAGGCCTCGCACATCAACCTCTCCCTGCAGCGCGACGGCGCCAACGCGTTCTACGCCGAGAACGGGCCGTCGGACACGATGCTGCACGCCATCGGCGGGCTGCTGGCGACGATGGCGGGCGTCACCTCGATCATGCTGCCGCAGATCACGTCGTACCGGCGGCTGGTCGACCTCAGCGGGCCGCCCGTCACCATCAGCTGGGGCATCAGCAACAAGACGGCCGCGGTGCGCGCCGTGTGCGGACACCTCGCCTACTCCCGTCTCGAGTACCGCCTGCCGGGGGCCGACGCCAACCTCTACCTCGCGCTCGCCGGCGTGCTGGCCGGCGTCGTCGCCGGTCTGGAACGGAAGACCGACCCGCCCGAGCAGGTCACCGAGATGGCGTGGTGCCTGCCGCCGGGGCTGGGCGTCGACCGGATCCCCGACACCATCACCAAGGCCGCGGCGGCCCTGGAGTCCGATCTGGTCCTGCGCGAGCTGCTCGGCGAGGAGTTCGTCGACTGCTGGATCGCCTCGCGCAGGTGGGAGTGGATGCAGTTCCACACCGCCGGCGGCGACCCGTTCTCCGAACTCTCCGCGTGGGAGTCGACGCGCTACTTCGAGCTGCCGTGAGCGCGCGTGAGGAGGCCGCCCCGGTGCGCCCGCTGATCGGCGTCACCGGGCGACGGTACCGGCTCAACCTGATCGCGGGAGCCGACGCGCGCTACGGCGACCGCTGCACCGACGGCTACATGGCGGACTTCGCCACCCGCATCGCGCGGGCCGGCGGGCTTCCGGTGCACCTGTCGTACGACACCGACGCGACGGACGTCTGCCAGTGGCTGTCCGGTGTGGTGATCACCGGCGGACAGGACGTCCATCCGGCCTGCTGGGGCGGCGACACGGCCGTGGTCCGCGACATCGATCCCCGGACGGACCCGATGGTCCATGACCCGGCCCGTGACGCGTACGAGATCGGCCTCGTCCGCGCCGCGCTGGAGCGGGGCATTCCCGTGCTGGGGTGTGCCGCGGCCTCCAGGTGCTCAATGTCGCCCTCGGCGGCACCCTCGTCGCCGACCTTCCACCCGGCTCCGTGCGCCACCTGTCGGCAGAGGCCGCGCCGACCGACGGCACCGTCGACCACGTCGTGACCTTCGAGCAGGGCTCGATCGCCGCCGGCCTGTTCGGTGAGCGCGCGATGACCAACTCCTGGCACCACCAGGCCGTCGACCGCTGCGGCACCGGGCTGGTGGTGACCGGACGGACGAGCGACGGCGTGATCGAGGCGGTGGAACTCCCGGGTGCCCCGGTGCTCGCAGTCCAGTGGCACCCCGAGTGGATGAAGAGCGAGGACCCGACGATGACGTGGATCGTCGAGGCCGCGGCGAAGCTGCTCGCGGCCCGCGGTGAACGGACGCACAGGAGCATGCGATGACGGAGAACGCGGCAGTGGAGCAGGCGGGTCCCCCGCACGCGCGTCCCCGGCCGGCCGTGCGGCCCGGACAGATCGGCGAGGACCCCGCCGCGCCGACCCTGACCGGACTGCTGTCCCGGCGGGCACAGGACACCCCGGAACGGGAGTTCCTGCGCTTCGGCGACCGGTCGTGGAGCTTCGCCGACATCGACGCCTGGACCTCCCGGCTGGCACACCGGCTGATCGAGCGGGACGGCATCGAACCGGGCGACCGGGTCGCGATCATGCTCCCGAACGTCGTGCACTGGCCCGTCGTCTGGCTCGCCGCCCTCAAGGCCGGAGCGGTCGCCGTACCCGTCAACTCCTCCTACCGGCGCGGCGATCTCGCCTTCGTCCTGAAGGACTCCGGCGCGCGCGTCGCGTTCACCGACGCCGACCGGGCCGGACTGATCACCGATGTCGTCGCGACCGAGGACGGCCTCGCCGGCCTGCGGGTCGTCGACGTCGCCGACGACGGGTCCGACGCCTTCCCGCGGACGGCACCCGAGGTGCCGGCCGGCGCCGGGACACTGGCGAACCTCCAGTACACCTCCGGCACGACCGGCTTCCCCAAGGCGTGCATGCTCACCCACGACTACTGGGTCCGGCTGGGCTGGATCTGCGCGGCGGTGACCGGACTCGGCACCGAGGACGTGCTCCTGACGGCGCAGCCGTTCTCCTACATGGACCCGCAGTGGAACACGGTGCTCGCGCTCACGGTCGGGGCCCCGCTGGTCGTGCTGCCCCGCTTCTCCGCCTCCACCTTCATGGCCGACGTCCGCCGGCACCGCGCGACCTTCTTCTACGTCCTCGGGTCGATGCCCACGCTGCTGTTCAAGCAGCCGCCCGTGCCCGAGGACCGGGACAACGCCCTGCGCCAAGTGCTCTGTTCGGGCATCCCCGTCGCCCTGCACGCCCAGCTGGAGGAGCGGTGGGGCGCGCCGTGGCGGGAGATCTACGGGATGACCGAGTCCGGCGTCGACCTGTTCAGCCCGTTCACCGACGCCGACGCCGTCGGGAGCGGGAGCCTGGGGCAGCCGGTGCCGACCAAGCAGGTCCGCGTCGTCGGCCCCGACGGCACCGAGGTGCCGGACGGCGAACCCGGTGAGCTGGTCATCGAGGGCAGGCCCATGATGAGCGGCTACTGGAACCGGCCCGAGGACACCGCGAGAGTCCTGCGCGACGGGTGGCTGCACACCGGTGACCTCGTCGTCCGCCGCCCCGGCCAGGGCGTCCACCTGGTCGGCAGGATCAAGGACATGGTGCGCCGCGGCGGCGAGAACGTCGCGAGCGCCGAGGTCGAGGCCGCCCTGGAGCGCGACGACCTGGTCGTCTCCGCCGCGGTCGTCGCCGAACCCGACGAGATCCTCGGCGAGGAGGTCAAGGCCTTCATCCAGCCGGCGGCCGGCGTGCCGGCGAGCCGCGCGACGGCCGAGGAGATCGTCGAGCGCGCCGGCAAGGAACTGGCCCGCTTCAAGGTGCCCCGCTACGTGGAGTTCGTCGACGACTTCCCCCGCACGCCGTCCGAACGCATCTCCAAGCCGGCCCTCAAGGCCCGCGCCGCGGAGCACCCCGGGGTGACGTACGACCTCGGGACCCGGCGCCGCACGACCGGGCCGCGTGCCGCCACCGGCGGAGGGTTCCTCGGCGTGGACGTCGTACGGGAGGTCGCCGTGCTGACGCTGCGGCGCCCCGAGAAGCTCAACGCCCTGGACGTCGCCACCCGGCGTCGACTCGCGGCGTCGGTCCGCGAGTTCGGCACGGGCGAGCGCGTGCGCGGCATCGTGCTCACCGGCGAGGGGCGGGCCTTCTCCGCGGGGAGGACCTGCGGTCCCCGCCGACCACGGACGCCGAGGTCCGCGAGGCGTTCGAGAGCTTCCACGACATCACCCGCGCCGTCCTGGAGACACAGGTGCCGGTCGTCGCGGCGGTCAACGGACTCGCCGTCGGCGGAGCCTCGGAGATCACCCTGTGCTGCGACGCCCGCATCGGGACCCCGGCGACGGAGTACTACCAGCCGGAGAACGGCCGGGGCCTCACCATCTCCAACGCCTCCAGCGTGCTGCTCCCGCGCCTCGTCGGCGGCCATGCGATGCGCCTGGTCCTCGGATCGCCCCGCATCCGGGCCGACGAGGCGCTGCGGATCGGGCTCCTGGACGAGATCGTCGAGCCCGGCGCCCTGATCGGCCGGGCCGTCGACACCGTCCTCGCGTGGACGCCCGAGGGCAACACGACCGCGCTCCACCTGGCCCTGCTGCGCCCGCAGCCCGACGAGATCGAAGCGGCGTTCGCCCGCGAGGACCTCGCCGCGCGCCAGGCGTGGGAGAGCGGCGCCCTCAGCGCGGGGATCAAGGGCTTCTGGTCCGCCAAAGGCACCGGCGCGTGAGCCGGGCGCACTCCCGCGACACCACACCCATGCCACAGGAACCGACAGAGGGGACGTCGACATGATCGACACCCAGGCCGCCGTACTCACCGCGGTCGGCGAACCGCTCGAGCTGACCGCCATCCGCGTCGACGACCCCGAGCCGCACGAGGTGCGCGTCGCGGTCACCGACGTCGGGCTGTGCCACAGCGACCTGCACTACATGACGGGGACGGTCCCGACCGGCCTGCCGGTCGTGGTCGGGCACGAGGTGGCGGGCGTGGTCGAGGCGGTCGGGACGCAGGTGACCGGCCTGCGCCCCGGCGACCGCGTGGTCGGCGCGCTGACCCCCTCCTGCGGCCGCTGCGTCAACTGCGAGGCGGGACGCTCCACCCAGTGCCGGCGCGTCGAGGAGATACGCCGCCGTCCCCGGCCCGCGTTCCTCACCACGGACGGCCGGCCGGTCGAACGGCTCGGCGACGTCGGGGCGTTCTCCCGGCACACCCTCATGCGGGAGAACGCCCTGGTGAAGCTCCCCGACGACGTACCGCTGCACGTGGGGTGCCTCCTGGCCTGCTGCGTCATCACCGGTGTCGGCGCCGTCTTCCGCGGCGCCCGGGTGCGGCCCGGCAGCACGGTCGCGGTCATCGGCTGCGGTGGCGTCGGATCGGCGATCGTCCAGGGGGCCAGGCTCGCAGGCGCCTCGGCGATCGTCGCCGTCGACCTGGACGACCAGCGGCTCGAGGCCGCGCGCGGCTACGGCGCCACCCATGTCGTCAACGGCGCGAGCGGCGACGTCGCGGCCGAGGTCCGCCGCCAGTTGGGCGACGGAGTGGACTACGCCTTCGAGGCGGTCGGCTCGGCCCGTACCGCGGCGACGGCCGTGGCCCTCCTGCGTCCGACGGGCACCGCCTGCCTGGTCGGCATCGCGCCCGACGGAACCGAACTGACCATCCCCGCCTCGGACTTCTTCTTCGAGGAGAAGCGGCTCATCGGCTCCTACATGGGCTCCGGGCAGGCCCGGCAGGACATCCTCCAGCTCGCCCGCCTCTACCGGCAGGGGCGCCTGCTGCTCGACGAGATGGTGACCCGCGTCATCCCGTTCGAGGAGATCAACGAGGGCTTCGAGGCGATGAAGTCCGCGGACGTGACCCGCATCGTCGTCGACCTCCGGTCCTGAGCGACGAGTGACCGAGGACCGACCGACGAGCGACCGCAGAGGTGAACCTTATGGCGAGCAACGACATCACGATCCCCCAGCCGGTGAACTACATCGCCGACGACTGGAGCGAGTGCCGCACGGTGGACGACGCCTGGAACGTCGACCCCAACACGCGCGAACCCGTCCACCGCGTCGTCACGACGGCGTCCGGCGACCTCGAACGGGCGCTGCGGCACGCGGAGCGCGTCTACGACATCGGCCGCTGGGACGAGGACGCCCGGCACGAGCGCGCCGCCCTGCTGGAGCGCGTCGCCGCGGTCGTCGAGACCCGTACCGAGGACATCGCCCGGACGGACTCGCTGACCAGCGGCACGCCCATCGCCGTCACACGCAAGGTCGCGGCCTTCCTGCCCGCCAGGATCCGGGCGGCCGCGACGGACCTGGTGACCATCCCGCGCGTCACCGCGCTGGCGGCGGGCGGCCGCGACGTCCGCCTCCACAAGGTGCCGTGGGGTCCGGCCGCGATCCTCACCCCGTGGAACGGACCGAGCTTCATCCCCGCCGCCAAGATCGCCAGCGCGATGGCGGCCGGCTGCCCCGTCATCCTCAAGCCCTCCGAGCACGCGCCCGGCAGCGCGCAGATCATCGTCGAGTGCTTCGTCGAGGCCGGCCTGCCCAGCGGCGCGCTCCAGCTGGTGCACGGTGGCGGCGACATCGGCGCCCGGCTGACCGCCGACCCGCGCGTGAAGATCGTCTCGTTCACCGGCGGGCCGGGTGCCGGGCGCGCCATCGCGCGGGCCGCCGCGGAGGACTTCAAGGTCCTCCAGCTGGAGCTGGGCGGCAACAATCCGGTGCTCGTCCTGGACGACGCCGACCTCGACGTCGCCGCCGACGGCATCCTCGACGGCATGACCAAGCTCAACGGCCAGTGGTGCGAGGGCCCGGGCAAGATCCTCGCGCACCGCGGCCTGGCCGGCCCGCTCCTCGAGGCGCTCACCGAGCGGATCTCCAAGCTCGTCGTCGGTCACTCCCTCGACGAGGGCACCGAGATCGGCCCGATCTCCAACGCGCCGCACTTCCAGACCCTGCGCAGCAGGATCGAGGGCCTCGGCAGCCTCGGAGCGAGCATCCACGGGCCCGCCCGGCTGCCCGAGCTGGACGGCTTCTTCCTGTCGCCGACCGTCGCCGCCGGCGCCGATCCCGCCCGGGCCACCGCCGAGCTGTTCGGCCCGGTCGTCTCCCTGCACGCGGTGGACTCCGCCGAGGAGGCGCTGCGCCTCGCCAACGCCCACCCCTCGGGCCTGGACGCCTACGTGTTCGGCGCCGACACCGACCGCGCGATCGACATCGGCTCCCGCGTCGTCGCCGGCGAGGTGCGCGTCAACGGCGCCAAGCTCGCCGACCTCGGTGAGGAGTCGGCGCAGAGCTTCTGGGGGCCGGCCGGCATCGGCGGCCACGGTCCGGCGGAGTCGGTGCGGGTCTTCTGCGGCGACCGGGTCGTCGGCGTCGACTCGCCCGGCCTGCCGCTGTGACTCACGGTGCGACGGGCGCGGATCCCAGCCGGGCCGCGAGCCAGCTGTCGAGAACGGAGGCGGTGATGTCCATGTGCTGCGTGGCGGCGGCCCGGTCGCCGTAGGTGAACCAGTTCACGGCGAAACCGTCGGCCAGGGTGGCGATGACATAGGCGATCTGATCGATGGTCCCCGCTTCGACCGGCTCGTCCGCGGCGGCCTCCCGGAGCACGGCGCGCACCGTCTCCAGGGCCTGGTCGTACACCGCGATGCCGCGCCCGCCGTGCTGCCGCCGCGCCCAGCTGATGAGTTCGATGGTGGCCGCGGTGAAGCTGGCCGACGCGAGGTAGCACTCCATGACACCGCGCAGGAGCTGGCGCGCCGTGTCCCTCAGGCCGGAGTGCGGATCGATGCCCTTGACCACCTCGCGGAACCTGCCGGACACGAAGGCGTAGACATCGGCGAAGAGGTCCTCCTTGGAGTCGTAGCAGTAGTGCAGCATCGCCAGGTTCGCCTGGGCCTGCTCCGCGATCCGCCGGGTCGTCGCGCCGTCGATGCCGTGGGTCGCGATGACCTCCACAGCGGCGTTGATGAAGTCACTGCGCCGCTGGGCGACCGAGATCCGGCGTGCCACGCAAATCCTCCCGTTGCCAGGCGTCCGGACAGTTGGACGCTTGATTAAGTCGCTGACCAGCCTAACAGTCGTCCCCGCGGCGGGGTCCCATGTCTTAGTCATATGTCTAAGACAATCGATTGACACGACACGACATGACACGACGACCGGAGGAATCAAGGACATGAAGGACCTGCTCTTCATGCTGGCCGATCTCTGGATGATCTTCGCCGGCTTCTACTACGGCTGGCAGTTCATCCGGCGCTACGGCAACTACCTGCTCGGACTGGAATGGATGGTCGTCGCCACGTCGGGCTCGAACTTCCTCCTCTGGGCCCTGCTGAGCGGAGACGAGGACAACCCCCTGTACAACATCGCGTACTTCTTCGACGCCTTCTCGCGGTCCGTCGGCATCACCCTCATCCTCGTCCTGGGCCTGATGGCCGTGACGCACCGGTACAAGCCGCCGGTCGTGGTCGACGTCGCCGCGTTCGCCCTGGCCGCCGGCGCCGGCCTGTACCTCCAGCAGTTCCGCGGCCCCGAACTCCACATCGGCCCGGCGACGTTCTACGTCGTCGTCAACGCGCTCACCACCCTCTTCCTGGCCTCCTTCTCCTGGCGGCTGTGGAAGATCGGCGCCAGGGGCCACGCCGCCGTCACCGCCCTGGCGACCGCGGCCGCCGCGACCATCGCGATCACCTACGACTTCTTCCCCCTCCCGGGGACGACGAGCACCGGACGCTCTTCTACACGGCCGCGCTGGCCACCTGGGGATTCCAGATGTGCGTGTACTTCCTCGCCTACGGCGTGCTGCACCACCACAACACGACGACGGGTGCCGGACCCGCCGTGAGCGCGGACCGCGCCGCGCAGGCCTGAGCGACACAACGAGGACCCTGAAACACGTTCGCGAAGAGCGAGGAGCGACCAGATGAACACCGACAACGTCGAGTACACCACCTTCAGCGGCTGGATCGACCCGCCCGCAGACGTCCGGCCCCCGCCGAGCGGCGACCTCACGTGCGACGTCGCGGTGGTCGGCGGCGGCCTCGGCGGCATGGCGACGGCGCTGCGCCTGGCCGAACGCGGCCGGGACGTGGTGCTGCTGGAAGCCGAGTTCTGCGGACACGGCGCCAGCTCCCGCAACGCGGGACAGGTGGCGGGCGCCCCGGGCGGGGACCTCCAGCTCCTCGATCTGCTGTACCGCAAGAGGATGCCCGGCATGGTCCGCCTCGCCGAGCGTGCCGCGCACCACGTGGAAGACCTCATCACGACCTACGGCATCGACTGCGACTACGAACCGACGGGCAACGTCCTCGCGGCCGTCTCCCGGGGCAGCTGGGCCGCGTGCGCCGGGTGACCCGGATCCTCCGGCGCGCCGGCGGCCACGTGGAACCGGGCACGAGCGAAGAACTCGGCATCCCCCGCGGATTCCTCGGCGGGACGCGCGAACTGGTCGGCGGCACGCTGAACCCCGGCAGCTTCACCTTCGGGGTGCGCCGCGCGCTGCTCGGCACGTCCGCGCGGGTCTTCGAGCGGACGAAGGTCACCGATGTCAGGCGCGACCGCGGCCAGGTGCTCCTCACCACCGCGCACGGAGCGGTGCGGGCGAACACGGCGGTCCTGGCGACCAACGCGTACGCGGGGGAGTGGGACATCACCCCGCCACGGCTCTCCGTGCCCATCTGGGTCGTCGAGGCGGAGACCGAGCCCATCGATCCCGCCCGCCTGGCGGCACTGGGGTGGACCAGCCGTTCCGGACTCGTCACCCAGCACATCGTCATGGAGAACTACCGCCTGACGCCGCGCGACACCATCGTGTTCGGCGTCCGGCGGCTCGAGCGCGGCACGACGTATCCCCTCCCGCAGAAGAAGCCGGACCCGGCACTCGTCGAAGAACTCGCGGAAGCCTTCGCCACGCGCTTTCCGGCCCTGTCCGACGTCGCGATCGCGCGTGCCTGGGGAGGATGGGTCGCGATCACCTCGTCCTGGCTCCCGCTCGCCGGGCGGATCGGCGACAACGTCCTCTACTCGATCGCCTGCAACGGCCACGGCCTGGCGCAGGCGCCCTACATCGGGTCCCTCCTCGCCGATCTCGTCGTCGACGGCGAACGCCACGAGGACCTGGAAGCGGTGTGGCGCAAGAAGCCGGTGTTCCCTCGCCCGATGATGATGGGCCCGCTGGGACTGCGCACGATCTGGGCCGTCGACCGTTTCAACGACCGGGTCAACGGAAGCCGCCGCAACGCCCGGCGCGCCTCGGTGTCCTGAAACCCCTGAGCCCCACAGCCCCGGACGTGCCGAGGCTCCCTGAACCCTGCCCCGGTGTGGCCGGGGCTACGACGAGGCGGCCGGGCGGGGCGAGCGGAGCACGAGCAGGGTGATCTCGCTCGGGGCGAAGACACGGAACGGCGGGCCCCAGAAGCCGGTGCCGCGGCTGGTGTAGAGGAGGGTGCGTTCGCCGTGGCGGCTGAGGCCGGCGAGGGCGGGCTGGTCGAGGCGGACCAGATGGTGGAAGGGCCAGATCTGGCCGCCGTGGGTGTGGCCGGAGAGCTGGAGGTCGATGCCGGCGGCCGCCGCCCGGTCGACGAACGCCGGCTGGTGGGCCAGGAGCAGGACGGGCAGCTCCGGGTCGGCGCCCTTGAGGGCCCCGGCGAGGTGGGCGCGGTGACCGGTCAGGCCGGAGGACTCGGCGGTGACGTCGTCCACGCCGGCGACCACGAGGGTGTCGCCGCCGCGTTCGACCAGCAGGTGCCGGTTGCGCAGCGGCTCCCAGCCCAGCTCGTCCATCAGGTCGACCCAGCCCTGGGCCTCGCTGTAGTACTCGTGGTTGCCGGTGACGTAGACCCGGGCCCGGGTGGCCCGCACGGTCGCGAGCGGGGCGGCCTGGGCGCGGCGGCGCTCGGCCGTGCCGTCCGCGATGTCGCCGGTGTGGCAGACCAGGTCGGCGTCGAGGGTGTTCACGGTCTCGCACACGCGCTGCGACCAGCGGGCGCGGTCGAGCGGCCCGTAGTGGGTGTCGGTGATGAGGACGACCCGCAGGCCGTCCAACCCGGCGCCCAGCCGCGGCAGTTGCACGTCGAGGCGGCGTACGCGCGGCACCCGGCGGGCCTCGGCGTACCCCCAGGCGAGCAGCACGGCGGTCACGCCGAGGACGGCCCACGTGACGATCCGGGCCCGGTCCTGCCCCTCGCCGACGCCGGCCGCGGTCAGGGCGAGCCGCAGGACGACGCCGAGCAGAACCGACCAGGTGAACAGCACCCAGCTCGCGCCCAGCAGGGTGTCACCGACGATCGCCGCCCGGTCCTGCCCGCGCCGGCCGTGGCCGCGCACCATCGCGAGCGGCATGGCGACGAGACCGAGGGCGCACAGGGCGGTGCCGGCCAGCGTGACGGGCAGCGGCCAGTGCTGGCCCGCGTGCAGGAGCACCCAGCACGGCACGGCCCACAGCAGGACGGGGGCGATCAGGGGACGTAGCGGATCAGGTGGTGCAGCCGGCTGGGCCGTGGCGCTCGCTCGTCACCCTCGGCGGGCCGGGTGCTGCTGGTGTCGGTCACGCTTCCCCTCCCTGACCGGGCTGCCGTCCCGCGCACTGTATCCGGTCCGGCCGGGCGGCCGCCCGGAGCGGTCGCCGGGGCCGGCCGCGCCGCGCGGACGCGAGGACCCTCGGCAGCGCCGGCCGGCGGGGAGCCGCGGCGAAGCCGGTGCGGAGGCGGCCCGGGCGGCCTCGCCGTGGACCGGGGCGTCGACGGCCCGGCCGATCGTCCACCGCTGTCCGGCGGGCGGCGGGGCGGCGGTCGTCACGCGGCCTTCCTGACGAGGTCGGCCGCCTTCTCCGCCACCATGATCGTGGGCGCGTTGGTGTTGCCGCGCGGCACCGCCGGGAAGACGGAGGCGTCGACGACCCGCAGGCCCGGCACGTCGTACACCCGCAGCTCCGGGTCGACGACCGCGCCCATGGCACACGTCGACGTCGGGTGGTACAGCGTCTGCCCGGACCGCTGCGCCCAGGCCAGGAGGTCCGCGTCGGTGTCCCCGGCCGGCACGTCGAACGGGGCCGTGACCAGGTCGGCCACCGCCGGCTGCGCGGCGATCTCCAGGGCGAGCCGGATGCCCGCGACGACGACCGCCCGGTCCTGCGGGGTCGTCAGGTAGTTGTGGACGATCCGGGGCGCGGCGTCCGGCCGCGGGGAGCGCAGGGTCACGGCCCCGCGGCTCGTGGAGCGAGCACGCACGGCCCGAAGGAGAGGCCGTGGCCGACCGGCGCGCCGAGCCCCTCCTGGTGGAAGAGCACGGGCGCGGCGTGGAACTGCACGTCGGGGCGTCCAGTCCGGGGCGGCTGCGGAAGAAGCCGCCGGCCTCGCCCAGGTTGGAGGTGAGCGGGCCGCGCCCCTCGTTCTGCAGCAGGGCCGCGTTCTCGGGGGTCGCCGCGCCGAGGAGCGACTCGGCGTCCGTGAGGAAGTTGAGCAGCGTCATGTAGTGGTCCTGGAGGCCCTGCCCGACCGGGAGGTCGCGGACGACCTCGATGCCGAAGGCGGACAGGGCGGGCGCGGGACCGATGCCGGACAGCATCAGGAGCTTCGGGGACTCGTAGGCCCCCGCGCAGAGGATCACCTCGCGCTCGGCCCGTACGACCTCGACGGCGCCGCCCCGCTCGACCTCGACCCCCGCTGCCCGGCCGCCGTCGATCACCACGCGCTGGCGCGGGCCGAGGGGAGCACGGTGAGGTTCGGCCGGTCGAGGGCGGGGTGCAGGTAGGCGACGGCGGCGCTGCAGCGCAGACCGCCGCGCTGCGTCAACTGGTAGCGGCCCACACCGAACTGGGTCTCGCCGTTGAAGTCGTCGTTGGCCTGGTGCCCGGCCTGTTCGGCGGCCCGTACGAAGGCCGAGGCCAGGGGGTGCCCGGACCTGCCGTCGCCGACCGCCAGGGCCCGCCGACTCCGTGGTGGCGGTCCTCGCCGCGCTCGTTGTCCTCCGAGCGCCGGAAGTAGGGGAGTACGTCGTCGTAGCCCCAGCCGGTCGCCCCGGCCGCCGCCCACCCGTCGTAGTCGGCACGAGCGCCCCGGATGTAGATCATCGCGTTGATCGAGCTGGAGCCGCCGAACACCCTGCCCGGGGCAGATAGGTCCGCCGCCCGCCGATGCCGGGTTCCGGTTCGGAGTCGAGGTCCCAGTCCAGGGCGGACTTGAACAGCTGCGGGAAGGCGGCCGGGACGTGGATCTCCTGCGCGGTGTCGGGCCGCCGGCCTCGATCAGCGCCACCCGCACGTCGGGGTCCTCCGAGAGTCGCGCCGCGAGGACACAGCCCGCGGATCCGGCGCCGACGATCACGTAGTCGTACATGCTCATCCCGTCCGTGGAAGGAGTACAGCGTGGTGGCGTACGAAGCGGAGTGCCGGCCCCCGTCCGGCGACTGCGAGCCCGTCACGGGACGAGGATCCGGACGTCGGGGCTCATCGCTCCGGCCGTCGGTGCGCTGCCGGCTCCGGCGAGGGGACGGGTCCGTGCGGCTCGCGCGGCTCGGGAACGCCCCGGATCGGATGCATGGACTCCCCGTCGTCCTCGCCGCGCGGACCGGATCTCGATTCGGCTTCGAGGCTAGGGGCTCCTCGCGGCCTGTCAACACGCGGCGAGGAGGAAGGCCGATTCAGGGCTGATACGGTCTCGAATCGTGTTCGAGAAAAACGCGACAACCCGGACCCCGGCCCGCCCAGGGGCGCAGCGGCGCGGGATGGAGCGCAGGAAGGCCATCCTCGACGCCGCCGAGGCCCTGCTCGCCGAGCAGGGCTACGAGGCCGCCACCCTGAAGGCGACCGGCGAGCGGGCAGGCATCCCGGTCGCCTCGATGTACCACTACTTCGCCGACCGGTACCAGGTCGACGCCGAACTGCTCCGGCGGCACCTGAGCGAACTCGACGGGCTCATCGGCGCCGCACTGGCCGAACCGGGGTCGCGGACGCTGCGCGAGGCCGTGGACCTCCTGGTCGACCTGCTCCTCGGCTACCTCCGCCGCCACCGGAGCTGCACGCAGCTCTGGTTCGCCGGCCGGCACACCACGCTCGACGAGCTGGTGCGCGCCTTCGACGAGGCGCAGGCGGAACGGCTCCGGCAGCACCTCGTCGAGCGGGGACTGCTCGGCGCCGACACGCCCCGCTCGCCCTGCTCCTCGCCTTCGAGGTCGGCACCCGGCTCTTCGACATCGCGTTCCGTCGCTCGCCGGACGGCGACGACGCCACGATCGACGAGGCCCGCCGCCTCGTCACCGCGTACCTGGAGACCTACGTCGCCGAAGGGCGGCGGTGACGCGAGGGGCGCGCAGGGGCCCGGTTCGCGGCGGTCTCACGACCGTCCGACGGGCGGGACACGGCGCGAACGGCCGTCCGCCCGGCGCCGCTGAGATGCCCGCCGGTCCGGGGAGGTGCACGCTGGTGCCCCGGACCGGCTCGCGGTCACGCCGGGCAGGAGAGGAGCCATGGGAGGGATGCGCACCACGGGCTCCGCCGGGAACGGCGCCGCGCGCGTGCTGGCGCGTCTGGCCCTGCTCGCGGCGATCGGCGCGGTGGTCGTGCTGCTGCTCGCGCTGGGGGAGGGCGGACTCGTCGTCATCGGAGCCGGATTCCTCGGCCTGGTGGCCTGCGCCGCGGGCTCTGGTGGTTCGTGGCGCACCGCGGCCCGGTGCGGCTGCTCGGTGCGGTCCTCGCGGTCGCGGCACCCGTCGCCGTCGGCGTGCTCCTCGCCCGCGAGGGGCTGTGGGTGACGGCTCTGGTCCTGGGCGTGTGCTGGAGCGCGGCGCCGGCCTGCGGCCGGGCGGCGCTGCGCAGGGCGCGCCCGGAGAGTCCGGCGCGGGCGGTCGCCGCGCTCCCCCCGAAGCGGCCGTTCCTGATCATGAACCCGAAGTCCGGGGGCGGGAAGGTCCGCCGTTTCCGGCTGGCCGAACGGGCGGAAGAGCTCGGCGCCCGGGTGGTCCTGCTCGACCCGTCCGCCCCGGCCGACATCGCCGAGCTGGCCCGGCGGGCCGTCGCCGAGGGCGCGGACCTGCTCGGCGTCGCGGGCGGCGACGGCACCCAGGCCCTGGTCGCGGCGGTCGCCGCCGAGCACGATCTGCCGTTCCTCGTGGTCTGCGCCGGCACCCGCAACCACTTCGCCATGGACCTGGGGCTCGACCGCTCCGACCCCTCCCGCTGCCTCGACGCGCTGACCGACGGCGAGGAGCTCAGGGTCGACCTGGGCGACGTCGCCGGCCGGGCCTTCGTCAACACCGTGTCGTTCGGGGTGTACGCGGATGTCGTGCAGCACCCCGAGTACCGCGACGACAAGGCGGGCACGGCGCTGACCCTCCTGCCGGACCTGCTGCTCGGCGAGCACGTGCACCGGCTCGACGCGCGGGCCGACGGCACGGAACTCTCCTCCCGGCAGGCACTGCTGATCAGCAACAACCCCTACGTCTCGCCCGACGAGCTCGGGGAGGAGGCCGCCGGGGCCGGCTCGACGGCGGCGAACTGGGCGTGCTGGGCATCCGGGTGGAGGACGCGGCGCAGGCCGCCGACGTCGCCGTACGCGGCTCGCAGTCCGAGGGGCTGACCGTCATGACCGCGCAACGCGTCGAGGTGACCGGCGACACGGACGAGCTGCCCGTGGCGGTCGACGGCGAGGCGTTGCGCATGCCCGCGCCGGTCGTGTGCACGCTCCGCAAGGGCGCGCTGCGGGTCCGGGTGCCGCGCGACCGCCCGGGCACCGTCGCGCCCGCACCGCCCGTCGACTGGCGACGGATCGCCGGCCTCGCCTTCGGCCGCACCGGGCGGACCCCGCACGTGTGAGCGCCCCGGACACCGCAGGCGCGTCAGGCCGTCACCTCCGTGCCGTCGGTGCCCGGGCAGGCGACTGAACCGGCGCCCCGGCCGTCCGGTAAACTCGAACTCGATTCGACATCGAGTCCGAACCGTCGAGTGCCGAGGGGACCCGTTCGGCACGCGACCCCCGGAAGGAGAGCCCGTGGTGAGCAGCCGGCGAGATGGCACGACCACCGTGACGGAACGGCGGAAGGCGAAGGGCGTCGCCCTGCGGGTGTTCTTCTACGTCTTCTTCTCCTACGGCTTCCTCTACCTGGTCGGCGTGCTGGGCGAGCAGGCCCAGAAGTAGACGGCGATGTGCCCGTCCCCGCCCGTGTGAGTCCCCATGGCCGCTGCCCTCGTGCTTCTGTCGCTCCTGTTCGGATGGTCGCTCGTCGCGGAGCGGATGGCCCGCTGGAGCATCACGGCGCCCATCGCGTTCGCGGCCGCCGGCGCCCTGCTGACCGGCGGCGACCGTCCGGCCGTCTCGTTCGACATGGAGACGCACACCTTCCAGACGTGCGTCGAACTCGTGCTGGCCGTGATGCTGTTCACGGACGCCACCGAGACCAGGGGCTACGAACGGCTGGGTGTGCCGG
Source organism: Streptomyces sp. SW4 (assembly GCA_003248315.1). GTDB lineage: Bacteria > Actinomycetota > Actinomycetes > Streptomycetales > Streptomycetaceae > Streptomyces. The sequence continues at coordinate 466,992 of QKWM01000001.1, forward strand.
TGGGCGAGGGCCGTCTGCTGGGCCTGGCCCTGCCGGGATCCGTCGCCCTCGCCGCCCTCTTCGGCGCCCTGCTCTTTCCCGGCACGAACGGGTGGCTCCTGGTCGTGGCCGCGCTCGTCGTGATGCCCATGGACCTCGCTCCGGCCCTGAAGTTCCTGAGGGACGAGCGGGTCCCGCTGCGGGTGCGGGCCGCCCTGAACATCGAAGGGGGATTCAACGACGGGCTCGTCTCCCCCTCTTCGTGTTCTGCGTCGCCAACCTCGCCACCGCCGAGGGCGACTCCTTCGCCGACCTGGTACGGAACGCCGTCACGGGCGCCGGGTACGCGGTGCTGGCCGGGGTGGCCCTGGGCTGCCCGGCCGGCCGGGCGATGCGGCGGTGCCTGGGTGCCGGCTGGGCGACGCCCGGCGGTGTGCGACTGGCCGCTCTCGCGCTGCCGTTCCTGACCTACGCGGCCGCCGTGCTCATCGGCGGCAACGGATTCGTGGCGGCCTTCGTGGCGGGGCTGTGCTGCGCCCGCACCGCAGACGGCCCGGGCGACGAGCATCTGGGACTCGTGCGCGACGCGGGGCACCTGATGGCGCTGGCGGTCTGGTTCACCTTCGGCGCCCTGATCGCGGAGGAGTTCGCCCACGGCGTGGGACTTCCCGTCCTCGCCTATGCGCTGCTCGCCCTCACCGTCGCCCGGATGCTGCCCGTGGCCGTCGCGCTCACCGGCACGGCCCACGGCGGGGCCGAGCGTGCGGCGATCGGATGGTTCGGCTCGCGCGGCGTGACGTCCATCGTCTTCGCGGTCCTGGCGTACACCCGGCTCGACGGGGACGACGCGGCGTTCGTCGTCAACGTCACCTGCGCGACCGTCCTGCTCAGCGTCGTCCTGCACGGTGTCACGGCGGAACCCGCCGCCCGATGGTTCGAACGCCGCCCCCGGAACCCGGCCGTCCCGGCGGGTCCCGACGGTGCCAGGCGGACGTCCGAGTGATCCCCCGGCTGGACCGCCAGGGGCGGGGCCCCGGTCCGGCGCGGGCGGCGCCAATTTTCGTAACGACCGTTGTGTGAATGTGCCGGAGCCCTTACCGTTACCTGCACCCGACGCCGGGGAGGGGCCCGCCGACGCGCAGGACAGCGCCCGCGGCACCGGGCGCCGGGGCACCACGTACCGACCGCTGGTCGACCGAGAGCGCGGAGGCAGGAGATGACGTCCACAGAGGTTGTCTACTCGGAGTTCGGCTGGACCGGTCCCCCGATGACGTGACCGCGGCGCTGGAAGGCGAGGTCACCTGTGACGTCGCGGTCGTCGGCGGCGGGTACGCGGGCATGGCCGCCGCGCTGCGCCTCGCGGAGCGGGGCGCGGACGTCGTGCTGCTGGAGGCCGGGTTCTGCGGGGGCGGGGCGAGTTCGCGCAACGCCGGCCAGCTGGGCAGCGTGCCGGGTGGTGACCCGCAGCTCCTGAGCGCCCTGCATCCCCGCCGGTTCCCCGGTCTCGTCCGCCTCGCCGAGGAAGCCGTCGGTTTCACCGAGCGGCTGATCGACCGGCACGGCATCGACTGCGACTACGAGCGGACGGGCAACGTCGCGGCGGCGGTCTCCCCGGGGCAGCTCCGCACCGCGAGGAAGAAGGCGGAGATGTTCCGGAAGGCGGGCGTGAACGTCGAGTTCGGCGACGGCCGGGACCTGGGCCTGCCGGACGCGTTCCTCGGCGGCATGCTGGAGCCCGTCGGGGGTGTCATGGACCCCGGGAAGTTCGCCCTCGGCCTCCGCAGGGCCCTTCTCGCGTCGGCGGTGAAGGTGTACGAGCGCACCCCCGTTCAGGCGGTGGAGCCCACCGGCGCGGGGGTGACCGTCGCCGCGCCGCGCGGCCACGTCCGGGCGGAGAAGGCCGTCCTCGCCACCAACGCGTACTCCCGCGACCTCGCCATCGCGCCGAAGCGGCTCGCCGCTCCCGTCTGGGTCAGCATGATCGAGACCGAACCGGTCCCGCCCGACCGGCTGGCGGCCACCGGCTGGACGAGCCGCTCCGGCCTCGCCACGCAGCACGCCATCATGGAGAGCTACCGCCCGACCCGGCGCGACACGATCGTCACCGGGGTCCGCCGACTGCAGGCCGCGCGGGGCGCCGTGAGGACGCGCAGGCCCGATCCCGCGGTCGTGTCGGACATCACCGACGGCTTCCGCAGCAGGTTCCCCGCCCTGCGCGACATCGCGATCCGGCGGGCGTGGGGCGGGTGGATCGCGATGACGCCGTCGTGGCTTCCGGTCGCCGGAGACGTCACGAGGAACGTCTCGTATCTGATCGCCTGCAACGGGCACGGCCTCGCCCAGGCGCCGTACCTCGGCACCCTCCTCGCCGACCGGCTCGTCGACGGCAAGGGCCACGACGACCTCGACACCGTCTGGCGGCGGCGGCCGCGGTTCGCACCCGCCCTCGTCTTCAACGCACCGGTGATGCGCACGTTGTGGGCGTACGACCGGAGGGCGGACCGGAAGACCGGCTAGCCCGGCCGGGCCCTACGCCGCCCGGAACCGCCCGTCCTCCTCCGCCACGACCGCCCCTTGCCCCACCAGCCGTTCCAGGTGCTGCAGCGCGGTCCGCCGCTCCACCGGCTCCACGTGCGGGCCTGCGACGTGGGGCCGGTAGACGAGCCGGTGTCCGACGATCTGCTCCAGCGTGCGCGGCTGACCCAGGAACCCGAGGAGCGCCGCGTCCCGCCGCTCGACCACACCCCGGTACGCGGCGAGCCGGCCGCGGAACTCCGCCGCGCCCTCGATCACGCCCTTCTGGTGGGACGTGCCGTACCAGCGCGCGTCGATCTCGCCGCACCGCCGCATCGACGCCTCGAAGTCGGCGAGGCTGCTGCCGACGTCCCCGTAGTACGGCCCGAACGACGTCAGGTCGATGTCCGCGACGAAGAGGAACCCGTCGGGCTCGACCAGGAAGCCGCTGTGACCCGCGGTGTGTCCGGGCAGGTGGACGACGGTGACGGTGCGGCCGCCGAGGTCGTACACGGTGCCGTCCTCGAAGCCCTCGGCGTCCGGGCGGCCGTGCACGTGGAACCGTTCCCGCAGCAACGCGTCCGTGGCCTCGGCGGCCTCGGGCGCAAGGCCGTAGCCGGCCACCATCGTCGCGCGGGAGCGCAGCGCGTCGAGGTCGCCGCCGTGGACGTGGACCGGTACCTCGTCGTAGCCGCCGAGGCCCGCGACGTGGTCCTCGTGCGCGTGGCTGATCAGGACCAGGTCCGCGGGCGGTGCGTTCCGGACGAGGGACAGCGAGGGGTCAACGACCAGGGTCGAGGTGCTTCCGCGGACGAGCAGGGAATTGCCGTACGGGTAGGCGCCGTCGGAGCCTCCAGTGAGCACGCCGACCCCACCGTAGGTGGCTTCGCCGTACCCCGTGGTGTTCGGGTGGGGGGTCACGTTCTTGCTCCTTCTGTCGTGCTCGGCTCCTCGGCGGCGACGCCTTCGAGGGGGCGGTTCGTGGTGCGCGGTCCGAGGAACAGGACCGGCAGGGCGAAGAGGATGTACGAGGCCGCCGCCACGGCCATCAGGCCGGTGTTGCCCCAGCTGCCGTACAGCGCGGCGCCGAGCACGCCCGCAGCCGCGCCGCCGCAGTGCCCGACGCTCTTGACGACCCCGCTGCCCAGGCCGCGGGCGGCCGTGGGCAGCGCCTCCGGGATGTACGCGTAGTACACGGTGACGACCAGGCCGGTCACGATGCCGCAGAGCCCGCCCGTGGCCGTCACCAGCCGGCTCTCGGTGACCAGGCCGAAGGCGACCAGGGGCACGGCCGCGACGACGGAGAGGACGAACACGGCCGTCTTCCGCTCGGCCCTGTCGATGAACAGCAGGGCGAGGAACGGGGTGACCGCGTACACGAGGTTCCAGACGAGCTGGATCTCGTAGGCGTGGCCCTCGGTGTACTTCAGGCCGTCGACGAGCACGTAGAGCGCCCAGTTCTGGAACAGGTACAGGCCGAGCGTCGAGCCGAAGAAGCCGACGGCCAGGACGGCCGTGGTGCGGATCGTCCGCCTGGTGTGCGGGATCCGGCCCGCGGGCGGGGACGCGGCAGCCGCGGGCGTGGCGCGCGGTTCGGCGAGAGGCCCGCGGCGCAGGGCGCGGGCCTCCAACTTCCCCACGATCCCGGCCGCTTCGGACAGCCGGCCGCGCGCGGCGTACCAGCGCACCGACTCCGGCATGCAGAACCTCACCACGGGCGCGGTCAGCAGGCCCAGGGCGCCCCGACGCCGAACAGATGGCGCCAGGTGTCGGGGCCGCCGTCCGGGATCACCACCAGGGCGAGCAGCGCCACCACCGGCGCGATGATCACGAAGGCCGACGTGACGATGGACATGAACCGGCCTCGGGTGGCGCTCGGGAACATCTCGGCGATGTAGACGAGCAGCGCCGCTCCGGCCGCCTGCACGCCGATGCCCGTGATCACACGGGAGACGAGCAGGAGTTCGTAGTTCGGCGCGAACGTCGTCAGGACGGCGCCCGACGAATAGAGGACCGTGCCCCGGACGAGGACCCAGCGCCGGCCGAACCGGTCCGAGAGGCGCCCGCCGACGAGCCCGCCGAGCACCATCCCGATGAAGAAGGCGGTGCCGACCATGCCGATCCGGCCGAGCCCGAGACCGGTGCTCTCCTGGATCGCCGGGACGATGTACGCGAACAGCGCGTTGTCGTAGTACTCGAGCATCAGGTTGACCGTCAGGATCGAGATCCAGACGACGTGCGGCAGCATCACCGGCAGGCGGTCGAGCCGTGCGGCGAGGTCTGCGGATTCCCCCGTGGGCGTTTCTCCGGTCGAACCGGCCGGGTGCTTCATCGCTCTCCCTCCTGTGCGGCGCCTGCGCCGCACAGCCCAGGGGCCGTCAGCCGTGCGACAGCCGCTCGTGGCGCACGTCAGCCGGTCCCGACCCCGCTGCCGGCCACGGCGACGGCCCGGATCTCGACGAGCAGCTCGGGGAGCGCCAGCTGGGTCACGCCGACCGCGGTCCAGGCCGGATAGCGGTCGGGGATGCAGGCGTCCTTGACCTGCGTGAACTCCTTCATGTCGCCGCGGAGGTCGGTGTGGAAGGTGGTCAGCTCCACGATGTCGGCGAGGCTCGCCCCCGCGGCCTCCAGGACACTCCGTACGCCGTCGAACGCGAGGCGGGCCTGCGCCTCCATGCCCTCGGCCGGCTTCAGGGTGGCCGGGTCGACACCGACCTGCCCCGACACCCAGATGTGGTCGCCGACCCGGCAGGCCTGCGAGAAGTGCAGTCGCTCGTACAGCTCCGGTGACGGGTTGATCAGCCGTCGCCCACGGTCCGGTGAACTCATCGCGGCCCCCTCAGACGACCTGGCGGAAGACGGGCGACCGGAACGGGTCGCCCGGTTCGAGCTTCGCCATCTCCTCCCGGAACAGGACGCCGTTGCGCGCGTAGTGCTTGTTGACGTCCGGCAAGGGGCGGAAGGTCGCGTCGTCGCCGAAGAAGCGCAGCACGAGGGTGTGGCGGTCCGGGCAGTTCGCGTCGACGCCCGCCCCGCCGTGCAGGGAGCGGGGGTGGAGCAGGACGACGTCACCAGGGTCGATCGCCCAGGACAGTACGTCGTGGGAGTCGGGGTCGGCCGCGAGATCGGCGTCGATGTCGGGCAGCCGGGGCAGCACCCCGCCGCCGTGGAGGGGCTCGGTCGGGTCGTCCGGGTTGGCGAAGGTGGTCCCGTCGTACTGCGGGCCGTGGCAGGAACCCCGGATGATCTCCAGGGAGTTGGACTTCGGGATCCGCTGGAAGGTGATCCAGGCGTTGCCCCAGTGCGCACCGGCCCACGGCAGGTACGACGTGTCCTGGTGCCAGGAACTGCGGGCGCCCTTGCCGCCGGCCTTGAGGAAGACCTCCTCGGCGAAGTACCAGACGTGCTCCGACCCCCACAGCTCGGCGAAGAGCCGGCCGAACGGCAGCGTGGTCACCAACTCGTCGAGCCGTTCCTTCGCGAGCGGGTTGGCGTTGTCGACGAGCGAGCGCTGCTCGGTGCCGTCGAACATCGACGAGGCGTGGGGCCCGGGGTGGGCGACGGCCCAGTCGAACGCCTCGCGGCAGCGCGCCAGCTGTGCCTCGTCGAGGCAGTTCTTCACGAGAACGGCGCCTTCGTCCCGGAAGGCCTTGCGCAGGTACTCGTCCATGGAGGTCTCCTCCGTCGGATCGGTGTGGTGGGAGTGGGGGGTGCTGGCAACGTAGGGCGCCGCCGCATTTAACGCAACAGCCGTTACGAAAAATCTGTGACAGAATCGCTGCGGCGCCGGACAGGGGAGATCGACACGTGAGCGACGGCAGCGAGGGCAAGGCGGAGCGGGTGGCGCGGCGAGGCCGCCCCACCGGCGACCGGGCGGCGAAGCGGGCGGAACTCCTGAAGGCCGCGGCGTCGGTGATCGCACAGGAGGGCTACGCGGGCGCGTCGCTGCGCCGGGTGGCGCAGCGCGCGGGCTGCACGACCGGAGCGGTGACGTACTACTTCGCGAACAAGGAGGAGCTGGTCACGGCGCTGGCCGAGAGCCGGTTCGACGCCTACGAGGCGATGCTCGAGGCGGGCCGGGCCGCCGCCGACATCAGGGCGGTCTTCGAGGAGTGGCTGACGCTGATCACGGGCGACCCGAGTTCCTGCCCGTGATGTTCCAGCTCCTCGCCCACGCACGGCACGACCCCGCCTTCGCCGCCCTCATCGAGCGCCGCTACGCCCGCTACCGCCAGGTCAACACGGAGATCCTCGCGCGCGGCCAGGAGCAGGGCGTGATCCGCGACGACATCCCCGCCGACCTGCTCTCCGACCAGCTCAGCGCGATGGGCGACGGCTGGATGATGATGTACCCCTTCGAGCCGGAGCGGTTCACGCCGGAGCGCCTGCGGTCCCTCGTCGACGCCGCCGTCACCCTGATCTCGCCCGTCTCATCGCCCGCCGGACGCACGTCGAAGTAGTCGGCTCGGCGTGGCTCAGCGGCTGTCGAGCGTTCGTACGACGTCCCGGGCGGCGGCGCCGCTCTCGATGGCTCCGTCGATGCCGCCGACGCCGGCCGCCGCGATGTCGCCGCCGGCGAACCGTATGCGGCCGTGGGGTTCGCGCATCCGAGGCGCCGCCCGGGTCAGGTGCCCCGGCCGGTGGTGCGTCCACGTGCCCTGCGCGTAGGGGTCCTGCACCCAGTCGTGGCAGGCGGTGTCGGTCACCTCGATGCCGGGGACGAAGGTGCGCAGGGCCTGCTCCACGGCCCGGGGTCGTGTCCGTCGACGGCCGTCGCGTCCGGGCAGAAGCACACCACGAGCGTGTCGCCCTCGTGGCGGTACTCGGTCCTCGCGGTGCCGATCGGGTGCTGGCCGGCCGGTGCGCTCGCGGTGAACGGCTCGACCTCCCCCTTCACCCGAGCCCAGATCTTGCTCGTCCGCATCGGCTGCCCCTGCTCGATCAGGTCGCGTACGACGGGTCCGGGCTCGGGTGAGATGTGCAGGTCGTGAAGGGTGTTGAGGGGGACGGCGACGACGGCGTGCCGCGCCCGCAGCACTTCCCCCGCTGCGTCGTCACGGCGACGCAGTCACCCTGGTCCTCGATCGCCCGCACCGGCGTGGACAGGCGCAGCTCGGCCTGCGACTCGCCCGCGATGGCGTCGAGGAGCCGCTTCGTGCCGCCCTGGATCGGCCAGTGCCCGGCCGCTTCGACGAACGTGTCCCAGTGGCCGCAGTGGACCGCCGTCCAGAAGAGGAACTGGGCGATGCCCTGGTCCTGTTCGGAGTGCACCAGCGAGGAGAGCGCCCCCGCGAGCACGTCCCGGTCGTGCGTGGTGAGGTTCAGCGAGTCGAGCCGGTCGGCGACCGTCTCCTTCTCGACGGCGTCGAGCACCCCCGGACCGGCTGCGCCGAGATCGAACGGGCGGGGAAAGCTCGCCCGCGCGTCGGCCAGGCACCGGGAGACGAGTGGAGCGGTGAGGGTCGCGTACGCGGCCGGGGTGCCGGAGTGCACGGTGCCGTCGGCCAGCCAGTACGCCCGCTCCGTGGCCATCGGGGTGACGAGGCCGATGCCGTACCGCCTCAGTTCGTGCCAGACGTGCGGCTGACTCCAGTGCGCGTACGTCCCTCCGAACTCCACTCGGCGGCCGAACGCCTCGCCCAGGAAGGTCCGGCCCCCGATTCGGTCCCGCGCCTCCAACTGGACGACGCGCAAGCCTTGTCCGCTCAGGTCCCGTGCGGCGGTCACACCGGCGAAGCCGGCTCCGATCACTGCGACGTCATGCATACGCGTCACCTGTCCCGCTGTGAGAAGCAGTGGATGGGCTGCACCGTACCGAGGCACCACAATTGACACAACGGTCGTTACGAAAATTGTGGGCGGGGTGCTGGGGAGGAGGCGGGAGGCCTCACATGGCCGAGTAGCCGCCGTCCACCTGGTGGGAGCTGCCGTGGACGAAGGACGCACGGTCGGACAGGAGGAACGCGACCAGCTCCGCGACCTCCTCCGCCGTGCCGAGCCGGCCGGCGGGATGCAGCTCGACCAGCTGCGCGCGCTCGTCGTCGGTGACGTCCGAGAGGAGCGGGGTGTCGATGAAGCCGGGGACGACCGCGTTGACCCGCACCCCGCGCGCCGCGTACTCCACGGCCGCGGTCTTGGTCAGACCGATGACGCCGTGCTTGGCGGCCGTGTACCCCGCGATGCCCGGGAAGCCGTTGATCGAGCAGCTGGACCCCATGTTCACCACGGCGCCACCGCCCGCGTCCAGCATCGCCGGGATCTCGTACCGGAGCGAGTGGAAGACACCGCTCAGATTGGTGGCGATCAGCCGGGCCCACGCGTCCTGCGGATACGCGGCGATCGGTGCGACCGGGCCGACGATGCCGGCGTTGTTGACGGCCAGGTGCAGGGCGCCCAGCTCGTCCACCGTGGTGCGTACGGCCGCGGCCACCGACGCCGGGTCGGTCACGTCGACGTGGACGGCGACGGCCTCGACGCCCTCGGCCCGGAGGCCGTCGACGACGCCCTGGGCGCGCCGGACGTCGATGTCGGCGAGCGCCAGGGTGGCCCCGCCGGCGGCCAGGCGACGGGACACGGCCAGGCCGATGCCGGAGGCGCCGCCGGTGACCAGGGCGACGCGCCCGCCGAACTCGGTGGCGTAGTCGGTCGTGGCGATCACGTCGTCGTCTCTCCCTCACGGTTGGGAACGATCAGCACCTTGGCGTCCTGCGGTGAGCTCGACAGCGCATCGAACACCTCGGGCACCTCGGCGAGGCCGATGGTGCGGGTGACGAGCGGCGCGACCGTGCAGACGCCGTCCGCCAGCCAGGCCAGGGCCCGGGCGAACTCCTCGGCCGTGTACAGGTAGGCGAACCGCAGGTCGATCTCCTTGACCAGCGCCTGCGCGGGCTCGAAGGTGTCGGGCCGCATGCACAGCCCGGCCACGACGACCCTGCCGCCGGGCGGACAGCCGAGCACCAGTTCCCGGATCATGCCGGGCGCCCCGACGCACTCGAAGGCGACGGCCGCGGCCGAGGACGGGACCTCGGCCGCGGCCCCGCCCCCGGCCCTGGATCCGGATCCCGGCCCGGCATCGGTTCGACCTCCGTCCCCGCCCCCGGCCCGGGCCTTCGCCCACGCCTCGTACGGAGATGCCTGCGCCGGATCCACGACGACGTCCGCGCCCAACGCGCGGGCCAGGCGTCGGCGCTCGGGGAGAGATCCGCCGCCACGACCGGGCCGTCGCAGCGCATCCGCAGCACCGCGATGATCGCCAGGCCGATCGGCCCGCACCCCACGACGAGCGGCACGTCGCCGGGCCGCAGGCCCGCCCGGCTGACGGCGTGCTCCGCGACGGCGAGCGGCTCGGTGAGGGCGGCCCGCTCGGTGGGGACGTGCTCGGGCACCCGCAGCAGCAGCGACTCGGAGAGCACCATGCGCTCGGCGAAACCACCGGGGGTCTTTGGCCCGGCGAAGCCGAGGAACGGCCGGCCGGGCCGCGTCAGCGAGGGCACGGAGACGACGCGCGCCCCGATCGGCACGCGCCCGGTGGTTCCTGGCCCGTGGCCGAGAACCCGGCCGACGAACTCGTGCCCGAACACGATCGGCCGGTCCAGGTCCAGCACATCGGCCCCGTACGCGGCCCGCAGCGACGCGTTGAACTCCGCGCCGTGCCGCGCGCAGTGCAGGTCCGAACCGCAGATGCCGCAGGCCAGGACCTCGACGAGGACCTCGCCCTCGCCGGGCACCGGCTCCGGAAGCTCGGCGAGGCGCATCGTGCGGTCCTGCATGACGACGGCACGCACGGCTACTCCGTCTCCGTGTAACCGGCCGCGCCGGTGACGAGGTAACGGGCCTTGACGCCCTGCTTGCCGGCGTAGTGCTGGAACCAGTGCCTGATGGCGACCGCGTCGAGGATCGAGTGGAACCGGCCGTCCTCGGTGAAGTTCACGTTGGCCCCCTCGACCGACACGAGCATCACCGTGTTCTCGGTGTTGTCCTCGGGCGCGTGCAGGGTGTGCACCGACCCGCCGGGCTCGAACAGATAGGAGCCGGGGGTCTGCGGCTGGTCCGGGTACTCGCGGTACATCCACCGGCCCTTGAGCGTGAACACCTCGGCGGTGCCCGTGTGGTAGTGGATGGGCACGGAGGTGCCGGGTTCCAGGTGCACGAGGACCACCCACCGGCCGGCCTCCAGATCGAGCCGGAGCAGTTGCAGGTGGAGGCCCGGCTCGGTCGCGACGACCGGGAGCTCGTCGGTTCGCAGGGTCAGCAGCTCCGTCTGCGGCAGGGACAGCAACGGCAGGTCTACACCGTTGCCGGTCTTCGCGGGTGTCGGCGTCAGGGCATCGGACACGTCGGATCTCCCTCGTCGTCTCGGGGTGAGCGCCGTGCGGCGCGTAGTCCGATGCTGCTGCCGGTTTCCCGCCGGGGACTTGACGCGAGACGACACATCTTTTGACTCTGTACGCCGTGTCCCTCATCCGCGGCACCTCCCTCCAGGGCTATCCCGAGCTGGTCACCGCGCTCGGCGCCGACCCGGATCCGCTGCTGCGCGCGGCCGGAATCCCACGCGGTGCCGTCGGAGACCCGGGTGCGTTCATCCCGTACCGCGGCCTGCTCGCGGCGGTGGAGTCGGCGGCCGAGGCGTCGGGCGCGCGGGACTTCGGGCGCCGGCTCGCCCTCCACCAGGGCGTCGAGATCCTGGGCCCGGTCGCCCTCGCCGCGCTGACCGCGCCGACCGCCATCGAGGCCCTGGAGACCATGGGCCAGTACTTTGCGACGTACAGCCCCGCGATCAGGGCGACGATCGACAGCAGCCCCGGCTCCCCGTACGCCCGCTACGAGTTCCAGATCGTCCTGCCGGGGCTCCCGCCCCACCGGCAACTGCTCGAACTGTCCCTCTCGGTCGCGCTGCGCGTCTACGGGATGGTCCTCGGGCCGGGCTTCCGGCCGGTCTCCGTGCACCTGCCCCACGAGGCGCTGGTGGACGCGGGGGCGTACCGGGAGTACTACGACTGCCCCGTCCGCTTCGCGGAACCCTTCTGCGGCTTCCGCTTCCGCCGGGCGGAGCTGAACAGGCACCTGCCCTCGCACACCGCCGTCCACGACGTCGTCCGCGCGTACCTGGGATCGATCAGCCCGCCCGCCGACGCCCCGCTCCCCACGGCGGTCCGCACCCTCGTCCGCCGCCTGCTGCCCACGGGCGGCCTCACCCTCGAACTCGTCGCGGGGCAGCTGTCGGTCCACCCGCGGACGCTGCAACGCCACCTGGCCGCGGCGGGCACGTCGTTCGAGTCACTGGTCGACGACTACCGCCGCGAGGAGACCGAGCGCTGCCTCCGCGACACCGACATCCCCCTCGGCCAGCTCGCGGGACTCCTCGGCTACAGCGAGCAGAGCGTCCTCACCAGAGCCTGCCGTCGCTGGTTCGGGGCGAGCCCCTCGGCCCACCGACGCACCACACGCACCGGCCCGTAGCGAAGCGCCCGGCGACATCACCGGCGCGGTCGTCGTGCGCACCGATCGAGCCGGGAAGGCGCGAGCGCTTCCCCCGCCCGGGCCATGTCCGGGCCGGGCAGGACGGTCAGCGGGCCGAGGACGCCGAGTGCGGATGCGAGGCGGGTCAGCACGCCGCCGGCCTCCTGCTGACGGGCGCCGGGTCTTCACCGTCGTCCGCCGTGGTCGCAGCGATCACCCGCCATCCGGGCCTGCCGTGATGCCCTCCGGCGAGCGGCCACGCCGCCACCCGGCCCGGCCCAGCCGGGGTGGCAGTCCCGGACATCCAAAGGTCGGCAGAGAGACTCCTCCTCAGGACGAAGCGATGTTCCTCACCATCCTCGCGCCCGGAATGCCCGTGTACAGTGAAGACCGCCCTTGACCTGCAGAAAGCTGGCAGGGAGCCGTCTTCCAGGAGTTCAACATGTTGCGCACCATGTTCAAGTCCAAGATCCACCGTGCCACCGTCACCCAGGCCGACCTGCACTACGTGGGATCGGTGACGATCGACGCCGATCTGCTGGACGCGGCCGATCTGCTGCCCGGCGAGCTCGTGCACATCGTCGACATCACCAACGGTGCCCGGCTGGAGACGTACGTCATCGAGGGGAGCGCGGGTCCGGAGTGATCGGGATCAACGGGGCCGCCGCCCATCTCGTGCACCCCGGCGACCTGGTGATCATCATCAGTTACGCCCAGGTCACCGACGCCGAGGCGCGGGCGCTGGTGCCGCGCGTGGTGCACGTGGACGGCGAGAACCGTATCGTCTCCCTCGGTGCCGACCCCTCCGAGCCGGTGCCGGGCTCGGACCAGCGGCGCAGCCCCCAGGCCGCGGCGGGCTGAGCACCGCAGCGACCGCCGGACAAGGAGTCCCGCCCGTGAGCGACATCGAGATCCGCGACGACCGGGCGGCCGGACGGCTGACCGCGGTGGCCGGCGAGGAGACCGTCGGCCGCGTCGAGTACTTCGTCCTCGAGTCCCCCGAGCGGGCCCTCGTCCCGGTGCACACCGTGGTGGAGCCCGCCCACGAGGGCAAGGGCATCGCCGGCTCGCTGGCCCGCGCCCTGTACGCCGCCGCGCGCCGCGAGGGCGTCGCCGTGGCCCCGCTGTGCCCGTACGTCGTCGGGTGGGCCGAGCGCCATCCCGAGGAGGCCCCCGCCGCCGACCCGGAGCTGCTGCGCGCCGCCCGGGAGTGGCTCGTGGCGCACCCCGGCCGGTTCTGACCTCCCGGCCGGGCCAGCCGGTGCCGCCGTCCAGCGTGTACCCGGCCACCCTCGCCGCCCTCGGTGCCGGGCGGGTGATCCTCGCCCGCCCGGCGCCGTGCCGTTCCTGCGGGCGGGTGAGTGGGGGCACGGCCCCCGGGTAGGCGGGGAGTAGTCCAGAGCCGATGTCGACCGACTGGCCGGAGGACACGCGCCATGACGAACCCGTACCCGGACCCCGTCCCGCCGGGACCCACGCCGGGCCCGGAACCCCAGCACCCCGAGCCGCACCCGGTCCCGACGCCGGAGCCGCCCCCGGCCCCGCAGCCGACGCCGCCGCCACCGGGGCCCGGCCCCCAGCCGACGCCCCCGCCGCCCGGTCCCGGGCCCGAACCGACGCCCCCGCCTCCGGGGCCCGGCCCGCAGCCGCCCCCGGCGCCTCCGCACCCGGGGCCGCCGGGACCGTCCCCGTCCCCGATCCCGCCGGGCCCGGAACCCGTACCGAACCCGGAACCCGGACCGCCGCTGACCTGAGACCCCACCCGACGCGCCGGGCGGCCCACCGCACAGAGCGCCGCCGCGCCGGGTACCGCATCACCCGCCGGGCGCGACGCGAGGCGCTGGTCTCGGCATGACCCGCCGGGCGCGGCACGGGGCGCCGGGCGCGGTGCGGTGGCCCCGCGGGCCACCCCCTTACGCCGGCACCTCCGACCGGTCGCCGCCCCACAGCGTGTGGAACGCACCCTCCCGGTCCGTCCGCCGGTAGGTGTGCGCCCCGAAGTAGTCCCGCTGCCCCTGTGTCAGCGCGGCCGGCAGGCGCTCGGCGCGCAGGGCGTCGTAGTAGGCGAGGGCCGCGGCGAAGCCCGGTGCCGGGACGCCCTGGCGGGTCGCCGCGACCAGCACCTCCCGCCAGTCGTCCTGCGCCGCGGCGATCTCCCGCGCGAAGGTCTCGTCGGCCAGCAGGCTCGGCAGACCGGGCCGGGCGTCGTAGGCGGCCCGGATCCGGTCCAGGAACGCGGCGCGGATGATGCAGCCGCCGCGCCAGATCGCTGACACGGCGCCCAGATCGACGTTCCAGCCGTACTCCTCGCTGCCCGCCGCGATCTCGTGGAACCCCTGCGTGTACGAGACGATCTTCGACGCGTACAGCGCCTGCTCCACCCGGTCCGCGAACGCCCCGGCCTCCGCCTCGCCCAGCGGCGACGCCTTCGGTCCCGCCAGGCCGCGCGAGGCCTCCCGCAGGGCGGTGTGCCCCGACAGCGACCGCGCGAAGACCGCCTCGGCGATGCCCGACACCGGCACCCCGAGGTCCAGCGCGATCTGCACCGTCCAGCGGCCCGTGCCCTTCTGCTCCGCCCGGTCCTGCACGACGTCCACGAAGGGCTCGCCCGTCGCCGCGTCCACGTGCGACAGCACCTCGGCCGTGATCTCGATCAGGTACGAATCCAGCCGGCCGGTGTTCCAGGTGCGGAAGATGTCCGCGATCCGCGCGGGGGAGTACCCGGCGACCTCGCGCAGCAGCTGGTAGGCCTCGCCGATCAGCTGCATGTCGGCGTACTCGATGCCGTTGTGCACCATCTTCACGAAGTGCCCGGCACCGTCGGGGCCGACGTGCGTCACACAGGGCGCACCGTCCGACGCCTTCGCCGCGATCCTCTCCAGCATCGGGCCGAGCGCGTCGTACGACTCCTTCGAGCCGCCCGGCATGATGCTCGGGCCGTGCAGTGCGCCCTCCTCGCCGCCGGAGATGCCGGTGCCGACGAAGTGGATGCCGTGCTCGCGCAGTTCGCGCTCGCGGCGCCGGGTGTCCGCGAAGTGTGCGTTGCCACCGTCGATGATCATGTCGCCGGGTTCCAGCAGCGGCGCGAACTCCGCGATCACCGCGTCGGTCGGCTCGCCCGCCTTCACCATGACCACCAGCCGCCGCGGTCGCTCGAGCGCCGCCACGAACTCCTTCGCCGTCCCGGCCGCGACGAAGTCGCCCTCGTCCCCGAACTCCTCCACCAGCGCCTGTGTGCGCGATGCCGTCCGGTTGTGCACGGCGACCGTGTAGCCGTTGCGGGCGAAGTTGCGGGCCAGATTGCGGCCCATGACCGCGAGCCCGGTGACGCCGATCTGGGCTGTGCTGCTCATGCGTTGGCTCCTGGTGATCCGGTGGTTGGTGATCCGGTGGCTGACGATCCGGGTGGCTTCCGGGTGGCTGGTGATCCGGGTGGCTGGCCCTCCGGGTGGCTTCCCGGGGGGCTGGTGTTCGGTGGTCGGCGGGCTGGGGGACCGGGTGGGCGAAGGGGCGCAGGCGGCGCCTCTCGGCCATCCTGACGTGACTGTCGGCCGTCCGCACCCCTGACGCCGTGCCTCCGGCCCGCGCGGACGTACGGAAGGAAGTGCGCACGGAAAGCAGTGCGCACGGAAGGAAGTACGCACGAAGAGGCCGGGCGCCTCACCGTCCCGCCGGATCCGGCCAACGCGCCCGCGCCCGGGGCCCTTCGCGGCCAAGCGGCCGATTGCCGTCTTGTCGTGGCTCGTTCGCAGCGCTTACTTTTGCCCCTCCTGACGCATTGCGAGGGGACGTTCATGGCCGTACGCGGCCGGCACCGCCGGTACCAGCCGAACAGGATCAACCGCGCCTCACTCACCGTCACCGCCGGCGGTGCCGGAATGGCGCTCCCGCTCATCGGCACCGGCACCGCCGACGCGGCCGACGTCGCGACCTGGGACCGGGTCGCCGAGTGCGAGTCCACCAACGACTGGGACATCAACACCGGCAACGGCTACTACGGCGGGCTGCAGTTCACCCAGTCCACCTGGGAGGCCTTCGGCGGCACCCGGTACGCGCCGCGCGCGGATCTCGCCACCAAGGAAGAGCAGATCGCCGTCGCGGAGAAGGTGCTCGACGGGCAGGGGCCCGGCGCCTGGCCGGTCTGCTCCGTGCGGGCCGGCCTGGACCGCGGCGACGGCACCCCCGGCACCCGGCCGGCCCAGGCCCGAACCCAGCCACAGGCCCGAACCCAGCCACAGGCCCGGGCCCGGGCAGAGGCCGAGGACAAGAGGCGCGCGGCCGCCGACGTACGGCCCCAGACGACCCCGCAGTCCCGTGCCGGCAAGGCCCGGATGTACACGGTGGTCACCGGTGACACCCTGTCCGGCATCGCGGACGACCAGCGGGTCGCCGGCGGCTGGCAGCGGCTCTATGCGGCCAACCGCGCGACCATCGGGGCCGACCCCGACCTGATCGTCCCCGGCCAGCGTCTGCGGCTGAACGGCGCCAAGGCGGACGGCGCCCGGCGGCGGCTCCGGCCCCGGCCCCGGAGAAGTCCTCGCCGCGGACGCGGCCCGCCGACCGGGACAGGGCCGAGCAGAGGCAGGAGGGAAGAGCCAGGAGAGGAAGAGCCAGGAGAGGAAGAGCCAGGAGAAGAAGGGGCAGGAGCAGAGGAGTCGGGCGCAGAAGAGCCAGGCGCAGGGGAGCCGGGAGTCCGCCCGTCACTCCCGCGTCGCCCCCGTCGACGCCTCCACCGGCACCCCGTACCGCCAGGCGGGAGCCGCCTGGTCCAAGGGCTACCACACCGGCGTCGACTTCCCCGTCCCCACCGGCACCTCCGTGAAGTCGGTCGCGCCGGGCAGCGTGGTCAGCGCCGGCTGGGCGGGGTCGTACGGATACCAGGTGGTGATCCGGCACACCGACGGCCGCTACAGCCAGTACGCCCATCTCTCCGCGATCTCCGTGAAGGACGGACAGAGCGTGACCGCCGGGCAGCGGATCGGTCGTTCGGGGTCCACCGGCAACAGCACGGGCCCGCATCTGCACTTCGAGGTGCGGACGGGGCCCGGCTTCGGCACGGACGTCGACCCGGTGGCCTATCTGAGGGCCGGCGGCGTCAGGATCTGACCCGGACCCGGTGCGGGTCGAGCAACGGCAGCGGGACGCAGACGCCGCCGTAGAACGGGCCGTACGAGACCGTCGGCCAGGCATCCGCCGGGGGAGGCGCCCGGAGCGGGCGGGCCGGCGGCAGGTCCGGGCCGAACAGCACCCGCCTCCCGGGCTCCCCGACGCCCTCGGCGGGCGCCGCCTCCCGCGGCTCGGGCACCCCGGCGAGGAAGGCACCGGCGCCCGCCGCCACCGGCCCCGCCCCGGCCGTCACCGCCCCGGCCGTCACCGGCCCGGCCCCGCCGCCACGGGCCCGGCCCCGGCCATCACCGGCTCCGCAACCCCCACCAGCCCCGTCACCGTCCGCGTCTCCGCCTCCGTCACTGACCCCGTCTCCACCGCGGCGTCCCTCTCCGTCCGGGCGATCCGCTCCGTCGTCAGGAGGATCAGCCCGCCGGCGGCGACCGCCCCGCAGCCGAGGGCGAGCACGGTGCCCGTCGTGCCGTAGCGGAAGGTTTCGCCGAACATCGTGATGCCGACCGCCGCCGCCACCACCGGATTGACGACCGTCAGCGTGGCCAGGGGCGCCGCGAGTCCCGCGTCCCGGTAGGCGGCCTGCGACAGCAGCATGCCGGCCGTGGCCAGCACGCCGATGACGGCGAGGGACGGCAGGTCCGCTCCCGAGATCCCGCCGGTCCAGTCGACCGCGACCGTCTTGGTGAACACCGAGGACATGCCGAAGGCGATGCCGGACGCGGTCGCCAGCAGCATGCTGCGCACCGCCGGCTGCCGGTGCGCAGCCCGGGCCGCGAGCATCAGCGCCACCACCGCGCCGCCGGTGACCACGGCCACCGCCGTGCGCTCCGCCGTGTCCAGGGACTGCGCCTCGGAGGCGCCGACCAGGGACAGCAGGCCCGCGAGGCCGACCGTCGCCATGACGGCGCCCCGCCACGCGGTCGCGCCCGCCCTGCGCCCGACGAACAGCGCCGCCATCGGCAGCGCGAGGACGATGGTCAGCGCACCCAGCGGCTGCACCAGGCTGAGCGGGCCGTAGGCGAGGGCGACGACGTGCAGCAGACCGCCGACGCCGTTCAGCGCCACCGCCGCCCACCAGCCCGGCCGCCGCAGCGGCGCGTACTGCCGGCCGGGGCCGGAGACCGCGACGCGCTCCTGCACGATGGCGCCGCCGGCGTAGGCGACGGCGGACACGAACGACAGGAGCACGGACAACGCGAGGGCGCTCATCGGCGTCTCCTCTGCGTGGGGCGGGGGCTGAGCGCGGTCCGCCCGGCCCGGCGCGGTGAACGGTCGGCTTCCATGGACAACACCCTGCCGTGCCGGGCTCTTCCCGTCGTCGTCCCACAGCATTCATTGGGTCCTACTGCCGATGGAGTACGAAGGCGCCCTCGTCATCCCCTGGGTGGGCCGCCGCCCCCTGGGGCGGTCCGGTCATCCCCCTAGGTGGTCCGGTCACCATCCCCCGGCCAGTCATCCTCCCCGGGCCGGTCATGCCCCTGGGCCGGTCGTCGCTGCCTCCCCCCGGAGGCAGCCGCCTCCCCCCGCACCCTTCCCCCGCGCCTCCCTGGGTGACCATGAGGGGAACAGCCGGCGACACGGGAGGTTCCGGGTGCGAGTCGGACTGCTGACCCGTGAGTACCCGCCGGACGTGTACGGCGGCGCCGGCGTCCACGTGGAGTTCCTCGCCCGGGAGCTCGCCGCCCTCGTCGATCTGGACGTGCACTGCTGGGGCGAGGCGAGCACGGCGGAGAAGGGCGCCGGTGTGCGGCGCCACCGCCCCTGGTCCGCCCTCGACGGCGCCAACGACGCCCTGCGCACCTTCTCCGTGGACCTGGCGATGGCCGCCGGCCTCCAAGACCGCGACCTGGTGCACTCCCACACCTGGTACGCCAACCTCGGCGGCCATCTCGCGAGCCTGCTGCACGGCGTGCCGCACGTCGTCACCGCCCACTCCCTGGAGCCGCTGCGGCCCTGGAAGGCCGAGCAGCTCGGCGGCGGCTACGCGCTCTCCGGCTGGGCCGAGCGCACCGCATTCGAGGCCGCCGACGCGGTGATCGCCGTGTCCACCGCGATGCGGGAGGACATCCTCGCCTGCTACCCGGCCCTGGAGAAGGACCGGGTGCACGTCGTGCACAACGGCATCGACACCACCCTCTACCGGCCGGACCACGGCACCGAGGCGCTGGACCGTATCGGCCTGGACCGCTCCCGCCCGTACGTGCTGTTCGTCGGCCGCATCACCCGCCAGAAGGGCGTGCCCCACCTGCTGCGGGCCGTGCGCGGCATCGACCCCGGTGTGCAGGTCGTGCTGTGCGCGGGCGCGCCCGACACCCCGAGATCGACCGCGAGTTCCGCGACCTCCACGAGGAACTGGGCCGGGTCCGCCGGGGGTGCACTGGATCCCGCAGATGCTGCCGCGTCCGGAGGTGATCCAGCTGCTCACCCACGCCGCCGTCTTCGTCTGCCCTCGGTCTACGAGCCCCTGGGCATCGTCAACCTGGAGGCGATGGCCTGCGGTACGCCCGTCGTGGCCTCGCGGGTCGGCGGCATCCCGAGGTCGTGGCGGACGGGGAGACGGGGGTGCTCGTCGACGTGGACGACGACTTCGAGGCGGGGCTCACCCGGGCGCTGGACGCGGTGGCGGGTGATCCGGAGACCGCCCGCCGGATGGGCGCGGCGGGACGGCAGCGGGCGGTGGGCGAGTTCGGCTGGGAGGCGGTGGCCCGCCGCACGGTCCGGCTCTACCGGGACGTCCTCGACACGGCGGGGCAGGCGTAGGCGGCTCGGCCCAGGGGCAGGCATGGGCCACGGCGAAGGGGAGGGGAGCGGCCATGCGGCGTGGTGGTCCTTCAGTGCTCGGAATCGTCCTGGCGGGCGGCGAGGGCAAGCGCCTGATGCCGCTCACGGCGGACCGCGCGAAACCGGCGGTCACCTTCGGCGGGACGTACCGCCTGGTCGACTTCGTGCTGTCCAACCTGGTCAACGGCGACATCCTGCGGATCTGCGTGCTCACGCAGTACAAGTCGCACTCGCTGGACCGGCATGTCACAACCACCTGGCGGATGTCCAGCCTGCTGGGCAACTACGTCACCCCGGTGCCCGCACAGCAGCGCCTCGGCCGCGCTGGTACCTGGGCAGCGCGGACGCCATCCTGCAGTCCCTGAACCTGGTGTACGACGAACGGCCCGAGTACGTCGCGGTGTTCGGTGCCGACCACGTCTACCGCATGGACCCGCGCCAGATGCTCGCCCAGCACATCGAGTCCGGGGCGGGGGTGACCGTCGCCGGCATCCGGGTGCCGCGGGCCGAGTCGTCGTCCTTCGGTGTGATCACGCCGGGGCCGGACGGCCGGAGCGTGGAGCGGTTCCTGGAGAAGCCCGCCGACCCGCCCGGGCTGCCGGACGACCCCGGCTGCGTGTTCGCCTCGATGGGCAACTACGTCTTCACCACCAAGGCCCTGATCGACGCCCTGCACCGGGACGCCGAGGACGCCGGCTCCGTGCACGACATGGGCGGTTCGATCCTGCCCCAGCTCACCGACCGCGGCGAGGCGGCGCTCTACGACTTCAGTGACAACCACGTGCCCGGCGAGACCAGCCGCGACCAGGGCTACTGGCGGGACGTGGGCACCCTCGACGCCTACTACGACGCCCACATGGACCTGATCGCCGAGCGGCCTGCCTTCAACCTGTACAACCGTGACTGGCCGATCTACACCCACTCCGGCCAGCTCTCGCCCGCCCGGTTCAACGCCGGCGGCATCGCGAGCGAGTCCATCATCAGCGCGGGGTGCCTGATCCGGGGCCAGGTGACGCGGTCCGTGCTCTCGCCGGGCGTGGTGGTCGACCCGGGGGCGGTGGTGCAGGGGTCGGTGCTGCACGACAACGTGCACATCGGGCGCGGCGCGGTGGTGCGCGGGGCGGTGCTGGACAAGAACGTCGACGTGCCGCCGGGGGCGACGATCGGCGTCAACCCCGAGCGGGACGCCGAGCTGTACACGGTCTCCAAGGGCGGGGTGATCGCCCTCGGGAAGGGCCAGCGGGTGCCGTAGGGCGGCCGGCCCATGCCGTAGGGCGGGCGGCCCCTGCCGTAGGGCGGCCGGCCCATGCGTAGGGCGGGCGGCCCATGCCGTAGGGCGGCCGACCCGTGCCGAGGGCGGTCGGCCCCTCCCTGGGGTGGGCCCTGTCCGGCATGCCCGCCCGCCCTGCCACGCGGGTGCCACCGGGTGGTGGCACTGGGTGGTGGCACCCGGGTGGTGGCACCGGGCCCCGGGAGCACCCGGGGGTGTTTGTCATGTCCCTGGACGGGTGACGGAAACCGTGCTGTCATGTTCATTGTTGTTTCCCTGTGTTCGACCCTGCTGTTTTCATCGGTGCATGACATCGATGTCTCCGCGCTCATAGGCCACCACCCGTCCACGAGGAGAGGGTCCGTGCGCACCAGACGACTCAGAGACCGACTCGCGTTGCTGCTCGCCGCGGCGCTCGGCGTCACCGGGCTCACCACAGCACCGGCCGCGCAGGCGGCCGGCGACGCACCCGCCGAGATCCACGGCCTGAAGGGCGAGTACTACACCCACTCCGCCCCCGGCGCCTTCGACTTCCACGAGCTGAAGGCCACCGGCTTCGACCGGCAGCTCGACTTCGACAACCTGGAACCGCGCCTGGAGTTCGCCACCGGGCGGTCCGACGACGTCAGCGTCCGCTGGACCGGCAAGCTCGTCCCCGAGAAGACCGGTCCCACACCTTCTCGATCATCGGGGACAACGGCTTCCGCCTCTGGATCGACGGCGAACCGGTCATCGACCACTGGGTCGACGACTGGGACCGCGAGCAGACCGCGGAGCCCGTTCAGCTGACGGCCGGGCGGGCGTACGACATCAGGCTGGAGTACTTCGAGCACTACGGAGGCTCCAACCTGCACGTCCGCTGGACCCCGCCCGGCGGCACCAAGGAGCCCGTCCCGCAGTCGGCGTTCCGGCTGCCCGACGGCTTCGACTACGACGGGGCCACCGCGGCGACCGTCCTGGCCACCGGCCGCACCCTCGCGCTCGACTTCCCGCACCCGCTCGCCGCACCCCCGGCGGGCCTCACCGACCACCTCGAAGCCGTGATCGGGGGCGCCGCCTGGCCGCTGGGCGAGGCGCGGCTCGACCCGGCGAACCCCAGGTCCCTCCTCGTCGACCTGGACGAACCCGTCGTCGGCAACAGGACCGGGACCGCGCGCGGCACCGCCGACCTCCGCTACGACGGCGAGGGCGGTCTCGCCACGGCCGACGGCAACGTTGTCGGCGCCTTCTGGACCAGCGGCGTCAACCGCTCCACCCACGAGCTGACCACCCGCTGGGCGGACGAGGTGGGCCCGGACAACGCCCTGCCGGAGTACCCCGTCCGCAGCTCACCCGGAGCGAGTGGCGCAACCTCAACGGGCGCTGGCAGTTCGCCGCCGCCGAGGCCGGCGAGCAGCCGCCGTTCGGCCGGACGCTGAAGGAGCGCATCCTGGTCCCGTACCCGGTGGAGTCCCGGCTCTCGGGCATCCAGCGGCACGAGGACCGCATGTGGTACCGGCGCACCTTCACCGTCCCCGACGACTGGCGGATCGGCTCCGGCAAGCGGCTGCGGCTCAACTTCGGCGCCGTCGACTGGCAGAGCGAGGTGTACGTCAACGGGCGGAAGGTCGCCGCGCACAAGGGCGGGTACGACAAGTTCAGCGCCGACGTCACCGACGCGCTCAGGCCCGGCCGCACCCAGGAGCTGATCGTCGGCGTGTACGACCCGACCGACGCGGCCGGCGGCGAGAACCCGCCGCTGGGCAAGCAGCGTCTGGACCCGAGCGGCATCTGGTACACGCCCAGCTCCGGCATCTGGCAGACCGTCTGGATGGAGCCGGTCGCCCGCGACCACGTCGACTCCCTGAAGCTCACGCCCGACGTCGGCGCCGGGACTCTCACCGTCGAACCGCGGGGCGTGCGCGACGGCGTACGGGTCACGGCGACGGCGTACGAGGAGGGCCGCAAGGTGGCCACGGCGAGCGGACGCACGGGCGAACCGCTGACCCTGCGGATCGACGAGCCGCGGCTGTGGTCGCCGGACGACCCCTTCCTGTACGACCTGAAGGTGACCGTCGGCTCCGACCGTGTGGGCAGCTACTTCGGGATGCGCTCCGTCGCCGTCGAGAAGGTGGACGGCGTGCCGCGCACCCTGCTCAACGGCGAGCCGGTCTTCCTCATGGCCACCCTCGACCAGGGCTTCTGGCCCGACGGACTGCACACCGCGCCCACCGACGAGGCCCTGGCCTACGACCTGAGGCTGCACAAGCAGCTCGGCTTCAACTCCGTGCGCAAGCACATCAAGGTCGAACCCGACCGCTGGTTCCACTGGGCCGACCGGCTCGGCCTGCTGGTCTGGCAGGACATGCCGGCGATGACCGCCGGGGTGAACCCGGACGCCGAGGCGCGGGCCCAGTACGAGCGCGAGATGAAGGAGATGATCGACGAGCACATCAGCAGCCCCTCGGTGATCATGTGGGTCACCTTCAACGAGGGCTGGGGCCAGTACGACGTCGGCCGCGTCGCCGAGCAGGCCAAGGCCTGGGACCCGACCCGGCTGGTCAACAACCAGTCCGGCCTGAACCTCGGCGCCGACGGGAACGCCGGCGACATCATGGACGAGCACGGCTACCCGAGCCCCGCGCTGCCGCCCCGCCCGGACGGGGAACGCGCCCTGGTCAGCGGCGAGTACGGGGGCCTCGGACTGGCGGTTCCCGGCCACGCCTGGCCGGTGCAGCAGTCGTACGTGGACGTCGACCCCGCGACCTACACGGACGACTACCTGGCCAAGCTCGACGAGGTGCGCGCCCTGGTCTGCCGGGGGAGCAACGGCGCCGTGTACACCCAGATCGCGGACGTCGAGGGGAGCTGAACGGGCTCACCACCTACGACCGCGAGGTCCTCAAGCCCGACGTGCCGCGGATGCGGGCCGCGCACGAGGCGCTGATCCGGGACGCCTCCCGGCCGGTGCCGGCCGGCTGCCCGGCGGGCTGAGCACGCCCCGCGTCCGGTGGGCCCGCGCCCGCCGGACGCGGGGACGCACGGTCGGAGGACGGCCGTCCGGGTGGGGGAGCCGCACCGCGCCGGGCCCCGCCTGCGCGCATCCGGCCCTCAGGTCACGAGAATCCGGCCCCGGGTCACAGGAGCCCCAGCGCTTTCCGCAGCGGCCGGACTTAATCTGGTGTTAACTGTACGTAGCCTGATCGTACTTGACCGTAATCGGCGAGGGGCGATTGACTGCTGGCCCACCCGTTCGTCGACGCGAGGCAAGCCCTTGACTCCTGACCTGCTCGCTCCCCTCGACCTGGCGTTCTGGAACATCGAATCCGCCGAGCACCCCATGCACCTCGGTGCCCTCGGGGTGTTCTCGGCCCGCTCGCCCACCGCCGGCGCCCACGCGGCGGACCTGCTCGCCGCCCGCGCCGCCGGTGTGCCCGGACTGCGGATGCGGATCCGGGACGTGTGGCAGCCGCCGCTCGCCCTGCGCCGGCCGTTCTCCTTCGGCGGCGCGGCACGGGAGCCCGACCCCGGCTTCGACCCGCTCGACCACATCCGGCTGCACGCCCCCACGGCCGACTTCCAGGCCGACGCCGGCCGCCTCATGGAGCGCCCGCTTGACCGGGACCGGCCCCCGTGGGAGGCCCATGTGCTGCCGGGGGAGGACGGCGTGTCCTTCGCCGTGCTGTTCAAGTTCCACCACGCGCTGGCGGACGGGCTGCGCGCCCTCACCCTCGCCGCCGCCATCCTCGACCCCCTCGACATGCCCGCGCCCCGGCCCCGCCCCGAACCGCCGGGCCGCGCTCTCCTCCCGACGTGCGCAAGGTCCCGCAGCTGCTGCGCTCAGCCCTGTCCGACGCGGGCCGCGCCCTCGACATCGGCGCCTCGGCCGCCCTGTCCGGACTCGACGTGCGCTCCTCGCCCGCGCTCACCGCCGAGCCGTCCGGCACCCGGCGCACCGCGGGCGTGGCCGTCGACCTGGACGACGTGCACCGCGTCCGCAAGGCGGAGGGCGGCACCGTCAACGACGTCCTCATCGCGGTCGTCGCCGGTGCGCTGCGCCGCTGGCTCGACGCACGCGGCGACGGCAGCGAGGGCGTCATGCCGCGCGCCCTGATCCCCGTCTCCAAGCGGCGCCCGCGCGGCGTCCAGCCACCCGGCAACCGGCTCTCCGGGTACCTGATACGGCTCCCGGTCGGCGACCCGGACCCGCTCGCCCGGCTCGGCGCGGTCCGCTCGGCCATGGACCGCAACAAGGACGCCGGGCCCGGCCGGGGCGCCGGTGCCGTCGCCCTGCTCGCCGACCACGTCCCCGCCCTCGGCCACCGGCTCGGCGGTCCGCTGGTCTCGGGCGCCGCCCGGCTGTGGTTCGACATCCTGGTCACCAGCGTGCCCCTGCCCAGCCTCGGCCTGCGGCTCGGCGGCAACCCGCTCACCGAGGTCTACCCCTTCGCGCCGCTGGCCCGCGGGCACTCCCTGGCGGTCGCCGTCTCCACGTACCGCGGCCGGGTCCACTTCGGGCTGGTCGCCGACGCCCGGGCGGTGCCCGACCTCGATCTGCTGGCCCGCGCGGTCGGTGAGGAGGTGGCGGCGCTGATCGACGTCTGCGACCCCTGATCCCGTCCGGTTTGGCGGCCCGGGGCGGCGCTCGCGTAAAATCCGGCGTTCGAATGCGGGCGCGAGCGGAGCGCCGCGACGGGTGACCCAAGGAACGGCAGCGGCGATGACGGTGACACAGGACGACTCGGCGACCACGGACGAGGTGACCGGGTCCTCGTACGGGCCCGGCATCGACCCGGAGCGGCTGGCCGTCTGCCTGAGCGTGCTCGAGGAACTCGACAAGCTGGACGTGGACCACCCGGACGCCGTCCGGGTCCGCCGGGCCACCTCGCACATCTACCGCACGGTCAAGCAGCGCCGCCGGCAGGAGCGCCGGGCCGCCAAGACCGCCCACGACCGGGCGGTCACGGAAGCCACGGCCACCGGCTCCGCCCAGCGCATCGACGACGAGACCGAGGGCATCCTGCCCTCCTCCCGCACCGAGGCGGGCACCATCGCCGGGATACTCCAGCGCCCCCGCTCCTGCTACGTCTGCAAGCAGCGCTACGTCGAGGTCGACTACTTCTACCACCAGCTCTGCCCGGCCTGCGCCACCGAGAACCGGGCCCGCCGCGACGCCCGTACCGACCTCACCGGCAAGCGCGCGCTGCTCACGGGCGGCCGTGCCAAGATCGGCATGTACATCGCGCTGCGGCTGCTGCGCGACGGCGCCCACACGACGATCACCACCCGCTTCCCCAACGACGCGATCCGCCGTTTCAAGGCGCAGCCGGACAGCGACGAGTGGATCCACCGGTTGAAGATCGTCGGCATCGACCTGCGCGACCCCGCCCAGGTCGTCGCCCTCGCCGACTCGGTCGCCGCCGCGGGCCCGCTGGACATCCTGATCAACAACGCCGCGCAGACCGTACGGCGCTCCCCGCAGGCCTACAGCGAGCTGCTGGCCGCCGAGTCCGGCCCGCTGCCCGCCGGTGAGCTGCCCGCCGCCGAGGTGATCGGCACCTTCGGCTCCGGCGCGGTCGCCGAGCTGCCGGTCGCGGGCGGCGGCGCGCTCTCCGCCCAGGACGTCACCGACCTGGCGCTGGTCTCCGGCTCGGCGTCCCTGGAGCGCATCGCCGCCGGCACGGCCATCGACGCCGGCGGGCTGGTGCCGGACCTGCACGACACCAACAGCTGGATCCAGACCGTCGAGGAGGTCACCCCGGTCGAGCTGCTGGAGGTCCAGCTCTGCAACTCCACCGCGCCGTTCATCCTCATCAGCCGGCTGCGCCCGGCGATGGCGGCCTCGTCGGCCCGGCGCACGTACATCGTCAACGTCTCCGCGATGGAGGGCGTCTTCAACCGCGGTTACAAGGGCGCCGGGCACCCGCACACCAACATGGCCAAGGCCGCCCTGAACATGCTCACGCGCACCAGCGCGCAGGAGATGTTCGAGAAGGACCGCATCCTGATGACGGCCGTCGACACCGGCTGGATCACCGACGAGCGCCCGCACCCGGACAAGGTCCGCCTGGCCGAGGCCGGCTTCCACGCCCCTCTGGACCTGGTCGACGGCGCCGCCCGGGTCTACGACCCGATCGTGCGCGGCGAGGCCGGCGAGGACCTGTACGGCGTCTTCCTGAAGGACTACGCGCCCGGGAAGTGGTAGGCGCGCGGGGAACGAGTGGGCGCGCCGCCGGGAAGGGGTGGGCGCGCCGCGCGAGCCGTCCTCCGGTGCGGTTCGAAGGCCCGGTCGGCGATGTGCTCCGAACGGGTGAGAGCCGGCCGGGGCATTCCGGGGCGAATCACCGCGAACCTCCCCAACTGTGCGCCGTGCGGCGTGTGATGGTCACACCGAGTTCCGAGCCCCATAGAGCGGCACCCCGCTCATTTGGTTAATCTGGAGCGGACGGGCAGCAGTACGGGTCCTACCCACACCCACGGCCCCGTCATGGGACGAGCCGGGCACAGCGGCCTGCTCCCAGTCGAGTTGTCGGCGCCACCGCGTCCTCACTGCTCTTGACCGAAACCCGAGCGGGCGTCAGGCGACGGACAGCAGACTGGCCGGCGACGCCCGAGGGTGACCGACACATAAGGAGTGCGCGGTGACACCGGAGAAGACGAATCGCGATCAGCGCCCCAAGGAACGCCCGGAACGCGCGGGCCGCCGGCCCGGAGAGCTCGGCAGCCTGGACGTGTGGGCCCGGTCCGCCCCGATCCGCCTGGCGGGCTACGAGGACGATCTGGCCGAGCCCCACATCCTGCCCAGCGTGGACTGACACCCGCCCGCCCCGGGCGGTCGCCGGCAGCATGGGCGTGCGAGACTCACGCCCATGCTGATCAGGGAAGCAACGGCCGACGACTGGCCGCGCATCTGGCCCTTCTGGCACCGCATCGTGGCCGCCGGAGAGACCTACGCCTGGGACCCGGGGACCTCCGAGGAGCAGGCCCGGAAGCTGTGGATGGGCCCCGCCAAGCGGGTCTTCGTCGCCGAGGACGACGCCGGCACCGTCATCGCCTCCGCCTACGTCACCCCGAACTACGGCGGTCCCGCCGCCCGGATCGCCAACGCGGGCTTCATGGTCGACCCCGACCACGCGGGCCGCGGTGCCGGCCGCGCCCTCGCCGAACACGTCCTGGCCGCCGCCCGGGACGACGGGTACCGCGGCATGGTCTTCAACGCCGTCGTCGAGACCAACCCCGCGGTGAAGCTCTGGACCTCCCTCGGCTTCACGATCCTGGGCACGGTGCCGGACGCCTTCGACCACCCGCGTTTCGGCCCCGTGGGCCTGCACATCATGCACCGGGCCCTCTGACCCGGCACCGGGCACCGGCCGTTCGGCAGGCCCCGGCGCTCAGGTGGTCCGCGCCGGGCCCGTGCTGGCCCGTTCGATCAGCCGGGGACCGGCACCCGCACCGTACGGGCCGGGCCCCGTCCAGCAGGGACGTCAGCTCCGTGGCCGCCGTGCGCCCGAACTCCACGCTGTCCCGGGAGAGCGCCGACAGCCACGGCTTGACGATGCGGCACAGCGCCGAGTCCTCCCAGGCGACCACCGACACGTCGGCCGGCACGGCGAAGCCCAGCTCGGCCGCGGCGGCGACACCGGCGACGGCCATCACGTCGTTGTCGTAGATCAGGGCGGTCGGCGGCGCGGAGCCCTCCAGCACCCGCCGGGTGGCGGCGGCGCCCTCGGCGTCGGAGTAGTCCGTCGTCACCGACCGCACCTCGGTCAGGCCGCGCCGCTCCGCCTCGGCCCGCAGGGCCCGGATGCGGCGCTCGGTGTGCGCGAGTCCCGGCAGCCCGGCGATGTGCGCGATCCGCCGGTGGCCGCGGGCGTACAGGCCGTCCACCAGGGCGGCCATGGCGCCGGCGTCGTCCGCCCACACCGTCGACAGCCCCGGGTGCCGGTCGTCCGGCGGTCCGCCGATCACCACGGCGGGCAGGCCCAGTTCGTCCAGCAGGTCCGGCCGCGGGTCGGCGGTGCGCGGGTCGACCACGAGCACGCCGTCCACCCGGTGCTCGGCCCACCACCGGCGGTAGACCGCGCACTCGTCCGCCACGTCCGCCGCCACCTGGAACAGCAGCCCCAGATGACGCTCCGCCAGCACCTCCTGGATGCCGGAGACCAGCTGGAGGAAGAACGAGTCCACCCCAGCGTGTGCGGCGGGCGGGCCAGCACGAAGCCGACCGTGGCGGCGCCCTCACCGGCCATCGCGCGGGCCGCGGTGCTCGGCCGCCAGCCCAGCTGCTCGGCGACCCGGCGCACCCGGTCCCGGGTCACCTCGGAGACCCGGGGCGCCCGTTCAGCGCGAAGGAGACCGCGCTCTCGGAGACGCCGGCGCGCCGCGCGATGTCCTTCATCGTCGGCCGCCGCGCGGCGGGCCGCCTGGCCGGCATGGCCGCCCCTTTCCCGGTTCATCGCCCTGATCACTAATGCGCTTGAGTGCAAGGAGCCTAAAGCGCATTAGCCGATCACGGCAAGTATTTTCCCGGACTGGCTCCGACCTGCACTAATGGCGTCCCGGTTTCTTTAGTTGCGGTGAATCCATTGACTTCCCGCCGAGCGGCCCGGCAAGGTGCGCTGGCATCCAGCCGACATCCCGCCGTCCAGGGAGACGTGTCACCGTGCCCACCTCACGCCGCACCCTCACCGCCGTCGCCGTCGCCGCCCTCCTGCTGCCGCTCAGCGCCTGCGGCTCGGGGGCGGCGGCGGGGACCGGCCGACGCCTCCGGCAAGATCGAGGGCGAGATCACCTTCCAGACGTGGAACCTGCGGGCCAACTTCAAGTCCTACTTCGAGGGCCTGATCGCCGACTTCGAGAAGCAGCACCCCGGCACCGACGTCAAGTGGATCGACCAGCCCGCCGAGGGCTACGCCGACAAGATCAGCGCCGACGCCGCGGGCGGCACCCTGCCCGACGTCGTCAACGTCTCACCGGACCTGGTCGCCCCCTGGCCAAGGCCGGTCTCGCCCTCGACCTGGACCAGGCCGCGCCGCAGTACGAGAAGGAGTACCTGGAGGGCGCCTGGGCGGGCCACCGGGTGCCCGGCCTGGAGGGCACGTACGCCTTCCCTGGTACCTCAACACCGGGCCGCTGTTCTACAACAAGTCCCTGTTCGAGAAGGCCGGACTCGACCCGGACCGGCCGCCGAGGACGTACGGCGAACTCTTCGACCAGGCGCTGCGGATGGCCCGGAAGACCGACGGCGAGGTCGCCACGCTCGCCAACGTGCCCACCATCGAGGACTTCGGACGCTACGGCGTCCCCCTGATGAACGACGAGGGCACCGCCTTCACCTTCAACGACCCCAAGGGCGTCGAACTCCTCACCCGGTACAAGGAGCTGTACGAGGCCGGCGCCCTGGACGACCAGGCGCTCACCGCCACCCCGAGTCGTCCGGCAAGAAGTTCCTCACCGGCGCCGTCGCCATGAACCCCGGCAGCGCGCTCGACCTCGCCACCTTCAAGAAGCAGGCGCCCAGCCTGTACGAGAACATCGGCATCACCGACCAGATCACCAGCACCGGGCACGTCAACATGTACGTCATGGGCCTGATGGTCAACGCGCAGAGCGACCGCAAGCCCGCGGCCGTCGCCTTCGCCCACCACGTCACCGCCGCCCGGCAGCAGATGTCCTTCGCCAAGAAGGTCGCCGTCTTCCCGAGCACCGCCGGTTCCCTCGACGACCCGTACTTCACCGAGGAGGACGGCACCGACGTCACCCGCGTCCGGGTGGCCGCCGCCAAGTCGCTGAAGAACGCGGTGAACTACACGCCGGTGCTGTTCAGCGAGCAGATGAAGACCGAGCTGCGCAACCAGGTCGCCAAGGCCCTCCAGGGCAGGCAGAGCCCGAAGGAAGCCCTCGACAACGCTGTCAAGGCCTGCGACCGGCTGCTGCGGCAGCAGGGCTGAGACGTCATGGCGAGCTCCACCGTCTCCGGCGCCTCGCGCCCCGCGGTCTCCGGCGCCCCCGCACGGCCGGCGCGTACGGCGGCAACTGCCCACCAGCCCCTGGCTGTTCGCCGCACCCGGGCTGCTGATCACCGGCGCGTTCATCCTCTACCCGTTCGTCTCCACCCTGGTCAACGCCTTCACCGACCGCCGCACCCTGGTACCGGGCCGGTTCGTGGGACTCGCCAACTTCCGCGAACTGCTCCACGACGAGATGTTCTGGACCGGCCTGCGCAACAGCACGCTCTACGTCCTCGGGGTCGTCCCGCGCTGGTCGTGCTGCCGCTGCTGCTCGCCCTGCTGGTGCAGAAGAACATCCCGGCATCACCTTCTTCCGGTCCGCCTTCTACACCCCCGTCGTCGCCTCCATCGTCGTCGTCGGCCTGATCTGGGTGTGGCTGCTGGACGACCGCGGCCTGGTCAACTCGGTGCTGGAGGCGGCCGGCACCGGCCCGGTCGGCTTCCTCAGCGACCAGTGGCTGATCCTGCTCAGCGCCATGGCCGTCACCGTCTGGAAAGGCCTCGGCTACTACATGATCATCTACTTGGCGGCGCTCGCGAACGTGCCGCGCGAACTGCACGAGGCGGCGGCGGTGGACGGCGCCGGACCGGTGCGCCGCTTCCTCACCGTCACCGTGCCCGCCGTCCGCTCCACCATGGTCCTGGTCGCCGCGCTGTCCTCGGTCGCCGCCTTCAAGGTGTTCTCCGAGGTGTACCTGATGGCCGGACCCAGCGGCGGGCCCGCGGGCGAGGACACCACCCTCGTCATGCTGGTGCAGCGCACCGGCACCGGCCTGGCCGGCCGCGTCGGCTACGCCTCCGCCATCTCCGTGGTCGTCTTCGTCGTCACCGTCGCCCTGATGCTGCTCGTCCTGCGGGCCGACCGGCGGGAGGAGCCGTGAGCGTCGTGGAGAAGACCCCGCCGGACACCGCCGCCCCGGCCGCCCCCGCACGAGCGCCCAGGATCACCGACGAGCACGGGCGCCGCGTGCGGGTGTGGGAACTCGCCCTGCGGTACGTCCTGCTGCTCGCCGTCCTCGCCCTGACCATCGGCCCGTTCCTGTGGCAGCTGTCGACCTCGCTGAAGGGACCGACCGAGGACATCTTCAGCTCCCCGCCGAAGTTCCTGCCCGCCGACCCCACCCTGCACAACTACGAGCGGGTGACCGAGACCATCCCGTCTGGGACTACGCGCTCAACTCCCTGAAGGTCGCCGCCGCCAACGTCGTCACCAACTGCGTCGGAGCCTCCCTGGCCGGCTACGCCCTGGCCCGGCTGCGCTACCGCGGCCGCCGCGTCACCACGCTGGTGTTCGTCCTGGCGATGCTCGTGCCCGTGGAGGGCATCATCATCGCCCAGTTCACCACCATGCGGGAGCTGGGCCTGAACAACACCCTCCTCGGCGTCCTGCTGCCCGGCTGCGTCGGCGCCCTGAACGTCCTGCTGATGCGCAACGCCTTCCTCAACCTCCCCTACGAGATCGAGGAGGCCGCCTACGTCGACGGCGCCGACGTCTGGCAGCGCTTCACGCGCATCGCCCTGCCGTCGGTCAAGGGCACCCTCGCCGTCGTCGCGATCTTCGCCTTCATGGGCGCCTGGGACGACTTCCTGTGGCCGCTGATCGTGCTCAGCGACCCGTCCAAGTTCACCCTCACCATCGGCCTCAACTACCTGCACGGCACCTTCGCCAACGACGAGCGGCTCGTCGCCGCCGGCACGATCATCGCCGTCGCGCCGCTGATCGTCCTCTTCGCCTGCCTCCAGCGGTACTTCTTCCGCGGGGTCGGCGAGGGCGCCGTCAAGGGCTGACACCCGCACCTCCCCAAGGACACCGCATGCCCCTGCCGTGCGCTTCGGCGTCAACTACACCCCCAGTGTCGGCTGGTTCCACCACTGGCTCGACTTCGACCTCGATTCCGTGCGCGCCGACCTCGACTCGATCGCCGCGCTCGGCCTGGACCACGTCCGGGTCTTCGCGCTGTGGCCGTACTTCCAGCCCAACCGCTCGCTCGTCCGCCCCCGTGCCGTCGAGCACCTGCTCGCCCTGGTCGACGCGGCCGGCGAACGCGGCCTCGACGTCAACGTCGACGGCCTCCAGGGCCACCTGAGCAGCTTCGACTTCCTGCCGGCCTGGACCCGCACCTGGCACCGGCGGAACCTGTTCACCGACCCCGACGTGATCGAGGGCCAGGCCGCCTACCTGCACACCCTGGCCGCCGCCCTCTCCGGCCGGCCCAACTTCCTCGGCATGACCCTCGGCAACGAGGTCAACCAGTTCTCCGCCGGACCGCACCCCGACCCCGACCGGGCCACCCGCGCCCAGATCGACACCTGGCTGCAACGGATGCTCGCCGCCTGCGAGAAGGGCGCCCCGGGCCGTATGCACCTGCACGCCGAGTACGACGCCACCTGGTACCAGGACGACCAGCCGTTCACCCCCGCCCAGGCCGCCCGCCTCGGTGCCGTCACGGCCGTGCACTCCTGGGTCTTCAACGGCACCGCCCAGCGCCACGGCCGCGCCTCCGTCCCCGCCGAGCACCACGCCGCGTACCTCATCGAGCTGAGCAAGGCCTGGGCCGACGACCCGCACCGCCCGTCTGGCTCCAGGAGGTCGGCGCCCCCGCCCCCCTGGTGCCCCCGGAGCACGCCGCCGCCTTCACCGAGGCGACCGTCGCCCACGCCCTGGACTGCCCGGACCTGTGGGGCGTCACCTGGTGGTGCTCCCACGACGTCTCCCGCACCCTCGCCGACTTCCCGGAACTGGAGTACGGGCTCGGTGTGCTGACCAACGACCGCCGCCCCAAGGACCTCGCCCGCGTCCTCTCCCGCGCCGCCCGCTCGGCCCGCGCGCTGCCCCGCGTCACCGCCCCCCGCGGCACCGCCCTCGTCGTCCCGCCGACCCGGGCTGCGCTCCCGCTGCGCACCCGGCGGCCCCGTCTTCGACGCCTTCTTCCGGCTGGTCGCCGACGGCGCCCGGCCCACCACCGTCCTCGACACCCGCGCGCAGGACGGCGGCCACCTCGCCGCCCGCGGCATCACCGAGGTCGTCACCCCGACCAGGTACTCCCCACCCCCACCGAGGAGGCACCCGCCCGTGACCACCGCCGGACACCCCAGCAGACGCACCGTCCTGCTCGCCGCCGGAGCCGCCCTGGCCCTCGCCGGACAGCCCGCCCCGGCACACGCCCGGCCCGGAAGCGCCGCCGCCCGGCCGTACGCCTCGTACTGGTACCCCGACTCCCTGCCCGCCGGGAGCCCCGGCCCCGGCATCACCTGGCGCAGCCTGAAGGAATGGCGGGCCGAGACCGACCCCGACCTCGCCTTCAACGCCGCCGCCGTGCCGCTCGCCGACCGCTTCACCCCGGTCCCGGCCAACGGCACCGCCCGCGCGGGCCAGGCCCGCGTCCAGGCGCTGGTCTCCTTCGGGCCGACCTCCTCCCACCCCTCCCAGGGTTCGGCGACCGCCGACTACTACGCCCTGACCCACTGGGCGTACATCGACGAACTCGTCTTCTGGGGCGGCTCGTCCGGCGAGGGCCTGATCCTCGCGCCCAACGCCCCGGTCGTCGACGCCGCCCACCGCCACGGCGTGCCCGTCCTCGCACGGTGTTCCTGCCGCCCGCGGCCTACGGCGGGCAGCTGCGCTGGACCCGCGACCTCGTCCAGCGGGACGCCGCCGGCCGGTACCCGCTGGCCGCGCGACTCGTCGCCGTGGCCGAGGCCCACGGCTTCGACGGCTGGTTCGTCAACGCCGAGACCGGCGGGGGCGACGCCGCGCTCGGCGCCGCCATGCTGGGCTTCGTCCGGGAACTGAGGGCCCTCGCCCGGGCCAGGGCCAACGGGTGACCTGGTACGACTCGATGACCGTGGACGGCGCGGTCGCCTGGCAGGGCGGGCTCACCGACCGCAACCAGGCCTTCTTCGAGGCCGCCGACGACATGTTCGTCGACTTCCGCTGGACGCCGGACCGGCTCGCCGCCTCCGGGAACACCGCCGAACGGCTCGGCCGCGACCGGTACGAGCTGTGGGCGGGCGTGGACGTCGAGGCCGGCGGCTGGAACACCGCCGAGGACTGGGACGCGATCGTCCCCGGGACCGCCCCCACGTCACCTCCATCGGCCTGTACCGGCCGGAGTGGACCCGCAACCAGCTGCCCGCCGACCGGCGTTCCCCCGGCGACTTCCACGCCGCCGACGACCGGTTCTGGACCGGCCGGTCCCTCGACCCGTCCCGCCCGGACGACACCGACGCCTGGCGGGCGCCGGCCGTGTCCGTCGCCGACCGGTCGACGGTGACGTCGGCGCCGTTCGCGACCGTCTTCAACACCGGCCACGGGCTGCGCTGGTGGGAGGAGGGCGAGGTGACCTCCGACGTGCCGTGGAACCACCTCGGCCTCCAGGACCGGCTCCCCTCCCGCCGCTGGGTGGTGCGCACCCGGGGGAGCGGCCCGCCGTCGGGTTCGACTTCGCCGACGCCTGGCACGGCGGCAGCAGCCTGCTGGTCGACGGCGCCCTCGACGCACCCGCCGAGGTCGACCTGTACGCCACCCGGCTGCCCGCCGGCCCGGACACCGTCGTCGAGCTGACCCACCGGACCGACGCGGGGACGGTGGCCGTCGAGCTGGCGATCGCCGTCCGGCCGCCGGACCGCGCCGGCGACCCGCCGCCGTACACGTACCTGCCCGTGCCCGCCGGCACCGGCTGGCGGACCGTGACGGCGGCGCTCACCGGCCTCACCGGCACCGTCCACGCCCTCGGCGTCCGGCTCACCGGCACGGCGGGCCCGGTGCGCTGGCGGCTCGGCGGCCTCGCCGTGCGCGGCGCGGCACGCCCCGTGCCCGCCGCCCCCACCGGCCTGCGGATCACCGGCGCGAGCGGCGGCGACCTGCGGTTCGCCTGGAGCCCCGCCCGGTCCGGGGCGTGCGCCACCACACCCTCCACCGCGTCCTCGCCGACGGCACCCGGCGCTTCCTCGGCGGCACCTGCCAGCGGGCCTTCTTCGCGGGCGGGCTGCGGCCGGAGGACGGCGAGCGCCGCGCACGGTTCGAACTGCGCGCCGTGGGGGAGCTGTACACCACATCGGCGCCCGCCGTCGTGACCCACACCTGGTGACCGGCCGCGGCAGCCGTCCGCCGACCACCGCAGCAACCACCCGCACCCGACCACGGAGCACCCCGCATGCATGACGACCGCAATCTGGTCGAAGCCCGCCTCAAGCGCGTCCTCGACGAGCGGATCCGCCCCGCCGTGTACCCCGAGTCCGTGCCGCTGGACGTCGCGGTCTGGCACGCTCCCGGCGAGCCCGTACCGGTCGCCGAGGGCCTGGCCGCCGAACCCGAGCCCATCGCCGTCGGCGCCCGCTGGGGCGCTCCCTGGGGCACCAGCTGGTTCCGGGTCACCGGCACCGTGCCCGCCGGGTGGGCCGGGCGGACCGTCGAGGCGGTCCTCGACCTCGGCTTCGACGAGAACATGCCCGGCTTCCAGTGCGAGGGGCTGGTCTACCGGCCCGACGGCACACCCGTGAAGGGCCTCAACCCGCGCAACCAGTGGGTGCGGATCGGCTCCCCCGTCGAGGGCGGCGAGGAGGTCCGCCTGCACATCGAGGCCGCCTCCAACCCCGTCATCCTCGACTACCACCCCTTCGTGCCCACGCCCCTCGGCGACAAGGACACCGCCGGCAGCGAGCCGCAGTACACCCTCGCCCGCATGGATCTCGCCGTCTTCGACGAGACCGTGTGGAACCTCGTGCTCGACCTGGAGGTGCTGGGCGAGCTGATGGCCGAGCTGCCCGTCGACGCGCCCCGCCGCTGGGAGATCCTGCGCGCGGTGGACGCGGCCCTGGACGCCGTCGACCTCCAGGACGTCAACGGCACCGCCGCCGCGGCCCGTTCCCGGCTCACCGGCGTGCTCTCCGCGCCCGCCGTCCCTCCGCCCACCGCATCAGCGCCGTCGGCCACGCCCACATCGACTCGGCGTGGCTGTGGCCGCTGCGCGAGACCGTCCGCAAGGTGGCCCGCACCACCTCCAACATGACGGCGCTGCTGGAGGACGAGCCGGAGTTCGTCTTCGCCATGTCGCAGGCCCAGCAGTGGGCATGGGTGCGCGACCACCGGCCCGAGGTGTGGGCGCGGGTGAAGAAGGCGGTCGCGGACGGCCGGTTCGTGCCGGCCGGCGGGATGTGGGTGGAGTCGGACACCAACATGCCCGGCTCGGAGGCGATGGCCCGCCAGTTCGTGCACGGCAAGCGGTTCTTCCTCGACGAGTTCGGCATCGAGAACGACGAGGCGTGGCTGCCGGACACCTTCGGCTTCGCAGCCGGCCTGCCGCAGATCATCAAGGCGGCCGGCTCCAAGTACCTGCTGACGCAGAAGATCTCCTGGTCGCAGACGAACACGTTCCCCCACCACACCTTCCGCTGGGAGGGCATCGACGGCACCCGGATCTTCACGCACTTCCCGCCCGTCGACACCTACAACTGCTCCATGAAGGGCGCCGAGATCGCCCACGCCGCCCGCAACTTCAAGGACAAGGGCGTCGCCCGGCACTCCCTCGCCCCCACCGGCTGGGGTGACGGGGGCGGCGGCACCACCCGCGAGATGGTCGCCAAGGCCGCCCGCCTGCGCGACCTGGAGGGCTCCGCGACGGTCACCTGGGAGACCCCCAGGCCTTCTTCGAGAAGGCCGCCGCCGAGAACCCCGAGCCGCCCGTGTGGGTCGGCGAGCTGTATCTGGAACTGCACCGGGCCACCCTCACCAGCCAGGCCAAGACCAAGCAGGGCAACCGGCGCAGCGAGCACCTGCTGCGGGAGGCCGAGCTGTGGGCGGCGACGGCGGCCGTCCGCACCGGGTTCCCCTACCCGTACGAGGACCTGGACCGCATCTGGAAGACGGTGCTGCTGCACCAGTTCCACGACATCCTGCCCGGCTCCTCCATCGCCTGGGTGCACCGCGAGGCCCGCGCCACCTACGCGAAGGTCGCCGCCGAGCTGACCGGCATCGTCGAGGCCGCCCAGCGGGCCCTGGCCGGCGAGGGGGACACACCGCTCGTCTTCAACGCCGCCCCGCACACCCGGGCCGGCGTCCCGGCCGGCGGAGCCCGGCCCGCGGCCGCCGCCGGCCGCACCGGGCTGCGCGCCCGCCCCGACGGCGGCCACGTCCTGGACAACGGGCTGCTGCGGGTCGAGATCGACGAGCGCGGCCTGATCGTCTCCGTCCACGACCTGGAGGCCGACCGCGAGACCGTCGCCCCGGCCGGGCGGCGGGCCTGCTCCAGCTGCACCCGGACTTCCCGAACATGTGGGACGCCTGGGACGTCGACGCCTTCTACCGCAACACCGTCACCGACCTGACCGACGCCGAGTCGGTGACGGCCGGCGACGACGGCGCCTCGGTGCGCGTCGTGCGGTCCTTCGGGTCCTCGAGGGTCACGCAGGTGCTGAGCCTGGCACCGGGGGAGCGGCGTCTGGAGGTGGACACCGAGGTCGACTGGCACGAGACGGAGAAGTTCCTCAAGCTCGCCTTCCCGCTCGACGTGCACGCCGAACGGTACGCCTCCGAGACCCAGTTCGGGCACTTCCACCGGCCCACCCACACCAACACCTCCTGGGAGGCGGCCAAGTTCGAGGCGTGCAACCACCGCTTCGTCCACCTGGAGGAGCCCGGCTGGGGCGTCGCGGTCGTCAACGACTCCACCTACGGCCACGACGTCACCCGCACCGTCCGCGCCGACGGCGGCACGACCACCACGGTGCGCGTCTCCCTGCTGCGCGCCCCGCGTTTCCCCGACCCCGAGACCGACCAGGGCGTGCACCGCTTCCGGCACGCCCTGGTGCCCGGCGCCGGGATCGGGACGCGGTCCGCGAGGGATGGCGGATCAACCTGCCCGAGCGGTGCGTCACCGGCGCCGGGGAGGTCGCGCCGCTGGTGACGGTGGACCGGGACGCGGTGGTGATCACCGCCGTGAAACTGGCGGACGACGGCAGCGGCGACGTCGTCGTCCGCTTCCACGAGGCGCACGGCGGCCGGGCCCGCGCCACCCTCACCGCGTCCTTCCCGGTGGCCGGGGTGACCGCGACGGACCTGCTGGAACGCCCGCTGCCCGCCGACGACTCCGCGCCCCGGGCCGACGGCGACCGGATCGCCGTACGGCTGCGGCCGTTCCAGCTGATGACGCTGCGGCTGAAGCGGGCCTAGGCGTGGCCGGGGGCCCGGTTCAGTCGGCGGACCGGGTCCCCGCCAGCCGGGTCGGCGGCAGGTACTCCCGTACGTAGGTCCGCTGCCAGCACGCGCCCGTCTCCCGCAGCTCCCGCCAGGTGGTGTACCGGTAGCGGAACAGGCGGGCGCGGACGAAGCGGGGCGGTGAGTCCGGCGGGAACGGCGAGCGGCGCAGCAGCCTCAGCGTGGCCCGGTCGTTCTCCAGCAGACGCTCCACCAGCGTGCCGAACCAGGACCCGGCGTAGGCGGGCGACAGTGCGGCGAACCACATCAGCCAGTCCAGGCGCAGGTGGTACGGCGCGAACTGGCGCGGCCAGCGGCGTGGATCGCCGGGCTTGCCCCGGAACTCGTACTCCCGCCAGTCCGAGTCCTCGCGCGGCACCTCGTCGGCGGTGCCCTCGATCACCACCTCGTAGCGGACCCGGCTCACGCTGCCGAACGCGCCGTAGGTGTTGACCAGGTGCAGCGGGTCGAAGGACCGGTTCATCACCTGGCGGCGGGAGAGCATGTTGGCGACCGGACGGTAGCTGAGGGCCACCAGCAGCGCGGCCACGGCGAGGACGACGATCTCGTACCACAGCGGTGCGGCCGGCACCGATGGGGCGTCGGTGGGGAACCGGACCGCCGACAGGGCCAGCACGATGGTGATCCAGTTCAGCCAGGAGAAGTTTCCCGACAGCACCAGCCACAACTGGGTGACGATCATCAGCGCGGCGGCCGCCGTGGCGATCGGCTGCGGCGTGAACAGCAGGAACGGCACCACGAGCTGGGTGACGTGGTTCGCGGCCACCTCGACCCGGTGCAGCGGGCGGGGCAGATGGTGGAAGAACCAGCTCAGCGGGCCCGGCATCGGCTGGGTCTCGTGGTGGTGGTCCAGGCAGGTGAGCCTGCGCCAGCACTCGTCGCCGCGCATCTTGATCAGCCCCGCCCCGAACTCGACGCGGAACAGCAGCCAGCGCAGCAGGAACAGCACGACGACCGGCGGCGCCACCTCGTCGTTGCCGAGCAGGACGGCGACGAACCCGGTCTCCAGCAGCAGCGACTCCCAGCCGAAGGAGTACCAGGTCTGCCCGACGTTCACGATGGACAGGTACAGCGCCCACGGCACCAGCCAGAGCAGCATCGCCCCCCACAGCGGCAGCACCGCGTCCAGACCGGCCAGCAACGCCACCGAGACCGCGCAGCCCGCCCAGGCGCAGCTCGCGAACAGGCGGTCGGAGTAGCGCCAGTGGAACAGGCTGGGCGACCGTTTGAAGGGGACCCGCGCCACGAACCGGGGCACCGGGGTCAGGCCCCGCTCGCCGATCAGCGCGCGGAACTGGAGGGCCGCCGTCAGGAACGCGACCAGGTACACCGCCGCCAGCGCCTTCTGGAAGACCAGCCGGCTCGTCCAGTAGTCGGGCGCGGTGAACCACTCCACGGCACCGCCCTCCTTCCGCTCCGGTCACCCACTCCCGGCATCCGCCCGCGCACCCGGCCGCCGCTCACTCCCGTGCGCGGCCGTTCCGCTTGCGTGATCCGAGTGAGTGACGCCGACAATAGTGGCTGATCGTTCGCAAGGTCGTGAATGCCGTGAATGCGGCGTCTGGGGCAGGAGTGCCGGGATGAGGCGGGAGAACGGGGTGCGCATCTCCACCGGATCCTTCCTCGGGACGTGTGCCACGGCCTGCGCCCTCACGGCCGTGCTCGCCACCGCCACGGGCTGCGGCGCGGCCGGTGTCGGCGGGGAGAGCCGGCCCGGGCGAGCGGAACCCTCCGGTTCCAGCCGGCCGGGGAACCGGGCCCCGACCCCTTCACGGACTCGACGGCCGTCACCCCGACGGCCACCCCTTCACCGGCTTCGCCACCGCCCCGACGGCAACCCCTTCACGGACTCCACGGCCGCCCCCTCGTCGGCTACCCGCTTCGACAGCGCCGGAACGCCCCAGCCGCCGCCGGCGGAGCGCCGCGGGCCGCCGTCCGTCGAGCATCGTCAGCCGCCGTCCGCGGAGGGGCGCGAGCCGCCGCCCGCGGAGGGGCGTGAGCCGCCGTCCGCGGAGGGGCGTGCCTCGGCCGTCCGCCGGCCCGTCGCGGGCGAGCCGCGGCGGCTGTCCGGGGCACTCCAGGCCTGTACGGCGGCACCGTCCGGCACGCCGGCTGCGACGTCGGCCGGCTGACCGCGCGGCTGACCGCGCGCAAGGCCGCGGCCCGCGCCTTCGCCGAGGTCGCCGGCGTCTCCCCGGCCGCGGTCCCCGCCCACCTGCGGCGGCTGACACCGGTCGTGCTGCGCGCCGACACCCGGGTCACCGGCCACGGCCTGCGAGGCGGCCGGCCCGTCGGCGGGCAGGCCGTCCTCCAGGCGGGCACCGCCGTCCTCGTCGACGACCGGGGCGTCCCGCGCGTGCGCTGTGCCGGCGGCAACCCGCTGACCCGCCGGCGCCGGTCCGGCCGGACGCCGCCCCGCGCGGGCGGGCCTGGCCCGGATACCGGCCGGACGAGGTGGTCGCGGTGACCCCGGCGCCGCGCAGGCTCGGCGTGCTGACGATCGTCGACCTCGCCGGCCGCGCGTGGATCGAGCGGCCGCCGGGTCCCGACGCCCGCCGCGACCGCGTCGTCCCGCCGCCCGAATGGGCGACCGGAACCCCGGCTCCGAGCCCGGAGGACGGCCCGCCCGACGGTGAGGTGCCCGGCGGCGAGGTGCCCGGCGCCGGCGAGGCGTACGCGGCCGGGGAGGACGTCGTACCGGAGGGGCCGTCCCCCGGACTCCCGCCGGAGGACGGTCCCGGCGGGCCGGTGCCGGGCGGCGGGAGGCGGCCGAGCCCGGGAGCGCCGAGGCCGGGAGCGCCGAGGCCGGTCCACCGGCGCCGGCCGCCCCGCCCCCGCCCCGCCCGGCGCCGAGCCCGGGAGCGCCGGCGAATCCGGAGGGTCCGCCCCCGCCGAGGACCCGGGCCGGGGTCCGTGCCGGAGGTCCCCGACCTGCCCGACGGGGGCGGGCTCGTCCCGGACGCGGACGACCCGGCGCCCGACGGCGCCCTCGGCAGCCCCGCGGACGGCCTCGGGGACCGGCGGGCTCGCCGGCCGCGCGCCCAGAGCTCTGGCAGACCCCCGACGAGCCGAGGACCGTAGACCCCCGGCAAGCCGGGGACCACGGACCTCGGCAAGTCGAAGACCACGGACACCCGGCAAAGCCGGAGACCACGGACCCTCGACAAGTCGAAGAACCGGACGAATCCTGGCAAGGTGGGCGCATGGCTGATCGGGGACCGAGCGCCCTGTCGCTCCCGGAGGACTGGCCCGCCCACCCGGACCCGATCCTGGCGCTCAACCGCATGGGCAGCTTCGACTGGGACCTGGACACCGGTCTGTTCCACATGGACGCCCAGGCCCACGAGGTGTTCGACGTGCGCCCCGACGAGTTCGACGGACGGCCCGAGTCGCTGTCGGCGCGGGTCCCCGCCGCCGAGGGCCGCCGGCTGGACACGCTGGTCGCCCAGGCCATGAAGGACGGCAGCGAGAACTACGGCACGTACTTCCGGCTCCGCTGCCGCGACGGCACCCTGCGCTGGACCCACACCCAGGGGTACATCCGGCGGGACGAGACCGGCCGCCCCCGGCGGATCGTCGGCATCGTCCGGGACGCCACCGGGAACTCGCCGAGATCGAGGCGCGCCGCGACGAGGCGGTCCAGCACGAGGCGCGCCGGCAGCAGACCAACATCGTCCAGGTCACCACCGCCGCCCTCGCCCACGCCCGCACCGTGGACGACGTCGTCGACGTCCTGAAGGACACCCAGGGACTCAGCAACCTGGGTGCCGCCAGCATCGTCCTCGGGCTCGTGGAGGCCGGCCGCATCCGGCTGCTCGCCGAGGGGCCGGAGGACAGCCACGTCCCCGGCACCCGGGTGACCGGGTCGGCGAGGCCTACCCGATGAGCGAGGCGGTGCGGACCCTGAGCCCGCAGTTCATCGAGTCCGCCGAGGAGTTCGCCGAGCGCTACCCCATCCTCTGGCCCCACCTGACCGGCCTGCGCGTCACCTCCGCCGCCTACCTGCCCCTGATCGCCCAGGCCCGGCCGATCGGCGCCATCGGGCTGCTCTTCGACGACCGGCACGGCTTCTCGGTGGAGGACCGCAACGTCCTGATCGCCCTCGGCAGCAGCATCGCGCAGAGCCTGCAGCGCGCCATGCTCTACGAGCAGGAGATGGACCTCGCCTCCGGCCTGCAGCAGGCCATGCTGCCGCGCACCATCCCGAGCGTCCCCGGCTGCGACGTGGCGGTCCGCTACCGCGCCGCCGGCATCGGCGGCATGCACGCACGGACATCGGCGGCGACTGGTACGACCTCATCCCGCTGCCCGGCGGCCGGGTGGGCGCCGTGATCGGCGACGTCCAGGGTCACGACACGCACGCCGCCGCCGTCATGGGCCAGCTGCGCATCGTGCTGCGCGCCTACGCCGCCGAGGGGCACACCCCGGCCGCCGTGATGGCCCGGGCCTCGGTCTTCCTCCACGAGCTCGACACCGACCGCTTCGCCACCTGCCTGTACGCCGAGGCCGACCTCGCCACCGGGGTCGTCCAGGTGGTGCGGGCCGGGCACATCGACCCGCTGGTCCGGGGCACCGACGGCACCTGCCGCCGGATCCCCGTCGAGGGCGGGCTGCCGCTCGGCCTGTCCGCCGAGTTCGCGAGCCTGGACTATCCGGTCGCCACCCTGGAGCTGGACCCGGGCTGCACCCTGCTGCTGTGCACCGACGGCCTGGTCGAGCAGCCGGGCGCCGACCTGGACGACGGCCTGCGGGCGCTCACCGATCTCGTCGCCGTCGGCCCGAGGACGTCCGGGAGCTGGCCGAGACGCTGATCGACGACGCGGACGAGCGCGGCGGGGACGACGACGTGGCGCTGCTGCTGATGCGCCGGCGCGAGCCGGAGGCCCCGCGCACCGCCGGCCGGCTCCAGCAGCACGTCGCCCCCGGCGACCCGGAGGCGCTGACCGAGGCGCGTCACATGATCCGCGCCGCCGTCCGCGCCTGGGGCGCCGAGGA
Source organism: Streptomyces sp. SW4 (assembly GCA_003248315.1). Lineage (GTDB taxonomy): Bacteria > Actinomycetota > Actinomycetes > Streptomycetales > Streptomycetaceae > Streptomyces. The sequence goes on from QKWM01000001.1 coordinate 511,315, forward strand.
CCAGACCGACTCCGTCGAACTGGTCGCCGACGAGCTGATCACCAACGCCCTCATGCACACCGAGGGCTCCGCGATCGTCACGCTCAGGGTGCTCGGCGGCACCGGCCGCCGGCTGCGGGTCGAGGTCGAGGACTCCTCCAGCGCGCTGCCCCGCCGACGCGAGGCCGGCGAGTCCGGGGTCTCGGGCCGGGGCCTGATGCTGGTCGAGATGCTCGCCGACGTGTGGGGGGGGGGAGGCCCGCGGCGGCGGGAAGTGCGTCTGGTCGGAGTTCGCGGTGCCCGGGCACGAGCCCTGACGGCCCGTCCGGCTGGCGGCACCGGAACCCGGTGGCACCCTGGACGTATGCCCGAACTGCCCGAGGTGGAGGCGCTGCGGGAGTTCCTCACCGAGCACCTCGCCGGCCAGGAGATCGTCCGGGTGCTGCCCGTGGCGGTCAGCGTCCTGAAGACGTACGACCCGCCGATCGCGGCGCTGGAGGGGCGCCAGGTCGCCGCCGTGCACCGGCACGGCAAGTTCCTGGACGTCGAGACCGCCGGGGACCGCGGCTGGTGACCCACCTGGCCGGGCGGGCTGGCTGCAGTGGAAGGACCGGCTCCCGGACGGCGTTCCCCGGCCCGGCAAGGGGCCGCTCGCCCTGCGCGTCGCCCTGGCGGACGGCGCCGGCTTCGACCTGACGGAGGCGGGCACGCAGAAGCGGCTCGCGGTGTACGTGGTCCGCGAGCCGGGCGAGGTGCCGGGGTGGCCCGGCTCGGCCCCGACCCGCTCGCCGACGACTTCGACGAGGCCCGGTTCGCCGCCCTCCTCGACGGGGAGCGGCGGCAGCTCAAGGGCGCCCTGCGCGACCAGACCCTGATCGCGGGCGTGGGCAACGCCTACAGCGACGAGATCCTGCACGCGGCCGGGATGTCGCCGTTCAAGCTCGCCTCCTCCCTCACGCCCGAGGAGACCGCCCACCTCTACGCGGCCCTGCGCGCCACGCTCACCGAGGCCGTCGAGCGCTCACGGGGGCTGGCGGCCGGGCGCCTGAAGGCCGAGAAGAAGAGCGGCCTGCGCGTCCACGGCCGCACCGGCGAGCCCTGCCCGGTGTGCGGCGACACCATCCGCGAGGTGTCCTTCAGCGACTCCTCCCTCCAGTACTGCCCCACCTGCCAGACCGGCGGCAGGCCGCTGGCCGACCGGCGGCTGTCCCGCCTGCTGAAGTAGGCGCGGGCAGCCGCGGCGGGCAGCCGGCGCCGGCAGCCGGGGCGGGCGTCGGGCAGGCAGCCGGCGCGGGGCGCATGGGCGCATAGGCCACCGGGGGACGCTGCCGCAGGTCACCGCCGCGGGAAGACCGCCACAGGAAAGGACGAAAGTCCCGAATGGGCGTAAGCGGGGCATGGGCATAGAAGGTCGGAGAAAGCACGTGACCGAGCCCACAGCGAGGAACCCAGCAGCATGCCGACCGACGTCGCAGCCCGCCCGCACCCGACCGTCGTCGCGGACCCCGTCACCGCGGATCCCGCCACCGCGGACCCCGCCACCGCCTTCCACCGCTTCGCCGCCCTGGCCGAGGGCCCGCGAAGGAACGGCTGCAGGAGGAGCTGATGCGGACGTGGCTGCCGATGGCCCACCGCCTCGCCGCGCGCTTCCGGGACCGGGGGAGTCGGCCGAGGACCTGCGGCAGATTGCCGCCCTGGGCCTGCTCAAGGCGATCCGCCGGTTCGATCCCGGCCGGGGGCCGTTCGAGCCGTTCGCGATACCCACGATCCGGGGCGAACTGAAGCGCCACTTCCGCGACCGCACCTGGGACGTGCGGGTGCCCCGCCGGGTCCAGGAGCTGCGCAACACGGTGCGCGCCGCCTACGTCGAGCTGGCCCTGACGCCCGGCAGCCCCCGTCCCACGGTCGCCGACCTGGCCCGGCACACCCGGCTGTCCGAGGAGGAGGTCGCCCGGGGCATGGAGGCCCTGGAGAGCTACCGGGCGCTGTCGCTGGACGCACCCGGCGGTGACGGCGGCGCGGACGCCGACGGCGCGAGCCTGATGGACGTCCTCGGCGAACCCGACCCGGCCTTCCAGCTGGTCGTCGACCGCGAGAGCGTCAAGGACGCGGTGCGCCGGCTGCCGGCGCGCGAGCGGGCCATCCTCTACCTGCGCTTCTTCGAGGAGTGGTCGCAGAGCCGGATCGCCGACCGGCTGGGCATCTCCCAGATGCACGTCTCCCGCCTGCTCGGCCAGACCTGCGCCCGGCTGCGGGCCGAGACGCTGGACGCGGCGCCCGGCGGCGACACCGGCGGCACCCCGCGCTACCCGGGAGGGTCCAGCGTGACCAGGCGTTCCCCGTCCGTCGTGCGCACCTCGTAGCGGGCGATCTGGTCCGGGTGCAGGGCGGCGCCCCCGCGCACGACGCCGGGCGGGGCGCCGCCGCCGGGGCGTTCCAGCTGGTGACCGTCTGCTCCGAGCCGTCGTGGCCGACGGCGACGAGCCGGCAGGGACGCGGCCCCGCGCCGTCCTTCACGGTCAGGCGTACGTCGCTGCCCCAGGCCGCGTCCTCGGTCGTCAGCCGCGCCCACACCCCGGACCGCGCGTCGGCGGCGGTGACGCTCACGGCCGCCGCGTCCCGGCCGGTCCCGGCCGCGAGGACGAGGCCCGGTCCGGCGACCGCGACGACGACCGAGGCGGCCAGCGCGCACCACAGGCGGCGGCGCCCCGCCCGGTGCCGGGAGGCGACCTGCGCCAGCAGCCGGTCCAGCAGCGCCGGGCCGGGCCGGGTCACGGGGTGCACGAACCGGGGTGTCGAGCGCCGGTAGAGCATCATCTGCCGGGTCGTGGGGCCGAATTCGGTCACCGCCGCCGTGCAGCGGGGGCAGTCCATGAGGTGGTCCTCGAAGCGGAAGGCGTCCGCCTCGTCCAGCACGCCGAGCGCGTAGGCGCCGACGTCGCGATGCCTCTCCAGGGACCTCATGCCGAATCCTCGTGCCGTCGGGAGCGGGTGGGGGGTTACTCCTTGCTCCCCTCCGTACGCAGACGGCCGCCGAATCACTCAAGCCACGCGGAGAATCCCGACGGGGAAGTTCGGAGCGGAACGGCGGGCGGATTGGTCCGCCCGCCGAGATTTTCCCGCCCGCCGCGGACGCCGCCCGCGCCCCGCCGCGCACCGGCCGTTCGTCCCTCGCCGTGTGCCGGCCGGGGCCCGCCGTCGCGGGCCTGCCGGGGGTCAGAACAGGTGGATCGCGAGATGCCCGAGGGGCAGCCCCAGCTGCCACGCCGGCGTCCAGACCTTGGGGCCCTCGTCCTCGCCGGCGCCGGCGCCGCCCGGCACGGCGTCGAGGTCGGGTGCGAGCAGCTCGGTGTCCTCCAGCCAGCGCCAGGCGGCCCGGGCCAGTTCCAGGTCCGGCGCACCGCGCCCCGATGCGGCGGCCTCGGCCGTGGCCTCGGCGAGCCGCTCGCGCACCCACTCGTGCCACGGCTGGTCGTACGCGGTGAGCGACAGCCAGGTCTCCAGCTGGGTGACGACCCCGATGCCACCGAGTTCGCCGTCGGTGTCGGAGAGGAAGACGGTCAGGGCCAGCGCGTCCCGGCCGGCCCGGAACTCGAAGGACGTCGGCGGCATCAGGTCGCCGGTCCGCAGCAGTTCGTCGGCGATGTACTCGGCGTACAACCACGCCATGGGGACGGCCAGTTCGCCCCCGCCGTCCGTGCTCTCGTGACCTCTGTGCAGCATCCCTTCCTGCCTTCCTCCGGTGCGTGCGCGGCGCCCATCCACGGGCCCCTGCGACAGGGCCCCGTCCGGAACACGGATGAGGACAGCCGATTACTCAACCGGGGTCCTCGGCAAGGCGCTTTACGGAGGTTTGACTCAAGAGTCGGTTTCACCGCAGGTCGGGGGCGTATCCCGGCAGAACCCGGCGCAGGGCGCGCAGCGCGTAGTACGCGCGGGACTTCACGGTACCGGGCGGGATGCCGAGCGTTGCCGCCGCTTCCGCCACACTCGCCCCTGGAAGTACACCAGCACCAGGACTTCACGGTGCTCCGGCGTGAGTGTCTTCACAGCCTCGCGCACGTCCAGCGCGGCGGCCGACCGCTCGGCGTGGTCGGCGCACACGCGGGCGCTCTCCAGCACCGCCTCGCCGACCTCCGGCGGCCTGGCCTGCCGGGCCCGCCGCGCGTCGATCGCGAGCCGCCGGCCGACGGTGAGCAGCCAGGGCCGTACGGAGTCGAACCCGTCGGCGCGCAGTGCCTCCGGGTGCTGCCAGGCGCGCACGAGGGTCTCCTGCACGAGGTCCTCGGCGCGCTGCCGGTCGCCGTCGCACAGCCGCAGCAGCAGCGCGAACAGGGGCCGGCCGTGCTCCCGCTGCAGCGCGGCGAGCTCGTGCTCGGCGGTGGTCACGTGGGCGAGGGTGGTGGTTCCGGCCGTCATGGCCGTATGGCACCGCAGGGCGCCGCGGGGGAACAGGGTGCGCGCACGTGTGTGCGACGGGCGGTCGATCGCGTCGATGAACGGTGCGACGAACGGTCGGCGCGCCGCGCCGGGGACCACCGGACGGGCTAAAGGGCGTGTCGGAGCCGCACGGGACGCCCGGTGCCTTCTTTCCTGATTGTGCGTAAATACGACTTTTATGTCGGTCGATGACCACAGCGGGGTGAACGCATGATCACACGCAGTCGACAGGTGGCCCTGGCGCTGACCGCCCTCCTCGCCGCGGGCGCGGCCTGCCAGGCCCGCGAGCCCGAGCCGCCGCCGCCCGCCCGGCCGGCCCCCAAGGCGCCCGACACCGGCGCGTTCACCCTGGTCGCCTCCGGGGAGGTCCTGCCGCACCAGTCGATCATCGACCGGGCGCGCCACGACGCGGGCGGCACCGGCTACGACTTCCGGCCCATGCTCGCCGGGGTGAAACACATCGTCTCCCGGGCGGATCTGGCCCTGTGTCACATGGAGACCGTCTACGGCGCGAACGGCGACTACTCCGGCTACCCGAACTTCAAGTCCCCGCCGGAGGTCGCCGCCGCCCTGGCCGCCACCGGCTACGACGGCTGCTCCACGGCCTCCAACCACACCCTGGACGACGGCGCCGCGGGCATCCGCCGCACCCTGGACGCCCTCGACCGCGCCGGCGTCCGGCACGCCGGATCGGCGCGGACGCGCGAGGAGGCGGACACCGTCACCGTCCTGCGCGCGGGCCGCGCCAGGTCGCCCACCTCGCCTACACCTACGGCACCAACGGCTTCCCGCTCCCCGCCGACCAGCCCTGGGCCGTCGACCTCATCGACGAGGAGAAGATCCTCGCCGACGCCGCGGCCGCCAGGAAGGCGGGCGCCGACGTGGTGGTCGTCTCCCTGCACTGGGGCACCGAATGGCAGGACGAGCCGGACGAGCAGCAGCTGCGGCTGGCCCGCCGGCTGACCGCCGCCCGCACGGAGGGCCGCCCGGACATCGATCTGATCCTCGGCACCCACGCCCACGTCCCGCAGGCCTACGAGAAGGTCAACGGCACCTGGGTGGTGTACGGGATGGGCGACCAGATCGCCGGCGAGATGATCAACTACGAGGGTGCCCGGGACCCGCGCGGCAACCAGTCGACGATCGCCCGCTTCACCTTCGCCCGCCCGCCCGGCCCGGCGGGCGCTGGGAGGTGACGAAGGCGGAGTTCGTCCCGCAGTGGTTCGACGTGGACGCCGGCCGGGTCGTCGACCTCAACCGCGCGCTCGCCCAGGGCGCGGAGGTCACCGCCGTGCGCGACCGCATCCGCCAGATGGCGCTGAGCCGCGGCGCGGCCGAGGACGGGCTGGTGATGGGGGAGCAGGCCCGCTGAGCCGGGGCGGCACGGGGGCGGCCGGGCGGCTCAGTCGTCGCCGACGTGGTCGAGGGCCGTCAGCATGGCCCCCAGTACCCGCAGGCACGCCGTCACCTCGGCGTCGGTCAGCTCCCCGCCGACCTGACGCAGCAGCAGGTGCTCCCGCTCCAGGACGGCGTCGATCGCCGCCCGGCCGCGTTCGGTGAGCCGGATCAGCGGCGAGCGCCGGTGGGCGGGGTTCGGGACGCTCTCGGTCAGTCCGCCGGCCGCCGCCTCGTTGACCATGCGCTGCACGAACTGGCGGCTGATCGCCTGGGCGCGGCCCATCTGCGGCACGGTCATCGGCCCGTTGCGGTGCAGCAGGGTCAGCACGGCGCGGACGCCGACGGACAGGCCGTCGCCGGTCAGGCCCTGCTCCACGCTGCGCTGCGCGCGCCGGTAGAGCGGGCCGACCAGGTCGTACACCTCGGTGAGGCGCCGGGCGAGATCGTCCGGGGGAGGGGTGCGTCGGTATCGGTCACCCGCCCATCATGACACCTGGGTTGCCAAACCCAGGTGAAGATGACACCTTGGTTGTCATGATTGCTCCTGAGGATCTGCGCTACCACGCGTCCGCCGACGGCGACCTCGCCTACCGCGACACCGGCTCCGGCGACCTCGTGGTGCTGCTCCACTCCGGGTTCGTCGACCACCGGCTGTACGACGCCCAGGTCCCGGTCCTGGCCGAGCGGTACCGCGTGATCGTCCCGGACGTGCGCGGTCACGGCCTCTCGGCCAACGCCACCAAGCCCTTCCGCTGGGCGGACGACCTCGCTGGCCTGCTCCGCGACCTCGACGCCGGTCCCGCCGTGCTCGTCGGTGTGTCGATGGGCGGCGGCATCGCCACCGACACCGTCCTGGAGTACCCGGAGCTGGTCCGCGGGGTCGTCGCCTGTGGCGCGGCGACCAGCGACTTCCGGTACACCGACCCGTGGTACGAGGAGATCCAGGCCGAGTACGCGCGCACCCTGGCGGCCGGCGACCTCGACGGCTGGCTGGCCGCGTTCCTGCGCGTGGCCCACGGCCCCCACCGCGACGCGGGCGACATCGACCCGGACATCGGGCGGCGCCTGCGCGAGATGGCCCTGCACACCATGGGCAAGCACCGTCCGGGCGAACCCGACTTCCACGTGCCCATGGCCGACACCTGGACCCGTGTGCCGAAGATCGACGTGCCCGTGCTCGCCGTCAACGGCTCACTGGAGCCGGACGACCTCAAGAGCGCCGCCGAACGCCTCGTCCGCGCGGTCCCGGACGGGCGCTCGGTGACCGTCGACGGCGCCGGCCACTACGTGAACCTGGAGCGGCCCGCGCAGTTCGAGGCCGTCCTGCTGGACTTCCTCCGCACTCTCGGGCGGCCGTGACGTTCGGGTGGCCGTGACCGGCCGGCGGCCGCGATGCCCCGGCCGCCGGGCTCCGGCTAGCGGCGCGCCAGCACCGACCTGCGGTACGAGTAGCCGAAGTAGATCACCAGGCCGACCGCGAACCACACGGCGAACCGCGCCCAGGTCTGCCACTGCAGGAAGGTGATCAGCCAGATCGAGAAGACGATGCCCACCGCCGGCACCACCGGCATCCACGGCGTGCGGAACGTGCGCGGCAGGTCCGGCTGCCGGTAGCGCAGCACGATCACCGCCGCGCACACCACCACGAACGCCAGCAGGATGCCGATGTTGGTCAGCTCGGCCGCCTCGCCGATCGGCAGGAACCCGGCGATCAGCGCCGAGGCGACCCCCACGATCCACGTCACCCGGGTCGGGACGTGCCGCGTCGGGTGCGTCTTGGCGAACCACTGGGGCAGCAGCCCGTCCCGGGACATCGAGAACCACACCCGGGTGACACCCAGCATGAACGTGAACATCACCGTGAGGATGCCGATGATCGCGCCCACCGCGATCACGTTCGCCAGCCCGTCCAGGCCCACCGACTCGAACGCCGTGGAGAAGCCGCTCTCCTTGTCGATGTCCCGGTAGTTCTGCATGCCCGTCAGGACCAGGCAGGCCGCCACGTACAGCACCATCGAGATCACCAGCGAGTAGATGATCGCCTTCGGCATGTGCCGCTGCGCGTCCTTCGACTCCTCCGCGGCCGTCGACATCGCGTCGTAGCCGAACACCGCGAAGAACACCGTCGCCGCGCCGGTGAACGCGCCGCCGACGCCGTAGGGGAAGAAGGGGTTGTAGTTCGCCGTGTCGATGTGGAAGACGCCGACCGCGATGACCAGCAGCACCACCAGCACCTTGAGCACGACCACGACCATCTCGAAGCGGGCCGCGTTCTTGATGCCGAGGGTCAGCAGATAGGCGATGAGCAGGCACAGCACCGCCGCGAACAGGTCGATGCGATGCCCTTCGCCGGTGCCGGGCGCGCCCAGCATCCAGTTCGGCAGGTCGGCGCCCATCTCACCGACCAGGAAGCTGAAGTAGCCCGAGATGCCGATGGCGACCACCGCCACGATCGCCGTGTACTCCAGCAGCAGGTCCCAGCCGATGAACCAGCCCGCCAGCTCGCCCAGCACCGCGTAGCCGTAGGTGTAGGCGGAGCCCGCCTTCGGGATCAGACCGGCGAACTCGGCGTACGACAGCGCCGCCGCCGCGCTCGCCACACCGGCGATGAGGAAGGAGACCAGCACCGCCGGACCGGCCGTGCCGTTGGCGACCGTACCGGCCAGCGTGAAGATGCCGGCGCCGATGATGCCGCCGACACCGATCGCGGTCAGCTGCCACAGCCCGAGCGAGCGCTCCAGCCGCGTGCCCTCACCGACTTCCGTCTCCTCGATGTGCTCGATGGGTTTGCGGCGGAGAATCCCCTCGCCCATGCGGAACCCGGCCATGCGCCTCACCTCTTTGTGATCGGCAAACGGCTGACGGGGGATCATGATGGCGCACCGACGACCGTCACGGAAGCCACGACGCACCGGCCCGCGGGTGCCCGAAAGCGCCCCGAGACCAGGCAGGGCCGTCCGCTGGCACCCCCTAGGGGGGGGTCTCGCCGATCATGCCGGGCTCCCCTAGGGCACCACCGTCACCGGCCAGCGGCCCGCCTTCACCAGGCGCACCGCGACGGACCCCACGATGCGGTGCCCGGCCTGCTCCGAGGCGCCCACCACCACCGCGTCCGCCTTCAGCTCGTCGGCCGCCTTCACCAGCCCGTTGTACGGATCGCCACGGAAGGTGTGGAATTCCCAGCGCACCTCGAATATCCCCCGCACCCGTTCGGCCGCCGCCCGGATCTGCGCCACCAGGTCCTCGGCGATCTCCTCGGTCGTGTCCGTCACCGGCGCCCCCAGCGCCGCGCCCGCCGCCAGCACCGGCTGCACGTACACGACGGCGAGCAGGGCCCGCTGCCGGCGGGCCAGACCGCCGGCGTAGGCCGCCGCGCGGAGCGAGGAGTCCGACCCGTCCACCCCGACGACGATGACCTTCGGCCCGTCCGTGCCCCGTTCGAACCGATGTGAGTGCTGCGCTTCCGTCACGCCGCGAGGCTATCGGACCCCGCCCGCCCGGCTCCCACCGCCGCGACGCTCGACGGGCGCACCGCCGCGGGCCTTCCTACAGTCGGAACCATGACCGCCACCGCCCGGGCCACCGCCCCGGGGACACCGCCGAGGACCGGATACGCCCGCCCGGCCGCGGCCCGCTCGGCCGCGTCCCGGAGATCCTCGCGGTCTTCTTCGGCACCCTCGGCGCGCTCTGCGTCCTGCTCGCCCTCGTCCCGCCGCTGCGCCGGCTGGTCAGACCCGTCACCGACGCCGTCGGCACGCTGCTCGTCCCCATCTCCCCGAACCTCGCCTACGCGGCCTTCCTCTTCCTGCTGGCCGGCGCCACCGCCGCCCGCAAGAAGATCGCCTGGTGGCTGGTGGTCGTCTACCTCGCGCTGCTGGTCCTGGCCGACGTCCTCGGCACCGCGGCGGGCGAGTACGCCGCCTCCGTCCCCTCCCTCGCCGTGTGCGCCGTGCTGCTGGCCCTGCTCACCGCCGCCCGCCGCGAGTTCTACGCCGTCTCCCGCCGCGGCGCCGTACGCCGGGCGCTCGCCGTGCTGCTGGCCGGGCTGGCGGTGGCCGTGCTCGTCGGCCGGGGCCTGGTGGAGCTCTTCCCGGGACGCTCCCGGCCGGCCAGCGGCTGCTGTGGACGGCGGACCGGGTCTGCGGCGGCCTGGTCTCCGCGGAACGCTACGACGGCCTGCCGCCCCGCCCCGTCGCCTTCCTGCTCGGCCTGTTCGGCGCCCTCGCCCTGCTGACCGCCGCCGCCACCCTGTTCCGCTCCCAGCGCCTGGAAGCCGCCCTGCACGGCGACGAGGAGCAGCGCATCCGCGCCCTGCTGGCGGCCTACGGCGAGCAGGACTCCCTCGGCTACTTCGCCACCCGCCGCGACCGCGCCGCCGTCTTCTCGCCCAGCGGCAAGGCCGCCGTCACCTACCGCGTCGAGGCCGGAGTCTGCCTGGTCGGCGGGGACCCGGTCGGCGACCGCGAGGCCTGGCCGCACGCGATCGCCGCCTGGCGGGACGTGGCCCGGCGGCACGCCTGGGTGCCCGCCGTCATGGGCGCCTCCGAGGACGGCGCCCGCGCCTTCCTCCGGGCCGGACTCGGCGCGCTCCAGCTCGGCGACGAGGCCGTCCTGCACGTGCCCGGCTTCGACCTCGGCGGCCGGGACATGCGCGTCACCCGCCAGGCCGTGCACCGGGTCCGCCGCACCGGCGCCACCTGCCGGATCCGGCGCCACGCCGACCTCGGCGACGAGGAGATGCGGGAGATCGTCGACCGGGCCGACGCCTGGCGGGACACCGAGACCGAGCGGGGCTTCTCCATGGCCCTGGACCGCCTCGGCGACCCGGCCGACGGCGACTGCCTGCTCGTCGAGGCCCTCGGCGCCGACGGCCGGCTGCTCGCCCTGCTGTCCTTCGTGCCCTGGGGACGCGACGGCCTCTCCCTGGACCTGATGCGCCGGGACCGCGAGGCGCCCAACGGCGTCATGGAGTTCATGGTCGCCGAGCTGTGCGCGGCCGCACCGAAACTCGGCGTGCGCAGGATCTCCCTCAACTTCGCGGTGTTCCGCTCGGTGTTCGAGGAGGGCGCCCGCATCGGCGCCGGCCCCGTCCTGCGGCTGTGGCGGCGCCTGCTGCTGTTCCTGTCCCGGTGGTGGCAGCTGGAGGCCCTGTACCGGTCCAACGCCAAGTACCGCCCCGAGTGGTACCCGCGCTTCCTGTGCTACGGCGACGCCGCCTCCCTCGCCCGGATCGGCCTGGCCTCCGGCATCGCGGAGGGCTTCGTCTCCGTACCGTCGCTGCGCAAGCTCTGGGGCAAGGGGCACGCGCACGGCGCCGGCCGGGGCCCGGCCCCGCGGCCCCGGCCGCCCGGCCGTCGCCCCGGCCGGCACCGGACCCGAGCCGGCCGGACCCGCCGGCCCCCACGCCGGCCTGCCCGACCAGGTGCGCGTCCGGCACGCCAGGCTCGACCGGCTGCGCGCCGCCGGCACCGACCCCTACCCGGTGGGCGTCCGGCCCCCAGCCACGCCCTCGCCGACGTCCGCGCCGGCGAGGAGGTGACCGTCGCCGGGCGGGTGATGCTGGTCCGCGACTTCGGCGGCATCGTCTTCGCGGTGCTGCGCGACTGGTCCGGCGACCACCAGATCGCCCTCACCCGCGACCGCTGCGGCCCCGCACTGGACCGCTTCACCGCCGACACCGACATCGGCGACCACATCACCGCCGCCGGCCGGGCCGGCCGCAGCGACAAGGGCGAACCCACCGTCTTCGTCACCTCCTGGCAGCTCACCGGCAAGTGCCTGCGCCCGCTCCCGGACAAACGGCGGGGCCTGACCGACCCCGAGGCCAGGGTCCGCCGCCGCTACCTCGACCTGGTGACCAGCCCCGCCGCCCGCGACGTGGTCCGCGCCCGCTCCACCGCCGTCCAGGCACTGCGCCAGGGCCTGCTGGACCGCGGCTACCTCGAGGTCGAGACGCCGATGCTCCAGCAGATCCACGGCGGCGCCAACGCCCGCCCCTTCACCACCCACATCAACGCCTACGACCTCGACCTGTACCTGCGCATCGCCCCCGAGCTGTATCTGAAACGGCTGTGCGTCGGCGGCCTGGAGAAGGTCTTCGAGATGGGCCGCACCTTCCGCAACGAGGGCGTCTCCTACAAGCACAACCCCGAGTTCACGATGCTGGAGGCCTACCAGGCCCACGCCGACTACACCGTCATGCTCGACCTGGTCCGCGAGCTGATCCAGGGCGCGGCGACCGCCGCCTTCGGCAGCCCCGTCGCCCGCAAGGACGGCACCGAGTACGACATCTCCGGGCCCTGGCCGGTCAAGACGGTGTACGGCGCCGTCTCCGAGGCCCTCGGGAGGAGATCGGCCCCGGCACGGAACTGCCCGAGCTGCGCCGGCTGTGCGACCGGGCCGGCGTGCCCTGGACACCGGACGACGGACCCGGAGACGTCGTCCTGGAGATGTACGAGCGGCTGGTCGAGGAGCGCACCCAGCTCCCCACCTTCTACAAGGACTTCCCGACCGACGTCTCCCCGCTCACCCGGCAGCACCGCTCGGACGCGCGGCTCGCCGAACGCTGGGACCTCGTCGCCTTCGGCACCGAACTCGGCACCGCCTACTCCGAGCTGACCGACCCGGTCGAACAGCGGCGCCGGCTGACCGCCCAGTCCCTGCTGGCCGCCGGGGAGACCCCGAGGCGATGGAGCTGGACGAGGACTTCCTCGACGCCCTCGAGTACGCCATGCCGCCCACCGGCGGCCTCGGCATCGGCGTCGACCGGCTCGTCATGTTCCTCACCGGGCTCACCATCCGCGAGACCCTGCCGTTCCCCCTGGTGCGCCGCCGCTGAGCCCCGGCTGTGCGCCGGTCGGGTCAATTCATGCCGCCGCCCCGGTGTTGCACTGGTGCGTCGGCCCGCCCCGGGCGACTGATGAGTCATGAAGAAGGATCAGTTGCTCACGCGCCGCCGCGCGCTGCTCGCCGGGGCCGCGGCCGTCGGAGCGGCCGGTACCGCCGGGTTGTTCGCGACGGGGCCGGGCAGGACGCCGCCCGCCCGGCCGCGCCCGCCGCCGGCCCTCAGGCGCGCAGCGCCCTCGGGCCCTCCGCCTACCGGCTCCAGCCCATGACCGGCTACGGACCGCCGCGCGCCGCGCCCGGCCGCACCCCGGTGCGGCGCGAGCCCCTGCTGCGCGTGTCCGGGCGGGGCCGCACCATGGTGCTGACCTTCGACGACGGCCCCGACCCCCGCTACACCCCGGACATCCTCGACACGCTCGCCACCTACGAGGTGCGCGCGATGTTCTTCGTCTGCGGCGAGATGGCCACCGCCCACCGTGACCTGCTGGCCCGGATGGCCGACGACGGGCACGTCGTCGGCAACCACACCTGGTCCCACCCCTGCTGACCCGGCTCACCCGCGGCCGCATCCGCAGCGAGATGGAACGCACCAGCGACCTCGTCGACCGGGTCTGCGGGGAGCCGCCCCGCTGGTTCCGCGCCCCCTACGGCGCCTGGAACCGCGCCGCGTTCCAGCTCGGTGCCGAACTCGGCATGGAACCGCTCGCCTGGACCGTGGACACCCTCGACTGGACCACCCCGGCACCCGCACCATCGTCGACCGGGTCGAGGACGGCGCCGCCCCCGGTGTCGTGGTCCTCTCCCACGACGCCGGGGCGACCGCTCGCAGAGCGTGCGCGCCCTGCGCTCCTACCTTCCGCGGCTCCTGGACGACGGCTACCACATCACCGTGCCCCGCCGGCAGTACCTGTAGCGGCCGGCGCCCGCCCGGCCGGGAACGCGCTCAGCGGATCTCGGTCAGGCGGGCGAAGGCGACGACGTTCCCGGCGTACCCCTCCTGCTTGGAGAAGCCACCGCCGCAGGTGATGACCCGCAGCTCCGGGTGCCCCTTCGAGGCGTACACCCGGTCGCCGGGGAAGTCGTTCTTCTCGAAGACCTCGATGGCGTAGATCTCGAACACGGCCGTCTTCCCGTCCTCGCGGGAGACCTCCACCTTGTTCCCCTGCTTCAGCGCCCCGAGCCCGTAGAACACGGCGGGGCCCTGCTGGTTGTCGACGTGGCCGACCACGACGGCCGTGCCCTTCTCGCCGGGCGTCACCGCGGCGGTGAACCAGCCCGCCAGGTTCGGGTCCTCCGGCGGCGGCGCGTCGACCCACCCTTCCGCGTCCAGGCCGACCGGCATGATGGGCGCGTCGACCTGGATGGCGGGGATCCGGACCCGGTCGGGCACGGAGTACGGCAGCGGCTGCAGGCCCGCGGCCACGGTGACGTCCTCGGCGGCGCGGCGGCTGTCCGCGGAGGCCGCCGACGCCGGCTGCGGCGGGCCCACGTCGAACTCGCCCGAACCGTTGCGAATGAGCGCCAGACCGGTGAGCAGCACCAGCGCTATCACGCCCCACGGAGCACGCTTCCGCCGCCGCTCCTCCTCTTCGGCCAGCTCGGACGCAGACATTCGACATCCCCTCTCGACACGGCCGTCGCCATGTCATTCGCGCATGGGAAAACGCTAAGTGCCCGAGCCTCGACCGGCGACGGGGGCGGATGCGAACGGGTGGTCCGTGCCCCCTGCGGTGCGCCATCCGAGGCGCGGCCCGCAGGATTTTTCTGACGGTCCGTGACCTGCGGCGATGTCGGCTCCCGCGGCCCCGCCCGCCCGCCCGCGCTCACCAGGACGGACCATCGCCGAAATGCGGGCGCACGCAGGGCATCTGAGGGTCTTTCTCGGAGGCGCTTTCTCGCCGATCGACCGGGTACGGGTCCCGGGGGCGCCTTCCGCGGAGGATCACATGCGCAACTCTCGTGCCCTGGCGGCCGCAGGCGCCGCGGTCGCTGTCCTCGGACTCGCCGCCCCCACGGCCAGCGCGGGCGGCGACCACCAGACGCCCCACAACATCGTCGCGCTGCCCAGCGTCATCGCCCGCGGCGGTCAGATGACCGTCACGGTCGACGGCTGCCCGAACGGCGGCACGATGACCTCGGACGCCTTCCCGAGGACCCACCTCACCCCGGTCAAGGGGCCAACGACACCTCCAAGGGCATCGCCACCATCGACCGGAACGCCCGCCCCGGCTCGCACGACATCACCGTCAACTGCTCGGGCCGGCGGCTGACGAAGCCCGCCGCGTTCACCGTCATCGGCGGTGTCCAGGGCGGTCTCGGCGGCAGCAGCTCCAGCGGCGCCACCCCGACCGACATCGCCATCGGCGGCGGGCTCGTCGCCGCGGCCGTAGCCGGCGGCGGCCTGTTCTGGATGCGCCGCCGGGCCGAGCGCCGCGTCTGACCGCACCACGGCGTCACCGTCGTCACAGGGCTTCGCCCCGGACCCCCGCAGGGGACCCGGGGCGAAGCCCTGAGCACGCGGCGCCGGTGCCGTCAGGCGCCCTCCTCGCCGTCCCGGCGGCGGGAGAAGTGGTACGCCGCCCCGACCGCGCCGGCGATGAGCGCGGCGCCCAGACCGATGTTCCCGAGGTCGAAGCCCGCGACGCTGCCGCCCTCACCGGCGTGCACGCCCTTCTGCGGGTGCTTGTGGTGGTCGTCGGGGTGGTGCGGATGGTGCGTCGGGTCGGCCGGCGAGTGCGTGGGGGAGGGGCTCGGGCGGCCGCCGGCGATGGTCAGGCTGGTGGTCCCGGTCGCCCCGTCGCAGGTGAACGACACCTGGTAGACCGCGCCGGGGCGGGCGTCCCAGTCGACGACCGCCTTCGCCGACGTCTGCCGGGGCGGGATGGTGACCCGGTCGAACACCGGGGAGGTGACCGTCGCGGGCCCCTTGCAGCCGCCGTCGCGGTCCACCCGCAGCGTGACCTCGCCGCCCGGGGCGACCGTGGAGGGCAGCACGCTGAAACCGAACGGCGTGACGTTGTCCATGGCCGCGTTGGCCGGGACACAGGCCGACAGGGCACAGGCGCCGAGCAGGGCGACCGAAGCGACGGGTATCGCGCGCATGGTGGATCCTCCGGGTCCCGAGGAGCAGCTGCGGACCTCTTCCGCTCGCGTCGGACATGCACCTCGATGCCCGAAACGCTAGGAAGGCGCGCGCACCGGCGCGATCGCAGTCGCGCGAACGGGGCAAGCGTGTGGGCCGCACAGGGGACGGGGCTGGTACGACCGGGGGACGGCCCCGGCGTGTCGGGTACCGCCCCCGTGCCTCCTCCGCCGGACGGGCGTCAGCCGTCCCCGGCGCCCGGGAACAGGCTCAGGAACGGATCCGGCGACGCGCCCAGGTCGCGGCCGTAGGGATTGTCGAAGTCCCAGATCAGGAACAGCAGGAAGGCGATCAGCGCCGAGAACACCACGGCGAGGACCAACTCGCGCCCGGTGCGCCGGATCTGGAGGGCGAACACCATGCCGATGGTGACGAGGGCCCCGGTGATCAGCCCGAACCACACCACCCCGGGCATCGTCGCCCCGGTGGACTCGGCCCGTGCGGCGCGCGCCTGCACGGCCGCGGCCACCTGGTCCACCAGCGGCTGGTAGGCCTGGGCCTCGAAGTCCGAGGCGGGCTCGTAGTCGGTGACGTCGGCGCGGACGCGGGCGAGCAGCTCGGTGCCGCGCTCGGTGACCTCGTCGTGCGCCGCCATCGCCTTCCACTCGGTGGTGACGACGTGTCCGACATAGGCATTGACATCGTCCCGAATCCGGTCACGGACCTCCGGCGGGTAGACCCGGACCCGCTCCGAGACCTCGTGCAGCGCCACCGCCTCGGCCTGCACGTGGTCCTGGGCGGCGCTGCGGGCCTCCCAGACACCGGCGATGGCCAGGCCCAGGACGATGGCGTACACGACACCGATCCACATCGTCATGTACTCCATGACGTCCGGCGTCTCGGTGACGTCCTCGTCCTCGGGCGCGGTCTTGTGCCGCAGCAGGGTGATCACGACGACCACGGCGCACGCGGCGACCATCGCGAGGGTGAGAACCAGCCATTCCGCCAAGAGGGGCCTCCAGATGTCAGCGGGGACGCAGCGCGGCGACGGCGACCACCGCGGGGACCGTGATGAGCAGGACGAAGACGAGGGGCGAGGGGGCGCCGTGCGAACGCCGCGGGGGTGGCGGCGCGGGCCGGTACTCCGGGTAGTGCACCGGGTCAGGGAGGGCCGGGGCGTGGGCGCCGGCGACGGGGGAGCCACCGGCCCCGGTGCGGGCGCGGCCGGCGGCACCGGGGCCGCGCGCGTCGGTGCGGGCCGCGGCGGCACGGGCCGCGGCGCCGGCGGCCGGGGCGGGGCCGGCGGCTCGTGCGTGGCGGTCGGCCGGGGTGGCGGGGAGCCGGGGCGGGCGGAGTCGGCCTCGGCGGAGCCGGCTTCGGTGGCGGAGGCGTCGGCGGGGGCTGGGGCGGTGGCGTGGCCGGCGGACACGGCGGAAAGGAGAGCCGGTCCCCGCCGCCGGCGACCGACACCGCGTCGATGCCGTCCGGGCCGCTCGACACGTACGCGCAGGCGTCGGCCGCCGCCTCGCCGGCCGGGGCACCGACCAGGGTGAACGTCAGCGTCACCAGGGCCAACGCCCGCCCGAGGGACGCGGTTCGGGTCGGATCGGGTGCATGCACGTCGCAGATCATGGGCCCTGCCGGGAGGGGGTGGGGCGGGGTGCCCGGGGAATGCCCCGAACGAGGGAAACCGCCGGTCAGCGGTTTGATCACCGCGCGCCACCCGCCGCGCGGGCTCGCGCGCCGGCGGCGCACGGCGGCCTCCGGGCGCCGGTGCCCGGAGAAGAAAACCCCGGTGCCCGTTGAACACGACCCGTCCCGCGGCGCGTACCCAGTGTCGTGCGGCGGCCCAGCAGGGGGCCGCGACACCTTTGCGACGATCGGGGAGTGGACGATGAAGACCTCCTGGCGGAGCGCCTCACTCGTGGCGAGCGCTGCGGCCGTGCTGGCGCTGACGACGGCGTGCGGTCAGGACGGCGGCGGCGCGGCCGGGGGCAGCCAGAACGTGGGCGCCACCGCGGCGCCCGGTGACGTGGACGAGATCGGTGCCGGCGCCGCGGCCGGCGACGGCACGGCGGGCGGGCAGTCCGCGAGCCCGCCGCCGGCCGGGGAACAGCCCGCCGGCGGCGCCGGGAAGCTGGCCGTCGCCGACAACGCCGAGGTGGGACGGGTGGTCACCGACGGCGCCGGACGCACCCTGTACCGCTTCGACGAGGACACCGCCAAGCCGCCCAAGTCGAACTGCGACGGGGACTGCGCCACGGCCTGGCCCCGGTCCCCGCCGACGACGCCTCGGCCGGCGAGGGCATCGACCCGGCGCTGCTCGGCGAGGTCACCCGTGCCGACGGCACCAGGCAGCTCACCGTCGGCGGCTGGCCGGCCTACCGCTACGCCGAGGACACGGCCGCCGGCGAGGTCAAGGGCCAGGGCGTGGGCGGCACGTGGTACGCGCTCGCCCCGACGGGAAGAAGGCGAAGGCCGGGGCCGGTGCGACCGGACTGCCCGGCCTGTCCACCCGGGACGACCCGCGGCTGGGCGAGATCGTCGTCGACCGGAACGGCATGACGGTCTACCGCTTCATGAAGGACGAGGCGTGGCCGAAGCCGGTGTCGGCGTGCACCGGCGCCTGCCTGGAGAAATGGCCGATCGTGGCGCCCGTGGAGCCGAACGACACCGAGGGCGTCGTCAAGAAGGACCTGATGACCTTCACCCGCCCGGACGGTGCCGAGCAGCAGACGGTGGACTGCTGGCCCGTCTACACCTTCGCCGGGGACAAGAAGCCCGGCGACACCAACGGTCAGGGCGTGGGCGGCACCTGGTACGCCGTCTCGCCCGACGGGAAGCCGGTCGGCGCGCCGAAGAAGTAAGGCGACCTCCCCAGGGCAGCCCCGCGGGCGCTCCGGCCACGGGCCGTCCCCTTCCGCATCCCAGGCGGAGGGGACGGCCCTTCGCCGTGCGCGAGCCCGGACGGGCGGGCAGACGCGCCCGTACCCGGGCGGGGCGGGCGGGTACGCGCGAACCCGCGCAGGCACGCGCGAACCCGTGCCCGCACGCGCCCGCGCGGCAGCGGCCGGGTGCACGTGCCGCAGGCAGTGACCGGTAACGGATGGTCAATTTCCGTTTCGGCTCGCCCGTTGCGCGGACGATCGATACCCTCCGGTCGAACACCGGATCGCCTACGCCTTGGAGAGATCGATGGAGCGTCCCGCCTGGGCCCCACGGAGCATCGACATGACGGTGCCCAGCGTCGCCCGCATCTACGACTTCTACCTGGGCGGTTCGCACAACTTCGAGGTCGACCGGGAAGCGGCCCGCAGGGCCATGGAGTTCATGCCGGGACTGCCCAAGATCATGCAGGCGAACCGGGCGTTCATGCGCCGGGCGGTGCGCTTCGCCGTCGCCGAGGGCATCACCCAGTTCCTGGACATCGGTTCCGGCATCCCCACCTTCGGGAACGTGCACGAGGTGGCGCAGCAAGCCGCTCCCGGCGCCCGCGTGGTGTACGTGGACCGCGACCCGGTGGCCGTCGCGCACAGCCAGGCCGTCCTCGCGGGCAACGACGCCGCGGACGTCGTCGCCGCGGACCTGCTCAAGCCCCAGGACATCCTGACCAGTTCCGCGGTGGAGCGGCTGATCGACCTGAATCGCCCGGTCGCGCTGCTCCTCGTTGCCATACTGCACTTCGTGGAAGACGCGGACGACCCCTACGCGGCGGTGGCCGAGCTCGGCGACGCCCTCGCCCCCGGCAGCATGCTGGTCCTCACCCATGCCTCCTACGAGGGGATCCCGCTGCCGCCGGAGCGGGCGCGGGGCACGGTCGACGTCTACAAGGACATCCGCAGTCCGCTGATCATGCGTTCGCGCGAGGACATCGCACGGTTCTTCGAGGGGTACGAGATGGTGGAACCCGGGCTGGTGCCGATGCCGCACTGGCGGCCCGAGGTCGCGCCGGAGGACGAGGACCCGTACGCGTTCTCCGGTTTCGCCGGCGTGGGACGTACGGCATGAGCGGCGAGCCGGACCTGCCGGAGGACAGACTGCGCCGGTTCGCGACGATCTGGAGCCGGGCGGTGTTCCCGGTCACCTCGACGTCGTCGACCCGCCCGGAGTTCGAGCAGCAACTGCTGCCGCTGGCCCGCAGACTGAGCGAGGCGCTGCGGGCGCGGACCTTCGACGCGGCGAGGGCAAGGCGGTCGGCGCCGCGCTCGTCGACGCCCACTGCACCGACCCCGAGGCGCTCAGCCGCACCCTGGACTGCGTCGACGCCTACCTGGTCCTGTACTGCGGCGAGGCCGGCGACCGGGAGGACCTGCGGGCCCGCTCGGCCCGCCTCCAGCACGCGATGGCGGCCGGGTTCGCCGAGGCGCTGCGCGAGCGGACCCTGGCCGAGCAGGAGGCGATCGCCCAGGCCGCGCTCCAGGCGCAGGGCGTGGTGGCGCAGGCGCTGCACGCCAGCGAGGCCCGCTTCCGCGCGGTCTTCGAGGGCGCCGCCATAGGTATCGGCATCGCCGACCTCGACGGCAACGTGCTCCAGGTCAACGGAGCCCTCACGCGCATGTTCGGCCTCACCGACCAGCCGCTGCGCGGCCGCAACGTCCGCGAGTGGACCCACCCCGACGACGCGCCCCAGACCTGGAAGCTCTACGAGGAACTGGTGCGCGGCGAGCGCGAGCACTACCACCTGGAGAAGGCCTTCTACCGGCCCGACGGCACGGTGCTGTGGACCAACCTCACCGTCTCCCTGCTGCGCGACGCCGACGGCACCCCCGCTACCAGCTCGCCCTGATGGAGGACACCACCGAGCGGCGCCTGCTCAACCTGCGGCTGCGCTACGAGGCCACCCACGACGCGCTCACCGGGCTGCCCAACCGCAGCTTCTTCTTCGAACGCCTGGAGAAGGCCCTGAACGCGGGCGAGGGCCGCCGCTTCGGCCTGTGCTACCTCGACCTGGACGGCTTCAAGGCGGTCAACGACAGCCTGGGCCACGCGGCCGGGGACCGGCTGCTCGTGGAGGTCGCCGACCGGCTCCAGTCCTGCGCCACCGCTCCGGGCGAGATGGTGGCCCGGCTCGGCGGTGACGAGTTCGTCGCGCTGACCACCGGCCCGGACACCCGCGAGAGCGTCGACGAACTGGCCGGCCGGATCATGAACGCGCTCCTCGCGCCGATCAGCGTGGACGGCCGGGAGCTGACCGTGCGCGGCAGCATCGGCGTCGTCGAGGGCCCGGCCGGGGAGCGCAGCGCCGCGGAGGTGCTGCGCAGCGCCGACATCACCATGTACCGGGCGAAGTCGGCGGGCGGCAACCGCTACGAGCTGGCCGACCCCGAGGCCGACGCCCGCGTCATCACCCGGCACGGCCTGACCACGGCGCTGCCGACGGCGCTGGAGCGCGGTGAGTTCTTCATCGAGTACCAGCCGCTGGTCCACCTCGGCGACGGCAGCGTGCGCGGTGCCGAGGCGCTGGTGCGCTGGCTCCACCCGCAGCACGGCGTGCTCGGCCCGGACCGGTTCATCCCGCTCGCCGAGCACACCGGGCTGATCGTGCCGCTGGGCCGCTGGGTGCTGGAGCAGGCGGTGCGGCAGGCGGGGAGTGGCGGCAGCGCTACGGCGTGCAGACCGCCGGCGGCCCGCTGCGGATCAACGTCAACCTCTCGCCCTGCCAGCTGCACCACCCCGGTCTGGTCCAGGACACCGTCGACATCCTGGAGCGGGCCGGCGTCGACCCGGACGCGCTCTGCCTGGAGGTGACCGAGTCCGCGCTGATCGGTGCCGACGACGACCTGCTCAAGCCGCTGCGCCGGCTCGCCGAGATGGGAGTCGACATCGCCCTGGACGACTTCGGCACCGGCTACTCCAACCTGGCCAACCTGCGCCGGCTGCCGGTGAGCGTCCTGAAGCTGGACCGTTCCTTCACGCAGAGCATGCAGCGGTTCCCGGCCGACCCCGTGGACCTCAAGATCGTCGAGGGATCGTCTCCCTGGCCCACAGCCTCGATCTCGCGGTCACCGTGGAGGGCGTGGAGACCGGTGCCCAGGCCGAGCAGTTGCGCATACTGGGCTGCGACACGGCCCAGGGCTGGTACTACGCCCGCCCGGGGCCGCCGGAGCGGCTGCACGACCTGGCGCTGGTGGACGCGACCGGCTGACCGGTCGGCCAGCACGCCGCCCGCCCACCGCCATCGCCCCGGCGCGCGGAAGAACCGTCCACCCGGCCCACGCGGTGCGTCCGGGGGCGTGCTGCGGTGCCTTCAGGAGACGCGGGCGCCCGCGCTCGGGAAAGCGGCCGGCTGTGAGCTCGGGAAAGCGGCCGGCTGTGAGCTCGGGAAGGCGAGAGGCTGTGCGCTTGCGAAGGCGGTCGGCTGTGGGCTCGCCGGGCGGCCCCGACGCCGCCAGGGGCGCGGGGAACCGCGCGACCAGCCCCGGACGACCCGCGCTCCGCCACGACGATCCCCTCCCACGGCGCCTCCGCACCGAACCCGCCTCACCTCTCCAGCAGCATCCGCTGCAACTCCCGAGCCGCCCGAGGCGGAGCCACATCGCTGCGGTGGGCCAGCGCGATCGTGCGGTGCAGACCGGGCCGGGCCAGCGGCGTCACCCGCAGATCCCGCCCGGCCCGCGCCGCGACCATCCGCGGTACGACCGCGACGCCCAGCCCGGCCCGCGCGAACCCCAGCACGGCGTCCATCTCCCCGCCCTCCACCGCGAAGTCCGGCTCGAACCCCGCGGCGCGGCACGCCGCCACCGTCAGCTCCCGCAGGTCGTACCCGTGCCGGAACATCACCAGCCGCTCGCCCTCCAGATCGGCGATCCGCACGGCGCGCCGGCCGCCGCCGGGGCGGGGCGCCTCCGGGGACGACACCACGACCAGGTCCTCCCGCAGCAGCTCCACCGTGCTCAGCGCCGGTGACGGCGTGGGCAGCGGCAGCACGACCAGGGCCAGGTCGAGCGCGCCGCGGGCCAGCTCCCGCACCAGGTCGTGGGAGCCGCCCTCCTCGATCATCAGCCGGATGCCGGGGTAGCGGTCGTGGAAGGCGCGCAGCACGTCCGGCAGCAGGCCCGTGCACAGGCTCGGCGTGGCGCCCAGCCGGACCCGGCCGCCGCGCAGCTGCACCAGTTCCTGCACCTCGTGCCGGGCGGTGTCGGCGTCGGCCAGGATGCGCCGGGCCAGCGGCAGCAGGGCCTCCCCGGCGTCGGTCAGCGTGATGTTGCCGCGCGCCCGCAGGAACAGGTCGGCGCCCAGCTCCCGCTCCAGCGCCTTGATCTGCTGGGACAGCGACGGCTGGGCGACGTGCACCTTCTCCGCGGCCCGGGTGAAGTGACGGGTCTCGGCCACCGCGACGAAGTACTGGAGCTGCTGGAACTGCACGCCGCCAGTCTAGCGCTGTTCATAGCCAGTCCCTATCGAAACAAGCTGCACCATGTCTTGGACCGATGAGGCCTTCCGGCCCTAGCGTCTGGTGACATGGCTCTGGCAACGCGGACGGACCGACGGCCGTCCATGGCACGCACCGTGTGGGACTCCACCGTCGGCAAGAAGACCGTGATGGCGGTCAGCGGGCTGATCATGCTGCTGTACCTGGTCGCCCACATGATCGGGAACCTGAAGATCTACTTCGGGGCGAGCGAGTTCAACGCCTACGGGCACTGGCTGCGCACCGTCGGCGAGCCGTTCATGCACTACGAGTGGACGCTCTGGCTGATCCGCGTCGTCCTCGTCGTCGCGGTCGTCGCCCACGCCGTCTCCGCGTACCAGCTCAGCCGGCGCGACATCAAGGCCCGGCCCAGCAAGTACGTGCACAAGAAGCCCAGGGCGAGCTACGCCACCCGCACGATGCGCTGGGCGGGATCATCCTCGGCCTCTTCATCGTCTGGCACGTCCTGGACCTGACCACCGGCACCGTGCACCCCGGCGGCTTCGAGACGGGCAAGCCCTACCAGAACGTCGTGGACACCTTCTCCACCTGGTACGGCAACGTCGTCTACATCGTCGCGATGCTCGCCCTCGGCCTGCACATCCGGCACGGCTTCTGGTCCGCCGCCCAGACCCTCGGCGCCGGCAGCCGCACCCGCGACCGCGCCCTGAAGACCGTCGCCAACGTCCTCGCGCTGCTGCTCACGGCCGGTTTCATCGCCGTGCCCGTGGGCGTCATGACCGGAGTGGTGAGCTGAACATGACCGACTACACCGACTACACGGTCGGCGCACCCGTCGTCGACACCAAGGCCCCGTCCGGGCCGGTCCACGAGCGCTGGGACAAGCGCCGCTTCGAGGCCAAGCTGGTCAACCCCGCCAACCGGCGCAAGCACACGGTGATCGTGGTGGGCACCGGCCTCGCGGGCGGCTCGGCCGGCGCGACCCTCGCCGAACAGGGCTACAAGGTCGTCCAGTTCTGCTACCAGGACTCCCCGCGCCGCGCCCACTCCATCGCCGCGCAAGGAGGCATCAACGCGGCGAAGAACTACCGCAACGACGGCGACTCCGTCCACCGCCTGTTCTACGACACCGTCAAGGGCGGCGACTTCCGGGCCCGCGAGTCCAACGTCCACCGGCTCGCGCAGATCAGCGTCGAGATCATCGACCAGTGCGTGGCGCAGGGCGTGCCCTTCGCCCGCGAGTACGGCGGCCTGCTCGACACCCGCTCCTTCGGCGGCGTCCAGGTCTCCCGCACCTTCTACGCCCGCGGCCAGACGGGCCAGCAGCTCCTGCTCGGCGCCTACCAGGCGCTCAGCCGGCAGGTCGCCGCGGGCAACATCGAGCTGCACCCGCGCACCGAGATGCTGGACCTGATCGTCGTCGACGGGCGGGCCCGGGGCATCGTCGCCCGGGACCTGATCACCGGGAGGATCTCCACCTACTTCGCGGACGCCGTCGTCCTGGCGAGCGGCGGCTACGGCAACGTCTTCTACCTGTCGACCAACGCGATGAACTCCAACGCGACCGCGATCTGGCGGGCCCACCGGCGCGGCGCGTACTTCGCCAACCCCTGCTTCACGCAGATCCACCCGACCTGCATCCCGCGCACCGGCGACCACCAGTCGAAGCTGACGCTGATGAGCGAGTCGCTGCGCAACGACGGCCGGATCTGGGTGCCCAAGGCCAAGGGCGACACCCGGCCGCCGCACCAGATCCCCGAGGACGAGCGCGACTACTACCTGGAGCGCATCTACCCGTCCTTCGGCAACCTGGTCCCGCGCGACATCGCCTCCCGCGCCGCGAAGAACGTCTGCGACGAGGGCAGGGGAGTCGGCCCCGGGGTCAGGGCGTCTACCTGGACTTCGCGGACGCGATCCGGCGCATGGGCCGCAAGGCGGTCGAGGCGAAGTACGGCAACCTCTTCGACATGTACCAGCGGATCACCGACGAGGATCCGTACGAGGTGCCGATGCGGATCTACCCCGCCGTGCACTACACGATGGGCGGCCTGTGGGTCGACTACGACCTCCAGACCACCATCCCCGGCCTGTTCGCGATCGGCGAGGCCAACTTCTCCGACCACGGCGCCAACCGGCTCGGGGCGAGCGCCCTGATGCAGGGCCTGGCCGACGGCTACTTCGTGCTGCCGGCCACCATCAACGACTACCTCGCCCGCAACCCGCACAAGGACGAGGTCACCGACGCCCACCCGGTCGTGCAGGAGGCGCTCGCCGAGACCGGGGACCGGCTGAACCTGCTGCTGTCCGTCGACGGCGACCGCACCCCCGACTCCTTCCACCGCGAACTCGGCGAACTGATGTGGGAGTTCTGCGGCATGGCCCGCAGCGACGCCGGCCTGCGCAAGGCGCTGGAGCGGATCCCGCAGATCCGCGAGGAGTTCTGGCGCCGCATCAAGGTGCCCGGCACCGGCGAGGAGTTCAACCAGTCCCTGGAGAAGGCGAACCGCATCGTCGACTACCTGGAGCTGGCCGAGCTGATGTGCCTCGACGCGCTGCACCGCACCGAGTCCTGCGGCGGCCACTTCCGGGAGGAGTCCCAGACCCCGGACGGCGAGGCCGCCCGCAAGGACGAGGAGTTCTCCTACGCCGCCGCCTGGGAGTTCACCGGCACCGGCGAGGCGCCCGTCCTGCACAAGGAAGACCTCGTCTTCGAGTACGTCCACCCCACCCAGCGGAGCTACGCATGAGGCTCACCCTGCGCGTCTGGCGGCAGAAGAACGCCGACGCCGAAGGCGCCATGTCCACGTACGAGGTGGACGGCATCTCCCCGACATGTCCTTCCTGGAGATGCTCGACACCCTCAACGAGGAACTGATCCTCAAGGGCGAGGACCCGGTCGCCTTCGACCACGACTGCCGCGAGGGCATCTGCGGCGCCTGCTCGCTCGTGATCAACGGCGACGCGCACGGGCCCGAGCGCACCACCACCTGCCAGCTGCACATGCGGTCCTTCCAGGACGGCGACACCATCGACATCGAGCCGTGGCGCGCGTCGGCGTTCCCGGTCGTGAAGGACCTGGTCGTCGACCGGTCGGCCTTCGACCGGATCATCCAGGCCGGCGGCTACATCACCGCCCCCACCGGTTCCGCGCCGGAGGCGCACGCCACGCCGGTGCCGAAGCCGGACGCCGACCTCGCCTTCGAGCACGCCGAGTGCATCGGGTGCGGCGCGTGCGTCGCCGCCTGTCCCAACGGCGCGGCGATGCTGTTCACCTCCGCGAAGGTCAATCACCTGAACGTGCTGCCGCAGGGGGCGCCCGAGCGGGAGACGCGGGTGCTGGACATGGTGGCGCAGATGGACGAGGAGGGCTTCGGCGGCTGCACGCTCACCGGCGAGTGCGCGACGGCCTGCCCGAAGGGCATCCCGCTGATGTCCATCACCCGCATGAACAAGGAGTGGCTGCGGGCCACCCGCAAGGTCAAGCGGTAGCCGCGCGTGCCCCCGCGGGGGCACGGCACAGAGACGTTCGCCGGCGAGGTGCGGACGGGCGGGGCCGGGGAGTGGTGCTCATCCCGGCCCCGTCTCGCCTTTCGGCGGTCACCGCCACCCCGCCATTCAACAACCCCACATCCGCTCTCCGCCGCCGGTCACGTGCCGGACAGCCCGCCTCGGAAGAACTGGTGCGGACCCGGCACCCGACCAGGAGAGCAGCCATGAGCGGCGCACTGACCGTCGACCGTCCCCCGCAGCCCGCCGCACCCGCGCGGTACACCGTCACCCTGGCCCGCGACGAGGAGGACGTGCGTGCCGCCCAGCGTCTGCGGCACGACGTGTTCGCCGGGGAGATGGGGGCCCTGCTGGCCGGACCGCAGCCCGGACTCGACGTCGACGCCTTCGACGCGTACTGCGACCACCTGCTGGTGCGCGAGGAGACGACCGGCGACGTGGTCGGCACCTACCGGCTGCTGCCGCCGGAGCGGGCCGCGATCGCCGGGCGCCTGTACGCGGAGGGCGAGTTCGACCTCACCCGGCTGGACGGCATCCGGCCCGGCCTGGTCGAGGTCGGCCGCTCCTGCGTGCACCCCGCCCACCGCGACGGCGCCGTCATCGGGCTCATCTGGGCCGGCATCGCCCGGTACATGACCGACCGGGGCCACGAATGGCTGGCGGGCTGCTGCTCCATCCCCCTGGCCGACGGCGGCGCCCTGGCCTCCGCGACCTGGGAGCGGGTCCGGGACCGGCACCTGGCGCCGCCGGAGCACCGGGTCCGCCCGCTGCTGCCGTGGACGCCGGACACCCGGCAGCCGGCCGCCCGCGCCGACCTGCCCGCCCTGCTGCGCGGCTACCTCCGCCTCGGCGCCTGGGTCTGCGGGGAACCCGCCCACGACCCCGACTTCGGGGTGGCCGACCTGTACGTGCTGCTGTCCATGCGCCGGGTCGACCCGCGCTACCTGCGGCACTTCCTCTCCCTCGTCCCGGCCTGATGAGCGGCTGGCTGCCCGCCGCGCCCTGCACGCCCGGCACCTGCGTGGAGGCCCGGCGGGACGCGGTCCGCGCCGCCCCCCGGGCCGTGCTGCGGCTCACGGCGGTGGCCCTGCTGCTCCTGGCCGGCATCGCGCTGTCCCCGCTCGGCGCCCGGATCCCGGCCGCCCTGGTCCGGCGGTGGTGCCTGTGGATCGTGCGGGCGGCGGGGGTCCGGGTGCGGATCACCGGCGCCGCCCGCCCGCCGGCGGGCTGCTGCTCGTCGCCAACCACGTGTCGTGGCTGGACGTCCCGCTGCTCGCCGCGGTCCGTCCGGCCCGGATGCTCGCCAAGACCGAGATCCGGCGGTGGCCGGTCGCGGGGCGGCTCGCGGCGCGCGGCGGCGCCCTGTTCATCGAGCGGGACCGGCTGCGTGCCCTGCCCGGCACCGTGGCCCGCATCGCGCGGGTGCTGCGCGCGGCGGCGCGGTCGCGGTCTTCCCGGAGGGCAGCACCTGGTGCGGACGCGCCGGCGGAACCTTCCGCCGGGCCGTCTTCCAGGCCGCCCTGGACGCCGGCGTCCCCGTCCAGCCGGTGCGCATCCGCTACCTGACCGCCCGGCGCTCGCTCAGCACCGCGCCCGCGTTCGTCGGCGACGACACGCTGCTCGCGTCGCTGTGGCGGGTGGCCTCGGCCCGCGGGGTCGTGGCCGAGGTGCGGGTCTGCGCCGCGATACCGCCGGGCGCGCACCGCGACCGCCGTGCCCTCGCGCGCGCGGCGCAGCCGGAAAATCATGGGTCATTTGTGGCCTGTGGGCCGTTTTCGTGCCATTGATGCGGAAAACCGGAGAGAAGGCACTCCGGAAGGAGGGTGATGCCAGATGATCACCCGCGACGAGATCCCCACCGTGCTGGACCATCCCGTCTACGACGGCGACGGCAACAAGATCGGCGAGGCGAAGCACGTCTTCTTCGACGACGTGACCGGCAACCCGAGTGGGTCAGCGTCAAGACCGGCCTGTTCGGGTCCAGCGAGTCCTTCGTACCCATCCGCGACGCGGCCGTGGTGCAGGACCACCTCGAGGTCCCCTACGCCAAGGACAAGGTCAAGGGCGCCCCGCACGTCGACGTCGACTCGGGCGGGCACCTCTCGGTGAGCGAGGAGCACCGGCTGTACGACTACTACGGCATCAACTGGGACAGCGTGCTGTCCGAGGCCGAGCGGTCCGGCGACGGCGGGCGCGCGGCGGACACCGGCGGCACCACGGGCACGGACACGTCCACCGGCATGGCCGCCGGAACCGGCACGGCCGCGGCGGCCGGGACGGCGGGCCTGGCGGGCACGGCGGCCGGCGCCGCGGGACGCCGGGGCGAGCAGGACCGCACCGGCATGGGCACCGACGACGCCATGACCCGCTCCGAGGAGCAGATGCACGTCGGAGTCGAACGGCGCGAGTCCGGCCGGGCCCGGCTGCGCAAGTACGTGGTCACCGAGGAGGTCGAGCAGACCGTGCCCGTGCGCCACGAGGAGGTGCGCGTCGAACGCGAGCCGATCACCGAGGAGAACCGGGACGCCGCGCTCTCCGGCCCCGAGATCAGCGAGGCCGAGCACGAGGTCACGCTGCACGAGGAGCGCCCGGTCGTGGAGACCGAGGCGGTGCCCGTGGAACGCGTGCGGATGACCACCGAGGAGCACGTCGAGGACGAGACCGTCCGCGGCCAGGTCCGCAAGGAGCGCATCGAGGCGGAGGGCGTCGAGGGGGAGACGCCGCGCCGGCCGGGCCGCGAGTGACCCCGCGCCCGCCCGCGGGCGCCGGCCGGCCGCACCGCGCCGGCCCCGCGCGCCGCACCGGCGGTCCCCCGGGCCGCCCGCCAGTCACCGGCGGCGGCGTCCGCCAGCGCCCGCGCCAGGTAGGGCGCCGTCCTGCTGCCCGCCGCACCGGCCACCACGGCCGGGGGCCCGCCGCGACGACGCGGCCGCCCGCGTCGCCGCCGCCGGGGCCCAGGTCGATCACCCAGTCCGCGCCGGCGACCACGGACATGTCGTGCTCGACCACGACCACCGTGTTGCCGGTGTCGGCCAGATGGTGCAACTGCCGCATGAGGACCGTGACGTCCGCCGGGTGCAGACCGGTCGTCGGCTCGTCCAGCAGGTACAGGGTGTGGCCCCGGCGGCCCCGCTGCAGCTCGCTCGCCAGCTTGATGCGCTGCGCCTCCCCGCCGGACAGCTCGGTCGCCGGCTGTCCGAGCCGCAGATAGCCCAGGCCCACGTCCAGCAGGGTGCCGAGACTGCGCGCCGCGGCGGGAACGTCCGCGAAGAACTCCGCCGCGCCCTCCACCGTCAGGTCCAGCACCTCGGCGATGTTCCGCCCCCGGTACGTCACCTGGAGCGTCTCGGGTTGTAGCGCGCACCGGCGCAGTCCGGGCACGGCGCGTACGTACTGGGCAGGAACAGCAGCTCCACGCTGACGAAGCCCTCGCCCTGGCAGGTCTCGCAGCGCCCTCCCGCGACGTTGAAGGAGAAACGGCCCACGCCGTATCCGCGGTCCCGGGCCGCGTCGGTGCCCGCGAACGCCTTGCGCACCACGTCGAACAGCCCCGTGTACGTGGCCAGGTTGGAGCGCGGGGTCCGCCCGATGGGCTTCTGGTCCACGGAGACCAGCCGCCCCACGCCCGGCAGGTCCGCGGTGATCTCCCCGACCAGCGTGGACTTCCCGGACCCCGAGACCCCGGTGACCGCGGTGAGGACGCCGAGCGGGAACTGCGCGGTCACCCCGCGCAGGTTGTGCCGCGTCACCGGGCCGACCGTCAGCGTGCCGCGCGGGTGCGCGGCTCACGGGCGGGGGCGGGGAGCGGTCGAACAGGTACCGGGCCGTCAGGGAGTCCTCCACCCCGGCCAGGCCGTCCGGCGGCCCGCTGTACAGCACCCGCCCGCCGTGCTCGCCCGCCCGGGGCCGACGTCCACGATCCAGTCGGCGCCCCGGACCACGTCCAGGTGGTGCTCCACCACGAACACCGAGTTGCCCGCGGCCTTCAGCCGTTCCAGCACCGTCAGCAGCGCCTCCGTGTCCGCCGGGTGCAGCCCGGCCGACGGCTCGTCCAGCACGTACACCACCCCGAACAGCCCGGAGCGCAGCTGCGTCGCGAGGCGCAGCCGCTGCAGCTCGCCCGCGGAGAGGGTGGGCGCCGGACGGTCCAGGCTCAGATAGCCGAGGCCCAGCTCCACGACGGGTGCGATGCGGGAGGTCAGGTCGGCGGTGAGTACCCGCGCCGTCTCCCCTTCGGCCGGCAGCAGCGCGGGCAGTTCGGCGAGCGGCAGGGCGGCCAGCTCGGCGATCGTCCGGCCGCCGACCGTCACGGCCAGTGCCTCCGGCCGCAGCCGGCTGCCGCCGCAGGCCGGGCAGGGCGCGCTGGTGAGGAAGCGTTCCGCCTTGGCGCGCAGCGTCGCGCTCCTGGACTCGGCGAACGTCTTCATCACATACCGGCGGGCGCTCATGTACGTGCCCTGGTAGGGGCGCTGGATCCGCCCGGCCTCCCGCACCGGGTGCACGGTGACGACCGGCTGCTCGTCGGTGAACAGGATCCACTGACGCTGCTCGGCCGGCAGCTCGCGCCAGGGCCGGTCGACGTCGTGTCCGAGGGTGTCGAGCACGTCGCGCAGGTTCTTGCCCTGCCAGGCGCCCGGCCAGGCGGCGATCGCCCCTTCGCGGATCGACAGCGACGGGTCCGGGACCAGCAGCTCCTCCGTGGTCCGGTGCACCCGGCCCAGCCCGTGGCACTCCGGGCACGCCCCCGCCGCCGTGTTCGGCGAGAACGCGTCGGAGTCGAGCGGCTGCGCGCCCGGTGGGTAGGTCCCCGCCCGGGAGAACAGCATCCGCAGCGAGTTCGACAGGTTGGTGACCGTGCCGACGGACGAGCGGGAGGTCGGCGCGGCCCGGCGCTGCTGGAGCGACACGGCCGGCGGCAGCCCGGTGATCTCGCCGACCTTCGGGGCGCCGACCTGGTGGATCAGCCGGCGCGCGTACGGCGCGACCGACTCGAAGTACCGGCGCTGCGCCTCGGCGTACACGGTGCCGAACGCCAGCGACGACTTGCCCGAGCCGGAGACGCCGGTGAACACGGCCACCACGTCCCTCGGGATGTCGACGTCGACGCCGCGCAGGTTGTGCTCACGGGCGCCGCGGACACGGACGTACGGGTCGTGGGGCTGGTGCATCGCGGGCTCCGGGCGGTACGGGGCGGACGAGCCCCGTGACGGGGCGGACAAACCCCGTGATTCTACGCGCCGGCGCCGGTGAAGATCCGCGCGAGCCGCCGGTGGGAGTCCAGCAGCGCCTCACGGTCGTAGGTGCTGGTGGTGACCAGGACCTCCTGCGCCTCCGTCTCCTTCAGCAGCGTCTCGAGCGCGTCGGCGACCTGCTCCTCCGTCCCGGCGATGTGGCCGGCGAGCCCCGACTCGTAGAAGCCGCGCTCCTTGTCCGTCATGGCGCGGGTCTCGACGGCCTCCGCGGGCGGGAGCGCCGGGAACGAGCCGTGGGTGCGCGAGTACGCCATCGACCAGGCCTCCGGGACCAGCAGCCGCCGCGCGGCCTCGGGGGTCGCGGCCACGGCCACCGTGCCGGACACCACCACATAGGGCTCGCTCGCCCACGCCGAGGGGCGGAAACCCGCGCGGTAGCGCTCGATGCCGCGCAGCATCCGGTCCCGGTCGCGCAGGTCGCCGATGACCATCGGCAGACCCGCCCGGGCGGCGACGGCCGCGCCCTCGCCCATCGCCAGCACGAACGGCGGCACCGCCAGCCCCTCCGCCGGACGGGCGTGCACGCCCGTCGGGGAGGTGCCGGCGAACCAGCCGAGCAGCTCCCCCAGTTGCTCCTCGAAGCGGTCGGCGGCGTCCTTCTCGCGGCCGAGGGCCCTGCGGACCCCGTCGGTGAACCCCACGGAGCGGCCCAGGCCCATGTCGACGCGTCCCGGGAACAGCGACTCCAGCACGCCGAACTGCTCGGCCACGACGAGCGGCTGGTGGTTCGGCAGCATCACGCCGCCGGTGCCGACCCGGATCGTGCGGGTCGCGGCGGCCACCGCGGCGGCCAGCACCGTCGGCGCCGAACCGGCCACCCCGGGCACGCCGTGGTGCTCCGAGACCCAGAACCGGTGGTAGCCGAGCCGTTCCGCCTCCTGGGCCAGCGCCACGGTGTCGCGCAGCGCCTCGGCGGGCGGGTGCCCCTCGCGGGTGCGGGAGCGGTCGAGGACGGAGAAGCGGGTCCGGGAGGTCGAGGAGGTCACACGGGGTTCAACGCCTCGCCGCCCGCGGCATTCCCGCGCCGGTCAGTCGCCGGGGCGCAGCAGTCCGCGCTCGTAGGCCTTCACCAGGTGCTGCGGCACGAGGTGGCGGACGCCGTCGACGGTGACCGGGACGAGTGCGGGCACGGAGGCCTTCCACTGGCCCGGCGGTGCCGGGTGTTGCTGCGGGACATCTTGCGCTTGGGGACGGCCATGGGATTCCTTCTCGTGTCGCTCGGCTCGCTGACCGCCGAGACGCTACATGAAAATGGATCCCATTAACAACTGGGCCCTCGCCCGTCGATGGCCCCGGGCTGCCGTGCGCGGGGCGCTCTATGGTGGGTGCGTGACCGAGAGCAGCAAGCGCCCGCTGGCCGTGTTCGACCTGGACAACACCCTCGCGGACACCGCGCACCGGCAGCGGTTCCTGGAGCGCAGGCCCCGTGACTGGGACGGCTTCTTCGCCGCCGCGCCGCAGGACCCGCCGCTGCCCGAGGGGGTGGCGCTGGTCCACGAGAGCGCGCGGGAGTGCGAGGTCGTGTACCTGACGGGCCGGCCCGAGCGCTGCCGGCGCGACACGCTCGACTGGCTCGCCGCGCAGGGGCTGCCCGAGGGCCGGGTCCACATGCGGCGCGACAGCGACCGCAGGCCCGCCCGGCGCACCAAGCTGGAGATCCTGGCCCGGCTCGCCCGCACCCGCGAGATCCGGGTGGTCGTGGACGACGACGAGCTGGTCTGCGAGGACGCCGAACGGGCGGGATTCACCGTCGTGCGGGCGCGCTGGGCGGCGCAGTCGGCGGCGCTGAAGGTCGCGCAGGAGCGCGAGGGGCGTACCTGACCGGTCCGGGCGCCCGGCCGCGGTGACGTCGCCGGCCGGCGTCAGTCGGAGTCCTCCAGGCGGAAGCCCACCTTCAGGCCGACCTGCCAGTGGGCGATGCGCCCCTCCTCGATCTGGCCCCGCACCTGGGTCACCTCGAACCAGTCCAGGTTCCGCAGGGTCTGCGAGGCGCGGGAGATGCCGTTGCGGACGGCCTGGTCCACCCCGTCGGGCGAGGTGCCGACGATCTCCGTGACCCGGTAGGTGTGGTTCGACATGCGGGTGCTCCTCTCCGCGGTGACGACGGCGTCACGCGTGGTGCGTGTCACTCCACCGTGCCCCAAGGCGTGCCGGAGCGCGAGATGTCCCGAATCCGGCGGACTCCCTCCCCGGTACCCCTTGACCTCCGCATTGGTCCATACCAAAATCCAGCACACCCGTACGAGCCACGCGCCCCGCGTGCTCGTCCCCCCACGTCGGGTCTCCCTCGCCGTGCCGGACGCCCCGGCCGCGGCCCCCTGTCCGCCAGACAGAACAGGACCCCCCGTGAGACGTCGCCGCCTGCTCGCCCTCGTCTGCGCGTCCGCCACCCTCCTCGGTGGCTGCGGCCTGGTGCCGCAGGACGGACCGCAGCGGCGCACCGTGACCCTGTGGCTGATGAAGGACAGCGCGTCGCAGGACTTCCAGCGCCGGTTCACCGAGGAGTTCGAGCGCACCCACCCCGGCCTCGACCTCGACATCCGCATCCAGGAGTGGACCGGCATCGGCGAGAAGGTGCAGGCCGCGCTGAAGGGGGACGGCAGCGACGGACCCGACGTCATCGAGGTCGGCAACACCCAGGTCGCGCAGTACGCCGAGGGCGGCCGGCTGCTCGACCTGACCCTGGAGTCGATGCGGGACTGGGACATGCGCGACTGGCTGCCCGGCCTCGCCCAGCCCGGCGAGTTCCTGTCCCAGCAGTACGGCATCCCCTGGTACGCCGCCAACCGCGTGGTCATCTACCGCAAGGACCTCTTCGCACGGGCCGGCGTCACCGGGCCGCCGCGCACCCGGCAGGAGTGGCTGGAGATCACCGAACGCCTCGACACCGGCGGCACCCAGGGCATCTACCTGGCCGGACAGGACTGGTACACCCTCTCCGGCTTCATCTGGGACGAGGGCGGCGACCTGGCCGTGCAGCGCGGCCCGGTCTGGGAGGGCGCGCTGCACACCCCGGCCGCGCTGCGCGGCATGGACTTCTACCGCCAACTCCAGGCGCTCGGCGACGGACCGGTCGCCGCGGACGAGGAACACCCGCCGCAGGCCGGGGTGTTCGCCGGCGGCGAGGTCGCGCAGATCGTGGCCGTCCCCGCCTCGCCCGGGCCGTCGTCCGGCAGAACCCGGGGCTGAAGGGCAAGCTCGGCTTCTTCCCCGTGCCCGGCAAGTCCGCCGGCCGGCCCGGTGCCGTGTTCACCGGCGGCTCCGACCTCGTCGTGCCGAAGAACAGCGACGAGCGGGAGGCCGCGGTCGCCGTGGTCGAGGCGCTCACCGGGAAGAAGTGGAACACCGACCTGGCCCGCACGATGAACTACGTCCCCAACAAGAAGTCGCTCGCCGGGGCGGTGGCCGCCGAGGAGGGGTCGCGGCGATGGCGGCCGGCGCCGCGCAGGGCCGGGCCACACCCGCGACGCCTCTGTGGGGCAGGGTGGAGGCCGACAACCCGATCAAGAACTACATGACGCAGGTGCTCACCGGTTCCGACCCCGAGACCGCGGCCCGCCGCGCCTCCGAACGCATCACCGCGCTCCTCGACCCCGACGCGGAATGAGCCCTCCCCGGAGGGACCGTCGACGGTCCCTCCGGGAGTTCCGCAACCGGCCCCCGGGCGTGCGCCCGGCGCACGGCCGGCCCGTCGGTCAGCGGGCCACGCTCAGGGACAGCGCGAAGCGGTCCTCGCCGTCCGTCCACCAGTGGGCCGGTTCCAGGCCCGCCGCGGCCAGTTCGCCCTCCACGCCCTCCCGGCGGAACTTGGCCGACACCTCGGTGCGCAGCTCCTCGCCCGCGGCGAAGTCCACGGCCAGGTCGAGCGCCTGGATCTTCACCGTCTGGTCCGTCCGCGAGCGCAGCCGCATCTCGATCCACTCCCGCCGGGCGTCCCACAGCGCCACGTGGTCGAACGCCGCGAGGTCGAAGTCGGCGCCCAGCTCCCGGTTGATCACGGCCAGGACGTTCTTGTCGAACGCGGCGGTCACCCCGGCCGCGTCGTCGTACGCCCGGACCAGCACCGCTTCGTCCTTCACCAGGTCGGCACCGAGCAGCAGCGCGTCACCGGGGTCGAGCACGGCCCGTACGGAGGCCAGGAACGCGGCGCGCTCCGCGGGCAGCAGGTTGCCGATCGTGCCGCCGAGGAACGCCAGCAGCCGGGCCCCGGGGTGTCCGGCAGCGTGAGCCCCGCGGTGAAGTCGGCGATCAGCGCGTGCACGTCCAGGCCGGGCCGCTCGGCGGTCAGCGCCCGCCCGGCCTGGACCAGGGCGCTCTCGCTGACGTCGACCGGCACATAGCCGCGCAGCTGCGTCAGCGCGTCCAGCAGATGCCGGGTCTTGTCCGAGGAGCCGGAGCCCAGCTCCACCAGCGTGCGGGCGCCGGTCGCCGCGGCGACGTCGCCGGCGCGGGCGATGAGGATCTCCCGCTCGGCCCGGGTCGGGTAGTACTCGGGCAGCGTGGTGATCTCGTCGAACAGCTCGCTGCCGCGCGCGTCGTAGAACCACTTCGGCGGCAGCGTCTTCGGCGTGCCGGTCAGGCCCGCCAGGACGTCGGCGCGCAGGGCGGCGTCCGCGGCGTCCTCGGGCAGCGTGCGGGTGAGACGGAACGGGCTCACGGGCGGTGCTCCTTCGCGGCGGTGGGGGCGGGCGGCTCGTCGGGCACCGGTGGCTGTGCCTTCAGCGGGGTGAGCAGCACGTCCGTGCGGCTCGCCACCAGCAGGGTGCGGTCGGGCACCTCCCGCCAGCGCGGATCGTCGTCGTAGGGCTCGGAGGCGACGGCGGTGCCGCCCTCCGGCCGGGTCAGGTACCACAGGGTGTCGCCCCAGGCGGTCGCGGTGATCGTCCCGCCGTCGGTGAGCAGCAGGTTGAGCCGGGAGCCGGGGCCGCCGCGGCGACCTCCAGGACCGTGTCGGCGAGCGCCTCGCCCCCCGTGTCGCCGGCCCGCAGCCGGTTCAGCACCAGCGCCCACACGAATGCCGAGTCGTTGCGGGCCTCCAGCGTCAGCAGCTCCTCCGCGGGCAGCGACCGGACCAGCCCGGACAGCGAGCCGGGCCACTCGGCCACGGCGCCGTTGTGACTGAACAGCCAGCTCCCGGCGGCGAACGGCGCGGCCGCGGCCTCCGCGTCCGCGCCCGCCAGGGTCGCGTCGCGCACCGCGCCGAGCAGCGCCGTCGTGCGCACCACCCGGGCGAGGTCGGCGAAGGACTGGTCCGCCCAGACCGGGCCGGCCCTGCGGTACCGGGCCGGCACCGGGTCGCCCGCGGCGTACCAGCCCACGCCGAAACCGTCGGCGTTGACGGTGCCGTACCGCTGCCGCCGGGGCGCCCACGACTGCCGGTACAGACCGTGCGGGGGCGTCACCAGCAGCCTGCCCAGCGGCTCCTCGGGCCCCACGTACGCGAGGTGACGGCACATCAGGCGCCCTCCGCGGACCGGGCGGTGCGGAAACCGGAGAAGATCTGCCGCCGGATCGGATAGTCCCAGTTGCGGAACGTCCCCCGGCACGCGACCGGGTCCACCGCGAACGAACCGCCCCGCAGCACCTTGTATTCCGGCCCGAAGAACACCTCCGAGTACTCCCGGTACGGAAACGCCCGGAAACCGGGGTACGGCAGGAAGTCGCTCGCCGTCCACTCCCACACGTCGCCGATCAGCTGCCGCACCCCGAGCGGCGACTCGCCGGCCGGGTAGCTGCCGGCGGGCGCCGGGCGCAGATGCCGCTGGCCGAGGTTGGCGTGCTCGGGCGCCGGGTCGTCGTCGCCCCACGGGTAGCGCATCGAGCGGTCGCCGGCCGGGTCGTACCGCGCGGCCTTCTCCCACTCGGCCTCCGTCGGCAGCCGCCGCCCGGCCCAGCGGGCGTAGGCGTCGGCCTCGTACCAGCTGACGTGGACCACCGGCTCGTCGGGCGGCACCGCCTCCGTGACGCCGAACCGGCGCCGCAGCCACTGCCCGCCGTCCCGGCGCCAGAACAGCGGGGCGGTGACGGAGTGCCGGCGGACGTGGTCGTACCCCTCCGGCGCCCACCAGCGGGGGTCGGTGTACCCGCCGTCCTCGATGAACGCCTGGTAGGCGCCGTTGGTCACCGGTGTGGTGTCGATGAAGAACGGCGCCACCTCCCGGCGGTGCGCGGGCCGTTCGTTGTCCAGCGCCCACGGCTCGGTGGAGGTGCCCATGAGGAACGGGCCGCCGGGCACCAGGACCTCCGCGGGCCCGGTGAACAGCGGCGCCGGGGCCGGGTCCGGCGCGGTCAGCGCCCGGGGCCCGTGCGGAGCTGGTGCGTGATCAGCATCGTCTCGTCGTGCTGCTGTTCGTGCTGGGCGATCATCCCGAAGGCGAAGCCGGCCTCGGTCAGCCGGGTGCCGTGGAAGGCGGTGCCCTCCAGTACGTCCAGGGCCCGGCCGCGCACGTCGGCCGCGTAGCGGCGGGCCTCGGCGGGCGGCAGCAGCGGCAACTTCGGCCGGTCGGCGCGCGGGTGCTCGAAGGCGTCGTAGAGGCTGTCGATCTCGGGGCGTATCGCCTCCTGGCCGGCGACGGCCCGCAGCAGCCACTGCTCCTCCTGGTTGCCGATGTGCGCCAGGTCCCACACCAGCGGCGACATCAGCGGGGAGTGCTGCGCGGTCAGATCCGGGTCCTCGACGCAGCTCGTCAGCAGCGTGGTGCGGTCCCGGGCGGTGACGAGCGTGGTCAGCGCCCGCTCGCGCAGAGCGTCGGCGTCGTGGGCGGCCTCGGTCATGAACGGACGTCCTTCCCGTGCGGGCTGGTGGGGATGCCCCGGCGGGCGGCGCCGGGCGTGGACACGGCTCGCGCCGTCCGCGCCGTCCAGCAGGTCGTCGGCCGGGCAGCGGCCCCGGGCGACGTAGCGGTCCCGGTACGCCGCGACGGCCGCGGTCACCGCGGGGGCCGCGCCGATCCGGGGGAGGGCGCCGAGGGCCGCGTCGAAGCAGACGGCGGCCGTCTCGCGCAGCTCGGGGTCGGCGAGCCCGAGCCGGGCCGCGTCCCGCCACAGCGGGTTGTGCGGGGCGGGCAGCCCCAGGGCGCGCTCCGTCAGCGGCTTGACCGCCCGGTAGACGGTCTCGGCGGCCTCCGGGTCGTCGAACAGCGCCGCCGTGACGGCGAGCGGCACGATCCACCCGTCGTCGCCGGGCTGCGCGTCGATCATGCGCAGCTCCAGGTGGCCGCGCGGCCGGACCGGCGGGAACAGGGTGGTGAGGTGGTAGTCGAGGTCCTCCCGCTCCGGCGCCCTCGGCAGCCGCGTCCGGGTCCACTCCCGGAAGGTGAGGCCCTCGGGGACGTCCCAGGGCCCGCCGTCGCGCCGGACGCACATCACCGGGGTGTCCAGCACGTGCCGCGCCCAGGCGCCTCGCGGGTCGGCGTCCAGCGGGGGGCCGCCCGCCCGG
This sequence comes from Streptomyces sp. SW4, assembly GCA_003248315.1. Taxonomy (GTDB): domain Bacteria; phylum Actinomycetota; class Actinomycetes; order Streptomycetales; family Streptomycetaceae; genus Streptomyces. Next base: position 550,629 of record QKWM01000001.1, read on the forward strand.
GCGGGGCCGATCTGGGTCCAGCGCAGCTGCCGGGTGGACTTCCAGCCGGTGGCCCGCCGTCCCGCCAGCGGCGAGTTGGCGAACGCGGCGACCAGGACGGCGCCCAGCTGGTGGGCGAGCCACCAGCGCCGCACATGACCGAGCGGGCCGGGCTCCTCGTGGCCGGCGTCCAGGCAGACCTGGACGGACGCGGAGGTGCACATCATCGCCCGCCCGGCCCGGCCGGTGCGGTCGAGGCAGGCCTCCATCGCGTCGTAGCGCGGCTGGCGCAGGAAGCGCCGGGGCGAGTGCCAGGGGTCGTGGCCGAGGCCGACCAGGCGCAGACCGTCCTCGCGGAGCACGGCGCGGACGGTGGCGAGGTCGGCGGAGACGGTGCCGATGCACTCCGTCAGCGAACCGGCGGGCGGCGAGCTCAGCTCCAGCTGGCCGCCGGGTTCGACGGTGAGCGCCGATCCGAGGGGCACGGTCCGCAACGCCGCGTAGGCGCCCCGGAGGCGTTCCGGGGACACGGGGAGCCGCGGTTCCCGCAGCTCGTGGACGAGCCATTCCACTTCCACGCCGATGCGGCGGGGCGGTCCGGTCTTGAAGCAGATGCCGCGGACCAGGGCCTCGACCTCCGCTTCGGTCAGGGCGGCGGCCGGCCGGGGACAGCCGTCCGCCGGAACAGCGGGTGTATCGGACATGTCGGGATCCTCCTGAGATTCCACCATGCCGCCGACCCCGGCCGGGTCGGCCCGGTCGGCACACTCGTCCCACCCAAGACCCTCGCGCCCCCTGGCACAAGGGCGCATACCGGGAGGTTCCGGGTCGGTCATGCTGTGCGTCCCGGCCGTTTCCGGAGGATTTCCCGGGCGTTCGCGGTGCTCCGGAAAGTCCGTTGCACCGCATCACCAGCATCACTCAGGATGCGTACATGAGCACGACGGGGACGACGCGCGGCGCGCGTCCAGGGCGCGTACGGGGGTGGCGCCGTGAGCGCGCGCCTGCGCGCCGTCGCACAGGAGACCCAGCGGATCGTCGCGGCGGGCGCGTACCGCGCCCCGGACGGCCGGGAGGTCCCGCTCGCGGCGGCCGTCGCGGCGGCCCGCGAGGCCACGCGCACGCACGGCCCGGGCCCCGTCGCGGTCCCGCCCGCCGCCCCGGTGCCGACGGTCCTCGAGGTCACCGGCGAGAGCACCCTCGAGGCCGCCCGCCGGCTCGGCGGCGACGTGGCCGCCCTGAACTTCGCCTCCGCCCGCAACCCGGGGGGCGGCTACCTGAACGGCGCGCAGGCGCAGGAGGAGGCCCTGTGCCGGGCCTCCGCGCTGTACACCTGCCTGCTCCGGGCCCGCGAGTTCTACGAGCACCACCGCGCCCACCGCGACCCCTTCTACAGCGACCGGGTCATCCACTCGCCCGCCGTCCCCGTCTTCCGCGACGACCGCGGCCGGCTGCTCGACGAGCCCTGCCCCGTCACCTTCCTCACGGCCGCGGCGCCCAACGCGGGCGTGGTCCGGCGCACGGCACCCGAACGGGTCGCCGAACTGCCGCACGCCCTCGCCGTGCGCGCCGAGCGGGTGCTGGAGACGGCCGCCGCCCACGGCCACCGGCGCCTGGTGCTCGGCGCATGGGGCTGCGGCGTCTTCCGGAACGACCCCGGGGACGTCGCCGCCGCCTTCCGGGCGCTGCTCGGCCCCGGGGCCGGTTCGCCGGCGCCTTCACCCACGTGGTCTTCGGGATCCTCGACCGCACCCCGGGCGGCACCGTCCGGCAGGCGTTCGAACGGGCGTTCCCGGCGACCGCCGGTGCCGGTCAGGTCCAGCCGTAGCGCTCGCGGAGCCGGTCGCGTACGAGAGCGAACCGCGCCCGGTCCAGGGCGCACGCCTCCCGGCGCATGCCGGCCTCGTGCAGGCGCAGCACCCGGTCGACGTCCACCCACGACGCCCGTCCGGACCGGTCCCAGGGGCCGCTGCCGATCGGCACCCAGTCCCGCTCCCCGTCGTGCGTCCTGCTGGACAGCTGCACGGCGAGCAGGGTGCCGCGGTCCTCCCGGGCGACGACCAGCACGGGGCGGTCCTTGCCCCGGCCGTCGTTCTCCTCGTAGGGCACCCAGGTCCAGACGATCTCGCCCGGATCGGGGTCGCCGTCGTGCGCGGGGAGTACTCGGTCCGTACCCGGCCCACGGCGCGGGGATCGGCCTCGGTGGTGGCGTGGGGGCCGGAGCGGCCCGGGACGTCGTCGAGATGCGTGCTCACGGCCGTACCGTACGCGACGCGCCCGCATCCGCCGCCGGTGTGCACGCGCGGTGGGCGGATCCTCACGCGCGGCCGGTCGGCGTGGCAGGCTGATCCTTGATCACCACCACCCGGCAACCCCGAAACGCACCACCCCACAACCTCCGGAACCCACCAGCCCCCAGAACCCCACCGCCACAACCCCACCCCAGAAACCCACCCCAGAAACCCACCCCCAGAAACCCACCGCCACAGAAAACAGGGAGCCGACGCATGGCCGACCAGCTCACCGTGAGCGTCCTGGGCACCGGCATCATGGGCGCCGCCATGGTCCGGAACCTCGCCCGCGCCGGACACACCGTCCGGGCCTGGAACCGCAGCCGCGACAAGGCCGAGCCGCTCATCGCCGACGGCGCGCACGTCGCCGACACGCCGGCCGAGGCCGTGCGGGACGCCGACGTCGTCCTCACCGTCCTGTACGACGGGCCCGCGACCCTGGACGTCATGCGGCAGGCGGCGCCCGGCCTGCGACCCGGTGCCGCCTGGGTGCAGTCGACGACCGCCGGACCGGACGCGCTCGGCGCCCTCGCCGACTTCGCCCGCGACCAGGGCCTGGTCTTCTACGACGCCCCCGTCCTCGGTACCCGCCAGCCCGCCGAGGCCGGCCAGCTGGTGGTGCTGGCCGCCGGGCCGGCCGAGGCGCGGGACACGGTGACGCCCGTCTTCGACGCCGTGGGCGCCCGCACGGTGTGGACCGGCGAGGACGGCGCGGCCGGCAGCGCCACCCGGCTGAAGCTGGTCGTCAACAGCTGGGTCATCGCCGCCACCAACGCCGCCGGGGAGACGCTGGCCCTCGCCGAGGCGCTCGGGTGGACCCGGCCGGGTTCTTCGACGCCGTCGCCGGCGGCCCGCTCGACATGGGCTACCTGCACGCCAAGACCGGCATGATCCGGGAGGGCCGGCTCACCCCGCCCCAGTTCGCGGTCACCATCGCCGCCAAGGACGCCCGGCTGATCGTGGAGGCCGGGGAACGGCACGGCGTCCGGCTCGACGTCGCCGCCGCGAGCGCCGAACGGCTCGCCCGGGCCGCGGCACTGGGCCACGGGGAGGAGGACATGGCCGCGGCGTATTACGCCAGCTTCGACGGGAAGCCGAACCGCTGACAGGAACCGGCCGACCGAGGAACCGCACGACCGCACGACCTTCCGACCGCACACGGACGCGTGCGCACGACCGCGCGACCGTGTACCCACGCGTCGCGTGCGCAGGACCGCGCGACCGTGTACCTCCGCGTCCGCACGACCGCACACGAAACGGAGTCCGCATGTCCAAGCCGCCCCTGCCCGAGCAGGCCGTCGCCCTGCTGAGCCGCCCCAACCCGTGCGTGATGGCCACGGTGCGCTCCGACGGCGCACCCGTGTCGACCGCCACCTGGTACCTGTGGGACGACGGCCGGGTGCTGGTCAACCTCGACGAAGGCCGGGTCCGCCTCAAGCACCTGCGCCGCGACCCGCGCGTCACCCTGACCGTCCTGGACGGCGACAACTGGTACACGCACCTGACGCTCATCGGCCGCGTCACCGAGCTGCGCGACGACGAGGGGCTGGCGGACATCGACCGCCTCGCCCGGCACTACACCGGCAAGCCCTACCCGGACCGGGACCGTCCCCGGGTCAGCGCCTGGATCGAGGTGGAGCGCTGGCACGGCTGGGGCGCGATGAAGGACAACAGCCAGGCCGGTACCTGAACGACCGGCGCGGAGCCGGACACCCCTAGTCCTTCCGCCCTGTCACCGCCACCGTCACGCCGAGCCCGATCATCGCCAGGCCGCCCGTCCCGCCGACCAGGGACAGGCGGCGCGGCGAGGTGGCGAACCAGTCCCGCGCGGTCGCGGCGAGCAGTCCCCACAGGCTGTCGCAGGCGACCGCGATCACGTTGAAGACCAGGCCGAGCAGCAGCATCTGCGCGGCGACCCGGCCCTGGTCCCGGTCGACGAACTGCGGGAGCACGGCGGCGAAGAAGACGAGCGTCTTGGGGTTCGTGACGCCCACCGCGAACCCTTCCAGAACGTGCGCCGGCCGCCGTGCGGCGCCGGGTTCCCGGTGAACGCGGCGGCCAGGGACCGCCGTCGACGCCAGGCCCGGACGCCCAGGTGCACGAGATAGGCGGCGCCGGCCAGTCTGAGCGCCGTGAACACCATCGCCGAGCGCTCCACGAGCGACCCGACGCCGAGGGCGACGGCGACGACGAGCACGTACGAGCCGGCCGTGTTGCCCAGGACGGTCGTGAGCGCGGCGCGGCGGCCCTGTGCCAGCGCCCGGCCGATGACGAACAGCACGCTGGGCCGGGCACCAGGATGATCAGGGCGGACAGCGCCGCGAAGGCCAGGAGACGGTCGGGGGACACCATGCCGGGCATGCAAGCAGGCGCGGGCGGCGGTGCGCCAACGGTATTCGCGCCGTGGTGCCGGCGCCCGCCGGCCCGGCCGGAAACGTTGTCGACACGGGCGGCGGCGCCGCCTATGCTCCACCGCGCGGCATCGCGTGCCGGTCACCGGCCGGGTGAGGCATGGAGGTGCCGCGGAGATGCCCGTGGAGGCATTCGCCCATGTCCGTCGAGTTCAACCACACCATCGTGCTCACCCGCGACCGGGAGAAGTCCGCCCGTTTCCTCGCCCGCGTCCTCGGCCTCGAGGTCGGGGAGCCGGCCGGGATGTTCCTGCCCGTGACGACCGCCAACGGCGTCACCCTGGACTTCGCCACCGTCGACATCGACATCCCGGCGCAGCACTACGCGTTCCTCGTCTCCGAGGACGAGTTCGACGCCGCCCTCGCCCGGCTCGTCGAGGACCGCGTCCCGATCCAGGCCGACCCGCACGGCCGGCACCCGCGCCGCATCAACCGCAACGACGGCGGACGCGGCGTGTACTTCGCCGACCCGGCGGGACACGGCCTGGAGATCATCACCCGTCCCTACGGCAGCGACCCGTCCTCACCGCTCAACGGCGTCACCGAGGACGTCCCCGGAGCCCGCTGAGCCACCGGCGGCGGGCCGCACCCCGGCCCCGCCGCCGAGCCCCGGTTCCCGGCCCCGCCGCCCAGCCCCGGCTCCCGGCCCGGTTCCCGGCCCCGGTGCGCCGGACCCGGCCGAGGCCCCGGCCGTCACCGTTCCAGCAGCTCCCGCAGCGCCCCCGCCACCTCGCCGGGCGCCTCCTCCGCCATGAAGTGGCCGCAGCCGACCGTGACATGCCGCAGGTCCGGGGCCCAGGCCCGCCACAGGGCCGCGGCGTCGTAGCCGAGCACGGCGCCCCAGTCCTGCTGGAGGACGGTCACCGGCATCCGCAGACGGTTGCCGCGCTCCCGGTCGGCCCGGTCGTGGGCGACGTCGACGCCGGCGGAGGCGCGGTAGTCCGCCACGATGGACGGCACCGCCCGGCGCGACGCCTCCAGATAGGCGGCGCGCACCTCGGCGGGCAGCGCGCCCGGGTCCCGGGTCCACCCGTCGAGGAAGTGGCCGAAGAACGCGTCCGGCGCGGCGCCGATCAGCTCTTCCGGCAGCCCCGGCGGCTGCGCCATCAGGTACAGGTGGAAGCCCACCGCCGCCGTGGTGCCGTGCAGCACGTCCCACATGTCCAGCGTCGGCAGGACGTCCAGCGCGGCGAGGTGCGTCACCGCGTCCGGGTGGTCCAGCCCGGCCCGGAACGCCACCAGCGCGCCCCGGTCGTGGCCGGCGAGCGCGAACCGCTCGTGCCCCAGCGACCGCGCCAGGGCGACGACGTCGGCGGCCATCGTCCGCTTGGCGTACGCGGTGCCGTCCGGGTCGGCGGGCTTGTCACTGCCGCCGTAGCCGCGCAGGTCGGGGCAGATGACGGTGTGGTCGGCCGCCAGGTCGGCCGCGACGTGCCGCCACATCAGGTGGGTCTGCGGGAACCCGTGCAGCAGGACGACGGGACGGCCGGAGCCGCCCACGGCCACGTTCAGCGCGACGCCGTCGGCGACGGTGACGCGGTCGAGGGAGAACCCGGGGATGATCGGTGCCATGACGGTGGATGCCTTTCCGTCCCCGCACGGGAGGGCGGGAACGGAACCCAGCCTGCCGGGCCCGGATCAGCAACCGATCAGCGCGCGTACCGTGGGAGCCGCGGACGGCGGACGGAACCGGGGGACGGAACCAGGGACGGTGCGGTGGCGGTCGGATTCGGAGTGCTCGGACCGGTCACGGCGGACCGGGACGGCGAGACGCTCGCCCTGAAGGGCCTCCGGCACCGGGCGGTGCTGGCCCGGCTCCTCGTGGCCCGGCGCCGCGTCGTCCCGGTCGCCCGGCTCGTCGCCGACCTGTGGGACGTACCGCCGCCCCGGGCGGTCGGCGCGGTCCGCACGTTCGTCGCGGACCTGCGGCGCGCCCTCGAACCCGGCCGGCCGCCCCGCGCACCGGCCCGGCTGCTGGTCACCGACGGCCCCGGGTACGCGCTGCGCCCGGCGCCCGGAGCCGTGGACGCGTGGCGGTTCGAGGACGCCGTCGCCGAGGCCGGCCGGCTGCCCGCCGAGCGGGTGCCGGACCGGCTGCGGGAGGCGCTGGGGGAGTGGCGGGGCCCCGCCTACGCCGATTTCAGCGACGCCCCTGGGCCCGCGGCGAGCGCGCCCGGCTGGCCGAACTGAGGCTGCGCGCCGTCGAACACCGCGCGGAGAGCCTCGTCGCGACCGGCCGGGCCGCGCAGGCCGTGCCCGACCTGGACGCGCACCTGGCCGACCACCCCTGGCGCGAGGAGGGCTGGCGGCTGCTCGCCCTCGCCCTGTACCGCACGGGACGCCAGGCCGACGCCCTGGCGGTACTGCGCCGTGCTCGCACCCTGCTGACCGGGCGGCTCGGCGTCGACCCGGGGCCCCGGCTGCGCGAGCTGGAGGCCGCCGTCCTCGCCCAGGACCCGGCCCTGGACCCGCCGGCCGAACCCGCCCAGGCGGCGGCCCGGCTGTGGGCCCGGGCCACCGAGGCCTACGACCGCACCGTCGCCGCCGGTGCCCGCGCCCGCCTGGAGTCCACCGTCGGCCTGCTGCGCGACCTGGCGGTCACCGGAGCCGGCGGACTGGAGGCGGCCCGGGAGCACCGGATGGCGGCCGTCACGGCTGCCGAGGAGACCGGCGACCCGGAACTGGCCGCCCGGGTCATCGGCGCCTACGACGTGCCCGCCGTGTGGACCCGCAGCGACGACCCCGGCCTCGCACGGCGGATCGTCGCCGCCGCCGAACGCACCCTCGCCGCCCTCCGGCCGGCCCGGCGGCCGACGCGGCCCGCTGCCGGCTGCTGGCCACCGTCGCCGTGGAGTCGCGCGGCGTACGCTCCCCCGCGGCCCGCAGGCCGCGGCCGAGGCCGAACGGATCGCGCGCCGCCTCGACGACCCGGCGCTGCTCGCCTTCGCCCTCGACGGCGCCTTCATGCAGTCCTGCACCCGCGCCGGACTCGCCCCGCGCCGCGACGCGATCGGCGCCGAGCTGACCGCCCTCGCCGCCCGCCACCAACTGGTCACCTACGAGGTGCTGGGCCACCTGATCCGCGTCCAGGCCCGTGCCGCCCTCGCCGACTTCACCACCGCCGAGGAGCACGCCCGGGCCGCCGACCGCCTGGCCGCACGCCACGAACTGCCGCTGGTGGCCGTGTTCACCGACGGGCACCGCGCACTGCGCCTGGCCGCCGAAGGCCCGCCCGACCGGGCCGCGGAGGCCTACCGGAGGACCGCCGCCCTGCTGGACGGCGCGGGCATGCCCGGGGTGCGGCACGGCCTGCTGCCCCTCGCCCTGCTCGGCCTCGACCTGGCCCACGGGCGGCGACCGGACGTCGACCCCGACGCCGACTGGGGGCCCTACCTGCCCTGGGCCCGGCCGTTCGCCCTGCTCCGCCGCGGCCGCGACGCGGAGGCCCGCAGCGCCCTGCGATCCCTTCCGGAACCCCCGCCCGACCTGATGTACGAGGCGCTGTGCTGCGCCGAGGCCGCCCTCGCGCTGGAACTGGGCGAGCGGGACGCGCTGGAGCGCACCCACCGGCGGCTGCTGCCGGCCGCCGGCCAACTCGCCGGAGCCGGCAGCGGATTCCTCACCTTCGGACCCGTCGACGGCTGGCTCGCCGCGCTCGCCCGGGCCCTGCACGACGACGCCGCCCCGGCCGGCCGGGGCGGGGAGGGCCGGCGGTTGCCGTGACCGGCGCCGGGTACCCGGCGCGCATGAAGTGGCGACAGGTGCAGGACGGCCCGTCCGCGGTGTACGTACTCGTGCTCGACCCGGGGAGGAGCCCGTCGGCCGGATCACGGCCTTCGCCCGCGAGCACTCCCTCGGCGCCTCGCAGGTGACCGCCGTGGGCGCGTTCTCCGAGGCGGTGGTCGGCTGGTTCGACCGCGGGGCCAGGGACTACCGGCACATCCCGGTGGACGAGCAGTGCGAGGTGCTCTCGCTGCTCGGCGACATCGCCGTCGGCGACGACGGCCCGGTCCCGCACCTGCACGCCGTCCTCGGCCTGTCCGACGGCACCACCCGCGGCGGCCATCTGCTCTCCGGCCGGGTGTGGCCGACCCTGGAGGTCGTGATCCGGGACAGCCCGGCAGAACTCGCCCGGACCCACCGGCCCGAGTTCGGCCTCGCGCTGATCGACCCGGGCTGATCCGGAGCCGTCCGGCGCGCACGTTCGGGCGGAGGCGCCCCGGGTACCCGAAGCCCTCTGGCACGAGGACCGCAGGCCCTTTGGCACGAGGAGGGGACGGAGGAACACGAGATGTCTGCGCCGGCAGGAACACCCACCGCGCACCAGGACCGCCGCGCCCCCGCCCGCACCGCGCGGCTGCGCACCCGCATCCCCGAACCCGACGAGGAACCCGACCTGCTCGGCCAGTACCTGGCGCAGATCGGCGCCACCCCCCTGCTGACCGCCGAGGACGAGGTACGGCTCGCCCAGCGCATGGAGGCCGGCATCGCCGCCCAGGAGGAACTGGAACGGGCCGACGCCGGGGAGCCCCCGCCGTCCCCCGGGGAACGCCGCGCACTGGCCGAGGCCGTCCGCGACGGGCAGGCCGCCAAGGACCACATGGTGCGCGCCAACCTCCGGCTCGTGGTGTCCATGGCCAAGCGGCACGCGCACCGGGGCCTGCCCCTGCTGGACGTCATCCAGGAGGGCAACCTCGGCCTGATCCGGGCGGTCGAGAAGTTCGACCACACCAAGGGCTTCAAGTTCTCCACGTACGCCACCTGGTGGATCCGGCAGGCCATCGAACGGGGCCTGGCGACGCACGCCCGGACCGTGCGGCTGCCGATGCACGTCGTGGAGCAGCTCCAGAAGCTCGCCAAGGTCGAGCGGAAGCTGCGCGCGAGCCTGGACCGCGAACCGACGGCCGAGGAGGTGGCCGAGGCGAGCGGCGTCCCCGCCGACAAGGTGGACTGGCTGCGCCGGGTCGGGCGGGACGCGGTCAGCCTGGACACCCCGGTGGACGAGACCGGGGAGACCGTGGTCGGCGACCTGATCGCCGACACGGAGGTCCTCCAGGCCCCCGAGGTCGCCGAGTACCAGGCACTGGCGGAGGAACTGCGGGAGGCCGTCGGGACGCTTCCGCCCCGCGAGTCCCTGATCCTCAGCCTCCGCTACGGTCTGCACGACGGGCACCCCCGCACCCTCCAGCAGGTCGCCGCCCACGTCGGCCTCACCCGGGAACGCGTCCGCCAGCTGGAGAAGGCCTCGCTCGCCCATCTCCGCGCCCCGAGAACCGGGAGCGCCTGCTCGACTGGGCGAGCTGACCCGCCCCCTGCCGCCCCGGACCGCGGGGCCACCGGTGTCAGGGGCCAGGGCCGCCGGTGTCAGGGGCCGGGAGGGGACGCGGTCCGTCAGGGGCGGGACGCGGTGCCGATGCGCAGCCGGGCGCCCTGCCGCAGCAGTTCGCGCTGCACCAGCCGGTAGGGGACGCCCCGCGGCCCGTGGCCGTGCCGCACGGTCATCGCCGCGGCCACGCCCGCCGCCTGCCCGGTCGCCATCGCGATCGGCATCACCCGGTACGACGAGTGCGCCACGTGCGTCCCCGAGATGCACCGGCCGGCGACCAGCAGCCGGTCGGTGCCGCGCGGGACGAGGCACCGCATCGGGATGTCGTAGAAGCTGCCGGTCGGCACCCGCTTCAGGACGGTGCCGCTGCCGCGCGGGTTGTGGATGTCGATCGGGTAGGCGCCGTGCGCGACGACGTCCGGGAAGGTGCGCGCGGCGAGGATGTCGTGGCCGGTGAGCTGGTAGTCGCCGAGCACCCGCCGGGTCTCGCGCACCCCGATGTGGGTGCCGCTCTGCACCACGTAGGACTCCTCGAAGCCGGGGACCCGGGTGCGCAGGAACCGGTCGATCTGCGCCAGCTGGCGGCGGGCCGTGTACTCGGCCCGGGTCAGGTCCCACACGCTGGTGCCGAGCACCCGGTTCACCCGGGTGCTGTTGACGGCGACCTCGCGCGGATGCGGCGTGGCGAAGAACAGGATGTCCTCGCGCGGCAGCCGCAGATCGCCGTCCGCGCGGGCCTCCTCGATCAGGTCCCACAGGCCGTGCACGCCCCGCCATTGGTCGGGGTGGGCGCGCACGTAGTCGGCGAAGTCCGGCCGGGCGAAGTCCGCGACGCGGAACATCAGCGTCATCGGCTGCACCAGCCCGTCCTCCTTGCGGCCGATCTCGTACGACGCCCCGCACGCCGCCGCCACGTCGCCGTCGCCGGTGCCGTCCACGACCACACCGGCGTCGATCACCACCGGACCGGACTTGGTCTCGAAGACCACCCGCCAGCCGGAGCCGTCGTCCAGCGGCAGCGCGCCGGAGGCGAAGGAGTGGAACAGCATCCGCACACCGGCCTCGTCCAGCATGTCCAGCAGCACCAGCTTGAACAGCTCCGGATCGAAGGGCACCGTGTACCCGGTCTTCGGCGACGGCGGCAGGCAGCCGCCGCGTCCGGTGAGCCGGTCCAGCAGCCGCCACAGCACCCCCGCGACCACCGGCTCGCCCTCGCCGTGGTCGGTGGGCAGCAGCCGGGAGTCCTCGCCGGTCTCGGTGAAGGTGGCCTGCTTGTGCTCGTTGTGGAACGACATCAGCGGCATCACCAGCGCCACCGTCGCGTTGCCGCCGAGGAAGCCGTAGCGCTCGACGAGCACCACGTCGGCGCCCGCCTCGGCGGCGCCGACCGCGGCGGCGAACCCGGCCGGGCCGCCGCCCACCACCAGCACGTCGCAGCTGCCCCCGTGCCGGGCGTCGCGCGGCGGCAGTGTGACCGTGCGGGTCTCGCGGGGCTCCTTCAGGATCGGCATCGGATCCCCCTCCCGGCCGCGGCCCGCCTCGGGCTCCCGGCCGCGGTCCGCTTCCGGCCGCCGGCTGCGGCACGCCTCGGCTGCTCGGCATCGGTCCCCCTCGCGTCAGGCGTGCAGCGGCCGCGGCTCGGCGGCGTACGGCAGGTCCCGCCCGTGCTCCTGCGCCCTCCGGCCGCCGCCGATCTCGTCCAGCAGGGAGCCGCAGCGCGCACAGGTCTCCCGCGCGGTCTCCGTCAGCTCCCGCATCCGCGTGCGCAGATCGTCGCGGCGCTGCGGGTACTCGTCCCAGAGCCGGTCCACCTCCGCCAGCAGCAGCCCCGCCTGCTCCCGGGCGACACCCACCAGGGCCGGGGCGCCGAGCCGACGCGCGAAGTCGAAGACCTTCCCGGAGTACGGCAGCGGCAGCACCGGCACGCCCGTCAGCGCCGCGAAGATCACGAAGTGCAGCCGCATGCCGACGGCCAGCTCCAGATGGCGCATCAGCCCGAGGACCTGACCGGGGCTGTAGTCGCCGTGCAGGATCCGCCCCTTGTCCGGCGCGGTCATGTGGGACAGCACGGCGTGCGCGTGCCGGACGTCGTGCCGCTCCATCGGCAGGAACACCACGTGCGCGTCCAGGCGCCGCACCAGGAAGTCGGCGACGTCGGCGAGGAGCGCGTGGTAGTCGCCCTCGTCCAGCTTCTCGGCCGCCCGGCCCGGCTCCCGCACCGACATGCCCACCAGCCGGGCCTCCGTCGGCACGCCCTCGTCGCGCATCATCGCCTCGGTGAACGGCTCCGGCCGCAGCAGCAGCGCCGGGTCGGCGGTCACCGTGACCTCGCGTTCCAGACCGACCTCCTCGAGGACCAGCTTGGACTCCTCGTCGCGCACCGCCACGTCGTCCATGTCGGCCAGCACGGTGCGCACCGCCTCCCGGTCCTCCGCCTCCCGCAGCGGGCCGGCGCCGACCGCGTAGGCGAACGTCGGGACGTCCCGGTCCTGCGCGGCCCGCACGAGCCGCAGATAGCGCCGTGCCTCCCCGTCGTAGAGGATGCCGCCGCCGCCCAGCACCAGCAGGTCGAGGCCGGGCAGCACGTCCAGGACCCGGTTGCGGCTCACGCCCTCCCAGTCCACCACCTCGTCGGCCTCGGCGTGATGGGCGCGGGTGTGCTCGGCGTTGCGGCTGAACACGACCAGGTGGGCGTCCGGCCGGTGGACCCGCAGACAGGCCAGGACACAGGTCAGGATCGCCTCGTCGCCGATGTTGAAACCGCCGTACGAGCCGAGCACGCCGATGCGCGGGCCCGGCCGGGCGGGCCGCGGATGGAAGGGCAGTGGTCATCCGGGAACTCCCGTCACGTTCACGGCCGGCAGGGCGCCGGGGGTCGGCGCGGAACGAGCGGCCCCGCGCTGGGTGCCGGGTTGCCTGCGGCGCCCGTCCGGAAACACCGGTTGCTCCCTTCGGGTGAGACGGCCGCGGCGGGCCGGGCCCGGCATCGGAACGCGGCGGGGAGGGTACGCGGGCGGCGCGGGGGACGCGCGGCACGAAGGAGGCGCGCCATCATGCGGTACCACGACCGCCGGCAGGCCGGACGGGCGCTGGCCGGGGAGCTGCGGGCGCTGCGGGAGGCCGGCGGTCTGCCGGACCCCGTGCTGGTCCTGGCCCTGCCCCGGGGCGGCGTCGCCGTGGCCCGGGAGGTCGCCGGCGCACTCGGCGCCCCGCTCGACGTGCTCGTCGTACGGAAGATCGGCGCGCCGTTCCAGGAGGAGTACGGCGTCGGCGCCATCGCCGGGACGACGAGCCGGTCTACGACGCGCGCGCCGTGGCCGGACTGGGGCTGGACGAGGCCGGCCTCGCGCCCGTCGTCGACCGCGAGCGGGCGGAGCTCAGGCGCCGGGAACGCCGCTACCGCCAGGCCGTCCCGCCCCGAGGTGCGCGGCCGGACCGTGGTGGTCGTCGACGACGGCCTGGCCACCGGCTCCACGGCCCGGGCGGCCCTGCGCTCCCTGCGACGCCGGGAGCCCGGCCGTCTGGTCCTCGCCGTACCGGTGGGCGCGCCGGAGACGGTGGCCGCGATGCGGACGGAGGCGGACGAGGTGGTCTGCCCCCACACCCCCGACGCCTTCACGGCCGTCGGCCTCTGGTACGAGAACTTCGACCAGCTGACCGACGAGGACGTCCTGCGGGCCCTCCCGTCACCGAACACCCCGGACTGAACACCCGAAACCCCGGCACCCTGAAAAGGACCCGGCGGCGACAAGGCGCGCGGCGAACTGCGCGCCCAGCCACGCCTGACCCGCAGCCGGCCGGCCCACCGCAGCCCCTTCCTCCCCGGCGTGCACCGAAAACGGGCCCGGCCGGAACGCCCCGAAGGGGGCGCGGGGAACTGCGCGCCCAGCCACCCCCGACCCGCAGCGGCCGGAACAACCGCACCCCTTTCCCTGCCCGGCGTGCACCGAGAACGGGGCCCGGCCGGAACGCCGACAAGGGGCGCGGGGAACTGCGCGCCCAGCCACCCCCGCCCCGCACCGGCCGGAACAACCGCACCCCTTTCCCTGCCCGGCGTGCACCGAGAACGGGGCCCGGCCGGAACGCCGACAAGGGGCGCGGGGAACTGCGCGACCAGCCACCCCCGACCCGCAGCCGGCCGGCCCACCGCAACCCACCCCACCCCGGGCCGCCCTCCGCAGACCCGTCTCAGACCACCCCGTCCGCCCGCAGCACCGCGACATCGGCCGCCGACCACCCCAGGTCGGCAAGAATCGCATCGGTGTGCTCCCCGACATCCGGCACGGCGTCCATCCGCACCGGCACACCCACCAGGTCGGCCGGCGGCAGCAGCGCCTCCACCGTCGCACCGCCCGGCACGCCCACCTCCCGCCAGCGCCCCGGGCGGCCAGCACCGGGTGGTCCAGGAACGCGGCGACGTCGTTGACCCGGCGCAGGCGACCCCGATGCGCCGCAGCTCCTCCAGGAGCTCCGCGCTGCCGGACCGGGCACAGCGCGCGGCGACCAGCGCGTCCAGTTCCTCCCGGTGGGCGACCCGGTCCGCCCCCGTGGCGAACCGCGGATCACCGGTCAGCTCCGGCCGCCCGAGGAACTCCGCGCACAGCGCCGCCCACTCCCGTTCGTTCTGGACCGAGAACAGCACCTCCTTGCCGTCGGCGGCCCGGAACGCGCCGTAGGGCGCGATGGTGGCGTGCCGGGTGCCCAGCCGCGGGGGCTGTCCGCCGCCGTAGCGGGTGTAGTAGGCGGGCTGGCCCATCCACTCCGCGAGCGCCTCGAAGAGCGAGACCTCCACGGGGTGGGCCTCGCCGGTCGTCGCCCGCGTGTACAGCGCGGTGAGGATGCCGCTGTAGGCGTACATCCCGGCGGCGATGTCGGCGACGGAGATCCCGACGCGGGCGGTCTCCTCGGGCGTCCCGGTGAGCGACACCAGCCCCGTCTGGCACTGCACCAGCAGGTCGTACGCCTTGCGGTCGGCCCATGGACCGCTGGTGCCGTACCCGGAGATGGTGCAGGGGACGAGCCGCGGCAGCCGCCCGGTCAGCTCGGCGGCGCCGAGCCCGAGCCGGTCGGCGGCGCCCGGCGCGAGGTTCTGGACGAAGACGTCGGCGCGTTCCAGGAGCCGGTCCAGGATCTCCCTGCCCCGCGGGTCCTTCAGATCCAGGGTGAGGGACTCCTTGGACCGGTTCAGCCACACGAAGTAGCTGGACTGCCCGTGCACGGCCCGGTCGTAGCGGCGGGCGAAGTCGCCGTCGCCCGGGCGTTCCACCTTGATGACGCGCGCCCCGAGGTCGGCGAGCTGCCGGGTGGCGTAGGGCGCAGCCACCGCCTGCTCGAGACTGACCACCGTGACCCCGGACAGGGGAAGCCGCTGCACGCTCGTGTCTCCTGCCGCCGGGCCGGGCGCCCGCCGCCGGGTTCGGCCGGGCGGCCTTGCGCTCAGCTTTCTACGGCCCCGTCCCGGCCCTGTCAACGGCCGCCCCGCCCTCACCTGCGCGTTCGCGGCCGTTCCCGGCCCGCCCGGCGGTCAGCGGACGAGCAGCCTGCGCAGCCAGTCCAGCCGGGCGGCGCGGGCCGCCCGGGTGAGGGCGGCGCCGGGGGCGAGACCGTCGAAGCCGTGGAACCCCCGGGCCAGACGTGGAGTTCTGCGACGCCGCCGGCCTGCCAGATCCGTGTGGCGTAGCCGACGACCTCGTCGCGGAAGGTCTCCGCCGAACCGACGTCGAGGAAGGCCGGCGGCAGCCCGGACAGGTCCTCCGCCCGGGCCGGAGCCGCGTAGGCGGGCACGTCGGACCGCCCCGCAGGTCGCCGAGGAACGCGGTCCAGGCGGTCTCGTTGGCCGAGCGGTCCCACAGCCCCCGGCCGGACATCTGCCGCGCCGACGGCGAGTCGTTGCGGTCGTCGAGCATCGGGACAGCAGCACCTGGGCGAAGGGCCGGGGACCTCGCCGGTCCCGGGCGAGCAGGGCCAGCGCGGCGCACAGCCCGCCGCCCGCGCTGCTGCCCGCGGCGACGATCCGGCCGGGGTCGGCGCCGATCTGCGCCGCGTGCCCGGCGAGCCACAGCAGCCCGGCGTACACGTCGTCCACCGCCGCCGGGTACGGATGCTCCGGCGCCAGCCGGTACTCGACCGACACGACGACCGCGTCCAGCTCCGACGCCCACTCCAGCGGCACCTCGACCCCGGTCCGGCGGGTGCCGAGGACCATGCCGCCGCCGTGCGCGTAGTAGAGGACGGGGAGCGGGCCCGGTGTACGCGGAGCGGCCGGCCGGCAGATCAGCAGGGTGACGTCCGGTCCGCCCGGCGGGCCGGGCACGCGCCGGTCCTCCACCGTGAACCTTCCGCCGAGTGTCAGGTCCTGGCCGGCGAGGAGGTCCAGACCGGGATGCCGGCGCGCCTCGGCGATGTCCCGGGCGGTGAGGCCGGGGCGGCGTCGGGGCCCAGCGACTCCAGCGCGGCGGCCAGTTCCGGGTCGAACGGGGGCGGGACCTGCGGCATCGCTTCTCCTCCACACGGGCCGCGGCGGTGTCCGCGGCCCGTCCATGATCGCTCCGCCGGCGGCTTCGGCGCCGCCGTACGCCGGCTCACCGCACGGGGTGCGCCGGGGCGGGGCGGCTGCGGGAGACCACGCGGGCGCCGCGGCCGTCGTCGACCCGCATCTGCAGCGAGCCGCAGGCGCAGCGGGCCCAGACCGTGTGTCCCGTCGCGGTGGCGTGCCGCGACACCACCTGGAAGGGATCGGCACCGTCCGGCCATCCGCAGTGCGGGCACGCGGCACCGGTCGTGCTGGTCATGGCGACTCCTCGTACGTCGTGGATGCTGGTCGTCGGCGTGGTGCGACCGGCCCGGCGCCGTACGGCGTGGCGGGCGGCCGCCGCGACACGACCAAGGGTGCGATGCCGGGTCCGTGCACGTCCAGGTTGACTTTGTGGACGGCACCGTGAAGCGTGGACTTCATGATTGACCTCCGCCGGCTCCACGTCCTGCGGGCGGTCGCCCACTACGGCACGGTCACCGCCGCCGCCCGCGCCCTGCACTTCACCCCGTCCGCCGCCTCGCAGCAGATCCGGCAGCTCGCCCGCGACCTGGGCGTGGACCTGCTGGAGCCGCAGGGCCGGGGCGTCCGGCTGACCCCGGCCGCCGAGAGCCTGCTGGCGCACGCCGACGCCATCGAGGCCCGCTGGGCCGAGGCCGAGCTCGACCTGCGCGCCGGTCAGGGAACTCCGGCCGGGCCGCTGCACGTCACCGGTTTCCCGGTGGCCGTCTCGGTGCTGCTCGCGCCGATGGCCGCCCGGCTGCGCGAACGGCACCCGCGGCTGTCCGTCCGCATCCGGGAGGCGGGCGTACCGGAGAGCTTCGACCTGTTGTTCGAGGGGTGACGGAGCTGGCGGTGGTGGAGGCGACCCCGGGCAACCCGCCGCTGGGCGACGCCCGGTTCGACCAGCGGCCGCTGCTCGACGACCCGTTCGACCTGGTCGTCGCCGACGGCCATCCGCTCGCGGGACGGGACCGCGTGGACCTGGCGGACGCGGCGCACGAGCCGTGGATCGCCCCGTGCCGGAGAGCCCGTGCCGGCCGCACGTGATGTCGGCGTGCGGCGCCGCCGGTTTCACCCCCGACGTGGTCCATCACGCCCTGGACTGGAACGTCACCGCGCATCTCGTCGCCCAGCGGCTGGGTGTCGCCCTGATCCCGCGGCTGGCCCACATCCCCCGCACCTGCCCGTCACCCGGGTGCGGTGCACGCGTCGTCCCCACCGCAAGCTGCTCACCTGCACGCGCCGCGGCGGCCACCGGCGTCCCGCGGTCGCCGCCGCCCTGGAGGAACTGCGCACGCTGGCGCCGACGGCGGTGGCCTAGGGGTCTCGCCGATCGTGCCGGGCCCGCGACGCCTGGCACCGCGCCCGCCGTCCCACGGCGTCCCGCGCCGGCCGCGGGCACGGCGAAGGGGCCGGAGCCTTGTCGGCCTCCGGCCCTTGGGGACCGTACGGGTCAGGCGGCCGCGGCCGAGCCCGCGTCGGCGTGCAGCCGCGCCACGATCTCGGTCAGCTGGGCGGCGACCTCGGCGTCGTCGGCCGGGTGGGTCTCGCCGAAGCGGCTCGCCGAGCCGGGGATGGACAGCTTGATGTCCTCGATCACCTTGCCGCCGGCGATGCCACGGACTTGCGGGTCTCGTCGTGCGCCCACACGCCGCCGTACTGGCCGAGGGCGGTGCCGGCGACGGCGACCGGCTTGCCGCTGATGGCGCCGGCGCCGTACGGGCGGGACAGCCAGTCGATGGCGTTCTTCAGGACGGCCGGGATGGTGCCGTTGTACTCGGGCGTGAAGATCAGCAGGGCGTCGGCGGCGGCCGCCGCCTCGCGCAGGCGCTCGGCCTGGGCCGGGACGGTGCCCTCGACGTCGATGTCCTCGTTGTAGAACGGGATCTCGGCCAGGCCCTCGAACAGCTCCACCTCCGCTCCCTCGGGGCGAGCCGGACGGCCGCCTCGGCGAGCTGACGGTTGTGCGAACCGGCGCGGACGCTGCCGACGAGGGCGAGGATGCGAACAGACATGCGGAACTCCTGGGGGAACGGTGCAACACTGCCGTAAAGAACCGGACCGAGGTCCGTTTAAAGTTGTAGCACCTTAAGCGGACCGCGGTCCAGTTTCATTCCCGATGCTTTACGCTGACGTCATGTCCGCCGTCCCGCCGCCCGTCCCGGAGCCCGAGGAGACCGCCGGCGCGCCCGAGCTGCTGCAACTCGGCCCCGCGCCCGGCCAGGACGAGCCGTGCCTGCGCGCCGACGCCGCGCGGAACCGGGCCAGGCTGCTGGAGGCGGCCGCCCGCCTGGTGGCCGAGCAGGGAGCGGCCTGCGTCACGATGGAGGCGGTGGCCGCCGCGGCCTCGGTGGGCAAGGGCACGGTCTTCCGCCGCTTCGGCGACCGCACCGGCCTGCTGGCGGCGCTGCTGGACCACTCCGAGAAGAAGTTCCAGGCCGCGGTGCTCGGCGGGCCCCGCCGCTGGGCCCGGGAGCGCCTCCCGTGGAGCGGCTGCACGCCTTCGGCCGCACCCTGCTGCGCCGCACGCACGACGAACTCGACCTGCAACTGGCCGCCGATCCCCGCCCGAACGCCGTTTCACCCTGCCGCCCCGCCAGTTCCACCGCGGGCACGTCGCCCTGCTGCTGCGCCAGGCGCTCCCGGGCGAGGACGCCGACCTGCTGTCCTACCCGCTGATGGCCTACCTCGACCCGGCGCAGATCCACCATCTGACCCGCCAGCGCGGCATGCCGCCGGCCCGCCTGGAGGCGGGCTGGAGCGACCTGGTCGCCCGGGTCACCCGCACGGACCCGCCGGAGTAGCCCCACACCGCACACCCGGCCGGGGCGGATCTCCCCGGGCCCCTCTTCCCGGTCCACGCCCGGCCCGGCATGCGGATTTCCTCCCGGCCACACCCGCCCCGGCGGACGGATTTTCGTCCGGTCCGGACGACCGCGCCCCACGGACGGACGGCCTCCGGCTTCTGCCAAGATGCCGTACGTCATGGTGCAGATACCCAACACGCCCGCCTCCGCGTCCCCTCCGCACCGCGCTCCGTCCCACGAGCGCCGATGTGGCCCGCCTCGCCGGCGTCTCGCGCGCGACCGTCTCCTACGTCCTCAACAACACCAGCGCCGTCCGGATCAGCGAACCCACCCGCCGCCGCGTCCACGCCGCCGCCGAGGAACTCGGCTACGTACCGCACGCCGCCGCCCGCAGTCTGCGCGCCGGGCACAGCCGCCTGGTCCTGATGCCCGCCCCCACCTTCCCGTCGGCCCGCTCTACAGCCGGTTCCTCGACGAACTCCAGTGGGCGCTGGGCCGCCTCGACTACACGGTCGTGCAGTACGGCACCGTCGGCCTGCGGGGCGACGAGGCCGCCCGGGCCTGGGCCGAGCTGCGGCCGGTGGCCGTGCTGGTGCCCGGACCGGGCCTGACCCGGCGGCGTCCAGGTGCTCGAGCGCTCCGGAGCCCGCGCCGTCGTCACCCTCGGCACCGAGCCCGTCGAGGGCGCCCACGCCCTGCTGATGGACCACGAGGCCGTCGGCGCCTGCGCCGGCCGCCACCTGTACGACCGGGGCCGCCGCCGGATCGGTGTCGTCGTGCCCGAGGAACCCGGGCTGGAGCTGTTCTCCGGGCCCCGCCTGCGCGGAGTGCGGCGCGCCCTGCGCGACACCGGGGCCACCGTCACCGAACTGCCCCTCGCCCACGACGAGGACTCCGCCGCCCGCCTCGCCGAACGCTGGGACGCCCTCGGCCTGGACGCGGTGTTCACGTACAACGACGAGTACGGGATGCTGCTGTGCCGCGCCCTCCAGGACGCCGGCGTGGACATCCCGGCCGGACGGCCGTGATCGGCGCCGACGACCTCATGCTCGGCCGGCTGCTGCGCCCACGGCTGAGCACCGTGCACATCGAGCTGCCCTCGGACGCGCCCTCGCGGAACTGGTCGACGGCGCGGTACGCGACCCCGGCGCCCGCCCCAGCGGCACAAGGTGCTGGGCGCGACGGTGGTGCACCGGGAGTCGAGCTGACCGGCGCGGCCACCCGTCGCGTCGCCTGTTCCGCCGCTCCGCGCGTCAGTCGCCCGTTCCGCCGCTCCGCGCGTCAGTCGCCCGTTCCGCCGCTCCGCGTGTCATCCGGCCCGCGGGCCGGCCGGCTTCCCTTCCCGTCACCGGCCGTCCGGGCCGCTGACGGCGCGGTCACTGGCCTTCCTGGGCCTGCTTCGCCTGCTGCTCGGCGACCGCCTTGCGGACCTCGTCCATGTCCAGCTTCCGCGCCTGCCCGATGACGTCCGCCAGCGCGGCCTCCGGCAGCGCGCCGGGCTGCGCGAACACGGCCACCTGGTCGCGGACGATC
The DNA here is from genome assembly GCA_003248315.1 of Streptomyces sp. SW4. Taxonomy (GTDB): domain Bacteria; phylum Actinomycetota; class Actinomycetes; order Streptomycetales; family Streptomycetaceae; genus Streptomyces. The sequence goes on from QKWM01000001.1 coordinate 571,511, forward strand.
ATCAGCGTCGGGATCGACTGGATGCCGAAGGCCGCCGCCAGCTCGGGCTGCGCCTCCGTGTCGACCTTGCCGAACACCAGGTCGGGGTTGTCCTCGGCCGCCTTCTCGTACACGGGGGCGAACTGGCGGCACGGCCCGCACCACTCGGCCCAGAAGTCGATCAGGACGAACTCGTTGTCCGTGACCGTCTGGTCGAAGTTCTCCTTGGTGAGCTCCACGGTGCTGCTCATCGGGTGTTCCCTGCTTCCTGGTGTCGGGGCGGAGGCCTCGGCACAACACGGTCCGCCGGGCGGGTATTCCCAGGACGTACCCGGCGCGTACCGGTGCCGTGGGCGCGTGTACCCATGTGGCGGGCGCCGCACACCACCCACCAGACTGACCCCATGACGGAATCGGAAACCCTCGCGTACGACGTCGTGGTGATCGGCGCCGGCCCCGTCGGCGAGAACGTCGCCGACCGCACCCGCGCCGCCGGCCTGACCACCGCGATCGTGGAGAGCGAACTGGTCGGCGGCGAATGCTCCTACTGGGCGTGCATGCCCAGCAAGGCCCTGCTGCGGCCCGTCATCACCCGCGCGGACGCGCGCAGGGTCCCCGGTGTCCGGCAGGCGGTGCAGGGCCCGCTCGACGCGGCCGCCGTCCTCGCCCACCGGGACGAGTACGCCTCCCATTGGAAGGACGACGGCCAGGTCCGGTGGGTGGAGGGCATCGGCGCCGACCTCCACCGGGGACACGGCCGGCTCGCCGGGCCGCGCACCGTGGAGGTGACCGGGCCCGACGGGCGGCGGCGGACCCTGGCCGCCCGGCACGCCGTCGCCGTCTGCACCGGCAGTCGCGCCGCCCTGCCGGACCTTCCCGGCCTCGCCGGCGTCCGCCCGTGGACCAGCCGCGAGGCCACCGCCGCCCAGGAGGTGCCGGGCCGGCTGATCGTGGTCGGCGGGGAGTGGTGGCCGTGGAGATGGCCACCGCCTGGCAGGCCCTCGGCGCCCGGGTCACCCTCCTGGTCCGCGGCAAGGGCCTGCTGAACCGCATGGAGCCGTTCGCCGGCGAACTGGTCGCCGAGGCGCTCACCGAGGCCGGCGCCGACGTCCGCACCGGCGTCTCCGTCACGTCGGTCACCCGCGAGAACGGCACCGTCGTGGCCGTCACCGACGCGGGCGACCGCGTCGAGGCCGACGAGATCCTCTTCGCCACCGGCCGCGCCCCGCGCACCGACGACCTCGGACTGGAGACCGTCGGCCTGGAACCCGGCTCCTGGCTCCCGGTCGACGACAGCCTCCGGGTCGACGGCCACGACTGGCTGTACGCCGTCGGCGACGTCAACCACCGCGCCCTCCTCACCCACCAGGGCAAGTACCAGGCCCGTATCGCCGGCGCCGCCATCGCCACCCGGGCCGCGGGCGAGCCCCTGCTCACCGAGGCGTGGGCGCACACGCCGCGACCGCCGACCACGGCGCCGTTCCCCAGGTGGTCTTCACCGACCCGGAGGCGGCGTCCGTGGGCCTGTCGCTGGCCGAGGCCGAACAGGCCGGGCACCGGGTCCGCGCCGTCGACGTGGACCTGTCGACGGTGGCCGGCGCCGGCCTGTACGCCGACGGCTACAAGGGCCGCGCCCGCATGGTCGTCGACCTGGAGGACGAGATCCTGCGCGGCGTCACCCTCGTCGGTCCGGGCGTCGGGGAACTGATCCACTCGGCGACGATCGCCGTCGCCGGCCAGGTCCCGGTCAGCCGCCTGTGGCACGCGGTGCCGTCCTACCCGACCGTCAGCGAGGTCTGGCTGCGGCTGCTGGAGGCGTACCGCGACAGCTGACCCGCCGCCCGGGGCGACGGGGCCCGCCCGCGCCTCAGGCGGACGGGACCAGTTCCAGGTAGTCCTCGCTCCACAGGTCCTCCTCCGCCTCCGGCAGCAGCAGCACCCGGTCCGGGCGCAGCGCCTCGATCGCGCCCGGTCGTGGGTGACCATCACGATCGCGCCCGGATACGTGCCGACCGCGGCCAGCACCTCGGCGCGCGAGGCCGGGTCGAGGTTGTTCGTGGGCTCGTCCAGGAGCAGGACGTTGGCGCCGGAGTGCACCAGCCCGCCAGGGCCAGCCGGGTCTTCTCCCCGCCGGAGAGCACCCCGACGGGCTTGCCGGCGTCGTCCCGCCGAACAGGAACGAGCCCAGCACGTGCCGCACCTCGCCGTCGGTGAGATGCGGTGCGACGGCGGACAGCTGCCGGCGCACCGTCAGCTCCGGGTCCAGCGTGTCGTGTTCCTGCGCGAAGTAGCCGAGCCGCAGTCCGTGGCCGTGGACGACCCGGCCGCCGTCGGGCGCGTCGTGCCCGGCGAGCAGCCGCAGCAGGGTGGTCTTGCCGGCGCCGTTGGGCCCGAGCACCACCAGCCTGCTGCCCCGGTCCACGGCCAGGTCGACGCCGTCGAGGACGCGCCGGCCGCCGTACGACCGGGTCAGCGACACCGCGCCGAGCGGGATCCGCCCGCAGGGCGCCGGCTCCGGCAGCCGGATCCGGGCGGTCTTCTCGGCCCGCCGCACCGGCTCCAGGCCGGCCAGCATCCGGTCGGCCCGGCGGGCCATGTTGCGGGCGGCGACCGCCGTCGACGCCCGCGCCCGCATCTTGCCGGCCTGCGCGTGCAGGGACGCCGCCTTGCGCTCGGCGTTGGCCCGCTCCCGCGCCCGGCGCCGCTCATCGGCCTCCAGCCGGGCGAGATGGGCGTCCCAGCCGGTGTTGTGGATGTCGAGCGACGCCCGCCGCGGATCGAGCCGGAAGACGCGGTTCACGGTGTCGGCGAGCAGCGAGGTGTCATGGCTGATCAGCACCACCGCGCCGGGCCGGTTCGCCAGGAAGGCCGCAGCCAGGCCACCGAGTCGGCGTCCAGGTGGTTCGTGGGCTCGTCCAGCAGCAGCGTGCCGTGGTCGGCGAACAGGATCCGGGCCAGCTCCACCCGGCGGCGCTGCCCGCCGGACAGGGCGGCGAGGGGGCGGTCCAGGTGCTCCGCGGTGAGCCCGAGCCCGCGGCCACCCGGGCGGCCTCCGCCTCGGCCGCCCAGCCGCCGCGGGCCTGGAACTCGGCCTCGGCCCGCGCATAGGCGTCCAGCGAACGCTGCGAGCCGTCGGCCATCGCCGCCTCGGCCCGGTGCAGCGCGCGGACCGCACGGTCCAGGCCCCGCGCGGACAGGATGCGCTCGGCGACGGTCACCGACTGGTCGGCGGCGCGGGAGTCCTGCGGCAGGTGGCCCACGCCGCCGCTGCGGGTGATCGTGCCCGCGGCGGGCCGCAGGGTGCCCGCGAGGGTGTTCAGCAGGGTGGTCTTGCCGGCGCCGTTGCGGCCCACCAGGCCGATGCGGTCGCCGGGGGAGATGTGGAAGGAGATGCCGGACAGCAGCAGACGCGCGCCGACGCGCACGTCGACATCACGGACGGTGATCATTGAGAGACGCTCCGAACAAGCAGAAGGACACACGGGTGGCGTGGAACCGGGTCCTTCGCTAGGAAATGCGGGGCGTCGACATGCGGTCAGGGTAACGCGGGCGCCGGGTCGGACGCCCATGATTTTCGGCCCGCGGGGAGGCGGGCCGTGCGCCGGAGGTGCGCACTCGGCCCCGGGGAGGGCCGCGGCGGACGAGCCGGGCCGTGCGGTGGCCGGAGGGCCGGACGGGTGCGGCGCGACGCGGTCAGGGCAGGTCGAAGCCCAAGGTGCGCGCCGCCGCGGCGGGAGTCGGCTGTATCAGGGCAGGTCGAAGCCCAGGGCGTGCGCCGCCGCGCCGGGAGTCGGCTGCGTCCAGCGCCGCGCCATCGCCTCGGCCGACGCCAGCGAGCGCAGCTCCGCCCGGTCCAGGTACAGCGTCCCGTCGAGATGGTCCGTCTCGTGCTGCACGATCCGTGCCGGCCAGCCGGTGAACACCTCGTCCACGGCGTTGCCGTGCTCGTCCGCGCCGGTCAGCCGTACCGTCTCGTGCCGTGCCACCACCGCCTGCCAGCCGGGCACGCTCAGGCACCCCTCGTAGAACGCGGCCCGGCCCGTGCCCACGGGCTCGTACGCCGGGTTGACCAGGACGCGGAACGGCTGCGGCACCCGTCCGCGCGCCACGCGCACCTCCTGCGGAACCTGCGCCGGGTCCTCGATCACCGCGATCCTGAGCGGGATCCCCACCTGCACCGCGGCCAGTCCGACACCCGGTGCGGCGTGCATGGTGCGGCGCAGCGCGTCGACGAAGCGGGCGAACAGCGCCGGTTCCAGCTGCCCGTCGAACCGCTCGGCGCCCCGGCGCAGAACCGGATCACCGGCCGTGACGATGGCCAACGGGCCGTCGCCCGCCAGCAGTTCCTCGACCTGCTCGGCAAGAGGCGCGCCCGCACGCGGAGTTCCCATCGCGCCAGGATGCCACGGCGCCGGACGCCGGCCCGCCCCGGTGGGACCCTCCGCCCGCCATGTGACCCACGCCACAGATCCTGCCGGGAACCGGGCGTGCCGCCACCCCGACCACTGGACCGCCACGCCCCCACGTCCCCGGAGAGACCGACGATGACCACCGCTCCCTCGACCCCTGAGGACGAGGCCCCACCGGCCCCGGCCCGGCCGGCCCACCGACCGGCCGCCGCTCCACGCTGCGCCCGCTCGTCCTGCGCCTGCACTTCTACGCCGGGCTGTTCGTCGCCCCTTCCTGCTGGTGGCGGCCGTCACCGGCCTGCTCTACGCCGCGTCCTTCCAGGCGGAGAAGATCGTGTACGCCGACGAGCTGACCGTCGACGTCGGCGACCGGAAGCTGCCGGTGTCCGAACAGGTGGCCGCGGCCCGCGCGGCCCACCCCGAGGGCACGGTGTCCGCGATACGCCCGTCCCCGAGGCCGACGCCACCACCAGGGTGCTGCTGTCCGGCGTCGAGGGTGTCGACGCCGACAAGACGCTGGCGGTGTTCGTCGACCCGTACACCGGCAAGGTCGAGGGCGCCCTCGAACAGTACGGCTCGACCGGCGCCCTGCCGCTGCGCACCTGGATCGACGAACTCCACCGGGACCTGCACCTGGGCGAACCGGGCCGCCTGTACAGCGAGTTCGCCGCGAGCTGGCTGTGGGTCATCGCCGGCGGCGGCCTGGTGCTGTGGTTCTCGCGCCGGCGCGCCCGGCGCAGGCTGCGCGGCACCAGCGGCCGGCGCCGCACCCTCGGACTGCACGGCACGGTCGGCGCCTGGGCGGCGGCCGGGTTCCTCTTCCTGTCCGCGACCGGCCTGACCTGGTCGGCGTACGCCGGGGCGAACATCGACGAACTGCGCACGTCCCTCGGCCAGTCCACGCCGTCGGTGTCGGCGGGCGCGACCGGCGGCGAGCACGCCGGTCACGGTGCCGCGGCCGGCGCCGGGGGCGCCGCCGACCACGGCGTCGGCCTGGACAAGGTGCTGGCCGCCGCGCGCGCCGAAGGCCTGGGCGATCCGGTGGAGATCGTGCCGCCCGCGGACGCGGGGACCGCGTACGTCGTCAAGCAGGTGCAGCGCAGCTGGCCGACCAAGCAGGACTCGGTCGCGGTCGACCCGGCGACGGGCGAGGTCACGGACACCCTGCGGTTCGCCGACTACCCGGTGCTCGCGAAGCTGACCCGCTGGGGCATCGACCTGCACACCGGCATCCTGTTCGGCCTGGCCAACCAGATCGCGCTGATGGCGCTCGCGCTCGCCCTGATCCTGCTCGTCGTGTGGGGCTACCGCATGTGGTGGCAGCGGGGACGCGGCTCCGCCTTCGGGCGCCCGGTGCCGCGCGGCGCGTGGCAGCAGGTGCCGCCGCACGTCCTGGTCCCGCTGCTGGCCGGCGTGGCCGTCGTCGGCTACTTCGTCCCCCTGCTCGGCATCCCGCTGGCGGCCTTCCTCGCCGTGGACGTCCTGCTCGGCGAGATCGCCCACCGGCGGGCCGGCGGACGTACGGCCGCCGCACGGACGCGGCCACGCGCGGCTGAACAGGCGCCCGTCGCGGAGGCGGCCGGTGTCCGGTCACGGAAGCGGCCGGCGGCCCGACGCGGAGGAGGCCGGTCTCCGGTCACGGAAGCGGCCGGTGCCCGGCTCCTGGTGCGGAACCGGGCACCGGCCCGGGGATGCCGGCCTCGCGCGGCGCGGGCCGGTCTCGTGCGTCAGGCGCCGTCCCCGAAGTCGCCGGCCAGCGCGGAGGCGATCCGCAGATGGGGCTCGGCCTCCGTCTGGCGGCCCTGCCGCTGGAGGGTGCGCCCCAGCATCAGCCGGGCGTAGTGCTCGACCGGGTCACGCTCCACGATGGTCCGCAGCTCGGCCTCCGCGCGCCGCAGCTGGGCGGAGTGGTAGTAGGCGCGGGCGAGCAGCAGCCGCGGTCCGGTCTGCTCCGGCACCTCCTCGACCAGCGCGCCCAGGACGCGCGCCGCGGCGGCGTAGTCCTTGGCGTCGAAGAACATCCGGGCCCGCTCCCAGCGCTCCGCCGGTGTCCCGTGGTCGTAGTACGTCGTGTTCACGCCTGACCTCCTTCGGCGTGCACAACGGACCAGAGTGGTTGAACATTCCACGAACGCCGGGGCTCGTCCTCGGTCGCGGCCCGTACGGGGTCAGGCCGTCGGCGCCGCCAGCTCCGCGTTGGCCCGCTCGGTGATCCGGGCGAGCACCCGCCCGGCCACCGCCAGGTCCTCCGCGGGATGCCGGCGTAGACACGGGCGGACTTCTCGGCCGTCTCGGCCGTCACCCGGCCGTACAGCTCCCGCCCGCGGGCGAGACCCGCAGGCCGTCCCGCTCGTCGACGACGAGCCCCTTCCCGATCAGCTCGTCCACGACCCCGTGGATGTCGTCCGGGTCCGCCTTCAGTGCGTGGCACACCTCGGCGACCAGCGCCTCGCGGCTCACGGGAGCGTCGGAGAGGGCGACCGGACGGAGGGTGACGGACTGCTGGAACGTGAGCCCGTGACGGCCGAGCACGCTCTCCAGGACGCCGCGGGCGGCGTAGTGGGCCAGGGCGATGAGGCGGCTGTCGGCCGGGGGCGCGGTGGTGGTCATGACTGCTCCTTCGCGAGCGCGGACGGATCGAGGGTGCGTCGAGCAGGGCGGTGAGGTCGCGGACGAACTCCTGTGTCCGCGGCCCGTCGAGCCCGCCCAGCGGCAGCAGCAACTGCTCCAGCAGGTCCTGGACGACGTCGATCGCCCGCCGGGTGACGTCCCGGCCCTGCTCGGTCAGCTCCAGCCGCATGGCGCGGGGATCGCGGGGATCCCGGGTCCGCTCCACCAGGCCGGCGGCCTCCAGGGAGCGGGCGAGCTTGGAGACGTAGAGCGGTTCGAGCCCGGTGTGGTCGGCGAGGCGGCGCTGACTGGGCCGCTCACCGGCGCGCCCCATGCCGTACAGCGAGGCGACGAGCGAGTACTGCGCGTGCGTCAGTCCGAGCGGCGCGACCGCGCGGTCGACGGCCACACGCCACTTCATCGACAGCCGCCAGACGAGGAAGCCGGGGTGGGGCCGGGGATGCGGCCGGGGGTGGGACCGGGGCTGTTCGGGCTCATGGAAATACTGTACATGGCTACTATAGCCATGGCTACTATCTGGCTCGGGCACGACCCTCGACGGTCCCTACCCGCCGATGGTCGCTGCCCCCGGTTGGTCACTGCCCGCGGCTGGTCACTGCCCCGAAGGCCCCTACCCTCCCGTCCGCCCGTCGCCGGTCGGAGCCGTGGACTGACGCGAGGACCCGCGCGGGCTAGGTTGGTCGCCATGAGCAATCTCGATCGCCAGGCGGTTCCCGCGGTGTGCGGCGGCCGCGGCTTCGTGGTGGCGGAGCCGGTGCGCGAACTCCTCAGCCCCGCCGCGTGCCGCTGGGGAGTCCACCGAGGTCCGCAGGCTCCTGCCCAACCTGGGCCGCCGGATGGTGGGCGCCTGGTGCTTCGTCGACCACTACGGTCCGACGACATCGCCGACGAGCCCGGCATGCAGGTGCCGCCGCACCCGCACATGGGACTGCAGACGGTCAGCTGGCTCCACGAGGGCGAGGTGCTGCACCGCGACTCCACGGGCAGCCTGCAGACGATCCGCCCCCGCGAGCTGGGCCTGATGACCTCCGGCCGGGCGATCAGCCACTCGGAGGAGAGCCCGCGCTCGCACGCCCGCTTCCTGCACGGAGCCCAGCTGTGGGTCGCCCTCCCCGACGCCCACCGCCACACCGCGCCGCACTTCGAGTACCACCCGGACCTGCCGTCCGTCACGGCCCCGGGCTGACGGCCACGCTGCTCCTCGGCAGCCTCGACGGCACGACCTCGCCCGGCACGACGTACACGCCGCTGGTCGGCGCCGACCTGGCCCTCGCCCGCGGCGCGGACGTCCGTCTGCCGCTGGAGGCCGACTTCGAGTACGCGGTGCTGGCGATGTCGGGCGAGGTCCATGTGGACGGCGTTCCGGTCCTGCCCGGCTCCATGCTCTACCTCGGCTGCGGCCGCACCGAACTCCCGCTGCGCGCCGAGTCGGAGGCCGGCCTGATGCTGCTCGGCGGCGAGCCGTTCGAGGAGGAGCTGATCATGTTCTGGAACTGGATCGGCCGCACCCAGGAGGAGATCGAGCAGGCCAGCCGGGACTGGATGGAGGGGACGCGGTTCGGCGAGGTGAAGGGCTACGACGGGGACCCGCTCCCGGCGCCCGAGCTGCCCGTGACGCCGCTGAAGCCGCGAGGAAGGGTCCGTTGACCTGCGGAAGTGACTGACAGGCCATCAGGCGAGCGCGGGGGACACGCAGGTGTTCAAGGGCTGCGGCTGCGGCTGCGGCGCGCTCGGCGACGCCGACCCGTGCGGGGTGTCCGGTCTACCAGCCGCTGGCGAAGGCATCGACGAAGGCCGCCACGCCAGTTGTCCGTGCTGCCAGTCCCTGATCGATCCGGGCATCGTGCTCCACGCCACTGACACCACCGGTTCCCGCCCAGCGCCACCATCGCTCTGGGGAATAAGATCACCCTGCCGGCGGCCCAGGTGATTCAGGCCGCCGAGTCGGTGTCTACGCCGAACACCTGGTCCGGCTCCGCGTACGGGACCTGGGTCCGGGGTACGACTTGTTCCGACGCCGGGAGCGGGAGGGGTCCCGGTCCGGCCAGGCGAATGTGCGCGAAGCGCGTACCACTCGTGGCCGCTCACCGACTCGGGAGGAACTGTGCTACCCGTAAACGACTCGGCATCGCGCTCCTGTGCACGTTGCTGCTGACGGCTTGCACGGACACCGGTCCCGAAGAGCGAGGACCGCTGCCTGCTGTGACCACCCAGGAGTTCGAGCAACGCCTCACCGCGCATCTGTCGCGCCTCGTGACCGGGGCGTTGGAATCCGATGCGCAGGCCTCGAAGCCGAAAACCTCTCGGACGGAGGGCTGCGCAGAACTGCCGGATGGCGGCCCCACCTGGGGTGTCGTGCCACAAGCGGCAATCACAGTGTCCGCCGGTGAAAAGGGGCAAAAATACCTCGCCGACATGGACACCTGGATGTCCCGCAATGGATTCCAGGCATCCGTCGACGCTTTCGGCGAGGCTGCAGACGTACATGAGGACGGTACACAGGTGCGCCTGGACCGGATCGACGTGGGCCCGGGATCATTCACTGTCACGTTGACCGGGCCGTGCACGTGGCCGTCCGATCGACCGGGCGGTCCGCCCTCGGGACGGCTCCATCGCTTCCGCCGCCTTCGGGCCCCTGGCCGGTCACCGCAGATGTCGACGCCTGCCGGTCGCCGAAGATATACGTCTACGACGACGAAGCCCGGCCGTTCGCCGGACGCGGCCCGCATCCGATGGCGCTGGTCGACTATTCCGACGAAGAGAACGTCGAGTACGACTCGTTCTTCCTGCCCGAGGGCTGGGAACCGGACGACATCCTCCAGGCTGACGACCCAGGCCGGAAGGAGGTTCAGCTCCTTGTCTGCGTGCGCATGGAAGCGAGGGATACACGGGCGTAAAAGTCACCTGCTCCTACACGACCACGCTGTGGGGCACGGGCGGCGGCACCCCGCACACCTTCGACATGTTCGAGAGTGTCTACCGCGTGGAGGTGCGGGAGGCCCTCACCGGCAAGAAGGTTGCCGATTTCGCTGTGCCGGGGACACAAGGAGGCAAGGAGAACTGCCCATACGAGTCCGAATTGAGCCGAGGGCTGGCCCTCGGCATCGACGAGGCGGCACTGCAGAGCAAACTGCGCCCCTGTTCAAGTCGCCTCGTTGACGGAACCAGCCGCGTCAGCCGCCTGCCGGGAAGGCGGCTCGCGTCCCGCGCAGCGTCGTACGACGCCAGAAACCGGCCCTGCTCGTACGGGGGCTGCCCCGCGTGGACACCTTTCTGCTGGGCATCCAGGGCCGGCGGACCGAGTCGTTCCCGTACTTCCGGTGGGTGCGGGCCGACAGCTCGGGACAGCAGGGACAGCGGGGACAGCGGGGACAGCAGGGTGGCCTGGACGACCGCGGGCGACGTCGTCTGCCGGCTGCGGGCGTACGTCGCCGTCGATTCGACCCTATGGACCAGTTGACCGGGTGCACTTTGGCTCTGTCCGCCGGGCCATGGCCGAGGCAGGGTGGGAGGACCTTGAACTCGCGGAGGTCTCCTTGAGCATCGCGTTCCTGCTGACCACCCTGGTCGTGGTGGTCACCCCCGGCACCGGAGTGGTGTACACCCTGGCTGCCGGGCTGTCCCACGGCCGCCGGGCGAGCGTGGTCGCTGCACTCGGCTGCACCCTTGGCATCGTGCCGCATCTGGTGGCGACGATCACCGGCCTCGCCGCGCTGCTGCACACCAGCGTCGTCGCCTACGAGGTCGTGAAATACCTCGGTGTCGGCTACCTCCTGTACATGGCGTGGGCGACGCTGCGCGACAAGGAGGCGCTGTCCGTAGCGGGGAGACCGAGCCGCGGCCGGCGGCCCGTGTGATCGCTTCCGGGTACTGATCAACCTTCTCAACCCGAAGCTGACGATGTTCTTCGTCGCGTTCCTGCCGCAGTTCGTACCCGCCGACGAGTCCGGCTCCCTTGGCGCGATGCTCCGGCTCAGCGCCGTCTTCATGGCCCTGACTTTCGTCGTCTTCGCCGCGTACGGGATGTGCGCCGCCGCCGTACGACACCGCCTGCTGGGCCGGCCGAGGGTGATGACCGGCATCCGCCGGGGGTTCGCCGCCTGCTTCGTGGGCCTGAGCGCGTGGCTGGCGGTGGGCTGATATGCGCATCCCGCACGCGGACGCGGTCTGGTCCGACCACCCCGAACTCGCCGCCCGCGCACCGGCCGGCCGCCCCCGCGGCGGCCGTCCTCACTCCGTCCGCACCGGAATTCGTCTTCGGCGGGTAGGGCCCTGGTGAGCCGGCAGAGGCTGCCGTGGCGTATGACACCATCGGCCCGGTGAACGAGGGGAGACGGGCAGCGGACGGAACGGCCGCCGTACCCATGACGGCGGCCACGACGGCGGACCGCGGAACCCCGGCCGCCTACGGCTCCGATTTCCTGCAACTCGACGCCGGTGAGGCACCCGCCGGCGGCAAGGCGGATTGGCTGGCCCGGCGGCTGCGGCAGGCCATAGCCGACGGCCAGTTGGCGGTGGGCAGCAGGCTGCCGCCCACCCGGGTGCTGGCCGCCGAACTGCGCGTCTCGCGCGGGGTGGTCACCGAGGCGTACCGGCGGCTGGCCGAGGACGGGCACGTCGAAGGGCGGCGGCGCGGTGGGACGGTGGTGGTCGCGGCACCTCTCTCGCAGCCGTCGGCGCCCTGCGGGACCAGGCCGTGCCGGGGCCCGGCGCCGGCCGCCGACGACCGTGCGGTGCCAGGCACGCTGTTCGCCGGCGAACCCGGAGCCGACGTCTTCGACGAACTGCGCGGGATCCGCGCGCGTATCGACTTCACCCCGGCCGGCCCGACCTCACCGCGTTCCCCGCGCGGCCTGGCTGCGCGCCGAACGGGCCGTGCTCGCCGAGCTGTCCGCCGAGCACCTCGGCTACGGCGATCCCGCGGAGCCCCGCGACTGCGCCGCGCGGTCGCAACCTGGCTGGCGACCAGCCGCGGCATCCGGGTGGAGCCGGACGAGGTGCTGGTTGTCGCCGGCACCGCGCAGGCGCTCACGTTGCTGCCCCCGTGCTGCGGGCGGACGGCATCGACAGTGTGGCGGTCGAGGACCCCGGCTCGCTCGGCACCCGCCAGCACCTGCGGAACGGCTCCCTGGCCACCCCACCGGTGCCGGTCGACGACGGTGGCGTACGCGTCGACGCACTGCGCGCCACCGGCGCCGGCGCGGTGCTGCTCACGCCCGCCCACCAGTTCCCCACCGGCGTGGTGACGAGCGGCGAGCGCCGCCGCGAGCTGCTGCTCTGGGCGAAGGACGGTGGGATGATCATGGAGGACGACTACGACGCGGAGCACCGCTACGACCGGCCGCCGGTGGCCGCGCTCCGCGCGTTGCTGGCCGACCAGGTGTGCTACATGGGCAGCGTGTCCAAGCTGCTCGCACCCGCGCTGCGGATCGGCTGGGTGGTACCGCCGCCCCGCTACCGCGAGGCGCTGACCGACGCGAAACGCTTCGCCGACCTGGGCAATGCCGTGCTGCCGCAGCTGGTGCTCGCCCGGCTGATGGAATCCGGCGACCTGGAGCGGCATCTGCATCTGGTGCGGGCCGGCACAGGCGGCGCCGCGACGCGATGATCGACGCCGTCGCCGATCACCTGCCGGGCGCGGTCGTGCACGGTGCAGCGGCAGGCCTGCACCTCACCGTCACGTATGCGCCGCAGGTGCCAGACACGGAGCTCGCCGCCGCCGCGCTCGCCCGGGGCGTGAAGTGCCAGCCACTGTCGTGGCACCGGCAGACGCCCGGCCACCCCGGCCTCGTCCTCGGCTACGCCGCCACCCCGCCGGAGGCCATCGCGGAAGGGGTGGCGGCGCTCGGCGAGGCGCTGCGCGAGCTGGCCTGACGCCGCCGTCGAACGAGGTTCACCGACGCCGTCCAGCGGCGTGGCCGCGCCGGACGCCGGGGCGGAGGCGTCCGGTCACCGTCCCTCGCGGGCATGGTCACCGCGGACAGCACGGCGGGTACGGCTCCGACGAGGAGCATGACGACGGGCCAGGCCGTGGCCGCGAGGATGCCGGGGATGATGAGCGGGGTGAGGAAGGCGCCGGCGAACACCATCGTGTTCTCCAGTCCCAGGGCCGTCCCGGAGCGTTCCTTGCCCGCCATGATGGCGATCTCGGCGTAGTGCACGCCGTGCCAGCCGCACGAGAGCAGGCCGGCCACCACCATCAGCGTCGCCGCGAGCCACGCGGGCCCGGACTGGCACAGCGCGAGTCCGACGAAGCAGGCGGCGATGATCCAGCTGTAGACGATGACGATGCTACGGCGGTGCCGGCCGCCCCGGCTGTCCGTCCAGCGGCCGCTCCACACCCGGGAGACCGCGCCCAGCGCCTGGACGGCGAAGAGCAGACCGGAGATGGTGGTGATGCCGATGCCGTGCACCGTGTGCAGATAGATCGCGGCGAACGACAGGACGGTGAACTGCGGGAAGTCCAGCAGGAAGGCGCTCAGGGAGATCCGCCAGATCTTCCAGCGGCGCAGCGGGCTGACGCTGGTGTTCCGGTGTCCCGCGGGGGGCAGCGGCGGCTCGTCCAGCCAGCAGACGATGGCGGCGGTGGCGGCGAGGGCGAAGACCGTCAGGAAGCCGAAGACGCCCCGGAAGCCGAAACCCATGGCGAGGGCGGGCAGCGCGAGCGCGCCGATGGCACCGCCGAGGGGACGGCCGCGACCCGGAGGCTGATGGCGAAGCCGTGGTTGCCGGGCGGGAACCAGCCCAGGACCGCCCGGCCCGAGGCGCTGTTGACGCAGCCGCCGAGCGCACCGGCGAGCAGCAGAACGGTGGACAGCAGCCAGGGCGGCGGGGTGTGCCCCCGGCCGGGACGAGGAACGCGGTGGCGACGGCGAGGCACACGGTCATGCCGGCCAGCCCGGTGATGAGCACGGCCCGCTCGCCGAACCGGTCGGTGAGCACTCCCCAGACGATCTCGGTGACGGCCGCACCGCAGGTCAACGCGGCCAGAACCAGGCCGAGCTGACCGGTGGAGTACTGATAGTCCGACTGGAGGACCGCACTGGCCATGGGAATGCCCTGGAAGGCCGCGCTGAACGCCGCCTGCGCCATGATGCCGATGCCGAGGATCCCCACTTGTACCGGTGGGAGTGGGTCTTGCCCGACCTGCCGACGGGGAGCGGGGCCGCCGGCTGCGCTACGGGTGCCGTCGTGATCTGTTGGGACATGGTCGTGGAGCGCTTTCTACTCAAGGGTGCTCAGATGGATCGAAGGGGCGAGGGGGTCTGCCGAGGAGGCCGGGTCAGGAGGTGGTGAGCGGTGCACCGTCCAGGGCAAGCCCGGTGTCCGGGAGTTCGCCGGGCAGCAGGGCCTCGGTGCGCTTCTCCCGGATCACCAGCAGCGTGCAGCCGTCGAGGCTGCTGACCCGGTGCACGCTGCCGGGCTTCTCCAGGACGAGGCAGCCGGGGCCGTAGACGTCACCGTTGTCGTTGCGCAGTTCGCCGGCTATGACCACGATCAGTTCGTAGCCGAGGTGACGGTGGAGGTCTCCGTGTGCGCCGGCGCCGAACCGCGCGAGGTAGGCCTCGGCGCCGTCGGGGCCGGTGTCCTCGGCGGTGTAGAGCCAGTGCACGTCGACCGCCTGGCGTCCGGGCTGGACGTACGCCTGCCAGGTGAGCTGGTCGAGGTCGGTGCCGTTCAGGAGGTCGCGGACGACGAGGACGTCGCGGCGCCGGGGCGTGGAGGCGGTCACGGTCATGGGCTGCCTTTCGGCTCGGTGCGGGGGAGGCCGGGTGCGGTGGCGCGCAGCCGCGCGGCGACTTCGGAGCGGCGGATCTTGCCCGACGTCGTGCGGGGCAGCGCGTCGGTGAAGGAGACGCTGTGGACGCGCAGGGCGCGGGTGACGTGGAGGTCGACGTGGTCGAGGAGTTCGGCCTCCGTGGCGCCGGTGCCCGGCTCGAGTTCGACCACGGCGTGCGCGGCGAGCGTCAGAGCGGCGTGCGCCACGGGCACCACGGCTGCGGCGCGGACGGCCGGGTGCGTACGCAGGATCGCTTCGAGCTCGTACGGGGAGACCCGGTGCCCGCCCGACTTGAAGACGTCGTCGCTGCGCCCCAGGAGCCGTACGTAACCGTCGGAGGCGAGGACGGCGGAGTCGCCCGTCGCGTACCGGTCGGTGGTGAGGACCCCCGGGTGCGCTCCGGGTCGCCGTCGTAACCGGCCATCATGCCCACGGGCGCGTCGGCGAGTTCGACGTACAACTGCTCGTCGACGACGCTGAGTTGCCAGCCGGGCAGTGGCTTGCCGAGCCAGCCGGGCTTGTGGGGGAGTCCGGGCGTGGTGCCGACGAGGGCGGTCGTCTCCGTCTGGCCGTAGCCCTCGCGGACGGTCACGCCCCATTCGGCTCCGATGATTTCGGTGACGTGCTGGGCCAGTGGTTCGCCGGCGGTGGTGGCCTCCCGCAGCCGGGGCTGGGCGGTCGAGGCCTGTGCGGCGAGGCGGGTCCACTGGGCGGGGGCGCGCACAGGCTGGTGATGTCCCGCTCGCGCAGCAGCCGTGGCAGGTGCCCGGAGTCGACGTGCTCGGTGGGCGGGACGACGAGGGTCGCCTCGGCGGTGAAGGGGACGAAGAAGCTGGACCAGGAGTGCTTGGCCCAGCCGGGCTCCGAGATGTTCACGTGCCGGTCGCCGGGGATCAGGCCGTTGAAGTACATCGACGACAGGTGTCCCACGGGGTACGAGGCGTGGGTGTGGACGACCAGCTTCGGCGCCGAGGTGGTGCCGGAGGTGAAGTAGGCGAAGGCCGTGTCCGAGGCGGGCGTCGGTCCGGTCGGCAGGTAGGAGGTGGAGACCTGGTAGGAGCCGTCGTACGGGTGCCAGCCGTCCACGTGCGCGCCGACCGCGATACGCGTCAGCGGGGTGTGCGGACCGGGGCCGCAGGAGGCGAAGAGGGGTGCGAGTTCGCTGCGGCAGATCACATGGCGGACCCGGCCGCGCCCGATCCGGTCGGAGGCTTCCGTACGGGTCAGGGAGGTGTACGTGGGGATGGCCACGGCTCCGGTCTTCAGGCAGGCCAGGAGCGTCTCCCACAGCTCGACCTGCGGACCGAGGACGATGAGCACACGGTCACCGCGCCGTACACCGACGTGGGTGAGCCAGTTGGCGAGCTGGTCGGAGCGGGTGGCGAGGTCCTGATAGGAGATGCGCTGGTCCCGGCCGTCCGGTCCGATCAGTTCCAGCGCGGTGCGCCGGTTGTCGTGGGCGATGACGTCGAACCACTCCAGGGCCCAGTTGAAGTGGGTCATCCGGGGCCAGGAGAAGGCCCGGCGGGCGGCCTCGTGGTCGGCGCGCAGGTCCAGGAGGAGGTCTCGGCCGCGCCGGAAGGCGGCGTGGGCGGGGGTACGGCGATGGATCCAGTGGTCAGAGGCGCGCGGGGCGGAGTGGGGCGTCGTCATGCTCGGGTTCCTTCCAGCGTCCGGTGGGCAGCCGGCCGGGGGAGCGCTGCGAGCGCGTCCCGCGCGATGGCGTCGGCGTCGCCGGTGAAGTCGGTCCAGGGTCCGGGCCGCGCGGACCCGACCTGCATGAACCAGCGCTGTCCCTCGGAGGGGATGCCCAGGACGTACACGCCCTCGGCGGCTGTGCCCGCCGCGGTCACGGGCCGGTAGGGGCTGGTCGTGGTGGCGACACCACCGGTGACCGGGACGCCGTCGCCCTGGCGGTTGGTCCACGGTGTCCACAGGCCGGTGGCGCGCAGCTGCCGGGTGAGCGGCGCGGTGTCGCGGTCGAGGTCCGGTGCGGGGATGCGGGCGTCGATGAGCGCCTCGCAGCGCTCCAGCGAGCCGTCCACCTGCGGGAACGGACGGTGAAGCACCGCCGTCCGCGTCGGCGGCGAACTCGGCCGAGGGCCCGGCGACCCGCAGCACACCCGCGTCGAGCAGGGCCCGCGTCTCGCGCAGCCGCTGCGCGGGCGGTCCCGCCGCCAGGAAGGAGCTGAGCGGCGCGAACCAGCCCAGGAAGTCCGCGCGGTGCGACGCGGCGGTCAGGCCGTCGAAGTCGACCGCGCGCCTGATGCTGCCCCGTACGTCGCGCAGGACGTCCAGGGCCGCCTTGCGGGGGCCGTGGAAGTTGCCCCGCGCGGAGTGTTCGAGGTCCTCGTCGATGAAGCGCCGCAGAGCGGTGTGGAACGCGGCGGGGCTGCGGAAGGTGCGGCCCGCGAAGGGACGTGCCAGGTCGTCGACGTCCAGGGGCGGCGCACCGTCGACGCCGAACTGTGCCGCCGTGGCGCGGACGATCTCGTCCGCCGCGTCGGCTGCCGCGCTCTCGACCAGGGCGGCGGCGCGCGCCAGGAATTCCTGTTCGGCGCGGTCGCCGAGCCGGGCGCGCACCTCGGTCGCGTAGTAGACGAGTTGCATCTCCGCGTGGAGCCAGGGCCAGACCTGCGTACGGAAGTCCAGCGGCCGGCCGGCGGCGCGCAGGGCGGCGACCCGCTGCGGGGTGAACAGCCGTGCCGGGTAACGCCACAGCGGACCCTTCTGGTTGACGCCGCGGGCCGGCAGTGGCACCCCGGACCGTGAGCCCGCCACCAGGACGGGTTCGAGGCCGCAGGGCACGTACCGCAGGGTCTTGTCCGGGCCCTCCCGGAACTCGCCGCCGCGGCCGGTGGTCAGGGCGGCGACGATGTCGTAGAACGTCAGCCCCATGCCGAGCACCGCCACGCGGGCCCCCGGCGCGATGCGCTCCAGGGGCATGTCGGCCGCGCTGTCACCGCGGATGTACTCGAGCCGCGCATCACGCGTGGCGAAGTCCGCGAAGCGGGCCTGGTCGGCGGAGAGTTCGGTCAGGGGATGGCCGGTGGCCAGGACGACCCGGTCCGCGTCGATCAGTCGGCCGTCGGCACAGCGCAACTGCCACACGGCGCCGGTACGCCGCATGGCGGTGACGTGTCCGGTGTGCCGGCGGAGCGTCGCACCGGCCGGCAGGGAGTCCTGCACCGCTCGGAGGAAGAACCGCAGATACGCGCCGTACAGCGCGCGCGGGGCGTAGGCGTTGGGGCCCGGGTAGCCGGGGTCCTCGGTGGCCGCCCACCACTGGGCCAGCGTCGGGCCCGCACCGGCCCGGGCGGGGCCGTCGTCGGCGGGCCGGAGAACATGGTCACCTCGCCGCAGGCGGTGTTCATCAGGAAGACGGGGTTCTGGTCGGTGCGCCAGACACGGCCCGCGCCGACCTCGTCCTTGTCGATCAGGACGATCTCCACGGCCCTGTCCGGTGTCTCGTCCCGCAGTCGGGCCACCAGCCGCTCCACGACGGCGAGACCGCGCGGGCCGGAGCCGACGACCGCGATCCGGTGCGGGGCGCCGACCTGAACACGGGTGCGGGCCGGCAGCGCCGCCGACCGGTCGTGGGCGTCCGCGGTGTAGCGCAGCATGCTCAGCAGCCGGCCGGAGGTGACGGCGTGGTGCGTGCCGCCGGGTGCGGGCAGGGGCATGGCACCGGTGTCCGCCCAGACGAGCCGCCCGTCGTCACCGATCGCACCCCGTGCCGCGCCGGCGTTGTCGCGGTGCAGGCAGAAGGGCACGTCGAGCGTGCCGGACGCGAAGGCGGCGCGCAGGCCCGAACCGATGTCGGAGCCGTGCTCCAGGACGGCGGTGATGAGCCGCAGCGCCTCGGTGTAGATCGTCTCGTAGTCGACCTGGCGGGCCCACGGCAGGGGCAGTCGTCCCGCAGTGCCTCGCGGGACACCCGGGCCGCCCGCTCCAGGGCCGCGACGTTCTCGGCGACGGTGGGAATGCGGTGCGCCTCGGCGACCGTCTTGACGATCAGCCGCTGGGCGCCGCCGCGTACGGCGAGCTGGGCCGAGGAGTCCAGGAGCAGTTCCGCCCCGGCCTCGGTGGCGGGGTAGACACCCATGTAGGTGTAGAGCACCACGTGCCGCGCGACCTGCGTCGGCAGGAAGAGCTCGGCGAGGTGGTGCAGGGCGGCCAGCGCCTCGATGTCCTGCACCGCGTTGGTCTGCTGGGCGTAGGACATCGAGACGGAGGTGATCCCGTTGCGGGCGAAGAACATCGCTTCCAGGACGCTGATCGCCACCAGCAGCGACGGCGGGCACATCTGGCCGAGCATGCAGCCGCCGAAGGTCTCCAGGTGGGCCCGCATACCGCGCTCGGCCGCCGCTTCGGCGAGCTGCTGGGTGGCGTCGGTCCAGGCGGGTACCGCCTCGGCGAGCGGGAGCCGGGAGTAGGGCAGGCAGTAGGAGACGGGACCGCCCTCGGAGGCGGACAGTTCCGCCGCGACCATCGCCTCGAAGATGTGGCCGGGCCGGGCCGAGCCGTGCCGGACCTGGACGGGCACGCCGTCGGCGGCGCGGACGACCTCCGCGGTGAGTTGCGGCCCGTGGTTGACGAGCGGGAATCCGTTCAGCGCGCGGCCGGCCGCGAGGGCCGCCCGGGCGCCGGCGATGTCCTCGACCCGGGTGTAGGAGTCGATGGTGAGGGTGGCCAGCGTCCTGGCGCGGGCGGCCGCGACGGCCGCCAGACCGTCGGCCATGCTCCGCGGATCGGACATGCCCATACGGGCTGAACGACCAGCCGGCCGTCGTGCGCCGCCTGTTCCACGTAGGCCTGCATGTCGGGGGAGCGCCGGGGGCGTTCGGGGCCGCGCTGGGGAGGGGCGGAGTTGTCCTGAGGACGTTCGGGGTGCTCTGGGCACGTATGCCGCTCATGCGGCGACCCCCGCGATCCCGGGGCGGTGTCCCGTCATCCGCTGCAGCGCGGCGCCGAACTCGGCCGGGTCCGCGTCGTCCGTGAAGACCGCGTCGAAGCCCTCCGCGATCAGTTCGTCGGCCAGGTGGGGCTGGGCGGCGCCCTGGATGCCCAGCTTTCCGCCGATCATGACCGGGACCGAGGCCAGGGCCGGGTCGCTGTCCGCGCGCAGTGTCCTGATCAGCCGGCGGCCGTCGATGTGACCGTGTCCGTTCACGGAGGAGATGACGACGGCGTCGGGCCGCTGCAGCCGTACCTGCTCGACGAGTTCGGCGTCGGGCACGCACGGCCGAGGTTGATCACCTCGTAGCCGCGCTCTTCGAGCAGCAGATGGAGGAAGACCAGGTTCCAGGTGTGGGAGTCGGAGGAGACCGTCGAGAGCAGGACGCGTTTCGCTCTGGATCGGATGGGACGCACGAGGTAGACCTCCTGTCGATGTGCCGCGGTCTGCCGCGGCACATCGAAGATCTCTGTTTCCGATGTCCCGGCCCAGACCGATTCGGGAGGCATGAACCGCGGTTCGCGGATGCCGTACCGGCCCGGCCGTCCGGCCGGTCGGCGAACTAGGCTCGGTGCGCGCCCCGTCGGGGACGGCGGACCGTCCCGTCGGGGAGTGTCGTCCGCGGACGGTGACACCGGTGATCACCAGCAGGGCGCCGAGGCACTGCGGGAACGTCAGCGCCTGGCAGCCGGAGGTCCCGGCCCGGCGGTCCCCGTGGGGCTCTCGGAGGCCCGGTTCCGCGGGCTCGGGGCCCCCGGGGCGACCGCCCGGTGCCGTACCACCGCCCGCCGGCCCGGTCCGGTCGCGGGCTCAGCCCGCGGTACCGCTCGTGACGTACGAGGAACGCGGCCGGGCGGGCGCGAGGTCCCGCGGCCGGGTGGGGTGAAGGGGCTGGGGCGGGCGCAGCCGTCGCAGGTGCGGGACCACGTGGGCGGGAGTGACCTCGGGGTTCCAGACCAGTTCGGTCAGCACCGGGGACAGTGCGGGCAGCGGCAACTCGGCCAACTGCCCCGACCGGAGCTGCGGTCCGACCGCGACGGCCGGCATCGCTCCCACGCCCAGGCCGCCCAGCACGGAGGACTTGACCCCGTCCACGCTGCCCACCT
Organism: Streptomyces sp. SW4; assembly: GCA_003248315.1. Classification (GTDB taxonomy): domain Bacteria; phylum Actinomycetota; class Actinomycetes; order Streptomycetales; family Streptomycetaceae; genus Streptomyces. Next base: position 592,373 of record QKWM01000001.1, read on the forward strand.
GCTGGACCTGGACGCGTCCGAGGAGGGCAGCGCCTGCTGCTCGGCGATGTCGCGGTAGACACAGCCCGGCGCGGTGACCAGCAGCCGCTGCGGGCGGGCCACCTGCTCGGGCGTGCCGACCAGGACGACCTGGTCGGTCCACAGGTGCCGACGGTTCTCCTCGCCGGCCGGTCGGTGTCCCGGCGGTACGGTCGCCGAGTTGACCAGCGCGGCGGACAGTTCGCCCCGGCCGACCTGGTCGCGCAGCTCGGCCACCGAGCCGACGAAGACCTGGGTCTCCAGTTGCGGCATGAGCCGGCGCAGGGTGCGCAGGAAGCCCGGCAGACGGTAGGTGCACAACGAGGCCGTCGCGCCGATGCTCAGGCTGCTCGGGCGGTCCTGCGCGGCAGCCGCCACCGCCGCCTGCGCCTGCGCCAGCCTGTCCAGGATGTCGGTGGCGTATTCGAGGAACCGGGTGCCCGCCTTGGTGAGGCGGTTCATCGACGCTCCTCGCTCCAGCAGCTGGGCCCCCAGGCTGCGTTCGAGCGCCTGTACGTGACTGGTGACGGTCGAACGGGCATAGCCGAGCCGGTCCGCGGCCTCAGCCAGTGTGGTGCTCCGGGCCACGGCCACGAACGTTTCCAGCCTCTGGACGTCCACGTTGCGGTCTCCTTCCGGTCGGTCCCCCGAGGGGCGTTTCGCCGACCCCTCCGCCTCGAAACGAGGATCTTGAGCCAAGGTTAGATCAGACGCCATACATGTACTCAAGTTCATGGATGCGCGGTCAACGGGGCATGGGTAAAGGTTTCTTTAACCTGCAGGCCAAGTTTGTTCCCGAGTGTATGTTTGCATCGGATTGCAGGGTGTGGGTCTACGCCAGCCGCTGCGCAGAAACGGGGGAGACGGGCTGGTCTCCTCCGTGCCCGACAAGAAGGGGGACAGCCATGCGCGCTTCGCGTGCCACCGAACGGACCGCAGTGGCCGTGGTGGGAATCGGATGCGCATTTCCGGGTGCGAGCAACCCGGGGGAGTTCTGGGAACGGCTCCTGTCCGGCACCGACAGCGTCTCCGTCGTACCGGGGGACCGGTTCGACATCGCCGAGCACTACTCCTGCGACCCGCGGGAACCGGGCAAGACCGTCTCCCGGCACGGCGGATTCCTCACCGACGCCTACGCCTTCGACGCCGGCTTCTTCGGCATCTCACCGGCGGAGGCGGCGGAGATGGACCCCCAGCAGCGCCTCCTGCTCCAGGTCGCCTGGGAGTCGCTCGAGGACGCGGGCCTGAGACCCTCGAGCCTGGCCGGCTCGCGCACCGGTGTCTTCGTGGGCCAGGCCACGGCCGACTACGACGAGGTCCACCGGCCCCTCGACGGGCAGACCACCGTACGAGGCGCCGCGGGCCGCAGGCTGCGGGCCGTCACCGCCGGCCGCGTCTCCTACGCCATGGATCTCCGCGGCCCGAGCATCGTCCTGGACACCGCCTGCTCGTCCTCCCTCGTCGCCGTCCACGCCGCCCGGCAGAGCCTGCTCACCGGCGAGAGCGACCTGGCCCTCGCGGGCGGTGTCAATCTCATCCTGTCGCCGCAGGACGCCATCGTGTACTCGCAGAGCGGCATGCTCTCGGCGGACGGACGGTGCAAGTTCGCCGACGCCTCGGGAGACGGCTTCGTCCGCGGCGAGGGGGTCGGCATGGTGGTGCTCAAGCGGCTCCCCGACGCGCTGCGGGACGGCGACCCGGTGCGCGCACTCCTGCTGGGCACCGCGGTCTGCAACGACGGCAGAGGCAGCGGACTGCTGCTGAAGCCGCCGAATCGGGTCAGGTCGCCGCGATCGAGGAGGCCTGCGCGGCGGCGGGCATCTCGCCGGGCAGGTCGACTACGTGGAGGCGCACGGCACGGGAACGCCGGTCGGTGACGGTGTCGAGTTGACCGCGCTCGCCTCGGTCAACCGCGATGTCCGGGACGGTCGGCCGTTGCGGATCGGGTCGGTGAAGACGAACATCGGCCATCCGGAGGCCGCGGCCGGCATCGCCGGTCTGATCAAAGCGGTACTGATAGCCGAGCACGGTGTCATCCCCGCGTCCCTGCACTGCACCGAACCCCACCCGCTGCTCGCCGCGGAAACCCTTCCCCTCCGGTTGGTCACCGAGAACGAGCCGCTGGCCAAGCAGGGCGACCGTGCCTACATCGGCGTCAGCTCCCTCGGCCTGTCCGGCACCAACGCCCACGCGATCGTGGGCGAGTTCACCGACCGGGCCGGCACGTGCGCGCCATCGCGCACCGAGGCGGGGCCCCGTCCGGAGCGACGGCCACTGCTCGTGCTGTCCGCCCGTACCTCCGCGTCCCTGCGCGGCCTGGCCCGCGCCTACGCCGCCCACCTGCGCGGCCCGGGGCGCGGCACGTCCCTGGCCGACCTGTGCGCGGCCGCCGCCCTGCGCCGGGACCACCACCCCTTCCGCCTGTGGGTGACGGCTGCGACACATGACGACATGGCGGAGCGGTTGCTGGCCCTGGCACACGGCGACGACATCACCGACGGCGGCACCGGGGAAGCGGGCTTCGACGCCGACCGGCGCACCGCTCTGGTCTTTCCCGGCCAGGGCTCGCAGTGGCTGGGGATGGGCCGCGGCCTCATGGCCGCGTCACCCGCCTTCCGTACGACGCTGTCGCGGTGCGCGGACGCCGTGCAGACGGAACTGGGCTGGTCGCCCCTGGAGTTGCTGACGGACGACCGCGCCGAACTCCCCGACGAGGTACAGACGGTGCAGCCCTTGCTCTGGGCCGTGCAGGTGGCCCTCGCCGCCGCGCTGCGGGAGGCAGGGCTGCGGCCCGACCTGTGCATCGGCCACAGCATGGGAGAAGCGGCGGCGGCCCAGGTCAGCGGCGCCCTCACCCTGCGCGACGCGGCAGCGGTGATCTGCCGCCGCAGCCGGCTCATGAGCCGGGCCGCCGGACGCGGGGGCATGCTGCTGGTCGGCCTGGCCGCGGACGAGGCCCGGCAGGTCATCACCGGCGCACACCCCGGCATCACCGTGGCGGCTGAGAACGCGCCGCGAGCGACCGTCCTGGCCGGGCCCGGGGACGAACTGGACCGACTGACCCGCACACTGGAACGACAGGGTGTCATCTGCCACCCGGTCCGCGTCGACGTCCCCTCCCACTCCCCGGTCATGGAGGAAATCCGCCAGGACCTGCTCGACTCGCTCGCCGACCTCACCCCCCGACGGCCCGAATCGGCCATGATCTCCACCGTGGGCGGACACGACCTGGTCGGCGCCGGACTCGACGCCGCGTACTGGGCGGAGAACCTGTGCGGTCCCGTGCACTTCACGCGCGCCGTCAAGGCGGCGGCGAAGGCGGCCGACACCGTCTTCGTCGAAGTCAGCCCGCACCCGCTGCTGTCCGGCGGCATCAGGGAAACCCTCTCCGCCGCCGGGGCGAGCGGCGCCGTCGTGGCGACCCTGCGCCGCGGCCAGGACGAGCCGGACGCGCTGGCCCGGACCGTCGGGCAGGTCTACGCCGCCGGCGCGGCGGTGGACTGGACCCGCTGGTTCGACCGGGACACGACCCCCGGCGTACGACTGCCCACCTACACCTGGGACACCCGCGACTACCTCCCCGCCGTCCCGACCCCGCAACGCCAGGCACCGGACGTCCACACGCGCACGGTCCCACTCGCCGACTGGGCTGCCGCCGACGACTGGCACGACGCCCTGACCGTGCGGGGGAGCGCCCCGGTTCCGGCCGTCGTCCATCTCCTGGCCGCGATCGACGCGGCACGGGACCTCCGCGGGCACACGGCTCCGGTCCTGCGTGACGTCCGTCTGTCCCCGCATGTGCTGGACGCACGCGACGCCGCCGCCACCGCGCTCACGGTGGAGATCGGCGCGCCCGGCCGCACCGGGAGCCGCCCGGTGACCGTCACCTCCGCCCGCGCCGGCGAGACCGTCCCGCACGCCGAGGGCCAGATCGCGGCGGCCGACCACCGCGAGGACGCCGACCCGGCCGACGGCGGGCCCTGCTGGACGCGGCGCTGTCCCGGTGCACCACGTATCTGCCGCGCCACCGCTTCGAGGCGCTGGCCCACCGGCACGGCATCACGATCGGGCCCGGCCTGGCATCGCTGGAACAACTCTGGTGCCACAAGGGCGAGTTCGTAGCGCGGGTGCGACGCCCCGCCCTGCCGGGCCCGGCGGCCTGGGAAGCGGGGCTGCTGCCGCTGCTCTCCGCATGGCCCGGAGTGTCCGGCTCCGCGTCCGCGCGCCGGATCGGTCCGGGGGACACCCGGGCCGGCGACGAAAGCCTCTACGCCCCTGAGGAGTTCGGCGAGGTCAGGGTGCTCGACGAGTTGTCCGAGAGCTTCTGGAGCGTGGGCACCTGTGCGCCCACCGGCCCGGATTCCGCCCTCGCCGATGTCCGTCTGTACGCGCCGGACGGGCGTGTACTGGCCTCCTTCACCGGCATCCGGCTGCGGCGGCTGCCCGGGGAACCGGTCCCGGCGCCCGCCGCTCTCTCCGTCGGGGCAGTGGTGGGCCGGCTCACCGAACGGCTGCTGCCGCCCGTCGTCTCCGGGGCGTTGCAGGGGATCGGCTCCGCGCTCGTGGACGCCGTGACGGCGAAGGGTGACGCCCCGGCACGGAACGGGGAACGAACCGCGACGACGCTCGCCTCCCTGCCTGTCGCCGAGCCGCCGCAGCCAAGGGGCACGGACCGCCCCCGGAGCCGGATCGCGCCAAGTCCCCGGCAGGCACTGGTCGATCGCGCCGCCGATCTGCTCGGCATGCCCCCGTCCCAGGTGGACGTCCGCCGGCCGCTGTCCGCTCTGGGGCTGGACTCCCTGATGGCCGTGCAACTGCGGCAGCGGCTGCTCGCCGACCACGGCATCGATGTCCCTGTGGGGCGCCTCCTGGCGCAGGTGCCGGTCGCGGACCTCCTGGCCGACCTCGCCGCGGCGTAGCCCGTCGGCAGGGCGGCCGATACCCCGCGCAGCCTGTCGGCCGCCCTGCCCGCTCCCGGAAAGACCGACTGCAAACCATTGATGCACTGTGGTATAAGAAAACGTAGGGCCGGGGCCCGAGCGGTCGGCAACCGGTGAGTGCGAGAACCCAGAAGAGTCACCCGACGTGAACGACTGTGGACGCAGGCGCCCATCTGCTGCACTCGGCCGCGACGCACGTCTCTGTCCTGTTACTGATGTCGCGCGTGCAGGAGGAAGAGATGGAAACGTCCACACCCGAGGGAAAGGTCCAGCCCCTGGGTCGCCGCGAGCGGAACAAAATCAAGATAAAGGAGCGCCTTTACGCCGCGGCGCTGGAGCTCTTCGCCGAGCGGGGGTACGAGCAGACTTCCGTCGATGAGATCGCCGAACGCGCCGATGTGGCCCGTGGAACCTTCTTCAATCACTTCCAGCGCAAAGAAGACCTCATCAGTACCTGGGGTGAACGGCGCCGGGAACGGCTGGTCGCCGTCATGGCGGATGCCCTCCCGAGCGGATCGGCGCCGCCGACCGCCTGCGCCGCTGTATCACGATCCTGGGCCGTATCAACGAGGAAGAACACGAGCGGGCCGCCGCGATGCTCACCGCCTGGGTGAAGGCCGGCCGGCCGCTCATGGAAGAACCGTACGTCGCCGAACTGTTCGCGGAGATCATCGAGGACGGCCGGGAGAACGGCGAATTCCGCGAGGACATTCTTCCGCGACAGGTCGGCAACGTCCTCCGCGACATCTACCTGGGCGCCTTGTACCGCTGGTTCCGCGAAGCGGACACCGAGCCCAACGGCAGCCTCGAACAAGAGCTGCTGCGGGCCTTGGAGTTGCTCCTGAACGGCATCACCGCCAAGGTCTGACGCGCGTCCGCGTGCGGGACGCGCGTCCCGCACGCGGAGCGTCAAAGGGAGCGCGGGCTGTGCCACCACCGACGAACGGGCAGTGGCACTCACGGTTGTGACTCCTCCGGGACTCATGCCGACCGTTCTGCCGGCTGTCGGCGGGGCTCCGTCGCCCGGCGCCGACCGGCGAGGACGACCAGCCCGCCGGTGACCGCGAGGCCCATGAGGACGGCACCGAACACCGTGGCGCCGTTGGTCAGGCCCACGGCGTCGCTGAGGTAACCGGCGGACACGGGCAGTAGCCCCGCCGGGACGTACCCGCCGACGTTGAGCGCAGCGTTGGCCTCCGCGAGGCGCTGGGGCGGGACGCTGGAGTTGAGCAGCGACAGGCCGCCGAGCTGGCCCATGCCCTGGCCGGCGCCGGCGAACAGCGCGGAGGTGATGAGGACCGGCACCGACGAGGTGTGCACGGCGACGATCAGCGTGGTCATGCTCAGGGTGGTGCCGACCGCGCCGGCCGTGAGGATGGTCCGCCGGTCGAGGCGTTGCACGGCGAACTGCACGCCGGTGGCGGCGAGGAACATGACGAAGGCCATGGCCCCGGCGACGATCCGGCTGGTGGTGCCGAGCAGGCCTGTCAGGAGCGAGGGGCCGAGCGAGAGCACGAAGGAGGTGGCCGTGATGCCGGGCGTGAACACGGCGATGCCGAGGGCCAGTTGACGGCCGTTGCCGCGCGGCACGCGGGGCACCCGCGCCCAGGCGCCCTTCGCGGGTGCCGCGGGACGCCGCAGGGGCATACGCAGCACGGCAAGCATCGCGGTGAGGAGCAGCACGGCCTCGACGGCGAAGACGGTGACGGTCGGCCCGGGCAGCGACTCGGAGAGCACTCCGGCCAGGAGCGGGCCGAGGCCGGCCCCGAAGACCATCGCGCAGGAGGCGAACAGGGCGGCGGTCCGCTTGCGTTCGAAACCGGCCACGTCGGTCACCGCGGCCATGCCGGCCGAGACGACGGCGCCGACGGCGATTCCGGTGAACAGCCGTGCCACGATCAGCGCGGCCACGGTGGTGGCGGTCGCGAAGATCAGGCAGGCGGCCAAGGCGAGCACCAGGGCGGGCAGCAGCACGGGCTTGCGCCCGAGCCGGTCGGAGACCACTCCGGACACCAGGAGCGAGCCGATGAGCCCGAGGATGTAGAACGCGAACACCACGGTCAGGGTGCCTTTGGAGAAGCCGATGTCCCGCTGCCACAGCACGTACAACGGTGTGGCGGCGTTCGAGAGGACGAAGACGGCCGTGACCGGCCAGGCGGCCAGCCATACCCACCCCCGCGGAGCGGCGGAGCCTCCGCCGGGCTCCGCGGTGCCGCTGCGTTGCCTCCCGTCGACGGCCTGGACGGGCGCGTTCCGGGTCTCGGACATGACTGTTCCCTCCGGCTTCCTGCAGTACGACTCGAGTCGAACTTAGCATGCAGTACGATTGAAGTCGTACAACGGAATCGAGTCGTGAGGACCTGCCCATGTCGTCGACCGCGGGCACCGCACCCGCCATCAAGGTGTTCCCGGCCCCTCCCGGCCTGCCCGATCCGCTGCCGGAGCCGACGGTCGAGGAGCTGCGCCTGGAGACCGTTCTCGGGGCGCTCAGCGACCCCTTGCGGCTGACGATCGTCCGCAAACTCCTCCTGGAATCGGAGCAGTTCGACCACTCCTGCGGCTGGTTCGGCTTCGACCGGCCCAAGTCGTCGCTCACGCACCACTTCAAGGCGCTGCGAGAGGCGGGGGTCACGCGCCAGCGCCAGTACGGGCTCGAACGCCGCAGTCACGTACGCGTCGACGACCTCAACGCCCGCTTCCCCGGCCTGCTCGACCTGGTCGCGGCCTGGACCCCGGAGACATGACGAGGTGCCGCTCGGCGAACGAGGAGAGGCGGGCGGATCCACGGCAAGCCCCGACACCGCCGCGCCGCACGGTCGCCCCGCTCCCCGGGGCCCTGCGACGGACGCGGGCCGCATACCATGCTCGGCATGGCCGACCGTGTGTACCCGCTGGCCCCGGTGAGGACCTCCCCGCCTTGGAGTCCTTCAACGCCGTCGGCACCATGCTGCTGCACAACTCCCGTGCCGATGAGAGCGGGGGGTTCTTCGCCACCTGCTGGTTCATGGTCCTCCTGCCGGTCGTCCCGCTCGGCCGGTACTACGTGCGGCAGACCGGGTACCGCGAGGACGGCGGGCTCCTCTTCCACCGGGCGACCACCGGCTACGAGATCGTGGGCAGGTCCCGGATCCGCTGGACCGAGGTCGTCCGGACCTATCTGGCCTGCTGGATCGTCATGCCGGGCGCCCTCGTCGGACCCATCGTGGTCGCCCTGGGTCGAGAGGGCGACAACGCCGGACTGCACGGGGGTCTCGTCTCCGGCGGGCTCGTGATCGCCCTGCTCACCCTGTTCGTCGTCTACAGGACGTACTGGAGGCCTGTCCGCGAAGTCCACTGGGCCGACACCACGGCGGGCCGGGCTGACGGACGGAACTGGCAGGAACTCGCCACCACGCTGCAGATCGCGATTCTGATGGGGCTGCTCGGCTTTTTCGCCGGGGTCGTGATCTTCTTCACGGCGCTGGCCATGGGGAGCTCCCGACGCCCCTCGAACCCGAGCCGAACCCGTACACCGATACGCTGCTCCACCCCGTGACCCTGCTGGTCGGACTGCCCGTGCTCACGGGCGTGGTCACGATCGCCGTCCTCGCGCGCCGCCGCCGACGCTGAGGGGCGGGGATACCGGCCCCGCCCCCCTGCTTCGGAGGGCGTCAAGTCCAGGCCTGATCTGGTGCGTTCCGGGGGTCAGGCGGAGTGGAGGGCGAGGGTGGGGGAGAGGCGGGAGGCGCGGATGGCGGGATAGAGGCCGGCGATGGTGCCGATGACGAGGGTGGCGCCGAAGCCTCCGGCGATCGCCCACCAGGGGATGACCCAGGGGATGTCGCTGCTGAGCGCGTACACGGCGGTGGCGGCAGCGCCCAAGGCGATGCCGGCGGCACCGCCGAGGCCGGACAGCAGGAGGGATTCGGTGACGAACTGGCCCCTGATCTGGCCCCGGGTGGCGCCGATGGAACGGCGCAGGCCGATTTCGAAACGGCGCTCCAGCACAGAAATGATCATGGTGTTGGCGACACCGACCCCGCCGACGAGGAGGGCGACGCCTCCGAGGCCCAGAAGGAGGCTGCTGAAGGCCCCTTCGGTGGCGGCCTTGGCTTTGAGATGGGCCGACGGGTCGCTGACCTCCACGTTGCGGGGTGTCCGTGGGTCGACGGCCCGAGGGATGAGATCGTGCACGGCGGTGACGGCTTGATCGGCCGAACGCTCGTAGATGGCGGTGGGGTGCCCGTCGAAGCCGAGCCGGCCGGCAGCGGCGTCCCAGCCGAGGAGGGCGGAGCGGGCGATCTCGGGTGCCAGAGGCAGTTCGTCGAGGATGCCGATCACCGTGTAGTACTGGCCGGCGATGTAGACCTGCTGGCCGGGGGTGGTGATGCCCAGACGCTGCGCCGCGACGTCGCCGAGGACGACGGCCGGGTACTTGCCGGTCGCGGCGTTGAGCCAGGTGCCGCTGCGCATGCTGCCGCGCAGGGTGGTCAGGAGGTCTTCCGTGGCGGCCTGGACCGTGATGCCGCCGGTGACGAGTTCGTCGATCTTCTCGGATCGGCGTACGGAGTGGTCGAGGGCGGCGGTGGCTCCCACGTGCTCGACGCCGTCGATGCGGGCGACACGCCCCGGCGCGTCCTTGGCGAGGGGGATCTTCTTGCCGGTGAGCAGGTCCTCGCCGGGGTGACGACGAGCATGTTGGTGCCGAGCCGGTCGAGTTCGGCGAGGAGTTTCTCCTTGCTGGAGGCGGAGATGCCGACCACGGCGATCATCGTGGCGATGCCGATGGCGATGCCGAGTGCGGAGAGCACGATCCGCACGGGGCGGGAGCGCATGCCGGCCGCGCCGGTGTGCAGGACGTCCCTGGGTGACAGACGGGCCGGTCGGAGACCGCGGTCACGGCGCTTGTACACCGTGGATCACCTCCCGCGGAGCGTTCCCGTGCCCGGCTCCGCTGCCGCTGCCGCTGCCGCTGCCCGGCGCGGTGTCGTGGGCGATGAGCCCGTCGCGGATGCGGACCTGGCGGGGCAGCCGGGCGGCGATGTCCATGTCGTGGGTGATGACGGCGATGGTGGCGCCCTCCTGGTTGAGGTCGTGGATGAGCTGCATGACCGCTTCTCCTGAGGCGGAGTCCAGTGCGCCGGTCGGCTCGTCGGCCAGCAGCAGGTCGGGTTCGCCGACGATGGCCCGGGCGATCGCGACACGCTGCTTCTGTCCGCCGGACAGCTCGTGCGGCTTGTGCCGTACGCGTTCGCCCAGGCCGACGCGTTCCAGTGCAGTGGCTGCGCGGCGCCGGCGTTCGGCGCGCGGCAGACCGGTGTAGAGCAGGCCCTCGGCGACGTTGTCGAGAGCACTGATGCCGGCCACGAGGTGGAAGGCCTGGAAGACGAAGCCGATGTGCTGGGCGCGCAGCGCGGACAACCGGCGGTCGGACAGGGTGGCGGTGTCGTGCCCGGCGATGGTGACGGTGCCGGTGGTGGGCTGGTCGAGGGTGCCGACGATGTGCAGCAGGGTGGACTTGCCCGATCCGGAGGGGCCGACGATGGCCAGGAGCTCGCCCGGTGCGATCGTCAGGTCGATGCCCCGCAGGGCGGCGACGCCTCCGGGGTACTCCTTGGTCACCTTCGACAGCCGCACCACCGGCTCCGCCGTCGCCGTGACCGTCCGGTCGAGGGGGGCGGTGGTGCTCATGTGGCGGCCACCCCGACCTTCATCCCGCTGGTCAGGCCCTTTCCGGAGATTTCGACCCGGCCCTGGGCGAACATGCCGAGCCTCACCTTCACCTCGCGGGTCCGCTCCCCCTCGACGACCTGGACCCCGAAGGACCCGTCGGGCAGGGCGAGGAGGGCCCCGACGGGCACGCTCAGCACGTTCTTGCGGGTATGCCCGGTCAGTTTGACCGTGGCGGGCGCCTTGTCGATGCCGTTGACCTTGTCGGGGTCGTCGAAGGTGACGGTCACCGCGATCCGGGGGTTTTGTCGCCCGGGTCGTCGCCCGTCCTGGCGGTGGTGCCGACGGAGGCGACGGTGCCGGGAGTGGTCGTGCCGTCGGGCAGTTCGACCTCCACCTTGGTTCCCTCCTCGGCCAGGGCGGCCTCGGACACCTTCACGTTCAGTTCCACGATGCGGTCGGAACTCGTCGTGGTCATCACGTGCTGTCCGGGGCCGATCCGGTCTCCGACGGCCGCACCCGCGGACTGCACCCGGACCGGGCCGGGGGCGAACGCGATCTGCCCGGGCCCGATGCGGCCGGTCTGTTCCAGCCCGTGCTCCTTCTGCCACCGCCTGACCGCCGCTTCCGTGCCGGCGGTGAACGCGTCGTCGTCCGCCAGCGCGGAGTTGTGACCGAGCTCGCGCAGGTTCCGCTTCAGCTGCCGCACGTCCGTGCCCTTGTCGCCGCGCTTCAGCTCCCGGTACATCGGCTCGGTCCCGTACATCAGCCGCACCTCGTGGCCGTCGACGGCGTACAGCTTCTCGCCCCGGCCGATCGTCGAGCCGCTGCCGGCGATCCAGGTCAGGGTGCCGGAGGCGCCGGCGTTCAGTTTCCGCTTCCGGGAGTACCCGAGGGTGCCGTCCACGCTGGTGCTGGACACCAGATCGCCACGAGTGATGGTCGCCGTGGCGCGCGGCAGGGCAGCGTCCTCGGGCGTGCTCCCGCCGGCCGCTGGTGCGGTCAGTTCCGTGACGGCGACTCCGCCGCCGGCGATTCCGACCACCGCGGCAGCGGCCCACACGAGTGCCGTACGCCGCCTCATGCCGCACACTCGTTCAGCGCCGCGAGGAACTTCTCCGGGTCCGCTCCCTCAGGCAGCTTGAAGCCGCTGCTGGAACCCTGAGCTCCGGGCTTGGGATCGGGCATGTCGAAGCCCTTGCCCGCACGCACTCGGCGATCCTCACCTGCTGGTCGATGTTCTGCTGCTGCTCCGCGCCGCCGCCACCGGCCGCCGAGCCGGAGCCGCAGTCGGTCAGCGCCTTGTTCCACTTCTCCGCCGACACCCCGTCCGGCTGTGTCAGCGGCTGTGCGTAGGGATTGGCGCCCGGTTCCAGGTCCGGGACGTCCAAGCCCTGCTCCCGCAGGCACTTGCGCAGCGCCTGCGCCTTGTCCATGGCCTCCGCATCCGTTCCCGAGCCGCCGGAGCCGCCCGAGCCGCCGTCGGAGTTGCCGGCCGACTCCTTCACCCCGCCGTCGTCGGACGAACAGCCGGTCGTCAGCAGCGCCAGACCCGCCAGGCCGGTGGCCAGCGCCAGAGCAAACCGGTGATCCCTCATCGCTTCTGCCTCCTTCTTGAGGTCCCAGGCCGCCGTACACGCTCGTCCTGGGGCCGCGAGGTGCCGCGGCTCGGACAGAAGGGTCACGCACCAGGCTGTTTCGCTTCTCTTACAGATCACGCCCTCGACGCCCGGTGCTGTAACAGCGGTGAAAGGCCGGGGCGAGGTAGACAGGGGGCATGCGTGTACTGGTGGTGGAGGACGAGGCGTTCCTGGCCGAGATGATCGCCCGAGGGCTCGGCCGCGATGCGATCGCGGCCGATGTCGCCCTCGACGGGGTGAGCGCGCTGCGCAAGCTGCAGCTCGGCGACTACGACGTCCTCATCCTCGACCGGGACCTGCCCGGCGTGCACGGCGACGAGGTCTGCCGCCGTGTGGTCGCCCAGGGCCTGCGCACCCGGATTCTGATGCTCACGGCGTCGGTCACGGTCCCCGAACGCGTCGAAGGACTGGGACTGGGCGCGGACGACTACCTGACCAAGCCCTTCGCCTACGACGAGCTTCTGGCTCGCGTCCTCGCCCTCGGCCGCCGCTCCCAGCCGGCACTGCCGCCGGTTCTCCGGCGGGCCGGCATCACCCTCGACGTCCCCCGCCGGCAGGCGAGCCGCGACGGGCACGCACTGAGCCTCAGCCGCAGGGAGTTCGCCGTTCTGGAAGCCCTCATGCGTGCCGGTGGCGCCGTCCTCAGCAGCGAGGACCTCATCGAGCAGGTCTGGGACGAGGAGGCCGGATACGACACCAACCCCGTCCGCGTCACTCTCAGTCGCCTGCGGACCAAGCTCGGCGCCCCTCCTGTGATCGAAACAGTTCCCGGTGCCGGCTACCGCATCACCGGGGAACCCGGGAACACCCAGGCGGACCGATGACTTTCCGGCTTCTTCCGCTGACGGAGCGGGGCCGCCTCACCGCCCTGTACGGAGGTCTGCTGCTGCTGGCGGGCCTGATCGTCGTGGGCGTCATCTACCTGTTGGTCCGGTCCGGCCTCGACCAACGCATCAGCGAGGCGGCCACCGCCGGTCACTCGCAGGGGGTCCGGCTGCCACGGCCCTCCGAGACGCAGCCCAGTCTTCCGCCTGTCATTCCGTCCGAAGAAGCGGGCGAGTTCGCCGAGACCAAAACGGTGCAGGCCATCACGGACGCCACGCTTGGCCGGCTGCTGACCGTCTCCGCCGTCACCTTCGCCGTCTTCGCCATCGGGTCCGTGGGCCTCGCCTGGTGGATGGCCGGCCGGGTTCTGCGCCCGCTCGGCCGGATCACGGCGACGGCCCGCAGACTCTCCGGCGAGAACCTCCACCAGCGCATCGCCCTCGCCGGTCCCCCCGGAGAGCTGAAAGAGCTCGCCGACACCTTCGACGCGATGCTGGAACGGCTCGAACAGCTCGTCACCGCCCAACAGCGGTTCGCAGCCAATGCCGCCCACGAACTGCGGACTCCTCTCGCCGTCCAGCGTGCGGCCGCCGAGATCGGACTCGCCGACCCGGACCCCGCCGACATCCCGTGGATCCGGCAACGCCTCATCGAGGCCGCCCACCACAGCGAGCAGCTCATCGACTCGCTGCTGTTGCTCGCCACCACCGATCGGGGACTCGATCGCAGCGAGCCCGTACACCTGGAGCAGACCACGGCGATCATCGTGGCGGACCTCGGCGAGGAAGCCCGTCACCGCGGCATCACCGTCACGCCCGCCATCGAGCCCACTGTCGTGCACGGCGACGCCACCCTCCTGGCCCACCTCGTCCGGAACCTGCTGAGCAACGCCCTGCGTTACAACCACCACGGCGGCAACGTCGACGTCCGCCTCGCCGACCGGACACTGACCGTCACCAACACCGGCCCGCTCGTCCCGCCCGACACCGCCCCTCTCCTCTTCGAGCCCTTCCGGCGCATCGGCGAACGCACCCACAGCGCTGCCGAGGGCACAGGACTCGGTCTCTCCATCGTCGCTTCCATCGCCCGTGCCCACCACGCCCGCGCCACCGCCCGGGCCAATCCCACCGGTGGTCTCACCGTCACCGTCCGCTTCCCCGACTGACCGAGCCGGGCACGCTGCTGGGAGGAGCTGGCGCTGGCAGGTCCCCGGGGGCCGGGCTGACCGGTCGCACCCGCCCGAGCCCCGCGACCTCGGCCGTGCCTTCGGCTCAAGGCCTGCCCTCAGCGCCGCTGGTGACGGTGCCGTTGCCCGTGTGAAGCTTGGTGGTCGCGTCGGACAGCAGGAGGTGGCGTGGTGAGCGGGCAGGCCGAAGGCGTACGGGGGCACACCTCCCTGGAGCTGGGCCCTCTGGACGAGCTGCGGCTTTCCGTGGCCGGCCATCAGGGGGCGACGGTGCTGTCGCTGCTGGCGGACGCGTTCGGCGGACGGCCGCACGGGGTGCCCCCGCAATGGCGCCGCCTGGTCACCGGGGCCGCCCCGCCTCAGACCCCGTCCGTGCTGCGTCCGCTGTTCGCTCCCGACTACTCGGTGATCCCGGACTGCATCACGCCCACGGCGACCATGCCGGGCGGTGACGTGGCCCTGCAGTGCGAGCAACTCGGCGATCTGTCCACGGACGTCCTGCTCGGCGAGCTGGAGGCCGAGTTCCGCGAGGTGCCGCCGCAGTGGCGCGGGGTGGTCGACCGGCCCCGGCAGTGGCTGGAGGCGTACCGGAAGGTCATCCAGGCGGTCTGGCAGTCGTTCCAGCCGGTGTGGGACGCGGCCCGGCCGTTCGTCGCACGGGAGGCCGAACGCATCGGCAGCGCCGTGGTCCGTGACTGCACGGACGCCGTGCTGCGGGACATCAACAGCAGGTTCCGGCTGACCGGCAGCCGGCTGCTGCTGCCCGATCCGCAGACGGACACCTACCGGCTCGACGGGCGGCGGCTCGTCCTCGTACCGATCGTGTCCGGCCCCGGCACCTCGATGTTCGCGCTGGACCGGCCGGACCTGGTATGGATCGGCTACCCCTGCCGGGCATGGGGCGGCTGTGGGACACCTCCCGCACCCCCGGCGGCTCCCCTCGGACGACGACGACCCTTGTCGCTGGTGACGGGCGCGGCCCGGGCTCGCATCCTGCGCGCCGCCGCCACGCCTCGCACCATGGGTGAACTGGCCACGGCGACCGGCTGCTCGCCGGCCAACCTGACCCATCACTGCCGCCGGCTGGAACAGTGCGGGCTCATCGTCCGCGTCCGGGAGGGCCAGTACGTCCGTCTGCACCGCACCGAACGCGGCGACCGGCTGGTCGACCTGCTCTCTTCCTGACCCGCCCGGGCCGGGCTTTTCCATGACGATGGAAAAGCTGGCCGGGGCCTGCCCGGCACGGCAGGGTGGAGCCCGGGCGGCGGGGCCGGCCGAGTCGGCCCTCGCGGCCGCCCCGATGTGCGCACCACGGGGGAGTGCACACGAGGAACGGACACGGGGGAACTGGTGGCCGCGGACAAGAAGCTGTCCCCCTCGCTCGCATCGGCGGCTGGACCGTTCGGTGCGAGCGAGGCACCGGCTGCTGCCGCACGGCACCGGACCACGGTGACGGCCTCGACGGTGTACGGCCGCGGTCCGCGATACTGCAGCAGCGACTCCGTGCGTGACGCGTCGAGGCCGGCTGCCGTGCCACGCCCTCCGGTGACGGGGAGACCGCGGCGCGCCCGGGGCTTCGTCGGTGCGGAGAACTTCCCCGACGGGCCCGGAGACTGGTGCGTCAGCATATTCAGCTTCCTCTGAACCCGTGTCCCCTTGACAGAAGTCCGCCTACCGCAGCGAACGGAAGCAGCTCGATGCACAGCCCAGGCGAGCCCGAAGATCTCGATCCGCCCCGCGTGATGTGGGCCAGGGCGGCGACGATGGCCGTCGCCGCCGCAGCGGGCGTCGTGCCGAGTGACGAAGTCCTCCTGGACGAGGACGGCCTCCAATGGGAACGCCACGGTTCCTGGTGGTGGCGGATCACTCTCGCCCCGGGCGGGGAAGCGGTGTTCTGCGGTCAGGACGCCGACGGCAGCGACACACATCTGTGGGACGAACCCATCGACCTGCTGGCCGGACTCCCCAGCCGGTTGAACTGGCCCGGCCTGCGCGGAGAACTCCGCGACGCCATGCTGGGCTACGTCTACTGGTACACCGACGGTGCGTGGCACCGGGTCTCCTACCCCGAGGGTCTCGAGGACGACGGTTTGGAGTCGTCGTACGACTTCCTGGGTTCCGACGAAGAGGTCATCGACCGGCTGACGGAGGGGATCCCCGACGACGCTGCCGCGGCCCGGGCCGTTGCCGGCTTCCTCGCCGAGGCACGGGAGCGCCGTCTCGCACCGGGCGAGGTCAGCGCGCTGCTGTGCGCCGTCAGCCCGGAGGCCGGCCTTGATCCGGAGCGCTGTGAGGCGGCACTCGAGACCGCCGCCCGCACCGGTCTCCTGGCCGGCACCACACCGCCCTGCGTGCCCACGGACTCGGCGGAGCTGCAGTGACCCGCGGCATCGCTGAGCAGGAGGCCATCGACAGACGATCACGTCCAGGTCCCACACACCGAAGTACGGTGCAGATCTCGAAGGAGCGATCGATGCGACGGTTTCGGGCAACGCTGCTGACGGCGGCCACAGCGACCACTCTCTTCCTCTCCGCAGGAGCGGCGCACGCAGGAGCGACCTGCACCGTCGTCCGGGACGACGCGCCAGTCTACGCCGGGAACAACCCGTGGACGGAGATCGTGGCCTGGCTCGACCGGGGAGCACTGGTCAACGCCACGAGCGCGGACTCCCAAGGCATGTGGCGGGTCGCGCATCCGGACACGGGCTCACACATGGGCTACATGCGCACGGGGGACGTCCACTGTGCGATGGGATGAGACTGACGTGGTGCACGCCTGGACCGGCGGTCCGGGAAAGCACACGCATCTCGTGGCCGCGCCGAACGCGGACCCCATGATCGTGGAGGCGGAGCAGCTCACGGACGGCACGGTGAAGGTGTCGAGCAGAACGGGCTTCCAGATCGTCGCCGACTCACTCCTGGTCTCGCACACCGCGGGGTTCACCGGACGAGCCTGGGTCCTGCCGGTACCGGGACGTGCCACGCGCCTGCGGGTCGACGCGGACGCGCAGTGGTCGATGCGCGTGCGGACCAGCCGGGCGGCACAGCCGCTCCTCGGGTCACGCACCGGCCGTGGCCCGGACGTGCTGATCTATACGGGCCCAGACACCGATGCACAGTTCACCCACACCGAGGAGAAGGACGCCTTCGGGATCGGCGGCACGGCGTTTCTGTGGTGCCTGCCCCTGGGGTGGGGAAACAGCACGAGCAGAAAGGACGTTCACCTGCTGACCGCCGGCGACGACCTGCATGCGCCCGTCCGGTTGCCCGGCCCCTGCCTGCTCTTCGTCCAAGCGGACTTCAGCTGGACGATCACGGCAGTACCACCCCGTTGAGCGCCCGAGCCGTGCCGGACGAACGAACGGCGGCGGCGCCCGGGAACCTTGCTGGTGAGTCAGGAGAGGGGCGCCGACCGGATACGGCTCACGTGTCGTGGCGGAGCGACCGCCAGATCGGTTCGGGCAGGATACGCCGGGGCCTCGGCGAGGTCGGCGTCGTAGGTGCTGGACAGGAGGCGTCACGAGACCTCGGCGATCGGTCCGATGACGAGTGCTTCGATCAGTGACTCGGGGATCGGGGCCATCTCACCCGCCGCGACCCGCAGGTTCAGCCACTCCGCGATGGCCCGCCGCAACGGTTCCTTGGCATCGTGCAGATCACCGACGTCTGCGTGCGGGGGCACGGGACGACGCAGTGGACTTCGCGTGCCGCGCCGGGACGCGGCTCAGTGCGAGGTGTCGCCCTGCCGCGTGGGAATGGCGAGGACGAGGTCGGGGGTCAGGAAGTCGAGTCGTTCCAGCGGCCGGCCGTAGGACCAGTGCGGAGCACGGTGGAAACAGAGGTCGCTGGGGAGCGGCATGCCGCTCAGCACGGCCAGATGGCTGCCCGGGGGCAGGCCGTCGAGGACGGCGGTGTCGTAACCGGACTGCTCCCACTCGACGGTGGACAGCGGACGGATCCACGGCTGTCCGGTGTTGGGGGAGAACCAGCGCGTGGCATGACGTACGGAGCGGGCGAAGTCCGGGGACCGCGCGGCCTCGCGGCCGATCCGCGCCAGGTCGAGGAGGAAGCGGGGCAGGTTGTCCGACAAGAGGGTCAGCTCCGGGTGGCGTCGCAGCCGGTCGGGGTCGGCGGGCACGGATACGACCGGCCCCAGGCGCCGGTCCGCCGGTCCACCCTGACGTGGACCAGGGCCCGTTGGCCGCGATACGTGACCTGGGCCAGCGGGTGGTACGTGCCGTCACCGCCGATCATGCGGTGGACGACCGGGTCGACGTCGGTGGAACGCGGTCCCTGGGCCAGGTCCAGGCGGGGCAGCCCGCCACGCCCAGGCCGCCGATCGCTGCGCGGAGGATTCGGATCTCCTCGGGAACCGAGGCCGTTTCCGCGGACGGGTCCGCCGGCTCGAGCCGCACGTACGCGGGGCGGCCGCCGCCAGTTCCTCGAGCTCGGCGACGGCTCGGGCCGCGGCGTCGCCGGGCAGCGAGTGGCGGCGGACGGGGAGGACGAAGTCGCCGCTCACGACGGACTCGAGCGCCAGCAGCCGCCCTCCTCCGAGGACACGGTACGACAGCGTGCTGCCACTGGTGTCCGCGGTGCCGTCGCCGCTGGAGAAGTACGGTCTCCAGCCCGGCAGCGAGCAGGGATAGGCCGGCACGGTGCGGAGATCGACGACGTCGGTCAGCGAGTGCCCGCGTCCGACCAGCGCCGCCAGCTCCCGGTCCTGTCCTTCGGCGACCTCGATCGAGGGCACGGCACGGGTCGTCGACCGCGGCGCCGGGCGGTCGGCGGGGTCCCCTCCGTCGGCGAGGTGCCGCGCGAGCGAGATCAGCCAGTCGCTGAACGTGGCGGCCTCGATGACGATGTCGCCGTACTCCTTGCGCAGGACGGGTCCCCAGTCGTCCCCTCGGCCTGCCCGGGCCGGTGCGGTCCCGCAGGAGCGGCTCCCACGACGATCTCCTCGTACCAGTCGAGGAGGAGGACACCGGAGTCCTCGTCGACATCACAGGGTCCGAAGGAGAAGACGTCACCGTCCGCCTCCAGCCCGCCCGCCGCACGCAACACCTGCCGCACGGTCTCCGGCACCGGCACGCCCCAGCCGTCCATCTCCTGGTCGCTGAACCCCGGCACAGCGCCAGGTCGCCGTCCCGCTCCGCCACCGCCGACCGCAGCGCCGCGAGGGCGATCGAGGCCTCGTTCATGACCGCACCTCCGAGGCGGCGGGCTCGACGGGCGGCACGGTGCCGGGCGGCCGGTCCCGTACCTCGTCCGCCGCCGGGCGACAGCCATGGCCGCCGCCCGAACCCCGTCGGTCCGGGCAGGTCGAGGCTTCGGGGCTCATCCGGTCTGCGCACGTACGTCTCTCGTTCATCGCTGCGAAAGGCAAGTCCTCTCACCCTGACGTGCGTTGCCGACCATCGGTTCCCAGGGAGGCTCTTGTGAGCCGGCCGGTGGCGCGGCACGAGATCGCCGTTGTCCTGCATCGTCACCGTGCAACCGCTGTTGCAGATCGCCCGGTTGCCTCCCAGGGTTCCGGAGAACGAACCGCCGACGCATGCCGCGGCCGCCGCGGCCGGCTGCGCCAGAGCCATGTCGCGCGCTGAGACGGAGTGCTCTGCTCACCCCTGGACCACTTGCCGGAAGGCACGTTCGCCGATGCCTCACCGCTCGCGATCACGACCGCGTTGTCGTGCGCGAGGTGCCCTTGCGCTGTACGCGCCGTCGGCGGCGCCACCCGTCCACACCGCCGACACCGGGGCCTGGTGTCGGCGCACTGGCTGAGGGACAAGGGCTCAGACCATGTTCCTGCCGCGCGGGTTCTCGCCGTTGAACTGCTCGCCGGACTCCCCGCAGGGCGGAGGGGGTCGGTCCTTGCGGAGGAGGTGGCCCGGCCGCCGCTCACTGCACGATGGACCCATGCCCCCTTCGCAGAAGAAGCACCTCGCCGCATCCCTCACCGCGTGTTCCGGCGCCCTCGCCTACACCGTCAGCAAGGTGGACCTGGCGCGCGAGGGCAAGCTGGGCATGCCGGGTTTTCCTGCGCCGGCTGAGGCCTACGCCGCCGTCGCGGACGTCGAGACCGCCCAACTGGCCAACGCGGCCCTCGGCTTGCTGATGGCCGTCGTGTCGCTGCTCCTCGTGCGCCTGCCGCGGACCCCGCTCCTGCGATGGCCGGTGCTTGTCGTCTCCTGGGCAGGCATCGCCATGGTGGGAGCGGGCGTCCTAGGCTTCGGCGCCCGCGCGGCGGGCCTGGCACCGAGCCTGGGCGCCACCCCTCCTCATATGCTCACCGCGCTCGCCGCATTGCTCGTCGGCGCCGTGTGGGCGGCGGCCTGGACCGTCGCCACCGTCTCCGCCACGCGCAGCCACCGCGGGCAGCGTGCCGCCATCGCCCACCGGTGAAGTGCCAAGTCCGCGGCCGGCGCACCGGGTTGACGGCAGACAAGGACACCTGCCCGGCGGCACCGCCCGCACCTACGCGGAACCGGCGCTGTCTCCGAGTTCCTTGCGCGCGGCGAGTATGTCGAGCAACTCGTCGGCGCTCGCCCGCGTGTGGCGTTCGACCTCGGCCTCGATGGCGGCGTGGTCGCCGCCGAGGATGGCCTCGATGAGCCGTTCGTGGACGTGCAGCGCGCGGTCGGGGTCGGACCGTGCGCTCTCGTCGACGGTGATGGCGACGTTGATCTGCGCTTCCACCGTGGGCCAGAGCCGCTTCAGCATGGAGTTGTCGGAGGCGTCCCAGATGGTGCGGTGCAGGGCGACGTGCGCCTGGTGGAGGCGTGCGGCGTCCTGGGACGTGTGCGCGGCGCGGTACTCCTGCCACGCGGTGTTCAGCCGCGCCTTGCGGGAGCCGTCGGGGTCATCGGCAACCGCTCGCGCCGCGAGGGTCTCCAGGGCGACGCGGACGGCCGCGATGTCGGTGATGAACTTCTCGTCGATCACGCGGACGACGACGCCGCGGTAGGGCTGCTGCTCGAGGAGGCCCTCGTGGATCAGCTGGTAGACGGCTTCTCGGAGGGTGGGGCGGCTGACGCCGAGCCGCTGGGCGACGTGGACCTCGCGCACCCGCTCGCCGGCCCTGAGCTCGCCGGCCAGGATCGCCCGGCGGAGCTCGTCGGCCACCGCGTCCCGGCGCGTCTGGGTGGTGACCGGCCTGGGGCCGACGGCCCGGTCGCCGCGCTCGCTCATGGAACCTCCGCAGATTGTCAGACCGCAATTGTAGGGGACCGTCGTCGGCGCGAGCGGGTCCGGTCGCGGAGCACGGGCGGGGTGACGCCGGACCATGAGCCGGCGCCCGGTCAGGGCGGGTCGCCGGCCGTCATGTCCCGCAGGTGCTCCGAGAACGGGAGCGTCGCGGGGTGACCGGGGTGCGCGGCCAGGCCAGCCGGACCGTGACGGGAGGCGCGTCGGCGAGGGAAGGTACCGGACACCGGGGTGAGGGTGGCTGTGTTCCGTCCCCTCGGCCGTGACGCCCGCGCCTCACCGGTGGCGATCACGGTGAGCCACTCGTCCACATTGGCCACTTCGAACGCTCGCGGGCGCTCGCCGTCGGGCCACAGGCCGGTCGTCGTGGCGGCGGTGGAGCACAGCACCACCGGTCGGTCGGCGAGGTCGGCCAGCCGCACGGTCGCCCGACGGGTCAGGGGATCGCCCTCCGGTACGGCGGCCACGCGCCGTTCCCGGTACAGGGGAGGACCCGGAGGCCGGCGCCGTCGGCCGGAGCCGTGCGCAGGAGCGCGGCGTCGACGTCCCCGCGCCGTAGTGCCGCCTCCGGATCGTCGTGGCGATGTACGCGGACCGGGGTGTCCGGGTGCCGCTCACGCCAGGCGCGCAGGAGCGGCACCGTGCGGTCGCCGAGGGTGGACCAGGCGAAACCGAGGCGCAGCGGCCGCCGTACCGCGGTGGTCTCCGCCAGGGCGTCGTCCAGTTGCCGGAGGATGGCGTGGGCGCGCTCGTACAGGCGCCGGCCGGCCGCGGTGAGGTGCAGAGTGCGGGTGGTGCGGTCCACCAGGCGTACGCCGACCCGGCTCTCCAGCTGCTGCAGGGTGCGCGAGAGCGCGGGCTGGCCGATGTGCAGGGCCGCCGCGGCGTCGGTGATGGTGCCCTCGTCGCCGATGGCGGCCAGCGCCCGAAGGTGCCGTAGCTCCACATTCATGACTGTGGAGCATAAGTCCTCCACGGCAGGCATTTCCCCGGCCTGTCGGACCGGGCCTAGCGTCGACGCCATGAAGATCCTTCTCATCGGAGCCACCGGCACGCTCGGTACGGCGGTCCACGAGGCGCTGGCCTCGCGCGGGCACGAGATCGTCACCGTGGGGCGTACCGGTGGTGAACTGCGGTACGACGTGACCGACGCCGCCCAGGTGGCGGCCCTCTACGACCGCGTGGGCCAGGTCGACGCGGTGGTCGGCGCCGCGGGCGACGTGCCCTACAAGCCGGTCACCGAGATGACCCCCGAGGACTACACGCGTGCTTTCCGCGGCAAGGTGCTCAGCCAGATCGACCTCGTGCGCCAGGGTGTTTCCCGTGTCGCGGAGAGGGGTTCCTTCACGCTGATCAGCGGCGTGCTCGCCCATGAGCCGATCCCCACGAGCACTGCGGCCTCCATGGCCAACGGGGCGATCGAGGCGTTCGTCCGCGCCGCTGCCATCGAAATCGCCCCGCAGCGCATCAACGCGGTCGGTCCCACCGTCTTCACGGAGAGCCTCGCCGCATACGGGGACTTCTTCCCGGGGTGCCGTCGGTGCCCGTCGCCGACGTGGCCCAGGCCTATGTCCGTTCCGTCGAGGGCGGCCAGACCGGCCAGGTCTATGCGCCGTAGCGCGCGTCTGCGGTGACGCTGAAGGGGCCCCACAGGTCGGTGGGGCCCCTTTGCGTTCACGGGAAGTTCACACCCGCGTATTGACTCGCCGCTGCGGCGAGCTTAGCGTCACTTCCACGACGCAGATTGTTTGACAATCTGCGGGAGGGGCGGGTTGCCGCCCGGTGCGAGAGGCGTCCCTCGGCGCCCTGTCAGGAGGTACACGACTCCATGCGAATCATCGTTGTAGGCGCTGGCGCGGTCGGGCTGGCGAGTGCCTACCGGCTGGCCAGGAGCGGCTGTGACGTGGCGGTCCTGGACGCCCGTCGTGCGGGTTCCGCCGCCAGCCACGGCAACGCGGCCAAGATCGCGCTGGCGGAGAGCGGCCCCGTACCGGCTCCCGGTGTCGTACTCCAGGGACTGCGGTGGATGCTGAAGCCGGACAGCCCGTTGTACGTCAAGCCCTCCCTGGCCCCGGACTTCCTGAAGTTCATGCTGCGCATGGCCCGGCACTGCACCGCGCGTGACTTCCGGGCGGGCCTCGAGACGACGCTCCGCCTGGCCGAGGGAACGATGGACCTCCTCGACGACTGGAACCGCGACGGGATCTCCTTCGAGATGCACAAGGCCGGCGTCCTCCTCGCCTTCGAGACCCGGGCGCGGTACCAGGAGCAGTGCGCGTCGCTCGACGTCTTCGAGCGGTTCGGCATGGTGCCCGAGCACCTGCACGGCGACGCGGTCCGGGAGAAGGAACCCGCGCTCAACGACCGCAACCGGTACGGCCTGTTCTTCCCGGACGACCGGCAGGTCGAGCCCGACTCCCTCACCGCCGGTCTCCTCAAGCGCTGCCGGGAACTGGGCGTGGAGATCCACGAGCACACCCCGGTCCGCCGGTTCCTGCGCCAGGGCGAGACCGTCACCGGCGTCCTCACCGACAAGGGCGAGATCACGGGCGAAACTCTTCTGCTGGCCGCGGGCGTGTGGACCGGCCGTATGAGCCGTGAGCTGGGAGTGCCGCTTCCCATCCGGCCCGGCAAGGGCTACAGCGTCGACTACTCCCCTGCCCCCGTTCAGCTGCGCACCTCCCTCACCCTGGAGGATGCCCGGGTGGCGGTGACCCCGCTCGACGGCTTCCTCCGGCTTGCCGGAACGATGGAGTTCGGCGGCCTGGAGGAAAGCGTCGACCCCCGCCGCGTAGGCGCCATCAAGCAGGCCGCGGCCGACGCCTTCACCGGATGGGACAACCCCCGGGCGAGGCCGGGCCATGGGCGGGCCTGCGGCCCATGACCCCGGACGGGCTGCCCGTCATCGGCCGTCTGGGCCCGCTGCCCAACGTCTACGTCGCCTCGGGCCACGGAATGCTGGGACTCACCCTCGCTCCGGCCACCGCCGAGATCATCACGGAGGTCGTCACACAGCGGCGCGTCCCGGCCGTCGCCGAACCGGTCTCACCGTTCCGCTTCACCCGCCGGTGACCGTACCGGTCGCCGGCAGAACACCCCGCGGCCGGCGTCCCCTTGTGCGACCGCGTCCGCAGGAGCGGCGCACCGACGCCGAGTCCCCTTCCACCCACCGGGTGCCGAACCCCTTCCACCCACCCTCCGACCGCAGGAGACCACTGATGAGCGCCCAGCAGTTCACCGGCATTCTCGCCGCCGTCGTCACCCCCTTCACCGCGGACGGCTCCGCCGTCGACGCCGACGGCGTCCGGCGCCAGGCCGAGCACATCATCGGCGGCGGCGTCCACGGCCTCGTCCCCGGCGGCAGCACCGGCGAGTTCACCGCCCTGAGCATCGACGAGCGCAAGCAGACCACCGAGCTGTACGTGGAAGCAGCCGCCGGCCGCGTCCCGGTGATCGCCGGCACGGGCGCGCTGAGCACGGCCGAGACCATGGAGCTGAGCGTGCACGCCGAGAAGGCCGGCGCGGACGCGGTCATGATCGTGCCGCCGTTCTACGACGCCCCGTCCTTCGAGGAACTCCTCGCCTTCTACGGCGACGTCTCCGAAGCCATCGACATCCCGATCATGTACTACAACATCCCCGCCGCCACCGGAGTCCACCTCACCCCCGAGCAGCTCGCGGAGCTGGGCCGCAGGACCGGCGTGACCTCGTACAAGGACACCGGCGGCGACTTCGCCTGGTTCTCCGCCGTCAAGGAGCAGTACGCCGAGGACATCACGGCCCTCAACGGCTGGGACACGCTCACCTTCGCCGCCCTCGCGAGCGGCGCGCAGGCCGGCGTCTGGGGCACCGCGAGCGTGATCCCGCGCCTGTGCGCCGACCTGTACGAGGCGGTCGCCGTCCGCGGCGACCTGGCGGCCGGGCGTGAGCTGTGGGCGAAGATCTTCCCGATCTGCCGGTTCCTGGAGTCCCACAACTACGCCTGCGGCATCAAGACCGGTGTCGAGCTCGTCGGCGTGAGCGCAGGCCCGACCCGCCGCCCCGTCCTGCCGCTGGCGCCCGAGCACCGCGAGGAGCTGCGGACCCTGCTCGCCGCCGCGGGCGTCGAGACCGTGGCCGGCACGGTGGCCGTGTGATGCCCGCGCAGCGCATCCACGCCATCGACGTCCACGCGGAGGGCGAGCCGGGCCGCGTGCTGATCGGCAGCCATCTGCACGTCAAGGGCGCCACCATGGCCGAACGACTGCAGTACTGCGAGAAGCACCTCGACGGGCTGCGCCGGCTGCTCCTGCGCGAGCCCCGCGGCTATCCCGCGCTGTGCGGTGTGCTCGTCCTGCCTCCCGCCGACCCGTCCGCCGACTTCGGCATGGTCGTCCTGGAGCAGGGCGGGTTCCGCCCGATGTCCGGCTCCAACCTGATCTGCGCCGTCACCGCCCTCGTGGAGACGGGCGCGGTGCCGGCCGGCGAACCGGTCACCGAACTCACCGTCGACACCGCGGTCGGACTCGTCCGGGTGCGCGCCGACGTCGAACGGGGCAAGGTCACGCGCGTCACGTTCGCCAACGTGCCGGCCTTCGTCCTCGCCCTGGACCATCTCCTGCGGCTTCCGGAGTACGGTCCGGTGCCGGTCGACATCGTCTTCGGCGGGCAGTTCTACGTCCAGGCACGCGCCGCGGACCTGGGCATCGACAGCCTGGGCCCGGACGGGGCCAGGGAACTGGTGCGCGCCGGAGCGGTGCTGCGCACGGCGGCACAGCAGCAGTTCCCGGTCAGTCACCCGCTGAATCCCGGCATCGACGAGATCGCCCTGACCATGATCCACGGCCCCTCTCCGACCCCGGGCGTCGACGGCCGGAACGCCGTCGTGCTGCCCAACGGCGAGGTGGACCTGGCCGAACCGGCCACCTGGACGGGCACACTCGACCGCTCCCCGTGCGGCACCGGCACCAGCGCTCGGATGGCCGCCCTGCACGCCCGCGGTGATCTCGCCCTGCACACACCGTTCGTCCACGAATCGATCATCGGCACCACCTTCACCGGCACACTCCTGGACACCACCAGGATCGGCGGCCACGCGGCCGTACTGCCGACCATCAGCGGACGCGGCTGGATCACCGCCTTCAGCCAGCTCGTCCTGGACGAGACCGACCCCTTCCCGCACGGCTACACGCTCGGCGACCTGTGGGGCGACGCCGCCGGCCCGGCCGAGAACGAACTGGAGCACTGATGGAAACCACCGGCCTGCAGTTCATCGGCGGCAAGCGCCGCCCCGGCACGTCCGGCCGGCCGTTCTCGGTGACCAACCCGGCCACCGGCGAGGTCCTGGCCACCGACGTCCTGGCCGGCCCCGACGACGTGAACGAGGCGGTGGCGGCCGCCCGCGCCGCCTTCGCCGCATGGTCGCGCACCACCCCCGCCGAACGCTCCGACGCCCTGCTGCGCTGGGCGAACGTCCTGGAGTCCCGCGCCGGGGAACTGGCCCTCACCGAGAGCCGGATCGGCGGCAAGCCGGTCAAGCTGACCCGCGGCTTCGACATCCCCGGCTCGATCGACAACGTCCGCTTCTTCGCCGGCGCGGCCCGCAACCTGGAAGGCCGCGCCTCGGCGGAGTACTCCGGCGACCACACCTCCGCCGTCCGCCGCGAACCGATCGGCGTCATCGGCTCCGTCGCCCCTGGAACTACCCGCTCCAGATGGCCGCCTGGAAGATCCTGCCGGCCGTCGCCGCCGGCAACACCATCGTCCTGAAACCGGCCGAACTCACCCCTACCACCTCCGTGATGTTCGCCGAGGCGGCGCAGGAGGCGGGCATCCCGGACGGCGTCATCAACATCGTCACGGGCACCGGTTCCGTCGCCGGCCAGGCACTGATCGGCCACCCCGGCGTCGACATGGTGTCCTTCACCGGCTCCACCGCGGTCGGCCGCCAGATCGCCGCGGCCGCCGCCGGGGACGTCAAACGCGTCCACCTCGAACTCGGCGGCAAGGCCCCCTTCGTCGTCTTCGACGACGCCGACCTCGAGGCGGCGGCCCGCGGCGCGGTGGCCGGCTCCCTGATCAACAGCGGTCAGGACTGCACCGCCGCGACCCGCGCCTACGTCCAGCGCCCCCTGTACGGCCGGTTCGTGCGCCGGGTCGCCGAGCTGATGGACGGGGTACGCCTGGGACCGGTCGACGACCCGGACACCGACATGGGGTCCCTCATCTCCGTCCGGCAGCGCGACCGGGTCGCCGCCATGGTGGACGAGGCCCGCGCGGCCGGCGCGACGATCGTGCGCGGGGAAGGATCCCCGGGGGCCCGCTGGGCCGGGGCGCCTACTACGAACCCACCCTGATCACCGACGCGCCGCAGGACTCCGCGATCGTGCAGCAGGAGATCTTCGGCCCGGTCCTGGTCTGCCTGCCCTTCGACAGCGACGACGAGGCCGTCGCACTGGCCAACGACACCCCGTACGGCCTGGCCGCCTCCGCGTGGACCAGCAACGTCTACCGCGCGGGCGCGCCACCCGTGAGATCCGCGCGGGCTGCGTGTGGGTCAACGACCACATCCCGATCATCAGCGAGATGCCCCACGGCGGTACAAGGCGTCCGGCTTCGGCAAGGACATGTCGGCCTACTCCTTCGAGGAGTACACGAACGTCAAGCACGTCATGACCGACATCACGGGCGATCAGCACAAGCCCTGGCACGACGTGGTCTTCACCGGCCGCTGACCCACGGGCTCCCCACGAGGTCACGGCCGCGGCCCTGGGGCGAATCCGTGGACGACTCCCACGATGCCGCGCCGAACGGCCCCAGGACAGCGGTCGGCGCCCTCGGGCCACTGCTCGGCCGCCCACCTCTCCGGAGACAAGGACGTCTTCCGCACGCAAGGGAGCATCACATGGAAAGTCTCCTCAGCACGATCTACGACCTCGTCTGGAACCCGCTGGTCTACGTCACGCTGATCACCGGATGCGTCTACACCGTCGCCACGCGGGCCGTACAGGTCAGACATCTGCCAGGCATGGTCAAGTGCCTCCTCGGCCGCGCCGATTCCGACACCGGGACCTCTTCCTTCCAGGCGTTCGCCATGGCTCTGGGCGGCAGGGTCGGCGTGGGAAACATCGCGGGTGTCGCCACGGCGATCGCCGCCGGCGGACCCGGTGCCCTGTTCTGGATGATCGCCACGGCCGTCCTCACCGCTTCGAGCGCCTTCATCGAGGCCACGCTCGGCCAGATATACAAGGTCAAGTCCGAGGGGGAGTACCGCGGTGGCATCCCCTGGTACATCGAGAAGGGCCTCGGGCTGAGGTGGCTCGCGCTCGCGGCCGCCGGCGTGGCGGTGCTCTGCTACTCGCTGCTGATTCCCGGTGTGCAGTCCTCCACCATCGTCACGTCGCTGGACGCCGCGTTCGGTGTGCCGACATGGCTGTCCGGACTGATCCTCGTCGCCCTCCTCGGGTTCGTGGTCTTCGGCGGCACGAAGCGCATCGCCACGTTCGCCGAGAAGGTCGTGCCGATGATGGCCGCCTGCTACGTGCTGCTCGCCGTCGTCGTCCTGCTGGCGAACGTCCGCGACATCCCCGAGGTCGTCCGCGTGGTGACGGCCTCGGCGTTCGGCACCGACGCCGTCTTCGGGGCCTGATCGGCGCCGCCGTGGCCTGGGGTGTTCGCCGGTCCCTCTACTCGAATGTGGCGGGCGTCGGCGAAGGCGGCTTCGCCGGGGCGGCGGCCTCGGTCTCCCACCCGGTCAAGCAGGGCCTGGTCCAGTCGTTCTCGGTCTACATCGACACCCTGCTCGTCTGCACGGCGACCGGTGTCATGATCCTGTCGACCGGGGCGTACAACGTGCTGCCCGAGGGCAGGGCGCCCCTCGTCGAGAACCTGCCGGGTGTGGAGGCGGGCGCCGGCTACACGCAGGCCGCCATCGACACGGCCCTGCCGGGTCCCGACTTCGGCTCCGGCATCGTGGCCGTCGCCATCTTCTTCTTCGCCTTCACCTCGCTGATGTCGTACTTCTACTACGGCGTGACGAACACCGTGTACCTCACCGGCAGCTCGCGGGGCGTACCCGCCCGCATCGTGCAGGCCGTGGTCCTGCTGTCCGCCTACCTCGGCACGGTGCACAGCACCGAACTGGTCTGGCAGCTCGGTGACATCGGATACGGCTTCATCGCGTGGTTCAACATGGTGGCCATGGCCCTGCTCCTGCCCGTCGCGCTCCGCGCCCTGCGGGACTACGAACGCCAGAGGAAGGAAGGGCTCGACCCGGTGTTCGACCCGGCCGGCGCCGGCATCAAGGGGGCCTCGTTCTGGGAGTCCGGCGACGCCCCGACCCGGGTGGCCCGCGACCGCGCCACCCGGCTGTAGCGACGAGAGACACAGGAGAACGGCGGGATGGACGACGTACGCGCAGGAGCGCGGTTCGCCGGGCAGGTCTGCTTCGTCACCGGAGCGGGGGGCGGTATCGGTTCGGCCGTCGCACGCCGGCTGGCGCACGAAGGAGCCACGGTCGTCGTGGCCGACATCGACGAGACCGCTGCGAAGACGGTGGTCCAGGGCATCGCCGCGGACGGCGGCAGGGCCGAGGCGGCACACTTCGATCTGGGCGACGCAGGCGCGTGCCGGCGGGCGGTGGACGCTGCCGTGGCACGCCACGGACGACTGGACGTCCTGGTCAACAACGCGGGCATCAACCGGCGGGCAACCTGCTCGACCTCTCCGCGCAGGACTGGGAGGCCAGCTTCGCCGTCAACGTGCACCCGCTGTTCCATCTGTGCCGGGCGGCGCTCACGCACATGGCCGGCCGCGGCGCCGGAGCGATCGTCAACACCGCTTCGCAGTGGGGGTTGCAGCCGGCGGCCGACCACATCGCCTACAACGTCACCAAGGCCGCGGTCGTCGCCTTCACCCGCAGCCTGGCCCGCGACCACGCCCGTCAAGGCATCCGGGTCAACGCCGTGTGTCCCGGGGAGATCCGTACTCCCATGCTGGAAGCGGGCCTCGAGCGCTCCGGGCGCACCGTGGCCGATCTGGACGCGCTGGTGCCGTTCGGCCGGATCGGCACACCGGAGGAGGTTGCGGCACTCGTCGCGTTCCTGGCCTCCGACGAAGCGCCGTACATGTGCGGATCCGTCGTCGAGATCACCGGAGGGCAGGCGGTCGCATGAGCACGAACACCCCCGCACAGGCAGGCCTTCTCGCCGGGAAGACGGTCCTCGTCACAGGCGCCTCGCGCGGCATCGGACGTGCGACCGCACTCGCGGCCCACCGGGAAGGCGCCCACGTCGTGGCCCACTGGATGCGCGACCGGCAGGCGGCGGACGAGTTGCACGAACTCCTGGGGGACCGCGGTCACCCGGTCCGCGCCGACCTGCGCCGGCCCGAGGAGACCGACGCCCTCTGGCACCAGGCGCTCGCCTGGCGCGGTCACATCGACGTCCTGGTCAACAACGCGGGAGCATGGCTGAGTTCACCTCTGGCCGACCGAGTGGCGTGGGACCGCGGCTGGGCCGAGAACCTCGCGCTCCATCTCACCGGGCCGGCGGACCTCAGCAGAAACGCCGTGCTCCATTTCCGGGAACACGGTGGCGGGATCATCGTCAGCGTGTCGAGCCGCTCCGCCCATCGCGGCGACGACGCGGACCATCTGGCCTACGGCGCCGCGAAGGCGGGGCTCCTCGCCCTCACCAAGGGCATCGCCCGCGGCTACGGGGCGGAGGGCGTCCTCGCGTACGCCGTCACCCCCGGCTGGGTGGCCACCGACCTGACCGCGTCCGGTGCGGCGGACACCTCGGGCGTGCCCCTGGGCGAGATGACGCCCCCGCAGGACGTGGCCGAGATGATCACCTTCCTGGCCTCCGGCCGGTCGCGGCACGCCACGGGAGCGACCATCGACATCACGGGCGCGGACTACGTCCGGTGAGTTCTCGCGGACGGAAGCCCGGCCCCGTCCCGGCCACCGGGAACACCCGCGTGTCCGAAAACGGGGCCGGGCCCTCCGGCCTCCGGATCAGCTGTAGTAGGCGATCTTGTCGTCGAGGACGTCGATGGCCCGTCTCAGCGCCGCCACGCGGCCTTCCAGCGCCGCACGGCGCTCGCGGAGGAAGGCGACCCGGTCCTGCGCGGAGTGCTCGGAGCGCAGGATGGCGACGAACTCCCGCAGGTCCGTGATGCCGAGGCCCGCCTCGCGGAAGCACGTGACCAGCCCGATCCAGAAGACGTCCTCCTCGGTGTACTGCCGGCGGCCGCCGGCGGAGCGCCGGATGGGCCCGATGAGCCCTTCGCGCTCGTAGTAGCGCAGCGTGTCGAGGGAGACGCCGGTGCGCTCGGCGGCCGCGGCGGGGGAGAGGGTGGTCATGGGGCTCCTCGTGGTCATGGGCTCCGCGGGGTTCCTCGTCGTCGGGGGTTTGGCAGGTGCGCTACCGCG
This sequence comes from Streptomyces sp. SW4, assembly GCA_003248315.1. Taxonomy (GTDB): domain Bacteria; phylum Actinomycetota; class Actinomycetes; order Streptomycetales; family Streptomycetaceae; genus Streptomyces. Next base: position 624,245 of record QKWM01000001.1, read on the forward strand.
CCTCGGCGAAGCGCGTCAGGTGCTCGTCGCCGAGCCGCACCCGGCGGGCGGCGAGCGCCTGTTCGACGTGCTCCACCCGGCTGGCGCCGACGATGGGATCGATGCCCTGCCGCATCAGCCACGCGAGGACGACCTGGTTCCGCGTGGCCGACAGCTCGCGGGCGACGTCGTCCAGCACCGCCAGCACCCGGGCCGTTCCGGGGTGATCGTAGGCGGGCGGAAGCGGTTTGTCCGCGCGCTCGTAGGAACCCCACATCAGCGAGGTGTACGACCACACGGCCAGCCCCTCCGACCTCGCGAGGTCGAGGTCCTCGGCGGTGAGCATGCGGTGAGCGCTCTCCGGGACGGGCGCCGACGGGCGTGGCTGGACGAGTGAGTGGCGCAGTTGCAGGGCGGTCCACGGTTCCACGCCCTGCTGCCGTGCGAGGGACCGGGCGCGCTCGACGCGCCAGGCGGCATGGTTCGCGGCTCCGACCCGCCGGGCGGTTCCCTTCGCGACCAACTCACCGAAGGCGCCGACCGTCTCCTCCAGCGGCACGGTGCGGTCCTCGGCGTGTGCCCAGAGAAGATCGACGTGATCGGTCCCGAGCCGTTCCAGGCTCTGCTCCAGACCGGCGTGCACGGCGCGGGCGGAGAGCCCTTCGGCACTGGCCGGCCAGGAGTGCGGGACGAGCGGGTTGTGCCGGACCTTGGTCGCGATGCGCACCGTGCCGCGGGCGCCCGGGCGTGCGCGGAGCCAGGAGCCGATGAGGCGTTCGCTGGCGCCTCCGACGCCCTGGGGGTCGCTCCAGAAGGAGTAGGAGTTCGCGGTGTCGAGCCAGACACCGCCGCCGGCGACGAAGGAATCGAGCAGCGCGAAGGCCCGGTCGCGGTCGATGCGGGTACCGAAGTCCATCGTCCCGAGGACGATCTGCGGGTTGCTGGTGGTCATGCGGCCCATGCTCGTATCTGGAGCGCGCTCCAGATCAAGTGCCTTCTCGATCAGATGCGTTCTTGCCGGGAACGCGTCTGAGTCGAGGCCGATCTCGCGACGGGCGGGAAGGCGGCCCCGCGCGCACGCCATCCGCGACTTTGTCCTGATCACGGAAAAAGATGAAGGGATGTCGTGCGGAAGGGGTTACGCGGCGGAACCGAAGCCGCTAGCTTCCTTGAAATGAACCGGTCAAGCACGTAGCCGGTGTTCACGGCGCGACGGCGCGCGCCGGTACTCCCTTCTCCAGGGCCGATCGTGCCCTGGCTGCCACCCCCACACCCACGGGAGACCCCTGTGCGCAGAAGACCCGGCAGACCCGGACTCATCCGTTCCCTGGTGCTGACGGCCGTCCTGGCCGCCGGCTGTCTCGTGCCGGCGGCCGCGGCGGCCGCCCCGGCGGAGCCGGCCGGCGGGGCCGAGGCGGCGGCCGAGGAGTTCCAGCAGGTCACGCTCGCCAAGGGCGTGGCCGAGATGGGCGAGCCCATGACGCTCGCCGTGCTGCCGAACCGTTCGGTGCTGCACACCTCGCGCGACGGCACCGTCCGGCTCACCGACGCGGCCGGAACCACGTCGGTGGCGGGCAGGCTCGACGTGTACAGCCACGACGAGGAGGGCCTGCAGGGCGTCGCGGCGGACCCGGCCTTCGCCTCCAACCGCTTCGTCTACCTGTACTACGCCCCCAAGCTGAGCACCCCGGGCGGAGACGCCCCCTCCGACGGAACGGCCTCCGACTTCGCGCCGTTCGACGGGGTCAACCGGCTCTCGCGGTTCGTCCTGAAGACCGACGGGACCCTGGACCTCAGCAGCGAGAAGAAGATCCTCGACGTCCCGGCCAGCCGCGGCACCTGCTGCCACGTCGGCGGCGACATCGACTTCGACGCGGCCGGGAACCTGTATCTGTCGACCGGCGACGACACCAACCCGTTCGCCTCGGACGGCTTCACCCCGATCGACGAGCGCGCCTCCCGCAACCCCGCCTTCGACGCCCAGCGTTCCTCGGGCAACACCAACGACCTGCGCGGCAAGGTCCTGCGGATCAAGGTCGACGCCGACGGGTCGTACTCGATCCGAGCGGCAACCTCTTCCCGCCGGGCACTGCGAAGACCCGCCCCGAGATCTACGCCATGGGCTTCCGCAACCCGTTCCGGATGAGCGTCGACAAGGCCACGGGCATCGTCTACCTCGGCGACTACGGACCCGACTCGGGCGTCGCGAGCCCCACCCGCGGCCCCGCCGGGCAGGTGGAGTTCAACCGGATCACCAAGGCGGGCAACTACGGCTGGCCGTACTGCACCGGCGACAACGACGCCTACGTCGACCACGACTTCGCCACCGGCACCTCGGGCTCGGCGTTCAACTGCGCGGCGCCGAAGAACACTTCACCGCGCAACACCGGCCTGACCGACCTGCCTCCCGCCCAGCCCGCCTGGATCCCCTACGACGGCGGATCCGTCCCCGAGTTCGGCAACGGCTCCGAGTCCCCGATGGGCGGCCCGGTCTACCGCTACGACGCCGCCTCGGCCTCCGAGGTCAAGTTCCCCGAGACGTACGACGGCGACTTCTTCGCCGGCGAGTTCGGCCGCCGCTGGATCAAGCGCATCGAGTCCGGCGGCGACGGCACCGTGCAGTCCGTCAACTCCTTCCCCTGGAGCGGGACCCAGGTGATGGACATGGCCTTCGGCCCGGACGGCGCCCTCTACGTCCTCGACTACGGCACCGGCTACTTCAACGGCGACGAGAACTCCGCCCTGTACCGCATCGAGCACGTCACCGGCGGCCTCGCACCGATCGCCCAGGCCAAGGCCGACGTCACCTCCGGAAAGGCGCCCCTGGCCGTCTCGTTCTCCTCGGCCGGCAGCTCCGACCCCGACGGCGGCGCCCTCGGCTACGCGTGGACGTTCGGTGACGGCGCGACCTCCACCGCCGCCGACCCCACCCACACGTACACCGCGAACGGCCAGTACACGGCCACTCTCAAGGTCACGGACCCGACCGGCAGGTCCGCGACGGCGTCGGTGCAGATCACCGTCGGCAACACCGCCCCGACCGTCCGGCTCGACCTGCCCGTCGACGGACGGATCTACGACTTCGGGCCGCCATCCCCTTCAAGGTGACGGTCACCGACCCCGAGGACGGCACGATCGACTGCACCAAGGTGAAGGTCACCTTCATCGTCGGGCACGACAGCCACGGCCATCCGCAGACCTCCACCACCGGCTGCGAGGGCACGCTCCAGACCCTGGCGGACGGCGAGCACGACCCCAACGCCAACATCTTCGGCGTCGTCGACGCCGAGTACACCGACAAGGGCGCGAACGGCCAGCCGACGCTGACCACGCACGACCAGCACATCACCCAGCCGACCCACCGGCAGGCCGAGCACTACGGCGGCTCCGCCGGTGTCCAGGTCGTCACCCACGCCCCGCGCACGGCGGCCGGACCGTCGGCCACATCGACAACGGCGACTGGATCTCCTTCACGCCGTACGCCCTCGACAACGCCACCCGCTTCACCGCCCGGGTCTCCTCCGCGGGCGTCGGCGGCACCATCGAGGTCCGCGCCGGATCACCGGCCGGGACTCTGCTCGGCACCGCGACCGTCCCGGTGACCGGCGGCTGGGAGACCTTCCAGGACGTGTCGGCCGACCTGACCAACCAGCCCGCCGGCTCGACGAAACTGCACCTCGTCTTCAAGGGCGGCAGCGGCTCCCTGTTCGACGTCGACGAGTTCTCCTTCACCACCTCCGGCGGCGGACCCCGCTCGGGTGAGGTGAAGGGGGTCGGCGGCAAGTGTCTGGACGTGGACGGCGGGCAGTCGGCGGACGGGACGAGGGTGCAGCTGTGGACGTGCAACGGCACGGCGGCGCAGCGGTGGACGGCCGGGGGTGGCGGCGCGCTGAAGGCGCTGGGCAAGTGTCTGGACGTCTCCGGCGGGGGCACGGTGGACGGTACGCGGATCCAGTTGTGGACGTGCAACGGCACGGGGGCGCAGCAGTGGGCGGCCCGGCCGGACGGCACGGTGCGCAACCCGCAGTCCGGCAAGTGCCTGGACGCCTCGGGCGGATCCTGGAACGACGGCACCCCGGTCCACCTGTGGACCTGCCACACCGGACCCAACCAGAAGTGGACCCAGCCGTAGAAAGGAGGCGACCCCCATGCGTACACCCCCGAGAAACGTCATGCGCGCACCTTGGAAAGCGGCCCTCGGCCTGATCGCCGCCGCCGTGCTCTGCCTGACCCCGCAGGCCACGGCCCGGCCCGCGGCCGACAGCCCCTCCGTCGCCGCGGAGAGCCGCGCGGCGGCCGACCCGGCGTACAAGATCCTCGTCTTCTCCAGGACGGCGGGCTTCCGGCACTCCTCCATCGACGACGGCATCGCGGCCCTGCGCGGCCTGGGCACCGCACACAACTTCACCGTCGACGCCACCGAGGACGGGCAGGCCTTCACGGCCGGCAACCTCGCCCAGTACAAGGCGGTCGTCTTCCTGTCCACGACGGGCGACGTGCTGAACGACGCCCAGCAGACCGCCTTCGAGCAGTACATCCAGGGCGGCGGCGGATACGTCGGCATCCACGCCGCCGCCGACACCGAGTACGACTGGCCCTTCTACGAAGGCCTCGCCGGGGCCCTCTTCCACTCCCACCCGGCCATCCAGCCGGCCACCGTCCAGGTGGAGGACCGGGCGCACGACGCCACCGCCCACCTGGGCAGCACCTGGCAGCGCACCGACGAGTGGTACAACTACCGCACCAACCCGCGCACCAGCGCCCACGTGCTCGCCTCGCTCGACGAGTCCAGCTACTCCGGCGGCACCATGTCCGGCGACCACCCGATCGCCTGGTGCAAGGACTACCGGGGCGGCCGGGCCTTCTACACCGGCGGCGGCCACACCGACGAGTCGTACTCCGAGCCCGCCTTCCGCCGGCACCTCCTCGGCGGCATCCGTTGGGCCGCCGGCATGACGGAGGCCGACTGCCGTCCCGAGACCGGCTACACCTCCCTGTTCGACGGCTCGTCCACCACCGGCTGGAAACAGGCGGGTCCCGGCGGGTTCACCCTGGCGGACGGCACCCTCACCTCCCAGGGCGGTCTGGGCATGCTCTGGTACTCCGCGAAGGAGTTCACCGGCGACTACTCGCTCAAACTCGACTGGAAGGCGGCCGGCGACGACAACTCCGGGGTCTTCCTCGGCTTCCCCGCCTCCGACGACCCCTGGTCCGCGGTGAACAACGGCTACGAGATCCAGATCGACGCCACCGACGCGGCCGACCGCACCACGGGCGCCGTCTACGGCTTCAAGTCCGCCGACCTCGCCGCGCGCGACGCCGCGCTCAACCCGCCGGGGAGTGGAACACCTACGAACTCCGCGTCACCGGCGAACGGCTGGAGATCTTCCTCAACGGCCGCAAGATCAACGACTTCACCAACACCGACCCGGCACGCAGCCTCGCCCAGGGACACATCGGCATCCAGAACCACGGGACGGCGACGAGGTGTCCTTCCGCGACATCCGCATCAGGCAGAGCGGAGAGCAGGAGCCCGGACCCCGCTCGGGTGAGGTGAAGGGGGTCGGCGGCAAGTGTCTGGACGTGGACGGCGGGCAGTCGGCGGACGGGACGAAGGTGCAGGTGTGGACGTGCAACGGCACGGCGGCGCAGCGGTGGACGGCCGGCGGTGACGGCACGCTGAAGGCGCTGGGCAAGTGTCTGGACGTGTCCGGTGGGGGCACGGTGGACGGTACGCGGATCCAGTTGTGGACGTGCAACGGCACGGGGGCGCAGCAGTGGGTGGCCCGGCCGGACGGCACGGTCCGCAACCCGCAGTCCGGCAAGTGCCTGGACGCCTCGGGCGGGACCTGGAACGACGGCACCCCGGTCCACCTGTGGACCTGCCACACCGGACCCAACCAGAAGTGGGTCCTTCCCTGACGGTCCGGGCGACCCCGCGGGCGAGGGCGGACGTTGTGCCGGAGGCGGGGCCCCGGTACTGTGCCGCCCTCGCCCGTCTCGGACCGGAGGACATGAGTCGTGGACATGCAGGCCACGGGATACACGGCGGTCGCCCACGGCGGCGTCGACGTACTGGTCGGCCCCCGGCGGGGCGCCTATCCGTACGGCAACTCGCTGCTGGTGCGGGGCGCGGCGGAGACCCTGGTCGTCGACCCGTCGCTGTCGCTCGTCCACGACGCGCCCGCCGCGGACCTGGTCCTCGTGAGCCACGCCCACGAGGACCACGTCGCCGGGCTCGGGAGCTACGACGCCGTACCGGTGCAGGTCCACGGCGCCGACCTCGCCGCACTGCGCTCCCGTGAGGCGATGGTGGCCGGGCTCGGCCTCCCGCCGGACGCGAGCAGGCAGGTGGAGGCGATGTTCCGCGACGACTTCCGGGTGCGGGGGCGGCCGGACGCGCTCGGCTTCGCGGACGGGGCCGTGTTCGACCTGGGCGGGCGCACCGTGACCGTGATCCATCTGCCCGGCCACACCGCGGGCCACTGCGGTTTCCTGATCGAGCCGGACGGCTTCCTGTTCGTCGCCGACATCGACCTGACATCGTTCGGCCCGTACTACGGCGATCCCGGCAGCAGCCTCGCCGGCTTCGAGGAGTCGATGCGGCGCTGCCGGCAGATCGACGCGCGCTGGTACGGCACGTCCCATCAGAAGGGCGTGATCGAGGGCGCCGAGGAGTTCCGGCGCCGCCTCGACGCCTTCGCCGGCGTGATGGCGAAACGGGAGGCGGCGCTCCTGGCGTTCCTCCGCGAGCCCCGCGGCGTGGCGGAGATCGCCGGCCACCGCCTGGTCTACCGCCCGCACGTCGAGGGCCCGCACGTGCCGTCGGTGGAACGCAGGACGGCGCTCCAGCACCTGGACCGGCTGCTGGCCGAAGGGCGGGTCGCGGAGGTCGAGGAGGGACGGTTCCGGGCCGTGTGACCCGCCCGGTCGCGGTGGTGGGGGCCCCGTGCGGGCCCCCGGTCACGCGGTGGGCCGGGGCCCCGCGGCGCGGCGGAGCCGGTTGGCGATGGCCAGTCCCAGCCCCTCCTCCTTCGGCAGGGAGGCGATGATCAGGTCGCACCCCCGCTGGTCGAGCTCGCGCAGGAACCCGTACAGGCCGCGCGCGTAGGCCCCGGCCTCGGCGGGGACCGTCACGACCGCGTGTGCCGTCGAGGGGGCCTCGGTGAGGGAGGCGGGCAGGAAGACGCCCACCCGGTGCCCCTGCTCCCGGGCGCGTTCCGCCTCGGCGCCCACCTCCTCCGGCTCGACGAGGACGACCCGCGCCCGCGGCGCGTAGTGCGAGGGGTGCTGGCCCGGCACCCGGACCCGGCTCGTCGAGGGCACGGCGACCGGCCGGCCCAGCACCGCTTCGATGTCCTCCCGCGTCACCCCGCCCGGCCGGAGGATGGCCGGGGCGTCGCCCGTGACGTCGACGATGGTCGACTCGACACCCACCTGGCAGGGACCGCCGTCGAGCACGAAGTCGACGGCGTCGCCGAGCTCGGCGCGGACGTGGTCGGCGGTCGTCGGGCTGACCGAGCCGAAGCGGTTGGCCGACGGGGCCGTGACCCGCCTCCGAAGGCGGACAGCAGTCCGAGGGCGACGGGGTGGTCGGGCACCCGCACCGCGACCGTCTCCAGGCCGCCGGTCGCCTCCAGGGGCACGCGGGGGCCGCGCCCGAGGACCAGCGTGAGGGGCCCCGGCCAGAAGTGCTCCGCGAGCAGCCGGGCCGCCCGCGGCACGTCCTGGACCCAGTCGTCCAGACGGTCCGCGCCGCCGATGTGGACGATCAGCGGATGGGAGGGCGGACGTCCCTTCACCTGGAAGATGCGCGAGACCGCGGCAGGGTCCTCGGCGTTGGCGCCCAGACCGTAGACCGTCTCGGTCGGGAGGGCCACCAGCCCTCCGGAGCGCAGCACACCGGCCGCCTTCTCGATGTCACTCGTTCTTGCCGTCACTCTCGCCATCCTAAATGCGCGCCGGAGGGCCGCCGACGGCCGCGGTCCGCCGCCGCTCGTCCCTGTCTGTCCCGGGCTCCGGGAGGTAGCTTGGTGGTAAGGGCCCGAAGGAGGGCGATCCCATGCCGTGGTTCGTATGGCTGCTCGCCGCCGCGGCGCTGGGTGCCGCGGAGTTCTTCACGCTGACCCTGGTCTTCGGGCTGCTGGCCGGGGCCGCGCTGGTCGCGGCCGTGGTCGCCGGAGTCGGCATCGGCCTCTCCGGCCAGCTGGTGGCCCTCGGAGCGGCGGCCGCACTGGGCCTGCTCGTCGTCCGTCCCGTCGCGATGCGGCACATGGCGCAGCAGCCGTTCTTCCGCGAGGGCAGCGACGCGCTGATCGGCAGGCGGGCCGAGGTCGTGCAGGAGGTCACCGCGACCCGTGGGCTGATCAAGCTCGCGGGCGAGGAATGGTCCGCCCGCGCCCTGGACGAGAGCCTGGTGATCCCGGTGGGCGCGGTGGTGGACGTCATGGAGATCGACGGCGCCACCGCCCTCGTCCACCCCCGCGAACTCCTTCCGTGAACGGCTGAGCGCACAGCAACGGAGGCACTGTGGACCCGGTTGTCATCCCTCTCCTCGTGGCGGCCCTCGTCGTCGTCTTCCTCGTGGCCTCCACGGTGCGGATCGTGCCGCAGGCCCGCCGGTACAACGTCGAGCGGTTCGGCCGGTACCGCCGCACGCTCCAGCCCGGCCTGAACCTGGTCGTGCCGGTGGCGGACCGCATCAACACCAAGCTCGACGTCCGCGAGCAGGTCTACTCGTCCGACCCCCGGCCGGTGATCACCGAGGACAACCTCGTGGTGAACATCGACACGGTGCTCTACTACCAGATCACCGACCCGCGCGCGGCGGCCTACGAGGTCGCCGACTACCTCCAGGCGATCGACCAGCTCACCGTCACGACGCTGCGCAACGTCATCGGCTCCATGGACCTGGAGGAGACGCTCACCTCGCGGGAGGAGATCAACTCCCGGCTCCGCGCCGTCCTCGACGACGCCACCGGCAAATGGGGCATCCGGGTCAACCGCGTCGAGATCAAGGCCATCGACCCGCCGCACACCATCAAGGAGGCGATGGAGAAGCAGATGCGGGCCGAGCGCGACAAGCGGGCGGCGATCCTGCACGCCGAGGGGGAACGGCAGGCGAAGATCCTCACCGCCGAGGGCACGAAGCAGAAGGACATCCTGGAGGCGCAGGGCGCCCAGCAGGCCATGATCCTGCGCGCGGACGGCGAGGCCAAGGCGGTGGAGCTCGTCTTCCAGGCCGTGCACCGCAACAACGCCGACCCGAAGGTCCTGGCCTACAAGTACCTGGAGACGCTCCCGCACCTGGCGGGCAGCGACAACAACACGTTCTGGGTGATCCCGGGCGAGCTGACCGAGGCGGTCAGGACCGTGACCCGCGCGTTCGGCGATGAGTCGGCGTCGGGCCCCGCCCGGCCGGTGGCGTCCGGCGCGGCGGACACCGGTGACGACGCCGGCGCCCCGGAAACGCCGGGCGTCCCGCAGCTCGACGCGGGCTCCACGGTCTCGCTCGACGCGGCGACGGCCGCCGACGAGGCCGGGAAGGAGGCCGCCGCCGCGGTGAGCGACGCCAAGGCCGAGGCGGAGGCCGCGAAGTCGCCCCAGGCGCGCCGGGGCCGGCCGCCCGGCGCCTGACACCCGCGTTCGCCGCCGTCCGCCGGCCCGGCGCCGGCGGACGGGTGTGGACCGCCGCCGGACGGGGCACCCGGCGTCGCGGTCGGGCGGTGCGACCGGCGACGGTCGCCGCCGGGCCGGGCTGTCCCGCTTCGGACCGGAGGCGGGGCCGCCGCATATCGGGGGAGTGCCGGGGATCAGCCGAGACCGAGCACGGCCATGGTGTGCTCGGCCATGCGCCGCTCTCCCAGGGCGTTGGGGTGCACGGGGACGAGGCTCCGTCCGAGAAACAGCGGCTCGATCCAGCGCGTACCGTCGGCCTTGCAGGCGTCGTGCCCTCGGACACCTGCGAGAAGTCGACGTAGGTCGCGCCGGTCTCCCGGGCGGCCCGTTCGACGGCGGCGTTGAGACGCGCGTGGATGCCCCGCACGTAGGCCACGTCGCCCTCGGCGATCGGGAGTCTCGCGAAGCAGGACGGGTCGGGGGCGGCCGGGGTGATCCAGGGGTACCCCAGGGCGGCCACGCGGGCGCCGGGCGCCTTGTCGCGGACGCTCTTCAGTGCGGCCTTCAGCGCGGGATAGGTGCTGGTGGCGATCTGGTCCTCGAAGGTGGTGCCGTGCCGGTCCTTGCAGGGGCTGCCCTTCCCTCCGCTCAGCAGGCCCGCGGAGCCGCACGCCAGCAGCACGTCGATGAAGGTGTCGTTGTCGTTGCGCCGATGGTCAGTGTCACGAGGTCGGTCCCGGCGGTGAGGGCGTCGGTCTGCGGGGGAGTGCCCGGGTGCTGGGCCTCGGAGAAGTGCCGGGTCTGGGCGCCGCCGCAGGTCACGTCCGTGAGGCGGGCGTCCGTCCGGGCGGCGATGACGTGGGGGTAGTTGGCCGTGGAGCGCAGGCAGAGCAGGTTGGACGGGTCCACGGGCAGGACGCCCGAGCCGGCGCTGAAGCTGTCGCCGAGGGCGACGTAGTCCAGGGCCGGCGTGGTCTGGGCGGTGGGGGCGGCCTGGGCGGTGGGGGTGGCGGTGAAGGCGAGCGCACTCGCCACTAGTGACGCGGTCATGACACTACGGAACTTCGGCATGTGCTCTCTCTTCTCTGGGGAGTGGCGCGGGGCTGCTGGAGCGAGGGAGCGTGCGACTTACCGATCGGTAGTACCGATAGGTAATGTGAGGCGCCGCCAGGCCGTCGTCAACGTTGTCGACAAAAGTTCTTGAAATGCTGACCATCGTCCGTCGCCGCCCGCCACCGGCGGCGATCTCGCGGGACTGGCGGCGACCTCACGGGACTGGCGGCGACCTCACGGGACTGGCGGCGATCTCGCGGGACTAAGGGGTGTCCGCAGAGGCGCCGGGCGCCTTCGCCGTGCCGAGGTGGCAGGTGGTGAGCAGGTCCGTGGGGCCGGCCCCTCGGGGCGGGCGACCGTGTGACCGGCGGGCGGACGATCGCCCTCGGCCAGCCAGTCCTCCAGGGCGGCGAACGACGAGCGGTGGCAGGGCAGGAGCGGGCGGAGGCGGTCCGGGAACGCGTCGACCAGGGAGTCGGTGTGCGTGCCGTCCTCGATGCGGTAGTAGCGGTGCAGGGCGCCACGGCCCGCTTCCCGGACCATGCGGGCGTAGACGTCGGAGTCCTCGCCGATGGGCAGCAGGACGTCCAGCGTGCCGTGGATCGTGATCAGCGGCTTGCCGATGCGGCCGGTCAGCTCCACGCGGCCCACCGCGCGGTGGACGTCCGCGGGACGGTCCGCGTAGACGTAGTCGGCGTCGCAGCCCGGACCGCTGCCGGGCGCGCAGTACGGCGTTCCGGCCTCCGTCGCCCCGTCGAAGGCGGGGTCGAACTCCTCACGGTAGAGGCGCTGGGTCAGATCCCAGTAGACCTGGTGGTGGAACGGCCACAGGAACTCCGAGCCGGCCGGGAAGCCCGCCCGGTGCAGCGCCTCGCGCGCCCGGCCGGCGTCCGGGCCGCCGGCCGCGTAGGCGGGGTAGTGGCGCAGCGCGGACGGCAGGGACGTGAACAGGTTCGGGCCGTCGGCGCGCCAGAGGGTCCCCTCCCAGTCCACTCCGCCGTCGTACAGCTCCGGGTGGTTCTCCAGCTGCCAGCGCACCAGATAGCCGCCGTTGGACATGCCCGTGGCCAGGGTGCGCGCCGGCGGCCGGTGGTAGCGCTGGGCGACCACCGCGCGGGCGGCGCGGGTGAGCTGGGTCAGGCGCGTGTTCCACTCGGCGACGGCGTCGCCGGGCCGGCGACCGTCGCGGTGGAAGGCGACGCCGGTGTTGCCCTTGTCGGTGGCGGCGTAGGCGTAACCGCGGGCCAGCACCCAGTCGGCGATGGCCCGGTCGTTGGCGTACTGCTCCCGGTTGCCCGGGGTGCCCGCCACCACCAGGCCGCCGTTCCAGCGGTCGGGCAGCCGGACGACGAACTGGGCGTCGTGGTTCCAGCCGTGGTTGGTGTTGGTGGTGGAGGTGTCGGGGAAGTAGCCGTCGATCTGGACGCCGGGCACCCCGCTGGGCACGGACAGGTCCTTCGGGGTCAGTCCGGCCCAGTCGGCCGGATCCGTGTGGCCCGAGGCGACGGTGCCCGCCGTCGTCAGCTCGTCCAGGCAGGCGGCCCGCTGGTGCGCGGCCCCCGGCACCCGCAGACGCGAGAGGTGGGCGCAGTGGCCGGCGGCGTCGGGGGCGAGGGGAGCGGCCACGGCGGGGAGGGCGTCAGGGCCGCGGCGGCGGCCAGGACGAGGACGGCTGCCGCGGAGCGCCGTCTCGGGCGCCGGGCCGGGCCGTGGGACTGGGGCATCGGGGGCCTCCGGGTACGAGGGGAACGGGGCGAGGGGAACGGGGCGAGGACACCGGGCGTGGGGAGGGGACGGCCTGGAGGCTAGGCCGCTGGTGGCCTGAGGAATATGTGCGCGCCACCCATGTCCAGCCGCCCGCTCAGGTGGGCTGCCGCCACAACGGGCCGTCGCCACAACGGGCGTCGCCACCGGCCGCGCCCGGTGCCGCGCCGGGTGGTGGTGCGTCAGGGGCAGGAGTCGTCCGCGACGGTGAAGTAGCCGGCGGGCGACTCCTTCAGGGTGTGCGTGACGAAGGTGTTGTACAGCCCCATGCCTTGGCGTGAGCCCACGGCGTAGGTGTAGCCGCCGCTGGTCGTGGCGCGGCCCGCCCGGACGTGGGCGTGGTTGCTCGCCGTCCAGCACACGGCCGGGGCGCCGGTGGTCCGCGCGGTCACGGTCCCGGACAGCGGCCCGGTCCGGCCGTCGGCTTCGCGGGCGGCGACCGCGTAGGTGTGGGACGAGCCGGGGGACAGCCCGGTGTCCGTGTACGAGGCGGTGCCCGTCGTGGCGACCGGTGTGCCGTCGCGGTGCACGGCGTACCCGGCGGCGCCGTCGACCGGTTCCCAGCGCAGGCTGATGCTGGTCTCGGTCGCACCGGTGGCCGTGAGCCCGCCCGGCGCGGGCAGCGGACCGGGCTGCGGACCGGTCGCCTCCGTCAGACCGAAGAACTCCGCGATCCAGTGGCCGGAGCAGAGGGAGTCGAGGAAGTAGGGGGCGCCGGTGCTTCCGCACTGCGTGGGGCCGCTGCCCGGGTCGACCGGTGTGCCGTGGCCGATGTCCGGGACGCGGTTCACCTCGACGGCCACCGAGCCGTCGCCGGCCAGGTACTCCTCGTGCCGGGTGCCGTTCGGCCCGATGACCGACGTACGGGTCGGGGTCGGCGGCAGGCCGTGCAAGGCGGTCCACTGGTCGCGCAGTTCGTCGGCGTTGCGGGGGACGACCGTGGTGTCCCGGTCGCCGTGCCACACCGCCACCCGGGGCCACGGGCCGGACCACCCGGGGTGGGCGGCGCGGACCCGCTCGGCCCACCGGTCCGGGGTGAGATCGGTCCCGGGGTTCATGCACGAGAAGGCGCCGGCGACGTCGTCGGCACAGCCGTACGGCAGCCCGGCGACGACCGCACCGGCCCGGAAGACGTCCGGATAGGCGGCGAGCAGCACCGCCGTCATGGCGCCGCCGGCGGACAGGCCGGTGACGTAGGTCCGCGCGGCATCGGTGCCGTAGGCGGAGACGGCGTGCGCGGCCATCTGCCGGATCGAGGCGGCCTCGCCCTGGCCCCTGCGGTTGTCGCCCGGCTGGAACCAGTTGAAGCACTTGTTGAGGTTGTTCGCCGACGAGGTCTGGGCGAACACCACCAGGAACCCGTGCCGGTCGGCGAGTTCGGGCAGGCCGGAGTGGTCGGCGTAGACCTGGGCGTCCTGCGTGCAGCCGTGCAGGGCGAACACCACCGCGGGCGCGGCGGGCAGGGACGCCGGCCGGTAGACGTACATCGCCAGCCCGCCCGGGTTCGCGCCGAAGTCCGCGACCCTGGTCAGACCCACCGCGGCGGGGGCGGCCGGTGCCGGTGCGGTGGCGGCCGGTGCCGGTGCTGGGGTGGCCGGTGCCGGGTCGGCCGCGGCCACGGCGAGGGCGAACACGAGGGCCACGGCGGCCACGAGACACGCCAGCGGGCCCCGCCGCGGGCGCCGAGCCGGGCGCGTGGGCGGGGCACCGGCCGGGCTCGGCGTGGACGGGACGGGGACGGGGACGGGACCGGCTGCGCAACCGGGGGCGGCTGCGGAACCGGGGGCGGCTGCGGAACCGGGGGCGGGCACGCGGAGCGGCGGTGCGGCGGGTCTGCGCGACGGCGAGGGCGGCATGGCGGCTCCCTGGGTGTCGTGGGGGTTGCCCGGCCGCCGCGCCGCGGCGATCCGGCGGCAGCGGCCCGGTGCCCGGCACCGTAGGGGTGGCGCGAGGGGGCCGGTATGGGACGGGGCCCCACAGACCGGGCGCCGGCACGTGCCCCGCACGGGTTGCCCCACCCCCAGGCGTCTGCTAACCGCGCACGCGACGGGGGCCACCCCGGACGCGACGCGGGGCCACCGCGCACGGGCACCCGGACGACCAGACCGGGGGGCGAGTGTCAGTGGCCGGTGTCACGCTGGGGAAGACAGGTTCAGCGGAAGGGAATCACCGTGATCACCACAGATTTCGCCCCGGCTCGCCCTGCTGGCTCGACCTCGGTGCCCCCGACGTCCGGGCCGCCGCATCGTTCTACGGCGCCGTGCTCGGCTGGGAGTACGAGTCCATGGCGGAGGGCGACGGAGCGGAAGGCGGGATGTTCCGCAAGGACGGCAAGATCGTCGCCGGTCTCGGGACGCTCACCGAGGAAGGGGCGCGCTCCGCCTGGATGATCTACTACTGCGTCGAGGACGCCGACGCCACGACGCGGGCCGTGCAGGACGCGGGCGGCACGGTGCGGGTCGCGCCGAGGGACCTCGACGACTGGGGCCGGATGGCCCAGTACAGCGACCCGCTGGGCGGCCAGTTCGCCGTCTGGCAGCCGGGACGACCAAGGGCGTCGAGCTGGTCGACGAGCACGGCTCGCTGTCCTGGACCGAGCTGTACACGAGCGACGCGGCCGCGGCCAAGGAGTTCTACGGCAGCGTCTTCGGCTGGCGGTTCAGCGACATGGAGCTGCCGGCGGCGGGGGCACGTACTCCCTGATCACTCCCGCCGGCCTCCCCGAGGAGCGGATGCACGGCGGCGTCATGGGGCTGCGCAAGGAGGACCTCGCGCTGGCGAACGGCCGGCCGTACTGGCACCCGGTGTTCGCCGTCCCCGACTGCGACGCCGCCGTCGCCCAGGTCACGTCCAACGGCGGCAGCGTGCAGATGGGCCCGGAGGACGCCGAGGGCGTCGGCCGGCTCGCCGTCTGCCTCGACCCGGCGAACGCGGACTTCGTGGTGCTCCAGCCGGCCGAGGGCTGAACCGGGGCCCACGGGCCGGGGCAGAGGCCGCATCGAGGGCCCGGGCGGCCCGGGCGGCCCGGGCGTCCGTGGCCCGTGGGCCGCCGCGTCGGCGTCGCACAGCCCGGCCCGTTGGGTCTCGTATCGCGGCCCGTTGCGCCTCACGCCCCGGCCCCGTCGTGTCCCACGCCCCGGCGCCGGCGGCGGTCACCGCTCGGTGGGCACGCACAGCACCGGCACCGGCGACAGGTGCAGCAGCTTGTGCGGCGTCGAGCCCAGCAGCGCACCGCGCATCGGGCTCTCCCCCACGTGCCCACCACGATCACCCGTGCGTCGTGCCGGGCCGCCGCCGTGAGCAGGGCCTGCGCCGGCTTCTCGTCGATGATCTCGACCACGGTCGGCACCCCCGCCTCGTCGGCCACCGCGACGGCCTGCCGCAGAGCGCCGCGGCCCGCCTCGACCAGCGCCTGGTGATGGGAGGCGTACTCCTCGCCCACGGCACCGGGCGCGGCCGCGCCGTAGACCAGTACGAGCGGCTCGCCGAAGGCCGCCGACACCTCCACGGCGACGTGCAGCGCACGCACCGCTCCCGCCGACTCGTCGTACCCGAGGACGACCGACATCTCAGCGCTCCTCACGGTGGCCGGGCGGGGGACCGGCGACGCCGGGACGCTCGGACCAGAACGCCGGCGACACGAACCGCCACACGACCATGACGATCACGCCCACCAGGGCGATGCCGATGCCGATGACCAGCGGCGGGCCGAGACCGAACCAGCCGACGCCGCTGTAGGAGTTGGCCGGGTCCGACATGTCGATCACCGACTCCACCAGCAGCCAGGTCAGCAGCCCCGCGCCGACCAGCGGCCCCAGGCCGATGAGCAGGAAGTCGCGGGCGCTCGCGGTCAGCCGGCGCCGGTGGTAGACGGCGCAGGCCACCCCGGTGAGCGCGTAGTAGAACGCGATGAGCAGCGACAGCGCCGTGAGCGAGTCGAAGAGGGCGTTCTCGCTGATCCGGCGCACGACCAGGTACCAGGCGATGGCGATCGCCGCGACCCACCAGGTGCTCACGTCGGGCGTACGGTACCTCGGGTGGATCCGGCCGAACTGCCGGGCAGCGCCCGGCGGCGGGCCATGGACAGCGCCGTGCGCGACGCCGGGATGATCGTCGTCTGCGTCGAGGCCAGCGCCGAGGTGGACACCGCCAGCAGCACCACCCAGTCCCAGCCGGCCATCGCCTCACCGGCGAGCAGCGCGAAGACGAACTCCTCCTCGTCGGCGTTGTCCGCGAGGAACGACGTCCCGGCGTAGGCGACGACCGCGAACCCGACCGCCAGATACGTCACGAGCAGCACGACGGTCGACCAGACGGCGGCCCGGCCGGGCGCGGTGGCCGAGTTCTCGACCTCCTCGGTGAGGTTGACGGCCGATTCCCAGCCCCAGTAGATGAAGACGCCCAGCAGCAGGGCCGCCGTCAGGGAGGCTCCCCGGACCCGAAGGGGTCGAGCCACTCGGCCGACGGTCTGACGGAGTCGAGGGTCGCGGTGCCCGCGTAGACCCGGTACAGCGCCACCACGGCGAAGGCGACGAGACAGGCCACCTGCGCCAGGATCAGCACGTTCTGCACATGGGCCGACAGCTCCGTGCCGATGACGCACACTGCGGTCATCACCAGGATGAGCAGCACGGTGAGCACCTGGCGCACGACCTCGTGGCCGGCCCAGCCGTCCAGGCCCACGGCGAGCAGCCCGAAGGTGACGGCGACGTCGGCCAGCGAGCCGACGACCAGGACCCCGGTCATGGCGATGGCCCAGCCGCCGAGCCATCCGGCCCACGGTCCCATGGCCCGGGTGACCCACGAGAAGGTCGTCCCGCAGTCCTGGTCGACCCGGTTCAGGTAGTAGAACGCCGAGGCGATCAGCAGCATCGGGACGAACGACGCGAGCATCACCCCCGGGGCGTACACGCCCACCAGGGCGACGACGGGGCCGATGACCGCCGCCAGCGAGTACGCCGGGAGGTCGAGTTGAGTCCGATGACCAGCGCGTCGACGAACCCGATCGCGTCGGCCCGCAGTCCGGCGGGGCGGTCGGAGTCGCCCTGGGTGTGGGCCATGGCCCCTCGCTGGGTGCTGGGTGGACGTGCTCTCCCACCATGAGGCTTCCGCCGGTGGACGGCACCTCGAGCGGCCACCTCCGGAAAGTGTGACCCACGTCACAGGGCTGGGGTCGAGCAGGGCCACCGGACAATGTCCGTATCTTCCCGTGACCCGTGACCCGTGACCCGTGACCCGTGACCCGTGAGACCCGGATGCGAGGATGAGGCCCGCCATGACTGCAGGGTGGTGTTCTCGCACGGTACGGGCCGCGGTGTTCGCGGCCGTCTGTGTGCTGCTCGCCGCCACCGGTCACGTCCTGATGTCCGGCGTCCCGGTGCCGTGGTGGGCGCTGGCCGCCGGCGCGGCGGCCACGAAGGGCGCGGCCCTGTGGCTCGCCGGCCGCGAACGCGCGCCACTGCTGGTCGGCACCGTCACGGTGGCCGCTCAGGCCGCCCTGCACACCGCGTTCTCGCTGGCCCAGGCGGTGGCCCGGCCGGGACCGCCGGCAGCGGCTCCCTGGGCCGGCGCTGGCTGGAGCACCTGCTGTGCACCGGACCCGCGGCCGCCCGTGTCCCGGCCCACGGAACGGACCACGGCACGGCCGCCGCGCACGCGACGCACTCCGCCGGCCATCCGGGCCCCCTCGGCCCGATGGCGCACATGGACCACGGTGCGGACGGCATGTCCTCGACCGGCATGCTCGCCGCCCACGTGCTCGCTGCGCTGCTGTGCGGCCTGTGGCTCGCGCACGGCGAACGCGCCGCGTTCCGCATCCTGCGCGCCGTGGCCGGCTGGCTCCGCGCGCCGCTGCGGACCCTGCTGCGGCCGCCGGCCCCCGCCGGCCGCCCACGGGTGCGGGCGCGTCGGGCCGACGCCCGGCGCACGCCCCGCACGCTCCTCCTCACCCACGCGATCACGTCCCGGGGTCCGCCCGCCGGGGGAGCTGTCGCCTGACGACAGCCGGCACACCGAGGCAGCACCACGGGCCGCGCTCCCGCGGCCCCGCCTCGGGCACCGGCCGCGCACAGCCGTGCCCGGCCGTCCCCCTCACCGGCATCCGCGTGCCGTGTCCGGCGGCGCCGTGACGGCGCCACGCGCGGCGACCCGGTGCCGGTCCCGGTACTTCCCGAAGGACGGACCACGTGACCACTGCCGCCCTGCTTCCTGCCCGGAAACAGCCGACGGTTCCCGCCCCGCAGCAGCCGGCGGACCGGGATCCGTACGACCGGACCCCGTCGAGAGAGGAGACGATCACGGCGCTCGCCCTCGCCGCCCGCGGCGGCGACCCCGACGCCGTCGAGCGCTTCGTCCGCGCCCTGCACCGGGACGTCCGCCACTACGTGACGTTCCTCGGCGCCGACCCGCAGAGCGCCGACGACCTCGCCCAGGACACCTTCGTACGGGCCCTGGGCAGCCTGCACCGGTTCGAGGGCCGTTCCTCGGCCCGCACCTGGCTGCTGTCGATCGCCCGGCGCGCGGTGATCGACAGCATCCGCCACAGCTCCTGCCGGCCGAGGGTGTCGGACCGGGAGGACTGGGAGACGGCCGCCGAGCGCGCCCAGCCGCGTGACCTGCCGGGCTTCGACGACGGCATCGCCCTCGCCGAGCTGCTGGACACGCTCCCCGCCGACCGGCGGCAGGCCTTCGTGCTGACCCAGCTGCTCGGCCTGCCGTACGCGGAGGCCGCCGCCGTCAGCGACTGCCCGGTGGGCACGGTGCGCTCACGCGTCTCCCGGGCCCGCACCTCGCTGATCCGGTGGCTGGACGAGGCGGAGGGCCCGTCGGCGAGGGAGTGCGCCGGCTGACCGCACCGCTACGCTGCCGCCCCGGGCGCCGTCCCGGGCGCGGCGGCGCGCCGACCGGCCTCCGCGCACCGCCGGACGGCCAACCGGACAGTCGGGCTGCCCGAGGCGGGCTCACGGCCCGGCGGTGCCGCCGCCCAGGTGGCGCCGGAACCAGTCGGCCGCCGCGCCGGCCACCTCCTCCAGAGCGCCCGGCTCGGGGAAGAGATGGGTGGCACCGGGCACCACGTGCAGCGCGTGCGGCCCGGCCAGCCGCTCGGCGGCCCGGCGATTGAGGTCCGCCACCACTTCGTCGGCACCGCCGACGATCAGCAGGACCGGCGCGGCGACACCGGCGAGCGCGTCGCCCGCCAGATCGGGCCGCCCGCCCCGGGACACGACGGCAGCGACCCGCCGGGGCCGCTCGGCGCACGCGACCAGGGCGGCGGCGGCCCCGTGCTCGCGCCGAACAGGCCGACGGGCAGGTCCGCGGTGTCCGCCCGGTCCGCCAGCCAGTCGACGGCGTCCGCCAGCCGTCCGGCCAGCAGGCCGATGTCGAAACGGTGTTCGCCCGTCGCCGCGTCCTGCTCGTCCTCCCGCTCGGTCAGCAGGTCCAGCAGCAGCGTCCCGAACCCGGCCCGGCGCAGTTCCGCCGCGACCTCCCGGTTGCGGGGACTGTGCCGGGAGCTGCCGCTGCCGTGCGCGAACAGCACCACGCCGCGCGCCCGGCGGGCACCGCCAGGTCGCCGGCCAGACGCGCCCGGCCCGAGCGCACCGCCACCGTCACCGTGTCGGACGTCATGACACCCCACCTCCCGTGGCCGGACGCTTCCCGCGGCCGAAGGCTCCCGTCGCCGCCGACGCCGTGACCGGTGGCGCCGTGACCGCCTCCGGGTACCCCCGCCCGGCCGGGACCACCGAGGGCGGAACGGAGCACGGAGGCCAGGACGACGGAGGCCAGGACGACGGAGGCTGGGACGACGGAGGCTGGGACGACGGAGAGGCAGGAGATACGACGGACGGAACGCCCCACTACCCGATCACGTCACCACCCCGTCCGCACCCGCGCGGTCCGCCCCCGCCCCACCCCTTCCGTACCCGTGCCGTCCGCCCGTCCGCGCCCGTGCCGTCCGCCCCCACCCCGTCCGCCGGTCGCGGCTCGCCGGGGAGGAACGTGACCTGGGGTGCCCCGGTGCGCGGATGGACGGCGACCTCGGCCGCCACCCGTACACCTCGGCCAGCAGCCGCGGGGTCAGGACCTCGCCCGGCGGGCCGGAGGCGGTGACCTCGCCGTCCCGCAGGACGTAAAGGCGGTCGCAGTAGTACGCGGCCAGGTTCAGGTCGTGCAGGGCGACCAGGACCGTGGCGGGCAGCCGGCGCAGCGTGCCCAGGACCTCCAGCTGGTGCCGGACGTCGAGGTGGTTGGTGGGTTCGTCCAGCACCAGCAGGGACGGCTGCTGGGCCAGGGCCCGGGCGATGAGCACGCGCTGGCGTTCCCCGCCGGAGAGCCGGTCGAAGGGGCGGTCGGCCAGTCCGGCCGCGTCCACCGCCGTGAGGGCCGACGCGATCAGCTCGGCGTCCTGCGGGGTGTCGCCGGCGAGCAGCCGCTTGTGCGGGGTGCGGCCCATGGCGACGACCTCGCGGACGGCGAGGTCGGCGTCGGCCCCCGGGTCCTGCACCACGGCCGCCACCGTGCGGGCCAGCCGACGGACGGGCAGCGACCAGGCGTCGGCGCCGTCGACGCCGACCCGGCCGGTGGCGGGGCGCAGCACCCGGTAGACGGCGCGCAGCAGGCTGGACTTGCCGCTGCCGTTGGGGCCGACCAGCCCGATCACCTCGCCGGGCCGGGCCTCCAGCGACACGTCGTGCACCAGGCGGTGGGCCCCGGCGGTGAGCGTGACGCCCTCCACGCGCAGTTCGGCGGCGGTCATGCCGCCCCCCGGCCGGTGCCGCGCCGGGCGTCCCGGCGCATCAGCCACAGGAAGAACGGGCCTCCGCACAGGGCCGTGAGCACGCCGACGGGGATCTCCATCGGCGCGGCGACGGTACGCGCGGCGATGTCGGCCCAGACCAGGAAGACCGCCCCGCCCAGCGCGGCCGCCGGCAGCACCCGGCGATGGTCGCCGCCGACGAACAGCCGGACGATGTGCGGCAGCATCAGGCCGACGAAGCCGATCGGCCCGGCCGCCGCGACCAGCACCCCGGTGACGAGGGAGAGCAGGACGAACATCCGGGCCCGGAACCGGGCCACGTCCAGTCCCATGGTGGTGGCGGCCTCCTCGCCGGCCAGCAGCAGGTTCAGATTGCGGGACTGCGCCAGCAGCACCGCGACGCCCAGCAGCACGGCGAGGCCCGGCAGCCACAGCGCGCCCCACCCGACACCGCCCAGGCCGCCGAGGGTCCAGGCGAGGACCGCGCGGGCCTCGTTGCCCCGGTCGGTGGTCAGCAGCAGCAGGTCCATCACCGCGGTGAGGACGGCCGCCACCGCCACCCCGGACAGCACCAGCCGCGTGGAGGTGATCCGGCCGCCGGTGCGGGCGGTGACGTAGACCAGCAGCAGCGCGCCGAGGGCGCCCGCGAACGCGGCGGCCGACAGCGACACCGGCCCCAGCAGGTTCACCCCGAAGACGATCACCGACACCGCGCCGAGGGACGCCCCGGAGGACACGCCGAGCAGATACGGCTCGGCGAGCGGGTTGCGGACCAGGGCCTGCAGCGCCGTGCCGACCACCGCGAGCCCGGCGCCGGTCACGGCGCCGAGGAGCACCCGCGGGGCCCGCACGTCCAGCACGATGGTCTCCCGCGCCCCCGACCAGTCCGGCTCCGTCCAGCCGGCGCCCAGCGCATGGGTCACGATGCCCCACACCTGCCCGGCCGGCACGTGCACCGAGCCGATGGCGAGCCCGGCCGTCGCCGAGAGGACGAGCAGGACGGCGAGGACCGTCACGGTGCCGGCGAGCCGGGCGCGCCCGGTCCGCCGGGCGTCAGGGTCCCGGGTGCGCCCGGCCGGGCCCGGGGCGCGTCCGTGGCGGTCACCGGAAGCTCGCGGGTGCAGGCCGCGGGCCAGGTCCTCGACCGCGTACGCCGACCGGATGCCGACGAGGGTCGCGGTCAGCGGCAGGACGACGAACCGCTTGTTCCTGATCGCGGGCACGTCGGCGAGGGCGGGCCGGGACAGCAGGAACTGCTTCTTGCGCTCGACGCTGCCGGCGCCGGCGTAGTCGTAGATGGCGATGACCTCGGGTCGGCGTGCCACGACCTGCTCCCAGGAGACGTCGCCGAAGACGTCGTCGAGGTCGGCGAAGACGTTCCTGCCGCCGGCCAGCCGGATCAGCTCGGTGCCCAGGCTCCGGCCGCCCGCCGTGAACGCGGCCTTGTCGCCGCTGTCGTAGACGAAGACCGGCACCTCGGGCTCGCCCTCGACGGCCGCGGCGGCCTTGCCGACCCGGCCCTTCAGGCCGGCGATCAGCCGGTCCGCCCGGTCCGGGACGCCGAAGATCCTGCCGATGGTCCGGATCTCGGCGTACGTGTCCTCCATGGTCACCCGCTTGCTGCCGCAGTACTCGCGGTTGAGGTGGGTGTCGATGCCGGCGTCGGCGAACGCCTCGCGGAGCGGCCGGCGTTCTCGTCGAACGCGCTGGCGTAACCGCCGTAGACGAAATCCGGCTCGGCCTCCAGGACCTTCTCGAAGGAGGGCTCCCGCTCGGAGAGTTCGGGGATCGCCGCGTAGTCCTCGCGCAGTTCGGGCAGGACCGCCGAGTCGGGGAAGGCGGTGCCCACCATGCGGTCCTTCAGGCCGAGGGCCAGCATCAGCTCCGCCGGATGCTGGTGGATGGTCACCACCCGGGACGGGGGCCGGTCGTACGTCGTGCGCACACCGCAGTTGTCGACGGTGACGGGGAAGCCCTCGGCCGGCGCGGTGGCCTTCGGGCCGCCGGCGGCGGTGCCGTCGGACGCGCCGCAGCCGGCGGTCAGCAGGGCGGCCGCCAGGGCGAGTGCGGCGGCGGTGGCGCGCCGCGCGCGCCGCCGCGAGCGGGCCTGCGGGCGGGGAGTACAGCGGGGGACGGGACATGCCGTCGTACACGTGAAGCCTCCTCGGGAGTCCGCGCTCCTCGGAAACGGGCCCGCGACAGGCCAGTGTCCTGACTCCCGGATCGACGTTCCCCCGCCTTCCCGCGCCGTGCGCAGTGGCGTGTCGAGGGGGTGCACTCCCCGGTCACAGTGGCGGGACCGTGCCGGATTCGCACCGGCTTCCTGTTCTCCCGTCGCGGCGATGACCTGCCGATCCTACGTCACCGCCGGTGCCCCGCCCCGGGGTGATTCAGCCCGGCGGCCGGTCCCCGCCGCCGAAGGCGTCCAGGATCCGCTCGGCCGCCAGCGTGGCCGTCAGTTCGCCGTCCCGGACCCGCCGTTCCAGCACGGGGCGAGGGAGCGCACCGCGGGATCGGCGTGCAGACGGCCCAGCAGTTCGTCGCGGACCATGGCCCAGGTCCAGTGCACCTGCTGGTCCCGGCGCCGCTCGGCGAGCCGGCCGGTGGAGTCCAGCAGCGTCCGGTGCTGCTCCAGACGCTCCCAGACGGCGTCGAGACCGGCGGACTCCCGCGCGCTGCAACTGAGCACCGGCGGCGTCCAGAAGGCGTCCTTGCCGTGCATCAGCCGCAGGGCGCCCGCCAGTTCCCGGGCGGCGGCGCGGGCATCGCGCTCGTGCGGGCCGTCCGCCTTGTTGACGGCGATCACGTCGGCCAGCTCCAGCACGCCCTTCTTGATGCCCTGCAGCTGGTCGCCGGTGCGCGCCAGGGTGAGCAGCAGGAAGGAGTCGACCATGTCGGCGACCGCGGTCTCGGACTGGCCGACGCCCACCGTCTCGACCAGGATCACGTCGTAGCCCGCGGCCTCCATCACCACGATCGACTCGCGGGTCGCCTTCGCCACCCCGCCGAGCGTGCCCGCGCTGGGGGAGGGCCGGACGAACGCCGCCGGGTCGGTGGCCAGCCGCTCCATCCGGGTCTT
Organism: Streptomyces sp. SW4; assembly: GCA_003248315.1. Lineage (GTDB taxonomy): Bacteria > Actinomycetota > Actinomycetes > Streptomycetales > Streptomycetaceae > Streptomyces. The sequence goes on from QKWM01000001.1 coordinate 648,493, forward strand.
GTCGCCGAGGATCGAGCCGCCGGTCCGGCTGGACGAGGGGTCGACGGCCAGCACCGCGACGCGGTGCCCGAGCCCCGTCAGCATCGTGCCGAAGGCGTCGATGAACGTCGACTTGCCCACCCCGGCACACCGCTGATCCCGATCCGCCGGGCCCCGCCGCTGTGCGGCAGCAGCTCGGTCAGCAACTGCTGGGCCAGCGCCCGGTGCTGGGGCCGGCTCGACTCCACGAGCGTGATGGCACGGGCGATCAGCGCCCTCTTGCCGTCGAGCACGCCCTTGACGTAGGTGTCCAGATCGATCGCCATGCCCGTCACGGCCTCACAGACCGTCGTGACCGAGATCGGCCGCCAGCCGGGTCAGCAGGTCGTGCGCCGCGTCCGGGATCACGGTGCCGGGCGGGAACACGGCCGCCGCGCCCATCTCCAGCAGCACGGGCACGTCCTGCGGCGGGATCACCCCGCCGACGACGATCATGATGTCCTCGCGGCCCTCCTCGGCGAGCTGCTCGCGCAGCGCCGGTACGAGGGTGAGGTGCCCGGCGGCCAGCGACGAGACCCCGACGATGTGCACGTCCGCCTCGACGGCCTGGCGGGCCACCTCGGCCGGGGTCTGGAACAGCGGGCCGACGTCCACGTCGAAGCCCAGGTCGGCGAAGGCGGTGGCGATCACCTTCTGGCCGCGGTCGTGACCGTCCTGGCCCATCTTGGCGACCAGGATGCGCGGCCGGCGGCCCTCGGCCTCGGCGAACGCGTCCACCAGGGCCCGGGTGCGGTCCACGGACGGCGACTGGCCTGCTTCGTTGCGGTACACACCGGAGATCGTACGGATCTGGCTCGCGTGCCGGCCGTACACCTTCTCCAGGGCGTCCGAGATCTCCCCGACCGTCGCCTTCGCCCGCGCGGCGTGCACGGCCAGCTCCAGCAGGTTGCCGTCGCCCCCCGCGGCGCGGGTGAGCGCGTCCAGCGCGTCCCGGCAGGCGGTCTCGTCCCGCTCCTCGCGCAGCCGGCGCAGCTTGGCGATCTGCTGGGCGCGCACCGCGGAGTTGTCGACCTTCAGCACCTCGATCTGCTCGTCGGAGTCGACCCGGTACTTGTTCACGCCGATCACGGGCTGCCGCCCGGAGTCGATGCGGGCCTGGGTGCGGGCCGCCGCCTCCTCCACGCGCAGCTTGGGGATGCCGGCGTCGATGGCCTGCGCCATGCCGCCCGCCTGCTCGACCTCCTGGATGTGCTGCCAGGCCCGGCGCGCGAGGTCGTACGTCAGACGCTCGACGTAGGCGCTGCCGCCCCAGGGGTCGATCACCCGTGTGGTGCCCGACTCCTGCTGGATGAGCAGCTGGGTGTTGCGGGCGATCCGGGCGGAGAAGTCGGTGGGCAGCGCCAGCGCCTCGTCGAGGGCGTTGGTGTGCAGCGACTGCGTGTGCCCCTGGGTGGCGGCCATCGCCTCCACGCAGGTGCGGGTGACGTTGTTGAACACGTCCTGGGCGGTCAGCGACCAGCCGGAGGTCTGCGAATGGGTGCGCAGGGAGAGGGACTTGGGGTTCTGCGGGTCGAACTGCTTGACCAGTTTCGCCCACAGCAGCCGGGCCGCGCGCAGCTTGGCGATCTCCATGAAGAAGTTCATGCCGATCGCCCAGAAGAACGACAGCCGCGGCGCGAACGCGTCCACGTCCAGGCCCGCCTCCCGGCCCGCCCGGATGTACTCCACGCCGTCGGCGAGGGTGTACGCCAGCTCCAGGTCGGCCGTCGCGCCGGCCTCCTGGATGTGGTAGCCGGAGATGGAGATGGAGTTGTAGCGGGGCATCCGCTGCGAGGTGTACGCGAAGATGTCGGAGATGATCCGCATCGACGGCTTCGGCGGATAGATGTACGTGTTGCGGACCATGAACTCCTTGAGGATGTCGTTCTGGATGGTCCCCGCCAGCTTCTCCGGCGGCACGCCCTGCTCCTCCGCCGCCACGATGTACAGCGCCAGCACGGGCAGCACCGCGCCGTTCATCGTCATCGACACGGTCATCCTGTCCAGCGGGATGCCGTCGAACAGCTGCCGCATGTCGTAGATGGAGTCGATGGCCACGCCCGCCATGCCGACGTCACCGGTCACCCGCGGGTGGTCGCTGTCGTAGCCGCGGTGCGTGGGCAGGTCGAAGGCGACCGACAGGCCCTTCTGGCCGGCCGCCAGATTGCGGCGGTAGAAGGCGTTGGACTCCTCGGCCGTGGAGAAGCCCGCGTACTGGCGGATGGTCCACGGCTGGTTGACGTACATCGTCGGGTACGGGCCGCGCAGATACGGGGCGATGCCCGGGTACGTGCCGAGGAAGTCCAGGCCCTCCAGGTCCTGCCCGGTGTACAGCGGTTTGACGGTGATGCCCTCCGGGTCTCCCAGAGCAGGTCGTCGCCGCCCGCGGCCCGCTTCACGGCCGTCCGCCACTCGTCGGTCCCGGCACCGGCGGCCGGGGCCCCGAGCTCGATCCCCGAGAAGTCGGGAACGGAAGGGTTGGACATCAGGACACTCCCATGCGATCGAGGGCGGCGGAGAGCACCGCGACGGCGTCGCAGCCCGCGAAGACGTACGTGTCGACGCCGGCGTGAGCGGCCGGGCGGCCCGCGAGGAACACATGCCCGGCACCGGCGGCGCGCAGCCGCCCGGCGGCGGCCTCGGCCTGCTCCTCGTACAGCGCGTCGCTGGAGCACAGGCAGGCCTCCCGCGCACCGCTCTCCTCGAACGTGCCCTCGGTGACGGGCTCGATGCCGCCCGCCTGGAACAGGTTCGAGGCGAAGGTGAGGCGTGCGGTGTGCGCGGCGGCCGGGCCGAGGGCGGCCAGGTAGATCCGCGGCCGGGCGCCGGTCGCGGCGAGGTGGGCGTCGGAGCGGGCCCGCAGCGCCTCGAAGGCGTCGTCGCGCCGCACCCGGGGCAGGCCCCGGACGGCGGCTCGGGCGCCGGCTCGCGGACCACGGGCTTCTCGGCCAGGAGGGGGAACTCGCTGACCCCGGTGATGGGTTCGCGCCGCGTGGCGAGCTTCGCGCTGCGCGCCGCCCAGGTCTCGGCGAGGCGCTCGCGGACCATGCCGGAGCGCAGGGCCGCGGCCTGGCCGCCGGCGCGCTCGATCTCCTGGAAGAACTCCCAGGCGGCGTGGGCGAGTTCGTCCGTCAGCCGCTCCACGTACCAGGAGCCGCCGGCCGGGTCGATCACCCGGGACAGGTGCGACTCCTCGATGAGGATCGTGGAGGTGTTGCGGGCGATCCGGCGGGCGAAGGCGTCCGGCAGCCCGAGCGCGTGGTCGAAGGGCAGCACGGTCACGGCGTCGGCGCCGCCGACCCCGGCGGCCAGCGTGGCGACCGTCGTGCGCAGCATGTTCACCCACGGGTCGCGGCGCGTCATCATCACCGGCGAGGTCACCGCGTGCTGCACCTGCCCGGCGGGCGCCCCGCAGACCTCGGTGACCCGCGCCCACAGCCGCCGCGCCGCCCGCAGCTTCGCGACGGTCAGGAACTGGTCGGCGGTGGCGGCGTACCGGAACTCCAGCTGGGCCACGGACCGTTCCACGCCCAGACCGGCTGCGGTCAGCTCCCGCAGGTAGGCCACCCCGGTGGCCAGGGAGCAGCCGAGCTCCTGCGCCGCGGAGCCGCCGGCCTCGTGGTACGGCAGCGCGTCCACGGTGAACGCGCGCAGCCCCGGGTGGCGCTCGGCGCACAGCCGGGCCAGCGCGGCGGCGGGGGCGATGTCGTACGCCGTACCGGTGCGGGCCTCGTGGCCCAGCGGGTCGGCGCCCAGGCTGCCGCGTGCCGCGTCGTCGGCGACCCCGCGCTCGGCGTACAGCCGCAGCAGCTCCCGGGCGGCCGGCCCGGTCTCCTCGCCCGCGTCCAGGACGACGGGTGCCAGGTCGAGGTAGACACCGTCGAGCACGTCGCCCAGCGCGGCGACCGGGATGCCGGCGGACTCGCCCACGCCCAGCCACAGGGAGGTGACGCCGTTCTCCAGGTCGGTCAGGACCGCCGCCGGGTCGGCCGTCGTGTGGCGCTGGCGCACGTCCCAGCCGCCGGTGGTGTTCCCCTGCGGACGGCCGCCGCGCAGGAACGGGGCGAAACCCGGCAGGCCGGGATCGGGCGCGGTGTCGCGCGCGGTGTACAGGGGCGGGCGCGCAGCCCGTCCTCCAGCACGGTGGACAGGGCCTCCTCCGCCTCGGCGCCCGAGACCTCCTTGCCCGACTTGCGCAGGACTCCGGCCACCAGGTGCTGCCACTGCTCATGGTGGCGTCAGGGAACTCGGCCGCGAGGGAGAGGCCGTCGTCAGGCAGGACCGTCATGCTCGGATGCTAGGACAGATCGACAGACGAGCAGCAGGGCTCGCGGTTGTGACCTTGTTCTCTTCGCGGATGTGACGTGCACCGCTCAGGGGGCGCGCGGGCTCCCGGCGTGCCCCCTGGACAGCGGGCGGCCGGGTCCACATCCTCGGGGAGCACCGCAGACAGGCATGAGCACGACAGGCGTGACGTGCGTCCACGGTACGGCCGCGACGGGCACGGCGCGCCGGGAACAGCACGACGGGCACGGCCTCGGTCCCGTACCGCGAAACCGCCAACGGAAGGTGCCGCACGTGAAGTTCAGCTACGCCATGCTCCCGACCACCCCCTCGCCGAATCCCTCGCCTCCATAGAACTCGCCGACGAACTGGGCTTCCACGCCTGCTACGCCGCCGACGAGACCTGGCACAAGGACCTGTGGCTGCTGTTCGCGGCCGCGGCCGGCCGCACCCGCCGCATCCGCCTCGGCCCGAGCGTCTCCCCGGTGACGCTGCGCGAGCCGACCCTGATCGCCCAGGCCCTGGCCACCCTGGACGAACTGTCCGGCGGGCGCGCCGAAGGGGTCCTGTCCAGCGGCAACTTCGGGCTGCTGGCGCAGTACCGGATCGACTGGGCGCGCACCCGGCCGCTGTCCCGGGTCAAGGAGGCGCTCCACGTGGTGCGCACCCTGCTCGACGAGGGCACGATCACCCATGACGGCGAGTTCTTCTCCTACGACGGGCTGTTCACGTTCGCGCGGCCGGTGCAGGAGCGGCTGCCGCTGAAGCTCGGGGCGATGCGGGGGCCGAAGTCGTTCGAGGCGGCGGGTGAGCTGTCCGACGGCTGCCACCACGCCCTCAGCTACAGCCGCGAGGCCTACGACTACGCCGTGCGGCACATCCGCGCCGGCGCCGAGCGGGCGGGGCGGGACTGGCGGACGCTGGACATCGGGGCCTGGATCGTCTTCGCGACCGGTCCGGACTCCGCCGCCGCGAAGGACGCCGCCCGCAGCATGGTCGGGATCTACGCCTCCTCGATGCCCGAGGAGCAACTGCTGCGCAACGGCATCGACCCCGGTGAGCTGAGGCCCGTCGTCGACGCCATCGCCGCCGGCGACCTGGCCCGGGGCATCGAGCTGACCACACCCGAGATCGCCGAGCGCCTCTCCGTGGCCGGCACGCCCGAGGAGTGCGCCGAGAAGATCCGGCGCGAGATCGCGCCCAGCGGGGTCAACCACGTGATCTGCGCGGTCACCGACCGCGCCCTGGTGAAGGCGTTCACCGGCCGGGACCTGCCGGAGGTGGCCGATGTGAACACCCAGCTCCGCCTGGTGCACGACCGGATCATGCCGGCGTTCGCCTGACCTGCCAGCCTGCCCGCCCGCCCGCGGGGGGCCGGACGCGGTTTTGCCGGACCGGCAACGTTCCTTCCGGTCCGGCGCCGGGCAGGTGCAGCCTGGCCCGTGGGGGGCCGCACCGGCGGTGCGCGCCGCCCCGGACAGACCGCCGCGTCCACCATCGGAGGCACCTCATGACCGACACACCTGCCACCGCCGGGCCCGCCGAGTTCTGGGAGGCCCGCTACCGGGACTCCGGGCCGGTGTGGAGCGGCCGGCCCAACGAACTCCTCGTCCGCGAGGTGGCCGGCCTGGAGCCGGGCACCGCCCTGGACCTGGGTGCGGGGAGGGCGGGGACGCGGTCTGGCTGGCCGCCGCCGGCTGGCGGGTGACCGGCGTCGACATCTCCCCCACCGCGCTGGACCGCGCCGCCCGGCACGCCGCCGAGGCCCAGGTCGCGGACCGCACCGCCTGGGAGCGCCACGAACTGGGCCGGACCTTCCCGGCGGGCTCCTACGACCTGGTCGGCGCCCTCTATCTCCAGTCACCGGCCGGACTCGACCAGCAGGGCGTCCTGCGCAGCGCCGCCGCGGCGGTCGCCGAGCGGGGCACGCTGCTGATCGTGCTGCACGCGGGCTGGCCGTCCTGGCAGACCCGGCCGCCCTTCGAGGCGGTGTTCCCCACGCTGGACGGGGTGCTGGAGGAACTGGCGCTGCCCGAGCGGGAGTGGACCGTCGAGACCCGGGAGACGGTCCGCAGGCGGAGCGTCTCCCCGGAGGGCCTCGACGGTCACCGCGACGACCACGTGTGGCGGCTGCGGCGCAACTGAGGGGCCGCGGGCCTCGGGGCCCCGGGACTCAGATGCCGCAGGAGGGCGCCGACCAGTAGCGGCTGCTGCGGTGGTCGAGGTGGGTGTGGTCGTCGTGGCCGGGGTAGCCGGGGCCGAGAATGCCGTTGAAGCCGTGGTAGCGGGCCTGCTTGGCGAGGGTGCACAGGGAGTGCGGGCCGGACCCGAGGTCGGCCGCGTCACCGTAGAGGTGGCGGCTGTTGCTCGCGCCGCCGACGGCGTCGTTGCAGGCGTGCGACCGGAAGCCGCTGGTCACCCGGATCGGCTCGTCGCCGAGGGCGTGCCGCAGGGCCTCCAGCTTCCACATGGTGCGCAGCGCGTTCGCCTTGGCCGTCGCGGCGCTGACCGCCCCGCCGGACCAGGTGCTGTTGCAGTCGTTCAGCTCGCTGTAGGAGAAGTGGACCGGCGTGCAGTCGTCGTCCTGGAGGGCGTAGAGCTTGCTGTACGTGGCCGGTCCGGCGACGCCGTCGGCCGCCAGGCCGTACGCCGACTGGAACCGCTTCAGCGCGGCCGTGGTGGCCGGGCCGAAGGCGCCGTCGACGGCCAGCACGGAGCCGTAGCCCGGGTAGCCGCCGAGCCGGATCTGCAGTTGGGTGACGTCGGCGCCCGAGGCGCCCTGGGAGAGGGTGCGGGACCAGGTGTAGCAGCCGTCGGCGTGGGCGGTGCCCGCGGTGGCGAGCGAACCGGCGCCGACGCCAGCCATGATCATGACAAGGCTGACGAGGAATCTGACGAGGCGTGTGTCCATGCGGTCTCCATGCCGGGGACGTGGGTGGGCCGAGCGTGAAGGTCATGTGACGCGCGTCAACCATGAGGCATGCGGCCCGGCGTGACAAGACCGCGAGGGTGTGGGGGAGGGACGCCGCCCGGGCCGGCGGCGGCCCGGAGGGGGGCGCGGGTGGCACCGAGCGGCGCGACGGAGGGGGAGCGGGCGGCTCCGGGAGGCACGACCGGGGCGAGCGGGCGGGCCCGAGGGGCGTGACCGAGGGCGTGATCGAGGAGGCTGGTGCGCCGCGGTGTCCCGCCCTCGTCTCCGGCCTCGCGGACGTCATCGACGGGCGCGATCCCCGTACTCCCTCGTGATCGGAAGCCGGCACCGCGGCACGTACCGGGACCTGCCCCGCCGGCGGCGCGGGAAACCCGCCGGCGCCCGGAGGCGGTTCAGCCGGCCTCCGCCCGGTGCGCCGCCCACGCCCGTTCGCGCAGGCCCGGGTCGAGCAGCACGTCCGCGGCCGTGCAGCCCAGGGCCGCCGCCGAGGCGAGCAGCACCTCGCGGGCCCGTGCGGAGGCGGCGGCCGCGGCGAACCGCGGCGTGTGGTCGGAGCCGTCCGCGTCCATGATCGCCACGAACGGATGGATCGCGGGCACCCGGGCGCTGACGTTGCCGATGTCGGACGAGCCCAGGTGCACGCCCGGCACCGGAGCGGTCAGCCCGACGCCGTCGCGGAAGATGTGGTCCGCGAACCGGTCCGACAGCGCGGCGCTGTCGCGGAAGTGGTCGTACCGCACCGTGGCCCGGTCCACCTCCGCCCGGGTGCCGGTGGCCCGGGCCACCCCCTCGGCGGCGTCGCGCAGCGTGCCGGCCAGTTCCTCCAGCGCCGCCGTGGTCGCCGCCCGCAGCCCGAAGCGGCCCTCGGCGTACTCGGGGACGATGTTCGTCGCCGTGCCGCCGTGCGTGACGATGCCCTGGACGTGCGAGGCCTCCGGCAGCCTGCGGCCCACCACGGCCAGCACGTTGAACAGCTCCACCAGGGCCGCGAGCGCGTCGATCCCTTCGGTGGGGTCGCCCGTCGGATGCGCCGCCCGCCCGTGGAATCCCACCCGGTACTGCACCTGCGCGGTGAGCGGCGCCCGCCGCCAGCTGTACACCCCCGGGTGGAACATCAGCGCCGCGTCGACGTCGTCGAACACCCCCGCCTCGGCCTCGACCGCCTTGCCGCCGCCGCCCTCCTCCGCGGGCGTGCCCACGGCCGTCACCCGCCCGGCCGAGCCGCCCAGGACGGCGTGCACCGCGAGGGCCGCGCCCAGGCCCGCCGCGGCGATCAGGTTGTGGCCGCAGGCGTGCCCGAGCCCGGGCAGGGCGTCGTACTCCAGCAGCAGCGCCACCGCGGGCCGGCCGGTGCCGGAGTGCGCGGCGAACGCCGTCGGCAGCCCCGCGATCCCGCGCTCGACGGCGAACCCGGCGCGCTCCAGCTCGCCGGTGAGCAGCGCGGCCGCCCGGTGCTCGGCGAACGCGTACTCGGGGTCGGCGTGCAGCCGCAGCGCCACGTCCCACAGGGCCCCGGCGCGGCGCGCCACCTCCGCGCGGATCTCCTCGTGCACGTCCTGCGGTCCGTCCGCCACGCCGGCCTCCCTCGCCCCGGATGCGCCACCGGGTTGCTCCGTCCGGGTTCCACCGCGCGGCCGCCGCGACACCCGCCGGGTTTCGCCGCCGGGGCCGGTGTCATACGTTCGATGCGCCCGGCCGCCGCGCCGGCCCGGCCCGACGGCACCCCACCGATCCGGGAGGAACCATGGACCACTCACGGGTGCCCGTGCTGGAGGCACTTCAGGAGTTCCGGCGCCGCGGCGACGTGGCCTACGGACCGCCCGGGCACAAGCAGGGGCGCGGGGTCGACCCCCGGGTGGCGGACATCGTCGGCATCGACGTCTTCCGCTCGGACGTGCTCTCCCTCAACGGGCTGGACGACCGCCGCCAGTCGCAGAACGTGATCGGCCGGGCCCAGGAGCTGATGGCGGACGCCGTCGGAGCCGAACGGGCGTTCTTCTCCACCTGCGGCAGCTCCCTGTCCGTGAAGACCGCGATGCTGGCCGTCGCCGGGCCGGGCGAGAAGCTGCTGGTCTCGCGCAACGCGCACAAGTCCGTGGTGGCGGGGATCGTCGTCAACGGCGTCGAACCGATCTGGGTGCACCCGAAGTTCGACGCCGAACGGCACCTCGCGCATCCGCCGGAGCCCGACGACGTACGCCGCCGGCTGGAGGAACACCCGGACGCCAAGGGCATGTTGCTCATCACGCCCACCGACTGGGGCACCTGCGCCGACATCGGGGAGTGGCCCGGGTGTGCCACGAGTACGACGTCCCGCTCATCGTCGACGAGGCGTGGGGCGCCCACCTGCCCTTCCATCCCGCCCTGCCCGCCTGGGGGATGGACGCCGAGGCCGATCTGGTGGTGACCAGCGTGCACAAGATGGGCAGCGCCGTCGAGCAGAGCTCCGTCTTCCACCTCCAGTACGACCGGGTCTCACCCGAGGCGCTCAAGCAGCGGGAGGACCTGCTCGGCACGACCAGCGCCTCCTCGCTCGTGTACGCCACGCTCGACGGCTGGCGGCGGCAGATGGTGGAGCAGGGCCACGACCTGCTGGAGACCGCGCTGCGGCGTGCCGAGCGCGTCCGCGCGCATGCCGCCGGACTGCCCGGGCTCGCGCCGATGGGCCAGGAGGTGGTGGACGAGGGGCTGGCCGCCTCCTTCGACCCGCTCAAGATCGTGATCGACGTGCGCGCGCTCGGCATCAGCGGCATGCAGGCCGTGGAGTGGCTGCGCGCCCACCGCCACGTCGACCTCGGCGGCTCCGACAGCTGCCGCATCAGCGCCTCGGTCACCCACGCCGACGACGACCGCACCGAGCGGATCCTCCTCGACGCCCTCGAGGCGCTCGTCGAGGGCGCGGACGGCATCGAGCGGCGGCCGCCGGTCCGGCTGCCCCGGCCCTCCGCCCTGGAGCTGGAGCAGGCGATGCTGCCGCGTGCCGCGTTCTTCGCCCCGGTCGAGCACGTGCCCGCCGAACGGGCCGCGGGACGCATCGCCGCCGAGATGATCAGCCCGTACCCGCCGGGCGTGCCCGTGGTGGCGCCGGGCGAGGTGATCACCGACGAGGTCCTCGACTACCTGCGCAGCGGTGTGGAGCACGGCGTCCTGATCCCGGACGCGGCGGACCCCACCGTACGGACGCTGCGGGTCGTGGCGCGGGACTGACAGGGCGTACGGCGGGCGGGCGGCAATCACCGCGTCGCGCAACAGCTGTCCGATTTGTTGAAAATGTTATCTCCTGAGAAATTTGAGAAGAAAGGCATGCTTTGTGAGTTGGCGGACACCTGTGGGAGTGAAGGCCATTGGCTACCAGAGGGAGATGGTGAAATGCCTTCCACGGACAAGGTGCTCAAGGAAGTCACGCGCACCGAGAACATCGACATCGAAGCGGCACTCGACCCCGTCGAGCCGGACGGAGTCTTCCGCGACAGCCGTGAGTGCGCCGCACTCGCCCTGCAGTCCGGAGGTACCACTCTGCTGCTGTCCCCGCCGACCCCGCGCCCGAAGAAGGGCTGACGGACCGACGGGAGAATGAGATGGAGCAGTCGAGCACGTCGACCCTCCTGCAGGGCACGGTGCTGGACCTCGCTTCCGACGTGGTCTCCGCTCTTCGGAGCGGGGACCACGTGCGAGCGGGGGACGTGGTGACCGCGGGCCCCGACGAGGAGGTCACCCGCGCCGCCGTCCGCGTCCTGGGCGCCGACACCCTGCTGCCCACCGTGCTCCTCGGCGTCCCGCCCGGCCCGGAACGGCTCGCCGTCTTCCGGGAGGCGGTCACCGCCCACGCGCCCCGGCCCGGCGCCGCCCCCACCGTGGTCTGGAGCCACTGGGCCATGACCCGCGTCCTGGAACGCCTCGGCGAACCCGTCCCGCCCGGGGCGGCCGACGGACCCGCCGCCCCCGCCGACGCCGCCTGGCTGGACGAGGCCGGCTGGCAGCAGCTCACCCACCAGCTCGCGGTGCTCGCCCCCCTGGCGCTGCCCGGCGAGGACAGCGCCGTGATGCGCAGCGCCCGCCGCCGCCCGGTGGACGTCGCCCGCGGCTTCGTGCGCGCCGTGCGCCGCCGCGACTGGCAGCAGGCCGCCGGCGCGGGCCGCTGGCTCACCCTGCTGGACGGCGTCCCGGACACCCTCGGACTGCAACCGGGACTGGACTTCGTCCGGCTGATGGGCGGTGACGACCCGCGGGTCGCCCTCCAGTTGGAGGCGGCCCGTCTGCTGTCGAGCCCGGCCGGGGTGCCGCGGTGAGCACGGCGGGCCCGCCGCGGGTGCGGCGGGTGCAGGAGGCCGCCCTGGACTGGGTGTGCGACCACCGGGAACGCTTCGCGCTCGGCGACGACGCACTGGCCGCGCAGGGCCAGGTCAACCGCACCTGGAAGCCGCTGGGCGAACTGGCCCAGGTCTGCGCCACCGTCACCGCCTGCTCACCACCGGCGGACCCGCTCCACGCCCGTGCCCGGGAACTGCTCGACTTCGGCTGGAAGCAGACCGGCGACGGCGAACTGTTCCTCGCCGTGCAGGCGCTGGAGCCGTTCGCGACCTATCCGCTGGAGGTCTACGCCGCCTTCGCCTCGGCCGGATACCGCCACCCCCGGTACGAGGAGTCCGCCGCCCTGGTGGCCCGCACCCGCGGCTGGCGGCTCACCGAGCAGTACCCCACCCGCCGCCTGGGCGTCATGGAGGCCGAACGGCGCTGCGGCATCCCCCCGCACGGACAGCTGCCCGAGGCCCTCGACCGGACCTGGCTGGGCGGCCTGCCCGAACCCTGGACCTTCGAGCGGGCCTCCGGCTACGCCCTGACCCACGTGGTCTTCCACCTCACCGACTGGGGCCGCGACACGCGGGGCGTGCCGTCCGGCCTCGCCGGCTACCTGCTGCACTGGCTGCCGCCCTGGCTCGACACCTGCCTGGAGGCGCGGATGTGGGACCTGAGCTGCGAACTACTGGCGGTGGCGGCCGCGCTGCCCCGCCCGCCCGCGCCGGACGTCCTGGACGACGCCTGGCGGCGGCTGTCCACGGCGCAGCACCCCACGGGCGCCGTGCCGAGGAGGGCGTGATCCAGGACGCGGCGCGCGAGACGGGACCGGACCGGGACGGTGAACCGTACGCCTTCGGGGACTGCTACCACTCCACGCTGATGGCCGTCTTCGCCGCCGCGCTGACCGGGGCCCGGACCGCCGGGGAGGGCACCCCGCCGGGCCGGGCGGGGACGAGGCGCGGGCGGTACGCGGAGCAGGAGGACAGCGATGACCGAGACCCGCATGATCCACCACGTCGGCGTCGGCGCGCTGGAATGGCTGTGGGCCCACCGCGACGGCTTCCGCCTGGAGACCGACGTGGACCCCGAGACCGGCTTCCTGGAGCGCTTCAAGCCGATCGGTGAACTCGCCCTCGTCTGCAAGGTGCTGTTCCGCGAGGGCGTGGCCGGCTCCCGCCAGGCGCAGCTGGCCCGGCAGCTGATCGACCACGTCTGGCGGGACACCCTGGACGGGGGCCGCATGCTCGTGCGCGGCCAGCGCACCGAGCCGTTCTCCCCCGTCCCCTTCGAGGTCTACCTGCCGTTCCGGGAACTGGGCTACAGCCAGCCGGAGATCGAGCGGGCCACCGTGCTGAACCACCGGCTGGACAGCTGGTGGCGGTTCCCCGTGACACCGACCCGGCGCCTGGGCCTGTCCGCCTTCCAGCGCCGGTTCGGCCTGCCGGCCCGGCCGCCCGAGGCCGAACTCGTCGGCACCACGTGGCTGGCGGGCACGCCCGAGCCGTGGACGGTCGAGGGACACACCGCCTACGACATCACCCACATGGTGTTCCACCTGACCGACTGGGGCGAACGCCCGAGGGCCTGCCGCCGCACATCGCCGGCTACCTCGCCACCTGGCTGCCGGTCTGGCTCGACGACTGGCTCGACCTGCGCCGCTGGGACCTGCTCGGCGAGCTGCTGGTCGTCGACGCCTGCCTGCCCGAGCCCACCCTCGACCCGCGCGCCTGGGAGGGGTTCGCCGCCGCCCAGCAGCCCGACGGCGCCATGCCCGCCGTACGGGAGATGCCCGAGGGCGACCCCGACGCCGTGTTCGACGTCGTCTACCACTCGACGCTCGTCGCCGCGTTCGCCTCCGTACTGGCCACCTCACGCGCCCTCACCGAGCTGGCGCACTCGACGTCATGACGGCCCGCCGAGCCCCCTGGCCGGGCGAACCGCCCGAGGACGGCACCGGCAAGGCGGTCCCGCCCGGCGGACCGGACCCCGGGACCGGGGCGGACGCGAGGGCGTGGCGTGCGCGGCTGGCCGACGCCGTGGCCGCCGCCGACGCGCCGGACGCCGTGTTCGCCGTCTCCCGGCAGGGCCACCGCACCCTCCACGCCGGCGGCACCGGGCCCGGGACCGGCGTCCCCCGCGAGGACCTGCGGTACGAGATCGGCTCCGCCACCAAGACGTTCACCGGGCTGCTGCTGGCGCACCTGACCGCGTCGGGCGTCCTCACCGGCGGCGAGCCCGCCGTCACCTGCCTGGCCCCGGACCGGCCGGCCGGGCCCCGCCCCGTCACCCTCGCCCACCTGATCACCCACACCTCCGGGCTCCCCGCCCTGCCCAGGGACTTCCGGCGCAGGGCACTGCCCGCCTGGCGCACCAACCCCTACGGGCGCTACCCGGCCGACCGGGTCGTGGCCGCCTTCCTTCGCCACCACCCCGGCACCGGCCCGGTACCCGCTGGCACTACTCCAACTTCGGTGCCGCCGTGCTCGGCCACGCGCTCGCCGCGGTGACCGCGACCCCCTGGGAGGACCTGCTCACCGGGCACGTCCTCGCCCCGCTCGGCCTCGGCGGCACCGCCCTGGCCGCCGAGGACCCAAGACCGACGCGACCGGGCACACCAGGGACGGCCGCACCCCCGTGCCGGCCTTCGACGCCGGCGGCTTCCAGGCGGCCGGTGCCGTCCGGGCCACCCCGCGCGACCTGCTCGCCTTCCTCGAGGCCCACCTCGACCCGGACGGCTCGCCCCTCGCCGCCGCCCTGCGGTCGGTGCGCACCCCCGTGCTGCGGCGCGGCCTCGGCCACCGGCACGTGCACACCGTCGGATGGTTCCGGCACCCCACCGACGGCGGGCCGATGTACTTCCACAGCGGCGCCACCCTCGGCCAGCAGGCCTTCCTCGGTTTCCGGCCGGACACCGGCACGGCCCTCGCCGCCGTCTGCACCCGCCGCTTCCGGGCCCGGGACCCCTTCGTGACCACGGCCTACACGCTGCTCGCCGAGAGCTGACGACCGCCGAGAGCTGACGAGAGCCGAGAGCCCACGACGGAACCGGCCGGCGCCGCGGTCCCGCGGCGCCGGCCGGTCCTGCGTACCGCCGTCCGTCACATGCGCTGCCACAGGGCCGGCGTGGCCTCCGGCGACCAGGAGCCCTGCGCCTGGTGGTCCTGGAGGCACTGGTACCGCACCCCGCCGTGGGTGACCGTGGCCCCGGCCCGGTAGACGCGCCCCGCCGACCAGGCGCCCGTCGTGGCGTTGTCCTGCGGGGCGGGCGCGGCGGACTCCGCCGACGTCGTCTTCAGGGTCAGGCCGAAGTCCTCCAGCACCGGGTTGACGGCTGGTAGAACGTCGTGCCGCCACTGGCGCAGTCGCCGGAACCGCCCGAGGTGACCCCTGCGCCTGGGCGCCGGAGACGAACGGGCCGCCGAGTCACCGGGCTCGGCGCACACCGTCGTCCGGGTCAGGCCGTCGACCGTGCCCTCGGCGTAGCTGACGCTGGTGTCGTGCTGCTCGATCGTCCCGCAGTGCCATCCGGTCGTCGAACCCGACCGGCACACCGCCGCCCCGACGAGCGCCTGCACCGACCCGGCGACCTGCACCTTCTTGCCGTCCTGCGCCTTGACGTCGGGCGTGGCCGTCCAGCCGGCGTTGACCCCCACCCACGACATGTCCTTGCCCGGGAACGTCGAGGCCTCGAAGGTGCCCTGGTCCGTCTTGTCGGCGCCGGTGGTCTTCGCGCCCGGCTTGCCGCAGTGGCCGGCCGAGGCGAAGCCCTGCTGCTCGCCCTTGGTGACCGAGAACCCGATCGAGCAGCGGGCCTTGGCGTCGATGTAGTAGGCGTCGCCGCCGACCAGGTCCGCCAGGACCCGCGGCCGCTGCGCGGAGACGTGCACGCCCACGTCCTGGCCGGCGACGCCGGCGGCCTCGGTGAAGGCCTGCGCCGCCGCCTCGCTGGTCGCCTGGACGACGACCCGGTTGGCCGGCACGTCGACGTACCAGACCGGCGTCTCGGGCGTCTGCGTCCGCTGCGCGGCGGCGTCCAGCTTGCGCTTCACCGCCTGCAGATCGTTCAGCGTCCGGTCCACGACGGCGGCCGTCGCGCCCTGGGCGCGGATGGCGGGGACGTCCGCGGCGTCGGTGGTGGCGACGGTGAGCCGGGCGGAGGTCGCGCCGCTGACCCAGGCGCCGGCGAAGTCCGCCCGAGGGTGTTGCGCAGCAGCCCGCCCGGGTGCCGGCCTCCGCCTCGTTGACCAGCCGGGCCGCGGCCTGGCTCGGCGTCAGCTCCAGGTCCCGGGCGAGGGCCCGCAGCATCCCGGCCGACGGCCGGTCGGCGGCGAGCGTCTGCGCGGCGCCGGGCAGCGGTCCCGGCGCCGGCGGCGGTTCGGCGGACGCGGCCGAGGGCAGTGCGGTCAGGACGAGGGTGCCGAGCGCGGTGAGGGCGATCCGGCGCCCGTTCGCGGCATGTCTGCCGACCATGCGATGTGCCTCCTTCGGAAGGGGTGGGAGTGCGGCGGAGGTCATAGACCTTGCCGCGACGGCCCACGGCGATACCGGAAACCGGACGTGTCAGCGCTATGGGGGACGTCCGGTGGTGGCAAGTGCAGTACCGGCCGCCCCGGTCCACACCGGCCGCCCCGGTCCACGCCGGCCGTCGCGGTCCACGCCGGCCGTCGCGGCTCACGCCGGCTGGAGCCCGGGGAGCCCGCCTCCGTCACGAACGACCCGGCCGTGACGAGCGGCGCACCGGGCGTGGTCACCGCGGACACGGTCTTGAAGTCCAGCCGGGCCGTGCTCCGGTCCAGCTCGACCCGGGCGAAGCCGCGCTTGCCGTTGTAGAACCGCATGTGCGGGTTGGCCCGCATGAGCGTGTCCCAGTTGTCGGGCTTCTCCACGCCGTCCTTGCCGCTGGCCACCGAGGTGCAGGTCAGCTCCGTGCCGAGGGTCCTCGACTGCGGGTCGTCGAAGTTCTCCTTGATGTCGAAGGCGTAGGCGACGTGCACGTCACCGGTGAGGACGAGCCAGTTGTCGATCCCGGCCGCCTTCGCCCCGGCCACGACCCGCGCCCGGGAGGCCCGGTAGCCGTCCCAGGCGTCCATGGACATCGAGGCGTCGGCGGCGTCCGAGAACTTGCGCTGGAGAAGCACACCTGCTGCGGCATCACGTTCCACACGGCGCCGGACGCCTTCCAGCCGTCGAGCAGCCAGCGCTCCTGCGCGTCCCCGGTGAGCGTGCGCGCCGGGTCGTCCGACTCGGGCCCCGGCGGGTGCGGCCGGTCCCCGTAGGCCTGGTCGGAGCGGTACTGCCGGGTGTCGAGGACGTCGAACTGCGCGAGCGTGCCCCAGTGCAGCCGGCGGTACAGCAGGGCGTCCGGCCCCTGCGGCAACTGGGCGGAGCGCAGCGGCTGGTTCTCCCAGTACGCGCGGTAGGCGGCGGCGCGCCGGGCCAGGAACTCCTGCGGCGACACCCCGTTCTCCGGGATGGAGGCGGCGTAGTTGTTCTCGGTCTCGTGGTCGTCCCAGGTGACCACGAAGGGGTGGGCGGCATGGGCGGCCTGGAGGTCCTCGTCGCTCTTGTAGAGCGAGTACCGCAGCCGGTAGTCCGAGAGGGTCATGGTCTCGCGGTCGAACACGTCGGGCAGGGTGACGTCGGTGTAGCGGCGCTCGCCGCCGGCCGAGTTCACCGCGTACTCGTACAGGTAGTCGCCGAGGTGGAACACCACGTCGACGTCCTCCTCGGCGAGATGCCGGTGCACGGTGTAGTAGCCGTCCTGGTAGGCCTGGCAGGCGACCGCGGCCAGGGTGAGGGAGGAGACGCCGGAACCGGCCGCGGGCGCGGTGCGGGTGCGGCCGGCCGGGCTGATCCAGGCACCGGCCCGGAACCGGTAGTGGTACACCGTGCCCGGCGTCAGGCCCTGGACGTCGACGTGCACGCTGTGGTTGTACTCCGGGTGCGCGGTGGCGGTGCCCCGCCGGACCACGGCGGCGAACCACTCGTCCAGGGACACCTCCCACTCGATCGTCACCGGCTGGGCGGGCAGCCCGCCGTCCGTGGCGAAGGGTTCCGGCGCCAGCCGCGTCCACAGCAGGACCGAGTCCGGCAGCGGGTCTCCGGAGGCGACGCCGAGCGTGAACGGGTCGTCGACGATGCGGGCGGCGTCCAGGGGGCAGCGGCGGCGGCGCCGCGGGCCGGCAGGTTGGTGGAGAAGGCGAGCGCGGCGGCGGCCGCCGTGACGGTGAGGAAGCGCCGGCGGCGCAGATGCCGGGCGGCCTCGGTCAGCACGGCGTCGTGCGGGAGTGGGCGTGTTCTGCCAGAGCGCGGGGACGGCCCGTGGGCGCCATCTGGTGTCCTCTCGTGCGGGGCGTGAGGCGGCGCGGGCGCGTCCAGGGAGCGAACGGCACGGTGAGCCGTCGCGCGGTGAGGGCGACCCGCGCACGCGGACCATGCATGCTAAGCAGACAAAATCCCGCAAATCGGAAGGACTTGCGGGATGATCACACAGGAGGCGGTATCGGACGGCCGTCCGCACCCGCAACCCGCCCCGCGCCCCGGTAGCCTGATGCCCTGTCGGGTGACCGGGCCGCGCGCCCCCGTCGCCCGCGACGAGACCGCCGCCGCCCGGCCCGGAGCCCGCCCGCGCCTTCGCCCGGGTCCGCGGGCACCTACCCGCGTGACCCGCGCGCCGCCCTCGCCCTCCCGGAGCCGGACCGCCCCACCTCCCCACCCGACCCCGCCGGAGGCACCGCATGTCGACGACCACCCCGCCGGTCACCCTCGACGACGTCCGCGCGGCCGCCGCACGGCTCCGCGGGTCGTCCACCGCACCCCGGTGCTGCGCTCGCGGACCCTCGACGCGCTGGCCGGTGCCGAGGTCCACCTCAAGTGCGAGAACTTCCAGCGCGTGGGCGCCTTCAAGTTCCGCGGCGCCTACCACGCCGCCTCCCGCCTCACGCCCGGGCAGCTGGCCCGGGGCATCGCCGCGTACTCCTCCGGCAACCACGCCCAGGCGGTCGCCCTGGCCGCCCGCGAGCTGGGCACCACCGCCGTGATCGTCATGCCGAGGACGCGCCGCCGTCCAAGCGCGCGGCCACCGCCGGCTACGGCGCCGAGATCGTCACCTACGACCGCTACACCGGCGACCGCGTCGCGATCGCCGAGGCCCTGGCCGCCGAGCGGGGCCTGACCCTGATCCCGCCCTACGACCATCCGCACGTCGTCGCCGGGCAGGGCACCGCCGCCCTGGAACTGCTCGAGGAGACGGGAGAGCTGGACGCGCTCCTCGCGCCGGTCGGCGGAGGCGGACTGATCGCCGGGTGCGCGACCGCCGCCAAGGGGCTGTACCCGGGCATCCGGGTGACCGGCGTCGAGCCGGAGGCCGGGGACGACACCAAGCGGTCCCTGGAGGCCGGGCACCGCGTCAGCGTCCCCGTGCCGCGCACCATCGCCGACGGCCAGGCCCTGCCCACGCCGGGCGAGCTGACCTTCTCCCTGAACCGGCGGCTGCTCGACGGGATCGTGCTGGTCCGCGACGACGAGATCAGGGACGCCATGCGGTTCGCGTTCGAGCGGCTGAAGATCGTCGTCGAACCGAGCGGCGCCACCGTGCTGGCCGCCCTCCTCACCGGCCGCGCCGGCCCGCTGCCGCGCCGGGTCGGGGTGATCGTCTCCGGCGGCAACGTCGACGCCGGGCGCTTCGCCCGGCTCTGCGGCACCGGCGGCCGGGACGACGCGCCCCGGTGACGCTCACCCGAATGGCGTCGCCCGTTTGACAGGCGGACGATGGAGTGGTGGGGCCGGGCATCGCCGGTGTCTCCCGTGGGGACGGTGCGCGGACGGGCCGGGCCCCAGCCGCAGGACGTCTGCGGCCGGAAAGGAGGAGCGTCATGTTCGAGGTCAAGACGCTCGACAAGCCGGACGAGCGGCGCGATTTCCCGCGCGGGCACCTGGAGGCCGTGCACCTCACCGGGCTCGACTTCGCGGTGGCCACGTTCGAGCCGGGCTGGCGCTGGTCGGAGTCCGTGGGCCCGATCGCGGGCACCGGCAGCTGCGAGATCCACCACAACGGCTACGTGGTCCAGGGACGCCTGCGCATCCGCATGGACGACGGCGCCGAGGGCGAGGTCGGACCCGGAGACGTCTTCGTCTGCCCGCCCGGTCACGACGCCTGGGTGGTGGGGACGAACAGGTCGTGGTCTACGACTTCGCGGGGCCATGGCCCAGGACTACGCCAAGGCGCGGTAGTGCCGGCCCGAGCGGTGCGGCACCGAGGAGCACAGCCATGACGAATCCGACGGGCACGGTCGAGGCCGACCGTGCCCTCAAGGCACGGCACCGGGCGATGTGGGCGCAGGGCGACTATCCGTCCGTGGCCGCCGAGCTGATCTCCGAGCTGGGCGAGAAACTGGTCCGGGCCGCCGGGGTGGGCCCCGGCGACCGGGTGCTGGACGTGGCGGCGGGCAGCGGCAACGTGGCCATCCCGGCGGCGCTGGCGGGGGCCGACGTCGTCGCCTCCGACCTGACGCCCGAGCTGCTGGAGACCGGCAGGCGGCTGGCACGGGAACGCGGGGCGCGGCTGCGGTGGCAGGAGGCCGACGCCGAGGCGCTGCCCTTCGACGACGGCGCGTTCGACACCGTCCTGTCCTGCGTCGGCGTGATGTTCGCCCCGCACCACCGGCGGGCGGCGACCGAACTGGTCCGCGTGTGCCGGCCGGGCGGCACCATCGGCGTGCTGAACTGGACGCCGGAGGGCTTCATCGGACAGATGCTGGCGACGCTGAAACCGTACGCGCCGCCCCCGCCGCCGGGCGCCCAGCCGCCCCGCTGTGGGGCGACCCGGACCATGTCCGCGAGCTGTTCGGGGACCTGGTCACCGGCCTCACGGCGGAGCGCGGGACGCTCACCGTGGACCGCTTCACGACACCGGAGGAGTTCCGCGAGTACTTCAAGGAGCGCTACGGCCCGATGATCACCGTCTACGCGGCCAACGCCAGCGAGCCCGACCGCGTCGCCGCCCTCGACGACGGACTCGCCGCCCTCGCCCGCCGGCACGACCGCGGGAGCGACGGCACCCTGGTGATGGACTGGGAGTACCTGCTGGTCACCGCCCGCAGACCCGGCTGAGCGCACCCGGCGCACCCGGCGCCCCCACCGGCCGCCGCCCGGGCCGCTACGCGTCCGCCGCGGCGCCCGGCGGGGTGTCCACGAGCACCACCTCCAGGGTGCGCGGACCGTGCACGCCCTCGACCCGGTCCAGCTCGATGTCGCTGGTCGCCGACGGACCGGAGATCCAGGTCAGCGGACGGAGCGGGTCGAGGCGTTCCAGGGCCGACGGCACGGAGGCGACGACCTGGTCCGGGACGCGGACCACGCAGACGTGGTGGTCGGGGACGAGTGTGATCCGGCGGCGCCCCTGGTCGGGGGAGCCGTCCAGCACGATCGTGCCCGTCTCGGCGATCGCGACCGCGCAGGCGGTGACCACGCTGTCGACGCGGTCGAGGTCGTGCGGGGTGCTGTCCGCCCGGTCCGCGACGCGGGGCACGTCGGTGGCGGCGAGCCAGCTCTCGTCCAGTCCGGGCGGCACCACCACCGACGCCGAGCCGCGGGCGGCCAGCAGCCCGGCGATCACCGCCGGCAGCTCCGGCTCCGCGCACCGGTGCACCACCGCCCGGTAGTCCGCGAGGTTCGCGGCGAGCAGCCCCACCGTCTCCGCGGCGCCGCGCGCGCCGTGTTCGCGCAGGTACTCCCGGGGAACCGCCCTCTCGTACGGGGTGTCGTCGCGGGGTACGTCGGCCAGGGCGCGCCGCACCCGGCCCAGGATCCGGTCCCTGCTGCTCACTTCGCTCCGTCCTTCCCGCCGCGCGTGCGCTGCCACCAGTCCCGGAACGGCTCCGCCGGCAGCCCGGGCAGGTCCCGTGCGGCGGTCCACGCCCGGCCCGGCCCCGGCAGGGACCGCGGCGGAAGCGCCGGCCGCGCGAGGCGAGCCGCTGTCCGGCGCGCAGGGCGCCCGGATGCCTGAACGCCCACTGCGCCGCCCGCATCGCCGCGCGCTCGGCGGCGTGTCCCCGGCCGGCTTCAGGACGACCTTGTTGCCCCGCCGGACCGCCGGCCCGCCCTGCACGACCCGTTCCCGCAGGTGCACCAGCACCTCGGGGATGTCGATGGCGACCGGGCACACCTCGTAGCAGGCGCCGCACAGACTCGACGCGTACGGCAGGGACGCGTCGATCTCGGCGGACGTGCCCCGCAGTTGCGGGCTGAGGATCGCGCCGATCGGACCCGGGTACACCGACCCGTAGGCGTGGCCGCCGGCCCGCTCGTACACCGGGCAGACGTTGAGGCACGCCGAGCAGCGGATGCAGCGCAGGGCCTGGCGGCCGACCTCGTCGGCGAGGGTGTCGGTGCGCCCGTTGTCCAGGAGCACCAGATGGAAGGTGCTCGGTCCGTCCCCGTCCGTGGTACCGGTCCAGGTGGACGTGTACGGGTTCATGCGCTCGGCCGTGGAGGACCGGGGGAGCGTCTGGAGGAACACCTCCAGGTCCCGCCACGTCGGCACGATCTTCTCGATGCCGGCCACGGAGATCAGCGTCTCGGGCAGGGTCAGGCACATCCGTCCGTTGCCCTCGGACTCCACGACGACCAGCGTGCCCGTCTCGGCGACCACGAAGTTGGCGCCGGAGATGCCGACCTTGGCGCGCAGGAACTTCTCCCGCAGGTGCAGCCGGGCCGCCTCGGCGAGTTCGGCGGGCGTGTCGGTGAGGTCGCCGGGTGCCGGGCGGCCCCACGCGCCCATCTCGGAACGGAAGATGTCACGGATCTCGCCCCGGTTGCGGTGGATCGCCGGGACCAGGATGTGCGAGGGGCGGTCCTTGCCCAACTGCACGATCAGCTCGGCGAGATCGGTCTCGTAGGCCCGGATGCCCTCCGCCTCCAGCGCCTCGTTCAGGCCGATCTCCTGCGTCGCCATCGACTTGACCTTGACGACCTCCGACTCGCCGGTCTCCTTCACCAGCCGGGTGACGATCGCGTTGGCCTCGTCGGCGTCGGCGGCCCAGTGGACGACGCCGCCCGCCGCCGTCACCGACTCCTCCACCTGCTCCAGGTAGCGGTCGAGGTGGCGCAGCGTGTGGTCCTTGATGCGCCGGCCGGCCTCGCGCAGCGCCGCCCAGTCGTCCAGCTCCGCGACCGCGCGGGCCCGCTTGTCCCGGATGGTGTGCGTGGCGTGGCGCAGATTGCCGCGCAGCGTCGCGTCGTGCACCGCCGTGCGCGCCGCCTCGGGAAAGGCCGGCATCCCCAGATACGTCCCGCTCACGCCGTCGCCCCGCCTTCCGTGCTCGCCAGGATCTCCGCGATGTGCACCGGCCGCATCCCGGTGCCCTGCCGGGCCATGATGCCGCCGATGTGCATCAGGCAGGAGTTGTCCGCGGCGCACAGCACCCGGGCGCCGGTCGCGGCGGCGTTGCGCACCTTGTCGGCGCCCATCGCCGCCGACACCTCGGCGTTCTTCACGGCGAACGTGCCGCCGAACCCGCAGCACTCCTCGGCGCCCGGCAGTTCGACCAGGTCGAGCCCCTTCACCGCCCGCAGCAGGCTCAGCGGCCGGTCGCCGAGCCCCAGGGAGCGCAGCCCGTGGCAGGTCGGGTGGTAGGTCACCGTGTGCGGGTAGTACGCGCCGACGTCCGTCACCCCCAGCACGTCGACCAGGAACTCCGTCAGCTCGTACGTCTTCGGCACCACCGGCGCCACGGCCGCCGCGAGCGTGCCCCCGCGGCCCTCCGCGCGGGCCCGCTCACCCATGCGGGGGTACAGCTCCCGCACCATCGCCCCGCACGAACCCGACGGCGTCACGATCGCGTCGTAGCCCCCGAAGACGCGGGCGAAGCGGCGGGCCAGCGGCTCCGCCTCGTGCCGGTAGCCGGTGTTGTAGTGCGCCTGCCCGCAGCAGGTCTGCTGCATGGGGAAGTCGACCTCGACGCCCAGCCTGGTCAGCAACGTCACCACGGCGCGCCCGGTCTCCGGATAGAGCGTGTCGTTGACACAGGTCAGGAACAGGGCGACACGCATCGCGGCTCCTTGGACGGTTGATCATCGGATGAGTGAACGGTAGTCCGGCCCGGCCCGCGGGGGAGACCCCGTCAGCCCCCGGCGAGCCGGGCCTGCGCCGCCCGCCACCGCTCGGTGCCGCCGCGCGGCTCGTACCGCGTCAGCGGCTGGGTACGGGTGAGCAGGCGGCGCATCCCGGGGAGGTCGCCGGCCAGCCCGTGCGCCCGGGCCTGCACGAGGACGTTGCCCAGTGCGGCCGCCTCCGCGGGACCCGCGACCACCGGCAGCCCGCAGGCGTCGGCGGTCAGCTGGCACAGCAGGGCGTTGCGGGTGCCGCCGCCCACGACGTGCACGACGTCGACCGGGTGCCCCGCGAGCCGCTGGGCGTCCTCGACGGCCTTGCGGTGGGCGAGGGCCAGCGAGTCGAGAATGCAGCGCGTGACCTCGGCCGGCGACCCGGCACCGGCTGTCCCGAGGTCCGGCAGGCCTCGGCGATCCGCTCCGGCATCCGCCCCGGCGCGAGGAACGCCGTGTCCCCCGCGTCCACGACCGACCGCAGCGCCGGCACCGTGGCCGCCTCCCGCAGCAGGTTCTCCAGATCCTGCTCGCCCCAGGCCCGTACGCACTCCTGGAGCAGCCACAGGCCCATGATGTTGCGCAGGTAGCGGACCGTGCCGTCCAGCCCCAGCTCGTTGGTGAAGTTGGCGGCGCGGCTCTCCTCGGTGAGCACGGGCGCGTCCAGCTCCAGGCCGGCCAGCGACCAGGTGCCGGTGCAGATGTACGCGAACCGCTCGCCCGTCGCCGGTACGGCGGCCACCGCGGAGGCGGTGTCGTGCGAGCCGACGGCCGTCACCGGCACCGGACCGGCGAGCCCGGTCTCCTCCAGCACCTCCGGCCGCAGCACACCCGCCGGGTCACCAGGCTGCCGCAGCGGCGCGAACAGCCCGAGGTCGATGCCCAGCCGTTCCGCGAGGCCGTACGCCCAGTCCCGCGTCCGCGGATCGATCAGCTGGGTCGTCGAGGCGTTGGTGAGTTCCGTGCCCTGCTCGCCCGTCAGCCAGTACGTCAGCAGGTCCGGGATCAGCAACAGGCGCTCGGCGTAGGGGAATTGGGCGGTGAACAGGGCCGCGGTCAGCTGGTACAAGGTGTTGAACGGCGCGTACTGCAACCCCGTCGCCGCGTACAGCTCGGCGGCCGGTACGGTCGCCCACACCTTCTCGGCGACGCCGTCGGTGCGGCGGTCCCGGTAGTGCACCGGGTTGCCGAGGAGGGCGCCGTCGGCATCCAGCAGCCCGTAGTCCACGGCCCAGCCGTCGATGCCGACGGAATCCACCTGGCCCGCCGCCCGCAGGCCGTCGAGGACGCCGCCGTACAGCGCGAGGACGTCCCAGCGCAGCCCCTCGGGCACGCGCACGGGCCGGTTGGGGAAGCGGTGGACCTCGGTCAGCTCCAGGGCGCCGGGGCCGACGCGGCCGGCCATGACGCGTCCGCTGGACGCGCCGAGGTCGACCGCGGCGTACGTCCGCACGGCCGTCACCGCAGGAACGCGGCGGCGACGCCGGCGTCGACCGGGACGTGCAGCCCGGTGGTGTGCGTGAGGTCCCCGCCGGTCAGCGCGAACACGGCGTTCGCGACGTGCTCGGGCAGCACCTCGCGCTTGAGCAGCGTCCGCTGCGCGTAGAACTCGCCCAGCTTCTCCTCCGGTACGCCGTACACGGCCGCCCGCTCGGCACCCCAGCCGCCCGCGAAGATCCCGGAGCCGCGCACGACCCCGTCCGGGTTGACGCCGTTGACGCGGATGCCGTGCTCGCCCAGCTCGGCGGCCAGCAGCCGCACCTGGTGGGCCTGGTCGGCCTTGGTGGCGGAGTAGGCGATGTTGTTCGGGCCGGCGAAGACGGCGTTCTTGCTGGCGATGTACACGATGTCGCCGCCCAGCTCCTGCGCGATCATCACCCGGGCCGCCTCGCGCGAGACGAGGAAGGAGCCGCGGGCCATGACGGCGTGCTGCAGGTCCCAGTCCTTCGCCGAGGTCTCCAGCAGCGGCCTGGAGAGGGAGATCCCCGCGTTGTTCACCACCAGGTCGACCCCGCCGAAGGCCAGCACGGCCGCCCGGAAGGCGTCGGCGATCTGCTCCTCGGAGGTGACGTCCACGGTCACGGCGACGGCCCTGTCCGGACCGCCCAGCTCCTCGGCGACCGCGGCGGCGCTGTCCGCGTCGAGGTCCGCCACGACGACACACGCGCCTTCGGCGACCAGCCGGTGCGCGATCGCCCTCCCGATCCCGCTGCCCGCCCGGTCACCAGCGCCACACGCGTCGCCAGCGCTTGGGCTCCGGCATCCGCCGGAGCTTGGCCTCCTCCAGTGCCCAGTACTCGATCCGGAACTTCTCCGACTCCTCGATCGGCGCGTACGCCGAGACCGCCTCGGCTCCCCGCATCACATTGATCGCGTTGACGTAGAACTCGCCGGCCACCCGGGCGGTCTGCTTGTCCTTGCCGAAGGAGAACATGCCGACACCCGGTACGAGCACGATCGCCGGGTCGGCGCCGCGCATCGCGGGGGAGCCGGGCTCGGCGTGCCGCTCGTAGTAGGCGGCGTACTCCTCCCGGTACGCGGCGTGCAGCTCCTTCAGCCGGGCGACGGCCTCCTCCAGCGGGGCGGCCGGCGGCAGGTCGAGCACCAGGGGCCGCACCTTGGTCCGCAGGAAGTGGTCGGGGCAGGAGGTGCCGAGCGCGGCGAGCCGGGGATGCTCGGCGCGGGAGACGAAGTCCAGCACCACGTCCGTGTCGTTGAAGTGCCCGACCTGCGGCTTGTCCTGCGAGGCGATGGCCCGCACGTACGGCGCCAGCGCCGCCGCCCGCTCCCGCCGCTCGCTCTCCGGCAGCGCCTCGTACCCTCGATCACGGGCCCGAAGGGCTCCGGCCTCCCCGCTCGGCCAGGAACTTCTCAGCGGTCCGGATGATGTGCAGCGAGTTCCGCTCGCACTCCTGCGAGGTGTCACCCCACGCGGTGATCCCGTGCCCGCCCAGGACGCACCCGATGGCCTGCGGGTTGGCCT
This sequence comes from Streptomyces sp. SW4, assembly GCA_003248315.1. Classification (GTDB taxonomy): domain Bacteria; phylum Actinomycetota; class Actinomycetes; order Streptomycetales; family Streptomycetaceae; genus Streptomyces. The sequence continues at coordinate 675,114 of QKWM01000001.1, forward strand.
CCTTCACGGCCGCGATGTCCAGGCCCAGCTGGAAGCCGGGCCGCCGCCACGGCACCCACACCACGCTGTCCCCGAAACACTCGGCGGTCAGCTTCTCCCCGTCGGCGGCGCAGGCGAGCGCGATGCCCGAGTCGGGGTGCAGGTGGTCCACGTGGGCCGCGTCGACCAGCCCGTGCATCGCGGTGTCGATGGACGGCGCCGCCCCGCCCTTGCCGTGCAGGCAGAAGTCGAACGCGGCGACCATCTCGTCCTCGCGCTCCACACCGGGGTACACGCCCTCGAGCGCCCGCAGCCGGTCCAGCCGCAGCACGGCCAGCCCGGCCTCGGTGAGCGTGCCGAGATCACCACCGGATCCCTTCACCCACATGAGCTCGACGTCTCCGCCGGTCACGGATCGGTCGCGGTGCCTTTCGCCGACGCGTTGCCACCGGCGTAGTTGGTGTTGCGGGGATCGGAGCCGAGCCGGTGCGACCGGGCGAGCAGAGCGGCGGCTTCGGGGTGGGGTGCCATGAGTTTTCCGTTCCTGTCTGAGAGAGGGTGGGGACATGCCCTGAGGGGCACGGGGCGCTTGCGATGTGCGGCTCGGCCGCGTGGGCGCGACCGGCCACGGACGGCCCGCAGCCGGACCGAACAGAACCCGGCAGGCGCTCACGCCCCCAGCCGGCCTGCTGTCCACCGACGCGCTCGGCGACGATCTTCTCGGCCCAGCCGGACCGGCGGTACGCCGCGAGGGGGTCGGGGTCCAGCCCCATCTCCTCCCGCACCTCACGCAGCAACGGCCGCACGTCCGTGTGGTACGCGTCCATCAGCACGGCGTTGGCCTCCAGCACGTCACCGGCCCGCTGCGCCGCGCTCAGCGCGTCACCGTCGACCAGCAGCGCCTTCGCCGTGGCCTCCTGCACGTTCATCACCGACCGGATGATCGCCGGGATCTTCGCCTCGATGTTGTGGCACTGGTCGAGCATGAACGCGACCTCGGGCGAGAACCCGCCCCACGCACCACCTCGTACATGATCCGGAACAGCTGGAAGGGGTCGGCGGCCCCGGCCATCAGGTCGTCGTCGGCGTAGAACCGCGAGTTGAAGTCGAACCCGCCGAGCTTCCCCTCCCGCAGCAGCGTCGCGACGATGAACTCGATATTGGTCCCCGGGGCGTGATGCCCGGTGTCGACCACGACCTGCGCCTTCGGTCCGAGCTTCAGACAGTGCGCGTACGCCGTGCCCCAGTCCGGTACGTCCGTCGCGTAGAACGCCGGCTCGAAGAACTTGTACTCCAGCAGCATCCGCCGGCCGTCCCCGAGCCGCTCGTACACCTCGGCCAGTCCCTCGGCGAGCCGGTCCTGGCGGGCCCGGATGTCGTCCTGCCCCGGATAGTTCGTACCGTCCGCGAACCACAGCTTGAGGTCCCGGGACCCGGTGGCGTCCATGATGTCGACGCACTCCAGAAGGTGGCCGACGGCCTTCCGCCGCACCGCGGCATCCGGATGACAGATGCTCCCGAGCCTGTAGTCGTCGTCCTGGAAGGTGTTGGAGTTGATCGCGCCGAGCCGGACGCCGCGCTCTTCGGCGTGGATCGCCAGCGCCGCGTAGTCGTCGACCTCGTCCCACGGGATGTGCAGGGCGACGGTGGGCGCGACGCCGGTGAACTCGTGGACCTTCGCGGCGTCGTCCAGCTTCTCCTGCGGCGTCCGCGGAACGCCTCGCTGCGCGAACACCTTGAAGCGCGTGCCCGAGTTCCCGTACGCCCACGACGGCGTCTCGACGGCCTGTGTCTTGAGAGCGGCCTTCACCGCGGCGAGCTCGGTCACGTCAGGGCTCCTGTGAACATCGGGTCGTGACGACCTACTGAGTGAAACGATTCAGGAGGGGAAGCTATGGGCCCCTGAAGGGGTGTCAACCCCTCCGGCTCGCGCTGCAGACCGCGGCCAGGGCGTCCCCTTCGTGGAGCGAAACCTTTTCCGTCGGACCCATTGACGTGACATGCGCGGCGCGCCTACCGTCCCGGCAACCTAGTTGAAACCTTTCACGACGTCGGGAGGGCCGTCCCGCCGGCGTCGTCGAGGAGCCCCCATGACCCACCCGTCCACCACGGGTCCGGCCCCGGTTCTGGCGCTCAGGGACATCTCGAAGTCCTTCGGCGCGGTCCGCGCACTGCGGGATGTCTCCCTGGAGCTGTTCCCCGGGGAGGTGCACGCGCTCGCCGGCGAGAACGGCGCCGGCAAGTCCACCCTCGTCAAGACCCTCGCCGGGGTGCACCGGCCGGACGCCGGCCAGATGCTGCTCGACGGCGAGCCGGTCGTCTTCCACGGCCCCGGGGACGCCCGCGACGCCGGCATCGCCGTGATCTACCAGGAGCCCACGCTCTTCCCCGACTTGTCGATCGCCGAGAACATCTTCATGGGCCGCCGGCCCAGGCGCGGCCTCGGCCGGATCGACCACAAGGCCACGCACGCCGCGACCCTGGCCCTGATGCGGCGGCTCGGCGTCGAACTCGACCCGGACCGCCCGGCCCGCGGCCTGTCCATCGCCGACCAGCAGATCGTCGAGATCGCCAAGGCGCTCTCCTTCGAGGCCCGTGTCCTGATCATGGACGAGCCGACCGCCGCCCTCACCGGCAGCGAGGTCGCCCGCCTCTTCGGCGTCGTCCGCACCCTGCGCGAACAGGGCGCCGCCGTGCTGTTCATCTCGCACCGGCTGGAGGAGATCTTCGCGATCTGCCGGCGGGTCACGACCCTGCGCGACGGCGCCCGGGTCGCCAGTGAACCGCTGGCGGGGATGACCGAGGACGACCTGGTCCGCCGCATGGTCGGCCGCGACCTCGACGAGCTGTACCCCAAGCAGGACGTCAAGCCCGGTGAGGTCGCCCTGAGCGTGCGCCGGCTGACCCGCGAGGGCGTCTTCACCGACGTCTCCTTCGACGTGCGCCGCGGGGAGATCGTCGGCCTGGCCGGACTCGTGGGCGCCGGCGTACGGAGGTCGCCCGGGCCGTCTTCGGCATCGACCGCTGGGACGCCGGCGAGGTCTGCGTGGACGGCAGGGCCCTGGTCAACGGAGCCCCCTCCGCCGCGATGGCCGCCGGGCTCGCCCTGGTCCCCGAGGACCGCCGCGCCCAAGGCCTGGTGATGGACATGTCCATCGAGCGCAACATCGGCCTCACCGGTCTGCGCACGACGGTCAGGGCGGGACTCGTGGACCGCGGCGCCGAGCGCAGCCGCTCCCTCGACTGGGCGGTCAAGCTCCAGGTGAAGTACGCCCGGATCGCCGACGCCGTCTCCACCCTGTCCGGCGGCAACCAGCAGAAGGTCGTCCTCGCCAAGTGGCTCGCCACCGGCCCCAAGGTGCTGATCGTCGACGAGCCGACCCGCGGCATCGACGTCGGCACCAAGGCCGAGGTGCACCGGCTGCTGTCCCGGCTGGCCGCCGACGGCGTCGCCGTCCTGATGATCTCCTCCGACCTGCCCGAGATCCTCGGCATGGCCGACCGCGTGCTGGTGATGCACGAGGGCCGCCTCACCGCCGAGATCCCTCGCTCCGACGCCACCGAGGAAACCGTGATGGCCGCAGCCACGGGGAGGGCCGCCGCATGACGGTGACCACTCCCCCGACACCCCGGTCGCCGAAATGCCCAAGTCCGGCGGTGCCCGGCTGGTCGACCGCGTCGTCACGATGCGCGAGCTCGCCATCCTGGTCGTCTTCCTGGTGATGATCGTCGTCACCCAGCTCGGCAACAGCCGGTTCCTCAGCGAGCAGGGCATCAAGGACCTGCTCCTGAACGCGACCATCCTGGTCCTGGTCGCCACCGGACAGTCGCTGGTGGTGATCACGCGGAACGTCGACCTGTCGGTCGGCTCGACGCTGGGCATCACCGCCTTCGCCGCCGGGACCCATCTCCAGGGCGGCGGCCACCCGGCCGTGGCGATCGCGCTGGCGGTCCTGCTCGGCGTCGGCTTCGGCCTCCTCAACGGCCTGCTCGTCAGCCTCGGCCAGGTGCCCGCGCTCGTCGTCACCCTCGGCACGCTGTACATCATCCGCGGCATCGACTCCATCTGGGTCGGCTCCCGCCAGATCACCGCGGCCGACCTGCCCGGCGGCTTCGTCGACTTCGGCTCGGGCGGCATCTCGGCGGTGCCGTACCTGGCGCTGATCGCCCTGGCCGTCCTGGTGGCCACGGCGTACTACCTGAAGAACTTCGCCAGCGGCCGGGAGCTGTACGCCCTCGGCTCCCACCCCGAGGCCGCCCGCCTCGCCGGCATCCCGGTCCGCAAGCGGATCCTGGCCGTGTACACCTTCTGCGGAGCCCTCGCCGGACTCGCCGGCGCGATGTACCTGGCCCGGTTCGGCAACGTCGACTCGGGCACCGGCAGCGGCTACGAACTCACCGTCGTCAGCGCGGTCGTGGTCGGTGGCGTCGTCTTCACCGGCGGCTCCGGCAGCGTCTACGGCGCGGCCCTCGGCGCGCTGCTGCTGACCTCCGTCAACAGCGTGCTCCCCGCGCTCGGCGTCGGCTCCGTGTGGGTGCTCGCCATCAACGGCATCCTGCTCGTCCTGGCCATCGCGGTCGACCGGATCGTCGCCCTGCGCGTGGCCCACGCCCTGAAGAAGAGGAACGCCCGCCATGCCTGAGTCCCTGACGCGCGCGGTCCGCTGGGACACGGTCGTCGGCGCGCTGCTGGTCGTCCTGCTGCTGTTCTCCTTCACGTTCGTGGACGGGTTCGGGAACGCGCTGAACCTGTCGTTCCTGATCGGGAACACGCTGCCCATCGCGTTGATCGCGCTGCCGATGACGCTGCTGGTCGTCTCCGGGGAGATCGATCTGTCCGTCGCGTCGACCGCGGGTCTCTCCGGCGCGGTGATGGGCGCGCTGTGGAACCAGGGGATGGCGATCGAGGCGATCATCCCGCTGTGTCTGCTGCTCGGAGTGGTCTGCGGGTTGATCAACGGCCTGCTCGTGACCAGGATCGGGCTGCCGTCCCTCGCCGTCACCATCGGCACCCTCGCCGCCTACCGGGGGATCGCGCAGATCGTGCTCGGGTCCGACGCGGTGACCGATTTCCCGGCGCAGTACCTGGACTTCGCTGCGGGACGCCTCGGTGACACGTTCGTTCCGTACGCGTTCCTGCCGTTCCTGGTGCTGCTCGCCATCGCCGTCGTCGCCCTGCACGCCACGCCGTTCGGGCGGGCGCTGTTCGCGATCGGGGCGAGTGAGGAGGCGGCGCGGTTCGCGGGGATCCGGGTCAAGCGGCAGAAGCTGATCCTGTTCACTCTGACCGGGCTGATGGCCTCCCTGACCGGGGTGTTCTGGGCTCTGCACTACGCGAGTGCCCGGTACGACAACGCGACGGGGCTGGAACTCTCCGTCGTGGCCGCGGTGTTGCTCGGTGGCATCGACTTCGACGGGGCAAGGGACGCTCGGTGGTGCGATCGCCGGTGTCTTCCTGCTCGGTGCGCTGCAGAACGTCATGAGCCTCCAGGACGTCTCGGCGCAGTCGCAGATCGTCGTGACCGGTGTGCTGCTCGTTCTCTCCGTCCTCGGGCCCCGGGTGGCGCGGCAGATCGCCGTGGCGCGTGCTCGGTCGTCCGGCCGCCCGGTCGTCCCCGGTTGATCGCGCCCACGCGGCCGAGCCGCATGGCGATACAGGCCCCGCGCCCCTTCGGGCCGCCTCCACCCACCCCTGCCGAAAAGGACCCCTCATGCGTACGTCACCCCTGCGCCGCACCTCCACCGCCCTCGCCGCCGTCACCTCCCTCGCCCTCGCGCTCACCGCCTGCGGCGGTACCACCAAGGAGGACGTGGCCGACGAAGGCGGGCCGGCCGCCGCCGCCGGCAAGGCGGACCCCGGCGCCGAGCTGAAGAAGGGCCTCACCGTCGGCTTCCTGCCCAAGCAGGTCAACAACCCGTACTTCACCACCGCCGGCAAGGGCGGGGAGAAGGCGCTGAAGGAGCTGGGGTCCGGCTACAAGGAGGTCGGGCCGTCCAGCGCCACCGACACCTCGGGCAGGTGTCGTACGTCAACACCCTCACCCAGCAGCAGGTCGACGCGATGGCCGTGTCCGCGCAGGACCCGGGCGCCCTGTGCACCGCGCTGAAGCAGGCCATGCGCAACGACATCAAGGTCGTCACGTACGACTCGGACACCAGGCCCGGCTGCCGCCACGCCTTCGTCTCGCAGGCGTCCGCGGAGGACCTGGGCCGGACCGAGGTGCAACTGCTGGCCGAGCAGATCGACCACAAGGGCGAGATCGCGATCCTCTCCGCCGCGCAGACCGCGACGAACCAGAACACCTGGATCGAGTTCATGAAGGACGAACTCGAGAAACCCGCCTACAAGGACATCAAGCTCGTCGAGATCGCCTACGGCAACGACGACGCCCAGCAGTCCTTCCAGCAGACCCAGGGCTGCTCCAGGAGCACCCGGACCTGAAGGGGATCATCTCCCCGACCACCGTGGGCATCAAGGCCGCCGCCCAGTACCTGTCCGGCTCGAAGTACAGGGGCAAGGTCAAGCTGACCGGCCTCGGCACGCCCAACGACATGCGCAAGTACGTCAAGAACGGCACCGTCGAGGCGTTCGAGCTGTGGGACCCGGCCGAGCTCGGCGAACTGGCCGCCCGCACCGCCGTCGCACTGGCCTCCGGGCAGATCACCGGCAAGGAGGGCGAGACCTTCACCGCCGGTGACATGGGCGAGTACACCATCGGCGAGGACGGCGTGATCAGCCTCGGCAAGCCGACCGTCTTCGACGCGAAGAACATCGACGACTACGACTTCTGAGAGGGGAGCGGTACTTCGTGCAGCGCGTCTGTTTCCTGCTCAAGGTCCGCCAGGACAAGATCGCCGAGTACCGCGAACGCCACGCCGCCGTGTGGCCGGAGATGCTCGAAGCGCTCTCGGCCACCGGCTGGCACAACTACTCGCTCTTCCTGCGCGACGACGGCCTGCTCGTCGGCTATCTGGAGACCGAGGACTTCGACGCCGCCCTCGCCGGCATGGAGGCCACCGACGTCAACGCCCGCTGGCAGGCCGAGATGGCCCCCTTCTTCGAGTCGCTGGACGGCGCCCGTCCCGACGAGGCCATGAAGCCCCTCACCGAGGTCTTCCACCTCGCCTGACCCGGAGCAGGGCGGCGTGCCGTCCGTGAGGGAGCAGGAGCGGTCCAGCGGTACGACCCCCTCGCCGCTGCGTGCCGTCGGCTTCCGCCTCCCCGCGTGACCGAAGCCGCACCGGGGCGGTGTGGCGGTAGTGTGAAAGCCTTCCCACCGCCCCTCGTCCGCCCGTCGTCTCTTCTGGAGGAACCTGCCCGATGGCCCAGTCGGTGGGTATCAAGGACGTCGCCCGCGCCGCCGGAGTCTCCGTGGGCACGGTCTCCAACGTCATCAACCGCCCGGACACCGTCGCCACCGAGACCCGCGCCCGGGTGCTGTCGGCGATCGACCGGCTCGGCTACGTCCGCAGCGAGTCCGCGCGCCAGCTGCGCGCGGGCCGCAGCCGCATCATGGGACTGCTCGTCCTCGACATGGGCAACCCCTTCTTCGTCGACGTCGCGCGCGGCGCCGAGCGGGCCGCGCGCGAGGCCGGGCTCGGCGTGATGGTCTGCAACAGCGCCCAGGACCCCGGCGAGGAGGCCGAGTACCTGTCCCTCTTCGCCGAACAGCGGGTCCGCGGCGTGCTGCTGACCCCCGCCGACGCCACCGGCCGCAACATCGCGGCGTTCCGCCGGCACGACATCCCCTTCGTGCTGGTCGACCGGGTCGCCGAGGGCACCACCGAGTGCTCCGTCTCCGTCGACGACGTGGCGGGCGGCGCGCTCGCCGTGCGCCACCTGGTGGCCGCCGGCCACCGCCGCGTCGCCTATGTCAGCGGCCCGCCCGGCCTCAACCAGGTCCGCGACCGCCGCACCGGCGCGCTGCGGGCCCTCGCCGAGGCCGGCCTCGGCCCCGACGCGCTGCGCGAGCTGCCCACCGAGCGGCTCGACGTGGCCGCCGGCCGGGACGCCGGCGCCCGGCTGCTCGGGCTCGCCGACCGGCCGACCGCCGTCTTCTGCGCCAACGACCTGCTCGCCCTCGGCGTGCTCCAGGCGCTGTACGCGGCCGGCGCCGCCGTCCCCGACGACTTCGCGCTCGTGGGCTACGACGACATCGAGTTCGCCGCCGCCGCGGCCGTGCCGCTCACCTCCGTGCGGCAGCCCGCCGTGACCATGGGCGCCCTGGCCGCCGGACTGCTCCTGGAGGAGACGGAGTCCCGGAGCGCGGCAGCACCGCACGAGCACCGGAGGGTCGTCCTCCAGCCCGAGCTGGTGGTCCGCCGTTCCAGCCTGCCCGCCCGCTGACCGGCCGTTCAGCACCGGGTCGCCCGCCCGCTGACCGGCCGTTCAGCACCGGGTCGCCGGCCGGCCGGTATCCGTCCGTGCGGTCCCCGCCGCCGGGCACCGGCGCGCGTGTGCTGAACTGGGACCGGCCAGCATGATCCGTCCGTCCCGGGAGCCCCCTTGAGCGTCAGCTACCGCCAGCCCGGCGTCGTCCTCACCGACCACCGCTTCACCGTGCCCTCGACCACGACGCCCCCGGCGGCGAGACGATCGAGCTGTACGCCCGTGAGGTCGTCGCCGCCGACAAGGCGGGCCGGGACCTGCCGTGGCTGGTCTACCTCCAGGGCGGCCCCGGCTTCGGCGCGCACCGCTTCGCCGGCAAGCAGGCATGGCTCGGCCGCGCCCTGGAGGAGTACCGCGTCCTCCTCCTCGACCAGCGCGGCACCGGCGCCTCCACCCCGCCAACCGGCAGACGCTCCCGCTGCGCGGCGGCCCCGCCGAACAGGCCGACTACCTCACCCGCTTCCGCGCCGACTCCATCGTCCGCGACTGCGAGGCGATCCGCCCTCGGGTCACCGGCGGCGCCCCCTGGACGGTGCTCGGCCAGAGCTTCGGCGGCTTCTGCACCGTGGCCTATCTGTCCCTCGCGCCCGAGGGCCTGAGCACCGCCCTGATCACCGGCGGACTGCCCTCGCTCGACGCCCACGCCGACGACGTCTACCGGGCCGCCTACCCGCGCATCGAACGCAAGGTGGCCGCCCACTACGACCGCTACCCGCAGGACGTCGAACGCGCCCGCCGCATCGCCGACCACCTGCTGACCCACGACGTCGTCCTGCCCGGCGGCTACCGGCTCACCGTCGAGGCCTTCCAGTCCCTCGGCATCCTCCTCGGCAGCGGCGACGGCAGCCACCGCCTGCACTACCTGCTCGAGGACGCCTTCGTCCGCACCCCGCAGGGCCCCGAGCTGTCCGACGCCTTCCAGGAGGAGGTCCGGGGCCTGCTGTCGTACGCCGCCCACCCGCTCTACGCACTCGTCCACGAGGCGATCTACGCCCAGGACGCCCGCCCCACCGCCTGGTCGGCCGAACGCGTCCGCGCCGAGTTCCCGCGGTTCGACGCCGCCAAGACGCTCGCCGGCGACGAACCGCTGCTGTTCACCGGCGAGTCGGTGCACCCCTGGATGTTCGACTGCGACCCGGCGCTGCGCCCGCTGCGCGAGACCGCCGACCTGCTCGCCGCCCGCACCGACTGGACGCCCCTGTACGACCGCGCCCGCCTGGCCGCCAACGAGGTGCCCGTCGCGGCGGCCGTGTACCACGACGACATGTACGTCGACACCGCCCACTCGCTGGCCACCGCGCGCGCCGTCCGCGGGCTGCGCACCTGGGTCACCGACGAGTTCGAGCACGACGGGGTCCGCGTCGGCGGCCCCCGCGTCCTGGACCGGCTGCTGGCCCTGGCGCGCGACGAGGCGTAAATCGGCGGTGCGCCGCCGGTGGCCCCGGCTAGGGTGCGGAGCATGACGGACTCTGCGCTCACGCAACTGGAGCCCATGCCCGGCGACTGGCGGCGCGCCCTCGCCGTCGTGGCCCACCCGGACGACCTCGAGTACGGCTGCTCGGCGGCGATCGCGGCCTGGACCGACGAGGGCCGGGAGGTCGCCTACCTCCTCGCGACCCGGGGCGAGGCGGGCATCGACATCCTCCCGCCGGCCGAGTGCGGCCCGCTGCGCGAGCGCGAGCAGCGGGCGAGCGCCGCCGTCGTCGGCGTGAGCGAGGTGGAGTTCCTCGACCACCGGGACGGCGTGATCGAGTACGGCACGGCGCTGCGCCGCGACATCGCCGCCGCCATCCGCCGGCACCGGCCCGAGCTGGTGATCACCCTCAACCACCGGGACACCTGGGGCGGCGTCACCTGGAACACGCCCGACCACCGCGCGGTGGGCCGGGCCACCCTCGACGCCGCTGCCGACGCCGGCAACCGCTGGATCTTCCCGGAGCTGACCGAGCAGGGCCTCGAGCCCTGGGACGGTGTCCGCTGGGTCGCCGTGGCCGGATCGCAGACGCCCACCCACGCCGTGGACGCCACCCCCGGCATGGAGCGCGCGGTCCGCTCCCTCCTCGAACACCGCACGTACATCGAGGCGCTGACCGACGAGGACCCCGAGACGTACGTCCGCGGCTTCCTGACGGGCTTCGCCCGCACCATGGGGGAGCGGTTCGGCGGCAGGCCGGCGGTCGCGTTCGAGCTGTTCGGACGGTAGGGGCGTGGAACGCATGCGGACCGAAGAGCAGCTGGCCGGCCGTTTCGAGGAGCACCGCGACCGTCTGCGGGCGGTCGCCTACCGCATGCTCGGCTCCCAGGCCGAGGCGGAGGACGCCGTGCAGGAGGCGTGGCTGCGGCTGGGCCGCAGCGACCCGGACGGCATCGGCAACCTCGGCGGCTGGCTGACCACCGTGACCGGCCGCGTCTGCCTCGACATGCTCCGCTCGCGCGCCTCCCGGCGCGAGGACCCGCTGCCCGAGCGCGCCGACGTGTTCGTCCCCGACCCCAGCTCGGGCCGCTGCCGCCCGCCGACCCGGAGCAGGCGGCGCTGCACACCGACTCCGTGGGCCTGGCCCTGCTGGTGGTCCTGGAGACCCTGGCGCCGGACGAGCGGGTGGCGTTCGTGCTGCACGACCTGTTCGGCGTGCCCTTCGACGACATCGCGCCGGTCGTGGAGCGCGGCTCCGCCGCCACCCGGCAGCTGGCCAGCCGGGCCCGGCGCCGGGTGCGCGAGGCCACCCCGCCGGCCGACCCCGACCTCGGACGCCAGCGACGGGCCGTGGAGGCGTTCCTCACCGCCAGCAGGTCGGGCGACTTCGAGGCGCTCCTCGCCGTGCTGCACCCGGACGTCGTGCTGCGGGCCGACGCCGGTGCGCTCGTCTCCGGCCCGGGGCGTCCAAGGTGCTGCGGGGGGCGCGGGCGGTGGCCGAAGGGGCGATGCTGTTCCGCCGGTTCGCCGGCGACTCCCGGCCGGTCCTGGTCAACGGCACGGTCGGCATCCTCAACGCGCCCGCCGGGCAGGACCCGCGGTCGGTCACCGGCTTCACGGTCGTGGACGGCCGGATCACGGGCATGTACATCCTCGCGGACCCGGAGCGCCTGGCCCGCCTGGACCTGTCCGCCCTGCCGGCGGCCTGACCGCCGCGCCCCGGGCGGCGCCGCCCCCGCGGTGCCGCCCGGGAACCGGCGCCGACCTGCGGTTCCGTATCCTGGGCCGCATGGGTGACGACACGGTGGACCAGGCGGACGGCACGGCGCTGCGCGGTGACTGCGCGCGGTGCTTCGGGCTGTGCTGCGTGGCCCTGCCCTTCGCCGCCTCGGCGGACTTCGCGATCGGCAAGGACGCCGGGCAGCCCTGCCCGAACCTCCGCGACGACCACCGGTGCGGCATCCACGCGCGGCTGCGGCCGAGCGGCTTCACCGGCTGCACGGTCTACGACTGCTTCGGCGCCGGGCAGCGGGTCTCGCAGGTCACCTTCGGCGGGCGGGACTGGCGCACCGGCTCCCCGGAGCACGCCCGCCGCATGTTCGACGTGTTCCCGGTGGTCCGTCAGCTCCACGAACTGCTCTGGTATCTGACCGAGGCGCTGGCCCTGCCCGCCGCCCGTCCGGTCCACGCCGACCTGCGCCGGCTGCTGGAGCAAACCGAGCGGCTCGCCGCCGGCACCCCCGGGGAGCTGGCCGGCCTCGACGTCGCCGCGCACCGGCAGCAGGTGAACGTCCTCCTGCTGCGCACCAGCGAACTGGCGCGGGCCGGGGCGCGGGCAAGAAGAAGAACCGCCGCAACGCCGACCTGCTCGGCGCCCGGCTCAAGGGCGCCGATCTGCGGGGCGCGGATCTGCGCGGGGCCTGCCTCATCGCCGCCGACCTCACCGGCGCCGACCTGCGCGGCGCGGACCTGATCGGCGCCGACCTGCGGGACGCCGACCTGACCGACGCGGACCTCACCGGTGCGTTCTTCCTGACCCAGCCGCAGGTCGACGCGGCCCGGGGCACCGCCGGCACCCGGCTCCCGGGATCACTCACCCGTCCCGTGCACTGGACAGCGGGGAGCTGACCCGGCGTCGGCCGGGGCGTCCGGCCGTCCTCGCCGGCCGGTGCGGGGGAGGCGGCCGGCGCCGTCCGCCGGTCGAGGTGCAGGCGCAGCCCCTCCGGCATCAGCGTCAGCCGTTCGGCGACGCGCAGCCGGTAGTCCTGGTCCGGCCGCAGCTCGTAGCGGCGCAGCAGCAGGCCGAGGACCAGCGTCGCCTCGTGCAGCGCGAACTGCCGCCCGATGCACGCCCGGGCGCCCGTGCCGAACGGCTTGAAGGTGTGCGGCGGCCGGGCGCGTACGGCCTTCGGGTCGAACCGGTCCGGGTCGAACCGTTCGGCGTCCGGCCCCCACACCTCGGGGTCGCGGTGGAGCATGCCGGTGAGCACCAGGGCCCAGGCGCCGCGCAGCATGGGGTGCTCGCCGGCCAGCACGGTGTCCGCGCGGGCCTCCCGGGCGAAGGCGGGCGCGGTCGGCCACAGCCGCAGCGTCTCGTCCAGCACCCGGCGCACGTAGCGCAGCCGCGCCACCTGCTCGTAGGCCGGTGCCGCCGTGTCGCCCCACACCCGGTCGACCTCGGCGCGGGCCCGGGCCGCGACGTCGGGGTGCCGGGCCAGGTAGTGCAGGGCGAAGGAGAGCGCGCCCGAGGTGGTCTCGTGGCCGGCCACCAGGAAGGTGATGACCTGGCGGCGGACGTTCTGCGGAGAGAGCCGCTCACCGGTGCGGGGGTGCGCGGTCTCCAGCATCCGGTCGAGCAGGTCCCGTCGCCGCGGCCGGCGCGGCGGGCGCGGACCAGGTCGTCGACCGTGCGGTTCAGGTAGGCGATGTCGGCGGCGTTGCGGCGGCTCGACCGGCGCAGCAGCCAGGGGGCCAGCGGCGCGGGACGGTGTTGAGCCGCTGGGCGTGGCTCAGGGTGCCGACCATCGCGGTCACGAAGGGGTGCGGCCGGGAGCGCTCGAAGGAGCCGAAGTCGTGCCCGAACCCGGTGCGCGCGATCGTCTCCAGCGTCAGCTTGGTCATGTCGCCCGGCACGTCCACGGCGGTGCCCGCGGCCACGGCCCGGTCCCAGTGGGCGGTGAGCCGGTCCGCGACGTCCAGCATCATCCGGTGGTAACCGGCCATGGCCTCGCGGCTGAAACCCGGCGCGAGGACGTCGTGCGCGAGCTGCCAGTTGGGTTCGTGGTTGTACGCCGTGAACAGCCCGTCCCCGGCGACCGGCCGCAGGTTGGCCACGCCGAGGCCGACGTGCTTGGCGAACCGCGTCTCGTCGGCGAGGTCGGCGGTGAGGCCGGCGCCCCACACGAACACGAACTCCTTGCCGAAGGCCCGCCGCCGGAAGATCGGCCCCAGCCGGCGGGCGTAGCGCAGGGAGTCCTGCATGGGCGTGCGCCGGCGTGCGCCGACGACGTCGCCGAGCAGCGGCAGCCGGTAGGGCGGGTGGGGTATGCGATGCAGTTCGGGCCAGCCGAGTTCGGCGCTGCGGAAGCCCTTCGGCAGTCCGTCCCCGGCCGGTGCCGCGGCCGGCGCCCCGGTCGTCTCCGCCATGACGCGATCTCCCTTGATCCGGCGACACGTCTGATCCGGCGACACGTCGGCAGCGCCGCACGGCGCGGCGTCCTGCCTGTTGTACGTCGGTTCAATAATGCGTTTCAGTCTGGTCCTGTTGTTGAATCGGCGTCAAGTAGAGTGCGGGCATGGCCGCGAACCAGGGGAGCGCACCCGCCGCCGGCTCAGCACCGCCGAGCGCCGCGAGCAGTTGCTGTCGGTCGGAGCGCGGCTGTTCTCCGAGAGCCCGTACGACGAGGTGTGGATCGAGCAGGTCGCGGAGATCGCCGGCGTCTCCCGCGGGCTGCTGTACCACTACTTCCCGACCAAGCGGGACTTCTTCGCGGCCGTCGTGGAGCGGGAGAGCGAGCGCATGCTGCGGATGACCTCCGCGGTGCCCGGCGTCCCGGTGCGCGAGCAGCTCGCGGCGGGCCTGGACGCCTATCTCGCGGACGTGGAGGCGCACGCGCACGGCTACCGCGCCTTCCACCGCGCGGACGCCGCGGGGGACCAGGCGGTGCGGCGGGTCTACCGGCGGTCGCTGGCCGCGCAGGAGCGGCAGATCCTCGCGGCGCTGGCCGCCGATCCGGAGTTCGGGCCGGCCGTCGCCGAGCGCCCCGACGTGCGGCTGGCGGTGCGCGGCTGGCTGGCGTTCACCACGCGCGTGTGCCTGGAGTGGCTGCGGGGGGCCGAGCCGAGCCGGCGGGAGGTGCGCGAGCTGTGCGCCCGCGCGCTGCTGGGGGCCATCGCGCGCTGACCGCCGGCGGTGTGCGCGCTGAAAGGTCTCGTAAAGATCACGTGCCGTGGTTGGCGCACACCCCGATCTTCGATAGGTTAGGCAAGGCTTACCTAATAGGAGGTTGGGATGGGTGACAGCCAGACCTGGACGGCCGCCCCCGCGGCGGCGGAGCGCGCCCGCTCGGTGCTCGCCGCCGCGTGGTCCTGCGCGGTGACCGCGGAGGGCGGCCGGGAGGAGTTCGTCGGAGCGCACTCGGTCGCCGACGACGGACGCGTGCTGCTGCACGTGCCCGAGGACAGCGCCCTGCTCGCCGCCGCGATCTGCGCACCGCGCGGAGAGCTGTCCGCCGTGCTGGAGTTCGCCGACGTCGCGCCCGTCCCGGTGCGCAGCAGGATCCGGGCCCGGCTCTGGCTCGCGGGCTGGGCGGCGGTCGAGGACGGCCATCTCGCCTTCACCCCCACGCGGGTGGTCCTGCGGCAGCCGTCCGGCGCGGTGGTGGTCGACCGCGACGAGTTCGCCGCCGCCGCCCCCGACCCGCTGGCCACCGCGGAGGCCCGGCTGCTGACCCACCTCGCCGACTGCCACGGCGACGCGGTGGACCGGCTGACCCGGCTGGTCGACGCCGGCAGCCTGCACGGTGCGGTACGGGTCCGGCCGCTCGCTGTCGACCGCCACGGACTCACCCTGCGCATCGAACGCGCCCGCGCCCACGGCGACGTACGCCTGCCGTTCCACGCACCCGCCGACGACGTCGCGCAGCTCACCGAGCGGATGCACGCGCTGCTCGCCCAGGCGAGCGCCGCGGCCTGCCCCGCGCGCTGCAACGGCAGCGCGGCGACGGCGACGGGTGACGGCGACGGGTGCCGGCGACGGGTGACGCGCTCCCTCACACGGCACGGTGACCGGCGGCGGTCTTGCCCCGGCGCCGGCGCGGACCCCGAGCGAACCGGCGCAGCCGGTCCCGCAGCCGCGTCAGCCGCGGCGACCGTTCCCGCTGCTCGCGGGTGTGCCGGTCCAGCTCCTCCAGCAGCCGGCGCGAACGGTGCTCGGTGTCCATCTCGTCGAGGATCCGGTTGACCTCGGTGAGCACCGCGCCGTGCAGCTGCCACTGCCGGGCGTCGCGCCGCACCTCCTCCAGCAGCAGGTCGGCGAGTCTGTCCCGGGTGAGCGCCGCCTGCCGCAGCTCGGCGGAGAGGCGTTCCTCCGCGGACTCGGCGTTCTCGCTGACGCTGGTGGTGACCAGCACCGCGAAACTCACCACGGCGTCGGCGATCTCGGACAGCAACTGCTCGACGGTGGCGCCGATCTCCGTGGGGAACAGCGCCTCCGGTTCGCGTTCCTTCGCCAGGTCGGTGAAGGTGCGCGCGAGCACCCGCAGGACGACCGTGCAGATCTCCAGCGTGTCGAGCCCCGTGCGCAGCACCACCCGGTGCAGCAGGCCCTCGCGCACCCGCGGATTGAGCCGCAGGCTGTCCTCCGCCTGCCGCAGGGCCTCGTCCACCTCGGCGATGTCGTGGTCGAGCCGGCGGGCCTCGTGCAGGCGCTCCGCGGCGCGGCGGTACAGCGTGTGCCCGGCCGCCTCCTCGCCCAGGCGCAGCATGAGCTGCCGCACCCGCCGCGCCAGCCCCTCGATCGACTCGCCGGCCTGCTCCACCCACACCGGAGGGGCGAAGAGCAGGTTGAAGACCAGGCCGACGACCGCCCCGATCAGCGTCTCCACCACCCGCGCCCAGGCCAGCGCCCCGTGCGAGGTCACCCCGAGCACCAGCATCGCGCTGATCGCCACCTCGGCGACGAACTCGTGCGCCCGCACCAGGTGACCGACGCCCAGCGCCGCCACGATCAGCAGCGCCAGACTCCACCAGCTCAGCCCGACCACCACGCTGAAGGCGATCGCGACCAGGACCCCGGCCACCACGGAGTTGACGCGGCGCACGCTCATCTTGAGCGTCGCGTACAGGGTGACCTGGACGACCAGCAGCGCGGTGAGCGGCGCGGTCAGCGGAGCCGCCGACTTGTCGGGGACAGCCGTACCGCGATGACGTAGGCGATCGAGGCGGCGGAGGCCGAGCGCACCGCCTGCACGACCAGAGGATCCCGGGCCGCCTTCCGCAACGCCCGTGCGGCGGTCCGGGTCCTCTCACGAAGATCACGCATCCTCGGGCTGTTCCCTTTCCCAGGCGCATCGAACATATCCGGACAGGACGGTATCCGGCCCCGGTGGCTCGTATCGTCCCCACGCGCCGTGCAGGGCCGGACGTGTGCCGCCCCGGACTTCGGGAAAACCCCAGGACACGAGCCGGGTTCTCCGCAACTCCGGGACGGAGGACCGCCCCATGGTGGCGCCGGTCACGCCCGCGGCAGCCTGGCCGCATGAAACGGCAACGGACCGGAATCGCCCTCATGCTTCTCGCCGCGCTCGCCACGACCGGGGCCGCAGTCCCGGCCGCGGCGGCGGGCACCGCCCCGGCCATCGCCGCCCCGGCCGTCGCGCGGGCCGACCCGGACCGGGCGGTCGTCGCGGCGCTCGACCGGGCCGCGCACCCCCTGCGCACGGTCGAACCCGGCGGCGGCACCGGCGATCTGCGGGCCCTGGACCGGATGATCGGCGACGCCCGCGTCGTGGGGCTGGGCGAGGCCACCCACGGCAGCCACGACTTCTTCGCCCTGAAGGACCGCGTCTTCCGCCACCTGGTCCGCGAGAAGGGCTTCCGCACCTTCGCCCTGGAGGCGAGCTGGAGCACGGGCCTGCGCCTCAACGCCTACGTGCTGCACGGCGAGGGCGACCCCCGCCGCATCATGCGCGAGGAGTTCCAGCGCGACTACCTGTGGTGGAACAACACCGACTACCTCCGCCTCCTGGAGTGGATGCGGGCCTACAACGTGCGCCACCCCGACGACCCCGTCTCCTTCGTGGGCGACGACACGGCCTGGACGGGACCGGAACTGTACGACGAGGTCACCGCGTACGTGGCCCGGACCCGCCCGGAGCTGATCGGCCGCTTCGCCGGGCTCTACCGGGGCCTGCGGCCCACCACGGGGACGGGGGAGTACATCGAGCGGTACCTG
This sequence comes from Streptomyces sp. SW4, assembly GCA_003248315.1. Taxonomy (GTDB): domain Bacteria; phylum Actinomycetota; class Actinomycetes; order Streptomycetales; family Streptomycetaceae; genus Streptomyces. The sequence continues at coordinate 692,850 of QKWM01000001.1, forward strand.
AACCGGCCGTTGGCCGAGCGCGAGGAGAGGGCGCGGCGCACCGGCGAGGCGTTGCGCCTGCTGAAGCGGCAGGGCCGGGCGGCGACCGGGAGGCGTACGACTGGGCCGTGCAGCAGGCCACCGCGATCGACCGGACGGCCCGGCAGTACGCCTTCGACTTCGACGACCCGGCGCAGGCAGCGGCGGCCATGCGCTACCGCGACGAGGCGATGGCCGCCAACGTCGTCTGGTGGCAGCGGCACACCGGGAGCAAGGTCCTGCTCTCGGCGCACGACAACCACGTCGCCTACGTGGCGACGGACCCCGTCGCCTATCCCGCGGTGCAGGGCGCCTTCCTCCGCGACGCCCTGGGCACCGGGTACGTCAGCGTGGGCCTCACCTTCGACCGGGGCTCCTTCCGGGCCACCGGGCCGGACGGCGGCATCCGCACGTGGACGCTCGGGCCCGCCGGGCCGGGCAGCAACGAGGAGGTCCTGGACCGGGTGCGGCACCGGGACTACCTGCTCGACCTGCGGACCGTCGGCGATCCGGCCGGCAGTGGCTGCGGCAGCAGCGGCCGACCCGCAGCATCGGCACCGCCTACCCCGACGGCCCCTACGACGTCGCACTGGCCGGCAGCCACGACGTGCTGATCCATCTGCACCGGGTGACGGCGGCCCGGCTGCGCGACCGCTGACCCGCGCCCGCACGGCACCTCCGGCGCCGCGGGACGGGGCTCAGGCGCCGCCGGTTCTCCTGCGACCCGGTCCGGACGGCAGGCCCTGGGCGCCGGCGACCTTGGCCACGAAGGCGGACAGGTTGGCCAGGGTCCGGGCGGTCTGCTCCTCCAGGGTGAGGCTCTCCTCGTACCGCGGGCCGGACTCCGGCACCTTCTTGCCGCGCACGTAGAGGGAGCAGGCGAGGTCGGTGCAGATGTACACGCCGACCGAGTTGCCCTCGCGGCCCGCCGCGCCGGCCTTGCGCGCGGTCATCAGGGAGACGCCGCCGCGCGGATGCGAGGTCAGGCAGAGCGAGCACATGCTGCGCTGGAAGAACCCGGGCCGGGCGGGCTGGAAGCGCAGCGCCACACCGGCGAGCCGGCCGTCCTCCCGTTCGGTCACCAGATAGCTGCGGTCGGGTGCCCCGGGGTCCCGCCAGCCGAGGAAGTCCAGGTCCTCCCACGGCAGCTCGCCGAGGTCACGGGGCACGGCGAGCCGCTTGGCCTCCCCTTCGAGCAGTTGATGAACGAGGCGCGGATGTCCGGCTCGGTGAGCGGTCGCATGATGGCTTGCTCCGGTGAGAGGTCGACGGGACGGAGGCGCCGGGCAACGTAAACCTAGGGCCTCTAGGTTTGCCAGGGTAGGCAGCGTCCGGTGCAGGGGCCACCGAATTTCCCGGCCGGTGCCGGCGCCTCCCGGGTTTCGCCGCCGGGCCGGGAGGTACCCGGTCCCGCTCGTACGACAGGAGGGAGAGTGCCGTGACCGACCACCGCGCCGAAGGCCCGGGTGAGAACGGCGACCCGATCCCCCGGGACATGCCGGACCAGCAGGCCGACGCCGGGGAGGATCCCTGGGAGGTCGCCCCGGCCTGGCGGCCCGCGGTGACGTCGAGGGCGTGGGGGAACCGGGCGGCCGGGAAGCCCCGGGCGGTTCGGAGGACACCGGTGACGCGGGTGCCGGTGACCGTGACGCCACGGGGCGCGCCGGCGCCGACGGGCCGGACGGCGAGGCCCGGACGGGCCGGACGGCGAGGCCCCGGACGGCCCTGCCGGCGACGTTCCGGACGGCCCGGCCGACGGTGTTCCGGACGGCCCGGCCGACGACGTCCCCGACACGGACGAGGCCGGCACCGGCCGGCAGGGCGCTCCCCGGTCCGGCACCGTGCACCCCGAACACCCGTACCCGACGAGCCCTCCGGCTGACGGGCGAGGACGGGCCGGCCCGTCCTCGCCGGCGCCGGCCCGCCTTCGCCGCCCCGGCCTCCGCCTCCACCGGTGGAGGCGGAGGCCGGGGCGGGGGTTCAGCCGACCTTGCGGCCGCGCAGCGGCTCCGTCGGGGCGCCCGCACCCTGTTGCAGACCCTGGAGGAACTCCTCCAGCACCTCCGTGGCCGTACGCTCCGGACGCCAGCCCAGTTCGGCCCGCGCGCGTGTGCAGTCCATCAGCGGCAGCCGCAGCACCGCGTCGAACAGGTGCGGCGACGCCGGCAGCAGATGCAGCCCCCACGCGGCGGCGATCGCCGAGCGGGCCGCGGTGCGCGGCAGCCGGAGCGGGCGCGCCCCCGTCATCTCGCCGAGCAGCCGGGCGTCCACGGGCGGCTCGGCCGCCGGGTTGAACGGGCCCCGCGCCTGCTCGGAGCGGGCCGCCAGCCGGTAGGCGTGCGCGGCGTCGTCCGTGTGCAGCGCCTGCACCCGCAGCCCCGGCACGTCCGGCAGGAACGGCAGCAGCTCGGGCCGGGCCAGCGGACCGGGCAGGAACCTGCCGCCGAAGATCCGCCGCTGCTCGCTCGCCGACTCCCGCTTGAACAGGAACGCGGGCCGCATCCGCACCACCCGGATGCCGGGGTGGTCGCGCTCGAACGTGTCCAGCGCCCGTTCCAGATAGGCCTTCTCCCGGCAGTAGGCGGCGTCCGGCCAGCCGTGCGTCGGCCACGACTCGTCCACCGCGTGGTCCTTCGGCCCCGGTGAGTACGCCCCGACCGACGACGCGTGCACCAGCGCCGGCACGCCGGCGGTGGCCACCGCCTCGAACACCCTGATGGAGCCGAGCACATTGGTCCGCCAGGTCGTCGCCGGGTCGTGCGTCGGCTGGAACGCCCAGGCCAGATGGACGACGGCGTCGGCACCCGCGAAGTGCCCGACGAGATCGGCCTGCTCCGAGGCCACGTCGACCGCCGACCACTCCGTCTTCGGCGGCGACCAGCCGGGGATCCTCCGGGCCAGCCCCAGCACCGACCCGACCTGGGATCCTCCGACAGCAGGCGCACCAGGCTGCTGCCCACGTTGCCGGTCGCGCCCGTCACCACGATCCTGCTCCCCGTCGCGCTGCTCACCATCGGCTCCTCTCGGCCGGTTGCTCGGGCGGAGGTCACCGGGTACCCCTCGGCGGCCGAGGTACCCCGGGGGGCCGGGTTGCACGAAGGCGCGGGCGGTGCGGACAGAAAAGTGCCCCGACCGGACGGGGGGATCACGGTCGGGGCGGCTCTGTGGTGGATACGGATGGCGGTCGCCTCTCGGCGAAAGGCTGCACAGGGCTTCAGCCGGACGATCGTCCCTGTGCGCTATAGGTGAGGCCCGGGGACACTGTCCCATCCGTACCCACGCCCTGTTCAACGGTGAACGACCTGGCGGTGTTCCGTGGTCTGTCGTGTTTTGCGGTGATGTGCGTCACTGTCCCGAGGTGTCCGACGCCGTCTCGGCGGGCGGGAAGACCTCGGCCCAGAGGTTCTCCGCCTGGAGCAGCAGCGTGCCCAGGACGGTGGCCCGTGGCGCACCCTCGGCGGCCTGTTCCCGCAGCCCCTCCTGGAGCCGCCGGTGCAGCGCGTCCATCGCCTCGCGCGTCGAGCCGTCCGGCCGGGCGTCCACCGCCTCGCCGCTCAGCCGGTCGGCCTCCGCCCGGCAGGCGTCGCCGATCAGGTCCAGCAGCCGCGCGTACTGCTCGACGACCGGCCCCCGCGGCGGCACCGGCGTGCGCCGCTCGTCGGCCGCCACCGCGAGCGTCCGGGTGAGCGCCGCGACATGGCCGGCGATCCTGCCCCACCGCTGGTCCTCCTCCTCCGGCGGCAGGGCCGAGGGGATCCGGTTCAGGGCGCGCAGCGGGGCGTAGGTCAGGCGCAGGCTCTCCAGGCTCCAGGAACGGGCCGACTCCAGCGCGTTCAGCCGGCGCTGCAGCCGTGAGGAGGCGCTCGACCAGTCGGCCGCCGTCTGCTCGTCCCACTCGTCCTCGCGCAGGTCGCCGGCGATGCCGGCCAGGACGTCGCCCGTCTCGCGGGCGAGCGCGGCGAGGTTCTCCCGGACGTCCCGCAGATGCACCGGCGGCAGGATCAGCGCGTTGACGCTCACGCCGATCACCGCGCCGAGCGCGGCCTGGCCCAGCCGGTGGCCGACCGCCGAGGCGGAGACCGTGCCCGCGGTGAGGGTGAACAGCGCCGTGGTGGCCGCGTAGATGCCCTGGTTGCCGAAGCGCGGCCAGTTGGCGAGGAGCATCAGCAGCGGCAGGCTGAGGGCCAGCGCCCCGGTGTTGTCGTCGGTGACCGCCTGTGCGCCCGAGGCCAGCAGCGTGCCGGCGCAGATCGCCGTGAACTGCTGCGTGCCCTGCCGCACCGAGCTGTAGACGGTGGCCTGCACCAGGACCACCGCCACCCACGGCGCCATGAGCGCCATCGGATCGTCCATCCAGACGCCCGCGACGAACCAGGCCAGCAGACCGGCGCCGGCGGCCTTCAGCGACTGTTTGACCAGGTCGCGCTCGCGCCCCGGCTCCCGCCAGGCGGCACGGGCCGCCCGCCCGACGCCCTCGACCTCCCGGCGCAGCGCGTCCAGGGGCCGCAGGCCCCGCACGGCCCGCACGGCCCGCACGGCCCGCCCGGCCGCCCGGAGCCACCGCGGCACCGCGCCCGGCGCGGCCGCGTCCCGGCCCCGGCCGGGCCCCCGGTTCCTGTTCCTCCGCCGGGCCGCCGGTTCCCGTTCCTCCGCCGGGACCGCCGGTTCCTGACCCCCGGCTCGGGCCGCCGGGTCCCGCCCCGCGGCTTTCGTCTCGTCCTGCCTCCCGGCCGGGGCCCCGGGTCCCGCCCCGCGGCCCGGGCCTCGTCCCGTCCCCGGCTCGGTGTGCGTCCCGCTGCTGCCCGGCTCGGCGTGCGCCGTGCCCCGCCACGTCGTTCCCTCCGTCGGTCCCGTCCCGTCGTCGAGCCGGGCGGCTCACCGCAGCGGGCTGCCGGACAGCGACGCCAGCAGGTCGGCCGGATCGGCGTACACCGCGTCCGCCCCGGCCTGCTCCAGGTCGGGGCGCGGGATGCCGCCGCACAGGACGGCCACGCAGGTCACGCCGGCCCGGCTGCCCGCCCGCATGTCCCAGACGGTGTCGCCCACGAAGACCGCGCGCTCGGGGGGCACGCCGGCCAGTTCCAGGGCGTGCTCCACCGGTTCCGGCGCGGGCTTGCCGGCCTCCACGTCGTCGGCGCTGGCCGTCGCCGCGATGGCGTCGTCGGCGTCGATCGCCCGGCGCAGCGCGCTCAGCTCCGCGCCGCCCGCCGAGGTGGCCAGCACCACCTGCCAGCCGTCCCCGGCCAGGCGCCGCAGCAGCCTCCCGGCGTCCGGCAGCGCGGGCAGCCGGTCGAAGTACTGCCCGTACAGCGCCTTGTGCGCGGCGCTCAGCGCGGCGTCCTGGCCGGTGTCCCGGTCCTCGCCCAGCAGGTGGGCGATCAGGTCGGTGGAGGCCAGGCCCACGGCGCGGTGGACGGCGTGCATCGGCACCGTGTGACCGGCCTGCCGGAACGCCTCCCACCAGGTCACCACGTGCAGATGATTGGTGTCGACGAGAGTCCCGTCGACGTCGAACACGGCCGCCCGTTCCATGCACCGATCCCTTCCTCGTGAGGCCGAGTGTCCTCGGGTGCGCGAGCCGCCTCGTGCGGCCGAGTCCCCCGTGCGGCCGGGGCTCCTCGTGCGCTCGCGCCACGGCCGCGAGTACCACGTCAGCGGCCCGCCACTCCGGAGGGTGTGCGGCCCTCGCGGGTCCAGGCGAGCAGGTCCTCCAGCGGCCAGGCGGTCACCACCCGCTCGGCGGGGACGCCGCACTCCTCGGCCCGGGCGCACCCGTGGATCTGCCAGTCGAGCTGGCCGGGCGCGTGCGCGTCGGTGTCCACGGAGAACAGCACACCGGCGTCCACCGCCCGGCGCAGCAGCCGCCGCGGCGGGTCCAGCCGCTCCGGTCGGCTGTTGATCTCCAGCGCGGTTCCGGACTCGGCGCACGCCGCGAACACCTCGTCCGCGTCGAACTCCGACTCCGGCCGTCCCCGCCCGGTCAGCAGCCGCCCGTGCAGTGCCCGAGGACGTCGGCGTGCGGGTTGCGGACGGCCGCCACCATCCGGCGGGTCATCGAGCGGGCGTCCATGCGCAGCTTGGAGTGGACCGACACCACCACGACGTCCAGCCGCTCCAGCAGCTCCGGCTCCTGGTCCAGGGAGCCGTCCTCGAGGATGTCGCACTCGATGCCGGTGAGCAGCCGGAACGGCGCCCAGGTCGTGTTCAGCTCCGCCACCACGTCCAGCTGCTCGCGCAGCCGGTCGGCGGACAGGCCGCGGGCCACGGTGAGCCGCGGCGAGTGGTCGGTGAGCGCCGCCCACTCGTGGCCCAGCGCCGCCGCGGCCCGGCCCATCTCCTCGATGGGGCTGCCGCCGTCCGACCAGTCGGAGTGCAGATGGCAGTCGCCGCGCAGCCGGGCCCGCAGCTCCTCGCCGCCCCGGGCGAGCGGCGCGCCGGCCTCGCCCTCCAGCTTCTCCAGGTAGCCGGGCACGCCGCCGGCCAGGGCCTCGCGCACCACCTGGGCCGTCTTCGGCCCGACGCCCTTCAGCGACTCCAGCGACCCCGCCTCCGCCCGCTGCCGCAGCTCCTCGCCGGGCAGGCCGGACAGCACGCGCGCCGCGGTGCGGAAGGCCCGGACGCGGTACGTCGGCGCCAGCGACCGTTCCAGCAGGAACGCGATCCGCTCCAGCGCCTCGACGGGATCCATCGCCACCTCCTCGGCCGGCCCCGACCTCCAGGGTTCCCCAGCCGCGCGGGGCCCGCACGACGGGCCGCCCGGTTTGCCCGCCGTGCACCCGGGTACTGCGATGCCCCGTCAGCACCGCCCGGCCCAGGAGGAGACCGCCATGTCCAGCCCCGCCGCACCCGACGCGAAGGTGGCCGTGATCACCGGTGCCGACTCCGGCATCGGCCGGGCCACCGCCGTACGCCTGGCCGAGGCCGGCATGGACATCGGCATCACCTGGCACAGCGACGCGGAGGGCGCCGAGCGGACCGCCGAGGAGGTCCGGGGCCACGGGCGGCGCGCCGAGGTCGCCCAGGTGGACCTGACCCGGCTGCCCGAGGCCGCGGAGACCGTCGACGCGCTGTGCGAACGGCTCGGGCGCGTCGACGTCCTGGTCAACAACGCCGGTACGGGCACGGCCACGCCCTTCCTCGACCTGGGACTGGACGATCTGCGGCACGTCCTCGACGTCGACCTGGCCGGTCCCTTCCTGTGCGGACAGAAGGCCGCCCGGCGGATGATCCGGCAGGGCGGCGGCGGCCGCATCGTCAACGTGACGTCGGTCCACGAGCACCAGCCGCGGGTGGGCGCCGCCCCGTACTGCGCGGCCAAGGGCGGTCTGGGCCTGCTCACCCAGGTCATGGCGATCGAACTCGCCGAGCACGGCATCACCGTCAACGCGGTCGCCCCCGGCGAGATCGCCACGCCGATGACCGGCCAGGAGGACACCGACCCGCACACCGAACGCCGCCCCGGCGTGCCGCTCGGGCGGCCCGGCGACGCCCGCGAGGTCGCCGCCGTCATCGCCTTCCTCGCCGGACCGGACGCCTCCTACGTCACCGGCGCGTCCTGGAGCGTGGACGGCGGCATGCTGCGCATGGGCCCGATGGCCGGATCGCATCTGTCCTCCGACGACTGGCGCCGGCCCTGACCGTACGGCGGCCCAGGTGGGCGCCGTACGGAGTCATGTGCGGCCATCCCGCTCTACCCTCTATTGCATGACCGAAATCGCGAGCCCGCACATCGCCCGTCCGCGGATCATGGTGCTCGGGGTTCAGCCGGGCACTCCGCCGTTCCGGATCGTCGAGATCGACGGCCAGGTCGTCGGTGAGGCGAAGGCCGTCACCGACGTCCTGGAGGCCGCCGCAGCGTTCGGCATCACCGTGCACGACCTGGACGACCCGGACGTGGTCCGCTGGGTGGGCGGGGACAAGTTCACCTGGACCCTGCACTAGGTCCTGTCCGACGATTCCCGTCGGCCGCCCGTCCGGCAGGGGGCGGCGGCTCCCCGCGGGCACCGCCCGCCCTCACGCACGCCGGCACGCACTCACGCCCGCACGGCCGCCCTCGCTCACGCCCGCACGCGGCGCGCGTGCACCGCGCGGCTGACCCGGCGGCCCAGGAGCAGGTAACCGATCAGCGCCCCGGCGGTGTTGAGGATGACGTCGTCGATGTCGAAGGCGCGTCCGGTCACCATGGCGCCCTGCGCGAACTCCACCAGCAGCATGACGACGGCGGTCAGCGCCAGCACCCGCAGCAGACCCGGGTGCGCGGCGCCACCACGGGCACCAGCACGCCGAACGGCACGCCCAGCAGGACGTTGCCGCCGATCTGCTTGACGGCGTCGCGCAGCGCGGGCTGGTCCAGATACGCCCGCAGGGAGCTGCCGGGGCGCAGGTTGGTGTGCGTCAGGGCCTCCGAGGCGGGGGAGGGGTGCAGGGTCAGCCGGGCCAGCACCACCGCGAACGCCACCATGAAGGCGAAGGCGCACACCGTCGCCAGCAGGCGCAGCGGCCAGGGCAGCGGGCGCCGGTCGCCGCGCTCGGGGTCGTCCGTCCTGCCGCCTCGGGGGCGCAGCAGGGAACGCGGCCGTGGGGCGGCGGCGCGTGCCATGTCGTCTCCTCCTGTCGTCGTCCGTGAGTGGTGTGGAGCGGTTGCCCGCGCGCCGGCCGGTGATGCCGTCAGCCGCCGTAGGTGACGCGTACGTCGGTGAAGCCCAGCGAGTGCAGCAGGCCCTTGAGCATGCCGGTGGTGTTGCGCTCCGCGCGCGCCGTCAGGTCGGCCGCCTCGGCCGCCTCGCGGATGTGACGGACCGCGAGCCTCTGCACGGCCCGCTCGCTGTTGGGGTTGTCCGAGAACAGGTCGCCGATGCGGTCGAGGAGGCCGCGCTGCTTGGACACGGCGTAGGAGCGCTCGGGGTCGAGCGCCGGGGCGCCGAGGGCCGCGTGCGGCAGCCGGAGCGTGGCGGAGGTGCGGTCGTCGTCGACCGTCACGTCGTCCTCGCCGACCTTGCCGAGGTCGACGTAGGCGTCGACGGTGCCCGCGGCGACGTAGAGGGTGCGGGTGCCGCGGATGGCGTCGGGCAGGAGCCGGGCGTCCTTCTCCAGGTCCACGACGACCTGGAAGGTGCCGGAGGCGGCCTGGTGACGGCTGATGTCCCGGACCGACTCCAGCAGCGCCGGCCCCGACCGGTCGTGGGTGTCGCTGCCGAACAGGTCCTTCGGTCCCGGCAGCCCGCTCAGCCGCAGCAGCGCGAACAGCACGGCGAGCACCAGCGCGATCGCGGCCACCGTCCGGGCCCAGCCGGGCACGCGCCCACGCGGGCGTCCGATGGGAGTCGTCATGGCGACGGCCCTCCTTCCTGCCAACCGCATGCCCCTCATCTCCCGCTCCAGACGGGTCCGTTGGGGATTCGGGACGGGCGGGCCGGTGCGCGGGCGCACACGGGGAGGGCGGGGTGGGGCGACGGCCGCCCGGCGGGACGCGTGCGACGGGCCGGGAGCGCGAGGTCAGTAGCATGAGCCTCCCGGCCGGACATGATCACCCTAGGAGCGGTCCGTGCGAGACATCGCCGTGTTCAGCGGTAGTGCCCACCCCGAGCTGGCCGAGGAGCTCTGCGCGCAGCTCGGCGTGCCCCTCAGCCCCACCCGGGTCAGCCGGTTCGCCAACGACTGCCTGGAGGTGCAGCTGGAGGCCAACTGCCGGGAGCGGGACGTCTTCCTGGTCCAGCCGCTGGTCCGGCCGGTGCAGGAGCACCTCGTGGAGCTGCTGCTGATGTGCGACGCCGCCCGGGGCGCCTCGGCCGGGCGCATCACCGTGGTCATGCCGCACTACTCCTACGCGCGTTCCGACAAGAAGGACGAGCCCCGCATCTCGCTCGGCGGGCGGCTGGTCGCCGACCTGCTGGTCGCGGCGGGAGCGAGCCGGGTGCTGGCGATGACGCTGCACTCGCCGCAGGTGCACGGCTTCTTCTCGGTGCCGGTCGACCACCTGCACGCCCTGCGCGAACTGGCCGCCCACTTCCGGCGCTACGACCTGTCCCGCACCACGGTCGTCTCACCCGACCTCGGCAACGCCAAGGAGGCCGCGGCCTTCGCCCGGCGGATCGGGGCGCAGGTCGCGGCCGGCGCCAAGCAGCGGTACGCCGACGACCGCGTCAGCATCAGCTCCGTAATCGGCGACGTCGCCGGGCGCGACGTGATCGTGCTGGACGACGAGATCGCCAAGGGCAGCACCGTCCTGGAACTGCTCGACCGGCTGCGGGAGTCCGGTCCGCGCTCGATCCGGGTCGCCTGCACCCACGGCCTGTTCGCGGCCGGCGCCCTCGCGCGGCTCGCCCAGCAGCCGGACGTCCAGGAGATCGTGTGCACCAACACCGTGCCGATCCCGGAGAGCGAGCACTGCGACAAGCTCCGGGTGCTCTCCATCGCCCCGGCCCTCGCGGAGGCGGTCCGCCGCATCCACAACGGCGAGTCGGTGAGCGCGCTCTTCGACGACCGGGCCTGATCTCACAGGGAGCCGGACGCCGTCTCCGGGTGGTCCAGGGCCTCCTGGAGGCTCGGCCGCGGGGGCAGCAGCCGGGCCAGCCCGGTGATGTGCAGCATGCGCAGGGTCAGCGGGTGCGTGCACACCAGGTGCACCTCGCCCCCGTGGCCGAGGACCCGGGCCCGGCCCGGAACAGCAGCCGCAGGCCCGAGCAGTCGAAGAACTCGACCCGGGCGAGGTCGATCACGACCCGGGCACCGGGACGGCCCGTCTCCCGGTCCAGATGAGGGGCGATCTCGCCCTCCGCGGCGATGTCGATCTCGCCGCGGAACTCCAGCACCGTGTGTCCCCGGTAACGGTGGACGCGCAGATGCCGGGTGAACGGTGCGGGTTCCTGCCGCACGACGGCATCGCCTCCAGCCTGATCGGTCCCTGCCCTGAAGTTACCCCCGACAGAACGAATTTGAGCATGTTCGATTGACATATGTCATCGAATTCTCACGGGGTTCACCGAGAACCAACGAGGCCGGACCGGCCGGGCAGGCGGCGGACCCTCCCCGGGAGGGCCCGCCGCGGGGCTCAGTCCATCACCAGGACCAGCTTGCCCGTGGTGCGCCCCCGGTCGCCGAGCGCGTGCGCCTGCGCCGCCTCGGCCAGCGGGAAGGTCCGCTCGACCGTGGCGCGCAGCTTCCCCGCCTCCACCAGGGCCGCGATCTCCCGCATCCCGCCGCGGTCCGCGTCGACCAGCATCCGCACGGCCCGCACACCGAGCCGTTCCGCCTCCTCGAAGAACTCGTCGGAGCCGACCGGGAGGATCGAGACGACGATCCCGCCCGGGCGCAGGACGCGCAGCGAGCGGACCGAGGTCTCGCCGCCGAGGGTGTCCAGGACCACGTCGGCGTCCTTCACGGCCTCGGCGAAGTCCGTCTCCCGGTAGTCCAGCGGCTCGTCCACGCCGATCGAGCGCAGGAAGTCGTGCTTGCCCGCGCTGGCGGTGCCGATCACGTACGCGCCGCGGGCCTTGGCGATCTGCACCGCCACATGGCCCACGCCGCCCGCCGCCGCATGGATCAGCACCCGCTGCCCCGGCCGGACGTCCGCCCGCTCGACGAGGGCCTGCCACGCCGTCAGCGACACCAGCGGCAGGGCGCCCGCCTGGACGTGGTCGATCCCGGCCGGCTTGTGGGTGAGGGCGCGCGCCGGGGCGGTGACGTACTCGGCGTGGGAGCCGTGGCCGAACGGGTACGGCAGCATCCCGAACACCTCGTCGCCCGGCCGGAACTGGTCGACGCCGATGCCGGCCGCCTCGACCACCCCCGCCACGTCCCAGCCGAGCACGAACGGGGGTTCGCCCAGGAACCCGCCGTGCGCGCGGTGCTTCCAGTCGGTGGGGTTCACGCCGGCGGCGCGCACCCGCACCAGCACCTCGTTCGGGCGCGGTTCGGGCCGCTCCAGGCCGACTTCCTTCAGGACCTCGGGACCGCCGAGGACGTCCTGGCTGATGGCTCGCATACGGTTCACATCGCTCATGGTCGTCCAGCGTGCCCGGTCCCGCCCTCCGGGAAATGGCAGAATGGTCAATAACCGATAGGATCATGCCATGCAGCACACGCGCCGGCCCCACCGGGTCGTGGCCCTCGCCCTCGACGGCGTCTACGCCTTCGAACTGGGCATCCCCAGCCGCATCCTCGGCGCGGCCGACGGCCGGTACGAGGTGCTCACCTGCACCGTCGACGGACGGCCGGTGCACACCGACGCGGGCTTCACCGTCACCCCCGAGCACGGCCCGGAGATCCTCGGCACGGCCGACACGGTGGTGATCGCCGCCGTACCGCCCGCCCGCGTCGGGCCCGAACAGCCGCCCGAGGTCACCGCCGCCCTCGCCCGCGTCCGCCCCGACGCGCGCATCGTCTCCATCTGCACCGGCGCCTTCGTGCTCGCCGCCGCCGGGCTCCTGGACGACCGCCGGGCGACCACGCACTGGTGCGTCGCCGACCAGTTCCGGCGCTGGTATCCGCGGGTCCGTCTCGACCCCGACGTGCTCTTCGTCGACGACGGCCGGATCCTGACCTCCGCCGGTGCCGCCTCCGGTGTCGACGTCTGCCTCCACCTCGTGCGCACGGACCACGGCAGCGCACTGGCCAACACCGTCGCCCGCCGCTGTGTGGTCCCGCCGTTCCGCGACGGCGGGCAGGCCCAGTACATCGAGCAGCCGGTGCCCGCGCAGGGAGCGGCCGGCACCGCCGCGACCCGGGCCTGGGCCCTCGGACGCCTCGAGGAGCCGCTGTCGCTCGCGGACCTCGCCGCCCACGCCGGGATGAGCCTGCGCACCTTCGCCCGCCGCTTCCACGACGAGGTCGGGCTCAGCCCCGGCCGGTGGATCGTCCAGCAGCGCGTCGCCCGCGCCCGGCACCTGCTGGAGACCAGCGACCTGACCGTGGACCAGATCGCCGGCCGGGTCGGCTTCGCCACCGGAGCCTCCCTGCGCCAGCACCTGCACGCGTCGATCGGTGTGTCGCCGCAGGCCTACCGGCGGACGTTCCGGGCGGCGCGCTGACCGCTCACCCCTCGCCGTCGGCGGCGTACACCCGTGCGCCGCCCACGTACGTCAGGGCCACCCGCGTCCGGGCGATCTCCTCCGGCGGTCCGTCGAACGGGTCGCGGTCCAGCACCACCAGGTCCGCCGTCGCCCCTCGCGGATCCGGCCCGTGCCGTCCAGGTGGTTCACGTACGCCGACCCCGCCGTGTACGCCGTCAACGCCGCGGCCAGGCCGATGCGTTCGGCCGGCAGGAACACCGGGGCGTCGCCGCCGGGTTCCACGCGGTTCACCGCGACGTGGACGCCCTCCAGCGGGTCGGGGCTGCTCACCGGCCAGTCGCTGCCGGCCGCGAGCACCGCCCCCGACCGCAGCAGCGTGCCGAACGGGTACTGCCACCCGGCCCGTTCCGGCCCCAGGAAGGGGATGGTCAGCTCGTCCATCTGCGGTTCGTGCGCGGCCCACAGCGGCTGGACCGTGGCGGTGGCGCCGAGCCGGGCGAAGCGGGGCACGTCGTCGGGGTGCACCACCTGGAGGTGGGCCAGGTGCGGCCGGGAGTCGCTCGGCCCGTTCGCCGCCCGGGCCGCCTCGATCGCGTCCAGGGCGTCCCGGACGGCACGGTCGCCCAGGGCGTGGAAGTGGCACTGGAACCCGAGCGCGTCCAGTTCGGTGACGTACACCGGCAGCCGGGCCGCGTCCAGGAAGGCGGTGCCCCGGTTGGCGGTGGCGCAGCCGCACCGGTCGAGGTACGGCTCCAGCAGCGCCGCCGTGCCGGTCTCCGCCACCCCGTCCAGCATCAGCTTGACGCCGGTGGCCCGGAACCGGCCGTGGGTCAGGGCGGCCCGCCGCTCGACCAGCTCCGGGATCTGCTCGACGTCGCGCTCCCGGTCCCACCACAGGGCGCCGACGACCCGGGCGGTCAGCGACCCGTCACGGGCGGCGGCGAGATACGCCTCGGCCGGGTCCGGCATGCCGAGGAAGTCACCCACCAGCGCGTCCTGCCACGCCGTGATCCCGAGCGCGTGCAGATGCCGCTGGGCGCGCAGCAGGGCCGCCAGCCGGTCGGCCGCCGTGACCGGCGGGGTGAGCCGGCCCACGAGCTGCATCGCCCCCTCCTGCAGGGTGCCGCGCGGCTCGCCCGACGCGGTGCGGTCGATGCGCCCGTCGGCCGGGTCGGGCGTGTCCCGGCCGATGCCGGCCAGGGCGAGGGCACGGCTGTTGACCCAGGCGCCGTGGTGGTCCCGGTTGGGCAGGTAGACCGGACGGTCGGGAACCACGGCGTCCAGCAGTTCCTTCGCCGGGGTGCCGCCCTCGAAGGCCTCCATGGACCAGCCGCCGCCGGTGATCCACTCCTGTTCCGGGTGCGCGGCGGCGTACGCGCGGACCGCGGCGACGGTCTCCTCGGCCGTCCGGGCGCCGGTCAGGTCGCACCGGGTCAGTTCCAGGCCGGCGGGCACCGGATGGACGTGCGCGTCCTGGAAACCGGGCAGCAGCAGCCGGCCGGCGAGGTCGACCACCTCGGTCCGGGGGCCGGCCAGTTCGCGCAGCTCGCCGGCCCGCCCCACGGCGGTGATCCGGTCACCGGTGACGGCGACCGCGGTGGCGGTCCGGCCCCCGGGGGTGAGGACGGGCCCGCCGGTGAACAGCAGATCGGCGTGCATGATCACTTCCTTGTCGGTCGCGGGGAGCGGAGGTGCGGCCGGGAACGCGCCGCCCACGCTCGTCGCCGGGCCCGTGACGAGAACGCCCCGCCGGCCCCGGTGACCGCACATGCAACCGGCCGCCCTCGCGACAGGTCAACGGTGTGGTCAAAGGTCGCCGTCACCCGCCCACGACCCCGTGCCACGCCCGGTGCGCGGCGCACGAGGGCCGGCTGCCGACTGAATCGGGCGGCCCGGGATATCCGCAAGGTACGGGCGGCAGGGCGAGCGACGCCCCGCGCCCAGGACCTTCGGAGGAGAAGATGGCAGTGGTGAACGCGGGCGTCGTGGTGCTCGACTGCGCCGAGCCCGAGAAGCTCGCCGAGTTCTACAAGGGGCTGCTGGACGCGGAAGAGACCGAGGTGAGCGCCAACCGGGTCGAGATCAGCGGACCCGGCGGATTCCGCATGGCGTTCCGGCGCGACGTGAACGCGACCCCGCCGAGCTGGCCCCGGCCCGAGAACTCCCTCCAGGCGCACCTGGACTTCGTGGTCGACGACCTCGACGAGGCCGAGCGCAAGGTCGTCGGACTCGGCGGCCGGCCGGTGGAGGCCAAGGACGCCCTGGGGCCCCACGAGGAGCGCGGCTACTCCGACCCGGCGGGCCACTCCTTCACCCTGCGCGTCAACGCGCCGACGGGCCCCAAGCAGGGCTGAGCCCGGCGCCGGCCGGGACGGCGCGCCGCCCCCGGCCGGCGCCGGGCCGGATCAGTCCCGGCCGCCCTTCTCCTTGGTCGGCCAGACCCCGGTCGAACGCTCGATCGCCTTGGCGCCGGTGCGGTCCACGGCGCTGCGCACCACCGCGAAGATCGCACCCTGCACGGCGGCGGCCAGCAGGACCTCGCCCCAGCCCCGGTCCGGGTCCAGGGCGTCGGGCGCGTCGTCCTCGTGCCGCAGCACCTTCCACGTCTTCTGGAAGGCCATGCCGGCCAGCGCGCCGCCCGCCCAGCCCAGGACGAACCCGATCGGCTGGTAGGCCATGGGGAGCTTCTTCTTCTTCGTCTTCTTGCCCACGGGGCTCTCTCCTTGTGTGCGACTCGTGTGTGACTGCGGTTGTCGGACGAGGGTCAGGGCCGGCCCGCCGCCGGGACCTCCTCGCCGGCGGGTACGGGGCCCGGCGGCGTGCCGTCGCCGAACGGACGGCCGCCCAGCTCCTGCCGGTGATGCGGCGTCAGCCAGCCGGACAGGTCCGGGCCCAGCGGCACGATCCGGGTCGGATTGATGCCGGTGTGCACCTGGTAGTAGTGGCGTTTGATGTGGTCGAAGTCGACGGTGTCGCCGAATCCGGGCGTCTGGAACAGGTCGCGGGCGTAGGCCCACAGCACCGGGTTCTCCGTCAGCTTCCAGCGGTTGCACTTGAAGTGGCCGTGGTAGACCGCGTCGAAGCGGACCAGCGTCGTGAACAGCCGGATGTCCGCCTCGGTGATGGTGTCGCCGACCAGGTAGCGCCGCCGCTCCAGCCGTGGCGTGAGCAGCTCCAGCCGGCGGAACACGGCGGCGCAGGCGGCCTCGTACTCCTCCTGGCCGGTGGCGAAGCCCGCCCGGTACACGCCGTTGTTGACGTCCTCGTAGACGCCGGCCATCACCTCGTCGATCTCGTCCCGCAGCGGCTGCGGGTACAGGTCGGGCGCGCCCGCCCGGTGCAGCGCCGTCCATTCGGTGGCCAGGTCCAGGGTGATCTGCTGGAAGTCGTTGGTGACCAGCTGCCCGCTGGGCACGTCCACGATGGCCGGCACGCTCACCCCGCCCGGGTAGCCCGTCTCCCGACGGTCGTACGCCTCGCTGAGGTACCGGATGCCGAGCACCGGGTCGCGGCCGTCCGGATCGAGCGTGAACCGCCAGCTGCGGTCGTCCTGGACCGGGTCGGCGACGGCCAGCGACAGCGCGTCCTCGAGTCCGAGCAGCCGCCGGGAGATTAGCGCCCGGCTCGCCCAGGGGCAGGCCCGGCTGACGACCAGACGGTAGCGGCCGGGCTCGACCGGCCAGCCGTCCCTGCCGTCCGCGGTGATCCGGTCCGCGAAGTGGCTCCGGGACCGTTTGAAGGCCTTCCTGCCGTAGGCGCTGTTGCCGTCCTGCCCGTCGTCGCCGCTCATGACCTCTCCTCCCTGCCGTCCTGCCGTCACGTGCCCTCGGTGCGCGCCGTCCCGTCAGGACGCGTTCCCCGTGTCAGGACGCGTTCCCCGTTTCGCGGCACCGGCACGGGTGGGCCACCCACACAGCGGGTGTGAGTCCGGCGGGCGCCGGGCAGTCGGCGAAGGGTGAGCGGCACATCCACGGACGAGAAGACGCACCCCGAGGGCGACGGGCAGGGGAAGGACCGGGCAGTCCGGTGCGAGGAGGACCGGGCCGGCCCGAGGACGGACCACGACCAGGACCGGACGGGTCCCGACCACGACCAGGACCCGACGGGCCCGGACCACGCCAAGGACCGGGCGGGCCGGAAGGCCGACCGCAGGACGCGGGTCACCGTGCTGGTCGCGCTGGCGGCCAACCTGGTGATCGCCGCGGCCAAGGCGGCCGGCGGCCTGCTCGCCTCCTCACCGGCACTGCTGTCGGAGGCGGCCCACTCCGTGGCCGACAGCCTCAACGAGGTCTTCCTGCTGGCCGCGCTGCGCCGCAGCCGCCGCCCCGCCGACCGGCGTCACCCGTTCGGCTACGGCAAGGAACGGTTCTTCTGGTCGCTCCTCGCGGCCGTGGGGATCTTCGTGATGGGCGGCTGCTTCTCCTTCTACCAGGGCGTCGAGGCCCTGCGCACGGGCGCCGAGGAGGACCTGGGCGGCTATGTGGCCGGGCTGGTCGTGCTGGCCGTGGCGCTGCTCGCCGAGGGCGGCTCGCTGCTGCGGGCGCTGTACCAGGCGCGCCGGCAGGGCGGCACCGACGGCGGACTGCGCGACCCGGCGCTGCGCACGGTCGTGGCGGAGGACGGCACCGCGGTCCTCGGGGTGACCCTCGCGATGGCCGGCATGGTGGCGCACATGGTCACCGGCCAGGTCGTCTACGAGGCCTGCGCCTCCCTCGCGATCGGCGCGCTGCTCGTGTACGTGGCCTACCGGCTCGGCCGCGAGGCCCGCGACCAGCTGATCGGCGAGGCCGCCGACCCGAGGCCAGCGGACGGATACGTGCGCTGCTGGAGGCCCAGCCGGAGATCGACAGCGTGGAGGCGCTGTTCACGATGAAGACGGGCCTCGACTCCGCGCTGGTCGCCGCCCGCGTCGACCTGGTGCCCGGGCTGGACAGCGAGCGGGTCGAGGAGGTCGCGGTCCGCATCAAGCGGTCCATCGCGAGCACCGTCCCCGAGGCCGGGGAGATCTTCCTCGACGTCACCGACCGTCCGGCCCGTGAGGCAGCCGAAAGCCCCGCCGCGACGGGGGAGCGCGGCGGGGCCTGACCCACGCGTGCCCGGTGCCCGGGGGTTCATGCACCCGCCGCCGAAGTTTTTTCCGGGGGCGGGCCGGACCGGGCGACGGCGAGGCTCCCGAAGGGGCCGAACGAGCGGCGGTGACGGAGCGGCCCGGCAGGCATAAGGCGGGGATCGGCGTGGCTCCGGCAGGGATCCGGCGGGCATCCGGCGGGCATCCGGCGTGGCTCCGGCATGGCCCCGGCAGGGATCCGGCTGCCCGGGCCGCACCCCCGGCGGCCCCTTCACGCCACGGACGCCACCGCCCCGCCGGGAGCGACGGACCACCGCGCCCGCCTCGGGGCCCCGCCCCAGAGCCCCGCCCCGGCCGCCGCGAGGCCCCGCCCGGCCCGGCGACGGGACCGGTGCGCCCCACGGCGAGGCGGGAGCGGCGCACCCGGCCCGGCGACGATCCTCGGCCAGAACGCCGCCCCGGCCGATCTGGCCGAACTTCCCGTCGTCCGATAGGTGCCCCGGGCATCTAATGAGGAGCGGCACGACGCACTCTTCGTCTGCGAGGTCTTCCATGACGGACACGACGGACACGCGGGGCGCGCGGGACACCGCACCGCAGAGCACACCCGTCGCCTTTCCCCAGGACCGCACCTGCCCCTACCACCCGCCCTCCGGATACGCCCCGCTGCGCGCCACCCGGCCGCTGGCCCGCGTCACCCTCTACGACGGCCGCCCGGTCTGGCTGGTCACCGGGCACGCCACCGCCCGCCGGCTGCTGGCCGACCGCCGGCTGTCCACCGACCGCACCCACCCCGGCTTCCCCGTCACCGCCGCCCGCTTCGCCGGGGTCCGCGACCGCAGGGCCGCGCTGCTCGGCGTCGACGACCCCGAACACCACACCCAGCGCAAGATGGTCCTGCCCGAGTTCACCCTGAAACGGGCCACCGCCCTGCGTCCGCGCATCCAGGAGATCGTGGACGCCTGCCTCGACGAGATGATCGCCCAGGGCCCGCCCGCGGACCTGGTGTCGGCGTTCGCGCTGCCGGTGCCCTCCCGGGTGATCTGCGCGCTGCTCGGCGTGCCCTACGCCGACCACGAGTTCTTCGAGGAGCAGTCCCGCCGGCTGCTGCGCGGCCCGGCGGCGGCCGACATCCAGGACGCCCGCGACCGGCTGGAGGACTACCTCGGCGCCCTGGTCGACCGCAAACGACGCCGGCCCGGCACGGGCCTGCTGGACGACCTGGCCGACCCGCGGCGGCCCGGCGGCCCGGCCGACCGCGACGAACTGGTCGCCCTGGCGATCATCCTGCTGGTCGCCGGTCACGAGACCACCGCGAACATGATCTCGCTCGGCACCCTCACGCTGCTGCAGCACCCCGAACGGCTGGCCGAGCTGCGTGCGGACCCGGGCCTGCTGCCCGCCGCCGTCGAGGAACTGATGCGGCTGCTGTCCATCGCCGACGGCCTGCTGCGCCGGGCCACCGAGGACATCGAGGTGGACGGCCGGACCATCCGGGCGGGCGAGGGCGTCGTCTTCTCCACGTCGCTCATCAACCGCGACGCGGACGTCTACCCCGACCCCGACGCCCTCGACTGGCACCGGCCGGCCCGTCACCACGTCGCCTTCGGCTTCGGCATCCACCAGTGCCTCGGCCAGAACCTCGCCCGCGCCGAACTCGAGATCGCCCTGGGCACCCTCGTCCGCCGGCTGCCGACGCTCGCGCCGGCGGTTCCCGTGGAGGAGATCCCCTGCAAACCCGGCGACACGATCCAGGGGATGCTGGAACTCCCGTGGCCTGGTAGGAGGCTCCGCACATGCACATCGCCATCGACAAGGACCTCTGCATCGGCGCCGGCCAGTGCGCCCTGACCGCCCCCGAGGTGTTCACCCAGGACGACGAGGGGTACAGCACCGTGCTGCCCGGCCGCGAGGACGGCGGCGGCAGCCCCCTGCTCCGCGAGGCCGCCCGCGCCTGCCCCGTGGGCGCCATCACCGTCTCCGAGACGGTCTCCTGACCGGACGGGCGGTCGCATAGGGTGCCGGGATGACCGAACCCGACGCGACCCCGGACACGAGGCCGTTCCTCTACGTCGTCGTGTGCGCCGCCGCAGTCGCCGCGGACGTCAGCAAGCTGATCACGGCGGCGCAGGAACGCCACTGGGAGGTCGGGGTGATCGCCACCCCGACCGCGGCGGCGGACGGCTTCCTCGACACCGCCGCCGTCGCCGCCCAGACCGGCCGCCCCGTCCGCGCCCGGCCCCGCCTGCCCGGCGAGCCGCGCCCGTTCCCCCGCCGGACGCGGTGATCGTCGCGCCCGCCACCTTCAACACCGTCAACAAGTGGGCCGCGGGCCTCGCCGACAACGTCGCCCTCGGCACCCTGTGCGAGGCCGCCGGCCTCGGCGTGCCCGTCGCCGTCCTGCCGTGCGTGGCCGACGCGCTCGCCGCCCACCCCGCCTACCGGGAGAGCGGCGACCGGCTGCGGGCGATGGGCGTGCGGTTCGGCGAGCGGTACACGGGGGAACCGGGCCCGGACGGCCTCCGCCCGGAGTTCGGCTGGGAGCGGGCCCTGGACCTGGTCGAGGGCGCGGCCTGACGCAGCCGCGGACCCCCGGTACCGGCGGACTCAGGCGCAGCCGACCGTCGGTCCGACCAGCATGCCTCCCGTGTACACCTCCTGCCCGCGCGGCATCCAGTAGCCCAGCTTCGAGACCACCGTGGAGCAGGACCGGCCGAGGGTCACGTCGACCCGGACCGTCGCGGGACGGCCCGGCTGAAGGTCCGTCAGGGCACAGTCCAGGGCGTGCCGCAGCCGCTCCGTCGACGGGTGCCGTCCGACCAGCGGGTTCACGCACCGGGCGTCGTCGGTGGCCAGGGACACCCCGAGCCCTCCTCGCCGATGAGACCGAACCGCGCGCTGCCGTCCCCCGCGTCGCTGTCGCGGTGCACGGTGTAGGTGAGCGTCGTCGTCGCGCCCGGCCGCAGGGTGCGCCGGTCCACCTCGACGCGGTGCGTGGGCTCCGGCTTCGGGTGGTCAGGGTGAGCGTGGTCCGGACGGTGCCGCGCAGATCCACGCCGTCCGGCACCGAACGGGCGTGCACCGTGGCGGTGATCTCGTAGGTCCCCGGGCCCGGATGGACCGGGGACGCACCGGGCAGCGCCCCGGAGGCCACCGTCACGCCGTCCCGCCGCGCGGTCCAGGTGCCGGACGTCAGACAGGCGTACCGGGTTCCGGTGCCGGGCCGCCGGCAGGTCGCCGGAGCCGTCACCTCCATCCCGCGGGCACCGGCCGAGGCGCACAGGTCCACCGCGGCGCGCTGCCCGTCCGCGCCGCGCAGGGTCCCGGCCGGCGCGCACAGCGTGGCCCGCTCCACGGGCGCGGGCTCCGGCGCCGGCCGGCCCCACGCGGGCGTGATCAGGGCCGGCGCCAGTACGGCGGCGGCGGTCAGGGTCGTCACTCGTCTCGCACGTGTCGGCACGCGTTCCTCCCGGGGCGTGGGCGGCCGGCCGGGCGCCGGACGCCTGCGCCGCAAGGATGCGCGGGACCCCCGGCACGCCGGCCGCTCCCACGCCGGTCGGTCACCTGGGGCAGCAACGGGCCGGGCCGGGGGAGGGAGGGCCGCCCTGGACTTCGAGCGCACACCAACGCGTACGCTCCCCCTGGCAGTGACCTGGCAGTGATCGGGAAGGCAGGAGCAGCAACGATGCAGTACGTGAAGCTCGGTTCGACGGGCCTGGACGTGTCGCGGATCTGTCTGGGGTGCATGACCTACGGCCTTCCCGACCGCGGCACGCACGAGTGGACCCTCGACGAGGAGGCCTCACGCCCCCTGATCCGCCAGGCGGTGGAGGCGGGCATCACCTTCTTCGACACCGCCAACGTCTACTCCGACGGCACCAGCGAGGAGATCGTGGGCCGGGCGCTCGCCGAGTACGCCCGACGTGACGAGATCGTGCTGGCGACGAAGGTGCACGGGCGGATGCGGCCCGGCCCCAACGGCGGCGGCCTGTCCCGCAAGGCGATCATGTCCGAGATCGACCACAGCCTGCGGCGCCTGGGCACCGACTACGTGGACCTGTACCAGATCCACCGCTGGGACCCGCACACGCCGATCGAGGAGACGATGGAGGCCCTGCACGACCTGGTGAAGGCCGGCAAGGTCCGCTATCTCGGGGCGAGTTCGATGTACGCCTGGCAGTTCGCCAAGGCGCAGTACACCGCGGAGAAGCACGGCTGGACCAGGTTCGTCTCCATGCAGAACCACTACAACCTGCTCTACCGCGAGGAGGAGCGGGAGATGCTGCCGCTCTGCGCGGACCAGGGCGTCGGCGTGCTGCCGTGGAGCCCGCTCGCCGAGGCCGGCTCACCCGCGACTGGGGCACCACCACCGGGCGCAGCGCCACCGACGCCTTCGGCAGCACCCTGTACCAGGAGGGCGACCGCGCCATCGTCGAGGCCGTCACCCGCATCGCCGGCGAGCGCGGTGTCCCGCGCGCCCAGGTCGCCCTCGCCTGGCTGCTCCACAAGGACACGGTGACCGCGCCGATCGTCGGCGCGGCCCGGCCGGGGCACCTCGACGACGCCGTCGCTGCCGTCGAACTCACCCTGACCGACAAGGAGATCGAGGAACTGGAGCGGCCCTACACGCCCCACCCGATCGCCGGTCACTGAGCGCCGGGCCCCCTGCCGGGCTCCAGGGCGGTGACGGACACCGACGACTCGTCGCCGCCCACGGGCACCTCACCCGCCGTCCACTCCACCCGCAGCGGGTCGTGCTCGTCCGGCGGGGTGACGAGCAGCGCCGCCGGTTCGGCGGTGCGGGCCCCGCTGATCCGAGGGTCGGCGAACGACAGCCCGGCCCACGCGCTCGCCCCGGGCGTCAGCCTGACCGTCCCGGGGGACGCCGGGGCCCGCTCGGGGTCAGGGCCCAGCTGCTCCCGGACGCGTCGACGAAGGCGGCGCCCGGATAGCCGTACAGCGTGCACGTGCGGTCGGAGGTGTTGGTCAGCACGACGGGGAAGTTGCGCTGCCCGGCGCCCGGGTCGAGCCGGCCGACCCGGGCGCTGAGCTGGTCGGTGCGGCAGCGGCCGTCGGTGCGGGCGGAGGCGGAGGCGGACGCCGCCGTGTCGCCGGGGACGGGAGCGGACTCGGTGGCGGATTCCGTGGCGGCGGAGGGCGCCGTCGTCGTGGCGGTCGCACGGTCGGCCCGGGTGGGCTGCGGGGTGGTGGTCGTCGTGGTCTCGCCGCCGCAGGCGCCGAGCGCCCCGAGCACCGTCAGCGCTCCCACGAGGAGCGCGGCCCGGCGCATCGGCCGGGACCGGCCGAACGGTCCGGACGGTCCGTACGGGCATGGGCCGGACGGGGCGGAGGGGCCGGAGGGGGTACGCAGGGCCGGGACGTCTTCGCCATCGCTTCTCCACTCCCGTCGGGGCCGGCCGCGCACGGCCCGGTCCGGGGTCCGCGCCGCACGCCCTGGGAATCGGGTGTCCCGCCGCGCGGCCCGGGAAACCGGGTCACTCCTCGTCGAGCAGCGTCAGCTCGGCCAGATGGTCTTGCCGTCGGCGGTGTGCCGGCTGCCCCAGCGCTGGGTGAGCTGGGCGACCAGCAGCAGCCCGCGCCCTCCCTCGTCCCACGTCTTGGCCCGGCGCAGATGCGGTGCCGTGGGGTTGGTGTCCGACACCTCGCAGATCAGCGTGTTCGCGTCGTGGATCAGACGCAGCCGGATGGGCGCCGCTCCGTAGCGGATGGCGTTGGTGACCAGTTCGCTGACCACCAGCTCGGCGGTGAAGGAGGCCTCCAGCAGGGCCCAGTCGGCCAGCTGGTCCAGCACCTGCTTGCGGATGGGCGCGACCAGCGCCGGATCGGCGGGGATGTCCCAGGTGGCGACCTGGGAGGCGGGCAGGCCCCGGGTACGGGCCAGCAGCAGCGCCACGTCGTCGGCGGTGCCGCCCGCCGGGAGCAGGGTGTGCAGCACCCGGTCGCAGGCCTGGTCGAGCGAGCCGCCCGGCGCCGCCAGGGCCTCGGCCAGCAGCGAGTGGCCGGCGTCGGCGTCCCGGTCCCGGCCCTCCACCAGCCCGTCGGTGTAGAAGGCCAGGACGGTCCCCTCCGCCAGCGACAGCTCGGCGGACTCGAACGGCAGCCCGCCGACGCCCAGCGGCGGGCCGGTGGGCAGCTCGACCGGCCGGGGCGGCCCGTCCGGCGGGACCAGGACGGGCGGCGGATGACCGGCCCGGGCCAGCGTGCAGCGCCGGGACACCGGGTCGTACACCGCGTACAGGCAGGTCGCGCCGACCTCGCCGGTGCCGTCGCCGCCGGACTCCTCCGAGAGCCGCACGACGAGGTCGTCGAGGTGGGTGAGGAGTTCGTCGGGGGCGAGGTCGATGTCGGCGAGGGTGCGGACGGCGGTGCGCAGCCGGCCCATCGTGGCGGAGGCCGCGATGCCGTGGCCGACGACGTCCCGACGACCATGGCGACGCGCATCCCGGACAGCGGGATCACGTCGAACCAGTCGCCGCCGACCCCGGAGCGCGCCGCCGGCAGATACCGGGAGGCCGCCTCGACCGCCGCGGTGGGCGGCAGCGTCCGCGGCAGCAGGCTGCGCTGGAGGGTCAGGGTCGTCTCCCGCTCCCGGGAGTAGCGCCGGGCGTTGTCGATGCAGACGGCGGCGCGCGCGGTGACCTCCTCGGCCAGCAGCACGTCGTCGTGGGTGAAGGGCTCGGGGTGCCGGAAACGGGTGAAGACGGCCACGCCGAGGGTGCTGCCGCGGGCCTGGAGCGGCACGGACATCGTGGAGTGGATGCCGTACTGCTCCACCCTGCGGAAGCGGACCTCGTCCCAGGTCCGCCACCGCTCGACGTCCCCGGAGGGCACCGCGGCCACGATCGCCCCGCCGGTCACCAGCGACTCGGCCTGCGGCGAGCCGGCCGGGTAGACGTCCACCTGCCCCGGCTCGGCGACCGCCTCCGGACAGCCCGGTGTGATCGACCGGTGCGCGGTGCGGCGCAGGCTCACCGGCGGGGTCGGCGCGCCGGTGGTCTCCTCGCCGTGCTCCCGGGCGTCGAGCAGGTCGACGCTGACGAAGTCGGCGAGCGCGGGCACGCACACCGCGGCCAGTTCCTCGGCGGTGCGGGTGACGTCGAGCGTGGTGCCGATGCGCACGCTGGCCTCGTTGACCAGTTGCAGCCGTTCCCGGGCGCGGTGCTGCTCGGTGAAGTCGTGGGCGGTGACGCAGACGCCCCGCACCCGGCCGTCGGGGCCGGTGAGCGGGGCGAGCCGGGCCAGCCAGGCGTGGGCGCCGCGTTCCTCCCGGCGGCCTTCATGTACGTCTGCATGTCGTGCCCCCGCCCCGTGGCGAGGACCCGCCGCACCTGCTCCTCCAGTTCGGTGTGCTGCGGCCGGCTGCCGATGTCGGTGGGCCGCAGACCGCGCAACCGCTCGGCCGGCAGTTCCAGCAGCCGGGCCATCGCGTCGTTGACGCCGTGCAGGCGGAGCCGCTCGTCGAAGATCATCGTCGCGCAGGGGGACTGCGTCAGGGCCGCCTCGGCCAGCGGGTCCCCGGGCTCGCCCGCCGGGCGGCGGTCCGGCGGGCTCACGGCCAGCCAGGTGCCCGGGCCGCCGTCCGGCGCCGGACGGCGATGGGCGAGCACCCAGGCGGAGACGGTGCCGCCGTCGCGGTGCCGCAGCTCGAGCGTGCCGCTCCAGCGGTGGTCGCGGGGACCGAAGAACGCGAGGGCGTCCCGTCGACGAGCAGCTCGGTCGCGGCCGGCCCACGATGTCGGCGGCCGTGTGGCCCAGCAGCCGCCGAGCCCCCTCGTTCCACTCCAGCACCTCGCCGGTGGCGCCGATGACGGCCCGGGCCGGGACGGCATCGTCGAACGGGTTGACCGGACTCATCGTCGCCACTCCATCGCGCACACTCACCGTCAACAGGTGTGTCACTTGGGTTCCCAGCCTAGTCCGTCCTGCCACCGGCGGGTGGCCGAACCCCGGCCGCACCCGGGAGCCGCGGGCGTCCGCCGGTCCCGCCCGCCGGGCCGGCCGCCGCCGCGTCCGCCCGCCCGGGTGCCGCCCGGCCGGCCGTTCGAACCCTCGCGGTACCGTTCGAATCCGCTCCCGACCTGCGGATATTTACGGGCCAGTACCCGAGCGGTACCGTGGATCCATGCCAGCTCTGAACGTGGAGTTCAGCGACCGCGAGCTCGAGGACCTGCGGCAGATCGCCAAGGAGCGCGGTACGTCGATGAAGGCCCTCGTGCGCGAGGCCGCCGCCGCCGACATAGCCCGGCACCGGGCGCTGCAGGAGGGCGCGGAGGCCTTCCGCCGCTTCTTCCGGGCCCACGCCGACGAGTTCGCCGCCGCCTTCCCCGACGACGAACCGCCCACCCGGGCGAGGGACGGGCCGCCTGACCCATGGCACCGGTCATCCACATCGACGTGCCCTGGCTCCTCCAGCGCCACGAGGAGGTGCTGCCGGACCAGCCGACGATCAACGACTTCTCCGCCCTGGTCGCCGCCGTCGCCCGGCACCGCGTCGACCCGCCCCGGCTCGGCGTCGACTCCGACCCGGCCTGGCGGGCCGCCGCCCTGCTGCACACGCTCGCCGTGCTCCGGCCGCTGCCGTCGGCCAACGCCCGCTTCGCCTGTGCGACGGCGGTGGCGTACATGTTCGTCAGCGGCGTCGGCATCGACCCGCCCTACGGCGCCCTGGTCGACCTCGCCCGCGATCTCATGTCCGGCAAGGCCGACGTCTACGGCGCCGCCGACCGGCTGCGCTCCTGGCAGATCTGAGCGCCCCGGCCCCGCACAGGGGAGCCGCCGTCCTGTGCGGGGACCGCTTCCGAGAAGGGCCGTCCTCAGTGCACCGCCGTCCCGTGCACCCCGGGAGCGTGTGCGGCGCGGCGGTGTGTGCGCCCCTTTCACACGGGGCGCGGAATTGCCGATGCTGACGTTCTTTCAAAGGTCCGGTCCTTTGGCGGAACTTGTCCGAGCGCCTTGTTGACCATGAGGGTTTGTGCGAGAGTGAGGCACCCGCGCGGGGGGTAATGGCCGGGCGGCGCAGGCGCCTTGGAGAACCGGGGCCGAATCACCGACGGCGAATTCCCGCTCCCCGTGCAGCGTCCCGAAAGGCATGCACCCGACCGGGCTCCTTTTCGGACGGAGAACATGTGTGCAACGCGCGCGTGGGAAGGAACCGTCTCAGTGCCCACCCCCCACCCCCCTCGACCGCTCCACCCCCGTCCGGCGGTGATCCCGGGGAGTCCGACGAGTCCCTCGCCGCCCGGCTGCGGGACCGCCCCCGGGGCGCGGCCGCCGAGGCCGTCGCGCTGCTGACCGCCCGGCACTGGCAGCCCGCGCACGACTACGCGGCCGTCTGCCTCGCCTCCTCGGCGAACGTCGCCGCCATGGTCACGGCCGCCGCCCTGCACCGTGTCCTCGACCAGCTCGCCGAGGGCGAGTCGGCCACCGCCCTGCGCCCCCGGCTGCTGGTGGCCGTGCGGGACACGGTCCGCCAGTGGTCCGCCGACGAGCGGATGTCCGCCGCACTGCCCGAACTCCTCAAACCCGCCGGCGGCCGGGGCATGCGGGCCGCGAAGTCCCTCATCGCCGAAAACCGGACGCTGGCCGCGCGGGCATTCGCCTCCCTTCCGGCACCGTCCCGCTGTCTGCTGTGGCACACCGAGGTGGAGGCCGAACCGATATCCGTGCCGGCCGCCCTGCTCGGCATGGACATCGACACGGCGACGGCCACTCTCGGACAGGCCCGCGAGAAATTCCGCGATGGTTGTGTACATGCCCATCAACAACTCGCGCCGACGAAGGACTGCCGCTTCTACAACCGGCTCCTCGACGTTCCCATCCGCCGGGGCGGCAGGCTGCTGCCGGACGTCAAGGACCATCTGACCCAGTGCCGGCACTGCCGCCACGCGGCCGAGCAGCTCAGCCACTTCGGCAGCGGACTGGGGACCCTGCTGGCGGAGGCGGTGCTCGGCTGGGGCGCCCGCCGCTATCTCGACTCCCGCCCCGGGCGCGCCGCCTCCCGCGCGGGGAGCGGGGCGGCGCCCGGCACCGCGGCCGGCGCACCGGACTGCTCGCCCGCCTGCCCGGCCCCGCCCGCCGGGGCCCGGCCGGGCACGGCGGCCCCGGCACCGTCCGCTCCGCGCTGCGGGGCGTCGGCGCGGCATCGGCCGGCGTGCTCGTCACCATGCTCGTCATCAGCGTCTGGTCCTACGACGGCGGCGGCGCCGACCCGACGGCCTCCACCAGCGCGGCCGACCGCGGCGGCACCGCCCGCGGCACCACCACCCAGGCTCCGCCCGCCGCCCTGCCGACCACCGCGCCGGACCGCACCCGGCTGCGCAACGTCGGCACCGGCTTCTGCCTCGACGTGCGCGGCGAGCCGCGGGCCGGCGCGGGCGCCCGGCTCGCGGAGTGCTCCGAAACCTGGACCCAGCAGTGGACGTACGAGGACGACGGGCGGCTGCGCAGCGCGGCCGACCCGGGGCTGTGCCTGGACTCGCACGCCGACGCGGGCGTCGTCATCCTCGGTACCTGCGCCGACGAGGGAACCGGGCGCGGCGACGACGTGCGCTACGACGTGACCGGGCGGGGCGAACTGGTGCCCCGCTGGCAACGGCAGCTCGCCCTGGCCACGGCCGGCGGGGCGCCGGACGCCGACGTCGTCGTGAAGGTCCGCGACGGCACGCAGGCGCAGCGCTGGCGGACGGAACGGGTGACCGACGGCTCCCTGCCGTTCGCCGGCGTCCCGCCCGCCGGGCCCGTCCCCGTCTCCGGCGGCTGACCGGGGCCGCCGCCCGGGTGTCAGGCGTTCACCACGTCCCGTGGCGGGTCGCCCGCCAGGTACGCGGAGACGTTCTGCGCCGCGGCCAGGGCGATCCTCACCACCGTCTCGCGGGTGACCCCGCCGACGTGCGGCGACAGCACCACGTTCGGGGCCTTGAGCAGCCGCAGCGCCGCAGTGGGCGGCTCGGGGTCGAAGACGTCCAGGCCCGCGCCGGCCAGCGCACCCCGCTCCAGCGCGTCCGCCAGGGCGTCCTGGTCGATCAGGGCGCCCCGCGCGGTGTTGACGACGAACGCCGTCGGTTTCAGCAGCGCCAGCCGCCCGGCGTCGAGCAGCTGCCGGGTGCCGTCCGTGAGCGGGGTGTGCAGGGTGACGTAGTCCGAGGTGCGCAGCAGCTCCTCCAGCGGGACGTGCCGGGCGCCGCCGAGCCGCTGCTCCGTCTCCGGGTCCGCCCGGCGCCGCCCCGCGTAGACGACGGTCATGTCGAACGCGGCCGCGCGGCGGGCGACCTGCCGGCCGATCCGGCCCAGTCCGACGATGCCGAGCGTCTTCCCCGACAGCTCGGTGAGCGAGCCCTGGAGCCGGGGGAGCGCCCAGTCGGCCTCGGTGAGGGCCAGATGGGCCGGGACCAGCCGTTTGGCCAGCGCCAGCATCAGGGCGAAGGTCTGCTCGGCCACGTTCTGCGCCTCGGCGCCGCTGGACCCGATCGTGCACACGGGTATGCCGCGCTCCCGCGCCGCCGCCGTGTCGACGTAGTCGAAACCGTGGCTGGCGCACTGCACCAGCTCCAGCCGCCCGGCCGCGGCGAGGTGCGCGGACGTCACGGGAGCGAGCGCCGTGACGATCACGTGCGCCGCGCGCAGGGCGGCCGGGTCCTCGTCGGCGCGTTCGACGACGGTGACCCGGGCCCCGTCCGGGAAGAGAGTGGCGAGCCCGGCGCCGGCGGTACGGCCGCCGACGTGCGGGGCGACGACGGCGAGCACGTGCTTCGGTCCGGTCACGGCGTTCCCCTCGGTGGTCGTGGTGTCCTTCCCGCCGCTCACCCGGCAGCCTCCACCAGGTCGGCCGGGCCGAGGGAGGCGGGCGTGGCGTGGCCCGACAGGGCGAGGGTGAGGTCGAGTTCGGCGAGCAGGCACCGGACGACGTGCTCCACCCCGGCCTGCCCGTCCAGGCCGAGGCCGTAGACGTAGGGGCGGCCGAGCAGCACCGCCTCCGCCCCGAGGGCCAGCGCCTTCACCACGTCGTCGCCGGTGCGCACCCCGCTGTCGAACAGGACGGTGAGCCGGTCGCCGACGGCCTCCGCCACCCCGGGCAGGGCGTCGGCCGCCGCGACGGAGCCGGCCACCTGCCGGCCGCCGTGGTTGGAGACCACGACCCCGTCCATCCCGGCGTCGGCGGCGAGCCGGGCGTCGTCCGGGTGCAGGATGCCCTTGAGCACGATCGGGCCCTCCCAGTGCTCCCGCAGGAACGCCAGGTCCGGCCACGTCTTGCCCGGGTCGGAGAACATGCCGACGAAGTGCATCACGGCGGCGTCCGGGTCCTCGTGCACCGGCTTGGCCAGACCCGCCCGGAACGCCGGGTCGGTGAAGTAGTTGGCGGTGCCGACGCCGCGCAGGAACGGCAGGTAGGCCTGGTCCAGGTCGCGCGGGCGCCAGGACAGCAGCGGGGTGTCCAGGGTGACGAACAGCGCGGTGAACCCGGCGGTCTTCGCGCGGTCCAGGAAGCTGCGGGCCACCTCGCGGTCCTTCGGCCAGTACAGCTGGAACCAGCGCTCGCCGTCCCCCATCGCCTCGGCGACCTGCTCCATGGGCGTGCTGGAGGCCGAGGACAGGATGTAGGGCACGCCCAGCGCGGCGGCGGCCCGCGCGGCGGCCGGCTCGGCCTCCGGATGCATGATCGACAGCACCCCGACCGGCGCCAGCGCCAGCGGGGCGGGCAGGGAGCGGCCCAGTACCTCGACCGACAGGTCCCGCTCGTGCACGTCCCGCAGCATCCGCGGCACGATCCGGCGCCGCGCCAGCGCCGCCCGGTTGGCCCGGGCCGTGCTGCCGTCGCCCGCGCTGCCCGCGACGTAGCCGACGGGCCCGGGACCGAGCCGCCGCTCGGCCATCTCCTCCAGGCGGGTCAGGTCGGTGGGCAGCCGGGGCACGGCGCCCGTCATCCCGTTCAGGTAGATCTCGTACTGGAAGTCGGCCCAGTGTCCGGCCATGCCCAAGCCCCGCCTCTCGTCGTCGAGTTCGCGTCGCCCCGACCATACTCGCCGGTACGAGAGCGGAATGTTTCAGGCCTATTGCGGAACGCGTCATTCGCGCCATCCGGCCACCCCGAGCGATCAAGAAGTGGGCGGTCACCGCATTGAAACGTTCGCAGTCCGTAACTTCACGCCACTGATTCAATACGCAAGGTTACCGAAACCCGTGGGGTCGAGGTGTGTTCCGGCGCCGGACTCGGCAGACTCGCGCTCGCCGGTCCGGCACCGACCGAGTCGGGCCGGCACCACCCTCGTACGTTGAGCGGAAGGATGCACACAATGCGGAACACCGCGCGCTGGGCGACCACCCTGGGCCTGGCCCTGACCACGGCCGCCGGCCCCTTCGCCGGGGCCGCGCTCGCCGCCCCGGACAGCGCGCCCGCGTCGCTCTACGCCCCCTCGGCCCTGGTGCTCACCCTGGGCCACGGCGAGACCGCGACGCTGGCCACCCCGATGCGCGCCGTCACCCTCAGCTGCGCCCCGACGCCCTCCGGCACCCACCCGGACCCCGGGCGGGCCTGCGCCGAACTGAGCGGCGCCGGAGCCGACCTGCACGCCCTCACCGCCCGGGACGGCGTGATGTGCACCAAGGAGTACGACCCCGTCGTCGTCACCGTCGAGGGCGTCTGGCAGGGCCGGCGCGTCGCGGACGAGCGCACCTTCGCCAACCCCTGTGTGAAGAACGCCCACAGCGCGAGCGTCTTCGCCTTCTGAGACCGGGACCGGGTCCTTGTCCCGCGGCGTGACCGGCGGCTCGTAGCTGGGGAGTGCGAGCGCTGCCGCGCAGGACCCGGGTCCCGCACCGGGGGCGGCGGGCGGAGTGGGGCCGCCCGCCGCCCCCGGATCAGCCCCGTGATGCCGGCCCGCCGCCGGCGTCACGGGCGCCGCCGGCATCCCGGCCGTCGTCTGCCTCCCGGGCGGCGCCGGGGTCCCGGGCGGTGCCGGCGTCCCGGCCGTCGGCGGAGTCCCCGGGGGTGCCGGGATTGCGGGCGCCGGTCCTGGAGCGGTGGCTGGTGTCGCACCAGGGATAGCGGCGGCTGCGCCGGCAGGTGCACAGCGCCACCCGGAAACGGTCGGAGGACACCGTGGTGCCGTCCTCCAGCTCGATCTCCACCGGGCCCTCCACCAGCATCGGGCCCCGGCGCCGGACGGTGATCCGGCGGGGCGGGTCAGACGGGGCGTTCGGCACGGACGACCACCAGCTCCTCGTTCTGCTCGGACGCGGACAGCAGGCCCCGGCGGCGCAGCCAGTGCTCCCGGCCCCGCACCACGGGGCCGAAGGCGATCCGCCGCCGCCGCACGACGGCGGCCTTCAGACCGCCCGCCCGCAGATGGGCGACGGTCCGCTCCGGATCGGCCAGCGCGGACTGCACCAGCAGCAGGACGCCGCCCGGCCGCAGCACACCCGGCCCCTCGTCGCCGATCCGGTCCAGCAGCAGCCGCCCGTCGTGGCCCGCGTCCCACGCACGCGCCGCGCCCCGTGGCCGGCGGCCGGCCCCGGGCGCCGGGACGTACGGCGGATTGGCCAGGACCAGGTCGAACGTCTCGCCCCGTACCGGGTCGAACAGGTTTCCACGCCGGACGCGCAGCGGCAGCCCGGCCCGCGCGGCATTGAGCCGGGCCGTCCACACCGCCCGACGGGACACGTCCACGGCGGTCACGCGGGCGCCTCGCCGCGCCGCCGCCAGCGCCAGCGCACCGGTGCCGGTGCCGACGTCGAGGACGGCGGCACCGGGCGGAAGGGACTCGTCGGACAGCGCACCGGCCAGCAGCTCGGTGTCCTCTTGGGGGCGTACACGCCCGGCAGCACCAGGGGATTCACGCACCCCAAGTACCCCGTCCGGCGAAAACAAGCGTGGTCGGGGCGGCGCCGCGGCGCGTCGAGCGTGGTCAGGGCGCCGCCGCGGCGGCCGGCTCCGGGAGCGGGGTGCGCAGCGACGAGCGGCCCGCCCGCCAGTCCTCCAGCAGCCGGGCGCCGAACCGGTCCTCGACGAAGACGGTGGCGTCGATGCCGAACACGACGTCCGGGGCGAGGTGCGGCTCCTGCTCCAGCAGCCCGCCGATCACCTCGTGGCGCACGACCTGCTCGTGCACCGCGTCGGCCTCCACGTGCTCGTCGTAGAAGTGCTCGGCGGCCGGACCGGCCCCCGTGCGGCGCATGGCCTCGGCCAGCCGGCGCGAGCCCGGCGAGGAGGTGATCTCGACGGCCGCGAAATGGCCCACCAAGGCCCCGCGCAGGCTCCGGTGCAGCCCGAACAGGGACATCAGGTTCACCGTGACCAGGCACTCCGCGCCGGTCGCCGGCAGATACCGCCCGTAGGACGTGTCCAGCCCCAGGTCCGTCATCAGGTCGGCGAACAGCCGGGCGTGCACCCGGTCGGCGCGGCCGCCGCCGTACTCGTCGAACTCCACCGCCGCCATCCCGGCCTTCGCCCGGCCCCACAGCCGCGGCAGCACCCAGGCGTGCGGGTCGGCCTCCTTCAGGTGGTACAGCGAGCGCTGGGCGGCGTACTCCCGCAGCTGCCACAGCTCGCCCTCGTCCCGTAGGAAGTGCGACACGCCGGTGCCGTCGACCGGTTCGACGAGCAGGTCGCCGACCGCGTCCTCGACGCCGTCGTGCACGGGCACGTCCGCGCGCAGCGCGGACAGGAAGCGGTCCTCCAGCGCCGCCCGGGTGGCCAGCAGGGCGGGGTCCCACTCCAGCTCCGGCAAGACCCCGGCGAAGCCGCGGTAATGCAGCTCGTAGCAGAGGTACAGGGCGAGCTGGAGATCGTCGCCGTACGCGGGCGCGGCGGCGACGTCCTCAGGGGCCGGCAGCGGGCCGGCGCCCCGCAGATGGCCGCCGACGGCCGCGGAGAGCGGGCCCCGGGCCGGCGGCAGCTGTGGTCCTTCGCGGTCGTACTCCTGGTGCGTCATGGGTGCCGGGTACCCGGACCCGGCGGTCACTGACCGCCGGACTGCTCCTGGGCGCCGACGTTCGGCGAGGTGGCGTCGCCGGCCTCGCCCCAGCGCGGGTCGGGCTCGTCCGACTCCGCGTCGCGGGGCCGGGACTCCCGGATCTCCCGCAGCACCTCGTCGATGGCCGTCTCGGGTTCCCGGGGCTTGCGGTCGTCGTGGTCGGACACGGAAGTCTCCTCCTGGTTCGTCGGTTCTGGCCGGCGGGCCCGGCCCGGTCAGCTGGTCGTGGTCGCGATGCGCAGGGGCACCGGGGCCGGAGGAGCGGTCTCCTCGCGGCGGCGGGTGATCTCGGCCCACCAGGACGGGCCGTCCTCGATGTGCCGCAGCAGGACGCCCTCGCGGATCGCCCACGGGCAGATGGTCACGCTCGGCAGACCGGTCAGCTTCATCGCCGTGTGCCCGACCACCGCCCCCGCCAGGCTCTGGGCGGCCCGCGGCGCGGAGATGCCGGGCAGCCGGGCGCGCTCGGCCGCGGGCAGGGCGGCCAGCCGGCCGATGGCCTCGCCCAGGTCGGCGCAGGACAACTCCCGCTCCACGAACGGGCCGTGACGGCCGGGGGCCGCCCCGCACAGCCGGCCGAGCTGCTGGAAGGTGCGGGAGGTGGCCACGGCGGTGCGCGGGCCCTCCCAGCGGATCCGCGCCGCCACGTCCCGCAACTGGTGCCGGACCCTGCGGCGCAGCGCCCGCACCCGCTCGGGCGGCGGGGGATCGGCGTCGGCGAAGAACTCCTGGGTGAGCCGGCCCGCCCCAGCGGCAGCGAGGCCACGAAGTCGGGCAGCCGGCCCCGGCCGAAGGCCACCTCCAGCGAGCCGCCGCCGATGTCCAGCAGCGCGAGCGGTCCCGCCCGCCAGCCCATCCAGCGCCGGGCCCCGAGGAACGTCAGCTCCGCCTCGACCTCGCCGGGCAGGGTGCACAGGTCGACGCCCGCACGGGTCCGGACGGCGCGCAGCACCTCGGCGCGGTTCGGGGCGGACCGTACGCACGCCGTCGCGAAGGCCAGCGGGGCCGCCGCGCCCAGCGGGCCGCCGTCCGGGCCGCGTCCGCCATCGCGTCCACCAGCCGGTCCACGCACTCCTCCGGGATCGGGGAGCCGTGGGCGACCCGCTCCGAGAACCGCAGCCGCCACTTCGCGGTGTGCACCGGCAGCGGCACCCCGCCCTCCGCGTCCGCCACCACCAGCCGGACCGTGTTCGATCCCACATCCACCACGCTGATCCGCATGCAGCGCCAAGTACCCAGATGGCGGCGGGATCAACGGCGACGGCGGCGCGAAGGGCCGGTACCGGCCACCGGGCCGGGGCGCGGTCAGGCCATCTGCCGCCGCACCAGCTCGTGCAGCCGGCCACCGGTGTCCGCGAGCAGCCGCGCGGGCGGCCCCTGCTCGGTGATCCTGCCGTTCTCCATCACGATCACCCGGTCGGCGTCCATGACCGTCGACAGCCGGTGCGCGATGACCACCCGGGTGGCGTTGAGCGCCTTGGTCGACTCGATCACCGTGCGCTGCGTCTCGTTGTCGAGGGCGCTGGTCGCCTCGTCGAAGAAGAGGATCCGCGGCCGGCGGATCAGCGCCTGCGCGATCATCAGCCGCTGCCGCTGACCGCCGGAGACCGCGCCGTTGCCGGAGACGATGGTGTGCAGGCCCATCGGCATCCGCCGGATGTCCTCGGCGAGCCCCGCCAGCTCCGCCGCCGCCATCGCCTCCTCCGGCGTGTACGGCTCGGTACCGCAGATCACGTCGAGGATCGACCCGGTGAACGGCTGCGCGTGCTGGAGCACCACCCCGCACTGGCGGCGCACCGCCGACTGGTCCAGCGCCGCCAGGTCCTGCCCGTCGTACAGGACGCTGCCCGACAGCGGGCGGTCGAAGCCGATGAGCAGTCTGAGCAGCGTCGACTTGCCGCAGCCACTGGGCCGACGACCGCCACGAACTCGCCCGGCCGCACCTCGAAGGACACGTCGTCCAGCACCAGCGGGCCGTCGTCGGTGTACCGGAACGACAGCCGCCGCGCCTCGATCGCCCCGACAGCGGCCCCGGCCGGGTGCTCGCCGTCCGAACCTCGGGGCCGCGTCCAGCACCGGCCTGATCTGCTCGAACAGCGGCAGCGCGGCCACCGCCGAGACGAACGCGCCGGTCAGCTGGGTGACCGAGGTCAGCAGCATGGTCACCGAGGTGTTGAAGGTCAGGAACGCCGCCGCCGACATCGACCCGCGCGCCGGCCCCGCCAGCAGCATGAACATCAGCAGCGTGCACAACGGCAGGTACACCGCGCCGAGCACCGCGTTGAGGTTCTTGATGCGCCCCACCCGCTGCTGGAGCTCACGGCTGTGCGCGAACTGCTGCGCCCAGGCGGCGTAGGCGTAGTTCTCCGCCGCCGCCACCCGCAGCTTGGGCAGGCCGCGCAGCGTCTGGAACGCCTGGTTGTTCAGCTTGTTGGTGAGCACGACCAGCCGCCGCTGCCAGCGCACCTGCCACAGCCCGAGCCCGAGGAACACCCCGGCGACCACCACCAGCATGCCGATCGCCGCGAGCGCCATCGGCACGCTGAACCACAGCAGCAGCCCCAGGTTCATCGCGCCGACGGTCACCGACTGGGCCACGGTCGGGCCGACCCCGGCCAGCAGCCGGCGGATCTGGCTGATGCCCATGGCGGCACTGGCCAGCTCGCCGGTGGACCGCTCGGTGAAGAACCGCGTCGGCAGCCGCAGCAGCCGGTCCCACACCGCCGGCTGGAGGGTGGCCTCGATCCGGCCCTCCAGCCGCAGGATGGTCAGGTTCTGCAGCAGCATGAACGCCGCCGCCACCACGCTGCTGAGCATCACCGCCAGGCACACCTGCACGATCAGCCCGGTCTGCGCCTTCGGCACGAACTCGCCGAGGACCTTGCCGGTCGCGACCGGCACCAGGGCCCCGATCGCCACCGTCACCAGCCCGCTGAGCAGCAGGCCGGTGAGGTCGCCGCGCGTGCCCCGCAGACAGAACCGCAGCAGCCCGAGGGGACCGAGCCGCCGCTCGGGCAGCGGCCGGTAGAACATCACCGCACGCGGCTCGAACTCGCCGGCGTTCGCCTTCTCCACCGGGGTCTCCCGGCCGGTCGACGGATGCACGGCGACATAGCCGCCGCGCCGCCACAGCAACGCCACCGGCGCCCCGGACAGCGCCCGGTGCCCGACGAGCGGGCCGACGTTCTCCCGCCACCAGCGGCCGTCCAGACGGACGGCGCGGGTGCGCACCCGGGAGGCGACGGCGACCCGCTCCACCGGGTCGAGCCGGTCGCTCTCGGTGCCGCTCTGCGCGGGTTCGGCGAGGTCGATCCCGGCCGCCCGCGCGACCAGCCGGCACGCCGCGTAGGTGGCGTCCGCGTCGGCGCCCGTCGTCCGCCGGCCCGACCGCTTCCCGATCGACGCCAGCAGCGTCCGGTCGGCCTGGGCGCGCACCGCCTCGCCGGCCCGGATGCCGGCCGCCGTCCGGGTCTCGTGGGTCTGCTCCAGCTGCTCGATCCACCGGTCCAGCGTGGTCAGCAGCCGGTACTGCTGGTCGACCATGGTCTGCCACAGCGCCGGGTCCATCAGCAGGTCGGCGGCGGCCTCCGCGCCGTACAGCGAGCCGTACTGCACGCTGCCCGGCGGCACCTGCATCCAGAACACGTCGTCGTCGGCGGGCGCCACCGCGCCCGCGGTGGCCATCGGCGCCTGGAACAGGATGGACAGGCTGCGGCCGACACCGAGGGCGAGGGCGTACTCCAGCGGGCTCGTCGTCGGCGGCACGTACTGCGGGTTGCCGTACTCGTCGTACGACCAGGTCTGCGTGCTCGCCGGCTGGTACAGCTCCCGCAGCCCGATCCGGTGCACCACACAGTCCCGCAGCGGCCGGGCGACGAGCGTGTGCTGCGGCCCGGCGACCGGGCCGAGCAGCAGCGAGCCCGCCTCCAGACGGCCCAGGTGGTGCCAGTGGCCCTGCTGGGCGGCGTCCACCGCGAACAGGTCCACCGCGCCGGACGCCACCAGCCACAGCACCTGGGGACCCTCCAGGTCCAGGCGGCCGAGGCCGGTGCAGTCGACCGGTGTGCCGAGCCCGCCGAGCGCGCCGAGGACCAGGTCCCCTCGGCCACCGGGCCGCCTTCGTGTACGGAGGTCATCTCACCGCTCCCTGACCAGCGCCGCGTACGCCCCGCCGCGGGCCAGCAGCTCCTCGTGCCGGCCCCGCTCCACGACCGTGCCGTGCTGGAGGACGACGATCTCGTCGCTGTCCCGCACGGTGCTCAGCCGGTGCGCGATCACCACGCAGGCGCAGCCCCGCCTGCGCAGGTTGTCCATGACGACCTGCTCGGTCTCCGCGTCCAGGGCACTGGTCACCTCGTCGAGCACCAGGATGCTGGGCCGGCGCACCAGCGCCCGCGCGATCTCCAGCCGCTGGCGCTGGCCGCCGGAGAAGTTCCGGCCGTCCTGCTCGACCCGGCTGTGGATGCCGCCGGGGCGGCGCATCACCACGTCGTAGAGGGCCGCGTCCTTCAGCGCCTCCACCACCGCGTCGTCCGGCACGGACGGGTCCCACAGCGCCACGTTGTCCCGCACGGTGCCCTCGAACAGGAACAGCTCCTGGTCGACGAAGGAGACCGAGGCGGCCAGCGCCCCGCGCGGAATGTCCTCCAGGCGCTGCCCGTCGATGCGGATCACGCCCTCCCACGGGGCGTACAGGCCCGAGATCAGCCGGGACACCGTGGACTTGCCGCTGCCGGAGCCCCCGACCAGCGCCACCTGCTGCCCCGGTCCGACGGTCAGGTCGAAACCGGTGAGCAGCGGCTTGTCGAGCGGGTTGTAGCCGAAGGAGACGTTCTGCAGCTCGACGTGGCCGTGCAGCCGGCGCGTGGACTCGCCGGCGCCGGGACGGCCGTAGAGCGGGTCGGCGCGGAAGTTCTCCACGTCCTTCAGCCGGGCCACGTCGGCGGCGAAGTCCTGGATGCGGCTCGCGACGCCGTTCAGCCGGGTCAGGGGGGCGGTGAAGCGGGTGACCAGGGCCTGGAACGCGACCAGCAGCCCGACCGAGATGTGGCCCTCGACCGCCCGCATGCCGCCGATCCACAGGATGAGCGCGCTGTTGACGGTGGCGAGGGTCGGCGCCACCACGCCCAGCCAGGCGGTCGGCACCCCGAGCCGCTGCTGCTCCTCCAGCGTGGTGGCGTGCTGACCGGCCCACTTGCGGAAGTAGCCGTCCTCACCGCCGGTCGCCTTCATCGTCTCGATCAGCTGCAGACCGGTGTACGCGGTGTTGGTGAGCCGTGCGGTGTCCGCGCGCAGCTTCGCCGTGCGGGTCGCCCGCAGCCGGATCACGACCCGCATCGCGACGATGTTCAGCAGCGCCACACCGATGCCGACGAAGGTCAGCTGCGGATCGTAGGTGTACAGCAGCAGCGCGTAGAGCACGACGACCACCGCGTCCACGCCCGCCGCCGCCAGGTCCCGGGCCAGCGTCTCGGCCACGGCGTCGTTGGACTGGAGCCGCTGCACCAGGTCGGCGGGGCTGCGCTGGCTGAAGAACGTCACCGGCAGCCGCAGCAGATGGCGCAGGAACCGGGCGCTGGACAGGGTGGAGGAGATCAGCCGGCCGCGCAGCAGGTTCGCCTGTTGCAGCCAGGTCAGCACGACGGTGAGCAGCACGCACGCGGCCATGGACGCGAACAGCACGCCCAGCAGCGAGGTCTGCCCGCCGATCAGGAACATGTCGATATAGGTACGGCTGAGCGCGGGCACCGCCGCGCCACCAGCACCAGCAGCAGGCTGGCCAGCACCGCCGCCGGCATCGTGCCCGCCGTGCCGCGCAGCCGGGCCGGCATCGCGCCGAGCACACCCGGCTTCCGCCCGCCCGGGAGAAGTCCGGCCCCGGCTCCATCGTGAGCACGACACCCGTGAACGAGCCGTCGAAGTCCTCCAGCGGCACGAAACGGCGGCCCTTGCCGGGGTCGTTGACGAAGACGCCGCGGCGGCCGAAGCGCCGGCCCATGCCGTCGTAGACGACGTAGTGGTTGAACTCCCAGAACAGGATGGCCGGCGCCGTCAGCTCCGCGAGGGCGGCGAGGTCCATCTGCATGCCCTTGGCGGTCAGCCCGTAACTGCGGGCCGCCTTCAGCAGGTTGCTGGCCCGGGAACCGTCGCGGGAGACGCCGCAGGCGATGCGCAGCTCCTCCAGCGGCACGTGCCGGCCGTAGTGGCCGAGCACCATCGCCAGGGAGGCGGCGCCGCACTCCACGGCCTCCATCTGGAGCACGGTCGGCGTCCGCACGGTCTTCGCCGCCGGCTTCGGGACCCTGCGCTTGGGCGGGGCGGCGCGGCGCCTGCCCGGGTCTCCTGTGCGGTGCTCACGGCAGCAGCCAGTCGACGGGACGCTGCTCGGCCAGCCGGATCGAGCCGGTGGCCAGGGTCATCGAGGTCAGGGCGAACGGCGGCCCGTCCGCGGTGGACCACTCGTAGCCGCTCTCGGTGGACGCGGACTTCTCCAGCTCCACCGTGACCGCCACCGGCCTGCCCTTCCTGGTGAACTGCTCGCCCAGCTGCTGGTCGCCGAGGAACGCGGCGATCTGCTGTGCCGACTGCGCGGTGCGGTCCACCGACTTCACCTCGCCGTGCAGCACGCCGTACTCCTGGCTGGGCACCGACTGCACGGTCAGGTCGACGGAGGCGTGCGCCGGGATCGACGCGGCGTTCTCGGCGGGCACGTAGACGGTGGCGTACAGCGGGTCGTCGGCGTGCGCGACCTTCTCCACGGCGGCGACGTTCGCCCCGGTCTGCACGATCTGGCCGACGGTCGCGGCGAGGGCGCTGACCCGGCCGGCGTCGACCGTGCGGACGACGGCCTCGCCCTCGGGGGTGCGGACCTTCACGACGGGGGCGCCGGCGGGCAGCCGCTGGCCCTGCTTCGCGAGCACGGCGGTGACCTGGCCGGCGACCGGGCTCTGCAGAAGGTAACTGCCCTGCCCGTGCGTGAGGATGGCGGGCGCGCCGACCGTGGAGGTCACCGAACCGGTCACCGCCCACACGGAGGCGGCGGCCATCGCGAGCACGGTCACGGACAGCACCAGCCAGCCCTGGGGGCGGGCGAAGCGCACGGGAGATCGAGCTCCTCCGGCGACTGGAGCTTGTTGAGGGCCTGTTGGCGGAACTGCACGTGAGGGGTCCAGGGGGTCCGGGGCGGAACGGCCGAAAGCCCGGAGCCGTCAGGCGGCTCCGGGACCCCGGCGGCACGACGGTGCGATCAGAGACCGGCGACCAGGTTGGTGACCGGGGCGGTGTTCAGGCCGGTGACACCCTCGACGGTGCCGACGGCCGTGTTCACCAGACCGGAGACCGGGGCGACGCTGTCGAGCACGCCGGTGACGGTGCCCACGGCGTTCACGGACAGACCGCCGGAGACGTTGTCCAGCTCGGCGTCCGAGATCTCGACGGTCTCGACCTGGGGGGTGGAGTTCATGATGGAACTTCCCTTCGTATAGCCATTTCACAAGGGGGAGCGGCCCCCTCTGGGACAGATGACGGCCGCGTCCGCGGGTGCCGGGGCGCCCGTCTGCCGGAGCTCTCCGCGGCCCCGCGGTGCGATGGATCAAAGCACGCTGCGGCATCGCCCTTCCAATCAACCACCCCTTCCCACCTGGGCACTTGCGTCGCCGAGGCAACCAACCGTGCAGGAGTCCGCACGGCTTCGCGGCGACTTCTTCACATGCCGTGCGGCCTCGGCGCGCCCCGCCTCTTGTCCCCGTGTCCGCGAATCCGGCACTCCCGCCCCAAAGGCGTACCCGGCGGCCGGGGCGTGTGCAGATCCGTGGACGGCGGTGACCGGGTTGGGCATTCGATGTGCAGATTCGCTGAAGCCGTCATTCCGTTCCGTGATCGGAACCGATCGTGATCGACCGCTCACGATTGGTGTGCCGTCGGCTGCCGTTGAACACCTCCCGCGGCCCGTGCGTACCAACAGCCAGCCAGGCGCCCCGAATCGCCGCCACGGGCGGCACGGACCCCGTCCCAGGAGGTCGAGAAGGTTGAGTCACCAGCGAATCCCGAAGCGCAAGGCCGCCATCGCGGCGGGCGGCGCGGTCGCCCTCGGCGCGGCCGCGGTCCTGCTGCCCCACGCCAGTGCCTCCCAGGACGGCGCCGCCGAGGACACGGCCGCCGCGCCGCGGACGCTGACGGCGGCGGACGCCTCGGATCTCGCCTCCCGGCTGGCCGGCATGCTCGGCGACGCCTTCGCCGGCTCCTACTACGACGCCGGCGGCCGGCAGTTGGTCGTCAACGTCGTCCCCGGCGACGACAACCAGGTGATCGTGCAGGCCAAGAAGGCCGGCGCGCAGGTGAGGGAGGTCGGCAACAGCCTCGCCGAACTGCGGGCCGGCGCCCGGACCCTGCGGTCCGAGGCGACCATCCCGGGCACGTCGTGGGCGATCGACCCGAGGACCAACAAGATCCTCGTCACCGCCGACTCCACCGTCACCGGCGAGCGGTGGGACCGGCTGGAGTCCACCGTGCGGGACCTCGGCTCCGGCATGGCGACCATCAGGAAGTCGGCCGGCACCTTCAAGACGTTCGTGTCCGGCGGCGACGCCGTCTTCGGCGGCGGCGCCCGCTGCTCGCTCGGCTTCAACGTCACCGCCGGCGACGGCTCTCCCGCCTTCCTGACCGCCGGGCACTGCACGGCCGCCGCCCGGCAGTGGTCGGACGCCCAGGGCGGAGCACCGATCGGCACCGTCGAGGAGTCCGTCTTCCCCGGCGAGGGTGACTTCGGGCTCGTGCGGTACGACGACCCGGCAACGGAGGCGCCCAGCGAGGTGAACGTGGGCGGCCGGACCGTGGGGATCACCGAGGCCGCGGAGGCCACCGTCGGGCAGCAGGTGTTCCGGATGGGCAGCACGACCGGGCTCGCCGACGGCCAGGTCCTCGGCCTCGACGCCACGGTGAACTATCCGGAGGGCACCGTCACCGGCCTCGTCCAGACCGACGTCTGCGCCGAGCCCGGGGACAGCGGAGGCCCGCTGTTCACGCAGGACGGTCTCGCCATCGGGCTGACCTCGGGCGGCAGCGGGGACTGCACCACCGGCGGCGAGACCTTCTTCCAGCCGGTCACCACGGCCCTGGAGGCGGTCGGCGCCACCCTCGGCACGGGCGCGGGCGGGGCGGCCGGCGGGGCCGGTGACGCGGGCGACCAGGCCGGCGGCGGGGCCGGCGGGGCCGGGACGAGGCCGACGGGACCGGGGGCGAGGATCCCGGCGCGGGAGCGGCCGCGGGTGCCGGTGACGGTGCGAACGCGGGCGCGGGCGCGGGGAGGGCGCCGGTTCCGGGGAAGGCGCCGGTTCCGGCCAGGACGCCGGTGAGGGTACGGGCGAGGGCGACGGCGGGAGCAACGGCGTCGGCAACGGCGACGGCACCGGCACCGGCGGGGGCATCGGCACGGGCGGCACCGGTGCGCCCGGCGTCGACGCCTCGCGCCGCACCGGCTGACCCGCCGGCGCCCAGGACAGGTCCGGCCCTCCGGCGGAAGGGCCGGACCGCCGTCCGGGTCGGCCGGGTCTCCGGGCCGCCGTGCCGGTCGGGCCGGGCCCCGGGCCGCCGGTGAGCGGCCCGGCCGCGTGTGTCGGCCCCGGGCGAACCAGACGGCGGCCTCTCGGTCTCTCGGTCTCTCGGCC
Organism: Streptomyces sp. SW4; assembly: GCA_003248315.1. Lineage (GTDB taxonomy): Bacteria > Actinomycetota > Actinomycetes > Streptomycetales > Streptomycetaceae > Streptomyces. The sequence goes on from QKWM01000001.1 coordinate 736,600, forward strand.
TCTCGGCCTCCCGGCCGGTTCGCGCCTGCCGTGCCCGGCCTCCCCGTCGGTCCGCGCCTGCCGTGCCCGGCCGCCGGGTCGGCTCCCGCCCCGCCCCGCCGGGCCGCCGGCCGCCGCGTCAGGCTCCCCGCGCCCGCAGCAACAGCAGCGCGATGTCGTCGAGCCGCTCCTCCGCGTCCGCCTCGTGCCGGACCAGGGCGTCGGCCAGCTCCTCCAGGGGCAGGTCCCCGGCCTCGCCCAGATGCCGCCCCAGCCCGGCCAGCGCCTCCTCGAAGTCCACGCCGGGGGACTCCACCAGGCCGTCGGTGTACAGCGCCAGCAGTGATCCGGGAGGCAGGCCGACCCGGGTGGTGGGGTACGCGGCCGAGGCGTCGATGCCCAGCAGCGGCCCGCCGGCCAGGTCCAGCACCCGCACGCGGCCGTCGGGCCTGCGCAGCAGCGGCGGCGGATGACCGGCGCGGGACATCACGGCGCACTCCCGGGCCGGGTCGAGCCGCAGGTACAGACAGCTGGCGAACAGCTCCGTGCCCAGCTCGATGAGCAGCCGGTTGGTGCTGCGCATGACCTCCTCCGGCGCCTGCCCGACGGCCGTGTACGCGCGGACCGCGGTGCGGATCTGGCCCATCAGCCCCGCCGCCGTCACGTTGTGGCCCTGCACGTCCCCGATCACCGCGGCCGCCGTTCCCCGGCTCGGCACCAGGTCGTAGAAGTCACCGCCGATGTCCATGCCGCGGGTGGCGGGCAGATAGCGGGCGGCCGTCTCGAAGCCGGGCAGCGCCGGGAGGGAGCGCGGCAGCAGCGCCTCCTGGAGGCCGTGCGCCAGCCGGTGCTTGGCGTCGTAGAGCAGGGCGCGTTCCAGCGCCTGGGCGACCAGCCCGGCCAGGCTGGTGAGGACCGCCCGCTCGTCGGTGGCGAAGGTGTGCGGCTCGGCGTAGGCGAGGACGCACGTGCCCACCGGCCGCCCCGAGGCGATGAGCGGCAGGAACGCCCACGCCGCGAAGCCGTCGGGGGTCGCCCGCCGCGCCGGGTACAGCCGCTGCAACTGCTCCCAGGACTCCAGGAACGCGGGCACCCCCGTCCGCAGGACCTGTGTGCCCGGTGTCCGCTCGGTCAGCGGCATCCCGTCGAACTGCTCCACCACGCGCGGGTCCGGGTAGCCGCGGTGGCCGAGCACGTGCAGCCGCCCCGCCCGCGAACCGAGGACGACCAGCGCCTGGCTGCCCACCGTGGGCGCGATCTCGTTGGCGACCAGGTCCACCACGTCGCGCACGCCGACGGCCTCGGCCAGCGCGCCGGTCAGGCTCACCACCTGCTGGATGGTGACCAGCCGGGTCGGTGTCTCGTCGGCCGACGGTGCGGTCCGCGCCGGACGCGAGACGCCCCGGGCGCGGGTGATGCGGACACTGAGCCCCGTACGGCTCGGATACAGCCGGAACGACAGCCACTCGCCCGGCGGGCGCAGCGCCACGAACGAGGTGGTCTGCTGGCCCATCAGGGCCGCACGGTAGCGGTCCTCGTACACCGGGTCGTTGAGCCACGGCACCGCGGTCCACAGATGGGTGCCGAGCAGCTCGTCGACGGCGACCCCCAGCAGCTCGGCCGCCGCCGCGTTGGCGAAGCCGACCCGCCCGTGCAGGTCGAGCGAGCACAGCCCGTACGGCAGCCGCGCCGCCATCCGCACGGCCTCCAGCGCCCCGAGGGTGCCGGCCACACCGCCGATCGTCGGGGCGGCGAGCAGGTCCGGTTCCGGATGGACGGGCAGCTGCGCCGCCGCCGCGCGCTCCAGCCGGACCGCCAGCCGTTCGCAGGCCGACACGAGATGCTCCCGCTCGCCGTCGGACAGCTCCGGCGGACGGGTCCCCGGCCAGGTCAGGAAGACCGCCCCGTACACCGTGGAGTCGGTCGCGACCGGCAGCGCGGCCATCGCGAACGGGTAGGGGAGGACCACGGCGACCCGCGGGTAGCGGCGGGCCATCTCCTCCGCGCCGCCCACCCAGATCAGCCGCCGCTCCCGCACGGCGTCGGCCACCGGCACGCGTGCGTTGAGCGTCACCCGTTCCCAGGGCGCGGCGAAGGTGCGGGGCAGGCCGCCATGACGGCCATCTCCAGCACCGGAGGATCGGCGGCGAGCAGGTAGACGGCGCCGGAGTGGGCCCGGGAGTCCTCGATCATCGAGGCCAGCGCCAGCGACAGCACGGGCTGGCCGACCGCCGTCCTGGGGAGGCCGGCTGCGAGGACGACCGTCCGCCGGACATGCCGACCACCTCCTCGCCCCGCCGTGTGACGGGCCCCGCTCGCCCCGCCGTGTGACGGGCCCCGGTAATCAATCTCCCCCTCGCGGGCCGCCGCGCACGGCGAACACGGGCCGCCCACGCCCGCCCCGGCCCGCGTACCGCCGCGACCGGACGCCACAGGAGCCGGCGCCGGGACCGGAGGGCCGCAGGGGCCGCCGGACGCCATAGGCCCGGCAACCGGACGTCGCAGGGGCGGCAACCGGACGTCGCAGGGGCTGCGCGGCCGTCCCATACGCGCTGTAATGGCGGCGTGGTCGGTGAGGGCGCTGCGGGACGAGGAGCGAGACCGCTGCGCGCCGCCGAGGTCCTGCGTGCGCTGACCTCCGGGGACGCCGGCCCCGAGCGGGCGCACCGCGTCCTCGAACAGGCCCTCGTCTTCGCGGGTGCCGCCTTCGCCGCCGTGTACACCCCCGGTGAGGACCGCGCCCTGCTGTGCCTGGTGGAGGCGGCCGGGGCGCCGCGCACCCTGTACGGGGTGCGCGACGTCTACCCCGCGTCCGGCGGCTCCCGGTCGCCGAGGCCCGGCGCACCAAGAGCCAGGTCTGGCTCGGTCCCGAGGACCTCGCGGTCAGCGCCGAGTCCCGGCGCGCGCCCTCCGGCGGCTTCTCCGTCGGCGCGCTGCCGGTGCACGGCGACGGCGGCGGCTGCCTCCTCGCCGTCACCGAGCACCCGGACGGCTTCGACGACGACGACCGGGCCTGCCTGGAGCTGATCGCGCAGGCCGTCGTCTGCCCCGTGCCGGCCGCGGCCGCGGCGGACGGCCGGCTGCCGCCGGACGCGTTCAGCCTCGCCACGGACACCGGCCGGGTCGAGGTCGGCGACGAGATCCTCCGCCTGTTCGGCCTCGACGCCGCCTCCTTCGACGGCAAGGTCGAGACCCTGCTCGGCCTGACCGTGCCGAGGACCTGCCGTCGCTGATGTCGGTGACGGAGGCCGACCACATGACCATCGGCGACCGGGAGCTGGAGTTCCGGGTCCTGCAGCCCGACGGACCGCCCCGGTGGCTCCGCCTGCGCGGCCGGCTGCTGCCCGGCGGCGAGGGCCGGCCCGCCCGCCTGGTCGGCACCGTCGCGGACGCCTCCACCCTGCGCCCCGACGTCACCGACGTGGCACGGGTCCAGCGCCTGGCCGCCGCGCTGGCCACCGCGGGCACCGTCCGCGACGTCAGCCAGGCCGTGGTCGCGGCGCTGCGCGCCCCGCTGCGCGCCGACCGGATCGCGCTCGCCGAGCTGGAGAACGACCGGCTCGTCGTCACCGTCCTGGACCCGCCCGAGCCGGAGTCCTGGCCCGACGTGTGGCGGCTGGAGTGGCGCGGTGAATGGCCCGACGCGCCGGTGCGGGCCATGCCGACGCTCGCCGCCGCGCTGCGCGAGGGCCGCGCCCGGATCTGGCCGGCCGGCACCGGCGACCTGGAACCCGCCCTGGCCGAGGTCGGCCCCGGCGGCCTCGCCGTCCTGCCCCTGCCGGCCGGCGGACGCATGGCCGGCGCCTGCCTGATCGGCTGGGACAGCCCCCACGACTTCGGCCCCGACGAGCGCGCCCTGCTCACCGCCTCCGCGGGGCTCGCCGGACAGGCCCTGATGCGGGCCCACGCCTTCGACGCCGAGCACGAACTCGTCGGCATGCTCCAGCGCCAGCTGCTGCCGCGCCGCCTGCCGAAGCTGCCGGGCGCGGTCGCCGTCGCCCGCTATCTGCCCAGCACCGCCGGGCTGGAGCTGGGCGGCGACTGGTACGACGTGATCCCGCTGCCCGACCACCATGTCGCCCTCGTCATCGGCGACGTCCAGGGCCACAGCGCCGGCGCCGCCACGCTCATGGGCCAGATGCGCACCGCCCTGCGCGCCTACGCCGTCGAGGGCCACCCCCGGACGTGGTGGTCTCGCACGCCAACCGGCTCCTGGTCGACATGGAGACCGACCTCTTCGCCACCTGCGCCTACGTCGAACTGGACATGGAGGAGGGCTTCGCCTGGTGCGTGCGGGCCGGTCATCTGCCGCCGGTGCTGCGCCACCCGGACGGCCGCACCGAGATCGCGGAGGCGGAAGGCGGCCCGCCGCTCGGCGTCCTCGCCCAGGCCGACTTCCCGATGAGCCCGCTCCGGCTCCAGCCCGGCACGCTGCTCGCCCTGACCACGGACGGCCTGGTGGAGTCCGCCGACGCCGACATCGACGAGGGCATGGACCGGTTCGCGCACGCCCTCGCCGCCTGCGATCCCGGCCACCCCGGGCTCGTCGCCGACGCCCTGCTCGGCAACGCCCGCCGCAGCGACGACGTTGCCCTGCTGCTGGTGCGCTACGACGGCATGGCGCTGCGGCCGCTGCGGGAGAGCTGGACGGTGTGGCGGGTCCCCGAGGCGGTCTCCCACGCCCGCCGCTTCACCCGGCGGACCCTGCGCTCCTGGGGGGTGCCCGGGGACGACATCGACACCGTGCTGCTGGTCGTGTCCGAACTCGTCACCAACGCCCTCGTCCACACCGACGGCAAGGTCCGCCTCGACCTGACCCTGGTCGGCGGCCGGATGCGCGTCGCGGTCGCCGATGCCTCCCCGCGCAGCCCCGCCAAGCCGACGAGCATCGGCTGGGAGGCGACCGGAGGCCGGGGCATCCTGCTGGTCGAGGCCATGTCGGCGGCCTGGGGGACGCTGCCGGTCAGCGGCGGCAAACAGGTCTGGAGCGAGATCCCGGTGGGCCGCTGAGCGGACCCCGGCCGGCAGGTGACACCCCGCGCGGGCGGGTTACCCGGCAGGAGAGCCGACGAGCAGACCCGAGGAGGTACGTCATGACCCAGTACGTCCGGGACATCATGACCGGCGACCCGGTGACCGTGGAGCCGCAGGCCTCGGTGCACGACGTCGCCCGTCTCATGCGGGACCGGGACCTCGGCGCCGTCCTGGTGACCGACGGTGACGAACTGCGCGGTCTGGTCACCGACCGCGACCTGGTGGTCCGCTCCATCGCCGACGGCGGTGACGTGGACCAGATCACGGTGGCCGGCGCGTGCAGCGACGACGTGGTGACCGTGCGCCCCGACGAGGAGCTGGACCACGCGATCCGGCTGATGCGCGAGCACGCCGTGCGCCGCATCCCGGTCGTCGACGAGGAACGGCACCCCGTGGGCATCGTCTCCCTCGGCGACACGGCGATGGAACGCGACCCGGAGTCGGCGCTCGGCGACATCAGCGTCGCCCGGCCGAACACCTGAACCCGGCGCGCACGTTTGAACGGGGGCACCGCCGGGACCCGGTGGTCCGGCGCGGCCCGTGAGGCCGCGGCGCGGGGAGTCGGACAACCGAGTCGGCAACAGAAGGAAGATGAGTTCCGTGACCACGGACGCCAGTGAGAAACCCGTCGTACGCCGCCCGGAGACGGGCTGGTCCGAGGCCCGCCGCCTGCGCGGCAAGCGCGCCCTGCGGACCTGGCTCCCGGCCGTGGAGGACGCCACCGCCCGCGCACGTCCCGCAGCGGCCCGGAGTCGAACATCGTCCGCGGCGAGGACTGACCCGCGGGCAGCGCGACCCGGGCGAGGCGACCGCACGCCGGTGCAGGGAGGATCTGACCATGAACCTCCTGGTCACCGGCGGCGCCGGTTTCATAGGCTCCCGTTACGTCCGCATGCTGCTCGCCCCCGGCGGGACCGGACGCCGCACGTCACGGTGCTCGACAAGCTCACCTACGCCGGCACCCTCGGCAACCTGGACCTCGGCCACCCCCGGCTGGAGTTCGTCGAGGGCGACGTCTGCGACGCCGGCCTGGTCGACAAGGTGATGGCGGGCACCGACCAGGTGGTGCATTTCGCCGCCGAGTCCCATGTCGACCGCTCGATCCAGGCCCCGGCCGACTTCGTGCAGACCAACGTCGTCGGCACCCACACCCTGCTCGACGCGGCCCTGCGCCACGGGGTGCGCACGTTCGTGCACGTCTCCACCGACGAGGTCTACGGCTCCGTCGACCACGGCTCGGCCGACGAGCGGTGGCCGCTGCGGCCCAGCTCCCCGTACTCCGCCTCCAAGGCCTCCGCCGACCTGCTCGCCCTCGCCCAGCACCGCACTCACGGCCTGGACGTGCGGATCACCCGCTGCTCCAACAACTACGGCCCGCACCAGTTCCCCGAGAAGATCGTCCCGCTGTTCGTGACGAACCTGCTCGACGGCGGCCGGGTACCGCTCTACGGCGACGGCGGCAACGTCCGCGACTGGCTGCACGTCGACGACCACTGCCACGGCATCGACCTGGTGCGCACCCGGGCCGGGCCGGCGAGGTGTACAACATCGGCGGCGGCACCGAGCTGACCAACCGGGAACTGACCGGCCTGCTCCTCGACGCCTGCGGCGCCGGCTGGGACCGCGTCGACCACGTCCCCGACCGCAAGGGACACGACCTGCGCTACTCGGTCGACTGGAGCAAGGCCCGCGACGAACTCGGCTACCGTCCACGGCACGACTTCGCCGCCGGTCTCGCCGCGACCGTCGCCTGGTACCGGGACAACCGGGCCTGGTGGGAGCCGCTGAAGCGACGGTCCGGCCGCCACCCCGTGAGGTGACCGTGCGCCTGCTGCTGATGTCCGACACCCACCTGCCCCGGCGCGCCAAGGAGCTGCCCGCCGAGCTGCTGGCCGAACTCCCGCACGCCGACGCCGTCCTCCACGCCGGGGACTGGGTCGACACGGCCACCCTCGACCTGCTGGAGAGCCGCAGCCGCCGGCTCGTCGCCGTGTACGGCAACAACGACGGCCCACAGCTGCGCGCCCGGCTCCCGGAGGTCGCGTACGCGGAGCTGGGCGGCCTGCGGTTCGGCGTCGTCCACGAGACCGGCCCGGCCCGGGGCCGCGAGGCACGCTGCGCCGCCCGCTTCCCCGGCCTTGACGTGCTGGTCTTCGGACACAGCCACATCCCGTGGGACACCACCGCGGACTCGGGACTGCGCCTGCTCAACCCCGGCTCCCCGACCGACCGCCGGCGCCAGCCGCACTGCACGTACATGACCGCCACCGCCGAAGGGGGCCGGCTCACGGACGTCGAGCTGCACCGGCTGCCGCCGCGCTCCCGCACCACCGCCGGCTGAGCCGCGGGTCCGGGCGGCGGGCCCCCACGCGCGGCGGCCGTCCCGCGGGGTGCGGGACGGCCGCCGTGGGCCGCTCCGTCTCCGGTGTGCGCCGTTCACTTCCTCGTACCGGTGTGCCCGGGGCGGCCCGTCATCTGTCCGTCACTCGTCCCAGGCCTGGATCAGGGTCTGGTCGACGATCTTGCCGTCGCGCAGCGACATCATCGACTCCGCGAGGACCCGCGCCCCGTCCGGGTACGCGCAGGACTCGCTGTAGGCGGCGCGGTCGCCCTGTACGACGCACCCCTCCAGCTTGTGCGTCATGTCGCGGCTGTAGATGTCGTCGAGCATCTCGGCGATCTCGTCGCGGCCGTGCAGGACCCGCGGATGGCTGGGCTGCGTGTTGCGGTCCACGATGCGCACCCGCGCGTCGTCCGCGTACAGGGACACCAGGTCCGCCACCGTCCCTCCCTCGAGGGCCCGGCGGAAGGTCTCGGTGTCGAATCCAGAGGGTGCCGTAGTGCCCATGACGACCTCCTTCGAAGGTCGCGGCCCGACTGCGGCTGCGGGCCGCGAGGGGCTTCTCCTTCGAGGCTCCTCCGGCCCGGCGGGCGTGGCAAGCCGCGGCCGGGCACTGCGCCTGTCGGGTGAGCGGCGCGCCGGGCCCGTGTCCGGGGCCGGTCGTCCCGCGTTGCTGAAGACATGATCTCAACACGACGTATCGTCGCCGCCGTTGGTCTCGCCGCCGGGCTCACCGGCCTCGCCGCGCCCGTGGCGGGCGCGGCCGACGCGGAGGCCGGCGGTCTCAGCCCGATGAGGACGCTCGACTCGCTCGCCGCCGCCGACATCCCCGCCGAGCACCGCGACGAGGTCCTCAGGCCGTCCGCCCAGCTCAACCGGCTCAACGACGTGAACCAGCTGCACCAGGTCACCGGCCTGGTCTCCCCGCTGTTCGGCCTGGTCCCCGCCGTCCACTGACGCGGAACCGACTTCCGCCGAGGGCCGTCCCCCCGGGGCGGCCCTCACGCGTGTGCGCCGGTCGCGCCCCCTTACCGATCGGTCGGACGTAGGGTCGGAGCGAACGGACACCGGCCGACGAAGGGGTCAGCAATGGCGCAGCAGGTACGCGGCGTGATCGCACCGGGCAAGGACGAACCGGTGCGGATCGAGACGATCGTCGTGCCCGATCCCGGCCCGGGCGAGGCCGTCGTGCGCGTCCAGGCGTGCGGGGTGTGCCACACCGACCTGCACTACAAGCAGGGCGGCATCAACGACGAGTTCCCCTTCCTGCTCGGCCACGAGGCCGCCGGCGTGGTGGAGTCGGTCGGGAGGGCGTCACCGACGTGGCGCCCGGCGACTTCGTGATCCTCAACTGGCGTGCGGTGTGCGGACAGTGCCGGGCCTGCCGGCGCGGACGGCCCTGGTACTGCTTCGACACGCACAACGCCGCGCAGAGGATGACCCTCGCCGACAGCGGACGGGAGCTGTCCCCGCGCTGGGCATCGGCGCGTTCGCCGAGAAGACGCTGGTCGCGGCCGGGCAGTGCACCAAGGTCGACCCGGCCGTGTCCCCGCAGGTCGCGGGGTTGCTGGGCTGCGGCGTGATGGCCGGCATCGGCGCCGCGATCAACACCGGCGGCGTGGGCCGGGGCGACACGGTCGCCGTCATCGGCTGCGGCGGCGTCGGCGGCGCGGCGATCGCCGGCTCCCGCCTGGCGGGCGCGGCGCGGATCATCGCCGTCGACATCGACGACCGCAAGCTGGAGACCGCCCGCGCGCTGGGCGCCACGCACACCGTCAACTCCCGTGACACCGACCCGGTCGAGGCGATCCGGGAGCTGACCGGCGGCTTCGGTGCCGACGTCGTCGTCGAGGCGGTCGGCAGGCCGGAGACCTACCGGCAGGCGTTCTACGCCCGCGACCTCGCCGGCACGGTCGTGCTCGTCGGCGTCCCGACCCCCGAGATGACGCTGGAGCTGCCGCTGCTGGACGTCTTCGGCCGCGGCGGCGCGCTGAAGTCGTCCTGGTACGGCGACTGCCTGCCCTCCCGCGACTTCCCGATGCTCGTCGACCTGCACCTCCAGGGCCGCCTGGACCTGGCGAAGTTCGTCACCGAGACGATCCGGCTCGACGAGGTGGAGAAGGCGTTCGAGCGGATGCACACCGGCGACGTCCTGCGCTCGGTGGTGGTGCTGTGACGACCGCCCGGATCGAACGCGTCGTCACGTCGGGCCGGTTCACGCTGGACGGCGGCACCTGGGACGTCGACAACAACGTGTGGCTCGTCGGCGACGACCACGAGGTGATCGTCGTCGACGCCGCGCACGACGCCGAGGCCGTCCTGGCCGCCGTCGGCGACCGGCGCCTGACCGCCGTCGTGTGCACCCACGCGCACAACGACCACGTGAACGCGGCCCCCGCGCTCGCCGAGCGGACCGGAGCGGTCATCTGGCTGCACCCCGACGACCTGCCCCTGTGGCGCCAGACCCACCCCGACCGGGAACCCGACGCCTGGCTGGCCGACGGCCAGGTGATCGAGGCCGCGGGCGCTGACCTCACCGTCCTGCACACCCCCGGCCACGCCCCCGGCGCCGTCTGCCTGTACGACCCCGGCCTCGGGGCCGTCTTCACCGGCGACACCCTCTTCCGGGGCGGCCCGGGCGCCACCGGCCGTTCCTTCTCCCACTTCCCGACGATCATCGACTCGATCCGCGACCGCCTGCTCACGCTCCCGCCCGAGACCAGGGTCCTCACCGGTCACGGCGACCCGACGACGATCGGCGCGGAGGCACCGCATCTGGACGAATGGATCAAGCGGGGCCACTGAGCCCGCCGGGCGGACCCGCACCGGTGACCCCGCGGAGACCGGTGACACCGGAGAACCGGCGACACCGGAGAACCGGCGACACCCGGAAAAGGTGACAGAAGATGTCCGGCTTACCCGGCACTCTCGTTCCCGGACGCCACACACCGGAACACGGGAACAGGGAACGGGAGGCCGGACATGTCACGTCCGCTGGAAGGCAGGGTCGCACTGGTCGCCGGGGCGACGCGGGGAGCCGGGCGCGGCATCGCCGTCGAACTCGGCGCGGCCGGCGCCACCGTCTACGTCACCGGGCGCACCACCCGCGCCCGCCGCTCGGAGTACGACCGGCCCGAGACCATCGAGGAGACCGCGCGGCTGGTCACCGAGGCCGGCGGGCACGGCATCGCCCACCCCGCCGACCACCTGGACCCCGCGCAGGTCCGGGCGCTCGTGGACCGGATCGCCCGGGAACAGGACCGCCTCGACGTCCTCGTCAACGACATCTGGGGCGGCGAGCACCTCTTCGAGTGGGACAAGCCCGTCTGGGAGCACGACCTCGACAAGGGGCTGAGACTGCTGCGGCTGGCCGTCGAGACCCACGCCATCACCAGCCACCACGCCCTGCCGCTGCTGCTGCGCCGCCCCGGCGGCCTGGTCGTCGAGGTCACCGACGGCACCGCCGAGTACAACCACGAGCACTACCGCAACTCCTTCTTCTACGACCTCGCCAAGACCGCCGTGCTGCGCATGGCCTTCGCCCTCGGCCACGAACTCGGACCGCGCGGTGCCACGGCCGTCGCGCTCACCCCGGCTGGCTGCGCTCGGAGATCATGCTCGACCACTACGGGGTCCGGGAGGACAACTGGCGCGACGCGCTCGCGACGGAACCGCACTTCGCGATCTCGGAGACGCCCCGCTACGTCGGCCGGGCCGTCGCCGCGCTCGCCGCGGACGAGGACGTGGCCCGCTTCAACGGCCGCTCCCTGTCCAGCGGCGGCCTGGCACGCGAGTACGGCTACACCGATCTGGACGGCAGCCGTCCCGACGCCTGGCGCTACCTGGTCGAGGTCCAGGACCCGGGCAAGCCGGCGGACGTCACCGGGTACCGCTGACGGACGGCACCGCGCCCGCGCGGAATGTCACCGTTTCGTCGCGGCGCGCGGCCCGTACGCAACCGAAGCCGCCGGCCGCGGGTCTAGCAGGCAGGAAACCGCGCCACCCGCGGGATCCGTCCACTCGACCCGCTCGACGCGAAAGGCCGGCCGCCATGGGGGAGACACGCAGACGGGGAGCCGTCGTACTGGGGATCGCCGCGCTGGTGGCACCGCTCGCACTCGCGGCCGGCGCCACGCCCGCGCAGGCCGCCGCGGGCTGCACCACCACGGCGGGCCCGTACCAGAAGAAGGTGGAGAAGTTCCTCGGGCGCCCGGTCGACGGCAAGCAGTCCGCCGCCGACTGCAAGGCGATCCGCGCCTTCCAGACCCAGCACGGCATCACGCCGAACATCGGCTACGCGGGCCCCGTCACCTGGGGTGTGATGGACCTCATGCTCAAGCAGAAGGCCGTCGGGAAGAACCCGAACAAGGACGGCAAGTGCCCGGTGAACAAGGGCCGCATCGCGTGCGTGAACCTCACCCTGCAGCTGAGCTGGGTCCAGGACGGCAAGAAGCTGGTGTACGGCCCGGTGCCGGTGCGCACGGGCCGGAACGGGCACGAGACCCGCACCGGCCTGAAGAAGGTCTACTGGCGCAACATCGACCACCACTCGACCCTCTACGACGTGCCGATGCCCTACAGCCAGTTCTTCGACGGCGGCCAGGCCTTCCACTCGGCCGGCGTCAGCATGTGGAACCCGCCGGGTTCGCACGGCTGCGTCAACATGACCAAGGCCGACGCCAAGAAGTACTGGTCGCTGCTGAAGAAGGGCGACGACGTCTACGTGTACGGCCGCAAACCGGGCACCTGAGCGGAGCGTTCGCCCCTGTGCCCCGGGTCACGTCCGGAACCGGCCGGGCGAACTCGCCTGTGTCCCTTGCCAGATGGACGTGACCAGAGACACGGTCCGATATGTCCGATTGGCCGGTGCTTACTCACATCGCCTTCACGTCCGGAGCCGTATGCTTCACAGCATGTCCACCACTGTTGAACCCTCCTCCGAGCGATCGGCGGCCGAGGTCAACGAGGAGATCCGGGCCCTGTGGCTCCGGTCGGGCGGGACACTGAGCGTCGAGCAGCGCGAGGAGTACCAGCGCCTCGTCATGGAGTGGGCCGCCGCGGCCCCGGAGCCCGGACGGGCCGCCTGACCGGGGCACCCGGCTCCTCGTAGCATCACGGCGCCCGCCCCGAGCACTCGGGCGGGCGCCCTTCCCGCCCCGTCCTCGGACGTCCGCTCCGCCGGCGGCCACGGTGCCGCCGGCCCTCGTCCGCCCGCCGGCCGCTCAGCCCCACTGGGCCGAGTACTGACGGCGGTAGGCGCTGCGGTCCTGTTCGGACCGGATCCACCGGGTGGCGGCCAGGGCGATCAGGCTGCCGGCGACGACCAGCAGCCCCGGACCGAGGTTCCGGCGGTCGGCCAGCCGGGCCAGGAGCGTCCCCGCGTCGGCACCCGTCACCGGTGCCGGCGACCCCGGCGCCGCGTCCCCCGGAGCCACCCCGCCCGGCGCGGCCGGCGGTGCGCCGCCCTGCCCCTGACCGGACCGGGGGACGAGCAGCCGGACGCCGAGCGACTCCATGGCCTCCGTGACCGGCTGGAAGAACGTCGTGCCGCCCGCGGTGCAGTCGCCGTTGCCGCCGGAGGTCACGCCCAGGGCCACCCCTTCCGAGAACATCGGCCCCCCGCTGTCCCCGGGCTCGGCGCACACATCGGTCTCGATGAGCCCGGTGACCGTGCCCTCCGGGTAGTTGACCGTCGCGTTCACCCCCGTCACCCGTCCGTCCCGCAGCCCGCTGGTGCTGCCGCTGCGGAACACCCGCTGCCCGACCGACGGCTCGCCCGCCCCGGTGATCCGCACGCCCTTGCCGCCGCCGACCGACACCACGTCCGCGGCGTCGCCCGCCTCGCCGTTCGCGTACTGCACCAGGGAGAAGTCGTCTCCGGGGAAGCTTCCGGCGACCGTCTCCCCGACCTGCCCGTCGCCCTCCTCGCCGGAGAACCACACCGACCCCGTCGGCCCGCAGTGGCCGGCCGTGAGGATGAACTCGTTGCGTCCGTCGGTCACGTTGAACCCCGCCGAGCAGCGTCCCGCCGCCGACAGCATCGGCACGCCCCCGTTCAGCCGCGTCGTGAACGCCCCCCGGGTGCGCTCCATGCGCACGAAACCGCCGGCGCTCCGCGCGGTCTCGGTCAGCCGCGACCAGTCGGCACGGGAGACGGTGCTGTCGCCCCGCACCACCACCTCGTTGGACCGGTAGTCCACCAGCCAGGCGGTGCCCGCCACCCGGGGCGCCGAACGCAGCCGCTCCGTCGCCGACTTCAGCTCCCGCATGCTGTGCCGCACGAGCTTCGCCTCGGCGCCCGCCCGGCGCACCGCGTCCGCCGCCGCCTCGTCGGTGACCGCCACCACCGGGCGTCCGTCCTCGCCGATCCAGTGCCCCGCCGTACGCGACGTGCCGAGCCGCTCGACCAGCCCGGCCCCGGCGCCGGCGGCCGGCCCGGCGAGCGTGCGGGTTGCGGGCGCGGGCGCGGGGGAGGCGCCGGAGGGCTCGCTCGCCACGGCGCCGGTGACCATCGTCGCGCCGAGGAGGAGACCGCCGACGGCGGCCAGCCGAACCGCTCGCCGGGCGATGCGTCGTCGTGCGTGCCTCATGCGTGTGCTCCCGTAGCCGGTCACGCGGCGCCAACGCCGCGGGGCGCGCCGGAAGTCGAGCGCCCTCCCTCCATACGAGGGCGGGGACGGGCGCGTTCACGGCCGGCGGCCCTGTTCCCCCGTCGCCCCGCGGCCGCCTATCGTGAGGCCATGACCAGCACTCCGCAGGACAGCCCCGGCGAACCGAACCCCTGCGCGCGCTCACCCTCGACCGGCTGCGGCGCCGTACGAGCATGAAATGGCGCACCTATCCCGGGGACGTGCTGCCCCTGTGGGTGGCGGAGATGGACGTTCCGCTCGCCGAGCCCGTGGTCCGCGCCGTCACCGAGGCCATGGAGCTCGGCGACACCGGATACCCCGCCGGCACCGGCTACGCCGAGGCGCTCGCCGCCTTCGCGAGCAAGCGGTGGGGCTGGGACGGCCTCGCCGTGGAGCGCACCGCGCTGGTGCCGGACGTGATGCTCGGCGTCGTGGAGATGCTCAAGCTGGTCACCGGGCCCGGCGACCCGGTGATCGTCAACCCGCCGGTGTACCCGCCCTTCTACCAGTTCGTCACCCACCTGGACCGGCGCGTGGTGGAGGCTCCGCTCGGCGCGGACCTGCGGCTCGACCTCGACGCGCTCCAGGACGCCTTCCGGGCGGCGGTCGCGGAAGGCGGGCGCGCCGCCTACCTGCTGTGCAGCCCGCACAACCCGACCGGCACCGTGCACACCGCCGAGGAACTGGCCGCCGTCGCCGCGCTCGCCGAGCGGTACGGGGTCCGGGTCGTCGCCGACGAGATCCACGCCCCGGTCGTGACCGGCGAGACCCGGTTCGTGCCCTACCTGAGCGTGCCGGGCGCCGAACGCGGCTTCGCGCTGATGTCCGCCTCGAAGGGCTGGAACCTGGCCGGCCTGAAGGCGGCGCTCGCCCTCGCCGGGCCCGGCTCCGCCGCCGATCTGGCGCGGATGCCCGAGGAGGTCGGCCACGGTGCGAGCCACGTCGGCGTCCTCGCCCACACCGCCGCCCTGCGCGACGGCACCGCCTGGCTGGACGCCCTGATGGCCGGCCTCGACGACAACCGGGCCCTGCTGGCCGCACTGCTCGCCGAGCACCTGCCGGGGATCCGGTACCGGCCTCGGCCGGCGACCTTCCTCGCCTGGCTGGACTGCCGTGTGCTGGGACTGGGCGACGATCCCGCCGAGGCGTTCCTCGGCCGCGGCCGCGTGGCCCTCAGCTCCGGGCTGCCCTTCGGCACCGGCGGGGCCGGGCACGTCCGGCTCAACCTGGGCACCTCGCCCGAGGTGCTGGAGGAGGCGGTGCGGCGCATGGCCGCCGGGGCGGCCCGGCCCTCGTGACCGCCTCGGGCCGCGCCTAGACTGCCCGACCATGGACGACGCCACACGCACCCGGCTCGGGACGGGCAAGTACCTGCTGCTGACCAGCTACCGCAGGAACGGCACTCCGGTCGCCACCCCCGTGTGGGTGGTGCCGGACGGGGACGCGCTCGGCGTCTGGACCGCGGCCGACTCCTTCAAGGTCAAGCGGATCCGCAACCGCGCCGACGTCCTCGTCGGCCCCTGCGACTTCCGCGGCAACCCGACCGGCGACCAGGTCCCCGCCACCGCCGAGATCTGCGACCCGGACACCACCGCCCGGTACCGCCGGCTGATCGCCCGCAAGTACGGGCTGACCGGCCGGCTCACCCTGCTCGGCAGCCGGCTGCGCCGGGGCCTGGACGGCACCGTGGGCCTACGTGTGACGGTGACGCGGTGACCGCGGACACCGGGCGCGGCGGCCCGACCCCCACGGAGCGGATGTTCGAGGCCGACACGGCCTCCCGCGGCCTGGGCATCGAACTGCTGGAGCACGGCCCGGGCCGCGCCCTGCTGCGCATGGAGGTCACCGACCGGATGGTGAACGGGCACGGCATCGCGCACGGCGGCTATCTCTTCCTCCTCGCCGACACCGCGTTCGCCTGCGCCTGCAACAGCCACGGGCCCGTGACCGTCGCGGCCGGGGCGGGCATCGACTTCGTGGCGCCCGCACGGGAGGGCGACGTGCTGACCGCCCTCGCCGAGGAGCGCACCCGGTTCGGCCGCAGCGGCGTCTGCGACGTCACCGTGCGGCGCGGCGACGAGGTGATCGCCGAGTTCCGCGGGCGCAGCCGGGCACTGCGGCGGCCGGGGCCGGAGCAGTCCGGGTAGGGGCTTCCGCGGAGATCCATCGGAAGCCCTAGGGGCGGGGCAGGAGCGGCCGGGGCCGTGATGCCGTGCGGGGGAGCGGTTTTGGCCGGGGGTTCCGGCGGGCGGTGACCTGCCGTCAGGTCCAGGCCCGGTAGGGCTCGTCGACCAGCTGGAACACCGGCTCGCCGCGCACCGGGTCCTTGGCCGTGGACAGCCGTACCCGGTCCCCGCTGTGGATGCCGATGGGCGGGCCCATCACCCGGCCGCGCACCACGAAGCCCTCCGCCATCTCGATCAGCGAGACGTTGCGGGCGGCGGGGTGTTGCGGTGCACCACCGTCGAGTGGCGGACGGTCCCGGTGCCCTCGCTGCGCTCCGTGCGCAGGTCGCTGCCCCGGCAGACCGGGCACAGCAGCCGGTGGTACATCGCCGTGCCGCACCAGGTGCAGCGCTGGAAGACGATGGTCTGGGTGTCCTGGCTCCCGGAATCAAGCAGGCGCGTCGCGGAGCCGGCTGCCTGCTGAGCGACGCTTCCTGAGTGGTGGTACACGCTGGTCAACTCCCTGCGCTCGGCCGGAATCCACGTGCGCGGTGCGTCGTGCCACCGTGCACGGCGACAGCGTATGGCACTGAGTGTCACTCGTAAAGGCACTGCGTACCCTCGATCGCGGGGAGGGCGGCGCCGGTCAGTCCCGGCCGAGCGCTGCTTCCAGCTCCCGCACCACCCGCCACAGCGGGGCGTCCCGCCGGGCGACGACCACCACGACGTCCTCCGGCCGCGCGCCCTGCGCGACCGCGGCCGGTGCGCCGAAGGCCGACTGGACGTACGCCAGCGCGTGGTCCACGGTGGCGCCCGCGTCGCCGCGGCCGTCCGAGCGCAGCCAGGAGCGCAGCGCGTTGTTGTGCGCCGCCACCACCGCCGCCGCGATCACGTCCGCGCGCAGCGTGCCGTCCGGCCGCCCGGCGAACCGCTCCCGCAGATACGCGGCGAGGGCCCGCTCGTAGCGCCACACCACCGACAGCTCGTAGGCGCGCAGCCCGGGGACCTGCTTGGTCAGGCGGTACCGCTGGACGGAGAAGGACGGGTTCTCCGCGTACATCCGCAGCACCAGCCGGGCCGCGTCGCACACCCGCCGCACCGGTTCCGCGTCCTCGGGGGAGTCGGCGAGGAACGCGGTCATGTCGGCCAGGCACCGCTCGTGGTCGGGGAAGACCACGTCCTCCTTGGAGGGGAAGTAGCGGAAGAACGACCGCCGGCCGACCCCGGCCAGGGCGACGATGTCGTCCACGGTGGTCTGCTCGTAACCCCGTTCGAGGAACAGCCGGAACGCCGCCGCGACCAGCGCCTCGCGCATCGGCGGCCGTCCGGCCGGGGCCTGGGCCCTCTCCCCGCGGCGGGGCGCCGCACTGCTGGAGCTCATGGACGGGAACGTAGCAGCTCACCGGCGTGAATGGCACTCAGTGCAGGGTTGTGGGGGAACTGAGTGCTCCCGAGGGGCCCGCGGCGGATGATCGCCTACGATCACCGTCAGCCCGTTCCAAGGAGAGCCCCATGCCGTCCGGCCGCCCCCGCATCCTCTACGTCACCGACCTCGCCTACCAGGCCCGCGGACGGCGCTACTGCGACGAGGACATCTTCCTCACCTCCCGCCTGCGGGACGGCTTCGACCTGGCGCTGTGCCACCCGCGGGACGCCGCCGCGCTGATGGACGCCTTCGACGCCGTCGTCGTCCGCAACAGCGGCCCGGTCCTCGGCCACCTCGACGCCCACACCGGCTTCCGCGCGCGGGCGGCCGCGCTCGGCGCCCGCGTCTACAACCCGCTCACCGGCAGGGCGGACATGGCCGGCAAGCAGTACCTGCTCGACCTGACCGCGGCGGGACACCCGGTCATCCCCACCGTCGACCGGCCCGAGGACCTGCACCGGCTGCCGGAGGCCCGGCGGTACGTCGTCAAGCCCAAGCTCGGCGCCGACTCGCTGGGCCTGCGGGACGTGCCCGCGGACCGGCTGCGGGAGGTGGTGGCCGCCGAGGCCGGCGAGGTCCTCGCGCAACCGCGCGTCGACTTCGCCTACGAGGTCTCCTTCTACTTCGTCGACGACGGCTTCCAGTACGCGCTGTACGCCCCCGACCCGGCCCGCCGCTGGCAGCTGGAGCCGTACACCCCACGGCCGAGGACCTCGCGTTCGCCCGGCGGTTCATCGACTGGAACACGCTCGCGCACGGCATCCAGCGCGTCGACGCCTGCCGCGCCCCGGCGGCGAACTGCTGCTGGTCGAGCTGGAGGACCTCAACCCGTACCTGTCCCTGGACGCCCTCGACGAGCCGGGCCGGGACGCCTTCGTCGAGGCGATGACGGCCTCCCTGCGCCGCTTCCTCGCATCGGCGCCGGTGTCGTGATGAGCTGAGGCCATGGCGGACATGGACGCGTTCACCGGGCGGCTCGATCCCGACATGTGCGTGGTGACGGCCGCGGCGCGCGGGGAGCGGGCCGGCTGCCTGGTCGGGTTCGCCTCGCAGTGCTCGCTGCGGCCGGTGCGGTTCGTGGTGTGGCTGTCCGAGGTCAACCGCACCTTCCGGGTCGCGCGGACCGCCGAGTTCCTCGCCGTCCACCTGCTGGCCCGCGACCAGGTGGGGCTGGCCGAGGCGTTCGGCGGACGGACCGGCGACGACGGGGTCGACAAGTTCCGCGACGTCCGGTGGCGCCCTGGGCACGGCGGTGCCGTCGTCCTCGAGGACGCCGAGGCCTGGTTCGTCGGCCGGATCGTGGGGCACGCCGGCGGCGGCGACCACGTCGGGTTCGTCCTCGACCCGGTCGAGTCCGGTGCCCGCGACGGGGCCGGCGGACCGCTGCTGCGGCTCAGCGACACCCTCGGCATCGACCCCGGCCACCCCGTGGACTGACCCCGCTCACTCCTCCCGCGGCACCCGTATGTCCAGGACGCACACGTCGTCCCGCCGTTCCTGCCCGGCCAGCATCGTGGTCAGCAGCGGCTCCAGGGCGCCCGGGCCGGTGCCGTGCCCCTCGGTGGCCGTGACCGCCTCCGCCAGCCGCTCCAGGCCCCGGTCGATGCTCTCCTCGGGCCGCTCCACCAGGCCGTCGGTGTAGAACAGCAGGCGGTCGCCCGGTTCCAGGACGCACTCCGCCTCCTCGTACACCGGGTCGCCGGTCGCGCCCAGCAGCATGCCGCGCGGCCGGTCGAGGTAGCGCGCGGCGCCCGCGCGCAGCAGCAGCGGCGGCGGATGACCGGCCTGCGCCCACACCAGGCGGCGCCCGTCGGGGCGGTAGCGGCCCAGGATCATGCTGGCGGTGCCGTGGGCGTCACGGGAGTGCAGCAGCAGCGTGTTCAGGCGGGTCAGCGCCCCGGTCGGCGACGAGCCGGTGGTGACCATGCCCTTGGCGGTGAACCGGAGCTGGGCCATCGTGGCCACGGCGTCCACCCCGTGACCGGCGACGTCGCCGACGACGAGCAGCGCGTCGCCGCCGGGCATCTCCACCGCGCTGAACCAGTCGCCGCCGACGTGCACCCCGGACTGCGCGGGCAGATAGGCCACCTCGACGCGCAGCCCGGCCGGCCGCAGCGGACGGCGGGCAGCGGCAGCAGCGCGTGCTGGAGCCGGGCCGCCAGCGTCCGCTCGGCCCGCAGCACGTCGTGCTGCGACAGCATCGCCCGCTCGCTCTCCACCAGCGCCAGCTCCACCCGGCGCCGCGTGGTCAGGTCCTGCACGAAGCCGTGCACCTCCACGGGCGTGCCGGAGGGTCGCGCACGGCCTCGGCGACGATCCGCAGATGCCGTACGCCGACCGGGGTCCGGGTGCGGAACGGCACGTCGCACGGCCGCCCCTCGTCGACCAGCGCGGCGACGGCGCGGGACAGTGCGCCGGTGTCCTCGGGCAGCGCCAGCCCGGGCAGGTCGGTCAGCGGGATCGGGCCGCGCACCGGGTCCCGGCCGAAGATCACGTACACCTGGCCGGACCAGGCGGCCTCGCCGGTGACCAGATTCCAGTCGGCCCAGCCGAGCCCGCCCAGCCGCTGGAGGTCGGCCAGCCGCTGCTCCTGCCGGTCCGACAGCGCGCACGGGAGCCAGGTCAGCACCAGGCCGCCGCCCAGCGCCGCCGCCCGCACCGCGTACGCCGACGGCTCCTCCGCCCCCGGCGACGCGGCCGGCTCCGCGGTCGCCTCGCCCTCGTACGGCTCGCCGGTGACCAGCGTGTTCCGGCAGCCCCGCCACAGCGGACCGTCCGCGAACGCCGGGAAACGGTCCAGGAGCCGGGCGCCGACCAGGTCGCCGGTGCCGGCCAGGTCGCCGGCCCGCGCGGTCGCCGCGTCGATGCGGTAGTCCCGCACCTCGCCGGACGGTCCGCGCACCGGGGTCACCAGCAGCGCCGGGACCGGCAGCGCGTCGAAGACCTGCTGGACCAGGTCGGCGGCGTTCGCCGGCGGGCCGGGCGGGCGCCGAAGGCGCGCAGCCGGCCGGCGCACAGCCGGGCGACGGCCTCCAGATGCCGCCTGGTCCCGGGCGAGAACGCCCCGGCGCGCCTGCGGAGCACACCGAGGCACATGTCGGCGCCCGTCCCGGCCGGCACCGGCAGCCATGCCCGGGAGCGCCAGCGCTCGGCGGACCGCCGATGAGCAGATACCGCTGCCTGTCCGAGCGAAGTCCTCCAGCCAGCGCGGCTCACCCGAGCGCACGGCGTCCAGGGCGGCGAGGCCGCTCAGCGGCGGCACCTGACGCCACTGCGCCGCCAGGGTCTCGTCGACACCGGCGTGCCGAGCAGGTCCAGGCCGCCCGTGGGCGTACGGGCGTAGAGCATGACCGCGTCGGCCCCGACGTCCGGTATGAGGTGCTCCAGCAGGCATTCCGCCAGCTCCTGCGGCGAGCCCACGCCCACGAGCGCCCGCGCCAGCCCCGCGAGCCCGTCCGCGACATGGCCCGGGGGACCGTCGGGGCATCGGGGCCGTCGGGGCCGTCGGCGGGGTTTGGTCGGGGGTGCCGGCCGGGGCGTCCGGGTCGGTGGAGGTGTCGCCGGGGTGCCGGCCGGGGTTTCGGCGGTGGCGCCGGCAGGGGTGTCCGCCCGGGTGCCGGAGGGAGCGCTGCCGGAGGGGCGCGGGGCGGCGGGGAGCGGCTCGGAGGATTCCGCCGTACGGTCGGTCGCGGACAGCGGGGGCAGAAGGCTGCCCAGCGTGATCCAGCACTCCTCCAGCAGCGTCCGCCGCTCCTCCGGGCGCGCCGCTCCAGCCTCATGCGTGCCGCCTCGGCCGAGCACCCGGTGCGCGCCATCACCGCGCCCTTGGCCCGCTCCAGGACGGCCGACGCCGCGGTCAGCTCGCACAGCCGGTCCAGCTCGGCCTGCGGCCCCGCGGCGCCCTCGCCCGGTGCGGCCAGGCCGTGAGCGGCGCCGGGTCCCGCCGGGTGGCGTGCTCGCGCTTCACGCGTTGAGCATCGCACACGAAACCGGATTCGCAGACCGGCTCGTCGTACTCCCCGCGTCCCGGCCGGCCCCGCCCGCCGCGCGTCCGTGACGGCCCGGGCAGGCCGGGAGGCGTACGGGCGGCGGTGGTCAGCGTGCGGCGTTGCGCTCGGCCAGGGCCTCGGTGACCGCACGGACGCTGCGCGCGAGGTGCTGCAGCTGCGCGACCTCGGCGGCGTAGAGCTTGATCGTGTGTTCGATGACCGACTCCGGCACGCCGAGCCGCGGCAGGTCGGCCCGCGCGGTCTGCAGCGCCGTCCGCGCCATCCGGATCTCGTGCTGCACCTGGATCTGCGCGTGCCGGGCGAGCAGCACCGGGTGCCGGGCCAGCGGGGGTACCCGGCGTAACGCGCCGGCACCAGCTCGCGCAGCCACTTGGCGGCCGAGCGTTCCCAGTCGTAGCTGCCGGGGATCTTGACCTGGCAGGGCCAGTCCGGGCGGGTGCGCGTGGACGTCAGGGACATGTTCATCGCTTCCGGGGTGTGCGGCGTCGTCGCCGTGGGGCGACGGTTGGGGGCGGCCCCGGCCTAGGGGATGACCGGGACCGCCGCGGGCGGGCGCTCGCGCAGGCGATGCCCCCGGCCGAACGCCCTCGGGCCGCCGGGGCGGGTAGGAGTCGGCGGGCCCCGGGCGTTCGTGCGGGTGCGGACGCGATCCGGGACGGCCGGGCCGCGATCCGTGAGCAGTATTTATATATGCCATCCGCAATGCAAGACGTATGAAAACATTCATGCGCGCTTTGTTGCCGACGAGGCCCCGGCCCTCCGGCCGTGTCGGCGCTGGACCGGAGGCGGTCCCGTGGGGCCGAGCTTCGCGGGACGGAGTCAGTCCCGCAGGAAGAACTGGTGCTGCTCGGCGAGGTGCTCGTACTCCTCCAGCCGGGCCTGGGTCCGCTCGGGATCGGCGTCGGTCATCGCCTGGAGCAGGGCCGCGCACATCACGCCCGGCGCCGCGTAGGAGTCGAAGACCAGCCGCGAACCGGTGCCGGTGGCGAAGGTGACGTCGGCCTCGTCGACCACCGGCCCCAGCGCCAGGTCGGTGATCAGCGCGACCTTGAGCCCGCCCTGCGCGCCACCCGCACGGCGGTCAGCGTCTCGTGGGCGTGCCGGGGCATCGAGAACGCCAGCACCCAGGTGCCGCCGGCCTCCCGGGACTGCAGCAGCGCGTCGTAGGCGACGCTGCCGCCGAGGGTCACCAGCCGCACGTCCGGATGGATGCGGCGGGCGGCGTAGGCGAAGTACTCGGCCAGCGAGACGGAGATCCGCAGACCCAGCACGGTCAGCGGGTCGACGCCGCCAGCTTGCGGCCGACGTCGATCACCGTGCCGGGGTCGGCGAAGTCGCGCCGCAGGTTCTCGAGGTTCTCGATCTCGGCGTCCACCGCGGCCTGCAGCTCGTTGCCGTGGTTCTCCTCGGCCGCGCCGCCGCCGCGGGTGCCGAGGGCGATCGACTGCAGCCGCTCCCGCAGCGCCGGGTAGCCGCTGAAGCCGACCGCCGAGGCGAACCGGGTGACCGACGGCTGGCTCACGCCGACACGGTCGGCGAGCTCCGTGATCGACAGGAACGCCGCCTCGGTGAGGTGCTCGATCAGGTACTGGGCGATGCGCCGGTGCCCGGGGAGAGCCGGGGCCGGTCGAACAGCGTCCGCAGCTGGGACGTCGGGAGGCCTCGGTCTCCGGGGCGGTCCTGCCGAGGTGATCGCTGACGCCTGCGCGCGTGCCTGCTGCGGCGATGGCACGGGTGCGCCTCCCTTGTCTCCCACGGAGTCTCCCACGGTGGTTCAACATAGCCCACCGGCCGCCCCGACCAGGGGGCCTTCGCGGACGCCCGGGCGTGACGGGTGCGCCGGGAGGGATAGCCGCGCCGGGTCCGGGAACCCGGCGCCACGAAAGGCAACCCCCGACAACGGAGCACGAGGAGCCGCCGTCATGACCGTCCCGGAGGAGAACCGCCGGAAGACCGACACCACGGACGACGTCGTCCAGGACCCGAAGGCCAACCCGGCGCGCACCCGCGAGGAGTCCCGCGCCCGCGAGGAGGCCGAGGAGTCCGGGGCAGCCAGGGCGCCACGGGCCGCACGATGCGCGAGGCGCTGGAAGAGGCCCGGGTCCGTCCCGACGACTACGACGAGAAGTGAGCGCGAGCCCCGGCACCGGGCCGCGCACGGCCACGTCCCGTACGCACACGAAGCGATGCGAACCGGCAGGTGACATGAGCATGGCGCCCTCAGCGCGCTGGAAGAGACACTGGAGAACCGATGGGAAGCGTTCTGGGCGCGGGTGTTCGACCGGGAGCCGGTCGAACTCCTCGACGCCCTGCGCGCCGAGTGCGACAGCAAGGCGGTGGTCTGCGCCGAGGGGCGCGTCCTGGTGCCCAACGCCTATGAGGTGGCGCTCGCCGACCCCGTCCACGAGGAGCTGTCCCGGCGCGGCGCCCGCGTGGGCCAGACGCTCACCGACAGTCTGGCCCGGCACGCCGACCGGCACGGCTACGAGTGGGCGGGCCGCTCGCGGTCCACGTCTCCCGGGCCGACGACGTGCCGGGCGGCCGCTACCGGGTGGCCAGCCGGGTGCTGCCGCACGTCCGCGCCGACGGCTTCCCGCGCGCCACGCCCTGACCTCCGCCGCACCGGCACCGACGCCGGCACGGACGCCGGGACAGCGCTGACGCCGGCGCCGCACCGCGCTGACGCGGCATCGCACGGACGCCGGCGCCGCACCGCGCTGACGCGGCATCGCACGGACGCCGGCGCCGCACCGCACCGCCCCTGGCATCGCACCGGCGCCGTCGCCGACCGGCGCCGGTGCCCTCTGCCGGCGGGGTTCACCCCGTCCGGTCCCACCCGTCCAGGCGGTCCGTCCGCACCACGAGGTCCGCCCGGTCGCGCGTGGCGGCCACCAGCTCGGCGTTGGGCCCGTCGGAGCGGTGCACCCAGGCCACCGCCTCCGCGTGCGACTTGCCGAACTCCTCGTGGCGGGCCACCAGCCGGCGTACCCGCTCCGTCTCGTCCAGCTCGCAGAACCACACCTCGTCCAGCCGGGCCCGCACCCGCGCCAGGGGCCGTCCGTCAGCAGCAGGTAGTTGCCCTCCGTCACCACCAGCCGGGCCGACGGCGGCACCGGCACGGCCCGGCCAGCGGCTGCTCCAGCACCCGTTCGAAACCCGGCGCGTACACCACCTCGCCGGCGCCGTCCGCCCCTCGTCGCCCTCCTCGCGCAGTCGCCGCAGCAGTGCCGCGTACCCGGCCGCGTCGAAGGTGTCGGGGCGCCCTTGCGGTCCCTGCGGCCCAGCCGTTCCAGTTCGGCGTCGGCGAGGTGGAAGCCGTCCATCGGCACGTGGGCGGCCCACGGTTCCCCGGTGCCGTTCAGTTCCCGCACGAGGCGCTCGGCCAGGGTCGACTTGCCGGCGCCGGGGCTTCCGGCGATGCCGAGGAGGGCGCGCCGGCCGCCGTTCGGGAGCCGGCGGGCGCGGGCCAGGAGGTCGTCGAAGGTGGGCGGCATGCAGCCGAGTGTGTCACCCGCCCGGCCGTACCGGTGCCCCGGCGCTGTGCGCGGGACCACCCGATGGGACGCGCCGACGCGGGGAACTGTGACGGGTATGACGACGCAGCTCGGACTCCCCGATGACATCCAGGCCTGCCTCTTCGACCTCGACGGGGTCGTCACCCGGACCGCGGTGGTGCACGCCGCCGCCTGGAAGGAGACGTTCGACGCGTTCCTGCGCGAGCGGGACGGGGAGGACTTCCGCCCCTTCACCGACTCCGACTACGACGAGTACGTCGACGGCCGCCCCCGCGCCGACGGCGTGCGCACCTTCCTCGCCTCCCGGGGCATCGACCTGCCCGAGGGCGACCCGGACGACCCACCGGACGCGCCGACCGTCAACGGCGTCGGCAACCGGAAGAACCAGCTGCTGCTGGAGAAGATCCGCACCGACGGCGTCGAGGCCTACGACGGCACCCTGCGCTACATCGAGGCCGTGCGCGCAAGCGGCCTGCGCACCGCGATCGTCTCCTCGAGCGCCAACACCGTCGACGTCCTGCGCTCCATCGACGCCGAGCGCCTGTTCGACGTACGGATCGACGGGGTGGTGGCCCGCGAACGGAAGCTGCCGGGCAAGCCGCACCCCGACACGTTCCTCGCCGCCGCCCGCGACCTCGGCGTCGAGCCGTCCCACGCCGCCGTGTTCGAGGACGCGCTCGCCGGCATGGACGCCGGCCGCTCCGGCCACTTCGGCTACGTCGTCGGCGTCGACCGCGTCGGGCAGGCCGACGCCCTCTACGCGCACGGCGCCGACCGGGTGGTCCGGGACCTCGCCGAGCTGGGAGGCCGTGCGTGATCACCAACCGCTCGTACGCGGTCGAGCCGTGGTCCGTGCGCGAGACCTCCCTCAACCTCGACCTGCTCGCCCAGAGCGAGTCCGTCTTCGCCCTGTCCAACGGGCACGTCGGCTGGCGCGGCAACCTCGACGAGGGCGAGCCGCACGGCCTGCCCGGCACCTATCTCAACGGCGTCCACGAACTGCACCCGCTGCCCTACGCCGAGGCCGGCTACGGCTACCCCGAGTCGGGCCAGACGGTCATCAACGTCACCAACGGCAAGCTGCTGCGGCTGCTCGTCGACGACGAGCCGTTCGACCTGCGCTACGGCCGTCTCGGCAGGCACGAACGCACCCTGGACCTGCGCCGGGGCGTGCTGGAGCGGGTCTGCGAGTGGACGTCGCCGGCCGGCTCGACGGTCCGGGTGCGCTCCACCCGGCTGGTCTCCCTCACCCAGCGGGCGATCGCCGCCGTCGAGTACGAGGTCGAGCCCGTCGACAGCCGCACCCGCGTGGTCATCCAGTCGGAACTGGTCGCCAACGAGAGCCTGCCCGACCCCGACGGCGACCCCCGCACCGCCAAGGCGCTGAAGTCCCCGCTCGAACCGGAGGAGGACCTCGCCCTCGGGCGGCGGCTGCGCCTGGTCCACCGCACCCGGCGCAGCGGCCTGCGCGTCGCCGTGGCCGCCGACCACGTCGTCGAGGGCCCGGACGGGTTCGTCACCACCAGCGAGAGCAACGTCGACGTGGCCCGGCTGACCGTCACCGCCGTGCTGGAGCCCGGGCAGCGGCTGCGGGTGCAGAAGACCGTCGCCCACGGCTGGTCGGGCACCCGCTCCCGGCCGGCGATGAGCGACCAGGTCGAGGCGGCGCTCGCCGCCGCCGCGCACAGCGGCTGGGCCGGACTGCTGGCCGAGCAGCGGTCCTACCTGGACGACTTCTGGGCCCGGGCCGACGTCGAGGTGCACGGCGACGAGGAGATCCAGCAGGCCGTCCGCTTCGCCCTCTTCCACGTCCTGCAGGCCGGCGCCCGCGCCGAGCAGCGGGCGATCCCGGCCAAGGGCCTGACCGGCTCCGGCTACGACGGCCACGCGTTCTGGGACACGGAGATGTTCGTGCTGCCGGTGCTGACGTACACCGAGCCCCGGGCCGTGGCCGAGGCGCTGCGCTGGCGCCGGGACACCCTGCCGGCCGCCCGGGAGCGCGCCGCCCAGCTCGGCCTGCGCGGCGCCGCGTTCCCGTGGCGCACCATCGACGGCTCCGAGGGGTCCGCGTACTGGCCGGCCGGCACCGCCGCCTTCCACGTGGCGGCCGACATCGCGCACGCCGTCGTGCGGTACGTCGCGGCCACGGGGGACACCGGGTTCGAACGCGACACCGGGCTGGAACTGCTGGTGGAGACCGCCCGGCTGTGGCGCTCGCTCGGCCACCACGACCACCACGGCACCTTCCACATCGACGGTGTCACCGGACCGGACGAGTACAGCGCGATCGCCGACGACAACGTCTACACCAACCTGATGGCCCGCTCGAACCTGCTGGCCGCCGCCGACGTCTGCGAACGGTACCCGGACGAGGCGGCCCGGATGGGCGTCGACGACGAGGAGAGCGCCGCCTGGCGGGACGCGGCCGAGGCCGTGAACATCCCGTACAACGAGGAGCTCGGCGTGCACGAGCAGCACGCCGGCTTCACCCGCTACCAGCGCTGGGACTTCGCCCGCACGGGCGCCGACCAGTACCCGCTGATGCTGCACTTCCCCTACTTCGACCTCTACCGCAAGCAGGTGATCAAGCAGTCCGACCTGGTCCTGGCGATGTACACCTGCGGCAGCTGGTTCGACGCGCACTGCGACGAGGACCAGATCGCCCGCAACTTCGCCTACTACGAGCCGCTGACCGTGCGCGACTCCTCGCTGTCGGCCTGCTGCCAGGCCGTGGTCGCCGCCCAGACCGGTCATCTGCGCCTGGCCTACGACTACGCAGCCGAGGCCGCGCTGATGGACCTGGCGGACCTGGAGCACAACACCCGTGACGGGCTGCACATCGCGTCGCTGGCCGGGACCTGGATGGCCCTGGTCGCCGGGTTCGGCGGCACCCGCCGCGACGGCGACACGCTGCGGTTCGCACCGCGCCTGCCGGAGAAGTTCAGCCGGCTGGCCTTCCGGCTCCAGTTCCGCGGCCGGTGCGTGCGCGTGGAGATCGGCGCGGGCTCGGCGACGTACACGCTGCTGTCCGGCAGTCCGCTGACGATCCGTCATCACGGGGCGGAGGTCGCCCTGGACGGCGACGGCCCGTCACCCTCCCCGTCCCGGCGGTGAAGCGCCGGCCGTCCCCGACCAGCCGCCGCACCGCCGGCCCAACGCCCGCTGACCCGCCGTCACCGCCCCCGCCCGACCGCCGGGCGGGGCGGTGACGCTCCGGGCCGGGGCCGGATTCCCACCTGCGTGACGCCTGGGCAAGGGTTAGGTTTGTGTCTGTTTTATAGACATTCACCTTGCGTTCATGACCGAAGGGCGGACCGATGGCGAACGGTGTGAGCCCGGATCTCGTCGGCACCCGCCGCCGTGACGGGGGACCGGCGCCCGGCGGCACCGGCCGCACCCCCGGCACCCGGCCACTGGCCGCGGTGGCCGCCGTCTTCACCCTGGCCCAACTCCTCCTGGTCCGCCCGGCATGGGCCTCGGCTGGGACGAGACCGTCTACGTCAGCCAGGTCACCGCCCACACCCCGGCCGCCTTCTTCAGCGCGCCCCGCTCCCGCGGCGTCTCCCTGCTGGTCGCGCCCGTCGCCTCCTGGTCGTCCTCCACCGAACTGCTCCGGATCTACCTCGCCCTCCTCTCCGGCCTCGGCCTCTACCTGGCCCTGCGCTGCTGGCGGGGCCTGTTCCCGGTCCGCGTCCTGGCCACCGGCGGCGCCCTGTTCGCCTCCCTGTGGATCACGCTCTTCTACGGCCCCCAGGCCATGCCCAACTACTGGGTCGCCGTCGGCGCCCTGGTCACGGTCGGCTGCTTCCTGCGCGCCCGGGAGCGTCCGTCCGGCCGGGCGGCGCTGTGGGGCGTGGTGGCCGGCGCGGCGCTGATGGCGTGGATGCGCCCCACCGACGCCGTCTGGGTCACCGTGCCGCTGCTGGTGCTCGCCCTGCTGCGACGCCACTGGACGCTGCTGCTCGCCCTGGCGGGCGGTCTCGCCGCCGGGGGAGCGGAGTGGGTCGTCGAGGCCTACGTCTGGTACGGCGGCCTCCTGGAGCGGATGGCCGAGGCCTCCCGCGTGCAGGGCGGGCTCGGCTGGGGCTTCGCCGTCGACGACCAGCTGCGCAGCCTCGGCGGCCGCGCGCTGTGCCGCTGGCCCTGCACGGGGTCCCCGCCGCACCCCGTGGTCACCGCCTGGTGGTTCCTGCTCCCGGTCCTCGCCGCACTCGGGCTCGCCGTCGCCGTACGGGCCAGGCGCACGGCCCGCACCCTGGTCCCGCTCGCCTGCGCCACGACGGTCGCCCTGCCCTACCTGTTCATGATCGACTACGCGGCGCCCCGCTTCCTCCAGCCCGCCTACGCCCTGCTGGCCGTCCCGGTCGCCGACGCGCTGTGGCACCTCGTGAAACGGCCCGGCGGCCGGTGGCGGCCCCTCGCCACGACGCTGGTCGCGCTCGGACTGGCCGGTCACCTCGCGGTGCAGCTCACCGTCCTGGTGTTCACCGTGGACCGCAACACCGACAGCCGGCGCGACTGGGCGCGCGTCGCCGGGACACTGCACGGCCTCGGTGTCCGCCCGCCCTGCCTGCTCACCGGGCACGAGGCCATCCCGATCGCCTACTACACCGGCTGCTCCGCCGGGAACACCTCGGGGAACAACGAGAACATCACCGTCCCCGAGGTCGTCGACACCGCCCGCCGCATCCCCGTGGCCGCCATCACCGGACCGGGCGGCACACCGCCCGGGTACGCCCGCACCTGGACCCCGCACCGGATCACCGACCTGGAGATCCGGATCGCGCCACGGACCGGCACGGCCGGATCAGCGGGGACGGCAGGGTCGGCCGGCACCGCCGGCACGGCCGGACCGGTCGGTACGGCAGGACCGGTCAGGAACTGAGAAGCGCGCCCCACCGTCGTCCGCCTAGCCTCGACCCCGTGCACCAGGCCTCGAGTCCGGGTCGAGAACGCCGGACGCGACGGCGAGAAGCTGGTTGGATCGGGCCGGACGAGCCGAACCGGATCGCGAAGCCGGACCGCCCAGGGATGGAGAGACGATGAGCAAGGCCCCGAGAACGGATGCGCGGTCGCCCGAGCCGCACGCCGCCGACACCCACGACATGATCCGGGTGCACGGCGCGCGTGAGAACAACCTCAAGGACGTCAGCATCGAGATCCCCAAGCGCCGGCTCACGGTGTTCACGGGCGTCTCCGGTTCAGGCAAGAGCTCCCTCGTGTTCGACACGATCGCGGCGGAGTCGCAGCGGCTGATCAACGAGACCTACAGCGCCTTCGTCCAGGGCTTCATGCCCACGCAGGCCCGGCCCGAGGCCGACGTCCTCGACGGGCTGACCACCGTGATCAGCGTCGACCAGCAGCGCATGGGCGCCGACCCGCGCTCCACCGTCGGCACCGCCACGGACGCCAACGCCATGCTGCGCATCCTCTTCAGCCGCCTCGGCGACCCGCACATCGGAGGGCCCGGCGCGTTCGCGTTCAACGTCCCCTCGGTGCGGGCCAGCGGCGCGATCACCGTGGAGCGCGGCAACAAGAAGACGGAGAAGGCGACCTTCAACCGCACCGGCGGCATGTGCCCGAACTGCGAGGGCCGCGGCACGGTCTCCGACATCGACCTCACCCAGCTCTACGACGACTCCAAGTCGATCGCCGAGGGCGCGTTCACCATCCCCGGCTGGAAGTCGGACAACGTCTGGACCGTGGGCCTGTACGCCCAGTCGGGCTTCCTCGACCCGGACAAGCCGATCCGCGACTTCACGGAGAAGGAACTGCGGGACTTCCTGTACGGGGAGCCCACCAAGGTCAAGGTCAACGGCGTCAACCTCACCTACGAGGGCCTGATCCCCAAGATCCAGAAGTCGTTCCTGTCCAAGGACAAGGAGGCGATGCAGCCGCACATCCGGGCGTTCGTGGAGCGCGCGGTCACCTTCACCGCCTGCCCCGAGTGCGGCGGCACCCGGCTCGCCGAGGCGGCCCGCTCCTCCCGGATCAAGGGCATCAACATCGCCGACGCCTGCGCGATGGAGATCCGCGACCTGGCCGAATGGGTCCGCGGTCTGGACGAGCCGTCGGTCGCGCCGCTGCTCGCCAAGCTCCAGGCCACCCTGGACTCGTTCGTGGAGATCGGCCTCGGCTATCTCTCGCTGGAGCGGCCGGCCGGCACGCTGTCGGGCGGCGAGGCGCAGCGCGTGAAGATGATCCGCCACCTCGGCTCCTCCCTCACCGACGTCACCTACGTCTTCGACGAGCCCACCACCGGCCTGCACCCCCACGACATCCAGCGCATGAACGACCTGCTGCTGCGGCTGCGCGACAAGGGCAACACCGTCCTGGTGGTGGAGCACAAGCCGGAGACCATCGCGATCGCCGACCACGTCGTCGACCTCGGGCCGGGCGCCGGCACGGCGGGCGGCACCGTCTGCTTCGAGGGCACCCTGGAGGGGCTGCGCGCCTCCGACACCGTCACCGGCCGCCACCTGGACGACCGGGCGTCCCTCAAGGAGACCGTGCGCACGCCGAAGGGCGCGCTGGAGATCCGCGGGGCGACGGCGAACAACCTGCGGAACGTCGACGTCGACATCCCGCTCGGTGTGCTGACCGTCGTCACCGGTGTCGCCGGCTCCGGCAAGAGCTCGCTGCTGCACGGCTCGATCCCCGCCGACGAGGGCGTGGTGTCGGTCGACCAGAGCCCCATCCGGGGCTCCCGGCGCAGCAACCCCGCCACCTACACCGGCCTGCTCGACCCGATCCGCAAGGCCTTCGCCAAGGCCAACGGCGTCAAGCCGGCCCTGTTCAGCGCCAACTCCGAGGGCGCCTGCCCCACCTGCAACGGCGCCGGCGTCGTCTACACCGACCTGGCGATCATGCAGAGCGTCGCCACCACCTGCGAGGACTGCGAGGGCAAGCGGTTCCAGGCCGCGGTGCTGGAGTACCACCTCGGCGGCCGGGACATCAGCGAGGTGCTGGCGATGTCGGTGACCGAGGCCGAGGAGTTCTTCGCCGCCGGCGACGCGCGCACGCCGGCCGCCCACAAGATCCTGACACGGCTCACCGACGTCGGGCTCGGCTACCTCACCCTGGGCCAGCCGCTGACCACCCTGTCCGGCGGTGAGCGGCAGCGGCTGAAGCTGGCCGTCCACATGGCCGACAAGGGCGGCGTCTACATCCTCGACGAGCCGACCACCGGCCTGCACCTCGCCGACGTCGAGCAGCTGCTCGGCCTGCTCGACCGGCTCGTCGACTCCGGCAAGTCGGTGATCGTCATCGAGCACCACCAGGCCGTCATGGCCCACGCCGACTGGATCATCGACCTCGGCCCCGGCGCCGGCCACGACGGCGGGCGGATCGTCTTCGAGGGCACGCCCGCCGAGCTGGTCGCCGCCCGCTCCACCCTCACCGGAGAGCACCTGGCGGCCTACGTCGGCGCCTGACCGCGCCCTTCCCCGGGGCCGGGCGGCCGGGTCTCCCCGCCCGCCCGACCCCGGGGCGTGTGCGAGACTCGAGGGCGTGAAACGGCCCGATCTCGACGACCTGGTCCGGCTGCGGCGGGCCCGCGACCGGATGGACCGCGACTACGCCGAGCCCCTCGACGTCCCGGCCCTGGCACGCGAGGCCCTGATGTCACCGGGCCACTTCTCCCGCAGCTTCCGCGCCGCCTTCGGCGAGACGCCGTACAGCTATCTGATGACCCGCCGCATCGAGCGCGCCAAGGCGCTGCTGCGGCGCGGCGACCTGACGGTGACCGAGGTCTGCTTCGCCGTCGGCTGTACGTCGCTCGGATCCTTCAGCACCCGCTTCACCGAGCTGGTCGGCGAGAGCCCCAGCGCCTACCGCGCCCGCAGCCACGACCAGGGGGCCGCCGTCCCCGCCTGCATCGCCAAGATCTACACCAGGCCGGTCAGGAACGGAGAAGCGCGCCCCGCGGAACGACCGTAGCGTGAGCGGCATGGACATCAAGCTCTCCACCTGCTTCATCGCCGTCGACGACCACGACAAGGCGATCGCCTTCTACCGCGACGTCCTCGGCCTGGAAGTCCGCAACGACGTCGGGTTCGAGGGGATGCGCTGGGTCACCGTCGGATCGCCCGCGCAGCCGGACGTGAACATCGTGCTGGAGCCGCCCGCCGCCGACCCCAGCACCTCGCCGGCCGACAAACAGGCCCTCGCGGAACTGATGGCCAAGGGCCTGCTGCGCGGGGTGCTGTTCTCGACGGAGGACTGCGACGCCACCTTCGAGCGCATCAGCGCCTCCGGCGCGGAGGTGCTCCAGGAGCCCATGGACCAGCCCTACGGCGTCCGGGACTGCGCGTTCCGCGACCCGGCCGGCAATCTGCTGCGCTTCACCCAGCCCCTGAAGAAGTGACCCGCCGGCCCGGCGGGGCGTGAACCGCCGGCCGCGTGCGCGCCGGACGGCCCCCGTACGCCGTACGGGGGCCGCCGAGGTTAGAGATCGCGTGACGGGAAACGCGAATGCAGACACCCGACACGACCGAGGCGACGCAGCGCGAGAGGGAGGCAGCGATGGGCACGGACCCGATGGCCGACGACGCCTACCAGCCCACCGGAAGCAACGAGGAGCAGGAGGACGCCGCGCCGCTCGACCTGCAGGACGCCCTCGACGAGCGGGACTACGACGAGACCCTGGACGAGGGCTACTCGCCGCCCGAGAAGCCCCTCGGCGTCACCAAGCACGGCACCACGGCCGCCGAGCAGCACGACGGCGAGACGCTCGACCAGCGGCTCGCCCAGGAGGTCCCCGACGTCACCGAGCCCGCCGGCGACGGCGTCGGCGACACGCCCGGCGGCGAGGGCGAGCCGGTCGACCCCGAGGCGGGCACGGAACGCTCCGGGCGTCTGGTCGCCCCCGACGAGGGGCCCACCCGACACGACCAAGGAGACCGTCGCCCGGGACGTGGGCATCGACGCGGGCGCGGCCGGCGCCGAGGAGGCCGCCGTGCACGTCGTCGAGGACGACACGGCGCTGCCGGACCGCGAGGAGCGCTGAACGCCCGCCCCGGCCGGGATCCCTCCCGGCCGGGCGGATCCGCGTCAGGGCAGCAGCTTCTCCAGGGCTGCCGGGCCCTCGTCGGCGAGCTTGCGCCGGGCCCATTCCAGATTGCGTTCCGTGAGGTCCTTGCCGGCCGCCAGGACCAGGTCCTCCGGCGACACGTCGGTGCCGGTGCGGGTGTGGAGCAGGTCGTCCGGGGTGGCGCGGTCGTCGCGGACGCGGACCTCGGACGGCCGGGAAGCCTCAGGCTGTGACATCTCCATGATCTGAAGCTCCTCCGGTCCGATCGCTGATTCGGTCCCGGTGCTGCCACCGGTTTCCGAACATCCGGTTATCACCGTATCGTCCCTTCCCGTCGCGCGCCCCGCCTGCGGCCGCCGCCCGCGGGCGCGCGAGGCCCGCGCGAGCCGGCCCGGATCAGGGCCGCGCCGCGGGAGACGGGGCCAGGACCAGCATCGTGACGTCGTCCCGGACGTCGGGGCAGAACCGGGCGAGGTCGGCCCGGACCAGCGCGGCCAGCCGGGCCGGATCGGGCCCCGCGGCCTCCGACAGCCCGGGCAGCCGGTCGAGCAGGGGGTAGAAGCGGCCGCCGGCGTCCCGGGACTCCAGGACACCGTCGGAACACAGGAACAGCCGGTCCCCCGGCCGCAGCCGCACCGTCTGCGTGGCGATCGCGGCGGGGTCCGCCAGCCCCAGCCCCAGCGGCGTCCACGGCGCGAGGTCCAGCTCGGTGGCCGCCGGCCGCGCAGCAGCACCGGCGGCGGGTGCCCGCAGGTCACGATCCGCACCTCGGCGGCGTCGCCGGAGAACTCCAGCAGCGCGGCCGTCGCGAACAGCTCGGCGTGCCGCACGTCCGCAGAGTCGACCCGCAGCCTGCGGTCGAGCCGGGCGGCGACCGCCGCGAGGCCGGGCAGGTCGAGCACCGCCTCCCGGAACGCCCCCAGCAGCGACGCCACCGTGGCCACCGCCGACAGCCCGTGCCCCTGCACGTCACCGATGACCGCCCGGACACCGAACGGGCCGTCCCGCACGTCGAAGAAGTCGCCCCGACCAGCGTCCCGTGCTGCGCCGCCCGGTACAGCCCCGCGCACCGCACCGGCCCGACCCGCTCGGGCAGCGGGGGCACGACGGCCCGCTGCGCGGCCTCGGCGACCGTCCGCTCCAGATCCAGCTGGGCGTCGCGGCGGCTGCGCACGAAGGACACGAACACGCTCAGCAGGGCGACGAACGCCACGGTCAGCAGGTCGGTGCCGCCGGGCCGGTCCAGCCGGAACGCCGGCACGCTCAGCAGCGCCACCACCGCACCGCCGAGCACGGCGGTCGCCGCCGGACGGTACGACAGGACGGCCAGCGGCGGGATGGCGCCCAGCAGGAAGCCGATGTCCAGCGGGTCCGGGCTGACCAGCGTCGCCGTGCCGACCCCGACGACGAGGGCGGGCGGCAGCAGACGCACCCAGCGGGGCGGCGGCGCCCCCGCAGCCAGCCCCGCCGGTCCTCACCCCGGAGCGACGGCACGGCGGACACCCCTCCCACGCCACCACCCTGCTCCGCGTCCCACACCACCACGCTCCTACGCGGCCGCACCCGCCGCACGCCGGAACGGGCATGGCAGGCTGGCCCCGCGACGATCACGACCGGCGGCCGGTGGAGGCGACGTGGGATTCGAGGGCGAGACCTGGCGGGTGCGGGACCGGGCCGACGGCGGGCTGGTCGGCGAGATCCGCATCGAGGAGGCCGACTTCCCCTGGCTCTCCGGCCGCTTCACCCCGGGCCCGGCCTTCGGCGCCGTACGCACGCTGTTCGCCCGTGAGCTGGAGCTGGCCCTGAGCGACGACGAGGGCCACTGGGAGGAGTGGGAGCCGGTCCAGGGCGAGATCGGGCGGCGGATGCGCCTGGACTCCCCGGACGGCCCGGTCGCCGGGTTCCTGCTGCACGTCGACGGCGACCGGGCGTGGTTCCGCTGGAGCGACGAGCCGCTCGGCCCACGTCCCTGAACGGTCAGCCCGGCGCCGCCTCCAGCCGGGCCTCGACGTCCGCGAGGATCTCCGTCACCCGCAACCCGAACCCGGCGTCGCAGGGGTGCGGCTTCCCCGTCCGGGCGGCGGCGGCCAGCGCGTCCGCGGCGCGCACGAGGGCGGGCACCGGCCCCTCCGCGGCCTCCGGCAGCAGCGTCACCCCGGACGCCCCCCGCAGTTCCACGGTCGCGCCCGCCGCGGCCGGCGGCGCCGTCAGGCTGAGCGTCAGCACGCTCGACGCGCCGCCGGTGTGCTCGAGCACCGCGTGCACGGTGTCCCGGGCCCGTGCGCGGCCGCCGTCACCCGCACCACGTCGCCCAGCACCGGCAGCAGCACCGACAGGGCGTGGGGGCCCACGTCCCACAGCGCGCCCTTCTCCCGCCGCCACGGCGACCGGGCGAACGGGCTGTCCCCGGTGAACACCGCGCCGAGCCACTGCGCCCGGGCCGTGAACCACTCGTCGCGGCCCGCCTGTTCCCCGATCCACGCCTCGGTCCCGGGGTGGAACCGGCTGGTGAAGAAGACCACCGACGCCACCTGGGCCTCACGCACCGCCTCGGCCACCTCGCGCCCCTGGGCGACGCTCGCCGCCAGCGGTTTGTCCAGCAGCAGATGGCGGCCCGCCCGCGCCGCGCGCACCGCCAGGGAGGCCTGCACGGCCGGCGGCAGCGCCACCGCGACGGCGTCCACGTCGTCGAGCAGCGCGTCCACGTCGTCGTAGGCGCGGGTGCCGTGACGCTCCGCCAGTTCCTTGGCGGCCTCGGGCGGCGCCCCCACACCCCCACGAAGTCCAGGTCGTCGTGCCGGCTCAGGGCGGGCGCGTGCGCCATGTCCGCCCAGGGGCCGGTGCCGAGCAGTCCGATCCGCATACCGTCGCCTCTCCACGGTGGTGAACCCCGGGCCGCACCGGGCCGCCCGGCCGGGCCGAGCGTGACACACCGACCGGCCCCCGGCGCAAGCCTCGGGGCCGGGGCGCACGGGGCACGCACGGCGCCCGCGATCCCGGCGTCCGGCCCGGGCCGCGGACCACGGGACGCCGCGCGGCCCGGACGGCGCCCGCGCCCGCACACGCGATGCACGGACCAGCGCGAACCCCGGCCGGCTCGGACGCGGGCCGGTCCGCCGGGTGGGCGGGAGGCGGAGCGGGTCCGCACCCCGGGCGGGTGTGGACGCAGGGCCGGTCCGGATCGCGGGCGGGCGTGGACGGGGGCCGGTCCGGATCCGGATGGGGGCGGACGGGGGCCGGTCCGGATCCGGGTGGGGCGGACGGGGGCCGGTCCGGATCCGGGTGGGGGCGGACGGGGGCCGGTCCGGATCGCGGGCGGGCGTGACGCGGGGCGGGGCCGGATCCGGTGCGGGCGGGACGCGGAGCCGGCCGGGAGGCCTGCGGAGGGGGTCCCCGGGGTGCTTCCCCGAGGGCGTGGCGCGGTGGGCGCGCCGGGCGGGAGCGACTGCCGCGCACCGGGGCGGGACGAGTGACCGGTGAAATTGCCGATCCGCCCGGGCGGGCCGTGCCCCGACAGTGGCACGGCCAGCTCAGCGGCGATGCCCGTCCGGCGGAGTCGGGGGACGCGGCCCCACGCGTCCCGCACCGTGTGCGGCCACCGGCCGGGCCCCTCGCCACGACAGAGAGGACGACTCGTCGTGCAGACGAACCCCACACCTCCACCGCCGCCCACCGGGCACCGCGGCCGCCGCTGCGCGCCCTGCGGCGGCGGCTCACCGGCGCGGCGGCGGCCGTCGCCGCCGTCGCCGGGCTCAGCACCCTCACCGGCCCGGCCGCCCACGCCGCCGACAACCCCTACGAGCGCGGCCCGGCCCCCACCGAGTCCAGCATCGAGGCGGCGCGCGGCCCCTACGCCGTCGCGGACACGGTGGTCTCCTCCCTCGTCGTCACCGGTTTCGGCGGCGGCACCATCTACTACCCGACCACGACCAGCGACGGCACCTTCGGCGCGGTCGTGGTCGCCCCCGGCTACACCGCCGACCAGTCCTCCATGGCCTGGCTCGGCCCGCGCCTGGCCTCGCAGGGCTTCGTGGTGTTCACCATCGACACCAACACCCGGCTCGACCAGCCCGACTCGCGCGGCCGGCAGATGCTCGCGGCGCTGGACTACCTCACCGAGCGCAGCTCGGTCAGAACCCGCATCGACAGCAGCCGCCTCGGCGTCATGGGCCACTCCATGGGCGGTGGCGGCACGCTGGAGGCCGCCAAGTCCCGGCCGTCCTCCAGGCCGCCATCCCGCTCACCCCGTGGAACCTCGACAAGACCTGGCCCGAGGTCCGCACCCCCACCATGATCATCGGAGCGGACGGCGACAGCATCGCCCCCGTCTCCTCCCACTCCGAGCCGTTCTACTCCAGCCTGCCGTCGGGCACGGACCGTGCCTACCTGGAGCTGAACAACGCCACCCACTTCGCGCCGAACACCTCGAACACGACGATCGCGAAGTACAGCATCTCCTGGCTGAAGAGGTTCATCGACAACGACACCCGCTACGAGCAGTTCCTCTGCCCGCTGCCTCGGCCGAGCCTGACCATCGAGGAGTACCGGGGCAACTGCCCGCACGGCTCCTGACGCCCCCGCGGCACGGTCCGGCGGCGGTCGCACATCCGGTGCGGCCGCCGCCGGCACGCGGTCGGCCGGCCGCCGGCGTTGTGCGGGCGCACGGCCAAGGGCCGCGCACGCTGGGCAGCGGCACAGTCCCGCTCCGGCCGACGGCGGCCGACACCGCAGGTCACAGCCCGGATCGGCCCGGACGGCGGACGCGGACCGGCGACTTCCGCCTTCGGTTACGCGCGCGTAACCTCCCGGGAATGACCGGAGAGACGACCGTACGTCCGGCGGTGCGCCTGCACGGCCGCGGCGCCGAACGGCGCGCGGTGGGCGCGCTGTCCGACCGGCTGCGGACGCACAGCGCCTCCCTCCTGGTGACCGGCGAGCCGGGGCTCGGCCGCACCACCCTCCTCCACTGGGCCGCCCGTGCCTTCACGGCCGGCCCGGTCCTGTGGGCGGAGCCCGGCGCGCTGCCCCGCGTCCTGCGGGGCCCGGCGGCGGACACGCCGGTGCTGGTGTGCGCGGACGACGTCCACCTGTGGCCCGGCCGCGCCCGCGCCGCCCTGTGCGAGGCGGCCCGGCACCCGCACCCCGCCGGCCGGACCGGGCTCCTCCTCTCCGTCGCCGCCCACCGTGCCGGCGACCCGGAGTTCGCCGGCCTGCCCGTCGTCCACCTGGGCCCGCTGCCGCCGCCGGAGTGCGCCGCGCTGCTCGACGACGCGACCGACGGCACCGTCGACGCCGTCGTCGCCACCGAGTTGCTGGCGGAGGCCGAGGGCAACCCGGCCCTGCTGCTGGCCCTGACCGGCCGTCTGACCGACGCCGAACTGCGCGGGCGGCACCCGCTGCCCGCGCCCCTGGCCGACGCCGCCGTCCTGCGGCGGGTCGCGGGTCCCGCGCTCGGCTCCCTCGACCCGGACACGCGGGACCTGCTGCTGACGGCCGCGGCCGCCGCCCGGGCCGGCGACGGGCAGGACGCCGGCACCGGCCTCGTCCGACGGGCCGTACGGCGGCTGCGCGGCGCGCCCGCCGGGCCCCGGCCGGTCGACGACGGGCCCCACCCGCCCGGCCCCCTGCTCCGCCGCGCCGCCTACGCCACCGCCGACCCCCACCGGCGCCGCGCCGCCCACGCCGCCCTGGCCGAGGAGGCCGAGGCCGCCGGACACCGGCTGCTCGCCCTCCTCCACCACACCTGGTCGGCCGCACCCGCGTCCGGCTCGCCCGGTCCCTCCGAGCCGTGCGGCTCGTCCGACCCGTGCGGCTCGTCCGGCCGGTGCGGCTCGCACGGCTCGCCCGGCCGGTGCGGCTCGTCCGGCTCGCCCGGCCGGTGCGGCTCGCCGACCGGCTCGTCCGGATCGGCCTCGCCGACCGGTCTCTCCGGCCCTTCTGGCCTCTCCGGCCCCTGCGGCCGCTCTGGCCTCTCCGGTCTCTCCGGCCCCTCTGGCCCCTCTGGCCCCTGCGGCTTGTCCGGCCCGTCCGGACCGTCCGGACCGTCCGGCCCGTCCGGACCGTCCGGCCCGTCCGGACCGTCCGGCCCGTCCGGCCCCTCCGGCTCGCCCGATGGCCGCCGCCCGACCGGCTCGTACGGCCTGTCCGGCTCGCCCTGCTCGACCGGTTCGCTCTGCCCGACCGGCTCGCTCTGCTCGACCGGGTCGTCCGGGCTCCGCCTCGCGGACCCGGCCGCCCGGCTGGCGGCGCTGGCAGGGGACGCGACCGTGGCCGGGTCCCCGCTGCTGCGGTCGGTGGCCTGTGCCCGTGCCGCCGAGCTGACGGCGGACCGGCCGGCCCGCGCCGAGCGGTACACGGCCGCCGCCGAGCACGCGCTGCGGGCCGGGCGGCCGGACCGGGCCCGAGCCCTGGTGGCCGCCGCCCGTGACGCCGCCGCGCACACCGTGCCCGACGCGGTACGGGGCCGTGCCGAGCTGGTGAGCGGCACGACCGAGCTGGGGGACGGTCCCGTCGGCGACGCCCACCAGTCCCTGCTGCTGGCCGCGTCCCTGCTCACGGCCGACGCCCCCCGGCAGGCGGCCGCCGCCGCGCTCGCCGCGGCCGACGCGGCCTGGGCGGCGGGCGACCTGACGGCCTGTCTGGCGGTGCTCCGGGACGAGCGGTGGCCGGCGGACGCCGGTGCCGACGAGGTCCGTCACCACCGCCTGGGCATGCGGTCCCTGCTCGAAGGCCGCCTCGACCTGGCCGCCGTACCGCTCGGTCAGGTGGTGGACCGCGCCGGGACCGAGGAGCGGCCCGAACCGCTGCTGCGGGCCGCCTCGGCCGCGCTGCTGCTCGGCCGTGTCGACGCCGCGCGCCGCGCCGGTGCGCGGGCACTCGCGGCGGCCCGGCACACCGGGGCGGCGGCGCTCGTCCCCCGGGCCCTGGAGTACCTCGCGTACGCCGAACTGCGCGCGGGCCGGCACGCGCAGGCCCGCGGTCACGCCGAGGAAGGGCTGCGCACCGCGCTGCGCGCCGGCCAGCGCAACACCGCCGCCCACCACCACGCCGTCCTGGCCCTTGCGGCGTCCATCGAGGAGGAGCCGGCCGCCGTCGACCGGCATGTGACGGCCGCGCTGGCCACCGCCCGGCGGCACGGCCTGGCGCAGGCCGCGACCCTGGCCGAGTGGGCGGCGGGCCGAGCCGACCTCGGGCGCGGCCGGGCCCTGGACGCGGCCGACCGGCTCGGCCTGCTGGTGCTGCCCGGCCCCCGACGCGGCCACTTCGCCGTGTGGCGGCTCGCCGTGCCGTGCTTCGTGGAGGCCGCGGTGCTCGCCGGGCGGCACGACGACGCCCGGGCGCTGCTGGAGGACTTCGCCGGCTGGGCGGCCTTCGGCGCCGATCCGCAGGCCGCCGCGCAACTGGCCCGCTGCCGTGCCCTGCTGGCGCCGCCCGAGTGCGCCGACGACCTGTACCGGCGCGCGCTGGCCCGGCACGACGAGGCCGGCGGCGACTTCGAACGGGCCCGCACCGCGCTGCTCCACGGCAAGTGGCTGCGCCGCCGGCGCCGGCCGCGTGAGGCCCGGGACCGGCTCGGCGCCGCCCTGGCGGGCTTCGAACGCTGCGGCGCCGGGGTGTGGGCCCGGCAGACCCGCGGTGAGCTGCGCGCCCTCGGCGCGGCCCCGCGCGGCCGGGACGCCGGCGCGCTGACCCGGCTGACCCCGCAGCAGCTGCGGATCGCCCGGCAGGTCGCCGAGGGCGCCACCAACCGCGAGGTCGCCCTCGCCCTCGCGGTCAGCACCCGCACCGTCGACTACCACCTGCGCAAGGTCTTCGCCGCGCTGGGCGTCCGCTCCCGCGTGGAGCTGGCCCGGCTCGTGGACGAGGCCGAGAAGACCACCGCCGAACCGTAGAGGCCGCGGCACGGCCCACCCGCCGGCCGCGGCCCCACGCGCCGGCCGCGGCCCCGCCCGCAGACGCGGCCCCACCCGCCAGCCGCCGGCCCCCCATCCGGCAGACGCCGGCTCCCTATCCGGCAGGCCCGCCGCCGTCCTGATCGGCGGCGTGCGAGGAGGGCCCCACGTGCCGGGCCTGGCTCCCGCGCGCCAGGCCCGGGTCCCCGCGCGCCGGGTCGGCCAGCCGCCCGCCACGCCCCAGGGCCCCGACCCGACCGTCGCGGGCCCCGACTGTCGCGGGCCCCGCACCACCCGGCGCCCCCGCCACGCGGACCTCCGCCCCGCCCCCGGCGCGACACGGCCCCCAGCGCGACACGGCCCGGGCGCCCCCCGGCGCGACACGGCCCTGGCGCCCCCGGCGCGACCCCGCCCCCGACGCGCCACCACCCCCGGCGCGCCACCGCGCCGGTGCGACGCCCCCGGTCGCCCCTCCGGGAACGGAATTTGCCGTCAAGGCCTGGGGACCGACCGGACGGTATGCCATCCTTCGGGCAGGACGAGTCAGGGGAGGCGCGGCGGCGGGCGGTATGCCCCGGCCGTGCCGCCGCCTCAAGCCCGAGCCTGGGGGAGGGCCGCGATGCTGCACCACGCCGCCGCGACGCACGACGCCGTACGGTCCCGAGCCGCGATCCGTACCGGACCCACGCCCGTTCCGCGCCCGCGGACACCGCGTGTCCGGTCGCTGATCGACGCCGACGCGCTGCGCGTCCTGCACCGGGCCGCCGGCGTCCTCCTCGACGACCTGCCCGGCCTCACCGACCGGCTGGTGGCCCTCCTGCAGGAGCAGGAGCCCGCCTACCGCGCCGCGGTCGCGACCGACCCCACCGGCGTCTGGCAGGAGGTCCACCGCTCACTGCGCTACAGCGTCACCTCGCTGCTCGACCCGCGCAGCGCCCGCGACGCGGCCCGCCGCTGCTCCTGGCGGATCGGCGCCGGCCGGGCCGAACAGGGACTGCCGCTCGACGCCCTGCTGCACGCCTTCCGGCTCGGCGGCTCCCTGGTGTGGCAGCGCCTGGTCGAGGAGACCTCCCGCACCGCCCCCGAGGACGTTCGCCTGCTGGTGCACGTCGCCGCCGACGTGTGGAACTTCGTCGACGAGCACTGCACCCTCGTCGCCGACGCCTACCGGCAGGTCGAATGGCAGGTGAACCGGCGCCGGGAGAACCGGGCCCGCCTGCTGGCCGCCGCGCTGCTCGACGGCACCACCCGCATCGCCGACCTGCCCGAGGCCGCCCAGGCCCTCGGCCTGCCCGAACACGGCCGGTACCTGGTGGTGGCCGTGGCCGGCGGGCACCCCGCCCGGTGCGCCACCGCCCGCGCCGCCGCGGTCCCCGAGGGGCTGCGCGTCCACTGGCACACCGGCGTCGACGTGGACCACGGCATCGTCCTCGTGGGGAGGAGGGGCTGCCCGCCCCGGCCCGGCGCCGGACGCCCTGCCGCCCGGCGTGCGCATCGGGATCGGCAACCCGGTCGAGGGCCTGGCCGCCGTCGGCGAGGCCCGCCGGCTCGCCGACACCGCCCTGCGCATCTGCCCGGCCGCCGGCGGCACCGTCCGGCTGGCCGACCACCTGCCGGCCGCGCTGGTCGTCTCCAGCCCCGAACTCGGCCGGGCCCTCGCCGACAAGGTCCTCGGCCCGCTGCTCGGCCTGGAGCCCGCCGACCGCGAGGTGCTGCTCGACACCCTCACCACCTGGCTCGCCTGCGACGGCTCCGCGCAGCGGGCCGGCGAACGCCTCTACTGCCACCGCAACACCGTCCTGAACCGGCTGCGCCGCTGCGAGCAGCTGACCGGACGCTCGCTGGCCCGCCCGTCGGACGTCGTCGAGGTCAGCCTCGCCCTGACCGCCCGCGCCCTGCTGCGGGACCGGCCGGGAGCGGCTCCGTCCGGGGGCGGGCTGGGCAGCCGCACAGAGTGACCCGCCGGGACTGGGACGCCGCAGCGTCCCGGGACCTGGCGCTGTACCGGCACCTGCGGCCGTGCTGTCGTGAGCGGCGTTCCCCGGTCGAACGCCCGAACGACCCCGAAGCCGTGCCCCTCCGGCACGGTGCCAAGGAGCCGCGATGCCCGAAGCACCACCGGGCGAGGCGCCCGCGCTGCACGTCGAGGACCTCGACGTGACGTACGGCCGCGCCCTGTCCGCCCTCCGTTCCGTGTCGCTGACCGTCCCGCCCGGCGGTGTCGTCGCCCTGCTCGGTGCCAACGGCGCCGGCAAGACGACCCTGCTGCGGGCCGTGTCCGGCAC
This sequence comes from Streptomyces sp. SW4, assembly GCA_003248315.1. Taxonomy (GTDB): domain Bacteria; phylum Actinomycetota; class Actinomycetes; order Streptomycetales; family Streptomycetaceae; genus Streptomyces. The sequence goes on from QKWM01000001.1 coordinate 780,907, forward strand.
GCTGCGCCTGCACCACGGCGCCATCACCGCCGGCCGCGTCCGCTACGGCGAGACCGCCCTCGACGGCCGCGACCCGGTGACCGCCGTCCGTGCCGGCGTCGTCCAGGTACCCGAGGGCAGGCGCGTGTTCGCCGGGCTCAGCGTCGACGAGAACCTCCGGGCCGGGGGGCTCGGCCTGTCCCGCCGCGCCCCGCCCAGGTCCGCCAGGCCAGGGACCGGGTCTTCGCCCTCTTCCCGCGGCTCGCCGAGCGCACCGGCCAGGCCGCCGGCCTGCTCTCCGGCGGCGAACAGCAGATGCTGGCCATCGGCCGGGCCCTGATGGCCCACCCCCGCCTGCTCCTGCTGGACGAACCCTCCCTCGGGCTCGCCCCGCTGATGGTGCAGCGGATCGCCGAGGTGGTCCGCGAGATCAACGCCCAGGGCACCGGCGTGCTGCTGGTCGAGCAGAACGCCGGCATGGCGCTGTCGCTCGCCGACCGCGCGTACGTCCTGGACGTCGGCGAGATCCGGCTGTCCGGTCCCGCCGCCGAACTCGCCCGCACCGACGCCGTGCGCCGCCTCTACCTCGGCGAAGCCGCCGACGGGACCGCCGACGGGGCCACCGACGGGACCGCCGGACGGATCACCGGCGGGGCCACCGACGGTCAGGGGGCCGCGTGACCGCCCGCGACACCACCCGCACCGCCGCCCCGCACGCGCTCGAGGTCCGCGACGTCACCGTGCGCTTCGCCGGGCTCACCGCCCTCGACGACGTCTCCTTCACCGTCGCACCCGGCACCGTGCACGCCGTCATCGGCCCCAACGGCGCCGGCAAGTCCACCTGCTTCAACGTCCTGTCCGGCCTGTACCGCCCGGCCCGGGGCGCCGTCCGGTTCGGCTCCGCCGACCTGACCCGGCTCGCCCCGCACCGCATCGCCGCCCTCGGCATCGCCCGCACCTTCCAGAACATCGTCACCACCCAGGGCACGGTCGCCGACAACCTGATGCTGGGCCGTCACGCCCTGTCCCGCGCCGGCTTCGCCGCCAGCGCCCTGCGCCTGCCACGCGCCGTACGCGAGCAGCGCGCCCACCTCGCCCGCGCCCGGGAGATCGCCGAACTCACCGGCCTGGGCGCCCACTTCGACACCCCCGTCGCCCTGCTGTCCTACGGCGACCGCAAGCGGGTCGAACTCGCCCGCGCCCTCTGCCTGGAGCCCACCGTGCTGCTGCTCGACGAACCCGTGGCCGGCATGAACGCCGCCGAACGCGCCCGTACGGCCGAGGCCGTACGCCACGTCCGCGCCGAACTCGGCCTCACCGTCCTGCTGGTGGAACACGACATGGGCCTGGTCATGCGGCTCGCCGACGAGGTGACCGTCCTCGACTTCGGCAAGGTCATCGCCCACGGCACTCCCGACGAGGTCCGCCGCGACCCCGAGGTGCTGCGCGCCTACCTCGGCACCGGAAGCACGGACGGCGACGGGAGCACCGACGCAGACACCGTCGGCACCGGAGGCATGGGGGAGGGCGCGGCATGACCGGCGTCCTCGACAGCCTCGTCAACGGCCTGGCCCTCGGCTCGGTCTACGCCCTGATCGCCCTCGGCTTCGTCACCATCTTCAAGGCCAGTGGCGTCCTCAGCTTCACCCACGGCTCCCTGCTGCTGCTCGGCGGCTACCTGGTCGCCGTCCTCCACGACGACCTCGGCTTCGCCGGCGCCCTCGCCCTGGCGATCGTCGTCACCGCACTGCTGGCCGGCGCCCTGGACCGGCTGCTCCTCCAGCGGATCGGCACCGACTCCCACGCCGCCCACGTCCAGACCATCGTCACCATCGGCATCGACATCGTCCTCGTCACCGACCTGGCCCGGCGCATCGGCGGCGACCTGCTGTCGACCGGCGACCCCTGGGGCGACGCGGTCACCGACATGGGCCCGGTGACCGTCGCCGACAGCCGCGTCGCCGCCATCGTCGTCTCCGGCGCGGCCATCGCCGGCGCCTTCGCCCTCTTCCGGTTCACCCCCTGGGGACTGTCGCTCAGGGCGGCGGCCGAGGACGGGAGGCCGCCGCCCTCATGGGCGTACGGCTCACCCGCGTCCGCACCCTCGCCTGGTGCCTGGCCGGCGGACTCGCCGCCCTCGCCGCGATCTTCCTCGTCGCCTTCCCGGCCCCCGGTCTGGAACGCACCACCGGCCAGATCGCCCTCAAGGCCTTCCCGGCCGCCATCCTCGGCGGGATGGCCTCCCCGGTCGGCGCCCTGGTCGGCTCCATGCTGATCGGCCTCACCGAGGCCTTCGTCGCCGGCTACCAGGCCGATCTGCACGTCCTCGGCGAGGGCTTCGGCGACGTCGCCCCCTACGCCGTGATGGTCCTCGTCCTCCTGGTGCGCCCCGCCGGGCTCTTCGCGGCGAAGGGAGCGGCCCGTGTCTGACCTGCGCGGACGCGCCGCCCTCCTGCTGCCCGTCCTCCTGCTGTGCGCGCTGCCGTTCTACCTCGACGCCTTCTGGCTGCGCATCGGTCTGTTCTCCATGGCCGCCGCCATCGGCGCCGTCGGACTCGCCCTGCTCAGCGGCACCGCAGGACAGCTCTCCCTCGGCCACGCCTTCTTCCTCGCCGTCGGCGCCTACGGCTACGTGTGGCTGGCCGGAGAACCCGGGCCGGGCCTGCCGCCCGCCGTCGCCGCCGTGCTGGCCGTCCTGCTCGCGGGCGCCGCCGGGGGCCTGTTCAGCCCCGTCGCCGGCCGCGTCAAGGGCATCTACCTGGGCGTGGCCACCCTCGCCCTGGTCTTCCTCGGCCACCACGTCCTGCTCACCGCGGACTCCGTCACCGGCGGCTTCAACGGCCGCTCCGTCCCGCCGCTGGAGATCGGCGGCTTCACCTTCGCCCAGAGCGACCCCGAACTCGTCGTCCTCGGCGTGCCGTTCGGCGCCGAGGAACGCCTGTGGTACCTGGGCCTCGCCCTGTTCGCCCTCACCTGGTTCACCGCGCGCGGCCTGCTGCGCGGCCGCCCCGGCCGGGCCCTCGCGGCCCTCCGGGACAGCGAGACGGCCGCCTCCGTGATGGGCGTGCACGTGGCGCGCTACCGCTCCGCCGCGTTCGTCGTGTCCTCCATGTACGCCGGGCTCGCCGGCGTCCTGCTCGCCCTGTCCTTCCGCCGCGTGGTGCCCGACTACTTCTCCCTCCTCCTCTCCGTCGACTACCTCGCCATGATCGTCATCGGCGGCCTCGGCTCCGTGGCCGGCGCCACCGCCGGCGCCGTCTTCGTCACCGCGCTGCCCCTGCTCATGACCCGCTACGCCGACCAGCTGCCGCTCGTCGCCGCCCCGGGCTCCGGCGACGGCTCGATCGGCCCGACCGAGGCCGCCCGCTACCTCTACGGCGCCGCGATCGTCGTGATCCTGCTGTACGCCCCCGACGGCCTGCACGGCCTCGCCCGCCGCCTGCGCGACCGCCTGCGGCGCCGGCGCCCCCTCACCCCCTCCTCCGGCCCCGGGACCCCGGCCCCGCCGCCCGCCACCGCCGTACGAACCAAGGAGCACACCCCGTGAACCCCACGCACCGCCTCAGGCCCCGCCCCACCCGCACCGTCCTGGCCGCAGCCCTCGCCGCCGTGCTGCTCACGGGCACCGGATGCAGCTCCAAGGCCGGCGACGGCGACGGCGGCGGCGACGGCGCCGGCGGCGTCAAGACCGGCCCCGGCGTCGGCGCCGACACCATCAGACTCGGCGCGCTGACCGACCTGACCGGGCCCTACGCCACCCTCGGCAAGAGCATCGTCCAGGCCCAGCAGATGTGGGCCGACGAGGTCAACGCCGACGGCGGCATCTGCGGGCGCAAGGTCGAGATCGTCGTCAAGGACCACGGCTACGACGTGCAGAAGGCGGTCACCGCCTACGCCGACATCTCCCCGGACGTCGTCGCGATGCCCCAGGTCATCGGCTCCCCGGTGGTCGCGGCGCTCCTCGACGACATCGAACGCGACCAGGTCCTGACCTTCCCGCAGGCCTGGGCCGCCTCACTGCTGGGCAAGGACTCCGTCCAGGTCCTCGGCACGACCTACGACATCGACATGATCGCCGCCGTCGACTTCCTCACCCGCACCAAGAAGCTCGCCAAGGGCGACAGGATCGGCCACGTCTACTTCGAGGGCGACTACGGCACCAACGCCCTCGAAGGCTCCCAGTGGGCCGCGAAGCGGGCCGGGATGACGGTCGTCGGCCAGAAGATCAAGGCCACCGACACCGACCTGTCCGCGCAGGTGTCCGCGCTGCGCCAGGCCGGCGTCAAGGCCGTCCTGATCAGCGCCGGACCCGCCCAGACCGCCTCCCTCGTCGGCGTCGCCGCCTCCCGCGGCCTGAAGGTGCCGGTCGTCAGCAGCGCCCCCGGCTACGCCCGCAGCTGATGGAGACGCCCGCCGCGGCCGCCCTCGAGGCCATGCTGCACGTGGTCAGCGCCGCCCCCGCGGTCAGCGCCGACATCCCGGGCGTGAAGCGGATGGTCGCGGCGTACGAGAAGAAGTACCCCGGTTCCCCGGTCGACTCCGGCGTGCTCTCCGGGTACAACGCCGCCCAGGTGATGGGCGACGACCTGGAGAAGGCCTGCGCGCTGGGCAGCCTGACCCGCGAGGACGTGGTCAAGGCGCACCGCTCGCAGGAGGACGCCGACACCGGGCTCGGCACCCCGCAGGACTTCACCGACGTCTCCCGGCCCGCCAGCACCTCCTCCTATGTGCTGAAGCCCGCCAGGAAGGCCGTCGGCGGCCTGGTGATCGCCGAGGAGGCGGCCGAGGTCCCCGGGGCCGAGGAGTACCTGCAGTCGCGCGGCTGACCGGGACCGACGCCCAGCAGTCACCGGCGGCCTGACCCCTCGTCAGCCGCCGGTGCCGCCGGCCCGTTCCGGGACGGCATCCATGTGCGGGATCCGGTGAACGAGACGTGGCTCACGTTGTACTCTCTGTCCTGTCAGTGCAGTTGGCGTACGGAGCTGGGGGAAAGATGCAAGCCGACAAGCAGCTGTCCACGGAGATCAACGCCAACGTGCCGACAGCCGCTCGTATGTACGACTACTACCTGGGCGGCAAGGACAACTACGCGGCCGACCGGGCCGCGGTCGAGGAACTCGACAAGGTCGTCCCCAGCACCCGCGCGCTCGCCCTGAACAACCGGCGCTTCCTGCAGCGGGTGGTCAGGACCCTCACCGAGGAGTACGGCATCCGCCAGTTCCTCGACCACGGATCCGGCCTCCCCACGCAGGACAACGTCCACCAGGTCGCCCAGCGCATCGCCCCCGAGTCCCGCGTCGTCTACGTCGACAACGACCCGATGGTGCTCGTGCACGGCCGGGCACTGCTGGACCAGAACGACCAGACCGCGGTCATCCACGCGGACATGCGCTCCACTGAGGAGATCTTCTCCCACCCGGACACCCAGCGCCTGATCGACTTCTCCCAGCCGGTGGCCGTGCTGTTCAACTCGGTCTTCCACTGCATCCCGGACAGCGACACCGACGGCCCGCTCGCCGTCGTCCGCCGGGTGACCGAGCGGCTGGTGCCCGGCAGCTACGCCGTGCTGTGCCAGCTCGTCAGCGACGACCCCGAGGTCCGCGAGTCCGTGACCGCCTTCATGGACCAGGCCACGCAGGGGCACTGGGGCCGGGTCCGCGAGGAGAAGGACGTCGCGGAGTGGTTCGAGGGCATGGAGATCCTCGAGCCCGGCCTGGTGGAGGTCTCCACCTGGCGCCCGGACAACGAGGTGGCACCCCGGCAGACCACCCAGGAGTGGATCGAGTTCGGCGGCGTCGGCCGCATCGTCTGACCGGATCCGCCGCCCGACGGCACAGGGCCGCGTACACCCGCGGTGGGGTGTACGCGGCCCTGTGGTGTCCGGGGCGGCGCGAGGCCCGCGTCAGGGCGCAGGGTAGCGCTCGTCCATCGTCCTGCGCAGCAGCCGGAGCGACTCGCGCGGCGTCAGCGCCTCGTCGGCCAGCCGGTCCAGCGCGACGCGGTACTCCTCGGTCTCGTCGCGGTCCTCAAGGAAGTTGGCGCTCCGGATGTGCTCCAGGTAGACCACGTCGGGCAGGTCGGCTCCCCAGAAGCGCAGATAGGTGACGGGGATCGCGGGCGCCGACGCGTTCGTCACGTCCAACGGCACGATCTGCAGGGACACATGCGGCCGCTCGGCCATCGCCGCCAGGTGCTCCAGCTGCTCCCGCATCACCGCGGGACTGCCGAGGACACGCAGCAGCACCGACTCGTCGATGACCGCCCACAACTGCGGTGCGTCCGCACGCTCCAGCAGTTGCGCCCGCCGCATCCGCAGCTCGACGCGCCGCTCGACCTCGGAGGCGGGCGCGTTCGGCAGGCCCCGCTCGACCACGGCGCGGGTGTACGCCGGCGTCTGCAACAGCCCGGGACGTACTGGATCTCGAACGTCCGGATCGTCGCCGCGGCCTCCTGGAGCCCGACCAGCCGGTCGAACCACTCCGGCATCAGCCGCTTGTCGTACCGCTGCCACCAGCCGGGCTCACCGGCCCGCTTCAGCAGCTTGAGCAGGACCGAGGCCTCGTAGTCGTCCGTGCCGTACAGCCGCAGCAGCGCGCGGACGTCGGTCTCCGTCGGCGGCCTGCGGCCCTTGCCCGACTCGATCCGGGACAGCTTCGCCGCACTGAACCCCAGCTCACGGGCGGCCTGGTCCTGAGAGAGACCGGCGTCCTCGCGGAAACCCGCCAGCTGCACGCCGACGAGCATCTTCAGCAGGGTGGGAGCCGGCTCGGGCCGGTCCAGATAGGGTTCGAGGCGGGAGAGGCGAGGCGACGCGGCGGACATCCTGACTCCCAGCAGACCGGCAGACTTGAGACATACACTATCGCATCCCGTCCGCCGTGCCGCATCCTCCCGGCCACAAGCGGCAGTTGGCCTTCCGTGGCCGGCCCGAGCGCTCCGTCGTCAGAGCAGGTGGTCGAACTCCCCGTCCTTGGCCCCGGCCACGAAGGCCGCCACCTCGGCCGGGGTGTAGACGAGCGCCGGGCCGTCGGGATCGCGGGAGTTGCGCAGCGCGACGCCGCCGTCCACCAGGGCGACCTCGACGCAGTTGCCCTCGGCGTTACTGTGCCGGCTCTTCGTCCAGCGGGCGTCCAACGAGCTGGCCCGCACTCCGTTCCGCACTGGTGGCACCGCAGTCTCCTTGCCTGTTTCGGGGAAGCGGACACGAGCCTTCCCACCCGCATGCGCTTCCAGCCGATTTTCCGCGCAATTTCTCGTGCAATTGCACGCGAGCGCTGTCAGCGTGGATAATAGCCGCGGCGTCAACCCCCTTGGAGACGCCCGGACCTGACGTCGCATCGAGGAGATGCCGTGTCACCACCTGCGTACCGAACGCTCCCGGCGCGGAGCGAACCCGTCTCGGCGGCAGGCGGAGCGAGCCCGTGCGACCTGCGGCTGCGCACGGCGCGACCGGACGCGGCCCCGGACTCGGCGGCGCTGCGGATCGCGTGCAGCGCGGAGGGCTTCGCCCGGGCCAGGGCCTTCACCCGGGACACGCTGAGCGGCTGGGCGCTCGACCATCGCTGCGACGACGCCGTCCTGGTCATGACCGAGCTGGCCTCGAACGCCCTGGCGCACGGATCGCCCGCGGCGCCGCCCGGGACCGGCGAGATCGGACTGGGACTCGCCCTGCACTCCGGATTCTTCACGCTGAGCGTCTCCGACACCGGGGACGACGCACCCGTGTACGCCCGGCCCGACGGCCCGACCTGCGGGAACACGGCCGTGGGCTGTGCATCGTCGACGCACTGGCCGACGAGTGGGGATGGTCGCCCAGACCCCCGCCGGCAAGACCGTCTGGGCCACGTTGTCGACCAGCCCCCTGATCTGACCCGACCGCCGCGGAAAGGCCCCCATGCGTAGCGCTCCGATCCAGCAGCCGAGCACGCAGCGCGCCGACCGTCGCACGCCACCGACCGGAACGGCCCGGACCGCCCCCTCGCCGGGCTCGACCAGATTCCCTGGGCGGAGATCCAGGACTCCAGCGGCAGCGCCGCCGCCATCCCGCGGCTGCTGCACGACGTCGCCTGGGGCGACCCCGACACCGCCGGGCGGCCCTGGACGACCTGCGCCGCCGCATCTGCCAGTACGGCTTCGTCGTCGAGCAGGCCACCGCCGCCACCGTTCCGTTCCTGTGGGAGCTGGCCCAGCGGCCCGAGGTCAGCTGCCGGGCCCAGATCATCCACCTGCTCAGGAGCATCGCCGACGCCCGGCAGTGGGAGAGCACCGCCGCCGTCTACCCGAAGCTCCTCAATCACCGTGAGAACCCGGTGGCCTGGGAGCGCGCGGCCCGCCAGGCCGTCCGCGCCCGCCGTGGCGACCTGCGCCGGCTGCTCGCCGAGGACGACACCGAGGTCGCCCGCGCCAGCACCGAACTGGCGCGCACCCTGGGGAGTAGGAGGGACCGCGCCCTCCGCGGGGAGACGGCGCGTGCCCGCACGGCCCTCGGCGTCAGGTTTCGGCCAAGTCGTCGCCGATGTCAGGGTCGAGAGGAGCGGTAAGCGACCATTTCTGGTCAATTGCGAGCGTGCGTGCGCACGGTGTGAATGTTTCTGCCGGGTCCGGGCATACGCAGCGAAAATCGAGAGAGGGGCGCTTCGTGCTCGTACCGGACCCGAAGGTCGTCAGGGAGTTGCTGACGCGTTACGCGTCGCTGCGGATCGCTCAGGCGGAACGGGAGAGGCCGGCGACGGCGCGCGAGCTGGCGGACGTCAGCTACACGCTGTGCGTGATGATGGGAACGACCAGCATCCACGACGCGGTGGAGCGGGCGGACGCCCTGCTGCTCGCCAAGGGATGCCCGACCGCCGCCCGACGGGCGGACCAGGACGGCGAGAGCGACCTGTCGCTGGCCGTGTGACCGCCGGGGTCCTTCGCGGACCCCTTCCCTAGGAGCGGTCCGCCGGGGCGGCCGGTCTGCCGTGGAACGCCGCGCGATAGGCGTGCGGCGTGGTGCCGACCACCCGGCGGAACCGCTCCCGCAGCGCGGTCGGGGAGCCGAACCCCGCCTGGCGCGCGATCCGTTCGACCGGGTGGTCGCTGTTCTCCAGCAGGTACTGCGCCCGCCGGACCCGGGCCCGCAGCACCCACTGCAGCGGCGTGGTGCCGGTCTGCTCGCGGAACCGGCGGCTGAAGGTGCGCTCGCTCATCCCCGTGCGCGCCGCCATCGCCGCGAGGGTGATCTCGCCGGCCAGATTGTCCTCGATCCACTCCAGCACGGGCTCCAGTTCCGAGCCGCGCGGCACCGGCGGGTGCCGCTGCACGATGAACTGGGCCTGCCCGCCCTCCCGTTCCAGCGGCATCACGCACATCCGCGCGGCGTGGGCGGCGACCGCCGAACCCAGGTCGCGCCGGATCATGTGCAGGCACATGTCCAGCCCGGCCGCGGCCCCCGCGGACGTGAGGATCTGCCCGTTGTCCACGTAGAGCACGTCCGGCTGCACCTCCACACGCGGATACCGGCGGGCCAGTTCCCCGGCCGCCATCCAGTGCGTCGTGGCGCGCAGCCCGTCCAGCAGCCCGGCCTCCGCCAGGACGAAGGCGCCCACGCAGACGGAAGCGATCCGCGTCCCCGCCCCGGCCGCCCGCCGCAGGGCCTCAAGGACCCGCCCGGAGGGCGGGCCGGACTCCTCGGAGCGGCCCGGCACGATGATCGTGTCCGCGTCCCGGAGGGCGTCCAGCCCCAGGTCGATCCGCAGGCCGAGCCCCGCCGTGCGCACCTCCGGGGTCTCGGAGCACAGCCGGACCCGGTAGGGCCTGCGCCCGTCGGGGAGCCGCGTCCAGTCGAAGGTCTGCAGCGGCGCGGCCATGTCGAACGGCACCACGTCGTCGAGGACCAGGATCGCCACGGTGTGCATGACCCACACCCTAGGGCTATTCCGGCCGTGCGCGGGAGCTGCGGGCCCGTCGACGGCCGGGAGAACACCGCTGGTGAGGGTGTTGGCGAGAATCCGTGGGAAGCTGTCGTTTCAGCCACTGGGCGAGCGGGCGCCGCCTTCCTAGCGTGGGACTTCCGATCGTCGCCCTCGCGTCCTACGGAGTCCCGACCGATGACCAAGTTCCTGCTGTCCCTGCACGTCCTCGCCGCCATCGTCGCCGTCGGTCCCGTCACCGTCGCGGCGAGCATGTTCCCGCCCGCGGTCCGCCGGGCGGGCCTGCCGGGCGCCGGTGCGGAGGACACCGGTGGCGGGATCGGCACGGTACGGCTGCTGCACCGGATCTGCCGGGTCTACGCGGGGCTCGGCATCGCGGTGCCGGTGCTCGGTCTCGCCACCGCGCTGGCCATGGGGGTCCTGGGCGACACCTGGCTCGTGGTCTCCATGACGCTGACGGCCGCCGCCGCGGGCGTGCTGATCGCCTTCGTTCTGCCCCGCCAGGAGGAACTGCTCGGGCTGCTGAGCGAACGCCGGCCCGTCGAACGGGCCGGCGCCGCCCGGCTGGCGATGTTCACCGGGGTGTTCAACCTGTTGTGGGCCACGGTCACCGTCCTGATGATCGTCCGCCCGGGTCCACGACCGGGGCGTGAGCGCCCGCGTCACCACCTGGACGGAACGCACCCCGACGGGTGGACGGCCGCCTAGACTGCTCAGTCGCGCCTGACGCACAGGGGCTGACGACACGAAAGGCACGTTGACGGGTGTTCCAGGATTCCCCCATCTACGACCGACTGGTCGCCGAATGCGGCGACGTTCCCGCGCAGGTGCGCAGGGAGGCCGAGCGCGTGAGCCGGGAGCTGGAGGTCGTCATGCGCCCACGGCACCCGCTCGGCGAGCGCCCGCCGTCCCCGGCAACGGCTGGCAGCGTGCCGGAATGCTGCCCGGGCCCGCCCGAACTGACCGCACCGCCAGACCCGCCCGGTCAGAGCGCCGTCCGGTCGGCACGGGCCGGGGCGCGGGCTCCGGCGGCTCCGGCCGGGCCAGCCACCCGGCGATCGTGCGGGCGATGGGCAGTCCCGTGTCCACCTCCACGAAGCCGAACTGTCCCGACTGGTTGCACTCCAGGAACCACCAGGTCCCGTCCCGGTCCTCGGCGAAGTCGAAGGCACCGTAGGCGAGCCGGGCGGCCCGGACGTACTCCAGCACGGCCTCCGCGACCCGCTGCGGCACCTCGACCGGGCGCCACGGCTCCGGGGACGCGGCGAACCGGACGTCGACCTCCGCCGGGTCCGCGTCCGGCGCGGTCGCCTTGCGGGCGGCCAGCAGCCGGTCGCCCACCGCGGTGAGCCGGATGTCGGCCCGCTTGGGCACCCGCCGCTGCAACAGCGTGGGACCGAACGCCACGGCGGAGAAGTCCGTCTCGGGCGGCACCCGGCTGGTCGGCACCGCCCGGGGCGGATCCTGCGGATGCGCCCCCGACACCGGCTTGACCACCAGGTCCGGATAGCGCTCGGCGAACTCCCGCGCCGCCCGGGGGAACGTCGTGATCAGCGTGGCCGGCACCGGCAGTCCGCAGGTCTGCGCGAGCCGGAGCTGCCAGGGCTTGTGACGGGCCCGGCGGGCCGCGTCCGGATCGTTCATCCAGCGGGCTCCCGAGCCCCGCAGCATGCCGTACAGCGCCTGCGCGGACTCCTCCGTCAGCCACGCCGACGGCTCGGCCGCGCGGGCGGCCGGGACACCGGGGCGGCGCACCCACACCGACCGCAGCCCCCGATGCTCACCAGCCGTCCCCGGCGGAGAGATGACCGCGGAACGAGCCGTGCACGAACTCCCCGAGAGCGCCACCGATCCGGTCAGATCGGCCGGGTCCAGCCGGACCACCGGTATCCCCGTGTCGTTCAGGTGCACGACGACCATGTCCGCGGTGACGTCCTCTTCACAGGTCAGGATCAACACCGTCATCGTCGGCAGATCCGCGTTCAGTCGTCGAAGTGGGTCTTCGAGCCCGCCGTGGAGGTCGTGGTCCCCAGCTCCCTGAGCAGAGCGTGGTCGCGGGCCGCCACGCTGCCGTCGAGGAGCACGTTCAACTGCAGCCCGGAGTCGTAGACATACGGAGTGGTGGCTTCCAACTCCACCGCGGGACGTGCGTAGTCGAGCGCGAACGGTTGCATCGTCTCTCCCTCGTCGGTGCTCGCCGATCAAGCGATGGTCCAGCTGCGCCGTCGCCTGGTCCGCCGACTTCCTTCGGCTTCCAGAGACTTATACGAATCGAACGGGTGATTGGTTTCCTTACTCTGCGTAGTACTACGCGGAGTGATCATGCCGTGGGTTCGTGTTCCGGTCGCCGCGGCGCCGTGCGCCGCCCGTGTCCGCGCTCCCGCTCGCCGAGGGAACCGCGCAGTCCGCGCAGTGCGAGCAGAAGGACGCCGACGTCGTCCAGGTACACCGGGTCGGGCACCAGGTCCGCCGGCAGGACGAGATAGAGGACGGCCCCCAGAAGACCCAGCGCGGTCCCGTCGGCAGCCCCGCCCGCCGCAGATCCCGCCGGGTCCGGACCAGCCGCACCAGGACGGCGACGGCCAGAGCGAGGACGACCGCCGCTGCGCACACCGCCGCGACGATCACCGCTGTGGTCGTGTCCACCCGCCCCTCCTTGTGGTGAGTGCCGTTGCGCACGCGTCCTTTACGAGATTCCCCTTCGGAGCACACATATGGCTCCCGGGCGGGCGACTCATCCCTGTGGCCCGTCCGAGTGGCAGCCCGGGACGCGGGCGCTTAGTAATGGTCACCACGAAGTCGCGTGTCGCACGTCGGGGACGCAGGAGCGGCCGCACCCCCCACACACGGAGCAGACCATGACCACCGACTCATCGACATCCCGTTCGGACGAGTACGCCATACCCCCGTGGACCTGCCCACCGCCGAGACCACCACGGTCACCGGCACCCACACGACGCCTCCGCCGGACGCCGGCCCCGGCCCCCGGCCGCCGAGCGGGACCCCGAGCCCGCCGAGCCGCTCCGCGACGAGGAACCCTCCGCCCGCCGGGACACGGCCGGGCCCTACGGCGACCCCGTCGGCGACCTGGTGCGCGCCGCCGTGGCCGACCGGCCGCTGGAAGAGGTCGTCGCCCTGATCACGATGCTGGAGCAGTCGCCGCAGTACGCGCAGGCGACCGTCGACGCGCTGCGCGCGGTCGGCGTCAACCGGTCGGTGGAGGACGTGACCCGCCTGGTGGGCCTGCTGACCCGGCCGCCCCGCCACCCGACAGCGCCGACGAGGCGATCCGCGCCGCCGCCGAGTGCCGTTCGGTGGAGGACGTGACCCGGCTGATGGCGCTGCTGCACCGCACACCGCTGGAGCCGCACTGCGGGCAGGAGGCGGTACGGGCCGCCGCGACGGGACGGCCCGTGGAGGAACTGGTCCAGCTCATCGGCCGGTTGGCCGAGGAGCGGCGCGAGCACGCGGACTGGCCGCAGGAGGAGCCGCCGCAGGCGTCGCGCGAGGACGACGATCCGGACCGCGCCGAGCGTCCGGGCGGCCTCGCCGGCGCCGGCCGGTCCGGCCGCGAACGCCGGCGCACCCCGTTCCGGGTCCGCACCGCGCGGCGGGAGACGGCGGCGGACCTCCGCGACGACGGGCGCGACGAGACGCCGGCGGGCGCACGCCGGGACGCCCGCCGCGCACCGCGGCGCGACGCGCGCAAGGAGGTGCGGCGCACGGCACGGCGCCCCGCCGACCGGGGTGCGTCCTGGCCGGCCTGGCTCGCCGTCGCCGCGCTCGCCGGGTGCGGCGTGGCGTTCTTCCCGCCCGACCCGGACGGCGCCTCGGTCCGCGTCTACGCCGTCGCCCTCGGGCTGTCGGCGGTCTGCCTGGTCCTGGCCCTGCTGCTGACGGTGCGGCCCGCCGTGCCGGTCCTCGCCGCCGCCGTGGTGGCGCCGGCGGCGCTGGCCGCGGCCAAGCTGTACGGCACCGCCACCCCGTCGGCCCGGCTGTCCCGGGTGATGGATCTGACGCTGGCCCCGGACTGGGTCGCCGTGGCGGTCGCCGTCGGAGCCTCCCTGGTGGCGCTCACGGCCCTGTGCGTCCGCGTGGCCGCGCAGGCGGCCGGCAACCGCTGGCAGCCCCGGCCGATGGCAGGCACGGGCCGCCCGGCCGACTGACGGCCGGTCACCGGGCCCGCAACCCGGGCGGCCCTGTCGCGGGGCCCGCCACCGGGACGTGACACCCCGGCCGGGCCCGTCGTCCCGCCCGTACCCCTCGTCGCGGCCGCCTGCCCCGCACCGCCCCGGCCACCCGGCGGCGGCGCGGGGCCCGGCCGTGTCGGGCGCCGGACGTCGCAGGGGCCGTGCGGGACGGCGGGTCCCCGCGGGGCCGGTCAGGTGCCGAAGGTGCCCGGCGGCGGCTCGTGGGCGAGGAGGCCGCTGAGCACCCGGTGCGGGGTGAGGGGCAGTTCGCGCAGCCGCACCCCGGTGGCGTGGTGCACCGCGTTGCCGATCGCCGCTGCCGTGCCCACGATGCCGATCTCGCCGATCCCCTTGCTGCCCATGGGGTTCAGGTGCGGATCGTCCTCCGTCACCCAGTGCGCCTCGACGTCCGGCACGTCGGCGTGCGCGGGACGTGATAGGCCGCCAGGTCCGACTCGGTGAAGTCACCGAACGCCGGGTCCACCGTGCTGTCCTCGGTCAGCGCCATGCCGAGCCCCATGACCATGCCGCCGATGAACTGCGAGCGCCCGGTGCGGGCGTTGAGGATGCGCCCGGCGGCGTAGACACCGAGCAGCCGCCGCACCCGGACCTCGCCGGTGACCGTGTCGACCGTGACCTCGGCGAAGTGCGCGCCGAAGGCGTGCCGCGCCCAGGGCACCTCGGCGTCGGCCTGCCCGGCCGTGTCGGCGCTCGCCTCGATCCCGCCCTCGGGCAGCGGGCCCGTGTGCCGGTCGAGCCGTTCCCGCAGCCGGGTGCACGCGGTGTGGACTCCCCAGCCCCAGGAGGCCGTTCCGGACGAGCCGCCGGCCAGCGGGGCGGCCGGCAGATCGCTGCTGCCCACCTCGATCCGGACCCGCTGCGGCGGCACCCCGAGGGCGTCGGCCGCGATCTGCGCGAGCACCGTCCGGGCCCCGGTGCCGATGTCCGTGGCGTTGGTCAGCACCAGGAAGCCGCCGTCGGGCAGGGCACGCGCCGACGCGGTCGACGGCGACACCAGGACGGGGTAGGTCGCCGCGGCCACCCCGGAGCCGATGAGCAGGGGTCCGGCGGCGCGCCTGCCCGGGCGCGGATCGCGGTCGGCCCAGCCGAAGCGGCGGGCGCCCTCGCGCAGGCACTCCACGACGTGCCGGCTGCTGAACGGCAGGCCGCTGTCCGGCTCGGTCTCCGGTTCGTTGCGGATCCGCAGGTCGACCGGGTCGACGCCCAGTTCGTACGCCAGCTCGTCCATGGCGGACTCCAGCGCGTACATCCCGGGCGCCTCGCCGGGGCGCGCATCCAGGACGGCGTGGGCACGTCCAGCCGGGCCACCCGGTGACCGGTACGGCTGTGCGGTGACGCGTACATCACGCGTGCGGGGACGGCGGCCTGCTCGACGAACTCCTTCACCCACGAGGTGTGCGTCACCACGTCGTGCACCAGCGACACCAGCCGCCCTCGCGGTCCGCGCCGAGCCGCAGCCGGTGCAGCGTCGGCGCCCGGTGCCCGACGACCTGCGGCAACTGCCGGCGCGGGAACGCCAGCGTCACCGGGCGGCCCGCGTGCCGTGCGGCCATCGCCGCGAGCACCGCGTCCGGGCGGGGCGTGCCCTTGGACCCGAAGCCGCCCCCCACGTGCTCGGCGACGACCGTGATCCGTTCCTCGGCATCCCGAACATCCCGGCCAGCGCCTCGCGTACGGCGTTGGTGCCCTGGCTGGAGGTGTGCACGGTGAGCCGGTCGCCGTCCCACCACGCGGTGCTGGCGTGCGGCTCCATCGGGTGGTTGTGCAGCGGCGGCACCCGGTAGGCCACGTCGACACGCACCTCGGCGGAGTCGAAGGCGCCGTCCGGATCGCCGCGTTCCCGCACCGCGGGGTTGCCGCCGTTGGCGTCGTCGGGGACATAGAGTCCCGGGTGCGAGGCGGTGAGCGTCACGTCGTGGCTCTCGGCGTCGTAGGCGACCCGGACGGCGGCGGCGCCGTCCCGGGCCGCCTCCAGGGTCTCGGCCACCACCAGGGCCACGGGCCACCCGCGGTGCGGCACGGCCGGGCCCTGCAGCACGGCCAGGACCGGATCCTCCGGCGGGGCCGGCAGCGGCGCGTTCTCGTGGGTGAGAACCGCCAGCACGCCGGGCACGGCGAGCGCCGGGCCGGCGTCGACGCCGGTCACCCGGCCGCGTGCGACGGACGCCGGCACGGGCCAGGCGTGGGCGCGGCCGGGCGGGTCGAACTCGGCCGCGTACCGGGCGGTGCCGGTGACCTTCTCACGGCCCTCGCGGCGCTCGACGGGGGCGCCCAGGGCGGTCTCGGTGCCGGTCATGGGGTCTCTCCTTCGACGCCGGTCAGTTCGGGGCGGGCGACGCGAGCCGGCCCAGGACGTCCAGGGCCAGCCGCCGGGCGAGCGGCACCTTGTAGGCGTTGTCCCGCAGCGGCTCGGCCTGCGCCAGCTCCAGGTCGACGGCGTGCTCGAAGGCGGCCGCGGTGGGCGCCGCGCCCAGCAGCGCGTCCTCGGCCCGGCGGGCCCGCCACGGCCGGTGCGCCAGCGCCCGAAGGCGAGGCCGACACGGTCCACCACACCGTCCGAGACACGGAGCACGGCCGCGACGGAGGCCAGGGCGAAGGCGTACGACGCCCGGTCGCGGGCCTTGCGGTACAGCGACGGCAGCCCGCTCGTGGCCGACGGCAGCAGCACGCCCGTGATCAGCTCACCGGGGCGGATCTCCGTGTCCCGCTCGGGACGCACGCCGGGCAGCCGGTGGAAGTCGGCGGCGGGGACACGGCGGGCGCCCTCGGGGCTGTACAGCTCCACCCGGGCGTCCAGCGCGGCGAGCGCCACCGCCATGTCCGAGGGATGGGTGGCGATGCAGTGCTCGGAGTGGCCGAGCACCGCGTGGTCGCGGTGCACCCCTCGCGGGCCCCGCACCCGGTGCCCGGCTCCCGCTTGTTGCAGGGCTTGGACAGGTCCTGGAAGTACGGGCAGCGGGTCCGCTGGAGCAGGTTGCCGCCGGTGGTGGCGGCGTTGCGCAACTGCCCGGAGGCGCCCGCGAGCAGCGCCTGCGACAGGGCCGGGTAGCGGTCGCGGACGGACGGGTGGGCGGCCAGGTCGCTGTTGCGGACCAGCGCCCCGACGCGCAGCGCCCCGTCGGGCAGCTCCTCCACCGCGTCCAGCGGGAGCCCGGTGACGTCGACGAGGGCGGCGGGCGTCTCGACGCCCAGCTTCATCAGGTCGACGAGGTTGGTGCCGCCGCCGAGGTAGCGGGCGCCGGGGTGGGCGGCGAACGCGTCGGTGGCCTCCTCGACGCTGCCGGCCCGTACGTAGGCGAAGGGCTTCATTCAGATCGCCCCCGCCCGCGCCGGACCCGTCCAGCCCCGCGCCGGACTCGTCCAGCCCGCGTCGGACCCGTCCCGCGCCGGGCCGGACACGTCCTGCACCGCGTCGGCGATGCGCGGATAGGCGCCGCACCGGCACAGGTTGCCGCTCAGCCGCTCCCGGATCTCCTCCCGGCCCAGCGGCACCGGCTCGCCCGACGGCGTCGCCGGGTCGGTGACGTGCGACGGATGACCGGCCGCGGCCTCGGCGAGCGCGCCGACCGCGGAGCAGATCTGGCCGGGTGTGCAGTACCCGCACTGGAAGGCGTCCCGCTCCAGGAACGCCCGCTGCACGGGGTGCAGCTCCTCGCCGTCGCCGGCGAGTCCCTCCACGGTCGTCACCTCCGCGCCGTCGAGCGCGACGGCGAACAGCAGGCAGCTGTTGACGCGCCGCCCGTCGACCAGGACGGTGCAGGCGCCGCACTGCCCGTGGTCGCAGCCCTTCTTGGCGCCCGTCAGCCCGAGATCCTCCCGCAGGAGGTCGAGCAGGACGCGGCGGTGGTCGACGGTGAGCGTGTGCGGTTTGCCGTTGACCCGGAGCGTGGTGTCCGAGTGGTGGGGCGCGGAAACGGCGGACGGGTGCTGGCGGTCCATGGCGTCGGTGACCTTCCGGGACGTGCCGTGCTGTCCCGTCCGCGTATCCAGCTTCCGCCGGGTGACACGCGGGGCCGGCCGGCACCCCGTACGGTCCCGGACCGCCTCGGCGGGAAGGCGCCGCACGGCCGGCGACCGGAGAACCGCGCCCGCGCCCGGGCGGACGCCGGCCGTTCCCGCTGTCCGGCCGAGGGCGGCCCGTCAGCCGCCGGGGCCGGCGGGTCCCGTGCCCGTGCCCCGGAGCCGTTCCAGGGTGCGGGTCAGTCCGCGCAGCGGGGACGGCACGCGCGGCTCCGCGGGACGCTGCGCGCCCGGCCCGGCCTCGGCGGCCTCCCGGTAGGCGGCCAGCGCCTCGTTGGCGCGCTCGGCGGCCTCCCGGTACAGATCGCGGGACCTGGTCATGGCCTCCAGCGCCTCGGCGTACATGGCGACCAGCCTCCGCTCGCGGGCCAGTTCCTCCTCCAGGGTCAGCAGCCGCCACTCCTCGCGGAGCGCGGTGAGCTCCTGATCGGCACCGGCCGGCAGCGGCCGGGGCAGCTCGGCGAACGCCGTGACGGCCGCGATCAGCTCGGCGGGCTCGGAGCCGTCGAGGAAGACGGAGCGCACGGACACCGTCTCCGGGTCGAGGTCCGGCGGGGCCGGGATGCCCGGCAGGACGACCGCGCCGCCGCGCGGTACCTGCACGCCGTGGTCCTCCAGCGCCCAGTTCACCACCCGGAACTGCTGCGGTGCGGCGCGGTGCTCGACCACCCGGTGCCGCAGGCCCGGCGGCAGCCGGTCGGCCAGCGGGATCCGCCCGCGGTGGTCGGGGGTCATCGCCTCGTGGACGACGACGTGGATCTGCCACGAGTGCCGCGCCGCGTCCCGCAGCAGCCGCCGTACGGCCTTGTCGTCCTCGGGCAGCGCGTTCAGGCCGCGCATCCGCAGGCCGGTGGCGGCGTCACGGTCCCAGGGGACCTCGGGGTCCTCGGGCCAGAACATCGTGGCGGGCGACGGCCACTGCGGGTCCCAGGTCTCCTCCGCCTCCGCGACCAGCGTCCACTCCTGCCCGCCCGCCGAGCGGGGCGCCAGGGTGAACCGGGCCCGCACGGTGACGTCCCCGGGCGTCCGCCAGCGCGCCTCGTGGACCTGCGCGCCGGCGGGGCGCCGTCGTCCTCAGAGAGCGCGCGGAAGTCATCGAGGCCGCCGGCCTCCTTGCGCTGCCGCAGGGTGCGCAGGACCAGGTCCTGCGCGTCGGCCCCGACGTGGCGGCCGCGCGCATGCCACACCGTGGGGGAATCGTAGGGCGGTCGGTGGAAGAGGTCGGCATGAGTCCATCTGGAAAAGGGGGGCACGTGCGAGGACCAGTATCGTCTCCGCCGGCCGCCGCGATCACCCCGGGGGCTCCCCGGCGCCGGCGGGGCGTTACTCCTCGTCGGCCGGGCCGGTCCGCCCGGTCCCGCCGGTTCCGCGGTCCGGACGCGCCCCGCGGTCCGGACGCGCCCCGCGGTCCGGACGCGCCTCGCGGCCGCCGACGATGTCGGTGACGCCGGACTCGTCGGCGGAGTCGTCTCCCGCCCGCGGGGTGCTCCGGCCGCCGCCGGGCTGTCCGCCCCGGTGGTGCCGTAGCCGCCCGGCACACCGGGCACGCCGTCCGCGTCGGCCTGCTCCCGGCTGACGTGCCGGGTGGCCCGCACGCCCGCCCGCCGCTCGGAGTACCGGTAGGTGAAGGGGCGGGCCGCGGCGCGCTCCTGCTCGGTGCGCTCGTGGCGCTCGGGTTCGGGTTCGGGTGTCCTGCGGTCGTTCATGGCGTCCGCGTACCCCTGCCGGGCCGGGCCATGTGGCGTCAGTCGCCCGGTTCCGCCCGCCGCCGGTCGGCGTCGTCCCAGGCCCGGGTGTCGCGCGGCTCGACGTACGGCTCGGCCTCGGCCGGGTGGCCGCCGTCGATGACCCGCTGCCGGGCCAGTTCGGCGTCGAACTCCAGCCCCAGCAGGATCGCGAGGTTGGTCACCCACAGCCAGACGAGGAAGACGATGACGCCGGCCAGGGTGCCGTAGGTCTTGTTGTACGAGCCGAAGTTCGCCACGTAGAACGCGAAGCCGGCCGAGGCCAGCAGCCAGATCACCAGGGCGACGACGCTGCCGGGCGTGATCCACCGGAAGCCGCGGACCCGGGCGTTCGGCGTCGCCCAGTACAGGATCGCGATCATCACCGTGACCAGCAGGACCAGCACCGGCCACTTGGCGATCGCCCACACCGTCAGGGCCGTGTCGCCGACGCCCAGCGCGGTGCCCGCCTGCTCGGCCAGCGTGCCGGTGAACACGACGATCAGCGCGCTCACCACGGCGAGCACCAGCAGCACCACGGTCAGCGCCACCCGCAGCGGCAGCACCTTCCACACCGGGCGCCCCTCGGGGACGTCGTACACCGCGTTGGCCGAGCGGATGAACGCGGCCACGTAGCCGGACGCGGACCACACCGCGCCGACCAGGCCGACGATCGCCAGGGCGGAGCCGAGACCGGCGCTGCCCTGCAACTGGCGCACGGCGTCGGAGATGATGTCCCGCGCCGAGCCGGGCGCGAGGCGCTGGAGGTTGTCCAGCACCTCCTGGGTGGCGGACTGCCCGGCGATGCCGAGCAGGGAGACCAGCACCAGCAGGGCCGGGAACAGCGACAGCACGCCGTAGTAGGTCAGGGCGGCGGCGCGGTCGGTCAGCTCGTCGTCCTTGAACTCGGCGAGGACCCGCCGCAGCAGGGCCGTCCAGGAGCGGCCGGGCAGATCGGTGGGGGAGTCGGGGGCGGCGCGTTCGGCTGCCGCGTCCGGGCCGTACTCCTCCGGGGACTCACCGCCGGGCCGCGCCCCGGGCGGTGGGGCCTGGGCGGACGCGTCGTGCCGGCCGGTCGTGTGCTTGTCATGACGGGGCAGATGCAGTCGGGCCATGAC
The DNA here is from genome assembly GCA_003248315.1 of Streptomyces sp. SW4. GTDB lineage: Bacteria > Actinomycetota > Actinomycetes > Streptomycetales > Streptomycetaceae > Streptomyces. Next base: position 801,870 of record QKWM01000001.1, read on the forward strand.
GGCCGGGTAGCCCGTCTCGCCGCTGTCACGCCCACGCGTAGGGTGTGCCTCCGCCCACGCGTACGGTGTGCCTCCGTCCACGCGCACGGGACGCGCGTGGCGCGTGCGGGGTGTGCGGCCGACGCGCGAAGCCGGGCCGTTCACCCGTGGCCGGGGGTGAACGGCCGTTCCCACAATGGTCCGCGCGGGCGGGTTCCGCCCACCATCCGCATCGGGGCGGGCCCGTCCGCACCCCTCCGCACGCCCCGCGTACCCGGCCGGAAGCGACCGCTCCGGGACATTCGGGCCGCAGTATGCCGCATGCCGGGCACGTTCCACTGGAAAATGCCAAAGCCCTCACCTGATGCGTGCACTTTCCGTAGTCTCGGCGTCACGTTCGCGGCACAGCTGTGCAGGGGGAGGGGATCCGGCGTGCCCGGAATAGACGAGAGTCTGCTGGACGCCATGCGACTGCCCGGCGCGCGAGGTGCGTCGCTGGTCGACTGGATCAGCGGACTCGCCCTGGGACGGTGGGAGACGCGCCGGGGGCGACGCCGAGGCGGCGGCCGCGGAGATCGCCGAACTCGCCCGGCACGCCGCCGAGAGCGCCGCCCTCGCCCCGGTGGGCCCCGACGCCGCCGCGGACAAGGAGCCGCCGGTCGAGGACCTGATCGTCACCACCGCCGGCGCCTACCACCTGCTGAGGTTCGTCAGGACCCCGTTCGACAGCACCGTGCTGCTGCACCTGTGGCTGGACCGCGACGACGGGAACCTGGCCCTGGCCCGGATCCGGCTGGCCGAACTGGCGGACCGCCTGGTGCTCGGATGACGGCCACGACCTGGGCCGTCCACGAGACGGCCTCCGCCTCGCTGCGCGCCCTGGCCGCCGAGGGCGCGACCGGCGCCCTCTCCGCCGAGCGCGGCGTCTTCTACCTCGCCGCCGGCCGTGTCGTGCACGTCGAGTCCGCCCTCACGCCCGACCTCGGCGCCCTGCTCACCCGGAGCGGCGCCGTCACCGCCGACGGCTGGTGGGAGGCGGTCGGCCGGGACGGCGCACGGCACCGGGTCGGGCGCCGGCTGGTGGACAGCGGGCGGCTCGCGGCGGGCGCACTGGAGGTCTGCCACCTCGGCGCGCTCTTCGACGCCGCGTACGTCGTCCTCGCCCACGACGGCCGGCCCCACCGCTTCCGGCCCGGGGCCGCGCACTGGCTCGGCGCGGTCCGCTCCGTGCCCGTGGACACCGTCCTGCGCGAGTCCCGGCGCCGCCGCGCCCTGCTGGACCGGATCTGGCCCGACCCCGCCGTCGACGTCGCGCCGCTCGCCCGCACCCCGGCCGCCGCCGGCGCGGAGCTGCCGGCCCGGCGCGGCCGCACCCTCGCCCAGGTCGACGGCGTGCGCACCGCCGCGGACATCGCCGCCGCCCTGGCCTGCCGCACCTGGCACACACTCGTCGAACTGCGCCGCCTGGCCGCCGGCGGACTGGTCACGACCGCCCGCGCACCCCCGCGCCCGCGTCGGCCGCGGACCCGCACGGACCGGCCGCCGACCCGTGCGGGCCGTCTGGGACGACCCCGACACGGCCCTGCTGCGCCGGCTTCGAGACGCCTTGGAGGCCCTGTGATCCGCGCGCGCCGACTGCGTGCCGAAAGGAGACTGCTCATGGCCGTCGAGAGGGAGGTCCTGGACGAACTCCACCGACTGCGCGCCCGCGTACCCCAGGTGACCGGGTCGCTCGCGGCCACCGTCGACGGGCTCGTGCTGGCCCACGACGCGCCCGGGACCGAACCGGAGGGACTGGCCGCCCTCACCGCCGCCGCGCTCGGGTCGCCCAGCGCACGGCCGAGGCCACCGGGCGCGGCGGGTTCCGCGAGCTGCTGCTGCGCGGCACCGGCGGGTACGTCGCCACCTACGCCGCCGGCCCGGCCGCGGTGCTGACCCTCCTGGCCGACGGCCGGGTGAACGTCGGCCGGCTGCACCTGGAGGGCCGGCGCAGCGGGCCCGCATCGGCGACCTGGTGGCCGCCCGCGTCGGGCCCCACCGCTCCGGCGCCGGGGAGGTGCCCGAGCAGCCGGTCACGGCCGCCCCGGCGGACGGCGCCCGGCCCATCGGCACCCTGCCCGTGCGCACCCCCAGCGGCCCGCGCACCCGCCCCTGCCCCCGGCCGGCGGCCACCGGCGGGCCACATGAGCCGGCGATCGCGTACGGCACCGAGACCACCCACGCACGACACCGATCCACACGGAAGGAAGCCATCCATGGCCAACCTGGAGACCGCGCTCAAGGAATGCCTCAGCTCCATCGACGGAGCGAAGGCCGCCGCTCTGGTCGACTACACCAGCGGCATGGCCCTCGGCACGCTGGGCGGGACGAAGGACTTCGACCTGGAGGTCGCCGCGGCCGGCAACACCGACGTCGTCCGGGCCAAGCTGCGCACCATGGAGCACCTCGGTCTGAAGGAGGAGATCGAGGACATCCTGATCACCCTCAGCACGCAGTACCACATGATCCGGCTGCTCAAGGGCCGCGGCGGCAACGGGCTGTTCCTCTACCTCGTCCTCGACGCGAGCCGCGCCAACCTCGCGATGGCCCGTCACCAGCTGCGCAGGATCGAGGCGGAACTGGAGGTCTGAGCGAGGCGGAACGCGCGACGCCCGGTGCCGGCGGCCCGGAGGAGGCCGCCGGCACCGGGCGTGTCACCGCGCGGGCGTCACCGCTCCCGCGTCGTCGTCCGGGTGCCGCTCAGGCGCCGCTCTCGCGGAGCATGTCCTCACGCTCGACGATCTTCACGCGCTCGCGGCCCTGCGGCTCGCCGAGCGCCTTCTCCGCAGCGTCCAGGCGGTACCAGCCGTCCCAGGTGGTGAAGCGGATGTTCCGCTCGGCCAGGAACGCGTCGACGGCCTCGGGCGCGGGCGCGGACGGCGTGTGCAGCCGGCCGTTCGCGAAGTCGTCCAGCAGGCTGGCCACGGTCTCGTTGGCGTCGCCCTTGGTGTGGCCGATCAGACCGACCGGGCCGCGCCGGATCCAGCCCGTGACGTACGTCGACTGCAGGTGCTCGCCGGACTCCTGGATCACCCGGCCGCCCTCGTCCGGGACCGTGCCGCTGTCCATGTCCCACGGCAGCTTGGGCAGCTGGTCGGAGAGGTAGCCGACCGCGCGGTAGACGGCGGTGACGTCCCAGTCCTTGAACGTGCCCGTGCCCTTGACGTTGCCGGTGCCGTCCAGCGCGGTGCGCTCGGTGCGCAGGCCGACGACCCGGCCGTCCTCGCCGAGGATCTCCACCGGCGACTCGAAGAAGTGCAGGAACAGCTTGTGCGGCCGGTCGCCGACGTCGCGGATCGCCCAGTTCTCCAGCGTCTTGGCGACCATGTCGGCCTGCTTGTTGCCGCGCCGGGTGGCGATCGAGCCGTCGTCGTAGTCGATGTCCTCCGGGTCGACGATCACCTCGATGCTGGGGAGTGGTCCAGCTCGCGCAGCTCCATCGGGCTGAACTTCGCCTGCGCCGGGCCGCGGCGGCCGAAGACGTGGATCTCCTTGGCCCGGTTGGCCTTGAGGCCGTCGTAGACGTTGGCCGGGATCTCGGTGGGCAGCAGTTCGTCCGCCGTCTTGGCGAGGATGCGGGCCACGTCGAGGGCGACGTTGCCGACACCGAGCACGGCGACCTTCTCCGCCTCCAGCGGCCAGGTGCGCGGCACGTCCGGGTGGCCGTCGTACCAGGAGACGAAGTCGGCGGCGCCGTAGGAGCCGTCGAGGTCGATACCGGGGATCGGCAGCGCCCGGTCGGCCATCGCGCCGGTGGCGAAGATCACGCCGTCGTAGAAGGCGCGCAGGTCGTCCAGGCTGATGTCGGACGGGTAGTCCACGTTGCCGAAGAGACGGATCTGCGGCTTGTCCAGGACCTGGTGCAGGGCGGTGATGATGCCCTTGATCCGCGGGTGGTCGGGGGCGACCCCGTACCGGATGAGTCCGAACGGGGCGGGCATGCGCTCGAAGATGTCGATGGACACGCCGGGGTCGGCGGCCACCTCGGACTTGAGCAGGGCGTCGGCGGCGTAGATGCCGGCCGGGCCGGAGCCGACGATGGCTACCCGCAGCGGGCGGGGCATGATCAGGTTCCCTTCGAGCGGTGACAGATCAACTCGTCGGGAAGCCTAAGCTAAGGCAACCCTAAGTCGGTACGCGGGTCCGGTCTATGGGCTCATAAGGCCCACTTATGGCTGCTCAAGGCGTCCGTTTGGGCCGGGCGAGAGCGGTGACGCACACGGGGTGGGCGAACGGCGGGCGTCCGGCCCCGGCGGAGGGAGTTCCCGTGAGCGATCCGAACCGATGGCGGGCCCTGGCGGTCACCCTCGTCGCGGGCTTCATGACCCTGCTCGACGTGTCCATCGTCGCCGTCGCCCTGCCGTCCCTGCAGGAGGGCTGCACGCCTCGGCGGCCTCCGTGCAGTGGGTGGTGTCCGGCTACGCCCTCGCGTTCGCCCTGACCCTGGTGACCGCCGGCCGGATCGGCGACACGTTCGGCAGGCGCCGTGTCTTCCTCGTCGCGCTGGCCGCGTTCGTGGTGTGCAGCGCCGCGGCGGGCGCGGCCCCGGCATCGAACTCCTCGTCGCCGCCCGGCTCGCCCAGGGGGTCGCCGCGGGCAGCATCGCGCCGCAGAACTCGGCGCTGATCCAGCAGATGTTCCGGGGCGCGGAGCGGGGCCGGGCGTTCGGCCTCTTCGGTGCCACCGTGGGCGTCTCCACCGCCGTCGGACCCGTCGTCGGCGGCGTGATCCTGGCACTGGCCGGACCGGAGGGCTGGCGCTGGATCTTCTACGTGAACGTGCCGGTCGGCGCGGTCGCGCTGCTGCTCGGCGCCCGCCTGCTGCCGCGTGTCGCCCCCGGTACACGGGGCCGGCTCGACCCCGTCGGCGTCGTGCTCCTCGGCGCCGGCATCCTGGCCCTGATGCTGCCGCTGGTCCTCGCGGAGGCGGGCGGCGTGCGCCGCGTGTGGTGGATGTTCCCCGCCGGGCTCCTCCTGCTCGCCGCGTTCGCCCGGTGGGAGCGCCGGGTGGCACGCCGTGGCGGCGCGCCCCTGCTCGACCCCGCGCTCGTCACCGAGGCCCGCGGCTACGCCACCGGCGCCGGCCTGGCCGCCCTGTACTTCGTCGGGTTCAGCGGCGTCTGGCTGGTGTTCGCCCTGTTCTTCCAGAACGGCCTGGGCTACTCGCCGCTCCAGTCCGGGCTGGCCGTGACGCCGTTCGCCGTGGGGTCCGCCGTCGCCGCGGCCGTGGCCGGCCGGCTGGTGGAACGGCTCGGCCGGGTCCTCACCGTGTGGGGGCTGGTCGCCGTCATGGCCGGACTGGGCACGACCGCGCTGGTGCTCCGCTTCGCGCCCGCGGACCTGGCCGCCTGGCTCGCCGCCCCGCCCTGCTGCTCGGCGGCCTGGGCAGCGGCTGCGTGATCTCGCCGAACATCACCATGACGCTGCGGGAGGTGCCCGTGCGCATGGGCGGTGCCGCCGGCGGGGCCCTCCAGACGGGCCAGCGGCTGGGCGGAGCCGTGGGGACCGCGGTGCTTCCCGGGCTGTACTACCTCACGCTCGACGCCACCCACGCCAACTACCGAGAGGCGGTGGCCGTGGCGGTGGGCTCCGGCGTCGCCGTGATGGTCTGCGCGCTGGCCGTGGCCGTCCTCGACCTGCGGCGGAGCCGCTCCACGGCCGGCGGGCGCCCCCACCCGGAGGCGTCCCCGCACGACCCGCCCCCGCCGACCGGAGCTGACGGCCCGCAGGCCGGGGCCACCGGCGCCGCGGCCGTGACCCGGGGGACCGGACCCGGCGTGCCCGGGGCCGGGAACCCGCGCACCGCGCACGTTCCCGGCCCCGGGGGAGGGGAGCCGCCGTCCCGGACCGGGCTCAGCGGCGCTTGCCGAACTTCCGCAGCAGCTGCTGCGCCTGCGCACGGCGACGGGGTCCGCGGCGGCACGCCGCACCTGCTCCGTCGCCCTGCGGCCCTGCGGGCTGCGCGCGAACTCCTTGATCCGGTTCATCACCGAGGCCATGACGTCCTCCCACTCGCTGTCGTTCCGTGCCCTCCGCCTACCCGGCCCCGGCCCGCTCACCCCGGCGGCCCCGGTCGCGTTTGAACCGGCCGGACAGGGCAACCCGGAGCGGTCCGGAACGGACGAGGGCTCGGAGGTGAACGGTCGTGTCCCGCAAGCAGAAGACGAAGGCCAAGGTGGAACAGGCCAAGGGGAAGGCCAAGGAGGCGGCCGGCCGGGCCATGGGCGACGAGAACATGACCGCCGAGGGCCGGGCCGAGCAGGCCAAGGGCGACGCCCGCCAGGCAAGGAGAAGGGCAAGGACGCGTTCCGCCACTGAACCCGGGAACACGCCCGGCGGCCGAACGGCCGCCGGGCGCCCTTCGCCGAACTCCCCTGCCGCAAACCCATGCCGAACACCTGTGCCGCACGTCCTGATCCGGCGCCCGCGACACGCACCCCGGCGGCGCACCCGGCCGGCCCGGCCCGCCGCCGGCCCGGCCGTCACGGGATCGGCTGCTCCGCCCAGATGACCTTGCCCTCCGGCGTGTACCGCGTGCCCCACCGCTCGGCGAGCTGCGCCACCAGGAACAGCCCGCGCCCGCCCTCGTCGGTCATCGCGGCGTACCGCAGGTGCGGTGAGGTGCTGGTGCCGTCGAACACCTCGCAGATCAGGCTGCGGTCGCGCAGCACCCGCACGTGGATCGGCTCGGCCCCGTAGCGGATCGCGTTGGTGACCAGCTCGCTGAGGATCAGCTCGGTGGTGAACGACAGCTCGTCCAGCCCCCAGTCGGCCAGCCGCCGGATCACCTGCGCGCGCACCTCGCCGACGGCCGCCGGGTCGGCGGGAACCTGCCACTCGGCGACCCGGCCGGGCCGAGCGCCCGGGTGCGGGCCACCAGCAGGGCGACGTCGTCGCTGGACCGCGCCGGCGGCCGGCCGTCGAGGACGGCCCGGCAGGTCTCCTCCGGCGACGGGCCCGAGCCGGCCAGGGCGCGGCGCAGCCGCTCCAGGCCCACGTCGATGTCGTGCTCCCGGTCCTCGACCAGCCCGTCGGTGTAGAGCACCAGGCGGCTGCCCTCCGGCAGCTCCAGCTCCGTCGTCTCGAACGGCAGACCGCCGAGCCCCAGCGGGGACCGGCCGGCACGTCGGGGAACTCCACGCTGCCGTCCGGCCGCACCACCGCCGGCGGCGGATGACCGGCCCGGGCCGCGACACAGGTCCGCGAGACCGGGTCGTAGATCGCGTACAGGCAGGTGGCACCGGTGACCGGTGCGGTCCCGCCCGCCGCGGCCTCGTCCTGGTCGATCCGGGCGACCAGCTCGTCGAGGAGGGTCAGCAGCTCCTCCGGCGGCAGATCCAGCGAGGAGAAGTTGTGCACCGCCGTGCGCAGCCGCCCCATGGTGGCCGCGGCGTGCAGCCCGTGTCCGACGACGTCCCCCACCACCAGCGCCACGCGAGCCCGGACAGCGGCAGGACGTCGAACCAGTCGCCGCCCACCCCGGCCTGCGCCGGCAGATACCGGTAGGCGATCTCCAGCGCGTCCTGCTCCGGCAGCGAGCGGGGCAGCAGGCTCCGCTGGAGCGTCACGGCCATGCTGTGCTCCCGCGTGTAGCGGCGGGCGTTGTCGATGGAGACGGCGGCCCGCGCGACCAGCTCCTCGGCGAGGGCCAGCTCCTCCTCGTCGAACGGCTGCGGCTTGTCGGCCCGCCAGAAACTCACCACCCCCAGCACCAGCGTGCCCGCGCGCAGCGGCACGGTGATCAGCGAGTGGATCCCGTACTCCACCACCTGCGCCGACCGCTCCAGGTCCTGGGCCTGCCAGCCACGGGCCCGGTCCAGCCGCGGCTCCAGCACGGGGCGGCCGGTGCGCAGGCTGTGGCCCTGCGGCGAGGACTCCACGAACCGGATCTGCCGGCCCACCGGGTACAGCGGCACGTCCGCGCGCACCCCGCTGAGCGCGGTGCGCCGCAGCGCGTCCACCGGCTCCGGCTGGCCGCCCGCCAGCACGGCGTCGAACAGGTCCACGGTGGCGAAGTCCGCGAACCGGGGCACCGCCAGCCCGGCCAGCTCCTCGGCGGTGCGGGACACGTCCAGGCTGGTGCCGATGCCGACCCCGGCCGCGTACAGCATGTCCAGGCGCTCCCGGGCGGACTCGGCGCGGCCGGACAGGGCCCGCAGCTCCGTCGAGTCGCGCAGGGTCGCCACACTGCCCGGCGGGCCGCCCCGGACGTCCGTCGGCCGCTGGTTGACCGCCAGCAGCCGGTCCCTGACCAGGTGCACCTCGTCCGTCGCCACTCGGCCCGAGGCCAGCAGGGACGCCGTGTCGTCGGGCAGCGCCAGATCCCGCACGTGCCGTCCCTCGGCGTCCTCGGGCAGGTCGAGCAGCCGCTGCGCCTCGTCGTTGGCGAGCAGCAGCCTGCCCTCCCCGTCGAGGATCAGCACGCCCTCGCGGACGGCGTGCAGGACGGCGTCGTGGTGCTCGTACATCCGGGTCATCTCGTGCGGTCCCAGCCCGTGCGTCTGGCGCAGCAGCCGTCTGCTGACGAGCGCCGTGCCCGCGGTGGCCAGGACCAGGGCCACGCCGGCGGCGACGAGCACCAGCGGCAGCTGCCGGTTCGCGGAGACGCCCACGTTCTCCGTGGTGATGCCGGCCGACACCAGGCCCACCACCGAGCCGTCGGGCGCCTCGACCGGCACGACGGCCTGCACGAGCGGACCGATGGTCCCTCGATCTCCTCGGTCACCGTCCGCCCCTGGAGCGCGGGCCGATGGTGCCCACGAACTTCCTTCCGATCCGGTCCGGCAGGGGATGCGTGTAGCGGGTCCCGTCGGTGTCCATCACGACGATGAAGTCCACGCCGGTCGCCTTGCGGGCCGCCTCGGCCCGCGGTTGCAGCACCGCCGTCGGGTCCGGGGCGCGCAGCGCCTCGCGGATGCCCGGGGAGTCGGCGAACGTCGCGGCCACGGCGACCGAGCGGTTGCGGGCCTCCACGGTGCTGTCGTGCCGGACCTGGAGCACGAGCGCGACCACCGCCGCCACGACCAGCAGCAGCACGATCACGACCTGGAAGACGAACACCTGTCCGGCCACGCTGCGCCCGGTCAGCGCCGACCGCAGCCCCGCGGTCCCGCCCCGCCGCGACCGGTGCGCGTCTCGCTGCCGCCCAGCGGGCGGACCGCCGGGACGACGGGCAGACCGAGCTTCCGATCGACCCATTAGTCGGACCATGTGCCATGTCTACACTGCCGGGACGCGCGAGGCGAGGGGCGTCACCCGGGGCCGGCGGCCCCGTCCGCGGCCCCGTCGCCCGGCCCCCGGGGCCCGCCGCGGCCCGGGCGCTCACTCCCGACTCCCCGGTGCCGCGCGCCGGGTGACGAGCAGCAGGGCGATGTCGTCGGGCCGGTCGACGGCGCCGCGGGCCGTCGCGGTGAGCCGGTCGGCGATGCCGGCCAGCCATCGGCCGGTCGGGCGTACCTCGGCGGCCCCCGCCTGCGCCAGGGCGAGCCGCAGGCCGGTGACGCCGTCGTCGATGTCCACCCCGGGCCGCTCCACCAGCCCGTCGGTGTAGAGGGCGAGCACGGAACCGGGGCGAGCCGGAACTCCGTCAGCGGGTAGCGGGCGTGGGGATCGACGCCGAGCACCACCCCGCCGGGGAGGTCCAGCACCTCGGTGCGCCCGTCCGGATGGCGTACGACGGGCTGCGGGTGGCCCGCCCGGGCGGCGCACACCTTCCCGGTCGCCGGGTCCAGGCGCAGATAGCAGCAGGTGGCGAAGAGGCCGACGTCCAGGTCGATCAGCAGGTGGTTGGTGCTGCTGAGCACCTCGTCGGGCGGCCGGTCGCCGAGGGCGAACGCGCGGGCGGCACTGCGCAGCTGGCCCATCGTCGCCGCCGCCTGCACGCCGTGTCCCTGCACGTCACCGATGACCAGGGCCCGGCCGTCCCCGAGGCCACGACGTCGTACCAGTCGCCGCCCACGTCCATCCCCTGCGTCCCCGGCAGGTACCGCCCCGCGGTCTCCAGCAGGGGTGGGCCGACAGACGCCGGGGCAGCAGCGCCCGTTGCAGGCCGCGGGCGAGGGCGGCCTCCGTCTCGTAGCGCCGGGCGCGCTCCATGGCCTGGGCGATCAGCCCGGCGAGCGCGGTGAGCACCGTCCGCTCCTCGCTGCTGAAACTGCGCGGGCGGTCGAAGCCGAGGATGCAGGAGCCGACCGGGCGGCCGGAGGAGATCAGGGGCAGGAAGGCGCGGGCGCCGACCGTGGCGTCCAGCGGGATGCCCGGGTAGGCGCGGGCCAGCGCCTGCATCGAGTCGAAGAACAGCGGACGGCCGCTGGTGAGCGTCTCGACGCCGGGCAGGCGGGCGTCCAGGGCGACGCCCTCGAACGGCGCCAGGAAGCCCGGCGGGAAGCCCGTCTCCCACGCCAGGTACAGATGCCGGTCCTGCAGCAGGTAGAGGGCGAGCCGGCGTCCGCCGAAGGCCGGCAGCAGTTCACGGACGACGACCTCGGACACCTGCCGGGGCGTGGTCGCCTCGGTCAGCGCCACGGCCAGCACGATGGGCCGGTACAGCGGGGCCGTCGACGTGACGACGGGCGGGAGGTCGCCGGGCGCGGGTGCCGGGCCGCGGGCCGCGGCCGGGCGGGCCGGCGGCGGCGGCGTCGGCCACCCGGTTGGCGGGCCGGACCGTACCGGTCAGCAGGTCCGGCCCCGGGTGCACGGACATCGCCAGCCAGTCGCCCTCGTACGCCTGCGGGGTCGTCGTACGGCTTCCGTCGGGCGGGCGGCGGACGTGGAAGTGCACGGGGTCGGGGAGAGCAGCGCGCCGCGCAGCTGGTCCTCGGCCGCGGCCTGGTCGAGCCAGGGCACGGCGTCCCACAGCGAGTGCCCCACCAGCCGAGCCCGCGGCCGGCCGAGCAACTGGGCGGCGCGCGGGTTGGCGTAGACGATCACGCCCAGCCGGTCCAGGCAGAACACGCCGTCCGGGAGCAGATCGGCCGCGGCGTCGGCCACCGGCCCGAGTCCCGGGTCGCGCACGACGCCCCGCACGGGGTCCGTGCCGGGCGGCGCGGCGTACGGCTTCCACAGTTCCACCAGGCGCAGCGCCCCGTCGGCGGTGCGCACCGGCAGCGGCAGCGGCGGGGCCGGCCGGCCGCGGTCTGCCGCAGCGCGGCGGCGACCCGGTGGCCGTCGTCGGGGCCAGGGCGTCCCGCAGCGCCTCGACCGTCGCCGAGGCGCCCTCGCCCGGCAGGGACAGCAGGGCGCGCAGCGGCTCGTCGACCGTGAGGGCGCCGCTGGCCGCGTCCCAGGCGAAGCCGCCGGCGTGCTGCGCGGGCCGGCGGGCCGCGGGCGGCCGGACGCACAGCGGCTCCCCGTCCCAGACGACCGGACGCCCGGTGTCCTCCTCCACGGCCGCCAGCGCGGTGCCCAGGTCCCCGGCGATCGCCGTCAGCCGGTCCAGTTCCGCCATCACCTCGGCGCTGTCGGAGACCGCCGGCCGCAGCACGGTGAGCACGCCCAGGACCTGCGCCGGGCTCCCCACGGGCACGTGCAGGGAGCCGAAGGGGAACGGCAGGCCGGCGGCGAACTGCGGGTAGCGGCGCATCGTGTCCGTGGCGTTGGCCAGCACCACCCGCACCCCCAGCCGGTAGGCGTCCGAGACCGGGAAGGGGCGGTCGGCGTGCACCTCCCACCAGGGCCGGAACAGCGGTCCGGGCAGCCCGGCCAGCGCGGACAGCCGCAGCAGGCCGGGCGTGCCGGCCCGCAGGTAGACGCCGCCGGCGCGGCCGCCGGCGGCGGCGACCGCCTCCACACAGGCGTCGATCAGCAGCGCCGCCGGTTGCCCGGCCGCCGCCCGGTCCGCCTCCTCGGCGCCTGTCGTCATCGGCCCCACCTCGTCCGTGCCCCGTCACGCGGGCGACACAGCAAGAATGCGCCACGGCCGCGCGGTCGCGCACCTCCGGAGCCGTCCGGCGCCGTCCTCAGGGACGGCTGTACGGCCGGGTGATGATCTCCATGTTGTGGCCGTCGGGGTCCTCGAAGTAGGCCCGCGGCCGCCGAACAGGCGGTTGATCCGCCCGGGCTCGGTGTGGCCGGGGTCGGCGTAGTGGGCGACCCCGATGGCGTCCAGGCGGGCGATCACGGCGTCGAACCGGTCGTCGGGCACGAGGAAGGCGTAGTGCTGGCTCTGGATCGGCCGGTCCCGCGTCTCGTAGTAGTCGAGCGTCACGCCGTTGCCGAGTTCGACGGGCAGGAACGGCCCGAACGGGGCGCCGACCTCCAGCCCGAGGACGACGGCGAGGAACTCGGCCGACAGCCGCCGGTCGCGGGCGTGGACGACGGTGTGGTCGAGGCGGACGGCGGCCGTTGCGCCGGCGTGCGTGCGGGGTGCGTCGTGGATCATGCGGGGTTGTCTCCGGTCTCGGCTGCGGTGGGTGTGCGCGGCGCAGGGGCGCCGCGGTGCGAGGACGCGGAGGAGAAGGGCGGGGCTCTGGCCCGCCGGATGCTCACGGCCGGGCCGGGAACCCGTTTCGTGCATGGCGCGAGGCCGACCCGGCAGTCACCGGGCCGACCTTACCGGGCGTCAGGAGGCGGGGCAACAAGATCACCCGCCGCGCAGCGGCGCGCCCGGAGCGCGCTCAGTCGAACGGGTCGAGGATCAGGAACGCCTCCCGCGGGTCGCCGTCGTGGACCAGGGACTCGTGGTGGCCCACGTCGTCGAAGGCGAAGGCGTACGCCTTGCCGTCGGCCATGTGCGCGTGGATGGCGCGGGCGTAGTGGTTGGTCACGCCGTCCTGGTAGAAGCCGGCGGAGCCGGTGTCGGGCTGGTTCGGGTTGGTCAGCAGCGTCGACCGGTTGAAGCCGGCGCACAGGGTGCGGGAGATCGGGCCGCGCACGGCGTCGTTGGGGGCGTCCAGCAGCTTGTGGCAGCCGAAGACGCTGTCCGCGTCGGGCTTCTGGAAGCTGGTGACGACCTTGCCGCCGGCGTCGGTGAAGGTCAGCACACCGCCGGAGACGCGCCCGTGGTACTTGGTGTCGGGCCGGTCGGCGAACGGCGTGACCGTCAGGGTGTCGGTGGCGTACTTCCGCCACACGCGGTCGATGTAGTCGTCCAGCACGGAGGCGGGCAGGGCGCCGGTCGCCAGCCCGTGTCCCGGGGACAGGACCCGCAGCACGGTGCCGTCCTGGCGGGTCTGGAGCAGTCCCGCCCAGCCGGGGCGGGCACGCAGGTCGTCGAGGACCGCCCGGTAGCCGCCGGGCTTCAGGTGACCGGTGGTGGCGGTGCTGCCGTCGGCCCGGCGCACGCCGACCGCGTAGGGGGCCGAGAACATGTCGACCTGCGTGCTGTTGATCCACAGGCCGGAGTCGTTGAGCGTGTACTCCGACCAGTTGAAGAGGATGTCGCGGTTGGGGTCGTCGGGGTTCTGCACCGCGGGCTGCACCAGACCGCCGGTGGCCAGCCTGAAGTCCAGCTTGCGGCCGTAGGAGAAGTAGATGCGGCCGGAGAGCTTGGGGATCCGGATGGTCGTGGTCTGTCCCGGGCGGGGCCGGTGAGGGAGGCGTCCGGCGCCGGACGGGCGGGGCCCCGCCGGCGGGCCAGGCGTGGAAGGTGCCGTTCGCGTCGGCCCAGCCCTGTCGTCCCGTGGCCAGGTCGGTGCCGAGGTTGTAGACGTACAGCGGCTCGGCGCGGCCGGAGTTGTTGGTGATCGTCAGCGGGATGGTCGTGGGGACGGCCGCCCGTGCGGGAGCGGGCGAGCCCGCCGTGAGGAGGACCCCCGCCAGCGTGGTGGCGAGGGCGGCCGTCACGGCGGTGACCCGCCGCCGGAATCTGCTGAGCATGCGTGACCTCCATGAGGCCCCTCGGGGAGGGGCGCGGTGTGGGGGAGGAGGGGAGTGCCTGCCGGTCCGGACGTGCTCTGCTGGTCCGGACCAGTCTGAGAGCGCTCTCAGATTGCTACTGCGCCGTGCGCATGTCAATGATGAGGCCGGAAAAGAGCGGCGTCCGCCGTGGGCGAAGAGCGGTGAACCGGGCGGAACTTGGGGCAAGGGAATCATCGGAAGCCGGTGCGATGCGTATCGTGAGGGGCCGCGGGCCCCTGCTTCCACTCCTCGGCCCGGGACGGTGAGGCTCTGTATGACTGCGGCGCACAGACCCGACGCCACGGACTCCTCCGCCGGGTCCGCGGTCGAGTCCACGGTGGTGGACTTCCGCGGCGGATCGGCGATGATCCCCGCCTCCCGGGAGATCGTGGGTGCCTACGTCGCCCGCCTCGGCGAGGCCGGCGTGGCCATGGCCGACACGTTCCCGGACGCCGCCCGCCTGGTCGCCAGCGAGCTGGTCACCAACGCGCTGCGCCATGCGCCGGGGCCGTGCCGGCTCGGGCTGGCCCTGGTGGACGGCAGCCTGGAGATCTCGGTGTCGGACACGGGGGACGGCTTCCCCACGTTCCTCCCGCCCGATCCCCGGCGCGTCGGCCGGCACGGTCTGGAGATCGTGACGCGGCTGTGCGACGAGGTGATCACGAAGCCGCACGCGCAGGGCAAGACCGTCTCCGCGCGCGTGCCGCTGCGCTGACCCGCGCGGGGGCGGGCACGCGCCGCTCAGCCGGCCAGGGCCTCGTCCAGCGTGGCGTAGCAGGGGATCAGGGCGTCGACGCCCACGAGTTGCAGCACCCGCAGTACCGTCTGCCGCGGCCCGGCCAGCCGCAGCCAGCCGCCGTGGTCCCGCGCCGTCTGGTGCGCGGCGATGAACACGTTGATCCCGCTCGAGTCCATGAAGGCGACCTCGCGCAGGTCGACGACCGTGCCCGCCGCCGACTCCGCGGCGGACAGCAGCACGTCCCGCAGCTGCCCGCTGCCGTCGAGGTCCACCTCTCCCGCGAGGGTCACGACGCAGACGCCGCCGTCGGTGGTGGTACGGGTGATCAGCAGCCGCTCAGGCACCGCCGCTCCCTCGGTGTCCGCCACGCTTCCCTCGCTTCTCGTGTGTCCGGCCGTGGTCGCGGCCATCATGCCAAGGTCCGCCCGCGCCCGGGGCCGTCGGGAACATGCCCGGGGCGGGGTGAAGATCCGATGAGCCGACCGTGACTGTACCGGAGCGGCGGCGGGACGTTGAAGTGCTCCGTCCTGGGCAGACGGCGTGAGGTGATCATCGATGTGATCTTCACACCGATCCTGTGAGGGGGCTCGCCACCGTGTCCGTGCCTGTCCGTCGCATACGTCCGGCCGAGCGCCGGCGCTCCTTCGACCTCCGTGCCACCGCCGTGTCCTTCGGCGTCCTCGCCCTGTTCCTCTGCCTGGCCGGTTTCGCGGTCCGCACGATGGCCGCGGCCGTCGAGCGGCGCCCGCTGTGGGTGGGCCTGCTCGTCCTGTCCGGCCTCGCGCTCGTCGCCCTGCGGCGTCGCCGCCGCCGGCGGCGTCCTGCGGCGGCCGGGGCCCTGCGCGGGTCGGCGCGGCCCTGGACGAGGCGGCCCGGGCGGCGGCCCCGGCCACGGGCGGGAGCGGCGCCGTGGAGGAGGGCGGCAACGTGGGCGAGGGCGGCTCGGTGGGCGAGGGCGGCGCCGGGGCTGCGGGCGCGGCGTACGACGACGGTGGCGTGGGCGCGGTCGAGGCCGGCGACGCCGACCCCCTCGACGAACTGCTCGACCCGGAGGAGTTCGAGCGGGCCGTGGCCGGCCTCTGCGCGCGGGACGGGTGCACCGGCGTCGAGGTGGTGGGCGGCGCGGGTGACCTCGGCGCCGACGTGCTGGCCGTGACGCCCGACGGGCGGCGCCTGGTGATCCAGTGCAAGCGCTACGACGCTGCCGCCACGGTCGGCTCGCAGGACGTGCAGCGGTTCGGCGGCACCTGCTTCGCCGTGCACGGGGCCGAGGTCGCGGCGGTCGTCACCACGGCGCACTTCACCGCCCCCGCCGTCGAGTACGCCCAGTGGTGCGGGATCGTGTGCGTGGACCGGCGCGCGCTGCGGGCCTGGCGCGACGGCACGGGGCCCGCGCCGTGGGCGGCGCCGGTGCGGCCGGAGGACACGGCCGGGTGCTGAGCGACGCGATCCGTGCCGTCACGCCCCGTGCCGTCCTCCATGGCCCGGTGCACCTCGGCCTCGACCTCGTCGCGTCGCTCGCCCCGCTCCCTGACGTACTCCGCCATCGCGGTGCTCGCGTCGCGGTCGAGGTCGCGCCAGGCCCGGACGGCGGTCTCGTAGGTGTGCGACTGCCGCGCGGTCCACTGCGCCTGCGTGGGCGGCCCGTACGAGTCGCGCAGTTTCTCGACCCGGCTGTGCGCCTGGTCCGCCGCGCGCCGCTTCTGCACGAGCTCCTCGAATGTGTGAGCCACACCACAAACCTAGTCAGTGGTCCGCCGTCGTGCGCGCCGAGCGGACGGCCGTCGGTTCAGCCCGTGCCGGCCAGCGCCTCGCCGACGAGCCCGCGCACGGCGTCGAGCGCCTCGGCCCGGTCCTCGGGGACCAGCCCGATCCGGGTGCGCCGGTCCAGCAGATCGGCCTCGTCGAGGGCGCCCTCGTGCCGCACCGCCCAGAGCAGTTCGGCGCCGGTGACGGGGTGGCCGGGCAGCACCGGCGCCGCGAGCCGCGGGTCCCGCTCGGCGAGGGCCCGCACGGCCGGTGCCTCGGTGCCGTACCGGCGCACCAGGCGCCGGGGTGCCCGCACGGCGGCCAGTGCCCGGGGCGCGGCGGCGCCGACCAGCGGGAGCGCGGCGGTGGGGAGGGGCCGGCGGCGAGGCCGCGGGCGGCGACGGCGGCGTCCACGGCGTCCTCGGCCATGCGCCGGTACGTCGTGAGCTTGCCGCCCACCACCGTGATCACGCCGTCCGCCGAGGTGAGCACGGCGTGCCGGCGCGAGATGTCGGCGGTGCGCGGGGCGGCGCCGGGCCGCGACCCGGGCGTGGTGTCGAGCAGGGGCGCAGGCCCGCGAAGGCGCCCACCACGTCGTCGCGGTGGACCGGCACGTCCAGCGCCGAGCCCAGGACGTCGAGGAGGAAGCCGATGTCGGTCTCGGGCACGTCGGGCACGTCGGGGACGGCGCCGTCCACGGGTTCGTCGGTCAGCCCGACGTAGACGCGTCCGTCGCCCTGCGGCAGGACCAGGACGAAGCGGTTGGTCTCGCCGGGGACCGGGATGTGCAGCCCGGCGGGGAGCGGGCCGAGGCGGTCGGCGCGCAGGACGAGATGGGTGCCGCGCGAGGGACGGACCCGGATGCCCTCGACCAGGTCGCCGGCCCACACCCCGGAGGCGTTGATCACGGCACGGGCGCGGATCTCGCCCTCCTCGCCGGTGCGCTCGTCGCGGATCCGGGCGCCGGACGCGGTGAGGTGAAGGGCCCGGACGCGGGTGAGGACGCGGGCGCCGTGCGCGGCGGCGGTGCGGGCGACGGCGGTCACCAGGCGGGCGTCGTCGGTCAGCCGGCCGTCCCAGGAGAGCAGGCCGCCGCGCAGCCCGTCGGCGCGCAGGGCGGGGGCGAGGCTGTGGGTCTCGACGGCGGAGAGCCGGCGCGGCGCGGGCAGGGTGGCGCGGGCGGTGCGGGCGGCCAGCCGCAGGGTGTCCCCGGCGCGGAAGCCCGCCCAGGCCAGCGCCGCCTGGCCGCGCGAGACCAGCGGTGTCAGGGGCAGCACGAACGGCTGGGCGCGCACCAGGTGGGGCGCCGTCCGCTCCATCAGCACCCCGCGCTCCACCGCGCTCTCGTGGGCGACGTCGAGCTGGGCGGAGGCGAGGTAGCGCAGGCCGCCGTGGATCAGTTTCGAGCTCCAGCGGGAGGTCCCGAACGCCAGGTCGTGGGCGTCCACCGCGACCACGTCCAGCCCCGTGCGGCGGCGTCCAGGGCGGCCCCGGCGCCGGTCGCGCCCAGCCCGACGACCAGCACGTCCACGACCCGGCCGTCGGTGGCCTCGGCCAGTTCGCGCGAGCGCCGGGCGGCGGACAGCGACGCCGGCGCCGACGGTGCGGACGGCGGACGGGAGGGGGTGGGGCGGCCCGGAAGGCCAGGCGGGGACGGGGCGGGAGATGCCGAGGGGGGCGTGGGGCCGGGCGAGGAGGACGGTCGGGGTCCGGCGGGGCCGCCGGCACGGCTGGGGCTCATGGGGCGAGGGTCCTCTCCAGGATGGTGCGCAGCTCCCCGAGGAAGGCCGCGGTGGTCAGGTCGGCGTCGTCCTCGTCGGTCATGGTCCGCAGCGACAGGGCGAACGACTGGACGGTCAGCAGTACGGACCGCGCCTGGCGTCCGGCATGGGTCTCGCGCACCGATCCGTCGGCGTGGCCCTCCCGCAGCGCGTCGGAGAGCAGTTCCAGCAGCGCCTCCTGGCTCGCGCCGCGCCGGTCGAGGACGTAGGGCAGCAGCAGTTCCGGATCGACGTCGACGATCTTGTGGAAGAGCGGGTGGGCGCGGAAGGCCTCCACCCCGGCCACCAGCCCGTCGACCAGCAGGGTGCGGGTGTCCGTCCCCGGCCGGCGCTCGGGCATGGCCCCGGTCGCCACCGCGATCCACTCCCGCGTCATCAGGTCGCCGACCAGGGACCGCACGTCGGGCCAGCGCCGGTACAGCGTCATCCGGGAGACGCCGGCGCGGCGGGCGACGTCGGTCATGGTCGTGCGGCGGACCCCCACGGCCAGGACGCAGTCGCGCACGGCGTCGAGCACCGCGTCGCCGTCGGAGGAGCTCTGGCGGACCGAACCGTTGTGACGAATAGGCGTCATGTGTCACAGTGTAACGCCCGTGGCCGCCCCCGGCGGCATCCCTCGAAACGACGGTGAGGACGACAGTCATGGACATGCTGTGGAACGGCTGGGGCGACCCGGCCAGGGCGACGCCGCTGCCCGAGGCCGTCACCGGGCTGCTGCGCGACTGGCTCGGCGTCCGGCCGCGGGCCACGGCACCCGCCCGCCTGGAGGAGATCGCCGTCCCGAGGACGCCCTCGACGCGGCCGCGCACCGGGCGCTGCTGGCCGCCGTCGGCGGCCGCGCGGACCGCGTGCGCACCGACGCCGAGACCCGGGTCCGGCACACCCGCGGCAAGTCCACCCCCGACCTGCTGCGCATCCGCACCGGCGACGCCACCGAGGCCCCGGCCGCGGTGGTCCTCCCCGGCAGCCACGACGAGGTCGTCGCGGTGCTCCGCGCCTGCGCGGAGCACCGCCTGCCCCTGGTGCCGTTCGGCGGCGGCACGTCCGTCGTCGGCGGCCTCGCCCCCGCCCGCCCCGGCGCCTTCGTCGCGCTGGACCTGCGGCACCTGAACCGCCTGCTCGACGTCGACCCCGTCTCCCGCACCGCCACCCTGCAACCGGGCCTGCGCGCCCCCGAGGCCGAGGCCCTGCTCTCCGAGCACGGCTTCACCCTCGGCCACTTCCCCAGTCCTACGAGTGGGCCACCATCGGCGGCTTCGCCGCGACCCGCTCCAGCGGCCAGGCCTCCGCGGGCTACGGCCGCTTCGACGAGATGGTCCTCGGCCTCACCCTCGCCACCCCCGAGGGCACCCTCGACACCGGCCGCGCCCCGCGCTCGGCCGCCGGGCCCGACCTGCGCCAGCTGCTGCTCGGATCGGAGGGCGCCTTCGGTGTCATCACCTCCGTCACCGTCCGCGTCCGCCCCGTCCCGCGCGTGCGCCGCTACGAGGGCTGGCGTTTCGCCTCCTTCGACCAGGGCGCCGCCGCCCTGCGCCGGCTCGCCCAGGACGGGCCGCGCCCGACGGTGCTGCGGCTGTCCGACGAGACCGAGACGCTGATCGGCCTCGCCCAGCCCGACGCCATCGGCTCGGCCGTGGAACAGGGCGGGGCCGGCTGCCTGGCCGTCCTCGGCTTCGAGGGCACCGAGGAGGACACCACCCGCCGGCGGGAGGGCGCCGCCGCCGTCCTCACCGCCTGCGGCGGCACCTTCGCCGGCGAGGAACCGGGCGAGAAGTGGGCCCACGGCCGCTACGCGGCGCCGTACCTGCGGGACTCCCTGCTGGACGCCGGCGCCTTCGCCGAGACGCTGGAGACCGCCACCTACTGGTCACGCGTCCCGGCCCTGTACACGGTCGTCCGGGACGCTCTCACCGCCACGCTCACCGAGGCCGGCACGCCCCCGCTGGTCATGTGCCACATCTCCCACGTCTACGAGAACGGCGCCTCCCTGTACTTCACGGTCGTCTCCGCCCAGGGCGACGACCCCGTGGCCCACTGGACGAGGGCCAAGCACGCCGCCAACGAGGCGATCCTCGCCGCGGGCGGCACCATCAGCCACCACCACGGCGTCGGCACCGACCACCGGGACTGGTACGTGCGGGAGGCCGGCGACCTCGGGATCGCGGCGCTGTGCGCGGTCAAGCGCCGGCTGGACCCGGACGGCCTGCTCAGCCCCGGTGTGCTCCTGCCCGCGGACCAGGGCCCGTCGTTCGGGTCATGATGCAGGGCCCCGGCCCGCTCCCCGTCGCCGGCCCGCCCCCTCGTGGGACGGCGGTCCGGCTCCACCCGTCGGCCCGAAAGGCACATCGATGCGACAGTTCACCGCCGTCGTCAACCCCACCGCGGGCGGCGCCACCGGCGCCGCGGCACTGCTGCGGGTGGCCCGGCTGCTGCGGGAGTCCGGCGCCGGACTGCGGACCGAGTACAGCCGCAGCCTCTCCCACGCCCGCGAACTCGCCCGGCAGGCCGGGAAGAGGGCCGGGTGGTGCTCGCCGTCGGCGGCGACGGCATCGCCGGCTGCATCGGCGGCGCCCTCAGCGGGACCGGCACCCTCTACGGGCTGGTCCCGGCGGGGCGGGGCAACGACTTCGCCCGGGCGCTCGGCCTGCCCGCCGACCCCGCCGGCCTCGCCCGGGTACTGCTCCACGGCGAGCCGCGCGCCGTGGACACCATCGAGGTCACCTCCGCCGTCCACGACCGCGTCGTGGTGCTCGGCAGCGTCTACGCGGGCATCGACGCGCTCGCCAACCGGCACGCCAACCACGCCCGGCTGCTGCGCGGCACCGCCTCCTACTACGCCGGCGCCCTGCGCGCCGTCACCACCTGGCGCCCGACCCGCTACCGCGTCACCGTCGACGGCACGGAACACGCCTACACCGGCTACACCGCCGTCGCCGCCAACTCCGGCTACTACGGCTCCGCCCGCCTCATCGCCCCCGGCGCCCGGCTGGACGACGGCCTGCTGGACGTCGTGATGATCCACGACGCGCCGCGCCGGCTGTTCTTCTCCCTGATGAAGGAACTGGACACCGGCGGGCACGTCCACCGTCCGCAGGTCCACGTCGTCCGCGGCCGGGAGATACGCATCGAGACCGACCGGGAGGTGCCCTACGGCGCCGACGGCGAGGTCGACGCGGCCCTCCCGGTCACGGCCCGGGTGCTGCCCGGCGCCCTGCGCGTCCTGTGCTGACCGCGCGTGCCGGGCGCCCGGGCAAGGGACGGCCGGGGCGCGCCGAGCCGCGTGCCCCGGCGCCGGTTCACACCTGCGTGGTGAACCGCTCCCACACCCGGTGGGACCGCAGCAGGTCCGTGACCCGCTCCAGAGCCGCCGTCCCGGAGCCGGCGACGACCACGCCCGGCGCGTCGGCGGGCACCCCGGCCGCCTCCAGGGCCACCTCGCCGTCCGCCCAGGCGCCGATGGCCTTGCCGTGCCGGAACGCCTCCGACAGCAGTAGCGCGACCCGCGGGTCCGTGGTGGTCGGCCGGGCCGGCGCGGGGTCGGACTTGACGTCCCGGGCGGTGTAGGCGTCGCTGCCCACACCCGGCGTGCCGGCCAGCAGCACCGCGTCGAACTCGACGGAACGCGCGGTCACATAGGTCCGCTGCACGGTCAGCGTGTCGTCGCCCGAGCCGATGGCCCCGCCCGTCGGCGCGACGATCAGCGGCACCATCCCGGCGTCGAGCACGGCCTCCCGCACCGCACGCACCCCGTCCAGGTCGCCGTCCCCGCCGGTCAGGATGCCGATGATCCGCCCGTCGGTCGGCCAGGTCCGCCCCACCTGGGACAGGGCCGGGCTCGGCTCGACGTCGGCCAGCGGCACCGTCGGCTTCGGGGCGGGCAGCCCGAGCCCCTGCGCCACCTGTTCGCACAGCTCGGGATCGATGTTGGCCAGCACCTGCAGCGCCCGCTCCTTGACGGCCTGCTCGTAGCACTTGCCCAGTTCGAAGGTGTAGGCGCCGACGATGTGCTCCCGCTCCACCGGGCTCATGCTCAGCCAGAACCGGCGCGGCTGGCTGAAGTGGTCCGCGAACGACTCGGGCGCCTCGCGCACCTTCGTGGCCTCCGGCACCCGCACCGGCGCCTCGACGTACGCGGCGGCCTCGGGGCCCGCCTGGAACGGGCAGCCGCCGTCCAGGGAGTTGGGCCGGTAGGGGGCGACGCCCCGGTGCACGGCCGTCTGGTGCATGCCGTCGCGCAGCATGTCGTTGACCGGTGCCTGGGGGCGGTTGACCGGCAGCTGCGGGAAGTTCGGGCCGCCGAGCCGGGTGATCTGCGTGTCCAGGTAGGAGAACAGGCGTCCCGCGAGCAGCGGGTCGTCGGTGATGTCGATGCCGGGACGAGATGGCCGACGTGGAAGGCGACCTGCTCGGTCTCGGCGAAGAAGTTCGACGGGTTCCGGTCCAGGGTGAGCAGACCGACGGGCTGCACGGGGGCCAGTTCCTCCGGCACGAGGTTCGTCGCGTCCAGCAGGTCGATGCCCTCGAAGGTCTGGTCCGGGGTGTCGGGGAAGGTCTGGATGCCCAGCTCCCACTGCGGGTAGGCGCCCGCCTCGATGGCGTCGGCGAGGTCCCGGCGGTGGAAGTCGGGATCCACCCCGCCCGCGATCTGCGCCTCTTCCCACGTCAGCGAGTGCACGCCCAGCTTGGGCTTCCAGTGGAACTTCACCAGCGTCGTACTGCCGTCGGTGGCGACCAGGCGGAACGTGTGGACGCCGAAGCCCTCCATCATCCGGTAGGAGCGGGGATGCCCCGGTCGGAGATGTGCCACAGGGTGTGGTGGGTGGCCTCGGTGTGCAGGCTGACGAAGTCCCAGAAGGTGTCGTGGGCGCTCTGCGCCTGCGGGATCTCCCGGTCCGGCTGCGGCTTGACGGCGTGGATGATGTCGGGGAACTTGATGGCGTCCTGGATGAAGAAGACCGGGATGTTGTTGCCGACCAGGTCGAAGACGCCCTCACTGGTGTAGAACTTCGTCGCGAAGCCCCGGGTGTCGCGCACCGTGTCGGCCGAGCCGCGCGATCCCACGACGGTGGAGAACCGCACGAACACCGGTGTCTCCACGTCCTTCTGCAGGAACTCCGCCTTGGTCACGGAGGCCGCCGTGCCGTAGCTCTGGAAGACGCCGTGCGCCGCCGCGCCCCGGGCGTGCACCACGCGCTCCGGGATGCGTTCGTGGTCGAAGTGCATGACCTTCTCGCGCAGGTGGTGGTCCTGCAGCAGCACCGGACCGCGCGGCCCGGCCTTCAGCGAGTGGTCGGTGTCGTGGAGCCGGGTGCCCTGGGCGTTCGTCAGATAGGCACCGGCCTGGGCCATCCGTGCCTGGTCGGCGCCGGTGGGCTGCCCGGTCGGGGAGACGGTGTCCGGTCCGCTCTGGTCCGGCTTCGGCGGCAGCGGCTCGCGGGGCTCGACGGGTTCGGCGACCGTGGGCGATTCGGGGCCCGGTTTGCCGGGATCCCCTCCGCCGGTCCCGCCCCGTCGCCCCGCAGGGCGTCGGTGACCTTGTCGGCTGCCCGCTTCAGGGGATTGGCCTCGCTCATACGTCTGCTTCCTCCGGTTCCGGCCGTGGTGGTGTGTGCCGATCGCGGCGCGAGTACCCACGGGAGTCGGGTCAAGCGGGCGCCGGCGCGAGGTTCCTCGGAGCGGAACGGCTCAGACGATCGTCTCGCCGTCGTGGGTGCCGCCCTGGCAGCGCTTGGTGAAGGCACCGGTGCCCTGGCCCTCCGCGGCGACGATGATCATGCCTCCGCCCCGGACGCACTCCAGCGCGGTCACGTCGGCCGGCGCATGCGCGCCCGTGCCCGCGGGGCGGGTGCCGCGTCCGCGGCCGGGGCGGGGAAGGCCACCGCGACGGCCAGGGCGGCGGTCAACGCGCACGACGACTTGTTCATGGCTGCTCCAGCTCCTCGTGACCCGTGCGCTTCCACCCTCGGGGCCGGGCCGGGTGCCGCGACCGGACGCGGGCGGGCGGGGGACCCCCGTCCGTCGCACGGACCTCGCACCGCTCTCGCGCGGCGCGGTCCTCGGCCCGGGACGGCGGGCCGTGACCGGTTCCGGTGCGGACGCGGGTCAGGCGACGGCGGCGAGCTCCTGGCGGACGACGATCGCGTCGAGCTGCACGGTGAACGGCGCGGTGTCGGTGAGGCCCAGGGTCCCCAGCCGCTCCTTGTCCAGGCCCACCGTGACGTCGGTGCAGAAGGCGATGGCGTACAGGTACGGGCCGGCCTGCTCGTCCTGGAGCGCGAAGAACAGATCGCGGTAGTAGCGGGTGCGGTCCGGCTGCTCGTCGCGGTAGACCAGGCCCGGCTCGCCCTCCTGCGCGGCCAGACCGGTGAAGGCACGTTCCAGATCGCCTTCGACGGTGTCCCAGAACGACGCCTCGGCCGCCTCCGGCGGGAGCGCCTGGCGGACCGCCTCCTTGAGGGAGAGCACCAGGACGAAGAGCGGCGCCTCCTCCTGGAGCCGCCAGCCGCGGACCACCTTGACGATGTCGCTGCCGGGCAGCCGGGCGGCGGCCTCACGGATGTGGGTGAAATCGAAATCGACGGTGGCGGGGGCGATCGCCTCCTGGAAGGCGCGGCCGAGGGCCTCCGCCTGGGCGTGATGCGCCTCGTCCACGGCGGTGACCGTCCTGAAGCAGGCTGCCAACTCGTCCTCCTTAAACAATTTGTTGCACTGGCGAGGCGTCAGTATGCCCTGCGGCCCGCGCGGTCGGCACGGGCCGTCGCCGTAGGAGACGAGCCGGCGAGGACCTGGCGTCGTGTCAGGCGGAGCAGCCCCGGCCCGCCTCGTGGGTCACGTCGACCCCTCCCCGAACACCACCCGGGTACGCGCCCCGTCCGCCCAGACCACCTCGGCGTCCGCGTCACCGGCGGTGACCCCGGACACGGCCCCGGCCGGCGGTACCGGGCCCGGCGCGGCGGCGAGCAGCGCCAGGCTCACGTGGACGGAGGTGCCTCCCGCCCGTCCCGTGAGGCGGGGGACCTCGGCCCAGCGGGTGAAGGCGGTGCCCTGCGGGGCACGGGCCGTCCCGGCGCCGTCCTCCCAGCCGTGCAGTCCGTGCAGGGCGGACACCAGGGGATCACCGGGACCGGTGGCCCAGCCGGTCTGTGCGACCCGGGCCCCGGCCGGGCCCCGGTCACCCGGTGCACCCGCAGCTCGTACGGCCCCCGCGCCACCGTCACGCTCTCCACCCGCAGCCCCGGCACCATGGGCGGCCCGTCCGCGAACACCGGCCGGTGCCAGGACGCCGCCCAGCCCAGCCGTCGCCGTGTCCCGCCCCGAGCGGGTGGATACGGCGGCGTACGCTGCGCCGCCCGGCCACCTCCACCGACAGATGGTTGTCCGCGACGTTGCCGACGGCGGTCGGACCGGTCCGGGTCGAGTACGCGAGACGCCCGTAGTGCGGGTCGTCGCCGTCCGCCGTCTCGCCCTCGTGGGACGCACATGGTCGCTGCCGTGGTTGTGCAGCCGGACGATGCCGTCCTCGCGGGTCGCCTGCACCAGCAGCCCGGGCACGGGCAGGGCCAGCACCCGGTCGGCCTCCTCCACCGGCGCCGGCTCCTCCACGGCCGTCCACAGCGGGTGGTTCACCGGCGCCAGCAGGGACACGAACGCCTTCGACGCCCAGTACGGGGAGGCCGGGCCGGAGTACGACTGGAGGGTGGCCGGATGCGGGCCGTGCCAGCCCAGGCTCAGCAGCCCGTCCCCGGTCAGCGCCCCGCGCTCCAGGAAGTGGCGCATGCTGCCGCTGGCCAGCCGGCGGGAGGCGCCCGGCGTCAGCGGCGTGTGCCCGGTCAGCGCGCCCAGGCCCACCGCGGCGGACGCGGCGAAACGGTAGGCCAGCGACCGGCCGAAGTGCACCGGCGCCCCGTCGGCGCCGAACAGCAGCCCGTAGCCCTCCAGATGGGCCCGCAGCCGGTCCCCGTACCGGGACGACGCCTCGGTGTCCCCGGCGAGATGAGCGTCCAGCACCGGGTACAGGTGCAGCGCCCAGCCGTTGTAGTGGTCGAAGGCGCGCCCGTCGCCGTCGGCGTACCAGCCCTCGCCCCGGTACCAGCCCTCCAGCAGCTCCAGCGCCCGCTGCCGGGCCGCCGCCGTCTCCGCGTCGCCGCGGCCCACGGACTCCAGGAACCCGGCGACCGTGTAGGGGAACAGGTACCAGTTGTTCGGCGCGGGAGTGTGCCGCAGCGCCCCCGCAGCCACGCCTCGGCCCGGTCCTGGACACCGGCGTCGAGGTGCTTCCACAGCCACGGCGCCGTCAGCCGCAGGCCGAGGGCGACCGAGGCGGACTCCACCATCGGCTGGCCCTGCACGTCGTGGTCGAGGATCAGCGGCCAGGACTCGGCGTCGTCGCGGCCGGGGAGCGGGTGCCCGAGGCCAGACCGCGGGCGTACCGCTCCAGCAGGCCGTGCGGATCGGCGCCGCCGGCGCCCGCGATCCGGAAGGCCGCCGCGAGGAAGGTCCGCGCGTACCCCTCGAGACCGTCCGAGCGCACCCCGACCGCGACGGCCGCCCGGGCAGGTCCAGCAGGGCGCAGCCGGGGGTGCTCCACCGCCAGGCGGCGGCCAGCAGGCCGTCGGCCACCGCCTCCCAGTGGGCCCGGACGTAGCCGGTGTACGGACTCGCCGTGCGGTCCTCGGCGGGCAGGTCGAACGGGATGCTCATGCCGCTCATGCGAGGAAGGCCAGCCTTTCGCGTCGTACGGGGTGGAGGAAGCCGGCGCCGGAGGCCCAGCGGGCGGTCTCGGCCAGGGCGAGGTCGGCCAGGCGGCGCCACTCGTTGCCCTGGGAACCGGCGAGATGAGGGGTGATCAGGGCGTTGCCGCACTCCCACAGCGGGTGGTCCGCCGGCAGCACCTCGGGGTCGGTCACGTCCAGGACGGCGCGGACCCGGCCCGCCCGCACCGCCTCGGTGAGCGCGTCCTGGTCCACGACGGCGCCCCGCGAGGTGTTGATGAGCACCGCGTCGGGCCGCATCGCCCCGATCAGTTCGCGGCTGACCAGGCCACGGGTCTCGGGCAGCAGCGGCGTGTGCACGCTGACGGTGTCGCAGCGCGCGAACAGCTCGGGCAGCGACACGCGTTCGACACCGAGGGCGGCGGCGTCCGCGTCGTCGACGTACGGGTCGTGCAGCAGCACCTCGAGGTCGTGCGGGCGGAGCAGCTCGATGACCCGGCGGCCGATGAGCGAGGCCGACAGGATGCCCACCGTGCGGCGGTAGTTGCCCTCGGTGCGCGGGGTGCGCAGCCAGTTGCCGCGGGACCGGGCCGCCCGGTAGTCGCGGGCCCGCTCCAGGACCCGCTTGCCGGTGAGCAGGATCATGCCGAGCGTGTACTCCGCCACCGGAACGGCGTTGGCCGCCGCGGCGGAGGACACCTCGACGCCCCGCTCCCAGCAGGCCTCGGTGACGTGCCCGCGGACGCTGCCGCGGTGTGCACCACCGCCCGCAGCCGGGGCGCCGACCGCAGCACGTCCGCGTCGAGCGGCGGGCAGCCCCAGCCGGTGATCAGCAGGTCGGTCCCGGCGAGCACCGACCGTGCCCGCGCCGTGGTCAGGTCGTCCAGCACGGGCGGCGGGGCGAGGTCGCAGACGGCGCGGAACGCGTCGAGCGTCTCGGGGTCGAGGACGGCCTCGGCGGCGTCCGGGGACATGGCCACGGCCGCCCGGGGCGGAATCCGGGACCGGGGGCGTTCAGGGTCACTTGACGGCTCCGGCGGTCAGTCCGCTGCGCCAGAAACGCTGGAGCAGCACGAAGGCGAGGATGAGCGGGACGACGGCGAGCAGGGACCCCATGACGACCACGGGGTAGTACTCCGGCGACACCGACGCGGCGCTGTTCCACTGGTACAGGCCGAGGCTCACGGGATACAGGTCCTGGTCGGAGAGCATCACCATCGGCAGGAAGAAGTTGTTCCAGATGGCGGTGAGCTGGAACAGGAACACGGTGACCAGCCCGGGGCCGAGCATCCGCAGCGCCACGCGCACGTACATGGTCAGCTCGCCCGCCCCGTCGACCCGGGCCGCCTCCAGCACCTCGTCGGGGACGTAGCCCGGGCGAAGATCCGGCCCAGGTAGACGCCGAACGGGTTGAACAGCACCGGGATGAACACCGCCCAGAACGTGTTGACCAGGCCGGCCTCGGAGGCCATCAGGTACAGCGGCAGCGCGAGGACGGTCTGCGGCACCATCACGGCCGCCAGCACCAGCCCGAACAGCTTCTCCTTGTGCCGGAAGCGGTACTTGTCGAAGGCGTAGCCGCAGGCGACGCTGAGCAGCGCCCGATCGCGGCGCCGAGCACCGCGTACAGCAGGCTGTTGACGTACCATCGGCCGTACAGCCCGCCGTCCATGGCGAACAGGTCCCCGAGGTTGCGCACGAACGAGAAGTCGCTCAGGGACAGCAGGTCGCTGCTGAACAGGGCGTCACGGGTCTTGGTGGCGGCGAGCACCAGCCACACCACGGGCAGCAGCGTGTACAGGACGAAGACCGCGACGACCGCGTTGACCGTCGTGCGCCCCAGCAGACCGGACCGGAGCGGGGGCTGTCGGTGGCGCTCATCGGGCCTCCTCGGCGATGTCGGCGCGGCTGGTGAAGCGGGTCACGCCGTAGGACAGGGCGATGGTGCACACCAGCAGCACGACCGAGGCCGCCGCCGCCAGGCCGTAGTTGTTGCGGGTGAACGCCGCGTCGAAGATGTACATGCTCGGCGAGAACCGTGAGTTGATCATGGGGAGGACTGGCTGAGCAGCATCGGCTCCGTGAACAGCTGGAGCGCCCAGATCAGGGTGAAGATCGCCACCATGACCACGGAGGCGCGCACCAGCGGCGTCTTGACCTGGAGCGCCGTGCGGACCGGGCCCGCGCCGTCCACGACCGAGGCCTCGACGACCTCCCGGGCACGGCCTGCAGCGCGGCGTAGAAGACCACCGTGTTGTAGCCGAGGTTGCTCCACAGGGCGATGTTCACGATCGACGGGATCACCGTGTGCACGCCGAGGAAGTCGACCGTGATGTCGGCCCGGGCGAACAGGTCGATGACCGGGCTGATGCCGGGCGTGTACAGGTACAGCCAGATCAGCGCCGCGATGATGCCGGGCACCGCGTGCGGCAGGAACAGGCCCAGCTGGGCGAAGGCGCGCAGCCGGACCATGCCGGAGTCCAGCACCAGGGCGAGGGCGAGCGCGCCCACGACCATCAGCGGGATGTAGACGAGGCAGTACAGGGCGACGGTGCCGAGTCCGCCGAGGAAGGTCGGGTCGGTCAGCACGGCGGTGTAGGAGCGCAGGCCGACGAAGACGGTGCGTTCGGGCCGAAGCCGAGGCCGGGCTGGTCGTCGCTGAAGAAGCTGAGGTGGACGGCCGTGCCGACGGGGATCAGGAAGACGGTCAGCAGCAGCGCGAAGAACGGCGCCATGAGCACGGCGCAGGCGGTCGTCCGGCGGCGCCGGGCGGCCCTGCGGGCGCGCAGGCCGGTGGTGGAAGGGACGGGCGCGGTGGCGCTCGGGGCGCCGGCCGGCACCCGGGGCCGGGTGGTCGCGGTCATGGGTGTCACCTGCCTCTCGGCGGCTCAGGTGCTGTGCTCGGTGGTGGACAGGCCGAGGCCTCGAGGTCGGGCATGGTGCCCTCCTGCGCCGTGCGCAGGGAGTCGACGAGGGTGCCCTGCCCGCCGCTCACCCGGGCGAAGGAGTCCTGCATGACCTTCTGGGTGGCGCTCATCCGCGGCCCCCACAGCCAGCCCTCGCCGATCTTCTCGGCCTCCTGCTCGAACAGGGCGTAGATGTCCTGCCCGCCGTAGTAGGACCGGTCGAACGCCTCCCGCCCGACGGGGACCAGCCCGGGCGCGGCCGGGTACTGGCTGCTGGTCCCGCTGGACAGGCGGGCGCGCAGGGCGTCGGGGTGGGAGACCTGCCAGGCGATGAACTCCATGGCGGCCTCGGGGTGGCGGCTGTCCCTGGTGACCGCGAACGTGGAGCCGCCGTGGGTGCCGACGGCGGGGCGCCCGGTGTCCCACTGCGGCAGCGGGGCGATCCGCCACAGGCCCTTCTGCCCGGGCCGGGCGTTCATCTGCGCGCCGGCGTCCCAGGCGCCGGTCAGCCGGGTGAGGACCAGCCCGTTGCCGATCTGGGCGTCCGCCTGGCGGCTCTCCACGGCGTTCATGAACACGTCGTCCTGGTCGATCAGCCGCTGCCAGTAGCGGGCGACCTTCCGGGACGGCGCGTCGGCGAGCGAGACGTTCCAGGCGCCGCGGGAGGTGTCGAACCACCGGGCGCCGGCCTGCCAGGCGTACGCGGCGAACTGCGTCATGCCGTCGGTGGGGAACAGCACCAGCCGCCGGCCGGGCGCCCTGCGGCGGACCGTGCGCGCGTGCTCGGCGAACTCCTCCCAGGTCCTCGGCACGGTGAGTCCGTAGCGCTCGAACAGGTCGGCCCGGTAGTGCAGCACCATCGGCTCGACGTCCAGCGGCACGCTGAAGATCCGGCCCTCGAAGGTGGTCAGCGCCAGCGCCTGCGGCAGCAGTCTGCGGCGCAGCCCGTCGGAGACCAGGTCGGTGATGTCCGGGCGACGCCGTCGATGGCGTACCCCGGGACCTGGGGATACTCGATGGTCGCGACGTCGGGGGCGTTGCCGGCGCGGGCGGCGTTGCTGAGCTTGGCGTAGCCGCCCTGCCCGCCGGAGGGATCTGCTGGAAGTCGACCTGGATGCGGTCGTGGGTGCGGTTGAACGCGTCGACCACCTCCTGGCTGCCGCGCAGGGCGGACCAGAAGGTGATGCGCGTGGTTCTGCTGGTGCTCCGCGACCGGCTGTCGCTCCCCGCGCTGCAGGCGCCCACGGCTCCTGTCAGCGGTACGGCGGCCATCGCGGCGAGCACGGATCGACGGCTGCGTCGACCGGGCATGGCGCCTCCCGCGGCTCCTGCGTGTCGTCGGCCACGACACGACTGTTCGGGACACGGGAATCCTGGACGCCCCAGAGCAAGCGGTCAATAGATCGATCAGAAGAAAACCAAACGCTCAAACGCTCACTCGCTCGCAGGGGTGACCGCACCCGCAGCGTCCGCGGAGCCGGCCGGATGGCCCCGGAGCCGGCCGGATGGCCCCCGGGCCGGCCGGATCGCCCTCGGGGCCGGCCGGATGGCCCTCGGGTCGGCCGGATCGCCTACGGGGCCGGTCGCCCGGTCCGCCGGGGTGCGGACCATCCCGCCGCCCGGCTCGCCGGCCGGCCCGTCCGTGGAGCCGCGCACCATGAGCCGGGGCAGCAGCTCCACCCGGCGCACGGACGGGCTCCCGGACGCCCCGGAGAGCCGCTGGAGCAGCAGTTCCGCGGCCACCCGCCCGACCTCGGCCTTCGGCGGGGAGACCGCGGTGAGCGGCGGCGTCGCGAGCCCGGCCACCACGTCGTCGTACGCCACCACCGAGCAGTCCCGCGGCACCCGCACGCCTCCTCCGCCAGCCGCTGGACGATCATCAGGGCGTCCGCGTCGCCGTGCAGCACCATCGCGGTCGCCCCACCTTGCGCAGCAGCGCCGGCAACTGGGCCGTCTCGTCCGCCGTGTACGGCCCCCGGCCCCGGCCTCCGGCGCGCTGAGCGCCCACGCCCACGCCTCGACCAGCGGATGCGCCCCGGCGATCTCGGCGAAGGCGGCGCGCAGCGACCGGGCGGTGGGGCTGTCGTCGCGCGTGGCGAAGACCAGGCGCCGGTGACCGAGGCCCACCAGGTGCTCCACGGCCAGGTGGGCGCCGTACCAGTGGTCCGAGCACACCGAGTCCAGGGCCGGCGGGGCGAAGCCGCGCCGCGGGCGGCGCTCCATCAGCACCGTCGGCACGTCGAGCGCGGAGAGCCAGCCGTGGTCGGCCTCCTCGTCGGCCGGGCTGCGCCACCGCGGGGCCAGCAGCAGCCCGCGCGCACCGTCCGCGACGGCCCGCTCCACCAGCGGCCGCTCGGCACCGGAGGCCTGCGGTGCGAGGTGCAGGGCGATGCGCAGCCCGGCCTCCTCCAGCACCGTGCGCGCCCCGTGCAGGGTCTCGGTCAGATAGGAGTGCCGGACCGGCACCACCACGGCCACCCGGTCACCGGCCCTGGCGACGACGCCCGCGGGCGCCTCCTCGGCGGGCGCCGTCGAACGGACCACGCCGTGGCCGCGCCGCAGCAGTCCCTCGCGGGTCAGCTCCTCCACGTCCCGGCGCACCGTGACCACCGAGACCTGCAACTCCTGCGCGAGGTCACGCACCCGTGCGGTGCCACGCGCCTGCACCGCGGCCAGGATCCGCTGCCGCCTGAGATCGACCGGCTCCCGCATCGAGCCTCCCCGCCCCGAGAAATGTTCGTTTGAACGATCGGCGCCATCATAACGATCGTCCAACGGTGTGCCGGGGAGGCGCCCGCCGCCTCGGCCGTCACCCCGTCCCGGAGGCGGCGAGCGGCCTGCGGCAGTGCAGGTAGAGATGCGGCTCGGGCACCGCGTCCGGGTGGTCCGGCGTGAACACCAGCTCCTCGCGGGCCACGACCTCCAGGCCCGCCTCCTCGGCCACGGCGGTGAGACCCGCCGCGTCGAAGCTGGTCACCCGCACGGGCTGTCCCATGAACACGCCCGCCACGTCCTCCAGGTCCAGCGGCACGGACGCCAGCACGAGGTGGCCGCCCGGGGCCAGGGCGCGCACCAGTCGCCGCACCACGTCCGCCTGCTGCGCCCGGGACATCTGCAGCAGCGAGAAGTACACGCAGACCGCGGCGAACGACCCGTCGGCGAGCGGTTCGTCACGGATGTCGGCGCACCGGAAGGAGGCGCCCGGCACCTGCCGGGACGCCAGCTCGACCATGAC
The DNA here is from genome assembly GCA_003248315.1 of Streptomyces sp. SW4. Taxonomy (GTDB): domain Bacteria; phylum Actinomycetota; class Actinomycetes; order Streptomycetales; family Streptomycetaceae; genus Streptomyces. Next base: position 834,844 of record QKWM01000001.1, read on the forward strand.
CGGGGAGACGTCGACGCCCAGCACCTCGTGACCGGCGGCGGCGAGCGTCTCGGCGGTGGGCCGGCCCGTGCCGCTGCCCACGTCCAGCACCCGGCTGCCCGGCGCGAGCCGCCCGAGCAGCCATTCCAGCGAGCGCCGGTGCGCCGGCGACGCCGCGAACGCCCTCTCGTAGTCGGCGCCCAGCGCGTCGAACACGGCCGCGGCCCGTGCGCGCTGCTGCTCGTCGGTCACGGCGGTCCTCCCGGGGCAGGTGTCGGTGCCGGGCATCGTTCCATCGGAGGCGAGCCGTGGACAAGGCCGCCGGGGGCCGGTTTCATGAGTCGTCCGAGCCAGTGGCCGGCGCGGCGGCGAGGGGCGTCGCCCGCACAGCGGCCAGCGCGACGAAAGGTGCCGCCGGCCATGTCACTCGTCCGGGTCCACAACTTCTCGATCTCGCTCGACGGCTACGGCACCGGTGAGGGCCTGAGCCGGGAGGCGCCGTTCGGCCACGCCGGCGAACGGCTGCACGAATGGATGTTCGCCACCCGCTGGTGGCACGAGACGACCGGCGAGCCGGGCGGGAGTGGCGGCCTCGACGACGCCTTCGTGCGAAGGTTCACGCCCGGGATCGGCGCGGAGATCATGGGCGCCGGGAAGTTCGGCTTCCCCGGATGGCACGAGGATCCGGAGTGGACGGGGTGGTGGGGCCGAACCCGCCCTTCCACACCCCGGTGTTCGTCCTCACCCGTCACCCGCGCCCGCCGGTCGAGATGGAGGGCGGCACGACGTTCCACTTCCTCGACGCCCCGCCCGCCGAGGCGCTGGAGGCCGCCCGCGAGGCCGCGGGCGGCCTGGACGTGCGCATCGGCGGAGGCCCCACCGTGGTCCGCGACTTCCTCGCCGCCGGGCTCGTCGACCATCTGCACGTCGTGGTGGTGCCGATCCTGCTCGGCCGGGGCGTACGCCTCTGGGACGGACTGGAGGGCCTGGAGAAGGACTACGCCGTCGAGACCGCGCCTTCTCCCAGCGGAGTCACGCACCTGACCCTCACCCGCCCGGACCGGTGAACCGGTCCCGTCCCCGGCCCGCCAGCCGCTCCGGCCGGTGAGCCGGTCCCGTCCCCGGCCCAGCCGCTCCGGCCGGTGAACCGGTCCGGTCTCACGTCCGCTCGCGTGGCGCCGACCCCGGTTCCGCCGCCCTGCGGTGCGCGGCGGCCTTGAGCCGGTCCGGCAGCACGCGTCCGGCCACCCCCTGGGCCCGGGACGCCACCGACCCGGTGACCAGCTTCCTGCGGCCCTTCATGACCGCCTCGAACGCCTGCCGGGCCACCAGCGCCGGATCGTCCTTGTCCATGGCGCCGATCCTGGTGTCCTCCATGCCGGCCCGCCGGAAGAAGTCGGTGTCCGTCGGCCCCGGCATGAACGACGTGACGGTGACGCCGGTGCCCTCGACCTCCTCCCGCAGCGCCTGCGCGAAGGACTGCACGAAGGCCTTCGAGGCGTTGTACACCGCCTGGTACGCGCCCGGCACGGTCGCGACGACGGACGAGGTGAACACCATCCGTCCCACCCCGCGCGCCACCATGTCGCGCAGCAGCGGCTTGGCGAGCCGTACCGTCGCCGTCACGTCGAGGTCGATGACCGACTGGTCGTCGGCCGGGTCGGTGTCCAGGAAGGCGCCGCCCCGGCCCACGCCGGCGTTGAGCGCCGCCACGTCCACGGTGAGCCCGGTCGTCGCGGCGACGAGCAGGTCGACACCGGCGGGGTCGCGCAGGTCGGCGCGGACGGCCCGGACCCGGACCCCGGTCTCCCTGAGCCGTTCCGCCGCGTGTTCCAGACGGTCGTCCTCCGCGTTGACGAGCAGGTCGAAGCCGTGCTCGGCGAACTGCCGGGCGAGTTCGTATCCGATGCCGCTGGACGCCCCGGTCACCAGGGCGAGCGGCCTGCTGCCGTCCATGACACCGGAGTAACCGTCCACGGCAGGGTCAACCGTGCGGCCCTCTTCCGGGCCGTGGCGGACGCCGGTGCGCTGCGCGAGGGGTTCCGGTGACTTCGGGTGACTTCCGGAGGCGTTTGAACGCTCCGTGGTCCGGCTCCGTATGGAGCCGGGGGCATTTCCCCGTCCCGTACCGCCATGACGTAGGAGCACGCCTTGGGACACAACAGGCGCAGACGCCCGACCGGCGCTCGACGCGCGACCTCCGCGGCGGTCGCGCTGATACTCGGCGGCGGCGGCCTGGTCGCCGCCAACGTGTACGCCTCCGCGACCGAGCCCGACCCGAAGCCCGCCGTCCCCCTGGGCTCCTCGGGTCTGGCCGCGACCGTCGACTGCCCCGACCTGAGCACGCGGCTGACCACCGTGCCGGAGCAGGCGCGGACGGAGGTCGACACCGAACTGGCCCGGCTGGACGAGCAGATCGCCACGGCCTACCGGCAGTTGCAGGAGGCGGCCCGCACGGCGGACGACGGCCGGATCGACGAGGGCGCGGTCCTGGATCCGCTGGAACGCGACCGGGCCGGGACCATCGAGCGCATCGCCGCCGCGATCGACCGCGCCGGCGAGCGACCGGAAGGCCTGGACACGCTCGCCGCGTGCACGCTGCGGCGTACGGCGGTCCAGCCGGCGGAGGGCGGCGACGGACAGGACGGCGGCGACGGCGGGCAGGACGGCGGGGCCGGCGGGCAGGACGGCGGGGCGGACGGCGCCGGGGACCCGCAGGGTGACGCGCGGCAGGGCGGCGACGACGGAGACGGCGGGCAGCCCGGCGACGGCGGCCAGGCGGGCAACGGCGGCCAGGCGGGCAACGGCCCCGTCGCCGAGGACTTCGTCGCCATCCAGGACGTGGAGCCGAACTCGCGCGACCTGGACAACGGCCTCGCCGCGAACGGCGAGTCGGGCTCCACCGGCTCCTTCACCACGGAGTGCGGGGTCAACGAGAACAACCTGTTCAACAGCGACAACATCATCGTCGCGCCCGGTGTCGACAACGGCGCCCACCACACCCACGACTACGTCGGCAACCAGGACAACGACGCCTTCTCCAGCGACGAGGACCTCGCCGACGCGGACACCTCATGCCGGAACCAGGGCGACAAGTCGACCTACTACTGGCCGGTGCTGCGGCTCCAGGACGGCACCGAGGAGTTCGACGCCGGCGACCTGGGCGGCGGCGCCGAGGGCAACGTCGGCCGGATCCTGAAGGCCGCCGAGGCCGAGATCACGTTCGTCGGCAACAAGCGGAGCGACGTCGTCGCCATGCCGCGCTTCCTGCGCATCATCACCGGGGACGCGAAGGCCTTCACCAACGGCCTGAAGAACGCCAACAGCTCCTGGAGCTGCACCGGTTTCGAGGACCGCCAGGTCACCGACAAGTACGTCCTCTGCCCCGAGGGCAGCAAGGTCGTGCGCACGGCCAACTTCCAGAGCTGCTGGGACGGCCGGAACACCGACAGCGCCAACCACCGCGACCACGTGGCGTTCGTCCGGGAGGACGGCAGTTGCCCGAGGGCTTCCGCGCCATTCCGCAGCTCCAGATCCGCCTGGTCTACGACGTGCCGGCCCCGGTCGTCGAGAACGGACAGGTGCGCGACCCGTACGCCGTCGACGGCTTCCCGGAGCAGCTGCACAAGCCGATCACCGACCACAACGACTTCATCAACGTCATGGACGAGGACCTGATGGACGAGGTGGTCGACTGCATCAACAGCGGCCGCCGGTGCGGCCCGGACGACGCCCGGCAGCCCGACCGGCCCGGCACCGGCGACGGCGACCAGAAGAACCCGGGCGGTGACGACGGCGGGCAGAACGACGCGGGCGGCGACGACGGCAGGGACACCGCGGGCGGTGACGACGGCAATCGGGAGACCCCGGGCGGTGACGGCGGGCAGACCTCCGCTCCCCCGGCCGCCGCTCCCGAGGGCGACGGTGACGACGCCTCCCCGCCCGCCGCGTCCGTCGCTCCCGCCCCCACCGCTCCCGACACGGCCGCCCCCACCGCTCCCGACACGGCCGCCCCGCCGCCTCCGGCCCGGCCTCCAGCGCCCCCGGCTCCGCCGAGCCCCGTGCCGCCACCTCCTCGGCGCCCCCGCCGGCCCGGGAGGCCGCCACGCCGGACGTGGGCGACCGGGCCGGCGCCGGCAACGCCGACGTCGCCGAACGGGCACCCGAACCGCAGGCCCAGGGCGGCCTCGCCGAGACCGGTTCGGGCCTGGGCCTCTGGCCGGCGGCGGCCGGCGGAGTCCTCGTGGCCGCCGGCTGCCTGCTCCTGGTCCGCATCAGGCGCCGCGACGCGTGAACCGGCGGGGGTGCCCCGGCGAACGGGCCCTCGTCGGCGCGTTGCGCGCCCGCTGTCCGCGGGCCCGGGCCGTCGTGGACTGCTCGGTGCCGGGGGCTCCCGGGTGAGGGACGGCGTCCGTCCGGCCGTTCACTCCATCAGCCCGGCGGCGAGCGTCGCCCCAGCTCCCAGCACGCCTCCAGGTCGGCCCGGCCCGGCTCGCCGGTCACCGTCACCGCCGGAGCGGCCCGCCGCCAGCCCAGGCCGGTCGTGACGGACTCGATGCCGCGCACGGCCCCCGTGGTGTCGCTGCCGCCGTGCACGTAGTAGCCGAACGGCCGGCCGCGCGTCTCGTCCAGGCAGGGGTAGTAGACCTGGTCGAAGAAGTGCTTCAGGGCGCCCGACATGTAGCCGAGGTTCGCGGGGTGCCCAGCACCAGGGCGCCGGCCTCCAGGACGTCGGGCACGGTGGCCGCCAGCGCGGCCCGCCGCACCACCCGTACCCCCTCGATCTCCGGCGCGGTCGCCCCGGACACCACGGCCTCCAGCAGTGCCTGGCAGTTCGGGGACGGGGTGTGATGCACGATCAGCAGAGTAGCCACGCACCGAAGCCTGCCGCCCGGGGCCGGTGACCGCAACGAACGGCTCCGGCCCCCTCCCGCCCCGCACCTCCGTGCGGGGGCCCGGGCCCGGCCGGGGCAGGTAGTAGCCTGGCGCGGCCCGTGCGCGGCCCGTGCGCGGCCCGTGCGCGGCCCGGAAGGACCGCGGAGCGTTTCCGGACACGATCGAGAGGCCCCGAACTTCCCATGTCCCAGACCTGGACCACGCGCGCCGAGACCCCGGCCGACGTCCCCGCGATCCGCGACATCCTCCTCGCGGCCTTCCCGACGGCGGAGGAGGCCGACCTGGTGGAGGCGCTGCGTGCCGACCCGGCCGCGTGGATCGACGGCCTGTCCGTGGTCGCGGCGGACGGCACCGGCCGCCCCGTCGGCCACGCCCTGCTCACCCGCTGCCACATCGGCGACAGCCCGGCGCTGTGCCTGGCGCCGTGCGCCGTCCTGCCCGCGTACCAGCGCGGCGGGGCCGGGTCCGCGGCCGTGCGCGCGGCGCTGGACGCCGCCCGGCGGCAGGGCGAGCACCACGTCGTCGTCCTCGGGCACCCGGACTACTACCCCGGTTCGGCTTCTCCCGCGCGTCGGCCCACGGCATCCGGCTGACCATCGACGTCCCGGACGAGGCCCTGATGGCCCTCACCCTGGACGCCGGCCACCCGCTGCCGAGCGGCACCGTCCGCTACGCGGCGCCGTTCGGCATCTGACCGCGCCGCGCCGGTCAGCCGACCGGGGTGGCGGGCCCGGCGTCCTTCGAGGCGCCCGCGGCCCCCGCTTCCCCGGCGGACTCCTCGGCGAGCCGCTCCATGCCGCTGGTGGTCTTGAGCGGCTTCTCCTTCAGGAACACCACGGCGACCAGCGCCAGCAGGGCGAACGGGGTGGCGATGAGGAAGAGGTCGGCGGTGGCGACCCCGTAGGCGTGTTCGACGATCGCCCGCATGGGGGCGGGCAGCGTGGCCATGTCCGGGACGCTGCCGTGTCCGCCGCCGGAACCCTGGCCGGCACCGGCGCCGGCGACGCCCGCCCGCTCCAGGCCCTCGGTCATCTCGTCGGCGACCCGGTTGGCGAGGATCGCGCCGAGGACGCTGGTGCCGATGGTGCCGCCCATGCTGCGGAAGAAGGACAGCACGGACGTCGCCGCGCCCAGCTCGGCGGCGGGGACGTCGTTCTGCGCGGCCAGCACCAGGTTCTGCATCAGCATGCCGACGCCGACGCCGAGCACCGCCATGAACAGGCTGAGCAGGGCGAAGTGGGTGTCCGCCCGATGGTGGACAGCAGGGCGAGGCCCACGGTCATGACGACGGCGCCCGCCACCAGGTACCGCTTCCACTTGGCGGTGCGGCTGATCACCTGGCCGGCGACGGTCGACGACACGAGCAGACCGAGGATCATCGGCAGGCTCATCAGACCCGCGACGGTCGGCGACTTGCCCAGCGACACCTGGAAGTACTGGGAGAGGAAGACGGTTCCGCCGAACATGGCGACGCCGACCAGCAGGCTGGCGACGGTCGTGAGGGTCACCGTGCGGTTGCGGAAGATGTCCAGCGGGATGACCGGTTCGGGGGTCCGCGCCTCGACGAACACGGCGGCGACCAGGAGCAGGACGCCACCGAACGTGAGCGCGGCGGTCTGCCAGGACGCCCAGGCGAACTGGTTGCCGGCCAGGGAGACCCAGATGAGCAGCGCGCAGACACCGGCGACGATCAGGAAGGCGCCGAGCCAGTCGATCTTCACCTGGCGGCGTACGGTGGGCAGCTTCAGCGTGCGCTGGAGCAGCACGATGGCCAGCAGGGCGAACGGCACGCCGATGAAGAAGCACCAGCGCCAGCCGAGCCACGAGGTGTCCACCATGACGCCGCCCACGAGCGGGCCGGCGACGGTGCCCACGGCGAAGACGGCGCCGAAGATGCCGGCGTACTTGCCCAGTTCGCGCGGCGGGATGATGGCGGCCATGACGACCTGCGCCAGCGCGGTCAGACCGCCGGCGCCGATGCCCTGGATCACCCGGCTGAAGATCAGCAGCCCGACCCCGTGCGAGAAGCCCGCCAGCAGCGAGCCGACGACGAACATGCCGAGGGACAGCTGGAGCAGCAGCTTCTTGTTGTACAGGTCCGACAGCTTGCCCCACAGGGGCACGGTGGCGGTCATGGCCAGCAGCTCCGCCGTCACCACCCAGGTGTAGGAGGACTGGCTGGCGCCGAGGTCGGCGATGATCCGGGCAGCGCGTTGGCCACCACGGTCCCCGCCAGGATGGCGACGAACATGCCGGCCATCAGGCCGGACATGGCCTGGAGTATCTGCCGTTGGGTCATGGAGGTGGGCGGCGCGTCGGCGGGCGCCTGCGATGCGGTCACGACATCTCTTTCGACGGTGGTGATCGGTGACGATCGGTGGTGTACGGGCGTGAGCGGGCGCGATCCGGTCGGTTCCGGTGTCACGGCGTGGGGAGCGCGCACGAGCGGGGAGCGGGGAGCGGGGCGCGTGCACGAGCGGGGAGGGGAGTGGTGAGCGGGGTGGGGCTGCGGGGCGCGCGGGCGCGGGCGGCGGGGTGGCGCCGCCCCCGTGGCGCCGGGGCGGGGGAGGCCGGTGGCGGCTAGGCCGCCGGTTCCGGCAGCCCGGCGGCCAGCAGGTCGAAGACCTCCCGGAACACCTCGGCGAAGGGGCGCTCCTGCTGGCGCGAGCACCAGTGCTCCACGCTGACGCGGACCGCGACCACGGCCACCGCGGCGAGCAGGCGCGGGTAGAGATCCAGCGCCCGGCGCCGCTCCTCGTCCGAGGTGGCCGGCGGCGGCGCCGGTGCCGGTGGTGGCGAGGCCGGTGGCGGCGAGGCCGCTGAGGGGCCGTCCGGCACGGTGCCGGCCCCGGCGCCCCGGCGCACGCGCTCGGCGACGGCCTCGGCCAGTCCGGTCTCGTCCGCCATATGGGCACTGAGGCTGCGGGCGAGCAGGTGCGGCGAGGCGCGCAGCACGTCGCCGTGCAGCCGCCACAGCTCGTGCCGCTGCTCGGCCTCGGTGAGCTCCGCCGCGATGGCGTCGCGCACCGCCTCCAGCGGCGACAGCCCGGCGGGAGCGTCGAGCAGGGCCCGGCGCACCCGGGCGCCGGCCTCGGCGTCGGTCAGGACGAACACGTCGTCCCGCGTGTCGAAGTAGTTGAAGAACGTCCGGACCGAGACACCGGCCGCCGCGCTGATCGCCTCGACGGTGACCTTGTCCACTCCGTGCTCCACGGCGAGCCGCACCGCGGCCTCGGCGAGGGCGGCACGCGTCGCGCGCTTCTTCCGCTCCCGCAGGCCGCCGCCCCCCGCGGCGCTTCCTTCCGGCTTCCCCGACATAACTTGCATGCTATGCAAAGATGCACGTCATGCAAAATCCGCCGTCGGGCCGGGGTCAGGACGCCAGTCGGGCCAGCGTCTCCCGGAACGGGACGGCGTTCCCGGCGGCCCGGTTGTGCGGCAGCCTGGCCAGCAGGACGGCCATGCCGCAGGTGTCGGTGAGGCCGGAGAAGACCAGCCCGGCGCCGATCAGCCCCGAGAGCCAGTGCGCGGGCGGCCAGGCGAGGCCGGCCAGGAAGCCGGCGAGCACGAGCGCACCGGCGGCGAGGCGCACCTGGCGGTCCATCGGCCACGGGGTGCGGGCGCCGGGGGTCCGCTCGACGGGGTGGCCCTCCGCCGTCCAGGCGCCGGTCCCGCCGGTGAGGGTCGCGGCCTCGATGCCCAGCCCGTCCAGCCGGGCGCAGCCCGTGGCGGACCTGGCGCCGGAGGCGCACACCAGCAGCAGCGGCCGGCGCGAGGCGGCGGACCGCAGGGCGCCCGCCGCCTCCTCCAGCCGGTCCAGCGGGACGTTGTGGGCGCCGGGGAGATGCCCTCCCGCGTACTCGCCGGGGGAGCGCACGTCGACGACGGTGAACTCGCCGAGCCGGCCGGCGGCCTGGGCGGGGGAGAGGGAGCGGGGTGTGGTCACGGGGCGGAGCCTTTCCTGATGATGGACGGTCGTCCGGTCTTCTCGTCACTCGCTCCCGCACGGGTACCATACCCGCCGGGGTATGGGAGGAGGATCCGTGGAACTGGACATGTCGGCCGAGGAGCTGAAGTCGGCGCTCAACCGGCTGCGCCGGGCCCAGGGCCAGCTCGCCGGCGTCATCAGGATGATCGAGGAAGGGCGCGACTGCGAAGACGTCGTCACCCAGCTCGCGGCCGTCTCCCGGCCCTGGACCGGGCCGGCTTCTCGATCATCGCCACCGGACTGCAGCAGTGCATGACTGGCGACGACCAGCAGGCGCGGGACTCCGTGCGGATGCGGGCCCGCCTGGAGAAGCTTTTCCTCTCCCTGGCCTGACCCCGCCCGGCCGAGGCCGCCGCGCGCATCGGGCAGGACACCGACGGTCTCAGGTCCGACGCGGGACCCGCGACGGGCGGGCGGCTCGCACGCCGGCACGGGGCGTTCCGCGTGACGGGACCGGCCGGCTCACGCGACGGACCGGCCGGCTCGCGCAACGGACCGGCCGGCTCGCGCAACGGACCGGCCGGCTCACGCCAGGGACGTCACGGCCGTCGCCGCGGCCACGGCCGGCAGCAGGGCGCCGTAGTCCCGTCGCAGCGTGTCCGACGGGACGCGGGCGACCGGGGCCGCCGGCGCGTTGACGAGGACGACCGGCGGACTCGTGCCCACCGCCGCCTCCATCGGCCCCGCCGTCCCGTCACCGGCCCGGCCGTCCCGTCACCGGCCCCGCCGCCTCCGTCCCCGGCCCGGCCGTCCCCTCCCCGTCACCGGCCCCGCCGCCCGCGTCACCGGCCCCGCCGCCCCGTCCCGTCACCGGCACCGCCAGGACGCCGCCGCCCACGCCGAGGAAGCCGGTCACCGCGCCGAGTCCCGCGCCGGCCCCCGCCGCCCGGACGGCCGACGGGTTCCCCTGCGCGGGTGTCAAGGGGCCGGTTCACCGCCCGCGACATGAAGCGACGGTCCCGGGGTAGACGGCGCAGCGCACGGCCGCCGTCGGGGTCGGCGCCGACGGCGGCCGTGTCCCGCCCGTCCCCCGCCCGGACGTGACCCGAACGGCCCTGCCGGGTACCCGCCCGGCCCGCGCGGGGTGGTGGGATGTGCACCGGTGGCACCGGCAGCACTCCGGACCCCGTCACCGCAGCACCGCAGCACCGCGGCACCGCACCTCCGGCCGCACCGCGGCACCGGACGGCACGGGGCGGCGGACCGCCGCCGGCCCGCGCCGCCGGCCCGCCACCGGTCCCGGCGCCGCCCGCGCCCACCCCGCCCGATGGCTGTTCCGACCCGGAAAGGACCCCCGATGTCCGTCGACACCCAGCAGGCGGCCGCCGGCCTCTCGGACGAGGAGCTGACCGCGCTGGACGCCCACTGGCGCGCCGCGAACTACCTCTCCGTCGGCCAGATCTACCTGATGGCCAACCCGCTGCTCACCGAGCCGCTGCGCCCGGAGCACATCAAGCCGCGGCTGCTCGGCCACTGGGGCACCTCACCGGGCCTCAACCTCGTCCACACCCACCTCAACCGCGTGATCAAGGACCGCGGGCTGGACGCGCTGTGCGTCTGGGGGCCGGGGCACGGAGGCCCCGCCGTCCTCGCCAACTCCTGGCTGGAGGGCAGCTACACCGAGACCTACCCGGACATCACCCGGGACGCGGCCGGGATGGCACGGCTGTTCAAGCAGTTCTCCTTCCCCGGCGGCGTCCCCAGCCACGTCGCCCCGAGACGCCCGGCTCCATCCACGAGGGCGGCGAGCTGGGCTACTCCCTGTCGCACGCCTACGGCGCCGCCTTCGACCACCCGGACCTCCTCGTCGCCTGCGTGATCGGCGACGGCGAGGCCGAGACGGGACCGCTGGCCACGTCCTGGCACTCCAACAAGTTCCTCGACCCCGTCCACGACGGCGCCGTCCTGCCGATCCTCCACCTCAACGGCTACAAGATCGCCAACCCGACGGTCCTCGCCCGCCTGCCCCGGCCGAACTGGACGAACTGCTGCGCGGCTACGGACACGAACCGCTGCACGTCGGCGGCGACGAGCCCGCCGCCGTCCACCGGGCCATGGCCCGCGCCATGGACACCGCCCTCGACCGCATTGCCGCGATCCAGCGCGCCGCCGCGAGGACGGCGCCACCGGCCGGCCCCGCTGGCCGGTGATCGTGCTGCGCACCCCCAAGGGCTGGACCGGCCCCGCCGAGGTCGACGGACAGCCCGTGGAGAACACCTGGCGCGCCCACCAGGTCCCCCTCTCCGCCGTCCGCGACGACCCCGGGCACCTGCGGCAGCTGGAGGAGTGGCTGCGCTCCTACCGGCCCGCCGAACTCTTCGACGACCACGGCCGCCCCCGCCCCGAGGTCCTGGCCTGCGTCCCGAGGGCCCCTGCCGCCTCGGCGCCACCCCTACGCCAACGGCGGGCTGCTGCTGCGCGAGCTGCCCCTGCCGCCGCTGGAGAAGTACGCCGTCCCGTGGACCAGCCCGGCGCGACCCTGCACGAACCCACCCGCGTCCTCGGCGACCTGCTCCGGGACCTCATGGCCGCCACCGCCGACCGCCGCGACTTCCGCCTCGTCGGCCCCGACGAGACCGCCTCCAACCGCCTCCAGGCCGTCTACGCCGCCAGCGGCAAGGCCTGGCAGGAACCGACCCTGCCCGTCGACGAGGACCTGGACCCGCACGGCCGGGTCCTGGAGATCCTCTCCGAACACACCTGCCAGGGCTGGCTGGAGGGCTACCTCCTCACCGGCCGGCACGGACTGTTCTCCTGCTACGAGGCGTTCGTGCACATCGTCGACTCGATGGTCAACCAGCACATCAAATGGCTGCGCGTGACCCGCCGGCTGCCCTGGCGCGCCCCCATCGCCTCCCTCACCTACCTGCTCACCTCCCACGTGTGGCGCCAGGACCACAACGGCTTCTCCCACCAGGATCCCGGCTTCGTCGACCACATCCTCAACAAGAGCCCCGAGGCCGTCCGCGTCTACCTGCCGCCGGACGCCAACACCCTGCTCTCGGTCGCCGACCACGCCCTGCGCAGCCGCGACTACGTCAACGTCGTCGTCGCCGGCAAGCAGCCCTGCTTCGACTGGCTGTCGATGGAGCAGGCCCGGTGCACTGCGCCCGCGGCGCGGGATCTGGGAGTGGGCCGGCACCGAGGACGGCAGCCGCGAACCCGACGTGGTCCTCGCCTGCGCCGGCGACGTCCCCACGCAGGAGGTGCTGGCCGCCGCCCGGCTCCTGCGCACCCACCTGCCCGACCTGGCCGTCCGCGTGGTCAACGTCGTCGACATCGCCCGCCTGATGCCCCGCGAGGAACACCCGCACGGCATGAGCGACTTCGAGTACGACGGCCTGTTCACCGCCGACAAGCCGGTCGTCTTCGCCTACCACGGCTACCCGTGGCTGATCCACCGCCTGGCCTACCGCCGCGCCGGCCACGCCCACCTGCACGTGCGCGGGTACAAGGAGATCGGCACCACGACCACCCCGTTCGACATGGTCCTCGGCAACGACATGGACCGCTACCGCCTCGTCATGGACGTCATCGACCGGGTGCCCGGCCTCGCGGTGCGGGCCGCCGCCGTACGCCAGCGGATGGAGGACGTACGGCTGCGCCACCACGACCACATCCGGGAGCACGGCACCGACCTGCCCGAAGTCGCCGACTGGTCGTGGGACGGCTGACGGCCGGCCCCGGCCCGCCGCACCACCGCGTGAAGGGACCCACCGCCGTGACCAGCACCACGCCCTGGACCTGGGCCTACGAAGGCTACGACCCCGCCGCCCAGCGGCTCAGGGAGTCGCTGTGCACCCTGGGCAACGGCTACTTCGCGACCCGGGGAGCGCTGCCCGAGTGCACCGCCGACGAGGTGCACTACCCGGGCACGTACGTGGCCGGCTGCTACAACCGGCTCACCTCCACCGTGGCCGGACGCCAGGTCGAGAACGAGGACATGGTCAACCTCCCCAACTGGCTGCCGCTGCGCTTCCGGCCGGCCGGCGGTGACTGGCTCACCCCGGACGGCACACCGGTCCTGGAGCACCACCAGACGCTGCACCTGGAGGCCGGCCTGCTGGAGCGCCGGACCCGCTACCGGCTCGGCGAGCACGACACCCTGCACGTACGCCAGCTGCGCCTGGTGCACATGGCCGATCCCCACCTCGCCGCCCTGCGCACCGAGTTCACCCTCGAGTCGGGCACCGCCGACCTGGAGGTGGAGGCGGCGCTCGACGGCGGTGTCACCAACTCCGGGGTGCCGCGCTACCGGGACCTGAACGGCCGTCACCTCACCCATGTGCACACCGGCACCGACGCCCCCGACACGGTGTGGCTGCGCTGCCGCACCACCACCTCCGACATCCGGATCGGGCTCGCCTCCCGCCTGACCGCCGACGCGCCGGTCGTCTGCGCGCACGACCACCTCCGCGCGGGCCAGCGCGTCCGCCTCGCCCTGAGCCCCGGCCACACCGCCGTGGTCGACAAGACGGTGGCCCTGCACACCTCACGCGACCAGGCCATCAGCGACCCGCTCCAGGCCGCGCTGGACCGGGTCGGATCCGCGCCCCGCTTCGACGAACTGCTCCGTTCCCACCGCACGGCCTGGGGCCAGCTGTGGCGCCGGGCCCAGCTGGAGGTCCCCGGCGAGGCGGGCAGCATCCTGCGGCTGCACCTCTTCCACGTCCTGCAGACGCTCTCGCCGCACACCGCCGACCTGGACGTGGGCGTACCCGCCCGCGGACTGCACGGAGAGGCCTACCGCGGCCATGTCTTCTGGGACGAACTGTTCGTCCTGCCCTACCTCAACCTGCACTTCCCGAGGTCTCCCGGGCGCTGCTCCACTACCGCCACCGGCGCCTGGAACGGGCCACCGCGGCGGCCCGCGCGATCGGCCGGCGCGGCGCCCTGTACCCGTGGCAGAGCGGCAGCGACGGCCGCGAGGAGACCCAGCAGCTCCATCTCAACCCGCGCTCGGGCGCTGGCTGCCCGACCACAGCCACCTCCAGCGGCACGTCGGCTCCGCCGTGGCGTACAACGTGTGGCAGTACTGCGAGGCCAGCGGTGACGCCGAGTTCCTGCACACCAAGGGCGCCGAGATGCTCCTGCAGATCGCGCGCTTCTGGGCGGACTCGGCCACCTGGGACGAGCACCTGGGCCGGCACCGTATCCGGGGCGTGGTCGGTCCCGACGAGTACCACGACGCGTATCCCGGCTCCGAGGAGCCCGGCCTGGACGACAACGCCTACACCAACGTCACCGCCGCCTGGGTGCTCGACCGGGCCCTGGAGGTGCTGCGCACCCTGCCCGAGCCGCGCCGGCGCGAACTCGTGGAGCGCACCGACCTGCACGTGGGCGAACTGGAGCAGTGGCAGGACATCTCCCGCACCCTGTACGTCCCCTTCCACGAGGGCGTGATCAGCCAGTTCGAGGGCTACGGCGAGCTGGCCGAACTGGACTGGGAGGGCTACCGCGCACGGTACGAGGACATCCGGCGCCTGGACCGGCTGCTCGAGGCCGAGGGCGACACCGTCAACCGCTATCAGGCGTCCAAGCAGGCCGACGTGCTGATGCTCGGCTACCTGTTCTCCCCGGCGGAACTGAGGTCCTTGTTCGAGCGGCTGGGCTACCGGCTCGACGACGACACCTGGCGCCGGACCGTCGACTACTACCTGGCCCGCACCAGTCACGGCTCGACGCTGAGCGGACTGGTCCACGGCTGGGTCCTGGCCCGTGCCCGGCGGGCCGAGGCCTGGGCGTTCTGCCAGGAGGCGCTGAAGGGCGACGTCGCCGACCTCCAGGGCGGCACCACCGGGGAGGGCATCCACCTCGGCGCCATGGCCGGCACCCTCGACCTGGTCCAGCGCGGGCTGCCCGGCCTGGAGACCCGGGCCGGCGCCCTCTGGCTGGACCCGGTGCCGCTTCCGGAACTCTCCTCGTACGGCTTCTCGCTGCGGTACCACGGGCACTGGGGCGTGCGGCTGCGGCTGGAGCACGGCCGGCTGGAGATCGCCGTGCCGGCCTCCAACGGGGCGCCGATCGACGTCCGGCTGCCGGACCGCTCGGTCCGCGTTCAGCCGGGCGACACCTGCCGGCTGGCGCTGCCCGCTCGGTGAGCGCCGGCCGCGGTGGGCGTCAGTCCCACAGCGGGTACGTCACCGTGCGCGGGAACCCGTCCGGCCTGCCGTCGGTGTAGGTCAGGGTCATCCGCGTGAAGTGCCGCTCGTCCGGGTCCTTCTCCCATGTCGCGGGCCGGTCGAGGCGCACCGTCACCGGGTACGGGTGGAAGGTGCCGGCCGCGCAGTACGGCTCGCAGTCGTTGACCACGTTGACGCCCCGGCCCACGGCCGCCCGTGCGTCCCAGCGCGACCAGTCCAGCGACTCCAGCCGGCTGTTGCCGTCGCCGCAGGCGATCAGGAACGCCTCCGGGCGCACCAGGGTCTCCCACGCGCAGTCGACCAGCACGGTCTCGTCGGCCTGCCGGGCCGTGCGTTCCTCCGCCGGCGCGGCCGAGGCCGTGCCCAGCGACGCCGCCAGCGCTGCCGCGGCACCGAGCGTGACCGCCGCCCTCATCGCGTGACTGCCCATGTCCGCTCCCTGCCTCGCCGGGTCGGTGACTCCTACGACGCTACGACCGCGCCCGGCGGCCCACCACTCGTACGGAGCAACGCCGCGTGTCGCCGGCCTGCGCCCGGCGGCGGCGCGGGCTAGGGTCGGTCTCGAGCGCACCGCCCTTCCGGGGCCGGTGGCCGCGCGTCGGTGGTCCAAGGAAAGACACCCCGCTTCCCGCGGGGAGATGCAAGTGCAAGGCTTGCCCGACGCTCCGGGACAGGGCCCCGTCTCCGCCACGGCGCAGACGGGGCCCTCGTCCGTCACCGGCCGGACGGCTGCACATCGGCCTCGTGCCGGGACAGCGCCACGACCCCGGCGACCACGAGGGCCACGCCCAGCGCCTGGGGGAGCAGCCACCAGCCGCCGCGGAGGTCCTCCTGGTACAGCAGGACGCCCAGCGCGAGGCTGACCGTCGCGTCGCCCAGGGTGAGCGCCGGCTGCGAGGCCACGAGCGGACCGCCCTGCATGGCGTGCTCCAGCAGCAGTACGGCCGCCACGCCCGCCGCGGCGAAGGCGTACGTCTGCCAGGCGGCCAGGAACGCGGTGACCCCGTGCTCGTCCAGCACGAACATGGCGTCCTTCATCAGGGCGGCGGTCAGCGCGTAGCACACGGCCGTCGCCGCGCCGAGGCAGCCGGCGCGGGCCTTGCCGGGCGGGCGCCGCAGCCCCGCGGCGGCCGTTACGAGCGCCGCCCCGGCGCAGGCGGCGAGCACCGGCACCCAGCGCTCCAGGGAGACGTGGAAGTCCTCCCCGCTCGGGAGGCCGCCGCCAGCGCGATGCCGAGCCCGGCGACCACCCCGGCCACGGCCGCCCACAGGCCAGGCGGCAGCCGGTCGCCCGCCATCAGGGAGGCCAGCAGCAGCGCCAGCGGCAACTCCAGGACGAACAGCGGCTGGACGAGGGCGAGGGGCCCGGTCGCCAGCGCCGCGGCCTGCCCGAGGCCGGCGACGACGACGGCCAGCATCCCGGCGAGCCAGACCGGCTGGCGCAGCAGGTCGAGCAGGAGGGACGGACGCAGCCCCTGTGACTGCGGCACCCGCAGCGCGGCCCGCCGCTGCAACACGGTGGCCAGCGCGTTGCTGAACGCGGCGAGCAGGGCGAAGAGGACCGGCAGCACAGCACCCATCCACCGATCCTCGCCCCGGCCCCCGCCCGGCGCGCGTGGCGCGGGGGCGGACGGGCGTACATTGAACACGTCACATTGAACAAGCCGTTTACAATAATTCGTTGACAGCGACTTGTTGCGAGGGGAGGGTGGTGGCATGACACCGACTCCGGAACAGCCCGCCGATCCCTTCTCCCCTCCCTCGCCGGACCAGGCCCGGGCGCAACGGGTGCACGCCTCCCTGTTCCGCATCGCCGAGCGTCACGCGGCCACCGACGCCCAGCGCCGCCGCCAGGTCCACCCCGCGGTCCTCGGCCCGCACGAGGCCGTCCGGCTCGTCGCCTTCCTGCTCAGCGGAGCCGCCCTGCTCCAGGACGGCGAACCGGAGGTGGACCAGGCCGACATCACCGCCGCGCTGAGCCTCGTCCCGCTGATGCGGGGGGAGATGGACGAACTGGAGGCCGGGCTCCTGCGGATGGCCCGCGGCCGGGGCATGACCTGGCACGAGATCGCCTTCGGGCTCGGCCTCGGCACCCCGCAGGCCGCCCGGCAGCGCTACGAACGGCTGGCGGAACGCGTCGAGACGACGGAGTAGCCCGGCCCCCTGCCCACCCGCGCCCGGCCGGAGGGGAAGCCGGTGCACCCCGCCCGCGCCACCCTCCGGCACCGCCGCTCCCCGGCGGGGTTACCGTGTGGCAGCCGTCGCCCCGATGCCCGAGAGGACCGATCCCGTGCTCGACCCAGCAGACCCCGGCTTCGCGCGGTGTCCGTACCCGTACTACGCACGGCTGCGCGAGCAGGGCCCCGCGGCCCGGGTGGCGCTGGCCAACGGCACCCACGCCTGGCTCGTCACCGGCTACGAGCACGTGCGCGCGGTCCTCGCCGACCCGCGCTTCTCGAACGTGCCGCCCCGGGGCGCGGGCCGGCCCAGACCCGACTCGCCCGCCCAGCGCGCCCGGGACTGCCTGGCCCGCCACATGCTGAACTCCGACGCCCCCGACCACACGCGGCTGCGGCGGCTGACGTCCGCCGCCTTCTCCCCGCGCCGCGTCGACGCGCTGCGGCCGCGGATCGAGAAGCTCACGACCGAGCTCGTCGCGGAGACGGCCGCCCGGCTGGAGAACGGCGCGGTAGTGGACCTGGTCGACGCGTTCGCGTTCCCGCTCCCCGTCCTGGTGATCGGCGAGGTACTGGGCCTGCCCGAAGCCGACCGGGACGACCTGCGCGAGTGGACCTACCGTGTCGGCTCGCCCGTGGACGCCCTGCCGGCCGGAGCGGTCGAGGAGGCCTGGACCCGGCTCCACGCCTACTTCACGGACCTCATCGGGCACAAGCGGCGCGAGCCCGGCGAGGATCTGTTCAGCGCCCTCGTGCACGACGCGACCGAGGGCGGCCTCGACGACGGCGAACTGCTCTCCATGGCGTTCCTGCTGCTGTTCGCGGGCTACGAGACGACGATGAACCTGCTGGCGTCGGCGGTGCTGCTGCTGCTCACCCACCCCGGCGAACTGGCCGCGGCCCGGCGCGACGCGGCGCGCTGGACGGCCGTGGTGGAGGAGACGCTGCGCCACGCCAGCCCGCTGGAGGGCACGACCTGGCGGCGGACGACGCAGGAGGTGGACCTCGGGGACGGCGTGCGCATACCGGCCGGCGCGTCGGTGCTGGCCGTCCTCGCCGCGGCCAACCGCGACCCGGCACGTTTCCCCGACCCGGACGCCTTCCGCCCGGACCGCCAGCTGCCCGCGGCGGACGGGACGCGCCCGGCGCCCCACCTGGCGTTCGGGTACGGCCCGCACTTCTGCGTCGGCTCCCGGCTGGCCCGCCTGGAGGCGGCCGTCGCCCTCCCGCTCCTCTTCGACGCCCTGCCCGGCCTGCGGCTCGCCGAGGACCCGGCGACGCTGCCCTACCGTCCGGGGCTCCTGGTCCGGGGCCCGCGCCGCCTCCCGGTCCGCACGGCCCGCCCGGAACCGGCCGGCTGACCGGCCCGCCGCCGGGCAGGGAACGGCACCGGGACGGCACCCGGGGCGCACACCGGCCCCGCGTGAGCCCTGTACGCGCCCCGCGTACGCCGGAAGAATGCGCCACCTCAGCGAACACGTGGCCGAGGGCCGACCGGGTGTGGGCTCCCGCCACCGACTCCCCAGGAAGGCAGGTCGGTCGCCGTGCTCCTGCGTCTGCCCACGTCCGTGACCGAAGCACAGGAGTGCCTCGCGCAGGGAGCGGTGCCCGTCGGCGGGGCCACGCTCGTCTGGGCCGCCTGGCAACGGGAGGGCTTCCCGGAACTCGCCATGTCCCTGCGCGACCTGCCCCAGGCCAACGCGCTCGGGCGGGAGGAACTCGGCGCGGCCGTCGTCCTGCACCGCATCGACGACCGTGTGCCCGAGGTGCTGCGCCGGGCGGCCGGCTCCGTCGGCACCGGAGCCGTGCGCCGCACCGCCACGGTCGGCGGCAACATCGTCGGCAGCACCCTGCGCTGCCTGCTGCCGGCCGCCCTCGTCCTCGACGCCCGCGCGACCGTGCTGGACACCGGCGGCACCTACGAGACCGACCTCGCCGAGGTGCTGGCGAAGCGTCAGCTCATGCTGGGCCTGCGCTGGCGCGCCCCCTGGCCAGCGCCTACCGCAAGCTGCCCGGCGAGGCGGGCGGACCGCCGCCCTTCGTGGCCGCCGCGGCGGTGCACGCCGACGGCGCCGGGGCCCGCCGGCTGCGGGTCGCCGTCCGCGACGGCTACGACGTGCTCAGCGAGAGCGTGCCCTGCGGCGCCGGCGCCGCACCGGCCGTCGACGCACTGGAGCGCACGGCCCTCGGCGGCCTGCCCGCGGCCGCGCGCGACGTCGTCCGCGCCCAGGTCACCGGCCTGCTGTCCGCTCCCGCGGACGGCTGACGGCCCCGCCGGAGGTCAGCGCAGGACGGCGACGCCCAGCGGCCGGGAGCCGGCCTGGAGCCTGCGTGTGTCGCCGGAGTCCAGGTCCACCACCGTGACGCCGTCCCAGTAGCCGTCGCGCGTGAAGCCGCCCGTGACGTACGCGGTCCGGCCGTCGGGGGAGACGGCGACGTCCTCGTGCGGTCCCTCCAGCGGCACGACGCGTTCGCTGCCGTCGGGGGCGCGGACGGTCAGCGACGGCCCCTCGTCGCGCGCCGGGTCGATCGGGCCGGTGCCGACCACGAGCAGCGTGCCGTCGGGGTGACGGCCGCACCGTGCTGGTGGGTGTCGGCCGTCATCCGCTCGATGCGCTGCCGGCCGGTGTCCGGGTCGACCACGACCAGCCGCTCGCCCTCGAACGGCAGCAGCAGACGCCCGTCCGAGGGCCGCACGGCCGCGTAGTGCGGTTTGAGCCAGGACCCCAGGCCGCCCTCGGTGCCGTAGGGCGCCACCTCGATGCGCCGGGTCGCCAGGCCGTCCGTCCGCACGACGGTGACGTCGAAGGAGTCGTGCCCGGTCGCGTACACCTCCCGGCCGTCCGCGGAGACGTCCACGTCGAACGGCCGGCGGCCCACGTCGGCGACCCCGGTGACCGCCAGCGTGCGGGTGTCGACGACCTCGACGGTGCCGTCGCCCCCGGGCCGGTTCACGCCGACGTAGACGTGCCGGCCGTCGGGGGACAGGGCGATGCCCATGCCGCCGCCCCGGTACTCGCCGTGCGCGGGCTCGCCGATGCCCTCCGTCTCGTACGGCACGCGGGCCAGGCGCGTCCGCTCGCGCGTGTCCACGACGGCCACGCCCTCCGCGGTGGCCACCCAGGCCCGGCCGTCGTCGCCGACGACCAGCCCGTACGGGGCGGTGCCGACCCGCACCGAGTCGAACGCGCCCCGCTCCGGGTCGACGAACGTGACGGTTTCGGACCCGAAGTCGGCGACCAGCAGCGTGCCGGACGGGGTGCGCCCCGACGGCGCGGGGCCGAGGCCGCGGGCGTCCGGGACTCGCGGGCGGCGGCCGGGGCGTCCTGCCCTCCGACGGAGCAGCCGGTCACCAGGACGGTGGCGGCCGTCGCGGCCCACGCCGCCCACCGCGCCGTGCGGCCGCGTCCGCGGCCCTCGGTGGTCGCCGGTCGGAAGCGTTCACGGGCGTCTCCTGTCGGTCGTCCGCCGCGCCGGTCCGCGCGGTCCCACGCCCCCATCCTCACCGCCGTCCACCGGACGCCCGGTCGTCGGTTCGGCCGCACCCCGCGCACCCGACGGACGACGGCGGGGTCGTCCGATCGGTTGACCGCCCCCGGACCGCCGGGTGGTGCCGGCCGCGGGCGCGGCGGGTGGTGCGGGGCACGCCGTCGGGGTGACCGTGACCGGCGCCGGGTCAGCGGCCTCCGGTCACTCCTGCCCGGACGGCGCCGGCTCCGACGCGGCCTCCGGCGCGGCTCCCGCCTCGGCTCCCGTGGTCCCGCTGCCGGTTCCGGCCCCGGCATCCTTCCCGGACTCGGCTGCGGATGCGCCAGCGGGCGCGGCCTGTGCGGTGTCGGCGGCGGTGTAGTAGACGGAGGTTCCCTGCTTGCTGCGCTGCGCCTCGTTGCGGGCCACCAGGCTCTCCAGCGTGGTGCGCACGACGTTGGCCTTGATGCCCCGGTCCGGGTGCTCCTGACCGAGAGCCGTGGCGACCTCGGCGGCGGAGCGCGGCTCCCGCTGCCCGGCGAGGTGCTCGCGGACGAGCGTCACCAGGGTCGGCCGGGCCTGCCGCGAGGAGGTCTCCTTGCGCGCCGCGGACTTCGGCGCCGCGGCCGCCTTCCCGGCGGTCGCCTTCCGGGCCGTCGCCTTGCCCGAACCGGCCTTCCCCGCCGGGACTTGGCCGTGGACGCCTTGCGCGCCGTACTCCTGCCCGGCGAAGCCTTCCCCGCGGCGGCCTTGCCGACGGCGGCCTTGCTCGCGGCCCTGCCGGCGGAGGTCTTGCGGGCGGAGGTCTTGCCGGCGGAAGCCTTGCGGGCCGGCGACGCGACGGCAGCCTTCTTGGCCGTCGCCTTCTTGGCCGCCGGCTTCTTCGCCGCCGCCTTCCTCGTGCGGGTCCGGCCGCCCTCGGTCGGCTCCTCCGCGGGCTCGGAGCGCGGCGCGGGGACCACGGCGCCGTCGACTGCGCCGGCGGCGTCGGTACCGGCCGCGGCGGGGGACGCGCCGAGCGCCTCCTGCATGGCCACCAGCAGCGCGTGATCGTGCCGCAGCTCCGCCAGTTGCTGCTCCAGGGAGGCGATCTCCTGAGCGATACGTTCCTGCTCCTTGGTGTTGCGTTCCAGGTCGCTCGTCACCTGGGCGGCGTACTGCGACGACAGTTCGGTGGACCGGACCGTGCTCTCGGACATGGACTGACTCTCCTTCGCGGGGCAGTTCGCGACTGCGTCGGTCGTTGTGAGGAGAGATGGTACGGATGAACCGGCCTGTCCGGTGGTTCCGGTACCGCGGTCGTTGCCCGCGTAACGTGCGCGACCAGGAAGTCGTCCGTACGGCGAAAGGCTGAGTCCATGAGCAACTGGCGGTTGACCCGCACCGTCGACACCCTTGCCGGGACGGTCCGTTGGGACCGTCTCGGGGACCCCGGCGCCCCCGCCGTGGTGCTGCTGCACGGCACCCCGTTCTCGTCGTACGTCTGGCGTGCGGTGGCCCGGTCGCTGGCCCACCGGTTCCAGGTGTTCGTGTGGGACATGCCCGGCTACGGGACCTCCGAGATGTCCGAGGGGCAGGACGTCTCCCTCGCCGCGCAGGGCAGGGTGTTCCGCGCCCTGCTGGACCACTGGGAGCTGGAGCGTCCCTCGGTCGTGGCGCACGACTTCGGCGGCGCCGTCGCCCTGCGCGCCCGTCTGCTGCACGGCGCGCCCTACCGCCGGCTGGCGCTGGTGGACCCTGTCGCACTGGCGCCCTGGGGGTCGCCCTTCTTCCGGCTGGTCGGCGAACACCCTCACGTGTTCGAGCAGTTGCCGCCCGCCCTGCACCGCGCACTGGTGCGCGAGTACGTCTCCTCGGCGAGCAGCCCGGGCCTGCACCCGGCGACGCTCGACCGGCTCGTGGAGCCCTGGACCGGCGAACGCGGACAGCCCGCCTTCTACCGCCAGATCGGGCAGGCCGACCAGCGCTTCACCGACGAAGTCCAGCCCCGCTACGGCGAGTTGGACCTGCCGGTGCTGGTCTGCTGGGGCGAGGACGACGCCTGGATCCCCGCGGCCAAGGGGCGCGAGCTGGCGGAGGCGGTCCCCGGAGCCCGGCTGCGCCTGATCCCGGGCGCCGGCCACCTGGTCCAGGAGGACGCGCCCGCCGAACTCACGGCCGCGCTCGTGGACTTCCTCGACGGCCGCGACTGACGATCCCGGCCCACGGGGGTGCCGGACCCCGGTGGGCCGGTCCGCCGGACGCGGACGCCGACGCTCCTTCGAAGGACCGCCTCACCCGCTCTGCCGGCTTCGCCCGCGGCCGCGCCCCCGCAGCGCAGGGGCGACCAGGACCGCCAGCGACACGGCCGCCGCGAGCACGGCCAGCGTGCCCAGCAGCGCCCGGTCGGAGACGACGTCGCCGACACGCGCGAGGCGCTGCTCCCAGGCGAACTCCGTGTCGACGCCCATCGGCGACGGCAGCGCGGAGGTGCCGTCGAACAGCAGGAACATCGCGCCCAGCACCATGAACAGGACCCCTCCGGCCAGCTGGGTGGAGTGCAGCCGCAGCGGCCCGAGCCGCACCGGCCGCCCGCGCAGCCAGCGCCGCCGGCCCAGGTCGAAGCGGTCCCACAGGGCCGCCAGGACGAAGACCGGCACGGCCATGCCCAGCCCGTACACGGCGAGCAGCGCACCGCCGCGCCAGGGATCACCGCCCATCGCGGCGACCGCGAGGACGCTGCCGAGAATGGGCCCGGCACAGAAACCGGCCAGCCCGTACACCGCGCCCAGCGCCAGCACCGACAGCGCGGAGCCCGAACGGCGCGCACCGGCGGACCGCTGGAGCCGGCGCGAACCGAACCCAGGCCCAGCAACTGCGCCGCACCGAGCGCGATGACGAGCCAGCCGCCCACGGTGACGAGCAGGTCCCGGTGCCCGTAGAAGAGACGCCCGGCGAGCGAGCCGGCCACGCCGAGCGGCACCATCGTCAGGCACAGCCCCGCGTAGAACAGCACCGTCCGCCCCAGCAGCCGGGTGCGGCTGGTGAAGGAGTACGCGAAGAAGGCCGGCAACAGCAGGGCCGAGCAGGGGCTGAGCAGCGCCAGCAGCCCGCCGAGGAAGGCGACGGCGAACCCCGGGTCACTCATCGCCGCCGCCCCCGGCGTGCGCGGCCCGCGCCGCCTCGATCGCCTCGGTGAAGGTCTTCGTCGGCTGGGCGCCGAGGATCGGCCGGCCGTTGACGAGGAACGCCGGCGTGCTGGAGACACCGAGCGCGTACCCCTCCTCGGCGTCCCGGCCCACCGCCGCCTCGGCGGCGGGGAGCCCAGGTCAGCGCGGAAGCGGTCGATGTCCTTCACCCCGGCCTGCTCGGCCATGCCGAGCAGTTCCCGCTCGGCGAACGCCCCGAGTTCCGTTCGCGCGGCTCGGCGTACACCAGGTCGTGGAACTGCCAGAACCGGCCCTGCCGGCCCGCCGCCCACGCCGCGCGGGCCGCCCGCTCGGACTCCTCGCCGAAGATGGGGTAGTTGCGCCACTCGATGCGCAGCACACCCCGCTCCACGAAGTCGCGCAGCAGGACCGGCTTCGTCTCCCGGGCGAACCGGCCGCAGTAGGGGCACTGGAAGTCGGAGTACTCGATCAGCACGACGGGGCGTCCGGCTTCCCCAGCGCGTACGGATCGCCGGCGTCGCGCCGGGCCAGGGCGAGCAGCGCCGGGTCGGCGGGCGCGGCCGTGGCCGGCGGGTCCGACGCGGCGGCGCGGGCGGGCGGGCCGTCCGGTTCCCCGCCGCCGCGGAAGGCGACGACGGCGACGACCAGGGAGGCCACGAGGACGAGGGCGGCGACGGTCAGCCGCAGCCGGGACGGACGGGAGGAAGGGCCATGGTGCGACTCCTGGAAACGAGTGAAGAGTTCGGGGCGGCCGGGTGCCGGCCGGTGTTCAGGCCCGCTTCGGCAGCGGGCAGGCCTCGGCCGTGGACAGCCGGCGCAGCGTCGCCTCGGCCAGCAGGACCAGCGAGGCGACGGCGAGGAGCGGTTGCAGCGGGGCCCAGTACGTCAGCGCACCGGAGGCGCCCGCCAGCAGCAGGACCACCTTGTTGCAGACCGGGCAGCCCACGGCCAGGAACGCCAGCAGGCCGCCGGCGGATCCGAGCCGGGCACCCGGACCGGCGATCGACGGGCCGGCGGCCGGCGGGCCGTCCGGGTGCCGGCCGGTGCCGGGGAGCCGGACGAAGGTGGCCAGGAGCAGCCCGGCGAGCACGGCGGTGGCCGCCAGCACGGGCCGGTTCCACCACTCGACGGGCACGGCACGGCTGAACAGGGGCGAGGGCACGACCGCGGTGGGCACGCCCACGGCCACGGCGGTGAGTACGGCACCGGCGCCCGCGACCGCCCACCGGGCGGGCCGCCAGGACGCGAGGGCCGCTCCCGCCCGGCGCATCGACCGGGAGGAGGAAGGCATGGGAAGAGGACTCCGTTCGGACCGGATCTGACAGGACGCGGCGGGAGGGCCGGTCTAGATCCTCAGAACGGTGACGGGGGCGCGGCTCGGTGGCGCGAGGGACGCGGCGCCGGTGGCCGGCGGGAACGCCTGCGGTGACCTGTCACCGGCCGTCGTCGCGGCGCCCGCGGCGGCCGGGGCGTCCGGGAGGCGCAGGTCCGCGCGTGCCGTGGGCTCGGCGGGGAGCCCCTGCCTGCCGCACTTGCGGGGCGCCTCGGGGCCCGGTCCGGCCGTCTCCTCCGCCGCGGCCGGCGCGCGGCGCGCCTCGTCCCCGGCGTCGGCGGCACCCTCACCGAGGGAATCCTCACCGAGGGAATCCTCACCGACCGAACGGCCGGCGGCGGAACGGTCGGCGGAGGAAGCCGGGCCCAGGCCCGGGCCCTGGGCCGGAGCGAGGACGGGGCCGGCGGCGAAGGACGTGCCCGCGGCGGGCGCCGGGCCGGGGTCTGCGGCGAGTGCGGCGGCCGGACGGTTCGCCCCGCCGCCGCGCACAGCACCGCGACCACCAGGGCCACCAACGCCAGCACACAGCGCACCGCGGACACCGCTCGCGGGGACGCGCTGCGCTCGGACATGGTGACGGGCTCCTGCGGGGACGACTCTGCGGAGGCCACCCTACCCACCGGCCCGGCGGTGCGGTGCGCCCCCGCGCCACCGGGGCGTCGCCCGCCCGAGCCACCGGGGTGTCGCCCCCCCGTGCCACCGGGTGTCGCCCCCCGTCGCCGGGGTGTCGCCCCCCGTCGCCGGGGTGTCGCCCGCCGCGCCGCCGGTACGCCGGGCCGAGTACCCCGGAGTACTCCCCGTGCCGGACGACGGACGGGCCCCGCCCGGCAGCGTGGTGGACGTGAAACTCAGCCGACCCGCACGCCGGGCATTCCTCGTCGTCCATGTCACCGCCTCCGCGAGCTGGCTCGGGCTCACCCTCGGCCTGCTCGCCCTCGGACCACCGCGGCCACCACCGGCTCGGCGGTGACCGTGGAGGCCTCCGTGAGGGCCATGAAGCTCTTCGCCGACCTGCTGCTGCTCCCGGTCGCGTTCCTCACCCTGCTCAGCGGCCTGGTACTGGCCCTCGGCACCTCGTGGGGCCTCGCCCGGCACCGCTGGGTGTGGACCAAGTTCTGGCTCACCCTCGCCACCACCACCGCCACGGCCTTCGCCCTGCGCCCCGGGTGAACACGGCCGTCGCCGCCGTCGCCGGCGGCGGACCCCTCCCGACGCCGGTGAGGTCCTGTTCGGACCGGCCGTCTCACTGACCGCCTACGTCTTCATGACGGCCGTCTCCGTCCTCAAACCCTGGGACCGACCCGGCGCGGCCGCCGGCTGCGCGCCTCGGCCGGCGCCCGCCGCTCAGCTCATCCGGCGTCGCCGGACACGCTCAGCACCTCGGACGGTTCCGGGGCCCGGACGTCGAGTGGCTCGTCGAAGCGGCCGAAGGACGTCGTCGTACGGTAGTCCGGGCCCTCGTACACCGTCCGGAGCAGGTAGGGCCTGCCCTCAGCCGCCACGTAGAAGGTGTACGTCGCGCCCTTGTCCGCCTCGTCGGTCACCACCACGCGGCGCGCCTCCCGCCCGTCGACGCGCGCGGACCCGGCCTGCTTCGCCGTGCCGAAGGAGTCGAACCGCCGGGTGCACGAGGACAGCCCGTCGTCCGGCCGGGCGGTGTCGGCGGGCCTCTTCGCCCACAGCCGTGTCTCGCCGGCGACGGCCCCGTCCCGGTCCCCTGCCCCTTCCCCTTCCACGCCTGGAGGTAGGCGCGGTCCGGGCGGACGTAGTCCGTCTCGCCGATGCGGATCTGCTCCAGGGTCGCGCCGGTCTTCGACCAGGTCGTCCGCGACGTGCACCGGCTCTTCAGATCGGTCACCAGACGGTTGGTCACCTCGTCGCCGCCGGCGGCCGGGCGGTGGTGACGTCGACGGTCACGGACGACAGCTCCCGCATGGTGGCGTTGGCCTCGTCGAGCAGCTCGCCGGCCGATCCGGCACCGTCCCGTCCGCCGTCGCCGCACGCCGTGCCGGCGGCCCCAGCAGCGCACAGGTCAGCGCGGCCCTCACCATCGCGGTCGTGGTCCGCATCGCACTCCTCCGCCCGCCCGCTGTCCGAGATCGACGGGGGCCGAGCCTAGCAAGCGGTGGAAAACCCGTGGCCGGGCCGGTGGGCCGGGGCCTACCGTCGCCCGCATGGCAGACGAGTCCTTCACCGACCCACGCCTCGCCGCGATCTACGACGTGCTGGACCCGACCGCAGCGACCTCGACCCCTATCTGCGGCTGGCCCGGGAACTGGACGCGCGCCGTGTGCTGGACATCGGCTGCGGTACGGGGTGTTCGCGCTGGCCCTGGCCGGCCGTGGCGTGGACGTCGTCGGCGTCGACCCGGCCCGCGCCTCCCTCGACGTGGCCCGGAGCAAGCCCGGCGGTGACCGGGTGCGCTGGCTCCACGGCGACGCGACGACGCTTCCCCGCTCCGCGTCGATCTGGCGACGATGACCGCGAACGCCGCCCAGGAGATCGTCGACCCCGAGGCGTGGCGGCAGACCCTGCGCGGGGCGCACGCGGCGCTGCGCCCGGGCGGGCACCTGGTGTTCGAGACCCGGGACCCGGCCCGGCGGGCCTGGGAGGAGTGGACGCCCCACGCCACGCGGACCCGGACGCCGGTCCCCGGGGCCGGCACCGTCGAGACCTGGTGCGAGGTGCTGGACGTGAGCGGTCCGCTGGTGACCTTCCGGTGGACGTACGTCTTCCACGCGGACGGGCAGGTGCTGACGTCCACGTCGACGCTGCGGTTCCGCGGCCGGCGGGAGGTCGAGGACGCGCTGACCGCGGAGGGTTTCGTGGTCGAGGACGTGCGCGACGCTCCCGACCGGCCGGGCCGGGAGTTCGTCTTCGTCGCGCGCCGCCCCGGCCCCGGGAGGCCTGACGGAGGGCGCCGGGGTCAGCCCTCGGCGAGGGCCCGGACCCGGTCCAGCCCGCCGTTGAACCGGTTGTGGTCGCCGACGATCGGACCGGACGAGGTGTACTGCCACATCGTGTACGTGGGCCAGCCGGCGGGCAGCTCGCCGACCGTCGAGGCGTACCGGGCGACCCACAGCGGGTTGTTCGCGGCGAACCCCGTGTGGTTGCCGGTGCACTGCTTCCACCAGCTGGTCGAGGTGTAGATCACCGCGTCGCGGCCCGTGCGGGCCTTGTAGGTGTTCAGGAAGTCGCGGATCCAGGAGACCATCTGGCTCTGCGTCTTGCCGTAGCAGGCGTCCCCGTACGGGTTCCACTCGATGTCCAGCACGCCCGGCAGCGTCCTGCCGTCCTTCGACCAGCGTCCGCCGTTGTCCACGAAGTAGCCCGCCTGGGCGGCGCCGCTCGCGGTGTCGGGCGTCGCGAAGTGGTAGGCGCCGCGGATCATCCCGACGTCGTACGAGCCGTTGTACTGCTGGGTGTAGTAGGGGTTCTTGTAGTAGGTCCCTCGGTGGCCTTGACGTAGGCCCACTTGACCCGATGTTCCACAGGGACGCCCAGGCGACGTCGCCCTGGTGGCTGGAGACGTCGACGCCCTCGGTCTGGACGGCCCGGGTGGTGACGGGCGGGCCCTGCTCGCCCTCGTGGGCGAGGACGCCCGTGCCCATCCGGGCGGAACCGCGGGCCGGTCCCTCGTCGGCGGGGAGGCGGTCGCGGTGTGCAGCGGCAGGAGGAGAGTGGGGGCGGCGAGCAGAAGGCTCGCGGCGAGCACGCGTGAGCGGCCGAAGGCCCCGGCTATGGCTGAGCGCATGCCCTCATGGGATCCGCTGCCGCGCCCCGGCGCATCCCACAGCCGCCCATTCGGAGTTGCCCGCGGCCGCCGCGGGGCGGCGGTGTCAGCCGGCCGGCTTCTCCCAGACCGAGACGTGCCGGGTGCTCTCGGCGGTGAACGGCTCCCGCGACCAGTCCTCCCACCGGTCGCGCAGCCGCAGTCCGGCGAGCCGTGCCATCAGGTCCAGCTCGGCGGGCCACACGTAGCGGAACGGGACGGCCTGGTACTCGGGGCGGCCGTCGACCAGGGTGACGTAGTGCGAACTCATCGCCTGCGTGACGACGTCGTAGGTGTCGAACGCCCACCCCGTCGGGCCGATCCGGAAGGGCACCGCGGTCTGCCCGGGCGGGAGCCGGCGCAGGTCCGGCACCCCGACCTCGACGACGAAGCAGCCGCCGGCCGCAGATGCGCGGCGGCGTTGCGGAAGCAGTCCACCTGGGCGTCCTGCGTCGTCAGGTTGTTGATGGTGTTGTAGACGAGGTAGACGACGGCGAACTCGCCGTCCACGCGCGTCGTCGCGAAGTCCCCGATGGTCACCCCGACGGCGTCGCCGCCGGGCTTGGCGCGCAGCCGCCGCACCATGGCGCGGGACATGTCGATGCCGTGCACGGGGACTCCGCGGCCGGCCAGCGGGAGCGCGATCCGGCCGGTGCCGACGCCGAGTTCGAGGGCCGCGCCGTCGCCGGCCAGCTCGGCCAGCAGGTCGACGGCGGGGCCGACCACCTCCGGCCGGAACATGTCCGCGCTCGACGCGTCGTAGTCGGCCGCGACGCCCTCTCCGAAGTAACCGTCAGCATCAAGCATGCCGGGACGGTACCGCCGGCCCCCGCGCCGGCGCACCCGGATTTCCCCGCACCGCTCGGGCACGCGACGGTACGGCCGTACGGCCGTGGGCCGGGGCCGGTGCCTCGGCGTCCGCGGGTCCGGCGCACGTGGGATTCCCGGTACCACGGGTGTGCACCGCTGCCTCGCCCGCTTCTCGCTTCCCGCCGCCCGCCCGGCAGCTCGGCCGCGCGTCGTTCCGCGGTCGTGGGGGGCCGGTGCGGGCGGATCGCCCCGCACCGGGGGCACACGGCTGCGTCCGCCCGCCCCGCACCCGACGGCTCAGCCGTGCGCCGTTCCCCGGTCGCGGGGCGGCAGCGGGATCTCGCGCAGGGGCCGGCCGCCGTCGACGAAGAGCCGGCCGCCCGGGCGAGCGCGTCGGCGATGCGTTCCAGCGCCCGCCGCCCCTCCTCCGGGTGGCGCCCGTCGAGGGCGCCGACGCGCACCGCGAAGACGATGTCGAAGGGGCCCTCGCCGGGTTCCCGGACGAAGTCCTCGGCGCTCGCCCGCCGGACGCTCATCCGGCCGGACGCGATCTGTGCGGCCGACCCCGCGCGGGCCTGGGCCACCGCCCGGGCGGACCGGTCGACGGCGAGGATGTGCCCCGACGTGAGCCGGGCCGCCACGGCACGCGCCGCGGCCCCCGGACCGCAGCCGATCTCCAGGACGCGGGACTCGGGGGTCAGCGGCAGCGCGTCGACGATCTCGGCGAGCCGCGGCGAGAGGTCTCCCGGCATGCACCGAGCCTAGGAGCCGACGGCCACCGCTGCCAGGCCCGGAGCCGCCGGCGCTCTCCCGTCGCCGATCCTCGACCGGCCGCACGGCCGCCGCGTAGGCTTCCCGATCATGAGGCTTCGCGAGGAACTGCCCGGCGACACGGCGGCGGTGGGCGCACTGCACCGGGAGGCGTTCGGCGACCACGGCAAGCTGGTGGCCGAGCTGACGGACGGGCTGCGCGCCCGTCTCACCCCCGACGACGGACTGTCGCTGGTGGCGGAGGAGGACGGGCGGGTCGTCGGGCACGTCATGTTCACCCGGAGCCTGCTGGACGCTCCGCGGCGCCTGGTCGACGTGCAGGTGCTCAGCCCGCTGGCCGTCACGCCCGA
Source organism: Streptomyces sp. SW4 (assembly GCA_003248315.1). Taxonomy (GTDB): domain Bacteria; phylum Actinomycetota; class Actinomycetes; order Streptomycetales; family Streptomycetaceae; genus Streptomyces. Next base: position 865,680 of record QKWM01000001.1, read on the forward strand.
CCGGCAGCGGCGCGGCGTCGGCTCGGCGCTGGTGCGGCGCGGTGTGGAGATCCTCACCGCCCGCGGGGTCCCGCTCGTCTTCCTCGAGGGCGACCCCCGCTACTACTCCCGTTTCGGCTTCGCACCCGGCGGCGGGTCCGGCTTCCGCAGGCCGTCCCTGCGGATCCCGAGGCCGCCTTCCAGGCCCTCGCCCTGCCGGCGTACGAGCCGTGGATGACGGGCACGCTCGTGTACTCGGAGACGTTCTGGCAGTACGACGCGGTCGGCCTGCGAGAGCACCACCGATGACGCGACCACGCACCGGCGCTCCCGAGGCCGGCGACGGCCCGGCCCCCGGCGACCGGCCGGCCCCACACACCCGGGCCGGGAAGCACCTCGGCACGGGGCAGCGCGTCGTGTCCGCCGAGCGGCTGCGCGGCGGGTGGACGCCCACGGCTGAGCGGCCCCCGCCCGGCCAGGGCGCCGCGGGGCCGGGGCGGGTCAGGTGCGGAGCTTGCGGGCGGGCAGCAGGACGTGGGCCGCCGTCGCGAGGGTGTCCTCGTCGTTGGCGAACGCGGCCAGGGCCTGCGGGTCGCCGGGCTCGGCGTCCTGGGGCCAGGTGCGGGTGGCGAAGATGAGGTAGGCGACACCGCGCCGGTCGACGGCGGCCAGCCAGTCCGGCGGCGGCACGAACTGCGAGTTGACCTGGAGCACGGTGAGGACCGCCGCGTTGGGCACGACGAGCAGGCTGATCGGCAGCCGTGGCCGGGCGGCGGCGTCCACCAGCCCCTCGCCCGGCGGCAGGCCCATCGAGCGCAGCAGGTGCTCGACGGCGGCCGAGCAGGCTTCCGGTCCGTCGGCTCCGTCGCCGCGGGAGCAGACGAGCAGGTAGGGGACGGGACCCTCGGGGTCTCCCGGCTCCAGGACATGACGCTGAGCGTGCCCGGGTCACCGGTCCTCGTGGCGGGCGTCCCGGTCGAAGCGGGCGTTTCGGATGAAGTGGAAGTCACCGCGGAACCCTATCGACGCACCGGCAGGCGCCCGCGCCGCGCTCACCCGACCAGGTGACGGCCTCACGGGCGTCCACACGATCGAGCGACGGCGCGAGCCGTCGCCGGCCAAGGGGGCAGCGGTGGGACGGCTTCGCCCGTCGTCCCGGCGGCACCGGGATCCGTAGGGGCCGGCCGGGGCCGTGGAACAGGGCGTCATGGAACGGCTGGTTCCGGGTAGGGGCGCCCGGAGTCCCGACACCCCGACCGAGGAACGGAGCGCACCCGTCCATGCCGTACGTACCCGACCGCCCGGCCGCGGACCCCACCGTGGAACTGGCCTTCTCGATGCCGGACTGGGCACGCGACCACACCGCCGAACTGATCGGGATACCGCTGCGCATCGCGCTCATCGTGGTGGTCGTCGCGCTGGTGCGGATGCTGGCCAAGCGGGCCATCACCCGTGTCGTCAAGCGGATCCTCGAACCGACCGACGGCGGGCGGGAGCCCGGGCGCAGGACGGGCCGCGGCCCGCGGTCCTGCACCGCGACCGGTCCCGGGCCCGGGAGCGCAGGGAGCAGCGGGCGCGGACGATCGGCTCCGTCCTCAGCAGCATCGTCTCGGTCGTCCTGTTCGCCGTCGGCGTGGCCATGGTGCTGGACCAGATCGGCATCGCCCTCGGACCGCTGCTCGCCAGCGCCGGAGTGGTCGGTCTCGCGATCGGCTTCGGCGCGCAGAGCCTGGTCGCCGACTACCTCTCCGGCATGCTCATCATGATCGAGGACCAGTACGGCGTCGGCGACTCCGTCGACCTCGGCGAGGCGGTCGGCGAGGTCGAGCACGTCGGCCTGCGTCTCACCCAGGTCCGCGACCTCAACGGCGGCCTGTGGCACATCCGCAACGGCGAGATCCTCCGTGTCCGCAACGACAGCCAGGAGTGGGCCCGCGCCGTCCTGGACGTGTCCGTGGCCTACGACGCCAACCTCGACGAGGTCTACCGGGTGCTGGAGGAGACCGGCAAGGCCCTGCGCCAGGACCCGGACTTCGCCGACGTCCTGCTGGAGGACCCCGCCGTGTGGGGCGTGCAGTCGCTCGACGCGGACGGTGTCCTGGTGCGGGTGGCGGTCAAGACGGTCCCCCTCCAGCAGTGGGGCGTCACCAGGGAGTTGCGGCGCCGCGTCAAGGAGGCGCTGGACCGCGCGGGCATCGACATCCCCTTCCCGCAGCGGACCATCTGGCTGCGCAACGAGGACGCGCCCGCGGCGGCCGGAGGCGCCCTGCGCTGAACGCGGAGGCACTTCGGGCGGCCCGCGGCCGCGTACGGACGCCCGTGGCGGGCAGACGTGTCGGAGCAGGCCGCGAACCGGAAGGCACCCGTCATGGGCGAATCGTCGGTACGGGCAGTGGGGTGGGCGCGCTCCCTGCCGGTGGACAGCGGAGTGAAGGCCGCCCGGGACTGGGCGTGGCGGCATCTGGAGACCCTGGGCTGGACCACCAGCGATCCGGCCACCGCGGACGCCGTCCTGCTCACCGTCTCGGAGCTGGCCACCAACGCCCACGTCCACGCGCACAGCACCGCGCATCTGGTGATGAGCTGGGACAACCGCTGTCTGCACGTCGCGGTGCACGACGGCTCGCCTCAGCTGCCGGCGCCCCGCAGCCCGGGCACCGAAGGGCTCGGCGGGCGCGGCATGCTGCTGGTCGACGCCCTCGCCGACAGCTGGGAGGCGCGGCGGTGCCCGGACGGCAAGACGGTCATCGCCTGCTTCCGCCCTCCGGGCATGCGGCGGACGACGACTGAGGGACCGTCGGGCAGAAGAACGCCGGGCGTGTGCCCGTGGCTTTCGGGTGATCATCGACCGGGCGTGACCGGATGCCGGTGCGGCGGGGAAGTGATCCCGCGTCACACCCCTGCTCCATCCGGAGGTTTGCATGCGTATGCGCACGTTCGTCGCGGCCGGGCTGCTGTCCGTCGCGGTCGCGGTGGCGGGTGCCGGCACGGCCAGTGCCGCCGACGGCCCGCAGTCGGTCGAGGTCGAGGGCGGCTGGTTCGCCCACAAGTCCGCGGCCCAGTTCATGAACGTCGGCGGCGAGAACGGTGTCACCTGGGCCGGCGAGGCCGAGGCGCACAGCGGCGGCGGCCTGGAGGTCGAGGCCGGCGACTGACGTCCCGCCCTCTCGCCGACGGTCCGGCCCGGCCCCGCAGCGGGGCCGGGCCGGCGCATGTGCGGGCGTCTGACCAGCCGGTATGTGATCCGGCCGACGTTGCCGTACTCCCAGTAACAAGATCACGATCTAGGCGTGAGCCTCAGGCAACCAACCGGGGCCGACCTGTCAGATCATCCGGGAGTCCGCATGCATCCCCCGTACGAAGACCCTCTCGCGCACCTGGAGCAGGCACGCGACGAGTACGAGACCCACCGGCGCACCTGCCGCCAGTGCGGCGCCGATGGGGCGCCGTGCCCGGTGGCCAAGCTCCTGCGGCGGGCGTACAACAACGCCGCCCGCGCCGCCCGCCCCACCTGGACGGCAGCCACGCCCCAGGTGACGCCCGCAAGCGGCCCGGACGGTGTCGCCGGCGGGTGAGCGGGCGCCCCGATCCCACGGGGGTGGGCCGGGGCGCCTGATGGCCGGCGGGCTCAGATGCCGAACTCGGCGGGCGAGACGCCGAGCGCGGTGCAGGCCTCGCGGACCACCTGCTGCTCGGCCGGCTCGAAGTACCCGTCGGCGCCGGCGACGACGATGCCCGTCTGGATGACCGCACGGGCCTCCTGCGGCTTCTTGGCGGCCTTGGCGATCACCTGGAGCGCCTCGGACCTGCCCTGCTGGAAGTCGGCGAGGAGCCGGTCGACGTGCTGGTTGAACCGCTGGCGGAGCTGGTCCGCCGGGAAGTTCTGCAGCACCTCGTTGGTGACGATCAGCTCCTCCACCCGCTGCCGCTCCGCCGGCTCCACCTGCCCGTCGGCGGCGGCCACCAGCGCGCACATCGCCATGCTGGCGTCCCGGTACGCGCCGCTCTTCAGCTCGGTCTTCACGGACGCGAGCTGGGACTTGAACAGGCCGATCAGCTGTGCCTTGGAGCCCGAGCCGGACGAGCCGGAGCCCGACCCGTGGCCGCCGGCCCCGAACTGCCCGTGCCCGCCCGTGCCCGAGCGCCCTGGGCTTGCTGGAAGCTCTTGGCCTGGTCCTTGATCCGGTCCCACATCGCCACTGGTGCCACCTCGGCTTCTGGTGCTGCCTGTCGGTCATGATCCGCGGCCGTGCTCGCGCACGGCCCGCCAGGTCAACGCGCCCGGCACCACAGGGGTTCCCGTTCGGCAAAGGCAGTGCAAAAGACCGAGGAGGAAACGGGCGGAAACGGGACACGGCGCCCCGCCCGGGTCGAACTCGCGTACGGGGACCGGGTCAGGGAGCGATGCCGTCCAGCTTGCCGGCCTTGGCGTCGGCGACGAGCGAGGAGAACTGGTCGGCACTCATCTGCACGCGCTGCCCGAAGTCGTCGGTGAGCACGATCCGCCGGTCGGCCGGTGCGCCGGGATCGACGAACAACTGGGGCAGCCGCAGTCGCAGTTGCCGCAGAACGTCGCCACGGGTTCCAGGCCGTGAGTCTCCGACATGCCGTTCCACCTCTCCGTCGGGTGCGGGTGGCGCCCGCCGGCTCCGCAACCGCGAAGAACCGGCGTGCGCCGGGCTGTCCGGGGGATACCCGGCGCCGGGCGCCGCCACGCGCGCCGCCGCCGTACGGCGCCCGGCCGGCGAGAGCACGGAGCCGGCGTCCGTGCACCGGTGCTCCGCCGGGTGCCTTCGCATGCCCCCGCCGCCCCGGCCGGTCCGGGAACCCGGCGCCGCCGGCGTCCGACTCCTCCCGGAGGGGGCCCGCGCGCCCACGCCCCACCCGTTCCCAAGGCCGGTCGCGGCGCCCGTTCCCGGCGCCGGGTCAGCCCCGCGGCCGCAGCCGGGCCGCGATCGCGGCGACGTCGTCGTCGGCCCGCTCGGCGTCCAGCCGGGCCAGGATCTCGTCCAGCAGCCCGGACACCCCCTGCCCCGGGCCCACCCGAAGGGCGGCCAGCCGGCCGAGCGAGGCGTCGATGTCCTCGTCGCGCCGCTCCACCAGCCCGTCGGTGAACAGCACCAGCGTGTCCCCCGGGGCGAGCGGCAGCGTGGCGGTCTCGTAGCTGCCCAGGCCGGTGCCGAGCGGAGGGCCGACGGGCAGCGGCACCAGGTCGGCGCTGCCGTCGTGACGGAAGACCACGGGCGGCAGATGACCCGCGCTGGCGAAGGTCGCCGAGCCGCGCGCCGGATCCAGCAGCGCCAGCAGGCAGGTCGCCGGGCGTCGGCCGCTCTCCTCCGACATGGAGGTGTCCATGCGGCGCAGGATCCGGTGCGGCGGCAGATCGGTGCCGGCCACGTACCGCAGCATGGAGCGGTACGCGTTCATGTCCACCGCCGCGTCCACCCCGTGTCCCATGACGTCGCCGATGACCAGGAGCGTACGGCCGAAGTGCAGCCGTACGGTCTCGCACCAGTCCCCGCCCACCACCGCGCCCGTGCCCGCGGGCAGGTAGCGGGTGGCCAGCTCGACGTTGGGGTGCGGACGCCCGGGGTCCGCCCGCAGCACCTGCTGGAGGTTCCACACCCGGGCGCTGGTCTCCCGGTGCTCCTCGGCGTGCCGCAGATGAGCCGCCGCGAGCCGTGCGGTGAAGCGCACGGCCGCCGCCTCGCCGTCGTCGAAGGGCCGGCCGGCCCGCAGGGCGAGGACCACCCCGTACACGCGGTCCCCGGCCCGCAGGGGCACCGACAGGACCACCGGGCCGGTCGCACCGTCCTCCGGGCCGGACCCGGCCGGGAGGCGGCCCGCGTCCGGCCCGCGGACCGGGGCCTCCCCGCGCGGCACCGCCGCCAGAGCCTCCAGCAGGTCGCGCCGGCCGGCCTCCGCCGCCCGCTCCGGCACGCCGTCGCCCTCGCCCTCGCCGGGCCGCGGTGCCAGCAGGTCGACGCGCGCCGCCTCGCACACCTCCTCCACCAGGAAGGCGGCCAGCTCGGCGGCCGTCCGCCGGGGGTCGAGGGAGCTGCCGACGGCGGCGACGGCCTTCTCGGCGTGTCCCCAGCCGTGCACCGCGGGCCTCACCCGGTCGTCTTCCACCAGCCGTTCCTTTCCTCCCCGTCCATCCCAGCACCGGTCGCCGCAATCCGCGCGCAGTGACCCGGCGGCGGCCGGGCGACCGGGCAGGGACACCGGGAAGGAGACGCCGGAAGCAGGAGCAGGAGCAGGAGACCGCGGGACGTGGGGGAGCGGGTCGGGTGGCGGCGGGGTCGGAGCGCCCCTCTACGCGGGGGTCCGCCGGGGGCGCTCCGCGCGGGTGCCCGTGGCGGACCGGCCGGCCGTCTCCGAGCGGAAGCCGTGGCCGACCTGCGGGGCCGGCCCGTGGTAGTGGCGGGAGTCGTAGACGAGCGGGCTCCACACGGCCGGGTCGACGTGGTGCGTGCCCGGCACGACGATGCGCTCGTGGGCGTGGACGCGCAGCACCTCGCACTCCACGGTGAAGAACGTCCCCGAGCCGCCCGGCACCGGTGCGGCGGCCCGCGCCTCCAGCTCGAGGGCGCACTCGGCGACCCGGGCCGGCCGGACGACGTCGGAGTCCACCGGCGTGAAGCCCGCGGCGGCGAACTTGTCACCGCTCGTAGCGGTACACCCCGCGTTTGCTCTCCGGCGCCGGACAGGCACCGGTGAGCGGGGCCGGCCGCTCCACCCGCTCCCACGGCTCCGGCGACGCCACGTCGATCACGACCTCCGGCCGCGCCGACGGATTGCGTGGTCGGCAGGACCACGGGTGTGCCGAAGTGCAGGATGCGGGGCCGGATCACCCGGTGCGTGTCGCTCGTCATGCGCCGCACGCCAGGCGCGGGTCGTTTCGGCGGGTGCCGAGACGACGGCCGGTGATCATGACCGGCGGCGGACCGCCCGGCGGTCGCGCCCGGTCGGGCCCCGGCGGCTGTCGCCACCGCACGGCGGAACGGGCAATGTAGGAGAATGTGCCCCGAGCGGGTCCTCGGCATCCCGGAGTGATCAATGTCCCGCAAGCGCCCACCGGACGACGGCGACGAGCTGCTGGCCAGGCTCGGACTGCTGACCGCCCAGGCGCGCGAGGTCGCGGCGATGCAGCGGTCGCAGGTCGAACTGGCCCTCGCCCTGCAGCGCGGCATGCTGCCCCGGGACATGCCCGTCGTCCCCGGCATCCATCTGGCCGTGCGCTACTCGCCCGCCTACTCCGGGCTCAACGTGGGCGGCGACTGGTACGACGCCTTCGCCCTGCCCGACGGCCGCATCGGGCTGTCCGTCGGGGACGTGCAGGGACACACCACCGAGGCCGCGGCCTTCATGGGACAGGTGCGGGTCGGGCTGCGGGCGCTCGCCTCGGTCACCAGCGAGCCGGGCGAGCTGCTCGCGCGCACCAACGACCTGCTGCTCACGCTCGGCACCGACCTCTTCGCCACCTGCACGTTCATGCGGCTGGACCCGGCGACCGGGATCCTGGAGAGCGCCCGGGCCGGGCACGTCCCCTGCGTCTGGGCCACGGCGGACGGCCGGTCGGGCGTCTCGGAGGACGAGGGCGGCCCGCCGCTCGGCGTCCAGGAGGGCATGGAGTACCCCGTCACCCGGTACCGGCTCACCACGGGCGGGGTCTTCGTGCTGGTCACGGACGGTGTGGTGGAGGGCCCGCTCCTCAGCCTCGACGAGGGCCTCGACCAGGTGGTGCGCCTCGCGGGCGTCGCCGCCGTCGCCGGCATGGAGGCCGGCTCGCTGGCCGCCGCCGTGATCAAGAACGCCGAGCACGTCGGTCACGAGGACGACGCCGCCGTCCTGGTCGTCGGTCACGACGGGCGGAAGTTTCAGCCGTAGGGCGGCCACCCGGCGCCTCCCGCCTCGCAGCCCCGGCCGGGCCGGTGTCTGATGGCTGCGTGGTGGGTAACCGTCGCAGCCCCCGGCCGGCCGTCTTCGCCCTGGAGACGGTGCTCGTCGCGGCCTGCTACTTCGCGGCCGGCCGGCTGGGACTGCTGCGCCAGCTCGCCGTGCAGGACGCGGTGGTGACCCCCATCTGGCCGCCCGCCGGCGTCGCGGTCGCCTTCCTGTTCATCTTCGGGCTGCGCGCCGTGCCGGGCATCACCCTCGGCGCCCTGTTCGTCGTCATGTCCCTCGCCCCGCTGCGGATCACCGTCCTCGGCACCCTGTTCGGGAACACCGCCGGACCCGTGTGCGCCTACCTCCTGCTGCGCCGGGTCGGGTTCCGCACCGACCTCAGCCGGCTGCGCGACGGTGTCGCCCTGGTGTTCCTCGGGGCGCTGGCCAGCATGCTGATCAGCGCGAGCGTCGGCGTCGGCCTGCTCGTGCTGACGGGCAAGCTCGCCGGCGACAGCTTCTGGCCGGTCTGGCTCGCGTGGTGGGTGGGCGACGCCATGGGCGTCGTCATCGTCACTCCGCTGCTGCTCCTGCTGCGCCGCATGCGCTGGCCCCCGCGCGGCCCCGGCTGGAAATGGGCGGAGGCCACCGGGATGGCCCTCGTGGCCTGTCTGGTGATCCCCGTGGCGTCGCTCAGCACCGTCAGCATGCTGTTCCTGATCTACCCGCTGCTGATCTGGGCCGCGCTGCGGTTCCAGCTGGCGGGCAGCCTGCTGTGCGCGCTCGCCGCCTCCGTCACGACCACCGTCGTGGCCACGGAGGGGCCGGCGACTTCGGCCGGCTGACCGATGTCGAGGTGATGCTCAAGCTCCAGGCCTTCAACGGGTCGATGGCCCTGACCGCGCTGCTGCTGTCGGCGGTCATCACCGAGCAGCTCAACACCCGGCGCTCGGTGGAGCGGGCCTGCCAGGAGCTGGTCGAGGTGCTGGAACATCTGACGGGGGGCGAGCCGCCGCCCGGCCGCCGCCCGGACGGCGGCGACCGGCCACCGTGAGCGGCCGTGCGGCGTGCCGGCCAAAACGGCCGCCGTGCGCCGGTGGCCCGTCCGTCGCCGGCGGTGGGCCGGAGCCCGGTGCGGCCCCCGGGGCGGCGGGTCTGGCAGCATGCCGCCATGGACGCCACGGACGAGGAAGTCATCCCGGTCCTGCGGGTGGCCGACGCCGCCGCAGCCGCCCGCTGGTACGCACGGCTGGGGTTCGCCGTCCAGTGGGAGCACCGCTTCGAGCCCGGCCTGCCGGCCTTCGCGGAAGTCGCGCGCGGCCGGGTGCGGCTGTTCCTGTCGGAGCACACCGGCGACGCCCGGCCCGGCACGCTCGTGTATCTGCGGGTGGCCGACGTGGACGCCGTCGCCGCCGAGTTCGGCGTGCCCGTCGAGGAGGCGCCATGGGCCCGGGAGACCGAGTTGCGCGACCCGGACGGGAACCGCCTCAGGATCGGGACGCCCAAGGACTGAGCCGCCGCCGGCGCACGGCGTCAGCCGCTCCCGGCGAGCGCCCGGCCCGCCGGCGCCGGCCGGGAGCGCCGTTCCGGACGCCAGGTGGCGACCAGGGCGCCGGCCAGCAGGAGTTCGGCGATGTCACCGCCGTAGTACATCAGCTCCGCGCCGCCCCGGACCTCGGCGGCCGGTGCCGGGACGTCGACCCAGAAGCCGCCGTACATCAGCTGCGAGACGACGGCGTGCACGGCGATCGCACAGCCCAGGAAGACCAGGCGGGTGCGGACGCCGGGCCGGGCGGGGAGGGGTCCGGCCCGGCGATGACGTGGGCGAACAGACAGCCCGCGAGCAGGAAGTGGACGTGCAGCAGCCAGTGGCCGGCCGGCCGGGCCGTCAGCTCGCCGTACAGCGGCGTGAAGTAGAGCACGACGAGGCCGCCGGCGGACAGCAGCAGGGCGACGGACGGACGGGACAGGAGCCGGGCGGGGCGGCTGTGCAGCACCCCGGTCAGCACCCGGGCGCGGGAGGCGGGCAGGGTGCGCAGGAGCAGGGTGACGGGCGCGCCGAGCACCAGGGCCGTCGGGGCGTACATGCCGACGAGCAGATGCTGGGCCATGTGGCCCCGGAAGTCGCCGTGGGCGAACGGGGCGAGCGGCGGCAGCAGCGCCACCGCCAGCAGGCCGAGGCCGGTGAGCGCACTGGCGGTGCGCAGCCGGCTCCAGCCCTGCGCCGGGTTGCGGCGGCGGGCCCGGCGGACGAGCCACAGGTACCCGCAGGCGGCCGACAGGAGGACGAGCGCGGGCACCAGCACGTCCGGCGGGACGCCGCCCGCGCCGTGCTGCACGGGATGGGTGTCGTGGTTCACCGGGCGTCCCCGCCGCCTCCGGGCCGCGGCGCGGCGGGGGAGCCGGCCGCGCCGGGGTCGAAGGGCCGCCCGCCGCGCTGGAGCAGCCAGCCGCCGCCCAGCAGCAGGGCGCCGAGGGCGAGGAAGGCCAGATCCCACCAGAGCCGGCCGTCCCCGGCGTAGACGTGGTGGATGGCGAGGACGTGGTGGTCGACGACGCCCTCCACCAGGTTGAACAGCCCCCAGCCCGCGAGCATCCAGCCCCACAGCACCCGCGAGGTCCACACCCGGCGCCGGTGGTGGGTGACCCGCGAGTACAGGATCGCCAGGCCGGCGAGGACGGCCAGCCAGCACACCGTGTGGAAGACGCCGTCCCACACGGTGTTCATCCGGAGCCCGGACACGGTGTCCGGATCGTAGTACTTCAGACCGATGCGGTCCTGGTCGGTGCTGGTGAGCATGTGGTGCCACTGGAGCAGTTGGTGCAGCGCGATCCCGTCGACGAACCCGCCCATGCCGACGCCGAGCACGATCCCCGGCAGTCTCAGGTCCGCCGGTGCCGCGCCGGCCCTGGTCCCGCCCGTGGTGCCGGCCATCGAACCGCCTCCGTCCCTCGTGGGTACTGGTGTGCGCGTTCCGCGCCGGCGCGAGTGCCCCGGCGTGACGGGCACACGCCGCCGACCCGGCGCGCGCCCCCTCCGGTCTACCGGCTCGGCGCCCGTACCGCTGCGGCACCTTCGGCCGTTCGTGGCGGCCGGGCCGGGCACCGGACGAATCCCGTCATCCGGCCCGCAGCACCTCCAGTGCGGTGAGCGCCACGTGCAACTCGGCACGCTCCGCGCCCGATTCCAGGTCGCGGCCGAGAAGCCGCTCCACGGTGCGCAGGCGCTGGTACACCGTCTCCCGGAGACGTTGCCCAGCCGGGCGGTCGTCGTCTTGTTCCCGGCCGCCTCCAGGTAGTGGCGCAGGGTGGTGACCAGATCGGTGCCGTGCCGGGCGTCGTGCTCGACCAGCCGCCCGAGCTGCCGCTCCGCGTACTCCTGCACCCGGACGTCCTCGCGCAGCGCGTAGAGCAGTCCGCGCAGGCCGATGTCGGCGGCTCGTGGTAGGCGCGGCCCGACGGCGGCGGCGCCCCCGGCGGGGTCGCCTCGGCCACCCGCGCGGCCTCGCGGAACGAGCGCGCGGCGTGGGCGAGATCGCCGGCCTCCGTGCCCGCGCACACCACCGCCTCCGGATCGAGCGCCCGCACCGCCCGCGCCAGCCGTTCCACGACCGGGTGCCGGGGCCGGCCGGGCCGCAGAGCCAGCAGGATCCCGACACGGCCGGGCGCCAGTTCGCCGACGAGACCGGGCACGCCCGCCGAGTCCAGCTCCGCCGACAGGCGCGGCTCCGCCTCGCCGGCGATGGCACCGGGCCCGGCCCGGGCGAGGACGGCGAGAAACCGGTGCCCCTCGGTGGGCAGTCCCAGCCCGGCGCACCGGGCCCGGGCGTCCGCCGCGCAGTGGTGCCGCTGCCCGGCGAGGTCGCGCAGGGCGCCGCGCTGAGCCGTCCGCTCCCAGGGAGCCGGCCGGATGAGACGCGCGATGGTCAGGGCCATCGCCGTGCGCTCCAGCACGACGACGTCCTCACCGCCGTACGCCCCGGTCCCGCCGGGCGCGGCGGGCGGCAGCATCACGACACGGCCCCACCGTTCGCCCTGGTACTCCACCGGCGCCACCAGCCAGCCCTCGGGGCCGCACACCGCGGTCCCCTCACCGGACGGCGTGGCCGCGAGCGCCGCTCCCAGCCGCCGAGCGCGCCTCCAGGGTGCCGCCCGACGGCTCGCAGACCAGCGCCTGGTGCGCCAGGTTCTCCAGTACCACCGTGCGGCCGCTCATCTCCGCCGCCGCGCGCACCACCTCCTCGGCTCCCGCTCCGCGCAGGGTCAGCGCCGTGAACGCCTCGTGGACCCGCTGGGCGCGGCGCATCGCCTCCGCCTGGCCGCCGAGGACGAGAGCGTGCACGACCTGCGTGACCTCCAGGAAGTTCACGTCCCGCGCCAGTCCGACCAGCGGCAGGCCCTCGCCCGGCAGGCCCGGACCAGGGCGTCCGGCGGCCGGTGGAAACGCCGTACCAGCTCGATGACGAGGGCGGCGGCGCCGACGTCGGCCAGCTCGTCCACGTAGCGGCGCACCGCCGCGGCGGCCTCGGGCAGCGGCATGCCGGTGGTCAGGACCAGTTCACCGCCCTTGAGGAAGGAGGCCGGATCGGTCAGTTCGGTGATGTGCACCCAGCGCACCGGCCGGTGCAGCCCGTCGGCGCCGGTGACGACCCGCGGGCGGCCCGCGGCCAGGACGGGCAGCGCCAGCACGTCGGCCACGGTGAGCGGGGATCCGGGCGGCCGGCGCCCGGTGCCGTTCTCCGCGCCGTCGTCGTCGCCCGGGTCCACGGGGGTTCGCAGGTTCTCGCTCACGGTCCCTGCCTGCCCGCGACGTCGCGGCGGCAAGCGGGGCGGGTGGACACAACGTCCGAACCCGGCCCCCGAACGGACAGTTCACCCCCTTGTCGCGCCGGGAGGCCGCCGGAGGCTCGGAACCGGGCCGCCCACGGAACGGACCACGGAACGCGACCGGAACACGGGACGCGACCGGACCACGTGCCGCGAGCGGACCACGCAGAGAGACCTGACCACGTGACGAAACCGGACCACTCGGAGAACGACCAGACCACGACGTACGGCCGGGAGACGAAATGACCGCACTGTCGCCGCACCTCCGCCAGGCCACCCCGGTGGTGGCGGTCCGGGGCGAAGGCGTCCATCTGTACGGCGAGGACGGCCGCCGCTACCTCGACTTCACCGCCGGCATCGGCGTCACCAGCACCGGGCACTGCCACCCCGCGTGGTGGCGGCGGCCCAGGAGCAGGTGGGCACGCTGATCCACGGGCAGTACACGACCGTCATGCACCAGCCGCTGCGTCGACTTGTCGGCAAACTGGGCGAGGTGCTGCCGCCCGGGCTGGACAGCCTGTTCTTCACCAACTCCGGCAGCGAGGCGGTCGAGGCCGCGCTGCGCCTGGCCCGCCAGGCCACCGGCCGGCCCAACGTCCTGGTCTGCCACGGCGGTTTCCACGGCCGCACGGTGGCCGCGGCGGCCATGTCCACCTCCGGCACCCGTTTCCGCTCCGGTTTCTCGCCGCTGATGAGCGGCGTCGTGGTCACCCCGTTCCCGACGGCCTTCCGCTACGGCTGGGACGAGGAGACCGCCACCCGCTTCGCCCTCAGGGAACTCGACTACACGCTGCGGACCGTCTCCCCGCCCGAGGACACCGCCGCCGTCATCGTCGAACCGGTGCTCGGCGAGGGCGGATACGTGCCCGCCACCGCCGGATTCCTCCAGGGACTGCGCGAACGCGCCGACCGCCACGGCTTCCTGCTCATCATGGACGAGGTGCAGACCGGCGTCGGCCGCACCGGACGCTTCTGGGCCACGACCACTTCGGCGTCACGCCCGACGTCCTCGTCACCGCCAAGGGCCTGGCCAGCGGCTTCCCGCTGTCCGGGATCGCCGCCCCGAGGAGCTGATGCGCAAGGTCTGGCCCGGCTCCCAGGGCGGCACCTACGGCGGCAACGCCGTCGCCTGCGCCGCGGCCTGCGCCACCCTCGACGTCGTCCGGGACGAGAAACTGGTCGAGAACGCCGAGGCGATGGGCGCCCGGCTGCGGCAGGGCCTGGAGGCGGTGGCCGCCCGCACCCCCGCCATCGGCGACGTACGGGCCTCGGGCTCATGCTCGGCACCGAGTTCGTCACCGCGGACGGCGAACCCGACCCCGACACCGCCGCCCGCGTCCAGCGCGCCGCCGTCGACGAGGGCCTGCTGCTCCTGCTGTGCGGCGCCTGGAACCAGGTCGTACGGATGATCCCCGCCCTCGTCGTGGACGAGACGGCGGTCGACGAGGGGCTGGCCGCCTGGGCGCGGGCCGTCGAGGCCGGCACGGCGGGAGGGCGGTGACCATGACCGGCCTCCCGAACGGCCTGCCCCGGCGCCTGTTCATCGGCGGCACCTGGACCGACGCGGCCGACGGCGCCACCCTGCCCGTGGACGACCCGGCGACCGGCGAGATCCTGTGCCGGGTCGCCGACGCCGGCCCGAAGGACGCGCGGACGGCGGAGGACGCGGCCGTGCGGGCGCAGCCGGAGTGGGCGCGCACCGCAGCCCGGGCCCGCAGCGAGATCCTGCGCCGCGCCCACGAGATGGTGCTCGACCGCACCGACGACCTGGCGCGCGTGATGACGGCCGAGATGGGCAAACCGCTCGCCGAGGCCAGGGGCGAGGTGGCGTACGCGGCCGAGTTCCTGCGCTGGTTCTCCGAGGAGGCGGTGCGCGTCGAGGGCGGCTACGGCACCCTGCCCGACGGCCGCACCCGCATGCTGCTGGGCCGCCGCCCGGTCGGCCCCTGCCTGCTCATCACGCCGTGGAACTTCCCGCTGGCCATGGGCGCCCGCAAGATCGGCCCGGCGGTCGCGGCCGGCTGCACCATGGTGCTCAAACCCGCCCCGCAGACCCCGCTGTCCAGCCTCGCCCTCGCCGCGATCCTCCAGGAGGCCGGGCTGCCGGACGGCGTCCTCAACGTCGTCACCACCTCCCGGGCCGGCGAGGTGTGCGAGCCGCTGCTGCGCGGCGGCCGGATCCGCAAGCTGTCCTTCACCGGTTCCACCGAGGTCGGCCGGCTGCTCCTCGCGCAGTGCGCCGACACCGTCGTGCGCACCTCCATGGAACTCGGCGGCAACGCCCCCTTCGTCGTCTTCGACGACGCCGACCTGGACGTGGCCGTGGACGCGGCGATGGTCGCCAAGATGCGGAACATGGGCGAGGCCTGCACCGCCGCCAACCGGTTCCTCGTGCAGCGGCCGGTGGCCGGGGAGTTCGCCGACCGGCTCGCCGCCCGCATGGGAGCGCTCGTCGTCGGGCCCGGCACCCGGGACGGCGTCGACGTCGGACCGCTGATCGACGCGGCCGGGCGGTCCAAGGTCGAGGAACTCGTCGCCGACGCCGTGGAGCGCGGCGCCCGGGTGCTCGTCGGCGGCAGCACGCCCGACGGGCCGGGGTACTTCTACCCGCCGACCGTCCTCACCGACGTGGACCCCGGCAGCCGGCTGATGGAGACGGAGATCTTCGGCCCCGTCGCGGCGATCTGCGTCTTCGACGACGAGGACGAGGCCGTGCGGCGCGCCAACGACACGCCCTGGGGGCTCGTCGGCTACGTGTTCACCGAGGCCCTGCACCGGGCGCTGCGCGTCGGTGAGCGCCTGGAGGCGGGCATGGTCGGCATCAACACCGGCCTCGTCTCCAACCCGGCGGCGCCGTTCGGCGGCGTCAAGCAGTCCGGGCTGGGCCGGGAGGGCGGCCGGGCCGGGATCGAGGAGTTCCTGGAGTACCAGTACCTCGCGGTGCCGGTGCGATGAGCCCGCGACGGCCGCGCGCGCCGGGAGGCGAAGGGTTCACCCGCGCGCGGCCGGTCCCTCAACTCCCGTCGCCGCGCCCGTTGCTCACGACCCGTCATGCTCGCCTGCATGACTTCCCTCGCGAACAGATCCGGTGCCGTGCGCGCCGCGGCCGTCGCCACGGCCGCACTGGCCCTCCTGCTGGCCCCGACGGCACCGGCGCGGTCCGCCGAACCGGCCCCCGCCGGCCTGCCGCTGGGCGACGCGGACCTGACGGAGACCCGCAGCAGCCGGACCCTGGCGGACGGCGTCACCCTCACCCGCATCGTCCGCGGCACCGAGCCCGCGCCGGCCGACGAGATCGGCACGACCACCCGCGGCCCCTGGTCGGTCAACGTGCTGACGATCGACCCGCGCCGGGCCGACGGGCACCTCGCGGCCACCTACGGACCCGACCTCGCCCGCACGGAGAAGACCACCGAACTCGTCCGCGCCGCCGGTGCGCTGGCCGGCGTCAACGCCTCCTTCTTCACCTTCACGGCCAGCGACCGGTACCCCGGCGACCCGGTCGGACTCGGCCTGTACGACGGCCGGCTGCTGAGCGAGCCCACCACCGACCCCGCCGAGGTGAGCCTCGTCGTCGACGCCCGCGGCGACCGCGCCCTGATGGCAGGCTGAGCTGGACCGGCACCGTGCGGCACCGCTCCACCGGCGCCGGGCTCGCGCTGGAGCACCTCAACCACCCGCCCGCGGTCCCCGCCGACTGCGCCGGTCCCTCCGGCACCGCCCCCTGCGTGTCGTCCGGTGACGTGGTGCGGTTCACCCACGACTTCGCGCCGGCCACGCCCGCCGGCGCCGGCTCCGAGGTCGTCCTCGACCGGCGCGGCTGCGTGGTCCGCACCGCGACGACCCGGGGCACCCGGCTGGCCCCGGGCAGACCTCCCTGCAGGCCACCGGCCGGGAGAGCGCCGACCTGCTGCGGGTCGCCGGGCACGGCTGCGTGCGCGTCACCTCCGCGCTCACCGACGAACACGGCCGGCGTCTCCCGCTGCGCGACGGGCTGTTCGGTGTGAACGGCCGCCACCGGCTCACCGAGGACGGCCGGATCGTCGTCCCCGACGGCTCGGGCGGCTTCTTCGCCCGCAACCCCCGCACCGTCGCCGGGACCACGCGGGACGGCAAGATCCTGCTGGCGACCGTGGACGGCCGGTCGACGGGCAGCGTCGGCACCACGATGGACGAGACCGCGGCCCTCGCCCAGGCCCTGGGCATGCGGGACGCGGTCAACCTCGACGGGGGCGGCTCCACCGCCATGTCCGTCCGCGGCGCGCTGGTGAACCGGCCCAGCGGCACCTCCGAGCGCGCCGTCGGCGACGCCCTCGTCTACGTGGACGCCCCCTACCGGCCCCGGCACGACTGACCCGCCCGGCGCGCGGCCGGCCGGGGATCGCGGTTCCGGGCTGGCCGCGCGCCCGCCGGGCGAGGAGGATCCTCGTATGGAGAACGGTGCCGGGAGCGTACGGACCGGGACGGCCGCGGGCCGCCGGGTGCTGCTCACGACCGTCCTCGGCTCGACCATGGCCCTGCTCGACTCCACCGTCGTCAACGTCGCCCTGCCCCACATCGGGCGCGACCTGGACGCCGACCTGGCGGCACTGCAGTGGACCGTCAACGGGTACATGCTCACCCTGGCCGCGCTGATCCTGCTCGGCGGGGCGCTGGGGACCGCTACGGCCGCCGGAAGGTCTTCGTCACCGGCGTCGCCTGGTTCGCGCTCGCCTCGCTGCTGTGCGGGATCGCCCCGAACCCGGAGGTGCTCGTCGCCGCCCGTGCGCTGCAGGGCGTCGGCGGGGCGCTGCTCACCCCCGGCTCGCTGGCACTCATCCAGGCGACCTTCCATCCGGACGACCGCGCCAAGGCCGTCGGCGTCTGGTCCGGCCTCGCGGCGTCGGGGCCGCGATCGGGCCCTTCGTGGGCGGTTGGCTGGTGGACGGGCCCGGCTGGCGCTGGGTGTTCCTGCTGAACGTGCCGCTGGCGCTGGTGTGCCTGCCCGTGGCGCTGCGCCACGTGCCGGAGTCGCGCGACCCCCGCCAGAGCGGGCGCTTCGACGTGCTCGGCGCGTTCCTCGGCGCGGCGGTGCTCGCCCTGGTGACCTATGCCCTCGTCGACGGCGTGCCGGCCGCGGGAGCGGCCGGTGTCGTGGCCTGCGTCGTCCTCGTCCTCGTGGAGCGGCGCCGGGCCGCCCCCATGCTGCCCCCCGCCGTCTTCCGGAACCGGCTGTTCACCGCCACCAACCTCGTCACGCTCTGCGTCTACGCGGCCTTCGGCGGCTTCTTCTTCCTCACCGCGCTCCAGCTCCAGACCGTGGCCGGCTACTCCGCGCTCGGCGCGGGCACCGCACTGCTGCCCACCACCGTGCTGATGCTCCTGCTCTCCGGGCGCTCCGGAGCCCTGGGACAGCGCATCGGGCCCCGTGTCCCGCTCACCGTGGGACCGCTGCTGTGCGCCGCCGGGATGCTGCTGATGCTCCGCGTGGGCGAGGACGCCTCCTACCCGCGCGACGTGCTGCCCGCCCTGGTCGTGCTCGGCCTCGGCATGGTCACCCTGGTCGCGCCGCTGACCGCCACGGTGCTCGCCTCCGTGGACGCCGGGCGGGCCGGGCTGGCCAGCGGCATCAACAACGCGGCGGCGCGGGCGGCGGGGCTGCTGGCCGTGGCGGCGCTGCCCCTGCTGACCGGCATGGGGCCCGAGGCGTACCGGTCGTCCGGGCAGTTCCAGGACACCTTCCG
The DNA here is from genome assembly GCA_003248315.1 of Streptomyces sp. SW4. Classification (GTDB taxonomy): domain Bacteria; phylum Actinomycetota; class Actinomycetes; order Streptomycetales; family Streptomycetaceae; genus Streptomyces. Next base: position 884,096 of record QKWM01000001.1, read on the forward strand.
GCAGGCCATGCCGATGTGCGCGGGCGTCCTGGTGCTGGGCGCCGTGATCGCCTGGACGGCCGTCCGCGCCCCGGGCGCCGCCGCGGCCGGGGAGGGACCCGCCGCCGAGCCGGAGTGCCGGCTGCACTGCGGGGTGTCGGCGCCGCCGCTGGAGGCGGCCTGCGACCGGCCGGGGACGAAGCCGTCCGAAGCGCCGTAGGCTGTCCGGCGGCACCGGCACCGGGAGCGGCACCGGCATGGGGAGCGGCACCGGCACCGGGAGCGGCACCGGGGAGCGGGGCGAGGGGCGGTGCGCCGAGCGCGAGCGGGTCGGGCGGGGGCCGGTCGCCGCGCGCAGGTCGGGGCAGGGACCTGCCTGTGGGTCAGGGCAGGGGCCGGCCTGTGGGTCAGGGCAGGGGCTGGCCGCCGGTCGCGTTGAGGATCTCGGCGGTGATGTAGCTCGCCTCCTGGGAGGCCAGGTAGACGTAGGCCGGCGCCAGCTCGGCGGGCTGCGCCGGACGGCCCAGCGGGCTCTGCTTGCCGAACTCCTGGGTGTCCGGCAGGGTCGCCGGGATCAGCGGCGTCCACACCGGCCCCGGGGCGACCGCGTTCACCCGGATGCCGCGGTCCGCGACCATCTGGGCCAGCCCCTTGGTGAAGGTGGCGATCGCGCCCTTCGTCATCGCGTAGTCCAGCAGGTGCGGGCTGGGCTGGTAGGCCTGGACCGAGGTCGAGTTGATCACGCTGCCGCCTGCGGGCATGTGCGGCAGGGCGAACTTGGTCAGCCAGAACATGCCGTACAGGTTGGTGCGCATCACCCGGTCGAACTGCTCGGTCGGGATCGCCTCGATACCGTCCGGCTGCGACATCTGGTACGCGGCGTTGTTCACCAGGACGTCGACGCGGCCGAACTCCGCCACCGCCCGCTCGATCAGCTCCCGGCAGTTCGCCTCCTCCCGGATGTCGCAGGAGACGGCGACCGCCTTGCGGCCCGCGTCCTCGACCAGGCGGGAGGTCTCCCGGGCCTCGTTCTCCTCCTCCCGCAGGTAGGTGAAGAGCACGTCGGCGCCCTCCCGCGCGAAGGCCAGCGCCACGGCCCGCCCGATACCGGAGTCGCCGCCCGTGATGACCGTCTTGCGGCCCTCGAGCCGCCCCGCCCCCCGGTACGTCTCCTCACCGTGGTCCGGCGGCGGGTCCATCGGGCCGGTCCAGCCGGGATGCGGCTGGTCCTGGGCGGGGAAGTCGGGCGCGGGTGCCGGGTCGTCGGGTCCTGCGGGGCGTGCGGGTCGTCCGCCACGGTGGCCTCCTGTCGGTCGAGCGGGCCAGGACGGACCCCGGGTTCCCGCATGTCAGCGCCCCAAAAGTCGCTCTTCGCGGCATCGGCGTGCGCCGGCCCGACGCGGCCGGGCGGCGGGGACGGACCGGCACCGGTGGGGGCGGCTCGGAAGGGGCCGCGCCGCCGGGGGTGGCTCAGAAGGAGATCTCCCGGACGCTCGCCTGGTCCCGCGGCTCCGTCGTCGCGGTGATCTCCGAGCGGTGCCGGCTCGCCGAGAACGTCACCGTCAGGGTCTGCGGCGCGCTCTGCTCCGTGCTCACCGTGAAGCCGCGCTGCGGCACCGCCGAGATCAGGCACACGCTGTCCTCACCGAAGCGCACGGTCACCTTGCCGCCCTCGGACGGCACCGTGTACACCCCGGACCCGCCCGCGTCGCACCGGGGCCCGCCGGCGCTCGTCTCCGGCGGCCGGGACGCCGCCGTCGGGCTCGGGGGCGGCGGCGAGGGCGTCTGGCGCGGCGGCGCGGACGTGCGGGACGGCGTCGGGGCGGGCGACGGCGTCGTCCTGCGGCTCGGGGACGGGCTGGGGGACGGGCGGGCGCTGTCGGTGGCCGACGGCCGCGGCGACGCCGGCAGCTCCCTCGGCGCGGACTGCGCGACCGGTGCCGTCGGCCGGGTCGAGCCCACGACGAAGTGGATCGTGAGGATGACAGCGGTGACGCTGGCCGTCGTGCACGACAGCCAGATGATCAGGTAGCGCAGCAGGCGGGACACGACACCATGGTGACGGACCGGCTAACGTGCCTGCCATGGCCTCCGTACTTGTCGTCGAGGACGACCCTGTGATCCGGGCCGCGCTGATCGATGTCCTGACCGGGCACGGCTACGCGGTGAAGACCGCACACCAGGGATTCGAGGCGCTGCGCGAGATCACCGACAGCCCGCCGGACATCGTCGTGCTCGACCTCGGCCTGCCCGACATCGACGGGCTCGACGTGCTGCGCATGGTCCGGGGCATCTCCCGGGTGCCGGTGCTCGTCGCCACCGCCCGGGACGACGACGGCGAGATCATCCGGCTGCTCAACGCCGGCGCCGACGACTACATGGTGAAACCGTTCTCCGGCGGCCAGCTCGCCGCCCGGCTCGCGGCCGTGCTGCGCCGGTCCGCCCCCGCCGACGTACGGGCCGCGCACCAGCAGGTCCTGCGGGTCGCCGACCTGTGCATCGACCCGACCGCGCGCACCGCGCACCTGGCCGGCCGGGAGCTGTCCCTCACCCGCCGCGAGTTCGACCTGCTGGCCTTCCTGGCCGCCAACGCCGACCAGGTCATGTCACGGCAGCGCATCCTCGCCGAGGTGTGGCAGCAGCCGTACCTGGAGGACCAGACGGTGGACGTCCACCTCTCCGCACTCCGCAGGAAAATGGGCGAAAAGGCGCGGCAGCCCCGCTATCTGCACACGGTGCGCGGCATAGGCATCAAGTTGGTCAGCTCGCCATGAGACGTGCGCTCGCCGGGATCGCCCTCGCGGTCACCTCGATGGTGGCCCTGTCGTTCCTCGTCCCGCTCGCCCTGCTCGTCCGCGAACAGGCCCGCGACCAGGCGACGACGGTCGCCGAACAGCGCGCCGCCGCCCTGTCGCCCGTGCTCGCGCTCACCACCGAGCGGGCCGACGTCCAGCAGGCGGTCGCCGAACTGGGATCGCCCGAGCAACTGGCCGTACGCCTGCCCGACGGCGGCCTGGTGGGCACCCCGCACGCGCCCCGTGAGGCACTGGACCGGGCGGTACGGGCCGGGAGACGCTCGCCCTGGATACCACCGACGGCTGGGTCTACCTCCAGCCCGTGGTGCTGCCGCGCGACCGGGTCGCCGTGGTGGAGGCCTTCGTGCCGGCCGCCGACCTGACCCGCGGCGTGGCGGCGTCCTGGGGCGTCATGGCCCTGCTGGCGGTGGGCCTCGTCGGCGGGTCGGTCCTGGTGGCCGACCGGCTCGGCGCCCGGGTCGTCCGGTCCTCCGCAGCCTGAAGCGGGCCTCCCTCGCCCTCGGCTCCGGCGACCTCGACGTGCGCGTGGAACCGGACGGGCCGCCGGAGCTCCAGGAGGCCGGAGCCGCGTTCAACACCATGGCCGACCGGGTCGTGGACCTGCTCGCCGTCGAACGGGAACTGGTCGCCGACCTCTCCCACCGGCTGCGCACGCCGCTGACCGCCCTCTACCTGGAGGCGGAGCGGATGGGCGCGACCCCGGGCGCCCGGCGGGTCGTCGAGGCGGCCGCGCACCTGGAGAGCGAACTGGATTCGATCATCACCGCGGCCCGCACCCCCTGGCCACGGCATCGCCCGGCGGGGCGACGACGGCCGGGGGCAAGCCGTGCGACGTGGCCGAGGTGGTCGCCCTGCGGCTGGACTTCTGGTCGGTGCTCGCCGCCCAGCAGAGCCGCCACTGCGAGCGGTACCTCACCCCGCGTCCCACGCCGGTCCGCTTCCCGAGGACGATCTGGCGGCCGTCGTGGACGCCCTCATCGGCAACGTCTTCCGGCACACGCCGCAGGGCACCGCCTTCGCGGTCCGCGTGGAGCGGGCGGACCGGCACGTCCTGCTCACGGTCGACGACGCCGGCCCGGGCGTCGCGGACCCGGACGCGGCTCTGACCCGCGGCGTCAGCGTCGGCGGCTCGACGGGGCTCGGTCTGGACATCGTCGCGAGGGCCGCGCGGGCGGCGGACGGCGAACTGACGATCACCCGCGCACCGATGGGAGGCGCGCGGGTGCGGGTGTCGTTCGCCCTGGCCGGCGCGCGGCGCTGACCTCGGAGCTACCGGAGCTACTGGAGCTACTGGAGCTACCGGGGCGACCGGGGCGACAGGACCGATCGGAGCGACCGGGGCGACGAAAGCGGTTGCGGCAGGGGTGGGGCGGCGGCTCGCCGGTTCGGCGGGCGGTGATCAGCGAGCGGTGGTTCCGGGGCGGAGGATCAGCGGGGCGCGCCGAAGTTCTGGGTCCACCAGGGGCCGCCGTCACCGAAGTGGACACCGACGCCCAGCTCCTTGAAGGAGCAGTTCAGTATGTTCGCGCGGTGGCCGGGGCTGTTCATCCAGGACTCCATCACCGCGGCCGCGTCGGCCTGTCCGCGGGCTATGTTCTCGCCCAGCGTCGACCACGCGTAGCCGGCCGCCTCGACGCGGGTGGTCATGGTGGAGCCGTCGGGGCCCGTGTGCGACATCACACCGCTCTCGGCCATCACGTCGCTGTAGTCGTCCGCGGCCCGCGTCAGCCGGGCGTTCTCGGTGACCGGTGCGCAGCCGGCCGCCGCCCGTTCCTCGTTCACCAGCGCCAGCACCTGCGCCTCGGGCCCGCCGGCCGCGACGCCCGCACCGGAGCCCGCAGCGGTCCCGGAACCCGATCCGAGGCCGGCCCCGACGCGGACCCGCCGCCACCGTTCCCGCCCCGGTCCCCGGCCGTGCGCTCCGGTGCCCGCGTCACCGACCGCTCGGCGGCGGGCGCGGCCTTCTTCTCCGGCGTCGCCGTGCGCTCGGGCTTCTTCTTCTCGGGCCGTGCGCTCGGGCTCGCCGCGCTCGCCGAGGCGCTCGGCGTCGCCGACGGCGAGGCGGCCGGAGCGGCACCGCCGGCGGGGTCCCGGCCCCGGCGTGTGCCGGGCGCCGTCCGCGGCCACCCGGTCGGAGGCCGGGCCGCCGTCCCCGCCCGCGACGGCCACCGTGATCCCGACCCCCGCCGTGACGGTGAGGGCCCGAGCACGAGCGCGGTGTGCCGCGCGCGCAGCCCCGCCTGGGGCGGGCGTGGGAGCGGGACGGACGTGCGGCTCGGCGGGAACCCATGCGTACGGCACCTCGGCTGTCGGTCGGCGTGAAGACCCGGTGGACGCGAGCGCGCCCACCGGGACTGTGGGGGGTTGACCGAGAGCCTAGGACGGGACCCCTCCGCGGGACGCCCTGCAAAGGTCATCTTCAAGAAGCCTTAAGAAAGGCGCCAAAGTCCGCTGAGGAACCGGACGAGGACCGTGTGCGGACGATCACGGTCCGCTGGTCACGGACGCGCGTTCCGTGTCGGTGAGCGGCGGCCCCGGCAGCGGGGGCCGCTTCGGGCCCAGCAGCATCGGCACGAGCATGTCCGCCGAGAAGAGGCGGGTCGCCGGCCGGTCCAGGCTCATCACGTCGAGCAGTGCGCGCAGCGCACGGGGGTTGCGGGCCCCGGTGGCGACGGCCCGGTCGACGAACCGGGCCAGGAGGCGTTCGAGGAGGGTGGGCGGCGTGTCCGCGGCCCCCGGATAGAAGGCGTCCTGCCCGACGGCGAGGTCCCAGGCCGCGCCGACGGGACGCGCGGTGGCCCGCTGGAGGCGCCGGGCGGTGCCGGGCGCGGTGATCCCGGCGGCCCGCAGGGTGTCCCGGACGGCCAGGGCGGACTGCGCGGCGACCGTGATGCCGTGGCCGTAGACCGGGTTGTAGCCGGCGACGGCGTCCCCGAGGACGGTGAACCCGTCCGGCCAGTGGGCCGACTTCTCGTAGTAGCGGCGCCGGTTGGCCGTACTGCGGCTGGTGACGACGCCGGTGAGCGGTTCGGCGCCCTTGATCAGTTCCCCGATGACGGGGTCGTCGAGGGCGAGCGCGAAGTCCGTGAACGCCTCGGGATCGCCGGTGGGTTCGCCGCCGCGCGTGCCGGCCAGGGTGACCATCCACCGGCCGCCCTCGGCGGGCAGGACGACGCCGCCCCGGCCCGGCGGCTTGGCCGGGTTGGCCTGGACGTTGACGATCGGGAAGGCGATGTCCGCGGCGGTCCCTGGGGCCCGGAACAGCCGTGTGGCATAGGTGACACCGGCGTCGATCTCCCGTTCCGCCACCGGGGGCAGGCCCAGCTCCCGCAGCCAGTGGGGTGCCCGGAACCCCGCCCGGAGGCGTCCACGACCAGGTCCGCGGGGAGCGTCCGGGTGTGCTCGCCGGTGCGGACCCGCACACCCGTGACCCGGCGGGCGTCACCGGACGGGCCCAGTGCGGTGGTGTCCTGGAGCAGCGTGACGCGCCCGTCCGCCAGGACCCGGTCGCGGACCACCGCGTCGAACAGGTCCCGGGAGCACACCAGGACCTGGTGGCCGGGGCCGGTGAAGCGGCGGAACCACACCTCGTTGGGGCCCGGGAGACCATGTCGGCCATGACGCGGTGCAGGCGGGCGCCGCGGGCGACGGTCTCCTCGACCAGGCCGGGCAGCAGGGCGTCCAAGGCCCGTAACCCGCCGGTCCAGACCAGGTGGGCGTGGCGTGCCTGGGGGACGCCGCGGCGCGGCCCGGGGCCCGCGGCAGGACGTCGCGCTCGACGACCGTGACGTCGGCGGACTCGGCGAGCGCGGACGCGGCGAGAAGGCCGGCGACACCGCCGCCGACGACGACCGCCGCCCGGCGGCCGCCGACGCCAGGCGTGCCGGCGGGCTCGGGCGTGCCGGCGGGCTCAGGGGTGCCGGCGGGGCAGGCGCGCCGGTGGTGTCAGGCATGGAGGAACGTCCTTCCGCTGGGGCCGCCGGCCCGCGTACCGAGGTGACGTCGGCCGCGGGAGGTGTGTCGCGTGGGCGGGGGACAGCGGTGCGCTGTCCGGGCCGGTCCCGACGGCCGGTGGGGACCGGTGCCCGTTGCGGGGGCGGTGAGCTGTGGGGGCCCGGCGACCGGTCCGGGCCCGGTGCCCGATGGGGGCCCGGCGTACGTCGCGGGCCCCGCGTTCGTGGCGGGCCTCGCGTTCGTGACGGGCCCGGCGTCCCTCGCGGGCCTGGCGTGTCTCGGGTCCCGGCGTGTCTCGGGGTCCTGGCGTCCCTCGCGGCCCCGGCGTCCGGGGATCCGGCGACCAGCGCCGAGGGCCGCCGCGCTGCGCGTCCCGTTGCAGGGTGGCGGCGAGCACCAGCGCCGCCCCCTGGTCGGTGGCGACGTCGATGCCGGTCAGGACGTGGAACCGGGCCAGCCGGTTGTCGACGGTGTTGGGGTGGACGCCCAGTTCCCGCGCGGTGGCGCGGCGGTTGCGGGCCAGCCGCAGGTGGACGCGGACGGTGTCGGTCAGCTCCGGCCGCCCGGCGACGGGGTCGAGGAGGGCCGCGATCCGGCTGCCGCTCTCGCCCGGCTGTGCCAGGTGGTATTCCAGGAGCACGTCCGGGAGTTCGTGGACGCCGGGCGGCCGGCCGCAGGCCACGGCGACGGTCAGCACCCGGTCCGCCGTACGGGCCGCCGCCGCGACCGCCTCCGGTCCCGCCGCGGGGGCGAGGCCGGCGTGCGGACACGCACCGCCGAACGCCGCCCGAGGCGCCGTGCGAGGCCGGTCGCCTCCGGCGCGCCGGGCAGCAGCGCGTAGGCCCGCTCCCGCTCGAAGGCCACCGGCACGTCCGCGTCCAGGGCGCGGGCCAGGGCCAGGCGCACCCGGCGCTCGGCGCGGCGCACCGCCACCGGGTCGGGCCCCGAGCCACCCTCCGCCGCGAGCGGGGCGGCGTCCGGCACGAGCAGCACCAGGACGCCGATCTGCTCGGCGCCGGACAGGATCCCCAGGTCGCCCGGGTGCGGCCGGTCCCCGGCGAGCAGCGCCCGCACCAGCGACTCGTGGGCCCGGCGGGCGTCGTCGGCCAGCACCGCCCGCGCCCGCAGATAGCCGCGGGTGAGCGTGCCCACCACGTCCTCCTGGGCGGCGAGGAGAGCCTCGAGCAGTTCGGCGAGCGCCGCCTCCTCGCCGGGGCGGGTGGTCTCCCGCAGCAGCCGAGCGATCACCCGGGCGCCGCGCAGGTAGGCCCGGAGCAGCAGGTCGAGCGGCATTCCCTCGTCCGCCCGCTGCTCGGCGCGCTCCTCGAACAGCCGTAGCCCGGGCCGCCGTTCGGCCGTCTCAGGCCCTGGCCGCTGTTCGGCCGTCTCAGGCCCCTGCCCGGACCGCCGTTCGGCCTCCGCAGGCCCTTCACCCGACCGCCCTTCCCCCGCCGCAGGCCCCTCCCCGGGCCGCCCACCGCCTCCGCAGGCCCCTCCCGGGCCGCCTCTCCGCCTCCGCGGGCCCCTCCCCGGGCCGCCCCTCCGCCTTCGCAGGCCCCTCCCCGGGCCGTTTCCCGGTGCGCGTCCCGAGCCGAGGAAGCTGCGCAGGCCGTGCCGGACGGTCGCGGCGATCTCCAGGTCCTTCATGTCGTCGGGCAGACCGGCGTAACCGGGCAGCGTCGCGAAGTCCTCGCGCGAGGCGTGCCGGGCGACCTCGTTGACCCGGGTCAGGCAGCGCGCGGCGAGAGCGCGGGCGGAGTCGGACAGGTGCACGACCGCACTGTGACAAGTCACAGCACCGCACGGCAAGGGCTGTGACCGCGAACGGTTCTGGACGGCGGCCCCGCGCCCGCAGACTCGGAGCCCGGCCAGCGACCACCCACGGAACGGAGCACCACCATGCCCACCCCGCCCGCCGACCAGCACCGCTCCCCGGCCCCCGCACCCGACGCCGACCCGGACTACGCCGCCTACGTGGACCGTGTCTGGCGGGGCGAGGACGACCTCACCGCGCACCTGTCGGGCGCCTTCGCCGACGGAGGGCTGATCCCGCTCGGTGAACGGACCGGCCTGTTCGCCGCGTTCGCCAATGTCTTCGTCTTCGACACCGGCGACGGACTGGTCCTGGTCGACTCCGGCGACGTACGCACGGCCGAGCCGCTGCACCGGGCCGTCCGCGCCTTCCGGGGCCCCGGCACACCGGTGCGCTCGGTGGTGTTCACCCATGGGCACGTGGACCACGTCTTCGGCGTGGGCCCGTTCGACGCGGACGCCGAACGGGAGCGGGGCTTCGGCCGACCGTCGTCGCCCACGAGGCGGTCGCCGGCCGGTTCGCCCGGTACGCGGCGACCGCCGGGTACAACTCCCGTGTCAACCAGCGGCAGTTCGGCGTCCCCACCCTGCGGTGGCCGACGGCGTACCGGCACCCGGACGTCGTCTACCGCGACCGGCACACGCTCCGCCAGGGCGACCTGACGTTCGAGCTGGTGCACGCCCGGGGCGAGACGGACGACCACACCTGGGTGTGGATCCCGGAACTGTCCACCCTGTGCACGGGCGACCTGTTCATCTGGAACGCGCCGAACGCCGGCAACCCGCAGAAGGCCCAGCGCTACCCCGACGAATGGGCGGCGGCGCTGCGGACGATGCAGGAACTCGGCGCCGAGGTGCTGCTGCCCGGGCACGGCGTGCCGGTGACCGGCGCCGACCGGGTGCACCAGGCACTGGGGGAGACCGCCCGGCTCCTGGAGACGCTGTGCGAACAGACCCGGGCGCTGATGAACGAGGGGCTGCGGCTCGACGAGGTGGTCCGGCGTGTCCACGTCCCCGAGGAACTGCTCGCCCGCCCCTATCTGCGGCCCGCCTACGACGAGCCGGAGTTCGTGGTGCGCAACCTCTGGCGGCTGTGGGGCGGCTGGTACGACCAGAACCCGGCCCATCTCAAGCCCGCACCGGACGCCGCCGTCGCCCGGGAGTACGCCGCGCTCGCCGGGGGCGCCACGGCCCTGGCGGACCGGGCCCGCGAGCTGCTGGGGCGCGGCGAGCTGCGGCTGGCCGCGCACCTCGCGGAGGCCGCCGCGCTCGCCGCACCGGACGACCGCTCGGTGGCCGCCGCCCGCGCCGAGGTCTACGGCGCCCGGGCCGCCGCGGAGACGTCGACCATGGCGCGCGGCGTGTTCGCCTGGGCCGCCGCCGAGTCGGCCGCGGTGGTCCACGGCACGGACGTGGCGACGGAACTCACCCGCACGCCCGAGGGCCGGCGCCGTGCGGCCGGTGTGATCAGCGTGGGCCTGACCCCGGCGGAGACGGAGGCCGCCCGGGCCGCCGCGGCCGTGCCGCCGCCCCGCCCGGGGCACGGCGGCGAGGCCGCGGGCCCGCGCCCTCCGGGGAAGCCCGGTGACCCCACAGGACCTCGCCCACCTCCCGGCCGTCGAGGCGCTGCGCCTGTTCCGGCGGCGTGAACTGTCCCCGGTGGACCTGATGCGGGCGGTCGTCGAGCGGGCCGAGCGCACCGAGCCCGTCGTCAACGCCTTCGCCGAGCGCCTCTTCGACCGGGCCCTGGAACAGGCCCGGCAGGCGGAGGCCCGCTACGCGACGGGTTCGGGCCTGCCACCGCGCCCGCTGGAGGGGCTGCCGGTCGCCGCCAAGGAACTGCACGCCATGGCCGGGCGCCCGCTCACCAACGGCTCGCTGGTCCGCCGGGCGAACCACCGCGGGAGAACGCGCCCGTGATCGACCGGGTGCTGGCGGCGGGCGGCATCGTGCACGCCCGCACCACCCAGCCGGAGTTCGGCGTGCCGACGTTCACCCACTCCCGTCTGTGGGGCGTCACCCGCAACCCCTGGCAGCCCGCGTACAGCCCGGGCGGCTCCTCCGGCGGGTCCGCGGCGGCGCTCGCCGCCGGGGCGGCGGCCCTGGCCACCGGTTCCGACATCGGCGGTTCGATCCGCATCCCGGCGGCGTTCAGCGCAGTCGTCGGTTTCAAACCCCCGCACGGCCGGGTGCCCGCCGCCGGCCTCGGCGGCGCCGATCCCTACCGCACCGACGGGCCGATGGCCCGCACCGTCGCCGACTGCGCCCTGCTGCAGAACGTGCTGTGCGGTCCCGACCCGCACGACCACCACTCCCTGCGCCCGGCGTACGTCCTTCCCGGCCGTTTCGCGCCGGTGACCGGCGTGCGCCTGGCGCTGTGCGTACGGCTCGGCGACTACCGGGTGCACCCGGAGGTGGAGAAGAACACCCGGGACGCGGCCGCCGCACTCGCCGGGGCAGGGGCGGTGGTCGAGGAGATCACGCTGCCGTGGACGGTGGAGCGGATCCTGCACGCCGTCGCCCCGCACTTCGCCGCCCGCTTCGGTGCCACCGTGGTCCGGCTCGCCGACGCCCACCCCGGCCTGCTGGCCCCGTACACCCTGCGGTACGCCGAGCAGATGCGCGGCCAACGTCATCCCCGACGAGGCCCGGCTCACGCTGAACATCCGCACGCGCAGCGGTGCCGCGCGCGCCCGCGTCCTCGACGCGGTGCGCCGGATCGCCGAGGCCGAGTGCGCGGCCTCCGGCTGCCCGCGGCCCCGGAACTGGTCCTCTCCCACGACTTCCCGGTGACCAGCAACGATCCCGCCACCGTGGAGCTGGTGCGCGACGCGCACCGCGAGGCGTTCGGCGCCGCGGCGGTCCTGGAGTACGAACCGCTGATGGGCAGCGAGGACTTCGCCCTCTTCGGGACGGGCGAGCACAACGGCGGTGCGGACATCCCCTACGCCTACTGGTTCCTGGGCGGCACACCCCGGCCGGTCTGGGACGCGGCACCGGGCACGGACCCGGCGGTCAAGCTCCTCGCCGTGCCCGGCAACCACACCGCGCGTTTCGCCCCCGACCCGGCGGCCCTGGACACCGGCGTCACCGCGCTGCGGTCGGCGGCGCTGGCCTGCTTCCGTGCCGGGCCCGGCCGGGCCGGTCCACCGGCCTGACGGGCACCCGACGCCACGGCCCGGGACGGGCCAGGACGGCCCGGAACAACCCGGAACACCCGCAGCAACCCCGAACGACGCGGGGCGACGCGGGACGACGCGGGAGTCAGCCCAGCCCCACGCGGGCGGTGACCGGCAGATGGTCGCTGCCCGTGGCCGGCAGCGTACGGATCCGGCCGACCGTCGCCGAACGGGCCAGGACCTGGTCGATCCGGGCCACCGGGAAACGGGCCGGGAAGCTGAACGCGAAGCCCCGTTCCGCGGCGTCCAGCCGGGAGGTGAGCGGGGCCAGCCCGCGGTCGTCGACGGTGCCGTTGAGGTCTCCCAGCAGGAGCACCGTGTCCAGTTGCTCGGCGGCGACCGCCTCGCCGAGCAGGGCCGCGCTCTCGTCGCGCCGGGCGGAGGCGAGGCCGCCCGGCCCAGCCGGACCGACGGCAGATGGGCGACGTAGGCGGCGACCTCGCCGTAGGGCGTGTGCACCGTGGCCCGCAGCGCGCGCCGCCAGTCGTCCCCGAAGCCGGTGGGCCGGATGTCCAGCGCGCGGGAGCCGGTCAGCGGATACCGGGACCACAGGCCGACGGTTCCGTGCACCGAGCGGTGGGGAACCGGGCGGCGAGGACGCGCTCGTAGGCGGGCCGGGCCGCGGGGACCAGTTCCTGCACGGCGATCAGATCGGGGCGGGCGGCGGCCAGCGCGCGTGCCGTGCCCTCCGGGTCGGGGTTCTCGTCACTCACGTTGTGCTGCACCACCGTCAGGGCCGGACCCGGGGAGCGGACGCGGGCAGCAGCAGACCGCCGAACTGGCCCGTCCACGCCGCAGCGGGCAGCACGAGGGCCGCGACGGCCAGGGCGGAACGGCGCATCAGGGCCAGGCAGAAGAGGATCAGCGCGAGGAGGCCGAGCCAGGGGAGGAAGGTCTCCAGCAGACTGCCGAGACGGCCGGCGGAGTTCGGCACCGCACCGGGGAAGGCCAGCGGCGCCGCCGTGAGCACCGCGAGCACGGCGAGCACCCGGCCGCGCGACCACGCCGGCCGCGCCGGTCGTCCCCACGCCCCGTCCCCGCGCCCGCGCCCGCGCCCGCGCGCCGCGCCGGCCCGGCCGCACCCGGCCCCCTGCCCGCCCGCCCGCGCGCCGCGCCGGCCCCACCGCAGCCGCCGTACCCGTCCCGGCCCCCGGGCGTGCCGGCCGCCGACGCCACCGGCGCCCCGTCCTCCGCAGACATCGTCACCTCTCCGCTCGGTCTCCTGCTCAGGACGAGCGGAGAGGGGCTGCGGTTGCCGTGCCGGGCGGGCGGGACGGCCTTGGCGTCCGTCGCCGAAACCGGCAGTCGGCCGCACCGGCTCTTGACGGGCCCCGGCGCAGTGGCGATCCTGCGTCAGGCACCCATTGCGCCGGTCATGACAACTTTGCCACCCGGGGGAGCGGCCTCGAGTCCGGGCGGCCCGGCTCGTCGACCGTGCCATCCCGCCGACCGAGGGACGTGGCCCGTGACCAACGCTCGCCCGTACCGCCGACGCACCGGACTCACCGTCGTCTCGCTCCTCCTGCTGCTGGCCGCGGCCCTGGTGCCGGCGCCGAGCGCGGCGGCGGACGGCGACTGGTGGGACCCGGTCGCGCGCCCGTCGCCGGACTCGGCGATCGGCGTCACCGGCGAGCCGTTCCGGGGCACGAACGCCGACGGCGAGGTGCGCGGCTTCGTCGACGCGCACAACCACCTGATGTCCAACGAGGCCTTCGGCGGACGGCTGATCTGCGGGAAGACGTTCTCCGAGGCGGGCATCGCCGACGCGCTGAAGGACTGTCCGGAGCACTACCCCGACGGTTCGCTCGCGGTCTTCGACTTCATCACGGGCGGCGGGGACGGCCGGCACGACCCGGTCGGCTGGCCCACCTTCCGGACTGGCCCGCCCACGACTCGCTGACCCACCAGCAGAACTACTACGCCTGGGTGGAGCGGGCCTGGCGCGGCGGCCAGCGGGTCATGGTCAACGACCTCGTCACCAACGGCGTGATCTGCTCGGTCTACTTCTTCAAGGACCGCGGCTGCGACGAGATGACCTCCATCCGCCTCCAGGCGAAGCTGACGTACGACCTCCAGGCCTACGTCGACCGGATGTACGGCGGCCCGGGCAAGGGCTGGTTCCGTGTCGTCACCGACAGCGCGCAGGCCCGCGAGGTGATCGAACAGGGCAAACTGGCGGTGGTCCTGGGGGTGGAGACCTCCGAGCCGTTCGGCTGCAAGCAGGTCCTGGACGTCCCGCAGTGCGACCGGGAGGACATCGACAAGGGGCTGGACGAGCTGTACGCGCTGGGCGTGCGCAGCATGTTCCTGTGCCACAAGTTCGACAACGCCCTGTGCGGCGTCCGCTTCGACTCCGGGGCGCTCGGCACCGCCATCAACGTCGGCCAGTTCCTGTCCACCGGGACCTTCTGGAGGACCGAGAAGTGCACCGGGCCGCAGAGCGACAACCCCATCGGCCTGGTCGCGGCACCCGGAGCCGAGCGGAAACTGCCCGCCGGCGTGAGCCTCCCTCGTACGACAGCGACGCGCGGTGCAACGTCCGGGGCTGACCGACCTCGGCGAGTACGCGGTGCGCGGCATGATGCGGCGCGGCATGATGCTCGAGATCGACCACATGAGCGTCAAGGCCACCGGCCGGGTGCTCGACCTGTTCGAGGCGGAGTCCTACCCGGCGTGCTGTCCTCGCACAGCTGGATGGACCTGAACTGGACCGAACGCGTCTACGGGCTCGGCGGCTTCGTCGCCCAGTACATGCACGGCTCGGAGCAGTTCGCCGCCGAGGCCGAGCGCACGGACGCGCTGCGCGAGAAGTACGGCGTGGGCTACGGCTACGGCACCGACATGAACGGGGTCGGCGGCTGGCCGGCCCCGCGCGGCGCGGACTCCGGGAACCCGGTCAGGTACCCGTTCCGCAGCGCCGACGGCGGCTCCGTCATCGACCGGCAGACCACCGGCGAGCGCACCTGGGACCTGAACACCGACGGAGCCGCGCACCACGGACTGGTGCCGGACTGGATCGAGGACATCCGCCTCGTCGGCGGCCGGGACGTCGTCGACGACCTCTTCCGCGGCGCCGAGTCCTACCTCGACACCTGGGGCGCCTCCGAGCGGCACCGGGCCGCCGTGAACCTGGCCGCGGGGCGACGGCCACGGCCGGTTCCACGGAGTGGAACCCGTTCACGAGCTACGCGGCCGGGCGCGCCGTCGACGGCGACCGCGGCACCCGCTGGGCGAGCGGCTGGAGCGACGAGCAGTGGCTGCGCGTCGATCTGGGCGCCACCCACCGGGTCGGCCGCGTCACCCTCGACTGGGAGCGCGCATACGGCAGGTCGTACCGGATCGAGGTGTCCGCCGACGGCGAGCGGTGGCGCACCGTCGGGACCACGACGGCCGGCGACGGCGGCCTGGACACCGTCCGCTTCCCGGCCGGCCCGGCCCGCCACGTCCGCCTGACGTTCCTGGAGCGCGGCACCGACTGGGGCTACTCGCTCCGCGAGGTCGGCGTCCACGGCCACTGACCCCGCACCGGCGCGCCACGCCCCCCCCGGCCTTCCTGCGCGTCCCTTCTCCCTGCGCGCCGGATCTCTCCCGGTGGGTGCCGTCAGGGCCCGGGGGTAGTCGGTCCGGTGGAGGCCGCTACCGCGGGCCCGCGCCGGAGGCGGGAGGTGCCGGGAGATGGACGCGAACCGGGAGCGCGGCGGGCGGCGCGAGGACACCGTGACGCTGTTCCTGTGCGGTGACGTCATGCTCGGCCGCGGCGTCGACCAGATCCTCGCCCACCCCGGGACCCGGAGCTGCGGGAGGAGTGGGTGCGGGACGCCCGCTGCTACGTGGAGCTGGCGGAGCGGTCAGGAGGACCGGTCCCCGCACCGGCCGGCCCGGACTGGCCGTGGGGCGAGGCCCTGGAGGTGCTGGAGCGGGCCGCACCGGACGTGCGGATCCTGAACCTGGAGACGGCGGTCACCGCGGACGGCGACTTCGCGGCCGGCAAGGCGGTCCACTACCGGATGCATCCGGCCAACCTGCCGGCGCTCACCGTGGCCCGCCCGGACGTGTGCGTGCTGGCCAACAACCACGTCCTGGACTTCGGGCGCGGGGCCTGGCCGAGACCCTCGACGTCCTCGCGGGGGCGCGGCTGCGGGTGGCCGGGGCCGGCCGTGACGCCGAGGCCGCGCACGCCCGGCCGTGGTGCCCGTCGGCCGGCACGGCCGTGTCCTCGTCTTCGCCCTCGGCACGGCGTCCAGCGGCATCCCGCCGAGCTGGGCGGCGACCGGCCGGCAGTCCGGGGTCGCCTACCTGCCCGAGCCGACGGACGCCGCCGCCGAGGCCCTGCTCCGACGCGTACGGCGGGCCCGGCGGCCGGGGACGTCGTGGTGGTCTCCGTCCACTGGGGCTCCAACTGGGGCCACCGCGTGCCCGCCGGCCACGTCCGCTTCGCCCACGCCCTGGTGGAGGGCGGCGTCGACGTCGTCCACGGACACTCCTCCCACCACCCCCGCCCGTCGAGGTGCACGGCGGCCGGCTGATCCTGTACGGCTGCGGCGACTTCATCGACGACTACGAGGGCATCTCCGGCTACGAGGAGTACCGCGCCGACCTCCGCCTCGCCCACCTGGTCACCGTGGAGGCCGCGACCGGCCGGCTCGCCGGGCTGCGGATGGTGCCGTTCACCGTCCGCCGGATGCGCCTGGAGCGCGCGCCGGACGAGGACCGCGCGTGGCTCCGGGCGACGCTCGACCGGATCAGCGCCGGCGTGGACGTGGTGCCCCTGCCCGGCGGAGCGCTCGGCGTCGCCGCCCGCGCGCGGACCGACCAGGCAGGCCGATAAGTGCGGTGATGCAGATCACACGGGAAGCCGGGAACCGCGCAAAACGGACTCCGCTGCGATTACCGAATATCGGACGTCGATCGTTCACCCTTTGGAAACCCGGATGCTGCTCCCTGGAGAGCCTTCGGAATGAAGGCGACCAGGGGTTGTTGACCGTTGAAGCAGGGGCTTCAGTCGGTGGTGTGGGGTTACCTCCAGGAACCGCCACCACGGAAACCGCAGGATTTAACGTCTCGTTCATGACGCAGCTCGACGTACGGCTTCAGGCCACCGACAAGGACGACGGGGCTTCCGCGGAGGGAATCCGGCAGAAGGGCCTCAGCGGCAATTCCGTGGGCCTGCTGGGCAGTGCGGTCATCGGAGTCTCCACCGTCGCACCCGTCTACTGCCTGACCTCGACGCTCGGCTCGACCGCCGGAGAGGTCGGCCTGCAGATGCCGGCCGTGTTCCTCGCGGGCTTCCTGCCGATGCTGCTGGTCGCCTTCGCCTACCGCGAGCTGAACCGGGCGATGCCCGACTGCGGCACCTCGTTCACCTGGACGGTCAAGGCGTTCGGGCCCCGCGTGGGCTGGATGTGCGGCTGGGGCCTGGTGATCGCCACGATCATCGTGCTGTCGAACCTCGCCGGCGTGGCCACCTCCTACTTCTGGCTCCTCGCGGGCGAGATCACCGGCAGCGACTCGGTGGCCGCGCTCGACGGGAACAAGGCCGTGCACATCGTGACCTGCCTGGCCCTCATCGCGATCGCCACGGTGGTCAGCTACCGCGGCATGACCGCGACCAAGGGCCTGCAGTACGCGCTGGTCGGCCTCCAGCTGGTGGTCCTCGCCGTCTTCGTCGCCATGGCCTTCTCCAAGGCCGGCAGCGCCGGCTTCCCGACCGGCGTCGACTTCTCCTGGTCCTGGCTGAACCCGTTCGCGGTCCAGTCGTTCGCCGCCTTCACGGCCGGACTCTCGCTGTCGATCTTCATGTACTGGGGCTGGGACGCCTGTCTGACGGCCAACGAGGAGACCAGCGGCAGCGGCAGCACCCCGGCCGCGCGGCGCTCGTCGCCATGATCGTGCTCGTCGGCTCCTACCTCGCCACCGGCGTCGCCGCCCAGATGGTCGTCGGCTCCGGTGACCAGGGCCTCGGCCTCGCCAACCCCGACACCTCCGACAACGTCTTCGCCGCCCTCGCCGGCCCGGTGATGGGCCCGGCCCTCGGCGTCCTGCTGTTCGTCGCCGTCCTGGCCTCGGCCGCGGCCAGCCTCCAGACCACGTTCATCCCCGTCGCCCGCACCGTCCTGGCCATGTCGGCCTACGAGGCCCTGCCCGCCTCCTACGCCCGGGTGCACCCGCGCTTTCGCACCCCCGGCCGCGCCACGGTGACCGCCGGCGTCGCCACCGGCGTCTTCTACACCGTGATGACGCTGGTCAGCGAGCACGTCCTGGTCGACACGATCTACGCCCTCGGCCTGATGATCTGCTTCTACTACGCCCTGACGGCCTTCGCCTGCGCCTGGTACTTCCGCGCGGACCTGCGCAGGTCCGGCCGCGACCTGATGTTCAAGGGCGTGTTCCCGGTGCTCGGCGGAGTGCTGCTGGCGGCCGTCTTCGCCAAGACGCTCGTCGACATGTGGGACCCCGCCTACGGCAGCGGCTCCTCCGTCTTCGGCGTCGGCTCGGTCTTCGTGATCGGCGTCGGCCTGCTCGCCCTCGGCCTGGTCATCATGACCGTGATGCGCCGCCGCAGCCCGGCCTTCTTCCGCGGCGAGGTGCTGACGAAGTCCACCCCCGCCCTGATCGCCGAGGACTGAGCCGCCCAGCGCTCCACGGGGCGCCGGCGGGGCCGGCCGCGGACGGGAAAACCCGTTGCGGCAGGCCCCCCGGCGCCCCGACGCTTTCCCCATGTCCCACGCCCTGCTGCGCCCGGCCACGCTCCGCGACGCGCCCGCCATCACCACGCTGCTCAACGAGATCGACCGGATCGAGACGGGCCGCCCGGACACCGACCAGCATCGGGTCGAGGCCGACCTGAAGCACCCCGAGACCGACCTCGCCCGCGACTCCTGGCTCGCCTTCGACCCCGACGGCGCACTCGTCGCCTACGGGCTGCTGTGGGACGCCTCGGGCGACGGCGGACAGGGCGGCGAACGCGTCGACATGGACCACTACGTCCTGCCCGGCCACCAGGAGACCGGACTGCGGCTGCTCACCGCGATGGAGGCCCGCGCGCGGGACATGGCCCGCGGCAACGGAGCCGACCGGGCCGTCGTCCACCTGCACCTCAACTCCCGGCCCACGACCGACACCACCCTGCTCACCTCGCGGGGCTGGCGGACCGTACGCCGCTACCACGTCCTGGAGCGGGCGCTGGACCCGGCGCGGGACCGGGACCCGACGGTCCCCGCGGACCTCCGCATACGGGCGTGCGGCACCGAGGAGGACCGTCTGCGGGTGCACGAGCTGTACCAGGCGTCCTTCGCCGGCCACTTCGACTTCGTGCCGCGCGACTACGAACGGTGGCTGCGGGACGTCCGCGCCGCCGACCTGGACTGGTCGCTGGTGTGGATCGCCGCCACCGCGGAGCTGGGGGACTGCGGCTTCCTGATCGCCCGGGACGCCCGGGAGAACAGGGGCTGGATCCGCAACGTCGGCGTGCTGCCGCAGGCCCGCGGCCGGGGCCTGGGCGGCCACCTGCTCCGGCACGCCTTCGCCGGCCTCGCCGCGCGCGGCCTGGACACGGTGGGGCTGGGCGTCGACACGGCGAACGCGACGGGCGCACCGCGCCTGTACGCCCGCAACGGCATGGAGGTCCGGTACGCCGTGGACACCTGGGAAGCCGTCCTCGCCTGAGTCCCGCCCCCGGCGGTGACCGGAGGCGACGGCCGGACCGGCGGGACGACGCGCGCCGGGCCGCGGGAGACAGGGCTCCCACGGCCCGGAGGGCAGGAGTGGTCAGGAACCGCAGATGCGCTGGGCCTGGGAGGCCGTCCGGTCCCGGTCGGCCTTCGCGTCGGCCAGGGCCTGCCGTTCGGCGGTGCCCGGGTGGCCGCCCTGGGCGACCAGGTCCTTGTACCACTTCAGCCAGGACTCGTAGTCCTTCTGCGTCTTCTCCGCTACCGCGACCGCCTTGGCGCAGTCGCCCGGTGAGACGGCCGGTGCGGCCTGGGCCGCGGTGGGGAGGGACAGGGCCGCCGCGGCGGCGGCCGCGCCGGCGAGCATCCGTACAGACTTCATGTGACACCTCCGGACGGAACGTCTCCTACGACGTGAGCGTGACCCAGCGGCTCGGGTCCGCGGCCGCCACGCACCTCTCGTACGGGTTCGGATCGCCTTGCTGCTCCCGGCACGTCCAGGCCGTTCCGCCGGCCCGGACGGTGACCGTCGTCCCGGTCGCGCCGCGCGCCTTCTGCGTGTAGGCTCCGGCGACCTGCAACGCGGTGGCGCAGGGCGTCGCCCTGTCGGCCGACACGGCGAGCCCCGAGGCGCCGTCCGTCCCGCAGACCCTGCCGGGCGCCGCCGACGCGTCCCGCCGGTGGAGAGCGTCGTCAGGAGCGTGAGTCCCAGTGCTGCGGCGGTGACCAGGCCTGCTCTCGCGGTTGTCGTGAACGTCTGCATGCGTGGGCCTCCTTCCGGACACACCTCCACCACCATCACCCACCCGGCCCCGCCCTGCCACTCGGCGACGGCACCCGCCCGGCGGTCCGGCGCGACGGGGTCCGAAGGGCGCCCGCAGTCCGTCCCTCGCGATGCTGCCCGAGCGGTGATGGGGCGTCACTTTCCTTTCCGGCGGCGTCGGTTCACGCTCCCGGCCGCCGTCCGGGCGATGTTGCGGGCCATGCCGCCGAACACGACGGCGTGGAACGGGGAGACCGACCACCAGTAGGCGTGCCCGAGCAGGCCGCGCGGATGGAACAGGGCGCGCTGCCGGTACCATGTGCGCCCCTCGTCGTCCCGCTCGACGTACATCTCCAGCCAGGCCAGGCCCGGCAGCCGCATCTCCGCCCGCAGCCGCAGCAGCCGCGCCGGCTCGATCTCCTCCACCCGCCAGAAGTCCAGGGAGTCGCCGACCCGGAGCCGCTCGGCGTCACGGCGTCCGCGGCGCAGCCCGACACCGCCGACGAAGCGGTCCAGCAGGCCCGGGCGGCCCAGGCGAGAGGGAAGGAGTACCAGCCGTTGTCACCGCCGATGCCCTCGACCACCCGCCACAGCGCCTGCGGTGACGCGTCCACCGGCACCCGCCGCACGTCCTCGTACAGGCTGCCGCCCGCCCAGTCCGGGTCGGTGGGCAGCGGGTCGCTGGGCGCGCCCGGCACGGCCGCCGACGACCAGCGCGTGGCCACCTGGGCCTCACGGACGCGGCGCAGCGCCAGGGACAGCGCCTCGTCGAACGGCACCGGCCGGCCGGGGAGGTCGGGCACGTATCGGGCGATGTCGTGCTCGTGGCAGACCACTTCGTGCCGCAGCGACTCGGTCAGCGGCCGGGCGATGGCGGCCGGCACCGGGGTGACCAGTCCGACCCACTGGCTGGACAGCCCGGGCGTGAGGACCGGGACCGGCACGACGATCCGCCGCCGCAGTCCGGCGACGGCGGCGTAACGGGCCATCATCTCCCGGTAGGTGAGGACGTCCGGGCCGCCGATGTCGAAGGCCCGGTCGACGCCGGCCGGCATGGTGGCCGAGCCCACCAGGTAGCGCAGCACGTCCCGCACCGCGACGGGCTGCGTGCGGGTGTGCACCCACGTGGGGGTGACCATGACGGGCAGCCGCTCCGTGAGGTAGCGCAGCATCTCGAAGGAGGCCGAGCCGGAGCCGATGACGACCGCCGCCCGCAGCACCGTGGCGGGCACGGGGCCGTCGAGGAAGATCCGCCCGACCTCCGCGCGGGAGCGCAGATGCGGGGAGAGCGACTCCTCCGGCACGCCCCTCGGGGTGAGCCCGCCGAGATAGACGATCCGCCGTACGCCGGCGGCGGCCGCCTGCTCGGCGAAGATCCGGGCCGCCCGGCGGTCGGTCTCCTCGAAACCGGAGCCGGACCCGAGGGCGTGCACCAGGTAGTAGGCCACGTCGACACCGCGCAGCGCCGCGGCCACCGCCCCGGCGTCCGTGACGTCCCCGCCCACCACCTCGGCGTCCGCCGCCCAGGGGTGGTCCCGGAGCTTGGCCGGGGTACGGGCCAGGCAGCGCACCCGGTGGCCTGCGTCCAGCAGTTCGGGCACCAGGCGCCCGCCGATGTACCCGGAGGCACCGGTGACCAGACAGCGCAGCCGTGCGGCGCCGTCCCGCGGCCCCCGGGTGCCGGCCTCCTGCGACCGCGCGTCCGTGCTCACCGTCCCGTGTCCTTTCGTCACCCCCGGTCCGTCACCCCGTGGTCCGATCATGGCCGGTGCGGGCCAGGACGCCGGGCCACCACGCCCGGCGGCCGACGTCGATCACCAGCGCCGGCACCAGCAGCGAGCGGACCACGAGGGTGTCCAGGAGCACGCCGAAGGCCACGATGAAGGCGATCTGCACCAGGAAGGCCAGGGGGATCACCATGAGCGCCGCGAACGTCGCCGCGAGCACCACCCCCGCGGAGGTGATGACTCCACCGGTCGTGGTCAGCCCGCGCAGCACCCCCTGCCGGTGCCCGTGCGCGAGCGCCTCCTCCCGTACCCGGGACATCAGGAAGATGTTGTAGTCGACACCGAGCGCGACCAGGAAGACGAAGCCGTACAGCGGGACCGAGGCGTCCGTGCCGCTGAACCCCAGCAGGTGCCGGAAGACCAGCGCCGAGACCCCGAGCGTCGCCAGGAAGTTGAGGGCGACGGTCGCGACCAGCAGCACGGGGACGAGCAGCGAGCGCAGCAGTGCCATGAGGATCAGCAGGATGATGCCGAGCACGACCGGCACGATGACCGTGCGGTCCCGGGCTGCGGTCTGCTGGGTGTCGTACTGCTGGGCGGTGTATCCGCCGACGAGCGCGTCGGCCCCGGGACCGCGTGCACGTTCTCCCGCAGCCGTTCGACGGCCCGCTCGGCCGCGTCGCTGTCGGCGGCGTCCGCGAGCGTGGCGTCGATGCGCACCCGCCCGTCCACGACGAGCGGTTCACCTCCACCGGGCCGTCCGGCGGCGGAAACCGCCCCGGCCGAGGCCACGCCCTCGGTGCCGCGCGCGGCGGCCGTCACCGCGGCGGCCTGTCGGGCGTCGCAGACGATGACCGCCGGGTTCCCGGACCCGCCGGGGAAGTGCTCGCCCAGGGTCCGCTGGGCGCCGACCGAGGGGGCGTCGTTCACGAAGATCTCGTCCAGGGGCACGCCCTTGGAGGACAGCGCCGGGGAGAAGGCGGCGAGGCAGGCGAGGGCGAGCGCCGTCACCACCCAGGTGCGCCGCGGCCGGCCGTCCACCACCGCGGCGGCCCTGCGCCACACACCGGTGCCCTGCCCCGGTTCCTGCGGCGGCTGCGGCCGGGACGGCCAGTAGGCGGCGCGGCCCAGCAGCGCCAGCACCGCCGGCAGGAAGGTGAGCGTGGAGAGCACGGCGCACGCGATGCCGATGGCGCCGACCGGCCGAGGGCCCGGTTGTTCGTCAGGTCGCTCGCGAGCAGTGCCAAGAGCCCGAGCGCGACGGTGGCGGCGCTCGCGGTGATCGCGCCGAACGAGCGGCGCACCGCCGCCGTCGCCGCCTCGGCCCGGTCGCCGCGCACGGCCAGCTCCTCGCGGAAGCGCGCGGCCAGCAGCAGCGCGTAGTCCGTGGCGGCGCCGATCACCAGGATCGAGAGGATGCCCTGCACCTGCCCGTCGACGCGGACCACGTCGCGCTCGGCCAGCGCGTAGACCACGGCGCAGGCGAGCCCCAGGGCGAGGACGGAACCCAGGATGATCAGCAGCGGCAGCAGGACGCTGCGGTAGACCAGCAGGAGGATCAGCAGGACGGCGCCGAGCGCCACGCCCAGCAGCAGGCCGTCGATGCCGGAGAACGCGTCCGACAGGTCGGCCCGGCTCGCGGCGGGGCCGGCGATCTGCGCGGTCGTGTCCGGGACCCGCTGCGCGGCGTCGCGCACCGCGCCCAGGGCCGTGGGCAGTTCGTCGCCCAGGTCCGGTTCCAGCTGGACGACGGCCTGCATCGCCTCGCGGTCGTCCGAGAGCAGGGCGGGTGACGGCCGGCCCACCACGCCCCTCTCGCCGGCGAGAGCGGCTACCGCGCGGGTGGCCTCGGCCTGCCGCGCCGCCGTGAACCGCTCGCCGTCCGCCGTCCAGACCACGACGGCCGGCAGGGTCTCGGACCGGTCGAACGCCTTCTGGGCTTCGAGCACCCGGGTGGACTCGGCGCTGCGGGGCAGGAACGCGGCCTGGTCGTTGGTGGCCACGTCGCCCAGCTTGCCCGCGTAGGGCCCGAACGCTCCGCCGACGCCGAGCCAGACGAACAGCAGGACGAGGGGACGAGCCACCGGGCTCGGCGGGGTGCGGTGGTCACGGGCGCCTCCAGGCGAACGACGGAATGACTCGATCATCAAGTATCTCAATCATCGAGTGATCGTATGCTGGGGGTATGCCCGGTAGCGACAACCCCTCCTCTCACCTTCCGGCCGACGACCCGGTGGGGTTGCAGACCTTCGCCGTCCTGCTGCGCCGGATGAACGGCGAGTTCAACCGGATCGCCCAGGAGTTCGCCCGGGGCCAGGGCCTGCACCTGACGGACGTGATGGCCCTGATCGCCGTCCTGGACGCCGACGCCGACGCCGAACCCATGACGCCGGGGGCGCTCCGGCGGCGGCTCGACCTGACGTCGGGCGCGGTGACGGCGTGCATCGACCGCCTGGAGAAGGCCGGGCACATCCGGCGCGTCCGGGCCGCCGACGACCGCCGCGTGGTGCACCTGCACTACGCCGAGGCGGGACGCGAGGTCGCCCGTGACTACTTCGGGCCCCTGGCCCGCAGCACCGGCGCCGTGTGCGAGCGCTTCTCCCGGGACGAACTGGCGGTGGTCGCCCGCTTCCTCACCGAGCTGAGCGACCGACTCGCCCTGCTGCGCAGCTGATCCGTCCCCGGCGGGGCGGGGCGCCGGTCCGTCAGCGGACCACCTCGAAGACGTTCTTCTGCACGCCGTTGGCGTAGGCCTCGTGCTCGACGAGCTTCAGGTTCTGCGCGTCCTTGTCCGTGTCGCTGAACAGGCGCTTGCCGGCGCCGAGCAGAACCGGGAACACGAGCAGGTGGTAACGGTCGATCAGGCCGGCGTCGGACAGGCTCCTGTTGAGGGCGGCGCTGCCGTGCATGATGATCGGGCCGCCCTCGGTCTCCTTCAGCGCGGCCACGTCGTCCACCGAGCGCAGGATCGTGGTCTCGCCCCACTCCGTCACCAGGTCGCCCTCGGTGAGGGTGGTGGAGACGACGTACTTGGGCATCGCCCGGTAGCCGGCGAACTCCTCCATGCCGGGCCAGACGGGGCTGAACGCCTCGTAGCTCACCCGGCCCAGCAGCAGGGCCGTGGCCTCCTCCTGCTCGCGGCCCTTGATCTCGTAGGCCTCGGGGAGGAACTCGACCTGCTTGAACGTCCAGCCGGAGTTCCGGTAACCGGGCTCGCCGCCCGGGGCCTCCACGACGCCGTCGAGGGAGACGAAGGCGGTGCTGATCAGGGTGCGCATGGAAACTCCTGGGGTGGCTCGTGCTTCGGCGGACGCGGGCGGGGCCCGGCCGGCGCCCTCGCGGTCGCGGGGACGCCGACGGTCATCATGACCGCCGGTCGCGCGAGAACTCATCGGTCCGCGCCGTGCGCGGCGCGGACGGGCGGCCCGGGCAGCCGGGGAAGGTCCGGGCGGCGGCCAGGAAACCCAGGGTCGTCAGCACGAACGGCCAGGTGAACGCGTGCCCGCCGGACGGCGCGAGGGCCGCGGCGACGGCCGGTGCGACGGCGGTCGCGGTCACCGAGCCGAGCAGCGCGTACAGCAGCGTGGCCGGGGTCGCCGCCAGGAACGCGCCGCACAGCGCCAGGGCGACGAGCACCGCGTTGTAGCCCATCGTGCCGTCGGCGATGCGCTCGGCCGGCGCGCCGAGCGCCCAGGCGGTGAGGATGCCCGCCGCGCTGCCGCAGCAGACCACCAGTCCGGCCGTCCAGCCGGCGAGGAAGACGCCGGCGAGGACGAGCGCCCCCACGTGCCACTGGTCCAGGAAGAAGACCTGGGAGATGTTGCGGAAGAAGGCCCGCCACACCTCGCCGGGGCGCAGGGCGGTGGGGCCGGTCGCGGCGCGCGGCAGGGCGGCCGGGCTCTCGCCGTGCGGCCAGACCCGCCGGAAGGCGGGCGCGGCGGCCGTGACCGCCCCCGCCACCAGGCAGTACGGCAGTGTCAGCGACGGCAGGTCCGCCGCGCGCGCCAGCCGCACGACCGCCGCCGTGACCACCGTGACCACCACGCAGCCGCCGGCGGCGAGCAGCGCGGTGGACGGCCGGCCCGCGTCGAGGAACACCGCGAAACACAGCGCCACCAGGCAGGAGTTGAACCCCTCGAGCCCCGCCTCCACCCGGTCGCGGCCCACGCCCAGCAGCCGTGCCGTAGCGGTGCCCAGTGCGGCGCCCGCCGCCGCGTAGGCGCCGTACCGCCAGTCCACCGTGCACAGCGCCAGACAGAAGACGAGGCCCGCCCGGGGATCGGCCAGGAACATCACCTGGGCCGTGCCGCGCAGCATCTGTACGGCGAGGCCCGCGCCGGGTCTCGGCCGTTCCCCCGCTCCCGATCCGACCGCCTCATGGGCCGCCCCTCGACCAGACACACCTGTGTTTCAGTGAGCGATATTATAATTCCGCCATGCGGAAGTGAGAGGGGGTCGGTTCAGCCGGACGCGGCCGGTTCCGGCTCCGGTTCCGGATCCCGCGGCGCGTCGGTGAGCTGCTCGCGCACGTAGCCCCACACGACGGCGATCAGCGCGGCGGCGGGCACGGCGAGGAGGCTGCCCACGATGCCCGCCAGGCTGCCGCCCAGCGTCACCGCCAGCAGGATCACCGCCGCGTGCAGGCCGAGCCCCCGGCTCTGGATCATGGGCTGGAAGACATTGCCCTCCAGCTGCTGCACCACGACGATGATCGCCAGCACGATCAGCGCGTCCGTCAGGCCGTTGGACACCAGGGCGATCAGCACCGCCACGAACCCGGCGAACAGGGCGCCGACGATCGGCACGAACGCGGACACGAACGTCAGCACCGCCAGGGGAGCACCAGCGGCACTCCGAGGATCCACAGGCCGAGGCCGATGAAGACCGCGTCGAGCAGGCCGACGAGCGCCTGGGAGCGCACGAAGGACCCCAGCGTCTTCCAGCTCCGCAGGGCGATCGCCGGGACGTCGGCGGAGAGCCGGCCCGGCAGCTGCCGGGTGAGCCACGGCAGGAACCGCGGCCCGTCCTTGAGGAAGAAGAACATCAGGAAGACGGCGAGGACGGCGGTGATCAGACCGTTGGCCACGGTTCCCACCCGGTGGCCACGGCGGTGACCATGCTGCCGACGCTGTCCTGGAGCCGGGCCATCGCCGAGTCGACGGCCCCGGTGATCTGGTCGTCGCCGATGTTCAGCGGCGGGCCCGCCGCCCACTCCCGCACCTGCTGGATGCCGGCGGTCACCCCGTCGGTCAGCTCGTCCGTCTCCGAGGCCATCGGCACCGCGATCAGCGCCACGATGCCCACGGCCGTCAGCAGGAACAGCACGGTCACCGCCGACGCGGCCAGGGCCGGCGGCCACCCGTGGCGGCGCAGGAAGCGGGCCGGCGGCCAGGTGAGCGTGGTCAGCAGCAGGCCGACGACGAGCGGCCAGACGACCGACCACATGCGCCCCAGGAGCCAGAGCGCGACGGCGAGGGCGGCGAGTATCAGCAGCAGTTCGACGGAGACGCGCGCACTCGTGCGGAGCGCGGAGCGAACTCTCGCGGAATTCAGGGTGGCAGACACGGAGGTCACCCTATGGGGTCGCCGGCTCCCGCCACCGCCGGGCCGGGTACCGCTCCCGACCGCCCCGCATGCGCGCCGCCGACGACCGGCGCACCCTGGGGACATGGCCGACGACCTGCCCGTGGTGATCTATCCGCCCGCCGCCGACGGAGGCCGGCGGGTCCGTGTCGACGGCGCCTTCCTCGGCCTGGCCTACACGCTGGTCGACATCGCCGAGTTCCTGCGCCGCGCGGGCTCGAGGACGTCGAGGCGGCGGACGTCCGGACCGCCGACTGGATCGAGTGGCGCGGCGGCGGCCCCGGCGTCTGGGAGCACTGAGCGTACGAGGTCGCCTCCACCGGCGACCGGTACGGCAACGACGCGCCCCGCACGGGCGGTTCGGCCCTCGCCGTCGGCCTGCGCGCCCGGACGGCCGCCACGTCGCCCGCCGACGACCCGGCAGCGGGCCGGCGGCCGCATGGTGAGACGGCGGCCCGGCGCGGGAATGGGGTCGGCGGGACGGTCGTTGTCCATGATCATGCCCGATCCTTCCG
Source organism: Streptomyces sp. SW4 (assembly GCA_003248315.1). GTDB lineage: Bacteria > Actinomycetota > Actinomycetes > Streptomycetales > Streptomycetaceae > Streptomyces. The sequence continues at coordinate 912,091 of QKWM01000001.1, forward strand.
CACGGACGTCCGCCGTCCCCCGTATGCCCTGGCCGTCTACATCCTCGGCCTGTCCGTCTTCGCCCTCGGCACGAGCGAGTTCATGCTCTCCGGCCTGCTGCCGCCCATCGCCGACGACATGGACGTGACCATCCCGCAGGCCGGACTGCTGATATCGGCGTTCGCGATCGGCATGGTGGTCGGCGCGCCGCTGCTCGCGGTGGCGACGCTGAGGCTGCCGAGGAAGACGACGCTGATCACCCTGATCTCGGTGTTCGGCCTCGGCCAGATCGCGGGGGCCCTGGCACCGAACTACGCGGTGCTCTTCGTCTCGCGGGTGGTGAGCGCCCTGGCGTGCGCCGGGTTCTGGGCGGTGGGCGCGGCCGTGGCCATCGCCATGGTGCCGCAGACCGCGCGCGCCCGGGCCATGGCCGTGATGATCGGCGGCCTGTCGATCGCCAACGTCCTCGGCGTCCCGGCCGGCGCCTTCCTCGGCGAGCACCTGGGCTGGCGCTCCGCGTTCTGGGCCGTCGGGCCGCGTCCGCGATCGCGCTGGCCGGCGTGGTCACGCTGATCCCGCGCATCCCGCTGCCCGAGCGGCGGCCCCGGCTGAGGGGCGAGCTGTCCATCTACCGGGACCGTCAGGTGTGGCTGTCCATCGCCGTGACCGCGCTCGCCGCCGGCGGTGTGTTCTGCGCCTTCTCGTACCTCGCCCCGCTGCTCACCGACGTGGCCGGGCTGGCGGACGGCTGGGTGCCGACGGTGCTGGCCCTGTTCGGCATCGGCGCGCTGGTCGGCACGACGATCGGCGGCCGGGTCGCGGACGCCCATCTGTTCGGAGTGCTGCTCTCCGGCACCGCCGCCTCGACCGTGCTGCTGGCGGCGCTGTGGCTGTTCGCGTCGAGCCCCGCCGCCGTGATCGCCCTGTCGTTCCTGCTGGGCGTCTCCGCGTTCTACACCGCGCCGGCGCTCAACGCCCGCATGTTCAACGTCGCCGGCGCCGCGCCCACGCTCGCGGGCGCCACCACGACCGCCGCGTTCAACCTGGGCAACACCGGCGGCCCTGGCTCGGCGGCACGGTCATCGACGCGGGCCTCGGCTTCGCCGCCACCGCATGGGCGGGCGCGGCGATGACCCTGGTCGCCATCGCCCTCGTCACCGTCTCGCTCCGGCTGCACAGCCGCTCGCGCGTCGTGATGTCGGGGCTCCCGCCGACCCGTCCGCGACGGCCGCCGCCCCGGAGCGCGTACGCCGGGGCTGAGAACCCGAACGAGGGCCCCGGGCGTCCCGGGGCCCCGACCGCGGCGGGCACGCGGGTTGCGTGCCCGCGCGGGTTGAGCGTCCGCGCGGGTTCGGCGCCCGCGCGGGTTCAGCGTCCGCACGGGCTCAGCGTCCGTGCCGGCTCAGTGCTGCTCGACGGCCAGGACCAGCTTCCCGCGGGTACGGCCCTCGCTGCTGAGCCGCCACGCCCGCGCCGCGTCGGCCAGCGGCAGCACCTCGGCCACGGGAACCGTGAGCCGGCCCTCGTCGGCCAGCCGCCCGAGCGCCGCCAGACCGGCGGAATCGGGCCGCACCCACACATAGTGGCCGCCGTGCCCGGTGACCTGCGGGTCGACGATCGAGGCCAGCCGGCCGGGGTCGCCGAGCAGTTCCAGGGACACCTCGAGCGCCTCGCCGCCGACGAAGTCGAGGGCCGCGTCGACACCGTCGGGGGCGAGTGCACGCACCCGGTCGGCCAGGCCCTCCCCGTAGGTGACCGGCTCGACGCCCAGACCGCGCAGGAACGCGTGGTTGGACTCGCTCGCGGTGCCGATCACCCGGGCGCCCCGGGCCACGGCGATCTGCGCGCCCAGCGAGCCCACCCCGCCGGCCGCGGCGTGGATCAGGACCGTCCAGCCCTCGCGGACGCCGACCCGGTCCAGGGCCTGGTACGCCGTCAGGCCGGCCAGCGGCAGCCCGCGGCCTGCTCCCAGGAGAGCGAGGCGGGCTTGCGGGCCAGCATCCGCACGTGGGCCGACACCTTCTCGGCGTAGGCGCCGAGCTGCGCCCAGTCCTTGCGGATGTACCGTAGACCTCGTCGCCGACGGCGAACTCGGACACGTCGAACCCGACCCGCTCGACGACCCCGGCCACGTCCCATCCGGGGATCTGGGGAACCGGCTCTCGACGAAGTCGTCCAGCATGCCGGCGCCGAGCTTCCAGTCCACCGGGTTGACGCCCGCGGCCTTCACCCGGACGAGCACCTCGCCCGGGGCCACCTTCGGCTCCGGGTGATCGGTCAGCTCGAGGTCGTCGGCGGTTCCATAGCTCTTGAGTGTGATGGCCTTCATGGGCCCGAATATACATGCGCCCGCTCTATACCGTCGGACACAAAAAATGCGTTTGCATGAAAATGGGTGCGGGCGGGCGGACCGGCGGGACCGCCTTCCCGGCGTGGCCGCGCACGGCGACGCCGGGAAGGCGGGGCGGCGCCGGGGTCAGCGGGTGAACGTCACCCGGTGTTCCTTCAGGGAGCCGCAGTTGGAGCCGTAGACCTGGACGTAGACGTTGTCGATGCTGCCGCCCCAGTCCACGCAGTGGCCCTTGCCGTAGACGCGGACGGGACCCGCGTACGACGTGTACCGCCCGAAGTCCTCGGCCGCCTCCTCGGTGGCGGGGACGAAGATCCACGCGGACATGTCCAGGGCCGTGCCGGGGTTGGTGCGGATGGTCGCGACGCAGTTGCGGCCGTTGGTCGCGTTGTACGTCAGGTACACCGTGCCCAGCGAGCCGACCTGCGCGGAGTTCACGGTCTTGTAGCCGCTGCCGCAGACCTTCTGCGGCGTGGTGTTGGGCGCGGCGGAGGCGGGCGACGCCAGAGCGGTCGAGGCTCCCACGGCGAGGGCCGCCGACGCGGCGGCGGACAGGACGGAACGGGTGAGTCGCATATTTCCCCCTGGTAGGCGTTGGAGGCGATTGCTCCTGCCTGGTGTGACCCGCGGGGGCCGGGAAAGGTTGTGCGCCCGGGTCCGCGGGACCGCGCACCGCCGGGCCGGTTTGGCCGCGGGAGGCGTGGACAGGCGGTCATGGTCGCCGCGCCGGCGAGGACGCCGCGAGCCGCACGCCGGAGGAAGGCGGCGACGACAAGGACGACCACCCCTGCCGAACGGAGAGGACGGCCTCATGCAGAACAAGGACGCGACGGGCCCCCGGCCGGACGAGCGCCCGGCGATGCCGCAGGAGGAGGCCGAGCTCTCCCGCCGTACCGGTTCCACCGCCAGCGGCGCCCGGGTCTGGAGGCGGACATGGAGATCCGGCCCCGGTACCTCGCGCCCCACTACCGGGGGTCGGGAAAGCTCGCCGGGAAGGTCGCGCTGATCACGGGCGGGGACTCGGGCATCGGCCGCTCGGTGGCCGTCCTGTACGCGCGCGAGGGAGCCGACGTGGCCATCGTGTACCTCCCCGAGGAGCAGCCGGACGCCGACGAGACCAGGGCGGCCGTCGAGAAGGAGGGCCGTTCCTGCCTGCTGCTCCCGGGCGACCTGTGCGACCCCGGCTTCTGCGCGCAGGCCGTGGAGCGCACCGTGGCCGGGCTGGGCGGGCTGAACGTCCTGGTCAGCAACGCCGCCCGCCTCAACAGCCAGAACAGCCTGTCCGACCTGAACGCCGAGGACTTCGACCGGGTCTTCAGGACGAACGTCTACGCCTACTTCCACCTGGTCATGGCCGCCCTGCCGCATCTGTCCCACGGCGACGCCGTGATCGCCACCGCTTCCGAGGAGGCGCTCAAGGGCAGCGAGATGATGATGGACTACGCCGCCTCCAAGGCCGCCGTCGTCGGGTTCACCAAGTCCATCGCGTCGCACCTCGCCCGGCGCGGCGTCCGCGCCAACGTCGTCTCCCCGGACCCACCTGGACGGTGCTCAACCTCGCCGGCCAGCGCTTCCCGGACGACTACCTGACGAACCTGGGCGCGTCCTCGCCCATGGGGCGCGTGGCCCAGCCCGAGGAGGTCGCGCCGGCGTACGTCCATCTCGCCTCCGACGCGGACTCCAGCTTCACCGTCGGCGAGATCATCGCCGTCACGGGCGGCCTCACCGACACCCGCTGACCCGGGCGCCGCCGTTGTCCTCGGGACACCGGCGGCCCCGGTGGACGAACCCCGCCCCGGCAGGCGTGCGGTCGGGACGAGCCGGGTACCCCGTCGGCGTGGTGCTGAGGAGGGACGACGGAAGGGAGGCCCGCCTTGAGCGCGATCGCCGACCTGCCGACCTTCGCCGACCTCGACGAACTCTCCCGGCTGGTCACCGGCCGTCGCGGCCTGTATGTGCGCTGGTCCCGCGGCCCGGAGCACGATCTGCCCGACGTGACCAGCACGGACGACCTGACCGGCGTGCGGCTGCCGGGGCTGTCGGCCAGCCCGCTGGACGTCGAGGACTGGTGGGGCGAGCGGCCCGTGCACGTGTGGGTCGCCCGGCGGCTGTACGACTACTGCCACCTGCCGCGCGTGAAGGACGCCCGCACCCGGCCGTGGGTCCTGCAGGGCTCCGAGGTGGCCCGCGGCCCGGACAACGAGCCGCTGGTGGCCGACGTCCGGCCGCTCGGCTGGATCCCCGGCCACGTCATCGACGAGGCCACCGCCATCGTCACCGAGCAGCCCGGCCGCTGGGGCCGCTCGACCGCGACGGAGCCCCCTGACCGCGGCACCCGCCGGCCGCTCAGCCCGCGGAGCCGGTCACCGGGTAGTGGTCCGACAGGTTGGTGTACGTGTACGAGGTGCCCCGCTGGTGACCGTCCACGGCGCGCACCGCTCCTGGATCACGTCGTTGTTCCACACCGCGGACGGGCGTGCCCCGCCCGGTGCAGGACGTGGTCGAGGTCCTCGCGCGGGTCGTCGGGTAGCGGTCGCGGGCGATGGAGTTCTCCCGCGTGTCGAAGGAGTACGGGTGCCCGGTGCGCGTGTCGGCGCCCACCAGGCCCGCGTCCTGGAGCATGGAGGCGTACTCGGCGCTGTGCGAGTCGACGTTGAGGTCACCGGCGACCAGCACCTGTTCCCGGCCGGGATGTTCTTGGCGTCGAGGAAGGCGTCGATCGTGCGGAACTGGCGGCTGCGCACAGCCGCCGCCTCGCCCGCCGCGCAGCCCGGGTCCGTCGACTGGGCGTGGGTGCCGACCACGTGCACCCTGCTGCCGTTCACGTCGAGCACGACGTACGCGAAGCCCTTGTTGGACCACCAGTCGGCGCCGCAGGCGTCCCGGTAGATCCACTGCTCGCTGCGCAGGACCGGCCACCGGCTGGCGACGACGACTCCGCCGTCCTCCGGGTGGTCGAGGAGTACGACCCGCCGGTCGCGTCCCAGCCGCTCTTCGTACGCCCGACGACCGGCGTCTGGTACGGGTAGCGGTCCGCGACGGCCCGCTTCAGGGCGTCCGACGAGGAGTTGTCGAACAGTTCCTGGAAGACCACGACGTCGTTGCCGCTCATGAACGGCGCCTTCGCGATCTCGGCGGCACGGTGGTCCTGGCCCCAGTTCGGGTACAGCGACTTGCTGAACAGGAAGGCGTTGTACGACAGCACGCGCACCGGCGCGGCCTGGCCGCCGGCGGAGGCGGCGGAGGCGGCGGGCGCCGCGGCCACCGGGACGGCGGCGGCGAGAGCGAACGCGAGCACGGCGGCGCCGCGGGCACGGCAGCGGGCCAGGAGCGTCATCGGGTCTCCCTGGACGTGAGGCGGAGGGGCGCCGGACATCAAACCACCGCCGGCTACTTGCAGGTAACACCCGTGCGTACAAAGGATGTCGGGCGGTGCGACGCCCGGGCACCGCCATCGGGGATCGGGCGCGGCCGCACGTGCTCCGGCGCCGCCACCGGGGATCGGGCGCGGCCGCGCGCGCTCCGGCGCCGCCTCGGCCGCTCCGTCGCCGCGTCACGCGCCGGTGCCGTCGTACCGCAGGACGAGCAGCGCGATGTCGTCCGTGCGCCGGCCGGTGCCGCCGGTCCTGCTCAGCAGCGTGTCGATCAGCCGGCCGAGGTCCCGGTCGTCGGCCTTCGCCAGATGGCCCGCGAGAGCGGCGACCGCGTCGTCCAGGTCGACCCCCGGCGCTTCGACGAGGCCGTCGGTGTAGAACACGAGCAGCGCGCCGGGGACCAGCCCGACCTCGGTGGCGGGGTACTCCGCCCGGGGACGACGCCGAGCGGCGGACCCGGCGTGACGTCCACCGGCCGGGGGCGTGGCCGGGCAGGCGCAGCAGCGGGGCGGATGGCCCGCGCCGGCCAGGACGGCGCGTCCGCGGGCCAGGTCGAACCGGGCGTACAGGCAGCTGGTGAAGAGGTCCGGCCCGAGGTCGGTCAGCAGGTCGTTGGTGCGCGACAGCACCTCGCCGGGGCTGGTGCCCAGCGCCGTGTGGGCGTGCACGCCGGTGCGCACCTGGCCCATGAGCGCGGCCGCCGCGACGTTGTGGCCCTGCACGTCGCCGATGACGGCCGCGGCGTCGGTGTCGCCGAGCCGGATCAGGTCGTAGAAGTCGCCGCCGATGTCCATGCCCCGGGTGGCGGGCAGGTAGCGGGCCGCGACGCGCAGGCCCGCGACCGCGGGAAGCGCCCGCGGCAGCAGCGCCTGCTGGAGGCCGTGGGCGAGTTCGTGCTTGGTGTCGTACAGGCGCGCGCGGTCGAGAGCCTGGGCGATGAGCCCGGCGAGCGAGGCCATGACGGCGCGCTCCTCCGCCCGGAACCGGCGCGGACGGTCGTAGGACAGGACGCAGATGCCGACGGGCCGGCCGGACGTGATCAGCGGCAGGAACGCCCAGGCCTGCTTGTCGCTGATCACGGGCGCGTCGGGATACAGGCGCCGCAGCTCCTCCGCGTCGCCGAAGAACGCGGGCACCCCGTCGGCCAGGGCCTGCCCGGCCGGGGTGAGCCTGGTGTCGAGCGGGAGACCGTCGAGCCGTTCGATGGTCTGCGGCGTGTAGCCGCGGTGGCCGGTGATCCGCAGCCGGCCGGCGTCGGCGGTGGACAGCACCAGACCCTGAGCGCCGAACGCGGGCATCACCTGGTCGGCCACCAGGTCCACGACGTCCTGGACGCCCACGACCTCCGTCAGCGCGGCGGCCAGGTGGGCGACCTGGTACAGCTGCCCGGCGCGGGCCGGCGCCGGGCTCTGCGCCGCACGCCCGGGAGCCGGTACGGCGGGCGTGTGCGTGCCGGTGCGCACGACGCGGACGCTGATGCCGCTGGCGTCGGGGTAGAGGTGGAACTCCAGCCAGTGGCCGGGCGGGCGGCACGCGGTGAACGACACCGGTTCCCGGGAGAGCACGGCGGCCCGGTAGTGGTCCTCGTACAGCGGGTCGTCCAGCCAGCGCAGCGACTGCCACGGCTGGGTGCCCAGCAGCCGGTCCGCGTCACTGCCGAGCAGCTCGCAGGCGCCCGAGCTGAGGTAGGTGAAGCGGCCCTCCAGGTCCAGGGCACAGCTGCCGCCGGGCAGCCGCTCGGCGAAGTCGGCGGCGGCCACCTCCTGACCGGCCGGGGGCGGCCGGTGCCCACGGACAGCACACGGGGCGGCCGGCGTCCGCCGGGGCCGGCCGCGCTCGGCGGCCTCCTCCAGGGCGCGGGCCAGCCGGTGGCAGCTGGCGGCGATGTTGCTCCGTTCCCGCCCCGTCATGTACGGCGGACGGCCGGCCGGCCACATCAGCAGCAGGACGCCCCAGCGCCGGACGCCGGTGACGGGGGCGGCGGCCAGCGCCAGCGGGTAGGGCAGGGCCACCGCGGTGCGCGGGTAGGAGCGGGCCATCTCCTCCTGGCTGCTCACCCACACCATGCGGTCCTCGCGGACCGCGTCGGCCACCGGGGCCGGCGCCGAGACCGGCACCGTCGACCAGGGCTCGGCGAGGTGTGCGGGCGCGCCGCACAGCGCGTCGAGGCACAGGAGCTGCTCGTCCGGGGAGAGCAGGTACAGAGCGCCGATGGACGCGCCGGTTCGGCGGACCGTCTCCGTGAACGCGGCGTCCGGCCCGCCGCTGCCGTCGGCGTGCTCGGCCGTGCCGGTCACGGGACGTACCCCACGTGTCCCATAGCAGGACGGTACGCCCTGCCGGGGCGGACGGCACCCGGCGTGCGCCGTCCGCCCCGGGCCGGTCCTGGGGCGCGGAAAACCCTGGGGGAATACCCCCAGGGGGTATATGGTTCCCTCTCGTGGGACCGCAAGGGCCACACGGGACGTCGAATGGGGATGAACGTCATGGACCACAGCTCGCACCACACCGGCACCGGGCACGACCACACCACGGGCGGCCACGAGACCCACGGCCACGGCCATGGCGGCCACGGCCATGGCGGCCACGGCCACGGCGCGCACGGGCCCGCCGGCGGATCCGGCCACGGCGCGTCCTGGGCGACGGCCGTCAAGGCGACCCTCCACTGCCTGACCGGCTGCGCCATCGGCGAGATCCTCGGCATGGTCATCGGCACCGCACTGCTGTGGGGCAACGTGCCGACCATGATCCTGGCGATCGCCCTCGCGTTCCTCTTCGGCTACTCCTTCACGCTGTTCGCGGTCGTGCGCGCCGGGCTCTCCCTCAAGGCCGCCGTCAAGGTGGCGCTGGCCGCCGACACGGTCTCCATCGCGGTGATGGAACTGGTCGACAACGCCATCATCGCGCTCACGCCCGGCGCGATGGACGCCCACCTCTCGGACGGCCTGTTCTGGTCCGCGCTGCTCGGCGGCTTCGCCGTGGCCTTCCTGATCACCACGCCGGTCAACAAGTGGATGATCGGCCGCGGCAAGGGTCACGCGGTGGTCCACGCCTACCACTGACCCCGGCCGGCACGGGCTGCCGGGCGGTCCCCGACGACCGGGGGCCGCCCGGCCCTCGCGTCAGCCCAGGCCGGCGAGCAGGTCGTTGCAGGCGGCCTCGCAGCTCCGGCACGCCTGCGCGCACACCCGGCAGTGCTCGTGCAGGTCGGCATGGGCCGCGCACTCGTCGGCGCACGCCTTGCAGACGGTGGCGCAGGCCTGGAGCACGGCCCGGGTGATGTTGGCGTCGTAGCCGGTGTGCCGGGACAGCACGGACGCGGTCGTGTCGCACATGTCGGCGCAGTCCAGGTCGGTGCGGATGCACTTGGTCAGATCGCCGACCATGCCCTCCGACAGACAGGCGTCCGCGCACGCGGTGCACGCCTGCGCGCAGGCCAGACACTCCTCGATGCAGCGGACCATCGCCGCCCGGTCCACGCCGCCCAGGTCGGCCGGGTAGGTGCGGAGCATGTCGTTCACGGAAGTGGTCATGGGATCGCTCCTTCTCCGGGGGAGGCCGAAGGGGCGCGGCGCGCCCCGCCGGTGGGTGCCGGGTAACACCCCCGGCACGCCCGCAAACGGCCGCCCGCGGGCGGCCGGCGGCCACCGCGGCCGGTCGCCGCCGCGGCCGTGCCGCCGTAGAATCGACGTGCGGTGATGTGCACGGCGGCGTAGTGCCGATCATGAGCAACCCGATTGAGGACTACGCCCTCCTGGGCGACCTGGGAACCGCCGCGCTGGTCGGCAGGGACGGGTCGCTGGACTGGCTGTGTCTGCCCCGCTTCGACTCGCCGGCGTGTTTCGCCGCCCTCCTGGCACCGCCGACAACGGATTCTGGCGCCTGGCCCCGCGCGGCACGGCCGGCGCGTGCGCCCACAGGTCCTACCGCCCGAGAGCCTCGTCCTCGACACGGAGTGGCGGACCGGCTCCGGACGCGTCCGCGTCACGGACTTCATGCCGCCGCGCAAGCAGCACCCGTGCGTGGTGCGCCTGGTCGAAGGGCTCGCGGACGGGTCACGCTGCACAGCGAACTCCGGCTGAGGTTCCACCAGGGGCGGGTCGTGCCCTGGCTGCGCGGCGGTGACGGGCGCGGCCTGGCCGTCGCCGGCCCGGACGCCGTCTGGCTCGGCACCGACGGCCCGGTGGCCGGCGGCGGGGCCCCCGGATCGGCGCTGGCCGACTTCACCGTCACCCCCGGCGACCGGCTCGCCCTCACCGTCGTCTGGGCGCCGTCCCACCACACCAGCGCACCGGCCCCGCTCGCCGTGCCCGCCGAGACGGCGCTGAAGGAGACCTGCGACTTCTGGCGCCGGTGGGCGGGCCGGTGCCGCTACGAGGGGCCCTGGCGCGAACCGGTCGTGCGCTCGCTGATCACGCTGAAGGCGCTCACCTACGCACCGACCGGCGGCATCGTGGCCGCCCCCACCACGTCCCTGCCCGGCCTGATCGGCGGCGACCTCAACTGGGACCAGCGGTTCTGCTGGCTGCGCGACTCCAGCCACGTCCTGTCGTGCCTGCTGCGCAGCGGCTTCCACGAGGAGGCCGCCGCCTGGCTCGGCTGGCTGGTGCGGGCGGTGGCCGGCGACCCGGCCCGGCTGCAGAGCGCCTACGGGGTCGCGGGGCAGCGCCTGCTGCGGGAGACCGAGGCGCCCTGGCTCGCGGGCTACGAGGGGTCCCGCCCGGTGCGGTTCGGCAACGCCGGTGCCGGCCGGAACCAGCTCGACGTGTACGGGAGGTCCTGCACGCCCTGTGGCTGTCCGTGCGGGAGGGATCGACGTGGTCCCGCACGTGTGGAGCCTGGCCGCGTCCCTCATGGAGTACCTCCGTCACCACTGGCGGGAGCCGGACCAGGGGTGTGGCAGGAGGGCGGCCCGGCACGGCAGTTCGTCCACTCCAAGGTCATGGCCTGGGTGGCGTGCGACCGCGCCGTACGGCTCGGCGACCTGCTCGGCGCGGAGGTCCCGGAGCCTGGACGACGATGCGCGAGGCCGTGCGCCGGACGTGTGCCGTCGCGGATGGGACCGCGGCAGGGCCTCCTTCGTCCAGGCCTACGGATCCTCCCGGCTCGACGCGACGGCGCTCCTCATGCCGGCGCTGGGCTTCCTGCCGGCGCACGACGCCCGGGTGCGCGGCACCCTGCGCGCCGCCCGCGCCCTGGAACACGACGGGTTCGTGCGCTGCTGCGAGGACCCCGCCGGACCCGCCGGCCGCGAAGGCGCCTACCTGCCCTGCTCACTGTGGTACGCCGACGCCCTGGCCGGGGCGGGGAGCGGGCCCACGCCCGGGACGTCTTCGAACGGGTGGCGTCCGTGCGCAACGACCTCGGCCTGCTGTCCGAACGCTGGGACCCCGGCGGGCGCCGCCAGCTCGGCAACGCCCCCGGGCGGCCAGCCACGCGGCCCTGGTCCGGTCGGCGTTCACCCTCACCGGCCCGGCGCGGCCCGGGCCGTGAGCAGCACCATCCCCGAGTCCCCGTAGTCCGGCAGCGTCGGATCGGAGTCGATGCGGGTCACCTCCAGCTCACGTGTCAGCGGCGCGAACACCCGGGTGACGGTCTCGGGGCCCACCGGGCAGCCGGGCCACCGCGACCGGGCACCGATGCCGTAGGTCGGCATGTGCTCCATGAACGCCGCCAGCAGATGCCCGCCCGGGGCCGCGCACCGGACGAAGGCCCGGCAGAACGCGGCGAACTCCCCGACGTCCTCCGTGGCGCCCTCCGCGACGAAGTGCATGGAAGCCAGGCCGTACGCGCCCGGAGGCAGGGCCCGCACATCACCGTGGACCACCCGGACCCGGCGCAGCGCCTCCCCCAGCGTGGCCGGCACGTCCGGGTTGAGCCGGCGGCACAGCGCGTGGAACGGCAGCCAGCTGCCGTCGGGGCGGACCGACACCTGGCGGCGCAGATAGGCGATGTTCGCGCGGCTCGTCTCCACGGCGTCCACACGCCGGCTCACCGCGGACGCGAGGACCAGCGGGTAGAGGTTGGGTCCCGCCCCGAACTCCACGGACGCGGCGACGCTCCCCGGCCCCAGACGCCGGTAGTAGGCCGAGTGGTGCGCGATGACGGCCGCGTCCGCGGGGTGCAGACGGCGGTAGTTCTCGGCGAGGTAGTCCGTGACCGGCCAGCGGTCCCAGTCCACGTCGTCGTTGCGGGTGACCACGGCCGTCAGCCCTTCGGGCGCAGCCGGAAGCGGGCGGACAGCCGGCTCAGCGCACCCGTCAGCCGCTCGATGTCGTCGTCCGAGTTCAGGGCCGTCACCTGGATCCGGAAGCCCACCCGGTCGCGCGGCACCAGCGGGTAGGGGCGAGGGTCACGTAGATGCCCTCCTCCCACAGGAACGACGCGGCCCCGCTCAGGTCGGCGGGGTCCGCGAGGGGCACCTCGACGATCGGCAGCCGGTCGGTGTTCAACGTGGCGACGCCCAGCCGGTCGAGATGGTCGAGCACCCGGCCGGTGCGCCGGTACAGGCGGGCGCGGAGCACCTCGCCCCGCCGGTCGTTGACGTCGAGACCCGCCCAGGCCGTCGCCAGGGACGCCGTCGGGAGGGGCCCGAGTAGAGGTAGGGCGCGGCAGCCGTCTTGAGCCGGTCCTTCAGGGCCGTCGGCAGCGCCAGGAACGCCAGCAGCGACGAGTACGCCTTGGAGAAGCCGCCGGCCAGCACGATGCCGTCGTACGTCTCCCCGGTGTGGCGCACCACGCTGTTGCCCCGCATGCCGTACGGGCAGCTCTCGCCCTGACCGCGCTCCCCGATCACCCCGAAGCCGTGCGCGTCGTCCACGTACAGCGTCGCGCCGTACGCCCGGCCCACCGCGGCCAGCGCGGGCAGGTCGGGGACGTTGCCGGTCATGCTGTCCACCCCGTCCAGGCACACCAGGCGGGGCGACCGGGCCGGAGCCGACGCCAGCAGGGCGCGCAGCTCCTCCGGGCGGTCCGCGTGGAACCGGTGCAGCGTCGCTCCCTGGCCGCGGGCGGCGACACAGCCGTCGTACACGGTCCGGTGTGCGCCGGCCTCCACGAAGACGTGGCCGCCGTCGGCGAGCACCGGGACGACAGAGGCGTGGATCAGCGTCAGGGTGGGCAGCAGCAGCGTGTCCTGCGCGCCAGCAGGCCGGCCAGCCGCTCCTCCAGGTCGGGATACAGGCGAGGGCTGCCCAGCAGCCGCGACCAGCTCGGATGCGTGCCCCAGCGGCGCAGCGCCGGTTCCACCGCCGCGACGACCTCCGGGTCCCAGTCGAGGCCCAGGTAGTTGCAGGAGGCGAAGTCGACCAGCCAGTGGTCGCCGCTGCGCACGTGCCGGCCGCGCACCTCGTCGAGCACCGCGTCGCTCATCGGGCTGGACCGCCGCAGGTGCTCGAGGTCCCTCAGCCGGTGCTCGCGGCCGGCCCGGTGCGCCGGGCGCCGGGCCGGCGGCGGCCCGGCGACGCCACGGGAGGGCGCCGGCATCCGGGCGCGCCGCAGGGCGTGCACGCTCTCCTGCACGGTCAACGGCCGGGCGAACAGGAAGCCCTGCCCGAACGCGCACCCATCGCGGCCAGCAGATCGCGCTGGGCGGTGTCCTCGATCCCCTCGGCGATCACCTGGAGCCCCAGGGAGTCGGCGATGCGGACGATGCCCTCCACGAGGGCGACCTGCTGGCCGTCCGCGCGATGTCGGCGATGAACGTCTTGTCGATCTTCAGGGTGTCGATGGGAAGTCCCGCAGGTACCGGAGGGAGGAGAAGCCGGTGCCGAAGTCGTCCACCGCGATCCGCACCCCCAGGTCCTTCAGCGCGCGCAGCACCCCTGGATCTGGTCGTCGCGGCGCAGCAGCACCGTCTCGGTCAGCTCCAGCTGGAGGGAGCCGGGCGACAGCCCCGGGTGTCCAGGGCACGGGCGACCTGGTCGACGAAGCCGGCCTGGCGGAACTGGCGTGCCGAGACGTTGACGCTCACGTACGGCGGCCTGCCCGGCTCGGGCAGACGCTGCAGGGCCGCCATGGCGCCGACCGCGTGGTGCAGCACCCATGAACCCAGCGGGCGATGTGCCCCGTCTCCTCCGCCAGCCGGATGAACTGCTCGGGCCCGACCGCCCGGTGCGGGGCCTGCGGCCAGCGGACCAGCGCCTCGAAGCCCACCACATGCCCGGCGGCGATGTCGACGATCGGCTGGTAGCGCAGCGCGAACTCCTGCCGGGCGACGGCCTGGGCGAGCCGGCCCTGCAGGTCGTGACGCCGGCGCAGCCGCGTGTGCAGCGCCGGCTGGTAGCGGCGCCACTGGCACTTCCCGGCCGTCTTGGCCGCGTACACGGCGAGGTCCGCGTGGCGCAGCAGTTCGTCGGCGTCGGCGCTGTCGCGCGTGGTGGCCACGCCCACGCTCGCCGACACCGTCACCGACTCCTCCCCGAGCTCGAAGGGCCGCGCGAGCATCCGGATCACCTGGGCGGCCAGCAGGTCGGCGTCCACGGGCTGCCGCGCGTCCTCCATCAGCACCGCGAACTCGTCCCCGCCGAGCCGGGCGGCCGTGTCGGCGCGCCGCAGGGTGTGCGACAGCCGGTTGCCCACGGCGACCAGCAGCCGGTCGCCGGCCGAGTGGCCCAGCGTGTCGTTGACCAGCTTGAAGTCGTCCAGGTCGATGAAGAGCAGACAGGTGAGGGACGCGGTGCGGCGCCCGCGCAGCAGCGCGCGCTCCAGCCGCTCCCGCAGCAGCGTCCGGTTGGGCAGACCGGTCAGCGCGTCGTGGAACGCCCGCTGCGTCAGCTCGTGCTCCAAGCGGCGCTGTTCGGTCACGTCCCGCAGGGTGACCACCAGCCCGGCCACGGTCCGCTCGTCGCGGAAGTCGCTGCAGCGCGCCTCCACCTCCGCCCGGCCGCCGCCCGGGGACGGCACCCACCAGTGGTCGTGCGCGTCCTGCGGCCCGCCGCTGCGCACCGCCCGCAGGACCCGCGCCGCCCGCGGCCGGTCCCGCGGCTCCAGCAGCCGGGCAGCGACCGGCCCACGAGCCGCTCGGTGCCGAAGACGGACGCGGCGGACGGGCTCGCGTACCGGATGGTGTCGTCCTCCTCGACGATGAGGATGACGTCGGACGTGTTGCGCACCAGGGTGCGGAAGTACGCCTCGCTCTCCTGGCGGATCACCTCGCGGCGCAGCACGACCCGCTCCATCGCCAGGCCCGCGTGCGCGGCGAGGATCTCCAGGGAACCGCGGGCCTCCCCAGAGGCGCGGCGGGCCCCGCGACCAGGAGCACGCCCGGTGCCTCACCGGCCGCGCGGTCGGGCGGCGCCATCGGGCACACCAGCACGTGCTCCATCCCGTCCAGGCCCCCTCCCAACCGGGGCCCCAGCTCCCGGGGCGTCACCAGCCGGGCGGTGCCGTGCGCCGGGCCGGGGGCGCGCTCCGACGGCAGCAGCACCGTGCGGTGCGGCACCAGAGGGCCGAGCAGCTGCTCGACGGCCCGTGCGCAGCCCTCGGTGACCTGCTCGGGCCGGACGGCCGCGACGAGCGCCTCGCCCGCCGCGCGCAGCACCCGTTCCCGTGCCACCGCCCTGCGGTGGACCACCACCAGACCCCACAGCCGCAGGATGACCAGCAGGAACAGCAGCCCGGAGAAGCCGGCGATCACCGGGGCGTCGTAGGGGACGCGGCTCACCCCCTCGTACAGCAGGATCGCGGGGGCGATCAGGGTCACCGCCCCCAGGGCGACCAGGCGGCGCCGGGGCGGCATCAGGGACTCCTGGCGGGGAGGGGCGCGGCCACGTCGGTCATGGAGGGGTGCAGCGCGGCCAGGCCCCAGGCGGTGTAGAAGGCGACCCAGCCGGCGTCCAGCAGGGTGCCGGTCTGCCAGGACGTCGCCAGTTGCAGCAGCCCATAGGCGATGTCGAAGACGAGCAGGGTCAGCGTGCCGGCGACGAGCAGCTGCACCGAGCGGTTGCCGCCGCGCGCCCCGGGGGTCAGCAGCCGGACCAGCAGGGCGAGGACGAGCACGTCACCGAGGGGGTAGGCGACGCTGATGGCCCGCTGCTGCCACGTCAGCCCGTCCACCTCGGTCAGGGGCGCACCAGGAAGACCCAGACGGGCAGGGCGAGTCCCGCGGTGAGGATCAGCGCGTCGAGGACCGCGGGCAGGTCGCGGTCGCGCCGCCGGTAGCGGACCAGGCCCCACAGGCCCGTCGCGAAGAGCGGATACGTGATCAGGTAGCAGGCGTCCGCGGGGAGGGGAACGGATTGGAGGCGTGGAAGTACTCCTCCATCACGTTGTAGTACGTGTCGCCGGAGACGAAGGCGACCAGGCCCGCGGCCAGCACCCACCAGGGCCAGGCGTGCGCCGGCCGGTGCAGGAGCGTGCCCGTCACCACGGCCATGGCACCGGCCAGGCCGATCACCGCCCACAGGGCGGCGCGCGTGACGGGAACCGTCAGATACACGGTGGTCGTGACCACGGCGAATCCGATGTATGCGGCCATGAGCCGCTGGGTCGACGGCAAGCGCGTACCTCCCCGGTCAGAGAGGACCAGCCGTGCGCGCGGATCGTCCACGTCGATCGTAGGCACCGCTGGTCCGGCGCTGCATCCGCGGCGGTTCACGGTTGTGCGGCGCCCACGGCCGGCGGTGTCGGCAGCGCGCGCCCGAAGTAGTCCACGGGGCCGGGGTCCACGCCGAACAGGCGGCGCAGGTCGAGGCCTTCGACGGGGCAGCGGGGCACGACCAGCCGGGCGTCCCGCGCGGAGTCGACGTCCGGCAGCGCACCGCCCCTCGGACAGGGGTCGGCGCTCGTGCCCGTGGCCCGTGAGCCGACCCGCTCCTGGCCGGTGGAGTCCCGCCAGGACTCCAGGTCCGCGTACACGGAGTCCAGCCACCGCACGGTCCACGGGCCCCGCGCCGCGTGGTACTGGTTGCCCTGGAAGACGACGCGGTCGCGCCCGGCCTCGGAGGTGACGAGCGGGTATCCGCCCGACACCAGAAGGTTGTTGCGGATGCTGATCCCGTGGACCCGGTCGTGGACCAGCACCACCGTCCCCTCGGCCGCCGGGGCGCGGGACATCACGACCGTGTTCTGGACGACCGACAGCTCCCGGGTGTCGATGCCGTACACGCTGAGCGCGCCGTGGTCGGGAGTTTCCGGCCGTCGTCGGCGCTGATGTTGTAGCGGATGGTGTTGTCCCGGTGCAGCCCGTTGCGGTCGTGTTGGAACGTGTAGTAGCCCGGGCCGTCGTTGTGGAACGACAGGTTGTACTGGATCGTCGAGTCCGACACGTTGGAGTCCAGTCCGAAGCCGCTTCCGTCGCGGTCGTTGCCGGTGTGGTTGCGGTAGGACAGGTTGTGCTCCATCAGCACCGCGGTGGAGTCGTACGTCCACAGGCCCACCGGCCCGACCGGCGCGCGCGTGCCGGAGGTGCGGCCGTTGTCGTGGGCACTGGAGCCACGCACCACGGCCTGCCGCACACCGCCGATGATGATGCCGCTGCCGGTGTGCCGGTTGTCGACGGAAGGGTCGCCCAGGTTGGCGAACGCCTCGACCCGCTCCACCGTGACGTTCCGGTGGGCGTGGTCGGGGCGGTCGGCCCGCAGACGGGGCCGTACGTCAGCAGGCCGGCGTCCCGGTTGCCGTGCAGCGTCGCCCGGCGGACCGTCACGTCCCGGAAACCGGACCCGGCCGCCGTGGAACCGACGGAGACGCCGACACGGAACCCGGAGACGTCGACGCCGGAGACGACGACGTGCCGCCGCCTGCCGCCTTCGTCGGTGTGCAGGTTGACGCCGGCCTGGTCGGTGGCGCGTGCGCCGGCCCCCTGCACGACCAGGTCGTGGATCTCCACCCCCGCCGTGTTGTGGACGGACACCCCGGCCAGCCGCCCGGCCGACACCGTCGCCCGGCCCCCGCCGTAGCTGCCGACGACCACCGGCCGGGCCGCGTCGCCCGCCTCGTGGGCGCCGACGGTGACCGTGCCCGGGAAACGGGCGCCGCCGCGCAGCAGCAGCCGGTCGCCGGGTTCCAGAGCCGTCCGTTCCGCCCGTTCCAGGGTGCGCCAGGCCCGGCCGGGCGAGGTGCCGGCCGCCTCGTCGTCGCCGTCCGGGCTGACGTAGTACGTCCGGGCCGTCGGCTGGTAGTGCGGGGTGGCGAGGCAGCCGGCACCGGCGACCGCCAGGACGGTTCCGGCCAGGGCCACGGCGATGCGGCCGGACACGGTGTCACGCCCCGGCCGCGACGGCGGCACGGGACACCGCCGGCAGGAACCAGGCAGCGGTGCGCCGCAGCCCCGTCTGCAGGGGACCTCGGGCCGCCAGCCGAGCAGGGCGGCGGCCCGGGCGATGTCCGGGCGGCGCCGGCCGGGATCGTCGACGGGCAGCGGCCGGTGCACGACCGGCGAGCCGGAGCCCGTCACCCGCAGCACCAGGCGGGCCAGGTCGGACACCGTGCACTCGACGGGGTTGCCCAGGTTGACCGGTCCGGCGCAGTGCGCGTCGAGCATGGCCGTCAGCCCGCGGACGAGGTCGTCGACGTAGCAGAAGCTGCGCGTCTGGCCGCCGTCGCCGTACACCGTCAGGGGCCTGCCCGACAGGGCCTGCCGCAGGAACGTGGAGACCACCCGCCCGTCGCGCGGGCGCATCCGCGGACCGTAGGTGTTGAAGATCCGCACGATGCCCGTGTCCGCGCCGGGGCCGGTGCGGTAGGCCGTGGTGAGGGCCTCGGCGTAGCGCTTCGCCTCGTCGTACACACTGCGCGGGCCCACCGGGTTGACGTTGCCCCAGTACTCCTCGGGCTGCGGGTGGACCACCGGGTCGCCGTAGACCTCGCTGGTGGACGCCAGCAGGAAGCGGGCACCGTGGCGCAGCGCCAGCCGCAGGGCGTTCTCCGTGCCGCGGCTGCCCACCGCGAGCGTCTCCAGCGGCAGGCGCGCGTAGTCCGGCGGGGAGGCCGGGCTGGCGAGGTGGGCGACCGCGTCCACCGGTCCCGGCACGTCGAAGGGGGCCGTGACGTCCGCGCGGACCAGGGTGAAGCGGGGATGGCCGAGCAGGTGGGCGACGTTGCCGGCCCGCTGGTGCAGTGGTTGTCCAGGCAGTGCACGGTGTCGCCGCGGCGCAGCAGCGCCTCGCAGAGGTGGGAGCCGAGGAATCCGCTGCCCCCGGTCACGACGGCGATCATGCGGCGCTCCGGGACGGGACGTGCGGGCCGGCCGCGGCCGCCCGGCCCAGTGCGTGCACGCTCCAGCCCGCCTGCCGCCAGGCCCGCTCGTCCAGCGTGTTGCGGGCGTCGAGCAGCAGCGGCCGGCGGACGACACCGGCCAGGGCCCGCGGGTCCAGACGGCGGTACTCGGGCCAGGCGGTCAGGTGCAGGACCAGGTCCGCGCCCTCGCAGGCCTTGGGCACCTCCAGGGCGTAGGTGAGGCCGGGGACCGCGGTGCGCGCGTTGTCCAGGGCCTGCGGGTCGTGGACGCGGACGGCGGCGCCCCCGTCGCGCAGGGCGGCGGCCACGGCGAGGGCCGGCGAGTCGCGCACGTCGTCGCTGCCCGGCTTGAAGGCGGCGCCCAGCACCCCGACGCGGCGGCCGGCGAGCCCCCGCCCAGCAGCCGCGCGGCCAGCTCGGCGGTGCGCCGGCGCTGCCGGGTGTTGATCCGGTCGACGTCGTGCAGGAAGGTCACCGCGGCACCGGCGCCGATCTCCTCGGCGCGGGCGGCGAACGCCCGGATGTCCTTGGGGAAGCAGCTCCCGCCGAAGCCGAGACCCGGCTCCAGGAACAGCCGGCCGATGCGCGGATCGGCGCCCACGGCGCGGGCGAGGGTCAGGGCGTCGGCGCCGGCCGCCTCGCACACCTCGGACATCGCGTTGATGAAGGAGATCTTCGTGGCGAGGAAGGCGTTGGCCGCGACCTTCACCAGCTCCGCCGTGGCCGGGTCGGTGCGGAAGTACGGCACCCCCGCCCGCAGCATCGGGCGGTACACGGCCCGCAGGACGCGGTCGGCCCGTGCCGAGAACACGCCGACGACCAGCCGGTCGGGATGCAGGGTGTCGTGCACCGCCGCGCCCTCCCGCAGGAACTCGGGGTTCCAGGCGACCTCGCAGCCGGGGCGGCCCGCGCGACCAGCCGCTGGAGCCGGGCCGCGGTCCCACCGGGACGGTGGACTTGCCGACGAGCAGGCTGCCGGGCCGCAGACGGGGGAGCAGCCCGGCCACACAGGCGTCCACCTGGCGCAGGTCGGCCGCGTGGGCGCCGGCCTGCTGCGGGGTGCCCACGCAGACGAAGTGCACCCGGGCGAAGCGGGCGGCCTCGGCGAGCGAGGTGGTGAACCGCAGCCGGCCGGAGCCGACGGCCCGGCCGAGCACCGGGGCGAGGCCGTCCTCGTGCACGGGCGCCCGTCCCGCGGACAGCGCGGCCACGCGCTCGGGGCTGATGTCGACGCCGAGGACCTCGTGGCCGAGGTGCGCCATGCACGCCGCGTGCACGGTCCCGACGTATCCGGTGCCGATGACTGTCAGGCGCATCGGTTACTCCTTCGCGTCCGGCCAGGGGGCGGAGCCCGCGTAGCCGTGGGGTTGAGCTGCTGGAAGTGCCAGGCGTCCCGGCACATGGCGGACAGGTCCCGGGTGGGGCGCCAGCCCCACGCCCTGGCCACGGCACCGGCGTCCGCGACCAGTTCGGGAACGTCGCCCGCGCGCCGCCCGACGATGTCGTACGGGATGGTCCGGCCGCAGGCGGCCGAGAACGCGGCGATCACCTCCAGGACGGAACTGCCCCGGCCGGTCCCCAGGTTGAACACCTGCATGCCGGCGGCGTCGGACAGATGGTCCAGGGCGTGCCGGTGCGCCTCGGCGGTGTCCATGACGTGCAGGTAGTCCCGCACGGGCGTGCCGTCCCGGGTGGGGTAGTCGGCGCCGAACACCGCCAGCCGCTCCCGGCGGCCGACGGCGACCTGGGCGACGTAGGGCATGAGGTTGCCGGGCTCGCCGTGCGGGTCCTCGCCGAGCAGTCCGCTGGGATGGGCGACGACGGGGTTGAAGTAGCGCAGCGCCAGCACCCGGAAGCCGGGCCAGTGCCGGCACACGTCGGCGAGGATGCGTTCGCACAGCCACTTGGAGGTGGCGTAGGGGTTGGTCGGGCGCGCCGGTGCCGACTCGTCCAGCGGGCCGCGGCCGGCGTCGCCGTACAGGGAGCAGGAGGAGGAGAAGACCAGCCGGTGGACGTGGTGCTCGCGCATCGCGGCCAGCAGGGAGGTGGTGCCGCCGACGTTCGTGTCGTGGTACTGGACGGGCATCCGCGTCGACTCGCCGACGGACTTGTGTGCGGCGAAGTGCACGACGGCGTCCACACGATGTCGGTCGAAGACGGCCGACAGGGCGCGTCGATCACGGATGTCCAGCTCGTACACCGCCGCCACGAAGCGGCCGGCGACGCGTTCCACGCGGGTCAGGGCCTGGGGGGTGCTGTTGCTGTAGTCGTCGACGACGATCACCTCGTATCCGTGGTCCAGGAGGGCCACGCAGGTGTGGCTGCCGATGAAACCGGCTCCGCCGGTCACCAGGACCGTGGACAGGACGTCCCCGCCGGCCGTGCGCGTGGCTCGTTCGGTGCCGTTCACGGCGCTCACCAGCCCATCACCGCGGCGGCGTACGCCGGGTAGAGAACGGCCGCGGTGGCCACGGGCAGCGCCGACAGCACGCCGACGGCCAGCGGCAGCCGGGCGAGCCGCAGCAGGAACGTCGGACGCAGCCCGGCGGTGCGGGCCGCCTCGCACAGATGCAGCAGCGGTACGGCGACCGCCACCGCGGCGTAGCCGGCCGCCGCCAGCAGACACAGGAAGACGTAGCCGGCCTGCGGGTGGCCAGTTCCCCGTACAGGGCGACGCCGGACAGCGTGGCGGCCAGCGCCGCGAAGGGCAGGACGAGCCGGGTGAGCAGCGGCTGCGGTCCGTGGTCCTCCTTGGGCGTGACCTTGAACGTGACCGGCCGCGGACGCAGGCGCTGCACGACCGCGCCGAGCATCCCCCATACCACGAACGGCCACCTGGCCAGGGCGAACAGCCACACCTCCCAGCTGATCAGCGGCGCGCTCGGCGGGCGCAGCAGCCCGCGTCGGCGCAGCACCAGCAGGGTGAGCAGCAGCCAGCCGGGCAGCGTCCAGAAGTGCAGCAGGAAGGCGAAGTAGTCGACGTTCATCCACGGCATGCCGGTCAGCACGGCCACGGGCGGCAGGGCGAGCCCGGCCACGACCATCAGACCGAGCAGCGGGTAGTAGGCGAGCGCGTAGGTGAAGCGCAGCCGCAGCAGGGGTGGCAGCCGGCGCACGTGCCGGGGCAGCAGCCCGAGCAGCATGCCGGCCAGGCTCCTCGACCACTGGTACTCCTGCGTGACCATGTCGGCGAAGGTGAGCGGCCCGTCGCCGTGGGCCTCGGCGTCGACGGCGAACGCACCGTGCCAGCCCGCCGAGTTGAGCAGAAACGTCGTGGAGAAGTCCTCGGCGAGTTCGGGACCGAGTCCGCCGATGTCCCGCAGGGCGCGGGTGCGGACGGCGTAGTGGGACCCGATGCACATCGGGGCCAGCCCGTCGCTGTGCCCGAGCTGGATCGCCCCGTGCCACACCGCTTCCCGGTGCAGGCGGCCCCGCGCCGACCAGGAGCGCTCGGCGTTGGCGTCGCACATGCTGGGCGCGGCGACGTAGCCGATGGCCGGGTCCGCGAAGGGCCGCACCATCTCGGCGAGGTAGGTCGGCGCGGGGACGTGGTCGCAGTCGAGCTGGGCGACGACCGCGTAGTGGTCGTAGCCCCAGTAGTCGTAGAAGTACGCCAGATTGCCTTCCTTGCAGCGCGTGCGGCGGGGCCACACCGGCCGGTGGTAGGCCGCGACGCCGAGCCGGGACGACATCCGCACCCGGTGCGTCCGGCACCACCGGGCGGTCTCCTCCGTCGGGCGCTCCTCGCACAGCCACACGTCGTACGGGTGCGGGTAGTCCTGGGCGAGCATCGCCTCCAGGGTGCGGCGGACGGTGGTCCACGGCTCGGACGGCGCCCGGGTCACCGCGAAGGCGACCGGGAACGACGGCACCGGCAGCGCGGGGTCCACCCGGCGCACCCGCAGCGACGTGACGAAGAAGTAGGCGGGCAGCGCGGTCAGATACAGCAGCAGCGCGCTGTTGATCAGCAGGCCCGCCCAGCCGGCGCGGTGCTGGGGCTGCAGCCACCAGGTCCAGAACCACACGAAGCTCGTCGCCCACCCGAGGGCGATCACCGCGAGCAGCAGCCGGTCGCGTCGGCGCAGGGCCGGTACGAAGGTGCCGGGCCGGACGGCGCGGACGGGCGAGGGCCTGCCGAAGAGGGGACCGGCCGGGGTGACCCGGACGACGTTGCCGTCCGAGATCGCCGCGAGGTGGCGCTCCACCTCGGTCGGCTGCGCCGGTGCGACCGGCTGTCCGTGCGTCATGGCGACGCTCCCAGCCATGAGCGGTGGGATCCGCCGGGCCCTGGAGCCCGGTGACGCCGTATGTTTACGACGTATATGTACGACTTTGCGCCTATGGTGGGGCTATGTCAATCGCCGGCCGGCGGCCCCGACGCACGGCCGAGGGACGAGAGGGTGAGCGCATGGCGAACCCGGACGGAGCCACGCCCGCGGGCGGGCCCGCGCAGGGCCGTCGGGCAGCCGACCGCGGCCGGTACGGCAGGCTGAGCCGGCAACGCGTCCTGGCCAGCGCCCTGGAGATCGTGGACCGCGACGGGCTGTCCGCGCTGAGCATGCGCCGGCTGGGCGGGAACTGGGCGTCGAGGCGATGGCCCTGTACCGCTACGCCTCGGGCAAGGACGCCCTGCTCGACGGGCTGGTCGAGGCGTTCGTGCAGGAGCTGGAGGACGACCTCGGGGGTCGCGAGGGCGGCGGGGATCCCGGGCCGACGGGGCGCAGGAGGCGGCGAAGGCCGGGCAGCGGACGGCGGCGGGGAGCGGGTGTCGCAGGGGGAGCGGACGGCGGCGGCGGGGACGGGTGGCGGGCGGAGCTGCACCGCATCGCGCTGGCCGCCCACCGGGTGGCGCTGCGCCACCCCAACGTGGTGCCCCTGCTGGCGACCCGGCTGCTGTCCACGCCGATGGCCGCCGCCCGGCGGCCGTGCTGCGGCACGACGACCGGATCCTCGGCCTGCTCGCCGGGGCGGGGCTCGGCGCCCACCGGGTCCCGCTGGTGCACCGGGCGTTCACCGCGTGGCTGCTCGGCTACCTGATCGTGGAACTGCGGGCGGTGGACGACGACCCGCAGGAGCCGGATCCGGCCTTCCGCATCGGTCTGCACCGCATCTCCGCCCGGGACCTGCCCCATCTGCGCGCCCTCGCCCCGGCCTGGCCGAACCCGGGGGCACGGGGCCGCTCGCCGAGGGCCTGGACGCCCTGCTCGACCGGTTCGCCTGAACGCCGACGGCCCCTCCCCGCCCCGGACGGCGGCCGGGGCGGAGAGGGGCCGTGTGGCGGCCGGGGCCGGTCAGACGCGGGCCGCCACCGCCTCCCGGGCGGTGTCCGGCGTCGCGGCCGCCGCGCTCGTGAGCGGCCGCAGGGCGGCCGACGCCGAGTTGGCGCGCAGCGCGGCGTAGGACCGCTCGACCTCCGCCTCCCGCACCGGCCGGGCCCGGGCCACGGCCGAGAGGTCGCCGGCGCACTGGAGTTCCCAGCGGGGGAAGCGCCGGCGCATCCGCGCGACCCGGTCGCCGGGCGTGAAGTACAGCATGGTGGTGTTCTCGTGGGGGTTGTGCGCGAACCCCTCGTACACCATCTCGCCCGCGGTCTCCAGACGGTCGGCCAGGGCCGCGAGGACGGCGGCCGGGGCGCGTCCAGGAAGAGGCCCACATGGTTCTCGAAGCCGTGGGTGCG
The DNA here is from genome assembly GCA_003248315.1 of Streptomyces sp. SW4. Classification (GTDB taxonomy): domain Bacteria; phylum Actinomycetota; class Actinomycetes; order Streptomycetales; family Streptomycetaceae; genus Streptomyces. The sequence continues at coordinate 936,651 of QKWM01000001.1, forward strand.
CTCCTCGTCGGCGACCTCCGGCCGGTAACCGGGACTCGACTGCGGAAAGAGGAATATCTCCACCTCGGGACCCGGATCCGATGTCACGCCGAGGCGCGTCACCAGTATTCGCGCGTCGTCGGGCAGGCCGTGACGCTCGATCAGCCGGCGCTTCACCAGCACGCTCGGAATAGTCGCCGCAGTGCGCCAGCCATTTTCTTCGAAGTGCCTCATGGCTGCTTCTTCCGAGGCCGGGAACAACAGCGTCGCGCAGTGCGACACAATGCACTGGTTTTTGATTTCCCGTTTCAGCGCGCCGGGCATCCAGGGCGGCAGCAGTGCCTCAAGTGGGCTCCCGGACGCGTGACGTGCGTAGTCAACGGCATGCTGCAGGCGCTGGATGTCGCACGCGCCGAATGCCACGTGATTCATGTCGCAGCCTTTCTGTTGCCGACTCTCAATTGGAAGCACGTAACCCGTTAGGCGGCACTCGGGTCTGGGCCGATCGGGTGAACCGATCGATTCGGCTCGCGGGGGCGAGAGATCGTTTCCGGTGTCCGTTTGCGCCTTTTCCGGACCTCCCGCATTTTTGGGTGGAGGTTGCCGAAAGGTTGTTGAAAATGACGTCACACAGCGGAAAGAATTCTCCTCGAATTCTGGTCGTGGGTGCGGGCATCGGCGGGCTGACGACCGCGCTCAGCCTCCATGCGGCGGGCCTGGACGACGTCGTCGTCCTGGAGGCGGGCCGGCGGCTGCGGGCCGTCGGCGCGGGACTCAACCTCCAGCCCGCCGCCGTGCGGGAGCTGACCGAGCTGGGCCTGGAGCAGGAGCTCGCCGCAGGGGCCGTGGCCACGGCCCGCCTGGAGTACCACCACCGCTACGGCGGCAGGATCTGGTCGGAGCCGCGCGGCCGGGCCGCCGGCTACCGCTGGCCGCAGTACTCCGTGCACCGCGCCCACCTCCAGGCGCTGCTGCTGCGGGAGGTGACACGGCGTCTGGGCCCGGGAGCGGTCCGCACGGGCCGGCGTCTGACCGGCTACGAGCAGTGCCCGGACGGCGGCCCCGGACGGCGCGTACGGGCCCACGTGGCCGGCGAGCCGTCCCCCTACACCTGCGACCTGCTCATCGGCGCCGACGGCGTCAACTCGGCCGTACGGTCCGTGATGTACCCCCACGAGGGGCCGCCGCTCTGGAACGGCATCTGCATGTGGCGCGGGCTGACCCGCGGTCGGCCCTTCCTGGACGGCCGCACCATGGTGATCATCGGCTGCAACTCCCGTGTGAAGGCCGTGGTCTACCCCGTGTCGCCCCCGACGCGTCCGGCCTGTGCACGCTGAACTGGGTGGTGGAGACCCGCGACGGCGGCGGCCCCGGCGGTGTCCCGCCCGCCGACTGGGACTGCGCCGTCGACCCGGCGCCGTCCTGCCGCACCTCGAGGGCTGGCGCGTCCCGTTCCTGGACCTGCACGGCACTGTCGCGGCCGCACCCCGTGTGCTGCGCTACCGATGATCGACCGCGACCCCTGCCCGGCTGGACCGACGGCCGGGTCGTGCTGCTCGGGGACGCGGCCCACCCGCTGTACCCACCGGCTCCAACGGGGCCTCCCAGGCGATCGTCGACGCGCGCGTCCTGGCGTACCAGCTCGCCCACCACGACGACGTGGAGGAGGCACTGGCCCGCTACGACGCGATACGGCGGCCGGAGACCACGCTGCTGCTGGACGCGCACCGGCGGATGGAACCCGACCCGCTGCTCCATCGGGTGGAGATCCTTGCCCCGGACGGCTTCTCCGACATTCGCCAGGTGCTGTCGGACCACAGGCTGGCGGACATCAGGTCCTGCACGCGCAAGGTCACCGGAGTGGACGCGGCAGGGCTCAACGCGCGCTCCTCCTGGAGCGTCCGGCCCGGAGGACGGACGCATGCGCCTGGTCCACGTCAGTGCCCTGACCTCGGCGGCCCTGCTGCTGGCGCTGGTGCCGGGCGCGGCGGGCGGCCGGCTGCTGCCCGCCGCGTCCACGGCCGGCGCGTCCACGGCCGCCGCAGCCGGCGTCACCGCAGTCGGCGTCACCGCAGCCGGCGCCGGAGCCTCGGCGGGTGCCGAAGCCGCCGGGAGGAGGCCGTCACCTACGGACCGGCGGCACCGCTCGGCGACGGGACGATCCGCGTCTTCCGCGAGGACGGCGACGGCCGGCCCGTTCCCTGGGCGTCGTCCTGACCGCGTCCGCCCTCACCGGCCTGCCCACCGCCCCACGGACGGCAGGCACTGCCTGGACGCGGACGGCGACGGGACCGTCCACCCGTCCCACGAGTGCGTCGGGGCCACGGCCTGGAACTGTCCCTGCCGGCGGAACCGGGCGCCCGGCGGCGGACCGCGCCCTGCCCTTCCAGTGGGTGCTGTTCAACTGGAACCCGAGGGCCACATGCCGCACGGCCGGTACGACGTGCCCCACTTCGACGTGCACTTCTACCTCGTGCCGCGGGAGAAGCGCGACGCCATCCGGCTGGGCCGCTGCGCCCTGCTCATCGACTGCGAACAGCTCTCCACGGCCGCCGCCCCGGTCCCGGCCGAGTACCTCCCGAGGGCTATCCGGCGTCCAGTCCCGAGACGGCGGAGGGCGCGATGGGCGAGCACCTGGACAGCCGGCCGCCGACCGCCGGCCCGCTGGACGGTCACACTTTCATCTACGGCGCCTACGGCGGCGAGATCATCTTCATGGAGCCCATGCTGACCAAGGTGTTCCTGGAGGGCCTGCGCACCGCCGAGCCGCACCGCGTCTGCGCCCCGGTGCCCCAGCCCGCGCCTGGCGGGTCCCGGGCTGGTACCCGGCCCGCTACTGCATGGCCTACCGGCCCTCCCACGACGACTACACGGTCACACTGACGGACTTCGCTCCCGGCGGCTGAAACGCCGAGGGCCCCTCGCCGCCGCGCGGGAGGGGCCGGGGTGCCCGCCGGAAGGACGGGGGCGGGTCAGACGCCCGCGACCGACTGGATCCAGGAGCGGTACGCCGTGACGTTGGTGTACGCCGTGGTCGTCTGCCGGTCGCTGGTGGAGGCGACGCCGACCTGGATGCCGTTGGCCATCATCGGGCCGCCGGAGTCGCCGCCCGCGGTGATGCCGTCGCCGCGGCGGGCGCAGATCGCGGAGCCGCCGTAGGCGTCACCGCAGCCGCCGGTGACCGTGACGTTGGCGACCTTCAGGTACGGGGACTGGCAGGTGGCCTCCGAACCGCACCGGGAGGTGGCGCCCCAGCCGTAGACCTGCACGGTCTGGCCCACCCGCACCGAACCGGGCTGGCCGAGCTGCGCGTAGGTCGCCGACACGGAGCGGTCGAGGCGGACGAGCGCCAGGTCCGAGCTGTGGGTGTAGGTCTGGACGCCGTTGGCGACCGTGCCGCCGCTGTGCTGGTACAGGCTGCCGATGCGGAACGACAGCCCGCCCCGGTGACGCAGTGCTTGGCGGTGAGGATCCACGTCGGGGCGATGATCGTCGCCGAACAGGTCTCTCTGCCGTTGGAGAACAGCCGGGCCGCCCAGGGCGCGTTGGTCGCGGGGCGCCGCCGATGATGGGCTGCGGGCCCTTGGTGGCCGGTGCTCCGGCGCCTCGGCCGCGGTGGCCGTGGGACGAGAACGGCGAGGACGGAGGCCGCTGCCGCGGCGAGAGCGAGTACGAGCCTTGATATGCGCAAGGTTCCTCGATTCGGGAGACACGTCGGTGGACGTGCGGGTGTGGGGGTCGCGGCCCGAGAGCCGCATGCCCACGCGTCAACCTCCTTGTGGGGCAAGGGGGTTCGCCCGTGAGCACCGGCTCAGAATCGCAGAGGGGCGCCGGGCGGGGGTACTAGCTCTTGGCCATAACGCGGTGCTATCACCCGCCGGACCGGGCGAGGATCTCCCCATGCGGAGTGCTGACGAAGAGGAAGAGATCGCGCAGGCCGTCGCGGGGGAGCTGCGGCTGATGGACCCGCGGGTGCGCGCCTCCCGGGAGCAGGCGGCCCGGCTGCTGGACCCGGAGTTCGTGGAGGTGGGCGGCTCGGGACGGCGGTGGACCTACGCGACCATGCTCGCCGAACTGCCGGACCATCCGGGCAGCTCGGCCGACGGGCCGCGGTACGAGCCGTCGGAGATCTCCGGCGTCCGGCTGGCGCCGGGCCTGGTGCACCTGACGTTCGAGACCGTGCTCGGCGACCTGAGGACCCGGCACAGCTCGATCTGGCGCAGGGCCGAGGGGTCCGGGGACTGGCGGATGTACTACCACCAGGCCACCCGCGTGCCGCCCGGCGTCGACTGAGAAAGCCCGCGGGGACGGTGAGGGGCCGTGGGGGACGGTGAGGGGCCGTGGGGGACGGTGAGGGTCAGCGGGGAAAGGTGAGGGACCGGGCCCGCACCGTCGGTGCGGGCCCGGTCCCTGTCCGTGGAGCGCCGTGGCTCAGTCGTTGCCGGACTCCATCGCCGCGCGGTCCAGCAGCTGGTCCTCCTCCGAGACCTCGCCGCGCGAGGCGATGGCCTCGGCGCCGCCCTGCGGCATCTCCGGCATGGTCCCGATCAGCCCCGTCGCGGCCGCCTGGGCGGCGCCGATGGCGGCGCTGCCGGTGCCGATCAGGCCGAGGCCCGCGTACTGCTCCAGCTTCGCCGGGAGTCGGCGATGTCGAGGTTGCGCATGGTGAGCTGGCCGATCCGGTCGACCGGGCCGAACGCGGAGTCCTCCGTGCGCTCCATCGACAGCTTGTCGGGGTGGTAGCTGAACGCCGGACCCCTGGTGTCGAGGATCGAGTAGTCCTCGCCGCGCCGCAGCCGCAGGGTGACCTCGCCGGTCACGGCCGCGCCGACCCAGCGCTGCAGCGACTCGCGGATCATCAGCGCCTGCGGGTCCAGCCAGCGCCCCTCGTACATGAGCCGGCCCAGACGCCGGCCCTCGACGTGGTACTGGGCGAGGGTGTCCTCGTTGTGGATGGCGTTGACCAGGCGCTCGTAGGCGGCGTGCAGCAGGGCCATGCCGGGGCCTCGTAGATGCCCCGGCTCTTGGCCTCGATGATGCGGTTCTCGATCTGGTCGGACATGCCGAGGCCGTGCCGGCCGCCGATGGCGTTGGCCTCCATCACCAGCTCGACCGGCGAGGAGAACTCCTTGCCGTTGATGGTGACCGGGCGGCCCTGCTCGAAGCCGATCGTCACGTCCTCGGTGGCGATCTCGACCGACGGGTCCCAGAACCGCACGCCCATGATGGGCTCCACCGTCTCGACGCCGGTGTCCAGGTGCTCGAGGGTCTTGGCCTCGTGGGTGGCACCCCAGATGTTGGCGTCCGTGGAGTACGCCTTCTCCGTGCTGTCGCGGTAGGGGAGGCCGTGGGCGAGCAGCCACTCCGACATCTCCTTGCGGCCGCCCAGCTCGGTCACGAAGTCCGCGTCCAGCCAGGGCTTGTAGATCCGCAGATGCGGGTTGGCCAGCAGGCCGTACCGGTAGAAGCGCTCGATGTCGTTGCCCTTGAACGTGGAGCCGTCGCCCCAGATCTGGACGTCGTCCTCGAGCATCGCCCGGACCAGGAGGGTGCCGGTGACGGCCGGCCGAGCGGCGTGGTGTTGAAGTAGGCGCGCCCGCCGGAGCGGATGTGGAACGCCCCGCAGGTCAGCGCGGCCAGGCCTTCCTCGACCAGCGCGGCGCGACAGTCGATCAGGCGTGCGATCTCGGCGCCGTACGTCTTCGCGCGACCGGGCACCGACGCGATGTCGGGCTCGTCGTACTGGCCGATGTCGGCCGTGTACGTGCACGGGACGGCGCCCTTGTCGCGCATCCAGGCGACCGCGACAGAGGTGTCGAGGCCACCGGAGAAGGCGATGCCGACGCGTTCGCCGGAGGGGAGGGAAGTCAGAACCTTGGACACAGGAAGAGTATGCAGGATTACGCATGACCATGCAAACCCCTGTCGGTGCGGATCACCGCACCGCCCGGGCGGCACGGTGATCGGGGCGCCGCCCGGGCAGGGCGTTAGCCGCCCCAGCGCCCCGGTGCACCGGACGGCGCCGACGGGTCGGACGGTGCCGGGAGCGGGAGCGGGAGCCGGAGCCGGTTCTGGTCACGGCCGGCCGGGGTCCGGCACGTCCGGTCCCTCGCCGGGAGGCCGCCGCCGGTCAGATACGCCGTGGCCGTCTCGTCGGCGCACGACCCGGAGCCGTACACACCGTGGCCCTCGCCGCCGAGGACGGTGACCATGCGGGAGCCCTTCATGGCCCGCCGCAGTCCCTCCGCGCTCGTCAGCGGGGTCTGGGAGTCCCACTCGTTCTGCAGGATCAGCGCGCCGACCCGGTTGTCCACCGTCGTCGCGGGCTCGGCGCCCTTCGTCCAGAACGCGCACGGCAGGATGTTGGAGGTGAAGTCGCCGTAGAGCGGGTACCTCGCCTTGTCGCGGACGGCGTCGCGGCGGTACCGCTCGGTCTCGCGCGGCCAGGAGCGGGTGTCGGCGCAGACCACGGCCCAGAAGCTCGCGTCGCCGTTGTCGTCGGGCGCGGTACGGGCGAACACCGGCGGGACGGGACTCGGTGCGGAGCCGGGGCGGCGGGCCGGCGCCGGGGCCTCGCCCGCGGCGGCCTTCTTCAGGTCGGCGACCGTCCGGGCGGCGAGACCGGCGTCGAAGAACATCGCCCGCCAGGACCGGATGTCGTCGCCCGTGACCGGCGTCCCGTCGACGTCGAGGGGTCGCGGTCGGCACGGGCGACCAGGTCCCAGAAGGTCTTGCGCACCGCGGCCGGGGTGCGGCCCAGCCGGTACGTCGCGTGCCGCCGGGCGGTCCACTCGGTCCACCGGTCGAAGGCGGGCTCGGCGCCCTCCGCCCACACCTGGATCATGCCCCGCCAGATCCGCCGCGGGTCGACGGCGCTGTCCAGCACGAACCGGTCGGCCCGCGCGGGGAACATCTGCGTGTAGACGGCGCCGAGGTAGGTGCCGTAGGAGTACCCGAGGTAGGAGATCTTCTTCTCGCCCAGGGCGGCGCGGACGACGTCCAGGTCCCGCGCGGTGTTGCGGGTGGTCATGTGCCGCAGCGTGTCGCCGTTCGCGGCCCGGCACTTGCGCGCCACGGAACGCGCCCATGACACGTCCGCGGCGAACGTCGCGGGCTTGTAGGGGCGCGGCCACTGCCGTTCGCTCTCCTTCAGGCCGCAGCCGAGGGGAGCGCTGCGGCCGACGCCCCGCGGGTCGAAACCGACGAGGTCGTACTGCCGCTTCACGGCGGCGGGCAGGTCGGGCGCCATGAACAGCGGCATGTCCAGGCCCGCGCCGCCGGGGCCGCCCGGGTTGAGCAGCAGGACGCCGCGCCGCTCCTTCGTGCCGGTCGCCTTGATCCGCGACACGGCGATGTCGAGCTTCCTGCCGTCCGGACGGGAGTGGTCGAGCGGCACCCGGACGGTCGCGCACTGGAACGTCGCCGGGCTCTCGGCGTCGCAGCGCTTCCAGCGCGGCTTCTGCTGTGCGTAGGCCGCCGAAGCGGCCCCCGCCGCAGGGGACTTGGCGGCGCCGGTGGCGGCCGAGGCGGCGCCGGGCGCGAGCGCGGGGAGGAGGGTCGCGACGGCGCCGACGGCCAGGACGGGTGCTATGCGTCTCTTGCGCATGGTGAATGCCGGTCCTCTTGATGGGGGTGACTGGTCGTCACCCAGCCTCTCCGCCAGGGCCCTTCGGCACATCCGCCGTCAGGACCGGCCCGGGTCACGCCGCAGGAGGAGACGCCGGCACCACGAATGGATCTCCGGACGGAGAACGCGAACCGCGGTTTTCCCGTCCGCCGGTGCCGAGGTCCGTCGCCGGCCCCCGCCCTGGCCCTGCGACGCGGCCCGGGCCGCGGCATGAGTCACCGGGCCGGGGGCAGGGGAGACGCAGTTCAGTGCCGAACACCGGAAGGAGCCCCTGTGTCCACAGCCGGAACGGACGCCGCCGTCGCCCCGGAGAAGAGGGCGGCACCCCGCTGCGGCGGGCCATCGGTCCCAGACTGCTGATCCTGTTCGTGATCGGCGACATCCTCGGGACCGGCATCTACGCCACCACCGGCCAGGTGGCCGGCAAGGTCGGCGGCGCCCTGTGGCTGCCGTTCGTCATCGGATTCGTCGTGGCGATCCTCACCGCCGCCTCGTACGTCGAACTGGTCGGCAAGTACCCGAAGGCGGCCGGCGCCGCGTTGTACACGCAGAAGGCCTTCGAGATACCGTTCCTCACCTTCATCGTCGCCTTCATGGTGATGTGTTCGGGCCTGTCCTCGGCGAGCGCGGCGGCCCGCGCGTTCAGCGGCGACTACCTCGCCGAGTTCACCGACGTCCTCCCGCCCACCCTCGTCGCGATCCTGTTCGTCCTCGCCCTGGCGGCGCTGAACCTGCGGGGCGTGTCGGAGTCGGTGAAGACCAACGTGGTCCTCACCCTGGTGGAACTGACCGGGCTGCTCGTCATCCTCGCCATCGGCGCCTGGGCGGTCCTGAGCGGCGACGGCGAACCGTCCCGGCTCGGCGAGTTCCAGGCCGGCGACACCGGTTACGCGCTGGTCACCAGCGTCCTGGGGGCCACGGCCCTCGGCTTCTTCGCCTTCGTCGGCTTCGAGGACTCCGTCAACATGGCCGAGGAGACCAAGGACCCGGTGCGCACCTTCCCACGGGCCATCTTCATCGGCGTGGCCGTCACGGGCACCGTCTACGTCCTGGTGGCGCTGGTGTCCTCGCTGCTCGTCGACCACCGCGTGCTGAAGGACTCCAGCGGCCCGCTGCTGGAGGTCGTCAAGGCCGGCGGGCTGGACTTCCCGCCCAAGCTGTTCGCGCTGATCGCCCTGTTCGCCGTCACCAACTCGGCGCTGATCAACATCATGATGGCGTCCCGCCTGTGCTACGGCATGGCGAACGAGCGCATCCTGCCGCGCGCCCTGGGCCGGGTGCTCCCCAGGCGCCGCACACCGGTCGTCGGCATCGTCTTCGTCTCCCTGCTCGCCATCGGACTGGTCTCCACCGGCGAGATCGCCGGCCTCGGCGACACCACGGCCTTCCTGCTCCTGTGCGTCTTCGCCGTCGTCAACATCGCCGTCCTGGTGCTCCGCCGCGACCGCGTCGAGCACGCGCACTTCCGGACGCCGACGGCCCTGCCCGTGCTGGGCGCGGTCACCTCCCTCGTCCTGGCCAGCCCGCTGGCCGACCGGCCCGCGCACGTGTACATCCGGGCGGGCGTGCTGCTGGCCGTCGGCATCGGGCTGTGGGCGGTCAACAAGCTGGTGATGAGGGCACGCGGGTGACTCAGCGGACGGTACGGCGCCGGGACCCCAGCCGGCGCCTGCTCCACACCAGCAGGGCCAGCAGGACGGCCGCGGAGAGGAAGAGGCCCGACGCCGTGCCCCAGCCGGCGAACGGCAGATCCGGGACCACGCCCCAGACGACCCCCGCGGCCACCAGGGCCACCACGGTCAGCAGCGAGGCCGTCAGGCGCAGCGGTGAGGAGACGCTCTCCTCGGCCGCCCGCATCGCCCGCTCCCGCACCGGGCCGACGTAGCGGGCCAGTGCGGGGAACTGGCCGGAGAGGACCAGCAGCCCGGCCAGCACCAGCAGCAGGCCGGGGCCGGGCAGCACCAGCAGGGCCGCGCCGATCAGCAGCAGCGCGACGCCCGCCACCAGCGCGGCCACCCGGCTCACCGGCTTCTTCCCGTTCACCCGTCCTCCTTCGGCCCGGTATCCGCCCGCCGGCGGCGCGGCATGCCCCATGGGTACCCCGCGCGGCCGGGTTCGGTCCCGCGACGCCGAAGGATCACACGAGCGCCGGGTCCGGCCGGGAGCGCCCGCCCGGAGGCCGGGGCCGACCAGGGGCGCTCGAAGGGAGGCCCGGGCCGGCCGGGACGCGTCGTTCAGCCGGAGGCCGCGGTCGGCGGGGCGAGCTCCTCGTCCGAGCCGTCCCTCACCCGCCGTGCTCGACGTGCCCGCCGACCACCACCGTCTCCGCGACGGTGCCGGGGATGTCCTCCGGTGCCGACCGCAGGATGTCCCGGGACAGGACGACGAAGTCGGCGGCCTTGCCGACCGTGAGCGAACCGCGGTCGTGCTCCAGGAAGTTGGCGTAGGCCGAGCCCATCGTGTAGCCGTGCACGGCCGTCTCCACGCCGATCGCCTCCTCGGGCATCCAGGGGTCCCCGCCGTGCAGCGGGCGGCGGGTGACGGCGGTGTAGATGCCGATCATCGGGTCCATCTCGGCCACGTTCCAGTCGCTGGACAGCGCGAGCACGGCCCCGGCACCGTGCAGGCTGCGCAGCGGCCAGGCCTTGTGCCAGCGGCCGGGGCCGACGTTCTGCGCCCAGTCCTTGCCCGGCCCGGCGACCTCGGGGGCGGCGTGCCGCGGCTGCATGCACGCGACGACCCCCAGTGCGGCGAAGCGGGGCGTGTCGGCGGGGTCGAGGCATTCGACGTGGACCACCTGGTGCCGCGCGTCGCGGGGCCCGTTGACCGTGCGCGCGTGCTCGACCGCGTCGAGGACGGTCCTGATCCCGCGGTCACCGGTCGCGTGCACGAAGCACTGGAAGCCGCGCGCGTCCAGCTTCGCCAGCAGCTCCGCGAACTCCCCGGGCGGGTAGAAGGTGTCGCCGCGGTGGTGGCGGCAGCCCGCGTACGGCTCGAGCAGGGCCGCCGTGCGCGGCTCGACCACGTCGTCGATGTAGAGCTTGAGCGCGCCGACCCGCAGCCGGTCGTCGCGGTGGGTGCGCATGGCGGCGGCGAAGTCGTCGAGGTCGGCGTCGGTGGTGCCGCGCGGGTGGAACAGGGCCGCTACCAGCCGGGACCTGAGCCGGCCCTCCGCGCGGGCACGCGCGAACAGCGCGAGGTCGTCCAGGGAGTTCTGCGGTTCGACGACGGTGGTGATGCCGAAGGCGACGGCGGCGTCCAGGGACGCGGTGAGCCGCCCGTACTGCCGGTCCGCCGAGGCCCACGGCAGCCCCAGCAGCCGCAGGGCGCGGTGCCCGTCGCGGGAGAGCCCTTGACGGCGAAGTCCCTGATGAATCCGGTGGGTTCGCCCGTGGCCGGGTCGGTGACCGCCTCGCCGAAGGGCAGGTCGGTGCGGTCCCGGTCGATGCCGAGCCGGCGCAGTCCCGCGGTGTTCACCCACGCGGTGTGCACGTCGTAGCTCAGGACGAAGGCCGGCACATCACCGGTGACGGGGTCGAGGTCGGCGGCGGTGGGCATCCGGCCGCCGGGGATCGCCGAGTAGTCGAAGGCCTCGGCCTCGATCCAGGGCGCGTCGGGGTGGGCGGCGTGCCAGGCGCGGATACGGGCGTGGACCTCGTCGAGCGTGCCGGCGCCGGCCAGTTGCACGCACGCGTCGTCGGAGCCGAGCCGGACGTGGTTGTGCGCGTCGATGAACCCGGGAGGACCAGCTTCCCGCCGGCGTCGATCACGCGGGTGTCCGGGCCCGCCCACGCCGCCGCCTCCTCGTCGGCACCGAGCCAGGTGATGCGGCCGCCCGACACCGCCATCGCCTGCGCCTCGGGCAGCGCGGGGTCGACGGTGTGGACACGGGCGTTGCGCAGAAGCAGGTCTGCCGGGTGTGCTGCCGGGGCCATGTGCGGGGTCTCCAGTGAACGGTGCGGTCGGTGGGATGCGGTACGTCGTGGGCGGGCCGGACGTCGGGTCTCAGGCGCCCGCGGTGTGGGGCCGGACAGTGGGCCGGGCGAGCGCCCAGTACACGGCGCCGGCCACCACGGAGCCCACAAGGGTCAGGTCGGCCCCGCCCAGTGGTGCCACCAGCGGGCCCGTCCACAGTTCCGAGTCGCAGGTGAGCGCCGCGAAGGCGGTCCCGGCGAGCAGGGCCGCCAGTCCGGCGGGATGGAGTCCGGACCGGTACCAGTAGCGGCCGTCCCGCCCGGCGTGCAGCGCCGGCGCGTCGTAGCGGCAGCGGCGCATCACCATGTCGGTGAGGAAGACGCCGCCCCACGGGCGAACACGATGATCAGCAGGGAGAGGAAGGACAGCAGCGAACTGGTGAAGTCGCTGAGGAAGAGCGCGTACAGCGACCCTCCGGCCGTGACGGCGGCGCTGACGACGATGGCCCGGGAACGGCTCCAGGGCACGCCGAGGACCTGGAGGTTCAGGCTCGACGAGTACAGCGTGATGATCGAGTTGGTGACCGAGCCGCCGAGCACCAGGGCGAGGAACAGCGGCTGGAACCAGCCCGGCAGCAGCGCCTCGGTGCCGGCCACCGCGTCCGTCATGTCCGTCTGCGTGGCCGCCGCCACCCCGCCCACGCCCAGCGCGACGGACGACACGAAGCCGCCCAGGGCCCCGTACCAGGTCACGGAGCGCAGGGAGGTCGTCGTCGGCAGGTAGCGGGTGTAGTCGGCCGGCATGGGACGTAGCTGAACGGCCGGCCAGCATCACCACGAACGCCAGGCTCCAGCCGGCGGCACCCGGCGCGGTGCCGGCGGGGCCGGTGTCGGCACCGGGGAGCAGGAACAGCAGGAGCGCCGCGAAACCGGCGGCGAGCACGTACGCGATCCAGCGCTCGGCGAACTGGACGGTGGCGTGGCCCCAGAGCGCCACGGCGAACGTCAGCGCGAGCGTGATCACCAGGGCGAGGACCCGCCCCAGGTCCGCCGAGCCCCAGCCGAGATCGGCGAAGAAGGCCTCGAGCGCCAGCACGCCGACCACCGTGTTGACGATGGTGTAGCCGATGCCGACCACCCAGTTGAGCACTCCGGCGGGCCAGTTGCCCCGGACGCCGAAGGCCGCGCGGGAGACGACCAGGGTGGCGGTGCCGGTGCGGACGCCGCTCAGCCCCGCCGCGCCGATGGCGAAGAACGCCAGGCCCCCGGCGACGACGACGGCGGTCGCCTGCCAGAACGACAGGCCGAAGGCCACGGCCAGGGCGCCGTTGATGACGTAGGTGAAGGTGAGGTTGGAGCCGAACCAGAGCCAGAACAGATCCTTCGCCCCGCCGTGCCGCTCGGCCTCCGGAATGGGGTCGATGCCGTGCCGCTCCACCTGGAAGACCTGGTCGGTGGTGGCGTTCCCGTCGGCCGGTCTCGCACTCGTGTCCCGCTGCGCCATGCGGCCGCCTCTCGTCCCGGCCCCTCACCGAGCGGCCGATGTTTGAATGGCGTTCTAGTTAGAACGGCATTCAAGATGGCGTCGTGGACACCCGCCCGTCAAGACCTCCGGCGGATCCGGCGGCTAAGGTCGACCCCGGCGGTACCGAGGAGGAGGCCCTGCGTGGCAGCGACGGCGCGACGGCGTGACGGGCTCGACGCCCAGGAACGGATGCTGAAGGAGGCGATGGCGGCCATCGCCGAGGACGGGCTGGCCGGCCTGACCATGTCCGTGCTCGCCAAGCGCCTCGGCACCAGCGGCGGCCACATCCTGTACTACTTCGGGAACAAGGACCGGCTGCTGCTCGAGGCGCTGCGCTGGAGCGAGAACGCCCTGGCACAGGAGCGCCGGGCGCTGCTGGCGCGCCGGGTCCGGGCCGAGCGCAAACTCGATCTCTTCCTGGAGCTCTACCTGCCCACCGGCGCCCGCGACCCGCGCTGGACGCTCTGGATCGAGCTGTGGGCCCGTACCGGGGCGAACGAGCAACTGCGCGCCGCCCAGGCCGAGATCGACCTCGGCTGGCAGGAGGACCTGCAGGCGCTCCTCGACAAGGGGTGCGGCAGGGCCGCTTCGCCGCCGGCCTGGACACCGCCGCGGTGGCCTCCGCGCTGCTCGCCCTGCTGGACGGGCTGAGCACGCGCGTCGTCCTCGGCCAGCACGGCACGGACCGCGCCGGCGCGCTGTCCGCGGCCCGGTCCGTGGCGCAACGCCTGGTGGACAGGCCCTGACCGCACGCCTTCCCCAGGTCCCCGGCGAACGGCCCCGTCAGGCCGGTTCCTTGTGCGCGGCGTCCGACGTGGCCCGGTCCGCCATCGCCTCCCGGCCGAGCTCCGCCGTCGGCACCGCGGACGTCTCCCGCAGGCCCAGGGCGCACAGCGCCAGCACCAGCGCCGCCGCGCCGGAGTACAGGCCGACGCCGAGGGGATCGCCGTCGAAGGCGATGAACAGCGCGGTCGCGGCACTCGCCGCCGTGCCGCCGCCGAGGGCCGCACCGGTCTGGTACGTGGCGGAGATGGCGGAGTAGCGCGTGGCGCGGGGAACTGCTCGCCGAGGAACGCGGGGATGCAGCCCTGCGGAGCGGCCATCAGCACGTTCACCAGCACGGTGGCGGCGGTCGCCAGGGCCACGACGTGTCCGTCCACCATCGGGAAGTAGGCGAAGAAGAAGCCCCCGTACACGAGGGTGCCGCCGATGACCACCGGCTTGCGGCCGGCCCGGTCGGAGAGCAGTGCCATGACCGGCACGGCGACGGTGAACGCCACGGAGCCGGCCACCTGGAGCAGCAGGGACTCGGTGGGGGTGTAGCCGCGCTCCTCCGCGTACGTCACGGTGAAGATCGTGCCGATGTACGCCAGCGTGTTGTACCCGAACGCGACACCGATGGCCAGGAGCATGCGGCGCGGGTGCCGGCGGATCGAGTCGAGGACCGGCACCCGGGGCGCGTGCTCGGTGCGGCGCTCCTCCTGGGGCATGCGGCTGCGCGCGACGACGCCCACCAGGACCAGTAGTCCGCCCAGCCAGAACGGCACGCGCCACGCCCACGCCGTGAGGTCCTCCTCCGGCAGGAGCGTCACCAGGGTGAACACGCCGGTGCCGAAGAGGCTGCCGATGCCGATGCCGGCACTGGTGAAGCTGCCCCACAGTCCCCGCCGGTGCTCCGGGGCGTTCTCGATACCGAAGAGGGAGGCGCCGCCCCATTCGCCGCCCGCCGCGAAGCCCTGGACCAGCCGCAGGACGACGAGCATCACCGGCGCCGCGAGGCCCACGGTGCCGTAACCGGGCAGGCAGCCGATGAGGAAGGTGGACGCGCCCATCAGCAACAGGGTGAGCACGAGCATCGGCTTCCGCCCGATCCGGTCGCCGAAGTGACCGATCACGACTCCGCCGAGCGGCCGGGCGACGAAGCCGCTGCCGAAGGCGGCGAAGGCGACGAGCGTGCCCACCGCCGGGTCGAAGGCGGGGAAGAAGACCGAGGGAAGACGATCGCGGCGGCGAGGCCGTAGATGATGAAGTCGTAGAACTCCAGGGCCGTGCCGAAGCCGGAGACGAAGAACGCGCGCGCACGCGTGGTGGTGGCCGGCGGCGGGCCGGGCGGGACGGGCGCCGTCATGGTGGGTCCTTCCGGAGCGGGGACGAAGGGGACTGCGGGCGCCGCGCACACGGCTCGGGCCGTGCGGAGGCGGGGAGAGCCGAGGGGAGCGGGCCGGGGAGGGCCGAAGGGAGCGGGCCGGGGAGAGCCGCGGGGAAGACGGGGTGAGCGGGACGTCGTCCGGGCGCTCAGAAGCGGGCGAGGCCCCGGCGCGCGGCCTGGTCCGGGGGGCCCGCCATGTGGTCGAGCGCGCAGGACTCCACGTCGAGGCCGACGGTGAGCAGGGTCCCCCACTGTTCGTGCGGTGGCTTGGCGGTGTCGGGGCGCATGCAGACGACGGCGTCCGCTCCCGCCGCACCGCACAGCGCCGTCGCCCGCTCGGCGGGAGCGAGCCCCGCCATCGCCGTCCGGACGTCGCCGAGGTGGGCCAGGCGTTCCGCCGTGGAGGAGTCGGCGGGCAGACGTCCCCGGCGCCGAGCCCGGCGTCGAGGAAGTGGTTGGTGTGCAGGAGCCAGCCGTCCTCGCCGGCGCGGACCACGGCGACTCCGGCGGGGGAGAGTTCGATGCTGGCCGCACCGGATCCGCGGGTGACGACGGTGAGCGACGTCGAGGCGCTGACCCGGGCCGACGCGGCGATCTCGACGGCCCGGCCGACGGTGTCCGCCTCGTCGAGGATGCGGCGCGCCACCGCGTGCACGGGCACGCCGCCGGCGTCCGAGTCGGACCGGTGGAAGAGGATGTTGAAGTGCACGCCGAGTCCGGCGCTGTTGACACCGATCTTGCCCGGAGCACCGAACTCGGTGAACAGCTTCACGGTGCGTCCGGGTCCGGGCGCGAGGTGGTGCAGCAGCGCGTCCGGCACGAGCGACTCGTGCCAGTCCAGGTCTGCACCGTCTCGGGCACCGCTCCGGCCGGCGCGAACACGGCGGTCGAGCACTCGCCGGCACCCGCAGGCGGGCAGGCGGCGAGTATCTCGGTGCGGGCACCGACGGCGGCCACCTTCCAGCGCTCGATGCCGGCCGCGTCGGCGCAGGCGTCCGACTCCGCCGCCAGCCCCGGCGACCACGCGCGCAGCGCCCGGTGGCTGCGCTCGGCGACGGCGCGCGCCCGGGACGGGCCGATGCCCAGCGCGGCGAAGTGGCCCAGATACAGCTCGGCGGTCCGCCGGACCTGGCCGCCGAACCGGCTGCCGATCAGCGACCCGCGTTCGTGCGGATCGGTCGTCGTGGTGGTGAGGGAGTGCAGCTGCACGAGGTCGTTCCTTCCGGGCCGGGGACGCGGCAGCCCCATGGCATCGCCCGCGACTGCGGGGCGGCGCGCCTCACCGTAGGAAGGTAAAACGTTTTATACAATGGGGTGCGGGAGACGGTTTCCGGCAGGGCGGGCGGGTGGCGTGGCACGGACGCGGGGATCACCATCAAGGACGTCGCCCGGCGGGCCGGCGTCTCCATCACCGCGGTGTCGCACGCCCTCAACGGCAAGGGCACGCTGTCCGCCGCCACGCGCGCGCACATCCGCGCCGTCGCCGACGAGATGGGTTACGAGGCCGACGCGCTGGCCCGCGGGCTGCGCCGCTCGACCATGGGTGCCGTGGGCCTCGTGCTCCGGTCCCTCGACGCCCTCGGCGACTACACGCCGGCCGGCGTGGACGCCTTCGAACGGTTCGTCGGGGTCGCCGCCTCGCAGTCGCTGGCCCGCGGCCTGAGCCTCATGCTGGTGCCGGACCTCACCCGGCCGCCGGTGCCGCCGCTGGCGTTCTCCCTGGACGGCTACATCGTCACCGACCCGCACCGCGACGATCCCGTCGTCGCCCTGCTGGAGAAGCGCGGCATCCCCTACGTCACCTACGGCCGCCCGCCCGGCCGCCCGGACTTCCGGCACTGGGCCGCGGAGGACGACGCGGCCTCCGCCCGCCTGGTCCTCGCCCATCTGGAGGCCGCGGGCGCCCGCGACATCGCCCTGGTGCCGGGCACCGACGCCAACGCGTGGAACCTGGACTACCGGCAGGCCTATCTCGACCGGTGCGCCGAGCGGGGCGCCGCACCGCGGATCTACGAACTCCCCGAGCGCACGGGCGTGGAGGGCGGCGCGGCGCTCGCCGGGCGGATCGTCGCCGAGGGCGTGCCGGACGCCGTCCTCTGTCTCACGGGACGGCACGCCGCCGGAGTGCAGCAGGGGCTGACGGCCCGTGGAATCGGCGTGCCCGGGCGCACTCTGGTGGCGACCGCCTCCGACTCCGAGCACGCGCGCACCAGCCGGCCCGCCATCTCCGCGGTGGAGCTGAACCCGGTGGACAGCGTGGGCGCCCTCCTGGACATCCTTCAGGCCCTCATCGCCGGCGAGGAGCCCGACTCCCCGCGGCTGACCCGGGCCCGCTTCCGGGCCCGGGCGTCGACCCGGAGGTGAGGGCCGGCCGGTCAGCGCGGGCGGTCGCCGGCGATGGCGACGCGTTCGGCGACGCGTCGCCGGCCCGCGTAGTCGTTCACCGCGTAGTGCTGGGTGGCGCGGTTGTCCCAGAAGGCGATGTCGCCGGGCTGCCAGCGGAAGCGCACCTGGTACTCGGGGACGTGGGCCTGCTGGAACAGCAGCCGCAGCAGCCGGTCGCTCTCGTCGCGGTCCATGCCGACGATGTGCGTGGTGAAGGAGGTGTTGACGAACAGCATCCGGCGGCCGGTCACGGGATGGGTGCGCACGACGGGGTGCTCCACGGGCGGGAAGACGTCCTGGAACGGCGCGAGCCGCTCGGGTCCGTAGAAGCGGGCGAAGCCGGGGATGAAGTCGTGCACCGCGCGGGCGTGGTCGATGCGGTCCTTCACGTCCTGCGGAAGGTTGTCGTAGGCCGCGGCCATGTCGGCCCACATCGTGTCCCCGCCGGACGGCGGGACCTCCCGGAGCTGCAGGACGGCGCCGAGCGCCGGGCGTTCGCGGAAGGTGACGTCGGTGTGCCAGACGTTCTCGAAGGTCGGGACGGCGTCGCCGCCCTTGTCGAAACGGACGACGTCCTCGCTCGACCCGGTGGCCAGCAGCGGGTTGGTCTCCAGCTCGCCCCAGTTCCGGGCGAAGGCGCGCTGCTGGGCGGAGGTGAGGTGCTGGGAGCGGAAGAAGAGGACCTTCCACTCCAGCAGGGCCCGGTCCAGCTCCTCGTACAGGGCCGGGGTGAGCGGCTGCGACAGGTCGACGCCCCGGATCTCCGCGCCGATCGTGCGGGCCTGCGGGACGACCTCGAACAGGTCGTAGGGGCGTTCCTCCCAGCCGTCCGGCAGCCTGCGCAGGGTGCGCGGTCCCTCGTAGAGCCCGTCGCCCGGGATGTGGACGGGGCGGAGGACGGCTGCCGGTCCGGTGGCGGTTGCGGTCATGTCGTCTCTTCTCCTTCGACCGGTGGTGGCCGGGTCTTTTCCTCGACCGGTGGTGGCCTGGTCTTCTCCTTCGGCCGGTGATGGCCGGGTGGGTGGGGCCGCGGGCCGCACGGGCGGTGCGCCGAGGGGACGGGCGTGGTGCGCCGTGAGAAGAGGGGTGCTCCGTGCCGTTCCACGAAGGGCCCCGGCGCTGTCGGGCGGGGCGGCGAGCAGATTCGCTCAACGGCGGTCGGTCATCGACCGGAGCGCTCACACCCGGTTCGGTCGGGGCGACACGCGTGCCCCGTTGCCGAGTCGAACCGGATGGTGGTCATGGAGCGATTGTGTGATCTTCGCTTTGCTTCTGTCAACAGGCCCGGACCGTCCCGCCGGCCGGTGCGGTACCGGCCGGTCCGGGCGGTGGCCCGCTCGTCAACCGCCGCGTGTGCAGCGCCCGGTGGGGTTCGCGGCCGGCGGGCGGCAGAGCAGCGTCGCGTCGGACGCCTCGCGGCTCAGATAGCGGCCGACGCAGGTGTTCGCCGTCGTACGGCCGTGCCGTGCGCAGTAGTCGAGGGCCGCGCGGCCGTCGGTGAACGGTCCGGGGGCGTAGACCACCCAGTAGCCGGGGCGCAGGGAGGCGTAGTCGTCGCTGCGCAGCACCCGGGCCTCCGGGACGGTCGCGCGGACGCGCGCGAGCCGCCGGTCCCGGGCCGCCGTGCCCGCGGACACCGGCTCGGAGTGCAGCTGGGCGATCCACCGGCCCCCGCCCGCCGGCCCGGCCGGCGGCGGGGAGGCGGCCCGTGTGGGAGCGGTGGAGGCGGACGCGGCGGGGGCCGAGGAGGAGGCGCCGGGACGCCCCGCCGGTGCCGTCCCGGACGGCGAGGCGTCCTGGCCGGGCGACCGAGGCGACGGGGAGGTGCTCGGGGACGGCGTGGCGGACGGCGTCGACGTGCCGCCCGCGGAGCGGCCGGCGCCGTCCTCCCCGCTCGACGGCAGCGTCAGGGCGGCCGCCACCGCGACGGCGGCCACGGCGACGGCCGCCCCGGCCAGGGTGAGTCCGCGCCTTTGCCGGGTCCGGGCCGCGGCCGGAACGTCCGGGCGCGTGGGCGTCGGCGCGGGCACCGGTGCGGGCGCCGCCGTGACGGTCGGCTGCTCCCAGTGCGCCTCGGCACCCGCCTGCGCCTGCGCGAGCATGGCGTCCAGCCGGTCCGCGCGGGGGCGCGCCGCCGGGTCGCGCACGAGCAGTGCGGTGAGGACGGGCGCGAGGGCCCGGAGCGCACCGGCGGCGGCACCGGGTCGTCGAGGACCGCCGCGAGCGTGGCCAGCGTCGTCGGCCGGCGCAGCGGGTTCACGCCCTCGACGCAGACGTACAGCGCCAGGCCGAGCGACCACAGGTCGGAGGCCGGGTCGTCGTCCAGGCCGCGGATGCGCTCGGGAGCCATGTACTCGGGTGAGCCGACGAGTTCACCGGTGGCCGTCAGCGCCGTCGCGCCGTGCAGCGCGGCGATGCCGAAGTCGGTCAGGACGGCACTGCCGTCGGGGCGGAGCAGGATGTTGGCGGGCTTGACGTCGCGGTGCTGCACACCCGCCGCGTGGGCCACCCGCAGGGCGGAGAGGACCTGCCGGCCGATCCCGGCCGCCTCCGGGGCGGTCAACGGACCGGCGGCGAGGCGCTGTTGGAGAGAGACACCGTGGATCAGCTCCATGACGATCCACGGGTGCGGCTGCGCCTCGACGATCTGATGGACCGTCACCACGTGCGGGTGGCTCAGCCGGGCCAGTGCCCGCGCCTCGCGCAGGACCCGCTCGCGCACCGCGTCCGTGGCCTCCGCGTCCGGGCGCACGGCCTTGAGCGCGACCTCGCGTTGCAGCACGGTGTCGCGGGCCCGCCACACCGTCCCCATCCCTCCGCTGCCGAGCCGCTCCACCAGCTCGAAGCGCCCGTCGATCACGTCCCCCGGTGAGTGCATGGGGCCAGCCTAGGGGGCTTCTGATGGATCTCCGCGGCGTCCGCGGAGATCCATCAGAAGCCCCCTAGGGCTACGCGGCCGCGGGCGGGCGCCGGGACGGGGACCAGGCGGGGCGGCCGGTGCGCAAACCTGATCGCCCCGGCCGTCCGCGGCTGCCAGACTGGCCGGATGACGGTCAGACTCGCGCGGGAACACGACTTCGACGGCTTCCTCGGCCTCGCGGCACAGGTCGAGCACTGGTTCGGCCCCATGGTGGAGGAACCCGGGTTCCACGACGCCGTGCGCGACCACATCCGGCAGGGCATGGCCCTGGTCGCCGACTCGCCCGGGCCCGGACTCCTCGGCGGGCTGCTGTTCGGCGCCGAGGCCCCGGTGTACCACGTGCACTGGCTGGTCGTGTCGCGGCGGCAGCGCGGGGCGGGCGTCGGCCGCGCCCTGATGGCGGAGGCCCTGCGGCGGTACGTCAGCGGCCCCGGCACCGTCGAGGTGGTGACGTTCGGCGCGGACCACCCGGCCGCCGTCGAGGGCGGCGCGCGCGTGTTCTACGAGCGCCTCGGCTTCACCGCCGCCGAGCCCGCCGAGCCCGGCCCGGAGGGCGGTTCGCGCCAGGTCTTCCGCCGCGCCGTCGCCTGACCGCGCGGCGCGGGACCCGTCCGTCCCGTGGCCGGCTCAGCGCAGCAGCAACTGCACGATGGCGCACACGCCGACGGCCACGATGAACGCGCGCAGCGCGGTGGGCGGCAGCCGGCGCCCGATCCTGGCGCCGAACTGCCCGCCGATCGCGGATCCGACGGCGATGAGCAGGACGGCGGTCCAGTCGAAGTCGGCGACGAAGAGGAAGAAGAGCGCGGCGATGCTGTTCACGATCGCCGCGAGGACGTTCTTCACGGCGTTGAGGCGCTGGAGGGTGTCGTCCAGCAGCATGCCCATCAGGGAGAGGTAGATGATGCCCTGGGCCGCGGTGAAGTAGCCGCCGTACACGCTGGCGAGGAGCAGACCGCCGAAGAGGACGGGACCGCCGTGGGCCGTCGGTTCGGTCCCGGACCGGGCGCGGCGGCGCTGGACGGCCGCCGACAGCCGCGGCTGGAGGATCACGAGGACCAGTGCGAGCGCGACGAGGACCGGGACGATCGTCTCGAACGCGGTCTCGGGCAGCAGGAGCAGCAGCATCGCCCCGCCCAGCCGCCGATCGCGGCGGCGACGCCGAGCCGCAGGACCAGCGCGCGCTGCCCCTTCAGCTCCGCCCGGTAGCCGATGGCGCCGCTGACGGAGCCGGGGATCAGCCCGAGGGCGTTGGACACGGTCGCCGTCACGGGCGGCAGTCCCGTGGCGAGCAGCACGGGGAACGTGATGAGGGTGCCCGAGCCGACGATGGTGTTGATGGTGCCCGCGCCGATGCCGGCGGCGAAGACCGCCAGTGCCTCCCAGATGGTCAAAGCCATCTCCTTCGCGTTCGATGAGACGCCTCCCCGCCCTGAAGGTCGAGGGGCCCCACCGATCATGCACGAGGTGCTTCCGGCCGGGGGAGCGGGGTGCCGCGGGCCGGCGGCACGCGCGCCCGCCCCGTCACCGGCGTGGGCCCGCCCCCGTCACCGGCGTGGGCCCGCCCCCGTCACCGGCTGGGCTCGCCCCCGCTCACCGGCCTGGGTCCCCCGCTCACCGGCGTGGGCTCGCGCCCGGTATCCCGCGGTGGCCGTCGTCAGGCCGCAGAGCCGGGCCCCGGCGGCAGGTGGACGGTCATGACCAGGTGGCAGGGCCCGTCCCCGGCACCGCGGTAGGTGTGGGGGACGTCGCCGTCGAACGCGGCGGTCTCCCCGGCCGCGACGGTGTGCTCGCCGCCGTCGACGAGCAGGGTCATCCGGCCGGACGTGACACTGACGGTCTCCACGACGCCGGCCTGGTGCGGATGGCTCGGGTACTCCTCGCCGGGTTCGAGCCGCCAGCGCCAGACCTCGACCGGGGCCGGGCCCGACGTGGTGAGCATCAGCCGGGCCTCGCTGCCGCGGGGGCCGGTCCACAGCGGCCCCACGGCGTCGGCGGCCACGATGCGGACGCGGTCCTCGGCCGGTCCTTCCAGCAGGGCGGAGACGGAGACGCCGAGGGTGTCGGCGAGCCGTACCAGCGTGGCGAAGTTCGGATTGCCCTGGGCTTTCTCCAGGGCGACCAGGGCGCCCTTGCTCACCTGTGCGCGCCGGCCGAGTTCGTCCAGGGACAGCCCGGCGCGGGTGCGGGCCGCCCTGACGTTGTGGGCCAGCGCCCGCAGCGCGGCCTCGGTCTCGGCCATGCGCACGCCTCCTCGTGGGTCGGTCATTGCAATGTACCGTCCGGTCGTTGGATTGACGCGCTCCGGTCGGTCCGTTGTACGGTCCAGTCGTTCCGATGATGGCACGGGGATCGCCCGTGTTCGCTCGCCCGACCGTCGCCGCACGAGACCGCGCAGGGAGAACCGCATGCTCGTCCACCCTGGGACGCCGCCCTGGACGACGCCGAATGGCGGGCCTGGATCGCCGACGGCCACGACTTCGGCCAGCTCGCCGTGAACGGCCTCCCCGGCCGGCCGCCCGCCGTCGTCCCCACCCACTTCGCCTGCGACGGCGACCGGCTGCTGGTCCACCTCGCCCGGCCCAACCCGGTCTGGGCGGCGATCGAGCGCGACCCGCACGTCACCTTCACCGTCATCGGCGACTACGCCTTCGTCCCCGGCCCCTGGCGCGCGGGACCGGGCACGGCGCCCACGGACGGCGTCCCACCAGCTACTACGCGGCCGTCCGGTTCACCTGCCGCGCCCACATCGTCGACGACCCGAGGGCAAGGCGGACCTGCTGCGCCGCCAGCTCGCCCACTTCCAGCCCGACGGCGACCACGCCGCCGTCGCCGTGGACCGGCCCCGTACGGCCGGATGCTGTCCGGCATCCGCGGCCTGCGCCTGGACGTCACCGAGGTCGTGGCCAAGTTCAAGTACGACGACCACAAGCCCGTCGAGCACCGCTCCTCGGTCGCCGGGCGCCTCACCGAGCGCGGCCGGGGCCTGGACGCCGCGGCAGCGCTCGGGCAGCGGCGCCGCCTGGACCGCATCGGCCCTGGCGGCCCTGACACCGGCCCGCACCACCACCCGCCCCTCCCGCGCAGAAATGGAAACCCCGCCCATGACCGTCTTCCGGATCGCCCCCGCCGTCGCCGACGCCTTCCCCGACACCCTCGTCGCCCTGGTCACCGCCGGCGGGCTCAAGGGGCGCGAACCGTGGCCGGACACCACCGCGGCCCTGGAGGACCTGGAGCGCCGGCTCGCCGACGGCCGCTGGCGGCCCGCCGACGAGACCGACCCCCGCATCGAGGCCTGGCACACCGCCTACCGTTCCTTCGGGACCAACCCGCGGCGGGTCCGCCCCAGCGTGGACGCGCTCGGCCGCCGGCTCGCCAAGAAGGGCAGCCTGCCGCGCATCAACCCGGCCGTCGACTCCTACAACACCGTCTCCGTCCGGCACGGCCTGCCCGCCGGCGCCTTCGACCTCGACCACGTCGCCGGCGACGTGGACATCCGCCCGCGGACGGCACGGAGGAGTTCACCCCGCTCGGCGAGCCCGGCACCGTCGAGAACCCGAGGCCCGGCGAGATCGTCTACGCCGACGCCGACGGGATCCTCACCCGCCACTGGAACCACCGCGACGCCCACCGCACCCGGGTCACGGAGGACTCCACCCGGGTCGTCTTCGTCCTCGAAACCCTCCACGGCTCCCGTGACGGGGATCTGCTCCGGACGGCGGCGGAGGAACTGCGCGGCCTGCTCGCCGCGCACGCCGACCGGACCGGCGTCGGCTACCTCGCACCGGACCGCCCGGAGCACACCGTCCCGCCCTCGGCGTGAGCCGGGGGCCCGGGGCCTGCGAGGGCGTCAGCGGGAGGCCTCGCCGGGCCGGCCGGCCGCGAGGACGTCCCGGCCGAGGGGCACGGCGGCCGCCAGCGCCAGCAGGACGAGGAGCCCGCCGACCCACAGGGGGCCGAGGTTCCCGGCCGGGGTGGCCAGGGCGGGGGCGGCGACGAGGGGCCCGACGGTGGCGCCGACGTTGAGCGCGGCGGTCGCGTAGGAGCCCGCCATCGTGGGCGCTCCGGCCGCCTCGTACAGCACCCGCGTGATCAGGGTGCTGCCCAGCGCGAAGGACAGTGCCCCCTGCGCGAACACGAGCGGGAAGAGGGCGGCCGGCTCTTCGGCCAGCAGCGCCAGGGCCGGCCAGCCGGCGAGAAGCAGCGGACCGCCGGCCGCCACGACCAGCCCCGGGCGCCGGTCGGACAGCCGCCCGGCGACGGTGACGCCCACGAGGGAACCGGCGCCGAACAGCATCAGGGCCACGGAGACCCACAGCTCGTCCAGCCCGGCGGTGTCGGTCACGACGGGTGCGAGGAAGGTGAAGCCCGCGAAGGTCGCCGCGTTGACGAGGGCACCGAGCAGCATGGTCACCAGCAGGCGGGGACGGGCCAGTTGGGCGAGTTCCGACCGCAGCGCCGGGCCGGGCCCGCGGCGTTCCGGGGGCCGCGCCGGGGGACCGCCCAGCGGATGCCGACGGCCGCGGGCACGCAGAGGGCGGCCACGGCCCAGAAGGTGGCCCGCCAGCCGAACAGGGTGCCGAGGAGGACCCGCCGGGGACCCCGGCGATCGTGGCCAGCGTGGTGCCCGACAGCAGCACGGCGAGCGCGCGGCCCTTCCGGTCCGGCGGGACCAGCGCGGCGGCGGTCGTCAGGGCGACGGCGAGGAACCCCGCGTTCGAGAACGCCGCGACCACGCGGGTCGCGAACAGCACCGGGAAGCTCCCGGTGGTGGCCCCGACGGCGTGGGCCGCGAGGAACGCCAGGACGAACCCGGTCAGGGCGGCCCGGGGCGGCCAGTCGCGGGCCAGAGCCGCCACAGAGGGGCGCCGACGACCATGCCGATCGCGAACGCCGAGGTGAGCGTGGCCGCCGCCCCGACGGAGACGCCGAGGTCGGAGGCGATGTCCGGCAGCAGGCCGGCCAGCATGAATTCGGATGTGCCCATGGCGAAGACGGCCAGGGCGAGGAGACAGAGCGCGAAAGGCATCGAGTGGCTCCGGGGTGAGGAGAGGCGTGAGACGTCATCTCGTCACCGCGGTCGGCCCCGGGCGGCCACACGTCCGGCCGGCGGAACACGCAGGCACGGCGGGGCCGCGGAACACGGAAAATCAGTGGTTCGGCGGAACAAGCAGTGGTTCGGCGGAACGCGGAGATCAGTGGTTCAGGGGCTGACGGGTGACCGAAAGCCCCCACCCTGTCCGACTCGGGACTCGACATGGTGGTGCAGGTTACCCGAACGGCGCCCGCCGGGGCACGTCGATTTCCGCCCGCCGGCGAGGCCCGCCACCACCGGAGGATCCGTCCTCGGCCGACGGCTCAGCGCGGCGAGCGCGTGTCCTCCTGTAGCCGGGAGTCGTCCTGGAGCCGGGCGTCGTTCTGGAGCCGGGCGTCCTCCTGGAGCCGGTGGCGCAGCGTGCCCGCGAAGTCCTCGGCCATCTCCAGCCGGCGGCGCAGGGACTCGCAGCGCTCTTCGGCCGTCCTGCGGTAGGCGTCGAGCCGCTCCCGCAGCCCCTCCCGCTCCTCGCCCGACGGCGGCCGTGCCGTGTCGCCGAGGCGGTCGGTGATCTCCAGCAGGTCCCGCATCTCCTCCAGGGAGAAGTCCAGCGGCTTCATCCGGCGGATCACCATCAGCCGGTCGACGTCGGACTCCGTGTACAGCCGGAAGCCGCCCTTGCTGCGGGCCGAGGGACCACCAGACCGACGTCCTCGTAGTGACGGATGGTGCGCAGCGACAGACCGGTCCGCTCGGCCACCTCACCGATCTGCATGTGCCGCTCGCTCATCGCCGCGCCTTCTCCCTAGGGTCCCCGCCGGTTTGCGAATGGGTCGAGTCCCTGAGTCTACGCGGGGGCAATCGCAGGACCGGGGCTCAGCTCGCCTCGGTTTCCCAAGGAGCGGCTCGCACTCTTCCCTAACGTCAGGGTAGAGTTGCCCGCGTGCTCCTCCGCCGCTGCGCGGCGCGAGCGCGGCCGCCGTGGCGGAGCCCTCCGGGCGCGCACGGCACCCGAAGACTTCCGGGCGACGACGCCCGACCGGCAGCCGTGCGGGCTGCCGCCCGTCCGGCACGGCCCCGCGTGGCCGCCGGTGCCCGAGGGATTCCCGCCCCGTGGAATCCGTACGTCGCGCGCGGGCGTCCAGCGGCGTGGACGCGTGCGCCCGAAACAGAAACGGTTGCATGTCCTCTCCGCTGTCCGCGGCCACCCGGCCGCGCCTGTCCAAGCCCGACTGGCTGGCCTCCCCGAAGGTGCTGCGTACCGAGGTGCTGGCGGGCCTCGTCGTCGCCCTGGCCCTGATCCCGAGGCCATCTCCTTCTCGATCATCGCCGGTGTCGACCCGAGCATCGGGCTGTTCGCGTCCTTCACGATGGCGGTCGTCATCTCCGTCGTGGGCGGCCGCAAGGCGATGATCTCCGCCGCCACCGGTGCCGTCGCCCTCGTCATCGCCCCCCTCAACCGCGAGCACGGGCTGGGCTACCTGGTCGCCGCGGTCATCCTGGCCGGCGTGTTCCAGGTGGTCCTCGGCGCGCTGGGCGTGGCCAGGCTCATGCGGTTCGTGCCGCGCAGCGTCATGGTCGGCTTCGTCAACGCACTGGCCGTCCTCATCTTCCTGGCGCAGGTGCCGGAGCTGCGCGACGTGCCGTGGGCGGTCTACCCCCTCGTCGTCGCCGGCCTGGCCCTGATGGTGTTCTTCCCGAAGGTCACCAAGGTGGTCCCGGCGCCGCTGGTCTCGATCGTCGTCCTCACCGTGATCACCGTCGCCGCCGGCATCGCGGTCCCCACGGTCGGTGACAAGGGCGAGCTGCCGTCCTCCCTGCCCGTGCCGGGCCTGCCCGACGTGCCGTTCACGATGGACACGCTGACCACGATCGCCCCGTACGCCCTCGCCATGGCGCTCGTCGGCCTGATGGAGTCGCTGATGACGGCCAAGCTGGTCGACGACATCACCGACACCCACTCCAACAAGACCCGCGAGTCCGTCGGGCAGGGCGTCGCCAACATCGTCACCGGTTTCTTCGGCGGCATGGGCGGCTGCGCCATGATCGGCCAGACGATGATCAACGTGAAGGTGTCCGGCGCCCGCACCCGTCTGTCCACCTTCCTGGCCGGCGCGTTCCTGATGGTGCTGTGCATCGTCTTCGGCCCGGTCGTCTCCGACATCCCGATGGCCGCCCTCGTCGCCGTCATGGTGATGGTGTCGGTGGGCACGTTCGACTGGCACTCCGTCCGGCCGAGGACGCTGCGGCGCATGCCGCCGGGGGAGACCCTCGTCATGGCCGCCACGGTGGTCGTGGTCGTCGTCACCCACAACCTCGCCATCGGCGTCGTCGTCGGAACCATCGCCGCGATGGTCGTCTTCGCCAAGCGGGTCGCCCACCTGACCAGCGTCTCCGGCGTGGTCGACCCCGACGGCGAGCAGGTCGTGTACGCGGTCACCGGCGAGCTCTTCTTCGCCTCCTCCAACGACCTCGTCTACCAGTTCGACTACCAGGGCGACCCCGACGACGTCGTCATCGACCTGTCCGGCACCCACATCTGGGACGCCTCGTCCGTCGCCGCGCTCGACGCCATCGAGACCAAGTACGCCCAGCGCGGCAAGAAGGTCACCTTCACCGGGCTCGACGAGCCCAGCGCCGCCATGCGCCGGCGGCTCGCCGGGCACCTCACCGGCGGCCACTGAAGGCGGCGGCGGCCGGGCGGCTAGTCTTCGCCGCCCAGCCGCCGCAGGCCGTTCTCCAGCAGCGCGAACGCCTCCCGCGCGTCGCTCACCGCGCCCTCGTACCGGTCGTCGGCCGGCTCGCCGTAGGCCATGCGCTCGGCGTTGTCCCGGGCCAGGGTCCAGTGGACCGCGACGATCTGGGCCGCGGCGATCCGGGACGTGAGCCCGCAGGTGCCCGCCGTCTCGCGCAGCGCCTGCTCCAGCGCGCGCTCGGAGCCGCTTCTGAACCCCTCCATCCGGGCCACCAGGGACGGCGCGCCGAGGATCATGCGGTGCAGGCTGCGCACCTCGGGGCGGTCGTTGAGCCCGGTGATCGGGTCCCGCTCGCGCAGCCCGGCGAGGAAGTGCTCGCGCACCGCGGCCAGCGGGCCGGTGCCCGGCGGGCGGGCCCGCACGACGCGCGCGATCTCCGTCTCGTGATCGGCGAGCCGGTGCACCACGAGGTCTTCCTTGGTCGGGAAGTAGGCGAAGAGGGTGCGCTTGGACACCTCGGCCGCCTCGGCGACCTGAGCCACCGACACGGCGTCGAAGCCGTGTTCGAGGAACAGGCCGATCGCCGCGTCGGAGATCGCCGCACGGGTCCGCTGCTTCTTGCGCTCTCGCAGTCCTGGCTTGCCGTCCACGGCGCGCAGTCTAGCAACTCGCTTCCCTCGGGATATTTCTGCACCTGGTATACCTTTGCTCTCGGGTTACCTCTGCATCCGGTGAAGGATCCGGGCAGGAGACGGGAGGCAGCGAAGGTGTCGGCAGAGATCGAGACCGAGGTCGTCGTCGCGGGCGCCGGCCCCACCGGACTGGTGCTGGCGTACGAACTGGCGCTGGCCGGGGTCGGGACCGTGCTGGTGGAGAAACTGCACCGGCGCGTGGAACAGGTGAAGGGCGGCGGCGTCCAGCCGCGTACCGCGGAACTGCTGGAGGCGCGCGGGCTGCTGGAGCCCCTGCTGCGCAGGGCCACGCCGCGCGATGCGGTGGGCGGGCACTTCGCGGCCCTGCCCGTGCCGCTGGACTGCACGCCGTTTCGGACCCGGCACCCCCACCCGATCGCGATCCCGCAGTGGGAGCTGGAGGAGGTGCTCGAGGAGCGGGCCGTCGCCGCCGGCGCACGGGTGCTGCGCGGCACCCCGGTGACGGCGGTCGCCCAGGACGACGCGGCCGTCGTGGTCAAGGCCGGCGACCGGCGGGTGCGGGGCCGGTACCTGGCGGCGTGCGACGGCGGTCGCAGCACCGTGCGCAAGCTGCTCGGCCTGCCGTTCCCGGGCCGGCCGGGCACGTACGTGGGGGCACTGGCCGACATCCGCCTGGCCTCGGCCTCCGCGCTGGTGCCGCGGCGGATGGGGCACATGAGCGGCCTCACCCGTCACGCGGGCGGCTACTGGGCGATGCTGGTCCCGCTCGGGACGACCGGTACCGGTTCACCTTCGGGCACGCGGAGCGGACGGACGCCGACCGCGACGCCCCCGTCGCCCACGAGGAGATCGCCGCCGCGCTGCACACCGTGTACGGCCCGGGACCACCCTCGCCGCCGTGGACGTCTCCTCGCGGTTCACCGACGCCACACGGCAACTGGAGCACTACCGCTCGGGCCGCGTCCTGTTCGCCGGCGACGCGGCGCACATCCACCCGCCCCTCGGCGGTCAGGGCCTCAACCTCGGCATCCAGGACGCCTTCAACCTCGGCTGGAAACTCGCGGCCGCCGTCCGGGGCCGGGCGCCGGACGGCCTGCTGGACAGCTACCACGCCGAACGGCATCCGGCCGGAGCGCAGGTGCTGCACCACACGTCGGCGCAGCGCGTCCTGGCGGACCCGCACCCGAGCGAGGACGTCGCCGCCCTGCGCGACATCTTCGTCGACCTGATGCGGTTGCCCGACGCCAACCGCCACCTCGCGGGCCTGATGTCGGGCCTCTCGCTGCGCTACGACCTTCCCGGCGACCATCCGCTCACCGGCCGGCGCGCACCCGACGCCGACCTGGTCACCGAGGCCGGCCCGACCCGGCTGTCGGCACTGCTGCGCACCGGGCACGGCGTCCTGCTCGACCTCGCCGGTCGCGTCCCGGACGGACTGCGCCTGCCGCCCGCGTCGACCTCGTCCGTGCCACGGCAGGCGAGGACCCGGGCGCCGCCGCCCTCCTCGTCCGCCCGACGGATACGTCTGCTGGGCCGCGGACACGGACGTGGACGCGGATACGGACACGGCCGGCGACGGCACTCTGACCGAGGCGCTCGCCGCCACGTTCGGTACGGCGGCCTGAACCGCGCCCGGGAAGACGCCGGCGCCGGCCGGGGCGGACCCGGGCGGCGGCCCGGCTCAGACCAGTTCGCCGTTGCGGGCGACGACCCGGCCGCCGTGGACGACGATGTCGCGCTGCGGCATGTCGACCAGGACCTGCGGCACGTTCTCCCCGCGCACCAGGACGAAGTCCGCCGGCGAACCCGGCGTCAGATCGGCGCGGGGCAGGCCCATGACATCGGCGCCGCCGTGCGCCCCGACGGTGTAACAGGCCGTCAGTTCCTCGTCGAGGCGCACGTCCGTGACCCAGCCGAGGATGTGCGCGCGGTGGAGCATGTCGGCGTTGCCGAACGGACTCCACGCGTCCCGCACACCGTCCGAACCGAGCCCCACCCGCACACCGTGCTCCCGCAGCGCCGCGACGGGCAGGACCAGCGACTCGTTCGGGGCGACCGTCGTCAGGGCGATGTCGAGGTCCGCCAGGTCCCCGGCCAGCGCGTCCAGTTCGCGCTCGGCGAGGAACGGCAGACAGAAGACGTGACTGACCGTCACCTTGCCGCGCAGCGACAGCGCCCGGGTGCGCTCGACGATGCCGCGCAGCACCCGCACGCCCTTGTCGTCGCGGTCGTGCAGATGGATGTCCACGCCGATCCCGTACCGGTCGGCAAGGTCGAAGACCAGGTCGAGCTGCTCGTCCAGGGCGTGGTCGAAGCTGATCGGGTCGATGCCGCCGATCATGTCGACCAGCCCCTCGCGCGCCGCCGCCGTCAGCAGCTCCGCGGTGCCGGGCGTGCGCACCACACCGTGCTGCGGGAACGCCACGATCTGCACGTCCAGTGCGTCGGCGAGCCGGTCCCGTGCCTCGGCCACGCCCTCGACACCGGCCAGGCCGTAGGCGGGGGCCACGTCCGCGTGCGCCCGCATGGCCCGGGTGCCGCGGGTCACGGCGTGCGCCATCAGACCGTACGCCCGCTCGCCGACCGGACGGCGCTGCGAGTGGTACAGCTCCACGTCCTGCTCGCAGTAGTCGGCGATGCCGTCGGCCGGCCGGCGGACACCCACGCGCCGTCCAGCTGGTCTTGTCGGGGTGGATGTGCGCGTCGACCAGCGCCGGCAGCGCCAGCCGCCCGCCGCCGTCCACCACCTTGGCGCCCTTGGGCGCGGGACCGGCGGCGATCCGGCCGTCGACGACCGTCAGGTCCACCGGCTCGGCGGCGCCGGGCGGCCGCACGTCGCGGAAGACGACGGCCCTGCCGGGCGCCGGGCCTCGGCGGCGGCCGGTGCCGAGGACGAGGCGAGGGCGGCACCACCGAGGGACGCGGCACCCGCGAGGACGCCACGCCGGGACAAAGGCGGGGGAGTCATGGGAGTTCTCCTTGATGGACGGGGCGGACGGGTTGGACGGGGCGAAGGGGTCGGACGGGGCGGAACGGGCGGACGGGTCGGACGGGTCGGAGAGGTCGGACGGGCTGGAGGGGTGGGGCGGGTTGGCCGGTGGGGCGGGTCAGAGGGCGATGCCGACCGCACCACGCGGGTCGGGGACGACAGCACCGACAGGTCGGCCAGCGGATCGCCGGGGACGAGCAGCAGGTCGCCGGCGTGGCCACGGGTCGGCCGGCCCGCCGTGCCCTGCAGACCCATCAGCCGCGCCGCACCGGTCGTGGCCGTGCGGAGGGCGTCCAGCGGCGACAGGCCGGCGGCGTGCATCAACTCCACCTCGCGGCCCACGGGATCCACGGTGCCGCCGGAGGAGTCGGTGCCCGCCGCGAGCGGCACACCCAGCTCGTGCGCCGCCAGGACGGCCTTCTTCAGCACCGGCAGATAGGTGCGGCCCCGCTCGGCGAGGACCGGGTCCGGCGACTCGGCGAGGCCCGCGATGGCGGTGAGGGTGGGCGTGAACCACGTTCCCCGGCGGCGCATCTCGTGCAGGGTGCGCTCGCCGACGAACACGCCGTGCTCCAGGGAGCGGACGCCCGCGGTCACCGCGTCGTGGCAGCCCCGCTCGCTGTAGCTGTGGCACAGCACGCCCTTCCCGCCGCGGCGCGCCGCCGCGACCACCTCGCTGAGCTGGGCGTGC
Source organism: Streptomyces sp. SW4 (assembly GCA_003248315.1). Classification (GTDB taxonomy): domain Bacteria; phylum Actinomycetota; class Actinomycetes; order Streptomycetales; family Streptomycetaceae; genus Streptomyces. The sequence goes on from QKWM01000001.1 coordinate 969,214, forward strand.
GAGTAGACCTGGGTCAGCGGGTCCTGGTCGGGCAGCCCGGCCCGCTCGTTGACCCGCGTCTTGATCACGTCGGCGCCCGCGCCAGGTTCACCTGGACGACACGGCGCAGCGCCTCGGCCGACCGGACCCCGTCCGCGAGCGTGGCCAGCGGTGTCAGGTCGGGGTCGGCGAGAACGGTGTCGCCGAGGTGGGGCGTGACGAAGACGCCGGCCGCCTGGAGGCGGGGCGCCAGAGCGGGCGCATGGCGCGCCAGCTCCCGGACGGCGACGTCCTGGTAGAAGTTCGTGGAGCCGCTGCGCGCGCTGGTGGCGCCCTTGCGGACGGCGTCGCGGGCCTCGGCCGCGGTGCTGAGGTGGATGTGCGCGTCGATCAGGCCGGGCAGCACCCACTGGCCGTGCGCGTCCAGGCGGGCGGCGTCGCGCGGGACGGCGGTCCGGCCGCGGGCGCCGGCCGCGTGGATCACACCGTCCCGGACGACCACGACGGAGTCCTCGGTGACGTCGCCGGTCGCCGGGTCGAGCAGGGTGCCGCCCTCGACGACCAGGTCACCGGTGCGGGCCGGGCGGCGGCGCGGCGCCCCGACGCCGGGCGGCCGGGCCGAGGGCGGCGGCGGTGCCCGCGAGGGCGGCGGAGGCGGCGAGCACACCCCTGCGGGTCAGTCGGCTGGGCGGAGGCGAGGTGGACTCGACGCACATGGCGGCTCCTTGCGGGGACGGGGACATCACGGGGACATCGCGGCGACGGGAGACGTCACGGCGACGGAAGCGGAAGGGGCTGCCGCATTTTGTATACCAAACGGAGGGTGGCGACAAGGGATCCCTCGGAACCGTCACGCGAGCCATGTGAACAAACGGAGATATCCGGGCAGATCACCATGGGGCGAGGTGGTCCCGTTCCTCGCCCGTGAGTAGCTCCAGGGTCAGGTATACAAAGTGCTGTCGCCGAACAGGGAGCGCAGTGCCACCGCCCGGCTGTCCCGGACGTGCAGCAGCGTGCTGGCGGCCGCCAGGTCCTCGTCGCCCGCCGCGATGTGCCGGAAGATCTCCGCGTGCTGCGCGCGCATGTGGGCGGGCTCCTCGCGCATCCCGAACAGCAGCTGCAACTGCCAGCTCAGCTGCTCCATCGTGCGGGCCAGCAGGGGGTTCCCGGCGAGGGCCACGATCCGCTCGTGGAACTCGGTGTGCGCGGCGACCTCGCGCGCGCCCTCCTCCTCGCCGGCCGCCTCCTCGGCCCGTGCCAGGGAGGCGCGCAGCGCGTCGAGCCCGGGCGCGACGCCGTCGGCCGTGCCGGCGACCCGCCGGGCCGCGAGCCGCGACGCCTGCACGGCCAGCGGCTCCCACACCTCGTACAGGTACCGGACGTCGTCCCGCTCCAGGCGCCGTACCCGGACACCGCTGTGCGGCAGGAGTTCCAGCAGGCCTTCCGCGACCAGTGCGCGCAGCGCCTCCCGCACCGGCACCCGGGACATCCGCAGCTCCTCGGCGACCTCCCGCTCGACCAGCCGCGCGCCCATCGGGTAGCGCCCGTCCACGATGCGCTCGCGCACCGCCTCCCGGGCCCGGGCGCCCAGGGACGTCCGGTTCCGCCCCGTCTCCGGTGTGCTGGCTGCCACGTGCACCGTCCTTCGCGTCGTGCTCCGGGCGAGGATACGTCCCGCCGGCCGGACGAGGGCCTCAGCGGGCCGCCGCCCGGTTGTGCCGGACCGAGGACCAGAAGGAGGCGCCGATCAGGGTCACGCCGACGAGGCCGGTGACGATGTCGTTGATCTGGTACCGGATGCTGGCGAGCAGGATCAGGGCGAGGGCGCCGATCGCGTAGTGGGCGCCGTGCTCCAGGTAGACGTACTCGTCGAGGGTGCCCTGGCGGACCAGGTACACGGTCAGGGAACGGACGTACATGGCGCCGATGCCGAGGCCGAGGGCCATCAGGACGATGTCGTTGGTGATGGCGAAGGCGCCGATGACGCCGTCGAAGGAGAACGACGCGTCGAGCACCTCCAGGTAGAGGAAGGTGAAGAACGCGGCCCTGCCGGCGAGGCCCGTTGCCGTCCGACCTCCGGCGGCCCCGGACGGCCGTCCGGCGCCGTTCCCGTCCCGCTCGCGGTCCTCCCGGCCGGCGTCGCCGTCCTGCGTACGGGCCAGCCTGCCCTCGAAGAAGCCGGACAGGCCGCCCACCACCAGATAGGTGATGAGGCCGGCGATGCCGGAGAGGAGGACCGTCTCGGTCTTGTCGGCGTGGACGCCGCCGTGCTGGTGGGCGTGGGCGGCGAACGTCGTGGCGGTCACCAGGAGGACGCCGAGGGCGAGGCAGACCGACAGCATGTCGATCCTCCCGAGCCGGGCCAACGGCCGCTCCAGCCGGCCGAGCCACTTGGCCTCCCGGTCCTCGAAGACGAAGTCGAGGAAGATCATCAGCAGGAACATGCCGCCGAACGCGGCGATCGACGGGTGGGCGTCGGTCACCAGTTCCTGGTAGCGGGCCTTGTCGGTGAGCGCGAGACGGACGGCGTCGGTCGGCGCCAGACGCGCGCTGATCGCGACGATGACGATGGGGAACAGCAGCCGCATCCCGAAGACCGCGATCAGGATGCCCACGGTGAGGAACATCCGCTGCCAGAAGGCGTTGAGCCGCCCGAGGATGCCGGCGTTGATCACCGCGTTGTCGAAGGACAGGGACACTTCCAGGACGGCGAGGACGGCGACCAGTCCGAGGGCCGTCCACCGTCGTACAGCACTCCGGCGAGCAGGCCGAGGACCGTCACCGCGAAGGCCCACCGGAACGTCTTCCACACCACGCGCACACGTCACCTTTCGTCGCCCTCGTGCGAACGAACCGTGACGAGTCGCCGTCACGGCCGGTGACGGGCGAGTGCCCGCCCGGTCAGCCCAGGCACACCCCGAGCAGACAGATCTCGGTCGGCGACGTGGGCGACGCGGGCGCCGCCGGCGTTGTGGGCGTCGTGGGCGTCGTCCGCTCCTGGCCGGCGCCCGCCGGGGGTGGGCTCTGCGGGGTGCCGTCGGACGTCCGGGACCCGGACGGCTGCTCCGTCACCGGCCGCGAGCGGTCCGCCGCCCCTCGCCGCCGTCCGGGGCGGTGGGCCGGGACGGCGGGGCGGGCGTGGCCGGCGCGGCGGACGGCCGGGCGGCGGTGGCCTCCGGCCGGGCGGTGGGGGAGGCCGGGCGGGGAGACGCCGTGACGGACTGCTGGTGCGGCGAGCCGGTCGCCGGCTGCCGTGGCCGGGTGGGGGCCGGTGACGACTCGTCAGCGCCCCGGTCCGCCGCCGAAGGCGAGGCCGGCGGGCTCTGCGCGGGCGCCGGCGCCCGGGTCGCGTCCCCGACCCGCAGGTCCGGTGCCTCGGCGGCCTGCGCCCGGTCCGCGGCGTGCCGGTCCATCGTGGCGACGGTCAGGCCGCCGCCGACCAGTGCGACGGCGCTCGCGACCGCCGCCCGGCGCTTGTTCTTCTTCCAGCGGGCCAGCTGACGGCGGCGCGCCGCCCGCCCCTGCCCCGGGGGTCGCGGCCCGGCGTCGACTGCGGCCGGGCCGTCCCCGTCCGCCGCCGCGACCGCCCCGGCGGCGGTCACGTCGCCGGCCGGACGGTTCTCGTCGGCCGGCCGGTTGCCGGCGGGCGGCCGGACGTCGTCGACCAGACGTACGTCGTCGACCGGACGTACGTCGCCGACCGGACGTACGTCGCCGACCGGACGTACGTCGCCGGTCAGGCGGACGGGACCGGCCGGACGTATGGCGGTGTCCGGACGTGTGGCCGTGTGCGGACGTATGGCCGTGTCCGGAGGTATGGCGGTGTCGGGGAGCATGGCGGTGTCCGCCGCCGGGGGCCGGCCGTTCCGGGCCCGGGGGTCGATGTCCGGGGCGTAGGCGCCGCACCCGGGACACACCAGGGCACCGTTGAGGTGCCGCCGGCACGAGGAGCAGTAATCCATCTGCGGTCTTTCGGCCTTCCTGGGTCCACTGGCCGTCGCCCGCCCGGAGGGGACCGGAACGCACCGGTCGTCTCCGGACGGGGGCAGCGTCGGGCAGCCACGCTAATGACCCTTTCGCAAGGCCGTGTGCACCCTGTGTGAGGCTCCTGCGCACATTCCTCGGGGGAGTGGGGCGGATTCCTCGGGGAACAGGGCGGGTTCCTCGCGGGAGCGGGACGGGTTCCTCGCGGGAGCGGAACGGGCTCCTCGCGGGAGCGGAACGGGCTCCTCGGGGGAGCGGAACGGGCTCCTCGGGAGCGGGGCGGCCGGGGTCCGTGTGCCGGACGGCCTACGGCTGGTGTCCGCGCCCCTCCTGCCGCCGGCCCGAGGCCGCCGTGGCGTCCTGAGGGTGGCGGTGGGCCGGCCGGGGCCCGGTGAAACCGAGGAGTTCCGTCGCCTGCTGCTCGGTGTGAGCGGCCGCGGACTGGGCCTCGGCCACGGCGTCGCCGAGTTCCCGGACGAGATCCTCGTAGATCGGCTGGAGGTCGTGTCCCGTGGAGGTGCGTGTCACAGTCGGTCCTTCACTGTCATGCCTGGGTCGCGCGTCGGTTCCTGAGGTGCGGCCGCGTGGTCAGGCGCGGTTGAGCCGGGCGGCGATTCCATGTCCCAGCAGCAAATACAGCACTGCCGGAAGACCATGATTGAGGACGACACGTAGACCCTCGGTGTCCATCGTGAAAATGTCCTGTGACCACCACGCCAGCAGGTCCGCGGTTCCGCGCACGAACTCCACGAACACATTTCCCTCGTTCGCGTCGAGCAGATACAGCAGGATCCACATGCCCAGCAGGCCGGCGGCGATGTCGGCGACCGTGCAGATCGCCAGGCCGACCCGCCGTGAGCTGCCCTCACGGTGCTGGAGACGGTCGGGAGTCACGGGCTGGGGGTGCGGCTGATAACCCGGTACCGGGTCGATGTTGCTCACGGGGAAATCCAATCCGGATGGGCGGTCTGGGTGGGGTCACAAGGGCGGCTCGGCTCCGGCCGATGCCGGTGGCTTCCGGCTTTCCGCCGCCCTTTCGCCTGCTTCTGCGCCACACCGGGTCCGGCGTGTTACACCGCTGTCCGGGACGCCCCGGATATGCCGACTGTTCAGTCACAGTGGCAAATAGCCGTCTGGCGCGGCGCATTTCCGGACGGAGCGGGGAGCGCGTCGCTCCCCTCTGCCCGAGGGAGCGCTCAGCTCCTGCCCGCGGGACCGTTCCGCCCGGCCTGCCGGGCGTTTTGCCCTTGTCTGCCCGGTAACCCGTGCGCTGAGGACACCCACACACGATGAGGTGAGCACCATGCTGTTGCTGGGTCTCCTGCTCATGGCGGGCTCCGCCGCCTTCGCGGGTCTGCTGATCGCGGAGAACCTGTCCGGCGGCCCGGACTACACCGTGACGCTGATGGGGAGCGAGCCGTTCACGATCAGCACGCTCGGGCGTTCCTCGGCGGCATCGCCCTCACGCTGATCTTCGGCCTGGGTCTGTGGATGCTCGTCGGCGGCACGGTCCTGGCGCGCCACCGCAGCAAGAAGCGCCGCAGGGACCGGGTGACCGCCCGGCAGGCCACCGCCGAGCGCGACGAACTGGCCGGCCGGCTGGAGGGCCGGACCGGGGCGGCGAGCCGGGCGGCACGACGGGACACCACCGCCCGGCCGTCCACCGGCCGAACTGGCTCCGGCCGCGCAGCCACTGACCGCACGGCCCGACGCGCCCGGCCGCACCGCACGATGTCCCGCGGCGCGTCCCCCGACGCCTGTGCCCCCTGGCGCCCGTGTCCCCAGGCATCCGTGTCCCAGGCATCCGTGTCCCAGGCATCCGTGTCCCCTGGCGCCCGGGCCCCTGGCGTCCCCTCCGATTGCGGAGCCCGGGGCGCTGGGTTTGAGTGGGAGGGTCCCGACGCCTACGGGCAGGGTCTCGCGCGCGAGCGGCGGGATCTGGAGAGCTGGGAGAGATGGGCGACGACGAGATCATTGCCACGTGGACCGAGCGGCTCCTGCGCGAGGCTCCCGACCTGCCGCCGGAGCGCGCCCGCCGCTTCGTGTACGAGCTGTACTTCACCGCACAGCGCGCCCTCGACAAGAAGGGCTGGGAGGCGGACTTCGAACGCGAGGAGTGACGCGGCCGGCGGCGGGTGCCGGGGCCGCCGCCGCTGTGGGGCGGTGCCATGACGAAACCGGCCATGAACCCCGTCCACACCGTCGGCCACTCCACCCGCGGTTTCGACGAACTGCTGCGCATGCTGCGCGACCACGGCGTCACCTGCCTCGTGGACGTCAGGGCGTTCCCCTCGTCGCGCAAGCACCCCAGTGGAACCAGCAGGCCGTCGTCGAGGCCCTGCCGCCCGACGTCGGCTACCGCTGGCTCCCCGCGCTGGGCGGCCGCCGGCACACCCCGCGGGCGTGCCCAGCGCCAACGGCGCCTGGCGCGTCAAGGCCTTCCGGGACTACGCCGACTACATGGCCACCGCCCGGTTCGCCGAGGGCCTGGCGGAACTGCTGGAACTCGCCCGACGGGAACGACCGGCGATCATGTGCAGCGAGGCGGTGCCCTGGCGGTGCCACCGCAGGCTGATCACCGACGCGCTGATCGTCGCGGGCGCCGAGGTCGTGCACATCCTGTCGGCCACCTCGGCGCGGCCCGCCACGCTGAACGAGCACGCCCGGGTCCGTGACGGCCACCTGATCTACCCGCGCCTCCGGCACCGCCCTGAGGCCCGGGCGCCCGGCCCGGCGGCGCCGGCGACGACCTGACCACCCGGGCGTCGGCCCGCCCGTGTCTCCGGCGCCGGCTACCGCACCGCGTACATCCGGATGGCGACGACATCCTCTCCCTCGGGGCGGGCGAGCCCCACGAACACCGTCTCGGCGAGCCAGCGGTGCGCGGGCGCGTCCGTCCGGAAGGCCGGGGACGTGCGGTAGTAGTGCCCTGTCTCGGTGACCTTCAGGCCGTCGTCGTACTGGTCCGGGGCGTCCGGCGCCGGCCGGTAGTAGCCACGGTTGACGATGTCGATCACCGCGCCGTCGTCGGCCCGGACGAGGTAGCGGGCCTCGAGTTCGCAGACCCGGCCGCGGGTGCTGCTCCAGTCGCCGCCGCCGGCCAGCACCTCCCAGCGCAGCCGCGGGCCGTCCACCGTGCCGCCGACGATGGGGGTGAACTCCGTGACCTCCCCGTCGCCGTGACCGATGTGCAGGGTCTCGGACACCTGGGCGCGGATCTCGAAGGCGAAGTCGAGGGCGGGGGTGAACGACACGGGGGGTCTCCTTCAGGAGGGGATCGAAGCCGAGGGGCGGCTGCCCCAGGGCTTGACGCCCAAGCTCACCAGATGCAAGCGTGAGATGCAACAGTGTTATATGACGCTCGTTCATCACGACTCGGCGGCCGTCATGCACGGTGCCGACCGCCCGGCCGCGCCGACCACCCGGCCGCGCCGACCGCCCGGCCGGCCCGACCTTCTCCCTTCTCCCCTCTCCTCCCGGCAAGGAGCCTCAGCCATGGCTGTGAAGAAGCGAGCGCCGGCGGTGCTCACGGGTCTGTGCCTGCTGGCCACGGCCGCCTGCACCGCCACCCCGGACCGAGCCGACGGCTCACCGCGCCCCGCCCGTCTCACGACCACCACCTCGCCCGGCCCCGCCGACGTGGACCGCGTCACCTGGGCGCTGCCGTACGGCGAGCCGACCACACTGGACCCGGCGAAAGTCGGCGACTACTCGCCCCAGACGGTCGAGGCCAACCTCTGCGACACGCTCACCCGGATGAACCCGGACTTCTCCCTGAGCCCCGGACTCGCCCGCGAGGTCACCTGGAAAGACGACCGCACCCTCGTCCTGGACCTGCGCGACGACGTGAGGTTCTGGGACGGTTCGCCCATGACGCCCCAGGACGTGATCCACAGCCTGGAACGCCAGCGCGACCCGAAGACCCAGGCGCTGTACGGCACCTACCTCGCCGCCGTCACCTCCATCAGGGCCTCCGGCCCCCACCAGGTGACCCTGCGCACCCGGACCTACGACCAGACCCTGCCCAAGGCCCTGTCGACGTCTTTCGGCGCGGTGAACAAGCGGACCTCCACCGAAAAGGCCGGCGCCGACTACGGCACGCCCAGGGGCGGCCTGATGTGCACCGGGCCCTACCGGCTCGACTCCTGGAAATCCGGCGACCGCATCACCCTCACCCGCAACGACGCCTACTGGGACACCGCCCTTCGCCCCAAGGCCCGCGAGATCACCTTCCGGTTCATCACCAACAGCAACACCCTCACCAGCGCCCTGCTCTCCGGCGAGGTCGACGGCACCTACGAACTGCCGCCCAGCAGCGCCACCGCCCTCGCCAGGGCCGACAACGGCACGGTCCACCTGGGCCCGTCCACCCAGAACGTCCTGCTGATCCCCGGCAACGCCGACTCCCCGGCCGCCGACCGCCGCCTCCTCGACGCCCTCTCCCACGCCATCGACCGCGACGCCCTCATCGAGAACGTCTTCGGCGGCGACGCCACCACCCTCAAATCCCTGGTGCCGCCCCTCACCTGGCGCGGCGACCCGGCCGCCCGCCGCTACGACGCCGCCTACGACAAGCTGCCCGCCGTACCGAAGCCCGACCTGGAGCGAGCGAAGAAGCTGGTGCAGCAGGCCGGCCCCGCCGCCCGCCCCCTGGTAGCGGCCATACCCGCCGGCGACCAGCGCGGGCTGCAGGCCATGACCTTCATCCAGGCCGCCGCCGAGAAGATCGGCGTCGCCATCGATATCAAGCAGCTCCAGCCCACCGAGATGTCGTCCCTCTTCTACGATCCCTCGGTCCGCAGGGGCCTCGACCTGGTCCTGACCTTCGGCTACGTCGGCATGCCGGACCCCGCCTCGTACGTGGCCGAAATGGTCACCCCCCGCGGCATCTTCAACTGGACGGACTACCGCGACCCCGAGGTGACCCGGCTGCTCGACGAGGCCCGCACCTCCGCCGATCCCGAGGCCTCCGCCCGGGCGTACGCCGAGGCCCAGGCCCGGTTCACCCCGGCCGTCCCGGTGGTCTACCTGGCCACCACGCACGAACGGATGTTCATGAACCGGCGCATCAGCGGTGCGCCGCCCTCCTTCGCCTACCTGGGCATGCCGTGGGCCGCCCGCCTCGGCGGCACCCGCACCTGACCCGGACCCCGGCGACCCCTGCCCCGACCACCCAGGAGCACACCGATGACCGACATCCAGGACGACAGGCCGCTGTGGGACCGCACGGCGGCCGAACTCGCCGCCGGGATCCGCGCGAAGGACTTCTCCGCCACCGAGGTCGCCCGGGCCTTCCTCGCCCGCATCGAGGACACCAACCCGGTGCTCAACGCCCTCGTGGACGTCCGCACCGAGGACGCCCTGGACCAGGCCGCCGCCGCGGACGCGGCCGTGGCCGCCGGGGACGACCTGCCACCGCTGCACGGCGTTCCGGTCTCCACGAAGATCAACACCTCGCAGCGCGGCTACCCCAGTTCGCACGGCGTGGCCGCCTGGGCCGGCGCCGTCGCACAGGAGGACGCCGCCTGCGTCGCCGCGCTGCGCGCGGCCGGCGCGACCCTCCTGGGCCGCAGCAACAGCCCCGCCTTCGCCGTGCGCTGGTTCACCGGGAACGACCTGCACGGCAGGACGCTCAACCCCTGGCACCACGGCCACACCCCCGGCGGTTCCTCCGGCGGCGCCGCCGCCGCGGTCGCCGCCGGGATGACTCCCGTCGCGCAGGGCAACGACATCGGCGGCTCCCTCCGCTTCCCCGCCTACTGCTGCGGCGTGGTGGGCCTGCGCCCCACCATGGGCCTGGTCTCGGGCGCGGAACCCGCGGGGCCGAGGAGTTCGACAGCCCCCTGTCCTTCCAGACCATGGCCGTGCACGGACCGCTCGGCCGGACCGTCGACGACGTGCGCCGCGGACTGCACGCCATGATCACTCCCGATCTCACCGACCCGGTCGGCCTCCCCCTGCGCCCGCCGCTCGGCGAGCCCCGCTCCGTGACGGTCGTGATCGTCCGCGACGCCGGCCCGGCCAAGCCCCACCCCGCCGTGAACGCGGCCCTCGACGACGCGGCCCGCCGGCTCGCGGACGCCGGCCACGACGTGGAGGAGGCCGAACTGCCCCTGCTGGGCGAGGCCGCCCGCCTGTGGTCCCTGCTCCTGTACGAGGAGCTGCGCACGATGATGGGCGAGATCGAGCACTTCGGCGACGACGCCGTCCGCGTCTCCCTCGCCTCCTGCTTCACCGCCGCCGCGGAGATCTGGGGCGAACGCCCCACCCTGGAGGCGTACATCAAGGGCTACGCCCGCCGCGGCACCCTCATCGGCCGGCTCCAGCGGTACCTGGGCAGTGAGCGGGTCCTCATGACCCCGGTCTGCGCCGAGCCGCCGTTCGAACAGGACGCGGACCTCGCCGGTGACGCCCGTGTGCGCGAACTGCTCGCCGCGCAGTGGCCGATGCAGGCGGTGCCGGTGCTCGGCTTCCCCGCGGTGTCCGTGCCGACCGGCGTCAGCGACGGCCTGCCCACCGGCGTGCAGCTGATCGGCGGCCGCTTCCAGGAGGACCTGCTGCTGGACGTGGCCACCGCCGTCGAGGAGCGGGGACCGCGCGTCCGGCCGTCCCTCTGACCCGCACGACGACGAGGCTCGTCCGGCCCCCGGCCGGACGAGCCTCGTCGTCGTGGGGCCGCTCAGGCCGCCGGCTGCCGTGCCCGGCGCCGCGGCTTCCACCCCGGCTTGGGAACGGACGCGATGAGACGCCGCGTGTAGGGGTGCCGGGGCGCGCCCAGCACGTCGCCGACGGGCCCCTGCTCGACGACCTTCCCGGCCCGCATCACCAGTACCTCGTCACTGATGTGCCGGACGGCTCCCAGGTCGTGCGTGATGAACAGCAGCGCCGTCCCGGTGGACCGGCGCACCTCGGCGAGCAGGGTGAGGATCTGCGCCTGGATGGACACGTCCAGGGCCGCGATCGCCTCGTCGAGGATCAGCGCCCGCGGTTCGGCGGCCAGCGCGCGGGCGATGGCGACGCGCTGGCGCTGGCCGCCCGACAGGGCCCTCGGCAGGGAGCTCGCCTGCCGGTCGTCCAGGCCCACCATGTCCAGCAGTTGCGCCACCCGGGCCCGTATCTCCCGCCGAGGCAGCGGCCGGTGCAGCCGCACCGCCTCGGCGACGGCGTCGCCCACCCGCTGACGGCGGTCGAGGGAGGAGTACGGGTCCTGGAACACCATCTGGATCCGCCGGCCGCGCACCCGGCGCTCCCGCGACCACGGCCGGCCCGGACGGGGTTCGTCACCGCAGACGACGACGTGCCCCGCGGTGGGCCGCTCCAGCCCGGCGATCATGCGGGCGGTGGTCGTCTTGCCCGACCCCGACTCCCCGACGACCGCCAGCGAGCCGCCCTCGGCGAGCGAGAAGGTGACGTCGTCGACGGCGACGAAGTCACCGTATTCCTTGCGCAGTCGATGCACCTCAAGCATGGCGGCTGCCCTCCTCGGGCGTGCGGGCGTACGGGAAGTGACAGGCGGCCGTGCCGTCGCCGGCCGGGCGCGGTGCGGGCCGGTCGGCGCGGCATCGGGCCTCGGCGCGCGGGCACCGGTCGGCGAAGGCACACCCCTCGGGCACCTCGAACCCCGACAGGGGCCGGCCGGCGATCGACCGCAACGGCGCGCCGGCGTCCTCCAGCGACGGCCGCGAGGCGAGCAGCGCCCGCGTGTAGGGGTGTGCGGCGTCGCGCAGCCGGCCGGCGGGCAGCTCCTCCACCGTCGTCCCCGCGTACATCACCACCACCCGGTCGCACACCGCGGCGGCCAGTTCCAGGTCGTGGGTGATGAACAGCAGGGCAAGACCGCGGGCCGCGCGGGACTCGGCGATGATCGCCATCACCTCCTCCTGCGTGGTCACGTCGAGCGCGGTGGTCGGCTCGTCGGCCAGCAGCAGGCGTGGTTCGGCGGCCAGCGCGGCGGCGATCATGACGCGCTGGAGCAGCCCGCCGGACAGCTCGTGCGGACGCTGCCGCATCCGCCGCTCCGCGTCGCCGATGCCCACCTCGCGCAGGATCCTCGTGACCTTGGCGACGGCGTCGGCGGCCGCGACCCCGCGTGCGGTGGTCAGCCCCTCCACCAGGAAGTCGCCCACGCTCCGCGCGGGGTTGACGTGCGCCCTGGGGTCCTGGAACACCATCGCGACGTCGGCGGCGCGGTACGCCCGCAGCCGTTCCCGCGTCATGGCCGGCACGGATTCCCCGCGAACAGGACGTCACCGTGCACGCGGGCACCGCCCGGCAGCAGCCGCAGCACGGACCGAGCCGTCAGCGACTTGCCCGACCCGGACTCGCCGACCAGCGCGACGGCCGTGCCCTCGACCACGGTCACGTCGGCACGGTGGACGACCCTGCGGACCCGCCCGTCGACGGGAGGTCCACCCGAGCGCGTCGATCCGGAGCAGTGGCGGCCGGTTCATGAGGTCTCTCCGGGCAGTCGCCGGGACAGTCCCGTCCCCAGCAGGTTGAAGGCCACCACCACGATCAGGACGACCAGGCTCGCGTACAGCGACTGCTGCGGGTGGCCGGCGAGGATGGACGGGGCGCCGCTCGCCACCATCAGTCCCCATTCGGGTCCGGTGGCCGGCTGCCGAGGCCGAGGAAGGAGATCGCGGCGACGTCGAGCAGGGCGTAGCCGAACCCGATGGTGGCCTGGACGAGCACCAGCGGCAGCAGGTTCGGCAGCAGGTGCCGCAGCCAGATCCGGGCGGTCGGGGCGCCGAGCAGGTGCAGCGCCGACACGTACGGCAGCCGGCGTTCCCTGAGCGCGGCCGAGCGCACCACCCGGGTGATCAGCGGCAGATACGCGATCGACAGGGCGACGACCGGCGCCACGAGCCCGCGCCGAACACGGCGGCGGCCAGGACGGCCATGATCAGGCCGGGGAAGCCGAACACCACGTCCAGCGCGCCCGAGACGAGACGGTCGCACCAGCCGCCGAACCAGGCGGCCGCCAGCGCGAGCAGTGTGCCCAGCGTCGTCGACACCGCGATGATCATCGCCGGCGCGGCCAGACTGGCGCGGGTTCCGCAGATCAGCCGCGACAGGATGTCCCGCCCGGTGTCGTCCGTGCCGAGCGGATGGGCCGCCGACGGACCGGCGTCGACGTTCAGCGGGTCGACGGCGTTCGGATCGTACGGGGCGATCAGCGGGCCGACGACAGCCAGCAGCACGAACAGCGCGACGACAGCCGCCGCGGCGCACGTCACGAGGTCGCGCGGGCGCCCCGTCCCGGTCTTCGTGCGGGACGTTCCCGCGAGCAGAGCGGTGGTCATCGGGCCTCCTCGGACGCGGCCCGCGAGTCGAGGGCGGCGCTCACCAGGTCGACGAGGGTGTTGAGGACGACGAAGACGACCACGAAGACCAGGGACACGGCCTGCACCACGGCCATGTCCTGCTTCGACGCCGCCTCGATCATGAGCGCGCCCAGTCCGCCGGTGCCGAACGCCTGCTCGGCGACCGCGGCGGTGGCGATCAGCCCCGCGACCCCGACCCCGGACACCGCGAGCACCGGACCCGCGGCGTTGTGCAGCACATGACGCCGGATCACCGTCCACTCCGGGACGCCGCGGCTGCGGGCGGTCTCCACGTGTTCGGCGCGCAGTTCGGCCCGTACGGCACTGCGGGTGACCTGGGCGACGTAGCCGATCCAGGTCATCGCCAGGGCGAGGGCGGGCAGGGTCAGGTGCGCGAGCGTGCCGCCGACGCCCTCCCCGGAGCCGTACACCGGGAACCAGGGCAGCCGCACCGCGAACAGCCAGATCAGCAGCACCGACATGACGAACGTCGGTACGGCCATGGCGCCGGCCGTGACCGCGGTGGCCAGCGCCTCGACGCGGCCGCCGCGCAGCGCGGCGACCGTACCGACGGCCGTGCCGGCCAGCAGGACGAGGACGGAGGCGTAGCCGACCAGGGCGAGGGTCTCGCCCGCGCGCTCCGTGATGAGCCCGGCGACGCTGTCCCGGTACACGAGCGAGGTGCCGAAGTCCCGCGCAGACAGCCGCTCAGCCAGTGCCAGTAGCCCTCGACGAACGGGTCGTCCAGGTGGTGCTCGCGGCGGATGGCGGCCAGGACCCGGGGATCGGGGTCCCGGCTGCCGCCCACGAGCAGCGTGGCCGGGTCGCCGGGGGTGAGGAACAGCGCCCCGTAGACGGCCAGGCTGGAGACGAGGACGGTCACCAGCAGGGCGGCCAGCCGTACGGCGACGAATCGGGGGCTCATCTCGGCGCACCGCCCTCGGTGCCCTCGGCGGGCAGGACGGTGATCCTCAGCCGGGAGGGGCGGGCGGCGCCGGTCCGCAGCGTCTGCAGGCTGGCCTTGGGCGCGGTGGTGAACCAGGGGTTCTCCCGCGTACCGGGGTTGGGCAGGTGGTTCGGGAAGTCGCTGCTCGCGATCATCAGCGTGAGCCGGTGGCCGGGACGCACCCGGTAGCCGGTGTGCCCGAGGGGCACCAGCACCTCGCCCGGCCCGTCCGCCTGCACGCAGCCGCGCACGATCAGCCGGGCGGTGCCGTCGGGGGCGAGGTCGAGCAGCCGCACGAACACGTCGAAGGTGGGTGCCGTGCTCTCCACGTGCAGCACGGCCTCCACCGGTCCGGCGAGGTCCAGCGGGGCGTCGCGGGCCTCGTGGGTGAAGACCAGTACGTCGTCGCGGTCGGCGGTGCGCCGTTCGTCGGGGCGGTCGCGTACCTGCGCGAAGGTGTTGCCGGTGGCCGACGGCACGAGGTCGTCGGGGTCGTGGCGCCACCGCACGGAGTCCTCCGCCGGGTCCGGACGGGCCGTCAGCCGCCCGCCGGGCACCGGGCCCGGTGCGAGGTGCGGGTCGCCGAGGTACAGGTCCGTCCCGGTGGCACCGGGCGGGGGCCAGGTCCGCGACACGCGCCAGTCCGCGTGCCCCAGCCGCCAGCGCACCCGCGGCAGCGTCTCGGGACCGGCGAGGCCCTTGAGGAACACGTCGAAGAACTCCAGCGCGGGCCCGGTGTAGGAGTCGAGCATCCGCTCCAGGGCGTCGTCGTCGAGGGCGTGGTCGTCGGCGGGGGAGACCGGTGCGTCCCGCAGGGCGTAGTTCTCGTGGTCGATCGCGTCGGCGACCAGGTACTGCACGGCCGCCCAGCCCGGCCGGCGGGACAGCTCGGTGTAGTCGCGCATGTGGGCGATGCCGAGGTTGTCGAACCAGCCGACGCAGTGCAGCACGGGCACCGGCCGGGCGTCGTAGGGATGCGGCCCGTTGTACGGCGGCAGCGGGATCCCGGCGACCACGAGGTCGAAACCCGCCGAGCGCTTCCCACCGCCTCGAACACCTCCTCGTACGCCGCGATCAGCGGACGCCGGGCGAAGTCGGCGCAGAACTCGTAGCTGTCGCGGTCGATCCAGACGTGCGCCTGGTAGTCGGCGCCCTCCAGCCACAGCGGCCGGCGCCCGCCGCCGGGGTCGTAGGAGGCCACGCCCGGCCCGTTGCCGGTGCAGGTGACGCGGGGCACGACGGCGCGCAGCGCGGGGTGCTGAGCGGAGACCGCCGACCACTGCGTGAAGCCGTAGTAGGAGTCGCCGAACATGCCCACGGTCCCGTCGGACCACGGCTGGTGCGTGATCCACTCGAGGGTGTCGTACCCGTCGTCGACCTCCCCGGTCCAGCCCAGGGTCTCGCCCTCGGAGCGGAACTTGCCGCGCACGTCCTGCACCACCACGACGTAGCCGCGCGCGGTGAAGCGATCGGCGACGCGATCGAGGAACACGTACCGGCTGTTCTTGTCGTAGGGCAGGCGCACGAGCACCGCGGGACGCGGACCGGCGTCCGGGTCACCGCCGTACACGTCGGTGGCCAGGCGTACGCCGTCCCGCATGCGCACCATGTGCTGTCGTGCCTGCGGGGGGACGGGCCGGGCGGTGACACGCTGAACGGCAAGGCTCATGGGCCCTCCAGGGAGCGGGATCGCCGAGAAGGAAAACAAGGTGATATAACACCGTTGCATCACGTGTTGTTCAACGTCAACCCCCTCTGAGCTAGGTTGCCTGCATGCCGATCGACGTCGACGAAGTCCAGCGCCGCAAGGAGATCGCCGAGGCGACCCTGGCGGTGGCCGCCCGTGACGGGGCCCGCGCGGTCACCATCCGCGCCGTGGCCAAGGAACTGGGCGGCTCCACGGCGATGGTCACCAACTACGTGCCGACCCGCATGGCGCTGATCACCAACGCCGTCCGTGCGGCGGAATCGCGCTGGCGCGCCGACCTCGACGCCCACGTCGGCGAGCTGCGCGGCAAGGAGCGTCTGCGCGCCACGGTGGAGTGGCACCTGAGCACGGACCCGAGGACCTGCTGCTGCGCACCCTGTGGGTCGAGATGCTCTCCTCGGCCCACGCCGACCCGGGCGCGGTGGACCGGGAGGAACCCCACGAGTCACGCCGGGAGTTCCACGACGCGGCCGCCGCCGCCGGCGTCCCCGACGCCGAACTGGCGGCCGACGTCCTCTCCTTGCTGACCCGCGGCTACTTCGTCTCCACGGTGGAGGATCCCGCCTACTGGACCCCGGAACGCGCCGGCCGCGTCGCCCGCGCCGTCGTCGAGGCGCTCGCCGGCGGCTGACCGGCCGCCCCCGCCCCGCCCGGCGGCCGGGGCCGCGGGCGCGCGGCCCTCCTCGATCGACCGGCGCAACCGGTGCAGGCCGCGCCGGGCGTGACTCTTCACGGTGCCAGGGGCAGGCCGGTGCGCTCCGCGATCTGAGCCTGCGTCAGATCCTCGTAGAACGACAGGCACAGCACGCGCCGCTGGTGCCACGGCAGCCGGGACAGTTCGCGGACCAGCACCACCCGGTCCAGAACGTCCTCCGGCGCCCGCCCTCGGCGCCGCCGGGACCGGCGCCACGGGCGACCGCGTCGGCGAGCGCCAGCCGCCGGGTCCGGGCGTCCAGCGCGTCGGCGATCCTGCGGCGCGTGATGCCGACGAGCCAGGCGCCCAGCGGGCCGCGCTCCGGACGGAAGGCCTCCCGCCCCCGCCAGGCGCCGAGGAACACCTGCTGCGTGACGTCCTCGGCCTCGCAGGCGTCGCCGAGCGAGCGCCGGGCCATGCCGTGCACCAGGGGAGCCCAGCGCCGGTAGATCGCCGCGAACGTGTGCTCGTCGGCCGCGCGCAGGCCGCGGGCCAGGTCCTCCTCGTCCGCGGCGTCCGGCGCGGGCGGGGCCGGGGCGCCGCAGCGGGTGGGGGTGGTCATGGCCCGGTTCCTCCCTGCGTGCCTCGGGTGTGCGGCGGTGCACGGAGCCCAGTCTTGTGACGCACGAACGACGCGGGCAACGCGCGTCGTTCGTGCGTCGTACGGTGGGCTCCGTGAGCGTGAGCACGGGTGACGACGGCGACGCCGACGGCGGCGGCCGGTACGAGGAGGAGCCGCCGGGCGGCGGGCTCGGCACGGGCGAGGTGGCGCGGCGGCTCGGCGTCGCGCCCACCACGGTCCGCACCTGGGACCGCCGCTACGGCCTCGGCCCGCGGGCGCACGTCGGCGGCCGGCACCGGCGCTGGACCCCCGCGGACGTGGCCCGCCTGGAGCGCATGTGCGCGCTCACGGCGACGGGCATGCCCCCGGCCGAGGCCGCCCGCCTGGCGCTCGGCGAGCCGCCCCCGTCCGCCGGAACGGCACCGCGGACCCCGTGGAGCCCGTGGTTCTCCCAGCCTCGGAGGGGCGTCCGGTCGCGGGCCGGGGGCGGATCCGGACCCGGTGGCGGGGCCCGAGGCGGCGCGGGTGCCGCGCCGGGGCCGCAGCCGGGCCGGCGGCGGGCTGGGGCTGGGGACGCGCGCCAGGAGTGCCGGGGCATCGCCCGCGCCGCCCTCCGCCTCGACGCGGCCGCGCTGGACCACCTGCTGGACGCGGCGATCGACGCACACGGCCTGGTCGCCGCCTGGACGGAGGTGATCGTGCCGACGCTGCAGGCGGTGGGCCGCAAGTGGGAGAGCTCGGGCGAGCGCTACGTCGAGGTGGAGCACCTGCTGTCCTGGCACGTCTCCGGCGCCCTGCGCCGCGCCGCGCCGCCCGCGGCCGCCGGCCGGACGGGCGCCGCCACGCTGCTCGCCTGCGCCCCGGGCGAACAGCACTCGCTGCCGCTGGAGGCACTGACCGCCGCCCTGACCCGACGCGGGCTCCCGGTCCGCATGTTCGGCGGGGCCGTGCCCGCCGAGTCGCTCGTCGCGGCGGTCCGCAGGACGGGACCGGCCGTGGTCGGCCTGTGGGCGCAGTCCGCGGCACCGCCGTCCGGCCCTGGCCCAGCACCTGGCCGCGATGGAGTGGGGGATGCGCGGTGCCCGCAGGCGACCCGCGGTCCTGACCCTCGGGCCGGGCTGGACCGGGCAGACGGTGGCCGGGCTGCGCCGTCCGCCGGGGCTGGCGGAGGCGATCGCCGCGGTGGAGTCGGCGGTGCGGCCCGCGGCGCGGGGGTGACGCCGGTCGAGCGGGGGCGCTCGTACAGCGGGGGTGACGCCGGTCGAGCGGGGCGCCCGTACAGCGGCGACGGCACCTGGGAACGGAGTGACACCGGGCCGCCGATGCCGTGGCCGGCCGTGGTGGCGCCTGGCAATCCGCCGTCCGACGTGATCCGCTGACGGCACGGGCCGCACACGGGCGTACCGGCCCGTCCGGCCCGGGAGGCGACGACGCCGTTCCGGCCGTCCGGCCCTGCGCGGGCGGCGGACCGCCGTGCGCCGCCCCACCGGGGCCGCATCCACCGGGAACCGCCGCCCGGAAGAGTCCTCGGAGCAGGACGGGAACGTGTCGGCCGCAGCGCGGGGAGTGAGCGTGGACAGTGAGCGTGAGGGCGCGCGTCGTGGACTGCGCCGTACGGCACGCCGGGCGGACCGGCGACCCGCCCCGTCCACGGCCCCGTCCCCGGTCGTGATCGTCGGCGGCGGCGCCGCCGGCCTCGGCCTCGCGTACCGGCTGGCGGAGAGCGGCGTCACCGGAGTGACGGTGCTCGAACCCCGGACGGGCCCGCGCGCACACCGAGCGCACCTGGTGCTACTGGGAGCCCGGCGAGGGCGACTTCGCCGCGGCGGTCACGGCCTCCTGGTCGCGGCTGCGCGTCCACGGCCCGACGGCCGCCCCGTCACCGTCGACCCGGCACCGCTGCGCTACCGCATGCTGAGATCCCCGGAGTTCGAGCGGCTGGTCCACGCCCGCCTGGCGCGCAGCCCCGGAACCCGGATCCTGCGCGCCACGGCCAACGCGGTGCGCGACACGGCCGGCGGAGCCGAGGTGCACTGCACCACCGCCGACGGACGCCCGCTGACGCTGCGCGCCCGGC
Source organism: Streptomyces sp. SW4 (assembly GCA_003248315.1). GTDB lineage: Bacteria > Actinomycetota > Actinomycetes > Streptomycetales > Streptomycetaceae > Streptomyces. The sequence goes on from QKWM01000001.1 coordinate 988,490, forward strand.
TCGTGTTCGACTCGCGTCCCCGCAGGCCCTGCCACCGGCGCGGACCCGGCTGACACAGCACTTCCGCGGCTGGTTCCTGCGCACGCGCACGGACCGCTTCCGGCCCGACGTCGCCGACCTGATGGACTTCCGGGTACCGCAGCCGCCCCACGGGCTCGCCTTCGGCTACGTCCTGCCCCTCGCCCCCGACCGGGCGCTCGTCGAGTACACGGAGTTCTCCCGCACGCCGCTGGACACGCGCGACTACGAGGCCGCGCTCGCCCGGTACACCCGCGACGTCCTCGGACTGGGCGCCTTCACCGTCGAAGCGGCCGAGCAGGGTGTGATCCCCATGACCGACGCCCGCTTCCCGCGCCGCACCGGAGCGGCCGTCTTCCGGATCGGCACCGCCGGCGGCGCCACCCGCCCGGCGACCGGCTACACCTTCGCCGCCGTGCAGCGGCAGAGCCGGGCCATCGCCGCCGCCCTTCGCCAGGGCCGCGTCCACGTGCCCCGCCGCACGGCCGCCGGGCCCTGGCCATGGACGCGGTGCTGCTGCGGGCGCTGGACACCGGGCGGATCGACGGGCCCGCCTTCTTCACCGGACTCTTCCGCCGCGTCCCGCCCGAACGCCTGCTCCGCTTCCTGGACGGCGCCACCTCACCGCGGGAGGAGTGGGGCATCGGCCTGCGCACCCCCGTCGGCCCCATGCTCCGCACCGCCGCCGAGCTCCCCTTCCTGCCCGCCGCCCCCACCCGGACCCGCGCCGGCCCCCTCACCGGTCCCGGCGCCGAAACGAGCCACGATGACCCTGCTGCGCGACCACGAGCTGGCCCGTGCCTTCGACCACGCCTCGCACACCTACGACCGCCTCACGGCCCTCAGCCCCGGTCACCGCACCGAACTGCTCCGCTCCGCACGCCGCCTCCGGCTGCCCCGGGACGGCGCCGGACTGCACGTCCTCGACCTCGGCTGCGGCACCGGCGCCTCCACCCGCGCCCTGCTGACGGCCGCGCCGTGCGCCCGCGTCACCGGCGTCGACGCCTCCTCGGGGATGCTGCGGCGCGCGCTGGCCGGACCGTGGCCGGACCACGTCACCTTCCGGCACCTCACCGCCGAGGAACTGGTCACGACCGGCGAGGGCCCCTACGACGCGGTGTTCGCCGCCCATGTGCTGCGCAACGTCACCGACGTGGACCGCGTCCTCGCGATCGTCCGGGCCCTGCTGCGGCCGGGCGGCCGGCTCGCCGTCCACGAGTACACCCTGAGCGGCTCGCCCGCCCATCGCGCCCTGTGGACCGCCCTGTGCCGCACGGTGCTCGTCCCGGCCGGCACGCTCACCGGCGACCGCGCCCTCTACCGGCACCTGTGGCGCAGCGTCCTCGCCTTCGACACCGCGCCCGCCTTCGCCGCCCGCCTGACACGCGCCGGCTTCACCGGGGTGCGCACCGTCCCCGTCGCGGGCTGGCAGACCGGCGTCGTGCACACGTTCCTCGCCCGCAACGGCCCCGCCGCGGCGGGCGCCACCGGGGAGGGCGTCGCGGGGCGGCGGAGGACGCCCCGTGAGGGCCCGGCACGGCACGGCCCGGCGGGGCCGCGACCGCAAGGCCGAGGTCCTGATGCCGGTCCCGGGCCGTGACCGGTTCCCCCGCACGGGCGCCCCGTCCGTGGCCGTCGCCGGCGGCGGCATCGCCGGGCTCGCCGCGGCCACCCTGCTGGCCGAACGCGGCGCGCGCGTCACCCTCTACGAACGGCACGCGTCCCTCGGCGGCCGCCTCGCCGGCCGGCGCGTCCGCCTGGCCGACGGCTCCGAGGCGACGATGAGCCGCGGCTTCCACGCCTTCTTCCGCCAGTACTACAACCTGCGCGGACTGCTGCGGCGCACCGACCCGGCCCTCTCCCGGCTGGTCCCGCTGCCCGACTACCCGCTGCGGCACAGCGGCGGACTCACCGACAGCTTCGCCCGCGTGCCGCGCACCCCGCCGCTGAGCGCGCTCGGCTTCGTCGCGCTGAGCCCCACCTTCGGCCTGCGCGACCTGGCCGCCCTGGACGCCCGGGCGGCGCTGCCGCTGCTCGACGTGCGCGTGCCCGAGGTGTACGAGCGCTTCGACCACGTCAGCGCGTACCGGTTCCTGGAACGCGTCCGCTTCCCCCGGGCCGCGCACCACCTGGCGTTCGAGGTGTTCTCCCGCAGCTTCTTCGCCGACCCGCGCGAACTGTCGGCGGCGGAACTGCTGCTGATGTTCCACATCTACTTCCTCGGCTCGGCCGAAGGCCTCCTCTTCGACGTGCCCGACGACCCCTTCCCGCAAGCCCTGTGGGAACCGCTCGGCGCCTATCTGCGCCGCCTCGGCGCCCACGTCCGCACCGGCACCCCGGTGCTGGCCGTCGACCCCGGCGACGACGGCGGCGTGCGGGTGCGCACCGGGGCCGGCACCGACCGCCACGAGGCGCTGGTGCTCGCCCTCGACACCGGGGGCTGCGGCAGGTCGTCGCCGCCTCGCCCGGACTGGGCACCCCGGGCTGGCGCGAGGGCGTCGCCGCCCTGCGCACCGCCCCGCCGTTCCTCGTCTCCCGGCTCTGGCTCGACCGGCCGGTCGACGCCGCCCGCCCCGGCTTCCTCGGCACCAGCGGCTACGACGGACTGGACAACATCAGCGTCCTGGAACGGTACGAGGGCGAGGCCGCCCGCTGGGCCGCCCGCACCGGCGGCTCGGTGGTGGAACTGCACGCCTACGCCGTCCCCGCCGGGCAGCCGCGGGAAGCCGTCCAGGACCGGCTCGCCGCGAGCATGCGCCGGGTCTACCCGGAGACGGCGCGGGCGCGGATCGTCGACGCCCGGCACGAGTGGCACGCCGACTGCCCGCTCTTCCCGGTCGGCGGCCACGTCCGCCGCCCCGCCGTCCGGACCCCGCACCCGCGGATCGTCCTCGCCGGCGACGCGATCCGCTGCGACCTGCCGGTGGCCCTGATGGAACGCGCCGCCACCACCGGGTTCCTGGCGGCCAACGCGCTGCTCGCCCGCTGGGGCGTCCGGGGCCAGGTGCTGTGGACGGTGCCCAGGGCGGGCCGTTCGCTCCTGCTGCGCTCCCTCGCCGCGGTGGCCGGACGACACTGACCGCCGCCCCGCCGGACGGGCCCCGCCGGATGGACGCGCCTCTGCCCCGCGGACGGGGGCAGGGCCCGGGACCCGTGTCCGTCACCCGGGGAACCGGCCCTCGGCCCGCAGGCGCCGGCGGCGCTCCGCGTACGCCAGGTCGTCCCGCCACAGGCGGCCGGCCGCCCGGCGCATCAGCGGGCGCAGCGCGGGCGCGGCCGCCCTGGCGAGGGCGAACCCCCGCCGGTCCGACACGGCGACGACCGCCTCGATCACGGCCGTCCGGGGCTCCGGGTCCGCGTCACCGGTCAGCGGCGTGGCATGCGTCTCCACCACGGAGGCGACGCCCTCGCCCTCGGTGATCCGCATGACGACCGTGCGGGGCCCCGGCGCGGTGAACTCCGCCCGGACCGGCACCACCAGACGGCCGGTCACCCGGAAGGAGACGTCCACGACGAACACGTCGTCCTCCTCGCCGCGCGGCGTCCGCACCACCGTCAGGCCGACGAAGGAGTACGGGTGGAACCACGAGCCGTGCCAGGGGTCCAGCCGGTTGGCGACCACGTCCTGCGGTGCGCACCGCCCCACCGCCGTGAAGACGGCGTCCACCGCCCGGCCCTCCGCCGGACGCGCCGGCACCCGGGGGCGGTCCGAGGGCGCTCCCGGCCGACCGCGTCCAGCCGCACCCATACGAGGACCCCGTCGTCGTGCACCGGGTACGGCTCCCAGCCCGCGAACGGCCCGCCGTCCAGAGCCAGTCCGTGCCAGCGGCACACCAGCGTCCCGCACACCACCCGGCCGTCGCGCAGCGGGCCCCCCAGATGCGGGCAGGCGCCCGGCCCCGCGTGCAGCCGGCCCGACTCCGACCGCCACAGCACGACCTCCGCCCGCCCACCGTCGTGCCGAACGGCGGGCCGCCGGGCCGGACGTCGCGGGAGGCACCGACCACGAACCAGTTGCCGGACGGCCGGGCGGACGCGCGATCCAGCGCGCCGGCGATCAGCGCCGGGCGTGCCTCCCGCCACGTCGGCGTCTGCGCCGCCCAGTCCCGCCGGCGGCCCCACCGCACCGGCGGTGTCCACCGGCCCGGCCGGCCCGACCCCTCACCGCACCGGCCCTGCCCCGAGGACGCCGCCGGGTGCCCGCCCGGCGCCCGGCCGGTGCCGCGGGCCCGCCATCGGGCGCGGGCGATCTGGACGGCGCCGGCGGCGGCCGTCGCCGCCCGGCGGCGGCGCGGGACCACCGCACGCCGGTGCAGCACCCGGTACCCCTGGGCGGCGATCGCGTCGAGGATGCCGGCGTACAGCGTGAACGCGGTGCGGATGCAGGGACGTACCGCGGGTCGAGCAGGGCGATGCCGGGCTCCGCCTCCCGGTACACCCGCCGGGTCATCGCCTCGGCGGCCACGAGCGCCGCGCAGATCCGCGGTTCGTCGCGCCCCGTGCGGCGGCTCCACTCCAGCAACGGCCGGTCCACGCCGTGCGCGGCCAGCAGATCTGCGGGCAGATACACCCGGCCCCGGTCGAGGTCCTCGCCGACGTCCCGCAGGAAGTTGGTCAGCTGGAAGGCGACGCCGAGGGCCGCGGCGTGCGGCGCCGCCTCCTCCCGGGGCCCGACCGTGCCCAGGACCGGCAGCATCTGCAGGCCGATCACCGCGGCCGAGCCGTGCATGTAGGCCCGCAGGTCGGCGTAGGTGGCGTAGTCGGTGACGTGCAGGTCGCTGCGCATCGACGCCAGGAAGTCGGCGAACAGCGCGGGCTCGATGCCGTAGCGGCGGGCGGTGTCGGTCACGGCCCTGACGACCGGTTCGCCGCCGCGGCCGGTGCGCAGCCCGTGCGCGAGGTCGTCCTCCAGGCCCCGCAGCAGCCGGTCGCGCTGCACCGGTGTCCGGTGCCGGCCGGGGCCGTCCACGATGTCGTCCGCCCGGCGGGCGAACCCGTACAGCGCGTGCACGGCCGCGCGGCGCTCCAGCGGCAGCAGCCGGGTCGCCAGGAAGTACGTCCTGCCGTGGCGGGCGTTGAGCCGCCGGCACCTGGCGTAGTCGCCGCGCAGCCCCGGATCGGTGATGCCGGCGGCGTCCAGTTCACGTCGGGTCACGAGCGGCCTCCGGTGACACGGGCGGCGGCGAGCCCGCCGCTGATGAGAACGGTCGGCACCCCGACCCCGGGCGTGGTGCCGCAGCCGGCCAGGACGGCGTTCTCGATGCCCCGCACCACGTTGCGCGGGCGGAACGGGCCCGTCTGGGCGAAGGTGTGCGACACCGAGAACGGACTGCCCGCGGCGTGTCCGCGCCGCGCCCAGTCCAGCGGCGTCACCAGCAGCTCCTCCCTGACACTGGCGGCGAACCCGTGCAGCCCGCGGTGTTCCAGCACGGCGACGAGGCTGTCCCGGTAGCGCGGGCCCAGGTCCCGCCAGGCGGCGGCGGACGGCCCGAGGTCGGTGTTCGGACACGGCGCCAGGACGTAGTGCAGGTGGCGGCCGGGCGGCGCCAGGGCGGGGTCGTGCGCCGTCGGCCGGCTGATCAGCAGCGACGGGTCGCTCATCAGCCGTCCGTCGCGGGTCAGCTCGTCGAAGGTCCGCTCCCAGGCGGCACCGAAGGAGAGCGTGTGGTGGGCGAGGCCGGGCCAGGTGCGGTCGGTGCCCGCGTGCAGGACCACCGCCGACGGGGAGTGGCGCAGCGGCACCGGGCGCCGCGGGGCGCGCCCCAGCAGCCGGTACGCGGCCGGCAGTTCGCAGGTCAGCACCACCGCGTCGCACGCGATCCGCTCGCCCGTGGCCAGCCGGACCGCACGGACCCGGCCGGCCGCCCGCTCCAGCGAGGTCACCTCGGACGACCAGCGGACGTCGGCGCCGGCGGCGACGGCCGCGGCGGCCATGCCGCGGGGCAGCGCGTGCATGCCGCCGCGCGGGAACCAGACCCGGCCACCGTGTCCATGTAGGCGATCACGGCGTACGCCGCGAGGGCCCGGGCCGGGGAGAGGCCCGCGTACAGGGCCTGGAAGGAGAACACCCGGCGCAGCCGGGGATCGGAGAGGAAACGGCCGATGCGCCGGTCCAGCCGGCCGAAGCCGCCCAGCGCCGCCAGACGGGCCAGATCCGGGTGCACGAGCCCGGCCGGAGAGTCGAAGTCGGCGGCGATGAAGCGCCGCATCTGCGCCCGGTGGAGCCGCTCCAGCCAGTCCCGCAGCGCCCGGTACCCGGCGGCCTCGCCCGGCCCGGCGAAGCGCCGCACCTCCTCCTCCATCGCCGCGCCGTCGGTGTGCACGTCCAGGGAGGTCCCGTCCGCGAACGACGCCCGGTAGGCGGGGTGCAGCGGCACCAGTTCGACGTGCCGGTCGAGACGGTCGCCCACTGCGGCGAACGCCTCGTCGGCCAGATGCGGCATGGTCAGCACGGTGGGCCCGGTGTCCAGCTCGAAGCCGCCGAGCCGCACCCGGCCGGCCCGGCCGCCCGGACCGGGGTCCCGTTCCACGACCGTCACCCGGCGGCCCGCGCCGAGCAGGTGCAGGGTGCAGGCGAGACCGGACAGTCCGGCGCCCACCACCACGACGTGGTCCGTCGGCCCCGGCACGGTCCTGACCCGGCGGAGCCTGCCCGCCCGGCGCGGTCCCCGCATGCGCCTCCCCTTCCCGCGTTGCCCGCTCTCCGTCACCTGCACACCGGTCACCCGCACACCCCCGCTTCCGCCGCCGGCGCGGGTGTGGATGCGCTGATGTGTGCCCGGTGGGGACGGTGTGCCGGGAAGGCTCACCCGGCCGGCCGAACGCCGGTGCGCCGGTCCCGGCCGGACGCCGGTGCGTCAGTCCCGGCCGCGCGCCCGCCGGAACCGGGCCAGTCCGTCGGCGAGGTCGAGCAGCGGCGGCGGGTAGCCCGTCCGGGCCCGCTCCGCCTCCGGCAGCCGCCAGGGCTCGTGGACACGGGCGCCGGCCACCTCCCGCAGCTCCGGCACCCAGCGGCGCACGTACTCGCCCGGGGATCGAAGCGCCTGCCCTGGAGGACGGGGTTCAGCACCCGGTGCGGGCGGGTGTCGGTGCCGGTCCCGGCGACCCACTGCCAGTTGAGCTGGTTGTCGGCGACGTCGCCGTCGACGAGCAGGTGCAGGAAGTGCCGGGCGCCGATCCGCCAGTCCACGTACAGCGTCTTGGTGAGGAAGCTCGCCGCCAGCAGCCGGGCCCGGTTGTGCATCCAGCCCTCGTGGCGCAACTGGCGCATGGCGGCGTCCACGACCGGATACCCGGTGCGGCCCTCCCGCCACGCGGCGATGTCCCCGGCCGCCTCGTCCTCGCCGCGCCACCGGTCGCCGCGGGCGCGGTAGTCCTCGGCGGACGTCTCGGGCCGGGCCGCCAGCACCTGGTGGTGGAAGTCCCGCCAGCACAGCTGGCGCACGAACGCGTCGGCGCCCGGCCCCCGCGCGCCCGCGCCCGGTGGACCAGCTCCACCGGGACACGGCGCCGAAGTGCAGATACGGCGACAGCCGTGAGGTCGCGTCACCCGCCAGGTCGTCGTGCCGGTCCGCGTACCCGGACAGGTCCGTGCGGGCCCACCGGGCGAACCGGTCGCGCCCGGCCGTCTCGCCGCCGGCCGGCAGACCGGGGAGACGTCCGGGATCTCACCGCGGGAGGGGAGCGGTTCACCGCGTACCGCGCCGGGGACGCGCACGGCGCGCGGCGCCGGGCAGACGTCCCGCGGCCGGGTCTGCGACCACCGGCGGAAGTACGGCGTGAACACCGCGTAGTGGTCGCCCCGGACGGTGTCACCGTCCCCGGGGCGACCGCCGTGACCACGCCGTCGTGCACGTGCAGGGCGGCGCGGACCACGCCGAGCGCCGTGCGCAGCAGTTCCTCGCGCCGCTGCGCGTACGCCGTGACCCCCGCGGCCATGTGCACCTCCGCCGCCCGCACTCCGCGACGACCGCGGCCACCTCACGGTCCACCGGCCCCGAGCGCACGACGAGCCGCCCGCCGCGCCGGCGCAGCGCGGCGTCGAGGTCGGTCAGACAGTCGGCGAGGAAGGCGCTCCGGTTGGGGGCGTCGAAGCCGGCCGCGTGGATCGCCGGATCCCGTACGAACAGCGGCACCACCTCGTCGGCGGCCCGCAGCGCCGCGCGCAGCGGCGGATGGTCGTGGACGCGCAGGTCCGAGGTGAACAGGACGACCGCGACGGTCATGGGGACACTCCCGCTGGGTGCTGAGCCGCTGCCGCTCGGTGCCGAGCGCCGCGGAACTCTTCGGCCGCGGCGCGGCGGCCGGATGCGGCCATGCTGCGGGAGTCCCCGGCGCCCGCAGCCCGGGAGACGGCGTCAGTCCCCCTCGGCCTCGAAGGTGCGCAGCAGATCGGCGGCGACGCTCACGGCGATCGTCGCGGGTTCCTTGCCGGTGATGTCGGCCAGCCCGATCGGTGTCTTGATCCGGTCGACGGCGGCTTCGTCGTGCCCGCCCTCGGTGGTGAGGAGCTTGCGGAACCGCGCCCATTTGGCCGCCGACCCGATCAGCCCGACGGAGCCGAGATGGGACGTGCGCAGGGCGGCGTCGCACAGCGCGGCGTCCTCGGCGTGATCGTGCGTCATGATCAGGACATGGGTGCCCGGCGGCAGCTCGCCGAGGACCTCCTCGGGCAGCAGCGGGGTGTGGTGCACGTGCACCTGCGCCACCGCGTCGGCCAGCACGCCGAGCCGCTCCTCGGTGAGCAGGTCGGAGCGGCTGTCCACCAGGTGCAGGTCGAGGTCCTGCCGGGCCAGGATGCGGGCCAGCTCCAGCCCGACGTGGCCGACGCCGAAGACCGCGACCGCCCGGACCACCGGCAGCGGTTCGAGCAGGACCGAGACGGTTCCGCCGCAGCACTGCACGCCGTGCTGGTTGGTCACCTTGTCGTTCAGCGCGAAGTCGATCAGCTCCGGCTCCGGCTTCGCCGCGGCGATCATCTCCCGGGCCCGGTCGATGGCGACGGCCTCGACGTTGCCGCCGCCGATCGAGCCCCAGGTGGCGCTGCGCCCGACGACGAGTTTCGCGCCGGCGTCCCGTGGTGCGTGGCCGCGCACGGTCGCGACGGTCACGAGCACGCCGGGCTCCCGGCGTGCCCGCAACCGCGCGACCGCGGCGACCCATGTCATGTCAGGCACCGCTCAGCGCTTCGGCGCCGGCGCGGACCGTGCCGTCGGCGACCGCGCCCGGGGCGCGGCCGTCCGGGGAACCACCGCCCCGGCGTGCCGCCTGGATCGCCCAGTACACCGCCTCCGGCGTGGCGGGCGAGGCCAGCTCGACGCCGACGCCGCCCGGCCCGAACGCGGCGGCGGCCTGCCGCAGTGCCTCGCGTACGGAGAACGCCAGCATCAGCGGGGTTCGCCGACCGCCTTGGAACCGTAGACCGCACCCTCCTCGGTGGCGTTCTCCAGCAGCGTGACGTGGAACTCCTCGGGCATCTCCGAGAAGCTCGGCAGCTTGTAGGTGCTCGCGGCCTGCGTCAGCAGCCGGCCCCGGCCCGGCCCGTCGCCGGTGTCCCAGCGCAGGTCCTCCAGGGTCAGCCAGCCCGCGCCCTGCACGAAGCCGCCCTCGACCTGGCCGATGTCGATCAGCGGGGAGAGGCTGTCGCCGACGTCGTGCACGATGTCCACGCGCCGGATGCGGTAGGCGCCGGTGAAGCCGTCGACCTCGACCTCGGTGGCGGCGGCGCCGTAGGCGAAGTACTTGAACGGCGAGCCGCGGAACGTCTTCGCGTCCCAGTGCAGGCCCTCGGTCCGGTAGAAACCGGCCGCCGACAGCTGGACCCGCTGGAAGTACGCGGTGCGCACCAGGTCGTCCCAGGGCAGCTCCCGTCGCTGCCCAGGGCACGCGCGGCACCGCCGGTGATGCGCACGTCCGACGGGTTGGCGCCGAGCTGGGTGGCGGCGACCCGGAGCAGCCGCTCGCGCAGCTGCTCGCAGGCGTTCTTGATCGCCCCGCCGTTGAGGTCCGCCCCGGAACTGGCGGCGGTGGCGGAGGTGTTGGGCACCTTGTCGGTGCGGGTGGGGGCGAGGCGGACCCGGTCCAGGGGGATGCCCAGGGTGGTCGCGGCCACCTGCATCATCTTGGTGTGCAGGCCCTGGCCCATCTCGGTGCCGCCGTGGTTGATCAGGACGGAGCCGTCCTTGTAGATCAGCACCAGCGCGCCGCCCTGGTTGAAGGCGGTGAGGTTGAAGGAGATGCCGAACTTGATGCCGGTGAGGGCGAGCCCCCGCTTGGTGTGCGGGTGCGCGGCGTTGAAGGCGGCGATCTCGCGGGTGCGGTCGGCGATGCCGGCGCGGTCCTTGACCTGCTGCCAGACCGTGGTGATCCGCTCGGGCTGGGTGACCGGCTGCCCGTACGGCGTGGTCTGGCCCTGGCCCGGCCGGTAGAAGTTGCGTTCCCGCAGCTCCATCGGGTCCAGGCCCAGCTTCGGCGCGCACCGGCCGAGGATGTCCTCGATGACCAGCATGCCCTGGGGGCCGCCGAAGCCGCGGAAGGCGGTGTTGGAGACCGTGTTCGTCCTGGCGATGCGGCCGGCGACGCGCGCGTTGGGGATCCAGTAGGTGTTGTCGATGTGGCACAGCGCCCGGGCCAGCACCGGCTCGGACAGGTCCAGGCTCCAGCCGCCGTCCGCGACGAGGGTGGCGTCCAGGGCCTGGATACGGCCCTCCGCGTCGAAGCCGATCTTCCAGGTGGCGTGGAAGCCGTGCCGTTTGCCGGACATGGTCAGGTCCTGGGTCCGGTTGAGCCGGAACCGGACGGGCCGGCCGGTGAGCTTGGCGCCGAGCGCGGCGATGGCCGCGAACCCGTGCGGCTGCATCTCCTTGCCGCCGAAGCCGCCGCCCATCCGCAGGCACTGCACGGTCACCTCGTGCGCGGGCACGCCGAGCACGTGGGAGACGATCTCCTGGGTCTCCGAGGGGTGCTGGGTGCTGCTCTGGACGAAGACCTGCCCGTTCTCGTCGATCTGGGCGAGCGCGGCGTGCGTCTCCAGGTAGAAGTGCTCCTGGCCGGAGAACTGGAACTCGCCGGAGAAGACGTGCGCGGAGTCGGCGAAGCCGGCGTCGACGTCTCCGGTCTCCATCACGGGCCGGGCCCCGTGGTAGCTGCCGGCCGCGATCGCCTCCCGGAGCGTCACCAGGGAGGGAAGTTCCTCGAGTTCGACCTCGACGGCGGCCGCGCCGAGCCGGGCGGCCTCCAGGGTCTCGCCGAGCACCCAGGCGACGGCGTGGCCGTGGAACATCACCTCGTCGGGGAAGAGCGGCTCGTCGTGCTTCATGCCGGCGTCGTTGACGCCGGGCACGTCGGCGCCGGTCAGCACCCGCACCACGCCGGGCACGGCGAACGCGGGTTCCGTGCGCAGCGCCACGATCCGGGCGTGGGCCTTCATGACCTGGACCGGGTAGGCGTGCAGCACGTCCTTGGTGCGGTGCACCAGGTCGTCGGTGTAGAGCGCGGCGCCGGTGACGTGCAGGGCGGCGCTCTCGTGCGGCAGGGGAGACCGACGACGGGCTTCTCGGGGCGTTCGGACAACTGGCTCATGACGGCACCGCCTCGGTGGTCTGCGCGTACAGCTTCAGCAGGCTCTGGCCGAGCATCGCGGAGCGGTAGCCGGCGCTGGCCCGGTGGTCGGTCATCGGCGTGCCCTCCGTGGCGAGCACCGCCGAGGCGGCCTCGGCCGTCTCCGGCGTCCAGGGCCTGCCTTCGAGGGCGGCCTCGGTGGTGAGCGCGCGGACCGGGGTGGCGGCGACGCCGCCCAGGCCGATCCGCGCCTTGCGGACGATGCCGTCCTCGAGGTCGAGGGCGAAGGCGACCGCGACGCTGGAGATGTCGTCGAAACGACGCTTGGCGATCTTGTGGAAGGCGGTGACCGGCGACAGCGGCAGCGGGATCCGCACGGCGCGGATCAGTTCGCCGGGGCGGCGCACGCTCTGCCGGTAACCGGTGAAGTACTGCGCGAGCGGCACCTCGCGTTCCCCGTCGGCGTCGGCGAGCACCAGCGAGGCCTCCAGCGCCAGCAGGACCGGCGGGCTGTCGCCGATGGGGGAGCCGGTGCCCAGGTTGCCGCCGAGGGTCGCGCTGTTGCGGACGAGCCGGGAGGCGAACTGCGGGAACAGCTCCGCCAGCAGCGGGACCCGGCCGTCGAGACGGCGCTCGATCTCGGTCAGGGTGAGGGCCGCGCCGATCTCGACGTGGCCGGACTCGACGCGCAGTTCCCGCAGTTCGGGCAGGCGGTCGACGGCGACGACGCAGTCCGCGCGGCGGGAGCGGATGTTGACCTCGACGCCCCAGTCGGTGGATCCGGCGACCACCACGGCGTCGGGCCGCTCGCGCAGCAGCCGGAGCGTCTCGGCGAGGGTGTCCTTGCGGACGAACGCGGCCCCGTCCCGGACGTAGTCGGTGGGCACCGGGGCGGGCGGGGCCTGCTCGCGGCGCCGGGCCAGCGGGTCCTCGTCGGCGGGCTGCCCGACGGCGAACGCGGCGTCGCGGATGGGGCGGTAGCCGGTGCAGCGGCACAGGTTGCCGCTCAGCGCGTGCAGGTCGAACCCGTTCGGGCCGTGCTCGGCGTCGCCGGCGGTGCCGGCGTGGGCGCAGCGGTCGGGCCGGTAGTACTCGGCGGCCATGCTGCAGACGAAGCCCGGGGTGCAGTATCCGCACTGGGAGCCGCCGCGGACCGCCATCTCCTCCTGCACCGGGTGCAGGAGGGGCGGTTCGCCGGGCCCGCCGGCGGTGGCGAGGCCCTCGGCGGTGACGATCTCCTGGCCGTCGAGCGCCGCGACCGGCACCAGACAGGCGTTGACCGCCACCCAGTCGGTGGGCTTGTCCACCCCGGGCCGGGCCACCAGCACCGAACAGGCGCCGCACTCGCCCTCGGCACACCCCTCCTTGGTGCCGGTCAGGCCGCGTTCGCGCAGGAAGTCCAGCGCGGTGGTGTGGGGGCGGCCGGTGCGATCGGTGTCTGTTCCCCGTTGACCGTGATCCGCGGCGTCACCATGACAGGCCTTCGATTCCGTGCGCGATGGGTCGGTTCATCATGTTCGCCAATTCCAGGCAGCTTTCTGTGTTCGTCACGCGCCACGTCACGGGAACGGGCGCGGAAGGGCACGCGACGGCGGCGTGCCGGAGAAGAGTGGTCGCGGGAGATGCCCCGGACGTGCCGCTGACGGGCACGGGAGAGCGGCCGCGTCAGCAGCCGTGCGCGATACGACCCGGAACCCAGACCGTGCACTGGGCGAGGCGACCGAGATCAGAGGCGGTGTACATCCGCGGGTCGCCTCCTTCCGGCGGTCATGGGTGGGCGTCCACCGCAACGTAATGGCCGGGGCCACGGAGGTCAAGAGGCGGGCACCGCCGCGCGGTGACCGCCGGGAACGCCGTGAACGGGCCCCGCGCACCGCAGAAATGACGTTGAGGGGCACCTGACAACTCAGGATTTCCGTGGCACGCTGCGTGACGCACGCCGATCCGCACCGTTCCTCCGAACCCCCACCCTGCCCGGACAGCGACGTCCGGACACGGCAGAAGGAGACATGCGTGAGACGCCATCGCACCGCAGCGGGCATCCTGCTGACCGTCTCGGCCCTCTTCGCCGCAGGCCTGACCCAGGCCGGAGCCGCCAACGCCGCACCCTCCGCGCCGCCTTCGGGCGACGCCGTACCCGCCCGGGCCGTCACCAAGGCCGAACAGACCGCCGCCCGCACCTACTGGACACCCGAGCGGATGCGCGGCGCCACCCCGCTCGACCTGCTGCTCACCCCGCGGGCCGCCCAGAAGCTGAAGACCCCCGCCGCCCCCGGCCGCACCACCACCGTCGAGCCCACCGCCGCGCCCGCCTCCTTCCCGCAGGCCGGCGGCCCGTGGACCGGCGGGGGAGCGGTCGTCAAGACGTCCGGCCGGGTCTTCTTCACCTTCCAGGGACGCGCCGCCTCCTGCTCCGGGAACGCCGTGACCAGCCGGAACGCCAGCACGGTCATCACCGCCGGGCACTGCGTCAAGTACCAGGGCAGCTGGCACACCAACTGGGTCTTCGTACCGGCCTACGACAACGGCAACGCCCCCTACGGCCAGTGGACCGCGACGAAGACGCTCACCACCCCGCAGTGGGAGGCGAGCGAGGACATCAACCACGACGTCGGCGCCGCCGTCGTCGCCCCGCTCGACGGCCGCACGCTCACCTCGGTCGTCGGCGCGCAGGGCCTGCAGTTCAACGGCGGCTACAACAAGCCGATGTACGCCTTCGGCTTCCCGGCGGCGTCACCGTACGACGGGTCGAAGCTGATCTACTGCAGCGGCAACAGCTCGAGGGACTTCCTGTTCTCGCAGGACCACAGCCTCGGCTGCAACATGACGGGCGGCTCCAGCGGCGGCCCCTGGTTCACCGGCTTCGACGAGGCGACCGGCGTGGGCCTGCAGGTCTCCGTCAACAGCTTCGGCTACACGTTCCTGCCCAACCGCATGTTCGGCCCCTACTTCGGCAACGAGGCGAAGGCCCTGTACGACAAGGCGCAGGCCTCCTAGGCCGGTCGCCGGACACCGCCCGCGCGGCGGCCGACCCGGGCACGGCGCCCGGCCGGGGTGAACCCCGGCCGGGCGCCGCGCCGCACACCGCACGCCCGTGGCCCGCCTCGCGCGGGTGCCGGGACCGTCCGTCACCCGGTCGCGGGACCGCCGTCGAGGGGAACGCCCAGCCGGTGCGCCACGGAGCCGAGCGCGGAACCCAGCGGGAGCGCGACCCGGGCGCGGGCGTGCCGGTCGCCGCGGGTCGGGTCCCGGTTGACGATCAGCACCGGCTTTCCCTCGCCGGCCGCCTGCCGGACGAACCGCAGGCCCGACATCACGGTCAGCGAGGAGCCGAGGACCAGCAGCGAGGCCGCCTCGCGGACCAGGGCACGGCACCGCTCGACCCGCTCCGGCGGCACGTTCTCGCCGAAGAACACCACGTCCGGTTTGAGGACGCCGCCGCAGACCTCGCAGGGCACCACCCGGAAGTCCCCGACCTGGTCGTCGGTGAGGTCGGCGTCGCCGTCCGGGTTGATGCCCGCGGCCACCGGCGCGAAGCCGGGGTTGGCCTCCTCCAGCCGCCGGGCCAGCTCACGGCGCGGGACGAACGCGCCGCAGGACAGGCACACCACCCGGTCCAGGCTTCCGTGCAGCTCGACCACGTCCCCGCTGCCGGCCGCCTGGTGCAGTCCGTCGACGTTCTGCGTGATCACGCCGGCCAGCAGGCCGTGCCGCCCGAACGCGGCCACGGCCCGGTGCCCGGCGTTGGGGCGGGCACGGCCGAAGACGCGCCACCCGAGGTGGCTGCGCGCCCAGTACCGGCGCCGGGCACCGGCGTCGGCGACGAAGTCCTGGTAGGTCATGGGGGTGTGCCGGGTCAGGCTGCCGCCCTCGCCCCGGTAGTCGGGGATGCCCGACTCCGTCGAGATGCCCGCGCCGCTGAGCACCAGCACGCCGCCCGCGCGCAGCGCCTCGACGACCGGTTCCAGGTCCGTGGTGCCCGGCGGCAGGTCCTCGGCCGGCGTCCAGCTCAGGGTGGGGCGCATCCGCATGCCGCCAGGGTACGGAACGAGGAGGCGCCACGGCCGTCGGCCGCGGGTCACCGGCGCACGGCCGGGACGCCCTCCCGGTGGCGGCCGGCACGGTCCGCGGCCGCCGGCCGGGACGACGGCGCGCCGCCGGCTCTGCCGCGGGCAGAACGGGTGGACGGCACGGTGGTGCGGTCTGCCACGCTGACGGCATGGCGACGAACATCGCGGTGCGCCGGCTGGACCTGGGCTACTTCGTGCGCCCCGCCTCCGAGACCAGCGGACCGCAGCCGAGGGTGGAACCCGTCTACGCCTATCTGGTGCGGCACGAGCGGGGACTGATCCTCTTCGACACCGGCATCGGCGCGGCGGACCCCGCGACCGAAGCCCATTACCGGCCCCGGCGCCGCGCGCTGCCGGACGCGCTGGCGGCCGCGGGAGCCGGGCCCGGCGACATCCGTCTCGTGGTCAACTGCCATCTCCACTTCGACCACTGCGGCGGCAACCCGCTCCTGGCCGGGCGGCCCGTCCTCGTCCAGGCGGCGGAGCTGGCCGAGGCCCGCCGGGGCGGCTACACCATCGACGCGCTGGTCGACTTCCCGGGCGCGGTCCACGAGGAGCTCACCGGCGAGGCCGAGGTGTGGCCGGGCGTCCGGATCCTCCCGACCCCCGGGCACACCCGGGGACACCAGTCGCTGGTCCTGAGCCGGGAGGGCACCACCGTCGTCCTCGCCGGCCAGGCGTACGACAGCGCGTCCCTGTTCGCGGCGGACCACCTGGCCCGCAGGGCCGCGCTCGACGGCGTGGAGCCGCCGCTGCCGTCCTGCCCGCCGTGGCTGGACAGGCTCGCGGAGCTGGACCCCGGGCGGGTGGTGTTCGCCCACGACGCCGCGGTCTGGGAGCCGGCGGACGCGGTCTGACGCGGCGCCTCGCCGGCCGGGCTCCCCCCCTCGCCGAGCCGCGGTCCGCGGCGGAGGGGAGCCCGGCTCGGCCGAGGTCTGGTCCGCGGGGGCCGGTCCCGGCTCGGCCGAGGTCTGGTCCGCCGGGGCCGGTCCCGGCTCGGTCGAGGTCTGGTCCGCGGGGCCGGTCCCGGCTCAGTCCAGGCCCAGTCCGCGACGGCCGTTGTCGTTCAGCCGCTCGGCGGTGAACCGGCCGGACCAGTCGCGCTCGTAGTGCTCCGCAGGGAAGTCGCTCGGGCTGGAACCCGTCGCGAACGCCTCCCGGACGTGGGCCGCGTACGCCTCGTTGCGCGGGCACCAGGGGCGGCCGGGATGTACATGACGTTGCCCCAGCCCTTCTGGTCCCGCACCGGGGCGACGCTGTGGACCATGTCGCAGTGCCACCACACCGAGTCACCGGCCCGGACGTCCGGGATCGGCGTCAGCGCCCGGTAGAGCGGCGCGTGCCAGCGCCGGGTGACCGGGAAGACCTGGTTGGGGCGTACCCCGCACATCGAGTCCTCCGGCACGTCCGGCAGCAGGGCCGCAGCAGGAGGTAGGCCATGACCTCCGGGACCGGCACGGTGTGCAGCACCCCCTGGTCGGCGTCCATGTCGGACAGTGCCGTCCAGCCCTGGAAGGTCCGGAACGCCGAGCACATCGTGGAGCCCGGGTACTGGGGCCGGCCGTCCGGTGGGCCGCGTCCCACGGGTCGTACCGCTCGACGTCGCCGCTGAAGAGATGGCGGAACGCCTTCTGGTACTCCCGGGTCATCCACAGATCGAGGGTGCCCGGGTCGCAGTGGGTGCCCAGGCCGGAGGAGTCGGTGCCCGGCGGGCGGCGGCGGATGCGGTCGGGGTACATCGCGTCGCGGCCGGGGTCGAACCAGCGGGTGCCGTCGTCGGAGGTGTGCTTCCACAGCGAGTTCAGGAAGGACTGCACGGTGGCCATCCGCTGGGACTGGCGGGCCTCCATCTGGGCCTGCGACCAGTAGACCGGGTAGATCTCCGGCTTGGAGCCGACGCTGCCGAAGAAGTCGTCCCGGGGCCGGTGTACTGCTCGAAGAACCGGTTGCGCTCGACGTAGTCGACGATCCCGGCGTCCCAGGCCAGCGCCTGCTCGCGGGGAAGTGGCCGCGCACGACGAGGCAGCCGCGCCGCCTGAGCCCGGCCAGCTGCTCCGGGAGACCGCGCCCTCGGCGATGGCGTCGTAGTCCAGCACCGGCCAGACCTCCTCGCCGCGGTCGCGGGCGGCCTCGATCTCGGCGATCCGCGCCTCGATGCGCTCCTCGACGGCGGCGAACACCTCCTCGACGCCGCGCCCGGAGGCCTCGATACGGGCCCGCAGGGCGGGCTTGATCTCGCGGACGGCCGCGGCGAGGTCCGCGGGGTCTCGTCCAGTACGGCAGCGGCGGGAGGGTGCGCGGCGCGGCGGCGGTCGGCGTCATCGCGACTCCTTTGGTAAGGACTCTTAACCAGTTCTGGTCCCCGACGCTAGGCACCCCCGGCTTTTTGGCAAGACTCCTTACTAGAATGGTCGGCATGCACCCCCGAAGCCCTCACTGGAGCTGCTGCGGGCCTGACGGACGAGAACGTGCTGCGTGCCCTCATGGCCCACGACCGGCTCACCCGGGCGGAGATCGCCACCACGACCGGGATCTCCAAACCCACCATCTCCGACAGTGTCCAGCGTCTCGAGCAGGCCGGACTGGTGGTGGACACGGGCGAGCGCACCACGGGCCGCGGCCGGGCCGGCTCCTACTACGCGCTCGCCCCGCGGCTCGGCACCGCCCTGGTCGCGAGCATCACCCCGCACGGTGTCGTCGCCCAGGCCGTGGACGCCCGGGACCGCGTCCACGCCGAGGTCCGCACGGACCTGCGGGCGGACGCGGGGGAGGAGGTCGCGGGGCGGGCGCTCGCGGCGGCGGCCGAGGAACTGCGCGACCGGCTCGGCGGCCCGCCGCGCCTGGCCGTGGTGAGCGCGGCCGACCCCGTGGACCGGGCCACGGGCCGGCTGGTGCACCTGCCCGACGCCCCCTTCCTGGTCGGCGCGCTCGACCCGCCCGCCGTGCTGGCGGACACGGTGACCGGGCCCGTCCTGGCGGACAACGACGTCAACTGGGCCGCCCGGGCCGAGTACGACGGCGGCTGCGTCCAGGGGGTCGCCGACTTCGTCTACCTCCACCTGGGCGAGGGTCTGGGCTGCGCCGTCGTCGGCGACGGCGCCGTACGCCGCGGCCACCGGGGGCTGGTCGGGAGATCGCCCACCTGTGCACCGCCGGCCCCGACGGCCGGGCGATGCCCTTCACCGAGGTGTTCGCCGCGCTGGACCTGCGCCGCCCGGGCTCCACCGCCGTCGACGTGGCGAAACTGCGCACGGTCCTCGACGGCACCGGCGAAGCGGACGGACGGGTCCGCGCGGCCCTGGCCCGGGCCGTCGGCGGCGTGCTGTCGGCCGCCGTCTCCCTCGCGGACCCGCAGACCGTCGTCGTCGGCGGCACCTGGGGCTCCCACCCCCGGATGACCGCCGCGATCGAGGACCACTTCCGGCACAGCCCGCGCCCCGTGCCCGTCCGCACGGCCGTCCTGCCCCGGCCCGACCTGACGGGGCACGGGCCCGCGCCGTCGAGGAACTGCGCGCCCTCGTCGTGCGGGCCGTCCGCCCGACGACCACCGCTGACCCGGCCCGCCGTCCGCCCGACGACCACCACTGATCCGGCCCCCGAGTACCGACTCCCAGGAAGACCATGACCGCCCCGCACCTCTCCCCGCTCCCCGCCCCGAACGCCCCGACATCCGGCTCGTCGTCACCGACATGGACGGCACGCTGCTGGACGCCGACGGACGGGTCCCGCCCGGTCTGTGGCCCCTGCTCGCCGAACTGCGGCGCCGGGGCGTCGTCTTCTGCCCCGCCAGCGGCCGCCAGTACGCCACGCTCACCCACCTGTTCGCCGGCGCCGACGACGGCATGGTCTACATCGCCGAGAACGGCGCCTTCGTGGTCCGCGACGGCGCCGAGGTCTCCTCCGACCCACTCGACCCCGCCGTGTCCGCCGGCATCGTGACGTCGGTGCGCGAGCTGACCGGCGACGGCGTCGACGCGGGGGTCGTCGTCTGCGGCAAGCGCTCGGCGTACACGGAGCGCGGCGACGAGGCCTTCCTGGCCGAGGTGCGCAAGTACTACCACGCACACCGGCTCGTCGACGACGCCACCGCGGTCGACGACGAGATCGTCAAGGTCGCCGTGTTCGACTTCGGCCCGTCGAGCGGACCACGGCGCCCGGCTCGCCGCCTTCGCCGGCACGCACCAGGTGGTCGTCTCCAGCCGGCACTGGGTGGACCTCATGAGCCCCACCGCCGACAAGGGGCCGCCGTGCGCCGGCTCCAGCGGCACCTCGGCATCGGACCGGACCAGACCATGGTCTTCGGGGACTACCTCAACGACCTCGGCATGCTCGACGCCGCCCACTGGTCCTACGCGATGGCCGGCGCCCACCCCGAGGTGATACGCCGGGCCCGCCACCGCGCCCCGCGCACACGGACGACGGCGTCGTCCGGACGATCGCGACGGTCCTCGGCATCTGACACCGGCCCCCGGCCGTACCCCGCGCGCCGGCTACGACCAGCGCATGCCGATCGCCGAGAGCCGTTCGATCCGGTCGGGGGAGAGCGACGCGGCCCTGCTGCGCTGGTTGCTGATCCACGTGCCGAGCCGCAGTTCGTGCTCCTCGGACGGCCGCCGTCCGCCCGCCTCCGGCGCCGGTCCCCCGCCCGCGGCGGCCCGCGCAGGGTGATCCGCTCCACGTGGCCGCGCGGGACCCGCAGATGGCCCTCCCGCTCGTAGAACTGCCGGGCGGCGGCGTAGTTCAGCGCCCACTTCTCCGCCTGCGTACGGCGTGCGCGGGGCCTGTCCTCCTCGGCCGCCGGCCGGATGCCGAGGATCTGCTCGCACATCCACCGCTGGGCCGCGGTCAGCTCCTCCCAGCCGAGCCGGACCGACCTCACCCACCGCCCCAGGTCCTCACCCTGGACCACCACCTCGCCCGGCCGCAGCGGGAGCGCCCGCCGGCGGCGAGGTGCCGCCGGGTGAGATGGAAGCGGCGCTGCCACTCCACCGGCCAGGCCGGGCACCACGCCGGGTCGATCTCCTCCAGCTGCGCACGCCGTTCCTCCGGCAGCGCGGCGCCCCCGGACCGCCGGGCGGCGGCACGCTGGTTCTTCAGCCAGAGACCGACCCGGTGGCCCTGGTGGGTGGCGTCCAGCGGTGCCAGCAGATGACCGTGTTCCGCGGCCCAGCCCGGGCGGCGGCCAGCCCCTCCTCCCAGGCGACGTCGTGGTGCGACCAGATCATGCCCAGCCGCTCCAGCCGTGCGGCGCGTTCCTCGCTCATGTCCCCGCGGGCGCGGGACCGGCGGGCGTCGGCGATCCACTGCCCCAGCGGGAAACCGGCCAGGGACCGAGGCCACCCGGCGGCCTCCTGCTCGGGCCCCGTCCGGGAACGCGGTACGTGAACGGCACCCGCAGGTCGCCGTGGAGCCGCCGGTACACGGTGGCGGCCTCCACTCCGCGCCGCCAGTGGGCGCGTTCGGGATGCAGCACGCGCAGTTCGACGAACGCCGCGAGCGCGGCCGGATCCCGCGGCGTGCTGAACCGCAGCAGCGCCCGCGCCGGCGCCGACAGCGCACCGGCGCCCCCGCCGGCTCCGCTCTCCTCCTCGCCGGACCGCGTCCGCACCCCGGTGACGCGGCTGGGCGCCTGCGGCTCGGCGAGCCGCTCCACGATCCTCGCGTCGTGCGCCCGCAGCGCCTCCAGGAGCCGGGCCAGCCCCCGTACGCCCGGGAGGTGAGCATGGTGTCGGGGGTCTCACCGGGCCCAGCAGGACGGGGACGACCAGGGAGGCGAGCTTGCCCTCCCGGGCCGCACCCGCAGCGCGCGGCCGACGGCCTGCACGAGATCGGGCATGGAGCCGCGTACGTCGGCGAAGTACACGCTGTCGCAGGCGCGGATGTCGACGCCCTCGCCGAGCACCCGCACCGACCCGAGGAAGGCCTTGTCCACGACCGTGCCGTCCGGGGCGCGCCCGGCGGCGAATTCCTCCAGGACGCGGCGGCGGTGCTGCGGCCGGTGCTCCCGCACAGCCAGTCCGCCCACACCGACCGCGGATACCGGCGCGGCTCGGCGTCGCGCAGCCGCCGGGCGACGTCCGGCAGGCCGGCCGCGAACGCCTCGGCCTCCTTCACCACGTGGTGGAAGACGAGGGTGCGCCGGAACCCCTCCTCGGCCGCCGCCTTGACCAGCGCCGCCTGCAACGCGGCCAGCCGCGCCCCGCGCACCCGCTCCGACCGCCCGTCCGCACCGAGCAGGACCGCCGCCTGGAACTGCGGGTCCGCGACGTCCACGCACACCACCTGGTAGGGGGCGCAGATCCCGCGGTCGATCGCCTCGGACAGGGTGAGCGTGAAGCAGCGCGCCCCGAACGGCCCGTCCGGATCGTCCTCCATCGACGCGACCAGCTCGCCCGGCGCCCCCTCCTCGGCGTCCTCCTCGGCCTGCCACAGCCGGGGCGTGGCCGTCATGTACAGCCGGCGCAGCGCGGGGACACGCGTGTTGTCGTGGACGACGGCCCACGGCTTGCCGATCCGGCCCGAGGTGCGGTGCGCCTCGTCGACGACGATCAGGTCCCAGCGCGGAAGTCCGGCGGCGTGCGCGCGTTCGAGCGTGCCGAGGCCGAGGGAGGCGTACGTGGCGAACACCGTGACCTTGTCGAACGGCCGCACCCAGTCGACCAGCTCGCCCGGGTCCGTGGTGTTCGGGAACGACGCCTGCCCGCCGCGCAGCGACGACACCCCGATCACCGGTCCGGTGCGGCCGCCGTCCCGCCACGCCGCCTCCGTCTGGGCCAGCAGGTCCAGCGACGGGACGAGGACCAGGACCCGGCCGGCCCGGAGGCGTTCCGCGGCGCGCACGGCGACGAGGCTCTTGCCGGACCCCGTCGCCATGATCACCTGCGTCCTGAGGCCCCGCTCCGGCGCGATCCGCTCCACCGGCGTCCCGAGCGCGCGGACCACCGCGTCCACGGCTTCTCGCTGGTGAGGGCGGAGCTCCTTGGCCGCCATCGCGTCACCTTCTTCCGCGGGTAGGGGGGCGGACCGCTACGACACGCAACGGTAGACCGACGCCACGGCACACCCCGCCCCGACGCGTGGGCGCACACCGCCCCTCCGCCGCCGTACCGAAACCGACCGACCGTCCTGACGTGGTGTTTTACAGTGGCTTCCACCAGTTCCGACGACAGGATCCGTGAGGTAATCGCGACCATGCCGGCCGAGACGTTTGAGTTTCAGGTGGAGGCCCGTCAGCTGCTGCAGCTGATGATCCACTCGGTCTACTCGAACAAGGATGTCTTCCTGCGCGAGCTCGTCTCCAACGCCTCCGACGCGCTGGACAAGCTGCGCCTGGAGAAGCTGCGGGACGACTCGCTCGACGCCGACGTCTCCGACCTGCACATCGAGATCGACGTCGACAAGGACGCCCGCACCCTGACCGTGCGGGACAACGGCATCGGAATGTCCTACGACGAGGTCGGGGAACTCATCGGCACCATCGCCAACTCGGGCACCGCCCGCTTCCTCAAGGAACTGCGGGAGGCCGAGGACGCCGCCGGGGCGGAGGGGCTCATCGGCCAGTTCGGCGTCGGCTTCTACTCCGGCTTCATGGTGGCCGACGAGGTCACCGTCGTCACCCGCCGCGCCGGAGAGAGCCAGGGCACCCGCTGGACCTCGCGCGGCGAGGGCACCTACACCCTGGAGCGGACCGACGACGCGCCGCAGGGCACCTCGGTCACCCTGCACCTCAAGCCCGCCGACCCGGAGAACCAGCTCCACGACTACACCTCCCCTGGAAGATCCGGGAGATCGTCAAGCGGTACTCGGACTTCATCACCTGGCCCATCCGCATGACGCCCGAGCGCTCCGCGGCCGCCGGCGACGACGGCGACCAGCCGGAACCCGAGACGCTCAACTCCATGAAGGCGCTGTGGGCCCGGCCGCGCGACGAGGTGTCCGAGGACGAGTACCACGAGCTGTACAAGCACATCGGCCACGACTGGCGGGACCCGCTGGAGACCATCCGCCTCCAGGCCGAGGGCACCTTCGAGTACCAGGCCCTGCTGTTCCTGCCCGCCCACGCCCCCTACGACCTGTTCGCCCGCGACTTCCGGCGCGGACTGCAGCTGTACGTCAAGCGCGTGTTCATCATGGACGACTGCGAGGCGCTGCTGCCGCCCTACCTGCGCTTCGTCAAGGGCGTCGTCGACGCGGCCGACCTCTCGCTCAACGTGTCCCGCGAGATCCTCCAGCAGGACCGCCACATCGAGATGATGCGCCGGCGGCTGACGAAGAAGGTCCTGTCCACCGTCAAGGACATGATGGCCAAGGACCAGGAGCGCTACGCCACGTTCTGGCGGGAGTTCGGCACGGTCCTGAAGGAGGGCCTGGTCACCGACGCGGAGAACCGCGACGCCCTCCTGGCCGTCGCCTCGTTCGCCAGCACGCACCACGACACCGAGCCGACCACGCTCAAGCAGTACGTGGAGCGGATGAAGGACGGCCAGGACGAGATCTACTACCTCACCGGCGAGTCCCGGCAGAGCATCGAGAACTCCCCGCACCTGGAGGCGTTCCGGGGCCGGGGCATCGAGGTGCTGCTGCTCACCGACCCCGTCGACGAGGTCTGGACCGACGCGGTCGGCGAGTACGAGGGCCGGAAGCTGCGCTCCGTCGCCAAGGGCGACATCGACCTCGGCGCCGAGGGCGACGACGCCGACGGCGCCCGGAGGACCGGGCCGAGGAGTACGCGGAGCTGCTCGGCTGGATGAAGGAGCAGCTGGAGGAGGACGTCAAGGAGGTCCGGCTCTCCTCCCGGCTCACCGTCTCCCCGGCGTGCGTCGTCTCCGACACGGGCGACCTGACCCCGGCCCTGGAGAACATGTACCGCGCGATGGGCCAGGAGGTCCCGAG
This sequence comes from Streptomyces sp. SW4, assembly GCA_003248315.1. Classification (GTDB taxonomy): domain Bacteria; phylum Actinomycetota; class Actinomycetes; order Streptomycetales; family Streptomycetaceae; genus Streptomyces. Next base: position 1,013,029 of record QKWM01000001.1, read on the forward strand.
CGCCAAGCGGATCCTGGAGCTCAACCCCGGCCACCAGCTGGTGAAGGGCCTCAACCAGGCCTACGGCGACGGCGAGGACCGCACCCGGCTCGCCGAGACCGCCCAGCTCCTGTACGGCCTGGCGGTGCTCGCCGAGGGCGGGCGGCCCAAGGAGCCGGCCCGGTTCGCCCAGCTGGTGGCGGACCGTCTGCACCGCGCGCTGTAACGCGCCGGGGTGCGTGCGGCGGCTCACCCGCGCAGCAGCCGGGTGAGCCGCCCGCCACCCTCCCCAGGGGGTGTCCGCACAGTCGCGCCGGCCCCGCGACGGACACCCCCTGGGCATCTCCCCCTCGGGACGGCAGACGGGCCGGTTGAACCGCACCGCTCGGTGGTACCCGCCGCGTGCGCCGCCACCGGTTCCCCGTCCCGAGAGGAGATCCATGTCCGACGACGACGTGAAGAACGTCTTCGTGGTGGGCCTCGACGAGGCCAACCTTCCCACCCTCCAGGCCGTACCCGGCGCCGAGAAGCTGCGCTTCCACGGCCTGCTCACCGTCGAGGAACTCCAGGACGGCGAGGTGTCGTTGCCCGACGTCCTCGCCAAGGCGCAGACGATCCTCGACTCCTTCGACGGAAGCATCGACGCCATCGTCGGCTACTGGGACTTCCCGGTCAGCACCCTCGTGCCCCTCCTCGGCGAGCGCTACGGCACCCGCACCACGAGCCTGGAGTCCGTGGTCAAGTGCGAGCACAAGTACTGGAGCCGGCTCGAACAGCAGCGGGTCACCGACTGCCACCCGCGTTTCGGCCGCGTCGACCTGACGGCCGACCCGCCCCGCCCCCCGGACGGGCTGCGCTTCCCGATGTGGGTCAAGCCCGCCCTGTCGTACTCCTCCGAACTCGCCTTCGGAGTCGGCGACGAGGAGGAGTTCCGCACGGCCGTCGCCGAGATACGCCAGGGGATCGACCGGGTGGGCCGCCCCTTCGAGAAGATCCTCGAACGGGTCGACGCGCCGCCCGAGATGGACGGTGTCGGCGGCCGGGTCTGCCTGGCCGAGGAGTCCCTGACCGGCATCCAGGTCGCGGTGGAGGGCTACGTCCACCGCGGCGAGGTGACCGTCTACGGCACCCTGGACTCGATCGACTACCCGGACTCCCCCTGCTTCCTGCGCCACCAGTACCCGTCCACGCTGCCGCCGCAGGTGATCGCCCGGCTCCACGACGTCACCGCACGCGTGATGCGCCGCATCGGCTTCGACTCGGCGACCTTCAGCGTGGAGTACTTCTACGATCCGGGCACGCAGGAGATCAACCTGCTGGAGATCAACCCCCGCCACTCCCAGTCGCACGCCGAACTGTTCCAGTACGTCGACGGGGTGCCCAACCACCACTGCATGGTCGCCCTCGCCCTCGGCACCGACCCGCGCATGCCGCACCGCCAGGGCCCGTACGCGATGGCCGCCAAGTGGTACCACCGCTGGTTCACGGACGGCGTCGTCCGCGACGTCCCCTCGCCCGAGGACATCGCCCGCATCGAACGCGAGATACCCGGGGTGCGCATCGACGTCGTCCCCGAGAAGGGCCGGCGCCTGTCCGACCTCCCGCAGCAGGACAGCTACAGCTACGAGCTGGCGCACATCTTCACCGGCGGCGACGACGAGGACGACCTGCGCAGGAAGTACGACAAGGCCGTGGCGGCGCTCGGACTGACCTTCGACGAGCCCCCGCGCGACCGGTGACGCGCCGCCCCGCCGACCGCGAGCAAGGAGGAGAACACCGGCCCATGCGGTACGTGAGCCATCTGCCCTGTGCCACGAAGGAGGAGGACCACGTCCTCATCCCCATGTCCGACGGCGTCCGCCTGTCCGCGCGCATCTGGCGGCCCACGTCGTCCGACCACGAACCGGTCCCCGCGGTCCTGGAGTACATCCCGTACCGCAAGCGGGACCTCACCGCCGTCCGCGACTCGGTCAACCACCCCTACATCGCCGGGCACGGCTACGCCTGCGTCCGCGTCGACCTGCGCGGAACCGGCGAGTCGGAGGGCGTGCTGACCGACGAGTACCTGGAGCGGGAGCAGACCGACGCCGAGGAGGTCCTCGCCTGGCTCGCCGCACAGCCCTGGTGCGACGGGACCACCGGCATGATGGGCATCTCCTGGGGGGCCTTCGCCGCCCTCCAGGTGGCGGCCCGGCAGCCGCCGAGCCTGAAGGCCGTGGTCATCGCCTCCTTCACCGACGACCGGCACGCCGACGACATGCACTACATGGGCGGCGCGATGCTGTCGGACAACCTGGCCGAGGCGGGCACCATGTTCGCCTACGGCACCTGCCCGCCCGACCCCGCCCTGGTCGGCGACCGCTGGCGCGAGATGTGGTTCGAGCGGCTGGAGCACACCCGCCCCTGGGTCCTGGAGTGGCTGCGGCACCAGCGCCGCGACGACTACTGGCGGCACGCCTCGGTCGCCGAGGACTACCGGGCCGTACGCTGCCCGGTGCTCGCCTCCAGCGGCTGGGCGGACGGCTACTCCAACGCGGTCACCCGGCTGCTGGCCAACCTCGACGTGCCGCGCAAGGGACTGATCGGCCCCTGGTCGCACAAGTTCCCCCACCTCGGTGAGCCCGGCCCCGCCATCGGCTACCTCCAGGAGGTGGTGCGCTGGTGGGACCACTGGCTCAAGGGCGTCGACAACGGCGTCATGGACGGACCCATGCTGCGCACCTGGATGCAGGACAGCGTGCCGCCCTCCACCTCCTACGAGGAACGGCCGGGACGCTGGGTCGCCGAGCCGGGCTGGCCCTCCCCGAACGTCCACCCGGTCACGCACCCGCTCACCCGGCACCGGATCGAGCCGCCCGCCGATCCGGCACAGGCGGGGGACGGCGCGGAGGCGGGGAGGCGCTGACCGTGCAGTCCCCGTTGTCCGTCGGCCAGTTCGCGGGCAAGTGGGCCTCCTACAATGCGCCGCCCGACCTGCCCTACGACCAGCGCGAGGAGGACGGCGGCTCGCTCGTCTTCGAGACCGATCCGCTGGCCGAGCGGCTGGAGATCCTCGGTTCACCGACCGTGGAACTCGACCTGTCGGCCGACCGGCCGGTCGCCATGGTCGCCGCCCGGCTCTCCGACGTCCGCCCCGACGGATCGGCCACCCGCGTCACCTACGGCCTGCTCAACCTCACCCGGTGCGACAGCACCGAGCAGCCCGAGCCGCTGCGGCCCGGCCGGCGCTACCGCGCCACCGTCGCCCTCAACGGGTGGCGCAGACCTTCCCGCCCGGCACCGCGTGCGGCTCTCGCTGTCCACGTCCTACTGGCCGCTCGCCTGGCCCCCGCCGCAGCCGGCCCGGCTCGCCGTCCACGAGCGCACCAGTACGCTCACCCTCCCCGTCCGCCCCGCCGGCCGGCCCGAGGACACCCCTGCCGACCCGTTCGGCGAACCCGAGGGCACCCCGCCGATCAGCACGACCGCGCTGACACCACCCGAGGAACGCTGGGAGGTCAGGCGCGACCTCATCGGCTACAAGGCCGAACTGGACATCGTGAAGGACCGCGGCGTCACACGCTTCGACGAGATCGGGCTGGACGTCGGCCGCCGCGCCCGCGAACGCTATACGGCGGTCGCCGACGACTTCACCTCCGTCAGCGGCGAGTCGACCTGGACGATGAGCTTCCGGCGCGCGGACTGGGACGTCCGCGTGGTGACGCACACCCGCCTCACCTGCGACGAGCGGGACTTCCACGTCGACGCCACGCTGGACGGCTACGAGGGCGGCCGCCGGGTCTTCTCCCGTACCTGGAACGAGACGGTCCCCCGCGACCTGCTGTAGGCCGTGTATCGAAAGTGGATCTTGAGTTGTGAATGATCTCGGTCCATGGGTCGGAGAGATCTCACGGACGAGCAGTGGGCAGTGCTGGCGCCGTTGTTGCCAATAGGCGCGAGGGCGGGACGGCCGCCCGCCTGGCCCCGGCGGCAGCTGATCGACGGCATACGGTTCCGGGTCCGGACCGGTGTTCCGTGGCGGGACGTGCCCGCTGAGTACGGGCCGTGGGCCGGGTCTACGACCTGTTCCGCCGATGGCAGCGGGACGGCACCTGGCAGCGGATGCTCACCCAGCTCCAGTCCCTGGCCGACGTGAAGGGCGAGATCACGTGGGATCTGAGCGTCGATTCCACGGTGTGCCGTGCCCATCAGCATGCGGCCGGGGCCCGCAAGCGGGGTGGCCTGCAGAAGGAGCCACCAGGCGGCGTGTTCACCGAGCCCGGCGACCATGGACTGGGACGGTCGCGCGGCGGGTTCACCACCAAGCTGCACCTGGCCGTCGAGCAGGGTCAGAAGCCCATGGCGGTCGTGGTCACGGCCGGACAGCGCGGCGACTCGCCGCAGTTCGAACCCGTGCTGGACAAGGTCCGCGTGCCCCGCATCGGGCCGGGCCGGCCACGGATCCGTCCTGATCGGGTCCGTGCGGACAAGGCGTACGCCTCCCGCAAGAACCGCGCCTACCTGCGCCGCCGCGGGATCCGCTGCACGATTCCCGACAAGGCCGACCAGGCGCGCAACCGTCAGAGGCTCGGCTCGCGCGGCGGCCGGCCACCACGCTTCGACCCGGTCGACTACCGCGAACGCCATGCGGTCGAATGCGGGATCAACCGGCTCAAGAGGAACCGCGCCGTCGCCACGCGCTACGACAAGCTGGTCCGCTACGAGGCGACGGTCCTCGTCGCGGCCATCAACGAGTGGCTGTGACCCCCGGCCGTCACGCGGTGGGATCCACGTTCCACGTCTGTGGCAGATCACTGCCGCAGAAGACGCAGACGAAGTCGTCCTCGCGCACGATGTTGTGCTCCTGGCAGTCGGGGCGCGGCCGGAACACCACCTCGTGGGTGAAGCCGGCGGGTCGCCCGAGCCCTACATTGTCCAGACCCCGAGCGACTGCCGCCCAGGAGGTGACGTCCGGGCAGTACCCGGTGGACTGGTTGCTGACCTCAGTCACGGCCCACCGGTCCACGGGCGTCGGGTCTATGCCGCCTTCGCGGAGGGGTCTGGCCCTGCTGTGCCTGCCGGATCCGCTGGACGAACATGCGCGTGACGGAGTTCAGCACACGAGGATCGACGGCGGGTCGGGTCTTCGTATTGAGGTTCACGACTCCTGCGACGGAACCCAGCCGGAACGTGATCGAGGCGCTGCAGTAGTCGTCCGTCAGGCAGTACGCGGCCGTGTACGCCGCATCGACGTCGGGAAGCTCCACCGACCCCAGCTTGGCACCCGCCATCTTGGACTTCGTGTCCGTGTAGTACCGGATGGCGTCGGTGGTGGACCGGAAAGAGTAGGCGCGCAGTCCGACGATGCCTTCGAGGTCGGGCGCGGCGAAGCCTTGCTGTACGCCAGCGAGGGTGTTGTCATCTGGACCCTCGGTACGCAGTTCGGAGCTTTTCTCCCAACCGGGCGGGATGTCACCGGCGCCAGGCATGACGGCTTGGAACTCGGGCAGCCCCAGAAACTTGGCGGCCTGAGCAGTGGGCGGGCTGCTCTTCTGCAGCGGACCAGGTTTCCCTCCACCACTTCCAGAGCCGCACCCGGCAAGCAGTAGGAGCACCCCGGCTAAGCAGAGTCCTCGGGCAATGTTCTTGAAGCGCGGCATCGTTCTCCCTGGGCAGGCAGCAAGCTATCCAGGAGATCATATTGAGCCCACGCTCCAGGACCAGTGTGGCTCCTCTTCGTCCACACAAGGCACGGCCGAGACGGGAGCCGCTCAAGCGAACCTTCTTCCTCTCCGTATTCGCCTCAAGATCCACTTTCGAAACACGGCCTAGGGCGTCGTCCGGCCGGGTCCCGCCCGCCGGAACCGGCCCGCGTCGCGCCGGCCCGCGTCCGGCCGGCCCGCTCGGCACGCCCGGCGCGACGGCCTCCAGGCGGTCCGTTTCCAGGAGGCCTCCTTCCGGGCGGTCTACCGGAACCGGCCGAACACCTCCCGCACCCGCCGGGCGTCGCGCAGCCGCTGCTCGTACGTGGCGCCCAGGGCGAGCAGGGCCGCACCGGCGAGCGCGGGAGGCACCCAGCGGGGAGCGCGCCGACGACCTGGGCGATGTACGGGGCCAGTTCGTGCAACGTCACCAGCGCCAGCACGCCCCGCCGAGGACCAGCGGGCCAGCAGCCGGTGCCGGGCACCCAGCAGGGTCACGGCCAGCGCCGCCGTCCCGAGCAGCAGCGGCCGCAGCCAGTGCGGGTCGCCCCAGGCCGCGGCCAGGCTCGGCACCAGGGTCACGGCGAGCCCCGCACCGTAGGCCGGCCACGAGGAGACGGCCGGGTCGCGGCGCCGGCGCAGACGGCCGACGACCAGCGCCGGGACCGTCACCGGCAGCGTGTAGGCCTCCGGCGTGGTGACCTCCCACGCGGCCAGCCGCACCCAGGCGGCCAGCAGGAACAGGACGGCGGCCGCATGACCGGCCGGCCGCCTCTCCGGCCGCAGCGCCGTCCCGGCCGCGATCACGCCGGCCAGCGACAGCACCAGGGCCAGCACCGGCAGATCGCGCGCCGCGAGACCGAGGGCGAGCAGCCCCGCGGCGGCGCCCGCCGCCTCCACGGGCACCGCCCGGACGCGGCGCCGAGACGCGCCGCGGCCGGGCGGCGACGGCCGGCACCACGAGGACGAGCAACGCGGTGTGCTGCGGCTGCCAGCCCGCGGCCGCGCCGACCGCGCAGGCCAGGGCGGCGGCGTACACGAGGGCGGCGGGCGCCGCGAAGACGGTGAGCCGCGGGCGCGGCGCCGCCGCGCCGAACAGGGCCGTGAGCGCCCCGAGCACCGCGAGCGTCGCGCCCTGCGCGGCGAGCGACACGAGGGCGAGACCGAGGGAGGTGACGAGGGCCGCCAGGGCGGCGGTGAGGGGCAGCGGGGACGGGCCCGCCCCGCCGGCGGGCGCCCGGTGCGCCGCCCGCTCCGCGACGCCCAGCGCCGCCACGACCACGACCCCCTGCGCCACCAGGCCGGCCGCGTAGGGCAGTCCGAGCACCACCGGCAGCACGGACGCCGTCGCCCAGGCCAGGACGAACGACACCGCCACGGCCGCCGGCCGCCACGTCCGGCCGCGCCCGGCCGCCGCGAGGACACCGGCCACGGCGGCGAGAACGAGCGGCACGGTGGCCGCGTACGAAGGCCAGGGAACGTCCGCGAACACGGCGTCCCGGATGTCCCGCGGCGCGCCCGACCAGATCCGGCCCGCCCAGGCCACCGGACCGACGAGGGTCCCGGCGACCAGCGGCACCGCCCACAGCAGCGCGAGACCCTGCACGGCCAGTGAGGCCCAGGCCAGTCCCCGGCGGACGGGCTCGGGCAGCCGGGTGCGGGCGGCCGCCAGCAGGGCGATGCCGCAGGCCAGGCATCCCGGCACCGTCCACTCGCCGGGCAGCGAGGACCGCAGCACCCCGCCCGCCCGCCGACCAGGCACAGCCCCGTGACCAGGGACGTCCCCAGGGCGATGTCCGTCCTGCGGGCGAACCGGGCGGCCGTCAGGGCGATCACCGCGGCGAGGAACAGAAGGGCCGCCGCCCGGGCGACGGCGCCCGGACCGGACGCGCTCCAGCAGAGCCATCCGGCCGCCAGAACGCCCCAGGACCCCGTGGCGGCCGCGCCGGCGACGGCGACGATCCGCACCGCACCGGGCGCCGTGCGCAGGGCGACGGCGGTGTCGGCGGCGGCCGTCACCAGCAGTACGGCCGTGAGCGTGAGCGGACCGGCGCCGGCGGCCACCGCCCACAGGAGCAGCGGCAGTTGCGCGGCCGCCGCGGCGAGCGGGAGGGAAGCCGCAGCGGCGGGCGGGTGCCCCTCTGCCCCGGTCCCGGGCCGGCCACGGCGCCCGCCGCCGGTGGCACCAGGGCGCCCGTGCCCACGCCGTACGCGGCCCACACGCCCGCCAGGACCGCCGCCGCGAGCGCCGTGTACCCGAGACCGTCCGTGTCCGCGAAGGCCACCTCGTGCAGCGCGTAGGCGTCGAGCGCGGTCAGCGCGATCCCGAGGCCCGCCACCGCCTCGGCGGTCGAGCGCAGCCCGCGCCGCAGCAGCACCACGGGCGCGCCCAGCGCCGCCACCGTCACCGCCCCCAGCACCAGCGCCCGCCCGGCGATCCCCATCCGGCCCAGCTGACCAGGGTGAAGGCGATCGCGGCGACCGTCAGCAGGACACCGCCGAGCACCAGCAGCACGTTCTGCACGCTGGGGCCGTGGTCTCCGGCCGGGGCGTGCCGGCGGCGCCGCCTGCGGGCCACACCGGTGGCGTGGACGCCGCGCCCCGGCCGGTCTGCTGGGCGGGGCCGTGCGCAGAAGGTGCAGCAGCCACTCGCGGCGCCGCAGCAGGACGGCACGGCGGGCGTCGAGGTGCCGCAGCTCGGCGTCGAGGAGCCGCAGTTCCTCGGCCGGGGCGGAAGGTTCGTCATGCCCCGGAAGTGTGGTCCCCGTCACCCGTGCGCGCATGAGCGCACCTACTCAGACCGTACTCATGTCCGGTACCGCGGGCCCATGGGCCCGGGCGTGCGGTCAGCCGCTGTGGAGCACGCGGAAGCGGCCGGCCGCGCCGGGTCCCGGTCGACGACCTGGACCGGCGCCCACACCCACTGCCAGACGCCCACGCCCGGCGTACGGGAGAAGCGGATCGTGCCGCGGGTGCCCTCGACCGCGACGTCCGCCCAGGACACCGCCGTGCCGTCCGGCCGGGACACCGCCGTGCGCGACCGGTCCGCGCCGGAGCCCCGCGCACGGAGTGCTTCGGCGAGCACGGCCACCGTGTCGTAGCCCTCGAACGCGACGAAGGAGGGCGCCTGGCCCAGCCGTTCCCGCAGGTCCGCCGCGACGCGGGCGCCGAGCGGGGTGAGCCGCTCGGCAGGTAGCGCAGGAACGGGACGGCGGCGCCGTCGCCACCCAGCGACGCCTCCCAGTCGGAGAACTCCGGCTGCCCGGCCGGCGCACCGACCAGGACCCCGGCCAGGCGCGGGTCCCGGCGCACGGCCCTGACGAGCGGCACCACCGGCTCCGGATGGCCGGCCAGCAGCAGGACGGCCGTCGCGCCGAGGGCGGCGACCGCGTCGCAGGCGGCCTCGGGGAGAGGGCCCGCAGATCGAGTTCGGCGACGGAGCCGCCGCGGGACGCGACGTACTCCCGCAGGATCCGCGTCCCGGACGCCCAGTAGAGGCTCGGCTCGGCCGCCACCGCGACGCGGCGGTGGCCCGCGCCGAGGAGGAAGTCGGCGTAGACGCGCCAGCCGTGGGACTGCGCGGGTGCCAGACGGGCGACCCCGTCCGTGGGCCGCTCGGTGAGCTGGTCGAGCACCGCCGACGAGCACAGGAACGGCACGCCGAGGGCGTCGGCGCGGGCCGCGGCGGCGCGCGCGACGACGCTGTGGTACTCACCGGCGACGGCGGCCACGCCCAGCCGGGCCAGGTCGTCCACGGCCGCCTCGGCCTTGCGTGGATCGGCCGCGGTGTCCCGGACCACCAGCTCCAGCGGCCGTCCGGCGATCCCTCCGGCCTCGCCGGCGTCGCGCACCGCCAGTTCGAGTCCGGCGAGCAGCTGCCGGCCGGCCTCGGTCCAGCCCGGCCGGGTGAGCGGCGCGAGCGCGCCGATCAGCACCGGTCGTTCGCCGGTCCGGAGCGTTTGCCGTGCGGAAAGCGGCGTGTTCATGTGTGGCGTCCCCCGTGCGGCCCTGTGCGGCGCCCCGTGCAGTCCTGTGCGGCGCCCCGTGCAGTCCTGTGCGGCATCCCGAGATCGTCCGTCCCGGGCAGCCTACCCGCGCCCGGACCGCGGGCCCCCGGCGGCTCATCGCCCGCGTCGGCGTGCGGTCCCGCGAGGAAGTGAAGGTGCTCGAGGGCGTCCAGCACCAGGGTGTGCCGGTGCCACAGCAGCCACTGGCCGACGCTGCCGCCCACGGCGTCCAGGGCGGCGAGCTGGGTGCCGGAGAGGCCGGTCAGCGGCCGCTCGTGGTGGGACGAGACCATGCCGAGGACGGCGCCGGTGCGGGTCGTCAGCGGCAGGCTGTGGGCGGCGCGGCTGCCCGCCTGGAGGATGGCGTGGCGCGCGTCGTCGTCGAAGACGTCGGCGACGGCCACGTCCTTGACGGTGACCTGCTGCCGCTCCCGGGCGGCCTGCCCGCACGACGTCGTCGGCCCTTCCACGAAGGCGAAGAAGTCGGTGAACTCCCGGTTCAGCCCGTGTGTTTCTCCAGCCGCAGCATCCCGTGCTCGGCCAGCTGCACATTGCCCATCGACGCGCCGGTGACGTGCAGCACGCGCCGCATCGCGGCGGTGAGCACCGTCCCGTGCCCGGCGCCGGCGCCGTCGTCGGCCGCCAGGCCCGCCAGCGGCGGGGACGGTGGCGGACCCGGCCGGGGAACCAGGGCCCGTTCTCCGTGTCGGGACCGGGGACGTGCACCACCGCGTCCGCGAGCGTGTGCAGTTTGACGTTGCCGCGCTGCGACGCCTCGCGCAGCAGCGCGAACGCCGACTCGGGGGAGGCCAGCCGGTAGCGGGCGACCAGGATCTGCTGGGCCCGCGCCACTCCGGCGTGGGCGAGCCGGCGGTTGCGGACGTCGATCTCCCGTGGTTCACGGGCCGCCCGGTCGGGCGGATGCGGCGGCCCTCCGGTGCGGGAGCCGGTCTCCGGTGACGGGGCAGAGGGTGGTCGTGGCTCAACGGGCGTCCTCACGGCGTAACGGCACGGCGGTCCTCCGCATCACCCACGCCGCAACGCCTGTTCCGCGCGGCCGTACGGCGCAGCGCCTGTTCCGCGCGGCCGTGGAGTCCTGCGGGCGTGCCTTCTGCCCAAGCACCGGCCCCACCCTAGGCACACCGGCCGCCGGTCCCGCCACACCGCCGCCCCGGCGTCCGTCGTCCCGCCACACCGCATCCGCGGTTCCCTCACACCGGCGTCCGCCCCACCCCACGCGCCGCTCCCCGCACCGGCGTCCGTTCCCCTCCCGCCGGTACCCACCCGGCCCTCCGGGCGGCCCCGCTCGTGGTGCCACATCCATCGATAACTCCCCGTCACACCTGCGCTGTAGGCCCTCTGTTGTTATCGATGCCATTCCACTATCGTCGCCCTCGCTCCCGCGCCCCCACGTCACAGAGGAAGAGCACAGGTGCACCCATGACACTTCGCTCACCGCGCCGCAGACGTCCACCGGGCCCCCGGGCCGCGCCCGCCGCGGCCGCCCTCCTTCTCTCCCTGGGTCTCCTGTCGACCGCCGCCGTTCCGGCCGGTGCCGCTCCCGCGCCGGCCGGCGAAGCCCTCGCCCGGGCCGCCGACGCCGGTCCCTTCGCCGCCGACCGGGCCACTCCCGTCCGTCTGAGCCGCGGGGGACTGACCGTCGAGGTGGCCGAGGAGTTCCCGCAGGTCATCTCCTACCGGCTGGGGGACCGCACGCTCGACGGGCGGGCGTCCGTGCTCGACAGCTTCACCGTCAACGGCAAGCCGTACCGCGCGACGACCACCATGAAGGCCGAGGCCGCCAAGGCCACCTACACCTCCACCTTCGCGGACCTGCCCGGCCTGACGATCACCTCGTCCCTCACGGTCACCGGCGACCGGACCGTCGTCTTCGCCGTGGACGAGATCTCCGGCAGCGCAGCGCGGACGGTCAACACGCTGGCCGTACCGGGGCAGTCCCTGGTCTCCGTCGACTCCTCGGACCCCGGCGCCGCCCTGGCCCGGACCAGGATCTCCACCGACTCCACCACCACCGCCGACCGGTTCGTCCCCATCACCCGCGACACGGCCGTCGACAAGGAGCCCGTCGGGACGCCGTACGGCTTCGTCAGCAACGCGGGGCTGTCCGCCGGCATCATCACCAACGCCACGCCGGACGCGCGGCAGGCGGACAACACGAACGGCAACACGCGCCTGCAGTCGCGGATCGTCGACGCCGGCGGCGGTGAACGCCGGGCCGAACTGTCCGTGGGCACCTACACCTACCGCCCGCAGGGCGCCACGGACCCCGGGTCGCCACCTACGAACTGCCCCGGGCCACCGTCGTCCTCGCCGCCGACGCCAACGAGGACGGCACCGTCGACTGGCAGGACGGCGCCATCGCCCACCGCGCCCACATGGACCGGCCGCGCGGCGCCGACCGGGTGCCCGAGCGCGTCGTCCAGCGCATCCCGTTCAACTTCGCGAGCCAGGCCACCAACCCGTTCCTCAAGACGCTGGACAACACCAAGCGCATCTCGATGGCGACGGACAACCTCGGCCAGTGGGTGCTGGAGAAGGGCTACGCCAGCGAGGGCCACGACTCCGGGCACCCCGACTACGGGGACAACGAGAACGTCCGCGCCGGCGGCTGGAAGGACCTCCGGCGGCTCACCGGGAAGGGCGCCGAGTACAACGCCGACTTCGCCGTGCACGTCAACACCACCGAGGCGTACGCACAGGCGAAGAACTTCAGCGAGGAACTGGTCGCCGGCCAGAACAACGGCTGGGACTGGCTCAACCAGGCCTACCAGATCGACCAGCGCAAGGACCTGGGCACCGGCAAGGTCCTGGACCGCTTCCGGGAACTGCGCGAGGCGGCGCCGGGCGTCGAGAGCCTGTACATCGACGTCTACTACTCCAGCGGCTGGCTCGCGGATGAACTGGCCGCCGAGCTGAACGCCATGGGCTTCGAGATCACCACCGAGTGGGCGTACAAGTTCGAGGGCGACGCGACCTGGGCGCACTGGGCCAGTGACAAGAACTACGGCGGCGCCACCAACAAGGGCATCAACTCCGGCATCGTCCGGTTCCTCGCCAACACCGACCGCGACGTGTGGAACGTCGACCCGCTGCTCGGCGGCGCCAGCATCGTCGAGTTCGAGGGCTGGACCGGGCAGGACGACTGGAACGCCTTCTACGACACCATCTGGACCGACAACCTGCCGACCAAGTTCCTCCAGCACTTCGAGGTCATGGACTGGGACTTCGGCAGGCGGGCACGGCTCGCCGACGGCGTCGTCGTGACCCGCACGGACGGGAAGCGGCAGATCCGGATGGGCGACGCCGTCGTCCTCGACGGCGACACCTACCTCCTGCCGTGGGGCGACGTCCGCAAGGGCGAGGAGACCTCCTCGCCCGCCGACGCCGACAAGATGTACTTCTACAGCGGCTCCGGCGGCACCCACACCTTCGACCTGACCGACCAGTTCGCCGGCAACCGGAACTTCACCCTCTACCGGCTCACCGACCAGGGCCGGGAGAAGGCCGCGACGGTGCGGGCCGAGGACGGCCGGGTCACGCTGACGGCCGAGAAGGGCCGGCCCTACGTCCTGGTGCCCGCCGGAGGCAGGGCACCGCACGGCGACCCGCACTACGGCGAGGGCAGCGGCCTGAAGGACCCGGGCTTCAACGCGGGCGGCCTCGACGACTGGAACCCGCGCGGCGGCGCGCAGGCCGTCCGCGCCGCCAACGGCGACAACGTGGCCCGGCTCGGCACCGGGCCTCCGGTATCGCCCAGCGGGTCTCCGGGCTGGAGCCCGGCCGCCGGTACACGCTCGGCGCCGACGTCGAGATCGGGCCCGGCGAGCGCAGGGCCACCAGCCTCCGGGTGCGCGGCACGGACGCGGTGAAGACCTTCGACACCACCCCGGCGCCGAACCGGATGGGCGCGGACGAGAAACGGGACACCTACTCCCAGCGGGCCTCCGTCTCCTTCACGGCGCCGCGCAGCGGCCAGGTCACCGTGGAGCTGAGCGCGGTCGCCGGTGAACCCGCCGTGACCCTGGACGACGTCCGTGTCATGCCGGACACCACGACACCACCGCCGCGGGGCGAGGGCGGCACGGTCGTGGCCCACGACGACTTCGAGGGCAACCAGCCCGGCTGGGGACCGTTCGTCAAGGGGGACGCGGGCGGCGTCACCGACCCGCGCACCAGCATCAGCGACCTCCACGAGCCCTACAGCCAGAAGACGTGGAAGAACACCTACTCGCCCTACGACAGCGGCAGTCTCGAAGGCAAGGCGGTCGACGACGTCCTGACGGGCCGGCACTCGCTGAAGTCGCACGCGGAGAACACCGGCCTGGTCTACCGCACGGTGCCCGCCACGGTCCCGTTCACGGCCGGGCACCGGTACCGGATCTCCTTCGACTACCAGACCAACATCGACGGCCAGTGGGCCTGGGTCACCGGCGCGGACAAGGTCGGCGGCGGCGAGGTCGTCTCCCGGGACATCGCACGGGACGTCATGGAGCCCGCGCTGGAGACCGCCACCTACACCCGGGAGTTCGTCGCCGGCTGCGGTGACACCTGGGTGGGCCTGCGCAAACTCGGCGGCGCCCGGGGCGCGGACTTCGTCCTCGACGACGTCACCGTGACCGACCTCGGGAAGGCCGGGACGGGCGCCGCGTGCGCCGAGGTCACCACCCCCGCAGGCGCCGAACTCGGCCCCGGAGTGCCCGGCGAGTACGTCACCACGTTCACCAACCACGAGGAGACCGACGCGGCCGACGTCGGCCTGCGGCTCGACGGCGTGCCCGACGGCTGGAAGGTGGAGGTCGAGAAGAAGGACGGGAACGTCTTCCCGGTCGTGAAGCCGGGGCAGCGGGTGAGCACCACGTGGCTGCTCACCCCGCCCGCCGGTGCCGCGGGAACCTCCCCGGCGTGGCGGGCCACCGCCGTCTACGACCAGGCGGGGGCCACCAAGACGGTGACGGCGGACGCCCGGGCCACGGTGACCGACCGGCCCGTCCTGGCGCCCGGCTCGATGACGGCGACCGCCGACTCCGAGAACCGCTCGTCGGGACCGGGGAGGGGCCGGTGTCCAATGTGCTGGACGGGGACGCCGGCACCATCTGGCACACGGACTACACGGACTCCGTCGCGCCCTACCCGCACTGGGTGACGCTGAAGCTGGGCGGCGAGGCCCACGTCGACGGATTCGGCTACCTCAACCGGCAGTCGGGCGGCGCCAACGGCCGCATCGGCGACTACGAGGTGGCGGTCTCCGAGGACGGCGAGACCTGGCGGACCGTCACCGCGGGCCGGATGAAGGACTCCCCGGAGATGCAGCGGGCCACCTTCGACCCGGTGCGCGCCTCGTACGTGCGGTTCACCGCGCACAACGCGCTCAACGGCCAGCCGTTCGCCGCGGCCGCCGAACTGCGGGTGTACGGCACGCCCGAGGACCTGCCCACGGGCCATCCGCCGGCGGAGCGTCCCGGCGACGGCCCCTGATCCGCGCCTGCCACCGTCCCGGGGCGGCCACCGCGCACGTCGCGCGGTGGCCGCCCCGGCACGCGCCTTCCTCGGCGGGAAGGGCCGCGCAGTCTTTCCCCGAGAAAGTTGAAACTTTGTCCTTGACGAGTGGAAAGTGCGCGCTCTAGCGTCCAACTGACTCGCTTCGCATGGGGTTTCACCCGTTTCACTCTGCAGCGGCCCCGGGCCGGGCCTGCACTGCCCCGCGGCCGCTGACCAGACCAGAGGAGTGCTGAGTGCGCAACAGACGGATCGTCACCCTCGTGGGGGCGGCGGCACTGGCCGGAGCCGTAGGGCTCCTGCCCTGTCGCCGGCCCAGGCCGCGAAATCGGACGCCGCACCGCCGGACCCGTCGTCCTTCCAGAAGGTCACCCTCAACGACCGCCCGGGCGAACCCATGGCCCTCGCCGTGCTGCCCGACTCGCGGGTGCTGCACACGGCACGCACGGGAGAGGTCCGGATCCACGACCCAAGAGCGGCGTCAACTTCCTCGCCGCCGACATGAAGAAGAGCCCCGCCGGTCTCTACCAGCACGACGAGGAAGGCGTGCAGGGCATCGCGGTCGACCCCGACTTCCGCAAGAACCACTGGGTCTACCTCTACTACTCGCCCCGCCTCGACACCCCGATGGACGACCCCGCCACCCCGGGCGTCAACGAGGGCGACGCACCGGAGTACGGCTCGCCCGAGGACTTCGCGAAGTACAAGGGCGTCACGCGGCTGTCCCGGTTCAAGCTCGAGGGCAACAAGCTCGACTTCGGCAGCGAGCAGAAGATCCTCGACGTACCGGCCGACCGCGGCATCTGCTGCCACGTCGGCGGCAAGATCGACTTCGATCGCAAGGGCAACCTGTTCCTGTCCACCGGTGACGACTCCAACCCGTTCGCCTCCGACGGCTACGCCCCGCTCGACGACCGCGACCGGCGCAACCCGGCCTACGACGCCCGGCGCACCTCGGGCAACACCAACGACCTGCGCGGCAAGGTCCTGCGCATCAAGGTCAAGCGCGACGGCGGTTACACGGTCCCGGACGGCAACCTCTTCGCGCCGGGCACCCCCAAGACCCGCCCCGAGATCTACGCGATGGGCCTGCGCAACCCGTTCCGCTTCTCGGTGGACGACAGGACCGGCGAGCTGTACGTCGCCGACTACTCGCCCGACGCGAACAAGCCGAACCCCGACCGCGCCCCGCCGGCCACGGCCGCTGGATGGTCATCGACCGCCCCGCCAACTACGGCTGGCCGTTCTGCGTGACCCCGGACATGCCGTACCAGGACTACGACTTCGCCACCCAGAAGTCGGCCGGCGCCTTCGACTGCGCCGCACCCGTCAACGACTCGCGCCACAACACCGGCCTGAGCAAGCTGCCGCCGGTGATGGACTCGGAGATCGTCTACGGCTACGGGGCCTCCGCGGAGTTCCCGGAACTCGGCACGGGCGGCATCGGCCCCATGGGCGGCCCGGCCTACCGCTACGACAAGCGGAACACGGCGCAGAACCGCTGGCCGGCGTACTTCGACGGCAAGCCGCTCTTCTACGAGTGGACCCGCGACCAGATGAAGGCCCTCACCCTCGGCAGGAACAACGAGGTCAGGAAGATCGAGGACGCGATCCCTCGATCACGACGGACGGCCCGATCGACGCCGAGTTCGGCCCGGACGGCGCGCTGTACGTCCTGGAGTACGGCACCGGCTACTTCGCGGAACTGCCCGAGGCCCAGCTCGCCCGCATCGACTTCACGCGGGGCAACCGCACGCCGGAGCCGAAGGCCGCGGCCGACGTGGTCAACGGCACCCGGCCGCTGACGGTCCAGTTCTCCAGCGCCGGCACCAAGGACGCCGACGGCGACGCCCTGAGGTACGCCTGGGACTTCGACGCCGACGGCACCGTGGACTCCACGGAGGCCAACCCGAAGCACACCTTCACCAGCAACGGTGTCTTCGACGCCACCCTGAAGGTCACCGACAGCACCGGCCGCTCGGCGTCCGCGTCGGTTCCCGTCGTCGTCGGCAACAAGGCGCCGGTCGTCTCCCTCACGACCGACCCGGCACCGCACGGCGGCACGCCGTTCCACTGGGGTGACACGGTCACCTGGGAGGTCACCGTCACGGACGACCAGCCGGTGGACTGCTCCAAGGTCTCCGTCTCGTTCATCCTCGGCCACGACGACCACGGGCACCCGCTGTCCACCAGCACCGGCTGCTCCGGATCCTTCAAGACGTTCGTCGACGGCGGCCACGCCGGGGCGGACAACCTGAGGGCGGTCTTCAACGCCAGCTACACGGACACGCCCCCCGCGGGCCTGCCCGCCCTCTCGGGCAGCGCCGAGGTCGCCCTGACCCCGGCCGACTGATCCCGACGCACCCACGGCGACGGGGCGCCGCTCCCACGAGCGGCGCCCCGTCCGCGCGCCCGCCCGGCCGCCCCGTCCGCGAGGACGCCCGCCGTCCCGGCCGCGAGGACGCCGCCGGGAAACCCGATTGCCGGTCCGCCGGGCCCGCTGCGACGATGACGGGCGTGATCGCTGGGGACGGCTCGGAATGCCTGATCGTGACGGGAATGCCGGGGGCCGGGAAGTCGACGGTGACCGCACTGGTCGCCGAGCGGCTGCCGCGGGCCGCGCGGCTCGACGGCGACTTCGTCAACAGGCTCGTCGTGAGCGGCCGGTGGGACCGCTCGGCGAGCCCGCCGACGAGGCGGCGCGCCAAGTCGAACTGTGCAACCGCAACTTGTGCGCGCTGGCGGACAACTTCTGCGACGCCGGGTTCGTCCCGGTGATCGACTGGGTGGTCCCGGACCGGAAGCAGCTGGACTTCTTCGTCGACCACCTCCCCGCCCGCCGGGTCCTGTTCGTCGTCCTGGCGCCGGGCATCGAGGTGTGCCGGCACCGCAACACCCTCCGTGACCCACGGCAGCGGTTCTTCTTCGACGGATACGCGGAGCTCGAGGCCGGCATGAAGCGCGAGCTGGGCGAGGCCGGCTGGTGGTTCGACACCGCGGCCCTCGGCCCGGAGGAGACCGCCGACCGCGTCGTCCGGGAGGCCTCCCGCCGCGCCCGGGTGAACTGATCGCGGCGGGCACCCGCACCGGCACGGGCACGACGGGGAGACGGGCGAACATACTGGAGGTATGGACAGCTCCGCAGCCCGGCCGGCGCCGGGAGACGGCCGTGGCCGCTCGCCGGGCCGGCGCCCCCGCGCGGTGTTCGGCTCCCGGAGCGTCGCCGGCCAGGTACTCCTGCTGCAGCTGGCGGTCGTCGTGCTGCTCGTCCTCGCGTCCCTGACCGCGCTGGTGCTGGAGGCGCGCGGAGCGACGCTCCAGGACGCCCGGACCGCTCGCTCGTCGCCGCCCAGACCTTCGCCAACGCGCCGGGAACGCTCGAGGCCATGAAGTCCGACGACCCGACCGCCTTGCTGCAGCCCCGCGCCGAGGCGGCCCGCAAGGCCTCCGGCGTGGACTACGTCATCGCCTTCGACACCTCCGGCATCCGCTGGACCCACCCCGACCCCGACCTGATCGGCGAGCGCGTCGCCGGGTCGTACGCCGAGGCGCTGGCCGGCGAGACGTACCAGGCCACGTCCACCACGCCGGGGGTCGGCCGCGCCGTCGACACGATGGTCCCCGTGTTCGACACGGACGGCACGGTGATCGGGCTGGTCTCCGTCGGGATCACCGTCGACAGCGTGAACGACCGGGTCGCGGACCAGCTGCCCCTGCTGTTCGGCGCGGCCGGGGTCGCCCTGGCCCTCGTCACGGCCGGCTCGGTGATGGTGAGCAGGCGGCTGCGGCGCCAGACCCGGGGGCTGGGCCCCGAGGAGATGACCCGCATGTACGAGCACCACGACGCGGTGCTGCACTCCGTACGGGAGGGCGTGCTCATCGTCGGCGGCGACGGACGGCTGGTGCTGGCCAACGACGAGGCGCGGACGCTGCTGCGCCTCCCGCCGGACGCCGAGGGACGGCACGTCGCCGGCCTCGGCCTGGATCCGTCCGTCGCCGCACTCCTCACCGGGGCCGGACGGCGACGGACGAGGTGCTCCTGGCCGGCGACCGGCTGCTGGCGGTCAACCTGCGGCCGGTGGACGGCTCCGGCGGCCCGAGGGCAGTGTGGCGACGCTCCGGGACACCACCGAGCTGAGGGCTCTGGCCGGCCGGGCCGAGGTGGCCCGGGAGCGCCTGCAACTGCTCTACGACGCCGGAGTGCGCGTCGGCACCACCCTGGACGTGACCCGGACCGCCCGGGAACTGGCCGAGGTCGCGGTGCCCCGCTTCGCCGACACCGTCACCGTCGACCTGCTGGAGACCGTCCCGCGCGGCGAGGAACCGGACCGGGCGGGCCGCATGTACCGCGCCGCCGTCCACGGCACCGGCGCCGGCCGGGCCCTCCCGGCCGGCGAACCGGTCCCGGACCGCACCACGGGCCCGGCCGCACAGGACGGCCCCCGGACCGCGCCGTCCTGGAACGGGGCCCCGCCGCCGAGGGCCGCTGGCGCGCCCGGAACCCGCGGCCGGCCGGCGCCGCCCCCGCACCCGGCGATCCCGGACCCGCCGTCCACTCACTGATCTCGGCGCCCCTGCGGGCCCGGGGCGTGGTGCTGGGGACGGCCACCTTCTGGCGCTCGGCGTCGGAACCCTTCGACCGGGACGATCTGCCCTTCGCCGAGGAACTGGCCGCCCGGGCGGCCGTCGCCGTCGACAACGCCCGCCGCTACACCCGCGAGCACACCACGGCCGTCACCCTCCAGCGCAGTCTCCTGCCGCACGCGCTGCCCCCGCACCGCGCCGTGGAGGTGGCGCACCGCTATCTGCCGGCCTCCGCCGGGGTGGGCGGCGACTGGTTCGACGTCATCCCGCTGCCCGGCGCCCGGGTCGCCCTCGTGGTGGGCGACGTGGTCGGGCACGGTCTGCACGCCGCGGCCACCATGGGCCGCCTGCGCACCGCCGTGCACAACTTCTCCAGCCTCGATCTGCCGCCGGACGAGCTGCTCGGCCACCTGGACGAGCTGGTCACCCGCATCGACCAGGACCGGACCGCCGACGGGGAGGGCGCCGCGGTGACCGGCGCGACCTGCCTGTACGCGATCTACGACCCGGCCTCCGGTGTGTGTTCCGTGGCCCGGGCCGGGCATCCCGGGCCCGCGGTGGTGTACCCCGACGGCCGGGTGGCGGACCCCGACGTGCCGGTCTCCCCGCCGCTGGGCCTGGGCGGCGGCCTGCCGGTCGAGACGGCCGAGCTGCCCCTGCCCGAGGGCTCCCGGCTGGTCCTGTACACCGACGGCCTGATCGAAGGGCGCGACCGGGACATCGGCGCCGGACTCGTCCGGCTGCACACCGCCCTGGCCCGCCCGGGCCCCGGCCCGGAGGAGACCTGCCGGGCGGTCCTGGACGCGCTGCTGCCCGCCCACCCCAAGGACGACGTGACCCTGCTCGTCGCCCGCACCCGGCGGCTGGCGCCCGAACAGGTCGCCGACTGGGACGTGCCCAAGGAACCCGCCGCCGTCTCCGGGGTACGCGCCGAGGCCGCCCGCCGGCTGTCGGACTGGGGCCTGGACGTCATCGCCTTCACCACCGAGCTGGTGATCAGCGAGCTGGTCACCAACGCCGTCCGCTACGGCGCCGAGCCCGTGCGGCTCCGTCTGCTGCGCACCGCCGACACCCTCGTCTGCGAGGTCGCCGACGGCAGCAGCACCGCCCCGCACCTGCGCCGGGCGAAGACCACCGACGAGGGGGCCGCGGCCTGTTCATGGTGGCCCGGCTCGCCGAGCGCTGGGGCACCCGCTACACCGCCCGCGGCAAGGTCATCTGGGCCGAACTGCCCCTGCACGGCCCGGCGGCCGAACCCGGCGCGGACACGGCCGACGCGCTGCTGGACCAGTGGGGCGACGCGGGCCTGTGAGCGGGCGCCCCGGCCGGGCGGCTCAGCCGACGTGCCCCATGCGGCGGCTGATCTCCTCCGCGCCGTCGACCAGGGCCGGCGCGACGGCGTGGATGCGCTGCTCGGTGAGGCGGTACTCGGGGCCGGACGCGCTGAGGGCGGCGACCACCTCGCCGTTGTGCGACCGGATCGGCGCCGCCAGCGCGTGCAGGCCGATCTCGAACTCCTCCAGCGTCACCGCGTAACCCCGCTTCCGTGCCTCGGCCAGGTCCCGCTCCAGCTCCTCCTCGGACGTGATGGTGTGCGGTGTCAGCCGCTCCATCCCGGACGCCGCGAGCGCGGCGGCACGGTGCCGCGCCGGAAGGTGGGCCAGCAGTATCTTGCCGCTGGACGTGGCGTACGGCGGGGTGAGCCGGCCGACCCAGTTGTGCGCGCCGACCGCGCCCGGACCGCGTACCTGGCAGAGGTTGACCGCGTAATGCTCCTGCAGGACCGCGATGTTGACGGTCTCGCCCAGCTCCTCGCTCAGCCGCTCGCAGACCACCCGTCCCTGCTGCGTCAGGTCCAGACGGCCGGTGACCGCGCCCGCCAGCCGGACGATCCCGAAGCCGAGCCGGTACTTGCCGCGCTCGGCCGCCTGCTCGACCAGACCGCGCGCCTCCAGGGCACCCAGCAGGCGGAACGCGGTCGACTTGTGGACGTCGATCTCGGCGGCGACCTCGCTCACGCCGGCCTCCCCGCGCAGCGCGAGGATCTCCAGGACGCCGATGGCCCGGTCGACGGACTGCACCCGCGCGCCGCGGGATCTGCCGTTTCGTCATCTGCCGCGTGGTTGCTCATGACGCAACTATAGGACCGTGTCCGCGGATGGGCAGGGGTTCCGCCGAAGGCCCGGCGGCCGGCGGAGCGGGCGGCCCGGACCCGCACCGAAGCGATCCCCGCCCTCCGGGCAGGCGATCCTGCCCCTTCCGGCAGCCGGTGCTGCTTCTTCCGGCAGCCGGTGTCCGCCCCTCCCGGCGACGCCTCGGCGCCTCCGGTGCGGCGGCGTCGCCGCACGTCCGGAGCACCGCGTCTGACGGGCCGTCGGGGCCGCGGGACCGAGGTGGCGGCACCGCGCGCGACACCGCTCGGACCGGCCTCCGGCACCACTGCCGCAAGGGCCCCGTGGACTCCTTGACAGGGATTCGCGGGCGCCCGCACACTGGCGTTGCGTTGACCGCAATCCGTTTCGCTATATGCACCGAGGTGTCATGATGATTCCCGCGTGCCGTCTCGCGGACCTGCCGCGCGGCGAGGCCCACCGGCTCGACCTCGACCCGCCCGTCTCGGTGTTCCACACCGACGACGGCGAGATCTTCGCCATCGACGACACCTGCACCCACCAGGACGCGTCGCTCGCCGACGGCTGGCTGGAGGGCTGCGAGGTGGAATGCCCGCTCCACGCCTCCAAGTTCGACCTGCGCACCGGGGCCGTCGACGCCCCGCCGGCCAAGCTGCCGGTCCGCACCCACCAGGTCGTCGTGCAGGACGGCATGATCTACGTCGAGCTGTCCACGGACGCCCCCAACCTCCCGCCCTGCATCGCGGCCCGGCTCGCCGGCGGCCCCGTATGAGGACCGTGGCCGTCGTCGGCGCCTCCCTGGCGGGACTGTCGGCCGCACGCTCCTTGCGCAACCGCGGCTTCGACGGCCGGCTGCTCGTCATCGGCGAGGAACCGCACCGCCCCTACGACCGTCCGCCGCTGTCCAAGGAGTTCCTCGCCGGCAAGGTCGGCGAGGACGAGCTGGCCCTGGAGCCGGACGGCGAGGACCTGGCGGCGGAGTGGCTGTTCGGTGCCCGTGCCGTCCGGCTGGACCGGGCGCGGCGCGCGATCGGCCTCGCCGACGGAACCGAGGTGAGGGCGGACGGCATCGTCGTCGCGACCGGTGCCGCCGCCCGGACCCTGCCGGGGGCCGACGGCCTGGCCGGCGTGCACACGCTGCGCACGCTGGACGACGCCCGGGCGCTGCGCGACGACCTCGCCCTCGGCGGCAGGCTCGTGGTGATCGGCGGCGGGTTCATCGGAGCCGAGGTCGCCTCCACGGCGTACGACCTCGGACTCGACGTGACCGTGGTCGAGGCGGCGCCGACCCCGCTCGCCGGCGCGCTCGGCGCGGACATGGGCCGGGTCGTCTCCGCCCTCCACGGCGACCACGGCGTACGGCTGCTGTGCGGCACGGGCGTCAGAGGGCTGACCGGGGCACCCGGGTCGACGGCGTGCTGCTCGACGACGGTCGCACCCTCCCCGCCGACACCGTCGTCGTCGGCATCGGGGCGCGCCCCCGCGTCGAGTGGCTGGAGGGCTCCGGCGTCGCGCTCGGCGACGGGGTCACGTGCGGATCCGACGGGCGCACCAGCCTGGCCGGCGTCGTCGCGGTCGGCGACTGCGCCTCCTGGTACGACCCCGCGTCGGGGCACACCGGAGGGTGGAGCACTGGAGCGGGGCGCGGGAACGCCCGGACACGGCCGTCGCCACGCTGCTGTCGTGGGGCTGCGCGGAAGCGGGCGCGCCCCGGCCGCCGTACTTCTGGTCCGACCAGTACGGCGTGCGGATCCAGTTCGCCGGATACGCGGCGGACGCGGACGGGGTGGAGGTCGTGGACGGCACTGCGGAGGGCCGCGACGTCCTGGCCGTCTACCGGCGGGCCGGCCGTCCGGTCGCCGTGCTGGCGATGAACAGGCCCCGGGAGTTCGCGCGATGGCACAAGCAGCTCGCGGTCCGCCGTCCTGACCGTGCCGTCGGAGCCCGCGCGGGGCGGCTCCTCGGCAGGGTGCGGCGCACTCGGGCCGCGCGGGGCCTCAGCCCAGGTAGCCCATGCGGTGGCTGACCTCGTCCGCGCCCTTGATCAGGACGGGGGCGAGTTCGTGGATGCGCTCCTCGGTGAGCCGGTAGGCGGGGCCGGAGGCGCTGAGCGCGGCGATGACCTTGCCGTCCCGGTCCCGGACCGGTGCGGCCATCGCGTGCAGGCCCTCCTCGAACTCCTCCAGGCTCCAGGAGTAGCCGCGCTCCCGGGCCTCGGTGAGGTGCTTCTCCAGCTTCGTCTTCGTGGACAGCGTGCGGGGCGTCACCTTGTTCAGGCCGGCCTCGGCCAGCAGCGCCGCCCGGTCCGCGCGGTCCATGTGGGCCAGCAGGATCTTCCCGCTGGAGGTGGCGTGCAGCGGGGTGAGCTGCCCGACCCAGTTGTGCGCGGTGACGGCACCGGGTCCGCGCACCTGGTAGAGGTTGATCGCGTAGTGCTCCTGCATCACCGCGACGTTGACGGTCTCGCCGATCTCCTCGGCGAGCCGCTCGCAGACCGCGCGGCTCTGCTGGGTGATGTCGATGCGGCCGGTGACCGCGCCGGCCAGACGCACGACGCCGAAGCCGAGCCGGTACTTGCCGCGCTCGCCCGCCTGCTCGACCAGCCCACGCGCCTCCAGCGCGCCGAGCAGCCGGAACGCGGTGGACTTGTGCACGTCGATCTCGGCGGCCACCTCGCTGACCCCCGCTTCGCCGCGCTGGGCCAGGATCTCCAGCACCGTGATGGCGCGGTCGACGGACTGCACTCCGCCGGCCGGAGAACTGGTCGTTTCGTTATCCGGACTGAAGTTGCTCATGGCGAAACTATACGCCCGGTAAACATGTGCGGCAGCAACGCGCGTCACCAAAGGAACACAAGGGCATGAGTTGCGTAGATCGCAACATGGTGCTCATGGCGGAAACAAGCAGGTCCGAGGTGCCGAGGAAGGTGCGATGAGCCGAATCCCGCGTGCGCTGCTGAACGGCGTCCGCTACGAGGTGCTGCCCGCGAGGTCCACCGAGGACCAGGTCGTCGCCCATGTACCGCGCGACGTCGCCGTCACGGTCACCGCGTCCCGGTCAAGGGCCTGGAGCCCACGCTGGACCTCGCCGGCCGGCTCGCGGCGCACGGGTACTCCGTCGTGCCCCACGTGCCCGCCCGGCTGGTCCGGGACGACGTCCACCTGAAGGACGTCGTGGACCGGCTCCGCGACGCCGGCGTGGACGACGTCTTCGTACCCGCCGGCGACGCCGACCCGCCCGCCGGCCCCTACGACGGCGCACTGCCCCTGCTGCACGCCCTGACCGAGCTGGGCAGCCCCTTCCGGCGGATCGGCATCACCGGCTACCCCGAGAGCCATCCGCTGATCCACGACGACCTCACCATCCAGGCGATGTGGGACAAGCGGGCCCACGCCACGTATATCGTCAGCAATCTCTGCTTCGACCCGCGGCTGCTCGGCGACTGGATCGGCCGCGTGCGCCGCCGGGGCGTGACCCTGCCGATGCGCGTGGGCGTCGCCGGCCCCGTGCAGAGGGCCAGACTGCTGGCCGTGGCGACGAAGATCGGGGTGGGGAGTCGACCCGCTTCCTCGCCCGGCACCCCTGGTGGTTCCTGCGCCTCGCGGCCCCGGCGGCTATGCGCCGGACCGCCTGCTCGCCCGCGCCGCAGGGGCGCTCACCGATCCCTCGGCGGCCGTGGCCGGGCTGCACGTCTTCACGTTCAACCAGATCGCCGAGACCGAGCGCTGGCGCCGCGCCATGCTCGACCGTACGGGCGGCTGACACCGGCCACCACAGGCAGTCCGGACCCCCTCCCCCAGGGCCCGGCGGGCTCGCGACGCCTGCCGGGCCCTGCCCTGCCCGGACCTGCTCCGCGATGCCCTTTCCTGCGCGTCCAACGGCGTGTTCTCCACCGTCACGGACCTCTTGACACCCCTCCCCACGGGCGGCACGCTGAGTTGCGCAACCTGAACTGTGTTGCGCAGACAGCAACTAGCGACTCGACGTCGGAGGTGCGGCGATGGCGGGACCCCGTGTGGTCATCATCGGAGCGGGTGTCGTGGGTGCGGCGCTGGCGGATGAGATCTCCGAGCGTGGGTGGACCGATGTGACGGTGGTCGATCAGGGTCCGTTGCCTGCTACCGGGGGTCGACGTCGCATGCGCCGGGTCTGGTGTTCCAGACGAACGCGTCGAAGGCGATGACGGAGATGGCGCGTTACACGGTGGAGAAGTTCTGTTCGCTGGAGGTGGACGGGGCGCCGTGTTTCCTTCCGGTGGGTGGGCTGGAGGTGGCGACCAGTGCGGAGCGGGTCGCGGAGTTGCAGCGGCGTCATGGGTGGCTGGTGTCGTGGGGTGTGGAGTCGCGTCTGCTGGGGCCGGGGGAGTGTGTGGCTCGGCATCCGTTGGTGAATCCGGATCGGGTGCTGGCGGGTTTGTGGGTGCCGGGTGATGGTCTGGCCAAGGCGGTGCTGGCGGTGGAGGCGCAGATCCGGCGGGCGTCGGAGCGGGGGGTGCGGTTCCTGGCGCGGCACGAGGTGCTGGATGTGCGGCACAGCGGGGGCCGGGTGAGCGCTGTGGTGACTGATCGGGGTGAGTTGCCGGCGGATGTGGTGGTGTGTTGTGCGGGGATCTGGGGGCCGAAGGTCGCTCGGATGGTGGGGATGGAGCTGCCGTTGACGCCGTTGGCGCATCAGTTGGCGTGGACGGGTCCGGTTCCGGCGTTGGCGGGGCAGACGGAGGAGGCGGTGCGGCCGATCCTGCGGCATCAGGACGCGGATCTGTATTTCCGGGATCGCTATGACGGGCTGGGTATCGGGTATTACGGTCACCGTCCGATGCCGGTGTCGGTGGACGACATCCTCTCCGTGGACGAGGCGGAGGAGATGCCGTCGGTGCTGAAGTTCACCGAGGAAGACTTCGAGGACGCCTGGAACGAGACCCGCTCGCTGCTCCCGGCCACCCGGGACGCCAAGGTGGAGGAAGGGATCAACGGCCTGTTCTCCTTCACCACCGATGGTCTGCCCTTGCTGGGTGAGTCCCCGGACGTGAAGGGCTTCTGGGTGGCGGAGGCGGTGTGGGTGACGCATTCCGCCGGTGTGGGGCGGGCGATGGCGGAGTGGCTGGTTGATGGTTACTGCTCGTCGTTCGATCTGCACGAGTGTGATGTCAATCGGTTCGAGCCGCATCAGTTGGCTCCGGAGTATGTGCTGGCGCGGGACTGCCGGAACTTCGCCGAGGTGTACGACATCCTGCATCCGTTGCAGCCGGCGGAGGATCTGCGTCCGTTGCGGACGAGCCCGTTCTATGCCCGTCAGCAGGAGCAGGGGGCGTTCTTCCTGGAGGCGAACGGGTGGGAGCGTCCGCAGTGGTACGAGGCCAATGCGGGCCTGGTCGAGGGCCGTTCGGTTCCGGTTCCGAATGATTGGGCGGCTCGGTTCTGGTCGCCGGTCGTGGGGGCTGAGGCGCAGGTCACCCGGGAGACGGTGGCCATGTATGACATGACGGCGTTGAAGCGGCTGGAGGTGACCGGGCCAGGTGCCGCGGCTTTCCTGGAGCGGCTGTGCACCGGCAAGGTCGACAAGTCCGTCGGCTCCGTCACCTACACCCTCCTCCTGAACGAGGACGGCGGCATCCGCAGTGATGTGACGGTGGCGCGGCTGGGTGTGGACCGGTTCCAGGTCGGTGCGAACGGCAATCTGGATCTCGACTGGTTCTCCCGTCACCTGCCGGGGGACGGGACGGTCCAGGTCCGTGACATCACCGCCGGGACGTGCTGCATCGGTCTGTGGGGGCCGCTGGCTCGTGAGGTGCTGCAGCCGCTGACGGACGCCGATTTCAGCAACGAGGGGCTGAAGTACTTCCGTGCCAAGCAGGCCTACATCGGGTCCGTGCCTGTCACGGCGATGCGGTTGTCGTACGTGGGTGAGCTGGGTTGGGAGCTGTACACGACGGCCGACCAGGGTCTGAAGTTGTGGGACACGTTGTGGGCGGCGGTACGGCCGTTGGGCGGGATCGTGGCGGGCCGGGGTGCTTTCAACAGTCTGCGTCTGGAGAAGGGCTACCGCTCTTTCGGGACGGACATGACGTATGAGCACGACCCGTACGAGGCTGGTGTCGGGTTCGCCGTGAAGCTCGACAAGGGTGATTTCGTCGGGAAGGCGGCTCTGGAGCGGCGCAAGGGAAGGTGCGGCGCCGGCTGGCGTGTCTGACGGTCGAGGATCCGCGTGATGTGGTGATGGGCAAGGAGCCGGTCTACGACGGTGACCGCCCCGTGGGTTACGTCACGAGCGCGGCGTATGGCTACACGGTCGGCAAGGGCATCGCCTATGCCTGGCTGCCGGCGGATCTGGCGACCACCGGCCGTCGTCTCCAGATCGGCTACTTCGACCGGCGGGTCGAGGCCGTCGTCGCCGAGGAGCCCCTGTTCGACCCGACCATGACCCGCCTCCGTGGCTGACAACACCCGGCGTCGCATCCGAGGGAAGGAACACCACCGGTGACCGCACAGCTGCTCGACGGCAAGGCGACCGCTGGCGACATCCGCCGCGAACTCGCAGAGCGCGTAACGAAATTGACGGCCATCAACGGCCTTCCGCCGGGGCTCGGCACGGTCCTGGTCGGTGACGACCCCGGCAGTCGTGCGTACGTCGCCGGCAAGCACCGGGACTGTGCGCAGGTCGGGATCGCGTCCATCCGGCGGGAACTGCCGGCCGACGCCACCCAGCGGCAGGTCGAGGAGACCATCGACGAGCTGAACGCCGACCCGGCCTGCACCGGCTACATCGTCCAGCTGCCGCTGCCGCGTCATCTCGATGCGAACGCGGTACTGGAGCGCATGGACCCGGCCAAGGACGCCGACGGCCTGCACCCCGTCAACCTCGGCCGGCTCACCCTGGGCATCGACGCACCTCTGCCGTGCACCCGCGCGGCATCGTGGAACTCCTCCGCCGCCACGACGTGCCGCTTGCGGGAGCCCACGTATGCGTCATCGGCCGGGGCATCACGGTCGGACGCCCCATCGGTCTGCTGCTGACCCGGCGGTCGGAGAACGCCACCGTCACCCTCTGCCACACCGGCACCAAGAACCTTGCCGGCCACGTCCGCGAGGCGAACATCGTCATCGCCGCCGCCGGGTCGCCCGGGCTGATCACCAAGGACATGCTGCGTCCGGGTACGGCGGTGCTGGACGTCGGCATCACCCGCACCGAACAGGGCCTGGTCGGCGACGTGCATCCGGAGGCCGCCCAGGTCGCCGGCTGGATCGCCCCCATGCCCGGCGGTGTGGGCCCCATGACACGCGCGATGTTGCTGGCCAACGTCGTCGAGGCGGCTGAAAGGAACACCCCACCGCATGAGCACGCACGTCTCCCCTTACCCGCGGTCTCCGTACTTGTCGGAGAGCTTTTCAGATTCCGGAGGTGTTCGATGAGTCCTCGTACTCCTGGTGCGGATCTTCCGGATCATCCGGAGTTTCTGTGGCGTACGCCTGATCCGAAGCGGTCGTATGACGTGGTGATCGTGGGTGGGGTGGTCATGGTCTGGCCACGGCGCATTATCTGGCGCGGAATCATGGCATCACGAATGTGGCGGTGCTGGAGAAGGGGTGGCTTGCGGGTGGGAACATGGCCCGTAACACCACGATCATTCGCTCCAACTATTTGTGGGACGAGAGCGCGGGGATCTATGAGCATGCGCTGAAGTTGTGGGAGGGGTTGGAGGAGGAGCTGGAGTATCCGATCCTCTTCTCCCAGCGGGGTGTGCTGAATCTGGCGCACAGTCTTCAGGATGTCCGGGACAGTGTGCGCCGGGTGGAGGCGAACCGGCTCAATGGTGTGGATGCCGAGTGGCTGGACGCGGATGGTGTGAGGGACGTCTGTCCGATCGTCAATGTGTCGCAGGATGTGCGGTATCCGGTGCTGGGGCGACGTATCAGCCGCGGGCGGGGATCGCGAAGCATGATTACGTGGCGTGGGGTTTCGCCCGCTCCGCGGATGCCGCGGGGATCGACATCATCCAGAACTGCGAGGTCACCGGCCTGGACGTGGTCGGTAACCGTGTGGTGGGCGTCCGGACGAACCTCGGGCCGATCGCGGCGGGCAAGGTCGCCCTGTGTGCGGCCGGCCACACATCGGTGCTGGCTGCGATGGCGGGGTTCGACCTGCCGATCCAGAGCCACCCGTTGCAGGCGCTGGTGTCGGAGCTTTTGGAGCCGGTGCATCCCACGGTGGTGATGTCCAATGCCGTTCACGTGTATGTGAGTCAGGCGCACAAGGGTGAGCTGGTGATGGGTGCGGGCATCGATGCCTATAACGCCTATACGCAGCGTGGTGCGTTCCATGTGATCGAGGAGCAGATGTCGGCGGCGTTGGAGTTGTTCCCGGTGTTCGCGCGGGCTCATGTGCTGCGGACGTGGGGTGGCATCGTGGATGTGAGTCCGGATGCGTCGCCGATCGTGGGTGTGACTCCCGTGGACAACCTGTTCGTGAATTGTGGTTGGGGTACGGGGGTTTCAAGGCTACTCCGGGGGTGGGGTGGGTGTATGCGCACACCATTGCCCATGGTGTGCCGCATGTGCTGAACGCACCGTTTTCGCTTGACCGTTTCACTTCGGGCGCGCTGGTCGATGAGCATGGCGCGGCCGCGGTGGCCCACTAGGGAGCCGATCGATGCTGCTGATTGCTTGCCCGTGGTGCGGGCCCCGTGACGAGGCCGAGTTCCACTACGGTGGCCAGGCCCATGTGCCGTATCCGCAGGACCCGGGGTCGTTGTCGGATGAGGAGTGGGCGCGGTATTTGTTCTTCCGTGACAATCCGAAGGGTCCGTTCGCTGAGCGGTGGAGTCACGCGGCGGGTTGCCGGCGGTGGTTCAACGCGGTCCGGGACACGGCGACGAACGAGATCCTGGCCGTCTACCGGACCGGAGAAGACCGCCCGCAAACCCCCCAGCCGAAGCCGGCGTCGCCGGCGTCGCCCGAGGCGGTGCCCCTGGAAGGGGCGCGGGGAACTGCGCGACCGACCCCACCCACCCGCAGCCGAACGGCAACCCCCGCGGAGGAGCCGGGAGCGATCAGCCGTTCCGACACCCCACCCGTGGACGTGTCGACCGCGACGCGCCTCTGACCTTCACTTTCGACGGCGTTGAATACCAGGGTTATCGGGGTGACACTCTCGCCTCGGCTCTGCTGGCCAATGGCGTGATTCAGGCCGGGACGAGTATCAAGCTGGGCAGGCCTCGGGGATCTTCTCGGCTGGTGTGGAGGAGCCGAACGCGGTCGTTCAGATCGAGGAGCCGTTCCCGGAGCCGATGCTGCCGGCGACCACAGTGGAGTTGTACGAGGGTCTGGTGGCGAGCAGTCTGCCGGGTCAGGGGCGGCTCGCCACGGAGCCGGATCCGGCCCGTTATGACGCTGTGCATGCCCACTGTGATCTGTTGGTGGTCGGTGCGGGTCCGGCGGGGTTGGCGGCGGCGTCGGCGGCGGCGCGCAGTGGTGCCCGGGTGATCGTGGCCGATGATCAGCCGGAACCGGGTGGGAGTCTGCTGGGGACGGGTGAGCACCTGGACTGGGTGGGGGAGGTGGCCGGGCAGTTGGCGGCGGCGCCGGAGGTGCGGGTTCTGTCTCGTACGTCGGTGTTCGGTTACTACGACGACAATCATCTCCTCGCGGTCGAGCGCCGCACCAACCATCTGGGTGGCCAGGCTCCGGAGCACGTTTCCCGGGAGCGTGTGTGGCGGATCCGTGCCCGCCGTGTGGTGTTGGCGACGGGTGCGCATGAGCGGTCGTTGGCGTTTGCGGACAACGACCGGCCGGGTGTGATGCTGGCCTCCTCCGCGCGTACGCATCTGAATCGTCAGGGTGTGCTGCCGGGTCGGCATGCGGTGGTGTTCACCACCAACGACAGCGCTTATGCCGCCGCCCTGGACCTGGCCTCGGCAGGCCTGGACGTCGCGGCGATCGTGGACACGCGGCGTGAGCCGGGGGAGTGGGCCCGGCGGGCCGGGCGGCCGGGATCGAGGTACTGGCCGGACACGCCGTCACCGGCACCGAGGGCGGCGAGCGTCTGACGGCCGTCACGGTCGCGCCCTTCGGTGAGTCCGCGGCACGCCGGGAGTTCGCCGTGGATCTGCTGCTGGTCTCGGGCGGCTGGAATCCGGTGGCGCACCTGTTCAGTCAGGCGGGTGGCAAGCTGCGCTACGACGAGGCCATCGGCTCCTTCGTCCCCGACACCTGCCGCCAGGCCGTCACCGTGGCCGGCGGCGCCAACGGGGTGCTGGACCTGGCCGGTGCCCTCGCCCAGGGTGCGGCCGCCGGTGCCCGAGCCGTCGAGGCGGAGGGCTACACCGCCGAGGAGCCCGGCCTGCCCGACGTGAGCGCCGCACCGCAGACACCGCCCATGCACGTCTTCGTCGTTCCCGGGGCGGATGCGGGTCCGCGCTTTGTCGACCTTCAGCGTGATGTGACGGTTGATGATCTGGCGCGTGCGACGGGTGCGGGGTTGCGGTCGGTGGAGCACACCAAGCGTTACACCACGGCTGGTACCGCCAATGATCAGGGCAAGACGTCCGGTGTGCTGGCGAGTGGTGTGGTGGCGGAGTTGCTCGGGTGGATGTGTCCGTGTTGGGTACGACGACGTTCCGGCCGCCGTATGTGCCGGTGTCGTTCGCGGCGCTCGCGGGCCGTGACCGGGGTGGGCTGAGTGATCCGGTGCGTACGACGGCGCTGCATGAGTGGCATGTGGCGCAGGGTGCGGTGTTCGAGAACGTGGGGCAGTGGAAGCGGCCCTGGTATTACCCGCGGCCCGGGGAGGACATGGAGACGGCCGTTCTGCGTGAGTGTGCCGCCGTCCGTGAGGGGGTGGGGTTCATGGACGCCTCGACGCTGGGGAAGATCGATGTGCAGGGCCCGGACGCGGGTGTGTTCCTGGACCGGCTGTACACGAACATGATGAGCACCGTGAAGGTGGGCATGGTCCGTTACGGGGTGATGTGCCGTGCGGACGGGATGGTCTTCGACGACGGTACGGTGATCCGGCTGGCGCAGGACCGGTTCCTGGTGACCACGACCACGGGTAACGCTGCTGCGGTGCTGGACTGGATGGAGGAGTGGCTGCAGACGGAGTGGCCGGAGCTGAAGGTGCACTGCACGTCGGTGACCGAGCAGTGGGCCACCGTGGCGCTGGTCGGCCCGAAGTCCCGCCAGGTCCTGGCCTCGCTCGCACCGGCGTTGGCCGTGGACAATGACAGTTTCCCGTTCATGGCGTGGCGGGACGCGGTGGTGGCGGGTGTCGAGGCGCGGGTGTGCCGGATCAGTTTCTCCGGCGAGTTGGCGTACGAGATCAATGTGTCCCCGTGGCAGGCCCTCGCGGTGTGGGAGGCGCTGTTCGAGGCCGGTGGCCGGTATGGCATCACGCCGTACGGGACGGAGACGATGCATGTGCTGCGGGCGGAGAAGGGGTATCCGATCGTGGGGCAGGACACCGACGGCACGGTCACGCCGCAGGATCTGGGCATGGGGTGGGTGGTGTCGAAGAAGAAGGCGGACTTCATCGGCAAGCGGTCCTTCGCCCGTGCCGACACCCGCCGCCCGGACCGTAAGCAGCTCGTCGGTCTGCTCCCGGAGGATCCCGGCGTGTTCCTGCCGGAGGGCACTCAGCTGGTGGCCGGCAGTGTGCTGCCGGCGCCTCCGGTGCCGATGCTCGGCCACGTCACCTCCAGCTACCGCAGCGCGGCCCTGGGCCGGACCTTCGCGCTCGCGCTGGTGAAGGGCGGCCGGGACCGGATCGGCGAGCGGCTCTACGCCCCTGTGGGTGACCGGTTGGTGCCGGTGACGGTCGCCAGTCCCGTTCTCTACGACCCGAGGGAGCCCGCCGCGATGGCTGACACCACCCGTACCGCTCCGCTGCGCAGCCCGCTGGCGCCGTACGCGGACCGCCTGGCCGCCGCGACCCGTACGTCCGGCGGCGCGATCCGGCTGGCCGAACTGCCCTTCCTGACGCAGCTCACCCTCCGCCTCGACGCCAAGGGAGCGGCCGCGGAGGCCGTCGGCCTGGCACTGGACCTCCCGCTGCCGCTGCAGCCGAACACCGTCGTCAGGGCGGGGGAGTCGACCGCGCTGTGGCTCGGTCCGGACGAGTGGCTGCTGGTGGGACCGCCGGGAGCCGAGCGGGACCTGGAGGGCCGGATCCGCGAGGCCGCGGGCGACGCGTTCGTCTCCGTGACCGACGTCTCCGCCCAGCGCACCACCGTCCTGGTCAGCGGTCCCCGCGCCCGTGACCTGCTGGCCCACGGCTGCTCGCTCGACCTGCACCCGCGCGCCTTCGGCCCCGGCCGTTGCGCACAGACCACGCTGAGCCGCGCCCAGGTCGTCCTGGTCGCCCGGGACGAGCCGAAGGCCGGGTTCTGGGTGCTGGTCCGCTCCTCCTTCGCCGGCTACCTGGCGGACTGGCTGCTCGACGCCGCCACGGAATACGTCTGAACCCTTCCGCCGTCATGCGTCCGAGCGACCAGGACGGCTCGCCCGTCCTCCCTGTGGGAGCTCCCTCGAGGGGCTCCCACAGGGCTTCGCTGTACCTCATCGTCGTACGTTCGAAAGCTGGACTCCTGTGACCCTCACGGCTCACGCCACCACGTCGCCGTCCCCCCGCCCGGACACGTCCGGACTCCACCCCGACGGGCTGCCACGGCCCGGCCGGACGCTGGTCATGGGCGTCGTGAACGTCACCCCGGACTCGTTCTCCGACGGCGGACTGTCGTTCGCCGCGGACGCGGCCGTCGCGCATGGGCTGGCGTTGCTCGAACAGGGCGCGGACATCGTCGACGTGGGAGGGGAGTCGACCCGGCCGGGCGCGGCACGCCCGACGGTCGAGGAGGAACTGCGGCGCGTCCTGCCCGTCGTCCGGGAACTCTCCGCTGCCGGCGCGGTCGTGAGCGTCGACACCATGCGGGCCGAGGTCGCCGCCCGCGCCATGGAGGCGGGTGCGCGGCTCGTCAACGACGTCTCCGGGGGCCTCGCCGACCCGGCGATGCTGCCGCTGATGGCCCGGGCGGGCCTGCCGTACGTCCTGATGCACTGGCGGGGCCACTCCGCCGGCATGCAGGCCAACGCCGTCTACGACGACGTCGTCACCGAGGTGCTCGACGAACTGCGGCTGAGGATCGACACCGCGCTGGAGTCGGGGATACGGCCGGACCGCCTGGTCGTCGACCCCGGGCTGGGCTTCGCCAAGAAGCCCGACCACAACTGGGAGCTGCTGGGCCGACTCGGGGACGTCATGGCCCTCGGGCACCCCGTCCTCGTGGGAGCGTCACGGAAGTCGTTCCTCGGCAGCCTGCTGGCGGACCCGGTGACGGGAGCACCCCGCCCCGCGCGCCTGCGGGACGCGGCGACGACCGCCGTGTCCGCGCTCGCCGCGGCACAGGGCGTCTGGTGCCTGCGCGTGCACGACGTCGCCTCGACGGCCGACGCGGTACGGGTGACGGCACGGTGGGGCGTCGAGACACCGCCGGCACGAACGCCGCTGAGCTGAGCCGACTGAGCTGAGCCGTCACCGGCCACCGCCGTCACGGGCCAATGCCGTCACCGGCCACCGCCGTCACGGGCCACTGCCGCCACGGGCCACCGCCGTCACGGAGCTGTGCCGAGCGGCGCGGCAGCACACCGCCGGGCCGAGGCCCCCGAGGAGCCTCGGCCCGGACGATCCGTCACCCGGCGCGCCCCGCGCCCGCACCGTCGCCTCAGCGGAAGACCACGGTGCAGTGTCCGTTCACCAGCACCCGGCTCTGGCTGTGCCACTCGACGGCGCGGGCGAGCACCTGGGCCTCGACGTCACGGCCGATGGCGACCAGGTCGTCGGGGCCGCGGGAGTGATCCACGCGCACGACGTCCTGCTCGATGATCGGACCCTCGTCGAGGTCCGGCGTGACGTAGTGCGCCGTGGCGCCGACGAGCTTCACCCCGCGCTCGTGGGCCTGGACGTACGGCCGGGCGCCCTTGAAACTCGGCAGGAACGAGTGGTGGATGTTGATGGCCCTGCCGTCGAGCTGCTTGCACAGGTCGTCGGAGAGGATCTGCATGTAGCGGGCCAGCACCACCAGGTCGACGTCCAGCTCCCGCACCAGCTCCAGCAGCCGCTCCTCGGCCCGGGCCTTGGTCTCCTTCGTCACCGGGATGTGGTGGAAGGGGATGCCGTAGCTCCGCGCCAGCGGCTCGAAGTCGCGGTGGTTGGAGACGATCGCCGGGATCTCGAGGTTCAGCGCGCCCGTGGCCGTGCGGAACAGCAGGTCGTTGAGGCAGTGGCCGAACTTCGACACCATGATCAGCGTGCGTGTCGGGGTCGACGCGTCGTGCAGCCGCCAGTCGATGCCGTACGCCTGGCCGACCGGGCCGAAGCCGGTGCGCAGGTGCTCCAGGGAGACGCCGGGGTCCGAGACGGCGAAGTGCACCCGCATGAAGAAGCGGCCGGACAGCCGGTCGTCGAACTGCCGGCTCTCCAGGATGTTCCCGGAGTGGCGCACGAGATAGGTGGTCACTGCGTGGACGAGGCCGGCTCGGTCGGGGCAGGACAGGGTGAGGATGAACTCACGGCCGGGCCGCGGTCGAGGAGACATGGCGTTCCTCCGTCGGTGAGAGATGCGCACTACGCAACGCAGTGAGTTATGCGCAACATCATGAGGATGGGGTCGAGTGCCGTCAAGGGCGTGTGTGTGCCCGCCCGGTGAGAGCGCGGGCGGTGTCCGTGGAAGTCGTAAGAGGTTCAACCTCCCGTCTTGACGACGGCACGCGATCGATGTTCGGTTGCGCAGGAGGAAACCAGTTCTCCCCAATGCAACGCTCTTGTGTCCGTCGTCCCCCACTCCGGGAGGTCAGATGTCCATCCGTGCCGTCGACGAGGCACCCCTGAACAAGTTCCACCGAAAACTCACCTGGGCCTGCGCCGGCGGCCCGTTCCTGGACGGCTACCTGCTCAGCATCATCGGCGTCGCGCTCATCGGGATGAGCAGCGAGCTGAACCTGAGCACCGGGGACGAGAGCCTCATCGGCGCCGCGGCCCTGGTCGGCATCTTCGTGGGAGGGCTCTTCTTCGGTCCGGTCACGGACAAGCTGGGCCGCGAGGCGATGTACACCATCGACCTGGCGGTCCTCGTCGTCGGCTCGGTGCTGTCGGTGTTCGCCACCGAGACCTGGCAGTTCGTCGTGCTGCGCTTCGTGCTCGGCATGGCCATCGGCGCCGACTACCCGATCGCGACGTCGCTGCTGGCCGAATGGGTGCCGAACAAACACCGCGGCCGGCTGCTCGGCATCCTGATCCTGGTCTGGTACGTCGGCGCCGCGTTCGCCTACGTCGTCGGCTACGTGATGGCCGAGATCGCCGGCAACGGCTCCTGGCGGTGGATGCTCGCCTCGGGCGCCGTGCTCAGCTGCGTGATCCTGATGATGCGGATCGGCACGCCGGAGTCACCGCTGTGGCTCGTGAACAAGGGCGCACCGCCGACGCCCAGAAATCGATCGAGAAGGCACTCGGCCGAACCGTGCCGGTAGAGGAACTGCTGGCGGCCTCGGCGGCCGAGCAGTCGCTGGAGCGCAGCCGGGTCCGTGACCTGTTCCAGGGCACCTACCTGCGGCGGACGCTGTTCTGCGGGCTGTTCTACATGTGTCAGATCACGCCGATGTTCGCCCTCTACACCTTCGGGCCCGCCATCCTGGGCTCCTTCGGGCTCGGGGAGGGCAACGAGAGCAACCTCGGCTCGGCGCTGATCAGCGTCGTTTTCGTGCTGGGCTGTCTGCCGGCGCTGCGGCTGGTGGACCGGGTGGGACGCCGGCCCGTCATCGTGTGGTCGTTCGCCCTGATGGTGGTGCCGCTCGCGGTGCTGGGCGGCGGCGACGCGCTCCCCATGGCGGTGGTCATCGTCTGCTTCTGCGCCTACGCCCTGCTCTCGGGCGGCCCACGGTGCTGGAGTGGACGTATCCCAACGAGCTGTTCCCCACCAGCATCCGGGCCACCGCGGGAGGCGTGGCCACGTCGATCAGCCGCGTCGGCGCCGCCGCGGGGACGTATCTGCTGCCCATCTCCCTGGACCGGCTGGGCATCGGGGTGACCATGCTGATCGGCGCCGGCATCACCGGGGTGGGCTGGCTGGTGTCCTATGTGTGGGCCGAGGAGACACGGGCCGCACGCTGGCGGAGACCAGTGCCGTGCCGGGCTCCGTGCCGCCCCCGACGGCGAGCGGGGAGCGTCGCGACAGCCTGCGCGGAAGCGGGCTCGGACACCCCTGAGCAGACGGATCACCGAAGCGGGCACCATGCGGTCGGCCGACCTCCCCGGAGGTCGGCCGACCGCATGTCCAGGGGCCTTTCGGCCGCTTGTCCGCCCCCGCCCGGCGCCGGGCCGGCGGGCCGTCCGCCCCTGCCCGGACCCGGCTTTCCGCCACGCCGGCAACTTCGCGCGAACCACCCTCTTGACAGTGCGTGTCCGCGGGAGACAGTTTGGTCCGACGTTGCTCATGGCGAAGAGAAGTGCGTAATACGCAACCAGCGGAGTTGGCTCGGACCCAAGGGTGCCGCCCGGGCCGGGTGACGTTCCCTCCCAGGCTCCCCGCCGGTCGGTCACCCCGGTGATCGACGCCCCCGCCGCCCAGAACGCCGGGCCGAAGAACCCGCACACCGCCTTCGGCCCTCCCTCGACGAGGAGATCGACCGTGACACACGAGGTACGCGCCGTCGTCGCCCGCCAGCAGGGCGCACCGGTCTCGGTGGAGACCATCCTGGTGCCGGACCCGGGCCCCGGTGAGGCGCTGGTGCGCGTGCAGGCCTGCGGCGTCTGCCACACCGACCTGCACTACCGGGAGGGCGGGATCGACGACGCCTTCCCCTTCCTCCTCGGTCATGAGGCGGCCGGTGTCGTCGAGTCCGTCGGGGAAGGCGTCACCGACGTGGAGCCCGGCGACTTCGTCGTCCTCAACTGGCGCGCCGTCTGCGGCAGGTGCCGGGCCTGCGCCAAGGGCGCACCGTGGTACTGCTTCGACACCCACAACGCCACCCGGCCGATGACCCTCGCCGACGGAACCCCGCTCTCGCCGGCCCTCGGCATCGGCGCCTTCGCCGAGAAGACCCTGGTCGCCGCCGGACAGTGCACCAAGGTCGACCCGGCCGCCTCGCCCGCCGCGGCCGGCCTGCTCGGCTGCGGGTGATGGCCGGCTTCGGCGCCGCGGTCCACACCGGCGGCGTGGGCCGCGGCGACTCGATCGCGGTGATCGGCTGCGGCGGCGTGGGCATGGCCGCCGTCGCGGGCGCCAAGGTGGCCGGTGCGAGCCGCATCATCGCCGTGGACGTCGACCAGCGGAAACTGAAGTGGGCCGAGCGGTTCGGCGCCACCGACACCGTCGACTCCTCCCGCACCGACCCCGTCGAGGCGATCCGCGAACTCACCGGCGGCTTCGGCGCCGACGTCGTCGTGGACGCCGTCGGACGCCCCGAGACCTTCACCCAGGCCTTCTACGCCCGCGACCTGGCCGGCACCGCCGTCCTGGTCGGCGTCCCCACCCCGGAGCTGACCCTCAGCCTGCCCCTGCTGGACGTCTTCGGCCGCGGCGGGGCACTGAAGTCCTCCTGGTACGGCGACTGCCTGCCCGCCCGGGACTTCCCCGCCCTGATCGACCTCTACCTCCAGGGCCGCTTCGACCTCGGCGACTTCGTCAGCGAGACGATCACCCTGGACGCGGTGGAGGCGGCGTTCGCCAAGATGCACCACGGCGACGTCCTGCGCTCGGTGGTGGTCCTGTGACCCACCGCGCCGAACACCCGGCCGACTGCGGCCCCTTCGCGGCGTACGGCGGCGGCCCGGAGCCCGGCACCGGCGTCCGGCCGGACGCCGTCTCCCGCACCCGCCGCTGAGGCGGACCCGCGTACCAGCGCCACCACACCCTCATCGGCACGATCCCAGGAGATGCACACATGGCCACTTCGTACGACGTGATCGTCGTCGGCCTGGGCGGCATGGGCAGCGCAGCCGCATGCCACCTGGCCGCCCGCGGCCGGCGAGTCCTCGGCATCGAGCGCTTCGGCCCCGCCCACGCCCTCGGCTCCAGCCACGGCGGCTCCCGTATCTACCGGCAGGCCTACTTCGAGGACCCGGCCTACGTCCCCCTGCTCCTGCGCGCCCGCGAACTGTGGAGAAGCTCGCCGCCGACTCCGGCCGCGAGGTCTTCACCGAGACCGGCGGACTCGTCATCGGACGCGAGGACGGCGGCGCCTTCGCCGGCACCCTGAACAGCGCCCGCCAGTGGGGCCTGGACCACGAGGTCCTCGACGCCGCCGACATCCGGCGCCGCTTCCCCACCTTCAGCCCGGCCGACGAGGACGTCGCCTTCTACGAGCGCCGGGCCGGCATCGCCCGGCCCGAGGCGACCGTCGCCGCCCACCTGGACCTGGCCCGCGCGCACGGCGCCGACCTGCACTTCGCGGAGATGGTCCTCGGCTGGGAGGCCGACGGCCCGGGCGGCAAGGCCTGGGTGGTCACCGACCGCGGCTCCTACACCGCCGAACGGCTGGTCATCGCTCCGGGAGCCTGGGCGCCGAAACTGCTCTCCGACCTCGGCGTGCGCGTGAGCGTCGAGCGCCAGGTCATGTACTGGTTCCAACCCGAGGGCGGGACAGCGCCGTTCGACGCCGAACGGCACCCCGTCTACATCTGGGAGGACCCCGACGGCACCCAGATCTACGGCTTCCCCTCGCTCGACGGGCCCGACGGCGGCGCCAAGGTCGCCTTCTTCCGCAAGGGCGTCCCCAGCGACCCCGACCGCCTCGACCGCCGGATCCACGAGGACGAGATCGCGGCCATGGCCGACTACCTGCGTCCGCGCATCCCGGCCCTGCCCGGCCGCTTCCTCAAGGGCGCGGCCTGCATGTACGCCAACACGCCCGACGAGCACTTCGTCCTCGCCCGCATCCCGAGCATCCGCAGGTGATCGTGGCCTGCGGCTTCTCCGGCCACGGGTTCAAGTTCGTGCCCGTCATCGGCGAGATCCTCGCCGACCTGGCCACCGTCGGCACCACCGACCACCCCATCGCCCTGTTCGATCCCCGCCGCGTGCGCGTCTGACATACCGAAGGTGACGAGATGACCGTGACGAATCTGCCCCCAGCCTGATCCCCACGCTGTCCGGTGAGTACTACACCGACCCCGCGGTGTTCGCCCAGGAGCAGGAGCGGGTCTTCGAGGCCATGTGGTTCTGCGTGGCCCGCGCCGCCGACCTGGACAAGCCCGGCGCGTTCCGCACCTGCCAGGTGGGCCGCGAGAGCGTCCTCGTCTCCCGCTCGCGGACGGGTCGGTCAGGGCCTTCCTCAACATCTGCCGGCACCGGGGCGCCAAGCTGTGCACCGAGGAGTCCGGCGAGGTCAAGCGCGCCTTCCAGTGCCCGTACCACGCCTGGACGTACGGCCTGGACGGCAAGCTGGTCGCCGCGCCGAACCTGACGTCGATGCCGGACATCGACCGCACGGAGTACGGCCTGATCAACGTGCATGTGCGGGAATGGCTCGGCTACGTGTGGGTGTGCCTCGCCGACGAGCCGCCCTCCTTCGAGGCGGACGTGCAGGGCGCGATCGTCGAGCGGCTCGGCGACCTGGAGTCCATCGAGCGCTACGGCATCGAGAACCTCCAGGTGGGCCGCCGTATCACCTACGACGTGAAGGCCAACTGGAAGCTCATCATCGAGAACTTCATGGAGTGCTACCACTGCGCCACCATCCACCCCGAACTGACCGAGGTGCTGCCCGAGTTCGCCGACGGCTACGCCGCCCAGTACTACGTGGGGCACGGCGCCGAGTTCGGCGAGGAGGTCAAGGGCTTCACGGTGGACGGCTCGGAAGGGCTCGACCGCATCCCCGGCGTCGCCGACGAGCAGGACCGCCGGTACTACGCGATCACCGTCCGGCCGCAGGTCTTCGTCAACCTGGTGCCCGACCACGTGATCTTCCACCGGATGTTCCCCGTCGCGGCCGACCGGACGATCGTGGAGTGCGACTGGCTGTACCTGCCGCACGTCGTGGAGAGCGGCAAGGACGTCAGCCGGTCCGTGGAACTCTTCCACCGGGTCAACCAGCAGGACTTCGACGCCTGCGAGCGCACCCAGCCGGCCATGACCTCGAAGGCGTACGCCAAGGGCGGGGTGCTGGTGCCCAGCGAGCACCACATCGGCGAGTTCCACACCTGGCTGCAGAACAAGCTCGAGGTGCGCCCCGCGCACTGACCCCCCGGTACCGCCCGCCCACCCGCTGTTGCGGCCCCTCCGGCAGGTGGGCGGGCCCTGGGACCCCGGGCACCGGGTTGTGGACCCCGCAACCTGGTGCGTCATCAGCAATCGATCCGACCACCTCCCTTGACAACGCCGCGCCACGCGGAAAGCATGTTGCGCATAGCGATCGGCGTTGTGTTATGTGAGACAACCCCCGTCTGGAGCCGGCATGAGGAGCATCACCGTCGTCGGAGCGTCGCTGGCAGGACTCAGCACGGTCCGCGCGCTGCGCGCAGAGGGCTATGACGGCGAGATCGTCGTCGTGGGGGAGGAGCGCCACACCCCCTACGACCGCCCCCGCTGTCCAAGGACTTCCTGAAGGGCGCGATCGACGCCGACGGCCTCGCGCTGGCCGACGCCGACGAGTACGAGGCCCTGGACGTGCAGTGGCTGCTCGGCGAGCGCGCCGTGCGGCTCGACCCCGCCGCCCGCACCGTCACCCTGGCCGGCGGCCGCCACGTGCGCACCGACGGCGTCGTCATCGCCACCGGCGCCGCCGCGCGGAGCCTCCCCGGCACCGACGGACTCGCGGGCGTGCACACCCTGCGCACCCTGGACGACGCCCTGGCCCTGCGCGCCGAACTGCTCGACGGGCAGCCCCGCGTCGTCGTCATCGGCGCCGGGTTCATCGGTGCCGAGGTCGCCTCCACCGCACAGGGCCTCGGCCTCGACGTCACCGTCGTCGAGGCGCTCCCCGTACCGCTGGAACGCCAGCTCGGCAAGGAGATGGGCCGGGTTGTCTCCTCCCTCCACGGCGACCACGGCGTCCGGCTGCTGTGCGGAACCGGCGTGGCGGAACTGCTCGGCGAGAGCCGGGTCACCGGCGTACGCCTCGCCGACGGGCGGATCCTGCCCGCCGACGTCGTCGTGGCCGGCGTGGGCGTGCGGCCCCACACCGACTGGCTCGCCGGCTCGGGTGTGACCGTGGACGACGGAGTGGTCTGCGACTCCGGCTGCTCCACCGGCCTGCGGGGCGTGGTCGCCGTCGGCGACGTCGCCCGCTGCCCGCACCCGTTCACCGGGCGGCACGCCCGCATCGAGCACTGGAGCAACGCCACCGAGCAGGCGAAGACCGCCGCCCGCACCCTCCTGACCGGAGTGTCGGCCCCCGCTCCGGCCACCCCGCCGTACTTCTGGTCCGACCAGTACCGGGCCCGCATCCAGGTCGCCGGACACGTCGCCCCCGGCGCCGAACCGGAGATCGTCGAAGGCGACGTCGACAGCCGGACCTTCACCGCCGTCTACCGCCGGGAGGGCACTCCCGTCGCCGTCCTCTCCGTCAACCAGCCCAAGTACTTCAACCGGCTGCGCCGCACCCTCGTCGGCGCCGCGGCCGTCGTGTCATGACGTCCGGAACCCGGCTCTCGCCGAGGGCCGCGGAAGAGACCCGCGTGAGCATCCCGCGGCACCTGCGGTACACCTGGGACCACGAGTGGCTCGTCGTGGAGCACGGCAACGCCACCGTCGGCATCACCGCGTTCGGGCGCGGGCCCTCGGCGACGTCGTCGGCCTCCGTCTGCCCGCCGTCGGCGCCTGGGTGGAGGCGGGGGAGATCTGCGGACGGATCGCGTCACGGACCGTCGTCGGCGGCCTGTACGCGCCCGCCTCGGGACGGGTCCTGGAAGTCAATCCCGCGCTGGCCCGCGACCCCGGCGTCGTCAACGCCGCCCCCTACACCGACGGCTGGCTGTTCCGGCTCCGCGTCGAGAACATCGCCGGCGCGCTCACCCCGGACGCCTACGCCGCCCACTGCGCCCACACCCAAGGAGACCGCCGATGACCCTGTTCCACCAGCCCCTGCGGGAAGTCGACCCCGAGGTCGCCGCCGCCGTCGACGCCGAGCTGCGCCGCCAGCAGTCCACCCTGGAGATGATCGCCTCCGAGAACTTCGCGCCCGTCGCGGTACTCGAGGCGCAGGGCTCGGTCCTCACCAACAAGTACGCCGAGGGCTACCCCGGCCGCCGCTACTACGGCGGCTGCGAGCACGTCGACGTGGTCGAGCAGATCGCCGTCGACCGGGTCAAGGAGCTGTTCGGCGCGGAGTACGCCAACGTCCAGCCCCACTCCGGCGCGTCCGCCAACCAGGCCGCCCTGTTCGCCCTCGCCGAACCGGGCGACACCCTCCTCGGCCTCGACCTCGCCCACGGCGGTCACCTGACCCACGGCATGAAGATCAACTTCTCGGGCAAGCAGTTCGACGTCGTCCCGTACCACGTCGACCCCGACTCCGGCCTGGTCGACATGGCGGAGGTCGAGCGCCTCGCCAAGGAGCACCGCCCGAAGGTGATCATCGCCGGCTGGTCGGCGTACCCGCGGCAGCTGGACTTCGCCGAGTTCCGGCGGATCGCCGACGAGGTCGAGGCCTACCTGTGGGTGGACATGGCGCACTTCGCCGGCCTGGTCGCCGCGGGCCTGCACCCCAACCCGGTGGAGTACGCCGACGTGGTCACGTCCACCACGCACAAGACGCTGGGCGGACCGCGCGGCGGCATCATCCTCGCCCGTCAGACCTTCGCGAAGAAGCTCAACTCCTCGGTGTTCCCCGGCTTCCAGGGCGGCCCGCTGGAGCACGTCATCGCGGCCAAGGCGGTCTCCTTCAAGGCCGCCGCGTCCGACGAGTTCAA
This sequence comes from Streptomyces sp. SW4, assembly GCA_003248315.1. GTDB lineage: Bacteria > Actinomycetota > Actinomycetes > Streptomycetales > Streptomycetaceae > Streptomyces. The sequence goes on from QKWM01000001.1 coordinate 1,057,822, forward strand.
GGAGCGCCAGCGCCGCACGCTGGAGGGGGCACGGATCCTCGCCGAGCGGCTGACCGCGCCGGACGCGCGCGCGGCCGGGATCGACGTGCTCTCCCGCGGCACGGACGTGCACCTGATCCTGGTCGACCTGCGCCACTCGGAGCTGGACGGCCGGCAGGCCGAGGACCGCCTCCACGAGGTCGGCATCACGGTCAACCGCAACGCCGTCCCCAACGACCCGCGTCCGCCGATGGTGACCTCCGGTCTGCGCATCGGCACGCCGGCCCTCGCGACCCGCGGCTTCCAGGCCGAGGACTTCGCCGAGGTCGCGGACGTGATCGCCGAGGCGCTGAAGCCCTCCTACGACGCCGAGGCCCTCAAGGCCCGGGTGACGGCCCTGGCCGACAAGCACCCGCTCTACCCCGGCCTGTAACCGACACCCTCCCGCAAGGGGCGTGCCGCGGTCGCCCGGCACGCCCTCCGACCCCCGGAGCATGGCGTGGCAATCAGCGTCTTCGACCTGTTCTCCATCGGCATCGGCCCGTCCAGTTCACACACCGTCGGCCCGATGCGCGCCGCCAGGATGTTCGTCTCCCGGCTGAAGCAGGACGGCGTGCTCGCCCAGACCACCGCGGTGCGGGCCGAGCTGTTCGGCTCCCTCGGCGCCACCGGTCACGGCCACGGCACCCCCAAGGCGGTGCTGCTCGGCCTGGAAGGCCACGAGCCGCACACGGTCGACGTCGCCCAGGCCGACCTGGACGTCGCGCGCATCCGCGAGACCGGCCGCATCCGCCTCCTCGGCGCCGAGATCGGCCCGGCCCACGAGATCGGCTTCGACGCCTCCACCCAGCTGGTCCTGCACCGCAGGCGCTCGCTGCCGTACCACGCCAACGGCATGATCCTCTTCGCGTACGACGGCGACGGCCTGCCGCTGCTGGAGAAGACGTACTACTCGGTGGGCGGCGGGTTCGTGGTGGACGAGGACGCGGTCGGCGCCGACCGGGTCAAGCCCGACACCACGCCGCTCGCCCACCCGTTCAGCACCGGCGACGAACTGCTGCGCCTGACGAAGGAGACCGGCCTGTCCGTCTCCGCTCTGATGCTGGAGAACGAGAAGGCCTGGCGCACCGAGGAGGAGATCCGCGCCGGTCTGCTGGAGATCTGGCGGGTCATGGCGGACTGCGTCGCCCGCGGACTCGACCGGGAGGGCATCCTCCCCGGCGGTCTGAAGGTCCGGCGCCGGGCAGCGGCCGCCAGCAGGGCGCTGCGCAGCGAGGGCGACCCGGCACGCCGCGCCATGGAGTGGGTGACCCTCTACGCCATGGCCGTGAACGAGGAGAACGCCGCCGGCGGCCGCGTCGTCACCGCCCCACCAACGGCGCCGCCGGCATCATCCCGGCCGTCCTGCACTACTACATGAACTTCGTGCCCGGCGCCGACGAGGACGGCATCGTCCGTTTCCTCCTCGCCGCCGGCGCCATCGGCATGCTCTTCAAGGAGAACGCCTCCATCTCCGGCGCCGAGGTCGGCTGCCAGGGCGAGGTCGGCTCCGCCTGCTCCATGGCCGCCGGCGGTCTCGCCGAGGTGCTCGGCGGCAGCCCCGAACAGGTCGAGAACGCGGCCGAGATCGGCATGGAACACAACCTCGGGCTCACCTGCGACCCGGTCGGCGGCCTCGTCCAGATCCCGTGCATCGAACGCAACGGGATGGCCGCGGTCAAGGCCGTCACCGCCGCCCGGATGGCGCTGCGCGGCGACGGCCGCCACCACGTCTCCCTCGACAAGGTGATCAAGACGATGAAGGAGACCGGCGCCGACATGAAGGTCAAGTACAAGGAGACCGCCCGCGGCGGGCTCGCCGTCAACGTCATCGAGTGCTGAGGAGACGGACGACAACGGCGCACGGCACACGGCGAACCAGGAGCGAGACATGGGACGGGTCACCGAGCGACGGCGTGTGGTCCGCGTGCGGGACGGCGCGCTGAGCACACGCCCGGACACACTGGTGGCGGAGGAGCCGCTGGAGATCCGGCTCGACGGCAAGCCGCTCGCCGTCACCATGCGCACCCCGGGGACGACTTCGCGCTCGCCGCCGGCTTCCTGGTGAGCGAGGGCGTCGTCGGCCGGGCGGAGGACGTGGCGAACATCGTCTACTGCGCCGGTGCCACCCAGGACGGCGCGAACACCTACAACGTGGTCGACGTGCGCCTCGCCCCCGGCACGCCGCTGCCCGACTTCACGCTCGAACGGAACGTGTACACCACGTCCTCGTGCGGACTGTGCGGGAAGGCGAGCCTGGACGCCGTACGGACCACGGCCCGGTGGCCGATCGCCGACACACCCCCGGTCCGCGTCACCCCCGGACTGCTAGCCGGCCTGCCCGGGCAACTGCGCGCCGCGCAGCGGGTCTTCGACCGCACCGGCGGGCTGCACGCCGCGGGGCTCTTCTCGCCCGAGGGCGAACTGCTGGACCTGCGGGAGGACGTCGGCCGGCACAACGCCGTCGACAAGCTGATCGGCCGCGCCCTGCGCGCCGGCGAACTGCCGCTGTCCCGGACCGTCCTGCTCGTCTCCGGCCGGGCCTCCTTCGAACTGGCGCAGAAGGCCGTCATGGCCGGCATCCCGGTGCTCGCCGCGGTCTCGGCGCCGTCCTCCCTCGCCGTGGACCTGGCGGCGGAGACCGGGCTCACGCTCGTCGGCTTCCTGCGCGGCGACTCCATGAACGTGTACGCCGGCGAGGAGCGCCTCGACCCGGACGCCGGCACCGCGGACCCGGACCGGGCGAGGTGGGCGAGCCGATGATCCGCTGCGAAGAACTGCGCGCCCCCGCCACCGGCAGCACCCTGCTCGGGCCGCCCCGTCCGGGCCGGCCGGCGCACCCGGCCGCCCCCGCCGCGTGGCCATGCTCTCCGTGCACACCTCACCCCTGCACCAGCCCGGCACCGGCGACGCCGGCGGCATGAACGTCTACATCGTCGAACTGGCCAAGCGCCTCGCCGCCCTCGGCATCGAGGTGGAGATCTTCACCCGGGCCTCCTCCGCCGCGCTCCCGCCAGCGTCGAACTGGCGCCCGGCGTCCTGGTCCGGCACGTGGACGCCGGCCCCTACGAAGGACTGGCCAAGGAGGACCTGCCGGCCCAGTTGTGCGCGTTCACGCACGGTGTCACGCGGGTGTGGGCCCGCCACCACCCCGGCCACTACGACCTCGTCCACTCCCACTACTGGCTCTCCGGCCGCGTCGGCAGCCTCACCGCCGAACGCTGGGGCGTCCCCCTCGTCCACGCCATGCACACCATGGCCAAGGTCAAGAACGCCGGCCTCGCCGAGGGCGACACCCCCGAGCCGGCCGCCCGCGTCCTCGGCGAGAGCCAGATCGTCCGGGCCGCCGACCGGCTGATAGCCAACACCGAGCGGGAGGCGGAGGACCTCCGCCGCCACTACGACGCCGACGCAGGCCGGATCGCCGTCGTCCACCCCGGCGTCGACCTGGACCGTTTCCGGCCCGGCCCCCGGGGCGTCGCGGCGGGAAGGGCCGCGGCACGCTCCCGCCTCGGCCTCCCCCAGGACGCGCTGATCCCCCTGTTCGTGGGCCGGATCCAGCCGCTGAAGGCGCCGGACGTCCTGCTGCGCGCGGTGGCCCGGCTGCTGGCCGAGCGGCCGTGGCTGCGGGAGCGGACGGTGGTGCCGGTCGTGGGCGGGCCCAGCGGCAGCGGACTGGCCGCGCCGGACGGACTGCACAAGCTCGCCGCGGCCCTCGGCATCGGCGACGTGGTGCGGTTCTGGCCACCGGTCGGCCAGCACCGGCTCGTCGACTGGTACCGGGCCGCGTCCGTCCTGGTCATGCCCTCCTACAGCGAGTCCTTCGGGCTGGTGGCGGTCGAGGCGCAGGCCTGCGGCACCCCCGTGATCGCCGCCGAGGTCGGCGGCCTGCCCGTGGCGGTGCGGGACGGCGTGAGCGGTGTGCTCGTACCGGGCACGACCCGGCGGACTACGCGTCCGCGCTGGCCCGTTTCGCCGACGAGCCCGCGCGCTCCGCCCGGATGGGCGAGGCCGCGGCCCGGCACGCACGCTCCTTCGGCTGGGACACGGCGGCGGCCACGACGGCGGACGTGTACGCCGCGGTCCTGCGGGAGCGCGGGCCGGGCCGCGTCTCGTGACCGCCCCGTCGTCCCCGCTCAGTCCGCCGGCAGGTACACCCGCTGCGGGATCGTGTCGTACACCTTCTCGTCGAGGGTGTCGACCGAGCCGTCCGCGACGGCGTCCACGAGCCCGCCGAGGCCGGTCTCGATCTGCCGGGTGAGCATGCCGTTGCGCTTCATGCCGTCGTACTGGGTCTGGGACGAGGTCTCGAACAGGACGGCGGCGGAGCCGCGCAGCTGGTAGGAACCCAGCGCGGTGCCCGGCAGGTTGGTGTCCTGCGGATACAGCGTCAGGTCGCCGAACCCGGACTCGCCGTGCCCCTGAAGCGCCTGGTACACGGCGACGTTCGCCCGCTTGGACGCGTCCATGTCGAACTTGGGCCAGGTGCCGAACTCGGCCGGATTGTCGATGAACTTCGCCGATATCGACAGCGGGACATGTTCTCCAGGTCGTCGGTGGCGTAGCAGGACCACTGGTTGTGCAGGTCCACGAAGTAGTCGACGGTGCCGAACTCCTTCTCGAGCGCCTTGTAGACGTTCCGGGAGGTCTGCGCCTCGGGGGTGAGGTACCAGCCGGTGTCCGCGCTGTTGCCGGGGAAGTCCTCCGGGCGGGGACGTAGTCCAGGTCGGGGTTGAAGTCGCGGTTGACGTCGAAGCCGCCGACGCGGGCGTTGTAGTTCCACGCCGGGGCCACGCCCTGGAGCTGCGGGAAATCGGCGACGGCCGCCTCCCACGACATGGCGTTCTGCCGCTGGTCGAGCTCGCCGCCGTCGACGTTCAGACGGGGGATGACGACCACGGTGACGTTCTCGCGCAGCTCCCGCGCGGCCGGGCTGTCGGAGCCCCACCGCTTGAGCAGGGCGAGGGCGGCCTCGGTGCCGTGCATCTCGTTGCCGTGGATCTGCGTCTGCACGAACACGACCTTGTCGCCCTCGCCGACGCGCGCGACGTGGATCGCACGGCCCTGGTGGGAGTACCCGGCGACCTCGACGTCGACGGTGCCTGCGGTGCTGGTCTCCAGCTGCCGCAACGCAGAGGCCAGTTGTTCGTGGTTCACGAATCCGTTGCTGCCCGAGCCGGAGGCTTCGGTGCCGCAGTGGGAGACGGGCGGGATCGCGGCCGCGCTGCCGGCGGTCGCGGTGACGGCCGCGGTGGTGAGCCCGCGGTCAGAACCGTACTCGCCAGCGCGGCGATCCATCTGCGTGCGGACAATTCACAACTCCTCAGGTGTCGCGCGGAACTTCCCGGGGGTGGCGGTGCGGTGCCTGCGTCACCCTAGACGCACCGGAAGCACCTGTGAACAGTGCCGTTCCGACCGTGAACCGCCTCGGGACCGCTTCCGCCTCAGGAGCAACAGGACGGTCGGTCAGCACCGTTGACGCACTTTGGTGATGAGTCGTAGGCTCGCCCGCCAGCGGCTCCAGCCCGTGCCCGGGGTCGCGCCGCAGCCCCCACTGCTCCAGCATTCCGCGTGCGCCGGCACGCCCGTCGCCGCCCCCGAGGGCGGCGGGCGGGCGGCCACCGCACGACGTGCACCACCCCGCACCGACCACTTCGGAGGAGCATGTGAGAGCACGCCGCTCGGCCGCCCGGGCCGCCTCGGTCCTCGTCACCACCCTCGCGTTGACGGGCGCGCTCGCCGGCCCCGCCGCCTCGGCGCCCGACGCCCCGGCGAAGGCCCGGACGGGGGCGGTCGCCACCGCCACCGACCCCGTCACGCACGACGAGAACGACCGCGTCCCGCGGGGATCGGTCTGGACGCAGCACTACTTCCCGTCCTCGGACAACTCCGGCACCGAACTCCACGCCGACGTCCTGCTGCCCGAGAACCTCGCCGAGGGCGAACGGGTACCCGTCATCCTGTCGGTCGGCCCCTACTTCGGGCACGCGGGGCAGACCGGTCCCGAGGGCTGGTCGCACACCGGCCCCTCGGCCCGCTTCCAGGACTTCATCGAGGGCACCGACCTGTTCGACCAGGGCTACGCCTTCGTCATGGTGGACCTGCGCGGCTTCGGCGGCTCCACCGGCTGCCTCGACTGGGCCGGCCCCGGCGAGCAGGCCGACGTCAGGGCCGCGATCGACTGGGCCGCGAGCCGCCCGTGGTCCACCGGCGCCGTGGGCATGTACGGCAAGTCCTACGACGCCGTGACCGGGCTCATCGGCAACAACCTGGACCAGGACGCGCTCAAGGCCGTCGTCGCCCAGGAGCCCGTCTGGGACATGTACCAGTACATCTACTCCAACGGCGTGCCCGCCCGAACGTCACAGGCACCGCCAACGCGTACAACCGCATCGCCACGTTCGACCAGATGCCGGACGACGACCCGCGCTACCTGGCCAACGCCGCCTACGAGGACACCCACCCCGAGTGCCTCACCGAGAACGCGGCCGGCTACCGGATCTCCGACCAGTGGGACGAGCACTGGACCTCCCGCGACCTGGCGAGGATGGCCGAGGGATCCGACACCCCGCTCTTCGTCACCCAGGGCTTCATCGAGAACAACACCAAGCCGGAGGAGATGGAGGAGTACCTCGACAACCACACCGGCCCCGAGCGCGGCTGGCTCGGCCAGTGGGACCACGTGCGCGGCGGCGACCGCGTCGGCGACGGGCGCCTGGCCATGGGCCGCGAGGGCTGGTACGACGAGACCCTCTCCTTCTTCGACCAGTACCTCAAGGGCGCCCCACCGGCCGCCGGCCACCCGGCCTACTCCATGGAGGACAACACCGGAGCCTGGCGCGCCCAGGACACCTGGCCGGTCGTCGAGCGTTCCGTCACCCTCCCGCTCGGCGGGGGCGGTACGTGGACGACGGAGGAGCCTCCGCCCGAGCGGCCCTGACCGCCTCCGGCGAGCCGGCCCGCAGGCCCCGCGCAGCCGTCCGGCGCCTGGGACATGGAGAACGCGCCCGCCACCGAGCAGCCCGCCCCGAAGGGCCTGGCCAAGGGCATCGCGAAGCAGCAGGCCTCCGGTGAGGTCACGTCGAGCTTCTTCCGCTGGTCGCGGCCGCTCGAGCAGGCCGTGCGCATCACCGGGACCCCGCGGATCTCCCTGACCGCCCAGGGCGAGGGCAATGTCATGCTCAAGCTGTACGACATCGCCCCGGACGGCACCGCCGTGATGTTCGACGAGCAGGTCTCCCTGGTGGGGCCGGGCCGGCTGACCGTCGACCTGAAGGCGACCGACTGGACCCTGGCGGCCGGACACGTCCTGGCCGTGGAGATCGGCTCCATCCAGACCGGCTCGTGGCGGGACACGCCGTCCGGCGAGACGATCCGGGTCAAGGGCGCGCAGCTCAGGCTGGCCCTGGACGACCCGGCCGACGACGTCCCCACCGACGGCGCCCGATCGCCGTTCCTGGACACCTACCTGCGCCAGTACACGGTGCACCTGCCGCCCGGTCCCGCGACGTTCACGGTGACCCCGGGCTCCCACATCTGACACGACCAGGAGTCGACATGCGCAGCATCGCCAGATCCGCTTGCACCGTCGCCCTCGCCGGGGCGCTCCTGCTGACCGGCACCCTGTTCACCGGGAGCGCCGCCGCCGTCGGCGAAGGCCCCGACTACCAGGGCAACGAGACGATCAGGACATCGATCCTGTCGACCTACGACGAGGTCGTGGACTTCCTGAAGACCCAGGACGCCCGGCAGGACGCGATGGAGCTCGAGGTCATCGGGCAGACCGTCAAGGGCCGCGACATCCATCTCGTCAAGTACCTGAGCGATCCCGGGAACCCGACGATCCTGTACCTGGCCCAGCAGCACGGCAACGAGCAGCTGACCACCGAGGCGATGCTGCACACCATCAAGTCGCTGGGGTCGCCGTCCAAGGAGTCGCTGCTGAAGGACGTCAACGTCCTGTTCATCCCCATGTTCAACGCCGACGGCGCCATGGGCGACGTGAACTTCCCCTCGACGGCTACCTCGCCGCCGGGGAACGCCACCTCACCCGCTACAACGCCAACGAGGCCGACCTCAACCGCGACCACGTCGCCAAGGCCCAGCCCGAGACGCGGGCCCTGCACGAGAACGTGCTGAGCGCGTACGACATCGACTACGCGATCGACCTGCACCACCAGGGCACCCGCTCCCGCGTCGACGGCGACCTGGTGTCCGGCTCCATCCTGTACCCGACGACCCCGGACGTCTCGCCCGAACTCGTGGAGCGGTCCAAGCAGCTGGGCGCCGTCGTCTACCGCAACGTCGACCGCACCGGCTGGGGCCACATCGGCCGCTACGACGGCGGTTCGGCCAACACGATCGGCCGCAACGGCATGGCCGCCCAGTACGGCATCGCCACCCTCCTGTTCGAGATGCGGGGCATGAGCGACCACGAGTACGCGCCCTATGTGCTCGGCCAGAAGTCCAACGGGTACCTGATCCACCAGTCCGTCGTCACCATGCAGGCCACGATCGCGGCCGTCGCCGACGGCTCGGTCGGCGAGGCCGACACCTCCTTCTGGGACACCCTGCCCCGGCAGTGCGACACCTGCTGAGCCTCGCCCGTACCGCTCCAGCAACGGACCGCCGCCGGCGGGCGCGGGCGACCGCCCGCCGGCTACGGGACGAACCGCACGGGCAGGCTCCGCGGGCCGCGGATCATCAGCCCCGGACGCCAGGTGATCGCCGCCGGGTGGATGTCCAGGGCAAGGTGCTCGCAGCGTTCCAGCAGCGTCCTGATGGCGATGCGTGCCTCCAGGCGGGCCAGCGGAGCCCCCAGGCAGTAGTGGATCCCGTGGCCGAACGCCAGATGGCCGCGGGTGTCACGGGTGATGTCGAAGCGGTCGGGCTCGGGGAAGCGGGCCGGGTCGCGGTCGGCGTCGGCGAGGGCCACGAGGACGAGCTCGCCGCCCCGGGGATCACCGTGTCGCCGATCGTCAGCGGCTCGGTGGTGAACCGGTACGTCGGGGTCTCCACGGGACCGTCGTAGCGGAGCATCTCCTCGACGGCGGAGTCGACGAGGGTGAGGTCGGCGCGCAGGGCGGCCAGCTGCTCGGGATGGGTGAGCAGGGCGAGGACGCCGTTGGAGATGAGGTTGACGGTGGTCTCGTGGCCCGCCACCAGCAGCAGCCAGGCCATGCCGCGCAGTTCGTCGGCGGACAGCCGGTCGCCGTCGTCCGAACCGTGGATCAGCGCGCTCATGAGGTCGTCGCCGGGCTGCTGCCGCTTGCTCGACAGCAGCTCCTCCAGATACCGCGCCATGGACGTCGCGGCCGCCGTGCGGGTCTCGGGATCGGTGGCGCTGAGAGCGTCGTTCGACCACGTCCGGAAGGACGCGCGGTCCAGGTCGGGCACGCCGAGGAGTTCGCAGATCACCGAGATGGGCAGCGGGAACGACAGGGCCTCGACGAGGTCGGCACGCCCGTCGGGCGCGCTGAGCATCCGGTCCAGAAGCGTGTCCGTGGTCTTCTGGATGCCCGGCGCGAGTCCCTCGACCCGGCGGGCGGTGAACTCCCGGGCGACCAGCTTGCGCAGCCGCGTGTGGTCCGGCGGGTCGGCCCTGAGCATGTGAGGACCCGAGGAGATGGAACCGAGCGGAAGTGAAGGGGACGCCCTGGCCCAGTCCTTCGAGAGCGTCGGGTCGGTGAGCACGGCGCGCCCGGCCTCGTGACCGACCACGAGCCAGGCCTCCGCGTTCCCCTCCGGCATACGGATGCGGTGCACGGGACCCCGGGCCCGTAACCGGGCGTACACCGGGTACGGGTCGCGCGTGAAGGACTCGCCGAGCGCGGCGAGATCGACGATGCTCATGGGCTACCACCTCACTGACGGCTCGCGGCGATGACCGACGGGTGGGGGCTCACGGCTCCCGCAAGGGGCCCCGCCTGCCGGCGGCGACTGCCCGCCGACTGTAATACGCGCCGTCCCCGGGCCGACCCGAATTTCCCGTGCGGAAGGCCGGGCACCGGTCGTTCTCGGCCACCGCACCGCCGGCCCCCGGACAGTGACGCCGTGTCAGGAGCCGAGGATCCGCGCCACCCAGGCGTTCCGTGCGGCTGCCATGGCGTGCGCGAGAGCCGTGTGGGGTGCGGTGAGGTCGAAGCCGTGGAAGCCGCCGGGCCACACATGCAGTTCGGCCTGGACACCGGCCGCCCACAGGGCGCTCGCGTAGGCGACGTCCTCGTCCCGGAAGACCTCCGCGGAACCGCAGTCGATGAACGCCGGCGGCAGCCCGACAGGTCGGCCGCCCGTGCGGGAGCCGCGTAGACGGACACGTCGTCGGTGCCGCGCCGCTCACCCAGCAGCGCCGTCCACCCCATCCGGTTGCTCTGCCGGTCCCACACACCGACACCGTCGAACTGGCCGCTCGACACGGTCCGGTCCCGGTCGTCCAGCATGGGATAGATCAGCACCTGCCCGATCAGCGGCGGCCCCTTGCGGTCACGGGCCAGCAGGGCCGTACCGGCCGCCAGACCACCACCGGCGCTGGCGCCCGCGATCAGGATGCGGGCCGGGTCGACACCGAGTTCGGCGGCGTGCCCGGCCATCCACAGCAGACCGGCGTAGCAGTCCTCGACCGGGTACGGGTCGGGGAACTCGGGCGCGAGACGGTACTCGACCGTGACCAGAACGGCGTCGTGGTCCACCACCCAGGGGATGACGTGCTGGATCCCGGCGAAACGGTCGCCGGTCACCATGCCGCCGCCGTGCGTGTGGTAGATCCCCGGGCCCAGGCCCTGGTGGCCCTCGCGGGTGATGACGCTGACGAGTATGTCGAGGCCGCGGTGGCCGGCGATGGTCACGTCGCGGACCGTCACGCCCATCGCCGCGAAGTCCTCGCCGGTCGGCTGGTACGGCGGGTTGGCGCGAACCGCCGGGATCATGTCCGCGGTGAACGTGAGCGGTGCTACGTCGGCCATCTCGCCGAGCACGGCCTCCAGCTCCGGGTCGAACGGGGGACGGGGCAGGGGCGTCGCGGTCATGGGTTCTTTCCTTCGGTCGGGTCGGGCGGGCGGCTCGGGCCGGACACGGCAGGCCCTGCGCGGCCGGCGGGGCTGCCGGCGGCGGCGTGGCGGGCCGCTCGGTGAGCCGCGTCCATGGTGGGCAGGGCATGCCCGGGCGGGGCACCGCCGTTCGCCGCGGATGTCGGCGGATCGGCCCGCCGTTCGGGCGCTCCGCCGTGACCCGAGGGCTCTGCGGGGTGTTCCCGCCCCGGGTGCCGCCGGTGCGGGCGTCCCGGCCCCGGGTGCCGCCGGTCACACCATGCTCCCGCCTGCGCGAACGGCGGGCAGGATCCGTCGATCCCGCCGCGTCCGGCGGTGGGCCCGGGGCATCGGCGCACGCGACGATGACCGGCGACTCCGGTCCCGACAGAAATGGAGCGCAACGATGAAGGCAGCACGGTTCTACGGCAAAGAGGACCTCCGCATCGAGGAGGTGGCGGAGCCGTCCCCCGGGCCCGGGCAGGTGAAGCTCCGCAACGCCTACGCCGGCATCTGCGGCTCCGACCTGCACTTCTACTTCTATCCCGAGTCGCTGCCGTTCCCCCTGGACAAGCCGCATCCGCTGACCGGCGCGACACTGCCGCAGATCCTCGGCCACGAGTTCTCCGGCACCGTCGTCGAGGTCGGCGAGGGGGTGACGGACGTGAGGGCCGGCGACCGCGGCGCGGTCTACCCGCTCGCGGTCTCCTGCGGCACCTGTGCGGCGTGCCGCAGGGGCCTGCCGTTCTCCTGCCCGCTGATGGGCTCGCTCGGATCGAACGTCACCGGCGGCGGCCTCGCGGAGTACGTCACCGTCGACGCGTCCCGGCTGCATGTGCTGCCGTCCGGTGTGGACCTGCGAATGGGAGCACTCGTCGAGCCGATGGCGGTGGCCTGGCACGCCGTCGCGCGCAGCGGCGTCGAACCGGGCGGCACGGCGCTCGTCGCGGGCGCCGGCCCGATCGGCATCGGTTCCTGGTTCGCGCTCAGGGCGCGCGGTGTGGACAGGGTGCTGGTGTCCGAGCCGAGCGCGGACCGCCGGGCGATCATGTCCGCCTTGGGGCGCAGGTCGTGGACCCGGTGAACGAGGACCTTCCGGCCGCCATCGCCTCGCTCACCCATGGCGACGGCGTGGATGTCGCGGTGGACGCCGCGGGCGCGGGCCCGGCACTCACCTCCGCGCTGGCGGGCCTCGCCCCCGGCGGCCGGCTCGTGGTCCCCGCGCTGCACGAGCACCCCACCCAGCTCCAGCCCACGCGTCTCATGATGACCGAGACGGAGATCGTCGGCGCGGTCGGATACCGGCCCGCCGAGTTCGACCAGGTCATCGCGGCCATGGCCGACGGCTTCTACGACACCACCGGCTGGGTGCAGGAAGTGCCTCTGGAGGGCGTGTTCGACGCCCTCCGTTCGCTGCGCGGCGGCAGCGGCGGGAAGGTCCTGCTGAAGGTGGGCTGAACCCTCCCCCAGCCCGGTACGGGCGGTCGCGCCGGCGCCGTCCGTACCCGGCCCGGTGCCGTGGCCGGAGGTGCCCGCGCACGGCGGAGCCCGGGGGCGGGTACGGCACCGTGCGGCCCTTGCCGCGATGCCCGCGCAGGACGATGGATACGACGCCGCGCCCCGCGGCGCAGCCGAAGGAGTCCCGATGGCCGTGAACCTGCCGCGACCGCCGTTCGACCCGGAACTGGAGGCCGTCCTCGCGATCCTCGCCGACCGGATCCCGCCGTCCCTCACCGGCGAGATGATCCCCGGCCTGCGCCAGGCCGCACCGGCGGGCGTCGCCGACGACGCCCTGGAGGCCGCCGGCCTGACGCGGCGGGACGTCACCGTCCCGGGACACCGGGGCGACGCCATCACCCTCTCGGTGATCACCCATCGCGATCACCGGGGCGCCGGTCCGGGGATCTACCACACGCACGGCGGCGGCATGGTCGCCGGGCACCGCTTCTCCGGCCTGCTCCAGGTTCTTCCCTGGGTGGTGGACCACGACGCCGTTCTGGTCACGGTCGAGTACCGTCTCGCGCCCGAGTTCCCCGACCCGTACCCGGTCGAGGACTGCTACGCCGGTCTGCTGTGGATGGCCGGGCACGCCGCCGAACTCGGTGTCGACCCGGCCCGCATCCTGATCGCGGGCGCCAGCGCCGGTGGTGGTCTGGCGGCCGGTACGGCCCTGCTGGCCCGTGACCGCAAGGGGCCGCCGCTGATCGGGCAGGTGCTGATCTATCCATGCTGGACGACCGGGACCGGACCGTGTCGAGCGGCCAGTTCGACGGTGTCGGTGTGTGGGACCGGCAGAGCAACCGGATGGGGTGGACGGCGCTGCTGGGTGAGCGGCGCGGCACCGACGACGTGTCCGTCTACGCGGCTCCCGCACGGGCGGCCGACCTGTCGGGGCTGCCGCCGGCGTTCATCGACTGCGGTTCCGCGGAGGTCTTCCGGGACGAGGACGTCGCCTACGCGAGCGCCCTGTGGGCGGCCGGTGTCCAGGCCGAACTGCATGTGTGGCCCGGCGGCTTCCACGGCTTCGACCTCGCCGCACCCGACAGCGCCCTGGGACGGGCGATGCTCGACGCCCGCCGCGCCTGGGTCGCGCGGCTGCTCACGGCCTGATCCGGCCGGGCAGAGGGGCCGGCGGTAGACTGGCTGTCCGAGCGAGGGAGGGCAGATGCAGGAACTCCTCGGACGGCTCACCGCCCTCGATCCCGAGGCCGGCGAGAGCCTCAAGGTCGTCTCGTACTTCGACACGCTGGTCACCGCGGGCGCCGGACTCGACGCCCTGCTGCGCGGGGCGGCCGCACTCTCCGGAGCCGTCGCGGGGGCCGACCGGCGCGGGCGGATCAGCCGCCGCGCCCCCGACGGCCGGGAGCCGCAGACGGAGCCGCAGGCCCGGTCGCCGCAGCGTACGTGCTCGGTCGGATCCGTGTGGCTGGAGCGCGCCGGCGCCCTTCACGCCAACGACGAGATGATCGTCGAACGCCTGGCGCTGTCGCTCGACCTCATCGAGGCGCGCCGCAGCCCCGTCAGCGACCTCGAGATCGTCATCGACCCGGCGCGCACCGCCGCCGAGCGGACCACGGCGCTGGCGAAACTGCACCTCGTGCCGGGATCCCGGATCCGGATCGTGGCGACCCGCCCCGACACCCCCGCCACCACGGCGGCGTCCGCCGTCGTGCCACCAGGTACGGGATCGTACGGGCGACCCTGTGCCGCACCTAGCAGGAGCCCCGTCACGGCCCGCGGGGCTCGGCCAGTGGGTACGAGCCGACCAGGCGCCCGACTCCTGGGACGGCGCCGTGATCGCGCTGCGGCTCACCGACACGTCGGACCCCGTCGTCGACGCGACCGACCTGGGCGCTCTGCTGCTGCTCGCCCGGGCGCACGACCCGCGGGAGCCGCACGAGGACATCCGGGCGCTCGCCCGCCTGGACGCCCGCTCCACGCAGGTGCTGCGGGCACTGGTCGAAGCGGACAGTCTCCGGTCCGCGGCCGCCCGGCTCGGCATGCACCACTCCACCCTCCAGGCCCGGCACGACGCACTGACGCGTGACCTCGGATACGACCCGCGCACCGCCTCGGGCAAGGCCCGCTACGCGGCCGCCGAGTTCCTGCTGCGCCTCACCGACCTGCGCCCGCCGCCCCGCGCCGGCTCCGCCCGCACGCCGTGAACGGCGACCGCTGAAACGCCGCCGTCTCCCACGGCCGCCCCACGGCCCCGGCCTCCTCAGGGCCGGCCCGGCCGGGGCGCCGAGGCGTGCACGTCCTCGCACCCCGGCCGGGCGGGTTCGCCACGTCTCAGTGACGGGCCGCCTCGGGATTGCGCCGTACGCCTACGACGGCGAGCAGCGCGCCGAGCACGCACAGGACGCCGGAGACCAGCGCGGCCCGTGGACACCGTTCATGAACGCCTGGTGGCTGCCCTCGACGACCGCCGACGTGAACGAGGCGGGCATGTCGCCGGAGACCGGGGCGACCCCCATGGCCACCGCGTCCTTCGCCTCCGCCAGGCCCCGGGCCCCGCCGGCGGGCACGCCGGAGGCGACCAGTTCTTCCGTCAGGGTCGCGCCGACCCGGCTGCTGATCAGGGAGATCAGGACGGACGTGCCGAGCGCGCCGCCGACCTGGAGGGCGGTGGCCTGCAGGCCACCGGCGACGCCGCCGTCCCTGACCGGCGCGTTGCCGACGATGGCCTCGGAGGAGGAGGCCATGACCATGCCGACGCCGAGGCCGAGCGCGATGAACGGGGGCCACATCACGGCGTAGGAGGAGTGCGCGTCCCAGCCGGTCATCGTGAAGCAGGCCACGGCCTGGAGGGCCATGCCGAGCGGCATCGTCAGGCGCGGGCCGAACCTGTCGGTGAGTGCCGCGCCCAGCGGGGAGGCGACGACGGAGGCGAGGCTGAGCGGCAGTGTGCGCACGCCGGCCTCGACCGGGGTGAAGCCCCGGACGTTCTGCAGGTACAGCATCACGAAGAAGATCACGCCGAGAAGGACGAAGAAGTTCAGGGCGGTGATGACGGTGCCGATGGTCAGCGCGGGGTTACGGAAGAGGCGCATGGGCAGCAGCGGGTGCGCCGCGCGGCTCTCGTACCAGCCGAAGAGCAGCAGGACCACGACGCCCGCGCCGATGGCGCCCAGGGTGCCGGCCGAGGTCCAGCCCCACGTCTCGCCCTTGACGACGCCGAAGACGACGGCGAGCAGGCCGAGCGCGAGCATGACGACGCCGGGGACGTCGAACCTCTCCCGCGCCGCCGCGGTGTTCCTGCTCTGCGGCAGGACCGCGATGCTGAAGACGAGCGCGACCACGCCGATGGGGGCGTTGATGTAGAAGACCGACTCCCAATTGACGTGTTCGACGAGCAGGCCGCCCACGATCGGCCCGAGTGCCGTCGAGACCGACGACACCATGGCCCAGATGCCCACGGCCATGCCGAACTTCCTCGGCGGGAAGACGGCGCGCAGCATGCCGAGGGTGTTGGGCATCAGCAGCGCCCCGAAGAAGCCCTGGAAGGCGCGGAAGACGATGACGCCCTCGATGGACCCCGCGAGGCCGATGGCGACGGAGGCGAGAGTGAAGCCGGCGACGCCGACCAGGTAGAAGGTGCGGCGGCCGAAGCGGTCACCGAGCTTGCCGCCCAGGATGAGGGCGGCGGCGAGGGCGAGCAGATAGGCGTTGGTGACCCACTGCAGATCGGCGGTGGAGGCGTTCAGGTCGCGGCCGATCTCCGGGTTGGCGATCGAGACGACCGAGCCGTCGAGGCCGACCATGAACAGGCCGAAGGCGACGGCGATCAGGGTGAGCCAGGGGTTGGCCCGGCGGCCGCGCGGCTCGGCCGGGGACGCCGGGCGGGCGGGCGGGCAGGGGGGTTCGATACTTCGCAGGACATGACGTGTGAGTCCTTGGATCAGGCTTACGGGAAGGCGGTGGCGGGCGGCTGCGCCGGTCCGCGCAGGACGACCGGCCGTGTCCGGGCGCGGGTGCGCCCGGACACGGCCGGAGGAGAAGGCGGGAGCGGGACGTCGCCGTCGTCGCGTACAGGCCGGGCCTGGACGCGCGATCAGCCGGTGGCCGGGTGAAGGCGCTCGTTCAGCTCCTGGAGAGAGGACAGCGCCGAGCCGAGGGCGTCGAGTTCGCCGTCGGTCATGGTGCGCAGCACCCGGGCGACCTGGTCGCTCATGAGGTGCTGGACTTCCGTGAGCTGCTGCCGGGCGGCCGCGGTGAGGTGCAGATGCGCGATGCGCTTGTCCTGCGGGTCCTGCCGGCGCTCCAGCAGTCCCTGTTCGGTCAACTGCGTGACCAGGGCGCTGACGTTGTTGGGCTTCATCAGCAGAGCCCGCGCCGCCCGGCGAACGGTGACACCGTCATGGGCCTCGACGTGACGCAGCAGCGCGAGCTGCGCCTCCGGCGGCTTCGGGTGCGGAAACTCCGGGGCGATCTGCCGCTCCAGGGCCCGGGCCAGCGCGGGCAGGCACGCCGCGAGCCCGGTGGCTACACGGTCGATGTCCTGGGCGGACGCGCTGGTCTGCGGCATACGGACAGTTTAGGTCCGCGGATATAGGTATGTCAAAATACCTATATCCGCAGAGTGGCCCCCGGCCGCTCGCTCGCCGCCGTCGTCGCGCGACGGGAGCCGGCAGGGCGCGCCGGCCCGCTACTCGTCGGGCAGACGTTCCAGGACGCCCGCCACATCGGTGCGGCGCGCGACCTCCACCAGGGCCCGCGCCATGACGGACCCCGGCTCCCGGGCCGCGACCACGAGCCCGACCGGCACCGACCGGTCGGGCTCGCACATCGGGACCGCGCGCATACCGCGCGGCACCCCGAAGACATGCAGCCACGTGTGCGGTACGACGCTGGCCCACCGCCCCGCCCGGACATGGGCGAAGAGCGCCGCGACGGAGTCCGTCTCGACCCGGGCGAGGCCGCACCCCCGCCTCGGTGAACACCTCGTCGAGGATCCGGCGCCCGTGCATCGCCTCCGTCAGCAGGCACAGCGGCAGCCGGGCCACGTCCGCCCAGGTCGCCGAGTCGCCGAAACCGAGGCTGTCGGCGGCGTCCGTGAGCAGCACGTACCGCTCCTGGTACAACGGCACCGCCCGGAAGCTCTCCGGCAGGTCCGGGCGCAGATACGTGACCCCCGCGTCGAGCTCGAAGTCCCGCAGCTGCCGCAGGATGTCCTCCGACTGCAGGTCGGCGACCACCTCCACGGTGACCAGCGGGTGCTGTGCGCACAACGGCGAGGTCAGCTGGGCGACCGCGCCGGACGCCGTGGGCACCGCGCCGATCCGCAAGCGACCGCTCAGCCCGCTGCGCAGTGCGCTGACCTCGGCCTTGAGAGCGTCCCGGTCGGCGAGGACCCGCTGCGCCCACACCACGACGCGCTCGCCCTCGGGGTCAGCCCCTCGTAGGTGCGCCCGCGTCTGACCAGCGGCACGCCGAGTTCGTCCTCGAGTTTGCGGACGGCCTCGGACAGGGCGGGCTGGGAGACGCGGCAGGCCTGGGCGGCGCGGGCGAAATGCCGCTCCCGCGACAGTGCCACCAGGTACTCGAGTTGACGGAACAGCACGTCACGGACCTACCCCACCTCCGGCGGACACGTCAATCGACGCGTCCGGCGAGCCCCGGAGCCGTTCCGCCCCGGTGTACACGTTCATCGACGCGCCCCGCAGGAACCCGACCAGCGTCAGCCCGCTCTCCGCGGCCAGGTCCACCGCCAGCGACGACGGGGCCGAGACGGCCGCGAGCATCGGAACCCCCGCCATCACCGCCTTCTGCACCAGCTCGAACGACGCCCGGCCGCTGACCATCAGCACCGTGCCGCGCAGCGGCAGCATCCCCTCCCGGAGGGCGTGCCCGACGACCTTGTCCACGGCGTTGTGCCGGCCGACGTCCTCCCGCAGGCACAGCAGGCCGCCGTCGGCGGTGAAGAGCCCGGCGGCGTGCAGCCCGCCGGTGCTGTCGAACACCCGCTGCGCCGCCCGGAGCCGGTCCGGCAGTGCCGTCAGCACGTCCGGCCCGACCCGCACCGGGTCCTCGGCGACCGACCAGGCGGCCGCCGTGCGCACCGCGTCCAGGCCGCTCTTGCCGCACAGTCCGCAGGACGAGGTGGTGTAGAAGTTCCGCTCCAGCGAGACGTCCGGTGCCGGCACCCCCCTGGCCAGGACGACGTCCACGATGTTGTACGTGTTGCTTCCCTCCGGGGTGGCCCCCGCGCAGTACCGGATGCCCGCCACCTCCCGTGCCGCGTGGACGACGCCCTCGCTCACCAGGAACCCGGCCGCCAGGTCGAAGTCGTCGCCCGGCGTGCGCATCGTCACGGCCATCGGACGCCCGCCGACCCGGATCTCCATCGGCTCCTCGGCGGCCAGTGTGTCCGGCCGCCAGGAGGCCACGCCGTCCCGGACGCGCAGCACACGCCGCCGGGCGGTCACGCGTCCCATGCGCCGCTCCTCGCCTGTGTCTCCGGCGGCCGTGCCCGCGCAGGGTCCTGCCGGCTCATGCGGCGGCGCGGGAGGGCTCGAGCCGGACCAGCACACCCTTGGACGTGGGGCAGTTGCTGATGTCGGCGACGCTGTCCAGGGGGACCAGCACGTTCGTCTCGGGGTAGTAGGCGGCCGCCGAGCCGCGGCTCGCCGGGTAGGCCACCACCCGGAACCCCTCGGCGCGCCGCTCCCGGCCGTCGTGCCAGACGCTCACCAGGTCCACCAGGTCCCGGTCGGCGAGGCCGAGTTCCGTAAGGTCGGCCGGGTTGACCAGGACGACCCGGCGGGCGTTGTGGATGCCGCGGTACCGGTCGTCGGGCGCGTACCAGACCGTGTTCCACTGGTCGTGCGAGCGGAGCGTCTGCAGCAGCAGATGACCGGCGGGATCTCCGGCATCGTGAAGTCGTTGCAGGTGAAGACGGCCTTGCCGCTCGGGGTGGGGAAGACGCCCTCGTTCACGGGATTGGGCAGCCTGAAACCGCCGGGCACGGCCACGCGGGCGTTGAAGTCCTCGAAGCCGGGCACCACGCGGGATATCCGGTCGCGGATCGTGCCGTAGTCCGCCTCGAACTCCTCCCAGGGGATGGACGGTTCGTCACCGAGGACGGCGCGGGCCAGGCGGGCGACGATCGCCACCTCGCTGAGCAGGTGCGGGGAGGCGGGCGGCAGCTTGCCCCGCGAGGCATGGACCTCGCTCATGGAGTCCTCCACGGTGACGAACTGCTCCCCGCTCGCCTGCACGTCCCGGTCGCTGCGGCCCAGCGTGGGCAGGATGAGCGCGGTCCGGCCGCACACCGTGTGCGAGCGGTTGAGCTTGGTGGACACGTGGGCCGTCAGCCGGCAGCGGCGCATCGCCTCCTCGGTCAGTGCGCTGTCCGGGGTGGCCCGCACGAAGTTGCCGGCGACCCCGAGGAAGACCTTCGCGCGCCCTTCGTGCATCGCGCGGATGCTGCCGACCGCGTCCAGTCCGTGACGGCTGGGAGGAGTGAAGCCGAACTCGCGGCCGAGGGCGTCCAGGAAGGACTGCGGCATCTGCTCCCAGACGCCCATGGTGCGGTCGCCCTGCACGTTGCTGTGGCCGCGCACGGGGCACACGCCGGCCCCGGGCCGGCCGATGTTCCCGCGGGCCATCAGGAAGTTGACGATCTCGCGGACGGTGGCCACACCGTGCTTGTGCTGGGTGACGCCCATCGCCCAGCACACGATGATCCGCCTGCTGCCCAGGACCCGGTCGAAGAGCTCCTCGATCTCGTCGCGGGTCAGGCCGGTCGCGGCGAGGATGTCGTCCCAGGAGTGCTTGCGGGTGTGCTCGGCGAACTCCTCGAACCCCGTAGTGCGGGCGCGGATGAAGTCGTGGTCGAGCACCGCGCCCGGAGCGGCGTCCTCCGCCTCCAGGAGCATCAGGTTCAGGGCCTGGAACAGCGCGAGGTCGCCGCCGGCGCGGATGTGCAGGAACTGGTCGGCGATCGGGGTGCCCCGTCCGAAGATGCCGCGTGCCTTCTGCGGGTGCTTGAAGCGCATCAGCCCCGCTTCGGGCAGCGTGTTCACCGCCACCACCCGACCGCCGTTGCGCTTGGTCTCCTCCAGGGCCGACAGCATCCTCGGGTGGTTGGTGCCCGGGTTCTGCCCCACCACGAAGACCAGGTCGGAGGTGTGGATGTCGTCGAGGGAGACGCTGCCCTTGCCGATGCCCAGCGTCTCGCCGAGTCCGAAGCCGCTGGACTCGTGGCACATGTTGGAGCAGTCCGGCAGGTTGTTGGTGCCGAAGGCGCGGGCGAAGAGCTGCAGCAGGAAAGCGGCCTCGTTGTTGAGCCGCCCCGACACGTAGAACAGGGCCTCGTCCGGCGAGTCGAGCCCCTTGAGTTCCTCGGCCAGCAGGCCCAGTGCCTCGTCCCAGCCGATCGGCTCGTAATGCGTGGCACCCGGTCTCTTCACCATCGGTTCGGTGAGCCGGCCCTGCTGATTGAGCCAGTAGTCCGACATGGCGCCCAGCTCCGCGATCGAATGGTCCCGGAAGAATTCACGGGTCACCCGGCGCGAGGTGGCCTCGTCGTTGATGTGCTTCGCGCCGTTCTCGCAGTACTCGTTCAGGTGTCGCTTTCCGGGCGCGGGCTCCGGCCAGGCACAGCCCGGGCAGTCGATGCCCTCGGGCTGGTTGATGTTCAGCAGCGTCAGCGCCGTGCGGCGCGGGACGTCTGGCCCAGCGAGTACCGGAGGGCGTGCGTCACCGCCGGCAGACCCGTCGCCCAGGTCTTGGGCGGGGTGACCCTCAGGTCGTCGCCCGGGTCCTCGATACCGCTGGTCATGACTGTCCGCCTCATTTCCGCATGCGAAGAGGGAGCTGCCGGAGCAGCTTGACGAACGAACCGTTGAATCGTCAAAGAGGGGGAGTCGATGGCGAGATAGGCAGCCCTTGTCACCGGCCTCGCCTTCCGGCTTCGGAAAGGGGGAATTCCCGCTCCCGGGCGCTGCGCCGATCACGTCATCGGCGGCGTCTATTTGACGTGGACGGGGAATTCTCCGAGGGTTTCGGAGGGCGGCGCCGCCGTCTCCAAGGCCTATTGGTAGGCCCGTCACTCCCAGGTAAACCCGTTCCCCAGGTAACCCCGTTCCCCGGGTAACCCCGTTCCCTTGGTACTCCCGTTCCCCTGGCGGTCGCGATGCCCCGGCGACCGGCGGCCGCACGAGCAGGAAGAAGGACAGCGCTGTGACCTCACGGCACCCCGCCCCGCCGGCGGACCGCTTCGGCCGCGTCCACACCGACCTGCGGGTGTCCCTGACCGACCGCTGCAACCTCCGGTGCACGTACTGCCTGCCGGCCGAGGGAGTGACCTGGCTTCCCCGCCCCGACCTGCTCACCGATGACGAGGTCGTGCGCCTGGTCCGGGTCGCCACCGAGCGCCTGGGGACCACCGGGATACGGCTGACGGGCGGCGAGCCCCTGCTGCGTCGCGGACTGCCGGGCCTGGTCGCCCGCCTCACCGCACTGGACCCCGCCCCCGAGCTGTCCATGACGACCAACGGCATCGGCCTGGCCCGCGTCGCCGCCGCCCTGCGCGAGGCGGGCCTCGGCCGGGTCAACGTCAGCCTCGACACCCTGGACGCCGGGCGGTTCGCCGAGATGACACGGCGCGACCGGCTCCCCGACGTGCTCGCCGGGCTGCGCGCGGCGCGTGACGCCGGGCTGACTCCCGTCAAGGTGAACGCCGTCCCGGTGCGCGGCGTCAACGACGACGAGATCGCCGGCCTGACCGCGTTCGCCGTGGAGCACGGCTACCGGCTGCGCTTCATCGAGTCGATGCCGCTGGACGCCCAGGGCGTCTGGGACCGGGACCGGATGGTCACCGCGGCGGAGATCCTGGACCGCCTCGCCGAGCACTACGACCTGGTTCCGGTCGCACGCCGCGGCAACGCTCCCGCCGAGGAGTGGCGGATCGCCGGCACCGACGCGGTGGTCGGCGTCATCGCCAGCGTCACCCGCCCGTTCTGCGGAGACTGCGACCGGGTGCGGCTCACCGCCGACGGACAACTGCGCAACTGCCTCTTCGCCACCGAGGAGTCCGACCTGCGGGCCCTGCTCCGCGGCGGCGCGGACGACGCGGCCCTGGAGGCCGCCTGGCGGGCCTGCCTCGCCCGCAAGGGCCCCGGCCACGCCATCGGCAGCGCGGAGTTCCGCAGGCCCGCACGGCCCATGTCGGCCATCGGCGGCTGACCCGCCGGCACCCCTGGAAGGATCCCGTCCCTTGCCCGCCCGCGTCGTGCCCGCCCGCGTCCCGCCCGCCCGTGTCCTGCCCGCCCGCGCGGAACGTCACGGACGGCGCGGCACCGTGGGGCGGCGGCGTGCCGGCGACCCGGCACGCACCGCACGCAGGCGGTAAACAGCGCGTATGTCCCGTTTGCGTCCGCTGCTCGATGCGGTGACCGGGCCGGGTCGGCGACAGCTGGCCGCCCGCGCGGGCCGCGCGCTCTCGCCACGGGGCGCACTCGCCCTGCACACCGTCGACGGCACCCTCTCGTTCGCCCTGCGCGCGGCACTGGCGATGGCGCTGCCGGCGGTCCCGCTCGCCCTGACCGGCCGGGCCGACCAGGCCGTCTACACCATGCTCGGCTCCTTCACCACCACGTTCGGCCGCAACGTGCCCTACGGTCGCCGGGCCCGGCTGCTGGCGCTGGTGGCCCTGGCGATGACGGCCTGCGTCGGCACCGGCTCCGCGCTCGGCGCCTGGGCGCGGCCCCAGGACGGGGGAGCGGGCGCCGCTCTGGTCGTGGCCGCGACGGCCGGGGTCGCCGGGATCGCCAAGTTCGCCTGCGACGCGGCCGGCCTGAGCGGCCTCGGCGCCGTGCTGCTGCTGTTCTCCTTCGCCGTCGCGGCGAACGGCTCACCGGCCCCTGCCGACGTCCTGTCGCACACCGGCCTGGCGGCGGCGGGCGCGGCCGTGGCCTGGCTGCTGAGCGTGCCCGGACGGCTCCTCCACCCCGACCGCCCGCAGCGCCTCGCCCTCGCCGCCGCGCTGCGCGCACTGGCGGACCTGCTGGAGGCGGCCGCCGCCGACCGGGGCCACGGACCCGCCCGGCACCGGGCGACCGCCGCCGTGCTGCAGGCCCACCGGGCCCTAGGCCTCATGCCATCGACGCCCGGCGAGCGCGGCAGCCGGGGCGGCACCTGCGTGCAGCTGGCCGACCTGGCCTGGTCGCTGCTCATCGGCTCGGCACGCCATCCGCCCACCGGCCCCGACGACCCCGCCGCCCTGGCCGTACGGCTGCGGGCCCAGGGCCGTCTGCTGGCGAGCCGCAGGGCCGGGGAACCCGCGCTCCTGCCCGGGCTGTCAGCGCCGGCCGCCGCCCTCCACCGGGACGTGACCGCGGACACCGGCGGGACGCCGACCCGCACCCGCCCGGACGTCGGGCGGCCTGCCGAACAGCGTGCCGCGGAACTGCGTGCCGCGGAACTGCGTGCCGCGGAACTACGAGCCGCGGAACTTCGTGCCACGGAACTGCGTGCCGCGGAACTCGTCACCAGCCGCGCCCACGGTCGCGTCATGATCCTGCTGGTGCCCGCGGTGAGGATGGTCCTCGGCACCGGCCTGGCGGGCGGGGCGGCCCTCGCCCTCGGGCTCGGCCACGGCTACTGGGCGGCCGTGTCGGCGGCCGCGGTGCTGCACTCGGTCAACGTGCGGACCGCGGCGCAGAGGGCCGTGCAGCGCACGCTCGGCACCATGGCCGGCCTGCTGCTCGCGCTCGCGGTCCTGGCCACCCACCCCGGCCCCTCGCGCTCGTGCTCGTGCTGGTGATCCTGGAGTTCCTGCTCGAATACGTCGTGGCCCGCAACTACGGACTCGGCGTCGTCTTCCTCACCCCGCTGGCGCTGCTGCTCACCGACCTCGCCGCACCCGGGCCGGCCGGGGAACTGGTCCAGGACCGGGCGCTGGGCAGCCTGCTCGGCGTCACCGTCGCCCTGCTCTGCGCGCTCCTGGTGGTCCACGACCAGGCGGCGTTGCGGGCCGAGCGCGCACTGACCGCGTGCAGCGAGGCGTCGGAGGCGGCCGAGCGGGTGCTGACGGCCGGGGACGGGGCGCTGTTCCCGCACGCGCGGACCCGGCTGGCCGCCGCGGTGGTGGAGCTGCGCGAGGCCGACGACGCCGCGGCGGGCGAACTGTGGCCCGCCGAGATCGACCCCACCGAACTGGCCGACGCGGAACAACGCGCGTACGGACTGCTGGAGCGGCTCGCACCGGGGCCGACACGGTGACCCGCGCGGCCATCGGTCTCGACGGTGACCCGCGCGGCCACCGGCCTTGACGGTGACCCCGGTCGGCCACGGCTGCCGGCTCAGGCGTCCCGGGGCCCGGCGGCAGCCGGCTCCAGCCGGACGGCCAGCGCCTTGGACGTCGGCTGGTTGCTGATGGCGGCCACGCTGTCCAGCGGCACCAGGACCTGGGTCTCCGGGTAGTACGCCGCCGCGCAGCCGCGGCTGGTGGGATACGGCACGACCCGGAAGCCCTCCGCACGGCGCTCACTGCCGTCGGTCCACACGCTCACCAGATCGACGCGCTGCCCCTCGGACAGCCCGAGGTCCGCGACGTCGTCGGGGTTGACCAGGACCACGCGGCGGCTGCCGTGGATGCCCCGGTAGCGGTCGTTGTCGGTGTAGGGGACGGTGTTCCACTGGTCGTGCGAGCGAAGCGTCTGGAGCAGCAGATGCCCCTCGGGCGCCTGCGGCATCTCCCAGTCGTTGCAGGTGAACAGGGCTTTGCCCACGGCCGTCGCGAAGACGCCCTCGTTCACCGGGTTGGGCAGCCGGATGCCGCCCGGCCTGACCACCCGCCGGTTGAACTCGTGCAGCCCCGGCACCACCTGCGCGATACGGTCGCGGATCGCCCCGTAGTCGGCCTCGAACCGCTCCCACGGAATGTCCGGGGTGCCGTCGAGGGTGCGGCGGGCCAGCCGGCACAGGATGGCGACCTCGCTCAGCAGCAGCCGGGAGGCCGGTGCCAGGCGCCCCCGCGAGACGTGGACCTCGCTCATGGAGTTCTCGACGGTGACGAACTGCTCGCCGCCGGACTGGATGTCCACCTCGGTGCGGCCCAGGGTCGGCAGGATCAGCGCGGTCTCGCCGCACACGGTGTGGGAGCGGTTGAGCTTCGTGGAGATGTGCGCGGTGAGCCGGCACCGGCGCATGGCCTCCTCGGTGACGGCGGTGTCGGGCGCGGCCAGCACGAAGTTCCCCGCGACACCGAGGAAGACCTTGACGCGGCCCTCGCGCATCGCCCTGATCGAGTTCACCGAGTCCAGGCCGTGCGCCCGGGGCGGATCGAAGCCGAACTCCCGCCGCAGCGCGTCGAGGAACGTGTCGGGCATCTGCTCCCAGATGCCCATCGTGCGGTCGCCCTGCACATTGCTGTGCCCGCGCACCGGGCAGGCGCCGGCGCCCGCCCGGCCGAGGTTCCCGCGCAGCATGAGGAAGTTGACGATCTCCCTGATCGTGGGAACGCCGTGCTTGTGCTGGGTCACGCCCATCGCCCAGCAGACGATGATCCGCTCGCTGCGCAGCACGTCGTCGCGCACCCGTTCGATCTCCGTGCGGGTCAGTCCGGTGGCCCGGAGCACGTCGTCCCAGGACACCGACCGGGCGTGCCGGGCGAACTCCTCGAAACCGCTGGTGCTCGACCGGATGAACTCGTGGTCCAGTACGGTGCCGGGCCGGGTGTCCTCGGCCTCCAGCAGCAGCCTGTTGAGCCCCTGGAACAGGGCGAGGTCGCCTCCGCTGCGGATGTGCAGGAACCGGTCGGCGATGCGGGTGCCGCGGCCGATCACACCCCGCGCCTTCTGCGGGTTCTTGAACCGCAGCAGCCCGGCCTCCGGCAGGGTGTTCACCGCGATGACGCGGGCGCCGTTGCGCTTGGCCTGCTCCAGCGCGGAGAGCTGGCGGGGTGGTTGGTGCCGGGGTTCTGGCCGACGACGAAGATCAGGTCGGCGTGGTGGAGGTCGTCGAGCCCGACGGTCCCCTTGCCGGTGCCCAGGGTCTCGTGCAGGGCGAATCCGCTGGACTCGTGGCACATGTTGCTGCAGTCGGGCAGGTTGTTGGTGCCGAAGGCGCGGGCGAACAACTGCAGCACGAAGGCGGCCTCGTTGCTCACCCGGCCGGAGGTGTAGAAGACGGCCTCGTCGGGGGAGGCCAGGGATGTCAGCTCGTCGGCGATCAGACCGAGGGCGTCGTGCCAGCTGACGGGCTCGTAGTGGTCGGAGCCCGGCCGTTTGACCATCGGCTCGGTGAGCCGGCCCTGCTGGTTCAGCCAGAGGTCGGAGCGTTCGCGCAGCTCGGACACGGAGTGGCGGCGGAAGAACTCGGCGGTGACACGCCGGGACGTCGCCTCGTCGTTGATGTGCTTGGCGCCGTTCTCGCAGTACTCGTTGAGATGCCGGTGACCGGGGCGGGGTCGGCCCATGCGCAGCCGGGGCAGTCGATGCCGCCCACCTGGTTCATGTTGAGCAGCGTCACCCCGGTGCGCCGTACGGAGGTCTCCTCCAGGGAGTACTCCAGCGCGTGGGTGACCGCCGGCACTCCCGCCGCCCACGTCTTCGGCGGTGTCACCCTGAGTTCTTCCTGGGGCTCCTCGCCCGGTGGCCTGTGCCTCACAGGGTCTCTCGCTTTCTCGTTCGCGCCGGACGGATCGGTCCACGTCTTGCCGGACGGATCGGTCCACGTCTCGCCGGACGGATCAGCCGATCAGCCCACCGGCATGCCCGGCCGGATCAGCCCACGGGCCACCGGGGACGCGGCTGCGCGGCGGCTCGGACTCCGTCGGCCGGACGTGTCCGTTGCGGATGGTCCCCCGCCAGCCCCCGGCTTCCTGCCCCAGGCCCTCGATGAACTCCTTGAAGTGCGTCAGCTCCGACCGGACGACGCGTCGGGTGACGCCGCAGGCGTCGGACAGGCGGGTGACCGGGCCCGGGCGCCCGAACCGGATGTGCACCGTGACCACGGTCCGGCCGGGCGTCTCCTCGAGGAACGTCACCTCGCCCCGGTGGCGGGAGTCCAGGCTCCGCCACGCCACGCAGGTGTCCGGCAGCTGCTCGACGATCTCGGCCGTGAACTCGTGCCGCAGCGGCCCCAGGGCCACGACCCACCGGGTGAGGGAGGGCCTGACCTGCTCGACCTCCCGCACGGCGGTCATGAACCGGGGGAACGTCCGGAACTGGGTCCACTGGTTGTACGCGGTCCGTGCCGGCACCGCGACCCGGACCGCCTCTTCGATCGTGGTCATGGTCCGCCCGTCTGCAGCCGCTCGTCGTCCTTCCACTGTGGGCGCCCCGCCGGTGGCATGCCAGTGGATCTTCGCGGGCGGAGCCCGCTTGCAGCCGCACAGGGGTCGCGCTTGGCTGGAGGAAAGCGTCCGGCACCGGGAGTCTCCATGTCGATGTCGTCCTTCGGTTTTGGTTCGTCGGATCCGTTCAGCGAAATCCTGAACCGGTTCTTCGGCATGTCACCGGCGTCATCGCCGCCCGCGGTGCAGCGCGTCCCCATCGGGCGGCTCCTGACCGAGGCGTCGCAGGAACTCCTCCACACGGCCGCCCGACGGGCCATGGAGGACGGAACGTCCGACCTCGACACGGAACACCTCCTGTGGGCCGCCGCCAAGGTCGACCCCGCACGGCGGATCCTCTCCGAGGCCGGCGTCGACCCCGACACGCTCGCCCGCCGGATCGCCGAGATCCTGCCCCGCGAGTCCAGCGAGCCGTCCGCCGAGCCCGGCCTGACCCCCGCGGCGAAACGGACCCTCGCCACGGCCTACGCGCACTCGCAGGCCGCCGGGGTGTCGTACATCGGCCCGGAACACATCCTCAGCGCACTCCTGGACGGCGACCGGACCGCCGCCGCCCGGCTGCTGCGCGCCGACGGACTCGACCCGGACAAGCTCGCCAACCTCACCGAGCAGGCGGCACGCGCGGAGGCACGGCCGGCCGGCCAGAAGCAGCCGGCGGCCCCGACGACGCTGGAGGAGTTCGGGCGCGACCTGACGGAGGAGGCCCGGGCGGGAAAGCTGGACCCGGTGGTGGGGCGGGCCCGGGAGATCGAGGAGACCGTCGAGATCCTGTCGCGGCGCTCGAAGAACAACCCCGTGCTGATCGGCGAGCCGGGCGTGGGCAAGACCGCGATCGTGGAGGGGCTGGCGCAGCGGATCGTGGCCGGCGAGGTGCCCGCCACGCTGAAGGACAAGCGGGTCGTGGCGCTGGACCTGTCGGGGATGGTGGCCGGCGCACAGTACCGCGGACAGTTCGAGGAGCGGCTGAAGAAGGTCATCGAGGACGTCCAGCAGGCGCAGGGCGAGATCATCCTGTTCATCGACGAACTGCACACCGTGGTCGGCGCCGGTGCCACGGGTGAGGGCTCGATGGACGCGGGCAACATGCTCAAGCCGGCCCTGGCACGGGGCGAGCTGCACGTCGTGGGGGCGACGACCATCGACGAGTACCGCAAGTACGTGGAGAAGGACGCGGCCCTGGAACGCCGGTTCCAGCCGGTGATGGTGCCCGAGCCGACGGTGGAGGAGACGGTGCAGATCCTCGAGGGGCTGCGCGACGCCTACGAGGCCCACCACCAGGTGCGGTTCGCCGACGGGGCGCTGGCCGCGGCGGCGGAGCTGTCCGACCGCTACATCTCCGACCGGTTCCTGCCGGACAAGGCCATCGACGTCATGGACCAGGCGGGCGCGCGGGTGCGGCTGCGCAGCGCCGGACGGTCGACGGAGGTCGTCAGCCGCGAGGACCGCATCGCCAAGCTGCGGCGCGAGCTGGACCAGGCCGTCGCGGCGGAGGACTTCGCCAGGGCGGCGGAACTGAAAGGGCAGATCGCCGAGGCGGAGGGCGAGCTGGCCGGCATCGAGGAACGCCGTGAGGGCGTCGTGTCGGTGACGGCCGACGACATCGCGGACGTCGTCTCGCGCCGCACCGGCATCCCCGTCTCCCAGCTGACCGCCGGGGAGAAGGAACGGCTCCTCAAGCTGGAAGAGGAGATGCACGAACGCATCGTCGGCCAGGACGAGGCGGTCTCCGCCGTCTCGCGGGCCGTGCGCCGCAACCGGGCCGGCATGGGCGACCCCGACCGCCCCGTGGGATCGTTCCTCTTCCTCGGACCCACGGGCGTGGGCAAGACGGAGCTGGCCAAGACGCTCGCCGAGCTGCTGTTCGGCGAGTCGGACCGGATGGTCCGCTTCGACATGAGCGAGTTCCAGGAGAAGCACACCGTGGCCCGCCTGGTCGGCGCGCCGCCCGGATACGTCGGCTACGAGGAGGCCGGGCAGCTCACCGAGAAGGTCCGCCGGCAGCCCTACAGCGTGGTCCTCTTCGACGAGGTGGAGAAGGCGCACCCGGATGTGTTCAACACGCTGCTGCAGATCCTCGACGACGGCCGTCTCACCGACGCCCAGGGCCGCACCGTCGACTTCCGGCACTGCGTGGTCATCATGACCTCCAACATCGGCGCCCAGCGGATCCTCGCCCACCAGGGAGACGTGTCGCAGATCAAGGACGAACTGATGGAGGAACTGCGCACCCGGTTCCTGCCGGAGTTCCTCAACCGCATCGACGACATCATCATCTTCCACGGCCTCAGCGAGGCGGACCTGACCGGGATCCTCGACAACCTGCTCGCGCAGAGCGAGCGCCGGGTCCACGCCCAGGGCATGCGGCTGGAGGTCACGGAAGCGGCGAAGAAGCTGCTCATCGCCCACGGGCACCAGCCCGAGTTCGGTGCCCGTCCGCTGCGCCGCACCATCCAGGCGGAACTCGACAACCGCATCGCCGATCTGCTGCTGGGCGGCGAGGCCGAACCGGGCGACACCATCGTCGCCGACGTCCGGAACGACGCCCTCGTCTGCACGGTCCGCAAACCCACCGGCGCCGCCACCGACACGCCGGCCACCCCCGAGGCCGCCGCCGGCTGACCCTGTCCCCGTGCCCATGATCGGTCTTCTCCGCGCAGTCCTCCTGCGGTTGGTCCGACGCCCGTCCACCGCTCACGCGGGACCGGCCACCGGGTCCGGTCAGGCCGGGGCGAGGAGAACGCCGGGAAGGTCGCCGGCCTGTACGGCGTCCCGGTCGATGACGACGCCCGTGTAGGCGCCTACGGCGGCGAACACCAGCTCGGGCAGGCGCTCGCCGTATTGCTCGAAATGAGCGACGACTTCCGGCTCACTTGCCTCAGGTATCGACGGGAACACGGCGCCCGCAGCGCCGAGGGCGGCATCGAGAGCCGATCCCTGCCCGGTGTCGGTGCCGAACTCCGCCCGGTACGCGGCGGCGCCGGGCGCATGAATGATCACGGCCGGGGACGGAAGCGGTTGGCGCTCAGGCACAGGATCTCCTCGCCCTCGCACGGAACCATGGACTCGGCCTTGCCCTGGTAACCGGTCGCCCAGGTCGCCATGCCCCAGTCCTCCAGCACGTATGTCCATGGACCGCACGTGCCGTACATGGCCCGGTTGAGGAGGAGGGAGGGCCGGCCCGGCTGCCCGGCCGGCGGGGACAGTTCCCTGCACGGGGTGCGCGCGGCCAGCTCACCGATCCACGCGAGTCCGTCGCTCATGCCGATCAGGTTATCGGCCCTGCACGCGCGGTATCCCGAAGGCCGCGAACGGAGGAGCAGCAACGCCCAGACGGCACCCGCACCTTGGTCGGCGGCCCCTGTGAAACCGTCACCTGCGCGAGCCGTCGGCCCCGTTGAATGTCACAGGGGAGCGACGGACGTCATGGGTGTGTGACCGGGGTGAACCCGCCCGGCGGAGCTGCCCGTCATGCAGGTTGGCTGCGGGCGACCGGCCCGGCCCTCAGCACCGACCGCTCGAAAGGACCACCATGACGAACCGCCGCTCCCGCCTCGCCCTGGCCGCCGCCACCGCCGTCGGTGCCGGCCTGCTGATGACCGCCTGCCAGAACGGCTCCGCGGCCTCGGACGGTGCCAAGCCCGCGCCCTCCGCCACCACGTCCTCCACGTCCGGCTCTTCCGCGTCGCCCACGTCCTCGTCGTCCTCCGAGTCCGCGGCCGGTACGCCCGCCACCGGTTCCGGCGGGACGCCGCGAAGGGCGGCTCCGCCGGGGTGCCGAGGCCGACGGCGCGGACGGCGGCAAGAGCGGCTACGGCCAGGTCTGCGGCGCCAACGACATCGACTGGCGTGCCACGTCCGAGAGCCAGGCGGGCGGCTACATCCTCGTCGCCGCCACGGCCAAGCCCGGCATCACCTGCGTGCTGCCCGCAGCTCTGCCCACCGTCTCCTTCGGCTCGGACGGCACGCAGGCCGGGCCCGCCGAGCAGTCGACCGGCCCGGCCATCACGCTGAAGTCCGGTGTCACCGCCTACGCGGGCGTGAACCCCAAGACGACCAACGACGACGCCGGCAAGGAGCTGACCAGCATCATCGTCTCCGTCGGCAACGAGGACCCGAACCCGGTGAGCCTGGAGGTCGGCACGATCACCGTCGACCGGCCGGTCGTCACCAACTGGCACACCTCGGCCTCCGACGCGGTCCCCTTCTCCGACTGAGCGACACACCGAGGGCCTCAGACGCGAAGGGAGACGCCTGCCCCTCCGCCGTCCGTCTCGGAGCCGGCACCGTCCCGCACGTGCCGGCCCGTCAGTCCGCCTCGCGGGGTCGAAGGACCGCGTGTCGACGGTCAGCGGCTCGGGAACGCGCCGGCCACCGCGTCCCACCGCGTGAACGTGAAGTCGGTGCCGTCCCCGCGGCCCGGCTCCGCCGGGGTCTCCTCGCCGTCGTGAGTGATCAGCAGGCCCTTCGGAAAGGCGTCACCCAGCGCGACGTTGACCACGGTGGAGCCGTCGGAGTGCTGCACTCCGTCGGTGGCCGGGCCGTCGCCCACGGCGAAGGAGCCGACGTAGGAGTTGCCGTCCTCCCGCTCGTACACGGCGAAGGTGTCGTCGCCCTGACTCGACGCGAGGACGTAGCCGGTGCCGTCGCCGGCGTGGTAGACGGTGACGCCTTCGGCGTCGGCGCTGAGGTTCTCGCCGCCGAAGCCGGGGTCGTCGCCGGTGTGGAGGACGCACTCCTCGTCGGCGTTCTCGTCGTACGTCCACGGCACGCCGTACTCACGCACCCGGTCGATCAGCACGGGTTTCCCGAACTCCTCGTCGTCGAGCTCGATGCGCCACAGGCCGACGGCCTCCTGGGCCGCGTACAGCACTCCCCGCTCCGCGTCGACGGCCATGCCCTCGACCTGCGGCAGCTCGCCGGGATCGGCGCACGGCCTCCAGCGGGTCCCGTCGGGCAGGCCGAACGTGCCGGGCAGCGCGAGCGTGTCCTCCCGCTGGTAGCCGACCTTGCCGCCGACGTCCTTCAACTCCAGCAGGCGCAGGCGGGTTTCCTCGCGCTGGGACACCACGACGTAGGCGTCGTCGTCATCGCTGAACGCCGTCAGCCCGTAGGACGTGCGCTGCTCGTCCACCTCGGCCTCGCCGGCCGCGAAGACCGGCTCGACGGCCGGTGCCGTGACGTCCCTCAGCGGCGGCCTGCCCGCGGCGACGGCGGCGGGGTCGATCGCGAAGGCCCGGATGCGGTCGCGCCCACGGTCGCTGACGACGGCCAGGTCGGTTTTCTTGCCGCCGAGTTCGAACCCGTAGACCACCTCCACGTTGTTGAACCGGCCGGGGAGGCGCCATCGCCGGGTGCCGCGGGCGCGGCCACGTGCTGGAGGCGCTCGCCGTCGAGGGCGTAGACGTCGAGCCCGGCCTCCTTCAGGGTGCCGATGACGATGCTGCGGCCGGGGTCGTTGGGGTCGATCCAGACGGCCGGGTCGTCGGCGTCGGCGTTGCCGCCGGCCTCGTCGTCGTGGACGGCGGGCGTCTCCGTCTCGGCGGCGACGGAGACCGGGGCGTGGCCGTGCGCGGGAGCCCCGGCCACCAGCATCAGCGAGGCGGCCAGAGCGGTCAGGGCGGAAGCGCTCACGATACTCCTCGGTAGGGAAGTGGGCCGTCGAGACGGTACGAGGCGTGCGTGTAGCCGTCCGCACGCGGACATGAACAGCAGATGGCGCCGGACTCCGGCACCTTGGCCAACCAGCCTGCGTGCGCGGTCGGTTGGCCGGTTCTCGTCGTGGC
Source organism: Streptomyces sp. SW4 (assembly GCA_003248315.1). Lineage (GTDB taxonomy): Bacteria > Actinomycetota > Actinomycetes > Streptomycetales > Streptomycetaceae > Streptomyces. Next base: position 1,091,451 of record QKWM01000001.1, read on the forward strand.
CGGCCCGGATACCGGGGCGGTCAGGGCCTGGGTGCCGTCCGCCATCCCGCGATCAGTGCGCCCAGTGCGTCGGCCCAGAGCGGCGAGCTGTCCGGCCGGTGGCCCGACGTCGCCATGCGCAGGTCCAGCGCGGCGAGTCCTTCGCAGAGGCCGCTGAACTGCCAGGCGGCTTCCTCGGCCGTTCGCCCCCCGGTGCCTCCGGCTGCCTCGAGCCGGCGGATTCGTTCGAGCAGGGTCTCCACGGCCTCTCTTCTGGCCGGTTCGAAGCGCTCGCGGACCTCCGGTGCGGCGGCGGCCCGCTGAGGGAAGGTGACCTGGAAGAGCGCGGGGTGGGCCAGTGCCCAGGCCCGGAACCCCGATACGCCGGCGGCGACCAGGTCCGCCGCGGGATCCCGGACGTGGGCAGCGCCGCGACCCTCGCCGCCAGCAGGGCGAACCCGCGCACGCCCAGGCCGGCGACCAGGGCCTCCTTGGAGCCCAGGCTGGTGTAGACGGCCCGCGTCGTGGTCCCCACCTCGTCGGCGACCCGGCGCACGGTCAGCGCCTCCAGTCCCTCGGCGCTCAGGATCCGCTCAGCCGCGTCGAGCAGCGCCCGGGCCGTCTCCTCGTCGTGCACACGTTTGCGTCCCACGTTGACAGCTTATCGTAACGGTATTACGTTACAAAGAAACGAAACATCGTCGCGAAAGCGAGGCGGCTCACGTCCCATCGCGACGAGACCTCTTCGAGGCGGTGCATCATGGCGACTGCGACCGTGACCGCGACCGATCCGACGACCGGCCTGGCCTACGACACCGGGGGAGCGGGCACGCCCGTCGTCCTCCTGCACGGGATGACTTTCGACCGCCGCACCTGGCGGCCGGTCCTCGACGAGCTGGACGGAGCCGTCAGAAGCATCGCCGTCGACCTGCCGGGGCACGGCGACAGCGGCGGCCGGCCGGCCCGGCTGGAGGACGTCGCCGCGCAGACCCACCGGCTGCTCGGGTCACTGGGCGTCGAACGCCCGGTCGTCGTCGGGCACTCCATGGCCGCCGTGGTCGCCGCGCTGTACGGGGCCGCCTACCCGGCGCGCGGCATCGTCCTGGTGGACCAGGCGACGGAGGTGCTCCCCTTCGCCCGGACGCTGCACCGGATCGCGCCGATGCTGCGCGGCCCCGCCTTCCACCAGGTCTGGCCGGCCATCGAGGAGAGCTTCGGGCTCGACCGCATCCCCGATCCGGCGACCCGCGCGCTCGTCCGGGGCGCGCACAAGGTCGAGCAGGACGTCGTCCTCGGATACTGGGACCAGGTCCTGGGCACGGATCCGGCCGAGCTGCAGTCCTGGCTCGACGCGAAGGCGGCCGGGATCCGCGTCCCGTGCCTCGCCGTACTCGGCCGGTCCGCCACGGACGGCGAGCGCCGGAGGTTCGACGCCATGCCGGACGTGCAGGTCGAGGAGTGGGCGGGGGACGGGCACTTCGTCCACCTGGCCGACCCCGAGCGGTTCGCGACCAGGCTCCGCGCCTTCGTCGGCCACTGCGACCGGGCGGCCTGACCGACGAGACGCCCGCCCCCCGCCCCGCGGGGACACGACAACAGAGCATCGGCGGCCGGTGTGTCCGAGTCGGCCCGCCCCCGCCCGCGGGGACACGATCCGCCCCGACGGGACACGACCCGCCCCGAGGGACACGATCCGCCCGACGGGGCACGCCCCGCCCCGCGAGGACACGCCCCGGCGTGCGGACCCCTTTCCTCACCCGCTGCAGCAGGCGTGCCGCGCCTCCTTCACGTACGCGTGCCCGTGCCACCAGAACCTGCCGTTGGCCGGGTGGTCGGGCACGGGAGGCAGGACCCTGCCGGCCCCGGCCGGGTCCCGCGGGCCGGCCGCCGGCGCTTCGGCGAACGGCCGCATCAGGGACTCGACGGTGTGCGCCACCCCGACACGAGCACCTGCTCGACATTGGCGGCGTCCTTGATGTCGGTGAGGGGATCGCCGTCGACGATGGCGAGGTCGGCGTACATGCCGGGCGCGATCCGGCCGAGGTCCTCGTGCAGCGTCTCGCCCGCCAGGCTCGTCGCGGTCGTCAGTGCCTCGTACGGGGTGAAGCCGTAGGTGACCATGGCCCGCAGGTTCATGTGCAGGCTGACCGCGGCGTGGTCGATCGGCGCGTCGGTCCCCAGAACGATGCGTCCTCCCGCCCGGAAGATGTCGAGGGCCTGGTGGACCTGGGCCGGAGGTTGGCCCGGCGGGCGGTCTGGTCGGTCCGGCCCGCCGCGTCGGCGCTCTCCTCGAGAGCAGCCGTCCGCCACGGCGGATTCAGCGTCCGCACCCGGCGGTCCTCGACCAGGGACCGGTCCTCCCGGTACAGGGTGGTGGAGCCGAAGAGGGTCGGTGTACGGGCCATGTCCGACGCGACGAAGAGCGCGGTGACGTCGGAGAAGCCCGTACCCAGCGGAGTCACGGTGCGGGAGTAGCCGAACCGGTTCGTGGCCCCGGTGTGCTCCATGGCGTCACCGCCGAACGCCACGGCCGGGTAGTGGTAGTGCGAGGTGACGGGAATGCCGACGCCGTGCGCGAAGTCGACCACGCGTCTGTGCCACATGACCGGCAGACGGACGTAGCACTTCATCAGGTCGTACTCCAGGCTCTTCGCCCGCTCCAGTTCCCGTTCGAGCTGCGCGCCGGAGAAGGTGGGGCGCATGAAGTTGTAGTAGATGCGGGGCCCGTCGACCGCCTCGCCCGTCGCGAAGTACCGGGGGCCGATCCGGGCGCCGGACCGGGTGGCCTCCCGCTCCTCGACCATGTGGTAGGCGGGACTTCCGGGGACCTCGTGGTGGTCACGCCCAGGGACAGCCAGAGCCGTCCCTGCCGGTCGCCGTAGGCGTAGCCCTGCATCTCCCGGTGGTGGTGCATGTCGACGAGCCCCGGCATCACCAGCCGGTCGCGCGCGTCGACGCGGATGCCCGCCCGGCCGTCGGCGTGCGGCTCCACGGCCCTGATCCGGTGTCCTTCGACGACGATGTCGACATCGCGCCGGACCTCCCGGCGGACCCCGTCCCACATCCGGCCCGCGTGGACGACGGTGCGCGCCGGCGGCCGGACGGCGGTCCACGTCAGCGGCACGGGGACCGTGCGCGGGCGCCCGCCCTCCGCCGCCACGAGGCGCAGCCTGCCGTTGCTGAGGTACAGGAGGTGCCGGGAGTCGCCGCTCCACGACGGCGCGTCCGTCACCTCGTCGGTGATCTGCCGGGGCTCGCCGACCGGCGTTCCGTCCGCGGCGACGTCCACGGTGTACAGGACGCTCGCGACGGCGAACGCCATGCGCCTGCCGTCGGGGGACCAGACCGGTCCGTCGTCCCCCGGGTCTGGATCGAGCGGCCGGCCACGGCCTCGACGTACCTGCCCCGCCCGGTGGCCCGGTCGACCAGCAGGATCTGGCTCAGCCCTTCGCGGAACCGCGCCGAGAACGGCTTCACGGCGGCGAGGGCGATCGTCCTGCCGTCGGGGGACCAGGTGGGTCTTCCGGGCTCGAACGTCGCGGTGAAGACACGGCGTACGTCGCCGGTCGCCACGTCGGCGGTCCACAGGGCGCCGTCCTGGTCCAGGAACGCGATCTCCTGTCCGCCGGGCGACCAGGCCGCCGACAGCGCCGCCCGGGTGCCGAGCCGGGTGAGCTGCCGGTCCCGGCCGGTGCCGAGATCCCTGATCCAGATGTCGAGCGTCCCGCCGCGGTCCGTCGAGTACGCCAGCCGCGTCCCGTCGGGCGACCAGGCGGGATCGCACTTCCACCAGTGGTCGCGGGTCAACGGCCGTGGCGCACGGCCGATCCTCATCACGTAGAGGTCGTTCAGCGCGCGGAAGGCGACGTGCTCGCCGTCGGGGAGAGCACCGGGCTGCCGATCCCGCGCACGGGCCGCGGACCGGTGCTCTCGAAGTCGGACCGGCGTCTGGTGTACCTCGGTCTGCGTGTCGTGACGGCGGCGGAGAAGCCGATGGTCCGGGGGCCCGAGCCGTGGAGCGACCGCACGTGGATCCGGCCGTCCGCGGTGTAGAGGAAGCGTTCGCGATCGAGCCAGGACACCCGGAACGGGAACGCCTCCTGGTCGTCCACCAGCGGCGTGTGACCGGTCATCAGGTGACAGCGGCCGTCGTAGGTCAGGTGGTGGACCAGGCCGGCTCCGTCCGGGGTCCATTCCGGCTGGTGGATCACCTGGCCGCGGGCACGGTGACCCGGGTGCCGCGCTCGCCGGTGGTGCGGTCGACGACGTCGATGCGGGTGTTGTCCACGACGAACGCCACCCGTCGCCGTCCGGCGACCAGGCCGGCTCGTACTCCTCCCCGGGTCCGTCGGCGAGCACGCGGACGCGTCCGCTGCCGACGTCGTACGTGTGGATCGCGTAGCTTCCCGTCGCGTCGCCCGAGAAGACGATCGTGCGCCCGTCCGGCGACCAGCGGGGCTCCCGGTGGTCGAAGGGCCCCTCGGTCAGCCGACGCAGCCCACTGCCGTCGAGCCGCACGGTCCAGAGGTCGAAGACGCCGTCACGGTAGGACTGGAAGACCAGCCGGCCGCTGTCCGGCGACCAGTCGGGCTGCGCGATGTCGTACAGGTCGCTCGTCAGTCGCCGCGCCGTCCCGCCCGAGGCCGGCATCACCCACAGCACCCGAGGAGGTCGAGGGCGATCCACCGGCCGTCGGGCGAGACCCGCGCCCCGAACGTGGTGCCCGCGCCCAGCCGCACGGTGCCCGTACCGCCGGCCCGGGGCCGGCCGCGACGGTGCTCTGTCCGGCGAGCGAGGTCATCGCCACCGCCGCGCCCGCGCCCGCCAGGAACCCGCGGCGGGACACCGGTGACGCCGTCACCCGGCGCCCGGAGCCGGCTTCTTCCGGTGATGCCGCAGAAAACGTGTCGTTCACAGCACATCCCTTCAGCCGTGGGAGGCGCCGGCCACCGGGCGCCTCTCCCTTGAGTTGCCCGCGCCGCCCAGGGGTTGACGAGGGTGCCGCCGTTCGCTCAGCAGCAGCGGCCCTGCGGGCTGCTCTCGCGGTGGCGGGACAGGTGCCTCTCGTACTCCCGCCGGGTGGGCACCGGTTCGCCCGGGTGCCGCTCCCGGTGCCGCCGGCAGTGTCGTTCGTAGCCGGCGGTGCCCGAGATCTCCCGCAGGTACCAGCGGACCGCCCGCACCCACCGGGCCGGCAGACGGGGACGGCGCGCCGGCCAGGCCCGCAGACCCGGACGTCGCACGGCCGGGGCCCGCAGACCCGGCAGCCCCGGACGCCGCGTCCCGCTCACGTCGCGTCCCTCTCCGCGGCGCCCGCGCCGGCCGGCGCCTCGGACCGGGGAGCCGGGACGGTGATGGCGGACTCGGTGTAGGGGCCTCCGTGGTGGGCAGCGGCACTGGGGAGCGCACGGCGCGGACGCAGATCACCGCGGCGTGCCCGACGACGAGCACGACCAGGAGCAGGAAGACGGCCATGATGACGCCGTCCACCGTCGAGTTGAGCACCACGGTCTCCATGTCGTCGAGCGACTTCGCCGGCGCAAGGACCTCTCCCGCCTCCAGGGCCTCCGCGTACCGCTCGCGCTGCGCGAAGAAGCCGATCTTCGGGTCGCTGTCGAAGATCTTCTGCCAGCCCGCCGTGAAGGTCACCGCCAGATCCCAGGCCAACGGGATGCCCGTCACCCACGCCCAGCGCAGCCTGCCCGCCTTGATGAGCAGGGTGGTGCAGACGGTCAGCGCGATGGCCGCGAGCAGCTGGTTGGCGATGCCGAACAGCGGGAAGAGCTGGTTGATCCCGCCGAGCGGGTCGGTGGCGCCGACGTACAGGAAGTAGCCCCACAGCCCGACCATGACGGCGCTGGTGACCCAGATGCCCGGCTTCCAGGAGACCCGTCCGATGGGCTTCCAGACGTTGCCGAGCATGTCCTGGAGCATGAAACGGCCGACCCGGGTGCCGGCGTCCACGGTGGTCAGGATGAACAGCGCCTCGAACATGATGGCGAAGTGGTACCAGAACGCCTTCATGGCGGCACCGCCGAAGACCCCGGAGAAGATCTCGGCCATGCCGAGGGCGAGGGTGGGGCGCCGCCGGTACGGGCGATCAGGGTCTGTTCCTCCACAGACCGGGCGGCCGCCGCGAGGTCCTCCGGGCTGATGGTGAAGCCGAGGTCCGCCACCGCCCGGGACGCGCTGTCCACCGTGGTGCCGAGCAGGCCCGCCGGCGCGTTCATCGCGTAGAAGAGGCCGGGGTCGAGCACGGACGCCGCGATCAGCGCCGTCACGGCGACGAAGGACTCCATGAGCATCGCGCCGTAGCCGATGAGCCGGACCTGCGACTCCTTCTGGACGAGCTTGGGAGTGGTGCCGGAGGCCACGAGCGCGTGGAAGCCGGACAGGGCGCCGCAGGCGATGGTGATGAACAGGAACGGGAAGAGCGCACCGGCGAAGACCGGACCCGTGCCCGAGGAGGCGAACGGGCTCACGGCATCGTTCCTCAGCAGCGGCGCGGTGAACACCACGCCGACGGCGAGCAGCACGATCGTGCCGATCTTCATGAACGTCGACAGGTAGTCACGGGGCGCCAGCAGCATCCACACGGGCAGGACCGAGGCGACGAAGCCGTAGCCGATCAGGCAGAACACCAGCGTGGTCGGGGCCCAGGTGAACGTGGCGGCGAGCGAGGAGTTCTCGACCCATCCGCCGCCGACGATCGCCAGCAGGAGCAGCGCGACACCGATCAGGCTGGTCTCGAGGACCCGGCCGGGCCGCAGGTAGCGCATGTAGAGGCCATGAACAGGGCGATGGGATCGTCATGGTCACCGAGAACGTGCCCCAGGGGGACTGCGCGAGGGCGTTGACGACGACCAGGGCCAGCACCGCCAGGATGATGACCATGATGGCCAGGACGGCGATCAGCGCGGCTGCACCGCCGACCCGGCCGATCTCGTCGCGTGCCATCTGGCCGAGGCTCTTGCCGTCCCGCCGCATGGACAGGAAGAGCACGACCATGTCCTGGACGGCTCCGGCGAAGATCACTCCGACGACGATCCACAGGGTGCCCGGGAGATAGCCCATCTGCGCGGCCATGACGGGCCCGACGAGAGGGCCGGCTCCCGCGATGGCGGCGAAGTGGTGGCCGAACAGGACACGGCGGTCGGTGGGCTGGAAGTCGATCCCGTCGTCGAGCCGCTCGGCCGGCGTGGCCCGGGTGTCGTCGAGGGCGAGAACGCGGCGGGCGATGAAGCGCGAGTAGAAGCGGTAGGCGATCGCGTACGAGCCGAGGGCGGCCGCGACCAGCCAGATGGCGGAGATCTCCTCGCCCCGGCCGAGGGCGACCACGCCCCACGCGGCGGCGCCCACCAGGGCCACGCCCGTCCATATCAGGACCGATCTCACCGGGGGCCGGGCGCTGCGGGTGCGTTGACGGACACGGTTGCTCCAAGTGGTCGAGGGTGGTCACACAGGTCGTGAAGCGGGGCGGTGACGGGAGGGACGGCGGGCTGGTGACGGGGGAGGGAAGCGGAGCGGGGACGGGGGAGGGGCGTGCTGCCCCGCCCGCGGCCGGGCCACCGTGTGGCGGCGCCGAGGGCAGACGAGGGCCACCGCCGCGCGAGCGGACGTCTTCGCGTCGACGGGCTGTTCTTTGGCTGGAATCGGTGGTTCACTCCTCAGCGGTCAGGGTCGATCTCGCTCGACGCTGATGGCTTCCGGCCTGACGACGGCCTCCTGGCACGGGGTTCGCGTCCGGTAGTTGCCCGGTGCGCCATGAGGGTTTACCGCGCGACTCGGCCGAGTTCGCTCCCGGCGGCGCAGGCCGCCTCCCAGGAGCGGCACCGGCCGCGCTCCGGTCTGACATCGCGTCACTTCGAGCGTGGAGGAGCCATGAACAGCCCTGGCGCTGTGATCACTTGTTCTGCCGTCGTGCTCGTCGGGTCGGCGGTCGCCCTGCGAAGTGCCCGGCCCGCGTCGAAAGGCCCCGGCGCCCGCACGGAACTGGAGGACTGGGCACTGGCGGGCCGCCGGCAGGGAAGCGGACTTCTCTGGTGTCTCCTCGGCGGCACCGTGTACACCGCGTACACCTTCACCGCCGTGCCGGGAGCCGTCTTCACCTCCGGCGGCATCGGTTTCTACGCCCTGCCCTACACGATGATCATCTGTGCGATCGGCTTCGTCCTGCTGCCCCGGCTGGCGGCGACGGCACGGGCGCACGGGCACATCACCGTGGCCGACTTCGTGCGGGTGCGCTACGGGTCGTCGCTGCTCGCGCTCGCCGTCGCGCTGACCGGCATCTTCGCCCTGATGCCGTACATCGCGCTGCAACTGCTCGGCCTGCGCGCCGTGCTCAGCGTGCTGGGCCTGCGCAGGACGGGCCGATCGGCGACGCTGCGCTGACGGCGGTGTTCGCCGTGCTCGCGGTCTCCACCTACCGCTACGGGCTGCGGGCCCCGACGCTCGTCGCCGTCGTCAAGGCGGTCCTGGTCGTCGGGGCGACCGTGGCGGTCGCCGGTCTCGTCGTGACCGGCCTCGGGTCGCCGGCGGACCTCTTCGCCCGCGCCGATGCCGCGTTCGCGGCGCAGGGAGGCACGGCCGCCCTCGTCCCGGGGCCCGCTCTGGCACCGGCGTACGTCTCCCTCGCCGTCGGCTCGGCCCTGGCGCTCTTCGCCTTCCCGCACGTCCTCCAGGTCGCTTTCTCCGCCCGCTCCGGGACGTCCTGCGCAGGACGTCCGTCACCCTCTTCGGGTGGACGGCGATGCTCGGCCTGTTCGCGCTCTTCGGCATCGCGGCGCTCGCGGCGGAGTGGACCCCCGCGGGGACGCAGCGAACTCGCGATCCCGCTCCTCGTCCTCGACCTCGCTCCCGGCTGGGCGGCAGGGCTGATCCTGGGCGCCGTCGTCGTGGCGGCGCTCGTGCCCGCCGCGGTCATGTCCATCGGCGCGGCGACCCTCTTCGCGAGGAACGTCTACCTGGAGTTCGTCAACCCGACGGCCACCGAGGCACAGGTGACCCGGATGGCCCGGCTGATGTCGCTGGTCGTCAAGGTGGGAGCGCTGGCGTTCGCGCTGGGGGTGCGCGACCAGGCCGCCATCAACCTGCACCTGCTGGGGCGGTGTGGGTCCTGCAGATCCTGCCCGCGATCGTGCTGGGACTGCTGCGCCGCACCCCGCACCGCCTCTCCCTGCTGGCGGGCTGGCTGCTCGCATGGTGGTCGGCACGGCCCTGGTGGGCCAGGGCGGGTTCTCCTCCCTCGTACGGCTGTCCTTCGGTCCCGTGGACGGCCAGGTGTACGCGGGTGTCGTCGGCCTCGCCGTCAACCTCGCCGTGATCGCGCTGGCGAGCCCCTGCTGGACCGCCTCGGCGTGCCACGCGGGCTGTCGGGACTGCTGAGACCGGCCGGCGGTGCCGTGCGCCGGAACGGGGTGGCGCGGTGAGGGAGACGGACAAGCCCTGGCGCCGTACGGACGGACGCACGACGGTACTCGGCGGTCAGACCCCGGCACCCCCGGCACCCCGGCACCCCCGGCACCCCAGGCACCGCGGGCACGGCGGGCGCCGCCGCCCCCGCGGCCGGCACCGAGCCGGGCGTCGATCTGCGCGACGTCGAACGGGAGACCGCGATGATCGGCCTCTTCGACGGGCACCACGCCCAGCTGGTGCGGCTGGCCGTGCTGCTGGGGCCGACCAGGACGCCGAGGACATCGTGGCGGAGGCGTTCTGCGTGCTGCACAGCCGTTGGTACCGACTGCGTGCGCCGGAGTCCGCGGCCGCGTACCTTCGTTCTGTGGTGTGCAACCTCGTCCGGATGCGGATACGGCGTCTGCAGGTCTCACGTCGTCACGCGGACGTGCGGATCGACCCCATCGCCTCCGCCGAGTCGACGGCGATGCTGCACGAGGACCAACGGCAGGTGGTCGACGCTCTGAAGGAACTGCCCACGCGACAGAGGGAGGCCCTGGTGCTGCGGTACTGGATGGACCTCAAGGAACGGGAGATCGCCGACGCGATGGGCATCAGCACGGGCGCGGTGAAGTCGCACATCTCCCGTGGCATGCATGCGCTCTCGCGTGCCATGGGGTCGCGTCGATGAGTGTCGACGACCCCGAGACCCGGCTCCGCGAGACGCTCGACTCGCTCGCCTCCACGGTGGTGCCCTCACCGGACGCCTACGCACGGGCACGCGAGGAGTGGCAGCGCCGGGACCGCAGACGGCGGCTCGTCATGCTGGTCCTCGCGGTGCTGATCGTGGCCGTCGCCGACGTCGTGGGGCTCTGGGCGCTGAACTCGCTGAGCGAGCCCGACCCGCCGCCGCGCCGCGAACGGATCGACGTGATCGTCCAGCCCTGACCCGCGGGCCACCGTGGCCGGCGGGCGCGCCCGGCGGGCACCGGCGGCAGGACGCACGATGCGAGGGGCCGCGGACGACGTCCGCGGCCTCCCGGCGTGCTGGTGGGCGCTCAGCTCATCTCGCCCGACAGGCGCCAGACGGCGTCGACCACGCGCTGCACGTCCTCCTCCTGGTGGAACAGATGGGTGGAGATCCTGACCGCCTGGTGCGCCTTCGCCGATCCGGTCACCGGGAAGTCACTGGTGCGGATCACGATCCCGTACTCGTCCTTGAGCCGGGCCACCAGCGTCGCGGTCTTCTGCGCGTCGTGGACGTCCCGCGGGTCCCGGAACGGCGCGAACGAGGTGAGCGCGCACACCAGCCGAGGGTCGTCCTTCGGCGAGTACAGGGAACCGACGCCCCAGCGCTCGGCGATCAGCTCCTTGGCGTAGGCAGACAGCCGCAGGACGTGGTCCTGGATCCGGGCCCGCCCGATGCGGTCCCAGATCTCGCAGACCTCGCGGACGCCGCTCATGAGCGCCAGGCTGCCGTTGCCGACGCTCTGGAGAGCCGCGCCGATGTCGTAGCTCTCCGTCGGTCCCGACGAGCGCGGCGGCAGTCCTCCCTCGGCCGGATATCCGCTGGAGACCACGGGCCAGAACTCCGGAAGCGGGTTGGGGTTGTGACGCGGCAGCACCTTGTTGCGGATGTAGAGGACGCCGGTGCCGGCCGGTCCGCACTGCCATTTGGCCGCGGAGCCGGCGAGGAAGTCCACGCCGAGTTCGTGGAAGCCGTACGCCATCATGCCGGGTATGTGCGCGCCGTCGACGACGCTGATCAGACCGTGCTCCTGGGCGAGCCGGGCCAGCAGGGCGATGGGCAGCATCGTGCCGGTCTTGTAGGTGGGGGCCGAGAACACCAGCGCCCTGGTCCGCGAGGTGATGGCGCGGCGGAACAACTCGACGTAGTCCTCGGCGCGCTGCTCGTTGCCCACCGGCAGGGCCACCCGCTTGATCACGACCCCGTGGCGGTCGCGTGCGAGAGCGAGCGGCACGTTCCCGCCGGAGTGCTCGTGGTTGGTGGTGAGGAGTTCGTCCCTTCCTTCAGGGCGAGGCCGGCCAGGATCTTCGACATGCCGTCGCTGGTGTTGTGCGTGATGACGATCTCGTCGGGGTCGCAGCCGTATCCGCGGGCGGCCACGGCGCGTACGTCGGCGAAGTCGCTGTAGGACGAGATCGCCTTGACGGCCACCTCGCGGTGAACGCGGTCGACGGTGTCGAGCACCTCGCGCGGGACGACCCGACGGTGCCGACGTTCATGAACAGCACGTCCTTGTCCAGGACGAACAGCCGCTCCACCGCCTTCCAGTACTCCGGCGACGACGGCGGCGGCAGGGTGGCGGACGTGGCGCCCTCGGCCGCCGCGGCCGGGGAGACGCCGGCCGCCCCGATGCCGAGGGAGGCGGCGCCCGCGCCCAGCAGTCCGACGAACCCGCGCCGCGAGACCCGGGTGCGCTCACGGAGACCCGATGCTGTCAGGGGCATGACATTCTCCTTTCGGTGGTGGCTCACCGGACGGCGATCGCCGAGATCTCGACCTTGGCGTCGCGCGGCAGGCGCGCCACTTCGACCGTGGCCCGGGCGGGCGGGGCGGACGAGCCGAAGAACTCGGCGTACACGGCGTTGAACCGGGCGAAGTCGTCGAGGTCGGACAGGTAGACGGTGGTGTTCACGACGTGCCGCAGCGTCAGCCGGTCGGCCTCCAGCACCGCCTGGACGCTGCGCAGGGCCCGGCGCGTCTGCTCCTCGACGGTGGCACCGGCGGGGATCTCCCCGGTGGCGGGGTCGATCGGGAGCTGTCCGGAGACGAACACGAGCCGCCCCGTCGAAATGCCCTGCGAGTAGGGCCCGATGGCGGCGGGCGCGTCCGGCGTCGAGATGGCCCGGTGCCGTCCGCCGCCGTCGTCGGCGCCCGCGGACGCCCCGGCGGTACCGGCGATCAGAGCGGCCACCGCACCGAGGGCGAGCAGCGCCCGCCGGCACCTGCGGAGGCCGCCGGCCCGGGGCTCGGCACGGGGTGGTGAATGAGGCGCTGTCGTCACGGCGTTCCTCCTGCTCGTCAGCACGTACGCCTGCGCGGCGTGGTGCTTGTTGGTTGCGGGGGCGGCAGGAAGGTTTACGGAGGTGCGGGATTCGCCGTGGGTGGCGCCGCGCCGGGCAGCCGGCCAAGGGCCTCCGGGAGGGAGGGGCCGGCCGAGGCGGCCTCCGCCACCGCGGCGGCCGAGGGCCGGCCGCGGCGGCCCTCCGCGACCGCGGCGGCCCTCCGCGACCGCGGCGGCCGGTGGGCTCCGGGGAGCCGCCGCTCAGACGCCGTCCGTCAGATGCGTGAGCACCGAGCGCATCGCCTGCCGCACGGCCGCGCGCGAGGCGTCCGTCGGGTCCCGGGTCTCGAAACCGTGGTGGCCGTGCGGCACGTCGACCACCTCCACACGTGCCCCGCAGTCCTCGGCGGAGGCCAGGAACTCCTCCACCGTGGCGGCGATCTCGGGCAGCTCCAGCCCCACACGGGTCAGCACGACGGGGAGCGCGCCGGCGTGCGCCACCGCCCGCGCCGGGTGGAAGTGGCTGTCCGCCGGCCCCCAGTTGGGCAGCGGCACCATCACCGGATACGTGGCCGCGAGGCACCGCAGCCAGACCGGGGGAGCGGACAGCCAGTCGGCCGCGAGCAGGGAACCGCCGGAGAAGAACCACAGGGCCACCCGGTCCGCGTCCACCCGCCGGTCGGCCCGCACCACGTCCACGGCGGCGGCGACGTCCGCGGCGGCACGCTCGAAGTCGCCCAGCCCGTGCAGCCGGTGATCGACCGACACACCCACCACACCCAGCTCGGCCGCGTACCGGGCGTACCCCGTGAACAGCGGCCATTCCCGCGGGGTGGGCCGGACATCGGCGGGAACCGGCCCGCCGTGCACGAACACCACGGCCGGCCGCGGGCCCCGGGCGGCGGGCAGGTACAGATCGGCGTTCTCCTTCCGCACGCGGGCGGCCTCCGGCACCTCGAAGAGAAACGGGCGGGTGTGCGCGGCCGGCTCGTCCTCGCCGGGCGGCCGGAGCAGGTCCCCTTCGCCGGACGCCGCCCGCAGCAGCACCCGTGCCAGATCGGCGGGGCACGACAGCATCGGCCAGTGGCCCGTCGCCAGTTCGAAGAACCTCGCCCCCGAGCCGGCCAGGGCCCGCACGGCCGGATCCCCGGAGCGCACCAGCATCCGGACCAGCTCGATGCTCGTGCCGTTCCCCGTGCACAGCACCCCCGTGGCGGGCACCGCCGCCACCGCCCCGGTCAGCCGCAAGGGCTGCAGCAGCGTGCCGACCGGATGGGGCGCGGCGAGCGCGGTCAGCCGGTCCAACGCCTCCTCCGGCACCCCCGCGGTACTGCCCCAGCGCTGCCATCCCGCGCGGTCCGGCGGCGGCACCGCACCGCCGCCGTGCGTGCCCTCGGCGAGCCGGGCACGCAGCGCCTGGTCCGGCACCGCGGCCAGCGCGGGCACGCCGTCCCGCGGCAGCCCCGAGTCCAGGTACACGATGCGGGCGACGCGCCCCGCCCGCCGGTCGGCAGCGCCCACCACCGGATGGATGCCGTAGTCGTGCCCCACCAGCACCACCTCCCGGCCGGATGCGCCGCCGACAGCGTCGATCACCGCGACCACGTCCGCGATGTGCCGGTCCAGACCGGCGTCGGCACCGCCCGCCGGCCCGTCGAGGCCCGCCAGAGCCACGGGGTGCACATCGGCGCCCGCCGCGGCCAGGTGCGCCGCGGTCTCCTCCCACACATGCGCGCCGGTGAACGCACCTGCCACCAGGATGAACGAGGTCATGGTCCCTCCGTGAAACACGTCGCCGTCAGCCGGCCGGCCCGTCGTCCGGCCGCGTTCGCCGGTACGGTAGGAACTCCCCCTGAGGGAGGTTCAAGTGGTCGCATCCGACGACGGCCCGTGCAGCATCGGCGAGCTGGCCCACCGGGCGGGCGTGACCGTCAAGACCGTCCGCTTCTACTCCGACCACGGACTGCTGCCCGAGGCGCCCCGCAGCCCGGGCGGCCACCGCCGGTACGCGCCCGAGGCCCTGGACAGACTGCTCCTCATCCGTTCCCTGCGCACCCTGGATCTGCCGCTGCCCGCGGTACGGCGCATCCTGGCCGACGAGGACGGCGCGGCGACCGGGGCGCTGGAGGACGCCGTCGCCGGACAGCTGAGCGTCCTCGGGTCCCGGCTGACGGCGTTGCGCTGGCGCGAGGCGGCCCTGCGGCTGGTGGCCGAGAGCCCGCCGGCAGAGCGGGCCGAACGGCTGCGCCTGGTCGGTGCGATGAGCACCCCGCCCAGCACCGAGCCCGTGGCCCGCTTCTGGCGCGCCTGGCTGCCGGCGCGCATGCCGGCCCGCTCCACCGCGGCCTTCCTGGACCTAGCGGTGGTACGGCCGCCGGAGGAGCCCGCACCGGCCCAGGTGCTCGCCTTCGCCCGGCTCCACGCCCTGACCGCAGGCCCGTGCTCCACACCGCAACGGCCCCAGCCCCGGGTGCACCGCGCCGCGGGCGCCCGCGGCGCGGCCGTGCTCTACGCCGGGCTCGCCGAAGCGTACGAACTGGCGGGCACCCTCCTGCGGCGCGGCCGGCCACCGCACCCGGGCGAGGCTCTGGATTGCTTCGTGGCCGCGTACGCGAGTGCCTACCGCGTCCGGGACACCCCCGGGTTCCGCCGCGGGCTGTCCCGGCAACTGGCGGACGATCCGCGCCTGGACCGGTACTGGGAGCTGGTGGCCGAGGTCACCACCCCGCCCGGCGGCCGCCCGGAACCCACCCCCGGCACGGCCCACGACTGGCTGACCGCCGCCCTGCGCACGCACGTGGCGGCCACGCACGGCTGAGCCGCGGCACGGACGCAGATGGCGGTCACGTCCGGCCGAGCCGCGGCGAGAACGCCCCCGACCAGCCCCGCCAGCCCGACAGTCCCGCTGCCCAGGCCCTCGACCGGGTGCCGTCCCGGCGGAGGACGAGGGAGAGAATGGGCCTCCGCCGCGAACCGTGCGGCCTTCGATGACGACAGCAGGGAGCGTGACCTCCGATGATCGCACCGCCCGCACGCCCTGAGCGCAGCGGTCCCGGGACCGCCTCGGCCGGGGAGGCCTGGCCGTTCAAGTCCCCTCTCGTCAAGGCGGTGTTCAGGGACGTGACTCCGCTGCACGTCTCTCGGTCCGCGGCGTGGGCCGCCGCATCGGTGACGCGGACCGTGCTGACGGGGATCATCGGCGGCGCGAGGCGAGCGGCGGCGGAGGAGGGCCGCAAGAAGCTGCTCCCCGGGGACCTTCTCTCGGCGATCGACCGGAACGTCGAGCTGGAGCTGGGAGGCACCTGGTACCACCACAGCCCGACGTTCCGAGGCATGACCGGTGTTGTGTACGACGCCGACGGTGCCGTCGTGCCGCCGCGCAGGCGCAGCAGGTCGCGCAAGCCGAGCGCCGTGGCCGGCGCCCACCGGTTCGAGGCCGGGGTCAGGAAGCTGCTGCGGAGTCAGGGCGTGACAGCCGTCCCGGCGATGGTCCGCGACCTGGACGGAATCGCGAGCGCGTTCCTGACGGACCTCGCCCGGGATGCGGCCACGGTCGTCCGCGAGGGCGGAGTCCGGCGGTTCGGCTCGGTCACCCTGGTGACCTCGGACCAACCGGCTCCGCCCCCGGTCCCCAAGGACGCCTTCCGCGGCATGACCTCCCGCAGCGGGGACGGGCGGACCATCGACAGGGACGACGTCCTGGCCGCCACCAGGATGCAGCTGTTCGACGGCGACCTCAGGCGGCGAGCCCTCGCCGAAGCACGGCGGAGGTGAGCGTGCGGCCCACGGCGGTGCCGTCGATGCGGGCAGCAGCCGCCGCTGGCGCGACGCCGCGGACGTCGCGGTCTCAGACACCGCTCGGCTGGATCATCTTCCGGCCCGCAGTGCTCGCGCCGTCCACGGCGACCGACGCGCCCGTCATGTAGGGGAAGTCGTCGGACGCGAGCCCGAGCAGTGTGCGGCTTCCTCGTCAAGGACACTCCGCCGGCCGAACTCCTGGACGCCGTACCGCGCCGCCGACGGAGGGACCCTCTTCCGTCGTGACACCCTCGACCGCCTCGTCACTCAGGCGTCGGGAACCCGATGGCGAGGACGGGCCGGGACAACCGCATGCGCCTAGCCGTTCTCGCGGCGCTCACCGGCTCACTCCGGACTGACCGGCCCCGGCCCGCCCGCGGTCAGGGATGGTAATGGCGTAGTTCGGGCTGGTCGGGGGCGAGGTCGGCGATGACCGCTCCGAAGACGGCGGCCAGTGCGCGGGCCTGTTCGGCTGTCGCGTGCACGGCGAAGTGGTCGCGCACCCCGGCGGCGTGGACGGGCCACGCGGCTTCCAGTGTGGTCAGGCCGTCGTCGGTGAGGACGGCGTACCAGGAGCGGCGGTCGCTGCTGCTGCGTTCCCGCGTGACCAGACTCCGGCGTTCCAGGGAGTCGACGAGCCTGGTGAGACCGCTGCGGCTGTAGACCACGGCACGCGCCAGGTCCGCCATCGGCAACCGCCGGTCGGGCGCCTCGGACAGCTGCACCAGCACGTCGTAGTCGATCAGCGAGATGCCCGCGTTCTGGCGCAGGTCGGTGTCCAGTCGTGCGACGAGCAGGGCGTGCCCCTTGAGCACCGCCCGCCAGGCGTGCTCGTGCTCGCGATCAAGAAAGCTCTCTTCTGCCACAGCAGGATGGTACGTGAGGCGATAGTTGCTAAAACAATCATCGTCATGCGAAGCTTTTAGGGAGAGCTCGACGAGAGGAAGCGATCATGAGCAGTGACACTCGGGAGATCCGGGAACTGCTGGACCGGTACGCGACGGCGCTGCAGACCGCCGACGCCGATCTGGCGGCCTCGCTGTACACACCGGACGGCGTGTTCTACCCGTACAACCTGCCCACCGCGACGGGCACCGGGGAGCTGCGGGCTGCCTACCGGCAGATCTTCGACACGATCAAGCTGGACGTGTCCTTCACCGTCCACGAGATCACCGTCTCCGGCGACGTCGCTGTCGCCACCACCGACTCCAAGGGCACGGTGACGGTCCTGGCCGAGCAGGTCACCGCCGAGGAGGCGAACCGAGAGGTGTTCGTCTTCTTCCGTGCCGACGGCGCCTGGCGAATCGCCCGCTACATGTTCAACAAGGCGGCCGCACCCGGCGCCTGATCACCGCTGCCGGTCGCGGACCGCGGGGCCGGCGGCCGGACGCTCCCGCAAGGGAAAGGATCACGCCCTCATGACCGACACCATGCGCGCTGTCGTCCTCGGTGAACCGGGACCGGTGTCCCGCCTGACCCTGACCGACCTGCCCGTCCCGGATCCGCCACCGGGATGGGTACGGCTCCGCGTCAAGGCGTTCGGGCTGAACCGTTCCGAACTGCACACCCGCCTCGGGCTGTCCGAGGGGGTCACCTTCCCGCGCGTGCCGGGCATCGAGGCCGTCGGCCTGGTGGACGCGGCACCCGGCACCGACCTGCGCCCCGGCCGGCAGGCCGCGGCGATCCTGGGCGGCATGGGCCGGGTATTCGACGGCGGCTACGCCGAGTACACCGTCGTGCCGCGCGCTGCGGTGATCCCGTTCCGTTCCTCGCTGCCCTGGCATGTCCTCGGCGCCGTCCCGGAAACCCTGCAGACCGCCTACGGGTCCCTGACCACCGGCCTCGACCTGCGGTCCGGCCAGACGCTGCTCGTCCGCGGTGGTACGTCCGCACTCGGGTTCGCCGCGGCCGCGGTGGCCAAGGACCTCGGCGCCACCGTGCTGGCCACCACCCGGCGACGAGACCGCCTGCGCACCCTGTCCGAGCACGGCGTCGACCACCCGCTGCTCGACGACGGCTCCGTCGCCGGGCAGGTTCGCACGGCTCATCCCGACGGTGTCGACGCCGCGCTGGAACTCGTGGGCGTTCCGACCCTTCCCGACACCCTCGCGGCCACCCGGGTCCACGGCACCGTCTGCTTCGCCGGGATGCTCTCCAACCAGTGGATCATCCCGGACTATCCGATCGCCTACCTGCCCCGCGGTGTCCGGCTCACCGCCTACAGCGGCGGCGCCGCCGACCTGCCCCGGCCGTCCTGCAGCGGTTCCTCGACCACATCGAGGCCGGCCGGCTGAGCCTCGGCCCGATCCACACCTACCCGCTCGCCGACATCGCCCGCGCCCACGACGACCTCGAACACGGCCGGGTCGCGGGCAAACTCGTCGGCATCACCCAGGAGCCCTGACGATGCCCTGCACCGTCGGCGACGAGAGCCCCGCCGCCTCCGGCGAGCGAGGAGCCACGCCGATGCCGCCCACCGTCGCCATGACCCCGCTCCGCCCCGCAGTCGCCGCCACCCACAGGCGCCCGGTGCTCCGTTGGCGCCCGCACACCGAAGACAGGAGACCGATCACCATGCACGCAGCCTGGTACGACCGACGCGGACCGGCCCGTGACGTTCTGCTCGTCGGCGACCTGCCCGACCCGCAGCCGGGGCCGGGCGAGGTCCGCATCAGGATCAGCGTCTCCGGTATCAATCCCGGCGATGTGAAGAAGCGCTCCGGCTGGCAGGGCTCACCCATGCCCTATCCACGCGTGGTCCCGCACAGCGACGGCGCCGGTGTCGTCGACGCCGTCGGGCCCGGCGTCGACGAAGAGCGCATCGGCCAGACGGTCTGGTGCTACGCGGCCCAGTCCTACCGCCCGTTCGGCACAGCCGCCGAGTACTGCGTCGTCCCCGACGCCCTGGCCGTTCCCCTGCCCGAGGACGCCGATGCCGACATGCTCGACCAGGCGGCCTGCCTCGGCATCGCCGGCATCACCGGCTATCGCGCCGTCTTCGCCGACGGCCCCGTCGAGGGTCTGACCGTCCTGGTGCACGGTGCCGCCGGAGGCGTCGGCTCCATCGCCGTTCAGATGGCCGCCCGCGCCGGCGCCACCGTCATCGCCACCGTCCGCCGCGCATCCCAGATCGACACCGTCCGTTCCCAGGGCGCCCAGCACGTCCACCTCGCCGACGACCCGCACCTGGTCGAGCGGGTCCGCGCCATCGCACCCGACGGCGTCCACCGCATCGCCGAAGTCGACCTCGCCGACCACATCGACGCGGACGCCGACCTCATCGCCGTAGGCGGCACCATCAGCTCCTACTTCTCCTCGGCCGACCGGCCGGGCATCCCGTACTGGAAACTCGGATTCGCCGACGTCACCCTCCGCCTGCTGGGCAGCGACGACTTCCCGCCCGCGGTCAAGGCCGACGCCGCCGCCCACCTGACCGCCGCACTCCTCGACGGCACCCTCCGCATCCCCGTCAGCGACCGCTTCCCCTCGACCGGATCGCCCGAGCCCACGAACTGGTGGAACGCGGCGCCGCCGGCCGTGTGGTCCTCCGGATCTGACGGCCGGACAGGGCGAGCGACGCGCCCCCGGCTGCCAGGGCACCCACCGCCCACTTCTCTAAGCGCTTAAGTATCTATATGCTCGGCGAGCCCTACGTGCCATCCGACCACCAGGGGAGCCGGGACCATGACGCAACGCTCAGGAAGCCCCGTCGAAGCGGAAGCGGCGGTGTCGCGACGCCGGTTGCTGGGCGCCTCGGCGGCAGCGGTGGGGGCGGGCGGGCGGCCGCCCTGGGAGCGGGACCGGACGCGTCGGCCGCAGCCGACCCCCGGTCCGGCCGGCCGCCCGCCGTGCCCCGGGACGGATCGGTGCTGTGCCTGCTCGGCACGGCGGGGGACCGCCGCCCGTCGTGACACGGGCCGGCACCGCCTCCGCGCTGTCCGTGCGCGGCCGGGTGTACGTCGTGGACTGCGGGCGGTCCGCGGTCACCCAGTACGGGCGGTGCGGGCTGCGCTTCCGGGACCTGGCCGCGGTGTTCATCACCCACCTGCACATCGACCACATTGCCGACTACGCCAACGTCGTCCTGCTGGCCGCGCACGGCCCCAACGACGT
Source organism: Streptomyces sp. SW4 (assembly GCA_003248315.1). GTDB lineage: Bacteria > Actinomycetota > Actinomycetes > Streptomycetales > Streptomycetaceae > Streptomyces. The sequence continues at coordinate 1,111,763 of QKWM01000001.1, forward strand.
CGGCGACGCCGTTCCCACGCCCTTCCCCGTCTACGGACCCGGGCCCGCGGGCGCTCTGCCGCCCGGCCACGACGGCGGGACGCCGCCGGCTGTCGGCGAGGCCGACCCCACTCCCGGGACGCGGGCGCTGACCGCCAAATCGCTGGAGGCCACCGCCTACAGCAGCAACATCTTCCTCCGGGGTTCCGGAGCGCCGGATCCCCGCACCCGGGTCCGGGTGCACGAGATCACCGTGCCGCCGGTGGGCGCGGGCCCGCTGGGCGACCGGGCCCCGGACATGGAGCCGTTCCCGGTCATGGACGACGGCACGGTCCGGGTCAGCGCCGTCCTGGTGCCGCACGGTCTGGTCTATCCCAGCTTCGCCTACCGCTTCGACACCCCCGACGGCTGCGTCGTGTTCTCCGGTGACACCGCCCCAGCGACAACCTCGTCCGCCTCGCCCGCGGAGCCGACATCCTCGTGCACGAGGTGATCGACCTGGACTTCTACCGTCGCGGCTCCGGCTACGACCCGGCGCTGCTGCAGCACTTCGCCGAGGCGCACACCGACGTCTCCGAGGTCGGCAGGATCGCCGAACGGTCCGGGGTCGCCACCCTCGTGCTCAACCACCTCGTCCCGGCCGACACCTTCCTGGTCCCGGAGTCCTCGTGGCGACGGAGAGCCCAGAAGGGGTTCAGCGGCCGGGTGGTGGTCGGAAGCGACCTCGCCCGCATCCCCCTGCGCTCCTGGGGCTTGTCCGGCAGAAGGTCTTGACGGCTCGCGCGCCGGCAGAGCCGCGTGGTCACGTGGTGGGGCGGGCGCCGGGGGTGTGGCCGAAGGTGCGGCGGAAGACGTTGATGAAGGTGCTGGCGGACGACCAGCCACAGCGGTGGGCGACGGTGGTGACGGGGGTGTCGTCGGCCAGGAGGATCAGCGCGTGGTGGAGCCTGATCTGGGTGCGCCACTGCGGGTAGGTGAGACCGAGGTCGTCGCGGAGGCGGCGGGAGAGGGTGCGGGCGCCGGCGCCGATCTGGCGTCCGAGCTCGGCGAGGGAGCGGTTGTCGGCCGGTTCGGCGCGCAGGATGTCGTGCAGTTCGCGGAGCAGGGGGTCCGTCGGAGCCGGCAGGTGAAGGGGGCGTTCCGGTGAGAGGGCGAGCTGGTCGAGCATGACGGCGCGCAGGCGGCGGTGGGCCGGGGTGTCGTCGTCCGGGTCGCGGGTGTAGGCGACGATGAGTTCGCGCAGGAGGGGGCTGACGGCGAGGACGGCGGGTTTGTCCAGGCCAAGGGGGTTGTCGGTGGTGGGCAGGCCGACGAGGTGGAGGTCGAGTTCGCCGTGGGCCTGATGCCGGTGGACGGTGCCGGCGGGGATCCACAGAGCGCGGGTGGCCGGCGCGATCCAGGAGCCGGCGTCGGTGGTCACCGCGATGGTGCCGCGGCTGGCGTACGCGATCTGGTGGTCGTCGTGGCGGTGCGCGTCGATCTCGCCGCCGGGAGCCAGCCGCTGGGTCCGGGTCGGAGCCATAGGAGTGTGGCGGATTCTCTGCATCGACTGTCAATCTATCGAAAGCGCGACACGGGGTGGTCCTTCGAGCATGGGCGGGGTGCGAAGGAACACACCGATCCTGCTGCTGGCCGTGGGGCATGCCTGCGTCGACATCTACCAGGGCGCCGTCGCGGCGCTGATCCCGTTCTTCGTGGCCGAACGGGACTACACCTACGCGGCCGCCTCCGGCGTCGTGCTGGCCGCGTCCCTGCTGTCGTCGGTGGCCCAGCCGCTGTTCGGGCTGCTCACCGACCGGTGGGCGATGCCGTGGCTGCTGCCGGTCAGCACCCTGCTGGGCGGGGTCGGCATCGCGCTCAGCGGCCTGGGCGGCTCCTACGGGCTCACCCTGTTCTTCGTCGCCGTCTCCGGAATCGGCGTGGCCGCCTACCACCCGGAATCCGCCCGCGTCGCCCGGCAGGCCGGCCAGGGCAGTCACCGCGCGATGGGCTGGTTCTCCCTCGGCGGCAACGTCGGCTTCGCGCTCGCCCCGCTCATGGTGGCGGCCGCGGTCGGACACGGCTCCCTGCAGTGGACACCGGTCCTCGTCCTGCCCGCGCTCGCCGGCACCGCCCTGTGCGTGCCCGTCCTGCGGATGCTCGCCCGGCCCCGGACCGGCACGGCCAGGACCCGGACGCCCCACAGCGCGGACGACGTGGCCTCGTTCGTCAAGCTGTCCCTGGCGGTCGTCTTCCGCTCCATCGTCTTCACCGGCCTGAGCACCTTCATCTCCCTTCACGCCCAGCAGCGCATGCAGGGGAGCACCACCGCGGGCACCGCCGCCCTGTTCCTGCTGTTCCTGGGCGGCGCCGTCGGCTCGGTCCTGGGCGGGTGCCTGGCCGGCCGCTACGACCGCGTCCGCGTCTCGCGCTGGTCCTATCTGCTCTCCGTCGCCGCCGTCACCGGCGTCATCCACACACCCGGGCCGGCCATGTTCCTCTTCGTGGCCCTCACCTCCGCCGGCCTGTACGTCCCGTTCTCCCTCCAGGTCACCCTCGCCCAGGACTACCTGCCCTCCCGCATCGGCACCGCCGGCGGCATCACCCTCGGCCTCACCGTCAGCATCGGCGGCCTCATCAGCCCCCTGCTGGGCCATCTCGCCGACACCACCACCCTCCAGACCGCCCTCACCCCCCTGATCGCCATGCCCGCCCTGAGCTGGATCCTCTTCCGCACCCTGCCCGAACCCCCCGCCCCGGCGGTCGCCCTGGGCGGTCACGACCAGGCTCAGGTGCCCGGTGAACAGGGCCTGAGCGGTGACGCCGGGGAGTGGGGCCCTCGAAGGCGATCCCGAGATCGATCTCGTCGGCCGGCAGTCCGGCCTCGATGAGGTCCTGCGTGGTCTCCCGCACCTGGAGGATGGTCCCCCTGGTCGCCCCTCCCAGCGAGTGCTTTACTGAAGAACCGAAATACCGCACTCCGGGAGGGCGACATGCCCCCTCGCCTCCCCCGACCCGAATGCCTGGCGCCGCAACGCGCCCCGCATCGAGGTCCGCGCCCCAGGCGCCTGAAGCACCCCGTGATCGTCTCCCTCCTGATCGTCTTCGCCGTCCTCCTCGGCATGGGCGGCCTGGCGAGCGTGATCGACGACACTCAGCAGACGACGTCGTCCCCCCGGGAGAAGTCCGATTCCCCGCCCCGGCCTCCGAGACCGCTCGCTCCGGCTCACCCGCCGCGACCGTCAGCCCGTCCGCCGCACCGGAAACCGGAACGGCCACGGACGCCGCCTCACCCCCGCCCGCACCACAGCCCCCTCGTCCCGGCCGCGTGGTCGTCCTGCGGATCATCGACGGCGACACGATCGAGGTCCGCGGCGACGGCCGCCTCCTGGACGAGAACGAGCCGACCAGGGTACGGCTGCTGGCGATCGACGCTCCGGAGCAAGGCTCCTGCTTCGCCGAAGAGGCGACAGCCCGTATCAGCGCACTGCTGCCACCGGGCAGCCGCGTACGGGTCGAACGCGACGTCGAGCTCACGGACCGCTACGACCGCCACCTGCTGTACCTGTGGAGTGAGGACGGAACCTTCGTCAACGAGTCCCTCGCCCGCAGCGGGCACGCCGAAGCGGTGCTGTATCCGCCGAACGACAAGTACTGGCCGCGCATCTCCCGGGCCGAGGACACCGCTCGGACGACCGGAGCCGGCCTCTGGTCGGCCTGCCCGCCCACGACACCGAGCACAACAAGCACACCAAGCCCACCAACCTCTACGACCCTGCCCGCCTCTGACGACACCACAGGTGCGGATCTGCCGAACGGCCCGCCGGCCGGGGTACCCGACGTGGACTGCCGCGACCTCGACGGGCCCGTACGCGTCGGACCCGACGATCCCCACCGACTCGACGCCGACGGCGACGGCATCGGCTGCGACGGCAACTGACCCCGGCGCCCCGAGTCCCGACGGGCACACGAGGGCGCCCCCGACCGCCGGGACTCGCGGGCCGAACGGGGCGCCTAGGCCCACCAGTCGCTGCCGGAGTGCCAGTGCCGTACCCACTCCTCGAAGCCCCAAGTCGGCTCGCCGGGCGCCGGGACGACGCCGACGTCTCCGACCATCCAGACTTCGCCGCGGCGGGGGCCGGTGGTCAGCAGAAGCCAGTACGACTGCCCGTCCTCGGACCCGAGGACGACGGACCCCACGGTGAACACGGCGTCGATCCGCGGGTCGTCGTCGGCGTCGACGCTCTCGTCGTCCTCCCAGACCCAGGCCGACTCCAGCGGGAACAGGCCACCCGGCTGCCGCGGGCCCAGGTCGGGCCAGGCACGGGGAAGCCGACCGAGTGGCTGGAGACCACCGTCACGCGGAGGACCGAGGGCGGACCCGTTGGCGATCTCCGCGACGAAGCTCCGGTACGGCTCCGGAAGGACTACTCCGTTCTCCGCCTCCCACGCCGCGACGGCTTCCCAGCCGAGTGCCGGCTCCCGCGATTCCACCGGGAAGACGGAGCGCAGGAACCCGAGGGTGGCTTCGCCAGGAGGATGATCACACGTCTTTGTCACGGGAGCATGCTGCCGTACGCGACCGACAGCGCCGTCATCGCCCCGGCCGACGCTCCCGACGCCTCGGAGTCGTGTCGGGTGGCATGGGCCATCGGCCACCTGCGCCGAGGACCGCCCGACCCGCATGCGCCGGCCCATGGTGTGCATACTGTGACCGGCAGAGAGGCCGTCGTCCGACCGAACGGCCACGGGCGGGACCACCAGGCCACGGGCCGGCCCGGACGATCAAGGAGACCAGCGATGGATGCCGAGGAATGCTGGCGCCGCTACGGTCCTCGCCCCGTCGGCGAGGACCTCGACGAGATCCGTGCACTCCTCAGAGAGCACACGGCGCGTGAGCGACGCTCCCAGGGCGAGGGCGACACCGAGCTGATGAGGCTCTGCTGCTTCCAGCTGTTCAACAGCGGCGACCTCGACGACGTGCTCCTGATCTGGAACGCGAAGCAAGCCAGCTTCGACGCAGCATGCTCCATCGACATCGAATTCCTCCTCGGACACGGGCTCGACGCGACGAAGGCCCACCTCTCGGCCAACCCTGCACCGTCTGCGACGGCGGCCCTGGAGAGACTGCGCGAGCTCGAGGCAGACGGCGAATTCGACGGCTTCTCGGTGGAGCAGCGCGCCGCCTACGACCGGTACTACGCCGACTGACGAACCCGCAGCGCCGGCCGGTCGCCCGTGACGAGACAATCGACCGCCTCTACAACTGCTGCGGTCAGGCGTCGGGGTCGACTTCGGGGTGCGTGAACCGCAGGGGCTTGCCCAGCGACCGGGCATAGGCGATTTCGGCTCGGGTGCTGTCTCCGATGTAGTCGCCGACCACGAGCACTTCATCAGCGAGCCGGATCTTCGCTCGGTGCAGAGTGCCGAGCCGGGCCTTCAGCTCCTCGGCCTCGCCAGGATCGGACCAGAGTTCGTGCGGTGACTTCGTGTCACAGGCCGGTTTCACGACGATCCTCCCGGCTTTGGTCTCCCGCAGATCGGCCTCGGCCATCTCGGTCAGGAAACGGGTGGAGCCGCAGATCGCGACGATACGCGGGAGGTTCAGCTCCTTCTTCGCAGCGGCGAGCTTCTCCTCGGGGTGTGCGGTCGCGGGTATGACACGGGATCCTCCTGGTGGTGCCGTGCAAGGGGGCCTGCGGACACGAGAGCGAGAGTGTCCACGGTCGTCCTGTGCGAACGACGTGACATCCTCGCGGCAGGACCCTAGGGGACGACCGACGGCACCGCCCCGCCGCAGTGCCCATCGAGGAACCCGAGGAACTCGGCAGGCCCTCTGGCCAACGCGCGTAGACCCCGGCATCATCTCCGTGCACGATCTGCACCCTCGCGCACCACCTGCACAGTCACCCCTCAGAGCACACGACTCTTCGCAGGAGGTTCCACGTGAAACATCTCAAAGCGGTCGTCGGTGTCCGGATCCGATCGATCCTCACCGCGCTCGCCCTCGTCGTCGCTCCCGGCGCCGTTGTGATCGGAACGGCGGGTGACGCCTTCGCCGTCACCAAGATCAGTCACTCCACCGCCACGTCGATGTTCCGAGAGGTCGGCATCACCTGGTCGTCCTCGGGCGGCTGCTCCGACCGCAACAACCCGACCTGTACGTCCTTCGAGCAGCTCAACCTGGCCTCCGCCCAGGGCGCCCAGACCCTGAAGCGGGCCAGCGGCTGCGCACTGAACATCACCGGCGGTACGGAGACCGGGCACGCCTCCGGCACGTACTCGCACTGGAACGGCTACAAGCTGGACTACAGCAAGTACACCTGCCTCGGCAACTACATCAAGAACACCTTCACCTATATCGGCGTGCGCGGCGACGGTTCCCCGCAGTGGCGGTCCGCCTCCGGCAACCTCTACGCCGACGAGGGCAACCACTGGGACGTCACCTACTACAACTGCGGCGGCTGCTGACCGGAAGCCGACCCCGGCGTGCGTGAACCCCGGCCCCGCGAGCCGGGGTTCACCTGCCCTTCGGGCCGGTGGATGCGGCGTCAGCGGTGGCCCAGCACATTGACCACGCGGCCGCTGGGATCGCGGACGAAGAACCGTCGCACGCCCCACTCCTCGTCCTGCAAGGGATGGACGATCTCCGCACCGCTGTCCCGCATGACCGCATAGGCCGCGTCCACGTCGTCCACCTCGACGCTCATGTCGGGGGTGACCGGGGCGGTCTCGTCGCGGGTCATCACGCTGACCTGCGCCGCCGGAGCGGACGGGGACGCGAGCGTCATGATCCAGCCGTGGTTCATCACCTCCTCGAAGCCCAACAGGCCGTAGAACTCCCGGCTCTCCCGCACAGCTTCCGACTGGATGGTGGGCACGACACGACGCACGGCCATCGACGACTCCCAGTGAAGAACAGACCTGATGTCGAGACCTCCAGGAGTACTACGGCGCGCCCGCCACGGCACGCACTTCCGCAGCACGCACTTCCGTAGCACCTACTTCCGCAGCCCCCTCACGACCGTCCCGCTCCATCCCGTCAGCCGCCGCTCAGCGGAGACGACCACGTGAGGTCGTGGTGGGACCTCCTGGCGAGGTGGGCCAGGAGGTTCTCGCAGCGTGCGAGCTCAGATGGCCATCACGCCGCCGCCGTTGTCGTGGACGGTGGCCTGCCACTCCAGCACCGGGCAGGCGGCGACCAGCAACGTGTCCAGCCCGTCCACGCCGCTCGCAGCGACGCGGCCCATTGTGACCTGCCGCAGCAGGAGGGCTTCACACCCGCCCCACCACCGCTGTCGGCACGGCAGGGTACCGGCTGGCTCACCCGGTACCCTGCCACTCCGGCCGAAGAGGAGAAACAGCACCGTAAGGCCGTACTCGACCGCTGCCCGGAACTTGCGACCGCTGCAGAGCTGACCAGCTCGTTCGCGGAGATGCTCACCACCCTCAGGGCATCCGCCTGCCCGAGTGGATCACCGAGGCCACGACCGCCAAACGGCCCGGCATCAGCAGCTTCGTCGCAGGCCTGCACGGCGACTTCGCCGCCTGTAGCAGTACAGGGCTGCGGCGAGACCGAGGCACGCCGATGCGCTTGCCCGGCGGCGGCCCAGGAGAGAAGACAGCGGGTGCGACTACGGCCGGAGCTGGTTGGTCGACAGGCAGGGGAGTGGCGCCTCGGCGCCCCTACCGACAGGGAGCCGCTCCTGGCCGTACCACCAGAGGCCACGAGCCTGCCCAGCGGCTGGACGGAGATCACCGCACCGCATGCCGACACGACGGAGCTCTCGGTCCTCGCTCTCCCTCTCCCGACGGCCCTGGAAGACACCCGGATCCACGTTCCGCGGCAAGTCAGCGACGAACAGGACGCGACGTCGCCGTTGGCCAAGGCCGCGGCGCGGTCCGGCAGGACCGCCATGACGATCGCCTGGCCGACCGACGAGAACACGGCCATGGCCAGCTGCATCATCACCGACCCGACGATCAGCTTCGGGAACGAGCCTACGCGGCTCCGGGGGCGGCGCCGTGGTTCCCCTGACCACAAGTTTCGGGTCCAGTACCGCCTCGCGCGGCTCCACACGCCCGCCTTCCAGCCGCTCCACGGCGAACCGCACGGCGTGCTCGGCCATGAGCACCGCGTCCTGACGGACCGTCGTCAGGCCGATCGGCATCAGGTGGGAGAGGTGGCTGTCGTCGTAGCCGACGACGGACAGGTCGCGCGGCACCTCCAGGCCGGAACGCGCGAGGGCCATCAACAGGCCCATGGCGCAACGGTCGTTGCCCGCGAGGACCGCCGTGGGCAGCGGCAGGCCGCTGTCGCGCTCCGCCAGGAGCGCGCGGCCGGTCTCGATGCCGGACCGCTCAGTGTGGTCACCGGTCACGACGCGCGCCAGATCCTCCAGGCCGTGCCGGCGCATCGCCGCCCGATAGGCGCGCCGCCGCTCGGCCGAGCCGGGGCCGCGACCGCCGTCGATGTGCAGGATGCGCCGGTGCCCCAGCTCGACGAGGTGGTCCATGGCCTGCCGGATGCCCTTACTCTCGGCCGTGTGGACGCTGTCGACCCGGGCGCCTGGCACCCGGCGGCCCACCGCGACGGCGACCGTGCGCCCGCCCAGCGCGTCGAGTTCCGTCACCGACGCGTCCGTGCCGAGCAGGATCACCGCCTCGCAGCGGTGGCCGAGCAGTGACTCGACCGCCTTCGCCTCGCTCCGGCCCGGCGCGGTCGCGGACAGCAGCACGCCGTAGCCGAGCCGTTCGGCCTCGCCGTAGATGCCCTCCAGCAGGTCCGCGTGGAAGGTCTGATGGGCCGTGAACATGACGCCGAGCGTGCGGCTGCGGCCGCGGGCCAGCAGCCGGGCCGCGTTGTCGGGGCGGTAGCCGATCTCGTCGGCCACGCGCAGCACCCGCTCCCGGGTCTCCTGGCTGGCCCCGGCTGGTCGCGGAAGACGATCGAGACCAGCGCGCGGGAGACGCCCGCCTTCTCGGCGACGTCCGCCATCGTGGGCCGCTGCCTGCCCGATGCATCCACCTGTCCAACCCACCTTTCGACGCGACCCACCCTAGGGAGTCCCGAAATTCTCCGGCAACAAGCTATTGACATGACATTTGGACAGGGGTCATCGTACTCGTACTAGAGCGCGCTAGTAGAGCGCGTCAGGTCAATTCTCCTGTGTGGACTGCCCGGGTTCTCCGGAGCGAAGGGAAACCAGCGTGATGTCGTTCGAAGTGCTGACCATGGGCCGTGTCGGAGTGGATGTGTATCCGCTCCAGACAGGGGTGGGGCTGGCGGAGGTCACGTCGTTCGGCAAGTACCTGGGCGGCAGCCCCACGAACGTCGCCGTGGCCGCCGCACGCTACGGGCACTCCGCGGCCGTGATCACCAAGACGGGACAGGATCCCTTCGGGGCCTTCGTCCGCACGGCCCTGGAGGGCTACGGCGTCGACACCCGCTTCGTCGGTACGTCCGACATCGCGCCGACGCCGGTGACGTTCTGCGAGATCTTCCCGCCGGACGACTTCCCGCTGTACTTCTACCGGCAGCCCAAGGCTCCCGACCTGGACATCCGGCCCGACGAACTGGATCAGGACGCGGTGCGCGACGCGGCGGTCCTCTGGTTCACGGGCACGGGGCTGAGCGAGGAGCCGAGCCGGTCGGCGACCCTCGCCGCCCTGACGCACCGGGCGAAGGCGGGCACGACGGTGTTCGACCTCGACTGGCGCCCGATGTTCTGGACCGACCCGGACGAGGCGTGCGCCCGCTACGCCGAGGCCCTGCGTCATGCGACGGTGGCGGTCGGCAATCTCGACGAGTGCGAGGTCGCCACCGGCGAGCGCGAGCCGTACGCGGCCGCGAAGGCGCTCCTCGCCGCCGGGTGGAGCTGGCCGTGGTGAAGCAGGGGCCCAAGGGCGTCCTCGCCATGGACCGGGACGGCCAGGTCGCCGAGATCCAGCCGGTGCCGGTGGACGCCGTCAACGGGCTGGGTGCCGGCGACGCCTTCGGCGGGGCCCTGTGCCACGGGCTGCTGTCCGGCTGGGACATCCGCTCCACGGTCGCCTTCGCCAACGCCGCCGGCGCCATCGTCGCGGGCCGGCTGTCCTGCTCCGACGCCATGCCCACGGAATCCGAAGTCAACGCCAAGCTGCGTGAGGTGAACAGTGCTGCCTGAGATGCTGAGCCGGATCGTCGACACCCGGGTCAACGACCCCGCCGCCATCGCCGCGGCGGCCGCACGGCGGGTCCGGGCCACGTCCCTGCTCGGCGAGCACGGGAAGGCGATGATCATCGCGGCCGACCACCCGGCGCGGGGCGCCAACGGCGTCGGCGGCGATCCTCACGCGATGGCCAACCGGTTCGAACTGCTCGACCGGCTGTGCACGGCGCTGGAACGCCCGGGAGTGACGGGCGTCCTGGCCACCGCCGACATCCTGGAGGACTTGCTCCTGCTCGGCGTTCTCGACGGCAAGAGCGTGTTCGGTTCCATGAACCGGGCCGGGCTCGCGGGCTCGGCCTTCGAGATCGACGACCGGTTCACCGGCTACGACGCCGAGACGATCGCCGCGATGGGCTTCGACGGCGGCAAGATGCTCACCCGCATCGCGCTCGACGACCCGGTGACGCCATCCGCCCTGTCCGAGACGGCCCGTGCGGTCAACGAGCTCAACGACCTCTCGCTCATCGCCATGGTCGAGCCGTTCATCTCGGTCTGGCAGGACGGGCGGATCCGCAACGACCTCTCCACCGACGCCGTGATCAAGTCGGTCACCATCGCCTCGGGGCTGGGCCGGCGCAGCTCGCACACCTGGCTGAAGCTGCCGGTCGTCGACGACATGGAGCGCGTCCTCGCCTCCTCGACCCTGCCCGCGCTGCTGCTGGGCGGCGAGGTCACCGACCCCGACGCCGCGTTCGCCTCCTGGGGCAAGGCGCTGAAGCAGCCCACCGCGCAGGGCCTGGTCGTGGGCCGGTCCCTGCTCTACCCGTCGAACGGCGACGTGGCCGGCGCGGTGGACAAGGCGGTGAGCCTGCTGTGACGTCCGCGAACAAGTACCACCTGCCCGACGGGACTGCGGCCTTCGGACCGTACGACCTTCTGGTCACACCTGAGTCGGCGGGCTGGGGCTACTCCGGCCTCAGGATCCTGGACCTGGCGCCGGGTGAGGCACACGCGCTGGCCACCGGTGACAGTGAGTTCCTGGTCCTGCCGCTGACCGGCGGCTGCACCGTCGCCGTCGGCGGCGAGACCTTCGAACTCGACGGCCGTACCGGTGTGTTCGACTCGGTCACCGACTTCGCGTACCTGCCGCGCGCGTCGGAGGCCGTGATCAGCAGCGCATCCGGCGGGAGATTCGCGCTGCCCTCCGCCCGTACCGAGCGTGGTGGCTTCCCGCCCGGTACGGGCGCAAGGAGGACGTGCCGGTCGAACTGCGCGGCGCCGGGGCCTGCTCGCGGCAGGTCAACAACTACTGCCTGCCGGGCACCTTCGAGGCCGAGCAGCTGCTGGTGTGCGAGGTGCTCACGCCGGGCGGCAACTGGTCGTCGTACCCGCCGCACAAGCACGACGAGGTGCGGCCCGGCGAGGAGTCGGAGCTGGAGGAGATCTACTACTTCGAGGTCGCGGGCGGGAACGGCTTCGGCTACCAGCGGGTGTACGGCACCCCGAGCGGCCGATCGACGTGCTCGCCGAGGTCCGCTCCGGCGACACCGTCCTCATCCCGCACGGCTGGCACGGCCCGTCGATCGCCGCACCCGGCTACGACCTCTACTACCTCAACGTCATGGCCGGACCCGGTCAGGACCGCGCCTGGCTGATCTGCGACGACCCCGCCCACGGCTGGGTCCGCGACACCTGGGCCGCGCAGGACGTCGACGACCGCCTGCCCTTCGGAGAGAACCGCCTGCCCTTCGGAGAGAACTGATGACCACCGTCCGACTGACCACCGCCCAGGCCCTGGTCCGCTTCCTGGCCAATCAGTACAGCGAGCGCGACGGCCAGGAGCAGCGCTTGATCCCCGGCGTGTGGGGCATCTTCGGGCACGGCAACGTCGCCGGCATCGGCCAGGCCCTGCTCCAGGCGACGATCACCCAAGAGGCCGATCTCCCCTACTACTTGGCCCGCAACGAGCAGGGCATGGTCCATGCGTCCGTCGCCTACGCCAAGATGCGCGATCGGCTGGCCACCTTCGCCTGCACCGCGTCGACCGGCCCCGGTTCGACGAACATGATCACGGGTGCGGCGCTGGCGACCACGAACCGGCTGCCGGTGCTGCTGCTGCCGTCCGACATGTTCGCCACCCGCGCCGCCGACCCGGTCCTGCAGCAGCTGGAGGACACCCGCGGCGGGGACGTCACGGTCAACGACGCCTTCCGTGCCGTATCGAAGTACTTCGACCGCATCCAGCGTCCCGAGCAGCTCATCCCGGCCGCTCTCGCGGCGATGCGGGTGCTGACCGACCCGGTCGAGACCGGCGCCGTCACGCTCGCGCTGCCGCAGGACGTGCAGGCGGAGGCGTACGACTGGCCGGTCTCCTTCTTCCGGCGCCGGGTCTGGCAAGTGGGCCGACCGGTGCCGGAACCCCAGGCGGTGGAGCGGGCCGCGGCCCTGCTGCGCGGGGCGCGCAGGCCGCTGATCGTGGCGGGCGGCGGCGCCGTCTACTCCGGTGCCGAGACCGCCCTGCGGGCCTTCTCCGAGGCCACCGGCATCCCGGTCGCCGACACACACGCCGGTAAGGGCGCGGTGCCCTGGGACCACCCGTACGCGGTCGGCGGCATCGGCTCCACCGGGTCGTACGCGGCCAACGAGCTCGCGAGGGAGGCCGACGTCGTCCTCGGCATCGGCACCCGGTACAGCGACTTCACCACCGCCAGCCACACCGTCTTCGGCAACCCGGACGTCACCTTCGTCAACCTCAACGTGGCCCGCCTGGACGCCGTCAAGCACTCGGCGGAGCCCCTGGTGGCCGACGCCCGCCTCGGCGTCGAGGCCCTCGCCGGGGCACTGCGGGACTGGGAGGTCGCACCGGAGTACCGGGCCCGCACTCGCCAACTGATCGCCCGGACAAGGGAGATCGAGGACCGCTGCTTCACTCTCGGCCACGGGCCCCTCCCGGCCCAGACGGAGATTCTCGGCGCGCTCAACGACGTCCTCGACGACCGGGCCGTGGTCATCAACGCGGCCGGTTCCATGCCCGGCGACCTGCAGCAGCTGTGGCGGGCCCGCGATCCGAAGGCCTACCACGTCGAGTACGCCTACTCCTGCATGGGCTACGAGGTCGCCGCCGGCGTCGGGGCCAAGATGGCCGACCCGTCACGTGAAGTCGTCGTACTCGTCGGTGACGGCTCCTACCTGATGATGGCTCAGGAGATCGTCACCATGGTCTCCGAGGGCCTCAAGGTCATCATCGTCCTGGTCCAGAACCACGGCTTCGCCTCCATCGGCGCCCTGTCCGAGTCCCTCGGCTCACAGCGCTTCGGCACCAAATACCGCTATCGCGACGGAGATTCGGGCCAGCTCGACGGAGACGTCCTCCCGGTCGACCTCGCCGCCAACGCCTCCTCCCTCGGCGCGGACGTCCTGCACGCCGTATCCGTCGACGAGTTCCGTACGGCGATGGAGAAGGCCAAGGCATCGACCCGCACCACCGTCGTCCACGTCGAGACCGACCTCTACGGCCCCAACCCACCCGGCCACGGCTGGTGGGACGTCCCCGTCAGCCAGGTCTCCGCCCTGGACACCACCCGCGCCGCGTACGAGACGTACGCCGCCCGCAAGCAAGCACAACGCCACTACCTGTAAGGACACCGCTCCGTGAACACCATCCCGCACTGGATCAACGGCACCTCGGTGCCCGGCGAGAACACCCAGGCCGTGTTCAACCCGGCCACCGGCCAGGAGCAGGCCCGCGTCGTCCTCGGCGGCGGCGCCGAAGTGGACGCGGCCGTCACCGCAGCCGCGAAGGCCTTCGAGACCTGGTCCGAGTCCTCCCTCACCCAGCGCACCCAGGTCATGTTCAACTTCCGCCAGCTCCTCGTCGAGCACGAGGAGGAGCTGGGCCGGATCATCTCCGCCGAACACGGCAAGACCGTCGACGACGCCCGCGGCGAGATCACCCGCGGCCGTGAGGTCGTCGAGTTCGCCTGCGGCCTCGGCGACGTGCTGAAGGGCTCCTTCTCCGACCAGGTCTCCCGCGGCGTGGACGTGCACGACTTCCGCCAGCCGCTCGGTGTCGTCGCGGGCATCACGCCGTTCAACTTCCCGGCCATGGTGCCCCTTTGGATGCATCCGATCGCCATCGCCACCGGCAACACCTTCATCCTCAAGCCGAGCGAGCGCGACCCGTCGGCTGCCAACTTCGTCGCCGACCTGTACAAGAAGGCCGGCCTCCCGGACGGCGTCTTCAACGTCGTGCACGGCGGCAAGCCAGCCGTCGACGCGATCCTCACCCACCCCGGAATCGAAGCCGTCTCCTTCGTCGGCTCCACCCCCATCGCCAAGTACGTCCACGAACAAGCCATCGCTGCAGGCAAGCGCGTCCAGGCCCTCGGCGGTGCCAAGAACCACGTCGTCGTCCTCCCCGACGCCGACCTCGAATTCGCCGCCAACCACATCACCGCCGGCGCCTACGGTTCCGCGGGCGAACGCTGCATGGCCGTCTCCGTCGCCGTCGCGGTGGGCGACGCCGCCGACAGCCTCGTCGACATCCTCAAGCGCAAGGCCCACGAGGTGAAGGTCGGCCCCGGAAACCAGCCGGGCGTGGACATGGGCCCGCTGGTCTCCAAGGCCGCCCAGGAACGCGTCGAGAACGCCGTCGGCACAGCTCAGGCGCAGGGCGCCACCGTCGTCGTGGACGGCCGCGGACTGAAGATCGACGGCCACGAAGAGGGCTTCTTCACCGGCCCCTCCCTCCTCGACCACGTCACGACCGAGATGGAGGCCTACCAGGAGGAGCTCTTCGGCCCGGTCCTGGCGATCGTCCGTGTCGACACCCTCGACCAGGCCATCGACCTCATCAACGCCAACTCCTACGGCAACGGCACCGCGATCTTCACCGCCTCCGGCGAGGCCGCCCGCCGGTTCCAGCGCAACGTCAAGGTCGGCATGATCGGCGTCAACGTGCCGGTCCCGGTCCCGATGTCCTACTACTCCTTCGGCGGCTGGAAGGACTCCCTCATCGGCGACTCCCCCATCCACGGACCTGAGGGCATTCGCTTCTACACCCGCCCCAAGGTCGTCACCACCCGCTGGCCGCAGCCCGCCCAGCAGGTCGCCGCGGGCTTCACCTTCCCCACCTCCAACTGACCCCGTCCCCCTCCCGAAGGACATGTCATGGCAACGGCGCCAACCACCCCGCTCCGCACCACCGCCGGCAACCTCTGTCTCGGCTCCGCCCCCGACTCCTGGGGCATCTGGTTCCCCGAGGACGAGCACCAGGTCCCGTACACCCGCTTCCTCGACGAGCTGAAGCAGGCCGGCTACGAGTGGTGCGAGCTCGGCCCCTACGGCTACCTCCCCACCGATCCGCAGCGCCTGAGGGAAGAGCTCGACGTCCGTGGGCTGAAGGTCTCCGGCGGTACGGCCTTCGGCGCGCTGCACCGCCCGGAGGCCTGGGACGAGATGCTCGCCCATGTCCGCCAGGTCGCCACGCTGACCCAGGCCGCGGGCGCCCATCACCTGGTCCTGATCCCGCCCATGTACCGGACGAGAAGACCGGCGCGTTCACCGAGTCGCCCGAGCTGACCACCGAGCAGTGGGCGGGCTTCGGCAAGGCCGCCGACCGGCTGGGCCGGCTGCTGCTCGACGAGTACGACGTGCGGCTCGTCATCCATCCGCACGCCGACAGCCACATCCAGACGCAGCCGGAGATCGAGCGGCTGCTGAACGAGTCCGACGGCCGGTACACGAACCTGTGCCTGGACACCGGGCACGTCGCCTACGGGGGCGGCGACAACCTGGATCTGATCCGCCGCTTCGGCGAGCGTGTCGGCTACGTGCACATCAAGCAGATGGACCCCGCGGTGCTCGCCCAAGTGGCCGCCGAAGACCTGTCGTTCGGGAGGCGGTCAAGCGGGGCGTGTGCGTGTCGCCGCCCGCGGGTGTGCCGAACCCGGCCGACGTGGTGGCCGAACTGGCCCGGCTCGGCGCCGAGCTGTTCGTGATCGTCGAGCAGGACCTGTACCCGTGCGCTCCCGAGGTGCCGCTGCCCATCGCGGTCAGCACCCGTGAGCACCTGGCCAGCTGCGGTCTGACCGGTACCCGACGCCCGAACATCGACCGGTAGGAGGCGGCCATGGACGTCAGGGACGACGCGCTTCAGGCCCCCTCCGGCACGCAGGACACCCCGCCCGCCGTCGCCCGGCGGCTGCGGGTCATCACACTCGTCGCCACCTTCGGTGGGCTGCTCTTCGGCTACGACACCGGCGTCATCAACGGCGCCCTGCCCTACATGACCGACGATCTCGGTCTGACGCCGGTGACCGAGGGCATGGTCACCAGCTCACTGCTGCTGGGCGCGGCACTCGGGCCGTGGCCGGCGGGCGGCTGTCGGACGCGCGCGGGCGGCGCCGTATGATCCTCATCCTCGCGGTGCTGTTCTTCATCGGCGCGCTGGGCTGCACGCTCGCGCCGACCACGGCCGTGATGGTCGTGGCCCGGTTCGTGCTCGGCCTCGCCGTCGGCGGCGCATCGGTGACGGTGCCGGTGTATCTAGCGGAGATCTCGCCCGCCGAGCGGCGCGGCGCACTGGTCACCCGCAATGAACTCATGATCGTCAGCGGTCAGTTGCTGGCCTTCACCTCCAACGCGATCATCGCACAGGTGGGCGGCGAGTCCGGCGGTGTCTGGCGCTGGATGCTGGTCATCGCGACCCTGCCCGCGGTGGTGCTCTGGTTCGGCATGCTGGTGATGCCGGAGAGCCCGCGCTGGCTCGCCTCGCAGAGCCGCTTCTCCGACGCGCTGGAGGTCCTCAAGCAGGTCCGCTCGCAGCAGCGGGCCGAGGCCGAACTGGCCGAGGTGTCCGGGCTCGCCGTCAAGGACGAGCAGGAGAAGCTCGGCGGCTGGCAGGACATGAAGGCCGTGCCATGGGTGCGCAGGCTGATGTTGGTCGGCTTCGGCATCGCGATCGTGCAGCAGATCACCGGCGTCAACACGATCATGTACTACGGCACCCAGATCCTGGAGGACGCCGGTTTCGCCTCCGACAATGCGCTCACGGCGAACATCGCCAACGGCGTGATCTCGGTGCTGGCGACCTTCGTCGGCATCTGGCTGCTGGGCCGGGTCGCCCGCCGACCGATGCTGATGACCGGGCAGATCGGCACCACGTCAGCTCTGTTGCTGATCGGCGTCTTCTCGCTGGTGCTGCCCGCCGGGGACGGCAGGGCGTACGCGGTGCTCGCCATGACCGTCACCTTCCTCGCCTTCCAGCAGGGCGCGATCTCGCCGGTGACCTGGCTGATGCTGTCGGAGATCTTCCCGATGCGGATGCGCGGCTTCGGCATGGGTGTCGCGGCCGTGGTGCTGTGGCTGACCAACTTCGTGATCGGGCTGGTCTTCCCGTCCCTGGTCGACGGGATCGGGATCTCCAACACCTTCTTCCTGTTCGTCGTGGCGGGCGTCTTGTCGCTCACCTTCGTCAAGCTCTACGTCCCGAGACCAAGGGCCGCACCCTCGAAACCCTCGAAGCCGAACTCCGGGCGCGCTTCTTCTAGTTAGGACCTGATCATGACTGTACGCGTAGGTGTCATCGGCGCCGGCTGGATCGGCAAGGAGCACATCCGGCGCCTCACCGACACCGTCACCGGCGCCCGGGTCACCGCCGTCACCGACATCGACGCGGCCCGTGCCGCCGAGGCGGCGGCTCCGGTGGGCGCCCGGCTGTTCACGAACGGCGCCGAGCTCATAGCGGCGGACGAGGTCGACGCCGTGCTGGTGACGTCCTGGGGCCCGACCCACGCCGAGCACGTGCTGAACGCGATCGCCGCCGGGAAGCCGGTGTTCTGCGAGAAGCCACTGGCCACGACCGCCGAAGACTGCCTGAGGATCATCGAGGCTGAGCAGGCGCACGGCCGCCGTCTGGTCCAGGTCGGCTTCATGCGCCGCTACGACGTCGGCTACCGGCAGCTGAAGCAGGTCATCGACTCCGGCCGGATCGGCGAGCCGCTGATCGTGCACTGCGCCCACCGCAACCCGGCCGTGCCGGAGTCCTACACCTCCTCGATGGCCGCCCTGGACACGGCGGTGCACGAGGTGGACGTGCTGCGCTGGCTGCTGGACGACGAGATCGTCTCCACCCAGGTGCTCACCCCGCGCGCCACGAGCAAGCGGTTCGAGCACCTCAAGGACCCGCAGATCATGCTCTTCGAGACCGCCAAGGGCGTCCGGATCGACCTGGAGGTCTTCGTCAACTGCCAGTACGGCTACGACATCCAGTGCGAGGCCGTCGGCGAGGAGGGCCTGGTCCGGCTCCCCGACCCGGCCGCCGTGGGGGTGCGCACCGCCGGGCAGCACAGCACCGAGGTGCTCACCGACTGGGTGGGCCGCTTCCGGGACGCCTTCGACACGGAGTTCCGTGAGTGGATCGCCGGTGTCGCCGCCGGGGAGGAGCCCACCGGGCCCTCCTCCTGGGACGGCTACGCCGCCACCGTCATCACCGCCGCGACCGTCCAGGCCCTGGAGTCGGGCTCCGTCGTCGCCACCGACCTCAAGCCCGCCCCGCCTTCTACGGAGGTGCCGCGTGAAGATCGCCCTCGACCCGTACATGTTCCGTGCGCTCCCCATCGACGAGATGGTCCGCACCGTCGCCGAACTCGGCTACGAATACATCGAGTTGTCGCCCCGCGACGACTTCATGCCCTTCTTCCTGCACCCTCGCGCCGACGACGAGCGGATCGCGGAGCTGAAGAACTCCCTGCGCACGCACGGCGTGCGGCTGTCCTCGGTGCTGCCGCTGTACAAGTGGTCGTCCCCGGACGAGACCGAGCGGCAGGCCGCCGTCCGCTACTGGAAGCGGATGATCGAGATCACGAGCGACCTCGAATGCCCGCTGATGAACAGCGAGTTCAACGGTCGCCCCGAGCGGGCCGCGGAGAGCGAGGCCGCGTTCTGGCGGTCGATGGAGGAACTGCTCCCGGTGTTCGAGCGGGAAGGCATCGCTCTGAACCTGGAGGCCCACCCGGACGACTTCTGCGAGGAGAACACCCCGGCCGTCGACCTGGTCCGCGCGATCAACAAGCCGTGGGTGAACTACCTCTACTGCGCGCCGCACAGCTTCCATCTCTCGGGCCCGGACCCCAGGGCGGACATCGCGGCGATGATGCGCTACGCCGGTGACAAGCTCCAGCACGTGCACATCGCGGACTCCTTCAACCACAAGGGCTCCTCCGGCCTGCGCTACATCCTCAACCCGCCGGGCACGGCGGCCCGTATCCACCAGCACCTGGACATCGGCCAGGGCGAGGTCGACTGGGACGCCTTCTTCGGCACCCTGCGCGAGCTGGACTTCGACGGCGTGGCCACGGCCTGTGTCTTCGCCTGGGAGGAACGGGCGCACGAGTCCTCGGCGTACATGCTGGACCGCATCCGCAAGGAACTCGCCGCCTGACTCAGGGGTCGGCGTCCTTCCAGGGGCCGCAGTGCCGCACCAGGCGCTGCGGCCCCTGCTCGATCAGCCGGGGATCCACACCCGCCAGCGGATCCGAGGGGCGGTGGCTGCGCCGGTCCACCAGCCCCCACGGTCCTTCTTCCCGCCACCGGCGTCGTATCCCGCAGTGGACGGTCCAGATCCGTGACGATCCGCCGATGCCACATCAAGTGGTACACGACCCCGCGAGCCAGATCCGGGGCCGCCGCGCCCGTCTCTTGGTCGCGACCTCGGCCGGCGGACACCGGTTCACGCGGGCCATCCGGTCCACCCACGACTCGAACGCCTCGCCCGCTCGCGGAGCCGTGACCAGCGCTAATCACCGTGGCGACACACGCGCCCCCGAAGGCGACCCCGTCACTCTCATCTAGGGGGCACGCCATCAAGTGCACTACCAGGTCGGGGTGCACACTCTCATTCCGAGCTTCGGCTCTCAGCGGTGTCCTGCGGCGCGCCGACCCGCACAGCACCAGGAGGTAGTTCGACCAGAAGCCCCGGCGGCCCGGCAGCGACTCGCCCGGCACCGACGGGCCGGCATCGTATCCCTTGATCAGCACCCCTCGATCCTGCCGCCAGCCGCCTCCGGCCTCGGAGGTGAGCCGTTCGGCGTAGTGCCCGATCCCGCCACCGGGCGGGCCCCGGGGACGACATCGGCGTATCCGCAGTGTCGCCCCCGGCCGAACAGCCCGTCTGTGCTGTTCTGTCCTGCGGACGACCCGCCATGTGACCGACGGGTCCCGAGGGACCAGAGAGGTGAGGGAGGACCGTGTGAACGATCGGCCCGTGGTGCGTTTCCGGCCCGTACGCCCCGCCTCCCGCGCGCGCAAGGCGGTCGCCTTCCTCGCGGGAGGCGCCGTGTGGGCCGCGGCCGGAGTGATCGTGGTCGTGTTCCTGGACGGCACCCGCATCCTGCGCCAGCTGCTCGCCGTCACCGCGGCCTCCTGGCTGCTGTTCGGCGCGGCGCTGGCCTCCGGCATCGTCCTGCGGCACCGGGAGGAGCGGCGTGTCACCGATTGACCCGTTGCTGATCTTCCTCGCCTTCTACCCCGTCGTCACCGGCGCGGCGTGGATGATCGGCGGCGTCCTCTTCCGGATCCTCGAGGAACGCCCCAGGCTCACGGATCCGCCGGGCGGCTGGCCGGGGGTGACCGTCCTGGTCCCCGCCTACAACGAGGAGAAGGTGATCGCCGGCTGTGTGCGCGCCCTGCGCCGGGTGGACTACCCGCACCTGGAGATCCTGATCCTCAACGACGGCTCCCGGGACGGCACGGTGGCCGCCGCCCGCGCGGCCGCCGAGGGGGACGAGCGCGTCACCGTGCTCGACGACGGAGTCAACCGGGGCAAGGCGGACCGCCTCAACGACGGCATGCGGCGAGCCCGCCACGGCCTCGTCCTCGTCACCGACGCCGACACCCATCTCCACGCGGACGCCGTGACCCACCTGGTCCGCCGAATGCTGCGATCGCCCCGCTACGCGGCCATCGCCGGCTGCCCGCGCGTGACCAACCGCGGCAGTGTCCTGGCCACCCTGCAGATGCTGGAGACGGCCTCCCTGATCGGGCTGATCCGCCGCACCCACGCGCTGGCCGGACGGGTCGGCACCGTGGCGGGCGTCCTCGGTCTCTTCCGCCGCGACGCGGTGCTCGCGGTCGGCGGCTACGACCCGGCGATGGCCACCGAGGACATCGAACTCACCTGGCGCCTGCTGGAGGCCGGCCATCTCACCGGCTTCGCCCCAATGCCCTCGTCGGCATGCAGGTCCCCGAGACCCTCTCCGGCCTCTGGGCCCAGCGCACCCGCTGGGCCGCGGGCAGGGCGAGGTCCTGCGCACGCACGGGCCGACCGTGCTCCGGCCGAGGAACGCGGTCATGTGGCCCATCGCCGTCGAAGCGCTGCTCTCCTACCTGTGGGTCGTGTGCATGCTGATCGCCATCGGCTACGGCTTCACCCGCTGGATCCTCGCCCCGGAGGACGCGCGATTCGGCGCCATGCTGGCCTGGGGGTCGGCATCGCGGTCATCGCCATGATCCAGATCGTCGTCGCGGTCCTCGTCGATCTCCGGCTCGACCCCAGGCTTCCGTACGCCTGCCTGCTCATGCCCCTGTATCCGCTCGCTTACTGGACGCTCAACGCCCTGGCCGCCCTCTCGTTCCAGACCCGCGGCCTGGTACGCGGGCCGCGCCGGCGCAGGGTCGTCTGGGACCTGCCCGCAGCGATCTCTGAGACGAGCCCCGGCCTCCTCGCCCCGTCCTCTGGACGGCGTCGCCGCCGCCTCCCGCTGGGGAGGAGGCCGAGAACGTCGCGTTCGCGCCCGCGGGGCCGCCCTGACACGGCCCTGATGTGCCGGTTCCGGAACCGGACCCGGAACCGGACCCGGTCAGTGCGATCCCGCGCCGTCCAGCCCGGTCACGTCACGCTCCGCTGGGAGTGATGCGTCCTCGCCAGCCACCGGACTCGCCACCCTGGTGCTCGATGAAGTCCTTGAAGCGCCGCATGTCGCCCTTCACGCGCCGGTCGATCGTGCCCATCATGTCCGCGGCCTTCTCCGCGACCCGCTCGGCTCGACGTCCATCACCAGTTCCACCCGGGTGTGGGTGTCGTCCACCCGCTGGAAACGGACCGTGCCCTTCTGCTGGACGTCCCCGCTGATCGTGCGCCACGTGATCCGCTCGTCGGGGAGCTGGTCGACGATCTCGGTGTCGAACTCCCGCCGCACTCCGCCGATCTTCGTCTTCCAGTGGTTGTGGCGGTCGTCGATCTGCGTGATCTCCTCGACGCCCTCCATGAACTGAGGGAACTCCTCGAACAGGGTCCACTGGTTGTAGGCGGTGTGGACCGGGACTTCGACTTCCACGGCTTCCTTGACGGTGCTCATAGTGGTCCTCCTCTCTCGCAGCGGCGAGTACCCGAGCGGGCTGATGCATACCTCGCCCCGAGGACGTCACCGACGAGTACGAGCCCGGGCCGGAGCCCTTCGTGATACGTTCCTGCCGCCGTGCGCCGCCGCGAGCCGAGGAGGTGAGACCGATCAACGCAAGGACAGGTCGGGCCTCCCTCCCCGCATGGCCTGGGGAGTGCCCGCAGAGGCATCCGAAAGGCATGAATCGCTATGCGCTTCATCTCCGAGACGTCGTCCGACGGCGTCCGCGAACAGCTCTTCACCCTCGGTGAGATCCCTGGCGTGCTGTGGACGCCGGAAGGCTCCGCCACCACCCGCCCGCTCATCGTGATCGGACACGGTGGCGGCCGGCACAAGAAGGCCCCGAGGTCCTGGCCCTCGCACACCGCTTCGTGACCGAATGCGGTTTCGCGGCCGTGGCGGTCGACGTTCCCGCCCACGGCGACCGGCCGAGGGTCGAGGAGTACGACCGCATCGCGGCCGACAACCAGGCTCGTGTGGAAGCCGGCGACGACCTGGCCCCGCTGATCGCCGGCTTCCAGGCGCTCGTGGCCCGCCGGACGGTGCCGGAGTGGCGGGCGGTCCTGGACGCGGTCCAGCGACTCGAGCACGTCGGCGCCGGCCCCGTGGGCTACTGGGGGTGTCGCTGGGATGCGGACTCGGTGTTCCGTTCGTCGCCGCCGAACCGCGGGTCCGTGCGGCGGTCCTGGGCCTGGGCGGGGCCCTGGCGTCGGCCGAGGCCGCCGCGCGGATCACGGTCCCCGTGGAGTTCCTGGTCCAGTGGGACGACGAGCGGGTGCCGCGGGAGCAGAGCCTCGCCCTCTTCGACGCCCTGGCCTCGACCGAGAAGACGCTGCACGCCAACCCGGCAGGCACGGGGAGATCCCGGCGTTCGAGCAGGAGAGCACACTGAGGTTCTTCACCCGGCATCTCCGCTGACCTCCCGGCCGGGCACAGGGCGTCGGCCGGGCAGCCGATCGGATGAACGCCCGTGCTGCCCGGCTGAACGCTCGTGCTGCCCGGCGTTCGGGAATCACAGGCCGGGGAAGAAGAGGGTCCATGCGCGCACTCGTCATCAACTGCACCCTGAAACCCTCCCCTCAGGCCTCGAACACCGAGGCGCTCGCCGGCACGGTCATCACCGCCCTTCGGGGACACGGCGTGCAGGTGGAGGCCGTCCGGGCCGTCGACCTGAACATCAAGCCGGAGTCGAGACGGACATGGGCGAGGGCGACGACTGGCCGGACGTGCACGCGAAGGTGCTGGCGTCCCAGATCCTGGTCATCGCCTCACCGACCTGGCTCGGCCGCCCCTCATCGGTCGCACAGCGCGTCCTCGAGCGGATGGACGCCATGCTCGGCGAGAGCGACGACGAGGAACGCCCCGTCGCCTACAACAAGGTCGCCGGGGTGCTGGTCACCGGGAACGAGGACGGCGCCCACCACGTCATCAGCGAGATCAGCGGCGCGCTCGGGACATCGGCTTCACGATCCCCGGCCAGGCGTGGACCTACTGGCACCTCGGCCCCGGCCCGGGGCCCGACTACCTGGACGACGACCGCGGCCACGACTGGTCGGCTTCGACCGGCCGCGCCATGGCCTCCAACCTGGTCCATGCGGCGCGGGCGCTCGACGCGATGCCGCTGCCCGCTCCGCCCTCCTGATTCCCGCCCGCCCCGCCCGGAAGGACGTCCGTGCGGCCCCGGGAGCCCGGTGCCCCGGGCCCTGGGAGCCCGGGGCACCCAGGGATCCCAGGGCTCCCGGCCTCAGCAGCCGCCGCAGTTGAAGTAGGTGACGTCCCAGTGGTTGCTCTCGCGGGCGTAGACGTTGCCGGAGCCGGACCGGTACTGCCTGGCGCCGTCGCCCCGGTCGGCGATGCGGGTGAAGGTGCGGGTGATGTAGTTCGACAGGCAGGTCGTGGGGCTGTAGTCGAGCTTGTAGCCGTTCCAGTGGCTGTAGGTGCCGGGGCGTGGCCCGTCTCCGTGCCGCCGGTGATGGTCAGGGCGCAGCCGGTGGCCCGCTTGAGGGTGACCGCTCCGAGGGCGGTGTCCAGGTTCAGGTTCTGGAACGACGTGCAGGTGGACCGGTTCCGGTCCGAGCAGTTGCCGCTGGAGGTCCAGGCGATGCCGGCGGCCCGGAAACGGTTCGTCGCGTCGGCGTGACTGATCTTGGTCACGGCGGGTGCCGCCTGCGGGGCGGTGGAGGGCCGGCCGGGCTGTGCCACCGCCGGTGCGGCCAGGAGTCCGGTGACCAGCAGGGCCGTGGCGGCGGGAAGCGCGTACGTCGTGATCCTCATGAGAGTCCTCGGTCGGGAAGGGAGTGGGGACGGTGTCGAGCGGGCGATGTGGTCATCCGCAGCCGTGGCGCAGGAAGTACCAGGTGACCGGGCCGACGATGCCGTCCACGGCGACGTTGCCGCCGCACGCACCGCTGCGCAGCCCTTGCTGGAAGGCGATGACGGCGGCGCGGGTCTTCGGCCCGAACCGGCCGTCGACGTCGCCGGCCTGGAGACGTTTGTAGAACACCAGGCGGCACTGTGCCTCGATGACGCGGTTGCCCGAGTCGCCGTACGAGGTGAGCGCAGTGCCGGTGTAGTAGGTGCGGTCGCACTTGTACGCCGCTGCGGTGGCGGCCGTGGCGGTGCCGGCCGGTGCGGCCGCGAGGGTGAGTGAACCGAGCGCCAGGATGCCGGCGAGGGCGGCGCCCGTGAAGCGAGACGTCTTGCGGAGGGATGACACGTCCGGTTTCCTCTCGTGGTGTTGCCGGGTGTTGCCGGGTGTTGCCCGGGTGCTGCCGAAGGGTCGCGCGGCACGGACCTGATCGGTGGATCTGCTCGGCGGAGTACTCGGCGGTCCTGCTCGGCGGAGTGCTTGGCGTTCCTCGTCAGTTGACGAGCGCTTTCCAGGTGGCGGGGCCGACGACGCCGTCGGCGTCCAGTGCCTCGGCCTTCTGGAAGGAGACGACCGCGGTGTGGGTCGCGGGGCCGAACTCGCCGTCCACGTCGAGCGTGGCGCCGTGGGCGTTGAGGAGTGCCTGCGCGGCGCGCACGGTGTGCCCGGTGGCGCCCGACCGCACGGTGGTGATCAGCGCCTGCCAGGTGCGGGGGCCGACGATGCCGTCGGCGTCCAGTGCCTTGGCCTTCTGGAAGGAGACGACCGCCGCGTGCGTTCCGGGGCCGAACCGCCCGTCCACCGTGAGGCTCGCGCCGTGGGCGTTGAGCAGATGCTGCAGGCCCGTGACCCGGTGCCCGGAGCTGCCCTGTCCCACCGTCGGCCAATCGTCGCCCGGCGGGGCGGTGTGTAGGCGCCCTCGGCGAACCTGCGCAGGTCGGTGAGGGAGCCGTTGAAGACGTTCTGGTCGCCGGGGAAGGGCCCCTTGTCGGCGGTCTGCCAGATGGTGTACGAGGACCAGCCCTTGGGGAGCGGCAGAGGAGTCCCGTTGTAGTTGGCGATCCACAGAGGCGACTTGGTGCCGAACGCGGCGCTGTTGCCGGTGCACTGCGACCACCAGCTGGTCGTCGAGTAGATGGCCGGGTAGCGGCCGGTGCGCGCCTTGTAGCGTTCGAGGAAGGAGCTGATCCAGTTCGTCATGGCGGCCGGGGACAGCCCGTAGCAGGTGCCGCCGTCGTAGGGGTTGTACTCGATGTCGAGGGCGCCCGGAAGCGTCTTGCCGTCCTTGGACCAGCCGCCGCCGTTGTCGATGAAGTGGTCCGCCTGGGCGCTGCCGCTGGACCTGTCGGGCAGGGCGAAGTGGTAGGCGCCGCGGACGAGTCCCGCGGAGGCCGCCCGTTGTACTGCCGGCCGAACAGCGGGTTCTTGTAGGTGGTGCCCTCGGTGGCCTTGACGTAGGCGAACCTGGCTCCGGCCGCGGCGACCGAGGGCCAGTCCACGTTCGGCTGATGGCTGCTGACGTCCAGGCCGCGCACGGCGTCCGCCGCGAGCTTCGGTGCGATGGGCGCCGGGGTCCGGGCCGCGAGCCCGAAGCCGGCGTGGTGGTCGTCGGCCGAGGTGCTCGGGGACGGGTCGGCCGGTGCCGGGCGGGGGGCCGCCTGGGCCGACGGCACGGCGGACCAGACGGCCGCCCCGAGGGCGATGGGCACGACTGCGCGCGTCACGCGGCCACGGGCCCGCATCCGGCGGGTGGGTGATCTGTGCATGGTGGTCGGCTCCGAGTCGGAAGGAGATCCGGCCCGCGACCGGGCCGGCTGGTCAGTGCTGTGAGCCCGCCGCGGGCCTGTCCGCGGGCCTGTCCGCGGGCTTCTCCCGGGCTCGCCGGCGGACGCCTCGGTGGGAGAGGAGGCTTGCGAGGTGGCGGGAGAGGAGGCCTGGGCGAGGCCGTGGGCCCGCATCGACCGCAGCCGGGACAACTCGTCCCTGTAGGACCCGAGGACCCGTCGCTCCGCCGTGCGCTGCGCTGCTTCCACCTGCCGCCGCAGACCTGCCTGCTCCTGGCAGCGTGCGTCCCGCACCGCGGTCCTGATCTCCGCGCGGGCGGCGGATGCGACCGAGGCGCTCTTGCCGGCCGCCTGGCGGACCTGCCGCTCGACCGTGCCGAGGACGCCCGCCCGCGTCGGCTCGGCGAAGCCCTGCTTCCTCATGCAGGCCGTCCAGCGCCGCCACGCCCCCGTCACGGCCCGGTCGTCCTCCACCTGCCGGATCACCTGGTTGCTGAGCGCCTGGAAGAGGTAGTACAGGTCGTCCCACCCGGGGCCGTACACCGTCTCCCGGGCCCGCGTGACACAGGCGTCCGTCCGTACGGTCACCTGTTCTCCGGTGGGCAGCGAGATGGTCCGCTGCCGGGCCTCGGTGCCGAGCAGGGCCCGTTGCGACGACGCGGAGTCCTGTCGCCGGCCGGCCGGAGGGAGGGGGCGGGCGAGGGAGCCGCACCCTCCGCGGCGGCCGCCGTGACGCCATAGCCGTACGTCCGTGCCGTGTGGTCGTCGAGCAGCCCGTAGGGGTTGCTCGGTTCCCGCACCGGGGACGGGGACGCGGGCGTGTAGGCGAAGCCGCGCTGCCGCATGCACCGTTGGACGGCGCGCTCCTCGGCGCTCTGCAGCATCACGCTCTGCTGCGGGGTGTAGTAGACGGCCGAGCCGAACGGGTAGAGCCGGGGGGCCGGGCGGTCCGGTTCAGGCTGCTGCGTACAGCCGGCCAGGACGGCGCCCGCCGCCGCGGCGGCGCAGGATGCGGTCAGCACCCTGCGCCACACCGCGCGTGTCACCGGCAGCCGTACCACTTGTTGGAGAACGCGTGGTTCTGGATGGCCGAGCCCTTGAGGGACTTCCAGCCCGTACCCTGTTCAGCGGGTACCGCGAGCCCCCGTGGTTCTTCTCCGAGTAGATGTAGACGTTGCACTTCTCGCCGTTGTTGTAGATGGACCGGGCCCACCGCCACCCGGAGTACATGGTCAGGTCGTTGTTGTCCTGGTACACCGGGAACGCCTTGCCTCCCCAGTTCTCGTAGAGGTAGGAGCAGGTCGCCCCTCGGGGCAGGAGTCGGCGGACGCGGTCCCCGCGGCGCCGAGGAATCCGGCGCCGGTGAGCGCGAGAGTCGAGATGAGCACAGCTGCCTTCTTCATGGTGTATGTCCTCCGATGGCCAGTGCGCGGCCATTAGGTCATGAACGCGTCAAGCGGATGACGGTTCGATTCAGCACTTTCGGGAGCGGTCGACAGCGTGACAAACCGACGGAAACGGCAGCCGCTGCTGTGAGGGGCCGTGAAGCCGGCGGGCCTGGGATCCATCAGGCCCGCCGTCCCCCGGCGTCACGAACACAAGGTAGGGACGGGGCGGGGAGCGCGGCATCAGGGCAGGCCCTGAAATCGTGAGGGCACCGGCGGGGCCACGACGCCCGGCGCCGCCGTCTGGCCGGAAAACTCCGGCACCCAGGGGGCGCCTGCCTAGGGTCACGGCCGTGAACAGGAGCCGTGGGGAGCGGACTTACGCTGGTCACCGTGGTGTTGGGCCGTGGCCGCACTCGTCGCGGGGCTCTGCGGGGCCTGGGCCTACCACCGGGCCGGCGCCACGTGGGCGGACGTGGTGCGCGACCTGACGGTGGGCTGGACCTACGCGGCCGCCGGGCTCGTCGCATGGTGGCGGCGGCCGGCCAACCGCACCGGGCTCATCATGCTGGCCGAGGCGGTCACCTGGTTCTTCGGCAATCTTCAAGGCGCGGGCGTCCCGCTGCTGTTCACCCTCGGCGTCTGGACCGAGGCACTGAACCTGGCCGTCCTGGCCCACCTCCTGCTCGCCTTTCCGAAGGACGGCTCACCACCGCAGCGGACCGCGCCGTGGTCGCGAGCGGCTACGCGCTGGTGGCCGTCGGAGGGCTGGTCCGGGCGACGCTCTACGACCCGTCGGCCCACCAGGACGCCACCTACCTGTCCTGCCGGGACTGCCGGCCCGACCGCAATCTCCTGCTGTGGCGGGCGGACCCGGCCTGGTTCGACGCGGTCGATCTCGGCTACCGCTGGGCGGGCGCGCTGCTGACCGTCCTGTGCCTCGCGGCGCTGGTCCGCCGCTGGCGCATCAGCACCCGGCCGCGGCGCCGCGTCCTCATGCCCGCCTGGGTCGCGGTCGCCGTCGCCGCGGCCTTCGTCGGCTGGGAGGTCGTCCACCTCCTCGCCCCCGACACCCTGGACACCGCCGACGCGGTACTGACCTGGCCCTCGGACGCGAGCCAGGCACTGGTGCCCCTCGCGTTCCTGACCGGCTTGCTGCGCATGCGGCTGCGGCGCACCTACATCGGCAACCTCGTCATCGAGGTCGGCGCGGACCCGACCCCTCAGCGGCTGCAGGACACCCTGGCGCGGCTCCTCGGCGACCCCCTGCTGCGGCTCGGCCTGCGAGCGCCGGACAGGGGAGGACGGAGCCCGGGCGGAGAGCCGGCCTACACCGACCCGGCCGGAAACACCCTCGTGCTGCCACGCCAGGGAAGCGGAGCGAGCGCCACCGTCGTCGACGAGTCCGCCGGAACACCCACGGTCGTCCTCGTGCACGACACGGCACTGGAGGAGGACGAGAAGCTGCTGCTCGCCGTCAGCTGCTCCGTGCGTCTGTGCCTGAGGTCCGCCGCGTGGGACACCCGGGACATCGGCCCTCGGCTGCTGCAGGCCGCCGACGAAGAGCGCCGGCGCCTGGAGCGCGACCTCCACGACGGCGCCCAGACCCGGCTGGTCCTCGCCCTCATGTCCCTGCGCAGGCTCGACGCCAGGCTGTCCCGCGGCGACGATCGCGCCCCCGACCCTGCGCTGCGCCGTACGGTCGCGGAGGCCGACCAGGCGGTGCGGCAGGCGCTGGACGAGCTGCGCGACCTCGCCCGCGGCATCCACCCCGCCGTCCTGACCCGCGAGGGGCTCGCGGCCGCGGTCGGAGCGCTCGCACAGCAGGCGCACATCCCGGTGCTCGTCATGGTCGACCCGGGACGCTTCCCCTCGCTGACGGAGTCCACGGCCTACTTCGTCGTCTGCGAGGCGCTGTCCAACGCGATGAAGTACTCCCGGGCCAACGCGGTCAGCGTGTCCGGACGACGCGAGACGCACGAGAGAGGGAATTCCTGGTGATCGAGGTCGTCGACGACGGGATCGGCGGCGCCGACCCGGCGGACGGATCAGGACTCCGGGGCCTGGCCGACCGCGTCGAGGTCACCGGCGGCACCCTGCGGGTGACCAGTCCTCCCGGCAGCGGCACCCGGCTGTGGGCGGAGCTGCCATGCGCGTGATCGTGGCCGAGGACTCGGTGCTGCTCCGGGAAGGTCTCGTACGCCTGCTGCGGGAAGCGGGCGTGGAGGTCGTCGCCCAGGTCGGCGACGCCGACCATCTCCTCGCCCTGGTGTCCGAACTGCGCCCGCACGCCGCGGTCGTCGACATCCGGATGCCTCCCACCCACACCGACGAGGGCATCCGGGCGGCCGCCGCCATACGCTCCCGTCACCCGGGCACCGCCGTGCTGCTCCTCTCCCAGTACGTGGAGACCGGCAGCGCCCTGCGGGTCCTGTCCCGTCACCCGGCGGGCTTCGGCTATCTCCTCAAGGACCGGGTGGCCGACCCCGACGAACTCGCCGACGCCCTCGAACGCCTGACCAACGGCGATTCCTGCATCGACCCGGAAGTCGTCCGCCGCCTCCTCGAACGACCGCGCCCGGCCGACGCCCTGGACACGCTCACCCGGCGCGAACGGGAAGTGCTCGCGCTCATGGCGGAAGGCCGCTCCAACGAATCGATCACCCGCCGCCTGGGGGTGGGCGGCAAGACCGTCGAGACGCACGTACGCAACATCTTCACCAAGCTGGGCCTGGAACCCGACCTGGAGGACCACCGCCGCGTCCTGGCCGTCCTCGCGTATTTGGAGGCGTGAGCCCCCACCTGTCCGGCGGACGGGCACGACGGCGCACCGGCGGAGCAGTGCCGAAGGAACCGCAGCCGTGCTGAGCCGGGCCGGGAGATCCGGTGCCCGCGGGGTATCCGGGGTTTGCCCGGCCCGCCGCGGGTGGGAGATGGGTGAGGAACCACAGACAGGAGTGCATCCCATGCCAGGTCTTGCTCTGATGCTCCGTCGGTGCCGGCCGGCCGTCGCCGCGGTCGTCCTCGCCGTGACGGTGAGCGGCTGCGGGGGAGAGGAGGACTTCTCCCTGCCGGACTGGGACGCGCCGGGCCAGAACGCCCGGGTCGGCGACATCATGATCCGGTACGCGCATGTGGCGGAGCCGCGTGACGAGCCCTGGCAGCGCGGAGACGACGTGCCGGCGTACCTGTGGCTGTACAACAAGGGCGAGCAGGACGACCGGCTCCTCGACGCCGAGTCACCGAACGCGGTGACGGTGGACGTCGTCGGCTCCGACGGCAAGACGCTGCCGGACGGCGTGGAGGTGCCGGAGAACGACCTCGTGGAACTCGAGCAGGGCAAGCCCCACCTCGTCCTCCGCGACGTCCGCGAAACCGTCCGGGGCGGCGACTTCATGAAGCTCACCCTCCGCTTCGAGGACGCCGGAACGGTGACCTTCGACATCCAGGCCCAGCTCCCGGTCTACGACGAGAGTCCCGCTACGGCGCGGTGAACACGGGCTGCATCGCTGCGGGCGGGGGGGGGGAGCACAACCCGCATCACTTCGAGGCTGCCAGACCCTGGCCGACTACGAGCCGAAGCGACTCCGGGCAGCAATAGTTCAGGATTCCCTGAATTCAGGATTCCGTGTATCGTCGGAGTGTGTTGACCGCAGCCTCCGACATCGAAGTGCTCGCCCGCTTCGGCCGTGCTCTCGCCGACCCGATCCGCTGCCAGCTGCTGCTGGCCCTGCGCGACGCCCCCGCCTATCCGTCCGACCTCGCCGACAAGATCGGCGTCTCGCGGACCAGGCTGTCGAACCACCTGGCCTGCCTGCGCGACTGCGGCCTGGTGGTCACCGTCCCCGACGGCCGCCGCACCCGTTACGAGCTCGCCGACCGGCGGCTCGGCCACGCGCTGGACGACCTTCGCACCGCGGTCGTCGCCGTCGAGACCGACCGGACGTGCGCCGACGCGGACGACAAGGGCTGCTGCTGATGACCGGGATCTCCCTCGGCCCGTCCGCGGCCCGCCGCGACGCTCTCACCAGGCGCATACGCCTGCTGGTCGCCGCGACCATCACCTACAACGTGATCGAGGCGATCGTCGCCCTCACCGCCGGCGCCCTCGCCTCCTCCACCGCGCTGATCGGCTTCGGCCTCGACTCCGTGATCGAGGTCTCTTCCGCCGCCGCGGTCGCCTGGCAGTTCTCCGCGACGGATCACGACGTCCGCGAAGCCCGTGAGAAGCGCACGCTGCGGATCATCGCCGCTTCCTTCTTCGCCCTCGCCGCTTACGTCACCGTAGAAGCCGTCCGGGCCCTGACCGGCACCGGCGAGGCGGAGCACTCGACCGCCGGCATCGTCATCGCCGCCCTGTCGCTGGCGATCATGCCGTTCCTGTCCGCCGCGCAGCGCAGGGCCGGACGCGAGCTCGGCTCCGCGGCCGCCGTCGCCGACTCCAAGCAGACCCTGCTCTGCACCTACCTCTCCGCCGTCCTCCTGGTCGGCCTCGTCGCCAACAGCCTCTTCGGCTGGTCCTGGGCCGACCCGATCGCCGCCCTCGCCATCGCTGCCGTCGCCGTCAAGGAAGGCCGCGAAGCCTGGCGCGGCAACGCCTGCTGCGGCCCCATCACCACCACCGGCACCAAGGCCACCGCCGGGACCACCGCGTCCCTCGGTACGACTCCCACCGCCGAGTCCGACGCCTGCGGCTGCAAGCCCGGCTGCACCTGCTGCACCTGACCGGCACGGCCGCCACCAGCAGCATAAGCCGATGCGTCAGAAGCCGAGCCAAGGCCAAGGCCAAGGCCATGGCCATGGCGAATGCCAGGGCACCGGCGAGAAGCGGTGGGGGAATCTCCGCCACGACCACCACGACCCCGCAGGAGTCACACGGCTCGGCGGCGTCGCGTTCGACACCGGATGCCGCGGCGTCCGGCTCGGACGTCAGCTCAACGTCTGCGTCAGTTCGCTGCGGTGCGAGGAGTGGACGATCCGGCCATGGGCCCCGTTGACGATCGGCATGTAGGGCGGCACGTGGCCGCACTCGACGTCGGCGATGATCGGCACGTTCAGGGAGCCGAGCGCGTCGAGGACCGCGGCATGGTGGCTGAGGGAACTGTGCCCCGGCGCGTTGCTCCGGCCGACGAGGATCGCGTTCGCGCGGTCGAAGAATCCCGCTAGCCGCATACCGTGCAGGTTCCGGCAGATCGTGAAGACGTCGCTGCCGGCATCCTCGACGTACACGAGGAGCCCGTCGGGTGACTCGTCGCGGGCGAACGAGGTGGCATCGAGGTAGCCCGTCCCCGCGAGATTGCACAGCGCCTCGATGCAGCCCCCGATCAGTCTCCCCTCGGCCTCCACGTCTCCCGTGCCGTCGAGCCGGGTCCACGTGCCGACGCCGTTGAGCGTGTACTCCCGGACCTCGGGCCGGCCGACGAAGTCGTCGAAGCCTGTGGTCCGGTGACGACCGGGCGGGGACTGCGTCAACCGGTGGCCCGCCGGTGCAGCGACGATGTCGAGCCACGACACCAGGCTCCCGGGGACAC
Source organism: Streptomyces sp. SW4 (assembly GCA_003248315.1). Taxonomy (GTDB): domain Bacteria; phylum Actinomycetota; class Actinomycetes; order Streptomycetales; family Streptomycetaceae; genus Streptomyces. The sequence continues at coordinate 1,145,341 of QKWM01000001.1, forward strand.
GGTAGGGCGTGTCCATGAGGTTGTTGCCGTGGAGCGTCGCCGTACCGGTCAGCAGGGTCAGCGGCGTCATCAGGACCGAGATGTCGGAGAACCCGACGAACCAGGTCGGCTCCGCCTCGCGCAGCCGGTCCCAGTCCAGCAGCGGTATCAGGTCGATCGCGGTCTCTCCGCCCCACGGTGGCACGACCGCCCGGACGGTGGGGTCGGTCAGCATCGCCGTCAGTTCCCTCGCACGGTCGGCGGCCGGGGCGCTCACGTGACCCGAGCCGTCCATGCACTCCCCGACGACGACCTCGTACCCACGTGCCTGTACGTCACGGACAGCGACCCGGAGCCGCTCATGCATCTCCTTCGGCACCCCGCTCGAGGGGGCGGTCACGCCGACACGATCTCCGGGGCGCAGAGGACGCGGGTATCGAACAGACATGCGCAGGATTCTGGCACGGTACCCCGCACGGCCGACAGCCGATTTCCGATCTCCCCGCGGCCGGGCAACACACCGGCCCCTCAGCCGGGAACACCCCCGAGCATCTCCGAAACCTCCCCCATCACTCAGCTGATCCACCAGACTTGCTGATGCGTCTCACGACGGAAGGGTGGCGAACATGGCGAGAACTGCGCTGCTGGTGATGGACGTTCAACGGGACGTCGTGGCCATCGCGGACGACGGCTCGGGCTACCTGCCGCGCCTGCGCCGGGCGATCGACGGCGCCCGGGCGGCCGGCATCCCCGTGATCTACGTGGTCATGGGGTTACGCCCGGGCGATCCGGAAGTCAGCCCCCGCAACAAGGTGATGGCCAACGTCCTGCGGGCCGGCCTGTTCACCGAAGGCGCCCCCGGCACCGGGATCCATGACGATGTCGCGCCCCAGGAAGGCGACGTGGTGGTCACCAAGAGGCGGGGGAGCGCGTTCTCAGGCAGCGACTTCGACCTGGTACTCAGAGCTCGCGACATCGACAGCCTGGTCCTCACCGGCATCGCCACCAGCGCTGTCGTGCTGTCCACCCTGTGGCGCGCCGTCGACCTGGACTTCGCAGTCACCGTCCTGACGGACGCCTGCCTCGACACGGACCCCGAGGTGCACACGATGCTCACCGAGAAGCTGTTCCCGCAGTGGGCAGATGTCGCCACCGTCGACACCTGGCTCAAAGCCGTAGCGCCATAAAACGAGGGCAAGTCCGGACGCTGACGTTGCGCGGCCACCGGGCCGCTCCCCGCCCCCGGCGACACCGATGACGGCCCGGCCCCCGATCCGCATCTGGAGCGGATCGCCGCGCGGCAGGTGGCCGAGGCATGGCAGCGCATCACCTCATGGCTCGAGCAGAACGCACCCGCCTCGCACGAGGCATTGCTGCCGGCCGCGAGCGAGCAGGACATCGACGTCCTGGAACAGGAGTTGGGCCTGCGTGTGCCGGTGGAGCTGCGGGCGCTGTGGCTGCGGTGCGCGGGCAACCGGGACGTCCCGGGGACCGGCTTCTTCCCCGAGCACGGGTGGGCCTTGATGCCGTTGGACTCGGTTCGTGCGGTCTACCGGCGGCAGTTGCGCTGGCAGCGGGACCATGCCGACGCCGAGACGTGCGTGTGGAAGCCGTCCTGGGTCCCGTTCTGCTCCTGGTCGGTGACCGACACCAGCTACGGGCTGTTCGTCGACGCGGAGACGGGGGAGATCGGGCACTGGGAGGACACGGCCGTGCGCACGGTCGAGGACAGGTCGCTGACGATGCTGCTGGAAGAGATCGCCGACAGGCTGGAGAATCCGCGCCTGGCCACCGGATACCGTCCTGGCTTGATCGGCAAGAGGCTGGTGTGGGGTCCTCCGGCAGCGGCGGACGAGGCCGCTGCGTGGCGGCCGTTCACCGGCTGACCCAAGGTAAGACGAGGGGCGGACGGGCGGCGCACGCGTACCCGCCCCTCTGAGGTGCCTGGAGGAAGAGGTGCCTCGGACGTTGCGCCAGGTGCAGCTCACCGCTCGGCAGACTGATCATGCGGAGCGCGGGCCGCGTGGTGGCCGGCGGCGTGGGATCGCGCAGTCGCGCGAGGGTGTCGCCGCGTGCCCGTCAGGCGTCGAAACGGCCGCGTGCACTTTCGATGTGACCGAGGTACTGGTGGGTCCAGCCGCATATCGCGTCGACCGTGGTGCGCAGGGCCCGGCCCGGCTCGGTGAGGGTGTACTCGACTCGCGGCGGCACGGTGGGGTGCACCCTCCGGTCGACCAGGCCATTGCGCTCCAGCGTGCGCAGGTTCTGGGTGAGCATCTTGTGGCTGATGCCCTCGACCTCGTTCCGTAGCTCGCTGAAGCGCAGGGTGCGCTCGCCGAGCGCCTCGATGATCAGGAGCGCCCACTTGTTGGCGACGTCCGAGAAGATCTCCCGCGCCAGGGAGTCTGCGCGCCGCAGGTCGGCGTCCTCGGGCAGGCCCTTGAGCAGTTGCTTGGTCACCATCAGGTTCCTCAGTCACCGAAAAGTGCGTTCTTCCAGGTCAGACGTCACTCTCCTACAGTTTCCGAGTAACCACAAGAGAGCAGACCGGAAGGGCGAGCACCGTGGCCACCTTTGATGTCTTCAACTACGACGTGCCGGCCGAGAGCGACTTCGGCTACTCACAGGCGATCAAGTCCGGCGAGCTGATCCACGTCTCCGGACAGCTCTCGTTCGACGAGGCAGGCGAGTTCCTCCACGCCGGTGACTTCGGCGCCCAGCTCAAGCAGACCTACGCCAACATGGACAGGGTCCTGGACCACTACGGCGCCACCCGGAACCAGATCGTCTCGCAGACCCTGTACGTGGTGGACCTGCGGCAGAACGCCGCGGCGGTGGCGGAGGGCAACCTGGGGTACTTCGGCGACCACCGCCCGGCCAGCACGGTCTTGGGCGTCACCGAACTGACCCTGCCCGGCCAGGTCATCGAAATCAGCTTCGTCATCGACACGAAACTGCCCGCCTGAGGTCTCCTCCTCACACCTCCCGCACCTCACTGGAGGGACCCGTTCGTGGCACAGTCACAGTGACCGTTCCACGACGCCCCCCAACCCTCGTCGGCACCATGTTCCTCGACGGCCCGGTGTGTGCCCTGGTGGCTGGGTGTCGCTGCTTGGTCGGTGGATCAGGTCGGCCCTAGCATCCCGTCGGTCGACAGGTTGTATGGATCTGGGTTGCGGGGTGTTGTGGGTGCTGTCGTGGTGCTGGGTGACCAGGTGGAGACGGTTGACGTACACCTCGACCGTCCGCGGGCCGTCGACGTCGGAGGGTCGGGCCTTCAGCCCCGCCCGGTCGTCGTCCTGTGTGCTGTGGCCGGCGTAGGCGGGGGCGTAGGCGGGGGGGCGTAGGCGGGGGGATGTGCGGGTGCCGGCTGGGCGACGGCCGGTGCGCGTCGCTCGCACATGCCGGTGGGCTGCCGTGACGTGCTCGACGAGGTCCTGGTGCGGCCGGCCGGGCCAGCCGGCCGCCTCGTCGCGGCCGGACTGGCGAGACCGGTCGCCGTGATCGCGTTCTGCCAGGCGCTGGCCCTGGGTCCCATGGGCGTGGTCTCACCGCTGGGCTTCCTGGGCGTAGCTGTCCCTGTTGGTGTCGGAGTCGCCCTGGGTGAGTGCCCCGGCCTGGCAGCAGTTGCCGGCATTTTGATCGCCGTCGCAGGTGTGGTGCTCGCGGGCGGACCACAGCTCGAAGGTGTTTGCGCTGCAGCGTCGCGCCGTCCTGCTCGCCCTGGTGGCAACGCTGGCTTTCGGCACGGTCTTCGCGCTGATCGTCGAGGCATCGACGACCGTGACCGGACTCTTCCTCGCCCTGTTCGTGCAGCGCGCGACCAACGTGGTCGCGGGCGGCGCCGCGCTCGGGGACTCGGTGCGGCGCGGGTCCCCCGCGCTGTCGACGCCGGCTTCCCCGACGAACAATCGGCCAGGAAGCACAAAGGAGCAAGTTTGATCATCCGCAGCGACATCAACGAGGCGCTCGACGCCGTTGGCATCGTCTTCTCGTCCGTCGAACAGCTCTCGTTCGTCGAACAGGAGGAGGCGGGAACGACCGCAGAGGCTGACACGTTCGTCGAGAGCTCCTCTCCAGGCCGGCCACGACGCTCGGCGGGCCTGCTCGCGTTTTCCGGCGGACTCGGCGTGGAGTACCGCACGATCGACGTCTGAGCCAGCACCCCCGGTAGGCGTGACACCGCGGCTGGCTACGGGTGATGAACCTCGTCGATCAGCAGACAGTCCCAGGCCTGAACGTGGAGGTGGTCGCGGGACGTCGACCGGGTGTGCTCCTCCGATCTACCTGGTCAGGGTTGCATGACGTACTTCTACGATCCTCACATGACTGACCTGAGCCCGGCAGACGTACAACTTCAGACCGCCCGACTGTCGTTGCGGCGTCCGACCGAAGCCGACATCGACGCGATCTTCGCGATCCACCGCGATCCCGAAGCCTGCCTGCACAACCCCTCCGACGCGCTCACCCGGCTCGATGAAGCCAGGGAGCTCTATCACCGCTGGAACGGCCAGTGGCAGCGGTGCGGATACGGGTACTGGGTCGTCCGACGCCATGATTCCGCCCTGCAACTGGGCTTCTGCGGGATCAAGCCCATGGAACTGCGCGGCATGAAGGTCCTCAACCTCTTCTACCGCTTCGCCCCGTCGGCCTGGGGCCAGGGCTTTGCGGGCGAGGCCGCAGCGGCCGTCACTGCCTGGGCCTCCCGCCACGTTCCCGACCTCCCACTGATTGCCCGCGTGCGGCCTGCCAACATCGCCTCGCAACGCGTAGCAGTGCGCGCTGGCCTGACCCGGGCAGAGCAGCTCGACGAACCCGGATACGACGGTCTCGACTGGATATACGCATCAGGGCACGCCGGACTGAGCAGCCCGTGACACGGACGGCGTTGCCGGTGCCGGTCACGGTCACGGACGGCTCAGGCGTCCCGTTCCGCCCAGTGCGTGATGACGCTGTGGCCATGACGGGCGTGGATCCCTTGTTCGAGTAGCCGATGGCGGAGACGGAGCCCCTCGGCGCTGGCGTCTCCCGTCCATATGGCGGTGGCCGAGTCACACCCTCGCCGCCGGGCCGCTTGATGCCGGTAACCCTTGCCGTGGCCGGCCCTATCGGTCTCGGTGGCCTGGCCGGCGGGGCCGGCAGGGGGCCGATGCTGGAGGAGAGCCGAGACCAGCGCCGTGATGCCCACGACGGCCTGGATCGAGGCCCTGGGCCGGCTGCTCCGGGCTGTTCAACAGCCAGATCAGCGGCGTGGAGGCGATCCGCGCCACCGCCACCAGGATGACCGTGACGTGAAGGAGTTGCAGACCGGGGGGGGCTGCGCCGGCGGGTCCGGCCGCGACGTACGCGCCGCTGACGAAACGGTCTTCGGGCGTGGCTCCCGACGGTGGCGGACGTCGGCGAACTCGTCCGGGAACAGCACGGGCAGTTCCGCATCGTCCGCATCCTGCAGCCCGAACGCGTGGAACCCCCTATACGCCTGCACCCGCTGTCGCCGCACCAGCTCCGCCACGACCACCCTTCGAGTCACCAGATCGGTTCGGTTCCAGTTCGCAGGCCCGTGAGTCCGCCCATGCCCCTCGTTGCCACCGGCACGCGCGCTGCTCGGCTCATCTCACCCTGCCCCGGCCAGCTGTGGCACCGCCCGGGCCGCTGAGCATGGCCGCTCTGTTGCGTTTGTCTGCCCGCGGGGCCTGCACGGCGCTAGCGTCGAGTCCGTGATCGTATGGCTCAACGGCACCCACGGGGCAGGCAAGACGACGACCAGTGCGCTCGTCCAGCAGTTGATCCCGGACTCCCGGGTGTTCGACGCCGAGAAAGTCGGCGAGACGCTGATGGACATCAAGCCAGGACTGCCCGCGACGGACAACTTCCAGCATTGGCCGCCATGGCGGCCCTCGTGGTCGAGACCGCCCGGCACATCCTCGATTACACCGGCGGAACCCTGGTGATGCCCATGACCGTCCTGGTCGAGCAGTACTGGCGTGAGATCAGCTCGGGCCTTGCCCGACACGATATTCCGGTCCGGCACTTCGTCCTCCATGCCGACCAGGACACCCTCCGCGCGCGCATCGCGGGCGACACCGTGCTCGGCCCCGACTCCCCGTTCCGTCTCCGATACCTCGAGCCCTACGCAGAGGCCGCTCGCACGTGGCTGCACGCCGAGGCCGAGGTCATCGACACCACGCACCTCACCCCCGCCCAGGCCGCCGAGCAGATCGTGGGGGCCGTCAAGAGCTGAGATGGCCTTCCGGCACGGCACCTCGAAGGTGGCGGGTGGCGCTGTCGCTCGCAGGGGCGAGCACCGCTGGTGGCATGCCAGCTGCTGGCGGTCTCGCCTGCCCTGCGGACCCAACTGAATGTGGCAAACGTCCGACGCAGCTCTGCGCAGGTGACTACCGTCCTTCTCCTGGTGATCCATAGGGGGCGGAATGCAGACGACGTCGCTGCGCAAGGGCGAGAACATGGTCGTGTCGTCCGCAAGGACGGTGCTGGAAGTGTCGGTGCCGTGCTTGTCGGCGGATGTGTCCGCGCTGCTGCTCGGCGCCGACGGCAAGGTCCGCGGTGATCAGGATCTGGTCTTCTACAACCATCCCGCCCAGGACGGAGTGTCTGTGGCGGGCGCGGCGGTCACCGCGGACCTTCCTCGTATGCCGGCCGACGTGCACCGCGTGATCGTGGTGGTGAGTGCAGATCCGCTACAGCCCGGTGCCGTATTCACCCGGGCGCCTCAGTTGTCGATCACCCAGAGCGGTACGACGCCGGCCTCGTTCACCGCGCCGGACTTCATGGCGGGGGAGACCGTCGTGGTCCTGGCGGAGCTTTACCGGAGAGGGGACGGCTGGAAGATCCGGGCCGTGGGACAGGGCTACGCCACCGGGTTAGCGGGACTGGCGACCGACTACGGCGTCGAAGTCGACAGTGAACCGGAGCCCGCCGCTCCTCCGCTGCCGGCGCAGCCGCGCAAGACAGACCCAGAGACCGCTTCGGTCGACCTGACGAAGATCGAACGCCAGGCCCCGGGCCTGCTGGCTCCCGCCCGACAGGCCGGCCACGTGCTCGCGGACCGCGGGATGACGGGACGGCGAGCCGCCGTCTACCTGATCCTGGACCACGACTGGCACATGGAAGAGCTCTACGAGTCGTTCGCCGTTCAGGCTTTCGCCGAACGCGTCCTGGCCCTGTCGGCCAACCTTGACGACGACGGCACCGTACCCGTGATCTTCTCAAGCGGCCGTGAGCCGTTCCTCGAGGAGATCCGGCTGAACAACTACCGGGGCCGGATCGAGCAACTCCACACCCAGGTCGACTGGAGCTGGGGCAACGTCGCCGACGCGATGCGCCGCGCCGTCAGCCACTACCAGGAATCGGGAGCAACAGACCCCGCATTCGTCGTGACCCAGGTCGGTGACGAGCCCTGGGACAAGGCCGAGGTCCGCTCCATGCTCCAGAACACCGCCTCACTGGGTATCTTCTGGCTCTTCGTCGGCTTCGGCCGCGGCAAGCTCGCCTTCTACAAGAACCTCAACGCCTCCGCCTCGGCCACCTTCACCAACGTCGCTTTCTACGACGCCGGCAAGAACCCGGCTCGGTTCCCGGCGAACGGTTCTACACCGGCCTTGTCGACGCCTTCGCGACTTGGATGCGCCAGTGAAGCCACGTCGGTCTCTGTATCACCCTCGGGAAGGATGCGCCTGGCTGCGCTGCCGGCCGGAGCCGTTGTGTGACGTTGCTGGAGGGCTGAGTCCTCGGGGCCGGTGGCTATGCGCTGCGCCGCGGTTTCCGGGTGGCCGTCTTCTTCGTCGTGGTCTTTTGCTCTGAGGCCTTGTTGGCCGGCGCCTTCTGGGCCGCGGTTTTCTTCGGCTGCGGCGGCTCGTGGACGTCTGCATGTTCGCCGTCTCCGCGGGAGGCCTTGGCCTGGACGACCGACTCGTTCAGCGCGGCCATCAGGTCCGGGACCCGTGCGGGCTGTGACGGCTCGGCCGCGGCCGGCGGCTCGCGGTGTTCCCGCTTGGCCTCGATGATCTCGGCGAGGGCCTTGATGTACTGGGCGTCTAGCACGTACGGGCCCTTCACCACCAGCCACGGTAGGCCGGCCGGCAGCGCGACCGCGGCTGCCATGACCAGAAGGAGCACAGCGGCCCGCGCGCCCAGGCGCCGGTATCGGGCGAGCCTGCGGCGCGTATCGGGAGACGTTGTCATGTGTCCCTACATGCCGACGAGGGCAGTGCGGTTGCGGCCAAAGCAATCCGTCAGGCGGCCCGGCGCACTGTCCGCGAGGGCGCGACGTCGGGCTCAGCCGCCGAGGACCCCGCCCAACCGAAGGTGTCGCCGATGAGGTGTGACGAGCCGCGGAACGAGATCCTGCAACTCGGGATCGCTCTGGGCATGACGCATAGCGAATCCTGGCCCGGGACGGTACGCGGGCTTGCCACAGGTTTGCCGCTGCCTCAACGGACCGTTGTCGCTGGTTCAGAGAACTGAGCAGGCCGAATGAGATGGCGCCTGACCGGACGGTTCGGTGCATGACCGACCTCCGCACGAGTGCCCGAGCACCTTTCAGCGTACGGATGTCTGCGGGGTGCGTGCCTGCCGGCGGGGCGGGAGCGGTGGGTGGGGGAGGGTGTGGCGGGGCTGGCGATGTGGTGGTCGGGGATGACGTGGGTGGGGCCGATCGCGGTGTGGGAGTTGATCTGGCAGTGGCGGCCGATCGCGGTGCCGGGGGCCGATGGTGGGTGCCGGTCTGGGTGTGGTCGCTGATCACGGCGCCGAACCGGGGGGTGCGGCAGCGGTAGAGGCCGTCGGGAAGGCGCAGGAGGGTGTCGCGGTCGGGCGGGTCATGTCGCGGGTGAGGTGGATGGCGGTGACGGTGACGTCGGCGGACAGGTGGACGCCGTCGCCGAGCAGGGTGCGGTTGATGCCGATGCGGTGGCCCAGCACGGTGCAGGCTCCGATGTAGGTGTTGGGGACCTCGCAGTTGAAGCCGACCGAGGCGCCGGGGCCGAGGACGGTGTGGCCGCGGACGGTGGCGAACTCCCACACGCACGCCCTCGGGCCGACGATCAGGTCCTCGCCGATGATCGTGGTGGGACGGATCCGGGCGGTCGGGTGGATGCGGTGCTCGATGCGGGCGAGGGCGGGGTGTGCAGGGCGGGCCAGCGGCGAGCCACCAGGCCAGATCCCTGCCGTCCAGGCCCGCGTAGGCGGTGGCCGCCAGGTCCGGGCCGGTCGGGGCGTTCGGGTAGTCGCCGAGACGGAGGCCAGACACGTCGGGCATGAGGGGCTTCTCCTGGTCGTGGATGCGGCCGGCGGTGTGCCGCAGGGCGGCTAGGCTGCGGCCCGTTCGCCGTTCGATGGGAGTTCATCTGTGAGTCACCCGCGTCTGGGGGTTGCCGTGCTGACCATGGGCAACCGGCCTGCCGAACTGGCGGCGCTGCTTCAGTCGGTGGCCCGGCAGGATCTGCCGGCGGCGCGGGTGGTGGTGGTCGGCAACGGCTCGCCGCTGCCGGAGCTGCCGGCCGGTGTGGACGGGGTGGAGCTGGCGGAGAACCTGGGCGTCTCCGGCGGCAGGAACGTCGCGATCGCGTACCTGCGCCGCTGCGGGGACGTCGACGTGGTCGTGGACCTGGACGACGACGGCCTCCTCGTGGACACGGACGTGTTCTCCAAGCTGGCCGCGATGTACGCGGCCGACCCGGCGCTGGGTGTGGTGTCGTTCCGGATCGCCGACGAGCGCGGGCAGACGCAGCGGCGTCATGTGCCGCGGCTGCGGGCGAAGGACCCGATGCGCCGTGGTGAGGTGACGACGTTCCTGGGCGGCGGGCACGCGCTGTCGATGGCGATGCTGAACGAGGTCGGCGACTGGCCGGAGGAGTTCTTCTTCGCGCACGAGGAGACCGATCTGGCGTGGCGGGCGTTGGATGCGGGCTGGCGGGTGGTGTACGAGCCGTCGCTGCTGTTGCAGCACCCGAGGACGTCGCCGGCGCGGCATGCGGTCTATTACCGGATGACGGCCCGTAACCGGGTGTGGCTGGCCAAGCGGCACCTGCCCGCGCCGCTGGTCCCCGCCTACCTGGGGGTGTGGACCGTGCTGACGCTGGCCCGGACCCGGTCGCTGGGCGGCTTGCGGGCCTGGGCGGGCGGCTTCTGGGAGGGCGTGCGCACTCCCGGCGGGCCGCGGATGCCGATGCGCTGGGCGACCGTGGCGCGGATGACCCGGCTCGGGCGGCCCCCGGTGATCCAGCCCGGCTTCGCGGCGCTCTGGGCGCGCAGCAAGGCGTGCAGGGCAGCCGGGGTGTCGTTGAGCCAGCGCACGTAGCAGGCGATGCCGTCCTCCAGCGTGACCTGCGGCCGCCAGTTCAGGATGCGTTCCATGTGGGCGGTGCTGGCGCAGCCGCCGACCGGGTCCCCGGCGGCATCGGCGTCTCCCGGACCTGGGCGTTGGGGTAATGGGCGGCAATGGGGTCGGCGACGCGGCGGATCGTGGTGGGGCGCCCGGTGCCGATGTCGAGCGTCTCGCGGTCGGCGGCCGCGCAGGACAGGGCGTGCAGGGTGCCGTCGGCGATGTCGTCGACGTGGACCAGGTCGCGGACCTGGTGACCGCCGCCGTTGAGGTGCAGCGGCAGGCCGAGCGCGGCCCGGGCGGCGAACCAGGCCACCACCCACGAGTGGCTGCCCGGCTTGATGACCTGCGGTTCGCCGTAGACGGAGAAGCAGCGCACCACGGTGCGGGAGATGCCGACCGCGCCGAGCTGGAGCGCGGTCTGCCCTTCGCCGAAGGCCTTGGTGTTGGCGTAGACCGACAGCGGGCGCAGCGGGGCGTGCTCGGCGAAGCGGGGCACGGTGCGGCCGTAGACGGAGGCCAGCAGTTCGCGGGTGCTGCGGTGCTCGTCCCGGGGACCGGCCCAGTCCTCGGGTTGCCGTTGCCGTAGACGGAGGCGGAGGAGACGAACACCAGCCGCTGGAGCCGGTCGGAGGCCGCGGCCGCGGACAGGACGGTCTGGGTGCCGGTGATGTTGTGGTCGATGGCGTCCTGCGGGCCGCGGGTGCATGCGGCGACGTCGGCGAGCGCGGCCGCGTGGACGACGAAGTCGGCCCGGCGCATGCCCCGCCGCACAGCGGCCGGGTCGCGGACGTCGCCGACCAGGACGTCGTCGCCGGCGGCGTCGATGCCGAACAGGGCCCGGTAGACGTCGGCGGGTAGGCGTCCAGGGTGCACAGCGCCAGCGGCGTGGCGCCCAGCGCGCGCAGGCGGCGCACGATCCGGGAGCCGATCAGCCCGGCCCCTCCGGTGACCAGGACGGTCGCCCCGGCAAGGCGCTCAAGGTCGGACGACGGCACGGGAACAGGGTTGTGCTGGTGCGTCATGTGCAGGCCCTTCGCGGCAGAGTGCGGATCAGGGACGGCTGCGCAGCCTGCTGCAGACCATGAACCCCCGTGCCGGGCGGTGGGAGAGGTCCCGGGGAGGTCCCGTCCGATTCGCGCCGTCGCGGACCGCGCACGGCCGGTGCCACCATGGCCGGGTGGATGACCGGGACTTACACCCCTCGCCCGTGCCCGCCGGGCCCGTGGCCTGTCGCAGGAGAAGCTCGCGGCCCGCGTGCGGGTCGCCGCCGCGCGCCGGGGCCTGCTCTCGGCACCGATGCCGCCCGCATCCGCAAGTGGGAACGCGGCGTGAGGCCCGACGAGCACTCCCAGACCTACCTCGCCGAAGCCCTCGGCCTGCCCGCGGGCATCATCGACGCCCCGTGGCCCGACTGGCTCCCGCAGTCCGACACCGGCGTCACCCCGCTCGGCCCCCACGCCACCGTGACCGCCCTGAAAGAGGCCCTGCGAACCGTGGACCGCCGCTCCTTCCTCGCCGTCTCCTCCACCGCCCTGACCGCCCTGACCGCCGACTGGGCAGCCGCCAGCAGCACAAGGGCATCTGCTCAACCCTCCGAGGGCGAAGACCTGGTTGAGGTGCTGGAGGCCACCACGCGGCAGCTCACCGCCGCCGACCCCGCCCACCATCCCCACACCACCCGGCTGCTACGCGAACACCTGGCCACCGTCACCGATCTCCTCGACAACGGCCGGCACACCACCGCGACCCGGCACCGCCTGCACACGCTGGCCGCCAGCATCGCCCACACCCTGGCCTGGCGCCGCTTCGACAGCGGCGACAACGCCCACGCCGCCCAGTACTGGATCGCCGCCCTCCACAACAGCCACGCCGCCGGCGACATCGACCGCGGCGCAGGCCTCATCAGCGACCTTGCCTACCAGGCCGCCTGGAGAGGCGACCACGCCCTCGCCGAGCAGCTGCTGACCCACGCCCTCACCCGCGCCGCCCACCCGGCCGCCCGCAGCCTCCTCCACCTCCGGCTCGCCCGCACCCACGCCGCCCGCCACGAGCCCCGTCCGGCGCTGCGCGCCCTGGCCGCAGCCGAGAAGCACCTCGGCCAGGCCCGCGGCGACCGGCCCGCCTGGTGCGACTGGCTCTCCGACGCCGACCTCGCCGTCGACTCCGGCCAGACCCTCCTCGACCTCGGCGACACCGCCCGCGCCCACCAGCTCATCACCACCGGCGAACACCTGCTCCCCGCCACCCGGGACAAGACCCGCGGCATCTTCCTCGCCTACCAGGCCGCCAACTACCTCGACCAGAAAGAACCCGAACTCGCCGCAGCCGCCGCCACCCAGTCACTGCTGCTGGCCCGCCGCACCCACGCGCCCCGCTGCACCCGCCTCATCGAAGACCTCCTGCCCCGCTTCCAGCCCCACCAGCACACCCCAGGTGTGCAGAAGCTTCTCCACCTGGCCGCCGCATAGCCGCCCCGGCGGGCGGCGGAGGCTGCCTCCGCCGCGTGGTCGTACTAGTGCCTACCGGGCGAAGGTGACCTTGACCGGCAGGTTGGGGCAGGCAGCCGCGGCCTGGGTGAGAGTGCTGCGTTCGCGGTCGTCCACAGAGAGCTGCCAGCGCATCTTGGTGGCGATCCAGTCCATGAGGTACTGGCAGCGGTAGGCCTCGTACGGCGGCAGCCACTCGGCGGGGTCCTGGTCGGCCTTGGCCCGGTCACTGCGGGCGGTGACCGCGATCAGCGACCGGTCGTCGCCAAGGTCGTTGGCGTAGGCCTCCGCTCGGCAGCCGTCCAGGCGGAAGCGCCGGAGTCCCAGGCCTCTGCGAGCGGGACCAGGTGGTCAATGTCCAGCTTGCCCGGCGCGTCGACGTACACGTCGTCGTAGGGCTGTACCACTCGCCGCCGGAGAGCGTGCAGCCCGCGGCCTGCGCAGGCCGGATGAACGCCTCCGCCTTCAGCACCTCCGCCCGGGTCGAGCAGCCGTCCTTGTCGGCGTCCGTCCAGTGCCTGAACGCGGTCCGCTGGTATCCCGCCCGCTGCTCCTCGGCGGCCGGCTCCACCTTGACGGCGTCGCGCAGCGGCAGGGCCAAGGTGCCGCCCTTCTCACCGAGCGGGCCGTCGGCATGGGCGGGCGTGACGAGCGCGGCGACGGCGGCGGTCGCGGCGGCGAGGGTGGCGAGGATGCGCACGGTAGTGTCTCCAGGAAGATCCGACAGGTCGTGATCTTCGTAGCGGCACGGCGGCCGCGGGCACCGGCCGCTCCCTGGTGGAAGGGATGGCGGGTGACGTGGATGCTGCCCGAGCCGATGCTCACCGCCCCGGGGGTGCGCTCCCGAAGCTGCGGCGAAGTGACAATAGCGTAGTCAGGGGCCTGAGGAACAGCGGTGCCAGATCGTGCACTACGCCTTCGCCGAGCCCGGTCGGCGTTCGGTGGGCCGGACTACAGCATCGCTGCCCAGCTCGTTAAGGTGCTGCCCTCGCAAGGAGAAGGGGGACACGCGGCATGGGCAAGAGTCTGGGTTCGATCATTCGCGAGGACTACCAAGGGGGGTCCGGTTGGGGGCCCTCGCAGCTCTGTGCGTGGCGTGCGTGATGCCCATCGTGTTCGCGCTCTTCGACGACGACCGGGTGAGGATGAGCGACGACTACGCCGCCGTGAACGCCGCTGTCAGTCTCGGG
>QKWM01000002.1 GCA_003248315.1 Streptomyces sp. SW4
CAGGGCGGCGGGGCCGGTGAGGCGTCCGACGGTGATGTCGCCGGCCTCGAGGGTGAGGCGGGCGCGGGTGGTCTCGTCGAGCCGGACGGTGCCGTGGGCGCTTTCGACGGTGACGTCGCCGAGCCGGCCCACGCCGCGGAACTCGGCGGCGGCGGCGCGGGCCTCGACGCGGGAGCCGGCGGGGAGCTGGACGGTGACCTCGACGGCGCCGGAGGGTCCCATGCGGCGGGCCGCCTTCCCGGGGCCCGGACGTGCAGGACGCCGTCGGTGAAGGAGACCTCGGTCTGTTCGGCCAGGGCCACGTCGCGGGCCCGGGAGGGGTCGGCGGGCAGGACCTCGACCACGGTGTCGGTGCGGTCGCCGGCGATGAACCGGATCCGGCCGGCGGGGACGGCCAGGACGGCGGTGACCGGGGCGGGGGTGGCGAACTTCTGCATCACGGGCTCCTCAGGACTCGAAACTCGGACCGACTGTTTCCGACACCAGAAAAGCTACGTTGCATTCACAGAACGAGCAATCACCGCGTTGCGCCAAAACCCCGTAACCACAGGCCAACGACGCGAAATCATTGCAATGATCTCGCGGATAACGCAACAAAAGACCCCTCCACCGTTGCAACCACTCCCAACCACCGCCAGCCCCCGCAACCACCCTTGGAACAGCTCACAGGAGGACGCGGGGGCCACAGCACTGCCTTCCCGCGGAAGGGCGGTGGGCGCCTCCTCGGCTCTGTGCTGCGGCGTGGGTTCCGTGGCGCGTCGCCTTCCTCGCCGTTGTCTCCCTAGGTGCGGCCCTCTTCCTGCGGCTGCGTGTGCCGATGCTGGGTGGCTGCCTGCTCCAGGGCGGTCTCGTAGGCGTGCAGGGCGGTGATGACGGTGGCGCGTTCCGCGGGGGCGAGGCCGCGCATGACGCTTTCCCAGGCAGTGGCGCTGCCGGAGAGCCACTCCTTGATCGGTGCGGCGTAGGCGGGGGTGATGGCGATGATGCGGCGGCGGCGGTCGGTGGGATCGGCGGTGCGCTGCAGGACGCCGGGCCGTGACAGTTCGCTGACCATGAGGCTGACGGTCGTCGGGGCCACCTCCAGCCGGGTGGCGAGTTCGTTGATGCTGGTGGGGCCGTCGTACTCCAGGTGGGCCAGCAGTGCGAGATGGCGTGGTGCCAGGTCCAGGCCCTGGAGCGCCGCGGGTACGGGCAGGCGCTTGGCTCGGCCGACGAGCCGCGGCATGAGCAGCAGTAGGGTGCGGACGGCCTCATCGACGGCCGGACCGTCCGATTCCGCAGACATCGGCGTCCTCTCCCGGATATCTTTGATAGCAAAGGCTTTGTGTTCAAAGGGAACGGGGTTCACTATGCCGCATCTGACCGTCCACCTCCCGGAGAACCGGCTGACGGGCAAGGAGTCCATGCTCGTCACCGCGCTGACGGACGCGATCGTCAGCGTCTACGGGGAATGGGCCCGCGACCTCGTCAGCATCCGCCTGACCGGAGTCCCCGCAGGCCGCTTCGCGCAGGGCGGCAAAGCCGTGGACACCAGTGCCTCTGTGGTCATGGGCATCCGCGCCGGCGTCTTCGACCGCCCCGACGCCGCCCAGATCACCGCACACCTCGGCACCGCGCTCACCGACGCACTCACACACGTCATCGGCGACGACATGCGCACCGGCACCATGGTCGAACTCGTCGCGTCACCACCAGAACGCACCTTCCTCGGCGGCATCCCCACCGCGTGACCCACTCACCCGGACCAAACCACCACCTGCCCACTTCACAAAAAGGCCGTCAGACCAACACCCCACCGCACGCCCAAGCACGCTCGACGGCACCGACGTCCACCTCGGCGATGCCCACCCGCCTGGCAGAGCCAACTGCCGCCAGGTCGGCGGCGCCTGGGACAGCCCGTACGACGACGCCTCGGCGAGGATCCTCGGGCCTACACATCGACCAACTGGTGCCGCTCGCCGAAGCCTGTGGCCGCGGCCCCGGCCAGTGGACCGCGCGCCGCGAGGCCTACGCCAACAACCAGAACCCTGTCCTGTCGTTGGTCGCGGTCATCACCCAGTCCAACCGCAGCAAGGCCCCCTCGGCCGCCGACATCCGCTGCCGCTACGCCGCCTAACGTGCCGCCACCAAGCCCCGCTGGACCCGGCAACAGACACCACCGAGCAGCCCGCCCTCGAGGACTCGCGTACCGGGCGCCGGTCCCCTCGCCGAACGCCGGCACATCAACAGGCACGATGTCCTGGCACAGCTGGACGAACCCCACGGCATGCACCGGACGCCTCGGTCCTGCGCGGCGTCGACGACATCCTTCAGCGAGATCGTGGTACTGGGAGGGAACCGCCCGGCCGAAGTAGGCGGCGACCATGCGGAGGCAGCCCAGGCGGCGGGCGCGGTTTCCCCAGGTGTCTGGTCCCTTTGTCGCCGAAGAGAACTCGGCGCTCTCGCTTTGTCTGACGGCCTCATCGTCCCTCTTGAGCTGGCCCGGGTCGTCATGCCCCGGCTTCCGTGACCATCCTCACAACCACTCGGATGCCTGGCGCGTGCCCATCGCTCAGGGCTTTGTCGGCGTTTGCGCCACACGCGCTTGGCTCCTTCGCAACGTGATTTTCACGCTCCCCTGACATTCGGGCCTCTCGCCAAACGGTTGCTACCCACATGAGTAGTTGCCACTACTTGACCTGGTAGTGGCTGGGAGCGTCGGCATATGCCTACCGTGAGCGCGCTTTCGATTCCCCGAGACCGCATTTCGGCTGGACGGAAAACGAAGAAAGGACTTGTTGTGGCTGCTCGCCGCACCTTCCCGCTCACCTCCTACCAGCGTGATATCTGGGCCGCCGAATCCCGCTCGCCGAACGATCCTCAATTCAATGTGGTCCTTGATGAGAGGGTCGATGGAAAGGTCGACACCAGGGCCCTGTCCGAGGCGCTCGTCCGCACTCTCCGGCGCCATGACGCGTTCCGGCTGCGCTTCGGGGAGCGGGACGGCGTCCCGTACCAGTGGGTGGCCGAAGAGGACGAGGCCGCCCTGGTGGTGGAGTTCGCGGACCTGTCGGGCGAGGCCGACCCGGCGGCGGCCTGGCAGCGTTGGCAGGAACGTTCTTTCGCGCGCCCGTTCCCGCTCCTGGATTCTCCGCTCGTCACCGCGGCCCTGATCCGCGAGACCCCCGACGTGCTCCACGTCCATGTCAACGCCCACCACCTGATCGTGGACGCCTGGACACTCAATCACGTCAGCCGGGGCATGTGGGAGGAGTACGCGCGACTCACCACGGCCCCCACGGTCCCGTCCGGTCCCGTCACCGGCTCCCACGCCGGCCCGGCAGGCGAACCCGCGCCCTCGTACCGGGCGTTCGCCGACGCCGAGACCGCCTACCACGCCTCCGCGCAGCGCGAGGAGGACCGGGCCTTCCACCGCGCCGCGCTCACCGGGGTGGCCCCCGTGCTCTTCCAGCGCTCCCCCGGCCGGGCCCTTTCCGGTGCCGGTCGGCGCGGCCACTTCAGCTTCACCGTCCCCGGGGAAGTCGTCCGCCGCGCCCGCCAGGCCGGCAGTTCCCCGTTCGCGTACGTCACCGCCGCCTTCGCCGCCTACCTCGCCAGGGTCCACCGCTCCGACGAGGTGGTCCTCGGCGTGCCGTTCCTCAACCGGCGTGACGAGACCGAACTGGCCACCGCGGGCCAGTTCGCCAACAACCTGCCCTTACGCGTCCCCGTCTCCGAGGACGCCACCCTGCACGACCTCGCCGCCGCCGTCCGGGAGCGCGCCCGCGCCCTGCGCGAGCACGAGCGGCTCGCCCTCGGCGACATCCTGCGCGACCTGCCCGCCGGGGACACCGGCGGACGGCGGCTGTTCGACGTCACCGTCTCGTATCTGCGCTACCCACGGCCCGAGGCGCTGCCCGACGCCGAACGGGACACGGTCATCACCGCACCGGTGCACGCGCAGGACGCGCTCTCCGTGATGATCCGTGCCTTCGACGACGACGCAGACCTCCGGGTGGACCTCGACTATGCCCGCGACGTCTTCGACGAGGACTTCCCGATCGAGGCCTTCGCCGGCCATCTGACGACGCTGCTGCGGGCCGGTGTGGAGGACCCCGGTCGCCCCGCCGCCGCCCAGCCCGTGCTCACCGCACGGGAACGGGAGGAGCTGGCGCGCGTCCAGCACGGCCCCGCCGTCCCGTACCGTGACGACGCCACCCTCCACGGGCTCTTCGAGGAGCAGGCCGCCCGCATGCCCGACCGCACCGCGGTGACCGCCGCGGACGGGACGGCGCTGAGCTACGCCGAACTCGATGCCCGTGCCAACCGGATCGCCCGTGCGCTGCGCGCCGAGGGCGTCGTGCCGGGCGACCGTGTCGCGGTGCTGCTCGGGCGCGGCCCGCACACGCTGCCCGCACTGCTCGGTGTGCTGAAGTCCGGGGCCGCGTACGTGCCGGTGGACCCCGGCTACCCGGCCGAGCGGATCGCCTTCCTGCTCCAGGACAGCCGCGCGCGGGCCGTGCTCACCGCCCCCGGTTCGCCGGACGCGGAGGTACCGGCCGGTGTGCCGGTGCTCCGCGCCGACCAACTCGCCGCCGTCGGCTCCGCCGAGCCGCTGCCGCCGGCCGCTTCCTCCCGCGACCTGGCGTACGTGATCTACACCTCGGGTTCCACCGGGCGGCCCAAGGGCGTGATGGTGGAGCACCACTCGGTGGTCAACCGGCTGGCCTGGATGCAGGAGCGCTACCCCGTCGCACACGGCGATGTGCTGCTCCAGAAGACGCCCATCTCGTTCGACGTGTCGGTGTGGGAGCTGTTCTGGTGGGCCGTCGAGGGCGCGCGACTGGCGCTGCTGCCGCCCGGCGGCGAGCGCGACCCCCGCACCATTCTGCGGACCGTCGCCGAACGGCAGGTGACGACCCTGCACTTCGTGCCGTCCATGCTGGGCCCCTTCCTGGACCTGCTGGAGGCGGATCCCGCGCTGCGCGCCGAGGCCGGCACGCTGCGGACGGTCTTCTGCAGCGGCGAGGCGCTGCCGCCGGCTCGTGTGGAGCAGTTCGCCCGGGTCTTCGGCCGGGGCTGGGGGAGCAGCCCCGGAACGGCCGGCGGCGACGGGGCCGGCGCGGGGCGGCCGACGGTGTCCCGCTGCTGGTGAACCTGTACGGACCGACCGAGGCGACCGTGGATGTGTCGTACCACGACTGCCCGCCGGCACCCGGTGAGGCGGTACGGCGGGTGCCGATCGGCCGCCCCGTCGCCAACACCTCTCTGTACGTGCTCGATCCTTACGACCGCCCGCAGCCCGTGGGCATCCCCGGTGAGCTGTGCATCGGCGGTGTCCAGGTCGCCCGCGGCTACCTGGAGCGGCCGGAGCTGACCGCCGAACGGTTCACCGGCGACCCGTTCCGGCCAGGCGGCCGGATGTACCGCACCGGCGACCTGGCGCGGCTCCTCGCGGACGGTTCCGTCGAGTACCTCGGCCGCATCGACGGCCAGGTGAAGATCCGCGGTAACCGGGTGGAACTGGGCGAGGTGCAGAACGCGCTGGCGTCCCTGCCCGGCGTCCGGGACGCCGTCGTCGTGGATCACCACGACGACGAGCGGGGCACGTTCCTCGCCGCCTACTACGTGGCCGACGACGCCCTCGACCCGGTGCGGCTCCGCACGGAACTGGGCCGGCGGCTGCCGGAGTTCATGATCCCGGCGTACTTCACCAGGATCGACGCCGTACCCCTCACCCCGAACGGCAAGGCCGACCGGCGCGCTCTGCCGGCCCCCGCCTCCGGATCGGGGCCGCTCGGCCCGCGCCCGTACGCCGCCCCCGCGACGCGGTGGAGGAGGTGCTGGCCGGTGTGTGGGCGGACGTCCTGGGCGCCGGGCGGGTCGGCATCCACGACGACTACTTCGCCCTCGGCGGCGACTCCATTCAGATGCTGCGGGTCCGGGCGCTGGCCGAGAAGCGCGGCTACCGCCTCGACCTGAGTGACCTGGTACGCCATCCCACCATCGCCGAGCTCGCCCCGCTCGTCACCCCGGCCGGCGAGGGGGAGGCGGCCGGCGCGGATCCGGCGCCGGCGCCCTTCGCGCTGGTCTCCCAGGTGGACCGGGCACGCCTGGAGGGCCGCGAGGACGCCTTCCCGGCCAGCCGGCTCCAGCTCGGGCTGCTGTACCACAGCCGCGTCGAGCAGGACTCGGCCGTCTACCGGGACGTGTTCCGCTACAGCTACGCCATGGCGTGGGACGCGAAGAAGTTCGCCGCCGCCTTCGACCGGCTCGTGGCGCGCCACCCTGTGCTCCGTTCCTCTTTCGACCTGGGTGGCTTTTCCGAGCCGCTGCAGATCGTGGACCGGGAAGTGGACAGCGCTCTCGACATCGTGGACCTGCGGGAGCTGCCCGCAGAGCGCGCCGAGGCCGCCATCGCCGCGCACGTCGAGGAGCGCCGCCGGCACCCGTACGTCTTCGAGCGGGCGCCGCTCTACCACCTGCGGGCACATGTCCTGCCGGAGAGTGTGGAGCTGGTTTTCAGCTTCCACCACGCGCTCCTGGACGGCGGCAGCGTCGCCACGCTCGTCGGTGAGCTGCTCCAGGACTACGCGCACGCCCTCGGCGAGCCCATCGGCCCCGTCCCCGACACGTCGGGAGTACCGTCCGCCGCGCACCACGTGCTGGCCGAGCGGCGGGCCCTGGAGTCGGCGGAGACCCGCGCGTACTGGCGTCGCTACCTGGAGGGTGCCCCGCTGCTCCAGCTCGACGGCTTCCGGCCGCACGAGGCGCCCGGCTCCGACGAGCAGCTCACCCGCCGCGTGGACCTCCCACCGGACCTCGTCGCGGCCGTGCGGGACTTCTCCCGCGCCCACACTCTGCCGGTGAAGTCGGTGCTCTTCGCGGCACACCTGCTGGCACTGCGGCTCTTCTCCGGGAGGCGGACGTGGTGACCGGCCTGGTCACCCATGGACGGCCGGACCGGGCGGGCGCCGAACGGATGACCGGTCTCTTCCTGAACACCATGCCGGTACGACTCGACACCGGCCGGGAGAGCTGGCTGTCGGTGGTGCGCGAGGCGTTCCGGCAGGAGCAGGAGAACCACCCGTACCGGCGCTACCCGCTGAGCGCCGTCCAGGAGGACCTGGGCGTCACGGTGCTGGACACGGCGTTCAACTACATCCACTTCCGGCAGCTCGCCGAGGTGTACGCGCTGCCGGGCGTCCGGTCGCTGGACTTCCGCACCTGGGAGGAGACCAACTTCGCGCTGCTGGTGAACGCGGTCACCGAGCCGGGCGGCGAGGGTATCTGGCTCCGCCTGGACTACGCGGGCCGGCTCTTCACCTCGGCGCAGGCCGATCTGCACAGCCGGGCCTTCACCGGGATCCTGCGCCGGCTCACCGAACGGCCCGGGGACCCGGTGGACTTCTCCTTCCTCGCGGAGGGCACGGGCCGGCAGGTTCCGGCCGTGACGGCCGCCGACGCCTGCCCCGACGTCGTCCGGGCCTTCGAGGCGCAGGCCGCCCGGGTCCCCGGGGCGACGGCCCTGGTCTTCGGGGAGCACCGCTGGACGTACGCCGAACTCGACACCGCCGCCGACCGGGTGGCCCGCCGGCTCCGGGTGCTCGGCGCGGGTCCCGGTGCCCGGGTGGGTATCGCCATGCGGCGGTCGCCCGAGACCGTGGCGGTGCTCCTCGGTGTCCTGAAGGCCGGCGCGGCGACGGTGCCGCTGGACACTTCGTACCCGAGGGAGCGGATAGCGGCGATGCTGGAGCAGGCCCGCCCGGTGACGGTCGTCACCGACGCGGCGCACGACGCGGGCCTGCCGGAGGGCATCGCCGCCGTGACTGCCGGGCGGCTGCTGGCTCCCCGGGGCGCCGGAGGCGCACAGACCGTGCCCCGGCCGGCAGCGGAGGCCGGGGGGCTCGGCGGGCAGTCCTGGGAGCAGCACCCGGGGTACGCCGGGCCGCTGCCCGCGATCGCGCCCGACAGCGTGGCCTATCTGCTCTTCACCTCCGGTTCCACCGGCGCGCCCAAGGGCGTGGAGATGCCCCACCGCTCGCTGGCGAACCTGGTCGCCTGGCAGAACCGCGAGCCGAGCGGGGTCGTGGGCGGGGTCACTCTGCAGTACGCGCCGATGAGCTTCGACGTTTCCTTCCAGGAGGTGTTCTCCACGCTCTGCGGCGGCGGGACGCTGCTGCTGGTCTCCGAGAGCGAACGGCGGGACCTGCCGGCGCTGCTGCGGCTGATGGACCGCGAAGGCGTGGAACGGCTCTATCTGCCGTACGTGGCGCTCCAGCAGCTCGCCGAGGCGGCGCACGCTCTCGGCACCGTGCCGCGCTCGCTGAAGGCGCTGCTGTCATCGGGTGAGCAGTTACGGATCACCGAGGAGATCCGCGCCCTGTGCTCGGCGCTGCCCGGAGTGATCCTGGAGAACCAGTACGGGCCCACGGAATCCCATGTCGTGACCCGGTACACGATGACCGGCGACCCGGCCCGCTTCCCGGCGCTGCCGCCGATCGGGACGCCCGTGGACGGGGCTCAGGTGCTGGTCCTCGACGAGCGGATGCGGCCGGTGCCACCCGGAGTGAAGGGCGAGATCTTCCTCGGGGGTGTCTGCCTGGCGCACGGGTACGCGGGCCGGCCGGATCTGACGGACGAGCGGTTCGTGCCGCGCCCGGAGTGGCTGGGCGGCACGGCCGGCTCGCGGCCGGCGGACGCCGCGGGCGGTCGTCTGTACCGGACCGGTGACCTGGGCTTCGTGCTGCCGGACGGCTCGATCGTGTGCACCGGCCGGTCGGACACGCAGGTGAAGGTGCGCGGCTTCCGGGTGGAGCCGGCCGAGGTGGAGATCGCCCTGACCCGGTTCGCCGCCGACCATCCCGGCCTGATGGAGTCGGCGGTGGTCGCCCGGCGGCGGGACGGCAACGACTCGTTCCTGGCGGCGTTCCTGGTCGGTGACCCGGAGCGGGTGGAGCTGGACCGGCTGGTCAAGCAGCTCCGTTCGGTGCTGCCCGACTATCTGGTGCCCTCGCACTACCAGTGGCTTCCGGCGCTGCCCCTGACACCGAGCGGCAAGCGCGACGACAAGGCCCTGCGGGAGCTGCCGCTCACCTCGACGGCGGCCGCGGGGGACGCGACGGCGCCCCGGGACGCCTACGAGAAGGCGCTGGTGGAGCTCCTCGGGGAGCTGCTGGGCGTGCCGTCGGTGGGCGTCCACGAGAACATCTTCGACCTGGGCGCCACCTCGCTGACCGCGATGCGGCTGGTGGTGCTGATCGAGCAGCGGTACGGGGTGGCGGTGCCGTTGTCGGAGTTCGTGGCCGCGCCGACGGTGGCCGAACTGGCCGCCCGGCTGCGGGGCGGCGGTGCGCGGACCGCGTTCGACCCTCTGGTGCCGATCCGGCCGGGCGGTGAGGGGCGGCCGTTGTTCTTCGTCCACCCGATGGGCGGCAATGTGCTGTGCTACGTGCGGTTCGCCGCGCATCTGCCGCAGGGGCGGCCGTTCTACGCGCTCCAGGCGGCCGGTGTGGACGCGGGCACCGAGCCCCTGCGTTCCGTGGAGGACATCGCCGCCGGGTACGTGGAGCGGATCCGGCGGGTCCAGCCGGAGGGGCCGTATCTGATCGGCGGCTGGTCGTTCGGCGGGTTCGTCGCCTTCGAGATGGCCCGCCAGCTTCGGGCGGCGGGTCAGGACGTACAGCGGCTGATCCTGCTGGACACCACCGCGCTCAACCCGGGGCGGCGGCTGCGGACCAGCAATGACGCTCTGCTGAGCTGGTTCTTCTGGGAGCTGCTGTGGCTGCGGCGCGGCGGCGATTCCCCGGAGGAGGTGATCCCCGCGGAACTGACCACGCTGGAGGAGAAGTTCGCCTTCATCGCCGACCTGGCGGTGGCCGAGGGCGTGCTGCCGGCCGGCGCCACCGGCGCGGTGGTGCACCGGCTGTTCCAGGTGTACGAGGCGAACTGGCGGGCCGCCTTCGCGTACCGGCCCGACGTCGTGGACCAGGACATGGTGCTCGTCCACGCCATGGAACCGCTGCCGCAGGTGCTGGACACGATGCACACGGCCATCCAGTCCCTGCACCGCGACCCCGCCAACGGCTGGCGGGAGCGCACCAGCGGCGAGCTGACCGTGATCGACGTACCGGGCGACCACCTGTCGATCATGGAGGATCCGCAGGTCGCCGAGGTCGCCCGGGTCGTCGCCGAACTGATCGAGGAGTGACATGAGCAGGCGCAAGGCCTTGGTCGTCGGGCGGGCATCGGCGGACTGACCGCCGCCGCGGTCCTCCGTGACGCCGGATGGGACGTCGAGGTCCACGAGAAGGCCACCCAGCTACGGGCCGCCGGCTCGGGGCTGTCGGTGATGAGCAACGCGATCGCCGCTCTGCGGTCCGCCGGTCTGGATCTGCGGCTGGAGGAGCGCGGAGAGGTGCTGCGCTCGTACCACGTGCGGACGGCCCGGGGCCGGCTGATACGGGAGTTCCCGTTCCCGTCGATCATCCGCCGGCTCGGGGTGCCGAGCGTGCTGATCACCCGCTCCGCGCTCCAGCGGGCGCTGCTGGAGGCTGCCGATGGGATCCCGCTCCGGCTGGGCTCGGCCGCCGAGGACTTCTCGGTGGATCCGGCGTCCGGGCGGGTGAGGGTCCGGTTCGACGGCGGCCACGCGGCCGAGGGGGACGTGCTGATCGGCGCCGACGGGTTCAACTCGGCGGTACGGCGCCGCCTGGTGGGCCCGGAGGAGTCCCGGGACAGCGGATACCTGGTGTGGCTGGCGCTCACCCCCTTCCGGCATCCGCGCTTCAGCCCCGGGTCGGTCACCCACTACTGGGGCAGCGGGCAGCGGTTCGGGCTGGTGGACATGGGTGGCGGGCTCCTCTACTGGTGGGGCACGAAGAACATGCCGGCCGGCCGCTCGCACGGCTGGAAGGGTGGCAAGGCGGAGGTGGTCCGGGCCTTCGACGGTTGGGCCGACGAGGTGTGCCGGGCCATCGAGGTCACCCCGCAGGAGGCGATTCTCGCCGTGCCGTCCCGGGACCGGACGTTCCTGGAGCGCTGGGGCCGGGGGCCGGTGACGCTCCTGGGGGACGCGGCGCATCCGATGCTCACCAGCCTCGGGCAGGGCTCCGGCATGGCCATCGAGGACGCGGTGGTGCTGGCGCGGCGGCTGCGCGGCGCGCGGGACGTGCCGACGGCGCTGCGGGCCTACGAGGACGAGCGCCGGGAGCGGACCCGCGCCATGGTGGCGGCCTCCCGGTCCGTGTCGGACTTCGAGCAGTCCGAGAACCCGGTGCGGCGGCCGGTCCGGGACGCGTACTTCCGTTTCCTGCCGGCGCGGAAGCTGACGGCGATCCTGGAGGACTCCCTCACCTTCCCCGGCGGCTCCGTGCCGCCGGTGGCCCCGGCACACGAGGAGGTGCGGCATGTCCCGCAGGCGAGCTGACCACGGCCGGGTGGCGTCGGACGGCCGGGTGGTGCTGGTGACCGGGGCCTCGACGGGTCTGGGCCGGGCCACCGCGCTCCGTCTGGAACGAGCCGGTTTCCGGGTTCTGGCCGGCGTGCGCAGGGAGGCCGACGGCAAGGAGGTGGCGGCCGCGTCCACCTACGGCCGGATCACGCCGGTGACGATCGACGTCACCGACGAGGTGTCCGTTCGGGAGGCGGCGGCGTACGTGGGCGGGCTGCTGGGCCCGGACCGGCCGCTGTGGGGGCTGGTCAACAACGCGGGCGTGTGTGTGTCGGCGCCCCTGGAGTGCGTTCCGCCGGAGCGGCTGCGCTGGCAGCTCGAGACCAATGTGGTGGGCCAGCTCGCCGTCACCCAGGCGTTCCTGCCGGACCTGCGGCGGGCCCGGGGCCGGATCGTGAACGTCACCTCCGGTCTGGGCACGGTGGCGATCCCGTTCCTCGGGCGTACGCGTCGGCGCAGTTCGCGAAGGAGGCGATGAGCGATGTGCTCCGCCGTGAACTGCGGGGCTTCGGCGTGGCGGTGAGCGTGGTGCAGCCGGGGGCGATCATGACGCCGATCTGGCGGAAGGTCTCCGAAGTGGCTCGGGAAGCGCTGCGCAGCGCCGACAGCGAGGTCGCCGCGCTGTACCGGGCCCGGTTCGAGCGCTTCCTGGAGCAGAACGAGCGGGAGGCGGCACGGAGCCGTACGACGGCCGGGGACATGGCGGACGCGGTCCACCGGGCGCTGACGGAGTTGCGCCCGAGGGCGCGCTACCAGGTCGGTGCGGACGTCCGCCGGCTGAGCCTGCTGGCGCGGCTGCTGCCGGACTCGCTGCTGGACCGGTATCTGGCACCGGTGACGGCCGAGGTGCCGGGCACGGCAGCACCGGCCGGGCCGGAGGGAGCCCTGGAGGCGGCGCGGCCCGTGTCACGGGACTGAGGCACGGGCGCGCAACCCGGCACGGACCCCGCGGAGTGACGACCGCGGGGTCCGTGCCGTCCTGCGGGGCGTCCTCCGCGACCGGCCGTGGGACGGGCTACTCCGGATCGGCGTCCGGTCCGCCGCGGGTCGGCGCCCCTCGGGCGGGCGCCGACCGGGCCGTCGTACGGTGTGCCCTCAGCGGCAGTCGGCGGGGTCCCGCTGGTTCTCGACGGCCCTGAGCAGGTCGATGCGGGAGCAGACGCCGTAGCTGCCGAAGAGTTTGCGCAGGTGGTAGTTGACGGTGTGCGGGGAGACGTCGAGCCGGCGGGCTATCTGCTGGTTCGTCAGGCCCTCCCGTACCAGGCGGATCACCGCGCTCTGTCGGTCGTTGAGCGGTATCCCCGGCGCGGCGGGCGCGTCGGCGTCGCGGGCGTGGGCGCGGCGCACCTGTTCCGCTTCTCTCAGCAGGGCCCGTTTCAGGGAGTCGGGGACGGTCTCGGCGATGGCACGGCGCAGCAGGTCACCCCGGAAGGCGGTCCGGGTTCCGTCGCTGTGCACGGTGCCCGTGGCGGTGGCTTCGTCCAGCAGCCGCACCAGTCCGGTGGGCGAGGTCCGCAGCAGCGGGGCCAGCACCTCGTACTCCAGCTCAGGGCCCAGCACGGCGGCGGTCCGCAGAAGTTGCCGGCAGTCGGGGAGAACGTGGCCATGGTGGCGGCCATCTGGGTGCGGACGCGCTGCGGGAGCGTCCTGGTGACCGGGTGGGCCTCGCCGTCCACCTCGCGCAGGGCGTGCTCCTCACGCAGCCCGGTGAGGAGGGCGACGAGCAGCCGGGGGTGTCCCTGGGCACGGTCGAGCAGCCGGATCAGCGCGGGTGAGGGTGGCATGCCGAGGATGTCCGCCGCGAGGAGGGCACCGGCGGCGGGGTCGAGCGGCCCCAGGGAGAGGTGGCCGCGCCGCCCGGTGGGCGGGGCGAGGACGGCGCCGAGAGCCTCGGGGCCCCGGCCGGTGCAGTGGGCGGCCACGGTGACGGCGGGGCTGCCGTGGAGGCCGGCTCGCCGGGCGAGGAGCGTCTCGACGGCGTCGTCGCCGAGCCGGTCGGCCTCGTCGAGGAGGAGCAGCAGGGGCGGCCCGCTGGGCAGGCGGACGTGGGCCCGGTGCCGGGTGCCTCCCGGGTCGGGGCGGACGCGGCGGCCGCGCGCGAGGATGGGGTGGCGCGGGAGCCGGGGGCCGCCGTCCGGGGTGTTGTACCCCATCTCCTGTGCCATGGCGGCGCAGGCCCGCAGCAGCCGGGTCTTGCCGAATCCGGGCGGCCCCTCGATCACGAGCAGGGCGTTTCCTTCGGTGCGGCCGTACGCGAGGATGTCGCGGATGTACGACAGCTCGCGCTCGCGTCCTCGCAGGGGAAGGTCGAGCGCGGTGACGAACACGGATGCCTCCTTGGGGTGACGTCCAGCGCGGGGGGCGCGTCAGGCGGCGTCGGCCGCGCGGCGCACCGCGACGCTCCGGAACCGGCCGGTGACGAACGAGGCGTCGCCGTACGTCGTGTTGCCCGAGGGGTTGAGGCCGGTGCCGTGCAGGTCGGAGTAAACGGCCGACTGGGTCAGATACCAGTCGCCGGTGAGGTTGAGGGTGAGCATCACGCCTGTGTCGGCGCAGGCGTCCTCCAGGGCACGCTCGACCCGTGGGTCGGTGGTGTGGGCGCCGGCGGAGAGGGCGCCCGTTTCGCGGACGGTCCGGCGCAGCAGGGCGACGGCGGCCTCGGTGGACTCGACGGCGACGGCGAAGGCGACGGGCCCCGGCCACTCCGTCATCAGCGTGGAAAGGTCGGCGGCGCGTCCCGCGTCGAGGCGGACGACGACGGGGGTGCGGATCACGGCTCCGGGGTGGCGGGGATGGGTCACCGCCCGCGTGTGGTGGGCGACGGGCCCGAGGTTCCCGCGGTCCGCGGCTTCGACCCTGTCCAGGACGTGCGGCGCGTAGAGGGCCCCGAGGATGTCGGCCGCGTGCGCGTCGTCGGCGAGCAGGGTGTCGAGGGCGGTGCCGAGGTCGGTGACGACCTCGTCGTACGTCTTGTGTCCCTCGTCGGTGGTGATGCCGCCGCGCGGGATGAGGAGGTTCTGGGGACTGGTGCAGAGCTGGCCGCTGTAGAGGGCGAGGCTGAAGGCGAGGTTGGCGAGCGTGTCCTGGTAGCGGGACGTGGAGTGGAGCAGGATCGGGTTGGCGGCCGAGGTGGCGGTGTGGACCTGTGCCTGCGGGGCGTTCTCGGTGAGCCAGGCGCCGAACGTGGAGGTGCCCGCGTAGTCGATGATCCGTACGTCGGGGTGGACGGCGAGTCGCCGGGCGAGTTCCTCGCCGGGCCGCTCTGCGGCGAGACAGACCAGGTCGGGGTCGAAGCCGGTCTCGCGCAGTACGTCGCGGGCGACGCGGACGGTGAGCGCGAGCGGGAGCACGGCGCGGGGGTGGGGTTTGACGAGGACGGCGTTGCCGGTGACGAGGGAGGCGAAGAGGCCGGGGTAGCCGTTCCAGGTGGGGAAGACGGCGTTTGCTATGAGCAGGCTGATGCCTCGGGGGACGATGGTGAAGGTCTTGTCGAGGGCGAGGACCCGCCCGCCCGGCAGGGGCTTGCGCCAGGTGAACGCGGCGGGCAGCCGGGTTTGTTCGGCCAGGCCGAGGGCGACCGCCTCCAGTCCGCGGTCCTGGGCGTGGACGGCTCCGGCGTGGAAGGCCATGACGGGACCGTGGCCGCTGGTGTGGGTGGCGGCCTGGGCGAACTCGTGGCTGCGGGCGTTGATCCGAGCGAGGATCTCCGCGCAGACGGCGGCCCGCTCCAGCGGAGTGGCGGAGCGCCATCCGGCCATGGCGGCCCGCTGGGCGGGCAGGAGCACGGCGGGATCGCTGTGGGGGTAGGCGATGCGGAGCGGGAAGCCGTACGGGGAGACCTCGCCGCCCTCCTCGGGCTCGGGGCCCACGGTGCCGTCGCGGCCGGGCTGGCCGAGTTCGACGGTGGTTCCGAGGAGGCGCTGGAAGGCGCGTTCTCCCTCGGCGGCGTCCTGGTCGCGGTAGGCAACGGAATCCCCGGGGTCCTCGGGGTAGGGCGACCAGTGCTCACGGCTGCGCAGTACGTTCAGGGCGCGGTGGAGCACCGCTTGGTGCCGGCGGGTCAGGGTGCGGAGGGGTAAGGCGGAGGTGGACAACGCGGGGCTCCTCACTGGGCTGGGGTGGGCCAGGGGCTGGCGTGTCTTGTGGCCGGGGGCGGGGTGACGGGAGTGGATGCCGTGCTGCTGGGGCCTGCCAGGGGGAAGGGGACTTGGGGTGCTGTGAGGCTCGGGGTGCCGAGGGCTCGGATGTGCGGCGGTTCGTGGTGCCGTGGGTCTGTGGGGCCGGTCCGGACGGTGCCGGTCCCCGGAGCGGCGGTGCCCGGGCGGGCGGTCGGGGCGGGCGGTCTGCGTTCTCGGCGGAACCCGTGCCGGGTGGAGTCGGCTACAGCAGGATCCGTCGCAGGACCGCCTCGTAGTCGTCGGCGGTGGGCGGGCTGTCCGTCAGCAGCGCCTGCATCAGCAGCCCGTCCATGGCACCCGCCAGCAGCCGGAGCCGTACGGGGTCGCCGGTGTAGCGGGCGCCGAACTCCCCGACGGCGGCCAGCCAGTCCTGGGTGGGGCCGCGCAGCTCCGGGCGGCGGGCGGCCAGCAGATAGAGCTCGTATTCGGCGAGCAGATGATCGGGGCCGGCGACCACCGTGCACATCAGCTCGGCCAGCTCGCGCAGATCGGCGGGCGAGGCGTCGGTGCGGGCGGCGAGTTCCCGCATGCGCGCGGCGTCCTCCTCCATGCAGCGGGTGAGCGCGGCGGTCAGCAGGTCGTCGATGCTCTTGAAGTAGTACGCCGCGGCGGTGGCGGGCTGTCCGGCCTCGCGGGCGACGGCCCGGTGGCTGACTCCGGCCACACCGTCGCGGGCCACTACCCGGATCGTCGCCTCGATCAGCTCCTGCTTGCGGCGTTCGCCCTTGAGACGACGGCCGTCCGTGGTGGGGTCGATCGCCTTCACTCCTGTGCTCCTCTCGCCCTGTCCCCTGCTGTTCCATGGACCATATCTCCTGGTCAGGGCGGGTTCCGGCTGTGTCCTGAAGGCCACCGGCGGTGCCGCGCGGTGACGTGGGGGTGTCGCCTCCGGCGGCGGCCTGTCCGTCGTTCCCGGTGCCCTCCCCGGTCCCCGCCTCGGTCGTGGCGCCGGGTGCGGCCTCGGCCTCGGCCTCGCGGGCGGCGAGGCGGCGGGTGAGCGGCCGCTGGGAGACCAGCCCGAGCAGCAGGGCCACGGCGCCCGCGGCCATGGCGACGGCGAAGCCGCCCGGAGGCCCGTACCGGTCCACCATCGCGCCGGAGACGGCGGCGCCCAGCGCCACGCCGACGCTCAGGCCGGTGATCGCCCAGGTCATGCCCTCGGTGAGCTTGGCCGGCGGGACGGTCTTCTCGATGAGGCCCATGACGACGATCATCGTCGGAGCGAAGAAGATGCCGGAGAGGAAGACGGCGCCGGCCAGGGTGGCGATGTTGCCGACGAGCAGCAGCGGCAGGGTGGTGAGCGCCGTGCCGGTGACGCCGAGGGCGAGCAGCCGGGGCAGCGGCATCGCGAGTTTGAGGGCGCCGAAGAGCAGTCCGGCGAGGGCTGAGCCGACGGCGTAGACGGAGAGCACGATGCCGGCGCCGGCGGGTGAGCCCTGCTCCTCGGCGAAGGCCACGCTGACCACGTCGACGGTGCCGACAATGGTTCCGCCCGCGACGAGGACCAGGGCGAGCAGGCGGACGGAGCCGACGCGGATGGCGGATCCGCCCGAGGCGGTGTCTCCCTCGGGGCGGTGGACCGGCGGCTCGGTCCGCTTCTGCGGGACGAAGAGCAGCACGCCGAGGGCCAGGAGCACGGCGGCGACGAGGGGGCCGGCCTCGGGGAAG
Organism: Streptomyces sp. SW4; assembly: GCA_003248315.1. Classification (GTDB taxonomy): domain Bacteria; phylum Actinomycetota; class Actinomycetes; order Streptomycetales; family Streptomycetaceae; genus Streptomyces. The sequence goes on from QKWM01000002.1 coordinate 17,278, forward strand.
ACGGCCGTGGAGAGCGCCACGGAGAGGGCCGGGCCGACGACGAACGTCAGCTCGTCCACGACCGATTCCAGGGAGAAGGCGGTGTGCAGCCGGGGGAGTCCCGGTACACATGGGTCCACCGGGCCCGGACCATGGCGGCCATGTTGGGCAGGGTGCCGGCGAGCGCGGCGAAGACGAAGAGGGTCCACACGGGGGCGTCGTAGCGGGCGCTGAGCAGCAGCGCCCCCATGGCGACGACGCTGACGCCTGTGGCCGGGACCAGCACCCTGCCCTGGCCTGCGCGGTCCACGAGGCGGGAGACCTGGGGTCCGAAGAGGGCCATGGAGAGCGTGAAGGTCGCGGAGACGGCTCCGGCGAGCCCGTACTCGCCGCGCATCTGGGACAGCATCGTGATGATCCCGATGCCCGTCATGGAGATCGGCATACGGGCCACGAAGCCGGCGGCGGAGAACGCTAAGGAGCCTGGGGCGCGGAAGAGTTCGCGGTAGGGATTGGCCACGGCGGAGGGCACCTCCGGTCGGTGGAGCCGGACAGAAAATTGAACACTCGCAACATATTGAACGAGCGATAGATTTTCAACCTGAGAGACCGCGGTCCCGTGGGCGTGGCCGGTGAGGTCGCGGCTCGGCCGCATGCTGCAGCTCGGCTGCTCCGGCTACGGCTGATCAGCTCCGTCAGCCGCTCCCGCCCGTCCTCCCGGCCCGTTGCCGGCGGTACCGGCGGTGCCGGCTCACGGCCCGTCCGGAGGTGGGCGGCGATGGGGCAGATCCGGGAAGTCGGCCGCAGCTGTGGTGCCGGCCGAGGTCTCCGTCAGCAGACGTATCGTCTGCTCGTCTACTCGTCTGCTCCGTCGCCGGGAGCCCCTCACGGAACTCGGCCTCCAGCCCGCCGAGCAGGAGGGTCCGTGGACAGATCGCCGAGTTGCTCGCGCCGCAGGACCACGTCACCGCCCGGCATGGTCGCCGTGGGCGTGATGCAGTCCGGGATCACCGAGTAGTCGGGAGCGAACAGCGGTCGCAGCACGGACGCGGTCTGAGGCGGGGCGGCCCCCATGACCAGACGTGACGAGACCGAATCCGGCCGATCACGGCAAGGAGGGATCGAGGATCCACTTGACCCACGGACCGGACGGGCCTTCCGCAAGCCCGATCACTTCCTGGCCTTCGTCGGCGGTGCAGCACTGCCTTCATCGGACATCGTCGCCTCGCCCGTTGAACTAAGAGATCAGTCCGTCAACGGAGTGAGAGGGTCCGGTCGGAACAGCGACTTAGGACTGGAATCAGAATGAGGTCCCTGAGGCTCGGAAATGACGGTGTGTCGGTTCGCGTTGATGCCGCCCGCAGGGGTGATTGCGACCGAGACTCGTGGTGGGCGTAAGCCGTGGGAGGTTGACGATGGGCTGTGGGAGCGCATCGAGCCGCTGTTGCCGGTGAGTGAGCGGCGCTTCCCGTACCCGGGGCGTCGTCGGCTCGATGACCGGCGGGTTCTGTGCGGCATCCTGTTCGTGCTCTACACCGGCATCCCCTGGCGCTACCTCCCGCAGGAACTCGGCTTCGGCTCCGGGATGACCTGCTGGAGGCGACTGCGGGAGTGGAACGAGGCCGGGGTCTGGCAGCGCCTGCACGAGATGCTGCTGGCCGAACTGCGGGCGGCCGGCAAACTGGATCTGTCCCGGGCGTCGGTCGACTCAAGCCATCTGCGCGCGATGAAAGGTGGTGCGGCCACCGGCCCGTCCCCGGTGGACCGGGGCAGGACCGGCAGCAAGCACCACGTGATCGTCGGGGCCCACGGCATCCCGTTGGCCGCCACGCTGACCGGCGGCAACCGCAACGACGTGACCCAGCTGATCCCACTGATCCGAGCCGTCCCGCCGATCCGAGGCAAACGCGGCCAACCGCTGCGCCGCCCGAAGCACCTCTACGCCGACCGGGGCTACGACCACGAGAGCTACCGCGACCAGGTCCGACGGTTCGAAATCACCCCGCGCATCGCCCGACGCGGCACCGAACACGGCTCTGCCTCGGCGTACACCGCTGGGTCGTGGAAGGCGCCATCGCACTACTGCACTGGTTCCGCCGCCTACGCATCCGCTGGGAGATCCGCGACGACATCCACGAGCCTTCATCACACTCGGTTGTGCCGTCATCTGCTGGCGACGACTGAGGACCCCGCTCTGATTACAGTCGAAAGTAAGGTGGAATCCCATGTCGCGAACTCGCGCCAGGCGCAAGGAGGCGGAATGCTCGCTAACGCGTCGGCGCTGGCGGCCGGAAGGCGTCATTCGGTCGGACGGCGCTGGGATGGAACCGTTCTCGCCGTGGGCAATACCGCAGCCGCTGAATGTCGTGTCGAGCGATGGGAGGACGTCATCGCGGTGGCAGCCGGCAACGTCCATACCGCGACGAACACGGGCAGGTCCCATACGGTGGGACTCCGGTCGGACGGCACGGTGCTGGCAACGGGGTGGAATGGCGATGGGCAATGTGATGTCGCCGGATGGCGAGGCGTCACGGCCGTGGCCGCAGGCTGGCGCCGCACGCTCGGGCTACTCGCGAATGGCCGCGTGTTAGCAGTTGGCCGGAGTTCAGAAGGACAGTGCGACGTGCAGTCCTGGCGCGAGATGGTCGTCCTCTCGTGTGGTGACTGGCACTCGGTCGGCGTCCGGTCAGACGGTTCTGCGCTGGCCGCGGGAACAACCGACGAGGGCAGTGTGCCGTTGAAGGGTGGCGTGACCTGGCCGCCATTTCGGCCGGGTATCTCCATACCGTCGGCCTCAGAGCCGACGGGCGGGCAGTAGCGACCGGAGAGCGGGCAACTGGTGCGTGCGCGGTCGATGAGTGGGAAGACGTCGTGGCGCTCGGCGCGGGCAGTTACCACACCGTCGGGGTCACAGCGTCCGGGCGGGTCCTCGCGGTGGGAGACAACAGCTACGGACAGTGCAAAGTCGGCGACTGGCGCGACATTGTCGCCGTGGCGGCCGGTTCAACGCACACCCTCGGCCTGCGTGCCAACGGCACAGTCGTGACCGCAGGGAACAACGCCGACGGACAGTGCGAAGTCGATGCCTGGTCCGGAGTCCAGCTTCCATAGACCCGGGCCGCGCCAACGCAGAACTAACACACCGGCACCCCGGAATCCGGAGACCTCATTCTGATTCCAGTCCTTATCGGGGCAGCACTCCGAGGTCACCCGGACGACGTTCCAGAACGGCCTCATCAACGGCCCGCTTCTCGGCAGCGGTCCGGCTACGGCGACGGCTTCCCAGCAGATCTGCAGCGGAAGAGACAGCCAGGGCGACAACAGCGCCTCCGCCAGGACCGGAGGACTCCTCAGCGGTCTCCTCTCCTCCGCCACCGGGCTTGTGCCCGGCGTCCTGTGATCGGCCCATCACGGGTACACGCGAATCGGCCGTGAGCAGCATGGCATTCGGCCCGCTTCGGTCGCGAAGCCCCGCGACAAGGAGAAGCTCCCTGCGGTCGCCGGCGCGGCATCGCGGGGTCAGGGGAGGAGTTCGATGTAGCCGTCAGTGCCGTGGAGGCGGATGTGGTGGCCGTCGGGGATGCGGCGGGTGGCGTCGGGGACGCCGACGACGGCGGGCAGGCCGTACTCCCGGGCGATGACCGCGCCGTGGGTCATCAGGCCGCCGACCTCCGTCACCAGGCCCCTGATGCCGACGAACAGCGGTGACCAGCTGGGGTCGGTGTACGCGGTGACCAGGATGTCGCCCGGCTCCAGGTCGGCCCGGGCCATGTCGTGGACCACGCGGGCGCGGCCCTCGACGGTTCCGGCGGAGACCGCGAGGCCCGCCAGGGCTCCGGGCGGTACGTCCTGGCGCCGGTAGCTGCCGTGGAAGGTCTCGCCGTCGGAGGTGAGCACCCGGGGCGGGGTGAGCGACCGGAAGAGGCGGAACTCCTCCTTGCGGCGGTGCACCAGCCGGCCGTCGACGCGCTGCGTGCGCACGGCATCGCGCAGTTCCTGGAAGGTGAGGTAGTAGATGTCCTCCTTCTCGGCCAGCACACCGTCCTCCACCAGGCGTTCGGCCTCCTGCAGCAGGGCCTTGCGGTAGACGAAGGAGCGGCTGACGATGCCGTACTTGGGGTACTCCGGTAGCCGATGAAGGTACGGACCCGGTCGATCATGCGTTTGGTCTCGTCGGCCTTGCGGTTGCCGTCCGGCAGGGTGCGCAGGCGTGCCAGGACGTCCTGTTCCTTCTGCCGTGCCCTGCGCCGTCCCTCGTCGAAGCGGCGTTCGGCGGCGCCGGGTTCGAAGTTGCGGACGTTGTCGAGGATCGCGGGCACGAGCGCGGTGGGGTGTTCACGCCAGCGTGGCCGGGTGATGTCGATCTCGCCGGCGCAGCGCATGCCGTAGCGGTCGAGGAAGGCGTCGATGGCGTCGCGGGCCTCGGTACCGCCGGGCAGTTTCGGCAGCCTGTCGAGGAAACCGTCGTCGGTGGTGTTCTGCAGGAACGCCACCACCTGCGGGTGCGGGCGGATCGCGTCGGCGACGTCGAGCAGGTCCAGGCCCATCTGGGAGGTGATGTTGCCCGGGACCGACAGGGTGAGGGTGTCGGCGGCGTTCTTCTCCCCAGCCACTCGTACAGGCGGTCGTTGAGCCACCGGGTGGCGTCCATGCCCGCCATGATGACCTGCATGCTCAGCGGGTCGCCCAGGATGCGTTTGTGTTCCTCGAACGCCTCCTCGAGGAAGTCGAACAGTGCCGGTCCGGTCCTGGTGCGGATCTCGCGTTCCAGCGCGGCGACGGACGCCTCGCTGCGGGCGATCAGTCCGGTGACGATCGCGGGATCGGTCTCCAGGGGGTGGGAGTGGGCGTGGGGTGGTGGGGCCGGGCACGATCTCGGCGGGGCGGCCGGCGGAGGGTGGGGCGGACGGTGACGCAGGTGTGGGGGTGGGTGCGGGTGCGGGGGTGGGGTGGTGTCGAGGGCTGTTTGCAGGGCGTCCCTGATCAGGGGGTCGTCCCTGCCCATCATCTCCAGCAGTGCCGCACGGCCCTCCGGGGCGGCCAGGCGGGCGGTGACGTCGACGAACAGCCGTCCGCCGGCCGGGTGCATCGGGACCATCGCCGTCAGCTGCCACATCGACAGACCCAGGGCTTCATCGCGTCGGTCATCATCTGCTGGTGGCCGACCGACACGTAGACGTGCCGCTGCCCGTCAGCGGGCACGGGCGCGGGTACGGGGAAGAGGGTGGTGACGGGCCGGCTCTGGACGATGTGGAACACACCGTCGGCCAGGCACCACTCGATGTCCTGCGGACGGCCGAAATACGCCTCGATCCGGCGGCCCAGACGTACCAGCTCCACCACCTGCTCGTCCGTCAGCGCCGGCTGCGTCTGCCGCCCCGCCTCCACCGTCACCTGCTCGGTGCCGCCCGCCAGGGCGGGCCGTACGGCACGCTCCTTGACGGCGAGGGACCGGTCGACGACCTGACCGTCACGCACCCGGAACACATCCGGAGTCACCAGACCGGAGACCAGGGCCTCCCCAAGCCGAAACCCGCGTCCACCGTGGCCACCCTCCGGTTCCCCGTGACCGGGTCGGCCGTGAACAGCACACCCGCCGACCACGGAACGACCATCCGCTGCACGACCACCGCCATCCGCACGGCCCGGTCGTCGATACCGTTACGGCGCCGGTAGGTGACGGCCCGCTCGGTGAACAGCGACGCCCAGCACCGCCTGACGTGCTCCACCACGGACCGCGCACCCACCACGTTCAGGTAGGTGTCCTGCTGGCCGGCGAAGGAGGCCGTCGGCAGGTCCTCCGCCGTCGCGCTGGAACGCACGGCGTAGGCGGCACGCTCACCGGACGCGGTGAGAGCACGGGTGATCGCCGTCTCGATTTCGGCCGGCACGGGCGCCTCCTCGACGGCCCGGCGGATCCGTGCGCTGAGCGCGGCGATCGCTTCCCGGTCCCGCGGATCCGCCTCCGCCAGCCGGCCCAACAGCCCGTCCACCGACGGCGTCTCGGCCATGACCCGGCGGAAGGCATCGGTCGTCACGACGAACCCAGCCGGGACCCGGACACCTTCGATCCGTGACAGCGCGCCCAGGTGCGCGGCCTTGCCGCCGGTCCTCCCCGCCTGGCTCTCGTCGATCTCCCGGAGATCCAGCACGTACCGCCCGCCGTTCTCTCCGGCGTCCTGCCCGTCGTACCGCCCGGCGTTCTGTCCGTCGTCCTGCCCGTCGTACCGCCCGGCGTTCTGTCCGTCGTCCTGCCCGTCGTACCGCCCGGCGTTCTGTCCGTCGTCCTGCTCGGCGTTCTGTCCGTCGTACTGCTCGGTCACCGCGACACCTCCGAGGCCGCTCCGCCCCGTCGCACCGCCGGGGAACCGTCGAAACCCGGCGCCCTGGCAGCCCCCGTCCGTGCAGGCTGCGGCACCGGCCGACGATTGTGCGCCCTCACCGGGGCCTTGCCGCAAGGCCCCCCTTGCGCTATACCTTGAGAGTGGCGAGGAGAAGGTTCTCCCCGCCCTCTTTCATTTCCGGCGCCCGGCGCACGCGGTCCCGACCGGTTCGGCACGCACCGATCGGCGTACGCGGTCCCGGCCGGTACGGGATCATGACGCGATGGAAGCGCGTTTCCTCGGTGCCGCCGAGCTGGCCGAAGCCCCGTCCGTCGCCGTCGTCGTCGACGTCATGCGTGCCTTCACGGTGGCCGCCTGGGCTTTCGCCCGGGGAGCCGAGAAGATCGTGCTCGCCGGGTCGCTGGACGAGGCCCTGGCGCTCACGGCGTCCCGTCCGGACTGGGTGGCGCTCAAGGACGGCCCCCGGCGCCCGGGTTCGACCTCGTGAACTCGCCCGGTCTGCTGCGCACCGCCGACCTCGAAGGACGGACCGTCGTACAGAAGACCACGGCGGGGACGGTCGGCGCTCTCGCGGTCAAGGAGGCGTCGCTGGTGCTGTGCGCCGGCTTCGTGGTCGCGGAGGCAACGGCCCGGTTGCTGCGGGCCCACGCGAGCGACCGGGTCACCTTCGTCGTCACCGGCGAGGACGGGCGGGCCGAGGAGGACCTGGCGTGCGCCCGGTACATCGCCCGCAGAGCGGCCGGGGCCGGGACGGATGCCGCCGCCTACCTCCGCCGCGCCCGCACCTCGCGTGCCGCCGCCGAACTCACGCAGGGCGTCCGCCAGGGCGCCCACGCGGACGACGTCGCGCTCTGCCTGGAACTCGACCGGTTTCCCTTCGCCATGGCGGCGGCGGTGGAGGACTCGCTGCTCGTCCTGCGCCCGCGCGAGGTGCCGCCGGTGCCATGACGTGCCGCGTGCCGCTGGGCCGCCTGCCTGGGCGAGCTGGGATCCGGTGGACGGTTCCGCGCCGGTGGTGCTGGGGCCGTGGCGGGCCGATCCGGCCGGTGGCCGGGGCGGCCGGGGTGGTCGGGCGTGAGGCTCAGGCGGAGGCTTCGATGATCTCCTGGACGCGGTCGGCCGGCACCGGCAGGGAGTCCTTGTTCTCCTTCAGCCAGCCGACGAAGTCGTCCTTGATCTTCTGCTCGACCTCGTCCCAGCCCTTGTCCAGCCGGCCGGAGGTGTACGTGCCGTCGGCGAGCCGCTCCTTGGTGAACATGTCGCGCAGCAGCGAGACCTCGGCGTCCTCGACGAGCCCCTCGGCGAGCTGCGCCGGGATGAAGACGACGCCTTCCCGCTTGGCGAGGACGATGTCCCCGGCAGTACGACGGCCTCCCCGATCCGGGTGACACCGTTGACGCCGGTGAGCATCACCTCCTGGATGTACGAGGGGTGCCAGCCGCGGACGAAGGCGTTGAACCCCTTGATGTCCTCCAGTTCCTCCAGATCCCGCAGAGTTCCGTCGAAGACGACGCCGTTACCGGTCTTCTGGTGAATGGTGCTGCCGAGGTTCCCGCCGATGAGCGTCCCGTCCTGGACCTTGCCGAATCCATCCGCGACGTAGACGTCGCCCTTCTGGAGTTTCTCGATCGGCCACGTATTCATCTGGCCGTCGTTCCCCGCGGCATGTCCGGCGTCGGTCATCCTCTTTTCCAGACCGGGGTTGCTCGGCATGTACTGGGCGGTGAGGGCACGGCCGACGATGGTCCCGTCCTCGTGGATCATCTGCCAGTCACCGGCGAACTGGTTGGTGTATCCCTTCTCCTTGAGATATCCCCAGGCCTGTTCGATCGAGACGACCTTCATGCGCTTGAGCAGGTCGTCGGAGACCCTGGGCCGGCCGTCGGGGAACCGGTCGCCCTTCCAGTCGGCGGTCAGCGCCCTGACCTCCGCTTTCGTCGCCACCGGATTGACGTCGCCGGATGCGGCAGGAGCGGCTCCCGGGCCCGCCTGCACCGCCGCCTTCACAGACGCGGGCTCGGTCCCGGGGCGGGCGGACGGGGCACCGGGCACCGCCGCACACGCCGTGACGGTCATGGCGCCGGCCAGCAGCACGAAGACACCGGCAGGGACGCCGGCAGGGACGGACGCCAGGCGATTCGGTCGGGGCATCGAAATCCTCCACAGGGGCCACGGGGCAAACTCGTCCGCACCGGGGCGGAAAGGGTTCCGGGTGTTACGGGTTCTCCAGGCCTTCCAGGCAGCCTGACTTCCAGGCAGCCACGCAGGCGGGCTTCCGGGTCAGGAACTGGACGGAAGAGTAGGGGGCGTTTTCGACGGTCAGGAAGATTCGTGACGCGATACCGGAATTCGTATCGCGCATAGCAAAGAAGGGGCGCCCGGGCGGATGCCCCGTGCGGGGCGTTCCGCCGTGGGCGGCGTGTCACGTCAAGCTCGGACATGTCAGGTTCACGACCCGCCCGGCGCCGGTGAGGATGCGGTTCGTCCCGCCGGCGCGGCAGGCCGCAGACGGCACGGCGCCGGTGACCTGTACACGAGGGCGACTCGTGCACCAGGGGGACGTCATGTCCGAGACCTAGGGGAAACCATGCTCAGGATCAGACGGAGTGCCGTGGCACTGGCCCTGGCCACCGGGACGCTCGTCGGCGCCGCCGCGAGCGCGCAGGCCGGCGAGCAGGGGGCGCAGCGCGCGCAGGGGGACTACGCGGGCTGCCAGGTCGGCTACGTCTGCATGTACCAGAACGAGGCCGACTGGAACGCCGGCCGGCCCAGCCACCGCTGGTACCAGTACGGCGCCCACAACCTGAACAACCAGTACGGCACGAAGTGGGTCTTCAACAACCAGCACTCCGGCGCGAAGGCGCGGCTGTGCTACGGCTACAACGGTGCCAACTGCACCGGCCTGATCATCAACAGCTACACCGTCGGCGTCGCCGACATCACGCCGATCAACAGCATCAAGCTCTACCCGTAGCCGGCTCCGGCCGTCCGGCACGCAAGGTGAGGGCCCCAGGACGGTGGGGGCCCTCACGCCTGTGCAACGCCTCCGGTGGCGAAGCCGGATATCGCGGTGCGGTCACCGGCGGCGGCAGGAGACGCTGGTGCGATGCATCAGGTACGGAAGATCGTGGAGCTGGTCGGCGGTGTGCTGGGCGAAGACGTCATCGGCACCTACCTCCACGGCTCCTGCGTGCTCGGCGGACTCAGGCCGGCCAGCGACGTGGACGTACTGGCTGTCTCCCGGCGGCGCATGGACGAGCGGGAACGACGGGCACTCCTCGAGGGACTGCTGGCCCTCTCCGGCTGGAGGAACAAGGCCCGCCCCGTCGAGCTCACCGTGGTCGTCCGGTCCGAGGTCAGCCCGTGGCGGTACCCGCCCACCGGCGACTTCCTCTACGGCGAGTGGCTGCGCGCCGAGTACGAGGCCGGGAAGGTCCCCCGGCCCGAGCCGATGCCCGATCTGGCCCTGCTGATCACCATGACGCTGGCCGGCGACCACCCCCTCACCGGCCCCCGCCCGGCGCAGGTCCTCGACCCGGTACCGCAGGCCGACGTGGTCCGGGCGAGCGTGGCCGGCATCCCCGCCCTGCTCGAGGATCTGGACAGCGACACCCGCAACGTCCTGCTGACCCTCGCCCGCATCTGGACCACGCTCGCCACCGGCCGGATCGAGTCGAAGGACGCCGCCGCCGACCGGGCCCTCGCCCTGCTCCCGCCCGAACACCGCGCCGCCCTCGAGCACGCCAGGCGGCTCTATCTCGGCTGGCACTACTCCGAGGAGCAGTGGAGCGAGGATTTGCGGGCGCGCGTGCGCCCGCTCGTGGACCACGTGCTCGCCGAGATCGACCGGCTGCTCCCCCGCACCCTTCGGAGGTGAGGGCCGCTGCCTGAAGACCCCTCCCCGGGAGCCGGATCCCACGGTCGTCCCCATGTCCGGCCGGGCCCACGGGGCGCCGCCGGAAGAGGACGGCGCCGCTTCCATGATCGATTGTCAGTGGTGGGTGAGAGGCTGTGAGCATCGGATCGGCAAGAGGGGGAGCTGTCATGGCAGGCAGTCAGAACTACATCAACCACGTCGCCCTGGTCCTGGACGCCAGTTCGTCCATGTCGCACCTGAGCGGCAAGGTCGTCGAGGTCGCCGACCAGCAGATCGCCTACCTCGCCCGCCGGTCCAGGGAACTGGACCAGGAGACCCGGGTGACGGTGTACGTCTTCGCGAACGAGGTGGAGTGCGTCATCTACGACAAGGACGTGCTGCGGATGCCGTCGCTGAAGCAGATGTACCGCACCGGCGGGATGACGGCGCTGCTGGCGGCCGCGTTGAAGTCGCAGCACGAGCTGGCGCAGACGGCCCAGCTGTACGGCGACCACAGCTTCCTGACGTTCGTCCTGACCGACGGGCAGGAGAACGCCAGTCACCGCTGCAAGGACGCCCCGGCCCGCGACCCGCGCTCGCTGGTCGACGCGGTGGCCCAGATGTTCGCGACGCAGGCGGACAACTGGACGCTGGCCGTCCTGGTACCCGACCAGATGGGCAAACGCGAGGCGATGCAGTGCGGGTTCCCCAAAGACAACATCGCCATCTGGGACGCCACCAGCACCCAGGGCCTGGAGGAGGCCGGACAGGTCATCCAGCAGGCCACCGAGAAGTTCATGGTGGGCCGTACCAAGGGCATCCGGGAACGCGGGCGATGTTCTCCACCGGCGCGGACACCGTCAACAAGGACACCATCAAGGCGGCCGGCCTCACCCCGGCCGACCCGTCCGGATACGCGCTGATCCCGGTGACCCGCGACGCAGGCATCCGGGACTGGGTGGTGGAATCCGGGCACACCTACCGCACCGGCGGCGCCTACTACCAGCTCAGCAAGTCCGAGAAGGTACAGGCACGCAAGCAGATCGCGGTCCTGGAGAAGAAGACGGACCGGGTGTACACGGGACCGCAGGCCCGGGCGCTGCTCGGCCTGCCGGACGTGGAGGTACGCGTCAAGCCGGACCACAACGACGACTTCACCATATTCGTGCAGAGCACCAGCGTGAACCGCAAGCTGGTGCCCAACACACGGCTCCTCCTGATGCTCTGACGCAGAGTCAGGTAGCGGTCGGCCAGGACCGCAGCAGGGCGGCGATCCTTCCGGCCGTGCACGCCGGGTCGAGAAGCAGATCCTTCAACGCGACAGCGTCCTCACGCCCGGGTTTGACGGGGACGCCGGCGGCCTCCAGGTACATGACGCCGGTCGCGGCGGCGACGGCCAGGTTGGAGCGCTCCAGCCAGCGGCACCGGCCCAGCGTGTGCACCAGGGCGGCGGCCTTGGCGTAGGGGCCGTCGTAGACGGGCCGCCCGAACAGCTCGGCGCGGTGGCGGGCGACCGCCGAGACGGGGACGCCGTAGTCGTCGGGGGCGGGGTCGTCGGCGCCGGCGGCCTCGGCCACCTGCAGGATCCAGGGAACGTCGATGTGCAGGTCCATCAGGCGGCGTGCTCTCCCGGCGGGGTCCGCCGGCCCTGTTCGGCTTCGGCCTCGTCGAAGAGCGACTGGTGCTCGGCCAGGAAGCGGGCGGCCGCGTCCACCGCGCGGGCGCGCAGGCCGCTGGTGTCGTCCTGGACCAGTCTGGCCAGGTAGTCGCCGACGCTCAGCCCCAGGTCGGCGGCTCGCTTCCGGGCGAGTTCCGCGACGTCCTCGTCCACGCGTGCGCCCAGCTGTGTCTTCGCCATACCGGTCATGGTAACAGCGGTTACCGCACACGGGAGGGGCGGCGGCGGGACCGGGCCTGCCCGTGTGGCCAGGGGGCGGGAGCGGTTCCCGTGGCGTGCGGGGTGCCGCCGGGTGATCCTGATGTCCGTGTACAGAGCAGGCGTCCGCGCGGTCCGGGACGGGACCGTGCGGCGCGTCCACGAGCTCGGGGGTCGAGGAGTGAGGACCGCATGGCACGTCTCAGCCGTACGAGGACGACCGTTCCGGCCCTCGTGGCCGTGGCCATGGTGGCCGCCGGCTGCACGCACGGCGATCCGTCGAGGGCCGGCGCCGCCGACGCGGTGGGCACCGCCGGCGTGGTGGGCGCCACCGAGGCGGGATCGGTGCGGGCCGAACGGGAGCAGTGCCAGGAGACGACGAAGAACGCCTGCTACACCGCCGACCAGCTGCGCACCGCGTACGGCGTCGACGAACTGGCGGACAAGGGCATCACCGGCAAGGGCCGCACCATCGCGGTCGTCGACCCGATCGGGGCCCCGAACGCCGCCGAGGACCTGAAGGCGTTCAGCCGGAAGATGGGGCTGCCCGAGCCGGACCTGCGGATCGTCGACCACCGGCCCGACTCCGGCAGCGAGGTGCCCTTCGACTGGAGCGACCGGACCATGGCCGTCAGCGCGCTGGAGACGACCATGGACCTCCAGGCGGCGCACGCCATGGCACCGGACGCCCAGCTGGTCCTCCACCGGATGGGCGCCGCCCCCGACGACGTGGACGACCAGATCTCCCCGCAGGCCCTGACGCAGCTGGTCGAGGTCCTGGCCGGCATCAGCGACGACGGGAGCGCCGACGTCGTCTCCCTGAGCCTCGGCTATCCGGAGGTGGGCGACGAGGTGCGCGGCTACGGCCGCCTGTACGCGCAGATCAGTGAGCTGTTCAGGGAGATGGACAAGGAGGGTGTCACCGTCGTGGCGTCCTCCGGGGACAACGGCGTGTACGACCCGAACGCCTCGGGCAGCGGCGCCGAGGTCCGCACGGTCGAGTGGCCCGCCGCCGACCCGAACGTCACCGCCGTCGGCGGCACCCGGCTCTCCCTGGACGACGACGGCCGGCGGACGGCACCGGACACGGTGTGGAACGACGAGGTCGGCGCCCCGGGCGGCGGCAGGTCCAGGGTGTTCGCACAGCCCGGCTACCAGGGCGAGGGCCGGGTCGCCGAGCTCGCCCGAGGACGCCGGGCCGTGCCGGACGTGTCGCTCACGGCGTCCGCGACGGCCGGCACGATGATCTACTTCACCTCCGACAAGGGCAGCCGCTGGGTCCCCGTCGGCGGCACCAGTCTGGCGGCGCCGCTGTTCGCCGGGATGGTGGCGCTGGCCGCCCAGCACAGGGGCGAGGGCCTGGGCAATGTGAACCCGCGCCTGTACGGCCTGGCTCCCTCCCCCGAGGCCGGTGAGCGGGCCGGCGTCGTCGACATCACCTCCGGTACCAACGGCAAGGGCGGCTTCCGGGCCGGTGAGGGCTACGACCTGGCCAGCGGCCTCGGCACGGTGGACGCCGCCGCCCTCGTGCCGGCCCTGGCGGGCAAGGGCTGAGCGGCGCCGCAGGGGCGAGGGATCCGGGACCGGCGATCCCTTGGCGGCAGGGGGCGGTCAGTCGGCCGGGCGGGCGCCTGGGGCGGTCGCCGCCTGGGGGCGAGGCCGAGGGAGGCGAGGGCGCTCGTGCCGGCGGGTGTGTGCGGGCCGCCGGCGAGGAGGAGGGTGCGGGCCGCCTGGTAGGGGCAGCCGGCCGTGCCGAAGGCGTCGGCGGTGGCGAGCAGGCGCCGCGGGTCGCCGTCGAGGAGCGCCTCGGCCCGGTCGACCTGGGCGGTGGCGACCGGGTTTCCGGCGACGACGGTCCGGGCGGCGGTGATGCGGGCGCGGGCGTCGGGGTGGCCGGCGAGGACCGCGGCCTCGGCGCGCAGGGCGACGTACCAGTGCAGCCAGATCCAGCACACCCACTTCCACACCTCCTCCGGTTCGGGCGCGACCCGCTCCAGCGCCGCCCGGGCGTCGCCGTGGTGGAGCAGGACCAGGGCGTCGAAGACCGCGCCGTAGCCGAGCCGGTGCTGGACCGCCGTGTCGGCCCGGTCGACGACGGCGAGCCACTCCCCGCGGGCGTCGTGGTCGCCGCGCAGCCCGTGGACCATGGCCACCGACGCGGCGGCCGCGCCGAGCGACAGGGACCGCGGGCGTCCGCCGTGCTCCCACGCGTCGAGGAAGCGGACGCTGCGGCCGAGGACGTCGTCGGCGTGGCCGGCGAGGGCGTCCGCGGTCAGGAGCCAGGACGTGGCCTGGTGGCCGGCCTCGGCGAGCAGCGGGTGCCCGGCGAGCCGCCTGCCCCACCGGCGCGCCCGGGGCAGGTCGCCGGCGCCGAGGGCGGTGCCGGCGGCCATGGCGAGGGCGTCCGTCAGTTCGTGGACGCCGGCGGGGGTGTCCGGCGCGCCGGACAGGACGTCGATCCGGCGGCGGGCGGCGGCCGCAGCGGAGAAGGTGTCACCGGCCCAGCTGTGGGCGCCGGACAGGGCGTCGAGGGCGGCGGACTCGGCGACCGGATCGCCGGTGAGGCGGGCGAGGCGGACGGCCCGCTCGGCGTCGGCGACGGTGTCCTGCGCCGTGTTCTCGGTGTCCCCCTGGAGGGCGCCGAACGCGTCGTGGAGGACGGCCGCTTCGGCCAGTGCCACGGCCGCCCGGGACCCTGGGGCGTCGCCGGAGAGCTTGCGTGCCTCGTCGAGCAGGTCGCGGGTCTCCGCCGCGGCGGGCAGGCGCGTGAACGAGGTGGAGAAGCGGTGGGCGGCCGTGGCGGCGGCCGCGAGGTCGCGGCCGGCTCCGGTGTCGTCGCCGGCCCGGCGGGCGGCGTCGGCGGCGGCGCGGTACAGGCGGTACATGTCGTCGCCGAGCCTGCGGCACCCGGCGACCGCGGCGGCCTGCCGCAGCGCCGCGGCGCGGTCGGCGTCCCCGGCGAGGTGTGCCGCCTGCTCGTAGCGCTGCTGGGCCTCGCCGAGCAGGTTGCGGGTGAAGGCCAGTGCGGCCAGGGTCCGGGCGAGGCGGCGGGCGTCCTCGCGTCGTTCCGGCCGGCCGGCGGCCCAGGCGAGAGCGGCCCGGGCGTCGTCCGCGAACGCGTCGAAGCGGGCGCGCCAGTCCTCGCCGCCGCCGGCCGCGAGGCCGGTCGCGGCGGTCAGGCACCAGGTCAGGTGGCGGGAGCGGACGGTGTCCGTCTCCGCGGTGCCGTCGAGCCGTTCGGTGCCGTACTGGCGGATGGTCTCCAGTGCCTGGTACCGGGTGCCGGCCGGCGACGGGGTCACGGCCAGCAGGCTCTGCTCGGCGAGCCGGCCCAGGCCGTCGGCGACGGCGGAGGACTCCAGCGGCGCGAACCCGGCGACGTCGGCGGCGGCCCCGGCGGTGAACGGCGCGACGAACACCGACACCCGGCGCAGCAGTGCCTGGTCGCGGGGCTCGAGCAGGTCGTGGCTGAAGTCCAGTACGGCCCGCACCGACCGGTGCCGGTCGTCGGCGCGGGCGCCGCCGGTGAGGATCCGCAGCGGGTCGCGCAGGCCGGCGGTGAGGCCGTCGAGGCCGAGGGTGGGCCAGCGGGCGGCGGCCAGCTCGATCGCGAGCGCCATGCCGCCGAGCCCTTCGCAGATGGCCGTGACGCCCTCGCTGACCGAGGGGCCCGGCGGCCAGCCGACGGCCGCGGCCCGGTCCATGAACAGGGCGACGGCGTCGGACTCGTCGCCGCCGTCGCAGGACAACGGCGGGACGGGGAAGGCCCGTTCGAAGGGGACCATGAGCCGGGCCCGGCTCGTCGCGAGCACCCGCAGCCGGGGGCAGGCGGTCAGGAGCCGTTCCACGAACGGGGCCACTCCGTCGCGTACCTGCTCGCAGTTGTCCAGCACCAGCAGGGCCCGGTGGTCGGCGAGCGTGGCCAGGACGGCGTCGTCGACGCGGCGGCCGGGCTGCTCGCCCGCGCCGACGGCCGCCGCGACGGCGGCGCCCACCCGCTCGGGGTCGGTGACCGGGACCAGGTCGACGAACCACACGCCGTCGGGGAAGTCGTCGGCGACGTCCTCGGCCGCCGCCAGGGCCAGCCGGGTCTTTCCCACCCCGCCCGGGCCGACCGCGGTGACCTGGCGGTGCGTGCGCAGGGCGTGGGCCAGTTCGGCGCGTTCGCGCGTCCGGCCGACGAACGTCGTCAGCGGTGCGGGCAGGGCAGCCGACGGGTCCGGCCGGCCGGCCGCGCCGCCGGGACCCGCGTCGCCGCCGGGACCCGCGGGTCGTGCCGGGCGGCGTGGCGGGACAGGGCCCGGCGGTCGGGGAGCTGGAGCTTGCGCAGCAGCGAGGAGACGTGGGACTCGACCGTGCGGACGGAGATGAACAGCCGCGCGGCGATCTCCGCGTTGCTGAGGTGCTCCCCGAGCAGCGCGAGCACTTCCGATTCGCGGGCCGAGATCGTCACCGTGGTCATTTCGCAATTATGTGCGGGGGTGCCGTGTCCGTGCGGGGTGCCGTGTCCGTGCGGGTGGGCGGGCCGCCGGCCTGGTCGCCGGTCGGCGGGCCGCCCCCGGTGTGGCCGGCGGTCAGCCGGACTTGCGGCGGAAGGTGCGGTTCTGGCCCTTGGGGCCGTTGAAGCCCTTGAGTTTGAGGCGGCCGTCCTCGTGGGCCTGGCGGGCCCGGCTGACGGCGGCCTTGCGTTCCAGGGCCTCCTGGAACCTCCGCTTGGTCTCCGACTCGTTCGTCTTCTTCTCGTTCGTCTTCTTCTCGTTCACGGTCTTCCCGTTCGTGGAGTTCTCGGGCGCGGCGTGATCGGCCGCGGCGTTCTCGGCCGCGGTGTTCTCGGGCGCGGGCTCGGGCTGCCGAGCGCTCTGCGGCGTGGGCGTGTCGGTCATGGGGCGGCTCCTGGTCAGGTGGTCAGGGACGGGACGGTGTCACGCGGCGGGAGGGCGAGGTGGTCGCCCTGCCACCGGGCGCGCAGACGGCGGTCGTGGGAGACCAGGAGCAGGGTGCCGGGGTAGTCGGCCAGGGCCTGCTCCAGGTCTTCGATGAGCGCCGGGGAGAGGTGGTTCGTCGGCTCGTCCAGCAGCAGGACGTCGCTGGGACGGCTCAGCAGGCGGGCCAGGGCCAGGCGCTGGCGCTGGCCGGTGGACAGTTCGGTGACCCGGGCCGTCAGGCGTTCGGGGGTGAACAGGCCGAGCGCGAGGAGGCGTTCGGTGTGCTCCTCGGGGTGGCCGGGCAGGCCCGGGCGTAGGCCTGGAGCAGGGTCTCGCCGGGGCGGCCGGGGCCGGGCTCCTGGGGCAGGTGGCCGATGCGGCCCCGCCGGGTGACGCGGCCGGCGTCCGGGGTGAGCCGGCCGGCCAGGACGCTCAGCAGGGTGCTCTTGCCGGTGCCGTTGCTCCCCGTGATCAGCAGGCGGTCCCCTGCCCGGACGGTGAGGTCGGTGGGGGCGAGCCGGCCGGTGACGGCGACGCCGGTGGCGTCCAGGACCGTGCCGGAGAGCCGGCCCGAGCGCAGGACGGGCGTGAAACGCAGCGGCTCCGGCGGCGGGGCACCGGGTCGGCGAGCAGGCGGCGCAGGCGTTCCTCGGCGTTGCGGACCCTGCTGGCCAGGGACTGCTGGACGCGGCCGGCGGCACGGTCGTAGGCCATCTTGTTGCCGTCGGTCATGGCGCGGCCGGGGGCGACGCGGCGGGCCGTGGTGGCGGCCGCTTCGCGCTGGGCGGCCACCTCCGCCTCCCAGCGGGCGTGTTCCTGGGCCCAGCGCTGCCGGGCGGCGGCCTTCTCGGCGAGGTAGCCGGTGTAGCCGTTGCCGTAGCGGGTGACGGTGCGGCGGTCGGCGTCGACCTCCAGCAGGGTGGTGGTGACGCGGTCGAGGAAGGTGCGGTCGTGGGAGACCGCGACGGTGGTGCCGCGCCGGGTGCGCAGGTGGTCCTCGAGCCAGGTCAGGGCGGCGGCGTCGAGGTGGTTCGTCGGCTCGTCGAGCAGCAGCACCTCGGGGACGCGGCGAGGAGCGCGGCCAGGCGCAGCCGGACCTGTTCACCGCCGGAGAGGTCGCCGACGGCGCGGTCGCGCGGCAGATGGCCGAGGCCGAGGCCGTGCAGGGCGCGCTCCACCCGGGCGTCGGCCTCGTAGCCGCCGCGCAGTTCGAAGGCGGTCAGCAGGTCGCCGTACTCGGCGAGGACCCGGTCGTCGGCGCCGTCGGTCATGGCGGCCTCGAGCTCGCGCATGCGGCGCTCCATGGCGCGCAGGTCGCTCAGGGCGTCGTCGACGGCCTGCTGGACGGTGTGGTGGGCGGGGAGCCGGCCGTCCTGCGGGAGGTAGCCGACGCCGCCGTCGGCCTGGACGGTGATCTCGCCGGCGTCCGCCTGCTCCACCCCGGCGAACAGGCGCAGCAGGGTGGTCTTGCCGGAGCCGTTCTCTCCGATGATGCCGGTGCGCTCACCCGTGGTGAGCGTGCAGGTGACGGAGTCGAGGACGAGACGGCCGTTGTACGACTTCGTGACGGCGCGGGCGCTGATCTGCGTGGGCATGGGGGTGCTCCGAGACGTTCGTGTGCGGGGCGGCCCCGGTGGGCCGCGGGGTCGGGTGAGCGCCCCGGAAGAGCATGTCCACTCCTTACTGCGACAACAGTTGCATTAAGATGCTGTCATGGTGGCGGCGGTGAGAGCAAGCGGAAATTCCGGTGCGGGACCCGGGGCCGGTCGGACGGCCGGCGGGGGCGGACGGGCGCCGCGGGGCGGCGGGCGGAGCCGTCGGGACAGCGGACGGGGCCGCGGGGCAGCGGACACCGTCGCCGGGGCAGCGGGTGGAGTCGCCGGGGCGGGGGACACCGTCGCCGGGACAGCGGGCGGAGTCGCCGGGGCGCCGGGCGGAGGCGTCGGGGCAGCGGCCCGGTGGGCCGGTGCGGCGGCCGGGGGCCGTACCGCGCGGGTGCGGGCACAGGTGCTGGAGGCGGCGCGGGAGCTGCTGGTCGAGCGCGGGTACGACGAACTGACCGTGGACGCGGTCGCGGAGCGGGCCGGGGTGCACCGCACGACGGTGTACCGACGCTGGCGGGACGTGGGCGGGCTGCTCGCCGACGTGCTCGACGCCGCCGGGGGCGACGACTGGCGGCCGCCGGACACCGGAACGCTCGAAGGGGACCTGGCCGCCGTCAACGCCGAGGTGGAGGCCGCCCTCACCGCCGAGCCGGTCACCGCCGCGCTGATCGCCGCCTCGTTCCGCTCCCAGGAGGCCGCGGCGGCGCTGCGGCGGTTCTGGGAGGAGCGGTACGCGCGGTGCGCCGTCGTCGTCGAGCGGGCGGTCCGGCGGGGCGAGTGCCCCGAGGGCACGTGTGCGCGGAGGGTGCTCCTCGCGGCCACGGCGCCCGTGTACCAGCAGCTGGTGCTGGTGCGCGGCGGAGCCGATCCGGGCTGGGCCGGCAGGCGGCCCGGAGCGCCGCCCTCGGAGCCGCCGGCGGGGTGTTCGTCGCCGGGGCGGACGGGGACGCGGGCGCCGGAGAGGGCTGAGACCGTCGTCGCGGCGGCGGAGGCGGCGGGGGCGGCGGGGGCGGCGGAGGCGGCGGGGTCCTCGGGTGGGGTGACGTGGCGCCCGGCCGCCACCGGTGCGCCCCGGCCCGCCGGCCCGGACGGCGGGTGCGGCCCGTACGGCGAGTGCGGCCCGGCCGGCCCGTACGGCAGGTGCGGCTGCGCGCATACGGGCACGCGCGTCCGGCGAGGCGTGACGCCAGGGCGCTGCGCGGGTCCGACCATGATGCCCAGTCAAGCCCCGGGCGGGGTGCGGGCGCCACGCGTCTCGAGCGGTTCTCGAGCGAGCATCCTCCCGCGCGGCTCCGGCCCGCCCGTGGCCCGGGCGGTCAGGGTGTCGTCCAGGGGCGGAGTTTGTCGGGGTTGCGCACCGCCCAGATGTGCGTGATGCGGTCGTCCGCGATGTCGAAGGCGTACACCGCCGCGGTGGCGCCTTCGTACTCGAGTACCAGACCGGCCCGGCCGTTGACCGTGCGCTCCCGGACCGTCAGCGCGCCGTTCGCCCGGGCTGCGAGGCCGGTGAGGTAGCGGGCGACCTCTTCGCCGCCCTCGACGGGGTGGAGCGCGGCGGGGACCACGCCGCCGCCGTCCGCCGTCAGCGTCGCGTCGGGGGCGAGGAGCCTGAGGAGGGCGTTGACGTCCTGGGCGTCCCACGCCCGCTTGAAGTCCCTGACGAGGCCCGCCTGATGGGCCGCCGGGGCCGCGGGGGCAGGGCGGTGCGGACGCGGCGCCGCGCGGAGGAGGCCAGTTCGCGGCATGCCGCCGGGGTGCGGCCGGTGATCCGGGCGATCTCGGCGAACGGGTAGCCGAAGACGTCGTGCAGGACGAGCGCGACGCGCTGGGCCGGGGTCATGGATTCGAGGGCGACGAGGAACGCCATGCTCACCGACTCGTCGAGCGTGACCCGGTCGGCCGGGTCCACGGGGCCGGCAGCGGCGGTGCCCGGGCGCCCGCCGATCCAGTCGGTCCGCTCGGGCAGCGGCTCCGGGATCCAGACGCCCGTGTACCGCTCGCGCCGTACCCGCGCCGAGCCGAGGAGGTCCAGGCACACGCGGGTGGCGACCGTCGTCAGCCAGGCACCGGGCGACTCGACGGCGTCCTGCTGCCGCCTGGAGAGGGCGTACCAGCGGGTGTAGGTCTCCTGGACCGCGTCCTCGGCCTCGGCCAGGGAACCGAGGAGCCGGTAGGCGAGACCGGTCAGCCGCCGCCGCTCGCCGATGATCGCGTCCAGGTCGGCGTCGGACTCGACGTGCCGTGATGTCGGGTGGTCGGTCATGGCTGCGGTGGCTCCCTGGTCTCGGATCGTTCCTCTCCCCGGTACGACGGGACGGCACGCCCGATTGTCAGGTCCTCGGCCCGCCCTGACGTTCCGGGGGCGTGTCTCGTCGTACCGGGCGACGACACGACCGGCCCGGAGAACCCGGGCGGACACCTCAGGAGACGGCGATGACCAGGATCGGCATACTCATCGGCAGCACCCGCCCCGGCCGCAAGGGCGAGCAGGTCGCCCGGTGGGTGCACGAGCGGGCGGCCCGCCGCGGCGACGCCGCGTTCGAGGTGATCGACCTGCTCGACCATCCGCTGCCGCACCTGGACGAGCCGCTGCCCGCGCTCACCGGTCGGTACGAGCACGAGCACACGCGGGCCTGGGCCGGCACCGTCGCCCGCTTCGACGGATTCATCATGGTCACCCCCGAGTACAACGCCTCCTTCCCCGGCGTGCTCAAGAACGCGATCGACTACCTGCACGCGGAGTGGGCCCACAAGGCCGTCGGGTTCGTCTCCTACGGGGTGCGCGGCGGCACCCTCGCGGCCCGGCGGCTGCGGGCCCTGTGCGAACTCCTCGGGATGGGTGCGGTGACCCCTGAGGTCTCGCTGTCCCTCCACGCCGACTTCGAGGACGGGACGACGTTCGCGCCGGGCGCCCACCACGCCGGCGCGCTCGACACCCTGCTGGACCACGTCGTCGCCCGGAGCACGGCAGGAAGGACGGCCGGCCCCGCACCGGACGGGACGGGCGAAGCCGCGGTCCGCCGCCGGGTCGACGGGATCGTCGACGCGGTCCGGGCCAGGGACCTCGAGGGTCTGAGGCGGTTCTACGCGACGGACGTCGTGTCCTTCGACATCGATCCGCCGCTCCAGCACGTCGGGATCGACGCGAAGCTGAAGAACTGGGCGAACGTGTTCGCGCTCTTCCGGGAGGTGACCTACGAGGTGCGCGACCTGGTGGTCACGGCGGGCGAGGACGTGGCGTTCGTCCACGGCTTCGGCCGGCTCGGCGGCACGACGGCGGACGGGACCGCGACGGACGGCATGTGGGTCCGGGTCACCTTCTGCTTCCGGAAGACCGGCGGCGCGTGGCTGGTCGCGCACGACCAGGTCTCCGTGCCGCTGGACATCCCGGGCGGCACGGGGGTCGTCGACCTGGAGCCGTGAGGTCAGCGGAGGCCGGCGGCGGGCACGGCGTCGCCGGGGGCGGGGGTGGCCGGGGGCTGCCCGGCGGGGCCAGGGGGCTGCCGGGCGGGTCGGGATGCGGGACGGGCGGGTCGGGATGCGGGACGGGCGGGGCCGGGTGGCGGCGGGTGGCCGGGGCGGGGGCGCAGGTCGCGGTCAGGTGGTGGGCCCGGGCGTGGAAGGCCCCGGCGAGGTCCGGTTCGCCCCGCCGGTCCAGGGCTTGGGCGAAGTCGGCGTAGGCGCGGGCGAGTTCCCGCCGGTCGCCCGCGGCGCGCAGCAGCGTGACGGCGCGGGCTAGGGTCGCCGCTCCCCGGGCGGGGCTCTCGGTGGCCGCGAGCAGGCGCAGGGCGATGCCCCGTTCCCGGGGGCCCGTGGGGCCGGGCGCGGTGAGCTGTTCGGCGAGCAGGGCGGCCGCGGTCGCCGTCCGCCCGAGCGCCAGCAGGGCCTCGGCCGCGCCGGTCCGCCACGCGACCGGGGCCGGGGCGGCGACCGGGGCCGGGGCGGGGCCGGGGTTCGGGCCGCGGAGACGCCGGCCGGTCTCCAGGAACGCGGCGAGCGCCGCACGGTGCCGGCCCGCGGCCAGGTGGACGCGTCCGTGGGCGTACAGGAGGGCCGGCGCCTCGGGGTGGAGGCGGAGCCGGTCGTGGCCGCCGTCCCCGGCGGTCCGGACGCCGGAAGTGGCGGTCCGGACGCCGGGCGTGGCGGGGCCTGCCGTACGGGCGGGAGGGGCCGCCGGCAGGTGCTGGGCGGCCTCGGCGTGCCGGCCCAGGGCCGTCAGGGTCTCGGCGAGGACCAGGGCGGGCCGCAGGCGGTGTGCCGGGCCCAGGGGTTCGGCCGCGCGCAGGGCCGCGGCGGCCTCGCGCTCGGCCGCCGCCGGGTCGCCGTGGTGCAGGAGTGCTTCGGCCCGCAGGGCGCCGAACGCGACGGCCCAGGCGGGGCAGCCGGCCCGCGCGGCGCGCCGGCGCAGGTCCGCGCAGTGGGCCGCGGCCCGGTCCGGGTGGCCGGCGCGCAGCAGCTCCTCGGCCTCGCGCAGCAGGGACCTGAACGGGGCCGAACGCCGGGGGCGTGCGCTGGTCCAGCCATGACGCCCAGTCATACGCGCTGCCGGGCGCGCACGCCACGCGACGCGAGCCGTTCTCGAGCGGGGGTGCGGCGGGGTGCGAGGGCGGAAGGGGACGGGGGAGGTGTCCGGCAGGGCCGCGGACGGGGGGATCGCGGCCCTGCCGGAGCAGGAGGGGGCCGGTGGGCCCGGCGGTCAGAGGTTGTCGCCCCAACCGCTCTGGATCATCGTCTGGAACGCCCACGAGCCGTCCTTGCGGACGAGTACGTCGGCGTAGTCGGTCTCGTAGGTCTGGTCGCCCGTGGTGACCACGGAGTGGGTGAAGACCACGGCCATCGACGGGGAGAGGAAGACCGGCGTGCGGGTGTTGCTGAACGTGACCTCCTGGCTGCCGTCGCCCATGACGTGCGCCATGGTCTCGACGAACTGGCGGCGGTCCCACTGCGCCGATCTGCCGTTGCCCGCGGAGTCGTCACTGACCAGGTTCAGCGGGAAGACTGCCTGGTCCGCCATGCGCTCGATGTCGCACTTGGTGCACAGCGCGTCGTACTCCTCGAACCAGGCGTCGAGGCTCGCGCGGTCCTCGGCGGTGGGCGTGTAGCCGGTGTGGGGCAGGGTCACGCGGGCTCCCGGGTGGTGCGGTCGTGCTCATCAAGTTTGACTACACGTCCAGACTAGACGGGATTCCGCTGTCCGCCAAAAGCGCGGGCCGGACGGTGGGCCAGGCCTCGAGGTCCTCGGAGCGCAGGAGGGCCGTGCCGATGAGCAGACCGCGGTAGCCGGCCGCGAGCAGCCCGGCCGCGGCCGAGGGGTGTCGATGCCGCTGGCGCTGACCGGGCAGGGGGTGCCGGCGGCGCGCAGGGCGGGCAGCAGGGCGTGGCTGCGGGAGAGGTCGGCCGCGTCGCGTTCGCGGGCCTTGATGTCCTTGTTGTTGACGGCGATCACGCAGTCGCCGGGCCGCGGGACGCGGTCGAGTTCCGCCTCGGAGGTGATCTCGACGAACGGGGTCAGGCCCTCGCGCAGCGCGGCGTCGACCAGGGTGCGCAGCGCGGTCGCGGGCAGCAGGGCCGCGGTCAGCAGGACGGCGGAGGCGCCGAGTTCGCGGGCGCGGGCCAGCTGGTCGCGGCGGGTGATGAAGTCCTTCTGGAGCAGCGGCACCGAGGCGTGGCGGGCGACCTCGCGCAGCAGGGCGGGGGTGCCGCCGAACCAGCGGCCGGTCACCACCGACAGGCAGGGGGCGCCCGCCTCCTCGTAGGCGGCGACGAGGTCGGCGGGGGTGCGGCCCGCGACGAGGTCGGCGCCGTGGGCGTCGCGCGGTTTGATCTCCATCACCAGCGGGCGGCGCGCGCCCAGCAGTGCCTCGATGAATGCGGAGTCCATGACCGCCGTTGTACGGCGCGGCGTTGGTGCGCCGGTGGAGCCGGTGGGGCGTGCGCGGCGGGGGCCGGGGCGGGCGGGCCGTTCGAGGGGTTTCGAGCGGCCCGAGAGCGGGGGCGCCTAGGCAGGGTCCGGGCGGGTGTGACCGTCGGGTTGTCACCCGTGCCGCGTTGACGCCGGTTCACCGGACGGGGAGACACATGCCGATCGACACGGGGCAGCAGTGGGTGCTGGCGGGGCGCACGAGTGAACTCGGCGCGGCCGGTGAGGTGTTGGGCAAGGGCACCGGGGTGCTGCTCACCGGGGGCTCGGGGTGGGCAGGACCCGGCTGCTCGCCGCGGTGCTGACTCAGGCCGCGGCGGCGGGGCGCACGGTGGTGACGGTCGGCGGGGTGGGCGGACGGCAGGGGCCCGGGGCCGGTGCGGTGCGGGCGTTCGGCTCCCTCGCGGAGTGCCTGGGGTGGCTGCGGGAGGCGGCCGGGAGCGGTCGACAGGTGGTGCTGGGCTGCGACGACGCGCATCTGCTGGACGAGGCCGACGCCCACCGGCTGTACCGGACGGCCGCGGCCGGGCAGTTGGTGGTGGCCGCGACGGTACGGCAGGACGCCCGGCACCCGGCGGGCGTCGACCGGCTGTGGGTGGAGCAGCTGGTGGAGCGGATCGAGGTGGGCCCCTTCGGCCGGGCCGAGACCGCGGCCGTGCTGCGCGCCCGGCTCGGCGGGCGGCTGGACACCGGTTCGCTGGAACGGCTGTGGTCGGCGACGCAGGGCAACGCGCTGCTCCTGCGGGAGCTGGTCGAACACGCCCTGGGCGACGGGTCGCTGCGGCGTGAGCAGGAGGTGTGGAGCTGGTCGGGGCTGGCGGGCGATCCGCCCCGGCGCCTGGCCGACGTGCTGCTGCTGTGGCTGCGGGACCTGTCCGCGCAGGAGGAGGAGCTGGTCGGCATGCTGGCGGTCGCCGAGCCGCTGGAGGCCGACGCCGTGGCGCGGTGCGGTCTGGCGCCGGCCGCCGAGGCGCTGAGCCGGCGCGGTGTCGTCCGCGTCGAACAGACGGGACGGCGGGTGCGGTTGCGGCTGGCGCTGCCGCTGGCGGGCCGGACGGTGGTGTCGCGGATGCCGGCGCTGACCGCGCGGCGGCTGCGGCTCCAGGCGGCCGAGGCGATCGAGGGCGGGGGCCGGCCGGGTCCGGACGAGGTGCTGCGGACGGTCACCCTGCGGGTCGCGGCGGGGCTCGTGCCGGAGCGGCACCTGCTGCTGCAGGCCGCGCGTACGGCGGTACGGCGTCAGGACTTCGCCCGCGCCGAGCGGTTGTGCCGGCTGGTGCTGGACGAGTCGGCCGAGACGGGGGAGACGGAAGAGACGCGGGAGACGGACGAGACGAACGGACTGACCGGGCCGGACGGCCGGGTCAGCGGTGCGAGGCGTGAGGAGGCCGGCGGCGACGGGGAGGCGACCCTGCTGCTGGGGCAGGTGCTGGCCGGGCAGGGCCGCCACGAGGAGGCGGAGGAGGTCTTCGCCTCCGTCCTGGGGGCGCCCGAGGCGGCGGGGATGCGGGGGACGCCGGAGGCGGCGGGCGCGTGGGGATGTCGGAGGCGGCGGACGCCTGGGGGATGTCGGAGGCGGCGGACGCCTGGGGGACGTCGGGGACGCCGGGGGCTCGGAAGGCTTCGGGGACGACAGGGACTCGGGAGGCTTCGGGGACATGGGGGACTTCAGAGACTCGGGGAGCTTCAGAGGCTCGGGGGCTTCGGGGGCGACCGGGATGCCGGGGAGGCCGGTGGGGCCGGGCGGGGCCAGGGGACGGGCCGTCGCGGTCGGGGCGCGGGTCGCGAACATCGCCTTCGGGCTCGGGCGCGTCGAGGAGGCCGCCGCGGTGCTGGAGGAGGAGCGCGTCCGGCTCGGCGGCGCGGACGCCGAGCCGCTGCACGCCACCCGCGCGGTGCTCGCCGTCCTCGCCGACCGGCTCCCGGAGGCGGTGGCGACCGGGGACGCGGTGCTGGGCGGGGGCACGTCCTCGGACGCCGGTGCGGTGGGCGGGGCGCCGGGTGGTGCGGCCGGTGGCGGCTCGTCGGACGTCGGGACCGACGGCGAGCCCGGCGGAGGGCCTGGCGGAGGGGCCGACAAGGGGGCCGGCGGAGGGCCCGGCGGAGGGCCGACAAGGGGGCCGGCGGGAGGTCGGGGTCGGGGCCCGGCGGGAGGTCGGGGTCGGTGCCCGGCGGGCCGGGGGCGGCCGGGGCCGGGGTGCCCGGGCTGCTGCCCGTGGTGGCCTTCGCCCGGGCCGAACTCGGTGATCCCGGCGGCGCCTCGGCGCTGCTGGCGTCCTGGGCCCGGGACGCCGAGGAGTGGCCGGAGGAGGCGCTGCTGGACTTCCGTACCGTTGCGGCGCACTGCGCGCTGGTGCAGGGCGACCTGCGGGCGGCGGGCACGGCGGTCGCCCGGCTGGTCCGCGGGGCCGCGCACGCCGGCCGGCTGGGGCAGTTGCGGGCCTGGGTGTACCAGGCGCGGCTGCTGCGCCGGCGGGGGCGCCCGGAGGACGCGGCGGCACTGTTGTGGCAGGCCGGCGCGGTGCGGGCGGGGCACGACTGGCTGACCTCGCCGCCCTGGGTGCTGGCGCAGCTGGCCGGGGCGCTGGCGGAGGCCGGACGGCACGGTGAGGCGCTGCGGACCCTCGCCGAGGCGCGGGCAGCGCAGCGGGCGGGCGTACGGCGGCCCCTGCTGGACGACGGGATCGGCTTCGAGCGCGCGCTGGTGCTCGCGCACGCCGGGGACCGTTCGGGAGCGGCGGCGCAGGCCCTGGAGGTCGCGGACCGGGCGGAGGCGGGCGGGCGGCTGCCGACCGCCGTGGCCGCGCTGCATCTGGCGGCGCGGGTGGCCGACGCGGCACCGGCGGCGGCCCGGGCGCAGCGGCTGGCGCTGCGGTGCCGGGCCGAGGCGGCGCGGTTGCAGGCGGAGCAGGTACGGGCGCTGGCCCGGGGCGACGCCGAGGCGCTGGTGGCGGTGGCCGCGCGGTTCCGGTCGCTGGCGGCGCTGCCGGAGGCGGCCGAGGCGGTGGAGCAGGCGGCCCGGGTGCACCGGGCGGCGGGGCGGCGGCGCAAGGCGCGGCTGGCGAGCGCGGCGGCGCAGGAGCTGTGCGCGCGGTACGGCGGTGCGCTGCCGCCGTGGGCGGTGTCCGGGGAGCGGCGGTCCGAGGCCGCGGCGGCGCTGACGACCCGGGAACGGGAGGTGGCGGCGCTGGCGGCGGGCGGGTTGTCCAACCGGGACATCGCCGACCGGCTGGTGGTGTCGGTGCGGACGGTGGAGAACCATCTGCACCGCGTCTACCACAAGTTGGGGGTCGTGCAGCGTGCGGACCTGGCCGGGCTGCTGGTGACCCGGCCGGTGGCGGAGGGCGCGGGCGGTCGGCCCTGGGCGGACGGACGGGCGGTGGAGACCCGGCGGCCCACACGGCCTCGGACGGGGGCGGCGGAGGCGGGCGGTGAGGAACGGGGGCGGTGCGCGATGTGCGCGCGGCCGTTGGACGCGGTGGGGTGAGGAAGCGGCGGGGTGACGACGCGGCGGGGTGACGACGCGGCGGGTGCTCCCGGGCGGCCACTGCCCCGGCGCGGCTGCTGCGGGCCCCGCACGCTGCACCGGGGCCCCGCCCGCTGTACCGGGCCTGCGCGCTCCGGCTTCGCGCCTCGGGAACGCGCCGCCGGCAGGTGCTCGCCGTCCGCAGGTGCGCGCCGTCCGCAGGTGTTCGCCGTCCTCACCCGCGGGCTGTCGGGCACCCGGGATACACTGCCCGGCCCCGCCCCGACCGGAGGTCGTTCCAGTGTCGCCTGCACGGGTACGTGCCGTTGTCCCGCCGGTTCTGGTGATGCTCGCCCTGTCCGGCTGTTCGTCCTGGGGCTGCACCGACACGACGGCACGGCGCGGTGAGGCCGGTGTCGGGGTGCGGGTCGTGGACACGGCGGGGAAGCCTCTCGGTGTCACCGCCGTGGTCGTCGACTGGCGCCTGGAGCCCCACCCGCAGGTGCCGTCCGAAGGCGACCAAGTGCACTTCCGCTTCCGCTTCGACGGCGCCGACGAGTACTCCGACCCCGCGGTGGACGCCTGCGCGGTCGACGAGGAGCGTGTGGTGCTGGGCTGTCGGACGGTGTCCTCGTCCCAGGCGTTCGGGCCCGCCGACGACCCCCGCACGGGCGACGGCTGGCTCGCCGTCGAGCACCCCGAGCAGGTGGCCGCAGTCCTGTTCATCCCCAACGACCGGTCCACGGCCGGCGTTCCTGTGCAGAGGACATCAAGGACGGCGGCGGCACGCATCCTCCGGAACCGCCCGGCAGGGGGACCGGCTGTAGTCCCCGGCCGGGCCGCCGCGCCCGGCACGGGGGACGCCGCGCCCGGCACATGGGACGCCGCCCGCCGGAACGGTCCACGGCGGGGCGGCGTCGTCGGCACGGCCCGGACGACTCCGGTTCCGGGTGACTCCGGTTCCCGGTGACTCCGGTTCCGGGCGGCTCCGGTCCGGACAGGCGAGCGCCGCCGGGTCCGGTCAGGCCGGGGTCGGGGTCCTGGTGTGGGCGGCTTCCGCCGGGGCCGAGGCCGGCCGGCGGCCGGGCGGGGGATGGCCAGGGCGCACAGGGCGCCGGCGAGGACCACGGCCACGCCCGTCCAGACGGCGGGACGAGGCCGTCGACGAACTGCTGGGGCCCGCGCGGTCGCTGCCGTGGTGGAGGAAGACCGTGCTCAGGACGGCGATGCCGAGGGCGCCGCCGACCTCGCGGACGGTGGTGTTGGCGCCGGAGGCCTTGCCGTGGTGTTCCGGGGCGACGGAGCCGAGGACGACGGCGGCCGTGGGCGCGAAGGCGAAGCCCATGCCCGTACCGGCGATGATCATGCCGCCGACCAGGTGCGCGTAGGGGTGTCCGGGCCGGCCACGAGAGCGAGCCAGGCCAGGCCCACGGCCTGGAGGAACAGGCCGAGCGCCATCAGCCGGCCGCCGCCCACCCGGTCGGTGAGCGCGCCCGCCAGCGGGGCGATGAACATCGGCATCAGCGTCCAGGCCAGCGTGAGGACACCGGCGTGCAGGGGCTGCGCTCCGGGGCGACCTGGAGGTACTGGGCGAGCAGGAAGATCGAGCCGAAGACGCCGAAGTACATCGCGACCGAGACGACGTTGGAGAGCACGAACGGGCGGATCCGGTAGAACGACAGCGGGAGCAGCGGCTGTTCGGCGCGGCGCTCCCACAGCACGAACGCGGCCAGCAGGACCGCTCCGGCGGCGAAGGCGGCGAGGACCGTGCCCGAGGTCCAGCCGTCGGACTCGCCGTGGACGATCGCCCAGACCACCGCGACCAGGCCGCCGGTGGCCAGCACCATGCCGAGCAGGTCGACGCGGGTGCCGGGCAGGTTGCTCTCGCGCAGCACGGCCAGGGCGAGCGGGATGGCGACCACGCCGACCGGCACGTTGATCCAGAAGATCCACTGCCAGCCGAGGCCGTCGGCGACCGCGCCGCCCACGACCGGCCCGAGGGCGACGGCCAGGCCGCTGACCGCGGACCACAGGCCGAGGGCGAGGCTGCGCAGCCGGTCGGGCACCGCCTGGGCCAGCAGCGTCAGCGACAGCGGCATCACGGCCGCGGCGCCGACGCCCTGCGCGGCCCGGCCGGCGATCAGCTCGCCGCTGGTCTCGGCGAAGGCGCAGCCGAGCGAGGCGAGGGTGAAGGCGGCGATGCCGAGGACGAACAGGCGCCGCCTGCCGAAGCGGTCGCCGAGGGCGGCGCCGGTCAGCAGCAGGCAGGCGAAGCTGAGGACGTAGGCGTTGACGAACCACTGCAGGTCGGTGGTGTCGGCCTGGAACTCGGCGGCGAAGGTGCGCAGTGCCGTGGAGACGACCAGGTTGTCGAGGGCGACCATGAACATGGGGACGCTGCAGGCGACGATCGACAGCCACAGCGGCGGACGGCGGCGCTCGGCCGCGCTCGGGGGCGATGCGGTGCTCAAGGGGACTCCTCGGGGAGACGGGGTGCGGTGCGGCCTTCGGGAACGGGAAGGGGTCCGGCCCGGCGTCCGGGGGTCCCCGGTGCCCGGGCCGGAGGGCGCGTCCGGGCTCAGGCGCCGCCCGCCGCGTCGGTGCGCGCCTGCTCCGCCAGACGCCGCTTGGCGTCGTCCCAGGTGATGGGCAGTCCGGCGGTGTCGACCTCCCAGAAGGTGAAGGTGGAGGTGCGCATCGTGGAACGCAGCGACGTCATGATGCCGCGGTGCGGTTCGGTCCTGGCGTAGGCGTACAGGGCGTCGCGGTCCTGCCAGGCGGACAGCGTGTAGAAGACGCGCTTGGCCGGCTGCGCGACCAGTGAGGCGCCGTAGGCGCCGGGGGCCGAGCGGACCTGTTTCCAGGCGGCCAGGGAGCGCAGGAAGAAGCGCGGCACGTCGCCCAGCGACCGCACTTCGAAGCGGGACGCCATGACGAACGCCGTGCCGTGCGGCGGGGGCGGATTCGGGACGGTCCAGGGAAGTGTGGGCACCGTGGTCTCGCCTTCAGGAGTGGTGAGTGGCACTATCCATCGTAGAGAATAATGGACAGTGGCACTACCCGTTATCCGATGGACAATGGAAAACAGGACGAGCAGGAAGCGAACCGGATGCGCATCTCCGAGCTGAGCCGCCGCAGCGGGGTCTCCATCCCCACGATCAAGTACTACCTGCGGGACGGGCTGCTGCCCCCGGCCGCCCCACGGCCGCGAACCAGGCCGAGTACGACGAGGACCACGTGCGCCGGCTGCGGCTGATCCGCTCCCTGATCGGGGTGCGGGGACTGTCGGTGAGCGCCACCAAGGACGTGCTGGCCGCGGTCGACGAGCAGCAGGGTGACGTGCATCTGCTGCTCGGGCTGGTGCTGGGCGCGCTGCCCGTCGAGCGGTCCGGCAGGCCGCCGCGCCGGGAGGCGGAGGCCGCGGAGCCGTCCGGCGCCGGCACGGCCCCGGGGGACGCCGCCGGCGACGTGGCGGCGCTGGCCGCCGAGATGGGCTGGAAGACCTCCCCAACCCGCCCGCCGCGCAGGTCGTCGCCGAGACGCTGGAGACGATGCGGGCCCTCGGGGTGGACTACGACTGGCGCTCCCTCGTCCCGTACGCCGAACTCGCCGACCGCGCGGCCCGGCTCGACCTCGACCAGCTCCAGGACGCGGGCGACCCGTTGCAGCAGGCCGAGCGTGCGGTGCTGCTGACCGTCCTGCTGGAGCCCGCGCTGCTGGCCCTGCGGCGGCTCGCGCAGGAACACCACTCGGCGCTGCGCTTCGGCAACGGCTGACGCGGCCGGTGACGCCGGGCCGGCCGTACGGCACGCGGACGGGCGCCGGGCGGGCAACGGCGTACGGCGCGCGGACCCGCTGCGCGCGCGGAACGGCGTACGGCACGGCGGGCGGCACGGTGGGCGGCCGTCGGGGGCGGGACAGGGACATGGCGCCAGGAAAGCAGCCGCTCCCCCGCCGGCGCGTGAGTGGACATCACTCAGCTGCGGGGCGGTCGCGGGGCGGTACGGGCGGCGGGTGATGAGTGACCGCCACTCAGGACCGGGCCGGGGCGGCGTGGTGGACTCGACGCCGAGAACGGAGCCCGCACGCCATACGGGGAGGCATGCCATGCAGTTCCGGATGCTCGGACCGCTGCAGATCCACGACGACCGGCGGCGGGCGGTGACGGCCCTGACCAGCCCCAAGCAGCAGCAGTTGCTGAAGGCGCTGCTCGCGCGGCCCGGCACCCTCGTTCCCACCGCCGATCTGGTGCGGGAACTGTGGGGCGCCCGGCCGCCGGCCAAGGCGGGCAACGCGCTGCAGGCCCACGCCTCCCGGCTGCGGGGGCCATGTCCCGGGCGGAGCCCGGCGGCTCCGGGCGGCCCGGCTGGTGGCCCGCGACAGCGGGTACCTGCTGCGGGTGCGGCCCGAGGAACTGGACATCGCCCGCTTCCGGCTCGGTGTGCACCGGGCGCGGGCCCTGGCCGGGACCGATCCCGAAGAGGCCGGGCTGCTGCTGCGTCAGGCGCTCGGGCTGTGGCGGGGCGCGGCCCTCGCGGGCCCCCGCGGGCCGATCGGGGCCGCGCTGGCGGTCGTCCTGGAGCAGGAACGGCTCGGCGCGCTGGAGGCCGTGTTCGATCTGGCGCTGCACACCGGGCAGCACCGGCGGATCGTGCCCGAGCTGCGTGAGGCGGTCCTCGCGCATCCGGCGCGCACCCGGTTCCGGGAGCAGCTGAGCCGTGCCCTGGCCGGTCCCCGCCGGGCGGCACCGGCCGGCCCGGAGCGGCCCCTGCGTCCGGTCCCGACGACGCCGGGCGGCGGCGCCGGGCACGGAGGTACGAGCGGTACGAGCGGTCCCGCCGGTGGCGGTCGGATCGGCGCCGGGCACACGGGCGGCGGTCACCCAGGAGCCGCCCGCATCGGTGCGGATCGGGTCGGTGCCGATCGGGTCGGTGCGGATCGGGTCGGTGCCGATCGGGGCGGTGCCGATCGGGGCGGTGCCGGCCAAGGCGGTGAACTGGACCGGCTGCGGGCCCTGGTGGACCGGATAGCGTCGGACCAGCACGCCCTGCAGTCGGCGATCGCCCAACTGAGCGAGCTGGTCGGTCGGACCGCCGCGTAGCCGGTCCGCCGGACCACGGCACGGCCGGTCGGACGGACGGACCACGGCACGGCCGGTCGGACTGCCCACCGCACCACCGGCGACCAACCGCCGGCCCCGCCCCTCCCCGCCCCGAGGCCCTCGCCCCCGGCGTCCCGCCCGTACCGGCGGTTACCGGCCATGAGCGGCGTCGTTGCGGGCGGTTGGCGCGGCCCGGGCGGGCGGGCCCGGCGTGCGGCGGTCCCCGCGGATCGGTGAGGCAGGAGGCGGTTTTCGATTCCGTGTATCCGGAACGCTCCGCCCGCCTCTGTCTGAACCGACGGTCTCATTCGAGACAGCACCCAGCACGAGATGCGTCCATCGAAGCCAGTCGGAGGCTGACTGTGAAAGCACGAGTGGCGGTCGTGGGAGGTGGCGTGGCCGGCGTTTCCGCGGCCTACCACCTGCGTCACGACGCACAGGTCACGTTGTTCGAGTCGGAACCCCGGCTGGGCGGCCACGCCAACACGATCGAGGTGGAGGACTCGGGGCGCACCCTGGGCCTCGACACGGCGTTCATCGTGTTCAACGAGCCCCACTACCCCAAGCTGACGCGGTTCTTCGCGGATCTCGGGGTGGCCACGCAGAGCCATCCGGGGAAGTTCTCCTTCTTCGACCTGGACGCCCAGACGACGTACGTCTCGGACGACTTCGAGCTGTCGGAGGAGGAGGTGCGGGCGCGCTACCCCGGCGACTTCGTCGAGCTGTGGCGGGAGGCGCGGCGCTTCCTGAAGGAGTCGCCGCGGCACTTCATGCGGCGGCAGGCGGACATCCCGCTCGGCGAGTACCTGGACCGGCACGGCTATTCGGCCGCGTTCCGGTACGGGTTCATCGTGCTCATCTCGACCGCCGCCTGGTCGGTCCCGGCGCAGCAGATCTGGGAGATGCCGGCGAGCACGGTCATCGCGTTCTTCTACGCGCACGGCGCCGAGGGCCTCGGCGGGCGCACCGCACCGTGGCGGACGGTCACCGGGGGCAGCATCAGCTACCTGCGGGCCGCCGAGCGGCTGCTGCGCGAGGCGGGCGCCGAGCTGCGGACGGCCACGCCGGTCTCCCGGGTGAGGGACACCGGCGACGGCGTCGAGGTGCGGGCCGGGGACGCGGACCTGGGCCGGTTCGACTACGTGGTGCTGGCCACGCACGCCGACGACGCGCTGCGCGTGCTGGAGAACCCCAACGGGCAGCAGCGCCGGCTGGAGGCCGTCCGCTACCACCCGACCCGCGCCACGCTGCACACCGACGCGGCCGTGATGCCCAAGGACACCGCGGGCTGGCGCAGCTGGAACTACGGGCGCCGGCAGGTGGACGGGGAGCAGGTGTCGTGGGTGAACTACTACCTCAACGACCTGCAGTGCCTGACCGCCTCCCGCGACTACTTCCTCACCCTGGACTCCGGGGTGCCGATCCGCGACGAGTGCATCGTCGAGGACATCTCCTACCGGCACCCGGTCTTCTCCCTGCCGGCCCGCCGGCTCCAGGCGGACATCTACTCGGTCAACGACTCCGGTTCCCGCGTCCGGTTCGCCGGGTCGTACTTCCACTCGCGGAAGATGGGGCCGGACATCATCGGCTCGCACGAGTCCGCCTTCGACTCCGGGAGCGCGGCGGCCGAATCGATCCTGCGGTCCGTGCGGGCCGCCGCCGGCTGACCGGCCGTCCCCCGCACCCCCCGCTTCACCGCCCCCGCTCCCCCGCTCCCCCACAAGAACGCACCGCACCTGAGAGGTGGACCGTGTCCGAAACCATCGGTGGGCGCAGCACCGCGCCGCTGACGCCCGAGGCCGTCCAGGCCTGGCTCGTGGAGAAGGTGGCCCACAAGCTGGGCGTGCCGGAGTCCGACGTCGATCCCGGCCAGTACTTCGACGAGTTCGACCTCGACTCCACGGAGGCCCTGGTGCTCTCCGGGGAGCTGGAGAACTGGCTCGGGTTCGAGCTGGAGACCACCGCCCTGTGGTACCACCCGACCATCGCCGAGCTGTCCCGGCACATCGTCGAGAAGCAGGCGGAGCAGCATGCG
Organism: Streptomyces sp. SW4; assembly: GCA_003248315.1. Lineage (GTDB taxonomy): Bacteria > Actinomycetota > Actinomycetes > Streptomycetales > Streptomycetaceae > Streptomyces. Next base: position 52,384 of record QKWM01000002.1, read on the forward strand.
GCCTGACAGGCGCCGGGCCGCCCCGCCGCTGATACGGGAGTTCGGCACCGCGGCCGGCGCTCCCGAGCGGCGGGTGCTCGTGGTGCACCCGGGCGCCCTGCCGGCCGGGCACTACGCGGAGCTGGCGGCGGCACTGCCCCCGCACACCGCGCTGCACGTGGTGGACCTGGAGCAGGTGCCGGAGTACTTCCAGGCCGCCCTGCGCGGCGGCCGGGCCGGCATCACCGTGCCGGAGCTGGCGGAGAAGGCCGCCGGGGCGCTTCGGGCGCGCGGCCTGTTCGACCGCCCGTGGGCGCTGGTGGGCTGGTCCTTCGGCGGCGTGGTGGGCCACGCCCTGACCGCGCTGCTCGACGAGGAGGAACTCCCCCGCCGGGCGGTGCTGCTGGACAGCATCGCCCCGGTGCCCGACTACACGCGCGCCGACGACGAGGTCGGCGCGGACCTGGTGATGCCCTGGTTCTGCATGTACCTGGCCGCCAAGCGCGGCGGGACGCTCACCGCGCCCGCGGCGGTCCCGGCCGGCCCCGCCGACGTGGACGGCCCGCTGACCGCGGTGCTCGAGCAGGCGCTGGAGCACGGTGTGCTGCGGCCCGGCACCACGCTGCCGGGACTGCGCAAGGTCTACGACGCCTATCTGGACGGTCTGCTGCGCAACAACCGGCTGGTGCGGGGCTTCCGGCCGGGCCCGGCCCGGGTACCGGTCACGCTGCTGCGCCCGGAACGCGGCCTGCTGGACACCCCGGACCCGCTGGGCTGGGAGCAGCTCGCCGGGGACCTCCGGGTCGAGCACACGCCCGGCGACCACTACTCGATGCTGCGCGATCCGGTGGCCGTGAAGAGCGCCGCCGCGTTCGCCCACGGCGGCCGGGACACCCCCTAGGAGCGCCGGCCGGCACGGTTTTCCGGTCCCGCGCGGTCCCGGTCACCCCACCGCACCCACCCGTACGCCCACCCCGTACGCCCACGCCCTTCCACACCCTGCCCCACGGCATGGAGTCGTCATGGTTCAGCACAGCACCACCAGCCGGAGGCTCGCCGACACGCCGATCGCGATCGTCGGCCTCGGCGCGCTCTATCCGCGCTCCGGTGATCTCCGCGAGTTCTGGAACAACGTCGTCGACGGAGCCGACTGCATCGAGGACGTCCCCGAGACGCACTGGAAGATCTCCGACTACTACGACCCCGATCCGAGCGCACCGGACAAGACCTACGCCAAGCGCGGCGGTTTCGTGCCCACGGTGCCGTTCAACCCGATGGAGTACGGGCTGCCGCCGAACACCCTCGAGGTGACCGACGTCCTGCAGCTGCTGAGCCTGACGGTGGCCAAGCAGACGCTGCGCGACGCGGGCGCCACCGGCTCCGGCTGGTACGACCCGTCCCGCACCGGTGTGGTCCTCGGCATCACCGGCGCCAACTCGCTGACGCAGCCGCTGGCCACGCGGCTGCAGACGCCGGTGCTCAAGGAGGTCGTGCGCTCGTGCGGGCTGACCGAGCGGGACGCCGAGGAGATCGCGGACAAGTTCACCAAGGCGTTCGCGCCGTGGGAGGAGAACTCCTTCCCCGGCATGCTGGGCAACGTCGTCGCCGGCCGGATCGCCAACCGGTTCGACCTGGGCGGCACCAACTGCACCGTGGACGCGGCCTGCGCCAGTTCGCTGGCTGCGGTGCACATGGCGGTGTCCGAGCTGGTGTCCGGGCGTGCCGACCTGATGCTGACGGGCGGCTGCGACGCCGAGAACACGATCCTGATGTACCTGTGCTTCTCCAAGACGCCGGCCTTCTCCAGGAGCGGGCGGATCCGCCCGTTCGACGAGGACAGCGACGGCACGCTGATCGGTGAGGGCATCGGCATGCTCGCCCTGAAGCGGCTGGAGGACGCCGAGCGCGACGGGGACCGGATCTACGCCGTGCTCAAGGGCATGGGGTCCTCCAGCGACGGCCGGTTCAAGAGCATCTACGCGCCGCGCCGCGAGGGCCAGGTCGTGGCGCTGCGGCGGGCGTACGAGGACGCCGGGTTCGGGCCGGAGCAGGTCGGCCTGGTGGAGTGCCACGGCACGGGCACCTCGGTCGGTGACCTGACCGAGCTGACGGCGCTGCGCGACGTGTTCGACGCGGCGACCGAGGAGCGGCAGTTCGCGGCCGTGGGCAGCGTCAAGTCGCAGATCGGGCACACCAAGGCCGCGGCCGGCGCGGCGAGCCTGATCAAGGTGTCGCTGGCGCTGCACGAGCGGACGCTGCCGCCGACCATCAACGTGGAACAGCCGCGCAAGGCCGTGGACTTCCCGAACTCGCCGTTCTACCTGAACACCACGGCCAGGCCCTGGGTGGCCGACCCGGCCCGGGAGCGGCGCCGCGCGGCGGTGTCGTCGTTCGGGTTCGGCGGGACCAACTTCCACTGCCTGCTGGAGGAGCACGACCCGGGCGAGACGCCCGAGCGGCGGGTGCTGGCCCGGCGGCGCGGGTGCACGTGTGGCACGCCGCCGGCCCGGAGGCGCTGCTGGCGCTGCTGGAGTCGGACGAGCCCGGGCAGGACCCGGACGAGCCGGTGCCGGCGGCGCACGCGCGGCTGGCCCTGGTCGCCCGGGACGCCGAGGAGGCGGCGACGCTGCGGCGGGCGGCGGCGGCGCGGCTGCGGGAGACGCCGGACGCGGACGGGTTCGCGCTGCCCCGCGGCGCCTACTACCGGCGCCGGGCCCTGGACGGCGGCGGCAAGGTGGCCGCGCTGTTCGCGGGCCAGGGCAGCCAGTACGTCGGCATGGGCGCCCGTGCGGCGCTCGCGGTGCCGCCGGTCGCGGCGGCCTTCGACGCCGCCGCCCGGCACTTCGCCGGCGAACGTCCGCTGGGCCGGGTGGTGTTCGCGCCGACCGCGTTCGACGAGGAGACCCGCGAGCGGCAGGAGGCCCAGCTGCGCCGCACCGACTACGCGCAGCCCGCGATCGGCGCGCTGGCGGCCGGGCAGTACCGCTACCTGAACGGTCTGGGCTTCGCCCCGCACGGCGTCCTCGGCCACAGCTACGGCGAGCTGACCGCGCTGTGGGCGGCCGGCAGCCTCGGCGACGAGGACTTCTTCCGGCTGTCCCGGGCGCGCGGCGCGGCCATGGCCGCCCGGCCCGAGGGCGCCGAGGATCCCGGTGCGATGGCCGCCGTCAAGGCCGGGCTCGACCGGGTCACGGAGCTGCTCGCCGGTCACGACGACGTCGTCGTGTGCAACGTCAACGCGCCCGAGCAGGTGGTGGTCGGCGGCGGCACGGAGGCGGTGCGCGCCTTCGTCGCCGCGTGCGCCGGGGCGGGCGTCGCGGCGCGGGAGCTGCCCGTCGCCGCGGCCTTCCACACCCGGTACGTGACGCACGCCGTGGAGGAGTTCGGCGCCGCCGTGGCCTCCGCCCGCCTGCGGGCGCCGAAGATCCCGGTGTTCGCCAACACGCCGGGCGCGAGCTACGGCAAGCGCGCCGCCGCCAACCGCGAGGTGCTGGTGGGGCAGCTGGCCGCGCCGGTGCACTTCGCGCCTCGGGTGCGGGAGATGTACGACGCCGGCTACCGCGTCTTCGTCGAGTTCGGCCCCGGTCGGTGCTGTCCGGCCTGGTCCGGGCCACCCTCGACGGCCACGACGACGTCGTCGTGCTCGGCGCCGACGCCGGGCCCGGCGGGGACGGCGACCGTGCGCTCAAGCAGCTCGCGGCCCACCTGCTCGTCCTGGGTCTGCCGCTGACCCGGGTCAACCGACACACCGCAGACATCGAACCGGCAGCGCCGGCCGAGGGGATGACCATCCCGTTGAATGGAGTGAACCACGTGCCCGAGGCTCGTCGCGAGGCCTACCGGCAGGCCCTGGAGAACGGCTACACCGTCGCGTCCGCCGCCCAGGCCGACGCCCCCGCACCCGCCGCACCCGCGCCCGTGACCGGCGCCCCGTCCGAGGCGCCCGCCGCGCCGCTGCCCGCGGCTCCCGCGCCGGCCCCGCGCCGGTCCCGGCCGCCGCGGCACCGGCGGCCGGGCAGCCGTACCCCGCCGCGGGCAGGCGGTGCCGTTCACGACCGGTTACGTCACCACCGGCATGGTCGCGGGCGAGCACCTGTCGATGCACCGGGAGTACCTGGACGGCCAGCTCCGGGTGGCCGACCGGCTCAGCGGCGTGCTGCTGGAGGAGACCGGGCGCGGCGGCCCGAGCGAGAACGTCGTCGCGGGCATCACCGCCGTCACCCAGCACAGCCTGGCCATCGGCAGAGCCACGTCCAGGCCAGCGAGGTACTGCGCAGCCTCGCCCAGCTGGAGAGCGGCGTCGCGGTGGGCAACGGCCACACCGTGACCGACGGCAACGGGTACGCCCCGGCCTACGGCAACGGCAACGGCAACGGCCACGCGCCGGCAGGCGGCACCGCGTACGCCCTGACCAACGGCAACGGCAACGGCCTGGCCCACGGCAACGGGCACGCGTACCCGAACGGCAGCGCATACACGAACGGCAACGGCCACGCCGCCTACGCGGCGACGGTGCCGGCGTACGACGCGCACGCCCCGGCACTCGCCCCGGCCGCGGCCCCCGCGCCCGCCCCGGCGCCCACCGCGCCGGAGCCCGCGGTGACGCCCGCCGCCGCGGAACCGGCCGCCGCGCCCGCCGCCTCCGCGCCGGCACCGGCCGCCACGCCGGCACCGGCCGCCGCGTCGGCCGACGAGGTCCGCAAGGTGCTCCTGGAGAGCGTCGCCGCCAAGACCGGCTACCCCGCCGACATGCTCGAGACCACCATGGACATCGAAGCCGACCTCGGCATCGACTCCATCAAACGCGTCGAGATCATGGGCACCCTCCGCGACCGCTTCCCCGGCTCCGCCGACGCCGCCCCCGAACAACTCGCCGAACTGCGCACCCTCGACGACATCATCACCTTCATCACCGAAGCCGCCGGCGCAAACGCGGCACCGCAGGCGGCGGCCGGCACCGACGCCCCGCCGGCCCCGCGGCCGTCTCCGCCGACGAGGTCCGCAAGGTGCTCCTGGAGAGCGTCGCCGCCAAGACCGGCTACCCCGCCGACATGCTCGAGACCACCATGGACATCGAAGCCGACCTCGGCATCGACTCCATCAAACGCGTCGAGATCATGGGCACCCTCCGCGACCGCTTCCCCGGCTCCGCCGACGCCGCCCCCGAACAACTCGCCGAACTGCGCACCCTCGACGACATCATCACCTTCATCACCGAAGCCGCCGGCGCAAACGCGGCACCGGAGGTGGTGGCCGCCCCAAAAGCCTGACGCCCGGCCTCGGACGCTTCCACGCCGCGCTGACCGCCGTACCGGAGGCGGATCTGCTGACCGGCGCCTACCGGGCCGATCCGGTGGCGCTGCTGGCGGGGGCGGGTGAGCTGCTCGAACCGCTGGCCGGGGCGCTGCGGGCGCGGGGCTGGACCGTGCACACGGGCCGGGAGGTGCCGGAGGGCACCGAGCGGCTGGACCTGGTCGTCGACTGTGTCGAGGCCGACGGGCACGAGGCGCAGCTCGCCGCGCTGCGGGAGACGCTGCTGCTGGCCGGGCGGACCCAGCCGCTGCTGGAGCGGGCCGCCGATCAGGGCCGGGCGGCGTTCGTGACCGTGACCCGGCTGGACGGCCGGCTGGGCCTGTCGGGCACGGCGGGCGTGGAGCGCGCCGCGCTGGGCGGGGTCACCGGTCTGGTGAAGACCCTCGCGATCGAGGCTCCGGCGCTGTTCTGCCGGGCGCTGGACCTGGCGCCCGGGCTGACGGCCGAGCGCTGCGCCGAGGCGGTGCTGGCGGAGCTGTACGACGCCGAGCGGGCGCTGACCGAGGTCGGGCGCACGGCCGACGGGGAGCGTGTGACGGTGGCCCTGGCCGACGAGGCCGCCGACCGGGCCGCCGACGGGACCGGTCCGTCGCTGCCGGGCGAGCCGGGCGCCGGTGAACCCGGCGCGGGCGACCTGCTGGTGGTGACCGGCGGGGCGCGCGGCGTCACGGCGTCCTGTGTGCTGGGGCTGGCCCGCCGGCACCGCACCGGTCTGCTGCTGCTGGGCCGTACCCCGCTCGGCGAGGAGCCCGCCTGGGCGGCCGGGGTGGCGGAGGCCGGGCTGCGGGCCGCGGCGGCGGCCGAGCTGAAGCGGTCCGGTGCCAAGCCGTCGCCGCGGGCCGTGGAGGCGATGGCCCGCGAGGTGACCGGCGTCCGCGAGATCCGCGGCACGCTGGAGGCCCTGCGCGCGGCCGGCGCCGAGGCCGAGTACCTCGCGGTGGACGTCAGCGACGCGGACGCCGTGCGCGAGGCGCTCGCTCCGCACCGCGCCCGGGTCACCGGTGTGGTGCACGGCGCGGGTGTGCTGGCCGACGGCCTGGTGCGGGACAAGAAGGCCGGTGACGTGGACCGGGTGCTGGCGACGAAGCTGACCGGGCTGCGCAACGTGCTCGGGGCGCTCGACGCGGACGCGGTGCGGCACGTGGTGCTGTTCTCGTCGGTCGCCGGGTTCTTCGGCAACCGCGGCCAGTCCGACTACGCGATGGCCAACGAGGCCCTCAACCGCTGGGCGTGCGCCCTGCGGGCGCGGGCGCCGCGGGCCCGGGTCACCTCGGTGAACTGGGGTGCGTGGCGGGCGGCATGGTCACGCCGGCGCTGGAGAAGATGTTCGCCGAGCGGGGCGTGACGCTGATCCCGGTCGAGGAGGGCGTGGGCTACTTCGTGGAGCAGTTCTCCGCGGAGCGCGCCGCCGACACCGTGTGCGTGGTGGGGCCGAACGCCCCGCTGTCGGTGCGGGAGGCGGCGCCGCTGCCGGCCGGCGGGCTGGTGCTGCGCCGCGACCTGGCCGCCACGGCCGCCGACCCGGTCGTCGCCGACCACGCGATCGGCGGGGTGCCGGTGCTGCCGGCCACCGCGGCGATCGGCGGGCTGCTGGGCGCGGTGCACCGGGCGGTGCCCGGGGCGCGGATCACCTCGGTGCGCGGATTCCAGGTGCACAAGGGCGTCGTCTTCGACGAGGACCGGCCCCACGCCCTGGAGTTGACGGTGCGTCAGGACGGCGAGGCGCCCGCGTCGTACGACGTGGCGGTGCGCGACGACGCCGGGCGGCCCCGCTACCGGGCGCTGCTGGTCGCCGGGCCCGACCCGGCGCCCGCCCGGATGACCGGCCTGCCGCGCGGCGAGGGCGAGGCCCCGGTGCCGTACTACGAGGACGGGACGCTGTTCCACGGCCCCGCCCTGCGCGGCATCACCGGGGTCCTCGACGCGGGCCGCCGGCTGGTGCTGGCCGCCCGGCTGGCCGACCCCGGCATCGCGCGGGGCGCGTGGCGGGCGCCCGGCTACAGCCCCGTCCTGTCCGACCTGCTGCTGCAGGCCGTGCTGGTGTGGGCGCGCCTGCACCGCGGCGAGGCGGTGCTGCCGACCGCGGTCGGCGAGGCCGAACTCCTCGCGCCGCTGCCCGAGGACGAGCCGTTCCGGCTGGTCGTCGACGCGGTGGCCGAGACGGCGAGCGGCATCCGCTGCACGGTCACGGCGTGCACGCCCGACGGGCGGGTGCTGCAGCGGCTGCGCGAGGTCGAGGCGGTGCCGAGCCCGGGGCTGGCGGCGAAGTTCGCCGCCACCGCGACCGGCCGGTCCTGACGAGTCGAGTGGGAGAACTGGGAGACCATGTCCAGCACACCCCGCGGCGCCAGTCGCCGCGACGAGCCGGTGGCCATCGTCGGTATGGCCTGCCTCCTTCCCGGTGCGCACACCCCCGACGAGTTCTGGGAGGCGCTGCTCGCCGGGGAGGACCACCGCACCGAGGGCGGCCGGGAGGTCTTCGGGACCGATCCGGACACCCCCGGCGGGTGGGGTGACGCGGAGCACCGCGTCACCGCCACGCGCGGCGGATTCGTCCACGCGCCAGAGATCGACCTGACCGGCCTGAACGTGCCCGCCGGCGAACTCGCCGCGCTGGACCGCGTGGTGCTGTGGTCCCTGCACACCGTCCGCCGGGCCCTCGCCGACGCGGGTCTGGAGGGCGGCGCGGAGCACCTGGCGCGCACCGGGCTGGTGCTGGGCAACTACTCCTTCCCCACCGAGGCGTCGGTGGGCCTGTGCACGCCGCCGGTGCGGCGGGCGGTCACCGAGGGCCTGGCGCGTGCCGGGCTGCCCGTGCCGCCCGCCGCGGGCGGCGAGCCGGAGCCCGCGGCACAGAACCTGTGGCCGTTCGGGCAGCCGGCGACCGTGACCGCGCAGGCCCTCGGCCTGGGCGGGCCCCGGCTGGCGCTGGACGCGGCGTGCTCCTCGGCGCTGTACGCGATGGCGCTGGCCCGGGACTACCTGGCCACCGGCGCCGCCGACGTGATGGTCGCCGGGGCGGTGTGCGCGCCCGACCCGCTGCTGATCCACCTGTCCTTCTCCGACCTGCACGCCTACCCGGACAACGGGGTCAGCCAGCCCTTCGACGACCGGTCCGGCGGCATCGTGACCGGGCAGGGCGCCGGGGTGCTGGTGCTCAAGCGGCTCTCGGACGCGCTGCGCGACGGCGACCGGGTGCACGCGGTGCTGGAGTCGGTCGGGCTGACCAACGACGGGGCGGGCCGGCATCTGCTGAGCCCGAACGTGCGCGGCCAGCTCGGTGCCTACCGGCAGGCGTACGCCCGGCTGGACCCGGCGTCGGTGGACTACATCGAGTGTCACGCGACCGGCACTCCGCTGGGCGACGCGACCGAACTGCGCGGTCTGAGCGAGTACTTCGGCTCGGTCGGCGCCGAGGTGCCGCTGCTGGGGTCGGTGAAGGGCAACGTCGGGCACCTGCTGACGGTCGCCGGGTTCACCAGCGTGCTCAAGACGGTGCTGGCGCTGCGGCACGGCGTCATCCCGGCGACGCCCGGCGTCGAGCGGCCGCTGCGGCCCGAGGGCGGCGAGGCCGCCGCGGACCGGCTGGTGCGCGAGAACCGCCCGTGGCCCGAGCGGGAGGGTCCGCGGCGCGCCGCGGTCTCCGCGTTCGGCTTCGGCGGCACCAACGCGCACGCGGTGCTGACGGAGGCCCGGGGGCTGACGGCGGCTCAGCGGCCGGCCGGGGACGCTTCCGGGTCCGCGGACGCTTCCGGGGCCGCTGCCGAGGCCGGGGCCACCGCCGATGCCGGGGACGCTTCCAAGGCCGGGGCCACTTCCGAGGGCGGGGCCGGGCGGCGGTCCGGCGCCGCGGAGGCGTCCGGCGCCGCGGAGGCGTCCGGCGCCGCGGACGCGCCGCCCGTGCCGGAGCCGCGGCTGGCCGTGGTGGGCCTGGGCTCCCGGCTCGGGCCGCTCACCGGCACCGGTGAGCTGTCCCGGGCGGTGCGCTCCGGGCGGCCGGCGCTCACCGGGCGGCCCGCGAACCGCTGGTACGGCGCCGAGCAGGTGCCGGGCGGGCCGCTGGCCGGGACCGTGGCCGAGGGCACCGACCCGGCGGGCGGCTACGTCGACGCGGTCGACGTCCTTCCCCGCACCTACCGCATCCCGCCGAACGAACTGGCCCAGGCCAACCCGCAGCACCTGGCGCTGTTCGAGGCGGCGGAGCAGGCGCTCGCGGACGCCGGGTTCGACGCGCCGCCGCCCGGCACCAAGGCGGACGAGATGCCCGAGCGCCGGGTCGCGGTGGTTCTCGCCATGGAGATGGAGCCGCGCACCCACACCCACCGCGCCCGTTTCGACATCGGCGCCCATGTCCGCGCCGAGTGCGCGCGGGCCGGGGTGGAGCTGGACCCGGCGCGGCTGGACCGGCTGGAGGAGGCCGTGCGCGGCGCCGTGCACGACCCGATCGGCGCCAACGAGGTCCTCAGCTACATCGGCAACGTGATGGCGAGCCGGATCTCCTCCTCCCGCAACCTGACCGGCCCGTCCTTCACGCTCGCCGCCGACGGCACCGCCGCGGTGCGGGCGCTGGAGGTGGCGCGGCTGCTGCTGCTCGACCCGACCGTGGACGCCGTGCTGGTCGGCGCGGTGGACCTGGCCGCCGGCGCGGAGAACACCCGGGCCCGGGCGCGGATCGCCACCGCGCTCGGCCAGGAGATGCCGGTGCTGGGCGACGGCGCCGCCGCCGTCGTCGTCACCCGCGAGGACGCCGCGCGGGGCGGCGCGTGTACGCGACGGTCGACGCGCTCGCCGTGCACACCGCCCGAGCCGCGCCGACGCGGTGGCCGGGGCGGCCCGGCGGGCCCTGTCGGCCGCCGGCACGGACGCGCGGGAGGTCGCCTACCTGGAGCTGTCGGGGGCCGTCGCGGCCGACCGGCGGGAGGAGACCGCCGCGCTGGCCGGGGTCTACCGGGCCGGCGAGGGCGACGACCCGTACGGCTGCGCGCTGGGCGGCACCACGGCGCTGGTCGGCGACACCGGGCGGGCGGCCGCGCTGGCCGCCCTGGTGTCGGCGGTCCTCGCGGTGCACCACGCGGAGTTCCCGGCCGCCCCGGCCGGCCTGCTGGACGCCTCCGGCCCCGGTCTGGAGGGTTCGCGGTTCACGCTGCTCGGCGACCCGCAGCCGTGGCTCGTCCAGCGGCGCGGGGGACGGCGGACGGCCGCGGTGAGCGTGCTCGGCGACGACGGCCCGCACGGGTCCACCGCCGCCCACCTTCTGGTGCGCGGCACCGCGGCGGACGCGGCCGGGCCGCGGGAGGCGTCCTGGACGGACGGCCCCGGCGTGTGGATCCTGCCGTTCTCCGCCGACGACGGGCCCGCGCTGGCCCGGGCCGCGGGCGCCCTGCGCGCCGAGATCGCGGGCCGGGGCGCCGAGGCGGTGGTGCGTCAGGCCGCGCACACGGCCCGGACCGGGCGGCTGACCGCGGTGGTCGTCGCCGCGGACGAGGCCCGGCTGGACGCGGAACTGGCCGCCGCCGAACGGGATCTGCCGGCGGTGGCCGCGAACGGCGGGGAGTGGAGCACGCCGTCCGGCAGCATCTGCACCGCGCGGCCGATCGGCCCCGGGGGCCGGGTCGCGTTCGTCTACCCGGGCGCGTTCGCCACGTATCCGGGCGCCGGGCGCGATCTGTTCCGGCTCTTCCCGGGCTGCGGGCGGCCTTCGAGCGGGAGGCCGACCGGCCCGCCGAGCGGCTCAAGCACCGCTCGCTGTTCCGCGGGCGCGGGACCGGTCGACCGGCGTGCCCTGATGCGGCACGAGGCCGAGCTGATCGAGGACATCCCGGTGATGCTGGCGTCGGGCACCAACTTCGCGGTGCTGCAGACCCGGCTGCTGCGGGACGTCCTCGGGGTCGCCCCCGACGGCGCGTTCGGCTACAGCCTGGGCGAGTCCAGCATGCTGTTCGCGACCGGGGTGTGGGCCGAGTCGGCGCGCGACGACGCCGCGCTCGCGGCGACGCCGCTCTTCCGTGACCGGCTGCGCGGACCCAAGAAGCAGGTCCGCGAGTCCTGGGGGCTGCCGGCCAGCACCCCGGACGCGGCGGTGTGGACGACACGGGTGCTGCTGGCCGGCGCGGACACCGTGCGCGCGGCCATGACCGGCCTGGACCGGGTGTTCGTCACCCACGTCAACACCCCGCGGGAGACGGTGGTGGCGGGCGCGCCCGAGCAGGTCCGCGAGCTGATCGAGCAGGTGGGCTGCCAGGCGGCCAAGGCGCCCGCCAACCATGTGATGCACTGCCCGGTCGTCGACCCGGCGCTGGACGGTCTGGCCGCGCTGAACGACTATCCGCTCGCCGACGACGTCCCGTCGCTGGAGCTGCTGTCCGCCTACGACTACGACACCGTCCCGGTCACCGACCGGGCGGAGCTGGCCGGGCGGATCGCGCACACGCTGCGCTCCACGATCGACTTCGCGCGGCTGGCCGGCACCGCCCACGAGCGCGGCTACCGCTACTTCGTCGAGGTCGGCCCCGGCGCCACCTGCACCCGCTGGATCACCGAGACGCTCGGCGAGCGGCCGCACCTGGCGGTGTCGGTGGACCGGCGCGGCGCAGCCGGTGCCGCGGCCCTCGCCCAGGCCCTGGCCCGGCTGATCGCCCACGGTCTCGACGTGGACCTGGGCGTGCTCTTCCCGCCGCCGGCGCAGGCTCCGGGTCCGGGCCCGTCCTGAGGGTCGCCTGCGGGGGCGAGGCGACCGTGGAGCGGGTGGCCCGCGCGGCCGCCCCGCTGCTCGCCCCGACCACTTCCGCCGACTCCCCCGAGGTGACCGCCGACATGAGCCTGGTGCCCGGCACTGCGCCGAGCGACGACGCGACCGAGGACACGGCACCGCAGGACGCGACGCCCGTGCCGGCCGCCGAGGGGATCGTCATCGAGGGGACCCCTTCGTCCATCTGCCCGAACCGGCCGGCGTGCCCGCCCTCGCGGGAGCCGCGGCGGCCCGGGCGGAGCACCCGGCCCAGGGGGCGCCGGCCGCTCCGGCCGCTCCCGTCGCCCGGGCGTCCGTACCGGGTCCCGTGTCGCCGTTGCAGGCGATCGCGGCGAGCGTGGCGCACGCCCACCGGGCCGCGCTGCGGGCCCAGCACGCCGTGCTGGACGCCTCGCTGCGGACGCTGACGCCGTCCGGGCAGCCGGCGTACCCGGCGTACCGGGCGCCGGCCGGCCCGCCGCAGCCGCCCGCGCCCGAAGGGCCGGCAGCCGAGCCGCAGGCGCCCGCACCGGAGGCCGGCGACGGCAGGCCCGTGATCTGGGACGAGCGGGACCTGCTGGAGTTCGCGCAGGGCCGGATCGCCCCGGTGTTCGGGCCGGCGTTCGCGGAGGTCGACACCTACCCGAGGCGCTGCCGGCTGCCGGAGCCGCCGTACCACTTCGTCACCCGGGTCACCCACGTCAAGGGCGAGACCGGGGTGTTCGAACCGTCGGAGATCACCACCGAGTACGACGTGCCGGTGGGCGCCTGGTACAGCGTCGACGGCCTGGTGCCGTGCGCGGTCACCATCGAGGCCGGTCAGTGCGACATGCTGCTGATCAGCTACCTGGGCATCGACTTCCGCACCAAGGGCGAGCGGGTCTACCGGCTGCTGGACAGCCGGCTGGTCTTCCACGGGCCGCTGCCGCGCGAGGGGCAGACCCTGCGCTACGACATCCGCATCGACCGGTTCGTGTGGAACGGCGACAGCCTGCTGTTCTTCTTCAACTACCGCTGCTACGCCGACGGAGAGCTGATCCTCGAACTCCTCGACGCGTGCGCCGGCTTCTTCACCCCGGCCGAGCTGGAGGACTCCCTCGGCGTGGTGGAGACGGCCGCCGACCGGGCGCGGCGCGCGGCGATGACGCCGGCCTGGTTCAAGCCGCTGGCCCGCACCGAGGTCACCGCGCTGAGCGGCGCCGACCTGGCGCTGCTCGCCGAGGGCCGTCCCGGCGAGGTGTTCGGGCCGCGCTGGGACCAGCGGGCGGACGGGCTGAACCGTTCGCTCCGGCTGCCCGGCGAGATGCTGCGCATGATCGACGAGATCACGTCGATCGACCGGCTCGGCGGGCCGCGCGGCCTGGGGCGCCTGTCGGCCGTCAAGCGGCTGGACCCCGACGGCTGGTACTTCCGGTGCCACTTCACCGGCGACCCGGTGCTGGCCGGTTCGCTGATCGCCGAGGGCGGTGTGCAGCTGCTCCAGGTGTACGCGATGTACCTCGGCATGCACCTGGTGCTGCCCGACGGGGAGTTCCAGTCGGTGCCGGGCCTGGAGACCGAGGTCAAGGTGCGCGGGCAGATCACCCCGGACATGCGGGAGGTCCGCTACGAGGTGGACGTCATCGAGCTGACGATGCTGCCGCGGCCCACGGTGATCGCGGACATCACCGTCTACGACGGGGACAAGCCGATCGTGGCGATGCGCAACTTCGGCGTCCGCGTCCAGGAGAAGCCGGGCACCCCCTACCGGCCGGAGGCCGGCGGCGTCCCCGCGTTCCTCGGCCGCCGCAACGAGCGCGGCGAGGCGGCGTTCATCAACGAGCTGCACCTCGCGCACGCCGCCAAGGGCGACCTGGGCACGGCGATGGGCACCGAGTTCGAGATCTACGCCGACCGCCGGGCTCCGTACATCCCCAACGGGGACTTCCGGTTCGTGGACCGCATCATGCGGCTCACCGGCACCCGCGGCGACCTCTCCCGGGGTCGACGATGGCCACCGAGTACGACTCGCCGCCCGAGGCCTGGTACTACGCGGACAACGGCCCGGCGGGCATGCCCAACTGCGTGGTGATGGAGACCTCGCTCCAGGCGGCGATCCTGCTCGGCTACTACCTGGGCGCGACCCTGGCCAGCCCCGAGGAGGAGCTGTCGATCCGCAACCTCGACGGCCGGGCCACCTTCGTCAAGCGGCTCGACCTGCGCGGGAAGACGATCCGGCACGAGTCGGAGCTGCTGTCCAGCCAGGCGGTGCCCGGGGCGACCCTGCAGAACTTCCGTTACCGGCTGCTCGCCGACGACGAGGTGTTCTACGAGGGCGAGTCGCTGTTCGGCTACTTCACCGAGCAGGCGCTGTCCCACCAGGTCGGCCTGGACTCCGGCCAGTACGTGCCGCCGTGGCTGGAGAAGGCCGGCGCGGCGCTGGAGGAGGCCGCCGTGCGGCGGCTGCCGGTGCGGTCCGACGACCGCTGGTTCACGCCCGCCCCGGGCAGCGGGCTGCGGCTCGGCGACGGCCATCTGCGGCTGGTCGACGAGGTGACGCTGGTCGACGGCGGCGGTGAGCACGGCAAGGGCTATGTGTACGGCCGGCGCCGCATCGACCCCGACGACTGGTACTTCGCCTGCCACTTCCACCGCGACCCGGTGATGCCCGGCTCGCTGGGCGTGGAGGCCGTCCTCCAGGGGCTCCAGGCCCTGGTGATCGAGTCCGGGCTGGCCGACGGCATGGGCCCGGTGCGGTTCGCCGTGCCGAAGGACGTGCCGATGGGCTGGAAGTACCGCGGGCAGATCCTGCGCGAGGACGGCGAGATGACCTTCGACGCGCACATCAAGGAGATCCGGCGCACCGGGGGCCGGCTGACCGTCGTCGCCGACGCCAGCGTGTGGAAGCCGGGCCTGCGCATCTACGAACTCACCGACATCGCCGTGGACGTCGTTCCCGACGAGTCCGCCGAGGAGGACCAGTGACCACCGCCCCCGCCCGGACGAACGCCCCGCAGGCCGCGCCCGTGCACACGGACCCGGCCGGGATCCACCACGTGCTCGGCGCCCTGGAACAGCCCTGCTACATCGTCGACACCGGGCACGGCATCGGCGCCACCAACACCGCGCCCGGCCCCGGCGGGCGGATCGTGGCCGCCGCCGGGCCGCTGCCGCCCGAGCGGCTCGGCTCCGCGGAGTTCCGGGCCCGCAACGGCGTGGCGTACGCGTACATGGGCGGTGCCATGGCCGGCGGCATCGCCTCGGAGGAACTGGTGATCGCGCTGGCCCGGTCGGGGGTGCTGGCGTCCTTCGGGGCGGCCGGGCTGCTGCCCGGGCGGATCGACCGGGCGCTGACCCGGTTCGCCGCCGAGATCCCCCATCTGCCGTACGCGGTCAACCTGATCCACAGCCCGAGCGAGGACGCCCTGGAACGCGAGGGCGTGGACCTGCTGCTGCGGCACCGGGTGCGGTGCGTGGAGGCGTCCGCGTTCATGGACCTCACCCCGCACGTGGTGCGCTACCGCGCCGCCGGGCTGAGCCGCACCGCCGACGGCCGGGTGCACATCGGGCACCGGATCGTCGCGAAGGTCTCGCGCGCCGAGGTCGCGGAGCGGTTCATGCGCCCGGCGCCGGAGGCGATCACCGCGGACCTGGTGGCGCGCGGGCTGATCACCGCCGAGCAGGCGGAGCTGGCCCGGCGGGTGCCGATGGCCGACGACGTCACCGCCGAGGCCGACTCCGGCGGGCACACCGACCGGCGTCCGCTGACCGCGCTGTTCCCGGGGCTGCTGCGGGTGCGCGACACCGTCCAGCGGGAGCTGGGGTACGGGCAGCGGATCGGTCTGGGAGCCGCGGGCGGCATCGGCACCCCGCGCGCGGCGGCCGCCGCGTTCGCGCTGGGCGCCGACTACGTCGTGGTCGGCTCGGTGCACCAGTCCTGCCTGGAGTCGGGCACCTCGGAGGCGGCGCGCCGGCTGCTGGCGGGCGCGGGGCTCGCGGACTTCGAGATGGCCCCGGCCGCCGACATGTTCGAACTCGGCGTGGAACTGCAGGTGCTGAAGAAGGGCACCCTGTTCCCGATGCGCGCCAAGAAGCTGTACGAGCTGTACAAGGCGTACGACGGCGTGGAGGCGCTGCCCGAGGACGCGCGCCGGCAGCTGGAGCAGCAGGTGTTCCGCCGGCCGCTGGACGAGGTCTGGGCGGACGTCGAGGAGTACTTCACGCGGCGCGACCCGGACCAGCTGACCCGTGCCCGGCAGTCGCCCCGGCGGCGCATGGCGCTGATATTCCGCTGGTACCTGGGCATGGCCTCGCGGTGGGCGGTCACCGGTGAGGGCGAGCGCACCGCCGACTACCAGGTGTGGTGCGGGCCGGCGATGGGCGGCTTCAACGAGTGGGTGCGCGGCAGTTATCTCGCCGCGCTGGAGAACCGCAGGGCCGCCGACGTCGCCCACCACCTGATGCGGGGGGCGGCGTTCACCGCGCGGGTGCACCAGTTCGCGCTGAACGGGGTGCGGCTGCCGGCGGCGTGCACCGAGTACGTGCCGGTGCCGCCGGCGGCCGCCGGGGAGGCGCGATGAGCGCGGCCGGGCCGGCGGGGGCGCCGTACGCGGCCGTCACGGAACTCGACCGGTCGCTCGGCGACCCGCGGGATGCGGGCAATCCGTTCGGGTTCGCGGCGATGGCCCGCCGGGACGCCGCCGAGGCGTTCCCGCGGGAGCTGGCCGACCGGGTCGGGCCCTGGCTGCGCACGGCGTTCGTGCCGGCCGGTCAGGGCGGTGACCTGGTCTCCCTGGACCACACGCTGATGCTGGTGCGGGCGGCGGCCCGCCGGGACGCGGCGGTGATGCCGGCGACGATGTTCAGCATCACCGCGGTGGTGTGCGTGCTCGCCGCGGGCTCGGCCGAGCAGCGCGAGCGGGTGGTGCGGCTGCTGCGGGAGGGCGGCTCGGTCGGGTTCGCGCTGTCCGAGGAGGAGCACGGCGGCGATCTGCTCGCCAACTCCTGCACGGCCGTCCCCGATCCGGGCCAGGACGGCTCCGGCTATCTGCTGGACGGCGAGAAGTGGCTGGTGGGGCTCGGCGAGCGCTGCCAGGCGCTGCTGGTGGTGGCCCGCACCGGGCGGCGCGGGCCGGGCGCGTTCTCGGCGCTGCTGCTGGAGGGCAGCGAGGTCGACAAGGCGCGCTCGGGGGTGCGGCAGCGGCCGGCCGGGATGCGGGGCATCGACTTCGCCGGGTTCCGGTTCGACGGGCTGCCGGTGCGCGCGGACGCGCTGGTCGGGCTGCCGGGGCGGGGCCTGGAGATCGCGATGAAGGCGATGCAGGTGGTGCGCACCATGAGCACCGGGTGCAGCCTGGCCTGCGCGGACACCGGGCTGCGGCTGGCGTGGGACTTCGCCCGGGCGCGGCGGGTGGGCGGGCGCGGCGCGAGCGAACTGCCGTATCCGCGGCGGGAGCTGGCGACGGCCGCCGCGCTGGTGCTGGCCGCCGACGTCGCGGCGCTGACGGCGGCGCGGGGCGCGCACGTGCTGCCCGCGGCGCAGTCGCTGTGGTCGAGCGTGGCGAAGAGGACCGCGACCGACTTCGCCGACGAGGTCTTCGCCCGCTGCGCGGACGTCCTCGGCACGCAGGGCGTGCTGCGGGAGGGCCCGTACGCGGCGTTCGACACCGCCCGCCGGGACAACGCCGTCGTCCGCTACATCGACACCAGCCCGGTGGCGAACGTGCGGCTGGTGGCCGCGCAGCTGGCCCGGCTCGCCGGCGCGGCGGGCGGGACGTCCGAGGGGGCGGACGGCGACGCTCAGGCCCTGGGCCGGGTCTTCGACCTGGGGGCCGCGCTGCCCGAGGCGGACTACGACCGGCTCCAGCTGTCGGACCGGGGCGGGGATCCGGTGCTGTCCGGGCTGCCGGCGGTGGCGGAGGCGGTGCGGCACGCGGTGACCGAGGGGGCCGCGGCGCCGGTCGCCGACGCGGCCCGCATCGTCGCCCGCACCCGGCAGCTGGAGTGCGCGGTCAACGGTCTGCTGCACGACGTGGCCTGGCGGCTGCGGGCCGGCAAGGAGGAGGGCGGCGGCCCGCCGGAGCTGGGCGACCTGGCGGAGCGGCTGTGCCTGCTGCACACCGCGGCGAGCTGTCTGCACCTGTGGTGGGCGGGCCGCGACCGCTCGCTGTTCGGGCTGCCGCCCGGGGACGCGGCGTGGCTGAGCCCCGTCCTGACGGCCGTGCTGGACCGGGCCGGCGGGCGCGTCGCCCCCCTGCCCGAGCCGGAGGCGCGGCGGCTGCTGGACGTCGTGACCCCCTTGTACGAGGAGAATCGCATGTTCTCGTGCACCGCACCCCACCTGGCCTGACAGACCGCGCGCACCACGCAGGGAAGGAACCGCACCGTGACAGTCGACGACCTCGTCGCCCTGGCGGAGGGGCTGGAGGAGCACCTCGGGGACCCGCACGACGACCGCGCCCGCATGCCGTTCTCGAAGGTGCTCGCCTTCGACGAGCGGGAGGAGTTCCCCTACGAGCTGACCGATCTGCTCCAGGCCTGGGGCGTCCACGAGTACTGCCTGCCCGAGAGGTGGGGCGGGCGCGCCGGTGACGTGGAGGTCGGCTTCAACCTGGTGCGCCTGGTGGCCCGCCGGGACCCGACCACCGCGACGGCACTGATGATCACCAATGTGGCGTTCATGCCGCACTGGATCGCCGCCGGCGACGAGCAGGGCCGGGAGGCCGTGCACGGCATCCGGCACGGCGCCCGGATGTCCTGGGGGCTGTCCGAACGCGGGCACGGCAGCGACGTGCTGGCCAACGAGATGCGCGCCGAGCGGGTGCCCGGCGGCTGGCGGCTGACGGGCGAGAAGTACCTGATCGGCAACGCCACGATCGCCGACGTGGTCAGCGTCCAGGCCCGCACGAACGAGCGCGGGGGCCGGGCGGCTGGTCCGT
The DNA here is from genome assembly GCA_003248315.1 of Streptomyces sp. SW4. Taxonomy (GTDB): domain Bacteria; phylum Actinomycetota; class Actinomycetes; order Streptomycetales; family Streptomycetaceae; genus Streptomyces. Next base: position 71,320 of record QKWM01000002.1, read on the forward strand.
TTTCGCGGTGGACCGGCGCCGCTGCCCGGCCGGCACCGTCGCGGCCCTGCCCAACGAGCGCCTGCACGGGCTGCGGGCCCTGGACATGAGCGGCATCCGGGTCGACGGCCTGTTCGTGCCGGAGGACGCCCTGGTCGGCGCCGAGGGGCAGGGGCTGGAGCTGGCGCTGAAGAGCGCCCAGGTGGCCCGGGTGGTCATCGGCTCCATCGCTCTCGGCGCGGTGGACACCGCGCTGCGGCTGACGATGGACTTCGCCGTGCGGCGGGAGATCTTCGGGCAGAAGGTCGCCGACATCCCCTACTCCCGGCGCCAGCTCGCCGAGTGCTTCGCCGACCTGATGGTGGCGGACGCGGTGTGCAGCGGTGCGGTGCGCGCCCTGCAGAGCAACCCCGAGCAGGCCAGCGTGTACTCCTCGGTGGTGAAGTACTTCGTGCCCACGCTGCTGGAGCGCACCATGGGGCAGTTGTCGGTGCTGCTCGGGGCGCGCCTGTACCTGCGGGACCATCCGCACTTCGGCGTCTACCAGAAGATGCTGCGCGACCTTGCGGCGGTGTCGTTCGTGGACGGCAACACGGTGGTGAACCTGAAGAACATCGCCGCGCAGCTCGACGGGCTGCTGGGCACGGCGCAGGACGCCGGTGACGGGCTGCGGGCCGAGGCGGTGGAGCGGATCGGCACCATGTTCGACCTGGGGGCCGAGCTGCCGGTGTGGCGTCCGGAGCGGCAGCTGCTGGTCAGCCGGGGCCGGGACGACGTCCTGCTGGCCCTGCCGGACGCCCTGGAACGGCTGCGGGGCCTGGCGGAGCGTCGGACCGACCGTGCGGAGCGGGAGTTGTTCCACCGGGCCGCCGAGGTCGGCGACCGGCTGCTGAAGGAGTTCGACCGGCTGCGCGGCGAGACGGCCCGGCTGAAGCAGGACGTGGGCCGCGGGTACGCCGGCACCGCCGAGCAGTTCCGGCTGGCCGAGCAGTACTGCGCCCTGCACGCGGGGCGGCGGCGATCCATCTGGCGGTGCGCTCGCAGGACGCGCTGGGCGAGGGGTTCCCCGACGCGGCGGTGCTGCTGCTGAGCCTGGAGCGGGTGTGGCGGCTGTTCCGCCCGACGGAGACGGTGACGGACGCCGCCGTCGTCGACCGGGTGATGGGGGTGCTGTCCGGTCTGCACGGCCGGGCGCGGCTGTTCTCGCACTGGCCGGTCCGGGTGCGGGCCTCGGCCGACTGGACGGCGTGAGTCCGTCTCCGGGCGGGGTGCGGACCGGCGGCGGTCCGGCGGCGCGCGTGGGACGCCGCCGGGCCGCCGCCGCGGATCAGAGGTCGACCACCAACCGCTCGCCGCGGGCCCGTGACACGCACGGGTAGATCACGTCGGTGCGGTCGCGTTCCCCGGGGAGAGCACATCGTCGCGGTGGTCGGGGGTGCCGTCGAGGACGCGCAGTTCGCAGGAGCCGCACAGGCCGTCCTCGCAGGAGGCGGCGAGGCCGGGCGCGGACTCGCGCAGCGCCTCCAGGGCCGACCGGCCGGCGGCCACGTGGACCACCTCGCCGGTGCTGCTCAGCTCGATGTCGAAGGAGCGGTCGGCGTCGGGCGAGGCCGGGCGGGCGCTCGGGGTGAACCGCTCCAGGTGCAGGGTGCCCTGCGGGCAGGTGCGGTCCATCAGCTCCTCCACGGCCCGCATCATGCCGTCGGGGCCGCAGCAGTGGACGGCCGTGCCCGCCGGGGCGGCGGACAGCAGCGCCGCCAGGTCGGGGCGGTCGGACTCGTCGCGGGCGCACACCTGGACCTTGTCGCTGCCGTACCGCTCCAGCCGGCTCAGGAAGGCCATGCCGGCCCGGCGGCGTCCGACGTAGACCAGGCGCCAGTCGGCGCCGCGCCGCTCGGCCTCCTCGATCATCGGCAGGAAGGGCACCACGCCGATGCCGCCCGCGACGAACAGGTACCGTTCGGCGTCGGCCAGCGGGAAGTGGTTGCGCGGCCCGCGCACGGCGATGCGGTCGCCGGCGCCGAGCCCGTGCACCTCCACCGAGCCGCCCCGGCCCTCGGGTTCCTTCAGCACCGCCACCCGGTAGCAGGAGCGGTCGCCGGGGTCGCCGTACAGGGAGTACTGCCGGACCCGGCCGGAGGGCAGCACCAGGTCGATGTGGGCGCCGGCCGTCCACGGCGCGACGGGCTCGCCCGAGACGGGCTCCAGCCGCAGTCCGACGACGTCCTCGGCGAGGCGCTCGACGCCGGCCACGGTCACCGGGAGGTCCGGGGCGGCGGCGCCGGCGGGCGTCCTGCCCCGGGCGGCGGCGGCCGCGTGGCGCCGTCCGCGGGGGTGCGGCCCCACGGCTTGTACACCGACAGCAGGGACAGGAAGACCAGCAGGGCGAAGACCGGCGGGACGGTCCAGGCGAGCACGGCGGCCTCGGTGCCGGGCCGGTAGGTGCCGCCCTCGGCCTGGCCGGCGCGTTCGGCGGCGGTCAGCACCAGCGGGTGGGTGTAGACCCAGGCGAACACCGCGATGGACAGGGCGAGGACCCACTTGACCAGCACCCACCAGTGGCGCAGCAGCCCCCAGGGCGTGCCGCAGCCGAGCAGGACGCCGGTGACGCCGCTGACGAGGCTGACGATCGACACCGTTGTCTCGTCGAAGATGTACATCGCGTAGTACGCGCCTTCGGCGATGCCCGGGTCGGTGGTGAGGTAGCCGATCAGGGCGAGGGTGGCCATCGACATCGACAGGCCCATCCAGCCGACCGACGAGGCGATGTGCAGCGCGAGCGTCAGCTTCCGCCCCGGCTGCTGAGGCGGAACTCCCCCGTCGTCCGCGCCGCTTCCGCTTCCCGCCGTCCGGCCCCTCCTCGGGCCGGGGCGGCTCCTGACGCTTCGGCGGCCGGGTCGCCGGCCGGTCCAGTGCGGGGGTGGACACGATGACCTCACGTTCCCTTCGTGTCGGTGGGGGGGTCGACAAGGGCCGAGGATCACAGGCGTTGCTGGAGTCCGGCCGGAAACCGGGTGACCGGTTCCGGTTTCCTTTCCGGAAATCCCCGGAGGAAAGAACGGGGAAGCCGGCGCACTGACGGCCCGCTGACGGTCGCGCGGAAAGCTGACGGCGCTTTGTCAGTTCCGTTCCGCTTCCCGCGACGGTGCAGGTGGGCGGGGTGCGACCGACGGGAGTGTGAGCTGACACGGCGTCAGAATCGCTTTTCGGACAGGCCGTTTCTTTGCCGCTCCGGTGGCGCGAACCATAGTGTCGCCGCCCTGGCTCAGGAACACGCACGACGCTTCCGGAAAGGAATGGCGGCCTGTGGTGGTACGTCCTGTCGACCGAGAAACCGAGCGCGATACCGAAAGCCGCCGGCCGGGGCGGCGGCCCGCCGTCGGGCTGGAGCAGCTGATCGAACAGTGCCGAGCGGGGAACGTCAGGGCGTGGGAGCGGCTGATCCGGCTGTACAGCCCGGCCGTGTGGACCGTCGTGCGCTCGCACGGTCTCAGCCACGCCGACTGCGAGGACGCCTACCAGCTGACCTGGCAGCGGCTGGTGGAGCACATCCACACCCTGAAGCAGCCGGGCCGGGTCTCGGCCTGGCTGGTCACGGTGGCCAAGCGGGAGGCGATCGCCCGGGCCCGGCAGTCCCGGCGGGTGGTGAGCGTCCCCGAGCCCGCCGACCTGGTGCGGGCCGCGGATCCGGAGCACGCGATGCCGGCGCCGGAGGAACGCGTCCTCGCCCGTGCGGACGGGGAGCGTCTGCAGGCCGTGCTCCAGGACCTGCCCGACGAGCAGCGGGAGCTGCTGGGCCTGCTCTTCGCCGAGCCGCCCCTCAGCTACGACCACATCTCCGAGACCCTGGGCATCGCCCGCGGGTCGATAGGTCCGACCCGGCGCCGCATCCTCGCCAAGCTGCACGGCGAGCTGGTCGGGCAGGACTGAGACCGGTTGCGGGGCCGCCGGGACGCCGTGGTGGCGTCCCGGCGGCCCCGGGCGGGTGCGGTGACGCGGCGTCAGCCCTTGGCGGGCCGGCGCAGCAGGAACAGCGCGGCCAGGACGGCGGCCGCGAAGGACACCCCGGAGATGACGAGCATCCCGGCGTGCACCCCGTCGGTGAACGCCTGCCCCAGGGCCGCGTGGACCTGTGCGGGCGCGGCGCCGCCGCCGTCGGAGCCGCTGCCCGCCCGGTCCAGGACGACGTCGGCGACCCGGGACGGCACACCGGCCGCGTCCAGTTCGGCGGGGAGCGCGTCCAGGAACCGCAAGGACAGCACCGCGCCGAGCGCGGCGGTGGCCAGCACGGAGCCGACCTGCCGGAAGGCGGTCACCGCGGAGGACGCGGCGGGCGCGGCGGGCGGCGGTACGACGGCCAGGGCGGCCGTCGTGGACGGCGCGACCACCAGGCCGGAGCCGAGCCCGGCCAGCACCAGGCCGGCCGCGGTGACGCCGTAGGGGCTGTCGGGCCGCTGGAGCAGCAGCACCAGGCCGGCGACGCCGGTCAGCGCGCAGCCCGCCACCAGGAGCCGGGCGGCCCCGACCCGGGCGGCGAGCCGGGAGGCGAGGGCGGTGGAGAGCACGAACGCGGCCATGGCGGCGAGCAGCCGCACACCGGTGTCCAGGGCGTCGGCGCCCTGCACCCGCTGGAGGAACTGCACCTCCAGGAAGGTGACCCCGACGAACGCGAACAGTCCGGCGGCGGCCACCACCAGCGCGGCCGTGTAGGGCGCCGAGCGCATCATGCGCACGTTCAGCATCGGCACGGGGACCCGGGCCTCGACGACGGCGAGCGCGGCGAGCGCGGCGACGGCGACCACCAGGGCGGCGACGATGCGCGGATCGCCGTAGCCGACCCGGCCGCCGACGGCGATGCCGGTCACCAGGCAGCCGAGGCCGGCCACCGCGAGGAACTGCCCCGGCCAGTCCAGCGGCCGGCCCGGCACCCGGCTCTCGGGCACGGCGTACAGCGTGACGGCCACGGTCGCCACGGCGAGGACGGCGTTGACGAGGTAGACCGCGTGCCAGCCGGAGGCGTCCAGCAGGGCGCCGCCGATGAGCGGGCCGAGGGCCAGTCCGAAGCCGGAGACCGACACCCACACCGAGATCTTCCGTCCGCGTTCGCGCGGGTCGGTGAAGGACGTGGTGATCAGGGCGAGCGAGGTGGGCAGGACGAGCGCCCCGCCGATGCCGCTGATCGCCCGGCCGGCGAGCACCTGCGCGTAGCCGTCGCTCGCGGCGACCACCAGGGAGCCGGCGGCGAGCGCGGCGACGCCCAGGAGGAACACCCGGCGCCTGCCGAAGCGTTCGCCGAAGGCCCCGCCGGAGAGGACTCCGGCCGCCACCACCAGGGTGTAGGTGCTGGAGACCCAGCTGAGGTCGGCGGGCGCCACGCCCAGGTCGACCTGCATGGCGCGCAGCGTCGAGATGGCCGCGGTGACCTCGATGAAGGACATGAACAGGCCGAGGCAGCTGGCGAGCAGCAGCAGCCGGGGCCGGGCGAGCGGGGGGCCGGCCGCCGTCCGCGCGCCCGGGGCGGCGGCCGCCGGGGGGCTGGGGGTGGTGGTCACGTCGCGGTCTCCTCTCAGGCGGCCCGGCCGTGCGGCGGGCGGGTCGCCACGACCGGGCCGTCGCCGCCCCGGTGGACGTGCTCGGTCGCCTTGGCCATGCCGAACAGCGGCATGTTCCGGTAGATGATGTGCATGTCGTCGGGGCGGGTGACGTAGGCCTCGTGCCAGACGCCGACGTCTCCGCTGTTGCCGACGCTGCGGTTGAAGTTCCGCCAGCCGGGGACGTGTTCGGCCTGGGCGTTGCGGGCGTAGGCCATCAGGTCGTCGAGGCTGCGCCAGTACTGCAGGACCACGGTGGTGCGGCCGAACCAGACGTGGTAGCCGAGGAATCCGTGCTCCGAGCGCTGGTTGACCTCCTTGAGCATGGGCACCATGGCCCGGAACGCGGGAAGCCAGCGGTGGATCTTCCACCAGGAGTTGACGCGCATCCCGATCAGGAAGACGACCGTTCCCTCGGGCGGCGCGGCGGCGTAACGGCCGGGGTAGACCTTCTGCCCCATGTCGGACGCTCCTTCAGGTCGTGGGGGTCGGTGGGGGGAGCCGGTGGTGCGGTCGGCGGGGCGGCGGGCCCTCAGAAGGGGTAGCGCCGCGGCGGGGTGCTCTCGGTGGTCAGGCGCCACTGGGTGAAGGCCTCCGCGGCGGCGGGCCCGCCGAAGCGGCCGCCGTTGCCCGAGCAGCCGACCCCGCCGAACGGCAGCTGCGGTTCGGACACCACGGTCTGGTCGCCGACGTGGACCATCCCGGCGCGCAGCCGGCCGGCCACCGCGCGGGCCGCCTCGGGCGAACCGCCGTACACGGCCGCCGCGAGCCCGTGCTCGGTGGCGTTGGCCAGGGCGACGGCCTCGTCCGCGTCGTCGAAGACGGTGACGGGGCGACGGGGCCGAAGATCTCCTCGTCGAACGCCCGCATGCCGGGGCGGACGTCGTCCAGGACCGTGGGCCGGTGCACCAGCCCCTCGGCCGTTCCGCCGCAGACCAGGCGGGCGCCGGCGGCGACGGTGTCGGCGACGATCGCGCGCACCTTGGCCAGCTGGCGTGCGTCGATCAGGGGCCCGATCCGGGTGGCGGGGTCGGCCGGGTCGCCCGCGGTGAGGGCCTCGGCCTTCCCCGCGAGCGCGGCGGTGTACCGCTCGGCGACGGAGCGGTGGACCAGGTGGCGGCCGACGGCGATGCACAGCTGGCCGGAGTGGACGAAGGAGCCGAAGGCGCCGGCGGAGGCCGCGGCCTCGATGTCGGCGTCGGCGAGGACGACGAAGGCGTTGTTGCCGCCCAGTTCCAGCGAGACCTTCTTCAGCAGCTCTCCCGCGCGGCGGGCGACGGCCCGGCCGGCGGCGGTGGAGCCGGTGAAGGAGACCATCTCCACCTCGGGTGCCTCGACGACGGCCATGCCGGTCGCGGCGCCGCCGGGCAGCACGTGCAGCAGTCCGGACGGCAGCCCGGCCCGCTCCAGCAGCCACGCCACGAACCGTCCGCCGACCAGGGGGTGTGGGGGTCGGGCTTGAGGAGCACGGCGTTGCCGACCGCGAGGGCGGGCGCCACCGAGCGCAGGGCCAGCATCAGCGGCATGTTCCAGGGGGTGATGACGCCCACGACGCCCAGCGGCACCCGCTCGGCGCGGGCGGTGCGGCCCTCGACGGCGCTGTCCAGGACGAGCGGTGCGGCGGCCTGTTCGGCGAGGTCGGCCGCGGCGGCCAGCTCGCCCTGGGCGGCGCCGAGTTCCATCTCGGCCTTGGGGCGGATCGCCCCGGACTCCCGGGCGAAGAGGTCCAGCAGGTCCGACGGCGGCTCGGCGAGCAGCCCGAGCGCCCGGCGCAGCACCGCGGCCCGCTCCCCGGGGGCGCGCGCGGCCCAGCCGGGCTGGGCGGCGGCGGCCTCGGCGGCGGCGGCCCGCACCTCGGCCGCGGAGGCTTCCGGTGCCTCGCCGTCTCCTTCCCGGAGGAAGGTCCCGGAAGGGGCACTCGTGATCATCGACGCTCTCCCCTCAGCACTGACAGTACTGACATGTCAAGGTTGACATGATCTAGAGAACAGTGTCAATATTTACATGTCAAGGGTGTCACTCACCGGATGGCTCAAAACGATGGATGGGGTGAAGGCGCCATGTCCCTGCGGATGGCTCTTCTGGGTCTGCTGGTCACCAAGGGCCCGACCAACGGCTATGCGCTGACCAGGACGTTCGCCGACTCCCTGAGTCACGTCTGGTCGGCCCAGCACAGCCAGGTCTACCCGGAGCTGGCCCGCTTGGCCGAGACCGGACTCGTCACCGTCGAGGACGAGGGCCCGCGCGGCCAGAAGCGCTACAGCGTCACCGAGGCCGGCCGGGACGCGCTGCGCCACTGGCTCACCGAGGTCGAACCGAACCGCACCGTGCGCAACGAGAACGCGCTGCGGGCCTTCCTGCTGCCCACCCTGGACCGGGAGGACGCGGTCCGGCTGGTGCGGGAGGAGGCGAAGTACTACCAGCGGCGCACGGAGGAGATCACCCAGCAGCGCGACATGCTGCGCGACCCGCAGAGCACCGGCTTCGGCGTGTACGCCGCCGAGCTGGGCGTGCGGATCTCCTCCGCGATCGCCGGCTGGGCCGAGTGGGCCGCCGCCCAGCTGGAGGCCGAGCGGTCCGGCGAGGACACCGGGGCCGGGCGGGCGACGCCCGGCACGCCGGGCCCGGACACCCCGACGACGCCCTGACCGCACCGGTCACGGCCCGATCCCACGGCGAGTGAGGAGCAGTCCCCCGTGCAGACGCTGACCCTGAGCGACGCCAGCCGGTACATCGCCGGAGTCGTCCTGCTGACCATCGTCACCATCGAGTTCGGCGGCACCTTCCTGGTGAAGGTGGTCCGCGGCGCCGTCCCCCTCACCGACTTCCAGAAGTCCTTCGCCCGGGCCGGCCACGCGCACGCAGGCGTCCTGGTCACCCTCGGCCTGGTCTGCCTGGTGCTCGCCGACGCGGCGTCCCTGGACGGCTTCTGGGGCTGGTCGGCGCGGATCGCCGTGCCGCTGGCGGCCGTTCTGATGTCCGGCGGGTTCTTCGCCTCCTCGATGGGCCGCGGCGAGATCACCCGGCCCAACGGCTTCATCCGGATCCTGTGGGCCGGCGCCGTGTCGCTGGCCTACGGGGTGCTCACCCTGGGCATCGGCCTGCTCGCCGGCTGAGCCGGTCCCCGCCCGCCGGGGGCCCGCGCCCGGTCCGGAAAAACTCCGGCGGGTGCGACGTATCCACGGCTCCCCCGCCCCTCTGTATCTGCAACAGCGGCGACGACGCACGAGGGAGCGTGAGAGCACGTGACGGACACCGGGATCTGGCGTCTGCTCGAACCGAGTGCGCTGATCGACCCGCACCCCCTCTACCGGGCCTGGCGGGAACAGGGCCCGGTCATCTGGGACTCCGGCATCGAGGCCTGGCTGGTCACCGGGTACGAGGAGGCGTTCACCACCCTCCGCGACGCCGAGACCTTCTGCCAGGACTGGCGGCGGGTCGGCGTGGACACCCCGCCCGCGCTGCTGAGCCTGCAGACCCTGGACCCGCCCGAGCACACCCGGATACGGAAGCTGATGCTCGACGGGTTCAAGGCCGCCGACCCGGACCGGCTGACCGAGGCGATCCGCACCGTCCTCGACGAGCAACTGGCGCTGGCGGAGAAGGAGGAGGACGGCTTCGACTTCGTCCGGCTGGTCGCCGAGCCCGTCGCGCTGCGGGCCGTCACCACGCTGCTGGGCGTGCCGCAGCCGGACCGGGACTGGTTCGTGCCGCTGTCCAACGCCATCGTCGACGGCATGGACGCCAGCCTGCGCCCCGAGTGCTACGAACCCGGGGTCGCGGCCCGCGCCGAGCTGTCCCGGCTGGTGAGCCGCTGGACCGGGGAACCGCTGCCGGACGGCTTCACCCGGCACGTCCTCGCCAAGGCGCCGGACGCCGGCGTCGACCGCGAGGTCCTGCTCAACTCGCTGCGGGTGGTGCTGCAGGCGGGGTTCCAGACCGCCAGCCGGTTCCTCGTCACCGGCCTGCTGACCCTGTTGCGCATCCCGCCGGGCGAACGCGTCGTGGTGGACACCGACAAGGCCGTCCACGAACTGGTCCGCTACGCCGGCCCGGTGCACGTGGAGAGCCGTGCCTGCGTCCGCGACACCGAACTCGGCGGGCAGCGCATCCGCCGGGGCCAGGTCGTCTCCTGCTTCCTCGGCGCGGCCAACCGGGACGCGTCGGTCTTCCCGGACCCCGAGCGGCTGGTCTGGGACCGCACGCCCAACCGCCATCTGGGCTTCGGCCGGGGCCCGCACGCCTGCCTCGGCGCCCAGGTCGCCACCGAGGTCGCCCGTCACGTCTTCGGCACCATCGGCCGCCGCTTCCCCGAAGCCCGGCTGCTCGCCGAGCCGGTGCCGCGGCCCAACGTGACCGAGCACGGGATGTACTCCCTCCAAGTGTCGTTCTGACGTGCCGCCCCGGCCCCGCCGGGGCCCGCCGGAACGAGCCCCCCCCACCACCCACACCGCCAGGAGGTGACAGCGATGCGTCACGCCCACTGAATCCCCCGCGACGCGGGACGAGTCCCCCACACGCGGGACTGAGCCAAGCGCATGGTCTGCCGGACCCGGGGCGCCCCGGGTCCGGCACGCCTGTGGCGCCCCGGACAGGACGGCACGCGAACGAAGGGGGAACCCCTGTGGGACCGACCGCAGCCGGCCCGGCCCCGGCCCCCGCGGCCCCGGCCCCGGATACCGGACGGTGCTGCGGGCCCCCGGCATGCGGGCCGTGTTCGCCGCCCACGCCGTCTCCATGGCCGGCAAGCTGGCCGCCGAGGTGGCCCTGTCGATCCTCGTCTACCAGCGCACCGGCTCCCCGCTGCTGTCGTCGCTGGTGCTGGTCTGCGCCTTCCTGCCGCACGCCGTCGGCGGCACCGCCCTGTCCGCCCTCGCCGACCGCTTCCCGCCCCGCCGGGTCCTGGTCGGCTGCGACCTGCTCGCCGCCGGATGCGTGGCGGCCATGCTCGTCCCCGGGCTGCCCGTCGCCGCGCTGCTGCTGCTCCTGCTGGTCACCGGGTTCGTCGCCCCCGTCACCCAGGGCGCGCGCGCCGCGAGCCTGACCCAGCTGCTCGACGAGGACCTCTTCCCGGTGGGCCGGTCCCTGCTGCGGACCATCAGCCAGAGCGCCGTCGTCGCCGGGTTCGCCCTGGGCAGCGTCCTGGTCGCCGCGATCGGCCCGCACTGGATGCTCGCCGCCGACGCCGCGAGCCTGCTGCTGTCCGCCGCCCTGATCGGCCTGTGCACCCCCGCCACGCCGGCCCTCGCACCGGACGGCCGCCGCTCCCCCGCCGGTGTCCTCGCGGACTCCGCCGACGGCCTGCGGCGCCTGTTCGCCGACCGCAGGGTGCGCCGGCTGGTGCTGCTGACCTGGGCCGTGCCCGGCTTCTCCGCGGTCGGCGACGGACTGGCCGTCGCCTACACCACGCACGCCGGCGCGCCCGCCACCGCCGCGGGCGCCCTGTTCACCGGATACGCCGCCGGCACGGTGCTCGGCGAGACGGCGGTGGCGCGGCTCGCGCCCGGGCGCCGGCGGCGGCTCGTCGTGCCGCTGCTGGTCTGCTCCCAGGCGCCGCTGATCGCGTTCTTCCTGGGACCGCCCGTGCCCGTCGCGGTGGCGCTGCTGGCCCTGTCGGGTGCCGGTTTCGCCTGCAACCAGGGGATCGACCCGCTGATCCTGTCGGCGACCGAACCGGCCTACCGCGGGCGCCTGTTCACCGTGCAGACCAGCGGCATGATGACCGTGCAGGGCGCCGGGATCGCGCTGTCCGGCGCGGCCGGCACCGTCCTCGCGCCCGGCGTGGTCATCGGCGCGGCCGGGGTGGCGGGGACGGCCGTGGTGCTCACCCTCTTCCTGCGGGCCCGCACGCCGTGACCGCCGGCGCGGTCCAGGCCGCGCGCACGGCGCGGGCCCGCTCGCCCTCGAGCCGGCCGGACGGGCCGCGGGCGGCGGAGTCGACGTCGACGCCGAGGAAGCGGGGGTGGGCGGTGAGGCGGGCGTACGCCGGGGCGTTGGCGGCGTCCAGGCCCCCGGCCAGGAGGAAGGGCCGGGTGAGGCGGTCGGCGAGGGCCGCGGCGGCCGCCGCGTCGAGGGGCTGTCCGGTGGAGCCGAGGGCGCCGTCGCCGGTGGCGGTGTCCAGCAGGAACACATCGGTGCCGGTGCGTTCGTAGGCGCGCAGCAGGGCGGCCTCCGGGCAGCTGTCCCCGCGCAGGTGCAGCACCTTGACGACGGTCAGGTCCGGCGGGCCGTGCCGCTTGAGGGCGCGGACCAGGGCGGGGGCTGGTAGCCGTGCAGCTGGATCCAGCGGATCCCCGCGGCCCCGAGGGCGGCGGTCAGTTCGTCGCGGTCGGCGGAGAGGGTGACCAGGACCGGGTCCGGGCCGGCCGCGCGGGCCGTGGCGGCCAGGCCGGCCAGCCGGTCGAGCGGCAGCTCCGCGCGGCCGCCGGGGACCGCGTGCCACAGGCCGACCAGGTCGGCGCCGGCGGCGGCCAGCTCCCGGACCTCGCGCCGGGTGACGGCCCCGCAGAACTTCACCAGCGTCACGCGGCGCTCCCGCCGTGCGCCTCGTCGGCCAGGGAGCCGGCGGCGAATCCGGTGCCGTCGCCCCGGAAGAGGCCGGGGTGGGCGGCGCGCAGGTCGGCGAGGACCGCGTCGTAGGGCAGGTCGTCGAACTCGCCGTGGTGGCGCAGGAACTCCATCTGGCGGCGGCCCTCGGCGTCGTAGGGGTGGTGGACGCTGTCGGCGGTGCCGTCGAAGTCGAGGGGCGCCATGCGGTACAGCCGGCACAGGGTCCGGTTGAACACCGGGGTGGCCTTCACCCAGCGGCCGTCGAGGAACACCGACGTCAGGCAGTGCTGGTGGAAGACGTCGCCGCCGAGCAGCCGGATCAGGCGCGGGGAGGCCAGGTGGTTGCGGACGTCGGTGAGGACGAGGCGGGCGGGGACGCCGACGGAGCGCAGCGCGGCCGCGTAGACGACGGACTTGTGCAGGCACATCCCGGAGCCGGCGCGCAGGACGCTGCTGGCCCGCAGGCCCTCGCGGCTGAGGTCGGCGCCGTAGACCTCGTAGCGGATGCCGTCGCGCACGGCGTAGTAGAGGGCCACGGCCCGCTCGGTGGGGGTCGCGGCGGGTGAGGTGCCGGCGAGGGCCGTGCGGACGAACCCGGCCACCTCCGGTGAGGTGTGGTCGAGGAAGGCGGTGGCGCGCAGGGCGGCGTCGGTCATGGCGTGTCCTAGGGTCTTCGGGTCCGGGTCACAGGCCGAGCATGGTGGCGATGCGGTTGCGCTGGATCTCGGAGCTGCCCGAGTAGATGGTCCCGGCCACCGAGTTGCGCAGTTCCTTCTCGATGCCGTACTCGGCCATGTAGCCGTTGCCGCCGAAGATCTGCACGGCGGCGAGGGCGGAGGCGACGTTGGCCTCGCTGGTGACCAGCTTGGTGATGGCGACGTCCTCGGTGACGTTCTCACCGGCCACGAGTTTCTCGGCGGTGCCGTACAGCCAGCGGCGGGCGGTCTCCACGCCGATCCGCATGTCGACGATGCGGTGGGAGACGGCCTGGAAGGAGCCGATGGCCTGGCCGAACTGGGTGCGGGTGCGGGCGTGTTCGACGCAGCGGGCCAGGCGGTGGCCCATCTCCCCGGCGGTGACGGCGAAGGAGCACAGGATCTCCCACTTCATCACGTGGTCCAGGACCAGGAAGCCGCCGCCGACGCGGCCGAGGACCCGGTCGGCGGGGATCCGGCAGCCGTCGAGGAACAGCTCGCCGAGCGGCGAGGTGCGCAGGCCCATCTTCGGCACCGGGCGCCCGACGTCGAGGCCGGGGGTGTCCCGGTCGACGAGGAACGCGGTGATGCCGAGCGGGCCGCCGCGCGGATCGGTCCTGGCGTACACCACGAACACGTCGGCGACCGGCCCGTTGCTGACGAAGGCCTTGCCGCCGGTGAGGACGAAGGCGTCGCCGTCGCGTTCGGCGCGGGTGCGCATGGCCAGGGCGTCGGAGCCGCTGTCGGGTTCGCTGATGGCGTGGGCGCCGATCAGCTCCCCGGAGCAGATGCCGGGCAGGTAGCGCTCCTTGAGCGCGGCGGAGCCGAAGCGCTGCAGGGGCACGCCGGTGCTGACCATGCTGGTGCACACGGAGAAGCTCAGTCCCGCGTCGCGGCAGCCCTCCCCCAGCCCCTCCAGCACGTACATCGTGGTGGGCAGGGAGCGGCCGAGGCCGCCGTGGCGTTCCTCGAAGGGCAGGCCGAGGATGCCGGTGCGCCGGACCAGGTCCCAGGTGTCCCGGGAGAAGACGGCCTCGGCGTCCCGCTCGACATGGCCGTCGCTCAGCTTGTCGAGCCACGGGCGCAGGCCCTGGCGCAGTGCCTCGTCGTCGTCGCTGAAACGCATGTCACGCCGTCCCGGTCCCGGCGGGCGCCGGCTCGGGGAGGGGGGCGGTCACGGCGGGTGCTCCTTCCGTCGGGGTACGGGGGCCGGGGCGCAGGTCGCCCAGGAACGCGGCGAGCCGGGCCAGGGGGTCGTCGCCCGCTTCGAGGGCCCGCTCGATCCGGGCGACGGCGGCGCTGCCGATCACGGCGGCGTCGGCGCCGAGCCGGCCGAGCCGGCCGACGTCGGCGGCCGTGCGCACGCCGAAGCCGACGGCGACGGGCACGCGGGCGGCGGGGCGCAGCGCGGCGAGCGTCCGGGACAGGGCGGTCTCGTCGGGCGGGGCGGCGGTGCCGCTGCGGCCGTAGTGGGCGACGAGGTAGACGTAGGCGGAGGCGTCGGCGGCGGCGCGGGCGACGGCCTCGGGCCGGGAGACGGCGTAGCAGGTGGCCACGACGGGCAGCGCGGCCCGTGCCGCCGCGTCGAGGTAGGGCTCGCGCAGCCGGGGCGGCAGCCCGTGCAGCAGCAGGCCGTCGCATCCGGCGTCGGCGGCGCGGGCGGTGAAGTCGGTGAGGCCGGGGCCCTTGACGGTGTGGGAGTAGTCGGCGAGCAGGGCGATGCGCAGCCGGCGCAGCGACGGCCGCACGGCGGCGACCGCGTCGAGGACGGCGGTGGCGGTGGTGCCGGCGTCGAGGGCGCGGCGGGCCGAGCGGCGCACGACGGGCCCGTCGGTGACGGAGTCGGGGAAGGGCACGGCGAGTTCGAGGCATTCCACGCCGGCGTCGTCGAGCAGGGCGGCGAGGTCGGGCAGACGGTCCAGGGGCGGGTCGCCGGCGTTGAGGAACACGGCGAGGCCGGGCCGCCCGTCGCGGCGCCGGGGGAAGAACCCCGGCGGGGAGGCGGGGCGCGGTGCCCTGGGGGTGCGGCGTGGGGCATGTCGGCTCCTCCTGGCGGGCGGTGTGCGGCTGGGGGCGGCGGACGCGTCCTCGGGGCCGGGCCCCCGGCCGGACTGTCGTCCCGGCCCGTCACGCGGGCAGCAGCGCGTGGGCGACCCGCTCGCGGTCGACCTTGCCGGTGCTGGTCCTGGGCAGGGGCTCCTCGGTGACGCGCACCGTGGAGGGGATCGCGGCGCGGGGCAGTCCGCGCGCCAGGTGGCCGCGCAGCGCCAGGCCGTCGAGGCCGGTGCCGGGGTCGCGGCGCACCACGGCGTGCAGCAGCCTGCCGGCCACCGGGTCGGGCAGGGCCAGGACGGCCGCCTCGCGCACCTGGGGGTGGGCGAGCAGGACCGCCTCGACCTCCTGCGGGTTGACGCGGACGCCGCGCACCTTGACCTGGAAGTCGGTGCGTCCCTGGAGGGTGACGGTGCCGTCGGCGGCCCGGTGCACGAGGTCGCCGCTGCGGAAGTAGCGGCGGCCGGGCAGGCCCTGCGGGTGGGGGGCGAAGGCCCGGCCTGCGGACGGGCCGAGGTAGCCCTCGCTCTGGAACGGGGTGGAGACGTACAGTTCGCCGCGGCCCTCGCCCTCGACGACCGTGCCGTCCTCGGCGACGACCAGGGCGTGCACGCCGGGCAGCGGCCGGCCGATCGGCAGCGGGCCGGGGCCGGTGTCCCGGGCGGGGTCGATCTCGTGGACGAAGCTGTCGTTGGTCTCGGTGCAGCCGTAGACGTTGTGCAGCCGGGCCGCGGGCAGCAGCGGGGGCAGTTCGGCGAGCAGGGGCGCGGGCAGCGCGTCGCCGGTGGTCAGGGCGTGCCGCACGGCGGGCAGCGTGCGTCCGGCGGCGGCGTCGGCGAGCAGCCGGTAGAACATGGGCACCGCCTGCACGACCTCGACCCGGTGGCGCTCGAGCAGGCCGAACAGGTGGGCGCCGCGGGTGGCGCGGCCGGGGTCGGCGAGCACGACCCGACCGCCGCGCGACAGCGTGGTCCACACGTCCAGCAGGCACAGGTCGAAGTTGAGCGGGGCGTGGTTGAGGACGGGGGTGTCCTCGGTGATGCCGAAGGCGTCGCCTGCCCAGGCGGTGAAGCGGTCGACGGCGGCCGCGGGCAGCGGGACCGCCTTGGGCACGCCGGTGGAGCCGGAGGTCGTCAGGACGAACGCGGTGGTGTCCGGCCGGGCCGGGGCGGGCGGGTACGGCTCGGCGGTGGCGGCGCCGTCGTCGTCGGACGCGGTGAGCAGCCGGCGGACGCCGGCCGCCGCGGTGAGCCGGCCGCGGACGTCCTCGCCGAGGGTGGGCGAGGGCAGCAGCACCGGGCGGCGCTCCAGCAGGCAGGCGAGCACCAGGGCGAGGGTGGCGGGGGACTTGACCGCGAGGACGCCGACCGGTTCGCCGGGGTCGGGGCCGAGGCCCGCGACGCGGCCGCGCTGGGCGGTGGCGCGGGCGAGGAGGGTGCCGTAGGTGATCTCCTCGCAGTCTCCGGTCAGTGCCACGGCGTCCGGCCGGTGCCGGGCCTGCGCCAGGAAGCCGTCCACCAGCGTGGTGTTCATGCGCTGCTCCCCTGCCGTCGTCATCGCCGGGTCATCGCCTCGTCTTCGCTCGGTTCGAAACGCGTCGTCCGCCTCGATCGTCGGGCCGGGCCCTGGAGCGGCGTTCGAGCCGCGGTGCAGGCGGGAGGACGGGGGCGGGACGCGGCGGTGCCGTGGACACAGGGGGGACGTGTCCACGGCACCGGGCACGGGGGCCGGGGCGGGTCAGCCGCCGGCGGTCACCTGGCGGTCGACCCAGTTCTGCGCGAAGCCGTACCACTGGTCGGTGGTGCGGTGCAGGTTGAGCACGTGGCCGGTGTCGGGCACGACCTTGGTCTCCAGGCGGGCCTCGGGCCGTACAGCGAGCCGATGCTGGCCTTCAGGGCCGCGGAGTCGGTGCAGTCGCTGGCGCCCTCGCCGCAGAGGTACTTGTCGTTCTCGCCGAGGACGACGAGGACGGGGACGCGGATCTGCTGGTTGTACGACACGTCACCGTGCTGGGGTCCTCGGGTACACGCCCGGCTCGGTGGTCATCTCGTCGTACTCGATGACGCGCGGGTCGGCGGTGGTCCGGTCGTAGAACCAGGGGCCCTTGGCGCCGGTCTTCAGGGCGAGGTAGCCCGGGTCCAGGCCGCGGTGGGCGAGCAGCGGGTGCTGGTCGGCGGTCGTCCACAGCGGGCCCATGGCCTCGAACGTCGCCGGGTTGGGCAGGCCGCCCTCGCCGGTGAGGATCAGCCCGTCCACGTCCTCGGGGTACTGGACGGCGACCATGCGGGCGCTGGTGGCGCCGAAGGAGTTGCCGACGAGGACCACCTTGGAGTACCCGCGGTCGCGCAGCAGCCGCACGATCTGGTGGGTGACCAGCTCGCTGGTGCTGGAGGTGTAGGTGGAGCTGTGCGGGGCGGAGCTGCGTCCGGTGCCCAGCCGGTCGATGGCCAGCACGGCGTGGCCGGAGCGGACGGCGGCCTCCACGTAGGAGGGCTTGCGGGAGTCGCCGCGCATCGTCCAGTAGGTGTGGTCGTAGGTGCCGCCGTGCAGCAGCAGTTGCACGGTCTTGCCGCGGGCCGCCTCCGGCTCGCACAGGACACCGGAGATCCGCTGGTCGGCGGGGGCGCCCTCGGCCGCCGACACCCGGGTGGCGAACGACGTGCACAGGTCCGGCACACCGAGGTGGGAGTGGGCCGCGGCCGGGCCGGCGGCGCCGACGGTGGTGAGGGCGAGGGCCGCCGCGCCGACTGCGGCGGCGAGCCTGCTGCGGAGTTTCAGTTTCATGTCAAACCTCTGGTCGGCCGGTCGTTCGGGTGCCGGCGGTGGGTCAGCGGATCAGCCGGTCAGCCGGTCAGGTTGCGGAACCGGCGTACGGACAGCGGGAAGAAGACGGCGAAGATGACGGCCGGCCACACCACGGCCATGAGGGTGGCGTGCTGCGCGATCCACGAGTCGCCGCCCCAGCCGGGGTTGCCGAACAGTTCCCGGGTCGCGGCGACGGTCGAGGACAGCGGGTTCCACTCGGCGATGGTCCCCAGCCAGCCCGGCATCGTCGACGGCGCGACGAAGGCGCTGGTGAGGAAGCCGACGGGGAACTCCAGGGTCTGCACCAGGGTGATGCCCTCCGGGCCCTTCATCAGCAGGCCGAAGTAGATGCCCATCCAGGTCAGCGCGAACCGCAGCAGCAGGAGCAGGCCGACGGCGAACACGGTCTCGGCGGCGCTGCCGTGGGCCTCCCAGCCGACGGCGAGACCGACGGCGAACAGCACGGCGAGGGCGAGGACCGAGTTGAGCATGTCGGTGACGCACCGGCCGACGAGCACCGCGGAGGGTGCCATCGGCATGGCGCGGAAGCGGGAGGTGACGCCGCGGTTCTTGTCGGCGGAGACGGCGGTGACGGTCTCGCCCATCCCGAACACCATGGTCATCACGAACATGCCGGGGATGAGGAACTCGCGGTAGTTCCCGCCGCCGGGCACCTGCATGGCGCCGCCGAAGAAGTAGCCGAACATCAGCACCATCAGCACGGGGAACAGCAGCCCGCTGATGACCGTGCCGGGTTCGCGGGTCCAGTGCGTCAGGCCGCGCAGGGTGACGGTCCAGCCGTCGGCCAGCGCCCAGCGCAGGCGCCCGAAGGGGCCGCGGGCAGGTCGGGGATGGCGACGCTCATGCCGCTACGCCCTCCGTCTTCTTCTCGTCGCTGGTGTTCGGGTCGGTCCGCTCCGCCGAGGCGCCCGTCGCGGAGCCGGTCAGGTGCAGGAAGACCTCGTCGAGGGTGGGCCGGCGCAGCGCGATGTCCTCGGCGGCGATGCCGGCGGTGTCCAGGACGCGGACCACGTCGGTGAGGGCGGCGGCCCGGTCGCGCACCGGCACGGAGATCTGCCGGGTGTCCTCGTCGGTGACGACCTCGCCGGCCGCGACCGGGGCGAGGACGCCGGCGGCGGCCCGCAGGTCGGCGGCCCGGCGGACCACCACGTCCACGCGGTCGCCGCCGATACGGCGCTTGAGTTCGTCCGGGGTGCCCTCGGCGATGACCCGGCCGGAGTCGATGACGGAGATGCTGTCGGCGAGCTGGTCGGCCTCCTCCAGGTACTGCGTGGTGAGCAGCACGGTGGTGCCGCCGTCGACGAGGGCGCGGACGGCGTCCCAGACCTCGTTGCGGCTGCGCGGGTCCAGGCCGGTGGTCGGCTCGTCCAGGAACAGCACCGGCGGGCGAGCACCATGCTGGCCGCCAGGTCCAGGCGGCGGCGCATGCCCCCGGAGTAGGCCTTGACCGGCTTGGTGCCGGTGTCGGTGAGCCGGAACCGCTCCAGCAGCTCGTCCGCGCGGCGCCGGGCGGCGGCCGGGGACAGGTGGTAGAGCCTGCCGAACATGACCAGGTTCTGCCGGCCGCTGAGGACCTCGTCGACGGCGGCGTGCTGGCCGACGAGCCCGATGCGGTAGCGGACCTGGGCGGCCTGGCGGGCGACGTCGAAGCCGGCGACCTCGGCCCGGCCGGCGTCGGCGGACAGCAGGGTGGACAGGATGCCGACGGTGGTGGTCTTGCCGGCGCCGTTGGGGCCGAGCAGGCCGCACACCGAGCCCTCGGGCACGACGAGGTCGAGCCCGTCGAGCACGGTGGCCTTTCCGTAGCGTTTGCGGAGCCCTTCGGCGACCACGGCCGACTTGCTCGATTCCACGTGTCTTCCTTTCGTCGCGGGAAACCGGCCGTCGGGGGCGGCCCGGGTCAGTACGGCCCGATGAACCCGGCGTCCACACCGGCCAGTGCGGGCACGGCGGACCGGTCGCCGCCGACCAGGTCCAGACAGGCGTCGGCGATCTTCTGCGCGCTGGGGTGGAAGGCCTCCTCCAGCGGCCAGGACACCGGTGCCGGGCAGTCCGGCGGTGTCACGCGGCGCACCGGGGCGCGCAGCGCCTCGGGGACGCGTTCGGCGATGACGGCGGCGACCTCGGCGGAGAAGCCGTAGCGGGCCCAGCTGGTGTCGGCGATCACGACCCGGCCGGTGCGGGCGGCCGAGGAGCAGATGACGTCCTCGTCGAGCGGGCGGACGCTGCGCACGTCGACGACCTCGACGCTGACGCCCTGCCCGGCGAGCAGGGCGGCGGCGCGCTCGGCCTCGTGGACCATCAGGGAGGCGGCGACGACGGTCACGTCGGTGCCGGGGCGGGCGATGCGGCCCTTGCCGAACGGCACCGCGTACGGCTCCTCGGGGACCTCGCCCTCGGTGGCGTACAGCGACCGGTTCTCCATCAGCACCACGGGGGTGTCGGCGCGCAGGGCCGCGGTCAGCAGGCCCTTGGCGTCGGCGGGCGAGGCGGGGGCGGCGACGTACAGGCCGGGGAAGTGGCCGAAGACGGAGTGCAGGCTCTGCGAGTGGGTGGCGCCCTGCCCCCAGCCGCGGCCGACGACGCCGCGCATGACGACGGGGACGCCGCTCTGGTCGCCGTACATGTAGCGCCACTTGGAGGCGAGGTTGATCAGCGCGTCCATGGCCAGGAACATGAAGTCGGCGCGGGTGTGCACCACCAGCGGGCGCAGCCCCTGGTCGGCGGCGCCGATGCAGATGCCGGCGACGGCGTTCTCGCTGTTGGGGGTGTCGATGACGCGGGCGGCGCCGAAGCGCTCGTAGGCCGCGCGGGTGGTGCCGTAGGAGCCCTTGGCGTCGTCGACGTTCTGTCCGGCGACGACGACGCAGGGGTCCGCCTCCATGCACTGCACGGTGGCCTCGGCGATCGCCTGCCAGTACGTGAGCGTCCGTCCCATCGGGTGTTCTCCTGTCAGCTCGCGTGGACGGGGCTGCCGTAGGCGCCGTCGGTGAGGCGGTCGACGGCGGGGAAGGGGGCCGCCTTGGCGGCGGCGACCGCGAGACGGGTCTCGTCGCGGAACTCCTCGTCCCAGGCGGCGAGCAGGTCCTCCACGTCGGGCGCGGCAGGGCGCAGGGCGTCGGCGGCGCGGCGCACCGGGCAGCGCTCGAGCCAGCTCTCGACCTCCTCGCGGGGGCGGTCGATGCCGGTGTCGTGGCCGGGGCCGACGTGCTCGCGCCAGCGGTAGGTGTCCAGTTCCAGGAAGTACGGGCCCTCGCCGGCGCGGCAGGCGGCGACGGCGCGGCGGGCGGCGGCGTGGACCTCGGCGACGTCGTTGCCGTCGACGCGTTCGGCGGTGATGCCGAAGGCGCGGGCGCGGGCGGTGACGGAGCCGCCGGCGGGCTGGCGGGCGGCGATCGGCGAGGAGATGGAGTAGGCGTTGTTCTCGCAGACGTAGACGACCGGGGCGCGGTGCACGGCGGCGAAGTTGAGCGACTCGTGGAAGACGCCCTCCTCGGCGGCGCCGTCGCCGAAGAACGTCACGACGACCCGCCGCGAGCCCTGCCGGCCGAGCGCCCAGGCGGCGCCGGTGGCCACCGAGATCATCTCGCCGAGGATCGCGGCGGACCCGGCGAATCCGGCGGCGCGGTCGGTCAGGTGCACGGAGCCTCCGCGTCCGCGGGCGCAGCCGGTCTCCTTGCCGTACAGCTCGGCGACCATGCCGGGCAGGTCGCCGCCCTTGGCGAGGTAGGCGGCGTGGCTGCGGTGGCCGGTGTAGACGAGGTCGTCCTGGCGCAGCGCGGCGCACACGCCGACGGCGGCGGCCTCCTGGCCGATGGAGAAGTGCACGGGGGTGCGCATCTCCTGCTCGTCGCGGTACAGGTCGGCGAGTTCCTCCTCGACGCAGCGGATGCGCACCATCTGCCGGAGCAGTAGGGCGGGGTCCGTCACCGCTTCCTCCGGTGTGTTGGGGGTCGGCACGGCCTTCGGTCACCTCCGCGGCTCGGCAGCCGGTCGACGGCAGGGGTCTTGTGGGGCCGATGGTCGCGGGGGCGGGTGGAGCGGGGCTGGAGCGGGACCGGAACGCGGGGTGTGGGCGCAGGTGCGGCGAGGGGTGCGGCGGGCGGCCGGGGCGGCGGGGCTCGACCGGGGCTCCGTCGAGGGGCCTAGCCTGCGCCTGCCACGCAGGCCACTGAGCAGAGAGGTGCCGTCCATGGCTTTGGCTTCGGCGGAGAGGGAGTTGGGGCGCCGGCTCCAGCTCGTCCAGGGAATCCACTGGCTGTACGGGGCGCAGGGCGACGCGTACGCGGCCCTGCTGCGGGGTACGGGGCGATCCGCGCCAGGCGTACGCCCGGGCCCGGGCCGCGGGCCCGCTGTGGCGCAGCCGGCTGGGCAGCTGGGTCTGCACGGGGTACGCGCCGGCCCGCCTCCTGCTCCGGGCGCGTTCCGGTGCCGGGCCGGCGGCGCAGCCGCAGTCGGCGCTCGCCTGGGACGAGGGGCTGCCGGACGCCGGAGGGCTGCCCGAGGCGGACCGGGTGCGGGAGTGCGCCGCGCGGGCCGCCGGCCGGGCGCTGGCGGAACTGCGCGGTGAGGTGGACCTGGTGGCCTCCGTGGCGGCCCGGGTGCCGGTGGAGGTGCTCGCCGACCTGCACGGGCTGTCCGGCGCGGACCGCGAGCGGCTGGCCGGTGCCTGCGCGGGGCGGCGGGCGCGCTGGACGCCGCCCTGGCGCCTCCGGCGTACGACGACGCCGTCCGGCTGCTCGACGCGGTCGGTGTGCTGCGGGAGCTGCTCGGCGACGCGGCGGCCCGGCCGGCGGTCGTGGGCGTGCGCGTGGCACGGGAGCTGATCGCGGGCGCGCTGCACGCGCTGCTGACCGCGCCGCAGTCCGCCGCGGCGGTGCGGGAGCCGGCCCGGCTGGTGACCGAGACGTACCGGCACGATCCGCCGGTGAAGCTGCACGCGTTCACCGTCGCCGAGGACGTGGAGGTGGCCGGGGAGCGGGTGGCCGCCGGGGAGCAGGTGGCCGTCGTGGTGGGCGCCGCCAACCGTGACCCGGACGCGTTCACCGCGCCCGACCGGTTCGCCCCGGACCGCTACGCCGCCGACGGCGCCCCCGCGCCCCTGGTGCCGGCGCCGCACGGCGTCGCCGTGGAGTCCTTCGCACGGGTCCAGGCCGAGGCGGTGCTGGCGGCGGTGGCGGCCGCGCCGGGGCTGCCGGGCGCCGCGGGGAGCGCGGTGCGGCTGCCCCGCTCCCCGGTGACCTGGGGCTGGGACGGCTCCCGGCCCGCGTGGCGGGGTAGCGCAGCCGCCCGCGCGGCGGAGGGCGTGGCCCGCACGACGAGGGGCCCCGGCCGGCCGGCCGGGGCCCCTCGTCGTTTCCCGCCGGTCAGGCGGCGCGCTCCTGGGAGACGGTGTACAGGTTGGGTTCGCCGGTGCTCAGCGCCCGCAGGGCGGTGCGGTGTTCCGCGAAACCGGGCTGCTTCAGCGCCTGTTCGAAGGAGGCGCGGTCCTCCCACTCGGCCACGTTGACGTACGCGCCGGGCTCGTCCGCGTGCTTGAGCAGGCGGTGGCGGATGAAGCCGGGCTGGGCGCCGAAGAACTCCGACGTCCGGGCGAAGGCCGCCTCGAACTCGGCCGGCGGGCCGGTGACGGTGAAGCGGTTGACGAAGACGATCACGGCTGCTCCTCTCCGGTGGGTGCGCGGTGGCCGCGCGAGGGGTGCGCGGGCGGCGGTCAGCGCACCGCGGCGGGGTCGTGGCGGCCGTGGCCGCCTCGGGGCGGGCCGGGTACGGCCGGTGGTGGCCGACCGCTGCGGCAGGCGGGCCAGGACCAGGCCGGCCACGATGACGGCCATGCCGAGGATCTCGCGGGTGCCCAGCGCGTAGTCCTCCAGCAGCACCATGCCGAGGGTGAGCACGACCGGCACCGCGTACAGCACGCTGGAGGCCTTGGCGGCGCCCTCCTCGCGGATCAGCCAGGCGAAGCACATGTAGATCAGGCCGGTGTTGAGGACGCCGAGCACCAGCAGGGCGCCGATGATCGAGGCGGAGAAGTGCGGGGTGGAGTCGAAGCCTCCGTTGGGGAGGTTGATCCCGGCCCAGCCGACGCCGATGACGGCCTGGGTGGTGGCGAGGACCAGCGGCGTCATGGACCGGCCGCCCTCCTCGGCGGGGCCCATGAGCTTCTCCATGAGCAGCATGGACCAGCCGTAGGCGAGGGCGGCGACGGCGTTGACGGCCGCGCCGGCCGACAGCCACTCGGCGCCCCACGGCGCGTACAGCACGAGGACGCCGGCGAAGCCGACGACGAGGCCGGCGGTCACGCGGGCCGGGACGCGGTCGGCGCGGCGGGCGGCCAGGTAGAGCAGGACCACGCACAGCGGCACGCTGGCGTTGAACACCGACACCATGCCGGCGTCGGCGCCGACGGCGTCGTCGACCAGCTCGACCAGCAGCACCGGCAGGGCGTTGGCGAGGAAGGCGATCAGCACCAGCTGGGCCCACACGCCCGCCCCGCGCGGCAGCCGGTCCCGGCTGAACGCCAGGATGCCGAGCATGGCCACGGCGCCGACGAGGATGCGGAAGAAGCTGAACTGGGCGGAGTTCAGCCCCCGAAGACGATCTTGATCCAGAAGTAGCTGGAGCCCCACAGCAGGGCGACGGCGGCGAAGCGCGCCGCGGAGTCGAAACGCACGGCGTTTCCTCCGTGTCTCAGCGGCCCGAGGTGCGCACGGCACCGGCCGGTCGGATGAAGAGCGCGACGACGAACGCGGCCACGGCGAAGCAGGCGCCGGCGGTGAAGCTGGCGGACATGCTCTCCAGGAACACATGGCCCTGGACGGCCTCCTCGGGCAGGCCGGCCGGCGGGTTCTCGGCGGCGGCGCTGCCGGCGCGGGCGGCGACGGTGACCAGGACGGCCAGGCCCAGCGAGGCGCCGACGGTCTGGAGCGCGTTGTGGACGCTGGAGGCGGCGCCGGCCTCGTCGCGGCGCAGGCCGGAGGTGCCGAGGACGGTGGTGGGCAGCACGCAGAAGGCCATGCCGGTGCCGAAGACGAGCAGGGCGGGCAGGGCGGTGTCCCAGTAGCCGGAGCCGGCCTCCAGGCGCGACAGCCACAGGTTGGCGGCGACGAGCAGCGCGGCGCCGGTGAGCATCAGCCGCTTGGCGCCGATGGCGCGCTCGAGGCGGACGGCCGCCGCGGACATGGTGATCATCGCGACGGCGACCGGGGTCAGGGCGACGGCGGAGGTGAGCGGGCCGTGGCCGGCGATGTGCTGGAAGTACTGGATGAGGAAGAACATGGTGCCGATCAGGGCGCCCTGGACGGCGAAGGTGCCGGTGTAGGCGGTCAGCCGGTCGCGGTCGGCGAACAGCCGCAGCACCACGATGGGCTGCTCGGCGCGCCGCTCGACGAACCAGAACGCGGCGAGCAGCAGGACGCCGGCGGTGAGGGTGCCGACGACCAGCGGGTCGCTCCACGGGTGTTCGGCGACCCGGGCCAGCCCGAAGACGAGGGCGGCGGCGCCGGCGGTGGACAGCACCGCGCCGGCGAGGTCGAACCGGCCGCGGGTGCGCGGGGTCTCGGCGATGACGAGCGGGGCGAGCAGCAGGATCGCCACGCCGATGGGCACGTTGAGCAGCAGCACCCAGCGCCAGGAGCTGAGGGAGGTCAGCGCGCCGGACAGCAGCAGCCCGCCGGCGGTGCTGAGGGCGCCGACCGCGGTGCACACCGCGATGGCCTTCTTGCGTCCGGCGCCCTCGGGGAACAGGCTCAGCACGAGGGCGAGGGCGCTGGGCGCGGCGAACGCCGCCCCGATGCCCTGGACGGCGCGCACGGCGATGAGGAACTCGCCGGAGGGCGCGAGGCCGCGCAGTGCCGCGGCGCCGGTGAACAGGGCGACACCGGCGAGGAAGACCCGGCGGCGGCCCAGCAGGTCGCCGGTGCGGCCGCCGAGCAGCAGCAGTCCGCCGAAGGTCAGCAGGTAGGCGTTGAGGACCCAGCCCAGGCCGACCGGGCCGAGGCCGAGGTCCTGGCCCATGCCGGGCAGCGCGATGTTCACCATCGACTCGTCGATCATGATCATCGCGTTGCAGGTGGCCAGCAGGCCGAGCGCGAGTCCGGCGCGGGCCGCGGTGGCCGGTTTCGGCGGCGCCGTGCCGAGCGCCGGTGGTTCGGTGACGTGCGCGGACATGCCGTGCCTCCAGGGGACGTGGTCGGACGGAAGGTGCCGGTTGCGGTGGCGCGTGAGCGGCCGCGGGACCCCGGCTCTGACGGTCCATCCACGGCACGTGCACGGCGCCTGGACACCGTCCCAACGGCCGCTAGAGCCGTCTTCGAGCCACGGTGGCTAACGTTCGCCGGTATGACGGGACGTCAGTGCGGAGCAGGGCAGGGGCGCGTGGCCGTGGTCACCGGCGGCGGCACGGGCATCGGACGGGCGACGGCGAGGGCGCTGGCCGCGGACGGGGCGCGGGTGCTGGTGGTGGGCCGTACGCCGGAGACGCTGGCGGGCACGGCGGCCGGGCACGGGGCGGCCGTGCGGACCCTGGTGGCGGATCTGACGGACGACGGCGCCCCGGAGCGGATCACGGCCGCGGCGCTGGACGCCTTCGGCCGGCTGGACGTGCTGGTGCACAACGCGGCGGCGGTGCTGCCCGAGCCGGCCGGCGCGGTGACGCGGGAGCACGCCCGGACGCAGGTGGAGACCAATCTGGTCGCGCCGCTGATGCTGACCCGGGCCGCGCTGCCGGCGCTCGCCGCGGCGCGCGGCACGGTGGTGGCGGTGGGCACGGCGGCGGTGCAGGGGCGCCGGGCGTTCGCGGGCTGTCGCTGTACGGCGCGACGAAGACGGCGCTGGACTTCCTGGTGCGCACGTGGGCGGTGGAGCTGGCGCCGCTGGGGGTGCGTGCGGTGGGGTGGCGCCCGGGGAGACGGACACCGGCATCGGGGAGCGCATGGGGTGGAGCGCGGCGGACATCGCCCGGCACCAGGCCGAGGCGGCGGCGCGCACGCCCTCGGGCCGGGTGGGCCGGCCCGAGGACGTCGCCTGGTGGATCGTGCGGCTCACCCGGCCGGAGGGGGCCTGGGCGAGCGGCACGGTGGTGGCCGTGGACGGCGCCGCGTCGGTGGTGTGAGGGTGTGCCGTCCGGATCGGGGCGCGCCCGCGGCCCGATCCGGACGGCGGTGCTAGGCGGCGGCCTCGGCGGTCAGCCGTTCCAGGACGGGCACCGCCTCGTTGGGGGTGGGCTCGGCCAGGATCTCGGCGCGGACCCGGTCGGCGGCCTTGGTGAACGACTCCTCGGTGAGCAGCCGCTCGACCGCCGTGCGCAGCGCGTCGACGGTGAGGCCGGCGGCGGGCAGGTACAGCCCGTAGCCGAGTTCGGCGACGCGGCGGGCCTTGGCCACCGTGTCCCAGCCGTAGGGCAGCATCAGCTGGGGCACGCCGTGCAGTTCGGCGGTGGCGCGGGTGCCGATGCCGCCGTGGTGGACGACCGCCGCGCAGGTCGGCAGCAGGTCGTTCAGGGGACGAAGTCCACCAGCCGTACGTTGTCCGGCACCGGGCCCGGCTGGTCGCGGGCGTCGGCGCCGAGCGTCGCGACGATCTCGGCGTCGAGGCCGGCGAGGCCGTCGAGGAGCGCGGCGAGGGAGAACGGGGCGTGGTCGAGTTCGCCGGACAGGCCCAGCGTCAGGCAGACCCGGGGCCGTTCGGCCGGTGCGCGCAGCCAGTCGGGGACCACGGAGGCCCCGTTGTGCGGCACGTGGCGCACGCCGACGGTGCGCAGCCCGAGGTCGAGGCGGGAGCCGGGCGGGGTGATGTCGATGGTCCACTGGCCGGTGACCATCTCCTCGGTGAAGCCGAGGTGGGGTGCGTAGCGGCGCACGGCCCGGCCGAGCCATTCGGCGGTGGGGTCCTGCACGGGCCGGGCAGGCCGGCGGAGTGGCGCAGGAACTCCTGGCGGGCCCGGACGGTGATGTCGACGCCGTGCAGCAGCCGGGCGTGCGCGGCTCCGACGGCGCGGGCGACGACGGCGCCCGCGAAGGTGTGCTGTTCCCAGATCACCAGGTCGGGGCGCCAGTGCCGGGCGTAGGCGACGAGGTCGTCGAGCATGGCGTCGTTGCTGACCGATGCGTACAGGGCGGCGACCGCGATGTTCTCCAGGGCGAGGAGGGACTCGTGGGTCCACTGCCCGGGGTCGTCGCGGGTGAAGTCGAAGCCCTGCACGTGGCCGGAGCCGTCCTCGAGGATCTGCCCGAGCAGTTCGGGGGCGTGCGGGTCGTTGAAGTACCAGTGGGGGGTGCCGACGGGTACGGCGGTGAGCCCGGCCCCGGTGATCTGCTCGGTGATGTCGGGGTGGCCGGCGACGCGCACCTCGTGCCCGGCGGTGCGCAGCGCGGAGGCGAGCGGCACCATCGAGAAGTAGTGGGTGTGGTGCGGGAAGGAGACGAACAGGACCTTCATCGCTGCGACCCCCGTGCGGCGGGCGGACGGACAGGGTGTGGCGGAAGACGTCGCGCGGGTCCCAGACGGCCTTGACGCGCTGGAGCCGGGCGTAGGCGTCCTTGTAGTAGAGCCGGTGCCAGGGCACGCCGGAGGTGTTCCAGCGGGCGTCGGCGGTGTCGATGTCGGGGTAGTTGATGTAGCAGCCGTCGCTGTCGCGGCCGGGGACGGGGACGCCGCCGGTGGAGGCGTACACGTCGCGGTAGAGCCGGCGCAGCCAGTCGACCGACTCGCCGTCGGCGTCGGGGTCCTGCCAGGTGTTCATGAACAGGGCCTTGAGGACGGAGTCGCGGTGGGTGGAGGCGGTGGCGTGCTCCGGCACGGTGTTGACGCGGCCGCCGAAGGACTGCAGGGAGACGGAGGCGGTGTCGTGCCGGTGGCCGGTGCTGTTGAGGTAGGTGTACAGCACGTCGGCCTGGTCCTCGCGCCAGCTGCGCCGCAGATACGCCGACTTGATCTTCTGGCGGCCGATCTCGTAGTCCTGTGAGGCGGCGAGGTCCTGGGTGGCGGTGAGCCAGGGCTGCTCGGTGATCTCGGAGATCTGCGGGGAGCCGCCGACGCCGTCGGCGACGGCCTCCGCGTAGGCGCGCAGCAGCTTCTCGGCGTCGGGGCGGGTGCCGGCCATGTGCGCGAAGCTGACGGCGGCCGGGGTCGGTTCGGCGTCGGCGGAGGCGGGCCGCCCGTACATCACCAGGCCGCCGAAGAGACCGGCGTACGGGGAGCCGGCGTCGCTGTTGCGTTCGTGCCACAGGCCGTGGTTGCGCACGAGCCGGCGGAAGGAGGCCCGGTCCAGGCCCTCGCGGGGGACGTACACCATGCCGGACAGGACGGTGCCGGGCGGGCGGGGCAGCAGCCGGTGCGGCTCGTCGCAGCCGGGCGGGGCGTCGGGCGAACGGAACCAGTAGCGGGTGACGATGCCGAAGTTGCCGCCGCCTGCGCCGGTGTGCGCCCACCACAGCTCGCGGCGGGGGCCGTGGTCGTCGCGGGTGGCGACGACGGCGTGGGCGCGGCCCCGGGCGTCGACGACCACGACCTCGACGGCGTACAGGTGGTCGGCGGCGAGACCGAAGGCGCGCGAGAGCGCGCCGTAGCCGCCGCCGGTGACGTGTCCGCCGAGGCCGACGGTGGCGCTGGCGCCGCCGGGCAGGGTGACGCCCCACCCGTAGTACAGCTTCTTGTACACGTCCATCAGGCGGGCGCCGGCCTCCACCATGAAGGCGCGCCGCCGCGCGTCGTAGGTGACGGCGTCCATCGCGGCGAGGTCGACGACCACGCGGACGGCGGGGTCGCCGACGACGTTCTCGAAGCAGTGGCCGCCGCTGCGCACGGCGATCCGCTTGCCGGCGCGTACCGCGTCGTCGACGGCGTCGACGACGTCGGCGGTGGTGGTGGCGAGCCGGAACGCCTCGGGGCGGGCGGTGAAGCGCTTGTTGCTGCCCCGGGTGGACAGGTCGGCGTAGCGCGGGTCACCGGGGGTGACGGTGGCGGCGTCCCCCGCGGAGGCCGGGGTGTCCCGCGCGGCGGCGGGGGCGACGCCGGCGGCGGTCAGGCCGGCGGCGGCACCCGCGGTGAGGGAGCCGGCGACGAAACGGCGGCGGCTGGGAACGGTCATCGTGCACCTTTCTCGGTGGCTCGGGCCCGACGGCGGACCGGCTCGGGCGGTCAGGCCGCGCTGAGGACGGCCGCCGAGTTGAAGCCGCCCCGGCCGCGGGCCAGGACGAGGGCGTGGCGGACGGGGGTCTCGCGGGGTGCGGTGACGAGGTCGACGGGGCAGTCGGCAGCGGGCGCGGTGGTGCCGGTGGTCGGCGGGATCACCTGGTCGCGCAGGGACAGCAGGGCCGCGGCCACGTCGAGGGAGGCGCCGCCGGCCAGGAGCCGTCCGGTCATCGACTTCGGCGCGGTGACGGGCACGCCGCGGGGGCCGAACAGGGCGGCGAGCGCCTCGGCCTCGGCGCGGTCGGCGGCGCGGGCGCCGGCCGCGTCGGCGAAGACCACGTCGACGTCGTCGGGGCGCAGCCCGGCGTCGGCGAGGGCGAGGCGGGCGGCGTCGCCCAGGCGGGGGTGCCGGGGCCGTCGAAGGTGGCGGCGTAGCCGGTGAACGCGCCGTAGACGCGGGCGTCGCGGGCGCGGGCGGCGGCGTCGCTCTCCAGGACGAACAGGGCGCCGCCCTCGCCGACGACGTGGCCGCTCGCCTCGGCGTCGAAGGGCAGGTAGGCGCGGGCGGGGTCGGTGACGCGGCTCAGCTCGTCCGCGGCGAGGTGGGCGGCCCAGCCCCAGGGGCACAGCGCCGAGTCGACGCCGCCGGTGACCATCAGCGTCGCGCCCTTGCGGATCTGGCGGCGGGCGTGGGCGATCGCGTCGAGGCCGCCGGCCTGTTCGCTGACGACGACGCCGCTGGAGCCGCGCAGCCCGTGCCGGATGGAGATCTGGCCGGTGTTGACGGCGTAGAACCAGGCGAAGGACTGGTAGGCGCTGACGTGCTGGCCGCCCTTGGACCACAGGGCCTGCAGTTCGCGCTGCCCGAACTCGAAGCCGCCGGCGGAGGAGGCGGTGACCACGCCGGCGCCGTACTCGGGCAGGGCGTCGGGGTCGCTGCCGCAGTCGTCGAGGGCTTCCTTGGCGGCGGCCAGCGACAGCCGGGTGACCCGGTCGGTCTGCGGCAGCAGCCGGCTGGGCAGGTGCTCGGCGTCGACGAAGCCGGGGACCTCGCCGGCGATGCGCACCGGGTAGCGGGAGGCGTCGAAGCGGGTCACCGGGCGGATGCCGCTCTCGCCGCGCAGGGTCGCCGCCCACCAGGCCTCGGTGCCCAGCCCGTTGGGGGCGGTGACGCCGATGCCGGTGACGACGGAGCCGGTGGTGGTGGGGAGCCCGGCCGGGCGGCGGGGCGGTCCAGGGTCGCTGTGGTCATGCCGCCTCCTGAAGTCGCGGCCGGGTCAGGACGATGGCGCTCTGGAAGCCGCCGAAGCCGCTGCCGACGCTGAGCACGGTGTCGGTGCGCTGTTCCCGCGCGGTGAGCGGGGTGTAGTCGAGGTCGCAGGCCGGGTCGGCCTCGTGCAGGTTGGCCGTCGGCGGCACGGTGTCGTGCTCGATGGCCAGGGCGCTGGCGGCCACCTCCAGCGAGCCGATCGCGCCGAGCGAGTGGCCGATCATGGACTTGATGGAGCTGACGGGCACCCGGTAGGCGTGGTCGCCGAGGCTGCGCTTGAACGCGGCGGTCTCGTGCCGGTCGTTCTGCTTGGTGCCGGAGCCGTGGGCGTTGACGTAGTCGACGGCGGTGGGGTCGAGGCGGGCCTCGTCGAGCGCCGCGCGGATCGCCTCGGCCATCTCCACGCCGTCGGACTTCAGCCCGGTCATGTGGTAGGCGTTGCTGCGTCCGGCGAACCCGGCGATCTCCGCGTAGACGTGGGCGCCGCGGCGGCGGGCGTGCTCGAACTCCTCCAGGACCAGCACGGCCGATCCCTCGCCGAGGACGAAGCCGTTGCGGGAGCGGTCGAAGGGGCGGGAGGCGGTCTCCGGTTCGTCGTTGCGGGGGCTGGTCGCCTTGATCGCGTCGAAGCAGGCCACGGTGATCGGGGAGATCGGTGCCTCGGTGGCGCCGGTCACCATCACGTCGGCGCTGCCCTCGCGGATCAGGTCGACGGCGTGCCCGACGGAGTCCAGGCCGGAGGTGCAGCCGGTGGAGACCAGCGACACCGGGCCCTGGGCGCCGACGGCGCCGGCCACCTCGGCCGCCATCGAGCTGGGCACGAAGTAGTCGAAGAGGTGGGCGACGGCGCGGGTGTGGTCGACCTCCCAGGCGCTGCCGTTCTCGCTGACCACGCCGTACTCGTTGTCGAGGCCGGTGGTGCAGCCGACGGCGCTGCCGAGGGTGACGCCGGTGCGCACCGGGTCGAGGGCGCCGGTGAGCCCGCTGTCCTCGACCGCCTCCCGGGCGCTGACGAGGGCGAACTGGGCGGCCCGGTCGAGGCGGGCGGCGTCGGCGGGCCCGAATCCGTGGGCGGCGGGGTCGAAGTCCGCCTCGGCGGCGATGCGCGAGCGGAACGAGGACGCGTCGAACAGGGTGATGCCGCGCGTGGCGGTGCGGCCCGCGGTCAGCGTGTCCCAGAACGCCCGGGTGCCCACGCCGCCCGGGGCGACGACCCCGATGCCGGTGATGACGACCCGCCTCATCGGTTGTCCCTCACAGTTGTCCTCCAGATATGAGCCCAGGTAGGAGCCGAGTGCGCCGCACCACGCGGCAGGCGCGGCCGATCAGTCGGGGTGCGTGCGGGCCGCGGACGAAGAAGTGGTCGCCGGGGACGGTGCGCCGCACCAGCCGGCCGGTGGTCCAGCGCGCCCAGCCGTCGAGCGACGGCGCGCCGACGACGGGGTCGTCCTGCCCTCCGACGGCCAGGACGGGTACCGGCAGCGGTCCGTGCGCGCCGTCGGCGAGGGCGGCGGCGCGCAGGGCGGCGGCGAGGACGAGGTCGTCCCGCAGCACGGGCAGCACGGACCGGTGCCAGACGCTGCCGGGGTCGGCGAGGGCGCCGCCGGGCGCCGCGCCGAGGTCGGCGACGAACCGCAGCAGCCGGTCGTCGGTGATGTCGTCGCCGTGGCGCACCGGCACGGTGTGCGGTGCCGGGCTGGCGCCGACGGCGAGGAGTGCGGGGGCGGGCAGCCCCGGTCGATGAGCGCCCGGGCGAGGGTGTAGGCGACGATGCCGCCCAGGCTGTGCCCGTACAGGGCGTAGGGGCGGCCGTCGGCCACCTCGCCGGCCAGCGGCGCGAGGAGTGCGGCGAGCAGGTCCTCGCGGGTGCGCGCCCGGGGTTCGCGGCGCCTGGTCTCCCGGCCGGGCAGCAGCACCGGCACCGTGGTGACGCCGGGGCCGGTCCTGGTGCGCCAGTGGGCGAACCCGGACACGCCCGCCCCGGCGTGCGCGAAGCAGTACAGCGTGACCGGCGTGCCGTCCCGCATGGTGTGTCGCACCTCCTCGGCCGCCGTGGGTGGGAGCGCATCGGCTGCGTCCGAGCCTCGCGGACGTGCCTGGAGCACGACTCGAATCGGCCACGGGCGGGACCGGGCCGGGCGCCGGGCCGGCGCCGGGAGGGCGAAGCCGGCGCCGGGAGGGACGGGGCCGGCGCCGGGGCGTTCGGAGTGGGTCGGTGGCGGGTCAGTAGCGGTAGTGGTCGGGCTTGTACGGGCCCTCCACCTTCACACCGATGTACTCGGCCTGCTCCGGGCGCAGCGTCGTCAGCTTGACGCCCAGAGCGTCCAGGTGGAGCCGGGCGACCTTCTCGTCCAGGTGCTTGGGCAGCACGTACACCCCGGTCGGGTACGCGTCGGGCTTGGTGAACAGCTCGATCTGGGCCAGCGTCTGGTCCGCGAACGAGTTCGACATCACGAACGACGGGTGACCGGTGGCGTTGCCCAGGTTCAGCAGCCGGCCCTCGGACAGCACGATGATCTTCTTGCCGTCCGGGAACGTCCACGTGTGGACCTGCGGCTTCACCTCGTCCTTGACGATCCCGGGGATCTTCGCCAGACCCGCCATGTCGATCTCGTTGTCGAAGTGACCGATGTTGCCCACGATCGCCTGGTGCTTCATCCGCGCCATGTCCGAAGCGAGGATGATGTCCTTGTTGCCGGTCGTCGTGATGAAGATGTCGGCCGTCTCCACGACCTCGTCCAGCGTGGTGACCTGATAGCCGTCCATCGCCGCCTGCAGCGCACAGATCGGGTCGATCTCGGTCACGATCACCCGGGCACCCTGACCCCGCAGCGACTCCGCACAGCCCTTGCCCACATCGCCGTACCCGCACACGACCGCGGTCTTGCCGCCGATCAGCACATCCGTGGCGCGGTTGATGCCGTCGACCAGCGAGTGCCGGCAGCCGTACTTGTTGTCGAACTTCGACTTCGTCACCGCGTCGTTGACGTTGATCGCCGGGAACAGCAGCGTGCCGTCACGCTGCATCTCGTACAGGCGGTGCACACCCGTCGTGGTCTCCTCCGTCACACCACGGATGTCGGAGGCGATGGCGGTCCAGTCCAGCGTGCTCGCCTGGAGCAGGGCGCGTACGGCGGCGAGTTCCTCGCCGTCGGCCTCGGGCAGCTCGCCGGTCTTGCGGTACTCGACGCCCTTGTGGACGAGGAGGGTGGCGTCACCGCCGTCGTCCAGGATCATGTTCGGGCCGCCGGTGGGGCTGTCCGGCCAGGTCAGCGCCTGCTCCGTGCACCACCAGTACTCCTCCAGGGTCTCGCCCTTCCAGGCGAAGACGGGGATGCCGGCGGCGGCGATCGCGGCGGCCGCGTGGTCCTGGGTGGAGTAGATGTTGCAGGACGCCCAGCGGACGCGGGCGCCGAGCGCGACCAGCGTCTCGATGAGCACGGCGGTCTGCACGGTCATGTGCAGGGAGCCCGTGATCCGGGCGCCCTTGAGGGGCTGTGCCTCGGCGTACTCCTCGCGGATCGCCATCAGGCCCGGCATCTCGTGCTCGGCGAGGGTGATCTCCTTGCGGCCGAACTCGGCCAGGGACAGGTCGGCGACCTTGAAGTCCGTGAAGTCGCTGCGGTCAGTGGGCACTGAGGCTCCCGAGGGTCTGGACGTTGCGGTGGATGTCGAGGGCGGCGGTGGACCGGTTGAGGGTGATGTAGTGCAGCCCGGGGGCGCCCTCGGCGAGAAGCCGTTCGGCCATGGCCGTGGCGTGGTCGACGCCGATCCGGTGTCCGGCGGCCGGGTCGTCGCGGGCCGCCTCCAGGCGGTGGGCGAGGTCCTCGGGGAACGCCGCGCCGGAGAGTTCGGCGAAGCGGCGGATCTGGCGGACGTCGGTGGCGGGCATGATCTCCGGGATGATCGGGGTGTCGCAGCCCGCCGCCGCCACCCGGTCGCGCAGCCGCAGGTAGTCCTCGACGTGGAAGAACATCTGGGTGATGGCGTAGTCGGCGCCGGCCCGGCACTTGGCGACGAAGTGCCGGATGTCGCTGTCCCAGTCCGGCGAGCGCGGGTGGCGTTCGGGGAAGGCGGCGACACCGATGGTGAAGTCGCCGAGGGACCGGACCAGTTCGACCAGTTCCCGGGCGTGCGTGAAGCCCTCCGGGTGCGGCACCCAGGGCGCGTTGGGGTCGCCCGGCGGGTCGCCGCGCAGGGCGAGGACGTCCCGGATGCCCGCGTCGGCGTACTGGCCGATGATGCGGCGCAGTTCGGCCGCCGAGTGGCCGACGGCGGTGAGGTGGGCGACGGGACGCAGCGTCGTCTCGGCGGCGATGCGCCGGGTGACGGCGATGGTCCGGTCCCGGGAGGAGCCGCCCGCGCCGTAGGTGACGGACACGAAGTCGGGGCGCAGGGCCTCGACCCGGCGGATCGCCTCCCACAGGGTGCGCTCGCCCTTCTCCGTCTTCGGCGGGAAGAACTCGAAGGAGAAGGTCGTCATCGCCGGACTCCCGTGTTGAAGTAGCCCGCCTCCGGGTGGTGGACCACGATCGCGTCGGTGGACTGTTCGGGGTGGAGCTGGAACTCCTCGGACAGCTCGACGCCGATGCGCTCCGGGCGGAGCAGGTCGGCGATCTTGGCGCGGTCCTCCAGGTCGGGGCAGGCCGGGTAGCCCAGGGAGTAGCGGCAGCCCTGGTACTCGGTGCGCAGCATGCCGTCGAGGCCGTCGGGGTCGCCGCGGTGGATGCCGAGTTCGGCGCGCACACGTGCGTGCCAGTACTCGGCGAGGGCCTCGGCGAGCTGGACGGACAGTCCGTGCAGTTCGAGGTAGTCGCGGTAGGCGTCGGCCTCGAACAGCTTGGCGGTCTCCTCGCCGATGCGGGAGCCGACGGTGACGACCTGGAGGCCGACGACGTCGGTCTCCCCCGACTCCTCCGGCCGGAAGAAGTCGGCCAGGCACAGCCGCCGGCCGCGGGGCTGGCGGGGGAAGGTGAAGCGGGTGCGCTCGGTGCCCGTGTCGTCCAGGATGATCAGGTCGTCGCCCTTGGAGACGCAGGGGAAGTAGCCGTGCACGACGGCGGCTTCGAGGACGTTGTCCGTCTGGAGCCGGTCGAGCAGTCCGCGCAGCCTGGGCCGGCCCTCGGTCTCGATCAGCTCCTTGGTCAGTCCCCACTGGCCGCGGAAGAGCGCGGTCTCGTCCAGCCAGGAGGCGTACTCCTTCAGCTGGATGCCCTTGATCACCCGGGTGCCCCAGAA
Source organism: Streptomyces sp. SW4 (assembly GCA_003248315.1). Lineage (GTDB taxonomy): Bacteria > Actinomycetota > Actinomycetes > Streptomycetales > Streptomycetaceae > Streptomyces. The sequence goes on from QKWM01000002.1 coordinate 107,652, forward strand.
CGGCGGAGCGGGCACCGGGTTGTCGGTGGCGACGTCGGAGCGGGCGCTGCCCTCCGCGGGACGGTCCTCGATCTCCACGGTGGCGGCCCTGACCCGGCGCTGCTTCAGCTCCGGCAGCTTCGCCCCGGCACCCCCCGCTTGATCCCGATCAACGCGTCCATCAGCCGCAGGCCCTCGAACGCGTCGCGGGCGTAGCGGACCTCGCCCTGGTAGATCTCGTGCAGGTCCTGCTCGACGTAGGCACGGGTCAGGGCGGCGCCGCCGAGGATGACCGGATAGTCGGCGGCCAGACCGCGCTGGTTCAGCTCCTCCAGGTTCTCCTTCATGATCACCGTGGACTTCACCAGCAGCCCGGACATCCCGATCACATCCGCCTTGTGCTCCTCGGCGGCCTCCAGGATCGCCGAGACCGGCTGCTTGATCCCGAGGTTGACCACGTTGTAGCCGTTGTTCGACAGGATGATGTCGACCAGGTTCTTGCCGATGTCGTGCACGTCCCCGCGCACCGTGGCCAGCACGATCGTGCCCTTGCCCGCCTCGTCCGTCTTCTCCATGTGCGGCTCGAGATAGGCCACCGCCGACTTCATCACCTCCGCCGACTGCAGCACGAACGGCAGCTGCATCTGGCCCGAGCCGAACAGCTCACCGACCACCTTCATCCCGTCCAGCAGCGTCTCGTTGACGATCTCCAACGCCGGACGGGCCTGGAGGGCATCGTCGAGGTCGGCCTCCAGACCGTTGCGCTCACCGTCGATGATCCGCCGCTTCAAGCGCTCCTCCAGCGGCAGAGCGGCCAGCTCTTCGGCCTTGGATGCCTTCAACGACTTCGCGGTGGCGCCCTCGAACAGCGCCATCAGCTTCTGGAGCGGGTCATAGCCCTCACGGCGCCGGTCGTAGATCAGATCGAGAGCCGTCCGGACCTGCTCCTCGTCGAACCGGGCGATCGGGAGGATCTTCGACGCGTGCACGATCGCCGAATCCAGCCCCGCCTTCACACACTCATCCAGGAAGACGGAATTGAGCAGGATGCGGGCGGCCGGATTGAGGCCGAAGGAGATGTTCGACAACCCCAGGGTGGTCTGCACGTTCGGGTGACGGCGCTTCAGCTCACGGATGCCCTCGATCGTGGCGATCCCGTCCCTGCGGGACTCCTCCTGACCCGTGCAGATCGTGAACGTCAGACAGTCGACGAGGATGTCCTCCTCCCGGATCCCCCAGTTCCCCGTCAGATCCGCGATCAGGCGCTCGGCGATCTCCACCTTCTTCTCCGCTGTGCGCGCCTGGCCCTCCTCGTCGATGGTCAGCGCGATCAGCGCCGCCCCGTGCTCCCGCGCCAGCCGGGTCACCTTCGCGAACCGGGACTCCGGCCCGTCGCCGTCCTCGTAGTTCACCGAGTTGATGACCGCGCGGCCGCCGAGCTTCTCCAGCCCCGCCCGGATCACGTCGACCTCGGTGGAGTCCAGCACGATCGGCAGTGTCGACGCGGTCGCGAAGCGGCCGGCCAGCTCCTCCATGTCCGCCACACCGTCGCGGCCGACATAGTCCACGCACAGATCCAGCATGTGGGCGCCCTCGCGGATCTGCTCGCGGGCCATCTCCACACAGTCGTCCCAGCGCCCCTCCAGCATCGCCTCGCGGAACTTCTTCGACCCGTTGGCGTTGGTGCGCTCACCGATCGCCAGATACGAGGTGTCCTGCCGGAACGGCACCGACTGGTACAGCGACGCCGCCCCGGCTCCGGACGCGGGTCCCGCTGCGTCGGGGACAGTTCGCGCACCCGCTCCACGACCTGCCGCAGATGCTCCGGCGTCGTCCCGCAGCAGCCGCCCACCAGCGACAGCCCGTACTCCCGCACGAACGTCTCCTGCGCATCCGCCAGCTCGGGCGGCGAGAGCGGGAAGTAGGCGCCGTCGGCGGTCAGGACGGGCAGGCCCGCGTTGGGCATGCACATCAGGGGGATGCGGGCATGGCGGGCGAGGTGGCGCAGATGCTCGGTCATCTCGGCCGGCCCGGTGGAGCAGTTGAGGCCGATCATGTCGATGCCGAGGGGTTCCAGGGCGGTCAGCGCGGCGCCGATCTCCGAACCGAGCAGCATCGTGCCGGTCGTCTCGAAGGCGAGGGAGCAGATCAGCGGCAGCCGTACGCCGAGGGCGTCCATGGCGCGGCGGGCTCCGACGAGAGCCGCCTTGGTCTGGAGGAGGTCCTGCGTGGTCTCCACCAGCAGGGCGTCGGCGCCGCCCGCGACGAGGCCCTCGGCGTTCTGGGCGAAGCCGTCCCGCAGGGCGCCGTAGCCGACGTGGCCGAGGGTGGGCAGCTTGGTGCCGGGGCCCATCGAACCCAGCACCCAGCGCTGCCGCCCGTCCTCGGCCGTGAACTCGTCCGCGGTCTCACGGGCGATCCGGGCGCCCGCCTCGGACAGCTCGTGGATACGGCCGGCGATGTCGTACTCGCCGAGGGCGCTGAGGTTGGCGCCGAAGGTGTTGGTCTCCACGCAGTCGACGCCCGCGGCGAAGTACTCCCGGTGCACCGAGCGGACGATGTCCGGGCGGGTGACGTTGAGGACCTCGTTGCAGCCCTCCAGCTGCTGGAAGTCGTCCAGCGTCGGGTTCTGCTCCTGGAGCATCGTGCCCATCGCCCCGTCGGCGACCACCACACGGGTGGCGAGCGCCTCACGGAGGGCGGCGACCCGGGTCCCGGTGCCGGCGGCGGTCATCGGACGCCCTCCAGGTGCGGGGCGAGGGACCGGGCCGCGTCGGCGCCGTAGGCGCGGGTGAGGTGGCCGAGCAGGGTCTGCCGGTCGGGCTCGTAGGTCTGCGGCCCGATCGCGGCCAGGGACAGCGCGGCCAGCGCGCAGCCGAGGCGGGCGGCCGGGGTCACGGGCAGGCCCCGGTCGGTGGCGGCGAGGAACCCGGCGCGGAAGGCGTCGCCTACGCCGGTGGGGTCGGCGACGGGGACGTCGGGGACCGCGGGCACGGTCACGTCGAGGCCGTCGGCGGCACGGCGGACGCGGACGCCGGCCGCGCCGAGGGTGGTGACCCAGGCGCCGACCCGGTCCAGCACGTCGGCGTCGCGCCAGCCGGTGCGCTCCTGGAGCAGCGCGGCCTCGTACTCGTTGGTGAACAGCCAGCGGGCGCCGTCCACCAGTTCGCGTGCCTCGTCGCCGTCGAGACGCGCCAGCTGCTGGGAGGGGTCGGCGGCGAACGGGACGCCGCGTTCGCGGCACTGGCGGGTGTGGCGGACCATCGCCGCCGGGTCGTTGGGGCCGACGACGACCAGCCCCAGCTCGTCCGGGGGACCGGCAGCCGGGTCAGGTCGATCTCGCGGGCCTGGGACATGGCGCCCGCGTAGAAGGCGGCGATCTGGTTGTTGTCGGCGTCGGTGGTGCACATGAAGCGGGCGGTGTGCTGGTCGGCGGAGACCAGGACGCCGCCGGTGTCGACGCCGTGCTCCTTGAGCCACACCTCGTACTCGGCGAAGTCGCTGCCGACGGCACCGACCAGCAGGGGGTGCAGGCCGAGCCGGCCGAGCCCGTAGGCGATGTTGGCGGCGACGCCTCCCCTGCGTACCTCGAGGCGGTCCACCAGGAAGGACAACGAGACGTGGGCCAGCCGGTCGGGGATCAGCTGATCCGTGAACCGGCCGGGAAAGACCGTCAGATGGTCGGTGGCGACGGATCCGGTCACCGCGATGCGCACGTGGGCACTCCCGTCGAGCTCGGCGGTCGGCTCAGAGCCCGGCCGCGGCCTTGAGCTGGGCGGCGCGGTCGGTGCGCTCCCAGGTGAAGTCGGGCAGTTCGCGGCCGAAGTGGCCGTAGGCGGCGGTCTGGGCGTAGACCGGGCGCAGCAGGTCGAGGTCGCGGATGATCGCGGCCGGGCGCAGGTCGAAGACCTCGTCGATGGCCTGCTCGATGCGTTCCTGGGCGACCTTGCCGGTGCCGAAGGTCTCCACGAACAGGCCGACCGGCTCGGCCTTGCCGATGGCGTAGGCGACCTGGACCTCGCAGCGGGAGGCGAGGCCCGCGGCGACGACGTTCTTGGCGACCCACCGCATGGCGTAGGCGGCCGAGCGGTCCACCTTGGACGGGTCCTTGCCGGAGAAGGCGCCGCCGCCGTGGCGGGCCATGCCGCCGTAGGTGTCGATGATGATCTTGCGGCCGGTCAGGCCGGCGTCGCCCATCGGGCCGCCGATCTCGAACCGGCCGGTGGGGTTGACCAGCAGCCGGTAGTCGTCGGCCTCCAGCTTGATGCCGTCGTCGGCGAGGCGGGCGAGGACGTGCTCGACGACGTGCTCGCGGATGTCGGGGGTCAGCAGCCCGTCCAGGTCGATGTCGGCGGCGTGCTGGGTGGAGACGACGACGGTGTCCAGGCGGACGGGCCGGCTGCCCAGGTACTCGATGGTGACCTGGGTCTTGCCGTCGGGCCGCAGGTAGGGCACGGTACCGTCCTTGCGGACCTCGGTGAGCCGGCGGGAGAGGCGGTGCGCCAGCTCGATCGGCAGCGGCATCAGCGTCGGGGTCTCGTCGGTCGCGTAGCCGAACATGATGCCCTGGTCGCCGGCGCCCTGCCGGTCGAGTTCGTCGGCGTCGCCCTCGACGCGGGTCTCGTAGGCGGTGTCGACGCCCTGCGCGATGTCCGGGGACTGCGCGCCGATGGACACGGACACGCCGCAGGAGGCGCCGTCGAAGCCCTTGGCGGAGGAGTCGTAGCCGATGTCCAGGATCGTGTCCCGCACCAGCTGGGCGATCGGCGCGTACGCCTTGGTGGTGACCTCGCCGGCGACGTGCACCTGGCCGGTGGTGATCAGGGTCTCGACGGCGACGCGGGAGGCGGGGTCCTCGCGCAGCAGCGCGTCGAGGATGGTGTCGCTGATCCGGTCGGCGATCTTGTCGGGGTGGCCCTCGGTGACGGACTCCGAGGTGAACAGGCGACGGGACATGACTCTCCAGGGGCAGGGGCCGTGGGCTGGTGGCCGGGGCGGGTGGCCGGGCGGGGCGGGTCAGGCCGCCGCGGCGGGGCGGGCGTGGCGGCTCGCCGGGCGGGCGAGGCCCAGCCGGGCGCGCAGGGTGGGGGCCGGGGCGGTGGTGCGCAGCTCGGTGGCGGCGCCCGCGGCCGGGGCGGTGCCCAGCTCCCGGGGCAGGCCGAGGGACGGGTCGTCGGGGGCGGTGACGTCCGCGACGAGTCCGTCGGCCAGGGTGCCGGCGAGGAGGGCGTGGGCGTCGGCGCCGGGCGGCAGCGCGCACAGCACCTTGGCGAGCGGGGCGCCGTGCCGCAGGTCGCGTACGGCGTCGGGGCCGTGGCCGGCGCCGAGCAGCACGAGGTCGGCGTGGCGGGCCAGGGCCGGGTCGGTGACGGCGACGACCGGGTGGCCCTGGGGCGGGCGGGCGACGTTCAGCGGGCCGGCGACGTCGAAGTGGCGGCCCTTGTGGTCGAGGCGGTGGATGCCGTCGAGGCGCCAGTACAGGCCGTCGGCGCGGTCGTGGACGAAGGCGTCGTCGTCGAAGCTGTCCCACAGGCCGCGGGCCACCTCGATGAGTTCGGCGGTGCGGCCGTCGGCGTCGGCGGGGCCGGCCAGCCAGCCGGTGCGGCCGTGGGCGAGGTGGTCGAGGGAGGCGGTGATGCGGGCCACGTGGTAGGGGGCCTGGTCGGCGGGGAGCGGGGCGACGATCAGGCCGATCCGGTCGGTGGCGGCGGCCACGGCGGCGGCCAGGGTGGTGGCCTCGAACCGGGCCCGGGTGCCGTCTTCGGCGGCCCCGTCGTCGAGGACGACGGCGTGGAACCCGGCGGTCTCGGCGGCCCGGACGAGGCGCAGCACGTCCGCGAGGGAGGGCGGGGCGGTGGGGCCGTGGGCGGGGATCCGGCCGATGAGGAGCGGGGCGGTCATGCGGCGGCACCTGCCTCGGTGGTGGTCGTGGACGGTTCGATGCCGAGGTTCTCGCGCAGCGTGCCGCCCTCGTAGGAGGTGCGGTACAGGCCCCGGCGCTGGAGTTCGGGGATCACGTGGTCGACGAAGTCGTCGGCGGAGCCCGGCAGGTACGGGAAGTCGATGTTGAAGCCGTCGGCGCCGCGTCCGGTGAACCAGCTCTCCATGTGGTCGGCGATCTGCTCCGGGGTGCCGGCGACGATGTCGCCCATCAGGCGCAGCGCCAGCTGCCGGATGCTGAGGTTCTCGCGGCGGGCGAGGCCGACGAGGCGTTCGGTCGTCGACTGGGACTGGTTGGTGTACGGGATGTCGGGGACGGGGCCGTCGATGGGGTACGCGCTCAGGTCGACGTCGCCGAGGAAGTCCTGGAGGGTGCGCAGGGCCACGTGGTCGTGGGTGAGGTCCTGGAGTTCCTCCAGGCGCCGGCGGGCCTCGGCCTCGGTGGCCGCGACGATCGGCGCGAGCGTCGGCCAGACGAGGACCTTCTCGGGGTCGCGGCCGTGTCCGGCGACGCGCTTCTTGAGGTCGGCGTAGAAGTCCTGGGCGTCGGAGAGGGTGTTGTGCCGGGTGAAGATCACCTCGGCGTGGCGGGCGGCGAACTCGCGTCCCACCGGGGAGGAGCCGGCCTGGATGATCACCGGGCGGCCCTGCGGCGGGCGCTGAAGGCCCAGCGGGCCGGGCACGTCGAAGTGCTCGCCGCGGTGGCCGATGGGCTGCTCTCCGGAGTCCCACAGCCGCTTGACGACGTCGATGAACTCCTCGGCGCGGGCGTAGCGCAGGCCGTGCTCGAGGTGCTCGGGGAAGCCGAAGTTGACGGACTCCCAGGGGGCGGCGGAGGTGACGACGTTCCAGCCGGCCCGGCCGCCGCTGAGGTGGTCCAGGGAGGCGAACCGGCGGGCGACATGGGCGGGTTCGTTGTAGGTGGTGGTGGCGGTCGCGCACAGGCCGATGTGCTCGGTGGCGGCGGCGTACGCGGCGAGCAGGGTCAGCGGCTCGAAGTGCTCGGTGCGGGAGGTGCGGCACAGCGAGTCCAGGCGGGTGCCCCACACGGCGACGATGTCGGCGATGAACACCGCGTCGAACAGGCCGCGTTCCAGGGTCTGGGCGTTGCGGCGGTGGAAGGCGAGGTCGAGCTGGGCGTCCGCCTGGGTGGCCGGGTGGCGCCAGGCGGCCACGTGGCCGCCGGGCCCGTCGATGATGCCGGCCAGGGTGATGCGCCGGCGCGGGGTGGTCATGGTGGGTGCTCTCCTCGGGTCAGTTCGTGAGCGCGGACGCCAGGATCCGGGCGAGGCTGCGGACGTTGTCGCCGGTCAGCATGGTCACGTGGTTGCCGGGGACGACGCGGATGGCGAGGTCGTCGACGTGGTCCTCCCAGCCGAGGCCGGGACGGTGGTGGAAGCGGTCGCTCTCGTCGTAGGAGGCGCCCTTGCCGAAGCCGGTGTCGCCGGCCCGCAGCACCACGACCGGGCCCGGGTAGGGGCGCGGGCGGTAGCGCTGTACGGCCTCGACGCTGATCCGCATCAGCTCCACCGGGTCGCCGCCGCCGTCGCCGCGCATCCAGTCGGCGATCTGCGCGAGTTCGGCGAGGTAGGCGGCGGCGCCGTCGGGTTCGGCGGTGGGGTCGGCGGCGGGTTCGGCGGTGGGGTCGGCGGTGGGGTCGGCGTCACCGGCGGTCTCACGGGCCGTCGGGGTCCCGGCGTCGTCCTCGGCCGCCTCGGCGTCGTCGGCCGTCCCGGCGTCCCCGGTGGCCTCGGTGTCCTCGGCCGTCCCGGCGTCGGGGGCCGCGTCGGCGGCGGACTCCGCCCGGGTCGCCCGGCCCTCGGCGACCTCCCTGAGCTGCCGGGCGAAGGAGCCCTCCGCCTCGGCGTCGGTCAGCTCGCCGTCGGGGCGCCCGCGTCGACCATCACCACCAGCGGCGGCCGGCCGCCCTCGGCGGTGATCAGCCGGGCCATCTCGTAGGCGAGGACGCCGCCGCCGGAGAAGCCGCCGAGCACGATGCGCTCCCCCTGCTCCAGGGCGGGGCGCAGCGCCTGCACGTACCGCTCGGCCAGGTCCTCGGTGGACAGGTACGACGGCTCGGGGTCGTCGGTCCGGGGGTCGCGGATGCCGACCAGGGCGTGCGGGCCGGTGTACTCGCGGGCGAGCTGCGCGTAGCAGGCGACCTGGCCGCCGGGCGGGTGGACGAGGTAGAGGGTGCCGGCGCCGGGCCGGTCGGCGGGCCGCAGCGGCACGAGGACGGAGGCGGTGCCGTCCGGGGTGTCCTCGGGGCCGGGGCGGCCAGCAGGGCGGCCAGCTGCCCGGCGCGGGGGTGGGCGAGCAGGTCGTCCAGGCGCAGGGTGCGGCCGGTGCGCCCGGCCAGCTCGCGCAGCAGGCGCACGGCGAGCAGGGAGTGGCCGCCCGCGTCGAAGAAGTGGGTGCCGGGGGCGACGTCGTCGGTGCCGAACACCGCCCGCCAGGCCTCCTTGACCAGGTCGGCCTCGGGGCCCTCGGGCCAGGCCGCGTCGCCGTCGCCGGTGCCGTCCGGTGCGGGCGCGTCGGCCATCCGGACCGGCGGTTCGTCGTCGAGCGCGGCGAGCACGTCGGTCACGGTCGCCGGGCCGTCCGCCAGGTCGGGCAGGTCGCGCAGCAGCCGGGCGCACTGGCCGACCAGCCGTGCCGCGTCCTCGTCGGCGAGCCGGGCGCGGTCGTGGACGGCGGCCAGGACCAGGCTGCCGTCGACGTCCCGGTAGGCGAGCAGGGTGACCGGGAACGCGGTCTGCGAGCCGGCCGCGTCGGGCAGTTCGACGCTGATGCCCTGCGCGGCGAGCGCGGTGCTCAGGTCGTCGGAGCCGCGCGGGTAGTTCTCGAAGACGATGAGGCTCTCGACGAGCTTCTCGTCGGCGCGGCGCCCGCTCCACTGGTGGATCTGCCCGGTGGACACCCACTCGTAGGCGGCCATGTCCAGGGCCTGGTCGCGCAGGTCGGTCAGCAGCCGGGTCACGGCCGCCTCCGGGTCGACCCGGATGGTCATGGGCAGCGAGTTCATCAGCAGGCCGGGCAGCCGCTCGACGGACTCCAGGGGATTCCGCGGCCGGAGACGGTGACGCCGAACCCGACCGGGGCGGGCCCGGAGGCGGCGCCGGCCCGGTACAGCAGCAGCGCCCACACCGCCTGGAGCGCGGTGGACTCGGTGGCCGCGCTGGACGCCGCCCAGGACCGCAGCCGGTCGGCCTGTACGGCGGCGATGCGGACCTCGGCGCGGCCGGAGCCGGTCAGGCCGGTCGCCGGGCCGGGGATCGCGGGCCGTACCAGCGGGGTGGCGTCGGGGACCGCCGAGGACCAGAACTCGCGGGCGGGCGCGGTGTCCTGGCCGGCCAGCCAGCGGGCGTAGTCGCGGATGTCGGGGCGCCGTTCGCCGCCGGGCAGCAGACCGCCGGAGAGGTAGGCGCGGTAGAACTCCTGGAGCAGGACGGACACGCTCCAGCCGTCCAGCAGCACGTGGTGGAAGGTGAGCAGGATCCGCGCGGACGCCGGGCCGCCGTCCTCGGGGTCGGCCTCGTCGAGGACGTTGACCCGCAGCAGGCCGGGGCTGCGCAGGTCGAAGCCGCGCAGCCGGTCGCGTTCCCGCAGGTCGTCGAAGTCCGCCGAGCCGGCCGGGTGGCGTACGACCTCGGCGCGGACGTGGTCGTGCAGCACCAGGCAGGGTTCGGCCTCCCAGTCGAAGGCGGCGCGCAGGACGGTCTCCCGGTCGAACACCGACTGCCAGGCCGCGGTGAACCGGTCGGTGTCCAGGGGGCCGTGCCAGCGCCAGAACAGCTGCTCCACGTAGCGGCCGGTGCCGCGGTGGGCGAGCGCGTCGAGGAGCAGGCCGTGCTGCTGCGGGGTGACCGGCACGGTGACCGGCCGGCCGTCCGCCGCCGCGGGCCCGGCCGGGGCCGGCAGGGCGGCCGGGCGGGGGCGGGGCGCGGGGCGCCGGTGCCGGGTGCGGGGATCTCGGCGGGGGCGACGCCGGCCGGGTCGGCGCCCGCGAGGGTGGCCAGCACCCAGGCCATCTGGGCGACGAGCGCGTCCACCCCGGCCTCGTCGACGCCGTCGGCGGGGCTCGGCACCCAGGTCAGGCCCATGCGCAGCCGGCCGCCGTGGACGATGCCGTAGACCTCGATGCCGTAGACCCGTTCGCAGCGGGCGGAGTGCTCGCGCGGGATCGGGCGCGGGGACATGGTGAACCCGCCGGACGGGCTCAACTGGTCGGCCTGCCCGTAGTAGTTGAAGCAGACCAGGGCGGGCGGCAGCTCGCGCAGCAGATCGCGCAGGGCGGCGTCCGGGGAGAACTCCCGGCAGGCGCCGAAGCCGACGCCGCCGTCGGGTACGGCGGTCAGGTCGGCGCCGACGGCGGCGAGGTAGTCCTCGGGCGGCAGCGCCCGGTCGGCGCCGAGCACCAGGGGGTGGATGGAGGTGAACCAGCCGACGGTGCGGAACAGGTCGTCGCGGCCGTGCCGGCCGTGGGTCTCCACGTCGAAGGTGACCGTGCGGGTGCCCCGCCAGCGGGCCAGGGCCTGCGCGAACGCGCCCGTCATGACCTGGTGCACCTCCAGGCCGAGGCGGGCGGGGAGCGGGCCGATGAGGCGGGCGGTCGCCTCGGGGTCGAGGGAGAACTCGACGCGGCGGATGTGCTCCTCGTTCGGCGCGGGCGTGGTCAGCAGCAGGGTGTGCGCCGAGGCGCGGGCGGCGGCGACGCCGCGCCAGTGGTCGGCCTCGCCGTCGCGGGCGGCGACGGCGGGCAGCGAGGCCACCCAGTCCTCGTAGCGGCAGGCCTCGGCGGGCAGCGCGGGCAGGACGCCGCCGGCGAGCGCGGTCAGGGCGTGCTCCAGGTCCTCCAGCAGGATGCGCCAGGAGACGCCGTCGACGACCAGGTGATGGACGGCGATCAGCAGGTGCGCGGGCGCGGCCGGCGAGCGCCGGTCGTGCACCAGCACGGCCCGTACGTGGACGCCCTCGAGCGGGTCGAGGCTGCGCTCGGTGTCCTCCAGGGCGCGGTCGAAGTCGGCCTCCTCGGCGATGTCCCGCTCCCACAGGACCTCCTGCGGCGGGTACGCGGCGAAGGGCTCGGCGGCGACCATCAGACGGGCGGCGGCATCGGGGGTGCCGGAGGCGTCGGGGTCGGGGGCGAACCGGGCGGACAGCGCCGGGTGCGCGGCGACCACGGCCTGGAGGGCCAGGCGCAGGGTCGTGGGGTCGACGGCGCGGCTCAGTTCGAGCAGCACCGACTGGTTCCACTGGTGCAGGTCGGTCCTGATGTGCCGGAAGAACCAGGCCTGGACCGGGGCGAGCGGGGTGGCCCGCCCGGCGGGCACGGGGGCGGCGCCGGCCGTTCGCTCCCGGTGCCGCCCTGACCGGCCGGCCCGTCCTGCCCGTCCTGCCCGGTCCCGTCCGCGCCGCCGAGGTGGGCGGCGAGGTCGGCGAGGACGGGGTGGCGGTAGATGTCGCGCAGGGCCAGGGCGAACCCCTCGCGGCGCAGCCGCGACACCATCTGCATGGCGAGGATGGAGTCGCCGCCCGCCTCGAAGAACTGCGCGTCGTCTCCGGCCTCGCCGAGCAGGTCGGCCCACACCGTGCGTACGGCCTGAAGGACGCGGGCGGAGGGCGCGGCGGGGGCCGGCGCGGAGGCGGGCACCACGGCGGGCTCCGGGACGGAGACGGGGGCGGGCGAGGAGACCGACGCGGGGCAGCGGCGGACGGTGAGGGCTGTGCGGGTGGGGCCGGTACGGCCGCCGGGGCGGGCGCCTCCGGCTCTCCGGAGGTCAGCGCCGCCAGGGCCCGCCGGTCGGTCTTGCCGTTGGGCAGCAGTGGGATGTGCGGCACCGGGTGGAAGTGCGCCGGGATCATGTGGGACGGCAGCCGGGACGCCAGCGCGGCGCGCAGGCCGGCGGCCGGGGTGTCCGTCACCACGTGGGCGACGATCTGGAGGCTGCCGTGGGCGTGCCGGGCCACCTGGACGGCGGCGTCCCGCACGCCGGGCAGTGCCACGAGGGCGGCGCGCACCTCGCCGAGTTCGACCCGGTTGCCGTTGATCTTCACCTGGTCGTCGAGGCGGCCCAGGTGGGTGAGCGTGCCGCCGGGCAGCAGCCGGACCAGGTCCCCGGTGCGGTAGACGGTGTCCGTGCGGTCGCCGAGCCGCAGCGTGCGGTAGCGCTCGGCGGTCCGCCCGGGGTCGCCGACGTAGCCGTCGGAGACCGTGCCGCCGCCGATCCACAGCTCGCCGGGCGCGCCCGGGGGCAGCGGCCGCAGGTCGTCGTCGAGGACGTAGCAGCGGATGTTGTCGAAGGGCACGCCGATCGGCACCTCGGCCCGCCGCGTCCAGAACGCGTCGTCGCCGCGGCTCCAGGAGAACACCGTCGAGTACGACGTCTCGGTCGGCCCGTAGGCGTTGTGCAGCCGGGCCGGGTGGGCGGCCTCGAAGGCGGCGCGCAGCTCGTTGGGCAGGGACTCGCCGGTCGACACCACGGTGCGCAGGGTGCGGTTGGCGCCGAACGCCTCGGCCTCCAGCAGCAGCCGCAGCTGGGACGGCACGGCGTGCAGCAGGGTCACCCCGTGCCGGTCCAGGGTCTCGGCGAGCAGGTCGGGGTCGCGCTCGGCGTCCGGCGGGGCGACGACCAGGCGGGCGCCGGCCACCAGGGCGACGAGCATCTCGTGGGCGCTGACGTCGAAGGTGAAGGGCGCCTTGAGCAGCACGGCGTCCTCGGGCCGATGCCGAAGTGCCGGATGGCGGCCAGGACGTCGGTGACCAGGGCGCGGTGGCTGAGCTGGACGCCCTTGGGCAGGCCGGTGGAGCCGGAGGTGTACAGCACGTGCAGGGCGTCCGCGCCGCGGGGCCCGGGCTGTGCGGACCGGCCGCCGGGGACCGCCAGGCCGTCGAGGAGGACCTGCCGGGGCCGGGCGGGCAGGCCTCGGCCGTCGTGGGGTCGACCACGGCGAGCCGCATGCCGCTGCTCTCGGCGATGTGCCGGCGCCGCGCCTCCGGGTGGGCGGCGTCCAGCGGGACGTAGGCGGCGCCGGTGCGCAGCACGGCGAGCATCGCGGCGACCGCGTCGGCGCTGCGCGGCACGAGGATGCCGACCCGGTCCCCGGCCCGTACGCCGGCGCGCTCCAGTCCGGCGGCGAAGGCGTCGACACGGGCGTCCAGTTCGCGGTAGCTCCAGCGCACGTCGCCGAACTCGACGGCAGTGGCGTCGCCGCGGCCGGCGACGCGCTCGCGCAGCAGGGTGTCGATGTCCGTGTCGGGGATCGGGTGGTCGGTGGCGTTGAGGAAGTCCAGGGTGGCGCGGGCGCGCGGCCCGAGGCCGTCCAGCTCGCCGACGGGCCGCTCCGGGTCGGCGACCAGCTGGGCGGCGAGGGTGGCGACGTGCTCGGTGAACGCCTCGGCCGTGGCCGGCTCGACGCGGGTCGCGTCGTACTTGAGCCGGCCGCGCAGCCGGCCCTCGCCCTCGTACAGCTCCAGGGTGAGCAGGCCGAGGCCGGGGGTGTGCACGTCCTGGCGCCAGTGGGCGCGCAGTCCGCCGCGCAGGGCGACGCCGTCGGTGGCGGCGGCGGTGGCGTCCGCCCAGCTGTGCAGCACGAAGGTGCAGTTGAACACCGACGGGTCGGTGCCGTCGGGGGCGAGCCGGGCTATCCGCGGGAACGGCAGCGCGGCGTGGTCGACGGCGCGGGCCAGTTCCCGCTGGACGGCGGTGACGTAACCGGCCGCGGTCAGGCCGGGGCGCCGTCCGGGCGCGGACCAGCAGGGTGCGCACGAAGTAGCCGACGGTGCGGTCGAAGCGGGGGTCGGTGCGGGCGCCGAGCGGCACGCCGACGGTGGGCGCGTCCTGGCGGCCGTAGGTGGCCAGGGCCTTGAGGTAGGCGGCCAGCAGCACGGCGGCGGCACCGGCGCGGTGGGCGCGGGAGAAGGCGCGGACGCGGTCCCACAGGCCGGCGTCGAGCTCCAGCGGGACGGCCGCCTCGCGGGGCGGGCCGCCGGGGCCGTCGCCGCCGGGGACGTCGAGCGGGAAGTCGACGGTGAGGTCGGCTCCGGCGAGCCGCTCCCGCCAGTACGCCTCGGCGGTCTCGCCGGCCGTGGCGGCCTCGGCGGCGCGGTCGGCGACGTAGGCGTCGAAGGCGGCCTGCGGGGCGGGGCCGGGCACCTCTCCGTGGTCGTAGGCGGCGAGGAGGTCGGCGAGGAGGATGCCGGTGGACTCGCCGTCGACGACGAGGTGGTGGACGACGAGCAGGAGCGTGTGGTGGTCGGGCCGTGCGCGACCAGTACGGCCCGCAGGACGCCGTCGCGCTCCAGGTCCAGTTCCCGGCGGGCCTCCGCCGCCACGGCCTCGGCCGGCCAGGTGCCGTCGGGGCCGGTGCTCGCGGTGCGCCGCTCCAGCCGGGGGCGCGGCCGGGTCCAGGTCGAGGGCGGGCAGGCCGTCGCCGAAGGCGTCGTCGACGACCCGTGCGGACAGCAGGGGTGGCGGGCGACGAGCCGCGCGAGGGCCGTCTCCAGGGCGGTGGCGTCGAGGGGCCGGTGAGGTCGACGGCGAGCGGCACGTTGTAGGGCGAGGCTCCGGGTCGGCGCGGTGCTGGAGCAGCAGGCCCAGCTGGTCCTCGGTCAGCGGCAGCCGCCGCGCCCGGTCCGCCCCGTGTCCGGCGGTCGCGGAGGGCTGCTCGCCTGGCGGGTGGAGCTTGGTCATCGGGGGTCTCCTGGGTCGGATCCGAGGCCTCGGCCCGGGTGTGCGCGTCCGGGGGAGCGTGCCGGGCTGCTCTTGCGCGGTGCTGACGGGGGCTGACGTGGGGTTTTGTGGGGCCGGGTCATCTGCGGGGGTCGGGTGAGCGGGCCGGCGTTTGCGAGGGGCCCGGCGTGGAGGCTGGGCGGGGGGGCGTTGCGCAGCCCGGCGTAGCGGGGTGCCGCTGCGCCCACCCGTGCCGCCCCAGCGGCACGACTGCCCGCAGCTGCGTGCGGCTACGGGGTGTGGGCGGTGATGAAAGCCTTGAGGCGGTCCAGGCCCGTGGTGATGTCCTGTTCCGTCAGGACGCTGTAGGACAGGCGGAGCTGGTTCAGGCCGCCGGTGCCGGCGTAGAAGTGGTACATCGGCGTCCACAGCACGCCGAACCGCTCGGCCGAGTCCCGCAGGGCCGCCTCGTCCGCGGTGAACGGCACGGTGACCACCGCGAACAGCCCGCCCTCGGGGCGTTCCAGCTCACCGGGCCGCCGCGCGGGAAGCGGGCCGCCAGTCCGTCGAGCACCGCGCGCAGGTTGCGGCGGTAGACCGCGGCCTCGCGGGCGCAGGCCCGTTCCATGCTGCACCCGTTCTCCAGCAGCAGTCCGCCGATCGCGGCCTGGGCGACGCTGGAGGTGTTGAGGGTGACCATGCTCTTGAGCTTGGCGAGCTGGTCGGTGAGCGTGCCGCCCTCGGCGACCGGCTGCCCGGCGACGACGTAGCCGATCCGCGCGCCGGGGTAGGCGGTCTTGGCGAACGACCCGATGTACACCACGCGCCCGGAGCGGTCCAGGGACTTCAGGGTCGGGGCCGGCCGGAGCCGTCGTGGAACATCGAGTACGGGTTGTCCTCGATGACGAGCAGGTCGTGGGCGTCGGCGACGCGCAGCAGCTCCCGGCGGGCCGCCTCGGGCATCCGGGCGCCGCCGGGGTTGGAGAAGTCGGGCACGACGTACAGGGCGCGGGGGCGCAGTCCCGCGGCGCGGGCCTCGTCGGCGGCGCGGCCCACGGCGGCCGGGTCGAGCCCCGCCGGTCCCTCGGCCACCGGCTCCACCCGGGTCTCGGTGAGCCGGGCGGCGCCGGTGAAGCCGACGTAGGTGGGTGCGGCGGCGAGGACGACGTCGCGTGCGTCGCGGCGCAGGGCGCGCAGCACCAGGACCATGGCCTCCTGGCAGCCGGAGGTGACGAGGATGTCGTCCTCGTCGGCGGTGATGCCCTCGTCGACGGCGAGGTGACGGGCGATCAGGTCGCCGAGGAGGCCCTTGGTCGCCCCGTACTGGAAGAAGGTGCGGCGCACGCCCGCCTCGTCCAGGCCGCGCGCGGTCCCGAGGTGCCGGCGAACAGGCGCAGGTGGCGGTGGAGGGCCTCGGTGTCGAAGTACCCCTCGTAGGGGCGGCCCGCGGCGAAGGAGACGGCGTCCGGGTAGTCGCCGGTGATCTCGTTGAGCAGGGTCATCGAGGTCAGCGCGGGGTCGCTGAGGCTGGCGTGCAGGCCGGCCGTGGAGAGGGTGGGAGCGGCCGGGCCCGGGCGTCCAGCAGGCCCGCGGCCGGGGTCATGCCGCGGTGCCCTTCATGGCGTCGATCAGGCTCTTGGGCCGCATGTCGGTCCAGTGCTCGGTGATGTGGGCGAGCGCGCTGTCCCGGTCGGTGGCCGGCAGCGCCACGGTCCACCCGGCCGGGACCTCGGCGAAGGACGGCCACAGCGAGTGCTGGCCCTCGTCGTTGACCAGGACGAGATAGGTGCCCTCGGGGTCCTCGAAGGGGTTGCTCATGTCGGTCTCCCGGTGTTCGGCGGCGGGACGGGATGGTCCCGGTCCACTGTCGCCGCCGGTGCTGCCGGAGGCTGACGTGCCGCTGACGGCCGTCGGCGGCCAGGTCGGTGACGAGGTCCAGCAGCACGGACGCCGGGTCGTCGAGGAGGTGGAAGTGGCCGCCGGGAAGGTCTGTTCGCGGACGGGGCCGTCGGTGACGGCGGCCCACGCGGACGCCTCCTCGGCGGTGAGCTCCGGGTCGGCCTCCGCGCGGTGCACGGTCACCGGGACGGCCAGGCGGGGGCCGGGCCGCTGCCGGTACCGCTCGCCGAGGGCGTAGTCGGCGCGGGCGGTGCGCAGCGCCAGGTCGAGGAGGTCGGGGTGGGCGAGGACCTCGTCGGGCAGGCCGCCCAGGCGGCGCAGTTCGGCGAGCAGGCCGGCGTCGTCGGCGCGGTGGACGGCGCCGGGGCGGACGCGGTGCGGGGGCGGCATCCCGGAGACGACGAGACGCACGGGGGCCGGCCGGCCGCCTGGAGCCTGAGCGCGACCTCGTAGGCGACGAGCGCGCCGAGGCTGTGCCCGTACAGGGCGGCCGGGCGGTCCAGCAGCGGCAGCGCGTCCGCGGCGGCGGCGTCGGCGAGGGCGTGCAGGTCGGTGTGGAGGGGTTCGGCGATGCGGTCGGCGTGCCCGGGGTACTGGGCGGCGTGCACCTCGATGGTTCCGGGCAGCAGGGCCGGCCAGTCCCGGTAGGCGGTCGCGGAGCCCCCGCCGTAGGGGAAGCACAGCAGCCGGACGGCGGCGCCGGGGCGGGGCGTGAAGCAGCGGTACCAGGAGCCGGTCATGCGGCGGCCGTCCGGCGGGCCGGCCACTCCAGCCGGGCGACGGCGTCCAGGATCCGTGCGACGCCGGGCAGGTAGTGGGCCTCGACCAGCGGGGCGGGTAGGGCACGTCGTAGCCGGTGACCCTGAGGACGGGGCCTCCAGGTGGTAGAAGCAGCGCTCGGTGACCGTGGCGGCGACCTCGGCGCCGGGTCCGGCGAAGCCGTGGGCCTCGTGGACGACGACGGCGCGCCCGGTGCGGCGGACGCTGGCGCAGACCGTCTCCTCGTCGAACGGGGCCAGGGTGCGCAGGTCGACGACCTCCAGGCTGGTCCCGTCGGCGGCGGCGGCCTCGGCCGCCTGGAGGGCGACGGGCACCGCGGGGCCGTGCGCGATCAGGGTGGCGTCGGTGCCGGGGCGGCGGACGGCGGCCCAGCCGAGCGGGCCGGTGTCCACGGGCAGTCCGACCGGCTCCTTCTGCCAGTACAGGCGCTTGGGTTCGAGGAAGATCACCGGGTCGTCGGACTCGATGCTGCGGCGCAGCATCGAGTAGGCGTCGGCGACGGTGGCCGGGGCGACGACGGTCAGGCCGGGGTGGCCATGTAGTAGATCTCGGAGGAGTCGCTGTGGTGCTCCACTCCCCCGATGCCGCCGCCGTAGGGGATGCGCACGGTCAGCGGCAGCGGCAGGGCGCCGCGGGTGCGGGCCCGGAACTTGGCGACGTGGCTGACCAGTTGCTCGAACGCCGGGTAGGCGAAGGCGTCGAACTGCATCTCGATCACGGGGCGGCGGCCGTACATCGCCATGCCGATGGCGGTGCCGACGATCGCGGACTCGGCGAGCGGGGTGTCGAAGCAGCGGTCGTCGCCGAACTCGCGGGCCAGGCCGTCGGTGATGCGGAAGACCCCGCCGAGGGCGGCGACGTCCTCGCCGAAGACGACGACGTCGTCGTCGGCGCGCATGGCGTCGCGCAGCGCCGCGTTCAGCGCCCTGGCCATGGTGACGGTGGTGTCCCGGGGGCGGGTGCGGTGGCCGCGGTCATGACTGCGTCTCCTGTTCCCCGGCCGGTTCCCCGTCGTGCTGCTGCCCGGCCAGTTCGCCGGCCAGGGCGGCGGCCTGGGTGCGCAGCCGGTGCGGCGGGTGCCGGTAGACGTGCCGGAACATCTCCGCCGGGTCGCACCGCGGGGGTGTCTCGAAGTCGCGGCGCAGCGTGCGGCTCAGCTCGTCGGCCTCGCCCGCGATGGCGGCGACGGCGGCCTCGTCGAGGGTGCCGTCGGCGAGGAGTCGGCGCTCCAGGCGGGCGACGGGGTCCTTGCGGGCCCAGGCGGCGACCTCGGCGCGGTCGCGGTAGCGGCTGTCGTCGTCGGCGTTGGTGTGGGCCTCCATGCGGTAGGTGACGGCCTCGACGAGGGTGGGGCCGCCGCCGGAGCGGGCCCGTTCGGCGGCCTCGGCGACGGCC
Source organism: Streptomyces sp. SW4 (assembly GCA_003248315.1). Taxonomy (GTDB): domain Bacteria; phylum Actinomycetota; class Actinomycetes; order Streptomycetales; family Streptomycetaceae; genus Streptomyces. The sequence continues at coordinate 126,317 of QKWM01000002.1, forward strand.
CGGTACACGGCCGGGGCGTCGTTGCCGTCGACGCGCACCCCGGCCGCGCCGTAGCCGGCCGCCTTGTCGGCGAGGGTGCGGGCGGCGGTCTGCTTGGCCAGCGGCACGCTGATGGCGTACTGGTTGTTCTGCACGAGGAACACCACCGGCGCCCGGCGTACGGCCGCGTAGTTGACGGCCTCGTGGAAGTCGCCCTCGCTGGTGGCGCCGTCGCCGACGAAGGCGAGGGCGACGAGGTCGTCGCCGGCGGTGCGGGCGGCGTCGGCGAGCCCGGCGGCGTGCAGGCACTGGGTGGCCAGCGGGGTGCACTGCGGGGCGGTGCGGTGGGCGCGCGGGTCGTAGCCGCAGTGCCGGTCGCCGCGGAACAGGGTGAGCACCTCGACCGGGGCGATGCCGCGGGTGAGCAGGGCGACGCTCTCGCGGTAGGTGGGGAAGAGCCAGTCGGTGGGGCGCAGGGCGAGGACGGGCGCGGTCTGGCAGGCCTCCTGGCCGCGGGAGGACGGGTAGACGGCGAGCCGCCCCTGCCGGGTGAAGGTGGTGGCGGTGGTGTCGAAGGCCCGGCCGGTGACCATGGCCCGGTACAGGGCGAGTGCCGTCTCGCGCGGGACGGTGTCCGGCGCGGGGCGGGCGCGGGGGCGTCGAGGACCGCGGTCATGCGGCGTTCTCCCGCCGGCGGTGGATCCAGGTGCGCTCCAGGGTGTCGATCAGGGCGGGGCTGTGCAGCAGCCGGGCCTGCTCGTAGGCGTAGCGCGCCAGGTAGCGCCGGAAGAGGTCGGCGGGTTCCTCGGCGAGGGCCAGCATGCGCCGGTTGGCGCCGACGGCCGGGTGGTCGAGGTGCTGGGCGGCGCGCCGCACGGCGTCGTCCATGGCGTCGGCGGGTGCCGTCTCGTCGACGACGAGGGCGGCCTCGGGTCGGTGGCGCGCAGCTTGCGGCCCCACAGGATCAGCCGGCGGGAGAACCGGGAGCCGGTCAGGTGCAGCAGGCGCAGGTTGGCCACGCCGGGCACCAGGCCCTCTTCCATGGCGGGCAGGCTGAACCAGGCGTCGTCGGCGGCGACGACCCGGTCCAGGACGGGCAGGATCTGCATGCCGCCGCCGATGGCGAAGGAGTCGACGGCGCCGACCCAGGGCTTGTCGGCGTCCGGCCACCAGCCGTCGCCGTGGGTGTCGTCCAGGCACAGGCCGCGGACGAACTTGGCGAGGTAGCCGGCCTCGCGGCGCAGCATGAAGCCGAGCAGGGAGATGTCGCCGTGGTAGAGGTGCGTGAGGTTGATGCCGGCGCTGAACACGCGGCGCCCGGCGTAGGCGGGGTGGGTCTGGGGGGCGCCGCGCAGGACGCCTACGTGGCTGGCGGGGTCCAGCAGGACCAGGTCGGTGCCGGTCTCCAGGGCCTCGACGGCGGCGTCGTCCTCGGCGTTGAGGAACTCGTCGTTGCACAGTTCGAGGGTGGCGATGCCGTCGCGCCGGGTGACGGTGGCGACGCCCAGGTCGGCGCGGCCGGTGAGCCGGAAGTCGGTGAGCGCGGTCAGCGCCCGGTCGGTGGGCCGGAGCATGGCGCGCAGCAGGTGGTCGCCGGTGCGCGGCACGTTCAGCACGGCGTGCAGGAACAGGCCGACGGCGACCTCCCAGCCCTCCTTGTTGCGCTGGAGGTGGCGGGACTCCTCGGCGAGCTGCTCGCGGGTGGGCACCAGGCCGGGGAAGGCGCGGGCGGCGTGCTCGGTCAGCTCCTCGACGCGCAGGGAGCGGGTGAGGCCGTCGGTGAGTTCGGCGTAGACCCGTTCGGCGTGGGCGGCGAGGAAGCGGCGGCGCAGGTCGTGGAGTTCCTCGTGGGTGGCGGCGGCGTGCCGCTGTGCGGCGCGGCTGCGGTCGGCGCGCGGCCCGAGGTCGGCGATGCGGCGGACGCCCGCCTCCAGGTGGGCGGTGACCGCCGCCCGGTCGGCGGCGAAGTCGCCGGTGATCGCGGGCGGTTCGGCGGCGGGGCGGGGCGCGACCGCGGGCGCGGCCGGCGCCGCGCCGTCGGCCGGGGCGTGACCGGCGAGGGTGGGTGTGCGCACGGTGGGTCTCCGATCGGTCAGGTACGGGTCTTGCGCGCGTCGCGGTCCGCGAGGGTGCGGGCGATGACGCCGAGGACGTCCGGCCGGGCCAGGCCGGCGTGGTCGGTGTCCAGGGGGTGCTCCTCGACGCGTCCCGTGAGGTAGGGGCGCCAGGAGGCGGGGGTGAGCGCCGGGTGGGTGCGGTTGCGGGTGGCGGCGAAGAACACCAGGTCGCCGTCGAAGCGGTGCGGGGTGAAGTCCTCGATGAGCCGGGTGTTGTTGAGGAACACCTCGGTCATCCGGCCGATCGCGGCGTCGTCCAGGTGGGCGAGGGCGCTGCCGCTCGCGCGCAGGGCGTCGAGGACGGCGGCCCGCTCCAGCGGCCCGTCGCCGAAGGCGGCGGCGCGGTCGACGCCGGCCGCGTTGAGCAGGATGGCGAGGACCTGTTCCTCGCCGACCTCGTGTTCGGTGCCGTCGTAGGCGTCGGGGTAGCCGTCGAGCACGGTCAGCAGGCTCACCTCGGCGCCCTCTTCCTGGAGCCGGGTGGCGACGGCGTGCGCGACGAGCCCGCCGAAGGACCAGCCGAGCAGCTGGTAGGGGCCCTCGGGCGCGGTCTTGCGGATCTGCTCGGCGTAGTCGCGGGCCATGGCGTGGATGTCGCCGGGCAGCGGTTCGTCGTGGCTGAGGCCGCGGGCCTGGAGGGCGTACAGGGGCTGGTCGCGGTCGGTGTGCCGGAGCAGCGCCGAGTAGATCCAGCCGAAGCCGCCGGCCGGGTGGACGCAGAACAGCGGGGGCCGGGACCCGCCGGTGCGCAGCGGCAGCACCACGCCGAACGGGTCGTGGCCGTCGTCGCCGGCGGTGCCGTCGATGCGGGCGAGCAGGGCGGCGACGGTGGGCGCCTCGAAGAGGGTGCGCACGCCGACGTCGGCGCCGAGCACGGCCTTGACGCGGCCGGCGAGGCGGGTGGCGAGCATGGAGTGCCCGCCGAGTTCGAAGAAGTTGTCGTCGATGCCGACGCGTTCGGCGCCGAGCACCTCGGCGAACAGGCCGCACAGCAGTTCCTCGCGGGGGCCGCGGGGCAGCCGTCCGCCGCCGGTGCCCCAGTCGGGTTCGGGCAGGGCGTCCCGGTCGAGCTTGCCGTTGGGGGTGACGGGCAGGGAGTCCAGCGTGACGAACGCGGCGGGCACCATGTAGTCGGGCAGGGACCGCTCCAGTTCGGCGCGCAGCCGGGCCGGTTCCACGACGCCGGGCCCGGCGTCGGGCGCGGGGACCAGGTAGGCGACGAGGACCTTGTCGCCGGCCCGGCCGGGGCGGGCGGTGACGACGGCGCGGGTGATGTCGGGGTGGGCGGCGAGCGCGGTCTCGATCTCGCCGGGCTCCACGCGGAAGCCGCGGATCTTGACCTGCTGGTCGGCGCGGCCGAGGAACTCCAGGACGCCGCCGGAGGTGCGGCGCGCGATGTCGCCGGTGCGGTACATGCGGCCGCCGGTGTCGCCGAACAGCGCGGCGAACGGGTCGGCGGTGAACCGCTCGGCGGTGCGCGCGGGCTGCGCCAGGTAGCCGCGGGCCAGGCCGGCGCCGGCGATGTACAGCTCGCCGGGGACGCCGGGCGGGACGGGCCGCAGCCGGTCGTCGAGGACGTAGGCGCGGGTCTCGTCCAGCGGGCGGCCGATGGGCACGGACGCCGGGACCCGGTCGGGGTCGGTGAACCGGTGCCAGGTGCAGCCGAGGGTGATCTCGGTGGGTCCGTACAGCACCTTGACGACGGTGCCGGGGCAGGCGGCGAGGACGCGGCGCACGGCGGTGGGCGGGACGACGTCGCCGCCGGTCCACACGTCCCGTACGCCCGCGAAGACGCCGGGGTCGTCGTCGGCGACGACGCCGAACAGGCCGGCGGTCAGCAGCAGGGAGGTGACGCCCTGTTCGGCGAGGACGCGGCGCAGCACGGAGGCGTCGAGGTCGCCGGGCGGGGCGACGACGATGCGGCCGCCGGCGAGCAGCGGGCTCCACAGTTCGTAGGTGGAGATGTCGAAGGCGTACGGGGAGTGCATCAGCACCCGGGAGGCGGGGCCGGTCTCCCAGCAGCGGTCGACGGCGAGCGCGATGGCGTCGCGGTGGGTGATGCCGATGCCCTTGGGGGTGCCGGTGGAGCCGGAGGTGAACATGAGGTAGGCGAGCGCGTCCGGCGCGACGGTGACCGGCGGGGCCGTGTCGTCGCCGGCCGGGGCGCCGGCGGTGACGGTGTCGGCGGCGAGGGTGTCGACGCCGAGGCGGGAGGCGGTGGCGGCGTACCGGGCGTCGGTGAGCAGCAGCCCGGCGCCGGTGTCGGCGAGGACGTGCCGCATCCGCTCCTCGGGATGGCCGGTGTGCAGCGGCACGTAGACGCCGCCCGCCTTGAGGACGGCGAGGGTGGCGGCCACCAGGGGTGCGGAGCGTTCCATGAGGACGGCGACCGGTGTCTCCGCGGTGACGCCGCGGGCGAGGAGCCGGTGGGCGAGCCGGTTGGCGCGGGCGTCGAGTTCGGCGTACGTCCAGGTGGTGCCGCCGGGTTCGGTGACGGCGACGGCGTCGGGGGTGCGGGCGGCCTGTTCGGCGAAGCGCTGCGGCAGCGACGCGTCGGCGGCGGCGCGGCCCGGCGCCCAGGCGGTGTCGTTCCACCCGGTCAGGACGAGGTGGCGTTCGCCGCTCGCGAGGATCGGCACGTCGGCGACCGGCTGGTCGGGGTCGGCGGCGACGGCCCGCAGGAACGCCACGAGACGGTCGGTGAGCGCCTCGGCGGTGGCCCGTTCGAACAGGTCGGTGCTGTATTCCAGGACGGCGTCGATGCCGCGGGCCTCGCCGCCGGGGCCGTGCCGTTCGGCCAGGTTGAAGGTGAGGTCGAACTTGGCGGCGCCCAGGGCGACGACCTCGGGCCGGACGGTGAGCCCGGGCAGCGCGAGGTCGGCCTCGGGGGTGTTCTGGAGGGCGAGGAGGACCTGGAACAGCGGGTGCCGGGACAGGGACCGGCCGGGGCTGAGGTCCTCGACGAGCTTGTCGAAGGGCACGTCCTGGTGGGCGTAGGCGGCCAGGTCCGCTTCCCGGACCCGGTCCAGCAGCTCCCGGAAGGTGGGGTTGCCGGAGGTGTCGGTGCGCAGGACGAGGGTGTTGACGAAGAAGCCGACGAGGTCGTCCAGGGCGTCGTCGGTGCGGCCGGCGACGGGGCTGCCGACGGGGATGTCGGTGCCCGCGCCGTGCCGGGTCAGCACGGCCGCGAGGGCGGCGTGCAGCACCATGAACAGGCTGGCGCCGCCGGAGCGGGCCAGGTCGAGGAGCGCGGTGTGCAACTCGGCGTCGAGGGTGCGGAAGACGGCCTCGCCGCGGTGGCCGGGGGTGGCCGGGCGGGGGTGGTCGGCGGGCAGCTGGAGTTCCTCGGGCAGCTGCGCCAGGGCCTCGCGCCAGTACGCGAACTGCCGGGCGGCGGTGCCGGAGGGGTCGTCGGTGTCGCCGAGCAGCTCGCGCTGCCACAGCGTGTAGTCGGCGTAGGTGACGGGCAGCGGCGCGAACTCGGGGGCGCGGCCCTCGCGGCGGGCGGCGTAGGCGGTGGCGAGGTCGCGGGTGAGCGGGGCGAGGGACCAGCCGTCGCCGGCGATGTGGTGCAGCAGCAACAGCAGGACGTGCTCGCGCTCGCCCAGCTCGAACAGCACCGTCCTCAGGGGCGGTTCGCCGGTGAGGTCGAAGCTGTGCCGGGCCGCGTCGGCCAGGGCGGCCGGGAGGTCGTCCTCGGTGGTCCGGCGCACCTCCAGGGCGGGCCGGGCCGCCTCGGGGGCGAGCACCCGCTGGTAGGGGCTGCCGTCCTCGCCCTCGGGGAAGACGGTCCGCAACGTCTCATGACGTTCCGTCAGATCGGCGAGGGCGGCGGTGAGCGCGTCGGTGTCCAGGGTGCCGGTCAGACGCAGGCCGACGGGCATGTTGTAGCCGGGGTCGCCGCCGGTGAGCCGGCCGAGGAACCACAGCCGGCGCTGGGCGTACGACAGCGGCAGCCGGGCGGGCCGTTCGGCGGCCGGCACCAGCGCGGGCCGGCGTCCGCCGCCGGCCGCGGCGGCGAGGGCGGCCAGACCGGCCGGGGTGGGGCGCTCGAACAGGTCCCGCAGGGACAGTTCGGCGCCGAGGACGCTGCGGACGCGGCTGATCAGACGGGTGGCGAGCAGCGAGTGCCCGCCGAGCGCGAAGAAGTCGTCGTCGGCGTGGACCGGGCCGTCGACGCCGAGGATCTCGGCGAACAGGCCGCACAGGATCTCCTCGCCCGCCGAGCGCGGGGCGCGCCCGGTGCCGGCCGCGGGGGCGGGGTCGGGCAGCGCGGACCGGTCCAGCTTGCCGTTGGGGGTCAGCGGCAGCGCGTCGAGGACCACGTACGCGGACGGCACCATGAAGTCCGGCAGGGTGCGGCCGAGTGCGGTGCGCACGGCGTCGGTGTCCAGGTCGCCGCGGGCGACGAGGTAGGCCACGAGCCGGTCGTCGCGGGCGAGGACGGCGGCGCGGGCGACGCCGGGCAGCGCGGCGAGCGCCGCCTCCACCTCGCCGGGTTCGACGCGGAAGCCGCGCACCTTGACCTGGTGGTCGGCGCGCCCGGCGAACTCCAGCTCGCCGTCGGCCCGCCACCGGCCCAGGTCGCCGGTGCGGTACATGCGGGCGCCGGCCGGTCCGTAGGGGTCGGCGACGAACCGTTCGGCCGTCAGCTCCGGCCGGTTCAGATAGCCGCGCGCCACACCGGCGCCCGCCAGGTACAGCTCGCCGGTGACGCCGGGCGGCACCGGGCGCAGCGCGCCGTCCAGGACGTAGACCCGGTCGTGGTCGACGGGCCGCCCGACGGGGGCGGCGGCCGGCCAGTCGGCGGGGTCGGCGGGCAGGGTGTGGGTGGTGACGGCGTGGGTCTCGGCGGGGCCGTAGACGTTGTGCAGACGCCGGCCGGGGACGGCGTAGGCGAAGTCGCGCACCCGGGGCCCGGGGACGAGGGCTTCGCCACCCTGGAGGACGTCGGTCAGGTGGGGCAGGGTGCGGCCCTGCTCGGCGGCGGCCTCGGCGAGCGCCTCGATGACGAGGTTCGGGGCGAACAGCTCGCCGACGCGCTGCTCGTCGAGCCAGGCGGCCAGCAGCTCGGCGCTGTGCCGGGTCTCGTCGTCGGGCACCACCAGGGTCTTGCCCGTGACGAGCGGGGAGAGGATCTCCTGCACGGAGAAGTCGAAGCCGATCGCCGTGAACTGGGCGGTGCGCACCCCGGTGCCGCCGGGGAACCGGCGGGCGTGCCAGGTGAGCAGGTTGACCAGGCCCGCGCCCGGCATGACGACGGCCTTGGGGCGGCCGGTGGAGCCGGACGTGTAGATCACGTACGCCGGGTGCTCCGGCAGCAGCGGCGCGGTCCGGTCGGCGTCGGTGAGGTCGTCCGCCGCGAACCCGGACAGGTCCGCCTCCAGCTCCTCGGGCGTGAGGACGAGTGCCGGGGAGGCGTCCTCCAGCATCAGCGCGATCCGCTCGTCCGGATAGGCCACGTCCACGGGGAGGTAGGCGGCGCCCGTCTTCAGCACCGCCAGCAGGGCCACGTACAGCTCGACGGAGCGCGGCAGCCGCAGCGCCACGATCCGCTCGGGGCCGGCGCCCCGCCCGGCCAGGTGGCGGGCGAGCCGGTTGGCGCGGGCGTTCAGCTCCGCGTACGTCAGCGACTCGCCGCCGACGACCAGCGCCTCCGCGTCCGGTGTGCGGGCCGCCTGGGCCTCGAACAGCTCGGGGACGACGGTGCCGGGCGTGGGGCGGGGCGCGTCGGTGGCGTTCCAGTCGGCCAGGACGCGGCGGCGCTCGGCGGGGGCGAGGAGGTCCAGACGGCCGATGGTGGTGTCGGGGTCGTCGGCGACGGCCCGCAGCAGCCGCAGCAGCCGGTCGGTGAGCGCCTCGGCGGTGGCCCGTTCGAACAGGTCGGTGCTGAACTCCAGGGCGGCGCGGATGCCGCCGGGCGCGCCGTCGCCGGAACGCAGCTCGACCATGCTCAGGTGCAGGTCGAACTTGGCGATGCCGACGCCGACCGGCAGGGCCTCGGCGGTCAGGCCCGGCAGGTCGAGGCGGGCCTCGCCGCTGTTCTGGAACGCCAGCATCACCTGGAACAGGGGGTGGCGGGCGAGGGACCGCTCCGGGCGCAGGCGCTCGACGAGTTTCTCGAAGGGCACGTCCTGGTGGGCGTAGGCGGCCAGGTCCGCCTCCCGGACCCGCTCCAGCAGCTCCCGGAACGTGGGGTCGCCGGAGGTGTCGGTGCGCAGCACGAGGGTGTTGACGAAGAAGCCGACGAGGTCGTCCAGGGCCTCGTCGGTGCGGCCGGCGACGGGGCTGCCGACGGGGATGTCGGTGCCCGCGCCGTGCCGGGTCAGCAGCGCGGCGAACGCGGCCTGGACCACCATGAACAGGCTGGCCCGCTCGGTGCCGGCGAGCGCGTTCAGCCGGCGGTGCAGGTCGGCGTCGACGGTGAAGGGCACGGTGTCGCCGCGGTGCGAGGCGACGGCGGGCCGCGGGTGGTCGGTGGGCAGCGTCAGTTCCTCGGGGATGCCGTCCAGCGCCCGCGTCCAGTGCTCGATCTGCCGGGAGATCCGGCTGTCGGGGTCCTGCTCGTCGCCGAGCAGTTCGCGCTGCCACAGCGTGTAGTCGGTGTACTGGACGGGCAGCGGCGCGAAGTCGGGGGCGCGGCCGGCGCGGCGGGCGGCGTAGGCGTCGCCGAGGTCGCGGGCGAGCGGCGGCCAGGACCAGCCGTCGCCGGCGATGTGGTGCAGGAGCAGCAGCAGCACGTGCTCGCGCTCGCCGAGCCGGAACAGGGTGGCGCGCAGCGGCAGTTCGCCGGCCAGGTCGAAGCCGCGGCGGGCGGCCTCGGCGAGGTCCGCGTCGAGGCGTGCGGGTGTGGTCGGCACCGTCTCGAAGGCGGGCGGGACCGGGTCCAGGACCTGCTGGCGGGGACGCCGCCGCGCTCGGGGTAGACGGTGCGCAGCGCCTCGTGGCGGGCGACGACGTCGGCGAGCGCGGCCCGCAGCGCCTCGGTGTCGAGGCTGCCGGTCAGGCGCAGGCTCATCGGGATGTTGTAGGTGGCGCCGGGCCCTTCCATGCGGTGCAGGAACCACAGCCGGTACTGGGCGAACGACAGCGGCACCTCCGCGGGCCGGGGCCGTGCGGTGAGCGCGGGCCGGGCCTCGCCGGCGCCGTCGACGCGGGCGGCGAGTTCGGCGACGGTGGGCGCCTGGAACAGGTCGCGCACGGCGAGTTCGGCGCCGAGCACGGTGCGGATGCGGCTGAGCAGCCGGGTGGCCAGCAGCGAGTGCCCGCCCAGGTCGAAGAAGCTGCGGTCGACGCCGACGCCGGGCAGTCCGAGGACCTCGGCGAAGAGGGCGGCGAGGATCTCCTCGCGCCGGGTGCGCGGTGCCTGGCCGGCCGCGGCGGCGCCCAGGTCGGGTGCGGGCAGCGCGTCCCGGTCCAGCTTGCCGTTGACGGTCAGCGGCAGGGCGTCCAGGACGACGTACGCGGCGGGCGCCATGTGGGCGGGCAGCCGCTCGGCCACCAGGGCGCGCAGTTCGTCGACGACGCGGGCGTCGCGCTCGCCGCGCGAGGGGTCGTTGGCCAGGGGCCGGCCGGTGACCGGGCGCGGCCGGTGGGCGGTGCCCGGGCCGGCGTACGCCTCGAAGGTGTCGTCCTGCTCGCCCCAGGCGCAGCGGGCGCCCAGCCGGTGCACGTCGTGCGGGTCGAGGGCGTCGTCGGGGGCGGGGGCGTCCAGGAGGGCGGCGGCGCCCGTGACGTCGCCGCGTTCCAGGGCGGCGAGCGCGCGGTGCTCGCGGACCAGGCGGGCGTTGGGGATGCCGGTGACGCGTACGGCGCCGTCCCCGGCGAGGGCGTCGCGCAGTTCGCCGGCGGTGCGGACGTCGGTGCCCCAGCGCAGCAGCCGCTCGGCCACGGGCGCGGTGTCCGCGGCGCGGCGCAGCAGGACGTCGTAGCGGTGCCGGCTCATCTCGTTGTGGTGGGCGCCCGCGCGCAGGGTGACGTCGGCGGATTCCAGGTGCGGGTCGCCGGCGACGAGGGCGGTGAAGTAGTCGGGGTCGAGGAGGAGTTCCTTCTCGGTGGCGATCGACTGGTCGACGGCGCGGCGTACGGCGGCGGGGTCGGCGTAGGCGCCGGCGCGGCGCAGTTCGACGGCGGTGCGGAAGGCCCGCAGGGTGCGCAGGTTGCGGATGTCGCCGAGGAAGATCGTGCCGCCCGGGGCGAGCAGCGCGGACGCGCGGCGCAGCACGGCGGCCAGGTAGCCGGCGTCGGGGAAGTACTGCACGACCGAGTTGAGGACGATCGTGTCGAAGTGCCCGGCGGGCAGCCCGTCGGTGACGTGCGCGGGGCGGGTGAGCAGGGTGCACCGGTCGGCGAGTGCGGGGCGGGCGTCGAGGTGCCGGCGGAGCTGGTCGACGACCGGTGCGGACAGGTCGGTGCCCCAGTACTCGGCGACGTGCGGGGCGACCTGGGAGAGGATCAGGCCGGTGCCGCAGCCGATCTCCAGGACCCGGCGCGGGCGCAGGGCGAGGATCCGTTCGACGGAGGCGGCCCGCCACTCGGTCATCTCCTGGAGCGGGATGGCGTCGGCGGTGTAGCTGCTGTTCCAGCCGGAGAAGTCGGCGCCGAAGGCGTGGCCGGGCTCGGCCTCGTACAGGGAGTCGTAGGTCTCCCGCCACCGCTCGACCTGCCCGCCGTCGTCGGCGGTGCCGGAGGTGTCCGGGTCGCCGGCGGTGGTGGCGGGCTCGCGGACGACGTAGGCGACGAGGTGCTTGTCGCCGGGCTCGGCCTCGCGGACGACGACCGCGCCGGCCGCGACGTCGGGGTGGGTGGTGAGCACGGCCTCGATCTCGCCGGGTTCGATCCGGAAGCCGCGGATCTTGACCTGCTGGTCGGCGCGGCCGGCGAACTCCAGCTCGCCGTCGGCCCGCCACCGGCCGAGGTCGCCGGTGCGGTACATGCGGGTGCCGCGCTCGCCGAACAGCGGCGCGAACGGGTCGGCGACGAACCGCTCGGCGGTCAGCCCGGGCCGGCCCAGGTAGCCGCGGGCGACGCCGGGCCCGGCGATGTGGATCTCGCCGGTGACGCCGGGCGGCACGGGCCGCAGCCGCTCGTCGAGGACGTAGACGCGGGCCGCGCCGACCGGGCGGCCGATGGGCGGGGAGACGGCGCCGGTGACCGGGGCGCTCATGGTGGCGCACACGGTGGTCTCGGTCAGGCCGTAGGCGTTGACCATGCGGCGGCCGGGCCCGAACCGGGCGGCCTGGTCGGGGGCGGTGGCGTCACCGGCGACGATCAGGTCGGTGCCGGGCGGCAGGGCGCCGTCGGGCAGGGCGGGCAGCGCGCCGGGCGGCAGGGCGAGCAGGGTGACGCCCTGGTCGCGGACCAGGCCGGCCAGGCCGGGGCCGGGCAGCAGCTCGTCGGCGGTCGCGAGGACCAGTCCGGCGCCGGTGAGCAGGGCGGCGGTCAGCTCCCACAGGGCGGCGTCGAAGCTGATCGACGCGAACTGGAGCACCCGGCTGTGCGGGCCGAGGCCGAACCGGGCGGCCTGCGGCGGGATCGTCGCGGTGGCGGCGGCGTGCGCGACGACGACCCCCTTGGGGGTGCCGGTGGAGCCGGAGGTGTAGATGACGTACGCCGGGTGGTCCGGCAGCAGCGGGGCCGTCCGGTCGGTGTCGTCGAGGTCGGTGCCGGGCAGGCCGGCGGCGGCCTCGAGGTCGGCGGCGAGCACGTCGGGGGTGAGCACCAGCGACGGCCGGGCGTCGGCCCGCAGATACGCGATCCGCTCGTCCGGGTAGCCGGGGTCGACGGGCAGGTAGGCGGCGCCGGCCTTCCACACGGCGAGCACGGCGGTGACGAGGTCCGTGGAGCGCGGCAGCTGGAGCGCCACGACGTGCTCCGGGCCCGCGCCCCGCTGGACCAGGCGGCGCGCCAGCCGGTTGGCGCGGGCGTTCAGTTCCGCGTACGTCAGCGACTCGGCGCCCATGAGGAGCGCGACGGCGTCGGGGGTGCGGGCGGCCTGCGCCTCGAACAGGGCGGGCAGCGTCGTCGGCGGGACCGGCTCCGTCCCGGCGGAGTTGACGTCGACGAGCAGCCGGTGGCGTTCGGCGGGACCGAGCAGGTCGACCGAGCCGATGGTGCGCCCGGGGTCCTCGGCGACGGCCCGCAGGAAGCGTTCCAGGCGTTCGCCGAGCGCCTCCACGGTGGTGCGCTCGAACAGTTCGGTGCTGTACTCCCAGTCGCCGCGGATCCCGGCGCGGGCGCCGTCGGCGGTGTGCTCCTCGACGACGGCGAGACCGAGGTCGAACTTGGCGAAGCCGACCCGCACCGGCTCCGCGGCGACGTCCAGGCCGGGCAGGGCCAGGTCGGCGGCGGGCATGGACTGCAGGGCGAGGACGACCTGGAAGAGCGGGTTGCGAGCGAGGGTGCGTTCGGGTTGACCTCCTCGACGAGCTTCTCGAACGGCAGGTCCTGGTGGGTGTAGGCGGCCAGGTCGAACGCCCGGACCCGGCGGACGAGTTCGCCGAACGTGGGGTCGCCGGAGGTGTCGGTGCGCAGCACGAGGGTGTTCACGAAGAAGCCGACGAGGTCGTCCAGGGCGTCGTCGGTGCGGCCGGCGACGGGGCTGCCGACGGGGATGTCGGTGCCGGCGCCGTGCCGGGTCAGCAGGGCGGCGAACGCGGCCTGGAGCACCATGAACAGGCTGCTGTCGCAGGCGGTGGCGAGCGCGGCGAGCCGTTCGTGCAGGCCGGCGTCGAGCCGGAACGGCACGGTGGCGCCGCGGTGCGAGGAGACCGCCGGCCGGGCGTGGTCGGTGGGCAGGTCGAGCTGGGCCGGGGCCCCGGCCAGGGCCTCGCGCCAGTGGGCGAGCTGGGTGCCGTGCAGGCTCGCCGGGTCGTCGGCGTCGCCGAGCAGTTCCCGCTGCCACAGCGTGTAGTCGGCGTAGGCGACCGGCAGCGGCGGGAAGGCGGGGGCGCGGCCCTCGCGGCGGGCGGCGTAGGCGGTGGCGAGGTCGCGGGTGAGCGGGGCGAGGGACCAGCCGTCGCCGGCGATGTGGTGCAGCAGCAACAGCAGCACGTGCTCGCGCTCGCCGAGTTCGAACAGCACGGCGCGCAGCGGCAGGTCGCGGGTGAGGTCGTAGGGCCGCGCCGCGGCCTCGGCCAGCAGGTCGGCGAGCCGGTCCTCGTCGGCGGCGGCGGTCTCCAGGCCGGGGACGGCCTCGCCGGGCGGCAGGATCCGCTGGTACGGCTCGCCGGCGTGGGCGGGGTAGACGGTGCGCAGCGTCTCGTGCCGGGCGGTGAGGTCGGCGAGGGCGGCGCGCAGCGCGGCGCGGTCGACGTCGCCGCGCAGCCGCAGGGCGAGCGGGATGTTGTACGTGTTGTTGGGGCCGTCGAGGCGGCCGAGGAACCACAGCCGGCGCTGGGCGTGGGACAGCGGCAGCCGCTCCGGGCGCCGCTCGGGGGCGACGGGCAGCAGGGCGGGGCGGGCGCCGGCGGCGCCGTCGAGGCGTTCGGCGAGCCGGGCGACGGTGGGCGCCTCGAACAGCTCGCGCAGCGGCACCTCGGCGCCGAGGACGGTGCGGACGCGGCTGATCAGCCGGGTGGCGAGCAGCGAGTGCCCGCCGAGCGCGAAGAAGTCGTCGTCGATGTGGACCGGGCCGGTCAGGCCGAGCACTTCGGCGAACAGGCCGCACAGGATCTCCTCGCGCGGCGAGCGCGGGCCGCGCCGGGCGGCGGCGGTGGTCGACGGCGCGGGCAGCGCGGCCCGGTCCAGCTTGCCGTTGGGGGTCAGGGGCAGCTCGTCCAGGACGACGATCGCGGCGGGCACCATGAAGTCGGGCAGCGTCCGGGCGAGCGCGGTCCGCAGCGCGGCGGGGTCGGGCGCGTCCTGGGCGGGGACGACGTAGCCGACGAGGCGTTTGTCGCCGGGGCGGTCCTCGCGGGCGAGGACGGCGGCGCGGGCGACGCCGGGCAGCGCGGCGAGCGCGGTCTCGACCTCGCCGGGTTCGATGCGGAAGCCGCGGATCTTGACCTGGTGGTCGGCGCGCCCGGCGAACTCCAGTTCGCCGTCGGGGCGCCACCGGGCCAGGTCGCCGGTGCGGTACATGCGGGCGCCGGCCGGTCCGTGGGGGTCGGCGACGAACCGTTCGGCGGTCAGCTCCGGCCGGTTCAGATAGCCGTGGGCGACGGCGGCGCCGGCGAGGTACAGCTCGCCGGTGACGCCGGGCGGCACCGGGCGCAGCGCGCCGTCCAGGACGTGGACGCGGGTGCCGGCGACGGGCCGGCCGATCGGCGCCGGGTCGCTCCAGCCGGCCGGGTCGGCGGGCAGGACGGTGCCGGTGACGACGTGGGTCTCGGCGGGCCCGTAGTGGTTGTGCAGCCGCCGGCCGGGCACGGCGGCGGCGAAGGCGCGCACGGCGGGGCCCAGTCCGAGGGCCTCGCCGGCCTGCACGACGTGGAGCAGCGCGGGCAGGGTGCGGCCCTGCTCGGCGGCGGCCTCGGCGACCGCGTCGATGACGAGGCTCGGCGCGTACAGCTCGGCCACGCGCTGCTCGTCGAGCCAGGCCGTCAGCAGCTCGGCGCTGCGGCGCACGTCCTCGGCCGGCACGGCGAGGGTCTTGCCGTGCAGCAGCGCGGAGAGGATCTCCTGGCCGGCGACGTCGAAGCCGATGCTGGTGAACTGCGCGACCACCGTGCCGGCCGCGCCGGGTATCTCCCGCTGGTGCCAGGTGAGCAGGTTGACCAGGGCGGAGTGCGGCATGACGACGGCCTTGGGGCGGCCGGTGGAGCCGGAGGTGTAGATCACGTACGCCGGGTGGGCCGGCAGCAGCGGCGCGGTCCGGTCGGCGTCGGTGAGGTCGTCCGCCGCATACCCGGACAGGTCCGCCTCCAGCTCCTCGGGCGTGAGGACGAGTGCCGGGGAGGCGTCCTCCAGCATCAGCGCGATCCGCTCCTGCGGGTACGCCACGTCCACCGGGAGATAGGCGGCGCCCGTCTTCAGCACCGCCAGCAGGGCCACGTACAGCTCGACGGAGCGCGGCAGCCGCAGCGCCACGATCCGGCCCGGGCCCGCCCCCGCCCGGCCAGGTGGCGGGCGAGCCGGTTGGCGCGCGCGTTCAGCTCCGCGTACGTCACCTCTTCGCCGCCGACGACCAGCGCCGTGGCGTCCGGCGTGCGCGCCGCCTGCGCCTCGAACAGCTCGGGCAGGGTGCGGTCGCCGGGCGCGGTGGAGGCGGGCCCGCGGGCGAGGTCGAGGGCGCGGGCGTGCTCGTCGGCCGGCAGCAGGGCGGCGCGGCCGACGGGCAGGTCGGCGCCGTGCTCGGCGATGTCGGCGAGCAGGGCGTCCAGGCGGCGCAGCAGCCGCTCGGCGCCGGCGGCGTCCAGGACGTCGCCGCGGTGGTCGAGGCGGAAGCGGAGCCGCTCGCCGGGGATGGCGAGCAGGCTCAGCGGGTAGTGGGTGGAGTCGCCGACCTCGAAGGAGGCCAGGCGCAGGCCGCGGGCCTCGGCGCGCAGCACCTCCGGGTCGAGCGGGTAGTTCTCGAACACGACGACGGTGTCGAAGAGTTCCCCGGTGCCGGCCGCCGCCTGGATCTCGGTCAGCGACAGGTGCCGGTGCTCGATGAGCGCGGCCTGCTCCCGCTGGACGCGGGCCAGCAGGGTGCCGAGGGTCTCCCAGGGGCTGATCCGGACCCGCACCGGCAGGGTGTTGATGAACATGCCGATGGTGGACTCGATGCCGGGTATCTCCGGCGGGCGGTGCGAGACGGTGGCGCCGAACACCACGTCGTCGCGGCCCAGTTCGCGGCCGAGCAGCAGCGCCCAGACGCCCTGCACGAGGGTGTTGGGGGTCAGGCCGAGGGAGCGGGCGAGGGCGGTCAGCCGCCCGGTGACGGCCTCGTCGACCTCGTGCCAGATCTGGCCGGGCAGCGCGGCCGTACCGTCGGCGCCGCGGCCGCGCCCGGCGCCCGCGACGAGGCTCGGCTCCTCCAGCCCGGCCAGCGCGGTGCGCCAGGCGGTGCGGGCCGCGTCGCCGTCCCGGCCGGCGAGCCAGGCCAGGTAGGCCCGGTACGGGGTGACGGGCGGCAGCGCCGAGTCGTCGCCGTGGTGCTCGTACAGCGTGAACAGCTCGCGCACCAGCAGCGGCATGGACCAGCCGTCGAACAGCAGGTGGTGGGTGGTCAGCACCAGCGTGTGCCGGTCGGGGCCGAGGGCGAGCAGGGCGAACCGGAACAGCGGCGGGGCGCCCGGGTCGAACCGCTCGGCGCGGTCCTCGGCGACGAAGTCCGCCACCCGCCGCCGCTGCTCGTCGTCGTCGAGGCCGGTGAGGTCGAGGCGGCGCCAGGGCAGCGGGACCTCGCGCGGCACGAACTGCACCGGCCGGTCCACGTTCTGCTGCCAGAAGCCGGCGCGCAGATTGGGGTGGCGGCGCAGCAGGGCGCCGGCCGCCGCCTTCAGTCCCTCCTCGTCCAGCGGGCCGCGCAGCTCGAAGACCATCTGGACGGTGTAGACGTCCGGGCCGTCGGCCTGCGCTCCGTAGGCGACCTGGAAGAGCAGCCCTTCCTGGAGCGGGGTCAGGGGCAGGACGTCGGCGAGTCCGGACTGCGTCATCGGGCTACCTTCCAGGCGGCTTCGAGCTGGTCGATCTGGTCCTGGCTGAGCTGGACCAGGGACAGGTCGGACGGGGTGATCCCGCCCGCGTCGGGGCGTTCGGCGTGCGCGGCGAGGGCGGTCAGGGCACGGAACCAGCTCTCGCCGAGGTCGCGTACCGCGTCCTCGTCCAGGAGCCGGCCGGCCCAGGTCCACACGGCCGTGAGCCGGGGTCCGCCGTTCTCGTCGCGGGTGAGGGCGTTGAGTTCGACGGCGTGGGCGAGCGGCAGCCGCTCGTCGGTGCCGTCGCCGATCAGGTCGGCGTCGGGGGCGGCGGTCCACAGGCCGCCGTCGGGGCGGGGAACCGGCCCAGGTAGTTGAAGCCCAGGTCGGGGGTGCCGTGCGGGGCGAGGGCGGTCAGGCCGCGGGCCGCGCGGGCGTCGAGGTGGCGCAGCAGGCCGTGGCCGATGCCGCCGTCGGGATCTCCCGCAGCTGTTCCTTGACCCGTTTGACGGCCGTTCCGGCGGCGGGCCCGCCGGCCAGCGCGTCGTCCCGGTCGAGCGGGCCGGGGCGAGCAGCACGGGGTGGATGGAGGTGAACCAGCCGACGGTGCGGGAGAGTTCGGCGCCGCTGTCGCCCGGTTCGCGGCCGTGTCCCTCGACGTCGACGAGGACGGCGTCGGCGTCGCCGAGTCCGCGGCGCCGGCGCCAGTCGGCGACGGCGAGCGCGAACGCGGTGAGCAGGACGTCGTCCACCCGGCCGTGGAACGCGGCGGGTGCCGTGGTGAGCACGGCCGCGGTGGTGGCGGGGTCGAGGTCCAGGCTGAGGCTGCGGGCGGTGGCCGCGGTGTCCCGGGCGGGGTCCAGCCGCTCCGCGGTGACCGGCGGGGCGCCCTGCGCCAGCATCCGGGTCCACAGGGCGAGTTCGCCGAGCCGCCGTTCGGTGCGCGCCTGCTCGGCCAGGTGCAGCGCCCAGGCCCGGAATGGGGTGCCGACCGGCGGCAGCGGGGCCTGCGGGTCCTCCCAGGCGGCCTGCAGGTCGGGCAGCAGGATGCGCCAGGAGACGCCGTCCACGACCAGGTGGTGCAGGGTGAGCAGCAGCAGGCCGGGCCGGTCGGGGCCGGCGTCCAGCCAGACGGCCTGGCCGGTGCGGCCGGCGAACGGGTCGAGCCGGTCCCGGGCGGCGGCGGCCTCCCGGGCGGCGAGCGCGGTCGGTTCCGTCGCGTCCGGTCCTGTGGCGTCCACGCGCCGCACCCAGTCGGCGGCGCGGACGGTGCCGGGCGGATCGATGCGCATGGCCCAGCCGGCGTCCCCGCCGGCCGCGGTGCCCTCGCCCGCGCCGGGCTCGCGGGTGAAGACCGCGCGCAGGACGTCGTGGTGGTCGACGAGCTTCTGCAGGGCGGCGGTCAGGCGGTCCTCGCCGAGGTGCGGCGGGACGGGCACGGCCATGGTCTGGCTGAACGCCTCCACGGGGCCGCCGCGTTCGCGCAGCCAGTGCATGACGGGGGTGAGCGGCACCTCGCCGGCCGGCTCGGCGGTCAGACCGCCCTGCCCGGCGGGTTCCTGCTCGGTGCTGCCCTCGGCGACCTGGGCGAGGGCGGCGACGGTCTTGTGCTCGAAGACCTGCGCGGCGTTCAGCACCAGCCCGGCGCGCCGGGCCCGGCCGACCAGCTGGATGACCATGATGCTGTCGCCGCCGCGGTCGAAGAAGCTGTCGTCGACCGAGACCCGCTCCACGCCCAGCACCTCGGCGAACAGCACCGCGAGGAGTTCCTCGCGGGGGTGCGCGGAGCGCGGTAGGCGCCCGCGGCGGCGCCGAAGTCCGGGACGGGCAGGGCCCGGCGGTCGAGTTTGCCGTTCGGGGTGAGCGGCAGCGCGGCCAGGCCGACGAAGGCCGCGGGCACCATGTAGTCGGGCAGCGCGGCCGCGACGTGGGCGCGCAGGGCGGCGGTGGCGGGGTCGGTGCCGGGCGCGGCGACCACGTAGGCGACGAGCCGCTTGTCGCCGGGGCGGTCCTCGCGGACCAGGACGGCGCACTGGGCGACCTGCGGGTGGGAGCCCAGCACGGACTCGATCTCGCCCAGCTCGATCCGGAAGCCGCGGATCTTGACCTGGTGGTCGACGCGCCCGAGGAACTCCAGCACCCCGTCGCCGCGCCGGCGCACCAGGTCGCCGGTGCGGTACATGCGGGCGCCCTCGGGGCCGAACGGGTCGGCGACGAACCGTTCCGCCGTCGCGTCGGGCCGCTTCAGGTAGCCGCGGGCCAGCCCGGTGCCGCCGATGTACAGCTCGCCGGCGACGCCCGGCGGCACGGGCCGCAGCCGGTCGTCCAGCACGTGGCAGGTGGTGTTGTCCAGCGGGGTGCCGATGGGGACGGTGGTCTCCTGCTCCCACGGCGCCCGCATGAAGTGGTGGGTGGCGAAGGTGGTGGTCTCGGTGGGCCCGTAGCCGTCGACGACCATGGTGCCGGGCGAGGCCGCGAGGACCCGGGCGACCGCGGCCGGGGAGACGACGTCGCCGCCGGTCCACACCTCCCGTACGCCGGTGAAGCACTCCGGGGACTCCTCGGCGAGCAGGTTGAACAGGCCGGAGGTGAGCCACATGCCGGTGACGCGGCCGTCCACGACGGCGCGGGCCAGGGCACGGGTGTCCAGGTCGCCGGGCGGGGCGACGACGACGGCGCCGCCGGACACCAGCGGCACCCACAGCTCGTACTGGGAGGTGTCGAAGGAGTACGGGGAGTGCAGCAGGACGCGTTCCTGGTTGCCGGTGCGCCAGCACCGGTCGGCGGCGAGCGCGGAGACGTCGCCGTGGGTGATGGCCACGCCCTTGGGCCGGCCGGTGGAGCCGGAGGTGTACATCACGTACGCCAGCTGGTGCGGGTGCG
Organism: Streptomyces sp. SW4; assembly: GCA_003248315.1. Lineage (GTDB taxonomy): Bacteria > Actinomycetota > Actinomycetes > Streptomycetales > Streptomycetaceae > Streptomyces. The sequence goes on from QKWM01000002.1 coordinate 145,860, forward strand.
CGGGCACCGGCGGCAGCGGCGCGAGCGCGGCGGCGTCCGCGCCGTCGCCGGGGGCGTCCACGACGACGACCTCGGCGTCCGGCGCCCAGGAGGCGCAGGCGTGCTCGGCGTCGGTGGCGCGGTCGGTGAGGACGACGCGGGCGCCGACGTCACCGGTGATCAGCGCCATCCGGGAGGCCGGGTAGCGGGTGTTGAGCGGCACGTAGAAGCCGCCGGCGCGCACCACCGCGAGCAGCGAGACGACGAGGTCGGCGGAGCGCTCCTGGAGGACGGCGACGGCGCTCTCGGGGCCGACGCCGGCGTCGGCGAGCCGCCGGGCGAGCCGCCCGGAGCGCGCGTCCAGCTCGGCGTAGGTCAGTTCGGTGCCGTCGGTGCCGACGACGGCGACGGCGTCGGGGGTGCGCCGGGCCTGGGCGGCGAACTGCTCGGCGAGCCCCGTCGCCGGGACCGGCCGGGCGGTGTCGTTCCAGGCGGCCAGGCGGGCGCGTTCGGCGTCGTCGAGCAGGTCGTGCGCGCTGATCGGCAGCGCCGGCGCGGCGACGGCCGCCTCGAGCAGGGTGAGCAGGCGGCGCACCAGGGACTCGGCGGTGGACCGGTCGTACAGGGCGAGGTCGTACTCCAGGTCGCCGTCGATGCCGGCGAAGCCGCCCCGTCCGTCGCGGTGCTCGACCAGGTTGAACGTCAGGTCGAACTTGGCGACGCCGAAGTCGACGGGCTCGCGCCGCACCTCCAGGCCCTTGAGCACCGGACGGGCCTCGAAGTCCTGGTAGGACAGCACGACCTGGAACAGCGGATGGCGGGCGGCGGACCGCTCCGGCTGGAGCCGCTCCACGACCCGGTCGAAGGGCACGTCCTGGTTCGCGTACGCCTGGAGCGCGGTGGCCCGCACCCGGGCGAGCAGGTCGGTGAAGGCGGGGTCGCCGGAGGTGTCGGCGCGCACCACGACCGGGTTGACGAAGAAGCCGACGACGTCGTCCAGGGCGCTGTCGGGCCGGGAGGCGGTGGGGCAGCCGAGGGGGATGTCGGTGCCGGCGCCGAGCCGGGTGAGCAGGGCGGCCAGGGCGGCCTGGAGCACCATGTGGCAGGTGGCGCCGCGGGCGCGGGCGAACGCGTCGAGCCGGGCGTGCAGTTCGGGGCCGAGCCGCAGCGGCACGGAGCCGCCGCGGTGCTCGGCGACCGGCGGCCGGGGCCGGTCGGCGGGAAGCTGGAGCTGGTCGGGCAGGCCGGCCAGGGCGCGCTCCCAGTGGGCGAGCTGGCGCCCGGCCAGGCTGGTCGGGTCGTCCTCGTCGCCGAGGAGTTCGCGCTGCCAGCGGGCGAAGTCGGCGTAGGTGACGGGCAGCGGGGCGAAGGCGGGCTCCTCGCCCGCGAGCCGGGCGGCGTACGCGGTGGACAGGTCCGCGAGCAGCGGGCGCAGCGACCAGCCGTCGCAGGCCACGTGGTGCAGCATCAGCAGCAGCACGTTGTCCCCGTCGGGCAGGGTGAACAGGTGGGCGAGGACAGGCAGTTGCCAGTCCAGGTCGAAGGGGTGCGGGCGGCCTCGGTGAGCGCGGCGGCGAGATCGTCGGGCCGCACCCGGGTCTCCACCAGCCAGGGCCGGGCCTGTTCGGGCGGCAGCACCCGGGGGGTGACGCCGTGCTCGCCGCGCGGGTAGACGGTGCGCAGGCTCTCGTGCCGGACGACGACGTCGTACAGGGCGTCGCGCAGCGCCATGCGGTTGACCGGGCCGGTCAGGCGCAGCGCGAGCGGCATGTTGTAGGTGGGGGCGGCGTCCTCCACCTCGCGCAGCACCCACATGCGGTGCTGGGCGTACGACATGGGGGCGTCGCCGTCGGCGGGGCGGGCCACGAGCGGGGGCCGCCCGGGCGTGGCGGCGGCGCGGACGCGGGCGGCCAGGCCGGCCGGGGTGGGCGCCTCGAACAGGTCCTGCACGGTGATCTCGGCGCCGAGGGCGTCGCGGACGGCGGCGATGAGCCGCCCGGCGAGCAGGGAGTGCCCGCCGAGGGCGAAGAAGTCGCTGTCGCCGCCGACGCCGGTGACACCGAGGACGGAGGCGAAGGCGTCGCGCACGGCGGCCTCCGCCGGGTCGGCGGGCGGGGTGCGGTCGGCGGCGGGGCCGCGGGGGCGTCGGGGGCGGGCAGCGCGGCCCGGTCGAGCTTTCCGTTGGCGGTCAGCGGCAGCGTGTCCAGCACGGTGATCGAGGCGGGCACGCAGTGCGCGGGCAGGGTGCGGGTGAGCGTCGCACGCCAGTCGGCGGGTCGGGTGCGGTGCCGGCCACGGGCACGGCGTAGGCGGCGAGCCGCCGGTCGCCGGGCCGGTCCTCGCGGACGGTGACGGCGGCCTGGGCGACGCCGGGGTGCGCGGCCAGCGCGCTCTCGATCTCGCCGAGTTCGATCCGGAAGCCGCGGATCTTGACCTGGTGGTCACCGCGGCCGAGGTAGGCGAAGGTGCCGTCGTCGAGGAGGCGGACCAGGTCGCCGGTGCGGTACATGCGGGAGCCGGGCGGGCCGTAGGGGTCGGCGACGAACCGGCCGGCGGTCAGGTCGGGGCGGCCCAGGTAGCCGCGGGCCAGGCCGTCGCCGGTGACGTACAGCTCGCCGGTGAAGCCGGGCGGCACCGGGCGCAGCGCGCCGTCCAGGACGCGGGCGCCGAGGTGGGGCAGGGGGCCGCCGACCAGGGAGCGGGTGCCGGGGCGGTGTCGGCGGGGCCGAGACCGGCGTGGGTGACGTGCACGGTGGTCTCGGTGATGCCGTACATGTTGACCAGCGAGACGCTCTCGCCGCGCCGGGCGTACCAGTCGGCGAGCCGGGCCGGCTCCAGTGCCTCGCCGCCGAACACGACGTGCTTCAGGGCGAGCGGAGGGCTGCCGGCGTCCCGGTCGGCGGCGTCCAGCTGGAAGAACGCGCTCGGGGTCTGGCTGAGCACGGTGACCCGTTCGCGGGCGAGCAGGGCGAGCAGGTCGGCGGGCGAGCGGCTGACGGTGTAGGGCACGACGACGAGCCGGCCGCCGTGCAGCAGCGCACCGAAGATCTCCCAGACGGAGAAGTCGAAGGCGTAGCTGTGGAACAGGGTCCACACGTCGCCGGGGCCGAAGCCGAACAGGGGCCGGGTGGCGGTGAACAGCCGCACCACGTTGGCGTGCGGGATCACCACGCCCTTGGGGCGGCCGGTGGAGCCGGAGGTGTAGATGACGTAGGCCGGGTGCGCCGGGTCCACGGCGACCCCCGGATCGGTGTCGGGGTGGCCGTCGTCGTCGGCGCGCAGCGCGTCCTCGTCGACGACGGCCACCGGCCGGGCGTCCTCGATCATCCAGGCGAGCCGGTCCTCGGGGTAGTCGGGGTCCAGCGGCAGGTAGGCGGCGCCGGTCTTCAGGACGGCGAGGAGGGCGACGACCAGGTCGAGGGAGCGCGGCAGGGCGAGGGCGACGATCCGCTCGGGCCGGCGCCGCGGGCGATGAGCCGGTGCGCGAGGCGGTTGGCGCGGGCGTCGAGTTCGGCGTACGTCAGCCGCTCGGTGCCGTGGGTGACGGCGACGGCGCCGGGGGTGGCGGCGGCCCGCTCGGCGATCAGGCCGTGCAGGGTCGCGGCCGGGGTGCCGGCGGCGGCCGGGCGGGCGGGCGGCGCGTCGGCGGCGTGCACCCGGGCCAGCGGGGTGCCGGGGCCGCCGGTGGCGAGCCGTTCCAGGAAGCGGGTGAAGCGCCGCAGGTGGTCCTCGGTGGCCGCCTCGTCGTAGAGCGCCGGGTTGGCCTCCAGGTCCAGGCGCAGGCCGGTGCCCTCCTCGTACACGGAGAACTTCAGGTCGTCGACGGGGCCGGTGGACACCGTGTGCACGGTGGCGCGCAGCGCACCAAAGTCGATGCCGTGGTCGTGTCCGGTGACGTTGACCACGGGTCCTACGGCGTCCTCGCCGACGAGGCCCAGCGCGCGGCGGACCTCCTCGTACGGGAAGCGCTGGTGCCGCAGCACGGGGGTCAGCGCGTCGCGTCCCGCGGCCACCAGGCCGGCGAGCGAGGCGTCCGGCCGGGGCGCGAGGTGCAGCGGCAGGACCCCGGCGACGCAGCCGGGGCGCGGCGGGCGGCGGCGGTGCGGCGGGCCGTCACCGGCATGCGCAGCGTGACCTCCCGCTGTCCGGTCAGCCACTGGACGTAGGCGCCGACGGCGGCCGGGAACGCGGCCTGCCAGCCGGTGCCCGCGGCGGCGGCCAGGGCGGTCAGTCCCTCGCGCACGGGGCCGGCAGCAGGGCGGTGCGGCGCACGGGGGCGGGCCGGGCGGGGCGGTGCGGCCGGCCAGGGCGGACGGGACGGGCCGCGGTGCGGCCAGCCAGTGCGCGCGGTCGGCGGCGTGGGCGTCGGAGTCGCGCCAGGCGCGCTCGGCGTCGAGCAGCGCGCGGATCCCGGGGAGTTCCTCGAGCGGCTCACCACGGTAGGCGCGGGCCACCTGCCCGGCGACGAGACGGAAGGCGTACCCGTCCAGGAGCAGGTGGTGGACGTGCTGGAACCAGCGGTGGCGGTCCGGGCCGAGCGTGATGAGCGCCTGGGTGAACAGGGGCCGGTCCGCGGTGACGTCGACGGGCGTGGCGAGGACCCCGTCCATCCACGCGTCGGCGGCGGCGCCGGGGTCCTCGGCGGCGCTGACGTCCACGCGGTGCAGCGTGAACCCGGCGTCCGGGGCCACGTACTGGAAGACGGTGCCGTCGGGGTCCGTGCCGAAGCGCAGGCGCAGCGCGTCGGTGCTCTCGACCACGGCCCGCAGGGCCGCCTCGAACCGGTCCTGGTCGAGGTCGCCGGCGAGTTCCACGTACTCGCCCGTGTTGAACACGGGGCTGCGCGGGTCCCTCGCCTGCGCGAACCAGATGCCGAGCTGGGCCGCCGTCAGCGGCAGACGCACGTCGTCGGGAACGGGAACAGGCACACTTCCCCAAGGTCCGGGCCATCCGCGACTCAGGCGGCGCGATACCGGCCCAGCCTTGCCGCCACGGTTGACAGCCCGCTGACCGACACCTGATGCGCCCACCGCCCGCGGGCAGTCGTGCCCCCTCCGGGCGAGGCATCCCGTCCCGCCGGGCTGCGCAACGCCTCTGCGCCGGCCACGACGCCGGGCGCCCTTCAGCGCAGGCCGGACTCGAAGGCGTAGATGGCCACGTGGACGCGGTTGCGCAGCCGCAGCTTCTGGAGCAGGTTCTGCACATGCGTCTTGACGGTGTGCTCGGACAGCGTCAGCGAACGCGCTATCTCCGTGTTGGACAGCCCGCGCGAGACCAGGTCGAGGATCTGGCACTCGCGGTCGGTGAGCCGGTCGGGCGGCACCGTGGAGACGGACGAGGTACCGGCGCCGGTGCGGGGGCGTGCCCGGCCGGCGCGACCGCCGGGGCCAGCGGCCCCGGGTCAGCGAGTAGCCGGCGGCGGCCAGCGACACGGCCGCGGCGAGCTGGTCGGCACGGGTCGTCACGGGCAGGTGCCCGCGCAGGGCGGGAGCCGGACGCGCCGGCGGTTCGGCGCCCCCGACGGTGAGGACGGCGCCGTCGGGTCCGACCGCCCGCAGCAGGGCGTCGGTCTCCTCCTCGTCGCGCATCCCGTGGGCGAGCAGCACGTCGGGCTCGTGCGCCCGGACGGCGGCGAGGGCCCTGGGTCCGGGCTCGTCCTCGCCGACGACGGTGATGTCGCCGCGGCCCTCGAGCAGGGACCTGATCCCGGCCCGCGCGAGGGCGTCGGGTCCGACGAGGAACAACCGCACCCCGCACGCGGCGGTCGCTGCGCCCGGCAGCGCCCGCAGCACGGAGGTCCGCGCGAACCCGGTGGTCGGTTCCGTCATCAGACGCCCCCTCACGTACTCGTGGACGCTCACGAAGGTAACCGGGCCCGCCCCGCCCGGCGTGCCGCGTCCAGCGGGCCTCTAGGCGGGGGCGAGCGGAACCGGAGCGGTGCCCGGGGCGTGGAGGGGCCGGGGAGGGCGCCGGTGCGGGCGGCGGCTACCGGGGCGCGAGGCCATCAGGGACAGGAAGCCCGGGTCCAGCATCGTGCGCGCCGAGGTGTCGTGGGCGGGGTCCAGGCCCGCGTCGTGCCGGGCCACGCTGAGCAGGTAGCGGCCCTGCACGGGGTGGGTGGCGAAGGACCACTCGCCGCGGGAGGCCGGCGAGCCGTCGGGGGCCTGGAGCCGGCCGGTGCGCAGGGAGAAGCCGAACTCGGTGAAGCCGAGCCGCATGCCCTGGCCGAGCGCCTTGGTGTACGCCTCCTTCAGCGTCCACAGGCGAAGCGTTTCCGCAGTCTGGCGTCCCTCCGGCAGCGGGGCCAGCTCGGCGGCCTCCGCCGGGGTGCACATCTGCGCCCTGAGCAGGTCGAACCGCATGCGCCGGTCGGCGGGTTCGGCGTCGATGCCGATCCGGCCGAGCCTGCTGAGGCCCACGGCGAGCAGATCCCCGGTGTGGGTGAGGCTGACGTCGACCTGGTCGAAGCCGCGCAGGTACGGCCGGCCGCCCAGGCGGTAGGCGAGGTCCAGGGCCTCGGGCGGGACGCGCAGCGCCGCCGCCGCCGTGTACTTGATCAGCAGCCGGGAGGCGAGGAAGCGGTAGCGGACCGTGGGTTCGGGGGTGCGCCGGTAACGCGTCCAGTCCCGGCCGAGCAGACGGCGCAGCCGGGGCTGGGCGAGGGCGGCCGGCAGCCACTCGCCCCAGGTGGTGTGGACGACGGCGTGTCCGCGCTCGGCGAGATCGTCGTGCACCCGCTGCCACGGCCCGGTGGCGCGCGGCACATGGACCGGGACGGCGACGCCCGGCCCGTCCGTGAGGTCCAGGTCCATAGCCCTCTCCCTTCTCGTGTCCCCCGGCCGTCGTGGCCCCGCGGGTCTCGTGGCGCCCTGCCGTCGGGCCTGCCGGCCGGGCGTGCCGCCCGGTGCGCCGTGCTACCCGGCGAGCTGTGCGGCGTACAGGTCGAAGCTGCGGCCGTCGCGGAAGCGGGCGAGCAGCTCGCCCAGCACCGTCGCGGTGACGCCGTCGGGCAGTTCGGGGACGGGAACGCCCAGCCGGCGGCCGATCCGGCTGAGGGCGAGCACCGCCCAGGCCGGGTCGTCCAGGAAGGAGCCGGTGCCGTCCTGGCCCAGCCACACCCCGAGGCAGGCCGCCGCCGCGAGGACGAGGCCGTGACGCTCGGCGAGCATGCAGGCGCGCGGGTCGACCAGTGCCGAGCGGCCCGCCTCGGGCAGCGCGGCGCACTGCGCGCGCAGGGCGCGGACCTCGGTGACGAACGACTCCGCGAGGTCGGCGAGCGCCGCCCAGACGGGCCCGGCCGACCGCAGGGCACCGATCCGTTCGGCACTGCCCACCAGGGCGGCGACGAGCACGTCGTCGCCGCCCAGGACGCTGAGTCTGCGGTAGTCGAAGGCGGGCAGGGGCGCCTCGGGCAGGAACAGCCGGCCGGGAGGCTCGTCGGTGCGCAGCCACGACTGCCGCGCCAGCACCGGCAGCTGGGGACGAGCACGGCGAGGCAGGCCGCGGTGCCCGCATGGCCGAGGCCGGCCACCGGCAGGTCGCGGACCAGCTTCTGGAAGCCCCCGTACAGCGGCCCCCGGTCGTAGCCGTGGGCGCCGAGCACGGTGGACAGCTCCTCCAGGTTCTCCCGCAGCAGGTCCGGCACGGTCAGCTTGGCGGCGGCGGCGATCAGATGGGCGTCGTCGGGCAGCAGGCTCAGCGCCCGCAGCCCGGTGACCGCCATGCTGTCGCAGGCCAGCAGGTCCGCGAACACCCCGGCGAGCACGGTGTGCCAGCGGCGCGCCGGGAGGCCGCCGTCGCGGCCGGCGGTGGCCGCGCGCACCGCGAACCGCAGCACGCTGTCGACCCCGGCCACGACGGTGCCCGGGATGAGGCAGCGGTTGACCTGGTAGGTGCGCAGGGCGAGTTCGACGCCGTCACCGGTCTCCCCGACCAGCGCGTGGGCGGGCACCGGGCAGCCGTCGAAGGCCAGGCCCGCGAAGCGGCTGCCGCGCATCCCCGTGGTGGCCGCGCGCGGCAGCCGGCGCAGCCCGCCCGGGGCAGCTCGCCGGCGTCGAGCAGCAGCACGGAGTGGCTGCGCGGTCCGGCCGCGGTCGCGGTGCGGGCGTACATGACGAAGGTGTCGGCGCGATCGGCGTTGATCACCACGTCCTTGCGGCCGTCCACCGTGAAGCCGCCGCCGGGGGCGGAGCGGGCGCTGAACTCGTCGCGCAGGATGGCGTTGGCGTGCGCCAGTTCGTGGTGGAGGATCGTCACCCGGCCGGCGCCGCCGTCCAGCAGCCGCCCGGCGACGGCGGCCCGCTGCCGTTCGTCGCCCGCCGCCCAGACGGCGGAGGCGCCGAACAGCGCGGTGATGCCGAACCCGAAGCCGAGCGCCACGTCCCGCCGGAACAGCGGGCGCAGCACCCGTGCCAGCACGTCCGGCCGGGCGAGCCGGCCGCCGAGGTCGCGCGGGACGAACTCGGCGGCCAGCCCGGCCCCGGCGAGCAGGGCCTCGGTGGCCGCCGGGCCTCGCGGCGGTCGTCGGCGGCGAGCAGTGCGGCGTTGCCGTGCGGGTTGCGGGGGTCGTTCGGGTCGCCGAGCAGCCGCTCGTAGTGGTCGGCCCGTTCGGCGCCGCCCGGCGGCGCGGGTCCCGGTCCGGCCGGGGCGCCGCGGGCGGGCGCGGGGAGGGTGCCCGTGGTCACAGGACCGTGACCGCGTTCTCCGCGTGGCTCTTGGCGAGGTTCATGGTGGCCGTGCTGTTGCGGCCCAGCGCCTCGCGCACGTAGCGGCGCGCGGCGGCCACCGTGGCGCCCTCGCCGAGCACCCGCTCGATGTTCTCCTCGCGCAGGACGACGCTGTGCCGGGAGACGACGGTCGCGCCGGTCTCGTCCTGTTCGACGGTCCACTCGCCGGTGTGCGCCGACATCAGCAGCGGGGTCGCCGTCTGCTTGTAGACGATGCGCCCGGCGTCCGGGAAGCAGACCCGCACGGACTCGGTGGTGTGCGAGGAGCCGTCGGCGGTCAGCGTGTCCATCGACATGATCTGCACGCCGGGTTCGTCCTCGACGACGTCCAGGCGGGAGACGTGCGGCACCAGCTCGGGCCAGTCGGCGACCCGGTAGAGGAAGTCGTAGACCAGCTCGGCCGGGCCGTTGACGCGGACGGTGTCCTCGAAGGTGAGGACCAGCTCGTCCAGCTTCGCCCAGCGCTCGGCGAGCGCCTTGAGGTTGGCCAGCTCGGCCCGGCTGTTGGTGTCGGTGGCCCGCTCCACCCAGGCGACGGCCTCGGCGTCGTCGCCGGCGACGGTGAAGTCGTGGAGCAGGGTCAGCTTGGACCGGTCGGCGCCGAGCGGCTCGATGATCCAGGTGCCGCCCATGGACTGCACGGGCTGGGCGGGCAGTTCCTGGCGGAACTCCACGCGGCGGGCCACGGGGTCGAGGGACCGGCGGGAGGTCCAGGACTTGATCTCGCCGTTGGCGGTGGCCCACATGCGCAGCCGCTCGCTGGTGCCGTCGAACTCCAGCTGCTCGACGTGCACGTTGGGCGGGAAGTACAGCGGCCACTGGACGGCATCGGAGATCAGACCGTAGACCACGCCCGCGGGCGCGGCCACGGTCACGTCGTGCGTCGTGCGGTGCACTCGCTCAGCGGACATCTCTACATCCTCGTTTCCGATGTCGGTGGTTTCCGGTGGGTCATGGCGGTGGGAACGCCGACGGATGCTCCGACCGTGTCGCGCTCCGCTCGACGTGCGGACGAGTCCCGCTCGAGAGCGGCCGCAGGAACGGTCGCCGGCCGCATGTGCAGGGCGCGCAGCGCCTCGCCGAGGGCGGCGGGGCTCAGCAGGTCGCCGCGCGCGGCGAGATATCCGTCGGGGCGGATCAGCGCCCAGCCGCCCGCGCCGAGCCGCAGGGCGGAGCGCAGGGCGCCGTCGGGGTCGTCGAGGGGGCGGGGCCGGGGCCGGGGCCGACGGTGCGCACCGACAGCCAGGCGCCGTGCCGTGCGGCGGCCTCGGCGGCGGTGCGCACGCAGTCGGCCTCGGGGCCGTGGCCGCCGGGGACGAACAGCAGGGTGCAGCGCACGTCGCGCAGTTCGGCGGCGAGCGCCGGCGCGGCGGCGGCCGCCATGGCGGCGCGTTCGCCGGGGGCGGGCACGCCCGGCCGGCGGGGCACCATGACGGGGGCGTCGACGGGCGCGGCCATGGGCACCGGCTCGGGGCCGCCGCCGGTCGTCAGGGAGCTGTCCGCGTACGTCAGCCGGAGCCCGGAGATGCCGCCGAGGACCTTGCGCTGGATGGCGCGGCGCAGTGGCGGCACGTTGCGTACGACGCCGAAGACGACGGGCAGTGCCACGGCGGCCAGCGCGTTCTTCAGCTGGACCAGGAAGGTGGCGGTGCGGGTGGAGCCGAGCAGGGCCCGGCCGACGGGGACGCGTTCCTCGCCGTAGCTGTCGAGGAGGGCGGGCGCGGCGTGGCCGCGGTGCACCAGGGCGAGTTTCCAGGCGAGGTTGTACGCCTCCTGGATGCCGGTGTTCATGCCCTGCCCGGAGGCGGGGCTGTGCACGTGGGCGGCGTCGCCGGCGACGAACACCCGGCCCTCGCGCATCCGGGGCACCATGCGCTGCTGGAAGGTGAACACCGAGGTCCACTCGGGTTCGCCGACCCTGACCGGGCGGCCGAGGCCGGCCGACAGCCGGGCGGAGAGCCGCTCGCGGGCGCCGTCGGCGCCGTCGGGTCCGGGTGCGGTGTCCAGCAGCCGCCAGTGGCCCTTGCGGGCGTAGGGCACCATCATCAGGGCCTGGCCGCCGGTGTGGACCCAGTAGATGCTGTCCTGCGGCAGGTCGGTGTCGACCGGCGCGTCGGCGAGCATCCAGGTGTCGCGGCTGTCGCCCACCAGGGGCAGCCCGAGCCGTTTGCGGACGGTGCTGTGGCCGCCGTCGCAGCCGACCAGCCAGGCCGCGGTGAACTGCTCCTCGCGGCCGTCGCCGTGGCGGAGGGTGGCCCGTACGCCGCTCGCGTCCTGCTCGAAGCCGGTGAGGGCCACGCCCCATTCGACGTCCACGCCGAGCCGGGCGACGGCCGCGCGCAGCACGGCCTCGGTGCGGGTCTGCTCGACGACGAGGGTGTACGGGTAGCGGGTGGGCATCGTGGCGTAGTCCGCCTCGAGGCGGACCAGCCGGCTGCCGCCGGCGTACATGGTGAAGGCCCGGTTCTCGCGGCCCTCGCGCAGCAGCGGGCCGGCCGTGCCCATCTGGTCGAGGGTCTCCAGGGTGCGCGGGTGGACGGCGACCGCGCGGCTGGTGCGGGCGGGTGCGGCGGCGGCGTCGACCAGGCGGACGCGCAGGCCGCGGCGGGCCAGTTCGTGGGCGGCGGTCAGGCCGACGGGGCCGGCGCCGACGACGAGGACGTCGGCGGGCGGTTCAGCGGACACCGGAGGCCTCCGGGACGCGGGCGTCCTCGTCCTCGTACAGGCCGGGCTCGGCGGTGACGAGCGGCTTGAGGCCGGCGACCAGCTGCTGGAAGCCCTCGCTGGTGACGGCGGCCCGGTGGGCGGCGGCGCTCTCCCACTCGGCGATCTCCAGGTGGACGGCCGCGTCGCCGGCGTGGCGCAGGCTGCGGTGCCCGATGTAGCCGGGCTGGGCCGCCATGTACGCGGTGAGGCGGGCGCGTACGGCGCGGAACTCGTCCTGGTCGCCGTGCACGGTCAGCTTGTTGACGAAGGTCACCATGGTTGTCTCCTCGGTGGGTCGGGACCGGTCAGGCGGCGTTCTCCGCGGCGGCGCGCTCGTGCAGCCGCCGCCGGACCTCGCGCCGGGCGGGCTTGCCGTTGGGGGTGCGGGGACGGCGTCGACGGCCTCCAGGCGCCGGATCCGTTCGAAGGGGGCGAGGCGTTCGTTGGCGCGTTCGGCGACGGAGTCCAGGACGTCGAGGACGGCGTGCGCGGGCCCGCCGGGCGGGGCGGCCGGTGCGCGCAGCACGACGCCCGCCCACACGACGCTGCCGTGCACGGCGTCGGGCCAGTCGGCGACGACGCACTCGGCGACCCGCGGGTCCTCGGCGAGGACCCGTTCGACCGCGGCGGGCGAGACGAGTTCGTTGTCGTGCTTGAAGACGTCGTCCAGCCGGTCGACGAGGTACAGCACGCCGTCGGCGTCGAGGCGGCCCACGTCGCCGGTGGAGAACCAGCCGTCGGCGTCGATCCGGGACGGCTCGTCGTCGTGCAGGTAGCCGGCCATCACCTGGGGGCCGCGCACCTGCACCTCGCCGGTGGCGCCCGCGGGGACCGGCTCGCGGCTGTCCAGGTCGACGATCCGGCTCTCGGTGCCGGGCAGGGCCCGGCCGACGGCGCCCCGGCCGACGGGGTCGCCGGGCGCCTGGTTGTGGGCGAGCGGGGACAGTTCGGTCATGCCGTAGCCCTGGACGACGGGGACGCCGAGGGCGTCGCGCAGCCGGTGGGCGGTGCTCGGCGCGAGCGCGCTGCCGCCGGACATCACGACGGTGAGCGGCCCGTCGCGCAGGGGCCGGGCGGCGCCGTCGAGGCGGGGGTCGGCGGCGAGGCGGTGCAGCCGGGCGGGCAGCCCGTAGTAGTGGGTGGCGCCGGCGCGGGCGGCCAGGTCCAGCGAGGCCACCGGGTCGGGGTCCTGGCACAGCACCTGGTGGGCCCCGCGTACACCGCCGAGTTGAGGTGCATGGTGTGGAACAGCGGCAGGTGGTTGACGGTGACGGCGTCGGGGCCGAGCCGGTGGGCGTGGGCGATCTGGGCCGCGTTGGCGACGAGGTTGCGGTGGGTGAGGCGGACGCCCTTGGGCCGGCCGGTGGTGCCGGTGGTGAACTGCACGCAGACCACGGCGTCGACGTCGGCGGGTCCGTCGCCGAGCCCGAACGGCTCCTCGGGCACCGACCGCAGTGCGGCGCCGAGCGGCACGGCGTCGGCGGGGACCACGCCGTCGTCGGCGTCGGTGACGAGGACGGTGCGCAGGGCCGGCAGCCGGTCGCTCAGCTTCGTCAGGCGTTCGGCGAGGGCGGTGGGTACGAGGGCGGCCTCGATGCGGGCGGCGGTGAACACGTGGTGCAGGGCGGCCTCGGACAGCAGGGGGTTGACCAGGGCGACGGTGCAGCCGGCGCGGGCGGTGCCGTAGTAGGCGGCCGGGAAGACGGCGTCGAGGGCGCCGGCCACGGCGACGGTGGCGCCGCGGCCCACGGTGCGGCGCAGGTGATGCGCGATGCGGTCGGCATCGGCGTCGAGCCCGGCGAAGCTGACGGTGGCGGTGCCGGCGGTGGTCACGGCGTGGCCGTCGGGGTCGCGGGCGGCGGCGGCGCGCAGCAGTCCGTCCAGGGGCAGTTCCGGATACGTGAAGCCCGGCACGGCGTCCTCCTCCTCGGAACCGACCGTCCCCTCCGTCGGGATCGGCGAACAGCCCTCACGCTCCGCACGCGCGCTCGAAACCCCGTCGAGACCGGCTCGAGCCCGACCGCAGCCCTGCTCCAGACAACTCCTCCGCCCCCGCCGCCCTTTCCCGTCCCGACCCTGGGGGCTGCCGCCCCCAGACCCCCGTTTCGGCCTGAACGGCCTCGTCCTCAAACGCCGGACGGGCTGGTAAGTCAGCCCCTCCGGCGTTTGAGGAGCGGGGGTCCGGGGCGGAGCCCCCGAATGATCAGCCCCTCCGGCGCTTGAGGAGCCGAGGCCCGGGGCGGAGCCCCGAATGATCAGCCCCTCCGGCGCTTGAGGAGCGGGGGGCCGGGGGCGGAGCCCCCGGGGCGGGAAGGGAAAGGGCGGCGGGGGCGGGGAAAGGCGGCGAGTGGGGCTCCAGTGGGGCTCGATCGGGGGGCGCCAGCGTGCTGGCGGAAGGTAGTGAACCGGGACGATGGGAGCCCCCCGACATGACGCAGACGACGATCGACCGGCCGGAGGTCTCGGCCCTCCAGCAGGCCGTGCAGAAAGCCGCTGACCGGCTCGTCGAGGCCGGTGCCGCGGGCGTGCAGTTCCGGGTCACCCGCGACGGCGAGTCCTTCGTGGTGACCTCCGGCGTCGCCGAACTCGGCACCGACCGCCCGGTCCCGGCCGACGGCCGCTTCCGCATCTCCTGCATCACCAAGCCGTTCGTCGCCGTGGTCGTCCTCCAGCTGGTCGCCGAGGGGAAGATCGAGCTGGACCGCACGGTGGAGAGCTACCTGCCGGGCCTGCTCCCCTACGGCGACAAGATCACCATCCGCAACCTGATGCAGCACACCAGCGGTCTGTACAACTACATGGACTCGTTCCAGAAGCCGGGCGACCGCTTCCTGCGCGACCGCTACAAGCACTACGAGCCGGAGGACCTGATCGCCATCGCGGCCGCCAAGCCGCTGGAGTTCGAGCCGGGCAGCAAGTTCGCCTACTGCAACACGAACTACTTCGTCATCGGCCTGCTGATCAAGAAGGTCACCGGCCGCGGCTACCGCGAGGAGATCACCGAGCGGGTCCTGGAGCCGCTGGGCCTCACCGAGACGGTCCTGCCCGGCGACGACCCGAACATCCCGGGCCCGCACGCCCGCGGCTACATGCAGATCGGCGGCGAGCCCGTCGACGTGACGCTGATGAACCCGTCCGAGGCGGGCTGCGCCGGCGAGATCATCTCCACCACCAAGGACCTGGACACGTTCTTCACGGCCCTGTTCGACGGCAAGCTGCTGAACGAGCCGGAGTTCACGGAGATGACGACCCCGCTGCCGCCGGAGATGATCGAGAACCTGCCGATGGGCATCGGCTACGGCCTGGGGATCATGAAGCTGGAGAACGACAAGAACCTGGACCTGTGGGGTCACGGCGCCGGCATCCCCGGTTACGCCACCTTCGCGGCCACCACCCGCGACCTGAGCGCCCGCGTCCAGCTGTCGTTCACGATCGGTGACAAGGACTTCGGTCCGGAGGCCGAGCAGGCCGTCATCCGCGGTGTCAACACCGCGCTGTGCGCCTGAGGAGGAGGCCATGGAGAACACGGCGAGGAATACGGCGCGGGATTCCGCGGCCAATTCCGTCCGGAAAGCGGTGGTGGTGACCGGTGGTGGCACCGGAATCGGCGCCGCGACGGCCCGCGCATTCGCCGACGACGGCGCCCACGTGCTCATCGTCGGGCGCAGCGAGGCGACGCTGAAGGAAACCGCCGAGGGATACGACCGCATTCGGATTCTGTCGGCCGACATTCACGATCACGACGCGCCGGACGCCATCGTGGAGAAGGCGCTCGCGGAATTCGGCCGGATCGACGTCCTGGTCAACAACGCGGCCGTCACCGGGTTCGCCGCGCTGGACGGCCTGGACCGGGAGTCGGTGCGCAGGCAGCTCGGCACGAACCTCGTCGCCCCGGTCTTCCTCACCCAGCGCGCGCTGGACGCGCTGGAGGCCACGAAGGGCGTGGTCGTCAACGTCTCCTCGGCCGGTTCGCTGGGCCGCCGGGCGTGGCCGGAGAACTCGGTCTACGGCATGGCCAAGGTGGCGCTGGACTTCCTGACCCGCACCTGGGCCGTGGAGCTGGCCCCGCGCGGCATCCGCTCGGTCGGCATCGCGCCGGGTGTCGTCGACACCGGGGTCGGGGTGCGCGCGGGCATGCCGCCGGAGGCGTACGAGGCGTTCCTCGCCGAGATGGCGAAGCGGATCCCGGCCGGCAGGGTCGGCCGGCCGGAGGACATCGCCTGGTGGATCGTGCAGCTGACGCGGCCCGAGGCCGCGTACGCCAACGGCACGGTCCTGGCGGTGGACGGTGCGCTCTCCGTGACGTGAGGGCCGGACGGCGCACGCGAAAGGCCCCCGGGCGAGGCTTCCGTTCTAGTGGTCGTTGCAACACCCCAGCTCACCAAGGGGTGCAATGGACGCCGATGGACGGAAGAGAGTGTCGCGGGGCCGTAAGCCCGACGTTCAGAAGCGGGAGGCATACTTCCGGCTCATGGACCAGGGCGTGAGCAGTCGTGAGGCTTGCCGGATCGTCGGTATCAACCGGCGGACCGGCAAGCGGTGGCGTAACGGGAGGGCTGCGAGCGGCGGCACCCTGGCAGCTCCTCCCGTGCGCCGCCCCCTCCCAGCCAACAAGCCCTCGCGCTACCTCCGTGAGGCCGACCGCATTCACATAGCCGACCGGCTGCGCGAGAAGGCCTCGATCCGGGCCATCGCGGCCGAGCTGGGCCGCAGCCCTTCCACGATCAGCCGGGAGATACGCCGCAACGGCGCCCTCTACAAGGCCAGCGGCGTCTGGACCTACCGCCCCTGGGCGGCTCAGCGTCGCGCTGACGACCGCCGACCCCGCCCCAAGCCTGGCAAGATCGGCCAGTGTCCCGAACTGCGTGACTTCATCCAGGACCACCTCCAACGCCGCTGGAGCCCCGAGCAGATCTGCCACGCTCTGAGGGCACGCTTCCCCGGCCGGCCGGAGATGCAGGTGACTCACGAGACGATCTACCAGGCCCTCTACGTCCAAGGCCGCGGCGAACTCCGCCGCGAACTGGCCCGGTCCCTGCGAACCGGCAGAACCATGCGCCGACCCCACCGGCAGTCCTACAAGCGCCAGCCCCGCATGTCGAGGGACATGGTGATGATCAGCGACCGGCCGGCCGAAGCGGCAGACCGCGCGATCCCGGGCCACTGGGAAGGCGATCTCATCATCGGCAAGGCCCACAAGTCCGCCATCGGGACCCTCGTCGAACGCTCCAGCCGCTTCGTCGCCCTGGTCCACCTTCCCGAAGGTCGACGGCCATCCGAGATGCGCGACGCCCTTATCGAGACGGTCGGAACCCTTCCCGCCCAGCTCAGGCGATCCCTCACCTGGGATCAAGGCTCCGAGATGGCCTTGCACAAACAGTTCAGCATCGCCACCGACATGCCCGTCTACTTCTGCGACCCCGGCAGCCCCTGGCAGCGCGGCTCGAACGAGAACACCAACGGCCTGCTGCGGCAGTACTTTCCCAAAGGCACCGACCTGGCCCGCTACACCCGCCAGGAGCTGGACAAGGTCGCCGCAGAGCTGAACAGCCGCCCACGCAAAACGCTCGGCTGGGAAACCCCAGCCGAGCGTCTCGCTAAGCTCCTCACACCAACCAGTTGATCACTGTGTTGCGACGACCACTGGAATTCGCCAGGACGCCCGGGGGCCTTTCGCGGTGCCCGTGCCCCGGCGCCGCGGGGCCGGGGCGGGGGTCAGCGGGCGACGGTCGCGGTGACGTAGCGGACGGGGACGTCGATGTGGATGACCCCGTCGTCGCCGCGCAGCGCGTCCAGGCCCTCGGTCAGGCGGGTGCGCAGCGCCGCGGCCTCCTCCTCGGGCAGGTGCTGCCACAGCAGGCGCATGCCCTGGGTGTGCGACCAGGTGACCCAGTCGGCGCCGGACCCGGTGGTCATGTCCACGCTTTCGTCGGTGATCTCGACGTCCCGGAACCCGGCCGTGTGCAGGGCCGCGGTGAGGTCGGCGGGGTCCTCCAGCCAGGAGTGCAGCTGCTCGCGCAGCCGCTCCGGGTGCCAGGCGGCCGGCAGGTGCTCCAGCAGCGACAGCGGGATCCAGCGGGTGAACAGCGGCGGCAGGAACGGGAAGGTGTCGCGGGTGAACACCGGGCTGGTGAAGGCGATGCGGCCGCCGTCGCGCAGCAGCCGGGCGTAGCGGGCGAGCGCCCCGCGGGCGTCCGGCAGGAAGATGACGCTGTAGCTGCCCACGACGAGGTCGAAGGAGCGCTCGGGCAGGTCGGGGTGCTCGCCGTCCATGACGCGCAGCTCGACGTTGCCGATGCCCTGGCGTTCGACCTCGCGTCCGGCCTGCTCGATCATCGCCTCGGCGATGTCGATGCCGAGCGCCGAGCCCTCGGGGCCGAGCAGGCGGGCGGCCGGCAGCAGCGTGGCGCCCAGGCCGCAGCCGACGTCGAGCAGGCGCTGTCCGGGGCGCGGCGCGGCCCGCTCCACGAGGCGCCGGCCCATCGGGGTGAAGAACTCCACCCCCAGCCGGTCGTAGGTCGCCGCGGCCCCGTTGAAGGCGGCGGTGACTTTCGTCTTGTAGATGTCGGTGACGGTGTCGGTGGCGGTGGCGGTGTCCACGGTCGGCTCCGGGTCCTCTTCGGGGGCGGGGCGGGAAAACGCGAGGTGCACCCGCCATGCTCCGGTGGTCCTTTCGGAAACCGCTAAAAGCCGCGTAGAGGCGGCCTCGACCGCCGATATCGGCCGCTTGCCCACGGTATTTCGTCACCGCAGACTGACGGCCAGTGTCCCGGCGTCCTGGACCGAGATCCGTGGAGGGGAATTCGATGAGCAGTCAGATAGACGCGGTACGCCGCATGGTGCAGGCGTACAACACCGGAAACACCGAGGATGTGGCCGAGTACATCCATCCGGAATACCTCAACCCGGCGACGCTGGAGCACATGGACCTGCGTGGTCCGGAATCCTTCGCGATGGCCGTGAAGTGGCTGCGGATGACCTTCTCGGAGGAGGCCCACCTGGAGGAGGTGAAGATCGAGGAGCGCGGCGACTGGGTGCGCGCGTACCTCGTTCTGTACGGCCGTCACGTCGGCAATCTGGTCGGAATGGCGCCGACCGGCCGCCGTTTCTCCGGTGAGCAGATCCACCTGATCCGGTTCGTCGACGGCAAGATCCGCGACCACCGCGACTGGCCCGAGTACCAGAGCACCTACCGCCAGCTCGGCTCGCCGTGGCCGGAGCCGAACGGCTGGAGGGACTGACGATGATTCTCGTCACCGGAGCGACGGGCAAGGTCGGCCGGGAGGCCGTGGAGCAGCTGGTCGCCCTCGGCCGCGAGGTGCGGGCGCTCAGCCGCAAGCCCGAGGAGGCCGGCCTGCCCGAGGGCGTGGAGGTCGTCGCGGGCAGCCCCGCCGACCCCGCCTCGCTGGCCGCCGCGTTCGACGGCGTCGACCGGGCGCTGGTCGTGCTGTCCGGCGACGTGGCCGGGGAGGCCCGCAACGTGGCGAAGGCCGCCGCGGACGCGGGCGTGGAGCACATCGTGTTCCTGTCGTCGGCGAGCGTGCTGCACCCGCTGCCGCACGGCATCAAGGAGGAGCACCGGGCCGCGGAGGAGGCGATCACCGCGTCGGGCGTCGCCACCACGTTCCTGCGCCCGGGCCCGTTCCACGCCAACACCTCGTGGTGGATCAAGACGGTCCGGGAGAACTCCTCGGTGCGCGACTGGATCGGCAACAACCCGGGCGCCCCGATCGACGAGTACGACATCGCCTCCGCGGCGGTGGCCGCGCTCACCGGGGACGGCCACCGCGGCAAGGCGTACGTGCTCACCGGACCGGAGGTGCTGACCTCCGAGGAGCAGGCCCGCATCCTCGGCGAGGTGCTGGGCCGGGAGCTGGAGTTCTCCGTGGCCCCCAGGAGGAGGTCGTGGAGGTCTTCGCCGGCATCACCGGCGACCGCCCGGCCGCGGTCACCAACGTGGCCGCCCTGCACAGCCCCGAGGTGCCGTGGGCCCGGCCCACGACCGCCGTCCGGGACCTCACGGGCCGCGAGCCGCGCCCGTACCGTCAGTGGGCCGTCGCCAACAAGGCCCTGTTCGGCTGAGACACGGGAGACGCAGAAGATGACGAACGAGACGACGACGGGCGGCGGTCCCGACGGGACGGTCCTGGTGATCGGCGCGACCGGTCAGCAGGGCGGCGCCACCGCCCGCGAGCTGGTGCGGCGGGGCCGGTCCACGGCGGCCCTGGTGCGCGACCCCGAGTCCGAGAAGGCGCGTGCGCTGGCGGAGCTGGGCGTGCGCCTGGTCCGCGGCGACATGGACGACGAGGCGTCGCTGCGGGCCGCGATGGAGGGCGTGCACGGGGTGTTCTCCGTGCAGAACTTCATGACGCCCAAGGGCCTGGGCGGCGAGGTGCGCCAGGGCCGGGCGGTGGCCCGGGCGGCGAAGGCCACCGGCGTGGCCCACGTGGTCTACAGCTCGGTGGGCGGCGCCGAACGGCACAGCGGTGTGCCGCACTTCGACTCCAAGCGGCACATCGAGCGGTACCTGGAGGAGCTGGGCGTGCCGACCACGGTGCTGCGCCCGACGTTCTTCATGGACAACTTCGCCGCCCACGGCCCGCAGAACGTCGACGGGACGCTGGTGGTGCAGCTGGGCCTGAAGCCGGACACCCGCGTGCAGTTCATCGCCGTGGACGACATCGGCTTCTTCGCGGCGCAGGCCTTCGACCGGCCGGACGAGTACATCGGCCGGGCCCTGGAGCTGGCCGGCGACGAGCTGACCGCGACCGAGGTGGCGGCGGCGTTCGCGGAGCGCACGGGGCTGCCGGCGCGGTTCGAGGAGCTGCCGCTGGACATGGTCGCCGCGAACCCGTACATCCCCAACGCCCCCGAGATCGCCCTGATGTTCGAGTGGTTCCAGGACCACGGCTACCGGGCCGACATCGAGGCGCTGCGCGCGGAGCACCCGGGGCTCCAGTCGTTCGCGACGTTCCTGAAGGGCATCGAGGTCTGACGCCCGGCACGAAGCGGAGGAGGGCCGGAACCGCGGTGGCGGTTCCGGCCCTCCTCGCATCTGGCCCCGGGGCGGTCAGCCCCGAGCACGCTCTGGTCGACGAAGCCCAGTTCCTTGAGCATCGGCAGGTAGTTGAAGACGTCGTAGTGCTCGATGATCCGGCCGGCGTCGTCGAAGCGCAGCTCCTCCAGCATGAACCAGCGGACCTTCTTGCCGGTCGGGGCCTTGCCGAAGAAGTCGCCCAGGTGCGTGGCCGTCACGGAGATGC
This sequence comes from Streptomyces sp. SW4, assembly GCA_003248315.1. Classification (GTDB taxonomy): domain Bacteria; phylum Actinomycetota; class Actinomycetes; order Streptomycetales; family Streptomycetaceae; genus Streptomyces. Next base: position 166,534 of record QKWM01000002.1, read on the forward strand.
GCAGGATGACCCGGTCGCCCTCGGAGACGGCGCTCTTGACGTCCAGGTGGAGGTCGGGGAAGGCGGCGAGGCCGCCGCGCATGGCGGCGATCATCTGCTCCGTGTCGACCTCGCGGTCCTCGGAGAAGTGCCGGATGTCCGGGGACCAGTGCGCGATGACGCCGTCCACGTCCCAGCGGTTCCAGGCGGCGGCGCAGTCGAGCGCGATCTGCTTGTTGCGCTCCTGCACGGTGGTGTCGGTGAGCGTTGCGGTCATGACGTGGGTCTCTTCCTTACCGGTGCGAGGGGATCAGGACGTGCTTGCCGACGGTGGTGCCGTCCAGCAGGGCGCGGACGGCGACCGGGGCCTCGTCGAGGCGGTGCCGGCCCGCGATCTCCGGGCGCAGCACGCCCTCGTCGACCAGCCGGTACAGGGCGGCCAGGTCGGCCTGGAAGTTCTCGCCGGGCTTGACGTAGTACATGGTCTGCCGGCGGCCGCGGGTGAGCCCCAGCTTGCGGGCGAACCAGCGGGCGACGGTGCGGCGCAGCGCCGGCACGTGCGGGCGGAACCACTGCCCGGGCCGGTATCCGGCGACGGAGGAGTCGTAGGAGACCAGCGTGCCGCCGTCGGCGAGGAGGTCCCAGCCGACGTCCAGGCCGCGTCCGCCGATGTGGTCGAAGACGGCCTGCACGCCCTGCGGGGCCAGCTCCCGCACGGCGCCGGCGAAGTCGGGCAGGCGGTAGTCGACGGGTTCGGCGCCCAGCGCGCGGACCGCCTGGTGCTTGGCGGGCGAGGCGGTGCCGATGACCCGCAGCCCGTGGTGGACGGCGAGCTGGGTGAGCAGGGTGCCCACGCCGCCGCTCGCGCCGTGCACCAGGACGGTGTCGCCGGGCTCCAGGGAGGCCAGGCGGTGCAGCATCTGGTAGGCGGTGACGCCGTTGGTGATCAGGGAGACGGCGACGGCGGCGTCGAGGTGCTCGGGGCCGCGGCCAGGTGCTTGGCGGGCAGTTCGACGTACTCCTGCCAGGCGCCCTGACGGGGCATGGCGGCGACGCGGTCGCCGGGGCGCAGGCCGGTGACGCCGGGGCCGGTCTCGACGATCCGCCCGACGAGGTCGTAGCCCGGGACGAACGGGAACTTGGGCGGGAAGGGGTGCAGGTGCTGGAGCATCTGCACCTCGGCATAGGAGACGCCGGCGGCCTCCACGCGGACCACGACCTTGCCGGGGCGGGCCGCCGGCCGGGCGTCCCGCACGGTGACGATGTGCTGCTCGGGCTCGCCGCTGCCGGTCATGGTGACCCGCGCGTTGGCGAGGGAGACCGCGGAGTCGACGGTCATACGGCAGCCACTGCCTCGGTGCTGCGGGCGAAGTCCGCGGCGTGGTCGGCGGCCCACTGGGCGAAGGTGCGCGCCGGGCGGCCGGTGACCTTCTCCACGGTGTCGACCGGGACGGGCGGGTTGTCGATCGCGTCGGCGAGGTAGCCCAGGACCATCTCGACGACCGGCGGCGGCATGAACCGGCCCATCTGCTCACGGGCCTGGTCGGGGGTGATCTCCTCGAAGGCGATCGGGCTGCCGACGGCCTCGGCGATCGCCTTCACCTGGTCGGCCTGCGTGATGGCCTCCGGCCCGGTCAGGACGTACGCCTGACCGGCGTGACCGTCCTCGACCAGCGCGGTCACGGCCACGGCGGCGACGTCCGCCTCGTGGATCAGCACCCGGGGGGCGTTGCCGTAGGGGGCGCGGACGACGCCCTCGGCGCGGATCGAGTGCCCCCACTTCCACAGGATGTTGGTGGCGAACTCGTCCGGGCGCACGAAGGTGTGGTCGATGCCGGACTCCTCGACGGCCTGCTCCACGGTGCGGTGGTACTCGCCGCTGTGGTTGTCACCGGAGGTGTCGAGCACGGACGAGGAGGAGAGCACGACGATGCGGCGCACGCCGGCCTCCTTCGCCAGCGCGACGACCTCGCGGGCCGTGGCGGGCACCGGGAAGAGGTACAGCTTCTCCACGCCCTCCAGGGCCGCCTTCAGCGTCTGCGGCTGCTCCAGGTCGCCCTCGAAGACCTCGACGCCCGCCGGGAGCCCGGCGGCCGCGGGGTTGCGGGTCAGCGCCCGCACCTGGGCGCCGGCGGCCACGAGTCCGTCGACCACATGGCGCCCGACCGCTCCGGTCGCTCCTGTCACGAGAACTGTCATGCCTGCTCCACCTGTGTCGGATTCCCGGCCTGCCGCCGGGAGGGGTCGGAAGTCGCTTGAGTGCTTGCCAGGCTGCGGGCGCCCGCTGGAGGGCCCGTGGAGAGCCGCTGGACGGCGCGGGCCCTCCGGCGGGCGCCGCCCGGTCAGTAGTGCGAGTACTCGGCGGAGTCGAGGTCGTGGGTCTCGTCGCCGCGCAGTGCCGGGGTGAACATGCACACCAGGCGCAGGTCCTCGTGCGGGGAGGCCACCAGCCAGTGGGCGTCGTGCCGGTCGAGGGCGTAGAGGGTGCCCGGCGTGATCGGGTGGGAGACGCCGGCGGTGTCGATCACCTCGCCGCTGCCCTCGATGCAGTAGCAGCTCTCCAGGTGGTTGCGGTACTCCAGGCGGGACTTGGTGCCCGCCCGCACGATGGTGTCGGTGACGGTGTAGCCGATGCCGTCGGCCTCGGTGAGGAAACGGCGGCTGAGGCCGTTGCCCCACTCGACACAGGTGACGTCTTCCAGCTTGCGGACGATCATGCTTCGTCTCCTTCCATACGGTCCCTGCGGGGAGGCCGGCGGCGCGGGCAGGGAGGGCGGGACGCGGGTTCAGGCGGCGACCGCGGCGCGGCTGCGCAGGCGGTCCACCAGGGCCAGGGCGGAACCGTCGCCGATGGCGGTACGGGCGGCGCGGACGGCCTCGTGCCAGTCGCCGGTGACCCGGGCGGCGACGGCCAGGGCGGCGGCGTTGAGGCACACGGTGTCCTCGGCGGCGGGGTGTCCGTCGCCCGCCAGCAGCGCCCGGAACCCGGCGACGGGGTCGGTGCCCGGGGCGAGGTCGGCGAGGGTGCCGCGGCGCAGCCCGAAGACGGCCGGGGCGAGGACGAAGTCGTCCTCGGCGCCGTCCTCGTAGGTGCGGACGAGGTTGGGGGTGAAGCCGAGCAGTTCGTCGGCGCCGAGATCGTTGGTGCACAGCCACACCGCGCGGCCGGTGCGGCGCGAGACGTGCTCGGCGGCCTGGCGCACGCCGGTGAGCAGCCGGGCGTCGGAGACGCCGGTGAGCTGCGCGTCGGCCGGCACGTCGGCGAGGAACGGCCCGAAGGTGTTGACGAACCGGCCCAGCGGCCGGAAGTCCAGCGGCAGCACGCTGCGGGCGAGCAGCGCGATCTCGGCGGGGTAGACGTGGGTGCCGGTGAACGCCAGGCCGAAACGCTCCAGCGTCTCGTGGGCCTCCTCGTGGGAGGAGGCCGGCGTGATGCCGAGGCGGTGCAGCAGGTCGACGGAGCCCAGCCGGGAGGTGTAGGCGCGCGAGCCGCTCTTGACCACCGGGGTGCCCGCCGCGGCGGCGACGAACGCGGCGGCGGTGGAGAGGTTGAGGGTGGCCGGGCCGCCGCCGGTGCCGACGATGTTCACGGCGCCGGTGAACGGCGCGCCCGCCGGGGGCGCCGCTCGGCGAGCGTGTCCAGCAGGGCGGCGAGGGTGACGCGGTCGGGCGTGCGGGTGGACAGCGAGGCGAGCAGGGCCGCGCTCTCGCCCTTGCGCAGCCGGCCGTCGTGGAGGGCGTCCCACAGGGAACGGAACTCCTCGCGCTCCACGGGCCGCTCGCGGGCGATCAGCGCGGTGACGGCGCCGTGCATCGCTACGCGGCCTCGGCCGTGGCGCCGGAGGCGGCCGCGACGAACTCCTCGATGGCGGCGACCGACCGGAACGACTCGGGCGCCAGGTCGACCTCGTCGGTGTTGATGCCGTACCGGTCCTCCAGCCAGGCGATCACCTTCAGCAGCCCGAGGCTGTCGATGACCCCGCTCTCCAGCAGGTCGTAGTGGTCGTCGAGCTGCGCCGCGGGCACGTCCGGCAGGAACTCCTCGACGAGGAACGCCTTGATGGCCTGGGCGTTGGGCATGTCGGTTCTCCTTGGTGAGGCGGTCGTGCACGCCACGGTCGCGGCCGGGCGGCCGGCGTGGAGGCGGGGCCGCGGGTGCTCCCTCGCGCGTGCGCCGCGGGCCTCGGCGGTGGTGGCCGGGATCGGCAGCCGTGCCGCGCAGCGGACCGCTCGGGCCTGCGCCCTCCTGGCCTCCGATGGTGGGCGCCGGGTCTGGAGCCCGGTTCGAGCCGCGCTGCACCCGCCCTCGGGCGCGTTCCGCCGTCCCCTGGGCCGGGCCGTTCGGCGGTCGCCCGGCCGGGGCGCGCCGTCACGCCCCGGGAGAGGGGACCGCCGAAGGGGCACCCGTGGCCGGCCCGGTCGCCGGGGCGCCGGATCCGGGCACGGGCGTGCGGCGCCCGGCCGTCGCTCCTCGGCGGGCCGGACGCCGTACGTGCTCGCCTCAGGCCGTGTCCGCGCCGCCGTCGGCGGGGTCGGCGGCCGTGAGGCCGGCCAGGTCGGCGAGTGCCTCGGCGGGGTCGGTGGCGGGGCTGCCGGCGGGCCACCAGGCGGCGTCCCGCTCCCGGTAGGGGTACCAGCGGCCGTCGCGGCCCAGGCGCAGCTGGAGTCCGCGGCCGGTCAGCGTCCAGTGGTTGCCTTCGACGGTGACGGGGGGCAGTTCCTCGTCCTCCCAGCCCGCGGCCAGCGCGGTGCGGGCCTGCGCGGTCTGCTGCTCGGTCGGGGTCCAGGACCGCTCCAGGACCTCCAGCGCGGCCCGGCCGCCGGTGCGCCACGCCGCGGCGGCCCGGTCCAGCTCCGCGGGCCGCTCGCAGCCCGCGCGCAGCCGGTCCGCGACGCGCGGGTCGGGGTGGGTGGCCGCCAGGCGCACGGTGTCCTGCCACGCGTCGAGCGGCGCGGGCGGCGCCGCGCCGAACCCGTGCAGATGGGCCAGGAGTTCGCGGGCGCGCAGGGCCGCGTCGGCGGCGAGCCGGTCCAGCGGGTCGGCCTCGATGCCGGTCAGCGGCTCCTCCGGCACGGCGGGCGGCTCGGGCAGCGGCGGCAGGTCCGGCAGCCCGGCGCCGGGGCGGGCGTAGGCGGCACGCTGCGGGGCGAGGGCCTCGGGGCGTGGAGGGCATCGGGGTCCTGGCCCGCCCCGTCCCCCTCGCCGTGCTCCCCCTCGTCGTCCGCGTACTCGCCGTCCTCGCCGTACTCCTCGTACTCCCCGTCCTCCTCGTCGTCGCCGGCCATCGCCCGCAGCAGCAGGACCGACTTCAGTTCCTCGACCGCCTCCCCCGCGCCGCGGCCGCGGATCAGCGGCAGCAGCCACGGGTCCTCGTCGAGCAGCCAGGACAGCTGGTAGCTCAGCGCGGTGGCGTGCGGGCAGGGATGGTCGAGGGCGTCGCAGTCGCAGTCCGCGTCGAGGTCGCCGTAGCCGGGCAGCATCCGCACCCGGGCGTCCTCGACGGCCTCCAGCAGGTCCTCGGGCAGCTCCCCGGCGAGCACCGCCTCGGTCTCGGCGGGCCGGTCGGCGGTCTTCTCCCAGAGCAGGTCCCACTCGTCGGCGTCCAGCTCGGTCAGCGTCAGCTGCGTGGTGTACGTCTCCTCACCGCCGTACACCTCCGCGGCGACCCGCCCGGGGCTGACGGTGATCGGCCCGATCCGGCCACTGCGGGCGAAGGACCGCCCCTTCTTCAGCGGCTCCTCCTCCGGCCAGACGTCCTCCACGGCCGTCACCCACGCCCTGGCCCAGAAGGACTGGCCGCGGGTCCGGCCGCCCCGGCGCGCCGCGAAGGCGGGGAAGCCCCGCGCGCCGCTGTCCTGTGCCCCGCTCATGCCATGCTCCTCAGTTCCACCAGGTTGGCCAGCTCGTCGTTGGTCAGCTCGGTCAGGGCCTGCTCGCCGGAGCCGAGGACCGCGTCGGCCAGTTCCTTCTTCGCCTCCAGCAGGGCCGCGATGCGGTCCTCGATGGTGCCCTCGGCGATCATCCGGTGCACCTGCACGGGCTTGGTCTGGCCGATGCGGTAGGCGCGGTCGGTGGCCTGGGCCTCCACCGCGGGGTTCCACCAGCGGTCGTAGTGGACGACGTGGTCGGCGCGGGTGAGGTTCAGGCCGGTGCCGGCGGCCTTCAGCGACAGCAGGAAGACGGGGAACTCGCCGTCCTGGAAGCGCCGCACCATCTCCTCCCGCTTGGCGACCGGTGTGCCGCCGTGCAGCAGCAGGGCGGGCGTGCCGCGCTCGCGCAGGTGGCGTTCGAGGAGCCGGGCCATCGCGACGTACTGGGTGAACACCAGGGCCGCGCCGCCCTCGGCGGTGATGGTGCCGAGGAGTTCGTCGAGCAGCTCCAGTTTCCCCGAGCGGCCCCTGAGCGGCGCGTCGTCCTCCTTGAGGAACTGCGCGGGGTGGTTGCAGATCTGCTTCAGGCCGGTGAGCAGCTTCAGCACCAGGCCGCTGCGGGCGATGCCGCCGTCGCTGGCGCGGATCTCGGCCATCACCGACTCGACCTGCTTGCGGTACAGCGACTCCTGCTCGGCGGTGAGCGCGACCGGCCGGTCCGTCTCGGTCTTGGGCGGCAGCTCGGGCGCGATGCCCGGGTCGGTCTTGCGGCGGCGCAGCAGGAACGGCCGGACGAGGTCGGCGAGGAGCCGGGCGGTGTGCTGCTCCCCGTCCCCCTCGGCGGCCAGGGCCCGCTCGGCCTCGATGGGCGCGATCCAGCGCTTGCGGAACCGGCCGTGGGTGCCGAGCAGTCCGGGCGTGGTCCAGTCGAGGACCGCCCACAGCTCGGAGAGGTTGTTCTCCACCGGGGTGCCGGTCAGCGCGATGCGGGCGCGGGCGCCGATCAGGCGCAGCGCCTTCGCGGTGGAGGAATGCGGGTTCTTCACGTGCTGGGCCTCGTCGGCGACGACCAGGCCCCAGGGTGGGTGCCGAGCCGTTCGGCGTCCAGCCGCATGGTGCCGTACGTGGTGAGCACGAAGCCCTCGTCGGCGCCGTCGAGGGTGCGGCCGGGGCCGTGGTAGCGGTGGACGGGGGTGCCCGGCGCGAAACGGCCCACCTCGCGCTCCCAGTTGCCGAGCAGCGAGGCCGGGCAGACCACCAGGGTGGGGCCGCGGTCCTCCGCGCGCTCCTGGCGCAGCAGGTGCAGCGAGATCAGCTGGATCGTCTTGCCCAGACCCATGTCGTCGGCGAGGCAGCCGCCGAGGCCGAGGCCGGTCATGCGGTCCATCCAGCGCAGGCCGCGCAGCTGGTAGTCGCGCAGGGTGGCGGTCAGCGCGGCGGGCTGCGCCACCGGCTCGGCGCCGCCGTCGGGGTCGGCGAGGGCGCGGCGCAGGGCGAGCAGCCACTCGCTGGGCGCGACCCGCACCCGCTCCCCGCCGATCTCGGTGTGCCCGGTCAGGGCGACGGCGAGCGCCTCGATCGCGGTGAGCGGCGGCAGTTCGCGCTCGCGGGCCTTGCGGGCGATGTCGGCGCCGACCAGGACCCAGCGGCCCCGCAGCCGGACCACGGCCCCGCCCTCGGCGACGGCCGCCGCCTCCTCGTCGGTGAGCGGCTCCCCGTCGAGTTCGAGGCGCCAGCGCAGGTCGACGGTGCCGTCGCCGCCGAAGAAGGAGCGCAGGTCGGCGGGCGGCACCCGGTCGGCGCCGGCCACGGCGCGGGCCGTGAGCGCGCCGCCGGCCGCCTCGGGCCAGGTGACGTCGATGCCGTGCCCGGCCAGCCGGCCCGCCGCCCCGCCGAGCAGCTCGCGCAACTCCTGGTCGGTGAGGTCGAGGGCGCCGGGCACGGGCAGCAGCCGTTCCAGCGGCTCCCAGACGCCGGCCGCGCGGCGCACGGCGAACACCATGTCGGCCTGGGCGCGCGGCCCGAGGGCGTGGTCGGCGCGGGCGAACAGCTCGTCGGCGTCGAGGGCGAGGGTGGGGTCGGCCAGGCTGTGGGCACGGGGCACCAGGCGCGGCACGGGCGGCGCGTCGGAACCGGCGCCAGCCGGGGGCTGTGCGCCGACCGAGGGCCCCTCGCCGGCCGGGGGCTGTGCGCCGTCGTGGGACCGGGCGCCGTCGTGGGCGGGGCGAGTTCGACGCGCAGGGACATCCGCACGCCGGAGTCGAGCCCGGCCGAGATCTCCTCGGCCCAGGCGCGCAGTTGCGGCACGTGCTGGGGTTCGGCCGCGGCGAACGCCGCCCGCCCGGTGGCGCGTTCGGCGGCGGGGGTGCGCGGCAGCGTGTCGGCGACCGCGTCGAGGAAGGCCCGCACCAGCGCGGCGGGTCGGCGCCGGGCACGGCGACCGCCTCGCCGGGCGCGGCGTCGGCCAGGTCCCGCATCCGGGCGATGTCGTCGGCGTCGAACGGCCCGGCCCGCCAGGTGTCGTAGCCGCCCGGGGAGACACCGGGCAGCAGCCGCTCCCGGGCGACGACCTGGAGCCCGAGGGCGAGCACGGCGCCCCAGTAGGCGGCGGCGCGGTGCGGCGGGCCGCCGCTGCCCTCTCCCTGCGGGCCGCCACGGCCCTCTCCCTGCGGGCCGCCGCTGCCGTCTCGGTGCGGGCCGGCGTCACCGGTGGCGTCCGCCGAGGGGCCGGTGGCGCCGGCGGCGGGCGGGGCCGTGCGGCGCGCCAGGAGCAGGACGGGCAGGGCGCCGGCGAGCGGCAGGCGCACCACGGGCAGGGTCCGCACGGTCACGTCGTCGCCGTCCGGGACGACCAGGTCCGCCTCGCCGGGCTCACCGCCGGGCACCGGGGGCGGTGGGTCACCGGCCGGGTCCCAGAAGGCGATCCGGCCCGTGCGGGCCGGATCGCCCGGTTCGAACACGGCCGCGCACCGCGCCAGCGGCGCCGCCTGCTCCGGCGTCATCCACTCCATGCGTCCCGACTCTCTCTCCCCTGGTTCCGGCCCGCCGCCGCGCGTCAGGCGGCACCGGCGGATGCGGGTACACCCCGCCGATGATCCCTCATGCCGGGCACGGGGCGCCGGGGTGCCGCTCGAGAACGGCTCGAGGAGGTGTGCCGGCGCCGTGCCGTCGACCGTTCCTCGAGCCGCTTTCAGCACAATCTCGCCTGCCGCGGCGGCCCGCCCGTCCCGGCCCGCCCACCGGAGCGGCCCCGGCTGCTGCCCCGGCGTCCCCGACTCCCCGCCCTGTTTCCCGACGCCCCCGTTTCCCGCCGCCCCCGCATTCCGACGCCCCAGCCTGGAGAACAGATGACGACCACCCGCATCCTGGTGACCGGCGGGGCCGGCTTCATCGGCTCCCACTACGTGCGCACCCTGCTCGGCCCCGACGGCGACCCGGACGTGACCGTCACCGTCCTGGACAAGCTGACGTACGCGGGCAACCCCGCCAACCTCGCACCGGTGCGCGACGACGCCCGGTTCGCCTTCGTGCACGGCGACATCTGCGACGCCCCGCTGGTCGACCGGCTGGTGGCGCGGCACGACCAGATCGTGCACTTCGCCGCCGAGTCGCACGTGGACCGCTCCCTCCACCGGGCCGGCGACTTCGTGCGCACCAACGTCGACGGCACCCAGACCCTGCTGGACGCGGCCGTGCGGCACGCGCCGACGACGTTCGTGCACATCTCCACCGACGAGGTCTACGGCTCGATCGAGTCGGGCTCCTGGCCCGAGACCCACCCGCTCGCCCCGAACTCGCCGTACTCGGCGGCCAAGGCGGCCAGCGACCTGATCGCGCTCGCCCACCACCGCACCCACGGCCTGGACGTGCGCGTGACCCGCTGCTCCAACAACTACGGGCCCTACCAGTTCCCCGAGAAGATCATCCCGCTGTTCGTCACCCGGCTGCTGGACGGCGGCCGGGTGCCGCTGTACGGCGACGGCGGCAACGTCCGCGACTGGCTGCACGTCGACGACCACGTCCGCGGCATCGAGCTGGTCCGCACCCAGGGCACGCCCGGCGAGATCTACAACATCGGCGGCGGCACCGAACTGACCAACCGGGAGCTGACCGGACTGCTGCTGGACGCCTGCGGCGCCGACTGGTCGCGCGTGGACCACGTCGCCGACCGCAAGGGCCACGACCGGCGCTACTCGGTGGACTGCCGCAAGATCACCGAGCAGCTGGGCTACCGGCCGCGCAGGGACTTCGCGTCCGGGCTGGCCGAGACGGTCGCCTGGTACCGGGACAACCGCCGCTGGTGGGAGCCGTCGACGGCGGTGCCGGCGGCGGCCTGACCGGCCTCGGAGGAGGCCGCCCGGCCGGGCGCGGTCGCCCCGCCGGAGCCGGGCGGCCGTGCCGGCCCGCCCTCGGCGACGGCGCGGATCGCGTGCAGCAGATCGGCCTGCGCGAGCACCTCGGCCTCGTCGCCGGCGGTGGTCTCCCCCGAGCGCACCGCCGCGGCGAAGGCGGTCAGCACGGCCGTCACCTGGTCCTCGGCGGGCAGCCGGAGCGTACGGGTGCCGCGCTCCCCCTCCACGACGAGTGCGGGGCGGTGGTCGGCGGGCGGGGTGAAGGCCCGGTCGACGGTGATCCGGCCCGGCTGCCCCACACCTCGTAGCGGGAGCGGTAGGCGTGGTCCATGCCGAAGGTGAGCTGTGCGGTGGCGCCGTCGGCGCGGCGCAGCAGGGCGGCGCCCGCGGTCCCCACCCGGTGTCCGGCGCCCCGGGAGAGCACCGCGCCGGCCACGGCGAGGCCGGTGCCCAGCAGGTGCACGGCGGCCCGCACCGGGTAGAGGCCGATGTCGGCCAGGGCGCCGCCGCCGAGCGCCGGGTCGTAGCGGATGTCGCCGTCGGCGGGGGCCGGGATGGTGAACTGGGCGTGCAGCGCGCGCACGTCGCCGATCTCGCCGTCGGCGATCAGCTTGCGGACGACGGCGTGCTGCCCGTGGTGGACGAACATCACGTTCTCGCGCAGCACCAGGCCCCGGCGCCGGGCCCCGGCGAGCAGGGCGCGGGTCTGGGCCGGGTCGCAGGTCAGCGGCTTCTCGGCGAGCACGTGCTTGCCGGCGGCGAGCGCGGCGGCCACCCACTCGGCGTGCAGCGCGGCGGGCAGCGGGACGTACACGGCGTCCACCGCGGGGTCGCGCAGCAGCGCGGCGTACCCGGTGACGGGGCGGGCGCCGTGGCGGGCGGCGGTGTCGGCGGCCCGGGCGGCCGACCGGGAGGCGACGGCCGTCAGTTCGACGCCGTCGGCGGCGGCCATGGCGGGCAGCACCCGCCGGCGGGCGATGCCGGCGCAGCCGAGCACCCCGAACCGCAGCGGCCGCCCGGCGGTCGCCGGTGTCGCTCGGACCCGGGGCCCGGGTGCCGTACCGCGGGGTGTCGCACGCATGGCGCCTCCAGTCTGCTGCGCGGGGCTTCGAGCCTGGTGGGGGCGGGTCGACCCCAGTCGAGGAGGGATCGAGACGGCTCGGCGAGATTGCCGGGTGCGTGACCGTGCCCACCCGGGCCCGGCGCGCCGTTCCTCCCCCCTCGCCCATGTCCCGACCGGCAGGAGTTGGAGCCATGTTCTCCGACACAGCGGAGTTCCACCGGTGGTTCGCCCAGCGGTGCCAGGCACACGCGTACAAGGTCACCCGGACCCCCTCGACCGGCTCGACGGCTGGTCGCTGGAGGAGGGGACGGGCGACCTGGTGCACCGCAGCGGGCGGTTCTTCTCCGTGCGGGGCCTCGACGTCCGCGGGTCGGGCCGGGGGGTGGACAGCTGGCAGCAGCCCATCATCGTGCAGCCCGAGCACGGCGTCCTCGGCATCCTGGTCAAGGAGTTCGACGGCGTCCCGCACTGCCTGCTCCAGGCCAAGATGGAGCCGGGCAACGTCAATCTGGTGCAGCTGTCGCCGACCGTGCAGGCCACCAAGAGCAACTACATGCGGGTGCACGGCGGACGGCCGGTGCCGTACCTGGAGCACTTCGTCGCGCCGCGCGGCGGGCGGGTGCTGTTCGACGCGCTCCAGTCGGAGCAGGCGTCCTGGTTCCTCGCCAAGCGCAACCGCAACATGATCGTGCAGACCGACGAGGACGTGCCCGTCCACGAGGACTTCTGCTGGCTGACCTTCGACCAGATCGCCGAGCTGCTGCAGAGCGACGACCTGGTGAACATGGACACCCGGACCGTGCTGTCCGGCGCGGCGGGGCTGCGCCGCCCGCCCGCGCCGGGCGGGGACGCCTTCGCGGCGGCGCTCGCCGCGTCCTGGCGGCCCGGCGGCCGCGCCCTGAACGACACGGCGGCGCTGCTGAGCTGGTTCACCGAGGCCAAGGACCGCTGCACCCTGGAGCGCCGGCTGATCCCGCTGGCCGCCACCGAGCGCTGGTCGCTGCGCGACGGGGTGATCGCCCACGACGACGGGCGGCACTTCACGGTGCTCGGGGTGCGGGTGGAGGCGTCCAACCGGGAGGTCACCGGCTGGTCGCAGCCGATGTTCGCGCCCAGCAGCCGGGGGGTGATCGCGTTCCTGGCCCGCCGGGTCGAGGGCGTGCTGCACCTGCTGGTGCAGGCCCGTATCGAGACGGGGGCGCTGGACCGGATCGAGATGGCGCCGACGGTGCAGTGCCAGCCGGCCGACTACGCCCCGGGCGTCCTCGGCGCTCCGCTGCCCGGCCCCCGGCCGCCGTTCCTGGACGAGGTGCTGGGCGCGGCCCCGGAGCGGATCCGCTACGACGCGCTGCAGTCGGAGGAGGGCGGGCGGTTCCACCACGCCCGCAGCCGCTACATGATCGTCGAGGTGGACGAGGACTTCCCGCTGGACGTGCCGCCGGACTACACGTGGATGACGCTGCGCCAGCTCATCGACTTCGTGCGGCACGGCAGCCAGCTGAACGTGGAGGCCCGCAGCCTGCTGACCCTGCTGGGCTTCCTGCCGGCCCGCCCGGCCGCGGCCCGCGCCCCGCTCTCGGCGTCGGCCGCCTGAGCGGGGGCCGGCGGATCGGGCGGAGCCGGCGGGGCCGGCGGGTCAGGCGTGGGCCGCCGCGGCGAGGCCGAGGCAGTCCTCGTAGCGCGGCAGGAGCCCGGCCGCGCGGGCCTCGGCGAGGGTGGGGCGGCGGCGTCCCGGTCCGAGAGGGTGAAGTCGGTGCCGGCCGGCCACGGCAGCCCGAGCACGGGGTCGAGCGGGTGCAGCGCCTGCTCCAGCTCGGCCCGGTACGGCGTCGACACCAGGTACGACATGACGGTGTCGTCCTCCAGGGCGAGGAAGGCGTGCCCCACCCCGTCGGGCAGGTACACCGAGCGGAACGACTCCGTGTCCAGCTCCACGGTGTCCCACCGGCCGAAGGTGGGCGAGCCGAGCCTGAGGTCCACCACCACGTCCCGGGCGCGGCCGTGCGCGCAGTGCACGAACTTGGCCTGGCCGGGCGGGGTGGTGGTGAAGTGCACCCCGCGCAGCACGCCCCGCGCGGAGCGGGTGTGGTTCGTCTGCACCACCGTCGGGCCGTGGCCCACGGCCGCCGTGAACGCCTCCTCCTGGAGCGGGGAGACGAACACGCCGCGCCGGTCGCGGTGGACCCGCGGGGTGAACACGTAGGCGCCGGCGACCGCCAGCTCCCGCACCGTCGCGGTGGGGGTGGAGAACGTCCGCGGGATCGGCGTGCCCGGCAGGGACGTCGGCTTCTTCATCGGGAACCTCCGGGGGTCGGTCAGGAGAAGATCTGCACCTTGCTGTGGTCGCCGAGGATCAGCCGGTGGGCCCTGGGGGTGTGCGGCGCGGGGGTCACGGTGACGTTGCGGCCGATGAGGGAGGCCTGCACGCGGCGCACGCCGTCCAGCCGGGAGTCCTGCAGCACGATGGAGAACTCGATCTCGCTGTCCTCGATCCGGCAGTTCTCCGCGATGGAGGTGTACGGGCCGACGTAGGAGCCGCTGATGACGCTGCCGGCGCCGATCACGGCGGGGCCGACGATGCGGGAGCCGCGCACCTCGGCGCCGGCCTCGACGCGGACCCGGCCGACGAGTTCGCTGCCGGCGTCGACGGTGCCCTCGACGCCCGCCCCGATGCCGTCCAGCACCGAGCGGTTGGCCTCCAGCATGTCGGCGACGTTCCCGGTGTCCTTCCAGTAGCCGCTGACGGTGGTCGAGCGGACGTCGTGCCGGGTGTCGATGAGCCACTGGATGGCGTCGGTGATCTCCAGCTCGCCGCGGGCGGAGGGGCGGATGGCCCGTACGGCCTCGTGGACGGCCGGCGTGAACAGGTAGACACCGACCAGCGCGAGGTCGCTCTTGGGCTTGGCCGGCTTCTCCTCCAGCCCGACCACCCGTCCGTCGGTGTCCAGTTCGGCGACGCCGAAGGCGGTCGGGTCCGAGACCCGGGTGAGCAGGATCTGCGCGTCGGGCCGCTCGGCGGTGAACTCCTCCACCAGCGGGGCGATGCCGCCGACCAGGAAGTTGTCGCCGAGGTACATCACGAAGTCGTCGTCGCCGAGGAAGTCCCGCGCGATGAGCACCGCGTGGGAGAGCCCGAGGGGCTTGTGCTGCGGCAGGTAGGTCACGTCGAGGCCGAAGCGGGAGCCGTCGCCGACGGCGGCACGGATCTCGTCGGCGGTGTCCCCACCACCACCCCGACCTCGGTGATCTTGGCCTCGGCGATGGCCTCCAGGACGTAGTAGAGGACGGGCTTGTTCGCCACCGGCACCAGCTGCTTGGGCGAGGTGTGGGTGAAGGGGCGCAGGCGGGTGCCCGCACCTCCGGACAGGACCAGTGCCTTCATGGTCCGAACGGTAGGCAGCGGCGCTCAAATCCGGCTGGGGACCCGATCGCGCCGGGGCGGACGTGCCGTCCAGGCCGGCTCCACGGACGGCCCGTGGCCGCGGCGGCGGTGGCACAGTCGCACCGCGGCGGGCGAGGGACCGCCCGCCGCGGGCGCGTGGTCACGATGTGAGGAGAGGGCATGACCGAGAGGGACGGCAACCAGCGGATCGCGCTCGTGACGGGCGGCACGAGCGGCATCGGTCTGGAGATCGTGCGGCGCCTGGCCGGCGCGGGCACGCCGGTGCACCTGTGCGGGCGCCACGAGGAGACCGTGAACGGCACGGTGAAGGAGCTGGCCGACGAGGGCCTGCCGGTCACCGGCTCGGTGTGCGACGTGCGCGACCCGGAGCAGATCCGGGAGCTGGTGCGCACGGTCGTCGAGCGGCACGGCCCGGTGCGGATCCTGGTGAACAACGCCGGCCGCAACGGCGGCGGGGTCACCGCCGAGCTGGACGACGAGCTGTGGACCGACGTCATCGAGACCAACCTGACCAGTGTCTTCCGCGTGACCAAGGAGGTGCTCACGACCGGCGGCATGCGCGAGGCCGGCTACGGGCGGATCATCAACATCGCCTCCACGGGCGGCAAGCAGGGCGTGGTCCTCGCCGCTCCCTACTCGGCCTCCAAGCACGGCGTGGTGGGCTTCTCCAAGGCGCTCGGCCTGGAGCTGGCGAAGACCGGCATCACCGTCAACGCCGTCTGCCCGGGCTTCGTGGAGACGCCGATGGCGCAGCGGGTGCGCGAGGGGTACGCGGCCGCGTGGGGGTCACGGAGCAGGAGGCGTTCGACCGGATCACCACCCGGGTGCCGATGGGCCGCTACGTGACCGTCCGTGAGGTCGCGGCGATGGTCGAGTACCTGGTGGGCGACGACGCGCAGGCCGTCACCGCGCAGGCGCTGAACGTGTGCGGCGGCCTGGGCAACTACTGAGGGCCGTGCGGCGCTCCCCCGGTGCCCGGTCCGGGGGAGCTTCGTGTGTCCGCGGAGGGGACCGTCAGCGGTGGGGGCGCTTCTTCAGGGCCCGGGCCCTGGCGCGGACGCGCTGCTTGTCCTGCGCCCGGGCCTGCGCGTCCTGGCGGAGTTCGAGCATGCGCTGCTCGCGGCGGAGCTTGTGCCAGTTGCCGAGGCGGCCCTCGTCCAGGGCGCCGTCGCCGACGGCGGCCCGCACCGCGCAGCCCGGCTCGGCGCCGTGCGTGCAGTCCCGGAAGCGGCACTCCCCGGTGAGTTCCTCGATGTCGCTGAAGGCGCGGTCGATGCCCTCGTCGGCGTCCCACACGGCGAGCCCGCGCATTCCGGGGGTGTCGATGAGCAGCCCGCCGTCGGGCAGCCGGACCAGTTCCCGGTGGGTGGTGGTGTGGCGGCCCTTGAAGTCGCCGCGCACCTCCTGCGTGGACAGCCTTTCGTCGCCGCTGAGCCGGTTGACCAGGGTGGACTTGCCGACGCCCGAGAGGCCGACCAGGGCGACGGTGCGGCCGGGACCGGCGTAGGGGGCGAGGTCGTCGAGGCCGTCGCCGGTGTGCGAGGAGATGGTGTGCACCGGCGTGCCGGGGGCGATGCCGCGCACCTCGTCGGCGGCGGCCTCGGGGTCGGGGTGCAGGTCGGCCTTGCTGAGCACGACGACGGGCTGGGCCCCGCTCTGCCAGGCCACGGCGAGATAGCGCTCGACGCGGCGCAGCCGCTGGTCCCCGGTGAGCGCAACGACGACGAAGACGGTGTCGACGTTGGCGGCGACGATCTGCGCCTCGGTCCGGGCGCCGGCCGTGCCGCGGACGAACGCGGAGTGGCGGGGCAGGATGTCCTCGACCCGGTCGTCCACGACGGCGACCCAGTCGCCGGTGGCGAGTCCGGGGCCGCCGCGGCGGTCCGTCTCGGGCCGGAACACGCGCGGCGCCGGGGTGGCGCGTACGGTGCCGTCGGCGAGGAGCACGGTGCAGGCGCCGCGGTCGACCTGGCCGACGCGGCCGGGCCGGGCGCCGGGAAAGGCGTCCTCGTAGCCGCCGTCGGCCCAGGCCTCGGCCAGCTCCGGCCGCCAGCCCAGGGGTTCGAGGTCGGTGAAGTCGGTGATGGTCAACGGGCGTTCTCCTGCTCGGCGACGGGGACGGCCTCGGCGGCGGGGACGGTGACGGCGTCGGCGGCCGGCTCGGATACGGCCCCGGCCTTCGCGTCGGCCTCCCGGCCGGTGGCCGGGTGCCCCGGGCGGGGTCCGTGCCCGGCGCGGGCCTGCCCTCGCAGCCGCAGCCTCCCCGCTGCACCGTGAACCGGCGGCGCGGGGCGCCCTGAGGACTCGGCGCGCCCTGGGCGCCCTGGGCACTCTCCGCGCTCTGCGTGTTCTCGCTCATGCTCCCGCTTTCCTGTCGGGCGGCCGGGTGCCGACCCGGCTGCGGACGAAGGTGATCTGCGTGGTGATCGACTCGGCGCCGCGACCGGTGTGGGCGCTGCGGTGCCCCATCGCGCGGTAGTGGACCTCGACGTCGGCGCCCCGGCGGCGCAGCGCGGCGACGTAGTTCTCCACCTGCCGGGGCGGGCAGCGCGGGTCGTGTTCGGCGGCCAGGACCAGCAGCGGTGCGCGCACCGCGTCCGCGTAGGTGAGCGGGGACGCGGCGGCGTACTTGCCGGGGACTTCGGCGGGGCTGCCGCCGAACATGGCGCGGTCGACCCAGCGCAGCCCCTCGAACTCCTCCTCGTAGGCGGCGGCGTAGTCGCCGACCGGGTTCTCGGCGACGCCGCAGGCCCACAGCGCCGGCTGGGTGCCGAGGCCGAGCAGGACGAGGTAGCCGCCCCAGGAGCCCCGGCCAGGACGCAGCGCCCCGGGTCGACCAGTCCGTCGGCGACGAGGCGGGCGCGGACGGCCGCGACGTCGGCGAGTTCGGTGTGGCCGACGGCGGCGCGGTGGGCGAGCCGCCAGGCGCGGCCGTGGTCCCCGGAGCCGCGGTAGTTGACGCGTACGACGGTGTAGCCGGCGTCGTTCCAGGCGGCGGCCTCGGGCAGGTAGGCGTCGCCGTCGGCGGCGTGCGGGCCGCCGTGCAGCAGGAACACCGCGGGGTGGGCGGTGCCGTCGGGCCGCCGCTCACCCTGTCCGGTGGGGGCGCTGACGTAGGCGGGCACCGCCCCGCCGGGGCCGTCGGCGTGCAGGGCGCGCACCGGTGAGGCGGGGCGCACCGCGCGGGGCACGGTGAGGAGTTCGGCGCCGCCGTCGTCGTACAGGACGGGGGCGGTGTCCGCGGCGGAGAACGTGTACCAGTGGCCGCCGTCGGGGCGGGCGGCGACCTCGTGGACGGTGCCGGGCGGGGTGGGCAGGAGGGTGGTGCGGCCGTCGGCGAGGGTGTGCCGCAGCAGTTGGCTGCGGCCCTGGTGGCGGTGGTGGAGCAGCAGCGCGCGGCCGTCCGGGTAGAACTGGGCGCGCACCTCGCCCGTCAGGCCGGTGGCGATCTCCTGCACCTCGCCGGTGTGCGGGTCCCACAGCAGCGGCGCGCGGACGCCGTGGCGTTCGTGGGTGGCGAGGATCTGGTGGCCGCCGGGCCGGAAGGGGCTGGAGAAGGGCGCGACCTCGATGCCGCTCGTGGGCCAGTCGCCGAGGTCGGCGACGGTCGTGCCGTCGAGGGTGGTCACCCGCAGGGCGGGCCGCTGCGGGTCGCCGCGCTCGGCGTGCACGTACAGCACCAGCGTCTCGTCGTCGCTGATGCCGCCGACGTACAGCGGGCGGCTGCTCAGCCGCAGCGGTTCGGCCGCCCGGGCGCCGGGCCGCATCGCGTACAGGCCGTATCCGCCGGCGGGTTCGCCGACGCCGGCCACGGCGAGCCCGGACCGGCCGAGGGCGAGTCCTTCGGGGGTGCCGCCGGGCATGCCGGGCAGCGCGGGAACGGCGGGGCCGCCGCGCAGCGGGGAGCGGACCCAGTGGCCCTGTTCGGCACCGTCGTCGTCCCGGTACCACCACAGCCGCCGGCCGCGGGGGTCGACCAGGCCGAGTTCCACGCCGTGGGGCGCGTCGGTGAGCTGGCGGAAGGCGCCGGTGGCGAGGTCCCACACATAGAACTGCGCGGTGCCGCTCGCATTGCCGCGCACCGCGCACAGCGCCGGTCGCTCGCGGCCCCAGACGGGGAGCCCGACCGAGGGCACCGCGCAGCGGTCCGCCGGGCTCGACTCCGCTTCGAGTACCGCGCTGTACAAAGTCACCACGCCAGTGTGTGGAAAGAGGATCGAGTCCGGCAAGAGCCTCGACGGAGTATCGCTGGAGCGGAGTCGCACGGCCTTTCGAGACACCGCTCCCGGAACTCCCCTGCCCTTCTCCGTGATTCTCCTCGACGAACTCGGAGGGTTTTCACATGGGTGATGCGGCAGCAACGGCGTCGTCGTCCCAGGACGTTCTCGACTATGCGGTGGTGGGTGGCGGACCGGCCGGTCTGCAACTCGCGTACTTTCTGCACCGGCAGGGCCGTTCGTACCGGCTGCTGGAGGCGGGCGACGATGTCGGCACGTTCTTCACGCGGTATCCGCGGCACCGCCGGCTGATTTCCAACAACAAGGTGCACACCGGTTTCGACGACCCGGACAAGCGGCTGCGCTGGGACTGGAACTCCCTGCTGAGCGACGACCCGGAGCTGGTGTTCACGCGCTATTCGCAGGACTACTTCCCGAAGGCCGACGACCTCGTGCGCTATCTGCGCGACTTCCGGGAGCGGCACGGGCTCGCCGTCACCACCGGGGCGCGCGTCGCGCGGATCACACGCGCCGAGGAGCCGTCCGGCGCGGGCCTGTTCACGCTCCGGGACGAGGCGGGACGCGTCTGGCGGGCGCGCCGGGTGGTGGTCGCCACCGGCTTCCACGTGCCGTTCGTGCCGCCCGGCGTGCCGGGCATCGAGCACGCCGAGAAGTACACCGAGATCTCCACCGACCCCGCGGACTACGCCGGTCAGCGGGTGCTGGTGGTGGGCAAGGGAAATTCCGGGTTCGAGACCGCGGAGAACATTTTCCAGCACACCGCGTCGACCCATATGCTCAGCCCTCACCCGGTCCGTCTGGCCTGGACCACGCACCATGTCAGCGACCTCCGGGCGGTCTACAACAACACGCTGGACTCCTACCAGCTGAAGATGCAGAACACCATTCTCGACGGGACGCTGGAATCCATCGAGAAACTGGCGGACGGCAGGCTCCGGGTCGATTTCCGCTACAGCCACGCACACGGGCAGCAGTGGACGCTCGACGTCGACCGGGTGGTGCTGTGCACCGGTTTCCGTCCGGACTTCTCCATATTCGGTGAGGGGCCGTTCCCCAGACCGTGCGCGAGGGCCGTTTTCCGGCCCTGACCAGCGCCTGGGAATCGGTCAACGTGCCCGATCTCTTCTTCTCCGGGACGCTGATGCAGGCCCGCGACTACAAGCGGTCCTTCTCGGGTTTCATCCACGGGTTCCGCTACAACATCCGCTTCCTCGCCGACTACTTCGCCGAGCGCTACCACGGGGAGCCGGCGCCCTGGCAGACGCTGGAGCGCACTCCGGAGGCCCTGGTGGAGCGCATCGCCCGGCGCGCCGTGGACGCCTCGTCGGTCTTCCAGCTGCCGGGCTTCCTCGGTGACGTCTACGCGCTGGACGGGCCGGACGGCACGGCGTCGACGCGGACCGACGTGCCCGTGGAGTTCGCCCTGGAGGCGCCCTGGGCGGCGGACCGCCCGCTGCTGGTCATGACGCTGGAGTACGGCAAGCTGCCGCCCGGCGCGGACCCGTTCCACGTGGAGCGCGACCCGGCGGACGGCTCGACCAGCCAGTTCATCCATCCCGTCCTGCGCCTGTACCGCGGCGGCGAACTGCTCGACACCCACCACATCCCGGAGGACCTGGAGAACGAGTGGGACAAGGAGATGTACCTCAAGCCGGCCCGGGAGGCGGTCGGCCGCATGCTGGAGCGCCTGCGCTGACGGGCCGGGCGCCGGGAGAAGGGGAACACCGTGCAGCCTGTGATCGACCAAGGCCGGTCCGTGGACCTGGGCGTGGACGCCGACATCGCCGGTGAGGTGCGCCGCCGGGGCTACCTGACGGTGCCCGGCAGCGCCTTCCGCACCGGCGCCTGGGCGGCGGACCTGGCCCGGCTGCGGGCCGCGTACGAGGAGCTGGAGCCGGACGCGTATCTCGCCGACGGCGGCGCCTACCGGTTCCGCCGCCATGTCCGCTACCGCTGCCCCGCGGGCCGCCGGGCGCTGCTGGCCGAGCCGCCGGGCCCGTACATGCAGAGCGCCGAGGTCAATCCGTTCGCGGGCGGGGTGCCGCGGTACTTCGCCCCGGTCACGCCCGAGGTGCGGGACAACCCGTTCCTGCACGCCCTGCTGCTGCGCAGCCTGCGGGAGTTCGGGCAGGGCCTCGGTCCGTGCGACTGGGAGGTGGACGTCCACCTGGTGCGGATCCGGGCGCTGGCCGACGAGGCCGGCCTGCCCTCACCGGAGGGGGTGCACCGCGACGGCTTCGAGTTCATCTCGCTGCACCTGATGGACCGGCGCCGGGTGCTGGGCGGGCGCAGCATCATCTGCGCGGCCGACGGCACACCCCTGGAGGAGCCGCTGCTGGCGGACCCGATGGACTCGCTGTACGCCGACGACCGCCGGATCCTGCACGGCACCGAGCCGGTGCGGCTGGACCCGGCGGCGGACGGGCCCGAGGGCCACCGGGACATGCTGCTCACCAGCTACCGGCGCGTGGCCTGAGCCACGGCCGCCGCCACCGGCGCGGACGCCGGAGCCGGCGCCCCTCCGGATGCCGGTGCCCGCACGGGCGCCGGCTCCGGGAGGGGCTTCGGTGCGGGCGCGTCCGGTCCCCCGGTCCCCGGCGCTGGATCCACTCGTACAGCGGGGTCGCGGCGAGCGTGGTGATGATCGTCATCAGCGCGAGCACCGTGTACAGCTCGACGGTGATCAGGCCCGCGTCGCGTCCGATGTTCAGCAGGATCAGCTCCATCAAGCCCCGGGCGTTCATCAGCGAGCCCAGCGAGGCGGCGTCGCGCCAGCTGCTGCCGGTGGCCCGCCAGGCGAGGGTGCACGCGCCGCCCTTGACCGCGACGGCCACCACGAGCACGAGCAGCAGGGTGGTGAGGACCGCCGGGTCGAGGACGACGTCCAGCCGGGTGTTGAGGCCGGAGTACACGAAGAACAGCGGCAGCAGCACACAGGCCGTGACGGGTTCCAGACGGCCGGCGATCGAGTCGGCGAACGCGCCGCGCGGCATGGCTGCACCGAGCACGAACGCGCCGAACACCGAGTAGACGCCGACCCATTCGGTGAAGGTCGCGCACACCAGCAGCACCACGACCACCGCGCCGAGCGCCTCGGGTCGCGCGCCTCCCGGGCCCGTGCTCCAGCGGGCCAGACGGTCCCGGCGAACCGCTTGACGGCGAGCAGCACGACGACGTACGCGGCGCTGCCGCCCAGGGCGAGCAGGGCGACGACCGGGTCGCCCTGGGCGGCGGCGACCACCACGGCGAGCAGGATCCAGGCGGCGGCGTCGTCGACGGCGGCGCAGGCCAGGGCGACCGTGCCCACCGTGGTGCGGGTCATGCCGCGCTCGTGGACGATGCGGGCCAGCATCGGGAACGCGGTGATGCCGCAGGCCGCGCCGACGAACAGGGCGGCCTGCCAGGCGGCGACGCCGTCGGCGAACCACAGCTCGCCGCCGGCCAGGTACCAGCCCAGCACCCCGCCCGCCACGATCGGCGCGAGCACGCCGGCCGCGGAGGCGACGGCGGACTGGCGGACGTGCCCGGCCAGGATGGAGTGGTCGAACTTCAGGCCGACGACGAACATGTAGAGGACCAGTCCGAGCTGGCCTGCGACGAAGAGCGTGGCGAGCGCGGGGTGCTGGATGTCGGTGCCGGTGCCCGGCACGGTCAGCACCTGCGGGAAGAGGTCGTCGAAGAGGGCGGGGAAGACGTGCCCGAGCAGGGTGGGTCCGAGCAGGAAGCCCGCCACCATGTCGGCGACGACCTGGGGCTGGCCCAGCCGGCGCAGCAGCAGCCCGGCGATCCGGCACACGGCGAGGACGGCGGCCAGCTGGAGGAAGAACAGCATGGTCAGTTCGTTGTTGGTGGGCATCTCACGAGCCTTCGCGGTCGGTGGCGACGCTCCAGTCGAAACCGGTGAAGCCCGCGAGGACGGGCGGAGCGGGCCGGGCGGGGGCGTGCGGGGGACGGGCGCGAGGGACAGGGGAAGCGGTTCCTCGGGCGGGTGCGGGCGAGCGCGGCGGCGTGCCGCAGCACCCGGCGGGACAGCTCGGCAGCGGTGGCGGGCTCGTACAGGTCCCGGTCGTACTGGAGGGTCAGGCACGTGCCGTGCCGGTCGCGGGCGAACTGGAAGGACAGGTCGAACAGTCCGTCGCGCAGCGGCACGGGGCCGCCGGTCAGCCGGAGCCCTCCGGTGACGTCGATCTCGTCCCAGAGGGTGACCCAGACGTCGAAGAACGGTCCGCGTCCGGGCCTGCGCGGCGGGTCCAGGGCGCGTACGACCTCGTCGAAGGGCAGCGCGGCGTGTTCGAGGGCGCCGACGACCCGGTCGGCGAGGCCGTCCAGCAGTTGTCCGCAGGTCAGTTCGGGGCGGACCGGGGTGCGCAGGGCGACGGTGTTGACGCGGCAGCCGATGGTGCCGCCGGTGCGGTGGCTGACGGCGGTGCCCAGGCAGACGTCGGCCGCGCCGGTGGCGGTGTGCAGGGCGAGGGCGACGGCGCCGGCGAGCGGGGTGAACAGGGAGGTGCGCCGGGACCGGGCCAGCTCCTCGAGGGCCTCGGTCGTGGGGCTCCCCAGGCGTTCGCGGTGGACGGCGGTGCGGCGGCCGGGCCCGGGTGTGCGCGGGTGGTCCACGGGCAGCGGCACCGGCTCCGGGAACGGCATCAGCTCGCCCGCCCAGTAGGCGAGTTCGCGCCCGCTCGGACGGGGGTCGGGGGTGTCGGCGGCGGGCGGCGGGGCAGCGGGCGGCCCTCGACCAGGGCGTCGTGGCAGGCGACCAGGTCGCGGGCGGCGATCTCCAGGGACAGCTGGTCGGCGACGGTGTGGTGGAAGACCAGCAGCAGATGGCAGTCGCCGGGGGTGCGGATCAGGGTCACGCGCAGCAGCGGGCCGTTGGCGAGGTCGAACGGCTCGTGGCTGAGGCGGTCGACGAGCGCGTCCCGGGCGGCGGCGTCGGCGGCGGTCTCGACGGCGAGCGGGACGGTGTCGGTACGCAGCCGGGGCACCGGTGCGCCGCCCCGCTCGTCGAACGCGGTGCGCACCGCGGGGTGCCGGTCCTGGAGGGCGGTCACCGCCCGGGCGAGCGCCTGCGGCTGGAGGGTTCCGGTGCAGCGCAGCAGCAGCGGCACGTGGTAGGCGGCGTCCCGCTCCCCGCGCAGTTGCTGTTCGAGCCACAGCCTCCGCTGCGCCGGGGAGGCGGCGGGCCCGGCCGGCGACTCGGCCGGCGACTCGGTACGGACCCCGGCGGCGGGCCGGGTGGCGAGGCGGGCGGCGAGGGCGGCGGGCGTGGGCGCCTCGAAGAGGTCGCGCACGGTGACGGGGACGCCGAGGCGGGCGGTGGCGGCCTGGGCCAGCGAGGCCGCCCGGAGGCTGGTGCCGCCGAGCTGGAAGAAGTCGTCGGTGTCGGTGGCGCCGCGGCCGAGCGCCACGCCGAACAGCTCGCGCAGCGCCGGCCGCAGGGCCGCGCCGGCCGCTGCTTCGGCCGTCGCCGGGGGTGCCCCGGCCAGGCCGCGGCGGGCCAGTTCCCGACGGTCGATCTTGCCGTTGGGCGTCTCGGGCAGCCGGTCGCAGACGGCGACGGCCGCGGGCACCATGTAGTACGGCAGCCGCTGGGCGAGCCGGTCGCGCCAGTCGCCGGGCAGCCCCGGGCCGCGGGTCACCACGTGGGCGACCAGCAGCGGTTCGGGGGTGCCGTCGGGTACCACGACGGCCGCGGCGGCGATCCCCGGCAGCGCGGCCAGGGCGGCCTCCACCTCGCCCGGTTCGATGCGGAAGCCGCGGATCTTGACCTGCCGGTCGGCGCGGCCGCGGAAGTCGAGCGTGCCGTCGGGACGGTGGCTGACGAGGTCGCCGGTGCGGTAGAGGCGGGCGCCGGGGCGCGGATCGTCGGGGTCGGGGACGAAGCGCTCCGCGTCCAGCTCCGGCCGGCCCACGTAGCCGCGGCCCACGCCCGCGCCGCCGATGTACAGCTCGCCCACCACGCCGGGTCCCACGGGCCGGCCCCGGTCGTCGCGCACGTGGTACCGCAGGTTGGCCATGGGCCGCCCCACGGTGGGCGGTTCGCCCGGGGCGCCGGGCGGGCAGCGGTGCCAGGACTGGAAGACGGTGGCCTCGGTCGGCCCGTACACGTAGTACAGCTCGCGGGTGCCGGTCACGGCCCAGCGGTCCACCAGTGCCTGGCAGAACGCCTCACCGCCGGTCACCACGGTGCGCACGCCGGGGAAGTCGGCGGGGTCCAGCTGGGCGAGGAGCGCGGCGAGCAGGAAGACGGTGTCGACCTCGCGGTCGCGGACCAGGCCGGCCAGTGCCTCGGCGGAGGCGACCGGCGCGTCGAAGGGGACGACGGCGGCGCCCGCCCACAGGGCGGCGAAGATCTCCCACACCGACACGTCGAAGCCCGGGCCGGAGAACTGCAGGACCCGGCGCCCCGGCCCGAGCCCGAACGGTTCGGCCGTCGCCGCGAGGAGGTTGACCAGGCCGTGGTGTGCGATGCCCACGCCCTTGGGGCGGCCGGTGGAACCGGAGGTGTGGATGACGTAGGCCAGGTCGCGGGCGGTGGCGGGGCTGCGGTCCGGCGGTGACTGGGGCCGCGCCGCGAGGAGTTCGTCGAGGTCCAGCAGGACGTTCCGGCCGGCCGGGACCCGTCCCGCCAGGTCCCGGGTGGTGACGGTCAGTTCGCCGGGGACGTCCTCGGCGATCTGGGCGAGCCGGGCCGGCGGGTAGCCCGGGTCGAGCGGCAGATAGGCGGCGCCGCAGCGCAGTACGGCCAGCAGCGCGACGACCAGTTCGGCCGAGCGGGGCAGGCAGACCCGGACCACGCCGCCGGGGGCCGCCCCGTGCGCGGCCAGTCGCCCGGCGAGCGCGTCGGCCGCGCGGTGCAGGGCGGCGTGGGTGAGGGTGCGGTCGCGGCCGATCACGGCCGGGTGTTGCGCCCAGCGGGCCGACCGTGCGCGCAGCAGGTCGGCGAGGTTTCCGTCGGGCACCTCGGCCGCGGTGTCGTTGAGTTCGCGCAGGACCTCGGACCAGTCGGTGCTCACGCTGCCTCCCCGGGCTCCGGGCGCCAGGGCGCGTCCGGGGTGTGCAGGAGGTCGTGCAGGGCGCGGCCGAAGCGGTCGACGAGCGCGGCGGCGGTCCCGGCGTCGAAGAGTTCGGCCTTGTAGGTGAGGACGCCCTCGACGTCGTCGGGGCCGGCCCGCAGCGACCACACCAGGTCGAAGGCGGTGGCGGTCGGGCGCTTGGCCGCCGCCTCGCCGTCGGGCGTGAACAGACCGCCGGGCCGGGCGGGCGCCGCGTCCTGGGCGACGACGAGGACCTGGCCGAGCCGGGCCCGGTCGATGCCGTACTCCCGTTCGGCGAGATCGCCGAGGGCGGCGAGATGGGCCTCGGGCCGGGTGTGCGCGGTCAGCAGCGCACCGGCGACCCGTCCGGCGAGCGCCCGGTGGCTGGGGGCGCCGGCGGTGTCGACGCGCAGCAGGCCGGTGGTGGTGAGCGGGCCGACGACGTCGGCGAGCCCGGGACGGTCGCGGGTGCTGAGCACGGTGGCGAGCCACACCTCGTCCCGGCCGCCGGTGTCCTGCCCGAGCGCGGTGGTCAGGGCGGACAGCGCGGCGGCGAACGGGGTGAGGCCCGCGGCGCGGGCGAAGGCCGCCAGCCCGGGGGCGGGCAGCGTGAAAGGCAGCTCCGCCGGGATCAGGGCGGTGCGCACCAGCCGGGGCCGGTCGTACGGCAGCCGCAGCTCGGGCGGGCCGGCCTCGAGGGCCCGCCGCCACTCGTCCAGGGTGGCGGCGTCGGGGGTCCGCCTCCGCTCCCAGCGGGCGACGTCCGCCAGCCGCAGCCTGCCGGTGCCCTCGTCGGCGGGGCGCCGGCCGGCGGCGAACGCGGTGTAGGCCTCCTCCACCTGGCCGACCAGCAGTTCCATGGAACGGCCGTCGACGGCGATGTGGTGGACCGCCAGCAGCAGCACGTGCGCGTCGGCGGCGAGCCGCACCAGACGGCACCGCAGGAGCAGGCCGGCCGCCAGGTCGAAGGGTTCGCCGGCGTGCCGCTGGGCGAGGTCGCGCAGGGCCGTGGCCCGGTCGGCCTCCGCCAGGGTGCTCAGGTCCTCCTCCTGCCAGGCGATCCGCGGGACGGGCAGCGGGTGCCAGCGGGGCTCCGGGCCGTCGGTCACCAGGCGGCCGGTGAGCGCGTCGTGCCGGGCGGCCGTGTGCTCGACGGCCTCGCGCAGCGCGTGGGGGTCGACGGGGCCGGTGCGCAGCGCCTCCAGCACGGCGAACGCGGCCTGCGGGGCGCCGTCCCGCAGGGCCTGCCAGATCTGCCGCTGCTCGTCGGTCAGCGGGGCCGGTCCGGTCTCCGGGCCCGCGACCGGCCCGGTGTCGCCCCCGGTGCCGAGGGGGCGCCGGGGCCGGCGGGGCCGGCGGGGTCCGGGGCGGTGCGGGTGAGCGCCTCGGCGATGGCGGCGGGCGTGCGCAGGTCGAAGACGAGCCGGGGCGACACCTCGGTGCCCAGGGCGGCGCGCAGCCGCCCGGCGACCGCGATCGCGTCCAGGGAGGCGCCGCCCAGCTCGAAGAAGTCGTCGTCGGGCCCGGCGGCCTCCGGCAGGCCCAGACACTCGGCGACGGCCCGCCCGACGGCCGCGACCGTGCGGTCGGCGGTGCCCGTGTCGGTGGCGGTGCCCGTGTCGGTGGCGGTGCCCGTGTCGGTGGCGGTGCCCGTGTCGGTGGTGATCTCGATGGTGTCCGGGACCCATGCGGCCGGCAGGGCCCGTCGTACGAACGCGCGCAGGGCCGCGGCGGACACGGACCGGCCGGCGTGCAGCCCGACCCGCACCCGGCCGGGGGCGGTGGTCTCGGCCCTGGCGACGTCGGGGTGTTCGCACAGCCGCAGTTCGGTGTCGGCCCAGGCGGCCGGGCGGCCGGCCGGGCCGCGCGGGACGAGGCCGCCGTCCTCCCGGCGCACCGCCGCGAGCCCGGTGGGACCGTCGGCGGTGTGCAGTTCGCCGGGGACGCCTACGGGGACCGGGCGCCCGGCGGGGTCCAGCAGCCGGGCGGGGCCGGGAGCCGGGGTACCGGTCCCGGGGGGCGGGGAGGCGGCCTCCAGGCGGGCCAGTTCGGCCGTCTCGGCGGCGGGCAGCGGGGTGTCGGCCAGGCTGCGGGACGGGTCCTGCGCGGCCCGGGTGAGCAGATCGGCCCAGTGGTCGAGCAGGCGCCGCACGCGGGACGCGCTGAACAGCACGGAGTCGTACTCGGCGGTCAGGGCGAGCCGGTCGCCCGAGTTGTCCAGGTGGAAGCTGAGCTCGAACTCGCTGGCGTCGTCCGCGAACGGCTCCCGCCGCACGGTGAGCCCGGGTCCCGCGTCGAACTCCTCGCCGGTGCCCGCCGCGCCCGGCTCGTCCACCGTGAACATCACGGTGAACAGGGGGGTGCGCCCGCCGTCGCGGGCGCCGGGCAGCTCCTCGACGAGCCGGTCGAAGGGATACCCGCGGTGCGCCAGGGCACCGGCGACGGCGGACCGCACCCGCCGCGCGGCCTCGGTGAACGCGGCCTCGGGCGGCAGCTCGGTGGTGAGGACGACGGTGTTGAGGCAGGGACCCAGCACGTCGGCGTCGCCCGGGTGGTCGCGGCCGGTGACCGGCGTGCCGACGAGCAGGCGCGGCTCCCCGGTGAACCGCTGGAGGAGCCAGCCGAGCGATGCCAGGCCCACGGTGAAGACGCTGGTGCCCAGTTCCCGGGCGAGGGCGCGCACCCGGTTCCCCGCCTCGGCGGGCAGCCGCACGGTGTGCACGCCGCCGGGACCCGCGGGTGCGCCGCGCTCGCCGTCGGCGGGCAGCAGGGGGTACGGCAGCGGGGCGGCCAGCCGCTCGTGCCAGTACGCGCGGTCCGCCGCGCCCTCGGGCGAGGCCGTACGGGCCGCCTCGCGCGCGATGTGGTCGGTGTAGCGGCCGACGGCGGGCGGGGCGGGGCCGTGCCCTCGCGGTGCGCGCGGATCCGGGTCAGCAGGCGGCGTACGAGGGCGGCGGCGGAGGTGCCGTCGCAGACGATGTGGTGGACGGTCAGGACGAGCACGGAGCGGGTCGGCGAGAGCGTCAGCAGGGCCGCCCGCAGGGGCGGTTCGTGCTCCAGGTCGAAGTGGCGTCCGGCGAGCCTGCGCACGGTGTCGGCGACGCGCTCCGGGGTCGGGTCGTGCTCCAGGGGTACGACGGTCAGCGGTGGCCGGTCGCCGGGTACGAAGCGCTGGCGCGGCTCGCCGTCGCGCACGAGGAAGCGGGCGCGCAGCAGTTCGTGGTCGGCGGCCTCGTCGGCGAGGGCCCGGGCGACCTCGTCGGGGTGCAGGGCGCCGTCCACGCGCAGGACGTCGGTGAGGTGGTGGACCGTGGTGTCGGCGCCGCCGAGCCGGTCGAGGGTCCACAGGCGGCGCTGGGCGGCGGACAGCGGGTGGTCGGCGGGCGCGCCGGTGTCCTCGCCGGGGGCGCCGTCCGCCGTGGTGGCGGCGTCGGGGGCGGCGCCGCGGCGGCGCAGCGCGGCGCAGATCTCGGCGACCGTGGGGCCGTCGAAGAGTTCGTCGATCTCCAGGAGCAGACCGTGCCGCTCCTGGAGGGCGCCGACCAGGTCGACGGCGAGCAGGCTGTGCCCGCCGAGCCCGAAGAAGCTGTCGTCGGGCCCGACCCGGTCCACTCCGAGGATCTCCCGGAACAGCCCGGAGACGGTCTCCTCCAACACCGGCCCCGGACCTCCGCCCGCGTCCGGCACCCGCTCCCCGGACCTCCGTCCGCTTCGTGCACCCGTTCCCCCTCCGCCTGCCGCCCTGCCGCACCGGCCCCGGCCACGGACCGGGAATCGACGGAGGCAGAAGAGCCGGCCGCGGACGGGGAGCCGGCCACGGGCGAGGAACCGGCCTCGGCCTGCGGACCGGCCGCAGGCCGGGAAAGGATCCCGTCCCGGGAAAGGGCCCGGCCCCGGAAACGGCCCCGGCCCCGGAAACGGTCCGGGAAACGGCCCCGGCCCGGGGAACGGCCGCGGCTGCGCGGTCGGCCAGTGTGCGGCGGTCGGCCTTGCCGTTGGTGGTGAGCGGAACGGCGTCCAGCGGCAGGATGCGGTCCGGCACCAGCGGCGCGGGCAGGGTGTCCGCGGCGGAGGCCCGGACGCGGGCCGGGTCGGCGGCGGCGGGTCCGGTGACCCAGGCGACGAGCGAGGGCTGCCCGTCGGGCCCGCCGACGACCACGGCGACGGCGCCGGTGACGCCCTCCACGCGCGTCAAGTGGGCCTCGACGTCGCCGAGTTCGATCCGGTTGCCGCGGATCTTGACCTGGTCGTCGGCGCGGCCCAGGTACTGGAGCGTGCCGTCGCCCTGCCACCAGGCGCGGTCACCGGTGCGGTAGCGGCGCCCGCCCGGCGCGGCGGGGTCGGTCACGAAGGCGGCCGCGGTGGCCTCGGGCCGGCCGAGGTAGCCGTCGGCGAGGCCGGGACCGGCGAGCTGGATCTCGCCGGGGAAGCCGGGCGGCACAGGTCGCCCGGCCGCGTCGAGCACGGACACCGCCGTGTTGCTCAGGGGCCGGCCCACGGGGGTGCCGTACAGGGGGTGCTCGGGGTAGTCGAAGGCGGTGGCGCCCACGGAGTTCTCGGTGGGGCCGTACTCGTTGACGAGCCGTGCGCCGGGCATCAGCCGGCGGTGCCGGGCGACGAGCCCGGCCGGCATGGCCTCGCCCGCGACGGTGACGACGCGCAGGGTGCCGGCCGCGGCGAGCGCGTCGGCGACGCTCCGGTACAGGCTCGGCACGAGGGTGACGTGGGTGGCGCCGTGGCGCTCGGCGAGCGTGCGCAGATGGGCGCCGTCCAGCCGCCGGTGGCCGTCGACGAGCACCAGCCGCCCGCCCGCGCCGAGCACCGAGAACACGTCGGAGACGGAGCTGTCGAAGGACAGCGCGGGGATCTGGAGCAGGCAGGTGGCCGGGGACAGCGCATGGTACTCGCCCTTCCAGGCCAGATAGCCGCAGATGGCCGAGTGCCGTACGACGACGCCCTTGGGCCGGCCGGTGGAGCCGGAGGTGTGGATGACGTACGCCGGGTCCTCGGGCCGGGGTGGGGCCGGGTCGGGACCCTCGGGCCCGCCGGGCGCGGCCAGTTCGGCGGCGGACAGCAGCGGGGTGCCGGTGGCGTCCGCGAGGTCGCGGGCGAGCGGGAGGTGGGCGGGCTCGGCGATCAGGGCCGTCGCCCCGACGTCGGTGAGGATGCCGGCGAGCCGCCGCGCGGGCTGGGCCGGGTCCAGTGGGACGTAGGCGGCGCCGGAGCGGACCGTGCCGAGCAGGGCGCTGAGCGCGTGCCGACCCTTGCCGGTCAGCAGTGCCACGCGGGTGCCGGGGCCCGCCCCGTGCTCCAGGTGCAGTCGGCGGGCGGTGCGCAGGGACTCGGCGCGCAGCTCGTCGTGGCCGAGGGCGGTGCCGTCGGCGGTGACGACGGCGGTGCCGGTGCCGCCCGCGCGGGCGCCGCGCTCCAGCCGCTCGACGAGGGTGCCGGGGCTGGCCGGCGGGCGGAAGCCGCCGTGCCCGAAGGCGTGGACGGTGGTCCGGTCGGCGGCCGACAGCAGGGTCAGGTCCGCGAGGGGGCGGCCCGGTTCGGCCAGCTGGCCCAGGAGATGGTCCACGGTCCGCAGGAAGCTTTCGGCGAACCAGGGTTCGAGGCTGCCGGTGTCGAACTCGGCCCGCAGCAGGGCGGCGTCGGCGTCGAGCCCGATCCGCAGTCGGACGCCGCCGTCCGCCGCGTCGGCGGGGCCCGCGCCGGGCGCGTCCCGGACGGCGGCGGCGAGGTCGGCGACGAGGCCGCCGACGGTGTGCGCGGCGGCCGGGTCGGGGCGCACGGCGGCGGGCCCGCCGGGGCCGTCGAGGACGACGGCGGTCCGCCCGGCGTCCTCGGCCGCGCCGGCGGCCAGGGCCACCGCGGCACCCAGCAGCCCGAGCCGGTCGGCACCGCCCCCGGGCTCCGCCCGGTCCGCCGTGGCCAGCGCCGACCGGGCCGGCCCGGTCAGCGGCATGCTCCGCTCGGCCCGCCCGGGACTGCCGGGCGTGGTCAGGCGGGGCCGCAGTCCGGTGACCGCCGCGTGCACGGCGGCTCGTGGCGCGGCGGTCGTGGGCGGGGTCACGGGCTGGGCGGTCATGGCCGTACGCTCCCTGCTGTTCCGGCGTGGCTGGTGGGGTGCCACCGGGCGTGCTCGGCGAGGGTGTCCACGACGTCGTCGAGCAGGGCGGCGGCGGTGTCCGGGGTGAACAGCGCCGGGTCGTGGACGAGTTCGAGACGCAGTCGACCGTCGCGGGCGGTGGCGTAGATCCGCAGGTCGTCGGTGAGCGGCGGCCGGGCGGGCGGGATGTCGAGGAACTCCCAGCCGTCGGTGGTCCGCTGCGAGGCCTCCCAGCTGAGCCCGGCGTCGTAGACGGGCCGCCGGCCCCGCGGCGGGCGGTCGACCAGCTCGGTGACCGTGATGTCGTACGGGAACCGGGCGTGCTCGTAGGCCTCCAGGAGCCGGTCGCGGACCTGGGCGAGGAGTGCGCCGGGGCCGGCGGCGGCGCCGGGGGCGAGCCGCAGCGGCAGGGCGTTGACGAAGCAGCCGACGACGCCGGCGAGGCCGGTGCGGTCGCGGGGCGCGGCGGGGCTGCCGATCACGATCTCGTCCTGGCCGCTGTGCCGGTGCAGCACCTGGGCCCAGGCCGCGAGCAGCGCCATGAACGGGGTGGCGCCGGGCACGGTGCGCGCGGCCGCGTCGACCAGGCCGGTGCCGACCGTGCGGGCGACCAGGGCGCCGTCGCCGCGCGCGGGCGCGGGCGGGCGGGGTGCGGCGCAGCGCAGGTCGAGGCGGGGCAGCGGCCCGGCCAGCGTGCGCCGCCAGTACGCGCGGTCCGCGGCGGCCTCGGGACCGGTGAGCCAGGCGGCCTCCTGCGCGGTCCACTCCCGGTACTGGGGGGCGGGCGGGGCGTCCGCGAAGGGGGTGCGGCCGGCCGCCAGTTCGTCGTGGGCGTGCAGCAGGTCGGCGACGACGAGGTCGACGCTGTCGCCGTCGTACACGATGTGGTGGGCGGTGACGACGAGGACGTCGCCGCCCGGGGCGCCGCGCAGCAGCCGCACCTCGAACAGGGGCCCGCCGGCGAGGTCGAAGACGGTCTGCTGGGCGGCGCGCACCTCGGCGGTGAGGGCGTCGGCGCCGTGCCGCGGGTCCAGGTCGACGACGCGCAGCGGCGGGCCGCCGGGCAGCCGGTCCAGGACGATCTGGCGTGCGCTGCCGTCGACGACGGCGACCCGGCTGCGCAGCACCTCGTGGCGGTCGGCGAGCGCGGCGACGGCCCCGCGCAGCGCCTCCGGGTCGAGGGTGCGGCCGGTGCGCAGGGCGTCGCTGATGTTGAGGGCGGTCGGCACGGTGCTGGAGCGGGCCGCGGACCAGATCCGGCGCTGGGCCCGCGACAGCGGCAGCACCGGGCCGTCGAGCGGGGCCGCGTCGTCCGCGGGCCTGACGGCGGCGCCGGCGGTGGCCAGGTGGGCGGCCATGGCCCGGACGGTCTGGTGCCGGAAGACGGCGCGCAGCGGGACCCGGACGCCGAACTCGTCCTGGAGGCCGACCGCGATCCGGGCCGCGGTGAGGCTGTGGCCGCCCAGGGCGAACAGGTCGGCGTCGGGGTCGTCGACCGGCCGGCCGAGCACCTCCTGCCACACGCGGGCGACCCGCCGCTCCCGCGGGCCGAGACCGGCGGCACCGCCGCCGTCCCGCTCGCCGGGCCCGGCCGGGCCGGGGTCGGGCAGGGCGCGCCGGTCGAGCTTGCCGTTCGGCCCGAGCGGCAGCTCGGCGATCGGGACGTAGCGGTCGGGGACCATCGCGGCGGGCAGCCGCTCGGCCAGGAAGGCGCGCAGGGCGGGCGGGTCGCAGCGGCCCACCACGTAGGCGACGAGCGCGGGTTCGCCGGCCGGGCCGGGCCGGGCGGCTACGGCGCAGCGGCGCACGTCGGGGTGTTCGGCGAGGACGACGGCCACCTCTCCGGGTTCGACGCGCTGTCCGCGGATCTTGACCTGGTCGTCGATCCGGCCGAGGAAGGCGAGGTTGCCGTCGGGCCGGCGCACGGCCAGGTCGCCGGTGCGGTACATGCGCCGGCCGGGGCGGACGGGGTGGGGCACGAACCGGGTGGCGGTGAGGGCCGGGTTGTTGAGGTAGCCGCGGGCCAGGCCGGCGCCGGAGACGCACAGTTCGCCGGGGACGCCGAACGGGGCGAGGTCGCCGTAGGGGTCGAGGACGTCGACGGTCTTGTTGGCGATGGGGTGGCCGATGAGCACGTCGGCGCCGGGGTCGGTGATGCGGTGGACGGTGGTCCAGACGCTGTCCTCGGTGGGGCCGTACTCGTTGTAGAGCACGGTGGAGGGGAGCAGGCGGGCGTGGCGGGCGGCGAGTTCCTCGGGCAGCCGCTCGCCGACCAGCACGATCTGGCGGACGGAGCGGAGCCGGTCGGCGCAGCGTTCGAGCAGCAGCTGGTACAGGCTCGGCACCATCATGATGTGCGTGACGGCGTTGCGGTGGATCTCCTCGGCGACATGGGCGACGTCCAGCAGCCGGTCCTTGGCCAGGACGACGACGGGGGTGCCGGCGATCAGGGCGGAGAAGACGTCGTTGACGCCGCTGTCGGAGTGCAGCGGCGGCACCTGGAGGACGGCCGCGTCCTCGTCGAAGCCGTAGTAGCCGGCCCGGTAGTGGACGGTGTTGACGATGCCGCGGTGTTCCACCATGACGCCCTTGGGGCGGCCGGTGGAGCCGGAGGTGTAGATGACGTAGGCGAGGTCGCGGGGCCCGGCGCGGCGGGCGGCGGCCGGTGCGGCGGGCGGCGTGGCGGGCGGCGTGGGCTGCCCGGTGCGCGGGTCGAGGACGGGGACGCGGGCCGCGGCGGTGGCGCGGGCGTGGTGGGCGCCGTCGGCGAGGACGGCGACGGCGCCGCTGTCGGCGAGGGCGTAGGCGAGGCGGTCGGCGGGCTGCTCGGGGTCGAGCGGCAGGAACGCCGCGCCGGTCTTCAGCACGGCGAGCGCGGCGACGACCATCCACTCGGTGCGCTCCGTCACCACGGCGACGAGCCGCCCGGGTGCCGGGTCGGCGGCGGTGCGCAGCCGTGCGGCCACCTGCTCGGCCAGGGCGTCGAGTTCGGCGAAGGTGAGGGTGGTGGCGCCGTGCACGACGGCCGGGAGGTCCGGGGTCCGGGCGGTCTGCCGCTCGACGAGGTCGAGCAGGGTGGCGTCCTCGGGGAAGGGGGCCGCGGTGTCGTTGACGTCGTGCAGCAGTTCCCGGCGCTCGTCGGCGGGCAGCACCGGGGCGCGGCGCACGGGGGCGTCGGGGTCGGCGAGCAGCCCGGTCAGCAGGGTGCGCAGCCGTTCGCCGATGCGGGCGGCGGTGGCGCGGTCGAAGAGGTCGTCGGTGTAGCCGATCCACAGTTCGCCGGGGCGGCCGGCGGTGGGCTCCAGGAAGCTGAAGGCGAGGTCGAAGTCGCTGACGGGCGGGTCGAGTTCGATGTGCCGCACGGCGGGCCCGGTGGTGTCCCCGGTGACGGTGGTGCCGGACAGGGCGGTCTCCACCAGGACGTCGAACACCGGGTTGCGGCCGGCCTCGCGGGGCCACCCCAGGTCCTCGACGAGCCGCTCGAAGGGGTACTCGGCGTGGGCCAGGGCCTCCTGGGCGGTGGTGCGTACGGCGGCCAGCAGTTCGCGGAAGGAGCGTTCGGCGTCGACCGGGGTGCGCAGCACGACCGTGTTGGCGAACAGCCCGACGGTCTCGGCGGCGCGGCGGTCGTGGCGGCCGGCGTCGATGGTGCCGAGCAGGGCGTCGCGCTCCCCGCACAGCCGCAGCAGCAGCACCCGGACGGCGGCGACGACGCCCATGAACGGGGTGGCGGCGGCGTCCCGGCACAGCGCGGCGAGCGCGTCGGTGAGGTCGGTGGGCAGCGTCAGCCGGACCTTGCCGCCGGCGGAGCTGCGCGTGGCGGACCGGCGCCGGTCGGTGGGCAGTTCCAGGGGCTCGGGCGGGTCGGCGAGCTGCCGGGTCCAGTAGGCGCGGTGCGCCTGACCGCGCGGCCCGGCCAGGCGCTCGGCGAGCGCGTGGGTGTGCTCGGCGTACTGGGGGGCGGGCGGCGGCACGGGGGCGTCGGGGCGCAGCGAGTCGACGAGGTCGCGCAGCAGCACCGCGTACGACCAGCCGTCGCACACCACGTGGTGGATGGTGCACAGCAGGGTGCCGCCGTCCCGGTCGGGCAGCCAGTGCATGCGGGTGAGCGGGCCGTGGGCGAGGTCGAAGCGCCAGGCGCACTCGCGGGCGTAGGCGGCCCGCAGGGCGTCGTCGGGGTCGGTGCCGGCGGGGACCGGCTCCACGGTGAGCACTCCGGAGGGGGCGGGCAGCACGATCTGCTCCAGCCCGTGCGGGCCCTCGCGCAGCACGGTGCGCAGCGCCTCGTGCCGGGCCACCAGGTCGTCGACGCGGGCGGCGAGCAGGCCGGTGTCGACGGGGCCGTCGATGCGGTAGGCCTCGACCATGTTGTACGGCGGCAGCGGGGAGTCGTCGAGGCGGTCCAGCAGCCACATGCGGCGCTGGGCGTTGGTGGCGGGCAGCGGTCCGGCGCGGTGCGCGGCGGGCTCGGCGAGGGGTGCGGGGGCCCGGTCGCGGGGCCGGGCGCCGCGCTCGCGCAGGACGGCGGTGAGGGCGGCCGGGGTGCGCCGGTCGAGGACGTCGTGGACGGTGAGCGCGTCCGGCCGGCCGGTCGCCTCGCAGACGGCGCCGACCAGCTGGACCGCGCCGAGGCTGTGTCCGTCGGTGGCGAAGAAGTCGTCGTCGCCGGTGCGCGGCGGCTGTCCGAACACCTCGCTCCAGGCGGCGGCGACGAGCGCGCCGAGCGGGTCGGCCGGCTGCCAGCGGGGGCCGTCGTGGCCGGCCGGCAGGGCGAGCAGGGCACGCCGGTCGATCTTGCCGTGCGGGGTCAGGGGGAGGGTGTCCAGGCGGTGCAGGGTGGCCGGACGCATGTGCGCGGGCAGGGCGGCGCGCAGGGCGGCGGCGAGGTCCTCGGGCGTGGTGGTGCCGGTGTACCAGGCGTGCAGGGTGGTCTGCCCGTCGTCCGTGCGGGGGACGACGACCGCCTCGGTGACCCCGTGGTGGCGTACGAGGGTCTGCTCGACCTCTCCGGTCTCGACGCGGTTGCCGAAGATCTGGACCTGGCCGTCGCCGCGGCCGAGGAACTCCAGTTCGCCGTCGGGGCCCCAGCGGCCGAGGTCGCCGGTGCGGAAGACGGGGGCGTCGCCGGTGTGCGGGCAGGTGGTGAAGCGGGCCGCGGTGGCCTCCGGGTCGCCGTCGTAGCCGGCCGCGACGCCGGGTCCGGCGACGAGGATCTCGCCGGTGACACCGGCCGGGGCGAGTTCTCCGGTGGGGGTGACGACGAGGACGCCGTAGCCGGGCGAGGGGCGGCCGATGGGCACCCGGTCCAGGCGCTGGGCCGTCTCTCCGGGCCGGATGAACATGGTGGCGTCGATGGTGGCCTCGCTCGGCCCGTACAGGTTGGCGAAGGTGCCGACGCTGAGCCGGCCCGCCGTGCGCGGCAGCAGTCCGCGCGGGATCGTGTCGCCGCCGAGCAGCAGGTGGCGCAGCGGGAGTGCGGCGCCGTCGGGCAGTCCGCGCAGCAGGGCGGAGAGCAGGCCGGGGACGCAGTTGACGAGGGTGACCTCGCCGTCGCGGACGCGCTGCCACAGGCCGGCCGGGTCGATGCGGTCGGGGGCGCCGACGGCGACGAGGGTGCCGCCGGAGAGCAGGGTGGCGAAGATCTGGAAGGTGGTGGCGTCGGAGGTGATCGCGGAGAGCAGCGCGGTGCGGGTCGCGGCGTCGATGCCCAGTTCCTCCGCGCCGGTGCGCACCTTGTGGGCGAGCTGGTCGTGGCGCAGCGCGACCGGGCGGGGCGTTCCGGTGGAGCCGGAGGTGAACAGGACGGTGGCGTCGTCGGCCGGTCCGGGGGCGGCGGGGCACACCGCGTGGGGGCCGCGGCGCAGGTCGTCGAGGCCGAGCACGGGGGCGCCCAGGGCGTCCGCGCCGGGGTGCCCGGCGGTGGCGCACAGCACCGCGCGGCTGCCGCTGACCCGGGTGAGCAGGGCGAGGCGGGCGGTGGGGTGGCCGGGGTCGAGCGGCACGTAGGCGGCGCCGGTGCGCAGGACGGCGAGGAACGCCACGACGAGTGAGGCCCCGCGGTCGGCGAGCACGGCGACGCGGTCGCCGGGCCCGATGCCGTGCCGCCCGGCGAGAGCGCCCGCCACCCGCTCGGTCTCGTCGGCCAGCGCGCGGTAGGTCAGGGTGCGGCCCTCGCCGGTGACGGCGACCGCGTCCGGTGTCCGGCGGGCCTGTTCGGCCACGAGGCCGGTGAGGGTGGCCGGGGCGAAGGAGGCCGGGGCGGGCAGTTCGGCGAGGAGGGTCAGTTCGGCCCGCTGGTCGGCGCCGAGGACGTCGATGTCCCGTACCGCCTGGTGCGGGTCGGCGGCGAGGGCGGCCAGCACGGCGGCGACGCAGCGCGGCAGCGCGCGGGCCAGACCGGAGGAACCCTCGGCGGTCAGCCGCAGCTCGCCGGGCGCGTCCTGTACGGCGGTGAGCAGGGCCCCGGCCGGGCCGGCGGGCCGGCGGCCCCGGTGCAGGGCCGGGCAGACGACGGCGAGTTGCTCCAGGACGGCGGGGTCGGCCGCGCCGGTGGCCGTCAGCCGGTCGGCGAGCGCGGCGCGCCGGGGCCAGGGATCGGCCGCGGCGGTGGCCAGTTCGGTGTGCAGGGCCTGGACGAAGGCGGCGGCGGGGGCGTCCGGGTCGAGCGGCGCGAGCAGCGCGAACTCGGCTCCCTCGGGGGCCCCTTCGCCGAAGGCCGGGCACACCACGGGGACCCGGTTCGATCCGCCGAGCCCGGCCACCACGATCCGGGCGGCGGCCACGACCAGCAGCAGCAGTCCTTCGGGGGCCCCGCCGGTCATGGCGTGCAGGGCACGGGCGGCCTCGGCGGGCACGCGGGCCCAGGGGGCACCGTCCGGGGCCGGTGTCCCCGGCGCGGGCGCCGGTGCGGTGGCGGCCCCGGCGTCGTGCGGGCGGGGCCGGGGCCCGTGGCCGGGGCGAGCAGCGGCTCGGTGTCCGCGTGGGTCAGCCGGGCCGGCCAGGGGGTTCCACCGTCGTGCAGCACCTGCGCTTCCTCCTCGTGGCGTGGGTCAGGCGGCGGCCGGTGACAGCGCGTGGCCCGCGGTCAGGCCGAGCGCCGGGAACAGTTCGACGTCGCGGCCGTCGACGCCGCGCATGACGACGTCGATCGCCGTGCTCATCAGGTCGACGTGGAACTGGGTGAAGGTGCCCAGGCCCAGGCCGAGGTGGACGCCGGGGTGCCGTTCGTTGGCGAAGTAGTTGCCGGGCAGCAGCGGCGTGCAGGCGGCGTTGGTGCCGAAGCCGATCTCGTGGAGCTTGGCGTAGCGGTCGTCGTGGGCGAGCAGGCGCTCGAGCCCCTCGGCGAACCGGGTGGCGCCGGGGCGGGCCGGGCGTACGGCGGTGATCCGGCCGTCGGTGACGGTGATGACGGCGGGCTCGTCGGCCATCGCCGCCAGGTCCTGGTAGACGCGCTCGGTCTCGGCGAGGCTCGTCTCGTGGCCGCCGCGGTGCACGATGGGCGCGCCCTGGAGGGTGATGTCGCCGTCGAGGCTGAAGTGGGTGTGGTCCTCGAACTCGCCGGAGGCGTTGACGAGGGAGCTGAGTTCGCCGGTGGGCAGGACGACCTGCTGGCCGGGCTGGAGCGGCCCGTGCAGTGAGAACCAGTGCTCGGAGTACTGGTGGCGGAAGACCGCCTCGGTGCCGAACTCGTGGCCGAGGAAGAGCATGTCGTCGGCCTGGTCGAGCAGCGTGAGGAAGGTTTCCTCGATCCGCAGTTCGCGCTCGTAGTCGACCTCGGAGACGATGCGGACGCTGCCGGCCAGGGTCTCCTCGGAGAACGGCGCGGAGAAGCTGGAGAACGCGCCGAGCCGCATGTCGCGCAGGTCCTCGTCGTCGAAGTGGACGAACTCGTCGTCCGCGATCCACAGCACCGATCCTCGCTTGCCCGCGGCACGCAGCGCGGCCATCTCGGCGATGAGCCCCTGGCGGGAGTCCGGGCCGGTCCACGCGAACTCCTGGACGGGCACGGTCGTGCCGGTGGCGACCTGGAGCCCCGCGCGCACGCCGGGCGAGGTGACGAGGAGGAACACGTCCCCGAGGTCACCGCCGAACACCTTGCGGAACTGCTCGGGATCGATCATGACGCGCTGTGCGGACATCGCGGAACCTCTCTTCGACGACGACGTGCCGGGTGCGGGCGGAACGGTCACCGCCCGCACCCCGGAGAGATCGGCTCAGCCCTGGAGCCGGTCGTACTTGCCGTACTTGCTGATGCGCGAGCTGATCGACGGCTTGGGCGCGGCCGGCTTGGTGGCCTGGGCGGCCTCGGCGGGCTGCTGGGCGGCCTGCACGTCCATGGTCTTCCGGGTCATCTCGACTCCTGGTCGTCTCGGGGTTGAGTACCGCTCCCACCAGCGGCGGGACCGGGTGGTGCGCCGGCGTCCGTCAGGGACGGCGCCGGGGTCTCGGGGTGCGCGGAGGCGGCGGTGCCGGCTCGCGCGGGGGAAGGGTCACCGTTCGGCCGCGGGTGCCGGCGCGGTCAGTCGGCGCAGCGCGGCCGGGTCGCCGCCCAGCGCGCTCAGCCTCTCCGGGTCGGGGCCGGCCGCGAGGCGGGCGGCCGCTCCGCGGGCGATCTCCACCGCGGTCTCGACCAGCCGGCCGCCCAGGCTGACGGGGAACAGGGTGGTGCCCAGGGTCTGGCTGGTGATCACGGGTGGTCTCCCTCCGGGTCGGCGGGGCCTTCGACGGCGGCCAGGGCGACGGCCAGGACGGCCCGCCCGGCGTCCCGGGTCCGCGGTTGCTCCCCCAGGTGTTCGGCGAGGGCGGCGAGGCCCCGTGCGGAGCGGCGGCGCTGCTCCTCGGGCAGCCGGTCCAGTTCGGCGGCGAGCCACCGGCTGTGCGGTTCCGTCAGCACCAGCCGGTCCCCGTCCTCGGTGAGCTGGAGCGCGGCCCGGCCGACGAGCGGCGGGGCGCCGCCGGTGACGGCTTCGAGCACGGGCGAGAGCTGGGCGGCGGTCTGCATCAGCTGGGCGGACGCCGCCGCGCCGCCGGAGACCTGCTGGAGCCGCACGCTGACGTTGAGCAGCAGCACCACGGCCGCGCGCAGCCGTTCGGCGTCGGGGACGCGGCACAGCTCCTCGTACAGCGGCAGCAGTCCGGCCGGGTCGAGGGCCACGGTGACGTCGTCACCGTCGGCGTCGTCGACCCCTCGGTGTCGTCGGCGTCGGTGTCGTCGGTGTCGTCGGTGTCGCGTTCGACGACGATCCAGCCGGGGACGGCGGTGGGGTGCAGCGGGTCGGCCGTGGCGGCGGCGAGGGCGTCCGCGAAGGCGGTGAGCCCGTCGGCCGCGGCGGTGTGCCCGGACTCGGCCAGGGCGTGGGCGAACTCGCGCACGGCGTCCGTCTGCGGGTGGGGACGGGCTTCCGGGCCGGCCGGGGTGGCCGTCGCGGCGTCCGGTGCCGCCGGGCTCGTCGGTGTCGTCGTCGGTGTCGGGGCATCGGGGTCACGCGTCGCTCCTCACCGTCGGTGCGGTGCCCGTCCGTACGGTTCCGGCCAGGGCGGAAAGATCGATCTTGTCGTTGGCGGTGCGCGGCAGCCGCTCGTGGAACTCCACCCGCGCGGGCACCAGCGCCGCGGGAGCCGTGTGCCCAGCTCGGCGCGGAGGGCGCCGGAGCGGCCGGCCGGGTCGGCGGGCGGGGACCGCAGCACCACGTGGGCCACCAGCCGGGAGCGGGACCCTTCGCCGTGCACGGTGACCGCGGCGGCGGTGACGTCCGCGCACTCGGTGAGCGCGGCCTCCACCTCACCGGGTTCGACGCGGACCCCGGAGATCTTGACCTGGCGGTCGGACCGCCCGTGGTAGACGAGCAGCCCGTCGGCGCCCTCGGTGGCCAGGTCCCCGGTGCGGAACGCCCGGGTGCCGTCGGGCAGTTCGACGAAGGCCCGTCCGGTGCCCTCCGGGTCGCCCCGGTAACCGTCCGCGAGGCAGGGGCCGGTGACGAGCAGTTCGCCTCTCCGCCCCGGCGGCAGCGGGCGCAGCCGCTCGTCGACGACCAGGGCGCGGCGTCCGGCGAGGGCGCGGCCGATGGGCAGTGCCTCGCCGCCGGGCAGCCGGCCGGCCTCGCGGGGCACCTCGTACAGGGTGGAGGTGACGACGCCCTCGGTGGGGCCGTAGGCGTTGAGCAGCCGCACCGCGCCGAGCGGCGAGGCGAGCCAGCGCCGGGCGGTGGCCGGGGCCGCCGCCTCGCCGCCGGTCAGCACGCAGCGCAGCGACGGCGGCGGGACCAGGCCCTGCGGGGTCTCCGCCTCGGTCTCGGCCTCGGCGGTGAGCAGGGTCCAGTAGGCGGTGGGCAGCTGCCACATGGTGACGCCGTGCCGGCGGGTGACCGCCAGCAGATCGCGCAGCGACCACAGTCCGTCGCCGCGCAGCACCACCCGGCCGCCGGCGAGCAGGGTCGGCCAGATC
This sequence comes from Streptomyces sp. SW4, assembly GCA_003248315.1. Taxonomy (GTDB): domain Bacteria; phylum Actinomycetota; class Actinomycetes; order Streptomycetales; family Streptomycetaceae; genus Streptomyces. The sequence continues at coordinate 209,033 of QKWM01000002.1, forward strand.
TCCTCCAGTGCCACGTCGAACCCGGGGGAGGCGAACTGGAGCACCACGGACGTCTCGTCCAGCCCGTAGGCCTCGCGGGCGGCCTCGCAGTGCCGGGCGAAGGCGCCGTGCGCGATCTGCACGCCCTTGGGCGTTCCGGTGGATCCGGAGGTGAACAGGACGTAGGCGGGGTCGTCGTCGGCCACCGCGACCGCCGGGTACGGCGGGCCGGGGGTGGCGCGTCGCCGGTGCCGGGGCGTCGGCGGCCGGGGCGTCCGGGCCGGGGGCGACCACCGCCGCCTCGCCCAGCTCGCGGGCCCAGTGGTCCGCCCGCCGCGGTGACACCACCACGGCCAGGCGGGCACCGGCCACCCGCATGGCGCGGCGCACCCGGGCGGGGGCTGGGTGTCGTCCAGGGGGGAGCAGACCAGCCCGGCGGCCTGCAGGGCCAGCAGGGCGGTGACGAACCCGGGGGTGCTGGAGGCGATCAGGGCCACGGTGTCGCCGGGGCGGGCGCCGCGCCGGGCGAGCCGGGCGGCGAGGTCACGGGCCTCGGCGGCGAGGCGGCCGTAGCTGAGCGCGGGCTGATGGGCGCCGGCCGCTTCCACCGCGGTGCGCCCGGGGTGGGCGGCGGCGCGCTCCAGCAGCCGCCGGGCCGCGGTCACCGCATCCTCGCCGCGGGCGCCTCGAACCGGGCGATGTGCACGCCCGGCTTCAGACCGGCGGACGGGTCGTCGAAGTACGCCGTCCAGTCGTGGCCGAACAGCTCGACGCGGGTGTCGGTGTCGGCGACGGTGAAGACCCGGGCCTGCTGGTAGCGGAGCAGTTCCGCGAGGCGGTCGTCGACCTCGACGCCCACGGACTCCAGGTGGGCGCGCAGTTCGCGGTAGAAGCGGTCGATCTCGTTCTGGACGTAGGCCCAGCACCATTCGTAGATCAGCCAGGACTCCTTGCCCGGCACCCAGGACTCCAGGCGTTCCATCATGTCCGGCTGGGAGGCGACCTTGCCCTCGTTGGGGATCGCCGGGGACCGCAGGTAGTCCCACAGCAGGGCGCGGGCCCGGTCGACGGCCTCGCCGAGGACGGTGGAGGAGTCCCGCATGGCCGCGTCGGCGAGCGAGCGGTAGAAGTCCTCGTAGCTCAGCAGGTCCTCGGTGTGCAGGTAGACCGCGAGCTGCCGGGTCAGGCCGCGGTTGTGCATCGACTGCAGCACCGCGCCGAACAGGTACATGTCCACCCAGTCCTGGCGGGTCATCGTGCTGTGCTCGACGACGACCTCGACCTGTTCGACGTCGTCGGGCAGATAGGTGCGGACGATGGTCCCCAGGGCGTACTTCTCGCGGTGCTCGGCGCTGCCCATCTCGGAGTTGGGCAGCAGACAGCACTCGTAGATCATGATGTCGTCCTGGACGCCCATCTCCAGGATCCGGCACAGGCCGCGCGCGAAGGACTCGGGTGTCTCGTGCGGCAGTCCGAGGATGACCTCGGTGTAGGCCTCGACGCCCTCCTCCTTGAAGCGGGCGGCGAGCTTCTCGTAGTTCTTGGCGGGCATGTTGGAGCGCTTGATCTGCTCCAGCACGCCGGGGGTGCCGGTCTGCATGGCGAGGATCGCGCCGTTGGACATCCCGGCCTTCACGAACTTCGAGCTGATCTGGACGATCCGGTCACTGGCGTTCTTGGCGTAGCTGGTGACGAACTTGCCGGGGAACCCGCTCTGTTCGTGGTTGCGCACCAGGTGCTCGGCGAGGGCCACGTCCCGCGGCAGGATGCCGAAGTTGGCGTCGCAGCACAGCACGGCCGCGACCTCCTGGCGGGTGAAGTAGTCGATCTCGGCGTGCAGCCGTTCCTCGTCGAACTTGCGCACCTTCGACAGGGTGTTGGAGCCCCAGTCGCAGAAGGTGCAGCTGTAGGGGCAGCCGCGGTTGGTCTCCCACAGCACGGTCGGCAGGTGGCCGGCGGCGCGGGCGGCGTCGAACGAGGCGTCCATCAGGCCGGTCAGCCAGGGGCTCGGCACGTCGATGTCACGGGGCAGCTGGCCGCCGAGCGGGTTGCGCCGCACGGTGCCGTCGGGTGCGCGCCAGCTCAGCGAGGGCACGGCGGCGAAGTCCGGTTCGTCGGCGAGCAGCGCCCGCAGCAGTTCGGCGAACGGGACCTCGCCCTCCTTGTGGACGGCGAAGTCGACGTAGGGGTGTTCGGCGAGGAAGGCGGTGGCGTCGTCGGGGACGTGCGGGCCGCCGACGACGGTGACCACCTCGGGGAAGCGCTCCTTCACCGCACGGCAGGCCGCCATGTTCTTGTTGAAGTTCCACAGGTAGCAGGACATGGCGAAGACCGCCGGGTCCGTCATGCGGTCCGCCGGGTCGGCCGCGTGCTCGGGCAGGAAGAACGGCTCCTCGAAGGAGTAGGCCGCGGCGATGTCCTGCTGGGTCTCGGCGTAGGCGCGCAGCGCGCCCCAGACGACCGGGAGGTACGCGGAGCGGCTGAAGACCGACATGTAGATGCGGCGCTTCAGCCGGGTCGTCGTCGCCGTCATGCTCACCACCGTGTGAGTCGGACCCCCAAACGTGCCGGGAGCGGTGCCGAATGAGTGCGTTCATGTCAGCGTGGCGCCGTGCAGTCCGGGTGGAGCGGCCCTCGAGCGGACGGAAAGTGCCGGTCGAGCGGGGTGGCAGTGGCCGGGAAGCGATGGCCCCCACACGTTCTTGAGCGGGCCTTGAGCGGGTGCGTGCCAAGGTGGACCGCCAGGCGTGTCCCGACGCCTCCCCACCCGTCACCGCCAGGAGCGTCCATGCAGACGTTGGCACCACCACAGCCCACGGAAGCGTCCGCCGGCAGACCTCACGCCGCGGCGCTCCCCGTATCGAACTGCTGCCCGGCGACGCCCGGGCCGTGGCCGCGCTGGCCCGCGAGTACGTCCGGGCCGGAAGCTCGCTGAGCGCCGACCGGGCGCTGCGGCTGGCCGCCCTCATGGCCCACGAGCTGCCCCGTCCGCTGCGCCGCGCCCTCGTCGACTACCGGCTCACCGGCCGGCCGCACGCCGGTTTCGTGATCACCGGGCTGCCGGTCGACGAGGCCGCGCTCGGCCCCACCCCGACCAGGTACCAGGAGCGCCCCGACCGGCCCGAACTGCACCGCGCCGAGGCGGTGCTGCTGCTGGTGGGCTCGCTGCTCGGCGAGCCGTTCGCCTTCCACAGCCAGCAGGACGGCCGGCTGGTGCTCGACCTGTTCCCGGTGGCCGGGCACGAGAACCAGCAGCTCGGGTCGGGCTCGCACACCGCCCTGGACTGGCACACCGAGGACGCCTTCCACCCGCTGCGCGCGGACTGGATGATGCTGCTCGGCCTGCGCAACCACGACCGGGTGGCCACGACGTTCGCGGCGCTGGACGACCTGCGCCTCGCGCCGGCGGTCCGCCGGGTGCTGTTCGAGAAGCGGTTCCACATCCTGCCCGACGAGTCGCACACCCAGGCCTTCAACCTGGCCACCGGTGCCGACGGCGCCGACGACGCGGGGCGGTTCGCGCGGATCGGCACGATGGCCACCCGGCCGGAACCGGTGGCGCTGCTGGAGGGCGACCCCCGCTCCCCGTGGCTGCGGGTCGACCCGCCGTTCATGCGGGCGCAGGACGGCGACCCGGAGGCGGCCGACGCCCTGCGGGCGCTGCTGGCGGCCGTCCAGGAGCAGCTGACCGACGTCCGCATCGGACCGGGCGACCTGTTCGTGCTGGACAACAAGCGTGCCGTGCACGGCCGCCGGCCCTTCACGCCCCGCTACGACGGGACGGACCGCTGGCTCAAGCGGCTCAACCTCACCGCCGATCTGCGGCGCAGCGCGGGCCGGCGCACCGGCCGGCACGGCCGTGCCGTCGTCTGATGCCCCCGACGGGGCCGGACCTGTCCTGACACCCCCACCCCGGTTCCCGAAAGGATCCCTGGCCTTGGCAACTGAACCCAATCTGATCCGGCGGCATGCCGCCTTCCGCCGGTTCTGGCTGGCCCGCGCCGTGTCCCTGATCGGCGACGGCGCGGCGATGATCGCCCTGGTGCTGCTGGTCAGCCGGGAGAACAACGCCGGGACCGCGGTGTCGCTGATCCTGCTCGCCGAGTCCGTGCCGCGGTTCTTCGGGCCGCTGGCCGGCGCCCTCGCGGACCGGGTCGGCGTGCGCCGGCTGCTGATCGTCACGGAAGTGGTCCAGGCCGTGGTCTTCGGCGTGATCATCCTGGCCCGGCCGGGACTGGTGGCGCTGGTGGCCCTGGTGGTGGTGGCGGCGTCCGCGTCGACCGTGTTCTCCGCCGCCGGGCGCACCGTCGTACCGCGGCTGGTCGACGAGCCGGACCTGATGCCGGCCAACGCCTGGCTGGGGACGGCCTTCAATCTCCAGGCCGCGGTCGGGCCGGTGCTCGGCGGTCTGCTGTGCGCCTGGGCCGGGCCGCGCGGGCACTGCTGCTGAACACGGTGACCTTCGTGGTGTCCGCGCTGCTGCTGACCCGCATCCCGGCGCTGCCGGCGCTGCGCTCGGGTGAGCAGGCCGGGATGAAGGGGCTGTTCTCCGACACCGCCGAGGGGCTGCGGCACGTACGGAACAACCGCGTGGCGCGGGCCATCGTGCTGCTGCTCCTGCTCGGCCTGTTCTTCGGCTCGCTGGACAACCTGGCACTGGTCTTCCTCGCCGAACGCGCCCTGGACACCGGTGAGTTCGGTTTCGGCGTGCTGTCGGCGTCGTTCGGCGTGGCGATGGTGGCCTCCTCGCTGTGGCTGGTGCGCGCCGCGGAACACCGCTCACCGTCCTGGGTGTTCCTGTTCGGCTGGTTCTTCACCGGGCTCGGCCTGCTGCTGACGGCGGCGGCTCCGGTGCTGTACGCGGCCGTGGCGATGCAGGTGATCGCCGGTCTGGGCAACGGTGTCGCCAACGTGGGCGAGGAGACCCTGTTGCAGAAGGCGGTCCCCGTGGAGGTGCTGGGCCGGGTGGGCGGCACCCTGTCGTCGGCGGCGTTCCTCGGCAGCACGCTGGGGTATCTGGGCGGTGGCTTCCTCAGCCCCGACACCCATCCCGGCTGGCCTTCGTCGTCGCCGGAGCCGGCATCTTCCTGACCCTCGCGGTGTGCGCGCCGGGCGTGCTGGCGGCGCGGTCCGCGACGCCCGCGGCCGGGCCGGCTCCGGGCGGCACCGGGTCCGCGCCGCCGTCCGCCGCCGAGAAGCCGTCCGCCGCCGAGAAGGAGCCGGGCGCCGAGAAGGAGCTGGGAGCCACGCCATGAGCCCGACGGGCAACCCGCACAGCACGCACAACCCGCACGGCACGAACGGCACGAGCGGCACGGCCGGGGTGGTGAAGCGCTATCTGCGCCCGTCCGTGGTGCCGCAGCCGCTGCTGCACCGCTGGTACGCCTGGTGCCATCTGGTCCCGCCGCAGACCGCGGCGCTCAACCTGAACTACCGCTATCTGCCGATGCTGCGCAGCTATCTGCGGGCCCCGCAGGTGCACGCGTCCGCGCTGGCCAACCCGGCGCGCTACGGCGGCCCCTTCCTCTCGCCGTACGGCGGTACGCCCGAGGACGTGCGGGAGCTGCTGGCCGCCACCGAGCGGGACGCCACCGGCCTGCTGCGGCTCGCCGAGGACATCCGCGCCGCCCAGCTGCTGCTCGCCGAGGAGGCGGACGGCCGCCCCATGGAGTCCCTGTACGCCCGGGTGCCCGAGGGCCTGCGCGGGCTGGTGGAGCTGGTGTACGACACCGCCGACCGGCCCCGCCTGCGGTTCTTCGAGGCGCTGGCCTACCGGGCCGCGGAGGCCTGGCAGGCCGGGCAGTCGGTGTGCCTGCTGCCGCGGCCCGATGCGGAGCAGCCGTTCACGTTCGGCAGCCCGGTCCTCGCCCATCCGTCCCGGGTGGATCTGCCGGTGCCGTTCGCCGACCCTCGGCTGGACGACCTGTACGCCGCCGCGCGGGTGCCCGCCGACCCGGTGGAGCTGGCCGAGCGGCTGCTCGGCCCGGACCCGGCCGAGGCGCCGCCGAGGCGTTCGCGTCGCTGTTCACCGACCGGGCGCCCGCCCCGCACTCCCCGTCGCCGAGGCACCGTACGGATGCGGTACTTCGGCCACGCCACGGTGCTCCTCGAGTCACCGGCGGCGTCCGTGCTGCTCGATCCGCTGCCGCACTACGCGGGCGACGGCCACGACCACTTCACCTTCGCCGATCTGCCGGAGCGGCTCGACGCGGTGGTCCTCAGCCACCTGCACTGCGACCACGTCTCGGTGGAGGCGCTGCTCCAGCTGCGCCACCGGGTGGACACGGTGGTCGTGCCGCGGGCGGGCGGCGGTTCGCTGGAGGACCCCAGCCCGAAGCTGCTGCTGCGGGCGCTCGGCTTCCGGCGGGTGGTCGAGCTGGGCGAGCTGGAGTCCGCCGGCATCGGGGACGGCGCCGCCGTCACGCTGCTGCCGTTCCTCGGTGAACACGGTGACCTGGACATCCGGGCGAAGGCGGTGCCGCTGGTCGAGATCGGCGGGCGGCGGGTGCTGTTCGCCACGGACGCCGTCGACACCGAGCCGGAGGTGTACCGCAGGGTGCGCGAGACGACCGGGCCGGTCGACACCGTGTTCATCGGCCTGGAGTGCGTGGGCGCGCCCATGTCGTGGCTGTACGGCCCGCTCCTGGAGCGCCCCACCGAGCGCGAGCACGACCAGGCGCGGCGGCTGAAGGGCTGCGACGCCGAGATGGCCGAGCGGCTGGTGCGCCGGTTCGGCGCGACGGAGGTGTTCATGTACGCGCTGGGCCTGGAACCGTGGGTCCGGCATCTGACGGGTTCGTCCTACGACCCGGACTCCGAGCAGATCCGCCAGACCGGCCTGCTGGAGGAGCGCTGCCGGGCGGCGGGCATCGCGGCGGAACTGCTGTACGTGAAGGCCGAGCGGACCTGGCGGGCCCGCGCCTGACCCGCCGGGGCCCGCCCGGGCCCAGTGGGGCTCGACCCCGTTTCCACCCGGGCCGGGCAGAGTCGGGCGCTGTAGACCCCGCCACGACCCCCGGGAGGCACCGTGACCAGCCCCGCCGAGGTGAGCGCCGCGACGCCCGGCCTCACCGAGCTCTACACGCGGATCCAGCAGTTCTACGCCGGGCAGGTGCGCCACCTGGACGCCTTCCGGGCCGAGGAGTTCGCCGCCACCTTCACCGAGGACGGCGTCTTCGACCACCGTCCGGGCACCGATCCGCTGGTGGGCCGGCAGGCCATCGCCGCGGCGATCCGCGACTACCAGCGGACCAAGCACGCCGCCGACCCGGTGCAGCGCCGCCACTGGTTCAACATGCTGCAGGTCTTCCCGCAGGGTGACGGCACCGTGCGCACGGAGTACTACGCGCTGGTGCTGCACACCCGGCCCGGCACCCCGGAGCCGCAGGTCGGCCCGAGCTGCTTCGTCACCGACCTGCTGGACGTCCGGGAGGACGGCGAGGTGCTGACGAAGTTCCGGGCGGTCCGCCAGGACCACCTGGTCTGACCCGGCCGCCTGGTCGGGCCCGGCCACGGCAGCGCGCACGCACACCGCCCGGGGCGGCGGCCCGTCCGGTCACGGGTCCGCCGCCCCGGGCGTTCTCGTGCGCCCGGGCGGGTTCACGCCAGGCAGCAGGGCAGCCCCCGTGGTGCTCGATCATCTCGCCGAGCGCCGTCTGCATGACCTCGCCGGGCAGCGGGGCGGCCGCGGGCGTGCCGTCCAGCTCGGCGTAGGCCCGGTGCAGGTTGGGCACCAGCCGTTCGGGGTCCAGCAGCCCGGCGTACGGGCCGAGCGCGGCGTCGCGGGCGGCCTGGAGCGGCGTGCGGCCGGCCCGCCGTCCGTCGGCGGCGATGCGCTGCACCAGCCGCAGATAGCCCTCGACGGCGTCGAACACCTCGGGCCCGCACACCGGCCCGTGCCCGGGTACGACGGTCCGCGCCCCGTAGCCCGCAGCCGCTCCAGCGCCTCCAGCGAGCCGGCGATCGAGCCCATGAGGCAGAACGGGGTCACGCCGTTCATGACGAGGTCGCCGGTGAACAGCACGCGCTGCCGGGGCAGCCACACCACGGTGTCGTTGGAGGTGTGGGCGGGCCCGATGTGCTCCAGTTCGGCGCGCAGCGACCCGATGTGCAGGGTGAGGGCGTCGGTGTAGGTCAGGGTGGGCGGGGCGAGTTCGATGGTGCCCCACTCCACGTCGGGCCAGAGCCCGGTCAGGTGCAGGCCGGAGGCGATCATCTCGGTCCGGGTGCGTTCGTGGCCGATGACGACGGCCTCGGGGAACAGGTGGTTGCCGAAGACGTGGTCGCCGTGGAAGTGGGTGTTGACCACGGCGCGCGGGGCGGCCTGCGGGTTGTGGCGCAGCGCGGTGCCGCGCAGGTGGCGGGCGCGGGCCTCGGTGGCGGCGGTGTCGACGAGGGCGCTCTCGCCGCCGGAGACGATGATGCCGGCGTTGTTCAGGCACCATCCGCCCGGCGCCTGGACGTAGGCGTGGACGCCGTCGGCGATCTCCGTCGTCTCGGCGAAGGGCGCGGGCGCTGCGGTGGTGACGGTGGGGCTGGACGGCACGGCCGTTCTCCTCCCGGGTGTCGGTTGCCCCGAGTCTCACGGCGCCGCCTAGCGCCCCGGTCGAAGCCCCGGCGCGCCAGGGGCGCACCGGCGGGGCTCGAGGGCCGTCATGCGGTGCACGACCGTACGGGCCGACCGTGGTCCGGACGGCAGGCCCCCGCCCGTGGGGGCCCGGTCCCGACGGAGTCTGGAGTCCTGATGGCGTTCTGCGGTGCCCGGAGGCTGTGGGGCGTCCTGCGCGTCCTGCGGGCGCGGCTGTGGCAGGGCCTGGTCGCCCTCGGCGCCCTCCAGGTCGCCGGCGAGCAGGCCCGGGCGGACGCGGCCCGCGGGCCGGCGCTCCCCGGCGCCCGGTGTGCCCCCGCTCCCGGTGCGCCCGGTGCTCCCGGAGTGCACGCGCCCGACGCGGCCCCGCTGCTCGACGCTCCGCCGCCCGGCCATCCGGAACGGCTGCGCCCGGACCTGCCGTTGACCGCGCTGGAGCGCGCGCTGCTCAGGGAGCTGGGCCCGAGGTCGTGAACGACCCCGCCGGGCGCGTCCCGGCGGGGTCGTCAGCCCGTGCGCAGCGGCTGCGCGGGGGCTTTCACGGTGAACAGGTCGGTCCGCACCTCGGGCGGTGTCCGCCCGTAGGCGATGCGCCGGGTGATGCGCGTGCCCAGCGGGGTGCGGCCGACCAGGCGGGCCGCGTGGGAGCGCAGGACGTCCGCGGCCGGGCCGCCCGCTCCGAGCAGCGCCTTGGCCTGCACCTTCTGCATCCGGGTCACGGCCTCGGCGGCGGGCGCCCGCAGCTGTGCGAAGGCGGCGAGCCGGGCGCGGGAGCAGTCGCCGGCGGCGAGCGCGTCGACCAGGACGGGGTGCAGGGCCGCGGCGTCCTGGAGGGCGAGGTTGATGCCCTGGGCGCCGAGCGGGCCGTGGGTGTGGGCGGCGTCCCCGAGCAGCACCAGCCCGTCGCGCGTCCAGGTGTCGGCGTGCGCGGCGAACACGTCGAGCAGCCGCAGGTCGTCCAGGCCGTGCAGGTGCTCCCGGATCAGATCGGCGAACCGCGGCAGGGCGGCGGCCAGTTCGGCGCGGACGGCCTCGATGCCGCGGGCGGCGACGGCGGGCCAGCCGCGGTGCGGCAGGGTCCAGCCGATCCGGAGCCGGTCGGGGTGGGTGTCGTGGACCAGGACGGCGCTGCCGGGCGCCCGGTGCACGGCGACCGTGCCGGTCGCGCGGCCGGGTGCGGGCAGCGAGAACCACACGACGTCCTGGTCGAAGGCCTCGGTGCGCCCGGCGCCGATGCCCGCGAGGGCACGGGTCCTGGAGTAGCGGCCGTCGGCGCCGGCCACGACGCGGGCCCGGACGGCGACGCGGCGTCCGCCGGGGCCGCTCGCCACGACGCCGGTGCACCGCCCGTCCTCCTCGGTCAGCGCGGACAGGCGGTGGCCCGGCAGGTGGTCGAAGCCGGGCAGGGCGCGGCAGGCGGCGGTGAGTTCGGCGAGCAGGTGCCGCTGGGGCAGCGCGAGCAGATGGTCGTACGGGCCGGGCAGCCGTCCGTAGTCGATGTCCAGCAGCACGCGGCCGCGGTCCAGCAGCCGGAAGCCGGTCAGGTGCCGGGCGCCGCGGGCACGCGCGGCGGCCAGCACCCCGAGGCGGTCGAGGATCTGCTGGCCGCCCGGCTGGAGGACCTCCCCGTGGAAGTCCCGCCCGGGGGCGGCGGGGTCCCCGGCGGACTTCTCCAGCAGGGCGACCCGCACGCCGGAGCGCAGCAGCATCAGGCTCAGCGCCAGCCCGGCGGGCCCGGCGCCGACGACGGCGACGTCCGTGTCCAGGCGGTGCGGGTGGGGGCCGTGCGGGTTCCGGCGGTGCGGGTCCGGGGTGTGCCCCGCGCGGCGGTCAGGCCGCGGCGCGGACGGCGGCCAGGGCACGGTTGACCAGGTCGAGGTAGGCACGCGGGGTGTCGGCCTCGTCGAGGGCCTCCTCGTCGAGGGCGACACCGAAGTCGCGCTCGATGCGCCCGGTGGTCTGCAGGATGGCCAGGGAGTCGTAGCCGAGCTCGGCGAACGGCACGTCGACGACGTCGCCGTCCAGGTCGACGCCCTCCTCCTCGCCCGCGCACTCGCGCAGCAGGGCCTTCAGATCGTCCAGTTCGAACTGTCGCATGGGTGCTCTCCGTCTCTCTACGTCTCTCTACGCGCGAGCGGTCGGCCGTGTGGTCACGGCTCGAGACTCGGTCAACGGGCTGGAGAACCGCTCGAGGCCCCGCGGCGCTCAGGCCGCGTACAGGTCGAAGGTCGAGGTGCGGCGCGGCCCGGACACCACGTCCAGCTGGGGGTCGACGGCGAGCATCGCCTGGTGCAGCCGCTGGAGCTGCGGCGAGGGCTCCACGCCCAGCTCGTCGACGAGACGGCGGCGCAGCCGGTGGTAGACCTCGAGCGCGGCGGCCTGCCGGCCGGAGCGGTACAGCGCCACCATCGCCTGCGAGTGCAGGCCCTCGTGCTCGGGGTGCCGGGCGATGAGGTCCATCAGCTCGGCGGTGACCTCGGCGTGCCGGCCGAGCCTGAGGTCGGCGTCGATCCGGCGTTCCCGGGTGACGAGCCGGCTCTCCTCCAGCCGCATCGCCTCGATCTCCAGGATGGGGCCGACGCGTACGTCGACCAGGGCGGGCCCCTGCCACAGGTCGAGGGCCTTGCGGTAGGTGCGGGCGGCCCGCTCGTCCTCGCCGTCCTCGAAGCACTGCTGTCCCTCGGCGACGAGGCGCTCGTACTCGTGGACGTCGACCGCCTCGGGAGGTATCTGCAGCAGGTAGCCGCCGTGCCGGGTGGCGAGCACGCCCTTGGCGGCGCCGGGGGCGCCCGGGCCCATGGCGGTGCCGAGCCGGCGGCGCAGCTGGAGGATGTAGGTCTGGAGGGTGGTCAGGGCGCTCTGGGGGAGTTCGGTGCCCCAGATCTCCTCCATGAGGGTGGGCACGGGCATGACCCGTCCCGGGTAGAGGGCGAGCAGGGCCAGGATCTGCCGCGGCTTCCCGGCGGTCGGAACGATCGACATCCCGTTGACGTCGGCACTCAGTGGACCCAGAACACGAATCTTCATGGTTTCCTCCCCGTACCTCGACGGCTGGACTCGGCTGCCGAGCCGGTGTGCGAATCGGTGCCCGAGGCTCGTCGATATTGCGCCACGCAGGGATGCGCTGTCCTTACCCCACGACGTATGCACGAGGCGCACCGTATCCCGCCGCAACCCTGCCCTCGGAAATCCTCGAGGAATCGTCGAGTGGATTTCTTGTGCCGCTTCCGGAGCCGTGTCTGACGTGTCTCTGACGCCCGACTGACCGCCGGGAAAGGGCGCGGGGAAGCGTCTTCCGCCCACGGGTGGGCACTGTTAGCTTTCCGCGTCATGGAGACCACCGAAAGCACCGGGCGGGACGACGGCCGGGCGGTGCCCGAGGGCGCGGACCCGCTGACGCGGCAGCTGCTGCGGCAGATGGTCGCCCGCAGCATGCAGCTGGCGGAGGCCGAACTGCCCGGCGACGACGAGGACCTGGTGGACCACGGTCTGGACTCGATCACCACCATGGAGCTGATCTCCGCCTGGCACCGGCGCGGTATCGAGGTCGGATTTCCCGAGCTGATGGCGCGTCCCACGCTCGGGGACTGGTGGCTGCTGCTTTCCCGCCGGTCCGCCGCGAACGCCGCATGACGTGAACTCGAAGGGCTCCGGAAAACCGCTGGAGTCGCGCTCGCGTCCGTCCCGGACGTGACACCGACCGTCTATGGTCCGATAGCGGAGGAATTGTAGCCGCCCTTTCCGGTCAGCCGGAATCGGATCACCAGACGGAGTCATCCATGGAATTCGGCGTGAACTTCTTTCCGGTCGTCGATCCGGAGCGCAAGAGCGCGAGCACGTACTACGACGAGAGCCTGCGTCTTGCCACGCTCGCCGAGGCGCTGGGATTCGAGCACGTGCAGACGGTGGAGCACTACGGCTCGCCGTACGGCGGTTACAGCCCCGACCCGGTGGTCTTCCTGACCGCGGTGGCGGCGCGGACCAGCCGGATACGGCTGGTGACCGGCGCGGTCATCGCCGCGTTCGCCCATCCGGTCCAGATCGCGGCCCGTCTGGCGCAGCTGGACAACCTCTCGCACGGCCGGCTCGACGCCGGTTTCGGACGCGGTTTCCTGCCGGACGAGTTCGAGCTGTTCGGGGTCGACATGGCCGAGAGCCGCACCCGTTTCGACGAGGTCGTCGACGCCTGTGTCGCGCTGTGGAGCGGACGCGAGGTGCGTTTCGAGGGCGAGGTGCACCGCTTCGGCCCGGTCACCGGCTTCCCCCGCCCCTACCAGGACCCGCACCCGCCGGTGTTCGTCGCGTCGGCGACCAGCGCCGCGTCCTGCGCGCTGGCCGGTGAGCGCGGCCACCACCTCCAGGTGGTCCCGTCCGTGACCAGCCGCGAGCAGCTGACCGCGATGACGGCGGCCTACCGCGAGGCCCGCGCGGCCGCCGGCCACGAGGGGCCGGGCCGCATCCAGATCAAGTACACCTGCTACCTGGGCGAGGACCGGGCCACCGCGCTCGCCGACGCGCGTGCCGGCGAGGAGAACTACGTGCGGACGATGGCCGGCGCGGTCGCCTCCTGGGCGAGCGCCCGCTCGGAGCAGTACCCCGGCTACGAGGCGTTCGTGGAGAAGGTCCGCGCCTACGACTTCGACGCCTCCCTCGCCGGCCACAAGGTGCTGGCGGGCACGCCGGACCAGGTGGCCGCGCAGATCGAGACCATCCGCGGCTGGTACGGCGACGACCTGTGCCTGAGCCTGCAGTTCAACCCCGGCCACCTGCCCTTCGAGCGCGCCGAGCGGGCCGTGGAGCTGTTCGCCCGCGAGGTGGCCCCGGCGTTCACCGGCGGCCTCGCCGCGGCGGCGTGAGCCGGGCCCGACCCTCAGGAGAGGCGATGTACGGCATATCCGGACCATCCGAGGGGCTCCGCCTGTTCGTCTTCCACCACGCGGGCGGTTCCCATCTGCTCTACCGCACCTGGCCGGGCCTGCTGCCCGCCCACTGGGACGTGCGGCTGCTCGACGCGCCCGGCAGGGGGCGGCTGGCCGACGAGCCGCCGCTGGACGACGCGCACCGGCTGGCGGGGTTCTTCCTGCGCCGTCTGGAGGCGGACCTGACCGGGCCGTTCGCGTTCTTCGGGCACAGCATGGGCGCGCTCGTCGCCTACGAGCTGACCCGGCTGCTCGAGGCCGAGGGACGTGAACTGCCGGTCTGGCTCGGCCTGTCGGCGCGCGGGGCGCCGCGTCCGCAGGGCGACGGCACCCGGCGGCACGAGCTGCCCGACGACGAACTGCGCGTCCACCTCGCGGCGATGGGCGGCACCCCGCTGGAGGTGCTGCACGACCCGGACCTGTGGGCGATGTTCGCCCCGGCCATCCGCAACGACCTGCGCCTGGTGGAGAACTGGCGTCCGCGGCCCGGCCTGGCACCGCTGACCGTGCCGCTCGCTGTGTACGGGGGACGCGCGGACGTCGTCGTGTCGCCGGACCGGCTCGCCGACTGGGAGCCGCATGCCGAGCACTTCCAGGGGCTGCACCTGTTCGACGGCGGCCACTTCTACTTCCAGGCCGACCCGGCACCGCTGCTCGGGCTGATCACCCGGCACGCCACGGCCGCGCTGCGGGCGCCGGCGGCGGTGAGGCCGTCATGAGCGGGGACCGGGGGACGGACGCCGACGTCGTCGTGGTGGGGCTGGGCGCCTGGGGCGCCGCCGCGCTGTGGCAGCTGGCCCGGCGCGGGCTGAGCACGATCGGCGTGGAACGCTACGGCCTGGCCAACACGTCCGGCTCCTCCTACGGCGAGAGCCGGATGTTCCGCACGGCCTGCCTCGAACACCCGGGCCTGGTGCCGCTCGCGCAGCGCTCCCGCGCGCTGTGGCAGCAGCTGGAGACGGAGACCGGCACGCATCTGCTGGACCCCACGGGGGCGATGCTGATCGGCCCGCCCGACGGCCGCATCGTGGGCGGCGCGCTGCGCGCCGCCCGGGAGCACGACCTCGAGGTGCGGGTCCTGGACCGTGACGAGCTGCACCGGCGGTGCCCGGCCCATCAGGGCCTGGCCGCCGGGGACATCGCCGTCGTGGAGCCGCAGGGCGGGCTGACCCTGCCCGAGCGGACCATCCACGCGGCCGTCGGGGCGGCCCGCGCCGCCGGGGCGCAGGTGCTCACCGACACCCGGGTGACGGCCGTGGAGCACGCGGGCGACGGTGTCGCCGTGCACACGGCCGCGGGCCGGGTGCTGCGCGCCGGGCAGGCGGTGCTCACGGCCGGGCCGTGGCTGGACCAGCTGGTGCCGGGGCTGCCGCTGGAGGTCGTGCGGATGCCGACGACCTGGTTCACGCCCGAGGAGCCGCACGAGCGGTTCGCGCTGGACCGGCTGCCGGTGTTCATGCGGGAGATCGACGGCGGGGACGTGCTGTGGGGCCACGGCACGCTGCCCGGCCGGACCGAGCTGAAGCTGGGTCTGGAGGACGGTGGCAAGCACTTCCGCGTCGTGGACCCCGAGACGCTGGACCGGTCGGTCTCGCCCGTCGACTGGGCGGTGCTGGCCCGGCATCTGACGTGGGCGGTGCCGGGCGTGGGCGAGGCGCCGTCGCGGGCGCTGGCCAACGTCTACGCGCGCACGCCCGACGGCCAGTTCGTGATCGGGCGGCCGGGACGGGACGCCCGGGTGGTGGTGGCCGGCGGCTGCTCCAGCCACGGCTTCAAGCACTCCCTGGGCATCGGCGAGGTGCTGGCCGACCTCGTGCAGGGCAAGGAGCCGGCGATGCCGCTGGGCTTCACCGATCCCGACCGCTTCTGAGTGACATGCGAGGAAGAGATGCAGTTCCGCATTCTCGGTCCCGTTGAGGTCCACGACGAGCGCACCGGGCTGAGGATCCTGCCCACGGGCGCCAAGCAGCGCGCCCTGCTGGGGGCGCTCGTGGTCAAGTCGGGGCAGGTCGTGTCCGTGCACCGGCTCATCGACGAGCTGTGGGGCGAGCATCCGCCGGCGAACGCCACCAACGCCCTGCAGGCCCATGTGGCCCGGCTGCGCCGGCTGCTGCCCGTGCCGCACGCCGGTTCCGGCGAACCCCACCACGAGTGGATCGTGACCCGTTCCCTCGGCTACGTGCTGCGCCTGGGCCGGGCCACCACCGACGCCGAGCGTTTCCACCGGCTGGCCGCCGAGGGCCGGGCGGCCGCCGTCACCGATCCGGGGCACGCCGCCGAACTGCTGCGCCAGGCGCTCGCGCTGTGGCGCGGGCCGGCCCTGGAGGGCAGCGTGCGCGGCGACATCTGCGCGGCCGAGGCGGCCCAGCTGGAGGAGAACCGGCTCACCGCCCTGGAGGCGCTGTACGACGCCTGCCTGCGCGCCGCCCGGCACGACGAGATCACCGGCGAGCTGGAGGAGCTGACCGCCGACCATCCGATGCGGGAACGTTTCTACGACCTGCTGATGGTGGCCCTGTACCGCTGCGGGCGCCAGGCGGAGGCGCTCGGCGTCTACGACCGCGCCCGCAAGCGTCTGGCGCACGAGCTGGGCGTGGAGCCGGGCCCGGTGCTGCGCGGCCGCATGGAGGCGATCCTCAACCACGACCCGTCCCTCGCGGTCCCCGGCCCCGCCGACCCGCCGCAGGCCTCGGTCCACCCCATCCCCGCACGCCGGCCCCCGAGACGGCGCCGGACACCGCCCACGAGGCGACGGTGGTGACCCTCACCGACGAGATCGCCCGCCTGCGGCGCCATGTGGAGCGTCTCTCGCTGGAGCAGCAGGCCCTGATCCGCCGCTTCGACCTGCTCTCCGCCCAGGCACCGGCCCGGGCCCGCTGAGCGGACGGCAATCGCCGGACGCCGGGCGCCGCTCCCTGATCCGGCCTGATCGGCGAGACACCCCCTAGGCGAGGGCGGCTTCGGGGAGGGCCGGGACGGGGGTGTGGAAGGCGCGGCGGTACCACAGCAGGGGGCCGGGGCGGGGTCGCCGGTGTGGGCGTCGGTCACGGTGCCGAGGACCAGGTCGTGGTCGCCGGCCCGGACCACGTCGGTGGTGCGGCAGCGCAGCAGGACCCGGGCGCCGGGCAGGTACGGGGTGCCGGTGCCGGGCCAGGCGGCGAAGCCGGTGCCGGCGAAGCGGTCGACGCCGTGGGTGGCGAAGCGGCGGGCCAGTGCGTCGTGTTCCGCGCCCAGGACGTTCACGGTGAACTCGCGGGCCCCGGTGAGCGCGGCGTGGCAGCTCGACCGGTGCCCCACGCCCACCAGCACCATCGGCGGCTCCAGCGACACGGAGGTCACCGAGGTGGCGGTGAAGCCGCGGCGCCGGCCGGCCGGGTCGAGCGCGGCGACGACGCTGACCGGTGCGGCCAGGTGCGCCATCGCCTCCCGGAAGTCCTGCGCGTCGGCCGGGGGCGGGCCGGCGTCCTCGTCCTGCGTCGTGCGGTGTGTCCTCACGGTGGTCTCCTTCGCTCGGGTCACTCGGATCGGCCGGCCAGGCCCGCCGTCACCGGGCGGCTCGCGCCCGGGCCGGGCAGCGGCAGTTCGCGTGGTGTGGAGCGGCCCCAGGGGAAGCCGTCGTGGACGAACAGGCGCCGCGGCGGGCCGGACGTCTGCGTGCCGCGTTCCACGGCGAGCGAGACCAGCACCTCGGGCCGGGGCTGGAGTTCGACGAAGGTCCAGCGGTCGGCGGTGTCGTCCTCGGGCGGCCGGAATCCCAGCACGCCGTGGTCGTCGGCGAGTTCGAAGGCGAAGGAGTCGAAGGGCAGCCCGAGCCCCAGCCCGCGCGCCTTCGCGTAGGCCTCCTTCAGCGTCCACAGCCGCAGCGTGGCCCGGTCCCGTTGCCGGCCGGGCGGGATCTCGGCGAGCCGGGCGCGTTCCTCGGGCGAGTAGCTCTGCACGATCCAGCCCAGGCCGCGCTCGGCGGCCCGGTCGATGCGTTCGACGTCGACGCCGACGCGGCGGCCGTGGCCCACGGCGACGACGTTGTGCCCGTGCGCGTGCGACAGGTTGAAGTCGGGCCGGGGCCGTCCCGAGGGCCCGTCGTCGAAGGCGGCCTGGAGGAAGGGGCGCCCGCGCGAGGACCGCCAGATCGCCGCCTCGGCCTCCGGCACCCCGGTGACCAGGCTGAGCACCCGCCGCACCAGCACGTGGGCGACGAGGTACTGGCGCCGGTCCCGCGGGAACATGAAGCGGCGGGCCACGTCGTGCTCGTGCTCGTCGAGCCAGTGCTCGGCGAGCGTCTCGGCGAGGGGCTCCTCCAGCGCCTCGTTCGGGCAGAACCACAGGTGCACGCTGCTCGGGTCCGGCCCGGCGGCGAACCCGCTCACCGGGCGCCCGCCGCGCCGACGGCCGTCCTGCGCTCGCGTCGGATCTGCCGCAGCATGCCGGTCAGTACGGTGCCGGTGCCGATCTCGGTGAACTCCGGCTCGGGGCCGTACTCGCCGTCGAGGATCGACTCCATCGTCCGGCACCAGCGCACCGGCTGGTGGATCTGCTGGAGCAGCAGGTCGCCGATCCGCTCCTGCTCGTAGGGGCGGGCGGTGGCGTTGGCGACGACCGGGAAGGCGAGCGGGGCGAACCGGGTGGCCGCGACGACCGGGTAGAGCCGCTCGGCGGCCGGGGCCATGTACCGGGAGTGGAAGGGCCCGCTGACGGCGAGCCGCCGCACGGCCCGTGCCCCGGCGTCCTCCAGGATCGGCCCGGCCTCCTCCAGGTCCTCGACCGGGCCGGCCAGCACGATCTGGCCGGGCGTGTTGAGGTTGGCGAGGTCCAGCGAGGCGAACCCGGCGCGCAGCAGCAGGAAGCGCAGCTGGGTCTCGGGCAGGCCGATCACCGCGCTCATGCCGCCGCCGCCCGTGAGCGCCATCGCCTCGGCACGGGCGGCGACCAGCCGCAGCCCGTCGGTGAAGCCGAACGCGCCGGCGGCCTGGAGGGCGTTGTACTCGCCGAGGCTGTGCCGACGGCGAGGTCGGGCCGCTCCCCGGTGTCCTCCAGGTGGGCGCGGAGCGCGAGCGCGTTCACCGCGAACATGGCGGGCTGGGTGTAGCGGGTGTTGCCGAGCAGGCCCTCGGGGTCCTCCAGGCACAGCCGGCGCAGGCTGTAGCCGAGCACGTCGCTGGCCTGCGACTCCAGCTCGGGGAAGCGGTCGAACAGCTCCCGGCCCATGCCGACGCGCTGGGCGCCCTGGCCGGGGAACATGAAGATCCGGGTCATGGTGATCACTGCCTGTCAGACGGTGGTGGCGGACGGGTGGGCGGGATAGGCGAAGGCGGCGAGGGCACCCAGGTCGGCCGCGGTGAACAGGGTCTCCAGGGACGGCTCCCGGCCCCCGTCGGCGGCGATGCGGGAGGCGATCCGCAGCAGTTGCCGGCTGGTGGCGCCGAGGGCGAACAGGTCCTGCCCGGGCGTGAGCCGCTCGACGGGCACGCCGGCCTCGGCGGCGACGATCCGCGCCAGCCGCTCGAACCCGCCGACGCCGTCCCGCCGGCCACCGCACCGACAGCGTCCGGAACACCGGGGCCGCCCGGAACGCCGGGTTCGGCGGAAGCACCGGGTTCGGCGGAAGCACCGGGTTCGGCGGAAGCGCCGGTGGGCGAGGGAGCGCCGGGGTTGGCGTAAGCGCCGGTGGACGCGGGAGTACCGGGGCCGACAGGCGCGGCGGTGGGGACGGGGGCGCCGGGCCGGCAGAAGCACCGGGGGTGGCGGAAGCGCCGGGATCGGCCGGAACGCCGGGGCCGGCGAGCGCGCCGGCGGGGGCCGGGGATCCGGGCACGGCCTCGGTGACGGACCCGGCCGGGGTGGCGGTCGGTGCCGGTGCGGGAGCGGCCGGTGCGGGAGCTGCCGGTGCGGGGGCGGTTTCGGGCCCGTGTCCGGTGCCGGGGCCGGGTGCCGGCGTGGAGGCCGGCGCCGGGTGCGGCGTCGGGTCCGCGGCGGGGCCGAGGCCCCAGACCTGGCCCAGCCGTGCCGAGAGCCCGTCGGCGTTCCCCTCCGCCGCGGAAGCGGCCGTCGCGGTGCCGGTGGTGATCGGGAGCGGGAACGAGACCCGGGTCAGCGGGGTGGGCGGCAGGGCGGCCCGAGGGGCGGCCACGGCGGGCCAGGTGACCTGCTCGCCGGCGAGCCAGGGCCCGGTCGGCGCCAGTTCCTCCCGCGGCGCGGAGCCCCCGAGTTCGGCGATGCCCGCGCCCTCCCGGCGGACGCGCCGGGCCAGCGCGCGCAGCCCGGCGACCGCCGTCGTGCGTCCGGTGACCAGGACGGCACGGGCCAGGCGGTCCGTACGGCCCTCGCGCAGGGAGCGGGCCACCGCCCCACCGAGAGGCCGGGGTCGCGTTCCCAGGCGTCGGCGAGGCTCTCGGCGAGCGCGGCCAGGTTCTCCGGCGTGTCCGCCGACAGCGGCAGGGCGCGCACCTCGTCGTCGGGCGCGACGGGCGCGGCCGGCGTGACGGCCGGCGGCTCCTCGACGACGAGGCTGCCGTACGAGCCGCCGCCCGCGAAGCCGTTGACCAGGACCCGCCGGGGACGGCCCGGCGCGGTCCGCCAGTGCCCCACGTCCCGCCCGGCCAGGGCCACCGGCCCGAGGCGCGGGCGACGGCGGGGTTCACGGCGCCGGACAGGACCGTCGGATACGGCTCGGCGCGGCGGAACTGCGCGATGACCTTGCCCAGTTGGGCGAAGACCGACGCGGCCTCCAGGTGCCCGGTGTTCGGCTTCACGGTTCCCACCGGCACCCTGTCCCCCGCCTCCGCGGGGCGTCGGCCGCGTCGTCGGCGAACAGCCGGCCGAGGGCCGTGAACTCGAGGGCGTCGGCGAGGGCGGCGCCCGCCGCGGCGGCCTCCACGTAGCCGATGTCGGCGGGGCCAGACGGGCGTCGGCGAGGGCCGCGCGCATCGTCTGCTCCTGCCGCTGCGGGTCGGGAACGCCGAACTGCCGGGTGGTGCCCGAGTGCTGGAGCGCACCGCCGCGCAGCACCGCGTGCACGGGGTCGCCGTCGGCCAGCGCCCGCTCCAGCGGCTTGAGCAGCACCGCGCCGACGCCCTCGCCGACCAGCCAGCCGCTCGCCCGGTCGGTGAAGGCGCAGGAGTCGGCGTCCTCGGCGACGAGCCCCATCTCGGACAGCACGTCGAGGTGGTCGGGGTGCAGCACGAGATTGGCCGCGGCGGCGAGGGCGGCCGTGCAGCGGCCGTCGGCGACCGCCCGGTACGCGGCCTCGACGGCGGCGAGACCGGACACGCACCCGGTGTCGAGGAGCACGCTGGGGCCGGTCAGCCCGAACGCGTGCGAGGTGCGGTGGGCGAGGCCGCCGCGGGTGGCGTGCGTGCCCTCGTCGGGCCGTCCGCCCGCCCGTGCGGCGACCCCGTGGAGCGCGTGGTCGTGCCACATGGACCCGACGAACACCCCGACCGGCCCCTGCTCGGCGAGTCGTGCCGGGACGACGGCGGCGTCCTCGAAGCAGCGGCGGGCGACGGACAGCAGCAGCCGTTCCTGCGGGTCGACGGCCGGGCCCTCGGCCGGGTCGATGCCGAACTCCTCGGCCTCGGCGGCCAGGACGTCGTCGAGGTAGCCGCCGACGCCGGCTCCGGCGCGCCGGGCACGGGAGCGCAGCGGCGCCCACCGGTCCTCGGGCACGGGTCCGGTGGCGGTGCCGCCGCGGGCCAGCAGGGCGTCGAGGTCGTGCAGGGAGCGTGCGCCGGGCAGTTCGGCGGCGAACCCGACGACGGCGACGGCGACGCCACCCGCGTCGTCGCCGGTGCGGACGTCGGTTCCGGTACCGGCGTCCGTCCCGGTTGCCGTGCCGGTCCGCAGCGCCTCCCGGCGGGCCCGGGCGTCCGGGGTGAGCGCGCCGCCCCACAGCGACAGCAGCAGCTCCTGGTCGTCGTCGACGCCGAAGTCGGCGCGTACGGCGTCGAAGTCCATCTCGCCGACCGCGCACAGCCCCAGTCCCCGCTCGGGTGCGCCGGTGAGCAGCAGCTGGGCGATGTGGCCGGCCTCGATGGTGGAGAAGCGGGCGGCGTTCCGCTCGCCGTAGGCCGGGGCGATGGCCGCCGGGGTGGAGACGAGGAAGACACCGAAGGCGGCCCCCTCCACGAGGGCACGGTTGTGGAAGACGTGCAGGTCGGTGCCGTAGCGGGCGTCGGGGCGAGGGCGATCAGGGCCCGCTCGGCGGGGTGCAGGTAGTACAGGCCGGGATCGGTGCCGGCCACGGCGCCGGGCGCGAGGTACACGTACACCTGGACCGGGTAGAAGCCGCCGCCGGACGGGTAGCGCCGCTTGGCCCGGCCGTCGAGGTCGCCCCAGGTGACGGTGGCGAGCAGGTCGAGCAGGTCCCGCGCGGGTACCGGTTCCCCGGCGAAGTCCCGGAAGGACGACGCGTCGAACAGGGCGAGCGTCTCGGCGGGGCCGGCGGCGGGCACGGGCAGCCGCGGCAGCGAGGCGGGCAGCCGCCGTTCGGCGATCCTGGCCTCCTTGAAGGCGGCCTTGGCGGCCGGGTCGAGGGCGATCCGCACGTCCGTGCCCGCGCTCGCCGGCGGCGTGGCGGCCGGGCGGCCCGGGGCCGCCGCGGCGGGAGCGGGCGCGAGGGCGAGGCTCTCCGCGACGGCGCGGGCCGTGGGGCTCTGGATGAGCACGTCGACGGGTACCTGCCGGCCGGTGGCCGACTCGATCTCCTGGGCCAGCCGGATCATGCTGAACGAGGTCGCCCCGAGGTCGAACAGGTCGGCGTCCGGGTCGACGCCGGGCAGGTTCAGCACGGACGCGGCCGTACGGGCCACGTCCTCGGCGGTGAGCACCCGCGTCCCCGGCTCCGCGCCCCGGCGACGGAGGTCCCGCGGCGACGGAGGCGGCCCCGGCGGCGGACTCGGCCCCGGCGGCCCGGCGGCAGCCGCTCCGGCGGCCGTTCCGCCCGCAGCGGCGTCCGGCAGGGCGGCGGCGGTCAGCGCGGCGACCGTCGGCCTGCTGATCAGCGCGTCGACGGGCAGCGCGGCGCCGGTGATCCGCTCGATCTCCTGGGCGATCCGGATCATGCTGAACGAGGTCGCCCGAGGTCGAACAGGTCGGCGTCCGGGTCGAGGGCGCCGGCGTCGGCGACACCGAGCACCTCGGCGACCGCGGCCCGGATCGCGGCGGCCGCCCCGCCGTCCGGGCCCGGCACGGGGCGGGCACGGGCACATCGGCCGGCGCCGCCCGGCCGCCGGTGCCGCACCGTCGCTCCCGGCGGAACCGGCGGAACCGGCGGAACCGGCGGCCCGGCCCGGCCGGCGCCGATGGCACCGGCATCCCCGCGGGACCCGCGCCCGGGTCACCCGGAACGCCCGCCGCACCCGCCGCCGCCACGGCGGACGCGGCGGACGCGACGGACGCGACGGACGCGGCGGGCACGTCGGCCGGGCCCCCGTCCGGGCCGCGTCGAGGAGACGGGCCGCCGCCCCGCGGTCCAGCTTGCCGTTGGTCGTCAGCGGCAGCCGGTCCACGAAGCGGAACCGGCTCGGGATCAGGTACGCCGGCAGCACCTCGGCGAGGGCCCGGCGCAGCTCCCCGGGCCCGGGGCCGGGCCGGGCGCGCCGGCCACGCAGACCGCGGCCAGCACCTGCTCCCCGGACGCCTCCTCGCGCACCGGGAGCACCCGGGCCTCGGCGACGGCGGGCAGCCCGGTGAGCGCGGCCTCGATCTCCTCGGGCTCGATGCGCAGCCCGCGCAGCTTGAACTGCCCGTCGATGCGCCCGAGGTAGCGGATCTCGCCGTCGTCGGCGAGCAGCCCGAGGTCGCCCGTGCGGTACAGCCGCGGGAGGGGTCCAGCTCCGGGAACGGCGACGGCACGAAACGCTCGGCGGTCAGCTCCGGGCGCCCGTGGTAGCCGAGGGCCACCTGCCGGCCGCCGATGACGATCTCGCCGGGCGTGCCGGGCTCCACCGGCCGCAGTGCCTCGTCGACGAGGTGGATGCGGGTGTGGGCGACGGGCCGGCCGATCGGCACCGTGGGCTCGTCCCAGTCGGGGCGGCACGCCCAGTGGGTGACGTCGACGGCGGCCTCGGTCGGCCCGTAGAGGTTGTGCAGTTCGGGGGCGTCCGCGCCGGTGCCGTACACCTCGTAGAAGTGCCGCATGGTGGCGACGGGCAGGGCCTCGCCGCTGGCGAAGACGTACCGCAGGGCGGTGCAGGCGGCGGACCGCGGGTGGCGCAGGAACATGCCGAGGACGGACGGCACGAAGTGGGTGACCGTCACCGCCTCCTCGCGCAGCAGCCTCGCCAGGTAGGCGGGGTCGGTGTGGCCGCCGGGCCGGGCCACGACGATCGAGGCGCCCGCGAGGAGCGGCCAGAAGAACTCCCACACCGAGACGTCGAAGCCGTACGGCGTCTTCTGCGCGACCCGGTCGGCCGGGCCGAGGGGGAAGCGTTCCTGCATCCACAGCAGCCGGTTGGCCACGCCCTGCTGGGTGTTGCGGCAGCCCTTGGGCTTCCCGGTGGTGCCGGAGGTGTAGATCGTGTAGGCCGGGTCGTCGGGGCCGAGGGTCACGGCCGGCGGGGTCGCCGGGTAGGCGGCGAGCGCCTGCCGGTCCTCGGCGCGGCCGGGGCAGACCACGACGGCGCCCGCCTCGGCGGGGACGGCGGCGCGGGCCTCGTCGGCGACGACGACCCGGGCGCCGCTGTCCTGGAGCAGGTAGCGGACGCGCTCGGGCGGGTTGGCGGGATCGACCGGGACGTAGACGGCGCCGGCGCGCACGATGCCGACGAGCGCGGTGACGAGGTCGGCGGAGCGGTCCATGTGCACGGCGACGTGGTCCCGGGCCGGACGCCGAGGGCGCGCAGGTGGCGGGCGAGCCGGGCGGTGCGGTCGGCGAGTTCGCGGTAGGTGACGGTCTGTCCGGCGAACCGCACGGCGGGGCGCTCGTCGCGGCCGGTGAGCCCGGCCTCGACCAGCTCCACCAGGGTCACCGGCGCCCGGAGGTCCACGGGCCGACGACGGAGGCCGGGGCCGCGGGGGCCGCCGTGGCCCCGGAGGTCGCCGTGGCCCCGGGGGTCACCTCGGCGGTCGTGGGAGTCTCCGGCGCCTCCGGCGTCTTCGGCGTCTCGGACGTCTCGGACGTCTCGGACGTCTCGGACGTCTCCGGGGCGGCGTGCGCCGCCGTGGCCGGCGACGGCTCGTCGCCGGCCAGGAACTCCCGCACCCGGCGGGCGTAGCGGTCGAACATCGCCTCCAGACGGGCGGGTTCGAGCGCGCCGTCGGCGGCGTCCCACTGGCCCATCAGGTCGTCGCCGACCAGCAGCGGCACATGGTCGAGGGCGACCTGCGCGGTCTGCGACTGGCTGGTGCGCAGCCGCACGCCGTGCGGGTGCAGCGCCGGGTCGATCTCGGGGACGCGGGTGAACACCACGGGCAGCCGCAGCGCCCCGCCGGAGCGGAAGACGCGGGTGCGCAGCTCGCCGAGGCCGGGGCAGCGTTCGTGGCGTTCGAGGTCGGCGCGGACCCTCGCCCACAGCTCGCGGGCGCGGTCGGCGAAGGACGCCGGCAGGGTGTCGTCGACGACGAGCCAGGCGAGCCGGGTGAAGTCGGCGACCATGCCGGCGGCGCCGGGCAGGGTGCCGGGCCGGTCCCAGGAGACGACGGTGACGGTGAACGGGCCCCGGTGGCCGAACTCGGCGCGCAGTTCGTCGGTGTAGGCGGTGAGCAGCACGACGTCGGCGGGGACGCCGAGCGCGGCGGCGCGCTCGGTCAGGCGGCGCCAGGAGCCGAGCGGGGCAGCGCGGTGCCTGCGCGGCGCTCCGGCGGCCGGTTCGGGCAGGTCCGGGCCCGGGGCAGCGCGGCGAACTTCTGCCGCCAGGCGGCGCGGGCCTGCGCGTGCTCCTCGGCGTCGTCCGTCCGCCGTCCGGCGAGGGCCCGCAGGTGGGGCACGGGGTCGGCGGGCGCGGTGAGCACGGAGTCGTCCCCGTCGTGCAGGGCGAAGAGCTGGCCGAACAGCAGCGCGAAGCTGCGGGCGTCGGCGAGGAGGGCGTCGAGGACGACGTGCAGCACGGCGGTGCCGTCGGGCAGCGTGCTCGCCTCCAGCGCGTACATCGGGCGGCTGCCGAGCGGGAAGGTGCCCGCGCGCAGCCGTTCGGCGGTGGCGGCGAGGTCCGCCTCGGGGTCGGGGCGGCGGTCAGGTCGTGGCGGGCGATGCGGTACGGGGGTGTGTCCGCCCGGGGGGCGACGGTGAGGGTGCCGTCCTCGTGGACGGCCGCGCGCAGCATCGGGTGGTGGGCCACGAGCCGGTTCCAGCACCGCTCCAGGCGGTCCAGGTCGTGCCGTTGCAGCAGGAACTCCTGGTAGACGCGGGTCTCGGCGGCGCCGCCGAGGCCGCCCATGCGGCCGACGAGGTAGGCGGACTGCACCTCGGTGAGCGGCACGGGCCGCCCGTCGGGCTCCGGTTCGGCGAGCGGGCCGTCGAGGGCGGCGGCCCCGTCCCGCGCGAGCCGCTCCAGCAGCTCCCCCAGTGCCGCGAAGGCGGCCTCGGTGCGGGCGGTGTCGAGCTCGGTCGGCGCGTAGTCCCAGGACAGCAGCAGGGCGCCGGCCCGCTCCTGCACGCAGGCCTCCAGGTGGACGCCCGAGGTGAGGGTGGCCGAGGCGGACAGGTCGACGTGGGCGGCCCAGTTGGCGGGGTCCTCGGCGGCGGCGCCGGTGAGCGCGGTGAGGCTGCCGAGCAGGCTGGTGAAGACCATGGGGACGGCGCGCCCCCGGTGTCCGCCGGCCGCCCTGGCGTGCTCGCGCAGGGCCCGCACGCCGCTGACGGCCGCGTGCTCCAGGTCCTGCCACAGCCGGGCGCGCACCCGCTCGAGGCGGACGCGCAGGGTGTCCTCGGGCGGCGGGGCGACGAACACGGACGTCGAGATGAACGGCCCGGCCAGACGGGCGACGTCGGGGTGCACCGGGCGCCGGTTGTACGTCGTGAGGACCACCGGCAGCGGATCGCGGCCGGTGCCCTGCACGGCGGCCGTGTTCAGCGCGAGCAGCAGCGCGGTGGGCGTGGCCCGGGCCTCCTTGGCCACCGCCTTCACCCGTTCCCAGCGCTCGGCGTCCAGGCGCAGCGTCAGCCGCCGGTGGGCGGGCGTGTCCGGGCCGGCGGGCGCGGTTGCGGCCGCGAGCGGCAGCGGGCGCTCCAGGTCGACACCGGCCAGTTGCTCCCGCCAGTACGCCAGGACGCCTCGGGCACCTCGGCGGTGGCCGTGGCGGCGGCGTACTCGCGGAAGGTGATGCCGGGCGGCCGGGGTGCGGTGCCGTGGGCGTAGGCGGCGTACCACTGCTGGAGCAGCAGCGAGACGCTGGGGCCGTCGGCGATCAGCTCGTCCACGGTGAACAGCACGCGGGCCCGTCCGCCGGGCAGGTGCGCGACGCGCACGGCGAACAGCGGCCAGCGGTGCGGGTCGAAGCCGCCGAGCGCCTCCCGGCGCAGCCGGTCCAGCCCGGCCTCGGCCTCGGCCGGTGTCGCCTCCGTCAGGTCGGCGCGGACGACGGCGTAGTGCGGCACCTCCCGCAGGACCGCCTGGGTGCCGTCGGGCAGCAGGCGGGCGCGCAGCATGTCGGTGGCGGCGACGACGTCGTTCCAGGCGGCCTCGGCGCGGTCGGTGTCCAGTGCGTCGGCGTCGAACTCGAGGTGGATCTGGGTTCCCGCGCCGGTACCGCCCCGAGCGTGCGGCCGACGTAGAACGATTCCTGGACTTCGGTGAGCGCGAACGGCTCGTACCGGGCGGCGGGGTCGGTCTGCGGCATGGCTGGGATCTCCGGTTCCCTCTACAGGGCGGGCAGAGCGGACAGGTGGGCGACGAGTTCGTCGACGGTGGACTCGCTGAGCTGCTGGAGCGGCAGGGTCTCGCCGAACCGCTCGGTGATCTCGAACCGGAGGTTCATCGCGCCGATGGAGTCCACGCCCAGCTCGACGAGGGTGCGGCCGGTGTCGATGGCGCCGCCGGAACCGGGTCCGGCGGCCAGCTCGCCGATGAACTCCACGAGCCGGCGGACCCGTTCGTCACCGGCGACCCCTGCCGGCGCGGGCTCCGGCTCGGGCTCCGGCGCGGGCTCGGGCTCGGGCTCGGATACGAGCACGGGTGCGGGCGCGGTCGCGGGTGCGGGCACGGTCGCGGGCGCGGGCGCGGGTGCGGGCGCGGGCGCGGGTGCGGGCGCGGGCGTGGCTGCGGCCGGAGGCGCGGGTACGGGTACCTGTTCCCGCACCTCCTGGGCCGCCGGGCCGGCCGGAACCTCCGGGCCGGCCGGGGTCGTGTGGCCTGCGGGGCCGGCCGGGCCGGTCTCCGGGAGCCAGTGGCGGGTGCGCAGGAACGGGGTGGCCGGGAGGGGAACCACCGCGGCCGTGCCGGTGTCCGGGGCGTGACGGTCCACCTGCCACCCGGCCACCCACAGGTCGGCCAGCTGCTCCAGGCGGCCCGTCCGCCACAGCGTGCCGAGGAGGTCGTCGGTCTCCGGAGCCTGCTCCCGGCCGGCCTCGACCGTGCCCGCGCGCACCGCGCCGGCGGCACGGCCGTCCTCGGCGAAGCGGCCCAGCGCGGCGGCGAGTTCGGCGGTGCCGGTGACGACGGCGGCGAGCCGGGCGGGGCCGGTGGCCCGTCCGGTGCGCAGCGTCCGGGCGACGGCGGCGAGCGGAGTGTCGCGGCCCGGCCCGGTGAGCCATGCGGCCAGCCGTCCGGCGAGCGCGGTGAGATGGGCGGAGGTGGGCGCGGAGACCAGCACGAGCTGCCGGCCGTCCGGCTCGGCGACTGCGGTGTCCGGTTCCTCGGGAAGGTACTCCTCCAGGATCACGTGGGCGTTGACGCCGCCCGCGCCGAAGGAGCTGACGCCCGCCCGCCGGGGCAGCTCCCGCCCCTCGGCGTCCCGCAGCCGGGGCCAGGGCGCGGCCTCGTGCTGCAGCCGGAAGCGGGAACCGGCCAGGCCGAGCCCGGGGTTGACGGGGTCGGCGTGCAGGGTGGGCGCGAGCGTGCCGTGCCGCAGTTGCAGCAGGACCTTGGTGAGGGCCGCGATTCCGGCGGCCGACTCCCCGTGCCCGATGGCGGACTTGACCGAGCCGAGCGAGCACGGCACCGCGGCGGCGGCGCCCTGCCCGTAGGTCTCGTTCAGGGCCGCGACCTCGACCGGGTCGCCCAGTTCGGTGCCGGTGCCGTGCGCCTCGACGACGGTGACGGTGGCCGGGTCCACGCCGCCGCGGCGCAGCGCCTGCCGCAGCACCCGGGCCTGGGCGCGGGGGCTGGGGGCGGTGAAACCGTTGGTACGGCCGCCGTGGGCGACGGCGGTTCCGCGGATGAGGGCGTGCACGGTGTCACCGTCCGCGAGGGCCCTCGAGAACCGCTTGATCACCAATGCCCCGGCGCCTTCGCCCGGCCCGAACCCGGCGCCGCCGGTGCCGAAGCTGCGGCACCGGCCGTCCTCGGCGAGGAAGCCGGAGCGGCGCAGCATCCGGAACCGGGAGGGGTGCAGGTAGAGGTTGACGCCGCCGGCCAGCGCGGCGGCGCACTCGCCGCGGCGCAGTGCCTCCACGGCCAGGTGCACGGCGACCAGCGAGGAGGAGCAGGCGGTGTCGACGGGCTGGCTGGGGCCGCGCAGGTCGAGCAGGTACGACAGCCGGTTGGGCGGCGACCAGTGGTGTCCGGACGGCATGTCCCGCTGCCCGGCGGCCCAGCGTTCGGCGCCGAGCAGGGGGTAGTCGGCGGAGGTGATCCCGGCGAACACCCCGACGCTGCGGGCCTCGCCGTCGGCCGCGGTGAGCGCGTCGAGGCGGGCACCGGTGAGGCCGGCGTCCTCCAGCGCCTCCCAGGCGATCTCCAGGAACAGCCGTTCCTGGGGGTCGACGAACGCGGCCTCGTGCGCGGACAGGCCGAAGAAGACGGGGTCGAAGGCGTCCACGCGGTCCAGGAAGTGGCCCCGGGCGGACACGCCGCCGCTGTCGCTCCACCGGTCGGTGGGCAGGTCCCCGACGGTGTCCTTGCCGACCAGGAGGTTCTCCCAGAAGGCGTCGAGGCAGTCGGCGCCCGGGTACCGCCCGCTGATGCCGACGACGGCGAACACGTCGTCCTCGGTGTCGGTGTCGGGGCCGGCCGGTTCGGTGACGGCCGGCCGGGCCGGGCGCGGGCCGGCGTTCGGCGCCGTGCGCGCGGGGGCGGCCTCCTGGGCGGGCGCGGAGCCGGCCGCGGGTGTGAGCGCGGGCGTGGGCGCGGGCGTGGGCGCGGGGGTCTCGTCGCCGCCGGTGGGGGCCGGGTCCGGAGTCAGGCGGCGCAGGTGGGCGGCGAGTTCGGCGAGGTCGCGCAGGCCGAAGAGCATCTCGGGGCCGATGGGCGCGATCCGGCCGCTCAGCTTCGAGGCGAGGGTGCGGATCATCACCGAGTCCAGGCCCAGGGCCTCCAGCGACGTGCCGGGGCCGATGGCGGACCGGTCGTGGCCGAGGGTCTCGGCGACGGTGCGGCAGACCAGGTCGAGCAGGTCACGGTCGGCGGCCCGGGCCCCGGACGCGGGCCCGGCCTGCGGCACCGGCCCGGCGTCGGAGGCGGGGCGGCCGGCGGAGGCGGGGCGGCCGGCGGGGCGGGGCGGTCGGCGGAGGCGCCGGTGCCGTCCGTGTCCCGTACGGGGAGCAGTCCGAGACCGGCGAGGTGCCGCCGCCAGGCGTCGGCCCGGCCGTGGAAGACGGAGACGACGTCGGGGCCGCCGGCGCCGAGCAGCCGGTGCAGCGCGGCGAGCCCGGGCCCGGCGGGCAGCGGGACCATGCCGACGCGCTCCTCCACGACCTGGCGGACGGGCTCGGGGATGGTCATGCCGGGCACGTCCCACAGCGGCCACTGCACCGACAGGGTGCGCCCGTGCCGCTCCCCGCCGCGACGCGGGCCGCGCGGTGCTCGGCGAAGCCGTCCAGCACGCCGTTGGCGTAGGCGTAGTCGGACTGGCCGATGTTGCCGGTGACGGCGGCGACGGACGAGAAGAGCACGAAGACGTCGAGCGGGAGGGAGGCGGTGGCCTCGTCCAGGGCGGTGACGCCGCTGATCTTGGGAGCGAGGACGCCGGCCATGCCGTCGGCGCTCTTGCGCAGCAGGTAGGCGTCCTGGACGATCCCGGCCGCGTGGAAGACGCCGTGCAGGGCGCCCTCGTGGCCGAGGACGTCGCGGACGAGGGCCCGGGCGCCGCCGGGGGCCGCGATGTCGGCGCGGACGTAGCGCAGCCGGCCGGAGCCGTCCGCCGGGGGCCGCACGGCGGCGTCCAGGTCCTCGGCGGGGGTGCGGCCGCAGGCGACGACGCGGACCCCGGGGTGCCGGAGCAGGTCCCGGGCCAGGGCGAGGCCGATGCCGCCCATGCCGCCGGTGACCAGGTACACGCCGTCCGGGCGGGGCGTGAAGCCGGTGGCGGGCGGTGCGGCGGGCCGCAGCACCCTGCGGGTGCGCCGGGCGCCGCGCAGATCGGCGAGGTGCCCGAACTCCGCGCCGGGGGCGGCCAGTTCCGCCCGGACCCGCGGTGCGGCGGCGGGGCCGTCGTCGGGACGAGCAGGGCCCGGCCCGTCAGGCGCGGGTTCTCCTGGCGCAGGGTCTGCACCAGGGCGCGGGCGGCGTCGGCGCGCCGCGGGTCGGCGGTGACGGCGATCAGGGTCAGCGGCTGGGTGCGGTGGGCGGCGAGGACCCGCCGCGCGGCGTCCAGGGCGGCCACGTCGTCGCCGGTGAGCCGCAGGACGAGGGCGGCGGCCTCCGGCTGCGGCCCGTCGGCGGCACGGTCCGGCGCGATGCCGCCGAGGGCGGCCGCCAGGTCGCCGTGCGCGTCGTGCACGTACAGCACGTCGCCGGCGCCGGCACTGGTCCCGTCGCCGGTGCCGCTGCCGTTGCCGCTGCCTGTGCCGGTGCCTGTGCCGGTGCCGCTGCCGGTGTCCGCACCGGGCTCGCGGTGCGGCAGCGGGCACTCCTCCCAGCCGGGCGCGTACAGCACGAGCCCGTCGAGCGGATCCCCGTCGGCCCCACGGCCGGCGTCGGCCGGTTCGCGGGCGGTGTCCGGCCGTCCCCGGCCGGCGTCGGACGGTTCCCGGGCGGTGTCCGGCCGTCCCGGCCGGCGTCGGCCGGGGGCACGACGTAGTGGCGGTCGGGGACGAAGGCGTAGCCGGGGGCGGGGACCCGGCGGTGCCGGGCGGGCGGGCTGACCCGGGCCCAGTCGACGGCCCCGCCGGCCACATAGCGCCGGGCCGTCTCGCGCAGGGCGGCGGGATCGCCGGCGGCGGCCAGGTCCCAGAGGGTGTCGTCGGCGGCGGCCGGGCCGGCGGACGGCACCGCGTCCGGGCCGTCCGGTGCGGTGACGGTCCGCTCGTCGGGGGCGCCGGCCGCCAGCCGGTCCAGGGAGGCGAGCAGTCCGGCACGGTCGGCGGCCAGGAGCGCGGCCCGGTGGCGGTGGTGGTCGCGGGCGCAGGCGAGGGTGTGGGCGAGGTCGGCGAGGCGGACGTCCGCACCGGCGGGCGAGCGCAGCCAGCGGGCGAGTTCGGCGGCCCGGCCCGCGACGGCCTCGGGCCGGCGGCCGGACAGCGGTACGAGCACGGGAGCGCCGGTGTCCGCCGCGGGGGACGCCGGGAGCGGCGGTGCCTCCTCCACGACGACGTAGGCGTTGGTGCCGCTGAATCCGAAGGAACTGACCGAGGCGCGGCGGGCCGCCCGCCCGTGCCGGGCAGCGCGCGGGCCTCGGTGGCGACGGTGAACGGGCCCTCGTCGAAGGGGATGCGCGGGTTGAGGGTGGTGCAGTGCAGCGAGGGCGGCACCTGGCCGGTGCGCACCACGCCGACGGCCTTGAGCAGGCCGGCCAGTCCGGCGGCGGCCGAGGTGTGGCCGACGTTGCCCTTGACCGAGCCGATCGGGACGCTGCCCGCGGGCCGGGCCGCCGGGGCGAACGCCTCGTTGAGCGCGGTGACCTCGATGGGGTCGCCGAGCGGGGTGCCGGTGCCGTGGCACTCGACGTAGTCGATGCCGGCCGGGTCGAGGCCGAAGCGGTCCAGGGTGGCGGTGATCAGCCGGGCCTGGGAGGCGGCACTGGGCGCGGTGATGCCGTTGGTGCGGCCGTCCTGGCCGATGCCACAGGCGCGCAGCACGGCGTGCACGGGGTCGCCGTCGGCCAGCGCCTTCGACAGCGGCTTGAGGACGACGACGGCGCAGCCCTCGCCGGGGACGATGCCGTCGGCGGCGGCGTCGAAGGGGCGGCAGCGGCCGGTCGGCGAGAGCATGCCGGCCCGGCTCATGAACACGTGCGGCAGTTCGGTGAGGTAGAGGGTGACGCCGCCGACGAGCATCATGTCGGCCTCGCCGAGCCACAGGGCCTGGCAGGCCTGGTGCAGGGCGACCAGGGAGGACGAGCAGGCCGTGTCGACGGTGACGGCGGGGCCCTTGAGGTCGAGGTGGTAGGCGATCCGGGCGGCGAGCAGGGAGTTGGAGTTGCCCTGCATCACCTGGGCGAGCCGGGCGTGCTCGCTCTCCCGTTCGACGAGGTCCTGGTAGTCGTTCATCATGACGCCCGCGTAGACCCCGCAGCGGGTGCCGGCGAGGGCCCCGGTGCGCTGCCCGGCGTGCTCCAGCGCGCGCCAGGCCTCCTGGAGGAACAGCCGGGCCTGCGGGTCCATGAGTTCGGCCTCGCGCGGCGGCATGCGGAAGAACTCGGCGTCGAACCGGTCGGCGTCCTCCACGAAGGCGCCCCACTTGCTGACCGACTTCCCCTCGGCCCCGGGTCGGGGTCGTAGTGCTCGGCGATCCGCCACCGGTCGGCGGGACCTCCGTGACGAGGTCGTCGCCGTCCAGCAGCCGCTGCCAGAACGTGTCGGCGTCCGGCGCCCGGGGAACCGGGCGCTGTACCCGACGACGGCCACCGGCTCGGGCACGTCCGGCCGGGACGGCGCGGTGCCGCCCGCCACCGTCCCGGCAGCGGGATCTGCCGCCCGCGCCCCGGCAGCGGCGCCGCCCGCCCCCGCCCCGGCAGCGGGGCCGGCCGTCGTGGTCCCCTCCCCACCGGCGATCCCGGCCGTCGCGGCCCGCTCCCCGCCGGCGGCGCCGCGTACGGCCCCGCTCGCCGGCCGCCCGGGGCCGGCCTCCCCGCCGCCGCCAGCAGCAGCGCCGCGGCCCGCTCCCGCGACACCCTGCCCGCGGCGGCCGCCCCACCGGAACCGCCCGCCGGCGCCGCCCCGGCCGGGGCACCCACGGCACCTCCGGCGCCCCGGCCCCCGCACAGCGGGGCCGCGAGAGCCGGGAGCCACGACATCACCCGGCGCGGCCGGCACGTCCGGCGCGCCCGCCGCTCCCCCGGCGTCCGGCGCGCCCACGGCACCCCGAGCCTCCGGAACACCCGGCGCACCGGGCGCCCCGGGGCGCCCGGCGTGCTCCGGTCCTCGGCGCCGGTGCCGGTGCCGGTGCGGGTACCGGTGCCGGTGCGCGCGCCGGCGGCGCGGAGCAGGGCGGCGGCGGTCGCGGCGTCCAGGGCGCCGGTCTTCACGCGGGTCAGGATCTCTTTGGCGTCCATGGGTTCCATCGGGGTCCTCGTGCGGTCCTCGTGCGGGGCGGGCGGCGGGCGGTCGTCAGGAGGCCGGGTCAGGCCGGGCCACGGGGCTCGGCTCGCCGTAGTCGGCGACGATGCGTTCCAGGACCTCGGGCAGGCGGAACGAGGTGCGGTGCAGGGCGGCTTCGCGGGCCACCGCCGCCCCGTCTCGGCGAGCAGCGGCGCGGCCAGCTCCCGTTTGAGCAGTTCCAGCGAGGCCCGCGGCGCCCCGCTGACCGAGCGGGCCAGCTCGCGTGCGGTGGCGGGCACGTCGGCGTGCCGCACGACCCGTACCGGCGCGCCCCGCTCCCGCAGTTCGGCCCCCCGGTAGTTGCGGGCGGAGAACAGCATCTCGGTGCCGAGTTCGCGGCCGAAGCGCGCCGGGAACAGATGGGTGGCCCCCATCCCGGGCGTGAAGCCGTAGCGCATGAAGTTGCCCGCGTACAGGGAGCGTTCGCTGAACACGGCGAAGTCCGCGTACAGCGCGAGCACCAGGCCGCCGCCGATGGCGTGCCCCTGCACGGAGGCGATCACCGGCAGCGGGCAGCGTGCGAACACCCGGAAGAAGTCGTCCGTGTCGAAGCTGCCGTTGCCCTGGGCGAAGTTGACCAGCTCGCGCTGGGTTCCGCCGGCGCAGAACAGCTCCGGGCGGCCTTCGACGAGGACGGCCCGGGTGCGCGGGTCGGCGGCGGCGGACTCGACGGAGTCGACCAGGCCCGAGGTCAGTCCGGGCGAGAAGGTGTTGCGCCCGTCGGGTCGTCCATGGTGACGACGGCGACGGCGCCCTCCCAGGACAGCCGGACGACGGACTCGGCGGCGGGTGCGGTCATGCGGCACGCTCCGGGGCGGGTATCCGGCCCAGCAGCGGCTGGACGGCGGGGTCGGCGAGGCGGTCGAGGAAGGTGCGGCCGGCGTCCCGGCCGAGGTGCGCGTCGCGCGGGAAGAGCCGGGCCCGGTACTCCTTGAGCGCCCCGGCGGTGGACCGGTCGACGCGGCTGAGGGCCACCAGGGTGCGGCGCAGCGCCTGTGCCGGGTCGTCGGCGGCCAGGTCGGCCAGTCCGGCGGCGAGCGCCGCGCCGGCGTCCAGGTCCTCGGCGAGCAGGGTGGCGGTGAACGCCCGCTGCTCGCCCGTCCTGCGGGCGACGAAGGGCAGCGCCATGGCGGGGACCAGGCCGACGAGCGCCTCGGTCAGCCGGAACCGGGCGCCGGGCCCGGCGAGCACCAGGTCGCAGGCGGCGGCCAGCCCGACGCCGCCGGCGGTGGCCCGGCCCTCGACGAGCGCGACGGTGACGACGGGGGTCCGGGTGAGCCGGTCGAGCAGCGTCCAGTACGGCAGCTCGGCCGGTGCGCCGGGTTCCGGGGTCCGTACGGGGGCGGACAGGTCGGTGCCCGCGCAGAAGTCCTCCCCGCGGGCGGACAGCACCAGGACCCGGCAGCCGGGGTCGGCCTCGGCCGTGTCGACGGCCGCGTGCAGGGCGTCGAGCAGGTCGGGCGTGATGGCGTTGCGCCGTCCGGGCGCGTCCAGCACGGCGTGCAGCACTCCGCGCGAGCGGCTGAGCGCCACCGGCGGGGCGGGACTGCCGGGGGTGGCCGGGGCGCCGGTCATCGCGCGGCACCTCCGTCGAGCCACACGTACTCGCGGTGGTAGTCGCGCACGGCCTCCAGGACGAGGCGGCGCCCGCCGGTGAAGCGCTCCTTGGTGATCTGCGGGAACCGGTCGAGGTCGAAGGTGAACTCCCGGTCGCCGAACTTCAGCTCGGCGGTGGCGGCGAGGAGTTCGTCGTACTCCTGCATGCTCAGCCGGTAGCGCGCGTCGAGGGCCTCGCGGATGCCCATGGCGCGCACCGCGCGCTGGGAGTCGGGGGTGACGACGACGCTGTAGAACTCCGAGGCGCAGCCGGAGCCGTAGGAGAAGACGCCGATGCGCTTCTCGCGGTCGATGACGGCGTTGTCGAGGGTGGAGGCGAGGGCGAGGAAGACGGTGCCGGCGTAGATGTTGCCGACCTGCTGCGGGTACTGGATCGCGGCGCCGAGGCGGGTGGTGAAGTCGTCCTCGACGGCCTGCGGGGAGATGCCGCGGCGCAGCTTGCGCAGCGCGGCCCGGTGGGCGCCCTTGACCATCCCGGGGAACGGGGTGTGCATGGCGAGCAGGTCGAAGGTGTCGACGAAGTCGGCGCCCTCCACCTTGCGCGCGTAGTCGGCGAAGGAGCCCTTGAGGCAGTCGATGTACGTCAGCAGGGACAGGTCGGTGTCACCGGCCTCCCGCTCCGGGTCGGGGCGGCAGGTGTCCATCACCTCGTAGCTGTGGAAGCCGTTGGCGCCGTGGTCGAAGGCGGCGACCACGGGGCGGTCGGAGACCAGCATGGCCATCGCGCCCGCGCCCTGGCTGGGCTCGACGTAGGTGTGCGGCACGGGCCGGGCCACGTCGCTGCTGATGACGAGCGCCTTGGCGCCCTCGAAGGGGCTGGCGGCGACGACGGCGGCGGCCATCTGCAGGGCGGCGGTGCCGCTGTAGCAGGCCTGCTTGGTCTCGAACAGGCGGCAGCTGCGCGGCAGTCCCAGGTGGTCGTGGACGTAGGTGGCCAGCGACTTGCCGAAGTCGACGCCGGACTCGGTGCCGACGATCAGCAGCTCGATGGAGGCGCGCTCCTCCTCGGTGAGGGCGTCCACGATCGGCTTGGCGGCGTTCACGGCGAAGGACACGGCGTCCTCGCAGTGCAGCGCGACGCTCTTGCGCGCCATCATCAGGTTGCCGATCCGGCTGTCGTCGAGACCGCGGGCCGCGAACAGCGTGGGGACGTCGACATAGGTCTCGCCGCAGTACGCGTTGATGGCTTCGATGCCGACCTGCTTCATGGTCTTCTCCGTAACTACAGGGCTGCTTCAGGGCTGGGCGGGCGGGAGGCTCAGGACGACGGAGGCGTTGATGCCGCCGAAGGCGAAGCTGTTGCTGAGCGCGGTGCGCAGCGGCCGCGGTTCGCTCACCCGCCCGGCCAGCGGCAGGT
Source organism: Streptomyces sp. SW4 (assembly GCA_003248315.1). GTDB lineage: Bacteria > Actinomycetota > Actinomycetes > Streptomycetales > Streptomycetaceae > Streptomyces. The sequence continues at coordinate 246,061 of QKWM01000002.1, forward strand.
CGGCGCACGGGTGCTCCAGGTGCGGGTTGGGGTGCACGGCGCCGGCCCGCAGCTGGGCGACGGCGGCGACGGCCTCGACGAGTCCGGCCGCCGACAGGCAGTGGCCGGTCAGGGCCTTGGTGGAGTTGACGCGGAGGGTGTCCCGGCCGCCGAGCACCTTGTGCAGGGACGTCGCCTCGGTCTCGTCGCCGAGGACGGAACCGGTGCCGTGCGCGTTGACGTAGTCGACGTCCTCGGGGGCGAGGCCCGCCGCGGCCAGTGCCGCGCGCATCGCCGCGGCCTGCCCCTCGGCGTCCGGTTCGGTGCCGCGCCGGGCGTCCAGCCGCTGCCCGCAGCCGGTGATCTCGGCGAGGACCGGCGCACCGCGCTCCCGGGCGGCGGCCGGCCGCTCCAGCACGACGGCGGCGGCGCCCTCGCCGCGGACGAAGCCCTGCCGGTCGCGGTCGAAGGGGCGGCACATGCGGGCGGGTTCGGCACGGAACCGCTCGTGCGCGAGCGCGCCGGTACGGCGGAACGCCTCCGCCTCCACCGGCGACAGCTCGGCCACCGGGGCGACGACGAGGGCGCGCTCGGCCCAGCCGGCGGCGACGGTGCGGGCGGCCTGGATCAGGGCGAGGGTGCCCGCGGCGGACGCCCCGCCGACGAGCCAGCCCTCGCCGCGGATGCCGGTCAGCTCGCTGACGGTGCCGACGACGTCGGCGTCGAGGTGGGTGAGCGCGTAGGAGGCGCGCAGCCGGCCCGGCGCCCGGTCGTGGCCGAGGACGGTCTCGGCCTGGTGCGCGAGGGCGAGGTTGCCGCCCGCGACGACGAGCGCGGTGCCGTCGGCGAGCAGGTCCGCCGTCAGGCCCGCGTCGCGCACGGCGCGCAGCGCCACGCAGGCGGCGCTGCGGGCGGGCAGCGCGGCGCGGCCCGCGACCTTGCGCAGCCGGGCCGCGGTGTCCGGGTCGTCGGCCAGGTGCCGGGCGGCCCAGCCGGTGAGGGTGAACCCGTCGAGCGCGGCGACGGGCAGCGTGTCCGGTCCGTCGTCCGGGAGGGTCACCGCGCTGCGGCCGTCGAGCAGGGCGGCGGTGAAGCCGTCCAGGTCGTCGGCGAGCGGGGTGAGGACGGCGGCGGCCGTCACGGCCACGGCGCCGAAGGCCGGCGGGGTCATGCGCGGGCGCTGAGGTGCTCGCGGAACACGGCGACGAGCGACCTGAGGTCGGTCGCGCCGGTCAGGTCGCCGTTGGGCACCTTGACGCCCAGCTCCTCCTGGGCGGCGATGACGACGTCCATCCGGTCGATGGAGTTCGCCCCCAGGTCACGCATGCTGTGGTCGAGCGTGATCTCCACGTCGGCGGCCTCGGGCAGCACGTCGATGATCTGCGCGCGCAGGACGGCGAAGATCTCTTCCTCGGTCACGGTGGATTCCCTCTTCTCTCGGGCTGTCGCGGGGCTCTCGGGGCCCGGTCGGGTGTCTGCGGTGCGGGGCCGGCGCCGTCAGCCGTGCTGCGGCAGCAGTTGCAGGGCCTGTTCGACGGTGAGGCGGTTGTCGCGCACGGCGGCGAGCAGCGCGTCGAGTTCGGCGGTGCTCACTGCCCCGCCGGCCGCCCCGCCCGCGGTGGCCGGTGCCCCGCCGGCGGCCGGCTCGGCGGTGCCGGTGCGGGCGGCGATGTGGGCGGCGAGGGCCTCCAGGCTCGGGTGGTCGTAGAGCACGCCGGCCTTCTCCTTCAGGCCGTAGGCGTTGTTGACGAACGCCACGAACTCGGCGCCGAGGATGGAGTCCAGGCCCAGGCTGTTGAAGCTGGCGGCGGTGTCGATGTCGTGGATGTCGCAGTACAGGGTCTCGGCGAGCTGCTCGCGCAGGGTGCCGAGCACGGCGGCGACACGGTCGGCACCGGCCGGGGCGGACGGCGCCGGTGCCGGGGCCGGTGCGGGCGCCGGGGCAGCGGCCGCCGGGGCCGGTGCGGCGGGAGCCGGTGCCGCGGCGGGCGCGGCGGGTGCCGGGGTGGGCACGGCCGGGCCGGGGCGGGCGCCGGGGCGGCAGGTGCCGGGACGGCCTGCTCGGACACCGGCTTCGCCGGGGCCCCGCCGCCCAGCTGCGCGGCGACGTGCCGGGCGAAGGCGGCCGGCGTCGGGTGGTCGTACAGCTCGGTGGCCTTGATGTCGGTGGCGTACCGGGCGTTGACCAGGGCCACGAACTCGACGCTGAGGATGGAGTCGACGCCGAGCGTCTGGAAGGTCTGCTCGGTGTCCAGTTCACCGGCCTCCATGTAGAGGACTCCGGCGAGCACGTCCCGGACCCCGTCGGCGACCCGGGCGGCGAGCGCGTCGTCGGCGCGGGCGGGAGCGGGCGCGGCGGATGCCGCCGGGGCGGCCTGGACGGCCGGGACCGTGCCGGCCGGGACCGTGGTGGCCGGGGCGCCGCCGGTGCGGGCGCCAGTGCCGACGGCGCCGGGGTCGCCGCGCCCAGCGGCCTCAGGGAGATCTTGCGGTCAGGGGTCATGGAGGGCCTCTCCTGGGGTTCTGCCTTCGGTTGGGACGTCGGGGCCGGTCCGGCCCCGGCCCGGAGCCGGAAGCCACCACGGGCGCGGGCGCGGAAGCCGGCACGGACGCGGGCCCGGAAGCCGCCGCGGGCGCGGGAACCGCCGCGGACGCGGGAACCGGGGCGGGGTCGGGCGCGGGAACCGCCGCGGACGCGGGAACCGGGGCGGGGTCGGGCACGGAAACCGGCACCGCAGGGGAAACCGACACCGCAGCGGAAACCGGCGTGGTGGCCGGGGTGGCGGGGCCGGGGGTCCCCGTCGTCCCGGGCCCCGCGGCGCCGGCCCGGCGGCCGAAGTCGCGCAGGTGGGGCCGGGACAGCCGGGGCTCGTGCGCGGCGGTGCCCAGGCCCTGGCGGTGCAGGTGCTCGACCTGGAGGTCGTACCAGCAGCGGACCCGCTCGAACGGGTAGTGCGGCAGCGGCACCCGGCGCGCGTCCGGGCCCGCCCCGCACACCGCGACCCGGTCGATGCGCCCGCCGTCCAGCCAGACCCGGACGGGGTCGTCGGCCGTGACCTCGGTGCGCGGCCAGGGCCGCGGCCGGCCCGCCGCCACCGCGGCCAGCCCGGTCAGCAGCGCGTCCGGCGAGTCGGCGGCGACGGCCGCCCGGTGCTCCAGGTCGGCGCGCCCGGCGGCCAGCGTGAACGCGACGTCGACGAGCGCGGGCTCCTCGCCGCGCTCGCGGGCGGCCAGCAGGAAGTCCCGCAGGCCGCGCGCGGCCGCGGCGAGCGCGGACGGCGTGCGCGCCGACAGGAACGCCACCACCGGGCGCTGCCCGGGGCGGGCCTGGGCGGCGTGGGCGGCGGGCCCTCGACGACGATGTGCGCGTTGCCGCCGCCCGCGCCGAAGGAGCTGATGCCGGCCCGCAGCGGGCGTCCGGTCCCGTCCCGGGTGACCCACGGCGCCACGTCCTGCTGCACCGCGAACGGCACCCGGTCGAAGTCGATCTCGGGGTTGGCGGGGGTGGCGTGCAGCGACGGGACCAGGGTGCGGTGCCGCAGCTGGAGCAGCACCTTGGCCAGCGCCACCGCGCCCGCCGCGGACTCCAGGTGGCCCACGTTGGACTTCACCGAGCCGATGGGCAGCTCGCCCGGGCCCTTGACGCCGTCGCGGGCGAACGCGGTGGCCAGGCCGCGGATCTCGATGGGGTCGCCGAGCGCGGTGCCGGTGCCGTGCGTCTCGATGTAGTCGAGGTCGGCCGCCGTCAGCCCGGCGTCCCGCAGCGCCTTGGTGACGAGGTCGGCCTGGGCGCGCGGGTTGGGCACGGTGTAGCCGTTGGTGCGCCCGCCGTGGTTGGCGGCCGTACCGCGGATCACGGCGTGGACGTGGTCGCCGTCGCGGACGGCGTCGGCGAGCGGCTTGAGCACGAACGCGCCGACGCCCTCGCCCGGCACGTAGCCGTCGCCGCCCGCGCCGAAGCTGCGGCAGCGCCCGTCGCTGGAGGCGAACCGGCCCTGGCCCAGCATGAAGTACTTGTTGGGGTGGATGAGGACGTTCACGCCGCCCGCGATCGCCACCTTCGAACTCCCGGCGCGCAGCGACTCCACGGCGAGGTGCAGGGCGGTCAGCGCGGAGGAGCAGGCCGTGTCGACGGCCGTGCTGGGCCCTGGAAGTCGAAGAAGTACGACACCCGGTTGGCGATCGACCAGTAGGCGCTGTTGGCGAGGACGGGGTTGCCGCGCAGCCGTTCCTCGGCCTCGTGCAGCTGGTACTCGCCGTACATGGCGCCGACGAAGACGCCGACGTCCTTGCGGTGCACCGGGTCGCCGGTGGTCACCAGCCGGTCGGGGGTGTAGCCGGCGTCCTCGATGGCGGCCCAGCAGGCCTCCAGGAAGAGCCGGGCCTGCGGGTCGACGGTGCTGGCCTCGCGCGGGGAGATGCTGAACAGCGGCGCGTCGAACTCCTCGACGCCGTCGACGAACCCGCCCCACTTGGTGTACGTGCGGTCCACGCGGGTCTTGTCCGGGTCGTACAGGGCGTCGGCGTCCCAGCGGTCGCGCGGCACCTCGGTGATGCTGTCCCGGCCGGCCAGCAGGTTGGCCCACAGCTGGTCGAACCCGTCGGCCTGCGGGAAGCGTCCGGCGACGCCGATGACGGCGACGGCACGCGGGTCGGCGGGCTCCTTGGGCTCCGCCGGGGCGGACCGGGGCTCGTCCACGAGGGCGCGGGCGGCCGGGAGCGGCGCCGTCGCCGAGGCCGGCGGCTCGGGCTCCGCGGGCTGCGCGGGTTCCTGCGGGCCGCTTGCGGCCCCGGTGAGTTCGGCGCAGCGCTCCGGGAACTCCTCGGCGAGGTGTTCGGCGAGTTCGGCGACCGTGCGGCACTCGAAGAGCAGGGTCTTGGAGAGCCGGCCGAAGTCCGACTCCAGCATCTCCACGACCCGGATGGCGAGCAGCGAGTCGATGCCGAGGTCGTCGAACGGCCTGTCCTCGGTGACGTCCTTCAGCGGGGTACGGGTCGCCTCGGCGACGACGGCCCGCAGCCGCTCGACGAGCCCGGCGCCGCCGTCCGGCGCCCCGGCCGCCGGCGCGGAGGCCGGACCGGAGCGGGAGCCGGAGACGGCGGCAGCGGAGGCAGCGGAGCCGGAGACGGAGGCAGCGGAAGCAGCGGAGACGGAGGGGGCGGGAGTGTCCGCGTCCGGTCCGTCGGCAGCGGCAGCAGCAGCGGCAGCGGCAACGGCCGCGGCCGTTCCGGCGGCCCGCGCGGGCGGCTCGCTCCGGGCGTCCCGCAGCAGCGGGAACGACTCCAGCAGCCGGCCGCGGTCCCCGTACAGCACGACGGGCGCCGGGTGCCCGGCGTCGTCGTCCGCCGCCAGCAGGGCCTCGAGGACGGCCAGTCCGGCCTCGGCGGGCATCGGCCGCATGCCGAGTTCGCCGAGGACCTGCTCGGCGTCGCCGCCGGTGCGCATGCCGCCGTCGGCCCAGTAGGGCCAGCCGACCGACAGGGACCGTCCGTGCCGCAGGCCGGCCCGCACGCGGCGGGCGCGCAGGCCGGTCAGGGCGTCGGCGGCGGCGTTGGCGAAGGCGTAGTCCGCCTGGCCGGGGCTGCCGAGCGCGCCGGACACCGACGAGTAGACGACGAAGCAGTCCAGCGGCCAGTCGGCGGTGGCCTCGTCGAGCGCGACGGCCGCGGTCAGTTTGGCGGCGATCACCTCGGCGGCGTCGGCGGTGTCCTTGCGCAGGATGTACGCGTCGCGCAGCACGCCCGCGCAGTGCAGCACGCCGTGGACGGGGCCGTCGGCGGAGATCCGGACGGCACGGGCCCGCACCGCCTCGGGGTCGGTCGCGTCGAGCCGGTGGTAGACGACCGAGCCGCCGGTGCGTCCGGCGCGTTCGGTGAGCCGGGCCAGTTCGGCGGCCCGTTCGCCGTCGGCGGCGGAGCGGCCGGTCAGCACGACATGGGCGGCGTACCGGTCGAGGAGGTGGCCGGCGAGGAGGGCGGCCAGGGCGCCCATGCCGTTGATCCAGTAGCGTCCGCCGCGCCGGAACGGCTCGCGGTGCGGCGCGGGCGCGGGCAGCGGGCGCAGCTCGGTCGTGGTGAGCGTGCCGTCGCCGGCCGCGGTGAGCCGGCGGGAGGCGGGCGCGGGCCCGCGGACGGCGGCGGCGAGGGCGGCGGGGCCGGCGGCGGGGTCCAGGGCGACGGCGGTCAGGGCGAAGCGGGGGTTCTCCCGGCCAGGGAGCGCCCGAGCGCGGCGAGTCCGGCGCCGGTGACGGCGGCGGCGTCGTCGAGCGGGTTGTCGGGGTGGGGCACGATCACCGTCGCGCCACGGCGGGCGAGCGGCCGCAGCAGGGCCCGCAGCAGGGCGAGCATGCGCAGCCCGGCGTCGGCGGCGCCCCGCGCGGAGGCGGTGATCGGCCATACGACGACGGGCGGGGCGGTGCCGTCGCCGAGCCACCGGGCCAGTTCGGCTCCGGCGTTGGCGGCGGCCTCGGGGTCCCGCGGGTCGTCCAGCACGAGGCCGGCGCCGTCGACGGGCGCGTCCCCGATGACGACGAGGGGCGCGGCACCGTCCCGTCCCCCGGCACCGTCCTCTCCCCGGGCGTCGCCCGGTCCCCCGGTGCCGCCGTGCTCCCCGGTGAAGGGCACGGCGGCCGGCGCGAACAGGTGGACGCCGTAGGGCAGTTCGCCGGCCGTGGCGTTCCGGGTGCGCGGCACCGGGCGCAGGGCGAGCCCGGCCAGGGTCAGCACCACGCGCCCGTCGGGGCCGGCGACCGTCACGTCGTACTTGCGCACCCGGCGGCCCCGGCCGGCCAGCGGCAGCGGGCGGATGCGGACCCAGACCTCGCGCGGCAGGCCGGCGTGCAGGGTGAGCGCGTCCACGGCGAACGGGATGAAGGTCTCGCCGCCGAGGTCCTCGCGCAGCACGCAGCCGATGACGGTCTGCAGGGCGCCGTCGAGGACGTACGGGGACAGGGTGTCGCCGTCGGTGAGGGCGTCGGGGCCTCGACCCGGGCCAGCGCGCCCTCGTCGCCGTGGCGCAGTTCGCGCAGCACCTGGAAGGCGGGGCCGTAGGAGACGCCGTGGTCGGCGAACCAGCGGTACAGGTCGGCGGGTTCGGCGCGGTCCGGGTGGGCGGCGCGCAGCGCGGCGAGGTCGAGCGGGGCGGCCGGCTCCGGCGCGGCGGTGGTGATGCGGGCCTCGGTGTGCGGGGTGTCGGAGGCGACGGTGACGGTGCCGTCGGTGACGGTGGCGCTCAGGGTGACGGTGTCGGTGACCTCCACGGGCCGGTGGAAGGCGATGTCGGTGAGCCGGCCGGTGCCGGCCCCGTCGCGCCGGGCGGCGGTCAGGGCGAGGTCGAGCTGGGCGGCGGCGGGCAGCACGGGCCGGCCGGCGACGACGTGGTCGGCGGCGAGGGGTTCGTCGGGGCGCACGGTGCGTACCAGGGCGGCGCCCGGCCGGGGCCAGCGGGTGCGGGCGAAGGGGTAGCCGGGCAGCCGGACGCGCCGCGGGCGGCGACCTCCGGGCGCGGTCCCGGTCCCGTTCCCGTTCCCGGACTCGGTCCCGTTCCCGTTCCCGGACTCGGTCCCGCTCGCGTTCCCGGCCTCGGACCCGGACTCGGGCAGCGGGCCCTCGCCCGCCGCCCAGGCGCGGTAGCCGTCCGGGACGGCCGTGGCGTCGAACCGGCCGCCGTCGGCGAACTTCCGCAGCTCATCGGCGAGTTCCGCCGTGGTGGCGGCGCCGAGGACGATCCGGGTCCGCCGGTGGCTGCGGCCCTCGCGCAGGGTGTGCACGACGTCCGGCAGCGGCAGCGGGCCCACCGCGTCGGCGAGCGCCCCGGCCAGCTCGCGCAGGGCGGGCTCGGTGTGCGCGGACAGCACGGCCCACTGCCGCCGCCCGTCCGGGACGGCGCCGGCGCTCCCCGCCGGACCGGCCGGTACGCGGGTGTCGGGGGCCTGTTCGAGGACGACGTGCGCGTTGGTTCCGCCGATGCCGAAGGAGCTGACGGCGGCGCGCCGGGGGCCGTCGGGCACCGGCCAGCCGGCCTCGGCGATGCGGGCGTCGGCGATGCGCAGCCCGCCGGCCCCGCCGAGGGCGCGGTTGGGCGTGTCGAAGGGGACCTGGCGCGGCACCGAGCCGTGCTCCAGGGCCAGGACGGCCTTGACGACACCGGCGATGCCCGCGGCCGTGTTGAGGTGGCCGAGCACGGACTTGACGGAGCCGACGGCGGCGGGGTGCGGACGGTCGCCGCCGTAGACGCGTTCCAGCGCGGCGAACTCGACGGGGTCGCCGAGGTGGGTGCCGGTGCCGTGGGTCTCCAGCAGGCCCACCGAGTGCGGGTCGACGCCGGCGACGGCGAGGGCCTCGCGCAGCACGGCCTCCTGCCCCTCGGGGACGGCGCGTGGTAGTCCATCTTGCGGGCGCCGTCGTTGTTGACGGCGCTGCCGCGCAGGACGGCGCGGACCGGGTCGCCGTCGGCGACGGCGTCGGCGAGCCGGCGCAGCACCAGGGCTCCGGCGCCGTTGCCGAAGAGGGTGCCGTCGGCGCGGTCGTCGAAGGGGCGGCACTCGCCGCTGGGCGAGAGGATCATGCCGGGCGCGGCGAGGTAGCCGGCCTGCGGGAAGTGCAGCGAGGCCGCGGCGACGACGGCCAGTTCGCACTCCTCGCCGAGCAGGGCCTCGGCGGCCAGGTGCAGGGCGACGAGCCCGCTGGAGCAGGCCGTCTGCACGGTCATGCTGGGCCCGGTCAGACCGAGCTTGAACGACACGCGGGTGGCGGCGAAGTCCTTGTCGGCGGAGGAGAACCGGATCATGCCGGCGGCGTCCAGCTCGGTGATGCCGACCGGGGCAGGGTGGGCTGCCCCACGGAGACGTAGGCGGCGGTGCGCAGCCCGGTGCGGTCGGGGGCGAAGCCGGCGTCCTCCAGAGCGTGCCAGGACGTCTCCAGCAGCAGCCGCTGCTGCGGGTCGAGCCATTCGGCGTGCTGGGCGCTGTAGCCGAAGAACTCGGCGTCGAAGGCGTCGGCGTCCTCGAGCACCACCCCGGCGGGCACGAAGTTCTCCCGCCGCACGGTGGCGGGGTCGTGGCCGAGGGCGACGAGTTCGGCCGGGGTGTGGCGGCGGATGCCGGTGCGGCCCTCGCGCAGCAGCTCCCACAGCCGGTCGACGGAGGTGGCCGGCCCGAACGTGCAGGCCATGCCGACGACGGCGACGGCGTTGGGGTCGAGGTCGGGGGACAGTTCGTTCATCGTTGGTCGTCTCCGAGTCGGAACGCGCGCCGCAGCTCACGGCGGGAGGGCCGGGCGGGGGCGGCGCCGGCCGGGCCGCCGGCCGGGTGGCGGCCGGCGCGGGGGCGGGCCGGGCGCCGAGCCGGTCGGTGAGGAGTCCGGCGAGGTCGGCGACGGTGGGCCGGGCGAAGAGGTCGGCGAGTTCGAGGCCGGTGCCGGGGTAGGCCTCCTCCAGCCGCGCGAACAGCTGCCCGAGCAGCAGGGAGTTGCCCCCGAGGTCGAAGAACCGCTGGTCGGCGGGTATGTCGTCGAGTTCCAGCAGTTCCCTCCACATCGTGGTGACCTCCCGTACGAGCCGCTCGTAGGTCACCGTCCCGCGTCCCGCCTGACTGCCGGTGGAGCCGGGCGGGTCCCCGGCCCGTCCGCCGTCGGCCGCGGCGGCGGACGCCGGAACAGCGGCCGGCGCCGGCACGGCGGCGGACGCAGGCGCCGGCACGGCGGCGGACGCAGGCGCCGGCACGGCGGCGGACGCGGGCGCCGGGACCGCCGGGACCGCCGGGGTGGACGCGGGCGCGGGGCGGGGGCGGCGGCCGGCGTCGGGGCGGTGCCGTCGGCGAGGGCGACGGCGGCCTTGCGGTCCACCTTGCCGTTGGGGGTCAGGGGCAGTTCGGCCACGGCGGCCAGCCGGTCCGGCAGCATCCACGGCGGCAGGACGGCGGCGGCGAACTCGCGCAGCTCCCGCAGCGCGGGCAGGTCGGCGCCGGCCCGGGGCACGGCGACGGCCAGCAGCCGGGCCGAGGCCCCCTCGCCGCGGACCGCGACGAGGACCCGGGCGATCGCCGGGTGCCGGCCCAGCACCTCCTCGATCTCGCCGAGTTCCATCCGGTGGCCGCGCACCTTGACCTGGCTGTCGGCCCGGCCGAGGAAGACCAGCCGGCCCGCCTCGTCGCGGCGCACCAGGTCCCCGGTGCGGAACCAGCGTCCGCCGCCCTCCGGGGACAGCGGGTGCCCCGTGAACCGCTGCGCGGTCAGCTCCGGTTGCCGCCAGTAGCCCCGGGCGACGCCGGCGCCGCCGATCCACAGCTCGCCGGGCTCGCCCGGCGCGGGCGGCCGGTGGCCGTCGACCTCGGTGAGCAGCAGCCGGGTCGCGCCGATCGGGTCGCCGAGGTGGACGGGGCCGGAGGCGGTGATCGGTGCGATGGTGGACCAGATGGTCGCCTCCGTCGGCCCGTAGACGTTCCACAGGGCGGCGGTGCGCTCGGCGAGGGCGGCGGCCAGGTTCGGCGGCAGCGCCTCGCCGCCGCACAGCGCGGTCAGCGTCCCGCGTCCCTGCCAGCCGCCCTCCACGAGCAGCTGCCAGCCCGCGGGGGTGGCCTGCATCAGGCCGATGTCGCGTTCGGTGAGCAGCCGGGCCAGGCGGCGGGCGTCGACGACGTCGGCGCGTTCGGCGACGACGACGGTCCCGCCGGTCAGCAGCGGCAGGAACAGCTCCAGGACGGAGATGTCGAAGCACACGGTGGTGACCGCCAGCAGCCGCGCCGGGGTGTGTGCGTCGACGCCGACGGTGGCGGCGATCGCCTCCAGGGTGTGCACCACGTTGCCGTGGGTGACGGCGACCCCCTTGGGCTGCCCGGTGCTGCCGGAGGTGAACATCAGGTACGCCAGGTCGTCCGGTGCCGGCCCTGGCGCGGCGTACGTCCCCGGCGGGCCCGGCTCGCCCGGCTGCTGCGGGTCGATGACGTGCAGGTTCTGCGGCAGCAGCCAGGTCAGTTCGCGGTCGGCCAGGGCGACGCGGCAGCCGGCCCGCTCGACGACCAGCCCGAGCCGCTCGCTGGGGTAGGACTCGTCGAGGGGGACGTAGGGGCGTCCGCTCTTGAGGATGCCGAGGAGCACGGCGGGCAGCCGGGCGGTGCGGTGCATCAGGACGGCGACCGGTTCCCCGGGGCCTGCGGCCCGGTCGACGCGGCGCGCGATGTCGTCGGAGACGGCCTGGAGTTCGGCGTAGCTGAGGGCCGAGTCGCGGTCCTCGACGGCGACCGCGTCCGGGCACCGGCGCACGGTCGCGGCGATCCGGGCGGTGAGGGTTCCCGCGGCCGGGTCGAGGAGGTCGCCGAGCGTGGCGTCGGCGCCGTGGGCGAGTTCGGCGGCCGACCGCCGCAGGTCCTCCACGAAGCCGTCGACCTGGTCGGGGGTGAGCACGGCCGTGCGGTGGTTGGCGAGCACCTCCAGGCCGTGACCGGTGTCGGTGACCTCCAGGCCGAGGTCGAAGTGGCCGCGCTGCCCGCGCCGGTACACCGGTTCCCAGCCGGGCCCGGCGGTCGCCGCTGACCCGGCGGGGTCCCGCTCCCAGTTCTGGTAGGCGAGGGTGACGGTGGGCACGGCGTCCGGGCCGCCGGCCTGCCGGCACAGGTCGGCCAGGCGCGGGTAGGGCACGACGGACCGGCCGAGCGCGGCGCGCACCTCCTGGTTCAGCTCCCGCAGCCAGTCGCGGACGGGCCGGCCGGGGTCGAGGTCGACGCGCAGCGGCACGGTGGTGACGAAGCATCCGACGCTGTGCTCCTCCTGGTCGCCGCCGCGCCCGTAGGCGGGGACGGCCACCAGGAAGGAGCGGTGACCGCTCGCCCGGGACAGGGCGGCGGCGAAGGCGCCGAGCAGCGCGGTGAAGGCGGGCACGCCCGCGTCGTCGGCGATCCGGGCGAGGGTGTCCGCGAGGGCCGCGGGCAGCCGGTACTCGCGGTGGCTTCCGGCGGCCCCCGCCCGCTCGCCGCCGCCGGGGAACAGCACGCCCGCGGCCCGCCCGTCGGCCAGCCGCTCGGCGAAGCGCCGCTCGGCCTCGGCCCGTGCGGACGCGTCGTCCTCGGCGTGCCGCAGCTCCCGGCGCAGCGCGGTGTCGAACGGTACGGCGGGCGGCAGGTCGCGTCCGGCGTACAGGGCCGCGAGGTCACGGCCGAGCAGGTCGGCGGAGCGTCCGTCGACCACCATGTGGTGCGTGGTCAGCTGGAGCACGGGGGCGCCGCCGTCCTCCGGTTCCCACAGCACGGCCCGCAGCAGGGGTCGGCGGAGGTGCGCAGCCGGCGGTCCGCCTCCGCGCGGACCGCGTCGTCGAGGGCGGCGCCGGCGACGGTCCGGATGACGAGTGCGGGGGTCTCGGCGGCGGGCACCAGCGCGGGGCGGCCGTCGAGCGGGCGCACGCGGCAGGCGAGCACCGGGTGCCGCCGTACCAGCGCGGTGACCGCCGCGGTCAGGGCCGCGCGGTCGACGTCGGCGGGCAGCCGCCAGGCCAGGGACACGTTGTACGGCGCCTCGGGCGCGGCGGCCTGGTCGGCGGCCCACATCCCGACGAGCCGCTCGGGCAGCACGGACCCGGCGAGGGACGCCCGCGTCCCGGACGCTGCGGCGCCCTCCACGGCACCGGGGACGGCCGGCGCGGCGGGGGACGGCCGCGCCCCGGCGGTTGCCGGCGCCGGCTCGCGGGCGGCGCCCGCCAGGGCCGCGAGCCGCGGTCCGTGGGCGCGCTCCAGACGGGCCGTCAGGTCGCGCAGGCTGGAGCTGTCGAGCAGCACCGACAGCGGCACCCGGCCCAGGTCGTCCTCCAGGATCCGGCTGAGCCGCATCGACGCGATCGAGTCGATGCCGTACGCGTCGAGGGCGGCGTCCGGGTCGATCGACCCGGCGGCCACGCCGGTGGTCTGCGCGACCTTCTGCGCCACCCACCGCAGGGCGCCGCCCGCGCCCGCCGCGCCCGCCGCGTCCGCCGCGTCCGCCGCGCCCCTGGTGCCGGGGTCCCCCGAGGCGGCGGGGGCGTCGTCCGCGGCGGCCCGGGGAGCGGCGGAGACGGCCGGCGTGCCGTGCGCGGCGGACGTCTCCGCCGGGGCGGCCGTGCCGGTGGCCCGCTCCCAGACGGCCGTGTCGCCCGCGACCAGCGCGGTGTACGCCGTCTCCGGCCCCGCGCCCCGGCCAGGCGCGGCCACAGGGCGCGCACCGCGTCGCGGGTGGCGACGGGGCGCAGGCCGTAGGTCTGGGCGAGGTAGTCCAGGGCGTGGGGTTCGAGGGTCATGCCGGCGTCGGCCAGGACGGGCCAGCCGGCCGACAGGGTGCGACCGGGGCGCAGTCCGCGCTCGGCCCAGCGGGCGCGGTGCCGGGCGAACCCGTCCAGGAAGCCGTTGGCGAAGGCGTAGTCGGACTGTCCCTGATTGCCGACGAGGGCGGCCAGCGAGGAGCACAGCAGGAAGAAGTCCAGCGGGTGCCCGGCGAGCGCGGCGTCGAGGTGGAGCGCGCCGAGCACCTTCCCCGGCACACCTCCTCCACGGCCGCGGCGCTCTTGCCGCGCAGGAAGCCGTCGCGCAGCACGCCCGCGGTGTGGACGACGCCGCGCAGCCGGATGCCGGCGCCGTCCAGCCAGTCGGCGAGCGCGGCGACCTGTGCGGCGTCGGCGATGTCGCAGCGCCGGTAGTGGACGGTGGCGCCGGGTCCCGCCGTGCGGCGCAGCTCCCGGAGCGCGTCCTCGTCGGCGGCCGAGCGGCCGACGAGGACGAGGTGCGCGGTCGGCCGGCGGCGCAGGACGTCGGCGGCGATGTGGCGGCCGAGCCCGCCGAGCCCGCCGGTGATCAGATAGCCGCCGCCGTCGGCGAGGAGCGCGCCGGCGTCGCCGGAGCCGGCCTCGTCCGGAGTCTCGGCGTACAGCACGGCGGCGTGGCGCCCGTCGGGGCCGAGCCGTACCCAGTCGGCGTCGTCGCGGTGGGCCTCGGCGAGGAGTTCGGCGGCGGTGACGCGGCCGGTGTCGATTCCGGCCAGGCGCACGGTGAAGCGTCCGGTCTCGCCGGCGACGGTGCGGACCAGGCTGTGCAGCGCGTAGGCGGTGGGGGCGGGCTCGGGGTCGTCGGCGGGGCAGGAGGTCAGGAGCAGCACCCGGGCGCCGTCCAGGGCGCGGCTGCGGACGAGCGCCCGCAGCACGCCGAAGACGGTGCCGAGGGTGTCCTCGGCGAACGGCGTCCACCGCCGCGCCGTCTCCGGGAGGGCCAGCGGCTCGGTGCCGAGGTCCGGTCCGCCGGTGCCGGTGAGGTCGACGAGGACGGTGGCCGGGGTGCCGGTGGTGCCGGCGGTCACGGCGAGCACGGTCTCGTCGGCCGCCCGCGCGGGCGGGAGGACCGCGGCGGCGCCCGTCCCCAGGCGCGCGGCGACGGCGCCGTCGCCGATCACCCACAGCGGCCCGTGCGGTGCGGCGGGTTCGGCGTCGCCGACGACGGCCGGCCGCCAGCCGAGCCGGTAGCCGTGGACACCGGCGGCATCGTCCCGGCCGTCCGCCCCGTACGGGGCCGTCGGGTGCGCGGCGCCGGTGACGCGGGCGGTGCCGGTGCCGTCGGCGGGTTCGTCGACGCGGATGCGGAAGCCCTCCGCGAGGGCGACGACCGAGCCGCTGTCCGGGTCGATCAGCCGCAGGTCGAAGACGTGGACGCGGGCGCGTTCGTCGTGCCGGACGCGTCGCGCGTGGACGTAGATCCTGCCGGTGACGGGTGCGTGGACGGTGAGCCGGTCGACGGCGAGCGGCCGCAGCCGGGGCGGGGCGCGCCGGGTCCGTCGGCGAGCAGCAGCCGCGCGGCCGTCTGGCAGGCGCCGTCGAACAGGGCGGGGTGGAGCACATGGCGTCCGTCGGGGTCCTCGCCCTCGGGCAGCCGCAGTTCCGCGGTGACCTCCTCGCCGTGCACGACGGCCCGCAGCACGGTGCGGTAGAGGGGGCCGTAGGCGAATCCGTGGGCGGCGAACGCCTCGTAGAACGGGCCCGGCTCGGCGTCGCCGAGGTGGGTGTCGAGGTCGTCGGGCCGGTAGACGAGCAGCGGCCGGACGGGGCCGGCCGGGCTCGCGGCCGGTTCGGTGCGGCCCTGGGCGACGACGGTGTCCCCGACGGCCGTGGTGAAGCGCCGCGCGCCCCGCTCGTCGGGTTCGCCGAGTTCGGTGCGGACCTCCATGGGCAGGCCGGCGGCCGGCCGCGGCCAGAGCAGGTCGTGGATGACGGTGCGGTACGGGTTCTCGTCGGCGCTGAGCAGGGCCTCGTGCACGAGTTCGGGGTGGAACGCCCCGGGCAGCAGCGGCTGTCCGTCCACGACGTGGTCGGCGACCCAGCGGGAGGCGGCGCCGAGCCGTGCGGTGACCGTGCGCGAGGCGGGGGTGTGCACGGTGTCGGTGAGCGGCAGGGGGGAGGTGGTGGCGTCCGGCGGCGCGCACCGCTCGCGGGCGAACGGCGTCACCGGCAGCGGCACCCGGCGCCCGCCGGCGGGCGCGGGGCAGTCGCCGCCGGCGACCCAGGCGCGGGCGTCCGGGTCGGCGCCGTCCTGCCCGGCGTCGGTGACCAGGGCCGGGTGGGCGGTGCCGTCGGCGAGGGCGAGCAGCGCGGCCCGCAGGCCGGCCTCGTCGCGGGCGACGACGGCGGCCCGGTGCGCGAACCGGTCCCGGCCGGTGTGCAGGGTGTACGCGATGTCCGCGAGGGCGAAGTCGCCGGCGACCCGGGCGAGGTTGCGGGCGACGGTGCGCAGCCGGTCCGGGTCGGGGGCGGAGAGCGGCACCAGCACGGGGCCCGGCACGGGCACCGCACCCCGATACGGCGCGGGGTCCGCGGTGCCGGACGGCTCCTCCAGGTACTCCTCCAGCACCACGTGGGCGTTGGCGCCGCCGGCGCCGAAGGAGCTGACGGCCGCCCGGCGCGGCCCGTCCGGGACCGTCCACGGTTCCGCCGAGGTCTGGACGCGCAGCGCGGTGCCCTCCAGGCCCAGCTTGGGGTTGAGCCGCTCGGCGTGCAGCGTGGGCACCAGCTGCCGGTGCCGCAGCTGGAGGATGGCCTTGGTGAGTCCGGCGATGCCGGCGGCGGCCTCGCCGTGCCCGATGTTGGACTTCACGGAGCCGACGCGCACGGGACCGGCGCGGCCCGCCTCCTCGAAGGCGAGGGCGAGGGCGCGCAGTTCGACCGGGTCGCCGAGTTCGGTGCCGGTGCCGTGCGCCTCCACGTAGCCGACGGTCCACGGGTCGGTTCCGGCGCGCCGGAGGGTCGCCTCGATCAGCGCGGCCTGGGCGCGCGGGTTGGGCACGGTGTACCCGCCCGTGCCGCCGCCGTGGTTGAGGCCGGTGGCGCGGATGACGGCGTGCACGGTGTCGCCGTCGGCGCGGGCCCGGTCGAGCCGCTTGAGGACGACCGCGCCCGCGCCCTCTCCGGGCACGAAGCCGTCGCCGCCGGCGCCGAAGGCCCGGGTGCGGTCGCCGCGCGAGGGCATGCCGAGCGCGCACAGGCCGGCGAAGCGGTCCGGGTGCAGGTAGAGGTTGACGCCGCCGGCCAGGGCGAGGTCGGCCTCGTCGTCCAGCAGCGCCCGGCAGGCCAGGTGCAGGGCGGTCAGCGACGACGAGCACATGGTGTCGACGGTGAGGCTGGGGCCGCTCAGGTCGAAGGCGTGCGAGACCCGGTTGGCGACCGACGCGGCGGCCGTGACCGCGTACTCGGGGTTGTCGGCGCCCGCCGCGCGGGCGTCGCGCTGGGCGAGCAGGTGGCTGTTGGCCGTGACGCCGGCGAACACGCCGACCCGTGGCCCGCCGTGCGTGCCGGCGAGGGTGTGGCGGGCGTATCCGGCGGTCTCGAAGGCCTCCCGGGCGACCTCCAGGAACAAGCGTTCCTGCGGGTCCATCAGGGCGGCGTCGCGCGGCCCGATCCGGAACAGGGCGGGTTCGAAGGCGTCGATGCCGTCGAGGAAGCAGCCCCAGCGGGCGTAGCCGCCGCCGCGGGTGCGGGCGGTGCGCCAGTCCCAGCGCTCGGCGGGCACCTCGCGCACGGGGGTGCGCCCGGAGGCGAGCAGGTCCCAGAAGGCGTCGAGGTCCGCGGCGCCGGGGTAGCGGCCGGCGAGCCCGACGACGGCGACGGCTCCGGCGTCCGCGGCCGGGGCGGGCACCGGCCGCCAGGCCCGCGCCGGGGCGGCGGTCACCGCGGTGCGGGGCGCGGGCGCCGGGACCACGGCGGCGGGGCCGGGGCGAGGTCGGTGACGGGGTCCGGGGCGAGGGCGGTGACGGTGGCGGCCGGCGGGTCCCCGGCCGTCGCCGGGACACCAGGGGTGGCGGCGCCCGTCCGGGCTGCGGTGCCCAGGTGCCGGGCGAGGGCACGGGGCGTCGGGTGCTCGAAGGGCAGGGTGGCGGGCACGTCGGCGGCGGGGAACAGTGCGCGCAGCCGCTCGCAGAACTCCTCGTGCAGCAGCGAGTCCACGCCCAGGTCGGGGAAGGCGGTGTCGGCGTCGAGCGCGGCCGGGTCCTGCGCGGTCAGCTCGGCGACGAGCCGGACGAGCCGCGGCAGGAGGTCCTCGCCGTCGTGGCCGGCTCCGGACCCGGCGCCGGTGTGCCCGGCGGCCGGACCGGCGTCCCGCGCGGCCGGACCGGCCTTCCGTGTGGCGGCACGGACGGCCGGTGCGGACCGGGCGGCGAGCATGCGGGCGAGGTCGTCCACCGTGCGGTGCTCGAACAGGGCGGTGGGCGCCACCGGGCCGTACCGGCGGGCCAGTTCCTCGACGAACTCCATGTTCAGCAGCGAGTCGATGCCCAGTTCCTGCCACGGCACCCAGCCGGGCACCTCGGCCGTGGGGTCGCCGAGCAGTTCCCGGACGAGGCCGCGCAGTTCCTCGGCGACGGCCCGGACACCGGGCTCGGTGGCCCCGGCGTCGCCGGCCCGGATGCCGTCGCCGGCGCGGGCGTCGCCGGCGCGGGCGTCGTCGGCGGCGCGGGTGCCGTCGCCGGTCCGGGCCGTGCCGGCCCCCTGGTGCGGCAGGCAGGTCAGCAGGGCCACGCAGCCCGGCGCCTCGCGCAGCAGGTCCGTGGCGTGCAGCCGCCAGCCGCGGGCGTCGAGGAGCGCCCGCCAGCGGCCGATGTCGAGCAACGGCCCGTGCGGCAGCCGCCACTGCTCGTCGACGTACCGCCACCAGCCGTCGGTCAGACCGAAGGTGAGCGTGTAGACCGCGGCCGGCACGACCATCTCCACCAGGACCAGCCGGCCGCCGGGTGCGAGCAGCTGCCGTATGTGGTCCAGGGTGCGGGCCAGGTCGCGGGTGGCGTGCAGCACGTTGCTGGCCACGACGAGGTCGGCCGAGCCGTCGGCGAAGTCCTGCGCGGCCGGGTTCTTCTCGATGTCCAGCAGCCGGGGCACGATCCGGTCGCCGAAGCGCCGCCGCCCGTGCTGGAGGAAGGCCGGGGAGACGTCCGTGTAGACGTAGGAGAAGCCGGTGACGCCGCGGGCGTCCAGCGCGGCGAGGGCGGAGGCGGTGGTGCCGCCGACGCCGGCGCCGATCTCCAGGATGCGGACGCCGGGGCCGGTGCGGGCCGCGGCCTCGGCGAGGGACTCGGCGGCGGCCCGGTTCACCGGGTCGAAGAGCTGGTTGCCGCTGTAGACGGCGCTGACCGCGCCGAGGTCGCCGCCGGGGAACAGCACGGCGGCGGGCGGCACCTCCCCGCGCAGGACGGGACCGTAGGCCTCCAGCGTGCGATCCAGGAGGGCGACGTGGCCGTGCAGGTCGGGATGGTCGGCGAGCAGTGCAGCGCGGGTGGCGGCCAGTTCGCCGGGGGTGGGCACCGGGCGCCCCGCGCGGTCGTGCTCGGCGAGGAGTTCGCGGACAGCGGCCAGCAGCCGCCGGTGCTCGGGTACGGCGCCCAGCAGACGGGCGGCGCTCTCGGCGTCGCCGCCGGGGCGGGCGGCGAGGGCGGGCGGGAAGCCCAGCTCGCTCATGCGGTGCGCGAGCACGGCGCGGGCGTAGCGGTCGAGCCGGTGCGCGGCGTCGTCGGGCCGAGGGCCGCGGCGGGCCGTGCGGTGAGCGGGCGCAGGGGTTCGGGGTCGCCCGCGACGGCGACGGTGTGCGGATGGTTGCCGGACATGCCCGCTTCCAAGGCGGCCACACCCCTTTCCGGTGCGAAGTCGGTGAGGCCGGGGTACTCCCGCCGGACGCGGCCCGCGTAGCGCCGGGCCAGGCCGGTGGCGCGCCACAGCCCCCAGTCGAAGACACGGACGGCCGGTCCCGCGCCGTCGGCCGCGGCGGCCCGCGTCGCGGTGGCGTAGTGCCCGAGCCAGGCGTTGGCCGCCGCGTAGTTCAGCCCGCCGACGCTGCCGAAGAGCCCGGCGACGGAGGAGAACAGCACGAGCGCGGCGGGCCGGCCGGACCCGGCGGAGGAGGCGGCCAGCGCCCGGCGCAGATGGGTCACGGCGGTCACCTTGGTCGCCAGCACCCGGTCGAGGTCGGCGTCGGTCAGTTCCTCCAGGCGGGCGGCGCTGACCGAGCCGACGCTGTGCACGACGCCGTCCAGACGCCCGTACAGCTCCTGGCAGTCGGCGAGCAGGCGGGTGACGGCGGCCGGGTCGGTGACGTCGGCGCTGCGGTACCGGGCCCGGCCGCCCAGCGCGGTGAGTTCGTCGAGCAGGGCGCGGGTGGCGTCGCCGGCGGGCGAGCGGCCGACCAGCAGCAGCCCGGCGCGGTAGCGGCGGGCGAGGTGGCGGGCGACCTCGGCGCCGATGCCGCCCGCGCCGCCGAACAGCACGTAGCCGCCGCCGTGCGCGAAGCCGGTGCCGTCCGCCGCGGGGGCGGGGGCGGGCAGGTCGGTGTAGACCTGGCGGTGGCGCAGCCCGTCGCGCAGGGCGACCAGGGGGACGGCGGTCCCGCCGGGTTCGGCGAGCGCGGCGGCCAGGTCCGCGGGCCCGGCGGCGGGTCCGAGGTCGACGGCGGCGGCCGACAGCGCGGGGCACTCGCGGGGCAGGGTGCGCAGCGCGCCGAGCAGCGCGCCCTGGAGGGCGGCGCCGGGTGCGGGGGTGCCGCCGTCGGGGCGGCGAGCCCGGTGGTGACCAGGGTGACGGTGGCGGGGCGGGTCCGGGCGGCCAGGTCCCGGCCGACGGCCAGCAGGGCCCGCAGCCAGCCGCGCAGGGCGGCGACGCCGGCGGGGTCGTCGTGCCAGGCCGACCCGTCGACGAGCAGCGCGACCCGTACCGGCCCGGTGAGGCCGTCCAGCCGGGCGGCGAACTCCCGGCGGTCCAGCCCGTCCGGGCCCAGCGGGCAGCGCACGGCGCCGGCGGGGGCCGCCGCGGCGAGGCGGGCGCTGTCCCGGTCGTGCACCAGGACGACGGGCCCCTCTCCCCGCCGCCGCCGGCGGGTTCCGTCCGCCACTCGGGTACGAGCACCCGCACGCCGCCGCCCTCGTCCGCGCCGCCGCCCCGCGGGGCCGGTACGGCGCCGGCTCCCCCGCCGACACCGGACGCCCCGGCCGACGCAGTCGCGACCGTCGCCGCCCCGGCCGACGCAGTCGGGACCGTCGCCGCCCCGGCCGACACCGCGCCGACCGGCGTCGTCCCGGCCGGCGCAGTCCCGGCCGGCGCAGTTCCGGCCGTGGTGCGGTCGCCGGCCGGAAGCCGGGCCCCACGCCGTACACCGGCACGCTGCCGCGTGCGCCGGGGTCGGCGGCCCACGCGGTCGACGGGGTGTCCGGCACGGGGGCGGCGGGGGCCGCCGGCGGGTGCAGGCGCAGGCCGTTCACGGTCAGGACGACGGTGCCGTCGGGGGCGGTGGCCTCCAGGTCGACGACGGTGCGCGAGGCACCCCCGCCGACGCGGTGCACGGTCAGCAGGGCCTCCTCGGGCACCTCTCCCGTCCACTCGATGCGGTCCAGGGCCGCGGCGACCCGGGGCCCGGTCCCCTCCAGCAGCGCGCAGGAGGTCTGCAGGGCCGCGTCCAGCCAGGCGATCCGGCGGGTGTGCGCCTCCTCGGCCAGCGGCGCGACGATGCGCGCGGTCACCCGCCCGCCCGTGCGGTGGACGTCGCGCAGCACGCGGTAGACGGGTCCGGTCTCGATGCCGTGCCGGGCCAGGACGGCGGGGAGGTCGACGAGTTCGGTACGGCCGGTGCCCAGGTCGACCGGGCGCGGCGGCTGGGCGGGCCGGGTGGCCGCGGCGGCACGGGCGCGGACCCGGCCGTCCTGCGCGACGGCGAGGGTCCCGCCGTTCTCCTGGACCCGCCGCAGCCGTACGCTGCCGCCCTCGGCCAGCGGCACCGGCGCGAGGAACCGCACGCCGCCCAGCGACACCGGACCGCCGTCGGCGAGCACGTCGAGGAGGGCCGCCCCGGGGAGGACGGCGGTGCCGGCGACCCGGTGCGCGGCCAGCGGGTCGGTGCCGCGCACGGTGAGCGTGGGCTCGCCCGCGTCCACGGGCGGCGTGCCGGGCAGCCAGTACGGCCGCCCCTCAAAGGGGTACGGCACCAGCGGTACCCGGCGCGGCAGGCGGCCGCCGGGCCACAGCTCGGCCCAGTCGGCCGTGGACAGGGTGCCGCCCGCCAGCCAGTCGGCGAGGCGCGGGTCGTCGGGTGCGGGAACGCTCCGCCCGGCGGCCACGTCCCGGGCCCGGGCGGCCAGTTCGTCCGTGTCGCGTACGAGGAGCAGGGCGCGGTGGGCCAGCGCGCGCCGCCCCGACTGGAGCGTCCAGGCCAGCGCGTCCAGGGCGGGTGCCCGGCCGGACGCGGCGAGGTCCGCGATCGCGGTGGCGAGCCGGGCGAGCGCGCCGGGCGTCGCCGCGGACAGCGGCACGGCGAACGGCCCGCCGGCGGAGAGGGCGTGGCCGGAGAGGGCGTGGCCGGAGGGAGCGTGGCCGCGGGAGGCGTCGCTGCGGGCGCCCGAGGTCTCCGGAGCGTTTCCGGGAACGTCCGGCGCGGCGTCGGGCAGCGGGGGCGCCTCCTCGAGGACGACGTGGGCGTTGCTGCCGCCGAACCCGAACGCGCTGACGGCCGCCCGGCGCGGTGCGCCGCCCTCCGTCGCCGGCCACGGCACCGGCTGCGCGGCGACGGCGAGGGGGGTCCCGTCCAGGGCGATGTGCGGGTTGAGCCGGGTGAAGCCGGGCGTGCCGGGGATCAGCCCGTGCCGCAGCGCCTGCACCGCCTTGACCACGCCGGCCAGGCCGGACGCGCCTTCCAGATGACCGATGTTGGCCTTCGCGGAGCCGACCCAGATCCGCCCGTCGGGGCCCGCGCCGCGGACGGGCAGGCCCTGGGCGTCGTCGGCGAGGACCTCGCGGACGGCGTCCAGTTCGATGGGGTCGCCGAGCGGGGTGCCGGTGCCGTGGGCCTCCAGGTAGCCCAGGTCGGCGGCGCGCAGCCCGGCCCGGTCGAGCGCGGTGCGGATCAGGCCGCTCTGCGCCCGCGGGTTGGGCGCGGTGAGCGCGGCGGCGCGGCCACCGTGGTTGACGGCGCTGGCGCGGACCACGGCGAGGACGGGGTCGCCGTCCGCGACGGCCCGGCGCAGCGGCTTCAGCACCAGCCAGCCCGCGCCCTCTCCGCGGACGAAGCCGTCGGCGCCCTCGTCGAAGACCCGCAGCTCGCCCTGGGGCGACAGCATCCCGGCCTTGCGGTAGGCGCGGGCGTTGAAGCCGTTGCTGAGCACGTTGGCGGCGCCGGCGAGGGCGATCTCGCAGTCTCCGCGGCGCAGCGCGGCCTCGGCGAGGGCCAGCGCGGTCAGGGCACCCGAGCAGGCGGTGTCGACGGTGATGCTGGGGCCGGTGAAGTCGTACAGGTGGGAGATTCGGTTGGCGAGGAAGGCGGGGAAGGTGCCCGTCGTCGCGTAGCCGTCGGCGGCGGCGTCCCGGGCGACGAGCTGTTCGCGGTAGTCGTAGCTGCACGCGGACGCGTACACGCCGACGGGGCGCCCCGCGAGGTCGTCGGGGTGGAGCCCGGCGTGCTCCAGGGCGTGCCAGCTCAGCTCCAGCAGCGCCCGCTGCTGGGGGTCCATGGACGCCGCCTGGCGGGGGGTCACCTCGAAGAAGTCGGCGTCGAAGAGGTCGACGCGGTCCAGCAGTCCCGCCCGGAACCCCTCGGGCACCTCGCCCGCGAGCCGTCCGCCCGGGACCTCCGTGATCAGGCACCGTCCCTCGGCGAGCAGTTCCCAGAACGCCTCGACGTCGTCGGCACCGGGGACGCGGCACGCCATGCCGATGACGGCGACGACATCGTCGTCCGGACCGGCCTCCGGGCCCCGCTCCTGCCGGACGGAAGGTGCCGTCACCGGGCGCACGGCCTGCGCGGGGCGGGCTCCGCGAGGGCGGACTCCGCGGGGCGGGCTCCGCGTGGGCGGGCTCCGCGTGGGCGGTCTCCGCGAGGGCGGGCTCCGCCGGGGCGGGCTCCGCCGGGTCGGTCCCCGCGCCGGCGGGCTCCGTCGGCGCGGCACCCTCCGGGGTGTACGCGTCCCGTGTCCCCTCGGCGTCCTCCCGGGTGGCGTCGGCGGTGCTCCGGCTCCCTCCGGCGGCAGCGTCGGCCGCCTCGACGGACGGCAGCTGTGCCGCCAGCGCCCGCAGGGTCGGGTGGCGCCAGACGGCCGTCGCGGGCAGTTCGACGCCGAAGGCGGCGCGGGCCTCGCGGATCAGCCGCAGGGCCCGCGCGGAGTCCAGTCCCTGTTCACCGAGGGGCGTTCGGGGTCGACGTCGTGCCCGAGGATCCCGGCGGCGAGGGCGGCGAGCCGGTCCAGCACGGTCCGGCGGGTGTCCGCGGCGCGCGCCGCCGGGCGAGTCGCCCCCTCGGCGTCGGCCACGCCGGACTCCGGAGCCACGCCGGCTTCCGCGGCCCCGTCGGCCGCGGCGGTCACGCCGGCCGCGGCGGTCATGCCGGCTTCCGGGGCCTCGGCGGCCTCCTGCGGCGCCGCCGCCCGTCCGGCCTCGGCCAGCGCGTCCGCCACGGCGTCGAGGTAGGCCGCCGCCTCCTGCCCGTTGAGCAGGGTGTGGTCGAAGGCGAGCACCATGCGCCTGACGGGCGTGCCGGCCGTCTCCTCGACCGCGCCCAGGAAGAGGGTGGCGGCGGCGGGCGGCACCACGACGGGCACGGCGAGGGTCGGGCCCCGGTCGCCGAGGTGGGAGAGGATGAGGGTGACGCTGCCGTCGGCCTGCGAGGTCCCTGCCAGGGCGCGCTCGACGGCGTCGGCGTACCGCGCGTCGAAACCGGCCGCGTCCAGCGTGTCCGCCTCGCGGACCACGGCGACGGTGAGATCGCCGTCGGGCGTGGCGCACGCGATGCCCAGGTCGACGTGCTCGTACTCGCGCACGGTCCGCTCGGTCAGCCGGCGGGAGCGCAGCCGGGGCGCACCGGCCGCCGTGCGCGCGGCGACGCGGGCGAACGCCTGGAACGCGGTGGAGAATCCCGGGCCCTGGTGGACCCGCAGCGCCGCCTGGAGCACGTCCTCGGCGACGGCGCGGGAGACCACGGCGGGCACGACCTGTTCCCGCGAGGCCCGCAGCGCCCGGTTCAGCTCGACCTGCCGCGGCGACTGCTCGACGTCCACGAAACCGCCGCCCCCGGCGCCCGCCCCGCGGTCCGGCCCCGCACCCGCCACGACCTCCGAACCGGCGCCCGAACCCGAGCCCGAGCCCGGTCCAAGGCCCTTCACGCCCTCGACGGACCCGACAGACCCGACGGACCCGCCGCCCTCGACGGCCCCGACAGACCCGACGGCCCCGACGGACCCGCCGCCCTCGACGGCCCCGTCCGCCCGGACGTCCTCGACGGCCTTCTCGCCTTCTCCCCCGAACCCGATCCCGGCCCGCTGGGCCCGGTAGCGCTCCAGGTCGGCCGGCATGAGGCTGGTCCCGGCCGCCGGGATGGACGGGAGCAGCGCCTCGTCGATGCCGAGCCGCCGGGCGTGGGCGCGGGTGCGCGGAGGTATGCGCCGGGTTCCGGCGGGCGTCCGTCCGGGCACCCCGCGGACGGAGGCCCGAGCGCGCCGCCGCCCCGCCGGTGCCGGTCCGCACTCCCGACGCCTTCGGCACTCCCGGCACTCCCGGCGCTCCCGGCCGCCTCCCTGTGTCCGTCGCCGTCGTCCTCGCCGTCCGCCGGTGCCTGCGCGGCGGGCACGACCCGGGCCACCTCTCCCCCGATCGGCACGACGTCGCCCTCGGCCACCAGCCACGCGTCGAGCACCCCGGCGACGGAGACTCGATCTCGACCGCCGCCTTGTCGTGCTCCATCTCGTAGACGACCTCGTCCTTGGCGACCGGGTCGCCGGGCCGTTTCAGGAGCCGGACGATGCGCACCTCGACGATCCCCTCGCCGAGGCGCGGCACGGACAGCACGGACTGCGTGGGCATCTGCGGTTCCTTCGTCATGCGGGCGGCCTTCACAGCAGTACGGAGCGGACGGCCGCCACCACGTCGTCCACGGCGGGCAGGACCACCCGCTCCAGGTCGGGGTGGAAGGGCACGTGCACGTCCTCGCGGGTGACCAGCCGGGCGGGGCCAGCAGGGAGTAGAACTCCTCGTCGTGGGAGAGGAGTTCGGTGACGAGCCCGGCGCCGAAGCTGCTGGTGCGGTTGTCCTCCTGGACGACGACGAGCCGCCCGGTGCGGCGCAGCGAGGCGGCGACGGTCTCGCGGTCGAGCGGGACGAGCCAGCGCAGGTCGACGACCTCGCTGTCGACGCCCTCCGCGGCGAGGACGGCGGCGGCCTCCAGGGCGAGTTCGGTGCCGTTGCCCCAGGTGACGACGGTGACGTCGGTGCCGGTGCGCAGGGTCCGGGCGCCGCGCGCCGGCCAGGTCCGCTCGGCGGGTTCGCGGCGCCGGCGCATCAGGTGCTTGGGCAGCAGGACGAGGGTGGGGTCGTCGGCGGTGAACGAGTCGAGGAACGCGGCCTCGGTGTCCTCGGGGTGGAGGGCACGACGACGCGCAGGCCGGGCAGGTGGGTGAAGAGGCTCTCGTTGCTCTGGCTGTGCCAGATGCCGCCGCCGGGCAGATAGCCGCCCCACGGCGCGTAGATGACGACGGGGCAGGTCCAGGCGGAGGCGGTGCGCCAGCGCAGGGTGGTCAGCTGGGAGGCGATCTGGTTCCAGGCGGGCCCGGCGAAGTCGACGAACTGCAGCTCGACGACGGGTCGCAGTCCGGCGGCGGCGAGGCCGACGGCGGCGCCGACGATGGTGGCCTCGGCCAGCGGCGAGTTGGTCATGCGCTCGCCGGCCGCGTCGCCGAGCCCCTTGGTGAAGCCGAAGACGCCGCCCTTGGGGTCCTCGATGTCCTCGCCGAACAGGACGAGTTCGGGGTGGCGTTCGAGTCCGGTGGCCAGTGCCCGGTTGACGGCGGCGACCATGGTCCCGCCGCAGGGCCGGGTCGTGGCGGGCCCGGTCTGCTCCCCGGCGGGGCGAAGAGGTGCTCGGTGACGGCCTTCGGGTCGGCGGAGGGCTCGGCCGCGACACGGTCGTAGATCTCCTCCGTCTCGCGGGCGAGCCGCGCCCGGGTCCGGCTCAGCCAGTCCTCGTCGACCGCGTCCTCGTCCAGCAGCCGCCGGGCGAAGATCTCGACGGGGTCGCGCATCGCGGCGATGTCCTCGGCGCTGCGGTAGACGCGGTGGTCGTCGGAGGAGGTGTGCGAGTCGAGCCGGTCCAGCCGGCACCACAGGACGACCGGCCCGCCGCCCGCGCGCAGCGTGCCGACGGCGGACTCGGCGGCGGCGTACACGGCGTCGGGGTCGGAGCCGTCCACGGTGCGGGTGCGCGCCTCGGGCAGCAGCCCGAGGGCGTGGGGTGACATGTCGGCGGTGGGCGTGGAGATGCCGTAGCCGTTGTCGGAGACCAGGAAGAGGACGGGCAGGGCCCTTTCCACCGCGAAGGCGAGTGCCTCGAAGAATTCCCCCTGCCGGGCGGAGGCGTCCCCGATCGAGCAGACGACGATGCCGCTGTTCTCCTTCAGCCGCGCGGCCCAGGCGGCGCCGACCGCCGGAAGGCACTGGCTTCCGGTGGGGCTGGCGATGGAGAAGACGTTTCCGGCGCGGTGACTGAAATGGGCGCTCATGTTGCGGCCCGCCGAATGCGAATCGGCTTTGGCCATGAGGTCCCGGCCTGGGCCTCGGGGTCCATTCCGCGGGCGAGCATCAGCGTGCGGTCGCGGTAGTGGGGAAGATCAGGTCCTCGGGTCCGAGCAGCTCGCACAGGGCGGCGAGCGCCTCGTGCCCGGCCGAGGAGATGTGGAACCATGCCTCGCCCTGGCGCAGCACGATGCCCGATCTGCGGTCGCACTCACGGGAGAGCAGCATGAGTTCGAGGAATGCGGTCCGCCGTTCGGCAGGTATCCCCGATATCCGGGATTCCTTCGTCCGATTCGTCACGTACGAATCCTGCCGCGCGGCGACCGGGCGAGCATCGCCCGCAATGGCCAATTCCCCGGCCGGCGTTTTCTGGCTCTCAGGAGGGAGTTCGCGCCAGGGCCCTACGGAGAAATGACCACCCGCCGGCTCGTGGCCCCTCCTCGGGGGATCCGGGGCCGGGGCTTTCCGTCCCCACGACGAGCGGGCCCGCGGCCGGACGCGGGGTTGTCCCGTGTCCGGCCGCGGGCCCTTCCCGGAAGGTGTCCGGGGCCGCGCGGTGAACGCCTGCGGGGGGGCGGGGTTGGCGCCCGCCCGGCCGCGGTGACCCGTGGGTGTGCGGTCCGCGGCGGCGGAGGCTTCGCAGGGGCGGGCGGGGTCAGCCCACCCGGGCCACGGCCTGGCCGGTGGCCTCGGGGCCGCGGGCGGCGACGGCGGCCGCGGGCCGCGGGTGGCGGCGACGGCCTCGGGACCGCGGGGGGCGACGGTGACCTCGGGGCCGCGGGGGGCGGCCGTCTCCGGATGGGCCACCAGGATGGAGCGCTGGAGGCGGCTGAGCGCGGCCGACGGCTCCAGCCCCAGTTCGCGTACGAGGGTGGTGCGCAGCCGCTGGTACACGCTGAGCGCCTCGCCGCGCCGGCCGGAGCGGTGCAGGGCGACCATGAACTGGCCGTGCAGGCTCTCGTGCATGCGGTGCTTGTTGACCAGGACGGTCAGCTCGGACAGCAGCTCCCGGTGGCGGCCGAGGCGCAGATCGGCCTCGATGCGCTGGTCGAGGGCGCACAGCCGGGACTCCTCCAGGCGCTTGACCTCGAGCCCGATCCGGCTGCCGGCGGTGACGTCGGCGAGCGCGGAGCCGGTCCACAGCGACAGGGCCTCCCGCAGCCGCCGCGCGGCGGTGGCGTAGTCGTCGGCGTCCATGGCCCGGTAGCCCGCTCCGGCCTGCCGCTCGAACTCCCGGAAGTCGACCCGGCCGCCGCGGGTGTCCAGGCGGTAGCCGCCGGGGAGGGTGACCAGGATGTCCTTGGCGGTGACGCCCTTCTCACCGGCCTGGGCCAGTGCCTCGCCGATGAGCTCCCGCAGCTGGAGGACGTAGGTCTGCAGGGTGGTGCGGGCACTGCGTGGCGGTTCGTCGTCCCACAGTTCCTCGATCAGGGAGGAGACCTGGACCACCCGGTCGGCGTGCAGGGCGAGCAGAGCCAGCACCTGGCGCGGCTTCGGGGCCGTCGGTGTGATCGAGATGCCGTGCTCGCGCGCCGACAGCGCGCCCAGTACTTCGATGTCCACTGCCTTCTCCCCATCGATTCCATGCCGGTTGCGTGCAGGTCCGTGCCGCGAGGGCCACCGCTGGGGCGCCTCATGGGCGGCCGACGGCGCTGGCTTGAGTACGATTAAAAAAACAGCACAGTCGGTTTGTCAATGGGAGACGGGGTACGCTCGGCCACATGAGCCGGGCGAGCGCACCCCGAGGCGCGTCAGCCGCCGTGCGGCGGCACCGGGGCGCGGACCGCGACCAGCATCCCGTCGTTGCAGGTGGAACGGGACTCGGCCGAACTCCAGCGCCCGGTCGACCGGAACAGCCGCGGCACCGACTCGAGCTGGTAATGGCCGTGCTCGAGCAGCAGAACCCCGCCCGGAGCGAGCAGCCGGCCGGCCGTCCGCTCCATCGCCCGGATCATCGCCAAACCACCCTCACCAGCCCAAAGGGCAAGCGGGGGATCGTACTTGAGAACCTCCGGAGCACTGGTGCGCAGACCGATCGGGATGTACGGCGGATTGGTCACGACCAGGTCCGCGGTGCCGTCGAATTCCGGGAAGGCCTCGCAGGCGTCCCCTTGCACGATGCACGCACCGGTGCCGCGCGCGTTGCGTTCGGCGGCACGCGCGGCGACCTGCGACAACTCGATCCCGTACACCCGCGCTTCGGGTACGCGACGCGCGATCGTCACCGCCATGGTGCCGGGACCGGCACACAGATCGACGACCAAAGGGGACATATTGCCCCGCAAAATCATACCGGACAGTTTGTTTATTGCCTCTTCAACGATCTCCTGCGTCTCGGGCTTGGGCACGAACACGCCGGGCGCGAGTTCGAAGCGGTGCCCCATGAACCAGGCGTGCCCGACGATCAGCTCGGCCGGTTCGCGCGCCTCCCGCCGGCCGACGTACTCCTCGAAGACCGGCGGCACCGGAGTCGCCAGCACACCGTCGAGCCCGTCCGGCCCGACCCGGCAGGCGTGCGCCGCGAGCAGCCGGGCGTCGGCGCGGGCGGCCGCCTCGTCGATGCCGGCGGCGACGAGGCGGCGCACCGCCTCCTCCAGCGCGGCTCCCACCGTCCGGGCGTCCGCCTCCGCCCGCCGCGTGCCCGTGGCGGTCACGACGCCCTCCGCTCCGGGCCGCCGCCGGCGATCCACTCGTCCTCCAGCCGGCAGGTCTCCGCGATCACCACGTCGTACAGGCGGCGCAGGAACTCCGGGTCGATGCCGTGCTGCCGGGCGAACCGGGCGGCCCGGTCCTGCACGGTGGCGATGCGCTGCGGCTGCATCATCGGCACCCCGTGGACGCGCTTGTACTCTCCGATGCGCAGGCAGATCTCCAGCCGTTCGCGCACCGTCTCGAGCAGCACGGCGTCCACCGCGTCCAGTTGCTCGCGCAGGGCGGGCAGTTCGTCTCGGCTCTCCGAGGACATGTCGGCTCCTTCCAAGCGGCGACAGGGACTCCACGGCGACCGGCAGTCGGTCGCGACGAGAAGCAGTTGGTGACAACGACAAGCAGTTCGCAGGACGAAGGGACCGCCACCGTCATGGCTGACGCACACGCACGGACCACTCCCCCGCCCTCGGACCGGGACCCGGCACCGGCCCCCGGCCGGGATCCGGCCCCCGTCCCGGATCCGGCCCCCGGCCCGAAGCAGGCCCGGGACCGGGAACCGGCCCGGACCCGTCGGCCCCGCCCTTCGCCCGCTGTGTCGTGGCCGGCGCCTCGGGCGGCGTGGGCGGCCTGTTCACCGGCCTGCTCCTGCGTTCGGGCGCCGAGGTGACCCGGGTCGACCTCGCCGCCTCCCGGGAGGGCGGGCCGGGGCTGCGGGACGTCGTCGACGACATCCGGGCCCCGGGTCCCGAGACGGCCCGGGCGGTGGCGGACGCCGACCTGGTCCTGCTGGCGGTGCCGGAGCAGGTGGCGCTCGACGCGGTGGCACCGCTGGCCGGGCTGATGCGGCCCGGCGCGCTGCTCGCCGACACCCTGTCGGTCAAGAGCCGGATGGCGGACCGGCTGCGGGAGGCCGCGCCGCGCGTGCAGGCGGTGGGCGTGAACCCGATGTTCGCGCCGTCGCTGCCGCTGCCCGGCCGTCCGGTCGCCGCGGTCACGGTCACCGGCGGTCCGGCGGCGCGCGCGTTCCTGGAGCTGATCGCCGGCTGGGGCGGCCGGGTGGTGGAGCTGGAGCCCGGCGAGCACGACACGCTGACGGCCGTCCAGCAGGCCGCCACGCACGCGGCGGTGCTGTCCTTCGGGCTGGCGCTCGCCGAGCTGCGCCCCGACATGGCCGCCCTGCGCGCCTCCGCGCCGCC
Organism: Streptomyces sp. SW4; assembly: GCA_003248315.1. Classification (GTDB taxonomy): domain Bacteria; phylum Actinomycetota; class Actinomycetes; order Streptomycetales; family Streptomycetaceae; genus Streptomyces. The sequence goes on from QKWM01000002.1 coordinate 276,901, forward strand.
GCCGCACCGCACCCTGCTGATGCTGCTGGCGCGGATCGTCTCCGGCTCCCCGGAGGTCTACTGGGACGTCCAGGCGGGCAACCCGCACGCCGACGCCGCCCGCCGGGCGCTGGGCCACGGCCTGGAGCGGATCGGCCGGGCGGTCGCCGACGGGGACGAGGCCGCCTTCGAGGCGCTCGTGAAGGAGCTGCGCACCGCCCTCGGCGATCCGCACCGGAAGGAGCTGGCGCAGTCCTGCGCGGACCTGTTCACGGCCCTGCCCTGACCACCGGCGCCCGGTGCCGCCCTCCGCCGCCGGACCCGGGCCGCGCCCGTGCACGGCGCCCCGCACACGCTCCCGCGGACCACCGCCGCCCCGGCCGCCACCGCGCGGGCCGCCCCGCCCGGACCGCCCGGCGGGCCCCCGCCCGGCGTCACCGCACGCTGCCCGCCAGCAGGGCGCGGTCCCCGGCGGGGGCCAGGGCGCGGGCCTGGCGCAGGGCACGCAGCGTCGTGCGGGCCTTGAGCAGCATCTCCCGGACCTCCTCGTCCGGGTCGGACAGGGCGACGACCGCGCCGCCCACCCCGATCGTCGCGGCGTCGGCGGTGGCGACGATGGTGCGGATGACGATGCTGAGGTCCACGGCCCCGCTCAGCGCGAAGTAGCCGAGGGCACCGGAGTAGACGCCGCGCGGCCCGGCCTCCAGCCGGTCGATGAACTGCATGGTGCGCACCTTGGGGGCGCCCGTCATCGACCCGCCGGGGAACGCGGCCCGCACGGCCTCGGGCCGGGACACGCCGGGCGCGAGCCGGCCCCGTACGGTGCTCACCAGCTGGTGCACGGTGGCGTAGGACTCGACCTCGAACAGGCCGGGGACGTGCACGCTGCCGATCTCGCTGACCTGCCCGAGGTCGTTGCGGACCAGGTCGACGATCATCAGGTTCTCGGAGCGGTCCTTCTCGGCCGTGGCGAGGGCACCGGCGATGGCCGCGTCCTCGGCGGGGTCGCCCCCGCGGCCGGGTGCCCTTGATGGGCTTGGACTCGGCGGTGCCGGCCGCGTCGATGCGCACGAACCGCTCCGGGGAGGAGCTGAGCACGGCCCCGAGGGCAGGTCGAGGTAGGCGGCGTACGGGGCGGGGCTGATGGCGCGCAGTGCCCGGTAGGCGACGAGCGGGTCGACCCGGCCCGGCACCCGCAGCATGTTGGTCAGGCACACCTCGTAGGTCTCGCCGTCACCGATGAGCCGCTGGCAGGTCCGCACGAGTTCCCGGTACTCGGTGACGTCGTGCCGGTACTCCACCTCCAGCGGCGGCAGTTCGTCGTCGGGAGCAGCGTGAACGGCGGGCGGGGGCGGTGGCGGCGAGGGCGGCCGCGGCCCGGCCGAGCCACTCCTCGGCGTCCCGGGCGGTCTCGGGGCGGCCGGCGCTGCTGAGGGCGAGCAGCCAGGCGCGCTGCCCGCTGTGGTCGACGGCGAGCATCCGGTCGGCGAACACGAAGGCGCCGTCGGGGAGTTCGGCGGTGTGGGCGAGGTCGCCGCCGCAGTCGGCCTTCGTCTCGTAGCCGAGGTATCCGACGTAGCCGAGGTTGAACTCGAAGGGCAGCCCGGTGGCGGGGGTGCGGCGGGCCGCCAGTTCCTCCTCCAGGTACGCGAAGAGGGTGCCGGGCCTGCGGCGCAGGGGGACGCCGTGCCGGTCGGTGACGGTGACGAGGCGTTCGGCCACGTCGTAGCCGACGATCTCGCCGAGCGGCCCGGCGGGGGCGCCGAGGAAGCTGAACCTGGACAGGCCCTCCTCGACGCGGCTGCTGTCCAGCCAGAACCGGCCCGCGGTGCCGTCGAAGAGCGCGTCGAACGCGGCGTCCGTGTCGGGCACGTCCGCCAGCTGCCGCACGTGCAGCCTCAGGTCGCCGTCGCCGTGCCGTCCGGCCGGGCCGTCGGCGTCCGGTGCGGGCGGCGTGAACGGCGCGTCGGGCACCTCGACGCCGAACGGGGCCTCGCCGCGGGCCCGCAGCGTCAGGTCGCGGAAGTTGGCGAGCATCCGGCGGCCGTACTCGCTGCTGATGGACTCCGGGTGGAACTGCACGCCCCAGCGGGGCAGTTCCCGGTGGCGTACGGCCATCAGCAGCCCGTCGGCGGTGTGCGCGGTGGGCTCCAGCTGGGCGGGCAGCTCGTGGACGAGCAGCGAGTGGTAGCGGACCACCCGGTAGGGCGAGGGGATGCCGGCGAACAGTTCGCGGCCGTCGTGCAGGATCTCGCTGGTGCGGCCGTGCACGGGCTCCGGCGCGTGACCGACGCTGCCGCCGCCGAGCAGGCACAGCGCCTGGTGGCCCAGGCACACCCCGAGCAGCGGCAGGTCCCACTCCTCGATGACGCGCCGGCTCAGCCCGAGGTCCTTGGGGACGGCCGGGTCGCCGGGGCCGGGCGAGACGACCACGTTGTCGAAGTCGTCGGGCGACAGGGCGGCCCAGCCCTCGTGGTCGTCGTGCCGGAGCACGACGGGGGCGGTCGCGTTCACCTCGGCCAGCATCTGGAAGAGGTTGTAGGTGAACGAGTCGTAGTTGTCGATCAACAGGGTTCGCACGGTGCGCATGACCGCTCCCTCGGTTCAGCCGCGCCGAACGGTCAGCGGCAGGTTCCGCACGCCGAACAGCCCGTCTCGGTGGTAGCGCAGGTGCGCGCCGGGCGTGATCCGCACCTCGGCGAACCGGTCCAGGAGCGCCTCCAGCGCGATCCGGCCCTCCAGACGGGCGAGCGGCGCGCCCAGGCAGTAGTGGATGCCGTGGCCGAAGGCGGTCTGCTGGTTCTTCGGTCCACGGTCGGGGCGGAAGGTCTCCGGGTCGTCGAAGACCCGCTCGTCGTGGTTGGCGGAGACGATGGAGGGGACGACCATCCGCCCGGCGGGGATGGCGACGCCGGCCACCTCGGTGTCCCGGGTGGTCACCCGGGCCATGACGGTGATCGGCGGGCGCAGCCGCATCACCTCCTCGATCACCGCGGGGATGACGGTCCGGTCGGCCCGCACCGTGTCCCACAGCCCCGGGTTCTCCTCGAGGCAGAGCACGGTGTTGCCCAGGAGCATGGAGGTGGAGACGTGGCCGGCCATCAGCAGCAGCCCGCCGAACTCCACGATCTGCCGGTCGGTCAGCTTCTCGCCCTCGACCTCCGCGGCGACGAGCCGGGAGATCAGGTCGTCGCCGGGGCGGCGCCTGCGGTCCTCGACGTGCCCGAGCAGGTACTCGTGCATCGCCTTCATCGGTTCCTTGACGAGCGTGTCGTACTCCTCGCCCGCGTCGTCGCCGAACTGCAGGTCGGTGGGGTCCTCGATCTGCATCGACAGCATCCGGTCCGACCAGGTGCGGAACAGGGTGCGGTCCTCGGCGGGCACGCCGAGCAGCTCGGCGATGACGATCACCGGCAGCGGGTAGGCGAAGTCGGAGACCAGGTCGAAGGTGTCCTGCTCGACGGCGTCGAGGAGCTGCCCGGCCACCTCGGTCACCCGCGGTTCGAGGTCGGCGACGGTGCGCGGGGTGAACGCCTGGCTGACCAGGCGGCGCAGCTTGCGGTGCAGCGGCGGGTCGATGACCGACAGGATCTCCTCGGTCAGCGCCTCGGAGTCGGGCCGCAGCCGGTGCAGCTCGGAGGAGAAGACGGCCGGGTCGGAGGACACGGCGAGCACGTCGGCGTGCCGGAAGACGTGGAACACCCCGTACTCGTCCTGGTGGACGGGGTGTTCGTCGCGCATGGTCCGCAGCCATGAGAAGAGGGCGTGTCCACCGTCCTCGACGGTGGGCCGGGGGGCCGGCGAGAGCTGGGTCGCCATCAAGGTCTCCTTCACGGGTATTGCCGGGCCGGTGCGGTTCCGGGTGGGGGGTCCGGGCGGCCGGTCACAGGGGCGCCGCGGCGGGCGCCGGCTGCAGTGCGTAGGGGTCGAGGGCGTCGGCCGGGTGGTGCTCGATGCTCATCCGCGACCCGAGTCCGTGCTCCGCGGCCACCTCCAGGAACACCTCCATGGCGAGGGCGTCCTCCAGGGCGAAGCCGGTGGAGTCGAACACCGTCAGCCCGTCCCGGCGGTCCTCGGCCCGTCGCGGGTCGGCGACCAGCTCGGCCAGGCCCGTCACCGGGTCGGCGGCGTCGAGCCGCTGGCACTCGCCCTCCCGGCGGGCCTGCTCGGGGTGGTCGGCGACGGTGAAGGACCGGCGCAGCCAGGTCAGCGGCAGCTCCGTCTTGCCCACCAGGTCCGCCCCGACGGCGTTGATGTGCAGGTGCTCGCGGTGGGCGGCGTCGGGCAGCACGGGGCCCGCGCCCACGGCGACGGACGTGGCGGTGGAGACGATGTCGGCCTCGGCGGCGATCCGGGCGGGGTCGGCGGCCTCGACGGGGACGCCGGTGAACGCGGCACGGCGCGCGAAGCTCGCCAGGTGGGCCGGGTCGGTGTCCCACACCAGGGCCCGCTCCAGGGGAAGACCAGCGACAGGGCGTGCAGCTGGGTGACGGCCTGGGCGCCGGCGCCGACGAGGCCGACGGTGCGGCTGTCGGGCCGGGCCAGCAGCCGGCTGGCGACGGCGGAGGCGGCGCCGGTGCGCACGGCGGTGAGCAGGACGCCGTCCATCAGCGCGGTGAGGGCGCCGGTGGTGTCGTCGTAGCGGGCGACGGTGCCGATGATCGTCGGCAGGGAGAACCGTTCGGGGTTGCCGGGGCTGTAGGCGACGGTCTTGATGGTGATGCTGTCGCCCGGGTCGCGGTGCGGCATCCACTCCAGGATGCCGGGCACCGGCTCGCTGCGTTCGAAGCCGCCGCGCAGCGGGACAGTTCGCGCCGCCCGTGCCCGATGTCCGCCAGGCCCTCGGTGAGCCGCTCGACGACCCGCTCCATGAGCGCGTCCCGCCCGACGAGCTCCATCACCGCCGCGACGTCTCGGCGGTCCAGGATCCAGGTCTCCATCGGGCACTCCCTCGCACGAGCCGCTTGTCGTCGGGCCCGGCCGGGGCCCTGACGGCATCCTGTCCGGCCGGGCTGACGCAGGGCTGATCGACGCCTGACGGCCGGGCGGCCCGCGGCGGTGCCACATCAGCGGCGTGTCAACGGCCCTGGGAACACTGGGCCGCGACGCGAGCAGAGGGAAGGAACAACGATGCTGGACGGATGCGTTCCCTGGCCCGACGAGGTGTCCGCGCGGTATCGCGAGGCCGGGTACTGGCGCGGTGAGACGCTCGGCCGACTGCTGCGGCGGTGGGCGGAGGCGTACGGCGACCGCACGGCCCTGGTCGACGCCGGCGGCACGCGCCGCATCGGCTACCGCGAGCTGGACGAGTGGTGCGACCGGCTCGCCGCCGGGTTCGCCGCCCGCGGCCTCGGGCCCGGCGACCGGGTCCTGGTGCAGTTGCCCAACACCCCCGACTTCGTCGCGGTCTGCTTCGCGCTGTTCCGTCTCGGCGCGCTGCCCGTGTTCTGTCTGCCGGCCTACCGCCACAACGAGCTGCGGCACCTGGTGGAGCTGTCCGGCGCCGTCGCCTGCGTCGTCCCCGACACGTACAACGGCTTCGACCACCGCGACCTGGTCCGGGACGTGCGCGAGCAGCTCCCGCAGATCGCCCGGGTGTTCGTGGCGGGCGAGCCCGCGCACGGTTTCACGGCCCTCGCCGACGTGCCCGCCGACCCGGTCGCGCTGCCCGAACCGGACGCCTCAGACGTGGCGTTCTTCCTGCTGTCGGGCGGCACCACGGCGCTGCCGAAGCTGATCCCGCGCACCCACGACGACTACGCGTACCAGACCCGGATCACCGCCGAGATCTGCGGCGTGGACGAGGACACCGTGTATCTGGCGGTGCTGCCGGTGGAGTTCAACTTCCCGTGGGGCTGCCCCGGTGTCATCGGCACGCTCGCCGCGGGCGGCCGGGTGGTGTTCGCCGAGACCCCGCAGCCGCTGCACTGCTTCCCGCTGATCGAGCGGGAGCGGGTGACGTTCAGCTCGGTGATCCCGACCATCGTGCACCTGTGGCTGGCGGCGGCCGAGGAGGGCCACGGCCACGACCTGAGCAGCCTGGACGTCCTCCAGGTGGGCAGCGCCAAGCTCCACCTGGAGGTCGCCGAACGCATCGGGCCCACGCTGGGCGTGCGCCTGCAGCAGGTCTTCGGGATGGCCGAGGGCCTGCTCACCTTCACCCGCTACGACGACGACCCCGAGACGGTGCTGACCACGCAGGGCCGGCCGGTCTCCCCCGCCGACGAGATCCGCGTGGTCGGCCCCGACGACCGGGAGGTGGCCCCCGGCGAGACGGGCGAGCTGCTCACCCGCGGCCCGTACACGCTGCGCGGCTACTTCCGGGCGCCGGAGCACAACGCGCGCGCCTTCACCGCCGACGGCTTCTACCGCAGCGGCGACCTGGTGCGCCGCACCCCCACCGGGGAGATCGTGGTCGAGGGACGGGTCAAGGACGTCGTCGTCCGCGGCGGCGACAAGGTGTCCGCCACCGAGGTCGAGGGCATCTGACCGCGCATCCGGACGTGCAGCAGGCGGCCGTCGTGCCGATGCCCGACCCGGTCCTCGGCGAGAAGATCTGCGCCTACGTCATCGCCGCGCCGGGCCGTCCCGCGCCGAGGCTCCCGGTGCTCCGCGCCCATCTGCGCGCACGGGGCCTGGCCGCCTACAAGCTTCCCGACCGCGTCGAGGTGGTCGCCTCGTTCCCGCTGACGGGGCTGAACAAGGTCGACAAGAAGGCGCTGGCGGCCCGGATCGCCGAGCGGCTCGCCGGTGCGGCGGCCCAGGACCGGGGAGCCGCATGAGCACCCTGACCGCGAAGAACGGCCAGTACGCCGTGCCGTTCGCCCGGCGCGGCTCCGTCGTCGGCGCGGCGGACCTGGCCGCCCTCACCGAACTCGTCGGCTCCGAGGGGCCGCTGACGTCGGGGTGTGGCGGGACCGGTTCGAGGAGCGGTTCCGCCGCTGGTGCGGGGCGCGGCACGCGCTCAGCGTCACCAGCGGCACGGTCGCCCTGGAGCTGGCGATCCGGCTGCTCGACCTGGCGCCCGGCGACGAGGTGATCGCCACCCCGCAGACGTTCCAGGCGACGGTGCAGCCGCTGCTCGACCACGACGTGCGGGTCCGCTTCTGCGACATCGACCCCGACACGCTGAACCTCGACCCGGACGCACTGGCCGCCCTGGTCACCGACCGCACCCGGGCGGTGCTGCTGGTCCACTACGGCGGCAACCCCGCCGACATGGACCGCATCATGGCCATCACCCGGCCGCGCGGCATCACCGTCGTCGAGGACAGCGCCCACGCCATCGGCGCCCTGTACCGGGGACGGCGCCCGGGTGCGCTGGCCGACATCGGCTGCTTCAGCTTCCACTCCACCAAGAACCTCACCACGCTCGGCGAGGGCGGGATGATCACCCTGTCCCGGGACGACTGGGCCGAGCGCGTGGGCCGGATCCGCGACAACGAGGTCGACGGCGTCTACGTGCCGCGCACCGGCGGGGCGGACCGGCCGGCGCTGCTGCCGTGGATGAAGTTCGCCGACGGCGTCTACCGGCACACCGCCGTCGGTATCCGCGGCGCCGGCACCAACGCCACCATGTCGGAGGCCGCGGCGGCCGTGGGCCTGGTGCAGATGGACTCCCTGGACCGGTTCGTCGAGCGCCGCACCCGGATCGCGGCGCGTCTGGACGAGGCGGTGTCCGCCTTCCCCGGGGTGCGCCTGCACCGCGCGGCCCCCGACAGCCGGCACGCCTACCACCTGTACACGTTCTTCCTCACCGGCGGCCGGGAGCTGCGCGAGCGGTTCGTCCGCACCCTGGACCGGCTGGGCGTGGAGGTCCAGCTGCGCTACTTCCCGCTGCACCTCTCCCCGAGTGGCGCCTGCGCGGCCACCGCCGCGGGGAGTGCCCGCGCGCGGAGCACATCTGGTTCGAGGAGCACATGAACCTGCCCTGCCACCCGGGGCTGACCGACGCCCAGGTCGACCACATGGTCACCGCCGTGCGCCGGGCCCTGCGGGAGGCCTACGACGAACTGGCCACCGTGCCCGCGTGACCACCGTTCCTTACCGAAAGGCAGCCGTATGCCGTTCATCGACGTGAAGATCTACGACCGCCGTCTCACCGAGGACACCGAACGCGCCCTGATCGAGGGCCTGACCCGGGCCGTGGTGGACGTCCTCGGCGAGGACGCCCGCGAGCAGACCTGGGTCGCCCTGACGGGCGTCGCCCCGCAGCGCTGGGGCATCGGCGGGGTACCGGGCAGGTAGCGCCGCCGCGCCAGGGCCGTACGGGCGGTGGCCGTCACCGGGTGACGGCCACCGCCCGCCGCATGCGCGGACGGACGCGGTCCGCCTAGGCGGACCGTCCCGCGCCGGCCTCGGCGTCGGCCGCGGCCGCGTCGGCCTTGTCCTGCGCCTCCGCCCGGTCGGCGCGGGCCAGCAGCATGGCCGCCAGCAGTCCGCCGGTGAACACGGCGGCGGCGCCGATGAGCTGGCTGGTGCTCACCGCGTCCGCGAACGCGTCGTGCACCTCGGTCACCAGCCGCGGCGTGTCCGCGTCCCGCAGGGCCTCGGCGAGGGAACCGGACCCGCCGATCGCCTCGGGCAGCAGCTGGGCGAAGCGGGCGCCGAGCACGGCTCCCAGGATCGCCACGCCGAGGCCGCCGCCGAACTCGGTCAGCGTGCCCTGGACGCCGGCGCCGACGCCCGCCTTCGCCGGCGGGATGGACGACATGATCGCGGTCGCCATGGCGGGCATGGCGAGCGCGATGCCGCAGCCCATCAGCAGCAGCCCGGCGAACATGCCGCCGTAGCCGGCCCCGTCGCCGGAACCGAGCAGGGCCACCGCGGTCAGACCGGCCGCGAGCAGCGTCATGCCGACCGCGATGCTGCGCGCCACGCCCAGCTTGACGAGGAGTTTGGCGCCGATGCCGGCGAGGTTCAGGCAGACGATGGTCAGGGCGAGCGGCGCCGTGCGCAGACCGGCCTGCAGGGCGTCGTAGCCGAGGACGAGCTGGAGGTGCTGGGTCAGCAGGAACAGCGAACCGGCCATGCCGAAGGCGACGAGCAGTCCGCCCGCGATGGCGCCGTTGAAGCGCCGGTTGCGGAAGAAGGACATGTCGAGCATCGGGTAGGGGACGCGCAGTTCCCAGCGGACGAAGGCGAACAGCGCGAGCAGGCCGACCACCGCGGGCAGCAGCACGTCGATCGAGGTCCAGCCGTGCTCGGGCCCGGAGATGATCGCGTACACGACGCCGACCATGCCCAGCGTGGACAGCACCGCGCCGACGAGGTCGGGCCGGTCGCCCTCGGGGTTCTTCGTCTCCGGGATCAGGGCGGACACGGCGGCGAGGCCGATCAGCGCGACGGGGATGTTGATCAGGAAGATCGAGCCCCACCAGAAGTGGTCGAGCAGGAAGCCGCCGATCAGCGGGCCGGCGGCGAAGCCGAGTGAACTGACCGCTCCCCACAGGCCGATGGCCTTCGGCCGCTCCTCGTCGTCGAAGATCTGCATGATGACGGCGAGGGTGGTGGTCGCCAGCAGCGCGCCGCCGATGCCCATGCCGGCGCGGGCGGCGATGAGCTGCCCGGAGCTCTGGGCGAAGGCGGCGGCGGTGGAGCCGAGCCCGAACAGGACCAGGCCCGTCATCAGCATCAGCTTGCGGCCGTAGCGGTCGGCGACGCTGCCCGCGGTGAGCAGCAGGCCGGACTGGACCAGGGCGTAGGCGTTGATCATCCACTGGACGTCTGCGGTGGTGGCGCCCAGGTCCTTGGTGAGAACGGGGATGGCGACGTTGAGGACGGTGTTGTCGAGCAGGACGACCAGCTGCGCGAGGCAGATCACCCGAGGATGACCCAGCGCCGCGGATCTCGCTCGGTGGGGGCACTGACGGCTGGGTGCGTTGCAAGAGATGTCTCCTGGGGGGTAGGGGGCCCGCTGGTCTCCGGAAGAGCACGCCACCGGCCGGGCCCCGGGCTGGTTGGGTGTTACGGGGCCGTGCCGCCCCGGTCCTTGCCCGAGGCTCCCGCCGCCCGCAGGGCGTCGGTCGCCTGGTACGGCTGGGCCCCGCCCGCCTCGCGGGGCCGGGAGGCGGGAACGGAGGTGCGGCTGCCGGCCGCGACGACGTCACCGAGCACGGAGGCGGTGGCCAGCCGGGGCAGCAGCAGCTGCCAGAACCTGGTGATCATGCGGTCCGACAGCCATCGCGGGTCCTGCATGCCGAGCACCTCGAAGCCCGTGGTCGCCGCCACCACGGAGGCGGCCACCGCTTCGGGGCTGACCGCGTTGAGGACGCCCTCGCCGTCGGCGCGCTTCAGGGTCGCCTCGACCCACTGGTGCCACTGGTGGTGCAGGTCCCGGCTGCCCTCGCGGACCTGGTTGCGGCTCAGCTCGAAGCCGGCGCGCAGCACCACGTCGTCGGTGAGCCGGCGGGCCAGGTCGTGCGAGGTGTTCACGAGCAGCTGGAGGGCGTTGGCGGTGGTGCCCTCGTGGACGCTGATGATGTGGTCCAGCCGTTCCGCCGCGGCGTCCTCCACCGAGTCGGCCAGAGCGGCCTTGCTCGCGAAGTGGAAGTGGAGCGCTCCGTTGCTCACTCCGGCCAGCGAGCTGATCGCACTGAGCGAGGCCACGCTGAAGCCGTCACGGTCGAAGACCGTGGCGGCCGACTTGATCAGCGCCTGGCGGGTACGCAGCGCTCGTTCCTGTTTGACCATTCAGGGTGCTCCGTTACTGCGGCGGGTTGCCGTGTTTGCGGGACGGCAGGTCGGCGTGCTTGGTGCGGAGCATCGCGAGCGCCGAGATGAGCACCTCGCGGGTCTCGGCCGGGTCGATGACGTCGTCGACGAGACCGCGTTCGGCCGCGTAGTACGGGTGCATCAGCTCCGCCTTGTACTCCTTGACCATCCGCTTGCGCACGGCCTCGGGGTCCTCCGCGTCGGCGATCTGCCGGCGGAAGATGACGTTGGCGGCGCCCTCCGCGCCCATCACGGCGATCTCGTTGGTGGGCCAGGCGTAGGTGAGGTCGGCGCCGATGGACTGCGAGTCCATGACGATGTAGGCGCCGCCGTAGGCCTTGCGCAGGATCAGCGAGATCCGGGGCACGGTCGCGTTGCAGTACGCGTACAGCAGCTTCGCGCCGTGCCGGATGATCCCGCCGTGCTCCTGGTCCACACCCGGCAGGAACCCGGGAACGTCCAGAAGCGTCACGATCGGGATGTTGAACGCGTCGCACATCTGGACGAAGCGGGCGGCCTTCTCGGAGGCCTCGATGTCCAGCACACCGGCGAGGGTCTGCGGCTGGTTGGCGACGATGCCGACCACACGGCCGTCGAGGCGGGCGAGGGCGCAGATGATGTTGCGGGCCCAGCGCTCGTGGACCTCCAGGTACTCGCCGTCGTCGACGATCTCCTCGATCACCTCGGCCATGTCGTACGGCCGGTTGCCGTCGGCGGGCACCAGGTCCAGGAGCACGTCGGAGCGGCGGCTTGGCGGATCCGTGCAGGGGACGGCGGGCGGATACTCCCGGTTGTTCTGCGGGAGGAGGGAGAGCAGGTAGCGGACCTCGGCGATGCAGGTCTCTTCGTCGTCGTAGGCGAAGTGGCACACGCCCGAGGTCTCGGCGTGCACGTCCGCACCGCCCAGCCCGTTCTGCGTGATCTCCTCACCCGTCACGGCCTTCACCACGTCCGGACCCGTGATGAACATCTGCGAGGTGTCCCGCACCATGAACACGAAGTCCGTCAGCGCCGGGCTGTACGCGGCCCCGCCCGCACACGGGCCGAGCATCACGCTGATCTGCGGGATGACACCCGACGCCCTGGTGTTGCGCTGGAAGATCCCGCCATAGCCGGCCAGCGCCGAGACACCCTCCTGGATACGGGCGCCGGCACCGTCGTTCAGGGAGACCAGCGGCGCACCGGCCGCGATGGCCATGTCCATGATCTTATGGATCTTCGTGGCGTGGGCCTCGCCCAGCGCACCGCCGAAGATCCGGAAGTCATGGGCGTAGACGAACACCGTCCGCCCCTCGACCGTGCCCCAGCCGGTGATCACACCGTCGGTGTACGGCTTCTTCTCCTCCAGACCGAAACCGGTGGCCCGATGCCGCCGCAGCTGCTCCACCTCACGGAACGACCCCGCATCCAGCAGCAGCTCGATACGCTCACGCGCCGTCAGCTTGCCCTTGGCATGCTGCGCCTGCGTCGCTCTCTCACTCGGTCCCGCCAGCGCCTGCGCACGGATCCCGTGCAGCTCGGCCACCCGCCCGCGCGCACCCGAAGGCTCCGCGGACACCTGGGGAACGTCATTGAGGACTGTCACGATGCCTCCCTCCCTCATGGGCGCGGCCGAAGACGGAGACTCAGAATAACAAACCGCCTGCGCGGTTTATAAGAGGTATACGTGGGCCGCGCACATGAATCAGCCATGGAAAAGTGCCTGCCGGCCGGTGCCGGCGCTCGAGGGTCCTTACCGCCAGCTGTACGGGGAGCGATAGGCCGCGGCGGACCGCTCCGGCCGCCGCCACGACGGGACGTCGGGCGTCCCCTCCGTGTGCTCCGCCGCACCCCGTCCGGCCAGCACGGAGCACAGCACGACCGCCAGCGCGGCCAGCTCGGTCTCGCCTGCCCGCCCGCGCTCGATGCGCAACGCGAGCCCCGAGGCGTCCGGTTCGCCCATGTCCGCTCCTCTCGACCCCGGCCACCGTGCGGCATCGCGCTACAGAAAGACCTCAGCCCCGCTCGAGCGGGACGTGGAAAGCGCCGAGCTCCGCGGCCGGCGGCCGCGGAGCTCGGAAGGTGGTCGCGCCCTGGAGGGACGCCGTCAGGCGGTGGCCGGGTGCAGCCACACGGGAACCGACCGGTATCCGTTCATCAGGAACGTCGGCATGGGCTCCAGCTCCTCGGGGCGGCAGGCCAGCCGCACGTCCGGGAAGCGTCCGAAGAAGGCCGACAGGGCCTCCGTCGCCTCGACCCGCGCCAGCGGGACGCCCATGCACCGGTGCACGCCGTGCCCGAACCCGAGGGTGTCGCGTCCGGTGCGCAGCACGTCGAACTCCGCGGCGTTCTCCCCGTACCGCTCCGGGTCGAGGCCGCCGGCCGCGAAGTTGACCAGGATGGGGTCGCCCTGCCTGATGTGCACCCCGTCCAGGTCGATGTCCTCCACGGCGAACCGCATCGGCGAGTAGGCGCCGGGGTGTGCACCCGCATGGTCTCGGCGGCGGCGTCCGCCCAGTCGGCGCGGCCGGCGCGGATGTGCTCCAGCTGCTCGGGGTGGCTGAGCAGGGCGCCGATAGCGTTGGCGATCAGCGTGGCGGTGGTGTCCTGGCCGCCGGCGATCATCAGGTAGAGGGTGCCCAGGAGTTCGTGCTCGCTGAGCCGGTCGCCCTGGTCACGGGCCTCGATGAGGGAGCTGGTGAGGTCGTCGCCGGGCCGGGCCCGCTTCTCCGCCACGATGGCGGCCAGCAGCCCGAAGGCCTTCCGGCGTGCGGCCTCCATCTCCTCGGCGCCCACCGAGGGGCTGAAGACGGTGTGCAGCGCCGCGCACAGCTCGTCGGTGGCGGCGCCCTGCGCGACGCCGAAGAGCTCGCAGATGACCCGCATGGGCAGCAGCTCGGCGAAGAGCCGGCGCACATCGACGGGTTCTCCGGCCGCCGCGGCGGTGTCCAGGTCGTCCAGGAGCTCGGTGACGATCTCCTTCACGCGGGGCGCAGCCCCTCCGAACGCCGGGCGGTGAAGGCTCCCGCGACCAGGCGCCGCAGGCGGGTGTGCTCCTCGCCGTAGGCGAAGAGCATGTTCTCGTTGGCCACCCACGGATACAGGGGCCAGGCCTCGGTGATCCGGCCCTCGATGAAGTCCGGCCAGTGCTGGCGTGCGTTCTTCGACACGCGCGGGTCGGTCAGCAGTCGCTCCACGTACTCCTGCCGGACGACCGCCCATGCCGTGACGCCGCCGGGCAGTTCGACCTCCACCGCCGGTCCCCGGGTCCGCAGCATGGCGGCCTCACCGGCGAGATCGCTGCCCGTGACGTCCAGGGCATAGGGACAAGTCGTCAGTTCCATCGTCGTACCCCCTGTGTGATGGTTGCGTGTCGCACCGCGTACGCGTGCGTGGTGAGCCGTGTCGGAGCTCGGGCGCGTACGACGGGTGCGACCCCGTGGGGAGACGGCGACGGACCGCCGCGTTCGGCGGGTCAGTCCACGGCCAGGGGCTCGGCCTTCCGGTCGGCCCCACGGCCTCCTCGTACACGCGCTTGCTCCGCTCCGGCGAGAAGTCGAGCTGGACGAGCACGGCGGGAACCGCGATGCCCGCCATGAGATGGCGCTGCAGGTCCGCCACGCGCTCGACGAGGTCGGCGCGGCCCGTCATGAGTTTGGACAGGATCTGCACCCCGGTGAAGGCGCCGACGAACATCTGGGCCGCGGCGACCACGTCGACGCCGGGCAGCAGTTCCCCGTTGTCCCGGGCCTCGGTGAGGATCTTGGTGTTGTGCTCGATCCACCCCGCCATCGGCACCTGCCGGTCCAGGCCGTCGTGCGGCGACCCCTGTTCCACGGTCAGCCGTACGCTGCCCCGGACCAAGGGGTCACCGGAGGCGAGCATGTGGGCGAGCAGCAGCGCTTCGTCCAGCCCCTGCTGAAGGGCCAGGTTCCGCTGCGGCACGGTCGGCAGCCAGGTCAGCTGCTGGGCCAGAACCGCCTGGGCCAGCTCCTCCTTGGACGCGAAGTGGAAGTAGAGAGCGCCCTTGGTCACCTTGGCTCTCTGCAGGATCGCGGAGATGGTCGCCGCCTCGTATCCGACCTCGTCGAACACTTCGCCCGCTGCCGTCAGGATGGCCTTCCGAGTCCTGACCGCCCGCTCCTGCTGCGCCATCGAACACCTCCACCGCTCCTGCCGCGTCCCGAAAGAAACCGGCAGGTATGTATCTTACCAGTACGCCTGGCGGAGAATCACGCCGATGTCGGCGCCGACACGCACCATGCGACACACCCCCTGGACGTGGCCCGAACCGGATGCCTCGAGAATAAAACCTGCTAACCGGTTTTTCAACGGGCCGCCCGGTCCTGGCATATGAAGCGGAATGCCCCTTCTCAACTGCCTCTTCTCCCCACACGTGACACCATGAGAGTGACCCACGTCACTTTCGGGTGTGCCGAAGCACCTTGAAAAGAAAACCGGTGGGTTCGTATCTTTACCGCCGTGTGCTTCCCACTGTCGTTCGACGACCACGCGGAGAGAGCATGACCGTACTGACCATCACCCAGGCATCTCCGGTCGACGCCGTCCCGGACCGCCGCGAGCCCCCTCACTGGGCGGCTTCCCGGGGTCGAGGACCTCGTCCCGGCACTGACCCAGCCGTCGCACACCGTCGCGGACCTGGTCCGGCTCCTCTTCGACGGCGCCGACCAGGACCGCGTCCACGGCCCCTGGCGCGAGCTCATCTCCGACGAATCGTTTCGTCATAGAGACGGGCTGTCGCCGGCCGAACAGGCCGCGCTCGCCTACGAGCGGCTGCGCGCGGTGAACGACAGGCTCGGTCGCGCCGAGGATCTGGCGCGCGACCCGCAGCTCCTGGCGGGGCTGCACGAGTGGGCGGCGATCGTGCACGGCGGCGGGGGCCTGTGCACGCTCGCGAGCATCCACTACAACCTGTTCCTCGGCAGTCTGCTGGACCACGAGGGCCGCTCGGCACGGGATCTCACGGAGTTCACGACACTGCAACGCACCGGTACGTTCCTGTGCACCGAACTCGCCCACGGCAACGACGCCTGCGCCCTGCAGACGACCGCCGAGTTCGACAGGAACACCGGCGGGTTCGTCCTGCACACGCCCCACCCCGGGCCCAGAAGTTCATGCCGAACACCAGCCTCACCGGCGGCCCGAAGAGCGCCGTGGTGGCCGCCCGCCTCCTGGTGGACGGCGAGGACCAGGGAGTCTTCCTCTTCCTGACCCCCCTCAGCGACGCCCAGGGCACCCTCCCGGGCATCCGGGTCCGCCGTCTGCCCTACCGGGCCGGCGCCCGGTGGACCACTGCCTCACCGCCTTCGACCGCGTCCCCCTCCCCCGCAGCGCCCTGCTGGAGGCGGAGCACGGACAGCTCACGGACGACGGCGAGTTCAGCAGCAGCCTGGGCAACCGGCGCAAGCGGTTCCTGCTGTCCATCGGCCGGGTCACCACCGGCAAGCTCTGCATGAGCGCGGCCGCCGTCGGCGCCTCGCGCGCCGCCCTGGCCATCGCCGTGCGCTACGCCCAGCACCGCCGCATCAGCGGCCCCCGGGCCGGGGAGCAGGTGCCCCTCCACGCCCACCGCACCCACCACAGCAGGCTCCTGCACGGACTGGCCACGGCCTACGCCATGACCTTCCTGCACCGCTCGGTGACCGCCCGCTGGGCCGGCCACGCCCCGAGGAACGCGCCGAGGTGGAACGCCTGGTGGCGATCGCCAAGGGCTGGATCACCTGGCAGGCCCGCGCCCTCACCATCGAGGCCCGCGAGCGGTGCGGAGCCCACGGCCTGTTCTCCGTCAACGGCCTGGCCGACTTCCCCAGTACACCGAGGGGACCATCACCGCCGAGGGCGACAACCTCGTCATCTGGGTGAAGGCCGCCTCCGAGATGCTCTTCGGCCACTGCGGCGACCGACCCGCCGCCGCGACCGGGGGCGCGAGTTGACCGACACCGCCTTCCTGCGCGAACTGCTCGGGCACGCCGAGTCGCTGTGGCAGGCCCGGGCCCGCAAGGAGCTGCGCAACGGCCCCGCGGGCGATCCGCTCGGCCGGTGGAACGCCGCCTCCTCGTCCGCGCTGCGGATGGTCGAGGCACACGCCCGTCTCCAGGCCGCCGACGCCTTCCTGGAGGCGGTCGACCGGGCGACGGACCCCTCGGCCCGCGCGCTGCTGGACCAGCTGTGCCGGCTCTTCCTCCTGGCGCACCTCGGCGAGTACAGCGGGGACCTGCTCGCCGCAGGCCATCTGACGATCCCTCAGGTGCAGGGTCTGCCCGGCGTGCTGGAGGAGACCGTCGAGGCCCTGGCGCCGCAGATGACGACTCTCGTCGACGCCTTCGACCTGCCGGCCGAGTTCCTGGCCTCCATACCGCTGGCCGGGGCCGCGCACCTCGACGAGTTCGACCGTCTGATCCCCGAGAGCGACGAGGAGGCCGTCACCGTCTGACCGGCCCGGCCGGCCCCAAGGCCGGCCACCGCACCACGCGGGCCGCCGTCCTCCGGGCCGGCGGCCCGCCCGCGTCGCGCCCCCGCGCCACTCCCCGCGCGCCTGCCGCGGCCGCCCGCCCGCGCCCCACTCCGGTGTCGCCGCACACCCTGCCCCCGTCCCCCGCCCTCACGCCTGCTGCCGGCCGCCCGGCCGCTTCCGGTCTCCCCCGGCCCTCAGGCCGCCCGGAGCCGGGTTCACAGCGGCAGCGTGTCGCCCAGCTCCCCCACCGCCGGCGACAGAGGGCCGCCCTCGGAGCGTTCGGTCTTGCGTCCCTTGCGGCCCGGCGCCAGCGTCCGCGGGTCGACCGCCTCCGCGGGCGCACCGGTGGCGTACAGGCCCTCGGGGTCGGTGTCGCGGTCGTGCGGCAGCAGCCAGAAGACCCGGCGGCGGAAGGTGCCCGACGAACGGGACGGCTTGGCCTGCGGTCCGAGCAGCGCGTAGCCGACCATCCGCCCGTCACGGTGGTAGGCGGGCCTGCCACGCCGGGTCGGCAGCCGGTCCAGGCTCTGGCGGACGTAGTCGAGCGCGGCTATGTCCTCCAGCCAGACGAGCTCGGCCTCGTGGAAGATCTCGTCCTCTGCGATGAGGGCGCTCATGCTGTCTCCTCGTCGGCGACCAGTCCGATACCCGGGTAGTACTTCCGCTGGTTGGACAGGATCATCTCCTTGGGCGAGGCCAGTCCCACCACCTCACGGACCCGCGCCGCGAAGGCCCGGGACGAGACCGCCGGGGCCCCCTCATTCTGACACCAGGTCTTGTAGGCGGCGTAGAGCTGCGCCTGTTCCGCCCGCAGGGACGGCTCGAGCCGGCACGATTCGCTCAGGAACCGGCCGGTGTGGTCCTCGGTCTCGGCGTACGCGGTCGTGGCGATCCGCACCCGCTCGGGCCCGGCGAGATCCTTCTCCCCCGCCAGATAGCGGCGGGCGCCCACGATCAGCCAGTTGAGGATGCCCGGCCCCTCCTCGGTGACGAGGATGTCCGCCAGGTTGTCGATCTTCTGCTCGTCGGACACCACCCGCTCGAACGGGATGAGCCGCATCCGGCGCCAGAACGCGAAGCCGCCCGTGCCGACCTCGGGCCGGTGGTTGCCCAGCAGCCACAGTTTGTGGGTCGGCGCGAAGCTGAAGAAGTCCTGCCGCATCCGACGGGCCTTGATGCGGTCGCCGCCGGTCAGCAGCTTCACCCGGGCCTCGTCGAACCGGTCGCCCGGCTTGACCTCGCTGCACACGATGACGCGCCGGCCGTGCAGTTCGGCGAGATCGGTCGGATGCCCCTCGTACGGCCGTGCCATCAGGAAGCCGGGCGGCGCCGCGTCGGCGTAGTCGCCCAGGAGCTTCATCAGCACGTCGAGCAGGACGGACTTGCCGTTCTTGCCGGAGCCGAACAGGAACGGCATCACCTGTCCGCCGACGTCCCCGGTGATGGAGTAGCCGAGCAGCAGATGCAGGAAGTCGATCATCTCCGCGCCCTCGGGACCGTCGCCGAAGGTGTCGGTGAGGAACCGGTGCCAGCGCGGGGTCGGCATCGGCTCCGGGGCCGCGGTGGTGGACCGGGAGTGGAAGTCCTTGTCCGGCTCGGGCGTGCGGATCGCCCCGGTGCGCAGGTCGACGATGCCGCCCGGCGTGCACAGCGCGTACGGGTCGGCGTCCAGCAGCGCCGCGTTGAGCACCATGCCGGGCGCCGACCTCGCCTGGGTGAGCATCGCGTTCATGCCGCTGGTGCTCAGCGCCCGACGCCGGTGCTGCTGCAACGCCGACGTGGTGAAGTGGCCGCGCGGGTCGGTGGTCGCCAGGGACTCGGCCAGGTCGCCGGCCGCCCACATCACGGTGTCGTCCTCGTCGATCAGCCAGCGGGTGCTGTCCCACCGGAACCAGCCGAGCCCGGGAACGTGCCGGTAGTCGCCGGCGTACAGCTTGACGAACAGCTTGGCGTTGCCGCGGTCGCTGAGGGTGTCGGGCAGCAGCCCGTCGGCGGTGGCCTGGCCCGGCGCGGCCGGGGCCCGGTCCGCCGTCCGGGGGTCCCGCCCGTCCGCCCCGTTCGGCCAGGGCGGCTGCTCGGGCTGGGTGAGCAGGATCTGCGCGGCGATCGCCTGCGGGTCGAAGAGAGTGTCGTCGTCCCCTGGCGTCATGCACGGCCTCCTAGGTGCAGAGGGCGCCGCACGCCCGCGTTCAGACCGCTGCGGATGATGGCCGCGTAGCGCCTGCGCTGCCCCGGGCGGGCCAGCTCGGCCGTCTCCCGCAGCAGACGCTCCGCCTCTCCCGCCTCCAGCCGTCCGGCGGCCACCAGACCCCCGGCGGTGTACGCGGCGCGGTTCAGCTTCTCGGAGAAGGCCGCGCCCTCGGGCACGGCCGCGCAGGCGGCCACCTCGGCGAGTAACGGACCCAGCAGGCGGCTGGTGCCGTCGCGGCCGCCACCGGCCGCCAGAACGGCCTGACGGGCCCGTGGCGGCACCGGCCGGGGCGCCGGGACGTGCGCGGGCGGCAGATGCCCGGTGCGCTCCAGTTCGCGGGCGAGCCAGGCGGGCAGCAGCGCGGGCTCCCGTACGGCGCCCACGGGTTCGTACGTCCCGGCCTCGGTGACGGTGCCGGGCGCGACGATGTACCCGCCGTGCGCCCGTACGTCGACCTGCCAGGCCAGCGCCCGCCCGCCGGAGCCGGTGGAGCACTGCCAGCGATGGCCCCGATGGGCCCGGTACCACACGTGGAGGCCTCCCGAGGGCGTGCGGACCCGCAGGGTGGTGTCGTCGTCCGCCGGGCTCGCGCAGCCCCGCAGGGCGGCCAGGACGCCGATCGTGTGGAAGCCGTTGGCCAGACCGGTCAGGTCGACGCTCGCGTCGATCCGGACACCGGGCAACAGCCGGTCCCGCTGCGGCAGATGGCGTTCGTGCGCGTCGATGTCGAGCACCACCAGACCGGCGGGTCCGCAGGCGATGCCGACGCCCAGGTCGGGGCGGCGCCCCACCACTGCTCGATACGGGCGTAGTCCAGGGTGGCGGCGTGGAAGCCGTGGCACCAGCGACCGGCCGCAGGGCAGCCGCATCCCCGGTGCGTGTGTCCCGGCGCCCGGCAGGCGTCGCAGTTGCCCGCCGGGGTCTTGCGCCCCGGAGCGAGCGGATGCACCGGCCAGCCCCGGCCGGCACACCACCGAGCGATGGCCAGCGACCGTCCCCGGG
This sequence comes from Streptomyces sp. SW4, assembly GCA_003248315.1. Taxonomy (GTDB): domain Bacteria; phylum Actinomycetota; class Actinomycetes; order Streptomycetales; family Streptomycetaceae; genus Streptomyces. The sequence goes on from QKWM01000002.1 coordinate 297,240, forward strand.
AACCCGCCGCGGCGCGCAGCTATGAGAGTCCCGCAGCTCAGAGGCCATCCGCACCCCCCGTCAGCGACCCAAGCGACTGAGCAACGGGGACAGACTAGCGAAGCGTGTGGGCAGCGAGCGGCCCATGAGACGACAAACCTTGTCCTGGTCTCGACCACCGGTGAACAGCCCGTTCCGGGGCCAGCGACCGAAACAGAGGCCGCCCAGCGACCGAAGCGTCTTCGGTCGCTTCTCCGTCGCCCCGCAAAGCCCCAGGTCAGAGACGTGAGACTCCAGAATCAGCGACTGAAGCGACTCAAGGTCTCTATATATGACGCACACACGCGCACGCACACACGCGCGCCAATGTCTTCATATACCCGGACCTTGAGTCGCTTCGGTCGCTGATCTCTTCAGGACACCGCTCTGACCTGCGCGTTCTCCTCAGCGACCGACAGCGACCGACATCCCCTTCGGTCGCTCCTCTTCGGTCGCTGCCCGCTCCGCCCGGCCGGGCCCCGGTCCCGGAACCCGCCGACGCATGTCCCGCCCTCCCGCCGGACAGCGACTCAAGCGACCCTGCAGCGAACATCCAGACCGGCCCTCCCCTCCCCCGCCGACGGTTCGGGTCTGTCCCGCGCAGAGTCGCTTGGGTCGCTTGAGTAGCTGTGCCCGTGTCCGTCCCGGTCGGTCACCGACCGGCGGCGTCGCCCACCGCGTTCCGCTTGCGCTGGTGTTCGTTGAGAATGCTCAGCATCTTGTCGAACTCCACATCGCTCATCTTGTGGATGAGATGCCGGGCGAGGAACGCCCCGTCGTCGTACGGGAGTTTCCGCGGCCCGCGGGCCTCGCTCGCCGCCGGCCCGGCCCCGGCCGGGACGCTGTCGGCACGCGGTTCGGGGACGGTCTCGCGCGGTTCCGGGGCGGTCTCGCGGGGTTCGGGAACCGTCTCGCGCGGCTCGGCGGCGGTCTCCCGCGGCTGCCGAACCGTCTCGGAACGCGGGTCGGCCGACTCGCCGGCCGACCGGGAATCCGCCGGCCGGGTCCCGGCCGACAGGCTCTGCGCGCCACGGTCACTGATTACGCCGTAATCACTCCCGGCGTCGACCGCCCGCTCCCCGCGGGCTCCGCCATGGACTCCGCCACGGAAGCCGGCGCGGAAGCCCCTGTGGGGGCCACCCTGGGGCCGCCGTGGGAGCCGATCCCCACCACTCCCCTGCGTCGGGCCACTCCCCTGCGGCACAGCGCCCGCCTCCGCCGGGTCAGCTCCCTGCGCGGAGCCGGCCGCCTCCGCCGCCTTGCGCTGCTTGGCCGCGTGCTTCTCCGCCTCCTTGCGCGCCCGCTCGGCCTTCAACTCCTCCAGGGCGGCGACCTGTTCCTCCGGCGGCCGGTTGCCCACGGCCCGCAGCAGGTCGATGGGCTCTTCCCCGATACGGGCCTGGAGCTCGGGCGTGAGGTTGAGCAGCGCGAGCCGCTGCGACACCCACCCCTGGGACCGGTGAAGCCTTTTGGCCAGGGCCCGTTGACTGCCGTGGATGGCCAGCAGTCGCTGCAGGGCCCGTGCCTCGTCGAGCTCTTCGAGGTCCTGGCGGTGGATGTTGGCGACGAGCGCCGACTCGAGCAGTTCCTCGGACGACGTTCCCTGGTCGTCGCTGACCATCACCTTGATGGTGGCGAGGCCCGCCTCCCGGGCCGCCGCGAGCCGGCTGCTGCCGTCGATGACGACATGTGTGGTGTCCGGCTCCAGGTCGGCTTCACGGTCCGGGTTGGCCCTCACATAGGCATCCCGGTTCATCACCGTGATCGCCTGCTTCTGACCGTGGGTTTTCAGGCTTCCCGCGAGGTCGGTGAGATCACCGAGGCTGGACCGGGGGTTGTCGGGGTTGGGGCTGATCCGGTGCGGAGGAAGCTCCGACGGCGGAGCCACGCCGTCGGTGGGGACGCCGGTGGCCGCCGCGACGGCCTGCCGGCGGGCGCTGACGGGCCGGACTCCCCCACCGAAACGACCGGCACCCAGCTGATTGGCCTTGCTGCTCACAACACCTCCCGGGCCAGGGCGCGCATCCCGATCGACTGCTGCGACTTGGGCGCGTAGGACAGCAGCGGCTTCTTCACGCGCACGGCTTCCTTCTGCTCCTTGAGGTCACCGATCAGCCCGACGACCCTCGGATCCTTTATGTCGACCCACCCCTGCAAGGAGGACGTCGCGATGTAACCGCGCCGCGAGTCGTAGAGGTTGACGACGATGCCGAGGTAGTCGATGTCGACCTGGAGGTCGCCCCGAAGGTCGTCGATCTGCGTGGTGAGCAGCTCGTAGGCGTCGGCCGAGCTGTCCTCGGCCTGGACGACGATCAGCGCGCCGGACTGCCCGGGCTTCTCTCCGTCACGGCGCCGCCCGTAGTAGGCGGCGGCGTCCATGCTCAGTCCGAGGCTCGGCGGGCAGTCGACGATGATTACGTCGTAATCACTCTCCAGCGGCGCGAGTGCCCGTTCCAGCGCGGCTTCCCGGGCCCGCACCGCCGACAGGCGCACGTCGAGAAGGAACGCGTCGTTGCAGGCGGGCAGGAGGTGGAGCCGCCCCCGAAGGTCTCGTCGTCGATGGAGACGATCAGATCCCGCAGGTCGCCCTTGGGGTCGCCCGCCATGTGGTTGGTGAGACTGTCGCCGTTCATGGGCAGGGGAGTGGCGCCCAGTTGGTTGGTGAGGTGGCACTGCGGGTCGAAGTCGACGAGCAGCACCTGTTGTCCGGGCCCCGGCAGGTTCTCGATGTCGAGCGGGTTGTTGTCCGGCTCCGCCTGCTCGTCCTGGACCTCGCTCGCCCGCAGCGCCTTGGTCAGGGCCTTGGCGACCCGCACGGGGTAGAGCGCGTTGGAGTCCTCGGCGAGGGCCTCGCCGAGCCCGGCGGTGATGGCCGTCTTGCCGACGCCGCCCTTCTGGTTGCAGACGATGATTCGGCGCGTGATCTCGGGCCGCGTGACGTCCGGAGCGGGGTTGGCGTCGAGCCACAACTGGATGGACTGGGCGAGACCCTGAATCAGGGACACCCGGCGGTCTGCGGCGATCTGACGGAAGGTCTCCCACTGCCCGGGCGGCAGGAAGGTGGAGAACGAATCGGCACCGGAGGTGTCGACGGTCGCCGTGGCGGAGGCCAGGTTGCACCAGTCCCTGATGCTCTGCTCGACGGCGGTCTGGATCTCGATTCCGTGCTGAGCGGCTCTGACCTTGAGGCTCTGACGGAGCCAACCCGGCAGTTTGGAGACGACCTTCTCGCGGTCGCTGGAAGCAGCTGGCGAAGTCATGGAGGTAACCATACTAACGCCCATGATCCTTTGAGGCACCGACACGTTAGTTATCACTACTCATCTGCCGAAGGCCGTCTCTCCCGTACCCCCGGCGAACACCTGGAGGGTGATTACGCCGTAATCACCCTCCGGCAGAACGGCGCCTCTCCAGAGGGACACCAGGCCGGCCGCCGCCCCTCTCCTCGTCACCACGACCGCCCCTCAGGTGATTACGCCGTAATCACCCGCCGCCACCGATCCGCGCTCAGCCCTCCGGAAAACGTGGTGGCGATCCGTCCGTGGTTGCTGGAGACACACGCGCACCTGACCTTCTCCGTGCGGGCATCGTCGTGGCTGACTTTCGGTGGCGCGGGTCCAGAACGGGCCGGGGAACGGGCGAGCGTCATGGGATGAGGGACCGGGGAGTGCACCAGTGGGGAGTGGGGGAGTGAGGCAAAGGGAAAGCCGCAAGCGGACCTTGTCCCAGTAAGAGAGCACCCCGGCCCGAGACGCCGCTGACCTGCACATACGCCCGTTCCGACCCAGTTCCGCAGAACTGCCAGGCAGTTCCTGAGGACTGAGCACCACGATCCTACGAACGCCCTAGATTGACGTCACGTACATGTCTCGGCCGGTCCGCAGACCCCGGAAACCGGCGGAACGAGGGCTGGGGAGCCCTGCAGGAGGGCTCGACCGAGGTGCGCCGGACGGCAAGGAACACGTCCTCCAGGCGCGGTTGATTGACTTCCTGATCATGTACGTTAAGTTCATTTGGTCGGCCCCGAGGCCGTCTCTGTGATCACCGTCAAAGCCCATGCGCGGAGGGCCCTTTGGGAGCAGTACGCAGGCTGGTCGACGCCGACACCGGCGAGCCGGTCCGGTATGCGCCGTACGCCTTCTCCGGCAGGCACACCCAGGTCGACAAGGCGCGCGTGGAGGCGATCACCGAGTCCAAGGCCTTCACGCCCAGCCAGAAGTTCCTGGTCCTGTGGTGGATCGGCGTCTCGCCGGAGGGCATGGAGCCGCTGAGGGCGACCGGCGCGGACATCGCCAAGCGCGTGGGCATGTCCACGGATGCGGTGGGGAAGATCAACAGGAAGCTGGTCAAACACCGCATCCTGGTGGTGCGCGGACGCATCGGTAACTACAACCTGTACCGCATCAGCCCTTACATTGCTTTCCATGGGACAGGGTTGGAGCAGCGCGAAGCGGTGAAGACGTGCAACCCGCCGGACATCCCCGGTTTCGACGACAAGACCCCCGCACGGTGGGAGGCTCAGTGACCAGCGACGACAAGCAGAAGAACCTGGATCTGCTCAAGGCCACGGTCGGCATGACCGCCAACCAGCGTCTCGTCGTGATGCTGTACGCGCTGCACCCCACCGACCGATCCGGCGCCGTCCTGGAGACGGCCGCCAACCTCGCCAAGCTCGTCGGCATGGCCCCTCCCGTCTTCTCCCGCACCCGCAAGCAGGTCATCGAGGCCGGCTGGCTCGAGGAGACCGAGAAGATCGGCCACATCAGGTACTACCGGCTCGACCCCAAGCAACTGGGCGAGAACGTCGTCGTCCCGCTCCGCCGAGCAACCTGACACGTCCTGGGAGTCGCCCCTCATTGACGTCAGGTACATGAGGGACGTTCCCCAGGACGCCCTCGATGCCCACGGAAACAGTCCCGCGGCCCTGAGCCGTGCCCGGCCGGCCCACCACCCGCCGCGCCCCGGCACACCCACGCGGCACCCGCAAGGCCACCCGGCCTCCCACGCACCGAAGACCACGCCCCCGCCCCTGACCCTGACCCTGACCCTGACCCGGCGCGTACGCTGAACGTACGCCGAATGTACGCTCCCGGTACGTTCCTGCGATAGCGTCGCCGTCGGGAGGTGCCATGTCGGAGTTGTTCGAAGCGGTCGACGCGCTGGTCGCGTCCCGCGCCCCGCTGCCGCCGCCGGGGAGCGCAAGCGGCTGCGGAAGGCCCACGGCCTGACGGTCGACGAGGTCGCCACGGCACTGCGCGTACGCCGCGCCACGGTGAGCGGCTGGGAGTCCGGCAAGACGGAACCGCGCCCGCCCGAGCGCGACGCCTACGCCCGCCTCCTCGACAAACTCGCCGAGCTGTACCCGTCCGACACCCCACCGGACGAGCCCGCTCCACCCCCGGCCCCGGACCAGCCGGCACCCTCCGCCGAAACTCCCAGCACAGACCGGCCCACCCCCGCCGAGAACACGCCGCCCCCGCCCCGGTCGGCCCCGTCCGCCCCCGCCCCTTCCCCGGAGACGGCCACCCGCTTCGAGAACGGCCCCCTCGCCGTCATCCACGCCGACGACGGCCAGGTCCTCGCGTACTGCGTCGGCGGCCTGGTCCTCGACGTACCGGCCAAGTCGATCCCCGCCCTGGTCGACTGGACGCTCACGGAAGCCAGGCTCGGCCAGCCGCGGCTCTCCGGGCCCGGCAAGGACGCCGACCCCCTGCTCGTCCTGACCGAGTCCGCATGCGAGCGCTACGGCCTGCCCGTGCACCTGACCGACGCCGAACGCCTCGCCGGCCGCCTGCCGGACGACCACAAGGTCGTCAAGCAGCTGGCGCGCGCCGACTGGAAACTCACCCAGCGCGGATTCGGCCCCTGGGCCCGCATCTACCGCCCGGCCCGAGGCTCGGAACGCACCTGCGTACAGCTGTGCATCCCGTCGTGGAACGCACTCGACACCCGCCACTGGGCGGACGCCGCCCAGCTCCCTCCGGCCGACCTCGCCCGCGTCCTCGGCACCTACGCGGCCCGCGTGATGACCCCTCGGGGCTCGACCGCCGTGACGGGCCTCGAACTGATGACGGCCCTGCACCCCCCGACCCGCGCCTCCGAACCGGACGAGAACGGAAAGCGGCACAGCGAGCCCAACCCGGGCTCGCTCGGCACGGAGCCGGTGGACTGCGCCCCCTGCGAGGCCCCGGACGGCCACCCGCTCCTCGCCGACCTCCCGCGCTTCCACCGCCGTACCCCGGCGGAGGTCCTGATGGAGGAGGCGTACGACTGGGCGCGCCCGCTCACCGACGAGGAGTGCACCCGCCGCTACCTCGTCGGCATCGACGTCAACATGGCCTTCGCCGCGGGAGCCAACGGCCTGATCGTCGGCCTCGGCGCACCCACCCACGTCAAGCGACCGGCCTTCGACCCGAAACTTCCCGGCTCCTGGCTGGTCGACCTCTCCCACGTCGACCTCGCCCGCGTGCGGCTGGGCAAGGAGTGGACCCGGCTGGAGGCCGACCTGCTGCCCAGCCCGTTCACCCCGACCGGCGGCCGGCCCGAGGGCCCGGCCTGGTACGCCACCCCCACTGTCGCCTACGCGGCGGAACTCGGCTACGAGGTACGCCCGCTGGAGGCGTACGTCCGCTACGACAACGGCCGCTACCTCGACGCCTGGTACAACCGGCTGCGCGACGCCTACGTGGCGACGATGGCCGACCTGGGCGTACCCGCCACGGCGGACCCGGAGGAGTTCCTCGCGGCGATGGACGGCTACAAGGACCGCGACCCCGACATGGCCATCGTCGTATCGGCGATCAAGGCCACCGTGAAGGGCGGCATCGGGAAACTGCGCGAGCGGCCACGAGGCGAGGGCTGGAAGCCCGGCCGCCCCTGGCGAGCATTGTCCCGGCCGACATGGCGCCCGGACATCCGCGCCGCCGTCATCTCCCGCACCCGGATCAACATGCACCGCAAGCTGGTCAAGCACGCGGCGTTCACCGGCCAGTACCCGGTCGCCGTCCTCTCCGACTGCGCCGTGTACGCGGCCGACGGGCCCTCTCCGCTCGACTTCCTGCCGTACCGGGACGGCAAGCCGCTGCCCGGCGGCTGGCGCCTGGGAGTCTCACCGGGCATGGTCAAGCACGAGGGCACCCAGACCGTGCTGTGGGGCGAAGGCGTGCGCGAACAGTTCGACGCCCCGGAACTCAACCTCGCCCGCTACATCAAGACCGGCGAGGTCACCAACCAGGACGACGGGGAGTAGCGGCTCATGAGCCTGTTCGGGGACGGCCTGGAAAGGGCGGTGGAGCGCTCCTTCACCCGCCCCATCCCGAAATCGGCCGGCGCGCAGATGCGGTACCTGGTCAAGCAGCTGAAGGGCACCCGCCCCGTCGCCGAGCTGCTCCGCATCTCCCAGCGCACCGTCGAACGGTACGTCAGGAACCAGATCCGCACCCCCCGCCCGGACCTCGCCGCCCGCTTGCAGACGGAGGTCACCAGGCGCTGGCAGCCCCAGGTCCGGGCCCGCGCCAGGCAGCGCGCGGCGACCACCGACGGCATCGTCATCGACACCCGCGCCAGAATCGGCTACACGGCCCCGTAGGCACCACGGACGACGCCCGCCTCCGCCACCTCACGGTCGCCCTGCCTCCCCACTACGCGGCCCGCCTCTTCGATGCACAGCAACAGGGCGCCGGAGACCAGCTCTTGCAGGAGATCACGGCCGAAGCCCTCCGAGAGGTGTACTTCCAGGACGGCGGCCGCCGCGCCGGAAGCCTGGAACAAGTCCGTTTCACCGAAGTCGAACACGTCGACTTCGAGCTGTAGCCCCTGCCCACCCCCCTCCCTGGCACCACCCCCTGCCCACCCCACCCCTCCACATGAACAGATCAGCGTGGCTGAGCCGAGCGGGTGGTGCAGGTACCTCCGCTCCTCCGTGGGCGACAACCACGCCGTAGGGGTTGCCTTTCTGGGTACAGGTCAGTGAGGGGCAGTCAGAACCCGGGCGTACGTGAGCAGATGGGACGGTCCGCCTGGGCGCGCCTCTTTATTAAGAGGGCGAGCCGCCCGCAAGCCTTTGACCTGCGCTTTTGCGAGGACCATGTTGTCCTGGGGAGCACATTTGGCACCCCGAAATGTCAATCTGGCGGTCACATTCGAGGTCAGAACTCAAGCTGTGCTTGATTTTTCGCAGAGCCCGCCCCGCCTCGCAACACCGCAGGTCACAGCCCTGCCGCCGCGCCGCGGACACGCCGCCCGAGCCGCTGAGCATACGCTTGGATGTGTCATGATGGCGGCACACTAAATCAAGCTGTGCTTGAGTTCCGCCTCAGAAATCGAAAGTGAATCAAGCTACGGTTGACTTTTGAGCCACCCCGGAGCCGGAAGCCGCCACGAGCCGCCGACCCGGCGCGCCACCTGTGGAAAAGACAAGCCCTGCTTGATTTTTGGGCTAGTCTCTGGACCGCCTGAGTATCAAAGGAGGTCCTGTGACAGCCGATCCACCAGCACGCCGACGGCCCCGAGCCGTCCCCGACGCCACATCGAGCGACGCGGGCTTCGACGACCTCCTCCAGGTCCTCGGAGAGCAACTCGGAGAAGCCACCCAGAGCGCCGACCCCCGCAGCCGCCGCAAACTCAAGAACGTCACCTTCGAGTACGAGCCCGACCACACCGCCGTCCACGACATGGCCGGCGACGCGGGCTACAGCCTGGCCTCCAACTGGTTCACCCAGCTCCTGGCCCAGCTCGCCGTCGCCAACTCCATCACCAAGTCCCAGCTGTGCGTGTTCCTCTACGTCGCCGGGGACAGCAACGCGGCACCGGCGTCGCCCAGTACACCCAGCAGGAGATCACCGACGGCCTCAACAGGCTGGCCGCACAGAAGGGCGGCAAGCGCATCACGCGCTCCACCGTCAACCGCGCCATCAAGGCCCTGGTCGGCTACAAGTGGATCGAGCAGCTGGGCAACGGCATGATCCAGCTCAACGTCCGCCTGTGGTTCCACGGCAACAGCAACGCCCAGCACGCCATCCTGGAGAAGCTCGCCGCCCAGCACGACCGCGACCCCGAGGCCTTCCCCACGGCATCGGCCCCGACGCCCACCAGGAGGAGCTGGACCTCGACTTCACCGAGCAGCGGCAGCACCCGGGCTACGGAACGGGAAGGCGTACAGGGTGATACACAACCACCAAGCACTCCGCCCACCGGCACGAGGAAGGGATACCGATGGCTGAGGTCATGTCACCGGTCGTGTCTGAACGCATCTGGGCCCTGCCCGTGTCCGGGGCCACGGTCAAGTTCCTGCAGTACCTGCTCTACCGCAGCGACTTCGGCGGCCACCTCCCCGTACGACAGAAGGACATGGCCACCGAGTACCGCGTCACCCCGCAGGCCATCAGCAACCTCATCGCACCCCTGTGCGAGCTGAACATCGTGCTCCGGCCGAAGAACGAGGAGGGCAACCGCGGCAAGGGCAACTCCTACCGCCTCCACCCCCTGGCGGCGAAGTACGCCAGCCCCCAGGACATGGAAGCCGCCTTCCGCACCGCGATCGCCAGGATCAAGGCAGGCGACCTCCCCAACCTGAAACTGCCCGCCTACGCCGCCGTACCCCCCGCGGCGGACGGCCGCCCGAACCTCCAGGTCGCCTGACCCGGAAAAAAAACCGGGGCCCCACCGGTAGAACCGGCGGGGCCCCGATGCCTGAGTAGAGGTCGTACGGCCACTATACCCAGCCACCCCCACTTCGTCCCACGGACGATCCCCCGTACGAGAGGCCGAACCCACCCAAGGCCGACCCTCAGCGGCGCCCTAGACCACCACCGCCCGCTTCACCAGCGCGGCGATCCGCTCCTCCACCTCCGGCGTCACATCGGTGAGAGCGAACCCGGCCGCCCACATAGGCCCGTCGTCCAGCTGCGCATGGTCGCTGAACCCCAGCGTCGCGTAGCGCGCCTTGAACTTGGCGGCGCTCTGGAAGAAGCAGACGACCTTCCCGTCCAGGGCGTAGGCGGGCATGCCGTACCAGAGCTTGGGCGCCAGGCTCGGGCGGCGGAGGTCACCACGGCATGGACCCGCTCGGCCATCTTCCGGTCCTGGCCCTCCATCTCGGCGATCTTGGCGAGGACGTCCTGCTCCGCGAGCGCAGCCTTGTCCGCCCGCGAACTGCGCCGGGCCGCCGCCTTCTGCTCCGCGGCGTGCTCCTTCATCGCGGCCCGCTCCTCGGCCGTGAACCCGTCGTAGGCGGTGCTCTTGGTCGCTCCCATGATGCCTCCTGTGACCGTGTCCCTGCTGTGTCCTCGGTGCCCTCACCTTCTCGCGGCGGGGGTACGCACCGCCTCCGTGCCGACCACGGAATCCACCACGGACCGACGACTCCGTGGCGGTTCCGTGGGATGCCCGATCGATCCGGTTCGCTGTGATCGGGCGGCACCGGCACGCCCGCTGCCAGGCTTGACGCGGAAAGGAGACCTCCGTGATTTCGGCTCTCAACCGGCTCGTGGACCTCGTCGAGGAGCACCTCGCCGAGGACCCCGATGTCCGCGGCCTGGCCACGGCACTCGGCACGACCGAGTACCACCTGCGCCGGATGTTCTCGTCACTGGCAGGGATGCCGCTGTCGGAGTACGTACGCCGGCGCCGGATGACCGTCGCGGCCGCGGACGTGGTGCGAGGCGAGGACGACCTGCTGAGCATCGCGGTCCGACACGGCTACGGCTCGGTGGAGGCGTTCGGGCGTGCGTTCCGTGCGGTCCATGGTGCCGCCGTGGGCGATGTGCGCCGTGACGGAGGTCCCTTGCGTACGCAACCGCAGCTCAGGTTCCGCCTGACCGTAGAAGGGAGCACTCCCATGGACGCCCGTGTCGTCGACCGCCCGGAGTTCCGGCTGATCGGCCATGCCGCCAGGGTCCCGCTGATCCATGAGGGCATCAATCCGCACATCCAGCAGCACATCAGCGCACTCCCGCAGGAGGAGCACGGGCGCCTGAAGGCTCTCGGCAACACCGACCCGGCGGGCCTGCTGCAGGTCTGCGACGACGTCGCCCCTGACGCTGCGGAGGGCAGCGAACTGACCTACCTGCACGGCGTGGCAGTCACCCGGGACACCCCGATCCCGAACGACCTGCACTGCATCGAGGTGCCGCCGGGCCGGTGGGCGGTCTTCCGCACCGCAGGCCCGCACCCGCAGACCCTCCAGACCACCTGGGCCGCGACGGCATCGGAATGGTTCCCGTCCAATCCATGGCGTTTGCGCCCGGGACCGTCGGTGGTGTCGGTTCTCGACCGGGCTGCGGATTTCTCGTCGGCGGTGTGCGAGCTGTGGCTGCCGGTGGAGCCGGCTTGAGGGGGGAGGGACGCTGGAGGGCTTCTTGCGGGGTGGTTGCGGGGGCTGGCGGTGGTTGGGAGTGGTTGCAACGGTGGAGGGGTCTTTTGTTGCGTTATCCGCGAGATCATTGCAATGATTTCGCGTCGTTGGCCTGTGGTTACGGGGTTTTGGCGCAACGCGGTGATTGCTCGTTCTGTGAATGCAACGTAGCTTTTCTGGTGTCGGAAACAGTCGGTCCGAGTTTCGAGTCCTGAGGAGCCCGTGATGCAGAAGTTCGCCACCCCCGCCCGGTCACCGCCGTCCTGGCCGTCCCCGCCGGCCGGATCCGGTTCATCGCCGGCGACCGCACCGACACCGTGGTCGAGGTCCTGCCCGCCGACCCCTCCCGGGCCCGCGACGTGGCCCTGGCCGAACAGACCGAGGTCTCCTTCACCGACGGCGTCCTGCACGTCCGGGCCCCCGGGAAGGCGGCCCGCCGCATGGGACCCTCCGGCGCCGTCGAGGTCACCGTCCAGCTCCCCGCCGGCTCCCGCGTCGAGGCCCGCGCCGCCGCCGCCGAGTTCCGCGGCGTGGGCCGGCTCGGCGACGTCACCGTCGAAAGCGCCCACGGCACCGTCCGGCTCGACGAGACCACCCGCGCCCGCCTCACCCTCGAGGCCGGCGACATCACCGTCGGACGCCTCACCGGCCCCGCCGCCCTGCGCACCCGCCAGGGCCACCTCCGCATCACCGAAGCCGTCCACGGCACCGTCACCCTCCGC
>QKWM01000003.1 GCA_003248315.1 Streptomyces sp. SW4
CCCCGCCCCGCGCGCCCCTGGGAGCCGCCCCCGGCCGCTCCCGCCGCCCGCGGACCTTCCCCCGGGACGCGACCGCCGGCGACCCCCGGCGACCAGCGGCCCCGGCCGCGCCGGACCCCGACAGACCGCACCCGCCCGACGCCACCCGCCCCACGCCGCCCGCCCCACGCCGCCGCGCCGCCCGCGCCGGCGCTGCCCCGGCCGAGCCACCGCCGCCATCCACACCACCGCCCCGCCCGGCCCCCGCTCCACGGCCCCGCTCCCGCCCTCCGAGCCGCCCCGCCCGCCGGCCCCGCCCGCGTCGCCGGTGTCCGCCCCCGCGCAGCGGCCTCCGGCACCTCCGCCCCCGTCACACCGGCCCTTCCGCCCCGGGCGCCCCGCAGCCGCCTCCGGCGCAGTCATGGACGCGTCCGAAGCCGCCTCCGCCCCCGTCGGTCCCGCGGCCGCGGCCGGCGCCCCCGAAGCCGCCTCCGGCGCGGTCGCGGACGCGTCCGGAGCCGAGCCCCCGGCGGACAGGCCGGCGGTGCGATCGTTCGTGGGGTCGGGGCCGCCCACCTACGACCCGGAACCCACGGCGCTGCCGCTCGCCGATCCCGACGGGCTCGGTGACCTGGTCGCGGACACCGTGCTGGACGGCGCCCGCTACGGGACCTGCACGCTGCGGGCCCTCTCGGTGCGCGGGGACTCCGCGCGGTACCGGGGGGATCCGCGGCGCGACGCGCTGCTGACCGCCCGGTTCGGCGCGGGCGAGCAGGCGCTGGTGCTGGTGGCGATGGCGACCGGCGCGCGGGCCACCGCGGGGGCGCACCGCGCCGCCGCCGAGGTCTGCCGCTGGATCGGCCGGGCCGTGGGCCGCAGCCACGCCCGGCTCGGCGAGGACCTGCGGGCGGGACGGCGCGGCGACCTGAAGTCCGGGCTGCACCGCCTCACCGACCGCAGTCTCGGCAGGCTCCGCGCGTCCGCCGCCGATCAGGGGCTGCCGCCGGACGCGTACACCGCGACCCTGCGCTGCCTGCTGCTGCCGGCCGACCCGCACTGCCGTACCCGGGTGTTCTTCGGCGTCGGCGGGGGAGGCCTGTTCCGGCTGCGGGGCGGTGACTGGCAGGACATGGAACCTCGGCCCGCCGAGACGGCGGGCGAACCGGTCGTCGGCTTCGGCTCGCTGCCCGCCGAGACCCCGAGGGGACCGGCTCACCCTGGACCTCGGCATCCCGGCGCCTCCGAGCCCGTACGACCGGGCGCGGCCCGAGCCGCCCGGGAGCCCTTCCGGTTCCGTGCCTCCGTCGCCCGGCCGGGTGATGTGCTCCTGATGTGCACCGCGGGCCTCGCCGAGCCCCTGCGCGGCGAGCCGGAGCTGGCCGCCCACCTGGCCCGGCGGTGGTCGGACCCCGTGGCACCGGGCCTCGCCGCGTTCCTCGCCGACGGCAGCACCCGCGTCAAGGGCTACGCCGACGACCGTACGGCCGCCGCCGTATGGGAGGCGTGAGGCGGCTCGCTGTGTCTCCATGGAGAGCGTGGGACCGGATGCGCGGTCCGCCGGCGAGCGAAGGGACCACCGAACGTCATGGCCAAGCAGAGCGTCGCGGAACAGTTCGTCGACATCCTCACCCGCGCCGGGGTCGAGCGCCTCTACGGCGTCGTCGGGACAGCCTCAACCCGGTCGTGGACGCGGTGCGCCGCAACCCCGCGATCGACTGGGTGCACGTCCGGCACGAGGAGACCGCCGCCTTCGCGGCCGGCGCGGAGGCGCAGATCACCGGGAAGCTGACGGCGTGCGCCGGCTCCTGCGGACCGGGCAACCTGCACCTGATCAACGGCCTGTACGACGCCCACCGCTCCATGGCGCCGGTCCTCGCCCTCGCCTCGCAGATCCCCTCCGGCGAGATCGGGCTGGGCTACTTCCAGGAGACCCATCCCGACCGGCTGTTCCAGGAGTGCAGCCACTACTGCGAGCTGATCTCCAGCCCCCAGCAGATGCCGCGGGTGCTGAACACCGCCGTCCAGCACGCCATCGGCCGCTCCGGTGTCAGCGTCGTCGCCCTGCCCGGGGACATCGCCGGGCAGCCCGCGCCCAAGGAGGCGCCCGAGACCGCCCTCGTCACCGCCCGGCCCACCGTCCGCCCCGGCGACGAGGAGATCGACCGGCTGGTGGAACTGATCGACGGCGCCGGCAAGGTCACCCTGTTCTGCGGCAGCGGCACCGCCGGAGCGCACGCCGAGGTGATGGAACTCGCCGGCAAGATCAAGTCCCCGGTCGGGCACGCCCTGCGCGGCAAGGAGTTCATCCAGTACGACAACCCCTACGACGTCGGCATGAGCGGCCTGCTCGGCTACGGCGCGGCCTACGAGGCCACCCACGAGTGCGACCTGCTGATCCTCATCGGCACCGACTTCCCGTACAACGCCTTCCTGCCCGACGACGTGAAGATCGCCCAGATCGACGTCCGTCCCGAGAACCTGGGCCGCCGCTCCAAGCTGGACCTCGCGGTGTGGGGCGACGCCCGGGAGACGCTGCGCTGCCTGATCCCGCGGGTGAAGGAGAAGAAGAACCGCAAGTTCCTCGACCGGATGCTGAAGAAGCACGCCGACGCCCTGGAAGGCGTGGTCAAGGCCTACACCCGCAAGGTCGACAAGCATGTGCCGATCCACCCGAGTACGTCGCCGCGATGCTCGACGAGGCCGCCGCCGACGACGCCGTCTTCACCGTGGACACCGGGATGTGCAACGTGTGGGCCGCCCGCTACCTCTCGCCCAACGGGCGGCGCCGCATCATCGGGTCGTTCTCGCACGGCTCGATGGCCAACGCGCTGCCGATGGCGATCGGCGCCCAGTTCACCGACCGCCGTCGGCAGGTCGTCTCCCTGTCGGGGGACGGCGGCTTCGCCATGCTGATGGGCGACTTCCTCACCCTCGTCCAGTACGACCTGCCGGTGAAGGTCGTCCTGTTCGACAACTCCTCGCTCGGCATGGTCGAGCTGGAGATGCTGGTCGCCGGGCTCCCGTCGTACGGCACGACCAACCGGAACCCGGACTTCGCCGCCGTCGCCGAGGCCTGCGGCGCCTTCGGCGTGCGGGTGGAGAAGCCCAAGCAGCTCGCCGGCGCGCTCAAGGCCGCCTTCCGGCACAAGGGCCCGGCGCTCGTCGACGTCGTCACCGACCCCAACGCGCTGTCCATCCCGCCGAAGATCAGCGCCGACATGGTGACCGGATTCGCGCTGTCCGCCTCGAAGATCGTCCTGGACGGCGGGGTCGGGCGGATGCTGCAGATGGCCCGTTCGAACCTGCGCAACGTGCCGCGGCCGTGAGACCGGGGCGGGCGGCCCGGTGTTCGGCCATCCCTTGGCCGAACCCGGCCGTGGAGCAATCGACATGACTGCCCGGGGCCCGATCGGGCAAGGATCCCCCGTGAACGTGTTCGACCGGAAGGGAACTGGACATCCGCACGCGGACGGGGGACAGGGTGAGGCAGGCACGAGGAGGCGGTCCCATGACGGTCGGGATCCCCTCGGCCGGCGCCGAGGGGTCGGCCGACGACAACGCGGACGGTGCGCCCCGGCTCCGGCGCAGACTGGGGCGGGCGGACCTGCGGGCGGTGCCGGAGACCCGCCGGGCGCTGCGCGAACTGCTCGGACGCTGCGGGTGCTCCGGCCAGTCGGACGTCGCGGAGCTGCTGACCAGTGAACTGGTCACCAACGCGCTGGTCCACACCGACCACGACGCGGTCCTGACCGCCACCGTGGGACCCGCGGACTGCGGGTGGAGGTACGGGACTTCGTGGGCCGCTTCCCGCGTCCGCGGCTGTCCGCGTCGGACGACAGCACGCACGGGCGGGGCCTGTTCCTGGTGCAGTCCCTCGCGGACGCCTGGGGGGTCCGGTCCCACGGCGTGGGCAAGGCGGTCTGGTTCGAACTCTCGCAGGAGACCGCCGACGCCGCCTAGGAGCGAGGAGGGCGTCGTCCGGGTCACGCCGACGCCGCGGGGACGCCGCGGGGGCGCCACCCGGAACCGGTCCGGATCACGCCCCGTCGCTGACGGCCTAGCCGAACTGCTGCTCCAGGTCCTTGAGTTTGCGCTCCAGGGAGTCGAGCCGCGGCAGGGCCTGCGTGTCGTCCTCCGCGGTGAGGTCGACGGTGACCGGGTCACCGCCGCGCACCGGCTGGAGGGAGGGACGCCGTCGGACGGGCAGCTGCTCGGGCGTGGACGGCGCCGGTATGGCAGGCTCCGCGGAGACCCGGTCGGTGCCCCGCTCCACGGGCTGCACCTCCACCTCGACCTGGTGCGCGCCGCGGCCGGGCAGCCCGCGGTGACCGCGGCTGATCGCCTTCAGCCGCGCCCGCTCCAGCCGCTCCTGGTCGCGCCGGCGCTGCCGCTCGGCGTCCTTGCGGGCCTTGTCCTCACGGACCTCCTCCACGGCCTCGTCCAGGCTGCGCACGCCCTCCAGGAGCATCAGCGACCAGGCGCGGTACGTCTCCCGGGGAGCCGCAGCCAGCGCACGATGCGGATCTGCGGCAGCGGACGCGGCACCAGTCCCTGCTCGCGCAGCGCCGCCCGGCGGGTCTGCTTCAGGGCCCGGTCGAACAGCACCGCCGCCGACAGGGACATGCCCGCGAAGAAGTGCGGGGCGCCCGCGTGGCCGGCGCCCCGGGGCGCGTGCACCCAGTTGAACCAGGCCGCGGCGAAGGCGAACGTCCATACGAGTATCCGGGAACCGAGCGCCGCGTCGCCGTGGCTGGCCTCGCGCACCGCGAGCACGGAGCAGAACATCGCCGCGCCGTCGAGACCGAACGGCACCAGGTACTGCCAGCCGCCGCTCAGGCCGAGGTTCTGCTCGCCGAAGCCGACCAGACCGTGGAAGGAGAGCGCCGCGGCCACCGCGGCACAGCAGAAGAGGAGGACGTAGGAGACGGTGCCGTAGACGGCCTCCTTGCGCCGGCGGCGCTCCTCGGCACGCTCCCACGAGTCGTCCGCGCTCGTGTCCTTCCCCGAGGCGCGCTTGCCGCGCGCCAGCACCGCCACCGCCGCCAGCATGCCCAGGAGCAGTACGGCGCCCGGAAGCAGCCAGTTCAGCGATATGTCGGTCAGTCTCATCTGGGGGTCCCTTGCCTTGGGATAGGGCGTAACGCCCGCCATAGTGGCCCAAGCCCACCGGCCCTCAGGGGGTTTCGCGGCAAGACGCCGCCAGGAGGTGCCTTCAGGGGTGCACGGGACGGCCTTCTGCTCGAACTGCCGCTTGAGGGGCGGGAGTTGAGTTCGAATAAGAGTACCCGTACGGATGATTCCGCGGAACGTCGTGCGACCCGTGAGGACGGTGTGAAAGAAGGGCGCGCGGGACGGCTTCGCCCGTGCGGATGATCCCGGGGTGCGTGGACGCCCGGGCGCCGGGGCGTCGGGCGCCGAAAGGGTGGCGCCCCCAGTGGCTGACGGGGCGTCAGCTCGCGGTGGCGAGCAGTTTGCCGACCCGGTCCGCGTCGCACGTGCGCGGGCAGGTGGCGCAGGTGTCCTCGGGGCGCACCGTGTAGAACATGCAGCAGCTCGCGCGGTCCCGGGTGTGCAGCGGCTCGCCGTCCGGCCCCTTCAGTTCCCGGAACGCGGCCGTGCCGACGTACGGCCGGGTCGCGCCCGGCAGCAGCAGCTCCAGTTCGCGCCGCCCCCGCTCCTGCTCGCCCAGCAGATGGGCGACGTACCACAGGCCCTCGACGACCTCGTCGGTCGCCATGCCCCACAGGGCGCGCCCGCGGCGCCGCATGCGCGGGCCGAAGCCGGCCAGCACGGGCTCCAGGTGCTCGGCCACCGCGGCCCGGACCTCGGCGCGCAGCGCCTCCTCGTCCGGCACCACCCGGGCCCCGGGCAGGGCGGCGGCGGGGTCGCCGGGCAGGCAGGCGAAACCGGCGGGCCGGACCGCCATGCGGCCCAGCGGCAGGCCCGCGGCGGTCCGGTCGTACGACACGTGGGTCACGGGGTAGCGGGGACCCGCCGGTGCAGGAACCACGGCACCGTGACCAGCAGGCAGGCCGGCCACGCGTACCGGTGCAGGCCGAAGCTCGCGATGACGTCCGGCCGGGCCGCTGCCCGTAGTCCCGCAGCACCTGTGCGTCGTCCCAGGCGAGGAAGGCCTCCAGCTCGGCCCCGCCCTCGGCGAGCGCGGCGGCGCGGACCCAGCCGCCGCCGCTCGGGGCCGCCTGTCCGGCGCCGAGTTCGCCGACGGCCAGACCCGGAAGGACCTCGGAGAGGCGCGCGTACGCGTCCGCGACGGCCGAGCGGGGCACAGGCATGCGGGACCACCGATCCATGTCGGATACGAGGACTGCTTCAGGTAAGCCTTACCTTACCCATGTTTCCGGTGGATGTGATCCCCGGGATAGGAACAGACGACCGGTGCGCCTATCGTGCTTGACGGACCGGTAACAACACCGCCGCCGACCCCGTACCGAAACGTCCCGGCATGTCTCCCAGGAGGACCCGTGAAGCAGGACGCGCAGGGCTCCGCCGAGACGGAGGCCGCCAGAACCCACGCCCGCCGGCGGCCCGCGTGCCGCAGCAGCCCGGGGCCCGGGACGTGGACCGGGCCGCCGCCGAAGGGAGCGGCAGGTTCCGGGACGACCCGCCGACGGCCGTGCGCGGCGAGCACACCCATGGAGGGCCGCCCCCGGCCCGTCCGCCCGTGCGGCGCACGTCGGTGCGCGGGCAGGTCCTCGACGCGCTGCGCGCCGCGCTGCTCGGCGGTGAGCTGCGGCCCGGCGAGGTGCACTCCGCGCCCGCGCTCGGCGAGCGGTTCGGCGTCTCGGCCACGCCCGTGCGGGAGGCGATGCAGCAGCTCGCGCTGGAGGGCGCCGTGGAGGTCGTCCCCAACCGCGGCTTCCGGGTCGTCGAACGGGGTGCCCGGGAACGCGCCGAGCTGGCCGAGGTCCGCGCCCTCCTCGAGGCGCCGGTGGTGCTGCGGCTGGCCCGCACGGTGCCTCCCGGCCGCTGGGCCGAGCTGCGTCCGCTGGCCGAGGCCACCGTCCGGGCCGCGTCCGCCGGCTGCCGGGCCGCGTACGCCGAGGCCGACCGGGCCTTCCACCGCGCGGTGCTCGCCCTGGCGGGCAACGAGCAGCTCGTCAGGATCGCCGAGGACCTGCACCGCCGCGCACAGTGGCCGGCGGCCGGCCCGCCCGCCTCACGCGGAGGGGCCGATCTCGTCGCCGACGCCCACGAGCACACCGCCCTGCTCGACGCCCTGATCGCCAGGGATCTGGACGCGGTGCGGACGCTGGTGGAGGAGCACTTCGCCACCCCCGGGTGAGCGGCCGCCCCGGCCGGCCCGCTCATCCGGGACGCCCGCGCCGCCCGGTGCCGGCAGCCCGTCCGGCGGAACCCGGGCCGGCGGAAGCCGGACCCGGGCCGGCGGAAGCCGGACCCGGGCCGGCGGAGGCCCGGCCGGGGGAAGGTCAGCCGGTGGACGGCCGGGCCGTGGCCGTCTCCTTCGTCCGGCGCCCGCTCGCCGGCCCCGCGGCCGGACGGCGCCCCGGGCGGGCCGGAGACCGGCCGTGCAGCTCCACGGCGAGCGGCGCCGCGGTGAACACCGAGGAGTACGTGCCCACGGCCACCCCGATGAGCAGGGCGAGCGCGAAATCGGTGAGCGAGTCCTCGGCGAGCACCGCCAGCGTCACGAGGATCAGCACCGCGCCCATGCCGGTGTTGACCGTGCGCGGCAGGGTCTGGAGGATCGCCAGGTTCGCCACCCGGTCGAACGGCGTCTTCCGTTCGCGCCGCACCAGCTCCCTGACCCGGTCGAACAGCACCACCGAGTCGTTCACCGAGTAGCCGACGACGGTGAGCAGAGCGGCCAGGAACACCCCGTCGACCGGCTTGCCCAGCCAGGCGAACACGCCCACCAGGATCACCACGTCGTGCGCGAGCGCGCCGACCGCCGCCGTGCCGAACAGCCAGCGGAACCGGGCGGCCAGGTACAGCAGCTGCGCCCCGAGGGCCAGGCCGAGCGCGATCAGGGCGTCCCGGCGCAGCTCCTCGCCCAGGCTCGGGCCGATCAGCTCGTCGCGCACCTTCTCCGCCCCTGCGTCCAGCCCCTCGACGGCCCGCGTGATCCGGTCCGTCTCCGTGTCGCTCAGTTCCTCGGTGCGCACGGTGAGCCCGCTGTCCCCCGAGGACTGCACGACCGCCCGCGGGAAACCGGCGTCCGCCAGGGCGGCCCGGGCCCGTTCCGGGTCGACGGGGGAGGAGGTGGCGTACTCGACGAGGCGGCCGCCGGTGAACTCCACGCCGAGGTCGAGGCCGCGCACGGCGATGCCCGAGCCCGCCAGCACCAGCACGGCCGCGGAGGCGGCCAGCCAGCGGCGCGGGCGGCGCATCAGGAACGGCGCCCGGCGCAGCAGCAGGTCGCGGACCGGGCCCGTGGTCGCCAGCCCCGTCCAGCCCGGCCGGCGCCGGACCGCGGGGCGGCTCACGGCGAACTCGGCGAGCACCCGGGTGATCACCAGCGCGCTGACCATCGAGGCGAGGACACCGATGCCGAGGGTGACGCCGAAGCCGCGCACCGGACCGGAGGCCAGGAAGAACAGCAGCACCGCCGCGATCAGCGTGGTGATGTTGGAGTCGGCGATCGCCCCGAGCGCGCCGCGGAACCCGGCGGTCAGCGCCGCCCGGGGGCTGGGCCGGCGGCGCGCGGCGTTCTCCTCCCGCGCCCGTTCGAACACCAGGACGTTGGCGTCCACCGCCATGCCGATGGCGAGGACGAACCCGGCCAGGCCCGGCAGGGTCAGGGTGGCGCCGAGCGCGGCCAGGGCGGCGTAGGAGATCAGGCCGTAGCAGGCCAGCGCGACGGTGGCCAGCAGGCCCATCAGCCGGTACACGGCGATGACGAACAACGCCGTCAGCGTGGTGCCGATGACGGCGGCCCACGCCCCGGCCGCCACGGCGCGGTCGCCGAGGGTCGCCCCGACCGTGCGCTGCTCGACCGTCTCCACCGGCACGGGCAGCGCACCGCCGTTGACCAGCAGCGCCAGCTCCTTGGCCTCGGCGTCGGTGAAGGAACCGGTGATCTGCGTGGACCCGCCGGTGATGCCCGCGCCGCAGGAGACCGACGGGTCGACCTGCGGCGCCGAGATGATCTTGTCGTCGAGCACGATGGCGACCCTGCGCTCCGGCGCGCCGGCCGGGTGGCAGGCGGCCTCTGCGGTGACGCGGGCCCACTTGTCCCGGCCGGCGTCCTCGAAGTCGACGGTGACGTGCCATCCGGCGCCGCCCTGCTGGTCGAAGCGGGCGTCGGCGCTGCGCACGTCCTGCCCGGTCAGGCGGGCCGGGGCGAGCCGCAGCGACTGCCCGGACCCGTCCGGCAGGACGCGCTCCCCGCCGGATGCCGGTTTCCCGGCCTCCTTTCCGGCGGCGGCCGTGCCCAGCACGGGGTGGACGGTCAGCTGCGCGGTGCGGCCGAGCACCTCGGCCGCCCGCTTCGGGTCCTGTACTCCCGGCAGCTCCACGACGATGCGCCGGTCGCCGGAGCGGACGATGGTCGGTTCGGCGACGCCCAGGGCGTCGATGCGGCCCCGCAGCACCTCCACGGTGCGGTCGGTGGCCTCCCGGCCGGCCTCCGCCTCGGGGGTGGAGCGGGTCTCCAGCACGATCTGGGTGCCGCCGCGCAGATCGAGTCCGAGCCGGACGGGCACGGTGACGGCGAGGTAGACCGCCACGGCGATCACCCCGAGGGCGAGCAGTGCGCGGATGCGCAGGGAACGTTTCACGGATGTCCTCCGGAGGGCATGCCGCGGCGGCGGCCGGCCGGCCGCGGCGGAGATCGGCAAAGGGGAAGAAGTGCCTCAGGTGCCGGAGGACAGGGGCGGGGCCCGGCCGTGGTCGTGGCGGGTGCGGCCGGGGGAGACGGGGACGGGTGCGGCCGGCGCGGGGCCCGGCCGGCGGACGGCCGGTGCGGCGGCCGGGCGGACGGACGGGGGCGCCCAGGGGCCGGCGGCCCGCCGCGTTCACCGCCGTGCTCGTGCCGGGCCCGCAGCTGGCCCGTGCACGGCACCGCGCAGGGGTCGTCGGCGTGCTGGGCGACGTCGCTCCGGTGCGCCGCGGGGCCGCCGCCGTGAACGGCGCGGCGGGTGCGGCGGGCGCGGGTGCCGGGTCCGGCGCGGGGAACAGGGTCAGCAGCAGCGCCAGCAGCGTGGCGAGCGCGGCGGCGCTGTGACGTGCCCGGCGCATCCGCCGCCCCTGTCCTGGTTCCGATGTCCGTGTCGGGTGTCGTGCGTCCGTGGTGACGTGTCCGACGTGACCTGTGCGTCGTGACGTGTGCGTGGTGACGTGTCCGGGTGCTGACGTGTCCGGTCCGGGGTGTCCGGCGTCCACGTGTCCGGTCCGGAGTATCCGGTGTCCGGGTGCCCGGCGGGGCGGGTCCGGCGTACCTTGTCCGGTTCCGTGCGGCCGGTGCCGGAACCGGCGGTGTCCTGCCGGCGGGGGCTCAGGGCTCGATGAGCCCGGCGCGGATGGCGTACCGGGTCAGCTCCAGCCGGTCGCGCAGGCCCAGCTTGTGCAGCAGGTTCGCCCGGTGGCGCTGCACGGTCTTGACGCTGATGAACAGGATCTCGGCGATCTCCTTCGACGAGTGCCCCTCGGCGACGAGCTTGAGGACCTCCTCCTCGCGCGGCGTGAGCACGTGGTCGGCGTTCTCCTCGCCGTGCCGCACCCGGTCCAGGTAGTTGCGGATCAGGGCGGTGACCGCCCCCGGGTACAGGAACGGCTCGTCGCGCATCGCGGCCCGGCACGCGGCCACCAGATCGCGGTCGGCGACGGACTTGAGCACATAGCCGCAGGCCCCGGCCTTCAGCGCCTGGAACAGGTACTGCTCGTTGTCGTGCATGGTCAGCATCAGGATCCGCAGCCCCGGCCGGAGCGCCGCCAGCTCACGGGTCGCCTGCAGACCGGTCAGCCGCGGCATGGCGATGTCCAGGACCGCGAGGTCCAGGTCGTCCTGTGCCCGGGCCGCCTCGATGGCCTCCGCGCCGTCCCCCGCCTCGGCGACCACCTCCAGGTCCGGTTCCCGGTCGAGGATCAGCCGCACCCCGCGCCGTACGAGCGCGTGGTCGTCGGCGAGGAGGATGCGGATCGGCGTCGCGGCCGGGCGGGCCGGTTCGGTCATGGTCACTGCTGCTCTCCGGGAACGGGTGCGGTCAGCCGGACGCGGGTGCCGGCGCCGGGCGCGGAGGTGATGTCGAGGGCGGCCCCGATCAGCAGGGCCCGCTCGCGCATGCCGCGGATCCCGGCGCCCTCGCAGGCGGCCTCCATGCCGCGGCCGTCGTCGGCGATCTCCAGCACCACCGACCCGCCGGCCCGCCCGAGGCGCAGGTCGACGCGGTCGGCGTCGGCGTGGCGGGCGGTGTTGGTCAGGCTCTCCTGCGCCACGCGGTAGAGGACCAGCTCGGTCTCCTGGTCCAGGACGGGCAGGTCCGGCTCGCAGTGGCGGACCACCCGCAGCCCCGTGTGGGTGGCGAAGTCGTGCGTGAGCGACGTCAGCGCGCTGACCAGTCCCAGGTCCTCCAGGACACCGGGACGCAGCCGGCGCACCAGCCGGCGCACCTCGTCCAGGCTCTCCCGGGTGATCTCCTGCGCCTGGTGCAGCTCCTCCCGCAGGGGCTCGGCGGCCTCGTCCGCGGCCCGCTTGAGCACCAGCAGGACGGCGGTCATGCTCTGCCCGACCTCGTCGTGGAGTTCCTGGGCGATACGGCGGCGCTCGGCCTCCTGGGCGAGCAGCACCCGGGCGCTGGAGGTGGCCCGCTCCTGCTCCAGCCGGTCCAGCATCGCGTTGAACGTGCGGATCAGCTCCGAGACCTCGCCGCCCCCGCCGGACTCGGGCACCGGCAGCCGCTGTCCGGGGCGCAGCAGGTCGACGGTGGTCATCAGCCCGGTGAGCCGGCCCAGCGGGCGCAGCCCCCAGCGCAGCAGGGCGCCGTTGGCGACCAGCATCACGGCCAGACCGCCCACCAGGATGATCGCCTCGGTGAGCAGCACCGGCACCGACACGGTCACCGGAGCCCACAGCAGAAGGGCGGTGGCGGTGCCCAGCACGACGGCGTTGAGCCCGAAGATCCGCCAGAACAGGGACACCGGGGCATTGCCTCCTTCGCACGCGTGACGGGACCGGGCCGAGGACCAGCCTGCCCTGCCCCACTGTGCCGGGTCGATGGGCCCGACCCCCATTTCCCGGCGCGCCCCACCCATACGCGGCATGGATGCTCCGCCCCCGCGCAAATGGGTACCGCGACCGATGGGCGGCGGCCGCCCGGGCGGCCAGAGTGGGGAGTGCGCAGGCCGGCCCGGTCTGCGCTTTCGTGCATGCGTGGCATGCGTGCGTGCGCCCCGACGCGTACGCGCGCCGCCGCACCGTACGCGCAACAGAAGCCGGACGTACGCGCCCGGAAGCCGCACCGTACGCGCCCAGAAAGGGAACGCCGTGTCGCTCGACGCCTCCCACACCGAACCCCGCCCGGAACGGCTCACCGCCCACGAGGCCCGGCAGCGCCTGGAGCACGCGCGCAGCACCCGCCTGACGCAGCTGCGGGCCCTGCACGAGAGCGCCCAGTCGGCGGACGACCAGCTGCTGTCCGCACAGCAGGCCGCCATCGAACGGGTGCTCAAGGAGATCGACGACGCCTTCGGCCGCGTCGACGCCGGCACCTACGGCACCTGCCTCGCCTGCGCCAAGCCCGTCCCGGCGGAGCGGCTGGAGATCCTGCCGTACACCCGCTTCTGCGTCGCCTGCCAGCGCCGCACCACCGTCTGACCCGGTCCGGCTCCCGCCGCACGATCCTCCTGTCCCGCCCTGCCCAAGGGGTGAAGTGGTGAACCACCAGAGCATCGACGACCGCCCGGCCGCCAGGCCCGGCGCCGGCCGCCCGCGGCTGTCCGCCGAGGACCTCGCGGCCCTGCGCGAGAACCTGCTGGAGCAGCGCCGGTTCCGGCAGGAGCAACTGCGGCAGCTCGCCGCCTCCTCCCGCGACGAGGACCTGCGCCGCCGCAGGTCCGCCGCGCAGGCCGAGGTGGGGGTGCGGCTCGCCGCCTCCGCGCGCATGGTCCTCGCCGACGTCGAGGCCGCGCTGCGGCGCATGGCCGAGGGCCGCTACGGCAGCTGCCACCTGTGCCGGCGGCCCGTCGACCGGGAGCGGCTGCTGATCGTGCCCCAGGCCCGGTACTGCGCCCGGTGCCAGCAGGTGCGGGAGGCGGGCCGGTGACCGCGGCCCGCCGCGGCCGCGGCGTCGCCGGACCCCGCCGGCCGGCGGGCAGGCCGGGCTGCGGCGTCGCCCTCGACCTGGGCAGCGCCCGCACCCGCGCCTGGATCGCCGGGCGCGGGCTGATCGTCGACGTGCCCACGGTGACCTTCCCGGGGACCGGTGCCGCCCACCCCGTCCAGCGGGGCACGATCGTCGACGTCGACGGCACCGCACGGATGCTGCACCGGCTCCTCGGCCACCGCCTGCCCCGCTTCACCCGCCCCCTGGTCGTGGTGACGGCGCCCGTGCTGGCCGGGGTCGCCTTCCGGGAGCGGGCCCGCGCCGCGGCCCAGGTGCTGCGGCCCCGGGCCGTGCTCACCGTCCCCGGCGCGCGGGCCGTCGCGCTGGGCGCCGGCGCCGACCTGTCCCGGCCGCTGCTCGTGGTGGACATCGGCGCCCATCTGACGGAGGTGGTGCTGCTGATGGAGGGCGAGGTCTTCGACGCCCGCCGCACCGCCCTGGGCACCGCCGACCTGCCGGACTCCACCACGCCGGCGGAGCTGGGGGAGGCGGTGGTGACCATGGTGACGTCGATGCTGCGGCCGGACGGCACCGGTCTCGCCCCGTCCCTCGCGGTCGAGGCGCTGGCCCGGGGCGCGCTGCTGGCCGGCGGCGGTGCGCTGCGCCCCGAGATCACCTGCCGGCTCGCCGACCGGCTGCACGCGTCGCTGCGGGTCGTGCCGTCCCCGCACACCGCCGCCGTCCGGGGCGCCGCCCGGCTGCTGGACTCCGCCCACGCCCATCCGTCGGCGTCCGACGCGTCCCCGCCGGGCTCGCCCGCTCCGCCCGCCCTCTGACGCCGGCCCCGCCGCCCCGGACGGCGCGGCGGCGACGGGGACGGGACGGTGAAGCGCGCTTCCCGGCTGCCCGCGTCCCGTCGAGGAGGGACCGAGGAGGAATCGAGGAGTGACCGAGGAGGAACCCGAGGAGGAACACCGTGGCCGGTGCCATACCCCCCGCCCAGCCCCCGCCCGGACGCCTTCGGCATCCCCCGCCGTGGCGTCTGCGGCACAACCCCTGCGCCGCCGCACCGACGTGGTCCAGGCCTGGCTCTCCCTCGCCGTGCTGCTGGCCGTGGCCGTGGGCGCCCCGGCCGCCCTGGTCGCCGTCGCCGACGCGGCGCACGGCCACTTCCGGGGCGTGGCCGAGCGCCAGGCCGAGACGCGGCACCGCACCACCGCCGTCCTCGTGCACGACGCGCCCCGTCACCCGGAGCCCGGCTCCGACGAGGAGAGAGCGGCCCGCTACCGGGTCGAGGTCCGCTACACCGACCGGTCGGGCACCGTGCGCACCGCCGAGGCCGAGGTCCGGCCCGCACTGTCCGCGGGCAGCAGGGTCCCGGTCTGGGTGGACGCGGACGGCGGCCTCACCGGCCCGCCCCGACCGCCGGGGAGATCCGCAGCCGCGCCATGGGCTGGGCGATCCTCGCCGCCCTCGCCGTCGCCCTCACCGGCGCCACCGTCCACCGCGTGGCCGGGATGCTGATCCACCGGCGCAACCTGGCGGCCTGGACACGGCCTGGGCCGAGACCGCCCCACGCTGGACGACCTCCCCCTGACCCTCCGCCGGCCCGCACCCACGCGGAGACGGGTCCTCCGCCGGGCCACCCGCACACCGCGACGGTGCGCACGACCGGGCCGCCCCCCCGTCCGCCGCGGCCGCACGACCGGTGCCTCCGCCGTGGCCGCACGCCCGGTGCCTCCGTCGTGGCCGCACGACCGCCGCGGCCGCCCGAGGCCGTGGCCGCGTGCCCGGGCGGCCGCGGTCACGCCGTCGCCGCGCCCGGCGCCGGCGGGCCAGCTGCCGGGCCAGCCAGGTCGGGACCCCGCCGAGGAGCCGGAACAGACGGCGCGCCTCCGCGCGGAGCCGGGACGCCTCCGGTTCCGCCTCCGTCTCCGCGAGGGACACCAGCGCGGGCGCCGTGCCGACGAGGTAGCCCAGTTCCTCCGGAGCCGCAGCGACTCGGCGAAGCCGTGGCGGGCCTCGGCCAGCTCACCGTCCCGCAGGGCCAGCCCGGCCAGATGGCGCCAGGTGAAGGAGAGCAGCAGCGGATCGGCGTGCGCGGTCGCCGCGGCGTGGGCGCGCCGGTACGCCGCCCGGGCCGCCTGCGGGGAGCCCGTGAGGTTCTCCGCCAGCAGGCCGCGCCGGAAGTCCAGCAGCGCCCGCCCCGGAGCGCCGGGCGCGATCAGCGCCGCCGCCCGGCCCAGCGCCGCCCGTGCCTCGTCGGCCCGGTCCCGCACCCCGTGCAGCGTGGCCGCGTAGGCGAGCTGGCCGCGCTCGCACGCCGCGGCGCCCCGTTCCTCGTCGCCGTGGGCCAGCGCCTCCGCGGTGCGCAGCGCGTCCTCGGCCTCCTCCCAGCCCTGCTCGGTGTACAGACACCGCTCCACCAGCAGCGCGGCCCGCTGCAACGCGCCGGCCGCGGTGTCCGGCCGCAGCAGCGCCGCCGCGTCGGCCCAGCAGGCGCGCGAGCGCAGCCGCCATACCGCGGTCTGGAGCGGATCGTCACCTGCGGTCGTTCCCGTACCAGAACCAGACATGGCGGGATGCGCCACGTTGCCCTCCCCTAGCCAGCACGCCGTCGAGCCCGAGTGGTGGCGGCATCTCAGCACGGATCGACCGGCCCGGCCAAGAGGGTGGGTGAAGGAATTCACAAAGTCGTGGGACCGAGCGGGCCCCGAGGTTTCGGCGGCCGCGCCGGCTCCTCGGCGGGGCCGGCGTCAGCTCATCCGCAGGGCCAGGAAGAAGTCGAGCTTGTCCTCCAGCCGCGACAGGTCACGCCCCGTCAACTGCTCGATGCGGCCCACCCGGTAGCGCAGCGTGTTGACGTGCAGGTGGAGCCGGGTGGCGCAGCGCGTCCAGGAGCCGTCGCTGTCGAGGAAGGCCTCCAGCGTCGGGATCAGCTCGGCGCGGTGCCGGCGGTCGTAGTCCCGCAGCGGGTCGAGGAGCCGGGCGGTGAAGGCGCGGCGGACGTCGTCGGGGACGAACGGGAGCAGCAGCACGTGCGAGGCCAGCTCCTGGTGCCCGGCGGCGCACACCCGGCCCTGGCGCGCGGCGGCGACCCGGCGGGCGTGCCGCGCCTCCTCCAGCGCCCCGCGCAGCCCCTCCGCCGAGTGCACGGCCGCGCTCACGCCGAGCGTGACCCGCCCGTCGCCGTCCAGGCCGGCCGTCAGCGGGTCGCGCACGGACTCCAGCAGCGCGTCGGCGAGGATGCCGGTCTCCGAGCCGTCGTGCTCGCCGGCGACGGCGGGCAGCGGCACCAGCGCGATGGCCTCCTCGCCGGCGTGCGCGACGGCGATCCGGTCGGAGTGCTCGGGCCCGGTCGCCACCGGGTCGACGAGGATCTCCTCCAGCAGGGTCTGCGCGGCCCGCCCGCTGTCGGCCTCGCCGCTCTCCCACTCGACGCGGGCCACCACGACCTGCCAGTGCGGGGCCGCGCCCAGGCCGGGCAGCAGCACCGGGGCCGCGACCCGCAGCCGGGCGGCGATCTCGGCGGGCGCTGCGCCCGACTGCACCAGCTCCAGCACCTCCTGCGCCAGCCGCCGCCGCACGGTGCGGGCCGCGTCCCGGCGGTCCCGCTCGACCGAGATCAGCTGGGTGACGCCGTGCAGCAGGTCCAGGCGCTCCTCGGCCCAGTCACCGGCGTCCGCCTCGACGGCCAGCAGCCACTCGGACAGCACCGTCTCCCGCACGTCCCGCGCGGGCTGCGGCGTCCGGCCGGCGCTGCGCACGGGGAAGAGGCTGTACGTCGTCGAGCCCAGCGTCACCCGGTGCGGCGCCCGCCGGCCCGTGCGGCCGGCCGCCAGATGCTCCGCCGCCAGACGCGCGCACACGTCGGCGGGCAGGGCGGGCCCGCTCGTCTTCGAACCGGCGATCAGCCGCCCGGTCGGCGACAGCACCCAGGCCCGCAGGTCCAGGTCGGAGCCGAGCAGGTCCAGGACGACGTCGGGGCCGCCGCCCGCCGGACCGGAGGTCATCATCCGCCGGTGCCGGTCCACGACCGCCGCGAGATCCCCGGCCCGCTCGCCGGAGACCTGCCGCACCACGTGCTCGGTGATCGTCGCGAACGCCACCGACTCGTGCACCGCGAACAGCGGCAGCCGGTGCCGCGCGCACGCCACCACCAGGTCGTCGGGGACCGCCCCAGCTCCGCCTCGCCGGCGGCGAGCGCGGCCACCCCGGCCTGCACCAGGATGCGCACGAACGGTTCGGAGTCGGCGGCGTCGCGGCGCCAGGCCAGGCCGGTGAGCACCAGTTCGCCGCCGGACAGGTAGCGGCTGGGGTCCCGCAGGTCGGTGGTCATCACGCCCCGGACCGTGCGGTCCAGTTCGTCCTCGCCGCCGAGCAGCTTGAGGCCCAGCGCGTCGGTGTCCAGCAGTGCGCGCAGCCGCATTCTCGTCGCCGCCGTTCTTTGTCTCGAATCGTGCTCTTGCCCACGGACGGCCCCGCGGCCCGGCGCCCGTGCGGCGGGTCGGCGGGCAGGACCCGTCCGCGTCCCGGCTGTGGCGCAGGTCACGCGGCTGTGTCGCGCGTTTCCACAGGAAGACGAGGAGGTTACTGAGGGCCTCCGTTCATACGAATCTACAAGATGCCCGACCTGGCCAGCCAACTCCTTCGGTGTTTCTGCGACTGACCCCGGTGGAGCACGGGCGGTGTACTGAGCCCACTCCACGTGAACAGCACATGAACGAGCCCGCCCCGCCGCACACGGATTGGCTCAATCGAAACCCCTCACGAGACCCACGAGACGTAGAAGAAGAGAGCCGGTCATGGACTTCCTTCGCCCCGCCAGCTGGGAGGAGGCGCTCGCCGCCAAGGCAGAGCACCCCACCGCTGTGCCGATTGCGGTGGCACCGACGTGATGGTCGAGATCAACTTCGACCACCGCCGGCCCGAGTACCTCATGGACCTGAACCGCATCGGCGACCTCACCGAGTGGGAGGTCGGCGAGGACACCGTGCGGGTCGGCGCCTCCGTGCCGTACACGAAGATCATGGAGCACCTCGGCTCCGAACTCCCCGGACTCGCCCTCGCCTCGCACACGGTCGCCTCCCGCAGATCCGTAACCGCGGCGGCGTGGGCGGCAACCTCGGCACCGCCTCCCCGGCCGGCGACGCCCACCCGGCGCTGCTC
Source organism: Streptomyces sp. SW4 (assembly GCA_003248315.1). Taxonomy (GTDB): domain Bacteria; phylum Actinomycetota; class Actinomycetes; order Streptomycetales; family Streptomycetaceae; genus Streptomyces. The sequence continues at coordinate 18,390 of QKWM01000003.1, forward strand.
GCCGCGGGGGCGGAGGTCGAGGTGGAGTCGGTGCGCGGCACGCGCATGATCCCGATCGACGAGTTCTACAAGGGCGTGAAGCGCAACGCGCTGGAGCCCGACGAGCTGATCCGCGCCGTCCACGTGAAGAAGGCGGACGGCCCGCAGCAGTTCTCCAAGGTCGGCACCCGCAACGCCATGGTCATCGCCGTGTGCGCGTTCGGCCTCGCCCTGCACCCCGAGACCCGCACCGTCCGCACCGGCATCGGCTCGGCCGCCCCCACGCCCATCCGGGCCAAGGCCGCCGAGGAGTTCCTGAACGCGGCGCTCGAGGAGGGCGGCTTCTGGGACAACGGCAAGATCATCACCCCGTCGGTCGCCAAGCAGTTCGCGGACCTGTGCTCCGCGGCCTGCAACCCGATCGACGACGTCCGGGGCACCGCGAGCTACCGCCGGCACGCGGTCGGCGTCATGGCCCGCCGGACGCTCACCTGGACCTGGGAGTCCTACCGCGGCGCCCGCCGCGTCACCGAGGGAGCTGCGTAATGCGTGTCAACTTCACCGTCAACGGACGTCCGCAGGAGGCCGACGACGTCTGGGAGGGCGAGTCCCTGCTGTACGTCCTGCGCGAGCGCCTCGGCCTGCCCGGCTCCAAGAACGCCTGCGAGCAGGGCGAGTGCGGCTCCTGCACGGTCCGCCTGGACGGCGTGCCGGTCTGCGCCTGTCTGGTCGCCGCCGGCCAGGTGCAGGGCCGTGAGGTCGTGACCGTCGAGGGACTGGCGGAGTACGCCAAGCAGCGCGCGAGGCGGCTGCGCCACCGGCGCCTGCGGCGACGCCAAGGGCACCACCCTCGACGAGGCCAAGCGCTGGCAGGCCGAGGGCACCGACTCGCAGACCGGCGAGGGCACCGAACTCGCCCCCATCCAGCAGGCGTTCATCGACGCCGGCGCCGTGCAGTGCGGCTTCTGCACGCCGGGCCTGCTGGTCGCGGCCGACGAGATGCTGGAGCGCAACCCGAACCCGTCCGACGCGGACATCCGCGAGGCGCTGTCGGGCAACCTGTGCCGCTGCACGGGCTACGAGAAGATCATGGACGCGGTCCGCCTGGCGGCCGCCCGGCAGTCCGAGGGGGTCTGAGCATGGCTGCCAACGGTGCACCCACCAAGATCACGCAGGGTTCCCAGACCAAGGGCGGCATCGGCGAGTCGACGCTGCGCCCGGACGGCACCCTGAAGGTCACCGGCGAGTTCGCGTACTCGTCCGACATGTGGCACGAGGACATGCTCTGGGCCAGATCCTGCGCTCCACGGTGGCCCACGCCGAGATCGTCTCGATCGACACCTCCGAGGCCCTCGCCATGGCCGGGGTGTACGCGGTCCTGACGTACGACGACCTGCCCACCGACGTGAAGAACTACGGCCTGGAGATCCAGGACACCCCGGTCCTCGCCCACGGCAAGGTCCGCCACCACGGCGAGCCCGTCGCCCTGGTCGCCGCCGACCACCCGGAGACCGCCCGCCGCGCCGCCGCCAAGATCAAGGTGGAGTACAAGGAGCTGCCCGTCATCACCGACGAGGCCTCCGCGACCGCGCCGGACGCGATCCTCGTCCACGAGGGCCGCACCGACCACCACGCCGGCCACGTCCCGCACCCCAACATCGTGCACCGCCAGCCGATCATCCGCGGCAACGCGGACGAGGCCGCCAAGAAGGCGGACGTGATCGTCCGGGGCGAGTACTACTTCGGCATGCAGGACCAGGCCTTCCTCGGCCCCGAGTCCGGCCTCGCCGTGCCGGAGGAGGACGGCGGCGTCCACCTCTACATCGCCACCCAGTGGCTCCACTCCGACCTGAAGCAGATCGCCCCGGTGCTCGGCCTGCCGAGGAGAAGGTGCGGATGACGCTGGCCGGCGTCGGCGGCGCCTTCGGCGGCCGCGAGGACCTGTCGATGCAGATCCACGCCTGCCTCCTGGCGCTGCGCACCGGCAAGCCGGTCAAGATCGTCTACAACCGTTTCGAGTCCTTCTTCGGGCACGTCCACCGCCACCCGGCGAAGCTCTTCTACGAGCACGGCGCCACCAAGGACGGCAAGCTCACGCACATGAAGTGCCGGATCGTCCTGGACGGCGGCGCCTACGCCTCCGCCTCCCCGGCGGTCGTCGGCAACGCCTCCTCGCTGTCGGTCGGCCCCTACGTGATCGACGACGTCGACATCGAGGCCATCGCCCTCTACACCAACAACCCGCCCTGCGGCGCCATGCGCGGCTTCGGCGCGGTCCAGGCGTGCTTCGCCTACGAGGCGCAGATGGACAAGCTGGCCAAGAAGCTCGGCATGGACCCGGTGGAGTTCCGGCAGAAGAACGCCATGGAACAGGGCACCATCATGCCCACCGGCCAGCCCGTCGACTCCCCGGCGCCGGTCGCCGAACTGCTGCGCCGCGTCAAGGCGATGCCGATGCCGCCGGAGCGCCAGTGGGAGTCCAGCGAGGGCGCCGACGTGCGCCAGCTGCCCGGCGGCCTGTCGAACACCACCCACGGCGAGGGCGTCGTCCGCGGCGTCGGCTACGCGGTCGGCATCAAGAACGTCGGCTTCTCCGAGGGCTTCGACGACTACTCCACCGCCAAGGTGCGCATGGAGGTCATCAACGGCGAGCCCGTCGCCACGGTCCACACCGCCATGGCGGAGGTCGGGCAGGGCGGCGTCACCGTGCACGCCCAGATCGCCCGCACCGAGCTGGGCGTCACCCAGGTGACCATCCACCCGGCCGACACGCAGGTGGGCAGCGCCGGCTCGACCTCGGCCTCCCGGCAGACGTACGTCACCGGCGGCGCCGTGAAGAACGCCTGCGAGCTGGTGCGCGAACAGGTCCTGGAGATCGGGCGCCGCAAGTTCGGCTCCTACCACCCGGCCTGGGCCACCGCCGAACTGCTGCTGGAGGGCGGCAAGGTCGTCACCGACGGCGGAGAGGTCCTCGCCGACCTGGTGGACGTCCTGGAGGGCGAGTCCGTCGAGGTCGAGGAGGAGTGGCGGCACCGTCCGACCGAGCCCTTCGACCTGCGCACCGGCCAGGGCAACGGCCACGTCCAGTACTCCTTCGCCGCGCACCGCGCCGTCGTCGAGGTCGACACCGAACTCGGCCTGGTCAAGGTGATCGAGCTGGCCTGCGCCCAGGACGTCGGCAAGGCGCTCAACCCGCTCTCCGTGATCGGCCAGATCCAGGGCGGCACCATCCAGGGCATGGGCATCGCGGTCATGGAGGAGATCGTCGTCGATCCCAAGACCGCGAAGGTCAGGAACCCGTCCTTCACGGACTACCTGCTCCCCACGATCCTCGACACGCCGACCATCCCGGTCGACGTGCTCGAACTCGCCGACGAGCACGCCCCCTACGGGCTGCGGGGCATCGGCGAGGCCCCCACCCTGTCGTCGACGCCGGCGGTCCTCGCGGCCATCCGGAACGCGACCGGACTGGAGCTCGACCGCACGCCGGTCCGTCCGGAGCACCTGACCGGCACGGCGTGAGCAGACCCTCCGGGCGGCGCAACGGAACGTCACACACTCCGCGCCGCCCGGAGCATCCCCCAAGTTCCGCTCCGCTCGCGGTCCTTGAAGTACCACCCCACATGCGTTCGTCTCGGGCCGTCCCCCGGGTCGTGCACATCCCAAATCCCGCGGCCGCGGTCACGGCGGTCCACGCGGGTGCCCTTTGAACCTTGGAGAAGGCACCATGGCCCAGCAGTCAGTGGAGCCGAAGACCGCCGCCGAGGACGCGGGCGCAGGCAGCCGCGTCCCCGCCGGCCGGTCTTGGCTCGACCGGTACTTCCACATATCCCACAGAGGATCGACGGTCGCGCGTGAGGTGCGCGGCGGCATCACCACCTTCATGGCGATGGCCTACATCGTCCTGCTCAACCCCATCCTGCTGTCCGGCAAGGACGCCGCCGGGGACACCCTGGGCCAGAAGGCCCTGATCACCGCGACGGCGCTCGCCGCGGCGGTCACCACGCTCCTCATGGGCTTCGTCGGCAAGGTGCCGCTCGCGCTGGCCGCCGGACTGTCGGTGTCCGGCGTGGTCGCCGGCCAGGTCGTGCCCCAGATGACCTGGCCGCAGGCCATGGGCATGTGCGTCATGTACGGCGTGGTGATCATGCTGCTCGTGGTCACCGGGCTGCGCGAGATGATCATGAATGCGATCCCGCTCGCCCTCAAGCACGGCATCACCATGGGCATCGGCCTGTTCATCGCCATCATCGGCCTGGTCAAGGGCGGCTTCGTCCACAAGGGCGAGGCGACCCCGCTCACGCTCGGCCCCGCCGGCGAACTCGCGGGCTGGCCCGTGCTGCTGTTCGCGGGCACCCTGCTCCTGATCTTCATGCTCCAGGCCCGCAACACGCCCGGAGCGATCCTCATCGGCATCGTCTCCGGCACCGTCGTCGCCATGGTCCTCAACGCGGCCGGGGTGATCGACCCCAAGCAGTGGGCCAACGGCGCGCCCGAGCTGCACGGCAGCGCGGTCTCCATGCCGGACTTCTCGCTCTTCGGCCACGTCGAGTTCGGCGGCTGGGGCGAGGTCGGCGCGATGACCGTCGGCATGATCGTCTTCACGCTCGTCCTCGCCGGGTTCTTCGACGCGATGGCCACCATCATCGGCGTTGGCACCGAGGCCAAGCTCGCCGACGACAAGGGCCGGATGCCGGGCCTGTCCAAGGCGCTGTTCATCGACGGCGCCGGCGGTGCCATCGGCGGTGTGGCGGGCGGCTCCGGCCAGACCGTGTTCGTCGAGTCGGCCACCGGCGTCGGCGAGGGGGCCCGCACCGGCCTCGCCTCGGTCGTCACCGGCGGCTTCTTCGCGCTCTGCCTGTTCTTCACGCCGGTCACCGCGATCGTGCCGCAGGAGGTCGCGTCCGCCGCCCTCGTCGTCATCGGCGCGATGATGATGATGAACGCCCGGCACGTGGACTGGGCCGACCGGGCCACCGCGATCCCGGTGTTCCTGACCGTCGTCCTGATGCCGTTCACGTACACCATCACGGCGGGCGTCGCCGCCGGCGTCATCTCCTACGTCGCCATCAAGGCGGCCCAGGGCAAGGCCCGGGAGATCGGCGCGTTCATGTGGGCCCTGACGGTGATCTTCATCGTCTTCTTCGCCCTCAACCCGATCGAGAGCTGGCTGGGCGTGCACTAGCCGCTCGACGGGAACCCGTTCACACGACTTCTCTCGAGGAGACCGACAGATGCTGGACATCGCCGAAGAGCTGAACCGGTGGGTCGAGCAGGGACGCGACTTCGCCGTGGCCACCGTGGTGGCCGTCGGCGGCAGCGCCCCTCGCCAGCCGGGTGCCGCGCTCGCGGTGGACGCCGACGGCACGGCGATCGGCTCGGTCTCCGGGGCTGTGTGGAGGGGGCCGTGTACGAGCTGTGCCGGCAGGCGCTCCAGGACGGCGAATCCGTCCTGGAACGCTTCGGCTACAGCGACGAGGATGCCTTCGCCGTCGGCCTGACCTGCGGCGGCGTCATCGACATCCTCGTCACGCCGGTGCGGGCGGACAGCCCCGCCCGCCCGGTGCTGGCGTCCGCGCTCGCCGCCGCCGCCCGAGGGAGGCGGCGGCGGTGGCGCGGATCGCCGGCGGTCCGGCGGAGCTGAGGGGGCGCGCCCTGGTGGTGCGGTCCGACGGAACCCACGAGGGGGGCTTCGGCGCCCACCCCGAGCTGGACCGGACGGTCGCCGCCGAGGCGGCCGCCTTCCTCGACGCCGGGCGCACGGGTGCGCTGGAGATCGGAGAGCAGGGCTCGCGGTGCGGGTCGCCGCTGACGCTCCTGGTGGAGTCCTCCGTCCCGGCGCCCCGCATGATCGTCTTCGGGGCGATCGACTTCGCGTCGGCACTGGTGCGGGTCGGCAAGTTCCTCGGCTACCGCGTGACCGTGTGCGACGCCCGCCCGGTCTTCGCGACGCCGGCCCGCTTCCCCGAGGCCGACGAGGTCGTCGTCGAGTGGCCGCACGAGTACCTCGAACGCACGGAGGTCGACGGCCGCACGGTGCTGTGCGTCCTCACCCACGACGCCAAGTTCGACGTGCCGCTGCTGAAGCTGGCGCTGCGGCTGCCCGTGGCGTACGTCGGCGCGATGGGCTCGCGCCGCACCCATCTGGACCGCAACGAACGGCTGCGCGAGGTCGGGGTCACCGACCTCGAACTGGCCCGCCTCAGGTCCCCGATCGGCCTCGACCTCGGCGCCCGCACCCCGAGGAGACGGCCCTGTCGATCGCCGCGGAGATCGTCGCCGCCCGCCGCGGCGGCAGCGGCGTCTCCCTGACCGGCGCCCACACCCCGATCCACCACGACGGCCCGCCGGCGCCCGAACGCCGTATCGGCTCGGTCGCCTAGACGCCACCGGGTCCCTGCCGGCGCAGCTCGTCCAGCCGGGCCAGGTCGTCGCGCACGGCCGCGCGCTCCTCGTCGCTGAGACGGACCGCGGCGGCCCGCTCCAGGGCGGCGGCCGCGCCCGGCGCGTCGTCCAGCCGGCCGGCGACGTCGGCCCGCAGCACGAGCAGACGGAACAGCTGTGCCGGATCCGGCCGCTCGTCGGTCAGGGCCAGCACCCGGTCCAGGACACCGGCCGCGGCCGCCGGATCGTCCCGGGCGTCGGCGAAGAGCGCGGCGTGGTGCAGCGCCCGGGCGAAGGTCTCCCGCGGGGCGGGCCGGTGGTGCTGGTCGTCGCTGATCGGCCGGCCGATCCGCACGCAGTTGCCGCCGGGATCCGTGAGCAGGAACTGCCGCATCCCGAACGTGGTGTCCCGCAGCGCCCCGATGCGCGGCAGTCCGCGGACCGGCACCCGCCCGTAGGCCACCTTCAGCCCGGCGCGGAACTCCCGGTGCAGCCCGTCGACGTCGTCGGTACGGACGTAGCAGGTGCTGTAGGAGCCGGCCGGGTCGTAGCGGCGCATCCCGAAGAAGTGCAGCTCGATGCCGCCGCGCCGGACGACGGCGTAGGGGTTGGGGCTGCGCTGCTCGTAGGGCACCTCGAAGCCGAGCGCGCAGTAGAAGCCGAGCACGGGGCCGAGCTCCCGGCAGGGCAGGATCGGAACGGTCGTCTCTCCCATGCGGACAGCATAGTCAAATTTGAATAGTCGCGGCCGGGGCGGGAGGGCTCCTCTCCGGCGAGGGGATGCTCAGGGGTGCCTGAGGAGGTGGTTGACCTCGCGTCCGAAGGCGTACCGGCCCGAGGCGCGGACGGCGCCGTCGAGGAGGGACGGCAGTGCCCGGACGTCCGCCTCCTCGCGCCAGCGCACCCGGGCCCGGCCGCCGGGGCCGGGGCCGACCTCGATCTCGGCCCAGCCCCTGACCACCCGCCCCCGCTTCTCCAGGCGGCACAGTCCCGGGGTGTCCCCCTGCGGCGGCCGCCAGACCGTCACCTCCATCGGGTCGTCGAAGCCGAACGGGCCCAGGCGGGTGCGGGCGACGATCACCGTGCCCGGGCCCGTGGGCGGGGGAGTGGTGACGGTGACGCGGGTCAGCGGCACGGTCGCTCCGTGGCGGTGCCAGGCGGTGAGGCGGCGCCAGGCCTCGGCCGGGGGAAGCGGGGCGGTGCGTTCCAGGGAGAAGGTGGCCACGCGACGATCGTAGGGAACCGGGGCCCTTCAGCGCCGCCGCCGGCCTTGCGGGGCCGCCGGCATCGGCGGACCTTCCGCGGCCGCCGTCACCGGTAGACCTTCCCCGGCTCCGCCTTGCCCGGGGCGAGCAGCTGGGGCACCGTCACGAAGACGTAGCCGCGTTCCTTCAGGGCGTCGATGATGCCCGGGACGGCCGGTACGGTGCCGTCGTAGATGTCGTGCAGCAGGATGATGCCGTCGCGCGAGGCCTGGGCCAGGACCCGCTGGGTGATCAGCCGGGAGTCGGTCGTCGTGTAGTCCTTGGCGGTCACCGTCCACAGCACCTCCGCCAGGCCCAGTTCGCGCGCGATCTCGTGCACGGTGGCGTCCGTGCGGCCCTGCGGCGGGCGCATCAGGGTGGGACGGCGGCCGGTCAGGCGCTCTATCTCCTCGTTCGGGCGCCGCAGCTCCTCGCGTATCTCGTCCGGCTCGCTGCGGGTCAGGATCCGGTGCGTCCAGGTGTGGCTGGCCACCTCGTGCCCCTCGTCGGCCATGCGGCGCACCAGCTCCGGGTAGGTGTCGATGTGCCGCTTGCCCAGCAGGAAGAACGTCGCCGGCACCTGCTTGTCCCGGAGGATGTCGAGCAGCCGGGCGGAGTTCTCGCTGGGGCCCGCGTCGAAGGTGAGCGCGATGCACTTGGCCTGGCGGCAGTCCACGGTGCCGAAGCGGGCGGCGGCCTGTGCCCCGCCGCCGCCCGCACCGCGCTGGGTTTGGTGGTCTCCAGGGTCGAGCAGCCGGTCAGTGCCGTGCCGGCGCAGAGGGTCGCGAGCAGCGCCGCCGCCGCACGAAACCCGGTCCCCGTTTTCGTCGTCTTCCTGGTCGGAGAAGGCATGCGGGGACTATACACAGCGAGTATATACGCGGTTTATAGTGCCCCGGCGAAAAGGTGTTCGAGATAGGGGAGTCGCCACCGGGTTACTCGCGGCGTCACCGAAGTGACGGTGAGAGTGACGAGAGGGAGGAGAGTCCCGTGGACGGACACCCCTGGCGCCGGGCCCTGGTGACCGGCGGAGCCGGCTTCGTGGGATCCCACCTGTGCGGCCGGCTCCTCGACGGCGGCACCGACGTCGTGTGCCTCGACAACCTGGCCACCGGCTCCCGGAGCAACATCGCCGACCTGGAACGCCGGCGCGGCTTCCGCTTCGTCCGCGCCGACGCCACCGACCCGGCCGCCCTGCGCGCCCTGCCCGGACGCTTCGACCTGGTCCTGCACTTCGCCTGCCCCGCCTCGCCCGCCGACTACCTCCGGCTCCCGCTGGAGACCCTCGACGTGGGCAGCACCGGCACCCGCAACGCCCTGGAGCGCGCCCGCGCCGACGGGGCCCGCTTCCTGCTCGCCTCCACCTCCGAGGTGTACGGCGACCCCCTGGAGCACCCGCAGCGCGAGACCTACTGGGGCAACGTCAACCCGATCGGTCCCCGCAGCGTCTACGACGAGTCCAAGCGGTTCGCCGAGGCCCTGGTCACCGCCCACCGCCAGGTGCACGCCACCGACACCGCCATCGTGCGCATCTTCAACACCTACGGCCCCGCATGCGCACCGGCGACGGCCGCGCCGTCCCCACCTTCATCGCGCAGGCGCTCGACGGCATGCCCCTGACCGTCGCCGGCGACGGGGGCCAGACCCGCTCCCTGTGCTACGTCGACGACACCGTCGACGGCGTCCTCGCCCTCGCCGCCTCCCGGGAGACCGGGCCGATGAACATCGGCGGCAGCGACGAGATCACCATGCTGGAACTGGCCCGCCGGATCGTCGGCCTCACCGGCTCCGGCTCCCGCATCCGCTTCGTCGAGCGCCCCGTCGACGACCCCTGCCGCCGCCGGCCCGACACCACCCTGGCCCGCGAGCGCCTCGGCTGGCAGCCGCGCGTCGGCTGGAGCGAGGGCCTGGAGCGGACCATCGGCTGGTTCGCCCACGCCGTCGCCGCCTGACGCCCCGGACCCCCTCCGGCGACTCGAACCAGCATATGGCTACAGAGGGTGATTTTTCCGCTCTTTTGCGGAGTTGAGTTGCCTCCAAGTGTTTGAGGCAGCCGCCGTGCGGGACCCGCGAGCAGCGAAGGACAACCGCACACGAGACCCAGACGCACCACCAGCCGCCCGGGACGGAGCACCCCCCATGCGCATCCTTGGTATCAACGCCCTGTTCCACGACCCTGCCGCCGCCCTCGTCGTCGACGGCAGGACCGTTGCGGCCGCCGAGGAGGAGCGCTTCAGCCGCCGCAAGCACGGCAAGCGCCCCGTGCCCTTCTCCGCCTGGGAGGTCCCGGAACTGTCGGCCCGGTGGTGCCTGGAGCACGCCGGGGTACGGCCCGCGGAACTGGACGCCGTCGCCTACTCCTTCGACCCCGGGCTCGCCCGCCCCGCCCGCGACATGGGCCTGAACGACCCCTGGGACCCGCTGCGCCTGGAGTACGCCCGCCGCGCCCCGAGTTCCTCGCCGAGGCCCTGCCCGGACTCGACCCCGACCAGGTCGTCTTCGTCCCGCACCACGTCGCCCACGCCGCCTCCGCCGGCCCCGCCTCCCCGCACCCCGACAACGACGTGCTGGTCCTCGACGGACGCGGCGAGTCCGCCTCCCACCTGGCCGGCCGCTACCGCGACGGCAAGCTCGACACCCTCGCCACCCAGGCGCTGCCGCACTCGCTCGGCCTCGTCTACGAGGAGCTGACCGAGCACCTCGGCTTCCTGCGCAGCAGCGACGAGTACAAGGTGATGGCCCTCGCCTCCTACGGCAAGCCCCGCTTCCTCGACAGGCTCCGCGAGCAGGTCCACGCCACCGGCGACGGCGGCTTCCGCGCCCACGGCGTCGACTGGGCCGCCCTCGCCCCGCCGCGCGCCAAGGACGAGGACTGGACGCAGGACCACGCCGACCTGGCCGCCAGCACCCAGGCCGTCCTCGAGGAACTCCTCCTCGACCTCGTCCACTGGCTGCACCGCGAGGCCGGCGGCGAGGCCCTCACCATGGCCGGCGGCGTCGCCCTCAACTGCGTCGCCAACTCGAAGATCGCCGCCCGTGGCCCGTACCGGCACGTGTGGGTGCAGCCCGCCGCCGGGGACGCCGGCACCGCACTCGGCGGCGCCCTGCACGTCGCCGCCGCCCGGGAGGGCACCGCCCCCGAGCCCATGCCCGGCGCCGACCTCGGCCGCGGCTGGAGCGACGAGGAGATCCGCGCCTGGCTCGAGACCGCCGCGATCCCCTACGAGGAGCCCGACGACATCGCCGAGACCGTCGCCGAGGAACTCGCCCGGGACGGCATCGTCGCCTGGTTCCAGGGCCGCAGCGAGTACGGGCCGCGCGCCCTCGGGCACCGCTCCCTGCTCGCCCACCCCGGCCGCGCCGAGAACCTGGAACGGCTCAACCACGTCAAGGGCCGCGAGGAGTTCCGCCCCGTCGCCCCGATGGTTCTGGCCGACCGCGCCGCCGAGATCTTCGACGGGCCGGTTCCCAGCCCGTACATGCTCTTCGTGCACGACGTCGCCGCCGCCTGGCGGGACCGCATCCCCGCCGTCGTCCACGTCGACGGCACCGCCCGCATCCAGACCGTCGAGGAACGCCGCGAACCGCTCGTCGCCCGCATGCTGGCCGCCTTCGAGCGGCGCACCGGACTGCCCGTCGTGGTCAACACCAGCCTCAACACCGCCGGGCGGCCCATGGTCGACGACCCGCGCGACGCACTGGAGTGCTTCGGATCCGCGCCCGTGGACCTGCTGGCCATCGGCCCCTTCGCGGTGCGCCGGGGGAAGGCGTTCGCATGACCGGCTACGCCGTCGTGATCCCCACGCTCGCCCGCGACACGCTGGCCGACTGCCTGGCCGCGCTGGCCGCCGCGACCGGACCCCGGCCCGACGAGATCGTCCTCGTCGACGACCGGCCCGGCCCCGACGCCGACCCGGCCGCGCTGGAACACCCGCTCGGCGTCCTCGGCGACCTGCGCGCCCGCACGGTGGTGCTGCGCAGCGGCGGCCGGGGACCCGCCGCCGCCCGCAACACCGGACTGCGCGCGGTCACCGCGCCGTGGACCGCCTTCCTCGACGACGACGTCCAGGTCGGCCCGCACTGGTGCGACCAGCTGGTCCAGGACCTCGCCGAGGCCGCCCCCGACACCGCCGGCGTCCAGGGCGTCATCGCGGTGCCGCTGCCCGGCGAACGCCGCCCCACCGACTGGGAACGCGGCACCGCAGGGCTCGCCACCGCCCGCTGGATCACCGCCGACATGGCCTACCGCACCGACGCCCTCAAGCAGGTCGGCGGCTTCGACGAGCGTTTCACCCGCGCCTTCCGGGAGGACGCCGACCTCGCCCTGCGCGTCCTGGACGCCGGCTGGCGCATCCGGCAGGGCCGGCGCACCACCCGGCACCCCGTGCGCGCCGCCTCCCGCTGGGTGTCGCTGAAACAGCAGCGCGGCAACGCCGACGACGCCCTGATGCGGCGCCTGCACGGCCCCGACTGGTGGGCCAAGGCGGTCGCGCCGCGCGGCCGCATACGCCGGCACGCCGCCATCACCGCCGCCGGAGCCGCCGCGCTCCTCCTCGCCGCCGCCGGCCGCCCCCGGGCCGCCGCCGTCGCCGGGCTCGGCTGGGCCGCCGGCACCGCCGAGTTCGCCTGGGCCCGCATCGCGCCGGGACCGCGCACCCGCGACGAGATGACCACCATGGCCGTCACCAGCGTCCTCATCCCGCCCGCCGCCACCTGGCACCGGGCCGTGGGGGAGTGGCGGCACCGGTCCGCCCCCGCCTGGCGGGAGGTGGCGGCATGAGCGCCGAGGACCGCACCACCCGGCACGGGCGCCGTGTCGCCGCCGTCCTCTTCGACCGCGACGGCACCCTCGTCCACGACGTGCCCTACAACGGCGACCCCGCGCTCGTACGCCCCGTCGACGGAGCCCGCGAGGCGGTCGCCCTGCTGCGCGAGCACGGCATCGCCACCGGCGTCGTCACCAACCAGTCCGGCATCGCCCGCGGACTGCTCACCGACGCCGACGTCCGCCGCGTCAACCGGCGCGTCGACGAACTGCTCGGCCCGTTCGACGTCTGGGCGGTGTGCCCGCACGGTCCCGACGACGGCTGCCACTGCCGCAAGCCGGAACCCGGCATGGTGCTGTGGGCGGCCGGCCGGATCTGCACCCACCCCGCCGACTGCGTCGTCATCGGCGACATCGGCGCCGACATGGAGGCCGCCCGGCGCGCCGGCGCGACCGGCGTCCTCGTCCCGAACGACCGCACCCGGCTCGAGGAGACGGCCGCCGCCGCCCACGTCGCCCCCGACCTGCTGACCGCGGTGCGCGCGCTGCTCGACGGCCGGCCGCCGGCGGACGGGCCCCGGCCGGGGAACGGCCCGCCCCGGGCGCCGCCGCCCCGCCCGCCGATGCCACCGCCGCCCCGCACGCCGATGCCGCCGACGCCACCGGCGCGCCCCGTACCGGCACCGCCGTGGACACCGGCGCCCCGCGCACCGCCCTCGGCACCGGCGCCCCGCGCACCGGTGCCGTCGGTGCCCGCACCGGCCGTGGGGGAGACGCACCCGTGGACACCGGTGGGAGGCCGCGATGAAAGCGCTCGTCACCCGACTCGACAGCTTCGGCGACGTCCTGCTCGCCGGGCCCGCCGTCCGGGCCGTCGCCGCCCGCGCCGACCACGTCACCCTGCTGTGCGGCCCGCGCGGCGCCCCGCCGCCCGGCTGCTGCCCGGCGTCGACGAGATCCTCGTGTGGGACGCGCCGTGGGCCGGGTTCCGGCCGCCGCCCGTGGACCGGGCCGACACCGACGCCCTGGTGGACCGGATCGCCCGCACCGGCGCCGACACCGGCCTGATCCTGACCTCCTTCCACCAGTCCCCGCTGCCCACCGCCCTGCTGCTGCGCCTGGCCGGCGTCCGGTACCTCGCGGCCGACAGCGTGGACTACCCCGGAGCCCTGCTCGACCTGCGCCACCAGCGCGCCCCGCACGCCCACGAGGCCGAGGCCGCGCTCGACCTCGCCGAGGCCGCCGGGTTCCCGCGGCCGGACGACGGCCGGCTCGCCGTCCACGAACCGCCGGACACCACCCGCCTCACCGGACCCGGCCCTACGTCGTCCTGCACCCCGGTGCCAGCGTCCCGCGCGCGCCTGGAGCCCGGAGCGCAGCGCCGAGGCGGTCCGCGAACTGGCCGCCGCCGGGCACCGCGTCCTGGTCACCGGCGGCCCCGACGAACGCGACCTGACCGCGTACGTCGCGGGCGGGCACGGCACCGACCTGGGCGGGTGCACACAGGCCCCGGAACTCTCCGGCGTCCTCGCGGGCGCGAGCGCCGTCGTCACCGGCAACACCGCCCCCGCCCACCTCGCCGCCGCCGTCGGCACCCCGGTGGTCTCCCTGTTCGCCCCGGTCGTCCCCGCCGAGCGCTGGCGGCCCTACGGCGTCCCCTACGTCCTGCTCGGCGACCAGGACGCGCCCTGCGCGGACAGCAGGGCCCGGGAGTGCCCGTCCCCGGCCATCCGTGCCTGGACACGGTCACCGCCACCGACGTCGTCGCCGCCGTCGAGAAGCTCGTGGGGGAGACATGAGGATCCTCATCTGGCACGTGCACGGGTCGTGGACCACGGCCTTCGTGCAGGGCCCGCACACCTACCTCGTCCCCGTCACCCCGGACCGGGGACCCGACGGCCTCGGCCGCGCCCGCACCTGGGACTGGCCCCGTCGGTGATCGAGGTCCCGCCCGAGCGGCTGCGGGACGAGGACATCGACCTGGTGGTGCTGCAACGCCCGCACGAACTCGGCCTGGTCGACCGGTGGCTGGGCCGCCGCCCGCCGCTGGTGTACCTGGAGCACAACGCCCCCACGGGGACGTGCCCGACACCCGCCACCCGGCCGCCGGCCTGCCCGACGTCCGGGTCCTCGTCCACGTCACCCACTTCAACCGGCTGATGTGGGACGCCGGGCCCACCGAGACCGCCGTCGTCGAGCACGGCATCGTCGACCCCGGCCACCGCTGGACCGGCGAACTCGACCGGGCCGCCGTCGTCGTCAACGAGCCGGTCCGGCGCGGCCGCACCACCGGCACCGACCTGCTGCCCGAGTTCGCGCGCGCCGCCCCGCTCGACGTGTTCGGCATGCGCACCGACGGTCTCGCCGAGCACATCGGCGTGCCGGCCGACCGCTGCCGGACCCGGGACGTGCCGCAGAGCGAGCTGCACACGGAGCTGGCCCGCCGCCGGGTGTACGTCCACCCCGTCCGCTGGACCTCCCTCGGCCTGTCCCTGCTCGAAGCCATGCACCTGGGCATGCCGTCGTCGCGCTCGCCACCACGGAGGTGACCGAGGCGGTGCCGCCCGGCGCCGGTGTGGTCTCCAACCGCATCGACGTACTGACCGACGCCGTACGCGACTTCCTCGCCGACCCGCTGCACGCCCGCACGGTCGGCGAGGGGCCCGTGCGGCGGCCCTGGCCCGCTACGGGCTGACCCGCTTCCTGGACGACTGGGAGCGGCTGCTGAAGGAGGTGACCCGATGAGGATCGCCATGGTCTCCGAGCACGCGAGCCCGCTCGCCGCGCTCGGCGGCGTCGACGCCGGAGGACAGAACGTCTACGTGGCCCGCCTCACCGAGGAACTGGCGCGACGCGGCCACGACGTGACCGTGTACACCCGCCGCGACTCGCTCGACCTGCCCGACCGGGTCCCGCTGCCCGGCGGCGCGGTCGTCGAGCACGTGCCGGCCGGGCCGGCCGAGACCCTGGCCAAGGACGACCTGTTCCCGCACATGCCGGCCTTCGGCGCCTACCTGGCGCGCGCCTTCGCCGCGGAGCGCCCCGACGTCGTCCACGCCCACTTCTGGATGTCCGGACTGGCCTCCCAGATCGGTGTCCGGCCGCACGGCATCCCGCTCGTGCAGACCTTCCACGCCCTCGGCACCGTCAAGCGGCGCCACCAGGGCATGCGGGACACCAGCCCGTACGAACGCATCGGCATCGAACGGCAGATCGGCCGCAGCTGCGAACGCGTCCTGGCCACCTGCACCGACGAGGTGATGGAACTCGGCGACATGGGCGTGCCCCCGCGCCAGGTCTCCGTCGTGCCGTGCGGCGTCGACTCCGCCCACTTCCACCCCGGCGCCGACACCGGCCGCGCCCCGCCCGCCGGCAGCGCCACCGGCTCCTCGCCTGCGGCCGGCTCGTCCCGCGCAAGGGCTACGACCAGGCCATCCGGGCCCTCGCCCACATCCCCGGCACCGAACTCGTGGTCGCCGGCGGCCCGCCGCCCCCGAGGTGGACGCCGACCCCGAGGCACGGCGGCTGCTCGGTGTCGCCCGCCGGGCCGGCGTCGCCGACCGGGTGCGGCTGCTCGGCGCGGTCGACCCGGCCGACATGCCGGGGCTGCTGCGCAGCGCCGACCTGGTGCTGTGCACACCGGTCTACGAGCCGTTCGGCATCGTGCCGCTGGAGGCCATGGCCTGCGGCGTCCCCGTCGTGGCGACCGACGTCGGCGGCCACCGGGACTCCGTCGCCGACGGCGTCACCGGCCGCCTCGTCGAGCCGCAGAGCCCCGAGGCCGTCGCGGACGCCGTGCGGGCGCTCCTCGCCGACGAGCCGCTGCGCCGCGCCTACGGCAGGGCCGGGCGCGACCGCGTCCTGAAGCACTACACCTGGCGGCGCGTCGCCGACGGGGCGGAGCAGGTGTACCGCCTCACCCTCGCCGACCACGCCCTGTCCAAGGAGGTGGCGTGATGACCGTGCACCCGCCCGTCGTCGGGCACTGCGACGAACTCCAGGACGCCCTGGGCGCCTTCCGCGCCTCCGCGCACATCACCGAACGCTGGGGCGAGCGGCTCGCCGCCACCCTCTGCGGCGGCGGCCGGCTGCTGGCCGCCGGCAACGGCGGCAGCGCCGCCCAGGCGCAGCACCTGACCGCCGAACTCGTCGGCCGCTACCGCGACGACCGGCCGCCGTTCTCCGCGATCGCCCTGCACGCCGACACCTCCTCGACCACCGCCATCGCCAACGACTACGGCGTGGACGAGGTGTTCGCCCGCCAGGTGCGCGCCCACGGCCGCAGCGGCGACGTGCTGATGCTGCTGTCCACGTCCGGGGCCAGCGCCAACCTGCTCTCCGCGGCCGACGCCGCCCGCGCGGCCGGGGTCCGGGTGTGGGCGCTGACCGGGCCCGCCCCCAACCCCCTGATGGCGGGCAGCGACGAGTCGCTGTGCGTCGAGGCGCCCTCCACCGCGACCGTCCAGGAGATCCACCTGGTCGCCGTGCACATGATCTGCGCCGCCTTCGACGCCGCCCTGGACGGGGCGTCCCGGCCCGCCCGGAGGAGGGGGACGCATGGCTGACCGCAAGACCCCCTGGTCGTCGTCGGCGACGCCCTGCTCGACCGCGACCTCACCGGCACCGCCGACCGGCTCGCACCGGACGCGCCGGTGCCGGTGGTCGCCGTCGACACCGGGTGCGCCGAGCGGGTACGGCCCGGCGGCGCCGCGCTCGCCGCCTACCTCGCCGCCCGCGACGGCCGCGACGTCACCCTGATCACCGGCCTGGGCGACGACCCGGCCGCCGCGAGCTGCGCCAGCTCCTCGAACCCTGGCTGACGGTGATCGCCCTGCCGCCGACCGGGACCCTGCCCGAGAAGACCCGCGTCCTGGCCCAGGACCGGCCCGTCGTCCGTCTCGACCGCGGCGGCGGACGCGCCCGCGCCGCCACCGACGAGGCCCGCGCCGCACTGCGCCGCGCACAGGCCGTGTTCGTCTCCGACTACGGCCGCGGCACCGCCGACGCGCTCCGCGACGAACTGGCCGCCCGGCCGCCGCTGGTCTGGGACCCGCACCCGCGCGGCGGCCCGCCCGTGCCGGGCACCCGGCTGGTCACCCCCGCCGAGAAGGAGGCCCACGGCTTCGCCCCGCCGGACGGCGCGACCGGCGGTGGCCTGCGGGCCGCCGCGCACAGCGCCGCCGCCCTGGTACGGGACTGGAGGGTCGCCGCGGTCGCGGTCACCCTCGGCTCGCGCGGCGCCCTGCTGTCGTACGGCGAACACCCGTTGCTCGTGCCCGCGCCCGCCTCCCACCACGGCGACTCCTGCGGCGCCGGCGACCGGTTCGCCGCGACCGCGGCCGGGCTGCTGGCCGACGGCGCCCTGGTCGGCGAGGCCGTCGAGGGCGCGGTGAGCGCCGCCACCGCGTTCGTGGCGGCGGGCGGCGCGGCCGCCGTGCCCCCGCCGACTCGCCGGCCGCCTCGACGGCGCCGCCCGACACCGACGACCCGCACGCCCTGGCCGCCCGCGTCCGCGCCCAGCACGGCACCGTCGTCGCCGCGGGCGGCTGCTTCGACCTGCTGCACGCCGGACACGTCGGCCTGCTCCAGGCGGCCCGCCGGCTCGGCGACTGCCTCGTCGTCTGCGTCAACTCCGACGCCTCGGTACGCCGCCGCAAGGGCGACGGCCGGCCGGTCAACCCGCTCGCCGACCGCGTCCGCGTCCTGCGCGCCCTGGCCTGCGTCGACGCCGTCGCCGTCTTCGACGAGGACACCCCGAGCGGCTGCTGGCCGACCTGCGGCCCGACGTCTGGGTCAAGGGCGGCGACTACGCGGGCGCCGACCTGCCCGAGGCCGGACTGCTCCAGGAATGGGGCGGCCAGGCCGTCCTGCTGCCCTACCTCGACGGCCGCTCCTCCACGGCTCTGATGGCCCGCGCGGCGGAGGGGGTGCGATGACCCACGGCGCGCGTACCGACGGCCGGAGGAATCGGCCGGCGGCGGCCGCGGCACCGTGCCCCGCGCGGCGGCCGCCTCCCGGGCGGGCGTCGCGGTCGGCGCCCCGGCCGGCCCCGCGCCCGGGTCCTCGTGCTGCGCGCCCTCGGCCTCGGCGACCTGCTCGCCGGGGTGCCCGCGCTGCGGGCGCTGCGACGGGCCTACCCCCGGCACGAGACGGTGCTGGCCACCCCGGAGGAACTGGCGCCCCTCGTCGCCGCGACCGGCGCCGTCGACCGGCTGCTGCCCGCCTCCGCGCCCGGACGGGCCGTACCGCACGCCCTCGACTGGCCCGCGCCGCCGCCCGACGTCGCCGTCGACCTGCACGGCAACGGCCCGCCCAGCCACCGGCTCCTGGCCGGACTGCGCCCGCGGACGCTGATGGCGTTCGCCCACCCCGGCACCCCGGAGATCGACGGCCCGCCCTGGTACGCCGAGGAACACGAACGGGACCGCTGGTGCCGGCTGCTGACCGCGTACGGCATCGACGCCGACCCCGCCGACCTGCTGCTGCCCCGCCCGCCCGGACCGTCCCCGGCCCCGGCGCGTCGTGCTGCACCCCGGCGCCGGCGCGCCCTCGCGCTGCTGGCCCGTCGAACGGTACGCCGCCGTCGCCGAGACCCTGCGCGCCCGCGGCCTGAGGGTCGTGGTGACCGGGGGAGCGGACGAGGGCGACCTCGTGGCCCGGCTCGCCAAGGCCGCCCGCCTGCCCGACACCGACGTCTTCGGCGGCGGACTGCCCTACGCGAAACTGTCCGCCCTCGTCGCCGGCGCCCGCGCCGTCGTCAGCGGCGACACCGGCATCGCCCACCTCGCCGTCGCCCACGCCGCGCCCTCCGTCACCCTGTTCGGCCCCGTGCCGCCCAGCCGCTGGGCCCGCCCCCGCACCCCGGCACCGCGCCCTGTGGCACCCCGCGCCGGACGGCGACCCGCACGGCCGGCGGACCGACCCGCCCTGCTGCGGATCACCGCCGACGAGGTCCTCGACGCCCTCGACGCCCTGAGCGAGACACCATGAACCACACCCTGCCGACCGCCGCACAGCGATCCGCCGGCCGGACCGGGCACGCCCCCGTCGGCGTCGTCATCGCCACCCGCGACCGCCGCGCGAGCCTCGCCGTCACCCTGCGCCATCTGCTGGCGCTGCCCGAGCGGCCCCGGATCGTCGTCGTCGACAACGCCTCCACCGACGACACCCGCGCGATGGTGGCCCGCGACTTCCCCCGGGTCCAGGTGGTGTCCCTGCCGTTCAACCGGGGCGCCCTCGCCCGCACCCACGGCGTCCGCGCCCTCGACACGCCCTATGTGGCGTTCAGCGACGACGACTCCTGGTGGGCGCCGGGCGCGCTGGCCGCCGCCGCCCGGCTCTTCGACGAGCACCCGCGGCTCGGCCTGCTCTCCGCCCGGACCCTGGTCGGCCCCGACGCCGCCCCCGACCCGCTCAACGAGGTGCTCGCCGCCTCCCCGCTCGGCCCCGCCGCCGACCTGCCCGGCACCCAGGTGCTCGGCTTCCTGGGCTGCGCCGCCGTCGCCCGCCGGGAGGCCTACCTCGACGCCGGCGGCTACCACCGGCTGCTGTTCTTCGGCGCCGAGGAGACCCTCCTCGCCTACGACCTGGCAGCCCGCGGCTGGGGCGTCACCCACTGCCCCGAGGTGACCGCCCACCACCACCCCGACCCCGGCCCGCGCACCGGGCGCCCGGTCGTCGTACGCCGCAACGAACTGCTCACCGCCTGGCTGCGCCGCCCCTGCCGCACGCCCTCGCCCGCACCCGTGCCCTCGCCGCCGAGGCCCGCCACGACCCGTACGCCCGGCGCGCGCTGCGCGAGACGCTGACCCGGCTGCCCGCCGCGCTGCGCGACCGCCGGCCGCTGCCCCGCACGTGGAGCGGGCCGCGCGCATCCTGGACGGAGCGACCGCATGACCGACCCCCGCACCACCGTCGTCGTCATCACCCACAACCGGCGCCGCGAACTGCTGCGCACCCTCGACCGGCTCGCCGAACTCCCGGAACGGCCGCCGGTGATCGTCACCGACAACGGCTCCACGGACGGCACCGCACCGGCCGTCGCCCGCCACCACCCCCAGGTCCGGCTGCTGCGCCCCGGCCGCAACCTCGGCGCGATCGGCCGCAACCTGGCGATCCGCCACGTCCGCACGCCCTACGTGGCGTTCTGCGACGACGACTCCTGGTGGGCGCCGGGCTCGCTGTCCGGCGCCGCCGACCTGCTCGACGCCCATCCCGCCCTCGGCACCGTGACCGCCCGCATCCTCGTCGAACCCGGCGGCACCGAGGACCCCATCGTCGAGGAACTGCGCGACTCGCCCGTCCCCGGCCCCGACTGGCTGCCCGGCCCCGCCCTCGGCTCCTTCCTGGCCGCCGCCACCGTGCTGCGCGCCGACGCCTTCCGCGCCGCAGGCGGCTTCCACCCCCGGCTGTGGCTGGGCGGCGAGGAGGAACTGCTCGCCGCCGACCTCGCGGCCGACGGCTGGTGGCTGACGTACGCCGACCATCTGACGATCCATCACCAGCCGTCGACGGTGCGCGACGCGACGCTGCGCCGAGCGCACGGCATCCGCAACACCCTGTGGTTCACCTGGCTGCGCCGCCCGGCCGGACCCGCCCTGCGCCGCACCCTGCACCTGGCCCGCACCGTCCCGCGCGACCTCGCCTCCCTGCGCGCCTTCGCCGAGGCCACCGCCGCCCTGCCGTGGGTGCTGCGGGAGCGCCGGGTGCTGCCGCCCGAGGTCGAGGCCCGGCTGCGGCTGCTGGAACCGGAACAGCGCGCGTCGACGGCCCGCAGCTACACGGGATGACGCCCGGGGAGGACACGGGGTGACGCGAGCGGCCCCGTGCCGGAGCACGGGGCCGGGGCCGGACGACCGCAGGGGCCGCAGGGACTACTCGGAGCCGGCCCGGCGCTCGCCCTTCGGGCCGCGGCCGCGTTCCGTCCGCGGGCCCCGGCTGCGCAGGCCCTCGCCCTCCTGGAGCTCCTCACCGGCCGCCCGGCCGGCGTCCTGGTCGGAGATCCCCGACCGCTCGGCCTCCTTGCGGGCCCTGGCCCGCCGCGTGTCGTACTTCTTGCTTCCGGGCTCGGGCATGTCACCCACCTCC
Organism: Streptomyces sp. SW4; assembly: GCA_003248315.1. Lineage (GTDB taxonomy): Bacteria > Actinomycetota > Actinomycetes > Streptomycetales > Streptomycetaceae > Streptomyces. Next base: position 39,849 of record QKWM01000003.1, read on the forward strand.
TGCGCCCCGGGTCCCCGTGCGCCGTGCCGGACAAACGACCGCCCGTCACCCCTCCGTCCAGCGGCACAGCAGCCGGAACACCGCGAACAGCGTCGGCGGCCACACCGCGGCGAAGGCCCAGATCACGCCCGGCCGCGAGGTGACGATGCCCGCCACCATCAGCGTCACGGACAGCGTGAGCAGCAGCAGGACGGTCAGGGTGCGCGGACGGTAGGCCGCCACCCGGGCGAGCGGGGGCCGGCGGCCGGGCCGGAACGTGCGCAGGCGCCGGTCGAGCCGGCGGTCACGGCGCAGCTCCCGTTCCATCTCGTCCAGGATGCGCTGCTCGTGGTCGGGGAGCCGGCCGATGCTCATGACGTCCTCCTCGGGGCGGACCGACGAACCACCGAGTGCCCCGCGGCGGCGGTTCCTCACCGGCCGGCCGGGACCCGAGCGCCTCGACCAGGCGGCCGGCGGCGTCCGGCACCCCGTCCGCCCGTCCGCCCCGTCCGCCCCGTCCGCCCGGAACGCGGCGCCGGTCCGCCGGGCCCGCTCCCGCCCGGCGGTCAGGCACCACTCCCACCACCGTTCGAGCGCCGCCTCGTCCAGCCGCTCCGCGGCGACCAGCGCCGGCCAGCCGCAGGCACGGGCCTGCGCGGTGACCTTCGCACCGCCCGCCACCGGGTCCACCGCCAGCGCCGGGGTGCCGGCCCGCAGCGCCAGCACCAGCCCGTGCAGCCGATCGGTGACGACCAGGTCCAGCCGGGCCAGCACCGCCTCCAGCTGGGCCGGCGTCGCACACAGCCGCCAGTCGCGGGTGTCCAGCCGGGTCTCCAGCTCCAGCCGCGCGCAGTCCCGCCCGGCCAGCCAGGTGGTCACCGTCTCCGCGACCTGCTCGTGCCGCCGCTGCCGCCCGTACTCGCGCTGCCCGTGGGTGAGGACCACCCCGACCACGGGCCGGGCGGGCAGCTCCGGGGCGCCGGCGGCGAGGTCCCGGGTCGGCTCGGTGCCGGGGGCGTCACGGGCCAGCACCCGGTGGAAGCCGGTGACCGCCGCCGAGGCGGGGTCGACGACCGAGGTGCCGACGGCGATCCGCACACAGTGCGCGAACCGCCGGTGCAACTCCTCGACCTGCGGCCCGTGCACCGGGCCGCACACGAACACCAGATGCGAGTACGCCGCCGGGTCCACGTCCTCGAAATGCGTGCCGTCCGGGCGGAACCCGGGCTCCACACGATGTCGTAGGGCAGGCCCGCACCGCGCAGCACCTCCTCCACGCGGTGCAGGGCCAGCACGTCCCCGGCCGTGGCCTCCCCGTGCAGGAAGCTGAACCAGCCGGTCACCAGGGTCTTGCGTCGTCCGTGCACAGTGCACCCGGGTGCCCTCGGGCCGGCCGGTCAATCCCGGCCGCCGCCGGGGGCCGGTCAGCGGCCGACGACCGGCCCGAACGCCCTGCGGATGTCGGCCGCGGCGGGCTCGACGTACTCGAACGACGGCGCGGAGCCGTAGTAGGTGATGATCCCCGGGCAGCTCGCGCCGCCGAGCTGCACCGTCCGGTCGGTCACCCGCCGGCCGGTGCGCAGCTCGTACACCTTCACCCGCAGCGCGATCTTGTAGAAGGTGATGTTCCGGATGCGTTGCTCGTGGTCCCGGTAGGCACAGGTCTCGACGGCCGCGCCGCGCCCCGTCTCCTGCGCGCACACGACCAGCGCCGCCTCGGCCGGGTCGGAGACCCGCCAGCCCGCGGGCAGCTTGTCCGTGTGGTCCGGCGCGCCCCGGAAGACCGCCGGGTTCGCCCCCTTGCGGCGCGCGGGCGCCCCCTCGTACTTCGCGGGCCGGGCGCAGTAGCCGCCGTCCGTGCCGACCGGACCGCCGAGCAGCTCCTCGACGCGGTCGAGCTGGACGGCGAGGACCGTCCTCCGGATCCCCTTGCGGGCCGCGCCGGCCCGGCCGTCCCCCGGGTGCTCGTCGAGCAGCCGCTGATAGCGGGCCCGCGCCTCGGACCACCTGCCCTCGTCGAAGAGGGCGTCCCCGCACTCCATCAGCGCCCCGGGCGTGATCCGGGCCGCCCTGGCGGGGGCCGCCGCCAGGGCCGTGCCCCGCGGTCCGCGCTCGCGCAGCCAGTCCGCGACCGCGACCGTCTCGCAGGCGTCCTCGGTGGGCAGCCGCCGCAGGAAGTCGTCCAGGGCCGCTTCCACCAGCGCGCCGTCGGCGGGATCCTCGAGCACCGAGCCGAGCCGCCGGAAACCCGCGTCCAACGCGCCGAGTTCGCCGTCCAGCCCCGGCTCAGCTCCCCCGTGGCCGTCTGCAGCCGGTCGCACACCTCGACCACACGGTCGCCACGGGCGGCCAGGGGAGCGGCGGCGAGCCGGTGGCCGACGTCCCCGATCCGGTCCTGGGCCCGGGTCACCGCCGTGCAGTCCCCGTCCGCGCGCGCCTCGGCCACCTCCTTCTCGATCAGGTGCGCCTCCAGACGCAGCGCCCCGACCGTGAGCAGCACCGTGAGCGTGAGGCCGAGCACGCGCAGGCGCTGCCCGAGGCGCGGTCGTGCGGGGCCGCGGCGCGCCAGCAGCCGGCCGTGCGCGACGACGGCCGCCCACCACAGCAGCAGGACCAGCTCGCACCAGTGCTCGGCGACCGCGGCGGTCGTCCAGACCAGGGCGACGGTCACCACCGCGGCCCCCAGAACGCCCCGCGCCGCCCCAGCAGCAGATAGCCCACGCCGAGCAGCGAGGCGTTGCCGACGGCGACCGCCACCGGATCGGCCCCGGCGGCTCGGCCGGCGCGGACGGCGGCACGTCGGGCGTGTGGCTCACGGCGCCTCCCCTCGCTGCGGGCGCGGACGTACGCCCGCGCGGCCGGCCGGTACAGCAGCGCCGCCCCGGGCCCCGCCAGGGCCAGCGCGAGGAGCAGGGTGGCGCCCCCGTACAGCGGATCGTCGAAGGCGAACGCCGCCGCGAGCACGAAGACCGCCGCGAGCAGACAGACGACCGCCGTGCGGGCGGTCCGCCGCCCCCGCCCGGCGCGCACCGCGCACCACAGGCACGCCACCACCAGCAGGACCATCAACTGCCCCGCCTGCCCCGGTCCGGCGGCCGTCGTCGCCGCCGTCGGCGCACCGAGGACGATCAGCACCACCGCCACGGTGACGCTCCGCGGCCGGCGGGCCGGGTCCGCGGTCGTCCGGCGGCCTTCTTCCGTGTGCATGAGGCTCCCTCAGGGTGTTCCGGTCTCACGGGGAGGGGAGGACGCCGGGCCGGCGGGGCGGCACCGGTCCGGCGCCGCCCCGGGCTCCCCCGGGCAGCCATTGCAGCGCCGTACGACGTTGTTCAGCAGCCCGGAGCCGCCACTGAACAATCGGCCGGCCGCCGTCGGCCGCCCGGAGCCGGCGGCGGGCGGTGCGTGACGTGAAGACGTCGTGAACTCCCCGTGCGCCACCGGACGGTGGCGATCCTTCCGCTTGCCGCCCGGTCCGGCCCTCCCTACCGTGGGCGCCCGGACGACTGCCGACAGCGACGACGGGCGGGCACGTGACGGGACGTGGGGCGGGACGTGGGGCGGGACGCCGGGAACGCAGTCTGGACCCGGACGCTGGACCGGTCGAGCGGTTCGCCACGCAGCTGCGGGCCCTGCGCGAGTCCGCGGGCCGCCCGACCTACCGGGCGATGGCCGAGAAGGTGCCCTTCTCGGTGACCGCCCTCTCCCAGGCCGCGGCCGGCCGGCAACTGCCCACCCTGGCCGTGACCCTCGCCTACGCCGAGGTGTGCGGCGGCGACCGGCAGGAGTGGGAGCGGCGCTGGAGACAGGCGGCCGCCGAGGTCGCCGAACGGGCGGCAGGCGAACGGGCGGCAGGCGAGCGGACGGCCGACGACGCCCGCCCGCCCTACCGGGGACTGGCCCGCTACGAACCCGGCGACGCCGCCTGGTTCTTCGGCCGCGACGACCTCGTCGACCGGCTCACCGACCTGACCCGGAACCACCGGTTCACCGCCGTGTTCGGCCCGTCCGGCAGCGGCAAGTCCTCTCTGCTGCGGGCCGGACTGATCCCCCGGCTGCGCGCCCCGCGCGACGGCGACGCCGTCCCCGCCGCCGTACGCGTCCTCACCCCCGGCGCCGACCCGCTCGCCACCCACGCCGGCCGGCTGACCCCGTACCGGACACCGACGCCGACACCTGGCTGATCGTCGACCAGTTCGAGGAGCTGTACACGCTCTGCCCGGACGCGGAGCGGCGCACCGCCTTCGTCGACCGCCTCCTGGCCGCCGCCGCGCCCGGCGGCCGGCTGCGCGTGGTGATCGCCGTCCGCGCCGACTTCCTCGGCCGGTGCGCCGAACACCCCGGCCTCACCGCCGCGTTGCAGGACGCCACCCTGCTCGTCGGGCCGATGAGCCGGACCGAGCTGCGCGAGGCCGTCGTCCGCCCCGCCGCCGCGGCCGGACTGACCGTCGAACGCGCCCTCACCGCCCGGCTGCTGGACGAGGTCGCGGACGCCCCCGGCGCCCTGCCCCTGATGTCGCACGCCCTGCTGGAGACCTGGCGGCACCGCACCGGACGCACCCTGACCCGGTCCGCGTACGAGGCCGCCGGCGGGCTGCGCGGCGCCGTCGTCCGCACCGCCGAGCAGGTGTACGGCGAACTCACCGCCCCCCAGGCCGACCTGGCGCGCCGCGTCCTGCTCCGGCTCGTCGCGCCGGGCGACGGCACCCCGACACCCGCCGCCCGGCCGAGCGCGCCGAACTCGACCTCGGCGACCCGCGGGACACCGGCGCGGTACTGGACCGCCTGGTCCGCGCCCGGCTCCTCACCCTGGACGACGGCACCGTCGACCTCGCCCACGAGGCCCTCATCACGGCCTGGCCCGGCTGCGGGGCTGGATCGACGCCGAACGCGACCGGCTCCGCGTGCACCGCGCGCTGTCGGAGGCGGCCCGCACCTGGCGCGCGCTCGGCCGGGAGAGCGCCGCCCTCTACGCCGGCTCCCGGCTGGCCGCCGCCCGCGACGCGTTCCCGGCGGGCCACCGCGAGCGCGAACTCACCCCCGAGGAAAGGGACTTCCTCGCCGCCTCCCTGCGGCGCCGCAGCCGGGCCCGGTGGCTGCGGCGCGGGTCGCCGCGGCCCTCGCCCTGCTGCTCGTGCTCACCTCGGTCACCGCCGTGGTCGCGCTCCGGCTCCGGGCCACCGCACAGGCGGAGCGGGACGACGCCGTGTTCGGCCGGATCACCGCGGAGGCCGACCGGCTGCGCACCACCGGCGCCTCCCTGTCCGCCCGCCTCGACGTCCAGGCGCACGGCATGCGCGACACCCCGAGGTACGGACCCGGCTGACCGCCGACGCGGGACGGGTCCTGTCGAGCCGGCTGCCCGGCCACGACGGACTCGGCAGCTCCGTGGCCTTCGCCCCCGACGGCCGCACCCTCGCCAGCGGCGGCCACGACGGCACCGTGCGGCTGTGGGACATGACGGCACGGCACCCCGGCCGGCCGCTCGGCGCGCCCTTGCGGCTGCCGACCGGCACCGTCGGCGCCGTGGCCTTCGCGCCGGACGGCACGCTGCTCGCCGCGTCCGGCGACGGGGCGGCATCCGGCTGTGGACGTGCGCGACCGCACCCGCCCCCGGCCGCTCGGCCCGCCCCTGGTGAGCCACGAGGAGGAGTCCGTCGTCTCGCTCGCCTTCTCCCCGGACGGCCACACGCTCGCCACCGCCGGCGACGACGGCACCGTACGCCTGTGGGACCTCGACGACCCCGCCCGGCCCGCGCCGCTCGGCGCACCGGCCCGCGCCGACGACCGCAGCGTCCGCGCCGTCGCCTTCGCGCCCGACGGCCGCACCCTCGCCACCGCCGGCTACACCGGCACCGTCCGGACCTGGCGGGTGCGCGGCACCGACGGACTCACCCCGCTCGGCGAACCACGCCGCGAGCACGAGCACTCGGTGTGGTCGGTCGCCTTCTCCCCGGACGGCCGCACCCTGGCCAGCGCCGGGTTCGACGAGACCGTGCGGCTGTGGGAGGTCTCCGGCGCGGGCCGCCTCGCACCGGCGGGCGAGCCGCTGACCGCGCACTCCGCCGCCGTGTGGTCGGTGGCCTTCTCCCCGGACGGCCACACGCTCGCCACCGCCGGCGAGGACGACACCGCGGTGCTGTGGAACGTGGCCGACCCGCGCTACCCGCAGCAGATCGGCGAACCGCTCACCGGCCACACCGAAGGCCTGTGGGAGATCGCCTTCTCCCCGGACGGCCGGCGTCTGGCCAGCACCGGCGCCGACCGCAGCGTCCGCCTCTGGCACCTGCCCGAGACGGTGCTCACCGACTTCACCAACCCCCTCACCTCCGTCGCCCACCGCCCCGACGGCCGGCTGCTCGCCGTCGCCAGCACGGACGACGGACTGGTCCGCCTGTTCGACGTACGGCACCCGGACCGCCCCGGCCGCTGCGCCGGCCCCTCGCCCACGACGCCGCCGTCCGGGCGGTGGCCTTCGCCCCGGACGGCCGGACCGCCGCCACCGCGACCGACGACGGCACCGTACGGCTGTGGGACGTCACCGACCCGCAGCGCCCCGCCCCGGCCGGTGTCCTGCGCAGGGCCCACCCGGGCGGCGCGCTCACCGTCGCCTTCGCTCCCGAGGGCGGCACGCTGGCCACGGCCGGGGAGGACGGCACGGTCCGGCTGTGGGCGGTCGCCGACCCCGCCCGGCCCCGGGCGGCGGGGCGCCGCTGACCGGGCACACCGACGCGGTCGCCTCGGTCGCCTTCGCCCCCGACGGCCGCACCCTCGCCGCCGGCGGCGAGGACGGCACGGTCCGCCTGTGGGCGGTCGCCGACCCCGCCCGGCCCCGGGCGGCGGGGGCGCCGCTGACCGGGCACACCGACGGGGTCACCTCGGTCGCCTTCGCCCCGGACGGCCGCACCCTCGCCAGCGGCGGCCAGGACCGCGCGGTCCGGCTGTGGGACGTCACCGGACCCGGCCGGGCCCGGGCCCGCGGCGGCGAACTGACCGGACACCGCGGCGGCGTCACCTCGGTGGCGTTCTCCCCGGACGGCCGTCTTCTGGCCGGCGCGGGCGGGGACCACACGGTCCGCCTGTGGGACGTCGCCGGCGCCCGGCCCCACGGCCACGCACTCACCGGGCATCTCGAAACGGTCGCCGCCGTCGCCTTCGACCCCCGCGGCGGCACCCTCGTCTCCGCCGGCCAGGACCTCACCGCCCGCCTCTGGACGCTCGACCCGGACAGCGCCGCACGCCGCGTCTGCGCCCGGACGGACGGCGAACTGACCCCGCGGGCCTGGCGGGACCTCCTGCCCGAACTCGCCCACCGGCCGCCTGCCCGCAGTCCTGACCCACGCCGGCACACCGCCGCGCGACACGGACACGGCCCCGGGGGGGAGGGGGCATGGAGAGGGGCGTTGCGGGCCGCTCGTGGAGGCCCGCAACGCCCCCTGGCATGTCACCTGAGGGGTACTCAGGAGTTCGTGTGGCGGCGCACCGCCGCTACGCGTCGACCTGCGCCCTCACCAGGTCGGAGAAGGTGGTCAGCCTCGCGTACACACCGGGAAGGCCGGCCCGTGCGCAGCCCTCGCCCCAGGAGGTCACGCCGGCCAGGACGCCGTCGACGAGCAGCGGGCCGCCGCTGTCGCCCTGGCAGGTGTCGACACCGCCCTCGGGGTAGCCGGCGCACACCATCTCGTTCGCCACGTAGTCGCGGCCGTAGGAGCCGGCGCAGCTCGCGTCGGACACGAGCGGCACGGTCGCGGTGCGCAACTGGTTCGAGGAGCCGCCGTTCTCGCTGGTCGTGCCCCAGCCCAGGACGCGGCGGTGGTGCCGGGCGCGTACACCCCGGTGTCCGAGGCGGAGACGTAGGGGGCGGTCTTGTACGGCATCGGCTGGGACAGCGTCAGGACGGCGACGTCCTCGCCGCGGGTGACCCGCCGGTAGTCCGGGTGCACCCAGATCTTGCTGACCTGGGCGACGGTGCCGTCGGTGCCGTCGAGGTAGGTGCGCCCGCCGACGACGCGGACGCCGGCGGGGGTCTCGCCGACCATGCAGTGCGCGGCGGTGATCACCTTCGTGGGGGAGACCAGGGTGCCGCCGCAGAACTGGTCCTGCGAGGCGTCCGTGATCTGCATGACGAACGGGTAGGCGGAGGCGGTGGTCGTCGTACCGCCGACGATCGGCTGGGGAGCGGCGACGGCGGAGGGGGCGGTGAGCAGACCGGTCGCGGCGGCGGCGGTGGCCAAGAGCGCCGCGGCGGTCCGTCTGACGCGGGTGAGCCCGGACATGCGTCTCCTCGGGGTTTGCCGGTGGGGGGTCGCGCGGGTGGGGGGTGAGGCACGGGGACCTCGACAGCGGTCCCGTGTGCCCGGCGAGCGGCACGTCCCATACGGTAGGACCGGGTCGCGGGGCGCCCAATGAGGGAACCCCCTAAGGGAGTTGGGCAGGGAAAACCCTCGGTACCCCGACCGGGAACGGGCCCGACCGGCCCCCGGGTCCCCGGCCGGCAGCGGCGGGCGGCGGGCCGGCGCACCGGCCTCGGGGCCTCCCCGGTTTCACGGCCTCACCGGGCTGACCGGCTTTCACCGCACCCGCCCGTTCCTGCGGGTTCCGTCGGCCATGCCGGCCCCACCGGTCTCGCCGGTCCCGCCGGTTCGCCGGCCCTGCCGGTCTCGTGGGCGGGTCGTTCCCGGCGGGTGGCGGTCCGGTCGGTGCCGGTTCCGGCGGTTCGCCGGTCCCGTGGGCGGGTCGTTCCCGGCGGGTGCCGGTCCGGTCGGTGCCGGTTCCGCGGTTCGCCGGTCTCGTGGGCGGGTCGTTCCGGCGGGTGGCGGTCCCGTCGGTGTCGGTTCCGGCGGTTCGCCGGGACCGGGGCGGCTCAGTGGCGGTGCTGGCCCGCCGCCAGCCGGACGATGTCCACGCGGGAACGGATCCCCAGCTTGCGGTAGACCCGGGTCAGCGTCGCCTCCACCGTCTTGACGCTCACGAACAGACGGCCGGCGATCTCCCGGTTGGTCGCGCCCTCCATCACCAGGGCCGCCACCTGACGCTCCATCGAGGCCAGCGCCTCCAGACAGGCTGCGGGCAGCGCGCCCGTCGCGGCCGGAGCCTGCGCCGGCCGCGACGCCGCCTCGGCGGCCGCCGCCTCCACCCGCCGCAGCCAGGGCAGCGCCCGGCAGCGCCGGAACAGCCGCGCCGCCTCGTCGTACGCCGCCGGATCCGGCCGGCGGGCCGGCAGCGACGCCAGCGTGAACGCCGTCCGCGCCTCCTCCAGGCCGAGGCCCAGCTTCGCCAGCCGGTCCCGCGCCGACGTCAACTGCGCGACGGCGGCCTCGTGCTCGCCGCGCTCCGCCCGCACCAGCGCCTCGACCCGGTCCAGGTCGGCCAGGACGCTCTCGCGGCCCAGCCGCAGCGCGTGCGTGCGCGTGACGTCGATGACCTCCTGCGCCTCGGCCGGCTCCCGGAGCCGTACCAGAGCCTCCGCCAGATCCCCCTGCCAGCGGCCGCGCGCCGGGTCGGTGATGCCCGCGCCGGCCTCCAGCTGCCGGACCCGGCGCAACGTCTCCACGGCCGCCCGGGTGTCGTCCGCGACCAGCTGGGCGTGGCCGAGCGCGGCCAGGGTGCGCGACAGATAGACGGCGTCGCCGTCCTCCTCGGCCCGGTCCACCGCCTCCCGCGCCAGCTCCAGCGCGCGGCCCACGTCGCCGCCGGCCGCCTCGGCCAGCGCGGCCTGCATCGTGCTCGCGCCCTCCCCGATGCCCGCGTCCCGGGCCAGCGTCAGGCTCTCCCGGGCCAGCGCGAGCGCCCGACCGCACTGCCCGGCGCGCAACTCGGTCTCGGCGAGGAACCGCAGGTAGTGGACCTCGCTCTCGGCCATGCCGCGCCGCCGCACCTCGCGCAGCAGCGCCGTGACCGTGGACCGCGCCTCGGCCAGCCGGTCGCTCATGATCAGCCAGCGGAACCGGGCCGACCGGGCCCCGTTGTGGTGACAGGCCACCCGCGGGTCCTGCGGCTCCTGGAGCGCCCGCTGGATCGTCGCGGGGCGTCCGGGTGGCCCATGAGGATCTCGGCCTGCGCCTGGAAGGCGAGCGCGAGCAGTTCGGCGCGCCGGTCCCCGGCCCGAGCCGCCAGCGCCGCGGCGTGCGCGGCCTCCTCCCGGCCCTGCGCGAAGTCCCCCTGGACGACCAGGCCGCGCCAGGCCAGCTGGTAGTGGACGAGGGTCAGCAGCCGGGGGTCGTCGCCCGCGTCGGCCAGCGCCTGCGGGAAGGCCGCGTCGACCTCGCCGATGGCCTGCCCGCCGCCTCGATCACCACCATCCACGCCCGCACCCGCTCGGCCGGCGCCGTGGCCCGGGTCAGCACCTCGCGGGCCACGTCCCGCGCCAGGTCGACCTCGCCGGCGGTGATCGCGTCCTCGGCCGCCTGGATCCGGCGCTCGTCCGGTCCGGGGTCGCCGTCCGCGGGGGTGTGCCGGGCGGCGAGCAGACCGAGCGAGGCCGCCACCGACGGCGCCCCCCGGTCCCGGGCCAGCGCGGCGGCCTCGGCCAGCCGGTCCGCCACCTCCGGGTCGGTGCCGGTCGTCGCCAGGGCCAGGTGCCGGGCGCGCTCGATCGGATCGGACGCCGCCGTCGACAGCGCCGCGTGCGCGGCCCGCCGCTCCTGCGCCGGGGCCTCCGCGTACAGCGCGGCCGAGATCAGCGGATGGGCGAACCGTACGGCGGGACCCTCCGGGTCGGCGGCGAGCAGACCCAGCTCGGCCGCCTGGGCCGTCTCCGCCTCGGCGTTCGCCCTGCCGGCCGCGTGCAGCAGGGCGGGGGTGGGGCGGGCGCCCGCGCTGGCCACCAGCAGCGTGCGGCGGGCCTCGGCGGAGAGCATCTCCAGGCGGCTCAGCACCAGGTCGCGCAGCGAGGTCGGCACCGGCAGCGGCTCGCCGGGCCGGGGCGGGGTGGGACTCTCGGCGAGGGCCCGGCCCAGTTCCAGGGCGAACAGCGGATTGCCGCCGCTGGTGCGGTGGATCTCGCGGACCGTGGAGCGGGGCAGGCCGGTGTACCGCGGTGGTCGAGGAGGGCGGAGGTCTGGTCGCGGGTCAGCGGGCCCAGCCGGACCGGGAGGGTGTCCGGGGGAGAGGCGCTCAGGTGACGGTCGTACTCCTGGCCGTCGGTGCGCACCGCGCACAGCATCCGCACCGGGGTGTCGCCCAGGCGGCGGGCGGCGAAGCCGAGGATCTCGGCGCTGGCCGCGTCCAGCCACTGCAGGTCGTCGGCGACGATCAGCACCGGCCCCTCGGCGGCGAGGGCGCGCAGCGCGGACAGCACGGCCAGACGCAGGGCGAGCCCGTCGCGCTCCAGGGTGGACGCGCGGCCGGTGAGCGCCGACTCCAGAGCGGTGCGCTGCGCGGCGGGCAGGGCGCCGGCCACGTCGTCCAGGACCAGGCCCAGGAGGTCGGCGAGGGCGAGGAACGGCAGATGGGATTCGGACTCGGTCGCCGAGCAGCGCAGTACGGTGCGTGCCGTCTCGGCGAATTCCGCGCCGAGGGCGCGCAGCACCGTCGACTTTCCAATTCCGGCCGGGCCGTGCAGCAGCACGCTGCCGCCCCGGCCGAGCTGCTCACGCGCCGCGCCGAACAGGTCCTCCCGGCCGACGACCAGGTCGGGGCGGCTCGGGCAGGCTCCTGGAAGTCCCGTCGCACGGTCACCGCTCCCTCCGAGTGTCGTGTCCTGGCCAATGTTAGGCAACGGCCCATTGAATTTCGGACGCACGGCGGGGTGAGGCAAATAACAGGGGCCGTACCGAAATGGAATCACGGGCCCGCCGTCGAAAAGTCGCAATATCCCCGCAACAAACCCGCAACCGAGCCCGCCCCGCCCCTCCGCCCACCCCAGCCCCACGGACACCGCCGGCACCGGAAGCACGACCAGTGCCGGAGTACCGGCAGCACCGTCAGCACCGGCAGAACCGGTGGCACCCGCAGAACCGGTGGCACCCGCAGAACCGACGGCACCAGAAGCACCGGCTGCCCCGGCAGAACCGGTGGCACTGGCGGCACCCGCAGAACCGACCGCACCAGAAGCACCGACAGCACCGTCCCTACCCGCAGCACCGCAAGCACTGCGAGCACCGCCAGCACCGTCAGCACCGCCTGTGCCGAAGGCCCCGGCAGCCCCGGCGACTCCGCCCGCCGCCACGGTCGTGCCACGGCGTCCGTCCCCCGCCCCGGGCCACCCTCGCCCGGCTACGGCAACCACCCCGCCCGGCGGGCCGTGACGACCGCCTCGCCCCGGGTGCGGGCGCCGAGCTTGCGCATCGCCGAGCGGAGATAGCCCTTGACCGTCTCGACACCGACCCCCAGCCGTTCGGCGGCCACCGCGTTCGTGGCGCCCGCGGCGACGCACGCGAGCACGTCGACCTCGCGCGGCGCGAGCCGTACCGCCGGCGCCCGGCCGGTGCCCGTGGCCAGCAGGCCGCACGCCCGCAGCAGCTCGTCGCGGAGCGCCGGGTCGGCGATCCGCGGGCCAGCGCGCGCAGCGCCGCGTGCGCCTCCCGCACCTGCTCCCACGCCGCCCCGTCCCGCCGCCCGGCTCCGGCTCCGGGCGCGCCGCCGCGACCAGCTCCCGCGCCTCCTCCCGCAGCAGCAGCGCCTGCTCCACGTCCCGGGCCGCCGCGACCGCCGCACTCAGCGTCCGGTCGCCCAGCGGCTGGGCCGCGCGCAGGGCGCCGTAGAGCACCCGCGCACCCGGCGCCGTACCACCACCGGCACCGCCACCACCGAGCGCAGGCCCTCGGCGGCGACGGGGGCGTCGTACTCGTGGCTGATCTGCCGCGACGAGGAGTAGTCCGTCACCGCGCACGGCCGGGCGAGCGCCACGGCCTTGCCGCCCAGGCCGCTGCCGGAGGACACCGCGAGGGCGCTCAGCGCCGCCGTCGCCGTACCGCTCAGTTCACTGATGCGGACCTGCCGCCGCCCGGCCTCCACCAGCCCCCCGAAGGCGACCGGCAGCCCCGTCGCGCGCCGGAGCCCGGCCAGCGCGCTCCGGACCTCCACCACCCCAGCCGCCTCGACCGCCACCAGTCCGCCCTCTGCCGTCACGTACCGCACACCCCCGTTCGGGGTAGTGAGACTCACATCACGGATTACACGATGGCGGACAGCCGCCCGGCAATGGTCCGGCACGAAGGAGGACAGATGACGACGGCGACGGAGCTGTTCCGCAGCGCGCGGGACTTCCTGCTGGAGCACCGCGAGGACTACGCCACCGCCTACGAGGGTTCCGCTGGCCCCGGCCCGAACACTTCAACTGGGCCCTGGACTGGTTCGACGCCATCGCGGACGGCAACGCCCGCACCGCCCTGCACATCGTCGAGGAGGACGGCCGCGAGGTCGCGCTCTCCTTCGGCGAGCTGTCCGTCCGCTCCGACCAGGCCGCGAACTGGCTGCGCGAGCGGGGCGTCCGCGCCGGGGACCGGGTCCTCGTCATGCTCGGCAACCAGCAGGAGCTGTGGGTGACCGCGCTCGCCGCCATGAAGCTGCGCGCCGTCGTCATCCCCGCCACCCCGCTGCTCGGCCCCGCCGACCTGCGCGACCGCGTCGACCGCGGCCGGGTCCGGCACGTGATCGTGCGGGCGCAGGACACCGGCAAGTTCGACGACGTGCCCGGCGACTACACCCGGATCACCGTCGGCGGCGACGCCCACGGCGCCTGGCTGCCCTTCGACGCCGTGTACGGCGCCGGGACGGACTTCCGCCCGACGGCCCGACCCGCGCCGACGACCCGCTGATGCTGTACTTCACCTCGGGCACCACGGCCCGCCCGAAGCTGGTGGAGCACACGCACGTGTCCTACCCCGTCGGACACCTGGCGACGATGTACTGGATCGGGCTGAAACCCGGCGACGTGCACCTCAACATCTCCTCGCCCGGCTGGGCCAAGCACGCCTGGTCGAACCTGTTCGCGCCGTGGAACGCCGAGGCCACCGTCTTCCTGCACAACTACACCCGCTTCGACGCGGCCCGTCTGATGCGGGAGATGGAACGGGCCGGCGTCACCACGTTCTGCGCCCGCCGACAGTGTGGCGCATGCTCATCCAGGCCGACCTCACCCAGCTGGCCACCCCGCCGCGCGAGGTCGTCGCCGCCGGCGAGCCCCTCAACCCGGAGGTGATCGAGCAGGTCCGCCGGGCCTGGGGAGGACCGTCCGGGACGGCTTCGGCCAGACCGAGACGGCCGTGCAGGTCGCCAACAGCCCCGGCCAGGTCCTCAAGACCGGCTCCATGGGCCGCCCCAGCCCCGGCTACCGCGTCGAACTCCTCGACCCGGTCACCGGCGCCCCCGGCGCCACCGAGGGCGAGATCGCCCTCGACCTGTCGCAGCGCCCGGTCGGCCTGATGACCGGCTACCACGGCGACCCGAGCGCACCGCCGAGGTGATGGCCGGCGGCTACTACCGCACCGGCGACATCGGCTCCCGCGACGAGGACGGCTACCTCACCTACGTGGGCCGCGCCGACGACGTGTTCAAGGCCAGCGACTACAAGATCAGCCCCTTCGAGCTGGAGAGCGCGCTGCTGGAGCACGAGGCGGTCGCCGAGGCCGCCGTCGTCCCCGCCCCCGACCCGGTGCGCCTGGCCGTGCCGAAGGCGTACATCGTGCCGGCCGCCGGCTGGGAGCCCGGCCCGGACACCGCGAAGGTGATCTTCGAGCACTCCCGCGAGGTCCTCGCGCCCTACAAGCGCATCCGCCGCCTGGAGTTCGGCGAGCTGCCCAAGACCGTCTCCGGCAAGATCCGCCGCATCGAGCTGCGCGAGGCCACGGCCGCCGGCTCCGACGCGGAGTACCGCGAGGAGGACTTCCGGTGAACGCGGCCGGCGAGCTGTCCTACGCCCACGGCACCGGCGGTACGGCCCTGCTCGGCGACACCATCGGCGCCAACCTGGACCGCGCGGTCGCCGCCTGGCCCGACCGCGAGGCACTCGTCGACGTCCCCTCCGGGCGGCGCTGGACGTACGCCGAGTTCGGCGCGGAGGTCGAGCGCCTGGCCTCCGCCCTGCTCGCCTCCGGGATCACCAAGGGCGACCGGGTGGGCATCTGGGCGGTCAACTGCCCGAGTGGGTCTTCGTCCAGTACGCCACCGCCCGCATCGGCGCGATCATGGTGAACATCAACCCGGCCTACCGCACCCACGAGGTCGAGTACGTCCTGAAGCAGTCCGGCGTGCGGCTGCTCGTCGCCTCGCTCCGGCACAAGGCCAGCGACTACCGGGCGATGGCCGAGGAGGTGCGCGGCCGGTGCCCGGACCTGCGGGAGGTGGTCCACCTCGGCGACCCGGGCTGGGAGGCGCTGCTCGCCCGCGCGACCCCCGACCCGGCTACCCGGAACTCTCCTGCGACGACCCGGTCAACATCCAGTACACCTCGGGCACGACCGGCTTCCCAAGGGCGCCACCCTCTCCCACCACAACATCCTCAACAACGGGTTCTTCGTGGGAGAGCTGATCGCCTACGACGAGCAGGACCGGATCTGCATCCCGGTGCCCTTCTACCACTGCTTCGGCATGGTGATGGGCAACCTGGCGGCGACCTCGCACGGCGCCTGCATGGTCATCCCGGCGCCCTCCTTCGACCCGGCGGCCACCCTCCGCGCGGTCCAGCAGGAGCGCTGCACCTCGCTGTACGGCGTGCCCACCATGTTCATCGCGGAACTCGGCCTCCCCGACTTCGCGGAGTACGACCTGACCTCCCTGCGCACCGGCATCATGGCGGGCTCGCCCTGCCCGGTGGAGGTGATGAAGCGGGTGGTCGCCGAGATGCACATGGAGCAGGTCTCCATCTGCTACGGCATGACCGAGACCTCCCCGGTGTCGCTGCAGACCCGCATGGACGACGACCTGGAGCACCGCACGGGCACCGTCGGCCGGGTCCTGCCGCACATCGAGGTGAAGGTCGTCGACCCGGCCACCGGCGTCACCCTGCCCGGGGCAGCGCCGGGGAACTGTGCACCCGCGGATACAGCGTGATGCTCGGCTACTGGGAGGAGCCGGAGAAGACCGCCGAGGCGATCGACGCCGGCCGCTGGATGCACACCGGGGACCTCGCGGTGATGCGCGAGGACGGCTACGTCGAGATCGTCGGCCGCATCAAGGACATGATCATCCGGGGCGGGGAGAACATCTACCCGCGCGAGATCGAGGAGTTCCTCTACGGTCACCCGAAGATCCGCGACGTCCAGGTCGTCGGCGTCCCGCACGAGCGCTACGGCGAGGAGGTCCTGGCCTGCGTCGTCCCCGCGACCCGGCCGACGCGCCGACCCTGGCGGAACTGCGTGCCTTCTGCGAGGGCCGCCTCGCCCACTACAAGGTGCCCAGCCGCCTGCAGATCATGGAGTCCTTCCCCATGACGGTGTCCGGAAAGGTGCGCAAGGTGGAGCTGCGCGAGACGTACGGCACCTGAGCACCGAAGCGTTCGAACACGCGGGCCGGGCGCCGTAGGATCGGACGCCCTTGGGGTGGACATGGTCAGACGGCGGCCCGGTACGACGCCCACGCTGGAGGAGGTGGCCGCGCTCGCCGGCGTGGGGCGGGGCACGGTCTCCCGCGTCGTCAACAACGAGGCGGGCGTCAGGGAGTCGACGCGCCGCGCCGTGCAGCAGGCCATCGCCGAACTCGGCTACGTGCCCAACCTGGCGGCGCGGTCGCTGGCCGGGCGACGGGCCGACGCGGTCGCGCTGGTGATGACCGAACGCGACTGGCGGATGTTCGGCGAGCCGTTCTTCTCGGAGACGGTCAGGGCCGTGGGCGACGCCCTCGCCGACACGTCCGTGCAACTGCTGCTGACCCTGGTCCGCACGGACGCCGAGCGGCAGCGGTTCGTGGAGTACGCGCGCGGCGGCCGGGTGGACGGCGTCCTGCTGATGTCGGTGCGCGCCGAGGACCGGCTGCCGGACATGCTGGCCGACGCCGGCCTGCCCACCGTGCTGCTGGGCCGCCGCTGCGCCGACGAGCAGATCACCTACGTCGACGCGGACAACGTGGGCGGCGCACGCGAGGCCGTGGACCATCTGCTGCGCGGGGACGGCGCTCGATCGCGGCCCTCACCGGCCCGCTCGACATGTACGTCGCCCAGTGCCGGCTGCGCGGCTACCGCCAGGCCCTGTCCCGGGCGGGCCTCGCGGCCGACGGCTCCTGGGTGGTCGAGGGGGAGGACTTCACCGAGGCGGGCGGCCGCCGGGCGATGACCGAACTCCTGGCGCGGCACCCGGAGGTGGACGCCGTCGTCGCCGCCTCCGACACCATGGCCGCCGGCGCCCTGACCGCCCTGCGCTCGGCGGGCCGCCGCGTCCCCGACGACGTGGCGGTCGTCGGCTTCGACGACTTCCCGCTCGCCGAGCACACCGACCCGCCGCTGACCACGGTCCGCCAGCCCCTGGAGGAGATCGGGCGCGCGATGGTCCGGCTGCTGCGCGAGGAGATGGAGCAGCCCGAGGTGGCGTGGCGGCACGTGATCCTGCGGACGCGGCTGGTGGTGCGCGGGTCGGCGTAGCCGCCCCACACACCGGGCGGCGGCGGGTCGGCGCAGACCCCGCATGCCGGGCGGCGGCGGGTCGGCGCAGACCCCGCATGCCGGGTGGCGGCTGTCGGCGCAGCCCCGCCCCCGGGCGGCGGGAACGGACCGGACCGGTCGGTCGGGAGCGCTCCCAATTCCCCTGCCGCGCGGGCGCCTCGGCCGGACGTGCCGCGCCGGGGCCGCTGACCTGCGCCTGCGGAAATCCCTGCGGCCGATTTGCCCGCACAGGCTTGTCAGGGACATGAGGCACTTCTACAGTCACGTCTCGAACCAGTGGAATGGGAGCGCTCCCATGGCGGGCGCCGACGGGAGCGCTCCCGGACCCGGTCCGCAGTACCCGCGCACTTCGATCCGCAGCACTCCCCGCACACCGATCCGCAGCACCCCTGTCGAATCCGGTTCCCTCGGAGAGAGGCTCCCGCATGCGATCGTCACCGCACCGCCCGCGTACCGTCCCCGCCCTGTTCGGCGCCGTGCTCACCGCTCTCGCCGCCGTGGCGGCGCTCCTCGCCGGCAGCGCCCCCGCAGGGGCCGACACCACGATCTGCGAGCCCTTCGGTTCCACCGTCGTCCAGGGCCGCTACGTCGTCCAGAACAACCGCTGGGGCACCAGCGAGCCCCAGTGCGTCACCGCCACCGACAGCGGCTTCAGGGTCACCCGGGCCGACGGCTCGGTGCCCACGAACGGCGCCCCAAGTCGTACCCGTCGGTCTTCAACGGCTGCCACTACACCAACTGTTCGCCCGGTACCGCCCTCCCGGCGCGGGTCGACACCATCTCCAGCGCGCCCAGCAGCGTCACCTACGGCTATGTCTCCGACGCCGTGTACAACGCCTCGTACGACATCTGGCTGGACCCGACGCCCCGCACCGACGGCGTCAACCGCACCGAGATCATGATCTGGTTCAACCGGGTCGGCCCGATCCAGCCGATCGGCTCACCGGTGGGCACCGCCGGTGTCGGGGGCCGCAACTGGGAGGTGTGGACCGGCAGCAACGGCTCCAACGACGTGATCTCCTTCGTCGCCCCGTCCGCGATCGGCGGCTGGAGCTTCGACGTCATGGACTTCGTCGACCAGGCCGTGGCCCGGGGCTGGCCGGGCGCGACTGGTACCTGACGAGCGTTCAGGCCGGGTTCGAACCGTGGCAGAACGGCGCCGGGCTCGCGGTGACCTCCTTCTCCTCCTCCGTCGTCACCGGCGGCACCGGTCCGGGCGGACCCGGCGACCCGGCGCCGGCCTGCCAGGTGGCGTACGACACCCAGGTGTGGCAGGGCGGCTTCACCGCCGACGTGACGGTGAGGAACACCGGTGCCTCCGCGGTCGACGGCTGGCGGCTCGCCTTCACCCTGCCGTCCGGGCAGCGCGTCACCAACGTCTGGAACGCCACCCTGTCGGGGCCTCGGGCACCGTCACGGCGAGCCCCGTGGCGCACAACGCGCGCATAGCGGCGGGCGGTTCGCAGAGCTTCGGCTTCCAGGCCGCCTCCAGCGGCGCCTTCGCCGAACCCGCCGGCTTCACCCTGAACGGCACCCCCTGCACCGTCGCCTGACCCGGCCCTACCGACCTGCCCCGACCTGCCCTACCGAGGAGAGCACATGACAGACCGGACCAGACGCGCGGAGATCCGGCCGCGCGGACCGCGCAGGCGGACGGCGGCCCTGGCCGCCGCGGTGAGCACGCTGCTGCTGGGCGCGGCGGCGCAGCTGCCCGCATCCCCGGCGTCCGCCGCCGAGGCACACGTCGACAACCCGTTCGCCGGCGCCTCGTTCTACCTGAACCCGGACTACGCCCGTCTCGTGGACGGGTCCGTCGCCAGGACCTCCGACGCCACGCTCAAGGCGAAGATGGAGAAGGTCAAGAGCTATCCGACGGCGGTCTGGCTCGACCGGATCGCCGCCATCCACGGCGGCGACGCCAACGCGGGCCGCAAGAGCCTCGCCGACCACCTCGACCTGGCGCTCGCGCAGAAGAAGCCCGGCCAGCCGCTCGTCGCCACCTTCGTCGTCTACGACCTGCCGGGCCGCGACTGCGCCGCGCTCGCCTCCAACGGCGAACTCCCCCTCACCCCCGAGGGCCTGGCGCGCTACAAGAGCGAGTACATCGACGAGATCGCCGCGGTCTTCGCCGACCCCAAGTACCAGGACATCCGCATCACCACGGTCATCGAGCCGGACGGTCTGCCGAACCTGGTCACCAACCTCTCCGACCCGGAGTGCGCCCAGGCCAAGAGCAGCGGCATCCAGGTCGACGCCATCCGGTACGCGCTGAACAAGCTGCACGCCATCCCGAACGTGTACACGTACATGGACTTCGCCCACTCGGGCTGGCTCGGCTGGGACACCAACCTCTCCCAGACCACCCAGCTCTACACGGACGTCGTCAAGGGCACCACGGACGGCCTGCGCAGCGTGGACGGGCTGATCACCAACGTCTCCAACTACACGCCGCTCGCCGAGCCGTTCCTCCCCGACCCGAACAAGACGGTCGGCGGCAACCAGATCCGCTCCGGCAGGTTCTACGAGTGGAACCCGAACTTCGACGAGTCGGACTTCACCAAGGCCGTGCACGCCGCGCTGGTCTCCCAGGGCTGGCCCGCCTCCACCGGCATGGTGATCGACACCTCCCGCAACGGCTGGGGCGGCCCGTCCCGGCCCACCGCCGAGTCCACCAGCACCGTCCTCGACACCTACGTCACCCAGTCCAAGGTGGACCGCCGCGCCCACCGCGGCCTGTGGTGCAACGTCAACGGGGCCGGACTCGGACAGCCCCGCAGGCCTCGCCCGCCGGCCACCCGGACTCGCACCTCGACGCCTTCCTGTGGGTCAAGCCGCCGGGGGAGTCGGACGGGGCGAGCGAGGACATCCCGAACGACGAGGGCAAGCGTCCGGACCCGATGTGCGACCCGGACTACACGGCGCCGGGCGCGGGCGGCAACCCGACCGGCGCGATGCCGGACGCGCCGCTCGCCGGGCACTGGTTCCACGAGCAGTTCGCCATGCTCGTACGCAACGCCCACCCGGCCGTGCCCACCGACGGCGGCGGTGACCCGGACCCGGTGGACACCACCGCCCCGACCGCGCCGGCCGGCCTGACGGCCACCGCGAAGACCGCCTCCAGCGTGTCCCTGACCTGGACGGCGGCCACCGACGACGTGGGCGTCACCGGATACGACGTGTACCGCGACGGCACCCGCGTGGGCTCCGCGACCGGGACCACGTACACCGACACGGGGCTGAGCGCCGCCACGGCGTACCGCTACACCGTCCGCGCCCGGGACGCCGCAGGGAACGTCTCCGCGGCCTCGACCGCGCTGAGCGTCACCACCGAGGCGGGCGGCGGCGGACCGGACCCGGCCGGCGGCCTCAAGGTCACCTACAAGAACAACGACAGCTCGGCCACCGACAACGCCATCCGCCCCGGCCTGCGGATCGCCAACACCGGCAGCGCCGCGGTGGACCTGACCGAGGTCACCGCCCGCTACTACTTCACCCGCGACGGCGGCTCGCCCACCGTGAACGCCTACTGCGACTACGCCGCCGTCGGCTGCTCCGGCCTCACCCTGCGCGTGGTGCCGCTGAGCACCCCCGTCGCGGGCGCGGACGCCTACCTGGAGATCGGCTTCCGGAGCGGCACCCTCGCCGCCGGCAAGGACACCGGCGACATCCAGCTGCGCATGGCCAAGTCCGACTGGTCCGCCTTCGACGAGGCCGACGACCACAGCCGCACCACCGCCACCTCCTACGCGGACGCCCCGCGGGTTCCCGCCTATCTGAGCGGCGCCCTGGCCTGGGGCGCCCCGCCGGCCTGACCGGCCCGACGGCCCACGAGAAGTCCCACCATCAGTCCCACGAGGAGATCCACGAGAAGACCCACACCACCTCACCCCTCACAGGAGACACACCATGGCTCGGATCAAGAAACGCCCGCTGTCGTTACTGGCGGTGCTGGCCACCCTGCTCGGCGGCGTGGGCCTGGTCCTGCTCGGCCAGGGCAGCGCCCAGGCGCACGGCGTGACGATGATGCCCGGATCGCGGACCTACCTCTGCTATCTGGACGCCAGGACCAGCACCGGCGCGCTCGACCCGACGAACCCGGCGTGCGAGGCCGCGCTCGCCGAGAGCGGGGCGAGCTCGCTGTACAACTGGTTCGCCGTGCTCGACTCCCAGGCGGGCGGCCGCGGCCCGGGGTACGTCCCGGACGGCACGCTGTGCAGCGCCGGCGACCGCTCCCCGTACGACTTCCGCGGTTACAACGCGGCCCGCGGCGACTGGCCGCGCACGCACCTGACCTCCGGGGCGACGGTCCGGATCAAGCACAGCAACTGGGCGGCGCACCCGGGTGACTTCCGGGTGTACATCACCAAGCCCGGCTACGCGCCCACCGAGCCGCTGGGCTGGGGCGACCTGGAGCTGGTCCAGACGGTGACCAACCCGCCGCAGTCGGGGTCGGTGGGATCCGACACCGGCCACTACTACTGGGACCTGACGCTGCCCTCGGGCCGCTCGGGCGACGCGATGATGTTCATCCAGTGGGTGCGCTCGGACAGCCAGGAGAACTTCTTCTCCTGCTCCGACATCGTCTTCGACGGCGGCAACGGCGAGGTGACGGGCATCCGCGGCGCGAACGGCACCCCGTCGCCCACGCCGACCCCACCCCGACGCCGACCGACCCGCACACCGGCTGCATGGCCGTCTACTCGGTGACGAACTCCTGGAACGGCGGCTTCCAGGGCTCCGTCGAGGTGATGAACCACGGCACGGCGGCGCGCGACGGCTGGGCCGTGCGCTGGCGGCCCGGGCCCGGGACCAGGATCGGCCAGGTCTGGAACGGCACGCTCGCCACCGGCTCCGACGGCACGGTGACGGTCGGGAACGCCGGCCACAACCGGACCATCGCGCCGGACGGCAGTGTCACCTTCGGCTTCACCGCCACCTCGACCGGCAACGACTTCCCCGTCGACACCGTCACCTGCGTCAACCCGTAGCACCCTGTGCGCCGGCGCCGGCTCCCGCGACCACGGGGGCCGGCGCCCTCATGCGTCCGGGCCGTCCGCGAGCGCCGCGGCGTGGTCGTTGACCGGCCGCGGGTGCCGGGCGGGTCGAGCGCGAACAGCGGGACGCCCAGCGCCCCGGCGCGGGCGAGGGCCTCGGCGGTGTACCCGGCGAGGGAGTAGTGGACGCACTCCGCGCCCTGCGCCATCGCCGTCAGCCACAGGCACTCCACGTCCCGCACCGGGACCGGGAGGTCCGCCGGGTCCAGGCGCACCACCAGCCCGGGCCCGGCGAGGGCGATGCCTGGTCCGGGCGGCCGGCCGGCGCGGCGGATCCGGCGGTGGCCGAGCCGGTGCAGATGGCGCACCACGGCCGTGACCGCGTCCAGGGCGGCGCCCGCCGGGGGAGCGGGCCGGACGGTCCGCCCGTCGGCCGCCCGCCACAGGGGCAGCCGCAGCGTGACCCGCAGGCGCAGCCCAGCTCCGGCCGGGGCCACTCGCCGCGCGCACCGCACGCCGCGCAGACCACGGCGATCCACTCCTCGTCCCAGACGCGCCGGGTGACCGGCGTCGCGGTGCCGCCGGGGTCGAGTCGCGGGGCGACGGGCGCGCCGCAGGCGCAGGGGTAGGGCGGCGCCGTACAGCGGTGTCCGCGCCCGCACGCCGGGCAGCGCACCGCGATGCTCTCGGACATGCCCCCATCGTCCTCCGGCCGGGCCCCGTCTGTCCGGCGCTCGGCGTGCCGGGTGCCCACTGTCCGCCGGTCTCTTGACGGCCTTCGGCTGCCGCCCTACATTACTTCCAGATCGTAGAAACCAAATTTCGCTATACGGAAGTTGCTACGGAATTGCCACCGCGGGGCGCGACGGGAGTGCGAATCCGACAGCCGAAGCAGGAGTACTCGATGGCTCGTATGACCGCTGCCCGCGCGGCAGTTGAGATCCTCAAGCGCGAGGGCGTCTCGGACGCGTTCGGTGTGCCGGGCGCGGCGATCAACCCCTTCTACGCGGCGCTCAAGGCCTCCGGTGGCATCACCCACACCCTCGCCCGCCACGTCGAGGGCGCCTCGCACATGGCCGAGGGCTACACCCGGACCCACCCGGGCAACATCGGCGTCTGCATCGGCACCTCCGGCCCGGCCGGCACCGACATGATCACCGGTCTGTACTCGGCGACCGGCGACTCCATCCCGATCCTGTGCATCACCGGCCAGGCGCCGACCGCGGTGATCCACAAGGAGGACTTCCAGGCCGTCGACATCGCCTCCATCGCCAAGCCGGTGACCAAGATGGCGGTCACCGTCCTGGAGGCCGCGCAGGTCCCCGGCGTCTTCCAGCAGGCGTTCCACCTCATGCGCTCCGGCCGCCCCGGCCCGGTCCTGATCGACCTCCCGATCGACGTCCAGCTGACCGAGATCGAGTTCGACCCGGAGACGTACGAGCCGCTGCCCGTCTACAAGCCGGCCGCGTCCCGCGCCCAGATCGAGAAGGCGATCGGCATGCTCAACGCCGCCGAGCGCCCCCTCATCGTCGCCGGCGGCGGCATCATCAACGCCGACGCCTCCGACCTGCTGGTGGAGTTCGCCGAGCTGACCGGCACCCCGGTCGTCCCCACTCTGATGGGCTGGGGCATCCTCCCGGACGACCACGAGCTGAACGCCGGCATGGTCGGCCTGCAGACCTCGCACCGCTACGGCAACGCGACCTTCCTGGAGTCGGACTTCGTCCTCGGCATCGGCAACCGCTGGGCCAACCGCCACACCGGCAAGCTGGACGTCTACACGGCCGGCCGGAAGTTCGTCCACGTCGACGTCGAGCCGACCCAGATCGGCAAGATCTTCGCCCCGGACTACGGCATCGCCTCCGACGCCAAGGCCGCGCTGGAGCTGTTCGTCGAGGTCGCCAAGGAGCTGAAGGCGGCCGGCAAGCTGCCCGACCGCTCGGAGTGGGCCGCCTCCGCGCAGGAGCGCAAGGCCACCCTCCAGCGCCGTACGCACTTCGACGACATCCCGATCAAGCCGCAGCGCGTCTACGAGGAGATGAACAAGGCCTTCGGCCCGGAGACCCGGTACGTCTCCACCATCGGCCTCTCCCAGATCGCCGGCGCGCAGATGCTGCACGTCTACCGGCCGCGGCACTGGATCAACTGCGGTCAGGCCGGCCCCCTCGGCTGGACCGTCCCGGCCGCGCTCGGCGTCGCCAAGGCCGACCCGGAGGCCCAGGTCGTCGCCCTCTCCGGCGACTACGACTTCCAGTTCATGATCGAGGAACTGGCCGTCGGCGCGCAGCACAAGATCCCCTACGTCCACGTCCTGGTCAACAACTCCTACCTGGGCCTGATCCGCCAGGCGCAGCGGGCGTTCGACATCGACTTCCAGGTCAAGCTCGAGTTCGAGAACATCAACTCGCCCGAGCTGGGCGTCTACGGCGTCGACCACGTCAAGGTCGCCGAGGGCCTGGGCTGCAAGGCGATCCGGGTCACCGACCCCAGCGAGCTGGGCGCCGCCTTCGAGCAGGCCAAGAAGCTCGCCGCCGAGCACCAGGTGCCGGTCGTCGTCGAGGCGATCCTGGAGCGCGTCACCAACATCTCCATGTCGGGCACCAACGACATCTCCAACGTCGTGGAGTTCGAGGAACTCGCCACCGAGCCGGGCCACGCCCCGACCGCCATCAAGACCCTGAAGGTCTGACCCGCACACCGCCGCAAGGGCGGCCCGTCCCCTCGGGGCGGGCCGCCCTTCGCGTGTGTCCGGGGCCGTTCAGCCTCCGCCGTCCGAGCCGCCCGCCCGGTCCTGCCGGCCCGGCCGGTCTCCGTGTCCGAGGGCGTCCCGTACGTGCCGCTCCGCCGCCGGAACCGGCCCCCGCGCCGCGGGCGCCCGCCGCCCGGGACGGCGCCGGGATCCGTCACCAGACCGGCCCGCGCGGCGAAGCGCGGCAGGAGCACACGGAGCGCCGCCTCGCCGTGCAGGGCGACCGCGAGCAGGGTGGCCTCGTCCGTCAGCCCGTGCGCGGCCGCCGGCAGCGGGTGCCGTTCCCGCAGGAACGCCACCCGGCGGCGCGCCGTCCGGCTGGGGCGCAGCCGCGGGTAGCCCAGCAGCCCGGCCTCCGCGAGCGGGATGCGCGTCAGGGCGAGCGCGAGCCGCACCTCCGGGTGCCGCACCAGTTCGCGTGCGGTGAGCGGCTCCTCCAGGCAGACCAGGACGGTTTCCTCGAACGGCGCCATTCCGTCCGGGGCGGGCCCGTCGCCCACAGGGCCCCGTCCGGGCCGGTCTCGACGGCGCCCAGCAGATGCAGGGCCACCACGGCCACCGTGACGGCGGCCCGCGGCCCGCCGGCCAGCAGGGCCAGCTCGTGCGGGGCCGTCCCGGTCCCGGCTTCCCGGCCGTTCATGACACCACCCCGTCGCCGGACGGCCACCCGCCCGGCTACCGGGTATGTGCCCGCGACGGGGCCGGGCAAGCCCGGCGACGCGGGTGCGCGAACGCCGGAGAGCGCCGGATGCGGGACCGTCCGCATCCGGCGCTCTCCGGCCGGTGAGGCATGTGAAGTTGTGGCCGTCCGACGGTGCGAGACTGGGCGCGACAGGACGTTCGCGCCGCCGGACGGAGTCTTTCGGTCGGCTGTGGCCGGGACCGCGGCGGGTGCGACGGGGCCGGTGTTCCTCCCCTCAGGTCGTAGGAGGAGACGCCGGTCCCTTCACCACCGCACTGGCTCGCACGCCGCCGCGGTCCTCGTTCCCGCCCGCGGCGCACGGGCGGCCACCCCTCATCCGGGCCGTCCCGTGCCTCCGCGGGCCGCGCGTACGGTCTTGACCTCCCCGTCAAGTCCCCTACGCGAGCCTGGGGGTCAGTCCTCGCGCAGGGCGCGGACCGCCTCCTCCACGCGCTTGCCGTACTCGGGGTCGGCGGCGTGGAAGTGCGCGAGGTTCTTCTCGATCACGTCGTCGCGGGAGACCTGGGACAGGCCGCCGGCGATGTTCGCGACCAGACGCTGCTTCTCCTCCTCGGACATCAGCCGGTACAGCTCGCCCGCCTGGAAGAAGTCGTCGTCCTTGGTGTGCAGCGGGGCCTCGTGGGTGCCGGTGTGGCCGGACACGGCGAGCGGCGCCGACAGCGGGCGGCCGGTCTCGACGGGGCCGTCGTAGGAGTTCGGCTCGTAGTTCTTGGCGTGGCGGCCCTGGCCGTTGACCGCCATGAAGCCGTCGCGGCCGTAGTTGGCGGCGCCGCCGGGCACGGCCTTGGGCGCGTTGACCGCGAGCTGGGTGTGGTTGACGCCCAGGCGGTAGCGGTGCGCGTCGGCGTAGGCGAAGAGCCGGCCCTGGAGCATCTTGTCCGGCGAGGGACCGATGCCGGGCACGAAGTTGTTGGGGAGAACGCGGCCTGCTCGACCTCGGCGAAGATGTTGTCGGGGTTGCGGTCCAGCACCAGGCGGCCGACCCGCTTGAGCGGGTAGTCCTTGTGCGGCCACACCTTGGTCAGGTCGAACGGGTTGAAGCGGTAGTCGGCCGCCTCCTCGGCGGGCATGAGCTGGACGTAGAGGGTCCAGGACGGGTGCACGCCGCGCTCGATGGCCTGGAGCAGGTCGGTCTGGTGGGAGTTGGCGTCCCGGCCGACGACCTCCGCGGCCTGCTCGGTGGACAGGCAGCGGATGCCCTGGTTCGTCTTGAAGTGGTACTTGACGAAGAAGGCCTCGCCCTTGCTGTTCGTCCACTGGTAGGTGTGCGAGCCGTAGCCGTTCATGTGGCGGTACGACGCCGGGATGCCGCGGTCGCCCATCAGCCAGGTCACCTGGTGGGTGGCCTCGGGGAGTGCGCCCAGAAGTCCCAGACGTTGTCCGGCTCCTGCTTGCCGGTGAACGGGTCGCGCTTCTGCGAGTGGATGAAGTCGGGGAACTTGATCGGGTCCTTGATGAAGAAGACCGGGGTGTTGTTCCCGACGAGGTCGTAGTTGCCTTCCTGGGTGTAGAACTTCACCGCGAAGCCGCGCGGGTCGCGCACGGCGTCGGCGCCGCCCAGCGAGTCGGCCACGGTCGAGAAGCGCACGAAGACCTCGGTGCGCTTGCCGACGGTGTTCAGGAAGTCGGCGACGGTGTAGTCGGTGACGTCGTCCGTCACCTCGAAGTGGCCGTAGGCGCCGGAACCCCGGGCGTGCACGACGCGCTCCGGGATGCGCTCGCGGTTGAAGCGGGCGAGCTTCTCCAGGAGGTGCTGGTCCTGGAGCAGGAGCGGGCCGCCGATGCCGGCGGAGGCGGAGTTCTGGTTGTCGGCGACCGGGGCGCCGGACTCTGTCGTGAGCACGCGCTGCGACATCGTGGACCTTCCGTGCGAGGGTCAGCGGAAAACTGTTTCCGCTTTGTGGAGCCTGAGTTGGAGCCTAAGTACGGGTGAAGTGAACGTCAACAGTTTGTTGAAGCCGCTTGGGCGGTCGACGGGGGTTCCGGGCGGCGCCGCACGCTCGGGCGCGACAGGACAGGTGTCAGCGGACGGCGCCACCCGGAAGCTGTGGGGCTGCTCGCGTCAGACCTGGGCGCCGGAGAGGCGCTCCACGGCGCGCAGCAGCGCGGAGTGGTCGAGACCGCCGTCGCCCTGGGCGCGCAGCGACGCGACCAGCTGGGCGACCGTGGCGCCGACCGGCAGGGCCGCGCCCACGTTGCGGGCGGCATCGGTGACGATGCCCATGTCCTTGTGGTGCAGGTCGATGCGGAAGCCCGGCTTGAAGTCGCGGTTGAGGAAGTTGTCCTTCTTCCGCGTCAGCACGGTCGAGCCGGCCAGGCCGCCGTTGAGGACGTCGAGCGCGGCCTTCAGGTCCACGCCGGACTTCTCGAGGAAGACCACGGCCTCGGCGCAGGCCTGGATGTTGACGGCGACGATCA
Organism: Streptomyces sp. SW4; assembly: GCA_003248315.1. Taxonomy (GTDB): domain Bacteria; phylum Actinomycetota; class Actinomycetes; order Streptomycetales; family Streptomycetaceae; genus Streptomyces. The sequence goes on from QKWM01000003.1 coordinate 68,225, forward strand.
GCTGGTTGGCGGCCTTCACCGTCTGGCCCGAGCCGTGCGGACCGCACAGCACGATGGTCTTGCCCAGCGCCTCGAAGATCGGCTTGGCCTCGTCGAAGTCGGCCTGCTCGCCGCCGACCATGATCGACAGCACGGCCTCGATGGCGCCGGCCTCGCCGCCCGACACCGGGGCGTCCAGCACGCGGATGCCCTTGTCCTTGGCGGCCTTGGCCAGGTCGACGGAGGTCTGCGGCGTGATCGAGGACATGTCGATCAGCAGCGCGCCGGAGCGGGCGTTCTCCAGGATGCCGTCCGGGCCGTAGGCGATGGCCTCGACCTGCGGGGAGGCCGGGACCATCGTGATGATCACGTCGGCGTCGCGCACGGCCTCGGCGACCGAGCCGGCCGCGGTGCCGCCGGCGGCGGCCAGGCGGTCCAGCTTCTCCTGCTCCAGGGTGAAGCCGCTGACCTGGTAGCCGGCCTTGATCAGGTTCTCGGACATCGGCGAGCCCATGATGCCCAGGCCGATCCACGCGATCTTGGGAAGGTTGTTGCTCATGATTCGGGGTGCCTCTCGTGGTGCGGGGTGGTCAGCGGGCGGCGCGGGCCTCGCGGGGCAGCCAGTCGAAGGCCTCCGCGCTCGGGCGGTCGCCCGGCTTGTACTCCAGGCCGACCCAGCCCTCGTAACCGGCCTTCCTCAGCTGGTCGAGCAGCTCCTCCAGTGGCAGCGAGCCCGTGCCCGGGGCGCCGCGGCCGGGGTTGTCGGCGATCTGCACGTGGCCGGTCTTCGCGGCGTACCGCTCGATCACCTGCGGCAGGTCCTCGCCGTTCATGGACAGGTGGTACAGGTCCATGAGGAAGGCGGCGTTGTCCAGGCCGGTCGCCGCGTTGACCTTGTCGACGACCTCGACCGCGGCCGGCGCCGACACCAGCGGGTAGAGCGGCGACTCCGGCTTGTTCAGGGCCTCGATCAGCAGGGTCGCGCCGATCCGGTCCGCCGCGCGGGCGGCCAGGACCAGGTTCTCCAGCGCGAGCCGGTCCTGCTCCGCCGGGTCCACGCCCTCGACGCGGTTGCCGTAGAGCGCGTTGAGCGCCTTGCAGCCCAGGGACCGGGCGAAGCCGGCGGCCACGTCGATGTTGGCGCGGAACCTCTCCGACTCCTCACCGGGCACCGACAGGGCGCCGCGGTCGGGGCCGGGGAGCTGCCCGGCGTAGAAGTTCAGGCCCGTGAGCTGGACGCCCGCGTCCTCGATCGCCTTCTTCAGGGCGTCGAGCTCGGACTGCTCGGGGTGGGCGAGTCGACCCAGGGCCACCACAGCTCGACCGCGGTGAAGCCGGCCGCGGCGGCGGCCGCGGGGCGCTCCAGGAGCGGGAGTTCCGTGAAGAGGATCGACAGGTTGACGTTGAAGCGCTGGTCTGCGAATCCCATCGGGTGCCGCGCTCCCTTCCGTGTCGCTACTGTTTCCGTATTACGGAAGTTCGTTTCTGCGTAATGGAAGATTGCCGGGCGGTCGTGCGGCTTGTCAAGAGGGGTCGGCGGAAACGGTCACCGCGCGTTAGGTTGACCGGGTGCGATTGAGAGTGGAGTTCACGACCGAGCCCTTCGATCTGGACGAGGCGCCCGCCCACGCGCTGGTCGCCCGGGACGTCATCCAGGCCGCGGAGCTGGACGCCGTCGACGTCGGCCCGTTCGGCAACACCGCCGAGGGCGACGCCGACGCGGTCCTGTCCGCCGTGGACGCCCTGCTGCGCCGGACGCTGCGGGCCGGCGCCACCCGGGTCTCCCTCCAGGTCAACGTGGTCGCGGAGGAGGAGCGGTGAGCGGCGGCGCGGACGAGCCCTTCATCGCCGCCGTCAAGCCCCTGGTCGACGCCATCGGCGGCGAACTGCTCCCGCCCGACGAGGCCGGCCAGGACGACGTGGTCCTCGCCTGGGAGGGCGCCGACGTCGTCGCCGTGCGCCTGCCGCAGCTCGCCGACTCCCTGGACCACATCCTGGCCGCCATGGAGCGCCGGCAGGGCCGGCCGCTGGCCGAGCTGGACCGCAAGGCCAAGCAGGAGCTCGTGCGCACCCTGGAGGCGCGCGGTGCCTTCGCCGTGCGGCACGGCGTGGAGACCGTGGCCAGTGCCCTCGGTGTCAGCCGCTTCACCGTCTACAACTACCTCAACCGCGAGCGCGGCCTGTGATCGTCCGCGGGGTGCTCCCGCCGCTCTCCCGGCGCCCCTGACCTGGGGGTTGACCTCAGAGGCAAGCCGCCGTCCCGGCTCCGGGGCGGCGGCTTGCGCGTGCTCGTATTTGTTACCCCGAATTTTCAACAAACTGTTGACGCCGTGTTTCCGAGGGCGTTAGCTATCGGCACGCCCGTTCAGCACAAGGCCACGGAGGCTCCCGTGACGTCCACTTCCACGCCGCCGGGCCTGGCCCGCTTCAACGCCCTCGAGGAGCACGCGGCCTTCGCCGCCCTCCACGAGGCGTGTGCCTCCACGGCGTGGGCCCGGCGACTGCTCGCCGCCCGCCCCTACGCCACCCCGGAGGACCTCTACGCCGCCAGCGACGCCGCCATGGCCGAGCTGACCACGGCGGACCTCGAGGAGGCGATGGCCGGGCATCCGCCGATCGGCCGCCCCAAGCCGGGCGACCCGACCTCCTCCCGCGAGCAGGCGGGCATGGCCGGCGCGTCCGACGAGCTGAAGGCGGAGATGCTGGAACTGAACCTGGCCTACCAGGAGAAGTTCGGCCACGTGTTCCTGATCTGCGCCACCGGCCGCACCGGCGAGCAGATGAGGGACGCGGTCAAGGAACGGATCGGCAACGCCCCGGAAGAGGAGCGGGAGATCGTCCGCACCGAACTGGGCAAGATCAACCGGATCCGGCTCGCCCGACTCGTCGAACAGGACGCCTGACCATGAGCACCAGCACCACCGCTTCCGTGTCCACGCACATCCTGGACACCAGCGTCGGCCGCCCCGCCGAGGGCGTCGCCGTCCAGCTCTCCGCCCGCACCGGGCGGGACGCGGACTGGCAGCACCTCGGCGGTTCCGCGACCGACGCGGACGGACGGTGCAAGGACCTCCCGGCCCTGCCGGAGGGCACCACCCACGTACGGCTCGACTTCGCGGTGGAGCCGTACTTCGAGAAGAAGCAAGCCGATGCGCAGCAGGACGCCCCGCGACTCGGACAGCGGTGCGTTCTTCCCCGAGGTCGTGATCACGTTCGCGGTCACGCCCGGCGAGCACTACCACGTACCGCTGCTGCTCAACCCGTTCGGCTACTCCGTTTACCGAGGGAGCTAGCTAGAAATGCCCACGATCCTGGGACAGAACCAGTACGGCAAGGCCGAGAACCGAGTCGTCAAGATCACGCGGGACGGCGCCACCCACCACATCAAGGACCTCAACGTGTCCGTCGCCCTGTCCGGCGACATGGACGAGGTCCACTACTCCGGTTCCAACGCCAACGTCCTGCCGACCGACACCACCAAGAACACGGTGTTCGCGTTCGCCAAGGAGTACGGCATCGAGTCCGCCGAGCAGTTCGGCATCCACCTCGCCCGGCACTTCGTCACCTCGCAGGAGCCCATCCACCGGGCGCGCATCCGCATCGAGGAGTACGCCTGGGAGCGCATCGAGACCTCCGAAGCCAACTCCAAGTTCATCGGCGCCGACGAGGTCAAGCACTCCTTCGTCCGCAAGGGCCAGGAGGTCCGCACCACCCAGATCACCTTCGACGGTGAGAAGTGGGAGGTCGTCTCCGGTCTGAAGGACCTGGTCGTGATGAACTCGACCAACTCCGAGTTCTGGGGCTACGTCAAGGACAAGTACACGACGCTCCAGGAGGCCTACGACCGCATCCTGGCCACGCAGGTCTCCGGCAAGTGGCGGTTCAACTGGACCGACGACGAGCAGAAGATGCCCAACTGGGAGAAGTCCTACGAGCAGGTGAAGAAGCACATGCTCCAGGCCTTCGCCGAGACCTACTCGCTGTCGCTGCAGCAGACCCTGTACCAGATGGGCGCGCGCATCATCAACAACCGCAGCGAGATCGACGAGGTGCGGTTCTCCCTGCCGAACAAGCACCACTTCCTGGTGGACCTCGAGCCGTTCGGACTGAAGAACGACAACGAGGTCTACTTCGCCGCGGACCGCCCCTACGGCCTGATCGAGGCCACCATCCTGCGGGACGGCTGCGAGGCCCGTATCCCGGTCGACATGACCAACCTCTGACGCGGGACGCGCGCCCCCGGCCCAGCCACTCGAGGCCGGGGGCGCGCCACACCGGAGGGAACACCATGGCACTGCCTGCAAAGGGGCCGGCACCAGCCCCCTGTTCCACCCCGCCGGGGCACACCGAGGACGCCGTCACGTCCGTGCACCCGGTGGACGAGAAGCTCCACCCCTCGCGGCTCGTCCCCGCCGCGCTCCAGCACATCGCCGCCATGTACGCAGGCGTGGTCACACCTCCGCTCATCATCGGACAGGCCTGCGGACTCGACCTCGCGGCCCGTACCCGGCTCATCGCCGCGTCCCTGCTCATCGCGGGCATCGCGACCCTGATCCAGACCATCGGCGTCAAGGGCTTCGTCGGCAACCGCCTGCCCTTCGTCAACGCCGCCTCCTCGGCCGGCATCGCACCCATCCTCGCGATCGCCGAGACCAACGACCCCGGACAACAACTCCCCGCCGTCTACGGCGCGGTGATGGTCGCCGGCGTCTTCTGCCTCGCCGTCGGCCCGTTCTTCGGACGGCTGCTGCGCTTCTTCCCGCCGCTGGTCACCGGCGTGGTCATCACCCTCATCGGCGTCACGCTCATGCCGGTCCCGGTCGCCTGGGCACAGGGCGGCGACAAGGAGGCCGCCGACTTCGGCGCCATGTCCCACCTCGCGCTCGCCGGCTTCACCCTCGCCGTCATCCTGCTCATCCAGCGCTTCGGCAAGGGCTTCGTCAAGCAGGTCGCCCTGCTCTTCGGACTGCTGATCGGCACCCTGGCCGCCGTCCCCTTCGGCATGGCGGACTTCAGCGCCCTGTCCTCCGCGCCGGTCGCCGCCCTGCCCACGCCGTTCGCGTTCGGCGCGCCCGTCTTCCAGCCGGCGGCCATCCTGTCACTGTGCATCGTGATGCTGGTGCTCATGACGGAGTCCTCCGCGGGCATGCTCGCCCTCGGGGAGATCTGCGACCGCAAGGCCGACGGGCGGACCATCACCCGGGGCCTGCGCACCGACGGCATCGCCACCCTGGTCGGCCCGGTCTTCGGCGGCTTCCCCACCTCCGCCTTCGCGCAGAACGTCGGCGTCGTCTCCCTGACCCGGGTGCGCAGCCGCTACGTCGTCGCCGTCGCCGGCGCCACCCTGCTGGTCCTCGGCGCCTTCCCGGTCCTCGGCGCGGTCGTCTCCCTGGTCCCCATGCCGGTCCTCGGCGGCGCGGGCATCGTGCTCTTCGGCTCCATCGCCGTCAGCGGCATCCGCACCCTCGCCGAGGCGGGACTGGACGACAGCTCCAACATCATCCTGGTGGCGGTGGCGCTCGGCGCGGGCATCATCCCGCTCGCCGCCCCGACCTTCTACGCCGACTTCCCGGCCTGGGCGCAGACCGTGCTCGGTTCCGGCATCAGCGCCGGCGCACTCGTCGCGGTCAGCCTCAACCTGTTCTTCCACCATCTCGGCACCCGGAGCCGCACCGCGGTTCCGGCACTCAAATCCTCCTAGGGTCCTGCCGTGCCCTCCCCGTGGGTACTCCCCACCCACGGGCCGCCACAGAAACAAAAGGAAGCATCATGGCACCATCGGCAGCCAGCGTGTGGTGATCGAGAACTGTGCGATCGCGACCGTGGACGCGGGCGACACGGAGTACGCCTCGGGCCACCTGGTCCTCGCGGGCAACAGGATCGAGTCGGTCGGGGCCGGCCGGGCCCCCGAGGGGCTGGAGAACGTCGTACGCCGGATCGACGCGACCGGCCACCTGGCCACGCCCGGCCTGGTCAACACCCACCACCACTACTACCAGTGGATCACCCGGGGCCTGGCCACCGACCACAACCTGTTCAACTGGCTGGTCGCGCTCTACCCCGTGTGGGCGCGCATCGACGAGCAGATGACCTACGCCGCCGCGCAGGGCTCGCTCGCCATGATGGCCCGGGGCGGCGTCACCACCGCCATGGACCACCACTACGTCTTCCCGCAGGGCTCCGGCGACCTGTCCGGGTCGATCATCCGCGCCGCCCGCGAGATGGGCGTCCGCTTCACCCTGGCCCGCGGCTCCATGGACCGCGGCGAGTCGGACGGCGGCCTGCCGCCGGACTTCGCCGTCGAGAGCCTCGAGGGCGCCCTGGCCGCCACCGAGGAGACCGTCAAGCGGCACCACGACGCCTCCTTCGACGCGATGACCCAGGTCGCCGTGGCCCCCTGCTCGCCGTTCTCCGTCTCCACCGACCTGCTCAAGCAGGGCGCGGAGCTGGCCCGCCGGCTCGGCGTCCGGCTGCACACCCACGGCTCGGAGACCGTGGAGGAGGAGAAGTTCTGCCACGAGCTGTTCGGCATGGGCCCGACCGACTACTTCGAGTCGACCGGGTGGCTCGGCGAGGACGTGTGGATGGCGCACTGCGTCCACATGAACGACTCCGACATCGCCGCGTTCGCCCGCACCCGCACGGGCGTCGCCCACTGCCCGTCGTCCAACGCGCGGCTGGCCGCCGGCATCGCGCGGGTCCCCGACATGCTCGCCGCCGGGGTCCCGGTCGGTCTCGGCGTCGACGGCACCGCCTCCAACGAGTCCGGCGAACTCCACACCGAACTGCGCAACGCCCTGCTCATCAACCGTCTCGGCGCCCACCGGGAGGCCGCGCTCAACGCCCGCCAGGCGCTGCGGCTGGGCACGTTCGGCGGCGCCCAGGTGCTGGGCCGGGCGGCCGAGATCGGCTCCCTGGAGGCCGGCAAGCTCGCCGACGTCGTGCTGTGGAAGATGGACACCCTCGCCCACGCCTCCATCGCCGACCCGGTGACCGCCCTGGTCTTCGGCGCCGCCGCCCCGGTCACGGCCTCGTTCGTCAACGGCGAGCAGATCGTCGAGGACGGCCGGCTGCTCACGGTCGACGAGGACGCCATCGCCCGCTCCACGCGCGACGAGGCCCAGCGGCTGGCCCGCATCGCCGCGCAGAGCTGAACCCCGTACGCAGGCCGGAGCCGGCGTACGCACTCGATCTCCGGCCGGGAGGGACGGCTCCCGGCCGGCGGCCGTGAACCCGAGCGGGGTTCACGGCGGCCGTCCCCGGGGCGCGCGTGGACGCGTGCGCCCCGGGACGGTGCCCCGTTTCCTCGGGAACGGTCCGTCCCGGTCCCGCACGACCACCCGCACCACCTCCCTGAAACCCACGTCGGAGCCGACGTGTACCCGACCGGAGGAGAGCCGCAGTGGCCGACCACCCAGTTGACGAAAAGCTTCCGCCGCTCAAGATGGCGACCACCGGCCTGCAGCACGTGGCCGCCATGTACGCGGGAGTCGTCGCCCCGCCCCTCGTCGTCGGCGCGGCCATAGGCCTGTCCGCCACCGACCTGACCTTCCTCACCGGCGCCTGTCTGTTCACCGCGGGCCTCGCCACCCTTCTGCAGACCCTCGGTATCTGGAAGATCGGAGCCCGGCTGCCCTTCGTCAACGGCGTCACCTTCGCCGGTGTCGCCCCCATGACCGCGGTCGTCGCCGCCACCCCGGACAAGGACGACGCGCTGCCGATCATCTTCGGCGCGGTCATCGTCGCCGGCCTCCTCGGCTTCCTCGCCGCCCCCTTCTTCAGCAAGGCGATCCGGTTCTTCCCGCCGGTCGTCACCGGCACCGTCATCACGCTGATCGGTGTCTCGCTGCTGCCCGTCGCCTTCGGCTGGGCCCAGGGCTCCAGCCCGAACGCCGACGACTTCGGCTCGGCGACCAACCTGGGCCTCGCGGCCATCACCCTGGTCGTCGTCCTGCTGCTGCGCCGCTTCACCCGCGGCTTCGTCAAGCAGATCGCCGTGCTCCTCGGCCTGGTCGCCGGCACCCTGATCGCGATCCCCTTCGGGGTCACCGACTTCTCGCCGGTCGGCGAGGCCGACATCGTCGGCTTCCCCACGCCGTTCCACTTCGGCGCGCCCCAGTTCCAGGTCGCCGCGATCATCTCGCTGTGCGTGGTGATGGTGGTCTCCATGACCGAGTCCACCGCCGACATGCTGGCCCTCGGCGAGATCGTCGACCGCAAGGCCGACGAGAAGACCATCGCCGCCGGTCTGCGCGCCGACACCCTCGGCTCCGCGATCAGCCCCGTGTTCAACGGCTTCATGTGCAGCGCCTTCGCGCAGAACATCGGACTGGTCGCCATGACCAAGATCCGCAGCCGCTATGTCGTCGCGACCGGCGGTGGATTCCTGATCCTGATGGGCCTGTGCCCCATCGCGGCCTCGCTCATCGCCGTCGTCCCGCGCCCGGTGCTGGGCGGCGCCGGCGTGGTGCTGTTCGGCTCCGTCGCGGCCAGCGGCATCCAGACCCTCGCCCGGGCCGGACTCGACCGGGACAACAACGTCCTGATCGTGGCCGTCTCCCTGGCCGTCGGCATCATCCCGATCGCGGCGCCGGAGTTCTACCACTCCTTCCCGGAGAACGCGAAGATCATCCTGGACTCCGGCATCTCCACCGGCTGTGTCGCCGCCGTCCTGCTCAACCTCGTCTTCAACCACATCGGCAAGGGCCGCGACGCCCATGACGTCACCCATCCGATGGAGTCGGGGAGGAGATCACCGGACCGGCCCGGGAACCGGCCACCTCGTGAGCCGGTTACCCGCCTCCACGACCGGACACCGAAACGCACGCCGGCGCCTCGAGAGAGGCACCGGCGTGCGGCCGTACGGCGGCAGGAGCCCTGCGGGCCGCGGTCACCGCCCCCGCGGGCGCCCGGCCCGCTCGCGCAGGGTGACCGCCGCCAGCGCGAACGCCGCCACGGCGATCACGACCGCCACCCGGAACGCCCACTGGTAGCCCTCGGCGACAGCCGCGACCGGCTCCGCGCCCCGCCCGAGAACCTCCTGCGTGTGCCCGGCCGCGAGCGTCGACAGCACGGCCAGTCCCAGCGAACCGCCCACCACCTGCGTGGTGTTGAACAGCCCGGACGCCAGCCCCGCGTCCTCCTCCCGCACCCCGACATCGCCAGGCCGGTCAGCGCCGGCATCGCGGCGGCGAACCCCGCGGCGAGCAGCAGCATCGCGGGCAGCACGTCGACGGCGTAGGAGCCGTCGGCCGGGGCGCGGGAGAGCAGCGCCGTCCCGGCGACGATCAGCGCCAGCCCGGACAGCAGCACCCGGTACGCCCCGAACCGGCCGATCGTCCGCGCCGACAGCCCCAGCATCAGCACCCCGATCGCCACCGGCGCCGGCAGGAACGCCGTACCCGTCGCCAGCTCCCCGTAGCCGAGGACCCGCTGCAGATACAGCGCCCCGATGAACTGGAAGCCGTACATCACCGCGATCATCAGCACCTGCACGGCGTTCGCGCCGGTCAGCAGGCGGGAGCGGAACAGCCGCAGCCGCAGCAGCGGATCGGCGGCGCGCGCCTGGCGCAGCGTGAACCCGGCGAAGAGGACGAGCGCGAGCCCGGCCAGGACTCCGGTGGTGGCGGCCCCGAGACCGTCCGCGCCGATGATCGCGTACACCGTCAGCATCAGCGCACCGGTGACCAGCGCCGCGCCCGGGTAGTCGGCGCCCCGGCCGAGCCCGGACCGGTCGTCGGGGGCCAGCAGCCGGACCGCCGCGACCAGGGCCACGACGCCGATCGGCAGGTTGATCAGGAAGATCCAGTGCCAGTTCAGCGCCTCGGTGAGGGCGCCGCCGAGGAAGGTGCCGAGCGCTCCGCCCGCCGCGCCGACCGCGCTGAACACCGCGATCGCCCGGGCCCGTTCCCGCGGCTCGGGAAGAGCGCGATCACCATGCCGAGCACGACGGCCGACGTCATCGCGCCGCCGACCCCCTGCAGCGCCCGGGCCGCGATCAGCACCGCCTGGCCGGTGGCCACACCGCACAGCACCGACGCCGCGGTGAACAGGGCGAGCCCCCAGGTGAACATGCGCTTGCGGCCCACCAGGTCGCCCAGCCGGCCCGCCAGCAGAAGCAGCCCGCCGAACGGGATCAGGTAGGCGTTGACGACCCAGGCCAGCCCGGACGCGGTGAAACCCAGGTCGTTCTGGATGGCCGGCATCGCGACGGTGACGATGTTGCCGTCCAGGATCGTCATGAGCGCCCCCGCGCACAGCACGGCGAGGGACGCCCAGCGGGAGGACGTCCGCCCCGGCAGGGGACGGGCCGTCCGGGACGGGGACTCGGTCAGGGACGTCATGGCGACATGGCCTCCGCTCGCTCCGCGACACCCGGCGGCGCCGGGGTCTGCTTGGTGCACGTCTTGTAACGGGGTACATCGTGGGTGACCATGAGAGGGAGGCATAAGGAGGCAGTTCGATGTCCCAGAGGAACAGCGGTGTTACCTCGCAGGTGGTGAACGCGCACGCGTGTCCCGTCCGCGAAGTTCTTGACAGGGTCGCGGGGAAATGGAGCGTGCAGATCCTGGTGGCGGCGGCGCACGGCCCGATCCGCTTCACCGAACTGGAGCGCAGCATCGAGGGGATCAGCCGCCGCATGCTGACCCTGACACTGCGCAACCTCGAGCGCGACGGTCTGGTGACCCGCACGGTGCATCCGACGGTGCCGCCGAAGGTGGAGTACGAACTGACGCCGGTGGCGCGGGAGTTGCACGAGACGCTGCAGCGTCTGACGGAGTGGGCCGAACGCAACCGGGAGTACATCGCCGAGGCCCGGGCGGCCTACGACACCGTGCACCGGCCGGAACTCGTCGACGCCTGACCGGGGACGGACCGGAACGCGTCGACGCGCGACCGCAGGTCGAAAGGAGAGGGCGGGCGGGGCACGGCGGCGCACCGGCGCCGGCCGGCGTGCCCCGCCCTCGCGCGGCCCTAGAGGCCGAACAGCTCGGGCCGCTCGGCGAGTTCCTTGAAGCGCTGCTGCGGACGGTCGAGCAGCCGGCGCTCGGTCAGGTCCATCAGCCCGCCGACGCCCTCGATCTCGGCCGCCACCGTGCCGTCCGCCTTGCGGATCACCTGCCGCATGCGGAAGGTCTTCCCCTCGCCCCACTCGAACGCGCACGTCACCTCGACCTCGTCACCGGCGAGCAGCTCACGCCGGAAACGGAGGGTCGTCTCCAGCGCCACCGGGCCCATGCCCCGGGACACGAGGTCGGCCTGGCGGATGCCGGCCGCCTGGAGCAGCGACCATCGGGCGTGCTCGGCGTAGTTGAGATAGACGGCCTGGTTCAGGTGGCCCTGGGTGTCGGTCTCGTACCCGCGGACGGTCACGGGGACGGAGAACGGCTCGCTCACGGATGGACCTCTCTCTGCACGGTCGCTGCTGTCGGTTCCCGCACGGTCGGCCTGCGCGGGCGGTGCCGGCCGGCTGCCCTGCCACCGGGGCCGGCCGGTCGGTGCCGGGACCGATCCTGACACGCCCGTCACACCCGCCGGGGAGAGGCCAGCAGGTAACGGGCCGAGGTGCGCGGCGCCGTGTGCTCGCCGACCTGCCAGCCGGCCCGCTCCAGCGTGGCCGCGCAGTCCCGCAGCGCCGCCGGGTCCGGCTCGTACACCGCCACGGCCTCCGGCTGCGGTGTCGCCCGCACCCGGTAGCCGGGGCCCTCGCCGGGCCCCGCGGGGCGGTGGCCGGCGGCCTCCAGGGCGAGCGCCGCGGCCTGCACCAGGTGCGTCCGCTCCCAGCCGCACGGCCGCCCGGTGTCCCCGTCGGGACTGGTCATCCGGCGCAGCTCCAGCAGCCCCTGCCAGGCGCCGCGGACCTCCCGCAGCCGGGCGGGACCGGCGGGGCCGGCGTCCTCCCCGCCGACGCGCGCGGCGAACACCCCGGCGGCCGGCCGGGCGGCGGGCTCGGCGCCGGTCTCCGAGGGGCCCGGCTCGTCGGCCGCCTCCCGTATCCGGTGTCCGGCCGGCGTGAGGAAGTGGTCGTGCGGCGGCCGGGGATGACGGAAGGCGAGCCCTCGCCTCACCAGCGCCGCCAGCTGTGCCTCGGTCCCCCTCAGCCTCCCGGTCACGGGATCGGCGGCGTCGACCACGCGCCGCTGCGCAGCCGTGAGCGGTCGTGCCACGGCGCCCCCTTCCCTCGGCCGGTGCCCCTTCGACGGCACCGGTGACGGTTCGAAGACTACGACCCGGGTCTGACATTCCAGGCCGCGATCACCGGCCGCCCGTGCTCGGTGCCCAGCCGGCACAGCGTGCCCGTGGCCAGCTGGAAGAGCGCCCCGGACGACGGCGGAAGGCGCAGGTACCGGGCGGTCAGCACCCGCAGGAAGTGACCGTGCGCGACGAGTACCACGCAGCCCTCGGTGTCGGCGAAGGCGGCCTCGGCCCGGGCCAGCACCCGGTCGGCCCGCTCGCCGACCTGCTCCGGCGTCTCCCCGGGGTGGTCCGGCGGGCCGGGCGCGACCCCGTCCGTGAACAGGAACCAGTCCGGCCGGGACCGGTGGATCTCGACGGTGGTGATCCCCTCGTAGCCGCCGTAGTCCCACTCCCGCAGATCCGCGTCGACCCGGACGTCGTGCAGCCCGATCAGTTCGGCCGTCTCCCGTGCCCGCTGCAGCGGGCTGGCGAACGCGGCCCCGATGCGGTGCGAGCGGATCAGCGGCACCAGCCGCCGCGCCTGGTCCCGCCCGTGGTCGGTCAGCGGGACGTCCGTCAGCCCGGTGTGCCGTCCGGACCGCGACCACTCGGTCTCACCGTGCCGTACGAGGAAGAGATCACCCATGTCCCACAGGCTACGGCCGGGCCCTGCGCGCCGGGCGCAACCGGGACCGGCTCTACTGGCGGTACCCGCCGAGGAACCGTCCGATCCGGCCGATCGCCGCCTCCAGGTCCTCCGCGTGCGGCAGTGTCAGGATGCGGAAGTGGTCCGGGGCGGGCCAGTTGAAGCCCGTGCCCTGCACCACCTGGATCTTCTCCCGCAGCAGCAGGTCCAGGACGAACTTCTCGTCGTCGAGGATCCTGTGCACGGCGGGGTCGATGCGCGGGAACGCGTACAGCGCGCCCTTGGGCTTCACGCACGACACCCCGGGGATCTCGTTCAGCTTCTCCAGGCCACGTCCCGCTGCTCGCGCAGCCGCCCGCCCGGCGCGGTCAGGTCGCGGATGGACTGGCGTCCGCCGAGCGCGGCCTGGATCGCGTACTGCGCCGGTGCGTTGGCGCACAGACGCATGGAGGCGAGCATGGTCAGCCCCTCCAGGTAGTCCTTCGCGTGCTGCTTGGGGCCGGTGACGACCAGCCAGCCCGAGCGGAACCCGGCGACCCGGTAGGTCTTGGACAGCCCGCAGAAGGTCAGCACCACCAGGTCGGGGCGAGGGACGCGGCGCAGTGGTGGACGGCGTCGTCGTACAGGATCTGGTCGTAGATCTCGTCGGCGAAGACCATCAGGCCGTGGCGGCGGGCCAGGTCGAGGATCCCCTCGAGGACCTCCTTCGGGTACACCGCGCCGGTGGGGTTGTTCGGGTTGATGATCACGACCGCCTTGGTCCGGCCGGTGATCTTCGCCTCCATGTCGGCGAGGTCGGGGTACCACTCGGCCTGCTCGTCGCACAGGTAGTGGACCGCCTTGCCGCCCGCCAGGGTGGTCACCGCCGTCCAGAGGGGGAAGTCGGGGCGGGGACCAGGATCTCGTCGCCGTCCTCGACCAGGGCCTGTACGGCCATGGAGACCAGCTCGGAGACGCCGTTGCCGAGGAAGACGTCGTCGACGTCGACCTCCAGGCCGAGCGTCTGGTAGCGCTGGGCGACGGCCCGGCGGGCGGACAGGATGCCGCGCGAGTCGGTGTAGCCGTGCGCCTGCGGCAGCATCCGGATCATGTCCTGGAGGATCTCCTCCGGCGCCTCGAAGCCGAACAGCGCCGGATTGCCGGTGTTCAGGCGGAGCACGCTGTGCCCCGCCTCCTCCAGGGCGTTGGCGTGCTCGATGACCGGGCCGCGGATCTCGTAGCAGACCTCGCTGAGCTTGTTCGACTGCCGGAACTCCATGCGCCGCTTCCCCTCCGGTATCTGGTGTTGCTTGGTTTTACCAAGTTGGAGCTTGGAAAGTCCAACAACGTGTCTAGACTGCCTCGCATGTCACCCCGCGTTCGCCGAAGCTATGACCAGTACTGCTCCGTCGCCCGCGCCCTCGATCTCGTCGGCGACCGCTGGACGCTGCTGATCGTCCGGGAGCTGCTCGCCGGCCCGCGGCGCTACACCGACCTGCACGCGGACCTGCCGGGCGTCAGCACGGACGTCCTCGCCTCCCGGCTGAAGGACATGGAACGCGACGGACTGGCCACCCGCCGCCGGCTGCCCCCGCCCGGGGCGGCCACCGTCTACGAACTCACCGCCCGCGGAGGCGCGTTGCTGCCCGTGCTCCAGGCGCTGGGGAGTGGGGCGCGGCCGAACTGGGGGAGCGCCGACCCACGGACGCGGTGCGGGCGCACTGGTTCGCGCTGCCCCTCCTGCGCAGTCTCGCCCCGGTCGGGAAGGGCTGGTCGAAGTGCGGCTGGAGGAGGGCGACTTCCACCTGTACGCCGGTGGCGGGCGGGACGCCGTCTACGGCGACGGCCCGGCGCCCGCCGAACCCGACGCCCGCCTCACCCTGGACGCCGCCACCTGCGCCGCCGTCGGCCGCGGCGAGCTGGACCTGGCCGACGCCGTACGCGCCGGACGCGTCGAGGTCACCGGTGACGGCCCCTCGCCAAGACCCTCCGGGAGGCCTGAGCCCCCCGTACCGCGTCAGGCGAGGGGGTTGGGCAGGAGCGCCCACAGGTCCCCGGGCCGGTCCGGCGTCAGCCGCATCAGCGTCAGGGCTTTGGCGGGCAGCGGCCGTTCGCACAGCGCCACCAGATCCGGGGTGCGCGGCAGGTCCCGTACGGCCGGTTCCAGGGCGGCCCGCAGCGCCGCCGCGGACCCGGCGGTCGCCGCCAGCGCACCGGCCACCAGGGAGCCGAACAGCTTGCGGCGCAGCGCCGTCGCGTCGTCCGTGAGGATCCGGGAGGGCAGCCCGGACGCCGGGATGCCGTGCCGGGCCAGGCGGGCCGGACTGACCCGGATGTCGGCCAGGTCGCGGTAGACCAGGCGCACCGGGTCGCCGGCCGCCGAGAGCACCACCAGCAGGTTCTGGCCGTGCGCCTCCAGCGCCACGCCCAGCTCCAGCATCCGCAGGCCCGCACCGAGCGCCAGCCGGGCGAAGCGGGCCAGCCAGACGGGGGAGTCCGGCAGCCGGGTCGTGGGCAGCGCGGCCACCGGGACCACGTACTCACCGGATTCCGCGTACCCCTGCGGCGACTCGCGCAGCACGGCGGCCAGGTCGGGGAGTGGGCGGTGGCCGCGCCCAGCGTGCGGGTCATGTGCAGCAGCCCCTCCGAGCGCGCCGCCAGCCTCTCGCCGAACGCCGACAGGGCCTCGGACGCGGCCACGGACGCCACCGAGATGTCCCGCACCGACGAGGTCAGCCGGGCGCTCAGCGCCGTCTTCACATGCGGCCCCCGGGCACGGCGAGGGTGCGCAGCGACATCAGCGGGTACGCGTCCGGTCCCTCGGCCGCCTCCGGGTCCCGCGGACGCTTCAGCACGTGCGCCGCCTGCCACGGGTGCACCGGCAGCAGCAGCCGGTCCCCGTCCCGCAGCTCCGCCGGCCAGGTGCCCGACACCAGGCACTCGGCGGCCGGCACCGGCACCAGCCCCAGCCGCACCACCGGGCCGTGCTCGGGACCGTACGCCAGCTGCTCGGCCACCGAGAACCCGGGCCGCGCACGGCAGTTGGGATGGAACGGGTGCCCGTCGACCACCCGGCGCTCCCACTCCCGGTCGGAGCGCGGCCACGGCTCCGGGCGGGGTTCCTGGTTCGCCCGGGACAGCGCCAGCGACGCCACACTGTGCCCGAGTTCGGCGGCGAAGCCCGCGGCGTGGGGGACGGCGAGGGCCGTCGTCAGCCGCGCCGGGTCGTCGTGCGCCACGCCGTCCAGGTGGACGGCCCCGACCCGGTCGCCGGTCTCGTACGGGTCGGGGCCGGACCGCGCAGCCGGCGGCCGTCCGCCAGGTGCAGGACGAGCCCGTCGCCGTCCGGCACGCGGCGCTCGATCCACGGCAGCGGTTCATGGGCAAGCGCCCGCCACAGCCGGGTGAGCACGGCCGCGCGGGCACCGGGCAGCTCGGCCGCGAACCGGGGGACGAGGGCGGGGCGCAGGGCGGCCAGTTCGGCGGCGACCTCGGCCTCGGCGGTGGGGGGACGGTGCACGGTCGGGCTCCTCGGGGTACGCGTAGGCGGCACGGCGGGCGGCGACGACAGACATACTGATCGTCTCGACCCTTTGACAGACCGTAAGGAACGAGTGGACCGCGTGGACCGCCAGCCCCCGCCCACCGCCGAAGCCGACCCCCGCGCCCCGGAAGCCGACCCCGCGCCCCCGACGCCGGGCGCCGCGCCACCGGCGCGGACCCCGTGCTCCGCGCCGACGGCGGGCGCCGCGCCGCGGGCACCCCGGCCCCCGCCACCGAGGCGGACCTCGCGGCGCGTGCCGACGCCTGCGCCGCCGCGCCGTTGCTCAACTGCCTGCTGCGGGAGGTGGCGGAGCGCCGGCCCGGCACCGGGACGCGGCCGGTGTACCGGCTGCCCGGCTCCGGGCGGCTGCTGCGCGTGCGCGGCGGACGCCGGCCCGCCGAGCCCGAGGTGTACACCGCGGGCGGCTGGCACCGCCTGGACCACGCCGGACTCGTCGAACTCGTCGCGGAGGAACTGCGCCGGCACACCGGCCTGTCCAACGACGCACTGCCCTCCGAGATGGCCGACAGCCGGGAGGTGGTCGCCGCCCTGCTGGCCGCACGCACGTGTGCCACCCCGCCCGGCGACCCCTACCTGCGCTCGGAGCAGTCCCTCGTCACGGGCCACCCCCACCACCCCGCGCCGAAGGCCCGCGGCGGCGGCCCGCACACGGGCTGGCTGCCGTACGCGCCGGAGGCGCACGCCCGGTTCCCGCTCACCCTGCTCGGGGTCCGCGCGGACACGGTCGTCGAGGAGGGCGACACCTCCGCCCTGGACGCGCTCGGCCGGGCCCCGCACGGCTACCGGCTGCTGCCCGCGCACCCCTGGCAGCTCGAGCTGACCGCCCCGGCCCTGGCCCCGGCCTTCGCCGACGGCCGGCTCGTCCGGCTCGGGACCACGGCCTTCCCCGTCTGGCCCACGGCCGCGGTCCGCACCGTCTACGCCCCCGGCCGCGACCTGTTCCTGAAGTTCAGTCTCGACGTCCGCATCACCAACGACATCCGCCGGCTGTGGCGCCACGACCTGCGGGCGCTGCGCGGCACCGACACGCGGGCCGCCGCCGCCTTCGCGGCGCTCGGCCCCCGGCGGCCTGGCTCGCCGACCGGGGCTACCGCACCGCGGACTTCGCCTTCGAGGAGCTGGCCGTCCTGGTCCGGGACGGGCTGCGCGGCAGTGTGCTGCCCGGGGCGACGCCGCTGCTGGCCGCCGCCCTCGCGGAGGGCTTCCCCGGCAGCCCGCTGGCCACCGCGCCCGACCCGGCCGCGTGGTGGGAGGCGTATCTCGGCGCGGTCGTCCCGCCGGTGCTGAGGGCCTTCCACGAGCACGGCGTCGTCCTGGAGGCGCACCTGCAGAACACCCTGGTCGCCGTGGACGCGGCGGGCACACCGGCGCAGGCGCTGTTCCGGGACGCCGAGGGCGTCAAGCTGCTGCCGGACGTGGGACGGGCCGCCGGCTGGGAGCGGCTGGTGTACTGCCTGGTCGTCAACCACCTCTGGGAGATCGCCGCCGCCCTCGCCGAGCACCACCCCGGCCTCGACCCCTGGCCCGCCGCCCGCCGCGCGCTGGCCCGCCACGACCTGCCGGAGATCCCCGCGCTGCTCGCCTCGCCCACCCTCCCCGGCAAGACCAACCTGCTGCTGCGCTGGACGAACGCCGACGGCGCCGCCGCCCGCTACCGGCCGCTGCCCAACCCGCTGCTCGACGCCTGAGCCCCGCCGCCGCCCGGCACGGACAGCGGCACCCGGACCCGGCCGCCCGCACCCGGCCGCCCGGACCCGGCCGTCCGGTTCCGGTCAGCCGTGCAGGACGAGCAGGGCGCCGGCGAGGGAGAGACCGGCGGACAGGACCTTGCGACGCCAGTCGGCCGACTCGGCGAGGAACACCACGCCCACCAGCACGTAGAGGAAGGCCGACGCCTGGTAGACGGGCAGCACGACCACAGCCGGGCCGGTGGCCAGGGCCGCGACCAGGGCGTAGTAGCCCGCCGCGCCCGCGGCCCCGGCGACGGCGGCGGGCCCCAGCACCGGCCGGGCCGCGCGCCAGGAGAGGCCCCGGTTCAGCCGGAAGCCGGTGACGAGCGTGCCCGCGAACCCCACGAAGACGATCACCGCCGGGTCCAGGCCCCGGGCGAGCGCCTTGTCGAACAGCAGGGCGCCGGTGATGCCGACGGTGGACAGCAGGCAGTAGACGACGCCCAGGCGGTCCACCCGGGTGCCGGGGAGCCGGGTCAGCGGGATGTACGCGGCGAGCAGCACGGCCAGCCCGATCGCGTGGGTCCCGCTGATCGTCTCGCCGAAGAACAGCACGCCGAGCACCGCGACCAGGACGAGCCGGAGCCGGCTGATCGTCGAGGCGACGGACAGTTCGAGCCGGGCGGCGCTGCGGAAGGCGTACACCGAGTACACGGTCCAGCAGACGACGCTGCCCGCCAGCAGCAGCAGGAGGGTGCCGCCCGGCACCGTGCCGCGGATCCCGCCGCGGGCCAGGGCCAGGACGGCGAACGGGGCGGTGAGGACCGTGCTGGTCAGCTGGTAGACGAGGAGGAACTCGTCGGCCAGGTCGTGCCGTCGCAGCGAGGCGCGGGTGAGGGTGCGGTCCGCCGTGTTCAGGGCGACGGCCGCGAGCAGCGGCAGCAGGTAGGTCATGACGCCTCCGGGGTGCCGGCCGCGGCACGGGGCCGGACGGCGTCCTGCCGGGCGCGCCGGTAGGCGAGCGCGTCGAGGCCGAGCGCGAGGGTGGCGCGCAGCCCGTCGGCATGGTGCCCGAGGGCCTGGTCGATCATGTCTCTCATCTCGTCCATGCAGGCCACGCGTGTCTGCGGGGAACGGGTACGCGGGGTGAACGTGGCTCTGAAGGCCCGCGCCAGGCGGGTGTTGGCGGCGAAGACGCGGTGGGCCGTGCGCAGGGCGGCGAGCGCGTCGCGGACCGCGGGGGAGGCACGGCTGTGGTCCAGCAGTCGCAGGGTGTCGGCCGTGACGTAGCGCGCGTAGCCGTCGTACACCGGGTCGGGGGCCGCGCCGAGGGCGGTGAGGGCGACGTAGGCGACGGCGTTGAGCGACTTGACCCACTCGTCCTGCAGCCCCTGCGGCGCGATGGGCCCCCGGTCGGGGATGCCGAACCGCGCGTGCAGGGCCGTCACCGTCGCGGCGGTCTCCGCCAGCTGACGGTCGCTCAGCCGTGAGACGAGCAGCGCGGGCAGGTCGAGCGGGGCGCCCTCCCCGGCGGCGCCGTCCACGATCGCGCAGGCCAGCGGGGACCGCAGCTGCGGCCACAGCGCGCCGGCACGCAGATAGCGGCGGAACGCCGGGGTGCCGACCGGCGTCACGGGCCGACGGGCCGGGCGTCCGCGGCCCCGAGAGGCAGCGCGTCCGGTCGGGTCCGGGGCGGTGGCGGCGGGCCGACAGCGACCAGGCGGTGTGCGCGACGGGCACCGGTCCGTCGCCGAAGCGGGCGGTGAGTTCGGTGTGCAGGCGCTGCTCCAGCCGGCGCTGGAGGGCCGGTGCGAGGCCGGCGCCGCCGCTGGAGCTGGTGCGGATCCTGCCGATCCAGTCCCGGACGGTGTACCGGTGCTCGAACGGGTGGGACCAGGTGGTGATGTCGGTGAACCCCGCGGCGGCGACGCCCGGCGCCAGATGGTCGTGGCGTCCGGTGCCGCCGTGGTAGGCCCAGCCGGGGTCGATCTCCTTGATGATGTCCTCGGTGAGGGCGACGGCGGATCCGGGGGCGGGCACCCAGTCGTACGTCATGAGGAGCAGGCGCCCGCCCGGTCTCAGCAGCCGGCCGCACTCCCGCAGCGTGGCCCGCTCGTCGAACAGGTGCCAGCTCTGCGAGGCGGTGATCACGTCGGCGCAGCCGTCGGCGAGCCCCGTGTCCGTCGACGGTGCCAGGCGCACGTCGAGCCGTAACGCCCTGCGGCGCGCGGCGGTCCGGGCCCGCTCCAGCATCCCGCGGGAGACGTCGACGCCCGTCACCCGGTAGCCGCAGGAGGCCAGGGTGAACGCCATGGCACCGGTGCCGGTGCCCAGATCGACGGCCGTGCGCCCGCGCCCGTCGGCGAGACCGTGCTGGGCCAGGACGGTGAAGCGTAAGTCGGTGAAGGAGGGGCGGAAGGTGTCGTAGATCGCGGCGACCCTGTCGAAATCGGGCAGCATGCACAACCTTTCACGACCGCGGCAGCGGGAAAGGCCGCGCCGTGTCGAATTCTCGGAGAACGGGGCCGGATTCTTCGCGCGGCACGGGTGGAATTCAGGCCACCGGTGTGCGCGGAAATCGACGGGCGGCGAGGCCGGGGACCCGGCGGGCCGGACCGTGGGCGACAAGGCACGGCCGGACGGCGTGCCGTCCTCGGCGTGCTCGGTGACCGGCCGCTGTCGACTCCCCCGTCGCAGCCTTGATCGACTCGATCTTTCATCGCCGGGCGGAATGCGTCAACGGCATCTCAATATTCGGAACAATTCCGTATCGCGGATTTTCCGCGGGTGGAATTCTTCCGGAATCCGGAATGCTCGGCGGGCGGATATCGGCGCCGTGCCCGGGCGGGGAAGAAGCCCCGTCGCGCCCGGGAAGCGGGGGTGACTATGCTCTGTGCATGCCGAACGTGGAGGGTGAGGGCCCCGCCGAGGGGCACCGGGCCGGCGAGCGGGGCGGTCCGGGCCGATGCTGACCGAGGTCACCGCGACCCGCTATGTCGCGCCGCTGCGCTCCGGCGGCTCCGTCCCGGGCATCGTCGAGGCCGACGACCTGGGTACCTACGTCGTGAAGTTCACCGGCTCCGCCCAGGGCCTCAAGGCGCTGGTCGCCGAGGTGATCGTCGGTGAGCTGGCGCGCGCCCTGGGGCTGCGGATCCCCGAACTGGTGCTGGTCCACTTCGACCCGGCGATCGCCGGGCACGAACCGCACCAGGAGGTGCGGGACCTGCACGGGGCGAGCGCCGGCCTCAACCTCGGCATGGACTATCTGCCGGGGCGCGGGACTTCACCCCGGAGATCGCCGAGGACTTCCCCGTGGACCCGCTGGAGGCGGGCCGGATCGTCTGGCTGGACGCGTTCACGGCGAACGTGGACCGCACGGTGCACAGCTCCAACCTCATGGTCTGGCCGACCCTGGGCACCGTCCCGCCGCGGCTGTGGCTGATCGACCACGGCGCCGCCCTCGTCTTCCACCACCGCTGGGACGGCGCGGACCCGGCCCGGGTCTACGACTTCCGGCACCACGCCCTCGGGCACTGCGCGCCGGACGTCCGCGCGGCCGACGCCGAGCTGGCGCCGCGCGTCACGCGGGAGCTGCTGCACGAGGTGACGGCCGCCGTCCCCGACGCGTGGCTGGCCCCCGGGCCGGGCGGGGCCACACCGGACGAGGTGCGGCGCACCTACGTGGATCACCTCCACGCGCGCGTGGAGGTGTCCGGGGCCTGGCTCCCCACGGGCTTCCCCAGCCGGGAGGAGATCGCCGACGAGGAGGCCCGCCGCGCGGCGCGCACCCGGCAGGGCCGCCCGGAATGGCTCAAGCGGGTCCCCGATCTGCACGGCAGACCGGCGGCGGAACAGGATTGGTCGGTGCACCTGGGATGACGGACGACTCCACGCGGGCCGGGCGCGCACAGCACGCGCCCACCGGGGATCCTGTGCATCCGGAGGCGGCGGCGCCCGCCGGGGAGGTACGGCGCGTCGAGATCGAGTACTGCACGCAGTGCCGCTGGCTGCCCCGCGCCGCCTGGCTGGCGCAGGAGCTGCTGACCACCTTCGAGGCGGAGCTGACCGAGCTGGTGCTGCGGCCCGGCACCGGCGGCGTCCTCGTCGTCCGGGTCGACGGCGAGGTGGTCTGGGACCGCCGCGCGCAGGGCTTCCCCGAGCCGACGGCCGTCAAGCGGGCCGTACGCGACCGAGTGGCCCCGGGAAGACCCTGGGCCACTCGGAGCGGAGCCGGTGAGCGTCAGCCCTTGAGCTGCTCGTACGCCGGCAGCGTCAGGAAGTCGGCGTAGTCCTCGTCGAGGGAGACCTGGAGCAGGAGGTCGTGCGCCTGCTGCCAGTTGCCGGCCGCGAACGCCTCGTCGCCGATCTCGGCGCGGATGTTCTCCAGCTCCTCCGCGGCGACCTTGCGGGCCAGGTCGGCGGTGACCTGCTCGCCGTTGTCGAGGACGACACCGGCGTTGATCCACTGCCAGATCTGCGAGCGGGAGATCTCGGCGGTGGCCGCGTCCTCCATCAGGTTGAAGATGGCCACCGCGCCGAGGCCGCGCAGCCACGCCTCGATGTAGCGGATGCCGACCTGGACGGCGTTGACCAGGCCCGCGTAGGTGGGCTTGGCGTCCAGCGCGTCGATGGCGATCAGGTCGGCGGCCTTGACGTCGACGTCCTCGCGCAGCCGGTCCTTCTGGTTGGGCTTGTCGCCGAGGACCTTGTCGAAGGACTCCATCGCGATCGGCACCAGGTCGGGGTGGGCGACCCAGGAGCCGTCGAAGCCGTCGTTGGCCTCGCGGTCCTTGTCGGCCCGGACCTTCTCGAAGGCGACCTTGTTGACCTCGGGGTCCTTGCGGGACGGGATGAACGCCGCCATGCCGCCGATGGCGTGCGCACCGCGCTTGTGGCAGGTGCGGACCAGCAGTTCGGTGTAGGCCCGCATGAACGGGGCCGTCATCGTCACGGCGTTGCGGTCCGGGAGCACGAACTTCTCGCCGCCGTCACGGAAGTTCTTGACGATGGAGAAGAGGTAGTCCCAGCGGCCGGCGTTCAGCCCGGAGGCGTGGTCGCGCAGTTCGTAGAGGATCTCCTCCATCTCGTACGCCGCCGTGATCGTCTCGATGAGGACGGTGGCGCGGACGGTGCCCTGCGGGATGCCGACGTAGTCCTGGGCGAAGACGAAGATGTCGTTCCAGAGGCGGGCCTCCAGGTGGGACTCGGTCTTCGGCAGGTAGAAGTACGGGCCCTTGCCGAGGTCCAGCAGCCGCTGGGCGTTGTGGAAGAAGTACAGGCCGAAGTCGACCAGCGCGCCGGGCACCGGGCGTCCGTCCAGCTGGAGGTGACGCTCGTTCAGGTGCCAGCCGCGCGGCCGCATGACGACGGTGGCCAGTTCCTCGTTCGCCTTCAGCGCGTACGACTTGCCGGACCTCGGGTCGGTGAAGTCGATGTTGCGGGTGTAGGCGTCGATCAGGTTGAGCTGGCCGAGGACGACGTTCTCCCAGGTCGGGGCGGAGGCGTCCTCGAAGTCGGCGAGCCAGACCTTCGCGCCCGAGTTGAGGGCGTTGATGGTCATCTTGCGGTCGGTGGGACCGGTGATCTCGACCCGGCGGTCCTGGAGCGCGTCCGGAGCGGGGCCACCTTCCAGGAGTCGTCCGCGCGGATGGCGGCGGTCTCCGGGAGGAAGTCGAGGGTGGAGGTGCGGGCGATCTCGGCGCGGCGTTCGGCACGGCGGGCGAGGAGCTCGTCACGCCGGGGCGTGAACCGCCGGT
Source organism: Streptomyces sp. SW4 (assembly GCA_003248315.1). Classification (GTDB taxonomy): domain Bacteria; phylum Actinomycetota; class Actinomycetes; order Streptomycetales; family Streptomycetaceae; genus Streptomyces. Next base: position 91,997 of record QKWM01000003.1, read on the forward strand.
GCAGCTCGGCCACGAAGGCGAGCGCCGCATCGGTGAGGACCTCCTCCTGCCGGGGCAGGGGCTCGGCGTCGACGATGGCCAGCGGGGACGGCGCTGGTGCGGACATGAGCTGTCACTTCCTTCAGCGAGCTTCTTCGTGGCACGGGGTGTCAGGAGCCCGAACAGGGCGAATCGCGCCCCGCAGAGCGGTCGGGCGCTTCTGAACAGTGGATAGTAGTTTCCTCATGGTGGAAGTTCAATGGTTTGTTGACGTCGAGATTCTCTGAGTCGAGGCAAGGTGGCGCTGGGTGCCACGCCGTTCACTCCTCGCTCACTCCAGCCGGCCGAGGTCGGCCTCGGTGTCGATGTCGTAGGCAAGCGCCACGTCGCCGCACTCGACCAGCGTGATCGCCGCCTCGTGCTCCCTCAGATAGGCGCGTGCCCCCGGTCCCCGGTCGCAGTCGCGCGGATCCCCGCCCAGTGCGCGGCGCCGAGCAGCACGGGATGGCCGCGCACGCCCGCGTAGGCCGCGGCGGCCAGCGAGGTCTCGTCCCGGTACGCCGCCCGCACCCGCGCCGTCGCCTCCGCGCCGATCCCCGGCTGGTCGACGAGCGAGACCAGGGCGGCCCGCGCGCCCGTGCCGGCCAGCGACGCCAGGCCCGCCCGCAGCGAGGACCCCATGCCCTGCTCCCAGTCGGGGTTGTCCACCAGGACGCACCCCGGCAGCGCCGCCCGGTCGCGCACCTCCTCGGCGCGCGCCCCCAGCACCACGTGCACGCGGGCGCAGCCGGCGGCGCGCAGCACGCCGACCGCGTGTTCGACGAGGGGCCGGCCGCGGTGGGCGAGCAGTGCCTTGGGCCGTCCGCCGAGCCGCCGTCCGCCGCCGGCGGCGAGCAGCACTCCGGCCACCTGCTCTTCGTTCTCCGTCATGCGTCCTGCATACCGGACCGCCGGTCCGGCGGGGCGCCGGGCCGCGGGCGCACGGGGGACTGAATTTCGGCCCTCGCGCTGGCGCGGCGCACAGGGGTTGTCGTTTACTGGCCCGCGACCCCCGGCGCCCGAGGGGTGCCAAGGGGGCGCTCGGCGGGTTCACCACGAGGGGCGCACAACGGAGTGCGAGGGGGAGGGCTGTGTTGCGGAGCGTGGGGCAGAGGCGTGTGACGGCCGGCGACGAGGACGTGCGGGTGACGGAGCTGCGGACGGCGGTGTCCCGGCTGCGGCGTCGCCTCGCCGTGCTCCCGGCCGACTTCCCCGACCGGGCCGTCGCCGAGGACGAACTGGCCGACCTCGCCGCGATGACCCTCCACGGCGTCCCCGAGGTGGCGCGGTTACGCCGCTCGCTGCTGCTGATCGCCGGTGCGATCGGGTCGGTCAGCGCCCTGAGACCCGGCCTGACGGAAGTCCGCAACGCCGTGGACCTCTTCGGCGAACCACCGGCTCACTGACCGCCTCCGGTGATCCGCCGGCGCCCTTCGGCGGGCCGCCGGGTCACCGGCCGCACGGCGCCCCGGCCGCGCTCACGCCCCGTTGCCGTTGACCCCCGAGCTGAGCAGCGTCTCCGACAGCTCCGCCGCCACCTGCTGCAGCAGCGGCACGATCTTGTCGGTCTCGGCCTCGGTCACCCGGCCCGCCGGGCCGGAGATGGAGATGGCCGCCGCGGTGGGGGAGTCGGGCACGGAGACGGCCAGGCACCGCACGCCGATCTCCTGCTCGTTGTCGTCCACGGCGTATCCCTGCCGCCGCACCTCCTCCAGTGCCGCGAGGAAGCCGTCCGGCGTGGTGATGGTCTTCTCGGTCGCCGCCGGCATGCCCGTCCGGGCGAGCAGCGCGCGCACCTCCTCGGGCGGGAAGTGCGCCAGCAGCGCCTTGCCGACGCCGGTGGAGTGCGGCAGCACCCGCCGGCCGACCTCGGTGAACATGCGCATGGAGTGCTTGGACGGCACCTGCGCCACGTAGACGATCTCGTCCCCGTCGAGCAGCGCCATGTTCGCCGTCTCGCCGGTCTCCTCGACCAGCCGGGCCAGGTGCGGGCGCGCCCACGTGCCCAGCAGCCGGGAGGCGGACTCGCCCAGCCGGATCAGCCGCGGGCCGAGCGCGTAGCGGCGGTTGGGCTGCTGACGCACGTAGCCGCAGGCGACCAGGGTCCGCATCAGGCGGTGGATGGTCGGCAGGGGCAGCCCGCTGCTCGCGGACAGCTCGCTCAGACCGACCTCGCCACCCGCGTCCGCCATCCGTTCGAGCAGGTCGAAGGCGCGCTCCAGGGACTGGACGCCGCCGGTGGCGGTGGGCCTGGCGGAGTCGGTGGTGCTGGCGCTGGACGTCGGCACGGCGCGGTTCCTTTCGAGGCGGACGGGAGGGGCAGAAGCCTACCCGGGACCCGGTTGACTCCCCGCTTGTACATAGCTACGTTCTGCTTGCTGGAATTCTAATTCCGCTTTGTGGAAACGTCCAGGGCGGGTTCGTCGAGCATGCCCATGAGCAGTGTGCCTCTTGACGGCGTGGAAGCGGCGGAGCAAGACTCCTTCAACAGAACGTTGAAACGGCTGGATGGGGACAACTCCCGTCATGTCCCCCTCCCGGGACGTGGACCGGCGGCGAAGAGAGGGGTTCGGGTGTCCGAAGCTGAACTGGTGCTGCGCTCGACGCGTGTCATCACTCCCGAGGGAACGCGCGCCGCGTCGATCGCGGTGACCGGCGAGACGATCACGGCGGTCCTGCCGTACGACGCCCCGGTGCCGGAGGGCGCCCGGCTGGAGGACGTCGGCGACCACGTCGTCCTGCCCGGCCTGGTCGACACCCACGTGCACGTCAACGACCCCGGCCGCACCGAGTGGGAGGGCTTCTGGACCGCCACCCGCGCCGCGGCGGCCGGCGGCATCACGACCCTCGTCGACATGCCGCTCAACTCCCTGCCGCCCACCACCACCGTCGACCACCTGCGCACCAAGCAGAAGGTGGCCGCCGACAAGGCGCACATCGACGTCGGCTTCTGGGGCGGCGCCCTGCCCGACAACGTCAAGGACCTGCGTCCGCTGCACGAGGCCGGTGTGTTCGGCTTCAAGTGCTTCCTGTCGCCGTCCGGCGTGGACGAGTTCCCGCACCTGGACCAGGAGCAGCTCGCCCGGTCGATGGCCGAGATCGCCGCCTTCGACGGCCTGCTGATCGTGCACGCCGAGGACCCGCACCACCTGGCCGCGGCCCCGCAGCACGGCGGACCGGAGTACTCCCACTTCCTCGCCAGCCGCCCGCGCGACGCCGAGGACACGGCCATCGCGAACCTCATCGCGCAGGCCAAGCGGTTCGACGCCCGCGTGCACGTCCTGCACCTGTCCTCCAGCGACGCCCTGCCGCTGATCGCCGAGGCCCGCGCCGAGGGCGTCCGCCTCACCGTCGAGACCTGCCCGCACTACCTGACCCTCACCGCCGAGGAGGTCCCGGACGGCGCCAGCGAGTTCAAGTGCTGCCCGCCGATCCGCGAGGCCGCCAACCAGGACCTGCTGTGGCAGGCCCTGGCGGACGGCACGATCGACTGCGTGGTCACCGACCACTCGCCGTCCACCGCGGACCTGAAGACCAACGACTTCGCCACCGCCTGGGGCGGCATCTCCGGTCTCCAGCTCAGCCTGCCCGCCGTCTGGACGGCGGCCCGCGAGCGCGGCCACACCCTGGAGGACGTCGTCCGCTGGATGTCGGCGAAGACCGCCGGCCTGGCCGGACTGGACCGCAAGGGCGCCATCGAGGCGGGTCGGGACGCCGACTTCGCGGTACTCGCCCCGACGAGACGTTCGTCGTCGACCCCGAGGCCCTCCAGCACCGCAACCGCGTCACGGCGTACGCGGGCCGGACCCTGCACGGTGTCGTCAAGTCGACCTGGCTGCGCGGCCGCCGCATCGTGGCGGACGGCGAGTTCACCGAGCCGAAGGGGCAGCTCCTCACCCGGACCAACTGACCACAGCCCAAGCGCCCGAGACATCGAAAGGCAGGCCCTGATCACCGTGACGGCGATACCCAGCTTCACCGGCGACGCGAACCCCTACGGAGGCGGCGACCCGTACGCGGACTACCGCACCGCCGACCTCCCCTTCACCCACTACGCCAACCTCGCCGACCGGCAGCTCGGCGCCGGTGTCGTCGCGGCCAACGACGAGTTCTTCGCCCAGCGCGAGAACCTGCTGGTGCCCGAGCGCGCCGAGTTCGACCCGAGCACTTCGGGCACAAGGGCAAGGTCATGGACGGCTGGGAGACCCGCCGGCGCCGCGGCGCCTCGGCCGAGCACCCCTGGCCCACCGAGGACGACCACGACTGGGCGCTGGTCCGGCTCGGCGCCCCCGGCGTGATCCGCGGCATCGTCGTCGACACGGCCCACTTCCGCGGCAACTACCCCCAGGCGGTCTCCGTCGAGGGCGCCTGCGTGCCGGGCGCGCCGTCCCCGGAGGAACTCCTCGCGGACGACGTGAAGTGGACGACCCTGGTACCCCGCACGCCGGTCGGCGGCCACGCGGCCAACGGCTTCGCCGTGTCGGTGGAGCAGTGCTTCACCCACCTGCGGGTCAAGCAGCACCCCGACGGCGGCATCGCCCGCCTGCGCGTGTACGGCGAGGTGCTGCCCGACCCGAAGTGGCTGGCGGCCCTCGGCACCTTCGACGTGGTCGCGCTGGAGAACGGCGGCCAGGTCGAGGACGCCTCCAACCTCTTCTACTCGCCCGCCACCAACACCATCCAGCCGGGCCGCTCCCGCAAGATGGACGACGGCTGGGAGACCCGCCGCCGCCGCGACCGGGGCAACGACTGGATCCGCTACCGCCTGGTCGACCGCGCGCAGATCCGCGCCATCGAGATCGACACGGCCTACCTCAAGGGCAACAGCGCCGGCTGGGCGTCGGTGTCGGTGAAGGACGGCGAGGACGGCGAGTGGCGCGAGGTGCTGCCGCGCACCCGGATGCAGCCGGACACCAACCACCGCTTCGTCCTGCCGGAGCCGGCCGTCGGCACCCACGCGCGCATCGACATCTACCCCGACGGCGGGATCTCCCGCCTGCGCCTGTTCGGTTCGCTGACCGAGGACGGCGCGGCCCGCCTGGCCGCCCGCCACCAGGAACTGGGCGGCTGACCCTCCCGGCCCGTGGGGCGCGCCCGGCCTGGACAGCACCGGCGCGCCCCACGCACACCACCCGGGGGCGCCGCCCCGGACCTCACCTCCGGGCGGCGCCCCGTCGCCGGCGTCACGCCGCATGGCCGCCGTCCACGGCGAACTCCGCGCCGGTGACGTAGGCGGCCGACGCCAGGTGCGCCACCGTCCCGGCGACCTCCGCCGCGGTACCGAAGCGGCCCAGCGCGGTCAGCGCCGCCTGGCCGGCGGCGTACGGACCGTCCGCCGGGTTCATGTCGGTGTCGATCGGACCGGGATGGACGATGTTGGCGGTGATGCCGCGCCCGCCCAGCTCCCGCGCCAGCGCCCTGGTCAGCCCGACGAGGGCGGCCTTGCTCATGGCGTACAGCGTCCCGCCGGGTCCGGGCACCCGCTGCGCCATGCAGCTGCCGACGGTGATGATCCGACCGCCCTCCGTCATACGGGCGGCGGCCGCACGCGAGGTGAGGAAGGCCCCGCGCACATTGACGGCCAGCACCCGGTCCAGGTCGGCGACCGAGATGCCGTCCAGGGGCCCCAGGAGCCCGACGCCCCCGTTGTTGACCAGGACGTCGAGCCCGCCCAGCGCCTCCACCGTCCGCTCGACGGCGCCGGCGGCCTCCTGTGCGTCCGCCAGGTCGGCGCGCAGGGCCACGGCCCGGCGGCCCAGCGCCGCGACCGCCCGTACGACGTCCTGCGCGGCGGCCTCGCCGTTCACGTGCGTCACGGCCACGTCGGCGCCCTCGCGCGCCAGCCGCAGCGCCGTCGCGGCGCCGATGCCCCGGCTGCCGCCGGTCACCAGAGCCACCTTGCCGTGCAGTTCTCCCGTGCTCTTCGCAACGTTCGTCATCGTGTCCATGCGTCCATCCCAGCGCCCGCGGTACCGCAGCACCGGCGGTGAACGGACATCGATCTGCCGGGCGACCGATGAGTCGCGCCGTCCGCCGGGGTCTGTCCTGATGAACCCGCACCCCGGAGCAGCGGAAGCGAGGCCACCTGCCATGGGCAAGCTCGTTGTCACCACCTTCGTCTCCCTCGACGGCGTCTACCAGGGCCCCGGCGGCCCGAACGAGGACACCCGCGACGGCTTCCGCCAGGGCGGCTGGGTCGTCCCGTACATCGACGAGGACTTCGGCCGGTTCGTCGACGGCGTCTTCTCGCGCGTGACCGCCTTCCTCCTCGGCCGCCGCACCTACGACATCTTCGCCGCCCACTGGCCGAAGGTGACCGACCCCGCCGACCCGGTCGCCGGCAAGCTGAACGGCCTGCCGAAGTACGTCGTCTCCCGCACCCTCACCGACCCCGGCTGGGCCGGCACCACGGTGGTCGCCGGCGATCTCGCCGAGGAGGTCGCCGCGCTGAAGGAGCGCACCGACGGCGAGCTCCAGGTGCACGGCAGCGGCGAGCTGGCGCGGGCCCTGTTCGCGCACGACCTCGTCGACACCCTCCACCTGCTGACGTTCCCGGTGGTCCTCGGCGCCGGCCGCCGCCTGTTCCCGGAGGGCTCCGTGCCGGTCGCCTTCCGGCACCGGGCGGGGAGCGTGACGAGCACGGGCGTGTCCGTCCAGTCGTACGACGCCGCCGGGCGTCCCGAGTACGGGTCGTTCGAGCTCGCGGAGAACGCCTGATCCGGCGGGTGAATTCTGTGAAAACTCAGGGGACTTGACGGGCGAATCCTCCACCTTGTCATTGACATGCCAGCGTCTACGCGCGTCATCATGGCCGCATGCGATTCCCCCCACGCGCCGCTCGCATCGGCGCCGCAGCAGCAGTCCTGTCCGCACTCCTCATGGGCGGCACGGTCACCTCGACCGCGACCGCCGCCCCGCGCCGGCCGCCGCCCCCACCGCGGTCGGCGACATCTGCTACAGCGATCTGCCCGCGCAGGCCCACGACACCCTGGACCTCATCGAGCAGGGCGGCCCTACCCCTTCGAGCAGGACGGGTCCGTCTTCCAGAACCGGGAGGGCCTGCTGCCCGGGCAGCCGACCGGCTACTACCACGAGTACACCGTGATCACGCCCGGCTCCGACACCCGCGGCGCCCGCCGCATCGTCACGGGCGAGCGGCACCAGGAGGACTACTACACCGCCGACCACTACGCCTCGTTCGACCTGGTCGACTACACCTGCTGACCGGTTCGGCCGGCCCCCGGCACGGCCGGGGGCCGCCCGCCGGGCGCTCGGCCGCTCAGCCGGACCCCCGGCTCGCGGCGGCGGCGAACAAGGCGCCGCCCAGCACGAGCAGCGCCACGCTCGCGTACACCTCGTGACCGTCGAGCAGGCCGATCCGCTGCACGAGACCCCAGTCCCAGTCGGTGAACTCGTGCACCAGCCCGGCCACCCCCTGCACCACGGCGAGGAACCCCAGGAACTCCAGCAGTTGCTTCATGGCACCGACCCTCGCCCCGCGGACCCCCCACCCACATCGGCCGCGGGCGAGTCCCGCCCGCCGAAAGACCCTGCCGGCACCGGCCGCGGACGCCGAAAGCCGGCGCGCGGGTACGCCGAAAGTCTGCGGTGGTGCGACTTCGGTCGGCGACCGGCCGGGACCGGCGGCCGCGGCGGCCCGTGCTGCGTAGATTTGTCGACCGTGAGGACAGACCGGCCGGCGACGACGAGCCCGGCCTTCCCGGGGCGGCGCTGGCTGCTGCCGTCCGCGCTGGTGGAGGAGCTGGACCCGGACGGGGCCCGGACCCGCGGGCGGCGGCCCCGGCGCACCGCCCGCGACTGGCTCGTCGACTTCGCCTGCTTCCTGCTGGCGGTCGTCATCGGGCTGCTGGCCGCCGAGGCGCTGCCCGACGAGCCGGACCTCCCGCAGGCCATGGAGACCGCCGACCAGATCATCGGCGCGCTGGCCTGCGCGGCCGTCTGGCTGCGGCGCCGCTGGCCGGTCGGGCTCGCCGTGGCGATGATCCCCGTCGCCTTCGTCTCGGCGACCGCCGGCGGAGCCGCCCTCATCTCCCTGTTCACGCTCGCCGTGCACCGCCCGTTCCGGTACGTGGCCTGGGTGGCCGGCATCGACCTCGCGCTGCAGCCCCTCTACTACTGGCTGCGCCCCGAGCCGGGCCTGCCCTACCTCGCGTCGGTCCTCATCGGCGGTGTGCTGCTCGGCGCGGTGGTCGGCTGGGGCCTGCTGGCCCGCTCCAAACGGCAGCTCCTGCTGAGCCTGCGCGACCGGGCCCGGCACGCGGAGGCCGAGGCGCGGCTGCGCGCCGAACAGGCCCAGCGGCTCGCCCGGGAGGCCATCGCCCGCGAGATGCACGACGTCCTCGCGCACCGGCTGACACTGCTGAGCGTGCACGCCGGTGCCCTGGAGTTCCGGCCGGACGCGCCCCGCGAGGAGGTGGTCCGCGCGGCGGGCGTCATCCGGGAGAGCGCGCACGAGGCACTCCAGGACCTGCGGGAGATCATCGGCGTGCTGCGGGCCGGCGACTCCGACGACGCCGGCCGCCCGCAGCCGACCCTCGCGGCGCTGGACGCGCTCGTCGCCGAGTCCCGGGAGGCCGGCATGAAGGCCGCCCTCGACGGACGCGTCACCGATCCGGCCGCCGTGCCCGCCTCCGTGGGCCGCACCGCGTACCGCATCGCCCAGGAGGCACTGACCAACGCCCGCAAGCACGCCCCCGGCACCGAGGTCACGGTGTCCGTCACCGGCGCCGCGGGCGAGGGGCTCACCGTGACCGTGCGCAACGCGCCGCCGCAGGGTCACGTGCCGCACGTCCCCGGCTCCGGGCAGGGGCTGATCGGGCTCACCGAGCGCGCCGCCCTCGCCGGCGGCACCCTCGCCCACGGCCCGACGCCCGACGGCGGCTTCGAGGTACGGGCGTGGCTGCCGTGGCCGTGAGCGCGCCGCCGTGGCCGTCAGGACAGGGGTGCCCGCGCCCCGCCCGTACCCGCCGCCCGTACCCGGCGTCCGTGCCCGTGGCCCACGCCCCGTCCGGCATCGCCACCGGCCCCACGGGGCGTCCGTCCACCGTGATTTCGTAGGAGCCATGACTGCGATCAGAGTGCTGCTCGTCGACGACGACCCGCTGGTCCGGGCCGGGCTGTCCTTCATGCTGGGCGGCGCGGAGGACATCGAGATCGTCGGCGAGGCCGCCGACGGCGGCGAGGTCGAGGCGCTGGCCGACCGCACCCGTCCGGACGTCGTCCTGATGGACATCCGGATGCCGGCGGTGGACGGCCTGACCGCCACCGAGCGGCTGCGCGCCCGCGCGGACGCCCCGCAGGTCGTGGTGCTCACCACCTTCCACGCCGACGAACAGGTGCTGCGGGCCCTGCGGGCCGGCGCCGCCGGGTTCGTCCTCAAGGACACCCCGCCCGCGGAGATCCTGGACGCCGTGCGCAAGGTGGCGGCCGGCGACCCCGTCCTGTCGCCGGCCGTGACCCGGCGGCTGATGGACCAGGCCGCCGGCACCGCCGCCGACCTGCGGCACACCCGGGCGCGGGAGCGCATCGCCCTGCTGAACGACCGGGAGCGCGAGGTCGCCGTCGCCGTCGGACGGGGCCTGGCCAACGCCGAGATCGCGGCCCGGCTCTACATGAGCGTCGCGACCGTCAAGACGCACGTCTCCCGCATCCTGGCCAAGCTCGACCTCAACAACCGCGTGCAGATCGCCCTGCTGGCCTATGACGCCGGCCTGCTGGAGGAGCCCGACGGCGACGGGGCACGGTAGCGGGCGGGCGGCCCGGCGGATCGGACGGGCGCCGGCCGCGGCCCGCTCACCCGGGTACGGTCTCCGCCGCCCCGGGATCTCGCCGAGCCGTACGGGCCTGCGCTCGCGCCGGGACAGTTCGCAGGCCTCGGCGATGCGCAGGGCCTGCAACGCCTCGCGCCCGTCGCACGGGTTGGGCCGCTCGCCGCGCACCACCTCGACGAACGCCGACAGCTCGGCCTCGTAGGCGGGGCCGAAGCGCTCCACGAACCCGGTCCACGGCTTGTCCGCGGCCGGCGGCCCGGTCGGTTCGGTGGAGGCGATCGGCGTACGGTCGTCCAGGCCCACGACGATCTGGTCCCGCTCCCCGGCCAGTTCCATGCGCACGTCGTACCCCGCGCCGTTCAGCCGCGTGGCGGTCACCGTCGCCAGCGTGCCGTCGTCCAGGGTGAGCAGGGCCGCGCCGGTGTCGACGTCACCCGTGGCCCGGAACACCGGCGGACCCGCGTCGGAGCCGGCGGCGTACACGTCGATGATCTCCCGCCCGGTCACCCAGCGCAGCACGTCGAAGTCGTGGATCAGCGTGTCCCGGAAGAGCCCGCCCGAGAACGGCAGGTACGCGTCCGGGGGCGGCTCCTGGTCGCTGGTCACCGCCCGTACGGTGTGCAGCCGACCCAGCCGTCCGGACCGCACCGCCTCCCTGGCCCCGCGGTAACCGGCGTCGAAGCGGCGCTGGAAACCCATCTGCAGGACCGTTCCGGCCGCCTCCACCTCCGCGATCGCCTGGAGCGTGCCGGGCAGATCGGGGGCGATCGGCTTCTCGCAGAACACCGGCAGCCCCGAGCGCGCCGCCCGGCCGATCAGTTCGGCGTGCGCCGAGGTGGCCGTGGTGATCACCACGGCGTCCACGCCCCACCGGAACACCTCGTCCACCCCCGGGGCGGCCGTCTCGCCGAGACGCTGGGCCAGCTCCTGGGCGCGCGAGGCGTCGGCGTCCGTGAGGATCAGGGAGCCGACGTCGCGATGACGGCTGAGCGTGTTCGCGTGCACGGTGCCGATCCGGCCCGTACCGATGACCCCGATGCGCATGGAATCAAGGTGAGCCACCACCCGCACCCTGTCAATCCGTATGTCCGGACAACCGAACTACACGACTTCCCGTCAACAGCGCACGGAGCTACGCTCGGGCCGTGCCCAAACCAGACGTTGACCCGACCGTGGCGCTCGACCTCAGCGTGGACCGGAGCAGCCCGGTGCCGCTGTACTTCCAGCTGTCGCAGCAGCTCGAAGGGGCGATCGAGCGCGGAGAGCTCACCCCCGGCAGCCTGCTGGGCAACGAGATCGAGCTCGCCGCACGGCTCGGCCTGTCCCGGCCCACCGTGCGGCAGGCCATCCAGTCACTGGTCGACAAGGGCCTGCTGGTGCGCCGCCGAGGCGTCGGCACCCAGGTCGTGCACAGCCAGGTCAAGCGGCCCCTGGAGCTGAGCAGCCTCTACGACGACCTCGAGGCGGCGGGCCAGCGGCCGGCCACCAAGGTGCTGGTCAACACGCTCGTCCCGGCGAGCGCGGAGGTCGCGGCCGCGCTCGGGGTGACCGAGGGCGGCGAGGTGCACCGCCTGGAGCGGCTGCGGCTCGCGCACGGGGAGCCGATGGCGTACCTCTGCAACTTCCTGCCCCCCGGCCTGGTCGACCTCGACACCGAGCAGCTCCAGGTCACCGGCCTGTACCGGCTGATGCGCACGGCGGGGATCACCCTGCACAGCGCCCGCCAGTCCATCGGTGCCCGCGCCGCCGACGCCGCCGAGGCGGAGCGGCTCGGCGAGGAGGAGGGCGCCCCGCTGCTGACCATGCAGCGCACCACCTACGACGACACCGGGCGGGCCGTCGAGTTCGGCACGCACACCTACCGGCCGTCCCGCTACTCCTTCGAGTTCCAGCTCCTCGTCCGCTCCTGAGGCGCCTCGCGTCCCGTTGCCCGTCGGCTCCCTGAGACCTTCGGGTCCTGTTGCTCGCCGGCTCCTGAGACCCTCTGCTCCTGTTGCTCGCCGGCTCCTGAGGTGCCCCATGTCCGGACAACCTGACGGGCATATGCCGACCGGTTGCGCGCGCTGTCGTCCCCATGACGGAGAATGTGACGTTTGGGGCCGGTGAGTCATCCCGGCCCCCGCGTACGACAGAGCACGGCACAAGAAGGGCACGGCCTCGTGGCACGGTTTCGGACCTGGGTAGGCATCGCGCTGGCGGGGGCGCTCACCCTTTCCCTCGCCGGGTGCAGCAGCACCGGCGGCAAACGCGCCGAGGACGCCCGCAAGGCCGCGGCGGCCCGGGGCCGGGCGGCGGTGGACACGCCCCGCTGGACCTTCGCGATGATCACCCACTCGGGTGATGGCGACACCTTCTGGGACATCGTGCAGAGCGGCGCCGAGCAGGCCGCCGTCAAGGACAACATCAACTTCCTGTACTCCCACGACGACGAGGCCCAGCAGCAGGCGCAGCTGGTGAACGCCGCGGTGGACAAGAAGGTCGACGGCATCATCGTCACGCTCGCCAAGCCCGCCGCCATGAAGTCCGCCGTGGCGCGGGCCGTGAAGGCGGGGATCCCGGTGATCACCGTGAACTCCGGCTCGGCCGAGTCCAAGGAGTTCGGCGCGCTCACCCACATCGGCCAGGACGAGACGATCGCCGGGCAGGCCGTCGGCGAGGAGCTGAACGAGCGGGGCCGCAAGAAGGCGGTCTGCGTCCTGCACGAGCAGGGCAACGTGGGCCACGAGCAGCGCTGCGACGGTGTCGAGGACAGCTTCGACGGAAAGGTCGAACGGCTCTACGTCAACGGGACCAGCATGCCGGACGTGCAGTCCGCGCTGGAGGCCCGGCTCCAGACCGACCGCTCCGTCGACGCGGTCGTCACGCTCGGCGCCCCCTACGCCGACACCGCCGTCAAGGCCAAGCAGAGCGCGGGCAGCGACGCCGAGATCGACACCTTCGACCTGAACGCGAAGGTGGCCGCCGGCCTCGAGGACGGCAGCCTCGGCTTCGCCGTCGACCAGCAGCCCTACCTCCAGGGCTACGAGGCGGTCGACCTGCTGTGGCTCTACAAGTACAACGCCGACGTCCTCGGCGGCGGCCGGCCGGTGCTCACCGGGCCGCAGATCATCACCAAGGACGACGCCGCCGAGCTCGAGGACTACACGAAGCGGGGCACGCGATGAGCGCCACGGACGCGACGACCACGGCCGGCACGGACGAAAGGATTCTGCGGACCTCTCGGCTGCGGAAGCTCCTCAGCCGCCCCGAGCTGGGCTCGGTCGTCGGCGCGGTCGCGGTCTTCGTCTTCTTCTCCCTCGCCGCCGACAGCTTCCTGCGTCCCGCCAGCCTCAGCACGGTCCTGTACGCCGCCTCCACGATCGGCATCATGGCCGTGCCGGTGGCCCTGCTGATGATCGGCGGCGAGTTCGACCTGTCGGCCGGCGTCCTGGTCACCTCGTCGGCCCTGCTGTCGTCGATGTTCAGCTACCAGATGACCGCCAACGTCTGGGTCGGCGTCGGTGTCTCCCTGCTGGTCACCCTCGCCATCGGCGCCTTCAACGGCTTCATGCTGACCCGCACGCGGCTGCCGAGCTTCATCATCACCCTCGGCACCTTCCTGATGCTGACCGGCATGAACCTCGGCTTCACCAAGCTGATCGGCGGCACCGTCTCCACCAAGACGATCGCCGACATGGAGGGCTTCCCCAGCGCGCACGCCGTCTTCGCCTCCACCCTCACCGTGGGCGGCGTCGACATCAAGATCACGATCCTGTGGTGGCTCGCCCTGGTCGCCGTCGCCAGCTGGATCCTGCTACGCACCCGCGCCGGCAACTGGATCTTCGCCGTCGGCGGCAACAAGGAGGCCGCCCGCGCGGTCGGCGTCCCCGTCGCCCGCACCAAGACCGGCCTCTACATGGGTGTGGCCCTCGGCGCCTGGATCGCCGGCCAGCACCTGCTGTTCAGCTACGACGTCGTCCAGTCCGGAGAGGGCGTCGGCAACGAGCTGATCTACATCATCGCCGCCGTCATCGGCGGCTGCCTGATCACCGGCGGCTACGGCAGCGCCGTCGGCTCGGCGGTCGGCGCGTTCATCTTCGGCATGACCAGCAAGGGCATCGTCTTCGCCGAGTGGAACCCCGACTGGTTCAAGTTCTTCCTCGGAGCGATGCTGCTCCTCGCGACCCTGCTCAACGCCTGGGTCCGCAAGCGCGCGGAGGCCACGACATGACACGGACGACGACTTCCCCGGCGCTCGTCGAGCTGTCCGGCGTCGGCAAGCACTACGGCAACGTCCGCGCCCTCGAAGGGGTGTCCCTGGAGGTCCGCGCGGGCGAGATCACCTGCGTGCTGGGCGACAACGGGGCCGGCAAGTCCACCCTCATCAAGATCATCGCCGGTCTGCACCAGCACGACGCCGGCACGCTGGCCATCGAGGGCGAGGACACCCGCCTCGCCTCCCCGCGCGAGGCCCTCGACCGCGGGATCGCCACCGTCTACCAGGACCTGGCCGTCGTGCCGCTGATGCCGGTCTGGCGGAACTTCTTCCTCGGCTCCGAGCCGCGCAAGGGCATCGGCCCCTTCAAGCGCATGGACGTCGACTTCATGCGCCGTACCGCCCGCGCCGAGCTGCTGCGCATGGGCATCGACCTGCGCGACGTCGACCAGCCCATCGGCACCCTCTCCGGCGGCGAACGCCAGTGCGTCGCGATCGCCCGCGCCGTGTACTTCGGAGCGAAGGTGCTGATCCTGGACGAACCGACGGCGGCCCTGGGCGTGAAGCAGTCCGGCGTGGTCCTCAAATACGTGGCCGCGGCCCGGGACGAGGGCCTGGGCGTCGTGCTGATCACCCACAACCCGCACCACGCGTACCTCGTCGGGGACAGGTTCGTCCTGCTCAGGCGCGGCACCATGGTCGGCAACCACGAGCGCGCCGACATCACCCTGGACGACCTCACCCGCCAGATGGCAGGCGGCACCGACCTGGACGACCTCCGCCACGAACTCCAACGCCCCTGAACCGAACAAGTGACCCGCACCACGCCCACCAGGCGGCGCGCGGAACTGCGCGAACCCCCACGACGCACCCGCACCCGACAGCCGACCCGCACCACCCCCTGCCCAGGGGCGCGGGAACTGCGCGAAAACCCCACACACCTGCACCGGACAAGTGATCCGCACCACCCCCGGCCAGGGGGCGCGGGAACTGCGCGAATCTCCACGACGCACCCGCACCCGACAACTGATCCGCACCCCCCTGCCCAGGGGCGCGGGAACTGCGCAAAACCCCGTCACGCACCCGCACCCGACAAATGATCCGCACCACCCCGGCGGCAGCCGTTCGGCACCCGACACCCCCGTGCGGCAGAATCGACGCCGATGAGCACCTACCGCGACCTCACCGCCCCCATCGGCTCCCGCCGCGCCACGGCGCTGCGCACCGTCGGCACGCGGGAACGCCGCTCGCACCTGACGGCGCCCCGCGTCCCCACGGTGGGCATCGACATCGGCGGCACGAAAGTCATGGCGGGCGTCGTCGACGCCGACGGCAACATCCTGGAGAAGCTCCGCACGGAGACCCCGGACAAGTCCAAGAGCCCGAAGGTCGTCGAGGACACCATCGTCGAACTGGTGCTGGACCTGTCCGACCGGCACGACGTGCACGCCGTCGGCATCGGCGCGGCCGGCTGGGTCGACGCCGACCGCAACCGCGTCCTGTTCGCCCCCCACCTGTCCTGGCGCAACGAACCCCTGCGGGACCGCATCTCCGCCCGGCTCTCCGTACCCGTCCTGGTGGACAACGACGCGAACACCGCCGCCTGGGCCGAGTGGCGCTTCGGCGCCGGCCGCGGCGAGGACCACCTCGTCATGATCACCCTCGGCACCGGCATCGGCGGCGCCATCCTCCAGGACGGCCAGGTCAAACGCGGCAAGTACGGCGTCGCCGGCGAGTTCGGGCACATGCAGGTCGTGCCGGGCGGCCACCGCTGCCCGTGCGGCAACCGCGGCTGCTGGGAGCAGTACAGCTCCGGCAACGCCCTGGTCCGCGAGGCACGCGAGCTGGCCGCGGCGGACTCCCGGTGGCGTACGGGATCATCGAACACGTCAAGGGCCAGGTCTCCGACATCACCGGCCCGATGATCACCGAGCTGGCCCGCGAGGGCGACGCCATGTGCATCGAGCTGCTCCAGGACATCGGCCAGTGGCTCGGCGTCGGCATCGCGAACCTCGCCGCCGCCCTCGACCCGTCCTGCTTCGTGATCGGCGGCGGGGTCAGCGCCGCCGACGACCTGCTGATCGGCCCGGCCCGGGACGCCTTCAAGCGTCATCTCACCGGCCGCGGCTACCGCCCCGAGGCCCGTATCGTCCGCGCCCAGCTCGGCCCCGAGGCCGGCATGGTAGGCGCCGCCGACCTGGCCCGCCTGGTCGCCCGCCGCTTCCGCCGCGCCAAGCGCCGCCGCGTGGAGCGACACGAACGCTACGAGCGCTATGCCGAGGCCCGCCGCACCGCCAGGGAGACGCTGTGACCGCCACCCTCCCGCACCAGTCCGAGCCGCCGGAGGGGTCCGCCCGGCCGGCCGAGGACCGCCGCCACGTCGTGCGCCGCCGCGCGCTCACCCTGCTCATCATCGTGCTGCTGATCGGCATCCCGGCCGGCTACCTGGTGATCTCCGCCGAGCAGAGCCGCGCCAGCGGCCGGGACAAGGAGGAGAAGTACTCGGCGACGGGCATGACGGCCGGCTGGCCCTCGAAACTGCAGCGCCGCCTCTACCAGGTGCCCCTCCCGCACCCCGCCTGGCACGTGGCCTACTACGAGACCAACAACTGGAAGACCAGCCGCCTCTACGTCCAGTTCGAGACCTCCCGCGTCGGACTCGACGCGTTCCTCGCGGGGATCGGCGTCGACCGCGGCGACCTGGAGCAGGGCCACATCCCCATCAGCGACCGGGCCCAGCGCGTCACCGACTGGGAGTTCGGCGAGGACGGCGTGTGGTGGGGCGTCTCCCACGAACAGAAGAACCCGCCCCGACCCGGGACATCGTCGTCGACATGGCCGACCCCGACTACCCGATGGTCTACGTCGTCTCGCGCACCGTTCCCTGACCGGGCGCCGGGACCGCTCGCCGGGGCCGGTTGTCAGACCCCGCCCGTAGAGTCGAAGACGACTGGTCCGACGACAGGGGCGGGAGGTGATGGAACGCATGGGCGAGAGTGCGGCGACGGCGACGGCGACGGCGACGGCGACCGCGGTGACGGCCCCGGCGGCCGAGCGCGGCGGCATGCCGGACGGGACGGCGCCGACGGTGCCGCTCCGGCTGGCCGCCGTCTTCCTGCCCGCCCGCTCCCGCGCGAGGGCCGCGTCGCCTTCTGGACCCCGGATCCGACGCCCCGCCGCCCGCGGCCGACACCCAGCTCACCGTCGTACGACGGCACGGGCGGGGCGTGCGGCGCCGGACCGCGCCCGCCCTGTCCCTCCCGCTCGACGACGCGCTGCCCCTGCTGGTGCGCGCCCGGCACGATCCGGGCGCCCACCCCGCCACCGCCTGCTGGGCGCCGCCGCCCTGCACGCCCTGCGGCTCGCCGCGCGCGGCCGGCTGCTGCCCGGACTGACCCCCGACGGGCACGACGCCTGGCGGGCCGGCCCGCTCGACCCCGACGACGTCGCACACCTGCGGGCGGTGGCCGCCGCACTGCCCCGGAGGGACACGCGGTCCCGCTGGACGGCCCGGGCCCGCTCCGCCTGCCCGAACCCCGGCGCTGATCCGCTCCTTCCTCGACGCCGTCGCGGACACCCTGCCCCGTACCCCGGCGGCGCCCCACGTCAGCGGCGGGCCCTTCGCCGCCCGCCCGCCCAGCGGCTGCCCGGCTCCGCGCACGACTGGGCCGCCGAGGTCGCCGCCGGCATGGACGCGGGCGTGCGCATCTCGCTCCGCCTGGACCTGTCGGCGTACGACCTGTTCGACAGCGGCCCGGAAGCGGAGGGCGGCGGCCGGCCCGCCGGCGCGGCCGTGCTCCAGGTGCACAGCCTCGCCGACCCCACGCTCGTCGCCGACGCCGCCGACCTGTGGTCGGGCGCGGCCGACCCGGCGTTCGGCCCCCGCGCCCGCGTGGACACCGCCCTCGCGGTGCGCCGGGCGGCCCGGATCTGGCCCCGCTGGACCGGCTCGCCGAGCGGGACGTCCCCGACGTGCTCACGCTCTCCGAGGACGAGCTGAGCGATCTGCTGGGCGTCGCCGCCACCCGGCTCGCCGCCGCCGGCGTCGCCGTCCACTGGCCCCGCGACCTGGCGCAGGACCTCACCGCGAGCGCCGTGGTCCGGCCCGCGCCGGGCTCCGCGACCGACGGCACCGGCTTCTTCGAGGGCGAGCAGCTGCTCCGCTTCCACTGGCAGCTCGCCCTCGGCGGAGACCCGCTCACCGAGGCCGAGATGGACGCGCTCGCCGAGGCCCACCGCCCGGTCGTCCGGCTGCGCGACCGCTGGGTCCTCGTCGACCCCGCCCTTGTGCGCCGGGCCCGCAAGCGGGACCTCGGCCTGCTCGACCCGGTCGACGCGCTGGGCATCGCCCTCACGGGCAGCGCGGAAGCCGACGGGGAGACGGTTGAGGCGGTGCCGGTCGGTGCGCTCGCCGCCCTCCGCGACCGGCTCACCGCCGGCCCCGGCACCGCCGAGCCGCCGCCTGGCCTGCACGCCACCCTCCGCGACTACCAGCTGCGGGGCCTGGCCTGGCTGGACCTGATGACCTCGCTCGGCCTCGGCGGCTGCCTCGCCGACGACATGGGCCTCGGCAAGACCGTCACCCTCATCGCCCTGCACCTGAAGCGGGCACGGCCCGAGCCCACCCTCGTGGTCTGCCCGGCCTCCCTGCTGGGCAACTGGCAGCGGGAGATCAACCGCTTCGCGCCCGGCGTCCCCGTCCGCCGCTTCCACGGCCCCGACCGCACCCTGGACGGCCTGACCGGCGGTTTCGTCCTGACCACCTACGGCACCATGCGCTCGGCCGCCCCGACGCTGGCCGCGCAGCGCTGGGGCATGGTCGTCGCCGACGAGGCCCAGCACGTGAAGAACCCCTCCTCGGCCACGGCCAAGGCGCTGCGCACCATCCCGGCGCCCGCGCGCGTCGCCCTGACCGGCACCCCGTCGAGAACAACCTCTCCGAGCTGTGGGCCCTGCTCGACTGGACCACCCCCGGCCTGCTCGGCCCCTGAAGTCCTTCCGCGCCCGGCACGCGCGCGCCGTCGAGACCGGCGAGGACGAGGAGGCGGCACAGCGCCTGGCCCGTCTGGTCCGGCCCTTCCTGCTGCGCCGGCGCAAGTCCGACCCGGGCATCGTGCCCGAGCTGCCGCCGAAGACCGAGACGGACCATCCGGTGCCGCTCAGCCGGGAGCAGGCCGCGCTGTACGAGGCGGTGGTGCGCGAGTCGATGGCGGCGATCGAGTCGGCGCAGGGCATGGCCCGGCGCGGACTCGTGCTGAAGCTGCTCACGTCCCTCAAGCAGATCTGCGACCATCCGGCGCTGTTCCTGAAGGAGGACCCGCCCGGGCGGGCGCGGGACATGGACGCCGACCGCCATGCCGCCCGTTCCGGCAAGCTCGCCCTCCTCGACGAACTGCTGGACACGGTGCTCGCGGAGGACGGCTCCGCCCTGGTCTTCACGCAGTACGTCGGCATGGCCCGCATCGTCACCGCCCACCTGGCCGCCCGGGCGGTCCCCGTGGAGCTGCTGCACGGCGGCACGCCCGTCCCGGAGCGCGAGCGCATGGTGGACCGGTTCCAGAGCGGTGCGACCCCGGTGCTGGTCCTCTCCCTGAAGGCGGCCGGCACGGGTCTGAACCTGACGCGCGCCGGGCACGTCGTCCACGTCGACCGCTGGTGGAACCCGGCCGTGGAGGAGCAGGCCACCGACCGTGCCTACCGCATCGGCCAGACCCAGCCGGTCCAGGTCCACCGCCTCATCACCGAGGGCACGGTCGAGGACCGCATCGCCGAGATGCTCCAGGCCAAGCGGGCCCTGGCCGAGGCGATCCTCGGCTCGGGCGAGGCCGCCCTGACGGAACTGACCGACCGCGAGCTGTCCGACCTGGTGTCCCTGCGGAGGCCGGCATGACCGCGCGCCCCGCCGACGAGGCCCGCCGCGCCCTGCGCGCGGCCCGCGCCCGGGCCGCCGCCGCGGCGGCGGCCGGGGACGGCGGCACCCCGCCCGGTCCCACCCCGGCGCCCCGGCCCGGCACCGACCCCGACGGCTCCGTTCCCACCACGCACCCCCGCGACGCCGGTGACGCCGGCTCGCCCCGGACGGTCGCTCCGATGCCGACGCCGGTGACTCCGGCACGTCCCTGCGCGGTCGGTCCGATGCCGACGCCGGTAACTCCGGTACGGAGCCGGACGGTCGGTCCGACGTCGACGCCGGTGACTCCGGCACGGCCCTGCGCGGTCGGTCCGATACCGACGCCGGTGACTCCGGCACGTCCCTGCGCGGTCGGTCCGATGCCGATGCCGGTGACTCCGGTACGGCCCGGGCGGCCGGTCCGATGCCGACGCCGGTACGGCTCCGCATCGCCGGGCCGATGCGGCTTCCGGCGGTGCCGTCCGTCCGTCCTCGCCGGGAGAGCGCTCCGGCGCGGGCGACCGATGCGCCCCCGCCCCGCCGACGTGGCGCGAGAGGCGCTGCGGGCGGCCCGCCGCGAGGCACGCGCGGCGTCCGCCGGCGACACGGAGCCGGGAAGCGGTTCGGTCCGCCGTCCCGGCCGCCGCGGTGACGCCGCCGGGGCCCGCTCCGCGCCGGCGTCCCGCCCCCGCGCCGGTGAGCGGGCCGCCCCCGATCCTCGGGCCCGCGCCCTGCGGGAGATGCTCAGGGACGCGTTCCGGCTGCCCGCCGACGCGGAGCCGGCCCCCGGCCCGGGATCCGCCGCCCCTGCGCCTTCGCCGGCCACCCGGGACGGCTCCCCGGCGCCGTCCACCTCCGGCCGGGACGCCTCTCCGGCGCCGACCGAGTCCGCCCGGAAGGTTCCCGGCCCAGGCCCCGGCGTCCTCGGAGCGCTTCCCGGCGCCGAACCCGCCCTCCTCGGCGCAGTCCCCGGCGTCTCCGGAGCGCCCCCGACACAGAACCCGTCCCTCCCGGCACCGAACCGGCGGCCTCGGGCCCCCTCCCGGCACCGAATCCGCCCTCCCGGCACCGAACCCGGCGTCCCCGGAGCCTTCCCCGGCACCGGATCCGGCGTCCCCGGAGCCTTCCCCGGCACCGGATCCGGCGTCCCGGGCCCTCCCCGGCACCGAACCCGGCGTCCCCGGAGCCCTCCCGGCCGCTGCCCCGCGCCCCCCGGAGCCCTCCCCGGCGTCCACGGCTCCTCCGAGGGTCCGGGCCGGTTCCATGGCCGCTCCCGGGCGGGACGGCGAATTGCGGCGGACGTTCCCGGCGCTGCCGCCGCGCGGTGCGGCGGACGGCGGGCTCGCCGGGACCTGGTGGGGCGACGCCTGGATCACCGCGCTGGAGGACGGCGCGCTCGACCCCAAGCGGCTGGCCCGCGGCCGCGACTACGCCGCGCAGGGACACGTCGACGCCATCACCGTGACGCCCGGCCTCGTCCTCGCCTACGTCCAGGGCAGCCGGCCCCGTCCGTACCGCGTGCAGGTCCGGCTGCGCACGCTCGGCGACGCCGACTGGAGAGGTTCCTGGACGCCGCCGCGGAGCGCCCGGGACACATCGCCGCCCTCCTCGACAAGGAGCTTCCGCACTCGCTCGCCGACTGCGGCGTCCCCCTGCTGCCCGGCCCCGGCGACCTCGCCCCCCGGTGCAGCTGCCCGGACTCCGGTCACCCCTGCAAGCACGCCGCCGCCCTGTGCTACCAGACGGCGCGGCTGCTCGACGCCGACCCGTTCGTCCTGCTCCTGTTGCGCGGCCGGGGGAGCGGGAGCTGCTGGAGGCGCTGTCCCGGCTGAGCGCCGCCCGCGCGGCCCGGGCGGCGCAGGACCGGCCGCCCGCGCCGCTGCCCGGCGTCCGGGCGAGCGACGTCCTGGCCGCCGGCGCCGACGGCCCGCGCCCGCCGCTTCCGCCGCCGTTGCCCGTCCCGCCGCACCCCGGCCGCCGCCCGCCTACCCGGGGCTGCCCGGTGGGCCGGACGCCTTCGTCCTCGACCAGTTGGCGACCGAGGCCGGGGCCCGCGCCCATGCCCTGCTGACCACCGGCCGCGACCCGGTCGGCGGACTCACCCTGTGGCAGGACGCCGTCCGGCTGGCCGCCGCCCGCCCCGGTTCCGGCCTCACCGCGGCCACCCGCGCCCTGTACGCCACCCTCGCCGCCGCCACCGGACGCGGCACGGCCGACCTGGCGCGTGCGGTGGCCGCCTGGCGGCAGGGCGGCGCCGCCGGACTCTCCGCCCTGGAGGACGCCTGGGACCCGCCGGCCGGCCGTTTCGACCGCGCCCGCCCCCTGCTGCTCGCCGCCGACCTCCCCGCCTTCCGCCCCTGGCGCAACCGCCTCACCCATCCGCAGGGCCACGTCCAGCTCCGCCTGGGCCGGGACGGCCTGTGGTACGCGTACGAGTCCGAACCGGGCCGCGACGACTGGTGGCCCCGCGGCACCCCCGACCTGGACCCGGTCGGCGCCCTCACCGGCCTGGACCTGCCGGGCGACCCGCCCGGCATCTGACCCGGCGGCCGCGTCGACACCGCCCGCCGCCGGCAGAGCACCGCCGGCAGAGCACCGCCGACCGCCGACGGGTCTCACCGCCACCGCGCTCCTGTCGCCGAGCCGCTGCCACAGCCCCCTCGCAGCCCGCGCCGCTGCTACAGCCCCCTCGCAGCCCGCGCCGCTGCTACAGCCCCCTCGCAGCCCGCGCCGCTGCTACAGCCCCCTCGCAGCCCGCGCCGCTGCTACAGCCCCCTCGCAGCCCGCGCCGCTGCCACCGCTCCCTTGCGGCCCGCGCCGCTGCCACCGCTCCCTTGCGGCCCGCGCCGCTGCCACCGCTCCCTTGCGGCCCGCGCCGCTGCCACCGCTCCCTTGCGGCCCGCGCCGCTGCCACCGCTCCCTTGCGGCCCGCGCCGCTGCTACAGCCCCCCCGCCGCCCCGCCGCCCCCGCCGCCGCGGAGCCGACGACGGCCGCGTGAACGCGAGGTGGCTCCGGGGTGTAGCCAAGCTTTCGGGAGCAGCGCTAAGTTGCGCTTCGAGAAACCGGGTGCGTACTGCGCTACGGGTATCGGCGCGTGTGCACAACGACGGCGCGAGCGGAACGAGGCATACATGGCGCTCAAGCAGTACGACTTCGTCATCGTCGGCGGGGGTTCGGCGGGCTGTGCCCTGGCGAACCGGCTCTCCGCCGACTCCGGCAACCAGGTCCTGGTGCTGGAAGCGGGCCGGTCCGACCCGCTCTTCGACGTCTTCATCCACATGCCGGCGGCCCTGCCCTTCCCATCGGCAGCCGCCTGTACGACTGGAAGTACGAGTCCGAGCCGGAACCCTTCATGCACGGCCGGCGCATCTACCACGCCCGCGGCAAGGTCCTGGGCGGCTCCAGCAGCATCAACGGCATGATCTTCCAGCGCGGCAACCCCCTGGACTACGAGCGCTGGGCGCGCGACAAGGGGATGGGCGACTGGGACTACGCGCACTGCCTGCCCTACTTCAACCGCATGGAGAACTGCCTGGCGGCCGATCCCGGCGACGAGTTCCGCGGCCGCTCCGGCCCGCTGGTGCTGGAGCGCGGCCCGGCCACCAACCCGCTGTTCTCCGCGTTCCTGGAAGCGGCGCAGCAGGCCGGCTACCCCCTGACCGACGACGTCAACGGCTACCGGCAGGAGGGCTTCGCCCACTTCGACCGGAACGTGCACCGAGGGCGCCGGCTCTCCGCGGCCCGCGCCTATCTGCACCCGGTGATGGGGCGGCCCAACCTCCAGGTGCGCACGGGGGCCTTCGTCACCCGGGTGCTGTTCTCCGGCAAGCGGGCCGTCGGCGTGGAGTACCGCACGCGCACGGGGCAGCGCCGGCGGGTCAGGGCCGGTGAGGTGATCCTTTCCGGCGGTGCCATCAACAGCCCCAGCTGCTCCAGCTCTCGGGTGTCGGCAACGCCGACGAGCTGAAGAGGCTCGGCATCGGCGTCGTGGCGGACGTGCCCGGCGTCGGGGAGAACCTCCAGGACCACCTGGAGGTGTACGTGCAGTACGCCTGCAAGCAGCCGGTGTCGATGCAGCCGTACCTCCAGTGGCGGTACCGGCCGTGGGTGGGGCTGCAGTGGCTCTTCCGCAAGGGCCCCGGGGCGACCAACCACTTCGAGGCCGGCGGCTTCGTCCGCAGCAACGAGGACGTCGACTACCCCAACCTGATGTTCCACTTCCTGCCCATCGCGGTCCGCTACGACGGTACGTCGCCGGCGGGCGGGCACGGGTACCAGGTCCACGTCGGCCCCATGTACTCCGACGCGGTCGGCTCGGTGAAGATCAAGAGCAAGGACCCCTCCGTCCACCCCGCCCTGCGCTTCAACTACCTGTCCACCGAACAGGACCGCCGGGAGTGGGTGGAGGCGATCCGCGTCTCCCGCCACATCCTGAACCAGCGGGCGATGGACCCGTTCAACGGCGGCGAGGTGTCGCCGGGGCCGCGGTCGAGACGGACGAGGAGATCCTGGACTGGGTGGCGCGGGAGGGGAGACCGCGCTGCACCCGTCCTGCACCTGCAAGATGGGCGTCGACGAGATGTCCGTGGTGGACCCCTCGACCATGCGCGTGCACGGCCTGGAGGGGCTGCGCGTCGTCGACGCCTCCGTCATGCCGTACGTCACCAACGGCAACATCTACGCCCCCGTGATGATGGTGGCCGAGAAGGCGGCCGACCTCATCCTCGGCAACACGCCGCTGGAGCCGTCCACCGCCGAGTTCTACCGCCACCGCAAGGACGGCGACGTCCAGGTGCAGGGCTCCCGGTAGCGGCCGGCGCTCCGGCCGCGCGGAGGTGGGCGGAGGCGGTCCCACGGGCCGCCTCCGCCGCCCGCGGCGCAACCGGGAGCTCCCGCAGCCTTGACGCGGCGGGACCGGTCCCCGAAGGTGTTCCCTCTCAAGCAATCCGATGCGTGATACGCAACTCGGTCGCTGTTCCCTGCGCGAAGGACCCACACATGGCAGACCTGTACGTGGACGGCATCTGGCGACCGGCATCGGCCGGTGGCCGGCGGGACATCCACTGCCCGGCCGACGGACGGCACGTCGCCTCGGTCTCCGAGGCCACCCGGGCCGACACCGAGGACGCGATCCGGGCGGCCCGGCGGGCCTTCGACGAAGGCCCCTGGCCCCGCACCCCGGAGCGGGAGCGCGGCGCCGTGCTGCTGCGCGTCGCCGACCTGCTGGAGGAACGGGCCGGCGCCGTCGCCCGGGCGGAATCCCTCGACACCGGCAAACGGCTGGTCGAGAGCGAGTACGACGTCGCCGACGTCGCCGCCTGCTTCCGCTACTTCGGCTCCGTCGCCGGGACCAGCGCCGGCCGGGTCGTCGACACCGGCCGGGCGGACGCCATCAGCAGGGTCGTCCACGAACCCGTCGGCGTCTGCGGCCTGATCACCCCCTGGAACTACCCGCTGCTCCAGGCCGCGTGGAAGGTGGCGCCCGCCCTGGTGGCGGGCAACACCTTCGTGCTCAAGCCCAGCGAACTCACCCCTCGACGTCGATCCTGCTGATGCGCCTGCTCGAGGAGGCCGGTGTGCCGGCCGGCGTGGCCAACCTCGTGCTCGGCGCCGGCCCCGAGGCCGGCGCGCCCCTCGCCGAACACCCCGACGTCGACCTCGTCTCCTTCACCGGAGGCCTGGACACCGGCCGGCGGATCATGGCGGCGGCCGCCGGCACCGTGAAGAAGGTCGCGCTCGAACTGGGCGGCAAGAACCCCAACGTGGTGTTCGCCGACGCCGACTTCGACACGGCCCTGGACCACGCGCTCACCGCGGTCTTCCTCCACTCGGGGCAGGTCTGCTCGGCCGGCGCCCGCCTCGTCGTCGAGGACTCGCTGCACGACAGGTTCGTCGACGCGCTCGTGCGCCGCGCCGAACGCATCCGGCTGGGCGGCCCGTTCGACAAGGACGCGGAGACCGGCCCCCTCATCTCCGCCGCCCACCGGGACCGGGTCGAGGCCTATGTCGCCACCGGCCTCGCCGAGGGCGCCGTCCTGCGCTGCGGCGGAGCACGGCCGGCCGACCCCGGCCTCGCCGGCGGCTTCTACTACCTGCCGACCGTGCTCGACGAGTGCCACCAGGGCATGAGCGTGGTCCACGAGGAGTCCTTCGGCCCCGTCCTGACGGTGGAACGCTTCACCGACGAGGACGACGCCGTACGCATCGCCAACGACACCGAGTACGGGCTGGCCGGAGCCGTGTGGACGCAGGACACCGGCAAGGCCCAGCGCGTGGCGCGGCGGATGCGGCACGGCACCGTCTGGATCAACGACTACCACCCCTACCTGCCGCAGGCGGAGTGGGGCGGGTTCGGCCGCTCCGGCATCGGCCGCGAGCTGGGGCCGGCGGCCTCGACGAGTACCGCGAGACCAAGCACATCTGGCAGAACACCGACCCGCGGCCGCAGGGCTGGTTCTCCGGCTAGGCCGTGCCGCCCGGGACGCCCCCCGGCAGCCGAACGGGCCCGCCCGGCACCCGGACCGCTCTCCCCCTCGTCCCCCAGGAGCTGCTCATGACCAGTGCACCGCCACCCGGCCGGCCGTCGGACACCGCCCCGGCCGACGACGACGCCGAACTCGCGGAGTTCGGATACCGGCCCGAACTCAAGCGCACCCTCGGCAACTTCCACACCTTCGCCGCCGGCATCTCCTACATCTCCATCCTCACCGGCACCTTCCAGCTCTTCTACTTCGGCTTCGCCAACGGCGGCCCGGCCTACTGGTGGTCCTGGCCGATGGTGTTCGCCGGCCAGTTCATGGTCGCCCTGTGCTTCGCCGAGCTGGCGGCCCGCTACCCGGTGGCCGCAGCATCTACAACTGGGCCAAGAAGATGGGCAACCCCCACATAGGCTGGCTGGCCGGATGGATGATGCTCATCGCGTCCGTCGTGTCGATCGCCGCCGTCGCCCTGGCCTACCAGCTGACGCTGCCGCAGATCTCCTCCGTCTTCCAGTTCGTCGGAGACGGCTCCGGCCCCTACGACAAGCCGGCCAACGCGGTGCTCCTCGCCGCCGTCCTGATCCTGTTCACCACGCTCGTCAACGCCTTCGGCGTGCAGCTGATGGCGCGGATCAACACCGCCGGCGTCTTCCTGGAACTCATCGCCACCGTCGTGCTCATCGTGCTCCTCGGCGTCAACGTCGTGCGGGGCCCCGACGTCGTGCTCGACACCGCCGGCACCGGCGACGGCCAGTCCGCCGGGTACCTCGGTGCCTTCCTCGTCGCCTCGCTCGCCTCCGCCTATGTCATGTACGGCTTCGACACGGCCGCGTCCCTCGGCGAGGAGTCCCTGGACCCCTCGCGCAACGCGCCGCGCGCCATCATCAGGGCGATCGTCGCCTCGTTCGTCCTCGGCGGGCTCATCCTGATCCTCGCCCTGATGAGCGTCTCCAGCCTGAAGGGCGACCGGATCTCCACCGACGGGCTGCAGTACGTGGTCCTGGACGTGCTCGGCCCGACGGCCGGGCAGGCGATGCTCTGGTGCGTGCTCATCGCCGTCACGGTGTGCGCGCTCGCCGTGCACACGGCGGCCGTCAGGCTGGCGTTCGCCATGGCCAGGGACAACAACCTGCCCGGATCCGCGCGACTGGCCCGGGTCAGCCCGCGGTTCGGCACCCCCGTTCTGCCCACGGTCATCATCGGCGTCCTCGCCCTGGCGATCCTGGTGGTGAACATCCGTCAGCCGCAGATCTTCACGGTGGTCACCAGCATCGGCATCATCATGATCTACGTGGCCTACCTGCTGGTCACGGGCCCGATGCTGGTGGCCCGGCTGCGCGGCAGGTGGAAGCCGGTCGAGGGCAAGTTCTCCCTCGGCCGCTGGGGCCTGCCGGTCAACATCCTCGCGGTGCTGTGGGGCGGGCCATGACACTGAACCTCATCTGGCCCCGTGCGGCCGTCTACAACGCCGCCCCGCCCTTCCACTGGTACCTGCGGTGGGGCGCCGTGCTCTTCGTCGGGATCATCGCGCTGGGCGGGTTCGCCTACTACTGGCTGGTCCAGCGGCGCCGCACCGGCGTGCTCGCGGAACACGCCGCGGCCTCGGCCGCCGCACCCGCCGGCGCGGCGGCCGCACCGGAACCGGAACACGCCGCGGCACCGGGCCCGGGAAGGGCACCGGCCGAGGGCCGCGACGGACGCTGAACACCGCACACGGCCGGCCGGGGGCGTCGCCTCCCTACGCGGGGCGCCGACCGTCCCCGGCCCCGGCCGCCCCGCCGCCGGCCAGCAGCAACTCCGCCAGGGCCGTGCGCGTGTGGTGCACCGAGCGGCCCGTGCGCGTGGTGGTGACCAGACCGACGGAGCGCAGCGCGGAGGCGTGGGCGGAGGCCGTCGCGTTGCTGACGCCGACCCGGCGCGCCAGCCCCGTGGTCGTGCGGGGCCGGTCCAGGCAGCGCAGCACCGCCAGCCGGGTCCGCCCCAGGACCCCGGCGAGGGGATCGTCCGGCGTCCCGTCGCCGTCGGCGACGGAGGGCAGCCCCGCGGCCGGGTAGGCGAGCGCCACCGGACGGCCCGGCCGGTCCTGGATCAGCGGGCCGCGCCGCCAGTGGAAGGTCGGCCGCAGGACCAGACCGCGCCCGCCGAGCCGGACCTCCCGCACGCCCGCGACACCCGGCAGCGGCCACTCCCAGACGCCGTCGCGCAGCCGCGAACCGGGGGCGAGGCCGGCCAGGGCCGCACCGAGGCCCGCTTCACCGGCGGCCACGGCATGGCGGGTGAACTCCGCCCGGTGCAGGTCCTGGACGCGGGGCCACACCGGCGCGAGGACCGTCCCGTACGCCGCCCGCTGCGCGCGTTCGAGGATCCGCCAGGCATCGGCGTCCCCGCGGTGCAGGGCACGGATCCACGCGGGCGCCGGCCGCCCCTCGTACACCTGCTCGATCCCGGTGCGCACCGTCTCGGGATCCGCTGCCCTGACCGACGCGAACCCCTCCTCCAGCGTGTCGCCCAGGACGTCGAGGAACGCGGGTGCCCTGCCCGCGGGGCCAGATGGGCGAGCGGCGCGGCCGCGCGCGGCAGGGTCCGCAGCAGCCGGGCGCGCCGGCCTCCGGACACCGGATCCTCCTGCGGCGTGATCAGCGTCATCAGGGCCGCATGCGTCTCGGGCAGCGGCGACGGCCGCGGTGCGAACCGCACCCGGGCCAGGTCGTCCGCCGTGAAATGGATCCGGATCACGCACATCCCCCCGTTCCGCGCCAGCCTTTCGGCCCCGGCCGCAAGCATGGCCCGGGCCCGGCGCCCACCCCCAGCATGCCGTCCATGACGTCTTTCACCACACCCGGGCGCCGCACTCTCGCCAAGGGCGTTCTCGCCGGCGCCGCCGCCCTGCTGCTCGACTCCGCCCGGCCTCCGCGGCCCCCCGTCACACCGGCCGCCGCCCGGATCGTGCGGCGGCGCCGCTGCTGCGCCTGCGTCTGCCGGCGCCCAGCGGCCCTGCCCGTCGGCGCCGAGACGCTGTACCTCGTGGACTCCTCCCGCAACGATCCGTGGGCGCCCGGGATCGGCGTACGGGAACTCATGGTCACCGTCCTGCGGCCCGCCGCCTCCGGGCACGGCCTGCCGCGGGTCCCGCAGCTGACCCCCGGCGCCGCGGCGGTCTTCACCGGCCTGTGCCGGTACATCCACCCGCAGCTGCCGGACGCCGGCGTCGACTGGGCCGCCACCCTGACCCACGCCCGGGCCGGCGCCCCGCCCCTTCCCGCACGCCGCCCCGTGCTCCTCTACAGCCCGGGCGGCGGCGACGCCCGCACGACGGGCAGCGCCCTCGCCGTGGACCTCGCCTCCCACGGCTGGACGGTCGTCACCGTCGACCACCCCGGCGACGCGAGCCAGGTGGAGTTCCCCGGAGCCCGGCCGGGCCGGAAACGGGTCCGCCCGACGGCGCTGTCGGGCCCGCCGGACGCGGCCACGTTCCGCACCATGATCGACACCCGGGTCGCCGACCTCGTCTTCGTCCTCGACGCGCTGGGCCTGGACCGGGTCGGGGTGTACGGCCATTCCGCCGGCGGCACCGCGGCGGCGCAGGCGCTCCACGAGGACGGCAGGATCGCCGCCGCCGTCAACCTGGAGGGCTACCTCGACCAGATGGACGGCGAACTGCTGCCGGTGGCCCGGCACGGAACGCGCCGTCCGCTGCTCCTGGCCGGCACCGACGGCTTCCGCGACGCCCGGCTGGACCGGTCCTGGGCCGCCCTCCTCGCGCACGGGGGCCCCGTCTCCCGGTGGCAGCTCGACGACGCCCACCACTGGGTCTTCACCGACTACGCGGCCCTCGTGCCCCAGCTCCACAAGGCCGGTCTGATGACCGCGTCCGGGCGGGCGGCCATGACCGGCCTCGCCGCCCCCCGCGTCACCGTGCCCGCCGTGCGGAACCTCCTGCGCGCGTTCTTCACCCGCCACCTGCCGAGTCGGGAGTGAACCGCTGCCGTAAGAGGTCCGTCAAGGCGGTGGGCGTCGCCGTAAGGGAGCCGTCAACGAACGGTCGGATCCGGCCATCGAGGGGCTTTCCTTAATCGTCCGTTTCCACCGAACCTCACTCCAGGAGTTCGCGATGGCCGACCTGGCCTTCGTCCTCACCGTGTTCGCGGGTTTCGCGCTGGTGACCCTCGTCGCCAAGGGGGTGACGAAGCTGTGACCGCCGAGAACGTCGTCGGCCTGGTCGTGGCCGTCTCCCTGCTGGGCTATCTCGTCCTCGCCCTGATCTTCCCGGAGAGGTTCTGACCGTGACATCGGCTGCCACCGCAGCGGACGGCATGGGTCCCGTCCTCTCCGGCGTCCTCCAGCTGCTCGCGCTCACAGCGGCGCTGGCGCTCGCCCACAAACCCCTCGGCGCGCACCTGGCCAGGGTCTACTCCTCCGGCACGCACTGGCGCGTCGAGCGGTGGATCTACCGGGCATCGGCGCCGACCCGGACACCGGGATGCGCTGGCCCGCGTACCTGCGCGGCGTCCTCGCCTTCTCCGCCGCCGGCGTCCTCTTCCTCTACGCCCTGCAGCGGCTCCAGGGCGTCCTGCCGGGTTCGCTGGGCTTCTCCTCGATCGACCCGGACCAGGCGTTCAACACCGCCGTGTCGTTCGTGACCAACACCAACTGGCAGTCGTACTACGGCGAACAGGCCATGGGCCACGTCGTGCAGACCGCCGGGCTGGCCGTGCAGAACTTCGTCTCCGCGGCCGTCGGCATGGCCGTCGCCGTGGCCCTCGTCCGCGGCTTCGCGCGCTCGCGCACCGGCGACCTCGGCAACTTCTGGGCCGACCTGGTGCGCGGCGTCGTCCGCGTCCTGGTGCCGCTGGCGGCCGTGGCCGCGGTCGTCCTGGTCGCCTGCGGCGCCATCCAGAACTTCTCCGGCATCCACGAGGTCGGCCAGTTCACGGGCGGCACGCAGCAGTGGAACGGCGGCGCGGTCGCCTCCCAGGAGGCCATCAAGGAACTGGGCACCAACGGCGGCGGCTACTTCAACGCCAACTCCGCCCACCCCTTCGAGAACCCCACCCCCTTCACGAACCTCTTCGAGATCTTCCTGATCCTGCTGATCCCGGTCTCCCTGACCCGCACCTTCGGCCTCATGGCCGGCAGCGTGAAGCAGGGCTACGCGATCCTCGCCACGATGGGCACCATCTGGCTCGCCTTCGTCTCCCTGATGATGTGGACCGAGTTCTCCCACCACGGCCCGGCGTTCGAGCTGGCGAACGGCGCCATGGAGGGCAAGGAGGTCCGGTTCGGCATCGGCGGCTCGTCGATCTTCGCCGTGTCGACCACGCTCACCTCCACCGGCGCGGTCGACTCCTTCCACTCGTCCTTCACCGGCCTGGGCGGCGGGATCACCCTGCTCGGCATGATGCTGGGCGAGATCGCGCCCGGCGGTGTGGGCTCCGGCCTCTACGGCATGCTCGTCATGGCGGTCATCGCGGTGTTCATCGCCGGCCTGATGGTCGGCCGCACCCCCGAGTACCTCGGCAAGAAGATCGGCGCCCGCGAGATCAAACTCGCAGCCTGCTACATCCTCATCACCCCGGCGCTGGTGCTCGTGTTCACCGCGTTCGCGATGGCGCTGCCGACCCCGCCCACTCCACGACCAACAGCGGGCGCACGGATTCTCCGAGATCCTCTACGCCTACACCTCCGCCTCGAACAACAACGGGTCCGCCTTCGCCGGCCTGAACGCCGACACCCGGTGGTTCAACACCACGCTCGGCCTGTGCATGCTCTTCGGCCGCTTCCTGCCGATGGTGTTCGTGCTGGCGCTCGCCGGATCCCTCGCCGCGCAGCGGCCGGTCCCGGCCACCGCGGGCACGCTGCGCACCGAGAAGCCGCTGTTCAGCGGCCTGCTGGTGGGCGCGATCCTCATCGTCACCGGTCTGACGTACTTCCCCGCCCTGGCGCTGGGCCCGCTCGCCGAGGGGCTGGCGTGACGACCACCCGTACCCAGAACCCAGAGGACTCCATGTCCACAGCCACACCCACCCGGGCGCCGCACAGCGACGTCCCCTCCGGGCACAAGCCCGCCGAGGGCCGTGCCGGCGCCGGCCTCTTCGACCCGAAGCAGCTGGTCACCTCGCTGCCGGACGCGTTCCGCAAGCTCGATCCGCGGATGATGGTCAAGTCCCCCGTGATGTTCGTGGTCTGGATCGGCTCGCTGCTCACCACGGTCTTCTCCTTCCGGGATCCCGGCGACTGGTTCGGCTGGACGATCAGCGCCTGGCTGTGGCTGACCGTGCTCTTCGCCAACCTCGCCGAGGCGGTCGCCGAAGGCCGCGGCAAGGCGCAGGCCGACACGCTGCGCAAGGCCAAGACCGACACGGTCGCCCGCCGGCTGCGGCCGGACGGCTCCGAGGAGCGGGTCCCGGGCACCGGCCTGGGCATCGGCGATCTGGTCGTCTGCGAGGCCGGCGACGTCGTCCCCGGCGACGGCGACGTCGTCGAGGGCGTCGCCTCCGTCGACGAGTCGGCGATCACCGGCGAGTCGGCCCCGGTCATCCGCGAGTCGGGCGGCGACCGCTCGGCCGTCACCGGGGTACGAAGGTCCTCTCCGACCGCATCGTCGTCAGGATCACGACCAGGCCCGGGGAGACCTTCATCGACCGCATGATCAACCTGGTCGAGGGCGCGGCCCGGCAGAAGACGCCGAACGAGATCGCGCTGAACATCCTCCTGGCCTCGCTGACGATCGTCTTCCTGCTGGCGGTGGCGACCCTGCCGCCGTTCGCGGCCCACGCGGGCACGCACCTGACGATGGTCGTCCTCGTCGCCCTGCTGGTCTGTCTGATCCCGACCACGATCGGCGCCCTGCTCTCCGCGATCGGCATCGCCGGCATGGACCGCCTGGTCCAGCGCAACGTCCTGGCCATGTCCGGCCGCGCCGTCGAGGCCGCCGGCGACGTCTCCACCCTGCTGCTCGACAAGACCGGCACCATCACCCTCGGCAACCGGCGGGCCGCCGAGTTCGTACCGGTCCGCGGCACCACCCGGGCCGAGGTCGCGGACGCCGCCCAGCTGTCGTCGCTGGCCGACGAGACGCCCGAGGGCCGCTCCGTCGTCGTCCTGGCGAAGGAGAGGTACGGGCTGCGCGAGCGCCACCGGGGCGAGCTGGCCGGCGCCGAGTGGATCGCGTTCACGGCCCAGACCCGGATGTCGGGCGTCGACGTCGACGGCCGCAAGATCCGCAAGGGCGCGGCCGGTTCGGTCATCGCCTGGGTCGAGGAGCGCGGCGGCCGGGTCGCCGACGACGCCGACGAGATCGCGAGCCGCATCTCCGAGGCCGGCGGCACCCCGCTGCTGGTCGCCGTCGAGGACGCGGAGGGCGCCCGGATCCTCGGCGTCGTCCACCTCAAGGACGTCGTCAAGGACGGCATGCGCGAGCGGTTCGAGGAGCTGCGCCGCATGGGCATCAGGACCGTCATGATCACCGGCGACAACCCGCTGACCGCCAAGGCGATCGCCCAGGAGGCCGGCGTCGACGACTTCCTCGCGGAGGCCACCCCGAGGACAAGATGGCGCTGATCAAACGGGAACAGGCCGGCGGCAGGCTGGTCGCGATGACCGGCGACGGCACCAACGACGCGCCCGCGCTGGCCCAGGCGGACGTCGGCGTGGCGATGAACACCGGCACGTCGGCCGCCAAGGAGGCCGGCAACATGGTCGACCTCGACTCGGACCCGACGAAGCTCATCGAGATCGTCGAGATCGGCAAACAGCTCCTCATCACGCGGGGCGCGCTGACCACGTTCTCCATCGCCAACGACGTCGCCAAGTACTTCGCGATCATCCCGGCGCTGTTCGCGGCCGTCCACCCGGGCCTGGACAAGCTCAACATCATGGGCCTGTCCTCACCGGACTCCGCCATCCTGTCCGCGGTCGTCTTCAACGCGCTGATCATCGTCGCGCTGGTGCCCCTGTCCCTGAAGGGCGTGCGGTACCGGCCGGTCAGCGCGGACCGGATGCTGCGCCGCAACCTCACCGTCTACGGGCTGGGCGGCCTCGTCGCCCCGTTCGCCGGCATCAAACTCATCGACCTGCTCATCTCTTCGATCCCGGGATCGGGTGAAGGACCGTGAACAACCCCCTGACCACCACCGCCCGGCTCCTCGGAGCGGGCCTGCGCGCCCTCCTGGCCCTGACCCTCGTCACCGGCGTCGTCTACCCGCTGGTGATCACCGGCGTCGCGCAGGGGCTGTTCCCCCACCAGGCGAACGGCTCCGAGATCGAGGCCGGCGGCAGGGTCGTCGGCTCCTCCCTGATCGGCCAGGCGTACAACCTGCCGCTGAAGAAGGGCCAGGAGACGCCGGAGCCCGACCTGAAGTGGTTCCAGGGCCGCCCGCAGAACGGCCTCGGCACCAACACTGTCAACACCCGGTACCGGCTCATCCTGTCCGGCGCCACCAACCGGTCCGGCGACGACGACGAACTCGTCCGGTGGGTGAAGGACGCCAAGGCCGCCGTCGTGAAGGACAACTCGACCGCCGGCCACCAGGTGGAGCCGTCCGACGTGCCCGCCGACGCGGTGACGTCCTCCGGCTCCGGCCTCGACCCGCACATCTCACCCGAGTACGCGAACCTCCAGGTCCACCGCGTCGCCGAGCGGAACGGCCTCCCGTCGCCGAGGTCCGGCGGCTCGTCGACGCACACACCGAGGGCCGCACGCTCGGCTTCATGGGCGAGCCCCGGGTGAACGTCCTGAAGCTCAACATCGCCCTCGCGCAACGCGTGTCCCGGAACTGACGGCGCGCCGCGCCCCCGGGATCGCCCGCCCCCGCCCGCCGCAGCGGCTCCCCGGCCGTCCGTTCGGGTGTGCAGCCGGCCGGTGCGCAGGGCCCGCAGCGCCGACGCGGTCAGGGTGCGGCGGCAGACCTTTCCCGTCGGACCGAGCGGCATACGGTCCGTGACCAGCAGGTACTCCGGGAACTTCCGCTTCTCCAGACCGCGTCCGGCGAGGAAGTCCGCGAGCTGGGGAGGGAGGGGGCCGGGGCACCGGGGGCGGGGCGCACGCAGGCGCAGAGCCGTTCGCCGTACTCCTCGTCGGGTACGGCGACGCAGACCGCCTCGGCCAGGCCGGAGTGCGCGCCGAGTTCGCGTTCGACCTCCGCCGGGCTGATGGTCTGCCCGCCGCGGATGACGACGTTCTTCAGCCGGCCCAGCACGTGCAGGCGCCCCTGCTCGTCGAGTTTCCCGAGGTCGCCGGTGCGGACCCAGCCGTCGGCGGTGCGGTAGCGGCGGTCGAGGCCGGGAGCGGCGACGTAGCACAGCGGGGTCATGGGGCCCGGGCCAGGATCTCGCCCGGCTCGCCGACCGCGGCAAGGGTGCCGTCGGCCCGGGCGACGCGGATGTCCGCGACGGCGGGGTTCGGTGTCCCGGCCGTGCCGCCGGCCGGGGCGCCCGGGGTCGCGGTGTGGCAGTTCACCCCGTCCGTGGACCCGTACACCGTGACCACGTCCCGGCCGAACCTGGCCCGGCAGGCGGCCGCGGTGGAGGCCGGCAGCGCCGCCCCGCTGGACACCACGGCCCGCAGCGAGGAGAGGTCCTCGCCCGGTCCGGGGGGCTCGTCCGCGAGCCTGCGGAGCATGGTCGGGACGCCGAACAGATGCGTGGGCCGGTGCTCCGTCACGGCCCGCAGCGCGTCGGCGGCGTCGAACCGGTCGCGGACGATCAGGGTGCCGCCCAGCGCCGCCAGCGTGACCGGCACGCCGAGCGAGCCGTAGGAGGAGGCGAGCGGGACGAGCACGAGGTGCCGCCACGGCCCGCGGTGGCCGGGGGAGAGGGCGCGGACGTACGCGGCCCGGCCGCCGGCGAAGGCCTGGTGGCCGTAGGCGACCATCTTCGGCTCGGCCTCCGTGCCGGAGGACACCAGGATCCGCGCCGGATCCCCGGCGCCCGGCCGTGCCGTGGGCCGGAACGTGCCCGACGCCCGCGACGGATCGAGCGGCCGGGCACCCTCGGCGCCGCCGGGGCGGTGACGAACACGGCCCGCAGCCAGGGGAGTTCCGCCTGGTCCGGCACGTCGTCGGGGTCGGCGAACACCGCCCCGGCGGCCGGGAGCGGCCCAGCAGCGCGTACGTGTCACGGGTGCCGCCGCCCGTCGGATAGGGCAGGGCCACCGCACCCAGCGCGTACACGGCGAGTTCGGCGGCCGCGGCCAGCCGGCCGTTGGGCAGCCGCAGCGCGATCACGTCCCGCGCGCCGAGACCCGCCGCCGCGAGCAGTTCGGCGATCCGCAGGACCAGCGCGTACAGCTCCGCGTACGACACGGTCCCCTCGGCGTCGACGACCGCGTCCCGTCCGGGGTGGGCGTGCGCACGGTCCCGGAAGGAGGCGAACAGGTCCTGGTCGCCGGTGAGTCCCCGCGCCCGCCACGCGGCACGCTCCCGGGCGGGGACGAGGTCGGGCAGTTCCAGTCCGTTCCCGGACCGCCACACGACGCGGTCCGCCGGCGGGGTGCCGGTGCCTGTGCCGGTGTCCATCAGGCCTCCTCGAAATGCCAGGGCGGGGCGGGCCGCGCGCACGGCGTCCGCGGATCGGGGGGCAGGACCGCCCGCGCGAAGGCGGGATCGGCGGCGAGGCCCGAGAGGTCGGTGCGGACCCGGACCGAGGGCAGCCCGGCCTCGCGCAGCCGCGCCAGCCACTCGTCGGTACCGCGCTCCCGCAGCCGGGCGGGCAGGGACGCGAGGCCGCTCGCGCCGGTCACGCGGGCCACCTCGCCGGGGCGTTCGCGCGCGGTGGCCCCCAGACACAGCAGCCCGTCCGCCGTCGGCAGCGGAAGGTCCAGCGGCGTCAGGCGGACCCGTCGCGGCGGTCGCGGCACCAGGGCCGCGGCGGACAGCAGGGACGACTCGGCACGGCTGCCGCGCCCCGTGCGCTCCCGGACGGCCAGTCCCGCCAGCGCCGCCTGGGCGAGCACGAGACCGCCCAGGACGTCGGTGAGCGTCATCAGCGACGGAGCCGGCGGCTCCCCGGCCGGCCGCACGGCGGTGGCGAGACCGCCGTGCACCTGGGCGAGATAGTCCGTGCCGATCGGCGGGCAGGGCCCCAGCGCGTCCCCGAACCCGGACGCCGAGGCGTACACCAGCCCGGGCGCACCGCCCGCAGCGCGGGAGCGTCCAGCCCGAACGCCTCCGCCTTGCCCGGCGCCCACGTGTGCGTGAACACGTCGGCGCCCGACACGAGTTCCCGCACGGTCCGACGGCCCGGGCCGTGGTCAGGTCGGCCTCGACGACCGTCTTGCCGGCGTTCAGCGCCGTGAACCGTGCCGAGCAGTCGCCGGCCAGCGGGGGCAGTCCGCGCATCGGGTCGCCGCCCGGGGGCTCCACGCGGATCACCTCCGCGCCCAGCAGGCGCAGTACGTGCCCGGCCATCGGTCCCTGGACCCGCCGCGTGGACTCCACCACCCGCACCCCGGACAGCGGCAGCGGGCCGCCGGGCCCCCGGCCGCCCGGCACACCGCCCGCACCGCGGCCGCCCGGCCCCAGCGCCCGGGCCGTGTGTCCGGTGCCGCGGAACCGTCCGGCTCCAGGAGCCACGGCGGCACGTCCGGCGCCGCGGTGTCGTCCACCGGGACCACCGCCACCGACACGCCGCTCGCCCGCCCCGCCTCCCGGACCCGCCGCGCGTCCACCGCGCGCACCGCGTCCCGCAGGGCGTCCGGCAGCGGGCACACCGCGGTGGCGAACCGCTGCTGGAACGGCCCCCACCCGCGCCCCGCCGTCTTCGCCGGCACCCCGAGCCGGGCCCAGAAGCCGCACCAGGCCGCCGGGTCCAGCGTCTCGATCTCCACCGCCACGCCGTCGGCCGTGGTCAGCGTGGCCAGCCCCGGAGCGGGGGCGGCCTCGGCCCAGGCCGGCTCGCCCGGCTCGCCCGGCGCGCCGTGCGCCGTCGCGGCCGCGAGGTACTGGCCGACCGCCAGCAGCGCCCCCTGCGCCAGCGACGTGGCGGGCCGCAGTGGCGGGTACCCGCGCCACCGTGCCAGCAGACAGGCCGTCGCGGCCTGCGCGGACAGCACTCCGGCGACCGCCGACACGTATCCCACCGGCAGCGGCACCGGCCCGCCCGTGGCCCTGCCGTGCACGTGCATCACCCCGCACGCCGCCTGCACGGCCCGCTCGTCGTCGGCGTCGATGGCCACCGGCCCGCGCCCCGTGACCCCGGACCGCGCCTGCGCCGCCGTCACGCCGGGGAGCCGGCCCGGCAGCCCGCCCAGCGTCCGCCGCAGCAACGCCCCGGCCACCGCCACGGCGTCGTCGGCGACCCGCGCCCCGGCTCCTCGCGCACGACCGTCACCGGTACCCCCTCACCCGACCGTCGCGTTCCACGGCCTACGCCTCCTGGCCGACCGGCTGCCGGTGGTGGTGTTCAGGCGGTTGAGGAAGTTGGTCGTCGAGACGGTGACGATCAGGGCGGCCAGCTGGCGTTCGTCGAAATGCCGGGCGGCCTCGTCCCACACGTCGTCGGGCACCGCGGGACCGGAGCGGTCGGACAGGCGGGTCGCCGCCTCGGCGACGGCGAGCGCCGCGCGTTCCGCGTCGGTGTAGCAGGACGCGTCGTGCCACGCGGCGAGCTGGTGGAGGCGTTCCGGGCTCTCCCCGGCGCGGACGGCGTGGTCGACGCCGATGCGGACGCACGGGCCGCAGCCGTTGATCTGGCTGGTCCGCAGGTGGACCAGTCCGAGGATCTCCTGCGGCAGCCCGCCCTGGTGCATCGCCGCGTACAGGTGGCGGATGGCCTGCTGGGCGTCCGGCAGCAGAGTGGCGGGGTTGGGGATGCGGGAGTCACGGGGATTCCTTCCGGGAGTCCGCGGCCGGTTTGCGGCCCTGGACGGAGTAGATGACGCTGCTCGTCGCGACGAAGTCCGGGTGGTTCATCACGTCCCGCAGCCGCCGCAGCTCGGCGCGGGTGAAACCGGCCCGAGCAGGCGCTGTTCGAGATGGCGGGTGTGGTGCAGCTGGAGGCCCAGCGAGGCGGAACCGGGCGTGCGGGGCTGGATGAACGGGCGCGGGTCGATGTCGGTGAGCCCGGCGTCCCGCATCGCGGCCGCCGCGTGCCGGCCCCAGGCCGGGTCGCCGCCCGCGGCCCGCAGCAGGGCCGCCTTGGTGTCGAGGAACCGCTGGTACAGCTTGCCGTCCTCGTCGCTGGGGCGAGCAGCCAGGGCTCGTACGAGGTGTCGAACTCGTCGATCTGGAGCAGCCCGCCGGGTTTCAGCGAGCGGACCAGCTTGTCGAGCACGGCGAGCCGCCGGGGATGTGCTGGAGCACGAGCCGGGCGACGACGACGTCGTAGGCGGCCTCGGGCAGCGGGTCGGTGACCGCGTCGTGCGCGAGCACGGTGAGACCGGCGCGGGCGGGGATGCGGTCGGGTTTGACGTCGGTGGCGGTGACCGTGCCCCGGGGGCGACGCGGTCGGCGAGCCAGTGGGCGACGCTTCCGCCGCCCGCGCCGATCTCCAGGCAGTGGTGACCGGGGCCGACCCGGCCTCGGCGAGGCGGCCGAGGGTGACGGGGTCCATGGACTCGCTGAGGAAGCGGTGCTGGTCGCCGCTGTGCGGGCTGTGGTTGTCGAAGACGTAGCCGACGCGCGGCCCCGGCACGGGGGCGGGCACCGGGGGCGCGGTGGTGGTTTCCGGGCGCACGGGCAACTCCGATCGGGTCAGGTCCAGCGGCCCGTGCCGCAGGTCGCGGCCCGGCCGGTGAGTTCTTCGAGGAGGGCCGTCCGGCGGACCTTTCCGGTGCCCGTGCGGGGATCGCGTCCCAGGTGCGGGCGACGGGTTCCGCCAGCGGCGGCAGGCCCTGGACGGCACGCTTCCAGCGGGCCCGGTCGAGCGTGCCGTCGGCGGTGACGACGACGGGCAGCGGATCGGCGCCGGGCCGCGCCAGGACGACGCACTCCACGGCCTCCTCGAGGCGCTCCTCGAGCACGTCCTCGGCGTGCAGACAGCTCAGCAGCGGCGAGTGGTCGACCTCCCGGTCCAGCAGCCGCAGACTGCCGTCCCCGTGGAGGACGCCGATGTCCCCGGTGTTCCACCAGGGCCCGTGCTGTTTGGCCGCCCAGCGTTCCCGTTCGCCGACGTAGCCGCGGGCCAGCGACGGCACCCGCGCGAACACCAGGCCCGGCACCCCGGCCGGCAGCGGCCGGAAGGTCACCGGGTCCACCACCCGCAGCCGGGTCCGCACCGGCAGCGGGCGCCCGGCGTGGCGCACGGCCCTGGAGCCGGCCGCTGCCCGGCGGCCCGCGGAGCGGCGGGTGAGCAGCGCGTACGTGAGCGGTCCCGTCTCGGTCTGCCCCACACCTGCACCCAGACCGCTCCGCGGCGCGAACTGGCCGCGAGGTAGGAGCGGACGACCGGCGGGTGCACCGCGTCGTAGGTGCTGATGTACACCCGGACGTCGCGGAACGGGTTGTCCAGCCGCTCGGTGAGCGGCCTGAACCGGACGAACCGCGCGGGCAGCCCCTCGGCGACCGTGGGCGGATGGGCCCGCAGCAGCGGATCGACGACGTCCGGGTCCTGCCCGGACACGATGGTCAGCGTGCGCGGTGTCAGGCAGAGGGTGGCGCCGGTCCAGGCGAAGGTGCGTCCGTGCGGATAGGCGCTGGCGTTGAGCACCGTGTCGCCGCGGCGGACCGCGATGTGCGGCAGCCGGGTCGCCTCGGGGCGGGCCAGTTCGTGGATCAGGGTGCGGGTGGAGTGCCGGACCAGTTTCGGCACTCCGGTGGTGCCGGAGGTGTGCGTGACGAGGAGCGGCGCGTCGGCGTCGCGGCGGTGCGGACCAGGGACGCGGTGCCCTCGCAGGTCGGGCAGGCGGAGCACGCCCGGCGGCAGGTCGCCCGCGTGATCCAGGACGACGGTCGCGCGGGCGCCCGCGCCGAGGTCCGCGCCGGCCGCGCCGAGGACGGCGAGGTCGGTGACCAGCACGTCGGGGAGCAGCGGTGCAGGAGGGTGCGCAGCACGCCGGGGGCCAGGTGCGACGACAGCTTCACCGGCACGGCGCCCAGGCGAACGGCGGCGCAGGCGACGAGGTCGTAGTCCCAGTGGTTGGCCTTGACGATCGCCACGGTGTCACCGGGGCCGGTCCCGGCCTCGGCGAGGGCGCCCGCCGTCTCCCGGACGAGGACGGCCAGCCCGGGCACCGACCACTCGGTTCCCCGGTCGGGCGCGAGGTCCAGGGGACGGTCGAGGACGACGCGGGTGGGGGCGCCGGCGTCGGCCAGCTCGTCGAACAGGACCCCCATGTCTCCGGGTTTCACGCGGCCTCCTGGGCGGGCGGGGTCGTGGATGCGGTGGTACGCCGGCTGAGGACGCGGGAGGCGGCGAGGGCACCGGAGCGCACGGCGCCCTCGCTGGCGGGCCGGGCGGCCACCCAGTCGCCGGCGTACTCGACGCTGCGGGCGGGCCGGGCGAGGAACGCGGGCCGCTCGGCGAGCGCCCGGGAGTCAGCTCCGGCATCGCCTCCGGCCAGTGCACCAGCAGGTGGTCCGAGCAGGCCGCGCGCAGGCCGGGCACGTAGCGTTCGGCGGCGGCGGTGAGCCGGTCCGCGGCGTCCTGCGGGGACAGCGCGAGCAGGTCGGGGATGCGCCGCGGCGCGGCCATCAGCCCGAGCAGGCCCCGGCCCGCGGGAGCCCGGTCGGGGCAGCGCAGATGGTCGGCGATGACGCCGGCCAGCAGGTCGTCCTCGCAGGCGGGCGTGAGCATCGCGTAGGAGCGCCGGTCGGGCGCGAGCGGCCGGTCCAGCGAGCAGACCACCTTCAGCATCGGCCGGAACGTGCTCGCGGCGAGGTAACCGGCCTCGTCCGCCGCCGGATTGGCGTGCAGGCGCAGGGCGACGGGGCGGGGACGGCGAGGACGACGTCCCGCGCGGTGAGGGTCCGGCCGCCGACCGTGAGGCGGGCGCCCGCCCCGTCGGCGGCGACCTCCTCGACCGGCTGCCCGGTGACGACGTCGAGGTCCTCGGCGAGCCGGCGGGCGAGCAGGTCCATGCCGCCCGGGTAGGCGCGCCAGGTGGACACCGGGCCGACGCTCGTCAGCAGGGCGAGCAGGGGGCCGCCGCGCTGCGCTCCGGGTCCCAGCCGAAGAACGCGCGGATGAGCGGGTCCAGCATCCGCTCCAGCAGCTCCGGGTGGTAGCGGGCCGCGAGGTCGGCGACGGTCGCGCCGCCCAGCGGCGTGCGCTCGGGGCGGTCGTGGCCGAACGCGGCCCGGTGCCGTGTCGTCAGGGCCAGGAACCGGGCCAGGGAGAGCCGGGCCGCGGGCCGAGCCCGGCACCGGTGACCACGGCCGACGGATCGCCGACGCCGCGGTGCACCCGGCCCGCCCGCCACACCGCCATGGGCCGCCCGCTGTGGTGCAGCGCCTCCGGGGTGATGCC
Organism: Streptomyces sp. SW4; assembly: GCA_003248315.1. GTDB lineage: Bacteria > Actinomycetota > Actinomycetes > Streptomycetales > Streptomycetaceae > Streptomyces. The sequence continues at coordinate 134,772 of QKWM01000003.1, forward strand.
GCAGCGGCGCAGCAGCTCCCACGTCGCCCGGTAGCCGCGCAGGGAGATCTGCTCGGCGCCGGTGTCGATGAGGTAGCCGTCGCGGCGCACGGTGCGCATACGGCCGCCCACCGTGCTCTCGGCCTCGAAGACGCGCACCTCCCGCCCGGCGCGCCGCAGTTCGTGGGCGGCGGTGAGACCGGCCATGCCGGCCCCTACGACGGCCACATCCAGGTCGGTGGTCACGCGGCGGCTCCGGGGACGAGGAGAAGGAGGTTGGCGGTGACGAGCAGCGCGGTGGCGAGGCGGTGCGTGGTGAAGCCCAGCCGGCGGGCGCGCATCGTGTCGCCCCGGCGGAACCCGGTGACGTACTGGACGGCGCGCAGCGCGGTCGCCGGCAGCATGACGAGCGGGAACCACCAGGGTGCGATGCCGGCGGCGCTCGCGCCGACGCCGACGGCGCACTCCAGCACGCACAGCGCGGCGACGAACCGGGCGTTGCCGCGCGCGCTGGTGCGGGCGGCGACGGTGGGCCGGCCGACCGCGCGGTCGCCGTCGACGTCGTTGGTGTTGGAGTACACGCCGAACATCAGCGGCCCGAAACCGAACAGCACCGCCTGCACCAGCAGGAACTGCGGCCACGAGCCGGTCGCCAGGCCGTGCGGCGCGAGCACGAACCCCGCGCCGATGGCGACCAGGAAGGACTCCTGGAAGCCGTGGTAACTCAGCTTCAGGCCCCAGGAGTACTGCAGCGCGCCCGCGTAGAGGACGCCCATCAGCACGAGCGTTCCGGTCGGCCGGTGCGGGGCCACGGCGACGGCCGCCGCCCACAGGACCGCCGCTCCGGCGGCCGTGCCCGCCGCGAAGCCGCGCGCCTGACGCAGCGTCAGCGCGCCCGAGACGAGCGGCTTGCGGAGCTTGTTGCGCAGCGGATGGTCGGGGCCGTAGTTGGTGAGGTCGCTGCCGTCGAGGAAGCCGGTGATGTCGTCCAGGGCGACGGAGGAGGCCACCAGCAGCACCTCGCCGGCGAGCAGCAGGACGACGGCGGGCAGCGCGGCCGGGTCGAGGCCGGCGGTGCCTGCGGCCGCCGCCGACAGGGCGACGAAGACGCTCAAGTAGTAGTCGTAGACGTCGAGTTTGCCGAGTCTGACGTAGCTGCGCAGCCTGCTCGCGCGGGGCCCCGCGGCGACGGCGGCCTGAGTCGTGGTCATCGGATGGTCCTCAAGGTCTCGGTGCCGGTCCGGGAAGGCGGGGTGTGGCGGGATCGGGTGCGTGCCCTCGACGGCATGCGTGCGTGCCTTCGACGGCTTGCGTGCGTGCCTTCGACGGCTTGCGTGCGTGCCCTCGACGGTCTCCGGGACACCGCGGCCCCGGCGGTCCGGGGCGGTGTCAGCGCCGGGCGAAGGCGCACACCGCGTCGGCGATGTGTTCCACCTGGGCGTCGGTGAGATGGGGGTACACGGGCAGGGAGACGTGGTGCGCCGCGGCCCGCTCGGCGTGCGGCCAGCGCACCCCCGGCTGCGCCGCCTCCGCGTACGGTGCGAAGGCGCGCTGCCCGGGCAGCGGCAGCGGGTAGTACACGTGCGTGGCGACGCCCGCCTCGGCGAGGTGCTTGCGCAGCGCGTCACGCTCGTGGGCGAGGAGCGTGTACACGTAGAAGCAGCGGCCGTCCCGGCCGGGCGGGGGAGGGGTGATGCCGGGCAGCCCGGCGAAGCGCTCGGTGTAGTACGCGGCGATGTGCGCCCGGCGGTCGAGCCGGGCCGCGAGCGAGGGCAGCCGGTGCAGCTGGAAGGCGGCCTGGATCTCGTCGAACCGGCTGTTCACGCCGATCTCGTGGTGCAGGAAGCGGTGCACGCCGTCCTGGCCGTGGTTGCGCAGCATCCGCACCCGCCGCCCGATCTCCGCGTCCCGTGTGACGACCATGCCGCCCTCGCCGGGCATGCCGAACGACTTGACCTGGACGAACGAGTACACGCCCGCCTCGCCCCACAGCCCGGCCGGCCGGCCGGCGATCACCGCCCCCTGCGCGACGGCGGAGTCCTCCACGAGGCGCAGCCCGTGCCGCCCGGCCAGCTCCGCGAACCGCGGCATGTCGGCCGTCACGGAGAACATGTGCGCCGGCATCAGCGCCCGCGTGGCCGGCCGCACCCAGCGCTCCGCCTCGGCAGGGTCGACGACGAGGGTGACCGGGTCGACGTCGGCGAAGACGGGGCGGGCGCCGGTGTGCAGCACGGCGGCGGCGAGCGGGGCGCAGCCGAAGGCCGGCACCACGACCTCGTCGCCCGGGCCGATCCCCAGCGCGCGCAGCACCAGGTACAGGGCGCCGGTGCCGCTGCCGCACGCCACCGCGTCGGCCGCCCCGGTCGCGTCCTTCAGCGCGTCCTCGAACCGCCGGGTCCGGGAGCCGAGGATGAACCGCTGGTCCGGCGAGGTGCCGATCTCGTGCAGCAGCCGCAGGAACGTCTCCCGGTCCTCGCCCGTGAACAGGTCGGGCGGGAAGAAGGGGATCTCGGTGCGGGTCATCGCGTGCCTCCCGCGTAGAACTCGCGGACCGCGGCGCACACCCGGTCGACCTCGGCGAACCCCAGGTCGGCGTGGAGGGGCAGCGCGAGGGCGCGCTCCGCTGCGGCCTCCGCGACCGGGAAGTCCCCCGGACGGTGGCCCAGTTCCGCGAAGCACGGCTGCAGATGCAGCGGACGCGGGTAGTACACCTCGGTCTCGATGCCCCGGCCGGCCAGATGCGCCACGAGGGCGTCCCGGCGCTCGGCCTCGATCAGATAGACGTAGAAGACGACGTCGGGCGCGTCGGTCACCTCGGGCAGCCGGGTCACGCCGGGGATGTCACGCAGACCCTCGCCGTACGCGGCGGCCAGTTCGGCGCGGCGCGCCACGTCCTGGTCGAGCACCGTCAGCTTGGCCAGCAGCACCGCCGCCTGGACGTCGTCCATCTTGCTGTTGAAACCGGGAATCCACGTCTCGTTGGAGATTCCCGGAAAGTGCGCCAGCGTGCGCCCGGCGCGCCCGTGATGGCGCAACGCGGAGACCCGTTCGGCGATTTCCGGATCGTCCGTGAGAACGGCGCCCGCGTCCCCGAGAGCGCCGAGCGTCTTGCTCGGGAAGAACGACAGAACCCCGCCCCGGCCGTGCAGCCCGGCGTGAATTCCCCCTGCCGCATACCGATTCCCTCGGCGCTGTCCTCCACCACTTCCAGGCCGCGTTCCCGGGCCGCGGCGGACAGGGCCGCCATATCGGCCATGCGGCTGAAAAGATGCACCGGCATCACGAACCGGCATTCCGCTCCGCGGGCGAGCACCTCGTGCGGGTCCATCGCGTACGTGCCGGGCAGGATGTCGGCGAACCGCGGCTCCCCGCCGGCCAGGACGACCGAGGTGGCGGTCGCGGCGAAGGAGTACGCCGGCACCAGCACCCGGTCGCCGGGCCGCAGGCCACAGGCCTTCAGCAGCAGCACCAGCGCGTCCGTGCCGCTGTTCACGCCGATCGCGTGCCGCGCGCCGGTGTACGCGGCGAGCGCCTCCTCGAAGCGCCCCACCTGACTGCCGTGGGAGAACTTCCCGTCGTCGAAGACCTCTTCCACGCGGGAGCGGATCACCGGCCATAAACGGTCGAAAGTCCGGGCCTGGGAGAAGAACGGAATGGTCGGGAGCGTCACGCGCGAGAATCCTTGTCCTGTGCCGCGCCTCGCCGCTTCCTCGCGCGGGTTTCCCGCGGAGTTCCGGGGTGGAGGCTCCGCGGGAGGCCGAGAGGAACGGGACGAGGATTTCTCTCGTCCAGCGGGATTCGGTGGAATGAGTACCGGTGAATCAGGTTGTGCGCTGAACGTATCAGGCGGCGCGGAACAACTCCGCGCGTACGGAAGGAACTTCATACCTTCCGGTGAACGTCCGCCGGAATTTCTTGACCGCCCGTCAGGGTGGCGGGAACAGTCGCGCGGGAAGATCGACCTCCCGTGCGCCGGCACCCGCGCGCCGGGCGGTGCCGCCACCCCCACACCACTGGAACCAGGATGCGACAGCCCTTCATCGTCGGGCTCGGCCGCTCCGGAGCCGGGCTCCACCTCCGGGCCCTGCGCACCGCCGCGTCCGTGTCACCGCCACCGTGGGCGGGGCCCGTGATCGCCTGCGACCCCCGCCCGGACGCCGCGGACGGCCTGCTCCCGCCGGTGACCCTCACCCACGGCGTCGCCGAGGCACGCGCCCACCTCGACCCGGCGACGACCGTCGTCCACGTGTGCACCCCGCCCGCCACCCGCCCCGCCGTCCTCGCCGAACTCGCCGCGCACGGCTTCACCGACCTCCTGGTCGAGAAGCCCCTCGCCGCCTCGCCGGCCGCGCTGGAGGAGATCCACCGGCTCCGGGAGCGGCACGGCCTGCGGATCGAGGTCGTCGCGCACTGGCTCGCGGCGGGCCTCACCGGCAGGCTGCGCGCCCTGCGCGACACGGGCGACCTCGGACGGCTGCTCACCATCGACGTCGAGCAGCACAAGCCGCGGTTCCTGCGTTCCCTGCGCGACGACGGCCACCCCACCGCCTTCGACGTCGAGGTGCCGCACTCCCTCGGCCTCGTCCTCGACCTGGCGGGACCGGCCGCCGTCACCGCCGCCTCCCTCACCGACCTGCGCTGCGGCGACTCCGTACGCCTCCACATGGGCAGCGCACGACTGGAACTGGAGCACACCACCGGCGTGCGCACCCGCATCGTCTCCGACCTCGGCGCCCCGGTGCGCCGGCGCAGCGTCACGCTGACCTTCGAACGCGGACGCGCCGTCGCGCACTACCCCCTCAGCGACGCCGACGACCACGCCCAGCTCCTGCTCACCGGCGCACGCACCGCGCACGAGGTGTTCCGCGACGACGCCCTCACCGCCTTCGTGCGCCAGGCGTACGCCCGGTTCGACCAGGGCGACGCCGGGGCCGGCTTCGCCCTGCACGCCGAGGTCGTGCGCCTGCTGTGCGCCGCCAAGGACCGCTGCGCCACACCCGGAGGGGGCGCCACCGATGCCGCCTGAACCCGCCTCCCGCGACACCGGCGCCCCCGGCACCACCGCCCCCGGCACCACCGCCGCCGGCAGCCGTCGAGGCACCGGCGCCCCCGGCGCCCCCGCGTCACCGGCATCGGCGACGAGGCCGCGCCCTCCCTCACCGGCCAGATCGCCGTCGCCCGCAGGCTCGGCTGGACCGCTCTCGAACTGCGCACCGTGGACGGCACGGCCCTCGCCGACCTCACCGAACCCGCGGTCCGCGACATCGCGGACCGGCTGCGCGCGGCCGGGCTCGGCGTCGTCTGCCTCGACTCCCGCATCGGCAACTGGGCCCGCCCCGTCACCGCCGACTTCTCCGCGGACCTCGCCGAACTCGAACGGCTCGCCGCCTACGGCGACCTCCTCGGCTGCCGCTCGGTGCGCATCATGTCGTACCCCAACGACGGGCTCACGGACGACGAGTGGGCCGGCCGGGCCATCGACCGGGTACGCCGTCTCGCCCGCCGCGCCGAGGACCTCGGCGTGGTGCTGCTGCACGAGAACTGCGCGGGGTGGGCGGGCGACAGCGCCTCGCGCACCCTGCGTCTGCTCGCCGAGACCGGCAGCGACGCCCTGCGCGTCCTGTTCGACACCGGCAACGGCGTCCCGTACGGCTACGACGCGTTCGCGTACCTGCGGCGGGTGCTGCCCCACGTCGGCCACGTGCACATCAAGGACGCGGTGGCCGGGGACGGCGCCGGACGGGCCACGTACGTCCTGCCCGGCGACGGCGAGGCCCGCGTCGCCGACTGCCTCGCGCTCCTCGCCGGGCACGGCTACCGCGGCCACTACTCCCTCGAACCCCACCTCGCCCACGCCCCGCACGCCGGTGTGCGGGCCGACGGCCCCGGCGCCGCCGACCTGTTCGTCCGCGCCGGGCGCCGCCTGGCCGAGCTGGTGGAACGGGCCGCCCCGGCCCGCGGGGCGCCTGCTCCGGCCCGCGGGGCGCCTGCTCCGGCCCACGCGGCGCCTGCTCCGGCCCACGCGGCGCCTGCTCCGGCCCACGGGCGCCCGTCCCGTCCGCGCAGGCCGCGCCCGCGCCCGTACGCCCCGGGTCGCCCTCCGCGCCGCCGACCACGACCTGCTGCTCCGCCTGCTCCGCACCCCACCGCCGGCCCGCTGGAGGACCCGGACGCCCCGCACGAGCTGCGGGCCGCCCAGCACGCCTACGCCGAGGCCGCCAAGCGGTGCGGCATGGAGGTCGTCGGCCACACCGCCCCACCGCCCGAGGCGGTGCTCCGCGACGACGTGCCGGTCCGCGTGCGCGCCGCCGTCACCGCGGACCCCGCGTTCCTCGACGACCAGCCCAGCCTGCTGCTGCGCCTCGGCCCCGAACTGCCGCGCGAGCGCACGGTGATGTTCAACGTCCACCTCGACACCGTGGCCGGCGCCCAGCCCGTCTCCTTCGACGGGCGGCGCTTCACCGGCCGGGGCGCGGTCGACGCCAAGGGACCGGCCGTCGCCCTGCTCGCCGGCGTCCGCGCCGCCGCCGAGCGGTGCCCCGCCGTCGGACGGGACACGGCCGTCCTCGTCCAGGCCGTCGCCGGCGAGGAGGGCGGCGCGCTCGGCACGTTCGGCACCCGCCCCTGGTCGAGGCGGGCCACGTCGGCGCACTCAACGTCTTCTGCGAACCCACCGGCCTGCGGCACCTGCCGCGCGCCACCGCCTCCGCCACCGCCCGCCTCACCGTCACCGGCGAGGACGCCGTCGACGACCGCCCCGGCGCCGGACACAACGCCACCGTGCTCCTCGGCTTCCTCGCCCAGCACCTCGCAGGCGCCCTGGACCGCCGCCCCGACGTCACCGCCTGCGTCGCCGGACTGCACACCGGCACCACCCACAACCGCGTCCACGGCACCGGCAGCCTGCTCCTCAACCTCGCCTACGGCACCCCGAAGCGGCCGTCGCCGCCGAACGCGCCCTCACCGAGGCTCTGGCCGACGGCCTGCGCGTCTTCACCGAACGCTTCGCGGCCACCCGGCAGTTCGCCCGCACCGCCGCCGACGCCGCCCGCATCACCCGTCTCACCTGGGACAAGCGGGGCCTGCCCGCCCTCGGCCCGCAGCCCGACTGGGGCCACGCCCTGCTCGCCGAGGCCGGCATCGACGCATGGCCGGCCACGGAACCGGCATTCACCTGCGACGCGATCTGGCTGCACGGCACCCCCGGCACGTTCACCACCGTCCTCGGCCCCGGCCGCCTCGACGCCAACCACGCCCACGCGGACGGCGAGTTCGTGGACCTCACCGACCTGGAGGCGTTCGCCTCCGCCGTCGCCGCACTCCTCGTGACCTTCGCCACCGCACCGACCCCCCGACTGGGAGACCCGGCATGACCGCCACCGACCTCACCGGCCCCGCCGCCACCGGGCAGCAGCGGGTGAGCATCCCGTACGAGACCCTCCGGGCGGCCGTCGCCGCGTACTTCACCGGCCGCGGCCTGCCCCCGGACCGCGCGGACCGCGCGGCGACCGCCCTGTGCTACGGCGACCTCACCGGCATGGACTCCCACGGCGTCTTCAACCTGCCCCGTCTGTACGCCCCGTTGCTCGACTCCGGCCGCGCGGACCCGTCCGCCGAACCGAGGGTGCTCACCGACACCGGGCCCTGCGCCCTGGTCGACCACCGGCGCGCCCTCGGGCTGTGGGCGGCTTCCGACGCGATGGACGAGGCCGTGGCGCGTGCCCGTGCCTTCGGCGTCGGCGTGGTGTCCGTGCGCGGCGGCACGCACTTCGGATGCGCCGGCGTGCACGCCCTGCGCGCCGCCGAACAGGGCCTCGTCGGCGTCGTGGCGAGCAACTGCGGCGGGCAGCGGATCGCCCGGCCGCCGCTCGGCGCGGCCGCCCTGCTCGGCACCAACCCGCTGAGCGTGGCCGCCCCGGCGCTCGACGGGCATCCGTTCGTCCTCGACATGAGCACCACCGTCGTCCCCACCGGCCGGGTGCGGACCGCGGCGAGCCGCGGGCTGCCGGTGCCGGAGGGCTGGCTGACCGACGACACGGGCCGACCGGTCACCGACCCGGCCGCCTACGACCGCGGCGAGGCCTGGCTCGGCTGGCTCGGGGACGGCCGGAGACCGGCGCGTTCAAGGGTTTCGGACTCGGCCTGGTCGTGGAACTGCTGGCCGCCGTCCTGCCCGGTGCGGCCACCGGCCCCGCCCCGGACGCGCTCGCCGGTGACGGCCGGCCCGGCGGCACGGACGACGACATCGGCTTCCTGCTGCTGGCCGTCGACCCGGACGTGCTGCGCGGCGAGCGCGGCGCCTTCGCCGCGGACAGCCGCTCGATGTTCGGCACGGTCGTGGACAGCCCGCCGCGCGAGGGACACGGCCCGGTCCGCTACCCCGGCCACCGCGAGGCCGAACTCGCCCGCGAGCGGCGGCGGTCGGGCGTTCCGCTGAGCGCCGCCCTGCACGCCGAACTGGCCGCGCTCGGCCTGGACCTGCCGGCGGAGGTGTCCGCGTGAGCGCCCGGACCGGATCCCGCCCGCGCAGGATCGCCGTCGCCGGTCTCGGCGTGATCTCCCGCTTCTACCTGGCGGCCGTCGACCGGCTGCCCGAGTGGGAGCTGGCCGCCGTCTGCGACCGGCGGGAGGAGGCGCTGGCCCCGTACCGGGGCCGGTACGCCTGCCACACCGACCACCGTGCCCTGCTCGCCGAGGGCGGCGTCGACGCCCTCGTCGTCGCCGTGCCGAACCACGCGCACGCCGAGCTGTGCGCGGACGCCCTGCGCGCCGGCGTGCCGGTGTGCGTGGAGAAGCCGCTGGCGCTGGACGCGGCCGACGGCCGTGCGCTCGCCGCGCTCGCCGCGGACCGCGGGGTGCCGCTGTTCACCGCGTTCCACCGCCGCTACAACGACCGCGTGACGGCGCTCACCGCCGCGCTGCCGCGGGACGTGCCCGTACGGTCGGTGCGCGTGCGCTACCTGGAGCGGATCGAGGAGCACATCGGCGCCGACACCTGGTACCTCGACCCGGCCCGGTGCGGCGGAGGCTGCGTGGCCGACAACGGCCCCAACGCCTTCGACCTGGTCCGGCTGGTGCTCGGGGACGTCGAGCTGGCCGACGCCGAGGTGCGGCGGGACGCGGCGGGCACCGACCGGCAGGCGGTGGTCGCCCTGGCCGCGCCGGGCGGCGCCTCGGCCCGGGTGGAACTGGACTGGTCGTGGCCGGGGAGACCAAGGACCTGACGGTCACCCTCGCCGACGGCACGGTCCTGTCGGCGGACATGCTGGAGGGCCGCTCGGGCTTCAAGGAGTCCCTGTGGCACGAGTACGAGGGCATCCTGCGGGACTTCGGCGCCCTGTGCGACGAGGTGGCGTCCCGTGACGCCGGCGAAGCGCGCCGCGCGGTGTCCGAGGCGGCCGGCCACGGCACGGCGGCGCTGGAGCTGGTGGCGGACGTCTACGCCCACGAGGCGCGGAAGGAGGCGACGGCCCGATGACCCGGACCGCCGGTACGGCCGGGGCGTCCCTGGACGCCGGACGGCACGAGAACGGGCCCAAGCGTCCGGTGCGGGGCGTGCTGGTGAAGCTGCTGCGGCACACCCGCACGGACCGGGGCATGGCCCTGGAGCCGTGGGCGAGCCGCTGTGTGCGGCGCGGTGAGGTGCACGAACTGGTCACCACCGACCGGTGGGCGGACGAAGCGGGCGCCCGGGTGGACCGGGTGGGCTTCCTCGGCTTCGTGGAGCTGGGCTGCGGTGGTGTCGTGGACCGCGGGGACACGCTGTGGCTGGGCGAGCGGCGCGTCGGCACGGTGCTCGGCTTCGACGGCTGCCACTTCCCCAACCACTACAACATCCTCGTGCACACGGAGGAGTTGATGACGGGGAGTCGCTGGGGCTGGAGCCGGAGACGCCGGTGGTGTTCCTGCCCGCGGAGTCGTGAGACCGGCGGCCTCCTCGCGAGGGGCCGCCGGTGTCCGTGGCCGGCCCGGTCCCCGCGCGGGGACCGGGCCGGCGTGTGTCAGCCGAGCAGCTCGACCTCGAGGCGGCCGAAGTGGTACTCGCGGATCGCGGCCAGCAGCTCCTCCTCGGTCAGGGTGCCGTCGCCGTCGGTGTCCACCTTGCGGAAGGCCTCGGCGGCCTCGGCCTGGCCGACGCCCACGCCCTTCATCCAGGCGGCGAACTCCTTGCCGTCGATACGGCCGTCACCGGACTCGTCGCACAGGCCGATGATGCCGCGCACGACGGGGCCGAGCACGCGGTTGAACGTGGCCTCGCCGCTCTGGAACAGCACCTGCCCGGAGACGTCGACGAACTGCTGCCGGGTGAGCGACCCCTGACCCTGACCGGCGAGGTAGTCGTAGAGTCCGGTGAACGCGTTCTTGAGGGACTCGGCCTCCGGCGAGTTGGGGGACTTGCCGAAGGCCGAGGCGATCTTTCCGGCCTCGCCCTCGAAGTCGGACCGCTCGAGAACACCGTTGCCGTCCAGGTCCCACTTCTCGAAGCGCTTCTCGAGGCGGCTCTTGACGAGGGTTTCGGTCATGAGGTTCCTCTTTCGTTTTCCGTGTTTCCTCTGGGTGGACGTCGGGGACGCGAGGTCCGCCGGCGTACCTTGCGCGGACACGCCGAAGCGGTCCGGCAAACCGTGGGTGCGGGGGGCGCGGAACGCGCGGGTCACAGGAGCGTGACGCGGCTTCCGGCGGCTCTTCCGCAGGTGTCCAGGACGGCGCACTCGGCCTCGTCCCAGGGGTGGGCGGCGTAGCAGGAGTGGTCCTGCAGGAGCACCGCCAGGTCCGTCCGGCGAGGGCGTCGGTGAGGGACTCCCGCCGGGGGACGGGCACTGCGTCGACGTCGAAGCGGGGGACCAGCGGATCGTGGTAGGACAGGCGCACGCCGAGCTCGCGGAGTCCTCTGGCGACGGGGCGGCCGGTGTCTCGCGGGTGTCGGCGACGTCGGGCTTGTAGGCCACCCGAGCAGGGTGACGCGGGTGTCGGAGAGGGGTCTGCCGGTGGAGCGCAGCAGTGCCGCGGCGCGCTCGACGACGTGCCCCGGCATGCCGCTGAGCACCTCGTGCGCCGCCCGCAGGGTGCGCAGGCGGAAGCCTTCCGCCTCGGCCCGCGCCATCAGATAGCGCGGGTCGACGGGAATGCAGTGGCCGCCCACGCCGGCGCCCGGCCGGAACGGCGCGAACCCGAACGGTTTGGTGCCGGCGCAGTGCAGCACGTCCCACACGTCGATCCCGGCCCGGTCGCAGTACAGCGCGACCTCGTTGACGAGCGCGATGTTGACGTACCGGTAGGTGTTCTCCAGGAGCTTGGCCATCTCGGCCTCGCGGTGCCGCCGGACACCACGAGGGTGTCGACGAGCTGGTGGTAGAAGGCGACGGCGTACTTGGTGCACAGCGGGGTGCAACCGCTGACGATCTTGGGGTGTTGCGCAGCCCGTAGGCCGGGTTGCCCGGGTCGATGCGCTCCGGCGAGTAGGCGAGGTGGAAGTCGTCGCCGACGCGCAGCCCGCTGCCGCCTTCCAGGATCGGGCGGACGATCTCCTCGGTGGTGCCCGGATGGCTGGTGGACTCGACGACCACCAGCATCCCGGAGGTGACGTGTGCGGCGACGGTGGCCGCCGCGGCGCGCAGCGGGCCGAGGTCCGGCGCGCCGTCGGCGGTGAGGCCGGTCGGTACGCAGATCACGGCCGTGCGGGCGCCGTCGAGGACGGCGGGGTCGGTGGTGGCGGTGAACCCGGCGGCCAGCATGGCGGCCAGGTCGCCGTCCGGCACGTCCTGGACGTGGGACCGCCCGGAGCGGAGCCCCGCGACCACGGCCTCGGACACGTCCAGCCGGCCGTGCCGAGCCCGCCTCGCACGCCCGGCGCGCCAAGGGCAGACCGACATAGCCCAGTCCGACCACGACGACGTCGACCGGCATTCTGCTTCCCCCTGATGGTGTTGTGGGACGACCGCGGTGGTCAGGCCGAGAAGCTGCCGGCGCCCGGTGTCACGTGGGAGCCGTACCCCGGCGGCACCGTGAGGGACGGCGTCAGGCAGAAGGGGTCGCCGTAGATCCGCACGGGGCGATCGGTCTGGTTGGTGAGGACGTGGGCGGCGGCCGGCAGCCGGTGGCAGCCGGTGGGGTCGGAGTACGTGGTGAGGGCTGCAGTTCGGTCTGGAAGACCGTCACCTCGCCGTCCGCGGCGGAGGCGACGCCGTGCGTCCCCGCGGCCATGGTCAGCGCCGCGCCGAGAACGACAAAGGGAGCAATGAATCGACGCACTGAATTGACGTCCTGTTCTTGTCTGGCTGTTCTTGCCCGTCAGGAAATTGTGCCGCCGAATTTCTCCGGCGGGGTTTCATATTTCCATGGTGGCACGGCCCTAATCGCGGTCGTGCCGATCGGCGGGTAATTAACCCCGGGGAGTGAACCATTTCCGGCCTGCCGGAAGGCCGGAAAATTGAGGCGGGTGTGATGCGTGCGGAAGGAGTCGACGTGCGCTCACCGCGACCGCCGCCCGGCTCGCCGGGCGGGCACGTCGCCTAGGCGCACTCGGCCTCGCCGGACGAGCACGCGTCGCGTCCGGCGAGCAGCCGCCGCTCACCGGGCGAGAGGTCCGGTTCGGGAAGGCGGGGCGCCGCGGGTCCGCGCAGCGCGTGCCAGAGCACGGACGGCGCGAAGAACACCGACAGAGGCTTGTCGAGGGCGATCACCCCGGTCAGCGCGCGGTCGGCGGTCGCGCAGCCGCACGCGGTCGCCATGACTCTGCGCACATAGGCACTGACGACGCGGTCGGCGCGGGTGGGGCGGGTGCCGCGGGCGCCGGGGTAGAACATGTCCTGCTGGGTCGCCAGGGTCCACGGCGTCGTCACCGACCGCCGCACCACGGCCCGTTGAGCGCGCCGGGCCGCGCCCCGGTCGGCGAGCCCGCGGCCGTGGTAGAAGCGGTTCAGTGCGACGGCGCCCATGGCGGCGGCCGACATGCCGTGGCCGTAGCACGGGTTGTAGGCGGCCAGGGCGTCGCCGAGGGCGAGGAACCCGTCGGGCAGGCCGCGCACCCGCTCGTAGTGGTACCGGCGGTTGCCCGTGCTGCGGCTGGTGTGCACCTCTCCGGCGGGGGTGGCGGCGCGGATCAGCTCGGCGACGAACGGGTGCGCGGCCCGCCGGGCGAACGCCTCGAACAGCTCGGCGTCCCTGGACGGCTGCGCTCCGCGGGTGCCGGACACGACGATGCGCCACACACCGCCCTCGATCGGGATGAACGTCGCCATCCTGCCGGGCACGCCGGCCGCCGGATCACCCTGCACGACGACCACGGGGAACGCCTCGTGGCCGGCCGGCGCCACATGGTCCCGGGTGGCGTAGACGACGCCCGCGTCGACCTCGCTGACCGGCACCGGGCCCGCCCCGAGGGCCTCCAGGAGCCGTACGCCGAGCGCGGACCGCCCGGTGGCGTCGACGACGAGGTCGGCGGGGATGTCGCCGGTGGCGCCGTCGCCGTGCCGTACGGTCACGCCCCGGACCCGGTCGGGTCCGCCGAGGAGCCGTACCGGCTCCGCCCCGCACAGGACCCGCACCCGTCCGGCGTGCGGACCGGCGCGCAGCGCCTCGCGCACGCCCCAGTCCAGCAGGTCGCGGCTCATGGAGAGGTAGTAGTGGGAGGCGGGCTCGGTGCGCCATCGGCGGCGCCAGCCGAACGGCGTGTGGTTGAGGATGCCGGCGGGCAGCGGCAGCCGGTGGGCGCCCGACGCCAGCCAGCGCCCGGTCACGCCCGGCAGCAGGCGCTCCATCGCCCGCGCTCCGGCCGACCACAGCACATGACCGTGCACGGCCTGCGGCAGACCCTTGCGGGGGTGCGGCCCGTCGGGAAGAACGTCACGCTCGACGACGACCACCTCGTCGGCGTGTTCGGCGAGCGCGGCCGCGGTCAAGGTACCGGCGAGGCCCCCGCCGAGCACGGCGGCACGCACACGTATGTGTCGCATCTTGGGCGTGTCCGTCCTGGAAACGAGAGGGAGGGATAGTCCTGGCGAGGCGGTCGGAAATTCTCCTTCGCCGGTACGGCATTGTGGCACGGGCGAGTTCCGGCAATTCCCGGTTCCCCGGGGAAATAGGGACGGCACCCCTCGAATGAGTGAAACAGGGGCTGGCGAATACGCGGATGCGCTCCGCATGCGCCCCCGACGCATTACCGCAGTGGCGGGAGGAGGCGGTTCAGGCGCGGGGGCGGAGGCATCGCACGCGGATCACCCGCGGGCGCCCCGGGGGATGCGGGGCGCTCACGGCCGCGTCGCCGGGCGGGCGGCAGGGGGACGGGATCCGGGCCGGGGACGACGGTGTTCGTCAGGGTGCCGAGGGCTTCCACGGTGAGGGTGACGGTGTCGCCGGGCTTCAGCGGCGGCGGGGTCCGCTCGCCGCGCCGCCCCACAGCTCGGCGAGGCAGCCGCCGTTGCCGCAGGTGCCCGAGCCAAGGACGTCGCCCGGGACCACCCGGGTGCCCCGGGCGGCGTAGGCGGTCATCTCCTCGAAGGTCCAGCTCATGCGGGACAGCAGGTCCTCGCCGACCTTCTCGCCGTTGACCTCGGCGGTCAGGGCCAGAGACAGGAAGCCGTCGGCGTCCCGGTACGGCTCCAGCTCGTCCGCGGTGACCAGGTACGGGCCGAGGCTGGTGGCGGTGTCCTTGCCCTTGCAGGGCCGAGGCCGACCGTCATCTCGGCGCTCTGCAGGTCGCGCGCGGACCAGTCGTTGAGGACCGTGTAGCCGACGATGTGGTCACGGGCCTGCTCCGGGGTGAGGTCGCGGCCCTCCCGCCCGATCACCGCGCCCACTTCCAGCTCGAAGTCCAGGGCGGACGAGCCGGGCGGCACCGGGATGTCGTCGCGGTGGCCGTGGACGGCGTGCGGGTTGGTGAAGTAGAAGGCCGGCGCCGCGTACCACTGCGCGGGGACCCCGGCGACGCCGTCGACCGAGCGGCGTACGCCGTCGACGTGCTCCTCGAAGGTGACGAAGTCCCGTATCGACGCGGGCCGCAGCGGGGGCAGCAGCCGTACCTCGCCGATGTGCGGGCCGGGACCGGTGCCGAGGGCGGCCCGCCCGGCGGCGAGCAGCCCGGGCAGTCCGCCGGTCTGCGTGAGCAGGTCGGTGAGCGAGGTGACGTCGGGCAGCGGGCGGAGGGTGCCGTCGTCCTCCACGACGGCCACCCGGTGGCGGTGGCGGTGTTCGTAGGCGGCGAAACGCATGGTGCGGCTCCTGGGGAGGGGCGGCCGAGGGGAGGCGCAGGAAGGCGCGGCCGGGGGACGGATCAGACCGGCGGGGCGACGAAGACGCCGCGGTCGGGGTCGTTGAAGGACTCCTTGGCGACGAGTTCGTTCATGGGGTTGGCGGTGCCCCACTGGTCGGTGACCTCCGGCTGGGAGAAGTCGTAGACGTGCGGGTGCCAGGTGTCCTCGTCGAGGATCTCCAGCTCGGTGGTGTACTCGACGGTGTTGCCGTGGGGGTCGAGGAAGTAGGTGAAGGTGTTGTCGCCCGCCATGTGCCGGCCGGGGCCCCAGATCTTCCGGAAACCGGCCCGCATCACCCGCCCCGAGCCGCGCATGTACTCGTCCAGGCCGCGCATCTCGAAGGAGATGTGGTGCAGGGAGGTGTGCGGGCCCGGGCGATGGCCATCGAGTGGTGCTGGCTGCTGATCCGCAGGAAGTGCATGACCTCGCCCATGTGCGGCGAGCTGAGCGTGTCGGAGAGCCGGAAGCCGAGGTGCCGCTCGTACCACTCGCGGGTGCGGTTCAGGTCGGGGGAGTTGAGGACGACGTGGCTCAGCTTGACCGGGATCGCCTCCTTCTCCTCGATCCTGCGGTGCTGCCGCACCTCGACGTCGGCGGAGACCTCGATGGTGCGGCCGTCGACGTCGAAGAAGCGGAAGCCGTAGCCGCCGCCGGGGGTGTCGACCTTGCCCGGCCGGGAGATCAGCTGGACGCCGCCGGCCAGCAGCCGCTCGGCGAGGGTGTCGACGTCCGCGGGGGACGCGGCGCCGTAGGAGACCAGGTCGAGGCGCTTCTCCTCGGCCTTGCGCAGCCGGACGACGTACTGCTCCGGGGAGCCCTCGGCGGCGAGGAAGGAGATCCCGGAGTCCTCGGCGACCTTGGTCAGGCCCCAGACACCGGCGTAGAAGTCGAGCTGCTTGTCGTAGTCGGGCACGGCGAGGTCGACGTGCCGCAGGTGGGTGAGCAGGCGCATGACGGTGGGTCCTTCCTACAGGAGGGCGGCGGCGTTGCCGCCTCGTACGGCGTGGAAGCCGGCCTCGGGCAGGCCGGCGGCGCGCAGCGCGCCGACCGGGTCCCCGGTGCCCATGTCGAAGGGGAAGTCCGAGCCGAGCAGGACGCGGTCCGCGCCGGCGACGCGGACCAGCTCGCGCAGGACGTGCGGGTCGTGGACGAGCGAGTCGAAGTACAGCCGCTTCAGATAGCTGCCGGGCCGGTGCGCGCAGCCGGAGCCCGCGTCCGAGCGGACCGACCAGGCGTGGTCGGCGCGGCCGATGTGGGTGGGCAGGTAGCCGCCGCCGTGGGCGGCGACCAGCTTCAGGCCGGGGTGGCGGTCCAGGACCCCGGAGAAGATCAGATGGGAGAGCGCGACGGCGTTCTCGGCGGGCTGGCCGACGGAGTTGGACAGGTACCAGCGGTCCAGCCGCTCGTCGAGGGTGCAGCCGAAGGGGTGCAGGAACAGGATCGCCCCGGTCTCCTCGGCCCGGCCCCACAGGGGTTCGTACGCCGGGTCGGAGAGTTCGCGTCCGGGGGCGTGGCTGGAGATCTCCACGCCCCGCAGGCCCTGCTCCAGGGCGTGGTCGAGCGCGCGCACCGCTTGCCCCGGATGCTGGAGCGGGACAAGACCGAGCCCCTTGAGCCGGTCCGGGGCGGCCGAACAGTGCGCCGCGGTCGCCTCGTTGGCGAGCCGGTACACCTTCTCCGCGGTCTGCTCGTCCGCCCAGTAGTGGTAGTGCGACGGCGAGGGGCTGACCAGTTGCACGTCCACGCCCTGCGCGTCCATCGCCGCCAGCCGGGCGGTGACGTCGGTGAGCAGCGGGATCCGGTCGCGGACCATCGGCCCGCTCACCGCGAGAGCCTCGGGGCTGTTGCGGCGGGCGTCCAGGGCGCGCGCCTCGGCGTGCCCGGGCAGGCCGTCGACGAGCGCGTCGACCTCGGGCAGCAGGACATGGGCGTGGACGTCGACGGTGGGGGGCGTCACGGCGGTCACGGCGGCTTCCTCAGCGGCGGCCACGGCGGCTCGCTGAGCGGCCGTCACGGCAGCTCCCGGAGCATCGTCATGGTGCGGCCCATCAGGCCGGGCACGTCGGCGTCCCGGACGCCGTCCAGCTGCCACCGCCCGATCTGCACCGACGCCTCGACCACCGGCCGGACGCGGGCGATCCGCCGCTCGTAGTACGTCCGGAACAGCGCGTCGTCCCAGGCGTCTTCGCCGGTCAGGAGCTGTGCCAGCACCCAGGAGTCCTCCAGCGACAGCGCGGCGCCCTGGGCGAGGGTGGGCGGGCAGCAGTGGGCGGCGTCGCCGGCCAGCACGACCCGGCCGCGGTGCCAGGCGCCCTCGACCAGCAGCCGGTCGAACCACGTGTAGTTCACCGCCGCCGGGTCCGTGATGTGCGCGGTGATCTCCGGCCAGAAGCCGCCGTAGTGCCGGGTCAGACGGCGCATCTCGTCGGCGTACGACTCGGCCGGTATGGAGGCCCGGTCGCGGTTGGCCTCGACGACGTACGCGTACAGCGTGGTCTCGCTGGTCGGGCAGTACCCGGCGATGTACGCCGGTCCGCCGTAGGCGAGGTCGGTGCGGGTGACGCCCGCCGGGCGCGGGGCGGCGACCCGCCAGATCGCCATGCCGGTCGGCTCGGGCCGGTCCGTGATGCCGATGGCGGCGCGGGTGGCGGAACCGAGGCCGTCGGCGGCGACCACCAGGTCGTAGCGGTGCTCGGTGCCGTCGGAGAGGCGTACGCGGCCGCCGTCCGGGTCCAGGATCTCGGCGGTGGTGCCGAGACGCACGGTGGCGCCGGCGGCGCGCACGGCGTCGATGAGGATCCGCTGGAGCCGCGGGCGCTGCATGCCGACGGTGGCGGGCAGGTCGTCGCCGCCGGTGCGCAGGTCCTCCTGCACGTGCAGGACGGTGCCGTCGGGGGCGGTGATGCCGACCGAGCCGAAGCCGAAGCCGGACGCCTCCACCTGCTCTTGGACACCGAGTTCGCGCAGGACGCGCAGGGCGTTGCCCTGGAGGGTGATGCCGGAGCCGGCGGTGGCGTTCCAGTCGTCCTTCGCCTCGATCAGGTCCACCGCGATCCCGGCGCGGCTCAGCAGGACCGTCACGGCATTGCCGGCCGCGCCCCCGCCGATCACCAGGACCTTACGGGCATTGCTCATGGGGAACTTGCTCCTTCCGCCGGCTACTTGACGGCGATCGGATTGACCGGTGAGCCGACGGCCCCGGTGATGGGCAGGGGTGCTGCGGTGAGCCAGAAGTCGTAGGCGCCGTCGGCCGCGCAGTCCCCGGCGAGGGCGTCCAGGTCCCACATCTCGCCGATCAGCAGGCCGATGTGGGGGATGGCGACCTGGTGCAGCGGCTGGAAGGCGTGCTCGAACTCGTTGGGCCGGACCTCGAAGCCCCAGGTGTCGGTGGCGATCCCGGCGATCTCGGTCCGGTGCAGCCAGCCGGCCGTGGTGAACGACAGTCCCGGGCGGGCCCGCCGGCGTAGTCGCCCCAGCCGTCCCTGCGGGCCCGGGTGAGCTGACCGGTCCGCACCAGGACCAGGTCGCCGCGGCCGACGGTCACGCCCTGCGCCTCGGCGGTGGCCGTCAGATGCGCCTCGGTGATCGCGAAACCGTCCGGCAGTTCACCGTCCGCGCCGATCACCCGGCCGACGTCCAGCAGCACCCCGCGCCCCGCGACGTGCGGCGCCATGTGCTCGATGCCGGTGACCAGGTCGCCGTCGGAGGTGACGACCCGCTCCGCCGGGCGACCGTTCCACGCCCTGCCGTGGTCGAAGATGTGACCGAGCCCGTCCCACTGCGTGGAGCACTGCAACGGCATCGCGATCACGTCGTCGGCGCCGCCGATCCCGTGCGGGAAGCCCTGGTTGCCGAGGGCGGCGTCGGTGCCGGTGTCGAGCATGGTGTGCACCGGGTTGGTGCGCCGCCGCCAGCCCTTCTGCGGGCCGTTCATGTCGAAACGCTGGGAGAGGGAGAAGCTGACGCCCCGTCGGATCAGGGCGGCGCCCTCGCGGCGCTTGGCCTCGTCGAGGAAGTTCAGCGTGCCGAGCACGTCGTCCTCACCCCAACGGCCCCAGTTGGACCAGGCCTTGGCGGCCCGGGCGACCGAGCCCTCGGGTCGGCGGGGTCCAGGGTCATCGGGCCGCCTCCGCCAGACACCGGGTGCGCTGGACGCCGAGCCCGGTGACGGAGGCCTCCATGACGTCGCCGTCGCGCAGCAGCCGGCCCCAGTGCATGCCGTTGCCGGCCGGGGAGCCGGTGAGCACCAGGTCACCTGGGAGCAGCCGGGCGGTCTGCGAGGCGTAGGACACCATCCGCGCCACGTCGAAGATCATGTCCTCGGTGGACTCGTCCTGCATGGTCTCGCCGTTGAGCCGCAGGGTGAGGCGCAGACGGCCCGGGTCCGGGACGGACGCCGCGGGCACGAGCCAGGGGCCGAGCGGCGTGAAGCCCGGGGCGTTCTTGCTGCGCAGCCAGTCGGTGCCGATCTGCGGCATGTCCCGGCGGAACACGCCGGCCCGGTCGGTCAGGTCGTTGGCGATGGTGTAGCCGGCGACATGGCCCAGGGCCTCCTCGACGGGGACCCGGTGGGCCGGCCGGCCGATCACCGCCGCCAGCTCCAGCTCCCAGTCGGGCTTCTCGGCCCACGCGGGCAGGACGACGTCGTCGTAGGGGCCGGTGATCGCACTCGGCAGGCCGATGAACACGTACGGCAGGTCCTCGGCGGCCCGCCGGTCCATGATCTCGGCGGCCTCCGCGCGCCGCTCCTCCTCGGACGGTCGTCGCCCGGCGCCCGGTGCGCGACGTGCAGGTCGATGACGTGCTGCCGGTAGTTGGCGCCGGACTGGAACACCTGGCGCGGCTCGACCGGCGCGTGCACCCGGAGGCCGTCCAGCGGCCTCCACCGCACACCGCTGTCGTCGGCCAGCGCGGCGAGCCGGGCGGCGGCCGTGTCCCAGACGTCCAGCAGGTCCCGGACGGTCGACTCGGCGCCGAAGGCGGCCCGGAGGTCGAGGGCCCGGCCGTCGGGAGTGACCAGCGCGGGGAAGGCCGGCCCGTCCGGGCCGAGAGAGTGGCGAGGGCGAAGGGCCCGGCGAAGAGGGCGGACGCGGCTTCGTGTTTCACGGACATGTCCTCCTGAGTGCGGTGGCACTAATCTGGACCCGCCCCTCGCGATCACGGAAATCGATTCTGTGGATGACAGCCATCCACCGGACGAATTCCCGCAGGTCGTCACCGGACAGCCAGGAAGACCGCCGTGAATCTCAGCCGTCTCGACCTCAACCTCCTCGTCGCCCTGCGCGCCCTGCTGGAAGAGCGCAACGTCACCCGCGCCGGGCAGCGCGTCGGCCTCAGCCAGCCGGCGATGAGCGCGGCGCTCTCCCGGCTGCGCAGGCACTTCGACGACGACCTGCTGGCCCGGGTCGGCGGCCACTACGAACTCACCGCCCTCGGACGGGTCCTCCTCGACCGCGCGTCCACCGCCTACGACCTGCTGGAACGGCTCTTCGCCAGTCAGGCGGACTTCGACCCGGCCCAGGAGAGCCGGGAGTTCACCCTCCTGGCGTCCGACTACGCGGTCGCCGTCTTCGGCACCGAACTCGCCCGCGTCGTGCACCAGGAGGCCCCCGGCATCCGGCTGCGCTTCGCCCAGACGCCGGCCACCGTCGTGGACGCCACGGACACCCTGCTCGGCACCGCCGACGGCCTGCTCATGCCGCACGGCGTCATCAGCGACGTCCCCGCCACCGACCTCTACGACGACCGCTGGGTCTTCCTGGTCGCCGAGGACCACCCGGACGCCGGCGACCGGCTGACCCGCGACGACCTGGCCCGTCTGCCCTGGGTCACCTACCAGCGCACCTACGACGCCCCGGCCGTCCGCCAGCTCGGCATGCTCGGCATCGAGCCCCGCGTCGAGGTGTCCGTCGACAGCTTCCAGATCATGCCGCTGCTGGTCGGCGGAACCCGGCGGATCGCCCTGATCCAGGCCCGCCTCGCCCGGCTCCTCACCCCGCTCGCCGCCGTACGCGTGGTCGAACCACCCTACGAGGCCGTGCCGTTGCGCGAGGCGATGTGGTGGCACCCGGTGCACACCCACGACGCCGCCCACATCTGGCTGCGCGAGACCGCGGCCCGCGTCGGCAGGCGGATGAACGAGAACGGGGGGTGACGGCCCCTGGCGCCGCCTCGAACGACCTCCGCCGACGGCCGCGATCTATGCTGTGGGCCGCAGCCGGCGTCACGAGGGAGCGACGAATGACCGATCGCCCGGACACTCAGGAAGCGGAACCCGACGAGGAAGACGTACGCCTCATCGAGAAGATCTTCGCCGACCTGGAATCGGCTTTCGCCGAGCAGGACGCCGCGAAGTTCGACGAGCGGTTCACCGCGGACATCGCCTTCACGGCGGTGAACGGCGCGCGCTTCGTCGGCTGGGAGGAGATCCACGCGTACCACAGGGAGCGCCTGACCGGGCACGCGGGCGGAATCAGGACCTGGTACGAAATCGAGCGCATCACCTTCCCGGCCCCCGATGTCGCCGTGGTCCTCCTCCGGCAGCCCATCGTCGTGGCGGAACACAGGCGCGCCAACGTAGGGACATGGGTTCTGGTGAAACGCGAGGGCAGTGGTGGATCTCGGCCTGCCAGAACACGGGTGTTGCCGTCACCGAGTGACCGGAGCGGAACCGAACCGCGCCGCGGCCGTCGCCTTCCCGGCTGTGTGGGATTTCAGGAGACGTGAGAAGGCCTGGGGCGCGAGTCAGACACCCCGCCGGATTTGCGATCGCAGCCACCAAGACGGACGTCGTGGTCACCGGCGATGCCGCTGTGACGCAGACCGGGGTGCGGCTGATCCTCAGGCTGGTGCCGAGCCTGCATACTTTCCCTAGTTCGACGCGGTACCGCTGGGTCGCGGGGTGCTGGAACAACTGTTGGCGGAGCCGCACGAGGGGCCTGCGCACCCTCCGGAGTCCTTCTGCAGGGAGCCTTCTACGGGAGGACAGGCACTGCTGCCTGCGGCACATCGGAACCAACATAGCGGACGATGGCCGAGCCGGATGCGAGGGCCGCCGCTGTTGTCACAGTCGTAGGGCTACTTGATGCAGCAGCGGCTTCGGGAGAAGTGAGCGCTGTCAGCGGGGAGTGGCTGACCGGTCCCCGGTGACTTGGTCGAGGTCGTGCGTCGCCTGGGCCAGCAGATCGAGCATGGCCAGCTCCGCTCGCGCCGCGTCCTGGTCGCGGACGGCGTCGAATACGGCCTTGTGGCTGGGCAGGGGGTCGGATGCCTCGCTGTGGGAGTGCACCATGCGGTCGCGTGCGCGCAGCCCCGGCTCCAGGAGCAGGTCCATGCGGGCCAGCATCTCGTTGCCGGTGGCGTTGAGCAGGGCGCGGTGGAACGCGGCGTCCGCTTCCGCGGCGCCTTCGGGGAGTGGGCGTGCGCCTCGGCCATGGCGTCGAGGGCGCTCTGCATCGCCTGCAGGTCGTCATCGGTGCGATGCAGCGCGGCCCGGTGCGCCGCGGCGGGCTCCACGATCGAGCGCACGTCGGCCAGGTCCCGCATCAGGCGCTGCCCCCGCCGGTCTCCACCTGCCAGCGGATGAGGTCCGCGTCGAGAAGGTTCCAGTGCTCGCGCGCGCGGACGAAGGTGCCGCGTTTCTGGCGGGCGTCGATCAGTCCCTTGCCGGCGAGGACCTTCAGGGACTCGCGCATGACGGTCAGGCTGACGTCCAGTTCCTCACCGAGCGCGCGAACGTCGAGCGTGGCGCCTTCGGCAGGTCACCGCCGACGATGCGGGTGCCCAGGGCGTGCACGATCTGCCCGTGTACGCCTCGGCCGGTGTAGGACGCCATGCGGTGTTCTCCTCGCGATGGGATGCGGTTGTCGTGCTGGATGTGCATGTTGCCGCGCTGGACGCGTTCATCCTACCTCTGAACGTTAATTATGAATACATCTTGACAGGGGTGCGGGCCCCACCCACGATGAACCCACTTCCCACGAGCCGCTCTTGTAGGAGCCGATTGTCATGTTGTCCCTGCATGCCCCCGGAACGCCCCCGGTCTTGACCGGCCATCTGCCGATGGGCAGCTCCGACACCGCGCCGCAGTCATTGACCGTGGACAGCCAGAGCCTGATCCGGGACGGGCGGCCCTGGATTCCCGTCATGGGCGAGTTCCACTTCAGCCGCTGCCCGGCGGCCGAGTGGCGCGAGGAGCTCCTCAAGATGAAGGCGGGCGGCATCGACCTGGTCGCCACCTACCTGTTCTGGAACCAGCACGAGAACGAGCGCGGCACTCTGCGCTTCGACGGCGACCTCGACCTGCGCCGCTTCGTGGAGCTGTGCGCCGAGCTCGACCTGGCTCTCGTGGTGCGGCTCGGCCCGTGGTCCCACGGCGAGTGCCGCAACGGCGGCCACCCGGACTGGCTGCTGAACGAGGTCGACTGCACTCCGCGCAGCGACGACCCGGCCTATCTCGCGCTGGTCGAGCCGTACTACCGGCGCATCGCCGAGGAGCTGCGGGGCCTCTTCCACGACGACGGCGGCCCGATCGTCGCCCTGCAGGTGGAGAACGAGCTCTATGACAACCCCGGCCACCTGACCACGCTGCGGCGCATGGCCGAGAAGTTCGGCATGCGCGCCCCGCTGTGGACCGCGACCGCCTGGGGCGCGGCCGACATCCCGCAGGACACCCTGCTGCCGCTGTACGGCGGTTACGCGGAGGAGTTCTGGGTGGACGCCGAGACGGGACCGGCGCGGGAGATGCGCCGCCACTTCTTCTTCACGCCGATCCGTGACGACCACGCCATCGGCGCCGACCTGCGCATCGCCGACTCCACCGGCACTGGGCCGACACCAGCCGCTACCCGTACGCCACCTGCGAGTTGGGCGGCGGCATGGCCATCGCGTACCACCGACGGCCGCTCGTACGGGCCGCGGACACCACAGCACTGGCGCTGACGAAGCTGGGCAGCGGATCCGTGTGGCAGGGCTACTACATGTACCACGGCGGCTCGCAGCGGGTGGACCTCAAGGAGCCCAACCAGGAGAGCCACGACACCGGCTACCCCAACGACATGCCGACGGTCACCTACGACTTCCAGGCACCGCTGGGCGAGTACGGCCAGGCGCGGCCCGTCTTCCACGGCCTGCGGCTGCAGCACCTGCTCCTGCAGAGCTACGGCGCCGACCTGGCGCGGATGCCGCTCGCGCTGCCGGATGCCGAACCCACCTCCCTGGACGACGCCACCACCCTGCGCTGGTCGGTCCGCTCGGCCGGTGACCAGGGCTTCCTGTTCGTCAACAACCACGACCCGTACACCGCGCTGCCCGACCACGAGAACGTCCAGTTCAGCGTCCGGCTCGAGGGCGGCCGGACTGTCACCCTGCCCGCGCAGCCCGTTCCCGTACCCGCCGGTGCCCACTTCGTCTGGCCGATCGGCCTGGACCTGGGCAGTGGTCTGCGCCTGGAGTGGGCGAGTGCGCAGCCGGCCACCCGTATCGCACTGGAGGACGGCACACCCCTGACCGTGCTGGCCGCCGTCGACGGCATCCCCGCCACCCTCGCCCTGCCCCTGGACGCGGACATCGAGGGCCCGGCCCAGGTGGAACGCACCGGTGAGCACACCGTGGCCACGCTCACCGAGCCCGGCACCGGCGCCCTGCTCACCGTGACCGGCCCGTCCGGCACCGCCAAGGTCCTCGTGCTCTCCCACGAACAGGCCCTGCAGCTGAGCAAGGTCGACGTCTACGGCCGTGAACGGCTCTGCCTCAGCGCGGATGTGGTGGTCGCCGACGGCGGTGCACTGCACATGCACCTCTCCTCCGCGTCCCCGTCCATCGCCCTGCTGCCCGCACCGGGCGCCCTGCATGCAGAAGGCATCGGGCAGCCCACGGCCGACGGAGCCTTCACCCGCTGGCAGCTGACTGCGGCACCGCACCTGCCGCAGCCGACCCTGGAGTGTGTCCGGAAGCAGGCCGTGGCTGCCCCGGCCCGCACCGGCGGCGCCCACCAGCGAGCGTCCGCCCCGCTGGACGCCGACTTCGACAAGGCCGCCGTCTTCCGGATCACCGTTCCCGCCGACGCCCTGAACAGCGAGGGGAAACCCTCCTGCGCGTGCGCTACACCGGCGACGTGGCCCGCGCCTACATCGACGGCAAGCTCATCGCCGACGACTTCTGGTTCGGGCCCGACTGGGAGATCGGGCTGCGCCGCCACGCCGAGGCCGCCGCACGCCACGGCATCGAGATCCGCGTGCTGCCCCTGGATCCGGCCTCCGTCATCTACGTGGACGACACCGCCCGTGAGGGACTTGACGCCGCACGAGACCGCGCCGCCGTCGAAGCGGTCGAGCTGGTGGCCGTACCCCGTATATCGCTGCGCGAGGCGGGAGGCGGACGTGACTGACATCAGCCGCAGAAGCCTGCTGAGGGCGGCGGGCGGCGCAGGTCTGGGACTGCTCGCCGCCCCCGCGCTGGCGGCGTGCGGCAGCTCGGCCGCCGCGCCCGTGCGCTCCGGGAACGTGACCGTCAGCCTGTGGACGCACGACCCCGGCTACGTGAAGACCTTCCAGAGCGCGGCCAAGGACACGAAGCTGATGCGCGGTTCGCGCTTCGCCTACTCCGTGAAGCCCACCGCCGCAGCCGGCAGCGACGTCGTGACCCGCATGATGGCCCAGGCCGTCGCCGACGGCGACACCCCGACCTCGCCGGGCTGATCATCGACCAGTTCCCCGGGTGATGAACGCCCGCATCGCCGAGAACCTCTTCGTCGATCTGCGCGACACCGTCCGCCCGTTCGGCGACGACCTGCTCAAGCTGGCCCCGTACTCGGTCGACAAGGTCCCCTACGCCCTCGACTCCGACAACTCGATCACGGTCCTCTATTACCGGCAGGACCTGTTCGACAAGTACAAGGTCCCCGAAGCCGTCGAGACCTGGGAGGAGCTCCTCGAGCACGGCGAACGCCTCGCCAAGGACCACAAGACCAGCATCGGCATGGTGTCCACCGGTGACAACGGCGCGATCGTCAATGGGTTCAACCAGTTTCTGCTGCAGCGCGGCGGCGGCTTCTTCAACGCCTCCGGTGAGCTGACCCTGGACTCGCCCGAGGCGCTGGAAGTCCTGGAGTTCATGACCCAGGGGGTCCGCTCGGGCGCCTTGCTCGCCCTGCCCGACCCGTACGGAGCCGCCTGCGCGGCGGCCCTGAAGACCGGGCGGCTCGCGGCCACCGCCATGCCCAACTGGTACAACGCCTACGGACTGCAGGCCAACGTGCCCGACCAGAAGGGCGTTGGCGGATGCGCACCCTGCCCCGCTTCGAGGGCGGCGGCCACATCGGCTCCACCCTGGGCGGCACCGGCATCGCCGTGCTGAAGGACAAGCCCCACACCCAGGCGGCACTGGAACTGCTCAAGCGCGTCTACCTCACCCGCGAGGGCCAGATCCTGCGCTACGACAACGGCGGCTTCCTGCCCACCCTCCAACCCTCTACCGGGACCCCGAGTTCACCCGGATCGAGGACGAGTACCTCGGCGGCCAGCGGGTCTTCGACGTCTACGGCAAGGCGGCCGCCGACCTGCCCGTCTTCTACCAGGCCGCGGGCATGCAGATCCTCATCGACGTCCTGGGCGGCCCCATTCTGGACGCGCTCAAGGGCCGCACCTCGCCGGCCGCCGCCCTCAAGGCCGGACTGAAGGCATACCGACAGCAGGTGAAGCGATGACTGCTCCCACCCCGACCCGCTCCGCGCCCGCCGTCCCGGCCTCGGCGAAGGGCGCCTCCGCGGACGGCGCCACGTCCCGCACCTGGTGGATGCGCCGCCAGCGCACCTGGGCCCCGTACGTCTTCATCTCGCCGTTCTACCTGCTGTTCGGCCTGTTCATGCTGGTGCCGATCCTGGTCGGCCTCTACCTCAGCTGTACCGAATGGGCCGGCCTGGGCACCCCGCAGTGGGTCGGCCTGCGCAACTACCGCGACCTGCTGAGCGATGCCAGCTTCTGGACCGCCGTCGGCAACACCACGCTGTACGTCGTCTTCACGATGTGTGTCGTGCTCCCGGCCTCGCTCCTGATCGCCCAGGCGCTCAACGCCCGCGGGCTGCGAGGACGCGATCTGTTCCGGCTGACGTACTTCATGCCCGTGGTGATCTCGCCGATCGTCATCATCCTGGTCTTCGGCCTGTTCTTCGACACCGAGTTCGGCCTCCTGAACGCCCTGGGCCAGGCCCTGTTCGGGTTCGGCGGCATCGACTGGCTCGGGGACCCGGAGTGGGCGAAGGTCTCCGTGGTGATCCTGGTGCTATGGCGGTGGACCGGCTACCTCACCATCTTCTTCCTGGCCGGACTGCAGAACGTGCCGCGCGAGCTGTACGAGGCCGCCGCCATCGACGGCGCCGGGCCGGTCAGCCGCTTCCGCAACGTCACCCTGCCCTGCCTGCGACCGGTCACCGCGTTCGTCGCGGTCACCGTCCTGGTCAGCACGGCGCAGATCTTCGACGAGCCGTTCCTGCTCACCCAGGGCGGCCCCGGCGAATCCACCCTGTCCGTCGCCATGTACATCTTCCGCGCCGGATTCCAGCGCCAGCAGCTCGGCTACGCGGCGGCCGCCGGCGTCCTGCTCTTCATCGCCGTGTTCGTGCTCGGCCGGCTCGCCATGCGCCTGCTGCGCGTCGGAAGGGATGACTGATGACCACCATCGACCACGCGGTCCGGCCCACCGCCGACCGGACCCGTCGCAGGGTCAGCCGCACCCTGCTGTACGTCTTCCTGATCGCCCTGCTGCTGGTCTTCGCGGTGCCGCTCCTGTGGGCCCTGTCGGCGTCCTTCAAGGACCGCGCCGACATCTTCAGCTACCCGCCCGAGCTGTTTCCGTCGCCGGGGACGCTGGCCAACTACCGCGGTCTGCTTGACGGCAATCCGTTCTGGAGCTGGCTGCTGACCAGCACGGTGGTCGCCCTCATCTCCACCGTGGCCTCGGTCCTGCTGTGCGCGCTGGCCGGCTTCGCCTTCGCCAAGTACCGCTTCCGGGGCAAGAACGCCCTGTTCACCATCATGTTCAGCTCGCTGGCCGTCCCGTTCGCGGTGATCGTCGTCCCGCTGTTCATCATGGTCGCCAAGGCCCACTTGACCACCCCGTACTTCGCCCTCGTCGTCCCCTGGGTGGCCCCCGCCTTCGGCATCTTCATGATGCGCCAGTTCGTCGAACAGTCCGTCCCGACGCGCTGCTGGACGCTGCCCGCGTCGACGGGTGCACCGAGTTCGGGCTCTTCTGGCGCATCGTGCTGCCCTGCTGCGGCCGGCCCTGGGGGCGCTTGGCGTGTGGTCCTTCCTCAACAGCTACAACAGCCTCATCTGGCCGCTGATCGTGGTCAGCGACCCCGGCGACTACACCCTCCCGCTGGGCCTGCAGGCCATCTTCGCCGCCACCGGCCGCCAGTACGACCTGGTACTCGCCGGTGCCGTGCTCGCGGCGATCCCGAGCCTGGTGGTCTTCTTCGTGCTGCGCAAGCAGCTCCTCGAAGGACTCACCGCAGGCGCCGTCAAGAGCTGATCCACCCGTGCCCGGTCAGGCGCGCCGACCCACCAGCCAGGGGGAGTCCGCGCGTCCGGCCCGGCCTGCCCACCCCGGCCGGACGAGCCGGGTAGGTACCCCACATTGAGGAGCTGTTCCTGTGCGTATCCGCAAGAGAACTGCCATAGCGATCGCCGCCGGCCTGGTGCTCCCGGCGGCCACGCTCGCCAGCGCTTCCGCCGGCGCGAACGCGGGCGACCCCAACCTCCTGGCGAATCCCGGCTTCGAGAGCGGACTGACCGGCTGGAGCAACATCGGCACCAACAACTCGGCCTACAGCCAGTCCACAAGCACCCACAGCGGACAGACCGCTCTCGGCCACGGCAAGAAGGGCCAGTGGTCGGTGAACACGGTGCAGACGCTCACCGGCCTGTCCAAGGGCACCTACACGCTCTCCGCCTGGATCAAGAACGACGGAGTGACCTCCGCCGGCCTGCAGGCGTACTCCTGCGGCGACAGCTCCCAGAGCCTCGACCTGCCCAAGTCCGCGCAGTGGACCCGGGTGACGCTCAGCGTCTCGGTGCTCAGCCCGTCGTGCACTGTCGGCATCTGGTCCAACTCCCAGCAGGGCCGGCTCTACGCCGACGACTTCTCCTTCACCCGTGTCACACCCGGCTCGGGCGGCGCGATGGCGGTCGGCGGTGACATCACCTACCGGCGGTTGAACGCCGCCGCCGGCGCCCAGTACGCGGACAGCGCCGGCAACAAGAAGGACGTGCTCGACGTCCTCGCCCCGAGGGCTTCAACCTGGCCCGCATCCGCGTCTACAACAAGCCGGGCGCCTTCGTGACCGTCGACGGCGAGCGCTACCAGCTCCAGCCCGGCTGGCAGGACATCAACGACGCGGTGGCGAACGCCAAGGACGCCAAGGCGCGGGGGATGCAGGTGCTGCTGTCCTTCCACTACAGCGACTTCTGGACCAACCCCGCCCTGCAGATCAGGCCCGAGGACTGGGCCGGCTTCTCCCAGAGCCGGCTCGAGCAGGCGATCTACGACTTCACGGCCGCCTCGGTCCAGAAGATGAAGAACGCGGGCGTCACACCCGAGTACGTCTCCATCGGCAACGAGATCAACAACGCCCTCGCCGACGTGGACCGCTGGACCACCCCGGCCCAGTACTTCGCGCTGCTGCAGTCGGCCTCGAAGGCGGTGAAGGACACCTCCCCGGCCAGCAAGACCGTCATCCACCTCACCACCCCGGGGCGCGACCTCTACCAGGGCTGGATCGACGACGCCAAGACGTACGGCCTGGACTACGACATCATGGGCGTATCGCTGTATCCGTTCTGGACGGACATGTCGATCGCATCCCTAGCCAACTTCGCGAGCTGGGTGGGCACGGCGAGCGGCAAGCCGGTCATGGCGATGGAGACCGGATACCCCTTCACCCTCGAGCCCAACGGCGCAAGCGAAACGACCCTGATCGAAGGGAACTCCCTCGACCCGGACGGCCCGAGAACTACGGCGCCACCCCGAGGGGCAGCTGCGGTGGACGCAGGAGTTCTTCCGCGCCATGCACAACACGGGCAAGGTGGTGGGGATCTCGTACTGGGACCCGATCGCGATCGACTTCGCCGACGGAGCCGACCCCAACGGCTGGGTCGTCGGCGGCGACAACGAGGTCGAGGACACCTCCTTCTTCGACTACAACCAGACGCACAAGGCGCTGCCCAGCCTGAGCGCGTTCCGCACCTGGTAGAGCGTGCCTGATCACGAGCCGGCCGGCGGAAGACTGCCACGCCCCCGGCCGGCTCGTCACCTTCCGACCGCGCCGACGCCCGCTGCTCGGCCGCTGACAAGCACTCGCCCCTGCCCGTAGTCGCAAGGAACGCCCGCATGCCGCTCACCGACCTGCCCCTGGACCAGCTCCGCGTCTACGACGCCGCCCTCACGGAACCCTCCGGCTTCGACACCTTCTGGCAGGACACCCTCGCCCAGGCGCGCGCCGCCGCGGAGCCGCACCCCACCGCCACCCCGGACCAGAGCACTCTGCTCACCGCCATCGACGTGTACGACGTCCGGTTCCCCGGCTGGCGCGGCCGGCCCGTGGCCGCGTGGCTGCTGCTGCCGCACGGCGCCGAGGAACTGCTGCCCACCGTCATCACGTACATCGGCTACAGCGGCGGTCGCGGACTGCCGACGGACCATCTCCTCTTCCCCTGCGCCGGTTATGCGCAGCTCGTCGTCGACAGCCGCGGCCAGGGGCACGACACCCTCGACCACGGAGAAGGCCCCGGCACTCAGTGGGTCGAAGGCTTCATGACCCGCGGCATCGACGACCCCCGCCACCACTACTACCGCCGCCTGATCACCGACTGCGTACGCGCCGTGGACTGCGCCCCCGGCCTGCCGCACGTCGACGCCGACCGCATCGTGGTGCAGGGCGCCAGCCAGGGCGGTGGGCTCGCCCTGGCCGTCGCGGGCCTCGTCGGCGACCGGGTTGCCGCCCTGCTGTCCGACGTGCCGTTCCTGTGCCATTTCCGCCGGGGCGCCGACATCGCCGGCGACGGGCCGTACGTCGAACTCGCCCGGTACCTGCGCCTGCACACGCGGGATCAGCCCGAGCGCGCCTTCGCCACTCTGAACCACTTCGACGGGGTGCACTTCGCCGCCCGCGCCACCGCTCCTGCGCTGTTCAGCGTCGGGCTGATGGACCCGGTCTGCCCGCCCTCCACGATCTACGCCGCGTACAACCGCTACGCGGGCCTGAAGGACATCCGCGTCTGGCCGTACGGCGACCACGGCGGCGGGTACGGGTCGTCGTCCGGCGAGCACCTGCACTGGCTTCGGCACACGGGGCTGTCCCCTCTCATGTCGTAGTGGACGGACCCGCCGCTCGCGCGGTCCGTCGCGTCAACCGGCCAGGGATGCGGCGGCCCCGGCCGTGACCGGAGCAGTGGCCGTGCAGGAGGCGCGGAGCACGGCGCCGTCCCACGGGCCCGGCTCGGCCAGCCCGTACGTGGCCGTCGTGACGATGAGGTGCTCTCCGGTCAGACAGACAGCGGTGGGTTGTCGGGCGGGAACGTCCAGGGTCTGCAGCAGCTGACCCTCGGGGCTGTAGCGGCGGATCTGGCTGCCGCCCCAGATCGCCGACCAGATACAGCCGTCGGAATCGACCGCCATCCCGTCCGGGCTGCCGTCCTCGGTGGCGACGCGGAACACCAGGCGCCGGTCGGACAGATCACCGGACTGCGGGTCGACGCGGAATGCCTCCACCGTGCCCACCGCGGAGTCGGCGAGATAGAGGATGTCGCCGTCCGGGCTGAAGACCGGCCCGTTGGGAACGGTCAGCCCGTCCAAGACGCAGGTCACCGAGCCGTCCTTGTTCCACCTGTGCAGCGCGCCGGCGCCGGGTGCGGCGTCGTAGGCCATGGTGCCGGCCCACATGCGCCCGGCGGAGTCGCAGACCGCGTCGTTCATACGCTGCGGGCCGCCGGCCTGAGGCGTGACCGGGGTCGTGCGGACGATCTGCCCGCCCTCGTCGAGGACGGCGAAGGCCATGCCGGTGGCAGCGGCCCAGCCGCGAGGGCCAGGCCTGTCCAGCGGAGCGACCGCGCCCAACGGCTGTCCCAGATGCGCCAGTTCCACCAGGGAGCTGTCCTCGTGCGCGGGCAACTGCACGAGTTTCCCGGCGAGGATGTCGACGAGGACCACGCTGCCATCGGACAGCAGACGCGGTCCTTCGCCGAGTTCCAGACGGTCGGACGTGACGGGTGCGAAGGTGCCGACCAGCTGGTGGGTGGACACGGCCATGTGACGACCTTTCAAGACGGGGAGGAAGGAAAACTCGGCTCACCAGGTGCCGGGCGGGCTCGGCTTCGGCTTGCGCGTGACGGGCAGGCTCAGCGCACGGTCGCGCCGGGCGCCGCGTCCAGGAGGGAGAGTTCGTCGCGGTGGGGCAGCCCTTCCCAGTCGCCGGGAGTGGCGACGGCGAATGCGGCGGTGCGGGTGGCCCGGTGCAGCCGCTGTTCGGGCGGCAGTTCGTCCAGGACGCCGGAGAGGTATCCGGCGCAGAACGCGTCGCCGGCGCCCACCGTGTCGGCCACGGGCACCGGGAGGGCCGGAGCGTGCACGGCCTGGTCGGCGCGGAGATACAGGTCCGCGCCCTGGGCACCCCGCTTCACCACGACCTCCCGTACGCCCCGGGCGAGCAGCTCGGCCACCCGGTCACGCTCCGGCGTACCGGGCTCTCCGGCGATCAGGGGCAGCTCGTCGTCCGAGGCGATGACGATGTCGATCAGACCGAGCAGCGGGCGCAGCGCGGCCGAGGCGGCCGCGGTATCCCACAGGCGGGTGCGGTGGTTCACGTCGAAGGACACGGTCCAGCCGTGCTCGGCGGCGTGCCGGCCGCGGTCCGCACGCTCTCCAGCGGTCCGGGGCCCAGGGCGCAGGTGATGCCGGTCAGATGCAGCAGGCGCGCTCCGGCTGCCAGGGCGCTCTTCACATGCGGTGGCTGCATGCGGGACGCGGCGGATCCGGCGCGCCAGTAGTGCACGCGGGCCAGATCGGCGACCCGGCGCTCACGCATCAGGGACCCGGTGGGAGCGTCGGGATCGGTGGTGGCATGGTCCACGTGCACGCCTTCGCCGCGCAGGGTCCGCAGGATCATCCGGCCGGGTTCGTCGGCGCCCAGGCGGCCGGCCCAGCCCACGTGGTGTCCCAGGCGGGCCAGGCCCACTGCGACGTTGGACTCCGCGCCCGCGACCGCCGTACGGGCCTGGCCGCCCGAGGTCAGCGCACCGTCCACCTGGAACGAGAGCATCGTCTCGCCGAACGTCAGGGCATCGAGTGGCGCGGCGTTCACGCGTCGGCTCCCGCCGCGCACACGGTCAGGAACTCCCGGGCCCGGACCCGCAACTGGGCCAGGTCCCCGCCCTGCGCGGCATCACCGAGCAGGGGCGAGCCCACGCCCACGGCGACGGCTCCCGCGGCGAAGTAGTCCCGGGCAGCCTCGGCATCCACGCCGCCCACCGGTACGAACGGCATGTCGGGCAGCGGGTCGCGCAGCGCGCGCAGATAGGCGGGGCCGCCTATGGAGGCGGGGAACAGCTTGACCGCGGCGGCACCGGACCGCATCGCGGCCACCGCCTCCGTCGGCGTGAGCGCACCGGCCAGCACGGGCACGCCGAGCGCGACCGCGTGCTCGAAACCCCTGTCCAGGGCCGGCGTCACCATCCACCGGGCTCCCGCGTCCCGGGCCCGCAGAGCGTCCTGCTCGGTGACAACCGTTCCCGCACCGATGACGGCGTCGCTGCCGATTTCCTCGACGGCTTGCGTGATGACCGCCTCGGCACCGGGCGTCGTCAACGAAATCTCGATCAGGCGCACGCCCTCCTGGGCGAGCGCCAGCACGCTGGCCAGCGCGGCCTTGGGGTCGCTGCCGCGCACGATGGCCACCAGCCGGTCGCGGCGCAGTTCGCGGGTGAAGTCGGTGTGGGACAGCATCAGTTGTTCTCCGTGATACTCGGCGAGGGCGAGGGCTGGAGCGGGGGACGAGACAAGTCCGGGGATGGGCCCAGGGGCACGGGGCAGGTCACCATTCGGCGAAGGAGCCGTCGGTGTGACGCCACAGCGGGCTCCGCCAGTCCGGCGCGCTGTCGTTCGCGCGACGTACGGCCTGCTCGTCGACCTCGATGCCCAGGCCCGGACCCACGGGCCGGTTGATGTGGCCCTGGTCGAACCGGAAGACCGTGGGGTCGACCAGATAGTCCAGGACCTCGGCACCGGCGTTGTAGTGGATGCCGATGCTCTGTTCCTGGATGAGGAAGTTCGGCGTGCTGAAGGCGACCTGGAGACTGGAGGCGAGCGAGATCGGACCCAGCGGGCAGTGCGGGGCGAGGAGCACATCGAAGGTCTCGGCCAGCGACGCCATACGCCGCACCTCGGAGATGCCTCCCGCATGGAGAGATCGGGCTGCAGGACGGCGATGCCGGCCTGCAGGGCGGGCAGGGCGTCGGTACGGGAGAAGAGCCGCTCACCCGTGGCGATGGGCACCGGCGAGGCCGACACGACGTCCTCAAGACGGTGCGCATACTCCGGAAGGAGGGGCTCCTCGACGAACAGCGGGTGCAGCGGGGCGAGTTCGGGCAGCACGCGACGGGCGCTGGCGGTGGTGAACC
Organism: Streptomyces sp. SW4; assembly: GCA_003248315.1. Taxonomy (GTDB): domain Bacteria; phylum Actinomycetota; class Actinomycetes; order Streptomycetales; family Streptomycetaceae; genus Streptomyces. Next base: position 169,672 of record QKWM01000003.1, read on the forward strand.
GGCCATGGAAGTCGATCGCGAAGTCCCGCTCGGGCCCGAGGACTTCGCGCGCGATGCGGGCCCGCTCGACCACGGCGTGCACTTCCCCCGCGGTGGCCAGCTTCCCGATCCGCCCGCTGGCGTTCATCTTGACCGCCGTAAAACCGGCCTCGACCTGCGCCTGGAGGGCCTCGGCGATCTCACCGGGTTCGTCGCCGCCCACCCAGCTGTAGGCGCGTACACGGTCACGCACCGGGCCGCCGAGCAGCACATGGACCGGCACGTCGAGGGCCTTGCCCGCGATGTCCCACAGGGCCTGGTCGATACCGGCGACGGCACTCGACAGGATCGGGCCGCCCCGATAGAAGGTGCCCTTGGTCATGGTCTGCCAGTGGTCCTCGATACGCATCGGGTCCTGACCGACGAGGTACTCGGCGAGTTCGTGCACGGCCGTGCGGACGGTGGCGGCCCGGCCTTCCACCACCGGCTCGCCCCAGCCCACCACACCGTCATCGGTCTCGATCCGGCAGAACAGCCAGCGAGGCGGCACGGCGAAGGTCTCAACCCGGGTGATCTTCAAGGGAGATGGCTCCAAAACAGGGAACTGAGATTGAGGAGGACGAGGTACGGCGGGGATGCCGGCCGCTCACGAGGAGTTCTTCAGTACGCTCCAGCCACCGTCGACGACGAGGGAGGCGCCCGTCACGAAGGACGCGTCGTCGCTGACGAGGAAGGCGATGGCGGCGGCGACCTCCTCGGGTCGGCCCAGGCGGCCCGTAGCGGTCTCGGCGGCGCTGGCCCGCCGGTCGTCCTCATCGATGGCGTCCCACGCCTGGGTCAGGACCGGGCCGGGCAGCACGCTGTTCACACGGACCTGCCCGCCGTACTCGACCGCCAACTGCCGTGCCAGGCCGGTCAATCCGGCCTTCGCGGCCGCGTAGGCGGGACGTCCGGGCAGACCGACCAGCGCGTGCACGGACGACACCAGCACGACGCTTCCGTCCGTCGCGCGGAGGTCGTCGAGGCAGGCTCGCACGCCGAGGAACGATCCGCTCAAGGTCACGGCGAGCTGCCGGTTCCACTGCTCGGCGCTGGTCTCATGGGCCGGTGCCACCTGGACCGTGTAGGCGTTGCTGACCAGGGCCCGAATCGGACCGAACGCCTGACGCGCTGCCTTGGCCGTCCTGGCCCAGGAGGACTCGTCGGCGACATCGCAGTAGTGGAACAGTGCCTCGCCGCCGTCCTTCCGGATGCCGGCGGCCACGGCCTCGCCGGCCTCGGCATCGATGTCGGCGAGGACCACGCCGGCGCCCTCGGAGGCGAGACGTCGGGCCGTGGCCGCCCCGATCCCGGAGGCGGCTCCGGTGACGAGCGCGCACCGGTCGCTGAGGCGTTCCGAGAGGGATACCCGTGCGGGAAGCATGGAGACGACTCCTGTGGCTCAGGCAGCAACGATGACGTCATTAAATATTAATTATCCATGCGGGCCAAGAGGTGCGTCGGCTTCGGCCGGGGGTGAGGGTGGTCGGCGATGGCTTCTCTGATCGGAAATTATGAATTAACGTGCCACTGTCGTGGGCTGAGACCGCCGACCAGCCGCCCACGCCCGTGTGCCGCACTGCCCCCTCTCTTCGCCACGTCAGGGCGTCGCAGCGGCCTCCCCTCACCGTCACCGACCACGAAGCGGACGAGATGGCCTACTCACCGATACCTCTGCCGACCCACCTGCCGGACCGGCTCACCATCACCCTGTGGGACTTCACCTGGTACACCCGCACCGGACCGGGCGAACCCTTCGAGAACCTCGACCGCGCCTTCGCCGAAGCCGTCGATCGCGGTTACAACACCATCCGGATCTGCGCCATGCCGTTCCTCATCTTCGGCTCCGGCCTGACCGGAGAAATCGAACTCGGCCCCTTGGGCGGCGAGTACGGCCAGGGCACACGCTGGTACGACGTGCGGCACCGCACCCGCATCGACCCGAAGGCGCATCTGCTGGAACTGCTGCGGACCGCCCAGCGCCACGGCGTGGTCGTGATCCTCTCCAGCTGGGAGTACCAGCAGAGCAGTGCCTTCGCCGGGGATCGCCGGTGGTTCGACGCGCTCATGGCCGTCAGCCCCGAAGACCGGCCGGTACGGCTCGCCGACGCCCTGGCGGACCTGTGCGATCTGGCCGAGGCAGAGGGACTGTCCGACGTGATCGCGTTCGTCGAACTGCACAACGAGGTCCAGGGCGGCTACCTCACCGAGGGGCTCCCTGGCAAGGAACCCGCCGTGGTGGAGCTGCGCGAACGCCTCGAAGCGGGCCTGGACCGCTTCCATGAACGTCGCCCCACCGTTCCCGCAACGGTCAACTACGCCCGGGTCCCCCTGGAATCCTTCCGCGGCATCCCGCACAACATCGACGTCGGCATCTTCCACCCGTACGTCTATGGGGTCCTCGACGAGCTCGTCACCGGCTACGGACTGCGGTCGACCGACGGCGGCTTCGACGAGGAGCGCGCCCGCACCGATCTGATGCGCCCGGGCGCGCCGCCCTTCGACCAGTGGCTGCCGCCGGCCGGCGAGGAATGGCGTCAGCAGGCCACGATCGTCGGCAAGCCCGAGATCTACGTACACGACTGGTGCGACGCCGAGGCCTGGGATCGCATCCTCTACGAACGCTACGGCGCGCACCACCTCGCCATGCTGACCACCCTGGAGACATGGATGTCGGCTGCCGCCGACCTGTGCGTCGGCCGCGGGATTCCGCTGGTCTTCGGCGAGGGCTGGATCGGCTACACCCCCTTGAACGGCACCTTCGAAGAGGGCCCGATCGGCGCCGAGTTCTGCAGGCGCGCCGTCCGGGGCAGCGCCGAGGTCGGTGCCTGGGGCACCATCGTGTGCTCGAACGCGGCACCCCACCACCCCATGTGGAGCCAGACGGAACTCCAGCGGGAGTGCAACGAGTTCTTCCTTCACGCAGCGAAGAGGTCTTGATCCTCGGTCTTTCAGCCTGGGTGCGTGCACCCGTGGCGAGGCGGGCGGGGCGGCGATCAGATGGCGTCGGACGGTGCCGGTGCGGGCTTTCGCGTGGAAGGCGGAGGCCCGGGCGCCGAGCGCGCGGCGTACCGGCGGTGGGTGGCCTCGGTCTCGGCAAGGCCGAGCGCGGTGTCGGTGAACACGGCGTGGAAAGAGCGAGTCATGTCGCTGTACCGGGATCGGTGGGACGGTCGTGCGGTGCCATCCCGGACGGGGTCTGACTCGTGAGATTTTCGACCGATGTGTCCAGTCACCGGCATGTCGACCGTCGTTGCGGGATGCTGCCTGCCACCGAGCCACAGGGCGTGTCCCTAAACGCAGCCCGCGAGGTCTTCAACCTGGTCGGACCGGTCTCCCGCGCCCCCGCGTTACAGGGGCCTCCGTGAGACGTGAGAAGGTCTGGGGCGTGAGTGAGACACCCCCGAACACCCTGCAATACCGCTTCGACGGGCCGGAAGACGCCCCGGTCCTGATCCTGGGTCCCTCACTGGGCACCACCTGGCACATGTGGGACCGCCAGGTCCCGGAGCTGGCGCAGCAGTGGCGGGTCTTCCGCTTCGACCTGCCCGGACACGGCGGCGCCCCCGCTCACCCGGCGGGCTCGGTCGCCGATCTCACCGCGCGGCTGCTGGCCACGCTCGACGGCTCGGCATCCAGCGGTTCGGCTACGCGGGCTGCGCGCTCGGCGGCGCGGTCGGCGTCGAGCTGGCGCTGCGCCACCCCGAGCGGCTCGCCTCGCTCGCGCTGATCGCCGCGTCCCCGCGCTTCGGCACGGCCGACGAGTTCCGCCAGCGCGGTGTGATCGTGCGGACCAACGGGCTCGACCCATCGCCCGTACCTCGCCCGACCGCTGGTTCACGGGCGGTTTCGCCGCGGCCCAGCCCGCGATCACCGAGTGGGCCGTGCAGATGGTCCGCACCACCGACCCCGGCTGCTACATCGCCGCCTGCGAGGCGCTCGCCTCGTTCGACGTGCGGGCGGAACTGGGCCGGGTCGGGGTGCCCACCCTGGTCCTGGTCGGATCCGACGACCAGGTCACCGGCCCGGCCGAGGCCCGCACCCTGGTCGCCGGCATCCCCGACGCCCGGCTCGCCGTCGTCCCCGGCGCTTCCCACCTGGTGCCGGTCGAGCAGCCCGCGGCCGTCACCGACCTGCTGGTGCGGCACTTCGGCACCGCCTGGCAGCCCGCTCACGACAGCGCCACCGGCCAGACCGCGATCCCCGCGGCCCCGTCAAGCCGGTCCTGGCCGCCCCGCCGCAGCCCGTCCAGGCCGCGCCGGTCGCACCGGTCGCCGAGATCGCCCCGCCCGCCGTACCGCCGCAGGGTCAGGGCCGGCCCGACCCGTACGAGGCGGGGATGAAGGTGCGCCGCGAGGTGCTCGGCGACGCGCACGTCGACCGGGAGCTGGCCCAGGCCGACGACTTCTCCGGCGCCTTCCAGGAACTGCTCACCCGGTACGCCTGGGGCGAGATCTGGGACCGGCCCGGTCTGGACCGCCGCACCCGCAGTTGCGTCACGCTCACCGCCCTGGTCGCCGGCGGGCACACGGAGGAGCTGGCCTCCCACACCCGTGCCGCCCTGCGCAACGGCCTCACCCCCGACGAGATCGGGGAGGTGCTGCTCCAGGCGGCCGTCTACTGCGGTGTTCCGGCGGCGGCCGGTGCCTTCCGGGTGGCCCAGCAGGTCATCCGGGAGGAGACGACCCCGGCGGAGTGACCCGCGGCCCCCGTCCCGCCGCGCACGCCCGGACCGCCGTACGGCCCGTTCCGGCCGTGCGCGGCAGGATGGAACCATGAAGCTCACGAAGAAGTCCCACGCCTGTGTCCGGCTCGAGAAGGACGGCCAGAGCCTCGTCCTGGACCCCGGAGCCTTCACCGAGGAGGACGCCGCGCTCGGCGCGGACGCCATCCTCGTCACCCACGAGCACCCCGACCACTTCGACGAGCTGCGGCTGCGCGCCGCCATGGAGATCAACCCGGCCGCGCAGATCTGGACGCTGAAGGCGGTCGCGGAGAAGCTCACCTCGGCCTTCCCGGGCCGGGTGCACACCGTCGGCCACGGCGACACCTTCACCGCCGCCGGGTTCGAGGTCCAGGTCCACGGCGAGCTGCACGCGGTGATCCACCCCGACATCCCCGGGTCACCAACGTCGGCTACCTCGTCGACGGCGGCAAGGTCTTCCACCCCGGCGACGCCCTCACCGTGCCCGAGCACCCGGTGGAGACCCTGATGCTCCCGGTGATGGCCCCCTGGAGCAAGATCTCCGAGGTGATCGACTACGTCCGCGAGGTCCGGCCGCGGCGCGCGTACGACATCCACGACGCGCTCCTCACCGATCTCGCCCGCCCGATCTACGACCGTCAGATCGGACAGCTGGGCGGCGCGGAGCACCTGCGGCTGACCCCGGGGACTCCGCCGAGGTGTGAGCCGCACGGCCCGGCGGGCGGCACCGCGGTGTCGGTGGCGCCCGGTAGGTTGTGAGGCATGCGCATCGCGACCTGGAACGTGAACTCGATCACCGCCCGCCTGCCGAGGCTGCTGGCCTGGCTGGAGAGCAGCGGCACCGACGTGCTCTGCCTCCAGGAGGCCAAGGTCGCCGAGGAGCAGTTCCCGTCCGGTGAGCTGCGCGAGCTGGGCTACGAGGCGGCGGTGCACGCGACCGGCAGGTGGAACGGGGTCGCGGTCCTCTCCCGCGTCGGCATCGAGGACGTGGTCAAGGGGCTGCCCGGCGACCCGGCTTCGACGGAGTGGTGGAGCCCCGCGCGATCTCCGCGACCTGCGGCCCGGTCCGCGTCTGGTCGGTCTACGTGCCGAACGGCCGCGAGGTGGACCACCCGCACTACGCGTACAAGCTCCAGTGGTTCGAGGCCCTGAAGGCGGCCGTCGCGGGTGACGCCGGCGGCAGCCGCCCGTTCGCCGTGATGGCGACTACAACGTGGCGCCGACGGACGACGACGTCTACGACCGCGCCGCCTTCGAGGGCGCCACGCACGTCACCCCGGCCGAGCGCGCCGCCCTCGCCTCCCTGCGCGAGACCGGCCTGTCCGACGTGGTGCCGCGCCCGCTGAAGTACGAGCACCCGTTCACGTACTGGGACTACCGCCAGCTCTGCTTCCCGAAGAACCGCGGCATGCGCATCGACCTGGTGTACGGCAACGCGCCGTTCGCGAAGGCCGTCAAGGACGCCTACGTCGACCGGGAGGAGCGCAAGGGCAAGGGCGCCTCGGACCACGCGCCGGTCGTCGTCGACCTCGACGTGTAGCCCGGCGGCGGGCCCGCCCCCGCGGGGGTCAGGGCACGAGCACGCCCGGTTCCACCGACTCGGCGAGCGCCGCGAGCCCCGCGTCACCGGGGTGCAGATGGTCGCCGCTGTCGTACGCGGGCAGCATCCGGGACGGCCGGGCGGGGTCGCGGACCACCGCGTCGAAGTCCAGGACGGCGTCGAAGGCGCCGCCGCGCCGCAGCCAGTCGTTGACCGCGGCCCGTTCGGCGTCGACGGCGGCCGTGCACGCCGCCGAGCCGCCGCAGGGCAGGATCGTCGCCGCCAGCATCCGCAGCCCCCGCGCCCGCCCGCGCTCGGCGAGCTGCCGCAGGCCGGCGATCACCCGCTCCGCGGAGGTGCCCGCGCGCAGGTCGTTGACGCCCTCGAAGACCAGCGCCGTCCGGACCGACGTCTGCGCGAGCACGTCCCGGTCGAACCGGTTGAGGGCGCTCACCCCCGCCGTGTCCGTGGACACCCCGTCGCCCGGGTAGCGGTCGGTGACGACCCGGTTGCCGGAGATGCCGTGGTTGAGCACGCCGTAGCGCGGCACGGCGCTCTGGGCGCGCAGCCGGGCGGCCAGCACGTCCGGCCAGCGCCGGTTCGCGTCCGGCGTGGACGCGGTGCCGTCGGTGATCGAGTCGCCGAGCAGCGCCACCGACCCCGGCCCGCCGCCCACGTCCACGCCGGTCAGCAGCGGCCAGCTGGTCAGCACGGAGGTGAAGGCGGCGGCCGAGCCGTCCGCGGTGTGGTCGCCCGGCTCGCTCACGTACGACCGCTGCAGGGCGAGCCGGTGCAGCGGCGCGGCCGTCACGGTGCCCGGCAGATGGAAGCTGACCAGCAGATCGGCGCCGGCCGGCACCGCGAAGGCGAGCGGATCGCTGTACGCCTGGGCGCCCGCCGGGATCTCGGCGCCCGCCGCGCCGCCGAACGACAGCGGAACCGGCGCCTGCCGGGCCGCGGCCCCGCCGCCCGCAGGGCCACGGTCGCGCCGCCGATCCGGACCGGCGCCGACGCGAAGGTGTTGTCGAACCGCACCCGCACCCGGGGGCCGCCCGCCGACGTGTGCACGACCAGCCGCAGGGTGCGGCCGGTCCACGGTCCCACGGCCGCGACACCGCCGGTCGACGCCGCCCAGCTGCCCGTCCAGCCCCGCCCGGTGTCCCGTACCGACAGGGCGAAGACGTGCAGGCCGCCGGCGCGCGGCAGCCGCACCGCGGTCACCCGGCGCTCCGGCGCCAGCGGCACCGTCACCACGTACAGCCGGGCCCGCTCGGGAAGCCGCCCGCCGGGGTGTTCACGTGCGGCAGCGCCACCGCCTTGGTGGCGAGCGGGCCGGTGCGCCAGTCGGGTGCGGTCAGCCGGTACGCCGACCGGCCGCCGTCGGCGTACGTCACCTCGCCCGGGCCTCCGACGGGGCCGCCGGCGGTGCCCGTGACGAGGAACGCGAGCGCGTCGCCGCGCCCGGTGACCCGTACGAGCTGCCCGTCGGCCCGGACGTTGTCCGGTTCGCCGGGGCGCCGCTGCGGCCAGGTCAGCCGGGCGCCCGCGACGGTGAGGACGCGCCCCGGAGTCCACCCGGCCGCGGCCAGGTCCCGCGCCGACAGGGAGGCGCCCGCTCCGTCGAAGTCCGCGGCGTCCGGCCGGGCGTCGTCGCTGACCGCCCTGTTGTCGAAGAGCCGCTCCAGCGGCAGCGGCACCGCCCGGTCCGCCGCGGCCGCCCGGGGCGCGACGCCCGTCACCAGCGAGGCCGCCGCGGCGAGGACGGCCGCGCAACTCACCACCCATCGGCGCACGGCCGGCTCCTCCCGCTCCTCCCGCCCACGCGGGACGCAGGGTGAAGCTAGAAAGCGGCCCCCGGCACGTCAACGAGCCATGCAGCAACGGGAGGTGAAGTCCCTCCGACGCGCCCCACCGCGCGCCTGTGGTGCGCACGGGGGTACGAATGCCAGGCTGGAGGTATGAACATCCCTTTCCTGGGCAAGCGGCGCGAGCCTCCCGGCGCTCCCGACGCCGAGGGCATCGCGGATCTGCTCGCCGAGTGCGAACTGCTGCGCTCGCAGGCGGCCGGGAGGGGGTGCGGCTCGACGACTCGGCGGCCTCGCTGGAGGCGCTGGACCAGCTGGTGCCCCGCTGGCGGGACGACGAGGAGTCCCTGTCGTGGCTGGGCAACGACGCGGGACTGTATCTGGGCACGGTGATCGTGCGCACGGTCCCGGGGGCCGCCTGGCGCATCCGCTCCGACGGCCAGCCCGTCGTCCGGCTGGCCTCCGGGCGGGAGTTCGACGTGGTGGCCTCCGGGCACGAGTGGGCCGCCAGCGGGGTGCCCGAGCTGTCGCAGCTCTACGCGGAGGTCGCGGAGCCCTGACCGCGCGATGCCCGTCGGCCGGGCCCGCGGCGGCCACGACGGCCGACGACGGCCGGCGACGGCCGGCGACGGCCGACGGCGGCAATAATGGCGGTAAATACGGCTAATGCCCGGAAAGTGCGTGTCGGGTGCGCGGTACTTCCGGGTCCGGATACGTTGCGGCCATCCGGAGACCGCCGAGAAGGAGGGCCGGCACCGCCGTCGATCCCTTGACCGAGCGCCGTACCCGTCGGCGGCAGCCGCAGATCACTGCTCTCGCGAGGAGAAGGTCAGCTGCGCGCCGTTCGGGTGCCGCCCGGTTGCTCTCAGGAGGCCCGGTGGGAGTTGCGGGGAGCGGGTGGTGCCGGCAGCGGACTGGTCGCCGCGCGGGTCACGTCCCCCACCAGCTCGACCATGTCCGGCCCGTAGGCCCGGGAGTTGACGACCTTGAGCAGCAGCACGAAGGGGGCGTTGCCGTGCTTGCGGGCGAGCCGCTCGTGGTGGCGGGCGAGGTAGCGCGTGGCGGCCTGGTTGGTGATCGCCCGCTGCCCGCAGAACAGGAACGCCGGCCGGGACTCGCGCCGGTCGCCGGCGGTGAGCCGGGCCAGCAGCACGTACTCGGTGATCCCCGGCTCCATGCGGTAGCGCTCGGCGCCGATCTGGAACGCCCCCGGTCCGGGCCCGGCTCCGGATCCACGTTGACGCGCACCCCGGGGAGCATGGCCGCCATGTGGGCCGCCATGCGCCGGTTGGACGCGGGGCCGCCCACGCAGAACTCGGTGCGCTCGCCGAAGCCCTGATGGACCGTGTCCTGGGTGACCATCTGGACGTGCGCCCCGCAGTCCTTGATCAGCGCGGACAGCTCCAGCAGCGCGAACACGTCGATGCGGTGGACCGCCGGTTCCACCATGGCCGGGTCGCGGTTGACGACGAGCAGCGACTCGGAGTTCTCCGGCAGCCCGAAGAAGGCCTGCTTGCGCCGGAGTTTCCGGCGCCACAGGTACGTACGGGCGATCCAGCCCAGCGCGGCGCTGATGCCCGCCGCGATCACGCCCAGGACGATGTTGCGCACGTCGTCGGTCATGGGCGCGCATGCTAGCGCCCCCGGGCAAACCCGTGTTCGACAGGCCCCCGGGCGTGCCCCTGACGTGCGCATGTCGATCAACTAGGCTGCCCGGACGGCCCTTCACCGGAGGTGCGCATGTACGGTTCCCTCGCACGGAAGCTGACGGTTCTGGCGGTCGCCGCCGCCACGATGTCGGTGGGGGCGGCCGCCCCGCCCGCCGAGCGGACCCCGCCGTCCGCGGCACAGCCCCGGCCGCCCGAGAAGACACCGGTCGCCGTCGGCCGGGGCGGCGCCGTCTCCAGCGTCGACCCGGACGCCACCGCCGCCGGCATCGAGGTGCTGCGCGAGGGCGGCAACGCCGTCGACGCCGCCGTCGCCACCGCGGCCGCGCTCGGCGTCACCGAGCCCTACTCCGCCGGCATCGGCGGGGGCGGCTACTTCCTCTACTACGACGCCCGCAGCCGCACGGTGCACACCGTCGACGGCCGGGAGGCCGCACCCCGCACCGCCGACGAGAACCTCTTCACCGAGAACGGCGAACCCCTCCCCTTCGCCGAGGCCGTCAGCAGCGGACTCGCCGTCGGCACCCCGGCACGCCCGCCACCTGGCAGACCGTCCTCGACAGGTGGGGCAGCCGCGAACTCGGCCCCCTGCTGGAGCCCGCCGAGCGCCTGGCCCGCCACGGCTTCACCGTCGACGACACCTTCCGCGCCCAGACCGCCGCCAACGAGCAGCGGTTCCGCTACTTCCCCGACACCGCCGAGCTGTTCCTCCCCGGCGGCGAACTCCCCGCCGTCGGCTCCACCTTCACCAACCCCGGCCTCGCCCGCACCTACCGCCAGCTGGCCCGCGAGGGCGTCGGCGCCGTCTACCACGGCGACATCGGCGAGGACATCGTCGCCACCGTCCGCACACCGCCCGTGGACCCGGACTCCGGCTGGAACGCCCGCCCGGGCGACCTCACCGCCGAGGACCTGGCCGCCTACCGCACCAAGGCCCAGCGCCCGACGACGACCTCCTACCGCGGCCTGGACGTCCACTCCGTCGCGCCGTCCTCCTCCGGCGGCACCACCGTCGGCGAGGCCCTGAACCTCCTGGAGCGCACCGACCTGTCCGGGGCGAGCCAGGAGCGCTACCTGCACCGCCTCGTCGAGGCGAGCCGCATCGCCTTCGCCGACCGCGGACGCTGGGTCGGCGACCCGGCCTTCGAGGACGTGCCCACACGTGAGCTGCTGTCCCAGCGGTACGCCGACTCCCGGGCGTGCCTGATCCGGGACGACGCCGCGCTCACCAGCCCCTCGCGCCCGGCGACCCCCGCGACCCCGAGCCCTGCGGCACCGGGGACCGGGCGGCACCGACGACGTACGAGGGCGAGAACACCACCCATCTGACGACCGCCGACCGGTGGGGCAACGTCGTCGCCTACACGCTCACCATCGAGCAGACCGGCGGCAGCGGCATCACCGTGCCCGGCCGCGGCTTCCTGCTCAACAACGAGCTGACCGACTTCTCCTTCGCGCCGGCCGACCCGGCCGTGCACGACCCGAACCTGCCCGGGCCCGGCAAGCGCCCCCGGTCCTCCATCGCACCGACCATCGTCCTGGACCGGCACGACCGCCCGGTCGTCGCGCTCGGCTCCCCCGGCGGCGCCACCATCATCACCACCGTCCTGGGGACCCTCACCGGCTTCCTCGACCGCGGTCTGCCCCTGGACGAGGCGATCGCCGCACCCCGCGCCAGCCAGCGCAACACGGCGCGGACCGACCTCGAACCGGGCCTGTACGACAGCGCGCTGCGCGAGCGGCTGGAGGCACTCGGGCACTCCTTCAGGCGAACCCCGGAGATCGGCGCGGCGACCGCCGTCCAGCGGCTGCCCGGCGGCCGGTGGCTGGCCGCCGCCGAGCGGGAACGGCGCGGCGGCGGCTCGGCGATGGTCGTCCGGCCGGCGCGGTAGGGCTCACAGCTCGGGCGCGGGCGTCTCGCGGGTGCGGAACGCGAGGCGCCCGCCGTCGACGTCCACCGTGACCCGGCCGCCGTCCGTGACCCGGCCGTCGAGCAGCAGCCGGGACAGCTCGTTGTCGACCTCCCGCTGGATCGTGCGGCGCAGCGGCCGGGCCCCGTACTCCGGCTGGTAGCCGCGCTCGGCCAGCCAGTCCACGGCCGCGTCCGTGAAGTCGACGGTGACGCCCTGCGCGTGCAGCAGCCGCCTGGTCTGCTCCAGCAGCAGACTGGTGATCTGCCGCAGCTGCTCGCCGCTGAGCTGGCGGAAGACGACGATCTCGTCGATGCGATTGAGGAACTCCGGCCGGAAGTGCTCCCGCAGGGGCCGCAGCACCTGCTCGCGGCGGGCCTCCTCGTCCGCCTCCGAGCCGCCCGTGCCGAAGCCGATGCCGGCGCCCCGGCGGGTGATGACGTCCGAGCCCAGGTTGCTGGTCATCACCACGACCGTGTGGGTGAAGTCGACCGTGCGGCCCTGCGAGTCGGTCAGCCGCCCGTCGTCCAGCACCTGGAGCAGGATGTTGAAGACGTCCGGGTGCGCCTTCTCCACCTCGTCCAGCAGCAGCAGCGAGTACGGGTGCCGGCGCACCACCTCGGTGAGCTGGCCGGCCTCCTCGTGCCCGACGTAACCGGGCGGGGCGCCGACCAGCCGGCTCACCGTGTGCCGCTCCTGGTACTCGCTCATGTCGAGCCGGACCATGCGGTCCTCGCTGCCGAACAGCGCCTCGGCGAGCGCCCGGGCCAGCTCGGTCTTGCCCACGCCCGTGGGACCGAGGAAGAGGAAGCTGCCGATCGGGCGGCCGGGGCTGGCCAGCCCGGCCCGCGAGCGCAGCACGGCGTCGGAGACCACCTTCACCGCCTCGTCCTGGCCGACGACCCGCTCGTGCAGGTGCTCCTCCAGGCCCAGCAGCCGGTCCTTCTCCTCCTGGGTGAGGCTGCTGACGGGGATGCCGGTCTGCCGCGAGACCACCTCGGCGATCGCCTCCGTGCCGACGACCAGGTTGCCCTCGTCGGCCTCGTCGGCTCCGTCGGCGTCGGCGATCCGCTGCTTCAGCTCCGTGATCCGGTCGCGCAGCTGCATGGCCTGCTCGTACTGCTCGTCGGCGACGGCCTGGTCCTTGTCCCGCACCAGCTGCTCGACCTCGCGCTCCATGGCGCGCACGTCCGTGCCCTTGGTCCGCGCCCGCAGCCGCACCCGGGCGCCCGCCTGGTCGACCAGGTCGATGGCCTTGTCCGGCAGCCGCCGGTCGGTCAGATAGCGGTCGGACATCTCCACGGCCGCCACCAGCGCCTCGTCGGTGTAGCGGACCTGGTGGTGGGCCTCGTAGCGGTCGCGCAGGCCCCGCAGGATCTCGATCGCGTCGGCCGCGGTGGGCTCCGGCACCAGGATCGGCTGGAAGCGGCGGGCCAGCGCCGCGTCCTTCTCGATCCGGCGGAACTCCTCCAGCGTCGTCGCGCCCACGATGTGCAGCTCGCCGCGGGCCAGCGCCGGCTTCAGGATGTTGCCGGCGTCCATCGACCCGCCCTCGCCGCCACCGCCCGCGCCGACGACCGTGTGCAGCTCGTCGATGAAGATGATGAGCCGGTCGGAGTTGCTGCGGATCTCCCCGACGATGTTGTTCATCCGCTCCTCGAAGTCGCCCCGGTACCGGGTCCCGGCGACCACGCCGGTCAGGTCCAGTGCCACCACCCGGCGCCCGAGCAGCACGTCGGGCACGTCGTCGTCGGCGATGCGCTGCGCCAGCCCCTCCACCACGGCGGTCTTGCCGACGCCCGCGTCACCGATCAGCACGGGGTTGTTCTTGCCGCGGCGGGAGAGCACCTCGACCGTCTGCTCGATCTCCTGCTCCCGCCCGATCACCGGGTCGATACGGCCCTGCCGGGCCAGGTCGGTCAGATCGCGGCCGTACTTGTCCAGGGTGGGCGTGTTCGTGGGCTGCGGGCGCTCGGCGCCGCGGGCGGCCGGCCCGGCGGCCTCCGGCGCGCCCTCGCGGGGCAGCCCGGAGGGGGCGAACCGGGCCGCGTTCAGGATGTGCCCGGCGGCCGAGTCCGGATTGGCGGCCAGCGCGCTGAGCACGTGCTCCGGGCCGATGTAACCGGTGCCGGACGCCCGGGCCATCTCGTGCGCGTCCAGCAGGGCGCGCTTGACGGCCGGCGTCAGGGAGAGCGACGTGGGCGGCGGCGCCTCGCCCGGGGGTGCTGCACCGGGCCCGACCGTTCGTCGATCTGCGACGCCAGCGAGTCGGGGTCGGCGCCCGCCCGGCTCAGCAGGCTCCGGGTCGGCTCGGTGGACAGCGCGGCCCGCAGCAGGTGCTCGGTGTCCAGGTCGCGGCTGCCGTGCTCGGCGGCGTACTGGGCGGCGCCCCGCACCAGCTCGCGGGCGGGCTGGCTGAGCAGCCGGCCGATGTCGATCTGGCGGGGGCGCGGGCCCCCGAAGAAGCGTGCGAGGAACTCCGCGAACGGGTCGCCCTCCGGGCCCATGAAGCCGCTGGTCATCGTGTCCGTGCCTCCGCGCTCCGCTGCCGTGCGTGTGCCGTACGTGCCGGGTCGGGTAACCCGGCCGGGGGCCGTTATGCCCAACATGGCATGTTCTGTGGCGGCGGGCACTTCAGGGGGCCTGAGGGTGGGGCCGGGGCGGGCGCGGTGCGCTTCGGGTGAGGCCGGGGCGGCCGGGGTGCGCTTCGGGTGAGGCCGGGGTGCTCTTGGGCTGAGCCGGGGCGAGGGCGGGGTCGGGCCGGGGTGCGCCTCGGGGGAGCCGGGGGCGGAGCGGAGACGGGTACTGGCCCGGCGCCCGGGCCTGCGGAGGCGGACGTCACCGGTGGAAAACTCCCTGTAGCGGCGCCGTAACACGGCTGGTGTTTCCTGGCCGACCGGACCGGAAGGCTCCAGTCTGTTCGGGGAGTTGAGCGATGACCGCGGAGCGGTGGCCGGGCGGGGCGAGGCAGTTCGCGGGCTGGCTGGCGGACCTGCTGTCCCGCCTGGACCAGGACGACGGCTGGTGCGGGATCTTCTGGCGGCGCGATCCGGACGGCATGCGGGACTGTCTGGACGGGCGCGACGTGCCGCCGTGGGACGTGGTGGAGGCGATCCTGGCCGACGTCGCCGCGCGGTACGGCCCCGGAACGGCACGCGCCGAGGCGGAACGGGCCCGGGCCCTGCATGCCGCGGCGCTCGCGGAGCACGACGCCCGGCCCGGCGCCCGCGACGCCCTCGCGGACCGGCTCGACGTCACGCTCCGCGAGCAGCGGTACGCCGCCGAGCGGCAGGCCGGTCTCGGCCGGCTGCTCGCCGCGGCCGGTGAGCCGGGGAGGCCGACGCCCTCCGTCTCGACCTGGCCTGGGCCCGCGACGATCACGCGCGGGCGACGGCCCGCTGTGCGGAACTGCGCTCCCGGATGGAGCGGTTGGACCACCTCGCCCTCGCGGAGGGCCCGGCGAACGCGGCCCACGCCGCGACCGGTCACGCCGTCCGTGCGCCGGCGGTCGGGCCCCGGGACCCCGTGCCGGCCGGCGCGCCCGGCGCGCCCAGCGCCGCAGCGTCACCGGGCGCGCCCGATGCGGTCCCGCCGGTGGCCGCGGTTCCCGGCCCCGCACCGGCCGACGCACCCGATGCCCCCGCTCCGGCCGGCGGGCTCGATGCCCTCGGGTCGTCCGGGGGGCCCGATGCCCTCGGGTCGTCCGGTGCCGCCGATGCTCCGGTCTCGGCCGGTGTGCCCGACACCTCCGCGTCGGTCGTCGGGGCCGAAGCCCTCGGACCGGCCGGTGCCCCCGCCGCTCCCGCCTCGGCCGGTGCCCCGCCGCGCCCGCTTCGGCCGGTGGGCCTGGCGCTCCGGCCTCGGTCGGCGGGTCCGGCGCTTCCGTGTCGGCCGGTGGGCCTGGCGCTCCCGCCTCGGTCGGCGGGTCCGGCGCTTCCGTGTCGGGAGGCGGGGCCGAGGCCCCGCCCCGCCCGGTGGTACCGGCAAAGCGCGCAGGCGGTGGCGGGGCGGGGCCCGGTTCGCCGGCGTGGCCGGCGAGGACGGCGGGGAGGGGGGCGGTCCCGTCGCCGTGCCGTTCGACGCCGTACCGGGCCGGCCGCCCCGCCCGCCGGCGGCGGACGCGCCGCCCGCGCGGCGCGAGGTTCGCCGGCGCGGCCGGGGAACCGGAGCCGCCCGGGCAGGCCGCCGCCCCGCCCGCCCCGAGCCCGGCGCGGGGGAGCGCCGGGAGGCCGCCCGCCTGGTGGCGGCGCTGGCGCGGCTGCGCGCCGAGGGACGCAGCGGAGAGGCGCACGCCCTGCTGGCCGAGGCCGCCCACGGGCCCGCCACCCGCCTCCCGCTGCTGGCCGCCGGGCTGCGGCAGGCCGGGCTGGGCGCCGACTGGGCCACGCTGCTGTGGGAGGCCGCGTCGCTGCCCGTCGCCCGGCTGGTCGCCGCCGCCGAGGCGCTGGCCGCCGCCGGTCACCGGGGGACGGGGAGCAACTGCTGCGGCAGGGCGTCGCCCGGCCCGCCGCCGAGGTCGGCCGGGGCGTGCTCGGCCTGCTCGCCGAGGGGCGTCACCGCGAGGCCAGGGCGCTGCTCGACGTCTATGTGCGGGTGCGCACCCCTCAGGAGGCCGCCCGCAGCGCCGTACCCGACCCGAAGGTGATCGCACCGCTGCTCCTGGAGGCCGCCGAGGGGGTGGGCGAAGAGCACCGCTGGGACCTGGTGCACGCACTCCGCGTCGCCGGACTGGCCCCCTGACACGCGCCTGGTCGGGGGCGGCGGGCTCACCCTGACGGCACGACCCCGCGTCGCCGTCGCCGGACCCGCCCCTGCCACCCGCGCGAGCCCGCCCCACCGGCCCCGCCTCCCGGCTCCCGTACGACGCCCTCCGCACGACGACCCCGCACGACTGCCCCACGCCCCCACTGCGCCCCCGTGCGCCCCGGCGTGCGCCCGGTCGTCGGGCCGCTCACCCACAGGGGTGCGAAACGGCGTCGACACCGCGGCTTGGCGACGATGGTCTTGGCAAGCCCCCGCCGAGGCTTACGGTCGTGCCTCTACGGCCTGCGTCTACGGGCGTAGAGGCTCTGGCGTCCCGTCGAAGGAGCAGCTCATGGCCAACGTCGTACGCGCCGCTCTGGTCCAGGCCACCTGGACCGGCGACACCGAGTCCATGGTGGCGAAGCACGAGGAGCACGCCCGCGAGGCGGCCCGGCAGGGCGCGAAGATCATCGGCTTCCAGGAAGTCTTCAACAGCCCCTACTTCTGCCAGGTCCAGGACCCCGAGCACTACCGCTGGGCCGAGCCCGTCCCGGACGGTCCGACCGTCCGCCGGATGCAGGCCCTCGCCCGCGAGACCGGCATGGTGATCGTCGCCCCGTCTTCGAGGTCGAGCAGTCCGGGTTCTACTACAACACCGCCGCCGTCATCGACGCCGACGGCACCGTCCTCGGGACGTACCGCAAGCACCACATCCCGCAGGTCAAGGGCTTCTGGGAGAAGTTCTACTTCCGGCCCGGCAACCTCGGCTGGCCGGTCTTCGACACCGCCGTCGGCCGGGTCGGCGTCTACATCTGCTACGACCGGCACTTCCCGGAGGGCTGGCGGCAACTGGGGCTCAACGGAGCCCAGTTGGTCTACAACCCCTCCGCCACCCACCGCGGCCTCTCCGCCCACCTGTGGCGGCTGGAGCAGCCCGCGGCCGCCGTCGCCAACGAGTACTTCGTCGCCGCGATCAACCGCGTCGGCCAGGAGGAGTACGGCGACAACGACTTCTACGGCACCTCCTACTTCGTCGACCCGCGCGGCCAGTTCGTCGGCGACGTCGCCAGCGACACCAAGGAGGAACTCGTCGTCCGCGACCTCGACTTCGACCTCGTCGAGGACGTGCGGCAGCAGTGGGCGTTCTACCGCGACCGCCGCCCCGACGCCTACGAGGGGCTGGTGCGGCCGTGACCCGGGACCTGCTCGCCCGCCACCGGGCCGTCCTGCCCGACTGGCTCGCCCTGTACTACGAGGAACCGCTGGAGATCACGCACGGCGAGGGCCGGTACGTCTGGGACGCCGCCGGGAACCGCTACCTCGACTTCTTCGGCGGCATCCTCACCACCATGACCGCGCACGCCCTGCCCGAGGTCACCAAGGCGGTGAGCGAGCAGGCCGGGCGGATCCTCCACTCCTCGACCCTCTACCTCAACCGGCCGATGGTCGAACTCGCCGAGCGCATCGCCCACCTGAGCGGCATCCCCGACGCCCGGGTCTTCTTCACCACCTCCGGCACCGAGGCCAACGACACCGCGCTGCTGCTGGCCACGACGTACCGGCGCAGCAACACGGTCCTGGCGATGCGCAACAGCTACCACGGCCGCTCCTTCGGCGCCGTCGGCATCACCGGCAACCGCGGCTGGTCCCCGACCTCCCTGTCCCCGCTGCAGACGCTCTACGTGCACGGCGGGGTGCGCACCCGCGGCCCCTTCGCGCACCTCGACGACCGCGACTTCGTCGACGCCTGCGTCGCCGACCTGAAGGACCTCCTCGGGCACACCCGCCCGCCGGCCGCGCTGATCGCCGAACCGGTCCAGGGCGTCGGCGGATTCACCTCCCCGCCGGACGGCCTGTACGCCGCCTTCCGCGAGGTCCTGCACGAGCGCGGCATCCTGTGGATCGCCGACGAGGTGCAGACCGGCTGGGGCCGCACCGGCGACCACTTCTGGGGCTGGCAGGCGCACGGCCGGGGCGGCCCGCCGGACATCGTGACCTTCGCCAAGGGCATCGGCAACGGCATGTCCATCGGCGGGGTGATCGCCCGCGCCGAGATCATGAACTGCCTCGACGCCAACAGCATCTCCACCTTCGGCGGCACCCAGGTCACCATGGCGGCCGGCCTCGCCAACCTCTCCTACCTGCTGGAGCACGACCTGCAGGGCAACGCCCGGCGTGTCGGCGGCATGCTCATCGAGCGGCTGCGGGCCGTCGCCGCCCAGGTGCCGCACGTCCGCGAGGTGCGCGGCCGCGGGCTGATGATCGGCGTCGAGCTGACCCGGCCCGGCACCGACGAGGCCGACCCGCAGGCCGCGTCCGCGGTGCTGGAGGAGGCCCGCGCCGGCGGCCTGCTCGTCGGCAAGGGCGGCGGCCACGACACCAGCGTGCTGCGCATCGCCCCGCCGCTGTCCCTCACCGTCGCCGAGGCCGAGGAGGGCGCCGCGATCCTGGAACGCGCGCTGCGCTCCCTGTGACCGCGGCCTCCCGCCCGTTCGCCGACCGCGCTTCGACAGGAGGAGCGTCATGAGCCGAACACTGATCCGCGGTGGCCTCGTCATCACCGCGTCCGACGAGATCCACGCCGACGTCCTGATCGAGGACGGCCGCATCGCCGCCCTCGCCGCCTCCGGCACCCCGGCCGCCGAGTCGTTCACGGCCGGGCACGTCATCGACGCCACCGGCAAGTACGTCATCCCGGGCGGCGTCGACGCCACACCCACATGGAGCTGCCGTTCGGCGGCACCTTCGCCTCCGACACCTTCGAGACCGGCACCCGGGCCGCCGCCTGGGGCGGCACCACCACCATCGTCGACTTCGCGGTGCAGAGCGTCGGCCACTCCCTGCGCGCGGGCCTGGACGCCTGGCACGCCAAGGCGGAGGGCAACTGCGCGATCGACTACGGCTTCCACATGATCGTCTCCGACGTCCACGAGGAGACCCTCAAGGAGATGGACCTCCTCGTGGAGGAGGGCGTCACCTCGTTCAAGCAGTTCATGGCGTACCCGGGGGTCTTCTACTCCGACGACGGCCAGATCCTGCGCGCCATGCAGCGCTCCGCGGAGAACGGCGGGCTGATCATGATGCACGCGGAGAACGGCATCGCCATCGACGTCCTCGTCGAGCAGGCCCTCGCCCGCGGCGAGACCGACCCCGCTACCACGGGGAGGTCCGCAAGACGCTGCTGGAGGCCGAGGCCACGCACCGCGCCATCCGGCTCGCCCAGGTCGCCGGGGCCCCGCTGTACGTGGTGCACGTCTCGGCGACGGAGGCGGTCGCGGAACTGGCCCGGGCCCGCGACGAGGGCTGCCCGTCTTCGGGAGACCTGCCCGCAGTACCTGTTCCTGTCCACCGACAACCTCGCCGAACCGGACTTCGAGGGCGCCAAGTACGTGTGCAGCACACCACTGCGCCCGCGCGAGCACCAGGCGGCGCTGTGGCGGGGGCTGCGCACCAACGACCTCCAGGTGGTCTCCACCGACCACTGCCCTTCTGCTTCACCGGCCAGAAGGAACTGGGCCGCGGCGACTTCTCCAGGATCCCCAACGGTCTGCCGGGCGTGGAGAACCGCATGGACCTGCTCCACCAGGCCGTCCTCGACGGGCACATCTCCCGCCGCCGCTGGATCGAGATCGCCTGCGCCACCCCGGCCCGCATGTTCGGCCTGTACCCGAAGAAGGGCACCCTCGCGCCGGGCGCCGACGCCGACGTCGTGATCTACGACCCGCACGCCGAGCAGGTCATCTCCGCCGAGACCCACCACATGAACGTCGACTACTCGGCGTACGAGGGCAAGCGGGTCACCGGCCGGGTCGAGACCGTGCTCTCGCGCGGTGTCCCGTCATCACCGAGCGGGAGTACACCGGCCGCAACGGCCACGGCGTGTACACCCCGCGCGCCACCTGCCAGTACCTGAACTAGCCGAGGGAGTGGCGCAGATGGACTTCGGACTCGTCCTGCAGACCGACCCGCCGGCCTCCCGGGTCGTCAGCCTGATGAAACGCGCGGAGCGCAACGGCTTCACGTACGGCTGGACCTTCGACTCCGCGGTGCTGTGGCAGGAGCCGTTCGTCATCTACAGCCAGATCCTGGCGAACACGCGACGACTGAGGGTCGGGCCGATGGTGACCAACCCCGGCACCCGCACCTGGGAGGTCACCGCCTCCACCTTCGCCACCCTCAACGACATGTTCGGCAACCGCACCGTGTGCGGCATCGGCCGCGGCGACTCCGCCATGCGGGTGGCCGGCCGCAAGCCGGGCACCCTGGCCCGGCTGGGCGAGGCCATCGACGTCATCCGCGACCTCGCGGAGGGCCGCGAGGCGGTGGTCGACGGCCGGACGCTGCGCATCCCCTGGATCCGGAACGGCAGCCTGCCGGTGTGGATGGCCGCCTACGGGCCGAAGGCGCTCGCGCTGGCCGGGCGGAAGGCGGACGGCTTCATCCTCCAGCTCGCCGACCCGTTCCTGACCGAGTGGATGATCAGGGCGGTGCGCACGGCGGCCGAGGAGGCGGGCCGCGACCCGGCCTCGGTGACCATCTGCGTCGCCGCCCCCGCGTACGTCGGCGACGACCTCGCGCACGCGCGCGACCAGTGCCGGTGGTTCGGCGGCATGGTCGGCAACCACGTCGCGGACCTGGTGAGCCGGTACGGAGAGCACTCCGGACTGGTCCGGAGGCCCTCACCTCGTACATCAAGGCCCGCCAGGGCTACGACTACAGCCATCACGGCCGGGCCGGGAACCCTCCACGGACTTCGTCCCCGACGAGATCGTGGACCGCTTCTGCCTGCTGGGCCCGCCGGCCGCGCACGTCGAGAAGCTGAAGGCGCTGCGGGACCTGGGCGTCGACCAGTTCGCGGTGTACGACATGCACGACGCGCAGGAGGCCACGATCGAGGCGTACGGCGCCGAGATCATCCCGGCCGTCGACGGCTGACCGGCGGGGGAGCCCCCGGGGCGGACGGGCACCGGGGACTCCCGCGCGGGCGGCGCTACCAGCGCACGGGCAGCCGTTCCGGGATGCGCTTCATGAACCCGGTCCGCCACACCAGTTGCTCGACCGGGACGGCCAGGTCGAGGCGGGGCATGCGGTCCAGCAGGACGCGCAGCGCGGTCTCGGCGTGCTTCTTGCCCAGGGCGGTGGCCGGGCAGTAGTGCGCGCCGCCGCCGAAGGACAGATGGGTGCCCGCGTCGGGGCGGTCCAGCCGGATGGTGTGCGGGTCCTCGTACCGGGCGGGGTCGTGGTTGGCGGCCTCGACCAGGACCAGGACCAGGTCGCCCCTGGCCACCGTGACGTCGCCCAGCCGTACGTCGTCGAGGGCGATGCGCGGCAGCCCGTCGGCGATGGACAGGTTGACGCGCAGCAGCTCGTCGATCGCGGCCGGGACCAGGCCGGAGTCGGCGGCCAGCCGGTCCCGCACGTCCGGGTTGAGCAGCAGCGTCGTGCACATCATCGTCAGGGCGCCCATGACCGAGATCACCCCGGCGCCGAACATGGTGACGCCCACGGTCGCGAACATCTCGTCGGAGACGTGGGTGTAGCCGGCCGTGCCGCGCAGGGCGGCCAGCTCGCCCATCAGCCCGGTGGTGTCCGGGTCGTCCAGACGCGCCTTCATGTAGGCGATGTCGCGGTCCCAGTTGAGGGCCGCCGCGGGGATCGGCCGGGGGCTGTTCATGAACGCCACGTGCAGGCTGCGGTAGAGGCGGTCCGCGTCCTCCAGGGGATGCCCAGCAGCCGGCAGTGCAGGCCGGTGGAGTACGGCACCGCGAAGTCCCGGCGCAGATCGGCCGGGGCCCCCTCGGCGACCATCCGGTCGGCCAGCTCCGCCGCGTACCGCTCCATCCAGTCGGCGTGCGCCTTGGGGTTGATCGCGCGCATCACCGCCCGGCGCAGGCCGGCCCCGGTGATGTTGCCCATGTTGTTGACGACCTCCGGCGGGATCGTCAGCGCGTACTGGCGCGGGACCCCGGGGGCGGAGGTCTCCTTGAGGCTGAAGCGGTCGTCCTCCAGCACCTGCTTGCACAGGGCGTAGGAGGACACCAGCCACGCCTCGTCGCCGGCGATGGTGCGCACCCGGGTGACGGGGCGGTCCCGCAGCAGGGCCGGCACCTCGTCGGGGAGCCGGTCGCCGCGCGGTGAGAAGGGGAAGTCGAGCAGGTCCGTGTCGGCTGCGGTGGTCACCGGTCGGCCTCCGTACGCGTGGGGTGATGATGCCGTGGCCCTGGTTGCGCGACGCGCGCAGCCCGTGGCCCGGCCCGTACAGCAGGTCCGCCAGCGGCAGCACCTGGTGGTAGCAGTTGAGCGAGGAGGCGACGTCGAAGACCGCCGGGGAGTCGATGAACAGGGCAGCTCCGCCAGGATGTAGCGGGTGCACACCTCGCGCTGCCGCTCGGTGCTCTCCCGTCCGGTGACCTTGTCCTTGAGGAAACGATTCACCAGATCGGCGACGGTCATCCGCAGGACGGGATCCTCGGCCATGAGCGTCTCCAGCCAGGCACTCAGCCGCCGGTACGCGGGCCGCCCGGTCAGCGCGGACACCGGCTGCGCGCGCACCCGGTCGCCGGCCGGATCCACGGACCGGGCCGCGGCCGTGACCTTGGCGCGCACCCCGCGCAGGTTCTTGACCGCCTTGCGGCGGGCGTCGTCCGGCGCGTAGCCCAGCGCCTCGTACATGTCGGCGACGTGCAGGTCGGTGTAGACGATGTCGACCCGGGCGAAGCGCTCGGCCGCCCAGTGCGCCAGGCCGGTGACCGTGTCGGCGGTGAAGAAGCCGTTGCCGGGGAGACGCCGATCACGGCGTGATGGGCCTCCTGCTCGATGACCCGGCAGTGGGAGGTGTACGGCCGCACGGTGAATATGTCGGTCGTGATGGTCGTCAAAGGGGACGATTCCTTAGGAGCCGCTAGTCCCAGTGGGGCCCCGTGCCCCCGGTGTGGCGACTCCGGGCAGAAACCTAACGGAAAACGCGCGCGTCACACACCATGACCGGCGAGTAACTCTGCGGATTTCGCAGCAGGTTGCCATACGGGAGGAACGCGGGCGAAACGGGCGGCCGGTGCTCAGCCCGGCTGGGCGTCCCCGCCGCTGCCGAGCGCCGCCACCGCCTCCTTGGCGGCCTTGATGGCGCCCTTGTTGACCGTGTCCGTGCCGGGCGCCTTCTTCGTCTCGAAGTCGCTGCCGTTGTACGTGACGACGACGAGCGCGTTGGCGACGCGGACCACCACCGTGCCCTCCCGCGTCTGCTGTCCGTCCTCCGTGGTCAGGTTCACCACCGAGTACGCCGCGTCCCCGAGCCCGGGCACCGGACCCCCGCCGTCGCGGTCCGCGACGCGCTCCTCGTACGACCTGCGCGCCGCCTCGTCGGACCGCATCACGTCGAAGGAGACGTCCAGCCAGCGGTACTCGTAGCCCTTGAGCGCGTTCCAGGAGCAGGTGCGGCGCACTTCGGAATCCGTCGAGGGCAGTTCCTTGCCGGCCGCCTTCGCGCCCGGCACCAGCGTGGAGACCGTGCCTCCGGACAGGCTGGAACAGGGCGCCGGCGCGGCGTCGTAGGTCCGGGACTCCGCCTGTGTCGACGGGGCGGACGGCGAGCCGGTGGCGGTCCGTCCGGTTCGCTGCTGCGTCTCGGGCTCGGCGGCCGGCGCCGCCGCGAACGGGCCGGAGGACAGCGCCCAGCCCGCCGAGGCGAGCACGGCGACCGGGGCCAGACGCGCGGTGAGGGCGAGCGGCAGGGGAAGGGAACGCACGGCGCACTTCTCGTGGGGACGGTGCGGAGGGGTCCGCACTGCGGACGGGACGCCAGTTTCACACGAGTCCCTGTGGGGCGGAAGTGCCAACTCGCTGCGTGCCCGGGCGGTGACGCAGCGGGCCCGCGGCCGGGAACCGGCCCGGGCGTCCCGGGTCCTCAGGGGACGCGCGCGGTCCACTCCGGCGCCGAGAACTTGTCGCGGGCCAGCTCCCGGGCCCGCGCCAGCTCCTCGTCGGTCACCTTGCCCCGGGTCAGCCCGTACCGCCCCGGAAGGAGTCGATCATCCGCTCGATGACGGCCTCGCGGGACAGCCCGGTCTGCCGGCGCAGCGGATCCACCCGCTTCCCCGCGCTCGCGATGCCCTTGCCGGACAGCTTCTCCCGCCCGATGCGCAGCACCTCCAGCATCTTGCCGGCGTCGATGTCGTAGGACATGGTCACGTGGTGCAGCACCGCGCCCGGCATGCCGCCCGGGCCCACCATCCGCTTCTGCGCCGCGCCCGCGATCTTGCCCTGGTCGGTGGCGATGTCGTTCAGCGGCTGGTACCAGGCCCTGATCCCGAGTTCGCCGAGCGCGCCCAGCACCCAGTCGTCGAGGTAGGCGTAGCTGTCCTGGAAGGACAGGCCCTGCACCAGCGCCTCGGGCACCGACAGCGAGTACGTGATCGTGTTGCCCGGCTCCACGAACATCGCGCCGCCGCCGGAGATCCGGCGCACCACCTCGATGCCGTGCCGGGCGGCGCCGTCGGCGTCCACCTCGTTGCGCAGCGACTGGAAACTGCCGATGATCACCGCGGGGGCGCCCCATTCCCACACCCGCAGCGTCGGCGGGCGGCGTCCGGCGGCGACCTCGGCCGTCAGCACCTCGTCCAGCGCCATGTGCAGGGCGGGCTCCTGGGGCCCCTCGTGGATCAGCTGCCAGTCGTAGTCGGTCCAGTCCGTGGCGTGCGCCAGGGCACGGCGCACCGCGACGCCGACGCCCTCCGAGGTCAGCCCGTACATGACGGTGCCCTCCGGGAGCGCGGCGTCGATCCGGGCGGCGAGCCCCGCCGCGTCGGTGTCGGCCGGGGCGCCCTCCAGGGCCCGGTTCACCGCGTCGAGCGCCTCGTCCGGTTCGAGGAAGAAGTCGCCCGCCACGCGCACGTGCCGCAGCACACCGTCCTCGGCCTCCACGTCCACGGCGACCAGCTTGCCGCCGGGGATCTTGTACTCACCGTGCACCGATCCGCCTTTCGTTCTGCTCCAGCGGGGCAAACAGCGCGGGCACGGCCACTGTTCCCGGCCGGCCCGGTCACCGGTTCGGGCGGGGGGAGCCGGGCGGTAGTGCCGGACAGGCCCTAGCATCCAGCCATGGCCATCAGACTCGAGAACGTCGGTATCGCCGTACGCGACCTAGACGAGGCGATCGCGTTCTTCACCGACCTCGGCCTCACCCTGGTGGGCCGCGACACGGTCAGCGGCGAGTGGGCGGACACCGCCGTCGGCCTCGACGGCAATCACGCCCGCATCGCGATGCTGCGGACGCCGGACGGTCACGGTCACCTCGAACTCTTCGAGTACCTCCATCCCGACGCGATCGAGACGCAGCCCACCCGCCCCACGAGATCGGCATGCACCGCGTCGCCTTCTCGGTCGACGACATCGACGCGGCCCTGGAGACGGCCGCGCGGCACGGATGCCGCCCGCTCCGGGGCGTGGCGACCTACCAGGACCTCTACAAGCTCACGTATCTCCGCGGCCCCAGCGGCATCCTGGTGATGCTCGCCCAGAAGCTCGGGCAGGACTGACGCGCGGAGCCCGGAGACGGCCGAGTGCCGAGTGCCGAGTGCCGACTGCCGAGTGCCGAGTGCCGAGTGCCCGAATGGCCGGAGACGGCCGGGTGCCGGATGGGCCGGAGCCGGGACGGCGGGAGGCGCAGCAGAGGCGGTGCGCGGCGGCCGATACCCTGCGCGGATATGTTCACCACCCGCCCCACTCTCCAGGGCACCTTCGGCATGGTGTCCTCCACGCACTGGCTCGCCTCGCAGTCGGCCATGGCCGTCCTGGAGGACGGCGGAAACGCCTACGACGCCGCCGTGGCCGGCGCCTTCGTGCTGCACGTCGTCGAGCCCCACCTCAACGGCCCGGCCGGAGAGGTGCCGATCCTGCTCGCGCCGGCCGGCGGCGAGGTGCGGGTGCTGTGCGGGCAGGGGGTGGCACCGGCCGGCGCGAGCGTCGCGCACTACCGGGGCCTCGGCCTCGACCTCGTGCCCGGGACCGGCCCGCTCGCCGCCGCCGTGCCCGGCGCCTTCGACGCCTGGATGCTGCTGCTGCGCGACCACGGCACCAAGTCCCTCCCGACGTCCTGAAGTACGCCATCGGCTACGCCGAGCACGGTCACCCCCGGTGGAACGGGTCGGTGAGACCGTCGAGACCGTGCGGGAGCTGTTCGAGACCGAGTGGACGTCCTCGGCGGAGATCTATCTGCCGGGCGGACGGCCGCCCCGCCCCGGCGAGCTGTTCCGCAACCCCGCGCTCGCGGCCACCTGGAGGCGGCTGCTCGCGGAGACCCGGGGGCGGGGAGCCGGGAGGCGCGGATCGAGGCGGCCCGGGAGGTGTGGCGCACCGGGTTCGTCGCCGAGGCCCTGGTCCGGCAGGCCGGCCGGCCCACCCTCGACACCAGCGGCGAGCGGCACACCGGCACCCTCACCGCCGCCGATCTCGCCGGCTGGTCCGCCACCTACGAGACACCGGCGACGTACGACTGGAACGGCTGGACCGTGTGCAAGGCGGGCCCCTGGAGCCAGGGCCCCGCCCTGCTCCAGCAGCTCGCGCTGCTCCCGCCCGAGCTGCCCCGCCACGGCTCCGCCGACTACGTCCACCTGCTGATCGAGGGCTGCAAGCTCGCCCTGGCCGACCGGGAGGCCTGGTACGGCGACGCGGCCGAGGTGCCGCTCGCCGACCTGCTGTCCCCGAGTACAACGCCGCGCGGCGCGCGCTCGTCGGCGACCGGGCCTCCTTCGACCTGCGGCCCGGCAGCCCCGGCGGGCGCACCCCGCGGCTGTGCGCCCACGCGCGCGTGGTGGCCGCCGAGGGCACCGCCCGGCCCGTGCCCGGCGCGGGGAGCCGACCGTCGCCAAGAGCCCCGTCTCCCCGGTGCCGGGCGAGCCCGACGTGGCCGCGGACGGCACGACCCGCGGCGACACCTGCCACCTCGACGTCGTCGACCGCTGGGGCAACATGGTCGCCGCCACCCCCAGCGGCGGCTGGCTCCAGTCCAACCCGGTCGTGCCGGAACTCGGGTTCCCCCTCGGCACCCGGCTCCAGATGACCTGGCTGGAGGAGGGGCTGGCGAACACCCTCACCCCGGGCCGCCGGCCGCGCACCACCCTCACCCCCTCCATCGCCCTGCGCGACGGCGTGCCCGTGCTCGCCTTCGGCACCCCCGGCGGGGACCAGCAGGACCAGTGGCAGCTGCACTTCTTCCTCGCCGTCGCCGAGCGCGGCCGGGTGCGGGGCGGACTCGACCTCCAGGGCGCCATCGACGCGCCCAACTGGCACAACGACAGCTTCCCCGGCTCCTTCTTCCCGCGCGGCATGCGCCCGGGCAGTGTCACCGTGGAGTCCCGCATGGACCCGGAGGTGGTGGCCGGGCTGCGGCGGCGCGGCCACGACGTCACCGTCGGGGAGCCCTGGTCGGAGGGGCGGCTGTGCGCCGTCGCGCGGGACCCGGAGAGCGGGATCCTGTCGGCGGCGGCCAACCCGCGCGGCATGCAGGGGTACGCGGTCGGCCGCTGACCCCGGCCGCCCGCCGACCCCAGGCCGCCCCCGGCCGCCCGCTCCCGCCCGCCGGGGGCGAGCCGGGTCGGTCGTTGAGCCCGGCCGCGGCGGGGGATCGTCCGGTGGGGATCGTCCGGAACCCGCTGTTCACGGCGATTCCGCCCGGGGTGCACCGGGCGGGTGGGGATTGTCAGCGGCGCGTGCTCTCATGGAAGCATGATCGAAGACAGCGAAACCACCGACGAGTTTCTCGCCCGGCACGCCGACGACGTGGAGGAGGCCGTCCGCAAGGCGGCCGCCCTGGAGATCATGCCGCGCTGGCGCCGGCTCGCCGCGCACGAGGTCGACCAGAAGACCGGGCCGCACGACCTGGTCACGGACGCCGACCGCCTGGCCGAGCAGTACCTCACCGGGGAGCTGGTCGCCCTCCTGCCCGGCTCCGTCGTCGTGGGGAGGAGGCGGTGCACGCCAACCCCGCGTCGTACGAGGCGATCCGCGGCGGGGCGCCGGTGTGGATCGTCGACCCCGTCGACGGCACCCGCCAGTTCGTGCACGGCGACCCCGGCTTCTGCACGCTGGTCGCGCTCGCCCGGCGCGGCACCGTGCTCGCCTCCTGGACCTACGCGCCCGCCCTCGACCAACTCGCCACGGCCGTCCGCGACCAGGGCGCCTTCCTCGACGGCGAGCGGCTGCACGCGGGGCCGCCGGAGCCCGGCCGCGAGCTGAGGGTCGCCACCTCCCACCCGGACTACACCACGGACGAGCAGAAGCGCGCCCTGCTCGGCCTGCGCACCCGGGCGTGGCGTCCCGCCCGTGCGGCTCGGCGGGGCTGGAGTACCTCGCCGTCGCCCGCGGCGAGTCGGACGCCACCGCCTTCTCCTGGGAGGCGGCGTGGGACCACGCGGCGGGCCTGCTGCTGGTGGAGGAGGCGGGCGGCACCCATCTGACCCGCACCGGCGAGCCGTTCCGCATCACGGGCGGCAACGACCTGCCGTTCACGGCGGCCCGCGACGCCGCCACCGCGCGCCGCGTCGTCGCCCTCCTGTCGGGCGAGACCGCCTGACCCCGCCCCCGGCCCGCACTTCGGGGCGTGACGCCGCCCGTACCCGCGCGCGGGGGCTGTCCGTGCCGCGGCCTATCCTGATCTCAGTGGCCGTCGGCTGACGAAGGGGTCCGAAGGTGCCGTCGATGCTCGATGCCGTCGTGGTGGGTGCGGGCCGAACGGCCTCACGGCCGCCGTGGAGCTGGCCCGCCGCGGCTTCTCGGTCGCCGTGTTCGAGGCGCGGGACACGGTCGGCGGCGGCGTCCGCACCGAGGAGCTGACGCTGCCCGGTTTCCGGCACGACCCGTGCTCCGCGGCACACCCCCTCGCCATCAACTCCCCGGCCTTCCGCGGCCTGCCCTGGAGCGCTACGGACTCGAGTGGCTGCACGCGGACCTGCCCATGGCGCATCCGTTCCCGGACGGCTCGGCCGCCGTGCTCGCCCGGTCCGTCGGCGAGACCGCCGCCTCGTTCGGCCCGCGCGACGCGGGGCGTACCGCAGGCTGATCGAGCCCTTCCTGCACCGCTGGGACACGCTCGCCCGCGACTTCATGTCCCTGCCGCTGACCGCGCTGCCCGCGACCCGGTCACCCTCGCCCGCTTCGGCCTGGCCGGACTGCCCCCTCGACCTGGCTGATGCGCCGGTTCCGCGACGAGAAGGCCAGGACCCTGTTCGCCGGGCTCGTCGCGCACGTGATGGCCCCGCTCGGCGGTTTCGCCACCAGCGCCATCGGCCTGGTCTTCGCGCTCGCCGCGCACGCCCGCGGCTGGCCGGTGGCCCGGGGCGGCTCCCAGGCCATCTCCGACGCCCTCGCCGGGTACCTCACCGACCTCGGCGGCACGCTGCACACCGACTACGAGGTCAAGCGGCTGGACGACCTGCCGCCCGCCCGCGCCTACGTCTTCGACACCTCGCCCACCGCTCTGGCCCGGATCGCCGGCCTCGGCCGGTACTACGACGACTACCGGTACGGCCCCGGTGTCTTCAAGATCGACTACGCGCTGGACGGCCCGGTGCCGTGGACCGCCGAGGAGGCCCGGGCCGCCGGCACCGTGCAGATCGGCGCGGACAGCGCGGAGATCGGCGCCGCCCTGCACGCGGCGTCCCGCGCGGGGCGGGCACCCGAGCGGCCGTTCCTCATCACCGTGCAGCCCAGCGTCGCCGACCCCACCCGGGCCCCGGAGGGCAAGCACGTCTTCTGGGCCTACGGCCATGTGCCGAACGGCTGGACGGGCGACCTCACCGACGCCATAGAACGCCAGCTGGAGCGCTTCGCCCCCGGCTTCCGCGACCGCGTCCTCGCCCGCGCCACGGCCGGCCCGCCCGAACTCGCCGCCCGCAACGCCAACTACGTGGGCGGCGACATCGCCTCCGGCGCGGTCTCCGGGCTGCAGATCCTGCTGCGCCCCAAGCTCTCCCTCTTCCCGTACGCCACCCGCACCCGGCCGTCTACCTCTGCTCCTCGGCCACCCCGCCGGGTCCCGGCGTGCACGGCATGTCCGGGCACAACGCGGCCAAGGCCGTCTGGCGCCGGCTGCGGCAGACCTGATCCCGGAGAGGGCCGAGACGGACATGACCGCGCACCGCACCCGCATCACGCTCGTCCAGGGCGACATCACCCGCGAGAGCGCCGACGCCATCGTCAACGCGGCCAACTCCTCGCTGCTCGGCGGAGGCGGCGTCGACGGCGCCGTCCACCGCCGCGGCGGCCCCGCCATCCTGCGGGAGTGCCGGGAGCTGCGCGCCTCCCGCTACGGCAGGGGCCTGCCACCGGTCGGGCCGTCGCCACCACCGCAGGCGACCTCGACGCCCGCTGGGTGATCCACACCGTCGGACCGGTCTGGTCGGCCACCGAGGACCGCTCCGGCCTGCTCGCCTCCTGCTACCGCGAGTCGCTGCGGGTCGCCGACGAGCTGGGCGCCCGGACGGTCGCCTTCCCGGCGATCTCGACCGGCGTCTACCGCTGGCCGATGGACGACGCGGCCCGTATCGCCATCACGACCGTGCGGGAGACCCGCACCTCGGTCGAGGAGGCCCGGTTCGTGCTCTTCGACGACCGGGCCTACGCGGCCTTCGCCGAGCAGGCCGCGCACTGACCGCCCGTCCCCGCCGGGCAGGCCCCTGGGCACGTCCCCGCGGGCGCGTCCCCGCCGGGCGCGCCCAAGAAGCACCCCTGAGGAGCCGGTCCGAGCACCCCCCGGGCGGGAGCCGGTCAGCCCTCGGTCTGCCGCCGGTGGCCCATCGCCGCCTTCCGGCTGCTCGCCAGGTGCTCCAGCACCAGGGACTCCACCTTCTGCACGTCCCGTTCGGCGATGGCGTCGTAGAGCGCCTCGTGCTCCGCGGCGACGGCCAGCAGGTCGTCGTGCTGCCCGAGCAGCCAGCGCAGCCTGCTGCGCAGCACGTTCTCCAGCTCGGTCAGCAGTTCGTTCCCGGCCAGCGACGTGACCGTCATGTGGAAGTCCGCGGCGGCCCGGCGGGCGCGCACCGCGTCCCCCGCGCGAGCCGCCTCCAGCTCGGCGTCCACGACGGCCCGGAGCCGTTCCAGGCCTTCCCGGGTGTGCCGCTGCGCGGCGAGCCGGAACGACAGCAGCTCCAGCGCCGACCGCACCTCGTCGAGGTCGGCGACGTCACTGGGGGTGAACTCGCGCACCACCGCCCAGGTCCGCGGCCGGGGCGTGACCAGCCCCTCGGCCACCAGCGCCTTCAGCGCCTCCCGCACGGGGAGGCGGCTGACGCCCAGTGCCTCGGCCAGCTCCCGTTCCACCAGCCGGCTGCCGGGGCGGCGCACTCCGTCCAGGATCTCGTCACGCAGCTGCCGCGTCACCCGCTCCGACTCGGGTGCGAAGTCCCCAGACGCGCCCATCCCCGTCCTTCTTCTCTCGTCGCCGTGCCAGCACGGTGACCTTAGCGAACGACGCCCGGGGCGGCACACGCGACGGGTCAGCCCGCCAGGGGCGGCCAGTTGACGATCCGCTTGGGCCGCGGCGCCGCGTAGGTGCGCACCTTGGACGTGGACAGCCCGAGGCGGACCAGCGACTCGGCGATGGTCACGGCGGCGGCGACCCCGTCGACGACCGGCACCCCGGTGCGTTCGACGACGGCGTCGGCGAGGCCCGCCATGCCCCGCATCCCAGGCAGATCACCTCGGCCCGGTCCTCCCGCACCGCCAGCTCGGCCTCCTCGGCGATGGCGTCGACCGCCGCCTTCTCGTCCTGTTCCAGGTCGAGCACGCCGAGCCCGCTCGCGCGCACGGAGGCGCACCGGGCGCTGAGCCCGGCGACGTGGAGCCGTTCCTCGATCAGCGGGACCGTGCGGTCGAGGGTCGTGACGACGGAGTAGCGCCGGCCGAGGAACTGGGCCGTGCTGGCGGCGGCCTCGGTGATGTCGACGACGGGGACGTCGAGCAGTTCCTGCAGCCCTTCCCGGCCGTGCTCGCCGTACCCGGCCTGGATGACCGCGTCGTAGGGGCCGGGGTGGGCGCGGACGGCCTCCATCACGGCGATCGCGGCGAGGTAGCTCTCGTAGTTGCCCTCCACCGAGACCGCGCCGAAGGACGGGGTGAGCGGGACGATCTCGGTGCCGGGGAGGCGGCGAGGGCGGCCTGCCGGCCGATGGCGTCGGTGATGGACTGCGTGGTGTTGACGTTGGCGACGAGGATGCGCATGGCTGGCCTTCGGCTCGGACGGGTCATTCGGCGTCGACGGCGATGGCCTCGCCGTCGACGTCGCGGACGGGGGCGGTGCGGTCGGCGACGACCGTGTAGAGCAGGGCGCCCAGCACGGCTCCGATGAACCAGGAGAAGCCCGCGGCGGCGTGGAACGCCGGGACCAGGGCGACGACCACGGCGATCGCGGCGCTGGGCACGAACGCGGCGACGGCCCGGGGGTTGTAGCCGCGCCGGTAGTGGTACTCGCCGCCGGCGTCCTCCGTGTACAGCGCGGGGACGTTCACCCGGGCCCGGCGCAGCAGCCAGTAGTCCGCCATGATGACGCCGAACAGCGGGCCGAGCAGGGCGCCCAGGCCGCCGAGGAAGTAGTTGACGACGGCCGGGCTGTTGTAGAGGTTCCAGGGCGTGATCACCAGGCCGAGGACGGCGGTGACCACGGCGGCCCGCCGGAAGTTCAGCCGGCGCGGGAAGAGGTCCACCAGCGCGTAGATGGGGCCACGAAG
This sequence comes from Streptomyces sp. SW4, assembly GCA_003248315.1. Lineage (GTDB taxonomy): Bacteria > Actinomycetota > Actinomycetes > Streptomycetales > Streptomycetaceae > Streptomyces. The sequence goes on from QKWM01000003.1 coordinate 202,778, forward strand.
TTGGCCAGCAGGTTCACCGCGATCGTCAGGGCGATCAGGGCGAGGGAGGCCGTCGCCAGCAGGAACATGTTCGGGATGGTCCGGACGATGTCGGTGGGGCTGGTGATGACGTGGCCGTCCAGCTTGAACTGGGCGCCGCTGAGCACCGCCACGATGACGGCGAAGAAGAGCATGTTCACCGGGATGCCGATGACATTGCCGCGGACGATGGCGGAGCGGTCCTTGGCCGACCGGGTGAAGTCGCAGAAGTTCAGCACGAACGTGCCGTAGATGACCACCCAGAGGGCGGCGGCCTGGAGGATCTGCAGCCACATCGCCCCGCCGGTGAGCGGTGCGTCGACCGACAGGGAGATCGAGGCGTCGGCGCGCACGAACATCCACACGGCGAGCGCGCACATGGTGATCAGCGTCGTCGGCGCGGCGAAGGCCATGTACCGGCGGATCATCTGCATGCCGTAGCTGACGATGAGCACCTGGAGTCCCCACAGCGTCAGGAAGGTGATCCAGCCAGCGGCGACTGGCCGAGCAGGGAGCCGCTGTCCAGCCGGGCCAGCCCGGGGAACATCGCCACCAGCAGGGCGCTGAGGACCACGGCGGCGAGGTAGGTCTGGATGCCGAACCAGGCGATGGCGACGGCGCCGCGGACCCCGGCCGGGATCTTGGCGCCGTTGATGCCGAACGCGACGCGGCTCATGACCGGGAACGGGACGCCGGTCTTGTGCCCCATGAACCCGGAGAGCGTCAGCAGGAGGAACAGCAGGACGGAGGCGAGGGCGAAGGCGGCCAGGATGCCCCATACGCTCAGGCCGAGCGCGAACAGGCCGATGGCGAAGGCGTAGTTGCCGAGGCTGTGCACGTCGTTGGCCCAGAGGGTGAAGACGTTGTAGGCGCCCCAGCGGCGGCCCTCGCGCTTGGTCGGGCCAGGTCGTACGTGTAGAGGCCGGGGCTCACGGAGGTGCCGGTCTCGACGGAGGAGCGGTCGTCCAGGGCGGTCATGGGGGCTCCTGGGATCGGGGGACGGGGAGCGGGTCCTGTCGGCCCCCGTTTTGTATCCCAAAGGGTTTCCGCCAACAAGGGTTCTCGTGCGCTGTCGAGGCGACCTTGGCTGTTGCTACGAGCATGAAGGGGACATTCGTGAGTTAACGGGATCCGAATCACGAGTGAACGACCCTCGATGTCTGCCCTGAATCGGTATCCCAAATCTCGGTGGATGCGAAGCTTCCCCGGTTGACGGTTTAATTGCGTCCGATGTGCAACAACGGCTCACCGGCAAGAAGTGTGGGGGACATATGACAACCCGTCGGATACGAAGCGCCGCCGCCGCGGCGCTGGCGATGGCCGCGGGCGTCACCGCCTGCTCCGCCCCCGGCGGCGGCTCCGGCGGCACCGGCGACGGCAAGGCCGCCGACTCGGTGGTCATCGGCGTCGCCACCGAGCCGGACACCCTCAGCCCGCTCCTCGGCTACGGCAAGGACGGCAACTCCAAGATCTTCGACGGGCTGCTCGCCCGCGACACCGACCTCGGCCTCGAGCCCGCCCTCGCGGCGAAGCTCCCGAGGTCACGGACGGCGGCCGGACCTACACCTACACCCTGCGCGACGGCGTGAAGTTCAGCGACGGCGAACCGCTGACCGCCGACGACGTGGTCTACACGTACCGCACCGTGCTGGACGCGAAGACCAACAACACCGCCAAGAGCGAGCTGGACGCCGTCAAGAGCGTCGAGGCCGAGGGCGACGACAAGGTCGTCTTCACCCTGAAGTACCCCTACGCCGCCTTCGCCGCGCGCACGGTCCTGCCCATCGTCCCCGAGCACGTCGCCGGGAAGCAGGACCCCAACACCGGCTCCTTCAACACCGCACCCGTCGGCACCGGCCCGTACGTGCTGACGAACTGGAGCAAGGGCGAGAAGCTCACCTTCAAGGCCAACCCCCACTACTGGGGCGGCAAGCCCGAGGTGACCTCCTTCACCATGGCCGTCATCGCCGACGACAACGTCCGCGCCACCCGGCTGCGCTCCGGCGACCTCGACGGCGCCGTGCTCCCGCCCAACCTCGCCGCCACCTTCGAGAAGGACGACGCCAAGCGGACCTACCGGGCGAAGTCGTACGACTTCCGGGCCGTCACCCTCCCGACGGAGAACGAGGTGACCGGCGACCGCGCGATCCGGCGGGCCCTCGACGCGGCCGTCGACCGCCGGGCCATGGTCGACAAGATCCTCGACGGCGCCGGCAGCCCCGCCTACGGGCCGCTGCCCGCGGCCGACCCCTGGTACACCGAGGAGATCGAGCGCCGGCACGACCTCGCCGGGGCCCGGCGCATCCTGGACGAGGCCGGCTGGAAGCCCGGCAAGGACGGCATCCGCGCCAAGGACGGACGGCGCGCCTCCTTCACCCTGTACTACCCCTCGGGCGACAAGGTCCGCCAGGACCACGCCCTCGCCTACGCCTCCGACGCCAAGAAGGCCGGCATCGAGGTGAAGGTGGAGGGCGCCACCTGGGAGGTCATCGAGCCGCGGATGGGCCGCGACGCCGTGCTCGCCGGCTTCGGCAGCGTCGGCGACCCGGACTTCGGCCTCTACACCCTGCTGCACTCCTCCCTCGCCGGCGACGGGTTCAACAACATGGCCCGCTACGACAACCCGGCGGTCGACCAGGCCCTCGACCGGGGCCGCAGGAGCCAGGACCCGAAGGAGCGCGAGGCCGCCTACGCCACGGTCCAGAAGGAACTGACCGAGGACCCCGGCTACACCTTCCTCACCCACATCGACCACCTGTACGTCCTCGCCGACCGCTGGAAGGGCCTGACCACCCAGCTCGAACCGCACGAGCACGGCTTCGCCAGCGGCCCCTGGTGGAACATCGAGGACTGGCAGCCGAAGAAATGACCCGCACTCCCGGGCGCCTGCCCTGGGAGCGATGGCACGGCTGGCGGGGCGGCGGGCACTGTTCGCCGCCCCCGTCCTGGTCGTCGTGACCTTCGCGGTGTTCGCGATCGCCGCCGCCTCCCCTTCGACCCCGTCAAGGCGTACGCGGGCACCGCCGCCCTCGGCGCCGACCAGGAGACCCTGGACCGGCTGCGCGCCAACCTCGGGGTCGGCGAGCCCTTCGTCACCCGCTGGTGGAACTGGCTGACCTCCGCCCTCACCGGCGATCTCGGCCACTCCACCGTGATGCGCCAGCCCGTCGCCCAGGTCATCGGCGAACGCCTCGGCTGGTCCGCGCTGCTGTGCGCCGTCGCCTTCGCCGTCGCCGTGCTCCTCGGCACCGTGCTCGGCGTCCTGGCCGCCCGCCGCCCCGGCTCGCTGCTCGACCGCACGGTCACCTCGCTCGCCTACGCCCTGGAGGCGGCGCCGGTCTTCTGGATCGCGCTGCTCGCCGTCTGGCTGTTCGCCCTCCAGTGGGACGTGCTCCGGCCGGGGCCTGACCGACACCGCGAGCCGGCAGGTCACCCTCGGACAGGTCGCGAGCCACATCGTGCTGCCCGCCGGGGTGCTCGCCGTCTCCCAGCTGCCCTGGTTCACCCTGTACGTGCGCCAGGGCGTCGGCGACGCCCTCGCCGAGGACCCGGTGCGCGGCGCCCGCGCCCGCGGACTGAGCGAACGCACCGTCCTGCTGGGCCACGCCCTGCGCTCCGGGCTGCTGCCGGTGCTCACCCTGATCGGCTCCCGCGTCCCCGAACTCATCACCGGCGCCCTGCTGGTGGAGAGCGTCTTCAGCTGGCCCGGCATCGCCGCGGCCACCGTCGAGGCGGCCACCGCCGTGGACTTCCCGCTGCTCGCCGCGCTGACCACGCTCGCCACCGCCGCCGTCCTCGCCGGCAACCTGCTCGCGGACCTTCTCTACGGACTGTTCGACCCGAGGGTGAAGCTCAGTGACATGTGACGCCCCGCCCCCCGCCTCCGCCGCCGTCCGCGAGGAACCCGCTCAGCGGGCCTGGCGGTCCCGGGCGGCGCCCGCCGCTCCACCCGCACCCTGCGCGTGCGCACCTCCGCCGCGCTGGTGGCCGCCACCGTCCTCGCCGTCCTCCTCGTGCCGCCGCTGGCCCAGCTCGACCAGCAGGCCGTCGACCTGGCCGCCAAGCTGCAACCGCCGAGCTGGGCACACCCCTTCGGCACCGACGACGTCGGCCGCGACCTGCTGCTGCGCTGCGTCTACGGGCTGCGGGTCTCCCTGCTGGTCGGGGTCGCCGCCGCGCTGACCGCGACCGTCGTCGGCACCGCCGTGGGCGCCGCCGCCGGGGCCCTGGGCGGCTGGTTCGACCGCGGCCTCATGCGGGTCGTCGACGCGTTCTCCTCCGTACCCCACCTGCTCCTCGGCATCTTCATCGTCGCGCTGTTCCGGCCGGGCGTCTGGCCGGTGGTGGTCTCGGTGGCGCTCACCCACTGGCTGTCGACCGCGCGGATCGTCCGCGCCGAGGTCCTCTCCCTGCGCTCCCGGCCCTACATCGACGCCGCCGTCTCCGGCGGGGCCTCCCGGTGGCGGGTCGCGGTGCGGCACCTGCTGCCCGGAGTGCTGCCGCAGGCCGCGCTGGCCGCCGTGCTCATGGTGCCGCACGCCATGTGGCACGAGTCGGCGCTGTCCTTCCTCGGTCTCGGACTGCCCACGCACACCGCGAGCCTCGGCAACCTGATCCAGGAGGCGCGGGCTCGCTGCTCGCGGGCCAGTGGTGGCCGACCCTCTTCCCCGGACTGTTCATCATCGTCCCCACCCTCGCGATCGCCGGCCTCGCCGGGGCCTGGCGGGAGCGGATCAACCCCCGGCGGCGATCGGAGCTGATGCTGTGAGCCACCCAGCCGACGCGACCGGCGGGCGCGCACCCGTGCTGAGCGTGCGCGGACTGTCGGTCCGCTTCCTCATGCCGGGCGGGCACCGGGTCGCCGCCGTCACCGACGCGCACTTCGACGTCGCCGCCGGCGAGTGCCTGGCCCTGATCGGCGAGAGCGGCTGCGGCAAGTCCGTGCTCGCCTCCGCCCTGCTCGGCCTGCTCCCGGGCAACGCCCGGACCGCCGGCGAGGCCCTCCTCTTCGCCGGCGCGGGCGCCGGGAGGGGCGCGGGCGCCGGGAAGGGCGCCGGCGCGGGGACGGGCGCGGGCGCGGGACGGGCGCCGGCAACGGCGCCGGTGACCCTGGGAGCACCGGTGACGGCGCCGGTGACCGCAGCGGTACCGGTGCCCGTGCCGGCGACCGGACCGGTGCCGGCGGCCTGGACCTGCTCGCCGCCGACGAGCGGACCCTCGCCCGGACCGTGCGCGGCCGGCTGATCGGCCTCGTCCCGCAGAGCCCGGCCGCCCACCTCACGCCCGTCCGCACCATCCGCTCCCAACTGGAGGAGACCGTCGCCGAACTGACCGGCGTCCGGGGCGGCGCCGCCCTGCGGTCCGCCGCCGAGGCCGCCGCCGCACGCGCCGCGTTCCCCGCCGGGCACCTCGACCGGCACCCGCACGAGCTGTCCGGCGGCCTCGCCCAGCGGGCCGCCACCGCCCTCGCCCTGGTCGGCGACGCCCCGCTGCTGCTCGCCGACGAACCCACCACCGGACTCGACCGGGACCTGGTGGACCGCACGGTGGACGAGCTGCGCCGGCACGTCGACGCCGGCGACGGCGCACCGGACACAGCCGGCCGCGCCCTGCTGATGATCACCCACGACCTGGCCGCCGCCGAACGCATCGCCGACCGGGTCGCCGTGATGTACGCCGGCCGCATCGTCGAACTAGCAGACGCCGCCGAGTTCTTCGGCACGCCCGGCCCCCGGCACCCGTACAGCCGCGGCCTCCTCCAGGCGCTGCCCGACCGTGCCTTCACCCCCATCCCCGGCATGCCGCCCGAACTCGGTGCCCTGCCCGAGGGCTGCGCCTTCGCGCCCCGCTGCGACCGCGCCACCGACGCCTGCACCGTGCTGCCGCCGCTGGCGCGCCCGGCCGGGCGGCAGGGCAGGGCCGAGCGGAACGGCCCGGACGGGCGCCACCGCACGGCCGGAGCGGCCGGCGCGGTCGCCTGCCACCATCCGCACGCCGTCCCGACGGAGGCCGCCGACCGTGCTTGACCTGCGTTCCATCACCGCCGGATACACCCGTCGCGCCCCGGTGATCCAGGACGTGTCGCTCAGCGTCGCCCCCGGCGAGGCCGTCGGACTGCTCGGGCCCAGCGGCTGCGGCAAGTCCACCCTCGCCCGGGTCGCGGCCCTGCTGCACCGCCCCGACGCCGGGACCGTCGTGGTCGACGGCGAACCGGTGCGCCGCTGGCGGCACCGCGCCCCCCGCGAGCTGCGCACCGCGTTCGGCGTGGTCTTCCAGCAGGCCCGGCTCTCCGCCGACCCGCGTCTGGCGCTCGGCGACCTGATCGCCGAACCGCTGCGCGCCACCGGCCGGCGCGAGCAGGCCGCCGGCCGCGTCGCCGAACTGGCCGCCACCGTCGGCCTGACCGCCGACCTGCTGACCCGGCGCCCGCACGAGGTCAGCGACGGCCAGCTGCAACGCGCCTGCCTCGCCCGCGCCCTGGTGCTGCGTCCGCGCTGGCTGGTGTGCGACGAGATGACGGCGATGCTGGACGCGTCGACCACCGCGGCCCTGGTCCGCGTCGTGGAGGACTACCGCGCGCAGACCGGCGCGGGCCTGCTGGCCGTCGGCCACGACCGGGTCCTGCTCGACCGCTGGTGCGACCGCACGGTCCTCTTCACCGACCTGACCACCGCCGTACCGCGGGAGGCGGCGGTGCGGTAACTCACCCTCCGGTTGCCCGACATGCATCCGTCAAGTCGGGGCAACGGGCGCACCAGTCGGGTTCATCCGGCGCCGTTTGGCTGGCGAGGTCCGCCGCCATCCGTCGCCTGGAGGTTCGATGACCCCGCAGCGCACCAGCATGGACAGCTCCCTGAAGAGAAGGGGATTCCTCGGCGTCGCCGGCGCCGGCGCCACCGCCGTGCTGCTCGGCACCGGCGTCACGCCCGTCGCCGCCGCCCCGCTCCGGATCCCGGCCGACCCGTTCCGGCTGGGCGTCGCGTCCGGCGATCCGCTGCCCGACGGCGTGGTCCTGTGGACCAGGCTCGCCCCGAAACCGCTGGACTACGACGGCGGCATGCCCGCGCACCCGGTCCCGGTGCAGTGGGAGGTGGCGCTCGACGAGCGGTTCCGGCGGATCGTCCGGCGCGGCACGGAGATCGCCCGCCCCTCCGAGGCGCACACCGTCCACGCCGACGTCCGGGGCCTGAGCCCGCACCACGAGTACTTCTACCGCTTCCGCGCCGGCCGGGCCCTCTCACCGGTCGGCCGCACCCGCACCGCGCCCGCCCCGGGCACCGCACCCGCCGTCGAGTTCTCCTTCGCGTCCTGCGCCAACTGGGAGCAGGGCCACTTCACGGCGTACCGGCACATGGCCGAGGAGCGGCCGGACGTCGTCTTCCACCTCGGCGACTACCTCTACGAGTACGCGGCCGGCGTCAACGGCAAGGTGCGCACGCACATCGGCGACGAGATGAACACCCTCGACGAGTACCGGCAGCGGCACGCCCAGTACAAGACCGATCCCCACCTGCAACTGCTGCACGCCACGGCGCCGTTCGTCGTCACCTGGGACGACCACGAGACGGACAACAACTACGCCGACCTCAGCCCCGAGAACAACGACCCCGCCCAGGGCAACGACACCACCGCCCGCTTCGCCGCCCGCCGCCGGGCCGCCTACCAGGCCTACTGGGAGCACATGCCGCTGCGCCGGTTCCGCAAGCCGGTGGACACCGCGCTGCCGCTGTACCGCCGGCTGGAGTTCGGCGCCACGGCCACCTTCAGCGTGCTGGACACCCGCCAGTACCGCACGAACCAGCCCTACGGCGACAAGTGGCAGGTCTCCGGGCCCGAGCAGTGGGACCCGAACGCCACCATCCTCGGTGACGAGCAGCACGCCTGGCTGGAGCGCAGCCTCGGCCGCTCGCGGTCCCGGTGGAACGTACTGCCGCAGCAGATCTACTTCGCCAACTGGGACGCCGTCGCGGGCAAGGACGACGGCGGCTACAACGACGGCTGGGACGGCTACCGGGTCTCCCGCGACCGGGTGCTCGGCTACGTCGAGGAGCGCGGCATCGAGAACTTCGTGGTCCTCACCGGCGACGTGCACGCCAGCTGGACCAACGACCTGCGCCGCGACTTCGAGCGCCCCGAGACCCGCGTGCTGGGCAGCGAGTTCGTCACCACGTCGATCACGTCGGGCGGCGACGGCACCGACTCCCACGACCCGGGCCAGGTGTACTGGGACGAGAACCCGCACACCAAGTACTACGCCAACCGCCGCGGCTACGTCAGCTGCCGCGTGACCAAGGAGCAGTACACCGCCGACTACCGGGTGGTCGACTACGTCACCCGGCCCGGCGCCCCGGTCCGCACCGACAAGTCGTTCGTGATCGAGGCCGGCCGGCCGGGCGTCCAGGCGCGCTGACGCGGGCGTCGGATCCGGCCCGGACCGGGGAGGGGCGGCGGCCGGCCACCGGCCGCCGCCCTCAGGCGCTCAGGAACGCACAAAGACCGACGCGGTGATTGATTCGTTTGTGTTCGGGTTCTAGGGTGTGGCTGACTCAGTCACCGCCCGGTCACCGGCAGTTGCCCGTGGCCCCGGTGACAACAGCCGTTCTGAGCACCGTGCGTTGAGCCGCCCCACCGAAGCCCACGGAAGGCCACGGTCATGCCTCACTCGCCCGTGTCACCCGCCCCCGGCCCGCCCGGCCCCGCCCCTCGTCAGCCGCCGCCGGCTGCTGGAAGGCGGCGCGGCGGTCCTCGGGCGCTCGCCCTGTCCGCCGCGCCCGGCACGGCCCACGCGGCCGTCCGGCGGCCCACGGCACCCGAAGACCCCCGGCCTGGCACGACTTCGGCGTCTTCCGGCTCGGCACCGAGCCCCCGCACACCACGCTCATGCCGTACGCGGACGTCCGCCAGGCCCTGGCCGGCGACCGGACCCGCTCGCCGTACCGGCTGAGCCTGGACGGCACCTGGAAGTTCGCCTACGCCGACCGCCCCGACGACCGCGACCCCGACTTCCACCGCACCGACCTCGACGACGGCGACTGGAGACCATCCCGGTCCCCTCCGTCTGGCAGCTGCACGGCCACGACGTCCCGATCTACCTCAACATCACCTACCCGTACTGGGCCCCAACGGCCGGGAGAGGACCCGCAGCCCCCACGCCGCCGACCCGCTACAACCCGGTCGGCCAGTACCGGCGCACCTTCACCGTCCCCCGCGACTGGTCGGGCCGGCGCACCTTCCTGCACTTCGAGGGCGTCAAGTCCGCGCACTACGTGTGGATCAACGGCGAACTCGTGGGCTACGACGAGGACTCCTACACGCCCTCCGAGTACGACGTCACCGACCACCTGAGGCCGGGCACCAACCAGATCGCCGTCGAGGTCTACCGCTATTCCGACGGCGACTGGCTGGAGGACCAGGACATGATCCGGCTGAGCGGCATCTTCCGCTCGGTCTACCTCTACTCCACCCCGGCCGTGCACCTGCGCGACTTCAAGCTCGACACCCCGCTGAACGACACCTACAGCGACGCCGAGCTGTCGGTCACCGCGAGCGTGCGCGCCTACGGCGGCGGGGACGCCGGGCGGTACACCGTGGAGACCCAGCTGTACGACGCCGGCGGCCACGCCGTCTGGTCGCGTCCCCTCCAGCAGCCCGCCGACCTCGGCACCGTGAGCGCCGGCGAGGACGTCACCGTCCGGGCCGCCAAGGCCGTGCGCGCGCCCAGACTCTGGTCGGCCGAGCACCCGTACCTCTACACCGCCGTGCTCCGACTGCGCGACCCGGCCGGCAAGGTGGTCGAGACCCTCTCGCACCGGGTCGGCTTCCGCGAGTTCGCGCTGAAGGACGGGCTGATGCGCATCAACGGCCGGCCCGTCACGTTCCGCGGCACCAACCGGCACGAGATGCACCCGGCCCGCGGCATGGCGCTCACCCGCGAGGACATGGTCGAGGACATCACGGTCATCAAGCGGCTGAACATGAACAGCGTCCGCACCTCGCACTACCCGAACAACCCGCTGTGGTACGAACTCGCCGACGAGTACGGCCTCTACCTCGTCGACGAGACCAACCTGGAGACCCACGGCATCCGCGACGAGTACCCCGGCGACCACCCCGAGTGGACGAAGGCCTGCGTGGCCCGCGCCCAGAACATGGTGCACCGGGACAAGAACCACGCCTCGGTCGTCATCTGGTCGCTGGGCAACGAGGCCGGCGGCGGCAGCACCTTCACCGCCATGCACGACTGGATCCGCTCCTACGACCCCACCCGCGTCATCCAGTACGAGGGCGACGACCGGCCGGGCATCAGTGACATCCGCTCCGAGATGTACGACACCCCCAGCGCGTCGAGCAGCGGGCCGAGGACACCTCCGACACCCGGCCGTACGTGATGATCGAGTACTCCCACGCGATGGGGAACTCCAACGGCAACTTCGCGAAGTACTGGGACCTCGTCCGCCGCCACGACGTCCTCCAGGGCGGCTGGATCTGGGACTTCGCCGACCAGTCGCTGTCCTGGCCCGTGCCGCGGCGCACCCTGCTCACCGAGACCGGCCCGGCCCGGCTGCGCGGGGAGATCCTCGCCCCCTCGGGCACCTTCGAGCGCGGCAAGGGCCTGACCGGGGCACGGTCTTCGCCCGCGACGAACGCCTCGACCTCACCGGCTCGCTCACCCTGGAGGCCTGGATCACCCCGGGCGTGACCGGCTACCACCAGCCGATCATCGCCAAGGGCGACACCCAGTACGCGCTGAAGCAGAACAACCGGACGCTGGAGTTCTTCATCCACTCCGGTGGCCGGTGGATCACCGCCACCTGGACCGTGCCGGAGGACTGGACCGGCCGGGAGCACCATGTCGCGGGCGTCTTCGACGCGGACGCCGGCACCCTCGCCCTGTACGCCGACGGCGAGCTGAGGGCGACCCGCACCACCGACCGGCGGCCCGAGAACAACACGGCCTCCCTGTCCCTCGCCACCGACTCCGACAACCAGGTCCGCGAGTTCAGCGGCACCATCCGCCGCGCCCGGGTCTACGCCCGCGCCCTGACCGCCGCCGAGCTGGCCACGGACCGGCGCGGGCCCGGCGACGAGGGCGTGCGGTTCTGGTTCGACGCCGACACCGCCGGCGTGGAGCACCGGCGCCCGGAGCAGAAGACGTTCTTCGCCTACGGCGGCGACTGGGGCGACAACCCCAACGACGGCAACTTCGTCGCCGACGGCATCGTCACCGCCGACCGCGGCCACACCGGCAAGGCCGCCGAGATCAAACGCGTCCACCAGGCGATCGGCGTGCGCAAGCGGCCCGGCGGCCCGGGCGCGGTCACCCTCGTCAACGAGTACCTGTTCACCGGCCTCCGCGAGTTCGACGGCCACTGGGAGCTGGTCGCCGACGGCCGTGTCGTACGGCGCGGACGGCTCACCCGGGACCAGCTGGACGTGGAGCCGCTGTCCGAGAAGGACGTCACCCTGCCCGTGCGGCTGCCCGACGCCCCGGCCCCGGGCACCGAGTACTTCCTCCAGCTGTCCTTCACCACCAAGGAGTCCGTGCCCTGGGCGAAGGCCGGCTTCGAGGTCGCCCGGCAGCAGCTCCCGCTCGACGCGGACGTGCCCGCCGTCACCCCGTGCCCCTGGACCGGGTGCCCGCCCTGCGCCACCGGGACGACGGCGACGCGGTCACGGTCGACGGCCGCGGCTTCTCGGTCACCGTCGACAAGCGCAGCGGCACCATCACCTCCTACGAGGCGAACGGCACCCGGCTGATCACCTCCGGGCCCGTGCCCAACTTCTGGCGGGCGCCCACCGACAACGACCGCGGCAACGGCCAGCACACCCGCAACCAGACCTGGCGGGACGCCGGAGCCCGCCGCCGGGTGACGGAGGTGAAGGTCCGCGCCCTCGGCGACCGGGCCGTGGAGATCAAGGTCACCGGCACGCTGCCGACCACCACGGAGTCGGCGTACTCCACCACCTACACGGTCTTCGGCAACGGCGAGATCAAGGTCGACAACACGCTCCACCCGGGTGCCGCGAACCTGCCGTACATCCCCGAGGTCGGCACCCTGCTGTTCCTGCCCCGGGGCCTGGACCGGCTGCACTGGTACGGCCGCGGCCCCGAGGAGAACCACTGGGACCGCAACACCGGCACCGACGTCGGCCTGTACTCGGGCACCGTCGCCGAGCAGTGGACGCCGTACATCCGGCCGCAGGAGAACGGCAACAAGACGGACGTCCGGTGGGTGGCGCTCACCGACCGCCGGGGCGTGGGCCTGCTCGCCACCGGTGAGCCCCTGCTGGAGGTCAACGCCTCGCACTTCACCCCGGAGGACCTGTCGGCCGGAGCGCGCCACGACTACCAGCTGACGCCGAGGGACGCCGTCGTGCTGCGGCTGAGCCACCGTCAGATGGGGGTCGGCGGCGACAACAGCTGGGGCGCGCACACCCACGACGAGTTCAAGCTGTTCGCCGACCGCGACTACGCCTACACCTACCGGCTGCGTCCGCTGACGGACGTGAAGGAGGCGACGGCGGCCTCGCGCCGCCCGACGGCGGCCGGATGACCGGGGGATGAACGGGGAGTCCGGGGCAACCCGGACTCCCATGAGTGACGTACGGGTCGGCGCGTGTTCCTGGACGGACCGGCACCTGGTCGCGAGCGGCTGGTATCCGCGCGGACGGCGGGACGCCGAGGGGCGGCTGCGGCACTACGCCTCCCGGCTGCCCGTCGTCGAAGTGGACTCCGGCTACTACGCGTTGCCGAGCCGCCGCAACGCCGAACTGTGGGTGGAACGCACCCCGGAGGGCTTCCGCTTCGACGTCAAGGCGTTCTCGCTGCTGACCGGGCACCCCACCCGCGTCGAGGCGCTCCCCGCCGACCTGCGCGGGGCGGACCCCGGCCGGCTGCGGCGCGGCCTGGCCGGACAGGCGCTGCTGGACGAGGTGTGGGGGCGGTTCGCCGAGGCCGTCGAACCGCTGCGGAAGGCCGGGCGGCTGGGCGCCGTGCTGTTCCAGTTCCCGCCGTGGTTCGCGCCCGGCGACGCGGCCGAGGAGACGCTCGAAGCCTGCGCCCGGCGCACGGAGGGCTGGCCGGTCGCCGTGGAGTTCCGCCACCCCGGATGGTGGGCCGCCGGACACACGGACGGCACCGTCGCCCTGCTGTCCGCCCTGGGCGTCACGGCCGTCGGCACCGACATGGCACAGGGCCTGCCCGGCTCCCTGCCGCCCGTCCTGCCGGTCACCCGGCCCGCCCTCGCGGTCGTCCGGTTCCACGGACGCAGCCGCGCATGGGGCAGGGGCGGCAAGGAGGACCGGTTCCGGTACGACTACTCCGTCGCCGAACTCGCGGCGTGGGTGCCGCGGCTGCGGCGGGCGGCCCGGCACTGCGACGAACTGCACGTGCTGTTCAACAACTGCTGCGGGGACGCCGCCGTACGCGCCGCCGAGGCCATGGGCCGGCTGCTCACCCGGCCGCGTCGCTGATTCCCAGCCGCAGGTGCTCCACGTGGTACACGGCCTGGTCGAGCAGCTCGGCGACATGGTGGTCGTGCAGCGCGTACACCACCGACCGGCCGCGGCGCTCGCCCACCACCAGGCCGAGGTTGCGCAGCAGCCGCAGCTGGTGCGAGCAGGCGGACTGCTCCATCCCGACCTCGGCGGCCAACTCGGTGGCCGGCAGCGGCCCTTCGCGCAGACGGGCCAGGATCAGCAGCCGGGAGGGCGTGGAGAGGGCCTGGAGCGTGGTGGCGACCTTGGCGACGTTCTCCGCGTCGAGCCGCACGCGTGCGGCGGTGTCCTGCGCGGCGGTGGCGGCTCCGTGACCCATGCGTCCATCCTACGCGGGCCCCTCCACACATGAACGGATGAACGGGTCTTCATGTATTCCTGTATGGTGGCCGCGTGTCCACAACGCTCGCTCCCACCCCCGTCCCCGCGTCCGCCCGCCCGGCGCCCCGCCGCCGCACCCGCGTCCTCGCCCTGCCCGAGGCCCGGTGGGCGCTCGTCTCGCTGATCGCCTTCCTGCTCGGCCTCACCCTCGACCTCGCCGGCGCCACCGCCTGGGCCTACGGCCCGCTCTACGCGGTCGCCTACGCCGCCGGCGGCTGGGAACCCGCGCTGGAGGGCCTGCGCGCGCTGCGCGAGAAGACCCTGGACGTCGACCTGCTGATGATCGTCGCCGCCCTCGGCGCCGCCGCCATCGGACAGGTCCTCGACGGCGCCCTGCTGATCGTCATCTTCGCCACCTCCGGCGCCCTGGAGGCCCTCGCCACCGCCCGCACCGCCGACTCCGTGCGCGGCCTGCTCGACCTCGCCCCCGCCACCGCGACCCGGGTGACCGACGACGGCCACGAGGAGACCGTCCCCACCGCCGACCTGCGCGTCGGCGACCTCGTGCAGGTCCGGCCGGGCGAGCGGATCGGCGCCGACGGCACCGTCGTCGACGGCACCAGCGAAGCCGACCAGGCCACCATCACCGGCGAGTCCGTCCCCGTCCTGAAGCGCCCCGGCGACGAGGTCTTCGCCGGCACCCTCAACGGCACCGGCGCCCTGCGCGTCCGCGTCGGGCGCGACGCCGCCGACTCGGTGATCGCCCGCATCGTCACCCTCGTCGAGGAGGCCTCCCGCACCAAGGCCCCGACCCAGCTGTTCATCGAGAAGATCGAGCAGCGCTACGCCGTCGGCGTCGTCGTCGCCACCCTCGCCGTCTTCGGCGTCCCGCTCGCCTTCGGCGCCGGCCTCACCGACGCCCTGCTGCGCGCCATGACCTTCATGATCGTCGCCTCCCCGTGCGCGGTCGTCCTCGCCACCATGCCGCCGCTGCTGTCGGCCATCGCCAACGCCGGCCGGCACGGGGTCCTGGTGAAGTCGGCGGTCGCCATGGAACGGCTCGGCGAGATCGACACCGTCGCCCTGGACAAGACCGGCACCCTCACCGAGGGCACCCCCGAGGTCACGGCCGTCCGCCCGCGACCGGACTCCGGACTGGACGAGGACGCCCTGCTGGCGCTGGCCGCCTCCGCCGAGCACCCCAGCGAACATCCGCTGGCCCGCGCCGTCGTCGCCGCCGCCCGCGCCCGGGGCCTGCGCACCACCGAGGCCCGGGACTTCACCGCGATCCCCGGGCAGGGCGTCACCGCCGTCGTCGACGGCCACGAGGTGCGGGTCGGCCGTGCCCCGGCACCCGAGGGCGACGAGACGACCGTCGAGATCGTGCGCGACGGCGTCCCTGTCGGCACCCTCACCCTCACCGACCGGCTCCGCGCCGACGCCGCCCCCGCCACCGCCGCGCTCACCGCCCTCACCGGCACCGCCCCCTGCTGCTCACCGGCGACAACGCCCGCGCCGCCGCCCGCGTCGCCGACGCCACCGGCATCGGCGACGTCCGCGCGGACCTGCTGCCCGAGGACAAGGTCACCGCCGTCCGGGAGGCGGAGCGCGCCGGCCGCAAGGTCCTGTTCGTCGGCGACGGCGTCAACGACGCCCCGGCGCTCGCCGCCGCCCACACCGGCGTCGCCATGGGCCGCGCCGGCTCCGACCTCGCCCTGGAGACGGCCGACGCGGTCGTCGTCCGCGACGAGCTGACGGCCGTACCCGCGGTCGTGCGGCTGTCCCGGCGGGCCCGGCGGCTGGTGCTGCAGAACCTCGTCATCGCGGGCACCTTCATCACCGTCCTGGTCCTGTGGGACCTCATCGGACACCTGCCGCTGCCGCTCGGCGTCGCCGGACACGAGGGGTCCACCGTGCTGGTCGGCCTCAACGGGCTGCGGCTGCTGCGCGAGAAGGCCTGGCGATCCGGGGAGGCCCAGCAGACGTGAGGTCCCTGTCGGATTCCCGCCAGCCCCGGCGCCGGGCGTCGCCCATGCTGGACGCATGCGGAACGGGATGCACACCGACACCGAGCACTGCGTCCGCGCGGTGCGGTCCAAGGACGCCCGGTTCGACGGCTGGTTCTTCACGGCCGTCCTGACCACCGGCATCTACTGCCGGCCCAGCTGCCCCGTGGTGGCGCCCAAGCCGGAGAACATGACGTTCCACCCGAGCGCGGCGGCCTGCCAGCAGGCCGGGTTCCGGGCCTGCAAGCGGTGCCGCCCCGACACCACCCCCGGCTCCCCGGAGTGGAACACCCGCGCCGACCTCACCGCCCGCGCCATGCGGCTGATCGCCGACGGCGTCGTGGACCGCGAGGGCGTGCCCGGACTCGCCGCCCGGCTCGGCTACAGCACCCGGCAGATCGAACGCCAGCTGCTCGCCGAGCTGGGCGCGGGCCCCTCGCCCTCGCCCGCGCCCAGCGCGCCCAGACCGCCCGGCTGCTGATCGAGACCACCACCCTGCCGATGGCCGAGATCGCCTTCGCCGCCGGCTTCTCCTCCATCCGCACCTTCAACGACACCGTCCGCGAGGTCTACGCCCTCTCCCCGACCGGACTGCGCAAGCGGCCCGTCCCCGGCGCGCCGACGACCCCGGGCACCCTCACCCTGCGCCTGCCGTTCCGCGCCCCCCTCCACCCCGGCAACCTCTTCGGCCACCTCGCCGCCACCGCCGTACCCGGCGTGGAGGAGTGGCTCCCCCACAGCCCGGCAGGCACGGGCGGCACCTCCACCGGGGCCTACCGGCGCACCCTGCGGCTGCCCTACGGCCACGGCATCGCGGCGCTCGCCCCGGAACCCGGCCACATCGCCTGCCGGCTGACCCTGACCGACCTGCGGGACCTGCCCGTCGCCATCAGCCGCTGCCGCCGGCTGCTCGACCTGGACGCCGACCCGGTCGCCGTCGACGGCCACCTGCGCACGGACCCGCTCCTCGCCCCGCTGGTCGCCAAGGCCCCCGGCCGCCGGGTGCCGCGCACGGTCGACGAGGCGGAGTTCGCCGTCCGGGCCGTCCTCGGCCAGCAGGTCTCCACCGCCGCCGCCCGCACCCACGCCGCCCGCCTGGTCACCGCCTACGGCGACCCCGTGGACGACCCCGAGGGCGGCCTGACCCACCTCTTCCCGTCCCCCGGGCCCTGGCCGGCGCCGACCCCGAGACCCTGGCCATGCCCGCACCCGCCGCACCACCCTCACCACCCTCGTCCGCCACCTGGCCGACGGCACCCTCGGCCTGGGCGTCGACAGCGACTGGGCCGACACCCGCGCACGCCTCCTCGCCCTTCCCGGCTTCGGCCCCTGGACGGCCGACGTCATCGCCATGCGCGCCCTCGGCGACCCCGACGCCTTCCTCCCCACCGACCTCGGCGTCCGCCGCGCCGCGCAGCGCCTGGGCCTGCCGTCCACCCCGGCGGCCCTCACCGCCCGCGCGACGTCCTGGCGCCCCTGGCGCGCCTACGCCGTCCAGTACCTGTGGGCGACGGACGACCACCCGATCAACTTCCTGCCCGCGTGAGGACACAGATGAAGCAGCACACCGTCATCGACAGCCCCTACGGCCCCCTGACCCTCGTCGCCGACGACGGCGTCCTGTGCGGGCTCTACATGACCGGCCAGCGGCACCGGCCACCGCAGGAGACCTTCGGAGAACGGGACGACCGGCCCTTCGGCGAGGCCGCCGGCCAGCTCGCCGCCTACTTCGACGGCCGGCTGCGGGAGTTCAGCCTCGAACTCCGCCTCGACGGCACCCCGTTCCAGCGCGCCGTCTGGGACCAGCTGCGCCGCATCCCGTACGGCGAGACCCGCACCTACGGCCGGCTCGCCGACGCCCTCGGCAACCCCGCGGCGTCCCGCGCCGTCGGCCTCGCCAACGGCCGCAACCCCATCGGCATCATCGTCCCCTGCCACCGCGTCATCGGCGCCACCGGCGATCTGACCGGATACGGCGGTGGGCTGGGGCGCAAGCGCCGGCTGCTGGACTTCGAGCGGGGAGCGGGGCTGTTCTAGGGAGTGAGGGCGCGCAGGAGGGGCGGGAGGGCCGTGCCGATCGGCTCGCGGACGACCTCGTCCGCGAGGCCGTCGTACGGGGTCGGCTCGGCGTTGACGATGATCAGGCGGGCGCCGTGGTCGGCGGCCAGGCCGGCCAGGCCCGCGGCGGGCTGGACCTGGAGGCTGGTGCCGACGGCGATGAAGACCTGGCAGGCCTTGGTGACGGCGACGGCCTCGCCGAGCACCTCGGGGTCGAGGCGTTCGCCGAACATCACCGTCGCCGACTTCAGGACGCCGCCGCACCGCAGGCAGGGCGGGTCGTCCTCGCCGGCGTCGACACGGGCCAGGGCCTCGTCCATCGGGCCGCGGGCGTGGCAGCGGGTGCAGACCACACCGTGGGCGCTGCCGTGCAGCTCGATGACCTTGCGGTCCGGCATGCCGGCCAGCTGGTGCAGCCCGTCCACGTTCTGCGTGATCACCCGCACGGGCACCCCCGACCGCTCCAGCTCGGCCACGGCCCGGTGCGCCGCGTTCGGTTCGGCCCGCAGGGCGTGGTTCTGCCGCCGCATCCGCCACGAGCGGCGCCGGATCTCCGGATCGCCCATGTAGTACTCGTACGTCACGAGCTTCTCGGCCTCCGGATCGCGCCGCCACAGGCCGTTCGGCCCGCGGTAGTCGGGGATGCCGGAGTCGGTGGAGATACCCGCGCCGCTGAGAAGGGCGACCAGTGGCCTGCGCATGATCCGAGAGTAGGGCGCCCCCGACGGCGACGGCGAACGGACCAGGGCCGCGCAGACCGACGCGTCGGTGGACCCCGCGGCAGAGCGGACACAGAGGCCTTGGCGATCACGGAGCCGGGACGCTCTGAACGACGTCCTGGCCGGGTGCCGCCGCACTCCTCCGGGTCCTCGGCCTCGAACCAGTCGTCGACGTCCACAGGGAGACACTAGAAGAACAGGGCGCCTCGCAGAGCACGGGCAACTCGCCCGCCCGCGCGACGCCTGAGCGGCGGCGGTGAGCGGATTATCGGCCCGGCGCGGTGCGTCGGGTGCTAACGTCCCGGCATGGCCAAGGTCACCGTCTCCCTGGACGCCGAGCTCGTGGTGGAAGTCATGGTGCTCGCCGGCGTCGGCACCCCGCAGGACGCCGTGGAACTCGTCGTCCGCGACTACATCAAGCGCGGGCACCGCACCGAGGCCAGGACGGCCGAGCGGGACGAGGCGCTGCACGCCGTCGACGTCAAGCCCCAGGACAATCAGGGAGGCTGACCCCCGAATCAGCCGACGCGGCGGCCGTTCTCCAGCTCCGCCGTGCCGCCGCCCTCCGCCAGCACGTCCAGCGCGGTCAGCACCCGGCCCAGCGTCGCGCCGATCAGATGGCCGCCCAGTTCCTCGCGCGGCACCAGCCGCCAGGACAGCAGCTCCTCCTCCTGGAGCCGGATCGCCTTCAGGTCCTCCTCGCCGAGGACCCCGCCGTCGTACAGGTACGCCACGAGCGGCGGCCGGCCCGGGCCCTCCACCCAGTCCACGGCGAGCAGCCGGCCCGGCGCGACGTCGAGCCCGATCTCCTCGGCCGTCTCCCGCCGCGCCCCTGCCGCGGCGTCTCGCCGGCGTCGGACTCGACCGTGCCGCCGGGCAGCGCCCAGCCCTCCGGTAGTTCGGCTCGACGAGCAGCACCCGGCCCTCTGCGTCCCGGAACAGCGCGGCGGCACCGCACAGGACCCGCGGGAGACCGGCGATGTACGTGGCGTAGTCAGGTGTCGTGGTCACCTCGGCAGCGTATCCGGGCCGGAGGGGGATCGATCCGTCCCCTCGCCCGCCTCCGCCAGCCGCAGCGTCCGCTCGGCCAGTTCGCTGATCCGCACCCCGTCGAAGCCGAAGACCGCGCTGCGCACCGTGTCCCGCAGCGGCCGCGTCCACTGGTCCGGGACGGCCCGGGCGCCGCACAGCACACCGGCCACCGACCCCGCCGTCGCCCCGTTGGAGTCGGTGTCCAGGCCGCCGCGCACGGTGAGGGCGATGGTGCGGGTGAAGTCGCCGTCGCCGTACAGCAGCCCGGCGGTGATGACGGCGGCGTTGGGGACGACGTGGATCCAGCCCAGCCCGGCGTACTCCTCCTCGACGGTGGCGAGCGTGTCCGCCCAGTCCATCCGCGCGTCGTGCAGGGACACGACACGGCGCACCGCGCGGGCCAGCCGGCTGCTCGCCGGGACGACGGCGAGCGCCTCGTCCAGGGCGTGCCGCACGGTGGGGGCCGTGAACGCCGCCGAGATCAGCGCCGCGGCCCACATGGCGCCGTAGACGCCGTTGCCGGTGTGCGACAGCACCGCGTCCCGGCGGGCGAGCAGCGCGGCACGGCGCGGGCGGCCCGGGCAGGTCCAGCCGTGGACGTCGGCGCGGATCAGGGCGCCGATCCACTCCTGGTAGGGGTTGTCGTAGGTGGCGGTCAGCGGCGGTTTGAGCCCGTTGGCCAGATTCCGGTACGCCGCCCGTTCCGCGGTGAAGGTCTGCAGGTACGGCAGCCGCAGCAGCCACAGGTCGCCGACCTGCTCCGTGGTGAACCCGAAGCCGTGCGTCTCCAGCAGGTGCAGGCCGAGGACGGCGTAGTCGACGTCGTCGTCGCGGCAGCTGCCGTCGATCCGGCCGCGGACGCAGGCCCGCCACTCGGGCCGCAGCAGCGCGGCGTCGCCGTCGTCGTCGCCGTCGGCTGCGGTGGTCAGGGGCTCGGCAGGTAGTCGGTCAGCGGCAGGGCGCCGGCCCGCCGCAGGTAGCGGTCGATGCGGTCGCGGGTCCACACCTCGCCCTGCTCGACCGGCTTGCCGAGCATGTTGCCGGCGATCCGGCCCAGCCAGCCGCCGTGGACGCGGTCCGCCAGGGCGGGGCCGGTGATGCCTTCGAGGGTCATGTACAGCGGTGTACCCACTCGGCGGGGATCCGCCGGGCCGCGCCGGGTCCGAGGGGCGTTCCGGGCCGGCGGCGGGGCGTTCCAGGGTCCGGGCAGGGCATGACGGCGGGGCGGGTGTGAGGTTAAGGTCGCAGCGGCGCGACTGCCTTGACGTGCGCAAGGCCCGAAGAGCAAGGGGATAGCAAGGTGGCTGACGCTGCAGTGGACGGGGCCCGTCGGGTGCTCGTCGCCGCGGACAAGTTCAAGGGTTCGCTGACGGCCGTGAAGGTCGCCGAGCGGGTGACGGCCGGGCTGCGCCGCGTCGTGCCGGACGTCGCCGTCGAGGCGATGCCCGTGGCCGACGGCGGCGACGGCACCGTGGCCGCGGCCGTCGCGGCCGGGTTCGAGCGCCGGGAGCTGCGGGTCGTCGGGCCCGTGGGCGACGAGGTGACGGCGGCGTACGCGCTGCGCGGCGACACCGCGGTCGTCGAGATGGCCGAGGCGAGCGGGCTGCAGCGGCTGCCCGAAGGGGTGCTCGCGCCGCTGACCGCCTCCACGTACGGCTCCGGTGAGCTGCTGCGGGCCGCGCTGGACGCGGGGCGCGGACGATCGTGTTCGGCGTCGGCGGCAGCGCGACCACGGACGGGGGCGCCGGGATGCTGGCCGCGCTGGGTGCGCGGTTCCTGGACGGCGAGGGGAAGCCGGTGGCGCCCGGCGGCGGGGCCTCGCCGACCTGGTGACGGCCGACCTGTCCGGGCTGGACCCGCGTATCTCCGAGATCGAGTTCGTGCTCGCCAGCGACGTCGACAACCCGCTGACCGGGCCGAAGGGCGCACCGGCGGTGTACGGGCCGCAGAAGGGCGCCACGGAGCAGGACGTGGAGGCCCTCGACGCGGCGCTCGCGCACTTCGCGAAGGTCCTGGAGGGGGTCGTGGGCCGACGGCCGCCGAGTACGCGGCGTCGCCGGGGGCCGGTGCCGCGGGCGGTATCGGGTACGGCGCGCTGCTGCTGGGGGCGCGGTTCCGGCCCGGTATCGAGGTGATGCTCGACGTGCTCGGGTTCGCGCCGGCGCTGGAGCGGGCCGAGCTGGTGATCACCGGGGAGGGGTCGCTGGACGAGCAGACCCTGCACGGGAAGGCGCCGGCGGGCGTGGCCGCGGCGGCCCGGGCGGCCGGCAAGGAGGTCGTGGCGGTGTGCGGGCGGCTGGCGCTGCCGGCACAGGCGCTGGGCGGGCCGGGATTCGGCGGGCGTATCCGCTGACGGACGTCGAGCCGGATGTGGCGCGGTGCATCGCGGAGGCGGGGCCGATCCTGGAGCAGGTGGCGGAGGCCATCGCCCGGGACTTCCTGGCCCCCTGACGCACGCGGGGTTCTCCTCGCCCCCGCCGCCCTTTCCCGTCCCGTCCCCGGGGGCTGCCGCCCCGGACCCCCGCGTCGGCCTGAACGGCCTCGTCCTCAAACGCCGGACGGGCTGGTACGTCGCCTCGCCCGGTATGTCCAGGAGCGGCAGGCAGATCCAGCCCCTCCCGAGAATTCCAGCCCCTCCGGCGCTCGAGGAGCCGGGGTCCGGGGGGCGGAGCCCCCGGGAAATCAGCCCCTCCGGCCCTTGAGGAGCGGGGTTCGGGGCGGAGCCCCGGATGATCAGCCCCTCCGGCGCTCGAGGAGCCGGGGTGCGGGGCGGAGCCCCTGGGGAAATCAGCCCCTCCGGCGCTCGAGGAGCCGGGGCCGAGGGCGGAGCCCCGGGGAAATCAGCCCTCCGGCGTTTGAGGAGCGGGGGTGCGGGGCGGAGCCCCGGGGTGGGAAGGGTAAGGGCGGCGGGGCGGAAGAACCCGGCAACGCGAAGGGCCCGGACCTTGGTCAGGTCCGGGGCCCTTCGGAGAGCGTGCGCTACGGCAGCTGGGCCGCCCGAGCCTCCCGCCGGTTGTCACGGAAGTTGTTCACCCGCCGCGCCGTGGCGAACAGCGGAATCACCGCCCCCATCACCAGCTGCAGCGCACACCCCGTCTGCAGCAGCAGCTGCCCGCTCGGCGCGTCGAAGGCCCACGCCGCCAGCAGACCCATCGACAGGACGATCCACGACAGCATCGCCACGGCCAGCCGGCCCCGGGGCTTGGGGTACTCGACCCGGCTCACCATCAGCCACGCCGTCCCGAGGATCGCCAGCAGCGTCGCCACGAAGGGCAGCTCCAGCAGCACGATCGAGACGACGGTCAGCGCGCCGAACGGCGACGGCATGCCCTGGAACGTGCCGTCCTTCACGGTGACGCACGAGAATCTCGCAAGCCTGAGCACCACCGCCAGCAGCACGACGATCGCTCCGACCGCGGCCACCCGCTGGTACGCGTCGTCCGCGACCATGCCGTAGACCAGGACGAAGTACGCCGGCGCCAGACCGAAGCTGATCAGGTCGGACAGGTTGTCCAGCTCCGCGCCCATCGGCGAGCTGCGCAGCTTGCGGGCGACCAGACCGTCGAACAGGTCGAAGATCGCCGCGCAGAGCATCAGGATGACCGCCGTGGCCGCGCTGTGCCGGGCCATGCCCGACTCCTCGCTGCCCGTCAGGTGCGGGATCAGGATGCCGGTGGTGGTGAAGTACACCGCCATGAAGCCGCAGGTCGCGTTGCCGAGGGTGAGCGTGTCCGCTATCGACAGGCGCAGCGACAGCGGCATCTCCTCCTCTTCCTCGACCTCGTCGGCCTCCGGCACCCAGCCGGCCTTGGTGTCGGGGTCAATCACGGTCAATGCGAGTCACCCCAGCCACGGTCTTCTGGCCGACCTCGACCGCGACCTCCACGCCCTCGGGCAGGTAGAGGTCGACGCGCGAGCCGAAGCGGATCAGACCGATGCGGTCGCCCTGCTCGACCTTGGTGCCCTGCGGCACGTAGGGGACGATGCGGCGGGCCACCGAGCCGGCGATCTGGACCATCTCGATGTCGCCGAGCTCGGTGTCGAAGTGCCAGACGACCCGCTCGTTGTTCTCGCTCTCCTTGTTGAAAGCGGGAACGAAGCCGCCGGGGATGTGCTCGACCGACGTCACCGTGCCGGACAGCGGCGCCCGGTTGACGTGGACGTTCAGCGGGCTCATGAAGATCGCGACGCGGGTGCGGCCGTCCTTCCACGGCATGATGCTCTGCACCACACCGTCGGCGGGGGAGATGACCCGGCCCTGGGCGATCTCGCGCTCGGGGTCGCGGAAGAACCACAGCATCCCGGCCGCGAGCGCGGTGGCGGGGACGGCGACGGCCTTGGCGGCGCCCGAGCGGCGGGCCCGGACCAGGCTGACGGCTGCGGTGGCGACGGTCGGGAGGAGCCACGGCGATGCTCCGCGCGCGAGGCGTACGCCGGCGAGGCTGTCGCGAGGTGCAGAGGTTTGGCTGTGGGGCATGGATGACCTTCGTAGCGGATCAGGCCGCGCTTCGACGGGGGACGGCGGCTTTCCGGCGATCGTAGCGGCTCGGGGCGGCAACTGGGTAAGCCAGGAAGCCGAGTCGGCGGCCGAAGAGTGCCTACGGGGTGTGATCTTCTTCTCCAAGAAAACACCCCGTATCCGGACATCTAGCCCTGGAATCGATACTCTTCGAGCAGCCTGCGGCCGATGATCATTTTCTGGATCTCGGCGGTCCCTTCACCGATCAGCAGCATCGGCGCCTCCCGGTAGAGACGCTCGATCTCGTACTCCTTCGAGAAGCCGTAGCCGCCGTGGATCCGGAACGCGTCCTCCACGACCTCCTTGCAGTATTCGGACGCGAGGTACTTCGCCATCCCTGCTTCGAGGTCGTTTCGTTCGCCGGAGTCCTTTTTGCGTGCCGCGTTCACCATCATCGCATGCGCGGCCTCGACCTTGGTAGCCATCTCGGCCAGCTTGAACTGAATGGCCTGGTGCTGGGCGATCGGCTTGCCGAAAGTATGACGCTCCTGGGCGTACCGGACGCCCAGTTCGAAGGCACGCTGAGCGACGCCGCAGCCACGCGCCGCGACGTTGACGCGGCCGACCTCCACGCCGTCCATCATTTGGTAAAAACCTCGGCCGGTGACGCCGCCGAGCACCCGATCGGCCGGAATGCGCAGTCCGTCCATGATCAGCTCGGTGGTGTCGACGCCCTTGTAGCCCATCTTGTCGATCTTCCCGGGGATGGTGAGGCCGGGACGGACCTCGCCGAAGCCGGGCTCCTTCTCCACCAGGAAGGTGGTCATCGACTTGTGGGGCGCCGTGCCCTCGGGGTGACCCTCGTCACTGCGGACCAGGACGGCCACGAGGGAGGAGGTGCCGCCGTTGGTCAGCCACATCTTCTGGCCGGTCAGGACGTACTCGTCGCCGTCCTTCACCGCCTTGGAGGTGATGGCCGACACGTCGGAGCCGAGCGCCGGCTCGGACATCGAGAAGGCGCCGCGGACGTCTCCGGCCGCCATGCGGGGCAGGAAGTACTCCTTCTGCTCCTGCGTGCCGTGCTGCTTGAGCATGTACGCCACGATGAAGTGCGTGTTGATGATGCCGGACACCGACATCCAGCCCCGGGCGATCTCCTCGACGCACAGGGCGTACGTCAGGAGGGACTCGCCGAGACCGCCGTACTCCTCGGGATCATCAGGCCGAAGAGGCCGAGTTCCTTCAGTCCGTCGACGATCGCCTGCGGGTACTCGTCGCGGTGCTCCAGCTCGGTGGCGACCGGGATGATCTCCTTGTCCACGAAGTCGCGGACCGTGGCGAGGATCTCCTGCTGGACGTCGGTCAGACCGGCGGTCTGGGCGAGACGGGCCATCGCTTACTTCCCCTGTTCCTTCAGCTCGGGGCGGCCCGGCTGCTCGCCGCCGCGCTCCTTGATGTACGTCTCGGTGGGCACCATGACCTTGCGGCGGAACACGCACACGAGCGTGCCGTCCTGCTTGTAGCCCTTGGTCTCCACGTGCACGATGCCGCGGTCGCTCTTCGACTTCGACGGCCACTTGTCCAGCACGGTCGTCTCGCCGTAGATCGTGTCGCCGTGGAAGGTGGGCGCCACGTGCCTCAGCGACTCGATCTCCAGGTTGGCGATGGCCTTGCCGGAGATGTCCGGCACGCTCATGCCGAGCAGGAGGGAGTAGACGTAGTTGCCGACCACCACGTTCCTGCCGAAGTCCGTCGTCTTCTCGGCGTAGTTCGTGTCCATGTGGAGCGGGTGGTGGTTCATGGTGAGGAGGCAGAACAGGTGGTCGTCGTACTCGGTGACCGTCTTGCCCGGCCAGTGCTTGTACGTCGCCCCGACCTCGAACTCCTCGTAGGTGCGTCCGAACTGCATGCTCACGCCTCCGGGATCTCGAACGTGCTGGTGCGCTGCATGCCGGCGGCGCGGCCCTTGCCCGCGATGACCAGGGCCATCTTGCGGCTGGCCTCGTCGATCATCTCGTCGCCGAGCATCGCCGAGCCCTTCTTGCCGCCCGCCTCGGACGTGTAGTAGTCGTACGCGTCCAGGATCAGCTCGGCGTGGTCGTAGTCCTCCTGGGACGGCGAGAAGATCTCGTTGGACGCCTCGACCTGGCCCGGGTGCAGCACCCACTTCCCGTCGAAGCCGAGGGCGGCGGCGCGCCGGGCGACCTCGCGGTAGCCCTCGACGTTGCGGATCTGGAGGTAGGGGCCGTCGATCGCCTGGAGGTTGTTGGCACGGGCGGCCATGAGGATCTTCATCAGGATGTAGTGGTAGGCGTCCGCCGGGTAGCCGGGCGGCTGCTCGCCGACGACCAGCGACTTCATGTTGATGGACGCCATGAAGTCGGCCGGGCCGAAGATGATCGTCTCCAGGCGCGGGGAGGCCTGGGCGATCTCGTTGACGTTGTTCAGGCCCTGCGCGTTCTCGATCTGCGCCTCGATGCCGATCCGGCCGACCTCGAAGCCCATGGTCTTCTCGATCTGGGTCAGCAGCAGGTCGAGCGCGACGACCTGCTGGGCGTCCTGGACCTTCGGCAGCATGATGCAGTCCAGGTTCTGGCCGGCGCCCTCGACGACCGTGACGACGTCCCGGTACGTCCACTCGGTCGTCCAGTCGTTGACGCGCACGACGCGGGTCTTGCCGGTCCAGTCGCCCTCGTTGAGGAACTTCACGATGGTGTGCCGCGCCTCGGGCTTGGCGAGCGGCGCGCACGCGTCCTCCAGGTCGAGGAAGACCTGGTCCGCCGGGAGGCCCTGGGCCTTCTCCAGGAAGCGCGGGTTCGAGCCCGGTACCGCCAGGCAGGAACGCCGGGGCGAAGCCGGTTGACCTGCGGAGCAGGGCTGGTCATGCGGGACCTCCAGGGGTCGAGCTTGTTCGCTGTGCGGATCTCGTCGACGATGCGGCCGATGATTCCGGTGATGTCGAAGTCCTTCGGGGTGAAGACCGCGGCCACTCCGGCGGCCCGCAGCTGTTCGGCGTCACCGTTCGGGATGATGCCACCGGCGATCACCGGTATATCTGTGGCACCGGCCACATGGAGCCGCTGGAGCACGTCCGGCACCAGCTGCGCGTGGGAGCCGGAGAGGATCGACAGGCCGACCGCGTGCACGTCCTCCGCGAGGGCCGCGTCCACGATCTGCTCCGGCGTCAGCCGGATGCCCTGGTAGACCACCTCGAAGCCGGCGTCCCGCGCGCGCACCGCGATCTGCTCGGCGCCGTTGGAGTGGCCGTCCAGGCCCGGCTTGCCGACCAGGAAGCGCAGCTTGCCGACGCCGAGGTCCTGGGCGGTCAGCTCCACCGCCTTGCGCACCCGGGCCAGCGCGGTGCCCTCCTCGGCGGCGACCGCCACCGGCGCCGAGGACACGCCCGTCGGCGCGCGGAACTCGCCGAACACCTCGCGCAGCGCCCCGGCCCACTCGCCGGTCGTCACCCCCGACCGGGCGCACTCCAGGGTGGCCTCCATGAGGTTCTCCGTGCCGCGCGCCGCCTCCTTCAGCCGCTCCAGCGCCTTGCAGGGCGCGGATGGTTGAACGGCGGCTGGTAGCGGGTGTCGCGCCAGTGCTGGAGCGCGGCGATGACGCGGGCCTCGACGGCCGGGTCGACCGTCTGGATCGCGGTGTCCAGGTCGGCGGTGAGCGGGTTCGGCTCGGTGCTCTCGAAGGCGTTGACGCCGACGATCTTCTCCTCGCCGGACTCGATGCGGGCCCGGCGCTCGGCGTGCGAGGCGACCAGCTGCGACTTCAGGTAGCCGGACTCGACGGCGGCCATGGCGCCGCCCATCTCCTCGATCCGGCGCATCTCGGCGAGGGCCGCCTCGACCAGCTCGCCCACCTTCGCCTCGATCACCTTCGAGCCCTCGAAGATGTCGTCGTACTCCAGCAGGTCGCTCTCGTAGGCCAGGACCTGCTGGATGCGCAGCGACCACTGCTGGTCCCAGGGGCGGGGCAGGCCCAGGGCCTCGTTCCAGGCCGGCAGCTGCACGGCACGCGCGCGTGCGTCCTTGGAGAGGGTGACGGCCAGCATCTCCAGCACGATCCGCTGGACGTTGTTCTCCGGCTGGGCCTCGGTCAGGCCGAGCGAGTTGACCTGGACGCCGTAGCGGAAGCGGCGGTGCTTGGGGTTCTCGATGCCGTACCGCTCGCGGGTGACCTGGTCCCAGATGCGGCCGAAGGCGCGCATCTTGCACATCTCCTCGATGAAGCGGACGCCCGCGTTCACGAAGAAGGAGATGCGGCCGACCACGTCGCCCATGCGCTCCTGCGGCACCTGGCCGGAGTCGCGGACGGCGTCCAGGACGGCGATCGCGGTGGACATCGCGTACGCGATCTCCTGGACCGGTGTGGCGCCCGCCTCCTGCAGGTGGTAGCTGCAGATGTTGATCGGGTTCCACTTCGGCATGTGGGAGACCGTGTACGCGATCATGTCCGTCGTCAGGCGGAGGCTCGGCCCCGGCGGGAAGACATGCGTGCCCCGGGACAGGTACTCCTTGACGATGTCGTTCTGGGTCGTGCCCTGGAGCTTGGTGACATCCGCGCCCTGCTCCTCCGCGACGACCTGATAGAGCGCCAGCAGCCACATGGCCGTGGCATTGATGGTCATCGAGGTGTTCATCTGCTCCAGGGGATGTCCTGGAACAGCCGGCGCATGTCGCCCAGGTGCGCGATCGGCACCCCGACCCGGCCGACCTCGCCGCGGGCGAGGATGTGGTCGGAGTCGTAGCCGGTCTGGGTCGGCAGGTCGAACGCCACCGACAGACCCGTCTGGCCCTTGGCGAGGTTGCGCCGGTACAGCTCGTTGGACGCCTCGGCCGTGGAGTGACCGGCGTAGGTGCGCATGAGCCACGGCCGGTCCTTCTCCCGCCTGGTGGCGGGCTGACGCTCACTCATACGGCGCCTCTCAGACGTTCCGGAAGCGGTTGATGGCGTCGATGTGGCGGGCGCGCATCTCCTCGTCGCGCACGCCCAGGCCCTCCTCGGGCGCGAGGCACAGGACGCCGACCTTGCCCTGGTGCAGGTTGCGGTGGACGTCGTAGGCGGCCTGGCCGGTCTCCTCCAGGCTGTACGTCTTCGACAGCGTGGGGTGGATCTTGCCCTTGGCGATGAGGCGGTTGGCCTCGTACGCCTCGCGGTAGTTGGCGAAGTGCGAGCCGATGATCCGCTTCAGCGACATCCACAGGTAGCGGTTGTCGTACTCGTGCATGTAGCCCGAGGTCGAGGCGCAGGTGGTGATGGTGCCGCCCTTGCGGGTGACGTACACGCTCGCGCCGAAGGTCTCGCGGCCGGGGTGCTCGAAGACGATGTCGATGTCCTCGCCACCGGTCAGCTCGCGGATGCGCTTGCCGAAGCGCTTCCACTCCTTGGGGTCCTGGGTGGTCTCGTCCTTCCAGAACCGGTAGCCCTCGGCATTGCGGTCGATGACGTGCTCGGCGCCCATCTTCCGGCAGATCTCGGCCTTCTCCGGCGAGGAGACGACGCAGATCGGGGTGGCGCCGCCGGCGAGGGCGAACTGGGTGGCGTAGGAGCCGAGGCCGCCGCTCGCGCCCAGATCAGGACGTTGTCGCCCTGCTTCATCGCCGCGCCGTTGCGGGAGACCAGCTGCCGGTAGGCGGTGGAGTTGACCAGGCCGGGGGCGGCGGCCTCCTCCCAGGTGAGGTGCTTGGGCTTGGGCATCAGCTGGTTGGTCTTGACCAGCGCGATCTCGGCGAGGCCGCCGAAGTTGGTCTCGAAGCCCCAGATGCGCTGCTCGGGGTCGAGCATGGTGTCGTCGTGGCCGTCCGGGGACTCCAGCTCGACGCTCAGGCAGTGCGCGACGACCTCGTCGCCGGGCTGCCAGGCGTTGACGCCGGCGCCGGTGCGCAGGACGACGCCGGCCAGGTCGGAGCCGATGATGTGGTACGGCAGGTCGTGCCGCTTGGTCAGCGGGGACAGCCGGCCGTAGCGCTCCAGGAAGGCGAACGTGGACACCGGCTCGAAGATCGACGTCCACACCGAGTTGTAGTTGACCGAGGAGGCCATGACGGCCACCAGGGCCTCGCCGGGGCCCAGTTCGGGCAGCGGCACCTCGTCGAGGTGGATCGACTTGCGGGGGTCCTTGTCGCGGGTGGCGAGGCCCGCGAACATCTCCGTCTCGTCCTTGTGCACGGTGATCGCGCGGTACGACTCGGGGAGCGGCAGGCCGGCGAAGTCGGCCGAGGTGGACTCGGGTGCCTGGATCGCGGCCAGGATGTCCTTCATGGTCACGGTGTTGCCTCCGGCGTCGAGCGCCCTGAGGGAGGGGCGCTTGAGGGTTGCGTCGGTGCTGCTGAGGGTCGGGTGAGGGTGGGTGCCGTCGGTGCGGCGGGTCGTGCCGTCGGTTCGGCCGGTGGTGCTGTGCGGCAGCGCTTTGTGGCGCGGGAGGGTGCCTGTGACGCAGGCGTCCGGGCCGCGGTGATGGCCCGCGGGGACAGCCCGGACACCTTCAACGTATGACACCGCGTGTCACCCCGCAAGGCACTGAGTGCCAGAACTTGCTCTCAGATGAAATCTTTACGCATCAGATGAGCGATGATCGATCGAACGGAGTCTTCCAGGCGCCCTAAAAGGGGCGCTGACATGCAAAAACGGCCACCCGACGGGTGGCCGTTCTCACAGGGGCGATGTGTGCCGCACCGCAGGGCGGCGCGCGGCTCAGCGCTCCTTCAGCGTCTGCTCGATGGCCCGCATGACCTCGTCCAGCGGGGCGTCGGTGCGGGCCACGGTCACCAGCACCTCGCCCTCGCCGTACGTGGCGGCCGCGGCCGGCTTGGGGGCCGCGGCGCGCCCGGCGCCGATGCCCGTGCCGAAGGTCTTGCGGACGATCGCGAAGGCGTGGTCGAGCTGGGCCTCGACGTCGCCCTGCCCGCCGGCCCGCAGCCAGCGCCGCAGGACGTGGTTGTGGGCCGTGACCACGGCGGACGCGGCGACCTCCGCCAGCAGCGGGTCGTCGTTGGCGTCGTCGGCGTGCGCGTGCTCGTCGAAGTGGCCGAGCAGGTAGCGGGTGAACAGGCGCTCGTAGCGGGCCACCGAGGCGATCTCGGCCTCGCGCAGGGTGGGCACCTCGCGCGTGAGCTTGTAGCGGGCGACCGAGATCTCCGGGCGGGCCGCGTACATCTTCATGACTTCCTTGATGCCGCGGCACACCGTGTCCAGCGGGTGCTCGTGGGCGGGCGCGGCGTTGAGCACCGCCTCGGCGCGGACCAGGGTGTCGTCGTGATCGGGAAGATCGCCTCTTCCTTGGAGCGGAAGTGGCGGAAGAAGGTGCGGCGGGCGACCCCGGCCGCCGCCGCGATCTCGTCGACGGTGGTCGCCTCGTACCCCTTGGTCGCGAACAGTTCCATCGCGGCGGCCGCCAGTTCCCGGCGCATTTTCAGCCGTTGGGCGGCGGCTCGGCCGCCCGCGGCACTCTCCGGAGCGTCGGGCGTAGCTGGTGTACGTGTGGACTTGGCGGGCTGGGACATGACCCGAACGTACTGCATCGGCCCGGCCGGATGCGCGTGACCTGGGTTTCCCCGTCCCCGCGGGCCCGCCGGCGGCCCCGCGGCCGGGGGCGGACCGGGCCGTCCGGGCGGCGGGGAACCGGGCCGCGCGGCCGGGGGAGGGGCGGCGGGGTCCAGCAGCCCGCCCCAGTCCTCCCCCGGCCGGAACCAGTCGCCGGGGCCCGGCTCAGCGGCGGGCATGTTCGCGGAAGCCCCGGCCCGTCTTGCGGCCGAGGCAGCCCGCGGCCACCAGGTGCTCCAGCAGCGGCGCCGGGGCCAGGCCCGGCTCGCGGAACTCCTGGTGGAGGACCTGCTCGATGGCGAGGGAGACGTCCAGCCCGACCACGTCCAGCAGCTCGAACGGGCCCATCGGGTAGCCGCCGCCCAGCTTCATCGCCGCGTCGATGTCGTCGAGCGAGGCGTAGTGCTCCTGCACCATCTTGATCGCGTTGTTCAGGTACGGGAACAGCAGCGCGTTGACGATGAACCCGGCCCGGTCGCCGCAGTCCACCGCGTGCTTGCGGATCGTGCCGCACACCTCCCGGACCGTGGCGTGCACGTCGTCCGCGGTCAGCACGGTGCGGACCACCTCGACCAGCTTCATGGCCGGCGCCGGGTTGAAGAAGTGCATGCCGATCACGTCCTGCGGCCGCGAGGTGGCGCGGGCGCAGGCGACGACCGGCAGCGAGGAGGTGGTCGTGGCCAGCACCGCGCCCGGCTTGCACACCTTGTCCAGCGCCGCGAACAGCTGCCGCTTGACGTCCAGGTCCTCGGCGACCGCCTCCACGGCCAGGTCCACCTCGGCGAAGTCGTCGTACGTGCCCGTCGGCGTGATCCGTTCCAGGGTCTGCGCCGCCGCCTCCGCCGACATCCGGCCCTTGTCGACCGAGCGGGCCAGCGACTTGCCGATCCGGGCCTTGGCCGTACGGGCCTTCTCCTCGCTGCGGGCGGCGAGCACCACCTCGTACCCGGCCTTGGCGAACACCTCCGCGATGCCGGACGCCATCGTGCCCGAGCCGGCGACGCCCACCGACCGCACCGGGCGGCCCGGGACGGTGCCGCCGCCCGCCCGCGGCGTCAGCGCGTCCGCCACGACGACCCCGCTGCCGGGCGCCTCGTAGGTGTAGAAACCGCGCCCGGCCTTGCGTCCCGTCAGTCCGGCCTCGCCGAGCTGCTTCAGGATCGGCGCCGGGGCGTGCAGCCGGTCCCGGGACTCGGCGTACATGGCCTCCAGCACCGTGCGAGCGGTGTCGATGCCGATCAGGTCGAGCAGGGCCAGCGGGCCCATCGGCAGCCCGCAGCCGAGCCGCATCGCGGCGTCGATGTCCTCGCGGGAGGCGTAGCGCGCCTCGTACATCGCGGCCGCCTGGTTGAGGTAGCCGAACAGCAGCCCGTCGGCGACGAAACCGGGGCGGTCGCCGACCGCGACGGGCTCCTTGCCCAGCTCCACGGCGAAGTCGGTGACCGCGCCGACGGCCGCCGGCGCGGTCAGCACCGAGGAGACCACCTCGACCAGCTTCATCGCCGGCGCCGGGTTGAAGAAGTGCAGGCCCAGCACCCGCTCCGGGCGGGCGGAGTCGGCGGCCAGACGGGTCACGGACAGCGCATTGGTGCCGGTCGCCAGGATCGTCTCCGGCCGCACGATGCCGTCGAGTTCCCGGAAGATCTGCTGCTTGATCTCGTACGACTCCGGCGCCACCTCGATCACGAGGTCGGCGTCGGCCGCGGCGCGCAGGTCGGTGGCGGTGCGCACCCGGGCGAGCAGGTCCGCGCGCTCCTGCCCGGTGAGCCGGCCGCGCTCCACGGCCCGCGCCGTGGAGGCCTCCAGGGCGGCGACGGCCCGAGCCGTCTGGGCCTCGCCGATGTCGATGCCGACGACGTCGCGGCCGGCCCGGGCGAGGACCTCGGCGATGCCGGTGCCCATGGTGCCGAGGCCGACGACGGCGACGGTCCGGAAGGAGGAGGGAGGGGTGTCGGACAGGGGAGTGGCCATCGCGGACTCCAGGAATGAGGGTGACGACGGGAGCCGCCCCGGGTGCGCCGAGGGGCGCACCGGGTGCGGGTGGAGTGCGGGTGTCTGCCGGGCTGCGAGCGCACACGCCCGGTGCCGTCCGGGCGGGCGTCGCACGGGCCCGCGGGGCGGCGAGAGGCCGACCGGCCCTGTCCCGGGGCCGAGTCGTACAAGCGGTACCTTCCGGCACCGAACCGACTGCTCTCACGGCGGCCGCGTCACCAGACCGCCGGGAGGAGTGCTGCGAGTGGGTGACTCGCTCGATTGAGCTTAACCGGCGGGTAACGAGCGCGCCAGTCCCCGGTGTTTGTGATGTACGTCCCGTGCGCCGGACAGGCCCTAACCTCGGTGCCATGGACGAAGAGTTGCGATCACTCACGGAACGCTTACGGACCGAGGCGGGAGCGTCGCCGGCCTTCGAGCGGCTGGCGACCACCGACGACCACGACGAACTGGCGGCGGTGCTCACCGAGCCCGGGCAGCCGCTGTGGGCCCGGGAGCTGGCGGCGTTCCGGCTGGGACGGGCGGGCGACCGGCGGGCCTTCGAGGCCCTCGTCCTGCTGCTGAACCACCGCGACCCGCCGCGCTGCGCCGCCGCCGCCCACGCCCTGGCCCGGCTCGGCGACCCGCGCACCGCCCGCGCCGCCGCCGCCCTCGCCACCAACGAACTGCGCGTCGCCTACGCCCTGCACCCGGTCCGGCTGCTGGCCGAGCTGCGGGCCCCGAGGCGGTGCCCGCCCTGATCACGACCCTGGAGCGGCGGCTGCGCCCGCACGACCCCTACCGCCGGGTGGCCCTCGCCTGCGTGGAGGGCCTCGGCGCGCTCGGCGACGCCCGCGCCCGGCCGGTGCTCACCGAGGCCCTCGCCCACCCCGCCCTCGCCGAGGCGGCGGTGAAGGCGCTCGCCCGGCTTCCCGGGCAGGACTGACCCTCAGCCGCCCAGCGGCCGGGCGTACCGCACCTCGGGCACCGCGACCCCGTCCACGTCGAACGGCTCCTCGGCGCCGTCGGCGTGGAACCCGGCGCGCTCGTAGAACCGCCGGGCGCGGGCGTTGCCCCGCAGCACCCACAGCAGCATCCGCGGGTACCCGGCGGCCGTGCAGCGGCGGACCGACTCCCGGAGCAGGGCCTGCCCGACACCGCCGCCGAGCCGGTCCGGGGCGACGTAGAGCGCGTACAGCTCGGCGTCGGCGGTGTGCGCCTCGCCCTCCCGGTACGGGCCGTGGCAGGCCCAGCCGACCAGGTCGCCGGCGTCGTCCTCGGCGACCAGGTTCACCACCTCGGCGGGCGCGCGGGTGAGGAACTGGCGGCGGCGCTCGGCGTCGTCGGCGACGCTCAGCCGGTCCAGGTACGCCTGCGGCATCAGCCCCCGGTAGGCGTGCCGCCAGCCCCCGACGCGGATCTCGGAGACCCGGTCGCAGTCGGCGAGGTCCATCTCCCTTACGCGCGGGGCCGTCACGCGGGCACCACCGCGAAGGCCTCGATCTCCATGAGGAACTCCGGGCGCACCAGCGCGGCGACCTGCACGGCCGACGCGGCGGGCAGCCGGACGTCGGGTATGTGCGCGGCGCGGGCCGCGCGGACGGCCGGCAGATGGGCCATGTCCGTGACGAAACAGGTCAGTTTGATCACGTCGTCGAACGTCGCACCGGCGGCGGCGAGGCAGCGCCGGAGGTTCTCGAACACCTGGCGGGCCTGGGCCGCCGGGTCGCCCTCCCCGACGATCCGGCCCTCCTCGTCCAGGGGGAGCTGGCCGGAGACGGCCACGAGACGCCCCGTGCCGACGACGACATGGGAGTACTGGGCGGCGGGGCGACCCCGTCGGGGGCGGTGATCCTGCTCGGCTCGCTCATGCGTCCATCATGGATCACCGGCCCGGTGACGCCTCCGCCCGTCCGCCCCCGCTCGTCCCGCTCCCGCTCGTCCGGCTCCCGGCCGCGGCTCCCGCCCGTCCGGGTCCCGGCCGCCGGGCTCAGCCGCGGAAGCCGAGCAGCCCGTGCAGCGTCGCGCCGCGCGAGGAGGCCGCCGCGGCCTTGGAGGTCAGCGGCTCGGGCGCCGGCAGCGCCGCGCAGACCGCGTCGGCCTCCCCGCCGCCACCGCGCGGCAGGGTCCCGTCGGCCAGATACGCCGCCAGGTGACGGTCCAGGCAGGCGTTGCCGCTGAGGGTGATGCCGTGGTTGCCGCCGCCCTCCTCCACCACGAGACGGGAGCCGCGCAGCAGG
This sequence comes from Streptomyces sp. SW4, assembly GCA_003248315.1. Lineage (GTDB taxonomy): Bacteria > Actinomycetota > Actinomycetes > Streptomycetales > Streptomycetaceae > Streptomyces. The sequence continues at coordinate 238,650 of QKWM01000003.1, forward strand.
CGGTGGACGGAGACGCCGCCCTCGTAGGGCGTGGCGGCGTCGTGCGTGGCCTGGAACAGCAGCGCCGGCGGGAGCGCGTCGTTGGCGACGTCCACCGGCCGCCGCGACGGGACCGGCCAGAACGCGCACGGCGCGTTGTACCAGGCGTTGTTCCATGTCAGGAACGGCGCCTTCGCGTACGTCTCCCAGTTGTCCTCGCGCCAGTCGTCCCAGTCCCGCGGCCACCCGGCGTCCCGGCACTCGACGGCGGTGTAGACGCTGTAGCCGTTGTCGCCGGAGGCGTCGACGGCGCCGAAGTTCTCGTACGCCTCGACGAGCGGGCCGGAGTCCGCGTCGTTCACGTACGCCGAGAACGCCTCCGCCAGGTAGGGCCAGTAGCCGTTGTAGTACCCGCCCGGCAGGTAGGTGTCCTCCAGCTCGGCCGCGCCGACCTTCCCGCCCGCCGGCCGCTTCGCCAGCGCCGCGCGCATCCGGTACCACGCCGCCTCGACCCGCTCCGGGTCGGTGCCGAGCCCGTAGGCCGCGTGGTGCCGGGCCACCCACGCCAGGAAGGCGCGGTGCCGGTCGTTGAAGGCGAGGTCCTGCCGGAGGTTGGCCTCGTACCAGACCCCCGTCGGGTCGACCACGGAGTCCAGCACCAGGCGCCGGACCCGGTCGGGATACAGCTTGGCGTAGACCGCCCCGAGGTAGGTCCCGTAGGAGTAGCCGAAGTAGCTGATCCGCGGCGCGCCCAGCGCCCGGCGGACCGCCTCCAGGTCATGGGCGGCCGAGACCGTGTCGATGTACGGCAGTACGCGCGCGTGCTTCCTGCCGCAGCCCTCGGCGAAGGACCTGGCGCGCGCCAGGTTGGCCCGCTCGACCGCCGGGGTCGCCGGCAGCGAGTCCGGCCGTACGGCGCCGAAGTGCCCGGGCCGGCAGTCCAGGGCGGGCTCGCTCTCGCCGACGCCGCGCGGGTCGAAGCCGATCACGTCGTACTGCGCGGCCACCTCCTTCGGCAGCGAGGACGCCACGAACCCGGCGAGGGTCCGTCCGCTGCCGCCCGGCCCGCCGGGGTTGACGAGCAGGGGCCCTGGGAGCGCCGCGCGGTGTGCGGGACGCGGGACAGCGCCAGCGTGATCTTCTCGCCGTCCGGCCGGCCGTGGTCGAGCGGCACCGTGAGGGACGCGCACTGGAGCGTCGGGTAGTCGGCCGTGCCGCACTTCCTCCAGGCGGGACCGGCGTGCGGGGCGGGGGAGGGCGGGGCGCCGAGCGGTGCCGGGGAGGGCGGGGCGCCGAGCGGGGCGGCCGCCTCGGCGGGCACGGCGGTACAGGTCCCGGCCAGGACGGCGGCGGCTGCGCACAGCACGGCTGCGCGGTGTCTCATGGGGCCTCCCGGAACGCCACGGCGGGCCGCGAACGTCGCGGTCCTCGCCGCATCGTCCCGAGCCGCGCCCGGGAAGGAACGTCCTGTGCCGATACTTGACCCGATTGGGCCGCCGGATGCCCTCGAATGCTCTCAGATGAGCGTGAGTTGGGTCGGTCCCGGCATGTCCTGGGCCGGTCCCGGCATGCCGGCGCCGGGCGCGGGGTGCTCGGCGGTGCCCGGCCGGCGGATGCCCCGGGACGCTCCCGCGCGGGTGGGGCCGATGCCGTACTCCTCGGCCAGCTCGTGCACCTGACGGGTGATCCGGCGCTGGTACCAGCGCGGGGCGTAGGCGCCGTCCGCGTAGAGGCGTTCGTAGCGGCCCACCAGGTGCGGATGGTGCCGGCCCAGCCAGGCCATGAACCACTCGCGGGCGCCGGGGCGCAGATGCAGCACGAGCGGGGTGACGGACGTCGCCCCGGCGGCGGCGATCGCCCGGACGGTCGCCCGGAGCCGGTCCGGCTGGTCGCTGAGATAGGGGATCACCGGGGCCATCAGCACCCCGCAGCCGATGCCGTGTGCGCCCAGGGTGCGCACGACCTCCAGCCGCCGCTCCGGGGCGGGCGTGCCCGGCTCCACGGTGCGCCACAGGTCGGGGTCGGTGAAGCCGACCGAGACGGAGATGCCGACGTCCGTCACCCGGGCCGCCCGGGTCAGCAGATCCAGGTCGCGCAGGATCAGCGTGCCCTTGGTGAGGATCGAGAAGGGGTTCGCCCGCTCGCTCAGGGCCGTGATGATGCCCGGCATCAGGCGGTAGCGGCCCTCGGCGCGCTGGTAGCAGTCGACGTTGGTGCCCATCGCGACGTGGTCGCCCTGCCAGCGGCGGGAGGCGAGCTGGCGGCGCAGCAGCTCGGGCGCGTTGACCTTGACCACGATCTGCGAGTCGAAGCCGAGGCCGGTGTCCAGGTCGAGGTAGCTGTGCGTCTTGCGGGCGAAGCAGTACACGCACGCGTGCGTGCATCCCCGGTAGGGGTTGACCGTCCATTCGAACGGCATCCGTGAGGCGCCCGGCACACGGTTGAGGATCGACCGGGCCCGCACCTCGTGGAAGGTGATGCCGCGGAACTCGGGCGTGTCGACGGTGCGGGTGACCACGGCGTCCGCGCCGAACAGGGCGGGGTCGGCCGCCCGGCTGTGGCCGCCGTCGGTGAGGTTGTCCCAGCGCATGACGCCTCCTCGGTAGCACTGGGCCACAGAATAGAACATATGTTCCCTTGATCGTGCGAGAGCGTGCGCGAGCACGCCGCGGTGGTTTCCGGTCGGCTTCGATCGCCCCGATTTGGCGGCCGGAGGCGGGGGTGGTTGGCTTGCCCCGACCCCGAGGAATTCAGGCCCTGGAGGAACCGATGGCGCAGGTCGAGGCCACGACGGAGCGGATCGTCGCGGCGGACGCGGAGACGGTGTTCGACGCCGTCGCCGACTACAGCGGCACGCGCGCGAAGCTGCTGCCCGAGCAGTTCAGCGAGTACGAGGTGCGCGAGGGCGGGGACGGTGAGGGCACCCTGGTCCACTGGAAGCTCCAGGCGACCAGCAAGCGCGTCCGCGACTGCCTGCTGGAGGTGACCGAGCCGTCCGACGGCGAGCTGGTCGAGAAGGACCGCAACTCCTCCATGGTGACCGTCTGGCGCGTCACCCCGGCCGGCGAGGGCAGGTCCCGGGTCGTCGTGACCACCACCTGGCAGGGCGCCGGCGGCATCGGCGGCTTCTTCGAGAAGACCTTCGCGCCCAAGGGGCTCGGCCGGATCTACGACGCGATCCTCGCCCGGCTCGCGGCGGAGGTCGAGAAGTAGCCAACCCGCCGACACGGGGCGGCCGTTGGCCGCCTCACCGGTTCGGGTGATCTCTCGTCGTTCGTCCCGTATTCCGTAACTCGTCGCGCTTGTCCGCAGTTGTTGCCTGAGGCAGCGATTGCGTGCAGGTGCGACGAGGGGAGCGGTACGTGGGCGGGATCACTCTGGTGCAGGACGAGCCGGCCGCCGTCGCGCCCCCGGACACCCCCGCACCTCCGCCGGAGCCGGCCGCCGGACTGAGCCCGCGCCGGGTCCGGCTGGTCTTCTTCGCCCTGATGCTGGCCCTGCTCCTCGCCGCCCTGGAGCAGATGATCGTCGCCACCGCGCTGCCGAAGATCGTCGGCGAGCTGCACGGCCTGGACAAGATGTCCTGGGCGATCACCGCCTACCTGCTCACCTCCACCGTCGGCCTGCCCGTCTACGGAAAGCTCGGCGACCTCTTCGGCCGCAAGGGCGTCTTCCAGTTCGCGATCCTCGTCTTCGTCGTCGGCTCCGCGCTCGCCGGCCGCGCGCAGACCATGGACCAGCTGATCGCCTTCCGCGCCGTCCAGGGGGTCGGCGCCGGCGGGCTGATGATCGGCGTCCAGGCGATCATCGCCGACATCGTGCCGCCCCGGCAGCGCGGCCGGTTCATGGGCCTGATCGGCGCCGCCTTCGGCCTCGCCTCGGTCGCCGGGCCGCTGCTCGGCGGCTACTTCACGGACCACCTGTCCTGGCGCTGGTGCTTCTACATCAACGTGCCCTTCGGACTGGTCACCATGGCCGTCGTCGCCGTCGTGCTCAAGCTGCCCCGGCCGCGCGGCCGGGCCCGGCTGGACGTCCTCGGCTGCCTGCTGCTCGCCGCCGCCTCCACCTGCCTGGTCCTGCTGACCAGCTGGGGCGGCACCGAGTACGCCTGGGACTCCCGCGTCATCCTCGGCCTGGGCGCCGGGGCGGCGGTGTCCACCGTGCTCTTCCTCGTCGCCGAGCGCTTCGCCGCCGAACCCCTCATCCCGCTGCGGCTGTTCCGCGACTCGGTCTTCAACGTCACCGGCCTGGTGGGACTCGTCGTCGGCGTGGCCCTCTTCGGCGCCGCCAGCTATCTGCCGACCTTCCTGCAGATGGTCGACGGCGCCTCCGCGACCGAGTCCGGCCTGCTGATGCTGCCCATGATGGGCGGCATCGTCGGCGCCTCGATCATCTCCGGACAGCTCATCAGCCGCACCGGGCGCTACCGGATCCACCCCCTGATCGGCGGCGCCCTCTCCGTCGTCGGCATGTGGCTGCTCTCCCGCCTCGACACCGACACGCCCCGCCTGCACTACAGCGTCTGGATGGCCGTCCTCGGCGCCGGCATCGGCATGGTGATGCCCGTCCTGATCCTCGCCGTGCAGAACTCCGTCCGCCCCGCCGACCTGGGCACCGCCACCAGCGCCAACAACTACTTCCGGCAGATCGGCGGCAGCGTCGGCGCCGCCGTCTTCGGCACGCTCTTCGCCGACCGGCTCACCGACGCCCTCGCCGACCGGGTCCCCGCCGAGGCGGGCGCCTCCCTCCCGGACGCCGAGGCCATCACCCCCGAGCTGGTCCACGCCCTGCCGCCGGAGCTGCGCGACGCCTACATCCAGGCGTACGCCGACGCCATGCCGCGCATCTTCCTGTACCTGGTGCCGGTGCTCGTTCTCGGCCTGATCCTCGCCTTCTTCCTCAAGGAGAAACCCCTGGTGTCCCACAACGCCCCCGTCACCGAGCCGGAGACCGCACACTCCGCCGCGGCCGCCGCACCGGTCCCGCAGGCCAGGTCGCCCCACGCCGCGGGCATCCCCGTCTGCGGCACCGTGCAGCACCCCGACGGCACCGTCGTCCCCCGCGCGGCCCTCACCCTCATCGACGTCGCCGGACAGCAGATCGGCCGCGGCGCCAGCGGCGAGGACGGCCGGTACGCGCTGGCCACGCCCGGCTCCGGGGCGTACGTCCTGATCGCCGCGGCCGGCGGCCACCAGCCCCAGGCGGTCTCCGTGACCGTCGGCGAGCGGCCCGTCGAACTGGACGTCGTCCTCGGCGGCGCCGGGCGGCTCGCCGGCAGCGTGCTCACCGCCGACGGCAGCCCCGTCAGGGACGCCACCGTCACCCTCACCAACGTCCACGGCGAGGTCGTCGCCACCACCCGCAGCGGCCGGGAGGGCGGCTACGTGATCACCGAGCTGGTCGCCGGGGAGTACACCCTCGCCGCCAGCGCGCCCGCGTTCCGCCCGGCCGCGCTGCCGGTCAGCGTCCAGGCGTCCCGGGAGACCCGGCAGGACATCGAGCTGGCCGGCGGCGCCGTGCTCAAGGGCACCGTGCGGGCCGGCGGCGGACGCCCCGTGGAGGACGCCCGCGTGACCCTGCTCGACGCCGCCGGGAACGTCGTCGACACGCTCACCACCGGCGCCGACGGCACCTTCCGGTTCGTGGACCTGTCGTCCGGCGAGTACACCGTCATCGCCGCCGGCTATCCGCCGGTCGCCACCGTGCTCCAGGTGGCCGGGGGCGGGCGGACGGAACGCGACCTCCAGCTCGGGCACGAGGACTAGAGGACCAGGGGCCGTACGCGCACACCGGCGCTTCGGCGTGCGCCGGTGCGCGGCGGGCGGCGGCAATTCGCCGGTTGCCCACACGCCGGCCGGGCCGCGCCGTACGGTGGAACGCGTCGGTACAGATCTTGCCGAGCCGTCGGGAGAGAGGGCCTGACGCCATGGACCGTGGCATCGAACGGGACGTGCCGCCCGGCCGCATCCCGCTGGCCGTGGTCGTCGTCGACCGCGACGGGCTGGTCTCCCACTGGAGCCGTGGCGCACGGCGCCTGTTCGCCCTCGCCAAGGAGGAGGCGATCGGCCGCCCGGCCCTCGACCTGCTGCCCGTCTCCGGGGCGCTCCCGACGGCGACGCCCCCGGACCGTACGGCCCGTACGACGGCGACGCCCCCCGACCGTACGGCCCGTACGACGGCGACGACGGGCTCGGGCCCGGGATCGAGACCTCCCTGGACGGCCGGCTGTCCTACCCGGCCGCGGGCCGCGCCCGGCTCACCGTGCCCGGCCGGGACCGCACGGACGTGCTGTGGTGGGCCTACCCGCTCGTCGGCCCCGGCCCCGAACGCCTGCTGGTGCTGGCCGCCGACGCCGGCGCCCTGCACCCGCGGCCGGCCACGGCCCACGGGGACGTGGAACGCATCGCCCCCGGCTTCGCGCTGCACACCGACTTCCCCGGCGCCGAGGAACTGGCCCGCCGGCTCCCCGAGATCCTGCCCAGCATGAGCGTCGGGGAGAGCGCCCGCATCGTCGCGCAGGTCCTCGAACTGGGCTACCCCGTCCTGGAGTTCAGCCAGAACGACCGGGTGCCCGTCACACCCGACTGGGGCGTCGCCCGCCGCGAGGAGCGCAAGGCCCGCCGGGAGCGCCTGTCCCGCGCCCTGGCGGCCGGCGAGCCGCTGCCGCCGGACCTGCGGGGCGGGACCGGCCCCGGCGGGACGGCGGGTACGGGGAGTACGCCGAGTACGCCGAGGACCTCGAGTACGCGGCGGTACGCGAACGCCTGGAGTTCCTCAACGAGGTCAGCGGCCGGATCGGCACCAGCCTCGACCTCGCGGCGACCATCACCGAGGTCAGCCGGGCCGTCGTCCCCCGCTTCACCGACGTCGCCGGCACCTACCTGCGCGAACAGGTCGTCGCGGGCGAGGGGTTCCCCGAGGGCGTGCCGGACACCACCACCCTGTGGCACCGGGTCGCGGTGGAGCACACGGACGAGCCGGGCCGCTGGGACGACGTCGTCCCCGTCGGCGAGGCGATGCCCTTCCCGGCGCACACGCCGTTCTTCCAGTGCATGACCTCCGGCGAACCCGTCCTGGTGCCGCGGATCACGGAGGAGATGGGGCACGCCATCGCCTCGCAGTTCGAGAAGCGGGACATCCGGCCGCTGATCACCGGCCGCTCCATGCTGGTCGTGCCGCTGAAGGCGCGCAACGTCGTCCTCGGCTTCATGATCCTGCTGCGCCACCCCGAGCGTCCCGTCTTCAACGACATGGACCGGGTCACCGGCGCCGAACTCGCCGCCCGCGCCGGACTCGTCCTGGACAACGCGCGCATGTACACCCACCAGGAGAACGTCGCCGAGACGCTCCAGGACAGCATGCTGCCGCACATCCCGGCCCATATGACGGGCTGTGACATCGCCACCCGCTATCTGCCCGGCACGCTGCTCGGACGGGTCGGCGGCGACTGGTTCGACGCGGTGAAGCTGCCCGGCGCCCGCACCGCGCTCGTCGTCGGCGACGTCATGGGCCACGGCCTCAACTCGGCCGCCATGATGGGCCAGTTGCGCACGGCCGTGCAGACCATGGCCGGGCTCGACCTGCCGCCCGCCCAGCTGCTGCGGGGCCTGGACGACCTCGCCCAGCGGCTCGGCGAGACCTACCTCGCCACCTGCCTGTACGCCGTCTACGACCCGGTGGCCGGCGAGCTGCATCTCGCCAACGCCGGGCACATCCCGCCCGTCCTGGTCCGCGCCGAGGACGGCCGCAGCGAGCTGATCGACCTGCCCACCGGGGCGCCGATCGGCGTCGGCGGGGTGCCCTTCGAGACGGTACGCGTGCGCGTGGCGCCCGGCGACCGGCTGGTGATGTGCACCGACGGGCTGGTGGAGGTGCGCGGCGAGGACATCGGCGTCGGCCTGGCCACGCTGTGCGAGTCCGCCGCCCACCCGGCCGCCTCCATGGACGACGCCTGCGACACCATCATCCGCGCGCTCGGCCGGCGCGGCGGCCGCCGGGACGACGTGGCCCTGCTCATGGCACGCCTCGGCGGCATCGCCCCCGAGGACGTCGCCGAGTGGCGGCTCGCCCGCGACCCGGCCGAGGCCCGCCGGGCCCGCGCGGCGGTGCACGAGCAGCTGCACGAGTGGGGACTGCCCGGGCTGGCGGACAACGCCGCACTGCTGGCCGGGGAACTCGTCACCAACGCCGTCCGGCACACCCGCGGCCGTGCCGTCGGCCTGCGGCTGGTGCGCGGCGACACACTGCTGTGCGAGGTCGACGACGAGGACCACGAGCTGCCGGTGCTGCGCGGTGCCGGGCCCGGGGACGAGGCCGGGCGCGGGCTGCGCGTGGTGAGCACGCTCGCCCGGGAGTGGGGCACCAGCCGGACGGCGGCCGGCAAGACGGTCTGGTTCGAGCTGACCCTGCCGCGGCGCTGACGCGGCGCCGCGCGGGACGGGGCGGCACCGGTCCGGGTCGAACGCGGCGTGAAGGTCGTGCACGGGTTGTTGTGGCCACGGCCGGACAGCGGTAGACCGTACTGGCCCGTCACCTCCGGCGGGCCGGACGACGCACCCTGGGGAGTGGGGCATGAGCGTGGCGAGTCGGTACCGTCAGGCCTGGGAGGGCTTCTGGAGCGAGGCACCCGAGGAGCGGGGGGCGGTGTTCTGGGACGCGGAGCCGACGCTGACCGCCGCCCGCCACCTCGCCCTCTTCGAACCGCACCTGACCGATGCCCAGCTGCCCCTGATCGACCTCGGCTGCGGCAACGGCACCCAGACCCGCTTCCTCGCCGACCGCTTCCCGCACGTCGTCGGCGCCGACCTGGCCGGCGCCGCCCTCGACCGGGCCCGGCGCGCCGACCCGGACGGGCGGGCCGCGTACCGGCAGCTCGACGCCGCCGACAAGGCCGAGGTGGAGGCGCTGCACGCCGAACTCGGTGACGCCAACGTCTATCTGCGGGGCGTGCTGCACCAGAGCGCGGCCGAGGACCGGCAGCCGCTCGCCGACGGGCTCGCCGTCCTCCTCGGCACCCGGGCCGGGCGCTGCTGGTGGAGCCGTCGCAGGCCGCCAAATCCGTCCTGGCGGGACTGGCCCAGGGCCCCGACGGGCCGCCGCCCAAGCTGGCGGCCGTCTTCCGGCACGGCCTCACACCCGCCGAGGCCGCCGACGGCGCCGTCGCGGACCATCTGCGGGCGGCCGGTCTGACGGTGCTGGCCGCCGGCGAGCTGCCGCTGGTGTCGACCGAGCACGGACCCGACGGCACCCGGATCGAGCTGCCGGCGACATGGCTGGTGGCGGGGCGCACGGTGTGACGCGAGCGGGGCGGCGCCGGACGGTGCCGCCCCGCCCGGCCCGGCGCCGCCGAGCGTTTTCCACAGGCCTGGCCGGGAATCGGAGCGTTCGCGTAACGTGACGCCTCATGAAGATCCTCATCAGCGCCGACATGGAAGGTGCCACGGGCGTCACCTGGCCTGCCGACGTGCTGCCCGGCACACCCCAGTGGGAGCGGTGCCGCTCGATGTTCACCTCCGACGTGAACGCCGCCGTGCTGGGCTTCTTCGACGGCGGCGCCGACGAGGTGCTGGTCAACGAGGCGCACTGGACCATGCGCAACCTGCTGCTGGAGCAGCTGGACGACCGGGCGCAGATGCTCACCGGCCGGCACAAGTCGCTCTCCATGGTGGAGGGCGTGCAGCACGGCGACGTCGACGGCATCGCCTTCATCGGCTACCACGCGGGCGCCGGCATGGAGGGCGTCCTCGCCACACCTACCTGGCCAACCAGATCACGGGCGTCTGGCTGAACGACGTCCGCGCCAGCGAGGGCCTGCTCAACGCGCACGTCGTCGCCGAGTACGGCGTCCCGGTCGTCCTGGTCACCGGCGACGACCTGGCCTGCGAGGACGCGCTCGGGTACGCGCCCGAGGCGCTGAAGGTCGCGGTCAAGGACCACGTCTCGCGGTACGCGGCCGTGTGCCGCACACCCGCCAGGACCGCCGCCGACATCCGCGCGGCCGCCAAGGAGGCGGCGTCGCTCGCGGTGCGGGGCGAGCCGGTGAACGGCGGGCCGTACACCGTCGCCGTGGAGTTCGACGCCGAGCACCTCGCCGCGGCCTCCACGGTCGTGCCGGGCGTGGAGCGCGTCGGCGAGCGCAAGGTGGCGTACACCACCGGCACGATGTACGAGGGAATCCGGACCTTCAAGGCGGTCACCACGATCGCGTCCGCGGCGGTGGAGGAGCAGTATGGCTGAGCACGCCAGGGAGCAGGGGCGGACGACGGACGCGCAGGCGCTGGAGGAGGTCGTCCGCTTCACCTCCGACCTGATCCGGATCGACACCACCAACCGGGGCGGCGGCGACTGCCGGGAGCGGCCGGCCGCCGAGTACGCGGCCGAGCGGCTCGCCGAGGCCGGGATCGAGCCCACCCTCCTGGAGCGCACCGAGGACGGACCAACGTGGTCGCCCGGATCGAGGGCACCGACCCCTGCGCCGGCGCGCTGCTCGTCCACGGCCACCTCGACGTGGTGCCGGCCGAGGCCGCCGACTGGAGCGTCCACCCGTTCTCCGGGAGATCCGGGACGGCGTCGTCTGGGGCCGCGGGCCGTGGACATGAAGAACATGGACGCGATGATCCTCGCCGCGGTGCGCGCTGGGCCCGGCAGGGCGTGCGGCCCCGTCGCGACGTGGTGATCGCCTTCACCGCCGACGAGGAGGCCAGCGCGGAGGACGGCTCCGGGTTCCTCGCCGACCGGCACGCCGAGCTGTTCGAGGGCTGCACCGAAGGCGTCAGCGAGTCCGGGGCGTTCACCTTCCACGACGGCTCCGGCCGGCAGATCTACCCGATCGCGGCCGGCGAGCGCGGCACCGGCTGGCTCAAGCTCACCGCCCGCGGCCGGGCCGGGCACGGCTCCAAGGTGAACAGGGAGAACGCGGTCACCCGGCTGTCGGCGGCCATCACCCGCATCGGCGAGCACGAGTGGCCGCTGCGCCTGACCCCGACCGTGCGCGCCGCGCTCACCGAACTCGCCGCGCTGTACGGCATCGACACGGACCTGAGCGACGTGGACGCCCTGCTGGACAAGCTCG